>NZ_LHPI01000001.1 GCF_001274785.1 Vibrio hepatarius
TAAGTTGCTTAAATCGAGCAATAAGTTGCCCGCATGAGCAAAAACCCGCCCGAAGCAAGATCTCATTTTTGCTTATCTCTGACTTTGCGCTAGAAGCGACTTCTAAATGTACTCGGCGTCATCTCTTTGACCGCTTTGAATTGACGGTTGAAATTAGACAGGTTCTGAAATCCGGTTCTTTCTGCGATGAGTGAAATAGGTAACGATGTGCTGGCGAGTAACTCGCAGGCTTTGCCGATTCTAAATTGCTTCACGTGGTCAGAAAAACTCATCCCATAATGCTTTTCAAACAGTCGGTAGGCAGAGCTTTCACTGATGTGTAGCGCCTTACATAAGTCAGATATTTTTATCGATGCGTTGTAGTTTTCTTCGATAAATCGAGTCGCGCGTTCGACCTTTTGATAAGCGTCTTGATCTCCAGTTAGCTGTTTCAGTCGGTATGGAGAAGAGGAAAGACGTAAGTACTCGCTATCATTAGAAAGCAGCAGTAGTACTTCGATTACGCGAACAGCCTGATATTGGCGCTCGATGGCCTCTATCCCTGATAACAATTTCGCGACCTTTTGCGATGTGCCCGTGCTGAATTTTACGCCGTAAGAAGCTTGCTCCAATAAGCGTTTAATGTGGCGCGCTTCAGGGATCGTGGCTTGCAGCTTTTCTATCCAAGGTTGCTTAAACCAGACGATGATCGAATGGTGCGCTTTTTCTTCTGTCCCCAGAATTTGTCCCGTCAGCATATGGGGTAATCCCGGACCATAAAGTAAGGCGGTGTTGTGGTGGATTTCGCCAATGGCATCACCAGCAAGATAACTGCCGTTGAACACGCCGTGAGGGTCTTGATAAAGCACCAACTCGTACTCATTGTGGTAGTGCCACGAACATGAAAACTCTTGTTTATGCACTCGGCAGTGGTACTCACGCACCGTCCAGTCGCTACTGGTGGCGTTAAGGACGTTTTCAATAAATGGTTTCATGTTCGTTGCTCCTGACTTTCGCCGCTTAGGCTAGATCAGCTGTTTCTCTGCTGTCAAAGTAACTCGTTATCTTGAATGATTAGTATTAGAGGTGGGTCGAATACTATCAATTGCATAACTGATATTTGAGTAGACTGACCAGGTAGTAACAAAGTGGTCATTCGCTTAGAGGAGCCTAAATGTTTAAAGACAAAACCGCTTTATTGTTTGTACTTACCGCATTCGTCACTGGTCTATGCGGTGCATTTTTTTACCCGCTATCAAGCTTATTCATTGTTGAAGCATTAGGCGCCGAGCCTATGATGCTCAGCGTCTACATGGTGATAGCGATTGTCAGTTCTGTGATTGTATCGCAGTTGATTGCGAGACAATCAGATCGTAACTGGCAACGAAAAACGATTTTAATCGTCTCGCTCAGTTGTTATTTGGTCACTGTGATGAGTTTTATTTTTGTGCGTGACTACTGGACCGCCGTGGCTGTCGCAACGGTGTTTGGTAGCGTAAGTGGTGCGTCGTTTGGTCAGCTATTTGCGTTAGGGCGAGAGTATGGCGACCGCTATGTCAAAGACAGCACTACTTTCCTCTCCACGATGCGTGCAGGGATCGCGATTGCTTGGGTTTTCGGCCCTCCTGCTGCGTTTATGTTGAAGGCAAGTTATGGCTTTGGTGCGGCATTTAGTGTGTCTGCCGCCGTGGTCAGTTTCGCTATTTTAGTGATTATTAAGTATCTTCCATCCAGCGTTGTGACGAAAGAAACCAAAGTAGGGCAAAGCGATCAGCCTGTTCCGATGTCGGGGGGAATCAGCGCCATGATTGTGCTTTATTGCGTGATCGTTGTGTGTACCTTTGCTGCGAATAACCTCTACATCACCAGTATGCCGCTTTATTTATCGCAGGAGCTAAAAGTCGATCCAAGTTGGCTCGGGCTGTTGTTCGGTGCGGCGGCTGCGTTTGAAATCCCGGTGATGTTGAGTGCGGGCAAGATGGCTGAAAAGTTTGGCGCGATTAAGGTGATGACGCTCGGTGTGGCGATTGGTTGTGTGTTCTATTTGGTGATGATGTTTAATACGTCATTCTCAGCGATGTTAGTGGCACAGCTGTTAAATGGTTTCTACATCGGTGTATGCGCCACCCTTGGTATGGTAGTGCTGCAAGATATGATGCGTGACCGATTAGGCACAGCGTCAACTCTGTTCTCGAGTATGATGAACATCGCGATGTTGGTTGCGAGCTTATCGGTGGGCTTTGTCGGTGAACTGTTTAACTACTACAGCACCTTGTACGTGAGTTTGGTTTCGTCGCTGATCGCTTTTGCGTTGTTGGTATTGTTTTCAATCAAAAGCAGTCAAGCGCAAAGTAAACCAATCGAAGCAAGCTCTACAGCGTCTTAACTAGAGTGAGTCACAACGGTTAGTTTTGGCCATATAGTTCGCCATTGCTTGTAAGTAACACGTTGTTCAAAGACCGCGAGAGAACGCTTGGGATTGTGACTAATCTTAAGCGCAAACAAAGACTCAAAACCAAAGGCAGCAATACACTCGTAGCTGCCTTTTTTGTTCTGCCTGATCGCAATTGCTGTTTCCTTCTCTGGCCAATAGCTCATCGCATCCAGTGAATTGGAGTAGGGCGCGTCACCATTTCTTTGGTGCATCTTTGCTTGATTTCTAACTTGCCAGTTGAGCGTCGGCATTCGGCGCGTCAGCTCTGCTTCGTATATGAGGTGGGTATCGTCCTTGGACTCATCTGCGTCAAAGTAGATCACGTCGACATCGTTGAGTGGTGTTGCTTGGGTCTTGTGATGCAAATGATCCCACACCAGATTGCGAACAAAACCCGCGGCAAGATAGCAATCGGGTAAATGAAGGCTTGCGACATGCTCTAGAGCTTCACGCCTGATTGGGTCTTGCTCTATGAGGCGGATGATGTGGTTGTCGAAATGGTTTGCCAAGATGGGGTCGCTTTTAAAATGATAACCAAAAGGCCAAGTTTATCAGCTTGGCCTTGATGGATTAAGCGAGTTTCAAATCGAACTGCTTGCGGTATTCAACCATGTCTTCGATGGTCAACACTGGCATGTTATGCAGTTTGCCAAAAGCGATAATCTCCGGCGTTTTGCTCATTGAACCGTCTGGGTTGGTTAACTCACACAATACGCCAGCAGGTTGTAGCCCTGCCATTTGCATGAGATCCACAGTGCCTTCTGTGTGACCGCGACGGGTCATCACACCGCCTTTGCGCGCGCGTAATGGGAAAACGTGGCCTGGACGAGCAAGGTCTGTTGGTTGAGCGGTTGGGTTCGCTGCAGTTTTAATCGTTGTTACACGATCTTGTGCAGACACACCTGTGGTCACACCGACTTTTGCTTCGATAGAAACGGTAAACGCAGTTTGGTTCGCACTGTTGTTGTTCACGACCATCGGTGGCAAATCAAGTTTGTCCGCTTGTTCTTCCGTCAAGCACAGACACACAATGCCGCTGCATTCGCGGATCATCAGAGCCATTTGCTCGGTGGTAAGGTGCTCGACAGAATAGATAATATCGCCTTCGTTCTCACGATCTTCATCGTCAAGAAGCAGAACGCCACGGCCTTCTTTAAGTGCGAACAGTGCGTTTTCAACGCGAGTGATTGGGTCGCCGAATTCGGCAAGTAGTGATGACTGATTCATGGTTACTCCTAAATATCACCAGAATCAGGGCATACATGAGGATTGAAGAATGGGTCAAAAACACGCACTAAAACCTATGCGGGGTGCTCAAAGCACAACCACACATCTGTGAAAGTTTGACGCATCTATCTCGTGCCTTAGGCACACAGATAGACATAAACTCAATGCAATTTTCCATACTTCAGTCAAAACGAAATACACCAAACCTATTAGGCCAATAGACCTAAAGCGTTGGTGTGTTTTCATTCTCTCTCATCCGGACTATAACCGTCGGCTCTGGCATCTCACCAGATCTGCTGACCTCGACGAATCGAGCGCTCGCGGGCTCACCTAAAACAGGTATACCGCCGGTGGGGAATTTCGCCCCGCCCTGAGAATAAATTAAACGTTTGCTAAGTAGCGTAGGGATTCTATCGCTTCTGATAATAAAAGCAATAATGACCCACGCGGAACTTTAGTCTGGGCACGCTTTCCCCCTCACTACTGAAGATTTCTTAAACAAGGCTTGGGGTTGAAGAGTGAAGTAGGTAGAGTATCAGTCCCTGTTGAGCATAAAGGTGCATACTATGATGGAAACTGAACGTTTACGAATCAGAGATTGGCAAAAAAGTGATTATGAGCCTTACGCAAAGCTATGCTCAGACAGTAATGTCATGCGCTACTTCCCCCACACATTAACCAAGCAGCAAAGCGATGATCAGGTAGATTTAATGCGCCGTTTAATCACGGAGCGTGGTTGGGGGTTTTGGGCGGTGGAGTTGAAAGCCACCGGGCAGCTGATCGGGTTTGTTGGCTTGCATTATCAAGATGAAAACAGCGGTATCCCAAACGCACCTTTTGTTGAAATCGGCTGGCGATTAGCCGCTGAATTTTGGGGTTTTGGTTACGCTCCGGAAGCGGCAGACAAGGTGTTGGAGTTTGCGTTTAATCACTTGAAGCGTTCAGAGGTGTACGCCTTTACTGCGCTTCCTAACCAACCGTCGCAGCGAGTCATGCAGAAGTTAGGAATGGAAAATACCGGACAGGATTTTAACCACCCAAAGCTCGAGGCGGGCCATCCACTAGAACGCCACTGTTTGTATCGTATCACTCGACAACAGTGGTTTATAAAATGATTATTGGCTAATAAGATTTAAGAACAAAGTTGCAAAAGTGTCTCATTAATTTAACTCTTCAAATAAAAATATATTTTTCCTAGATACTTTTGCTCCTAAAGGTACTATGCCAAACAAAGCTGGTGTTCTATAAACTCTATTAATGGGCTTATCCTCACATTTGCTTTTTGAATGAAACTATTAGCAACTTGTTTTGTTATTAATGCTGATGTTGGTATCACTTTGGAGGATGCTTTGCATATTAATTCTTTTAATCATTTTAGAGCAATTGCGATATTATTGATTGTCGCAGGCCATTCGTTTGGTGTCACTGGTTTAGAAATCGACAGTATAGTAGAAAAAGTCGTCGTTAATTTAATTCAAGGTGGGACTGCATTATTTGTTTTTATATCTGGTTTTTTGTTCCATTATATTTTTTACCCAAAATTTAAATATAGTAAGTTTGTTTTAGGTAAAGTTAAGAATGTTCTTGTACCATATTTGGTTCTTGGGTTTTTACCTGTTTTTTTATATGTGTATATGAAGAAGGATGTATTTGGGGATTATTTTCTTCCAAATGGCACTGGCCTGTTTTATGAATATGTTATACCTGCACTAAAGTATTATTCGTCAGGTCGTTTTTTGACTGCGTATTGGTATATACCTTTCATTATGTTAGTTTTTATCTCTTCGCCTTTGCATGTTTATTTTATTAAAGTAAGGCTCAAGTACAAGTTAGGCGTGATAGTCGCTATGTCAATAGTCTCTATGGTTATTCACAGGCCTATAGCTAACATCTTTGTTCTGCAGAGTTTAATATATTATACGCCCATTTATCTAATTGGGATAACAGTGTCAATTTATCGAGATAAGATATATGATTACCTAAACGGGAAAGAAGTATACATGATATTTTTAGCTATAGTCATAGCATTGCTTCAAGTAAACATTGGAGTTGTTGGTAATTATCATAAAGAAGCATTTGAAATTTCATCGATAGATTTGATGTATATTCAAAAAATACTTCTTTGTTTTTTCTTTATGATACTATTGAACAGGTTCGAAGATTATAACAACAAATATATCCATGCTATCGCATCAACAAGTTTTACAGTTTTCTTTATTCATCCATTTTTAATATGGTTCACTGTTAAGTTAAATTTGCCATTTTTAAACAATAACTCTTGGTTTATTTGGTGCATATATGTAGTTTTCGTTTCTCTTTTCTGTATTCTCGTTGCTAAGGCTTTCAAGAAATTTATCCCCAAGTATAGCCGGTACATAATTGGATACTAAAAGAAAGGATACATTGTTTAAAAAGTAGTATATGACTATCCAAATAGCGTGTCAGTTTAACGTAACCACCAGCAATGGATCGCAATTGCTGGTGGATGTAGAAAATGGTGTAGCTCCTTGTCTGACCAAGTTTACTTTCTGCGCTCGGGTCATGCGGCGCTACCGATGTGGTGCTCTATTTACAAGAACATGGCGTTGATGTTGAGCAACTGAGCAATAAGCTAACCTATACTCTGACCGATGATGAAGCACGGTTGTATCAATCCGCCAAACTGCAATTTAGTGCCAAAGAGATAGGCACCCCTACCGGCTTATTAAGCTCTGCTGCACAACAAGCCGTTAGTCACCATTGCCACGTGAGTCTGATGCTCAAACCAGCGATTGAAATCAGCTACAGCGTGGAAGTGATTTCGAGGTGACTAAGAGAATTTCGTGATCCACCAGTGATTTAGGTCAACAAAAAACTAGATACGCGCTATCCATGAGATGACTCAGTTCAAACTATCGTACTTTCACACAATTCGCTGACCAGAAAGCGTAGACTAAGCGACTTTTTATCAGGCAAAGTGGTTGAGCAGGAAATAAATACTCGACTAAAAATCCTAGCAAGGAGTGCAGATGATGGAAGTAAGAAAAGCCGACTTAAGTGATCTACCGGATCTCATTGAATTTACTGTAGAAGAAGCGCGCGAAGCTGAGAATGTTACTAAGATTCCAGAGACGCTTGAAAGAGGAATCAGCGCTGCGTTACATGACAGTTCGATCGCGACTTATTGGGTGCTTGTTGACGAGAATGATTGTCCTTGTGGCAACGTTTCAGCGGTCAAAGAATGGAGTGACTGGAACGCAGGTTACTATTGGTGGATACAAAGTATGTACATCAAACCGGAGTATCGTGGACAAGGTTTGATGGGCAAGCTGATTAATGTGGTTGAAGATGAGATGCGTCGTAAAGGCGGACTCGAGTTACGAATCTATGTACACAAAAGCAATGCAATCGCCAAACGAGCGTACGAAAAAATTGGCTTTAACGATTCGGACTACAAAATGATGTCATTGTCAGTGAACTAGGCTGTACTGACACACTCAGCACGTGCCGCATGCTGGGCTAAATGGAGGTATTGAGTTGTTGCATCTGTTAAAAACAGTCGTGTTGATCAATCTCGCGGCCGCCTTAGTGGTGTTTGTCCTTTCCCAATATGTGGCGTTTTTCAAAGCGACCAATCTTATCGATTTTCTGTTTTTTATCGTCATCGTAATTTGGATTTGCGCCAAGCTGATGTGGGAAGGTGGAATCCACAGTAAAACGACACGTTTGGATAATTCACGCACCGATAAAGTTTACAGCATGGTCAAAGGACACGATTTCGATCAAGAGCAACAACAACACTACCGCCAAAACTATCAAACTGGCTTTGTGTTGTTTATCGCGGGTATGCCTGCGTTCATTACCTGTTTAGTGCTGCAGTTTATGTAGCTGATCAAGGAGCTAAGATATGGAAATCAAACCAGTACATAAAGCGAGTTGTCACTGCGGTGCGGTGGTCCTTGAACTGACGATGCCTAATGGCTTGGAAGACCCAAGGCGTTGCACTTGTTCGATGTGCCGTAAAAGAGGTGCAATTGCCGCGTCTGTATTGCTGGAAAACCTTCGAATTGTTCAGGGAGAAGAAAATCTGACTTTGTATCAATTCAATACCATGACAGCGAAACACTATTTCTGTAAGACTTGTGGTATCTACACACACCACCAACGCCGTTCTAATCCGCATCAATTTGCCATCAATGTCGCATGCTTAGAAGGCGTCAATCCATATGAACTGGAACCGGTTAAGATTGTTGATGGGATAGCACATCCATCAGATAAGTGATCGCTCGACTTACAGTCTAAGACGAAAACGGGGAGGAAACATGAGCCAATGGATGAATTGGGCTAAGCAGTTGCAGGCGTTAAGCCAAGCGGGGCAGGCCTATTCAAAAGACAAGTTCGATCTAGAGCGTTTCGACGAAATTTCCAGAATTTCGCACCAGATGATCGCGCAGTTAGCGAATACGTCGGTGGAACGAGTCGAGCAGCTTTTCGTGCCAGAGGTTGGTTATCCGACACCCAAAGTAGACTTACGCGCAGGTGTGATCAAAGACGGTAAGATCCTCTTAGTTCGTGAGCGGGAAGATGACTGCTGGACCATGCCGGGTGGTTGGGCAGACGTGTGTGAAACGCCGTCGACAGGTGTTGTTCGAGAAGTGCTGGAAGAGTCCGGTTATCACGTCAGCGACCCCAAACTGGTGGCGATTAAAGACCGCGATGTGCATCCTTACCTACCCAAATACCCGCAGCATATCTACAAGATGTTTTTCCTTTGTCGCTTTGAATCTGGTCAGCCACAGACCAATATCGAGATTTCAGATATCGGCTTTTTCGCCTTGGATGAGCTACCGCCTTTGTCTGAAAGTCGCGTGCTGAAAAGTGACATTGAGCTGATGTTTCAACACGCTGAGTATCCGAAAACTGAAATTCACGTCGATTAACTAGGTCAGCACTACTTAGACGACTCTTGTCGCAGAGCGTTCAGAATCTGGATGCTCTTCGCACTTGCATCTTTCCCTTGCCCTGTCATGTACGCTGTTGTGATCGCGCCTTCTTTTAGCAGGCAAATGGCATCCAACAACAGTGGGTTATCTGTGTGCATTTGACGTTGAATGATCTCTCGTACCGTTTGTTTGTGCTGCGCGCAATAGCGAGTGATTTCGCTGTTCACATCGCTAAATTCCGCGGCGGTATTGATAAAGAAACAACCGCGAAAGTCGCCTAGCGCCGCTTCTGCACTGTTAAACCATCGCTCAAGTGCCTTGAATAGGTTTTCTATCAGCTGCTGATCATCGTTTGAGTCGGCGATTTGGTCGGCTAACCAAGTGCAGAAAATCTGATGTCTTTGTATCAGCGCCGCCAAAACCAGTGCTTCTTTACTGTCAAAGTGTGTATAGAGCGTACGTTTTGCCACCCCTGAGACTTTCAATACCTCGTTGATGCCAATCGAGTTAATCCCATTTTTATAGAACAGATCGAGCGCTGTATCGATCAGCAACTGACGCTTTTTACTCATAAATCCTCCGCGTTTAAAAACAGTTTGACAAAAGTAGACCAACTTGTCTATTTTAATTTTGTAGACAGATTGGTCTACTTTTTAAGGAGCAAACTATGAATCAATTAAACGTGTCGGTTATTGCTGGAATTGGAGCTACATTGGCGATAGGCCTACTGTCATTTTTGGAAGTGTCGATGAGTGAAGTCGCATTGGTAATGGCCCCTTTCGGCGCAACGACGGTACTGGTGTTTGGCGTGCCAGATAGCCCGCTAGCCCAGCCTAAGAACGTAATTTTCGGTCATTTGCTAACGGCGATCATTGGCGTCGCCTTTACCCAATATGTGGGAGTGACTCCGTTGACCTTGGCTTTGGCGACAGGTTTGGGTGTGAGCGTAATGCTATTAACCAAAACGACTCATCCACCTGCAGGTGCGAACCCAATGTTGATTATGTTGGCTGGGCAAGGTTGGAGTTTTATCTTCACGCCTGTATTGATTGGCGCAGTGCTGATCGTTTTAGTCGGCAAAAGCATGCACAGAGTTCAGAAGCAGTGGGCGAGCGCTGCGCGCTAACAATGATTCAAGCCTTGCCTGCGAGTCAAAATTGACCCAAATCCGGCTTTTTGCACCATCGTAGTATTTACGATATTTTTTATGGGCTACAGCCGAAGATAGGGAATCAAAGTGACAAGAAGAATATTTGTATTAAGACATGGTCAAACACAGTTTAACGCGGAGCAAAAACTCCAAGGACACTGCAACTCACCATTAACCGATAAAGGACTGGCTCAGGCGCGCAGCGTGGGGACAGAGCTAAGTAAATATCTGGGTGAGCGAACGTATCGAGTGTATGCCAGCCCGTTAGGTCGTGCCGTTCAGACGGCGACGATTGTGTGTGAACAAGTTGGTCACTGTGCTTCTGAAATCGTGCAAGACGAAAGACTCAAAGAGTTTGCGTTAGGGGAGTGGGAGCAAAGAACCATCCCTAGCCTAGTGGTAGAGCAGCCTAACTTGTTGTCACAAAGCGATTGGTATCTTCAGGCACCGCAATCAGAGTCGTACCAGTCGGTGAAAGCGAGACTGTTGTCTTGGCTTAATGACTTACCTGCTGATGGCGATGTTGTGGTGATTAGCCACGCGCTGACAGGTGCAGTATTGCGCGGCGCTTTGATGGATATGAGTTACGAGCAAGTCTGGGAGCAAGATTTACCGCAAGACGCATTTTTCATGATTGAAAATGGCGTGATGAACAGAATTGATTGCCTAGTAGAGTTAGAGACTGCGTAATCAAACAGTGGCATCGTCCACGAGGAAATCCTCATATTTCGATGCCACTGTCCCATTTATTAATACTCCTGTTCCAAAGTATTAATCATGGTTCGAATTGTCTTGCGTGTTTTTCTACGAGAAAGGAAAGATAAACCAGTATATAAAAATGACTTGCGTTTTTTATTGGTAATAATGCCATCAATATAATACAACTTATCTTTGCTTAGAATTATATTTCTCAGTCCACGGTCACACATGCTAATAATATTGTCTAAGCAGTAATTCTCTAAGTCCTTTAACATCGAAATAATCTTGTTCTTTGGCAAAAGTCGACGTTTGACAATTTGCTCAAGATTATCCGCATAATCAGATTTTATTCTTTCGTAGACCAACCCTTTACCTAAATTGGTTTCAACGAAACCATAGCATTGAGGTAGATGTTCTAGAGGAACCTTTTTTTTTGCTAGCTTCTGGTAAAATTTGAATTCCAAGAAATTTATTTTCAGCTTTGAATGACTGTGCATCACTTTAATGCATAAATTTTCATTCTCAGGATGCTGATAACAAGTTCTGGTTGTTCCTCTACCCAGTTTGCTGTCATCACTTAAATAAACCATAAGAAGTCGCTCGGTGTTGTAATTATGTTGCTATGATAGGAATTTTCTTATAAACGACTAGTAAAATAATAACTTTTTATTATAAAAGAATAAATTTTTAGACACATTGACTCTGTTTTTATATGTAAGTCATTGAATTTGTTGGTTGGATTGTAGAGATTGTTTTGTACGGTGTTCAATTGGTTTCGAACGGTGTTTTATTGTTTTTTGTAAGAATTTGCCTATACCCCCTACAAAGAAAGGGACAAAGTGAGGTTTTGGAGTGGGAATTTGACCACCTTTAAGCGCAAATTGATGCGAAACTTGTGACAGATAACGTTCGTGAGACAGGCACCTAAAGTATAAGTTCCCTCTTTTTTTAAAGTGATATTTCTGGTTGGCAGAAAGTCCAACTATACTTAGCGTTCAACAAAAATCCGTGATTGATTAAGCTGTTATCTCAATCCTCGTGTTTTAATAAATACAACAAGTTGGTGAAGGGAATAATAATGTTAAATAAAAATAACACCGGACTTATCGTTGTCGATGTGCAAGGCAAGTTAGCAAGGATTGTAAACGACAGTGATTTATTGATTGAGAATTGCGCTAAGTTAATTAAGGGGGCGCAGATATTAGGTTTGCCGATTGTTTGGCTAGAGCAAAACCCTGAGAAATTAGGAGCAACAGTTGAAGAGTTATCGACTTTGCTTTCTGAGCAAAAAGCAATAACTAAATTTACCTTTGATGGCTACGCAGAACCCGAAGTTATGCAAGCGATTCATCGAGCTGATATTGAAACATGGCTGGTGTGTGGAATTGAAACTCATATTTGTGTTTATCAAACCGCGATGAGCTTAATAAAACAAAATTATGAAGTGCAGCTCGTTGAGGATTGTGTTTCTTCGCGAACAATACAAAACAAACAGTTGGGGATTAATAAATTGGTTAGCCAAGGTGCTCAATTAACCGGACTGGAAATGTGTTTGTACGAACTGGTGAAAGACTGCCGAAAACCAGAGTTTAAAGCGATACTCTCGCTAATTAAATAACGCGATGATCGAATTAAAAAAGCCAGCTCAAATGAGCTGGCTTTGGCGTTGGAGTAAGTAGAGTTAGTGAACTTGTGCTGCTTGCTCCGTGCACTCAACTAAAGGCTCTACTTTGACCGCCGCCACTTTGAACTCAGGGATCTTAGCGTGTGGGTCAGTGGCTGTAGTGGTTAAACGATTGACTGGCGATTCGACAAAATGGAACGGAATAAAAATCACCCCTTGTTGGATTCGCTTGGTCACAAATGCGTCAATTTCAATCTCACCACGACGGGTAGAAACGCGCAGTCTTTGACCATTGCTGATGCCGAGAGCTTCGGCATCCTGCACGCTGATCATCGCTCTTGGCCCAGCCAGTTTGTCCAATCCTTTGGTTTTGCGCGTCATCGTTCCGGTATGGAACTGCTCCAGCACACGTCCGGTCGTCAGCACTAGCGGGTACTCTTCGTCCGGCAGCTCAGCGGCATAGCGGAACGGTACACCAACCATCTGCCCTTTGCCGCGGGTAAACTGGGTCTGGTGCATGATGCGAGTGCCATTCGGGTTGTTTTTGTTGCTCGGCCACTGCACACCATCTGGTGTAATGCTGTTCCACAGTAATCCGGCGTACTGTGGCGTAACACGCGAGATCTCGGCGGTGATGTCGGCAACCTTGTTGTAATGCCAGTCTCCGCCCATCGCATTGGCGATTTGTTGGATGATCCACCAATCTTCTTTCGCTTCGCCCGGTGCTCTCACCGCTGGGTTAATCCGTTGTACACGACGTTCGGTGTTGGTGAAATGCCCTGATTTCTCAGCAAACGAGCATGACGGCAGCACCACATCGGCGTACTGAGCGGTTTCGGTCAGGAAGATGTCTTGTACTACTAAGAAATCGAGCGCTTCTAACCCCTCGATGACGTGTGCTTGGTTCGGGTCACTTAAGACCGGATTTTCACCCATGATGTACATGCCACGAACTTCGCGCTTGCATGCCGCATCGATAATTTCCGTCAGCGTCAGCCCCGGTTCACTTGGTAGATCGGGCGCGTTCCATTCAATCGCAAACTTCTGGCTGACTAGCGGGTTGTAGACCTTTTGATAGCCTGGGTAGCAGTTAGGCAACGCGCCCATATCACATGCGCCTTGCACGTTTGACTGACCACGCAGTGGATTAATCCCACCGCCTTCGATACCAATGTTGCCACACAGCAATTGCAGGTTGGCTATCGAGCGCACATTGTCGTGACCCGTTGTGTGTTGGGTAATACCCATGGAGTAATAAACTGCAGTGCGTTTTGCAGTACCGATCATTCGCGCCATTGCGAAAATGTCATCGGCGCTCACCCCTGTCACCAACGCGACTTTATCTAACGCGTAGGCAGGGGACATCACTTCTTGCAGCAACGTATCAAAACCATCGACACGCTCTTCAATGTACTCAAGGTCATACCATCCGTGCTTGATGATTTGCTGCATCACGCCGTTAAGCAGCATCACGTCGGTGCCTGGTCTATGGGAGAGATACAACTCGGCGTGTTCCGCCATATCGATTCGTTTTGGGTCGGCGACAATAAGACGAGCGCCGTGGTGGCGAATCGCCTGCTTGATGTGTGATGCGATGATCGGGTGTGCAGAAGTGGTATCTGAACCGATGATAAAAATGACATCCGAGTGTTTGATACTCGGAATGTCATTGGTCATCGCACCGCTACCTAGCGAGGCTTCTAACCCAGTCACACTGGAGGCGTGGCACAAGCGCGCACAATGGTCTACGTTGTTGGTTCCTAACTCGCGGCGAATAAATTTTTGGAACGCGTAGTTATCTTCGTTGGTGGTTTTTGCCGAAGAGAACCCTGCCAGTGCATTGCCGCCAAAGCCTTGTTTAATCGCGGTAAACTTATCGGCAATCAACTGGATGGCTTCGTCCCAGCTAGCAGGTTGTAGCCAACCATCTTTGCGGATCAGTGGCGTAGTCAGGCGCGCATCGTTGGCAACAAAGTCAAAACCAAAGCGGCCTTTGACACACAACATTCCTTGGTTTACTGGTGAGTTGGCTCCCGTGACATAACGTATCGTGTTGGCCGCTTCATCCACGTGCATGGTGAGTTTGCAGCCCACACCGCAGTAGGTACAGATGGTATCGACTTTTTTCAGCGTTTCACTGCGACCTTGCGATTTATCGCGGCTATCGACCATAGCGCCTGTCGGACAGGCTTGTACACACGCGCCGCATTGCACGCATTGTGAATCGCCCATCGCCACTTTGCCGTTCTTGTTAGAACCAAAGTGCGGACGGTCATCTGGTCTGAGAGCGGGGCGACCATGTTGGTCGGTGACAAAGTTGAGCACGCCGTGCACCGCTTGTTCGCGGCAGGCTTGAATACACTGACCGCAACTGATGCAGCGGTTGGCGTCAAACTCGATAAACTGCGAGCTGCGGTCAACCGAGAATTTATGCCGTGGGTCTTTGGCTCGTAAGCTCAACCAGTCTTGGTGGTCTTTGATTTCCACCGAGTGGTTAAAGTGTTGCTCTGCGCCATATTCGGTCGAGTAGTCGCGCAGGTCACAACTGGTATTGGCCTGACAACCGCATTCCAGACAACGCGCTGCTTCTTGGATCGCATCATGGTTATCAAAACCTAGCTCGACTTCGGCAAAGCTCTGCTCTCGTTGCGCGGGCGTCAGCTCTGGCATGATGGTGCGAGCAAATTTCTGAATATTCTCAAACTGAAGTGGGTCGACCTGCGAAAGCTTTTTCTCTTTGCGTGAGTTGAACGCCGGTCTTGGCATGTCCGCCATATCCCCGTTGAGGAACAGGTCGATGGCTTTGGCGGCGATTCTGCCGTCGCCGACCGCTTCTACCGCGGTGGCTGGACCGCGGCGAAAATCCCCGATACTGAATAAATTGCCTGTTCCGGTGTGCATGGTGAAATCGTCGGATTCAGACGTATTCCAGCGCGTGAGTGGAATCGACAAATCGTCGTTATCCAAAAAGCTTAAATCGGGTTTTTGCGACACTGCGGCAATCACAGTATCAAATGCTTCTGTGAAATACTCGCCGGTGGCTTCAGGTCGGCGTCGACCGGAAGAGTCGGGTTCACCTAAAGCCATACGTTCAAGTCGGATCGCCTGAACATGTCCGTGCTCGTCGGCGAGGTTTTCCGCGGGGTTAGTCAAGAATAAAAAGTTGACCCCTTCGTGCGCGGCTTCTTCGATTTCGTAATCTTCCGCGGGCATCTCTTCGCGGGTTCGACGGTAGATAAGCGTGGTTTCGGCGCCAGCTCGGCGAGCGGTTCTCGCGCAGTCGATCGCGGTGTTACCGCCACCGATTACCGCGACTTTTTGACCGGTTTTGTATTGCTGCTCGGTGACGTAGTCTTTGAGATAATCAACGCCCAAGTAGCAGCCTTTTAACTCACTGCCCGGGTAATGCATTTCGACCGCTTGTGACGCGCCTACGGCGAGACAGACGGCATCGTATTCTTCACTCAAGCGTGACAGAGTAAAATCTTCGCCGAGTTTCTGATTGGTTTTGATTGTCATCCCGTTGCGACACATTAACTCGATCTCTTTGTCGAGGATGTCTTTTGGCAATCGGTACTCAGGAATGCCGTAGCGCAGCCAACCGCCAGCTTTTGGCATCGCCTCAAAAACGGTGACTTGATAACCTTCGTTCGACAGATAATAACCTGCCGTTAACCCACCAGGACCGCTACCAACAACCGCAATCGAATACGGTTTGGCTGGTTTTTTCTCGGGGACGTACGCTTCGTGCGCGGCAAGATCCGCATCTGCGGCGTGACGTTTCAACTGACGAATGGCGATCGGCTCATCGACTAAAGCGCGTCGGCATTCACTTTCACAAAATGCTGGGCATACACGGCCAATCGATAGCGGCATCGGCAGAGTTTGTTTGATGATTTCGATCGCTTTCTGATGGTCGTTCTGTGCGATGAAATAGAGGTAGGATTGGATGTCGACACCCGCTGGACACGCAGTTTTACACGGCGCTTCGCAGTCGGCGTAGTGGTCTTGCATGATGCGGTTGAGTGCTTGCTTTCTGTGTGTGCTAAGTGCGTCAGACTGCGTTTTCACGTTCAGTCCACGATATACGTTCAGCTCACAGGCACGTTGCATACCGCCGCTTTCTACTTCAACCATGCACAAATCGCAAGGCACTTTTTCGTCTGATTTGTTTAATCCGCACAGTGAAGGAATGTCTACACCACAGACTTTAGCGGCTTCGAGCAAGGTCGAGCCTTCTTCAACAATTCGGTATTTTCCGTCGATGATTATTTCAATCATGTCATCCCTCGCAGATTTAATAAAACCATACATTCTATAAGGATACCCTCTTGCAAGGAAAGTTCGTGTGACAAAAAACTCACTATGCAGTTATTTCGGTGAGGTTAATAAGTCATCCCTGTCTGGTTTGGTCGATGGGTTAATTCGTTAATATGAGCGCCTAATCACTTTGCTTTATTGATAAGTATCAATCCTGCTTGGATACACCTCTTTAGGGGTATATCGCCACTTCAAATCACTGAAGAAAATACCCATAAATAGTTTGTGGTTGCTAAATTTAACTGAGGCAATGAATACGTCATCCTGTCACCAAGTTGAACTGGATGATGGCTAAGGTGGTGGGTTATGAGTTCGTCGAAATCGAAAACATCGGAAAGTCGACGCCGTTTTCTTCGCGATGCGGCGCGAACCGCTGTGGGCGTTGGGGCAGCAGCGACGGTGCTGGGTCTGCAATCGACACAAAGTCAGGCACGAGGCGGATCAGGTGTGCCAGTCAGACCACCTGGCGCGTTGGCCAAAGGCGAATTTGAAAAAGCCTGCATTCGTTGCGGATTGTGTGTGCAGGCTTGTCCCTACGATACGCTGAAACTCGCGACTTTGCTTTCGTCGGTCGAGTCAGGCACGCCTTACTTTAACGCCAGAGCGATCCCGTGCGAGATGTGTGAAGACATCCCGTGTGTGCCCGTTTGTCCAACTGGTGCTCTGGATCCGAATCTAACCAATATTGATGATGCACGTATGGGCACCGCAGTACTGATTGACCATGAAAGCTGCCTTAACTGGCAAGGGTTACGATGCGATGTTTGCTATCGTGTCTGCCCCTTGGTTGATGAAGCGATCACCTTAGAGCACGTGCGCAATGAACGTACGGGTTATCACGCCAAGCTAATTCCGACCGTACACTCGGATAAATGCACTGGTTGCGGAAAATGCGAACAGGCATGTGTCACCGAAATTGCGGCGATTAAGATCATTCCAACCGAACTGGCGAAAGGCAAAATGGGCGCACACTATCAACTCGGCTGGGAAGAGTTGACCAAACCGTTAGAGAACTCCGCGCCTGAAGTTCCCGCTGATGCGTTAGAGAGCTTGGGAGGTAAGTTGTAATGGCCAAGAACTTAGCAAAAGATGCCGGAAGAGACGCGATACGCGAGCTGGGCTGGTGGCGTGCCCACCGTTTTTTGATTCTTCGTCGCTTGTGCCAGCTAACCATCATCGGACTGTTTATCGCTGGGCCGACCGTCGGCATTCTCAAAGGGAATCTCTCCTCGAGTAACTTGTTTGACGTGATCCCATTTAGTGACCCGCTGATCATTCTCCAATCACTCGCCGCGGGACATATGCCGGAGCTAACCGCACTGATTGGTTTTGCGGTGGTGGTGGTTTTTTACGCTCTAATCAGTCCACGAGCGTTTTGCGCTTGGGTTTGTCCGCTCAATATCGTGACAGATTTAGCGGCGTGGTTGAGACGTAAGTTGAATTTAAAAACCAGTTATCGTTGGTCGCCTAAAATTCGTTATTGGTTGATTCCGGTTCTGCTGGTTGGCAGCGCGGTTTCCGGCACTGTGCTGTGGGCGTGGATAGACCCGGTTGCGACGCTTCACCGCGGATTGGTGTTTGGTATGGGCGCAGGCTGGATTTTGATCGGTTTAGTGTTTGCGTTGGATTTGTTACTGGTTGAACACGGCTGGTGTGGTCATTTGTGTCCGCTAGGCGCGACGTATGGTGTGATTGGCCGTAAGAGCTTACTGCGCGTAACGGCGGTTCGCCGCGAAGACTGCACTAAATGTATGGATTGCTACTATGTATGTCCCGAACCAGAAGTAATCAGGCAGCCACTTAAAGAAGGCGACCGCCGAGTGATGAGTCAGGACTGCATCAGTTGTGGACGCTGTATCGACGTGTGTGCGGAAAAAGTCTTTGAGTTCGGTAACAGGATCACTGTGAAACAGCTCGACTGACTCTTTCGTAGCGAGAGCTTTATCAATAAATGACTTTGAGGATGAGTTTGATATTGATTATCATTTATTATTTGAATAGTATGCACGCAATTAATTTTGATAATGGATATCTCACATGCTTAAAGGATTGCTTGTAAAGCTGTTTTTCGTCGCGTCTCTTTTTTCTACCGCCTTTGTTTCTGCCGCTGAGCGTACGATTCAAGATGAGCAAGGTACGTTTACTATCTCTGGCACACCGCAGCGCATTGTTGCGCTGGAGTTTTCCTTTGTTGACGCGTTAGCGGCGGTTGGCGTCTCTCCTGTCGGCGTTGCTGACGACAAAAATAGCGAACGTGTCATTCCATCGGTGCGTGCGGCAATTGAACCTTGGACGTCGGTTGGGATGCGCTCTCAACCAAGCCTTGAAGTGATTGCCGAGCTTAAACCTGATCTGATTATCGCCGACGCAGAGCGCCACCCCGCGGTGTACCAAGATTTATCTCGTATTGCGCCAACGCTATTGCTGAAAAGCCGTGGCGAGACGTACCAAGAAAACCTCGAGTCGGCTGCACTAGTTGGGATTGCAGTTAACAAAGAGCAACAGATGCAAGCGCGCATCGCAAAGCACAAAGCGGTGATAGCGGAATACAAAACTCGCTTCTCCAGCCAAGATACTATTCAGTTTGCTGTGGTCAACGATAAAGGCATGTGGATGCATGGTCCTGCCTCATACGCGGGTGGTGTAATTAGCCAGCTTGGCCTCAATAGCCCGATTCCTGATCAAACCGAAAAGGCGTATCTGCCAACCAGTTTTGAGCAACTGTTAAAAGTGAATCCAGATTGGTTATTACTAGGCGCATCGTCGGGACAAACGGTGGTCGATGAATGGCAGAAGAACCCGCTATTTAAGATGCTGAAAGTGAGCCAAAATGCGCGTTCAGTGAACGTTTCACGAGAGCTTTGGTCACTAAACCGTGGCATGTTAGCCGCTGAAGGCATCGCGAAAAATCTCGAGACGATTCTGGCTAACTAACGATTCTGACTATCTATGATACGCGCAATCTCGCGGCCCACGACTTGGGCGTTTCTCGCCGGCATTCCAATTGCCGGCTTTTGCTTTTCTATGCTCGCTTGGTCTAGTTTTACGCTCTCGTTTCACCATCTGGTGGGCTATCTGTCTGAGTTTGATACTAGCAGTATGGAACAACAAATCCTTGCCACTCTGCGAGCGCCTCGCGTGTATGCCAGTTTGGTGATCGGCGCAAACCTTGCTGTCGCTGGCGTATTAATGCAGGGACTCACTCGCAATCCGTTGGCGTCACCGTCTGTGCTGGGTATTAACGCTGGTGCGGCGTGCTTTATGGCGTTGGCGAGTGTTGGCTTTGGATTTTTTGTTGATATTCCCGGTGTGCTTGTCGCCGCTTTAGGTGGGGTTCTGAGCGGCGGATTAGTGATGATATTGGGCGGTTTTTTCTCCCCTCGGCCGCATCCACTTAAGTTGGTTTTGGCCGGCATTGCGGTCAATGCGTTGCTGATTGGCGTGACACGCGCCTCGGTTATTTTGGCTGATGATATGGCGTACAGCGTGATCTATTGGTTATCGGGTACGGTGGCCAATATCGGCTGGCAGCAGTGGCATCAATTATGGCCTGTCAGCGTGCTCGGGCTAGGGCTTGCGATGAGCATCGCCAAACCGCTTAACTTACTCGCGCTTGGGGATGATGTCGCTACAGGACTGGGGTTAAACCTGAGCCGAACCCGTATTTTGGCTTGCGTTGCGATTGTATTGCTGACTGCGTCGAGTGTTGCCGTGGCTGGCCCCATCGGTTTTGTCGGTTTATTGATCCCGCATATCGCCCGTAAGTTAGTCGGCAGTAATTTTTTGTTGTTGATTCCGGCCAGCGCTTTATGCGGCGCGGCATTATTGGTGTGGGCGGACGGCTTTTCTCGCGCGATTTCTTTCCCGAGTGAAACCCCCGTCGGTGTGATCACAGCCTTACTAGGTACGCCATGCTTTATTCTCCTCGCGGTAAGGAGCAAGTTATGACGCTCAATTTTCGTTTAACGGCGATGCTTATTTTGTTACTGCTACTCGGTGGCGTCAGTCTATTTATTGGTGCGGTTGACTTGGATGTTACTCAAGTTTATCAGGCACTGTTTTCTGCCAGCGAGTTCGATTTCATTATTAATCAGTACCGGCTTCCTCGCTTGGTGTTAGCGGTAGGTGTTGGCGCGGGCTTGGGGTTGTCTGGCGCTTTGGTGCAAGGAATCATTCGTAATCCGCTTGCTTCGCCTGATCTGATGGGCATCAGTGCTGGCGCAGGGCTTGCTGCAACTGCATTGCTGGTCTATTTGCCTGATGCACCGCTGTATATGTTACCGGTGAGCGCGATGTTGGGTGGCTTAGCCGCCGCCGCGATGATTATGGTGTTGGCATATTTTTCCAGTCCTACTCCAGCGAGGCTAGCGTTGATTGGTATTGCGATCAGTGCCTTTCTTGCCAGCGGCATCGACTTTTTAATGATCGTCAATCCGATCGAAATTAATACCGCTATGGTTTGGCTCACTGGCAGTTTATGGGGCAGAAACTGGGACCAAGTGCCGTTTATCTGGTGGACTCTTGTGCTGTTAGTCCCGCTTGCATTCTGGCTGGCTTGGCGTTTGGACATTATGGGATTAGGAGAAGCGGTTGCAGGCTCGCTCGGTATCTCGCCAAGCAAAGTCCAGTTGATGGCGTTGGTCTGCGCTGTGGCACTGGCGAGTGTCAGTGTCTCGGTGTGCGGTACGATCAGCTTTGTTGGCTTACTCGCTCCGCATTTAGCCCGCATGTTATTTGGGCACAACCATAAGTTGTTGTTGCCAGGCGCAGCGATGATTGGCGCTTTATTAGTGCTGCTTTCCGACATTGTCGCGCGCGGGATACAACCGCCAGTTGAGCTACCAGCCGGAGTTCTAACTTCTCTAATTGGTGCGCCTTACTTTATCTTTTTACTTCAACGATATAAGGGTTGGTCATGATCACGACACAGCAACTCTCCGTCGCGTATGGCGACACCACCATCATAGAGAATCTGTCAGTGACGATCCCCAAAGGCAAAGTCACGGCATTGATTGGTCCTAACGGTTGCGGTAAATCGACGCTCCTGAAAACACTCTCACGTATCAATAAACCGAAGTCGGGTGAGATTTTTATCGAGCAAACCTCGCTCGGTCGAATTAAAGATAAAGTGTTGGCGCAGCAGTTGTCATTGTTGCCTCAAGTGTTGGTCAGCCCTGAAGGGATTTCGGTGAGAAAGTTGGTCGAATATGGTCGTTCGCCCTATGTGTCTCATTGGGGCAGGTTATCTCAAGCTGACAAAAAGATTGTCGAGCAAGCCATGATCGAAACTGGAGTGCTAGAACTTGCTGAGCAGAATGTAGAGTCGCTATCTGGTGGGCAGCGTCAGCGTGCTTGGATCGCTATGGTGCTGGCGCAGGACACCGACATTGTCATGCTGGATGAACCGACGACCTATCTTGACTTGTCGCATCAAATCGAACTGATGGCGCTGATGCGTACAATGAACGAGCAAGGTAAAACCGTGATTGTGGTGCTGCATGACCTCAACCAAGCGTGTCGCTACTGCGATCATCTCGTGGTGCTCAAGCAAGGTCAGTTAATGGCGCAAGGTTCACCTAAAGAGGTGTTTACTGAACGGCTATTGCACGAGGTCTTTGACCTTGACGCTGTGGTCATCGATGATCCGATTGCCAGCAGTCCAATGTGTATTGCTAAATAAATTATTCGGGGGAGTTCACACGCTTCCCCTAGTTTATGGCTTGCCATTTGCTCAAAAAAACGCCTATACTCGCGGCATCACTTTTCTCGGAGATTACGCCACGATGAACAACTAACACCTGACATCCAATTTTACTTTTATTAATCGGATTTACAGGGTTAGTCGGCGTAGCTTCGTTCCCGCTTAATTGCGGACACAGAACTTCCACACCACGTTACTTTTTCAGCGCTTTGTGCGCCTTTCTGTATTGCTACGCCTAATCCTGTTCAACAGGAGGCAAATGATGCCATTGCTACAAGCAAATAAAATTAGTTACCAGTTTGATAACGGTGCGCTGTTGTTTAAACAGCTCTCTTGTACCTTAAACCAGCGTCGCGTGGGTTTGATCGGCCGAAATGGTATCGGTAAATCGCTACTGAGTCAGATCTTAACCAAAACAGTGATGCCCACCGAAGGCACGGTCGCGCTGCACACCAGCGTCGCCAGTTATTCCCAGTTACCTTCTGAGTTATTGTCGAGCGAGTCGACCATCGCGCAGTATCTTAAACTCGACCATATTCTCGACGCTCTGACACAGATTGAGTCTGGCGACTGCAACCAAAAGTGGTTCGATATCGTTGGTGAACAATGGCAGCTTAGGCAGGCGTTAAGCAATGAATTAGCTGCTTTGGGATTGCCGAATAACCCTGACTTTCCCTGTCAGCAGCTCAGTGGTGGACAATTGGCGAGGCTGCAACTGTGGCGATTGTTTAAGTCACAAACGGGTCTTTTGGTGCTTGATGAGCCGTCCAACCACTTAGACAGTCAAGCGCGAGAATGGTTATTGCAACAGATCCGCGATTATCCGCAAGCAATCTTATTGATTAGTCACGACCGTCAATTGCTCCGCGAGATGGAACATATCTGGGAGTTAAGCAGCTTGGGTTTGACCGAGTATGGCGGCAACTACGACTTTTACCGCAGGCAAAAGGATTTAGAAACTGACGCGATTGAACGGCAGGTAGTGAGTGTACAAAAGCAGCAAAAGCATTTGGCGCAGCAAGCACAACTGAACCGAGAAAGGGCCGAGCAACGCGCCGCTCAAGGTAATAAAATCCGTAAACAGGGTGGGCAGCCCAAGATATTGCTAAATGGTATGCGCAGCCGAGCCACTGCTGCTGCTTCAAATCGCTTAAAGAACGAAACCAGTCGCAAGGATTTACTGCAAGCAAAAGCGCAGGACTTGCAAGCGCGTCAAGAACGGCTAAAGCCTCAGAAGATGCACCTGAACGAGGGTAATCAGAGTGGCAGCAAGTTGGTGTCGATGATACACGCGCAGTTGCCAGCTGGTAGCACTCAACCAATCACTTTACAGCTCAGTGCAAAAGCTCGCTTACGCTTAAGCGGTCGCAATGGCTGCGGTAAATCCACGTTGCTTCATGTCATTGCTGGTAGGCAAAATTTAGTGGGTGGCGAAATGCGTGTGAATGCCAGTGTGTTTTATCTTGACCAGCATTTCGGTTTGCTAGACGAATCTCGTTCAATGCTCGATAACATGATGTTGTTCTGCGCTGGATTGCAGGAATCGGACGCGCGAACTTTGTTGGCGGGGATAGGGTTTCGTCGTGATCGCGTATTTCGGTTAGTTGAACAGCTCAGTGGTGGCGAAAAAATGAAGCTGGCAATGCTGGTGGTCGGACACCAAGCCGAATCACCGCTGTTGCTACTTGATGAACCTGATAACCACCTCGACTTAGACTCAAAACGGCTGTTGGCGTGCACTTTACAGGCATATCAAGGCGCATTTGTGTTAGTTAGCCATGACGATGAGTTTGTTGCCGAGTGTGGGGTGAGTGAGGAGTATCAACTGAAATAAGTGTGGTCGAATTTGGCACTGGCTAGTGGAGAGCAAGCTAGTGCCAGTTCATTGATTAATCGGCTTTTGCTTCAAGTTCAAGAATCGAGTTTTTAATCGATTCTGGCAGTGTCGCTTTGCAGTTGTTTTTGAAGTCAAACATCACGCCTGTGGCTTGACCGACAGTGCTGACTTTGCCGAGCTTTTTGCTCACGATGCGATATTCCATCGTGAAGCGATCTTCTTGAATATCAATGACTTTAGAACCGATCAGCAAGGTATCAGGGTAGGTTATCGGCAGTTTGTAACGACAGTTGGTTTCGCTCAATACTGGGCCGATCTGGCTTTGACCTAAATTCACAAGCAGGTTGATTGCGTTGAAGTACTCAAGTCGAGCGGTTTCGAAGTAGCGGAAATAAACTACGTTATTAACATGCTGCAGCGCATCCATTTCGCCCCAAGCGACAGGAATTTCCGTGATCACCGGAAACCCTTTAAGCAAATCTTCCATCATTCTTCCTTGTCTTTTTTATTGGCTGAGTTTTTATTCTAATTTGAAATTATCGCAATAGGAGAAAATGTTATCAGTTTGTGATCTTATAGGCGCAATAAAATTAACATCCACACTTGTGAATCAGAAGGATTTACTGCTTACGCTCTAGTTGTCATAAGGTAGTTGGCTGACTTCCCACATCTTAATGACATGCTGAGTGTCGGTGCATTTGCCCATTAAGATCTGGTACTTAGGATCATAGGGTGAGCCGATGTACGTTGTCCTTATCAGTTCGCTGGTTTTCAAATCTACTTGCGTTACTGCGCGGCCTTTAAAGTTCTGAAAGATCGCAAATTGGTCAGTTTTGTAGATCATTTGCTCGCGGTAAAACCAGAAATTGTCAGCGGTTTTCAGTAAGCGGCACTTCAGTGGTAGAGCGCTAGCATCTACGGTGGGAGCGGGTGTAGAAAGCAGCAATACGGACAAAATTAAGGTGTTCATGTGGTCTTCCTTTTACCACCTTAGTAACTTAGTTAATTATAGATAGAGCATGCTGTTTTGCAGATTTTGCGTGAGCTTAGTAACAATTAGATACGACTTTAATTGCTAACGTCTTAAAAACTTTGAGTTTAATCTGTGCTGCTTTTCAAGGCATGCAGTAGACTCCTGTTTTTTATTGATAGATGTACGAGTTATGAGTTACGAAACTAAGCTAGAGAAAGCTGTCGCAGAGTTAGAAAGTGCGGGCATTCGCTCTTCTAGTCACAACGCATTTTCCCACCGATTTTTGCGTAAGTTGGGCATTAAAGTAAGGCCTTCTTACTACGAACCGATTTGGCGTAATTTCCTTGTCTTAAGTGCTGAGTTTTTCGTGTTATTTTTCGCCTTTAGTGCGATCTTCCGTTACGATCCACCCACTACGACTTACGTAACACTGGCCAACGAAGTGATGTTAGGCACCAGTGCGTACGCATTGTTGATGAGCCTTTACTACATCTTCATGGCGCGACGCTGCAACCTTACGCCGTGGAAAAACCTGTAGCTCGGCGGTTATAGCTCGACTTGCAAGTGTTCAACGATAAAGTCGATAAAGGCGCGCACTTTTGCCGGTAGGTTATCCCTCGATGCGTAGTAGATGCGCAGCGGGGGAAGTTCAACGTTAAACTCCGGTAAGATTGAAACCAGTTTACCTGCTTTGATGTATTCATTGGCTTGCCAAGTGGCCACTAAAGAGATGCCTACCCCGTGAGCGGCTAGCTCACACAGCGATTCGACATTGTTCACCGTCACTACTGGATTGGCTGGTTCATAGAGCTGAAGTTCGCCATCGGCGTTAACAAAATGCCACTTCATTATTTTGCTCGTTGTTGCAGAGCGAAACAGCACGCACGGAATATCACCGATCTCTTCTGCACTGGTTGGCGTACCATATTTTTCCAACAGTGAAGGCGATGCAACGCAGCTTATTTTCACGTTAGTTAATTTTCGTGCGACGATATTCACGTCATCGGCAATCCGGTTGCCCATGGCGACATCAAAGCCTTCTTCGACCAAATCAACCGCTCGGTCGCCCAAGTGTAAGTCGAGCTCAATCTCTGGGTATTGCTCAATAAATTTGCCAACCAGCGGCAAAATATAATGTTTGCCAAAGCCTTCAGGTACGGTGACTTTTAAACGTCCTTTAGCCGTGGTTTTTAGGTTGCGGGTGTTTTCAAACAAGAGGTTAAGTTGATGAGCAGCAGGACACGCTGAACGATAAAACGCTTCACCATCTTCGGTTAACGACAGTGCATGAGTCGTTCGATGGAACAGTCGCACACCCAGATGAGATTCCAACGCTTTAACCGATTTACTCACCGCAGCGGGAGTGAGCTCGAGCTCGCGTGCCGCTTGAGAAAAGCTCAACGCGGAAGCGGTTTTGAGGAATGCGGGGAGGTATTTGGTTAGCTCTAGATTATCCATGCTTGTTACTCTGAGTTAAAACTGTTTTGCTATTTTTGATACTACCAGTATTTGGGGAAATTTGTATTATGAACGCCGTTTTTTAAGGTAAGTCGAGATAAGCATTATGAACCCTATCATTGAGCAGCAACTGAATCGTCGTTCAGTTCGCAACTTTACTGGTGATTCAGTAAAACAGGAAGATTTGGATCAGATCCTGAAGGCGGCGCAACAAGCTCCGACGTCTGTTAACGGTCAACAAATCTCATTAGTCGTTATTCGAGATAAAGAAACCATCGCGAAGATCGCTGAATTTGCTGGCGGCCAGCCACAAGTTGCGTCAGCGGATGTGTTCATTACAGTTGTTGTCGATTACCACCGTGCAGCCTTTGCGATGGCGGATGTGGACAAAGAAATCGTGATCAACCGTTCAGCGGAAGGCATTATGGCGGGCGCTGTAGATGCTGGCATTATGCTTAACGCGTTGCAAACTGCGGCTGAGTCTTTCGGCTACGGCACAACGGCCATCGGCGGTATTCGTGCTAACCCAGACAAAATGGTTGAGTTACTAGGCTTGCCTGCAAATACTTTCCCATTGGTGGGCACAACGATTGGTGTGACTGACGTTGCGTCTGTTTCTCCTGTGAAGCCTCGTGTACCTGTGGAATCGTTCGCGATGTACGAGAAGTAAGACTCTGCACTTGTCATTCAAGGTATGCGTGAGTACGACATAGAGCTACGCGAGTGGTGGGATAACATTGGCTTGAAAGACATGCCAAGTTACGCGGAATCGACCAGCCAATACTATGGTCAGATTTACTTCCCGCACATTAAGAAATCACTTGAGAGCCAAGGTTTTATTTTCCAAGACCAATTGGACTAACTGTTTATCCTTTCTACGTTTGTTTTATATATTCATTGCCTTTTTGCCCCAGCACATCGAACTGGGGCTTTTTTGATCTTGCCTTATTGAGCTCTGACCTGTCATTTTCACCGCTCTGATTCCGGCATAATCTTATGCGAAAAAAGTTGAGATATGCCTATTGTTTAAGCGTAACAACTTGCACTTTATCAGTGACTTTTTCCTCAATTGACAGATAAAAAGTCTTATTCCTGAGGTTCCTTTCGTCACTCTTATAAATGAGACCAGTTAGTGAGCGTTTTCTTACTATAGTTGCTTCAACGGGACTGATTTTATTTGGGGTGAAAAATGTACACTCGGCACTTTGCACTGGCATTTCTGGTAGTTTCATATTCATTACTCATTTCTTTTCCGACTTTACTCTATGCGGCGGAAGAAGAAGCGTTACCCACAGTTACAGTACAATCGATTGAAAAAATATCCGTGACGCCGAGCGTAACGTTTAACGGGCGGGCTGAGGCGGTGTCAAGTGTTGCGCTCAAAGCTCGTGTGAGTGGATTTTTGGAGTCGATCAGTTTCAATGAAGGGGATGTAGTCACGAAAGATCAAGTCCTCTTCGGTATTGAAAAAGCGCAATACAAAGCGCAAGTCGATGCCATCAAAGGTAACGTATTCCGTCTACGCGGGACGCTAAAATTGGCCGAGATTGAACGGGATCGTCGACAACTACTCGTCCGAAGAAAGCAAATCTCTCAAGAAGAGCTTGACCGAGCGATGGCTGGTGTGACCGAAGCACAAGGTCAGTTGCTCAGTGAGCAAGCCAATCTAGAGCAAGCCGAGCTCAATCTAAGTTACACAGAAATCAAAGCGCCGTTTACTGGCACGATTGGTGTGTCTTATTTTGACGTCGGCGACGTGGTGAGTCCTCTTAGTGGTGACTTGGCGGTTATCGTCAGTAAAGACCCGATGTATGTCAACTTTCCGGTCAGTCAAAGACAACTGCTGTCATTTCGCGAGCAGTCCGCCAACAGTGAACTCGACTTTGGTGGTGCGGTGGTCAAAATTCGTCTCGCCAACGGAGATGATTATGCTCATGTCGGTAAAGTGAACTTTATTGACGTGCTTTCTAACCCTAGTACCGACACCACCATTGTAAGGGCGGAGTTCCCTAACCCTGACGGCTTACTCGTTCACCAACAATTGCTTGATGTGGTGCTGGAAGAAAGTGACGCTGATATGAAGCTGGCTGTACCTCAGCGGGCTTTATTGCTTGACCAGATTGGTGCGTATGTATTGACCGTCGATGGCAACGATACCATTCAAGTCACCCGTATTGAGTTGGGCGACAGCGTGGAAGGTATGGTTGTGGTGGTCAGTGGCCTTGAGGAAGGGGCAAAAGTCGTTGTTCAAGGTGGACAAAGAGTGCGCCCTGGCATGAAAGTCAAAGCGACTGAGGCTTCTTCAGCAGGAGGAGGCATGTAATGTTATCTGATGTATTTATTGATCGGCCTCGATTCGCAATCGTTATTTCGTTAGTGATAACGGTTGCAGGTCTTGTCTCCTTAACGCGTTTACCTGTCGCCCAGTTTCCTGACATCGTTCCGCCTCAGGTAGAGGTTAAGACGTTTTATCCCGGTGCCAGCTCCGAAGTTATCGAAGCGACCGTTGCACAGACGATTGAGTCACGTGTTATCGGGGTGGACAACATGCTCTACATGAAGTCCACCAGTGGTAGTGATGGTAGCTACACGCTTACGGTATCGTTTTTAGTCGGTACGGACCCAGATATAAACACTGTAAACGTGAAGAACCGGGTCGACTTGGCCATGTCGCAGTTGCCAGCCGAAGTGCAACAAAGTGGTGTTGAAACCAAGAAAAAATCGTCCGCGATGCTGCAAACAATCCCGATATACTCACCCAATCAGACGTATGACACGCTGTTCTTAAGTAACTACGCCAACATCAATATTCTTGATGAGCTCAAGCGGGTCAAAGGCGTAGGTGACGCGATTCTTTATGGTATCGACTACAGTATGCGGATTTGGTTAGACACCAATAAGATGACCAATCTGGCGTTGACCACCAATGATGTGGTTGGCGCGCTCCGCTCGCAAAACATACAAGCTGCGGTTGGTCGAATTGGTGCTCAGCCAATGACAGACGACCAACAGTTCCAGCTCAACATCAACACTCAAGGTCGTTTAACCACCATTAAAGAGTTTGAAAACGTCGTACTTCGCGCCAATCCGGATGGTTCATTTATTCGCATTAAAGATATCGGCCGGGCCGAGTTGGGCGCGGCGGTGTCGGATGCCTATGGTCGTTTTAACGGCGGTTCGGCGGCGGTAATCGGTATTTATAAATCACCGGGTGCGAACGCGATTGAAACCGCGCAAGGGATCAGGGCGGCAATGGCACGTTTATCAGAGCGTTTTCCTGATGATCTTGAATATGACGTCAACTACGATACGACCAAGTTCGTTGAAGCGAGTATCGAGTCGATTCAACACACCTTGTTTGAGGCGTTGGTGCTGGTGGTTATCGTGGTGTTTGTCTTCCTTGGTAACTTGCGTGCGACAGTGATTCCGATTGTTGCCGTGCCTGTATCGATCATCGGTACGTTTATCATCATGGCAGCACTGGGCTTCTCCGCCAATACGGTGTCGTTATTGGCGCTGGTGGTGGCGATTGGTATCGTGGTGGATGACGCAATCATCGTAGTGGAAAGCGTCGAACACATCATGGAAACCGAGCCCGAGCTAACGCCAGCAGAAGCGGCGAAAAAAGCCATGGGGCAGATCACTGGGCCTATTCTTGCAATCACCGCCGTATTGCTTGCGGTGTTTGTGCCAGTGGCATTTATCCCTGGTATTACTGGGCAGATGTTCCAACAATTTGCCGTGGCGGTGTCTGGCTCGATGCTGATTTCGGCGCTCAACGCGTTAACACTTAGTCCGGCATTGTGCGCAATTATGCTTAAACCCGGCTCGCACAACAAAAAAGGACTGATCAGCAAATTGATGGCGGGGATCGACTACGCACGAGACGGCTATGTAGGTGTCGTGAAGCGATTTGTTCGGGTTTCGAGTTTAAGTATTATCGTATTAGGCATCGTCTTTGGTGGGATTTACCTAGTGGGTAAACAAGTACCATCTGGTTTCTTACCCGATGAAGACCAAGGTGCGTTTATGATTGAGGTTCAGTTGCCTGAAGGAGCCTCGGTGAACCGAACTGCGGCAATTGCCGAGAAAGTTGAGAAGATCTTGCTCGAAACTGAAGGGGTCGAAAGCTTTATTAACGTGGTGGGTTTCAGTGTGATTGATAGCCAAGCGAAATCTAATGCGGCGTTTTTTGCGGTAGCACTCGACCCGTTTGAAGAGCGTGAAGATCCAGCCTTAGACGTTCACCCGATGATGCAAAAACTTTATCAAGAGTTTCTGACGATTCAAGGAGCGAACATCTTTCCGTTCAACCTACCACCGATCATTGGTCTGGGTACGGGCTCGGGCTTTGAATACCAGCTCAAAGACTTACAAGGTCGCAGCGCCGCTGACTTGGCGGCTGTAGGGCGCGGGCTGGTGGCAAGCGCAAATCAGGACACATTGCTTGCTAACGTGTTTACTACCTATACCGCGGATACGCCGCAAGTATTCCTAGAAATTGACCGAGACAAAGTGCAGACCTTGGGTATCAATGTGGCTGACGTGTTTATGGCGTTGCAAACCACGCTTGGTGGTTTCTATGTCAACGACTTCAACTTGTTTGGTCGTACATGGCAGGTCAACATTCAAGGGGACGAAGAAGACCGTAATGAGTTCAACGACATGTTGCGTATTCACGTGCGAAACAACAAAGGTGAGATGGTGCCGCTTAGGGTGTTTACTGAACCGAGCCTGACGCTGAGCCCGCAATCGATCATTCGTTATAACAACAACCGCTCTATCACTATCAATGGTGGTCCGGCTACTGGTGTAGCGTCTGGTGATGCGCTGATCGCGATGGAAAAACTATCGGCAGAAACGCTGCCACCGGGTTATGACTTTGAGTGGACCACCAACGCGCTGCAAGAAAAACTCGCCGCAGGTCAAACTGGACCAATTTTGGCGTTCGCCTTGCTGTTTGTGTACTTGTTCTTAGTCGCACTGTACGAGAGTTGGACCATCCCAACTGTGGTGTTGTTGTCGGTGTCGGTCGCCTTGCTCGGCGCGCTAGTGACCTTGCTGCTGGCCAACCTAGAGCTTAACCTCTATGCGCAGATAGGTATCGTGGTGTTGATCGCTCTGTCGGCGAAGAACGGTATCTTGATCGTTGAGTTCTCTAAAGAGCAGCGGGAGCACGGCATGTCGATTGTTGATGCGGCTGTGGAGGGCGCGCGATTACGTTTCAGAGCGGTTATGATGACCAGCTTTGCGTTTATCGCCGGTCTTATCCCACTGATTATAGCTATCGGTGCGGGTATGTTGAGTCGACGCGGGGTTGGTACGGCGGTGTTTGGTGGCATGCTGGCTTCGTCGCTGATTGCCATCTTTATCATCCCGCCGCTTTACGTGGTGTTCCAGCGCTTTAGAGAAAAAGGTCATAAGATGATTGGTAAAGAGCTGCCTAACCCTGAGAGTAACAAAGCGGAGAAAGTGGACGCAGATAAAGACGCCGCAAAATCTGAGTAACGGGAAAAACAAATAAGGCTAAGCGGAGCAATCTGCTTAGCCTTTTTGTGTTTGTGAATCAGTGTTTTACTCGGCCTCGCAAAGACTTGGTCTGCGCCTTAATATTTTTACTTTTTAGCCTACGCTCTTTCGACGCGCGGGTTGGTTTGGTTTCTCGGCGTTTCTTTTGTACAACCATCGCCGTGCGGATCAACTCAGCCAGTCGATTCAAGGCGTCTTCTTTGTTTTGCTCTTGGGTGCGGAACTGCTGCGCTTTAATCGTAATCACGCCATCTTTTGAGATGCGAGAGTCACTCAATGCCAGAATGCGCTCTTTGTAGATGTCTGGCAGGGTGGAATGTTTGACATCGAATTGAAGGTGGATCGCTGAAGATACCTTGTTGACGTTCTGACCGCCCGAGCCTTGCGCTCTAATCGCGGTGAGTTGGATTTCCCAGTCTTGAAGGGTAACGGTATTGGATATCTTGAGCATAAGGTGGGTAATGAATCAGTTGGATTGTTTGCTATCTTATCACAAGCTTTTACAGACTTTGCATTTGCTGCGTATTGAGAGCTGCATTCAAACCATTTATCAACAGCGCATAGGCTTAAAGTACGGAGGCGCTTGAGCAGCGCCTCCGTAATCGGAGTTGATATGTATTATTGGTCGGGTAGCGCATAGGCGATAACGTAGTCACCGAACTCCGTCATGTTATAACGCGCTCCACTAGCTGAAATCACAATGTACTGCCGACCATCGTCGCCGACGTAACTCATCGGCGTGGCTTGGGTGCCTAGTGGTAATCGACCTCGCCAGATAAGCTCGCCAGTTTCCGTATTAAACGCACGAAGATAATAATCTTGAGTGGCAGCAAACCATGCAAGTCCACCTTTCGTCACCATTGCGCCACCAAGCGGAGGAATGCCGACATAAAAGGCGAGCCCGGGCTGAAATGTGCCAAGAGCGAGGTCTTTTGCCGTTCCTGCTGGGTGTTGCCAAAGATGCTTCCCACTCACAAGGTCGATAGCCGATATTGTGCCCCAAGGTGGTTGTAAACAAGGGATTCCGATTGGAGAAACAAACATCCCACGCTGCATACCATAAGGTGTTCCGGACATTGGCGCATAAGGTCCACTTTCACCTGTGTACTTGAGGTCTGGGGTAACTTGGTCGCGAGGGATCAGTTTTTGAACAAGGGGAACCCGCATTTCAGATGTCACCATGACGAGTCGCTCTTCGTCTACCGCAGCACTGCCGAAATTCATCCCGCCCATCGGGCCGGGAAAGACAATTGAGTTGTGAATAGAAGGGGTGGTGAACTCACCTTCATAGCGGTACTTATGGAGTAAAATACGACACATCATTTGGTCGATAGGCGTCGCGCCCCACATTTGCTCTTCTGTGAGTCGATCGGTACCAATCGCCGCCATCTCTGTCGAGTAAGGTTGTGTTGGAGCATAGTATTCACCCTGAATCGTCCCGTCGCTGTTCGGTACGATTAATTCTTCGACGTTTTTAACCGGTTTGCCGGTGCGTCGGTCAAGCACGAATACTTGCGCTCGCTTAGTGGTTTGGATCAATGCGGGTACCGTGCCGCCATTGCCATCTGGAATGTCTGCCAATACAGGTTGGGCGGGGACATCATAATCCCACAAGTCGTGATGCACGGTTTGGAACTTCCAAACTTCGTCCCCTGTTTTGAGATCTAAAGCCACGACGGAAGAGCTGTATTCGTCATCAAATGGGCGGCGTTTACCACCGTAAATGTCTGGTGTCGCGTTACCTAGTGGCAAATACACCATACCTAACTCAAGATCATAAGCGAGCAGTGACCAAGCGTTTGGTGTCCCTGGTGTATAGCTTTCACCCTCGGGAGGAAGGCCTTTTAAGCTAGGGTTGCCTAAATCCCAAGCCCAGAGTAGCGCCCCTGTCTTCGCGTCATAACCACGGATAACTCCTGAAGGTTCGCCGACGGTCACGTTATCGGTTACCCGGCCAGAAATGACAATCACATCACCCGCGACCAGTGGGCCACTGGAACTGGTGTAGTACTCTTCATCCGTATCTCCCATCCCAGCCCAAATGTCGACAGTGCCATCTTTTCCGAACGTTTCGCACGGTTTTCCGTCGTCGGCTTTGATGGAGATTAATCGAGAGTCAACCGTGGTCTCTACGATTCTTGGACCACACGCATCGTCGGGACCGGGGTCAAAATAGCCGATTGAGCGGCATCGCTTCCAGTCGGTTGAAGTTGCCTTTGGATCAAACTGCCATTTGATGTTCCCGGTTGTGCCTTCCATCGCGGTTATCTGTCCGACAGGGCCACAATGATAGAGCGTTCCATCGACGTAAATTGGCACGGTTTGATCTTGCTCGCTGTTTGTTTGGTCAGCAATAAATCCAGTACGAGTGGTCCAAGCGACTTCTAAGTTATTGACGTTCTCAGGCGTTATTTCATCAAACGGGGCATAGCGAGTGCCTGTTCCGGTTCTTCCGTAGGCGAACCAGTTATCACCCGCATCAATATAGGTGGCGTGCATGTTGCCACTAGCGAGTTGAGAGGAGTTTAAAATAACATCATGTGGTTTAAACATACCGAAGATGTAAGTCGCCAAGAATGCCATTAATGCAAAGCCACCAAACATAAACAACTTAGTACTGTGCGGGCGTTGGTTTCCCTTCAGCAGAGGGGTAATAAATAGCACGGCGGCGCATAAAAATACGCTGGTTAGCAAACGTGGGACTAACGGCCAAAAGTTAAAACCAGACTCCAATAGCGCCCATACCACAGTGAGGATAAAAATCGCTAAATACAGGTGAACGCCAACCACTTTACCTTGCCATAAATAGTAAGCGGCAGCAGTCATCCCCAGTCCTGCAATGACGTAATACCAAGTGCCACCAAGAGTTAACAAGTAAGCACCACCAACTAACAGTGGTATGCCAACGATGAAGAGGAGAAAACTGACGATGCGCACGGCGAGACTTACATCGTTTGTATTTTGTCTACTCATAATGCTTCCCCTAAGTGATAACGGGTGAGTGCTTTGTCCTCAAATTTTAGTTCAACGCTTTTTACCGCATTGCTTCGGAAATGAGACAGTAAGCCGAACGTTATAACGGTGGTGGCATCTTGTCGTGGTTAGGCTAGTTTTAAAGGCGAACACGGAGAATGAAATTTGGAGACAACATGCAAAATCCAGTTGTTTGGTTCGAAATCTATGTCGATGACATGGAGCGAGCAAAAGCGTTTTATGAGGCGGTATTTAAAGTCACATTGGAGAAAATCGGCGATGAAGCGAATGTCGGTGTTGAAATGCTAGGCTTTCCATCATCCATGGAAGATTACGGCGCTTCAGGCGCACTGGCGAAGATGGACGGCGTGCAAGCGGGCGGCAACAGCACTATGGTTTATTTCGCTTGTGAAGATTGTGCCACGGAAGAGTCACGCGTCGCCGCCGCGGGAGGCAGCGTTATTCATCCCAAGTTTTCCATTGGGCAGCACGGCTGTATCTCGATTGTCAGCGATAGCGAAGGCAATATGATTGGTTTGCATTCGATGCAGTGACAGGACGTGCCAGCGCAAAATTAGCGCTACAGTTAGTTTTTTAGGTTTGGGATAGGGGGCAGCTTATCGTGAAACGCCCCTTTTGCCGCCATAAAGCCAAATGTGTAGGGCGCCACAGCTAATCCCTCTCGTGCTCGTAAATCCTGACTTTCACGCAGTTTGTTAAACATCCAGTCATCTAACTTATGGGTAATTTCAAAGAACTCTTCATGGGTGAGTTCCGCTTTTAAGGTGATGAGGAATGCTTGGTCGTCGTCTTTGGGTAAATCGATCACTCTGTCCTGCAGTCGATTGAGCACTTTGATGTTGATTGACGACAGAAGACCGCAGTGGAATACACAACCTAAACAGGCGAGAGAGAATGCTTTTCGACTTTGTACGCAGGCACTTAAAGTTTGCTGGAAGCACGACGTCCTCAGCAGGTTAATGCAAGCAACTGTAGTATTTGGCATGGTACTAAGTAGCGTCGAAAACTACTGGAAACCGTATTTAGCGGATATCCTCCGTGAGACGTCTAGTGGCGTTATCGCATTCGGTGTGATCTCCGCGCTGTATTTTATAATGTCGGCGGTTTCGTCACTGATATCAGTCCCCTTGTTGAGAGTCTTTAGTGGCTCGCACAAGACTTTAATGTTTACAACTCGAGCGCTCGCAGGCGTCTGTTTTATTTTCTTGGCGTACACAGCACATCTACTGAGTTTTACGCTTTGCTATTTGTTGTTCTTCTTTCTTTTAACGGTAGGGAACAACTCAGAGAGCGTGTTGTTACATGAGAATACCGAAGAGAAGATGCGGTCGACGATGTTGTCTATAAGCTCGTTTATGGTGACGTGTGGCGGAGTTTTCGCTTCACTGGTTTTTGGTGTGATTGCAGAGCGTTTTGGCATATCAGCAAGCTGGACCATCAGCGGTGCGTTGCTAGTGTTTTCTTCGGTCGTTTTTATCTTTGTTTCCGAGAAGCGATACTTCAAGACAACGTAATGAAATGGAGTGTTTAGATAGGCGTTAAACAGCTAACCCACGACTGTATGGACGCAGATTAGCTCTTCAAGGTGTATTGATTAACTTGAGGCTTTCTTTGCTTGCGCTGCGGCATCGAGAAACCACGACGTTGCAACTTCTAAGCGAGTCAACGCTGAACCGACAGTCACCGACAGTGCACCAGCCTCTATCGCTTGTTTGCATTGCTGCGGTGAGTTGTACCTGCCTTCCGCCATTGTTAAGTAACCAGCTTGAGCAAATTCCCTAACAAGTTCCAAATCTGGTTCTTCAGGGGTGATGTGGTTGGTGTAGCCCGACAAGGTTGTGCCAATTAATTCAATGCCTTGGGAATGTGCCCAGCGGCCATCTGAAAATTCTGCACAATCAGCCATCCCGATACAACCCGATTGGATGATGGCATTTGCAATGGTCTCGCGGCTTTCTGGTCTTGTTCGGTCAGTGGCATCAAAGGCGATGATAGCTGCACCTGCTGCTTCGAGTGCTTTTACGTCTTCAACATAGGGAGTAATGCGCACCGGGCTATCGACTAGGTCGCGTTTTACTATTCCAATGATCGGAATAGATACGACTTTGGCTACGGCAGCCACTCTTTCAACACTCTCAATTCTTAGTGCTGGTGCACCTGCATTTTCTGCGGCTTTAGCCATCGCGACAACAAACTCTGTAGTATCTAACGGGCTTCCTTCAACTGGTTGAATCGAAACGACAACGGTATTGGCCAACTTCTTGGCAATTTCATTGATATCCCAGTTTTTCATTATGTGCCTCTTCGTATGACGATTGTTCTTATCTGTTTCTAGGTCCATTTATACATTTGAAGATTATTTTTATCCACAATAAAGAAAATTATTTTTATTTTGATCACAAATTTTCTTCATTTGATTTGAGGGAAATTTTCATTGTGCTGATAATTGAGTCGATTACGGGAAGCTGCTTTGCGGTTTGGAATACAATATTAATAATTCAAAGGGTTTGGAGGATACATGAACGGTATCTTTTCTGTACTACAAAAAATCGGTAGGGCATTCATGTTGCCTATTGCCGTACTGCCAATGGCGGGTATTCTGTTGGGTGTCGGTGGTGCATTCACCAGTGGGCCATTGATCGAAACCTACAACTTGACCTTCCTTGCTCCGGGGACTCTTGCTAACCAGTTTTTGGTGCTGTGCTTTAAAGCGGGTTTGTTTGTGTTTGTTAACTTACCGTTGCTGTTTGCGGTGGGTGTTGCCATTGGTATGGCAAATAACAACAAAGAAACAGCGGCGCTTTCTGCGGTGCTCGGTTTCTTGTTGTTCCATACGGTCATAGGTGCCGTGTTGGGCTTCCAAGGCTTGTCGCCAGACACTACCAGCGTAGACGCGTTGATTGCCGCCGGAGCGAATGCCGATGAAGCGGTTGGTTTGGCTTCCATGTACACCCAAGAGCTGGGTATATTTACCCTGCAAACTGGCGTGTTTGGTGGTATTACCTGTGGCCTGATGTCTGCGTTTGTCACCAATCGCTTTTCTAACGTTACGTTACCGGACTACTTGGCATTCTTTAGTGGTAACCGCTTGGTGCCTGTCATGACAATGCTGTTTTTTATTCCGTTAGCATTCTTGTTCCCTTTCATTTGGCCACCTATTTTTAAATCTATCGTTTTTGCCGGTGAAGCGTTCTCAGCGATGGGCTATATCGGAACCTTCTTCTACGGCTCGTTAATGCGTTTATTGAATGTATTTGGCTTGCACCACGCGATTTACCCACTATTTTGGTACACCGAACTTGGCGGCGTACAAGAAGTCGCGGGCGAAATGGTTGCGGGCGGTCAAAAGATATTCTTTGCTCAGTTAGCCGATCCAACGACGGTACACTTTAGTTCAGAAGCGACGCGCACCATGACGGGCGGCTTCTTACCTATGATGTTCGGTTTGCCAGCCGCTGCATTGGCGATGTACCGATGCGCGGATGATAAGAACAAAGCGAAAGTGAAAGGGATTCTGTTCTCTGCAGCGTTGACCTCTTTCCTTACAGGTATTACTGAGCCTTTGGAGTTCACGTTCTTATTTGTTGCGCCAGTCTTGTATGCCGTGCATGCAGTGTTAGAAGGTGTGGCTTACATGCTCATGCACATGCTTGATGTCGCAGTGGGTATCACGTTCTCTCGCGGGATCATTGACTTTACGTTCTTTGGTTTACTGCAGGGTACGGCGAAGACCTCTTATCAATGGATCTTAATCCTTGGCCCAGTTTACTCAGTGATTTACTACTTCGTGTTTAGTTTCATGATTCGTAAGTTCAATTACTCAACGCCAGGTCGAAACGACGCCGAAAGTAAACTTTACACGCGTAAGGATTACAACGGCAAAGACTCTGAACTGATTGACGAGATTGTGAAAAATCTTGGTGGAAAAGAGAACATTGCTTCGATTGACGCGTGTATCACTCGCTTACGCATCACGGTTAAAGACAGTGATTTACCCGCAAGCGATGAAGTGTGGAAGTCACTTGACGCCAAAGGTGTGATTCGTTCAGGAAACGGGATTCAGCTGATTTACGGTACGCAAGCCGAAACCTATAAGAATCAAATAATAGAAAAATATCATTTATAACAACCCATTGTGGAATGAGCCCAGCTTCGGTTGGGTTCTTGTTCTTTTTACGTTTTATTGGGTTATACTCGCTTCGTTAGTTATCGACTGAAGAACGCTATGAACGCACAATCTAAAAATCTGCTCTCTCGGCTTCGCTATGGCATGGAAGGTTTCAGCCCCAAACTAAAGAAAGTGGCTGACTTTATTGTCTCTCGCGCAGAGGATGCTCAATACATGACGATCACTGAGCTGGCGAAAGATACCGCGACCAGTGAAGCGACGGTCATTCGTTTGTGTCGAGATTTGGGTTTTAAAGGTTACTCAGATTTTCGTATGGCGTTGGCGATAGAAATCAGTCAACCAAAGTCGATAAAAGCAAGCGACACGCCCAAAGAAAACAGCGATCGTATTGATGTCGCCACTCAAAATGCGATCACCAGTTTGCAAGACACCAGCACACTGATTGACCGTCAGCAGATAGACCGAATTTGCCAGATGATCCATGAGGCAGACAACATCAACTGTATCGGAGTGGGCGCTTCCAGTATTGTTGGCCGCTACTTATCCTTTCGTTTAACGCGAATTGGGAAGAGCTCATCGATGTTTGAAGATAGCCATATTGCTGCAATGCGGGCTATCAAATCAAAACCAAGCGATTTGTGGTTTGCCATCTCAAGTTCTGGCTCAACCAAAGACGTTGTTTATGCGGCGTCGCGAGCGAAAAGTCAGAATTCACCGGTGGTCAGTTTGACCAATATCCGCCACAGTCCATTGTCAGCAACGTCAGATGAAATCTTGGTTGCGGCAAGACCGGAAGGGCCACTGACCGGCGGTGCATTTGCTTCGAAAGTCAGTGCGTTGCTTTTGGTTGATATTTTAATTAACCAGTTAGTCGCTGAATACCAAGAGTATGAGGAATCCGTCAAAGATACCGCTGAAGTGACCATGGCGTTTATGGTTTAAGTTGAGAAAAGTTCAGGTTGGTAAGTCGCTTAATCCTCTTGAATGGGACGAAAGAGTCATTAAAAAACAGCAAAAATAATTAAGAGTGCCAACCTCTAGGTTGGCACTCTTTGTTTATAAAGCTACTGAATCAGAGGCTGCGTGGGCGCTATCTCTAAATCGACTTTATTTATCTTACCGTTAAACTTAAACGGTACTTTATCGGTGTAAGCAGGCATCACTGGGGCGCCAAGGTCGACACCAATATCCAACGTCTCAGTGGCAGAGAAACGTACTGGAACCGCTTTTTCTACCTTACCTGAACCCACTTTTTTGTCGTTGATGTACAAATCGACACTACCGCCGTTGAAATCTTTCAAGAATCTAAACGGTTCTTGTTTGTACACTGCAGATAACTTCACGTCACCGCTTGGGATAGGAGTGTTCGACTTGATGGTGTAATAGCTTTTACCAAAGAAGTTATAGCCGTAAACCAGCTTGCCGTTCTCGGTATAGAATGACAACCCAGCCGAGCTTCCGCCCATCGCGAGCAAGACGCCATCTGCTTGCTGGCCTTTGTCGATGTTCACATAGGCATCAATTCGATGATTACGTTGATAGATATCCGGCGCAGACCCCTCAGGAACTCGATTCACACTCGCTGTGTAACTAAACTTCGTTTTGCCTTTTGTCAATGAAGGACGCTCTTGGTTTGCTACACGTTCTGCGAATCGGTCATCTAGTGGGTAGACTTCGTTGATCTCAGCTTGGCGATCAAATTCTTTGATCATCTCTGCCAACTTCTCTGGCATCTGTTTGGCTAGATCATCGGCTTCTGAGAAATCTTTCTCAACATTGTACAACTCCCATGTTGAGTTCTTAAAGCCGCGAGAACCGCTTAGCTGCCAAGGCACACCGTGGAATGAAGCTGCGACCCAACCATCTTTGTAAATCGCGCGGTGACCGCCAGTTTCAAAGTACTGAACGGTGCGTTGTGATTTCGCGCTTGGGTTGTTAAACGTATACATCATGCTGGTGCCCGCCATTGGCTTTTGCTCAACGCCATTGACCATTTTCGGAGCGGGCAGTTTAGCCGCTTCAAGAATCGTTGGCGTAATGTCGACGACATGATGGAACTGGCTTTGAATCGCACCTGTATTCTTGATTTTTGCTGGCCACGAAACAATCAAACCATTGCGTGTACCACCAAAGTGAGAAGGCACGCGTTTCATCCACTGAAATGGCGTAGAGCCTGCCCATGCCCAGCCAACAGGGTAGTGGTTTTCATGTTTTTCGTTACCCAACTCATCGATATATTTAAGCTGAGACTCCACCGTGTCTGGCACACCATTTTGTGTCATAACGTTATTAGTTGTGCCAGTCGGAGTACCTTCAGCACTCGCACCATTGTCACCGACAATGTACATAATCATGGTGTTGTCGGCGTCTGGCATACTCTCGATCTTGTCAATCAAACGCCCTACTTCATAATCGGTATAAGCAAGGAAACCGGCGAATACTTCCATATGACGCGCATACAGTTTTTTCTGATCGGCACTTAAGCTATCCCACGCTTCGATCTCTTTTGGTCTTGGCGTCAGCTTAGTGTTTTGCGGGATGATGCCCATTTTTTTCTGACGAGCAAATACTTCTTCACGATATTGATCCCAACCCATGTCGAACTTGCCTTTGAATTTTTCAATCCATTCTTTCGGGGCATGGAGAGGGGCGTGAACTGCACCGGGAGCAAAGTATGTAAAGTATGGCTTTTCTGGATTAATCGACTTTTGTTGGTCAATCCATTGAATCGCTTGGTCGACGAGGTCTTCGTTGAGCTGATAACCATCTTTCGGCTTTTTAGTTAGCTCTACCGGAGTTGTGTCGTTAAATAGCTGCGGTTCCCATTGGCTGGTTTCACCGCCATGGAAGCCATAGAAATGTTGGAAGCCAAGACCTGTTGGCCACTGCTGGAATGGACCCGCTGGTGATGTTTCCCAGTCTGGCGTATTGTGCCATTTCCCGTAAGCGCTGGTGCTGTAGCCGTTATCTTTAAGGACTTCTGCAATACTTGCCACTGATTTAGGCCAGATGGTGCTGTATGCAGGGAAGCCAGTCGAAAGCTCGGTAATGGTACCAAAACCAACTTGATGGTGGTTACGCCCTGTGAGCAAGGCGGCACGAGTTGGAGAGCTAATGCCAGTGGTATGAAAGTTATTGTAAGTGACACCGCGTGCGGCAAGCTTATCAATGTTTGGTGTTGGGATTAAGCCGCCGAATCGCCCTGCCTGACCAAATCCCAAGTCATCTAGCATAATGACCACAACGTTCGGTGCGCCTTCTGGCGCTTTGATTGGTTGAGGATAGTCAGACTTAGATTGGTCGTAGGTTTTACCTATTTTGCCATTGAACTCGGTAGCTTGCTGAATGGGTAAAACGGTTCGGTCGATAGTTGGTGCTGGCGCTGCAAAGCTTGCTGATGACATCAACAAACTCGTTATTGCCACGATCGGTTTTATTTTGGTTTTCATTGAGATTCCTTAAACACTGAGGCGTTGTTGGAGAGAAACCTGGTGATTGACTACTTTGCTGTAGAATTTTTTTAAGCCCGGGCATAGGTAGTTCAGCCCCGGCTTTCCTTGTGAAGTCTTGGTGAAGCGGTTCTTCGGGCACTCACCGAAACACAAGGAGAGGAAGAAACACTGCCGACAATCTGACGGTAGGTTCTCCGTTTTTGACTTGCCAAACGCTTGCTGCTTCGACGAAAACACGAGGTCACCGATGTGGGTATCGGCTAGGTTGCCAAGTTGGTACTCGGGATAAACAAAATGGTCGCAGGAATAGAGGTCACCGTTATGCTCAATCGCGACAGCTTTGCCACAGAACTCCGCAGATACACATTTTTGAGCACCAAAGCCAAATATTTGCGAGATGACATTCTCAAACTGGTCCACGAATACCTGCCCAAAATCATGCTTGAACCATTCATCCCAGACTGAGGTTAAAAAGTTTCCCCACTGAGTCGCGCCTACTGACCACGCAGTGAGATAAGTATCGTTATCTTTAGGAGACAAGCACTTGTTGCCGATCTGAATAAGCTCTTGGCTGTTCCATTTAGTTGGAGCGGTCTGGGTAAAACCTTTGGGTTCAACACAAGGAATAAACTGGATCACCTGAGGCTGAACGTCATCGCGTAAAAAGCGATAAACCTCAAGAGGAAATGCGCCGTTGTCTTGGTTGACAACGCATAGCGCATTAAATGGAATTTGATATTGTTTGAGCAAAGCGATGGCCGCCATCACTTTGTCATATGATGATTTTCCCGCGCGGTTGACGCGGTGTAGGTCGTGCAGATGTTTGGGACCATCAATGGAAATACCAACTAAAAATTGGTGCTTTTTGAGGAACTGGCACCAAGTATCGTTGAGCAAAATGCCATTGGTTTGCAAGTCATTCAGGATAGCTTGATCAGCTTTTTTATACTTGTTTTGGTAAGCGATCACTTTTTCAAAGAAGGCTAAACCCATTAGCGTCGGCTCGCCACCTTGCCAAGTGAATACGACTTCATCACCGGTTTGCGCTTCAATATACTGCTTGATGTAGAGTGCTAGTGTTTCATCACTCATCCCTGCTTGCGGGTCTTGTTTCAGCAGGGACTCTTTATGGAGGTAAAAGCAGTAACTACAGTCCAAATTACAACGCGATGCAGAGGGTTTGGACACCGCATGAAAGCGATAAACGTCGTTCTTAAGCTTAGGTAATTGCAATTTAGGTGATTCGATACCCACTAAATTTTGTGTTTCTAATTCCATACCAACTCTCATCTGCTTACAAAAGATGAGCTTAGTGTATGCTATGACAAATTATCAGGCTTGTAATACTAGGTATGACAAAATGGAAAACAAAATTAACCTCAATCTGATTAATACACTAATACTTTTGAAGAAGTACCGAAGCATGCGAACGGTAGCAAAAGTGCTGGGCAAATCGGAAAGTGCGGTGAGTAAAGATCTCGCTAAACTTCGCGGTGAATTTTCCGACCAATTGTTTGTAAAAACGCAGAATGGTTTTGAGTCAACTCATTACTTAAGTCAAATCTATCAAGAACTTGAATCTGCTTACTTACAATTAGTGAGTGTCGTCAATAAGCCGATAGAATTTCAGCCACACCTGTATAAAGAGTTGATCACGATTGCGATTGCTGATCCCGAATATGATTTGTTAGTGTCTCGGTTATACCCCAAGCTGGTTGCACATTTTCCGCTCGCAAAGCTCAACTTTGTTACTTGGGGACCGGATAGTATAGATAAACTTATGAGAGGTGATATCGACTGCGGGATTCATCTGCAGAATGAGCGTTTCTCTAAAGACATTTATCAAAAAACGCTCAAGGTAGATCAAATTGTTACGGCGGTGCACAAGCGATATGAGATTTCCGAGTGGGACGAAATCAAACCGTTGCCGTTTGTTTTTATTGATGTTCCGGGGTGGAATGAGTTCAGTTACCGATTTCAAGACGTGTTACCAAAGAAGCATCGAGAAGACATCTCATACGGGGTGCGAGTTGATAAACTGCGCTCGGCGCTACAAATTGCCGCCAATTCAAAGGTAGCGATTCAATCTCCAACTCGTTATTTAAGTGACGACTTTTCTGTCATCGCTTACCCTCAAGGCGTGAGCTTTAATATCGCTTATTCGTTCTACTGTTTGCAAACCGAAAGACACAGTCCTTTGACGCAGATTTTAAGTCAACTGATTAGAGAGTCTTATCAGGAAGTATAATGAGTTAGTGACTACTGGTTACACACTATGAGTTGGCGGCTTTGACGAATTTACTGTAAGTGCTCACTTTACCGTTGATGTACTCAATCCCGCTGTGAAGATTCTTCTCGGTAGAACCGACGATTTGGTACTCAACGATAAATTCACCGCTGACCACTTTGACGAAAAGAAACCCGTCGTTCACTTTCCATAAGCCTTGCAATCCACGTTCGCTAAACAGATCTTTCTCGACTAACGTGCCATTTGGTTTGAGCTCAAGAATCGAGGAAAAGCCGTCGACATTCACTTTAACCCAAGGTTGTTGATGTACTTCGTAGCTGAGGATCTTTCGGCGCGTTTTGGCCCACTCGCGCAGTTCTTGTTCTTGCGTTGGGGTGAGGGTAGGTAGGTTCTCCATCTCTAATAAGGTGTGATGTTTTTCGTACCAGAAAAGTTGTAGATGGAGTAATTTCATTCAATTCAACAGGTTTTTATCTCAATAGAGCGCAACTTTGCGCCAACCAAGGTGCTAAGTCAACCTATGAAATGAAAGAGTGCAGCTTTTACGGGGGTTAAAACTGCACGTTCCTAAAAAGGGGAAACGGTGCTCAAACGGCGAGCACGGATAGAGCGTAAATATTGTTGTTTTTAGTGTCAGGAATAGGCTTCTAAGCGGCAAACAATCTCGGTAGCTCTGCATGATCACAGGCGGTGTTTAAGCGTTGTTGGGCGGTTTGAATGTGCGCGCGCCAGTTTTCGTCGTGTGCCCACATTTCAATCACCAAAGGCACCACGCAATCCATCTCTTTGAGAGTACGGAAGATCGCATCAAAGTTGACCTCGCCGTCACCAATCACTAAGTCTCGGAATTGGCCTTGGTACTCAGGTGTCACTCGGTAAGTATCTTTTAGGTGGATTTGGGTGATGTGAGGCTTGCTCAATCGAAGCTCAGTACACACGTCATAGTTCCAGCCAGAAATGTTGCCAACGTCTGGATAAGCCGTGAAGTAAGGAGAATTAACCTCGCGATTGAGCACTTCAAACTTACTCAATGAGTTGAGGTAGTCGGTATCCATGATTTCGACCGCCAGCATGACCCCAGCGCGTTCCGCTAACTTTGCGGCTTGCTTCATTCCATCAATAAAACGCAAGTGCGTCTCTTGATTAGCGGGTTCGTAATACACGTCATAGCCAGCTAATTGGATGGTTCTGATGCCAAGTTTGTACGCCAGCGTTATCGCTTTTTCCATGTGCAATACCGCTTGTTGGCGAATGCTTGGATCAGCCGAGCCGAATGGAAACTTGCGGTGAGCGCTCAGACACATCGATTGCAACGGCATATTGTGGCGCTCACATTGATGGCGCAGTTCGTAAATGGTGTTGTCATCCCAATCCAAACGTTGGCGGCGCTCGTCAGATTCGTCGACTGAGATTTCGAGAAAGTCGAAGCCAAGCTCTTTGGTGATTTTGAGTTTCTCTTCCCAGCTTAATTCACTCGGCAGCGCTTTTTCATACAATCCCACTCGATGGCGTTGTAGGTTCTGATACATGTTAACTCCTTCAGTTCCAGTAACGGTCGATCTGTACTTTTAATGCTTCTGCGGTTTCTTGACCTCTTTCACCCGCCAAAGCGCGTCCAGCAATGAAAGTTTTTGCTTTGATTCCTTCGAATAAGCAAATATCTTCTGGCACGATGCCGCCGGTAATCGATAACTCAAGGCCAAGGTCAGACAGTGCGCGCATTTTGTTGAGGTCAGCGTCAGTCCAGCCAACTCCGGCTAATTCCGCGTCACGAGAGCGGTGATAAATCGCCTGAGAGATGCCTAACGAGACCCAAGCTTTGGCATCTTCCATCGTCCAGTTACCATAGATTTCGATTTGAATTTCACCGTTGAACTCGTCTGCGACTTTCTTGCACGCTTCAATCGTTGCAATGTGTGCGGCGGCGGAGACAGTGATCCAATCGGCCCCGGCTTCAAACGCCATACGAGACAAAATCGCGCCGCCATCAGTGGTTTTCATGTCGCAGACGAGAATGTGGTCAGGATGATTGGTACGTAGGGTCGATACCGCATTCATCCCCTCTGCAAACGCCAAGATAGTGCCGACTTCAATAACGTCGACGTAGCTATGAACATTGCTCGCCACCGCGATTGCATCGGTGAGGTTAGTTTGGTCTAGCGCAATTTGAATCATTGGTTTAGTCATGATGCTTATCCTTGAATTTTTTCACGTATCAGACGAGCAAGGCCGTCATGGTTGTTATCGGTTTCGCAAACCAAACGGGCGTGAGCTTGCACCGTCTCATCTGCGTTATGCATGGCAACGCCTAACCCCGCGTATTTGAGCATGGAGATATCGTTGTGGTTATCGCCCACGGCGATCACGTGGTTAGGGTGGTAACCCAGTTCAGAGACATACTCCGCGAGCCTAAGCCCTTTGCTGTTGCCTTTTGCGGCGAAGTCGATGCGATTTGACCAAGAGCGTTCGCCATTAAATTTCTCTTTCACCCAAGGATGCTCAAGTAAGCGCTCGACGGAACTTGGTAAGCCTTCCACCACAAATTTCCACACGTATTCCGTGTTGCGAACTTCGTCGCTGAATGAGTCAATTTTGTAGATCTTTGGCTTGTGGTGTTCCGGGGCGGATTTCGCCCAGTTCTCCAACGCTTCCATGTAATGAATGGGGTTGTAGTTTGAGTACGTCATCGCATCGGTTACGTACATCACCATCTTGACCTGAAACTCTTTCGCCAAAGCAATGAAGGTCAGCGCATCGTCTTTGCTGATCGAGTTGTGCTTGAGCACTCGGTCATTGTGGTAGTCGTATACATAAGTGCCGTTACAGCAGATGATCGGTGTACTAAGCCCGAGCTCGTGGTAGTAAGGGCGCGCAGCCGTGTGATGGCGCCCAGTGACGATCACAACATGGCAGTTTTTCTTCGCCTCCTGAATTGCCTTTTTTACCTCAGGGTGGATGCTGTGGTCGTCGGTGAGTAGCGTTCCATCTAAATCTAGAGCAAGCACTTTATACATAGTTATTACCTCTGCCCGTAGTAAGCGTTGTCACCGTGTTTGCGCAGGTAATGCTTATCTGAAAGCTCAGGCTGAATTTTGATACCACTGTTGAGTGAACGCGTTGCGAGCGCCATGGCAGAGACTTCTTCCAACACGACCGCGTTGTGTACGGCGTCATCGGCGTCAATCCCCCAAGAGAAAGGCGCATGACCAGCGACAATCACGCTTGGTACTGCCATTGGATCGATGCGGCGATGGCAAAACTCTTCGACAATCACTAAGCCGGTGTTTTTTTCGTAATCTTCGGCAATCTCTGCTTGTGACAACTTGCGCGTGCATGGAATGTCGCCGTAGAAATAATCCGCATGAGTGGTGCCGAGAGCCGGAATGTCGATTCCTGCTTGCGCCCAGATCGTTGCGCTGCGCGAGTGGGTGTGCACCACACCACCAACTTTTGGAAACGCTTTGTATATTTCGATGTGCGTGGCGGTGTCGCTCGATGGGTTCATGGTGCCTTCGACAATATTGCCCTCAAGGTCTACCACTACGATATGTTCTACGCGCATGCCGTCGTATTCAACACCCGAAGGTTTAATCGCAATCACGCCGGATTCTCGGTCAATTTCGGATACGTTGCCCCAAGTAAAAGTCACCAAGCCGTACTTTGGCAGTTTGAGGTTGGCGTCGAGCACGCGTTGTTTCAGTTCGTTGTACATGATTTTCCCCTAAGCGTTGGTCGCGAGAGCATCATCAATCACTTTGAATACATCGGATGAGCTTCGGCAGTGACGAAGTTTGTCCAGATTGACTCCGGTTTCGCTATCTTCATCATCCAGCACTTGCGTCACTTCCATTAGCCCTTCCATGTGCTCATCAGAAGAGCTGCCCGCGAGCGTGATCAACACATCGACCGGTTCCTCTTCGCCTTCAAAATAGATCGGCTCTTCAAGCGTCACGAGCGCGAACGCGGTACGAAGAACGCCATTTTCCGGGCGTGCATGTGGTAGAGCTAAGTTAGGTGCGATACAAATGTACGGACCAAGCTCTTCGACGCTGCTGATGATCGCGTCGTGATAAGACGGTTGGATAGCGCCAGACGCAATTAACATGTCGGTGCCAATCTTGATGGCTTCTCGCCAGTTGCTGGCTTTTGCTTGCAACTTGATTGAGTTGTTATCGATCAATGACTGTTTCAATCCCATTGTTCTATCTCCAGAGTAGGTGCCAGTGTCCCGGCACCTAAATCGTTATCAGTGGTTAGGTGATGAGTTTATTTTGCGGATACAAAGTTCTTATTGATGATGTCGAGTAGCTCGTCACCGAAAGAGTTTGGATTGAGCATGTTCTGTACTCCCAGTACAAACTTGCCTTCTCCTGGCTCCATCTCCGCTGAAAGGTGCTTCGACGAGACGATAATGTCTGTGCTGGCAAGCTTGGACTTGTAGTCTGAGACCGCGCACGAATCCATCACATGAGGAATCCCTTTCTTCTCTAGATACTGACCAATCTTCATTTTCATCATCATTGAAGAGCCTTGGCCGTTACCACACACCGCCAAGATGCTCACTGGGCGGACACCGTCGCTGGCTTTGATCGCTTGTTCTACGGCTTCGATCACTTCTGGTTCTTCGCTGACTGCCACTGTGCCTTGCGCATCTTCTTCTGCGCGTAATTGGCGAGAAGCAAAGAACATGTAAACAAAAGACAGACCAACCAGGACGAAGAAGAACATTTTCGATGCTGATAGACCTTGCATGATTGGTGGGAACACTAACGCCCAGTCAGCCATACCCATCCAGCCGCTGAACTCGGTACCTTGCTGACTAAATAGATGGATAGCCCAAGCAGAACCAAGTACCTCGATAATCCCCATCACAAAACAGATTTTCATGACTGCTTTCCAGCCACCAAAGTGGTTGGCAAAAACGCCAATCGTTGCGTTGGAGAAGAACATAGGGATAAAGCCGGGGATGATCATAATTGGTGCGTCGAATGCCAGCATCGCCAGTACCGCGGCAAACTGACCTAATGCGCCCCACATGAAACCAAATACCATCGCATTAGGCGAGAATGCGTAGATAGCAGCACAGTCAATCGCCAACACTGCGTTAGGAATTACGCGCTCTGAGATACCTTTGAACGCTTCAGAAAGTTCGGCGACGAACATACGCACACCAGCAACAATCACTTGAATCGCCACGGCGAACTTAAGGCCAGTTTCAAGAATGTAGATGCTCCAGTGCGTCGTCCCTGCCATTGCTTGAAGGTTATCGAGACCAAACGACAACAAAATAATGCCAAAGAAGACCGTCATCACGATAGCAGTCGCGGCAATGCTGTCGTGGAAAATGTGTAGCCATTTGGGCAGTTCAAGGTGGTCAACACTGTCATTTTTGTCACCGAGTTTCGGTGCCACTTTGGTGGCGATCCAAGAGGCAACCTGCTGTTGGTGACCAATTGAGAAACCTGCTCCGCCAGTGACCGCTTCGGTCGGCTTAAACATGATGTTGGACGAAATGCCCCAATACAGCGCCATCAGTACCGCGGAGTAAATGATGGTTTCCCACATGCTTGCGCCAAGCACGAGGTAAAAGACCGCAATCAAACCCGCTTGCTGGAACATGATATGCCCAGTCAGCATGATGGTTCGAATGCCGGTAAAACGGCGGAATAAAACAAGCAGGATATTGATGCCAAGTGCAAGAAGCACGGTATAGCCTACCCAAGAGTAGTTGTCGCCCATGGCTTCCATTGTCGCCATCATGGACGTGTATGGGTCAATCACTGACCCTGTTAATCCATGAAACTCAGAGAGTTTTGCAATCACAGGTTTAAAGCCTGCGACTAGGGTACCCGCACCCACTTGAACCAGCATAAAACCGACGATCGTTTTGATCGATCCTTTGATTATGGTGGTGGTGTCTCTTCTCAGCAGCCAATAGCCAATGAATGTCACTAAGCCCAATAGCAGTGGGGCCTTGGTCATTACTTGGCTGTAAAAAATATAGAAGATGTCGTATAAGAACTCCATATCTTTACCCCTTGATAGATTTGTATTTGTAATCGTTTGTAGGTCAGAGGTGATTCCTTAAATAGGTAAGAATCCACTCAGGTATTGCTCACGAACTAAACTTTAGCAATCAAAAGTAATCACGCAATGCTCATTTGTGATTATTTTGATTTTTGTCAATTTAGCACCTTAAAAATCCAAATAATTGGTACATTGATCACGTTGAATTTTTCTATTTTCAATAAAAACAATGAGTTATGATTTTGTGTGATGAAAGTAGTGTTTTCTTAGCTCGTATGTTTGACAATCAGATGCTTGATTAATAGAATCAAAATAAATCACAGGTAATCACCATGTAATCACTAGATAGACATTTCGGTGAATTTGAATTGAATAAGGTGATAAAAATGAACGAAGTGCAGAGACACAACGGTATTCTGTCTTTATTAGAAGAAAATCAGACGATTAATGTCGCGAACATCATTGAGCGTTTCAACGTCTCTCCCGCGACAGCTCGACGCGATATTTCAAAGTTAGATGAGTTAGGTAAATTACGTAAAGTGCGTAATGGTGCGGAACGCGTAGAAGCGAAAAAGAAAAAATGGACCCCGCTGAACATTAACAGCACCGAACATTACGAAGAAAAGTCTTTGATTGCCTTGCAAGCGGCAGAACTTTGTCAGCCAGGCGACAGTGTCGTGATCAACTGCGGTTCGACCGCATTCCTGTTAGGACAAAAGCTGTGTGGTCAAGACGTGCAAATCGTCACCAACTACTTCCCGCTGGCAAGTTATCTCATCAATGAAGACCATGACGATGTGATCATCATCGGCGGTCAATATAACCGCGCGCAAAATATCTTTTTAAATCCAGCGCCAAACTCTTTGAGCAGCTACGCCGGTAATTGGATGTTCACTTCCGGTAAAGGGTTAACCGAAGCGGGTCTCTACAAAGCTGACATGCTTACTGCAGTGGCAGAGCAACAGATGCTAGAGCAAATCGACAAGTTAGTTGTGGTCGTGGATAGCTCAAAAGTCGGTCAACGAACGGGCATGCTTTTCTGTCCAGCTCAGAAAATTGACATTTTGATCACAGGAAAGAGCGCTAATCCAGACGTGATAAAAGCGATAGAAGCTCAAGGGACACAAGTCATACTCGTGTAACGCGCTCCTCTCTTAAACCAAATATCAGCTCAGTGCCTTAATCATCTATTAAGGCGCTCGGCTCCCTACATCCAAAATTTAACGAAAATTGTGAAACAAGAAGGTGTTGCTATGAGTAAAGTAAATGAAATTACACGTGAGTCATGGATTCTAAGCACTTTCCCTGAATGGGGAACTTGGTTAAATGAAGAGATTGAAAATACGGTTGTCGAGCCCAACACATTCTCGATGTGGTGGCTAGGTTGTACTGGTATTTGGTTGAAAAGCGAAGGCAATACCAATATCTCTATCGATTTTTGGTGCGGAACCGGTAAGAAAACCCAGAAAAATGCGTTTATGAAAAACCAGCATCAAATGATGCGTATGGGTGGGGTAGAAGCCCTTCAACCGAATTTGCGTACCGCGATCTTCCCGCTTGACCCTTTTGCCATCAAAGAGATTGACGCGGTTCTGGCGTCACATGACCATGCCGATCATATTGACGTCAATGTCGCGGCGGCTGTGCTGCAAAACTGCGGCGAACACGTTAAGTTTATCGGCCCGCAAGCTTGTGTTGATTTGTGGAGAGGTTGGGGAGTGCCTGAAGAGCGTTGTGTGGTGGCGAAAGTTGGCGACGTACTGGAAGTGGGCGACATGAAAATCCGCGTGCTAGATTCGTTTGACCGCACCGCACTAGTGACACTGCCAGAAGGCGTTTCTTCTTATGACAAAGAAATACTCGACGGTATGGACCAACGCGCAGTGAACTATCTGATTGAAACTACGGGCGGTTCCGTTTACCACTCGGGTGACTCACACTACTCAAACTACTACGCAGCACATGGTAACGAGTACCAGATTGACGTTGCGCTATTATCGTTCGGTGAAAACCCACGCGGTGTGACCGATAAGATGACCTCATCCGATATTCTGCGTGCGGCTGAGTCACTAGATTGCGACGTTGTCGTGCCATTCCACCATGATATTTGGGCGAACTTCCAAAATGATCCGCGTGAGATCGAAGTGTTGTGGAACATGAAGAAAGATCGTCTGCAATACAAGTTTGCCCCATTCTTCTGGCAAGTCGGCGGTAAATATACGTTCCCGACAGATAAAGGTCGCATGCATTACCAACATTTCCGTGGCTTTAGCGATATCTTCAAGAATGAACCAGAATTGCCATACAAAGCATTCTTGTAGTAGGTGACTGGCTGGCGTCTCTAGATCGCAGACGAAAAACAAAAAGCCCTCAAGTAATATTGAGGGCTTTGTTTTTCTAGACTCTAGTTAACTAGATTATAGCGAAACGCCGACGGACAATACGATGCTGTTTAGCACGATAAAGAATGCGACCAGCGGAGCGATAAACTTCAGCCACGTGATATACGGTATTTTGGCGATGGCCAAGCCACCCATCAGAACACCGTAGGTTGGTGTCACAAACAAGATGGTGCCGATTCCGCTCATAAACGCAGTGACTACGAGCTCGCGACCTGTATTAGCAAAATCACTTAACGGCGCCAAAATAGGCATGCTCATGACCGCCAAACCAGAGGTGGACGGCACGATGAATGAAAGCAGCATTTCAATCCAGTAAACCGTGTTGATAAACAAGACATTGCTTTTGCCTGCGACTAGGCTCTCTGCGTAACTCAAGATGGTATCGGTGATATTACCCGCTTCCATGACCACAACAATCCCGCGAGCAACCCCGACAATCAATGCCACGCCGATAAGATCCGCAGCACCTGCGACAAAAGAGTTGATCAAATCGTCTTCTTTGAGTCGGCCAACCAAACCACACAGAATCCCCATAAAGATGAACAGCGTTGCCATCTCGGCCATCCACCAACCTAGTACTGATACACCGTAAATCATGATCACAAAGGTCAGGATGAACAGCACCAGAACGCCTTTTTGAGCCAAAGTCAGCGGCGCAAGGTCGTCGCCAGATGGTTTGCCCGCAAGGAAGTGTGCTTCGTGATCTTTACGCAGGTGAGCAACCAAGGAAGCATTTGGGTCTCGCTGAACCTTTCTTGCGTAGTGCATGACGTAAGCAGTCGCAACCACCAAAGCCACAGCAAGAATAATAAAGCGTAGCTCGATACCACTGATGAAATCGACACTGGCTGCGTTGGATGCGATCACCGTACCAAATGGGTTAATGGTTGAGCCCAGAGTCCCCACACCGGTACCGATAAAGATGACGGAAACCGCCACTAATGGGTCAAAGCGCGCGGTCATAAAGATAGGAATCATCAGACCGTAAAAAGCGAGGGACTCCTCTGCCATACCATAGGAAGTCCCTCCTAACGCAAACAAAACCATTAGAATCGGGATCATGTAAATCTCACGCCCTTTGAGCAGCACCATGATGCGCGCAATACCAGTATCGATCGCACCCGTTTTGGTCACGATACCTAAAAAGCCACCCACCATAAGGACAAACAAGCTGACGTCAATGGCGCCGATCACACCAGAAACAGGGTCATAAAAGCCGGAAATGGGTGCCATAAGCGTCTCGAACACACCTTGTGGCGTACTTTCAATAATCTCGTAAGAACCGGGAATCGGCACTTCTCGACCAAGTTGTGAGTTCATCTCGCGGACATATTTCCCCGCTGGGAGAATGTATGTCAGCAAAGCAAACAGCGCGATTAGAAAGAAAAGGATCGTAAAAGTGTTGGGAAATTTTTTAATTTTAAACATGGGGCTTCCTTAGCAACCCAAAGTGGGCGCGTGTTAAGGTTTTTAAATCATATGCTTATAAACGTATTCAGAGGTCATACACTGCAAGACCGCGCTGTATGACAAATCGAATTTCACCGCTGTGCCGATCTTGTAGTCTTGGCTGCAATCGTTGATATCGAGGATCAGATGGTCACTGCTACCGCCAATCACGATGATGTTCTTGTCTACTGGCGTGAGTTGGCTGATATCCACATCCTGCTTACCGATGGCGCACAACGCGCGGCGACGCAATCCACGATCGACGAACTCGGGTTTGTTACCAAAGGCATCGAGTGCGGTGGAATTAACAGGCACTGAAGGCTTCACTTTGATTTCGATGATTTCAGCCTCAAGCTGGAAGGTATCTTGGCGCGTGTGCGGTACAGGGTCGTCGTTCAGGCCAATACCCATCAATAGCGATGCGCCTAAACGAAGTTGATTCACACCACTTGGCAACTCACTCCCCATCATCAACCCAAGGCCAGCCGAGCTTGCACCGGAAATAAACTGGAATGTGATGTCGTTTTCTTCTTCTATCTGACGCGCTAGGGCGACGAGTTGATTTTGATTGTCGTAAGTTGGTTCAACACCGCCATAACAGGCGAGGTTGGTTCCTAGACCTACGAGTTCAATACCTGGAAGGCAAATCGCTTCGCGGCAAAGAGCGAGCGTTTCCTCTTCAAAAAATCCGCCCTCGCGTAAGTCACCAAGATCGTGCATTACGATGACTTGATGGCGCTTACCTTTAACCAGCGCTGCATCAGACAGGGCTTGAAGCGTGACTAATTCCGAATTAAGGGAGATGTCTGCAAACTCGACCACGTCATCGACTTCGCTCAGTGCAGGCAGGCGCAGCAACAAGGTTTGGCTATGTAGGTTTTTAATTTTCTTGAGGTTGCGAAGGCGAGAGTCCGCCAACAAAGTAATACCGCCCGCTAAAATAGCTTTGGCTACTTCAGGTAATGCGCACGCGAGTTTGGTGACCCCTGCGGGCTTCACGTTGTGTTTGGCGCAAACCGACACCATGTGTTGGGTGTTTTCTGTAATCGCGTCTAAATGAATATTGATTCTTGGGTAAGCGTTCATTTCACCACCTTATGTTTTTCGTTCTAGTGGTTATTTAGCGCTTAGTTTTCATCGAGATAAATTACGCATTGAGCGAGGATACTTTGCCGATTTTCGATGTATCGCACCAACTGAGAGTGTTGATGACATTTGTCGCGTGTGGTCGGAATCGGTTTGCTTTTATTGTTGAAGGCCCGATTTTACTGGGATGAGTAGACTTTGAGTGTAATAGGTGATGCTCTCGAGTTGTGTTTTCGCTCCCTCTCGTTTGGTTGCTCTATCTGGAATGTGAACAAGTTAGCAGAATGAGAAAAAGGTCTTCGAACTACTCATTTCTCGCCCGAGATTGTATGCAAATCAACTGAATTATTAATGTCGAATTTAGGGCTTTTGTTATCGCTTGGAGGTCGGCTTGGATAATTAGTCGCACGGCAAAATTATCTCTAGTTTCTTACTGACTCAAGTCTCACTATATCTTTGAATACAATCACATATGGTTAAATCGCTTTCCCTTACTATCTTCCTGATGGGGTGAAACCCGCACGTTGCTTTCTTCATGTTGTATTACCATCGTTAGGCCGTTATGCGAAAACTGAGTGATTTTGATTTAAAGCTGCTACAAGTGTTCCTTGCCATCGTTGAATCAGGTGGCTTTTCGGCTGCGCAGTTTGCTCTTAACATGCATCAATCGACCATCAGTACTCGTATGCACGATCTGGAAGTGAGATTGGGGATGACGCTCTGTCAGCGCGGAAGACGCGGTTTTCGTCTCACGCCAGATGGACAGAAGGTTTATGCACTTTGCAAAAACCTGTTTGAGAGCATCAATAGTTTTGAGAATCAGATAGATAACATTCGTAAAGTTTCTCACGGACACATCACGCTTGCGCTGACGGATAACTTAGCCACTAATCCAGATTGCCATATCCAGCAAGCGATCAGAGCTTTTTGCGAACGCCACCCTAAAGTCACATTAGAAACCGTAGTGTGGGATTCTCAACAGATCGAAATGATGCTGCTCGACGGCAAGATTGAACTTGGGATTACTTCGTCAGAAGTACACAAAGATGGACTTATTTACACGCCACTATTTAGCGAACATCAAAGTTTGTATTGCAGTACGTGTCATCCGATTTTGTCTCGAGCTAAGCCGATATCTATTGAATACCTTGGCGATTATTCGTTGGTTGACCGAGGTTTATCGCATCACATCACGCCGCTGAGTCATCAGAAAACCATGCCGCATATCGCCAGCACCACCAATATGGAAGCAACGGCTCACCTATTACTCTCAGGCAATTTTATCGGCTATTTACCTGACCACTATGCGGCGATTTGGGTGCAAAGGGGCGAGTTGGCGAAAATCACCGTCCCCGAACTCGAGTATGAAGCAGAGTTTCATTTAACCGTGATGGAGAAAGGCGAGCACTCATTAGCGGCGACCAAACTGATCAATGCGATTCTGGAAAAACACCATTGTGTGGAGTGCTGTCCTAGTTAACCGCGCCTCAAGACAGTCGGATCGATTGTCTTGAGGCTTGGATTTTACGCCAGTGTCGCGGCGGTTTGTTCGCCCATTTCGATCAGCTTATCCAAGATACGCTCACCATCAGCTCTAAGACCGTTGTGCTCGTATTCGTTGGTAATCCACGCTTTGGCGTTTGGCATTAGTGCAAGTGTCTCGCGACTGATATCCATCTCGACAAACATATCATCCGCATACACCGCGCAACTGACGGGGACTTTGTTATTCGCCAACTGCTCTGTGTTGTAAAGCGGTGACCAATCCTGCTTCTCTGCCAAGATCTGCGCGGCTTGTTGCAGCGGCTTCAGGCATTGGTATTGTTCGAACATCCAAGGGAAGACCATTTCACCAGTAAAGTAGAAGGGTTTTCCTGACTGGTAGTTGAATGCGTCGTGGCTTTGGCGCACGCGATGAGCGCTCCAGTTAGACGCAAAACCTTGGCAGTAGATAGATTCGTGCAAGATGGCGTAGATTGGGTTGGTTTGGAAGCTTTGCTGATTCAGCATTTCATTAAGAAACTCATAGCGCAGCTGGGCTTTCCCGTTTACGTCGATCAGTGCATTTTCCAGCAAGTAGTACGTCGGTAAAAACGTATCGCTTACACCAAAACTAATGCCAATTTGCTGAAACTGCTCAACAGTAAAGCGTTGTCCGTTTGGCAGAAACTCTTCGTTTTCTAATAGGTGGTCTGCAATTTTCTGACACATTTGCTGTGCTTGCGGAAACTGCTGGAAGAAGGCTTGGTTCTTCGCCATCGTGCGCTTAAAGGTTGCTTGGTACACGTCGTCTGCATGACGAGAGATAGAAGGGACCCCGCCTGTGATATAGCTGCGTGAAAGACTGTTAGGGAACATCGATAAGTAAGTGAGCGAGCAGAAACCGCCAAAGCTCTGACCTAGAATTGCCCATTTGTCGACATTAAATTGCTGGCGGATAAATTCGGCGTCACGCACGATGTTGTCCGCGCGAAAGTGAGTCAGGTATTCAGCCTGTGCTTCTGCACTTAAGTGACCCAGCGTTTGGCTGTGAATCACCGAGCTGTTACCTGTACCTCGTTGGTCGAGCAGTAACACGCGATACTGTTGCAGCGCGCGCTTTACCCAACCATTGTGCCCATTTTGGCGAGGCGATGGAAACCCCGGGCCACCTTGAAAGTAGACGAGCCAAGGTTTGTTATTGTCTGTATCTGACACAAGCGATAGTTCGCGCGCAAAGACCTCAATACGACCTTTTGTTTCGTCAGAATAATCGAGTGGAACTTGAAAAGTATGTGGGGTGTATCTAACCCCTGCATCTGTAAATTCTAGAGCGTTCATCGTTGTAATTATCACGTCCTTGAGAGTAGGAAAGGGCATTTTAACGTGATGCTGTTCCTTTACCAATCGTTGGTTTAAAACCATGAAAGATACGAATCTCTGCTCAGTTGGCTAAACGCCAATAGCGATATGTGCTAGATTGCTCTCCTATTAATAGAACGTATATAGACAGTGTCACTAACATGAATTTCTTTGAATCTCCTTTTGCTGGCAAACCGATTGCTGAGCAAATCACTAACCCAAATATTATCGTTGGCCGCCACAGTTACTATTCAGGCTACTATCATGGGCACGGCTTTGATGACTGCGCGCGTTACCTTAATCCTGAGCGTGATGACGTGGATAAATTGGTCATTGGCAGCTTTTGCTCCATTGGCTCTGGTGCGGTATTTATGATGGCGGGCAACCAAGGACATCGTACGGATTGGGTTACAACATTTCCTTTCTTCTACCAAGAAGACGCTAACTTTGCCGATGCTATCGACGGTTTCAAACGAGCAGGTGATACCGTGATAGGCAATGATGTCTGGATTGGCTCGGAAGCGATGATCATGGCCGGCGTTAAAATAGGTGATGGCGCGGTGATTGCCAGTCGCGCAGTGGTCACCAAAGACGTTGCGCCATATGAAGTGGTCGGCTCAAACCCAGCCAAGCATATTAAGTTTCGTTTTTCTCCGGCAGAGATAGCGATGTTGCAAGAGCTGACTTGGTGGAGTTGGACTGATGAGCAATTAAAAGGCGCGATGCCGCTGTTGTGCTCGGCTGACATTGTTGGTTTGCATCGATACTGGCAAGAGAATATCGCGTAACTTTCCTCAGTCTCGCTTTAGTTTCGCTAGGTCAAGTCCAAACTAATTCAAATTTTTCGAACAAGTGGCTCTAATCTCTCCAGTCATAGTCTTTCTGCTGGCGTAATAGACTTATCGCATCACTCAGACGGAGAAGAATTATGAGCAACTATCGTGAAATCGCACAAAAAATCAGATCGCACGCCACCTCTGATGGTGACGGCGTGAAGATTCAGCGAGTCGCCGGATTCAACAACTCCCGTTTTTCGCCATTTTTGATGGTTGATGAATTGAAGTCTGATCAACGTGCCGACTACGTAGGCGGCTTTCCTCCGCATCCACACCGCGGTATTGAAACGCTGACGTACATGTTGAAAGGACATTTCCAACATCGCGACCATATGGGCAACGTCGGTGAACTAAAATCAGGCGGTGCGCAATGGATGGCGGCGGGACGAGGCGTGATCCACAGCGAAATGCCAATTATGGAAGACGGTGATTTACACGGCTTCCAAATCTGGATTAACCAACCTGCGCGCGACAAAATGAAACCTGCGCAGTACTTTGATTTCCAACCGGAAATGATCACGGAAAACCAGACTGAACAAGCGGGCTTAGTACGTGTTTTGGCAGGGTCTTTGACTGCAAATGGGCAAGCGCTGCAAGGCCCACTGGATAAAACGGGTGTACCGCTAACGGTCGCGGATTGGCGCGCTGAATCGGGTAAACAACTTGAGCTGGCAACACCGGCCCAATTCAACGTAATGCTGTATGTCTACCAAGGCCGCATTACGCTTGCCGGTAGTGAAGCCAAACAAGGCGAAATGGTACTACTCTCTAAGGGAGAGCTGGTCGACTTGAATGCACTTGAGCAAAGCGGAGTGTTGGTCTTTATCGGTGAGCCGATTGACGAGCCTGTTGTTCACTACGGACCATTCGTGATGAACAGCATGGAAGAGATTGAACAAACCATCCAAGACTACAGTTCAGGTGTGTTTGAAACCTATTAACTAAGGTTTGTTTTGAACCTTATTTACGTGCAACAAGGTGACACGTCCACTGCCACCCTTATTTAGCACTTGCCACGCTTGATGCGTGGCTTTTTTCTATCTACGTTCCTGCAATTTCATACAATAACTCTGTGCCAGCCTTGGCTATCTTGTGGTTATTCGAGCACAAGGAGGTCACGATGGATAACGTATTGGTAGCGATGATTGGCTTCGCTTTTGTCGGGGCGGTGACACCCGGACCGGTCAACATTCTCGCTATCTCAACCGCGGTACAGCAAGGCAAAACTGAGGCATGCAAACTGGTAGTGGGCGCGTCGGTTTCCTACGCTTTGGTGGTCTACTTATCAGGCTCATTGCTGCATGGTTTTGCTCAGTGGCTGCCCAAGCTAGAAGTAGTATCGCAGGTCTGCGGCAGTGCATTTCTTGCTTATCTCGCTTATAAAATCTATTCCGCCCCCGTTGAGCGCATCGCTATGAATGACATCAAGCGGTCGGGTTGGTGGAGCGGCTGGCTGACACAGTTGCTCAACCCCAAGGCTTGGTTGGTCGCGATGTCAGGTGTGAGTCTGTATGTGATTGGCCAGCTTGACCAACAGCACTCGCTTTTGGTGTTTACCACGGTTTCGCTGGTTGCGTGTTTAGCGGGTGTCGGCTGCTGGGCGATATTAGGGCAAGTGCTCACGAAATTTCTTGCAACACCGAGTAAGCAGCGTACTTTTAATCGCGTCATGGCGATCACTTTACTGGCGTCTGTTAGTATGATCTGGTTTTAGCAACACGGAAGGGCTAACAACATGAAAAAGGACATCAGCGCGAGCTTTAAACGCAGTACCGTTCTGCCTTGGATTGAAATGCGAATTGCAAGCCAAAGCAGCGCTTGTTACAACGCGCACTCACATGATGAGTTTTCGTTTGGCATTATCGAGCAAGGTCGCGCTTTGTATCGTAACCGAAACCGTACCCATCAAATCGGCGCAGGTGATATCGTCACCATCAATCCTGCAGATGTTCATTCGTGCAACCCAGAAGCAGGGCTGTGGTCCTATAACATGTTGTTTGTCGATACCGAGCAGATGGGTGTTTGGCAACAAGACGTGCTAAGCACAGAGACGGGCAAAACGGGTTTGGATTACGCGCCGTTTAACGCAGATCTAGAGCGCAACACCCAAATCAAGCAGCGATATCAGTCGCTGTTTTCTGCGTTGAAAAACGATGCCAGTTTACTGGAAGTCCAAAGCCGTTTTTTTGATTTTCTCCACGTGTCTCTCGCGAAAGGAGAACCATCTAAAGTGGCTTCTGCTCCATCAGGTGCTATTAAGCGGGTGAAAGAGAAATTGCTCGATCAAATCGCGCTTAACCACGAACTAGAAGCGCTTTCACACGAAGCCGGAATGAGCCGCTATCAATTGCTACGTGCATTCAAGCACCAATATGGCTTGCCACCCCACGCTTATCTGATGGATGAAAAAATCAAACGCGCCAAAGTGATGCTGAAGTCCGGTCAGGAGATCGCGCAAGTCGCGTACGATTTGGGTTTTACCGACCAAGCCCACTTTCAAAAGCATTTTAAAAAGCGCATTGCTGTTACGCCTAAGTACTACCAGTCACATTTTGTTTAGCGATAGTCAAGTCTGGCAACGTGTTGGATTGAGCTTGGCTATACGGTGCTAATTGTGAGAACGCCAAATACGTGAATGACTGTATACTTAATGAGCGGCTTGATTGTTTGGTTTAGGGAACTGGTCAAGTAAGTCTTTCGCCAACTCAAATTCAAACCCTTCGATCGCATCGATTAACTGCTGTTTTTGATCTTCAGTCCACTCGCTAAAGTGTTGTGTCTCTTTAATCACAGATAAAGCTTCAACATCATACGCTTCAACGAGATTGACTACGTGTTGGTACAGCTCGGGTTGGGTCTGGCTCTCTGACGCGCCATTGTGATGTTGGTTTGACTGCCATTGTTTTAACTGGGTGCTTAACTTATCAATAATAGACTGACATATTTTTAGTTCTTCCAACGCGATTTGACTCTTGTCTTCAATACTCTCTTCCATCTTAGTGGCAAGTTGAGAAAGTAAATCGACTCCCAGATTTGCTGAAGAACCTTTGAGGGTATGCGCCATACTTGCCGCCATCTTCCAGTCCCCTTTCGTGATCACTTCTTTAAACAATGGTAGCTCTTGATGTTGCGCTTCTATAAAACGCGTCAATATCGCTAAGTAGCTCTCTTTATCACCGCCAGTATTGAAGATAGCTTGTTCTATATTGATGCCTGACAAGGAGGGAAGATCTGATAAATTTTCCGAACTCTGATCGCTAGAGACGGTGGTGAGACCTAGCTTTTTATCTTGCGGCAGTAAATATTGGTGTAGCGTCTCATAAAGATTGTCTACGTTGATAGGTTTGGCGAGATGGGCATTCATACCAGCATCTAGGCAGCGTTTCACATCACTTTGCATCGCATTGGCAGTCATTGCGATGATAGGGAGTTTCTCCCACTTAGGATCGCGTCTTATCTGTTCGGTCGCTGATACCCCATCCAGTACAGGCATTTGCATGTCCATCAACACCAGATCGACAGGGTGTTGTTTGAGTATATCAATCGCCTGCTGGCCATTCTCGGCGGTGAGGACGGTAAGATTGGTGCCATAGAGCAACCCCATCGCCACTTCTTGGTTAATCTTGTTATCCTCAACTAACAGCACGGTTTGTTGTGCAAATACGGGTTTTTCCAGTTGTTTTGATTTCTGAATGTGTACGACTTGTTCAATCCCAAAACTATTCATGATGGCATCAAGTAGATTGGAGGGGTTGACGGGTTTAACGATCAGCGAGTCAATGACTTTAGAGATGGTTTGGTCGAGGGAAATCTCACGTCCGTATGCAGTGACCAAGAAGCATTTTGATTGCTCCAACAAACGCTCGTTCTGTGCGGTTTGCAACATTTCTACACCGTTCAATCCCGGCATATTCCAATCAACAAATAACATGTCAAACTGATGTAGGCGTATTTCATCGAGTGCTTCGAAGCCATTGCTGACAGCTTTTGCGTCAAAGTGCATTGCGTTAAGCAGGGTGACTAAGATGTTGCGCGCAGAGTCGTTGTCATCGACCACCAATGCACGTTTGCCCGCCAGCCCGGAAACAGGTTTGGCAATATCGCGCATTTTAGCCTCTTGCAGACCAAATATGATGGTGAATGAAAAGGTTGAACCGACTCCGGGTGTACTACTGACGCTAAGTTCGCCCCCCATTAACTCAACCAGTTGTTTGCTGATACTTAAACCAAGCCCTGTGCCGCCAAATTCGCGTGTGACACTACTGTCTGCTTGAGAGAAGGCATCAAACAAATGAGCGACTTTCTCTTTGTCAATTCCAATACCCGTATCTTTAACGGCGAAGTGGAGTACGACTTCACGTTCAGTGAGCAACTCTGGGCTAACTGAAACAAGTATCTCTCCCTGCTCAGTGAACTTGACTGCATTACCACACAGATTGACGAGTACTTGACCAACACGCAGTGGGTCACCGATGAGATTGATAGGCACCTGTGGGTCGATATCGAATAGAAACTCGATTTTTTTCTCTTGTGCCTTAAATGAAATGATGTTGGTGAGGTTGTCAAACACTTCGTCTAAACAAAAATCGATCTCTTCAACGCTGAGTTTTCCCGCCTCAATTTTTGAAAAATCGAGGATATCGTTGATGATGCCAAGTAGGTTTTTGGCTGACTCATTGATGCGGGTTAAGTATTTGTGTTGTGCTGGGTTGAGTTCGGTATTGAGCGCTAAATGCACCATACCCAATATGCCGTTCATTGGAGTACGAATCTCGTGACTCATATTTGCCAGAAATTCACCTTTGGCGCGGCTCATCGCATCTGCGGTATCTTTTGCATCGCGTAGTTCTGTTTCCATCTGTTTACGCTCGGTTAAGTCCAACAGGATTCCGACAATGCCTGATACCACTCCTTGGTTGTTATTGAACGACGCTTCACACACTAGCATATCGCGCTCTTGCTGATTCTCATCAAGCAATGAAAGTTCGTAATTCTTGGAGCCTTTTTGAAGGCTAAGCTGCTGGTGAACATCAGTAAAGCATTGTGCTGCCTGTTGCTGGCTAAACACATCTTGTGGGGTCTTGCCGATAATATCTTGTATCGCTAAGCCACATAGCTCACTGAATTTCGCATTAACCGTTAGGTATTTCCCTTGTGGTGACAGGCAATACATAGGGTTGGGTGTTGCATTTAAGATCTCTTGGTTTAGCTGAGATTGCTCCAACACTTTTTGCTCTGCTTTTCTTTGCAATTCAACGTTCTGGCTAAGCTGAATACTGACCGCTAAATCATCAAGCATTTGGCTCAACCATTGATAATGTGTGTCAGTTAAGCCACTGATGGTTCCGACTTCTAGCAGTGCAATAGGCTGATCGTTAACACAAAGAGGGAAGTAATAAAGTTCATTAAGCTCAAGGGTTCCACCACTGACTGGCATAGTATATTTGCCAGCGAGTGATTTCATACAATAGGGTTTCCCTGAGAGCAGGACACTTAACTCAGTTGAGCAGGCATCGGAAATGTGCTGTGTTTGGTCGCCTGTGTGGCCGGCACCAGCGATGCGCACCAACTGATTATCTCGGTACAGTGACAGTCCAACCTGTTGAACTGGAAACTGGTGTAGCAGGAACTGGGTGACTTCCTGACATAAGTTGAGTGTTGATTGACTGGTTCTAAGGACAATATTGAAATCTTTAAATAGCGTATTTTGATACAGTTGTTCGGTGATATGGTGAAAAACAACATTGAGACTGTCAATAAAATGCTGTAGCTCCGCGTAGGCTTTTTGGGTAATGGTGAAGGCGTAATCTTTCTCTCTAACTTGGTGGACCACTTTTTTCAGTAGCGTGCTCAGCGGATTAATGTAGAGGTGCCATAAAAGTGCAAATGAGAGCACAATTGACGCAATCAAGATCACCATTAATAACAAATAGAGCTGCTTATACAACACGGCTTGTTGATCAACTTCAGCAATATCATTTTCAATCCTAAAAACAATCGCTTGATGTGCAGAACCTATTGCACTCATGATCTTGGCCTTTTCGGCAAAATATTTTTTACTGTAAAGAAGCGCTTGTGCGTACGCTAGGTTTGGCTCTCCTGTGTCTATTTCCCTGCCGTCGTCTTGCCTAGTAATGCCTTTGACGGCCAAAAATGCCTCGCGTTCGATATCGACTAACTCATCAGACAGCGTAAGTGCCCCTTTAAGCTCAAGAAACTCCGACTCACCAATACCCGACTCTCTGAGTCGAACTAACAGCGGTACGCCCTTAGGTTGATTGGCATCCGGCTTATAGGTGGCTGAATTAGCGACTAAATCCCAGTACTCGTATTCGTTTCCGCTGGGTAAAGGTATGTCTCCATTGCGAATAGCCAGTACCAAGTTAAACAGTTCTTCCCAGTAATCGTCGCCTGTCACGACATAGGCTCGTGCAAATTTGGTCAAATGATCTGAGCTCTGTTTGAGCTCTTGAGATAACCGATAAAAGTTGTGCAAGTCATGTTGGTATGAGCGACTTTGCATACGTAAATCGGAGACTTTGTTCGTAACTAGGAACATTGTAAGGGCACATATTCCCATGGTGAGGAACAGTAGTGTGAATAAAGTTCGTATCGATAGCACTAAAGTTCACCTTCTCTGAGTAGATTCTGGTAAATGTAGAAATACATTGTCTATAGTTATTATTGATTACTTACTGATTAATAATTACTAATAACTCTAGCCATACTTTCGCTATTAGATAAACTTTTTTGGGATATTTTTATGCCTACAGGAAACTTACGTGATTGCACTGTGCTGATAGTTGATGATTCTGCTGATAACCTCGCTTTTATGGCTCAAGGGTTGAAAAATCTCTATCATGTTAAAGCGGCCAAAAGTGGCGAAATGGCGCTTTGCATATTAAATCAATTTGATATTGACTTGATTCTGCTTGATATTGTGATGCCTGATATGACTGGTTACGATGTAATCCGAGCCGTACGTGCTAACCACGATAAGTGCAATATTCCGGTTGTATTCCTGACAGGAAAAAACTCACCTGAAGATGAAAAGCTTGGCTTTGAATTAGGTGCAGCGGATTACATACATAAGCCAGTGAGTATCCCTTTACTGCGTTCGCGAGTGAAAACCCACCTGCAAAATAAACGTTCAAAAGATATCTTACTCGATCAAAATGGTTACCTAGAGAGTCAGGTAGTAAAACGTTCTTCTGAGCTAGATCGAATGCAGGATGCGGTGGTGTTTGCGCTCGCTAGTTTGGCGGAAACTCGTGACCCAGAAACGGGCAACCATATCTTGCGCACTCAACATTATGTCAAGCTCTTGGCTGAAAAATTGGCCGAAAAGCCCCATTACAGCAACCTCCTGACACCAAAAATGATTGATACTTATTTTAAGGCTGCGCCGCTTCACGATATCGGTAAGGTTGGCATCGTCGACTCGATCTTACTCAAACCAGGCAAGCTAACCGACGAAGAATTTGAAATCATGAAGAGGCATACCACACTCGGTTTACTCGCATTAGAGAAAGCAGAGACACTTTCTGGTGCCGAAAATGAACTAATTACCGTCGCCAAGGAAATCGCCTATGGTCATCATGAGAAATGGAATGGTTCAGGTTATCCCAACGGTTATAGTGGGGAAGCCATTCCATTGAGTGCAAGATTGATGGCGCTGGCGGATGTTTATGACGCGTTGAGATGTCGCAGGGTGTACAAAGACCCTATGACTCACCAAGACGCGAAGCAAATTATTATGGCGGGTAATGGTCAGCACTTTGACCCAGAGGTTATTGAGGCATTTATTGAACAAGAACAACTGTTTATCAAGGTTGCAGAAGAGTTCGGCGATGAAGCCCCTGATTGTTTTATTGAAATGAAAAAGCCAGTCAATTTATGACTGGCTTTTTAAAGAACTAAAATTAGGCGCTCTGTTTTGCGTCTTCTTGATCGCCAATGAACCCACCGGTCTGGTGCGCCCACAATTGTGCGTAGATGCCGTTGCTTTTAACAAGTTCTTGGTGAGTGCCTTGTTCTACCACTTCACCTTTGTCTAGCACGATCAGGCGATCCATCGCGGCGATGGTCGACAAGCGGTGCGCAATTGCGATTACCGTTTTACCTTGCATCAACTCGTTTAAGCTTTCCTGAATGGCCGCTTCGACTTCCGAATCGAGCGCTGAAGTAGCCTCGTCAAGAATCAGCAACGGCGCATCTTTAAGTAGCACACGAGAGATTGCGATACGCTGGCGTTGACCACCCGAGAGTTTCACCCCGCGTTCACCAACTTGCGCGTCGTAACCCGTATTGCCGAATGGGTCGCTGAGGGTTTCGATAAACTCATGGGCGTGCGCCTGTTTGGTCGCGCGCAGTAAATCTTCCTCTGTAGCGTCTGGATTGCCGTAAAGAATGTTGTCGCGAATTGAACGGTGTAGCAGTGAAGTATCTTGCGTCACCATCCCAATTTTCGCGCGTAGCGAGTCTTGTGTAACGTCAGAGATCACTTGGCCATCAATCTTAATCTTACCGTCTTCTACGTCATGGAAACGCAACAACAAGTTAACCAAGGTGGATTTACCCGCGCCAGAACGACCAACCAAGCCGACTTTTTCACCCGGTTTGATGTTTAGGTTCAGGTTGCTGATCACGCCTTTGGTTTTGTCGCCGTAGTGGAAGCTGACATTATCAAACTCGATCCCACCTTCACGCACCACAAGGTCTTTCGCGCCAGGTTTGTCTTGGATATCCACCGGTTTTGCGAGCGTCTTCATCCCGTCAACCACGGTACCCATGTTTTCAAACAGCGCGCCGACTTCCCACATGATCCACATCGACATGCCGTTAATACGCAGCGCCAGTGCAATAGCGATGGCAATCGCGCCTACGCTGATCGAGTTATCCATCCACAAGTAGACAGACAATGCACCGATTGAGAACACCAAAATGTAGTTGGTGATTTCAACTGCAACGTCAAAGCCTGTGACCAAACGCATTTGGCGATATACCGTATCAAGAAAGCCGCGCATACCTTTTTCTGCGTAATCGGTTTCACGTTTGCTGTGTGAGAACAGCTTCACCGTTGCGATGTTGGTGTAACTGTCGACGATGCGTCCGGTCATGGTAGAACGTGCATCTGCCTGCTCAGAAGCCACACGTTTTAACTTAGGTACAAAGTAGATTTGAATGCTGATGTAGCAAGTTAGCCAGATAAGCATTGGGATCATCAAGCGGATGTCAGCTTGCGCCAGCAATACCACCATCGAAGTGAAATAGACCGACACATAGACGAATACGTCCATGGTTTTCATCACTGTTTCTCGCACCGCCAGCGAGGTTTGCATCACTTTCGTCGCGACGCGGCCTGCAAAGTCATCCTGATAAAAGTTGATGCTCTGTTTAAGCAAATAGCGGTGCGCGAGCCAGCGGATAGACATCGGGTAGTTGCCAAGCAGAGTTTGGTGGATCAGCAACGAGTAGCCCACCACCAGAATCGGCATCACAACGACCAGCAATACGCCGTAAAAGATCAGTTGGCTGCTGTTTTCTTGCCAGAAGGTTTCCGGATTGCTGGTGGAGAGCCAGTCAACCAAGTTACCCATCGCGCCAAACAGTGAGACTTCAACCACCGCTACGATAGTCGACATGATTGACATGATGATCAGCGGAATTTCAAACCCACGCGTGTAATAACGACAGAAAGCCAAAATACCACTTGGCGGCTGCGTGGGTTCTTCACCGGGGAAGGGTTTGGTAAATCCCTCAAATTTCTTAAACATACTTGTTTCCTAAACGCACAAATAAACAACAGAGTGTTATTAAGACGAGCGTGTTAATCCATAAACAGGAAGGGGGAACGCCATGGTATACGTTTGGTAATTAAAATGTAACTGGTGGAATATCAGTATCTATGCATATTATTCAGTCAACTCTGCTGTCAAATAAATGCTACAGTTAATTTAACTTCACCAGATGTATAGCGCAGCTGTTTTTACTGTTTGGTGGTGAAAATTGTAGTTAACTTCAGTAAATATTAATTTAACATTATGCCTACAATTTGCTGCATTGAGTGAGAAAAAGTGAGTTTGTCACGATGTTAAAACAGCAAGCATTACCAGAAAAACAATTAAAAACGGTGCAAAACGCAAACTGCGTAATCATGGTGCCACCAAAAGAATTTGCTTTTAACGCGGAAACCGCAAAAGACAACGAATTCCAGCACAAAGTGAATGATACCACTGAGCACATTCGTTTGCTTGCGATGCAGGAGTTTTCCATTATGGTGAGCGAACTGCGTCAAGCTGGCGTGCAAGTTGTGGTATTTGATTACCCGCTTGGCGACGTTGAAACACCAGACGCTGTGTTCCCAAACAACTGGTTTAGCACAACTGCAGAAGGGGAATTATTCACCTTCCCGATGGCGTGTACTAACCGCCAGCACGAAGTGAAGCCAGACGCGCTTCGCAGTGCTTTAGAAGCGGCTGGACGCGAAGTGAAATCGGTGGACTCACTGACCTCTTACCTCGATATTAACGCCCACCTAGAAAGCACTGGTGTGATGGTGATGGATCACATCAACCGTACCATCTACGCGGCGCTTTCACAGCGCTGTGACCGAGAAGTGCTCGAAGACTACGCGGAGCGTATCGGTTACGAGCGTGTGGTGTCTTTCCAGACCGCACTACCTTCTGGCAAACCGATTTACCACACCAACGTGATGATGGCAGTAGGCGAAGGCTTCTGCGTGATTTGCGATGAAGTGATCCCTGAATTTGAGCGTCGCTTTGTGCTCAAATCGCTGGCAAAAGATAAGCAGGTGATTTCGATCTCGCTAGAACAAATGAACCAGTTCTGTGGCAACATTCTCCAGCTTGAAACGATTAACGGTGACAAAGTGATCGCGATGTCTCAGTCTGCTTACGATGCCTTCTCGCCAGCTCAGCGTGCTCAGCTTTCTAGTCACGGCCGTTTGATGCCATTTAACGTGCAGACGATTGAAAACATCGGTGGTGGCAGTGTTCGTTGTATGTTGGGTGAAGTCTTCCTTCCAACACGTGCACCTAAGCTGTAACGTTCGATATTAAAATCCTAATAAGCACCTTGTTCTGTCAGCGATAACCTTGCTGCACAAACGGGTGCTTTTTTGTCTCTGTCATTCCTATTTTGCTTTTTATCCCAGACTAAAACACGCCTGATTTTTATTGAGTATTAATCACTGGATTTCGCATATTTGCGAAACCCTCACAGTGGTGCGGTTCCCTATTCTTATAGTGAAGGAGTTGCGTATTCAGCGGCTCTAACTCAACAACAGGAGAACGCAAATGGCTAGGGAGAAGAAGCACACTCATACCGAAGATGACCAAGCGCGTTGTTGCACCATTCCGGAAGTTCAAGTCCGGAGTTTGGCACACATATCCGATGGTCATCGACAACGACTGATCGCCAAGTTAGACCGAATGTGGGTCAACGGCACGCAACTGACTTATTACTTCTTTAAACAACCGGCGAATTGGCGTGGTGGCAGCGAACAAGAGCAAGCGGTTCGAGACGCGTTTGCGACGTGGAAAAACTGCGGTATTGGGTTGCAGTTTAGAGAAGTGCAAAACCCAGAAGAAGCGATGATCAGGATTGGTTTTGACCAGAATGATGGTTCGTGGTCATACGTTGGCCGAGACTGTATTGATCACGCTAAAAACCCGCAAGAACGCACCACGAACTACGGCTGGGACCTCACGACAGAATATGGCCGTGACACCGCACTGCACGAACTAGGGCACGTGTTGGGCTTTCCTCATGAACACCAAAACCCTCGTGCTGGGATCGTGTGGAATGAAGAAAAGGTCTACGAAAGTTTGGGCGGTCCGCCGAACAACTGGTCAAGAGAGCAAACCCATTGGAACATCATCAGAAAGATCGCGCCTAACACGGTGGATGGTTCAGCTTGGGATAAAGACTCGATCATGCACTATCGCTTTGCTGCGGGTTTAATTGAAAGCCCGGCGGAATATCAGACCAAACCGCTAATTCCTGCTAGTGGTTTATCGCCCGTCGATATCCAAACTGTGCAGGCGTTGTACCCAGCTCTGGAAGAGACCGTCGCCGAGCTGCGTGAGTTTGAATCACAGCGATTCAGTATTGCGGCAGGCGAGCAGGTTGACTTTATCATCAACCCGTCGATGACAAGAAAGTACACGCTGCAGACGTTCGGCAACATGGATACCGTCATGGTGCTGTTTGAGTTGCGTGACGGAGTGGAAGAGTACATCGAAGGGGATGACGATAGCGGACACGACTACAACGCAAAAATCGAAGTTCACTTACATCGAGGACGCCAATATATCGTCCGTACTCGGCTATATTACGCAGCGATGCGTGGTATGAGTTCGATCATGGTGTACTGAGAATAAAAGCCGCTGTTTATCGGCGGCTTTGCCTCGTTTGATTTACTGCCCACCAAGATATCGATGTAAGTGATTTATTTGTCTTTTACATATTGATTTAACTAATGTCTCATTCAAAAGAGAAAGCTCGCCTTAATCAAAGAATACGGTTTTGTCTCTCGTCAATTCGCGCTATCAGAATTGCATCAAGGTCGTTGTTTCGACCGCTTTGCTTAAAAGTGACTGCCCATGTTATCGAAATTTAAATTGCTTAAACCTGCACTGATGATGACACTTGTTCTGACTCTAAGTGCATGTGCCTCAAAAGAGTCTATCAAACTGGTTGGTGAATACGCTAAGCAGTCTGCAAAAGTGCAGCAAACCTTGCACTCTATGTATGATTCGGCTGACGAGGCGAGGGTGAACGCTGTACTTGCTGGCGCGGTTCGCGACGGGATCCCCACCAGTCAGTTGGACGTTGAGTTGATCGACAGCCAAGGCCAGCGAACGGCGCTCGACAGTTTGCTCCAATACTCAAAAGCACTGCATTCGTTGGCAGCGTATGATTTTGGCGCAGATATCGATGAGGAGACTGCTGATATAAACTCATCGCTGGTGTCGATTGCTGACAACCCACTGGTTGAAGATGTTACCCAAGATCAGGTGCAAGTTGCCTCGATGGCGATTAATGCGTTGGCACGCGCCTCTACGGAATCTTCTCGCTACAAGGCGCTCAAGCAGGTGATGAGCACATCACAGCCTGTGGTCAACTCGACCATCAGTGTGTTGCGTGAAGAACTCCCTGCTTGGCAAGCGGCGCTGCAATATTCGTTGAATAAAGAACTCAATCTACGCACTTATCTGCTCAACAATCCCAACCGCTGTGAAGTGGTTAACGATATACGTTGCGTGACGTTTCACCACACTTTAGAAGAGCGTATGGATGCCTATCGCAAAGCCTATCAACTAAAACAGACGTTAGTTCAGTTGGACGATCAGTTTGCCAAGTTGGATGAGGCGTTAGCCGGGTTACTCGAGCTAAATAGCGCGATTGTGACCTCTTTGAATGTTGACGATGACGTCAGTCTCAAAGCGGCGAAAAGAGCGTTAAGAAGCAGTAAGCGTCAGGTTGATGCGATTAAACAATTCAACAAAAGCCTCAAGGAAGAGTAAATGAAGATCGTTGAACAGTCTTACATTGAGACAAAAGCAATCTACGATAAATTGGATCAATACCTGAGTCGTATTCTTATCGACCCAGAGCAAGAAGCGTTGCTAAAACAAATGGAAGCATTGGGAGAGGTGCTGTACCAATTTCACCTCAGAATCATTGAGGAAAACTCGGCGTTGCTGAACAAAGAACAATGTGAATTTCAGCGCCTAATCGACTGCGCGCAAGAGGCTAATGCTGCATTAGATAAGAAAGTGGGACAAGTTGAAAAGTTAGCAAAAATTGCGAAAAAAGTGGATAAAATTCTCGAACAAGTCGCTAAGTTGTTTTAATACCTACTGCGCGTTTAGGCTGTTTATTGTCTGGATGACGAGGGCAGTCTGCACACAGTTTACGACCTTGGCACTTATAAACTAAGCAACAACTGGTGCGAATAAGTTTAAGCGAGTTTTCATCGTGACCACTTTTAAGTGACTCCGCAAGTTTCTCGGGCAGCCCACAGGCGTTGAGCCACAACTTTGCGTGAGCACGTATCTCATCGCGAGTCAGCTCTGGCGTTAGTTGACTGAGTTTGACCAAACAAGCCAATACACCATCGGCAAATAAATGGTTGGTGAAACCCGGACGCACTCGCACCCATTGATTCATTTCATCTCGATAAAAATCGAACAACTGCTTGAGCTGTTCGCCCGCCGCGTAGATCAACTGCTCTCTTTTTCCTTCACGATAGCCAGTATCGGCAAACTGAAAGCCACTGATAAAGTTTGTTTGCACTGTTTGGCCAATTGAGCGCAGTTCAGGTAAACCACGGCAGGCATAAATCGCCACAAACGCGACGTAAATCGGTTGCCAGCAAAGTAAAGTCCAAGTTCTGGTTAACCAGTACGCCGCGCCCGCTTCTGGATGAGCGCGTTTTAACTCTTCATACAATTTTTGAATCGTGTCTGAGCAAGGCTGCTCGAAATAGAGTAAGTCGGTTTGATTAGGAGCAGACGAAAGCGCCACTTTACCGTCAAGGTAAGGCGTGATTTGTCGTGCGTGTTCAAACAATTGCTCAAAAAAAGGTGATGGACTCATATTGCGTTTCACCGCTTGTCAGATGAATGAGTAGGGTTGCCTACATTGGCGTTTCTTACTGCGGGTTATCTGAGGAAGTGGTTTCATAGGTTTTGTTACAACACGTCCAATATAAAAGATTAAATTTATATTGCAAACATAAATGATATTTGTTTTCATTCGCAACCGTTATATTTAATCAACTCAAATGGAATTGAAGAATGAACAAGCTGTTTGATGAGGATTATTACTTCCGCGGTATTGATACCAGTCCAGTTGGTCGATACTCAGCACTGGGGCGTTCATACACGCTTGATTTGAACTACCAGTTCTAACTCGTTTGATCGAAAAGTAAAAGCCGCCAGTTGTTGGCGGCTTTCTTGTTTCTTGGTTACGAGCGGTTTTTGTATTTGTACAGCAAATCCAACGGCAGGTGACAGTAGCTGTGATCTGCCGGGTGCAGCGTTAGCCTGTTCTGATGCTCTTCATCGCTTTTGACGTAGTTCGTCAGTGGCAAGATTTCCAGCGCGATGCGTTCGGCATCTTCTCTGGCGGCAATATGTTGTTTGACACGCTCTAGGTACGTTGGGTTGGTGCTGTATACACCAGTGCGGTACTTTTTACCGACATCGTTTCCTTGCTTGTCTACGCTGTAAGGGTCGATGATTTCGAACAGATAGTCGACCAAGCGTTCAATATGCACTTGGCTTGGGTCAAACTCAACCCTTACGCATTCCGCGTAGCCATCGTAGTCGCTGGATGTGGTATTTGTGGCGCCATTAGCGCGACCCGCTTCGGTTGAGCTAACACCCGGCACGTGTTTAAGAAATTCCTGAACGCCCCAAAGGCAGCCACCAGCAAGATAAATCTGTTCCATCTGAAAAATACGCTTGAGTTAGTGTTGAGCAGACTCTAGCAAAGTTAGCCGATTAGGTTAACCAGCAACGGTGTTTAAGTCGTGATGTGATGCTCTTAAACTACATACCATAATAGGTAGAAAGGTAGACCAGCACCGCTTCACGGTCATCGGGATTGAGTTCATCCATACCTTGTTCTTCGACCATCCAATCGAGCGTTTCGTCCCACCTTTGTTTACTCAGTCCTTGTTGGGTGACCAAATGCAATGAATGACAAGCCGAGCACACCGACGCGACCAATGCCATATTCTCTCCCGGCGCTAATATTCCATCGCCCACAGATTTAATAGCGCTGCCAGCCGATTTTGTTACCCAGTTTGCCGGAGTCGGGTTTTTCGTCGCCAGCCAAGCGATAATCGCGGCGCGCGCTCCGGGGTCTTTTATGCCGGGAAAGACCATGTTCGTGCCGGGTGCGTATTCGTTTGGCGCTAAGAGAAACGCATCCAATTTGTTTGCATCCCATTTGCCGTCGAGCTTTTTGAGCGCATCGCTATAGTTGAAACCTTCGGCGCTGGCGATATCACGCTGTGCGATTCCCCACAGTGGTGGACCTACCACCGCGATGCCATCCGGTTCGAATTGGTGACACGCCTCGCAAACCATCGCTTGTTGCTCGCCCGCTTGAATAAGTGCCTCATCGGCGCTGCTCGGCAAACTTACCAGCATCGCAACAGCAAAAGAGAGCGGGATAACCCGCCCTAATTGATGAGTGCAGTTCACGATACTCACCCCTTAACGACCAGTGCGATACGGTGGAAAGTATTGTTTAGGTAGCCTTTCGGATTCCAAGCGATAGCAAACGGCTGGCTGATACCTTGGTCGTCGGTCGCTTTCACCCAAACTTCGTAATAACCCGCTTGCGGGAATTTCACTTTGGCGTTGAAAGTTTGCCATGCACCTGTATTGGCAGGCGCTGCGAGATCTGCGTCCATCCAAGTGGCACCAAAATCGATTGAAAGCTGCACTTTATCGACTTTGCGGTCGCCAGACCAAGCGTGACCGCGAACTGCGACTTCATTGCCCATCACCTCGGTATTTGTTTGCGGCGAGGTGATCAAGGATTTCACTGGCATGCGTTCGATGATGTCGAAATCTTCGGTCGCCACTTTTTCACCGGGTGCGACTGGACGGTTTGGAACTCGGTAAGAAGTGCCGGTCATTTTCGGACCATCGTGTATCTGGTCGCGAATCTCTATCCGTGTCAGCCATTTTTGCGAGCACGAGCCAGGCCAACCCGGTACAACCAAGCGCAACGGTGCGCCGTTCATTGGGTGTAATGGCTCGCCATTTTGGGCAAAGGCGATAAGGTTTTCACTGCTCAGGGCTTTGGCAATCGGCACGCCGCGAGAAATGGGCAGTTTATCGGCTTTACCAGACAGGTGTTTGTCTGCGCCATAATGTGCGGTGTAGACAGCACCAACTTTAAGTCCCGCGGCTTTGAGCACATCCGCTAACCTTACCCCTGTCCAGCTAGAGCAAGCTACCGCGCCATAAGTCCATTGGTTACCGGTGGCTTTCGGGTCAAAGAAGGCTCGGCCATTACCACCACATTCAACCACCAGTTGTTGCTCGACTACTTCAAAGTTTTTTTTCAAATCGGCGATCGATAACGTCATCGGTTTATCGACTAAACCATCGATGGTCAGCGTCCAATTGTCGGCGTCGACGTCGGTTGGTGGAATGCCGTTGTTACGGATAAAGTGTCGACGGGTTGGAGTCACATCATCGTTAAGTAGGTGAGGGGGTGTTTCGGCGTTCATCGGGCGGTCATTGAGAACAGTTAAGCCGTCTTTTCCTTCGATCATCACATCATCGAGCCCTTCTGCAAACGCAGCAGGGATAATTCCGGCAGGCATGTTGCGGTGGAATGGAATTGCACCGCCCAGCACCGCGGCCATTGTCGCTAATCCAGCACCTTTTAAAAAGCCGCGTCGGTCTGGGTAACTCACGCGTCCAAAGACTTTTTCGTCCGCAGATTCTGGGTTCTTCTCGTAATATTTATAGATGCCCTGCGGGTTGTTTTTCTCGTTCTTACTCATGTTGCGTTCCTTTGTCGGTCAACGCCCAAGAAGCTGAACCTCTACGCCATCTACAGCTCGGTAGCGCGTGCAACCAATCTCTCACTGATACTTACCTATTCGGTCGTTCATCTCTAAATTTAGTTGACGATCTCTGGACTTCACAATAATTGCTTTAAGAAACGCTAATGTTGGCTTTCAGGTATCTCCTTAACCTTATTCCAGTCGGAATGGCTTGAACAATGAAGCTCACAGCGTGATGTCCATATTTTGCCTACGGTTGCATTGATGTTTTTGTCATTATCGACAGAAAAAAGACACATTAGGCAAGTAACTCGTCATTTTAGGCAAAACGAGATTGGCTCCAATTCTTATACTGGATTCCAAGTTAAGAGTTAAGGCTAGCGCCGTTTACCTAGCTACTCTTGCTAACATTAAATTCTAATAAGGAGCTACGGCCATGAATAATAAAGTCACCTTCCCAAATACGAATGGTTTGAACATTACGCTAGCTGGATTGATTAATTTCCCTGCTGATTTCGATGAAAACCAAACTTATCCAGCCATTGTTGTGTCTCACCCAGGTGGTGGCGTTAAAGAGCAGACCGCAGGTACTTATGCGAAGAAATTGGCGGAGCAAGGCTTTATTGCCATCGCGTACGACGCTTCTTATCAAGGCGAAAGTACGGGTGAACCGCGTCAGCTAGAAAACCCTCATGTCCGAACTGAAGACGTCAGCGCGGTGATCGATTACCTCACAACCTTGGATTACGTCGACAATGATCGTATCGGTGCGATGGGGATCTGTGCGGGTGCGGGTTATTCTGCAAACGCTGCGATTAATGACCGTCGCATCAAAGCGCTGGGTACGGTGAGTATGGTCAACATTGGTCAGATGTTCCGCAACGGTTGGGACAATAACGTAAAAGATAGCGACGCGCTTCCTTACATCGAAGCGGGTTCTGGATTCCGTACCTCTGATGCGAGCGGCGCAGAAATTGCGACAATCCCTCTCGCTCCGATGAAAGAAGAGGACGCGCCAAACGAAGAGTTACGTCAAGCGTGGGAATATTATCACACCGACCGCGCTGCCTATTGCACCGCGCCTGGTTTTGCCACTGCCCGCAGCCTAAACCAGATCATTACTTATGATGCGTTTTTCAAAGCAGAAGCTTTCTTGACTCAACCACTGCTCACTGTTGTGGGGAGCGAAGCTGGTAGCAAATGGATGAGTGATGATTTGATGGCGCGTGCCGCGAGTAACGACAAGCAAATGTACGTGGTCGACGGTGCAAACCACATGAATCTCTACGATGGCGAATCAGAAATTGCAGAAGCCGTCGGCGTATTGGCGCCTTTCTTTCAGCGTACCCTGTAACGCATATCAAACTGAATAATTTTAGCAGAGCACAGCGAGTGCTGTGCTCTAACGCTGCGTTTGGAGAGCAAACATGAATAACAAGAAAGTCACTTTTAGAAATGCTGATATGGCTTGGGATATGTCAGCTTTGATTCTCTTTCCACAAGGCTTTGATAAATCAAAACGTTACCCAACTATGATTAGCGTGCACCCATTTGGCAGTTGTAAAGAGCAAACATCAAGTGCCGTGTACGGCAAGGCTCTGGCTGAATTGGGTTACGTTGTGATCGCGTTTGATGCGAGTTTTCAAGGTGAATCAGGTGGTGTCCCTCGTTACGTTGAAGACCCTAGTCAGCGCGTCGAAGATATCAGTCGAGCCATTGACTATGCGGTAAATCTACCTTACGTCGATCAAGACCGTATTGGTGCCCTTGGGATTTGCGGTGGAGGTGCTTACGTATTCAGTGCGGCTTTAACCGAAAAGCGCCTAAAAGCCGTTGTTGGTATCACGCCCGTGAACTTAGGTCGCTTGTTCCGCGAAGGTTTCAGTGAGTACAACCCGATCGGTGCACTGGAATCTATGGCGGCGCAGCGAACGGCTGAAGCGCAAGGTGCAGAGTTGCAAGTGAATGAGCTGCTTCCGCCTAGCGTTGAATTTGCCAGAGAAAATGGATTAACGGATCGAGATGTCTGTGAAGCAACGGATTACTACAAAACGGCGCGAGGACAAAGCGAAGGCGGAGCGACACGAATGCTGTTCTCTCATGCGCAGAAAACACTGAGTTGGGACGCGTTTGCGTTCGCTGAGACTTTAATGACACAGCCAGTTATGGCCGTTGTAGGACGAAAAGTCGGCGCGTTTGGCGCGTATCGAGATGGACAAGAAATCTACGGAAAGTCTGTCGCCTCGAAAGATCGCCAGTTAGTGGAACTTCAAGATTGGTCGCACTACGATCTCTATGATCATCCTGAGGCTGTTCGTATTGCAATGGATAGCATTGAACCTTTCTTAAATAAACACCTTTAATTAGGGTGTGTTGTCATTGATAGCGACAAGAGGCTATCAATGACAACGGGAAAGGGTATAGTCAGTTTAATAAAAGAAACAATGTGTTAGACAAGTAGAGGTTTTGTCGGATGTTAATAACAAGCGGTAGCAGCATGATTCAGTCGTTAGCCGACAAAGCGTTTGCACACGGAAAAAGAGAAGGGGACCACAGCACAAGTATTCCCGGATTGACGGTACATATCAGGAATAAGCCGACTGAACCGCTGCATTGCATTTACACCTTAAGTTTGTCGATGATATTACAGGGCAGTAAGCAGTTGTCGGTAGAAGACGAGTTGATCTCTTGCGCTGCAGGGCAATCCATGTTGACCACCTTTGATTTGCCTGTGGTTTCGCATGTCACCGAAGCAACCAGACACAAGTCATTCATCGCCTTGGTATTGAAGCTGGATTACGCTTTAATCATGCAAACCTGCGCTGAGCTTGAAATAGAAAAACCATCCAAAGATTTAAAGTATCAACCGATATCATCCCATGATATTGATGCAGGACTATGTGGTGCAATGAGCCGGCTTTTGGGTTTACAGCAAGATCCAGAATATCTGGACAGTTTGTCCCCTTTGATAAAAAAAGAAATCATCATTCGCTTGCTACAAAGCCCACATGGCATGCATCTAAGGCATATGGCGTCTGCTGGTGCACCAAGTAATCAAATCTTAAATACGGTGACTTGGATGAAACAGAACTTTACTCAGTCTGTGGGAATCGACGAGCTGGCTCAGCAAGCTCATATGAGTGCGTCTACTTTTCGCCAGCACTTTAAATCTCTAACGGGAAGTAGTCCATTGCAGTACTTAAAGCACTTACGGCTGCAAGAAGCGCGAGACCAGATGCTATTAAATGGGTTAGATGCAAGCCAGGCAAGTGGTTTTGTCGGTTATGAAAGCGCCTCTCAGTTTAGCCGTGAATACAGTCGTCTATTTGGGCTACCGCCGCAAAAGGATATCCAGCGATTGAAGCTCTCATGAACCGTGGTTCAACACTGACTGCTATGATTTGTTGAGAGTAACGCGTTCAATCTTGCAGGATGCGATGCTACACTGCCGCTCAGTTTTATGGTGTGTTTAGAAAAGGAAAGATGATGAACCCGATTTTAGCTCTGTTAAAAGAAAACAATATTAGCGACGAGCAAATTAAAGAACTGTTTGAAGTGTTGACGCAAAACCCGCTTGCGGCAATGGCGACGATCGGACAACTGGGTTTACCTCAAGATAAACTGCAATTGCTCATGGGTCAGGTAATGCAAAACCCTGCTCTCATCAAAGAAGCGGTGGACGAACTAGGACTCGATTTCTCGAAAGTCGAAGCGGCGAAAGCGCAACTACAACAGTAGTTTTATTCGATTTAAAAGCCGTCGACAGAGTATCTGCTTTGTCGGCGGTTTTTTGTTTCTTCCACCAAACTTGAACCCACTTGCTCAATATAGTTGATATCAAACTCTTGGTGGTATGCGTGTCATTGTATATTAGCAAGTTCGGAAATATTAGCTTATAAGTGTGTGGTGTCATATTTGTGCATTATGCATATAAAGGCGTATTTTTATTAATATTCTGCATTGGCAAGAAATAACTCTTTAATTCTTTGTTACTGCTGTTTTATGGTTTTTTAATCTTCATTGTTATCAATAACTTCCCATAAATTCTATTTTTTGTTGGTGTTATTAAAATTTCTTATTTATCAAAGATCTTGAGTGTTTTTTTTTCTTATAACGAGGTGATATTTCGGTAAGTTACTGTTATTTTGTGTAAATATTTATTTACTAAAATGTTGCTTTGAGGATTCCCGATATTCATCGTTTATGAATGGATTCATCGCTATTTAACAGACTTTTCTAAATCTACGTGCTACGTTGTTGTTAACCGAATGTGTCTTTCTTGTATGAAAGTAACACTGGTAATAATATTTTAATTACTACTTTGGTAAATAATAACAATGAAAAGTATTTCTATTAAGCTATTGATTATTCCTGCATTTTTTATTGCAGTGTTGCTGGGCTACCACGCTAAGTCTATCTCAACCTCTCAAGCTGTCATGGACAGTTTCAACAGTGTTTATGCGGATCGGGTAGTTCCACTCTCATCTTTGAAATCCGTCTCTGATTTGTACGCAATTAATATCATTGACGCCGCCAACAAACAGCATGTCGGACTGGTCTCGTACCAAGACTTTGTTGCTGGGGTTGAGGATTCCGTAAAACAAGCGCGTGTTATCCTAGACCAATACCTCGCGACTCAACTCACCCCTCAAGAACAAAAACTCGCAACCGTGCTCGACAACAAGGTCGCGAACTTGGAGAAAGTTTTACCGACACTGATTGCCAAGCGAACAGAGGGCACTATTGATGACCAAGCCCTGATCATCGAACTCTACAAGATGATTGATGACTTGGGTGTAGAGTTGTCTGAACTGGTTCAATTGCAACTAGATGTAGCAAAAGCGGAACTGGATCATTCTCAGCAAGCTTTCAGCCAAGCGAACTTTTATGGCTGGGTAATCCTAATTACAAGTGCGTTGCTGGCGGTTTTTGTCTCTGTGTTTATGGTCAAACGGGAGCTGCGCAGTTTACCGGATTTCTTGGCATGGCTAGAGGATATTTCTAACGGCAATGTGAAGCAAAACGAGTGGAAGAAATCCAATAACGAACTGGATCTTATCGGTGAGAGGTTGTCAGTACTTTCAACCAAGCTGCAAACGTTTGTAACTGGAAGCCATAACAACATGTACGCACTGCATGACAGTCAGGAAGCTATTGCCAGCTCAATTGCTAACAACGAGCGAAACTCTCAGGCGGAGCTATCGTCGGTAGAGCAAGTGGCGACTGCTGCGACAGAGTTATCGTCAACCGCATCAGATGTTGCTGTGAATGCGGTTCGCGCTGAGGAGTCGGTGTCAGAAGCGTCTAGCATTATTGCAACCAGCAATGAAGTGTTGCAGAAGTCTAACACCACCACTAAGCGAGTCAGTGAGTCGATCTATGAGGCGAGATCTATCGTCAACGAATTGAGAGAGTACTCGGATAAAATCAGTTCTGTGGTCGATGTGATTAACGGTATTTCAGAGCAAACTAACTTGCTAGCATTGAATGCGGCGATTGAAGCGGCGAGAGCGGGTGAGCAAGGGCGTGGCTTTGCGGTAGTCGCCGATGAGGTTCGTGCACTGGCGGCGAAAACCCAGCAATCGACCATCGATATTCAGTCGATCATTTCTATGCTGCAAGAGCAGTCGCAAAAAGCAGATGCGTCTATGACTCATAACGTTGAGCTTATCGACGAGACGCAAAACGCGACTCAAGAATTGATTGAAGCGTTTGAAAATGTCGCAAACAAAGTGAGAGATATTTCCGATGTAAACTCGATTGTGGCGACCGCCGCAGAAGAGCAAAACGCGGTAACGCAAGATATCTCAAGACAGCTTGAAGAGATCAACCACTTGGTGCAAGAGAACCTAAAAGGGATCGGCAGTACCAATCGTTCGAATCAAGAAATCTCTAAGCTGACCAATCAGTTAAGAGATGAGTTAGCGTTTTTTAAAGTGTGAAGACGAGAGTCTTCGCCTCCCCGGGAACAGCCGCTGCCAGTCAGCGGCTTGTTTCTTTCTATTTCGAGCTTATCCCCAAAGAGCCCATCAACTCGTCTACCGTTTCATTCAACCAGCGGATGATTGGGTCATTGCGGCGTTTTACACTGTAAACATAACCAAAGTTACCTTCTAACTTAGGCAGAGATTCATCCAGTTCAATAACTGAAAAACGTTCATCCAGTTGGTCAATGAGGTAACGAGAGCACGGGAATAGCACATCGTTGTCTGCGACAAGGTTTAGGATGGTATTGATGTGTGTGGTACGCAACTGAATCCTTGGCACGATGGACAAAGGTTGTAGCAAGCGCGAAATATGCTCTTCCTTTTCATTCCAATGCTGGATGATATGTACTGCGTATGAGTATTGAGAGATCTCGCTGAGTTGCATGATGCGACCGCACTGAGGATGGCCTGTACGACAAGCAAAAGCAAAGTCATCGCGACCGCCTTTCTTTTGCACTAAATACTTAGGTAAATCCATTGGGAAGTAGTTAATCCCAAAAGAGATTTCATCTGCATCTATCTTGTCTGGCGTGGTTTCTGTCCAGTCTTCAATCACTAGATTCATCAGCGGTGCTTTTTGCGCCAGTTGTCTCGCAAAAGCGGCAGCGAACCACTGCGCAATGGATGCATTTACAGCGATACGGACTTGACTTGTTGAAGTGGCTGGGTCAAAACGCGTCGGGTTATTCACCAAGCTTTCGATGTCGTCAATGATACTCGCGAGCTGAATTTTTATCTCTTCTGCCCTTGGGGTTAGCTCCATTACCACGCCTTTTCTAACCAGAATGTCATCGTTAAATAGTTCACGGATCTTTTTTAAACTTCGGCTAACAGCGGGCTGACTGGTACAGAGCTTTTCGGCAGCGGCGGTAACATTACGCGTCTCAAGGATCACGGAAAGCACTTTTAAAGTGTTGTAATCAAAATTGGTCTGCATCGCGGCATCCATTTGGCTGAACTCTGCTGACTATATCATTATTGATATGATCTAAATATCAATGATTCATTTCTGTATGGATGAAATTCTTGCCATTCTAACTGCATATTCCACTGAACAGACGAATGGATGAACCGATATGAAAATGACACTACTCGCTGCTATTTTGGGCTTAACGACTTTGGGTGCAACCAATGCGTTCGCCGCTGATACCAGCAATGCTGAACTGGCAAAAGACGCGTATATCTACGGCTATTCAATTGATGAAGCGTACAAGTTTTTCTATCACACGGCAGTGGAAAATGATTACCCACTGAACCGTTTTCAGAACATTCGTGGTTTGGCGGATGATACCTACACGGCACACCCAACGATCAACAACGATACGTTGCATTTAATGGGTTGGCTGGACGTCGCAGCAGAGCCTGTGATCGTCAGTGTTCCAGATATGGATGAAGGCCGTTACTGGATTCTTCATACGATGGATATGGGTCATTACACTAACGCAGCCTTTAGCTCTCGCACTCGCGGCACAGAAGGCGGACAGTTCATGTTTGCTGCTCAAGACTGGCAGGGTGAAGTGCCAGACTCAGTTGACGAAGTTGTTCGTGTCGACAGCAACTTGGTTAAGTTGATGGGACGAATCATGGCGCTTGGCGGCGACGATACGCAAATTGCGCTCGATTATATGGACCAATGGACTATCCGTACATTGTCTGAATATTTAGGCCAAAACGGACCTAAACCCGTTGAAAGACAATACCCAGATCCGAAAAACACCACTTGGTTAGAGCGTGTCAACTTTGCGTTGTGTGATGGCACAATGGGTGAGGCGGACAAGCAATGGCTTGAGAAGTATCAGTCTATTGGCGTTGAACCATGTAAGACAGACTTCACTGCAGAACAGTTGAAACTGGCTAAGCAAGGTGAAGACGCGGGCATGAAACACCTTATCGAGCTTGCGCCTAAGATGACCGATGCGCGTAAGCTGTTAGGTACTCGTGAGTCGCTGGGTGATGCGCCAAGAGATATCTTTGCTGAGGGGACGTATCTTGGTCAATGGGGGCTACCACCGATTGAAGCGTTTTATCGTAAAACAGACTTTGACGGCAATGGGCAGAAGCTGGATGGCTCAAAGCACGATTATATGATGCGCTTTAAAGCACCAAACGTGAGTGAGTTCTGGTCGGTGACGATCTACGGCAATGATGATCGTTTGATGGCGAAAAATGACTTGAATCGTCATAGTCGTGGTGACCGAACCATGAAAGCAGACAAAGATGGTTACTACACTATCTACATGAGTTCGGACGCGAAAGGTAAAGCAGGCGATGCGAACTTCTTACCGATTCCTGAAAAGCCATTCTACGCGATTATGCGTTTCTACGGTGCCGATGAAGCTATCCAAAGTGGCGAATACCAAATGCCAGAAATCAAAGTCGTAAAATAAACACGATCAACAAAGCCCGCATAGGCGGGCTTTGTTGCGCTTAGAGGTTTTGTCATTTCTGCTTGTTAGTGGTCCAAATACACCACTAATAAATCGGTTTCCACTGCGTTGGCGACTTTCGGCACAGAAGAAAACAAGCGGCTCCACAACTTATGGTGGTGTCCGCACACGACTAAGTCGATGCCCATTTCTTTGACCATCCCAGACAACTTAACGTGTAAATCTCCGACCACAATCAAGGCTTCATCAATCGGGTAGTGGCTTTGATCTGCTAACGCTTTTAACTGTTGCTCCAAAGACTGCTGATCTCTGGGCTCTAAAACCACTCTGTCTACATCAACGAAGACCAAAGACAACTTACTATTATTCTGTTGGGCGATGGATATCGCTCGGTTGATGACGGTTTGGCTAGAGTCGGTTAAATCCACCGCCACTAAAATATGTTGGTAATTCATTTTCCCTCCCAAGTGACTGCTAAGCATTTAAGTAAAGTCTAGCAGTCTCAGTTGAGGTGAAGCGTTTACGCCGAGAATCGAGACTAAATAGCACTAGGTTACCAAAAGTTAACTACTTGAAAGCCGCGTTGGGTGTTTTTACATTGTAGATATTCAGCCATCATTTAATTGACTCAGGAGCGAGTATGGCACATTCAGTGAAGTTAAAAGCGGGCGATACGTTTCCCAAGATTGAAGCGACGTTGCTCGATGGTTCAGTGGTCACGTTAGGAAAGCCGCAAGAACAAGGAGTATGGCAGGCGGTGTTCGTCTATCGTGGAAAGCATTGCCCACTATGTACTAAGTATCTCAATGAAATCGAAAGCTACAAGCAGGCTTTCTTAGACGCAGGTGTGGAAGTGTTGGCTGTCTCAGCGGACTCGAAACAGCAGTTGCAAGAACACGTCACGCAATTAGACGTCAGTTTTCCTATTGCATACGGTCTGTCAGAGCAACAGATGAAAGAGCTTGGTGTGTATATCTCGGTGCCTCGCTCTGAGCAGGAAACCGACCATAATTTCTCAGAACCAGGTTTGTTTGTGGTCAACGAAAATGGCGAATTGCACGTTGTGGACTTGTCTAACAATCCGTTTATCAGACCAGAGCTTGGGGCGTTAACACGTGGCTTAGCGTGGATTCGAGATCCAAATAACCACTATCCGATCCGTGGTACGCTGGATTACTAAACCCTTATAAGCCCGCTGAATTGGCGGGCTTAACTTAAATATTGTGCGTCTCTGACCATACGCGTAAATCATCTAGGATTTTCAGTGCGGTTTTACCAAACTCGGTTAACTCATAGCTTACCGCCAGCGGACGTTCACTAAGCACTGTTCTCGCTACCATTCCTTCGTTTTCCAGTTCTTTCAGCCGTTGGTCGATGATCTTTTTGCTCGCACCTCCCAGTAGGCGAACAAGGTCATTGAAACGAACTGGCCCGTCTTTTAGCTGATAGATTAAAGACCCTTTCCATTTTCCGCCGATCAAACGCATCCCTTTTTCGATAGGGCATGGCTCTGTACATGGATTAATCACAGATTTACGACCTTTATGGTCGACAACGATAGAACTTTTCATTGGCAGGTCTTCTTGTTCTTAAGCAAAACAGCGGTGCATTTCAAACTGATTACCATAGTAAACCGCTCGAAAATGCTTTCAGTTAGTACAATAGAACTGAGAACCTCGACGTTTATTTCACGCCATTTTCTAACTAGCAGCCTTCATCTCGATATCATTTGTATTGCCAGTTTCATTCTGCGTCCTCTTCTTTTCGAAGCCACTCGATATTTGAATATGTTCACTTGTTGCATAACAAGAGTAATGACATGCTAACGAGACAGTGAACGATCACTCGTTAAACTATTCCATGTACTTGAGGCAATATGGACTTTTCCCCAAATTTTAGAATGTTAGCGCTGTATAACCAGCGGATGAATAAACAATTGTTGGATGTGTGCAGCCAACTGACGCAAGAGCAACTGCACTACGATATGAACGCATTCTTTCCGAGCATTATGGCGCATTGGAATCATATCCTGTTCGGCGATTTAATCATGCTTCAGCGCTTAGTCGACAATCAGATTGTCGTGGTTGACCCTGCTGTCTTTGGCACACTTCCTAACGCGAAAAGTGTCAGTGATACGTTCGCTGATTCCTTCGAAGAACTGCGAGTGCTAAGGGAGTTGGTTGATTCCATTTACGTGAATATTACTGGAGCGTTTAACACTGCGAGCGGTACTCGGGTGGTTCGGTACACAACAACAGAAGGGCAAATGATTGAGAGAACTGTCGATGAATTCTGTATGCATATATTCAACCATCAAACCTATCACAGAGATCAGCTCACCTGTTTGTTGAGCCAACTTGGTTTGGATTTTGGCTGTACAGATTTGCCTGTCATTGTTCCTGAAGGCGCTCAGGTCAAATAAGGGTGTGTTTCACGATTTATTCAATTTGTATGATTAACTCAGGAGAAGTCGATGTACTTTTGGAACATTGAAGCGTTAAAAAAAGACATTGTAAAAGATAGACTGACAGAAAAAGAACGATTTGTGTACGTGCTTATTTATCTCGTGCTTACGGCGGTTGGCTTCGAGTATCTTCAACAAGTAGATACAGAACTGGAAAACATATGGGATAGTATTGAAGCAATAGCGAATGTTCTTATCGTGCTCATAGGTACTTACTGCGCTTATCGGGCTAACGGTGGAGAAAATGGTCAGGACTTTTTAGGTCGTTACTTTAGCGTTGGCTTTGTTGTTTCAATTAGGTTTTTCGTGTACCTCATTCCGATTGTCATCTTACTAATTATTTATTTTGTGTTGAGCTTTCCAGATAGTGAGGTCATAGAAACTACACCACTTGAAGTATCGGTGCTCCTTGCGTGGAACTGCTGTTTATATGCAAATATTGTGAGGCATTTGAAAGCGGTAAAAAATACTCCGCGGAACATAACCGTTTCAGCTTAGCCAGCGTAAATAGTACTCACCGATATATGTAGTGAGTTGCACCTTAGTAAGCAAGTCTATAGGTTAATTCTGTATACCAATTAAACAATCCACTCGAACGTCATTAACAAGGAGGTTATATGTTCCCGCTCGAAGTCTTTATTACCTACACGTTGGCTTGCTTATTATTAGTCATCTCCCCAGGGCCGGATAACCTTTTGGCGGTTGGTCGCGGGTTAAGCCAAGGTCGATTGGCAGCGACGATTTCTGGGTTGTCTTCCGGTGCGGGTATTCTCTTTCACGTTATCGCCGCAACATTCGGCTTAACCTTATTGATCCAAACATCGGAGCTAGCTTTCTACGCAGTTAAGCTTGTTGGGGCGACTTATCTGATTTGGCTGGGCGTCAAGGTGCTTCGATCGCGAAACTTGTTTTCCCTCGAACCCGCTAAAAAGCAGTCATTAAAAACGATCTTTTCTACGGGCTTTCTCTCTGCTGCATTAAATCCTAAACCGGGAATGTTTGTGCTCGCCTTTGTACCGCAGTTTGTCAATCCGCAATTGGGCTCCGTCACGGTACAAATGATTGGCTATGGTGTTTGGTTTGCCTTACTAACCGCGATCGGATTTAGCCTAATGGGCGTTTTTTCTTCTCAACTGTCAGAATGGTTGCGTAATAAGCCTAAGCTAGTTTCTGGCTTAAATATTGGCGCGGGGATGACGTTTGTTTCTTCTGGCTTAGCGGTTGCTTTTATGAAGCAGCGCTGATTATTCTATATCCTTATCATGCGATCGAAATAAGGAGTGTTTCGTGCACAAAGTGTTTGTATTCGGGACGCTTAAACAAGGCTTCCCCAATTTTAAAACCAACAAAGGTGTTCGTATTGCAGGCGATTTTCAAACCCAGAAACGCTACCCGCTTTATCTGGTCGGAGAGCGCCATTCTCCGTGGTTAGTGCTGAATGAAGGGCACGGGCAGCCAGTCAAAGGGCAAGTATTTGAAGTCGATGACCAAGCGTTGGAGGCAATGGATACTTTGGAGCGTATCCATGAGCCAGATGGGTATCGCAGGATAACGATTAAGGTTAATTGCTTGCAATCTGGCAAAGAACTCGATGTATTTCTCTACGCCAAACCACCAGAAATGCTTGACCAATCTGAAGTGAAAGCGGTGCTTGATGATGAATATCGTCTTGAGCACGCCAAGTTGTATCGCAGTCGATATGCTTACCCAGAGTAACCATCAAGTCGCTAAATCTCTATTATGGATGTTGGGTACGCTACTGTCTTTCTGCCTGATGGCGATCGGCGCGCGCGAGCTCAGTGGTGAAGTCAGTACCTTTCAGATGTTGTTCTTTCGCAGTGTTATCGGCTTAGTTGCGATTTCATTGCTGATGTTCGCGACAAGAACAACCGCACATGTTTTTACACGACGACTCAGGCTGCACGGATTGCGCAATGTCTTTCATTATGCAGGGCAGTATGGCTGGTTTGTGGGGATTGGTTTGCTGCCGCTTGCGGAAGTGTTTGCCCTGGAGTTCACCGTGCCATTATGGACAGCGATCATCGCTTGGTTGTTTTTAGGTGAAGCGTTAACCAAAGCGAAACTCGCCGCGATAGGGTTTGGTCTGTTAGGTGTTTTCATCATCGTCAAACCGGGCTATGAGGTGGTCAATCTCGCTTCGCTGATCGTGTTAGGTGCTGCGATGTGTTATTCCATTTCTCACGCGTGTACCAAGTCACTCTCTGCCACTGAACACCCTTTCACGATCTTATTTATGATGTGCGTGATTCAGCTACCGATCGGTTTTGTGTTGGCGCTGCCAAGTTGGCAAATGCCCGTCGGCACTCAGTGGAATTGGCTACTTCTCATTGGCGTGACGGCGCTGTCTGCGCACTTTTGTATGACCAAAGCGATGCAGTATGCTGACGTCACCAGCGTGGTGATTATGGACTTTTTCAGATTGCCTGCGATCGCGGTAGTCGGCGTTTTTTTGTACAACGAGCAGTTCGAGTGGTCGCTTCTGTTAGGGGCGCTGCTGATGCTGCTTGGCAACGTAGCGGCGATGTCTAAACTCAAAGCTGGCAATAAGATTGAATCAGAAATCACCGAAGTGCGAGCGAATAAAACCAAAAGAAAATAACTTACGGTAAGAACCCTCTCTTAAGATCAACATGTCGGAGGTCGTTGATAGGATTTTAACCAGTGAACGATACTTTAGACGACTTCATCCAATCTCTCCTCGTTGCTGTGGCTCAAATGTGCAACTCTAAGCCAAAAAGATAAAAAGTTCGTCTAGTTTAGAGTGTTGAAGGCGCCTACTCGCTACAAAAGCTTCCATATACAGCCATACTGCAACTATCCCCTTAAACTGGTTCATGGGTTTAATGTGTCCCGTTCCTTATTTGTATAGGAAGCCCAGAAAATGGATTTAGAGCAAACCTACAAACTCATTGGCATACTTGCTGGGATAGTATTTCTATATACCTTGATTGCTAAGCGTGTAGAGAATTCATTCATTTCTGGCCCCATAGTGTACGTCGCGATCGGTTTAATTCTTGGTACAAAAGGGCTTAATGTCGTTGGAGAACTGACTGAAGCGAATGACCTTAGATTCCTCGCCGATATCACTTTAGCTCTGATTTTGTTTTCTGATGCAGCACACTCCAACATCACCGTACTCAAACAAAAGTTGTTCTATCCCAAACGTATGTTGCTGATCGGATTGCCCGGCGCCATTCTACTCGGTTTCGCTGTCGCAGCTGTGCTGTTTGATGTGCTGTCGATATTAGAAGCCGCCATCTTAGGGACAATATTAGGTGCGACTGATGCTGCGCTCGGGAAGGCGGTGATTACCAATCAAAAAGTTCCGGCAGAGATCCGAGAAGGGCTGAACGTTGAAAGTGGCTTAAATGATGGTTTGTGCGTGCCAGTGCTCTTATTGCTTCTTGCGGTCGCAACCAGTCACTCACACGAGGCACTGAGCACGCTGGAAACGCTCGCAGTGTTTGTCGAAGAGTTAGGGATAGGTCTGATTGTTGGCCTGTCGATGGCGTATCTTGGCGCGACTTTACTCAAGTGGAGTGCCGATAGCATCGGATTGAGTGAAGTCTGGGTGCAACTAACCGTAGGCGCGATAGCGTTATGTTGCTTTGGCGTGACGCAAACTTTACATGGTAGTGGGTATGTCGCGTCATTCGCGGGTGGTTTGTTATTTGGGTATTTAGCGAACAAACACACGCATGAGTTAGTTCTGCCAACGGAAAGCATCGCAGAACTACTCGCGATGTTAACTTGGATGCTATTCGGTGCCGCGGTTGTGGGAGAAATATACGGTGAATTTACGATATCTATGCTGGTTTACGCGCTACTTAGTCTGACGTTTGTCAGGATGCTGCCGATTTATCTATCTTATTGGGGCACTAATGTGGCCCCCGCAGAACGTTTATTTATGGGGTGGTTTGGGCCACGTGGTTTAGCTAGTATCGTATTTACTATCATTCTGCTCGATGCCAATCTTGAAAACGGTGATTTTGTTGCTCTCACGGTTGCTTTGACTGTACTGGCAAGCTTAATACTGCACGGGATCACCGCGAAACCTTTTGCCAACCTTATCAGCCAAGTTAACAAAGATTCTTGATTTAATATGAACCTTAGCAACCCATTCAATTAGGAAATAACAATGAACATGAGAGAGTTCTCTGGCGTGGTCGACTTGTCGTCTCATACTTTGCGGTACTACGAGAAAATCGGCTTGCTAAAGAACGTTCAACGTAACGCAAGCGGACACCGGGTTTACACGCAAAAAGACCTCGATTGGGTCAGTTTTATTAAGCGGCTAAAAGAGACGGGTATGCCGCTGGAGAACATCTTGCAGTACGCGGCGCTAAGAGAAAAAGGCGTGACAACCACCTCACAAAGACAGCAGTTGCTCGAACAGCACCAACAACGCCTCAAAATACACATTCAGCAACAGCAGCAACATTTGCTCGCGTTAGAAGAGAAAATTCATTTATACAAAGACGGAAAAGTGCGTTGACTTAGAGTGAACTCTAACTTGTAAGGTGTATTCAAATTGACTGATGGGAGTACACCGATGGAACGTTCTAGATTTGATTTGGGCTTGGAATTGCTGTCGAAGATAGACGGTGAGGCTGGGCACAATGTGATTAACAGCCTACAAGATATTTGCCCCGACTTAGCAAAATATACGATTGAGTTTCCGTTTGGCGACATTTATGCGCGCTCTGCGCTCGATTTGAAATCACGTGAAATTGCCGCCGTTGCAGCGTTAACCGCGCTGGGCAATTGTGCGCCTCAGCTTAAAGTTCACCTTAATGCGGCGCTCAATGTTGGTTGCAGCGAAGACGAGGTCAAAGAAGTCATCTTGCAGATGGCGGTATATGCGGGTTTCCCTGCCGCACTAAACGGCATGTTTGCATTTAAAGAAGTTCTGGCGGAGAGGAGCGCGGCTTAAGACGCCAATTTACAATAAAAAAAGCCCCAACTTAATTACCGTGGTTGGGGCCTCCACCAAATTTATACTTCCGTTATGGATTTAACTTAAATCACTTCTAACGCGCCGCTGCGCCAAGGTTCGATCACCACTTTGATGTGGTCATTTGGCGTCATTAACTGTGTAAATGCGTCTTCGACACCGTCGATTCCCACTTTGGCGGTGAGCATTTTCTGCCAAGGCAACTTGTGTTCGGCAATCGCTTGTAGGCATTGCTCAAACTCGTGCGGTTGATAGTAGTAAGAGAATCTCAAATCGAGCTCTTTTACCGTCGCGTACGCGTAGTTAATGATTGCGGGTGTAGTATGGATACCCGAGATGACGATTCGTGCTCGGGCAGGGGCGCGGCGCATAAAATCGTCAATCAAGGTATGCTTGCCCACACACTCGTAAATGACCAGACGTGAGTTCATCGCGTACTGTTCACCAACGGCGATTTCATCTTCCTTGGTCGGGTTGATTAATCGATTTGCGCCAAACTCGCTGGCAAGTTGCAATTTATCTTCCTGCAGATCGACCGCAAGAATATTGCTGACGCCGCGTTGTTTCAGTGCAGTAATCACCGCCAGTCCAATAGGTCCACAACCGACAACTAGTGCTGTTTCTTCCGTTTCGATATCGCTACGATTGACCGCGTGCAAACCGACTGCCAGCGGTTCGGTTAACGCTGCCGCTTCAGATGGCATTCCGTCTGGTACAGGCAGTAGGAGCGCTTCATCAAGTAGGAAGTACTCAGAGTACGCACCATAAGTACCCGGAGTAACACCAACGCCCGCGCCATTTTGACTGAGCAACATCGGCACTGAGGTGACTCGGCTACCAACAGCCAACGTCTGCTGAGTGTCAGATCCGTATTCGACAATTTCCGCGCAGAACTCATGCCCTAACATCACTTGAGCGTGCTCACCGGCTTCATCAGGCATCAACCCGAGCTGGTGGAATACATCAAATACCTCATCCGCGTGTCGAGTAATGTGTAAGTCAGAGCCACAAATGCCACAAGCGAGGCTGCGAACCAATACTTGCCCCGCCGCGGGTTTGGGTATTTCGACTTGCTGCAGGCGGACACGGCCATCTTGCATTACGATACTGTTCATCTGTTGCATGGGGTTACTCCGCTAGCTCGTCACTCAGGCCAGCAATCGCACCCGGTTTGATGTAGCGAGCGGTGAAGCCTTGTGCTTTTGCTGTTGCAATAACAACTTGCTCAATCCAGCCTGCGTCCATGATGTTGATGAAGTTACCTTGTTCGTCAAAGTTAATGTTTGCACCAGTGATCACCATAAAGCCATCGGCACCGCCGGAGTTTTCAGGGCAGTGGAAGGTATGAATCGAACCACCTGGCTCATATAAGTAGCTGCCTGCGGTTTGGAGTTGGTCTGGGTACTCGATGTAGTGCCAAGCGCCGCCCAGGGTGTAGAAGTGCACCACACCAGTATGGAAGTGTTTAGGTAGGGTCACGCCCGGTTTGAATTTGGCGCGAATCACCCAAGTGCCGTTTTCTGGGTCTAGAAACAGCGGGTAAACATCTACACCCGGTAGCGCGTCTTTGATGATCGACTCTTCGTTGGTGTTGAGAGTGAGTAGAAAATCTTGATGCTGAATAACTTCTGGTAATGACATAACTTACATCCTCGTTATTGCTGTAATATGGCGTGCTCGCCTATCCCATGAGTGGGTATTTAAAATTCTCGAAACCGTCAGACGCACTGACGGTGCAGCCGTTGATACAGTTGGCTTTCTCGCTGACCAAAAACGCCACCACGTTGGCGATCTCTTCTGGTTGAGTGAAGGTTTGGCGCATCTGCTCTTTGCGGATGTGATTCCACAGGCCAATTTCGTCGTATTGCCTTAACATTGCTGTATCAACGCGTCCCGGTGCGATGGCGCAGACACGGATGCCAAGCGGCGCCAGCTCTAATGCAGCGCATTTGGTCATCATGTCGACCGCTGCTTTGCTGACGTTGTAGGTAAAGGTCATCTCAGACGCCATTTGTGCATAAACAGACGATGTATTGAGAATCACGCCCGGTGTACCTTGTGCTTGGAATTGTCGCCCAGCAGCGAGAATGCCGTAGTAGACACCGTTTTGGTTGACCTTTGAGATCGGCTCAAAATCGGCGATTGGGTCGTGGTCAAGTAGAGGTTTTGGTGCGCCGATGCCCGCGTTGTTGATCATGATATCGAGCGCGCCAAACTGTTTGGCCGCATGCCTGACCATGGCTTCCACTTCTTGGTAGTCGGTAACGTCCGCGACAAACGTTCGTAGCTGAGCTGCATCGTAGTCTTGGTACATATTCAGTGATTGTGGGGAAATGTCGACAGCAAGTACTTTCGCGCCTTGTTCCAGCAGCTTGTGAATAATGGCTTGGCCAATTCCACCCGCAGCACCAGTGACAATCGCGGTTTTATTGATAAGTTCCATACGGCTTCTCGTCCATGCGTTGTTGTTATCGAAATGTAACTTAGATCAACTCGTTGACACTCACTTGACCTTTTGCGAAGTAAATTTGATATATTGCGATTTACAACTTGTTAACATTTGAAAATCGAGACATGCATATCGTAAGAAGTGGCGCCGCCGATAAATTTGATAGCTTGGTTTCCGAACTAGGGCAGAATCCGGTTGAGATTATGGCTGCCGTCGGGCTGTCTGCGGCGCAATTTCGCGATCCCGATACTTATCTCGCTTATCCAAGGTTGGCTGAATTGCTGGAGGAAGCGGCTGCTCGTTGTAAGCAACCGTTGTTTGGCGCGTTACTCGCCGAGCGCCAAAACCTGCAAAGTTTGGGCGATTTGCCGATGCTGGTTTCCCGCGCGGAAACGGTCGGTGATGCCTTGGCGCGGGTGAATGATTTCCTCTATCTGCATTCATCAGGTGTAACTCTCAATACGACTCCACAAGATGACTGGGTACGGTTGTCGCTCAGTATTGATGTGCACAGCGAACGCGGTATCGCGCAGTTGATGCAGTTGAGTGTGTCGCATCTGGCGATGTTTATTGCCAGTCTGCTTGATATTGAAGCGAACCACTTCTCTTTACACCTAACCCAACACGCAAGCTTCGAGGCAGAACAGAGCGAATTTGCCCAGCAGAACAAACTGCGTTTTGGTGATAAGTTTGACGGTATCCTACTTAAAGCGAGTCTACTTAACGCTAAGAACCACCAAGATGAAGACGCACTAGAGCGCCATTTTCAACAGCACCTCAAAGAGCTGCAAACCCGTTACCCAAACAATCTCAGTGACCAAGCGGCAAACATGATTGGTCGTTTGCTATCGACTGGAGAATGCAGCGTGGAGCGTGTCGCCAGAGCATTGGATTTACACCCGAGAATGCTGCAAAGCAAGCTAAAGCAGCAGGGCACGAGTTATCGACAGCTGTTACAGCAAGTGCGCCAGGATTTCGCCGAGCAGCGTTTAATTGAGAATATTCAGAGTATTACCGATATCGCGTTGCAACTGGGTTATGCAGAAACTGCGGTTTTCAGCCGTCACTTTCGCAGTTGGACAGGAAAGTCGCCCAGCCAATGGCGGCAAGACAACAGCAGTGAGTAGCCACATACTCACGCAAAAGTTTGTAGCGATTTTATCCATTCATATAGCAACTTTTTAGAACGATAGCTTTGAAGACGTATTTTTATTACTTATTGTTTTATAGAGAAAATAGTGTGAAATAAGGCTTGTACTCTAGGTTTGGTAAACGTTTATATGCTTGCTCATTTTTATGTTTTCTGACGCTATCCGGCAAGCCTTTGAGAAACCGATCGAAATAGCACTCTTCAGTGGCTAGCGATATTGTCTATATATTTAGCCGATGCCTGAATGGTGCTCCCCACGCTGCTCCGATTAAATAAGTGAAAACAAACCTTCACTTTCAATCATTGGTAGGCAGTTATGAGTGTTGAAAAATATACGATTGGTCTGGACTTCGGCTCTGATTCTGTTCGTGCATTATTGGTAAATACGACCACAGGTCAGGAAGTGGCATGTGGCGTTCAATACTATCCGCGCTGGATGGAAGGACAATATTGTCACGCGGCGATGTCGCAGTTCCGCCAACACCCTCGCGACTACATTGAAGCGATGACAGCCGCAGTCAAAGAGACGCTGGCACAAGTATCAGAACAAGTACGACAAAGCGTCGTGGGTATCGGCGTCGACACCACAGGTTCAACACCTGCGCCAGTGGACAAAGACGGCAATGTACTGGCGCTGCTGCCAGAGTTTGAACACAATCCAAACGCAATGTTCATTTTGTGGAAAGACCACACCTCGATTCAAAAAGCGGAGCGCATCAACCAGCTTGCTCACAGCGGTGATTTCCCTGATTACACTCGCTATGTCGGCGGCATTTACTCATCTGAATGGTTCTGGGCAAAAGCCGCATGGATCGGCGAGCAAGACGCAAAAGTCGCTGAGCAAGCATACACTTGGGTCGAGTTATGTGACTGGATCCCAGCGTTAATCTCCGGCAATCAAGCACCGAATAAACTGCGTCGTGGCATCTGTGCAGCAGGGCACAAAGCACTATGGCATGACGAGTGGAACGGTCTGCCGTCTCAAGAATTCTTATCAGCAGTTTCTCCGACTCTAGACGGTATTCGCGAGCGTATGTTTGACCGCGTATATACCTCTGACCAACAAGCAGGTCTGCTGTCGGCCGAATGGGCTGAGCGTTTTGGCTTACCGGAAGGTATAGCGGTCGCTATCGGCGAGTTTGACTGTCATATGGGCGCAGTCGGCGCGGGTGCGGGTGAACACGATTTAGTAAAAGTGATCGGTACTTCTACCTGTGACATTTTGATGGTTGACCCAGAGCAATTGGGTGACAAAACCATCGAAGGGATTTGCGGTCAAGTGGAAGGCAGCGCGCTTCCTCAACTGGTGGCGCTCGAAGCGGGTCAATCGGCATTTGGTGATGTTTATGCGTGGTACAAACGCTTATTGATGTGGCCAATCCAACAATGGGTGACTAAGCACCCTGAAGACCAGCACTTACTCGACAACCTCGACAATGTCCTGATCCCAATGTTAGCCGATGCGGCGATTGAACACCCACAAACGGAACATTCACCACTCAGCCTCGACTGGCACAACGGTCGCAGAACACCAAATGCCAACCAGCGTTTGAAAGGTGTGGTGAGTGGATTAAACCTTGGTAGCTCAGCACCTGACATTTTCTACAGCTTGGTGGAATCAACGGCGCACGGTGCTAAGGCGATCATGGATTGCATGACAACCCAAGGCGTTGACGTGAATCGCGTATTGGCGATTGGAGGGATTGCGCAGAAATCACCACTGGTGATGCAGACCTGTGCCGACGTAATGGGATGTGATATCGCAGTGGTCGAATCTGATCAATGTTGTGCCTTGGGTGCGGCTATCTTCGCGGCTGTTGCTGCGGATGCACATGCCAGTGTGAGCGAAGCGCAGGCGGCGATGGCGAGCCCAATCCGACACGTATACACCCCAGTTCAGCGCCGTGCGGACTTCTATCAAGGCCGTCATCAAGCGTACTCGCAACTAGGTCAGCACATTGAAACCTTTACTGACCAACAGAAGGAGGCTTAAGCATGCAGGACGTGATCTCTAATCCGCTGCTACTCCCTGAACTCAGAGAGCAAGTTTGGCGCGCCAATATGGACTTGCAAGTTCATAAGTTGGTGACATTTACCTGGGGCAACGTTTCCGGTATCGACCGCAAGTCTGGCTTGGTGGTGATTAAGCCAAGCGGCGTTGCCTACGAAGATCTTTGTCCAGAGAACATGGTGATCGTCGATCTAGATGGTTCGGTGATTCAAGGCTCTCTGAAACCATCTTCAGATACCGCGACACATCTAGAGTTGTACCGTGCATTTCCTCAATTGGGCGGCGTGGTGCATACCCATTCGTCTTATGCGACTTCATGGGCGCAAGCGGGCGCGGTGATTCCTGCGTTTGGTACCACCCATGCGGACTATTTCTACGGCCATATTCCATGCGCGCGCGCTTTGACTCAACAAGAGATTGAAAGCGATTACGAGCTGAATACCGGCAAAGTGATCGTCGAGACGATTGGTGAGGGCGACCCGATGGCGATTCCTGGAATCTTGGTTCGCGAGCACGCGCCATTTACTTGGGGAACCGACCCGCATAACGCCGTACACAACGCGGTGGTGGTGGAAGAAGTCGCCAAAATGGCATTTCGCACCCTGACCATCAATCCGAGCACGCTGCCGATTCCACAGACCTTGCTGGATAAGCACTACCTGCGCAAACACGGCAAAGACGCGTACTACGGACAAAAGTAACGAACAATCGTCGCCTGGCTAATTGGCGAGGCGACCATGCGACTCAGAATAACAGAGGCACTTATGAAAGATTTAACAAACAAATCTGTATGGTTTATCACAGGTTCACAGCACCTTTACGGTCCTAAAGTATTGGAGCAAGTGGCGAACAACAGCGAAGAGATCGTTGCAGGCTTTAACCAGAGCAACGATGTGTGTGTGCCGATTGTGTGTAAAGAGACGGTGAAGTCACCTGAAGAGATCTTGAGCGTTTGCCAACAAGCGAACAACGACGAAAACTGTTTGGGTGTGGTGCTGTGGATGCACACTTTCTCGCCAGCCAAAATGTGGATTTCTGGCCTTAAGCAATTGAACAAACCGTTTGTTCATCTGCATACCCAGTTCAGCGAAGCGCTGCCTTGGGAAAGCATCGATATGAACTACATGAACCTAAACCAAAGTGCGCACGGTGACCGTGAATTTGGCTTTATCGGCACGCGTCTTGGTTTGGACCGCCGAGTGATCGTTGGTCATTGGCAAAAAGAATCTGTACGCAAGCAGCTTGACCACTGGTGCCGCGCAGCGATTGGCTGGCACGAAAGCCACACGCTACGTGTTGCTCGTTTTGGCGACAACATGCGTCAAGTAGCAGTAACAGAAGGCAACAAAGTCAGTGCGCAAATCGAGTTTGGCTTCGAAGTACACGCATACGGTTTGGGTGAACTGACCGAAGTCGTCAACCAAGTGGAAGACAGTGCGATCAACGCTCTGCTAGAAGAGTACCGCGCTACGTATCGTATCGCGCCTGAGATCTTCGAAACGCCAGAACAGCTAGAAATTCTTAAGAACGAAGCGCGTCTTGAACTCGGTATGGAAACCTTCCTGCAAGAGCGTGGCTGCATGGCGTTCGTCAACACGTTTGAAAACCTGACGGGTTTAACTAACTTGCCTGGCCTTGCAACGCAACGTTTAATGGAAAAAGGCTACGGCTACGGCGGCGAAGGTGACTGGAAAACAGCCGCACTGACACGCATCATCAAAACCATGGGTCAAGGTTTACCGGGCGGTACGTCTTTCATGGAAGATTACACCTACAACCTAACGGGTGAAGGACAAGTGCTGGGCGCGCATATGTTGGAAGTGTGTCCGACGATTGCGGCTGATAAGCCATCGATTGAAATCCATCGTCATACCATTGGTAAAACCGACGATGTGGCTCGCGCAATTTTCAGTGCCAAAGCTGGCCCTGCATTAGTGGCGACCTTGATTGATTTAGGTAACCGCTACCGCTTGTTGGTGAACGAAATTGATACCGTGACGCCACCATCAGAGCTACCAAACTTGCCAGTGGCACACGCGCTTTGGGAACCACAACCAAATCTAGAAGTGTCGGCAGCGGCGTGGATTCATGCTGGTGGCGCGCACCATAGCGTATACACGCAAAACGTCACCTTGGATATGTTGGAAGACTTCGCTGAATTTGCGGGTATCGAGCTGGTTGTGATTGATAAGAACACCACCATTCGTGACTTCAAAACAGCGCTGAAACACAACAGCCTGTTCTACCGTTTTAACAGCGGTATCTAACAACGCCAACGCCTATTCGGCTGACTGTACAGTTGAATAGGCGTTTTCTCTAATCGACTTCCGCACTTCGTACCTTCTTTCCCCCAATGACTTGAACTATTCCCTCAACCCCTCGTTTTCGTTACTTATTTCGTTCTTGCGCGGAATAATCGAGTAAAATTGGATCTTTATGCGGATGCCAAAAGGAACAATTATGTCATACCAAGTGCTTGCACTAGACCTTGATGGAACCACGCTCAGAGACGACCACACGTTGAACCCTTGGGTTATCGAGTGTGTGCAGCAGCTAGCGAAAAAATATCACGTGATGGTGGTGACTGGGCGCCATCATACGGCGGCCAAGCCTTATTACGAAGAGCTTGGCATCGACACTCCAATCATTTGCTGTAATGGCGTGTATCGCTACGACTATGCGTCGGATACGGTTGAAACCAGTATGCCGATTCCTAAATCTTTGGCGAAAGATTTCCTGAGCTTAGCCAATCAGCATGCGCTGAGAATGGTGATGTATACCGAATCTGGCATGGCGTACTTACAGCAAAATCCGATGCCTTACATGATCCCGCTACAACGTTGGGCGATGAACTATCCGATTGAGAAAAGACCTAATATTTACCAAATCGAAGACTTTCGCCACGAACTGGAGCTAGCGACTGAGGTTTGGAAGTTCGTGGTTCAGGGTGACGATGAAAACTTTCACACCTTTATGCAGGAGCCTGCGATTGTCGAGCACTTTTCTGGTTCATTCTCCGGCGAAAATCGCGTGGATTTGGCGATGAAAGGCCACAGCAAAGGTCAAGCGTTGAAAGACTATCTCGCCACACTGCAACTGGATATCGAACAGGCGGTTGCGGTTGGTGACAACTATAATGATGTATCCATGTTGAGCATGGCAGGTTGTGGTGTGGCGATGTTGCAAGCCGATGAAGGTGTTAAGCGTCACGCCGATAGAGTGACCACAACTGATAACTATGGCGAAGGGTTAGCACAATTACTCAAACAACTCTTCCCACTTTGATTTACTTTTTTGCCGCACTTATTAATGCTGTCATACGGAAGAGAGAATGCAAAACGATCCATTGAAACCAGGTTATGACTTCAATGCTCATTTGGTTGCGGGCTTAACGCCAATCTCAAAAGGCAACGATCTAGACTTTGTGATAGACCGTCCGAATGGGATGAAGGGCTTTATCATTAACTTGACGGTTAAAGGGCAGGGCACCGTATTCCACGGTGATGAGTCTTTTACGGTCAACGAAGGCGATTTATTGCTCTTTCCCACCGGCGTACCGCACTATTATCACCGCTCAGAAGAGGCGGAAGATTGGTACCACCGCTGGATTTATTTTCGCCCTCGTGCATATTGGATTAACCGCCTTAAGTGGGAAAACTGCATCAACGGTGTGTTTATCACAAAAGGCGTGCACATTGACGATCAAGAAAAGCTCGAGCTGCTGTTTAAGCAGATAGAAGAGCTGAGCAAACAGGACGAGCCATACAGCGATGAGCTGACGCTTAACTTGTTAGAGCAGTTGCTGATTCGATGCAAAATGAACCAGCCTAATCTGATTAAGAAGCGCGTAGATCCACGTATCACCGAAGTCTTGAACTACATGGCCAAACACCTCAACGAAGATTTCAGTAATGAAAAATTGGCGGAGCTGGTCTGTTTGTCGCCGTCTCGCTTAGGACATTTGTTCCGCGATGAAGTCGGCATGACGATTACCCAATGGCGAGATGACCAACGCATCAGTCGTGCCAAGCAGTTGTTGGTGACGTCGAACTACTCCATCAACCAAATCTCTCGCTTGATTGGTTATTCTGACCCACTCTACTTTTCACGCGTGTTCAAGAACAAAGCGGGTCTAAGCCCGAAACTCTATCGTGAGAAAGTGATGTAAGCGTGATCGGGCAGGAATTTCACCTGCCCGAGTCATTTGTGATTACTTGCCGTGATGGGTTGTAAACTGGTAGCTGGTTTGGTGCTGGTAGAACGACTTTTGGGTAATAAAGCGTTTGTTCGCTTCTGGCCATTCTGGATGGTTAGGGCAGTCCGGTAAGAACTGAGTTTCAAGCGCCAATCCTTGATAATCTCGATATTCACCAGTGCGTGACGGTGTTCCTGCCAAGAAGTTACCACTGTAGAACTGAATCGCCGGTTTGTCGGTAAACACAGACATCACCACCTGTTTATCTGAGCTAATCAGGCGCGCGATCGTGCTTGCGCCGTCAGTCAGCTCCTCTGGCAAAGTAAATGCGTGGTCGTAGCCTTTCGCGAGCTTTTGGTCTTCATCTTCCAGTAAACGCGCCCCGATTCGCTGCGCGGTATTGAAGTCAAAACTGCTTTCTTGCACCGCTTTGAGTTTGCCTGTCGGGATAAGCTCTTCATCAGTAGGCAGATATTCGTTGGCTCGCAGTTGCAATTCATGGTCGAGAATGGTTTTGCCGGACTCCGCTCCATCCAAATTAAAATAGGCATGGTTAGTCAGATTGATCGGGCAGTCTTGGTCACAAATCGCCGAGTATTCGATACACAGTTGGTTGTTTTCTGTCAGCGTATAAGCGACTTCGGCGGTGAGGTTGCCAGGAAATCCTTGGTCACCGTCTGGAGACATTAAACAATACGTAATGTGAGAGTCGCTTTTGGCTTTCACCAACCAACGGCGCTTATCAAACCCATCAATACCACCGTGTAGGCTGTTGCCGTTATCGTTGCGGGTAATGGAATACGTTTGTCCGTTTAAGCTGAACTGTCCTTTGGCGATGCGATTGGCAAAGCGGCCGATGGTCGCGCCTAAAAATGCCGAATGGGACTGATAATCACGCAGCGATGTCATGCCGAGCAATACTTCTCGCTGTCCTGAAAGCGTGGGAAGTTGGCAGCTTAGCCATGTGGCGCCGATGTCCATAAACGTAGCCGTCATGCCGTGATGATTGCGTAAAACATGAACCTTAGCAGGTTCTCCATCAGTGAAGAGATCGCGCTCGAGAGCGGCTTTGATCGAGTCGGGTGGGATGATGCTGTTGGGCATAGAGGCTCCTTTCAAAAACACAGTACCTGCGAATTGCAGGTACTGAGATAACAGGGTTAAATCGCTTCGCCGAAGATAGGGAAACCGTCTTCCCAGATGAGGCGTTTGATGCGTGTGTGGCGGTTCGGATCCCAAAGCGGGTCGCCTTCAATTTCGGTGTAATCGCGCGCGTGATACACCAGCAAGTCGTGGCCTTGTTCATCGACGGTAAAACTGTTGTGACCCGGTCCGTAGACCTTTTTCTCCCAGTTAGTTTTAAACACGGGTTGCTCGGCTTTTACCCAGCTTTTCGGGTCAAGTAAGTCACTGTTTTCATCCGCATAGAGCAGCCCCATGCAGTAGTTTTCGTCTGTCGCGCTGGCGGAGTAAGTCATCCAGAACTTTCCGTGACGGTGGATCACAGATGGTCCTTCGTTAACCCAAAAGCCGATTTGCTCCCACTCAAACTCTGGAATGGTCAGGCACTGTGGCGCCGTACGTAGTTTGGTTGGCGTTTCTAACTCTGCAATGTACAAGTTAGAGTTGCCGCCAATGTTGTTGTCCTTTTGTGCCCAAACATAGTAGTTAACGCCGTTGTGGCTGAATGAAGTCGCGTCTAAGCAGAACGTATCCATGCCAGTGTCGATTTGCCCTTCGAATGTCCATTCCGGTGTGATCGGATTCGGGTTCGAATTAGAAATCGCGTACATACGGTGCTGGAACAAACCATCGATGATTTCTCTTGATGGCGCGGCGGCAAAGTAGACATACCAAGCGTTGTCGATAAAGTGCAGTTCTGGCGCCCAGATTAAGTCACTGTAAGGGCCTGTATCGGGTTTGTACCACGCGTTAATTAATTCGCTGGTGGTGTCGAGCTCAGCAATGGTCTTTGCTCGACGAATCTCAATGCGATCATATTCCGGTACCGAAGCGGTGAAATAGTAGTAGCCGTCCGTGTGTTTGTAGATGTGCGGGTCGGCACGTTGCTCAATAATGGGATTTACGAAATCAGTCATACTGCTTACCTTAATTTGCGTAACGTGATTGAGGTTTTGAAGATTGAACATCGCTTAGATTTTTCTCTTCTTCTAGGATGTTGGTCGCTGTCATTGCTTGGTAGTACTTGTCGGTCACTTTGTATTTGAACATCAATGAGCCCATCAAGAAGTGGAACAAGCCGGGGATGACCGTTAGCATCAGCGCGATACCTGTCAGGGCGTAATCTGACTGTGCTTCATTGGGTACGTAGTTAAAGAAGGTGAGTAGCCAACCGACCACCGCGCCGCCGATACCCATGCCCAATTTTTGGCTAAATGAGATACCGCCAAACGCCAGTCCAGATACGCGTTGACCCGTTTTGTACGCGCCGTAGTCGACGGCTTCTGCAATCGCTGACCAGAATACTGGAGCATGCAAATCCACCACGAACGACACTAAGAAATACAACACGAAAGCCAGCGCCAAGTCTTCACGACCGACAAACAAGTACAACATTGCGCTAAGTAGCAGTACTGCGACTTGGCTGTAGCGGAACAGTTTAATTTTGCAGTACTTCTTAGTGATCCATGTTGAGGCAACCATCGCCAGAATCGCCGCACTTACCCCCGTTGCGAGGAATGCGGAAATCGTACCTGCGTCGCCACCAAGGTAATACTTGGCGTAGTACGCAGCGACAGAACCACGGATTACGTAGCCGATAGTGCCCGTTACACATACCGCGCACAGTACCAACCACTGGTCGTTTTTCATCAGCAGTTTGACTTGGTCTTTAAACGATTTTTTGTCGACCACGTGTTCGATACGCTCTTTGGTGGTCGCGAAACAGAACAAGAACAGCAGTGTGCCCATCAGTCCCATTAGACCCATCGAATATTGGTAACCCAATTGGATGTTGTCTTGACCCCAAGCCGCTGATAGCTGCGGTACGATGATGGTGACAAGAAACGCCGCGATTTTGGCGAAGAATAAGCGATAGCCGTTTGCAGACAGGCGCTCTTTCGGGTCATCGGTCATCACACTGATTAGTGAGATGTATGGAATCGTCACGGCGGTAAACATCACAGTGACAAGAATGTAGGTCGCGTAGGCGTAAACCAGTTTAGTGTTGTAATCGCCATCAGGTGTGCTGAACGCGAGGTAAACTGAGATACCGAAAGGGATCGCTAGAAAGAGTAGGTATTGACGGTAGCGACCCCAACGAGAGGTAAATTTATCGGTAATCATGCCCATTAGTGGGTCGGTCACCGCGTCGATCAATCGAACCACGATGAATAACATGGCTAAATCTTCGGGTTTGATGCCAAAAATATCCGTATAGAAGAAGGTAATGATTAACATCATCGATGAAATCACCACGTTGACTGCCATGTCACCGGCGCCAAAGCCGATCTTCTCAAGGACAGGTAATTTATATTTGTACATAGGGACTAATCCTTTGTTCTCACGATGACGCAGATACTACTCAGGAATTAGTGCGCAGGCTGTTATCACTCTCATAGATAAATGGAGATAGCAATTTTGTGCATGCCTTCAGCCAATCTGTTTATGTCAGAACGAGCTTTTGCTACTCAGGTGAAATTGGGATGGGATGTAAAATGATTCAGTCGGAATAAGGAGAGTATGTCGTTAATGGTATGCAAAGCCCGACAAGTCGGGCTTAGATCATGTAGCTAAATTAAGCCTTTACTCATAGAATCAGCGATGTATTCAGCTTGTCGTATTGCGAGTGCGACGATAGTGAGTGTCGGGTTTTCTGCTGCACTCGTCGTGAAAACGCTACCGTCAGAGATGAAGAGGTTATCGATATCGTGCGCCTGCCCCCACTTGTTGACAACTCCCTCTTGTGGTTTAGCGCTCATGCGATTGGTTCCGAGGTTATGCGTTGATGGGTAGGGAACAACACGATTGGTTTTTATCGCGCCGACCGCTTTGTAAATAGCCTCACCTTGTTGATAAGCATGGTTTCGCATCGCAATGTCATTTGAATGGTCATCGTAATGGACATTCGGAACAGGCAAACCGAAATTGTCTTTTACATCATGGTTCAACGTTACTTGGTTGCTTGAGCGAGGCATATCTTCGCCAACAATCCACATACCAGCCATGCGCTCATAAGCTTCCATATCCTCAGCAAAATCTTTTCCCCACGCACCAGGTCGCAAGAATGCTGCCATAAAAGGAAGCCCTAATGACAGTGTTTCCATTTCGTAACCACCGACAAATCCGCGTGAAGGATCATGCTTGGCTTCGTCACTGATTATGCCCGCCATGGTGGTTCCTCGGTACATATGAACCGGATTTTCGAACTCTGCGTACACTGAACCAGTGACGTGGCGCATGTAGTTTTTGCCCACTTCGCCTGAACTGTTTGCAAGTCCGTTGGGGTACATTGCAGACGCTGAATTTAGCAAGACACGCGGACTTTCAATAGAGTTACCCGCGAGACAAACAATCCGTGCTTTCTGATGTTGCTGGTTTCCGTTTTCATCTGCGTAGAGCACGCCATCCACTTGACCTGAGCTATCGTGCGTTATCTTAAGTACATGGCTATTCGGGCGTAGTTCAAAGTGCCCCGTTGCCTCTGCTTTCGGAATTTCGGTGTACAGAGTCGACCACTTCGCACCCATTCGACAACCTTGAAAGCAGAAGCCAAGTTGTTGGCATGACGCTCGACCATCACGGGGTTGAGAATTGATCGCCATTCTTCCAGTATGCACTTCCTTGTATCCCAGTTTCGTCGCGCCTGCTTGCAGTACTTTGAAGTTATTATTGCCGGGCAGTCCCGGAATATCGTGAGTGCGGGTTACACCCATTTTAAACTCAGCTTTTTTGTAATACGGTTCCAGTTCAGCAAGCGTTAGTGGCCAATCAAGCAACTGAGAGCCTTCAATGTGACCGTACATGGTTTTTGCGCGAAACTCATGTTCTTGGAAACGTAGGCTAGCACCCGCCCAGTGCAAGGTTGAACCACCTACCGTTTTGCAAATCCAAGCTGGCAAGTTTGGGAAGTCTCGAGCGATTTCCCAAGAACCGCTAGTCGTACGGGGTTCGAGCCACGCTTCTTTACCAAACATCTTCCATTCATTGTTTTCAAAGTCTTTGGTGTAGTCGAGGCGAGAACCGGCTTCGAGGCAGACAACATTGACCCCTTTTTGCGCCAGTTCATTACTCAACGTTCCGCCACCTGCACCGGATCCGATGACCACAACAACGCTATTATCCGATAATTCAAATTGCTTAGTCATAATCAACTCTCCTTGTTAGGTTGTGGTAGCCAGTCAATATCATCAAAGCCACGATGTATGTAGCCACCTTTGCTGAACGAGGGGCCTTCATAGCCAAACTTTGGCCAAATTTTGGGGTTATCATAAAGAGATACCACCATGTTGCTGCGGATAGCCTGAAAAAATGGCTCTGAGGCAACATGTTGGAGTAACTCGGTTTGTTTGGCGGCGTTGAGACTAGTCCAATCGCCACCTGCTGCTTTGATTAGCGTGGCAATCCCGTCTTCCAATGCTTTACGCAGTTCTGGGTTGCTTGCAACACTGGCGTCGATGCTTTCTACACTCGCGGCGTAGAACAAGTCCTCGAGTTGAGGATGAGGGTAGATTGAGCGGCTAATCTGCAGCAATGAATTTGCCGTGGCTTCGTTGAGCGATGTCACGCTCAGTGCCCAAGATTTACCCATCAATGAAATTCCGGAAACGGAATAGGCGTAAGCAGCGGTAGCGGTTAAAACGCCCATTTTGAGAATTTTTCGTCGTGAATAATTGGGGGTTGGATTATTCATATCATTATCCTTACATTCAACGTTCTAGAGTCTTTGTAGGCTGAGCGCTTCTTCTATTGGAAGCGTCCCAATCGCTCTAAGAATTCGATTTTGTATCCATCAGGGTCGGTGAGAAAAAAGAACTTAGCCATTGGCTCTTCTTGGTAAGCCATGCTCTTAATGTCAGTGGGTTGCATAGCAAGTTCGATGAGTCTTTGGCGTGTTGCGTCTAGATCATCGACGCAAACAGCAATATGTCCGTATCCCGAACCGTGTGTGTAGTGATTGGAATTATCGTGGTTGTAGGTAAGCTCAAGCTCGAAGTCGCTGCTTGAGTTTCTTAAATAGATAAGAGAGAAGCTTTCAAATTCGAAGCTCTGTGCGACGTCTAAATCGAGCGCATCCTTGTAAAAAGCAATCGACCGATTTACGTCAAATACTCGAATCATTGAGTGAATGAGTTTGGCCATAAGTACCTCCCAGCTGTAATGTTATACAGATACTAACTCCGGGAAGCAGAAGAGGGGTGGTATATGAATACCACATGTAATGAAAATGTTAATTTAACAGTGGGGGAATTCGTTATTTTGGTTTAGTTTGACGAGCTTTTTAAATGAACGAACTCAAAGCTACTGGTGCGATTCACTGAGATATAACACACAGCTGCATCGTAACAGAGAAGCAAAATTGGATACTTCACCGTTAATATCAAGCGCCTCATCATACAAGGTGGTAAGGAACTTGCCTGTGTTCATGCCTTGGGAATCCGCGATGTGATCGATGATCTGCCAGTATTGTCTTTCCAATCTCACGCTGGTTGAATGTCCTGCTAAGCGAATGGAACGCGAACACATTTCGTAGTTCGCAGGATCTTGTCCAGAAAATATTGTGCACATAACAATAACCATTTTGTAACATTCTCTATTGATTTAAGTATATGTCTTGTCGCTTAATTTCCATATATTTATTTATATGCAACTCAGTACCAATGATGGGATATGTGACGATCTAGTCAGTATCGGTTTGCGCAAAGGTTTTTAAGATCTTTTGAGTGTTCGCTAAACCTTAGTGAACATCATCTATAAGTGTCGTTAAAAGCTGACCGATAAACTCAAGCAGTCAGCTTTGAACGGTATGCATTCCACTCCTTACCAATGGGTCATATTAGCGGAAAGCAAGATCGCGCAGCGCAAGCGAAATTGATGGGAAGAAAATTAGCATCACGGAGACCAACAGCAAGATGAAGACAAACGGTGGCGTGCCGCGAATCACTTCCACATAAGGGCGTTTAAACACAGCAATCGCGGTAAAGATGTCGCAGCCAAACGGTGGTGTTGCAGAGCCGATCGCGGCTTGCAGGGTGACGATGGTGCCGACCAAAACGGGATCGATGCCGGAAGATTTGATCACAGGAGCGAAGATAGGGATCAGAATCAGCATCACCACGATAGGGTCAACAAACATACAGCCGATGAAAAACGCGACGGAAATGACGATAAGCAACTCGGTTTGCGAGAGGTCATTAATCCCAATCATGCCGAGCAACTCCTGCGGAATTTGTGCAAAAGAGATCACCCAAGAGAACGCGCTACCTGCCGCAACTAAGATAAACACCACCGCGGTAACCATCCCGGTCGAAAGCGCGATGCCACCCAGCTCTTTCCATTTCACTTTACGAAACACCACCATTTCGAGAATCACTGCGTACAACACAGATACTGACGCGGCTTCGGTTGGGCTGAAGACGCCCGCGTAGATACCGCCGACAGTAATAAGAGGAAAACCAAACGGTAATACTGCTTTGCGAACTGTCGTCCAACGCTCTTTCCAGCTCGCTTTTGGTGCATTTTGCACGGAACTTTTGCCCGCATAAAAATAACAGTAGGCAGAGAACATCAACAAGATAACGATCGCAGGTCCAATCCCCGCGATAAACAGTTCAGCAACCGAAGTACCCGACACCACGCCATAAATGATCATGCCGATACTGGGTGGGATCAGGAGGGCTAAATCCGACGCGTTAATGATCAGCGCAAGCGCAAAGCTGTCTTTGTAGCCATATTCGAGCATTTTCGGTCGCATAATTGAACCGACCGACACCACTGTTGCCTGCGTTGACCCCGATACTGCGCCAAACATCGCGCAGCTAAGCGAAGAGGTAATTGCTAAGCCGCCGCGAACGTGGCCGACAAACGCCATCGCTACATCGAGTAAGCGAGTTGCCGCCACGCCTCGGGTAATGATTTCCGCCGCGAGGATAAACATCGGCACAGCGATTAACGCGGCGGGTTTAATGCCCGCGAGCATTTGCTGAATCATAAAATCCGGACCCAGACCAAGGTAGACAATAAAACCGAGCATGGTGGCGGCCAAAAGTGGTACCAGCATTGGAAAGCCAAATGCGAGTAAGGTAATCATGGTGATGATCAGTGCCGTTGTCATAGCGCTTTCTCCTGCTTACGGTTGGCATTCAAGCGGTTGGTATTCAGGCTACCAGCGTGACGAACGGAGCGTGAAAGAACGGTGAGTTGGACAAAGCGTTTGATGTGGCGTAGACCAACGCGAGTAAACTGAACGGTACTAAAAAACAGGCCGATAGGTGCGATAAGGTAAACCCAACTTAGTGGCACTTGCAGTGCGGGCGACAGGCGTCCCATTTGACTGACTTTAGCGATGTATTGCCACGCATACCAAGTGAGAACGGCGACTAAAACAGCGGTGAGAAGATAAATCACGCCGTTCGCTAAGGTTTGCCAGCGCTTGGGTAACATATCGGTAAAGGCGGTCATGCGAATATGGCGAGATTGTCTGGCGGCGTAGCTACAACCGATGAAAGTCACCGCAATAATCAGGAAGTAGTTCAGTTCTTCAGAAAAATAGAGGCTGTGGCTAAACAGATAGCGCCCGAGCACATTGGCAATTGAGTTGAGTGCTATCAACAGCACGGAGCCAATCAATAACGCGGCTTCAGCCTTTTGAATATACCTGTCTAGCCAGTGAAAAATCCCTCTCATCGCCTCGTTCCTCGTTAACCAACAATGTTAATAAAACGTTATCGTTTTCATGACAATCAAGTCAATCCGATGGGAACGAAAGATTTTCTGAACTTAGCCCTTTTGCAGAAAAAATTGGTCTGAGACGACTGCTCAGACCAAAAAGTGAGAGGTTGGTGGATTGGTGTCGAGGATCTCTGAAATGACCGACAAGCCATGTTTTATATAGCCTCGGTTGGTTTCCGCGCCAAGGCTGATACGCACGTATGGGATTGGCTGATTGGTATCGAGTACGAACGGTTTGTAGCTGGTGATTTGCACCCCAGAACGTTTTGCTGAAGCGACCAGATCGTCGCTATTCCACTGCTCCGGTAATTTAAGCCAGATGTGTTGTCCGTTTGGGTGCGCGCTAAAGCTGTGGCCTTGCAATGCGGTTTTCGCGATACGTTGCCTTTTGGCAAACTCATTGATTTGAAAGCGGATCAATCGGTTCAATGTGCCGTTCTCAATCCACAAGTGGGCGACTTCAAATGGCAAAGGTGTCGCTGACCAACTGGTTGCTGCTAATCGGCCGATGGCATGTTGAAGGAAGTGGCGAGGCACCGTCAGATAACCTGTGCGCATGCCGGGAGCAACCACTTTGGTCAGGCTGGTGACGTAAAAAGTCTGTTCTGGCAGTAACGCTGCAAGTGGCGCAACGCGATTGGGCTCTAATGCGCCGTAAACGTCGTCTTCAATCACGTAGATTTCGTATTTCTTGGCGATATCGGCGATCGCTTCTCTGCGCGCTTGCTCCATATGTGCGCTGTTTGGGTTCGCCATACTCGGTGTACAGCACAACGCCTTAATCGGTTTGTGCTGACACGCCCACTCAAACGCATCTGGTGTAATACCAAACTCATCCATTTCCAGAGGCTGCAGCTTAAAGCCCAGCATGCGAGAACGTGAGATCAAACCATGATCGACCAACTGTCCGCACGCGACCCAATCACCATGTTCCACCACGGTACTCAGCGCCAGCGTTAAGCCGTGGCTCGCGCCGTTGGTTAAGAGCACTTGCTCAGTACCGACATCCAGACCTTGGCTGCTGAGGAAACGAGCCCCGGACTCGACGTGGTGGGGCTGACCAGTGACCGGCTTGGCTTTACTGATCAAACAGCGGTTATTGGTTTGGCTGGCGATGTGCATCAGTGCCTGATTGAACAGTGCGACGTGACGGTCGGTGACGACTGGATGGGCGATTGACATGTCTATCTCATCGGGCGTCTCTTTCATCTCTTGCGTCAGCATAAATTCGCTGTCGGTGATCTCATCGACAAAGCCGGATTTGACGAAGGTGCCATTACCCACCCAAGACTCAAGCGCGCCTTTCTTTTCGGCGTACCCATAAGCATGGCTGACGGTTTGGACACTGACGCCAATTTGTTCGGCAAACTCGCGGTGGGTTGGTAGGCGAGTGCCGGGTTTCAGATAACCACTACGAACACACTCGACAAGATAGTTGCCGATGGAGATGTATTTTGGGGTACCTGGGCGAATGATCGGGTTCAAAGAAATTGTCATGACACAATATTTTAATTGATTCATTTTTAACGCTCATTGTAACTTCGATTTAACAAATGGCGAGTTTTTAGCCGTCAAATGCGGTCTAATGCACAAAAATACACCACAATTGTAATGATTGACATGAAATTTACTGCTCGAGGGGGCAAGTCAAAGCCCTAGCTCAGGACTGAGCAGATTCAATCGCAGTGGTGATGAACACGAATTTTTGTACCCAGGTCCACCGACCTGATGAAAGGTAGAAATACCTCAACGTCTCCGAAGGCCCATAAGGCGTCGGATTTTTAACAAGGAGAAAATATGAGAGGCGTTGCTTTGCATTTTACCCTGGATGAGTTCCAGGAACGGTTAGCCAAAGTTCGACACTCGATGGTCGAGCGCGAATTGGACGTGTTGATTATCCATGATCCGTCCAATATGGCGTGGTTAACCGGCTATGACGGCTGGTCGTTTTATGTACCTCAATGCGTGGTCGTTGGCTCATCGGGTGAACCGGTTTGGTTTGGTCGTTGCCAAGACGCGAATGGCGCGTATCGCACTGCGTATATGTCGGCTGAAAACATCACCTACTATCCAGACCATTACGTTATGAATCCGCCGCTTCATCCGATGGATTACTTGGTGGAGGCCGTACTTGCTCCGCGACTTTGGGATCGTGGACGCATCGGCGTCGAAAAGGACAACTATTACTTCAGCGCTACCGCGTATGAATCACTGACGACACACTTACCCAATGCCCAACTGTTGGATGCCACTGGACTGGTGAACTGGTGTCGTGCGGTGAAATCGGATCAAGAGCTAGCGTACATGTATCGCGCAGCACGCATTGTTGAAAACATGCACCGCGTGGCATTTGACATGATTGAACCAGGTCTGCCCAAGCACCACTTGGTGGCGGAGATAAACCGTCAGGCGGTACTCGGCCATGAAGACCACTTTGGTGATTACACCGCTATCGTACCGTTATTGCCTTCAGGCGCAGATGCGTCCGCTCCGCACCTAACTTGGGACGACCGACCGTTCAAAAAAGGCGAAGGAACGTTTTTCGAAATTGCAGGGGCACACCGCCGTTACCACTGTCCGTTATCGCGTACGATTTTCCTCGGTGAACCCGATGACAAGTTTAAGCGCGCGGATGAAGCCTTAACCCGCGGACTTGAAGCGGGATTGGAAGTCGCCAAGCCGGGCAATACCTGTGCGGATATCGCTAACGCATTGAACAAAGTGCTCGATAAAGCGGGCTTCTCCCGTGAAGGCGCGCGCTGTGGTTATCCGATTGGTTTGAGTTACCCACCTGACTGGGGCGAGCGCACAATGAGTCTGCGTGACACCGATAAAACGGTGCTTAAAGAAGGAATGACTTTCCACTTTATGCCGGGGCTTTGGTTCGAAGATTGGGGACTGGAAACCACCGAAAGTATCGTCATTACCCGCGATGGAGCGAAAACGTTGTGTGATTTTCCGCGTCACTTATTCGTTAAACACTGAGCTTAACAACAGAAAGGATTGGCTATGCAAGACAGCTCAATTTCAGCCACGGTAGACTTCGAGCGTGAAGGCGTACAACACGGTTTTCTCGCTCTGCCGTATTCTCATGATGATTCTGCTTGGGGAAGCATCATGATTCCGGTCACCGTGATAAAAAACGGTCCGGGGCCAACGTCGTTGCTGACTGGCGGAAATCACGGAGATGAGTACGAAGGGATCACCAGCCTACTCAAACTGGCGAACTCGTTGCACCCTGAGCAGATCCAAGGGCGAGTGATTATCGTGCCGATGATGAACTTGCCTGCGGTGCAAAATGCGTCACGAACCTCGTCGATTGACAAAGGCAATCTAAACCGCAGCTTTCCCGGCAATCCTGTCGGGACAGTGACGGAGAAAATCGCCGACTATTTTAGCCGCTATTTGGTGCCGATGTGTGACTTTGCGTTAGACATCCACTCAGGCGGCAAAACGCTCGACATCGTTCCGTTTGCAGCGGCGCATCGCCTCGATAATCCAGATCAAGAAGAAGCGTGTATTTTGGGCGCCAAGCTATTTGGCGCGCCATACACCATGATTCTGCTTGAGATGGATGCGACCAGTTTGTATGACACCGCCGTTGAGTCTCAGGGCAAAGTGTTTGTCACAACCGAGCTTCGTGGTGGTGGTACCAGCACTCCAGAGACGATCGCCTATGCCGACCGTGGCATCCGCAACTTCTTACGCTTTGCAGGTAATTTGCAAGGTGACTATGAGAAACCAGCGCAGCCGACCAAGCTGTTGGATATGCCGGATGCCAGTTGCTACTTGCAGAGTCAGCACCAGGGTATCGCAGAGTATCTTTTTAATCTCGGCGATGCGGTGGAGCTGGGTGATGTCATGGTCAAAATCTACTCTACACAACGCACTGGTGAAGCGCCGATAGAATATCGCGCAGAACGAAGCGGCATTTTCGCCGCGCGCCGCTTTCCTGCCATGGTCAACATTGGCGACACGCTCGCGGTACTTGCCGAAGATTGTGGAGAACTCATTTAACCCATTTCGATACGACACAACATCGGGTCTGGCGTATCACCAGCCGTTGGTGAATTGACTCACAGACAACTAAGGAAACAAGGGATGAATCCGATGAAACATAGTTACCGTTACCTAACCAGCACCGCGCTGATTGCCGCCAGTTTTTTCGCAAGCAACGCTTACGCAGAGACATGGAAGTTCGCTCTAGAGGAAGTCAAAGGCTCAGTGCAGGATGCGTATGCACAGGAATTTAAAAAGCGTATTGAAAGCGCAACCGACGGCGATGTAACCGTTGAAGTGTATCCATACGGCACGTTAGGTCAGTCCGAAGACCTCACCGAACTTACTGCTAACGGTATTATCCAGTTTACCAACGCTTCTCCGGGGATTTTCGGCTCTTTCGTACCCGAAATGCAGGTTTTCTCTATCCCTTATCTGCTCTCGCAAGACAACGAAGTGAACAAGAAAGTCCTCAGCTCCAGCCCAACGATTTATGACACTTTGGGCGGCAAATTAGAGCAGAAAAACCTCAAACTACTGACCATGTACCCGGAGGGTGAAATGGTCTGGACCACCAACCGTGAAATCCGTTCGCCTGAAGATTTCGACAACTTCAAAATGCGTGTGATGGCCTCGCCAATGTTGGTGGAAGCCTACAAGTCATTCGGTGCTGATCCAACACCACTGCCATACTCTGAAGTGTACGGCGCTCTACAATTGAAGATGATCGACGGTCAGGTTAACCCAGTGTTCGCGATCGAAGAAATGAAGTTTTATGAAGTCAGTGACTACATGATCTGGGCGGGCCAGCAACAGTTCACCACTACAGTGATTACCAACAACAATTGGTTCAATACGCTTTCTGCGGAGCGCCAGCAGCAGGTAGAAAAAGTCATCGCTGGGATGAACGATTTTATCTTCGATAAGCAAGCTGAATTTAACCAAGCTCGCCTGGAGCAAATCAAACAGGCGAAACCTGAGATGCAAATGATCCAGTTGGATAACGCTGAACGAGCCGCGTTCAAGCAGGCGTCGATGACGATGCGAGACAAATACGTTGAGCTAACCGGTAAAAGTGGTAAAGCGGTACTCGAATCGCTTGACCAAGAGTTCAGCCAATAACGCGAAGTTTTTCGCACAAGGAGAGTGGCCTGCGGGCCACTTTATAGCGGTTGACCAATCGCAACGTTTGCAGCGGTTGGTATCGAACAGGGAGAATCACCATGCGCCTCGATCGCTACGATGTCAAAATTCTACAAATTCTTCACGACAACGGTCGTATCACCAAATCTCATCTTGCCGAAGCGATTAACTTGTCCGTCAGCCCTTGCTGGGAGCGAGTCAAAAAGCTCGAAGAAGCCGGTATCATCGAAGGTTACGGGGCAAAAGTGAACACCGACGTATTGTTTAAACGCACGTCGGTCATGGTGGAAGTCTCTCTCAAGGAACACAACGCGCAAGCGTTCAAACGTTTTGAGCAATTGGTGATGCACTCGCCCGAAGTCACCGATTGTTATGCCACAGGCGGCGGCGTGGATTACATCCTCAAAATTCAGTCTGAAGACATCGACCAGTATCAACGCTTGATCGACAACTGGCTCGATTCCGAAGTCGGGATTGAACGCTACTTCACCTATATCGTGACCAAAACAATTAAGCGCGATTCAGGGACGTTGGAAATCAACCAAAACGCGTTGTTCTAAAAGGGAAAAATTGGTCTGAAATACGACCAGAAAAATCACCATTTTAGAGCATGTCGAAAAGAAAAATTTCGCGCTTAACCCCCTCGCATCAGAAATTATTCAGCACGCTTCTCCATTACAGTTTAACTACGGACAACGACGCTGGGAGAAGGACTCATGACAGCACTACACAGCTTGCATGGCGATGAACTGAAAGCTTCACACGACATGATGGCAATAATGGAAGATGTACGTTTGGTAAGAGGATTAGCTTACGTCAATGGCAAATGGGTCAGCGGCGACAGCTTCCATCCGGTGGACAATCCGGCCGACGGCACTGTGATTGGCTACATTACTAAATTGTCTCAACAGCAGTTGTATCAAGCGATTGATGAAGCGGATCAAGCCTTTCGTCAATGGCGCAAACTGTTGGCAGAAGAACGTGCAGAAATTCTGATGCGTTGGCATGACCTGATCTTGGAGTCGAAACAAGATCTGGCGCGTTTGATGGTGATGGAGCAGGGCAAAACCCTGGCGGATGCGCAAGGTGAGATTGATTATGGGGCGTCGTTCATTCGCTGGTTCGCGGAAGAAGCGCGCCGCAGTTACGGCGAAACGATTCCAAGCCATATCCCGAATGCGCAACTGTCGACGGTACGTGAACCGATTGGCGTAGCGGCACTGATAACGCCGTGGAACTTTCCGAATGCGATGGTCACGCGCAAAGCCGCTGCGGCGTTAGCGATTGGCTGTCCGGTGATCATTAAACCTGCCAGTGAAACGCCGTTTTCCGCCTTGGCATTAGCTGAGCTGGCAGAGCGTGCAGGCTTTCCTGCGGGGGTCTTTAACGTTGTGACTGGTGATGCGGTGATGGTATCTCAAACACTGTGCCACTCCGACAAAGTCAAAGCGCTGTCGTTCACTGGTTCCACTCGTGTCGGCAAACTGCTGCTGCGTGATGCGGCGCAAACTGTGAAAAAGTGCAGCATGGAACTCGGCGGGAATGCGCCATTTATTGTGCTGCCTGATATGGACGTGGAGCAGGCAGCAAAGGCCGCAGTAGACGCCAAATTTCAGACCGCAGGGCAAGACTGTTTGGCGGCGAACCGAATCTTTGTTCCGCAAGAAAAATACGAAGCGTTCCTTGAAGCGTTCGCCAAACAAATGAACAGCATAGTACTGGGTAACGGGCTGGACGACGAAGTCACTATGGGGCCGTTGATCAATCGCGCAGCGGTCGATAAAGCCCATGATTTGGTGCGTGACGCGCTGGATAAAGGCGCGAGACTCGTCGCGGGTTTTCATACTCCGGTTCCGGGAGACAACTTCTTTGCTCCGACTCTGCTAGCAGACGTCACACCAGAGATGGCGGTGTATCGCGAAGAGAACTTCTGTCCGGTCGCTGGTGTATTGCCTTACCAAAACTTGGACGATGTGATCGAGATGAGCAACGACACTGAGTACGGCTTAGCAGCGTATGTGTACGGACACGACATCCACCAAATCTGGCAATGTATGCGCGGTTTAGAGTTTGGCATGGTGAGCGTCAACTCCGTCAAGATGACCGGTCACCCGATCCCGTTTGGCGGCGTGAAACAGTCTGGACTCGGACGCGAAGGGAGCCGTCACGGCTTTGAAGAGTATAGCGAAATTAAGTATTGCTGCTTGGGCGCATTGCCTACCGTAAGTGGCAGTTGAGACACGAAATATGGATATCCAAGAGGAGAAGGACCATGAGCAACAAAACCCAACAACTATTAGAGATCGATCGTCAGCGAGTATTTCATGCCTCAACCCACCTGAAGCAGTATGCGGCTGGGGAGCTTTCGGGAAGGATTATCTCGAGCGGAAGCGGAATCCGAATCACCGATTCAGAAGGCATCGAATTGATCGACGGGTTTGCCGGATTGTACTGTGTGAACATTGGTTATGGCAGGACTGAGATGGCCGATGCCATTTATGATCAGGCGAAAGAGCTGGCGTACTACCATACCTATGTCGGTCATACCAATGAAGCATTGGTGAAGCTTTCCGATCGCATCATCAAGATGGCACCGCAAGGCATGAGTAAAGTGTACTACGGCATGTCGGGCAGCGATGCGAACGAAACCCAGCTTAAGTTGGTGTGGTACTACAACAATGCTCGTGGTCTACCAGAGAAGAAAAAAATCATTTCGCGTGACCGCGGCTACCACGGCTCAAGCATCGCATCCGGTTCAATGACAGGTTTGCCATTGTTCCATGCTCATTTTGACTTACCGCTTGAGCGCATCAAGCACACCATGGCGCCGTATTACTATCGCCGTGAAGACGAGAGTATGTCTGAGCTGGAATTCTCCCAGTACTGTGCTGACCAGTTGGAAGCGATGATTCTCGCTGAAGGGCCAGAAACCGTGGCGGCGATGATCGCCGAACCTGTGCTTGGTACTGGCGGTATCGTGCCACCACCAGAGGGTTACTGGCAGGCGATCCGCAAAGTGTTGGACAAATACGATGTACTGCTAATTGCCGACGAAGTGGTGTGTGGTTTTGGTCGTTTAGGCTCAGATTTTGGTTCACTGCACTATGACATGAAACCAGATCTGATCACCGTTGCGAAAGGCTTAACCTCGGCGTATCAACCATTGTCAGGCGTGATCGTTGGTGAGCGAGTCTGGAGTGTGCTGGAAGACGGCACCGACCAGTGGGGCGCGATTGGCCACGGTTATACCTACTCAGGCCACCCGATGGGCGCAGCGGCGGCGAACTGCAACCTCGATATTATCGAGCGTGAAGGCTTGGTGCAGAACGCAGCGGATGTTGGCGCTTACTTACAGCAGCGCATGGCGGAAACCTTCAAAGACCACCCGCTAGTCGGTGACACCCGTGGTGTTGGTTTGCTGCATGCGCTCGAGTTCTCGTCAGATAAGCTGCGTCGTGAGCACTTTGATGTGAATCTGAAAGTCGGCCCGCAAATCGCAGCGGCGTGTTTGGAGCAAGGGTTGATCGCGCGTGCTATGCCACATGGCGACATTCTCGGCTTTGCACCACCGCTGATCGCAAATCGTAACGATATCGACACCATCGTCGATAAAGCGCATCAGGCGGTCAATAAGGTGATGGATAACCTCGTCACCTCCAAACAGTGGCAACCAAAGTAATCACCTCATATCACACCGCCCCTTGTGGGCGGTTTCAGGACAAGAACTCGATGGAAGCACAAGCAATCTTTGCCGCGAAAAAAGCGATTAACGGGCTGGTAAGCCGCACGCCACTGCTTTATTCGCCACTTCTTTCTCAGCAGTATCAATGCGAAATTTGGCTAAAGCTGGAAACGCTCCAGCCTATTGGGGCATTTAAACTCCGTGGTGCGACGCACGCGATGAACAAGCTCACTGACGAGCAGAAACGCCACGGTGTGGTGACGTGCTCTACGGGCAATCACGGTCGAGCCGTCGCCTATGCCGGACAACGCTTGGGCGTGCGCACGGTGATCTGTATGTCTAACCTAGTACCAAAAAACAAAGTCGACGCGATTAAGGCGCTGGGAGCAGAAGTTCGCATTGTCGGACAGGCGCAGGACGATGCCGAGCGTGAGGCGTTAAGATTGACGGAACAAGAGTCGATGACGTATCTCTCACCGTTTGAACACCCAGATATTATCGCTGGTCAGGGCACGATTGGGTTGGAAATACTCGAAGACCTCCCCGATGTGGACGTCATCTTTGCTGGCTTGTCCGGAGGCGGATTGATCGGCGGGATCGGTTTGGCGGCGAAATCCAACAGCAGCAGCGTCAAAGTGTATGGCGTCTCAATGGATAAAGGCGCGGCGATGGTGGAAAGCCTCAAAGCGGGTAAGCCTGTACAAGTGCAGGAATATGAGTCATTCGCCGACAGTCTCGGTGGCGGTATTGGTTTGGATAACCGTTATACCTTCAATCTGGTTCAGCAGGTGATGGACCAAGCGTTTTTGGTCGGTGAAGAGAACATTGCCAAAGGGATGGCCGATATTTTCGACGCTGAGAACTTTGCCGTCGAAGGCGCGGCTGCCGTGGGTTTAGCGGCTATTCATCAGCATCAACTCGATCTTCAAGGCAAGAAAGTGGTGTTGGTTATGAGCGGAAAAAATGTCTCGTCCGATACTTTTGAAACCGCACTGAGAATCGGCCGGCAGGTCGGAAAATAGACGGGAGTCGCGCGGATGAAAATCTATAACAGAGCTCAAATCGAGCAAGTGACTAAGCTCGACCTCAATGCTTTGCAAGCCGTCGAAGCGGGGTTTAGCGCGTTAGGTCAGGGTAAGGTGACGATGCCGCCAATCCTCAGTATGGCTATCGAAGAGAGCAACGGTGAGGTGGACGTAAAAACCGCTCACATTCGGGGCAACGAACGCTTCGCGATTAAGATCAGCCCTGGATTTTTCGATAACCCGAAACTCGGGCTCCCAAGCCTGAATGGTTTGATGGTGCTATTCAGCGCCAAGACGGGGCTGGTGGACAGTGTGTTATTTGACGAAGGGTATCTCACCGATATTCGTACCGCATTGGCGGGCGCGATTTCGGCTAAGCACCTTGCAAACCCTGATGCCGCCACGATTAGTGTGCTTGGTTGCGGGCTACAAGCGGAGCTACAAGTCGCCGCGATAGCGTTAGTTAGACCCATCCAACATGTCAACGTATGGGCGAGGGATGCATCCAAAGCGGTTGATTACCAACAGCGCATGCAGCAGCGCTACGGCTTATCTGTCACGATACATGCGAACATTCAGCAAGCATGTCGCGACGCAGAGGTTATCGTCACCACCACGCCGTCAAAAGAGCCACTGCTCAATTGGCAAGACATTCCTCGTGGGGCACACGTGATCGCGATGGGCTCCGACAGTCCGCACAAACGTGAGTTGACCAGCTCGGTGATTCTTAACGCTGACCATCTTATTGTCGATCGACTGAGCCAGTCACAGTCACTCGGTGAGTTACGCTGCGTAGAAAAGCCGTTAACACGTCCGGTGCTGGAACTTGGTGATATTGTGTGTGGCAAAGTGCGTTATCAGCGCCAAGTAGACGATATTTCCGTGTGTGACTTAACCGGTACTGGCGTTCAAGATACCGCGATTGCCAACTACACCGCCCAGCAACTCTCCAACTAACAGATTTTCCTGTGACCTTAGCGGTGGGCAACCACCGCTCTTTTTGAGGGCTAACCCATGCCAGAGCTCTGCACATTTGACTGTTTGACCACTCAGTTTGAATTTACCCCGGATGTTTCTCCTTACCAGCGCGCGATTGGGCTAATGCAGCTTGCGACCGATTACGTACTCGAAAATGAATGGCGAGAGCACTTACCTGACGATGTTCGTTTGTACACCTCTCGATTCCTGACTACGGGCAGTGTCGATCCACAACACCTTAGCGACATGCAACATCGCATTCGTGAGTGCATGTTGACGATCGCCCCAATGTGGCCAATCAATGTCGTCGCATTTGGATGCACATCGGCGAGCGTGCTGATTGGGTCGGAGCAGATAGGTGAGTTGATTCGCCAAGAGCGGCCAGAAGTGATGACCACCAATCCTTGGCAGGCCGCGTTACGCGCACTCGAACACCATCAAGCGAAACGTATTGTGATGCTAACGCCATACACCAATGAAGTGAACTTACCGCTCTATCAGGCGATGAGCGCGCATGGTATCGAGGTGGTGGCATTTGGTTATTTTAATCTCGACTATGACCCGAATATTCCGACCATTGGTGGTGCAGATATCGAGCACGCATTAGAGCAGTTATTGGACTCTATTTCCTATCAGGCGGACGCGGTGTTTATTTCGTGCACTAATATGCGCGTAATGCATCTACTGCCCCATTTCAGTCAACGTTTTGCACTGCCTGTGCTGAGTTCAAATCAAGTCATGCTGTGGGATGCGTTAAGGCTAATCGATAGTTCGGACGCAGTGTAAATACTTGTCTATAGCAAGAAGAGCCTAGCGATAGCCTTGAGGCGAACTAGGCTCACTCGCCATTTTCTTCTCGCAACTCGCTTGCTCTCAAATCAGGTTAAGCGGTCATTTCTTCGAGTCACTTCTCTAAATTAGTGAAATCACGGGTTTTATTGCACCAATATGCAGCGCACCAAAATGAGCATAAGTCCTGCGTTTTCTTTTTAATTTTAAACTAATTGTTTTATTTCAAATGGTTAGGTTCTGTTAATGATGTATTTATATTTTGGCACTCTTCTTGATGAATGGATTGTTGAATAACTATTCATTATATGGAGATACAAAATGAACAAGATGTTCAAATTAAAGCTTGCAGCAGTGGGAACTTGTCTTGCGATGAGCTCAGGAATGGCATTAGCAGAAGAGACGATCAAAGTAGGTGTCTTGCACTCGCTTTCGGGCACGATGGCGATCAGTGAAACGACATTGAAAGACACCGTCTTGATGTTAGTCGACGAGCAAAACAAAAAGGGCGGTTTGCTTGGTAAAAAGCTGGAAGCCGTTGTGGTCGATCCAGCGTCGAACTGGCCGTTATTTGCAGAAAAAGCGCGTGAACTGATCGAGAAAGAGAAAGTCGACGTGGTGTTTGGTGGTTGGACATCGGTATCACGTAAATCGATGCTGCCTGTATTTGAAGAGCTTAATAGCATCTTGTTCTATCCGGTTCAGTACGAAGGTGAAGAGTCATCGAAGAACGTGTTCTATACCGGCGCTGCGCCAAACCAACAGGCGATCCCTGCGGTTGATTACTTGATGAATGAGTTAGGCATCGAACGTTGGGTGCTGGCGGGGACGGATTATGTGTATCCGCGTACCACCAACAAAATCCTCGAAGCGTATTTGAAAAATAAAGGTGTCAGCGACAAAGATATCATGATCAACTACACGCCGTTTGGCCACTCTGATTGGCAATCAATCGTTTCTGATATTAAGAAATTCGGCGCGGAAGGTAAGAAGACCGCGGTGGTTTCTACCATCAACGGTGACGCTAACGTTCCATTTTATAAAGAGCTAGGCGCACAAGGCGTGTCGTCTGAAGATATTCCTGTTGTGGCGTTCTCTGTCGGTGAAGAAGAGCTGTCTGGTATGGATACTTCGCCGTTGGTTGGTCACTTAGCGGCGTGGAACTACTTTATGAGCGTGGATACCGAAGCGAACGACGAGTTTGTCGCCGCGTGGCAGAAGTTTATCGCCAGCAATAAGCGCGTCACCAACGACCCGATGGAAGCGCACTACATTGGCTTTAATATGTGGGCACAAGCGGTGACCAACGCCGGCACGACGGACCCAGAAGCGGTGCAAGATGCGCTCGTTGGCGTCGCAGTACCGAACCTTTCTGGCGGCTATTCTACTATGTTGCCAAACCACCACATTACCAAACCGGTACTGATTGGTGAGATCCAAGACGATGGTCAGTTCGAAGTGGTATGGGAAACCACAGGTCTGGTTGCGGGTGACGCTTGGTCAGATTATCTACCTGAATCTGCCAAGTTGTTCTCTAGCTGGTCTAAGCCGTTCTCCTGTGGTGCGTTCAATGTTGAAGCAAGCAAATGTGCTGGTAGCAGCAACTAAGTAACCCCTCGCGCTTCTAAGTGGAACGCTTAGAAGCGCTTCCATCAAATCTGTTTGGCGTTGTTCAAACAGACCAAAGGACGCATTTCATGAAACGCATTACCCACTTATTGAAAGCGGTCGTGTTCCTTGTTTTAGGGTTCAGCGTCGTGAGCGCTAATGTCGCACTGGCAAGTATCACTGACCGCGAAACATTCACCGACGCCTTGTTAGGCAAAAGCCACGCGCAAAAAGAAACCGCGATTGAATGGCTGAGCCAAAACGAGCCGAATCAGATTGCTACGCCGATTCTCACCGCTTGGTTGGAAGGTAATCTGTACTACTTTAACGACAGAAAGAGCGAGTTGTACCGCTCGCTTTATATCTCCGACGATGTCAAAACCGCGGCCTCTATCGCCAGTGCTTGGGACGATAGTGAGCTAGAGGTTTCTAACCCAAGAGCATTTAAGAAAGTTCGTGTTAACAATAAGCTACGTGGCTTATTGCGACTAGAAATCGCTTCAATGGGATTGAAAAGTGAAGACGCACAAGTTCGTCTCAACAGTGTTAATCAACTGCTGGGCAGCGACGATAAAGCGATCGTCAAGCGACTACGCGCTTTGCAAGAAACGGAGTCAAATTCTGAAGTCCAAGACTTACTGACCCTCGCACTCTCAATCGACGACGCTTTGTTGGCTGAAGATTCCGCCACGCGTATTGCTGCGATTGTACAACTCTCTACTTATAAGCAGCCAATTGTGCTGCAAACACTTAATACAATCATAAATTCAAATTCAGAACCGCAAGTGGTTCAAGCTGCTAAAAAAGGATTAGGTAAATATCAACAAAGTGAAGCGCTTTACTCCGGCGTTGAAACAGTCTTCTTTGGTCTGAGTCTAGGTTCGGTATTGGTGCTTGCGGGGATCGGTTTGGCGATAACGTTTGGTGTGATGGGCGTAATCAACATGGCTCACGGCGAGTTGATCATGATCGGTGCCTACACCACTTATGTTCTTCAGCAATTGATGCCGAATCAGATCGGTTTAGCGCTGATCTTGTCGATTCCGGCCGCGTTTATTGTCTCGGGCTTAGTGGGCATTGCGATTGAGCGTAGTGTGATTCGTCATTTGTACGGTCGACCGCTTGAAACCTTGCTCGCCACTTTTGGTATCAGTCTTATTTTGCAGCAAGCGGTTCGCTCTATTTTCTCCCCTTTAAACCGCTCAGTCAGCACGCCGGATTGGATGTCTGGTGCGTTACAAATCAACCCGATGCTGTCGCTCACTTATAACCGTCTGTACATCATTCTGTTCTGCATCATGGTGTTTGCTGGCTTGTTGATGGTGCTGAAAAAGACGCCGCTAGGTTTGCAAGTTCGTGCCGTTTCGCAAAACCGCGGCATGGCGCGAGTGATGGGTATTCGCTCAGAAAGGGTCGACGCGTTGACCTTTGGTTTGGGTTCTGGAGTTGCGGGTATTGCTGGCGTGGCGTTATCTCAGCTCACCAACGTAGGTCCGAACATGGGGCAGGCGTACATCATCGATTCGTTTATGGTCGTGGTGTTTGGTGGTGTCGGCAACTTGTGGGGCACATTAGTCGCGGGGCTGAGTTTAGGTCTGTTTAACAAGATCCTTGAGCCGTGGGCAGGCGCGGTACTGGCAAAAATACTGGTGCTGGTATTTATCATCCTGTTCATTCAAAAACGTCCACGTGGGTTATTCCCACAACGTGGTCGAGCGGCAGAAAGCTAAGGAGAGCGGCATGCAATCTACAACAACACAATCGAAGTCCTTTGTGTTAGCCGCGATGCGTGGTGACAAAGGCGGGCAAATCACGGTGCTGCTTATTCTAGCCGCTGTGATTCTGATGCCGCTGGCGAATATGTTGCTGCCAGCGAGCAATCCACTCCACGTCGAGACGTTCACCATCTCGTTGATGGGCAAGTACCTCAGCTACGCCATGTTAGCACTGGCGGTCGATTTGGTATGGGGCTATTTGGGCATTCTCAGCTTAGGGCATGGCGCGTTTTTCGCCTTGGGCGGGTACGCGATGGGCATGTACCTGATGCGACAAATTGGCGACCGCGGCGTTTACGGTAACGCCACGCTGCCAGATTTTATGGTGTTCCTGAACTGGCAAGAGTTGCCGTGGTTTTGGCTCGGCTTTGACCAGTTCTGGTTCGCGTGTTTGATGGTCGTGCTGGTTCCCGGAGCACTGGCTTACGTGTTTGGTTATCTCGCGTTTCGCTCTCGAGTCTCTGGGGTGTATCTGTCAATCATGACGCAGGCCCTCACTTACGCGTTAATGCTGGCGTTTTTCCGCAACGAAATGGGCTTTGGTGGCAACAACGGCCTGACCGATTTCAAAGATATTCTCGGATTTAGCTTGCAGCAAGACACGACCAAAATCGTGCTGTTCGTGTTAACCGGCTTGGCGCTCATTGTCAGTTACATCGTGTGTCGCAGCGTGATCGGCAGTCGATTGGGGCGCGTTTCGATGTCGATTCGCGATACCGAGTCGCGCACGCGATTTATGGGCTACGACGTGGATGGCATCAAGCTGTGGATGTTTGTCCTATCGGCGGTGATCGCCGGCATTGCTGGTGCGCTATATGTGCCGCAGGTCGGCATTATTAACCCTGGTGAATTTGCTCCGCTCAACTCGATTGAGGTGGTGGTTTGGGTAGCACTCGGTGGCAGAGCAACCTTGTTTGGCGCGATCGTTGGCGCGTTGGTGATCAACTACGCCAAGAGCTGGTTTACGGTCGAGTTTCCGGAAATCTGGCTATTCGCCTTGGGTGGTCTGTTCGTGCTTTCGACCATGTATTTTCCGAAAGGACTGATTGGATTTATTAGCGATAAGCTTTCGACAACCAAAGCGCGCAAAGAGAAAAGTACGCTCAACAAAGAGGAAGCGACCGCATGAATACTTTAACCAGTGCCAGCAAACTACGCAGCTCGGTGCAAGAGCTGACTCGTCGCGATGAGGTGTTTTCATTCCTTAAGCCTGAGCGACATCCACTGATCGATACACGGCACAACATCTTGCTCTATGTCGAAGGGGTGAATAAGAGTTTTGATGGTTTCAAAGCGATCAACGACTTGAACCTCTACATCAAAAAGGGCGAGCTTCGCTGCATCATCGGCCCGAATGGGGCGGGCAAAACCACCATGATGGACATCATCACCGGTAAAACCAAACCCGATACGGGGCAGGTTTGGTTGGGCTCAAACATCAACCTGCTCAAAATGAACGAATCTGAGATCGCCAACGCGGGTATCGGGCGCAAGTTCCAGAAACCAACCGTTATCGAGTGTTTGACCGTATGGCAGAACTTGGAATTAGCCATGTCTGGAGTGCGCAGCTTCTGGGGCTCTTATGTAGCGAAAATGAGCGGCGAACAAAAAGATAAACTGGAGTCGGTGCTAGAGCTTATTCACCTTAAAGATAACGCAGCGCTAACCGCGGGGAACCTGTCTCATGGACAAAAGCAGTGGCTAGAAATCGGCATGCTGCTAATGCAAAACCCAACGCTGTTGCTGGTGGATGAACCTGTCGCGGGGATGACGCACCAAGAAATGGACCGCACTTCAGAGTTGCTCAACTCACTTGCGGGTAAACACTCGGTGGTGGTGGTTGAGCACGACATGGACTTTGTCCGTTCGATCGCCAGCCATGTCACGGTACTGCACCAAGGACACGTGCTTGCAGAAGGGACGATGGATCAGGTTCAGTCTCACCCTGAAGTTAAGCGTGTTTACCTAGGAGAATGACATGTTAGAAGTTCAAGCGATTAACCAGTCCTACGATGAAAGCCAAACCTTGTGGGACTTGGACATCTCAATTCCGGAAGGTAAATGCACCGTACTGATGGGGCGCAACGGCGTCGGCAAAACCACCATCCTCAACTGCATTATGGGCTTGGTGAAGGTGGCCAGCGGCGATATCAAACTCAACGGTGAGTCACTGCTCAAGCATGACGCCGAACAAAGACCACGAATGGGGATCGGCTACGTCCCGCAAGGGCGACAGATCTTTCCGATGCTGACGGTGCAGGAAAATCTCGAAGTGGGACTGCCCATTCGTGAAAAGGGCGACCGCACCATTCCAGATTTTATCTTTGACCTATTTCCAGTGTTGAAAGAGATGCTGCATCGCCGTGGAGGTGATTTGTCCGGTGGTCAACAACAACAGTTGGCGATTGGCCGCGCTCTGGTGGTGAATCCTAAATTGCTCATTCTTGATGAGCCTACAGAGGGGATTCAACCCAACATAGTGCAAGAGATTGGCGACATCATCCGTATGCTCAACAAAGAGATGGGGCTGACGGTGTTGCTGGTGGAGCAAAAGCTGCCTTTTGCACGAAAAGTAGGCGACCAATTCTGCATTCTTGACCGCGGAAGGCGAGTCGCCGAAGGAGAAATGGACGACCTCGATGAGCGCTTAATCAAGGAGTACTTAACCGTATGACGACGACTTCTGTCTCATCGACAACCGACCAAGCGCTGATTTGGGCGCTTGGTCAAACGATCGATAGCCATATCCAGCAAGGTTGGCAAGCGCAGCTCGAACTTGAGTTTGTCGACCGAGGTGACAAAACCGTCCTGAAGCATCGTAAACAGTCAGGGCCACTGGCGATTCAGCGCCCTTTGTACCCAGAGGGCGGTACGTGTCATACCTATTTGCTCCACCCGCCGGGGGGCGTGGTGGGTGGTGACTCACTGAATATCCAAGTCAAAGCTCGCGATGGTGCGCAGGTGTTGGTGACGACACCGGGGGCGACCAAGTTTTATCGTTCGGCAGCCAAGTATGCCCATCAGCGACAGGAGCTCTACGTCGACAGTCAATCGAGACTGGAGTGGCTGCCGCAGGAGAACATCTTCTTCCCCAATGCCCACACGAGATTGGATAGCCAAATTCATCTGGAAAAGGGTGCACAATTTTTGGGCTGGGAGATGCACTGCTTTGGGCGTCCTGCACTAAATGAGGGATTCGACCAAGGTCACCTGATTGGTAAAACTGAGATATTCCTCGATGGTGAACGCATTCTTAGTGAAGGTTTGAACCTATATGGTGAAGATAACTTTATGAAAGATAAAGGAATGCTGAGTTTCCCGATGCTGGGGACGTTCTACATCACCAGCGAAGATGAAAACCTGTTTCTCTTGGTACAGGACTTGCTCCAGCAAATACAGCAACAGCCGCATAAATCCCAGCTTCTGATTGCCGTCAGCCAAATTGAACACCTGATTGTGGTACGAGCGTTGGCGCATTGGAGCGAAGACTTGTTAAGCAGCTTGCAGCAGGTTTGGCAGCTAGTCAGACAGCAGTGGACGACACAATCACCGCAACCGCCCCGAATTTGGGCGACATAAAGAGAATCAAAAACAGTAAGGCAGTGACATGGAATTATCACCAAGAGAGAAGGACAAACTGCTGATTTTTTGCGCTGGAATGCTTGCTAAGCAGCGCAAAGAGAAAGGCTTAAAACTCAACTACCCAGAATCCGTTGCGTACATCTCCAGCGCAATCTTAGAAGGTGCGCGAGAAGGCAAAACAGTTGCCGAGCTGATGGATTTTGGCCGCACTTTATTGAGCGCTGATGACGTAATGGACGGCGTGCCCTCCATGATCCCAGACGTACAAGTCGAAGCCACTTTTCCTGATGGAACCAAGCTGGTGACCGTTCATGAACCTATCGTGTAGAGGAAACCACTATGGCTAAATCAACAAGCAATTCCGCTGGTTTTGTACCCGGTCAAATCGAAACCGCGGCGGGAGATATCGAACTCAATGTCGGTAGGAAAACCCTATCGGTCGAAGTGCAAAATCTAGGTGACCGACCGGTGCAAATCGGCTCGCACTACCACTTTTTTGAAGTCAATGACGCGCTGAGCTTTGAACGCGATAAAGCGCTGGGTTTTCGCCTCAACATTCCAGCCGGAACTGCGACTCGTTTTGAGCCGGGTCAATTGCGTACGGTAGAGCTGGTCGAGTTTGCCGGTGAAAGGGAAATCTACGGCTTTCAAGGCAAAGTCATGGGTAAGTTGTAACGAGATAAGTGGTCATAAATAGGGAAGAAAAATGGCGCAAATATCCAGACAAGCGTACGCAGAAATGTTCGGCCCTACGGTCGGAGACCGCGTTCGCTTAGCCGACACTGAGCTGTGGTTGGAAGTAGAAAAAGATTTCACCGTGTACGGCGATGAAGTCAAATTTGGTGGCGGTAAAGTCATTCGAGACGGGATGGGGCAGAGCCAAAGACCTTCGGCAGAAACGCCGGATCTCGTGATCACCAACGCTATTGTTTTAGATTATTGGGGCATCGTCAAAGCCGACGTGGCGATCAAAGATGGCCGTATTCAAGCGCTCGGTAAAGCGGGCAACCCAGATGTGCAGCAGGGAGTGACGATCGTTGTCGGCCCGGGTACGGAAGTGCTCGCCGGAGAAGGTTCGATTCTCACTGCGGGTGGCATTGACTCGCACATCCATTTTATTTGCCCGCAACAAATCGAAGAAGCACTCGCGTCAGGGGTGACGACTATGATAGGTGGCGGAACGGGGCCAAATACCGGCACCAACGCCACCACCTGTACGCCCGGGCCTTGGAACATGCACCGGATGTTGGAAGCGTTAGACAGTTTCCCGATGAACTTCGGCTTGCTCGGTAAAGGGAACGCCAGCCAACCAGAAGCATTAAGAGAGCAAGTCGCAGCGGGCGCAGTAGGTTTAAAACTCCATGAAGACTGGGGCACAACGCCAGCCTCTATCGATACCTGCTTAAGTGTGGCGGATGAAATGGACGTGCAGGTGGCGATTCATACCGACACACTCAATGAGTCGGGCTTTGTAGAATCAACGTTAGCGGCGATTGGTGATCGAGTGATCCATACCTACCACACCGAAGGGGCGGGTGGCGGTCATGCTCCGGATATTATCAAAGCGGCGGGCGTAGCGAACGTGTTGCCATCGTCGACCAATCCGACTCGTCCTTACACCGTCAATACGGTGGACGAACACCTCGATATGTTGATGGTGTGCCACCACCTCTCGCCGTCAATTGCGGAAGATGTGGCGTTTGCCGAATCAAGGATCCGCCGCGAGACCATCGCCGCTGAGGATATCTTACATGACCTCGGTGCGTTCTCGATGATTGCCTCAGACTCACAAGCAATGGGGCGTGTCGGCGAAGTGATTACTCGCACTTGGCAGACCGCACACAAGATGAAAGTGCAGCGCGGCAGTTTGAAAGAAGACTCAAGCTACAGCGATAACTTCAGGCTCAAACGCTACATCGCCAAATACACCATCAACCCTGCGATTACCCACGGGATGGCGCATGAGATTGGTTCAATTGAAGTCGGAAAGCTAGCTGATTTAGTACTATGGAAACCGGCCTTTTTCGGCGTCAAACCGAGTGTGATTCTAAAAGGCGGCATGATTGCGATGGCGCCGATGGGCGATCCCAACGCGTCAATTCCAACGCCTCAACCGGTTCATTATCGTTCGATGTTTGGCAGTTACGGTAAGGCATCAAATAACACCTCGATGCTGTTTTTGTCGCAGGCGGCGAGTGATGCGGGAGTTGCGGCTGAGCTTGGATTACAAAGCTTGATCGGCGTAGCGAAGCAGTGCCGAACCATCAGTAAAGCCGACATGAAACTTAACGATTGGCAGCCCAACATCGAAGTGGATTCGCAAACCTATCAGGTGCGTGCGGATGGTGAGCTACTGATCTGCGAGCCTGCCGAGGTTCTACCGATGGCGCAGCGCTACTTTTTATTCTGAGTAAAGGCATAAACATGATTGAACTAACCGAAATTGTTACAGAGCAGGAATTGGTGCCAAACGCGTTCTTAAGCTTACCGATAGACAGTCGAATCAAGAGCCGTTTAAGGGTTTCTCTCGATGACGGTCGCGATGCAGGGCTGTTTTTACCGCGCGGTCATATCCTGCGCGGCGGAGAAAAACTCAAAAGTCAGTGTGGCGTGATTGTTGAAGTCAAAGCAGCGGCCGAGACAGTCTCAAGCGTTTACTGCAGCGACCCGCATCTACTGACTTTAGTCGCGTATCACCTAGGTAATCGCCACGTGCCGTTGCAGGTGGAACCGGGATGGGTTCGCTACCAGCACGATCATGTTTTGGATGAGATGGTCAAAGGCTTAGGCGCAGAAGTGACCATAGAGCAAGCCTCCTTTGAACCAGAAGGCGGCGCTTATGGTGGTAAAAGTGGCGGCCATCATCACCATCATTAACTCATACAACATATTGTTTTTAAGTAAATAATCTAAAAATAAGAAAGGAATCTTATATGAAATCCATTTTTTCAAAGCTGTCGGTTATCACCACTCTATTTATCCCTGCGATTGCTAATGCGCATTCGGGACACGATTCCACTGCGTTCACCAATGGCCTGACCCACCCATTCACCGGTCTTGACCATCTAATCATGTTGTTTGCGTTCGGTTTGTTGGTCGGCTGCTTGTCGACTTCGCAATCGCGAAAACTGGGCTTGATTGCGTTGTCTTTGTTGACCTTGGTGGGGGGCTTAGTTGCAGGGCAGTGGTTTGGTGTGATGAACGGTGTGGAAGAAGCGATCGTCGCGTCACTCTTCGTCGTCAGTATCGCCATCTCTTTAGCGTTTTCGCAGTCGCAGAATGTACTCAAGTTAGCCGTCGCATCGTGTGTGGCGATGATGTTCTTCCACGGTTACGCGCACGGGGTTGAAGCGAGAGGAAACACCTCTCTGTTTGCGGCGGGTATGGCTGTGGGTGCCGTTATCTTGATGTTTGCGGGTAAAAAGCTCGGCTTTGTTATCGCATCACGTTGGTTGTCCGTGGGCGTCGCCGCAGCCAGTTCACTATTGCTGATGACGGCATAATTGATGGCTGAAAAGCAAATCGTAGCTCAGCAGCCAAGCGCTCAGCCTTCTGACGTGTCGAGCTATCGACTGTTTCAGTTGATCAGTCCCTCGTTGCCAATTGGTGGATTCACCTATTCGCAAGGGTTGGAATGGGCAGTTGAAGCGGGCTGGGTAAGCGATAGAGCGTCGATGGAGCAGTGGTTAGGCAATATGTTGTTTAACAGCGTCGCGACGCTTGAACTACCAGTAATCGATAAGCTCTACAATGCGATTCTCCTCGGCGATGAAGAGCAAATTCACCAGAGCGTGAACTTGCTCTACAGCAGCCGAGAAACCAAAGAACTGCGCGCGGAAGAAAAGCAGCGGGGTATCGCGCTCAATGCGTTATTGCGTAAGCTCGATGTGTCAGTTCCCGGTGTGGAAATCGGCGCTTATCCACCAACCCAGTTATTGGGACTTTGCGTCGCAGCGGTGCATTGGCAAATCGCACCCCATCAGCTCAAGCAGGGGTACTTATGGAGCTGGGCGGAGAACTTGGTGATGGCGGGCGTCAAACTGGTACCTCTTGGTCAGACCGATGGCCAAATTGCGCTGCTTAATATTTGCGACCAGTTTGCCGCCGCGCTAGCGAAATCGGAGCAGATTGAAGATTGGATGATTGGCAGTTTTACCCCGTCAGTCTCCATCGCCAGCAGCCTTCACGAAACACAATATACAAGACTGTTTCGTTCTTGAGCGGAGCAGTCAAAAAAGGACACATAGGAATGACAATGGAAAGTTATAAGCAGCCTCTACGAATTGGTATCGGTGGCCCGGTTGGGTCGGGGAAAACCGCCTTATTGGAAGTGTTATGTAAAGCGATTCGCGACAAGCTCCATATCGCGGTTGTGACCAACGATATTTACACCCAGGAAGACGCTAAAATTCTGACTCGATCGGAAGCGTTAGAGCCAGATAGAATCATTGGTGTTGAAACCGGCGGCTGTCCGCACACCGCGATTCGCGAAGACGCATCGATGAATTTGGCGGCAGTGGATGAGTTAGCCAAGCGCCATAAAAACCTCGACGTGGTATTTGTGGAAAGCGGCGGCGACAACCTCAGCGCGACATTTAGTCCCGAGCTCGCAGACCTGACCATTTACGTTATTGATGTTGCGGAAGGGGAGAAGATCCCGCGTAAAGGTGGACCGGGTATTACACGCTCTGATCTATTAGTGATCAACAAAATCGACCTTGCTCCTTACGTCGGTGCGTCGCTGGAAGTGATGGAACAAGATACCCAACGCATGCGACCAACCAAGCCATTCGTATTTACCAACCTGAAAGAAGGTAAAGGGTTGGATACGATCATCGATTTCATCCTCACGCAAGGAATGCTGGAGTTTCACAGTTAGCTGCTCAGGTTTAGTCACAAGTCAATTCATTCAAAGCAAAACAACCACCTTGCAGAAGGTGGTTGTTTGTTTCTAACGCGTCAATTGATGTGGTTTTACTCTGCTAATTTGGCAAGATTTTGCGCTGAGTCGACGTGGCTGTAGCCAAACTCAAGCGCTGCCATAAACGCCGCGTGTACCAGATGTGCTGGCACATGAGTACCATTGAACTCAAGGTCCAGAGTTGCGCATGCATCGTGGGCTAAGTGACATTCATAACCTAAATCAGCGGCGGCGCGAACGACGGCGTCAATACACATATGGCTCATCGCGCCAACGATCACTAAGCGCTCAACGCCTTTCTGTTTCAATACCGCATCTAACTCAGTGGCTTTAAAGCTATTGATCTCTGATTTGACCACGACGGTTTCGCCTGCTTGCGGAGTTACGCTGGTATGAATTTGTGCACCTTCAGTGTCTGGGGCAAAAAACGCCGCTTCAGGGGTAGTGAATTGATGTCGAACGTGAATCACCGGTAAGTTTTTCTCCCTGAATACCGATAGCAACAGCGCAGCGTTTTCTGCCGCGGATTCAGTACCAGACAGCGCCCATTTCGCGCCAGAAAACGAAGAGAAATAGTCATTTTGAATGTCGATTAGCAGCAGTGCAGTTTTACTCATTGGTTAGTCCTTACGTTAATGTGTTGCGTTGCACTAGTCTTGAAAGACTAACGAATGTCAAAAATGACAGAGTCTATGGCAAAAGTGACAAAGCGGATTTCGGTCGAAATCATCAACTACCCTGGAGCCCTGCAAAGCGCGGTACACGGCATACAAGAATTCTTATTGCTTGCGAATAAGCAAACGCAAGTCGATGACTCACCTGAGTTTGTTCCCGCTATCCGTGAGCCGTCAGACTTGAGTGGAACGGACGCTGACATTGTTGTCCTGCCACCGAATATGGATGGTTAGTATTTTTTGCAGCCCGAGCAGGCGTTGCTCGATTACTTGCTAGCGATACACGCGAAAGGTTCGGTCATCTGTTCTGTTTGCGCGGGCGCGTTTATTCTGGCGCAGTCAGGATTGCTGCGTGGCAGAACCATTACGACGCACTGGCAGTTGGAACAACAGCTCGCGCATTACCATCCAGATCTGAATATTGATATCAATAAAATAGTGATTGATGATGTTGATATCATCACCGCTGGTGGCTTGATGTCTTGGATGGACTTGTGCTTCGCGCTGGTCACGAGGTATGCGAATGCGCGAGATACCAGACAGCTAGGCAAGTATTTGGTGGTCGATACTGGCGTCAGAGATCAGCGTTACTACCAGAGCTTTTCGCCTGGCTACTCTCACGGCGACGACAAGATCGCTCTGGTCCAGCGTCATATCCAAGCCAGTTACGGCGCTCCTTTGGACATTGATACATTGGCTACGCTCGCCTGTATGACCAGCCGCACGTTTATTCGTCACTTTTCTAAGGCGACAGGATTAACGCCGATTCACTATATCCAACGGGTTAGAATTCAAAAGGCGTGCGAATGGCTGGAAAGCAGCGCTAAATCGGTCGAGAGCATCAGCTATCTAGTTGGCTATGAAGATGTAAATAGCTTCAGAAAGGTATTTGTGAAAGCGATTGGTCTAACTCCTAGCGCGTTTCGCAGCCGCTTTGTCGCGACACAAAACGAAGCTTAAATAGGTTGTTCGAAATAGAATAGATAAAAATATCGAAAACTCGCTAAATGGCTCTGAGAGAGATAAAACTTTTTTCTGACCTACCTTGTTCGATGTTTAACTTTAACCTAGCTCTAGGTGCCAGTTTGGTGGCTTAAAATGGCGATTTGAGCGTTTTTAACTTGTTGTTTTACATAGGGTTGTTTTCTTGGTTGTAGTTGGTAGTCTTGCGATTCAGTTGGAATAAGGGCGAAGTATATGACTAATATCAATCAAGTTTTTGACCAAGTGGACTTCTCTAGGCAAGATTTACGTGACGCTTGTTTTAAGTCTTGCCATTTTGATCGTTGCGACTTCAGCCGCGCAAATCTAAGAGATGCCCAATTTGTCGATTGCAGCTTTATCGCGCAAGGCGAGTTAGAAGGGTGCCATTTTGAATACAGCGACTTGAGGGATGCGTCGTTTAAAAGCTGTCAGCTATCGATGGCAAACTTTAAAGGGGCAAATTGTTTTGGCATCGAATTTAGAGAGTGCGATTTAAAAGGCGCGAGCTTTGTCCAAGCCAATTTTTCGAATCAGGTCAGCCATAGCGTCTACTTTTGCTCCGCATACATCACTGGTTGTAACTTGTCGTACGCCAACTTAGAGCGTCTTTGCATTGAAAAATGTGACTTGTTTGAAAATCGTTGGATTGGCGCCAACTTGTACGGCGCGTCGTTTAAAGAATCCGATCTCAGTCGCGGGGTGTTTTCACAAGATTGCTGGGGGCAATTTCGCCTTCAAGGCTGTAATCTTAGCCACACAGAATTAGAAGGGCTAGATCCAAGGAAAGTCGACTTAAGCGGGGTTAAGATCTGCGACTGGCAACAAGCACAATTGCTGGAGCCGCTTGGTTTGATTGTTGTCCCCGATTAATCGACAGAACTCATTTCGTCAGAACTAGGTACATTATGAAATTACAGATATATCAGGTTGATGCGTTCGCATCGGAGCTGTTTAAAGGCAATCCGGCAGGAGTATGTATTACCGACAGTGCGTTGGAAGAGAGTTTAATGTTAGCGATCGCCGCCGAAATGGCGGTGTCGGAAACGGCATTTTTATCGCTCGATACTATGCAGCTAAAGTGGTTTACGCCAAAAGTGGAAGTGAAGTTGTGTGGTCATGGCACATTGGCGGTGGCACATGTACTGAAGTCGATCGGTATGTATCAATGTGGTGACAGTATCACCTTCAATACGCTTTCCGGTGTGTTAACCGCAGAGTTAAACAGCGATAGCATCGACCTTGCTTTTCCAGCGGCAGAGCTCGATTTTAGCGTCGATCCTGACGAGGATATCATTCGTCTGCTAGGTCTGAGTGAAAGTGATATCGTGGATTACGCCATGTTTGATACCAAGCAGTTTATTGTAGTTAACAATGAGAAAAAGCTGCTGGAATTGCAGCCAGACTTTAACGCGCTTAAAGCGCGACAGGGGCGTGGCATTCTGGTGACCGCTAAGTCGAGTGACAAGCAGGACTTTACCTCACGCTACTTTGCGCCTTGGGTAGGAGTGGATGAAGACCCTGTCACAGGCTCTGCGCATTGCGCGCTCGGTGTGTACTGGGCAGATAAGCTCAAAAAGAGCCGAATGCAGGGTTACCAAGCGTCTTCGCGTGGTGGCTATGTCGGTGTGGAAATGTTGTCTCCATCGGTGGTTAAACTCTCCGGTTGCGCAGTGACCGCGCTGAGCGGAACCATGACCGTCTAAACATAAAAAGAGCCGCATCATGCGGCTCTTTCCGTTTATCTCATTTGCGTCAGCAGATGAATATACCAATCGTAGTAAATAACTGTTCATTCTAGCTTGTTAAAATACTCGATAACTGCGTTGAAATTTTTGATTGTAGAATAACTACTTATCGAAAAATCTTGCCTTGTTCTCAAGCATTTTTCCTACGCCATTTCTGACCATTTACTTACTGTGATTGGTATTACATTGCCGCTTTTTTTGCTTCAGCAATCCATGCATCAAACTGTTTGCGGTTTGCTTTTACCCAACCTTCAACGTGAGACTCAATATCAGCCATGCTGTTTTTGCCTTTGCTCATCATCATGTTTTGTGCACTGACGTCATTGATGTTGAGTTTAATGATTTCGAACAGCTTCGCCGCTGCTGGGTTTTGCTCGGTAAACTCTTTGTTCGCCACGATACGCATAGAGTTCATCTCGAAACCATAGTTTTTGCCATTTTCTAATGTGGTATCTACGTCTTTACGCTCGCCAGGCAGTGCTGAGAATGGAACTTCTAGCCAAACCACATCTTTACCCGGAACAAGCACGCCACTTACCCAGTAAGGCGTCCAAGTGTAGTACAGGATTGGGTCGCCTTTCTTGTAGCGAGAAATCGTATCAGCGATGATCGCCGCGTAGTTACCTTGGTTGTGGTCAACCGTGTCGCGCAGACCGTAAGCTGTTAGCTGTTCTTCTACGACCAGTTCACAACCCCAGCCAGGGTTACAACCGGTTAAATCTGCTTTGCCGTCGCCGTCTGCGTCAAACAGCTTCGCCAGTTTTGGATCTTTAAGCTGACCGATGTTGGTGATGCCGTATTTCTCAGCGGTTTTCTTATCGATCAAGTAGCCTTGTGCAGCGCCACTGATGTATTGACCTTTGCGGAAGAACTTGTCGTCACCGCCAGATTGGCTGTACTTGTCCGCGTGCAGTGGGAACCAACCTACCGCTAAAAATGTTGCATCACCTTTGGCAATTGAGGTGTAGCCAACGTTGTAATCCACTTCTTTGGTTGGTTGTACATCATAGCCCAGCTCTTCAAGCGCGCGGTTAACGATCAGTGTTTGGAACGTTTCTTCTGCAACAGTTGATTGAACTGGTTGAACCGTTACACCTTCTCCTGGCAGTTTTTCAGCCCAAACGTTACTTGATAGCGCGAGAGTGGAAACTGCGCCTACAGTGAACGCTTTCTTCCATGAGTTAATCATTGGTATTTCTCCTTAATGTAAGTTCTTGTTTCTTACTTTTGTTGCGAAGGAACATGCCGATAGGACCGGTGTGGTACCAACGGATTTTAGTGTTACCTGCGTTTGTGCCTAATTCTTGTGTAATGCGATCGAGCAAAATAGCGAGGATAACGATGCCGACACCACCGACTGCGGCGAGGCCCATATCCAAGCGTCCGATACCACGCAGTACCATTTGACCTAAACCACCCACTGCAATCATTGAAGCGATCACCACCATCGACAGTGATAGCATCAGGGTTTGGTTAACCCCTGCCATGATGGTTGGCAGAGCGAGTGGCAGCTGAATGCGATACAGCATCTGCTTTTTGTTGGCACCGAATGAGTGACCCGCTTCGATCAGCTCTTCCGGAACTTGCTGAATACCCAAAATAGTAAGGCGAACAACGGGCGGCAGCGCAAAGATGATCGTTACAACCACCCCAGGGACGTTACCGATACCAAACAGCATCACGATCGGCACGAGATACACGAAAGCGGGTGTGGTTTGCATGGCGTCGAGGATTGGCCTGACAAATCGAGCGGCGGTGTCGCTGCGCGATAGCCAGATCCCCATCGGCAAGCCGATCAGCAAACAGAAAAACACCGACGTCATTACCAGAGACAGGGTGGTCATCGCTTCGGACCACGCGCCAATCAGGCCAATAAACACCAGGGAGACCACGGTAGCGAATCCAAGTCTTAAGCTCGAAAACTGCCACGCGAGTAGAAATAGAATCACCAGCATGAATGGTGCAGGTGTCGAGACCAGTGCGGTTTCAAACGAGCTGAGAATAAAGTCGATTGGGATACGGATCGCCTGAAACAGTGGGCGACCGTGTTCGACCAGCCAGTTCAATCCAGTTTCGACCCAAGAGTCGAAAGGCAGTACCGCATTATCAAACGGGTTCAAAATATCAAATGGCTTCTCTGTCACCACTTCCGAGCTCAACCAGTCTGATGCGCCTGAATCGCTCGAAGCGGCTTGACCCCATGGATCACTTTGCTCAGTCGTCGTTTGTGACCAAGGATCGTTGTTGGTTTGTTCTGATGACATGGTGTTAATCCTTATCTAACGTTTGTAGCAAGCGTGATTTAGTGACAACACCGAAATAGTTGCCGTTGTCGTCCACAACGGGAACCGAGTAAGGCACATTTGCCACAAGGCTTAAGATGTCATTAATCGGTTGGTCTGGCTTAAGAGTTAGACCGTCTTCCAATTGAGCGCTGGAAAGCGAACGGCTCTCTTTGTTTGCCGCACGTAATGAGTCTAGTGAGACGATGCCAGAGTAACGACTGGTTTTGTCAACGATAATCCCGTAGTCACGGTCGCTATCGATCAGAATCTGCATCGCGGAAGCCGGACCGTCATGCTCAGATTTCTTAAACACCGCTGCGGGCTTTTTACGCGCAATATCTTTGGCGGTCAGCACGCTAGCTACGTTTACGCCGCGGAAAAAGGCGCGTACATAATCATTGGCAGGGTGGTTGAGGATCTCGTCGGGCGTGCCGACTTGTACAACCGAACCGTTTTGCATGATTGCGATGCGGTCGCCGATACGCATTGCTTCATCCAAGTCATGGGAAATAAAGACGATGGTACGTTTGTCGTCGTTCTGTAGGCGAATCAGCTCGTCTTGCATCTCAGTTCGAATCAATGGGTCAAGCGCGGAAAACGCTTCGTCCATAAGCAAGATATCTGGGTCACACGCCAGTGCTCGTGCCAAGCCGACACGCTGCTTCATACCGCCCGAGAGTTCGTCAGGGAAGGACTCTGCATAGGCATCCAAACCTACGCGTTCTAATGCTGCTAGCGCGCTGGCTTTGCGTGTATCTGGGTCAACTCCAGCGAGCTCTAGGCCAAACGCTGCGTTTTCGATCACCGTCATATGAGGCATCAAGGCAAAGTTTTGGAAAACCATTGAGATGTTATTGCGGCGTACTTCGCGTAGCTCGTTTTCGGAGATGTGTGCGATGTCTTTGCCTTTGAGGAGAACGTTACCTTTTGAAGGTTCGATCAGGCGGTTAAGTAGGCGAACGAGAGTCGACTTACCGGAACCAGAAAGCCCCATGATAACGAAGATTTCCCCTTCTCGGATACTGAGGGAAACGTCGTTGACACCTATGGTTGCTCCAGTTTTTTCAAAGACTGCGTCTTTATCCGCACCTTGGTTGATCATTGCAAAGGCGCGTTCAGTCTCATCGCCAAACACTTTGTACAGTCCCTTAACTTCCAGTATGGGATCCATGTTGTTAGTCCTTTTGTGGCTATGTTTTGTTGATGAACGTTTAGTACTCTAAGTAAATATTTGGTAATTTTCAATGAATGCTGTTCTGTAAATAATGTTTCATCGACTTTTTACATTTAGTTTTGTTCATGTTTCAATTTTGACTTTTTGTGTAATTAGTTGTTTTTAAAGTAAAAATTAAACATAAACTTTAGTGTTATCCATAAAGAAACGGCGTAAAATCCAATTGTAAGTCGATCTTTTGTCCACTCCAATCTCACACTTTTTGGTTAGAGTTCATCTCTCAATTTTAATGTTAATAGTAAAAATAATTTGAGTACGAACTAATTTTCAGGCATTTTATATTTAACTGAACGTTCAATTAAAAATAAAAAAGGACGAAAAATGCCTAAAGTTGGGATGCCAAAAATACGCAAACCGCAGCTTGTGCAAGCCACAATGACGGTCATTGATCGCGTGGGTTTACATGCGGCGAGCATTTCTTTGATCAGTAAAGAGGCTGGGGTATCGACGGGGATCATTAACCATTACTTTGGCGGTAAGCACGGTCTGTTGGAAGAAACGATGCGCGAGATCTTGCGTCAGTTGTCTGAAACCATCACTGGCCGCTTACGTGAACTCCCAGCTGATGCACATAAGCAACGAATCAACGCCATTATTGACGGGAACTTCGTCGGCTTTCAGGCAGAGAACAAGGTGGCAAAAACTTGGCTCGCCTTCTGGTCGTACTCGATGCACGACCAACAACTTAAGCGATTGCAACGCGTCAACGAACGTCGTTTGCTTTCTCATTTGCTTATTGAACTCAAAGCACTTTTTGCCAAAGAGCAGGCCGAAGTGGTCGCTCATGGTATCGCGTCTTTGATTGATGGTATTTGGCTTCGTGGGACGCTCAACCCCGACGGGATCGATGCCGAAAAAGCGCGCACCATCATTAACGATTATCTGGATAAACAACTTACGTTTTATTCGCAAAAATAAACACAAAGTCAGCATCTTCATATGAAACTAAAATCATTATTTATCAATGGTAAAGCTTGCTCGGCCAGTTCTGGGGAGAGTTTTACTACTTACAATCCGGCCAACGGTGAACCGCTTGCTGAAATCGGTCAGGCGAGCGAGAGCGACGTCCAAGCAGCGATCGATTCAGCCAAGCACGGTTTTGCCATTTGGTCTGCTATGACGCCAATCGAGCGCAGTCGCATTTTGCTCAAAGCTGTCGCTATTCTGCGCGAACGCAACGATGAGCTAGCTAAGCTGGAAGTCGCCGATACTGGCAAACCACTGCAAGAAGCGCTCGAAGTCGACATCGTCACCGGTGCGGACGTGATTGAGTATTTCGCTGGACTGGTTCCTGCGATGCAGGGCGAGCAGCAGCCTCTGGGTCAATCGCAGTTTTTCTACACCCGACGTGAACCGTTAGGCATTTGCGCTGGCATCGGTGCGTGGAACTACCCAATCCAAATCGCGATGTGGAAATCGGCACCAGCACTCGCAGCGGGCAACGCGATGATCTTCAAGCCGTCAGAAGAAACGCCTTTGACCGCGTTGAAACTGGCGGAGATTTTTAGTGAAGCGGGGCTTCCTGACGGCGTATTCAACGTAGTTCAGGGTGATCATCGTGTTGGGCAAATGCTCACGGCACATCCAGAGATTGCCAAAGTGTCATTCACTGGTGAATCTGGTACTGGCAAGTTGGTTATGGCTGACAGCGCAAAAACGCTCAAAGATGTGACGATGGAGCTGGGCGGAAAGTCACCGATGATCGTGTTTGATGACGCCAAACTTGACGATGCGGTCTCTGCGGCGATGGTCGCAAACTTCTATACCCAAGGCGAAGTGTGTACCAATGGCACGCGCGTATTTGTCCACGAGTCGATTTACGATCAGTTTGTTGCTCAGCTTAAACAGCGCACCGAGAAACTGGTGGTTGGCGACCCAATGGATATGCAAACACAAATCGGTGCACTGATTTCCAACGACCATTTGCACAAAGTCCTCCATGCCATCGAGCAGGGTAAAGCGAGTGGTGCAACGTTACTTACCGGTGGCTACCAAGTGACAGAAAATGGTCTCGACAAAGGTAACTTTGTTGCACCTACCGTGTTTGTGGACTGTGACGATGCTATGCCTCATGTGCAGCAAGAAATTTTTGGTCCGGTGATGTCAGTACTGAAGTTCTCTGACGAACAAGAGGTTGTTCAGCGTGCCAATGCGACCGATTACGGCCTCGCCGCGGGCATCTTTACACAAAACTTGTCGCGTGCACACCGCGTTATTCATCAGCTCGAAGCCGGCATTTGCTGGGTAAATACTTGGGGGGACTCGCCGGCAGAGATGCCAGTCGGCGGCTACAAGCATTCTGGTGTTGGGCGTGAAAACGGCCCAGAAACCCTGCGTCATTACACACAAACCAAAAGTGTACTAATCGAGCTTGGCGATTTCGCCAGTCCTTACGCTTAAACGCTAACCTCAACGGAGACAACAAATGCAACAACGCTACGATTACATTATCGTCGGCGCGGGTTCGGCCGGCTGTGTGTTGGCGGACAGGCTGACGGAAAGCGGAGAAAATCAGGTGCTGCTACTGGAAGCCGGTGGTACCGACAAGAGCATTTTCATTCAGATGCCGACCGCGCTGTCGTACCCGATGAATACCGAAAAATACGCGTGGCAGTTCGAAACCGAACAAGAAAAAGGCCTCGATGGACGTAAGCTGCATTGCCCGCGTGGTAAAGTGCTCGGTGGCAGTTCGTCGATCAATGGCATGGTGTATGTTCGTGGTCACGCGTGCGACTTTGATGAGTGGGAAGAACACGGTGCGAAAGGCTGGAACTACCAAGCGTGTTTACCGTATTTCCGTCGAGCAGAGTCTTGGCAAGGCGGTGCGGACGAATACCGCGGTGGCGAAGGCCCGTTAGGTACTTGCAACGGTAACGATATGGCGCTCAACCCACTCTACCAAGCGTTTATCGATGCAGGTCAGCAAGCGGGTTACCCACAAACAGACGACTACAACGGTTATCAGCAAGAAGGCTTTGGGCCGATGCACATGACCGTCGACAAAGGCGTACGCGCTTCGACCTCTAACGCGTACTTAAGGCGTGCACTCAAGCGTTCAAACTTGACGCTCGTTAAAGGTGTGGTCGTGCGCAAAGTGCTGCTTGACGGTAAGAAGGCCGTTGGCGTTGAGTTTGAAAAGCGCGGTAACGTACAGCAGTGTTACGCGGCAAAAGAAGTGATCTCATCAGCGGGTTCTATTGGCTCGGTGCAACTGCTGCAACTGTCGGGTATCGGACCCAAAGCAGTACTGGAAAAGGCTGGAGTTGAGGTCGCGCACGAGCTGCCGGGTGTGGGTGAAAACCTGCAAGACCACCTTGAGGTCTACTTCCAATATCATTGCAAACAGCCGATCACGCTCAACAGTAAGCTAGATCTGGTGAGCAAAGGGTTGATTGGTACTGAATGGATCCTGACTCGCAAAGGTCTCGGCGCAACCAACCATTTTGAATCGTGTGCGTTTATCCGCTCTCGCAAAGGTCTTAAGTGGCCGAACATTCAATATCATTTCCTACCAGCCGCGATGCGCTATGACGGACAAGCCGCATTTGACGGTCATGGATTCCAAGTCCACGTTGGCCCGAACAAGCCGGAAAGCCGCGGCACGGTTGCGATTACTTCGGCAAGTCCACACGACAAACCACGTATCGAATTCAATTACATTTCGACCCAACAAGACCGCCAAGACTGGCGTGACTGTATTCGTCTGACGCGCGAGATCTTAATGCAGCCAGCGATGGATGAGTATCGCGGCGAAGAGATCCAACCGGGCATGGATATTAAGAGTGATGACGCGATCGATGAGTGGGTCAAAGAGAACGTCGAAAGTGCTTATCACCCTTCTTGCAGCTGCAAAATGGGCGCCGATGATGACCCGATGGCGGTACTGGATGAAACGTGCCGAGTGCGCGGTATCCAAGGCCTACGAGTGGTGGACTCTTCAATCTTCCCAACGATTCCAAACGGCAACCTCAATGCGCCAACCATTATGGTCGCCGAGCGTGCTGCGGACATGATTCTTAACAAAGCGCCGCTGCCAACACAAGATCTACCAGTGTGGATAGCCCCACAATGGCAGGAAAAACAACGAATTAATTCACCAAAAAGAAAATTGGGCTAAGTCCCCAAAGTCAGTAATTAATATAAGGAAATTAATATGTCTATGAAGACAAAAATGCTCTCAACTCTCGCGCTAAGTACCTTAGCGATGAACGCTTATGCTAACCAATGTGAAACCGTGCGTTTTGCTGATGTCGGTTGGACCGACATTACCGCGACCACAGCGGTAACAAGCGAGCTACTGAAAGGCATGGGTTATAAAACCAAAACCGACCTGCTTTCTGTGCCAGTGACGTACTCGTCGATGGCGAACGGTGATATCGATATCTTCCTTGGCAACTGGATGCCAACAATGGAGGGAGATATCGCTAAATACCGTGAAGCGGGAACGGTTGAAACCGTGCGCGCTAACCTCGAAGGGGCTAAGTACACACTAGCTGTACCGAAGTACGTTTACGATGCTGGGGTGAAAAGCTTCGCTGATTTAGCGAAACACGCGGACAAGTTCCGCGACCGCATCTACGGCATTGAGCCGGGGAACGATGGTAACCGTTTGATCCAATCGATGATCGACGAGAACGCATTTGGCCTGAAAGACTTTAGCCTCGTTGAATCGAGTGAAGCAGGCATGGTTTCGCAGGTATCACGCGCTGCGCGTCGCAACCAGTGGATTGTCTACCTAGGTTGGGCGCCGCATCCGATGAACAGCAACATCGAAATGGAGTACCTCGACGGTGGTGACGACTATTTTGGTCCTAACTATGGGGGCGCGAACGTGTACACCAACGTACGTGCTGACTACCTCAACCAATGTCAAAACGTAGGTCAGTTGCTGAAGAATCTCGAGTTCAGCCTTGAGATGGAAAATGAGCTGATGGAAGCGATCCTCAACGAGAAAGTGAAGCCTGCAAAAGCTGCGCAGCAGTGGCTGAAGCAAAACCCTGAGCAAATCGAAACTTGGCTACAAGGCGTGAAGACGCTAGAGGGCGAAGATGCAGCTCAAGCGGTAAGCAACTATATCAACTCAAAAGCGTAATCAAACAGGGTGGGCTGCAAAGGCTCACCCTAACAAACAAAGGTGTATTGTGAATTTTATTACAGACAACAAAATCCCCTTAGGTCAATGGATGGAAACGGGCGTAGATTGGTTGACGACCAATGCGTCTGGCTTGTTTGACGCGATTTCCATTTTTCTCGAAACCATCATTCTTTTTGTTGTAGACATTTTTAAGTGGATGCCGCCAGCGGCACCTATCGTACTGACGGCTGCGATCGCATGGTATTTGCACCGCAGCGTGCCACTGGTGCTGTTTATTGTCGCAGCGCTACTGACCATTTTGAACCTTGGATACTGGCAAGAAATGCTGGAAACCTTTGTCTTAGTCTTCGCGGCGACAACGATTTCCGTATTAATTGGTGTTCCTCTCGGCATTATGGCGGCACACCGTCCTTGGTTATATACGCTGCTCAGACCAATCCTCGATTTGATGCAGACGGTGCCGACTTTTGTTTACCTGATCCCGACACTGGTTCTGTTTGGTTTGGGTATCGTTCCGGGGCTTATCTCGACCATCATTTTCGCCATCGCAGCGCCAATCCGCTTAACCTACCTTGGGATCACTAAGGTGCCTGAAGAGCTGATTGAAGCGGGTAAAGCGTTTGGTGCCAACCGTATGAAGTTGCTGTTCAAAGTCGAGCTTCCTGCTGCGATGCCAAGCATTATGGCAGGGGTGACTCAGTGCATTATGTTGTCACTGTCGATGGTGGTGATTGCTGCGCTGGTTGGCGCGGATGGTTTAGGTAAACCTGTTGTTCGTGCGCTCAATACGGTGAACATTTCGCAAGGCTTTGAAGCCGGACTGGCGATTGTACTTGTCGCGATCATTCTCGACCGCTTATGTAAAACACCTAACCAGAAGGAAGCATAATCATGGACGCAATTACGATTAAAAACCTTGATGTGGTATTTGGTGACCAGCAACAGAAAGCGTTGGAGTTACTCGACCAAGGCAAAGCTCGTCAGGAGATCATCGATCAAACCGGTCAAGTTGTTGGTGTGGATAACGTCAGCATGAGCGTTAAAGAGGGTGAAATCTGTGTCTTGATGGGGCTTTCTGGCTCAGGCAAATCCAGTTTGCTAAGGGCGGTGAATGGTTTGAATACCATCTCGCGCGGCGCACTGGAAATCAAAGACGGCGAGCAGAAAGTTGATTTGGCCGATTGTGACGAAACCACGCTGCGTCATCTGCGTACTCACCGTATTTCGATGGTGTTCCAGAAGTTCGCTCTAATGCCTTGGCTGAGTGTGCTTGATAACGTCGCGTTTGGCCTAGAGATGCAAGGTATGCCTAAAGCTGAGCGCAGAGAGAAAGCCAAGCAGCAACTTGATATGGTTGGGTTGACTGAATGGGCAGATAAGTTTCCACACGAGCTCTCAGGTGGTATGCAGCAACGTGTCGGTCTGGCGCGCGCTTTTGCTATGGATACCGATATCTTGTTGATGGATGAACCGTTTTCCGCGCTTGACCCGCTGATCCGTGCACAGTTGCAAGACGAGCTGATCGTACTGCAAGAAAAGCTCAACAAGACCATCTTGTTTGTTAGTCATGATCTGGATGAAGCACTGAAAATAGGCAACAACATTGCGATTATGGAGTCGGGGAAACTTATCCAACACGGTAAACCAGAACAGATCGTATTGCAGCCAGAAACCGAATACGTTCGTGATTTCGTCGCGCACACCAATCCATTGAATGTGTTAAAAGGACGCTCGTTAATGCAGCCAGTGAGCGAGCTAAAGCAGCAGCAAGACAAACTAGAAGTCTGTTCGGCTAAGCAAGTATGGGTAGAGCAAACACCCGCGAGTGTTCAGCTTGTGGAAGGCAAAGACCTCAAGTTGATTGAGTGGCAACAAGGTCAGTTTGACATTGCTCAGGTGAACCAGAATACCATCGTAGTGGCTAGCCCAGAGATTGGTATGAGAGAAGCGATTGAGCTTAAGCAGCGTAGCGGTCAGCCGATACTGCTGGTCGAAAATGGTAAGTTGGTGGGTGTACTCAACGACAGCAACTTCTATGACGCGTTGCTAGGCAATTACAACGCTCCACAAGCGGCGTAGCTTGCGGAGCGGTTGGGTAGCCTTAGTGGTCGTGATGTAGTAAGGCATCAAAGCGTGGGTTACCGTGTAGCCCTTCTAAATCAGGCTCTGTATTGATCAGGTCACGGATAGAAGGGCTCGCTTCGATCGCGCGCTCCAAGTCTTCAATCGCTTGCTCTTCAACCCCAAGACGAGAGTAGGCACACGCACGTTGATACAGCGCCGGTCCGTTGGTTGTATCGAGTTCAAGCACTCGGTTTGAAAGGCTGAGTGCCCAGTGGTACTCGTTGATTTCCATCGCAGCGTCAGCTTTGTACGTCAGTGCTTCCAAATCCCCTGGGCGAATGCCCAAAATCTCATCGTATACATCAATTTTCTGCTCTGGCGTCGGCATGCTTTGCGCACGCAGCCACAGGTTGTGGATCTCGTTGATCTTTTCGATTTCTTTGTTGTTCTCACTGATGATGCGCGTCTTACGTTTCAAGTCGCGCTCCAGCACGCTGAACTTCTTCTCGTACTCTTTAGCTATCGTATCAAGGCGTTTGTCCGCCATCTCTCTGGTGTTGCTCTTAAACTCATTGAGAGACTGCCAGCCGACAAATGCGATCAAAGAAGCCACACCCGCAATGATGTAGAAAAAGTAAGTGACGGTGACATTCGCATAGTTGAGCGACTTGTCAGCGACGGATAACTCACGGTCAGTAATTTGAACAGTAAGCTTTCTCTCTAAGTCTTGCTGTTCTTGTCTTAATGCTTTGAGCTCATCAAGTATGTATCGCTCCATGAGCGGGCGGTCTAGCAAGTCGCTCTCAGAGTATGACTTTTGTTCGGCGAGTGTTGGCTGGACAAAAGAAAACAGCCCCAAGAGAAGTATCAAAATGCGCATAGCAAGTCATCCGGTTAAATCTTTGTTTTATCGTCAGAAGAAACTTAACAAATTCGTGCGCCAGTTAGTATGGCAATTGAGAGGAAATTTACCTTCTTACACGAAAAAAAGTGGCAACTCTTTCGTCCTCAAATCGAATTTTTACCGTGAAATGAAACTGCAACAATTTAGAGTTCTAATCATTTTTTGGCGATTTTATGGGTTGTTTTTGTGATTTGTGTCACATAAAATGGGATATGTTTTGATTTTAACCGGAGGGGATGCGCGATAATAAATGCGAAATTTGTTTAGAGTTCAAAGGAAATGTTTTTGCACATGATTACATCAGCGCCTTGGGTGATGTATCCCGAAATCGGTGAGACCCCAAGTAAAAAATGGAATTTTCGTGAACCTAGCAGAGCGGATGGAGGCAAGATCTTCGGTTTAATCGCAGATTGTCCGCCTTTGGATGTTAACTCTTCGTACTGCAATTTTCTTCAAGCCGCGCATTTCAGCGACACTTGTATCATCGCAGAGCAAGACAAAGACATTGCTGGTTTTATCTCAAGCTACAAGAAACCCAGTGATCCAAATGTGTTGTTCGTATGGCAAGTGGCTGTATCTCCACGCTATCGCGGTAAAGGCTTGGCTTACAAAATGCTCGACCAGTTGTTACAGCGTCAATCGCTGCAAGGTGTCGATGCGGTAGAAACCACTATCACCAAAGACAACGACGCGTCTTGGTCGTTGTTCAAGAAGCTAGATTCCAATAACGGTGATCGTGGTGAAGTCAGCACGTTCTTAGACGAAGAAGCACATTTCAAAGGCACGCACGATACCGAATATTTGTATCGCATCCCTTTAAATAATCCTCAATAAAAAGGAGCCATAACGGTCTTTCACATGGATATTTTTAAAAAACAAGAATCCAAAGTACGTTCATACTCAAACAGTTTTCCAGTGGTATTCAAAAAAGCAAAAGGTTGCTGGCTAGAAACTGAGCAAGGCGAGCGCTATCTGGACTTTCTTGCTGGCGCCGGTTCGCTTAACTACGGTCACAACAACCCAGTTCTTAAGCAAGCATTGCTTGAATACATCGAAGCAGACGGCATCACACATGGATTGGATATGCATTCCGACGCGAAAGCGACGTTTCTTAAATCGCTCCAGCGTTACATCCTTGCTCCACGAGACCTAGATTACAAAGTCCAGTTTACTGGTCCAACAGGTACTAACGCTGTTGAAGCCGCGCTGAAACTAGCGCGTAAAGTGACTGGTCGTAGCAACATTGTTGCATTCACAAATGGTTTCCACGGCTGTACTGCGGGTGCGCTGGCAGCAACAGGTAACCAGCATCACCGTCAGGGTAATGGTGCACCGCTGAACAACGTCACTCGTATTCCGTATGACGGTTACGCGAACGTTGATGGTTTAGCGCTGTTCGAAACCATGCTGTCTGACAACTCAAGCGGTATGGACAAGCCTGCGGCAGTTTTGCTTGAAACAGTTCAGGGTGAAGGTGGCTTGAATGTCGCATCAAACGAGTGGCTACAACGCCTGAGCAAAATCTGTAAAGCAAACGATATTCTATTGATCGTTGACGACATCCAAGCGGGTTGTGGTCGTACTGGTACCTTCTTCAGTTTCGAACCATCGGGCATCAAACCAGACATGGTGACGCTATCGAAATCAATCGGTGGCTACGGTCTGCCAATGGCGGTGGTATTGCTGAAGCCTGAGCTTGACCAATGGAAACCGGGTGAGCACAACGGTACGTTCCGTGGTAACAACCATGCTTTCGTTACAGCAGCAAAAGCACTTGAAATTTATTGGGCAGACGACCAGTTCGAAACGCACATTGGTCAATGTTCAGAGACGGTGTCTAACACGATTCAGCGCCTGCTTAAGCGTTACCCTGAGTTGTTTGTTCAGCAGAAAGGTCGCGGCATGATGATCGGTATTGAATGTCGCAATGGTGACCTTTCGGATGAGATCGCTAAGACCTGTTTTGAACTGGGTATGGTGATTGAAACCGCGGGTCCTGACGATGAAATCGTCAAGTTCTTCTGCCCACTGACGATTACCGAGCAAGAACTCGAGCAAGGCATGAGCATTTTTGAAAATGCGGTAGAGAGCGTTGCAACAAAATACTTTAAAAAAGCATCATAACAAGGAAGAAAAACATGATTGTTAGAACACTAGATGAGTGTCGAAACAGTGAACGTAGAGTCGTAGCAGAAACATGGGAAAGTGTCCGCATGTTGTTGAAAGATGACAAAATGGGTTTTTCTTTCCATATCACGACCATCTTTGAAGGAACCGAAACACATATCCACTACCAGAACCACCTAGAGTCGGTGTACTGCATGAGTGGTGAAGGTGAAATCGAAGTGGTTGGCGGTGAAACTTACCCAATCAAACCGGGTACTTTGTACATTCTCGATAAACATGACGAGCATTACCTGCGCGCCTACAAGGGCAAAGAGATGGTTATGGCTTGTGTTTTCAATCCACCGATCACCGGCGCCGAAGTGCACGATGAAAACGGTGTCTACCCTCTGGTTGATTGATACTAATCGTAGTAAGCAACTGTTCACCCTTGCTGGTTAAAATGCCCGATAACTACGTTAGAATTTTTGACTGTAGAAACACTACTTATCAAAAAATTCTGCCTTGTTCTCAAGCATTTTTCCTGCGCAATCCCTGAACACTTACTTACGGTGATTAGTATGACCAGCAGCGAGTGGGGCCGTGTGCCCCGCTATCTCAAATCCTCCTCACTCCCATGTCATTAAATAATCGAGGTTATCTAATATGACTTATACCGTAGAAAAAATCGGCGGTACATCAATGACAGCATTCGATGCTGTACTCGAAAACATCATCCTACGTCCAGAAGAGCACTACAAACGTGCATTTGTGGTGTCTGCGTACGGCGGTATTACCGATGCGCTATTGGAATGTAAGAAAACCGGCAAGCCTGGCGTTTACCAATTGATTGCGAAGCGGGATGAAGAATGGCGAGAGGCTCTGGATTATGTTGAGAAGCGTATGCTGTTGACCAACGAAAACATCTTTGCAGACCCAATGAATCGTATGCGAGCGGACAAGTTTATTCGCTCACGTATTTCTGAAGCGAAAAACTGTGTGACCAATATTATGGAAACGTGTCAGTACGGCCAGTTTTCGTTGAGACAGTACTTGCCACAGATTCGCGAATTTCTGTCGTCATTGGGTGAAGCACACAGCGCGTTTAATACTGCGTTAAAGCTGAAAAATATGGGCATCAACGCCACTTTTGTTGACCTATCAGGCTGGGATACACAAACGCCAAAAAGCTTGGATGAAACCATTCAAGACGCGTTTGACGGTATCGATATGGACAAAGAACTGCCGATCGTGACGGGTTACGCCTATTGTAAAGAAGGCCTGATGACGACCTACGATCGCGGCTACAGTGAAATGACGTTCAGTCGAATTGCCTCCATTACTAACGCGGATTTGGCGATCATCCACAAAGAGTATCACTTGAGCTCGGCAGACCCTCGTGTGGTTGGCCCTGAGAAAGTGTTACCAATTGGTCATACTAACTATGACGTCGCTGACCAGTTAGCAAACTTGGGTATGGAAGCGATTCACCCGAATGCCGCGGCTGGCCTACGCGAAAGCGGTATTGAGCTGCAAATCAAGAATACTTTTGAGCCAGAGCATCAAGGCACCTTAATCTCAAGTCAGTACAAACCAGACGAAGACCGCGTTGAGATCATCGCAGGCAAAGAGAAAGTATTTGCTTTGCACTTGTTCGACCAAGCGATGGTTGGCCAGGTGGATAACGTAAGCTGTGAGTTGATGGAAATTATCTCAGACGCCCGCGTGAATCTGATTGGTAAAGAGATGAACGCAAACTCAATTACGTACTATTTGGGTGGCAGTGCTGAGAGCCTGAACAAGGTGCTATACAAAGCCGAAAAACGTTATCCGAAAGCGTCGATCAAAGGACGTATGGTGGCGCTGATCTCTGTGATTGGTTCACAGATTGATACCAACAAAGCGTTGGCTCAGGGTGTATTGGCACTGATGAACAGCGGTATTACACCAGCAGCGCTGCACTCATCGATGCGTAACGTCAACGTGCAGTTTGTGGTGAGTGACAAAGAGTACCAGAAAGCGATTTGTGCCTTACACGAAGAGTTGTTTGCCAAGCAAGACCACATTGCGATTGGTCAAGTCGCTTAATCCAGAACAAAAACTAATCATCTCCCCCTAACAAAAAGGCGATACCTAAAAGGTATCGCCTTTTCTTTAATTACTTGTTCTTCGATTGCTTGGTTTAGATATCGCGGTTTTCGGCAAACTTCTCTAAACCGAGAACCAGAGCTATCGCACACACCATCAATACGATGGCGATGCCCAGTTGCGCTGGCTGTGATGTGACTGCTTCAAAATCAAAAGGCGATAAGTTCTCTTGCAGCAACGGTACTTGCTCACCTTTAGAATTCGTGCGCCATGTCAGCGTTTCTTTCCATGGCCAGATCTTAGGCAGTGTGCCCAGCATCAAACCGGTCAAGAACACTAAAGTAAAATCGCGAAAGCGTCTTAATAGCCACGACAGTAAATGTGAAAACGTCAGTAAACCGGCTACACAGCCTGAGAGAAACAGCGCCAGAATCGAGATATCAAACGACTTCACCGCGCCAAGCACGGGGGTATACATACCGATAAGCAGCAAAATGAAACTACCCGAAATACCCGGTAAGATCATCGCACAAATCGCGATCGAGCCCGCCAGCAACACGTTAAGGCTTGTTGGCTCCATATGCAGAGGTTTTAGTACCGTAATGCTATACGCGAATGCGACGCCGAGCAGTAGGAAGACAAAGCGGCTAAGCGTGCGCTGTTCGACCTGTTTAAGCATGTGAAACACCGAGACCAAAATCAGACCAAAGAAGAATGACCATAGTGGGATCGGGTGAGTGACTAATAACCAAGAGATTAATTTCGCCAAGGTGGCAATGCTGATGAAAATACCACCAAACAGTGAGATCAAGAATAAGCCATTGATGTGATTGAATGCGGCTTTGAAGCCATCACGCTTCCAGATACCTAAGAGACTAGGGTTAACGCGTCGAATGCTTTCGAGCAGAGTGTCGTAAATGCCAGTAATAAAAGCGATAGTGCCACCTGAAACGCCTGGTACTACGTCAGCAGCGCCCATCGCTACCCCTTTCAGGAAAGTCGTAAAATAGTTCATGCTACTCGGTTGATAAAGTTAGGTGCTACGAGTATATCGACTCTAAGTTAAAAAAAGTATGAAAAATATTAAACTGATAGAAGCATTTATAAGAATCTTGTTTAATATTGTTTTGCAATTTATTCGCAAATTGCAATTTCATTTTGCATTCTGGTAACTCAATCCGCATAAAAAACGTGTGTTTCACTGCAAATATAGGCTTTAAAAAGTTGGCACGCATACTGCATTAATACAAATGACCCTTTTTAAGCCGAGGGTCACCTAGCCAACTGACGTTGTTAGTGAATGCATTTTGTTCACACAATATATAAGCCAATCGACTTTTGCGATTGGCTCTTTTTTTACCTGAAATTCGTCCAAACCACATTTAATTCATCATGTTAGGTAACTTGAACGTGCTTCAAGTTTACACCTGTCAAGCGCACGTTTTTACAGCCTAGGCTCGACAAATTGCTCTAACTCCATTAATAATGTCGCCTTTCGTTTGGTGCCCACGATGAAAAATCGGGGTATTGCTGTTGAAATGGAGTGGGAGTCCCCGCTGTAGAGAGGAAACTTTTCAATAGAGAAATTTTAATAATCGCATAGGAAAATCGCGCGACTTTCGCGTGTGCTTGCACCTAGCGATGAGCCAGTTTCAATGGCTCTTAACTCATTAGGGAAGATGAGTGACGAACAATAAAGAGGTTATATGAATCAGATAATTTCAATTGGACCGTTAGAATCTTTCTTAATCGCCATCAGCGTTCTATTCTTAGGTCACTTTGTCAATTCTAAGCTACCGATACTAAAGAAATTCAACATCCCAGAGCCCATTGTAGGTGGCTTAATTGTTGCCGTTTTTATTACCTTTATGCATTTCAATGGGGTGGATTTAGAATTTTCGCTTCCGCTGCAAAACGTATTTATGCTGATGTTTTTCAGCACCGTTGGCCTTGCGGCGAACTACACGCAGTTGATGAAAGGTGGCGCTAAAGTCTTTGTTTTCCTAGCGGTCGCATCGTTTTACATCATTATCCAAAATGGGGTAGGCGTTTCATTGGCGACGGCGTTGGGGCTCGATCCTTTGATGGGCTTAATCGCAGGCTCGATTACGCTCTCTGGCGGGCACGGAACTGGCGCGGCGTGGTCAACAACGTTTACCGAAAACTATGGCTTGAGCAATACGCTTGAGATCGCGATGGCGTCAGCGACATTTGGCCTGATCATTGGCGGTATTATCGGTAGTCCAGTGGCGCAGAAACTGGTTGATAAGAACAACTTCGAGTCCGAGTATGGCCGTGGTACGCAAACTCACCAGAAGTTCCCAGAAGTCATTACCTACAATGAGTACGAAGAAGACAAAGTCACAGCGAAGAAAGTGATAGAAGTACTGTTTATTCTGCTGATTTGTGTCACGGGTGCGAAATACCTAGAGCAATGGGTTAGCAGCTTTGAAGTCAAATGGTTGATGATTCCAGATTTTGTTTACGCGCTATTTATCGGCGTGTTCATCACCAACATTCTTGAAGTGACGAAACTGCATAAAGTGAATGCGGAAACCATCGATATTTTGGGCACGGTGGCGTTGTCGCTGTTCTTGGCGATGGCGTTGATGAGCTTAAAGCTTTGGAACATTTTCGACCTTGCGATTCCATTCTTGGTCATTTTGGCGGTGCAATCTGTCGTGCTCGGTATCTTTGCCTACTTCGTGACGTTCAAAGTGATGGGGTCTAACTACGATGCTGCCGTGATCGCTGGTGGTCACTGCGGTTTTGGCTTAGGCGCGACGCCAACAGCAGTAATGAATATGGGCTCAATCGTGAATAAATTTGGCCCTTCACCACAAGCGTTTATGGTGGTGCCTATCGTTGGCGCGTTCTTTATCGATATCGTCAACCTAGTGATTCTACAAGGCTACATCTCTTTCCTCGGGTAGTTGAGTCAGCTGCAAATAAAAACGCCCTGTTGGTGACAACAGGGCGTTTTTTGTTAGGTGTTATTTACTTGAGTCTCAATCGAGTGCCATCAAATTTAAAATGACTGAGTAAATCCTTGGCGTTGGTTTTACCTGGTTCGTTAAATTTCACACCGTATTTGGCGTACTGCATCGAACGTTGTAAGTTGCACACCGTTCCGTATAGCGGTTCAAACGAACTGACTCGACCTGATTTGATTAATACGTAAAGCGCGATCTCTTCACCGATTTGGAAAGTGTGGTTGAGTGGAGAAGTTATAAATCGGCAGCCGCTTTTCGATAAATCACGAATCTCGCAGTCAAATTTTCTACCTTCAGAGACAACTTTCGCTTCCAAGTTAACTTCAAATCTCGGCTCCTTACGCAGTTGAGAAACCTGCATGGTCGGCGGGATTGAAAGCATCACCATCGGCAAAGGGTCTTTGACAATGTGGTGTATCTGGCTACGAAAATGAATCACTGCCCCTTCACCTCGCGGTGATATTGCCCTAATCGTCGACCAAAAGCCCTCTTGGAAGAAGTGATCAAGGTCTGTCTCCGGTACTTTGTCAGGCAACTCCGCAAGAATCATACTGCTCGAATGCGTGCCGATAAAAGCCGTTTTACAACGAAAGGTCATGCCAACTGGTGTCGTGATACCCATAGTAAGTTCGCCGCCATGTTCGATCATGGCTAAGGCATCAGCACTATGGACGGTGGTGACACTTCTGTCTTTACTCTCGGGATGTGAATCCTGGTCCTTCTCTACCGCTTGGGTATTCATCTAGTCTCCCTTTATCCCGCGTGTTATGTTTTTAATTAACGGGAAGATATCGTTAGTCATAATGCTATGAGCGATATAAATTTTATGTATAGCCAGTCATTAGTTCAAACATCAAATTGCCTCATTTATTTGAACTATGTATCAGTTTTAGGAGTTTCACATGTCTAAAGTCCTTTTTTTTGAACCAGATAGCTCGCAATTTCGCGTCCACTTAGAGGGAGATTACTACGCAATCGTCAAATTTGAAGTTGAAAACGGCGTTTATGTCATCACTTCAACTAAGGTTCCAGAAGAACTCAGAGGTAAAGGTTACGGCAAAGTGATGATGGAAGCGGTACTGCCTGAACTGGAAAAAATGGCGGTTAAAGTGAAGCCAGTTTGCAGCTACGTTGTCCACTATCTTGAACGTAATCCTCAGTGGGCTCATCTTAAAGTTTAGTATGGCACATATGAATTATTTGGCTGTCGTTGAGCAACTTGGTTTTCGTACTCTTCATCGATGTGAAAAACTGCAAGTTTTATGGGGTGGCTACGGTGAGTTGGTTCGGCTATTTGTTGATGACAGTAGCATCGTCATCAAGCATGTGCGCCTGCCCAAACCGGATTCACATCCAAGGGGCTGGAACACCGACTTATCGCATAAACGCAAGCTGAAATCGTATCAAGTGGAACTGTGTTGGTATCAACACTATGTCGCCCAGCTCAATGCTAATAGCCCTGCGCCCAACGCTTTGTGGGTTGAACAGCATGAAAATGAATGGCTACTGGTGATGGAAGACCTCAAACAACGTGGCTTTAGTCAGGTGATAACCCAAGCAAAACCTATTCATTTGTGCGCGTGTTTGCGTTGGTTGGCCTATTTTCATGCTCAGCATATCCAAGTGGATGCGAGCGGACTCTGGGAGACGGGCACATACTGGCATTTGGCAACTCGGCCTGACGAACTCGATGCTCTCGAAGACCAAACGCTGAAAGCGGCAGCGAAGCGGATAGACCAAGTATTAAAACACTCGCCATATCCAACCTTGGTTCACGGCGATGCCAAGTTGGCGAACTTCTGCTTTACCGAGCAAGGTGACCGAGCTGCAGCGGTAGATTTTCAATACGTCGGAGCCGGATGTGCGATGAAAGACGTTGCGTTATTTATGAGTAGCGCCGTTACGCCCGATGAATGTCAGGCAACCGAACAATGGCTGCTGGATGAATATTTTAAACATCTTAGGCAGGCGTTAATTGAATTGCGGCCGGAGCTTGACGCAAGGGGCGTCGAGCAAAGTTGGCGACCACTATTTGCTATCGCGTGGACTGATTTCCAGCGCTTTGTCAAAGGGTGGAGCCCAAATCATTGGAAAATCAATGCTTACACCGAAGCGCTAAAAGATAAAGCGCTACGACAACTTAAGGCTTACTGAGTAGTAAGTCTGATTTCTTACTAGCGTTTATTCAGTTGTGGTTGAGCCGGTATTGGCGGCTCTTAGAATAAACGTCTGTTGATACTGAGAAGACGTCACGCTGCTTTGAAGATAGCTATGATGCAGCATTAAGATCGATTGAACGATTTTGGTGCCAATTCCGAGTGAGCCGCTCTCAGCTCCCTCTTCAACTCGGTTCGATAAGCTGAAATGAACACGGGATTTGTCTCCGCTCAAACGTGCTTGGCAGTTTACCTCTGAGTCTGTTGGGCTGTGGCGCAGTGCATTCTCCATTAAGTTGAGTATCAGCCGTTCAAGCAATCCTTTGTCTCCGACGGTTTGCATTTCGTTATCCATCTCGAGCTTCAACGTCACGCCTTTGCGCTCAAACGGAGGTCGCATTGTCTCGGCGCACTCTGAGATCAATGCTGCCAAGTCTACTGGGCGATAATCGTAATTGGGTGTTGGCGCTTCTTGCTTGGCGATAGCCAACAACGAGTGCAATTGCTCGGAGAGTTTTTCTGCGTTGCGGTAGGCGACTTCAATCAACGGATTAGATTTGGGGTGTTGAAAGCGCCACGTTTCGATGTAACCCAATACACTCGACAGTGGTGTTTTTAAGTCATGGCTAAGTTGCAATAAGCTTTGACGGCGATGTTCAGCTTGATACTCCAGCTGCAAAAACTGTTGCTGGATATGCTTTGCCATTAAATGAAAAGAATGTGCAATCGGCACCAGCTCTGGCACTTGTCGAGTAAAGTCTGCTTGCAGGCGAAAGTCGTGCTCTGCTTGTTTCTGCAGTTGATTCGTTACTCGTTCGATAGGGCGCAGCAAGCTACGTTTGACCAACCAGTACGCGCCGATGGCAAAGCCAATGATCGAAACTAATACCAACCCAGCGAGGGCCATGTACGGCGTATCAACTTGCGCATTCGCGATCGCTGTATGCCGCGTACTGCCTATCACCACGTAGAGATAGCCGACCGTTGAACCAAGTTCTTCGATAGCCGCCACCGAAAATACTTTATGCTCACCACGATTACGTGGGTCTTCGCCTAAGATGGGAAAGGGTTGGTTGTTTAGGAATTGTTTGATTGGAGCTAGGTCGACAGCCTCCATCATTTCTGTCCCTTCCGGCGCTGCGTGGGTAGTGATATTACCTTGGCTATCAAGGAAATAAATTTCGAAATCGGGCCCAAGGAGCATCAAGGTGTGGAAAATGGCCTTCAACGCTTTGGGGTTGTAATCCGTACCTATCATTAACGGATTATCATCGCGCATGTGACTGGCGAGCTCTTTGTGCAGGCTTTGTTTAGTGCCTTGTTCAATGGTTTCTTTTTGCCAGTGATAAGTGAGCAAAATCGCAACCGAGGCCAAACAAAACCATAAACTGGTGAAAACGACTAAGCGGGATTTAAAGCTCATTTGCTTTACCTCTCCAAACCACAGGGGTTACTGCTGTGGTTGAAATTTATAGCCCACTCCCCACACCGTCTGAATGAAGTGGTGCTGTGAGTCAGACAAAGATAACTTGCGCCGCAATCGGTTGATGGTGCTGCACACCGTGTGGTGATAGCCAGAATGATGGGTATGCCAGACGTAATCGAGCAACTCATCCTTGCTGTAGACTCTACCGGGACGAGAGGCAAGAAATTGAAGCAAAGTAAACTCAGTAGCCGTCAGCGTGATCTCGTGGTTATTCAGTGATACTTGGTGCAATTCGGGCAGTATTTTCAATGCGCCAAACGTCATAGCATCGGTCGCGCTTGCTGTCTCTTTTTCCACTGTCGTATCCGTGCTTTGCTTGAGTCGACGCAGCACATTTCGCACTCTGGCTTGAAACTCCAAGACACTGAAGGGTTTGGTGATGTAATCATCGACACCCGCTTCCAACCCTTCAACTTTGTCCATTTCTGCGTCTTGGGCGGTCAGTATTAACACCGGACTCCAATCTTGCTGTTGGCGCAGGGCATGGCAAATGTCTAAGCCGTCGCCGTCTGGCAAGCCTCGGTCAAGCACCAGCAAATCAAAAGGCTGTTGCCGGTACTGAGCTTTTGCCTCTGCGACCGTGGTTGCCCGAGACACACGGTGTCCTTGAAACTTAAGGTGTATCTGCACCAGCTCCGCCAAGTCATCGTCGTCTTCTACCAGCAAAATGTTGGCGACTGCATTGTCCGCTTGTCGTTCCATAAACCTTTCCCTGTGCTTGAGTTTTATCCCTCTGCACATGACCGGATTTATTTAGGCTTTCTTTCACTAAAACCTTAATAAAGTCATGGTTAATAAAGAGCCCGACGAAAGGCTCCTTGGAAAGTTCGACAACAGACAAGTAAACATTACTCTATCCGTGTAATGGTGACTTTAGCGCCGGGGTTTAAGAAGCGATGAACGGCGGACAGTGTTGAGGTTGGTAATCCATCGTCTTGGCTGACAACACCCGGATGGAAACTCACCACGTCATCGCTATCGTTTCGGGCTGCATTAAAGCCTTCTCCACCGCCAGCGGGGCCTGGGATTGTTGACGCTAGCTCGTCGTTTGCTTCGGTACCGGAATCCCAAACATTCATGTTCATTTCAAAGCGCTCACCCACGGAAAGCGACTTGAGTGACAGCCCTGATTCGCCGACAAACGCATCGTTGGTGTTCACTAGCATCGAGGCGACAGATAAGTAAGCGTAGCTGTCAGGGTCGACGCTAAAGGTCACTTGATCCGATGTACCCGGGAGTATTAAGCCATGACCGGAGATCCCTTCATGGACATTGGCGTTGCTATTCATCAGCGCAATAAGTTCTGCGTTGCTGCCTCCTTCTGCTAAACGCTCTAGTTCAACTGAAGCGCTTTGCCCCACGGAGAATAGCTGATAATTACTATTATGCGTAAGCACAGCCAACGGAGACATAGGCTGACTAGCGGTTAAGTTGGTGACGCTGACTGTATACCGATACGTCTTGTCGTTATCGTCACTCTTCGGACAACCAGCGAGCAACGCCACTGATGCTGCGACAAGTAAGATTCTGTATTTCATACATCCCCCTTACTTAACGACAACGGTCATGGTGGCAACTGGGTTTAACCAACGGTGGCTGCTGCTGTCTAAGTCGCTGATACCGCCTGTTGCATCGCTATCGCCCAAGTTACCCGGATGTATGTGAACTTTGTCGTTGCTCACTGTGGTTTCTACACCAGAACCGCCCGAGCCGAATGTAATAAACGGCGGGTTAGGCATACTGCTCGCTAACTCATCATTGGCTTCGGTGCCAGCGTCGTAGCTAAGAAGCGTGGTTTGATAGGTGCCCGATTTGGATGGGATTTTCCAGCTATCTAGACCAACAAAACCATCGTTGGTTGGCAGTAGCATCGCGCTGAGGGAAAGGTATTTGTGACTACCTGTGTTGATAGTAAACGTGGTCGCGATGCCCGGATTTAAAATACCGGCTGCTGGATTCTCAACCACTTCACCGCCAGCATTACCAATTAAGCTCGATAGACCAGAGATATCGCCACCTTCCGCCATGGCTTCAAGCTCTGGTGTTGCAGCATCACCCGCTCTAAACATCTGTAGATCCGAACCGTGAGCAGCAACGATCAGTGGCGTAAAGTAGATCCCTTTGGTGGCGTTGGTGATCGTAATCTCCAGCTCTTTTGCATTGATTGCCCCTGAACCAAGAGTGAGCGCAACTGAAGTCATGATGAGTCCGAGTTGGGTAGGTTTTTTCATTGTGATTCCATCCTTTAATGAGAGTAAATTCCCAAGTCCTGTTACGGCTTTTCCAAATGGACGACTTGAGTCACTGAGGCGCTACGTTTTGCGCGCTTACTTTCAAGGATGACGAATAGATCTCTCGGTAATATCACCGAATTCTCATAAAACTCTCACAACTTTAGAGCGAGTTTAATGGCATGAATTGCGTTACGCTTTGGATGATTTTTCGGAGGAGGGGAGAACAATAATAAAGGTTGATATTGATCTTTTAGCTAGATGAAGAAATACAGGCTTACCCTCAAGTAAGCCTGAATTATTTACGCTTTAATCCGCGCCATAAAATAGGTATTGATATATTCACCGTCTCGGTACGAACCAAATTTCGCTTCGCCTTCAATTTCAAAGCCAAATTTTTTGTAGCACGCGATCGCTTTTTCATTGTCGCTGTTGACTTCGATTTGAATTCTCTTCACCTGTAGCCAGTTGTCTGCGAGATCAATCACTGTTTCAATCAGTTTGCTGCCGATGCCCAAACCGTGAAAGTCATCGTGAACCCCAATTCCAAACGAGGCGCAGTGTGCGATTCTAGGGCGTTGTGAATGCTCAAGACCAATGTTTCCGACGACGCGTCCATCCACCTCGGCGACAAAGCTATAAACGCCTTCTGGCATGTTTTCCAGTCGTTTCGTCCACATGGTGAGAGAAGGTTTTGGCAGTTGCAGAGTTTCACGCTGTGCGTTCGGCTGTGAATAGATATCGCATAATGCAGCTGCATCGCTAACTAACGTAGGACGAATGATTATTTCCATATGATTATCTTCTCGACTGGTTCAACATTTCTCCACAATAGCGATTAATTTAGATTTGTTAAAGTGTTGTTTTAAAGAAATTTTTAAGTCTATATTTTGCTTTTCTTTTTATTAATCGCTCAAGCAAAGAATAGAACATTGTTTATTACTTCTTATGGCTATAATGTAAAAGAAAAATACAAATCGGATTTATAAAATGGATCAGTCGGCTAGTTGGAAAACCCCACAAAACTTCCTGTTAATAATTTCAATCGTGGTTCCCATCGCGTTCTCAAGTTGGATGGCGTTGCTGAATAACTTCGTGATTGAAAAAGCCAATTTCGACGGCGCAGACATTGGTTTGCTGCAAAGCGTGCGCGAAATTCCGGGCTTTTTGGCGTTTACCGCGGTGTTTGTCCTGCTGTTTATCCGCGAGCAAAAATTCATTCTGCTATCGCTTTGTGCACTGACATTAGGTACGGCGCTGACTGGATTCTTTCCTTCATTATTTGGTTTGTTGCTGACGACTTTACTGATGTCGACAGGCTTCCACTACTTTGAAACGCTCAAACAATCACTCTCGCTGCAGTGGTTATCGAAAGAAGAAGCGCCAGAAATGTTGGGTAAATTCATTTCCGTTGGCGCATTGGCGTCACTCTGCACTTATGGCGCGCTTTGGGTGTGTTTGGAAGTGCTCAACATGGACTTTAAGTGGGTCTATTTGAGTTTTGGTGGCGTGGGTTTTCTGTTGGTGTTGTGGATGACGTTGGCTTTTCCGCAGTTTAAATCTGAAGTGCCACAAAATAAAAAATTGGTGTTGAGAAAGCGCTACTGGCTCTACTACGCCTTAACGTTTATGAGTGGCGCACGTCGTCAGATCTTTACCGTGTTTGCGGGCTTCTTGATGGTGGAAAAGTTTGGTTATTCCGCCGCAGATATTACTATGCTGTTCCTGATTAACTACTTGTTTAACTTCCTGTTTGCGAAAAAAATTGGCCGTTTTATCGGTAAAGTGGGCGAGCGAAAAGCGCTGATGTTCGAATACACCGGTCTGATTTGTGTCTTTGTCGGCTACGCTTTGGTTCAGTCCGCAGAATGGGCGGCTGCTCTGTACGTGGTAGACCATCTGTTCTTTGCGTTAGCGCTGGCAATTAAAACCTACTTCCAAAAAATCGCGGATCCGGCAGATATGGCATCCACCGCAGGCGTCGCATTTACCATCAACCACATTGCAGCGGTGTTTATCCCGGTCACATTTGGTTTGATTTGGTTGGTATCGCCAGCAGCGGTGTTTTACATTGGTGCAGCGATGGCGGGCGTCTCATTTGCGTTGTCGATGAACATTCCTGCGCAGCCTGACGAAGGCAACGAAGTCCGCGTTTTAAGATGGAGTTAAATTAAGATGAAGATCGGAATTATTGGTTTGGGTGACATTGCGCAGAAAGCGTATTTGCCCATCATTAGCCAGCTAGAAAATGTCGAACCGATATTTTGTACCCGCAATGCTCAAACGCTGGCGCAGCTTAGCCAAAAATACCGAGTCGCCCAGTCTTGCCACGATTATCGTCAATTAGTGGAGTTGGGTGTGGACGCCGTGATGGTGCACGCGGCGACGTCTGTACATACCCAGATCGCCAGTTACTTTCTTAAACTGGGGATTCCAACATTTGTTGATAAACCTCTTGCCGATAGCGCGGCGGACGTAGAAGAGTTATATGAGCTCGCCGAACGGCAGCAGACGCCGCTTTACGTCGGCTTTAATCGTCGCCATATCCCTCTTTTCAACCAATCGATGCCAGAGTACCAATTAGGGTACAGTGGTGATTTGCTGTCCTTGCGCTGGGAAAAGCATCGTTTTGACCTTCCGGGTGAGATTCGCACGTTTGTGTTCGATGACTTTATTCATCCGCTGGATAGCATCAATCTAAACGCTAAATCGACATTGGATGATGTGTACGTTACCCAGCAATTTTCAGGTCAGCAACTGGCACGATTAGATGTGCAGTGGCAAGCCGGTAACACCTTGTTGCACGCGTCGATGAACCGTCAGTTTGGTATTACTTCGGAGCGCGTATCCGCCAGCTACACCAACCAAGCGTTTGAGTTTGATTCGTTCACTCAAGGGCGATGTTGGCAAAACGGCGAGGAATCGGTGCTGCGTTTGAAAGACTGGATACCAATGTTAGCGAGTAAAGGTTTTGAGGCGATGATTGCCGACTGGCTCCAAGTGATCGAGCAAGGCAAACTCGACACTTCGGTGATAGCAAGGAATCTCGCTAGCCACCAGTTGGCAGAACGCTTAGTCGAAATGCTACACGCTCAACTGCGCTAAGCGATTCTGCAAGAACTCGATAAAGATCTTAATCTGGCTCGGGATGTATTTTGATTGTGCATACTGAGCCACGACTTGCCCTTGATAGCGCCCTAACAAACGCCATTCTGGCAACAGTTCGACCGCTTCACCTGACTCAATATAATCGCGAATCGCGAACTCTGGTAACACGGTTATTCCCATTCCACGCAACATCGCTTCTCGGCGTAATTCACTATGGTTGACGGCGAAACTGCCGCGAATACCAATCGGCAACTTTTCTTCGTGCCGCAAAAACTCCCAAATGCAGTCTTTTGGATCTTCACCTAAGCGGATGCAATTGTGCTTGGTTAGCTCGCTCGGGTGGGTAAGCTCACCGTGTTGCGCGAGATAGCTTGGGCTGGCGCACAACACTAACTTACAACTGCCCAGCGGTTTAGCGATCAGCCCCGCCACTGGCGATTCGGTGATATGGATAATGACGTCGACTTCATCGCCGATTGGGTCAATGTAATGGTCGGCGACTTTCAGTTGCAGCTCAACTTGAGAGTACGCGGCGCTGAAATCGAGGATATGCGGCATCAAGACTTGTCTCGACCAGGCTTTCGGCGCGGCGACTCGCAGCGAACCAGAGACCGTCGCTTTGTCGACCTGAGCCGCGGATACCGCCAGTTTCGCCGCACTAAGCATATCGCGACAAAGGTTAAAGACTTGCTGACCAGTGGCACTTAAGCGCATCTGGCGCGTGGTGCGTTCAAGTAGCTTCTCTTCCAGCGCACCCTCTAAGCGTGCAATTGAGCGGCTTATTGAAGACGGAGCGACGCCAAGTTTCGTTGCTGCGGCAGAGAAACTTCCTGATTCCACCACCTGCACAAAAACCGCCATCTCTGATAATAAAGGGATGAGCTTATTTGTATCCATAATGCAATTATCCTTTGCGCAATGTCTATATTGTTTCGACATGGTTACTTATAGATACTGCTTAAGTCAATATGTAAGCCAAAAGGAGACGGCGATGACTACGGCAGAGAGTTCATATTTAAGGCGAGGAGTTCGCCTACCGGTAACCGAAGGGCTGTTATTGCTGGTGGCGGTATTTTGGGGAACCAGTTATGGACTCACCAAAAGTGCGTTGCTGTATACCAGTGTTTTGGTGTTTATTGCGATTCGTTTCTCAATCACTTTTTTATCCATCTTACCTGTGGTGATTCGAGATTTTCGTCGTGGTCTGAATCAAGACTGGTCAATTGCGATACCGACCGGTTTTATTCTCTCGGCGATTTTTTTATGCGAAGTGTTCGGAGTAGCGCAAACCTCGGCGTCTAATGCAGCTTTTTTGATCAGCTTAAGCGTGATTCTAACGGCGTTTGCGGAGTTGGTGATCAATAAAAAGCGCGTGAGTAATACCTTGTTAGTGCTCACGCTATGCAGTGTTGTCGGCGTATTACTGCTGACCAGCAAACAAGGCTTTGAGTTGTCGCTAAATCGCGGTGACTACTTGATCCTCACCGCTGCGCTATTAAGGGCGGTGATGGTCACGTCAACCAAGCGCTTTACCGAGGGCAAAAAGATAACAACCTCGACGCTGACCTGTTTGCAGTCGTTGGTGGTCGCGCTGGTAGCTTTGCTCGCGGCGTGGGGCTATTTGCCGAGTTCAGAATTCGTGCTGCCCGTAGAACAAGAGTTTTGGTTGATTGTCGCCTATCTGGTGCTGTTCTGTACCTTGTTTGCGTTCTATGTGCAGAATTACGCGGTGAGAAAAACATCACCCACACGGGTCTCTTTGTTGATGGGTAGCGAGCCATTGTTTGGCGCTCTGTTTGCCATGCTGTGGCTGCAGGAGTCATTATCGGCGCTGCAATTGGTGGGAGGAGGATTAATTCTTGTGAGCGTGGTTGTTACATCTGTTCGTGAAAATTAACATCGCTAAGATTATACTGGATGGTCATTCGGTCGAGCCCGCAAGCAATGGAGATGTCAATGACCAAACCCCTCAACGAGTGCATTATGCCAATGTACCCGACCATCCAAGCTTTGGATGTGAATACGTTAAACGCCGGAGAACACAAGTTCTGGTTTGCCGTTGCCACCGACGCGATTGGCCACCCACAAACCTTGCCTGTCAGAGTGTTCAAAGGGGCAAAAGAGGGGAAACGTTTTGTGATTACCGCGGGCGTTCATGGTGACGAGCAAAACGGCATCCTGACCGCGCAACGCTTAGCGCGCGAGTTGGTGGGCAAAGAGATCGCTGGCGTGGTGACGATTGTACCAACGGTGAATTTGTCGGGGATCGCCCGTCATAGTCGTGACTTTCATTCTGCAGCGCCAGACAGCTCTTCCGCCAACTTAAACCGTGTGTTTCCCGGCAGCCCAACTGGTGACGATGCCAGTCGTTACGCCAATAGTTTGTGGGAGAATTTGCTCAAACCCAACGCGGACCTAGCGATCGATCTTCACTCTCAAACCAGCGGCTCGGCGTATCCGCTTTATGCGTTTGCCGACTACCGATTGGAAGACGCGATTCGCATGGCAAGACTGATCAATCCCGATGTGATTCTCAACGACCCGGGCGACCCTGGGATTCTTGAAACCGTCTACAACCGAGCGGGGATCGCTTCTATTACCATCGAAGTCGGTATCGGGCGTTACACCGACCTAGAGATGGTCGACAGAGCGACACGCGGCGTGCTCAATATTCTGAAAGCCTATGAAGTGATTGCTGGCACTGTCGATTCTGCGCCGACTCCTTGCGTGGAAGGCAACGAGATTGTCAGCGTCCGTGCGAGCCAAGGTGGATTTGTGATTTGCCATGTTGAACTAATGGACCGCGTGAGCGAAGGACAAACACTGGCAACGCAATACAACAGCTTTGGTGATGAAGTTGAAACCTATCGTTCGCCGATTGATGGCACGGTGATCAGCCACAATGTGGAATCGGTCAGAGCGCCGGGCTCGCTGGTGGTGAGATTAATTCGCTAATCGACGAGTAAATAAAAAGCGCCGATTTATATTGGCGCTTTTTTGTGTCTAGGTGAGTGACACTTCGACGTCACTTTGTATCTGGCTTGAACAGGCGAGCGTATAACCTTGCGCCAACTCTTCTTCAGTCAGAGTTTCCGTGCTGGTTCGGCTCACTTCGCCTTTGGTCACTTTGCACTTGCAAGAGCCGCACATGCCGCTGCGACAGGCGATAATGATTGGCACACCGTTTTCTTCCAATACATCGGCGAGCGTTGCACCTTGCTCGACCTGCGTAGCAACGCCGAATGCCGGTACTTCAAACTGCACTGCGTCACCGCCGCTGTTTTCTGTATGCGCTTCAATCGGTGTAAAACTCTCTTGATGGAACTGCGAAGGATCAACACCAAGTGCTAAGGCGTTTTGCTCCATATCTTGCATAAACTGGGTTGGACCACACAGGTAAACCGTGCGCTCGCTTAAGTCAGGGCAGAGTGCGCGAAGCCACTCTTGGTCCAAACGTCCTTGAGGATGCTCTGTGCCAGCATTGTCTTTGAGTAACAGACGTAAATGGAAGTTGGGATAAAGCGAATGCAATGTCTCGAGTTCATCGAAATAAATCGTCTGTGCGCTGCTTTTCGCCATATGGATAAAGGTAATGTCGATGTCGGCTTGAGCTTTCAACCATGTTTTTGCCATCGACATCACTGGCGTGATACCACAGCCGGCGCTGAGTAGCGCAACTTTAGACTTCGGCGCGCAATCGACCGCGTTAAATGGACCAGTTGGCGCTAACACCGAAACGTTATCACCGACATTGAAGTGGTCAATCATGTGGTTGGATACCAAGCCGCCATCAACGCGTTTCACCGTCAGTTGCAGATAGTGTTCTGCCGGCGCGGAGCTGATCGAATAGGCGCGATATTCCATCTTGCCAGCCAGTTCAAACCCCAATGAAACAAACTGTCCCGGTTTAAAATCGAATGTGAGTGTAGGATCGGATTGGGTGCTCGCTAGCTTAAAACTAAAGGTATCAGAAGTTTCCTGCCACTTGTCGATGCAGCGCAGCGTCGTCGGCTGATTATTTTGCCATTCATTAATCATGGAGTTCTCTCATACAAAAGTGCCCAGCCAAAAATTTGGCCGGGCAAGGGACAGCAGGGATTTAAGCTGCAAGGATGGTTTTTAGATCGTCTTCAACGTTGCCGATACTGCGCATATCGAACTTATCTTGGATGATCTTAATCAGGTTGTCGGTCAAGAACGCAGGTGCGGTTGGACCGGTGTAAATGCCTTTTACGCCCAGTGCAAACAGCGTTAGCAGGATTACGATAGCTTTTTGTTCGAACCAAGACAGGACCAGCGTTAACGGCAGTTCATTGATGTCGCAGTCAAACTCTTTTGATAGAGCAAGAGCCAATTGGATTGCTGAGTAAGCGTCGTTACACTGGCCTACATCTAACAGGCGAGGGATGCCGTTGATATCGCCAAACTGGTTTTTGTTAAAGCGGAACTTACCACACGCTAGCGTTAGGATCAGCGTGTCATCTGGTGCACTTGCAGTAAAGTCGGTGTAGTAGCTACGTTCAGATTTATCACCATCGCAACCGCCGACAAGGAAGAAGTGTTTGATGTTACCCGCTTTCACTTGCTCAACCACCGCAGGTGCCGCGCTCATCAGTGCATTACGACCAAATCCAACCGTGATCATCTGCTCGATCTCGTTGTGTTGGAAGCCCGGTTGCGCCAATGCGCATTCGATCACTTGGCTGAAATCGTCACCTTCAATATGTGCCACGCCCGGCCAACCTACGATGCTACGAGTGAATAAGCGATCTGCGTATTGGCCGACATTTGGGTTCAGCAAGCAGTTTGACGTCATCACAATCGCACCAGGGAAGTTGGCGAACTCCTTCTGTTGGTTTTGCCATGCGCTACCGTAGTTGCCCACTAGGTGCGAGTATTTCTTAAGCTCAGGGTAACCGTGTGCTGGTAGCATTTCGCCGTTGGTGTAGACGTTAATACCTTTCCCTTCGGTTTGCTGAAGGATTTTCTCTAGGTCGTGCAAGTCGTGGCCAGAAACCAGAATGCACTTGCCCTGAACGGTTTTTACGTTTACTTGAGTTGGCTCTGGGTGACCAAAGGTCTTGGTTTCACCGTGGTCAAGCATTTCCATGACTTTGTAGTTCATCAGACCGATTTGCATCGAGCAATCTAGCAGTGCGCCTAGGTCTTCTGGGTCTGTGCCTAACCAAGCCATGATTTGGTGGTATTCAGCGTAAATGTCGTTGTTGGTTTGTTCCAGTACGCGTGCATGCTCCATGTAAGCTGCTGCACCTTTTAGACCGTACAGACACAGTAGGCGCAGGCCGATTACGTCTTCGCTAATGCTTTGGTAGCCGCGGTTTACCGCCACTTGAGGCGCGAATGCGAGAATTTCTTCTTCGCTTTGCGGTAGGTCGAAATCCGCGACAGCAGGGATGTTGTCGATGCTGGTGTCAGTCAGTTTCGCGGCAGCAAGAGTTTGTTCTTTTAAGCGCGCTTTGAATGTCGCCGCTTGAGCAGACAGTTCAAGAATTCGTTCAGGGTCAAAGTTAACATTGGTTAATGTAGAGAAGAACGCTCTTGGCGCCCATTGGTTGACTTCGTCGTCAACAATATCAAAGCGCAGCGCTTGTTCTGCCCAGTAAGAAACACCTTGTAGGGTGTAAACCAGCACGTCTTGTAGGTCGGATACTTCAGAAGTTTTGCCACACATGCCTTGTGCGAACGAGCAGCCTTTAACGGTAGGGGTTTGAATAGTCTGTTCACATTGAATACAGAACATTGCGCTTCTCCAATAACAGTAAGTTCTTTATTTGCGGTCGAGCCGCTTCTCTTTTCGATGCCACTGTTAGAGCAGATTGCGTGCCAATAGTTAAAATTATGAATTTAAAGGATTTTATCTTATTTTTATTATCCATATGATGTAATAAAGACAACGCAAAGGTTGTCTTTTTTACATCGATAATATTGAAGAGCTAGTTTGAAAGGTCGAACTTTTTACCCATGCGATACAGGTTGCCACGATCCATTTGCAGAAATTCCGCCGCTTTTGACCAAGTTCCGTTCGATTTTTCAAGCGCATAGACAATCAAGTCTTTCTGATAGTTCTCAACCAGCGAGCGCATACCGTGGCTGTTATCCGGAAAGTACTTGGATGTATTTTTGACATCTTGCTTGGTTAGGCTGCTATCAAAATGACTGACTTTGATGATCTGCTGCTGTTCCTGAATCGCTCGCAACGCCGCACGGGTTAAGGTGTGTTCCAGTTCGCGCACGTTGCCCGGCCAAGGCTGCTTTTCTAGCAAAGTAAGTGACTTAGAATGTAAGTGCAGGTTCGGGATATTGAACTGGCTGCGAACTTTTTCCAGCAAGTAGCCCGCCAGTACTGGAATGTCACCTTCGCGTTTACGCAGCGGTGGCACTGAGATTGGGAACACGTTGAGGCGATGGAATAGATCGGCGCGAAACTGACCTTGTTCGACCTCTCGTTCCAGCGAGCGGTTGGTCGCTGCGATAATACGCACGTTGACCAACAGGTGCTGGTCGCTACCGACGCGTTGTAGTTCACCTTGTTGAATCACGCGCAGCAATTTAGCCTGCAGCACCAAAGGCAACTCGCCGACTTCATCAAGGAAAATCGTCCCACCGTCTGCCAGTTCAAATTTACCCGCGCGGTGGCTGTTTGCGCCAGTAAACGCGCCTTTAACGTGCCCAAACAGCTCGCTTTCCGCAAGTCCTTCTGGCAGTGCGGCGCAGTTGACGTAAATCATCGCTTTATCGCGGCGGCTGGATTGGGCGTGGACGCTGTGCGCGACCAGTTCTTTACCAACACCCGTTTCACCAGTGATCAGAACTGCGTAATCAGACTTGGCGACGGTTTCAATATTATTGCGCAGTTGCTGGATTTGCGGGCTTAAGCCCACCATCTCACCTTGCTTGGAACGTGCTTGTTGGATCAAAGCTTGAGTGACGTTCTTTTGTTTTTTGTTCTGCGCTTTTAATGCTTTGATCTGCCCAATGTTACGCAGCGTTGCCGCGGCGAGGGCGGCGAAGGTTTCAAGGGTAACGGATTCAATTACATCAAACGCGCCAACAGTCAGTGAGTCGAGCGTCAAAACGCCCACCAGTTGTCCGTCAACATATAAGCTGCAACCTAAGCAGTCGTGCACATCCAATTCGGCCTCTTCGCTGAGTAGCACGCCGCTGAAAGGGTCAGGCAACTCGCAGTCTGCGCCAAAGCGAACAGGCTGCTTCGATTGCATGATGGCTTCGAGTCTTGGGTGCGCTTTGGGAAAAAATCGACGCCCTAGAACACTGGCAGAAAGCCCCTTAACGGCGACGGGAGTAAGAAAACCGTCTTCGTCCAACACAAATAAGGCACTGGCATCACAAGGAAAGACTTTGTCGATGCCGTTGATGAGATGTTGGTACTGGGCTTCACTGTTCAGGTTTGAGCTAAGATTGAGTGCTATCTCAAGCAGCACTTTATTTAGATTTGGGTTCATTGACTTTACTAGCGGAACAAACGTGCCAGAATCCTATCAAGCTGTTGTCTTTTTTACATCGTCCGAAAGGGTATAAACGCCTTTCGCTTGATTAAGGTCAATTTGTAGATGCGAAGTGTGCCGAAAAGGCAAGATACAGAGATGTTAATTAAGTGTTTAATCTTGCGATGAATGTTGAGCAATCCAGGTGCATTTCTATTATGATGGGCGCATAGTTTCTTAACGTTTCCCCTCGTGTATGTTCGCTGAATGGATCTCCACCGAAGCATTGATTGCTGCGCTATTAATTTTCCTCGGTTCTTTTGTTCAAACCGCCATCGGTTTTGGCTTAGCCGTGGTGGCTGCGCCGTTACTGTTTTTGATTTCACCTGATTACGTGCCGGCACCTATTTGTGTGGTGGCGCTGTTTATCTCGTTGCTGAACGCGTTAAAACACCGAGATAGCGTGGAGATTGGCGGTCTGAAAATGGCATTGATCGGTCGGGTGCCGGGATCGCTCGCGGGTGGCGTCCTGTTGGTGATGGTTTCGACCGATATGCTGGCGTTATGGCTGGGAGGACTGGTACTGTTCGCAGTGGCGGTGAGTTTATTGCCATTTCGTATTGAACCGACGCCAACTCGCATGACCATTGCAGGCTTCTTTTCTGGCTTTTTTGGTACGAGCTCTGCGATCGGTGGTCCGCCGATGGCGTTGCTGCTGCAACATCAGGAAGCGAACCAACTGCGTGGTAACTTGTCGGCGTTCTTCGTCTTCAGTTCGATCATCTCGTTGGTCATTCAAATACCCGCTGGATTTCTTTCGTGGCACCACGTTTGGATTACGATCCCGCTTATTCCCGCCTCTTGGGTTGGTTACAAGCTGGCGCGTATGACCACGTACTCTTTGCCTAAAGAGAAGATTCGTATGGGGGCGTTGTTGCTCTGCTCTGTAAGCGGTGCGACCGCTGTCTGGAAAGGATTAATGTAAGATACTCACCTAATGTACAGGTATTCATCTAGGGTTAAGGAAAACTCATGATACTAGAAGTGGCAGTACTGGACGTGAAGCCAGGCTTAGAACAAGAATTTGAGCGCAACTTTGCCAAAGCGCAGGCGATCATAGCCTCGATGAAAGGGTATGTGTCTCATCAACTGCAACATTGTATTGAAAAGCCCAGTCGCTATATTTTATTGGTAAACTGGGAAACATTAGTCGACCATGAGCAAGGTTTTAGGCAGTCGGCGGAATATCAGGAATGGAAAGCGCTTTTACATCATTTTTATGAACCATTCCCAACTGTAGAACACTACGAACCGGTCTACAGTTAAATTCGTTAAGGAGTAGTAAGGTGTTAAGAATACTCGGAAATATCATTTGGTTTCTGTGTGGTGGCGTTGTAATGGGACTGATGTGGTGGTTCTTCGGCCTACTCGCATTTGTCAGTATCATCGGTATCCCATGGGGACGCGCGTGTTTTGTTATGGGCAACTTTTCGTTCTTCCCATTCGGTCAGGAAGTGATTGAGCGTGATGAACTGACCCGCCGCAAAGATATTGGCACGGGAGCGCTGGGATTCATCGGTAACGTGATTTGGTTTCTTTTAGCTGGTATTTGGCTGGCAATTGGCCATATCTTTTCTGCGGTAGCGTGTTTCGTTACCATCATCGGTATTCCGTTTGCGCTACAGCACTTAAAACTGGCGTATATCTCGCTTGCGCCGATCGGTAAAGCGGTAGTGTCTAAAGAAGAAGCGGCGATGGCGCGTTACCCACGCTAATCGAATCAACCAAATTTAAGCCAATAAAAGAGCCCCGTGTTGGGGCTTTTGTGATTTTAAGAGGCTGGTAATTATAGCTCTTCACCGTAGATATCGAACGTGAAGTATTTACTCGCGATTTTATCGTATGTTCCGTTAGCGCGAATCGCTTCGATAGCTTGGTTAAACTTCTCTGCTAGTGCTTTGTCTTTCTGTCGAAGAGCCAGAGCCGTACCTTCGCCGATGTACGCTTTGTCTGTCACCGCTTCACCCACAAACTCAAAGCCTTCGCCAATCTCTTTGTCTAGGAATGCCAATGCAAGTTGGTCTGAATTGCCAAATGTCGCATCCAGACGACCGTTCTGCATGTCGATGTACACTTCATCCTGACCTGCGTAGCGCTTGATATCGGCAACGTCACCAAACATATCCGTTACGTAACGGTCGTGGATCGTACCTGTTTGTACGCCGATGACTTTATCTTTCAGGCCTTCTTTGCTGATAACCAGTTTTTGTTCGCTGTTCGCCACAAAGCGTGCTGGCGTTTGGTAATACTTGTCGGTAAACAATACGCGTTTTTTACGTTCTTCAGTGATACGCATCGATGCCATGATCACGTCGGATTTGTGTGCCATCAACGCAGGAATCAATGAATCCCAGCTTTGTGAAACCCAAGTACATTCCAGCTTGGCTTCTTGGCAAAGCGCATCCGCGATTTCGATATCAAAACCTGCTGGATTGCCGCTTGCGTCCATGTAGTTAAACGGTGGATAGGTAAAATCTGAAGCCAGTCTGACCGTTTTGGCCATGCTCGGTGCAGCAAAAAGAATGGTTGAACAAGCCAGTACGCTAAGTAGTTTTTTCATAGTTAGTCCCTTATTTACTTCGATGTTGTCTGCGTTTTGTTGTAGTTACAGATAGTTTGAGCGACTTCTTGCATGCTCTGTTCTGAGCCGACAGTGATACGAACACAGTGTTTCAGACTCGGCTCATGAGCCTGATTGCGCGTCACAATCCCTTGTTCAGCTAAGTAACCAAACAGATCAACATCCGCGTGTGTACGAATTAAAACAAAGTTTGTTGCCGAAGGATAGATGGTCTCTATCCAAGGCAGTTCTTTAATATTGTTGATAAAGCGTTGCTTGGTCTCGATAAGTGCTTGTGTGCTGGCCGCGACTTTCGCTAATCCTTGCTCACTCAATGCCTTAAGAACGATTTCTGCCGAGCTGTCAGGCATTGGATACGGCGGAATCAGCTTCATCACGTAGTCCATCACCTCTTGCGTCGCGACGATAAATCCGCACCTTACCGCCGCCAAACCGAACGCTTTTGACAGGGTACGAATCACCACGAGATTTGGGTATTGGTCGATTAAGCTCACCACATTCTGTGCCAGTTCGAATTCGATATAGGCTTCGTCGACCACCACCAACGCGTCTTGCTTGGTCTGCTCTAAGATCTCGATGACCTGAGCTTTGTTCAGCAGTTGTCCCGTCGGGTTGTTTGGCGAACAAAGAAAAACGATGTTTGAGTGTTTCGCGGCTTTGACTACGCCGTCTACATCCAACGCAAAGTCTGGCGCGAGCAATGGTACGTCGATGGTCTCAACGGCTAAGGATTCGGCGCAAAACTCATACATCGCGTAAGTCGGTGAGCAGATCGCGATGCTGTCTGCGCCCGGTTTACAGAAAGTACGAATCAACAGGTCAATAGCTTCATCTGCTCCTCGCACCGCGAGTACAGGTTGCTCAGTTTGGCAATATTGCTGGTATGCGCTTGCAATCTCATGTGGAAGAAAGTCTGGGTAGCGGTTGTAGTCAGATTGCTGCTCACTAAACGCGATGGATTGCTCGAGTTCGTTCGCGTTGAGCCATAGTCTCCCCGAACCTCCTATGCGACGTGCAGATTGATAAGGTATTAATTTTTTTATGCTCTCAGGCGCTAATTTGTCTGCAAGTGAACCCATGAAAAATCCTTTTGTGTGACTTATAAATCGTGATGAATGAAATAAAATTCATCTTTCGCGGGGCTAATTGTTAATCTAGTCAAAATGAATTTAATAATGAATCGAAATTAAGACATAATAGGCATGCAAAAATAACATGGCTCAACGGTGCGAGAATGAACAGTCGACTGCCCTCTACAAAAAACTTACAAGCGTTCTTAGCTACCGCTGAGCACCTTAACTTTACCCATGCGGCAGAAAAGCTGAATATGACGCAAGGCGCGATCAGTCGCCAGATACAGGCGTTGGAGTCGATCATCGGCGCGACGCTGTTTTATCGTCAGGCTCGAGGGTTGGCGTTAACCCCTGAAGGGGACAAGTTTGTACCAATGGCGGAAGACATCATTAAGCGTCTGCAAGGTGCGGTGCGAGAGGTCTCTGAAGGCGCAAACCGGATCAAGTTAAACGCACCAAGCTGTATTACCAGTTGGATTCTTGCCCGTTTGGCGAGTTTTCAACAAGCGTATCCTGATATCAATGTTGAATTAACCTCAACCACCAAGCACCAACCTATCCCTAACTTTGATAGCTTTGACGTAGTGGTGATGTACGGCAAACCGAGCAAAACTAAAAATGTTCAGCAAGCGTTGTTGTTTGAAGAAAAACTCGCGCCGATTTGCTCGCCACAACTGTGGCAAAAGCAACGCTTGGCATCTGAGCAAGGGGATGAGTCTTTGCTTGACCGATTTACCTGGTTACACGCCAACCAAGAACAATCTGACTGGCAACTGTGGCTTAACGCCTGTGGGTTACCAAAGCTGAAAGGTAAAACCAATCAGACCTTTGCCACGCTCGATCAAGCGATGAACGCAGCGCAACTCGGTTATGGGATTGCAATTGGGGATTTGACGTTGGCTGAGCAAGACTTAAAACTCAAGCGAGTGATACAGCCCTTTGATGAAGTGGTGTCGTCAGGCAACGGATATTACCTGATGTCACACAGCGATAACGACAACGCCAAAGTTGCCAACTTAGTCGGCTGGCTAACCTCAACCGAGCAGCAAAGCGAATTGGTATAACGAATTAGTAAGCCTTGATGCCGTACTCGCGCAGCTTTGACGGTAATACGTTATCCAGTTGATCGATCTCTTCTGGGAATACTTCGATGAGTTCAAACTGGTGTGCTTGGTAGATCGACCTGATCTGCTCACGCTGTTTATCAGATATGCTGCCGTTGTCTCTGCCCCAAAATTGCAGATAAACTTTGCCTTGCGGTAAGTAGAAATCACTCAGCACGTCTTGCTCGATGGGCAGTTGTCGGTCATAGGCGTGCACAATGCCGTTCATGTATAACCAGTTATCGATGATCAACTCGCCTTTGGATCGAACGTAATGGCCGTCAAGAGTGCGGTGTTTGGCTTCGAATTTTTGTCTGAAACTGGAAAGTGACTTGTCGGTTGCGTGCACCTCTGCATCGTGCCCGGAGAACTCCAATACAGATTGCTTTAGGCGCTTATTGCGAACGATGGAGTCGTGCCAAACAACAAACTGCGGGCCGCTCTCTTTGTCTTCGCGCTGATAACCGCCGACAGTGAGACCGGAATTACTCACTTGCCAGCCGTTTTTACTGCGGTTGATCCAGCCGAGTTCTTGCAGCAGTTGATTGATTTTTTTCGCGTTGAGGTCAAATCGCTCACCGATTTGTGTCGCGCTTAGTGTTTTTCCGCTGGTGGCGCTGGAATCAATGAGCAGATTTTCAGGCCAGACAATAAACTTGCCGAATTTGGCGTGCTCGACATACTCGCCACCAAATTTTGCCCCGAGTTCTGTAAGCACCCAGCTCTCTTCCGCACGGTTAATATAACCCGCAGTTTTTAGCTCTGCGAACAATTGCTTAGGTTCAATTGAACGTAGCTTTGCAAGCGCAGTAGTGGAAATCTTGTCTGACATACCTTGTTCCTGAAAGCGGTATCACGCGGCCTGTTCGTCAGGCGGATAAAAGTCATTGGATGTTTGTATTGTTCAGGCTATTTAGCGTCAGTTCAAGACAAGTTGCGGCTAAATGTAAGATATGCCAATAAAAAAAAGGCACAGTGTGCCTTTTTTAGATGAAGTTAGGGGATATGTAAGCCCTTACCAAACAGGTGCATACGATGCCCACGATTTGGCGTGGAAAATCGCGATAGATGCCGGAGCAACTAAGACCTGTTTGTGGTCGATAGTTTGGTGCAGTTCGTGAGAGTCGGTATTACAAATCATCACCCATTCCTGATTCGCATCGCTCGGAAGCGTGAATCGGGCAGGGGCATTGGTCTGGTTAATGCAGTAGAACAGCTCGTCGCCGTTTTTGCCTAACCCTAAATGCAGCGCCACAGAGCTCAACATGTTCCAGTCTTCGTGCTCCATAAAACTGCCATCGAGTCGACGCCAGAAAATGCGGTTGTCGTTACGCTTTTCGCCACTGAACGCACGAATAAACGGCACCATGTAGGTCTGACGAGCTTTGACCATCTGCGCCAACCACTCTTTAAAGCACTCTTTCTGTGGCGTCATGTGCCAATCAAGCCAACTGATTTCGTTGTCCTGACAGTACGCGTTGTTGTTACCACGTTGAGTGTGCGACAGAACATCGGCGGTCAGCACGTGCGGAATACCAAAAGCAAACAGCAGGCTCGCCATAAAATTGCGTTTCTGCTTTTCACGTTTCTCAATGATTGTTTGGTTTTCGGTCTCACCTTCCACGCCGTAGTTGTCGGAGCGGTTGTCACCGTGGCCATCACGGTTATGTTCACCGTTGGCTTCGTTGTGCTTGTTCTTGTACGAGACAAGGTCTTGCATACAGAACCCATCGTGATAGGTGATGTAGTTGACCGTTAGTTTGTATGGCCAGTTGGCAGCACTGTAAAGGTCACGTGAGCCCATAATACGGGTGGCAAACTCTTTGAGAAAACCTTGGTCGCCACGCCAGAAGCTACGGGTGATGTCGCGCAGTCTGTCGTTACACTCGTTCCAGCCAAACGGGAAGTTACCGACTTGGTAGCCGTTCGGACCGATATCCCAAGGCTCTGCGATAAGCTTAACGTCTCTCAGCACCGGATCTTGAGCGACAGCCTTAAAGAATCCGGCGTCTTGGCTGAAATGATCACCATGACGGCCCAAAGTGGCTGCGAGGTCAAAACGGAAGCCATCGACCTTGTATTCATTGACCCAGTAACGCAGCGTATCCATCACCAAGTTGAGGCTAGGCTGGTATGAAAGATCAACCGTATTGCCACAACCAGTGTAATTGGCAAAGTGGCGGCCGTGTTTGAGATAGTAGTGCTGGTCGAGGGCTTTTAGGTTAAATACCGGACCGTCTGCACCACCCTCAGCGGTGTGGTTGTAGACCACGTCCAGAATCACTTCAATGCCGTGTCTATGTAGTTCTCGGATCGCAGTTTTTAACTCGTTTACCGCGTCAGATTCCGCGTATCTAGGGTCGGGAACCATAAACAAGTATGGGTTGTAGCCCCAGTAATTGACCTTGTCCATTTTGAGCAGATGTGGCTCGTGCATACAGGCCGCAATTGGCAGCAGTTGCAGAGTGTTGATATTTTGCTGCTTGTAAAACTCGATCATCGCGTGGCTGACTAAGCCTAAGTAGCGGCCTTGCTGGTGCTCAGGGACACTCGGGTTGAGCTTAGAAATACCTTTCACATGGGTTTCAAACAACACCATCTCTTCGCGAGGACGGCGAGGGCGTTCGATACCTTGCCAATCAAATTGGTCATCGACCACCACACACTCGGCAAGTTTAAAGCTTTTTTCAGAGTCGAAAGGCAATGTGTAGTGAAGCGGTCGGGAGATCGCTTTGGCATACGGGTCGGAAATCAAATGCGGCTTACCATCTTTCTCGACGATGTAAGCGTATTTGGTGCCAGCGGTCACTCCAGGGATGAAAGTGTGTTTTATCCCCGCATATTCATTCGCAAGCGGATAGCTCTGAAAATCGCCATGCTGATCAAAAATGGCCAGCTGGATTTTTGGCGCACCGGGAGCATAAATCGAAAAATTACACCCGTTTTCATTCAGTGTTGCGCCTTGAGGATAGGGATGTGAGCGCTGCATATTCATCACTTTATAAATATTATTTTCCTTGTAGTGAGGCTTTAGTAAATAGTTTTGTTTGCATGAGGTCAAGCGCCTTATAAAAAATTGTAAATGTAATTTTATTACAGAAATATGACGTTTTTAGGAAAAAATTTGAGCTATTTGGCATTTTGTTGAGCAGAAAATTAATAAAAACCGTCTACTCCTCCTTAGAACTGTGACTAATCGCACTAATACCTTGTTCGGTTAACTTTCTCCTCCTTTCTCATCCCCCTGAATTATTTTTCATCCGGATGAAGTAGAACACCTCCTCCCTCAGTAATCTTGCCACAGTTGAAACAAATGGAGACAAGGGGTTAACCCACGTCTCGTCTTACCTCTCTTTTTACCACCTGTAGCTGCCTTTTCGGGATGTATCGGGGAGAGCGTAAAAAAGAATAAGAAACCCTAAACGGAGTTAATAATGAAAAAAGTAAGCATAGTTGCTGCGGCAGTGATCTCTACACTTGCTATTGGTGCTGCTCACGCAGATGATAAAGTTCAACAGGGATGGCAAGTCAACGGTTATGGCCACCTGCTATACAACGTAGGTGAGTCTCTAGATACTGGTGAGACTTGGGCGCACCGTCGTGACTACCGCGCAGCAGGTGCCGCGTTCTCAGGAAACCCTAATCAAGTCGAATTCACGGTTTCTCGTGGTGACAATTACGAAAATGGCTCATGGTCTAAATACGTTCTGAAAACGGAATATGGTAACCACGAAGGTGGTAACGGCCGTGGTTTCTACACCTCTTCAGGCGGTAACGAAGGACACCTACAATCTGGTGAGTTCGAATTCAAAGAAGCGTATGTAGAACTGGGCGATCTCTCTTTCTTCGCGGAAGGCACAAGTATTTGGGCTGGTCAGCGTTACCTAAACCGCCAAGCAGGTATCATCACAAAAGAGTACTGGAAACAATCTTCTGGTCTGGGTGGTGGTATCCAACACGACAACATGGGCTTAGCGGTTGTTTCTGCTGATGCTGGTGATGGTTACTGTACTGTCGGTACCGCTACACTCAACTGTAAGAATGATAACTTAGACGACAACGGAAGCAGCAAAACAATGACTTCTGTTGACCTATACATGTACGGCGTGGAAGGTCTTGGTGGTAAGTTTGACTTCGACGTTAAGTACATGACTAGAACCAACGTTGATTCTTCAACAAATGCGGCAGACGATGGTGTGGGTGTTTCTGTCACTTACTCTACAAGCTACTATGGTTTTGATGGTTGGTCTTTAACTGCATTGACTTACGGTGAAGGCTTAGCTGGTACCAAAGGTGTCAACTTCGGTTCTTGGAACGGTGGTTGGGATGAAAGTGATCGTTCGATCTTTTTGACTTCTTACGGTGTTGCGAACGTTACGGATAACCTACAGATTGGTACTGAGCTTGTTTACTGGGCGCTTGATAACAAAGATGACCGTCAAGTTTGGGGACAAGATGATGTTCAGCGTCTATTCGTTGGTGTGACTCCATCGTACAAGATTAACGACAACTTCCGTATGGAAGCCGTGCTAACTTACGCAAACGAAATGCTTGATGACGGTTCGGCTTGGGGACGCGATAAAGACGATACTTCGTTCGTAACTGCAACTCTAGCACCTGTGTTCACTGTGAATGCTGACTACTGGGGCCGCCCTCAAATCAAGCCATACGTAACTTACATGACTTCTAGCGATGATGATTACGCTTGGGCTAAAGACTCGGATGGTGACGAAACTCGCTTTGGTGTCGAAGCTGAAATCTGGTTCTAACTCGGTTAGTTAAGTTTACGAGCTATAACATAGAAGGCAGTCTTAAGACTGCCTTTACTCATATAATAAGAAATGGATATAGAGATGAAAAAATACCTTACCTTGCTACTCTCCGGCATGAGTTTAATCGGTTGTGCTTCAAGCGATGATTTATCTCTTAAGCAAAATATCTTACCCCTGCAAACAGAAGTATGTTGCGAGTCTGCCAGTCATTTCCCTTGGTTTAGACTACAACAAAATCAAGATCTGGACTTTGAACTGAACGCTTCGTCACCTGTTAATCAGTTTGATGGTAGCAAGAGCTATTTTTCAGCGTTTACCTTTGCCCAGCAATCAGGCTTGGTTGAAATACGACTAAGAAGCTTGATGCTAGATGGGGAGGTGGCGATTCCTCAAGTTGAATTACTTGATTCGGAATTCAACGTTGTTAAGACAATCGATGATGCATTTACCGTGAAGTTTTCTGATGCTTTCGCCAAGAATCGCTATGAATTGACCGAGAAAGTAGACACGGTCAAGACTCCTTACATGATCGTCTACGTAAAGACTTCAGAGCTTGGCAAAAAAGTGGTTGTGCCTCATCCTGCAAAGATCAGAGCGCAAGAATCTGGTGAGCCGATGCCGATTGTGACGGATCCTACCTACTTAGCATCCAACAACGGCCACTTTTCTTTGAGTGTGGAAACAATCACGCTTAGTGGTTACAACCAAAAATCTCTGGTAGAGGCCAAGCCTGAAGAAGTCGCGGTAGTTCAAAAGCCAGCCCAGCCTGCGATTCAAGCTATTCCAGAAACACAATCTTACTACCACAATGCCATCCGGCAGGCAGTGGAATCCAACAACATCGATAAGGCACTGAGCTTACTTGATGAAGCGAAAGCACTAAACATCGAAGGTGCTCAAGAAGTGTTTGTAAGAGCGGTAAACGCTAAATAGATACCTTTCCAATTACGCTAAGGTTAAGGGCATCATTAGCCTTAGCGGTCTGACTGCGTTAGGTGACGTCGGGGGAAACTATGAGCAATCTTCCCGAGATAGTCATACACCAAGTGTTAAGCGAATAGGTGTTTGTCTTTGCTAACCTGTGCCTGTGTACAACGCGTTTCTTGCTATTTAGGCTTTGATTAATAATGGGTTTTGGATCTGATTTTCAGACTTATCGTAGTTCCCTTTACTCATATTTGCTCTAAAATCGTTCGCTGATATTCATGGTTCAGGGAAGGTGAGATGTATTCGGTTAAGCTTGATGAAGAGTTGGTTTACCCAACCAAAGTTATCTGTGTAGGACGCAATTATCTAGAGCATATTCACGAGCTTAATAATGCTGTTCCTGAGCAAATGGTGGTGTTTAACAAACCATCGACTTCTATTTCTTCGGTACTGCGTGCGACCCATCAAGAGCCACTTCATTACGAAGGTGAAATCTGTTTCCTGATCAAAAACAACCAGTTTCATGCGGTTGGACTTGGGCTCGACCTGACCAAGCGTGGCTTGCAATCTAAGCTGAAAGAGAAAGGTTTACCGTGGGAAAGAGCAAAAGCGTTTGATGGCTCTGCCGTATTCAGCCGTTTTATTCCCGTTGCAGGATTAGACATCAATAGCCTAGAGATAGAATTGTTCATTAACTGCGTGCGTGTGCAAAAAGGCGATGTGTCGCAGATGATGTACCCGCCGCAGGTGATCTTACAAGAGTTACAAAGCTACACCACATTGCAAGATGGTGATGTGATCATGACGGGAACACCGCAAGGCGTGGGAGAAGTACATCGCGGAGACCTGTTTTTGGCGCGTTTGAAGTGTAAAGACGAAACCTTAATCGAAATTGAATGGGTTGCTGAATAAAGTTCTTTACCTTACCCCAAGGCAAAGGTTTAACCTCTGATTGAGTGATTCAATCAGAGGTTTTTTATTATGGGTTGTTGTAACAAAGCGCCGAATGGTGGCTCACCGCAAATTGGTATCTTAGTGAAATGGACACTGTGTATCGCAGTGGTGGTGTTTTTGATCGCTGCGTTGTTCGGCTAAAGGCTCAGTTAAAGCAGTTTTAGAACCAGAAATACCGCCATGCTAACAAAGGTGGTGAGCAACACGTTTTTAGTTTTCCATGCCATGACCGCCGCGACTAGGGCGCCAATCAGATAAGGGTTGTCCGGTGTGACCCACAGCTCTTGCTCCGGCATAAATACGATAGGTGCCCAGATCGCGGTTAATACCGCAGGGCTTGAGTAACTGAGCAACCTCTGCGCTTGCGGATTTAAGCGCAGCGGCAATCTAGGCTCCAGAAACAGATATCGACTGACGAAAACCAAAAGCGTCATTGCAAAAATTGACAGCAAAATCATCGCTTCGCTCCTTTAAACGATTCAACCAAATAGCCTGCGACCATACCGCCAACGCTGGCGATCATCAGTCCCGATTCTATAGCGAAATAGCTGCATGTGACCGCGATGACTAAAGACGCGACTACCGCAGCGAGGACAGGTGACGTTTTCACATTGGGTATTACGATAGCAATAAAGGTGGCGGCGACGGCGAATTCAAGCCCGAGTTCGTTCATCGAAGGGATGTAATTGCCGGCGAGAATCCCGATAAACGTAACTATGTTCCAAAACAGGTAAAAGCTTAAGCCTGCACCTAGGGCGTACCAACGATCAAATTGCTTGTCCGATTGTTGACCACAAAGCGCAAATAGCTCGTCAGTGAGCAGATAACCTAGCGCCAATCGCCATCTCAACGGAAGTGGACTCACTTTGCTGCGCATCGACACGCTATAAAGGAAGTGTCTGGAGGTAATAAAGAAGGTCGCGAGTAACATCGTGGTTAAACTCGCTCCGGCTTTGATCATACCTGTGGCGACAAGTTGCGCTGAACCCGCAAATAAAATTGCCGATAGAGCTTGGCTTTCAATGATGGTTAACCCTGATTCGACGGCATACGATCCAGCAAGTAAGCCCCAAGGGATCACCGCAATACTAAGTGGTAACATCGCAACCGTGCCTTGCAGGAATAAACGGCTACGGGAAGGATTGGCAATAGAATTCAAACTTATAGTACTCATTATTGTCTCAAATTGTGTTCACTTGCCCCTATTTAGACACTTGGGCAAAGCCAACGCTTGTACAAAACTGCTGTTGTTATTTACGTTTGCCCTTCTGTGGTTTGTACTGTCTCGGTGTCACGCCCATCGCGCGCTTAAAATGACGGTGGAAGTGGCTTTGGTCATGAAATCCGGTTTCTTGTGCGACGTCAGAGATGTCCATCCCTTGTCGCAATAACTGCTTAGACAAGCGTAAACGAGACTGGATTTGATACGCATGTGGCGGAAAGCCAAACTCTTTCTGGAAGCTGCGCGCCAAATAATACGGGCTTAAACCCGCAAGCTTGGCAAGGTCGTCTAAGCTCACATCCGCCTGAGGGAAATCATCCAAAAACTCTTTAACTAGCTTGAGTTGTCTTTGGGTTCGCGTTTGTGGCTCCCAATCTAAGCGAGATTTACTGTGTCGGCTAATCAGCTTAACCAAAGTGCCGTAGACCAAGGTTTCACGTAGAAGTTTGTTGTCCGATTTCGCTAAGGTATCGAACACCATACGCAGTTGCTGCGCCATCTCTGGGTCATAAACCACAGGTTCAGGAAAGTAAGGCACAGAGCCTTGTGGGAGTAAGCCTTCGGTCAGCGACGCAAACTGTTCTGGCAGTGGGTACATGGCTTTGTATTCCCAGCCGCCTTTGGTTGCGGTTTGACCGTTATGCACTTCATCAGCGTTGACTAAGATAATACTGTCTTGGGGAGCAATGTGATTGCCGCCAGTGCGATAAAAACGTTGTGCGCCTTTTTCAATAACGCCCACGGTGTAGCCTTCATGGCTATGACGCGAAAAGTTCTGGTTGGTGTACTTGGCATCAAGGAGTTCAAGCCCGCCCAGTTCACTGGCCAGCTGAAAGTTTGCTGATTCCTTTTCCGTATGATGCGCCATTGCACTTCCTCTGTTCGCGTCCCTTTTGCAGTCTAGCCTAACGGGGTTTGAATTTTTTGTACAAAATTGCGCTTTTTATTTGAACTATTTACGTTAACGTTTGCTTGTTATTTGTTCTGGGTGTTGGCTATTTTACTTCCATCTTTATTATGGATTGAGAACTTATGTTGGTATAAAATCCCGCACTTTCTTGTTCCTGTAATATAATAATTATGATTGATTTATCAGTGCTACCCGTCTATTTGACGGCTGTGGTCGCACTTTTGCTACTGCCGGGACCAGATATGTTGTTGATTGCCAGCTCAAGTATGAGCTACGGACGTAAAGTGGGGATCTTTGCGAGCTTGGGTAACGCGACATCTGGAGTGATTCTAACGTTATTAGCGGCGCTAGGGGTGTCGGCGTTGATCGCCATGAGCCCAATTGCGCTCAAAGCGCTTCATCTACTTGGTGGTGCATACCTGCTTAAGATGGGGTGGGACTGTTTACGCGCCAGTGCATCTGATGCACCGCAACTCGGTGGTACGAGTAAAGTTGCGACCACGTTTTATCAACGAGCCTTGGTGAGTAATTTACTCAATCCGAAAGCCTTGGTGTTCTTTGTGATGTTCTTGCCACAGTTTGTATCAAGTAATATTACCGCGACGTCTGGTGAACAGATGCTTGCGCTAGGCTTATTGCTGAATGTGCTGGGTTTAGCGTTTAACTTACTGCTGGTCGCTTTGGTTGGCACTCTAGGTAAGCCTTTGCTTGAAAACGCCAAATTCAGAACCTATCAACATAAGTTTATGGGTTTAATCTTCGTGATATTGGCGCTGTGGATGCTAAGTTCATTTGCCAGTTAAGCCACTTTTTGGCACAGTTTTAAAGGTCAGCATTTGCTGGCCTTTTTAATAGGGAAGTTGTTATGCACATACAGTTCATGTTGAACCCGCCAAAAAACATCAAAGATCTCATCTACAACGGGCTAAAGTCCTTCAACTTAAAACACTTTCCTGATGAAGAAATGCAGTCATTGGCTTGCGTCGCTGAAGATCCGGGCGGGAACTTTCTCGGCGGATTAACCGGCCAGATTTTTACCAACACGTTATTTGTCGAGTTTCTATGGTTGGATGACAGCAACCGTTCTGCAGGCATTGGTTCAAAGCTGATGGCAGAAGTGGAGCAACAGGCCAAGAAACTTGGTGTAACCGACATCTACTTGGATACCTATACATTCCAAGCTCCGGGCTTCTACGCCAAGCTCGGTTTCGAGGAAGTGGGGCGTTACACTGGCTTTCCAACTCGTGGCGTCGATAAAATCTTCTTACAAAAGAAAATTGCCTAGTTTGAGCAGTTCTTTATGTTAGTGCGGTCTTATAACGGATCTCATAAGGTTTGGTGAAAACGTGTTTCGCCAAATCCTATCCCGCACGTGACAATGTGAGTTGTCACGGACGGTCAAGTTTGGAAAACATATGAACCGCATACTAAATATAAAACTGTTTAAACAGCTCGTTGGCCTAATTACGCTTGCTCTACTTATTGGCTTTTCCTCTCTATCGGTAGCGACTGAAACCGGGTGGATGAGCAATCCTCAGCATCCCCCAGTACAAACTCGATTTGTTATCACCGGGCAATCCAACTCGGCGCAACCATCGGTTGAAGGCTTTCTCGAAGTAAAGCTAGAAGAAGGCTGGAAAACATACTGGCGTAATCCCGGTGAAGGTGGCGTTGCCCCTAAAATAGATTGGAGTGGTTCGAGCAACCTCAATGACGTTCAGTGGCATTGGCCGTTTCCACAGCGATTTGACCTGCTAGGCATCAGCACGCTCGGGTATAAGGATGATGTGGTCATCCCGATGACTCTGAATCTTCAAGATTGGCAACGTCCTGTTGAACTGAACGCCAAGCTGACACTCTCTTCGTGTGACACCGTGTGCGTGTTGACCGACTACCCGTTTTCGCTCACGTTTATTCCTAGCCAATTGGCGGTTTCTGAATCTGACGCTTACCGCTATGCGCAGGCAATCAGTCAGGTGCCAAAAGGTACCGCGCAAATTCTTGCCTCGGAAGCGACTTGGGACCAACAGAACAAACTGCTGAGCGTTAAACTCAGCAAAGCATTACCTTGGCAATCTCCGGAGCTGGTGGTTGACTCGTTTGATTCGCGCGGTAAAGAGTACAGCTTCACACCACTTACGACACAACTCGATAACGGCGCCGTGTCAGTCACGTTTCGCGTGTCGAGCTGGATGAATGACATCGACCTGAATCAAATCCCTCTGCAAGTGTCAGTGAAAGACGAGGGGCTACTGGCTGAAGTTGAGTTGCAAGCTCGCGCGGGTGTGATCGAGGGTTACAACAGCTCGATCTTAATCATGCTCGGCTTTGCATTCATCGGCGGCTTGATTCTCAACATCATGCCGTGTGTGTTACCAGTGCTAGGGATGAAGCTGAGTAGCGTAGTGTCTGCTCATGGCCTCAAACGCGGACAAGTTCGTCGACAGTTTCTTTCGTCATCCGCGGGTATTTTGTGTTCGTTTTGGTTGCTGGCTGGCTTCTTGTGGATTTTGAAGCTGACGGGCAGTGCGGTCGGTTGGGGGATTCAGTTCCAAAGCGGCTGGTTTATCGGTTTGATGGTATTGGTGACTGGGTTGTTTGGCGCCAATATGCTTGGTTTGTTCCATATTTCGCTTCCAGCGCGAATGACCACTTGGCTTGCGGCAAAGGGGGATGAGTCACAACTTGGTCACTTTACTCAGGGCATGTTTGCCACACTATTAGCAACGCCTTGTTCTGCACCATTTCTTGGCACTGCAGTGGCGTTTGCTCTGGCAGCAAGCAGCGTAGAGTTGTTTGTTATTTTTACTGCATTGGGCTTGGGAATGGCGTTTCCTTGGTTGTTGGTGTCGGCTTTTCCGCGTCTTGCCACCTTGTTACCCAAGCCAGGTGCGTGGCTCAACAAGGTTAAGTCTTTGTTTGGCATTATGATGTTCGGCACTAGCTTGTGGTTACTCAGCTTGCTCAGTAATCATTTACCAGTGTTTTGGGTGGTGGTTATTGCTCTTGTCGCCCTTGTGCTGCTACTAAAAGCCATCAAGCGTGTGTATGGCGATAAGCTGTTTGTTTTATCGGGCGGATTTTTGATGATGGCTTTGGCTGGCTCTCTGATCCTCGGCAGCATGACGACAGATAAGTGGGTGACTCCGCTGCCTGATGATTTGGTGTGGCGAACGCTGGATCAGAGCGCGATTTCAACCGCAGTAAGTGCGGGTAAGACAGTGTTTGTGAATGTGACTGCGGACTGGTGTGTGACCTGTCAAGCCAACAAGGTGGGTGTGATTCTACAAGACCCGGTTTACTCCACGTTAAAGCTGGAGTCGGTTGTCGCGATGCAAGGGGATTGGACTCATCCTGACAGTGACGTTAGCCGTTATTTACGTGAAAATGGCCGCTTTGGTGTGCCGTTCAATATTGTTTATGGCCCCGCTGCGCCAGAGGGCATTCCTCTGCCAGTGATTTTAAATGACAAAGCGGTGATTCAAGCGATAAACGCCGCGAGTGGAGGAGCTGGCTCGTGAAGAAAACATTCCTTTCTCGATTGAAAGAGCTCACGCTTTACATCGTACTTGGTTTGGTGATCGTGGCCAGTGTGGATTGGTATCGTAGCCAAGATATGCCGAAAGACGTGGCAATGGATTTTTCGGTGCAAACGATGGACGGACGCGTAGTCAATATCAATCAACTCAGTCAGGAGCAACCGGTCGTGATCTATTTTTGGGCGACCTGGTGCGGAGCGTGTAAATTTGTCAGTCCAACGGTCAACTGGCTCAGTGATCATTACACTGTCGTGGCAGTTTCAGGGTCGTCAGGATCTGACCAAAGAGTCAAAGCGTTTTTGCAACAGAAAGGCTACCAGTTTGACAATATCAATGACCAAAATGGTGGCCTATTCAAGCAGTGGGGCATCTCATTAACGCCAACGATTTTTGTCGTGAAGGATGGAGAGGTTGCCAGTGTGACGACGGGAATAACCACACCACCGGGATTGCTCGCTCGGATATGGTTAGCGCAGATTTGACCTCAATCTATCGGTCATAAAAAAGCCTCCATTCTGTATTCGGAATGGAGGCTTTTTACTACGTTTTAAATCATTTAATCTTTTAAATCATAAGGTTAAATGGTGTGCTGGTGCTCGGCGATCAAGAGGTCCATGGCAAGATCGGCTTTCTCGTAAGCTTCGGCAAACGATTCCGCTGGATCAAAAGGTTCCACGACCTCGTAGTAGCATTTCAGTTTTGGCTCGGTTCCCGAAGGGCGAACGATCACGCGCGCTCCACCGGAAAGGTGGTAAATCAGAACATCACTGGCTGGTAGGTCGATACTCTCTGTTTTGCCATCCGCGTAAGTACGGGTGAGTGCTTTAAGGTCTTCTAATAATTCGACACTGCGGCCGGCAATCATTGTTGGCTGCGCGGCACGCAGTTTATCGCCAACAGGCGGGTCTTTAGGATCCAAGGCGGTGCTATGTTGCGCGTTGACATACATGCCGTGCTGACGATAAATCGCTTCTAATTGATCCCAAACGGTCTTGCCTTGGCTTTTCAACTCGGCGGTGAGCTGGGCAAAAGCAACCAGTGCCGACAGTCCGTCTTTATCCCACACCTTGTTGCCAACGGTATAACCGAGTGCTTCTTCATAAGCGAACAGGAACTGCTTCTCCGCAGTTTGCTTTTGCATCGCAATGTTGGTCAGCCACTTAAAGCCCGTCAGTGTTTGGTAGTATTCCGCACCCATCGAACGGGCGATTTTACTCAGCAGAGTCGAAGAGACAATGGTGTTACCGACCAGTTGCTTGCTAGCGTCGGTTTTGTTCAACAGATAGTAACCAAACAGCGAGCCGACTTGGTCACCAGTTAGCATTTGGTGTTCGCCATCCGGTTTGCGCGCGGCGACGGCAAATCGGTCTGCATCGGGGTCATTGGCGCAAGCAATATCCGCATTGTTGACTTTCGCTAGGGCGATAACCATGTCCATTGCGCCGTCTTCTTCTGGGTTAGGGAAGTTAACCGTCGGGAAGCTGCCATCTGGTTCGCGTTGTTCTTTTACACTGTAAACCTTTGTAAAACCAGCATCTTGCAGAAGAGTCTCTGCCATCTCTGCGCCAACACCGTGCATGGCGGTGTAAGCAACGCCAATCGATTCTGGTGCGGTATGGTTCGCTAATAGTGGATTGGTGTTCATGGTGCTGCGGTAGGTTTGGTAGTAATCGTCTTTTAGCCAAACGAGCAAACCGTGCTTTTCCGCATCATCAAGTGACATCAGAGGGACAGGCTTTGTTGCTGCTTGTTCGATTTCGGCTGCGATACCTGAGTCATGAGGAGGAATGATTTGTGCGCCGTTTTCCCAGTACACTTTAAAGCCGTTGTACTCGGGGGGGTTATGGCTCGCAGTGACGACGACTGCAGCCGCTGCGTTGAAGTGTTTAACACCGAAAGCGACTATAGGCGTCGCGGCGACTTTGTGGGTCAGATACACCTTGATGCCAAGGCTTGTTAAAACAGACGCGGTATCGTGGGCAAACTGACACGAGTCAGGTCGACCATCGTAACCTATTACCACACCACGTTGAGCAGCGTCTTTGATTTGTTCGATCAGATAGTGACCAAGCCCGGTTGCGGTTTCTTGGATCACTAGTCTGTTCATACGGTTTGGACCACAACCGACTTTACCACGAAGACCAGCTGTCCCAAATTCGAGACGACGGCTAAATCTGTCTTCCAACTCGGCAATGTTTTGCTCGTCTATCAGATGCTGTAACTCTTCACGTGTACGTGGGTCTGGGTCTTTTTCTAACCAACGCGTTACTTGTTCCATCATAGTCTGTCTACCTTCTTCAATCGTTACCCCAAGTGTATGACATTTGGGAGGTTATGACTGATAACGATTATCATTTGTGGTAACGCAATCGCTAAACTGCGCTTGTGCCAAAGAAGTAATATCACTTTCTTGCACAATCTAAAAACGCCAACTAGCTTTTATTAACATAAATATAACAAATTACATCAGTTTTGCTGTTTACAAATAATTCTCTACGTCCCCAAGAATCAGTGGAAATTTTTGCTTGGAAGTCCGAATAGGTCGTCTTGGAAAGCTAGCCAAATAAGGCGAAAAGGCAAAGGAGAGGTCTTTTGAAAAGATTGCAAGTAACATTGTGGCGAGTGACTGGCTTGTTGTTTGCTGGCTATGCTGCTTCCTCCGGTGCAGAAGAGCGCACCTTCAACATGACAAAAGGCGTCACGGACATTAGCGGTAAAGTCTACGACCTGCACATGTTGATCTTTTACATCTGCTGCGCGATTGCGTTGGTGGTGTTTGGTGCGATGTTCTATTCGATGTACCACCACCGCAAGTCCAAAGGCGCGGTCGCTGCTCATTTCCATGAAAGTACCAAAGTCGAAATTATCTGGACGGTGATTCCGATCATTATCCTTGTCTTAATGGCCATTCCGGCGACCAAAACCTTAGTCGCGATGGAAGATACATCTCAATCTGACCTAACGATTAGAATCACGGGCTCTCAATGGAAGTGGCACTACAGCTATTTTAACGAAGACGTCGAGTTTTACAGCTTGCTCGCCACCAGTCAGAAAGCGATCGATGGTGTGGAAGAAAAAGGCGCGCACTACTTGCTAGAAGTCGACAACCCGTTGGTGCTGCCAATTAATCGCAAAGTCCGATTCTTGCTGACGTCAGACGATGTTATCCACTCTTGGTGGGTGCCCGATTTTGCAGTGAAGAAAGACACCATTCCTGGCTTTATCAATGAGGCGTGGACGCGCATTGATGAACCGGGCGTGTATCGTGGTCAATGTGCTGAGTTATGTGGCCGTGCTCATGGCTTTATGCCGGTCGTGGTCCATGCCATGGAAGAGCAAGAGTACGACCAATGGTTGATCGCGAAGAAGCAAGAGATCGCCAAAGCAAAAGAAGAAGCGGCGGCTTCACTGACTGCCACTTTGTCTAAAGATGAGTTGATGACATTGGGTGAAAAAACGTATCTAGACCGCTGCGCTGTCTGTCACCAGGCAAATGGCGCGGGTATCCCAGGTGCATTCCCTGCGATCACGGGCAGTAAAGTTGCGACCGGAGAGGTGAGCACTCATATCGATACGGTGCTGAATGGTCGTCCGGGAACGGCAATGCAGGCGTTTGCCAATCAACTTACTGACAAAGAAATCGCTGCTGTGGTGACTTATCAGCGCAACGGGTTAGGCAACAGTACGGGTGATCTTGTTCAGGCATCCGATGTGAACGCGATGAGAGCGTCTGAATCGCCAACCTCTAAGGAGGGAGAATGAAAACGTCCAAACCTGAATCATTAGAAGCGGTCAAATCTGCGCCAGCTGCAGACGCGGATCTCAGTCGTGCAAATAGCGCCGTTGCCGTCGAAGAAGATCATCACCATGAGGCGCCATCAGGAATCGCTCGTTGGATCTACTCGACTAACCATAAGGACATCGGGACGCTTTACCTGTGGTTTAGCTTCATTATGTTCTTAACTGGTGGTGCGATGGCGATGGTGATTCGCGCAGAGCTGTTCCAGCCGGGGTTACAATTGGTCGAGCCGCAATTCTTTAATCAGATGACCACTGTGCACGGGTTGGTCATGGTGTTTGGTGCGGTAATGCCAGCATTTACTGGCTTAGCTAACTGGATGATTCCGTTGATGATTGGTGCGCCAGATATGGCACTGCCGCGGATGAATAACCTCAGTTTCTGGATCTTGCCGTTTGCGTTTTTGATTTTACTTTCTTCGTTGTTCACTTCGGGTGGTGGGCCCGATTTTGGTTGGACGTTCTACGCGCCATTGTCGACGCAATACAGCCCTGACAGCACCGCGTTGTTTGTTTTCTCGGTACACATCATGGGTATCAGTTCGATCATGGGGGCGATCAATGTCATCGTCACTATCGTCAATATGCGCGCACCGGGTATGACTTGGTTCAAAATGCCGATGTTTGTTTGGACTTGGCTGATCACCGCATTTTTGCTGATTGCTGTGATGCCAGTGTTGGCAGGGGCGGTGACTATGGTGCTGACTGACAAATACTTCGGCACTTCCTTCTTTGATGCCGCAGGTGGTGGTGACCCTGTGATGTTCCAGCACATTTTCTGGTTCTTTGGTCACCCAGAGGTGTACATCATGATCTTGCCGTCATTTGGTATTGTCTCGGCGATCATTCCTGCCTTCAGTGGTAAAAAACTGTTTGGCTACCATTCTATGGTGTACGCGACGTGCAGCATCGCCTTACTGTCATTCCTCGTATGGGCGCATCATATGTTCACCACCGGGATGCCGGTGTTTGCCGAACTGTTCTTTATGTACTGCACCATGTTGATTGCGGTGCCGACAGGGGTAAAAGTGTTTAACTGGGTGGCGACCATGTGGCGCGGTTCGATGACGTTCGAAACGCCGATGTTGTTTGCTATCGCTTTTATCATTCTCTTTACTATCGGTGGTTTCTCCGGGTTGATGTTGGCGATCGTTCCGGCTGATTTCCAATATCACGACACCTATTTTGTCGTCGCTCACTTCCATTATGTACTGGTCTCTGGGGCGGTGTTCTCGATTATGGCGGCGGCATACTATTGGTTACCTAAGTGGACTGGGCATATGTACGACCACAAGTTGAGCCTGTGGCACTTCTGGTGCTCGGTGATTTCGGTCAACGTGTTGTTCTTCCCGATGCACTTCCTCGGTCTCGCGGGCATGCCGCGACGGATTCCTGATTACGCGATCCAGTTTGCGGATGTGAATCAGGTGGTGTCGATTGGTGGCTTTGCCTTTGGTTTGTCGCAGTTGATCTTCCTTGCGGTGGTGATCAAATGCATTCGCGGCGGGCAGAAAGCACAAGACAAGCCTTGGGAACACGCAGAAGGGTTGGAATGGACAGTTCCAAGCCCAGCACCACACCACACCTTCTCAACCCCGCCTAAGGTGGATTAGTGATGGAAGAGCAAAGTCAATCCAATCGCAAGCTGACGCTAAAACTGCTGATGGCAGTTGTGGCGATGTTTGGCTTCGGCTTTGCTTTGGTGCCGCTTTACGATGTGATGTGCGATACCTTGGGAATTAACGGTAAGACGAATACCGAATCGGTACTGCAACCGCAAGGTATGGTGCCGGATGAGTCGCGCTCGATTCGGGTTGAGTTTATGGCGCATCGAAATCACGACATGCCTTGGTCGTTTGAACCTAAACAAGCCTTTATGCAAGTACACCCTGGGCAGGTGATTCAAACTGCCTTTCTCGCCAAAAACCTTTCCGATCGCGATATTGTCGGTCAAGCGGTTCCATCCGTATCTCCGGGTTTAGGCGCGAGTTATTTCAACAAAATTGAATGTTTCTGTTTTAACCAGCAACCCTTAGCAGGTAAAGCGCAAGCGGAAATGCCGCTGATTTTCTACATCGAACCGGATATCCCTGATTCCATTCACACGCTGACGCTGTCTTACACTCTATACGACATTACTCAGAAAGCTGATCCAGTGGCTAAAGTCGCCAGTGTCAGTCAAGCGCGTTTGAATGCTCAACCGCAAGGAGCAAATCAATGAGCTCAAAACATCAGCCTTACTACGTGCCAGCGCAAAGTAGCTGGCCAATTGTTGGAGCGGTCGCGCTGTTTCTGATCGCAGTCGGGGCCGGAGTAACGGTGCAAAACATGGCGGAAGGCGGAGATGGGAGTGTCTTCGGTAAACTAATCCTGCTGTCTGGGGTTTTGTTCTTGCTTTATATGTTTGCTGGTTGGTTCAGCAGTGTGATCACTGAATCGCTGACCGGAAAGTACTCGGACCAAATCTCACGCTCGTTTAGGCAAGGGATGAGCTGGTTTATCTTCTCAGAAGTAATGTTCTTCGGCGCATTCTTTGGCGCGCTGTTCTACGCACGAATGGTAGCGGTGCCTTGGCTCGGAGGTGCGAGCAACAACGCCATGACGCACGAACTGCTCTGGCCGTCGTTTGAGGCGTTTTGGCCGTTAACCACCACGCCATCGGGCACAACGACAGAAGCAATGAGTTGGCAGGGGATTCCATTGGTCAACACTATCATCCTACTCACCTCTTCCATCACGCTGCACATGGCGCATGTGGCGCTAGAACAAAACAGGCGCATGGCGCTGGTGGTTTGGCTGGAAATTACTATCGTGCTGGCGTGTTTCTTCTTGTACTACCAAGGCGTGGAATACATCCATGCTTATCAGGAACTAGGGCTTACTTTGCAATCCGGTGTGTATGGCAACACCTTCTTCTTGCTAACCGGCTTCCACGGTATGCACGTGTTGCTCGGTACCATCTTCCTGACCGTGCTTTTAGGGCGTATCGCCAAAGACCATTTTACGCCTAAAGACCATTTTGGTTTTCAGGCGGGGAGTTGGTATTGGCACTTTGTTGACGTGGTGTGGTTGTGCCTATTCACGTTCGTTTATGTGCTGTAGGCAGAGTTAATAAGGACGAGCGTTGGGTTCTATCAATCCACTGAGTAACGCCGCAATCAGGAGAATAACCGCAAGGGCAGAGAGGAACACGCGTTTACCGAGGTAGAAGCTCATCGGTTTGTCTTGGTGAGTTTCATCTTCGAGGTCTGAACGAGGACCTTTGACCATTTCGAACATTGCTCGGGCGAGATTGACGATGATAAACAGTAATAACACGACCAACAGCAGTTTGAAGATGAATACCATTTGGTTGTCCTTTGTTGGGTTATCGAAGAAGCCCACATTTTGGTTGGGGATGTTATTAACTGTGGTTGTCTTTTCGATATTGATCAACTTGGGATTGTGGCAACTTTCGCGTGCGGATGAAAAACAGCAGTTAGAGCAAAGGCTTAGCGATAGAGAATCGGCCGCTATGATTCCTTTGGCTCAGTTAGAGGTATTGAAATTCGATTATCTGACCGGTTTACGCGCTGAAGGAATTGTTCGCCCAATGCCAAAACGATATCTGCTGCTGGACAATCAAACTCACGCGGGCAAAGTCGGTTATTTGGCTTATCAACTGGTCTCATTAGACAACGGTAAATACGCATTGTTGGAAAGAGGATTTGTCGCCGCAAGCGGAGCAAGAAGTGATTTACCCAACGTGGGTTGGCTACAAGAGCCGTTAAACGTTCAAGCAAGGCTATATCAGCGGTCCACAAACCCGTTAAGTGACGAGTTGATGTTGGAGCAGGGTGTACCAAGTCGAATTCAGAACTTAAACATTGCGCAACTATCCAATCATTGGAGGATTGATATTGAGCCATACGTGTTGCAACCATTGAATCAACCTTGGCCGTATGCGCAGCCTTGGATACCAATTCCGCTTAGCTCGGCGAAACATTTCGGTTATGCGGTGCAGTGGTTTTCGATGGCGCTAGTGTTAGTCATCTTGAGTTTGTGGGTGTTGTACCGAGCGTTAAGAAAAGGAGTTCATCATGAGTAATCCGGTTCTAAGAGGACGCATTATTTTAATCGCGCTAGTCCTGATGTTCGCCTTACCCGTTGTGGTGGCAAAGACAGTTTTAGTCAACCATTGGTATCACTCTGGAGTCACCAACAAAGGGGTACTGATTGAGCCGAGAACCAGCTTTGAATCTCTTGGTCTAGAAAATCCATATCAAGGCGCTCAGTGGCAACTGGGTTATGTTGTGCCAAGAGTTTGCGATGAATTCTGTCTTGAACAGTTATACCTGCTAGGTCAAAGTCACATTGCGCTGGGTAAATATCAGGCGCGAGTCTCCCCTGTGTTGTTGATTACTGATGCCAGTGACTTAGGTGCGATAGAGACGGAAGGTTTTGATACCGTGCATGTCAACGGCGAGGTTAACCAAGTCTTATCGGATTTCGAATACGTGATTGTCGACCCTTTAGGGCAACTGGTGATGCGCTATCCAAAAGCGCAGGCTCAGGAAGATCTGGTTTCCCAGAGTAAGAACGTACTGGCGGACCTGAGAAAACTGCTTAAATTGTCACGCGTGGGCTAACAGAAAAGGGACAAGGAGTGTCGTGTATGAGATTGATTAATCTGGTTCGACTCAGCTTAGTACTGACCTTTATCGTTATTATGCTTGGCGCTTATACACGGCTTGCCGATGCGGGGCTGGGTTGTCCTGATTGGCCGGGCTGTTACGGACATCTCACCGTACCTAATGAGAGCCACGAAATCGCGCTGGCTAAATCACTCTATCCCTCTTTAACCGTTGAAGCGCACAAAGCGTGGCTGGAAATGATCCACCGCTACTTTGCCGGAACATTAGGTTTAGTGGTGTTTGCAATTACCTTTTTGTGTCTGAGAAGCCGCGCGGTGTCTTTTGGTTTACCGGTATTACTGTCTTTGGTGATTGTGTTTCAAGCCCTGCTGGGTATGTGGACGGTGACAATGAAGCTGATGCCGATTGTGGTGATGGGACATCTGCTAGGTGGTTTCACCTTGTTCAGTTTGTTGTGTTTACTGTATTGGAAGCTGCGCGATTCGACCTGTCCTGCATTGGATGAGGTGAAAGCGTCAGCCGGTCTGCGAGTACTCTCGATGGTGACGTTGGGTGTTGTGGTGTTGCAAATCGCACTCGGCGGCTGGACGTCGTCCAACTACGCTGCGTTGATGTGTACCAGTTTGCCGATTTGTCAGGGTGATTGGGTCAACTACTTGGACTTTAAGACCGCTTTCCAACTGCTACAACCTCACAGTGATAGTTACGAGTTTGGCACCTTGGAATACGGCGCAAGAATGACGATTCACGTCACCCACCGCTTTGGTGCACTATTGGTGACATTACTTTCATTGGCGATGGTTTATCGGTTGCTATGTACTGAGAGTTTACGCCTTAAGAGCGCAGCAAAGCGAGTCGCACTGCTGCTCGGGATTCAAATCTTGCTGGGCGTAAGCAACGTATTGTTCAGCTTGCCTTTGGTGATTGCGGTTGCGCACAACCTAGGCGCGGCGCTGCTTTTGGTCTCAGTGCTACAGGTCAATTACCTGTTATTAGCAAGTACCAGTAAGGTGTCGGCAAACTCAGGATTAGTCAGTAAGGAGAGCGTACGATGAGTAAAACCATAAGTTATACCGCTGAACACGCGAAATCGACTTGGCGAGTCTACCTCACACTGACTAAGCCGAAAGTGGTCGCCTTAATGTTGCTGACTGCGTTGGTTGGGATGTGCTTGGCCGTTCCCGGTGCGCTTCCGGTTAGCGAGTCACTCTTTGGTCTAACTGGGATTGGCCTGATGGCGGGATCGGCTGCCGCATTTAACCACCTGATTGACAGACGAATTGATGCGATTATGGCGCGAACGTACAAGCGTCCATTGCCTTCTGGGGATGTCAACGTCGTGAGTGTGTTTGTCTTTGCGACTTCAATTGGTGTGTTTGGTTTTGGATTGCTGTACGCATTCGTAAACCCACTGACGGCATGGCTTACGTTCGCCAGTTTGCTCGGCTACGCGGTGATTTACACTATGTATCTCAAACGAGCGACACCGCAAAACATAGTGATCGCAGGGATCGCAGGCGCCATGCCACCACTATTAGGTTGGACCGCAGTCACCGGAGAACTGCACGCAAACGCCTGGCTACTGGTGATGATCATCTTTATCTGGACGCCGCCGCATTTTTGGGCGCTCGCTATCCATCGTAAGGACGACTACGCCAAGGCAAACATTCCGATGCTGCCCGTGACACACGGCGTGGAATACACCAAAACCTCAATACTGCTTTACACCGTGTTGCTCACCTTGGTGTGCTTGCTTCCTGCGTTAGTGGGTATGAGTGGTACGGTTTATTGGGTGGGAGCGACCTGTTTAAGCCTTGGATTTATCGGCTACGCGTGGAAGCTTAAATTCAATCCCGACAAGCAAACTGCCATCGCGACGTTCAAATTTTCCATTTATCACCTGATGCTCTTATTTGTGCTACTGCTTGTTGACCATTATTTAATCTAAGGGACTTTCAACTGACAGGGACATCGAGTAACCTTTGTTTCCCACAAAGGAGAACCATTGATGTCCGTGTCTTACCCGTCGAGTTATGTGAGCAAAAGATTGCTGTTGTTGATGCTGGTTATTGTTGCTGGTGGATCGGCGTCGTTAGCAAAATCTTTAGACTGGTATGCCTACGCAGTGTTGGATGTTGAGCATTGGCTGGGTGGCTCTTGGGTGTTGCATTTATGTGTCGCGACGACACTGGGTTTTGTTTCTTCTTGGGCGACGCCTAAACGCCATTATCAGCGTGCGTCGTTTCCGCTATCACCTTGGATCTGGTTGTTGCTCTCTTTGGTGACAATCGATGAGTTTTCTCAGATGTTCAATGCTAATCGAGACTTTTCTCTCCTCGATTTAAGTATCAATATTGGCGGAGTGCTGGCGGGCAGTCTTATCTATTTCACCTATTATCGCCTTCGCTACACCCGCTAATAAGTTGCTTTTCTTTATGTTTTAACGCTTTGTCCAACCTGCTAGTCATTGGGCTGGCACTTATCATTTATGGGTGTAATTATTTCTTTACGCGATATGTAAAGTGTAAAATTATCGGAAATATTGCCTTTTGATAAAAATAGTGCTTGCAACCTTGTTTTTTGATAGATAAGTTACAGGGAACAGGAAATAACAAAGTTGAGCATTTATGCACCAACCGTTTAGGTGCGGCGCTCAAACCAAGAAAATAGGAAGTAGTAAGCCATGTTCCAAACCGATGATGTCAGAATTAGTAAAGTAAAAGAATTATTGCCACCAGTTGCTGTTTTAGAGAAGTTTCCGGCGACTGAAACCGCGTCTTCAACGACGTTCCGTTCACGTCAAGCGATCTCAGATATTCTCAACGGTAAAGATGATCGCCTATTGGTTATCATCGGCCCATGTTCAATCCATGACCCTGAAGCGGCGATTGAATACGGTAAGCGCTTAAAAGTGCTACGCGATGAATTGGGTGACCGCCTTGAAGTCGTAATGCGCGTTTACTTTGAAAAGCCACGTACCACAGTTGGTTGGAAAGGTCTGATTAACGACCCGTACCTAAACGACACGTTCAAGATTAACGACGGTTTGCGCCTAGGCCGTAAGCTACTGTTAGACCTGACCGATATGGGTCTGCCGACTGCAAGCGAATTCCTTGATATGATCACGCCTCAATACGTTGCGGACCTGATTAGCTGGGGTGCTATTGGTGCACGTACAACGGAATCTCAGGTACACCGCGAGCTGGCGTCGGGTCTTTCTTGTCCGGTAGGTTTCAAGAACGGTACTGACGGCAACATTAAGATTGCATCGGATGCAATTCGCTCAGCAGGCGCTTCTCACCATTTCTTGTCGGTAACTAAATACGGCCACTCGGCAATCGTAGAGACGGCGGGTAACCCAGACTGCCACATCATTCTACGTGGTGGTAAAGAGCCAAACTACAGCGCGCAACACGTTCAAGCGATCAAATCTGAGCTAGAAGGTTCAGGTCTACCACAGAAAGTGATGATCGACTTCAGTCACGCGAACAGCTCTAAGCAATACCAACGCCAAATGTTGGTCGCGGAAGATGTAGCTGGCCAAATTGCGAATGGTGAAGATGCCGTATTTGGCGTGATGATCGAGTCACACCTCGTTGAAGGTCGTCAAGACTTGGTAGACGGTGTTGCACCAACTTACGGTCAATCTATTACTGACGCGTGTATCGGTTGGGATGACACTGAAAAAGTGTTACGCCAATTGGCGGGTGCGGTAGAAACACGTCGCAACAACAAGTAATGGTTTTCATCTAAAAAGGGCTCTCATCTGAGAGCCCTTTTTTTGTTGGATGTAGTTTATTTGCCGACGAATGCGACAACCACTTTATCTTTGCCTAGCGTGCGAGAGAACACATACGCGGATTCGTTCTCTAACACCTTATGCTGCCCCGCGCCGATCGCTGGGTGACGCTGTCTGAACTGGCCGAGTGTTTGCCAGTGCTGCAGTAATGCTTGGCGTTTTTCATCCAGTTTCCACACCATATCTGAGCGAGTGCCTTGATGAAAGTCATCTGCGTAAGGCCCAAGCTCGCGGCCGACTTCATCGCCGTAATAAACTTGGATTGCCCCCGGGCTGAGCAACAAAGCGTTTGCGGCGCTTGTTTGCATTTCAAATGACTTAAAACGGTCGAAAAACAGTTCGGTGTCGTGCGACGACATGTAACTCACTGGCGTAAAATCTGGCGCTTCTTGCATTGAATCGGCGTAGTTTTGATAGGTTGGCTGCATTTGGCTAAAACACGCCGCGCCTTTATCCAGTTTCTTCTGCATATCGAAGTTAATCAGCGCGTCAAAACCGTCATCGGCGTACGGCGAGCGGTAGGCCGAATGTCCCCAAACTTCTCCCATCATCCAAAATGGTTCACCTTGCTGATTGTTCTGTTTGCGCCACTGGTCGAGGCTCGCGCTGGCTGATGTTTTGAGACGTTGCCAAACGTCACCTTCTACGTGCTTGACCGTATCGACGCGAAAACCGTCGATTCCGAAGCGTTTAACCCAGTCAGATTGCCATTCGATCAAATAATCGGAGACGCGGTAATTGGCTTTGGCAACAACACGAGTATTTGGATTGTTCAGCAGCCATTGCGGAGGTTGAACCGCTTGTTCAGACTCAGTAAGGAAGTCGGGCAAGCCCGCTAATGTCATAGTGATATCACTTGAACCTGGCGGTGTATAACCCGGCAAGCCCGCTCTGACCCAATCGGCTCCCCACCAGTTTGCCCACTGTTTATTTTGATAGTCCACTAATTTGTGGTAGCTATGCCAATTTTCACCTTCGCTTGGCGTCCAATCTGACCATTGTTCGGGCAGGTGAGTCCTATCGACAACCGAAAGCTGGTCGAATTGAAGGTCCGCCAATGTTGAATAGCCAGAGTGGTTGATGACGGCGTCTAGGAAAACCTTGATGCCTCGTTTATGGGCTTCGCTGACGAGATGTGTTAAATCCGCGTCTGTGCCAAAGTTAGCGTCTATCTTGGTGAAGTCTCGCGTCCAATAGCCGTGATAGGCGTAAAATGGAAAACTGCCGCTTTCACCGCCACCAACAAACCCGTGCACTTGTTCTACGATTGGCGAGAGCCATATAACGTCGGTACCTAAGCTTTTTATGTAATCCAGTTTTTCCGTGATCCCTTTCAGGTCGCCACCGTGAAAGGTTCCCACTTCTTGTTTGCCATCTTTCTTGCGCCCATAACTGTTGTCATTAATCGTATCGGCGTTGTTAAAGCGATCGACCATCACAAAGTAGATATTGGCGTTTTGGTAAGTGAAGGGTTGCTTGGTGTGTTCGCTGTCGAGTGTTTCAAGCAGCACTAAACCGCCACTTTCAGCACTTGGAGTCAGCGTGACACTGCCTTTTGTGACAGTGACGATTTGCCCAGAATAAGCGTCTTTCAGTCGCGTGCCATCGGGAAAACTATCGTCCAAAGCAATCATCACCGTACCACCTGAATAGGTTTCACAGCTAACTTGAGGAATCGGGCGTTTAAAGACGCTGCTAGTACTTTTCTTGGCTTCTCGGGCAATCGAGAGAGTGTGCTGCTGTTGGTCGAACGAGAAAGAATAATCGCCAGCAAAGCGAACCTTTAACTCCAACGTAGTTTCTTTGCCGCAGTTGAGTTGCAGTGGCGTGCGAAACTTCACCTTTTGTGACTCAGGTGCTTGGCAGTCACCAGACAGTTCAGAAACCTTGATTTGGTATGTTTGCTTTGTCAGCGGTACGACCAAAGACTGCGCTGCGTTTAGTGGAAAGTCGCGACTGGTGGTGGTAGTCGAAAGCGAAAGAGTAGGCTGCGCCAGTGCTCCGGTGCTGGCAAGCAATAATCCTATCGTGGTGGCTAACGTAGAGTGTTTCACGTGGCGTCCTTGTTTTTATGATGTTTTTTTAATCATAAATCGAAGGAAAAGGTCTGACATCATTCCTACTTTCTACGCCCCAAAACTTGTCGCTGCTCACGCTTTATAGTTGAAGGGAGTAGGTTAGCTCTGTTCTTTTGGGTGGCGTTGTAGGAATGCAATCATCGCGGTTTCATCCAAGAAGCCATCCGCTTTTTTGTGCGCACGAAGGTATTGATAGCCAGAGATAAGCATCCGGTGTGTTTCTTGGTCATGGGGCGCTTCTCCGTGGAGGTAGCGATAGACAATCTCGTAGGCGTCCATATCGACAACTTCGGCTTGACGGTATAAATAACCACAGCCTGTTGCGAGCCATTCCAGTGAGCAGTTGGCTCGCATCGCGATTTGATTAGCTTTACTTAAACTTGGTTCACTGCCTTTTAGATACTTGCGAATCAAGGCTTCGGATATATCGACTCGTCTTGCAAAGCCGCTGATGCTTTCTTCGCCAATTAGCGATTTTAAGCGCTCAGAAAAACTCATATTTCGTACTCCAGTTCGAATTAATCGACAGTATACGTTGAGTGAACTGTCAAACAAGCATAGTGTTATAGGCAGATATTTTAGGAGGTAAAATATGGTGTCGAAAGTAACTATCGCCCCGCAGGGACCAGAGATGTCGGAACTGGTGCAAGGCTATTGGCGATTAGCTGAATGGGGTATGACTCCGCAGCAACGACTGTCTTTTTTAAAGCAGCACATCGAGCTGGGTATTACGACCGTTGACCACGCCGATATTTACGGCAACTACGAATGCGAAAAGTTGTTTGGTGAAGCGATTAAGCTTGAGCCGTCGATTCGTGACCAAATTGAGATCGTGACCAAGTGCGATATCAAGCTGTGCGGTGATAAAACCCCAGAGCGTAAGATTAACCACTACGATACGGGGGTGGCACATATCTACGAATCGGTGAACAATTCACTTGAGCGCTTAAACATCGACTGTATTGATGTGCTATTGATCCACCGCCCAGATGCGTTGATGGATGCCGATGAAGTGGCAGAAGCTTTCAGCGAACTACACAAAGTCGGTAAAGTGAAGCACTTTGGTGTGTCTAACTTTACTCCACGCCAGTTTGAGTTGTTGCAATCGCGTGTGTCTAAACCATTAGTGACCAATCAGGTTGAGATCAACCCGCTCAACTTCGAGGTTGCGCACGACGGTACACTCGACCAACTGCAAATGTTGCGTGTTCGACCAATGGCATGGTCTTGCTTAGGTGGTGGGAGCATTTTCACTGGTGCAACCGAACAAGCGGAACGCGTGCGAGCCGAGCTAGAACTAATTCGTCAGGAAGTCGGTGCTGAGAGCATTGACCAAGTGATTTATGCTTGGGTACGTCGCTTGCCGTCTAAACCGTTACCAATCATTGGTTCAGGTAAAATTGAACGCGTTTCAGCTGCGGTTGCCGCGATGGACATCGAGTTGACACGTGAGCAATGGTATCGAGTTTGGGTGGCATCGAAAGGCCACGGTGTGCCATAGAAAGATCGAAATCGATGACTAAAAAAAGCCAGCAATATGCTGGCTTTTTGTGCTTTCAATCTTGGTTAGCTTTTCCATCTCGGGATTGGATCTGAGAGCACAATCGCTTCATTGGTCATTTGGTGAAATCGCGCTAAATCATCTGGTTTGATTGGTTTGGCATAGTAAAAACCCTGAATGTACTTCACTCCGAGTTGCTCGAGTTGTTCGATTTGCGACTCGTTCTCTACCCCTTCAGCGATTACTTTCATCCCCAGATCCGCTGCAAGCTGAATCATTGATTTAAGCACTGGCTTAATATTGGAGTCGGTATGCAGGCTCTTAGTGAACACTTGGTCAATCTTAACTACGTCAAACTTCATTTGTCGCACTAAGTTTAAACCAGAGTAACCCGTGCCGAAGTCATCAATCGCTATCTCAAAGCCCAGTTGTTGAAAGTGTTTAAGATTGCCGATGGCAATATCTAGCTGCTCGGGCGTGAGGTCGACGTTTTCGGTCAGTTCTAACACGATGCGACGGGTGTACTGCGGGTAACGTTTCGCATAACTGTTGATAAAGCTAACAAACTCAGGCTTAAGGATTTGGTAGCGACTAATGTTGATGCTGATGTAACTTTGACTAACGTAGTCAGGGTTCTGTTTTAAGAAGCGAGTGACTTCTTTAAACGCATATTTGGTTATTTGATCAATCGCACCGAGCTTCTCTGCTAGAGGAATAAACTGCTCTGGCGAGATCTGCCCTTGAGCTGGATGGTTCCAACGAATCAAAGCTTCACTACCAACTAACGTGCGCGAGTGGATATCAACGATAGGTTGCAGATAAAGCTCGAGTTGCTCCTGCTTAATCGCATGCAGCAGTGAGTATTCGACTGAGAGCTTAGCCAGTGCTTGATAACGGACGATGAAATAAATCAGTGATAGTACCAACGCCAGCAAAATCGTTTCGCCCAGATGAGAGAGGTAGTGGGTTTTGTAGGTAGCTGGAGTAAGGAAAATGGTCAGTGAAAACGGATAAAGATCAGACGAAAACTCGAACAAGTGATTGTTTCTAAGCTGCTGCTCCTGATGGGACTGAATCACTTTGTGCAATACTTGGATTTGGTAGCCGTAGTTACGGCGGTCGAAGGCCGGAGAGATCAATTCGAGAAATTGGTTTGGATGCAGCAACGCATTAATACCGCTTTCTTCCCCGTCAGAAGCGTAAATAAAAAACGTGCTCAATCGACTTTGTGAGTGGCTCAGTGACACCGTAATGTGTTTTGGCGAAGCAGCGATGCGTTGCAGAGTTGAGTTAAAAAGGTGGATGTTCGCAGGGCCTTCATTGGTGCAGTAAACCGTTCCATTTTTATACAGGCCGATTTCTTTGATCATGTGCGAGTTAAAAACGTGTTCTTTGAGTTTGAGGCGGTCTTCGAAAGTGCAACTTTTTCCAACACTGTCGTGCAGCAATTGTAAGCCATCGGCGACGTTATCGATGTACTGTTCCAGCTTTGCGATTGATTTTTTGCCGTCTGCAATGACATGTTCTCGGAGTTGATAGTGATTAGTGGCGGCGGTCACGAGAAATACAGCAATGAATATTCCGGCGATCGGAATAATATGTGGGAAATGAGTGGAAACTGCTTTCACCACTTTATTTAAAATTGAAGTTATTCGAGTCATTGAGAGTATTTCTGGCCAACAGTCTAGACCCACTATAAAAGGTAAACGCCTACTTATGTTAGCGAAATAAGTATGATAAGAATTCAATCACGCTAATTACTGGTGTTTGTTAAGTTGTTTCTCAGTTTTGAGACAAAACCTGTAGTTTTGATTTTTATAGCACTGACTCAATAGGTTATAGAATAAGCAATTGAGAGAAGTGTTTTGATAAGCATATAGATTTAGTGAAATTGGTCGCAAAAATAAAAGAGTCACTTTTTAGCGTTAATTTAGACAATTAAATAATAGAATATCATTCCATATATGGTTTTATATCACCAAGTTTCAGATAAAAACGCCTGCAAAATATAGCAAATCATGCAGGCGTATATTATACGTTATGTATATGGTGCTAACCGATAATTATCTGGCCTAGGACATAACCCAAGCAGCAAGCACCAATCACGCCGATTAAACCCACAGACATGAATGAATGGTTAAAGTACCACTTGCCGATTTTCGTTGTACCTGAGGTATCGAAGTTCACTGTTGCGATATCTGAAGGGTAGTTCGGAATAAAGAAGTAACCGTAAACGGCTGGCATGATACCAATGAGCAGCGCTGGATCTAAACCAAGACCTAAGCCGACCGGTAGCATCATACGCGCGGTTGCTGCTTGCGAGTTGACTACAACAGAAACGATGAACAGCGCTAACGCGAAAGTCCACGGATACGTCGTTACCATATCGACGATGCCGGACTTGAACTGAGGCATTGCGTATTGGAAGTAAGTATCAGACATCCAAGCAATACCAAAGATGGCGATGGCCGCAACCATACCCGATTTAAACACCACACCATTTGGCACATCACGTGGGTCGGTTTTCGTTGCAAGCAAGATAATACCGCCAAAGCAGAGCATCATCATTTGGATAATCACCGACATCTTGATCGGTTTATCGCCATCAACGATGGTGCGAATTTCTGGCACCATGGCGATCACAACGATCATCAAGATAGACGCAATAAAGATCAGTACAGAGTTGCGTGCTGAGCTTGGTAGCACCTCATCCAGCGAAGTTGCTGTCGTCGTTTCAATACGTTTTTTCCACTCAGGGTCTTTTAAGCGAGCTTGATACTCAGGATCATCGTCTAGCTCCTTACCGCGTTTCAAGCTGTAAAGAGACATCAACAATGTACCAAATAGCGTAGCTGGCACGGTGACTAACAAGATAGAAAGCAGAGTGATGTTGTGTTGAATGTCAGCCAGTTGTGCTAAGTAGTAAACCACTGCCGCAGAAATCGGTGATGCGGTGATCGCGATTTGAGACGCTACAGACGAAGCCGCCATTGGGCGCTCTGGTCGAATACCATTTTTCAGCGCTACATCGCCGATGATCGGCATAATGGAGTACACCGCGTGTCCGGTGCCCAGTAAAAATGTCATGGTATAGGTGACAAACGGAGCGATTAACGTTACGCGTTTTGGGTTTCTACGCAGTAAACGCTCCGCGACCTGTAACATATATTTTAAGCCGCCCGCCGCTTCAAGAATCGAAGCACAGGTCACCACTGCCAAAATAATTAACATCACGGTAATGGGTGGCGACGTAGGAGGCATCTTAAAGATGAACACCTCGATAACCAAGCCAATACCAGACACTACCCCAAGACCTATGCCACCATAACGGGAGCCGATGTAAAGCATCAGCAATAGGAACAGGAATTCAAAATACAACATACCAATTATCCCTTTTATAATAATAAGATATGTTTATTTTCCGGTGATATTGACCAAGTTGCTGATAATGCGTTCACACAATATAGACGCACAAAAACGGAAAGCGAATATTCTAAGCTAATTCACGGAATCTGAGCCGAACGTTTCGAAAGTGTGGGAAATAGTGATGTAAGGATGTAACCAGACAGTGAAATATCTGGTTACATTCGAACTATTTGGCGGACTTATAGGTCGAGACAAAGCAGTTCACAGCCTGTTGGATCGCCGTTTTAACTTGCTCTTCGCTTGGTGGTGGCTGGTGGGCAAGCAACTGTGGCCAGAAGACAATCGCCTTGATACTGCCGATAAACTGCTCAATCGCTAATGGGATATTGTCTATTTCCAGTGCGCCCGCCTCAATACCTTGCTGAACCCATTGGTGCAATCCATACGTATCGCCAATCGCTTCGAAGCGTTTCATCAGGAGCTGAGACGTATGCGGACAACGAATGCACTCTGCCATAACCAAACGTGCAGTCATTTGGAAGTCTTCGGTATTGATGTAGCACATCTGTTTACGAGTCAGGTCCGTTAGCTGCTGCTCAATTGAAACAGAAGGTTCAAACTTCAGCTCACATTGGTCATCAAAGCGACACATTAGTTTATCTACAATGACTTCAAACAGGGCATCTTTGTTGGCGTAGTACTTGTAAAGCGTGCGCTTGGATACACCCGCATGCTTTGAAATGCCTTCCATGCTTGCCTGCTCAAACCCTTTTTGAGAAAAAACTGCAATGGCGGATTTGATGATATCTTCTTGTTTTATATCACTTCTTTTAATCATGAACTCAACCTATCACAATTAAAAGTAAACGATGGTGTTTACTTTTAATATTGTTGTGCCTAAAGTATACACCATCGTTTACTTTTTGGGATAGTCGAATAGGACATGAGAATGAGCAATGTGATCAAAGCTTCAGTTCTTTCAGCACTGGGCATGATGGGATTAAACCAACTTCTACGTGCTGACGATAACGTTGAGTCAAGAAGCAGCGAACTAAAACGGCTCGAAAGAATTGTGGACTCCACCCAGTTCAAAGATGGCAAAGTGATTACCCGTATGCCTAACGTCGCAAGCCCAGAAAGTATGTCTTCAGTGATGTGGAAGTTCTTCTTTCAGCGCGGTGCGTTAAAGCCGCAATCGACGCTGCCAAATATGCCCGTCGATGTTGCCAAGCTATCAACCCGAAGCCTTGAGCCTAGGATCACTTGGTTGGGACATTCCAGCTTGTTCATTGATATTGATAACACGCGTGTTCTGGTTGACCCAGTGTTTGATTACGCGTCCCCTTGGATCGCGAAGTCGTTATTTTCACGCAACGTCAACGCGCCAATCGCAAAAGAGCAGTTACCAACGCCCGATGTGATTGTGATTTCTCACGACCACTACGACCATTTGGAAGAATCGACGGTTCGCTTCTATGCAGACAAAGACGTAGAGTTCTTTGTGCCGCTTGCGGTAGGTCGACATCTAGAAAAGTGGGGCGTTGCGCCTTCCAAAATCAGAGAGTTTGATTGGTGGGATTCTGCGACTTTCAACAGTGTTACATTCACCGCCGCACCCGCGAATCATAACTCGGGTCGTACCGGGTTTGATTCCAATAGCACTCTATGGGCGTCTTGGGCGATGCGCGGCCAATCCGGTTCTCTTTTCTATAGTGGCGACACCGCCTACGACTCGCATTTCAAGCAAATTGCAGACAAGCTTGGCCCGTTTGATATGGCGTTTATCGAAGTCGCCGCAAATGTTAAAGATGGAAAAGGGTTTCCGGTTGAAAACTGGGGTCACATGCAAGCACGTCACACCATGCAAGCGTTTATGGATCTAGGCGCGAAGAAGCTGTTTCCTGTGCATTGGTCAACGTACGAGCTGTTTGCTCATAAATGGGATGAGCCAATGACAGACCTTATCGCAGAAGCGCAAGTAACCGGGGCAGAACTGGTCACTCCAATGGTGGGTGAAACCAACCCTGTGCACGGTGAAACGTACACGCATTTCTGGTGGATGGATGATTCACTAGAAGTCGCTAAACAAAGCTACGCATTTACTCAGCCAGCAACAATCAACGATTAATAAAACTCAGCCCCGATAATCGGGGCTGCATGGTTTACTGTTGATGCTCGGTTTGCGGTTGCATGCCAGCGAACTCACCGGCGTTTTCTAAATCAAGTTTGATAGTTTGAGTCGGGAAGGCGATTTGAGCTTCGCGGTTGTCGATGATCTGCATAATTTTTAACAGCACGTCTTGTTTCACTTTGTGGTAGCGCACCCAGTTGACCGTTTTGGTAAAGGTGTAGACCATGATATTGAGTGATGACGGACCAAAACCATTGAAGTTGACTATCAACGTTTGCTTGGCATCGATGTCTGGGTGGGATTCAAGCATTGACCTAATATCTTCAACGATCAGCGACACTTGTTGCGAATCGTCGTAACGTACGCCAATGGTTTCGTAGATTCGGCGGTTGAGCATCCGAGATGGGTTTTCTACCACGATGCTGCTAAACACAGAGTTAGGTACGTACAAAGGTCGTTTATCAAAGGTACGGATAATCGTCATTCGCCAGCCGATTCTCTCTACCGTGCCTTCGATTTCTCTGTCAGGCGAGCGTACCCAATCACCGACCTTAAACGGACGGTCAAAGTAAATCATCAAGCCGCCAAAGAAGTTGGAAAGCAAATCTTTTGCTGCCAAACCGACAATCAAACCACCGACACCACCAAAGGTCAGTAAGCCTGACAGGCTCAAGCCAAACGACTGCATGATGGTCAGCGCACCGATAACGATAAAGAATAAGCGAGCCACTTTGGCGACCGCTTGAACTGTGGTTTCGTCGCGATTTTTCTGTGTTAGTGCGTAGTCTTCGATATTGGTGACCAGACGCATGGTGATCCAAACGAAAATACCAATCACCAGCATCAGCTTAAGTGTGCTCAGCCAATCCAGTTTCGATTGTGTGTAATCTTCTAAGATAAAGCCTAGTGAGATGGTTGCTGGCCAACACCAGATCAGTGCGCTGATGGGGGCGCTCACGGAAGCAAGGATCAAATCATCCCAATGAAAGCGGGTTTTCTGGGTCAGGATTTCCAGACGGTTGTAGATGACTTTCCAGACTAACCAAGCTAAGAAGCTGGCAATGGTGATAAGGAGAACATTGCTGTCCCACTTATCGAGCAGTGCGACAACAGACGGAGGCAATTGTGCGAGTAACTGGTCCATATTTTTGCTTTACGTTGCGAGAATATGTCACCAGTATAAAGTGTTGATCTTTATCAAACTAGTTTGTTTATGACACAAAGTAAAAGTTGCTGCGATTACTCTTCGTCGAAATGATTACTCAGTGCCGCGCGGCGGTTGGCAGCGCTGCCGCCTTCTAGGTCGATAGTACCTTCAAAGCCTTCTTTAACAAACTGTTGGCTAGGGCTATTGGGTTGGATACGTTTTAGCTGTGGCGAATCAAAAGTACCAGTGACTTGGTAAACCGACGTACCATCACCTGTTGTAATGTAAATCTTCTCACCATCGTATTCAAAGCTGGTGGCGATCAAACGGCCGTTACGAAATACGCCTTTATCATTCAAAGTCAGCACTTCGGTGTTGTACTTTGGTGAGCCAATTTCAATCCAACGTGAATACACTTGCTCTGGGTTAACGTAGTCTTGATAGCTGAAGTACAGAAGAGACGAGAATCCAATGGCTAGGGCACAAATTAGAGAGATGAATAAGGTTTTGATGAGTTGGGCTCGTGCCATGAGTAAAGCTTAAATCCATTAGCAGAGTTCGTTTACCGAACGTATTATCGTTTAATCAATTAAGCTTGTTAGATATTGAGTACTGACGCAATTATTACAAGCAAAAAATTGAACCTTAGTCCAAAAGTTTGCGGCAATTTTCATTTGTTGTATTTACCCGCTCGAGAAAACGACAGAAGCTTCTGACAGAGCAAGGTCATTCAGAGATTAATCGTAATCAACTCTCACGTTTAAGCACGATCTCTTGATTTAAGTGATAAATATCAGTGGGGTAGCAGTAATTAAATCGTTGATGACCCCGTTTGCTCTATTGCTCACCTCACCGAATTGAGATAAAAGGTTACTCACTTATTCGAATTGACCCCAGGTGGGGTATTCATGGAGGAATCAATGATTAAAGTAAACAGCTACTTTGAAGACAGCGTTAAATCTTTGGGCTTCACGCAAGGTGAAGAGAACTCAAGCGTGGGTGTCATGCTTGAAGGTGAGTACACGTTTGGCACAGCAGCGCCAGAACGTATGACAGTGGTTAAAGGAGAAATGACCATTAAACGCGTTGGCGATAGCGAGTGGACAACCTACAAAGATGGTGACTCTTTTGAAGTCGCGGGTGACTCGTCATTCGACTTGCGTCTGCCGGTGACAACTGCTTATTTGTGCGAATACTTGTAAGCTATTTTCAGCGCTGCATCTTCTAGCGGCGCTGTTCTTTCCCTCCCTAATCTCTCCTCTCACTGATAAAAGATTCGGAAATGCCGAAGATTTAGCCAATAAATATCAAGTTTATCAAAATAAACCTTGGCTATAATTAACATTAAGGAAGCCATATGGTGAGGAGGTGAGTATGGCAGTGTTACCAAAACATCCTGGCCACAACTCCGGTTACGATCCAAACCAAGATATGACGCCAGACCAATGGCATCGGTTTGGTAAAGTCGCACGAAAGGCGCAAAAAAGGCGTGATGAAATTGCTCGTAAGGAGTCGCTATTGCGCAGTGCCAGAGAAGCGGCATTAAAGCCGATTATTGTGCCGAAAAAGGAAAAACCACATACCGTTCGTTACGTCGTATGGTTGTTAGTGATTATGCTTTGTTCGCTTTGGTTGATGTACATGTCAGGCTGATGTGAATCAATTTACTTAAACAAAACGCCTCTCAAATTGAGAGGCGTTTTTACATTATGAACCATCGTTTTTATTTTGCGACTAAGCCGTAAGGCACACTGGAAAACACTTTAGGCTGACTAGTGACAGTTGGTGCTGGGTTCACTTTTTGCCAATCTAGCAGCATGATGGCTAATACATTGCGGTGTTCGCCATACGCTAAATCAAAATCACCACGGACAGAAGGAATCATACCTTTATCTTTATGTAGCGCTTTTTGGATTGCGTCTCTTGTTTTCTCTACGACAGGATCATCTTCCAAGCCCGCCAACAAGAAGCTGATGCCCACTTCTGCGATGATGTCTTCTTTAGCACGCAGCAAAATGGTGTCGATGTTTTCGCGGAAGTAATCATAAATCCATTGGTATTGCTTTTCGTCTACACGATACTGGTAGTAAGCGGAGTCAGCAAAAATGATATGGGTTAAGCCGTAAAGTTTATTGCCGTATTGCTGAGTATTGAGCGCTTTGTCTTTCTCGTCAGGGTACGTTTCTCTAAACGCTTTAATAAAAGGTTCAACCACGTCTTGCTCGCCAAGCTGACGCAACCAAAAGACCTGATTTGCCAATTGCGCGGCCCAAGCTTCAATCATTTCTGGGTTGGTGGCGTATTTGTTGAAATCGTAACGGCGGATCACCTGACGCAGTTTCGCATCGTCTTTGTGTTTTAAGCCGTATTCATTCGCGCGCGCCATGGAACCTAATAGATCGACACCTAGGTAAAGGTATTCCGGCATATGTCGAGTGATGTTGTAACGCCTAACACTGCGTTCATCGGTTTCATCTAAGTAGCCAGCAATGCGTTTTTCAGAATGGAGTAAGATTTGCTCTGGAGTATGAACTTCCGCCGCAAAGCGATTAAGTCGACTCGCGACTCGCGCCATATCACTCCAAACTGCCGCGGCATATTTGTCGTCGAGAGTTTGTCGGTACATTCTTAGCCCGTAATGCCCTGCTTTGAATGCCGAGAGTGTGTATAACTGGGTCTCGTAAGTTTCTTTAATAATGTCAGCAGACTCTTGGTAACTAGTGTCTGCAAAGGCACCTGGCAGTAGCGCAAGACCAAGTACAAAAGCAAGGATTTGTTGGCGCATATTCAGCTCCATAACGTTTAGCAAACTTGATGTTATCCCTAATAAAAATATCAAGCCGCTGGCTTTAGTGAGTGTAGCAAACAGTGAGATTAGTTCGTTTCGACGTTAGCACTCATTATTAGTGTTGATGTAAACTTGCTGTCAGATAGACGCAATAAATCATCAGAAGGTTAAGTTCATCAAATCCGCACACAATTCGGTTAGCGACTATAATTAGGAATAACCGTTAGATGATGTTCTGTAAAAACAATGGGATAGTTGCAGAACAGCATTTATTGAGATGTTTTGTCGTCAAATGGATGTATTTTCGCCTGCTATTGCGGCATTTAACGTGCCACGACAACGATTTTTAGCCAATTTACGGTGAAAGTTTATTCAGAGTCATGTATTTTACATAAATAATAGAAATATAAATACAATGATCTTATTCAGTATCTAAAGCAACTCAGTTGGCTTTCGGCATTTGCACCGCATTAGTGGTAGTGGATTTTTTTGGGGGAGTGATGCGGGATCGCCTGAGCAGACACTGGTCTGTTACTTTATTTATTTTGCTGCTGACTGTTCTCGCTGTGACATTGGTTGAGTCTTTAGACGCCAGCCAAAAAACGTTTTTGCGTGAGAGTATTCGCGCACGCGCTAAAGAAGAGTTATCTATTGTTCGTTCTGAACTGGAGTCTGCAATTGTGTCGGACATCTATGTGGCGAACGGCCTTTCTGCGTTAATTGCAGCTAATCCAGAGTTTGAATTCTCTGGCTGGGATCTTATGGCTTCCAGCATTATGCGTAAGAGTCGCCATATTCGCGTTGTTGGGTTAGCGCCAAACGATGTCATCAAGTACATCTATCCATTAGAAGGGAACGAGCGCGCGATTGGTTTGGATTACCACAGCACACCGGACCAACGCTTCAGCGTACGAAAAGCACGTGAAGTACAAGAAATTTTTATCGCGGGGCCAGTCGACTTAGTGCAAGGTGGCAAAGGCTTGATTGCGCGTGTGCCTATCTTTGAAGATCCACCTTACAATATGCGTTACTGGGGCGTATGCAGCGCGGTTATTGAACTCGAGTCATTGTTTCAAGAGGCGAGCGTAGAGGCGTTTGAGCATAAATACCAACTGGCTATGCGCGGCACCGACAGTTCTGGTGAAGAAGGGGAGTTGTTCTACGGTAAACAATCAACCTTCGACGATGCTTTTGCGATTGAACACGTTTATTTTCCTTACGGTAGCTGGGTGATTGCGGCGGCAGAGAAAGGTGACTTATTAAGTTACGGCGATTGGTACAGCGTGCACGCGGTGCGATTGATTGGTTACCCGATGATCCTAGCGCTGCTACTTTCGTTTGGGCAGATTTTCCGTTTGTATTCCGTTGCGAACAGACGTTCATTGCAAGACGAACTGACGCTACTGCCAAACCGACGTTATTTTATGTACACCCTACAAAATCATTTTGAATCGGCGAAAAGGAATAACCTCAAAGATTGCTTTGCTATTTTGTCGATCGATCTAGATAAGTTTAAGAGCATCAATGACACGCACGGTCATGGCGCGGGGGATAAAGTCCTCATCGCAACCTCGGAACGTATCCAAGGTGTGTTGCGCAGTTCTGATGTCGTTGCGCGAATTGGTGGCGATGAGTTCCTAATCTTACTCCCACGCATGGCGAGTAAACACGATGTCGAATACATCAAATCTAAGCTTGAGAAGGCGATCAGTCACAGTCCGGTGATTTACGACCAGCATTTGATTGATTTACAAGTCAGTATCGGCTGCGCCTTGTATGCTCCGGAATATGAAGACGTCGAAGACATGTTGCGAGAAGCCGATACGAGTATGTATTTAGTCAAACGTCGCCACGCCCGCAGTATCAATTAAACCGTTTGGGCGTGAGCGGAACCTGAAAAACCGTGCTATAGAACATAAGAAGTAGCCAGTTTTGAGGTACCCATGCGAGACTTAACACAATGGCTCCACGATTATGGTGAGAGCCACCAGAATCCTATCAATAAAAAGATCCACACCGTTGCTGTGCCGGGGATATTCTTGTCGGTCGTCGGACTGATTTGGTCTATCCCTTCACTCAGCTTATATGGTATCTCGCTCAACTGGGTGTGGATTGCTTTTCTACCCGTGATGTTTTTCTACCTCAAACTTTCTATCAGCGTTTTTCTGATGATGCTTGGTTTTACGTTGGCGTGTATTTCGTTGGTTTGGTCATTGGAACTCCTCGGCGTACCGGTATTTATGCTTTCTCTCATTACTTTTGCGGCGCTTTGGATGCTGCAGTTCATCGGTCACAAGATCGAAGGGAAGAAGCCATCCTTTTTTGATGACCTGATTTATTTGCTCATAGGGCCTGTGTGGGTGTTTCGTAAGCGCTAACACATCACTTCCGCTTTTCTTACTGCTGTGGTGCCAGTTTCTTAAGGTACTCTGTGCGCGCAATCACAACTTGGCTACTACTGCGCCCCTAATTATTAACAAAATTAAAACTTGTGACGAGTGTCGTGGAAAACGTTTTCCTGTTACCGGTAACATTGGCCTCAACGTTACCGGTAACATATAACAATTAACCGGATCACCAATCAGCTGGATTAAGCTAGATTGAAGACATGAAACAAAACAAGGATACCCCCTACTATGAAAGCGATGACAAAAACTTTGCTTGCTGCCTCTATCACCGGACTGTTTTCAGTGTCTGCACTTGCGGCTGACTTTAAACTAAAGATTCAGTCTTCAGACCCATCAGGCGATCTGAACTTCCAAGTTCAGCAAAACTGGGCGGATCGCGTTGAGAAAATGTCTAACGGTCGTATCGATATCGACCTACTACCAGTCGGCGCAGTGGTGAAGCACACTGAAACGTTGGGCGCGATCAAGATGGGTATTCTTGATGGTCAAGTTACCGCGACAGGTTACTTCTCTGGTAAAGATCCAGCGTTTGGTTTGATTGGCAACATGGTTGGTGCATGGTCTGACACAACGCAACTGCTGCAATACATGAACTACGGCGGTGGTAACGAGTTGATGACTGAGCTTTACGCGCCTTACGGTGTGAAGTTCGTTGGTGCATCAACAACAGGCGTAGAATCGTTTATCTCTAAAAAGCCAATCGATGGCGTAGCTGATCTGAAAGGCCTCAAACTGCGTGCGCCAGAAGGTCTGGTTCAACAAGTGTTTGCGGCAGCTGGCGCAACACCAGTTAACCTGCCAGGTTCAGAAGTATTTACCGGTTTGAGTAAAGGCGTTATCGATGCAGCGGATTACACTGTATTCTCGACGAACCAAAAAGCGGGCATGAACGACATCGCGACACACCCAGTTCAGCCGGGCTTCCACTCGCTACCGCTTATCGACATCTCTATCTCACAAAAGAAATGGGACAAGATGCCTGCAGACCTACAGACCATTCTGCAAACATCGGTACGTGACTTCTCTTACGATATGACGACTCAGCTAAAAATGGCTGACCAAGCGGCAGTAAAAGAAGCACAGGCAAACCCAGATATCACGATCCACAACTGGTCTGACGAAGAGCGTAAGAAGTTCCGTGAAATTGCTAAGTCACAATGGAAAGTGTTCGCAGAACGTTCTCCAAATGCACAAAAAGTGTATGACTCAGTAACAACATTCCTAGAAGAAAACGGCCTTCTATAAGCGAGCTGACTCAGTAAGCTTCTCTCAGGAGGGCTACGGCCCTCCTTGTTTTTTGGGAAAAGATGGTAATGACTGATAAAACCCCACACGCTCCTCATGAGCAAGAAGAACAGCCAAGAAACTTTCTTGATAAAGCGATTATTAAAATCAGTAACGTACTGAGCTGGTTCTTCATTTTTACGGTACTGATTTCTTTTTACGAAGTGCTGATGCGATATGTGTTTGATGCGCCGACCACTTGGGTGCATGAAACGGCTTCATTTATTGGTGGTTCACTATTTATCGTCGGCGGTATCTACGCTTTCGCGGCGAACAAGCACGTACGAGTCGTCTTGATTTACGATTCGGTATCTGACCAAGTGCGTAAGTACCTTAACTTGGTTCACCACATTGTCGGTTTAGCATTCGCAGGTATGTTGGCATACGCCGCTTACGCGATGGCGATGGAGTCATGGTTTACTCCTTGGGGTGAATTGCGCCCCGAAACGTCAGGCTCGGTGCTGAATGCGCCTTATCCTGCGCTGCTTAAAGGTCTGATTTTTGTCGTCCTTTGTATTCTTGTTGTTCAGTACGTATTGCACCTAATCCAAGAGATCATGGGTCTAAGGAAGAAAGACGATGTTTGATTTATCTTCTATTGGCATCGCATGGGGTAGTTTACTCATGCTGGTCATGATGATCGGCCTATTACTTACGGGTATGCAGCTGGCATTCGTGACAGGTTTTGTCGCGATTTTCTTCACCCTTTGCTGGTTTGGACCTGACGCATTACCGCTTATCGCGAGCCGTACCTACAGCTTTGCTTCGGGCTACGTGTTCTTAGCCGTACCTATGTTCGTGTTGATGGCGGCGCTTTTAGACCGCTCGGGCATCGCTAAAGACCTGTTTGACGCGATGAAGTCAGTCGGGAGAAAAGTGCGCGGCGGCGTTGCAGTGCAAACTCTATTGGTTGCGGTACTTTTGGCATCAATGTCGGGCGTAATCGGTGGTGAAACCGTACTACTTGGTATTCTGGCACTGCCACAAATGCTGCGTTTAGGCTACGACCGCAAACTGGCGATCGGTACGACCTGTGCGGGTGGTGCACTAGGTACAATGCTGCCACCAAGTATCGTTCTTATCATCTACGGTATGACGGCGAGCGTGTCTATCGGTGACCTGTTTAAAGCGTCATTCTTGCCAGCATTTATTCTAGCGGGTTGCTACATCGCCTACGTATTGATTCGTTGTAAATTGAACCCTGCTCTTGCACCAATTCCGAGTGATTCTGGCGAAGAAGAAGAGCCTCAGGTGAGCTACTTTAAAGCGCTGTTCTTCCCGCTACTTTCTGTCGCTGTAGTACTTGGTAGTATCTATACGGGTGTGGCGTCAGTAACCGAAGCATCGGCGTTAGGCGTAGTCGGCATCATGATCTCTGCCGTCATTCGTGGCGAGATGAATTTCAAAATGCTCAAAGAGAGTGCCATCGCAACCATGCGTACCTGCGGCATGATCATGTGGATTGGTATCGGCGCGAGTGCGCTGGTAGGTATCTACAACCTGATGGGCGGTATCGATTTTGTTGAAGAAGTCATTCTTGGCTTAAGTGGCGGAAGCGCGCTGCTGACTCTACTTATAATGATGGCAATTCTGTTGGTACTGGGTATGTTCCTTGACTGGGTAGGCGTTGCGCTACTGACGATGCCAATCTTTGTACCAATCGTGATTAGCTTGGGCTACGACCCAATCTGGTTTGGCGTTGTGTTCTGTCTCAACATGCAGGTGTCTTTCTTGTCGCCACCATTTGGTCCTGCTGCATTCTACCTGAAATCGGTTGCACCGAAAGACATCAGCCTTGGCGAGATCTTCCAGTCACTGCTGCCATTTATCGGCCTACAAATCTTTGTGTTAAGCCTAGTGATCATGTTCCCTGAACTGGCCATGTGGTGGAAATAACCACAACCGAATTTTGAATTAGCAACACACCCATTTGGGTCACACAGCCTTCAGTGACAGCTGAAGGCTAAGGATAGTATTGTCCAATGAAAGCGAAAAAAATCTTAGTTATGGGCGTATCAGGCTGCGGAAAAAGCCTGATTGGCAGCGAGATTGCCAAGGCGCTGGGCTTACCTTTCCACGATGGTGATGATTACCATCCTAAAGCGAACGTGGAAAAGATGGCGCAAGGCATTCCGCTCAATGATGATGACCGCATTGGCTGGTTGGAAACGCTCAACCGCATTTATGTCGAGAGCGACGCAGCGGTAATCGCGTGTTCGGCGCTTAAGCCTGCATACCGCGATATCTTACGACGCGACAATGACGAGCTAGTGATCGTCTATCTGCAAGGTGATTTCGAGACGATTTGGTCGCGACATCAGCAGCGCGCTAACCATTACTTCAACGGCGAAGTAATGCTAAAAAGCCAATTTGAAGCGCTGATCGAACCTGAGCAAGACGAAGCACTGTTTATTGATATTTCGGAAGATGTACCACAAGTACTTGCGGCTGCATTAAAAGCGATAGAGGAGTCAACCAATGGCGCAATCTAACATCGCGATGATTGGTTTGGGCGTAATGGGTAAAAGCCTCGCGCTAAACCTAGTTGACCACGGTTTTGCGGTCACTGGGTTTGATATCAGCGACAAGCACAGACAAGTCGCCCTTAATGACGCCAAGGAGCTAATGCAGCAAAGCGACAAAGGGCAGTTAATCACCGTTGAGAGCTTGGCAGAACTGCTTGAATCGCTGAGCAAGCCACGAGTGATTGCACTGTCTGTTCCGGCGGGCAAGATTGTCGATAATGTCGTGCAAGACTTACTTAACGCAGGCTTAAGCAGCGAAGATATTGTTATCGATACTGGCAATAGCCTGTGGACTGACACCGAAGCTCGTGAGCAACGTTACCAAGGTCAACTGCGTTTTTTCAGTACCGCAGTCTCAGGTGGGGAAGTAGGCGCACGATTTGGTCCAGCTTTGATGGCAAGCGGAAACCGAGACGCATGGAATTACATTGAACCGATGTGGCATGCAATCGCAGCAAAAGTGGACGCTCAGGGGTTACCTGTTGGCCCGTTTGAGAAAGGCGAGCCTTGCGCCGCGTATTTGGGCCCAGCGGGAGCGGGTCATTACGTGAAGATGGTGCACAATGGTATCGAGTACGCAGACATGCAATTGATCTGCGAAGCGTACCATTTTATGTCTGACGTATTGGGCATGAGCGCGCATGAAATCGCTGGCACCTTTTCGAAGTGGAATCAAGGCGTACTCAACAGCTATTTAATGGAAATCAGCGCGGAGATTTTGCAAGTGCTAGACCCAATAACAGGAAAGCCGTTTGTCGAGGTCGTTTTGGACAAAGCGGGTCAGAAAGGTACTGGTCTTTGGACTGCGGTGAACAGCCTGCAACAAGGCGCGCCGGCTCCGACGATCGCTCAAGCCGTGCTTGCGCGTGCGCAAAGTGGACAAAAAGCGGTGCGTGTAAAAGCGAGCGCTGTGTTGAAGACTCAAGTTATAAAAGACCACTACCTAGATAAACAGCAAACTCTGGATGATCTACGTGACGCACTTTATTGCGCCAAGCTTGCGGTGTACGCACAAGGGTTTGACTTGATGAAAAGCACCTCAGAAAAAGAAGCGTGGCAGTTAGATTTTGCGCAGATCGCCAAGATCTGGCGTGCAGGCTGTATTATCCGCGCGGCATTTTTGCAAGAGATCACCAGCGCGTATCAAGCACAGGGTGATTTGGACAATCTGCTGTTCTCGAGTCATTTTGTGCAAGAGGTTGAAAAGCGCTCATTAGGCTGGCGTAAAACCGTCGCGAATTCTGCACTGAGTGGTGTGCCGATGCCGGGTATCAGCTCTGCATTGAGTTACTTCGATGGGTTAAGATGCGAAGTGCTACCAGCGAATCTGTTGCAAGCTCAACGGGATTTCTTTGGCTCCCACACTTATTCAAGAGTGGATGAAGCCGAAGAGCGTAAATTCCACCTCACCTGGAGTGAGGAAAAAAGAGCTCAAATCAGCCTATAAATACAAGCGTTCACCCAAGGTGAGCGCTTTTTTGTTATCCACGCCAACGAAAATGTTTATTGTGATGGGTACAATGTTACCAGTAACACAACAAGTAGAATAAAAATTAGACAATGGCCATTAAGAAGAAACGTCCAACGTTGCAAGATATTGCAGACCGGGTAGGGGTGACTAAGATGACAGTCAGTCGTTGCCTACGCGACCCTGCTCAAGTTTCAGAAGCAATCCGAGAAAAAGTAGAACAAGCGGTCGAAGACCTTGGCTACATCCCCAATCGAGCCCCTGATATTCTCTCTAACGCGAAATCCAACGCGATTGGTGTGTTGGTTCCATCTTTGACCAACCAAGTATTCGCTGAAGTGATCCGTGGCATTGAATCGGTGACCACCCCAGCTGGCTATCAAACCATGATCGCCCACTACGGTTATAGCGAAGAGCTGGAAGAGCAGAGCATTGCATCACTGCTGTCATACAACGTCGATGCGATCATTCTCTCTGAGAACGTACATACAGAAAAAGCGCGTAAGATGCTGCAGACTGCGTCTATCCCAGTGGTTGAGATCATGGACTCTTACTCGCCACGTATCGAGCAAGCGGTCGGGTTTGATAACACCCAAGCCGCCAAGGAGATGACCAAAGCGATGCTCGCACAAGGGCGTGAACATATCGCCTACTTTGCCGCGCGAATGGATGAGCGAACGCGGCTGAAAATGGAGGGTTATCGACAAGCTCTAGCAGAAGTGGGTAAAGCCGAGATCACTCTGCAAACCGAAGCGGCCTCGTCTTTTACGCTCGGCTCTAAGCTGCTGGGGGAAGTGCTAGATAAGTATCCGTATGTTGATGGGATCTTCTGTACCAACGATGACTTAGCGATCGGTGCGTTGTATGAGTGTCAGCGCCGCGGAATATCGATTCCTGAACAAATGGCGATTGCAGGTTTCCACGGTCACGACATCAGTCAAGTGATGATCCCTAAATTGGCAACGGTACTGACGCCAAGGGAAGAAATAGGCAAAGTCGCCGCTCAGCAATTGATTGAGCGTCTAAAGGGCAGCCAAGAGTGGCCTGCTTGTATTGATCTCGGTTACCAAATTGAACTTGGAGAGAGCATCTAGTATTGCAAAATGCAAGAGCTTTGCTTTTGCATAATGCAACAATTCGCAAAATGGATTTATGCTATGCACCATGTTTTCATGAAACAGGCGATAAATCAGGTCAAAAATAACTCTTTAGAGGTAGATTTAAAGTTGGCACGCTAACTGCATTATCTAGTTTGACCCTTATTAAGCCGAGGGTCACCTAGCCAACTGACGTTGTTAGTGAACTTTTTTGTTCACAATCAAATATAGCCAACCACGCAAATTGTGATTGGCTTTTTTTTTGCCTGTTAATCCTCAACTTCTTGTGCATCCTGACAACCGCTATAGCAACTCGGCTTTCTTGGGCACACAGCACCACGCGAACAGATCACTCGAGCATCCGACTGAAGCCCCCGCTCAATCCAATTGATATTGAGGATTTTTGCTATCGTCGTGAACTCTCTCTGGATGTGTCTCGGAATCGCGGCCGTACCGCCGTTACCTACACAGAGTGATTTCAACTCTTCTGCGATCATGCGTGAGTCGCCACCTTGCGCATCGATAGCTGGGTTTAAGTCGATACCCGCACACAGTACTCGGTTGTTGCCCGCAGGATCGGTCATGTTGACGGACTCACAGCAGTAGATTCTCGGTTCGTCTCCGACGTTAAGAATGGAAATTTGCGCAGAGCTGCCATTTTGCGGTTCTGAAAGTCTTCTGAACACCGCCCAGTGTTGGCATGGGTCGTTAACTTTGCGCATGTTACCCCAAGGCAGTGGGATGCCATTACCGCGATAAACCGCTTTAAGCTTATTCTGCCCGTAAGCATCAAAGTAGTGCCAATGTGGGTAAGGGGACACAACCGTCATCCTACGCATTGCCACTGACGGTGATACGCCCGCTTTCTTGTGTACGTCGATTTCGTAACCGCTTCGGTCTAACAGCTGACGAAATGGCACTTTCGGGCAAAGTAGCGCACCGGCGAAAAAGCTCGACTCAAAATCACGCCACGCTTGCAGTATGTCTTGCGAGTTAAGCTCAGAAGTCGGGTTGGCTTGAGAGTTTTCCTCCCAGCTGTTTGCGTGACCGACCGAGAGCACGCTCTTTAACCCTTCTTTGTTGTGCAGCACACAATGCCCTAAGTAGACCGCTAAATCGTACTTCAAGCGCGTAGGGTACTGTTTAAGGATTTCATTTAGGTAGATAAAACCCGGAGGCTCAAAGAAAGACGTGACGACCTGTTTCGCACTCACGCCGAGTTCATCCACGATGTCTTGTGGTGGGCGAGAAATCCAACGAATAGTCAACCCCATGCTGCGGGCAATATCCATCAGATCTTCTGCCGATAGATTGAGGCGTTTTAAGCCGACTTCTTCTGCGGCGCGTTCCAGATCAGGGAAGTGGTTTTGGTTGCTTTCTTGGTGAGCACGAATCAACAAGTGGGCAAATTGACGGCCCGTAATCCCAGTTTGCGACAACATCTCTGGAATCGCGATTTGCAGGATATCGTTAGAGAACAAAAAGCTTGGCTCCAACGCCATACCGCTTATCCCACCACGATTCCCTTTGTCGGGCGTGATGTCGGCTTGCTCCGGTTCATCATCCAAAAACCACGCAGGATCTTTTTGAAAAACTTCGGCGATCACTTCCAACATATCGATGCTTGGAACGCGTTTTCCGCGCTCGATCATCGATAAGTAGGAAACCGACGGTGCGTACTCAGGGTTGACTCTTATACACCTAGCCGACAGATCTTCCATCGTTAAGTGATTGCGTTTCCTAAGATTTCTTATCTTAGTCCCTAAAAAATGGGACTGACGTATGAGACTTTTCGACAGCATAATTTTGTAAAATTCACAGTGTAAAATTTTTGTTGTGAAATTGTATTAAAAAATTCACTAGTATAGAAAGTAAGCAAGGTCACAAAACGAACATGAATAAAACGTTAAGTGTGAAAAACTTGCTCCAGGACATAAAGTTGTGAAACATCCGCGAGGGAAACGCCATGAACATGCTGACATTCGATAAAACAGAAATCCAAAATAATGACATGCCATTTATCGCTGAAGCAGTCTTCGCGGTAGAGAAAATGGACTCGAAACAAACTTCAGAGAAACAAGTAAAAGCAAAGCAGCTGCTTGACCGCTTGTTCCCACTGGAAGAAGGTTCTCACCAAGACGTTACCGCTTACGTAATTGATTACCGCCACGTTATGGCTTACTTCAAAGATGGCCGCCACAGTGGTCTAAAACACCCGAAGCACTTTGTTGCTTTCAGCGGTGAGAAGGAGTCACCAGCGTCAATTCTGTTCCGTGACGGAACGGGCAGCCACGTAGAGCTAACGTTTGGTAAACAGAAAGGCACAGGCTGTGTACAACTGGTACAGATTGCCGACATCCAATTAGAAACGTGCACTATGTTTCCGCAAGGCACGTCAGAAGTTGCAGCGATGCGCCACTGGATTAGCCTAGTACAAGGCGATGAGAAGGGTAAACCAAGAGCGTGTACTGAAGAAAAAGAATACACCGCGAAAAATGGGGATGATTACCAACTAGAGTGCTGCTACACCATGGGTCAGTAAAAAGAGCCAAAACGAAAAAAGGATACGCACTGCGTATCCTTTTTTGTTTACGAATCTGAAATTAGAAGTGCAATTGAATCACTGATGTCACTACCGCACCTGGGCGACGAACGCCTTCGATCTCAACTTTGATCTCACGCTCAATCTCTAATCCTTTACGAATTGGAGTTACTTTCGATAGCGTGCTGACTGCGCGAACACGGTTACCCGCTTTAACTGGGTAAGGGAAACGTACTTGATTCAAACCAATATTCACCACCATTTTTGCAGTCGGGAATAGGTTCTGATCTGGGTCTACGCTGTCTGTTAGCTTAGGTAACAAAGCAAGCGTTAAGAAACCGTGCGCAATTGTCGTCTTAAATGGTGATTCCGTCGCTGCGCGCTCTGGATCGGTATGGATCCACTGCATATCTTCGGTCACTTGACCAAATTGGTTGATACGCTCTTGAGACACGTCCAGCCAATCGCCAACATGGATCACTTCACCAAGCTTAAGTTGCAGCTCTTCATAAAGCGCTTGAGCTTCTGGTTTTAGCTCAATTGGCTTTGGTTGAACTTGAAGTTCATCATTAACCGCTGGCTGCTGAAGATCACGTAGACGAGTAAACAAATGGCGGTTATTTGTTTTGTTCAGGAACTCTCCCCAATACTCACGCATAGTAGGAGAAACCCATTGCATGAACTCTGAGTGTTGCTTTGAATCTGATTCACCACGATGTTTAAACAAGTCAGCGACTTTCATAAAAACCTCTGAAATTTACCATTTGTGCCGGTTAATGACGTAATTTTGAAACACTTCACAATCTTGTGCAACGATTTTCGGGCGTACAAGTGTTGCATGAAACTGATATTTTTTATTATTTTCAGTAGTTTAGTAATAAAACACTATTTTATTGCAATATAAGCTTTAGAGTAATTTACCTATAAAATCATACTTTTTAGTGTTGATACGAGTATAGAAGTAATTGAATCAAGTGCTTAGTTTATCGCCATTTAAACAACACAAAGCAAATTAGTGCTTTACAAGGGGTATGGCAAAAACTACTATACCTCCCGCAACGGAGAGATGGCTGAGTGGTTGAAAGCACCGGTCTTGAAAACCGGCATACGTTAATAGCGTATCTAGGGTTCAAATCCCTATCTCTCCGCCACATTCGAAAAGCCCGCTGAGTAATCAGCGGGCTTTTTTCGTTTGGCATGGTAGGAAAAAGTGATGCGATCAAGTTTCTACTCAAAGGCCGCACCACAAACATTATTACCATCTACACTCAGCTACAGTGGCTAAATCATATTCTGATTCATTATCTAAAAACCTCAGTCTGCCAAAGTCTTTGCACAATGTATCTATAAAGACACCACTTTCTAATAAAGTATCTAGGGGCACTGGAACTAATTTGTCGTTATGAGCACCACTTAGGGTCAATTTATAACGTTCATAAGAATGACGCTCTTCATCGCTCAAAGATGACTTCGATTTATGCTCAAAAACTCGGCCATACAGCCAGAATTTGATATTGCCGAGCGAAAACTCGATAAGAGGTTCTCCGAAGTATGTTCCATCTTTTCTATCATCTGCCTTCAGCATCGAATGAACCGTTAATACCAAAGCTACACTGTACGATTTGCCAGCCACCTCAATTTCCGGAGATCCAATCTCACATTCATGATCAGCGTCAGATAATTCATACAACTTGTCTTTTCTAATTATTGCGGCATCGATGTTTTCTTCTCGCAAATAAGGGTGAGAATGAGCGGTTCCTATATATTGATACTGGTCTCCGAACACTTTCGCGATGTCTTTTTTAATTAAAAGAGATTGAGAGCTAAATTCAACAGAAGAACGTTTTCGCTTTGCAGACGTCTCTACAGAGACATGATTTATCGTACATTTAAATGGATGTGTTTTGTTCACGTACCCCCAAAGGTGAGCGGCGGTTTCTACAGAAATACTTTTGCTGCCCTGATGCTTTACAGCATAAGCTTCTAAACCAGCCATGATTAGCTCAAATATCGCACTTTTGCTGACTGAAATTGTCGCGGTCATTTTTTCTTTATTCCTTTTATTGACGGTTATTTGCTCAATTTGATGAGAGGTAAGACGCACAAGAGTTATCGGGCGAACTCTACATGTTCTTTCAGTTTGTTTTTATAGCGCTCATAAAGCGAATCCCATACATCTTCACTTACCATGTCTAGTGGTACGTATTCTTCAAAAATGACACCACTGTCATCAGGGTAGGCAAGCTCGGTATAAGCATAACGTGGGCCATCTGCATAAAGCGCTTCCCAACATTCGATGCATTCATCTTTAAACCACTCTTTTGTGATTGGCTCAGGGTCGTTATCCAGAAGATGAATTAAGTTCTTAGAATCGAAGAAATAATGTTCTTCACTTTTGACATCAAACAAGTAGCTAGAAAATAAAGCGATAGCTCTTCCGTCCCATAATCTGTAGCGGTGGTACTGAGACGTATAGTGCTCCTTTACTCGATCGAGAAGGTGACGTTCACATAAAGCGCTTAAGTCTTTGTTCCTTAATGTCGGGACTTCTGGAATTGGTTCAATGTCACAAAAGCCTCTATGGCCAAATAAGTAGCGTTGAGTCAGCTTAGAGGTGATGGAATCAGCGGAACCTTTAAGTGCAATGTCGTTGCATGGCAGTTTTTGGGAAGAGTCTGCAATTTTGTTGGCCAGCGCCTTAACAATGTCTGTAGCGGTTGATTTGACTTTCTCAACCAATTTTGAGCTTAAATAGCCTTGAGCTGAGATTTTTAAAATTCCCTTTCGTGCAGGAATATAACGTGGAGAGGAAAGCGTGAGTGCTGTTGCGGTGTCTAGTGATTTCAAGGTTGCTTGCTGGTCTAAGTCAACCTTTAGGTAATCACAGAACACTGCTAACTGCTCTTTAAAGTCGTTCAGTAGCTCAAGTCTTTCGTATTCTAGTTCTTGACGTTCTTCTTTCGAAACATCTTGGTAAGTCGTACCTGACATATTGTTACGCCCTATAATGCAATGAGTTGCACTAATATATACTTCCTTCAACAAAAAATCTGACGATTCTGACGGAAACTCAAGTCGTTCGGGTGAAATTGCGTCAAAAAGGCACAATATGCTTATTACCTCATAAAACCATACTTTACAGAGTTATAAATTAAGGATTTTTGTGATTCGACTGGTATCATAAGGCCAATTTTTCGAACTCAAGAAACCCGTAATGAACGAACAAGAACAACTATTCCTCAAAGAGCTTGAAAGCAAGCTCTGGACAGCTGCAGACAAGCTCCGTGCGTCACTCGATGCGTCTCAATACAAACATGCGGTGCTTGGCTTAATATTCGTTAAATACGTGTCTGACGCCTTCACGCTGCGCCAAGAAGAGCTAAAACAAGACTTTGCCAACCCTGACCACGAGTATTTCCTCGATCCAGAAGGTTACACGGCTGAAGAGCTTGAACAAGAAATCGCGATTGAGCTGGAACAGAACGATTACTACAAAGAGAAAAACGTGTTTTGGTTACCAACAGAGTCTCGTTGGAAGTTCCTGCAAGACAATGGGCCGATGGTCATTGGCGGTGCCGATTTGGTTATTGATGGTAAGACGAAGAAAATTACTTCTGTTGGTCACCTGATTGATAACGCTTTGGAAGGCATTGAGCGCGACAACCAGAAGCTAAAAGGTGTACTCAACAAGCACTACGCATCGCTAAAAATTGATCAGGCAAAACTGAATGAGCTGATTAACCTAATCGCGACTATCCCCTTCAATCATAAGTCGCTTAACAGCAAGGATATTCTTGGTCACATTTACGAATACTTCTTAGGCCAATTTGCGCTTGCTGAAGGTAAGAAAGGCGGCCAGTTCTACACGCCTGCATCAATCGTTTCACTGATTGTTGAGATGATTGAGCCGTTTGAAGGCCGTGTGTATGACCCAGCAATGGGTTCGGGCGGTTTCTTTGTGCAATCAGAGAAGTTTATTGAGCGCCGTGCTAACCAAAAAGAGATTGATCCGCTAACGCAAAAACAAAGAATCTCGATTTACGGTCAGGAATACAACTACACCACATGGCAGCTTGCTGCGATGAACATGGCAATCCGTGGCTTGGATTATGATTTTGGTAAGGAGCCTGCCAGTACTTATACCAATGACCAGCACCCTGATTTACGTGCCGATTTCATCATGGCTAACCCGCCTTTCAACATGAAAGAGTGGAATACAGGTGTTGATGATAACGACCCGCGCTGGGTATACGGCACACCACCATCAGGTAACGCTAACTTTGCTTGGATGCAGCATATGCTTTACCACCTTGCTCCTGATGGCTCGCAAGCCTTGTTACTTGCCAATGGTTCGATGAGTTCGACCACTAACAACGAAGGCGAAATTCGTGCGGCATTGGTCGAGAACGATTTGGTTGAGTGTATGGTTGCGCTTCCGGGACAACTGTTTACCAATACCCAAATCCCTGCTTGTATCTGGTTCTTAACCAAAAACAAAAAGGCTCGTACCGATAAATCAGGTCGTAAGCTGCGTGATCGTAAAGGTGAAATGCTGTTTATTGATGCTCGCAACCTCGGCTATATGAAAGACCGCGTACTTCGCGATTTTACTCGTGATGATATTCAGAAAGTCGCCGACCTTTACCACGCTTGGAAAACAGGTGAAGAAGTTAATGGCGTGGTTTATGAAGACCAAGCAGGCTTCTGTAAATCGACAACGTTGGAAGAGATTAAGAAACACGATTTTGTGCTGACTCCGGGACGTTACGTTGGCGCCACAGAAGAGCTAGATGACGGCATTCCTTTTGCTGAAAAGATGGCAACGCTAACAGCTAAGTTAAGTGAGCAATTTGCAGAATCAGCAACGCTAGAAGCAGAGATCAAGAAGAACCTAGCGGGGTTAGGCTATGAGTTGTAATCAAACTCTAACAGTTGGTGATATCGCGCAAGTTTTTGATGGCCCACATGCAACACCAAAAAAAATCGAAGCGGGCCCATATTTCTTAAGCATATCCAGCTTAGAAAATGGAAAATTAGATTTATCTAAATCTGCTCATGTCAGTGACGAAGATTTCAAGAAATGGACACGTAGAGTAAAACCTGAAGAAGGTGATATTTTGTTTTCCTATGAAACAAGGCTTGGTGAAGTAGCTATGATGCCCGCAGGTGTAACTGCTTGTTTGGGTAGACGTATGGGTCTATTGCGACCAGATCGTACCAAAATCTTGCCTGAATACCTCTTGTACGCATATCAATCTCCTGCATTTCAAGAGACTATCCGTTCTAAGACAATTCACGGAGCGACAGTTGATCGCATTGCTTTGAAGGAATTGCCAAGCTTTCCAATACAAGTTCCTCCAATTTTAGAACAAGAAAAGATCGTAAATGTACTTAAAGGTTATGACCGAAAGCTGATTCTAAATGCAGAAACTAATAAAACCCTAGAACAAATGGCACAAGCCATCTTTAAATCATGGTTCGTTGAATTCGATCCAGTGAAAGCCAAGATGAACGGCGAACTGCCAGAGGGTATGGATGCGGCTACTGCCTTGCTATTCCCCGAGAAGCTCGTTGAAAGTGAACTAGGATTGATTCCCGAAGGTTGGGAAGTTGGTGCTCTTTCATCTGTCGTAGATGTCATCATGGGGCAATCACCTAAAGGGTCGACATACAATGACCAAAATGAGGGAACTCCATTAGTTAATGGGCCAGTTGAGTTCGGTGTGTACCATCCAGTTGCTCAGAAGTGGACGACAGCACCAACAAAGATGTCAAAGAACAAAGATCTAATAGTTTGTGTTCGTGGCTCAACCACTGGGCGATATGTTGTCAGTGACGGAGAGTACTGCCTTGGAAGAGGTGTGTGTTCTATCCGTTCAAATGATTTTCCATCTTTTGCTAATTACTTATTCAAGAGCGAATTAAATAGCCTTTTGCATCTTACAACAGGATCCACTTTTCCTAGTTGGAGTGGCCCAACATTAAAGAATTTCAAAGTTGTTGTTCCTCCCGAGACCATCATAGAAAAGTTTGAACTGTTAATCGGTAAATTGTGCGAGATGATGGCTAGAAATACAGGACAGAATGAAACCCTTTCTACCTTAAGAGATACACTGCTTCCTAAATTGCTTTCCGGCGAAATCGAGTTAGGACAGGCTCAAGAATTAGCAGAGGTCGAATAATGGCAACCCGAGTAGAAATGATTATCGAAACGCTCAAGGCGAACCCCGACAAGAAGTTTACTGCTCGGGGTTTAGCCAAAGAATTTGTGCTTCGATATCCAGAAGAAATCGCTGAGAAGCAAGCAAACCCGCGATACAACACCGAAGAAAAGCTTATCGCCCAGCTCGCGGCAGAAATTGGTGGGGAACGCACTGAAAGAGCGAAAATCGTTTGTCCTAATGTCGCCACTCGAGACAAACCAAGACCTAGGGTTTATTACTGGGAGCAGAAGCCTACACCTGCTCATCAGGAAGATGATCTTAGCGATGCAGATGAATCAGACATCGATACGCCTCTCGTGCCGCAAAGCTTAAGCGAGCACGATCTCTACCCAATGTTGATTGAGTACCTCAGCAAGGATTTGGGTCTTTACTGTCAGCGCATTGACGAGCGTAAATCTAAAAACTCTCATGGCAACGGTGGCAATCACTGGTTACATCCTGACGTGGTGGCGCTAGAGCCGCTCGACCAAGGTTGGAATGAAATTGTGAGAAGCTGTGTGCGCAGTGGGAATCACAGCTCGGTTCGACTTTGGTCTTTTGAAGTGAAGAAACATCTTACCAAAGGCAATGTACGAAAATACTTTTTCCAAGCCGTATCGAATTCGAGTTGGGCCAATTTCGGCTACCTTGTTGCCACAGGTTTAAATAGCGACGTTGAAGGTGAGCTGCAAATGTTGTCGAGCTTGCACGGGATTGGCGTGCTGATTCTGGATATTGAATCTTTGTTTGATAGCCAAATACTCATTCCAGCTCAAGAAAGAGTCAACGTGGATTGGCAATCTGCAAACCGAATCGTCTCTGAAAATAGGTATTTCCACCATTACATTGAGCAGGTTGTCATTTATAACCAAACCGGACGGTTGATTAAGAGCGCATGGAATAAATAATAAGGATAAAGGCTTAATGATTACTGAAGACCAACTAGAACAACAATGCCTCGATTGGTTTAAAGAGCTAGGCTACCAATACCAAAATGGCTATGACATCGCACCAGATGGTGATACGCCTGAACGTGAAAACTATCAGCAAGTCACGCTACAGGCGCGTTTAGTCTCTGCCTTGGAAACCTTAAACCCAAATGTGCCCAGTGACACCTTAATCGAAGTAGCGAAAATCGTTGCCACACCGCAAACGCCTGTACTGATTAAAAACAACAAACTCTTTCACCAATATTTAATCGAAGGTGTGCCTGTTGAATACTCGGTAATGGAGCAAGGACAATGGGTGACCAAGCATACTCATGTTCGATTAATTGATTTTGAGAACCGCGAGAATAACGAATTCTTAGTGGTCAATCAGTTCACCATCACAGGCACCAAAGTCAATCGTAGACCAGATGTGATTGTCTTTATCAATGGCTTGCCAATGGCGGTCATTGAGCTGAAAAATCCAGCCGATGATCACGCCGATATTTGGAATGCTTACAATCAAATTCAAACTTATAAAGAAGAAATCGCTGATCTCTTTGTGTTCAATGAAGCGCTGGTCATTTCAGATGGATGGACGGCGCGAGTCGGCTCGTTAACGGCTAATAAAGAACGTTTCTTGCCATGGAAGACGATAGAGAGTGAAGACGACAAGCCACTACTCGAATTCCAATTAGAAACCATGGTGCGTGGCTTCTTTAAGCCAGAATTGCTGCTCGATTACATTCGCTACTTCGTATTGTTCGAAAATGATAGCGACAAGATCATCAAAAAAATCGCAGGTTATCACCAATTCCATGCCGTGCGTGCTGCGGTGAAAGCGACTGTTATCGCGGCCACAACCTCTGACCAAGTCACCGAACCACGAGCCAACTATGCCAATACGGTGGTGCCCGGAAGCAAAAAAGCAGGCGTGGTTTGGCATACCCAAGGCAGCGGGAAAAGCATTTCGATGGTCTGCTACGCGAGTAAGTTACTTCAACAGCCGGAGATGAATAACCCAACTTTAGTGGTGGTGACTGACCGTAATGACTTAGACGGTCAGTTATTTAATACCTTCACCATGGCGCAAGAAACGCTAAAACAGATTCCTCAGCAGGCAGAAGATCGTGATTCATTACGCGATTTACTGCTCAATCGTCAATCCGGTGGCATCATCTTCACAACCGTACAAAAGTTTGCGCTGCTCGATGAAGAAATGGCACATCCTATCCTTTCTGAGCGCTCGAATATCGTGGTGGTGTCAGATGAGGCGCACCGCAGTCAGTATGGCAATAAAGCTCGCCTAGTAGATGTTAAAGACGCAGGTGGCAATGTGATTGATCAGCGTTATGTTTATGGTTACTCCAAATACATGCGTGACGCGCTGCCAAATGCCGCTTTTATTGGTTTTACAGGTACACCGATATCGATGGACGATAAAGATACTCGCGGTGTCTTTGGTGATTATGTTTCTATCTACGATATTCAAGACGCGGTCGATGATGGCGCAACAGTGCCGATTTACTACGAATCTCGCTTAGCCAAGCTCGATATTAATCAAGATGAAATCGAAGCGCTTAACGATCAGGTCGAAGAGGAAATTGGCGAAGACGAAGAAACTGAGAGTCGTGAGAAAATAAAATCACAGTGGTCAGCTCTCGAAAAACTCGTTGGTGCAGAGCCGAGAATCCAGCAGGTTGCGCAAGATCTGGTTGAGCACTTTACGACTCGCTGTGAAACCTTTCCGGGCAAGGCTATGATCGTTGCGATGAGTCGCGAGATTTGTGTGGATTTATACGATGCCATTGTGGCTATCAAACCCGAATGGCATAGCGAAGATCCAAACAAAGGCGCGATCAAAATCGTCATGACAGGCAGCGCCGCTGATAAAGCAAAAATGCAGCCTCATATCCATGATAAGAAGACCAAGAAGCTGTTCGAGAAACGTTACAAAGATACCGATGATGAATTGCAATTGGTTATTGTGCGCGATATGTGGTTAACAGGTTTTGATGCGCCTTGCTGCCATACCATGTATATCGATAAACCAATGAAAGGTCATAACCTTATGCAGGCGATAGCCCGTGTGAACCGCGTGTTTAAGGATAAGCCCGGAGGTTTAGTGGTCGACTATATTGGTATTGCCAATGAACTTAAAAACGCACTTAAGACCTATACCAACAGTCAGGGTAAAGGCAAGCCAACCGTTGATACCGCTGAAGCTTTCGCAGTCTTTATGGAAAAAATCGACGTAATTCGCGGTATGTTTGCCACGCCAGTTGATGGTGCAGTCTTCAATTATCGTCCGGATTTTGAAACCAAACCACTGCAACTGCTTCCGGGTGCCGTGAACCATATATCTGGTCTCTCACACCGCAACAGCAAAGGCGAAGAAGCTCGTGATGGAAAACGCCGTTTTCTTGATGTCATGGCTGCGTTGATGAAAGCCTTCTCTCTATGTAATACCTTGGATGAGGTTGATGGTTATAAGAGTGAAATCGCCTTTTACGGAGCGATCAAGACCGCCTTCTTAAAACATTCTACGGTTGATAAAAAGCGTAGTGATGAATTGCGTAATTCTGCTTTGCGCCAGATCCTAAACAATGCAATTGTGGCGGACGGAGTCGATGACATCTTCAAAACCGTTGGCTTAGATAAACCTAATATCGGTTTGCTATCGGAAGAGTTTCTCGAAGATGTAAAACACATGAAGGAGAAGAACCTCGCGGTCGAGTTACTGGAGAAATTACTGCGTGATGAAGTCAAAGCTCGGATGAAAAACGACGTGGTGCAAGAGAAGAAATTCTCGGAACGCATTATGTCGACGCTGCAAAAATACCATAACCGTAGCATTGAAACCGCACAGGTCATTGAGGAGTTGATCCAGTGGGCGAAAGAAATGCAAGCCGACGCTGAGATGATGGATAAACTCAACCTGTCTACAGATGAGATTGCGTTTTACCGTGCATTGGTCACCAACGAAGCTTCTGTCCGCACCCTAGGTGATGATAACCTACGCCAACTAGCCATTGAACTCACTCACCAACTGCGTAAGTCCGCTACTGTAGATTGGCAGAAACGTGAGAGTGTGCGTGCTCGTATGCGCAACCTTGTGCGTCGTTTACTACGCCGTTGGAAATATCCACCCGATGCGGCAGAAGCGGCGATTAAGCTTGTTCTTGAGCAAGCTGAAGTGCTAGCTGATGGGTGGTATGCTGCTTAAACAATTAAATGTCTTAAGCCAATTAGTTTAGACTCTAACGCTTGAATCACAACTGAGTGGTTGAAAGCTCCCGACTTTAAAGACTGTCATACATTAATAGCGTGTCTAGGCTTCAAGTTCCTATTTCTTCGAAACACTCGAAAAGCCCGCTGAGTATTTAGCGGGCTTTTTTACACGTATATCTGAATGAAAAGCGATGAACTATCTACGAGAGTTACGGTTACGTGATGAGCGCTCTTTGTGAGCTGATGCCGCTTTTGCTTGCGATTTTAAGATTGAGTCAACAGTCAATGCCATCGGCTCTTTCGGTTTCAAACCGTGTGAGAAAGTGCGAGCTCGAGGTGGTAAATTGTACTCGTCGCTAGATGCGCGTGGCATGCGTTTAAAGCGGTATAGATAGAAGTTCTCTAACTTTTCTCTCGCCCAATCGGTTTTCTTTAAGTACTTAACGCTACTCGCAATCGATGGATTGGTGTGGAAACAGTTAAAACGCATCGCTGTATCTAGGATGTCCCAACCATAAAAATCCACCAGCTCTTGCAGTAAAGTTTCTAACTTAAGACCGTGTAGCGGGTTATTTTTCTGTAATTCAATTCTTTCTTCATCCGTCATCATAACGAGTTCCTAAGTATCTATTTAATCGAGGTGGTGGGTAGTGTGGTTTCCGCTCTATACAAGACTGTGGTGCAGGTGTCATCAAGGTAGGAGGGGAGGCGATTCTAGCAGAATCAGTCTCTATTCCCTAACCCGAAATTCCCATGCGTTTGGAAATGAAGTTATAACCAATAGAGTATAGCTTCATGCAAAGCAAAAATAGGTTATCAACTGTTTAGATACTATAAAAGCTCACGATCTCTATTCAAGCAATCGCGGCGGTATTTGCCCACGACTACGATGAAATGAATCAAACGCTACACGAGTTTCTTGATAAATTGGTTGGCTTCTATCGCTCTAGAACGCCTTGAATGGCGGGTCTTTTTGAGAACGGATGAGTTTTTAGCTCGCATTATATAACTGCATGGTGATCGCATCGGTATAGCAACTGGTGCGACATTGTCCGCAGCCATTGCAGAGTTCGTTATTTAGGCGTGGCAGTTCATCTTCTTGAACCGAGATAGCGTGCTGCGGGCAGGCAAAGGCGCATTGCTGGCATTCCATCTGAAGATAATTGTTGCAGCTTTGCGAGAAGTGCGGGCGCAAGTTGATGTCCAGTGGCACAGAAGCATGCAGCGCATCGCTAGGGCAAGCTTTGACACACTCGCCACATAAACTGCATTGATTGTAATCAAGATTAAGCTGCGCCAGTTGGGCATCCAGTTCAATGACACTATTTGGGCAAACTTTTAGGCATTCACCACAGCCGTCGCAAAGACGCGCAAACAACGCCTCATCCACCGAGTGAGGTGGGCGTGCTGCGGGGCGCGGTGTTATTTCTGCTTGCTGAGCTCGTTTTACTGGTTGGCTAAAACGGCTCAGAAAGCCTCGTCGATTATTATCGATGGATTCACTCATCTAAATAGATCTTCTTTTTCACTACTTCAATGTGTTGTTGTTGAATCAACGCGTTTAGCCATTTCGAGACGTCTGCTGCCAATCGCTGATAAAACGGGTTTGGCGCTTTCTCTCTGAGTTGCTCAAGATAGGTTGAGCCCCAAGGCATTAGATGTTCTCCAAGTAGCTCGCATGCTGCTTGTGTTTGGTCTTGTTCAAGAAAGTATGCGCAGGCTAACAGCATTAAACCAAATTGATCTTCTGGTTCACGTTGTCCTGAATCTAATTCGATACCGTGCTGTTGTAAAAATAGTCGATATTGCGTGTTCGAGTCGCCGAACAATACCTGCTCTTTGTCTAAATACACCGATCCCCAAGGTGGAACCGGCATGCTGCCCATTCCCTCAAATAGCACGCTGAAATCATGTTCGAGTTGTTCGTCCGTTAAAGAAGTGAGTGCATGCAACGTTTCTGTTTGAAGGACATTTTCTGTCACTAAAGAGCGTACGAGCTCAACCGATTCTGCTTTACCGCGTTGGTGATAGAACAGTGTTCCTAATATCTTAAGCGTATGGATAATCATTTTCATTTCAATAAATTAGCTTAATAATGTGTGTTTCTATTCTTTCATATCCACGTCAAATTTAATCACAAAATTGGCAATTTAAAATTAAATTAATATTCACTTTGATTTATATCAATAGTGGTTGCTCTCGTCATTTTAATAGCACGGACTTACCCCTAAAGTGGTATGCGCAAGCAATGTTAAGGCATCCAATTATGACGAAGAATAAACAGCAATCTGACTTGATGAATCTGACTCGTCGCGGGTTTATTAAAGCAAGTTCTGCGGTAGGTAGCGCAGCGGCGTTAGCCAGTGGTATTAGCTTACCATTTAAGTCTAGCCCTGCGCGCGCGGCAGAATCAGTAACAAATGACGAGAAAGTTGTATGGAGCGCATGTACAGTAAACTGTGGTTCACGCTGCCCGCTCCGCATGCATGTACAAAATGGTGAGATCAAATATGTTGAAACCGATAATACCGGTGGAGACGTGTTTGGAGACAGTCCTCAAGTAAGGGCTTGTCTACGTGGACGCTCAATGCGTCGCCGAGTCTACAACCCAGACCGATTGAAGTACCCAATGAAGCGGGTTGGCAAACGTGGCGAAGGAAAGTTCAAGCGCATCAGTTGGCAAGAAGCATACGATGAAGTCGCCACGACGATGCAGCGTTTAATTAAAGACTACGGCAACGACTCAATCTATCTAAACTACGGTACGGGCACGCTTGGCGGGACGGTGACTAAGTCTTGGCCGCCAGCATCAACATTGATTGCTCGTCTGATGAATTTATGCGGTGGCTATTTAAATCACTATGGTGATTACTCCACAGCGCAAATTGCGGAAGGCCTCAGCCATACCTACGGCGGCTGGGCGATGAACAACTCGTTCTCTGATTTAGCCAACGCAAAACTCAATATTCAGTTTGGTAATAACCCAGCTGAGACCCGTATGTCTGGTGGTGGTTTGATTCATCACTACGTCGAGAGTAAGAATAAGTCCAACGTAAGAACCATCATTATTGACCCTCGCTACACGGATACCGCAGGTGGGCGTGAAGACCAATGGATACCAATTCGTCCTTCTACCGACGCGGCGTTGGTGGCGGGTCTAGCACATGTGCTGATCACGGAGAACTATGTCGATCAGGCTTTCCTCGATAAATACTGTATCGGTTACGATGAGAAAACCCTGCCAGCGTCAGCACCTAAAAACAGCGACTACAAGTCTTACATTTTAGGCTTGGGTGACGATGGGGTAGAAAAAACACCGCAATGGGCTTCTAAGATCACAGGGATTCCCGTCGACACGATTATCAAATTGGGCCGAGAAATGGGCGCAAACAAACCATGTGCCATTCACCAAGGCTGGGGTTTGCAACGCACGGCAAACGGTGAATTAGCATCGCGCGCAATTGCTATGCTCTCTCTGCTGACTGGCTCAGTCGGCGTGTCTGGTGGTTCAACTGGTGCACGCGAAAGCGATATCAATATTCCTTTTGTTCGCTTCCCGACAGTTCCTAACCCAGTAAAAACCTCTATATCGATGTTCTTGTGGACAGACGCGATTTATCGCCACCATGAAATGACAGACAAAACCGATGGTGTGCGCGGTGCAGAGCGCTTAGCCAATCCGATCAAGATGATTTGGAACTACGCGGGTAACTGCTTGGTTAACCAGCATGCAGATATCAACCGTACTCACGAAATTCTACAAGATGATAAAGCGTGTGAAATGATCGTGGTTATCGATAACCACATGACATCTTCCGCTAAGTACGCCGATATCATCCTGCCGGACTTAACCACCTCTGAACAAGATGACTGGGCGATGGACGGCAAAGCATCGAATGCGCCTTATTTCATCTATGCCCAGAAAGCGATTGAGCCTCAGTTCGAAGCGAAAAGTATCTACGAAATGTGCTCTGAAATCGCCAAACGCATGGGGGTAGAGAAAGAGTTTACTAAAGGGCGGACGCAACAAGAGTGGGTGGAACATTTGTACGCGGAAACCCGCAAGCAAGACCCATCTCTACCAACCTTTGAAGAGATGAAAGAGTTGGGCATCTATAAGCGTCAATATCATCGTGATTACATCGCTTACCAAGATTTTCGTAATGATCCTGAAGCCAACCCGCTTTCAACACCAAGTGGCAAGATCGAAATTTACTCTGAAACACTAGCGAACATTGCTAAAGAATGGACGCTAAAAGAAGATGAGGTTATTCACCCACTGCCTATCTATGTGGATTCGTTTGAAGGGCACAATGACCCGCTAACAGCCAAGTTCCCACTGCAACTGACCGGCTTCCACTTTAAAGCGCGCTGTCACTCAACTTACGGTAACGTCGCTTTGCTTAAAGCCGCTGCGCGTCAGGAAGTATGGATCAACCCGATCGATGCCGAGGCTCGTGGAATCAAAAATGGTGACATGGTGAGTATCTTTAACGATCGCGGTGAAGTACGGATTCCTGCCAAAGTGACACCACGTATCTTGCCACACGTCGTCGCGTTAGGTGAGGGCGCTTGGTATGCCCCCGATGGACAAAAAATCGATCACGCCGGCTCGATTAACGTGTTAACCACCCAACGACCTAGTCCCCTAGCGAAGGGTAATCCACAACACACCAATTTGGTGGACATTAAGCTGGCTAATAAAGCATAAGGTAGGTAAGGATGAAACAATACGGCTTTTACATAGATTCAAGTAAATGCACAGGTTGTAAAACTTGCCAGCTTGCTTGTAAAGATTATCGGGACTTGGACGTGAAGCGCAATTATCGCCGCGTATATGAATATGCCGGTGGCGGCTTTGTCCAAGATGGGGATACGTGGATTCAAAATGATGTGTTCTCTTACTATTTGTCTATCGCGTGTAACCACTGCTCAAATCCAGCTTGCGTGAAAGTGTGTCCGTCTGGCGCGATGCACAAGCGCCAAGAAGATGGTCTGGTGGTAGTAAACGAGGAGGTTTGCATTGGCTGCCAGCACTGTAGCAACGCTTGTCCTTATGGCGCGCCTCAGTTCAGTAAAGAGAAAGGCCACATGACTAAGTGCGATGGGTGCTACGAGCGTGTGGCTGATGGCAAGCAACCAATGTGTGTTGAATCTTGTCCTCTGCGTGCGTTGGAATTTGGGGAAATCCAGGTATTACGTGAGAAATACGGCACAACCGCTGACGTTGCGCCACTACCTTCTTCACACCTGACTTTGCCCAATATTGTGATTAAGTTGAACAAGAATGCTAAGCCAACGGGTGATACAACGGGCTACTTAGCAAACCCTCAGGAGGTTTAAGATGATTTTCCATGAGTATTCTTTAATCTTCTTTACGGTGCTGGCGCAAACGGCAGTCGGTGGTTACCTACTCGTTAGCGCACGTGCGTTGGCCATGGGTTTTGACGAAGCAAAAATCAATAGCTACAAAGTGCCGATGTTTGCGCTGTGGGCGATCATGGGATTGGGCTTTCTGTTCTCGATCACCCATTTAGGTTCTCCGCTACGCGCATTTAACTCGTTTAATCAGTTAGGTTCAGCGTGGCTGTCGAATGAAGTGTTCTTTGGTGCTGCGTTCTTTGCTGTTGGTGGACTACAGTGGTTGCTATCTGTACTGAATAAAGGCGGTGCGGTAGTTCAAAAAATCTTAATGATTGGCGCGATGGTTCTGGGTTGTATCTTTATGTATTCCATGGTGAATGTGTACATGATCAATACCGTTCCAACTTGGTTCAATATTTACACTCCGCTCAGCTTTGTGATGACAATGGTGGTAGGTGGTTTGTTGCTCTCGCAGTTGGTGATCGTATCTGCCAAGGATAGCCGCTTCACTGTGGATCGAAATATCGTGATGTTGGCTGTTGTTGCGGTGGCGATTAGCTTGGTCGTGACGGTGGGCAAAATGAACCTTGTGAGTGAAGTACAAAGTTCAGTTGTTAAAGCTTCCGAGCTGGTGGATGGACTTGGCGGTTATCTGAGTGTGCAAGTGGCACTTCTGCTGGCTGGTCTACTCATTTGGGTGTTGCCGATGATCAATAAGTCGAGTGTCAACCCAGTAAACTTAACCGTAGCGCTGGTGTTGATCTTAGCGTCTGAGTTGATAGGACGTGGCCTGTTTTACAGCTTACACATGACATCTGGACTCTAGTCAACGTTACCGCTAACACTTAAGTTCCTAATCAATCCCTCGAACCCAATCGAGGGATTTTTTCTTTCTTGTACCTTTCAGTTCCGTCACAACCAACGCTATCGATAACTCGCCAACGACCATTGTTCTTATCGAGATAAATCTCATTTGTGTCAGTTTTGTTAACAATATGTGCTAGCTATTTTTAGCCGTAGGTGCAATTATTCTAACCTATTCACTCAGTTTGGTATGAAGGTTCGTCTTTTGACTATTCTGAAGCTGAATTGATTGGTTCACACCAAATACTCTATTCAGGGATAAAAATCACAAGGAACTAAAATGAAGAAAATACTATTTGCGCTGTTGGTTGGCTTTGGATTAACAAGTAACGCATTCGCGAAAGAATGGAACACGATCCGCTTTATGGTTGAAGGCGCGTATCCTCCGTTTAACTGGACCTCAGAAGAAGGGGAGCTAGTCGGCTTCGATGTCGATTTAGCCAACGCACTATGTGATGAATTGAACGTGAAATGCGTGATTCGCAAACAAGATTGGGATGGCATTATTCCAGCATTATTGGCGAGAAAGAGCGATGCGATTATTGCCGCGATGACCATCACCCCAGCGAGAGAAAAGAAAGTCGCATTCACGACGCCATACGCGATGGTGCCGCAACGATTTGTTATGAGCAAAGAGCGTGAAATCGACCCAAGCGAAAAGGGCATGGATGGTATTGTTGTCGGCGTGCAACGAGCAACAGTCGGTGATCAGTACCTAAGCCACGCGTATCCGAATATTGAGCTGCGTCGTTATAACACTTTTGATGAGGCGTTCTCGGACTTAATCAGCGGCCGTTTAGATACCGTATTTGGCGGGGCGATTGGTCTACGCAGCGGTTTCTTGGATACCGAAGACGGTCAAGATTTCCACTTTACTGGTCCTTCTTACACTGAGCCAAAATGGTTTGGTAAAGGCGTCGGTATTGCGGTGCGTAAGCAAGATAAAGATCTGCAAGCATTACTGAACAAAGGTCTTGAAGCTGTGATCGTCAACGGCACACATAAAAAGATCGCGAGCAAATACTTCTCTTACGACATTTATAACGTCGATGGCATGTAAAAGTCAGCGCAACAACCTTGGCACATCCCAGTGCCAAGGTTACTAAGCGGGATTTTATGATTTAAGTTTGGCAACGAGCTTAAGTGCTTTATCAGCGAAGTCCGTGTAAGGTGGCATAAAGAACTTCATGCTAGAAAATCCACCTCGATAAAACACTGGGCGAAGTTTTGAGAAGGTTAAAAAACCTTCGTATCCATGGTAGTGGCCCATGCCGCTGGCCCCGACACCACCAAATGGCATATCGTGTTGTGCGACGTGAAATAGCGCATCGTTCACACAGACGCCACCAGAAAGTAGACGATTAATGTAGTAGTCTGCAAGCGACTTATCATTGGTAAACGGATACATCGCCAATGGACGGTCTCTCTCAATTATATAATCAATAACCTGTTCTCTATCTTGGTATGTTTTTACCATCAGAATAGGGCCGAAGGTTTCTCTTTGGCTGATAATTGCGTCCTCGCTTGGGTCAATTACTAGCATCAGCGGAAACTTTCTTGCAAACGCGTCGGGTTCTTGATTACTCAAGTTGATAATTTCAGCGCCGTTGTTTTGCGCGTCTTCCAAAGTATCTAATAACCGTTGGAAGGATTTGCTATCAATAATCGATGTATAGTCGTCGCTATGGATATCGGGACAATGCTTTTTAACCCAGGTTTGTGCATTAGACACAAACTCATTGAGTTTACTTTTAGGTACAAATGCGTAGTCAACGTTGACACATATTTGTCCGGCGTTGAACTGTTTGACATGCATAATGCGCTCAACCGCTTTTTCCGTCGGGTAGTCTGGTGCAATGATCGCAGGTGACTTACCACCTAGCTCTAAACTGACAGGAGTGAGATTCGCAGAAGCCGCAGCCATCACTTTACGCCCAGTCATGCCAGAACCAGTGAAGAATAGGTGGTCAAAAGGTAGTTTGGAGAATTCGATCCCCACTTCACCAGTTTCTTCAAAAAAAGCCAGTTTCTCGATGGCAAAATACTTGGGTGAGATTTGTTTAAGTAAACGAGTTAAGTGAATGGAGTTTTCGGACATTTTTACCATGGCGCGGTTACCTGCTGCAAAAGCTGCCGAAATAACAGAGAAACTTAAATTTAATGGGAAGTTCCATGGCGTAATAATTCCAACTACGCCAATAGCTTGAGGAATGACTTTATTTTTAGCACCCGTATATAATATTTGATCTACTTTCCTGCTTTGTGGTTTCATCCACTTTTTCAAGTGTTTAATATTAAATGTAATATCTTCTGTTACTGGAATTATCTCAGCAATTAATGTTTCATGATACGAGCGGTTACCATAGTCTTTATTTATCGCTTCAATTATTTCATCACGATTGTCATTAATCATTTTTTTTAGATTAAATAGGTGCTTCTTTCGCTCTTGATATGGTTCCTGTCCTAAATTATTGAACGCTTTTCTCTGAGCATGCAAGCATTGCTCTAACTGAAAGCTTGTTTCGTTTACCAACAGAGTTGCCTGATTCATAGTTACCTACTTAATTAATATTTGACTCTTTCATTAATGCTAACATTTAAATTAAAACAATTAATAGATATGTTTAATTTTTAGATTATTAAATATAATTAAAAATCAACAATAACGAAGTTTAATGAACATGATCATACATGGATGGAGCGTATTTCAGCAAAAATTAGTATTTAAAAGTGTAAGGTTATTCACAAAAATAATATTAAACAAATAAAAGGTAAATATTGTCCCTGTTTTTTTAAAACGATGTAAATTTTGTCCATGGCAAGAACCAAATATCGAGAATAGTCTTCATCTGGCTAACGATAAACAGTTACAGGGACAGAGAATATGTATGCAGAGAATAAAATAGCGGAAATCGAACAGTTCGCTAAAAATGTCAGAATCGCTACGTTAAATGAGTTTGCGAGCCGTGGATTCGGCCATTTAGGTGGTTCTATGTCAATGGTTGAAATCATCAGTGTGCTGTACATGGATGAACTAAAGCATAACCCGCAAGAACCGAGATGGGTGAATAGAGACCGCCTTGTATGTTCCAAAGGGCATTGTGGTCCGTCACTATATTCTGCACTAGCGCTGCGTGGATTCTTTCCAATGGAAATGTTGCAAACACTGAACCAGAACGGAACGAACTTACCTAGTCACTGCGATATGCAAAAAACACCAGGTATTGATTTTACTACGGGTTCTCTTGGTCAAGGACTTTCAGTGGCCTCAGGGGCAGCGTATGCGCTTAAGCTAAAAGGTTTAGACAACCGTGTCTTTTGCATCGTCGGTGATGGAGAGCTGCAAGAAGGTCAGAACTGGGAAGCCATCATGAATATTGCAAATAAGAAGATTGACAACTTGGTGTTGTTTGTCGACTTCAACAAGATGCAACTGGATGGCCCTTTAGAAGCGATTAACGATCTTGCTGGGCTAGATAAAAAGTTTGAAGCCTTTAACTGGAATGTTGAGAACATCGACGGCCACGACATCTGCGAAATCAAACGCTCTATCGAGAGTGCGAAAGCCTGTGAAGGAAAACCAACCGTGATTATCTGCAATACCTTAAAAGGTAAGGGCGTTAACTGGGCTGAAAACGAGTGGAACCACCACGTCCCGGTGACTGAAGAACTAGCAGAACAAGCGATTACGGCACTAAATGCATAAGGGATGATAGAACCATGGGTGTAAAACTAGCAAACATTAATGAAAAATACGAAGACACATTAGCGTCGGTTTACAGCTCTTACCTTTATGAAGGTCTGGGCAGAACGGATGATATCGTTCACGTTGAGTGTGATTTAGGTCTGTCTCTGTTTAAATTTGACATGATGAAGTTCATCGAGAACTACCCAACAAGGCTGATCAATGTTGGGATTGCCGAAGCCAATGCGATCGGCTTCGCAGCGGGACTTTCACAAGAAGGCTTTGTTTCCTACGTTCATTCATTTGGGCCGTTCATGTCTCGTCGCGTAATGGATCAAGTGTTTATCTCTGGTGCTTATTCAAAAGCAAACGTCAAGATTCTTGGTACAGACCCAGGTGTCAGTGCAGCGTTCAATGGCGGTACACATATGCCATTTGAAGACATTGCGGTGATGCGCTCAATTCCGGAAATCAAAATTGTTGAGATTACCGACAATGTTGCAGCCAAAGCTCTGTTTCCTCAAATCGAAAAAGACTATGGCATGTACTATGTTCGCATGGTGAGAGCCAATGTTGATAAGGTCTACGAAGAAGGTTCGACTTTCGAGATTGGCAAAGGAAATATTCTACAAGACGGCTCTGATGTCACTTTGATTGCCTATGGGGTGATGGTTTCTGAGTCCTTAAAAGCGGCGAAACTGTTAGAAGAACAGGGCATATCTGCTCGCGTAGTGGATATGTTTACTATTCGTCCTCTTGACCGTGATTTGGTGGTGAAGTGTGCTCAAGAAACAGGGGCGATTGTTACAGCCGAAAACCACAGTGTGAATGGTGGCTTAGGTGATGCTGTCACGCAAGTGGTGATGCAAGAGCACATTTGCCCAGTAGAGCGAGTCGCCGTGCTTGAGCGATTTGGTCAAACGGGTGATATGGCCTTTTTGAAAGAAGAGTATGGGTTGACTGCGGAAAACATCGCCCGCGCTGCTAAGCAAGCTATCAGCAAAAAACGCTAACAAGGAGTGACATCATGAAGAGAACAGCCGCTATTCTGACTGGACCAAAAAAATTCCAGATCATTGAAGAGGATATCCCTGCGATTCAACCCCATGAAGTCTTGGTTGAGGTTGAAGCCATCGGCTTGTGTCACTCAGATATGCCAACGTATCTCGGTGACAGCCAGCTTGGTTTTGATGAACGTGGTCATATGGCGATGATCAAAGACATCCAATACCCAGCTCATATCGGCCATGAGTCTGTAGGCGTTATTACAGAAGTCGGCAGTGAAGTTAGCGACTATAAAGTGGGCGATTATGTCGGCTTTATCCCTGCTGTGGCTGGTTTTGCGTCGCATCTGGTGGTGCCTGCTGCCTTTTGTATACCAATTCCGAACGAGCTACCACGCGAAGAGCTGAAGTACTGTTTGGCAGAGCCGCTAATGTGTGTCGGCAATATCGTCAAAGTGGCCAACCCAAGTTTGGGTGAAACGGTGGCAGTCGTCGGCTGTGGCATGATGGGGCTATTGACTATTGCTGGCTTAAAACACAGTGCAGCGAGCAAAATCATTGCCGTTGACGTGCAAGATAGCCGTTTAGAGTTAGCGAAAGAGCTAGGCGCTACCCATACTATCAATCCGACTTCGGGGAATTTGACTGACTTAGTTGATGAGTTAACCGATCGATTGGGTGCGGACGTCGTGGTCGAAATAACAGGCAGTTTACGCGGTCTTAAAACAGCACTAAAAGTCGTACGATACGGTGATCTACTGGGCTCTGCTGGTCGAGGGAAAATATTGATTCCTTCGTTGTATGCGAAAGAGGAGACTTGGGATCCTGAGATTGGCTATGAACTCGCGTATCGTTCACCGGTTCTGCACTCGGTACACCCTCTTTATGCGGAAGACTATATCAAGGTGGCAAAAGAGAGTATTGAAGCGTCAGCGAAAGGCATTCTGCCCATTAAGAAACTGATAAGCCACGAGTTTACTCTCGACGATATCCAGAAAGGATTTGAGTTGATGGAGAGTGGTGACCCTCGCTATATCAAAGGCATTATTAAACCGTAATGCGCCATAACTGACGGATAGAAACAGCCCGTTAGCGGTACTTTACCGCCAACGGGCTTTAGTCTGTTCAACGTGAGCCGGATTGAATTTCAAACCGAGAATCAACTTATGATCAAACACTTAGTAACACCACAACATGCGAGTTGCCAATGCGGAGCCTGTTCGTTTGAGTTGGCAGAGTCTACGGCTGTTGCGCGCTTTATATGTCACTGTACGATTTGTCAGCAATTCAACAATAAACCGTTTGCCGATGTAACAATATTAAAAGCCAAAAATTTACAGCCTGCGTCAGAAGAAAATGTTGAGTTTAAAAAGTACAAATTGCCTCCAAATATCAAGCGTGGGTTGTGTAAACGCTGTGGGGAGCCTGCAATCGAAATAGGTGGAATGGGCCCAGTAAAAATTGCTTTTATACCGACAGATAATTTTAAAAACGCGAGTGAACTTCCACCACCTGCGATCCATATGTTTTATCACCGACGTGTTGAAGACATGATCGATGAGTTGCCAAAATATGAAGGGTATTTAAGCAGCGAGTTCGCTGTAATGAAACTAATGTACGGAGTATTGAAAGCCTAGTGGAATCACACCTAAACGGATTCCGTATTCTTACGTTATCAACGGGCATCTCAAATAAATAACGGTGGTTTCTAGAGATGGATGTTACTTTTATTCATGGTGTCTATTATTCGCCATGTTGTATTTGTGCTTCATAAGGGTATAGGTTCATTTGTGATAGTAGTGGCGTTGAACAAAGGTGAACACGCTGCACGTAAGCACACTTCAGTTGTTGATAGTATGTAACATTTTGGGTAATGTGAAATTCATATAAATAATCGTAACATCGTATTAACTTGGTGCTATGTGCTGCTAGGTTGTAATTTTTGAGATGTTCGTGTTGTAGAGTGGATTTTATGCCGGAAGTAATGGTTATTTCTGAAAACAGAATGTTGCTAAAAAGCCTTAGTCATTTACTCAAAACAGAGCATCAGATAAAACCACGATTGGTCTATTACAGTGCAGATGCTTTAGATAGTTTTGTCGCGTATAAACCGCACTTTGTCATCATCGACGCCCATGTCATGGTTCCTCTCAACACATTAATTAATGACTTTTCTCAAAGCGGGCAAGACTTCAAGGTTATTGTTATTGACGATGGAGAAGAGCGAAAAACGCGAAACAATGTCGTGTTTGTTTCAAAGGATGAGTTAGCGCACGTTAGTCGCTACATAGACAATCGAGTAGTCGATAGCGGTGAGTTGATCTCGGAGCAACGTGATCGAGATGCAGAACGAGAAACCAGGAAGGTTTCATTTATTGATCACTATGAATTGTTTAAGAGCGTATTCGTTAGCGCTATAAATAATGACGCTAACTTACTTAACGAGCAGCTGAGATTCGTTTACTTTGAGACGGTCTCAACTCATCACGATAGAGATGTGGTTCCACAACTAAGAGAATTTTCCGCTTTCACCTGTGAACTATTTAAGTTCGTATTAGACCCAAATCTCAAACCCAGTCATCACAGCTTTATCTCTATTGAACATGAATTTAACGAGATGAATCGTTTCTTTACGCAAGTATCGACAGGGCTGAAATCGCGAAACTTGTCTGACAATGTCAAAAAATCAATAACTTATGTCTTTGACCATTACGATAAGGAGCTCTCTCTTGATGGAATGGCCGAGCATCTAAACATCTCTAAGCCCTACCTCAGCCGAGTATTTAAAGCTGAGTTGGGGATGACATTCTTAGAGTTACTCCAGTGCTTGAGAGTGTTTATCGCTAAGCAATATCTCTTTGAATACCAGCACAATATCAGTGAGATCTCGGAAAAAGTTGGCTATTTAGATCCCCATTACTTTTCGCGGTTATTCAAAAAGCATACGGGCCTATCTCCTAAAGAGTATCGCGAACAGATGAGAAAATAATAAGATGAAAGCACTGGTAAGAACAAAATTTGAAACGCTCGACATCGTTGAGATCGAAACGCCTCAACTCAAAGAGAAAGACGATATAAAGATCAGAATGGTGTATTCAAGCTTTTGTCGTGACGATATGCGTTTTGAAGATAAGTCTGACATCTTTGCCCATACCGGAATTATGGGACATGAAGCGGTAGGTATCATTGAAGAGCTCGGTGAATATGCCCAGTATTCAGGTTACTCGATCGGTGACTTGGTAATGGTGCTACCGTGGAGCTTTTGTGGACATTGCCATTACTGTCTGGCACAAAAGCCTCAGTATTGTAATCAATCACATATACATCAGGGGACAATTTGCCAATTTATCGTCCGTAGTTGTCGGCAAGTGATCAAAGTGCCCAATAAACTCAACTACAAACACGCGATTATGATGGAGCCTGTTGGAGCGATAGTTGAAGCGCTATCGACACTCAATATCAGCTACAGCACTAGAGTTGCGATTATTGGCGGAGGGTTCATTGGCCAGAGTTTTGTTAAGTTTATTAAACTGCGTGGCGCGCGTGAGATTACTGTCATTGAGCCGATTGCCGAAAGGCGCGAGCAAGCCCTAAAATACGGGGCTGATTTTGTCATTGATCCAAATTCTTCTGATTTTCATTTTGACCTATCTGATTGTTGTGAGCACGAGGGCTACAACGTGATTATCGAAACGTCCTCAGATATCAATATGATAGAAACCACGCTGCCGTACTTGTCTAAAGGTGGAGCGATGAAAATCTTTACTTATTACGGCAGTAAAGAAAAAGTATCGTTGCCTCTTCTCAACTTGTACGCATCCAATATCACCATTAGTTGGACCAGTTTATGTGGTATTGAAAGTGTTCTCACCGCGGCGCACATGATAGAGAAGCTGTCATTGGATAATTTGATTACAGCAGAGTTTGATTTTGATGATGCGATCAGCGCTTTTGAGTCGTACAAAACGCTTGAGCATTTTAAAGTCGGTATAAAGAACTTTTAGATATTAGTCGCGTGAGGGCGTTTCTCACGCTAATTTGCTTTGCTTGCCATACTTATTGTTTTCGATTGTTTCTGCAGATAATTCAATAACCTGAGAAAATCATAATCTCTCCCCCAAGACATACGTGCAATGCCAATTACTTTTCTACTAGACGACTGGTCTAATTGGATCTATCATGCCCGCCATGAACGCAAAAACAAACGACACACGTCAGCACATCTTACAAGTCGGTTACGACCTTATCGTGACCAAAGGCTTTACCAGTGTTGGCCTATCTGAACTACTGAAAACGGCTAATGTGCCGAAGGGCTCTTTTTATCACTACTTTAAGTCAAAAGAGCACTTTGGTGAGTCACTGATTCAAGATTACTTCACCAACTATCTGAGCGATATTGCTCCGCTGTTCGAGAGTCCAGCAAAGACAGGATATCAGTCTTTGATCGAGTACTTTGAACGCTGGATGGATCTGGACAATGGTTGTTGTAATGCGAATAAGTGTTTGATCGTAAAACTCAGTGCAGAAGTGTCTGATTTGTCAGAGTCTATGCGTTTAGCGCTGCGAAGTGGCGCAGATAAAATCATCGCTGCAATTGCTCAATGTATAGAAAAAGGCATTGCAGATGGCTCTATCGATGTCAAAGATAGCGAGAAAGCCGCACACCAAATCTATTATGTTTGGGTTGGTGCCAGCCTGTTGAATAAGCTGTACCAAGATCAATCAGGGCTGAAACAGTGCCTAGAAAACACCAAACTGTTGCTCAAAGGGCAGTAAAAACTGCCGGAAAATCACCGCTGATCTATTTGGCGGTTTTTTTGAAATAATTACTAGACGACTGGTCTAATTGATTGGTCAAAATCAGGAGAACTTCCTATGTCACCTATGCAAAAGTCACCTTCGCAAAACAACCGCCGTATCGTACTCGCGTCACGCCCGCATGGCGCACCAGAGTCAGACAACTTTCGACTAGAGACGGTAGACAAGCCTGTACCGCAAGACGGTGAGATGTTGCTGCGCAGTGTGTACCTTTCTTTAGACCCATATATGCGTGGCCGCATGAGCGATGCAAAATCTTACGCTGAACCTGTGGCGATCGACGACGTGATGGTCGGTGGTACAGTATGCCAAGTTGAAGTCTCTCGCCATCCAGATTTTGAAGAGGGCGATTGGGTATTGGCTTACACCGGTTGGCAAGACTACGGCATCTCGAACGGTGAAGGTCTAATCAACTTAGGTAAAAAACCAGCGCAACCTTCTTATGCGCTAGGCATTATGGGCATGCCAGGCTTTACTGCGTACATGGGTTTGCTCGATATCGGCCAGCCAAAAGCGGGTGAAACGTTAGTTGTTGCCGCAGCAACCGGGCCTGTAGGCGCAACTGTTGGGCAGATTGGTAAAATCAAAGGCTGTCGCGTAATCGGCGTAGCTGGCGGTGAAGAAAAATGCCGCTACGCGAAAGAAGTTCTAGGTTTTGATGAGTGTCTTGACCACTACGCAGATGATTTCGCGCAGCAATTGGCGTCGGTATGTGACAAGGGTATCGACGTTTATTTTGAAAACGTAGGTGGCAAAGTGTTTGATGCGGTTCTACCATTGCTTAACACCAGTGCTCGAGTGCCACTGTGTGGTCTTGTCTCTCAATACAATGCGACGTCGTTGCCTGAAGGTCCAGACCGTTTAGCACTATTGATGGGTCAGCTATTGGTGAAACGCATTAAGATGCAAGGCTTCATCATCTTTGACGACTATGCTCACCGCTACAATGAGTTCGCTGAAGACATGACTAAATGGTTGTCTGAAGGCCGAATTCAATACAAAGAGCAAGTGGTTGAAGGGCTAGAAAATGCGCCAGAAGCGTTCAAAGGTCTGCTAGAAGGAAAGAACTTCGGCAAACTTGTGATTAAAACTAACGAACCACTATAAGCGTCAAACGGGAAAGTAAAATGATCAAACTTCACCACTTAAATCAGTCTCGCTCAAAGCGAATCATCTGGTTACTTGAAGAGTTAGGACTGGATTATGAAGTCGTTGCTTACCAGCGTGATAGCGTCACCTTTCTTGCACCGCCAGAGCTGAAAAGTGTTCACCCACTCGGTAAGTCTCCAGTGATTGAGGAAGAGGGGACCGTGATCACTGAGTCGGGTGCGATTACCGAGTACCTGATTGAAAAATACGGCGCAGACAAGTTAGCCCCAAAGCGTGGCACTCAAGAGTATACCGAATATCTACAGTGGCTTCATTTCGCAGAAAGTTCGGCGATTTTACCGCTTCTGCTTAAAGTGTTTGTCGCGAAAGATGGTGCAGAGATGAACTTTCTGGACGGCTACGCAGAGGTAGAAACGCAAAAAGTGATGAGCTACTTTGATGCGAGCTTAGAAGGTAAGACGTACTTGGTTGAAGAGCGCCTAACGGGTGCTGATATCATGATGTCGTTTATTGCTGAGATGCTCTACAAGTTTGGTATGTTGGAGCAGTTTAGCAATATTAAGCGTTACGCTGCACTGTTGGCGGAGCATCCTGCTTACCAACAAGCGAATGCCATCGAAGCGGATTACGACGTGACCGTAAGTCATTAAGTCTGACGCTTTATACCAATCGTAGTAAATAACTGCTCATTCTAGCTTGTTAAAATGCTCGGTAACTGCGTTAAAATTTTTGATTGTAGAATAGCTACTTATCGAAAAATTTTGCCTTGTTCTCAAGCATTTTTTCTACGCTATTTCTGACCATTTACTTACTGTGATTGGTATTAGATTTAAAATTACTACCATACATAACAAAAGCCGCTGGATTTCAGCGGCTTTTTTTGACTTTAAAATACGTTCAGATGTTTATAAGCATTCTAGGTACAGCGCTTCAATCTCTTTTGCGGTCGGTTGGCGAGGGTTGCCACCTAAACATGGATCGGCGAGGGCTTTGTCAATCCAACTCTGGAAGTCTTGCTGCCTGATGCCAAGACTCGAAAACCCAGCAGGAATACCGACACGCTTCGAAAGCTGGCGAATCAAATCCACCGCCAATTCCGCTGCTTGTTGGTCATCAAGCTGCTCGGTTTTTCCACCCATCACATTGGCAATATCGCGGAAGCGTTCCGGGCACTGTTTCGCGTTGAACGCACAGACTTGGGGTAGCAGTATCGCGTTGCACACACCATGTGGAAGGTTGTGCGTTGCGCCTGGCTGGTGAGCCATCGCGTGAACCAGTCCTAACCCTGCGCTATTAAATGCCATGCCCGCAAGGAACTGGGCGTTAGCGAGTTCTTCACGCGCTTTGAGGTTTTGACCATCTTCCACAGCGATAGGTAACCACTGGCTGATCAAACGAATCGCTTCTAACGCGGTCGGTTTGGTTAGCGTGTGTGCTCCCGGTGTTACGTAAGCTTCAACGGCGTGTGTTAGCGCATCCATCCCTGTTGCCGCGGTTACGTGGCTAGGTAGGTTGACCATTAAGGTTGGGTCGTTGACGGCGATGTCTGGGATCTGCTTTGAGTCGATGATGACCATTTTGACTTGGCGTGTTTCATCAGTGATCACCGAGTTAGAGGTCATTTCCGCCGCCGTTCCGGCTGTGGTGTTGATCGCAATAAAGAAATCACCCGCGTGCTGAACTTTGCCGATCCCGTCGTAGTCGACGATATCGCCCGCGTTGGCCGCCACGATGCGAATCGCTTTCGCGCAGTCCACTGGGCTGCCACCACCAACAGCAATGAAGCAGTCACACTCAGAATCGATGTAGGTTGAAAGACCTTCACGTACTAGTGTGGCAGTCGGGTTTGGGGTGACTTTATCAAACAACACATAATCGATTGATGCTTGATCAAGCAACTCAAACAGATGATCCAAAATCCCTAGCTCGACAAGGTTGTTGTCGGTAACGACCAATGCTCGCTTTACGGGTTGCTGGCTTAGCGTTGCGATTGCATCATCAACGGCGCCAACGCCAGAATAGCTGAGCTTTGGAAGGTTTAAAGCAAAAGCCATAACTTACTCCTGATTATTTTTCGACGCGTAGGCCGTAAGACTTGAATTTTTCCAGTACCACTTGCATTGATGCATCGTCCAGCGTTGGGACATCTGGGTTAATCGCAAGTGCTTTCAGGTACAGGTCGGCCAGTACTTCGACTTCATGTGCCAGCCACAAGGCTTTGTCTAGGTTCGCTTCACCAGCAATTAAACCGTGATGCTGGAGCAAAATTGCTTTGCTCTTAGAAATGCCTTCTTCAACGTATTTCGCGAGTCGAGAGCTACCGAAAGTTGCGTACGGCACACAAGGGATTTCTGTCGCGCCCGAAGCAGCGATCATGTAGTGAATCGCTGGGATCGATTTGTTCAAGATAGAGACTGCCGCGCAGTTGATCGCATGGTTGTGTACTACCGCGTTCATGTCTGGGCGGTGCTGGTAACACGTTAGGTGGAACAGCCATTCTGAAGAGGGAAGCTTACCTTCTTCAAAGGTGCCGTCTTCCGCGACATAAACAATGTGCTCAGGGGTTAGTTTTTCGTATGGGATGCCAGTTGGCGTGATCAGCATACCGTTGTCAAAGCGCACGCTGACGTTACCGGCGGTGCCTTGATTAAGACCCAAGCGGGTCATTTCTAAACAGGTATCGATAATTTGTTGAGAGAGTTCAATTCGATTCATTTCATTAATCCTTAAATGCTGGTTACGCCTTTCTTGAGAATGATGTTGCCGTACTTCGCTGTTTCTCCGGTGAGTACCACGGCGTAGCACTGCTTTACGCGCTCGTAGAATGCATAGCGCTCAATACGTTGAATGTGATTGCTGTTTACTTGTGCTGCTGACATAGCTTGGCAATATTTCGCTTCCACACTTGGGTCGAGCTCGTCGCCGCTTACGGCTTGCATCATTGCTAGTGGTTGCGGCACGTATTGGTCCAATTCGAATAACGGAGTGACGCCTTCGAGTAGGGTATCGACGCCAACGCCGTCGCAGCGAATCACGTTGTTGCTGAAGGTATGCGCCGGAAAATGGGCATCGGCGAACAGGATTTCATCGCCATGCCCCATTTCTGACAGCGTGGCCAACAGTGATGGTGAAATTGCAGGATGGATACCTTTAAGCATGGCTGTGCTCCTGATTAACTGGGTTTGTGGTAGACGCCGTTTGTGGAGAAACGACGCGAAGTTTGGGCTTCATGTTTTGTTGGGATTCGTTGATGGAACGGTAATACCCAGCGCCATAAAAGGCGTACATTGCTGCGCCAATCACGGTCGCTTCTGCTTGTTCGACAATATGAAGCGGACGCTGCAACGCATTGGCGCGTAATTGGTTCCAAAGTGGATTTTTGGTCCCACCGCCAACCACCACGACTGGACCGTTGTTTAGTTGGCACAATTGATTGAGATACGAAAAACGCTGCGCTAGTTGTTGGCTTAAACCTTCGAACACGGCGCGAACGATCTGGCCGCGAGAGGTATGGATAGACAGTCCTTCGATCGAGCCTTGACCGATGCCACTTTCATCAACCGCTAGATTGGGTTTAAACACCACACCACCAGCTGCTGAGCCAGCGTCTTCTGCTTCTTGAATCATGGTGGCGTAAAGCTCGCTAGACCCTTTTTCAGCGCCGTAGAACTGTTTGGCGACCCATTCAACCACAGCGCTGGAGAGCCATTGAATCGCAGGGTTGTATAAATCCTTTTGTGAGTCGAGCTCGACAGTAACGCCGTTTGCTAATGCTTGTTGATTCAAGGCGGGGCGCTGGCTGCGCGCCATTAGTATTTCCCAAGTTCCTGAACTTAAAAATGCTTGGTTTTCTTCTGCGCCAGAACCGACGAGGGCAAATTGCGTATCGTGACCCGCAGAAATGACAGGCGTACCAGAGACCAACCCCAATTGTTGGGAGGCATCCTGACTGAGTGAACCCACCTGTTCTCCCGCCATAATAAGCGGCGCAAAGTGGTTAGGTGTTAAGTCTAGGTAGTCCAACGCCTTTTTACTCCAATCGCAGGTGCTAAGGTCTGTTAGCATCGACGTGCCCGCCATGGTGTAGTCGGTGGTCATGACACCAGTCAGCTTGTGAGTGATCATCGATGAAATAAAGACAAACTTATCCATCTTGGCGTAGACGTTTGGCTCATATTCTTTTAGCCAACGTAACTTGTAGAGGGTATTGAAACTGTAATCACCAATACCGTTGTCTTGATACAGGTCTAGGCGATTAAGTTCTTGCTCGACCTTAGTCATCATCGGTATGGTTCTTGGGCATTTCCAAGAAATGATGGGGTAAAGTTGTTTTCCGTCACTATCAAAAGGTGCGCCGTCGACACCAAATGTGGTTACCGTTACAGCTAGGATGTTTTTCGCGCCGACTTGATTCACGACGTGCTTACCGCACTCGACCAACTTCTGCCAAATGTCGTCAAAATCCCAGATGTGGAAGTCTGGATTTTGCGCGTCACATTTGGTCGCGTTTTTGATGAAGTGAGACGCGACGATTGCCCCTTTGGGATCAATCGCGATAGCACGTAAGTTCGTCGCTCCACAATCTAAAACAATCACTACGGACATAGAGACTCCTAAAAGGGCGGGAGAGTCTCCCGCCGATAGTGGTTACTTGTACAAAGGACCGAAGTTTGCGCAAGCGCGGTAGTCTTGGCCTTCTTTGTCCTGACCAAATGCCGTCCACGTGTGAGGTCGGAAGATCTCTTGCTCTTCGACGTTGTGCATCGCAACTGGGATACGCAACATAGACGCCAGCGTAATCAAGTCAGCACCGACATGGCCGTAAGTGATAACACAGTGGTTCGCGCCCCAATTCGCCATCACTGAGTAAACGTCTTTAAACGCACCCTCTCCGGTGATACGAGGAGCAAACCAAGTAGTTGGCCAAGTTGGGTTGGTACGCTCGTTAAGCGTTTCATGTACCTCGGCTGGTAACGTCACTGAGTGACCTTCCGCGATTTGCAGCACAGGACCGATGCCTTTGATGATGTTGATACGGTGCATCGTAAATGGCATACCGCCGTGAGTGAGGAAGTTGGAAGAGAAACCGCCGCCACGGAAGTATTCAACATCGGCTGGTGGCCATTGCGTTGCGCTTAAACATGCTTCTGCGTCTTGCGCGTTCATTTCCCAGTGAGGTTTGAAGACAGACGAGCCTTGCTCATCGCGCGCTTCACCACAGCCATCCAGTGCCGCAGAGCCTGAGTTAATTAAGTGAATCAATCCGGACTCAGGACGATAGCCACTAACACGCTCAACCGAATCTTGAGACCAATATGTACGGACGTCACAGAATACTTGCGCCTGACCTGTCAACATTTTGCCAAACAGCATGTTCACACCATTCAAGCAGTCGTTTTCAGTCGCAATCGCAAACGGCTCGCGGATACCATTCCAGTCAAACGTAGAGTTAAGCACCGCTTCACTAAAGTCACCGTTTGGTAGGTGATCGGTCCAATGACGTTGGCCTTGGAAGCCGCCAGCAACTGCGTTGTGTCCCATCGCTTCTTCTGCGTAACCCATCTCTGCCAGTTTCGGGTTACCGACCATCAGGTCACGCATGATCATAGTCATCTTGACCACCGTTTCCCAATCATCGGTTTTACGCTCTTCGGTCATCGGTACGCGGTTGTAATCTTTGCCTTCTTTGCAGTGTTCTTTCGCCCAAGATAGTGCTAGTCCAAACTCTTCTTTGTCGAAGATTTCGCGGTCTAGGCGACGTTTGATTTCGGTCATATCGACATACTCATTGCGCATGCCTAAGTAGTGTTGGAAGAACGGTTGGTCCACGATAGAACCCGCGATCCCCATAGATACAGAGCCCATTGACAGGTAAGACTTACCGCGAATCGTCGCAACGGTCAGACCTGCGCGACAGAAGCGAAGGATCTTATCCTGAACATCACTTGGGATAGAGGTGTCATCTTTGTCTTGAACTTCTTCACCGTAGATAGAAAATGCTGGCAAACCAAGCTGCGAGTGACCAGCCATTGCTGCGGCTAGATAAACCGCCCCTGGGCGCTCGGTGCCGTTAAAGCCCCAAATCGCTTTTGGTAGATGCGGGTCCATATCCAGCGTTTGCGTGCCGTAACACCAACAAGGCGTTACCGTAATGGAGAGACCAACGTTCTCACGTTTGAATTTTTCAGCGCATGCTGCTGCTTCTGCAACACCACCAATGGTTGTGTCTGCGATGACACATTCGACTTTTTCACCGCTAACGTGGCGTACATTTTCAATGATGAAATTTGCCAGATTGTTAGCCATGTTCATTGTTTGATCTTCAAGAGATTCACGAACACCAAGACGACGACCGTCGATGGTAGGGCGAATACCGATTTTTACTAAGTTACTCATTTTTTGATTCTCTTATTTCACATTAACGTTGGATTATTTTTGGATCTGGTAGCCTTTAAGGCCGAAGTAGACTAGGTAGATGAAACCAACCAGCGGGATAACGAACGCCGCTTGAATGCCCATCGAGTCAGAGAGTTGTCCCATAATGGCGGTCAGTACCGCGCCACCCAGAATCGCCATGATTAAGCAACTGCCACCGAACTTAGAATCGCTACCAAGGTCGCGTAGAGACAAACCGAAAATGGTCGGGAACATGAGTGACATACACGCTGAGATACCCACCAGAGCGTAAGCGCCAGTTGTACCGCCAACAGTCATCAGGGTTAGGACAAGCAACGCAGCGATGAATGCCAGTGCAGCCAGAAGCCTTTCAGGAGCGATGTATTTCATCAGGCCAACACAGATGAAGCGGAACGCGCTAAACACCACAATCGAAGCGAGTAGGAAGTTTGACGCTTCTGCTTCTGAGCCACCGACTTGCGTCATCACGTAACGAATTGTCCATGACCAACAACCGATCTGCGCGCCGACGTAAAAGAACTGACCGATCACACCACGTACAAAGTGCTTTTTCTTCAGTAGTCGGCCAAACGTTGCGCTCAGTGAGTGGTCTGAACCGCCTGTTGGTACCACTTCGCGAGCATTCGGCATCTTGGTGAAAGCGATCGCTAACCACACCACGATAATGACAGCGGCAACGGCGAGATAAGGCATCATCACCGCGCTGAGTTCTGAGGTTTGAATCGCACCAAGTTGCTCAGATGACATCGCAGCACGTTCTGCGTCGGTGGCAGGGTGGAGCTGAGAAAGGATGTAGATTTTACCTATCAGTACACCAGTAATAGAGCCGACAGGGTTGAACGCTTGGGCAATATTAAGTCGACGAGTCGCAGTGGCTTCAGGTCCCATTGCAATGATGTATGGGTTTGCACTGGTTTCTAGAATGGACAGGCCACCCGCTAATACAAATAGTGCCATTAAGAAAGGTAAATATTCCATTGCCTGCGCCGCAGGGTAGAAAAGCAACGCACCAGAAGCAAATAGGCCGAGTCCAAGTAATACGCCCGCTTTATAGCTATAGCGTTGAATAAATATTGCTGCAGGTAGTGCCAATACAAAATAAGCACCATAAAATGCAGTTTGCACTAATCCTGATTGCATATCAGTTAAAGTAAATACTTTACGAAATTGTGCGATCAGCACGTCCGTCATATTATTTGCTAGCCCCCAAAGAGCAAAGCAAGAGGTCAGTAAGATAAAAGGAATTAAAATGGATTTAGGGATAACTTGGTTACTATTATTATCCAGTCTAATTTCTTTTTCAGGTGATAATGTGTCCGTCATTTTTTATTTCCTTCAGATACAGTTATCCCTCTAATAGTTAAATTAGGGATTTTCACGTTATTGGTTTATGGATTTTATAATGTTAAAAAATAGTATTTATTGTTTGTTTATATGTTTGAAATAAGTATGTCTATTTCATCGAAATTGCATATTTTAAGTAGACTCTTCTTCTTGTACTTACTCTTATCTGCGAGAAGAATGACTTTTTCCGAAACCTCAATGAATGTTCTTTTAATGTCGTAGTTGTACTCGTTTGAGTCCCAAACACCATTGAGTTCATCAAAGCCGTCGCAAGATATGACACATAGATCAAGCGCCATTTCTGATAGGGTGTTTTTCGCGATCATGCCATAGAACGCTTTGTACTTTTCAGAAAAATGGCCACCTAAGCTAATGATTGAAATGTTCTTTTTGCCACACAGTACACTAATATTATTTATTGAGTTAGTTACCACTGTGCAGCGAATATCCGGCATAGATTGCGCGACCAACCAACTGGATGAACTCGCGTCCAAGCCTATAACCGAACCTTCATAAATATTGGAAATAACCTTATCGACTAAATGTTTTTTATCGATGACGTTGTTATTCGCCCGATTATTAAATGAAGTGCCTTCATCACGATACTGCTTGCATATTGCGCCACCATGAACTCGAACCACTTCACCTTTATTGTCGAGGATTTTTAAATCTCGACGAATAGTTTCGACCGAGACATTAAGCTCTTCGGCTAAGTCGTTGACTGAAACTCGCCCAACTTTTCCTATCACTTTTAAAATATGGCCTGCTCGGGTTAATGCTTGCATTAATAAACTACTCATTTATCTCGGATGGACTGAGTATTAATTTAACCCCGTTGAAATACTACGACGGAGATCACAGCAAGTTCTGCTTTGCCCATTTTTGACCGAAATGGTGAATAACTACACAAAAAAACGGGCATTTTGTGTGGAAAGCGGGCATGAATATTTGATTTGTTAGGCGTTTGGTTTCTTATTTTAATAAATTACCAAAGCAAACTATTGCATATAACGATTAGAAATCACTTTCAGCCGCAGAATAAAAGCTAGCTCACTTATTGAACGATTAAATAGTTACAAAGATCACAATAATTATCTTCTCCGCTTTTCTTTGTTTAAATCTTCACCAAAATGGGATCGATCCCATGGTAACGTTCCCACAAATAAGAGAACGAATGGGTGGAGGCTTTTTGCTAGATAGACAAGGACTAAAGTATGAAATTATTACGTATTGCAAGCGCACTTTCTGTCGCTTTGCTGTCATCAAATGTAGTGGCGGCCGGATCTCCGGTTGAATTTTATGGTTATATGCGTGGCGGGGTAGGCCTGAGTAATGAAGGCGGCGCGAACAGCAAATGGGAAGTCAATAAAGTAGGTCGTTTGGGTAACGAGAACGACTTATACGGTGAGATTGGCTTGAAGAAAGAAGTTTACGCAGAAGACGGTACGTCTTTTGTCGTTGACTCGATGGTGAAATATTGGGAAGGACAGGACGCAAACTCTGTAGACCGACCTTTTGAAATGGCACAATTTAACGTGCAAGCAACTGGCCTGTTCGACGACAAAGATATCACCATCTGGGCGGGTGACCGCTACTACCAACGTCACGATGTACACATTGTCGATAACTACTACTGGGATGTGAGTGGTATTGGTGGTGGTGTAGAGCACATCAATCTTGGACCGGGCAAACTTTCAGTTGCGTTACTTCAAGATACGCTCGCAGGCGACTTAGAAGACGGTCAAGAAACCACAGCCGTTATTGCTGATGTTCGCTATGCGGGGATTCCACTTTGGAGTGATGCTGACTTAGAAGTCGGTATTGACTACCATGCTGGTGTTGAGCGCGCTGACCAAGAGTTAGAAGCCGACAATAGCTTGATGTTTACCGCGAGTCTGAATCAGAACTTAGATTCAGGTTTTAACAAAACGATTATTCAGTTAGGTAGCGCTGGTTACGCCAAGCAGATGACGACGTTTGGTCAGGGTAATGGTTTGGTGCGCGATTCAGCTAACGATGATGCAAAAGGCTACCGAGTGATTAACTGGGGTGTGATGTCGTTAAGCGATGATTTTGAGTTCGGTCACTCGATTCGTTACGCAGCGGCGAGCGATGTTGATGGTACGGACACCGATGATTCGTCTTTAAGTGTTGTTGTTCGTCCGGTGTACAAGTGGACAGAGAAAATGCGCACGGTACTGGAAGTCGGCGGGTTTACTGAAACACTCAATGACGTTGATGGCGCGGGCAGTAAATTCACCATTGCTCAAGCTTGGGTACCAAAAGCCGGTTTTTGGTCTCGTCCAGAAATCCGTATCTTTGCAACGTATGTCAATGACGCAGAAAACGATGATGCGTTTGGTATTGGTAAAGATTCAGAAATCAGTGTAGGTATGCAAGCGGAAGCCTGGTGGTAATCGCCTTGTTAAGTTAACAATATTTTAAAATGCAAAGCCGCTGTAATAACTCACAGCGGCTTAAATTTACGTTAAATTAAGCTATTTGGTTGCAAATGCGGGTTCTTGAAGCGTCATTTGGTCTTTCTTTAGCTTAAATGGAGCGTAGATTAACGCGCCCACTAGGAACAGACCTAAGTAACCAATCAGTGGGTAGAACACCGCAACCAATTGAGTGAAACCTGCAAAGCTAGCAACAAAGCCTACCGCAAGCGTGGCAAAGATAAACTTGTTTGCTTTCGCTGATTTCATCGGTACAAATCGAGCAGCAAATGCGTAGAACATGCTGACCGCTGTATTGAAAATCATACCGAACAAGATGAAGGTCATGAAAGTAGATAGCGCTGGTGAAATCATATCGATGATTTTCAGTAGCGGCATTGGGTAGTTGGCAACCACTTCAATTTGTGAGAACAGCGCAAGGTGGCTCAGTACGATAAGTACGCCAACGCCAGCACCACCCAAAAGACCGCCCAATTTTGCAACTCGTGGATTGGTTTCAGCGCCGCCCATAACAAGTGCCATCGCTGCACCCACAGCAAGGTTGAACGAAACGTAGTTCACGGCAGAAATAAACCAATGTGGTAGCGTTGATTCGACGCTTTCAGCGATTGGCGCAAGCGTATCGAAGCTCTTATCCATCGTCATGATGCTGTATCCACAAATGACGACTAGCGCAACGATCAGCAGCGGGGTGATACTGCCGATAACCGCAACAACGCGGTCAACATTGAGCATGGCTGTTAAACCAATCAGTACGGTTAGTACGATGCTACCCGCGTATGGTGGCAAGTCGAATTGTTGGTTAAGTAGAGAACCTGCGCCAGCGATCATTACCACGCCAACACCGAACAATGTGAAGATAATAACGTAGTCAACGATGATCCCGACCCAGCGACCGCTGATCTGGTAAATCACTTTCTTATGCGACATAGTTTGAGTTTGGGAACCCAGCATAGTCAGCATCATACCTAGGTATGCAAAAAGAGCGGTCGCGACGACAGCTGCTGCTGTCCCCCAATGACCAAAACTGGTGAAGTATTGCAGCACTTCTTGTCCGGACGCGAATCCTGCTCCGACGATAATTCCAATAAACGCACTCGCGATTTTAAGAATATTCCACATGGTAGGCTAATCTCCTTGTCGACTTTTAATCAACTTATGTAGTTATATGTTTTACTTTTTGTAAGGTTTTATAGTTATTGATGTTAAGCAATGTCGATATGACGGCAGAATTAGTATCACATCTGTTAATACAAGCGCAGAGAATCTTGATGTATATGTGATCAAAAGTGGCAAGGTTGTTAAAGAAATTTAAAAGTTCTTGAAAATGGAATTCTTACAGGGTATTAACTTCGGCTTTTTTTAAATTTACTAAACATCCATTCATTGGATGATTGCTTTATGACTAATAATCTTTATTTTTCAATGTTATAGCGTTTATTGTGCAGTTGTTCTATATCTAGCGTTTAGAAAAATTAAAGGCTTATAAAGTTTGCTCGAAGTGGGTGAAAGGCTTAAAATCGCCGCTCCCAAATCATTTGATCGTAAAGAGGTCGACGAATGAATACCGCTCAAACTGCTGCAATGTCTACAGCGGCACAGTTGGTTTCACCAAAGCGTGAAGTGTTGGCGAGAGAGATGCTGTCGCTTGCAAAAATGGCATCGACGTTAGCCGTGCCATTTTTGTTGGTATCGCTTCTGCTCGTATAGTGCACACCACACAAGGAAGTGTGCCTGTTGTTTAATCGGCTATACCACCTTTTGCCAGTTGTTCTGGCGCGAGTAAACGCTCCAACTCACTCCTTGTTAGGCTGGTTTCTTCTTCTGCTACATCAATAATCGCTCGTCCTTCTTTGTACGCTTTCTTGGCAATTTCTGCGGCTTTCAAGTAGCCAATCACCGGATTTAGCGCAGTCACCAAAATTGGGTTGCGTGCCAATGCTCGCTCAAGATTATCTTCTCTGACCGTGAAGTTGGTGATCGCTTTATCTGCCATGGCGCGTGCGCTGTTGGCGAGTAGTTCGATACTCTCGATAATGTTATGAGCGATCACAGGGAGCATCACGTTCAGTTGGAAGTTGCCAGATTGGCCAGCGATGGTAATCGTGGTGTCGTTACCAATGACTTGCGCCGCAGCCATTGCGGTAGCTTCTGGGATCACCGGGTTCACTTTGCCCGGCATGATAGATGAGCCTGGTTGAAGCCCTTGTAACTCTATTTCACCAATGCCTGCCAGTGGTCCCGAGTTCATCCAGCGCAGATCGTTGGCCATTTTCATCAAAGCGACTGCGGCGGTCTTTAACTGACCAGAGAGTGCCACAATGGCGTCTTGGCTACTCAGGTTGTAGAAGAAGTTCTCGCTGGCGCTGAATTGAATGTTGGTGGCTTGAGAGAGGTTATCGGCAAACAGTCGAGCAAACTTCTCGTCGGCGTTGATGCCTGTTCCAACCGCAGTACCTCCTTGAGCCAGCGCTTTAACCGCGGGAAGTGTGGCTTGAATGCCTTTCTGTGCTTGTTCAATTTGGAACTGCCAACCCCCCAGTTCTTGGTCGAATGTGACTGGCATGGCATCCATCAGGTGGGTGCGTCCGGTTTTGACAATGTGGCCTATTTGTTGGCGTTTTGATTGTAGGCTGATGATCAAATGACCCAGCGCGGGCATAAGCTGGTTTTCTATCGCCATCACCGAACTGATTTGAATCGCGGTTGGGACAACATCATTACTGCTTTGCCCCATATTGACGTGATCATTTGGGCTAACGTCACCACCCAGCAATTCACTGGCGAGCGTTGCAATCACTTCATTGGCATTCATGTTGGAGCTAGTCCCAGAGCCGGTTTGAAAAACGTCAATGGGGAACTGCTCTCGGTGCTGACCATCAATGATGGCTTGCGCAGCGTCGGCAATAGCGTTGGCAATGTCTCCTTCAAGGTGGCCAAGCTGAGCGTTAGTCAGTGCCGCCGTTTGTTTGATATAGGCAAGCGCTTGGACAAATCCGTTTGGCATGGTGTGACGGCTAAAATGGAAGTTGTCGACCGCTCGTTGGGTTTGCGCTTGGTAAAGTGCGTCAGATGGGACTTTGACTTCTCCCATGCTGTCTTTTTCAATTCGATAAGGTTGGTTGGCTGATTGGGTCATGGTTGTACCTTTTGCTTAATCTAGCGGCGCTTGAACACGCTGTAATTGTTGTTGTAAAAGTAAAAATTTGATGTCGCCGTCTTCCCACTGGTCGTAGTGGCGTTTTAAACACAGTAACGGGGTATGAATAGAGTCTAGACACAGACGACGAAAAATTCGGCTGCGTTTCGGGTCTTGGATCGCGTCGAGCAAATGGAAGTAAAGCTGACGGAGAAACAGCTCATGGAGCAGAGGGTTTTCGTCTTTCGCTCCGCGCTCGTAACTGGATGCGAGTGTCAGTGTCCAATGAATGTATTCTTGAATCACATCGGGTTCGAATCCACATGCGGTGGAGTTATCCAAAAACCTATCTCTGGCTTTGAATAAGCCATTGTAAAGCGGTCGTGTTCTTTCCATGTCGTTCAGTTGTTTATTTTTGTTAATGATAATTATTATCAATTAAGTGCAAATAAATCAACCTTTACGATCCATGGATAGATCGTTAACCATTCGAGACTTGAGATTCGATGTTGGTCAGCGCTTTGATGGTCTCAACCAACTCTTCTGGCACCTTAGGCGTAGAAAAATAGAAACCTTGAATCTTTTTACAGCCCATTGAGTAGAGTTTTTGTAGCGCTTCTTCGTTCTCGACACCTTCCGCGATCAAACTGACATGTAGCTGATTTGCTAGCTGGATAATCAACCACACAACACTCTCGGAGCTTTCGTTGGAGAGCATATTGCGGATAAAAGTGGCATCAATTTTAATACAATCAATCGGATAGGTATGGATATAGTTGAGACTAGAATAGCCCGTACCAAAGTCATCCAAGGCGATGCTAAAGCCGAGTAGTCTGAGCTTATCCAACGTAGTTTTGACTTCGTTGATTCGTGACAGCAGTACTGTCTCGGTCATTTCGATGGTGAAGTCTTCGGCATTAAAACCGTATTTACCCAAGGTATGAAGCAGGTGCTGAACATAGCGATTGGCATTATTAATCTCGTGTGCCGAGCAGTTGATCCCGAGTCTGACACGATAACCTAAACCTTGCTCCAGCTTGATTTTCGCTTGGCACGCGAGTTCGATAATACGTTCACCGAGTTCGATGATAAGCCCAGATTGTTCCGCAGCTTCAATAAATTCAAGCGGCGAGATAGCACCTAAAACATCGCTGTTCCAACGAGCGAGAATCTCAAAGTAATCCCACTGCGCTTTTCCTTGAGCAACGATCGGTTGGGCAACCACGTATATTTCACTCTGTTCAATATCTTTATCCAGCTCACTTCGCAGCGCGTCAATGACAATCGCGCGTCGGTAGTATTGAGCACTGAGATGCGTGTCGTAGCATTGAATCGACGTCTGACGCGACTGCTTACACTCTTTCAACGCCAAGCTCGCGTTAAGGATGATTTGATCCGCCGTCAGGCTGTTAGAGTTGTTTCTTGCTAAGCCAATACTGATGGAGACTTTGATGTTACGCGCTGGGTCTTGGTAGCCACTTGATACCTTCTCGATAATCTGGCGACAGATTTCGAATGGATCACCCGAGAGTGAAATAAACGCGAACTCATCGCCGGCGATGCGAAAAGCGAGTTGTCTGTCTTCAATACATTCTTCGATAGAGCGAGCAACAAACTTGATGATTTGGTCACCGATATAACTGCCATATAAATCGTTGATTGATTTGAAATTATCAATATCAATATAGACGAGAGTGAACGGCTGCTTACTCAGTTCAGTGAGGGTTTCTAGTTTGTCAGCCAAGAAGCTGCGGTTAAGCAAACCAGTCAGGTTATCGTGGGAAACTTCAAAACTGAGCTGTTCTACTAAGCTTTCCGACTGGGCAGAAAGCCATTTGGATCGCAAGCTATGAACTACCACTTTGGCAAAGAGCTTGTGGTAGTAAATTAAATCTTCGCTATCAGAAAGTTGGCTGGTAAACGAAGAGAGCAAAACACCGAGCACGTTCCCAGAAGCGGAGCGCAACGGAATGCCTAGGTAAGACTCAACCCCAGCTTGTTTTAAGTTGGTGTCCTCTGGGAATGTGTCACTCAACCCGCCTTTGTAAAGTACATAGTCGAGTTGCGATTGACTTACCGTTGAGCATGGTGTGCCAGACAACTCGTATTCTGCTGGTGATTGGAGTTGGTTTTCACACGCGAAAGAGAGCGTTTTGGCGTTGGAGCGAAAACGGTTAATTTCGACAATGCATGTGCAGTGAGACCCGAAATGCTGGTGTAGCAAGAGGGTGACACTATCGAGCAATTCACTTCCATCTAAACACAGCGTTTTATAGACGACATCGATATCAATCGGCGATGTTAGTATTGTTTTCCTAGCCATATTTGGAACCTATTGATGGCAAAAAAGCCATATGTTATTAGTCTTGGTTCTTCTTAAATATGGTACAGGACACATAAATAGGCAACCCCGCAATGTTAAATGTTTGTTTAACTTGCCTGTATTGCCTCGCGAGCTAAGCGCTGTTTAAGGTAGTCGAGGAACAGCTGTGTGCGCGTGTGCTGATAGTCCAGTTTTGGATAATAAGCGTACACCGTCGCTTCATCTGCCGTGATATCAGGCAAGATACGCTTTAATGTTCCAGTCTTAAGCTCGTCTTTGATCATCACGTCGGTACTTAGCAAAATACCCATGCCGTTTTTCGCCGCATAAAACAACGCTTCAGGGTTGGTGGTCGCAAAGTTTCCGGAAACCGCGATACGTTGGCCTTTCGAGAGTTTGATTTCGCGATGTGGCCTCTCGCCCCATATCAGCATATTGTGTTGTTTCAACTCATTGGTATCGCTCGGCTCACCAAATTTCTCAATGTAACTTGGTGACGCATAAAAGCCTGCTTTGTGCTCAAACAGTGGAGATGCTTTAAAACTCAGGGAGTTGAGCTGCTCTAACTCGCGGCTGATAAACAGATCTAGGCTAAGTTCAGGCAACTGCCCGGGTGTGGTGGTGGTCAACTGGATACGGATGTCTGGGTACATTTGCAGAAAGTCGTTAAGATACTGGACCAAAAATTTAGAGCCGACAGCTAAAGTCGCGCCAATCTTGAGTAACCCTGCTGGCGTTTCGCTGACGGATCGTGTTTCATCCACGATCGACTGCCAGCCTTCAATCTGCACTTTGGCTCGTTCGTAGAACAACGCTCCAGCTTCTGTTTGGGTGACCGTTCGGGTAGTACGCTTTAATAACTGTACACCGATACGTTCTTCCAACCAGTGAATACGCTTGCTGATCGCCGAGCTGGTAGTATTCATTTTACGCGCGGCACCGTTAAAACTGCCTTCGTCGACGACGCGAATGTAGCTGTGCACACTTTGAAGCCAATCCATAAACCTAACCTTATTCTTTCTTGATGGGAACTAATCAGTTTCCATCAGTGAGTATTATCTTTCTGCAGTACCTAATTTACACTGGTTTGTAATGTGCTGAAAGAAGGAGATGCAATGAAAAAGACCCCAATGCTACTTGCGATGATGATCATTGCTACCGGTCAAGTCGGTGTAAGTATTTACTTGCCTTCTCTGCCGTTAATCAGCCAATCACTCGACGCAAGCCAAGCCGATGTGCAACTTTTAGTGACGTTATTTCTGGTCGGTTTTGGTGCTTCACAACTGTTTTACGGCCCGTTGTCCGATGCCATCGGTCGACGCCCAGTATTTATTGTCGGTCAGGGCGTTTACTTGCTGGGTACGGTGATGTGCCTGTTACTTTCACACAGTCTAACCGGATTGATTTTAGGTCGTTTGCTACAAGGCTTAGGGGCGGGTAGTGCGTCCGTGTTAGGGCGTAGTGTATTGCGCGACAGCTATGACGGTGCGCAACTCACCAAGGCGCTGTCATACATTTCCGTCACGGCGTCGATTATGCCGATATTGGCGCCAGTATTTGGCGGCTGGATGGCGTTTTATCTTGGTTGGCAAGCGGTGTTTATGTTTGTGCTGCTGTACTTGGCGGCGATTTTTACCCTTGGTTACTTTGTCTTGCCGGAAACCAATAGCTACGGCAAACATCGCTTTGAACCAATTGAAGTGGTTAAAAACTACGGCCGCTTGATCACTAATAAACAGGTGCTATCGAGTGCTAGTTATAACTGGATTAGCTATTTAACCAGCTTGGTATCGTTGTCGGTGATGCCGTTTATTCTGCAGCATCACCTCGGTTTAACTGCGGCTGAATACGGCTCAGTGATGATCATTCCGTCTGCGGGATTGATGATAGGTAGCGTGTCGTTGAACGTTTTGAACCGTTATATGTCGACGCAGCAGTTGCTGAGATTAGCGATTAGCTTGATGTCGTTTGCTGGCGTATGGCTATTGGTTACTGAAGTCACACTGTTCAATTTGATTTGGGCGTTTACTTGTTTGACTATCGCGCAGGGGCTGTCTTTTCCACTATCGATCAGCATGCTGTTAGAGCCGCATAAGCGCCAAGCTGGTGCGGTGTCTGCGCTGTCTGGCTCGATTCAAATGTGTTTGGCGGGACTTTTCGGCGGTTATCTGGTGGAGCACTGGGTACAGAGCCAGTTCGCGATTGGTGTGTTTTACCTGATTGCGGCGAGTCTTATGGCATTTGTGCTATTGCTGTCGCGCAGTAAAACGCTGATGCAGAGAGAGTTTGCTTGAAAGCCCTTAGACGACTGATACAATGCGCGGAGTAAAACTCTCCATTTATCCATCGAGGTTGTCACCATGGACCAGAAAGAATTCGAACTGCTCGTTAAAGCACTATGCGAGAAACCAAGCTTACCTGAAGCGTTAGAACTGCTAAAAGCGAGTGAAGACGAAGACGTTGCTGAAGCGGCGCAATCACTAACAGGTCAGTTTGCTTTGGCTGAAGTAGACGGTGAGAAACGCATCTACCACGTGACAGTGCAAGAAAATGAGCAAGGTGAAGAGCAAGAATTCATCGAGCATGTAATGAATGAAGGCGACGATGTGATTCGTTTTGTCGCTTGGTTCTTTGACGCAATGTTCGAAGTGAAGCGTAAGGATACGTATCAAGCGGCTGGTAAAACCTATCAGCAACCGAAACGCGCGAAATAATGTGATTTAGATCTTGTTTTTGTTTTGTTTGTGATTAAAATCACGCTTCCGATATCGACTTATCGAGGAGATAACTATGAATCACGAACTAGGCAATGCATATTTAGGTCAGCTAATCGCGAAACAAGCGATGTACGAAGCGATGAACAAGCCTAAAGCGAAAAAAGCGTCATTCTTCAAACGTATGATGAAGAAGATGGCGAAGTAAACGCTGAAATGGAATTTAAAATAAAGCCCCGCAATGCGGGGCTTTATTTGTATATGGGGGGAGTGGTATTAACTTCCCGTACTTTGGTTATCACCCAGATTGACAACGTTATCTGGCACTTGGTTCAGGCCCTTGTCGGCTAACCACGCTTCCAAGTTATCGCAGCCACCAATGTACTGACCGTCTAACCAGATCTGTGGCACAGTGACTGGCGTTTTCTCGCCAATGATCGCTTTGACCTCTGGGATCATTCTGTACAGTGCCGCGCTCTCTTTCACCACATCATGGTATCGATAATCAATACCTGCATCACTCAGCAAGCGCTTGGCTTTAACGCAGTAAGGGCAGGTCGCTTTACCATAAACGATGTTGCCGTTGAGTGTGTCGCGTTTAGTCCATTGTTGGATAACAGACTGCACTAACACGCCACGGTTAAGCGCTTCACCTTGGCTAATTACTTTGCCTTCCACCATGATAATCGGTGCGTGCCACACACCAACTTTGAGTGGTTCCCACCAGTTAGAAAGCCAGTCTTTTACTTCCAGCTGAATCGGAATACCTGACAATTCATTGTCGAAGGTATCCTGCAGTATATCTTTGGTTAGCGTACATTCACCGCATGGGATCTTGATGCTAAACGGTCCCCAACTGCCAGCCCAACGATAAAGTGTAATTTTGATTGGATCTGTCATGGATATCTCTCTTGTCTCTACCTTTCCATAATAGAAAGATATAGGCGGTATTTTATTTCAACTGCCTAGATTTTTTTGTTTCCCACTGGGTAATAAAGGCAACCGAAGCGATGATGATCGCCGCGCCTAGCCATAAACGACCCGGTGGAACCCAGCTAAACACGACCCAACCTGCCAGCACGTTGAGAGGCAGTTTTGCGTGGTCAAACGGTTGAACAAACGACGCGTCCGCCACTGAATAGGCTTTCACTATTGCCCACTGTGCTAAGGCGGTAAAAGCGCCTGCTGCGATTAATACTGTCCAGATGATCGCACCTGACGGCATTTGCCAGTCGGGTAACGCAAGTAAAATGTTGAATGGTGTGATCAAAATAAGCAGGTAGACCACCATGGTTGAAGGCGAATCATCAGAAGACAGTTTCTTTACCATCAGTGAGTAACACGCCCAAAAGAACGCAGCACCAACGGGCAGCAGTGACGCCCAACTAAAGCCATCCGCCCAAGGTTCAAGAATGATCATCGCACCGACAAAACCGGTAAGAGTTGCCATCCAACGCGCAACACCGACGTTTTCTTTAAGGATTAAACCCGAACCAATCGTCGCAAACAGCGGTGATGTCATCAATAAAGCGATACCTTGCCAAATCGGAACAGGGTAAGCGAGTGCCCAAAGCCAAAGTTGAATACCGATAACCGAGAGGAACACACGGAATATGTGCATACCTAAATGTTCAGTGCGCAGTGATTTTCTGATCCCGAGCGTTTTTAAATACGGCAGAATTACGATCAGCGCAATGCCATATTGGATAAGTGCGACCGTTGTTGAGGATAAGCCGAAATTGATGCTTGCGACCTGAGCTAAGCTGTTCACAATCGCGAAAGCTAAACCCGCGGTTAGCATCCAGCTCGCGCCTTGAATAGGGTGGTGGACTTTGGTTGTCATAATGTTGGTTAGAGAAAAATCGTAGCCAGAATCATACGTGTTTATGATAAGAACGTCATCTAACTATGTTGTTGTTGATATTCAAAAAACTTGTATTTAATCTCGAAAAATCAGGCTTAATGCTCGAAAGAGAAAAAAATGGCCGCTTATCGAATTAAGCGGCCATTTCTGATTGAGTTCGAACGACTATATCTACTGACGCGCCAAACGGTCTTCGACTTGTTTCAAAGCTTGCTGGTAAGTAAACCAGGCGCTAATACCCGCCAAGATGTTGCCGCAGAAAGCTCCCCAGAATAGACCTTGTAATCCACCCAATTGAGCCCCCAGCCATAAACACGGTAAGAAGAATGCAAACAGGCGCAACGCTGAGATGGTTAAAGCGGTATACGCTTTGCCTAACGCGTTGGAGATCGACACCATTAGCATACAGATCCCAAGTGGCCCCAAGCTAAATGGCACGATAAGCAAGTGCCAGCTCAGAATGTCAGTCACGTGTTGTTCACTGGTCATCAAAGCGGCAAGCGGTTTCGCTGAAAGCCAGGTAATGGCCGCAATCAGTAGTTGGAAGCCGAGAACAAACTTCACTGCGATGATGACCAGTTTGCGAATATCCTCAAGCTTACTTGCGCCAAGTAAGCGTCCGACCATAGGTGGCATCGACATGGTTAGCGCCAATACCGACACAATAGCAAAGAACTCATAGCGAGATCCTACCGCCCAAGCAGCGACTGCGGCGGTACCAAAACTTGCTAACAGCTTAGTCGCGAGCATCGATGACAGCGGCGGAAGCAGTTGGCTGATCATTGCTGGACCCATAATATTGGCGATCGAACGAATGCTCTTGGCGACGTTGAGATCACTCCAATCAAAGTTGAGCCAATGTTTGCGGGTCACTTTAGGTGCGACCACCAAAATACCAAAGCCGAACGAGAGAATCGTCGCGATTGCCGCGCCGTTGATGCCCAAATCCAAGGTAAAAATGAAAATCGGGTCGAGCACCAAGTTGAGCAGACTGGTCACCATCATCATCGTGCCTGGCAGCATAGTATTACCGTTTGAGCGGCAAATGCTGTAAAAGAAATACAGCATTGCGCCTACCCATGCGCTCACAAGCCAGAAAACCCAATAGGTATCGATGATAGGTAGCACGCTATCTGGTGCGCTCAACAGCAATAAGATTGGCTCGCGAATCAGGTACAGCAACACCGCAATCGCGGCAACACCCACGCCGCCCATAGTGACAATCAAGCCACCCAGTTGCTGGGCGTATCGCTCTTGTCCCGCGCCTAGTGCCTTGGATATTACTGCGGTGGTTGCGATACCCAAGCCAACTTGAATGCCGATGATTATCATCTGAATCGGCAAGGTAAAGCCTTGCGCCGCCAGCGGCAGGACGCCTAACTGACCGATAAACGCACTATCGACCAGTTGGAAGCTCATCAATGAGAGTACGCCAAATAGCATTGGCCACGTCATTTGAAACAGCTGTTTCCCCAAAGAGGGCGAAGAATCTTGCGTTGTAGAAGTCATAACCATAAAAATGTTGGGACCTTTAGGTCGAATGAGAAGACAGCCGAGGCATATTAGCCTCGGCTTAAATATGAGTAACCCTTACATCGTTACTCGAATGCGCTTTTTCAAGTCTAATCGTTGTTTTAAATTTGTCTGATTAAAGAGACTCTTCTTTAAAATCGTCAATATAACCTTTTGGTGGTGGAGTCCAGCCTCGATCACCAACTTCATGACCATCCATGCGATCCGCTTTTATAGCCAACTGAATCTGTTCTTCAAGATGGATGAAGACCTTACGGTAGTTGTTGTCAAATCGTTCGCCAGTCGACTCATCCGCCCACGCTTGGTAGAGCAAATCGGATTTGCGCTTTTCTACATCCTTATACGCTGCTTTTTGCTGTTCGACCAAGAATGGGTGATAGTTTAGCTCGCGCATGGCATGAACGCCCATCTCAAGCGCTGAATGATAGGTTTCAAGCTCAATCACATCGGCGCCTGCTTGGCGAAGCAGATATCCGTGACCACGGTCGAAAGCGCGCGCCAGTACTTTCACTTTAGGATAAGTGTGTTTGATGTATTTTGTCAGTTCAACGCTGGTTTCCTGATTGTCGATCGCAATGACGATCATCGCGGCTTCTTCTATTCCTGCCGTATGCAGCAAGTCAGGGCGGCTGGCATCACCGAAGTACGCTTTGGTGTTGATTTGCCTCATCAGGTCAACTTGCGCGGCTTGTTGGTCGAGCACGACGGTATGGATACCGTTTGCAACCAATAGTCGGTTGACGATTTGGCCGAATCGACCGATACCCGCGATGATCACCGTCCCTTGCTCTTCGATAGTGTCCGCTTCCTGTTCATTTGATTTCTGTTGATAGCGCGGCAACAACACGCGGTCATAGAGAATGAATAGTCCGGGTGTGAGGAACATAGATAAAGCGACAACCAGCAACAGAATCTGCGCAATGCCTTGCGGAATTACATGGTTTTGCACCGTAAAGCTTAACAACACAAAACCAAATTCCCCCGCTTGCGCTAAGCTTAAGGTAAACAACCAGCGGTTGCTGCCTTTGATGCGAAAGATAAGCGCTAAAGCAAACAACACTGCGGCTTTCAGTGCCATGATGCCGATGGTGAGCGCTAAGATTAGCGCGAAATTATCGAACAAGATGGCGAAATTGATCCCGGCGCCAACGGTGATAAAGAACAAGCCGAGTAACAGTCCTTTGAACGGGTCGATGTTTGATTCTAGCTCATGGCGAAACTCACTGTTCGCCAGTACAACACCCGCCAAAAACGCGCCAAGAGCAGGAGATAGGCCGACTAAACTCATTAACGCGGCAATGCCGATGATCAGCATTAACGCTGTCGCAGTGAAGATTTCTCTTAGACCAGAGCTCGCGACAAACTTAAACAGCGGGCGGCTGAGATAGTGTCCGCCTACCACTAAACCTGCAACTGAGGCGACGATAACCAATGCGTACGCCCAGCCCGGCAGGTTCGCGACCAAACTGAGCTCGTCGTGGTGCTCGGCGGCTGTGCTGGTGGCGCTTTGTGCCAACTCAACCAGTTCAGGTAACGCCAATAACGGAATAAACGCCAGCATTGGAATCACGGCGATATCTTGGAACAACAAGACAGAGAACGCATTTTGCCCGCCTTCTGTTTTAGTTAGACCTTTCTCGTTGAAGGTTTGCAAAACGATGGCCGTCGATGACAAAGCGAAAATCAAACCTATGGTTAATGCGATAGTCCAAGGTTGCCCAAAGTAAATCGCGATACCCATAACGGCGAAGGTAGTAACTCCAACTTGCAAGCCGCCCAAGCCGAGTAAGCGATTTCTCATCGACCATAGCATTTTCGGTTCGAGCTCTAGGCCGACCAAAAACAGCATCATTACTACCCCAAACTCAGCAAAATGCTGGATGGTTGTCGTCTCTTCTCCCACTAACCCTATGATTGGGCCGATCACGACACCGGCAATCAGGTAGCCCATCACCGAGCCAAGCCCCAAACGTTTTGCAATCGGCACTGCAATGACTGCAGCAATAAGGTAGATAAATGCCTGAACGAAATAAATGGTCATGCGCGCTCCTTCACTAAGTGGGCTTCGAAGTAGTGATTAAGCTTTTCCGCGCGGCTAGCGATTTCGAAATCGACGTTGCCCGCCACTAACTCTTCAAGCAAAGTGACCCATTTTGTTACGTGGGTTTTCACTCGCCCGTCTTCTTGCGCGGTACGTGCGCCAAATAACGCGAAAGGGGGTAAATACTGCATGCCAGTTAGCGCTGCCATTTGCTCTAGAGGGTGCAACAATTCACGAATCGTAAAGTGGTTGTAGCCGTCAGTTTGGTACGCTTCTGCTTTACCACCGGCCGACAATGAGCAGAAAAACGTCTTACCGTGCAATGCCGTTCCATCATGGCCGTAAGCGAATCCGTATTCCAGCACGAGGTCTTGCCATTCTTTCAAAATCGCTGGAGTTGAATACCAATAAAGTGGGAATTGAAAAATGATCACATCGTGCTCGGACAAGCGCTGCTGTTCTTTGTCGATATCGATATGGTAGGTTGGGTATTCGTAATACAGGTCGACGACAGTAACGCCGGCGACGGATTTCGCCGCTTTGAATAGGTGACGGTTGACCTCTGAGCGTTGCGGAGAGGGGTGAGCGTATAAAACGAGAACTTTGTTTTGTTCCATAGGCGGTCTCACTGGTTTGATAAATGGCTTATCGATACGGGAGTGTAAATCCATTCTTGCACATTGATTGCTAAATCACCATTACAAGAAATATCAATATTTTAGAGTATGTTATACCAACTGTTTGGTGATGATTTCTTCGAGATCATGAAGATGTTCAACCACCAATGAAGCCTGATTGCTAAACGGGACTTTCTTTCCATGCGTGACCAAGCACGAAGGCATGTCTGCGTTAAATGCAGCTTGTAAGTCGTAAAGGAAATCGCCGACATACAGGATCTGATGGCGCTGCAGTTGCCATTCCTGAGCTAACGCCAGTAACGAGTCTGGTGATGGCTTAGGTGGGAAGTGTTCGCGGGTGATGATTCGAGGGATATTGAGTTGATTATGTGCGATCTTCTGTTGTGTCGCCTCGGCGCAGTTTCTGGTGATAACCGCGGTTAAAAGGCGCTTACGCTGGATAAAATCGAGTAGAGACAGGCAACCTGGCATCGGCTGGGAAGTGCGAGCATCATGCAGTTCATGCTCTAAGATCACCGAATGCGCTTTCTCGCGCGCTTGTTGGCATTCCAGTTGTTCAACATAAGAGAGCAAATCGCTGCTCAAAGGGCATCCTAATTGCTCTCTTAACCAAGTGAAGTCCATGTCAGACGTGACCAATGTATTATCCAAATCAAACACAATCGCTTTGAGATGGCTGATATTCAACGGCACGTATGACATAGGCAATCCTTGCGGTTATCGGGTTAGGCGAACTCTTTCTCCAAGTATGCGACGATATCTGAAGATTCGTACATCCACTCTACCTGACCCTGTTTCTCGATTCTCAGACACGGTACTTTAATTTTACCGCCGCCTGCTTCCAGCTCACTGCGGTGTAGCGGGTTGTTTTTTGCATCGCGCAGTTCAAAGTTAACCGATTGACGTTTCATTGAGCGACGTACTTTGACGCAAAAAGGGCACGCTTCGAATTGGTAAAGGGCGAGCCCTTCGGCTTTTTGGTTAACGGCTTGCTGAGCATCTGGTGAGCGTTTTACGCCACGCGGTGAAAAGATAAAGTTGAGTAGCAGTATTACGCGACCCAAGAACCAACGAATAAACTTCATAGTGTTCCTTTAGTTAACGATCATTGAAGGCTAAGTAGCTGGGTCAGCGTGATGGCTTCCCAGCTTTATGTGACGCATTGTAACCAAGTTGTAACTCAGAGTGTACTGATCTTATGGTTCTTTGTAACCGTGATCCCCAAGCGTTTGGCGAGGCGAGTCAGGTTAGCTCGGTCTGTCTTAAGTTCTCTTGCGGCTTGAGCCCAATTAAACTCAGACTCGGTCAGCGCCGTGGTGATCAGCGTTCGTTGGTAATCTTCGGTCGCCTCTCTGAGGCCTTTTGACCAGTCTATCGCGGGCAGAGACGTGTCAGCGCGGCGAGTTAAGGACGTATCGTGCATCTCCTCCAGCGGTTGAAGCTCACCAATATCATCGGAATAGACGGTGATCAGCTTGCCATTAATACCACGAGCACGCGCTTTTAACGCGGCGCGATTGATTACGTGCTCCAATTCACGCACATTACCCGGCCAGTTATAGCTACTCAGCTTGCTGCGAGCGTCTTTGCCAAGTTTTATCTGCACGATGCCGAGTTTACGCCTTGCTTGTTCGAGGAAGTAACCCGCCAGCAGGGCAACATCACCTTCACGTTTTCTTAGTGGGGGGACGTCAATCGGATAGACGCTCAGGCGATGGTAAAGGTCTGAACGAAAACGACCTTCTGCCACTTCTTGTTTTAAATCTCGATTGGTCGCCGCGAGCACGCGTACATCAATCGTTTCGACTTTATCTTGTCCAACCGGTTGAATCTCATTGTTTTGTAATGCACGTAAGATCTTGCTTTGTGCTGCGAGCGGCAATTCGCCAATTTCATCCAGAAATAGCGTCCCGCCGTCTGCCAAAGCAAACTTACCCATACGCGTTTTATCCGCGCTAGTGAATGCCCCTTTTACGTGACCAAACAGTTCACTCTCAACCAAGTTTTCTGGAATTGCCGCGCAGTTGACGTAAACCAGCGGTTGTTTGCGGCGGTTAGATTGATGGTGAATACTGCGCGCGACCAGTTCTTTACCAACGCCGGTCTCGCCATGGATCAAGATATTGAAGTTCGACGGTGCGACCACTTCGATATCGGCTTTGAGCATCTGCATCGAAATACTCGAGCCGACAATTTCGCCACCGTCACGCTCCCAGGCTTCCTCATTGAGCTCTTCAAAGCGCTGTTGGGTCTGTTTTGCTTGCTGCTCTAGCTGGCTGACGGTAAACGCGACTTTGAGCGTAGAAGCTGCAATCGCCGAGAGTGCGTCGAGGCTCCGTGTTGGTATATCGCTAAACAAGTCTGGTGTCAGGCTGTCTAAGGTCAGTACGCCGAGTAACTTGTCGGCGTATATAAGCGGTAGTCCCATGCAAGAGTGCATCGGCAGATCGCCATCGTAGTCGAGCAACAAGTTGTCAAACGGGTCGGGTAAGTCGCTAGCTGAGTCAAAACGTACCGCGGTCTTTGACTCACAAATCGCTTTAAACCTTGGGTGCTCGTCCACTTTGAATCGGCGTCCCATAGTGTCTCGGGTGAGCCCTTGCATGGCGAGCGGGACGAGCGTGTCGCCTTGTAATGAGAGTAGGGCGACGCAGTCACATTGAATCGCCTTGCGGATAGCATCGAGCAGTTTGTTAAATCGTTCGTGGTCATTATCACCAGCGGCTAAACCTATCGTCATATCGATTAAGGTCGAGACTGAAATATCTTGCATAACAAAACCAAGTGCTTGTTTTGTGGTTGTTTTCCGTTTGCACAGTCAGTAACCACATAGTGTGAGTAATATCGTTATTCTAGAGTCATTTTGACATAAGTAAAGTATGTCAAAATGACCTAAGGCCTTAATGGGAACTCTGGTAAGTGTTGATTTTATTGGGCGGAGACGAGTTGGCATCAATCGTGCTCTATCAGCAGCGAGAAAAAAATTATTACTACTACAATGATTAAAGCCCAACGAGGAGATTTCCATGCTCAACAATCAACACATCGAAGTTGTTAAAAGTACGATTCCGTTACTAGAAAGCGCGGGCCCAGCGCTGACGCAACATTTCTACCAGCGTATGTTTACTCACAACCCTGAGTTAAAAGATATCTTTAATATGACGCACCAGAAAACGGGGCGTCAGAGTGTGGCGTTATTTGAAGCGGTGGCGGCGTACGCCAAAAACATCGAGAACTTAGCTGCATTAACCGCTGCGGTTGAGCGTATCGCGCACAAACACACCAGCTTTAATATCAAGGCCGAGCATTACCAAATCGTCGGTCATCACTTAATTGAAACTCTTCGTGAACTGGCGAGTGACGCATTTACCGCCGAAGTGGAAGAAGCGTGGACTGCGGCATACCTATTTTTGGCGCAAGTCTTTATCGACCGCGAAGAAACCCTCTACCAAGAGCGCAAACAAGCCAATGGTGGTTGGGAAAATGGTCGTGCATTTAGAATTGCCGAGAAAAAGCCTGAATCTGAGTATGTCACCAGTTTTGTGCTTGAACCTGTCGATGGTGAGCCTGTGCTCGGTTACAACCCTGGTCAATACATCGGTATTGAGGTGAAGCCAAGCAAGGGTGACCACGTTGAAATTCGCCAATACTCTCTATCGCACAAGCCAAACGGTAAAAACTACCGTATTTCCGTCAAGCGCGAAGTGGGCGAGCACGACGGCTTGGTGTCCAACTTCCTACACAATGAAATGACGCAAGGTGACGTGGTGACCTTGTACGCACCTGCCGGTGATTTTTACTACCAAGAAAGCGACAAGCCAGCGGTATTGATCTCTGCGGGTGTCGGCGCTACACCAATTCAGTCAATGCTTCATACCCTGGCAGATGCGGGCAAGAGCGAAGTGAGTTATCTATACGCGTGTAACAACGCACAACAACACACCTTTAAACAAGAAACCGCGCAACTGATTGAGCAGCAAGGTTGGCAACAGTTTGCTTGGTACTTAGATGAACAGGCAGATTTTACCGGTCAGATGGATTTGTCATTGATCGCTGACGAGTTGCCAGTTGCGGGTGCAGACTTTTATATTTGTGGTCCTGTGGCGTTTATGGAGAGCATCGTCAAGCAGTTGGAAAGCCTCGCGGTAGGTCGTGAGCGTATTCACTACGAAGTGTTTGGCCCACATACTTATCTTTAAGAATCAAAAAGGCTTCCATTTGGAAGCCTTTCTTCTTTCTACCTCAGGCTTATCCGCCGAACAAAGAGCGTAACCATTTAATGATTGGGTTAGCGCTTTGAATGATTGGCGAGTGTTGATTGCCAAGATAAAAGCTCGCCATGAACTCGGTTCTTAGCGCATTGGTATCTTGCTCTGTCAAAGAGTGCACCGTTACCGACGTCTGCTGCGCATGATCATTGGCGAGGCTGAAATCCATCTTGAGGTAACCTTGCAAGTAAAGCCAAAGGTGCGTGACGAACACTAACCCAGCCAAACTTTGGTTCTCAAACAGACCCGCTTTCTCTTTACCTAAGTTTTCCTCAAACACTTGCTCCATCTTCTTCACGGATTTTAGGTGTGTCTGCAACATTGATTGCGAGTCAATGTGAGCCTTAGTCAAAATACCGAGTAAGTGATGAGTGGGCGCGTTTTGCGGTTTGCTGCTTGTCACGTGTTTAAACAGCGGCTCGTACTGTTCACAAAACAGGTCCCATTGCGTCTCGAAAGGTTGTGACTCAAGCAAAAGGTTGGCTTTGATCGCCTTTAGCGCTAGATCTAACGCATTACTCATTGGAGTACAGTGTCTCTAACTGAACTTCAAACGAGCCTTGTGCGCAGTCTATAAATAGGCTGTCACCCGTGATCATTACCGATAAATCCATGCCACGTTCAACCACTTGCGACAGTGCTTCGATAGCGTCCCAGTTAAAGCGATAAATATTGGCGTTGTATTGGTGAGCCTTGTTTTTTGTCTGTTCCCACCATACATCCGCTTTACTGTTGAAACAGAATACGTCCACGCTTGGGGACAATCGGGTCGATTTTTTTATGCGGTCTAAGGTGGGTTCTCCGACTTCAATCCAATGCAGGATTTGATCGTCAAGAGATTTAACCCACAGGTCGGGTTCTTCGATGGTCGACAGACCTTTAGTAAACACTAAGTCAGGTTGGTACTTAACGCAAAAGGCTAAAATACGTGCCATCATTCGAGGCACCGTTTCAGAAGGGTGTTGGGCAATCGTTAATTGCGCTGAATCGTAAATGTCTCGGTTGGTGTCAGAAATCGAGAGACGAAATTTGTAAATCGTTGGTTTTAGTGCCATATCAGATATAAAAATAGCCAGCAAATGTGCTGGCTATTGTAATTCTTATTTAGCTACAAGTTAAACAGCTTTGATGTGTTCAGCTTGAGGGCCTTTTTGGCCTTGAGTGATAACGAACTCAACTTTTTGACCTTCAGCAAGAGTACGGAAACCGTCACCTTCGATTGCTGAGAAGTGAGCGAAAACGTCTGGACCGTTTTCTTGTTTGATGAAACCGAATCCTTTAGTTTCGTTGAACCATTTAACTGTACCAGTAACAGTATTAGACATAATGTGTATCCTTGATGAATCTTGTAAAAGCCATGACGGCAACTATAGCGTGGAAAAGGAGATTGCTATTGCGCACGACGTTACGGAAGAGATACAAGAAATCCAACGAAACGGCGGAGATAAACAAGTACCGTTTTCTAGCTGCAATCCAGTTTAAAGCTAAGTGATGCTAAGTCAATCAAAATAAGTTGATTTGGAACCCTTGAACTGAGATTTTTCTGAGAAACTTGCGCTAGGTACAGTTTCTAAAATAATACCTATCAAACTATAAATAGTGTAATATTTGTCACAATGCTCTATTGATAAACGTATCTATACTTTTTCGTTTGCAATTAGTGCATTGTACAGTCGATCGTAAATATTTGATTTGGAGAATATTCATGCCTAAGCATAAGCGTCACAAAGGCAATCAGGGCTCCTCACTTCAAGCTACGCTGGAAGTCGGGCGAGGTGAAATACAAGACAATGCTCTGAAAGCGGTGGTAACCAGTCCACTGTTCAAAGTGAGAGTCGAAAAAGCGAAAAAAGGTAAAGGCAGCTTCTGCCGTAAAATGAAGCACAAGGGGAAAGAGCCCTATTCAAAAGCCGCTTAGATAGCAAGCGAAGTTTGAATAGGGCTCTTTCTTTATATAGCTTTCTTTGTATAGATAGGCGAGAAAACTATTGCTCGACTTTTGGCGAGTAGATCGAGTAAGCCGTGATTTGGCCAGCGACAATCGCTGAGAACATAAACAGCGCCGATAAACCAATACTCGGGATCGGCAGAATCGACTGTTCAAAAACCGACTGACCCGCACTGACTAACACTCGGCTTCCCGGTACGAGGATGATGATCCCTTGCACGATGTAAATGGCGCCAGTCAGTTCCATCTTTTTCGCCAACCAAGTGCCATAAAGTGTGATTAATACCGTTGTTACCCAAGTGCCAACGACCCAGCCGCTTTCAAAGCCGAGATAGAACGGTCCCCCACATACCAAGAATCGCAACAGGCAAACCCAACAATATGTCTTTCGGACGAGCGTTGAAGATGATCCCGAGCGAAATGGACAGCAAGAATAGACCGAAGATGTGTAACCATAGCGGAACTTCGTTGACGTATTTGGACGCTTCAGCTTGCCCCCATATCGACTCGCCGATGTTGAGCCCCATTACGATACCCACGAAGAGCTTTATTAAAGTCAAAGCACTTTGACCAAACAAGCTCGTTCCAGAAACCAGATCGTTAAACGCCAGACATTCAAGCGAGTTGGCGATCGACAGGCCGGGGACAAACAGGATCACCGCAGCGATACATAACGCCCAAACCGGAATATTGGCGGCGGTGCTGGCAAAAAAAGCGACCAAGATGCCCGTCAATAATGCCGCAATAAATTCGACCGCGATACGGCGTCTGGCGGTGCAAACTTGCTGCGCAAGCCAGACCACAAATCCCATAAACACAGAGATATAGATAGCGTCTAAAGTGCTGCCAACCAACATTAGGTAAGCCGGTGGAATGCCCATATTGGCTAAAGCGATGACCCACTTAGGATAACCGATTGGCTCGGGCACAGGTTCTTGACTAGGTTGGTTGATACGGATGATGGTATTGGCCAGCAAACTGAGGTTAATAGAAGGTGGCTGGTGGCGTTTCATCACAACCGCATTGTTGTCATCAGGAAACTGATAATTCACCGTCGTTGGCGTCGCTTGGATCATGACATCGACCCCATGCTTACGAGCATAAAATTGCGTGTATTTCTCTAATTTATAAGGGGCACAACCACTGCGGTGAAGTGTATCGCCGATCTCGACGATCTTTTTAATTCGGTACTCAGAAGGCATGAGAGTTAAGGGCTAAATATTTGTGACGCAAAGGTAGCAGAGGCGTTATCACTAGACGAGCTGAAAAAAAACGAACAGTGGCTAAGCTCACACTAAATTTGCCGATATTTACTGCTCTCATTAGACAAGTGAAAACTATCGTTGCAGATCTCATATGCAACTGTGAATTTTTATCCCAACCGCGAATGATCACAAAAACGTAAAGTTTCCAAATATTTCAAATGTTATTTATCTGTAACATTTGAAACCTGCTATTTGTTCAAAATCGGCTGAGACTTAACGGCACAAGAGTCCTTTAAAAATATTTATTTAACAAAAAAATCACAACTTACTCTTTTGTCAGTTTGTTTAAGAAAACAACAAAAAATAGCCCTTGATCTTTGTAATAGATTGGCGAAAATATCCGCAAAATGAGTTTGCAAAAATGAAAGGAAGCTTTTGCCAGTTTTAAGTCGAGGTAAAATATGAAGCTGTTTATATTGTTGTTAATTTCGGTTACTGCGGGTGTGGCGTCAGCTGAACATCTTCATTCCTTTCTGCTAGGCCTTTACATCTCTACTATGGCCGTCGGTGCGTGTTACTGGTTTGCTTTCAGAAGCAGCCGTTTTCCGCAGTTGGCATTGCTACTGTTGATCTGTGGTTTGTTGGCTAAGATTACCGTCACGATTGCCGGCGTCAGTTGGGGCGTAAGCCAAGGTTTGATTGGCTCACCGTTTGTGTTTGCTTTGTCTTACTTGTTCTTCTCAATTGTCGCGACATACGTTTGGTTCGCTCACAAAGACAAATTGATGAAAAAGCAGATGGCAGAATCTGCCGCGTAAACTCATTTCGAACAGATTGTAAAAACCAGCACTTAGGTGCTGGTTTTTTTGTTTCTGGCTTGGAAAACTGGAGCAGGTGCTGGGTCAAAGCGGCATAATTTAGTGCTGAGTGAACACCGAGCTCTAATATTTGCGATAAATCTTCAATAAAAGTAACGATTGTTTACAAAGCCGCTGATTCCTTCTGTGGCTTGATTATACTGAGTAAACGATTTTAACTCGGAAGCCTTTGAACGTGACTATGAGAAACACTACTACTGCTCTATCTCTAATGGCTCTTTCTTTCGCCACTGTTGCTGCTCCGGTCATTGTGCCTGATCCGCCAGCAATTGGCGCCAAAGGTTACATCTTGATGGATTACAACACCGGAACGGTTCTGGTCGAGAAGAACGCTGATAATCAGCTCAACCCCGCGAGTTTAACCAAGTTGATGACGGCGTATGTGGCTGGTCAAGAAGTGAAGCAAGGCAATATTGCACTGGATGACCAAGTGACGATCAGCCAACGTGCTTGGGCGCGAAACTTCCCAGACTCATCGAAGATGTTTATTGAAGTCGGCACACAAGTCTCTCTCAATGACCTGTATCGTGGGCTCGTTGTTCAGTCTGGTAACGATGCCGCGGTAGCGATTGCAGAGCACGTTGCTGGCAGTGAAGATGCATTTGTCAGCTTAATGAACAGTTGGTCGAGTAAACTCGGTTTATCAAACACGGCATTTTCCAACCCTCACGGCTTAGACAGCAATGAACTGTACTCGACGCCGCGTGATATTGCCAAGCTCAGCCAAGCCATTATTCGCGACTTGCCGCAGATCTACCCGATGTACAGTGAACTCTCATTTACTTACAACGGAATTACCCAATACAACCGCAATGGCTTGTTGCGTGACCGCAGCCTGAATGTCGACGGAATGAAAACCGGCTATACCAGCGGCGCAGGGTACAGCTTGGCAACCTCGGCGACCAATGGTGACATGCGTTTGATCAGCGTGGTGATGGGGTCGAGCAGTACCAAGAACCGCGAATCGGAAAGTAAGCAGTTACTTAGCTATGGCTTTAGGTTTTTCGATACCATCTCTCCGACCAAAGCGGACGAGAAGCTGAGTGAGGTACGAGTGTGGATGGGTGAGCAAGATAACCTTGATGTTGGTGTGAGTGAAGATGTGTACCTAACACTGAGTAAAGGCGCGCTTTCCAATCTCAAAGCGGTACTGGAAACGCAAGGTGACCTCACCGCACCCATTCGCAAAGGCGATAAAGTTGGCGACGTGATTTACGTTGTTGATGATAAGGAAGTTGCACGAACGGACTTAGTTGCCTTAAATAATGTAGAAGAGGGTGGATTCTTCAAGCGAATGCTTGATTGGGTCAAACGTTTGGTAGCCAGCTGGTTCTAAGCGATTCACTTTTATGGAAAAGCAGATACTTAAGGTGTCTGCTTTTTTTGTTGGTCTAGTACATCCCTGTTCGAGAAAGGGCTCGAGCCACAGCAAATAAGCACTTTATTCAACCGAACCTTTAATTTGCTCTAACGTTTTGATGACATGACCTTGTCTGAAAAGGCTGACAATCAGCGCCACTAACTCATACAAGGAATCATCATGGAATTTACAGAACGCGACAGAGACGCACTTTATCAAACTTGGATGTCACAGAAATCCAAAATGCGTTTGACCCAGATGGAATTCGCCAAAAAACTCGGTATGAGCCAACTCGCATTCTCTCAAATGCTACGTGGGGAAAAGCCGCTGAACATGTCGTTCATCAGCCACTTTTGCCGTTTGTTGCGCTTAGAACCAAATCATGTCTTTCCATCACTGAAAGAACAGTCAGATACAGGACCGAAAGTGGTTTACCTACAAAGCCGTATGAGTGTTGATGGCGAAATACAAAATGCTTACATCGAAGGCAATCAAGTGATTGTTGAGTACGCGCATATCATTAACGATGACGACTCTTTGCCAAACTAAGTTGAGGGTTGAAGCGCTCAACTCGCTACAGTGAATCGGATTTTAATGGTAACCTTTGGCAAAATTGACCATTGAATTCACGTCATGTTGGAAAAAGAAAACCTGCTTAAGTTGGCAAGAATACAGATGCCTTTTGGTAAGTATGCTGGCCGAGTATTGATTGATTTACCTGAAGAGTACCTGCTGTGGTTCGACAAAAAAGGTTGGCCAGAAGGGGAGTTAGGTGATTTGCTCAAGTTGTGTTTAGCTCTGAAAATTGAAGGCTTAGATAGTGTCGTGAAGCCTTTGAAGCGGATATAAACTGCTTTAGAAACTCCCCCCATTTTTAATTAAAAGATTTATTATGAATTTTGATATCGATGCACTGAAACACCACCAATTGGTCGAAGATGGTCAACTAGAGGGGTGTTACATTCATCAGCCTGCTCAAGGTAGTCAGCAAGATGACAAAGCTGTTTTAGCAGAACGCCAAGCGTTGGAAAAGATGGGATACAAGGTAGTACAGGTTAAAGCGAAAGGCGGGACAACAACGTTTGCCGAGGCGATGCAAGAGCTTGCGAAGAAGACTGGTCACCAGACTAAAAAGTAAGCGAGTGTAACCTGCCACAGCCCCCTAAACCCTTCCCCGATACCCTAAGTTTTCATTCAAAAGAGTCAGACCGTCAGGCTGACTCCTTTTTGCCCCAAAGCAAGCTAGAGCAAGATTGAGGCTAATTTCAAGACTCGCAATTTGACTTACTTTTCCTTATGTCTAGAGAGTTGACTATGTGGTCAAATCTGCTGATCAATTACACCTACCTTTATCTATCTGGTAAGCGCTCACAGATTGAGAGGTTTATCTCGACGAAGGCCTTCCATGTGTAAGTGGATGAATAGTGTTTTCGATACTGTAGTTCCACTCGACAGATATCGGGCCTCGTATGATAGATGCTGCATTGTTTGTTATCGATATTGAGGTGACGGCAAATGCCATCACCTCGATCCAAGCTTTTTGTCTCTTGTGATAAGTGTACATTCGAACAGCACTTTCCACACGAATAGCAGGGGAAGGGGGTTAGGGCTTCCCGGTTCATAAGCTCATTAACCAAGCTCGAGTGCTATCGAGGTTGTTTGATTCGAATGGCACCTCTATCTCTCGCTTACTTATCTCTTTCGATAGCATGAGACTTCTTTCGTGTTCGCAACTGATGGATTCTAGGCTGCTTGCAAACCTCATCAGTTCTTCTGGCGAAAGGTTGAACTCAATCCGGGAAAGCTCAATCAAATATCGGTCGAGCTCAGCATTCACCTTCTGAAAGTACTCTAATGTTCTCTTTGTTTTTGATTTAAACAGATCGAGGTAATCCCAGACTTTTTGCATTAACTGACTGTGATCTAAAAAGTAGGTGATACCGATAGTCATTAAACCCGTTGCGACAGCACTAACGAAGGAGGCCAGTTCGGTGCCAAGAGGGAAAGTCATTAAAGAGGCAAGTTGCTGGTTGAACATAACCCCCATGGCAACGGCGACACCTGTCGACAAGATACGTGTTACTTCACGTGCCAGTGCGCCTGGGCCAAGGTTCTCGGGGTTAAAGAATAGGATCTTGGCCGCTGAGACCAAACTAGACCAGGTTTCTCGCAAGAGCTTGCCAATCAACTTTTGAGTGGTGAAAAAGATGTTCATTATGGTTGTGCTTAAGCTAGATAAAGCCCCCGCCAAGGCTCCATTTTTAAATTCATCCAGGATATCTTTGAATCGAACTTTCACCCGGTTCCAAATGTTTTGAGCCGTGGCCTTTAGCTTCTCAAGAAATTTCTCAAGGGTAAAGTTATCCTCTGTATCTTTAAGAGCCTGAGGAATGGCATCTTTTAGTTCAAACCAGACCTCAGCAAGAACAAGCCCCAATGCCTGCCTTACCCCCATCTTCAAGCCAGCTTTGCCAGATTCCATCGCTGTACTCTTAAAGAACTTACTGCTGGTGTAGTAGGTGAAATTAATCTGCTTATCGTACTCTTGTCTTGCCTTCTTGTCGGCTTCTCGCATTTTGTCTTCGTCAATACTCTCAAGAACCTCAATGTGCTCGTTCTTTTTGGCAATTTTGCTCTCTAACTGACGCTTTTCATGCCGTTGCTGTTTAGTCTCTGTTGGCATAGATTCTAAACGTTGCCTGTCTTTTTCTATGCTCTTGCGCTTGTTTTCGATTGTCTTTGGTACGACAGTAGTCAGGAAATCATCCATTGAATGATCTGACTTGAGGTTGTTGATGTAATTGTGGGTCGATTGAAAGTTTGAGTCTTGGTTGGCAAGCTCTACGCCACTGAGACCAGCAAGCACCCTTCCTGCATCGTCGTGGACTTCATGGGATGAGATGATATGGTCGAGCTGGCGCTGTTCTTCACTAGACATTGTTTTGCCGCGGTACTCATCAACCAACTCACCGCCTTGTTGTTGTTTTTTGTCTTCTTTGCCCTTGGCCTTATAACTCGGGTGTGAATGGTAAAGATCTTCCTTTTTGTGTCTGCCTTTTCCATCGGTCATGATGTTGCCATTCGCATCACGCTTGATGGGTTTGTAGTCACCTCTATTAGCATAGTCTTGTTGAACGCTATCGGACATGTAAATATCCGTGTCGCCTTTTTGGTGCTGACGAGCATTATGGATCGTCGCGACATCACCGCCTTTTTTGTCTTCGAAAAGTAAAAAATCTAGGCCGAATGTGGTTACTAAGCTTTTAGTGACAGTTTTGTTTAGCTCATCGACTAACCGGAAATTTTGTGTATTAGTTCCTGACATGTCATACAGTTCCATAAGGGTGGGAGGCGTACCTCCCTTACATTATATTTCAATGATGGCGATGCTATTTTTGTGTGTTACTCGATGCCGCAAGTACAGTATTGATTGCTGATTCGTTGATCACTTGCATCCCTTCACTGTCAGTTTCTATTTCAACGATATTCTCATCACTCAGCACTACGTTACCTTGCTCGTCCTGCTTAGGTTTAAACAACGGTGTCGTGATGATATCGGTGAGAATGGCTGAAATTTGGTAGCCATTATGAATCGAACGGATAACGTCATCTTCAAATTTAGAAATGTCAGTTTTTGCTGTAATGAGCTGGTCAAAGGCTTTCAGGTTGTCAAAGTATTCTTTGAATATCGCATACAGACGTTCTGTTTCGGCGTAGATCCTATCGACGTAGAGCTTAGTTTTGCTTAGCTGATTGCGTCCTTTTGCCATCTTGCCAACGGCTTCATTGACTTCTGTTCGGGTTTTTCTCGCATCGCTTAATGCTTCTTCTGCGTGTGACGCAAAGGCCCAGCCAGCGATTGCCATAATGGGAGCGGCAACGACGCCACCGAGTACCATCGCGCCTCCGGCCATTCCGAATCCGCCAGCGGCAATGGAGCCGCCACCGATTGCAGCCATCGTGGCGTTATAGGCAGCCGCACCCGATAGAGCAGCAATAGGTGTACCTGTTGAAGCAGCAGCGACAGCCATTACGCCGCCATATACGGCATATGCTGCCGCTGCACCGGCCGCGCTAGCACCTGCAATCTTGCCCATGTAGGCAGTGGTGGATAGTGCGAGGCCATCGATTTCGTCGAGTTTATGCTGTGGGAAGTCGATCTCAAGGTCTTTGGAGCTTGCTTGGTTCAGCTTTTCTAGGAGCCTTTCTGCAATAGTTCTGAATTCCTTAAAATCATTACCGATCTTTAATTGAAGCTCACCAAGCTTGGTTAAGCTTTGGTTTGTCAACTCATTCTGCTCGTCGAAGACTGATCTTTCGTCGTCGTACTTTCCTTTAGAAGCCTCAATAATATCGTTTGCTTCAGATTTATCCTGGTAGCCATCATAGCCTTTTTTGGCGCCGTAACCTGCCGCTGCTACCGCCGCACCCGCTAAAATAAATGGTAGTGGCATGTCTATACCCCCAACAACTTCTGTGCTTCTGCTACAAGTGCCATCTGGCGCTGAACCCAGTTCTTCAGTTCTTCCAAGCGTGGCAATTCGACACCGATTGTTTCTGCAATGTGCTTGATGAAATTATTTTCGCTTTCCTGAAGAGTCTGATCTGCATAGCCCACACCGACAAGCTCAATCAGGAAGGCCATTTTCTCCGAGTATTCCGAAAACAGTGCCGATAGTTCAACCAAGTCGAACGTTCTATCTAAATCAACATTTTCGCTGCATTGAGCCACGATGGTTTCCAGAAGTAAGGTTTCACGCTCATCAATGTGGCCATCTGCTGCAATGAGTTGTTTGGAAAAATGATACAACGCTGATTGTTGTTCACGGTTAAGGTGCTGAATAAACATTATTATGTCCTCTCTTTTTATGAATATTACAAACATCAGAGCCAAAGCTCTTTAGCCATCTATCGAGCAATAATGAGTCGATTACGGTGGCTGAAATTCTGTAGATATTTTCAAGTTCTTCTACAACTTGATCTTCTGATAACGGCGTCTCAAGTAGGTGGTATCCGGCCTGCTTGTTGATGTCGAACTGGACTCGACAATGCTCGCCTTCACCAAAGCCAAACCTGCCATCGGAGTCGTATTTTGCCAGCGAGAAACCTTCCGGCCTCTTGAAGCGAAATGACGATACTGTCGCATCATTGATACGGTGCACGGCCAAGCTCCTTTCATTATCGAAGCCTTCAAAGCGACAGACCAGATACAGTCGAACGCCTTGCTGTGCTAACCCGAGTGGCATAATTGTGGCCTTTCTCGTTTGCTTATTGGCGTTGTGATAGGTAACCTTCAGTAAGCGATCTTCATATAGCGCCTTACTTATGTTTTCTAGGACAGTTTTATCAATTTTTGGGGCTAAAAGAGGTTGAGACTCTCTTACTAATTTTATTTTATTTTTCCATACTCGATCTTTATGATTTTTAGGATCAAACTCGAGATTGTATTTTGCCTCGTTAAAATGGGTCCGCAGTGAACTCACCACGTCTTTTGGTAACAAAAACTTTAAGTGTTTTTCAGCTAACGCAAGAAGCAGGGACTCATGTGCATTGAGTGAACTTACGCCTAATACATGGCAACTTCTACCAAAGCTGTAACCATAGGGTTTGGAGCGTGTATCTCTATCGATGTCAAAGTGTTCACTTAACATCTCCAAGTTGCGCTGTATCGTGCGGATATCTCTAAAGATACCAATTGCTTCGAGTTGATCTCGTAACTCTAGGGCGGTGATCTTTTTGTGCCTCGGTATTCTTTTTAAGATTTCAAGCGCAATAGCCAATGAATCTTGTGTACTTTTTCTGTTTGACAAAGCTAGACTATTCCGTTGTTTTAATTAGAGATGAGATCTTAATTCCATGATCTTTGGTGGTCATATTACACATTATCAAGCGTCTCTTCATGTGCGCTAATGCACATAAACTATATTTGGTAGCTGCGACAACTTACGTCGCAGGAGTTTTCGTTAGATGAGCTATGTAGTGGATAAATACAGTTGGCCGTTACATTGAAGATAATTTGAATAATTTGCAGTAGCTGAAGTTATCCGAAATCTTTCAACCTTCTAAAATTGGTAACAAGGTTCTGTCCAATTGTGAGTTACAGCAAAAAGGTTGGCCGGAAGGGGGAGTTAGTTAAGCTACTAAAGCTTTGTTTGGCTTTGAAGATTGAAGGGCTCGATAGCGTCGTTAAACCGCTAAAAAGAATGTGGCCGCCAGTCTGCGTATCTTCGATGCTAGCAACGATATAGCCACCGACGCTCAGGTGGCTATATGCGTTTATGGCGGTTATATCAAAGACTCAATCCCGTATTTGGCGCCGTAATTCTCAACCACAAAGTCGATATCTTTATCACCTCGGCCAGATAGGTTGATCAAAATCGAACCTTTCACGCCTTGTTTGGCAAGTTTTAACGCGTACGCAACGGCATGGGATGATTCAATCGCTGGGATAATGCCTTCTTGGCGCGACAGTTCAAAGAACGCATCAATGGCTTCATCATCGCTAATAGAACCGTAGCTGACGCGTCCTAAGTCTTTTAGGTAGCTGTGCTGTGGACCCACTGATGGGTAGTCTAAGCCACTGGCAACTGAATACACTTCTTGCGGTTCGCCTTGTTCATCTTTCAGCATGTATGACTTAAAGCCATGCATCACGCCAGGTTCACCAAGCGTCAAGGTTGCAGCGTGCTCTCCCGGCGTTTGTAGTGAGCGACCCGCTGGCTCAACACCGTGAATAGCCACTTGCTCATCTTCTAAGAATGCGCTGAATAAACCCATTGCGTTTGAACCGCCACCAACACAAGCGACCAAGTTGTCCGGTAACTTGCCGGTCATTTCCTGAAATTGTACGCGTGCTTCATTACCGATGATCGATTGGAAATCTCGTACCATTTTCGGGAAAGGGTGAGGACCAACAACCGAACCAATCGCGTAGAGTTGAGTGATTGGGTCTTTCAAATAGGCTTCAAACGCCGCATCGACCGCTTCTTTTAGTGTCTTACGGCCATGAGTAGCAGGAATCACGTTGGCGCCAAGAATACGCATACGCACCACATTCGGGTGTTCTTTGGCAATGTCGACTTCACCCATGTAGATATCACACTCTAATCCAACCAACGCGGCAGCAGTCGCTAGTGCCACACCATGTTGGCCCGCGCCAGTTTCGGCGATCAGTTTGGTTTTACCCATCTTCTTCGCCAAAATCGCTTCACCTAAGCAGTGATTGATCTTGTGCGCACCAGTGTGGTTGAGGTCTTCACGCTTTAAGTAGATATCAACGCCGTATTTGTTGGACAGGTTTTCTGCGTGGAAAATCGGGCTAGGACGACCGACGAAGTGCTTGTACAGGCGGGCTAACTCAGTTTGAAAATCAGGATCTTTGCAGCATTCTTCATACGCTTCATTTATCTCGCGCATGATTTTTTCCAACTCAGGTGGTACGAAGCTGCCACCATATTCGCCAAAGTATCCTTCGCTGTTAGGCATTGAGTGTTCAAACGAGTTTTTCATTGTTTACGTCCTAGTGAATGAGGGTATTGATACATTTATACCTAAACCAAACAGGAAGTAAGTAATCAGTTGCGTAAAGCGTGATGATGTTCTCGTGAACTAGTTGGTTGATACGAGGCGATTGCCGAGTGCATTCAAGTTTCAGGCTTGAACGCGGCTTGGTTCGGTTGATTTTTGCTCTGAGAGCGTAAGGGTAAATCAGATCCAGAGAATGTTTATGCAGTTATATCGTTTGAACAAGCGCTTAGATGGTGACAAAGCGCCAATTTGTGCGTTTTTATTGTGAACAATCTATCAGATCCGAACAAAAACCACTGACTTCCGTAGGTGACCCTGTGGGTGAATATTCAGGTTTAACGAATCAATAGAATTAAATATTCATCATTTGCTTAATTTAGAACAATAATGCGGATAATTAGTCGCGCAATGATTAATTATCCGAATTTTTCAACCAGTCTAGTGAAATTATATTTTGATTTTTATCACATTTGCACTGATTCATTTCACTTACTATTCCGTCACTTCATAAATAAAAACATTTATTCAAATAACGATAAATATAATATTTCTTTACTCTACATAAGGATCAGAATTACATGAGTGGCGGTATCATTAAAGTTTCAAGAAATACAGAAAATGCACCAGTAAATGCTTTCTCTACACAGACAGTTGCATTCTCTCACTACAATAATATTTCTGCGCAGCTACCGGTTAATCCAGCAACGGGTGACATTGTTGTTGGTGATGTAAAAGACCAAGTTAAACAATGTTTGAACAACCTTAAAGCGATCGTTGAAAGCATCGACCATGTGATGGAAGACGTCGTAAAAGTGAATGTTTTCCTGAAAAACATCGAAGACATGGCAGCGGTAGACGAAGTTTATGCCACTTTCTTCAACGGCTACGCACCGACTCGCACTGTTGTTGCGGTTGCGGCATTGCCAATGAGCGACGCATTAGTACAAATTGACGCGGTGATTTCTAACGGCGAAGGCACGCCTTGCCAAGAGCCTTGTGACCTAATCAAATTAGTTAGAAACACAGAGCTAGCACCAACTCATGCGCTTTCTACACAGACTGTTGCATTCTCACACTACAACAACGTTTCTGCTCAGCTACCTGTTGATCCAGCTACAGGCGCGCTTGTTGCGGGCGGCATTAAAGAGCAGTCTGCTCAGTGTCTACGTAACATCAAGACTATTCTTGAAAGCATCGATGTACCACTAGACGATATCGTGAAAGTGACTATTTACGTGACTGACCTAGCGGACGTTGACGCAGTGAACGAAGTTTACATGACTTTCTTCCCTGATTCTGCAATCGCGAGAACAGTTGCTTACGTTCCAGCACGTACTGTTGTTGCGGCTTCAGCACTGCCTATGGGCGCGCTTGTTCAAATGGATGCGGTTGTTTCTCACGGTGACGGCACACCTCCTCAGGAAGTCGAAGACCGCCATGGCATTGTTATTCGTGCAAACAACACAGATAAAGCGCCATTGAACCCGTTGTACACGCAAACTGTCGCGTTTTCTCACTACAACCACATTGCTGCTCAACTTCCTCTAGAAGCACAAAGCAATGCACTTGTGGCTGGTGGTGCAAAAGAGCAAGCGGCTCAGTGTCTAAACAACATTAAAGCGATTGTTGAAAGCATCAACCACGTAATGGATGACCTAGTGAAAGTGAACATCCACGTAACAGATATGGCAGATATCGATGCAATCAACGAAGTGTACCCAAGTTTCTTCAGCGGTGACCTACCAGCAAGAACGGTAGTGGGTGTTGCGGCTCTGCCAATGGGCGCATCAGTACAGATCGACGCTGTTGTTTCTAACGGCGAAGGTACTCCACCTAGAGCATAATTTGTATAAACTGAAGTGGCAGGTTATTTAGTCTGCCACTTTAAAAATGAAAAAGAGCAGGTATATTATTTTCTTCTAGTTTAAGAAGTGATTAATATACCTGCTCTTTGTTTTTATATATTAATAAACCAATTTGACGTTAAATATATTATAACTGTATTGGTTTATTATGATATTTAAATGTTAATAAAGGTTGTTAATTAACTAAGCTCGGCGAAGCGTAAAACCAATATTGGTTGATTTAAATATTTCTTCTTGATTATTAATCGCTGAGATTAATTGCTCCGCTGCTTCGATGCCCATTTTTTCGTAGTTAATATGAATCGCGGTGAGCGGTGGGTGACACTTTTCACATAGCTGCGAGCCATCTAGGCAAACAATGGTCAGTTCGTCCGGCAGCTTGATGGCTCGGCGCTGGCATTCAAACATCGCACCAATCGCAATTTCTTCATGGCTACAGATAATGGCGTCTAAATTCTGTTCACGCAGCAGCAACTTAGCCACACCTTCAGCGCCAAACTCAAGGCTTGGGCCATCATGTGTTGTGTAGAAATGGTCAGGTGGAAGGTAGCCTTTAAGCATGCCATTTTGCCAGCCACGCAGCTGTTTACGCAAAATAGAGTGATTGCCGCGCGCGCCGATAAATCCAATGTTCTTAAAGTCGTGTTCGATCAGAAAATCGGTCATGACTTTGCCGATTTCGCCATGGTCCACACCAACATTTAAATAGGTTGAGTCTGCATTCAGCTCGGCGATTTCCATCACCGGAACTCTGGCACTTTGTAAGATTTGCAGTGTTTTGTCTGAGTGCTCGCTGCCGAACAAAACAATAGCCGCTGGACTACTCGCAATTAATGTTTGGAGCAGTTCTTCTTCTTGGTCGGAAGAGTAGTTGGTATAACCCAACAGCAATTGATAACCCTTTTTGTTCATCTGTAGCTGGAATGAACTCATAAAATCAGTACAGGCTTTCTCTTTCAAAGACGGCAACAATACCGCGACCGAATAGCTTTGTCCGGAAGCTAGTGCACCAGCGGCTTTGTTTGGGATATAGCCTAATTCATCAACCGCTCTTTGGATCTGTTCTCTTAATTTGTCCGAAACCTGATCGGGTGTTCTCAGTGCTCGAGACACGGTCATTGTTCCCACGCCAGCAAGCTTTGCGACTTCGGCGAGTGTAACTCGGCCAGTGCTACGACGTTTACGCGGTTCAGACATCAGGACTCCAGATAATTCAGTGATACAACATTACATAAGGCAATCATGATAACGCTATCATAATTTGCTATCAACGCGAGAGTTAGGCACTTGCAATGTGCTCTATGTAACTGTTTTTTCTCGTTCTAACAGCATCATTCAGCACCTAACACCGTCTGCATAAACTAAGGATAAGTGACGGGGTACTTATCTAAATCAACTCGGCGAGATCGTCGGTTCGCTTGAGTGGCATTGCAAAGTCATCTTCAAAAATATCTCAATTTATGCGTATTCCAAACGGTTAGATTATCTACTGCTCATAAAAATGATAGCGCTATCACACAAAATCATCAATCCAGAAAATAATAATGATAGCGTTATCACAACTATTGATAGCGCTATCAGGTAGCGCTATCAAATGAGATTTTAATCACAAAAATCTATAGCTCGACTGATTACTATTGCACCAACTGATAACGAGGTAAACGCAGAAGAGGAGCCAGACATTGCTAAAAGAACTATTAAGCACAGACGTTATTCGTATTCACGATTCTGCCGACGGCTGGCAAAACGCGATTGAACTCGCTTGTGAGCCTCTGATTGTGAACGGCGCGATTGATTCGAGTTATGTTCAAGCGATTTTCCGCTCGCACGCCGAAATGGGGCCTTACTATGTGGTTGGTCCTGGGATCGCCATGCCTCATGCACGACCGGAAGACGGAGTGAATCGACTGGCGTTGAGCCTCACTGTGATTCGAGAAGGAGTGAGTTTTGACGCAGATGAAAACGATCCGGTTCGCTTGCTGGTTACTCTCGCCGCGACTGACAGCAGTAGCCACGTTAACGCAATTGCACAATTGGCCGAGCTGTTTATGAACGAAGAGCACGTGCAGCAAATCTGCGAAGCGACGGATGTAGCCGCGATTCGCAACATTATAGAAAAGTACTAAAACAAGTCAGTTAATACGAACAAGAACGGTAAGAAGGTAGAGCATTATGAAAGTTATGGTTGTCTGTGGTCATGGGCTAGGAACAAGCCTAATGATGGAAATGAGCATTAAAAACATCTTAAAAGAACTCGAAGTTGACGCTTCGGTCGATCACTGCGATTTGGGTTCGGCGAAAGGAACCGACTGCGACATTTTTGTCGGCACGAGCGACATTACCGAACAGCTCGTCGCACAAGGTGTGGATGGCAAAATTGTTTCGCTGAAAAACATGGTTGATAAAGCAGCGATGAAAGAGAGCTTAACAGTAGCGCTAAAAGAGTTGGGCGCACTATAAAGGAGGTAGGCAATGGAGTTCTTTAACTTCTTAATGCAGGACGTGTTGTCCGAGCCGGCTGTTTTGGTTGGTTTGATCGCGTTGATCGGTTTGGTTGCACAGCAAAAGCCTGTCACCGAGGTGATTAAAGGCACAGTAAAAACCATTATGGGTTTTGTCATCCTTGGCGCTGGTGCTGGTCTGGTTGTGTCGTCTTTGGGTGATTTCGCGGCGATTTTCCAAGAAGCCTTCGGCATCTCTGGGGTGGTTCCAAACAACGAAGCGATCGTTTCTATCGCACAAAAATCGTTTGGTAAAGAGATGGCCATGATCATGCTGTTTGCGATGTTAGTGAATATCGCTATCGCTAGACTTACGCCATGGAAATACATCTTCCTGACTGGTCACCACACGCTGTTTATGTCAATGATGGTGGCGGCAATTCTTGCATCAAGCGGCATGTCAGGTGTGTCATTGATTGCGGTTGGCTCTATTACTGTGGGCATTGTTATGGTGCTGTTCCCAGCGATGGCGAACAAGTACATGAAGCAAGTTACAGGCTCGGATGATGTTGCGATTGGTCACTTTTCCACTTTGTCTTATGTTTTAGCGGGTGCAATCGGTAGCAAACTGGGTAACAAAGAGCACTCTACCGAAGATATGGACGTGCCAAAGAGCTTGCTGTTCTTGCGTGATACGCCAGTCGCAATTTCGTTTACCATGAGTATCATCTTTATTGTGACTTGCCTGTTCGCTGGTGGTGACTTTGTCCGTGAAGTCAGCGGTGGTAAACATTGGTTTATGTTCGCACTCATGCAATCGATCAGTTTTGCTGCTGGTGTGTACGTCATCTTGCAAGGTGTACGTATGGTTATCGCGGAAATCGTACCTGCATTTAAAGGTATTTCAGATAAGCTAGTACCAAACGCAAAACCGGCACTAGACTGCCCAGTTGTGTTCCCTTACGCGCCAAACGCGGTATTGGTTGGTTTCTTATCGAGCTTTGCGGCAGGCTTAGTGGGTATGGGCTTGCTTTACATGATGGGCTTGACGGTCATTATCCCTGGCGTTGTACCACACTTCTTCGTCGGCGCAGCAGCGGGGGTATTTGGTAACGCGACAGGTGGCCGCCGAGGCGCAATCTTAGGGGCATTTGCTCAAGGTCTTTTGATTACCTTCCTGCCGGTGTTCCTAATGCCAGTATTGGGTGACTTGGGTTATGCGAACACTACCTTCAGTGACGCAGACTTTGGTGCGGTCGGTATCATTCTTGGTCTGATTGTTCGATAGAGCAAAGGTTGACGAACAAAGCCCTCCATTGGAGGGCTTTTTGCGTGTTAACGCCTTATTTTTGCTGGGCTCATTGTCACGAATTTACTCAACTTTTCGGTGAGTCTAATATGCATGGGATTGGAGTCACACATTCTTCATAGGTGAAATTTATAATCAAATGATTCACTTGCTTGTCCGTATAGGAAATTAGACCAATGAAGAAAAATATAATTGCCATCGCTTTGGGTAGTGTTATCGCGCTATCTGCTCCTATGTTCTCACTCGCTGATAACCATTCAACTATCCAGTCGTCGGTGGATTACTCGCAGTTTGTAACCAAGCGCCAAGTGGTCGACCAACTGTTGCAAGACGCGTTGACAGCCTTTAAGTCACCATCACGTATCTCGCATGCGGGTTTCACCGCCAAAATGCCAAGTAATATGGAGATCGTGACCAGCCGCCTGTTGGAAGCGTATCAGTTAGAGCCTTACCGAACCGATTTGTTGATCTCTGCGGCTAATGCTCAGATCTACAACAAGAACGTTGATAAAGCGATTGAACTGTTTAATCAAGCTCTCTCTGTCGCGCCGGATGATGTTGATCTTCACTCTTACCTAGCGGTGTGGACTCGCTTCAAAGGTGACGACGCGAGTTCAACCAAGCACATGCAAGCGCTGGCGAAACTTAATCCGGGGCGTGAGGCTGACCTGAAAAAGATCTTCGCTACCGTAGACCGCGTATTAGCGACGCCGCTAAAAGATAAAGCAGAAAACACCAACTCGGGTAATCGCGCGATTGTCACGCTAGGTTATGCGCTTAACCCAGACGGTTCAATGCACGATATCTTAGTACAGCGTCTAGAAACTACCTTGAAGATGGCCAAAGCTGACCAAGATGCGGTTATTGTTCTGACTGGCGGTGTGCCGAAGAATCACAAAACTGAAGGCAAACTAATGGCAGACTGGTTGATTGCAAAAGGTGTCAGCGCTGACCGCATCATCGAAGAAAACTACGCAACCAGTACCGTGGGTAACGCGTTATTCAGTAGTTATGCATTGGCGCGACACAATATCGACCACGCCACCATCATCAGTTCAGCCAGCCACGTTCGACGCGGTCAAACCCTGTTTGAAATCGCAAGTTGGCAAACTGGCCCACAAGGCATTACGTTCGATACCGTTGCCTACCCAGATAAGCCGCTTGAAGAGTTAAAAGAAGCGAGCGATAGCGAAGTATTAGGTATCTACCGTGATGCTCTGAGAACGTATGGTATGTGGAGTTACCGCTCTTACCCGTTAGAAGCGCGTTAATGCCCTAGTCGAAATGGACGTCAATAAGATAACAAAGCCAGCACGTTTGAGTGCTGGCTTTTTGTTAGCGTTCACCGACAGGGATCATAATGTGCGCGTAAGGTGTACCTTTCCACATTACGTAAGGACCGCCGTAATACGGGTCAGTGGGCAGCGAGTCCAATAGTGCTTGGTCTGGGGTAATGATCATTAAGTGAGGGCCTTCGACAATCCATTGGTTGTCCGCCATTTCACCCTCAGCATACGGGTCAGTGTTACTGGCGCCACCATCCCCGGCAAGCATGTATGAGATGCCCAATTCCGAGGCCTCAAACGGCTTTTTGTTCATCCATGCATCAGCCCAAGCCATCCATGGTCCATCGAAACACATTGGTGCGACACCCTGTAATTGCGGTGGGGTTGGAAAACAAGTGTATTGGCTGTCGCCCTCTTGGAGGACATTCTTATCCCAGTCGACGACCGTTACCTTGTCTCTTAATGTTGGAGGCGCGGCACTGAGTGCATCTTGCAGCAGTGCATCAGAGTGGCTGTCGGCAAGCACGCCAAAAGCGCAGCCAACGGAAATGAGCGCTACCGAGTAGCGAATTAAACGTTTCATAACGATTCCTTGTTCGATTCAACGAGGGTTTAATCGAAAATAATTATAGGAGTTCGTCTCGTTTATGAATGCAAATTATAGTCTTATCAGTAAGACTTGGTGCTTTTGTTTTATTGGCTTTGGCAAGGGTTATGCTTAATTCAAATACGCTTGGATGGTAAGGTTTTGAATCGCCTATTCTTATCGCAAGCTAGGCCAGATAGCGGCTATAACTAACGAACTAGAAGCGAAACAAAAAAGCCCGCGGGCAATGCGGGCTAGTGGAGATTTAGTGTGGGCGTTTTGGACCGTTGCGTACCAATTCTTGACCGGTATTGAAGACTTCTTCTGTAACCCAGTGGCCAAGTAGCAGTTGATGCTTGTCGTCAAGTACCGCAACAAAGTGGCGACCGGTTGAGTTTTGCGTAGCCATCGCAACGCCCGCAACGTTTTGTAAACCCAGCAAACCGCTTTCTACGCTAATTAGAAACGCTTCTAGGTCATCTAGGTTGTCTATTACTTTATCGTCATTAATCATCAAATTTACTCTTAATTCTTGTACAAATGGGTGCTGCTTGTTGTTGAGCACTTTAACTGTCCTGTTCCCTTAATTCTACTAGTTGAAAGGCTGCCTGCTTACAGATTCACCGTTTACACTCTATTTCGACCATTCACTCCCGTTCACGACAGTTCGTCGCAAACCCCCGCAGCCCTTTTATTTGCTCGTTAATCTTTCAGTATCGAATCAACATTAAGGGACGAAGAAATGACAACATTCAGATTGGCTTTAGTGACCGCGTGTTTGTTTAGTGCTAACGCGCTGGCAATTCCAAGTGATGCCGCGATCGAAATTTACAATAAAGCCGCGCAAGGTGACGAGAGCTTGGTTGAAGTCGCACATCAATCCTTTGAGCAGCATATCGCCGAACGAGGCGCGGAGGCGCTGAGCTTGGTGTATCTCGGTAGTACGCAAACCCTGATGGGCAGAGATGCGTGGATGCCGTGGAACAAAATGACGTATACCGAAAAAGGACTCGCAACGATTGCAAAAGGGCTGGATCTCCTGGCTGCTAACCCAACACCGCTGGCTGAACAACAAACACGTCAAGGCTTACCAGAATCTTTTCTGGCGAAATCTCTCGCGGCTTCTACATTCACCTTGCTGCCAGAGATGTTTAACCATTTCGACCGAGGCTATGAGCTGTTTTTAGAACTGCTCGACGACGATGAGTTTAAGCAGCAGAAATATGCAGCGACAGCGTGGGTTTATCTGTATGCCGTTCAAGCAGCGCTCAACGCAGGAGATATGCCACAGGCTAAGGTGTGGCTAGATCAAATGCAGCAACGTGGAGCACAACACCCACTAACGCAGCAAGCGGCCAACATGATCAATTCAGCGGCTTAAGGTGACATTATGCTTAGCTTTTCTCAGATCTTTAAAACCTATCAATTAGGTCAACAAAGTGTGGAAGCGCTGAAAGGCGTCGATGGGCAGATAGAACGCGGCGAGATGGTGGCACTGTGCGGACCTTCAGGCTCAGGAAAAAGCACCTTGTTGAATGTGCTGGGTTTGCTAGAGATGAATTACCAAGGGCAAGTCAATATCGATGGGCATCCTTACCCCAAGCATCCCATAGACGCGGCCCAGTATCGCCGCTCGCAATTTGGCTTCGTCTTTCAGCGCTTTAATCTTATTCCAGTGATGAGTGCATGGGAAAACGTCGCGTATCCATTGATGTTAAACGGTGACAATCCCGTCCAGCAGCGTACTAAAGCGCTCGATATTTTGGAACAAGTCGGGTTGGGTGAGTTTGCGGACCACAGACCGGATAATTTATCTGGTGGTCAACAACAGCGTGTTGCCATTGCCAGAGCATTGGTTCACAAACCACAAATAGTTATTGCCGATGAACCGACCGCCAGTTTAGACAGCCACACCGCAAAAGTCGTGATCGAGTTGATGAAAACGCTCGGTCACTCACTGGGAACGACGTTCATTGTCGCGACCCACGATCCGCGCATGGCTGTTCAATGTGACCGCAGTATTGAATTGGTGGACGGGCAAATTCATAAGGGGCTGATGAAATGGGCAAGCTAATTCCAATCACGCTGCGTGTGGCATACCTCAACTTACTGAGGAACCGTCGCCGCAGTCTACTCTCGGTACTAATCATTACCATTGCTGTGTTTGCGCTGACCTGTGCAGGTGGCTTTGGGCTTTATACCTACGAGTCGCTGAAAGAATCCACCGCTCGAGATACAGGACATATTACGATCAGTCAGCCGGGCTTTTTTGAGCAGGATGAAGACATGCCGCTGGAAAATGGTTTGTCGGATGCGGCGTCTATCTCACGCCTTATTCTCGCAAACGATGAGATTCGTGGCATACAACCGCGGATTGAATTTAACGGATTGATCTCTAACGGCAGCAAGTCGACTATCTTCGTTGGTAGCGGCGTAAATGACCGCGAATTCGATATGAAAGGGCCGTTTCTCGATGTCAGAACCGGTAAAACCTTGTCGAGTGTCAACGCTTCACGTTATAACGCTGCTGAGCCTGAAGTGATGCTAGGGGTTGAGCTGGCGAAGAACCTTAAAGTGACAATAGGAGATTGGGTTACCCTTTTGGCTACCACCAGTGACGGCGCACTGAATGCATTCGATTTTAAAGTGCACGGCATTTACTCGACGGGCGTACCTGAGTTAGATAAGCGCCAGCTTTACTTGCATATTCAGTCTGCTCAGGAATTGTTAACTAGCGATAAAGTCAGCACCTTATCTGTATTCTTGTTTGAAACAGAAAAAACTGCTCAGGTTCAGCAGTGGGTGTCTGATCAGCTTTCTAACACCACGCTCGAACAACCTATTGAACTGACCCCTTGGCAAGACAGAGCTTTTTTCTACACCAAGGTCAAAGACCTCTATGACCGCATATTCGGCATTATGGGCGCGGTAATGGCGTTGGTGGTGTTTGTGGCGCTGTTCAACACCATGACGATGTCGGTCACCGAGCGAACGCGAGAAATCGGCACACTCTCAGCGCTCGGTACGTACCCAAGTGAAATCGTGTCTGGATTTGTTCGGGAAGCCGGTCTGTTGGCGCTAATTGGTGCGATGCTCGGCGGACTGCTCAGCGCGGCGACTTCGGTGTTGTTGCTTGTGGTTGATATCCAAATGCCACCGCCTCCGGGGCGAAGTGAAGGCTACCCGCTGAATATCTACTTCTCGTTAGAACTGCTTGTATTTTGTGCCTTGGGCGTATTCGCGATTTGTACTTTTGCTGCTTGGCTTTCTGCCCGAAAGGGTGTCAATAAACCTATTACTGAGGCGTTGGCTTATGTGTAATGCAATAAAAACAATGGCGACTCTCTTACTGGCGGTGATCAGTTCATCTGCGGCAGCGAGTGTTAGTGACGTTCGACAGATGGTTAAAAATGCTGACGATTATCGTCAAGGGTACCTGTCGGCTAAAGTCGTGTCGCAAGTGTCGTTATTTGAAAACGGCGAGCTGGATAAAACGCGTCAGTATCATGTTTACACGCGTCCTAATCGTGAATCACTGGTGGTGTTTAAGTCACAAGTAGAAGCGGGACAAAAAATGTTGATGCTTGGCGATAACTATTGGTTGCTGATGCCGAAAAGCCGTCGTCCGATCCGTATTACGCCAATGCAAAAGCTGCTCGGTGAAGCCTCGGTAGGAGACATTTCAACGCTGACTTGGAGTGAAGATTACCAAGCAACCTTGATTGAGCAGTCGGTAGAAACTAACCAGTTGCGCCTGAAATCGGCCACCAAAGGCGCGAGCTACGAACGGATTGATTTGTGGCTCGATGCCGAAACGGACTTTCCACTCAAAGCAGACCTTTATCTACGCTCTGGCAAGCTAGCGAAACAGGCGATTTTTGAACAAGGACAGCGAGATGGGCGAACCCGCGTTGTGGCGATGACCTTGCTAGACAAAATCCAACCAGCGAAGAAAACCGTTATCGCTTACCAGCAAATCACCTCTTATGAGTTGGAGGAGAAATATTACAACCCAGCGTATCTGATGCGCAATCTGGACTCGGAGTTGTAAGCGATGAAGTGGCTATGGATACTGCCAGCGAGTCTTTGTGCGTTCAATGCGAGTGGTCAAGAGCTCAGTTATGAGTGGGACTGGACCGTGAGTGCGAGTTCAACCCAACATCAGGATTCGGCGTTACTCGGTGAGTCCCCGCGCCATGACACGCAAGCGTTAGATGCCTTGCTCGATGTAGAAGTAAGTGGCTACGATTGGACCGCACTACTGGCGGCGAAAGGAAGTAACATACTCAGCAACGACAGTTCAGCGCATTACGATGCCGAGTTTGTGGTTCAAGAGTTATTCTGGCAAGGCGAAGCGACACTGTTTGAACTACCGATTGATTTGACCGCAGGTAAGCTCCGGTTGGACTGGGGTGTGGGGTATGGCTATCGCCCGCTGGATATTTTTAAACCGTATCGACGTAATCCAGTCGGTATTCAAGTAGAAGAGGGCGCGTTGATCGCGTTGGGGTCTTACTTTGATCTGCAAGGTGAATGGAGTCTGGTCGCGTCGGATTCTTCCTTTACCCAGCAGTCGGGCAGCAAGTTGGAAAAAGCGACAGAGCAAACGGGCATCGGCTTTCGTCGCTACGCCTTAGTGGGCGAGAGTGAATGGCAAATGTTGGCGTATTACGACGATGTTCGCCATGGCTTGGTCGGAGCATCGTTTGTCTCGGTGCTTGACCCATCGTGGGCTGTGCACAGTTCAGCATTGTATCAGCACCAGTACCTTACTTATCAACCAAATGCGTGGGATTCCCCTGTCACGTTAGAGACCGACAATCACGGCTATCAGTTTCTATTGGGTTTGAACTGGGCGAATGCAGTCGGTAACAACATTATTGTTGAGTATTGGTACGACAGCCGAAGTTGGAACAAAAACCAGTGGGAGCGGGCGTTTGAGCGAGCGGAGTTTTTACACGCTAGCGATTCAACCCGTGCTTTCGGATATTCGTATGCCCAAGGGCTGGAGAGCGCCAACCTTGTGCAGCACAACCTATTGTTTCACTGGACGCTAGATAGCAACGCTTGGAGTCATTGGCAGTGGTCAAACAATCTCACTTGGCTGAATCACTTTACGCCTACGGTTGATGTGATGTACTCACCGCAAGATGGCGGCTTGATTGCAACGCAATGGCTCGATTATCAAGCATACGATTCTGGCAACGCAGCGCTCAATATCGAGATGGCGGTCCGGTTTATGACTGGCGAGAGTGATTCTGTATATGCAACGCTTTCTGATAAGAGTATGATTTTTATAAATTTAAAAGGCAGGTTCTAATGTCTGAACTCAAACAACATGCGATTAATGGAATGAAAAGTCTGGTGTTTACCTCGCTCTTTTGTGTGGTGATTGCCTTTTCAACTCAAACCATTTGGAACGGTTCTTTTCTTATTCATATCAAAATCAGCTTAGGTTTCGGCATCAGCGCGGTACTCAGTGCGCATACCATTGCTTGGTTCCGCCAAGATCTTTCCCCTCGGTTGATTAACCTATTTGCGATTTGTTGCTCGATGATTGTCGGTACGGCGAACGCGTACTACTGGCTGAGACATTACGATCAATTTGCCGACTTTAATGCGCTGAAACCTGTCATCGTATTGGGGCTCATCTTTACCTCGACGTGCTTTCTGTATTTTTACGCGCACGAACAGCGCATCGAAGCGCAAAAGCAACTTGAGCGCTCGAAACGGATTCAATCTGAACAAGAAAAGGCGCTGCTTCTCAGTCAACTAAAACAGCTGCAGAGCCAAATAGAACCGCACTTTTTATTTAATACCTTAGCCAACATTAGTGTGTTGATAGACAGTGACAAAAAAAGCGCCAAACTGATGCTGGAAAAGCTGACGGAACTGCTGCGCGCTACTTTGACCAGAAGCCGCCAAGAAAGTACCACTTTGCAAGGTGAGTTGGAGCTTGTAGACGCTTACTTGGCAATCCAGAAGATCAGGCTGGGCGATCGTTTGGCGTATCACATCGACAACCAAGTCGACACTGCGCTGAACCTACCACCACTCATTCTGCAGCCTTTGGTGGAAAATGCTATTCAACATGGGATTGAACCTAAGGCGGCGGGTGGTTGTTTGGATATTTCCGTGCAACTGAATCAAGACCAGCTACTGATCGAAATAAAAGATGACGGACTCGGGTTTAGCGGAGAATCGGCGCATACTGGACAAGGGATTGGCTTGGCAAATATTCGCGAACGTTTAACAACGCTTTATGGCAACAACGCCTCGTTGAACTTAGTTGAAGCGCCGCAAGGCGGTGTAATTGCCAAACTAACGATAGCGCGCGCTGTGGTGTGATTTTAGGGAGAAACAACAATGCATTGTGAGTCAGTGACCGCGTTAATAGCCGATGATGAGCCATTACTGCGTCATCATCTCAATAAAGCTTTGGGCGAAGTTTGGCCGGAATTGGAAGTGATCGCTTCTGCTGAAAACGGTCAGATCGCGCTGGAGCTTATTGAACAACATTCGCCAGACATCGCTTTCCTCGATATCAAAATGCCAGAGTTAGACGGTATGGCGGTGGCTAAAAAGTTGGCTCAGAAAAACAGCACCACCAAAGTTGTGTTTATCACCGCGTATGACGAGTTTGCTGTCAAAGCGTTTGAGGCCAATGCCATCGACTACCTGTTAAAACCTGTCTCCGAATCACGCTTGAGTCAATGCGTGGAGAAGATTAAAACTGGGCTGCAACCGCAAAGTAGTGTGCCAGCTCCTGATCTCAGCCAGCTTTTAGAGCAAATCCAACATCTTACCGAGAAGAAGTCACCATCTTATCTGCACTGGATCCGCGCCAACCGAGGAGAGGAAATCCACATGATCCCCGCATCGGAAGTGCTCTACTTCAAAGCTGAAGATAAATACGTCTCTCTGTATCGCATGGAGTTGGGGAAGAAAGAGGAGTACTTGCTAAGAACGTCGCTCAAAGAGTTGCTGGCGCAACTTGATCCTGAATTGTTCTGGCAAATCCATCGTTCAATCGTGGTGAACGTGTCGGCGATTGATAAGGTGAAAAAGGAGTTTACCGGTAAAATGGTTGCTCTGGTGGGAGAGAGCAAACTGCCAATTAGCCGCGCAATGCAAAGCCGATTTACCAAGTAACGTCCTAGTCCTAAAGAAGAGAAGAGCTCAGCGCTAACCCAAGCGCTGAGCTCTTCTCTTTTGTAAAACATATGCTCGTTAGCCAAGACACAGAAACAGGCTGGCGAGCGGATCAAAGTTGAGCGCAATTAAGCCTTGCTGATTGATAACGCGTAAGGTGTGGTGACGGCCATTGAGCTTATCAAGCAGTGCGTATTCACCATCACTAAGCTGCCAATCCTGAATCAATGCGGGCGGGATGATTAAATCGAGATCTTTGGAATACGTATCGCTGAAGTTGGTGGCGACAATCAGCTTTTGCTGCTTATCTGAACGCGCAAAAGCGTACAGCTGATGCTGCATGTCGGCGAAGTTGTCATAGTTCGCTGCGTATAAGTCGTGGTATTGGCCGGTCAGAGCGAATTCACTTAAGGTGAGGCTTAGTAATGTTTGATAGAACGAACGTAGCGATTGCTCTGATTGGCTTAAAAGTGCGCCGTCAAATTGGCCATGGTTCATCCATCGCTGGTGGTGAGGAACGCCGATATAGTCAAAAATAGACGTGCGAGAGGATTGACCAAATCCCGCGTTTTCAGCGCCGGGCTCACCGACTTCTTGGCCAAAATAAATCATCGTTGGTGCAGACGATAAACAGGCGGAAACTAGCATCGCTGGCTTGGCCTTTTCGGCGTTCCCTGCGAATTCGGGCGACGCGATACGTTGTTCGTCGTGGTTTTCCAAAAAGTGCAGCATGTGGTGTTCGATGTCGGCGAGTTGATGTTGGATTCGCCTAATCTCACTGGTCGAGCCGTGCCCTTGCATAACCGCTTTAAGGCTATCGTACAAGTCGACTTTATCGTAGAGATAGTCCATCTTGCCTAGATGAATGTAGTCGCGATACAAATCTCTTTGGTACACCTCTGCGAGTAAAAAGGCGTCTGGATTGATTTGTTTGATCGACGAGTTCAGATAACTCCAGAATTCAACTGGCACCATTTCAGCCATGTCGTAGCGAAAGCCGTCGACCCCTTGTTTTAGCCAGTAGAGGGCAATATCACGAAACTTAACCCAAGAGTCCGGGATTTCTTTCCCCTGCCAAAACTGAAAGTGTGCGTGGTGGTCGAGCTGGCGGTACTCCTCTGGCAGTTGTGGGAAGTCTTTGGTGCCGTCTGGCTTGACTCCGTAATTGACTTTGACGGTTTCGTACCAATCGTCAAACTTTGGCGTAGCTAATCGAGAGCCATTACCCGTCCATTTAGCGGGAAACTCCTGATACGGCACGGTTAAATTAAGGTGTTTTTCGCCGCCAAGTGGAGGGTACTCCGCGAGTTGTTCAGGCACTGAAAATGCTTGATTGGGAATGTAATAGAAGTTGTTGTGCTTGTGGTATTCAACGGATGAGTCGTCGCTCGCGCCAAAGTCTTCAACACCTTCTGGGTTATTTCGTCCTTGATAAACACGTGCAACATGGTTGGGCACGATGTCGATAATGACTTTCATCCCAGCTTGATGGGTTCGGTTGACTAAGTCGAAGAACTCTTGGTTCCTGCAACTAGGGTAGTCGGCTAAATCAGGGTTGACTGAGTAGTAATCTTTAACCGCATAGGGTGAGCCCGCACGGCCTTTGACAATACTTGGGTGGTCGTTGCTAATGCCGAACTGCGTGTAGTCATTAATGAGCGCGTGATGGGGCACACCTGTATACCAGATATGCGTAATGCCAAGCTGCTTGATTTCTCGTAGCGCTTTATCAGTGAAGTCGCTGAACTTACCGATTCCGTTTTGCTCAATGGTTCCCCAAGGGCGGTTATTGGTTTGTGTGTTGCCAAACAGACGCGTAAAGACCTGATAAATATTCTTTTTCATTGTTAGGTTAACCCTATGTTTCACCATTAATCATAGGCTAATGCATGGCGAGAGAGTGCTAATCATCCCTAAAGATAATTTGTTGGGCGTAGAAGGACAAAGTGTGAGTGGGTTAGAAGATTTCTCTGAGGGTAATCAAATGCCCGATGTGGAGCAGAAATCACAAAATGGCTAATAACATCGAGGTTAATAACGAAGATGGGAATTTTATGAGAGCCTGATAATACGGGGGTGTTGCGACGATTAACGACTCATACTCTGGTTATGAGTGTTTTTGACAAACATAGGTTCTTTTCTACGCTTAGTTAAAAACAACGTCAGACAAAAAGGAGATCATTAATGGCGACATTTAAGCAGGACATCCCTCATCGTGTTACGGTTTACCATGATGACATTGAGCAAGAGAATACTCTGAAAAACGCGATGTTACCGGAAAAGCCTCGATACTTTAATGGCGCTCCCACCTATCAGGCTGAGAGTATTGACGAGTTCAGAACGAAACTCAGCCAAATTGGTCTGTCTTTAGACGTGTAAGTAAACTTAACTAGAACGAAAAAGGGCTCTGCAATAGAGCCCTTTTTGTTATGAACAGGTTTGATTCCGCCCTAGCGCTTTGGCTTCATACAGGCACTTGTCAGCGCGAGACAAGGCTTTATTGAAATCCTCTGCATGCCACTCAACCACGCCGATACTAACGGTGATCGCGATATCGAAGTTACCGTAGACACTTGCCGCCAGTTCAGCTTCCACGCGTTTACGGATCCTTTCTGCGAGTTGTATGCCGTCATCTAGATTGGTTTGCGGTAATACCAAGGCGAACTCTTCTCCACCTAATCGCCCCAGCAAATCGGAATGTCGTATTTCACTTGCAACGATTTCGCAAAAAGCGACGAGTACTTTATCCCCGATAGAGTGACCACATTCATCGTTGACTTGTTTAAAGTGGTCTAAGTCCATCATGCAGATACAAGAGGGTGTGTAGACACGGTGGCTATCTACGGCGTTTTTCACTAGTGCTCGGCGATTAAGAATACCGGTCAAAGGGTCTTCTGTGGCGAGCTTGGTTAACTGAGACTCTTTGTTCTTAATGTTGTGCGCCATATCGTTGAATGCTTTGAATAGATCTCCGATTTCATCGTCACGCACTTTGAAGTTTGCGCGGATTTCGCCTTGACGCGAAAGTACCGAGATACGTTTGCGCAGGTCGATAATTGGAGAGGCAATATAGTGCGACAAGTAAATGGTCAGCACCGCGAACAGTGCGAGCGCAATAAGAAGGTACAGCGAGACTTCTTTTACGTGGTCGATGTGACTCTGTTCTAACTCTGAGTTTGAGATAAACACCGCGAGTGAAAGGTCAAACTCAGGCTCAGAAATCCCTTCTGTGGAGATACTTTCAAAAATGAGATGCTGTTTGAGCTCAAGAGTGATCGGGTGAGTGATCATAATGCCGTTAAGCTCATTTCTGAACCTAGGTTCGATGGTGTCATTAAGACCGTATTGCTGAAATTTATCGACCGACAGGTAGTTCACATCACACAAAGGTTGGGTGTCGTGGTTACGTACCAGAAAAACGTCGATACGCTCAAGACCACTATCTATCAAGGATTGCTTGATGCTGGCGATCTGCTCTTCAATCAAGGTACGGTCTAGCACTGCGGTGTAGTACCCAATCAGATTTTGTTCGCAATCCACCAGAGGGCGGGTGAAGAAATAAGTTTCCTCGTCAAAAATAAGCCCAAGTTGAGAGACGATTTCTGTCGTTGCAAAGCTCAACACGAGCTTTGGGTAGTTACGTTGCTCACGCAGTTCGACTAACTGATTGCTGATGTCTCGACTTGCTTGAGAGTTTTCTTCGCCCCTTTGTTTAAGATCAAGCAGCTTGTTGAGTGCTTGCTCCTCTAAGGTGAGGTTTTTAGGATAGCTGGTTAGCCATTGCTGATAGGAGCTTTCTAGCCGCTCTAAAACTAACGGCGTGAGGACCTGCAACTGCTCGATATCTTGCCTGAGAATATAGCGATTACTTTTATTTGCAGAGAGGTTGAAGTTAACCGCTCGTCCTGAGAGGTCTGAAATAATCAGTGCGGAAAAGCCGCGGGTAAAGTTAATCGCGTTAGAAGATAACTTGGGTAGTGTGTCTGTACTGACATCGCAAGTCGACATTACGCCGCTAAGACGGTCGAACTCAGCAAAACGACCTTCAATATAGTGGCTAATTTCGCTTGAACCGATCGAAGCCGACAACTGACCAGATTGGAAAACATGGTCAATCGTTAGCTTTTCTCTCGCTTGATAGTAACCATAGCTGAACAGCAGGATACTAATAGCGAGTGGTAACAAGATAAAAAATACTTTAACGCTGAGCTTATTCTTCATCGTGTTTCAGTCTTTGATCCGCCGGACTAATATTGCCTAGGTTTTGAATCACGTTCAGATCACCTGATTGAAATTGAGCGAGATACATGGGTAAATCGAGGTGATGATCTTCTCGCACGCGTATTTCCATATCACCCTTGTAGAGTTCTAGGCCTGGTAACGCGTCGATGGTTGCTTCTTTATCCACTTCACCTGCTTTACTTAAAGCATGAGCGAGAAGATAAACTAAGTCGTAATGCGCTTTGCTTGAATAGGTCGCCTGTGCTTCTTCCCCATGAAAATCTTGATACTGAGCAATGAATGACTTTGCTATCGGGCTATCGATGGATGTGAAGAAATGCAGGGCGGTCATTACGCCTTCTAACGCTTCACGATCTACATTGTTTATGTAGGTTTCATCGGCAGCGAAAGCAACAACTTGGATCTCGCGTCCAAAATCGAATTGCTTCATTTGAGTGAGGAAGTTAAAGCCGTCAGCACCCGGTAAGATAAGCATGAGGTTCTGTGCACCGGATTGTTTTAAGCGTTCCAATACGGGCGTGTAATCACTGGTATTGAAGCCAGTAAACTCCGTATTGGTGACGGTACCATTATACTGGGCGACAGATTCGATAATCCGCTTCGACATTCGGTGTGGCCAGATATAATCATAACCAAAAATGTAGAAACGGTTGCCGACGTTGTTAATTAAGTAAGGGACGACAGGTTCGATATAGTGCTCAGGAATGGTGCTGTAGCAGACTAGATAGCGACTATAGTGCCGACCTTCGTAGTCGATACCATAGAACATCGGAGTTTTCAGTTCGTCAGCAATTTCCGCCATCGCATAACGAGACGCACTGCTCACTGGCCCCATCAACGAGAACACGCCTTGTTGCTCGATCAGTTCACGGCTGTAGTTAACCGTTTTAGCTGGGTTGGTTTCGTTGTCACGTACAACGATTTCCAGCTTACGACCAAGTACGCCACCTGAACGATTGATCTCTTCTACTGCCAACTGAGCACCTTTCAAAGCCTGTTGACCGTAGATCGCAAATGTTCCCGAGAGTGGTAAAACCGCGCCAATCTTGATGTTTTCTTTTTCTTGCGTACAACTTGACGTCAACAGTGCACTACACACCACTGCGCACGACAAAAAGACTTTTCTTATATTCATTATATGCTTGATTGTCTCTGAAATTTCTCTTCTACTCGTTTGATTGTAGACACTCCAGCCCGCACAGAGAGTGAAATGCCTAACAAAATCATGAGCATCCAAATATACCAATAGACGTGTGTTACAAAAGAGCGTGGTACTTTTGCACCATTCTAAGCCGCGGTGCTAAAAGCAATAACTAGGAGTGAAATTAAAATTATATTTGGTGCGCCTAAGGCACCAAGTAGAGACTCTAACCACTTAACGGTACGACGTTGTTAGTTTTGGTAAGACTCGATTAAGTTCAAAATCTCCAGTTTTGTCGTTAAGTTATGACTTGATACCTCGATAACAATATTGGCAATAATGTCGTCTTCGCAGTAAAAGTACGCGACAGGTGTATTTAAAGCCTCTGAAATTCGTTTAACAGTCGCATAGTCAGGAGCGTGTTTTCCCGTCTCGTACTGACTAATTCTTGCGCTGGCACCAGCTTGATCCATCCCTAGTTTTATTCCCAACTCTTGCTGGGTAATTCCTTGCAACTTTCTAATATATCTTAGCCTGCTAGGTAAAGGGCTATTCATGCAATGAGTACCTCCACAATCAAAGCTCGTGCATTTTACCCTTATACTGTTCGTTATATGACTAAGGAATTTTTAGATTTAAGAAATTTAGGGAAATCTATCACGCACTTTCTTTAAATTTAGCCGGATTTCAAAGTTATAACTCTCTCAATAGAGCTTTATTCTGTTATTTTTTGTAACAGCTTAAGTATATGTCTCGCTCTCAGATAAAAATTAGGCAAAATTTGTTTGTTCTGCTAGGTAAACACCTAGATGTAGCACTCAGTTATGATTGAAAATACCGTTCAATTGCAGCGAACGTAGGTGAAGTTGTTTTAAAGTTGAGCAAAAGCTATTTTCAAAAAGCTTAAAGCTCAAAATGTTTTTGTCCGTTTACCCAGTTTAACTTTGCCGCTATTTGTGCCACGTAAAAATGGGCGGAGCATAATTCTCTCCGCCTCGAGTATCTAAACTTTGAAATATTGCAATTGAGTGGAAAGGTGTTCAGCGGTATTCGCCATCTCCTGACTTTCTTTTGCCAAAGATTGCGACGCTTGTAACACTTCGTTAGCGGAAAGATGAATGCTTGTGACGTTCTGATTCATTTCAGAGGCAACTGCACTTTGTTGCTCTGAGGCAGCGGCTATTTGCGCCACCATGTCGTTAGCATTTTGCATTTCTACTACGATTTCATTGATTTGGCTACGAGTACGTTGAGACGCTTCTACCGAGCTATCAACGCTGTTATTGCTGTTTTGCATCGCAGTAAATGTGCGTCCTGCATGTTCAAGCAATGTATCTATGGTTTGTTGCACTTCATTAGTTGAGTTTTGAGTTCGGCTGGCTAAATTTCGGACTTCATCAGCAACGACGGCAAAGCCTCGACCTTGCTCACCAGCGCGAGCGGCTTCGATCGCGGCATTCAGCGCCAGTAGGTTGGTTTGCTCAGAAATATCACGAATAACCGAAACCACGTTGCTGATTTCATTGACGCCGTCTTGCAGTTCTTTCACCAGCTCGTTTGCCATCGCAATATCTTGAGAAACGTCAGAAATAGCTTTAGAAGTGAGTTGCATGGTGCGGTCGGTATGTTCTGTATGTTCCATCACTTTGTTGGTACTGCCTGCGGTACTTTCGGCATTATTGGCGACATCGGATATGGTTGCGCTCATTTCGGTCATTGCCGTTGAAAGCAGTTCTAATTGGGAGTGTTGAGAATTTACGCTGGTCGCCGCTTCTTCACTCGCCTGAGCAATGTTACTTGCCATGCTGCTCGAGATGCCAGCCGAATCATGCGCCGTTTTGAGCGTGCTTTGCAGCTTACTCAGCATGCTATCGATCTCTTTCGCCATTTGACCAAGTTCATCTTTGCGAGCTAGGTTCATGCGCACTCGCAGATCGCCTTCCGCGATTAAGTGTGTATTTTCAATCAGTTTATTGAGTGGTGTAACGATATTGTTCGAAATAGCATAGCCGAGTGCAAACAAGACGCTAGATAAGATCAACGCAAAAATCAGTTGTTGGATCACGAGCGTGTAAAATGTTTCGTTGATATCGGAGACGAGAATACCTGAGCCGACAATCCAACCCCATTCTGGGAACAGTTCAACGTAAGAGATCTTATCTTTTAGCGCGCCGTCTGGACTTTTCCATTGATAGTCTAGAAAGCCCTTTTGTTCAGTAGTTTGTGAAATACTGACCATTTCGCGCCAGTGAAACTTGCCAGCACCATCTTTGAAGCTCTCTGCGTTTTTCCCGTTGAGTTCTGGTTTGAGCGGATGCATGACAATATTCATTTTCTGGTTGAGTATCCAGAAATAGTTATCACCGTCGTAGCGCAGGGATGCTATCGCATTCAGCGCATTTTGCTTCGCTGTTTGTTCACCAAGTTGTTCACGTTGACTGTAAAAGTGTTTAGCAACATTCAGTGCTGTCTCTACCTGGGCGCTTAGCTTATTTTCACGCTCTGCCATAGAAGTGTTGCGTTGTTGGATTAAGTTATAAGCGCAGGCAACAACGATTAATGCAAAAGCAAGCAATACAATAGAGAATAGCTTTAGTTTTACTGATAAATTGCTTAATTTCATGGGCCTCTGACTCGAGTTAGTTAATATTAATTATTCATTTAACTACTCTAGCAATCTCACGCTTTAGTGCTAGTTAGCAAAATCATAAAAAAAAGTATTCATATTGTTACATGAAAATAACTAGTACTTAGTCAAACTATCGATTGTTATTGGTTCTACGGACAAGAAAGCTATTTGAGGAAACATCCAATTGTTAAGCTAATAATCGTGAGACAAGCACAAAGATACTGACAAATATCTTTGTAAGTATCTTTGTAAATAAACTTTGGTACTGCTTGTATTTATGTCTTTAGTGTCCCGGGGAAATAAAAATTGCGATGTTAGTTTTATTTATCTCAATTAATCGGGGCAAAGTTTTGATCTTGAGAACTGTTCATTGCAAGAAAGCGCATTACAAATACCGCGCCAAGCATGGTTAATGCGGCGAGAATGAATCCGTATTGAGTTAGTCCGTAATGGCTTAACAGTGCAATCACTACGTAACTAATGCTCTGCACCAAGGTTGCAAACATTTGTAGACCGCCATCGGCACGCCCGCGTTGTTCAACTGCAATGGTGTGATGCATCCAGTTAGTGCGCGCAATGCGGTTCAGTGCGTTGAAAAAGCCAAACGCGAGAGTAAACGCCAATAGATAGACAGGGTGAGGAGAAAAACTCATTCCCACAACTGCGAATGCGGCAATCGCCATTGAGTAAACAATCGTATTCATGTGGTTATGTAATGAGAGCAGCTTCGCCACAAACAACCCAGTAATCAGTGAACCGAGGCCAAAGGCAATGTTGTAGCCTGCCAACCAGTCTCCGGAAACGCCGGTTTCAGCGAACCAGATTGGCACCAATTTTCCCAGATAGGTCAGAATAGGGTAGGAGAGTGCTGACAACATCAAGAAACCATAGAAACGCGGAGCTTGGGTAAAAATGTCTTTGCTCTCTTTGAGCTGATCGACAAACGAGCTGTTGCGGCTTTGTCTTAGCTGTCGTCGATACGGCGTGACTATGTAACTCAATGTCGCAATGCCTGCAGCGATAGCTGCAAACGCTGCGAATTCGAGCATGCCCCATTTTTCCAGTAACACAACCCCAAGTGCCCCTGCGCCTAGCGTTGTGCCTTGCATGATGATCTCTTGCTTGCCGGATATCGATGCGTATTCGTGGCGGTCGTAGTTTTCTTGCGTAAAGGCGTTATTGGTCGACCAACCCAAATTGCTTGATACCCAGTACACCAACTGCGCTGCCGCGAGTATCCAAGGAGAGCCAAGTTCAAACCAATAGACAATAAACAAAGCGGCTGCGGTTATCGCTTGAATAACCTGCACCCAAATCAATAGCGCTTTGCGTGAGTGGCGGTCAATCAGTGTTGAAAAAAAGGGCGTAAGAAAGAATGAAACTGCAGTACAGGTTAGCGCGACCATAGCAACAAATGAGCCCATGTTAGGCGTGGCAAGCATAATCCAGGGTAGAGCCATCATAAACAGGCCTGACGAAATGCCGTCAAAGAACCGTCCGCTAAGGTAGGGCAAAGATTTGTTTTTATTGAAAAATTCCATTTATATTGCTCCGAAAAGGTAGGCGATTTAGTATTAATGTAAAACCTCAAGTAAACTTTAGGTAAAGCACTTTTTCATTTAAAAGGACGTAATTATGGAAATGTCGGTTGGTGAAGTGGCGAAACGCGCGGGTATCAAGGTTTCGACCTTGCATTTCTATGAGCAGAAAGGTCTGATTCATAGCTGGAGAAATCAAGGTAATCAAAGACGTTATGAACGCAGTGTCCTGCGCAGGCTGGCGGTGATTAAAGCGGCGCAAGAAGTTGGCCTGACACTCGAAGAGATCGTCGATTCGTTAGCGCATTTACCTAAGCACCAAGCGCCCAGTCGTAAAGAATGGGAGCAAATGGCACAAGGTTGGCACGACATGCTAGAGCACCGCATATTGCAGCTAAAGGCGCTGCAAGAAGACCTCGGTGGGTGTATCGGCTGTGGCTGTTTGTCGATGGAATCTTGCGCGATCTACAATCCACAAGATATCCGTGCAGAAACATTCAAAGGCAAAACTTTGCTGACCGCGCCCGAAGAATGGTCATCCCAAGGAGAGGGCGAACGTGAGTAGTAACGGCAGCGTGATGATGCTAAGAAAGTTGCCGAACAAAACCATAGACGCAACATTGACCGGTTCAATATGAAAGCGCTCGGCAAATAAGTAGTTCATCACCGCTGGTGGCAGCATGGTAAACAGCACCATCATTTGTAGCTGCATAGTTGGTAATGGAATAAAGAAGTAAATTACCGAAAACGCAATGGCACCAGTAAAGAGTGACTGTAGCGTACACAATAAACCGACTCGCAAACCGCTTAGGCGCAAGTGACACATTTGCGCGCCGAGCGACAAGAGCATTACTGGAACCGCGGCTTGTCCGAGCAATTTGGTCGCTTCATACAGTGGCGGCCAAACGCCAATGCCGGAGAGGTTCAGAATCAATGCGCTGCTGGCAGCCAAGAACACAGGCATCCGCACCACTTGCTTGAGTGGATTTCCTTCACTAAGTAACGCTAAACCCACACTGATATGTACGCATGCTGAAACCACGAATAGCAGTACGGCAGATGCCAGTGCGGTATCACCGAAAGTGTAAGTAAATAGTGGGATAGCGAGGTTGCCACTGTTGCGAAACATATGCGGCGGCGCCCATGCTTTGAAATTTAGACCTGAGAACTTGCACACCGGAATCATAATCAAGCCAGGTAGCAGAACAGCAACCAGTGAGGCGGAAAGGAGTGGTACCTGCTCGGTGTCTAGTGGCATGGAAACAAGCGATGAGAACACCAAGGCAGGCGTGAATGTATCCATGTTGATACGGTTTATCGGCCGAAAATCTGGCTTCAACCAGCGGCCGACAGAGAAACCGACCAATACCAGTGCGAACACTGGAAATAATATTCCAATGACTTGTTGAAGCATGACTTTCCTTAACGCTTTGAATTCTTATCCTTATATTTCCAAACTACCTGAAATCATAGCGATTAAACAGTCATTAAGGCTAAAAGTTGTTTTGTGCTCACCGTTTGTAAATCATAAGTTTTTGCTATGTGTTTATTGCTTATGTTGGATTTGATTGATGTTACGTATTGATTACTCTCATTGTAAGTGTGACGTACTGTTTATTTAGTCAATTAATTTTCCAGCCCACACATAACCTGCCCACATAGCCTATTATTAATCATATAAGTTGATATGGATTCAACTCATTCTTGGCGTAATGAAAGCAAATTACCGTACGCGCGAGTGATACCGAACACACTTTGGTAAATGTGTGTGTTTCATTTGATGGAAAGCTAGGTTTTTAACGCCTTCGAAAGAATTAATGCGCTAAATATTATATGAGCCTATTTTCTTAACATGGATTTGTTTAATATGTCGCCAACCAAGCGAACATTTATTGCTTTTGGGTTTATTTCTGTTTTGCTTGCCACTGCTGTTGTTTACGCAACACATAGCTTGAAAGGCGAGGAACAGGAAATCAACGACGCCACTGTTACCATCGCAGTGTCACGGACTCCGTTGTCTGCGCCGTTTTTGGTTGCAGAGAAACTAGGATTCTTCAAGCAACAGGGATTAAACGTTAGTTTGATGCCGTGTGATGGTGGCGTTGCATGTACCAAGATGATGATTGACCGTGAAGTTGAATACGCAACAGCGTCGGAATCTGTGGTGATGTTCCAGAGCTTTAAGCACAACGATGTTGCTTTATTGGTCAGTTTTGTTGAAACCGACAACGATTTGAAGCTGTTAACTTTAGAACCGTCAAATATCAATTCAGTAGCAGACTTAGATAGTAAAAGAGTGGGAGTGGTAAAAGGCAGCGCCAGTGAGTTTTATTTTGATTCTGTTTTGATCGCTAACAACTTAAAGAATCTAAATATTGAAAAGGTTTATCTTTCGCCCCAAGAAATGGTGCCAGCTCTTTTGTCCTATCAAGTCGATGCGATATCCGCATGGGAGCCACTCGGTTATAAAGCGGATACCCTGTCTGCTGCTAAAGTGATTAATTTAGGCAATCATGGTATTTATCAGCTCTCATTCAACTTGTTATCAGTAACCGAGCATCTTGAGATGTCAGGCGAAGAACCAATCAAGCTGATTCGTGCACTAGACTCTGCGGTTGAGTGGATAAACCAGAACCCAAACCAAGCGCTAGAAATGATCGCTAAGCAGCTGAATTTGTCGGTCAGTCAAGTGGAATGGTCGTGGGAAGACTTGATGTTCCGTCTCGCGCTGGGCAATTCATTACTATCCAATATTCAACTTCAAGCTCGCTGGGCGATCGAGCGCGGTCTGGTGGATGATGCGCTTCCTGACTTTAGAAAAGTATTTTATTCCGAACCCTATCGACAGGTTCGGGTCACGCGAGATTAGATAGAGACAGACTTATGCTGGGTTCCTTATACAAAAAACTACTGGCGCTCTCTATTACGACAATGATTCTAACTTTGTCGATTATTTTGTCGTTCTCTCGTGTCGGTTCAGAAAGGGAAGAAACCAAAGCTGAACTCGACCAAGTTGTCGATCTGCAACTCAGTGTTGACCTATTACGCAGCCAGCTATGGGTCTTTCTGCAATTTGGCGACAAGCAAAGTTTGGATCAAGTGGAATACGCTAAAGAGGAACTGGCGACTAAACTTCAAAAGTACCAGCAGGGCAACAGTATGCTCGACAACATTATCCGCATGAATCGCAGTCTGAGTTCGATTCTCGAACAGGAAAAAAATGTCTACTTTGATGAGTCAGGGGGACTGGAAGCGCTTGGAGCGGATGACATTACCGCACGTGGTTTACTGCATTCTCGATACAACATGATCGTGCAAAACATGACCGAAGAATTGGCGTATGTGCATAACGCGGTAATGAATCACAATGATGAGCGGCAGAATCTTGTAATGAAACAGGCCGCACTTTGGTTGATTGCTTGCTCGGTGGTTGTAACGGGCATCGCGTGGTGGATGTTTTTCCGCTTTCGCAACGGCTTTAGTGCGATTAAAAACGCAATTGTCGATCTCACGGAAGGCAAGCTGGATACACAAATTAAAGGTGAAAACTTCGATAGTGAGTTTTTAGCCATTGCCAAATTCTTTAACAAGATGACCAAAACCCTGCGAGAAACCACTGTTACAAAAGAAGAGTTGGAGTTAGAGGTTAGGCGTCAAACTGAGCAGTTAAAACAGAAGCAAGAGCAATTGATCTTCTTATCTGAGCATGACTCTCTGACTAATATTATGAACCGCCGCGCGTTTGACAGTCGGCTTGAAAGCTCCATCTTGAACGCCAAATTAACTCGCACCAAACTGGCGCTGTTTTTTATCGACCTAGATAATTTCAAGGACGTGAACGATACGCGTGGTCATGACGCCGGAGATGCGATCCTTATTGCCGTGGCAGAACGCTTGGCTAGTGCGGTTAGGGATACTGACTTTGTTGGGCGCATTGGTGGCGATGAGTTCCTTGTCTGTTTGGACCATCTGCACGATTTCGATATTGTGCCAAACAAGGCGCAGCAATTGATTGATGTTATCAACGAACCGATTACGTTTAACGAACACAGCTACACAGTCGGGGCGAGTATAGGGGTAAGTTATTTCCCAGACCAAACCCTGAACAAAGAAACGCTACTTAGTATCGCCGATGAGGCGATGTATCGTGCTAAACAGCTTAAACGTTCAGCCAGCAACGAAAGTGATACCAACCTTAGCCCTGAAACATGTGAGTCGGTAGTCACGCTCGCTTCAGTAAAGCAATGAGACTTGATAGCGATAACCAAGGTGTAAATTTCTTTTAACACCTATTTATCAATAGAATTAAGCCTGAATCTCGACATTAATCCCAAATATCGACATCTTATGCCCGTTTGATTCACCACCTTTTGAGTGAATCGCCCAAGGATAGGATTTCGAAATGGACAAAGAACATAGTTTTCGCGAGAACATGCTCGCGCTGGTGCTGGGTAGTGCGTTGGTGTCTCTCGGCGTTATCTTCTTCAATAAGGTAGGCTTGCTAACTGGTGGTACGGCAGGGCTGGCTATCTTTCTCACCAAAATTAGTGACTTCAGTTTTGGACAGGTGTTCTTTTTACTTAACCTGCCGTTTTACATTTTATCGGTCACTCGTATGGGCTGGCGCTTTACCGTCAATACATTTATTGCGGTCACGATTGTTTCTCTCGCCGTTGACCATTTACATCATGTGATTGAGATTGCGCGTATCGATTCTTTTTATGCTGCACTGTTAGGTGGTGGACTAATTGGTATCGGGATGCTGGTGATCTTCCGCCATAAGATGAGTCTTGGTGGTTTTAATATCCTCGCGCTATTTCTTCAAGAACGATTCGGTATTCGTGCAGGCAAAGTACAAATGGCTCTTGATTGCACTATCGTTGTGATGTCACTGTTTATTGTTGATATTCAGTTGATCCTACTATCAGTGCTGGGCGCGGTAGCGACTAACCTAATTCTTGCGATGAACCATAAGCCAGGGCGTTATCAACCCCAAGCAGCTTAAGTTCTCTGAGACAGAATCCAAAACGGCTTAGTGATTCACTAAGCCGTTTTTTGTTGCTATCAAGAATGTGCTGTTTCTTGTCTACTTCTGACGTTGGTTAGATCAGCTCTTCTAGCTTGCTAATACTGGTGACGTTGTCAGGCACTGCTTCACCGTTTGGGTTAAACCACACCGTTTTTAATCCTGCTTTCTGCGCTGGATAGATATCTTTGTCGAGCACATCGCCCACCATGGTTAACTCCGCTGGCTCTTCTCCGAGCTCCTGCGCGATCGCGAGGTAAAACTCAGCGCAGTTTTTTTCTATGCCAAGATTCGCGCGGCAGAAATAGCCATTGATGTAACGATCCAGCCCGACACGTTGAAACGCTTGTTGAATGTCTGCTTCTGTCGATTGCTCGGCGCTGGTGGCGATATAGATGGTGTGATCGGCTGAGAGCGCTTTTAACGTCTCTTCTGCGCCTGCGATTGCCTCGACATTTGGCCACAAGTACATTTTGTCTTGGTTGTTTGGATCATCCACCATCAAAGTGTCGCCCCAATCAAATAAATACGTTTTTGTCATTTATTCCTCGGTGTGTTGCTGTCTTTCCTTGGTATATCAAGTGTGGAGCGTTTGCGCTTCAAAAGCAAAATTAATCCAAACGATAATAAACCTGATTTGGACAAATGATTTAGCTCGTATTAAATACCGCACTGAAATCCAATCATATTTCAGTCAAGGGTATAAAAATGCTATCAATTAACGATGTCGTAGTAGCGATCAAAGGTATCGATTTAGGTGAGATGGTTGTTACTGGTTTAAGTGCTGGTGGTTACTATGTCCATGTTAAAGCTGGAGAAAGTACACTGACTTACCCAGCTAAAGACCTAAAAAAAGTGTAATAATGAGATCTCGATCTTAAGACCTTTTATAAATTATTCAGGCTTGGTTTATAACCAAGCCTTTTTTATTTGTTATTAGACTTAATCTATATTTAACAAAAATTAAAAACGCCTCTTATACCCACGTTTTATTATCTTTTACTACAGTTTAATACTACTGATAGCTTTCTCCTATTGAATTGATAACCATTATCAATATGTGGTTTTTGTGCACTTCATCTAAACTGGTTATCAGAACACGAACTTATAATGTACGCCGTACTCGAATCTATAAATAACGTTGAGTAGAGGCGGATTCGAAATGGCTAATTTACCCCTCGGGTTATTTGTCCAAATCCAATACCGACTACGACAGAAGGGAAATATAAATGACAGATAATAAAAGCACAGCAGGTCAATGCCCAGTAATGCACGGCGGCATGACATCCAATAACATGGCGAAAGAGTGGTGGCCAAAAACACTGAATCTGGACATCCTGCACCAGCACGATTCTAAGACCAACCCATTAGGCGAAAGCTACAACTATCGTGAAGAGCTTAAGAAGCTAGACGTAGAAGCGCTCAAGAATGATTTAAAAGCCCTGATGACGGATAGCCAAGAGTGGTGGCCTGCAGACTGGGGGCACTACGGCGGTTTGATGATTCGTCTTGCATGGCACTCTGCGGGTAGCTACCGAACTGCAGATGGTCGCGGTGGCGCAGCGACGGGTAACATGCGTTTCGCACCACTAAACTCTTGGCCTGATAACGGCAACCTAGATAAAGCGCGTCGTCTACTTTGGCCAATCAAGAAGAAATACGGCAATAAAATCAGCTGGGCGGATCTGATGATCCTCGCAGGTAACATGGCTTACGAGTCAATGGGCTTTAAAACCTTCGGTTTCGCCTTTGGTCGTGAAGACATTTGGCACCCAGAGAAAGACACTTACTGGGGTGCAGAAAAAGAATGGTTAGCGCCAAGTGGTTCTGAGAACAGCCGTTACTCTGGTGAGCGCGACCTAGAAAATCCTCTCGCAGCAGTAATGATGGGTTTGATTTACGTAAACCCAGAAGGTGTGGATGGCAACCCAGACCCGCTGAAAACAGCGCAAGATATGCGTGTGACATTCTCGCGTATGGCGATGAATGACGAAGAAACGGTTGCGCTAACTGCGGGTGGTCACACTGTTGGTAAAGCACACGGCAACGGCGATGCAGCAGACCTTGGACCTGAGCCAGAAGGCGCGGATCTTGAAGAGCAAGGCTTTGGTTGGATGAACCACAAATCACGTGGTATCGGTCGAAACACAGTCACCAGTGGCCTAGAGGGTGCGTGGACAACACATCCGACACAATGGGACAACGGCTTCTTTGAATTGCTATTCAAATACGACTGGGAACTGAACAAGAGCCCAGCAGGTGCATGGCAGTGGGAACCAGTGGATATTGAAGAGCAAGACAAACCAGTTGACGTAGAAGACCCATCGATTCGCTACAACCCTATCATGACAGACGCGGATATGGCGCTGAAGATGGACCCAGAATACCGCAAGATTGCTGAGCGTTTCTATAACGACCCTGCATACTTTGAAGAAGTGTTTGCGCGCGCTTGGTTTAAACTGACTCACCGTGACTTAGGCCCACGTGCTCGTTACTTCGGCCCAGATGTACCAGCGGAAGAGTTGATCTGGCAAGACCCAATCCCAGCAGGCAATGCGCAGTACGATGTCGACGCAGTAAAAGCGAAGATCGCTGCAAGTGGCTTAAGCGTGGCAGATATGGTATCGACCGCTTGGGATAGCGCGAGAACGTTCCGTCACTCGGATGCACGCGGTGGTGCAAACGGCGCTCGTATTCGCCTTGCGCCGCAAAAAGATTGGCAAGGTAACGAGCCTGCGCGCCTGAGCAAAGTGCTCAATACACTAGAGCAAATTGCGGCTGAAACGGGTGCGAGTATCGCGGATACAATCGTTCTAGCTGGTAACGTGGGTGTAGAACAAGCGGCGAAAGCGGCTGGCTTTAACGTCACTGTTCCATTCGCACCGGGTCGTGGTGATGCGTCAGCCGAGCAAACCGATGTTGATTCGTTTGACGTTCTTGAACCTGTCGCTGATGGCTTTAGAAACTGGCAGAAGCAACATTTCTCGGTTAAACCGGAAGAGTTGTTGCTAGACAGAGCACAACTGCTTGGTCTGACCGCACCGGAAATGACGGTTCTATTGGGCGGTATGCGTGTTCTTGGCACTAACCACGGTGGCAGTCAGCATGGCGTGTTTACAGACCGCGTCGGCAGTCTAACCAACGATTTCTTCGTTAACCTGACTGACATGAACTACAGCTGGAAACCAACAGGTCGCAACTCTTACGATATTGTTGAGCGTAAGTCTGGCGAAACCAAATGGACTGCAACTCGCGTTGACTTAGTGTTTGGTTCTAACTCAATCCTACGTGCTTACGCAGAAGTGTACGCACAGGACGATAACCAAGAGAAGTTCGTCAATGACTTCGTTGCAGCTTGGACTAAAGTGATGAACGCTGACCGTTTCGACATCTAGTCGTAGTGTGAACCTAAGCGTAAAGCAATTAAGCCACCCTTTGGGGTGGCTTTGTTTTTCGATTAGTCCAATTCACTCTGAGTCAACAAGCTGAGAGCAAGCGTTTGAATCGCGGCTGAAATTGAGTAAGCTGACGCTATCTACTTTTTAGGCTTAGACGATGAAAACAGACGTAACTCCAGATGAATATCAGGCACTCGCGAACGCGATCAGTGCGGTGCATTCTCCGAGTTTTACTTCCCAACTCTGTACTTTTATTCATGCGGTTGTGCCGTTTGATTGCTCTGTGGTGCTCGGCTATCGCCAAGGAAAACGTCCGGTTTATCTCTATGATTCGATCAACGAGTCTCGTGAGCTGTTGTTTCAGCGCTACCTGACCGATTCATTTCAAAATGACCCTTTCTATCGACAAATCGAACAACACCCGCAAGCGCGAATTTATCGCCTCAAAGATGTGTTGTCCTCGGCGACCGAGTACAAGCAATACCAACGTGAGTTCTATTTAGAAACGGGCTGGAATGATGAGCTTTGCTTGTCGATTCCATTAGATGCGTCGCGTGGTATCGCGATTTACCTTGGTGTCATGGGAGATACATCGTTTAGTACGCAGCACTTGGCGGACCTGCAAGCGCGCTTTGCGGTATTGAGTTCTCTGTGTCAGCAACATTGGGCAAGAAGCGCTTTTTCGTTGCCGGAAGTTGGCGATGAGGCGGTTCATTTACGTCACGCGATCGAGAAAACCTTAGCGCAGTTAGGTGCAGAATTACTTACCTCAAGAGAGCAAGAGATCGCGGCTTTGTTGGTGCAGGGTTTTGATTCTAAAGAGATCGCCAGCCAACTAGAGATTGGTGTCGGCACGGTCAAAAATCATCGTAAGCGTATTTACGCCAAGTTGAACGTCTCTTCGCTCAGCGAACTGTTTCGTATCTTTTTAAGTCAGCTTATCGCAACAGGTTAAGGCAAAATAAAGCCAAAATTGTCCCTTTAGGGATATGTCTGATGGTTTCCAGCACCAGTACTCTGATTGTCTAGCAGAGAGAGGAAGCCATGACACAGTCACTTATTCAAGACCTACAGCAGCGCGGTCTGATCGCGCAAACCACCCACCTAGAACAGCTCAGTGAACAACTATTAACGCCTCAAGTGCTTTACTGTGGCTTTGACCCTACCGCGGGTAGTTTGCATATCGGCCACCTGGTTCCTTTGATGATGCTGAAACGTTTTCAGAACGCAGGGCACAAACCGATCGCGCTAATAGGCGGTGCAACGGGAATGATCGGTGACCCAAGCTTTAAAGCGACCGAGCGTAGCTTGAACAGCGAAGAAACGGTAAAAACTTGGCTATCACAGTTATCGCAACAGATTAATCAAGTGATGGGTTCTCACTTAAGTCGCCCGCTCAAGATCGTCAATAACGCCGATTGGACAGGGCAAATCAACGTGATTGAGTTTTTACGTGATATCGGTAAACACTTCTCCGTCAACGCGATGATTAACCGTGAGTCGGTTAAGCAGCGTTTGCAGCGTCCAGAGCAAGGTATCTCATTTACCGAATTTAGTTATGCGCTACTGCAAGCCTACGATTTTGTTCACCTTAACCGAGAGTTTGGTTGCAAGCTGCAAATCGGCGGCAGTGACCAATGGGGTAACATCGTCAGCGGAATTGACTTGACGCGTCGTATCAACAACGACAACGTGTTTGGTTTGACGCTTCCGTTGATCACTAAATCGGACGGCGTGAAATTTGGTAAAACCGAAGGTGGCGCAGTGTGGTTAGACGCGGAGAAAACTTCGCCTTATGCTTTTTACCAGTTCTGGCTTAACACCGCTGATGACGATGTTTACCGCTTTCTGCGTTACTACACCTTCTTGTCGTTAAGCGAAATTGAAGAGATAGAACAGCAAGACCAAAACCAAGCCGGTAAACCACAAGCGCAGCGTATTTTGGCAGAAGAAGTGACGCGATTTGTTCATGGTGAAGAGGGGTTGGCCAGCGCAAAACGCATTACCCAGGCGTTGTTTGATGGCGAGCTCAAAACACTCAGCCGCTCAGAGGTGAATCAACTGGCACTTGATGGCCTACCAACGTTCACTATTGAGTCTGAATGGGATATGCCCACCGCCTTAGTGGCAAGCGATTTGGCCAAGTCAAAGCGTATCGCGCGCGAGCTTTTGGCCAGCAATGCGATTAAGGTCAATGGCGAGGTAGTGTCGGGAGAGTCTCTTGAGCAACAGTTTGCTTTGTTTGATAAATATTGGATTGTTCAACGCGGGAAGAAAGCGTTCCGCTTATTGAGTCGCTAATCCTAGTAGTATTTGTTTATAGAAAAACGCCCACCGAAGTGAGCGTTTTTTCTACCTGTTATGGTTTGGCTATTAACCAATCATGCGCTCTTGCGCTGCTGCTTCCTCGTTAAACACAATCGTTTGTGCACGTTTGAAGAAGTTAAAATCCGTTGCTGTTGCGCTCGTGTAAGCGCCCATCATGCGGCCAACGACTAAGTCACCGTTGTCCAGTTGTGGCAGCATGACATTTTCTGCAATCACATCAATGCTGTCGCAAGTCGGGCCGGCCAAAACGCTTGGTAGGTATTCGCCACCTTGTTTTAGTGTAACTAGTGGGTACTGTGCGTCGTCAAACATCAAGCCGCTGAATGAACCGTAAATACCATCATCCAAGTAGTACCAAATCTGACCTTCGCGCTCTGCTTGGCCCATCACCGATGCGACACTCATCATTGCCTGCGCAACGATAAAACGTCCTGGTTCAGCAATGACGTGAACCGTTTCTGGCAACTCATTCAACGCTTCGTTAATCGGCACACAAAACTCATCGATTGGCGTCACGTGTTTTGAGTAACTCACCGGGAAACCACCACCGATGTCTAGTGTGCTAAGCGCTGGCAGACCGCGTTCCACTACTTGTTCCATGACTTGTTTACAAGTGAGGATCGCATCTACGTATTTCTGTGGATTCATGGTTTGTGAACCAACATGGAACGACAGGCCTTTGATACGGATATTCCACTCTTTCGCTGTTTCGATGATGGTCAGAGCTTGCTCTGGTGAGCAGCCAAACTTCTTCGAAAGGTCAGCAAACGCTTCAGAGTTACGGAAGCTCAAACGCACCAATAGTTCAACTTCGTCTTTGTATGCTTTGAACTTTGCCAGCTCGTTTAGGTTATCCACCACAAACACATTGCAGCCGTACGCTAACGCGTCACGAATATCCGAATCGCGTTTAATTGGATGCGTGTGAATAGTACGCTCCGCTGGGACGCCTTGCTGTGCGACTAACTCCACTTCGCCTGTGGTTGCTAGGTCAAAGCTCGCCCCTTCTTCAAGCAGAGTTTTTACAACTGCTGGGTGTGGCAATGGCTTAAGTGCAAAGTGTAACGTAACCGTCGGTAGTGCATTTTTCAGCTCACGGTATTGGCTGCGAATGACGTCGCAATCAAGTAGCAGTAATGGCGCACCGAACTGCTCAACAGAAGACTCGATAAGAGAAACTTCAGCAGCAGACAGAGTTTGAGAAGAAAAAGATTGAAAATCCAATACAGAATGAGCGTGAGCCATAGTAAACCTCCAACGTGTAAAGGCACTTTTCATTCGCACTTTGTACAGTGAGGTAATGATGAAAAGTGGAGCGTCAAAAAAAGCGCAATTGCGCAGTCAAAGTCACTCTTGGATAGTTGCTCTATCGCCTTGCCACAAAACACGCTGTGATGTACTCGGATTGGCTATCATCAAGAAGCAGGGCGATATTAAGTGGATAATTTTTCTCGCGCAACACCCAATGCGGTTTTTGAAAGCAAAACATTTTTGTTGTCAGGATAGAAATTGTTGAACGTGATTGCGACCTCCCGTCACATGGGCGGTGTGGCAATTTTTACGTAAGTCTAGGGGCTAAATTGTTGGTATTTGAGGCAAGCCATTTAGTGCAATATTCAATTAGTTTAGTTTTCTTAAGGGTTTCTTAAGATTCGCTGATTAATGTGGTTTATGAAATCAAACATCAATGGAGATAGACCATGACGATCAACAAAGCACTTGTTCTTTCTGGGTTAGTAGTGGGTATGTTTGCATCTTCTGCCTACGCCGATCCAACTTGCACTAAAGCGAGCCAAGACACCTGGATTCCGTTCGAACAAGCCAAACAGCAAGTGATGGACCAAGGCTATAGCATTAAAAAATTCAAAACGACAGACACGGGTTGCTACGAACTGTATGGCAAAGATGCACAGGGTAAACGCGTAGAAATCTATTATGACCCAACCAACCTCAAAGTCGTGAAAGAGGAAAAAGATGACTAAGCACTTTGTTTGGGACAGATTGGTGCGTGTGACGCACTGGTCTGTCGCTGCTTTGTTTTTGGCTAACTACTTGGTTACCGAAGAGGGCAGCGATATCCATGAGTGGGTCGGATACAGCGTGGTTGGGTTGGTAGTGATTCGTTTGTTGTGGGGAATCATTGCTTCACCTCCGGCGAGACTGTCTTCGTTTTTACCTTCTCCACGTTCAGCATTGCTGCATTTAAAGCGGGTATTTGAAACTAGAGAGGACCAACATACTGGTCACAATCCTGCAGGTTCGGTGATGATCTGGTGTATGTGGATTGGGTTGTTGATGACAGGACTGTCAGGTTATTTGATGGAAACCGATCAGTTTTGGGGTGAGGATTGGGTCGAAGAGTTCCACGAATTGGCGGCGAATCTAACTTTCGCATGTGTCTGTATTCATGTTACGGCCATTGCGGTGATGAGCCGAGTGACCGGAAACAGCTATATCCGCTCAATGCTTTGGAAACAAAAACGCCACTAAATCGTAGTGGCGTTTTATCTCTATGCCGTAACTCACTGAGAGTCTAACCAGCGGCCTTGTTTAAATAACTTTCCATCTCTTGCTTTGGAACCATGCCGCCACCTGTTGCCCAGACTAAATGCGTCGCTTGTTTGAATGCGTTCTCACTAATGCTAATGCGATTCAAATAACTTGGATTCTGACTGACCAATACTGGGCCAAGCATTCCAGCGAGGGCAGAGGGTTCTAACTGAATCCCCTCGGTTTGGTTGAGCTGCCCGAGTAAGCGGTACATATGTTCATCTGAGAGCGTGTAATAGCCGTCGAGTAAGCGTTCCATCGCTCGGCCAACAAACCCCGACGCGCGACCGACAGCAAGACCGTCCGCAGCGGTAATGTTATCGATACCAATATCTTGTACCGAAATCTTGTCGTGCAATCCGGTATGCACGCCAAGCAGCATGCACGGTGAATGAGTCGGCTCGGCGAAAATGCAGTGCACGTGATCGCCAAACGCCATTTTAAGGCCAAATGCGACGCCACCCGGGCCACCGCCTACGCCACAAGGCAGATAGACAAATAAAGGGTGCTCTGCATCAACACGAATGCCCTGTTGGTCAAATTGCTGTTTCACTCTTTCTCCGGCCACCGAGTAGCCAAGGAACAAGGTTTTCGAGTTTTCATCATCGATAAAAAAGCAGTTCGGGTCTTGCTCCGCTTCTTTTCGTCCTTGCTCAACCGCGACCCCGTAATCTTGTTGATACTCGACCACATTAACGCCATGGAAGCGCAGTTTGTCTTTCTTCCATTGACGAGCATCAGCCGACATGTGAACGGATACCGAGAATCCGAGTTTAGCGCTCATGATGCCAATCGACAGACCTAAGTTCCCTGTTGAGCCTACCGCGATACTGTACTGTTTGAAAAAGTCGCGGAACTGCTCGCTGAACAACTTACTGTAATCGTCGTTGGTTGAGAGTAAACCCGCTTTGATGGCTAACTGCTCGGCGTGGCTCAGCACTTCATAAATACCGCCGCGGGCTTTAATGGAGCCAGAAATCGGCAAATGGCTGTCTTTCTTCAGCAGTACCTTGCCTTGAATCTCGGTTTGATACTCTTGTTCCAGCCAGGTTTGCATTGCTGGAATCGCTGCGATCTCCGACTCGATAATACCATTGCTGGCTTTGGTCTCTGGAAAGGCTTTGGCCAAATACGGAGCGAAGCGGCTAAGCCTGTCGCTCGCATCTTGAATGTCTTTGGCGTTCAGCCCCACGTAAGGCAAGCCTTTTTCTAGGCTGGTCACATTGGGGTTAAACCATGCCACTTCTTCCAGTTCAATAAGCTGTTTCACTAGTGGAAAATCGCGGCTAAGCGTTTCAATATCATTCGTCATAGGATTCCTAACGGGCTGATTTTTATCTTTTATATTTCTTCGTGTTTATGGACCAAGCCAAAGTCGGCAAGAATCGCATAAGCGGCAGGAATCATAAACAGTACCAGTAGCGTCGAGGCAAAGATACCAAATACGATTGATATCACCAGTGGCTGGATAACTTGCGCTTGCAAGCTAGTTTCAGTCAGCAATGGTAATAAACCTGCGGCTGTCGTCATTGAGGTTAGGAACACGGCGCGAAAACGCTCGCGGCTCGCTTTGACCACCGAATCGTGCACGCTGTCGCCTTCATCGACGTGATGGCGAATGTATTGCACCAACAAAATGGAGTCGTTGACCACAATCCCTGCTAAAGAAACAAAGCCCATCATACTCGGCATACTCAGTGAGTGACCCAGCAATATATGTCCCCAAACAACCCCGATAAAGGCGAGAGGGATCGCGAGCATGACCACAAACGGTTCGAGATAACTGCGGAACTGGTAGCTGAGAATCGCAAAGACGCCGAACAAGCCGAGCAAAAAGCCTTTGCCCATTGAAGCGCCAGTTTCGGCTGCGTCTTTTGCTTCACCTTCGAAATCGAAACGCAAACCTGGATACTTAGCGACGAGCTTCGGCGCTTCTTCTAACTGGAACTGACGAATGATTGCTGTCGAGTTCGCTTTGGTATTGTCGGTATCGCCAAACACGCTGATGGTTCTCAAACCGTCGATGCGTTGAATGCGCACGTAGTTACGCTGGAAATCGAGTGTGGCAATCGTCGCCAATGGAATCTGACTACCGTTTGGCATAATGATCGGGAAGTTAGCCAACTGCTGCAAGTCACCCGCTTGGGTTTTGTCTAAGCGTACTTCAATTGAGATATTCTCCACCCCAACTTGAATTTCATCGGCGGTTTGGCCAAAGAATGCAGCGCGAAGCTGGGCGGCGATCAACTGACCATTGATGCCATACGCTTCTGCGCCCGGACGCAGTTTGACCAGAATCTCTTCTTTACCCATGCGCATGTCATCAAGCACACCGTGTACGCCGTCAAACTCCTTTAGATACTGCTGAATATCGATGGAAGCGGCTTTTAACTCATCAAGGTTGTCGTGCTTAGCACGAATCTCAATTGCACGTCCACCAGGGCCCATCGTCGGTTGTTTAAACACCAGAGAAATTGGGTCGGCCAGTTCGCCAATATCGTCACGCCATGCGTTGATAAAGTCGTCGATGACGGTATTGCGGCTCTCTGCGCCGAGTAAATCTAAACGCACGGTGGCAATGTGTGGGCCAGATTCATTCGCGTCTGCGTTGGCGTTAAATTGGCTGGTGATATGCTCCACCAACGGCGTGCCATTCTCGTTTTTCTCACTCCATTCCACGGCTAGCTTTTGTGCTGACGCGACGATTCGATCGACTACCGCTTCGGTCTGCGATAGCGAAGATCCGGGCGGGAGAATAATCCGCGCTTCAGCAATATCTCCGTCTAAGTCGGGAAACGGTTGAAACTTTAGGATACCGCCAACGATAGTAGCGATGGATATTAGCAGAATGGCAACCACTGAACCCAGAAACGCGTAGCGATATTCCACCACTTTTTCTACTGCGTTGATAAGACGGGTATTTCTAAAGTTCTCAAATCCATCCAAAATCTTCTTCTTAAACTTCGCTGGTGGCTTGTCGTGTTTTTCTTTGTGCAGTGAATGCGACAAGTGGTTCGGCAAGATAAGAAACGCTTCAATCAAGCTGAGCGTCAGTACCAAAATCAGCACTTGAGGCACGGCTTTGAGCACAGCGCCCATTTCCCCTTCAAGAAACAGCAAGCTACCAAAGATGCACACTGTGGTGAGGAAAGATGAAAGTACCCCAGGGAGCACTTTCTTTACCCCTTTGACCACGGCATTGTCGATATCTTCGCCGCGGTCGAGGTGAGAGGCGATCGACTCCGCTATCACGATCGCATCGTCCATCATAATACCGATGGCCATCAATAAGCCGACCAGAGACATGATGTTGATGGATAAGCCCAGTTGCGCCATCAGGAACAATCCGCCCAAGAAAGCCACGGGTAAACCTGCTGCAACCCAGAACGAGTATCGCAAGCTAAAGAACAACCACATAGTGGCGAACACCAATACGATACCTTGCCAGCCATTGCGAACCATCATGGTCAAACGGTCCCAAAGTACAGAGGAGAGATCGTTGGTCAATTCAAGTTTAACGCCGTCGGGCGCGATAGCTTGCTGGTCTTCAACAAACTGCGCGACACGGTCTTTGATTCGTAGCGCGTCATCCTCTTTGTTCTTGCTGATTTTAAGTAGGGCAGACGGGTGGCCGTCAAACAGCACCTTTTGTTCATCCAGTTCGAATCGATCGGTGATTTTCGCAATGTCTTTGAGACGGATGATAGAGCCATTTTCACCTGAGCCAATGACGATGGTTTCGAGCTCTTGTGGTGTTACACGGCGCTCATCAAAACGGATCAAAAAGTTTTTGTCTGGTGTTTCAACATTACCACTCGGCAGTTTGACGTTTTGGCGTCCGATTTGCTCGGCAATATCACCGACACTTAAGCCCAATTGACGAATGGCCTGGCTATCAAGCTCAACACGATATTGGTGGTCAGAAAAGCCCGCGACGCTGACAAGGGACACGCCGTAATCGAGTTTCAATGTACGTTTTAATTGCTCTGAGTACGCTTTCAGCTCTGGCCAAGTGGTATCGGCGGTGATGGCGACGTCGACAACGGGTTCGTTCCAGTCGAGTTCTTGAACCACTGGCGATTCGATCTCTGCTGGGAAGTCGTTGATCGAGTTGATTTGTGTCTGGACGTCGACCAGCATTCGGCCGATATCGGCTTTTTCATTCAATTTAAGGATCAGACGTGCAGAGCCTTCAATCGCTTCACATTGGGTTTCTTCAATGTTGGCAAGGCCGTCGACAGCGTCTTCCATGCGCACACAAAGGCTTTCTTCCACTTCTTGTGGAGAAGCGCCCGGATACACCACGCCTGCCATGATGTAAGGAGGGTCAAACTCGGGAAATGTCTCACGCTTGATGTTAGGTAAAGTGGTGATCCCCAGTAGCAGCAACGACAGCATCAGCAGGTTGGCGGCGGTTGGGTGTTTGGCGAAGAATCGAATCATGAATCAGACTCCTCAAGGTTTGCTTCTTTAAGCGCCATACCTTCGATAGCTGGCAACAAATCATTGATCACCAAGCGTTCGCCTTGCATCAACTCGCCATCAATAACCACTTGATTGTCTCTGCGATAGAGCACGTCAACCGCGACAATTTTTAGCGTGTTGTTTTCGTCTTTGATATAGATTTTGTCGCCGTGCAACGCGCGCTCTGGGATCACCCAACTCGGGTTTTCTTGGCCTTCAATGTTGGCACGGACAAACATGCCGTTGACCAGTGGCGGCGTGCTGCTTGGGCTTAGATCTCGATAATCCTGTTTGATTTCCAAAATTACGCCAGCGGTTGCCTGACTAGGGTCGACTGTTTCACTAATGCGAGCCACGCGCGCGGGCCAAGTCGCGTGTAAGTTGCCGCTGTTCAGTTCGATTTCAGCTTTAACAAACGTCATATCTGGGCGTGGGATGCCGGACTCGTCGCGGCTGAACTCACCAATACTTGAAGCCAGCGTGCGCATATCGTGGATAGATAGTTGCGCTTCCACTTCCATAACCTTGATGCCGTGAGCGACGAACATGGTCTGTTGCAAGTTGACCACCTGGTCTTGCTCGATATCCACTTGTGATATGCGTAGGTCCATTGGCAAAGTGATCACCGTTTTATCCAGCGAACGCTGAGCTTCTTCGACTTTGGCGGCGCTTACTTTCACCAGAGCCTCTGCCACTTTCTTCTCGTCCGGCATCAGGCCGATCTGATTTTCAATATCCAACACCAGTTTGCGCTGCGACAGAGTAGACTGTTCTTGTTGGTCAACGTCTGACTGTGAGGTTAAGTTCTTCTGTCGCAAGTTGCGTTTACGCTCCAACTCTTTGTTGGCAATCACCAAACGGTTCTTTTCAATTTTTAGCGTTTGTTTGAGGTTAGCTTCTTCTTGGTTCAGCTTGGCTAAAGAGGTCTGAGAAGATTTTAAATCAGCCTGCGCTTGCACCAGTTTAAGCTCATAATCGAGCGGGTCGATACGTAAGATCTCGGTTCCCGCTTTGAGGATTTGACCTTTCTCAAGCTGAGGGTGACGGTAGATAACTTTACCTGTGACTTCGGCGATCGCTTTCCACTCGACTTTCGGTGCCACCTTGCCAAAGCCCACTGCCACTGGAGCAATCGCTTTTAACTCGAGTGGAATCGTTTCGACTAATCTTGCTCGGTCCCCTGCGGGTTTAACTGGCAACTCGGGTTTGAGTTTGATTGCCAATACGAGAAAGACGATTCCAACCGCAAGAGCAGGGAAGAAGAGAAGCTTTTTATTGATTTTCATGACTACCGCCTTGGGTATCTAGGAATCCATGTTTCATTAATTTGATGTTGTGTTCGAGCAACTGGTTTAGGAACTCTTCCGTTAGCTCGATGCCATGCACTGCCAGTAACGCTGGTGGCGCGATAAACGGAAAGACCATCAAACTGAGATACGACACGCGGCACAGTTTCGGATCGGCGTCTTTTCTTAAGATCCCGCTTTCAACCAGTTTGTTAAACATCATGCCTTGCATTGGTTTACTGATATCGCTGAACACCTTTTCCAGCAATTTACGCTGGGTTTCAGATGGCGGCATGTGCATGACTTGCGCGACCAGACGCGGAAACTGCGGCACTTTGATCATTTCCTGATAGTAGGTACGCATGATATCGAGGAAGTTTTTTTCAGAGTTGTCTGCAATGAGCGCTTGTAGCTGCTTTTGTATCGGCGAGAGGGTCTCGCGCAGCATGGTTTCGAACAAGCCTTCCTTACTACCAAAGTAGTAACGGATCATAGCAACATTGACCCCTGCTTTGGTGGCGATCATCCGGGTAGAGACTTTGTCATACGCCATCACAACAAACAGTTCTCGTGCGTGATGAATTAGTTTTTCACGAGCGTCGATGTTGTCGCTCGGGCGTCCGACTTTGCGTTGGTGATGACTCATCCTTGAACACTCAATATTAAACAGATGATTAATTATAGAGCGATGCTTAAATGAACAACACGGGAATAATTCAACGCTATTTAATCAAATGATTAATTTTTTGGAAAATGTGAGCTGAGTGCTAAGTGGCGAGTCTTAAAAAGAAAAACCCGCAAAGTGGGCAAACCTTGCGGGCAAAAAGGGCAACAATTTTTTGTTGTTAGTTTGGAGATCGTTGGTCCAATATCCATATCCAAACTGTTATAAAGCTATTGCGGTCTTTAACTTCACTTTATATCAGTGTAACCAATGACGTTTAAAGTAACACTTTTGTCACGTTTATTTAAACAATCAAAAGTGAAAAGATAAATTCCACTAATGAAAAGTTCGGGCTACAAGTTCGTTGAACTAATGCCATTCTAACAGGCTCCAGTTTGGCCTATCGGTGTACTGCTTTAGTTGAGGGCACGGGTTAACTAAGTAGGCAAAGTCTGCCGCCTCGCAAAGGGGTAAATCGTTTATCGAGTCGGTGAAAAAGTGGATCTCTGAGTAAGACTGAGGCTGATCTGCTAGCCACTGGTGTAACCTAGCCACTTTACCTTCTCGATAGCTAGGAATACCGGAAATCTCACTGGTAAAGCAACCGTCTTTTTCGACCAAATCAATACCGAGCGCGTGCTGGATCCCCAATTTTTCGCCGACGGCTTCAACCAGAAAGGCTACTGACGCAGAAATGATCACCATTTCAGTTTGATCGTGATGCAGCTGCTCGATCAGAGATTTTGCCTGCGTAAACTGCTTCGGTAAGATGCGCTCAACAACGCACTCTTCGACCAGTGCTTTGACTTGCGGCTTGGGTATTGAGGTCAACGGCGCAATAGAAAACTCAAGGTAGTCTTCCATATCCATTTTTCCTTCGCTGTAGAGCGTCATCAAGCGTTGGTCTTGTTCGATGAAGTCTGGGTCGGTTGCGATGCCTTTTTCGACCAGAAAAGCATTCCATATCATCGCGCAGTCAGCATTGATTAAGGTTTCGTCCATATCGAAAACGTATAAAGGCTTAGACATATCAAGCTCTCACTGGCTGAATTTCGTTGAGGTTAAACAGAAGCTCAAGTTGGCTACCATTCGCTAATAATCGCTCAGATGAACGGTTGAGTAAATCAACGGTCAGTTCGCACTCTTGCACATCGACTTGGTAGCGAATCACGTTGCCAAGCAGTTGATGATTTTTGATGGTCGCAAGTTGTGGGGCGGAAATGTGACTGCCGTACTGACGGCCTGCTTCTTTCACGTAGATAGATTCAGGTCGTATCGCGACCTTGGAATCAGCATCAATGTTAAACAAGTCTTTGGCTTTATCGGCCGCTACAAGGTTGTAGTGGCCCATAAATCCGGCAACGAATTCATCCGCAGGTTGGGTGTAAATCTCTTCTGGTGTGCCAGCTTGTACGATCTCACCTTTGTTCATCAAAAAGATGCGATCAGACATGATCATCGCTTCTTCTTGGTCGTGTGTGACGAAAATGGTGGTGAGGTTCATCTCTTTCTGGATATCACGAATCTGCTGGCGCAAGTGTTTGCGAATTTTTGCATCCAACGCTGAAAGTGGCTCATCCAGCAACAAGATGCGAGGTTTTACCACCAAAGCGCGAGCCAGTGCCACACGCTGCCTTTGTCCGCCGGACAATTGGTGTGGGTAATGATGTTCTTTGCCCGTTAGCTCGACCAGTTCAATCACTTTTGCCACATCCGGCTTGATAGCTGAGCTTGATAAGCCTTTCATTTTCAGGCCGAAAGCAATGTTGGCTTCAACGGTCATGTTGGGGAATAGGGCATACGATTGGAACACCATACCAATGCCGCGTTGTTGTGGCGCTTGGTGAGTGATCTCTTCGCCGTCTACCCAGATTTGACCGCTGTCGACTGGGTTGAGTCCTGCGAGGCTTCTTAAAAGCGTCGACTTGCCACAGCCACTCGGTCCTAGCAGAGTGATAAATTCACCCTTTTCAATCGTAAAATGGATGTCTTCAAACACCGTGTTGTCAGCAAATGATTTGCTGAGTTGTTGCGCGGTTACGTAACTCATGATTTCGCTCCTTGGCTGAAACGACTTGCCAACCAAGTCAGTAAGAAAATAAACAGGAAGTAGGTCATCACTAGTGCCGAAGTAAAGTGGCCACTGGTTTGGCGCATGTTGTAGAGATAGATTTGCAGCGTTTCGTAGCGAGTGCCGACCAAAATATTGGCAAAGACGAACTCGCCCAATAAGAATGAAAACGAGAGAAACAGCGACGCCATCAAGCCTTTTTTGATATTGGGTAACACAATCAACAGAAACGCTTTCGTTGTGCTCGCGCCAAGCAAATGAGCGGCGTCCATCAAATCGTGCAGATTGATCGCATCAAAGCTATTTGCGATCGCACGATACATAAACGGCAATGCGATCGTGAAGTAAGTACCAATCAGTATCCACGGCGTGCCGACCAGTGCGATTTCGCTGTCGGCGTAGAGCTGTAGCAAGCCAACCGATGACACGACAGGCGGAACGGCGAATGGCAGCAGAATCAATAGGTTCATCAGCTTGTCGAGCTTAGGAAAGTAGTAAAACACGACGAAGATGGCTGGCAGGATCAACACTACGCTGAGCAGCAGCGAGGAAATACCGATAAACAGTGAGCGACCAAATGACTCAATAAACCGAGGGTCAGTCAGTAGTTTGATATACCAGTCAAAGGTTAAGCCGTCAGGGAGAATCGTAGCGCCCCAACGGGATGAAATCGAATAGATGAAAGTGGCGATAATTGGAATCAGCATGATCCCGACAATCGAATAAACCACGGTTTTGTGCCAAGCAGTATTAACGTGTTGCATTGGATTTCTTCCCTGCGTAACTCTTGGAAATAAGCCATTGGTTAATGACAGTGATGAAAGCGAGTAGCAGCATCAGCAGCACCGAGATCGCGGCGGCGAGATTCGGCTCTAAGAACAGATCGCCTGAAACCAAGCTGGCAATACGAATCGTAATGACGTTGTAGTTCCCCGACGTCAGAGCGTAAACGCTGGCGTAAGCACCGATGGCATTGGCAATCAGAATGATGAAGGTGCCAAACAGAGCAGGAGATAACACTGGTAAGGCGATTTTGCTCCAGTATTGCGCGGTGTTCGCGCCTAGTAGAGACGCGGCGGATTGCCAGTCATCGCTCAATGCATCAAACGCAGGGTAGAGCAGAAGCACCGCCAGCGGGATCTGGAAGTAGACGTAAATCGCCAGCAGTCCCCATTTACCGTAAAGGTCAAAATCGCCAATCAGTCCATACTGTTTGAGCAACAAGGTAATGGCTCCGTTGGTGCCGAGGATGATGATAAACGCGAATGACAGTGGCACGCCGGCAAAGTTGCTGCTCATATTGGTAAAGGCAATCACGCCGTCACGAATCTTAGAGTCCAGTCGGCGCAGTGATGACACCAATAGCGTTGCGATCGCCAAGCCAAACACACTCGACCACACCGCCAACCACAGGCTGTTGCCAAAGGCTTGCAACATAAAGCCGGAGTCGAGGATCTCGAGGTAGTTCTCCAGTGAGAATTCCTCTTCGTAAACAAAGCTGTTAATCAGGACCCAAATCATTGGCGCTAACTGAAACAGATAGAAAAATAGCGCAAGCGGCGTGACCCAAATTAACGGCTTAAAGCGTTGCAGCGACTTTAACATCCGTTTTTGCGGTACTTGTTGCGTTTGAGAAATGGCAGAACTGCTCATAATGCTAACAATTCCTGAGAGTAAGGTTTGTGGTGCTCAAGACCGAGGAGCTGACACACGATGCCGCAGATGTCGGTCTGGTTGATGTGGCAATCTTGATGAGTGAATCGCTCGCCAATCACAAAGAAAGGCACTTCGCGTTCTTCAGGCAGAATGCCGCCGTGTGACAAGTCGTTGTTCATCCCGTGGTCACTGGTGATGATCACTTGGTAGCCGTCACAGAGCCATTGTTCAATGTAGTTTGATAAGTAGATATCGGCTGCGCGGGCGCTGTTTCTGTACTGGCGCGAATCCAGGCCGAACTTGTGTCCGAGATCATCGATGTTCATCGGATGAATCAAGAGAAAATCCGGCTGATAGGTGCGACGTAAATGTTCTGCATCGAGGAACAACGCTTCATCAGGGTAGTGATCCCAGTGGTAAAAGCAGCCGTGCTGTATGTTCAGGCTCTTATCGTTAGTGAAGCGGTCACGTGGTGCGTCAAACGGCGCTCGATTGTACAGTTCGCTGACCCAATGGTATGCGGCAGCAGCGGTCACTTTACCTTGTGACTTTGCCAAGCTGAAAATCGAGTCATGCTTAGATAAGCGAACGATGTTGTTGTTAACGATGCCACTCTCGACAGGTCGGACTCCGGTAAGAATACACTCGTATAGCGGGCGAGACATTGATGGTAGTTCACACTGAATCGGATAGAGAGTAGCGCGTTGCTGTTCCAATAGACCGTTTAGGTAGCCCATGCAGTCACGGGCTACCTGATAGTTCAGTCCATCCAGAACAACAAGGATAACCTTATTGCTCATAGTGACCTCTTATTGCTGGTGGATTAACACGCTTTCTTGCCATTGACGCGGCAGTTTGCGCGCTGATTTTTCCCACGCTTTGAAGTTCGTGACTGGGTGTACGTTGGTGTACTGGTCATTTGGTAGCAGCTTGTCTTTGATTGATTGAGGAAGAGTGACATTGCTACGGATTGGACGCGCGTAGCCTTCAGCCAGATTGATTTGTCCTTGGTCGCTAAAGATGTACTCACGTGCTAGTTTCGCCGCGTTTGGGTTCTGAGCATATTTATTGATGATAGTGGTGTAACCCGAAATCACAGAACCATCTTGTGGAATCGTTACTGTAAAGCGTTCACGGTCGATTTGGTCGCGGTAGTTCAACGCGTTGAAGTCCCACATGATGGCAACTTCGACTTCGCCTTTTTCTAAGTTCGCGATGTTTGGATCGGTGAACGATAGGCGGCCTTGTTTTGCTAGCTCGCTAAAGAACTCGATCGCTGGTTTGAGGTTCGATTCGTTGCCGCCTTTAGCGAATGCCGCAGCAAGTACCGCGTTGTTCGCTTGTGCCGCCACACCGACGTCACCGACGGTAACTTTGTAGTCGCCTTTTAGTAGGTCGTCCCAAGATTGTGGTGCGTCTTTAACTAGATTGTTGTTGGCGATAAACGAGATCGTGCCTGTGTAAGCCAGTGCCCAGTGTCCATCTTTGTCTTTTGCCCAATCAGGGATTTCGCTCCATGTTGTCGGCTTGTATGGTTGAGTCACGCCTTTCTTAACCGCAACGCGTGCAAAAGCAAAGCCTACATCACCGATGTCTGCGGTTGCTTTCTTTTTCTCTGCTTCGAATTTCGCAATCTCTTGCGCCGAGCTCATGTCGGTATCTTGGTGCTTTAAACCATAGTTTGATTTCAAATCCGCCCAAGTTCCTTTCCAGTTTGCCCAACTATCAGGCATGCCTACGCTGTAAACCGCGCCTTCTTTCTGCGCAGCTTTCACCAGTGATTGTAGGTCTGCGTCTTTGGCAAAAGTGTGCGCAGAAAAAGTGGTAGCAATTAGCGCTGCTGAGAGCGCGGTAGTGCGGCAAAGCAAAGTTTTCATTGTCTCTATCCTTCTGGACTAGGTCAGTAAGTTCGCTTTGTATGCTATGGATCGAGTGTGACGGTTTATCGCAGTTCCATTGACAGTTTTTGTTATTTTTCGTGTCACTTATATTTCATTTGCTCAAAAAATAACGCTGCACGCAGTGTCATATTTCTGTTATCTGATTGGCTTAACTTGAACGCCAATCATAACGTGGACTAGATCAGGACTCAGAGTGCAAACAGCGTCCCCAACGACCCAATTAAGTCGAATAAAGAACAGCTTACGAGAACAAATCAATACAGGCATGATGCTGAAAGGGCAGAAGCTGCCTTCTGAACGAGACCTCAGCGTGCTATTTTCCACCACGAGAATCACAATCAAAGATGCGTTAGTCTCACTAGAAACCGAAGGGCTCATCTATCGCGAAGAACGACGCGGTTGGTACGTTTCGCCAGAGCGTATTTGCTATAACCCCTTATCACGTTCTCACTTTCATCAAATGATCCGTGAACAAGACAGAATTGCCGAAACACGCCTTATCAGCGTTCGGACTGAGATCGCAACCGAGGTGTATTCTCGAGCTTTGGAGCTGAATCACATGGCGCAAATTCATGTGATAGAGCGTCAGCGCTTTATTGATGGTCGGGCGGTGTTGTTTGTGGAAAACGTTCTACAGGCCAATTTGTTTGAGGGGATTCTTGAGGAGAACTTAACTTGTTCCTTGACCGGATTGTTCAAGCAGAAATACGGCTATGAGACCAGACGTTCGCGCTTTGACGTGATTCCCACCGCCGCGCCTGCGCATGTAGCTAAGGCGTTGAACTTGGTCGAAGGGCAACCGGTGCTAAAGATTTGCCGCGTGAACTACAAACAAGATTGGGAACTCATGGATGTTGAGTTTGAATATTGGCGACCGGATGCTGTCGTGATTAGAATCGACAGTGAAAAAGAAGAAAGCCTCTTCTGAAATCAGAAGAGGCTTTCACACTAGATAATGCCTTGGTCTTTTGCCATTTGGTTCGCCATCTTCGGCGCTTTCCAAATGCTCGGCAGCAGAATGAATGAAACCGGCACTGCGGTAATGACGATGAACGACTGCAGCGCAGAAATTCCGCCTGAACCCATCGAAATCAAGGCGATTGCCACCATACCCATGATGACGCCCCAGAAAGAGCGAATGACCGCGTTTGGTTCAGTGGAACCTGTCATCACGACGCTGATGGTGTAAGTCATCGAGTCACCAGTGGTGACGATAAATGTAGTGGTCAGGATCAGGAACAGTACCGAGATAATCAATGGGAACGGCAGTTCCGAGGTGATCGCCAACAGTACAGCCGGAAGATTGAAGCCTTCAAATGCACTAGAGATCAAACCTGGGTTCGCTAGCTCAAATGCCAAACCACTACCACCAACGATGCTAAACCAGAAACACGTGATAAGCGGCGCAGCGATGCTGACCGATAGAATCAACTGACGAATAGTACGACCACGTGAAATTCGCGCGATAAAAATCGCCATCATCGGTCCATAGCCGATAAACCAGCCCCAGAAAAATACGGTCCACCAGCTCAACCAACCGGTATCACCACGGTAGAGCGCCATTGGGATAAAGTTATCGACCATACGACCTACGCCTTGTACATACCCATCTACGATAAAGCTAGTTGGGCCAAAGAACAGGATGTAAGCGATCAATACCACCGATAGGATGATGTTGTAACGACTGACAAGTTGAATCCCGCGACTTACGCCACTCAGCGCCGATAAGGTGTACATTGCAATCGCAAACAGTACGACCATGCATTGGGTGACAAAGGTATCTGGGATACCAAACAGCGCGTTCAGAGCGTAGCTGATTTGCAAACCCAAGAAGCCGATAGGACCGATGGTACCCGCTGCTACAGCGATGATGCTACATGCGTCAGCTACTGTACCAATCCAACCGTTGATCGCTTTGTCACCAAAGATTGGGTAGAGCAAGGTACGCGGTTTGAGCGGTAAGCCTTTGTCGTAGTGCAAGTGCATCAGCACCACAGAAGACAGGCAACCGAGAATAGCCCATGCTAGGAAACCCCAGTGCATGAAAGATTGCGATAGGGCGTTGATCGCCGTTGTTTTTGGCGATGCTTCGCCGTATAGCGGTGGCGCTGTCACGAAGTGCGCGATAGGCTCAGCTGCCGCCCAGAACACGCCGCCACCCGCAAGCAGAGTACAGAGGACAATCGACAACCATTTGAAGGTGTCGATATCCGGCGCTGAAAGGCCACCCAAACAGACGTAGCCAGTGCGGCCAAGTGCTAGCACTAAACCAATCAGAAAGTTTGCAAGAAGCAGCACCTGCCAAAAGGCGCCGAAGTATTCAGTGGCGTAGCCAAACCCGGTATTTACAAGGTGGGTCAGTCCTGATGAGTTCGTAATGGCAAGCAAAACAAACAGAGTAAGAAAGCTGCCGCTTATCCAGAAAACCGGATTATTCAGTTCAAGTTTATGGAAGAAGCTTGGAGATTGAGAAGTTGTGTCAGCTGTCGGAGCAACGGTTGTATGACTTGGGATACCGTTGACTGACTGCGTAATATTAGACATCTAAAAGTTCGCTATTTTGTGGTTTGTTTTTAACAACAAAACGTGCATTTATCCCCACTAAATTTGCGATAATTTGTGAGGTGCGTCAAAAAGCGAGCTATGTTAGCACAGCGTTTTTCAAAAATCGCCCCGAATTTACTACGAATTGTAATTATTCGAACTCTAAATATTTCTCTGAGTATTTTTGAGCCAGTTGATCAATGCTGATTGGTCGTTCGATAAAGTAACCTTGCAAAACATCACAGCCGTATTGAATCAAAACATCCTTCTGGGCTTGGGTTTCGACACCCTCCGCGACGACGGTCATATCTGACGATTCTGCGATGGCCAATATCGCTTTCACCAACGAGTCACTATGTTCAGAACTCAACATTTTATCGATGAAAATTTGGTCAATTTTTAGCTCATCCAGTGGCAAGGCACTTAGATAACTAAGCGATGAGTAGCCCGTACCAAAATCATCGAGAGAAACGGTGTAACCGAGTGATTTTAAACGCCCGATGATCGGTGTCACTTTAGGTAAATCGTTAATTAGTACGTTTTCCGTGATCTCTAAAGTGATGCGACGGCTAGGAAGCTGGTGCTTAGAAACGGTGCTCTCCAGCAGCTCCACGAAACCGTTGTCCATCAACTGAGTCGGAGAAATATTGATCGACAGTCTCAAGTCGTTGTGAGAATCCGGGAACAGACGGCCTATTTCTTCACAGGCGCGGTCGATAGCAAACTCCCCTAAGCGGTGGATTAAGCCGTTTTCTTCTGCAAGAGAAATAAACTCGAGTGGCGATACGTGCCCAAGCAGTGGGTTGTGCCATCTCAGTAAGGCTTCCACACCGTAAAGCTTGTCCGTTTTTGCCTCAAGTTGTGGCTGATAAGCGATAGTGAGCTCATTGTGTTCGATGGCACGGCGTAACTCGCGCTCGACAAGGAAGTCGTGTTGTACCTGTTGATTAATAGTGTTGTCGAAAAACAGTACATCACCTTTATGGCGTGCTTTGGATTTGTAGAGCACGATATCGGCTTTAGAAATCAGATCTTCTGGGTCATCGCCATCGGTCGGGAACATTGATACGCCAATCGAGCAGCTTGCGTGAAGTGTGCGGCCACCCACGATGAATGGTTGTGCAAAAACCGCTTTGATCTGTTCGACTTTGCTCTCTGTCTCGACCAAACTGTCTAAATTCGGGAAGCTAAAGATAAACTCATCGCCGCCAAAACGGGCAACGAATTCATCGGGCTTAAGGAAAGCTTCGAATTTCTTACTAATTTGGCTCAGCAACTGGTCACCCGCGCTGTGACCGTAGAGATCATTCACTTTCTTAAAGTCGTCTAAATCGACAAACATTACCGCCAGCTGACGATCGTTGAGGCGAGAATTACAGATGCCCACCGAGATTTGTTCGTGCAATAACGAACGATTCGGTAATCCAGTCAACTCATCATGGCGTGCTAGGTGCTCTAGCTTGTTCTTGGTATCTTCCAACTGGTTGAAGTTAGTGCTGATGCGTGACTGAAAGCGTTTGAACCTCTGGGCAATGCCTCGACTGAGCCATAAAGAACATAGCGCGACGAACAGTGTGGTTATGGTGCTGAGGATGATCATCTGCACTACGGCGTCGTTTTGTTCTTCCTCCAACTTGCTTTGGCGTTCTTTAAGCGCTCGATTGTATTCTTCTGCGTAGACGCCCGCGCTGATGCTCCAGCCCCAAGAAGGCTCTTTCATTACGTAGCTGATCTTAGCACTCTCGCTTACGCCTTCCGGTTTATAGGATGCTGAGTAACGAACAAACTCGTTATCTGCGTTAAGCAACTGTTTAGCCCCATCGATGTTGGCTTGAGTGCCAAGTTCTAACGCGTTTTTACCAATCAAATTTGAGTCAACATGCGAAAGTATTGTGCCATCCGCGTCCAATACCAAAACGTAACCAAACTGACCAAACCTTAAATTTCTTATCCACTCAAGTACGGTTTTTTTGATGTCCGCTTCAACGTCCACGACGTATTCGCCAGTGCCAATAAACCAGTCGTATGGAGCAAAGTACTTACCAAAACCAATTTTCTCGAACTGTTCGTTTTGCTGCTCAGGTTTGGCAAACCACCAACGATAGAAACCTTCGCCGTCTACTTTTACCTTCGCGCCCATATCTTGCACGATGTAGTTACCGCGCGAGTCTTGGTAATCCCAGAGTGAACTGCCCTCCACATTAGGGAACAGTGGATGCATGACACTGAGGCCGTTAATTTTGTAGATAAAGAAGTAACCGCGGCCCTCGTTGAAACTCATTACGCGTAGCGCGTCGGTAATAATACGAGTCACCCTTTCTTCTGGTAGATTGCGGTTGCTTTCATAAAGACGAGTCGCGATTCGGTGTGCTTCGTAAATGCGGTCACGAATAGTCTCTTGAAGTTGAGATTCGGTTTGCTCGCGGGCGAACTTGACTTGTTGAGCGATGTATTCGACTTGTTTAGTAAGGATGGTGTCTTGTCGCTGCTGATAGTCATTTTGGAAATCTATCAGCTCTTGCTTGGAGTTGAGCACGATGTCAGTGACGGAAAGGGCAAGCCAGAGCAAAGTGAAGGCGCCGACGATCGTTGCAGGTGCGTAGGTGATTAAGTTAAGCAACTTTTTGTCGGTCAAAACATCCATGGAAGTGTAGAAGAGCCTTAGTAAACTATCAGTTGAACAAAGATGGAACGCGGAGTATTACAAATTAATTCTATCAATAGCAAGCAAGTTGCATGCTATTAACAGTTTTTATCAAGCGATATCACAAGTAACCCAAACAAAATCATGGGATTACACTGTAATGTAAATTTTTTATTCAGAAGCGAACTTAAGACATCGTTGGGGTGGCTAAACGTTGGTTTTTGGTTCAGAGTTAGTGAGAAACGAAACACATACAGCTCATGCTTAAGTTTGTGCAAAACAGGAAGGTGTTATGAAACGTTGGGGAATCGTTAGCGTCATTTGTTTATTGCTGCTTGGTTGTAGTACAAAGCTAGTTTACGACAACCTCGATTGGATTCTGATTGAATACGTTGAGGATTTTGTTGAACTTGATGATAACCAAGAAACGCAGATCAGCGATAAGTTACAAGTATTAAGTGAATGGCATAAAAGCGAAGAGATCCCAAACTACATTCAACATTTGGATGAGTTAATTGCTCTTGACCCGCATACCTTTACGTTGAAAGAGCTACACCAGCAGCAAGACAAGTTTCGCCGTCACAGTGAGCGGCTGCTAGAGCGGATAGAGCCGGAAGTGTTTGAAATCGCCCAGCAGCTATCGGACGAGCAAACCGAAGAGTTGATGAGCAACATCCGCGTCAGGCATACCCGCTACAAGAAACGTACGCTAGCAAGAACCGAACAAGAACAACGTGAGAAATACGCTGAGCGTATTGAAGAAAACTTGGATGATTGGTTTGGCTCGGTGACAGATGAACAGCAAGCGTTGATCGCTCAATGGAGCCAAGAGCTTATGATTACTGCGCCCGACTGGATTGAACATCAAACTAAGATGCGGATCCAGATTAACGATCTGCTTGCAAAGCGCAGCGACAAAGGCTATTTCGAATCCAAACTCAACCAGATGTTGTTTAACTCGGAGAGCTTTTTTGATGATGGTTTGCAACAAAAGTTGCAGTTCAACAAACAGGTCAATGACCGCTACTTAGTGCAGATACTCCACTCCACCACACCAAAACAGATCAAGTTCTATCGCCAAGAACTACAGGACTGGAAAGAAATTGCCTTGGATATTAAATAACGGGTACGAAGCAACAGACATTCAGTGTTCAGTATATAGCGACGGATAGCCAGCAACGTCGGCGTGATGTAGACGCGCATAACTAAACCGGGTAGCGGACGTTTACTGACCAATTACAATAGGTTACATTGCTTTAACAAATACTTATAAAGCAATGATTATGGAATGGATTCTATTATTTATCGCCGGTGTGCTAGGTGGCGTATTAAACAGTGTTGCGGGTGGCGGTAGCTTTATCACTTTCCCGACACTGTTGTTTGTTGGCGTACCGCCAATTATCGCTAATGCGACCAATACGTTTGCTGCCTGTGCCGGCTACTTAAGCGGCGCTTATGGCTTCAGGCAGGATATCGCCAAGCACCCAGAAGCGATCACATTTACCGTATTTTGGAGTCTAGTCGGCGGCGCAATTGGTGCATATCTACTGCTTAACATTTCAGAATCGATGTTCCTTGAAGCGATTCCTTGGTTACTTCTATTTGCGACCTTGTTGTTTATCTTTGGTGAAAAAGTCAGTTATCTCGCGACAAAAATAGCGACTGGTGCTTCGCTCAGCTCACGGTGGTCGACCTTGGCGTTAGCTTTGTGTCTTATGGCGGTGTCGGCATACGGCGGCTTTTTTAATGCGGGCTTAGGCGTCATCGTCTTGAGTTATTTGGTACTGGCAGGGTACAAAGATATCAACCAGATGAATGGCCTTAAGTTGCTGGTGTCTTCCTGCGTATCGTTAATAGCGATTGTCATTTTCGTCTCGCAAGGTTCGATCGACTGGAGCCGAGGCCTAGTTGTTATGCTCGGTACGCTATTAGGTGGTTACGCAGCCGCGCGAGTTTCTAGGCAAGTCAAGCAGGCACATGTGCGCAGGTTCGTCGCGTTATCCAGCAGCGCTATGACTATTTACTTCTTTACTGACGTTTATCTCTTAGCTGGCTGAATATGGCATCGATATGAGCTAAAGTGCATTTGGTGTATAGATTAAAAATTAGTCAAAATTTTATGATGGATTTCTAACTTTCGGCATGTCGCTATGATTTAATTGTTACAAATTTGATACTTTCTAGTCTAGGTTTGAGGTATTACTCCAATAAATTGAAACTCAACGTTAGGGCTAGATAGCGTATGCTTGACTATTCTGAATTGAACAGGATTGCTGCCAAGAACAACGGAATCCTGACCAAACTTGATCTCGTTTATCAGTTGGCGACGGGAAGCTATGGCGAGTTATCTCGCTTCTCAATTGCGCTTATCGACAACAAAGTCGTCTCGAACTACTACGTCAAAGATAAGTTGTCAGAGGCGGGAAATTACGACTTCAAAGAGCAAGAACTCAACCCCGATTCATCGTTGGGAAACGTGGCGCGTTTGTCTGATATTCGAGTGATCGACGACCTAGGTAAGATGACAAGTGCCGAGCGTATCAGCGAGCTAGTGAGTTTGGGGCACCGCAGCAGTTATACTTTTCCTATTTCCTATCAAGAAAAAACCATTGGCTTTGTGTTTATTAACGCCTCCCAATCGCGTTTCTTTAATCAAGATTCAGTCGCCAAAGATTTTGCTTACTTGTCTCAGACTGTCAGCAACTTATTTGTGCAGTTGTTTGATAGCCAAAGGCATTTTCGCTCTTCGTTAAACATTGCCCTAAGCATGGGACACGCAAGAGACCCTGAAACCAAAGAGCACCTCACTCGGATGGGAATGTACAGTGAGTTGATCGCTAGGCTGCTATCAGAGCGTGGTTTAGACATCAACCATCAGTTCATCCACCAGATTCGCCAGTACGCACCGCTGCATGATATTGGCAAATATATGATCCCAGATGAGATCCTATTCAGCACCAATCAATTTACACCTGAAGAACGCTTGGTGATGAACAACCACACGATTTATGGCGAGCGGATCATCGAAGATGTTGTCGGACTTTGTGGTCCGAATACGGTGTCTGAGCAAGAGGTGCGTTTTATCAAGAATATCATTCGCCATCACCATGAATACTACGATGGTACAGGCTTACCCGACGCGTTAGCTGGTGATGAGATTCCGCTCGAAGCGCGCATTGTTACCTTAGCCGATGTATTCGACGCGCTACTTAGTCGCCGAGCGTATAAACCGGCATGGAGCGTCGAGCGTGTGGTTGAGTATGTGATTCAGCAGAGCGGAATAATGTTTGATCCACTATGTGTTGATGTACTGACAACTAATCTCGACCAGTTTCTCACCATTCGCCAAAAATACTTAGATAAGGTCGATCCAAATCAAGCCATTGCGTGCTAGTCACTCTGGCCAATACCAAACGTAAGTGCTGTATCACGCAGTGAGAAGATTTGAGATTAATTTAGGTCGTTTTTTGTTCGCCCAATGAGACAATCAAAGTGTGGATAGAGGCAAACTCACCACACGTTATTACCTCTCGATTCCTGTTTATAGGAGGCGTTATGAGCAGAAAACTCGGTCGCATTATGTCTAGCAGTCGAATGGTGTCATTCGTTGCATTCTTGGCAGCTACGTTGGCGTGGGTATTAAACATGCCCGCTTTGTTTACTGTTTCCTTACTAGCACTTGCCGCGAGTGCCGTGTTGTATCTTTCGGACAAATACAAAGAATCGAAGAAAAAAAGGGCGTCTTAAAGAAAGACGCCCCTTGCAGCTGTTTCGCTTAGAAGAAACCTAGTGGGTTAACATCGTAGCTGATCAGCAAGTTCTTGGTGTTTTGGTAATGATCCAACATCATCTTGTGAGTTTCACGACCAATACCGGATTTCTTGTAACCGCCAAACGCTGCGTGAGCTGGGTATGCGTGGTAACAGTTAATCCAAACACGACCTGCTTCAATCTTACGACCCATGCGGTACGCGACGTTCGCGTCACGTGTCCAAACACCAGCACCTAAGCCATATTCAGTATCGTTTGCGATTTCAAGCGCTTCTGCTTCATCTTTGAATTTAGTAATAGCGATAACCGGACCGAAGATTTCCTCTTGGAAAATACGCATCTTGTTATGGCCTTCAAGCATCGTTGGCTGAATGTAGTAACCTTGATTGATCAACTCAGGTTGCTCAGAAACACCACCACCAAAGACCACTTTTGCTCCTTCTTGGCGGCCGATCTCTAGGTAGCTGAGGATCTTGTCAAATTGCTCTTGTGACGCCTGCGCACCAACTTGGGTATCAGTGTCCAGTGGGTTGCCTTGCTTAATAACTTTGGCGCGTGCCGCTAGTTTCGCTACAAACTCGTCATAGATGTCTTCATGGACCAGAACGCGAGACGGACAGGTACAGACCTCGCCTTGGTTGAAGAAGCCTAGTAGGGTACCTTCGATACACTTGTCTAGGTATTCATCTTCAAAGTCAAACACATCTGGGAAGTAGATGTTTGGTGACTTACCACCTAGCTCAACTGTAGATGGGATAAGGTTATCCGCCGCACATTTCAGAATGTGGTTACCTACCTGAGTTGAACCCGTAAATGCCAACTTAGCGATACGGTTGCTGGTTGCAAGCGCTTGGCCTGCTTCATTACCAAAACCGTTGACCACGTTGATAACACCCGCTGGCAATAGATCACCGATTTTTTCCATCAGAACGAGGATAGAGGTTGGTGTTTGCTCTGCTGGTTTCAGCACGATACAACAGCCAGCCGCTAATGCTGGAGCCAGTTTCCAGGCCGCCATTAGCATAGGGAAGTTCCAAGGGATGATCTGACCAACCACACCAATTGGTTCTGGGAAGTGGTAACTTGCGGTTGTTGCGTCTAGCTCTGCCGCGCTGCCTTCCTGCGCACGGATACAACCCGCAAAGTAACGGAAGTGGTCGACAACCAGAGGCAAGTCAGCGGCTAGGGTTTCACGAACCGGTTTGCCGTTTTCCCAAGTTTCAGCAACCGCTAACTCTTCTAGATGTTCTTCAATGCGGTCCGCGATTTTTAGAAGAATGTTTGAACGTTCTGCTACGCTGGTTGCTGCCCAAGATGCTCTGACGTTGTGTGCTGCGTCTAGCGCCAAGCTGATATCGGCTTCGCCAGAACGTGCAACTTTACAGTAAGGCTGACCATTTACCGGAGAGATATTATCAAAGTATTCTCCACCCACCGGTTTCACCCATTCACCACCGATAAAATTATCGTAATGAGACTTAAACTGAACTACAGATTCAGGGCTGCCTGGTTGTGCGTAAATCATAGAAATATCCTTATTGTTTCTCGTTCAAGTTATTGTTTTTCATTTAACTTATTAGGTCACCGAACTAAGCCAATATTTGTTCAGTAAGCATTCGAGATGACTGAGCAACGACTGGGTTAATTCGGTAACAGCACACTGGGTGCCGTTGTTTTTGTTTCCTAATCAACAACGCAAATCACAGACCAGATGTTAGCGACTTGTTGTGATTTTGTTGTGAGGCTAGAGTTATCAAAGGATAGGTGGTGTAGCTTGGTGAACGTCTCGGTCGTTTAAGTTGTTAATAAGATGTTCAAGTGTTCCAAAATGACACACTCAAAATGTTCAGAAGTGGGACAGGTATGGAATTGCAGACGTTAAAGAACAATGATTGGTTAGCTTCTTCATGGAATCGAAGCAAAGAAGCGGGTCTGAGAGAGATTAAAAAGCCGGATGACGTAGTACTCAGCGGCGCAGCGATGCAGCAGCGTTGTTACGCGGCACAGAACGTCATTGAAGCTGTTGAGCAGTGCGCTTTGCCGTTGTTCAATCAAGTGTTTGCGCGAACCGACAGTCGTTTGCTGTTAACCGATGCTGAAGGGGTGATCCTCGCCAGTTGGGGACAAGAGCATTTTCGTGAGAAGCTAATGGCTATCGCACTGTCATCTGGTTCGTGTTGGCAAGAACGCCTGAAAGGTACCAATGCTATTGGTACCGCGCTGCATGAACAAAAGGCCGTCACCATTGTTGGCGCGCAGCACTACATCAAGCAACACCGCTTCATTAGTTGTTCAGCCAGCCCACTGTTTAATCACAAAGGTGAGTTAGTCGGCGTGTTGGACATTACCAGCGAACAGTCTGAACACGATGTAACGGTGAAACTGCTGGTGCAAAACATGGTGCAGTTGGTTGAAAACCGCCTATTGTCGCAAATCCCTGAAGGTGCGCTACAGATCGATCTCGCGATGGATAAATCGGTGCTCAGCTCCGGTTGGCAAGGAATCATTATCGCCAATGAAGGTGGACAGGTGGTGGCGCACAACCAATTGGCTTCACAACTTATCTCAAGACCTGGATTACTTGGTCTGTCGGTGGAAGAGATCATCGAGGAAAGCAAGTCGGGCTCAGGTTTAATCATCGAAAAATACCCACTGGGTAAAAAGTCGAAAAGTCGTAAATCCATCAGCGCATCCAGCGACCTGCACTATGGCGACCATTTGATTGAACAAGCGTGGCAGCAAGCTAACCGAGTTATTGGTAAAGATATTAGCCTGCTTATCCTAGGTGAAACTGGGGTCGGTAAGGGTGAGTTTGTTAAGGCTCTGCATCAAAATAGCAGCCGTAATAAACAAGCGTTGGTGACGGTGAACTGCGGTGCGTTGCCAAAAGATTTGATTGAGTCGGAGTTGTTTGGTCATGCGCCAGGAGCATTTACCGGCGCAAGTTCGAAAGGTTACTTAGGGCGTATTCGCCAAGCGGATAAAGGGATTCTCTTCCTTGATGAAATTGGTGAGATGCCGCTGGATGCTCAGTGCCGCTTATTGACCGTTCTGCAAGAGAAAACGGTTGTGCCTGTTGGATCGACGCAAAGCCATAACGTTGATATCCAGATTATTGCGGCAACGCACCAAGACCTATTTCAGTTGGTGGAGCAAGGTAAGTTCCGTCAGGATCTCTATTATCGCCTTAACGGCTTAGTGATTAAGCTACCGGCTTTAAGAGCACGCGCGGACAAAACCGAAGTTATCCAAGCCGTACACAGTAAGCACAGTGAAGGTGAGCAGGTGATCTCTTCTTCGTTATTGGCGCTGCTGTGCAACTATGATTGGCCGGGTAATTTAAGAGAACTCGATAATCTACTTAAGGTAAGTTGTTTGATTGGTGATGACGAAGCAGAGCTGCGTCTAGAGCACATTCCTGTTCACTTAGCGAAGCCGCTGCTTGAGAACAGCGAACCAGAAAGCAAAAAGCCGGAGTGCTTAGACCTCAAATCCGCGGTGAATAATACTCTGATTGATGTTTACAAGGAGCATGACGGCAACATAAGCAAAGTGTCACGAGTGCTGGGTGTCAGTCGCAATACGATATACAGAAAGCTAAAAGCGCTTGGAATGTTGAAATAGCCTGAGTCTCCTTAATGAGTATCCGTTTTTCAAACGGGACCAATCATTAAGGAGATAAACAATAGCGAGCTCTACAAGATAGGGGCGTTCACTGAGGGTTACCTTTGTGACTTCTGATTTGTAGTTCAGTCCCTTCAATCACAATAGGTAACTCTCTTCCTTGCTTCTTTGCAAATGGAGGTGCAAGCCTCCGTCTTAGCTCAAGCAGTTTATATTTTAAATTGACCAACCAAATGGTTTAAACGACCTAATGACTCACTCACTGAGCGGGCGTAGTTAAGGTTTTCTGTCGCCGACTGAAGGCTTTCATCCACCACGTATTGCAATTGCTTTGAACTCTCATTGGCCGAACCGACGACCGCTTGTTGTTCTGTCGCGGCAGTGGCGATTTGTTCGTTCATTTCGTTTAGCTGGTTAATGGCTGCTGAGATTCGTGTTAAAGCGTCTCCCGCATCACCTGCTAGCTTCACTGTGGTTTCGCCTCCCTCTTTAGAACGACTCATTGAGGTTACTGCTTCACTGGCTCCGCGTTGAAGGCTTTCTATCATGCCTTGAATCTCATTAGTGCTATTTTGAGTTCGAGAGGCAAGGGTACGAACTTCATCTGCTACGACCGCAAATCCTCGTCCTTGTTCTCCGGCTCGGGCGGCCTCTATTGCGGCATTTAGCGCCAGTAGGTTAGTTTGTTCCGCGATACCACGAATCACATCCAGTACCGAAACGATGCGTTCGACTTCCATGCTCAGTTGGTCGATGACTTTGGAGCTACTTTCAATATCTTTTGCTAGTCCTTGAACGGAACTGACCGCTTGGTTAACGACTTGGCGAGCCGACTCACCATCAGCACTCGCGCTGCGTGAGGCGTCAGAACAGCTTATTGCGTTGGAACTGATACTATCTGCAGCGGTACTCACTTGGTCTATTGCTTGGACTACGACGTCAATATCTTCGCTTTGCTGTGCCACTCTGTCGTTGACCGTCACCGACAAACCTGAAATGGCGTCAATAGATTGGTTGATGTCTTTAGATTCTGTGGCGATTTGTGCAATCAGTGCCTGTAACTTGGCAACAAACATATTGAACGCTTTCCCCAGATTGGCAATTTCGTCTCCTCCATGTTCGTTGACTCGTTGTGTTAGATCGCCTTCTCCTTGAGCAATGTCGGTCAGTCTTACTAATAGATCATTGATTGGGTTAATGATTGCCTTAATAAGGACGACAATGACCACAACTCCAATAACCAATGCCGCTATCCAGACAACCCCCATTGTGGATACTGCAGTAGAGACTGAATTCGCCGCGACCTGATCGGCTGAATCTGAAATAGCATCGGCAGAGTTTGACAGTTCTTCTAGCGCTTTATCTGCGATAGCGATGTATGATCCTGCTTCTTGAATGTAGTCGTCTGCGAGTGATTCAGCTTTTAGTAGATCACGATAATTGTCGAATAACTTTTCGTCATCTGTAGCGAGCTTGTACCACTGGGCAAAGTTTGATCGTAAGTTTACTGCGTCATCTTTATCTTCTTGTGTCTCAGCGAGGTCATCGAGCACTTTCATCAAAGACGTGACATTTTCTGAGAGCTTATCAAACTCTTGACGTATGGCATCAAGCCTTGTTATGTCTTCTTCTGCGAGATATTCGCCAGCGGTGTCTTGCATCTCAACCACGAGGCGTTGAAGTTTTAGGGCTGCCTCAACGACGGGGTAGTCTCGTTCAAACAGCTCTCCAAGAATGGCGTTTACCTGTGCGGCCGTACTGCCGAAAGTTGCTTCCAGCTTATCGCCTTGCTCTTCAGCCGTGGCCATCTCTGCTTCGTTTTCTTCGGCAAACTCGTCCAAAGCAGTAATAAGCTCTGAGCCGCTGTTATCGAATTGAACTAACAGACGCTTCGCTGCTATTTCTTCCATTAGTTCAGTGGTGTGTGCTTGATACATTTTATCGATGGCTAAAGAGAGATTTTTGTTGGCGTCCATTGCTTGGTTTGCTAATTCAGCTTCAGTTTTGGATAACAATTTCTCTAGCTCGTTGTATGAAGTGTGAAAAGTATTGTTGAGCTCCTCAAACTTCGGATACAGCGCTTTTATCTCATCAATGTTTTCAGAAGCCATAATTTCATTGGCAACCGTTCCTTTTTCCCATAATGACGCGATCATGTCATCAGTCGACTCAATCGTGGGTGCGATATCGTCGCTTAGCAAATTAATGTTGTCATCTAGCTCAAATATATAATAGAGACCTACACCAGCGGTGGCAGATAGCAGCAACATTAACACCATCACACCGGCAATTAGCCTAGCTTTTATTGTTGTTATTATTTTCAACATGCATTAACTCTCCATAGTTATTATGAATGTTATGGAATAAACGTATCTTTGAAAATAATGTGTTTATTAGTGGCGTGTGTATAGCGGCTTCACACTTTATGGCGTTTGCGTTTATTAAAATTCAATATCAGCATATTGGTCACTTTATCGTGTAAATAATATGCGTTATTAAGCAGTGTATATGCGTTTTTCCTGATTTAGTCGACATTCGATGCAATACCAACCTAAGGCAACGACGGTGATGAAACTATTCGAAGTGGCGAAGTTTTCGTTCGAGCTTATCTATGATGTTTGTTTGGAAATAATCGCCGCTACACTAAGGTATGCGCGCTGCGGATAATAAGAATAGCGTTATACATTCCAACTCACTTTTCTCGAAATTCTGAAATAAATAGACTCGTTACATTGGGTAATTGTGACATGGGTTAACTAGTAGGTTTTATGGATATTAATAACATTATCAAATAGTTGCCTAGTGTTACTGAGATAGATGTTATTATTTGCGAATGATGGTCTTTTTACTATCATTGATTCATATAAACCATAAGTTTGCTAGGGCCAATACCTTGTCTATTCAACATTCTAATAAAGAAGTCACTTTTGCAGACGACGAATTCATCGTCTCTAAAACTGACACTCAAGGACGTATCGTCTATGCCAATCGCGTATTTATGCGCGTTTCTAACTATCCAGAGAGTGATCTGCTCGGACAACACCATAAAATTATTCGTCACCCTGACATGCCAAGAGGTGTTTTCTATGGATTGTGGAAAACGCTGAAATCGGGTGAAGAGTTTTTTGGATTTGTAAAAAATACTACGGCTGATGGCGGGTATTACTGGGTGTTTGCCAACGTTACACCTGATGTGGACGAAGGTAAGCTAGAAGGGTATTTTTCAGTTCGTCGTCACGCGCCAGCCGTAGCGCGAGAGGAGATTGAAAAAATCTACGATGAGATGAGAGAGATAGAGCGTAAGCACGATCGCGGTTCAGCGCCGGAGGCATCATGGAACGCGATGGTCGATAAAGTTAAGCAGCTCCATCATATGAGTTATGAAGAGTTCGTCATTAACTTGTTTAATAAACATCGCTAAGAGGTCTCATCATGCAAAAAAATCACGTCAGTAAAAATGTGCCTCTTCTGAGGCAAAAGTTCCTCCTAGTTTGTTTAGTGTTTCTCGCCATTACGTTGGGCATGCTAGGTTTTAGTTTCTATTATCACGGTTTTTCCTTAAATGAAGTGCTACTCGCATTTGTCGCACTTGCATTTTCGGCTTATGCATATCGAGATTACACCCGCCACCTTTCAACGTTAGAACGTATTCATGATGCGCTTGTTCAGGCCAAGAATGGCAAGACGCATGTTCGTATTACAGAGACGAAAGGTTTGGGTGAAGTTGGCTTTGTCGCTTGGGCGCTCAACGATTTCCTCGATATTATCGAAACGAACTCACGTGAACTTTCTAACAGCTTTGAAGCGACGGGCAAAGGAAAGTACTACCGTAAGTTGATGACGGACGGCATGCCAAAAGGCTTTGCACGTACTATGCATGAGGTTAATCAGGCAGTAGATTCGATGAATAAGGTCCATATCTTTGCGCGCCAAAATCGCCTGAAGAGTGAGCTTCACCGGATTAATACCGGCAACTTGCTCGGTAACCTGAAAAACAACCAAGCTGAGTTAGTGAATCTATCGAGCAAGATGGACGACGTACTTAACATTGCGACCGAAAGCCGCGATGGTGCAGAAGAGAGTCGTGCGCTGGTTGAGAAGATCCGTATTGCGTTGGCGAGTATGACCGAATGTATGCAAAACATGGAGTCAACCGCGCAAGAACTAGGTGAAGAAAGTGGCCGCATCTCTGAAACCATCGATGTGATTACTGGCATTGCTGAGCAGACCAACTTGTTGGCGCTTAATGCGGCGATTGAAGCAGCACGAGCGGGTGAAGTTGGGCGTGGCTTTGCGGTTGTTGCAGATGAAGTCCGTTTGCTTGCTGATAGAACCCGTGAGTCTACTCATAATATCAGTCAGACGATCCATTCGATTACCGGGCGTATTCACGAAGTGGTATCTCAAACCTCAGAGGTGTCTCAGCAAACCAGTATTGTGGCGAATGAAGTGGATCACTTCCATGATAGCTTTGATAAAGTCGCGACCGCATCTGAAGCAACGATCAAACTGGCGAATGAGACTAAAGATATGTCGTTTGCCTCATTGGTTAAGCTTGACCATATCGTCTACATGCAAAACGGTTATATCGCACTGGAGAAAAACGGTGTTGGTACAGAAGCAGACGCCGTTCAAGTTGATCACTTTAACTGCCGCTTAGGACAGTGGTACTACAACGGTGAAGGTAGCGACACATTCAGTCATCTTAGCTCGTTCAAACTAATGGAGAGCAGTCACGCGGTGGTGCATAAAAACATGCGCGTTGCGATGGACTTAGTTAAGGAAGATTGGTTAGGTGACGATGATGTTCTGGCAGAGCTTCTCTCTGTCGTTGAGGGCGCTGAACACGCTAGTATGGATGTGGTAAACGCGATAACCAATGTCGTGCAAGAGAAGCATGCACAGTATGCGTAAAACCACTAAGTCGATTAACCGATAGAAAGTAAAAAGGAGTACGCAATGTACTCCTTTTTAAATGCCAGTATTTAGCGAGTGATCAGCAGGCCTGTTAGGGCTAGCCTCGCCAAACTAAACGGTGAAGGAAAGTCTTATAGACCGCCTTCTTGCTGTGCTTGCTTTACAAGTGCCTGGCGTTGAGTTTCCTTCTCTAAAACCACTTCATTTTCCTTTTCGAATTTGTGTTCCTGTGCTTGTGGAACAAAAACAAAGTACTTATTAATAGTCATCGTAGAACCTCAGTTAGTTAATACACCGTCCGTAAGCGTTAAGTCATTGCGAATCACAACACCGCGTTATGTCCGCATCATCAAATTAGAGGAGTTGCGATTGGCAAACATCCTCCGTTTGGAATTTATTTTAGGAGGAGTAGCTGGTATTACCTGTATGCAAATTCTCCACCTTTTGCTTTCCTATCATCACGGTGTCTAACCCTATGTAACCGGTTGACTAAATACTCTAATGTGATGAACGTCACGGATTCTACTCCAGTAAATAGGGATTTGAAAAGCCTGTAAGGTCAGGTTTTGGTGAAGATATATACAGAATGATTCGCTGGAAATGGTGATTACTTGAATAAATTCAGAATGATGGAGTTAGTTTTATCAATAAATTTTCGATAAGAAAAAAGTGTAAAATTAGTTTTCAATCGCTTTAATTGCTTGTGCGACGCTGGTGAAATGCATTTTTATTATGCATACCTGAGCATTTGCAAACTCGTGTTCTTGAATCAGAGTTGATGCTTGTGCTGCGTCTATTTTCACGTCAGTAGGGCGTAGAGTAAGGGATGATGTCGTATTTTCTATGGAATATGTATTCCCTTGTGAGTCGATGAGGCGATCTTCGTTTTGAAGAATCATGTCGCCACAGTCAGCGATAAAGGCATCATGATTTTTGATGAAAATTAACTCATCGTCGCCAGCGAGTTTCAAAATACAAGGCCAGTGAATCATAGAGACTCCAAATTACGTTGAATCAAAAAACGCACTACGAATAGTGCGTTTTCATTAACTGCTTAGTGACTCGGCGATTAAACGTCGTAAGTCGTTGACGCTGTGTTGCCGCCTGTACCTGTCCAGTTCGTGTGGAAGAACTCACCACGTTCACGGTCGATACGCTCGTAAGTGTGAGCACCAAAGTAGTCACGTTGAGCTTGAAGCAGGTTAGCTGGTAGACGCGCTGTTGTGTAGCCGTCTAGGAAAGTCAGGGCAGAAGTCGTACATGGCATTGGGATGCCTGCTTCTAGAGACTTAGCTGCTACTTTACGCCATGCTACTAGGCTGTTTTGTAGGATGCCTTTGAAGTAATCATCAGAACCTAGGAATGCTAGATCTGGGTTCGCTTCGTATGCATCACGAATGTTGCCTAGGAATGCAGAGCGGATGATACAACCACCACGCCACATAAGAGCAACGTTACCGTAGTTTAGGTCCCAGCCGTTTTCGTTAGACGCTTCGCGCATTAGCATAAAGCCTTGAGCGTAAGAGATGATCTTAGACGCTAAAAGAGCCTGACGCAGTGCATCAACCCATTCTTGCTTGTCGCCTTCAACTGGAGTGATTGTTTTACCGAACAGTTTCTCAGCTTCAACACGTTGGTCTTTCAGTGCAGATAGACAACGAGAGAATACAGATTCAGAGATTAGCGTTAGAGGAATACCTAGGTCTAGCGCGTTGATACCTGTCCATTTACCCGTACCTTTTTGGCCAGCAGTGTCTAGGATCTTCTCTACCAGTGCTTCACCGTCTTCATCTTTGTAGCCAAGGATGTCAGCTGTGATTTCGACTAGGTAGCTGTCTAGTTCCGTTTTGTTCCAGTCAGCGAATACTGCTTGCATCTCGTCTGCAGACATACCAAGGCCGTCTTTCATGAACTGGTAAGCTTCAGTGATCAGCTGCATGTCACCGTATTCGATGCCGTTGTGAACCATCTTAACGAAGTGACCTGCACCGTCGTTACCAACCCAGTCACAGCAAGGCTCGCCAGCGTCAGTTTTTGCCGAGATACCTTGGAAGATAGGCTTAACCGCTTCCCAAGCTTCAGCTGCGCCGCCAGGCATGATAGATGGACCAAAACGTGCACCTTCTTCACCACCAGATACACCAGTACCGATGAAGTGGATGCCTTTTTCACGTAGTGCTGCAACGCGACGGTTTGTATCTGGGTAGTTCGTGTTACCACCGTCGATGATGATGTCGCCTTTGTCTAGTAGAGGGACTAGAGCGTCGATGAACTTGTCTACCACGTCACCTGCGCGAACCATTAGCATCACTTTACGTGGCGTTTCTAGCTTTTCTACTAGTTCTTCAAGAGAGTATGCGCCAACGATGTTGGTGCCTTTTGCTGGACCTTCTAGGAACTCGTCTACTTTTGCAGCCGTACGGTTGTGCGCCACAACTTTAAAGCCGTGGTCATTCATGTTTAGGATAAGGTTTTGACCCATTACCGCTAGGCCAATTACACCGATATCACCTTTCATTATTTCTCTCCAATTTTCTCTAATGGACGAGCGACCGTACTAGACGATTTTCGCCGCTGCATCTAAATCTAAGTACCACTCCGTTTCACCAGTATTAGACTGGATTTTTGCTGCAGGGTAAGGCAGCTCGCTTGCTGGAGTGGTGTGAATTTCGTGAACGATTTCAACTTTACCTGAGCCAAGCACTAGGTAGCTGATTCGTTTTGCTGCTTCGAGCACTTTCGCGGTTTTAGACACGCGAAGCTGACCAGATTCAGGATGAGACGCAACCAGAGATAGGTTCTCGTCTGCGTAGTTAGTTTGACCTGGGAACAGAGAAGCTGTGTGACCATCGGCGCCAACGCCTAGCAGAATCCAGTCAAATACTGGTGTGCCGTTTTCACAAGGGATAACGTCCGCCATCTCTTTTGCGAAACGTTCTGCTTCGCCTTGCGGGTCGTTCTCACCAAGAATGCGGTGAATGTTCTCCGCTGGTAGGTTCACTTTGCTAAACAGCAGCGCGTTTGCTTCGCCGTAGTTGCTCTCTGCGTCATCGGGTGCAACGCAACGCTCATCACCCCACCAGAAGTGAAGGTTTTGCCATTGAATTGACTCTGCGTACGCGTCGCTTGCTAGAAGCTTAAACAACATTTTTGGTGTGCTACCACCAGATAGTGAGATATGAACAGGTCGTCCTTGTTCGCTCAGCGCTTTCATGTCGTTGGCCAAGCTTTCCACAACCTGCTGTGCTGTGTCGAAGATCTTATGGTTGATCATAGTTCGCAGTAGTCCGTATCTGTTAGGTTTTTACAAGGGAAACGCCATGCGCGGTTGTCGCGTTGCAGCAAATCGTCTGCTTCTTTTGGTCCCCAAGTACCACACGCGTAACCAAACAGCGATTGTGGATCTTGCTTGAAGTCCAGAATTGGCTGCACGTACTGCCAGCACGCTTCAACTGCATCGCTGCGTGCGAATAGTGTCGCGTCGCCGTTTAGTGCGTCAAGCAGCAGACGTTCGTAAGCCGTCAGCATTTGCGTTTCTTCTAGAGAAGTGTAGTGGAAGTTCATCTTCACTTCTTTGGCTTTGAAGCCTGCACCTGGTTCTTTCAAACCAAAGCTCATCTGGATGCCTTCGTCTGGCTGAATTCGGATGATCAGTTTGTTTTCTGGTGCGTTTTGACCAAACACTGGGTGTGGTGTCGCTTTAAAGTGAATAACCACTTCTGTTACGCGTGTTGGCAGGCGTTTACCTGTACGTACGTAGAAAGGCACACCGTTCCAGCGCCAGTTGTTGATGTAAGCTTTCAGGCCGATGTAAGTCTCGGTACGAGAATCATCCGCCACGCCGTTTTCTTCACGGTAGCCCAATAGATGCTGACCACGTACGTCAGACGCTGTGTACTGGCCTAGCACTAGATCGTTACGTAGCGCTTGTTCGTCTAATGGCTTCAGACACTGTAGAACTTTAACCACTTCATCACGCATTGAATCTGCGTTGATTTGCGCAGGTGGTTCCATACCAACCATTGCCAATACTTGGAGTAGGTGGTTCTGGAACATGTCGCGCACTGCGCCAGAGTTGTCGTAGTAACCGCCACGCTCTTCCACACCTAAGAACTCTGCACCTGTGATTTCAACGTAATCAATAAAGTTGCGGTTCCACAGTGGTTCGAACATCGCGTTTGAGAAGCGGAACACCAACAGGTTTTGTACCGTTTCTTTACCTAGGTAGTGGTCAATACGGTAGATCTGGTGTTCTAGGAAGTGCTCGTGGATTTCTTTATCCAGCGTGCGTGCTGACTCTAAGTCATAGCCAAACGGTTTTTCGATGATGAGGCGTTTCCAGCCGTCTTCTTCGCTGTTTAGGCCGTGAGCAGCAAGGCTTGCTGGGATAACACTGTAAAGGCTAGGTGGAGTCGCTAAGTAGAATAGCGTATTGCGTTGCTCGAACTGGTATTGGTCAGAAAGTTGGTCAAGACGGCTTACCAGTTTGCTGTAGTCTGCGGTATCTGAGGTATTGATGGCTTGGTAATGAAGATGATTAATGAACGCATCTAATGTTGCAGGCTCAGTTTTTTCCATTTCCTGAAGTGATTTCTTCAGTTTCGCGCGGTAAGAGTCGTCACTGTACTCAGTTCGGCTAACGCCCAGAATCGCAAAGTTGTCTGGGAGCTGCTTACTCGCGTAAAGGTGGTATAAAGCTGGGATTAACTTACGATAAGTTAAGTCACCCGAAGCACCAAAAATCACGATGCTGCTATTCTCTGGTATTACCATCATCTTTCCCTTCAAAACGAGGTAGTTGTTCTGCGCCTATAAAAGGCTCTAATGCGCAGCCAAGCTATCAGCGGCACAAAAATAATAAAAATAGGTTTTACCTATTACTTAAATAGGCAAAAACATTAAAACGGCTTAGGCAAAAGCAATATCTATGCAACTGCTTGCCAAAATATCGAGACTATTGTCAATTTGGCAGCGTATTGTCCATGAGTATTTGACTTACATCAACCTTTGAAGACGCAATCGATTAAATAATGACTGATTTTCGTCTAAGTTATTGATTGTTATAAGTGATGACTCAGAACCACGACAAGACAAAATTAGAGCTTTAATTCTAATGTAGGCCAGTGGTTCTGACTGATTCTTCAGAATAGAGATTTGAGATAACTCTTCACTTTCATGATGTGAGCTTTTCGGTCGAATTCGGTTTTTTGTTCCGAACTGAGATAGAGTTCGGCGTACTTGAGATCCAGTTCTTGCTCCAAGAACAGTAAATACAGCTTAGGATCAATGTGGCCTGATGTCGCCATCGCGGTCATGATATCGATGGACTCAGTTAACGTTTTCGCTTTCTTGTAAGGTCTGTCGTTCGAGGTGAGCGCTTCAAATACATCGGCTATCGCCATGACACGCGCTGGTATCGACAAGTTTTGCTCGGAAAGCCCTTTTGGATAGCCTTTGCCGTCCATTCGTTCGTGGTGACCACAGGCAATTTCCGGCACACTTTTTAGATGTTCAGGATAAGGCAAGCGCTGCAACATAGTAATGGTTTGGATAATGTGGTCATTGATGATGAACCGCTCTTCATCGTTAAGTGTGCCGCGCTGTATCGCTAGGTTATAAAGCTCACCACGGTTATATTTCAGCTCGCCTGGTTCAAGTACAAACGGCTCAGACCACATTTCTTTCGGATTCACGCCTTGCGGCCAGCGGATCTGATGTACTGGCTTATCGCTTAACAAGGGTTCCATAACGGGTAGGGGAACAAGCGAGCCTGCACGTTCTTTTTCAAGCCAAGACACGCCAAGCTGATCATCCAAAGTGCGTTTCCATTGATAACGCCCAATTGCGTGTAATCGCTCGATGTCTTCCTCATTCATAAACTCGCCGCCAATGTTGCACTTAGCGACAAACGCGAAATCGTCATCGAGTTGTTGATGTTTTGATGATAACTGCGCTTTTAGTTCGGCGGTATCGCCATTGCCTTCATAGAGCGCTTGCCAGTAGTCAATTTCCGCCTGTGCTTTTAGTAGCTCAAAACGCATTCTGACTTCATGGATACGGTCGTAGATAGTTTCGAGCTTGGTCGCTTTGTCTATCACATATTCTGGCGTTGTAACTTTACCGCAGTCGTGTAACCAAGAGGCGAGATAAAGCGCTTCCCAATCCGATTGGGACATAGAGAACGCGGCAAAGTAGTTTTTATCTTTGTCTGCCGCTTTAGTGAGCATTTCACTGAGTTTTGGTACACGCTGACAATGGCTGCCTGTGTATGGCGACTTGGTATCGATTGCCGACGCGATTAGCTCGACAAACGCGTTGAGCATTTCTTTCTGCTCGCGGATCTTATCAATGTTCTCTTTTGCTAATTCTGCAAAGCTTAGTAGCTCACGTAGGAACGCGTGTTTGTCGTTTTGCGCCGGTGTTATCGCACGCTCATAACCAAGTAACAATATCCCGACGAGTTGTTGTTGTCGGTTGAGCAGTGGGAACAGGAAAATGTCCGAGTTGTAGAAAATATCGCGGAACTTAGCCAAGCAGTTGTCTTCGCGATTAAAGTGCAGCATTTCCCCTTTAGCGAGGTCTTTTTGAATCCAAGCGGTTGAACTAAAGAACTCGTTCAAGTCGATTTTGAACGGAATGATTGCATGGTTGGCCGCGATCTCGTAATCGCCCTCACTTGAATTACGGGTGTAGAGAACTATCGTTTCGGCTTTGGTTACCAAGTAACTTTGGTGAGTAATGGTTTTCGCCAATACAGAGAAATCCTGATTACTTGCCGTCTCACGCAGCAAACTGAGCAAGTCGTGCAACGTGTGTTCCATTAATTCAATGGACTGAGTCAGGTTGGCGACTTCTTTAATCACGCTCTTAGGATAGCGGGTCTTCTTGAAATCAAAGCGCGCAATGCTGTCGGTTTGGTACATCAAATTCTTTAACGGACTCGCAAGGCGATGGGCAACAAACCACACGACAAAGAAGCAGAACACCAATAGTGTCACCGCGACCAAAACCTGCTTGTCGCGGAGTGAAAGTAGATTTGCCAATAGATCACTTTGCGGGGTGGCTTCTGCGAGTAGCAGTCGGGCATGTTGGTTGAGGTTGACCGGTGTCAGTGTCACCGACCAGTTATTCTCATCGTCTTCCACGTTGGCGTATATCGGCTGGCTGGAAATTCGGTCAAGTACGCTGGCGAATACACTGTTTTCCAACTCTGAACGGATTTGTCCTTCACTGGCGGCTAATGTTGCGCCACTTTGGTGCTGCGCCAGCACTTTAAATTGGTTGTCGAATAGCACCAATTTACTGTTGTCGGAATAGCCCATTTGAGCGATTTGTGCGGAGAGAGAACCGAGAGTGAAATCAGCGCCAACGACGCTATTTCCGTTGAGAGTGCGTCGTGAAAGTGTGACGCCGTTGGTTTGTAGGAAGTAGAAGAAGTATGGCTCTGTCAGTCGAATTTCTCCGTCTACATCGGCATTGAGGTACCATGGCCTAACTCTAGGGTCAAACTGGTTATCTTGACTCTCGGTCACTTTACGCACTTCATAATCTTCACTGAGGAAGTAAAAGTCATTTTGTCCGTCGGTCTTGGTGATGTTGACCATCAGGTGTGCGTCCATCGGCGCGGCGAAGCGTTGTCTGTCTTGCGTGTTGCGTAAACTTCTCAACAGCGTGAAGTCACCTTCATCGTTGGCATAGTAAAGTGCAACTAGGCTTGGGTTGCGTTTGAAGATCAAGCTGAGATAGCTGAGCAAGCGTGGTTTGGCGACCGGGGTTTCTTGCTGCTCAATGGTTTCACTCATCGCCATAAAGTCGAGCGTAGTCAGAATCGGCCCTATTTGTTGTTGAAAGGTCGACTCTAGCTTGCGGCTGTTTTCGCGGCCGACTTCTTTGGCACTACTCGTCAACAATTCTTGCGCGTGTCGGTAACTGATAGTGATAAGTACAGCACCAACGATTGTGGTCAGAATTAGGAACAAGCTAGTGATGTGAATACTCAGTGAGTAGCGGTGCTTTCTCATGTTCAACCCATTTATAAGTGACTCAATAAGTATTATTCAATCTTGGCAACATGCAAAAAATCTGTTCATAAATTAAACAAATAAACCGCCTTTCTTTAGCGTACTGGTACGCTGTACGTCTTGCGGAGATTAGAGCACCACGAATTTTTCAAAGGGACCAGAAAGTGGCTTCTAGAACATCTGTTTTGAACAGGTTTTCTGTCAAATGCGCAAAAAATGACAACAGAGTCGTATCCGGAACGGGCGTTTGAATACGGTACTCGCGCGTGAGCGAGATCAAAGATTGTGTTGATCTCGGCGCTTGAACAACGATAGGCTATTAGGTGAGCAACTAACCAAAAGTGTAATCGCAGAAATGAAGCTAGTTATTGATACCCATACTCACACGTACGCCAGTGGACACGCCTACAGCACGCTAATCGAAAATGCCCAACTTGCGAAGAAAAATGGTCTGCAGATGTTTTGTACGACCGACCATGCGGAGTCAATGCCTGGCGCGCCACATTATTGGTTTTTCTCTAATCAACGAGTGCTGCCAAGATTCTTAGAAGGTGTCGCGGTTGTTCGCGGCGTTGAGTCCAACATTCTCAATATCGAAGGCGACGTTGATATCCACCCTACGAGTGACCGTAATCTAGACTGGGCGATTGCCAGCTTCCATGAGCCAGTCTTTCGTCCTTCAGACGTTAAGTCGCACACTCAGGCGCTTATCAACACCATCAAAGGTGGCCGGGTGGATGCGTTGGGGCACTTGGGCAATCCTAATTTCGATTTTGATTTTAAAGCTGTGCTTGAGTGCGCGAAAGAGCACAACGTCGCGATTGAAATCAATAACTCCACATTAAGAGGCAACAGCCGTGTAGGCAGTGTTGAGCGCTGTTATGAAATCGCTGAGATGGGTAAAGAGCTGGGTGTTTACTTTACCACGGGCAGTGATGCGCATTTCTGCGACGATGTGGGTAACTTGGGTTTAGTCTCTGAGCTACTCGACAGCGTTGGAGTGAGTAGCGATAAAGTGATCACCCATAGCTGCCGTCAATTCTTAGACTTTCTCGAACTACGTGGGCGTGAGCCGATCTCGGATTATCAAAGTTTATAGTTTGATACAAAAATGCCGCTCAACTTTCGGTACAAAATTCAGTAACATTGCCGTTTTACAGCCCAATAAAAGAAGAACATTACAATGAGAAAGTTAATTCCAGCTCTGGCTCTTTTTGTCTCTGCTCATGCGTTTGCTGCAGACGTTGACCTGAAAGCAAATATGAAACAGATGAAAATCGAATTTAAACACGCTGCAGAAGCAACCGAAGTTGCTAGCATGAAAACCGCAATCGAGAACCTGTCTGAACTGGTTGAACAGTCGAAACGTGGTGAGTACGCGCCTGAGAAATTCGACATCTACCTAGAAGGTTTTAACAAGCTTTCGATTGCGTTGGATTCAGTAGAAGCCAAGCTTGATGCTGGTGATATCGATGCGGCGAAAGCAGAACTTCAACAAGTTGATGCGCTGCGCGAAGAGTATCACGATAAGAAAAATCCAAGTATTTGGAGTAAGTTGTTCGGTTAATTTGTTATGTCGTGTCTTATGTTTACAATACGCGACATAAAGTTATGACCATGGTTTAGTTTTGCTGCTTTCGTTGCGGAAATGGTTAGCGACTCGTTATATAGTTTCGCTATTCCACGAGAGAGTGACAATGATACGCGCAGCGAAGTTTAACCGAACCATGTTACTAGCAAGCGCCCTTAGCTGGGTGCTTGTTACTTTGATGCCTGTCATCAATGCTCATGGCGCCAGCGCGGGTGTCTGGGCGACACTGTGTACTATCAACGGTTTTGAGTTGATACAAGTTGAAGAGGGTGAGGTTGAAACCCAGCACAGCAAACCGTGTCCTTTTAGTCATTTCTCAAGTTTTCACCAAGATTCACTTCCAACACCTCTCTACACATCACGACACACACTGACCGTAGTCGAGCCGTACGCTTTTTTGGCTCTAAGCGTACGCTACCAGATTGCAGTCCCGCGTGCTCCGCCAGTCAGTTATCTACTATCAACCCTCACATCTACGTCCTATTTTAATTTCGCTGTCAATTCATCACTCACATAATCAATAAACGCTCTTAATCGTGCGGGCATGTATTTGGTTTGTGCGTATTGCATCGCCACACCGCCGTGATAGTTACTTTTAATCGTCCAGTTAGCGAGTACGGGCACCACTTCGCCATTTTTTACTGCATCTGCAATCACGAAATCATGGAAAATGCCAATTCCCAACGCGTTCTTAACCCCCGTTAGGCGCATTTGTGAGTGATTAACCGCGTAGCGGCCAGAGACAGAAACTGAATGAAACTCATCGTCTTTGAAGAAATCCCAAATATGGTCACGGTCGTTTTCTGCCAGATAAAGGCAGTCGTGCTCGACAAGTTGATTCGGATGTGACGGCATACCACGTTGCTGAATGTAGTCTGGACTCGCGCACAGAACCAAGTTGGTGCTGCCGATCTCTTTGAGTACCAAATTCTCGTCGGGTTTATCAGTCAGCTTAAACGCAATATCAATATTGTCGCGGATTAGGTCGATTTCACCGTCTGCGACACGCAATTTGAGTTGGATATCCGGATATTGCTTTAGGAAAGGAACCACAAAAGGTTGCAACACAGAGTTTAAAAACGCTTCTGGCGCTGCCACCGTTAGCGCACCACTTATCTCGGTGTGGTCAGAAACGGACAGTTCCACCGCTTGTTTAGCCGCGTTGACCATAATCACCGCTTGGTCATACACCTGCTGTCCGGCGCGAGTGATGATTAAAGTGCGAGTGGTTCGCTCAAACAGTTTGACCGAGAATGACGCCTCTAAACGAGTCACCATCTTACTCAACGCGGAAGGAGTCACTTCGAGTTTTTTTGCCGCGGCGGTAAAGCTACCTTCCTCTACGATCAGAATAAAACTCGCCAAATCAGGCAGTAGCGCAATCAGCTTAGTATTGTTCATAGGCTCACTGTTAACGAAGTCATCAATTACCTCTAGTAGAGCTTATTTGTGCCTCAGGTTCAATAATGTTTTTCCACCCAGTGGGATAATGGATTCACGACGCTTCGTTTACACTTAAGTTAATACACTGTTGGCGCTAAGCCACAGAACTAACGCAAGCATTAAGCTTAATAATTATAACTAGGAAGGAATTTGAAATGACTTCTGCATTCTACGAACAGATTCAAAATCAGATCGAAGAAGTAAAGGCTGAAGGCCTATACAAATCAGAGCGTGTTATCACTTCTCAACAGCAAGCCGCTGTTAAAATCTCTACTGGTGAAGAAGTTCTGAACTTCTGTGCGAACAACTACCTTGGTCTAGCTAACCACCCAGCGCTAATTGAAGCGGGTAAAGCGGGTATGGATCAGCACGGTTTTGGTATGGCGTCTGTACGCTTTATCTGTGGTACTCAAGATATCCACAAAGAGCTTGAGCAAAAGCTTTCTAAATTCCTAGGTAAAGAAGATACGATTCTTTACACCTCTTGCTTTGATGCAAACGCAGGTCTGTTTGAAACCATCCTAGACAAAGAAGATGCAATCATTTCTGATGCGCTGAACCATGCGTCTATCATCGACGGTGTTCGCCTATGTAAAGCGATGCGTTTCCGTTACTCAAACAACAACATGGAAGAACTAGAGCAGCAACTTATCGCAGCGAAAGAAGCGGGTGCTCGTAACACGCTTATCGTGACTGACGGTGTGTTCTCTATGGACGGTGTGGTTGCTAACCTGCCAGCTATCTGTGACCTAGCAGATAAATACGGTGCGCTTGTGATGGTTGATGATTCTCACGCAGTCGGCTTTATGGGCAAAACTGGCGCGGGTACACACGAGTACCACGACGTAATGGACCGTATCGACATCATCACAGGTACGCTGGGTAAAGCAATGGGCGGCGCGTCAGGCGGCTACACGTCTGGTAAGAAAGAAGTGATCGAGTGGTTACGTCAGCGTTCTCGTCCGTACCTATTCTCTAACTCGGTTGCACCGGCAATTGTTAACGCGTCTATCCGTGTATTGGATTTGCTTGAAGAAAGCGGCGACCTACGTGACCGTCTATGGGAAAACGCAGCACACTTCCGCGCGCGTATGACAGAAGCAGGCTTTACGCTTGCAGGCGCAGACCACGCTATCATCCCAATTATGCTTGGTGATGCGAAAGTCGCAGCAGAGTTTGCTGAACGTGCACTTGAAAAAGGCATCTACGTTATCGGCTTCTCATTCCCGGTTGTGCCAAAAGGTCAAGCGCGTATCCGTACACAAATGTCAGCGGCGCACTCTCGTGAGCAACTAGACCGCGCAATCGACGCGTTCATTGAAGTTGGTCGTGACATGGAGATCATCAAGTAATGAAAATCAAAGCACTTTCGAAACTAAAGCCTGAAGAAGGCATTTGGATGACTGAAGTGGACAAGCCTGAGCTTGGCCACAACGATCTACTGATCCGTATTAAGAAAACCGCTATCTGTGGTACTGACGTTCATATCTACAACTGGGACGAATGGTCACAAAAGACAATTCCAGTACCTATGGTTGTCGGCCACGAATATGTAGGTGAAGTGGTTGGTATCGGCCAGGAAGTTCGCGGTTTTGAAATTGGTGACCGCGTTTCAGGCGAAGGTCACATCACTTGTGGTCACTGCCGTAACTGCCGTGGCGGCCGTACTCACTTGTGTCGTAACACTGTGGGGGTGGGCGTAAACCGTGAAGGTGCATTCGCAGAATACCTAGTGATTCCGGCGTTTAACGCGTTCAAGATCCCTGAAGGTATCTCTGACGATCTAGCGTCTATCTTTGACCCGTTTGGTAACGCAGTACACACTGCGCTGTCATTCGACCTAGTGGGTGAAGACGTGCTAATCACAGGTGCTGGCCCGATTGGCATCATGGCTGCAGCGGTTGCGAAACACGTTGGTGCTCGTCACGTGGTGATTACTGATGTAAACGAATACCGTCTGGACCTAGCTCGTAAGATGGGCGTAACTCGCGCTGTCAACGTTGCTGAGCAGAAGCTTGACGACGTAATGGCGGAACTAGGCATGACAGAAGGCTTCGACGTAGGCCTTGAAATGTCAGGTAATCCATCAGCGTTTAACTCAATGCTGACGACGATGAACCACGGTGGCCGCATCGCGCTACTGGGTATTCCGCCATCAGACATGGGTATCGACTGGAACCAAGTGATTTTCAAAGGCCTAGTGATCAAAGGTATCTACGGCCGCGAAATGTTCGAAACTTGGTACAAGATGGCTTCACTGATTCAATCTGGCCTAGATCTAACGCCAATCATCACTCACCATTACAAGATTGATGATTTCCAGAAAGGCTTCGATGTTATGCGCAGCGGCGCTTCCGGCAAAGTTATCCTTGATTGGGAATAACAAATTCAAATAAGAAAAGCGCTCCAGATGGGGCGCTTTTTTTTGTCTCTAAAAACCTTACAAATACTGAGCTAACCAGTGTTGGATACCTTTAATCACCGTATCTACTTGGCTAGTCCCATCGGCTGCTTCAAAAGAGTGATCAAGTTGCTCGAATACTTTAAACGATACATTGGGTTGGTTCTTAGAGATTTGCTTTGCTTGAGCGATAGCCAAGTCTACCGAGACATTTTTATCTTGACCGGATTGGATCAGTAATACTGGCGTGGCAATTTTCGACAAAACTTGAGTTTGGTCGATTTCAAACATCTCTTTCCACCATTGATAGCCATGTCCACTCATGTTCAATTCGAACGGTTCGCTATTTAATATATGGTTGTAAAATCCAATAAAGCCGTTTGATGCTTGTTTATAAGCTTCGTCAGAGGGAGATTGTGACCTTATATTATGTAATACATCATCAACAAATTTTCGCCCACCGCCATTGAGCGAAATGGTCGCGCTTATATCACTTAATTGCGAAGCAAGGATATTGGCGATTAATGCACCTTCACTCCCACCGATTAAAACGATCTTGTTATATCTGCGATTCTGATTAAGTGTGTTTAGCACCTGGGTGTAGTCTTTTACTCGCTGTGCTGGTGAGTCATTAATAAGATAAGCGTTGGGACAATCCTGTCTTTCCGGATCTTTATCCCACTCAAGGTTCTTATCGATTCCGTACTTTTCAACCGTCAGAACGTCGGCTTGAGGGAGTACCTTAGCAAACTTATCGTTGATCAGTTTGTTGTGATAGACACTGTTGCAATCTGAGCCTTGAATTAAAACCAAAAGGGTATCGCTAGAGGGAATCGATTCGTGCAAGTAATAGTTTATGTAAGTCTTATCTGTTCTTTGTAGTGTGAAGTTTGTGGAGGCTTGTACGTGCATCGCAACCACGGTGTTCAGTATTAATACCAGTGCTAACAGTATATTTTTAAGTGTCATTCGGGTCTGAAAACCTCAACAATAAGTGAAAACTAAAAGCTATTTGTTTTAAATACGAGGCTTCGAGATAAACAAAGTTCAAATATTAGATGATGTTTACTCTTTATTCGGATGGTGAGTTGCTGATGTATCAAGCATATGAATATCAAGGCATAACTCTTAAAACTATGTTTTCTTGTACCTGATTAACGTTTTGGTTACTTAAACTGATTGTTTTTGTGGGGATTTATACGGGTTGCGATTAGAATCTAGGTGAATTAGATTTATTGTTCAATCGTACGAATATGGAATGGCACCGCCGGATGCGCAAAAGAGCTCAAGAAAAAATTAACTTAAGAAAGCTGATTCTCCTGCTGTGCGTGTTCAGTGTCGTTGTCACTCTGTTTAACTCCTTTTATTCCATTTATCGCGTGCAACGAGAGCTGATAATCAGCAATACCATTGAGTCTAACCGTGTTTACGCAGAAAAAATGGCTGAGATGACCGATGCTTTTATTGAGTCAGCCATGAGCCAACTGGAATACAGTGCTCAATATTTGTCGACGAAAATGGACGACGACACGGCGTTGACTACCGAAGTAGATCGTCTTCGTGCGCAAACGAACTCATTTAACTCAGTGGTAGTCGTAGGTGCTGATGGTGTCATCGTCTCTATCTCACCTGAGAATTTGCGCATCAAAGGGGTGAAGCTTAAGAGTGAACGTTCGCTGCAATCACTCAAAGCGCAACGTCCTTTGATTACCGACCCGTTTGTGTCGCCAGCAGGCAACTATCTAACCAGTTTGTCTTATCCTATTTTTTCTGCCGATGGTGAGTACCTAGGCTACATTGGCGGAACCATCTATCTCGAGAAGAAAAATATTCTGACCACCTTGCTTGGGCAGCACGGTTACAAAGATGGTTCTTATTTGTATGTCGTCGATAGACACCGAACGCTGATTTATCACCCAGATAAAAATCGTATAGGGCAGGTTATCGTGACCAATAAAGCGATTAACGCGGTCATTGAAGGCGAACATGGCGGGCAAGATATCGTGAATGCATTAGGCATAGATATGTTGGCAGGTTACGCGCCAGTACATGGTTCAGGCTGGGGGGTTGTCGCGCAAAAACCAAAAGCACTAACGCTAACGCTATTGGATGAACAGATGTGGAAAGTGTTTTGGGAGTCGATTCCAATCGGCATGCTCACGCTGCTACTGATTTGGATCTCGGCCATCTATATTTCGCGACCGCTCTGGCAACTGGCAAGTGCAGTGAAGGCTTTTGACAACCATGCGTCGACTATCGAAGAGCTAAAAGCAATCAAGCCGTGGTATTTTGAGGCCTCTCATTTAAAGAGCAGCTTCCTAAAGGCATTCAATATAGTCTCAAGTACCATTGATAAGCTCCATTCAGACAGCATGACGGATGCAATGACAGGTCTGCTTAACCGACGCGGCTTGGAAAAAGCGGTCGAAAACTTACGCGAGCACAACGTGCCTTTTTCATTGCTGGCGTTGGATATCGACTATTTCAAAAAGGTCAACGATACCTTTGGCCATAATGCGGGTGATGAACTGCTGAGAGAAGTGGCGCAGCTAATGAAAGTGCAGGCGAGAGACCTTGATATAGTTTGTCGCTCTGGCGGTGAAGAGTTTATGATTTTCCTTGCGAACACCGATGTAAGCCAAGCGTTTGAAGTCGCAGAAAGAATACGTAAATCAATGGAGACCCATAACTTTGCTGTCGTAAGTAGTATCACTATCTCTATCGGTGTTTCACATTGGGCTGGTCAGCCTGAGTCGATCGAAAGCGTGATGAAAGAAGCAGACAAAGCGTTGTACAAAGCCAAAGAGAATGGTCGAAATAGAACGGAGCTGGGCGCTTAACTTCAATATTGTTGGACGAAAAAATCCCCTGAGCGGTTGAAAGGCTCTCAGGGGGATTTATGTTTAATGTGTTGTTAAGCCGCAATTGTTATTCAGCTTTCGACAGTACCGTAATTGAAACTGAACGCGGGAGAGTCTGAAGTTTCTACCCAAACACTCTTGGTTTCGCTGTACTCGCGCAACACATCAATGCCGGACGAACGGCCATAACCACTCTGTTTGTAACCACCAAATGGAGAGCTAACATGAATGGTTTTGTAGCTGTTGATCCAGAACGTGCCAGCTTTGACTTTATCCGCCACACGATGCGCTCTTGCAACGTTATTGGTCCAAACTGCGCCAGCTAATCCAAACGCACTGTCGTTGGCAATACGTATTGCATCCGCTTCATCTTTAAACGGAATCGCAATCACCACAGGGCCGAAGACTTCTTGTTGCGCTACCTGCATGCCGTTATCACCGCTCAGTACCGTTGGGTTAATGTAAAAGCCACTGGCGTCTGGGGTAGGCGTTCGCTCACCAATAACACGTGCGCCTTCGGCTTTGGCGACTTCAAGCATATTGGTAACGTGTTGGTATTGTTTCTGGTTGTTGATTGGACCAATCTCGCTGGAAGGATCTGTAGGATTGCCTACCTTGATTTGCTCAGCGGCAGCAGCAACTGAAGCGACAAACTTATCGAAGATGGTCTCTTGAACCAAAAGGCGCGAACCAGAAACGCAACTTTGCCCTGAACCGCCAAAGATTGCGGACATCGCCCCTTTCATTGCTTTGTCTAAATCGGCGTCTTCAAACACGATATTGGCGGATTTGCCGCCCAATTCAAGGACGCAAGGAATAGTACGTTTGGCTGCTGCGCTCGCGATGTGGCTGCCAGTCATTGGTGAGCCGACAAAACACACTTTGCCAATATCCGCGCTAGCAATAATTTGTTGTCCGATGGTATGCCCGTAGCCAGCAACGACGTTTACCAATCCTTTAGGTGCGCCAGCACGTTCAATTAGTGATGCAAGAATCAACGAGCTAACAGGCGTGAGCTCTGACGGCTTCAAAATCACTGCATTTCCCGCCGCGATAGCCGGAGCGATTTGCCAACCAGCGGTGAAAATCGGTGCATTCCAAGGCGTGATTTGCAAGATGGTGCCAATCGCTTCGTACTTAACATAGTTGAGATGCGAGGTAGGGACGGGAATCACTTCGCCGTGCAGTTTATCCGTCCATCCCGCGTAGTACTCAAACATTTCCGCTACCGCAGCAATTTCGCCTTTGGCGTTCGCCAGTGGTTTGTTGGCGGTAAGACATTCTATCCACGCCAACGCTTCCGCTTCTTTGCGAATCTCAGCGCCGATTTGATACATCACGCGACCACGCTCTTTGGCGGGAAGTTGCCACCAAGCTTGCTGAGCGATGTCCGTTGCTTCGTTAAGAGTCGCAACCAGCTCGTTATCGGCATCTTGATACGACAGTAGTACTTGTTCATCGTGGGCTTGTACTAGGTCGATTTGATGTCCATGACCAAGGATAATCTCGCCGTTTACCCAGCTACCGATGTGTTCTGTCGCCAGGTACTTGTTTAGTGATGCGCTAATCTGTTCGTTATTCATTGCTTCATCCTTGATTAATAGAGGTCGCGGTCTGATTGTTTGACGATCTGGTTGAAGTCATCGTGATCGGAAAGCTGCTGGCTCTGTTGCCACATTTGAATCACTTGTCGGCAGAGAAGGAAGTCCAGCCCTAACTGGTCAGCAAGCTTTTCTGCTAAGCCAACATCTTTGCGCATTAGTCCCATGGTAAAACCCGAGTCATAAGCGCGGTTAAGAATCCATTTCTCGAAGTTCACTTGGCTGACGCCGCTGCGCCCTGAGCCCGCGTTAATTCCGGCCAACACTTTATGCGGGTCGACTCCGGCTTTGGCTGCCATGCTGATCACTTCAGCGTTAGTAATCAGGTGCGCTGCACACAACATGTTGTTAGCGATTTTGGCAATGTTGCCTGCTCCAACATCACCGATGTGGACCTGCACCGCGCTGATTTTTTCAAGAACCGGCATTACTTTGTTTACTGTCGCTTCATTGCCACCGAGTACCATACTCATCGTGCCAGACGCCGCGCCCGCAGGGCCGCCTGAGACGGGCGCATCAATAAACTCAATGCCTTTGCTTTGTAATGCTTTAGCAACCTTACGACTCACCTCGGCTTCAGAAGTTGTGGTGTCGATGATAGTCAGTCCGGCGTGTCCGAGCGCGAGAAGCCCATTATCCGCTAAGCAAAGCTGCTCAACATGCTCGGCTTTCGGTAAGGAAAGGATGATGACATTACAAAGTGCGGTGAACTCTTCGAGCGAATGAATCGGCGTGACGCCTTTTGTCGCAATTGCGTCAAGCGCTTGTGTTGATAGGTCATAGCCGTACACTTGTTCACCTTTGCTCGCCAGCGTGGCTGCCATTCCTGAGCCCATATTTCCTAGGCCGATAACGCCAATTTTCATATCCATATCCTTAGTTTTGTCCCTAAACCACGCAGAGAGAACTGCCAACTTGTATTCAATAGCAGAGTGAATCGAACTCTGAATGAAACGAATTGATTGTGATTTTGTTAATAAATATGAGTGTTTTTGCTTTGATTTGGAGTATAAGTAGGCATAGTGTTCTGAACAATAAACTCAATTTTTAAAAATGTTGCGATGACGGCAACGCACAATGGGTGGTGTATGAGCTTCTTGCAGGAAAACCGAATCAAGTTCTTTTACGAAGCCGTGCAACACGGAAGTGTTAGGGCGGCAGCTGACTTTCTCAACGTCGCGCCATCTGCGGTCAGTCGTCAAATCAGTCAACTGGAAAATGAGCTGGATACGGTGCTGATAGAGCGTCATCGACGTGGAATTAAACCCACAGAAGCGGGTGAAGAGCTGCTGAAATACTACAAGCACTACCTGATCCAACAAGAGTTGTTGCTGGACAATTTAAAGTCTTTGCAGGGGTTGCAATCTGGCACGATTGAGCTGGCTATTGGGGAGGGTTTCATCAACATCGTCAGCAAAGCGATGTGCGTGTTCGCCGAAAAGTACCCAGATATCAAAATCGTCCTTTCCATTCACAGTGGTAACGATGTATTACGCAAAGTGGTAGAGGATGATGCGCATGTTGGGGTGGTATTTAATCCGCCGCAACACCCTAAGATCCGCACCCATTACACCGCGATGCATCCGATGATTATTGCAGTTGGAAAGCAGCACTCGCTCAACAATGAAGCCACGCCAATTACTATGTCGGTATTAAAGAAATATCCGCTTGCACTGCCAGATTTGGCCCACGGCGTAAGACAGTTAATTGAAGAAGTAGAGAAAGAAGAAAACGTTACGCTCACGCCGAATGTGATCAGCAATAACATGACAGCGCTGCACTGCTATGCTTCTCATGGCGGGGCGACCATTATGCCTAACTTTATGCTGAAAAGTATGCCCGATTGGTACACCTCACTAAACAGTTTGCCGTTTGACAATCAACGCTTGAACAATACGGGCTCGGCGGTATTCACCCGTTTGGGCAGGCAATTGGGCCCTGGGCCAAGTGAGTTTATCAAGTGCCTGGTGGCGCTTTTTAAGCAAGAGTTGGACAACGACACACCGGCAGCTTAGCTATTAATAATCTGAGCATATGCGTCGTTATCTCGAAGCTGAATTCTCTACGATTCAATAAACTCTAAAATGACGTTTCCGGCCAGTTCTGGCTGGATTAATACGCGATGCTCATCGTCAAAAAATGGCACCTTGTTGGCGTGGAGCAATTGTTTCAGCCCAGTCAAGCTGGTGGTGTTTAATGTCATTGCCACCGCGTGGGGCCGTTCACTGCTCGTCGTTGGCAGTTCCACAGGGTGAAAAACAGTTTCGGCCTTATCACGCGAAACTGCACGTAACCAACCGCACCCGCTATCGACTTCCACTTTATCGTCGAAACGCTGAACTTTATCTTGGTAGATTGATTGCCAACGTTGCTGGTAAAGGTCGAGGTCACCAATGTAGGTCAATCCGGCAATCCCAGTGACTCCGTTTGCGTGTTGTTGCCAACCTTTTACCCAAATTAGCTCAGGGCGGTGTTGGTGACAGATAAAATTGGAGACATCCGGTGCTTCATCATCAATAAACAGCGCCAGTGAGACAACGGCTTCGTCCGGGCTGCCATCGGGTAAGGTCATCTTGCGGCGAAAGTCGATTCGCCCTTGGCTGTTTAGCCCTTGCTCGATAAGGGATGCGTGGTCTGCATCTGCGTCTTTACTGTGTAAGGCAACCAAGGAGATGCCTTCTTCACCACGTTGTAAAAACGAACCCAGTTGTCGACCAAAACAAAAACCGTTCACTGAGTTGGTGCCAAATTTTGACTCGTCATCGACACCAATCACTTCAATAAAGTTGCCGGGAAACATCAGCAATGAGGTAACGGTTCCCCAAGGATGATAACTGATTGGAGAAGGGCTAAACCCTAGCGCTCTGAACTGATCTAGAGCTTGCGCGTGGTCTTTGACGGTGACTAATGGATGGTCAATACCGTAAGTTTGCTGTCCGATAGCGCTCATAATTGATTCCTAAACTTGTTCTGATTGCGTAGAAAGGGTTGCCAGTGACGACGGTGCTTGACCAACAGGTTTCGCGGGAGCACCTGCGACCACTACGCCATTGGAGACCGGTTTTAACACGACAGAGTTTGCCGCGACGATGGCGTTTTCACCGACTTCGATGTTTCCGAGCACGCTAGCACTGGCACAAATCAGAGCGCCGCGGCGTATTTTGGGGTGCCTGTCTCCGGTTTCATTCAGCGTACTGCCAAGCGTGACACCATGCCAGATACTGACTTCGTCTTCGACGACCGCTGTCTCTCCAATCACTAAACCAATCCCGTGGTCAATAAACAATCCTTGTCCAAGTTTAGCCGCTGGGTGGATATCGATGTTCCATTGCAGTGATATCCAGTTTTGCAACAGTACTGCACTTTGGATATCTCCACTGTTCCAGATAGCGTGAGCGATTCGATAAGCTTGGATCGCAGCAATGCCACGAAAAGAAAGTAGCGCAGTTAAGTGGTCAGGACAGGCGGGGTTTAATGTCACGACGCGGTTAATGTCTGCTTCTGCTGCCGTTGCTATTTCAGGGTGATGGTTGACGATTTCATCAAACCACTCTTTGAGCAACGAACGTTGAAGGTGCTCTTGCAGGCTATCGGCTAAGTGTCCCGTTAACGCGCTAGGGAAGTCTTCATAGGCGAATATTTTAGAGTCGATGTAATCCTGCAGACGAGGATTTTTACGTACTAAGCCGTGCGCTTGTGTGTTGATGTCTGACCAAATCATTGATGTTACTCAAATGTTAACAATGAACTCAGTATAAATAGCGACTTTGATTGCGGACAATAAGGTTAACTGGCTTTTTTGTTGCGCTTAAGGCAACACAGAGTTCAGGCGATTTTTTGAACCAAGCTATCTGATTTATTTGGACGTAATTTCGCGCTCAGTACAAGTGTTGCGACTGCTTCCAAATTTACTCTGCAATCATAGATTCCATAGTAAATGTAAGGTTTATGGGTGCTTAACATACATCGATTAGCAAACATAACAAAAAGGAATCATGATGAAGAAAAACGTTGTAGCGTTGGCATTATTAACTGCAGTTGCGTCTTCAAGTTATGCCTCTGATTGGGGCTATGAGGGTGAGCATGGACCAGAGCATTGGGGTAATGTGGCAGCAGAATGTGCGCAAGGTAAGAATCAAAGCCCGATTGATATCCATCAGCCTGTCGAAGCCGATCTGGTTGATCTTAATATCAATTACACCGGTGTGGTAACGGGCATCACCAACAATGGCCATACTTTGCAGGCAAAAGTGGAGGGGGCAAATACATTTAAAGTGGATGGTGTGGAGTTTTCACTCGCACAGTTCCATTTCCATACACCATCGGAAAACACGATAAAAAGTCAGCACTACCCGCTGGAAGCCCACTTTGTTAACGCAGATAAAGATGGCAACTTAGCGGTCATTGCGGTGATGTTTGATCAGGCACAATCGAGCAATCCTCAACTTGCACATTTGCTAGAAGCGGCGCCTAAAAAAGGCGAGACTAAATCTCTCTCTAGCAGCTTTAAACTAACTGAGTTGCTGCCAAAAGAGGATGACTACTATCGTTTCAATGGTTCGTTGACGACGCCGCCTTGTAGCGAAGGCGTACGTTGGTTCGTGATGAAAGAAGCGAAGAGCCTGTCCGCTGGGCAAATCGGCCAGTTTGAACAAGCGATGGGACACAACAATCGTCCGGTTCAGCCGCTGAACGCGCGTAAAGTGCTAACAGACTGACTTGGAAGACGAGAAAGCCCGCCGAAGAAGGCGGGCTTTTTATTAGAGAATCACTGAGCAGCTTAGCTGTTTTGGGCGATTTGAGCGTATTGTCTTAGCAAGTCCGTTAGGGTGGTTACCCACTCCAAAGCGTTTTGTGGACTTTGCTTAACGATGATTTCGACGTGATTGCAGTGCGTTTGTAGCGGAATCGCACGCTCTAAATGGAAAGAAACCGCATAAAAGTGCCAAAGTAACAGACGCTGCATGCGTTCAATGTTTTGTTGCTGGTTATCTGATTCGCTAAACAAAGCAGGAAGTTCGCTCAAGGCAATAGCGTTCATTCTTAGCATCGCGTCAAACTGCGCTTCTTGAAGTTTGTCTTCGGATTCGCTCTCATCGTGTTCAAAAGTAAACAGCTCGTTCATGGATTCTTCTGGGACCAGACGATGGACAAGTCTGAGGCTCAGTTCTTCGAGCTCTTCACGAGAGGATTGTGAAAGGGAAGCGTAAGTGTAGTCGCGTTGCATGGTGATGTCTCGAACGTAAAAACGGTCGCGTATTGTATACCTGTAAGCCACAATTATAAAAGCCCCACATGATTGTGGGGCTTTGGGTTGTGCTTGTGTCAAGCCAATGACGTTGTTAGGGAGTAGGAATTATTTAAGGGTACGTTTAACCACTCAATATAAAACTAGAAGCCAAAGTTGCGTTAGCCAAGTATTTTATCAATTAAGAATGATTATATTTTCCGAACTGTGACTCTACTCCATAATATGTGTGCAACAGCGTACGGAATTATTTCGTCTTCTCATCCTTTCCGCCAATAAAACACTCATAAAAGCCGATATTGATTGCAGAGTGAACAGTTGAACGTTTGCCTGAAAATATGTGATGAATATCTATTTTTGTTCGTTATACTTTCCGCCCGGTTAAGAGCAGTGCTCTACCAATACAAGCCGTCACAGGGAATGGTGAATGACCCCACGGACCGGACCAGCTGCCAACTCAATGCTTGTAGAGGTTATCTTAAATGAATGTTTTATTTGGCTTAATCGGTATAGTCGTACTGTTAGCGTGTGCAGTATTACTATCAGAAAGTCGCAAGTCGATTAATTGGAAAACAGTGTCTCGTGCATTGTTGCTTCAAGTCGGGTTTGCTGCTTTGGTGCTGTATTTCCCTTGGGGACAAGCCGCACTAACCAGTTTAAGTAGTGGTGTTTCGAGTCTATTAGGATTTGCCGATGAAGGTATTCGATTCCTATTTGGTGACTTAGCTAATACTGGTTTTATCTTTGCTGTTCGCGTTCTCCCTATTATCATTTTCTTCAGTGCTTTAATCTCTGCCCTTTATTACTTAGGTATCATGCAAAAAGTCATCGAATTTATCGGTGGTGGCATCCAGAAATTCCTTGGTACCAGTAAAGCTGAATCCCTCGTTGCGACAGGCAATATCTTCCTTTCTCAGGGTGAATCTCCTCTTCTTGTTCGTCCATTCCTCTCTCGTATGACTCGCTCTGAATTGTTCGCTGTAATGGCTGGTGGTATGGCGTCGGTAGCGGGCAGTGTACTTGGTGGCTATGCAGGATTGGGCGTTGAGCTTAAATACCTTATTGCCGCGAGTTTTATGGCTGCACCGGGTAGCTTGATGATGGCGAAAATTATCGTTCCTGAACGTGATACGCCGGTTGACCAATCCTCTGTTGAAATGGACAAAGCGCAAGAAAGTAACGTTATCGATGCACTGGCGAGTGGCGCGATGAACGGTATGAAGGTTGCGGTTGCCGTGGGTACTATGTTGATTGCCTTCGTCAGTGTGATCGCGATGGTTAACACCGGTCTTGAGAGCTTAGGTGAAGTAGCGGGTTTCGGTGGTATCACCCTGCAAGCGCTATTTGGTTACCTGTTCTCGCCACTGGCTTGGGTGATCGGCGTACCTTCTCACGAAGTGCTAGCCGCGGGTTCTTACATTGGTCAGAAGATCGTAATGAACGAATTTGTTGCCTTCATCGACTTTGTTGAGCACAAAGCGCTGCTTTCTGAGCACAGCCAAGTGATCATCACTTTTGCGCTGTGTGGCTTTGCTAACATTGGCTCAATTGCTATCCAGCTTGGCTCTATTGGTGTGATTGCCCCAGAGCGTCGCTCTGAAGTGGCTAATCTAGGTATCAAAGCGGTTTTGGCTGGTACGTTAGCCAACCTGATGAGCGCATGTCTAGCGGGTATTTTTATCCTGCTATAAGTTGTAAAACTCACTTATATGATAAAGCTCGGCCTTTGCGCCGAGCTTTTGTGTTTTTGCTAATCAGAAAGAAACCTGATTTACAGCAAAGCCTCTCATATTGTTAAGCGTAGGATGTGCTCTATGGCCGCTGAGCCCGAATGATAAGAGCGTCATTATAAGAGAGTCATTACAAGAGATAGACACGATGGATAAATTAGTACAACGCTTTCTGCGCTACGTTACCTTTGATACACAATCAAACCCAGATAATGCCCAATGCCCAAGTAGTGAAGGGCAGATGACCTTTGCGCAATACCTAAAACAAGAGCTGATCGACCTCGGTCTGAGCGATGTTTCTCTCGATCACAACGGTTACTTGATGGCAAGGCTGCCGAGTAATATTGATTATCCTGTGCCCGCGGTGGGATTCATCGCCCATATGGACACCGCGCCGGATGCGTCGGGTAAAAATGTGAAACCACAGATTGTTGAAGACTATCAAGGCGGTGATATCGCACTAGGCAAAGGCGACGAAGTGCTGTCTCCTATCCAATATCCAGAGCTTCATAAGCTTCATGGACACAACTTAATTACCGCAGACGGTACCACATTACTAGGGGCAGACAACAAAGCTGGGATTGCGGAAATCCTTACCGCGGTCGCGCATCTTATTGCTAACCCGGATATCGCTCATGGTGATATCTGCATTGGCTTTACGCCAGATGAAGAAATTGGCCGTGGCGCAAACTTATTTGATGTCGAGAAGTTTGGCGCAGAGTGGGCGTACACGATTGATGGTGGCCCTGTAGGTGAGTTGGAATACGAGAATTTTAATGCCACTACCGCCGATGTGATTTGCCATGGTGTGAATGTTCATCCGGGAACCGCGAAAGACAAAATGGTGAATTCGATGAATATCGCCGCCAAATTCCAACTTATGATGCCGGAAGATGAAACTCCAGAAGCCACTGACGGATACCAAGGTTTTTATCATTTAAAATCGGCACGTATGTCGGTAGCACGTAGTGAGCTAAGTTATATTATTCGCGACTTTGAACGCGACGGTTTAGCACAAAGGAAAGCCTTTATGCAGCAAAAGGTTGATGAACTAAATTCGGCCTTAAATAGAGGTAAAGTTGAATTAAAATTGACAGATAGTTATTTCAATATGAAAGAAATGGTTGAACCATTCCCACATATTATTGATTTGGCTAAACAAGCAATGGAAGCATGTGACATTGAGCCGATAATCAAGCCGATTCGTGGTGGAACCGATGGCGCGAGATTATCCTTTATGGGGCTACCATGTCCTAATATTTTTACTGGTGGGTATAATTTTCATGGTATTCATGAGTTTATCACGATAGAAGGCATGGAGCAGGCGGTGAATGTGATTGTTACGCTATCTAATCGAATTGCTTTGCAGTATAAATAACATCGCGTCTAAACAATGAGCTTCAACTGACTTGAAGCTCATTCCTTCATTTGTTAATAAATTTAAATATAGTTTAATTAATTTTAATGTTTTATAAACAATGCATTTTATCTGTTTTAAATATATCTAAATTTAAAGAATCTTATTTATGGCACCATATATTGTAAGTCAATTCTTACATATATGGTAATCAATTTAATTCTATATCCTGGTGGTCTTTAAATAACCAATTCATTGGTATATTATCCATCCGAAAATAAAACCCCAATCAATAATTCGCACCTCGTCAATCCTTGTCGAAGTCTTTTTGCAGTTAATAACAACCTATTTACAGTGGGATAACTCAGTTTGTTTAATCAGTTTTCTTCTAGATTTTATACATTATTAACTTTGTTTCTGCTGGCTTTCTCAGCTCGCGCATTGGCAGCAGATATTGACGTTAGTGTTTCGCCTGTTGAAGCGATTTACGAAAACGGCAAAGTTGTCGAGTATGAAGTTTCGGTAAAAAACAATACAGCGAAAAGGATAAAAAATGTCGCTGTGCAATATTTGGTATGGGACACCTTATCTTCGACAGAATCAGGCAATGCCAAAGCATTTACAAGCCTGACGACGACCGCTTCTTTTACCTATGCATCAGAACCGGGTACGTATGCCAGCACGAACGACAATCTCGATGTGATGGATGCGGAACTGTTTCCGTATGGTTTAATTGTCTATCGCATGCAGGCAAAGGTGAGTGACGATATTACTGGCGCTATAACGCTACCTAACGCCAAAGTAAGCCTTGATGTTGACGGTGATGGCACTCCAGAGCAGTTTGAATCGCCGCAGGCCACCGTGTTCAATCCGGCCCCTTATCAGTACAGCTTGAGTTTGTCAGTCGATAAACCGGAGTACGTTGTTGGCCAAACCTTAACTTACACGTTAACCGCGACCAATACGGGTGAATACGCCGTGCAAGGTCTCGACATTACACAGGCGTTTAAATCGCTTGCTGTTGAGAATATCGCAGGTGCGTCGGTTAGCCCGTTTAGCTCTGTATCGATTAGCGGTAAAGAATCGGGCAGCGACAGTGAATTAGGCACGTTTGCCACCAATGACAACCTTAACGTCATGGACGCAAAGATCGATGTGGGTGGATCGTTGACTTACACCATTCTCGCAACGGTTGCTGATGACTTGGTAGGTGACATTGTCACGTCCGCAAGTTCGACGACCAAAGATGGCTTGGTTGTCAGTGAAGAACGTACTACTCCTCCAGCAAAAGCAGAAGTCAGTATCACGCACTCGGTCAACAAAACCTCTGCGTACTTAGTCGGTGAACAGCGCGTATTTAATATTGAGGTGAAGAATACTGGTGCTGGCGTAGCCCATGACTTTAACGTTAAACACAATATTGATAGCGTGATAGCGACGCTTGGCCTAGGCAACAATCTGCAAGCTGAACACAATCACACCGACGTAACGGGCAACCCGTTTGCGACTTGGGCGATTCGTGTCACCAATATTGGCACCAACTCTCACTCGTCATTCAATGACGCCGGAACTCAAAGCGATGTAGCGTTTGACGACACCATCTCGCTGTATCCGAATGAATCCATCAGCTATGAAATTGCCGCTGACATTTCGCCAGTCGCGATTGGTGACATTCAAGGTCTGAACGCGTCACTCTATGACGAGCATGGTGATTTTATTCAAGATGCTCAGGTTAGCTCGGTAATGATTGCCGAGCGCGTTTTAGACGTCGATGATTCTGAAATCTCAATCAAAAAGACGACTAGCGCCTCTCAATATGTTCCGGGTCAAACGGTCGAATACGACATTACCGTTTCGAACAGCTCGTCTAAATATTTTGCTAACAACCTGAAAGTGGTTGATGACCTAACCTGTGTCACCACAGACCAAGCTGCCGGTGCTGGGGTAGGGCAGGCGTTTAAACGCTGGAAGTTAGAACCCGCGAGCAGCGAGGATGATCAGGGTACAGACCCAGGCAGTTACAACTATGGCGCGTGGACGACATCGCCAATCACCGTATCGCCAGACATTGCCCCGGGTAAAACGGTTCAATACAAACTGACGGCAGAAGTGAATGATTCAAGCGTTGGCTTGATCTTAGATGATGCCGCTTGTAGCGATAACGTGAGTGAAGATGGCTCTGGTGTGCAGATGCCAGACGACAACCTACGCGCAAGTAAAGACGTAGATAGCCGTTATTACTCGGCGGGTGACACGCTGACTTACACCATACGTATCGATAACGATGGTGATGGTTTTGCCAATATGGTTCCGGTTGTTGACGAGATCTCAGTTCTTGAAACCGTTAGCACAACAGGCAAACTTATTCCTGCATTCTTAAGCTGGGAAATCACAGCAGAGGCATACCGTTCTGATGGTTCGGCAGCGACATCGACCGACACCGGTATATCGGGCACGCTGACTAATCCCGACGATTTGAATGTACTGGCGACGCTAGAGCCGCACTCGTACATTATCTACACAATCAAAGCAAAGACTCATCCGCTGGCAAATGGTCATATCCAGAACAGTGTAACGGTTGATGGGACGGTTTACGCAGACCGTGGTTCTGACCCTCGTGATTTCTCGCTGCAAATGTCTAAAGCGGTGAAAACCAATAATGATTCAAGCTTTCACGGTGAGTACACCAGTTACGCGAAGCTAGAAACTGAAGTCACTTACCAAGTTCGAGTGAAAAACCCGAAAGGGAACGGTTATGCGACGAATGTACGCGTTGTTGACGAAATCTCTAGCATCCAAGCCAAGCTACTAGAGCCAGATACTGCAACTAAGCAAGCGTTCTCGTCTTGGACAATCAGTGCTGAGATTGTTTCCGACAACCCATTGCTTAATGGCAACAAACTGTATACTGATGTGGGTACTTTTGAGGACAACAAAGATCTCGATACTGTCGCGCAAATCCCGCCAAACGTAGAAATCATCTACACCATCGTTGCGCAGATTGACCGCAGCAACGGTGATGAAATCATCTATGGCGAAATCAAAAATACCGCGAGAATTGAAACGCCTGATTCAGATTCACAATCACAATTGTCTGATACCGCATTGGTGAAACCCAAAACACCCGATGTGGTGGTGGTGAAAACGACTTACGACGATAACTTTGTCCCAGGCGAGTGGGTCGACTTTCAGGTTTCGGTATTTAACCGAGGTGCGGGTTATGCCAATGAAGTCGCGGTAAACGATGACATCATTGGGATGAGCGCCTTTTCGGAATGGACGATTACGTCTGCGACGGACGACAACAACTCGCCATTTAAAACGGGCAGTTACGCGGGTAGCAAGTCAAACTACCCGGATAACGGCAATATCAATACCAAGGTGGATATTGACCCACAAACCGCACAAGGCTTTGGTTACATTACTTACACCATTCACGGTTTAGTGCGTAGCGACTACGACAAAGAAGAGATTTCTAACACGGTTGATATTCGCGACCCAGCGACAGGGCTCAACCAGTCTGCCTCCGCCGAGATCGGTGACAGCGGCGAAGAGAAGCTTAATGTATCGATCGTAAAAACCGCCGATAAGACGCTGTTTGTGCCGGGCGAAGATGTGATCTACAGCATTTATGTGCAAAACAACAGTGCCAACACGGCAGACGAACTGAAGCTGGTTGACCGCCTAACCGAAATTAAAGCGGTGCTCGCCAACGACAAAGACAAGCAATACCCAGATTATTACGACCAATCTCCGTTTGAGTATTGGGAGTTTGACTACGGAGATGGCGCAGGTTGGCAAGGGCAAACAACGGAAGATCTGGTTTACCCACCGGGTTCGGACAGTACCAGTTTCTCTTTAGCTCCGGGTGAAACACGCGAGTTTAAGATCCGAGCGCGTATTAAAGACAACGTCGTGGGCTCTTTGAATGCATCGGATTCGTTCGACAACATCCTCGCTAACGATGCGTATATCTACCGTGACTTCAAAGAAGTGACTCAACAAAGCCACGTTTCTCACCATGAGATGAGAAGAATCAGCAGTGGCGGCAATACTACGCGCGAACTTCTGGTCAATGGCGTTAGCAGCCGTTACTACGCGCCGGGCGATACCTTGACTTATAAAGTCAAAGTCAGCTCGCAGACGGGTTACTACAACAACCACAAAGTGTCTGAGAACATCAAAGACGTTGATGTATTGCTGCTTGATGGCAGCAAAGCGAATCCGTTTGAAGACGTGTTCAGCGTCGCGGTAGAAAAAGAAGACAGCAACGGCGGCGATGGAACGACCGACGGTACGCTCGATGGGGTGGTCAAAGACAACGAAAATATCAACACCACTATTGACGTTGCGGGTGATGACTATGTGCTTTACACCGTGGAAGGTGTTGTACGTGAAGACGCGGTGGGTAACATCACCATTGGCGGTATTACGGTAGAACCGTACGATTACCACTTAGTTTTCAGCAAAACCGTTGAGCAGAAAAACTATCAACCAGGATCTCCGTTGACGTACCACTTAACGATAGAAAACGACGGTAAAGGTTCGGCGTACAACATCCCAATCATTGATGAGCTTTCAACGATTGAGGTTGGCTTACTGGATGGTACACAAGGCCCTGCGTTCCCTGATGGCTGGACGATAGTTCCAAACGTTGTCGGTGGCAATCCGGCTGCAGAAGTTGATCTCGATGGCACTATCGCTGACAACAAAGATATCTTCACTCACATCTCGGTTCCTGCTGGTGAAACCATTGATTACACCGTGACCGCGACCGTGAATAAGAACGCGGTGGGTGAGATCCTTAACTTACTCAGAGTGGATGGCGATACCGTCAGTGCGCAGTCGAAAGCGGATACCAAAAAGTACGACTTCTCTAAACACGTGACTAAGATTTTCGACACGGATGGTACAACGGAACTCACTGGTGGTTATACGCCGGGCGGTTATATCCAGTACGAGATCTTGTTGAAAAACCTAAACAATGTGCACCTTAAAGGAGTACCCGTTGTCGATGATATTCGTGGTATCACCACCGACTATTTTGACGGCACAATTGGTGCTGCGTTTGATTCGTGGCAAATCACTACCGAGGTAGATAGCAGTGGGCTGTCTGACGCGGGTTCAGTGGCCGACAACGACAACATCAATACCAGCTTTAACCTTGCAGGTAACAGCTTTGCCGATGGTGGTACTTACGTTAAATACACCATCAAAGCCAAGATTTCTGAAAAAGCCGTTGGTCCAATCAAAAACGTCGCCAAGGTGAACGACAAACATACGCTGACGTCTGAACGTGTTGATATGTTGGCGGCTGAGCTAACCAAATCCCACGTGGCGTACACCGATAGCTCGTTTGCAACCAAGAAGGCCACTTACAACCACGAGCCGGATGGTGAAAAAGTGGTGTACCGCCTGCGTTTAGAAAACAAGGGTAAAGGTACTGAGTATGGCGCGTCACTAAAAGAGCAGTTCTCTAAGATTGTTTCACGCCTTGCCCAAGACGCAGCGGGTGAGGTGGACGATCAGCAAGGTGCCACGTTTGACACCTTCGGCTGGAACGTCAAAGTGACCAAATCGGACGAGTTGGTGACAGACATTGCGGGCTATGCTGGTGGCGCAAACAGCGACATTGATATTGCGACCTTGTCTCTAGCCGCTGGTGGCTGGGTTGAGTTTGTGGTTGAAACACAAATTCGTCCAGACGCACTGGGTGATGTGGTCGCTAAGCCGTACTACAACGGCAGCGTATTCCAAACGTCGACCATCAAACCTGATGCCGACGAGCTTGAAGTGGTCAAGACCATCGTCTCTATCGGTGGCCGTCCTTATTCATCTGGCGACAGCTACAAACCGGGCGAAGAAGTAATTTACAACTTCAACGTCAATAACAAAGCCAAAGTATGGGCTGACCAAACAGAGATTCGCGATATCGTTTCTGATATTACGGTTGAAGTGTTGGGCGGGGCGACAGAGCAAGCGTTCGACACATTCTCTATCACCAATACCACGACGGTAGGTTTAGGCCTGGGCGTTGATACCTATTTACCGCCTTACGATGCGAATGATGACCTAAGCTTGATGGTTGATATTGCGCCGTCAGAAGAAATCCACTTTGTGATCAAAGGGACGATTCGTGATGATGCACTAGGTGTTATTGATGCGAACCACGCATTGGGTGGTAGCCACAGCGTATCGACACCAACTATTCCGCCAATCGCGCCACAACTTGAATTTGAAAAGCTGGTGACCAACACCACAGCAGACGGGGGAAGTTGTACCTTCCCATCCAGTACTGGTGAGAACTGTGAGTACAACCCTGGTGGTTTAGTTAGCTACCAAGTGACGGTCAAAAACACCGGTGAAAGTATTGCCAATGATGTTGCAGTCATCGATGAACTCAGCAAGATAAAAACTTCGACAGGCAGCGATGCGTTCAGCAGTTTCTCAACCACAGTGCTAGAGCAGCCAAGTGCAGACCGTTTTGACATTAACGGTAACTACGCAGGTTCTGTGCCGTTGAATGCAACCATCGACTTAATGCCGGGCGACCGCGTGGTGTTTGGCTTACAAGGCACAGTGGATGACGATGCGACAGGAACCATTACCAACGTTGCTCAAGTGGGCGATGAACTGACTAATGACGTCATTCTAGACCAAGGTGAAGCGGAAATTTTGGCGATGAAGTCGACCGATACTCCGACTTACGTACCGGGTGGTGAAGTACGCTTTACTATGTTGATCGCCAACACTGCTGACTCGAACGCCGATGTTCACGTTGAAGACGCGATTTCAAAATTCATGGTTGAAACTGCAGATGGCAGCATGCAGACAGCGTTGAAGTCTTGGACAACAACGGCAAGCTTTATCTCAAACGTTGGAGCAATGCACAACGATGCAAGCGCAATCCAGGCAAGTGGTGATATTGACGCGATCGTCAAATTAGGTGCGGCAGACGTTGAACCAACAGTGCTGAAAATCGATGTGGTTGGTCTAGTTCGTGATGATGCCGTGGGCAAGTTTGGCAACACATTGTATGTGGACTCGATTCAATACGATCTGCGTGAGCACTTTATCTATCCGCAACCGGGTCAACTCAACGTAACCAAAGAGGCGTCGATTTCGCCTGCTTTGTATGCTCCAGGTGATTCGATTGGCTTCGATATTGTGGTTGAAAACACTGGCAGTGGTTATCTGCAAAACGTTCTGATTGAAGATCTCGCTTCTGATATCAAAGCGAGCGTGGTCGATGGAATGCTGCCTGGTCATGCGTTTGACTCATGGGATGCTTCAAAGAGCAGCCTCACTATCGTGCCAGCTTCTGCAAGTGAAACCGTCACCATTGAGCAAAGTGATTTCGATAGTGCGGATGGCTTTACTGGTAAGTACAACTTAGCACCGGGCGCGAAAATCGAGTTGCATCTAGAAGGCACGGTTAAAGGCAACGTGATTGGTGAGATCACCAACACGGTTAAAGTTAGTGCAGATGATCTCGACCCTGTTCATGACAGCGCGACTTACCAACCAATTGATGCGGAAGTAACGGTTTCGAAAGAAGTCGACAAGAGCATTTATCAGGCGCGAGATACGCTGACATACACCATCACCCTAACCAATACCCAGCGCGTATGGGCAACCGATGTGTACGTGAAAGACCTTGTGAATGCCGTTGTTTCCGACACGATTTACGGTACGTCTATTTCTGTATTTGAAACCGGCAGTATCGAAATCAATGCCACCTCAAAAAATGGCACAACAACCTTACCTGCACTGAGTGGTGCATACATCGACAACCGTGTTGATATTGCACCAGAAGATGTTGTGACCATAACGGTTAAAGGGACGTTAAAGCCAGAAATTATTGGTGAGGTACGCAACGTGGTTAGCGTTGAGTATGACGGTAAAACAGTTGAAGACGATGCGATCAGCACACCGATGATTCCATCTATTGTGGTGACGAAAACACCGTATGAAGAGTACTACACACCGGGGACCCTAAACGGCTTTGTTATTCAAATCACTAACCAAGACGCGGCCTTTGCGAGCGACATTAAGGTTAAAGATTTACTGAGTTCCATGATGGTGGAAACCGCTGACGGCGTTGATAGAAACGGTTTTAGCCGTTGGACTTACCGCTATGAAGCAAACAATCCGATGACCCAAGTGGATTCATTGTCGAAAAGCTGGAACAGCGATATCAACGACAAGGTAGACCTCGCACCAAACGACACCATCACTTACGTCATTGCGGGTGAGGTGGATGCAAAAGCGATTGGCGAAATTACTAATACCGTGAACGTTGAGTTTAACAGCAACGTTTACCAGCCAAGTGCGGTAATAAAGCCAAAGCCATCGGCGGTTACTTTGCAGAAAACGGCGGATCGAGAGTTCTATCAAGCGGGTCAACCAGCAACGTTTACTATTACCGTGTCGAACGACGGCGAAGGTATCGCAGATGACGTCCATATTCAGGACATCATGAGCAACGTACTGGTCACGCTGGTAGATGGCACAACTGGCCCAGCATTTGAGTCTTGGACTATCACCACATCGAGTTCGAATGCAGCGACTACGCTGACTTCGGTTCCGTCTGGACAGAATCCAGATATCGATACTTACGCGGATATTGCGCCACTGAGTAACGTGACTTTCACCATCAATGGGGTAGTAAACCGCTACGCGACAACAAACATCTACAACCAGGCGATTGTCGACTTAAGCGATTCAACTCAGTTGACCGCAGATGCAACGATTCTGAATCGTCCGATCTCACTGACCATCGAGAAGTTTGTTGGTGAGACGGGTACAAATACGCAAGAGCCGTATGAACCGGGTAAAGAATCGACTTTCCGAGTGGTGCTAGCCAACCAAAATGAGTCATTTGCGTCAGGTATTCAACTGCGTGACATGATTGATTCAATGACGGTAGAAACAACCAATGGTTTAGTCGAGCCGGTCTTTGATAGTTGGTCGGTAGAAGTGAATAAAGGCAATGAGCTGACTTCAATCTCACCAGATCCAAGCGGCAGCAATCGCAATATTGATGCGGTGGTTCATCTTGCACCGAAGGATACATTGGAACTGGTGATCAAAGGTAAAGTGAATGATTACGCGATTGGTCAAATCGACAATAAAGCGTCGATGACGGTCAATACGGGTTACGCACAACATGCGTCTGCTATCGCAAGTCTATTGCCAGAGCCAGACAACGTCATCATTACCAAAGTGGCGGATAACCCGATTTACACCGCGGGTGAGAAAGCGACGTTCCGCATCAAGCTGTTTAACGACAGTAAAGGTTTTGCCAACGATGTGATCTTAAAAGACATGATGTCGCGCATTAAGGTGCAGACTCGTCCGGATCTAACCACGGGCAACCGCGAAGTTGTGAACGCATTTACCGATTGGACTATTGACGTTAAGAGTAACGACAGCCGTTCGCAATTGGTTTCAGGTTCAATCTCAGCAAATAGCGACGTTGATGTAGCGATGGATATCGCACCGGGTGATACCGCCGAGTTTGTGATTACCGGTACGGTTGACCCGCGTGCAATGGGCGAGATCATTAATACCGCGCATAAGATTGATGAACCGCAAACAGGCGCGAAAAACGCGACCGTTGAAACCGTCAGCGCGATGATCACACCAAAGTCTGTCAGCTTTGTGATTGATAAAACCACCAGTAAAGGCGATGCAGCCGAGTACACCAATGATGACGATGAATTGACTTACATTCTGCGTATCAGCAACGAAGGCTCTACTCTGGTGTCTGGCGCGCAGATGGTGGATGAAATCAGCAAACTCGCGGGTGCGAACGGCAATTCACTTTTCACCAGTTGGACGATGAAAATCGAAGAATGGCCAACGGGTACTGTGATTGGTGAATACAAAGACGTCGATCTGCAACTGCCTCAAGGCGGTCTATCACTCGATCTGCAACCATATATGGGTAACGGCTATGTGATCACCATTACTGGTGAAATCAACAAAGGTTTGGATGATGACATCACTAACACCTTCACCGTGACCGACCCTGCAACGGGTGTGAGTGCGTCAGACGATGTGACTATCCACGTGAAGAAGTTTGCTGATAACGAAGGCGACTTGTTTATCACCAAAGAAGCACTCAAGACCGGAGCGCAAGTTGGTGACGTGGTTGAGTATGAAGTGATCATCCAAAACAACAACGAGTCCGAGTTTAAGGGCGTTAAGCTGGTCGACCGTTACCCAGCGGGTTTTGCCTACGTAGCAGGGTCGACAGAAATGACCAACAGTGGTCCTGATGGTCAGTTTGACACCGCAGACGATGTTTACAGCAAAGAAGACCCAACTGTAACACGCAGCATGACGTTTAACGTTGGCGACATGCTGGCGTATGGCGGCGCAGAGAAGACCATCACCGAGAAAGTGCGCATTCGCTATCTGCTTCGCGTGACTGTCGGGGTGACGTTTGGCAAGTATGTGAATACCGCCGTTGCCATGACACCACCTGAAGGTCAGGTGAGTGGTGCCTTAGTCGCCAAATCTAATACCGCTACGGCAACGGTAGAGATTCTTCCTGACAAACTGTTCGATACCGCATCGATCATCGGCAAGGTGTTTGAAGACCACAACCGTGATGGTTTCCAAGCTGACGCAACCGCGTTTGATGTTGTCGTTTCGGCGAAGATTCCAACGCACGACTACGTGCCTGGTTCAACCGTGGTGATTCGCAACGGGCGTGAAATGCCAGTGCAAGATATCGCGCCAAATGACTCTCGATGGTTTGGTAAACGCGTTCAAGATACAGAAGGCGCACATCTGAATTACCGTCACTCGTCGCAGCACAGTGCTAAGTCTGCCTTGGTTCAAGGTTTTGAAATCAGCAAGCTTTACGGCGTATCACGTAACCGCACCTTGCCAGACAGCAATAAGATGGTGTTCCAGTTCTCTACCAAGACTAATGCAGGTATCAGCCTGACCGTTGAGAGTAAAAGCGGAACCCGAGTACTGCTGCACAAAGATGGCAAAGTGACAACCGAACACGTGGGTGATCGCAGCAAAGGACTGAGTGCAGAGAACCTTGATGTGACGCGTAACCTATACAAAGACGGTGACGAGTATCTATGGGAAATCGTAATTGAGAACAAGGGTATCTATGAAGACGGTATCCCGGGGATTCGATTGCTGACGGTGGAAGGCATTGTTATTGAAACAGACCAGTACGGCCGTTACCACGTGCCGGATCAGTGGGTACTGGATAAGAAGGGCAAGAACTTCTTGGTGAAAGTTGACACCGACTCGTTGCCTACCGGAATGAAGGTCATCAGTGAGAACCCAAGGGTGCAGAGAATTTCACCGAACAAACTCACCAAATTTAACTTTAGCGTTGCAGTAGATGAGAAACAGTAATCGTGGAACAACAAAAAATATCATTGCCCGCGATTAATGGGAGCCAAATGCACAAAATCAGAAAAACTCGCTTGGCCGTATGTGTCTTGATTGCCATCCCAGTGATGGCGGCGGCAAAAGACACCAGCCAGATGCAAAAACTTGAAAGCACGACCACAGGGATCGAGGTTGAACTCCATAAACAGGAAGACAGCTCGCGCATTTACCTTGAGGAAGGGGCTATCTGGGCGAGTCGAGATATCACGCGTTTTGATCCGGTGATGGATGTCAGCGTTAGTGAAGAGTTGGAAGTGGAAGAGGGCAAGCTCAAAGACGAGACAAGCTTTACCATTACCACCAACTACAGCTACTACCTGTCGCGTTATCAAGTTGAGATCTTCCAAGGGCAAGACCGCTCTTTGGCGCACCCAATCAAAGTGATTGAAGGCACAGAGCTTGCGAACGATATCGATATTAGCTGGGACGGTTCGACCGATTTAGACTACCAGTTTAAAGTCGGCAATCAGCTTCAGTTCCGTTTTAAAGCGTGGGACAAAGACGGCAATATGGATGTCACCAGCGTGGGTGTTGTCGATCTGGTGAAGCCGGATTCTGAAGTGGATATCGACCGCAACGACGGCGAAGAAGATATCGGTCGCCGCTACGGTAAAGCGAAATTGATGCGCCATAACATCCCAACCAATGCAGGCTTGGCGAAGTTTATCGGCACGGGTTTAAAAGGCGTCGATAAAGTCGTAATCGGTGAAGACGAATTTGAAGTCGAAGAAGGCGAACTCTACGCAGAACAGTTCCTGCCAGCAGACGCGTACTTGTTCCCGACGAAAGTGATCTTCGACAACGGTGACGAACGTCGTTACCAGCTTTACGTGCGTATTCCAGACACTTACTACTCACAAGCAGGTATCGCGGATTTCTATGTTGGTCGCAACAATGTCACCGGTAATACGGGGGCATTGGGCGTGAACTACCAATACCAAGATGATATCTATAACCAAGGCCGTATCGCCTACTTTGGTCAGGGCAAGTTTGGCGACAAACTGCGTGTCACGACCCACTTCGACAGCAAAGATGGCGAAGTTAAAGACCTATTTAAACATCCTTTTGCTGCAGAAACCTCAGATGTGTTCGACATTCTTGAAGACGATGATGAGCTTTACTACGCCGACTACGGTGACGGTTCGAACATCCATAAAGTCGTTAACACCAAGGGTAAGGTGTACATCGATCTGGAGTACGACAAATCACAACTGTTGTGGGGTAACTACAACACAGGTTTGACCGGCACAGACAACAACGACTACAACCGTAGCTTGTATGGTTTTAAAGGCGACTTCCGTACGCGTTCAACCACTCAGTTTGGTGAAGATCGCTTAAACGTGGTGGGCTTCGCGGCGGCGGCAGATTCCGCATTTGCACACGATGAATTACTCGGCACAGGCGGCTCACTGTACTTTTTACGTCACGGTGAAGTGGTACCGGGTAGCGACAAGGTATACGTAAAAGTCGTCAACAAAGACAGTGGCATTTCAGAAAAGGAAGTGCCATTACAGTCTGGTCGTGACTATGAAATTGACGCATACCAAGGCCGCATTATTCTGATGCGTCCGTTAAGTAACATCATCTCCGATAACTTTGGTAGTGTGATTGATGACTCTCCGGCGGGTGGCTACGAGAACTACCTAGCGGTGGATTATGAATATGTGCCTCAAGGTTCGGATGTAATTGATTCACTGACTTACGGTGGTCGCATCAAAGGTTGGGCGAACGACTACATCGGTATCGGCGTGAACTACGCGACCGAAGACCGTGATAATCAGAACTACCAATCTTACGGCACGGATCTTACCTTACGTGCGACAGAAGGAACGTACTTAAAAGCCGAATTTGCACGCAGTGAAGGTCGTCAAACTGACTCAAACTTTGTCTCGTTTGACGGCGGTTTAACCTTTACGCCAATCGGCAGTGATATGGATGAGCGCGAGGGTGACTCGATTCAGGTCAAAGGTGTCGCTAACCTTTACGACATCGCTCCAAACATTTTTGGTTTGGTCGGCAATGACGTAAAAGCGTGGTACAAAACCAAAGACGCAGGCTACAGCTATGCCAGCCAAAGCGACGACTTAGAGCAGCTCTCTTACGGTACTGAGTTACGACTTCAAGCGACCGATAGACTCAGCTTTGCGACTCGTTATACGTCGATGGAAGAGACTAAAATCGACGGCACGAAAACCACGGATACCCAACAAGCCGAGCTAGAAGGCCAATTCAAGCTGACTGACCACATTAAACTGTCTGCGGCGGGTAAGCAGATTGAAGAACTCAATCGCGACAACGAAAAGGGTAAAGGCACGCTGGCAGGTCTACGAGCGGACTACGTTTGGGATAGCGACAACAGCGTCTACGTCAAAGGACAAACCACGGTTGATCAAACCGAAGAATACGATGACAACGACAGCGTGACAGTTGGTGCAGAATTCCGTGTATTTGATGATGTAACGTTAGGCGCGGAATACACCACAGGTGACCGTGGTGACGCGACTCAGGCGACAGCGAGCTACGACGTAACCAGTGACTACACCACGTACCTGACTTACGAAAACGACAATTACGAAGGGCAGAACAATGTCATTGTCGGTCAGCGCGCAGACCTAACCGACAGTGTCGATTTCTATCAAGAAAACCAGTTTGTTGATGAGAACAACGGCAAAGGTCAGATTGACTCGTTTGGTTTTGGCTACGACATGAGCGACGATGTGGATTTCGGTATCGGTTACCAGCAAGGTGAAATCGAGAAGCCAAGTACGAGTGACCCAAGCCAGATTGAAGTGACGCAACGTAAAGCCGTGACCTTTACCGCCAATGTCGATGTGGACGACATTACCTTTAAAAACAAGGTTGAGTTTAGGGTAGACAAAGGCAACGAAAATGTTGACCCAAGTAAACGCCGAATCGAGCAGTTTGTGACGACCAACCGTTACACGCATCACCTGACGGAAGAGTACACCTTGTTCGGCAAGTTCAACTATTCAAAATCGGTCAGTGACCAAACCGATGAGACGTTAGCGCGTTTCGTCGAAGCGACAGCGGGTATCGCTTATCGCCCGATTTACAATGACCGTTTGAACCTGTTGAGCCGCTATACCTATATCGCGGACAGAGACAACCTTGACCGAGAAGTCAGCTACACCAACGAAGAATCACACATCATCGAAGTAGAAGGTATCTACTCAGTTAACGCGAAAGTCGATGTTGGCGCTAAGTACGCTCACAAAGACAAAATGGAAGACTTTGAGCGCGCATCAGGCAGCGTTGCGCGTGTCGAAAGTGATATCGACCTGTATGGTTTAAGCGCGTCTTACCACATCATCAAAGAGTGGGATGTAACGGGCGAGTATCACTGGAAGACCGATACGCAAAATGACGAGCTGGAACACGGTGCACTTCTCTCAGTCAACAAGCACCTGTCAGACAACTTCAAAGTGGGCGTGGGCTATAACTTCTCTGGTTTTGACAGCAACCTCGCCAATGACGACGATTATGACGCTCAAGGCGTGTTCATTAACTTGGTTGGTAAGATCTAAAGGGCAATGATGAAACTAAAACACCTATTGTTTATTCCGTTGGTCGCGGGTGTGCTATCTGCATGCGCAACAGAGACTTACGTCAGCAAAGAGAACATCGACAAGTTTGGTGATCCGCGCGTAGAAAAGTTTTTGATTCGCGAGTGTATCGTGCCTGAGCGAGATATCCGTATCGCGATGGCGTCGCATTTTGACTTCGATAAGTCAGATCTTAAACCGGAAGACAAAGCTTCGGTAGATAAACTGATTAACGGCATTCGAAATCTTCATGGTCAAATTGCGATTGTTGGACACACTGATTATCAGGGCTCAGACGATTACAACATGAAGCTCTCGTTGCGACGCGCTGAAGCAGTCAAAGCGTACATGCAGACTCAATTGGACGCCTCCCGCTACGATTGGGAAGTGAAGTTCTACGGAAAATCCCGACCGATTGCGGAAGGTACAAGCTTAGAAGCTAACGCACAAAACCGCCGCGCCTATGTGCTGTTTGAACAAACCCAAACTCAAGCGGAAAACCCATTCTGTGAGCCGCCAAAGCCAGATCGTAAAGTCTTTATGGCAATGACCTCGCACTTCGACTTTGATAAAGCCGACCTGAAACAGCGCGATAAACCGTCGTTGGACGATTTCTCTAGCAACCTGCAAGGTTTGAAAGGTCGTATTTTGATCGCTGGTCACACCGATTATCAAGGCTCAATCAGCTATAACGAAAAGCTGGCTGAACGAAGAGCTGAATCTGTGTTGCAATATTTGCAAACGAAACTAGATCCAAAGCAATATGTGTGGGAAGTTAAATCGTTCGGTGAGCTAGACCCTGTGACACAGGAACAAACTCTGGATGCGAATGCACTCAACCGACGAGCATTTGTCATTTTTAAAGAGGGTGAGCTGCCAGAGGAGCCATTACCTCAAAACTAGCAAATATGAGAAAGGGGGCATGATGCCCCTTTTTAACAAAACAAAAAGAATAAATAGGAGTACCGAGTGGAGAAAGTACAAGTCGTTATCGATTTTCTTCTAACTCACAAATTGTTGTTTACCGCGCTGATTATTTTGATGATCGCTTTGCTGCGCCGCCTGATCCTGTCGAAAATTCGTGGTGACGTGGCTTTTGTTTCGGAAGAACGCCGTAACTGGATGTCGCGTACTAAAAATGGCTCGTCCGCTTTGACGGTTCTGTTGCTGTTTATCCTTTGGCAATCGGAGATCAGCGAGTTTGCGTTGTCAGTGACGGCGATTGCTGTGGCTATCGTGGTTGCGTCAAAAGAGATCATTCTCTGTTTTACCGGTTCTATTCAGCGTGCGAGTTCGCGCTCGTTCCGTGTCGGTGATTGGATTGAAGTCGGCAAAATCTGTGGTGAAGTTATCGAGCACAACGTCATGGCGACGGTGATTCAAGAAATTGACCTCTACCACGGTCAATACCATTACACGGGTAAAACCGCGACGCTGCCAAACAGCATGTTTTTTACCTATCCGGTGAAAAACCTCAACTTTATGAAACGCTATGTGTTCCATAATTTTTCCATCGTGGTGCCTGATTTCGTTAACCTATATCCGCTTGTACCGCTGATGATCGAAAAGATTGATGAGCGTACACATTACTTCCATGAAGTCGCGAAGCGCTACAACACGGTGATCGAGAAGCACGCTGGTGTCGATCTGCCAGGTTCTGAGCCACATATTCACATTACCAGTTCGGCGACAGGGGAGCAGATCGTTCACTTTATGCTGTTCTGTCCAACGGATAAAGCGACCCACCTTGAGCAAGATATTAGATCGGATTTTATGGCGTTATATGAAGAGCGCTTTCCTAAACAGGCTGACTAAGCATTAATGATCTAATTAGAAAGCATGAATCAACAAGGCCCACCTAAGTATAAGTATTTAGGTGGGCTTTTTATTTTGCGTGATGTCTCTCAAATGTGTGGTATGTCATTAAAATAGCTCGGCTTTTGTGTAACTTAATACGTACAAAATTAACCGTTATTTATTTGTGGAATGGATTCAACAAAATCATTCCTTTGGGTTATAGTGCAATTACACAAATAACAAGAAGTATGATTATGCGAATAATATTATTAATCGTTTCTATATTTATCGTCGGATGCACACAATCATCACCCACAACACCGATTCAACCTGATCCTAATTGGACACAAGGCCAACTCGACAATGGTGTGAAATACCATATCTATCCAACCGATAAAGAGCCCGTTTCTTTACGTTTATACGTTCATATCGGTTCTGCCCATGAAACCGAACAGCAAAAAGGCTATGCGCATTTCCTTGAGCACATGGCATTTAATGGCAGTACGAATTTTACCTCAAACGATGTAGTCAAAATGTTTGAGTCTGCAGGCCTTTCGTTTGGTGCAGATATTAATGCCTACACCAGTTACTACGAGACGGTTTACCAGCTCGATTTACCTGATAACGCGCAGCTTGAAAACGCTATGATGTGGATGCGTGATATCGCTGATGGCTTAACCATTTCGGATGCGGAAGTCGCAAAAGAGATTGGTGTAATCAAAGGTGAAATCCGTCGTAACCGTCCTGAAAACAAGGGCTTTAGCGAACGTTACTACGACCATTTAATCCAAGGTACTAAACTGGAACATATCGATCCGGTAGGCACAGTCGAGTCGGTAAGCAACACCACCAGTGACAGCTTAAGAGCGTTTTACCAACAGTGGTATCATCCTCAGTTTGCTGAAATCATCGTAACAGGTGATGTGGATGCAAAAGCCGCTCAGCAGTTGATTGAGCAAAAATTTGCGAACTGGACGGCGGCTAAAACTGCGCCAGACAATACTGTCGAGAAACCGCGTTTAACGCTAACAGACTACGTGGATACTGTTGGTCAATACGATATGCCAAGCCTAACGTTGATGTCGACTCGCGGTCCTTCACTGTACACATCGCGTGAAAAGCAGATCGAAGATTGGTTTGATAACCTCGCACTTGAGCTTATTAATCGCAAACTGAATGCGGCATTTGATGATGCGGCAGTGCCAGTTCAAGAGTTGGTAGCGGCTTCAATCGATATGGATAAAAACAACGTCGCGCTGTACTCGGTATCGTTTTCTCCAGAGCAGCGTGAAACCGCAGAGCAACTGCTTATCGCAACATTAGCAACGCTAAGAGATTACGGCGTGACTGAAAACGATATCCAAGCGTCTATCGCTGCGAACAAACAGCAACTAACCGACCTTGATTACGACTGGTCACAGCAAGACGCCCCAGACTACGCAGAAGCTAAGTCTTACTCGATATCGACAGGTGAGATTAACCAGTCTAAGCAAGACTACCGCGCTGCCCTCACGCAGTTTGTTGACTCGATTACTCTCGATAAAGTTAACGCGCAGATTCACAGCTTATTGTCGGATGAGTTTGTCGTACTTCGCGCGGCGGAAAACGAACAAGCCATTGCGTCACTAAGCGCAGAAATCCCTGCTCTGAAAGCGAAGCTGGCTGAAAAAGGCGCAAAACCAATCGCACTAGCGGCGGGTGACAACCAATTAGCAGGGCCACAGGCTTCTGGCCAAGTGGTTGCTCAGAAAACCAACGAACTCGGTTTCCATGTTTGGACGCTTTCTAACGGCGTAGAAGTGTGGCTTGAGACAGACCCAACTACAGAAGAGCACGTCAGCGTCATCTACGCTAGCCAAGGCGGATACGCAGCGCTGACACCAAACTTGTTCGCTGCCGCTGACTTATCGGTGCCTGTCGTAATTAAGAGTGGGGTAGGCGGTTACAATGGCTCAGATTTTGATAGCTACCTAACACGTAACAGCATTCGAGTTTTCCCATTTGTTAGCAGCACGCACCACGGGGTTGAACTGGCGCTAACCAAAGAGAAGTTGGCAGATGCGTTTAAAGTGATTTTCAACATCACGACCAACATCAATGTTGATCAGCGCCAGTTAGATAAGGTTCGTCAGGAAAACATCCAGCAGCAGAGCAACTACTTAGCCACACCACACGGTAAGTGGACACAAGCCGCCAACCGCAACATCTTCTCGCCGGAGAGTCGCAAATACAATCAGTCCGCGCCAGCGCTATCGATGGTAACGCCTGAAGATATTCGCGCGGTTCATCATGAGTTGTTTGGTAAAAATCGTGGTAACAAGTTTGTGATTGTCGGTGATTTAACTCCAGCAGAGGTAACGCCGCTATTGCGCCATTACATCGCGTCGATCCCTTTAGATGAGGCGAGTGCACCAAGCTATAAGGTGGCTTACAACCCTGAGCCAAAAGCTCTGGTCACAGTGGCAGAAAACAATGAGCAGAACACGCTCTACACGGTAAGTGTGATTAATTCAGACGCCAGTGCGGGTACGGCACGCACGGCATTTATCGACGATATGCTGCAACGTGTACTATCGAAACGTTTGAACGAATACGTGCGTGAGGAACTCGGTTTAGATTACGCGCCAGATGCTTACTCGGTATCCCGAGATCAAGAACCAGCCACCGATTGGGTAGTGGACGCTCAGGTTGCGCCAAAAGACATCGATAAAATCGACAAAGCGATTGATACGGTGCTGGCAGACTTGGCCAAAGGCGTCACTCAGCAAGAACTGGATATTGCCGCGAAGCAATTAACAGTCGCGCTGCACCCGCTAAAAGAGAACCCAGTAGAAAGGACTTGGTTCTACACTCGCTACCTAATCCACGGCTATGGTGTTGAAGCGCTAAAAGACGTCGATGCCATGGCAGATTCAATCACGCTAGAAGAGTTCAACCAGCGTGTAACTGAAGCTTTCGGTGCAGGTACAGTGAAAACCAAGTATCGTTTAACACCTGCACAGTAAGCCGTGTAAGAAGAATAAAACAGCCGCTAAATAGCGGCTGTTTTTGTTTGGTGAATATGTAAGCACTAATACTATTCTGTGATAGAGGCTTGCTATAATTTGTTAAGTGATTGATTTTATTGGTTATTAAAATAAAAATAAGAAATGTATATCTATTGCGTGTACTTAGTGTATAGTGGCGTCAGCTCAAACAGAGAGCTATTGATAAAATATTTAGTTCAAGATTTTCTCAGTTTTTCGATTCATTCGACATATCTATCCTGCGATACCTTTTTCTTCATTCCTTATTTAGTAGCTTCCTTTATAAATTAATCAATCTATCGAGATATATATGTCAAATAAAACAACTGGCTTAGTTAAATGGTTTAATGAATCAAAAGGCTTTGGATTTATCACTCCAGATAATGGCAGTTCTGATCTATTTGTTCACTTCAGAGCAATCGCTAATGACGGTTTTAAAACATTAGTTGAAGGTCAAAAAGTTTCTTTTAACGTTGAGCAAGGCGGCAAAGGCCCTCAAGCTGCTAACGTTACTGTACTGTAAGTATTTTTAGCACAACCTATTTGGTTGGCGACTATACAGCAGTTAAATGGCGCGATGCAAACGCGTCATATTTTACTCCAGAGTAAATACCAGCTTCTTTGATTTAAAAATTCATTTTTCGAATTGTAGACTACTGGTCAAATTAAAGTTCTCAAGGTTTAGTCTTGGGAACTTTTATATTTCGTCAAAGAAAGAGATTAAACTTTGAAAAAGAAATCAACGAGTTGTAATTCGAAAAAAACTAAAGTGAAAAATCATGTCCAAGAAGCAAGTCCGGACAGTATTCATACAATAAGGAAAAAGATCGAAGATATTCTGTTAGAACGTGAACAGAAGAAACTATGGGATCTATAAGTTAGAGGGCTATATGAGAAAACCAGCAAGAAAACCAAGCAAAAAAACGCGCAAAAGTGATTTTGAAGACCGATTCGCGCTGATGGTTGGCGAATATCAAAGTGCTAAAGAAGTTCTTGATTCTTTACCGGAAGGTACTTCCGAGCATGCCAAGCAGAAGAAAAAGTGTGACACTCTATTCGCAAACGCAGAACGATTCATCAATTCAAAGAAGTAGGCTATACAGGAAACTCATTTTCCCTTATAAGTCGCTTCTGATCGAACGCTTCTAATTATTATTGTCACAATTATCCCACCTGCTTATGTAGAAACCGATTATGACGAATAAAGTAATCGATTTGTTTTGCAGTGAATGCCACATAGATAAGGCTAGTGTGGCTGCTGGTGGTCTCAATATGATCTGTCATCCCTTCAATTTTCGTTTCTTCAACCGTGACGGTACCGTCTGACGGCTGTTGATTATCCATTAAAAACAACGCTCGCGCACCGATTGGCATCGTGCCCGCGATACTACCGAGCTTTTGTGGAAAATCCCAGCGGCTGGAATGCTCTTTTAAACCAAAGTTTGGCGAATTCCCTAAGATGTTTCCCAATCCCAAATCTTGAATACGTGTCACGATAGAGGCGCCATTTAACGGTGAGCCGATAGTCACGACATGCGAGATCTCTTTCGCACTGGGTTTACGTGAAGCAAGGTATTGCTTGATAACAAGTCCGCCTAAGCTGTGGCCGACTAACACGTTGGGTGTCTCTGAACTCAGTGCCTCGTCGATCTCTCTGAACAGTTTGTGTTTGTTAATCGCAACGCTGTTGTACGTCAGTACCTTGGTTCGATAGTTAAACGTTCTTAGGCTACGACTCAGAGGTTGCATGACCATCCCATGCATGTACAACCCATGTAAAATGATAATTTTCATACAACTCTCCGCACAACTGATAAGCATAAGATACGTGGTTTTAGAATGTGTGATCCAGTCGTATCAGCACAAAATATGCAAATAGTTACTTAAAAATAGCGACACGGGGAAATGAGCAGCAAAACCAAGAGTAGGACGTTTTGCTGCTAAGTCGATTGGGTGTCTTAGCTCTTCTCGACAATCATGTAGGTGTGCAACTCTGGATATTGGTCAAATTCCAAGTGACGAATGGTGCAACCGAGTTCCAGCATCAAGCTCAAGAATCCTTGCGTACCGAGTGATGAATAATAGACTTCTGGCCCCATAAAGTCGTCGGTATGCGCCCCAGGTTGGTCTGTGCCACCGAATGAGAAGATAAACACGCCGCCAATGCTCAGGCTGCCTATGATCTTGGTAATCACTGCACGTTGTTCATCAAGCGGAATATGCCATATGCTGTCCCAAGCGGTGATAAAGTCGTACTTTTCCAGTGGTTGATGGATACAAATATCGCTATGGATAAACTCGACATTCGGGTGTCGTCGTCTCGCCAAATCTAGCATCTTTGTTGAAACATCAAGTCCTGTCGGTTCAAAGCCTTCTTCAATCATCAAATCGATAAAACGCCCGGAGCAGCCGCAGCCAATATCGAGTGCTTTACCTCGGTTTTTAGCAAACTTAAACGCTCGCCTATGTTGCTCTACACCGTTTTTGCGGTTAAAGCTGGCACGCTCCCAAAGGTGCGCAATCTTGTCGTACGCTTCGCCAATTTCTACCGGTTTCACTTTAGACCTCTACTTAGTCAAGCTAAGGGCGCGATTAAATATGAATTTGCCCTTGGGAATACAAAACGGCATAACCTGCGACGGTGACTTTATCTGCGGTGACATGGCAATACAGCGTGCCACCGCGTTCTGACGCCTGATACGCGATAAGGTGATTTTTACCCAAGCGTTTTGCCCAGTAAGGCGCAAGGCCTGCGTGAATTGAGCCAGTGACGGGGTCTTCGATTCCACCATTTGCAGGCCAAAAATAACGCGAGACAAAGTCGTAATCGCTGCTAGGTGCAGTCACGACTACATCATACGGCGCGAGTTGTTTCAGTCGGTCACACCTTGATACCACGTCTAGTACGTCCTGTTCATCGTCATAGATCACGAAGTAGGCTTGTGGGCTTCGCAGCACAGCGACCGGAGGCAGTGATAGACCTTGTAATAGATCTGCGGGTACTTCCGTTTCACTTGGTTCTCGCAACGGGAAGTCCATTAAGGTTTTTCCAGAATGGTCGCGTTCAATCTCAAGTGGGCCAACGTAGCGAGTATCGAAAAGAATGCGCTCTTCGACAGCAAAATGTTGAAATAAAACGTAAGAGGCGGCGAGTGTCGCATGGCCACAAAACTCGATTTCACAAATAGGGGAGAACCAACGAATCTCATAGTGACCAACGCCAAGTTGCTTGATGAAGGCGGTCTCTGAGAGATTATTTTCTTTGGCTATGTTGAGCATGATGTCGTCGCTAAGCCAGTCTAGTAATGGCACGACGGCAGCAGAATTACCTTTGAACCTTTCTTGAGTAAATGCATCACACACAAACATATCCAGTATCATATTGCTTCCCTTTATATGAAATTAGTTTAAAGGATGATTTGATACTACGGATGGGGATAAGTCAATGTCAGAAAATGCGGAGACTTGCCCGATCTCTTCACATTGCGCGAAGCAAGCAAGTCTCCAACGTTATGAAGTCAGCAGTTAGCGTGCTGAACTGACTTCATCAACCAAGTACAAAATGGACTGGTAGGGAATGCCGCTGTGGTGCGATAAACCAATTTCACACGTGCGACTGTTACTAAAGCCACGGCTACAGTTATTCGGTACTTGCTCTTTTAGTGGATGGACCGCCGCGGCGTTAAGCTCTGGAGTAGTAAAACCTTTGTCGCCCGCCCAACCACAACAAGCGATGTGCTCGGGCAAGATAACGTCGCTCGCACACGCTTTAGCCAGCTTAAGCATGTCACCTTCCAGTCCCATTCTTCTTGAACTACAAGTCACGTGTAGCATCACGGTCTCTTGCTTTTGGACAATATCAAGATGTGGCAACAGGTACTTAGAGACAAAACCTGTCGGCTCAAGGATTTCTAGCGGTTGAGTGAAGTTCTCGATGCTGCGTTTTGCACATGGACTGGTGTCCATCAGTACTGGATATTCGCCCTCGAAACTTGCTTTCCACAACGCTTGCTCGAGTTGCTGTGATTTGGCAGTCGCAATATCCGTCATGCCTTTGCTGTCGTATGGCATACCACAACATTGATCGTTAATACCGTCTGGAATGATCACCTCAAAGCCCGCTTTCTTAATCAGCGACAATGTGACTTCGGTCAGGCTGCGTTGGTCTTGCGCGTCGGATTGCTGACCCATAGTACGAGAGGCACACGACGGGACATAAACCACTTTTTTGTCTGAACGCACCAAAAGCTCAAGCGCATTGTCTAGTTTATGCGTATTAGATTGCGGCGTTTCTGGCAGCCAGATTGGTGTTTTGTTGTGGCTCAGCTTGCGCACGCCATTTACCAGTTTCGATACGCCGTTTTCACCTAACACTTTCACCGCAATTTGGTTGGCTTTTAACGATGCGCGCGTGAGTGATGTGGTGGTCGAGAAGTGGTCAGCCGTCCATTTCGCAATTGGGGTGAATTTTTGGTATTTCGCGGTGCGAAGCTGTTTTACCAAATCGCCCGTATTGATTCCGACAGGACAGCGGTCAGCACACAGACCAGTTGCCGCACAGGTGTCCAACCCTTGGTACTCGAATACTTTCTCAAGCTCAGACGCTTCGACGTTCTCGCCTTGAGCACGGCGTCTTTGTAGCTCGCGGTACAGTACAATACGTTGGCGTGGAGAGAGTGTCAGTGTGCGTGACGGACATACCGGCTCACAGAAGCCGCACTCGATACAGCGGTCAACAATGTCATCCGCAGCCGGCATCGGTTTGAGGTTCTCGATATGTGAGGTTGGACTGTCGTTAATGATAACGCCAGGGTTGAGCAAACCTTCTGGGTCAAACAGCTTTTTAATACGCTGCATTAGTGCGTAGCCATCTTTGCCCCATTCAAGCTCAACGTACGGCGCCATGTTTCGTCCGGTGCCATGTTCTGCTTTTAACGAGCCTTGGTATTTTACCGCAACTAGCTCTGCCACATCGTCCATAAAGCCACCATAGCGTGTAACTTCATCTTGTGATTCAAACCCTTGGGTGAAAACAAAGTGCAGGTTGCCTTCTAGCGCATGGCCAAAAATGATCGCTTCGCTGTAGTGGTATTTATCGAACAACGCTTGTAGATCGCGTACACCGTTGGCGAGGTTTTCAACTGGGAACGCGACATCTTCGATGATTACCGTTGTGCCGACCTCACGTACCGCGCCTACAGCAGGGAACATGCCTTTACGAATGCCCCACAGCGTTGCGACAGTTTTAGCGTCTGAGGTGAAAGGTACAGATTCGATAATGGTGTAATCGCTTAGTGAGCCAAGGATCTGCTCGCATTGTTTGTCCAGCTCGTCATGGCTGCTGGCGTGGGACTCAACCAGTAGCGCCGCCGCTTCTAAATCCAGTTCAGGAATAAACGCTGGCATACCTGGTTTATCCGCAACGGAGCGTAGCGCGCGACCGTCCATCAACTCAACCGCTGCCACTGGCGTTTTTGAAAGGGTGGTGACTGCTTCGCTCGCTTCTTCGATATCGGCAAATACCAGCAATGAAGACGCTTTGTGCGCGTGTTCAATTACGGTGTTGTAGGTGATTTCTGCGATAAATCCGAGCGTACCTTCCGAGCCAATCAATAGGTGTTCTAGCACTTCGATTGGATCGTTAAAGTCGACCAGTGCGTTAAGCGCGTAGCCTGTCGTGTTCTTCAGACGGTACTTGTGACGAATGCGCTCGCTCAGCTCTTGGTTGCGCTGTGTTTCTGCCACCAAGCTTTGTAGACCTTCGATAATATCAGGGCGGGTAACTTTAAACGCATCGATGCTTTCTTTGCTTGCGGTATCGAGTAGGGTGCCGTCGCTAAATACCACTTTGATGCTGTCGATGGTGCGGTAAGAGTTCTGCGCCGTACCACAACACATGCCGCTGGCGTTATTCGCGGCGATACCACCGATTTTACAAGTGTTGATTGACGCTGGATCTGGGCCGATTTTGCGTTGGAATGGGGCGAGATATTTGTTGGCGTCTGCGCCGATTACGCCCGGCTGCAGGATGATTTTATCGCCGTTGTCGATGATTTCGTGGCCGCGCCAGTCATCGGTCAGAGTGATCAGTACGGAATCTGACACCGCCTGACCTGACAAGCTTGTTCCCGCGGCGCGGAAAGTGAAATGCACGCCCATCTCGCGGCAGCTTTGAATGGCGTAGATGACTTCGTCAAGATTCTTGAGTCTTAAAACGATTTTCGGCACCAAGCGATAAAAACTCGCATCGGTGCCGTAAGCTAAGCGTTTTGCTTCTTGTGTGATGATTCGTTCTGGCTCGATATGCAGAGCGAGTAGTTCTTCCAATTGCTCGTAGGTGGCTGGTGTTATTGAATTCGCCATCATTGCTTCCTTGTTGTGTGTGTATACCAACCTATTTAAGCGTATGTTTTTGGTGACCTATTTCGGTTGGCAGCACTGGCATGATTGTTTTTAGTTGTTGGTGCCAGTGATAAAAAAGGTGCCACACAATGGTTGAGATTGCTGTGACACCTATTCAATTACATCTTAGATATTAACTAGCGAGTCGCGATTCAAATCTTGAATGCTCTTCGCACCCGTTAGCGTCATCGCTACACGCATCTCTTTCTCATACAGGTCAAGAAGGTTTTCAACACCCATCTGACCTTGCGCCGCAAGTGCGTAGATGTACGAACGGCCTAGCATTGCGCAGTCTGCACCCATCGCCAGCATACGAACTACGTCTAGGCCCGTGCGGATACCTGAGTCAACGAAGATCTTCAGGTCACCTTTTACTGCGTCTGCAATGCTTGGTAGTGCTTTCGCTGAAGACATGACGCCGTCAAGCTGACGACCACCGTGGTTAGATACCACAATACCGTCTGCGCCGAATTTCACCGCGTCTTTCGCGTCTTCAACGTCAAGAATGCCTTTGATGATCATCGGGCCATCCCAGAAGTCACGAATCCACTCCAAGTCTTTCCAAGAGATGGATGGGTCGAAGTTTTCGCCCAACCAACCGATGTAATCTTCTAGTTTGGTCGGTTCACCACGGTATGTTGAGATGTTACCTAGGTCGTGTGGTTTACCAAACAGGCCAACATCAAACGCCCATTGTGGGTGACGCATTGCTTGGAAAACGCGACGTGACGCTGCATTCGGACCACTCATACCAGAGTGCATGTCACGGTAACGTGCGCCCGGTACTGGCATATCAACCGTAAATACCAGCGTTGTAACACCTGCTGCTTTTGCACGCTCAAGAACGTTGCGCATAAAGCCACGGTCTTTCAGTACGTAAAGCTGGAACCACATAGGACGTTCGATAGCAGGTGCCACTTCTTCAATAGGACAAACAGAAACGGTGGACATTGTGAAAGGAATGCCTTTCTTTTCTGCCGCTTTTGCTGCCTGAACTTCACCACGGCGCGCGTACATACCTGTTAGACCAACAGGCGAAAGTGCGATTGGTAGCGCAAATTTTTCGCCGAAGATTTCAGTGTCTAGGCTCAGATCAGACATGTTCTTAAGTACACGCTGTTTTAGGGCAATCTCTGCCAAATCTTCCGTGTTACGTCTTAAGGTGTGTTCTCCGTACGAACCACCGTCAATGTAATGAAACAGGAATGGAGGTAGCTTGGCTTTAGCAGCTTTGCGGTAATCTGTTGAAGCAGAGATAATCATAATAATCAGTCCTATTAATTCTGTGCTTTCAAGGAAAGCTGAGCTGGTCTTTACTTAAATGTCGCTTTATCCGTTAAGAGAAGCGATGTGTAACAGCAGTTTAGTAATAAGCCTTTCTCGTGAAGGCTAAATCGATATCTAAGATGAAGAAGGCGCTAATACCCGCTAAAAATGACACTAGTGTCCGCTCTTGTCAGGGGATTAGGCATTAGCGCCAAAACTCTTGGTGTTATTTCATTAACGCATCAGTAATGTGTAGGCCGTAAATCGCGACCATACCGATGATGCCCGTTACTACAAGGTAGTAGAATGTTGGAATCACTGTCTTGCGTAGCGTCGCGCCTTCGCGGCCTAGTAGACCTACAGTTGCTGATGCTGCTACCACGTTGTGAATCGCAATCATGTTACCTGCCGCAGCACCGACTGCTTGTAGAGCCACTACTGTTGCGCTTGAGATAGTCAGCGTTTGTGCTACTTCAAACTGGAACTGGCTGAACATCATGTTTGAAACCGTGTTAGATCCCGCAATGAAAGCACCCAGCGCACCGATTGTTGCACTTAGCGCAGGGAAGGCTTCGCCAACTAGGCCAGCAGCAAAGTTTGCGGTGGTTACTGGCATACTTGCTAGGTCAGCTTCGTTGATGCCCGAGTTAATAAAGATACGCACCATCGGAATAGTAAATACCAGTACAAAGCCTGCGCCAATCAGCGTTTTGCTCGATTCGCCCGCCGCTTTAATCAGTGGCGTCACGCTACGAGACTGGAGAAGAACCGCAAGTAGAGCAGAGAACACCAGAATGCCACCTGGCAGGTATAGCGGCTGAATAGCAGCGCTGATGCCAGCTTCGCCAAGAATGTTGCTAAATGAGATACTTACGCCCGTTAGCATCGCTTTGAAGTCTGCGCTTACGCGGCTTGCCACTAGGATGACAGCAAGCAGTACGTACGGTAGCCATGCTTTCGCCATGCTCATTGGTTGCGCAACGGCTTCTTCTTTCTCTACTTTTAGAGAGCCTAGCCATTCTGCTGGCCATTTCTTCTCGTCTTCGAAATCCCACGTTGATTTTGGCACTAGGAAGCCGCGTTTTGCTGCAGATACTACTACCGCTAGACCGAACAAACCACCAATCAGAGATGGGAATTCAGCGCCTAGGAATACACCAGTTAGTGCGTAAGGAATGGTGAATGACAGACCTGCAAAGATAGCAAATGGTAGGATATCCAGACCTTCCGTCCAGCTCTTATTCTTACCGAAGAAACGCGTTAGCATCATCGCCATAAGAACCGGCATTAACGTACCAACTGTCGCGTGAATAAGCGCTACGCTAGAGGTAATTTGCTGAACGTACGCTTCCCACGTTGAACCGTTAGCCAGTAGCGATTCGGTAATGTTGTGTGTATCTAGACCTTTGCTGACACCAACGATAATTGGTGTACCCACCGCACCGAATGAAACCGGCGTAGACTGGATCATCATACCCATTAGGACCGCTGCTAATGCAGGGAAGCCGATCGCCACTAACAAAGGCGCTGCGATTGCCGCTGGTGTACCGAAGCCTGATGCACCTTCAATGAATGAACCAAAACACCATGCGATGATGATCGCTTGAATACGGCGGTCTGGAGAAATATTGGTAAAGCCGTTACGGATAGTCGCAATCGCGCCTGTATGCTTTAGTGTGTTGAGTAGGAAGATTGCGCCAAACACAATCCATAATACAGAGACAGTAATACCTAAACCTTGGAAAACCGACGCAAGTACACGGTTTGTTGTCATATCCCAGAAGAACAGGGCAATAACAACGGTTAATCCGAACGCGACAGGCATCGCGCGTTTTGCAGGCCAGTTAAGGCCGACAAGTAAAATGGCCGCCACCACGATTGGTGAGAAGGCCACAAGGGCTAATAATGTTTCACTCATTGGTACATCCTCTTGCACGCTTGGGATACCAATCTAAATAAGCATTCGGTCACGCATTGCTGGTAGACTTCACTTAGGACTGAGTTGATCTTGGTAATTAAAATTATGGTAACCAAAGATTAACCAAGTTTTGTTGAGCGTTAAGTGTTTCGTCTCGGTGCAATTATCCGTACAACTACTTATCCAGATTGGTACTACTTTCTTAAATCAGGATTCTTCAGAATCTCTTCGATTTTATGATTGTGATAATTGTGTTAATTCGCGGTGAATCTACCCCTTTATTTTTTTTTGATATAGGGAAATAATGAAAATAATTAGTTCCAAAAATGGCATAATGCGATGCGTGCAGACGATTTAATCCTGTTTTCACAGGTAGTAGAGATGGGCAGCTTTAGTAAGGTTGCAGAGGCAAATAGCCTTACAAATTCGGTAGTTAGCAAAAGAATTGCCCGCCTGGAAGAGGAGTTAGGCGTTCAATTATTATATCGAACTACGCGTAAATTAACCCTCACAGAGGCAGGAAAGGCGCTGACACACGGAGCCAAAAATGTGAAGCAAGCCACTCTTGAAGCTATGGATGCGGTCTCAGGCTTTGGTGAGAATATAAGCGGACACATCAAAATGTCGGTGCCGTGCATTTCGGGTGATTTAATTTTGGCCGATGCCGTGGCGGAGTTTTGTAACATGCACCCGGGTTTAACCGTCGATATGTCGCTCAATAACCGCTTTGTCGACTTAATTGAAGGCGGTTACGATTTGGTCATTCGTACCGGTTATCTGGAAGATTCCAGCTTGATCGCCAGACATATTCTCGACTCTCAATGGGTGGTGTGCGCCTCGCCAACGTACATTGCGCGAAACTCCAAACCTGCTCGACCGGAAGATTTAGTCAATCACAACTGTTTGCAATATGCGTATCAAACCACTGGCGCGAGTGAGTGGGAATTTAAAGGCGAAAAGGGCAACTACATTGTCGGTGTCTCGGGTACGTTTAACACTGATAACGCGACAGCACTAAGAAAAGCGGCGCTCGGCGGGCATGGCATAGCCTACGTGCCAAGGTGTCTGGTTTACCATGATTTACGTAACGGCCAGCTAGTTGATTTGTTCCCAGAGCAGGTGGGTAAGCGTTTGGGTGTGTATGCGGTTTATCCGTTTACCCGTCAGCCACCAAACAAAGTGAAGCTACTTATCGAGCATATCCGCACACGATACTTGGCCATTTCTCACTACTTCTAAAAATAATAAAGCCGACGCATCCTTGCGTCGGCGTGTTGGCTACCAATCTAAGGTTGAAGCGATAGATTAGTAGAAATCGGCGGCCAAACCGAAACTCTTTTGACTCTAGGCAACTTTGTCTGGATGTTCCAAATCAAACGACGCCGCAATAAGCTTTTTGGTGTAGTCACTTTGCGGATTGTGGAAGATTTCTTCTGCGGTTCCTTGTTCCATGACTTCACCTTTTTGCATCACTAACACGCGGTCAGACAGTGCTTTTACCACGCTCAAGTCGTGGCTGATAAACAAGAAACCGATGTTGTGCTTCTTCTGAATATCTTTTAGTAGGTCAATCACGGTCAACTGTACTGAGCGATCCAGCGCAGAAGTCGGTTCATCCAGCAGAATAAAGCTTGGTTCTAAAATCAGCGCGCGTGCAATGGCGATACGTTGACGTTGCCCACCAGAAAACTCATGAGGGTAACGGTTAATTGAATGAGGATCTAAGCGAACTTCTTCCAATGCTTTACGAGCTTTTTGCATTCGCTCGCTACGGCTGAGATGAGGCTGGTGGACGGTTAAGCCTTCGGTAATGATTTCACCGATGGTCATTCTTGGTGACAGCGAACCGTATGGATCTTGGAACACCATCTGGATGTCTTTTTTGAGCGCGAAGCGTTGTTTCTCAGTCAGTTGAGAAAGTTTTTGCCCTTTGTATTCAATCTCACCGCTGTATGGCAGTAATCCAATCAGAGCGCGCCCTAGCGTCGATTTGCCCGAGCCGGACTCACCCACGATCCCAAGTGTTTCACCTTGCTTGAGGTCGAGTGAAATCCCTTTTACCGCTTCAAAGTAGCGGTTCTTGCTTGGCAAAAAGTGTGTATGGGTTAAAAACTTCACGCGGATGTCGTCTGCTTTGAGCAAAGATGGCGACCTGTCGCAAATGGGATCTTTGCTGCCGTGTGGGATCGAATCTATCAACATTTGGGTGTAACTGTGCTGCGGATTAGCAAACAGCGCTGCGCATTCACCTTGCTCGACCACATCGCCTTTACACATTACGATGACTCGGTCAGCCAAATGCTTTACCACGCCAAGGTCGTGGGTGATAAACAAAATCGCCATGCCCATTTTGTTTTGTATTTCTTTCAGTAGATTGAGCACTTCGGCCTGCACCGTTACATCGAGCGCAGTGGTCGGCTCATCGGCAATCAGAATATCTGGCTCGTTAATCAATGCCATCGCAATCATGATGCGCTGTAGCTGGCCACCAGAAAACTCGTGTGGATACTTAGTGTAAGCCTGAGTTGGATTTGGCATATGAACCAACTCAAACAGTTCTAACACACGCTGCTTTGCCTGAGATTTAGAGACCCTGCGATGACACATAATCGCTTCGGCGACCTGAATGCCTACGCGCATATAAGGATTGAGCGACGTCATCGGCTCTTGGAAAATCATTCCGATGCGGTCGCCACGAATGGAGCGCATCTGCTTTTCACTTTTATCGAGCAGTTCTTCGCCCTCAAACACTATGCTTGCTTGAGAATGGACGATCGCGTTGTTGGGTAAAAGCTGCATTAGGGCGTTAGTCGAAACAGACTTCCCACTGCCGGACTCGCCAACAATCGCCAGCGTTTCACCCTTGTATAGTTCAAAGTTCACATCCTTTACCGCGTCAACGATGCCATCGTTGGTGGTAAAGCTCACTGAGAGGTGTCTTACCTCTAAAATAGAAGCCTGTGACATGGGTATTCCTTTATTTTAATTAATGAGACGAGCGCTTTCTGGTGTTGGGGAATGGGCTTTCAGTGTGGCAAAATGGTGGTGCGCTCTTTGTACGCGTTCGAATTCAAGCATCCACTGTGCGTTACGCTGCGCACTACAAAAGGCCGCCATATGCTGCAATAGCTCTTCACTGTTTTTATCCAGAATATGGTAGGTCGCTTTGACTAAGTCAGCGCTTTCAATCGAGAGAAACTGTAGTAGTGCGTAGCTTTGATTGAGCAGTTCAAACGCTCGGTCGTGTTGTCCCAATTTATTGAGAATTTCCGATTGCGATACTGCGGCATCGCGCAAGCCAGTGAGCAAACAGCTAAACTGACACGGTTTGGTGTCTTTGCAATCGAGAGCCGATTGAATATGGGTTGGAAGGTGGCAAAGCACCTGATCATACAGATAGTGAGCTTCAGGCCAGTGGCCTTGTTCTAATAACTGCTCAGCTTTGAGATAGTGAGTCCAGCACTGCTGTAGATCCATGTTTTATACTCCACCAGAATTACGTTCTCGCATATTTAAATGCAATTAATTCTCTATTGCAAATAATTATCATTTAATTGCAAATTAAAAATAAGTTGGTGGATATTTAATCACTTGAACTTAAATAGTGCGTAAGTCACTAAAATATAACCAAATCTAGCCTAAACTAGTGGAATATTAGAATAATAAGGAAATTTGAGATGGCTATTCAACGGCTAGAAGCCAGCAAGCTTTACCATGCTGCAGAGCTAGAAATGTTGCCAAGCAAGTCGACAAAAGAGTTGGCGCCAATCGATGAGATCGTCGGGCAGAAACGTGCGCAGAAAGCGGTAGAGTTCGCGATGTCGATCAAAGAGAAAGGCTACAACATCTATGCGATTGGCCAGAACGGGCTTGGAAAGCGCACTATGATCCTGCGTTATCTGAATCGACACAAGCACGACGTAAATGACCTCTACGACTGGTGTTATGTGGCGAATTTCGATGATGTCCGTACGCCAAAAGTACTCAAACTGCCATGTGGAGTGGGCAGTCGGTTCAGACAAGATATCGAGAAACTCATCTCTAAATTGCTTAACGCACTGCCACTTGCGTTCGACAATGAAATTTACTACAGCCGTGCAGACAAGCTGAAAAATCAGCTGGCGCAAAAACAAGAAGCGGAGCTGGCGCAGATAGCCAAAGAAGCAAAAGCGCAAGGTATCAGTCTGACCATCACCACTCAGGGCGACTATCAATTTGTCGCTATGAATGGCGAAGAGATGCACACCGAAGAGAGCTTCGACAATCTAAGTAAGAAAGAACAAGAACATTTCAGCGATACGATTGATGCGCTGGAAGTGCAGCTGCGCGATATGGTGAGACAGCTGACAGAATGGGAAGAGTCGTACAGCGATAAGATCAAAAAGCTTAACGACGAAGTCACACTCGACGTTATCGCTCATTTCATCAAACAGTTGAAGAAGGACTATTCTCGTTACCCAGAGATTAAGGCGTACCTAAAAGACCTACAGAAAGATATCGTTGAAAACGCCGATATTTTCTTAGAGAAAAGCGAAGAGCAGGCGGAGATTGCCAGTGCGTCATTGGATAAGAAACTGCCGCGCCGCTACAAGATTAACGTTCTAGTAAGCCGCAAAAAAGAAGACTTCCCGATTGTGGTGGAAGAGAACCCGAACTACCACTCGTTGTTTGGTTATGTGGAAACCGCAACGTTCAAAGGTACCGTGTTTACGGATTTCTCATTGATTCGTCCGGGCAGTTTGCACAAAGCGAACGGCGGCGTGTTATTGATGGATGCGCAAAAGGTATTGGAGCAGCCGTATGTTTGGGATGGTCTAAAACGAGCCTTGCGGGCTCGCCAGTTGAGTTACACTTCGCTGGAGAAAGAAGTCACTCTTACCGGCACAGTATCACTCGATCCTGAACCGATTCCATTGGATGTGAAGATCATCTTGTTCGGCGATTACCGCACTTATCAATTGCTGCAGCACTACGATCCGGAGTTTAGCGAACTGTTCAGAGTGACCGCAGATTTTGAAGACGAGATGACGCGTACCGATGAATCTGAGCTGCATTACGCGCGCTTTATTTCCAGTGTCGTTAATGACAACAACATGCTGCATTGCGACCGCAAAGCGATCGCGCGCATTATTGAGCACAGCTCTCGACTAGCGGGCGATCAGAACAAGCTCTCTTTGCATTCCGCGCATATCGCGAACCTGTTGCGAGAGTCCAATTATGTGGCTAGGCAGGCGAACTCAAACATGATTCGTTCGAGCCATGTAGAGGAAGCGTTAGCGAACCAAGAGCTGCGTGTTAGCCGCTTGAAAGATACCGTCATGGAAGGATTTGTGAACGGCACGACGCTGATCCAAACCGAAGGTACGGCGATTGGTCAGGTCAACGCGTTATCGGTGTTAAGTACTAGCGAATATATGTTTGGTGCGCCAAACCGAATCACCGCGACGACCTGTTACGGCGAGGGTGATGTGATCGACATTGAGCGCAGTGTTGACCTAGGCGGTAGCATTCACTCCAAAGGGGTAATGATCCTCAGTGCCTACTTGTCATCGGTGTTCGGCAAAACCGCTAAGGTGCCGCTCAATACCACCATCACCTTCGAGCAATCTTATGGTGGCGTGGATGGTGACAGCGCGAGTATGGCAGAGTTTTGTGCCGTGGTATCCGCGTTCTCGAAACAACCAAACCGTCAGGATATTGCGATTACTGGCTCAATGAACCAGTTTGGCGAAGCACAGCCAATTGGCGGGGTGAATGAGAAGATCGAAGGTTTCTTCGATGTGTGTACCATTAAAGGCCGTAGCCACGAGCAAGGAGTGATTATTCCTCGTGCGAACACTCACAACCTGATGTTGAGACAAGATGTGGTGAAAGCGGTCGAAAAAGGCGAGTTTCATATCTGGGCAATAGACCACGTGACTGAGGCAATCGAGCTGTTTATGGGTAAACCAGCCGGCACCTTGAGTGAAGAGGGCAGTTACCCGATCAATACTGTCTTTGGTATTGCTCAAGCGAAACTTAACTCACTACGTAAATAATAAAAAGTTAGTAACGAAAAAGGGCTTCTGATTGGAAGCCCTTTGCTTATCTGGTAACGTTTAAAACTCGATCAATTCATTGCCTGAACGCTTACCTTCTTGGAACGCCGCGACACTGCCGAGTGTTGTGTCGGCGATATTACCGAGCGCTTCGTCGGTTAAGAATGCCTGATGTCCAGTAAACAGCACGTTGTGACACGCGGATAGGCGACGGAATACATCATCGACGATGACATCGTTGGATTTGTCACGGAAGAACAGCTCTTTCTCGTTCTCATACACATCCAAACCCAGTGCGCCGATACGGCCTTTCTTTAGCGCCTCGATCGCCGCAGATGCATCCAATAATCCACCACGGCTGGTGTTAATGATCATCACACCATCTTTCATTTGATTGAAGGCTTTCTCATCCAGCAAGTGGTAGTTTTCTTCAGACATTGGACAATGCAGCGTGATCACATCGCTTTGTTGAAACAACTGATCTTTGCTGCAGTATGTCGCACCCATTTCAATCGCTAGCGGGTTTTCATATGGGTCAAAGCAGAGAATGTTCATGCCTAGCCCTTTAAGAATGCGCATTGTCGCGATACCGATTTTACCCGTGCCGATGACACCTGCGGTTTTACCGTGGAAGTTAAAGCCGACTAAGCCGTCCAACGAGAAGTTGGCGTCACGGGTTCTCTGGTACGCTTTATGGAAGCGACGGTTTAGGCTCATCATTAAACCCACCGTGTGCTCAGCGACGGACTCTGGTGAATAAGCTGGTACGCGAACGACTTGGATGCCGAGTTGTTTGGCTGCGTCTAAATCGACGCGGTCAAACCCTGCGCAGCGCATTGCGACCATCTTAACCCCATGCTCGGCAAGTGACTTCAGCACTTCAGCGGATAAATCGTCATTCACAAACGGGCAGACGACTTGCGAACCTTGCGCCATCTTGGCGGTTTTCGGTGTTAAAGCGAAATCGTGGAAATGGAGATTAAAGCCAAACTGCTTATTGGCCTTACGAAATGACACTTCGTCGTACGATTTAGCGCTGAATAATGCGACATCTAACATAAAGAGCCTCTCAAAATAGATGCTGGAGGGAAATTGCTCTTATTGAACCTCTAAATAATAAAAAATTAAACCATCAATTTATTGTGGGTTCATTCTTGATTCGTGAGCTTGAGAGCGCAGGGTGATGTGGTAGAATCTGCGCAAATTCGACTAACAAGCAGCAGTCATGAGACATTTAAAAACTACCGTTCACCCGGATATTGAACATTTGGACGACAAAACCGTTTTTCAGCGTAAAGCGGCACGTGCGATTGTCGTCGAAGGTGAAAATATCTTACTGCTCTACACCGAGCGTTACCACGATTACACCATTCCTGGTGGTGGCTTGGACGAAGGTGAAGATGTGATTGCTGGTATGGTCAGAGAGCTTCAGGAAGAAACGGGTGCGCGCAACATTCATAGCATTAAACCTTTTGGTATTTATGAAGAGTTTCGCCCTTGGTACAAAGACGACGCGGACGTGATGCACATGACATCTTACTGCTACAGCTGCAAAATTGATGCGCAGTTAGGTGAAACCGCGTATGAAGACTACGAAGTGAAAAACGGTATGAAGCCAGTTTGGGTCAACATCCATGATGCGATTGCTCACAACGAGAAAACCATCGCGGAAAGCCCAAAGAAAGGCATGAGCATCGAACGTGAAACGTATCTACTGCACTTGATTGCCAAAGAAATGCTTTAACAAGCTGCGCATACCAAATACTAAGAAACAACAAAGAAAAAGCCCTCGAGATACGTCGAGGGCTTTTTTATCTGTCATTAATCCGTGTCGGATTACGCTATAGATTACATCGCAGCTTCGAAAATCGCTGTGATCTCTTCGTGCGTCGCTTGTTTAGGGTTAGTGAAACCACAAGCATCTTTTAGTGCGTTGTCGGCAAGCGTTGGGATGTCTTCCGCTTTCGCGCCTAGCTCTTGGATGCCTGCTGGGATGCCAACATCTTTCGCTAGTGACACGATAGCTTCAATCGCTGCGTCTGCACCTTGCTCTGGTGTCATACCTTCAACGTTCACACCTAGTGATTTTGCTACGTCACGTAGACGAGCAGGCACGACTTGCGCGTTGTAGCGCTGTACGTGTGGTAGAAGAATCGCATTACACACACCGTGTGGTAGGTCGTAGAAACCGCCCAGTTGGTGCGCCATTGCGTGAACATAGCCAAGTGATGCGTTGTTAAATGCCATACCCGCCATGAATTGCGCGTAAGCCATTTGTTCACGAGCTTCTAGGTTACTGCCATCCTTAACTGCAGTACGTAGGTGAGCTTGGATCAGTTCGATCGCTTTAATTGCGACAGCGTCAGTAATCGGCGTTGCCGCAGTTGAAACGTACGCTTCCACCGCGTGAGTCAGTGCATCCATACCAGTTGCCGCAGTCAAAGACGCTGGTTTAGCAAGCATTAGCTCAGGGTCGTTAACCGAGATTAGCGGAGTAGTGTGCTTATCTACGATTGCCATTTTGATATGACGTTCTTCATCGGTGATGATGCAGAAACGAGTCATTTCAGAGGCAGTACCTGCCGTGGTGTTGATAGAAACTAGAGGTAGCATTGGTTTAGCTGATTGGTCAACGCCTTCGTAATCACCGATTTTTCCGCCGTTTGCCGCAACTAAAGAAATGCCTTTTGCACAGTCGTGTGGTGAACCACCGCCCAAAGAGACAACGAAATCACAGTCATTCGCTTTTAGCAGCGCAAGACCGTCATTAACGTTAGAAATCGTAGGGTTGGGTTGTGTGCCATCAAAGACTACAGTTTCGACGTCACGTTCAGTCAAAAGGTCTTGGACTTTCTTAACGACACCGATTTGGTTCAGAATTTTATCGGTAACAATAAGACCTTTTTTAAAACCTTTTGACTGAATACTGTCTGCTGCGTCTTTAAGACAGCCTGCGCCCATCAAATTTACTGTAGGGATGAAAAATGCACTCGTCATTGTATTACTCCATTGTTATGTGTTTATTGGAAAGAGCTTATAAGTTTTTGGTTGCATATCTTTTCACTGAGTATAGATGAACTCACTTAATCTCCTACTTCTTAATGAGTAGTTTGATGTGAAATTGTGATATGCGCACGATTGTATAATTTTCTTGATAAAGTTATTTATTTTTAGTGACTTAATGTGAGTTGCTTGTTCAGGTTTTTGGTAGGATGAGTTGCGAGCTGTTGATGGATGTAAAAATAAAAAAGCCCTTTAAACGGAAATTTAAAGGGCTTTTGTTGAATAAATATACAATTCTAGGCGAGGGAAAGTAGTTTGCTCACGAGTTTTTCAATGCCAGAAGCGGCTTCTGAAATCGAGTTGGCTAGCATGTAAGCGGGTGTCGATAGCACTTTGTTCTCTTGGTCGTACACGATCTCGTCAACTGCGCAGTCTACGTGTTCGCCTCCCATGATGTTGAACGCGGCAGCAGTCGCAGCATCATTGCCTATCGTACCTTTGACACCGTTTTCGTAGATCATCGGGATAATCACAGGAGCGATACACAAATAACCCGCAGGTTTGTTGGCCTGAGCAAAAGCGCGACAAGCCGAGGCTACGTGGGTATTGATGCTACATTCTGCGCCGTGGACCGCGAAATCAGTCAGGTTTTTTGCTGCGCCAAAACCGCCCGGTAGTAGTAGGGCATCGAACTCGTCAGGGTTTAGCTTGGCGACATCTTCAATGTTACCACGTGCGATACGTGCTGCTTCTACCAACACGTTGCGCGTTTCGTCCATCTCTTCGCCGGTTTTGTGGTTAATGACGTGGAGCTGGTCGATATTTGGCGCAAAGCAGTGCCATGTTGCGCCTTGCTTTTCAATCGCATGCAACGCAAGAACGGCTTCATGGATTTCTGCTCCATCAAATACACCGGAACCACTGAGTATGACGGCTACTTTTTTCATTGTTCACATTTCCTTTTGTCTTTAACGCTACCTAGGGTAGATGATCTTCAGCATTTTCGACCTGAAGTGGATCTCATTCTTCCTCTTCGTCAACGTGCTTCAGTTCGTCTTCTTGTTGCACGTCAATCTCGGTCTCTTCATCTTGAGTGGGATAGTGTTTGACTACAAACGGGGTGAGCATAACGCTGGATGGTAGAAAGTGTTTCATAGCAGACTCCACTTTGGCTGGCTTAATACAACGGCTCAATGGTAGTGGTTCTAATCTGTGCCTGCTTGCTTAACATCATGATTTGGTGAAGAAAGTTGTTGGATTGCTAATCGTGGGCATTGGATCACAGATTAAGCGTGTCTTTGATCATGCTGTCCCAATAAGGATTGTCCGCACCTAAACGTTCGCTAATAAAATCAATAAACGTCCGCACTTTGACGGGCATGTGTTTACGCTCTGGGAACACCGCATAAACGGCATGCATTGGTAATTGATAGTCTTGCATCACTGGAATGAGATTCCCAGCCGCCATGTCTTTGGCGACGATAAATGTCGGTAACTGACCAATGCCAACGCCTTCGATGGCCGCTCTGCGGATCGCTTCACTGTTGTTGACGGTTAGGCGTCCTTTAGGCACGACTCGGAACTCATTTCCCATAGACTCAAACACCCATTCAGAGCCGCCACGATAATAGGTGTATTGCAAGCAGTTGTGATTGGATAAGTCAGAAGGTTTGCTCGGTGAACCGTGTTGCTGCAAGTAATCTGGTGAAGCACAAAGTACACTGCGACAAGGTGTCAGTCGTTTTGCCACAAGATTAGATAGCGGCAGGTTGCCAATTCGGATACCCAAATCGAAACCATCTTGGACCAAATCCACCATGCGATCTTCGAGTTGTAGGTCGATTTCCACATCAGGATAAAGCGCGAGAAACTCAGCAACCAAAGGCGCGACATGCAATACACCAAATGACATCGGCGCTGTGAGCTTGAGCTTTCCGCGTGGATTTCCTTGCAACTCAGTAACTGCGTCAATGCCTTGCTGGGCAAGATTAAGAGATTGCGAAACATACTCGTAGTAGCGTTTTCCTGCTTCGGTAAGACTCAGTTTTCGGGTAGTACGGTTAAGCAGCCGAATTCCCAGTTCATCTTCCAACTGGTTGATGCGCTTGCTCACCGCCGATTTGGTGATGTTGAGCTTATTCGCCGCTGGTGAAAATCCACCACATTCAACGACGGCGACAAAAACAGGAATGGATGAGAATGCTTGCATAGTTGAGTTTTGGTTTACAATTAATTTCTATATTCTTAGATTATCATCTAATGGAAAACAATCTACACTAGCAGGGCAAATTTGAGGAGAGAAAAATGAAGTACGATTGGATCTTATTTGACGCTGACGAAACCCTGTTCCACTTTGACGCATTTAAAGGGATGCAGCTAATGTTCTCTCGCAAAGGTGTGGATTTTACCCAGCAAGATTTTGAGCATTACCAGAAGGTCAACAAACCGCTGTGGGTGGATTACCAAGACGGAAAAATCACCGCGCACGAGCTGAAACACACTCGCTTTCAAGAGTGGGCGACCAAGCTTGAGACCACAACTCAAGAGCTAAACAGCGCCTTTTTAGAAGCGATGGCCGACATTTGCACTTTGTTACCGGGTGCGAAAGAGCTAATGGAAGCGCTGCAAGGCAAAGCCAAAATGGGCATTATTACTAATGGGTTTACTGAACTTCAGGCGATTCGTTTAGAGCGCACCGGTATGACCGAGTTTTTCGACCACGTGATTATCTCTGAAGAGGTGGGCGTTGCGAAACCGGACGCGGGTATTTTCAGCCACGCATTGGAAGTGATGGGTAATCCGTGTAAGAGCAAGATTCTGATGGTGGGTGATAATCCTCATTCTGACATCCTCGGTGGGATCAACTTTGGGATTGAGACTTGTTGGTTGAATACTCATAGCGCAGAGCAAGTACAGGGCATTGCGCCAAACTACACCGTAAACTCATTGCATGAATTGAAAAACATCTTGGTAGCTTAAGGTTTTACAGAGATGAGTTATCGGGCGCTCTTGAGAAAGGGCGCCCGATTGTTTTGTTACTTAAGGACGCTCACCCGCAGCGATTCGGCGTTCGATCTCAGTCACGACCGCAGGTAGATCGGCAATGGTATCGATCAGGTAATGCGGTGCGCTTTTGCTGAGTTTTACTCGCGCTTTTTCACGTGCGATTGCCAGAGTTTCTTCACTCGCCGCTTGGTACTCTTCGAACGTTAAGCCTGCTTCGTTGCCTGACAACAACAAACCTACCGTCCACATACCTGCGTTATGGCCTTCATCGATACCGGGTGCGGCGTCATCGACTTTAATACAGGCAGATACGTTGGTGACGCCTAGTTCAATCACGTTTTTCAACGCCATAAACGGGGCAGGGCGACCGCCTTGTGGCAAGTCATCAGTCGCGACCACGTAATCAGGCTTGTAGCCGTAATCGGCCGCCGCTGGGATAAGAACGTTCATTACTTCGCGAGGATAGCCAGAGCAAGATCCAATTTTGATGCCACGCTGCTTAAGCCCCTCGACAACCTCAATGGCGTTAAGAATTGGCGCTGCATGATCCGCCACTTTGGCTTTCTGCAACGGCATAAATGTGGCGTAAATACGGTCGATATCATCACTGTTCATCGCACGACCAAACTGAGCTTGCCAACGTTTGTCGACGCTCGGTAAACGGCCCACGGCTTGAATATGGTCCCACTTGCCTAGGCCCATTGGCTCACGCGCTTCGTCGAGTGTGATGTCAAAGTCGTAACCACGTTTAAATGCTTCAACAAAAATGCTGGTTGGCGCGAACGATCCGAAATCAACAATGGTGCCTGCCCAGTCAAAAATGACGGCTTGCAGCGGTGAAGAGGAAAGAGTCATCATTTATCCCTTATAAGTAGTTGTATTCTTTACATGTATCAGCAATGGCTTGTTCAAATATTGCCAGCGCTTGTTTGAGTTGTTGGCGAGCAATGATCAGCGGAGGGCTAAGTTGAATCACATTACCCTGAGAGACTTTAAAGCTCAGGCCGTTGCTCAAGCATTGGTAGAGCACGGCTTCTGCTTCGTCGTAGGCGCGTTGTTTGGACTCTCTATCAGTGACTAACTCCACGCCCCACAACAATCCGATCCCACGCACGTCGCCTATCAATGGGTACTGCTCTTTCATGCGTAGTAGCTCATCGCGCATGAGTTGGCTGTCGTTTTTGGCTTTCTCTATTAGATTTTCGTTTTCGATGGCTTCGATTGTCGCAAGCGCTGCCGCACAACCAATTGGGCTTTTTTCATGGGTGTAATGACCCATAGAGATTTGCTCTGCGGTGTTGTACTTGTCTTTGGTGATCATCGCGGCAATCGGTACTAACCCTCCGCCTAAGCCTTTGCCAATACAAAGGATGTCGGGTTCGATATCGTAAGCCTGGTGGGTAAACCATTCGCCACTGCGCCCCATACCGTTAGGAATGTCATCAATGATCAGCATGACATTATGTTTGTCGCAGATTTCTCGTATCCGTTTCCAGTAGGCTTTGCTTGGCACTTGAATATCGGTGTTACGTACGGCTTCCGCGATAAAAGCGCCAACGCCACCTTCTTTTTCGATGACGTACTCAAGATAATCGGCATAGTGAACATCGCCATTCTCGTTTGAGGAAGCGTTGTGTAACGGAAATGTACCACGATAAGAAACCGCTGGTGGAATACGCTCTACGCCAGCCATTAATGGTCCCATGCCTTGACGAAAACAGGCTTCACCTCCGACCGAAATGGCATCAAGCGATGCACCATGAAAAGAATCCCACAGAGAAACGACTTTGTAGTTGCCAGTGATATGACGCGCCAGTTTGAGCGCCATACCTATCGCTGAGGTTCCACCCGGTGCAAACAACACTCGATTTAATTCGCCACCACAGATTTCTGTGAGTTTTTCTGCGCATTGAACCGCGATTTCATTGGTGAAACGACGAGGTGAAAAAGGCAGTTTGGCGATCTGCTCTTGCACTTTCTTAATGACATGTGGATGAGCATAACCAAGCTGATGGACGTTGTTTCCATGAAAGTCCATGTAGCGCTTACCAGAGGTATCTTGCAAGTAAATACCTTCTGCGCCTGCGAGTGAGTCTAGGCATGGCGTTGACATTGCTTGATGCAGAAACACATCGCTATCTCTTTTCAGCAACGATTGAGTGTCTTGGTCTGCAATCGATTTGTTCCATTTGTCGCGTGCAGGCGTTGTATTGATATCGCCTTCGCTACGAAAGTGGGTCGGTTGTACGTTGTTATCCATGGTTACGCTGCCGTCACGTTGTCGTTCCAGTACATAGACTTGCTCACCGCTTGAATTAAACGTTGGATGTCTTCTGGGTAGACTTCGCCAATATTGCCGATACGGAAACAGTCGGCGTTAGAGACTTTGCCCGGATAAATCACAAATCCATGTTCTTTGAGCTGAGCGTAGAATCGTTTGAATTCGTAAGCGTCACTCATTGGAGAGTGGAAAGAGGTGATGATCGGCGAGTGAAGTTCATCGCTCAGCAGTGGCTTGAAGCCCAGTTTGCGCATGCCTTCGACTAATGTTTGTTGGTTCGTTTTATAGCGTTGGTGTCTGGCGTCAATACCGCCTTCTTGCTCAAGTTCGAGCAGCGCTTGGTAAAACGCGCGCACGGTATGAGTCGGTGAGGTAAAGCGCCACTTGCCGTGGTTGGCCTCCATGCAGTGCCATTGGTCATACAAATCTAGGCTTAGTGAGCGCGCACGGCCTTTGCATTTTTCGAGTTCATCTTGTTTCGCAATGACAAAGCCAAAGCCAGGTACGCCTTGAATACACTTGTTGGCAGAGCTGATCATAAAGTCGATGCCAAGCTCGCCGATGTCCATTGGAATGCCACCAAAGCTCGACATCGCGTCGAGAATCACGGTTTTGTTGTGTTGCTTTGCCAATGCTGCAATTGCTTCAATTGGGTTCAGCATGCCGGTGGTGGTTTCACAGTGGACAATCGCGACGTGGGTGATTGCGGTATCCGATGCCAATGCCGTTTCTACCTCGTTCAAGTGCGGCTGTGATGTTTCGCCAGGAGAAACGACATGGCATGGGATATTTAGGTAGTCGGCAATCTGAGCAATACGAGCGCCGTAAGCGCCATTGTCGACCACGAGTAGCTTTCCATTGTTATCAATTGTGCTACCGATGGTGGCTTCTACAGATGCTGTACCGCTACCTTGCATGAGTACACTGGTGTATCCATCTTGCTGAGTCGCTAGTTTCACCAGCTTGCTGCGAATCACCTCGACCACGTCTTTGTTGTATTCGTCATCCCAAGTACACCAGTCTTTAAGCATGGCTTCGCGTACCGTCTCCGATGTCGATAGTGGTCCAGGGGTCAGCAATAAGTATTCGTTCTTCATGACAATATCCGTTTTGTATTTTTGGTGTATACCAGAATTTATTGGTACTTTATCAGCAGCAAAAAATCGGAGTAAATAGCTCACAAGCGGATTTCATAAAACTTTAATATCAAATCGGCAGGGAAATTTATCGAAAATCGATTTGGCCTTTGTTTCGCACAACTGCCATTTTTTGTTCATGCTTTCGTCACAAACACATTTTAGGGTGGGTATCGTCAACTGGTACAGACCACATTGTTAGTCCGAAACGTTAAACAAGTGGTCTTCAAACGAAACAGTCTAAATTGGAGAAGATGATGAAAAACCGTTTGATGAAAGGATCGCTAGCTGCACTGGTTTCACTGCTGGCAACAAATGCATTCGCAGCACAGGAAGTGACGGTTTACACCGCTTTCGAAACTGACATTCTGGCCAAGTACAAATCGGCGTTTGAAAAAGAAAATCCAGACGTAACGATCAAGTGGGTACGTGATTCAACAGGCATCATGACCGCAAAGCTGCTGGCAGAGAAAAATAACCCTCGCGCAGAAGTCGTTTGGGGTTTGGCGGGTTCTTCGATGGCGTTACTAAAAGAAGAAGGCATTCTTAAACCATACACGCCAAAAGGTGTAAATGAGCTAAACGCTAGCCTGAATGACCCTCAGTCGAACCAAGCGTGGTTTGGCAATGATGCGTTCTTTAACGCGGTGTGTTTCAACGAAGTGGTGGCTAAGCAATTAAACTTGCCAAAACCAATGAGCTGGGAAGATTTAACCAAGCCAGTTTACAAAGGTCATATTGCAATGCCAAACCCTGCATCATCAGGTACGGGTTACATGCAGGTTTCTGCATGGCTGCAAAATATGGGTGAAGACAAAGCTTGGGATTACATGAAAAAGCTCGATAACAATATCGCACATTACACGCACTCTGGTTCTAAGCCATGTGTTCAAGCGGGGATGGGTGAAGTCGCAATTGGTATCTCTATGGCAAGCCGCGGTGCGAAGTTGAAGACTCAGGGCGCGCCTTTGGACGTGATCACGCCAAAAGGTATTGGCTGGGAATCAGAAGCGGTTGGGTTGGTAAAAGAGTCTGATGCGGCTAAACGCGTGGTCGATTGGTCAATTTCAAAAGCGGCGAACGAGCTGTACGTAGAAATGTACCCAGTTGTTGCTCACAAAGACGTAAAAGCGACAGTATCGAACTTCCCGAACGTACAAGCTAATATGGCGAAGATGGATTTTGCGCAAATGGGTAGTAAGCGCGCTGATATCCTAGCGACTTGGTCAGAGAAGTTTGACGCGAAATCTGAGCCTAAATCGTAATCATTTTAGTCAGATAAAGACAAATAACCAAAGGAGAGCCTGTGCTCTCCTTTTTGCATTCTGTGTTAAAGCAAGGCACATTAGTGCTCGGTTAAATAGGGAACATTATGAAGATTAAAATGATCAGCGCAGAAGAAACTCTGCCGATACGATTTGTTGTGCTGTGGCCAAGCAAAAGCGAAGAGTTTTGCCGCGTCGAAGAAGACGAACAAGGGCTGCATTATGGGGCATTTGACGGCGACAAATTGGTTTGTGTTGCATCGATATTTATCGAAAACGGCAGTGCGCGGTTAAGAAAGTTCGCGACACTGCATGATTATCAAGGCAAAGGTATCGGCAGTCAGGTTTTGCAACGTATCATCAGCGATTTACAAGCGAAGCAGGTCCGTCAGTTGTGGTGTGATGCACGCGAAACGGCGGTAGGTTTGTATCAACGTTTTGCCATGAATAAATGTGGTGAGCGTTTCTATAAAGGGGACGTCCCTTATTTCAGAATGTCGGTTGAATGGCACGACTAGGGCGATAACGGCTTAGCATCTAACGAGTTTTCTCTCCCTACGGTTTCATCTTGCTGTCATCTTTCGTCTATAAATTTGTCATTCGACTGCAATAAAGCGGATTTAAGGTTGGTATATACCATTTGGAGAGTGTGTTATGTCAACTAACCAACCTTACCTACAAATTGAGAATGTGGTGAAGCAATTTGGACAATTCACCGCGTTAAAGCAAATCTCACTGGCGATCGAAAAAGGTGAATTTGTTTGCTTTCTTGGCCCTTCAGGCTGCGGTAAAACCACGTTGCTAAGAGCAATCGCAGGCCTAGATTTACCAACCTCTGGTGCAATTCAACAAGACGGCCAAGATACCACGTTCCTACCACCTGAAAAGCGAGACTTCGGTATTGTCTTTCAGTCTTACGCTCTGTTTCCCAATCTGACCGTTCAAGAGAACATCGCTATTGGTCTGAAAAACCAAGGGATATCGACCAAGGACGCGTTAGAAAAAGTGGAATACTGGCTTGAGATGATAGGTTTGCCAACCTCAGCGCATAAGTTTCCTAATCAACTCTCTGGTGGCCAGCAACAGCGCGTTGCTTTAGCCCGCGCGCTGGCATTATCTCCAGGGTTACTGCTCCTTGATGAGCCTTTGTCTGCACTCGATGCAAAAGTGCGCGTTCATCTGCGTGATGAAATCTGTAAGCTGCAACGCAAACTAGGCATCACGACGATTATGGTCACACACGACCAAGATGAAGCGCTGACCATGGCGGATCGCATTGTGGTGATGAACCATGGTGTGATTGAGCAGGTGGGCACGCCGCAAGAGATCTATCAGCGTCCAGCGACGCGTTTTGTTGCAGGGTTTGTTGGCAAAATGAACTTTATCGACGCCTCTTTAGCCACCGATACCAGCCTGCGTGTAGCGGAGTCTTTGCTGCCGTTGCCTGAGGTAAATAACTACGACTTATCGCGCGGTGACCGTTTTACTCTTGCGGTGCGCCCTGAAGGGGTCCGAATTGTTCAAAGCGCCACAGATGCTCTGCCTGTGCGTATCAAGTCATGCGAATTTTTGGGTGCGTTTTATCGTGTTGAGTGCGAACTACAAGACGATAAACACGCTGCGCCAATTTACGCTGATATAACAGGCGAGGCGGTGCAGCAACTGAATTTAACGGTCGGTGAGTTGCGATACGTGAAGTTTGCACAGCAAGGGAACTTGGCTTATCCAGCGACTGCCCCTGCTGAGTTAAACAGCAAAGCCGCGTAGGGGAGAGTAATGGAGTTTTCTACTATGAGTAACCCAACGATGAAAGTCTCGAACTCATCACTAGGCGAAACTAGGTGGGTAAGTCGTTTGAGCCGTGACAATGTAGTGTTGTTTGCGCTATTGACTCTACTGTCTGTATTGATGGTGCTGTTTATCGTTATGCCGCTATGGGCGATGATGGTAAAAAGTGTGCAAAACAGTGCTGGGGACTTTGTCGGCTTGGCAAATTTTGCCAACTATTTTTCACACGCTGCGCTTTGGCAATCACTTGGTAATACGTTCAAAGTCGGGCTTTTAGTGACCGTTGTCGTCGGTGTGTTGTCATTTGGCTATGCGTACGCACTGACTCGCTCCTGCATGCCTTTCAAAGGTCTATTTCACGTATTGGGGACCGCACCAATTTTGGCTCCGTCTTTGCTTCCGGCTATCAGTCTGATTTTCTTGTTTGGTAATCAGGGGATTGCAAAAGAACTCTTAGCTGGACACTCAATTTACGGTTTGATTGGTATTTCTCTTGGCCTGATATTCTGGACGTTTCCACACGCGTTGATGATCATGACAACCTCTCTGCGCACATCGGATGCGAGATTGTATGAAGCCGCGCGAGCGTTAAAAACCTCTTCATTCAAAACCTTTTTTATCGTGACATTGCCTGCCGCCAAGTATGGCTTTATCAGCACTTTGATTGTTGTGTTTACGCTGGTGGTGTGTGATTTCGGTGTGCCAAAAGTAATCGGTGGCAGTTACAACGTTTTGGCGACGGATATCTTTAAGCAAGTTGTCGGGCAGCAGAACTTTTCGATGGGGGCTGTCACCAGTATCGTATTGTTGATTCCAGCGTTGTTTGCTTTTACCGCCGACCGTTGGGTACAGAGAAAACAAAAGAGCTTGTTCGATACTCGCTCTGTTCCTTACCAGCCCGAACCGAATCCAGTGCGTGATGGTGTGTGTTTGGTCTTTTGCACGTTGATTTCTTGTGCGGTGATTGCTGTGTTAGGAATGGCGGTATATGGCTCGCTAGTCACTTTCTGGCCGTGGAATACAGCATTGACCCTCAACAACTATAACTTTGCGGAAATGAGTACCTACGGCTGGAGCCCGTACTTTAACTCTCTATCACTTGCGACATGGACGGCGATCATAGGAACCACGATCATTTTTGTTGGTGCGTATTGCATTGAAAAAGGGCGTGCATTTTCTCCTGTTCGACAAGTGATGCAGATGTTGAGTGTAATGCCGATGGCGGTGCCCGGTATGGTGTTAGGCCTGGGCTATATCTTTTACTTCAATGATGTGAATAACCCGTTGAATGTACTTTATGGCACGATGGCGTTTCTTGTTGCCAACACCGTGGTGCACTATTACACCGTTGGTCATATGACGGCATTGACAGCATTAAAGCAGATTCCTGCTGAAATAGAGGCGACGGCCGCGTCTGTGAAACTTCCGCAATACAAGTTGTTCTTAAAAGTAACGCTGCCGGTTTGTATGCCAGCGATTCTAGATATCGCTAGCTACCTGTTTATTAATGCATTAACCACCACTTCTGCGGTAGTATTTATCTATTCGACAGACACCATTCCTGCTTCGGTATCGGTTTTGAATATGGACGATGCGGGGCAAACGGGGTCAGCGGCGGCCATGGCAGTGATGATTATGCTGTCGGCTGCAGTAGCGAAGTTGCTTCACATGACACTGGGCAAATGGTTAGAGAATCGAACACAAGCGTGGCGTAACAGATAAGGACAATAAGTGCAGTACGTTAAAATTAAAGACTCCATTGTCGAACAAATCGAATCGGGTTTGCTGTCTCCAAGACAGAAACTACCAGCAGAAAGAAAGTTGGCAGAATCATTTGATACCACACGCGTAACTTTGCGCGAAGCGTTGTCCCTGTTGGAAGCAGAAGGGCGAATTTATCGCGAAGATAGGAGAGGTTGGTTTATTTCTCCTGAGCCTTTGAAATACGATCCAACTCAGACACTGAACTTTCCCAATATGGCGCTGGCGCAAAATCGAGTGCCTAAAACGCAAGTGGTCGCGGCAAAAGGGATTTTAGCTAACAAGCAAGCCGCGAGTTTACTGAACCTTCAGCCTTTCTCTGACGTCTATCGTGTTGACCGAGTGAGGTTCTTGGAAGAGCGTCCAGTTGTTTATGTCACCAACTATATCCGTCCAGAGTTGTTTCCTAACCTGTTAGATTTCGACCTCTCCAACTCACTGACCGATATTTATCGTGAGCATTTTGGTGTGGTTTACCAGAAAACGCGTTACCGGATTTCTACCAGCACGCTTTTAGGTGAAACAGCTCAAGCGCTGAGAGCAACGTCAGGGACGCCTGCAATGGTGGTTGAGCGCATCAACTACAACCAAAATGGAGAGTTGATCGACTGCGATATCGAGTACTGGCGTCATGATGCAATCAGTATTGAGTCACTCGCAGAGCTTCAGCGCTAACCCTTTCAGCAATAGGATTGAGGCTTCCATAAGGAAGCCTTTTTTATAAGGATTTAATATGTCGCTCTTGGCGATCATTTTGGTGGTGGTTTCTGCTTTTCTGCATGCTGGCTGGAATCTTCTAAGTAAAAGCAATACTGCGTCTGGCCCTGCATTTTTCCTATCGAGTGCTACCGCGGCAGCTTTGCTACTCTCACCTTTTCTCGTTTGGTACTGCAATACCGTTGGTCTGGCAGTGATGCCAACTAAGTTTTGGTATTTACTTGTCATCAGTGGCATTGCTCAGATGATCTACTTATTGGGACTGGGGTTTGCGTATAAACAAGCCGATATTGGCGTGGTTTATCCAATTGCTCGTGCGCTACCTGTTCTAATGGTCGGTGTGGTAACCGTCTTGCTGGGCTATTCATTGACGGCTTATGCTTGGTTTGGGTTTTTACTGATCACAATTGGCTGTCTGTTTGTCCCTTTGGAGTCGTTCAGTCAACTTAACGTTCGTAACTATGCGCATCTTGGCGTGGTCTGGGCGGTGATCGCGGCGATAGGCACCGCGGGTTACTCTGTAGTCGACAAAGAGGCGTTATTAATACTCGACCAGACGTTTCATTCTCAAGTCAGCGATGTTAGCAGCGCGATTTTCTATCTAGGACTTCAGTTCTGGTCGATCTCACTTTGTTTTGTCATTTATCTGACTCTGAGCAAATCTTGGGTTGATATCGTTGAAGCGTGGCAAATACGTCGCTCAACAACGATTGCTGGGATTATGATGTCGACGACCTATGGACTGGTTTTGCTTGCAATGACGATGACCGAGAATGTTAGCTACGTCGTAGCACTACGCCAATTGAGCATAGTGATCGGCATGGTTTTGGGAGTCGTTTTTTTGTTTGAAAGGTTACTGCTTACTCGAGTGGTTGGTTCAGTGATGATACTGCTGGGTTTGGTATTAGTAGCATTGCGATAAATAAGTGCGCCTTTTACGTGCCTTAGTGTGCAATACCACTGGTATTTATATGATATTTAGTGTGTATCTTATAACCAATCACTCTATTGAATGAGAACAGTTATCTTTCTTAATTCTAGAATCAAAGCAACAACTGAATGAAATAATGCACATTATTTCTTAAGCATAATGTAGACCAAAATTGGATAGATTATAGAGGTTTAGCTCTTATTTAGTTAGTTCAAAAAAGCTGATGAATAGGTGCAATTTATTCGAATCCATTACGGTCCAATGTTACGTACCATTTAGAAAGTTGAGCGGGATTCAGTTCAACTATTGGTAAGGAAGGAGCAAGTTATGATTAAGGTATTATCTTTAGCTGGTTTAGTTCTCGTTAGTACAGCTTCATTTGCGGGGTTATCCGGTTCTTATGAAACACGTGTTACAACTAGTAGTATGGTGGGTGAACCAGTTGCAAGTAAAGAGGCAGCATATGCTGCTGGTAAAATGATGCTTCAAGATGTCAATGCACAATCTCCTCGTGAATTGGGTCAAAACGCATACCTAAACAGTAATGACCTTGTCGACAAGAGATCTGTAGAGTTACTTGATTCACAGATTACAATCAAAGAAGTAATGACAAGTAACGGTGATATCGCCTATCAGCCTGTTATGAACATAAAATATACTTATCGCTTCAGAGAGCGTGAATAGTAACTCGAATAATGCTCGATGCATTTAAAACACAAAAGCCCCAAGCATTTTGCTTGGGGCTTTTTAGTATCTAAATCTGTTTGGCGGGATTAGCTTTTGGCTTCAACCAGCTCAGCGTCGGTTGTTTGTTTTGCTGATTCCAGCATCTTGCGAATCACGAACGATGAGGCAAAAGCGATCACAACCATAACCACAGCGAGAACAGTCAGCAGTTGGAAGTAGTCGCCGTACACGTTCTTGACGATGTCTTGAGTGATTTCCTGGCCTTTCTCAAGCGCAATAGACGTAGAGAATACCGCACCCACGATACCACTAAGCGCCATAGCAACAGAGAAGAGTGAAACCGAGAAGCCTTCGATGTGTTTTGGCGCGACAGATAGGATAAACGCCACTACTAAGCTACCAACGATCACTTCCGCAAATGCTTGGAAGAAGTGAATCGCTAAGAAGATTTCAGGGCGGATTACAACATCTGTTCCAATGTTTGTCACTGCCATCGTGAGAATACCAAACGCAATCGCAGTGAGAATAAAGGCGAAGCCGATCTTGGTTGCTGTAGAGAAGTTAATACCTTTCTTTTCTAATGAAGAAAACGTCATCGCTAAGACAGGGCCAGCGACAATACACCAAAGTGGGTTCATCGCCATTGATGCTTCTGGTGCGATAGGGATCAGGTTAAATAAGTCACCACGCATGGTATTGATAGTTACCATGGTCATTGATGTCATCATCTGACCGTAGTACACAAAGAAGCATGTGGTCAGCACTGTCATGATCAAAATAGTTCCCATTTTGAGTGCATCTGACTTGCCCGATTTAAACATTAAGCTGATGAAGTACAGAATCGCAGCTGCGCCAATCGCGTATACGATGTTTTGTCCGATCGCCATGTTAGAGAACATGAAAAATACCAGACCAACCATTGCGACAGAAAGTGACAAAAATGCAGTCCAGTTTTTAACACTGACAGGCTTTTGATCAATATCTGCACCTACGCCCACAAGTTGTTTGTTAAAGATAACGAGAGTGATGAACGCCAAACCCGCCATCGCAGCAGAAAGCATGAAGCTACCATGGAACCCGATCACTAGCACGAACATTGGGAACAAGTACTGACCTAACAGCGCTCCCACGTTGTTTACAGAGTAATTTACAGGGTAGCCGTTCTCGAAGTCTTCTTCAGAAGCAAAGGTACGTTTGTAAAGACTTGGGTATGAAGGAGACATTAGGCCACGAGCGTAACTGGCTAGAGCGATACCAACCAAACTTAGTGGAACGTTAGTCGTTGATGCACCAAGTACAAGGAGGGTATATCCAGTTGCGAATGTACCGTATGCGATGGTGAGTGAGCGATAGGCGCCCAAGAACTTGTCGGTAATAAAGCCGCCTGCAATCGCAAAAAGTGGTCCTATTGATGAAAATGCGCCGACAACCATCATGGTATCTGCCTCGCTATACCCTAAATCTTCTAAGAAGAAACGAGTCAAAATAACCATCACACCATAGAAGGATAGGCCAAACATTGCTTGGCAGAACATCATGGATTTATTGAGTTTATTCCACATAACAGCCTCTCATTTGGTTTTTTAGTAGGATTAAAAACCAATCAATTGTTAATTTTTGGTATGTAATAAATTGAAACAATTATCGCGGATAACCGGTTTTATGCACGATTTTTTATTAATTTCGGATAAATTTTTGTAATGGAATTGATCCAAAACGATTGCGTAGCACATAAAAGCCCACTTTTGCTGATATATGTGAGCAGGTAATAACTGACTAGTTGAATATCCGCGTTAGGAATTCTTACGCAAACCGTTAGATATCCTCGCTATGGTAAGGAGAGCAAGTTGGCTAAAGTGAATAAAACGATCACTGAGAGCATTATTATGAAATCTCGACCTTCCTACTGGTTTAAACAGGCATTAGAAACTGAAGTGTCCTCGCAGTCGCTTCCACTCAAAGGGCAAATCGACGCTGATATCGCGGTTGTTGGTGGTGGGTACACTGGATTGTGGAGTGCAATCCTCATAAAGCAACAAGCGCCTGAAAAGAAAGTCGTAATCTTAGAAAAAGGCTTATGTGGCAGCGGTGCATCGGGTGCGAATGGTGGTTGTATGCTGACTTGGTCAACTAAGTTTCCAACCTTAAAGCGCCTGTTTGGCGAACAACAAGCAGCGTGGCTAGTTCAACAATCTGAGCAAGCCATTTACGAAATTGATGAGTTTTGCCGTGATAAGCGGATAGACGCCGAGCTTTGCCTCAATGGCACTTACTACACGGCCACCAATTCGGCACAGCAAGGCACTATGGCGCCAGTCATTAGTGAACTTAAAAAGCACAACATCAACAGTTGGTCTAAATGCCGTGATCAAGACATTGCTGAGCTAGCGGGTTCACAACAGCATGTTGAAGGGTATTTTTCTCCTGCTGCTGCCAGTGTTCAACCCGCACTGCTAGTGCGTGGACTTAGACGTGTCGCTTTAGAAATCGGTGTCGAAATCTATGAACATACCCCAATGACAAAGCTGGACTTCGGTCAGCCCGCTACCGTTCATACTCCACTTGGCAAAGTGAGCGCAAAGAAAGTAGTGCTCGCACTGAATGCGTGGATGGTTGAACACTTTAAACAGTTTAAACGCAGTATTGTGGTTGTTTCATCGGATATGGTCATCACCAAGCCGATTCCAGAGTTGCTCAAAAAACATGGTCCAAAGCAAGGCGCAACAGTAGTGGATTCGAGAATTTTTGTTCATTACTACCGCGATACTAAGGACGGGCGCATCATGTTAGGCAAAGGTGGAAACCACTTTTCGTTTGGCAATAAAGTTGATCCGATGTTTAACCGTCAAACACGTTATCTGGACTTACTCAGTCAATCGTTTCAAAAACTCTTTCCTCAACTGAAAGTCGGTGAGTTTGCATACAGTTGGACGGGAGGCTCTGATCGCTCGGCCACTGGCTTACCATTCTTCGGTAACCTACAAGAGCAACAAAATATAGTGTATGGCTTTGGCTATTCGGGCAATGGCGTGGCGCAAACCCGCATCGGAGGTAAAATTCTCTCTTCAATGGCATTGGATTTAGATAATGAGTGGACGCAATGTGGATTGGCAAAAGGCCCTTTAGGTACGTTTCCGCCGGAACCATTTAGGTGGATGGGAGCAATGCTGGTGCGAAATGCCGTACGTCGTAAAGAAGCGGCGGAAGATCGCGAAGAGCCGCCTTTAATACTGGATAAATGGTTGGCGAAACTAGCCGGTGCTGCGGGCAAAGCCGACAAAATGTAGCTCAATCATATTGCTGTAATATAGACAAAGCACTTTTAGCATTTTAACTGTGCCCTAGTATGAGATTCCTACCGCCACTTAACGCGTTGCGCGCATTCGAAGCCGCTGCGCGTCACCAAAGCTTAACGAAAGCGGCTGAAGAGCTAAATGTCACCAGAGCAGCGGTTAGCCAGCAGGTAAAGCAACTAGAAGGCTATCTCAATGCCGTGTTGTTTGAACGTACTGGCGCTAAGCTGTCGCTGACAGAAGATGCTAAATATTATCTGCCGCTACTTACCCATACTTTTTCCTGCTTGTCGGCGGGAACCGCGCAACTTTTTGAGCGAGATAGGCGTGACACGGTCAGCCTGAACATCGCGCAGAGTTTTTGTGCTCAGTGGTTGATACCAAAGTTAGCAGACTTTCGTTGTCATCACCCTGATATCGATTTAAAGGTCTCTACCACGTCGAATGCCTTTCCAAACGGCAGTATGACCACGGATATTGAAATCGTGAATGGAATTGGTCATCCACTTCCGCACAACGCGTTGCGTCTTGTGGACGAGTCTTGGTTGGTGGTTGCAAAACCTGACTACTTGACTGGGAAACATGTCACTTTAGAGGATATTGTTGCGGCGGAAAAAATTGCCACATCGGGTTACAGTCAAGGTTGGGAGCAATGGTTTGAAGCGCAGGGCTACGTCGGTCGATTTAATAAGCCATGCTTGCAGTTTGACCATTCACTCCTGGCAATTGATGCGGCAATACACGGCTTAGGTCTATTACTGGTGAAAGATATTTTGGTTCAAAAGCACTTAACCCAAGGCAGCCTTGCACAATTATGGCAACAAAAAGTGCCCACAGAAGGAGGGCACTTTTTGATTAACCATCAGCCGCATAAAGCGAGTGCGGTATGCTTTGTGAAATGGTTACAGCTGCAACTCACACCGCAAGAATGACTTATTCACACGGTGGCGCCATGTGGATCACCGCTAGGCCACCTAATGATGTCTCGCGATACTTTTTGTTCATGTCTTTGCCTGTTTGATACATGGTCTCGATGACCTTATCGAGTGAGATCAAACATTTGCTGGTGCGTTTTAAGGCCATACGTGATGCGTTGATCGCTTTCATTGCGCCCATCGCATTGCGTTCGATACAAGGTACTTGAACTAAGCCACCGATTGGGTCACAAGTCATGCCCAGCGAGTGTTCCATAGCAATCTCAGCAGCGATACAGATTTGCTCGTTGCTGCCGCCGCGTAGAGCGGTCAAACCCGCCGCTGCCATTGATGAGGAGACGCCAATCTCACCCTGGCAACCCACTTCAGCACCCGAGATAGACGCGTTGGTTTTGTAGAGAATCCCGATCGCCCCAGCGACAGCGAGGAAGTCTTTGATCTGTTTTAAATCCAGCTCTTTGATGAAACGGTGGTAGTACATCAGCACGGCTGGTATCACGCCTGCTGCACCGTTGGTTGGAGAGGTCACTACCTGTCCGCCTGCGGCATTTTCTTCGCTGACAGAGAACGCAAATAGGTTAATCCAGTCCATGATCTCCATCGGGTCGTTTTCTATCGCTGCGTTAGCCTCAAGCTTTTTCAATAAGTTAGGAGCACGTCGCGTGACATTTAATCCACCTTCAAGAATGCCTTCGGTTTCAAAGCCGCGCTGCATACAAAGTGACATGACTTTCCAAATCTGCTCAGCTTTACGATCGATTTCATCTTGGGTATTAAAGCTCAGTTCGTTTTGTAGAATCATTCCACCCAAGCTGTAGCCGTGCTTTTCCGCTGCAGCGAGCATGTCATCGGCACTTTTAAACGGGAAAGGAACGCTGACGGGCTCTTCCTCGCTACCGTGTTCAAGCTCTTTTGCTGTTGCGATAAAGCCTCCACCAATTGAATAATATGTCTCTTTCGCCAGTTCTTTGCCTGACGCATCAAACGCGGTAATTTGCATTCCGTTTTCGTGCAGGGGAAGATTTTCACTATGGAACAGCAAGTCGCTGGCGTACAAAAACTCGATGTTATGTCCACATGGTAGCGTGAGTCCTTGTCCATCTAGCACGTTTTGTAGCGCTTGCTTGGCGCTGGTCATTTTGATCGTGTCGGGCTTGTTTCCCATCAAGCCAAGAATGACGGCACGATCTGTGTGGTGGCCTTTACCCGTCAAAGATAAAGAACCATACAAATCAACTTGAACGCGCGTAACTTGGCTCATGGCTGGAGCAAGTTGTTGAGTAAAATGATACCCTGCAATCATAGGGCCATTGGTGTGTGAGCTGGAAGGACCGACTCCCACTTTGAAAATATCAAAGATTGACAGCATTGACTTCTTTCCTACGTTATCGACATGCGTAATGGCCTGTTGGTCAGGCTCTCTTAATAATAGTTAACATACTGTTAACTCGGTTTAAGCTACAGACAAAAGTTGATTTTGTACAGCTATCTTTGAATAGGAGTTCGTAATTGAGAAGTGGCAATAAAGAGTGTATTCGCGATGTCATTCTGGTTCTTGGCAAAAGATTACAAAACAACGCATTGACGGCGGAAGGGCGTTCACGAGTGGAGGCGTTACCAGCTTTCCTCGCACGTTTTAGCACAGCGACTAGTGTTTTGGTGTTTTGTGGCGGCGTGACCAAAGGACAAACGCTCTCCGAAGCCTCGGCGATGTATCAGTACTACCAACAGCTTAATACCCACACTTCTCAGTCATCTTATAAAACACTGCTTGAAGATCAGTCACTCAATACCATTGAAAATATCCACAATGCCGCACACAAACTGATTTCTAGTGGTTTATTGCAGCAAGGGCAGCGAGTTAATGCGGTATTTGTCAGCAATGACTACCACCTACAACGCATCTTTCAAATCCAAGAATTAATGGATGAGCAAGGTTTATTGCGAGTGTTGCTGGAGAAGTGTCAGCAAGCGGGGCTACACGTTTCGATTTCGACTGATGTTCAACATCACTGTAGCGTGCCTTATCCGCACGCTAACCAAGCTGGGCAGGTATTCCTCGCGCTCGATGAGTTGACTGTGTTTCGGGTTTTCTTAGAGGGTGTGGTAAGAGGCGTTTACTTCCCTATTCAGCAAGGACTTTTACACCAAGTGACTCAAACCGCTCAGCGGTCGATGTCTGTATTGACTGCGCTTATCCAAGAACCAAAGTTGGTTCATAGACTAGAAGTGATGCAAAAGGTGATAGAGAGCGTTGATGAGACGTGTTCTAAGCAGAGGGTCACAGAGTATTTAGCGCAGTTTCACCAAGAACTGACCACCTTGAATCGTCAATTGGACCCAGAGGTGGTCACTCAAGCACACTAATTACTGCTTAGGATTGCCTTCTTCATCGTGGTTGTTGCGGTAGTATTCCCACTGTTCGGTGCGGTCTTCATCAGAGAATACGCAGTAAGTCACTCGCATCTCGTTTTCATTCACCGTTTCCAACTCACCACCTTGCTGAACACAGTAGACAGAGGCTGGGTTAGCCACAGACTGGTAGTCTTTTACTTCGTATTCATCCGGTTCACTTGAACATCCCGCCAACAACACCGCGCCAGCAATTGCGCAGAAAATAGGTGTTCTTTTCATTATTATTTCTCCGTTAAGGGTCAAACACTTAATTGCAGTATAGGGGAGAGTGAATAAGTTTTGTTTGGCGCTTGTCAAAAGCGTTAGCTAAAGCAGAAATTAAAAATGAGATTAGTGCGTTTTGGTGGGATTTGTATTAGCTGCTCCATTTTATAAAAACCGAGCAGCTGATTACATGGTAAGCAACGCGAGTTACGCTGGCATCACTTTGTTTCGGCCAAGGTTTTTGGCCTCATAAAGCATATCGTCTGCTCGTTCAATCAGAGCTTCCGGCCCTTCTCCAGGCTGAAGCTCTGCAACACCGAAAGAAGCAGTAATGTTCGCAACCTGTTTGCCAGTGCGGCGGTCTTTGATGGTCAGTTTCTCTATCGAACGGCGCAGGTTTTCTGCGAAGTTGCAGGCAACCTGCAGTGGTTTGTTCGGTACGATAAGAGCAAACTCTTCACCGCCAAAGCGATAAGCATGGATACCGTCTCGGGAACTGAGTTGTAAACGTCTCGCGATGCCCTTAATAACCGAATCACCAAACAGATGGCCGTAATTGTCATTAAAGCTCTTAAAGTTATCAACGTCGGTTAGAACCAAGCTCAAGCTGCGACCAGAGTTACATAAGGTGCGAAGGTCTGCATCGAATGACTGACGGTTATATAAGCTCGTCAGGTTATCGAACAATGCATCTTTCTGAACGTCTGCAAGTTGCTGCTTCAGACGCTGGATTTCTTCACTTGCGTTCTCTAGCTGGTTGTTGAGGAACTTGGTGGAGTGGCGAATCTCTTTAGATTCATCGACCAGTTGTCGAACGACTTTCATCACTTCTTCAAGCGACATGTTTTCGTCTTCAACTTTTTCTATGTCTTTGAAGCTTTTGTCGATCATTTCTGAGAACTGCGAAGTGTCGACTAAAGTGTCTGCCATTGTGGACGCGACTTGACCAACCAAAAGCTCGATATTTGAGCGCAAATCTTTGATGTTGGTATCTGCTCGTTTTGCTACGTAATTGCTGTAAAGCTGAGCGCCGGCTGCAGGTGGACATACGCCATACAAGTCGAGCACTTCATCAAGGTCTCGAGTCAGTTGAGGAATGGCATTATCGACATAGGTATACCACAAAGCGTAATTAGCCGGGGTCGCTGCTACGTGGTGCTTCATCATAAGAGGAACCGCTTTTTTTAGATTTGCAGTCGATCTCTTGTAATCATCATCTGTCATTCTGAATAAGAGTTAAGTTAGAAGTGAAATCGCAATAAGGTTAGCTGATTTATCAGCTAGTTGCTTGATTTGATATCAATAAAATAGACGCTAACGACGTTATTTGTCAGTGTTAAAACTCAAAAATGAGACTTTCTACCGAGTAGAGTTAAAACCGCTAGCAACGAAGCCAGCGGCTTTGAGAGGTAAGACTAGACGTCGACATCGATATGTTCAGTAACACAGCCTGTTTCAAGTTTGGCCGCACCGCGCAACATGGCTTTGATTAAATCACCGGCATTAAACTTCTCAAGTGCTTCATGCGCACCAACTTGCTTAGCTCGTTCAACACATATCTCGCTCGATAATGAAGTGTGCAGAATGATATAGGCATTGCTCAGTCCACCGTCACTTTGTATTTCGAACGACAGTTCATAACCGTCTAACCCAGGCATTTCAATATCGCTGACCAGAAGGTTAACCGGATTGCCCTGCGCGGCTTCGCTTCGCATTAGGTCGAGTGCTTCTAGGCCGTTATTACACACCTGATACGGAATATTAATACTATCTAGTGCATCAGAAAGCTGTTTACGTGCAATAGACGAGTCATCGACCAACAGTATGTTCAGTGCTTTAAGTCGTTCGCGCTCGATGTCCGTCAGCATTGGGATATAAGTTGTTTCGTATTGCGGGTAGATCTTCGACAGTAATAATTCAACATCTAGCATCTGAACGATCTTATCGTTGTAGCGTGTAATACCAGTGACAAAAACGTTGCTGCCAGTCGACTTCGGCGCGGATTCAATACTCTTCCAGTCACAGTCGATGATCTTCTCAATCGAGCGCACCATAAAGGCTACAACGGTACGTAAGCAATCAGTCACTATGAGATAGCACGACTGATACTCCTCTGGCTGAATGGGCCTAAAACCAATCGCTGCCGGCATATTAATTACCGGGATGGTTTTATTCCTGAGCGTAATGGTACCGACGACATGGTGGTGTGAGTAGGGGATCTGAGTCGTAGGTTGGAACGGGACAATCTCTCGTACCTTGAGCGTGCCGATTGCGAACAATTGCTTGTTAGATGTTAGTGTAAACATCAACATACCTTGCGATTGATTTGCTTTGCTTGCGATCTTAGCCATGAAAATTCTCGTGTGCACAAAAGTTGTGGGTTTTATTAGATAGTAATGTATTTAACGACTTGTTCAATGAAGAAGCGAGAAATTCGATGCTGAATGAGCGCTTAATCGCCTTTTAGTGTATGCCATCCTACATTGAAGGGTGAATATACGCATTGAATTCGCTACAATCGCGCCGATTAATATAGGTACCAAAGGCAATACTATGGCGAATACCGCAGCAGCACTTCATATCCTTGTGAAGCATAAAGAGCAGGCAGAAGACATCATCAAGCAGTTGAAAAAAGGCGCGAAGTTTCAAACGCTGGCAAAAAAATATTCAACTTGTCCGTCTGGCAAACGTGGCGGCGACCTAGGCGAATTCAAACGCGGTCAAATGGTGCCTCAATTTGATAAAGTTTGTTTTTCTGGTGAAACACTGGTCCCGCATTTGGTAAAAACTAAGTTCGGTTGGCATGTGGTGAAAGTTCTATATCGTATTCCCTGAACTTTCGACTCTGAATAACAACTGTTTATAAGGAGTCAGTAATAAATCAGGGTATCGACATGACAACAATAGCATACAGTTACACACGCCTTTCTACCGAGAAACAACTTAAAGGTCACGGCGAAGAGCGTCAGCGTAAAGCCATCGAACAGGCTTGTTTAGAGCACGGTTGGACACTCTCAGAGCAGACCTTTAGTGACCTTGGTGTGTCTGCTTGGAAGGGGTTAAATCGACAATCAGGGGCGCTTTCTGAGTTCCTGACACTGGCGCGTAATGGCTCTATAGAAGCAGGCTCTGTTCTTATCGTCGAGAATGGCGACAGGTTAAGCCGTGAAGGTGTACAGAAAGCACTACGGTTACTCCTTGAACTATTAGACCTAGGAGTACACGTTTATACATTGTCTGATAACAAGCTGTATACTGACGATGGTCAGAACGCAATGCTTGACCTTATGCAGTGGATGATGGTCGCTCAGAGAGCATATGAGGAAAGCGCTATGAAGTCCGTGCGTATCCTTGCTGTCAAAGACAAAGCTAAGGAGCTGATGCGTCAGGGCGTCATTGTTACTCGTAAATGTCCTGCATGGCTTCATGTGTCAGCCGACAAGTCTCATTTCGAACTCATTGATGAACGCGTCAAGGTTGTACAGATGGTCTTCAAGCTATACTCGGAGGGGTATAGTACAAAACCAATCGCATTAAAGCTGAATGAGCAGGGCATTCCTTATTGGGGAAGCTCAAAGACTTGGACTTACATAACTGTCCGTAACCTTTTAAAGAACCGAGCTGTCATCGGAGAGCTACAGCCATTGAAGAGATTGAATGGTAAAGATGTCCCTGATGGTGAAGTCATTAAAGACTATTATCCCTCAATCATATCCAAAGAGCTGTACGCACGATGTCTGACGCTTAGGACAAGCAAGGCGACATCTTCAGGTCGGCTAAGCAATAACGCAATGGCTAACCTCTTCCGTGGTCTGCTTAAGTGTCAGTGCGGTTCAGGTATGGCACTTAACTCATCTATAGTGAAGGGCAAAAGGTACAGCTCTTTACGTTGTTCACAGCTTCGGTCTGCTGATTGTAAGTCTAAGAACTGGCACTACGGAAACGTTGAGAGCATTGTTATGATTGCACTGCATAACATCGACTGGGAACTAAACTCGACGCAGGACTCAGCGCAGTCTATACGAGACTTGGAGCAGCGCATCGAGTTAACGAAGGCGGAGCTGGTGGACGTTCAGAAGATGGCTGAGAGTGCTGAAGAAGCTCTTCTGCTAGCTCCGAGCAGCGCTAGGTTGGCTAAGCGATTAGCTGAATGTGAGACGCGTGAAGCTGAGCTAGAACGTCTAGTTGAATCACTAAACCAAGAGCTGACAACTGAGAAAGCAAAGAGTCTCGTTCGTGAAAATGAACTTGAGACAATTCAACAAGTTCTGGAAGATGTGGCTAACGACGATGGTGCTCGCTTTAAAGCTAACGCTCTGTTGAACAGGAAGCTAAAGTCGATAACTTTTAGTCAGGCCGACAGTTATTATACACAGCAACTAACAGAGTTTAGCAATACGCCAATGCATGGTGTTATTACCATCGAACTAAACAATGGCAAGCTGATTGAGATTGAAGTCTGCGAAGGTTATAGAAGCAGTTTCGTTAGGGAAGATGATGGGTCATTCACTGAGATTGAGCTAGACATCAACCGCTATCAGCGTCGAGTTAGCTAAAGGTCAGAACAAAAAAATTGTATAAAATGTGAGCGGGTATTATCTATATATACTTTCTCATTTTCCCCCCCCGTCCCCCTCTGCGACAGGCCATAGTGTTTGCTTGCAAGGGGGGTGTGGTTTCTTCTTTATGTCAACACTAAGCACTCACCAAGCACACTCTTAGGCGTAGGCGCATAGCTAACAACTAATGAACCACCGAGTTGTTCGCTGCGCTGTCATCACCTCATTGCTGACATGTCCGATAGTATACCTTTCGGTCATTGTCCGTTTAACTGTCCGAAAGTCTTGACTTGTAGTTTCGTACATGGATAAACTGAAAGCTCTAAGGACTTACGGACACATTGTGGTACTGACAATGACTAACTACTTTAACGCTAATCACATCAAGACCAATGAAACAGTTTACATCAAGTTGGCGAATGGACTGAGCGTCGAGCTTACAAAGCTACCAACAGGTTTGCTCAGAGCAACTAACCCAGTGACAGGCGATACGTTCTGCACATCGGCAGCAACAGCTCGCTTAACGTTGTCTAAGTGGGAAGCTGAAGAAGTGGTTCACTCGTCTAAATCAACGCACAAAGGTCAGCATGTGGGGTATATCCGTGTGTCTACCTTAGAGCAATCGACAAGCCGACAGTTGGTTGATGTTGAGCTTGACCGAGTGTTTACCGAGAAGACAAGCGCAAAGACGGTTGAGCGTCCTGAGCTTCAAGCTTGTATCCAGTATCTGCGTGAAGGAGATACGCTACATGTTCACAGTCTTGACCGTGTGTGCCGCTCTGGTGCAGGCGATGCGGTTATGCTTGTTGAGACTCTTAACGCTAAAGGTGTTAGTGTTGTCTTTCATAAAGAAGGGATGAGCTTTAACGGCTCAATGACGGCAGCACAAAAGGGGGTTCTTGGTATACTTGCTTCTGTCGCACAGATGGAACGTGAACTTATTCTCGAACGTCAGCGTGAAGGTATAGCCGCAGCGAAAGCGCTTGGTAAACATATGGGACGGCCAAAGACATCTCTGAACGAGGACGAATTAAAACGCTTAGTTGCTGAAGGTCTGTCAGTATCAGCTATTGCTAAGCAGTTAGGTTCGACTCGTCAGTCTGTGTATCGACGGATGGAAGCTCTAGGTCTTCGCTGAGTTGGCGTCATCCTCAAGGTTTCCATCCCCTGCCTTTTCAAAGGTTATCTATCATTGTGAATGGGCGTCTCAAAGCTATCCTTTAAGCTTACGCCCTTTACTAAGCCTATCCTTCAGTTCATTCTCAATGCGTGACATCATGCTCACACAATACTCTCTCTTCTCCCCATAATGTCCAACCTTGTGTTCCAACACCACGCTATCTTTTCTTTGCGCTTACTGTTTACGAAAGACCACCAACTCACGAGGCGGCTGGCTGAGTAATGCATATGATGCTTGTCTTGTCAGTCTTATCCTTAATTACCCCTGATGCACCAGAAGCACTGAGAAGCGTTTGGTCAGGCGATATGCAAACCCATACGATTCCATAGGGTAAAGCCTACCGCTTCTCTGGGAGCGTTTAAGACGCTCTCACGGTAACATTCATTGGTTGGCATGACGAATAACATGTAGCTCTATGGTCTGATTGCTTGCGTCTAACGATGGCGGTTAGATAGTTAGCATATAAGGACAGCTCTGAACGGGTACATAGCTAACCTGATGCAATATATATTTAACATTTAAAATCAATGACTTATCTGTATGGTGTTAAATTTCTGTAATATACCCTGATTATAAGAAGAGATAGAAGCTCTTCAGTAAGCATCACACACTTCACAGATGTATATTGAGTATGTGCAATATATATTTAACACTTAAAATCAATGGTTTATCTGTATGGTGTTAAATTTCTGTAATATACCCTGATTATAAGAAGAGATAGACACTCTTCAGGTAACACAGCGCCACTCTCAAAGGCTGTGCAAGTAATCCTCATGTACCAGAGTAACGCGCTGGTGACAGGATGAAAGGCTTTCAACCTCACGCTTCGTCGGCTTAGAAGACGGAGACCTTATGCGACCTTGGGCAAGTTACATTAGGCAGGACATTCATCCGCACCACACTAACAGGCATTAAGTTGTCAACCGTTGCGACGGGTTAGGTTCTACTAGACGAGCACGTCAGGTGGACATTCAGCTTTGATACGGCTGTTTTGTGGGTGTTGGTATAGGGCGTTGATACTTAAAGCTTTACCTTAATAGTTATTAATCAGTAAGTATTAATAGCTTTAAGATAAGACATTAAGATTACTTATAGTAATACATAAAGACGCTTAAATGATTTGTTATTATTAATTAATAATATCTTTAAGATAAGACATTAAGCTTACTTATAGTAATACATAAAGACGCTTAAATGAGTTGTTATCATTATAAGTAATAGTCTCTTTAAATAGGCTTAAAGAACTACTTTGTGTAAGGTTTAGGTAGTTCTTGTAGTAACTCATAACTCTACTTGAACTATCCAAAGATACGTGCCCAAAAACCTTTCTTTTCTACTTTTGATGGTCTCTCAATCTGAGTGGCTTGCTTGCTTTTATCAGACTGTTTCCGTTTATCAGAAGCAGACATGAGGATGTTAACCAAGTTAAAAGTTGATTCGTAATTATGCACGTCACAAGCTTGCACAGTTTTTGATTCGATAAACAGCTCTTGAAAGACGTCTTTCCACGCAGTGTAGTATTTTAAGCACTGTTGTTCCGTCCCGAATATTTGCCCATAAGAACCACAAAGTAATGCATGGGTTATTCTCTTGCGTTGTCCATTGACCAATTTAGCTTGTTCAATTTGCTCATCACTTAACTTTACAAGTATTAACGAATTATCCATATCACGTCCTTGGTTTGTACCGGTTAGGTATTTAGCTAATAACGAAGAACACTATACTCATATCAACAGCTTAAAGTAAACCGAGAGCATCTACGATAAGCCACGCATAAATCATCTTCAAGACTTCCAATAGTTTATCTAAGGTTACACCTAGAACGCTTTTTGCGCAGTCTACGGTGTCGTTAACCAAGCAACACTTAAAGTTAATTCGAAGACTACAACATCGAAACTCACCACGGTCACGCACGACCAATCTTAATCAACCAAGGTCAATCAGACCAATCATCAACAAGCACTTTGAAGTCAGAGTCATTCAAGCATTGCCACGTAGTAGTTGTTCTAACTGCTTGTGCTATTGCGTGGGTGCGCTTTGCTTCGATGGCTCTAACTTGAAAGAGAACATTAATGAAACAAACAACAGAACAAGTAACACCGATTAAATCTATCGTAACACGCGCCGAGGCTTTGGAGTCTGACAAGACGTTTTACTTCACAGGTAAACCTTGTAAACGAGGGCATGTTGCTGAGCGCTATACGAACAACGCTTGCTGTGTGGAATGCATGAAAGCTTATCAAGCTAATCCAAAAACCAAAGCGAAGAAGGCCGAGTACAACAAGTCTGACGCTGGCAAAGCTCGTCGTTTAAGGTACGACCGCTCAGCAAAGGGTAAAGCTATTAGGCGCGCAAGTGACGCAAGGTTCTACCAAAAGCATATGCTCGACGAAGCTGTTGTGTATTTAATGCGCATGACATGCCGCGACACTGGTATCAGTTGGTTGAAGCTAGGTAGTACTACTCACCTGTATCACCGCAGGAGTGTACTAATAGACGGTCAGCATACCATCGACATCCTACACTCAATGGTTCCTGTCGAGATATCTGCACGTCAGCTTGAAGCTGAGCTTCATGCCGTTCTTCCTAGCAGCTTAGTCCCTCCGACTGTCTTTAGTGGTTTCACGGAGTGCTACGCTGACACACCAACTCAAGAACGCTTGATGCTCAACACTCTAGCAATGTATGAAGTCTCACTCAGTGAACTGCTGAAGGCTGCTTAATCATGTTTGTCCTTCATTCCTACATGCACCAAGAGCGAGTACTGGCACGTCTACAAGAAGAGGTTAACAAGCTGTACAAAGATGGTGTCCTACATAAGCCAGCAAGTGCAAGCTCTGCGTTACTCACGAGGACTATAAACAAGCTCCTCCGCGAGTCACCTCTAGCTATGCCTGCGCGTACTCTGCACGTCCTCATTCCGTTTCTAAAGGAGAAGGACACAATCACATTCAACGACGTCTCAGAGCTGCTCAACGCTCACGGCATCAACGACTCTATTCAACACCATAAGTGGCTTCAGTTTATCGAAGAAGTGTTTGTCTACATCAATCACACGAACCGTTACTGAGCCACCGCACCGAGGTAATACCGCGTCTTTACAGGCGACGGCTAGCTTCACTCACTTACTTTATATCTAAACAATCAATTAAGAGAATCAAAACTATGACAAATCAAACACCTCGCACCCGCGTATTCGGGCTACTAATCCAAACTGAATCTGACATGCTTCGTGCTATGCAGCATCCAGCCTACTCACGAACCAATCACCCAGACCATGATGAGTACCACGCAGAGTTTGCTCAGGCAATGGCTATGTCAACAATGAACGTGTCGCGTGATTACAATGGCAACATAAACATCGGCGAAGCTCATGCAGCTATTGGCTCTGACTCATGGGAAAACACTGCTTATACAGACAGCGTCTACCAGCAGAACCTTCGTATTCAGGCATCAAGTGGTCTTCAGCACGTTAAGATGACAACTGATGACATCGTGAAAGCAATGAGTGACCCTCGCTACTCAGAGAAAAGCCCACAAGGTGATGACTACCGCGCTTGGGTTGCCACGATGGCTATGGCTATGGAGACTCCTGACAGTCTAGATGGATATGTCTCGGCTTATGAGGTTGAAGAGCCTACGCTGCAAGAGCAGTGGGCAAGGCTTGAAGAAAACCTATACTAACTAACCTCCAGCTCATTCAAGATGAGTGGGCTGTGTGATGCTTTAAATGGCAGTCATCAAGCACTCTTTTGGTCACGCCAAGACCTTCCTCGGAGGTGCCTGTATGATATCTATCGTAAGCATCAATCTTGACATGTCTTCCTTTGAGCTGCTCAACGTTTACGAGTGGCTCATTTCTTTTAAGTGCTCTTGATGGGTTCTTTCTTGTTTAACATGGTTTCCTACCATTGAGAGTGCTTAAAAGAAGTAATAAATGTGCGCCGTTGTGATTGACTCTGCGCCTTCTTTCACATTCACTTTAAGCCTGTGCTTTATGCTTGCATGAGCCTGATATTTTTGTCATGGTTTCCGTCAGGTGACGGTAGGTACAGAGCACAGCCTAAAGTGGATGGTAGGACTAATGCGGCAGGGCAGTTAAATGTGGTACTTGGTCTGATTGATAGATTTTTTTGTGTTTGGGTAATTGAATTAATAACTAAAGTGCTCTATCGCACATAGAAACGGCTTAAGTGAATGCTAAATGAGACCACGTTATTGTTGGTCTCGTTTATTTCTTTGCTTTTATGGCTCATTAACCTCTATCCAGCGACTATTCCTTGTTGTTTTCATCTTTTCCTTTTCAAACTCCAGACTGATTTCTAAGATTTATTCTCGCAACCGCGTATGAGTAAAATCCTCCTTCATTTGGAAGTATCAAAAACTCTAGCCTATCTGCTTGGTCTTTTTGTGTGTTTGCTGGGAACGGCACTAATAAAAGGCGTGGAAGTTTGTTGAGTGCTTGGCAGGCATTGGCTAGAATGGCGCACTAGTTAACTGTTTCAGGTCATTAAAATGAGCGAAAATAACGCAAAACCAACACTTCCAGACCGCCTTGCGGGTAACCCTCGTAGCCCTCACTTTGTTGCTGAGTGTTTTGAGCATCACATCGGTATCCGTCTGAACGGCAAAGAGCGTACAGATGTTGAAGAATACTGTGTTAGTGAAGGTTGGGTAAAAATTGCTTCACCTAAAGCAAAAGATCGCTTTGGTAATCCAATGCTGATCAAATTAAAAGGTGAAGTCGAAGCGTTTTACAAGTAAACCGCAGACCACTTTACTTCTTTCAATACATAGAGCGATTTGGTTCTATGTATTGAATATCATCCCACTCCCTTGCGTACCTCCAATCTTTCCTTATTCAATTCTCTAAACGTACCAATGAATGCGTTGTATCTAAGAACTTACCTAGCTACATTAGTGACTTATGTAAGCGCATGCCGACGCTTTTAGCTAGATGATGTAGTAACGTAATCGATGTACCTATACACAATATATTTAAGGAAGCATTTTGATTGTCATATATGGAATACGTGAGCAGTTGACTCCCATTACGGGCAAATTATCAGACGTGATTCAACGGTCGATGACTCAGGTATTGGGGTTTCCTGAAGACAAGCGAGCCCACCGGTTTATGCCGATGGATAAAACCGATTTCTTTTATCCAAGCGGCCGTTCAGATGCGTACACTGTCATTGAAATTAACATGATGGAAGGGCGCCAAGTCGACACGAAAAAAGCATTGATCAAAGCCTTGTTTAGCAATATTGAATCAGCACTCGGTATCTCGCCAGTGGATATCGAGATCATCATAAAAGAGCAGCCGGCACACTGCTGGGGATTTAGAGGCATGACTGGCGACGAAGTCAAAGACTTAACTTATAAAGTTAAGGTTTAAGGTCTCTACATCAAAGATAAAACTGCGCTTAGGATAATTCACAATTGGGCGAGCGCTGCTCACTGAAAATCATACGTAAGGTAGAGGTTCTCACGGCTAGTATTGGCGAGAGGAGCATGGGATGACAAAGGCCACTGAACATCTCAGCGGCCTCTGGAAGAGGACTACAAACTAGCGAAGATCGCTTCAGCGCTGCTCACTTCAAATGTCTTAGGCTCTTCAACATTAAGCTGTGTTACGACGCCATTCTCAATCACCATTGCGTAGCGCTGAGAACGTATACCACCGAAAGCGGCTGTATCCATTTCTAGACCTAACGCTTTAGTGAAACTCGCATCACCATCGCCCAGCATCATGATTTCGTTTGCATTTTGAGCTTCGCCCCACGCTTGCATAACAAATGCGTCGTTCACGGAAACACACGCGATAATGTCGACGCCCTTTGCCTTAATTTGGTCCGCTAGAACCACAAAACCGGGCAGGTGAGACTCAGAACAGGTAGGGGTAAACGCACCCGGAACAGCAAACAACACCACTTTTTTGTTGGCAAACAGCTCAGTAACTTGATGATTAACCATTCCATCAGCCGTCAGTTGGCTGAGAGTCGCTGCTGGTAGTGCTTGACCTTGTTGAATCATTTTCGTTTTCCTTAATGGTTGGGGTTTTACTAGTTTAGTTTTGATAGCTCGCGATAACCACCGATAGAAAATAAGGGTATAGACTTTCACTGTGATCATCCGTGACTTTGTTGAATGATTGGTTGTAGATCTGGCTCAAATCAACTACCCAAGCCTGGTGTTCGATTACAGTTTGTAATAGTACGTGTGGGAGGAAAAATAATGACCAGTAAACCGACAAAAGCACCACGTTGCGGCGTTTGTAAGCAGTTCACCCGAACCAAAGACAACGTAAAAGACCTTTGTGAAGCGTGGGGTCAACCTACGACCGCTGACAGGCAAGCGTGTGAGTTTTTCCTCCCTAAATCTTTTGCAATGTATGACCCACAGCGCCAGCCATAGAGAGTAATGGCTCTACTGAGAAGGGCTTTCATCGCCGGCACTGGACATGGGACTAGGTTTTCATCTACGTCCTTCGCTCTAATTCTACTACTCGCCATGTATTAGCATATAATTTCGTGTTGCTTGGTGTGATTGATTTTTTATTCCTTATATCTATTTATGGGTAGCGATTAATGTATTTTTAATATGGACTTGAGTGCGTATGGTTGTCTTGGGTAAATTTTGTAAAATTCGATTTCTTATTGAGCAGATCACAATTAGTTAACATTTTGGAAGTGTTTTGTTGACATAAAACTTCGCCTATTGAGTAATAGCTTTGAAACGAGAATTTTAAACGCGTGTATTAATCCTCAAGGTAACTCAAGAAAAACAAAAAAGGTGAAGCAAAAATGATGAACCTAGCTGCTGCTCTACAACGTAACGCTGCCACTAAATCAGACAAAATAGCGTTAGTGTGTGGTGACATAGAACTTACATACGCACAGTTTGACGCTATGGCGGGAAAGATTGCCAATGCAATGATTCAAAATGGTGTAGCTGCTGGTGATAGAGTTGCCATCAGTTGTCCAAACTTACCGTTTTTTCCTTTGGTTTACTTTGCGATTCAGAAAGCAGGAGCGGTCGCAGTGCCACTTAACGTCCTGTTAAAATCACGCGAGATTAAGTACCACCTTGAGGATTCAAAAGCTAAGTTCTATTTTTGCTTTGAAGGCACGCCCGAGTTGCCAATGGTGAAAGAAGGCAAAATAGCGTTTGAAGCGGTCGAGGGCTGTGAAAAGATGATCGTGATGACTCAAGACCAAAGCCTGCAAGACTACAATGGTTTACCGACACTTGCTACTTTCACCCAAAATGTAGAGCCGCTTGCTGACTACGTGCCTCGTGAAGCAGACGACGTGTGTGTAATCCTTTACACCTCTGGTACAACAGGCCTACCAAAAGGCGCGGAGTTAACGCAAAACAACATTGTGATGAATGCGATGGTCGCGCAAAACATCATGCAGAGCAAAGGACGTGAAGTTCACCTAATCACGTTGCCGCTATTCCATACTTTTGGTCAAACGGTGCACCTTAACGCAGGCGTATTAAGTGGCTCAAAGTTGGTACTCGTGCCTCGTTTTGAAGCTAAGCTCGTACTTCAGCTTATCGAAAAGCATAAGGTCAATATCTTTGCCGGTGTGCCAACGATGTACATCGGTTTGATTCACGCAGATGTCGATTGTGATGTTTCGTCTCTTCGCCTTGCGATTAGTGGTGGCGCTTCATTGCCTAAAGAAGTGATTCGTACCTTTGAGGGGCGTTTTAACGTACCGATTCTTGAAGGATATGGCCTCTCGGAAACCAGTCCAATTGCGTGTTTCAATCACCTAGATTGTGAACGTATTCCTGGCTCTGTTGGCCAGCCTGTTCAGGGCGTTGAAGTAAAAGTGGTCGATGTAGAAGGCAAAGTGCTGCCAGTTGGTGAAGAGGGGGAGGTCATTGTTCGCGGTCATAATGTGATGAAAGGTTACCTAGACCGTCCAGAAGCCACAGAAGCCGCAATCAAGAATGGTTGGTTCTACACCGGTGATATTGGCCGTTTCGACGAAGCGGGCAATATGTTTATTGTCGATCGCGTCAAAGATATGATCATTCGCGGTGGTTTCAACGTCTATCCGCGTGAAATCGAAGAAGTGTTTATGACCCATCCAGCGGTAGCTATGGTTGCGGTGTTGGGTATCCCGAATGAAGAGTACGGCGAAGAGATCAAAGCGTATGTGGTGCTCAAAGAAGGCCAATACATAGAAGCGGATGAGCTACAAGCTTGGGGTAAAGAGCAATTTGCAGCGTTTAAGTACCCACGATTTGTCGAAATTCGTCAGCAACTACCAATGAGCGCGACTGGTAAAATCCTTAAGCGTGAGCTGAAATCAGAGTTGAACGAAACCGCCGCATAATTCCTACTTTAAGTTTCTTGAATCAAAAAGGGCTACCGTTTGGTAGCCCTTAGTTATTTTCAACGCGATACATTGAGCGAGTTACTTATCCGCCACTCGCACTCGAATCTTGCTCTTATCGATCGTCGTCATGTTCAGCTCTCGCATCGCTTTGTTTGCTTCAGCGTCATCTGGCATCTCAACAAAAGCAAATCCTTTTGATTGGCCAGTCTCCTGATCCAATACAAGATTACACAGAGTCACTGAACCATGTTTAGAAAAAAGGACTCGGAGCTCTTGCTCAGTGATTGAGCGTGCCAAGTTGCGAACTAAAAGTTTCATATTGAACCAGTCTCGGTTTAGGAAATCGTCTTTATTGTCTCAGGAACTGTGCCACCAACCAACAAAAATTCACTAATCATAAAATAATATAGTCATAACAACGTAAACAGGTCGAGTTTTCCTCAGTGGAGGCTATGTTGTGAGCTTTCGTTTGACAAAACAAACAGTCAGAAAAACTGAATTTCGAAGAGAATTAACGCACGACATTTTTAGCATGCGCTTTTTTGTTTTGTGACAACGGGTTTTCAGTTTGTTGTCAAAATGATGAACAGGCTGTTTGTCGCGCAAGAAAATCCCAATAATTAGTTATTGATGCAAAATAACGCTGTTCTGTTTGCGTGATCGTGCGTTCTGTTTGCGAGTTATTTTGAAGTTCTTCACTTTATTCGGTGTGAATTTCGCCATCTTCCCTAAAGTTGTTTTGTGAAAGAAATTAGAGCTTTCAGAGTAAGGACTGGAAGCTTTATTTACATGAAACAGTAACTTAAGGAAAGACTTATGGGATTACATCGAGCAAAAGTGACGAAGAGTGTCTTCACTCTTAGCACTTTAACCGCTTCGTGCCTTATGGCATTTAACAGCTATGCGGCGGTTGATTGTTCTACATTGGATGAATGGCAAACGAATGTCATTTATACCGGTGGTGATCAGGTTCAGTACAATGGTAAAGCCTACCAAGCAAACTACTGGACAGAAAATCAAGATCCGGAATCTTTTGAAGGCGAATACGCACAATGGCGACTGCTAGATAGCTGTACTACACCTGGTGGCGGTGAAAATGTGGCGCCAACAGTGAGCCTCACCTCGCCAACTGCGACAGACAACCTCGAAGTTGGTAATGCAGTCACGCTTGCAGCAGATGCCGTCGACAGTGACGGCAGTGTGGCTAGCGTTGACTTTTTAGTTGATGGTGTTGTGGTTGGTCAAGCGACCAGCGCGCCATTTAGCGTAACTTGGACAGCCGTTGCTGGTAACCACCAAATCAGTGCGGTCGCTTATGATGATAAAGGACTGGCGAGCGATGCAAGTTCAGTGGCAGTCACTGTTGCTGATACCACTGTTCCTGGTAACGAAGCACCAACCGTTTCTGTTGCACTATCGGCCAATAGTGTAGATGTCGGTGGAGTTGTGACGTTGACCGCAACAGCCGCTGACAGCGATGGCACGGTTGATAAAGTGGACTTCTATGTTGCAGGCGCTCTAGTTGGTACGGCAGCAACCGCTCCATACACGTTAGATTACACCGCAACCAAGTCGGGCAATCTTGCCGTTTACGCGCGCGCGACGGATAATTTGGGCGCAACGACTGACTCAGCCATTGCGACACTCGCTGTTGCAGGAGCACATGTTGTCAGCACGTGTCGCCCGGACGGTCTGTACCAGACTGAAGGTGTCGATGTCCCTTACTGTTCAATCTATGATGAAGACGGCCGTCAAAAGATGGGTGCAGACCATCCACGCCGTGTGATCGGTTACTTTACGAGCTGGCGCGCGGGTGACGATGAGCAAACCTCGTACCTAGTGAACGACATCCCTTGGGAGCAGCTAACTCACATCAACTATGCGTTTGTTAGCATTGGCTCAGATGGTAAAGTCAATGTCGGTGACGTTAACGATCCAAACAACGCTGCAGTCGGTAAAGAGTGGAACGGTGTTGAAATCGATCCAACGCTTGGCTTTAAAGGTCACTTCGGTGCGCTAGCGACATACAAGAAGAAGTTTGACGTTAAGACGCTGATTTCGATTGGTGGCTGGGCGGAAACCGGTGGTCACTTCGATACAAACGGTGATCGCGTCGCAGATGGCGGTTTCTACACCATGACGACTAACGCGGACGGTTCTATCAACCACCAAGGCATCGAAACGTTCGCGGCGTCTGCTGTGGAAATGATGCGCAAATACAAGTTTGACGGTTTAGATATCGACTACGAGTACCCAACGTCTATGTCTGGTGCGGGTAACCCAGATGACAAAGCATTCTCTGAATCTCGTCGTCCTCATCTAATGAAGTCTTACCATGAGTTGATGCGTGTACTGCGTGAAAAACTAGATGTGGCAAGTGCGCAAGATGGCGTGCATTACATGCTGACTATCGCCGCGCCTTCATCAGCGTATCTACTACGTGGTATGGAAACCATGGAAGTGGGTAAATACCTTGATTACGTCAACATCATGTCGTACGACTTGCACGGTGCATGGAATGATCACGTTGGTCACAACGCGGCGCTGTACGATACAGGTAAAGACTCTGAACTTGCACAGTGGAGCGTATACACCACATCGCAATACAACGGTATTGGTTACTTAAACACTGACTGGGCATTCCACTACTTCCGTGGTTCGATGCCAGCAGGTCGTATTAACATCGGTGTGCCTTACTATACTCGCGGTTGGCAAGGTGTGACTGGTGGTGAAAACGGTCTATGGGGCCGAGCGGCATTACCAAACCAAGCTGAATGTCCAGCGGGTACTGGTGAAGGCGAGAAGAACAACTGTGGTTACGGCGCAACAGGTCTTGATAACATGTGGCATGACTTGGACGCAGCAGGTAACGAAATGGGCGCAGGCTCTAACCCAATGTGGCATGCGAAGAACCTAGAAAAAGGCATCTGGGGTTCGTACCTAGCGGCTTACGGTCTAGACCCTGCAACTGCACCTATGGTAGGCAGTTACGTTCGTCACTTCGATAGCGTAGCGGTAGCGCCTTGGTTGTGGAACAGCGAAAAGAGTGTGTTCCTATCGACAGAAGACAAACAGTCTATCGATATCAAAGCTGATTACGTTATCGACAAAGAAATCGGCGGTATCATGTTCTGGGAGTTGGCAGGCGACTATAACTGTTACGTGCTAGATGCAAATGGCCAACGTACCAGCATCGATACGACAGAGCAGGCGTGTGCGTCGGGCAATGGTGAGTACCACATGGGTAACACTATGACGTCGGCAATCTACGACAAGTTTAAAGCGGCCACGCCTTACGGTAACACAGTAGCAACAGGTGCGATTCCGACTGAAACCGTTGATATCTCAGTATCAATCGGCGGCTTCAAAGTGGGCGACCAAAACTACCCAATCAACCCTAAGATTACGTTTACCAACAACACAGGTACTGATATCCCAGGTGGTACAGAGTTCCAGTTCGATATCCCAGTATCAGCACCTGACAACGCGAAAGACCAATCGGGCGCAGGACTTAGCGTGATCGCTTCAGGTCACACACGTGCTGACAACATCGGTGGTCTGGACGGCACAATGCACCGCGTTGCGTTCTCACTACCAGCGTGGAAGACGCTACCAGCAGGTGATGTATTCGAGCTAGATATGGTTTACTACTTACCAATTTCTGGCCCTGCGAACTACAGCGTGAACATCAATGGTGTGGACTACGCATTTAAGTTTGAACAACCAGATCTACCACTGGCAGATCTATCGGCTCAAACTGGTGGCGGTTCAGATGGTGGCTCTACAGGCGGTGGTGATACAGGTGGCACGACAACTCCGGGCGATGTTGTTGAGTGGGTACCGGGTAGCACTCAGGTAACCGCGGGTACTACCGTGTCTTACAATGGAAAATGCTTCCTAGCGAAGAATAATCCTGGTGCTTGGGAAACGCCGACTCAGACAAACTGGTTCTGGGAAGAAGTGACTTGTCCATAAGTTAAATAAAACCAATCAAAAACCGCCTTTCGGGGCGGTTTTTTCATGTCAGCATCATTCATCACTTGGATGTTTCTTGTGCTAAATTCATTGATGGCTTTTAGGTTTTTTCTCAAAAACGAGAAAAAATAGGCAAAAAAGTCTTTTAATAGTGGGATTTATAAAGATTTATAAATATTACTAATCCGTCGTTCTGATATCACAAGAAATCAGTATTATTATTGTTATTAAAACATTACGTAATGTGACGAATGACAACTCAGCCGAATCCAAAACAGCTCATATCATGTGAAGAATGTGGACTGGTTGTGCAAATCCCTCGACTTGAACCTGGACACCAGGCTCATTGTCCTCGTTGTGCACACTCGTTAACAAAAGTGAATAGCAAGCCGTATCAAGGTGTGATTGCTGTGGCGATCGCGTGCCTGGTGATGCTGGTGCTTAGCGTTTCATTTCCATTCATGTCATTCAGCGTCCAAGGTCTGTCACAAGAGATTACCCTGCTTCACGCCGCTAAAATGCTGGCTCAGTTTCAAAACGTGTTACTCGCAGCTTTACTGTTGGCCACGGTTTTGGTGCTGCCTGCCGTCTATATAAGCTTTATTCTCTATCTGCAGATCAAAGCCGCCAAGTCATTGACTCATCCGTTGTCTGATAAACAGCGCCGTTTTTATGCTGCGTTGTGTCGTATTCTGTTTCGTGTCGAGCCGTGGTTGATGGTCGATGTGTTTCTTATCGGCATTTTAGTCAGCTTGGTCAAGATTGCTTCCTTGGCGGATGTCGGTATGGGCAACTCGTTCTGGGCGTTCTGTATTTATACCGTTTTGGTGGTGAAATGTATCTCGATGGTTGACCGTCATTGGCTGTGGCAACACTTTATTCCTGCCATTGAAGTTGAGGGAGTAAAGGAAGGTGATACACACCTCAATCACAACCATATTGGCTGTCATACCTGCCACCAAATCAACCCGATTGAGCAAACCAAGCATCAACGTTGCATCCGTTGTGGTAGTTTAGTGCATGAGTACGACCCACATGAAAACCTACAAAAAGCGTGGGCATGGTTGATCGCATCGGTGGTGTTTTACATTCCGGCCAACCTGTATCCAATGATGTATACCGTCAGCTTAGGCCATGCAGAAGGCTCAACGATTATGGAAGGGGTCGTGCTGTTATGGAGCCTAGGCTCATACCCAATCGCGGCGGTAATTTTCTTTGCCAGTATCTTTATCCCGATAGCGAAAATGCTGGCGCTCGCTTGGCTCTATTACAATGCAGGTAAGCCAATCGATTTACCCGCAGAAGAGAGCGCGGCTCGTTTGAAAGTGTATCGCTTAACCGAATTTATTGGCCGCTGGTCGATGATTGATATCTTTGTGGTCGCGATTTTGGTTGCTTTGGTGCAACTGCAAAATCTGATGGCGATTTATCCTGGTCCTGCAGCGCTGTTTTTTGCCGCTGTGGTGATCTTTACTATGCTCTCTGCCATGGTGTTTGATTCGCGTATTTTGTGGAATAAACCGCAAAATGATGCGCAAGAGCCAATAACTAACTCTACTGAGAAAGCCAAAATATGAGTGATAAAAATAAGGCAACTGCTCACGTTAAATCTCAAAAACAAGTATCGACGATCTGGATCGTGCCACTTCTTGCATTGGTGATGGGCGCGTGGATGTTGTTCGAATATGTTAACAATACCGGACCTGAGATTACCTTAAGGCTGCCAACCGCAGAAGGTATCGAAGTCGGTAAAACAGAGATCAAGTCACTGAATGTGAAAGTCGGTGTGATCACCGAAGTGACGCTCAGTGATAATTACGACTACATTACCGCAAAAGCGAGTATGAACAAGGATGCGGAACGTATGCTACGTGAAGATACCTTGTTCTGGGTAGTCAAACCGCGTATCGGTAAAGAAGGCATATCGGGCCTTGAGACTTTGTTGTCTGGTTCATACATCCAACTTCAGCCGGGCCATTCTGAGAAAAGTGAAAGAGATTTCACCGTTCTCGATATTCCGCCAGTCGCACCGCCAGATGCGAAAGGTCTGCGCATCGTGTTAACTCACCAAGAAGCAGGCAAACTGGGTGTAGGCGACCCTGTGATCTACAAAGGCTTTACGGTAGGTCGTGTGGAGAGCACCAGCCTAGATATCAATAAGCAACGTGCGCGTTACCAGCTGTTTATCTTTGAACCGTATGACAGTCTAGTTCGCACTAAAACGAACTTCTGGATTAGCTCGGGTATGGATCTGCGTCTGAACACTGAGGGTTTTGAAGTGAAAATCAGCTCTTTGGAAACACTCCTTTCCGGCGGGGTGACGTTTGATACAGCTCCGGGTGAAGATACAGGTCCCCAAGTCACCGAGCAGATGACGCAATTCCGTTTGTTTGATGATGTGAAACAAGCGCGAGAGGGCATGTACAACGATTATATTGACTTTGCGATGTTGTTTGACGAGTCAGTACGCGGGCTGAAACCTAAAGCGCCGGTTGAATATCGTGGTTTGAGAATTGGTACGGTATTACAAGTTCCGATGCGCCTTCCTACCCCTGAAGAAGAAGGTTTTGCTAGCAAAGTTGTTCCGGTGCTAGTGCGTATCGAGATGGGGCGTATCTACGACAACTTCCAGTCTAGCTCGCTAGAAGCGCTGAAACGCAAAATGAAAGAGGATTTCTCTAAAGGTCTACGAGCGACACTCAAAACCGGTAGCTTGCTGACAGGCGCTCTTTATATCGATATGGATTTCTTCCCGGGTCAGAATGAGTTTGAAGCAAAAGAGTTCCAAGGCTATCAAGTCTTCCCGACGGTGAAAGGCGGCTTTGCCCAAGTCGAAAGACAGGTCAATGAACTATTAGTGAAGCTAAACAACTTACCACTGGAAGATACCTTCTCGTCGTTGAACTCAACATTGAAAACGTCTGAGCGTACCTTGGCGTCAGCGGAAAAAGTCGCGAAAAGTATCGACGCGTTGTTGAAGAACAAAGATACGCAAGCGCTGCCAGCGGATATTCGCCAAAGCTTGCAGCAGATGCAGAAAACCTTGGATGGTTACGGTCCAGACTCGACCATGTATCAAGAGATGCAAAGCACTCTGAAAGAGATCGAGCAAATGATGTCTGAATTCCAGCCAGTGCTGCGTCAGTTGAACGAAAAGCCAAATTCGTTAGTGTTTGGTGAAGACCAGACAAGCGACCCAATTCCAGTAAAAGGACAATAATAATGAAAAAATGGGCACTGATAGTTTTTGCGGCATTAGCGGGTTGCAGCAGTACCGAGCAAAGTACACAGCTGTATCTATTGCCGCAAGCTGAAACGGTACAAAATGAGGTGGCTCAACCGAGCAAGCCATTGTTGGTAGTGCGCAATATCGACATTGCAGACTACCTCAATGAATCGAGCTTGGTGTACCGCACCTCCGATACGCAAGTAGTTAAAGCAAAATACAATCGTTGGGCCGAAAGCCTCAGTGAGCAACTGAACCAGCGTATAGTGAATGACCTACGTCATAAACAAACCAAGTACTGGCCGGTGAAAATGAGCTCGGTCGTTAAGCAAACCGAGCAGGCGAAGTTGCAGCTTAACTTACAGCGTTTTAACGGCTCGTACACGGGTAACGCCGAGTTGTCAGGCGTTTGGAGTATGATTGATGGTCAAGGGCAAGTTGTGTACAGCCAGCCTTTTAACCTTACCGTTCCGCTTCAAGAAGAGGGGTATGCCTCGCTGGTGGAAGCGTTATCGCAAGGTGTTGACCAACTCACGACAAAGATTGCTGATACGCTCTAGCCGTCAATTTCCGCCCAGTTGAGCGTGCGCGCATAATCTTTGGGCTTAAGGTCAAATTTATTCAAACTGTATGAAATGTAATTTTCATACAGTTTTTTTTCGTCTCAATCTACAAACCGTCATCTCTCTCACTGTTTCTCAACGTGTGCGAAAAATTACTACGCGCCTCACACTCCAATTCGTGATTTGGATTCTAACTCTAATTTCTCCTCCTATTTCTCTACGCCCTTTAACGGTGACTGATAGGGGGAGGTAATGAAATGCATGGCAAAGATAAGGTTAGCTTGTGGTGATGTTTGCTTATCGCTTCCACATACGGGAAAGCCAGGTAAGGGCTTTCGATTGCGAGAACAAAAATGGATAGAACAATGAACATCAAGTTAACGAGAATGACATTGGCTCTCGCGTCACTCGGCATGCTGGCAGGTTGTAATGACCAGTTAGATGTCCGGGTGATGGATGGCTATCTTAATAATGCCGCCGTCTGGTTGGACGTAGACGGCAATTTTAAACAAGCTCAAGATGAGCCTCACGCTGTAACGAATGAACACGGTCAGGCGAGTTTGGACATTGCTGGACTGTCGCAAGATCAGCGCAGCAGCATGATCATCGCTCAGGTTAAGCGCGGCGTAACCATCGACCAAGATATTGCTGATGTAACGGCAACGCGAGAATATCTGTTGTTGGCACCCGCAGACTATTCACATGTGAGCCCGCTGACGACTTACATTAGCCTGCAGATGGCTCAAGGCGTGAGCGAAGAAAAGGCGCTGAAAAAGCTTCGTAAGCAGCTGCGTCAACCTGACCTAATCGCGGACAGTGACTACATTGCCAATGAATCGCTGATTATTGCCCGAGCAGCAAAAGCGATGGTGCAGTTACTTCCCGATACGCTTTCAAACGATGAGCTCAAACCGTTAGCAAAGACGCTAGAGAAAGGGGCTAAAGAGCTTGGCAAAGCGCTGAAAAAAGGCGATGACCTGCAGTTCAAAACTCTGATGCTTAACCAAGAGGGTAAGCCAGTCGTTGCAAGTGATAGCGATGGTGACGGCGTTGCCGATGCGTTGGATTTATTCCCGAACGACAAACTTGAGTCCGCGGATTCTGACCTAGACGGTATTGGTGACCACGCGGATCTCGATGATGATAATGACGGTTTCACCGACCAAGACGAGTTGCAAGTTGGCACAAACCCTTACGATGCCGATAGCCAACCCGCTGACCTTGATGGGGATAAGATTCCTGACCAACTCGACGATGATATTGACGGCGACGGTTGGAGTAATACCGACGAAGAACGCTTAGGTAGTGACGCATACAACGTCCAAAGTCAGCCTGCAGACTACGATGGAGACATGATCGCGGATATCGAGGATACAGACATTGACGGTGATGGCGCAGCAAACGAGGTCGATGCGTTCCCGAAAGATCGCTTTGAAAGTCTAGATACCAATGGAGACGGCTTAGGTGATTTTGCCTCAAGTGATGACGATGGTGATGGTATCCCTGACAGCATTGACCCGAATCCAAAGAGTCCAGATAACAGCACCACAGAACCGACGCCGACGTATCAACAAGCAGTCATCTACTATAAACGTGACGACGGCAATTACGATGGTTGGGGGCTGCATTTATGGAATAACGCGACCTGCGACGCGGTGAGTGACGACACGTTGAGTGGTCTTGATTGGGGTAACCCGTTGAGCTGGAGTGAACTTGACCCTGAATATGGTGCCAAGTTTACTGTCTTGCTTAAAGCGGAGCACGGTGCGTGCATGAACTTCATTGTTCACAATGGCGATGACAAAGCACTCGGCGGCGACGACTTACAACTTGATTTTGCCAAAGGCAACACACTCTACACAACTCACGGCAGCAGTACGCTTAAATACTCACCAGATGAGCAAACTACGGTTGAGTTATCGGGCGCCGCAGCACACTGGCTAGGCATCAATTCCATTGCTTGGTTTGACCACAGTGAAGCAGCCAGCTACCAGTTGTGGAGCCGTGCGGCGGGCAATGGCGACATCAACCAACCTGAACAGTTTGAAAAATACCCTTTAGCCTTAGCTGGAGTTACGAGTAATCCTGACTTTCCGCACCTTAACGGTCGCACTGAGTTCTTCTTAGATGCCGATGCAGCGCTGGCGAAGTCGCTATTGAAAACTCAACTTATCGCAGTCGCACTCGACGTTGATGGTCTGCCGTTAGTTGCAACTCAAGTCCAAATTCCAGGTGTCACCGATGCGCTCTACACATCGGGCGATAATGATGCCGACGAAGCGAAGCTCGGCAGTTGGATGGATGGCGGAGTGGCACATTTCGCACTCTGGGCGCCAACCGCTCAGGACGTAGAACTGTATTTGTACGACCAAGATAAATCGTTGATCCAAGCGTCGCCGCTGGCTATGACGCTCGATCCTCAAACAGGGGTTTGGCGTTATCAAGGCGGCGCTGAGCTAGAAAACGTCTTCTACCGTTATCGCGTCAAGGCGTATCATCCTAAGACCCAGCAGCTTGAATGGATGATGACGACCGACCCATACTCACTCTCATTGAGTACATCGAGCCTGCACTCACAGCTGGTGGATCTCACGTCGCCACACACCAAACCAGATGGTTGGGACTCGCAAGTTGTCCCAGAACTCAACAATCCAGAAGACAACATTATTTACGAGCTGCACATTCGTGATTTCAGCATCAGTGATAATCATGGCTCACCAGAGCGTGATGGTAAATACTTAGCATTTTTGGAAGACGAACGTGACAGCGTTGCTCAACTCGAATCGTTGAAGAATGCTGGGCTGACAACCATTCACTTGTTGCCAAGTTACGACTTAGCATCAATTGAAGAGAATCCAGCCAAACGCATTGACCTCAACGATACCGTGGCCAAGTTATGTGAAGTGAACCCAGACGCAAGTCTATGCAGCGATGGTACTTCGCGCAGTGCAACGATCCTATCTCTATTAGAGCAAGCGGATCCGGCGACGGGAGAAGCGCAAGCGCTGATGGCGGATATTCGTCCATTGGACGGTTTCAACTGGGGTTATGACCCATTCCATTACAGTGCTCCTGAAGGTAGCTACGCGGTAGAGAGTGATGGTGTGTCACGTATCCGCGAATACCGTCAAATGGTTCAGAAACTCCACGCGATGGGCTTTAGAGTCGTTCAGGACGTGGTGTACAACCATACTTACTCGTCGGGTCTGTACGACAAGTCGGTACTGGATAAATCGGTACCGGGTTACTACCACCGTCTAAACCCAATTACTGGTGCGGTTGAGAACTCAACTTGTTGTGATAACACCGCTTCTGAGAACCGTATGTTTGAGAAGTTGGTGGCCGACAGCGTGGTGATGTGGGCGCAAGACTACAAGATTGATGGTTTCCGTTTTGACTTAATGGGCCACCTAATGAAGTCGAGCATGCTGCATATTTACCAAGAGACACAGAAGGTCGACCAAGATACTTGGTTCTACGGTGAAGGTTGGAACTTTGGTGAAGTGGCGAACGGCCAGCGTGGTGAAAACGCCACCCAATGGCCAATGGCGGGTACTGGAATCGGTACTTATAACGACCGTCTTCGTGATGGTGTGCGTGGCGGTGGTCCTTTTGATAGTGGTGATGCTCTGCTGCAAACCCCGGGCTTTGCCAATGCGGGAGACCGTTTTGACGATGCGCTCAAATCACGCATGGACCTGATCCGTTATGGTATGGCGGGCAACTTGCAAAACTACCCACTGCAAACCTTCAGCGGCGCAACCGTTTATGGTCGTGATTACCTCTATGGTGAGCAAGGTGCGGCGTACACGCTCGATCCACAAGAGTCGATCAACTACGTATCGAAACACGACAACCAAACATTATGGGACTTCAATCAGTACAAAGCGCAAGCGGATATCTCTCCTGCTGACCGCGCTCGGATGCAGATCGTCGGTCTCTCTACCGTCATGCTTGGTCAAGGCGTTCCGTTCCTACATATGGGCTCAGAACTGTTGCGTTCTAAATCGATGGCTCGTGATAGCTACGACAGTGGCGATTGGTACAACAAGGTCGATTTCAGTAAACAGACCAATAACTGGAATGTGGGGCTGCCAAGAGCGGATAAAGACCAGCCGAACTGGAGCGCGATTCAATCGGTGATCAGCAACCCTAACGCGGTGGCAACGCCAGAAGACATCAACTGGACGGATGAAGCGTTCAAAGCTCTACTCTCGGTTCGCTCATCAACGCCGCTGTTGAAGCTGATTTCCGAGCAAGAGGTCGTTGAACGCGTTCGTTTCCATAACACAGGTTCAACTGCGTTACCTGGGCTGATTGCGATGTCGGTGAACGATGGGGTGTCCGCAGGTGCGGATTTAGACAGCAACTATGACGCGATTATCGTGCTGATCAACGCCAACACGTCAGCACAAAGCATCCAAGTTAGTGGAGCTCAGGGCTTTGAGTTGCATCCGGCGTTGTCTGCTTCTTCAGACTCAGTAGTGAAGCAGTCCCGCTTTGCTGATGAAACCTTCTCTATCCCTGCGCTAACGGCGGCGGTGTTTGTTCTGCCACAAGATGGAGAGCAGGGCGAAGGCTTAATAACAGAGACAACACCCGTCGATGTGCCGCCTTATGGTTCAACCGACGTTTACCTACGTGGTTCGATGAACGGCTGGAGCACAAATAACCCAATGACCTATCAAGGCGATGGCGTCTATGCGTTTGACGGCTATCTCACACCGGGCGTGTACGAGTTTAAACTGGCATCAAGCGACTGGAGCAGCGTAAATCTAGGCTACGGCTCGTTCACGTCTGGGGAAGGTTCTGTCACGTTGGAAGATGCGGGTAACGGCAACATCAAAGTGACTATTTCAACACAAGGTGTTTATCAGTTCCGTTTAAATGCGTCTGACCAATCTTCATTGGTGGTGTCTGTCGCGGATCAAAATCTCGATTACGCCTGTTATCAAGATGATGATCCAGCCTGCGACTTGCGTATCTACCAAGTGATGATGGAATCGTTCGTTGATGGTGACCCAACGGCTAACTATGGCGTTGGCTATGGGACATCGCATCATAATGGGGACTTGCAAGGCGTGATCGACAGTCTGGATTACATCGTTAGCTTGAACGTCAATGCGATTTGGCTAACACCAGTCTTTGATTCATGTGCAGGCCAAGGCGTTGATGACAAGCTTGATGCAACAGGCTATTTCGCTTGTGATTTCTTCAATGTAGACCCAAATTTTGGCAGTAATGAGAAGCTTAAAGAATTCATCGATGCTGCGCACAGCAAGGGTTTGTATGTGTTTCTTGATGGTGTGTTTGGTCACACACATGTTAATGGCGTGAAACCGTCACCAACGGGCAAACTACCGACACTATATAGTGAAAGCGGTTATCCGGGGATGTACGTCAGCTACCCGGATCAAGCGAGTGAAGACTTCTTTACGGAAGTCGCGACTTACTGGGTAACTGAGTTTGCTATCGATGGTTGGCGTTTAGACCAAGCGTATCAACTGCCATTGGATAGCTGGCGACGTATCCGATCGGCGGTCGAGCAAGCAGCAGAGGAAAACAAACTGGCTGGACGCGATTGGGGAACCTTGGGTTACATGGTAGGTGAAGTATGGCAGGGTGCAGATGACATCACGCGCACTGCGTATGGTAGCGATGATGAACCTGCGCTCTCTTCGGCGTTCAACTTCCCACTTCGTTACGGGCTAGTGCAAGCGTTGGCGGTTGAAGAATCTGGCGCGAGCGGCAGCGCACGCGTTTTAGATGCAGAGTGGAACAGTCGCAGCAAATCGCCTTATCACGCGATGCCAAACCTCATGCTCGGCAACCATGATTTGGTTCGCTTTGGTGACCTTATCCAGCGCGGTGGGTTAGGTGATTACAACTTACGCCATCAAGCGGCGTTCAGTTTCCTTGCAGCGTACTCAGGTCCCATCACGCTTTACTACGGTGAAGAAATTGGTGACGAAGTAGCAAACTTTGCTGATAAGGTGACGTCTGATTGTGTTACGCAAGGTTTGTGTGATGACCATGTTTCGCGTTCTAGCGGTAAAGTTGAAGGTGTCACGACGACGCTCACGTCAGAGCAGCAGCAACTCAAAACGTATCTTGCGCAGTTGATGCAAGTTCGCAGCCAGCACCCAGCATTGTATGCAGGTGAACGACGTAATTTGTGGATTGATGACCAGCTCTATGCTGATCTCAAGGTACACGAAGACGAACAGATTGTTTATGTGCTCAATACCACCACCAATGAACAGACTCTGTCGCTGGGTGCTTCAAGTCTGAAAGCGGGCACTCGTTTAGTCGATTTGATGACAGGTGAGCAACTGAGTCTTCAACCTACCACCAGTATTCCGGTTTCGGCGCTGACTGGGCGGTTATTACTGGTTGAATAACACAACAAAGCCCGCGAATCTCGCGGGCTTTTTGTATCTTCAGGTGTTGATTATTGCTCAACACGGCAAAGCATCAGGGGTGATTGATAACCCCAAGTGATCTCCGCTGAACTGTCTTCTAAGTAGCGCACGGATTCGTTGCGTCCATGATAGACATTCTCTTGCTTTGGTTGCTGCAGCATAAAAGCGACTCGGTCACCAAACTCAGCAATCAAAGAAGGTGGGTTAGTATCAAATCTTGTCACCACTACTTCTTTCGCTCTGACACCATCACACGAGTAGAAGCTAGGCTGTGAATGTTCAACCAACCGATAACGTGCCTGCAAATTCGCAACTCGATGTATGTATTGCTTCTTCACGCACTGATTCGGATCTCCATCTTTCTAGCATTCATCGCGACCTTTAATCCATCCGCGTTGTTCACTTCTGAGGTTATGAGTCGCGTGATTCTCCTGATCAAATTCGACGGCTTGTTTGTAAACCTCAGCTAACTGGTTATCCAACTGACTAAGGTTTGGATCTTGGCAGATCAAGGTTTCGATGGCATTGAGCTTGTTATTGCGGCAATCAAATGAAGGCTCAATGGCTGCAACATGTGTTATCGTCGCCCAAAGCAAGCCAATGATAGCTAAAGGCTTTAATCTGATCATAACGTCTTCCTAGTGAAATTCATCGCGTATTTCTGTCTATGAACTGCGCCCAACTATTGCCCTAAGCATAATTTCAAGTAAAGCCAAGTAAGAAGATTCTTACGCAAAAGTGACAATTTTTTGCACAGCTTTGTTTTATGCCAGTCTCTGTGAATTGATGGTTAATATGCTCAAAAAATAAACGTTGCATATTGAGGCTACGCCGCACAAATCAGTATAGTGGCAACCGCTTTATTGGTCAGGCGAATTACTCGCCACGCCTTATTTGGCAAGCCTTTGCCAAATTTTAAGCCAAACCTCCTTGGCTTTTAAAACTCCTTATTCTTATGGTTTTGTTTATTATGAAAATTATTCCAATATTTGCTTTATCTGCGCTATTTTTAGTTGGTTGTGGTGGGTCAGACGGAGATTCTTCAAGTCCTACAGCAACGACAACAAACAACGAGTTCAGCAACCCGATCGGAGAGGTAGACGAAGTCAACCAAACCGCTGACTCAACCAACAACAGCAATACTTACACGCTTCCAGGTTCAAACGAATTCGCCGAAATGATGCTCAATGCCGTCAACCAAGTGCGTTCTGAAGTTCAACAATGTGGCGATACCACCATGCCACCTGTGCCAGCCCTAACGTGGGACTATGACTTAGAGCACGCAGCATTCGTTCACTCTAGCGACATGGCGAACGTTGACTTTATGGACCACACCGGTTCGGACGGCAGCTCACCGGGTGACCGCATTTCAGCAACCGGTTACGAGTTTAGCGCGTGGGCTGAGAACGTAGCCGTGGGCCACCGCAGCATCGAAACAGTGATGGCATCGTGGATGGTGAGCGAAGGACACTGCAAAAACATCATGAGTGCAGACATTACTCAAATGGGCGCTTCTGCGGTCGTTAACCCTGATACCCGTTACGGAACTTACTGGACACAGGTTTTTGCCCGTCCTCGTTAATCTGAATGTCTAACCAATAAAGTGTCGAGCAAATGCCGAAGTGGGGGAATCTCCTTACTTCGGCATTTGCTTTTATACGCGATAGTGGCATAAGCTGGGTCAGAAAATAAGCACTCGCGAGAATATACGCTTAGCACATAACCAAAAGGATTTGATATGGATATAGCGATCGTTACCTTTGAAGGCTTTAACGAATTGGACTCATTTGTTGCATCGGGAATCATCAACCGTATGCGCCACCTAGGCTGGAATGCTCAAATTACCTCACCGACAGAACAGGTAACGTCGATGAATGGCGTAACGATCAAAGCGCAGCAAGCCCTCGAATTTGCCAACCGTGCAGATGCGGTATTATTTGGTAGCGGAGTGTTGACTCGTGATATTGCTAAAGACACAAAGATTCTATCGCGCTTTTCCCTCAATCCAGAGAAACAACTGATTGGCAGTCAATGTTCCGGTGCGTTGATTTTGGCCCAACTTGGTTTACTCGATAGCGTGCCTGCGTGCACCGATTTAACCACCACGCCTTGGCTGCTAGATGCAGGTGTGAAAGTGCTCGACCAACCTTTTTTCGCCAGTGGTAATATCGCTAGCGCTGGTGGCTGTTTGTCGTCTCAATACCTTGCAACTTGGGTGATCAGTAAGCTTGGCGATAAAGAACACGCCGCTTCTGCGATTCATTATGTGGCACCTGTAGGTGAAAAAGAGCGATGGGTCGATCAATGCCTGACAGTTGTTGCGCCTTATGTGTAAGTGAGGAGATTAAGGTATGTCCACGGAACTAAAAGGCTCATCAGCCCGAGTTCAAGCGTTTTTGTCTCAACATGGTCAAGATTTCTTGGTTCAGCAAATGCCAGCTTCAACGCGTACGGCGGTTGAGGCGGCAGACGCGATAGGTTGCAGCGTATCGCAAATTGCAAAGTCTCTGATTTTTAAAGACGGAGAAACGGGCGACCCAATTTTGGTCGTTGCATCAGGAACGAACATGGTTTGCACCAAAAAGGTTAAGGCAGCGACAGGATTAAATTTAAAAAAAGCCGATGCTGACTTTGTCCGTGAACGCATAGGTTACGCGATTGGCGGCGTGCCTCCTGTGGCGCACAATCAAAATGTCACAACAATTCTAGACGTCGACCTACAGCAATATGATGCAATTTGGGCGGCGGCGGGTACACCAAATACAGTGTTTAAGCTACACGCACAAGACTTGCCAGCCCTAACAAATGGTGAGTGGATCGAACTCGCCAAGTAGTTTGGTAAAGTCATTAATAACTCATAAAAAACTCATAAATAAAGGAGAAAGCCTGCATGGATGTGAACTCACTATTGTTGTTTGTCGTTGCTTGTCTATCGATAAATTTAATCCCTGGCCCTGATGTGATTTACATCGTTTCTAATACCATGAAAGGTAAAATGGCGAGTGGCATGAAAGCTGCTTTTGGGTTGGGTGCGGGCTACTTCCTCCATACCTTAGCCGCGTGTTTAGGGCTTTCTGCGGTCATCCTTAGCTCTGCGTTAGCGTTTAGTATTATCAAATGGTTAGGTGCGGCTTACTTAGTTTATCTTGGGATTAAGGCTCTGATCTCGATGTGGAAAGGAAGTAGTCAGTTAGTCGTGGATGAAACGGCACCTACGACCAACAATGTGTTTATGCAAGGTGTGGTGGTGAGCGTACTGAATCCAAAAGTTGCGCTGTTTTTCTTGTCGTTTCTTCCGCAGTTTATCGACCTGACTCAAGGTTCGGTGAGCGCTCAATTGTTGGCTTACGGTGTGATCTTCAGTGTCTTAGCGACGCTGTGTAATCTGGTCTACGCCGTGGCGGGTAGTTGGTTACTGAGTGGTGCAAAGTCCCAGCGTTTTTCCAGAAGTTTGGAAGGGGTTTCAGGCGTACTACTGATTGGTCTTGCGGGCAAAATTGCCTTAAGTGATGCCAAGTAATCGACTCTCGCTACAAAAGTACCATCAGCGCGAGCCGACATGGATAGTGAATTTAGATGGAAATAAGAATAGACGATTTACAAGGTGGGGAAGTGATCCAGCTTCTCGAAGAACATTTACAGGACATGTACGCGACCTCGCCAGCAGAGAGTGTGCATGCTTTAGATGTTGAGGCGCTCAAAGCTCCGGAGATCACTTTCTTTAGTGGTTGGAAACACGGCAAGTTACTTGGCTGTGTTGCGCTTAAAGAGTTGGATAGCGAACAGGTAGAGCTCAAGTCGATGCGCACAGCGTCGGATGCGCGTAACTTGGGCGTTGCATCTAGCTTGCTGCAACATGTGCTGAAGATTGCCAGTGAGCGAGGCTATCGTTGCGTGAATCTGGAAACCGGCTCTCAGGCGTTCTTCACGCCAGCGCGCCGCTTGTATGAAAAGTTTGGTTTTAGTTACTGTGGGCCTTTTGGCAATTACCGAGAAGACCCACACAGCAAGTTTATGACTCGCCATTTGTAGTTCGAGTGACAACAAAAAAGCGATTCTTTTAGCAGAGTCGCTTTTTTTTTATTTTATGGGTAAGCCGTTAAGGTTTGAGCTTTAATACCGCATCGATATCTTCGGCGCTGTGGCGTTCTGGCACTTGTTCCCATTCTTCACCCCACGCGCGGTTAACGATACGTCCGCGTTGCACCGCTTCACGAGCATCTATCATTTCTGCCCAGCGTTTTACGTGTGTATAGCTATCGACATCGAGAAACTCAGCGGCATCATACGCGCGGCCAAGAACCAAGTTGCCATACCATGCCCACGTCGCAATATCAGCAATGCTGTACTCTTCACCCGCAAGGTAAGTGTGTTTCGCAAGCTGCTTGTCTAGCACGTCCAGTTGGCGTTTGGCTTCCATCGTGAAACGGTTGATTGGGTATTCAAACTTCTCTGGTGCGTAAGCATAGAAATGGCCAAATCCACCACCTAGATACGGCGCAGAGCCTTGTAGCCAGAACAACCAGTTCATTACCTGAGTACGTGCTGCGGTGTCTGTTGGTAAGAAATGACCAAACTTCTCAGCTAAGTAGAACAGGATGTTGCCTGATTCAAAAACATTGATTGGCGTATCGCCGGAGCGGTCTACCATCGCTGGGATTTTTGAGTTTGGGTTTACTTCAACAAAACCAGAACCAAACTGGTCTCCATCACCAATCTTGATCAAGTAAGCGTCGTATTCGGCTTCTTTCACCCCAAGCGCAAGCAGTTCTTCCAGCATGATGGTAACTTTCTGGCCGTTTGGTGTCGCCATTGAGTAGAGTTGAAGTGGGTTCTTGCCAACCGGTAGGGCTTGTTCGTGGCGAGCGCCTGAATCAGGACGGTTAATGCTAGCCCATTGTCCGCCGCTCTCTTCGTCCATCGTCCAAACTTTTGGTGGTACATATTGGTTTGTCATTGCTGTTCCTTATCCAATTTAGTGGCTGCCTTTATGGATCATTGGGATGCAATCGATAAATACAAACCCCTCAAGGAAAATAGATTTAGAACGGATAACAATGAAATAGCAGAGAAAAGCATAACCGAGCCTACAGCGGTAGGCTCGGTGAGTCAGTCTTTACTGCTGCTTGAGGTAACTCAACGCGTCGTGCAGAGATGGTAGGATGATGGGTTTCAGTTCTTTAACTTCGTCACATGGCTCAACCAGATCTGGGATCTGGAAGGTCATCATGTTTGCTGCGACAGCGGCGCGCACACCATTGTTTGAATCTTCAAACGCAATACATTGACTGCCATCGACATTCAAACGGCTCGCTGCAAGCAAGTAAATTTCTGGGTCTGGTTTACCGTGAGAAACTTCGCAACCGCACGTTAAACCGTCAAAGTACTTATCCAAACCCGCAAGTTTGAGTTTTATTGTCGCTACTTCTTTGTGTGTCGACGTCGCTACCGCCGTTGGCACATTGTTTTCGTTCAGCCACTCGAGCAACTCAACCACGCCTTGTTTAACTGGGATCGCTTGGTGTTTGACGATTGCATCGTAGCTTTTACGCCACTCGTCGTGGAGTTCGTCGAGGTGTTCTCCGTATACTTCGCGGAATACGGCATCTATCCCCGCCGCATTACGGCCAATGATGGACAGATAGATATCTTCGTAGAAAGGTTGGTTAACTGTTTCGCAAGCTTGCTTAAACACTTGCATGCAGACACGTTCGGTGTCGAGGAGTAGACCATCCATATCAAAGATGGCAGCTTGAAATTTCATGGAACAACTAATTCATACAACATGACGACAGGAATTCATTCTGTCATAGTTAATGCCGCGAGTAAAAGAGCAGCAAGTAAACAATGCAATTTCAATAAAGTTCGAATTGGTTAGTGAATTGTAAGGGGATTGTTTAGTACACTGATTTTCATAATTATCTATCAGCGGAGAGAGTGATGAGTAACAAGAAAGTTGCGTTTATCGGTTTAGGTGTCATGGGTTACCCAATGGCTGGATACTTGAGTAAAGCTGGCCACGAGACCAAGGTGTACAACCGCACAAAAGCCAAAGCAGATGCATGGGCGAGTGAGTATCAAGGTCAGGCTTGTGATACGCCAAAGCAAGCGGCTGAAGGCGCAGATATTGTGTTCGTTTGTGTCGGCAATGACGACGATGTACGCAGCGTTGTTTACGGCGAGGAAGGTATTCTGGTTGGGCTTAAACCGGGTGCTGTGTTAGTCGACCACACGACAACGTCCGCTGAACTGGCTGTCGAGCTGGCGCAAGCCGCTAAAGAATACGGCAACAGCTTTATTGATGCTCCTGTGTCTGGTGGCCAAGCCGGCGCAGAAAATGGCGTATTGACGATCATGTGTGGCGGCGATCAGGCAATTTTTGATTCCGTTGTTGAAGTGATGGACGCTTACGCCAAGCAGATTACGTTGTTGGGAGAAAATGGTCAGGGTCAACGTTGCAAAATGGTCAACCAAATCTGTATCGGTGGCATCTTGCAAGGCTTGAGTGAAGCACTATTACTGGCACAAAAGTCTGGCTTAGATATCGAACAAGTGGTCGATACCCTCAAGCACGGCGCCGCTGGTTCATGGCAGATGGAGAATCGCGCCGTGACAATGTCACAAGATAAGTTCGATTTTGGCTTTGCGATTGATTGGATGCGCAAAGACTTAGGTTTCTGCCTAAAAGAAGCGGAGCGCGTTGGTATCGAACTGCCGTTAACCAAGAACGTCGATGAACAATACGCGCAGCTACAAAAAGAAGGACTAGGGCGCATGGATACATCGGTATTGTTTAAATCGGTGGCGAAGCAGCGCTAGTTCAGAATGTTTCGCTAACAAACTCAACCATTCCAAGAGGCGCAACAGCGCCTTTTTTGTGCCTAAATTTTAAGTGCGTAACTCTAAATAGAGTGGGTTAGTGTGCAATTCTGCAATCTTATTTTTTTAGCATATGCCAAAAACATAACAAGGACTATGCTTAAGTCGTTCAGTCAGAATGCTGTGAGAGGATTCAAACGATGCCAAGACCTAAAATTCATCGCCGTGTGTGTGGAAGAGCAGCACATTCGTGTTTTAAGCCCAACGGAATACCTCTCAGTCAGTTAGACAAGATAGAGATATTACCTGAAGAACTCGAAGCGATTCGTCTGGCTGATTTAGAAGGGTTAAGCCAGTTGCAAGCTGCCGAACAAATGGGTGTGTCTCGCCAAACCTTTGGCAACACGGTCAAAAAAGCGCGTTGGAAGATCGCCAAAAGCTTAGTTGAAGGTCAGGCATTGTTGTTCCCAACAGAGGAGTGAATTTATGTTGTACGCTATCCCAAATGACGGTCATCACATCACCAATCACTTTATGAAAGCGCCATACATCGCGATTTATAACCAGCAAGGTATGGTGGAAAATATTAAAAACCCCGCGTGTGGCGGCGGTTGCCAAAACAAATCCCAGCTATTGAAGGCGCTGGTCGCTCAAGGCATAGATGCGGTGATCACCCGCAATATTGGCGAACGTTCACTGGCCAAACTGCTTAAACAGCAAGTACGAGTATTTCGCGCTGCCAAACGTGCGGACTTAGAGCAGATCCTTCAAGTTGAACGAACCGAACTGACTTCCAGTGAGCAGGGAAAGGCTTCTATCAACAACCGGAATAAGGCCGCTTGTGAAGGGGCTTGCTGCGGTGACAAACAGCAACGTCAGGTAATGTCTTCGATTACCAAGCCAAGCGCCTTCCTGCGGGTAACAACTGCTAAGCTTATAGCAAAGTAAGGAGGCGAAAATGACGTGGTTATTGACCTTTTTAGGCTTTCTATTGGTGATATTGCTAATGGCTTTGGGTGTGATCTTTCACAACAAACGTATTCAGGGCAGTTGTGGCGGACTGGGTAAGGTTGGTGTTGACAAAGTGTGCAACTGTGAAACGTCATGCTCAGAGAAAAAGCTCTATCAGATATCGGGACCAAAGAAAGACTCGTAACACGCAATCTGTTTACGATGAGAAACAAGCTACTTGTAGAAAACTGTATCAAATATTGGAACTTACAAAAGACATTGCTCTAACTAAGTGTTTCATCTGTATGTCGTACTTTTCAGACAGAGAGTGGACTTAGAATACAGACATCAGCCTTTGCAACACCTGAAAATGGCGTTGAAGCACATATGCTATGTGGTCATTGAAAACCTCGGTGAAAAAGAATGGAATCTTAACGTGTCGTGCAAAGGCTTCGTTCTATTCTGCTCTCGGAGTTATCATGTATACAGATATACGTCTTATCCTCAGTGGTTTTGGTCAATTTTTCTTCTTGGCTTTACTTGTAACGTTGCCAGTTCTTACGATTGGTTATGATTTGATTTACTTAGACAATGGTTTGTCTGAGTCTTCGATGACTGAGATTCTTCAAGCTTCAGTCCTATTTCTAAGTGCCTCTTCGTTTTATTTTATTGCTTACAAAGAGCCGTCTACTCGTCACTTCTGTGTTTTGGTCGCTGGATTCTTTACCTGCATGCTCATTCGAGAATTTGATGAGTATTTAGATGTTATCGTACACGGCTTCTGGGTTTATCCGGCGCTATTTGTTGCGGTGAGTTGCATCGCGTTTTCTTCCCGTAACTTAAAACAAACCATTCATACGTTTGCTCATTTTACCCAGAGTCGTCACTTTGTTTCGTTATGCTTAGGTATGGCTTTATTGTTGGTCTTTTCCCGTCTGTTCGGTATGGGGGAATTCTGGAAGGGAATTATGGGGCCTGAATATATACGTATCGTTAAGCTAACGGCAGAAGAAAGCTTAGAAATGTTGGGATACATTGTTATTTTTTACGGAGTCGTCGGGTATTTACAAAGTTTCCTATCATGGTGTAAACATCGAATTACTGGTGAAAGTTACGCGGAGTTCATCGGCAAGAGAAATCAATTTTTTGCTGAGCGCGCGTCAAAGGTAGAATAACCTCCGTCAAACGTGATAAAAAGCCGCCTTAAGGTAAGGCGGCTTTTCAATTAGACGAGTTCGTAACTGATGACAAATAAGGTGTCAGTATCCGGATAGATTTCGCGAATCAACTGCTTGAGCTTTGGTAGCTCAATGTATTCCTGCTCGGCGTGGAATTCGTTGATATCATCAAAGTGCAGCGGCTCTACCGAGAGGATTTTAACCTCGCACACCTTTTTGTCTGTCTCAAGGGTAAACACTTCGACAATGCTGCCCGGCACGTAATGCGATTCTGACTCATCACGGATGGTAATCGTCTTATTGCCCGACGCGACCAGTGGTGTCAGAAACTCAAAAAAGGTGATCTTAGTAGGTGCGCTAGACATTAACCTTCCTTCTGTTGACGCTTATGTTTAGGTACGTAATTTAAGATTGAAATAGGCACTGGCTTACGTGGCTCAAAACCTTCCACTTCGCGGCGCTCAATCAAATGACCTAAACGGCTTTCGATCATACATAGGTTTTTGAAGTTGTCTTTGGAGACAAACGAAATCGCTTCGCCTTGCGCGTCTGCACGGCCGGTTCGACCGATGCGGTGAACGTATTCATCTGCTGGGAAAGGCAAGTCGTAGTTAATCACTCGCTCTAGTCCTTCAATATCGATACCACGTGCACCCACGCCCGTTGCAATCATGTATTTGATTTTGCCCGCTTTGAAATCTTCCAGTAAGCGCTGACGAATCGCCTGGCTGCGACCGCTGTGGAACGCTTCTGCCTCGATACCGCGTTTTTCTAGCTGTTGAGCCAACTTAGCCGCGCCGTGTTTGGTCTCGATGAAGATCAATGCTTGGTTCCAATCATTCTCTTTGATTAAGTGGCTAAGTAGGGCGGATTTTTTGTCTTTATCGACGGTGATTAGCCACTGCTCGATGTTCTTCTTCGAAGCTTGGTTCGCTGCGATTGAGATTTCAAACGGGTCATGTACCGCGGTTTTCGCCAAGTCACGTACCTTGTTAGACAAGGTCGCCGAGAATAGTAGGTGTTGAATGTCGGTTGGCAAGCGGTCGAGAATCTTATTGATGTCTTCGATAAAGCCCATATCCAACATGCGGTCTGCTTCATCAAGCACCAGCATTTCCACTTCTTCAAAGTAAACCGCGCGCTTGCCGTACATGTCGAGCAGACGACCCGGCGTTGCAACCAAAATATCAACACCTTCAATCAGCGCTTGCTTTTGTGGTTGCTCATCGACACCACCATACATCGCAAGAGAAGTCAGGTTTAAGTGCTTACTGTAGTCACGAACCTTTTGCTCTACTTGCTCGGCCAGCTCACGTGTTGGCGTTAGGATCAGCGCGCGAATGCGCTTTTTACGCTGGGTTTCACCTTGTGCAAGCTTTTCCAGAATCGGCAGCACAAAACTTGCGGTTTTACCCGTACCTGTTTGAGCGGCGGCTAGCAGGTCTTCACCTTTTAAAATCGCGGGAATGGCTTTGGATTGGATGGTCGTTGGCTTGTCGTATCCAAGTTCGTGAATCGCATCTGTAATTGGCTGGCTTAAACCAAGTTTTGAAAAAGGCATGGTGGCACTCTGAATCTCTAATATGGGTAGGCTCTAAGCCTAGTTTGCTGGCGCAGAGTGTAGCACAAACTCGGAAAGGATAAGCAGATAAAAGCGGCGCGGTGCATTAAGTTAATTCGAGAACAAAGTTGTGTTGGAAAGGTTATCGACAGTCTAAAACGGTGGGGTAGGAAAGCTACGGTTGGGTTGCCCAGAGTAAGGCAACCCAATCGATTTGGACTGTTAGTTAGAAGAACACTCTTGCTGAGACTTGCCAGACTTCAGACACTCTTTTAGTTGCATCGCTTGCTCTTTATTGCCTTTTGCTTTGCCCTTTGCTTCTTCCGCTTTTTTCATGCCTTTATCGCGTTTGTCTTCAGCGTGTTTCTTCGCCTTTTCTTGGTGCTTACGTGCAGCTTTTTCTGCGTCTTTTTGATTCTTACGAGCTTCTTTGCTCGCTTCACGGAAAGTCTCTTCTTGCTCTTTCTGTTGTTCAAGCAGCCATTGTTGGTCGTCTTTCTTCATTTCACGTCCAAGTTCGGCTTGTTGCTTTTTGAACTCTTGAGCCAGTTCATCTTTGTTCTTTGCTTCCGCTTGTTGAATGCCATCAACAAACTTAGCTGCTTCAAGTTGTTTTTCTTCATTCGCGTTTGCGTAAGTTGCAAGTGCGCCCAGTGTGCAGATAAGCGAAGTAGTTAGTAGCTTGTTCATGATTTCTCCTAAATATAATTGTTATTGAGTTATTTATTATAAGTCTTGGGTGTGACTGACAAACAAGTCAAAGCTCCGCTCTCAGTCTACTCGCTGAGAGCGGAAAAATTGAGATGTGCTAGCAGGTGATTGACTGAAGATCTCAGTATCAATAAAGATTGGTTTAAAAATCCGCCTCGACCTGAAACTGCATCGGCTCTTTGCTGTATGGGTGTTCAAGTTCAAGTCTTTCCGCATGTAAGTGCAAGCGGTTGGCTTTATCACCATACAGACCATCGCCCACCATTGGCATGTTCAGCCCTAAATGGTGTGCGCAATGAACACGAAGCTGGTGGGTGCGTCCGGTTTTCGGGTAGAGATAGAGCTTTGAACGACCGTCTTTTACTTCGATCAACTCCCAGTGTGTCTCTGCTGGTTTACCGTGTTCAAAGCAAACCAACTGGCGTGGGCGATCGTCTGGATCGCCGCGCATCGGTAAGGTGATGTCACCGCATTGTGCATCCAATGTGCCTTCAATCAAGGCGACGTAACGCTTTTGTACGCTGCGAGAGATAAATTGCTTTTGCAGGCTCTTATTGGCGCGTTTTGTCAGGGCAAACACCAATAAACCCGATGTCGCCATATCGAGGCGATGTATGACAAATGGTCCTTCTACATCTGGGTATCTTTCTTGTAACCGAGTGTAGGCAGAGTCTTTGATGGTTTTACCGGGAACCGAAAGCAGTCCTGAAGGCTTGTTGACGATGACCATCGCTTCATCTTCGAACAAGATCTCCAGTTCTTTGTCTAACGCCCAACTCTCCGCTAGCGGATTGTCATCCACTCGCATGCCATCAAGCATGTGGCTAAGAATCGGCTGGCACTTGCTGTTACACGATGGATAGAACTGCTTATGTTGGCGAACTTCAGACTTAGGTGACACGCCCCACCAGAACTCAGCCAGCGCCAACGGGGTATAGCCATGTTTAAAAGCGAAATGAAGCAGCTTTGGTGCCGCACATTCACCCGCTCCGGCTGGTGGAACAGGATTGGTGGTGTCTGAGAAAATGGTTTTCAGCGACTTCTGCTCGCCGTTGATGTTAAGAAAACGGTATTGTTCAAACAGTTTGTTTTGCAGGGCGTTAGATAGTTGCTTGCGCTGTTCTTTAAGTGCGTCCAGTTCACTGGTTAACTGATTTAACTCTGCTTGTACCTCAGCAATTTTGGCGTCCCATTCAAGTTTTAAGTACTTGAGTACGTTCTTTTCTGCCACGCTTTCTTTGCCAAGCTGATCGAGCAGGGAGTGCAACTCTGCTTCTGACAGTTGTTGCTCTGCTTGCTTACGCTTTGCTTTGCGCGCCGCACGGCCTTGAATCATCACCTTACGCTGCGTTTGTTCTGCATGATCATAGTCAGTTTGGTACTGGTTTAACGTCTGTTTAAGCTGCAGTAGTTTTGGATTGGCTTTACGTTGCGTGACTTGCTCGTTGATAGCGGTGATCTGCGCAAGATCGCTACGAAAGAAACTCTCTTCCGCAAGCATGTCGAATACCGGCGGAACAAAGCCTGCCAGTAAGTTTTGATCGGCAATCTTGCCAGAAAACGCACTAAAGTAACCCAGCTCTCCACCTGGGGATTGCACCAGTAGTACACCAAACATTTTGCCAGTGCCTTGTGGGTTACCGTCGACACCGAAATCGTGCTTCCATTCGGTTTGTGTCTCTAAATGCTGTTGTAACTGCTCAGCGGCCACCACACATAAAGGGTGCGGTTGGTAATAAAACGGATAGGTGAACTTATCAGGTAGTGAATAATGACTGATATCCGAGTTAAAGCGGGTGAACAAGTTTTCAGGTTGGTGCATGGTTTTTCACTACAGGTAAAGTCACAGGGGCGTGATTTTACCTGTTTGTGTTGGGAATGCTAGAGGTTAGCGGATGTAACCGATGTTTGCGCTGATCAACCAGTGCTCAACGCTACCGTTCGGCTTTTCGACCCATAGATCGTTATCAAAGTGTTTTACGCGGCCTTGAATGCTCAGTGTCAGTTTGTTGTCTTCAACGTTAGTGACTTTGATAAATGGGTCGGAGCTAATCAAAAACGGCTCTGTACCTTCTACGCTCTGATTTGTTGCGACAATAAAGTAGTGATTCAACTTACCGTCTTTAGGTTCAGTGGATATCGCTTTATAGCCGACCAAAGTGTATTGGTCATTGAGCGGCTGATTGATGATTTCACTGCCAAGACGAACGTGAGTAGGGATGAAAACATACGCCAGCAGTGCAGCGACCAACACTAACAGCAGGATTAAAGTAGTTTTTATTTTAGACATAAGGATCAAGCGAGCTAACAAATTGAGCCGAGATTTTACCATGATTCACTGCGCAGAAAGCCAGTTTTGTTGGTGAAATCGCTCCTTTTGTTATTACGAATATGCAAAAATACCTCGGTTAACAACCAGCATTATTAGAGATTGGGTAATGGCAAATTGGGAAGGGGTCAGTGAATTTGTTGCTGTGGCGGAGCTGCATTCATTTACTGCTGCGGCAAAGAAACTAGACACATCGGTTGCTCAAATCAGTCGCAGGGTGGCGATGCTAGAAGAGCGTTTGGCAGTAAAGCTGTTTAATCGCACCACACGAAAAGTCACGTTAACCGAAGCCGGACAGCTCTATTTCACGCAGTGTAAACACTTGGTAGAAGGGCTTGAGCTGGCTGAACTGGCTGTCACGCAAATGCAATCAACACCCAAAGGGTTATTGCGTGTGACCGCTCCAGTGACTTACGGAGAGCAGCGTATCGCCCCTTTATTGCACCAGTTTTTGGAACGTCATCCGCAGCTAGATCTTGATTTGATGCTCACCAACCAAAAATTGGATTTGATCGAGCTGGGTGTGGATGTGGCGATTCGTCTCGGGCGATTGAAAGACTCAAGCCTAGTGGCGAAAAAGCTCTCGAGCCGTCAGCTCTATGTTTGCGCCAGCCCTAAATACTTAGAACACTACGGTGAACCACATACCTTATCTGAACTCGCGAGCCATCAGTGCTTGGTGGGCTCTGTCGATTATTGGCGTTTCAACGTGGGTAAGCGCGAAAAATCGCTGCGCGTTCATGGCCGTATTCATTGTAACTCTGGCTTAGCATTGTTAGATGCGGCCAAGCGAGGTCTTGGGCTTGCCCAATTGCCGGACTACTATGTGCAAGAGTCACTCGATAGCGGAGAGTTGATGGAGGTGTTAAGCGATTATCGCGATGAACGCGAAGGTATTTGGGCGTTGTATCCGCAGAACAGAAATATGTCGCCCAAAGTGCGTTTGCTTATCGACTTTTTAGCCGAGAATTTAGATTAAGCGGTGTGTTGCTTGGCATCCTGCTGCTTGATGACTTTGTGACCATCTTCAGTGACGCCTTGTTTCCAATAACTGCTGATGTAGATGTTTTCGCGCTCTACTTGTTTGTTATTGCGTAAGTACTGGCGCAGTGTACGCATCGCATCAAATTCGCACGCGCACCAAACACTGGCTTCGCCCGCTAGCCAAGGTAGTGTTTTGACCGTCTCAGCTAAGTCAGCGTTTGCAAAAATCCAGTGTACCGTGACGCCTTTCGGGGCGTTAAGCGGCTGTATGTCGGCTTCACTTGCCACTTTGATAACGGCGTAACCGGTCGCGTTTTCAGGTAACTTTTGAATCTTTGCTGAAAGTGCTGGTAGGGCGGTCATATCAGCAATCAGCAAGAACCAATCTGCTTCTACGTTCATGTCTTGAATTGTGCCAGGGCCAACGATATTAATGATATCGCCGACTTGTGCAGACATTGCCCAACGCGCAGCAAATCCACAGCTTAAATCGTTGGTCGTATGACGGACAAAATCCACTTCAATCTGGCGTTTTTGCGGTGAAAAACGGCGAATGGTGTAAGTGCGCATCACAGGACGGTCTTGCTCTGATAGCTCAGAAAGTTCGGTGTCACCCGATGGGCTGAAAAGCAGTTTGATGTAGCTGCCTTCGCACTCAGGTGGGAAAGCAGCAAGTTCGTCGCCTTCTAAAACGATGCGTTGCATATTTGGAGTAACTGTTTGTGTTGAGGCGACGGTGACTTGTTTAGGCGCTGGTTTTTTCATTATTATTGCACTCGATAATTATTCGTATTTACAACTTAGATTATCAGCTACAATCCAGATGAAAAAGCGTCTTTAACTTTATTTACGTTTAGCGTTGATGTTTGTAATGAATACCAGCTAAGGCAATGCTTAGCTGGTGATTGGTTATCGTAGACCAAGTTGATGGGCTGCCAAGATAGCCGCATACACGTTGTCCGCACTCACAGAGAAAGGCATGTTGTGAATAGTTTCCCCTTCAACAGAAGCACTTTGTGCTACTTCGTGAAGCTTATCGTGATCGATTTGCTCTACACCCATTGCAAACAGGTTGGTAGGTAGGCCAACAGAATCGCAAAATGCCAATACCGTGTTAATTTCATCCAGTGGTGCGTTTTCCAGAACTAACTGTACTAGAGTGCCAAATGCGACTTTTTCACCGTGGTATAAATGGTGGCAATCTTCCAACTTGGTCAGGCCATTGTGTATCGCATGAGCGGCCGCAAGCCCGCTACTTTCAAAACCGATACCACTCAGGTAAGTATTGGCTTCAATGATATTCTCTACTGCTTTTGTGCACACGCCTTGCTCCACTGCCACTTTGGCTTTAAAGCCGTCCGATAGTAGCGTTTCATAACAAAGCTTAGCCAATGCCTGAGCTGAACGAGTTGGCGCGCCTCCAGCCATAGTCGCGTTGCCAGATGTGCTATTCGCGCGAGCTTCGAAATATGTCGCGAGTGCATCTCCCATGCCCGCAACAAGTAACCTTACTGGGGCTCGGGCGATGATAGCCGTGTCCATTAGCACCATGTCAGGGTTTTTAGGCAAGGGTAGGTAAGCTTCAAACTCGCCAGTAGGGGTATAAATCACCGCTAAGGCGCTACATGGCGCGTCACTCGAAGCAATAGTTGGAACAATGACGACAGGGAGCTTGGCGTAATGGGCAACGGCTTTCGCAGTATCCAGCGTTTTCCCGCCACCAATACCAACCACAACGTTACTAAGCTTTGATTCGCAAACTTTTATTAGCCGATCGATCTCATTTTGAGAGCATTCGCCTTTAAATAGCTCCATCGTAAATTGAAGCGCTTCTGCTTCAAAGCTTCGAGATACCGATTTCCCAACAAGTTTGGTAACGAACTCGTCTGCGATCACTAAAGGGTTATTGCCGTAGATTTTAGCGTAGGCTGCGAGTGAGTCTAAGCTGTTTTCGCCCTGCACATATTTGCTTGGGCTGCTGATAATCTTATCCATGATGCTTAAGCCTTACTTAGATAAATTTAGCCAATCCAAATTTATCTAGTAATTATAACCATTGTTTTTGTGTGGTTAAGTGATCGCTAACGGTTTCATGCTTACGAATTAGATCATTGGTAGAGTCGAGGCGATTAGCAGTACTGCCATACTAATGTTGAATGCTCTTACGCGAGTTTGCGAGGTTAACCATTTCTGCAATTGTTGGCCCGCAATGACCCAAAAGCTGCATGAAGGTAGGTTGGTCAGCATAAACATTGCTGCAATCAAAGAGAGTTCTTGCCAGCTGCCGTTACTGCTGTAGATAGCGACAGAGCTGAGTGCCATTGACCAGCCTTTAGGGTTCACCCACTGAAACGAAGCTGCGCCAAGAAACGTCATTGGCTTGTAGTCATCATCCGACTCGGCTTTGCCAGACAGCGCTATCTTAAACGCAAGGTAGCCAAGGTACGCCAAGCTTAGCCATTTTAGAATATCGTGTGTCATCGGGTAACTATTGAACACCCCGATTAAACCCAAGCCGACCAACAGCACCATAAATCCAAAACCAAATGTAATGCCGAGCATGTGCGGCAGTGTGCGATTAAATCCGACGTTGGCGCCAGACGTCATCAACATTAAGTTGTTTGGTCCGGGGGTAAAGGTCGAGACAAACGCAAATAGAGCAAGTGCGCTTAGCTGCTGAAATTCCATACTTCTCTCCTGAAGTTCGATAATGCGAATAATAAAAAGTTTGTCTGACCGGTCATGTTCATAATAAGTAGATTCACACACAATTATGTGCTTTTATTCGAATGAACAAGGTTATTTTTGCAACAAGGGTGCGTGATGGATAGGTTTGACGAAAGAATATTGCATGAACTAAAAACAGACGGCAGGATCTCCAATGTTGAGTTGGCTGAAAGGATTGGTCTGTCTGCCTCGGCGACGTTAAGACGGGTTCAAGAGCTCGAGAAAAAAGGCGTGATCAAAGGTTATCGTGCGATGCTCAACAGCGTTGAGTTGGGAATCGGATTTATTGCTTACGTTTCAATAGGCTTGTCGAGCCACAGCAAGCAAGCACAGAAAGCGTTTGAAGAGCACGTGCGTTATGTCAATGAAGTGGTCGAATGCCACAACATCACAGGAGCGAACGAATACCTGCTCCGGGTCGAAACCAAAGACTTACCGAGCTACAAAAAATTCCATGCGGACGTGCTAGGAGAATGTGTCCACGTGCAATCGATCACCACCATGGTTGTGATGGATTCGCCGAAAGATGAACGATAAAACGCTGAGTATGTAGGAACTTTCTCGTGTTGTTGAGAGAAGGTTCACTTTCAGCCCAGCTTACTACCGGTGTCAAAGTGGGCAGTGGGAGGATGCTGTTAAAGTTTAATGCGTAATTAGTTACGGCTATGTAGTCCTTTGATATCTAATAATTATATTGTGAGCCATATTATGCGTTTATTCTTAAATAACTTATCGGTGAAGGTTCAGGTACTTTTACCTGTCTTCTTTATGGCGGTTTCCCTTGCGATTGCTCTCTGGTTTACTTATGACCAGCTTCAACATGAACAAGAGAGAGCTGCAGAACACACAGATGCTTACATTACTTTTCAAGATGCCGTTGCAGGTATTGATGACAGAATTTATCCATTGCGCATAAGTGCGGTGTACGCGATTTACGATGCAGATCGCCGAGGTGCGCTGCTTGAGGAACTCGACAGCAGTAAAGCTCAAATCGAGCAATATCTAGAAATCATGCAACGTGAACAAGCTTTTAAGCAAGAAGCGGATGTTGCTGCGAAAGCAACTGCAAACTACATCGCTTTCTCACGTCAGGCTGTAGAGGTTTTCTCGCGCAGAGAACAAGGGTTGATTACTAACTCTGAATATGAACTGTTCTCTGAGAAATACAGACAACTTGGTGAAGAAATGGTTGAGTCTATTAACCTGTTGTCTAACTCTGTTAACCGATACGTGATGCAATCGACTAAGAGCAGTGAAGAACAAAGCGATTACGCGTTGGAAATTGCTGCGATTACTGTGGCCTCTGTTTTTGCCATCTCTTTGATCGTTGCGATTGCGCTTTCGAGAGTGATCGTCAACCCAATTACCGCGCTGCAACAGGTAATGCGTAAATTGGCGCAGGGTGATTTATCCGCTTCTGCAAACATCGAAGGCAAAAATGAGATTGCCCAGTTAGGACAAGATGTCAACCAAACTGCCGCACAGCTTCGCGCTACGGTACAGCAATTGATTGGTATCAGCGAAGAAGTCGCGTCAGCCTCAACCGAACTAGCCGCAGTGATGACGCAAGCCCAAGCAAACTCGCAGCAAGAACTGGCAGAGATCGAACAGGTCGCCTCGGCCGTTAATGAGCTGTCGAGCACGGCAGAAAACGTCAGTGGCAATGCTCAAGTGGCAGATACCACGGCGCGTGACGCTGACCAATTGGCGCAGTCTGGTTTGGCGGTATTTGCTGAAAGCTCTCAAGCTAGCGAACAAATGAACCAAGCATTAAATGATGCGGCGGAAGTGGTTCTGACGCTGAAAACACAATCAGAGCAGATCAACGATGTTATCGAAGTGATTCGCGGTGTATCTGAGCAAACTAACTTGTTAGCGCTTAACGCAGCAATTGAAGCCGCGCGAGCAGGGGAATCTGGACGTGGTTTTGCGGTCGTCGCGGACGAAGTACGTTTGCTCGCGGCGCGTACTCAAGAATCGACTGGTGAAATCCAAACCATCATCGAAGAGCTACAAAAGCAATCTGGATTGGCGAACGACAGCATGCAAGTTAGCTTAGAGATGCTGACAAAAACCAATGAACTGAGTGCTCGTGCGAATGATGCGTTAAAAGGTATTACCGAGTCAGTAGTCAATATCAATGACGCCAATACTCAAGTCGCGACGGCCGCAGAGCAGCAGTCGCAAGTAACGCAAGACATTAACCGCAACGTGGTAAATATGTCGGAGTTGGTCAACCAAAACGTAACGGGCATTTGCCAGAGTGCCAGTGCCAGTGAAGAACTCTCTGAATTGGCAGAAAAGCAGAAAGAACAGTTGGCGTTTTTTAAACTCTAACCCCTAGTTAATAATTGGCACGAAGGCAGCTCAAATCAGAGCTGCCTTTTTTGTTCCCGTTAAACAACTTGATAACAGTTGATGAATTGTTCATCGATGTCCGTGCAATAAGTCATCAATGAACGCGCATGGTTGTATATTGTTGTAAGAAAAGTCAAATTCCGCTTTATACGTGACTTAGATCACGTATTATTGTCCGCGGTCAAAGCAGTTACCGATTTGGTACCGTTAAAATCTGCTGCTTTAAAAGCACGCTATTCTGCGTGCGATAATAATTTCAATGCCATTCAGAATTTTTGAGCTAGTTATATGCAATTTTCTTTAAAGAACTTATCGATAAAGACGCAGGTGCTTCTACCTGTATTTTTCATTGCTTTCGCCCTCGCTATCGCCCTCTGGTTTACCAATAATCAGCTCGAGCATGAGCAGCAGCAAGTCACTGAACATACCAATGCGTTTGTTACCTACAAAGACACATTGGCAAAGATAGACGATCAGGTTTATCCACTACGCATTAGTGCGGTATACGCAATCTATGATGCGAATCGTCGTGATACGCTGCTTAACGAACTGGAGAAGAGCGCAGTTCAGATCAACAAAGATCTTGATGTGATGCAGCAACAAAAAGCGTTTCGTAATGAAGCCAAAGCGGCACGCGTCGCGATCGATAACTACATCAACTACTCTCGCCAATCGGTCGATGTGTTTACGCGCAAGGATGAGGGCAGTATCTCTGCTGCGGAGTACAACCGCTTTATCAGCGAATACAAAACCTACGGTGAAGAAATGGTTGAGTCGATTAACCAACTTTCTGTAGCTGCAAACGAATTCGCGGCTTATCAAATGGATCTAAGCGCAGAGCAGAACCGAAATGTACTAAACATGGCGAAAGTGCTGGTGGCCGCAGTATTGGTGTTCTCTCTGGTTGTGGCTTGGGTTCTTGCCAACGTCATTGTGAGCCCAATTGCGAGCCTGCAAGACGTAATGCGTAAACTGGCGCGAGGCGACTTGTCTGCTACAGCGAACATTGATGGTAAAAACGAGATTGCTCAGTTAGGTCAAGATGTTAATCAAACCGCTCAGCAACTACGTACAACCGTTCACCACCTGATTGGTATCAGTGAAGAAGTGGCATCGGCATCTACTGAGCTGGCGGCTGTGATGAACCAAGCGCAAGCAAACGCTCAACAAGAGTTGGCGGAAATCGAACAGGTTGCGTCTGCTGTGAATGAGCTGTCTAGTACTGCTGATAATGTAAGTGATAACGCGCAGCTGGCTGACTCCACGGCTCGTGAAGCGGACCAGCTAGCCAAATCGGGCTTGGATGTATTCAGCGAGAGCAATCAAGCAAGCTTACAGATGAGCCAAGCGCTAAATGATGCGGCACACGTGGTACAAACGTTGAAAGTTCAATCTGAGCAGATCAGCGACGTTGTAGAAGTGATTCGCGGTGTATCTGAGCAAACTAACTTGTTAGCGCTTAACGCGGCGATTGAAGCGGCGCGTGCAGGTGAATCTGGTCGTGGTTTTGCGGTCGTTGCGGACGAAGTTCGTCTACTGGCGGCACGCACACAAGAGTCTACGGTTGAGATTCAAACCATCATTGAAGAGCTGCAAAAGCAATCTGGTTTGGCGAATGACAGCATGCAAATCAGCTTGGATATGTTGTCTAAAACCAACGAGCTGACTGCTCAGGCTAACGATGCATTAACCGGAATCACTGAGTCCGTCGTCAACATCAATGACGCCAACACTCAAGTCGCCACCGCGGCGGAGCAGCAATCGCAAGTGACTCAAGACATCAACCGCAACGTGGTCAATATGTCTGAGTTGGTGAACCAAAATGTGGCGGGTATCTGTCAAAGTGCAAGCGCAAGTGAAGAGCTATCTAAGCTAGCCGAGAAGCAAAAAGCGCAGCTCGCGTTCTTCTCGCTTTAGTTCTAAACGCACCGATATTCATTAAGCAGCCTCAATGGCTGCTTTTTTTCGCACAAAATCAAAAATAAATGTATTTTTTACAATGCGAAAACTGACGAAAAGTCTTGGTTTTGTGAGCGAAAGCTGCTGTTCCGCGATAGAAAGTATCAATAGTGACCAAGAGAGAAACGAAAAGGTTTGCGCAACCGTTTTTCTTAAGGTGGTTTAAGTGACTGTTTTTGTGTGAGAAAGTGAAATAAACGCTGCGAGGATAGGGACTTAGGTATGCAACTTAACCGAACTGTATCACAATAATTTTGAAATTATCAGTCTTGCTAGAAATAAATCGCGACCTATAATGCTGAAAACCGGAGCGTCTGCCAACGCTCCGGTTTTTTTGTGTCCGAAACTCAGTAAAGCGTCTGCCAACGCTTACCGAAAACGCACCGACACTCCGACTTTAAGAGAAAGGAACTGTAATCAATGCGTATCGAACAAGAACTTAAGTTAGGTTTTAAAGATGTACTATTTCGCCCAAAGCGATCAACGCTTAAAAGCCGCTCTCAAGTTGAATTAACCCGCGAGTTTACCTTCAAGCATAGTGGTCGTCAATGGTCTGGAACGCCTGTTATTGCTGCGAATATGGACTCAGTGGGTAGTTTCGAAATGGCAAAAGCGCTGTCTGAACATGGTGTCATGACAGCGGTTCACAAACACTACACTGTTGAAGACTGGGCAGAGTTTGTAAAAGGCGCGGATGCGTCTGTTCTAAACAATGTCATGGTTTCTACTGGCACATCGGATGCCGACTTCAAGAAAACTCAAGACATTATGGCGATGTCAGATGAGCTGATTTTCATCTGTATAGACATCGCCAATGGTTACTCTGAGCATTTGGTTGAGTACGTTGAGCGCGTGCGAGCAGCATTCCCAGACAAAGTGATCTCTGCCGGTAACGTTGTCACAGGTGATATGTGTGAAGAGCTCATCCTAGCGGGTGCAGACATAGTCAAAGTAGGTATTGGCCCAGGCTCAGTATGCACCACACGCGTTAAAACTGGCGTTGGTTATCCGCAACTGTCTGCAATCATCGAATGTGGCGACGCAGCACATGGACTTGGCGGTATGATCATCGGTGACGGCGGCTGTACTTGTGCTGGTGACGTGTCTAAAGCCTTCGGCGGTGGCGCTGATTTCGTCATGCTCGGCGGTATGTTAGCAGGTCACGAAGAATCGGGCGGTGAGCAAGTCGAGAAAGACGGCAAAACGTACATGAAGTTCTACGGTATGTCTTCACAGTCAGCCATGGACAAGCACTCAGGTGGTGTGGCTAAGTACCGCGCAGCAGAGGGTAAAACCGTACTATTGCCATTTCGCGGCTCCGTTCACGGCACTATTTCTGACATCCTTGGTGGTGTACGCTCAACCTGTACCTATGTAGGCGCAGCAAAGCTTAAAGAGTTAACTAAACGTACGACTTTCATCCGTGTACAAGAGCAAGAGAACAACGTGTTTGGTAGAGAGTAATCTGACGATTATTCGGAAAACTCGATTTATAAAGAGCCGCGATTTAGCGGCTTTTTTTGCATCTAAGGTAATGTCGCAAAGGAAATTAAAACACCTTAACTAAGCGTTAAAGCATCGAAAAAAAAGAGCCCTGGGGGAGGGCTCTTTGGGGTAGGAGTTTAAGGTTTAAGCTTGAATCAGAGTTGTGGCGTTGCGCATCGCTTCTTTGGTTGAACACTCGACAATGTTGGCGTTGGTAAAGCGGTGGGCATCTTTCACTTGGATGTCGTGAGCCAAGATAACCAGCTTGGCGTTGGCGACATCTAGGTCTGTGATGCGATTCTGGATGCCGTTTTGTCCTTGAGTTTCTACTTTGATTTTGATGCCAGCTGCTGCGCCTGCTTTCTCTAGCGCTTTTGCCGCCATAAAGGTGTGCGCTACGCCAGATGGGCAACAAGTGACAGCGACGATGTCGTATTCGCCTTCGCCAGCAACTGGAGCCGCTTGAGCTTGTGCAGGTTCCGCTTGTTCCATTTCTGCTTCAGGATCCTCTTCTACAACTGGTTTCCAGAAGCCGACAATCAGTGCGGTTGTTAAAGAGCCTAATGCGATACCAACGACGTACATTGGGATGTTGCTCGATACTGGCGCTGTAATTAAACCGCCCCAAGGTGCGTGCAGCAGAACGTTGGTTAGGAAGCCGAACACACAGCCAACGATACCGCCAGCAACGATTGAAGGTAAAACGCGTACAGGATCGTTTGCGGCAAATGGGATTGCGCCTTCAGAGATACCGATAGAGCCCATGATTGCGGCTGCTTTACCTGCTTCTTGCTCTTGTTTAGTGAACTTCTTCTTGAATAGGAAAGTTGCAAGTGCCATACCCAAAGGCGGCGTACAGATAGCGATACCCACACCACCCATTAGCCATGGCTGAGTATCAACCTGAGTTTGAGCGAACAACGTAGCGACTTTGTTGATTGGACCGCCCATATCGAACGCAGTCATACCACCAAGAATCGTACCTAGCACCACTTTAGAAGCACCAGCCATCGAAGCAAGGAATTCGTTCATTGATGCCATGAAGATCTTGATTGGCTCACCGATACCCCACAACACAATGCCGGCAGAGATAATCGTACCGACAAGAGGGTAGATAAAGTAGGCGCCCAGCGCAGTCATGTTGGCAGAAAGAGGGATCTTCTTAAGTTGGAATACCACACCACCAGCGATGAAGCCCGCTACGATACAGCCGAGGAAACCACCGCCCATATCTGCCATGATGCCAGAAGAGATCATCGCAGGTGCGAGTGCTGGTTTGTCCGCAATCGAGTAGCCGATAAAGCCGCCCAGAATAATTGGGAACAACACCAAACCTTTGATACCGATGTTTGAAATATCAGCCAATATGCCATCTGCAGGGACCGCACCTTTACCTGATGCCATCACCGCCAATGCCAGTAATACGCCACCAGCAACAATAAATGGCAACATGTGTGAAGTACCAAATAAAAGGTGACCTTTCATGGTACTGAGTAGTTTTTTGAAATCACTACCGTTATTAGTAGTTTGAGCTGTTAGGGTACTCATAATTTCACGCCTTATGAATTAATTAGAATATTAAGTATTTGGTTTTCGTCTTTTGCGTTATGGATATCTTCAATAAACTCTTCATTAAATTTTCCGAATAGTTCTTGAAGAACATAAATATGGTGATCAGCCCCGTTATCGGGTGAAGCAATCATAAAAAACAGAGTTGGTTTGATGCCGTCTTCGTCGCCGTAATCGATGCCTTCACGCTTTACTCCTACTGCGATTGCCGGCTCCGTAACCGCTTGGCTTTTCGAGTGTGGGTAAGCGATGCCATCCATGGAAGTGACACTCAAAGCTTCACGCGTTTCAATGTCGGTTAAGAAAGCTTCTTTGCTGTTGATTCGGTTGTTATCGAATAACATTTGTGCCAATTCTTCGAAGAGTTCTTTCTTACTGGTAGCTTGAATATTGTTATTGATTAGTTTGGTAGTTATTAATTCATTAATCATGTTTAGGTTTATTATCTATGAAGTAATAAACCCAATGTAATTAATGAAGTGACTTGGCGAAATAGTAAAAAAAATACAATAACTATACTTTTGTATCACCAATAGTTAAGTGTGATTTAGCTCTCCAAGATATAACAATAAAATTAGGGAGATGAATATAAAAAAGCCAATAACCTTGGTTATTGGCTGAATAGTAAGACGCAAAATGTGCTGGAAGTTTGCGGTGTGCTGTTAGCAGTAGGCGCGAGCGACTCTGCCTTGACTGCGAATCGTGTATTGTTGCGTGTAAGCAGGGATGAAAACAGATTGTCCTTTCTCTATTACGCAGATTTCACCGTTTGCGTGTGTCACCACTAACGCAGAATCTAATGGCAACAATATTTCAGCACTGTGTGCATCTAAAGAGAGATCGTTAGCGCTCGGAATTATGGCAAACTTGAAATCGTCGACCGGGATTGGGTACTCGAGCACGCCGTTATTTTCAATAGGCGCTAACAATAGATGATCAAACGGTTTCTCACTGAAACGAGTACACGCAACAAGCTCTTTAACGTCAATGTATTTTGGCGTCAGACCAGCGCGCAGAACGTTGTCTGAGTTTGCCATGATCTCAAGTCCGGTCCCTTTTAAGTAGGCGTGTGGTGTTTCTGCATCCAAAAACATCGCTTGCCCTGGCTGAAGGGTGATTACGTTGAGGATTAATGGCGCAAACAAACCAATGTCTCCTGGGTACTGCGTCTCAAGTTCTAAGATCAGGTCGAACAACGGCATATCGATAATGCGAGCCTGCGCCAATAGCAAGGTCAACGCCATCTCTTTTTGTTCACCTTCTAGTGAAAGTAATCCAGAGAAGAAGCTCGCTAAACCAGTTGGTGTTTGCTCGGCGATAAGATCGTCGACCAAGTCTTGCAGTTCTAGAATCGCAAGCTCTGAGAAGAAGTTAATGATTTCGCTGATTGGACGAAAGCCATTCATCGCTTTGTATTCCGTTAAGGCGTAAACGAGCTCTGGCTTGTGGTTGGGATCTTTATAGTTACGATTTGCAGCCGATAATGGGATACCTTGTTGTTCTTCCGCCACGAAACCCAGTTCTGCCTGTTGCTTGTTGGGGTGAACCTGAATCGAAAGCGCTTTTTCCGCTGCTAACACTTTGAAAAGGTATGGAAGTTCGCCAAAGCGAGTGGCGACTTCTTTACTTAAAAAAGCATTCATATCGTTGGCAATCAAGGTGGAAAGCTTAGTTTCCTCGCCGTTAGACAAGACCGTTGAGCAACCATTTGGGTGTGCGCCCATCCAAAGTTCAGCTTGAGGTTCGCCTGTTGGGTTATCAATACCAAACAGTTGATTGATAGAAGTTGTGCTGCCCCAAGCGTAGTTTTGAATCGTATTGTTCATCACAAAGAACATCGGATGAGCCGTTGTGGTGTGGGGCGTTTGTGTCTCGAACATCGTTAAGTCAGACATAGAGTGTCACCATAGGAGGTAATCATGGCTTGGATATTGTCCAAGCCATTGGAGTCGATAATGGGAGGGGTTAAGCGATCGCTTCAATCATTTTTGCTTTGCGAACTTTCTTCAGCGTTACACACGTAACTGCGGTAACTACTGCGCCTGCTGCCATACAAATTAGCGCCAGCAGTGGGTAGTTCATCGCGCCAAGTAGGGCTACAACAGGACCGCCGTGCGCTACGCTGTTGGTGATGCCGAACGAGAACGCCATGACTGCCGCAACCATTGAACCAAGTACGTTTGCCGGAATTACTGACATTGGATCTTGCGCTGCGAATGGGATAGCACCTTCAGAGATACCGACCAGACCCATCGCGCCTGCTGCCTTACCAGCTTCGGTTTCTGACTCTTCAAACAGGTCAAACTTACGGCCCAATACGGTTGCTAATGCCATGCCTAGTGGAGCAACTGGGATTGCACACGCCATCGCGCCCATAAATTGCGTTTGACCGCTGGCAATCATGCCGACAGAGAATAGGAAGGCGACTTTGTTGAAAGGGCCACCCATATCGAAGCCAGCCATACCACCAAGCACGATACCGAGAAGAACAACGTTACCTGTGCTCATGCTGGTAAGTAGCGCAGTTAGTCCATCCATTAAGCTTGCGATTGGCGCACCAATAACGAAAATGAACAGACCTGCAATGAACAGTGAACCGGTGATTGGCGCGATCATGATTGGCACCAAAGGTTGGATGAACTTGTGGTAGTTGATCGAGGTAATCCACTTCACGAAGTAACCCACAAGCAGACCAGCGATAATCGCGCCGATAAAGCCTGTGCCTGCATCTGCGCCGTAGAAAGAACCGTTGTTAGCAATCCAACCGCCGATTAGGCCAGGTGTTAATGCAGGGCGATCAGCAATCGCGTAAGCAATGTAGCCTGCAAGGATTGGAATCATCAATGTAAAGGCAACCACACCTACGTTTAGGATTTGGTTCCACATACTGCCTTCTGGGATTGCCATGCCTGCTTCACTAGGTTGACCACCAATCGCTAGCGCGAGAGCAATCAAAAGACCGCCTGTGACCACAAATGGGATCATGTGTGATACGCCATTCATCAAGTAACGGTATAGATCAGAACGAGCTTGAGAAGCTTTGTCAGCCACCGAAGACTGGCTGTTAGCATTGGCATCTGCTTGGTATGTTGGCGCGTTTAACGCCTCGTTAATCAGTGCTTGTGCATCACGAATCGGCGCTTTTACATTGGTTTTCACTACGCGCTTACCCGCAAAGCGATTCATGTCGACTTGTTTGTCACACGCGACAATGATTGCATCAGCACGCTCGATTTCTTCTTCTGTCGGGCTATTTTTCACACCAATCGAGCCATTGGTTTCAACCTTAACTTCGTAACCCATCGCCGCCGCGCCTTTTTCTAACGCTTCAGCTGCAAGGTAGGTGTGTGCAACACCAGCAGGACACCCCGTCACGCCGATGATGAAGCCTTTACTCTCTTCAGCGTTTACCACAGGCTGTGGCTCTTGTTTCGCCAGCAGCAGCGCTAGCGCTTCTTCAGTGTTTGAAGCGTTTAGGAAAGCGTCGATAAAGCCTTCTTCAATCAGTTTTGAAGAAAGCTCGGCTAGCACTTCAATGTGGTGGTTATCACCACCATCTGGAGAGGCGATCATAAAGAACAGTTTTGATGGCAAACCGTCTTCTGCGCCGTAGTCGATACCTGATTGGCTCACGCCGATAACAACCGCTGGCTCAAGAACGGCGGCACTTTTCGCGTGCGGAATAGCAACACCATCTTCAAAGCCCGTATTACCTAATTCTTCGCGCGCTTTAATATCGGTCAGAAATTGTGTTTGGTCAGAAATACGACCTTGCGCATGAAGAACAGAAACCAGTTCTTGAAAAACCTCTTCTTTCGAAGTCGCTTGAAGATCAAGCTTAATTAATTCTTCGTTTATTAGTTTGGTGATCATTGTCGAACCCCTATAAATATAATTTTTATTTCAGGGATATTCTTGAATTAATCAGAAGCAGACTGTAGTGAAGAAAAAATGCATTTACTGGAGGATTGTAACTGCCTAATCGCAATGTGATTTAGATCGTCTGCTGGGTAAAACTAACTGCATATCTGATGCATTATGATGAACCTTGTCATTCATAGATCCTCTGCGCTAGTCACTAGATATACGGGTGTTTATGGGCTTTTGTTCGTTAAAGTGAGAACTGGATAATTGATGCGTTAACTGGATTTTTGTAACCTTAAAATGGAAGTGTGATTTTGCTCAATAGCGATATGCGGCTTTCGGGTGTATATCTATAGTCAATAGCATCATTGATGCATATATAGAGTGTGAGAGAATGATTTTCCATGATTTAATTTCCGCAGTATTAAATGAACGCGAACCATTTCATAATATTTGGTTTGCTGGAGATTTTCATACACCGCCTGAATTTAGTTATCAGGTTAATTTCCCTCGTTTAGAGTTGGTGCTTTATGGGGAATATATTAATGAGATGGAAAGTCATGACCGAAAAGTCACGAATATTGTCGCTAAAAAAGGGGATGCGATATTTATTCCACCAAACTGTTGGAATAAACCAGACTGGGATAGCGACTGCTCTGTGTTAAGCATTCTGTTTGGGCGTCGTCAGCTTGGTTTGAGCTTTGTCAGCAAACGCAAAGGTGAAGCAAACTTCTACGACATCCAAAAGCACAGCATTCAGACTCGTTCAGGTTTTGCTATTGATAACATTTTGGAAGCGCTCAGCTCGTTAGCGCGCGAAAATACCAAAAAGCCGATGGATGAGTTGCTACTACAAGCCTTGTTGCAGTACGCAAAAACCATGTTGGATGCGCCTGTCGAGCAGCAATCACAGAACCGCGTTCAAGACCTGTATCAGGGGATTTGTATTTATATTCAAGAGAACTTTCACCGACCAATTACCCGCGACAGCATCGCGTCACGGTTTAGCATTTCGTCTAATCATTTGTCACGCCTTTTCCGCCAGCAAGGGCATATGACGTTGGCGGACTACATCACTTGGGTAAGAGTCGACCGCGCCAAGTTTATGTTGAAGAAGTACAACTTCAAACTCAATGACGTGTCAGTACGATGCGGTTTTAAGGATGTGAACTACTTCTGTCGCGTATTTAAAAGTCGCACTGGCAGAACGCCAACAGAGTACCGTGGTTCAATCTAAGTAGATTGCTACGAGGGAGTTGTTAGGCGAGCAGTCTTGACATGGCGTACATCAGCAGTGCTTGTAAGTCGACGCTGCTTTTTGTTAGCAGTAATCGCTCGGCCATTTGATCCGTAAGTAGATTTCTAGTCAGGTTAGTTGCCGCGATGATTTGTTCACGTGTTGGTTTATCTGGCATCACCAGTGCTATTGCCAGGTGAACGTCTCCCATCTTTGACGCCCAATCGACGGGCTGTTCGTTAGCAATGACGGCAACAGAAATGTGGTCCACTCCCGCAAACATCACGTGAGGTAGGGCAATGCCCGGAGCCACGCAGGTAGAGGAACGTTCCTCTCTTTTGATGAAAGCCAAGATGAGTTCGTCGGGGTAAATTGGATGGATGAGTTGAGCGAGCCCTTTTAAACATTCAAATTTGGTCAGTTCGGTATGGGCTTTGGCGTAATGCCATTTGATCTCACAAGGCGGGCAGATTTGTGGCAAACGCTCTGCTAATTGGCTCGAAAACTCGTAGTTGATATGAGAACCAACCACAGTAAAGTGCTCGGCGATAATGTCTTTAATCACAAAACACGCCAGTTCTGCGTCGATACCAATCGCAGTAATCTGGCATAGGTCGCCTTGGCGTAGCCCGGCCTGAAAAATCGCTACGGACTTCGTCAGTTCCGCAATACGATTTTGCGTGACGTTTATGATATGCAACGTGCTTTTGAACTTTTTGGCGACGCGATTCAACGGCTGAGCAATATGCGCGCTCGCGTTAGCATCTTCGACAAAAAAGGTGATTTGGTATTCGTTCATCAGCGAGTTCAGTGACGGCAATGTTAGTTGCGGCAGTGGACGATAAACACTTTGTCGACATTCAGCAACACGTCTTCAATTGAGATTTGAATTTTAGCCGTGCCTTCGAATCGGGCAGGTTGTTCGATCTCAATATCCGATACAATTAACACACGGTCAGCTTGGGCAATATCGTGGGGCGTGAGTTGATTTTCAATCCCCATTGCACCTTGTGTTTCCACTTTGATTTGTACGTTATATTTTGGTGCAGCTTTAATTAACGCATCTGCAGCCATATAAGTATGCGCGATGCCTGTAGGGCACGCTGTCACCGCTACGATTCTCATCTTCTATCCACATTGTTTTTTTGTGGATATTAGCACAGCGCTCGCCAATTGAATCTAACCGAGCTCGAATTAACGCAAGAGCTCTATCACAGTTTAAATCTCATGTTACATTAATCCAGTTAATGCACTTTTAGTCCTATATCTCGTAGAGTGACCACTGGTTAATCTATGTCCACTTAGAATGAGCAGGAACGCATTCGAGTCAGGGGATTCTGTATCTCAAACTCACTTGGGTATATATTCGAGCGTGAATATTGGAAGGTAAAACAATGGACATCACAAACCTGATTGAGTTAGATACGATCTGCCTAGATTTGAAAGCTCAAACCAAACAAGAAGCGCTCGAAGAACTGACCCAAATGTTAGACGCGGCGGGTAAGCTCAACAATCCCAGCCAGTTCTTGGTCGATATCTGGAAACGTGAAGAGATAGGTAACACCGGTTTTGATGATGGTATTGCCATTCCACATGCCAAAAGTGATGCAGTTGCCAAACCTGCTGTCGCGGTCGGGATTAGCCGTAACGGGATCGATTATGGCGCTGAGGACGGTGAGTTGTCTGATGTCTTCTTTATGTTGGCATCACCCGATGGGGACGACAACCAGCACATTGAAGTCTTGGCACAAATCTCCACTAAAATCATCGAAGACGGCTTTGTTGAAAAGCTAAAAGCAGCGCAATCACGCGAAGATGCGCTTGAAATGCTAACCGATATTCAGTCCCAGCCAGATGAGTTTCTATCCACCTCGTTAGAATTCTCCGCTGAGCCATTAAGCCCTTGGGCACAAAAGCTTAGTAGAATCAAAGAACACCTGTTGTTTGGCACCTCCCATATGATTCCCTTTATCGTCGCGGGTGGCGTGTTGCTGTCGTTGTCGGTGATGATTTCTGGCCATGGTGGTGTTCCACAAGATGGGGTACTTGCAGATATCGCACAAATGGGTATCGCGGGGCTGACGCTATTTACGGCGGTTCTTGGTGGCTATATTGCTTATTCGATCGCAGACAAACCTGGGCTTGCACCTGGCATGATAGGTTCTTGGATTGCGGTCAGCCATTACAATACCGGCTTCCTCGGGGCGATTGTGGTGGGCTTCTTTGCGGGTTTTGTGGTGTGGCTTTTAAAGAAGATTCAATTGCCAGACAGCATGAGTTCACTTGGCTCAATCTTCATTTACCCGCTAGTGGGTACGTTTGTGACTTGCGGAGCGGTAATGTGGGTGATTGGCGCGCCAATTGCCAGTGCAATGACAACCATGAACGAGGTGCTAACAGGCATGGCGGGCTCGGGTAAAGTGATGCTTGGTACCGTGCTTGGCGCGATGACAGCTTTCGATATGGGCGGTCCAATCAACAAAGTGGCGACTTTGTTTGCACAAACGCAAGTCAATACTCAGCCGTGGTTAATGGGCGGTGTCGGAATCGCAATATGTACGCCGCCGTTGGGTATGGCGTTGGCGACGTTCTTAGCGCCGAGCAAATTTAAACGAGATGAACGTGAAGCGGGTAAAGCAGCGGGCATTATGGGAATGATAGGAATCAGCGAAGGGGCAATCCCTTTTGCAACCGGAGACCCTGCTCGGGTATTACCTGCTATTGTCGCAGGCGGCATTGTCGGAAATGTGATTGGGTTTATGTTCCACGTAATGAACCATGCGCCTTGGGGCGGTTGGATTGTGCTACCTGTGGTCGATGGCAAAATCGGTTATATCGTCGGTACGATTGCCGGCTCTCTCACCACGGCACTCATTGCTATCGCGCTAAAGAAAACCGTCACCGAAGACGACAACTATCCTCGTCACTCTCAAGGCTACGGCTCTGTAGTCGGGGAAGGAGAGGCAGACATATTGGCAGTCACCTCATGTCCATCGGGTGTCGCGCACACCTTCTTGGCGGCGAAGTCGTTAGAGAAAGCCGCGTGCGCTCTCGGTATTAAGATTAAGGTTGAAACGCAAGGAGCGAACGGAGTGATCAACCGAATCACAGACAAGGACATCGAAAAAGCGCGATTTGTTATTTTCGCTCACGATGTCGCGATTAAAGAGCCAGAACGTTTTAGAAAGATCAAAGTACTCGACGTGAGCACTAAAGACGCGATGTTTAACGCCGCTGCGCTACTGCATTCAAAGAAGATTCATTGAGCGGGTAGCAGAATATATTCAAGTATAAAAAGAGCCGCTAGTGCGGCTCTTTTTCGTCAATCTAAGTCAGCTCATTTACATGAACTCAAATTTGCCTTTCATCACCGCCCAGTGGCCTGGGAATGAACAGAAGAATGAGTAATCACCGCCAGCCGTCATGTTTTCAGTGCTGAAAGTCACGCTGGTACTCTCGCCACCGCCGATCACTTTAGTGTGCGCGTAAACTCGCTCGTCACCCGGTTTTACGTAGTTGTTTTCTACACCAGCAGACATACCTTCAGTGCCGACAGCTTGCAGGTTTGCGGTATCTGCGATGACAACGTTGTGACCCATTGATTGTGCAGGCAACTTACCTGTGTGGTTAAGCGTCAGAGTCACTTCTTTACAGGTTGCTGGCACGCTTAACGTTTGTTTAGAAAACTGCATCATGTCGTTGGCATCAATCGACACTTCACACTCTGCATTTGCTTGCGCGCCGAAACTCACTCCAACCAGAGCAAACGTTGCTGCTAATAAACGTAAAGACATATCACTTTCTCCATTTTATGTTTTGGGCTTACTGGACCAGTCTGATCCAATGGTTCTCATTATCATCCTATTAAGATGTTGAAAATGTGCTTCAATCGATAAATTGACGTTTTGTTGTGCTATTACGTAGTGAGTCTCGGTATTGATCACTACCTCTTAGTGTTGCGGGATCTGTGCGTCATTTTCGAGTTAAGGGCTGAGTACGATTGCGAATGAGTTATAAAAAAAGCCAGCAGGTTTGATGCTGCTGGCTTGCTCTCTTGGGCTTCTAGTGTAAGTGCCTCTCTAGTCACGAAGTTCTATTGCGGCGTCCCGATAACCGCTTACTGTCGCGGTTACGCCGTTTGCTTCGTGTACCAGATGAATGCACCGTTATCCTTGCTTACGGATGAGGTAATCAAACGCGCCTAAGCTTGCTTTTGCACCTTCACCCATTGCGATGATGATCTGTTTGTAAGGAACGGTTGTCGCGTCACCTGCTGCAAATACACCTTCAAGGCTAGTTTCACCGTGGCTACCTACTTCAATCTCGCCACGTGGTGATAAGTTCACTTCTGAATCTTTTAACCACTCAGTGTTTGGTACCAAACCAATCTGAACAAAGATACCTGACAGTTCAAGCTGTTTGATTTCATCGGTATTGCGGTCTTTGTATTTCAGACCGGTTACACGTTTGCCATCGCCCACAACTTCTGTGGTTTGCGCCATGGTAATGATGTCGATGTTTGGTAACGAGTTTGCTTTGTTGATCAGCACTTGGTCTGCGCGCAATACGTCTGCAAACTCCAGTACCGTTACGTGCTCAACAATACCGGCTAGGTCGATGGCTGCTTCGATACCTGAGTTACCACCACCGATCACCGCGGTTTTCTTGCCTTTAAACAATGGACCGTCACAGTGAGGGCAGTACGCCACGCCTTTGTTGCGATATTCCTGTTCACCTGGGACGTTCATTTCACGCCAGCGAGCACCTGGGCTCAAGATAACGCTTTGGCTCTTCAATGTTGCGCCGCTTGCAAGTTGAACGTGGATTAGTCCATCTTCAGTGTGCGCTGCGCCCATGATTTTTTCTGCTTGCTGCTCTGTGACAACGTCAACGTCGTACTCTTTCAGGTGCTCGCCTAGGTCTGCTGCTAGCTTAGGACCTTCGGTGCGTTTGACTGAAATAAAGTTTTCGATAGCCATAGTGTCCATCACTTGACCACCAAAGCGCTTTGCCACCACACCTGTGCGAATGCCTTTACGTGCTGCATATAGAGCCGCTGCGCTACCACCGGGACCACCACCCACAACAAGTACGTCGTATGGGTCTTTTTCGTCCAGTGCTTTCGCTGCTTTCTCGCTTGCGCTGTCGTCGACTTTGTTAAGGATTTCGGTTAACGACACACGGCCTTGGCCGAATAATTCACCATTAACAAACACGCTTGGTACCGCCATAATATCGCGCTGTTTCACTTCGTCTTGGAACAGTGCGCCGTCGATCATGGTCGCTTTAATTTTCGGGTTGATCGCTGCCATCATATTGAACGCTTGTACAACGTCAGGACAGTTTTGACATGACAGAGAAATAAAGATCTCGACGTCTAGTTCTTTGTCTAGTGCTGCGATTTGCTCAATAACTTCTGGCTCAAGCTTGATTGGGTGACCGCCTGAGTGGAGGAGTGCAAGAACCAACGAAGTAAACTCGTGTCCCATTGGCAAGCCAGCAAATCTAAGCGCTGTGCTCTTACTTGGGTTAGACACCGTCATTACTGGTTTGCGCTCACTCGCTGAGTCATCACGAACCACGGTAATAAAGTCACTCAGCTCCGCAATTTGATTGGCAAGCGATAGGATGTCATTTGACGCTTTGCTTTCATCTAGGCTAACCACTAGACGAACATCTTCTTTTACGTTGGCTAGATATTGTTTTAGTTGTTGTTGAATAGCTTGGTCTAGCATGTGTTCCATACCTTTTAATGATTATGCTGGATAAAAACAATTGAGTAGAGAGCAAACTAGGCTGAAGGTCGTCAAGGTATCAGACCTAGAATGCTCTCTTAATTAGGTTATGGTTCTATCAGTGAACCGTGTTGGCTAATCTTGGATTAGATTTTGCCTACTAGGTCTAGAGAAGGAGCTAGCGTCTCTTCGCCTTCTTTCCATTTAGCTGGGCAAACTTCGCCTGGGTGAGCGGCAACGTACTGAGCTGCTTTCACTTTGCGTAGTAGGTCTTCTGCGTCACGACCGATACCTTCAGCAGTGATTTCCATTGCTTGAATAGTACCTTCTGGGTCGATTAGGAAAGTTGCACGGTCTGCAAGACCTTGACCTTCACGCATTACACCGAAGTTGTTTGTGATGTTGCCAGTTTGGTCACCAAGCATGTAGTAGTTGATTTTGCCGATAGTCTCAGAGCTATCGTGCCATGCTTTGTGAGTGAAATGAGTGTCAGTTGATACTGAGTACACTTCAACACCGCGCTTTTGTAGCTCTTCGTAGTGGTCTGCTAGGTCACCAAGCTCTGTAGGACATACGAATGTGAAGTCAGCTGGGTAGAAGAAGAATACAGCCCATTTACCTAGAACGTCTTGTTCTGTTACTTCAACGAATTCGCCTTGTTTGAATGCAGTTGCGCTAAATGGTTTGATTTTGGTGTTGATCATTTCTTTACTTTCCTTTCAGTTGTTTTGGATGAGCAAATCTTGCTGTCGGAAAGTATATTGTCATCTAGCGTAGGCTAAATAAAATCGCTTGTAGCTATCCTATTGATAGGTAAATCCGATTTTGGTTGATAGGCAAAACTGATGTAGCTCGCGATCAGTCAATAGCTAGATCTGATGAAGCAGAAAACCGTTTGACCGCACAAATGGCGATTCTGGTTTACTTCACGCATAAAGATGCTGTCACACCAAGCCAAGAAACCATTAAGCGCCATGAGGATAAAATCCTAACGTTCCTCAGCACGCTATAAGCAGCCGCTGGTTACCGTTAAACAACGGCATAGTTTTCTTGGTGAAACTCAAGCCCCAGACTCTAACAGTTTGGGGCTTTCTTTGTCTCGCCAGCCCGGACTTAAAGGAAGTGTGAAGTCTACGTGCTATAGATTTCAACTTGATAAATTAAAATTGAAATGATGTTTTATTTTTGTGCTAATATAAAGCCAAACTTTACTTTATTGAATTGAAGAGGGATTCCCATGCAAAAAACAGTGGCTGTGTTGCTAGCAGATGGCTTTGAAGAAGGTGAAGCGGTGGTGTTTATCGACGTGGTTCGCCGTAGTGGCATGCAGGTTGATGTATTGGCTTGTAAAGACGATGTGGTAATGAAAACCTACTTCGGCACTCGGATCAGCACGGACTTTACTCTGGCAGATAAATTCGAACAGGATTACGACGCAGTCATGATGCCAGGTGGACCAGAAGGGACCGACAACCTAACTAGCAATCCAATGGTGATTGAGTTTCTAAAACGTCACATTGACGCTGGAAAGTACATTTGCGCGCTTTGTTCATCGCCAGCGAAAGTATTGGGTAAACACGGCTTACTTGAAGGGAAACACTTCACTACCGGTAGTGGTTTGGAAACGCTTGTCGAGAAAGGGGAGTATTTAGACCGTAAAGTGGTGGTGGACGGTAACTTTATTACTGGCAAAGGGTTGGGCGTGAGCTTTGATTTCGCACTTACGGTTGCTCAAACTCTTCGTACGGATGACCCCGACCATATTCTTTGGCAAGCGGACCACATTTATTACGAAGGCTGGCCAGAGTCTGTCGAGCGTATAGAAGCGTAAGCTATCGCTGATTGAGTTTGAAAGCTCGATATGTATGTCAGGTTGATATGAGTTCAACCTGACATATCTCAAAACAGACTACAACTGCGTGACAAACGAGCCACTCGGTGTGACAGGCAAGTATTTCGCGTAGAAGTCTAAGTAGGCTTGCTTTGGGTCTAAGTCTTTAAACTGTTCTGGGTACATGGCTTTAGCGTAGAACTGCAGCATTGCGCCATCGAGAATAGTACGACAAGCGCCGTGGTAAGCCGCATACATGCGATTGTTCTTAACTGCTGCAATAGATGACCAGCCAATGCGCTGTTTAAACCCGGCTAAACGCTGCTTTGCAAGTTCCTCATCGACGCCTTGTCCCATCACCATTGCATCATCAGAGCTGCCTGATTCATAACCTGTCATGACAATCACATCAGGGTTAGCAACGATAATTTGTTCTGGATTGAGTTTCCCCCACCATTCAACAAACGGCGCTGAAATATTGTCGCCACCCGCCATGGTAGCAATCGCGCCCCACATGTTTTTGCCAAAGGTATACCCGACTTCATTCACGCCAGCAGCGCCATATTCGGTATAGACTTTCGGCTTTTCTAGGTTGGCAGACTCAAGTCGCTGACTGATCATCTCTAGGTTTTGTTTGTATTCATTGGCGATTTTTTCTGCACGCTCTTCTTGGCCTGTGATCACGCCAATCAGCTGTGTACTTTTAATATGACGTTCCAAAGTTTGTGCGTTGTAATCGACAACAACCACAGAAATCCCCGCATCTTGGATACGTTCGATTTCTGAGCCAAGGCCTTTGTATTGCCAGTCAGCGAGCATCAGGATGTCTGGGTTTAGGCTAATGACTTTTTCCGCAGAAAACGTATTGGTATCGACGCGACCAATTTCAGGAATTTTGTCGAGAGAAGGGCGGTGTTTAACGTAAAGATCCCAGTTTGCAGAGCGTGCCTGCCATATGTACTTAGACATACCAACTACGTTGTCATACGCAGCTTCTGTACCAATGGCCATATAGTCTTCTGGATAGAAACCGACAATCGCGCGCTTAGCTGGTGCGTCAAAGGTGACTTCTCGACCTAGTACGTCGGTTACGGTGGTGATTTCTGCAAATGCCGAAGTGCTGACAGTAAGCGCAGCAAAACTGAGTAGTGTTTTATACATGGTGACTTAGACTCTTTTCTATATGCCAGTGTTCACTGGATCCCTTAGCTTGGTTGTCGATAATAATCTGTTTGTTAATCGTTATGCAAACTATTATCATTTTTGTTAGTATGCTGGCTCGATTTAATGCGTGTCACAGTTTGTATTGAACAAGCGGCGGCGCGTTAGAAAAGAAAATCAACCCTTTAGGAAATCAGGTAGCGTTAGATGCAATCCGAAGCAGTGTTACAAGCCATTGAAAATCAGAGAAAGTATGAGCGGAAACGCTTTGTTGTACTGAGTGTTTTTTGTCTCATTTTAGTCATCTCTTTTGTGCTCGACATCATGACAGGACCATCAATGTTGGATGCGAGCCGAGTTCTGTATGCAATTTTTGAGTTTATCGGCTTACCGTTTCAAGTTGACGCCTCCACACAAGTCATTGTGACTAACTTACGTTTGCCGATTGCACTTATGGCGATTATTGTCGGCGGTTCGCTCGGGGTTGGTGGGGCAGAGATGCAGACTTTGTTAAACAACTCGATGGCCAGCCCTTACACTCTGGGTATGGCTGCCGCTGCGGGCTTTGGCGCTGCAATTACGCTCTATTTCGGTTCATTGGGCTTAGATAGCAATTACGCTGTCCCGCTCGGTGCATTCATTTGCTGCATGCTTTCTGCGTGTTTCCTGTTTGCTTTGGCCTCAATGCGCCATATCAGCTCGGGTCAGTTAATATTGGCGGGCATCGCGTTACTGTTTCTGTTCCAGTCATTATTGTCGTTAGTGCAGTTTGTCTCGTCTCCAGAATTAAGTCAGCAAATTCTGTTCTGGTTGTTCGGTAGCTTGTCGAAGGCGACTTGGGGTAACTTGTTTGTTACCTCATTGGTTGTGGTTGTTGGCGTTGCCTTGTTACTCAAAGACTCTTGGAAATTAACCGCTCTGCGTTTAGGTGAGGAGCGAGCAAAAAGTGTCGGTGTTAATGTTGCTAAGTTACGCTTGAAGACGTTATTTATCGTTGCTTTGATGACTGCAACGGTGACCAGCTTTGTTGGCATCATTGGGTTTGTTGGTATTGTCGCGCCTAACATTGCCAAAATGTTGGTTGGTGAAGACCAGCGATTCTTCTTACCTCTTTCATTCTTAATCGGCGCGTTTCTTCTTTCGACTGCGTCTGTTCTTTCAAAAGTGATCGTGCCCGGCGCGCTGTTCCCAATTGGGATAGTGACCGCGATTATTGGCGTACCGTTCTTCTTTTGGCTGATTATCGCTAAGCGAGGGTAACGATGCTGACAGCTAACCAAATCAACATCCAAATTGGCTCATTGAGCCTAGCTAAAAATATCGACTTTGAACTGAAACCCGGTCAAGTAACGGCAATTCTAGGACCAAACGGAACGGGAAAAAGTACGCTGCTTAAAGCGTTGTTCGGTGACATCAAGTTAGAGTCCGGTGAGTTTAGCTACGGTGATAATTCACTAACGCATAATTCGCTTTCACAGTGGCGAAGCCAGTTTGGTTATATGCCGCAAGACATCAATCTAGACGTGAATCTAACAGCGATTGAAGTTGTGTTGCTTGGGCAGTTAGACGCGCTGAGCTTGAGAGTGGGCAACGAAACGCTGCACAAAGCGCTGGGAATATTAGACCAGATTGGACTTTCGCATTTAGCAAACAAAGATGTGAGTAAGCTCAGTGGTGGCCAACGACAAATGATTCTCTTCGCACAAGCACTAATGCGTGAGCCAAAAATCATGATGTTGGATGAACCAGTAAGTGCGCTCGATCTTCACTATCAACACGTACTGCTTGAACATTTAGTAACCCAGACTCGAGAGCGTGAGTATGTAACGATCATGGTGTTGCACGACCTCAACTTGGCTGCGCAATATGCAGATAACTTGTTAGTTCTAAAAAATGGGCACCTGGTGGCAAGTGGTCATCCGAAAGCGATCTTAACGTCTGACCTTGTGCAGAGCATTTATGACGTTCAGGCTCAAGTAATTGAAGACGAACACGGCGTGCCATTTATCCGTACTACGCGAGCGTATTAAATCTGGTGAAGTGAAACGGTTGTAAAAAAGCCCTCTCATCATGCGTGACGAGAGGGCTGTAAACGGCTAAGTAACAAGCTCAAAAGTGCCTAGAACTTTTCTTCGTTCGAGACGGTGACCGTGAAGTCCCAATGGTTGTCGAACAAGTTTTTAACTGGCTCAATGTTGGTCAAAATGTAGTGTTTTTTATCAAATTGCCACTCTAAGATGCCTTTTGAGCTTGTACCGTCAGGCCAATCAAACGTCGCTTTGTACTTTAGTGCACCAGAAATGGGCGTATCGCTGGTTTGGCCGAAAATGAAATTGCTCTCTTCCATGGTTCTGCCTTCTGTTCCGCCAATGTAAGCAGAATGCATCGGGCTATCCAAGTACTCGTCTCCTGATAGCGTAGTGTAGCGTCCCATCAAGCTTCTAAAGTAACCTAAGTAATAGATCGTCGTTCCATGAACTACGTTTGTGTATTTCTCTGTAAACACAGAAACAGACAATGTATGTGGAGGAGTAATGGTTAACGTTACGCTGTCTTCAAGCGCAGTATCATTCGCTAAAAGCTTCGCTGTGATAAGCACTTCTCCAACGGCTACACCAGTTGACAACCCTTTATCTTCTGCATTGTTGGATACGGTTGCGATGTTAGGGTCTTCGCTGCTCCAATATAGATTGCTAGCTTTAGAAACATCAATGATAGAACCATCTGACATGGTTACTTCGGCTTTAAACTGCTTATCCCAACCGGTCGGAATTTGAGGTGTATCTAGGCTCTGCTGTGGTTTTGGAGAGACGTTCAAACTCATTGCAATCGCTGGAGTGACGTTTAGAGTCGCGCTACTTTTAATCTCGCGGCCATTAGCTTCGACAAACGCAGTGATAGTCACGTTGCCAATCGACACACCAGTTGCTGTGCCTTTGTCACTGTTTGAGTTGGATATAGAGGCAATATCAGAGTTACTACTGCTCCAACTGATCGCTTTGTCGTTGGTGACATCAATCTTTTGCCCATCAGACATGTTAGCGAACACTTTGAATGATTTCGTTAACCCGACAGGAACTGACTCGGTTTCTGGGGTGACTTCTAAAGATTCTACCACCGCCTCGGTTACTTTGATTTTTGCCGTCCCGTAGACAAACTGACCGTTCACCAAACCAGAGACAGAAACGTTAGCCGAACCCACATCAATACCCGTGGCGAGTCCCTTAGAACCTTGGTCATTTGAGACTTCCGCGATGTCTTCATTACTGCTAGACCAGTTGATTGAGTCATAACCCGTCACATCGACTGCTTTGCCGTCAGACAGTTGGGCAATGGCAGAAAACTGCTTGTTTAAACCGACTGGCACGCTTTGTTTTGTTGGCGTAACGCTAAAGTCTGTGACAATCGCTTCAGTGACATTGAGAGTAGCGGTGTCACTCAATACGTTTCCATTAAACTCAAAAGAAGCGGTGATTGTTGATGAGCCGACCGATTTTCCTGTTGCGACACCCTTACTTCCATTCGTGTTTGAGATCGTTGCTACGTCAGTATCACTGCTACTCCATTGGGTAGAACGATCGTTAGTTATATCAATTGCTTGCCCGTTAGAGAAGAATACTGTGGCGGTATATGGTTTTGTTAAACCAACAGGCGTTGACTCATCTTTCGGCGTAACAGTAAGTGATGTCAGAACTGCGCCAGTGACTTCTAACGTAACGGTGTCTGTGAACTCGCGTTTTTTAAAGTTGCCGACAGCAGTAATTTCTACGATACCTGCTTTGTCATAAGTGGATACGAGCCCTTTAGCGTCTACGGTTGCAATTGACTCATCAGAACTACTCCATTTCACTTCGCCAGTGCGAGTGGCGTCAATCACTTTGCCTTTCTTATAAACTTTTTCTGCTTTGAGCTGCTGCTGGAAACCAATTGGCACCGTACTTTGTTTTGGTGTAACCACAAGCTCTTGAACTTTGTGGTTACAGCCACTCAGTCCAATTAAGGCTACCAATGAGACTAATATTGCCCTTATAGAAGGCCTGACTTTCATAGTTGAGTTCCCTTATGTATTAAAAGGAATGTAGATTAACGATATAAAACTCAATATTGGCAGCACCTAAACTTTAATTTTTACTTAGATGCCTATTTAACGTACTAAGTGTTTTATAAGCAGCGAGTGAGCAGAGTTGGCGAGTTCACAAAGAGTGGCGTTAAGCCGCAAGAGATAAATAGTAAGCCAAAGACTGGTTAGAGGCGTGTGTGATCAAAAAGCCCTCTCATCGCTATGGGCCGATGAGAGGGAGTTACAACAACACATTTACTTATCATCCATGAGAACTTTAAACAGGAGTTGGAGATTGTTGGAGGGCTTAAAGTTCATAGCCAATATAACTATCTGTTCATTTTTAGAGAGAGCATCTGGAGTTTAGTTTTTTGTATAATGCTAATGGGTTAAGCCAATTTGTGTTCGTTGCTGTGCGGTGTAGCCCTGCCAACGCGGGGGAGGGCTATGAAAGAAAAAAACTCTCACCTTTAGGGGAAGGTGAGAGTAAATATTACAACATAGATGATCTTAGAGTATTGGCTGGTGTAGACACCCAATACAGTCACATCATAGCCTTCAATAACGTTGTCAAAGTATGCATTCTGTCGAAAATTTCGAGTTGGCTGCTAACTTCTATGTACCGGTCGAAGCCACTGCGGCCAGCGTATGAGAACACAAGTACAGGGTTAGATTTTCACCGGAAATGTGTTGTAGAGATAGCCTTGTAGAGCCCAAGTTTCAGGAACGTGTTGAGACACCCAGTCTCTATCGCTCTCGCTTTCAATGTACTCCACAATTAATTTTAAATTGTACTTTTCTAGTAACTCTTCAAGCTGTTCTTGATGATTAGATAACGAAATAAAGTCAACTTTAATAAAACTGTAAACATTGGCGTCTAGTTCTCTGCATCTGAAGTCTTTTTTATTCACTTCGTAATCATCTAAAGCAAGAAGCACATTGTTCTTATTTAAAAATTCGATCCCGCTTCCAATTTCTGAGCACTTTCCGCAAGTGTCCCGCTCTGTTATCTCGATGATCACATTCACATTCTTATGCGTAGCTTTGCGAGAAAGAATAACAATGTCACAGAGAAGAAATTTGTCGCATAGATGGCTTCTCTCTAAATTAATAAATAGATTTTTTCCTGTCAGTTCCTGGCTGTTTTCTTCGACGTAGTGTTCCAAACGTCTTATTAGTCTTTGTGTGGCGTGGGGGAACATCAGGCTTTTGTTGTATATTTCATCGGCCTGTCTAACAGATAACCCTTCAGCATTGATGAGTACTTCGTAACCAATGTTTTCTCCTTTTAAGTCATTGATTTCTTGTATCTTGTAGCTCAGGTTATGTTTGCTCGCCATGTTGCGATCTGATAAATATTTGTCTAACAGAAAACACATGTTTGGATTCCTTTCTGGTTGAGGTAATACACGTCCTCTATAAAAAAACTCCTAAGAGCAATGACTGAAAGGGGAGGCCGCTACTCTTAGGAGAAAACTATTGCCATAGTTACACGATTTAAGTTGCTATAACGAACAACTCATAATTATTTTGAATAAACTCCCAAGGCTATTGTAGGCAGGTAAATAAAAAAATAACGACGAATGCTAATGGTACGATTGATTTTTTCCGTGATTGCGTTGGTTATTGGCGTCTAAAGCATAATGTAAATCTGCATGCTAAATAATCACCATTGATATTTTGTATAAAATGCATGTCTATTATTACTGGGTACATGTTATGCAAAAGGTTAAATATCCATTTACTCTCGATGGTAAAGTATCAATAAAGTTTAATAAATATATAAAAGGCATGTTCTTTGAAACTGATGATAATAATAACTACGACATCTCATTGGATGATTTCGTAATTAAGTTATTTACCTATGATTCAGAATGCCGACTTTTAGTCGTTTCTTTACACAAATCTTTTTCGTTAATAAATGTTTCAGAATACGAGAAGCTAGGTAGCGGAATAGAGCTGGAACTAAGCAGTATTAAGATTGATTTGGTTTACTGCTTGTACAACGCATCCGTTGTCAGCTATGAGATGACGTCTTCTCTGACTGAAAACGAGTCGGTCTCCAGTGTGACATTGTCTCGCCCTTTAAGAATACACTTACACTAAAATAGCGCTATTTTTAAAAGACAGTTTTATTCTTCTAATACCTTTTGGGTATAGCGTTCTAATGTACTAGAAAACTAGTTTTTTAGATCGTGACGGAAAGGTTTAATATGCTTGTAGGAATAGTCCGAACCCACCTTTGATATATTCTATTTACTTACCTTGTTTTGTATTTTTAGGGCAAATGAGTGTCGATGTGGAAATAGCATTCTTATTTATATTTAAATCAGTTTGCTAACAAATGACTGCACAAGATAACTAACATTAAGCCTCGATAGGACATGAAAATAAATGTTCTTATTTATAATAAATCAAAATACATAAGGTAAGTTTATGAAATTAAGCAAGATTTTCTCAGCTTGTGCAATCGCACTAGTAGCTCAAGGCGCATACGCAGCAAAAGGTGAAACAGCGACTGCGACTGCAAACTGGCAAGGTCAAATCCCTGGTGTTATCCAGGCTAACGGTTTTGTAATTACTCGAGAGGGTGGTTCACTTGAGACCCCAATCGGTCAGTTAATGCGTTCTCGAGATGGCGCAATTGTAGCTCCAGTTATTCAGCTTGAAGCGCGTGACAACACTGGTACAGCCGCAGCTCCAGTTGTTGGTGAACTGGTTTCTACGACTGAACGCGATGACGGCGCTGGTGGTACAGAAGCGCGTGCTATTCAATGGACAGTGGCTGACGTTGCTTTCTACGCAGACGGTACTCCAGTTACTGGTATCGAGTGGTCAGTACAGAACGACGGCACTCAACTAGCAACAGTAACTTCAACGGGTGTGACTCAAGTTGCGTCTCACAATGGCGATATCCTGCGTCTAAATGCAGTTTCTACTTCTGACACAAGTGCGATTGATGCATACGCTGGTCAAGATGCAGCACTATCAGTAACGGTAGTGGCTTCAGAGCTTTAATTTAGAAGTCGATCTGGGGCAATGCTATCAAGGTTGCCCCTCATTACTGAGTTAGGAAGTATCACGTGAGAGTTATTGTCTGTAGCACTGCATTGCTGGCGGCTCTGATGGTCCCGAGTGCCGCAGCGGATTACAAAAGTCATACGTTTCAGGTGTCGACCAATATTGACCGTTCAAACATGTTGACGGATACGGTCAGTTTAAAACTCGATCCTAGTTCAATCACGTTGGCTTATGACCCGGCTATCAGCACGTTTGCAGATAAGCCCGTCAAGCTCACGATTGAATCTGATGTCTATGCATTCGATTCAAAACTAGAAGTAACAGGCTACCAGTTATTCCTGATAAATAACGTCTCGAGTTGCTACTCGTCACTACGACCAGAGACTGAAAATAAACTGGATGGTTATGACAGTATCGCCAACGTCCATATCGATAACAAAGTAGAGCCAATGAAGATTGGTGAAGCAATTACGTATTCAGATACAAAATTTGATTCGGCAAGTAGCGTTCTTACCCATGATCTGATGCTTAAGTTCAAGGCCATAAGGAATGAGAGCGTTAGAAGTTGTAATGGCTCGTTTGTGGTGGGCTTTAGGTATGATTTATGAAAGGTGTATACAACTTATTAATCTGCATTTCTTTGATCACCTCATCTAGTGCTTTTTCAATGGGAGTGAATGTTCCCGAAGGTTTTGAAGACTTTTTTGCATACCAAAAGCAAACCCTTAAGTTAAAGCAACTAAATGGTGACTATCGTGATGTGGTTCTGCAGGTTGCCTACGATAGCGTAAAGCTAACCAGCGATTCCAACGAAAACGCAAAACTAAGCCGCATGTTGTTGGACAACAATGTGAAGCCTCAGTACGTAGAAAAAATTCTGGTTGAACTAAAAAGTAGCGTCAAGGTTAGAAATAACGAGTGTAAAGAGAAAGAACTGTCCAACTGCGTGCTCGTTCCTACGGGTGAAGATTATGCGTTGGTGTTGGACTATGACAATAAACGCTTACTGCTTTTTGTTAGCCCTAACTTAGTCAATCAAGTCGAATCTAAAGTCGATGGGAAGTACCAACAAACCAAGAAAGATAACCCAGCGACTATTAACCATTTTTCGATTGATTTCGACAAATATGATGACTCGGATTTCAACTACAGCATCAACGATGAGTTGATGGTTGGGTTGAATTACGGCTACATCCAAAGTGAGGTGCAGTACCAGAGTTACAGCGACGAGTTCGACGTGTACAAGCTTGCGTACCATCTCGATTTTGACCGATACAGTTTACGAGTCGGGCAGTTCATTGGTCATGAATCAATGAACAGTACAGATTTTTTACGTGAAGGCTCAACGCTGAATGGCGTTACCGAGCGAACCATAGATTTCGGTTCATCAGACAATCTGTTATTGGGTAAGAAGAACGAAAACAAACAACTCTATTTCTTCTCCCCATCAGTGGGACGTTTGATCGTTAAAGATGCCGACAATGGCCGGATATTATTAAACCGAAACACCGCGCCTGGTCAGCAGTTTGTATCTTACTCTGAGCTGCCATACGGTATTTACGATGTCATTCTAGAAATCCGTAATAACGACAACCTGCTGTTACAAGAAGCGCACACTATTTATAACAAACGTTCTGACAACTTGGCGCTGAACGATTACGACTTTTTACTTTCTGTCGGGCAGCTTGAAGGCAAAAACATCGTCGATAAAGAGCAAGAAGATGACTTGATGTTTGCGCGCGGACTGACGAGCTTGAAAGTACACAACTCAACACTTTTAGGGCTAGGTGTTACAGGCAGTGACTTAGGTGCGATCGCAACCGCTGGTTTGGCGTTTGATTTACCTTGGGATCTGTCGCTCCAGTCAACGTATAACTACGCCAACAGCGGCGAAACCTATTTTAATACGACGTTGAACTTGGGCTTTTTAACCACTTCTTTCCAAGAATATAAAGGTGGTAGCAACAGTAATTTGGCGTCTACGCTGTACGGTTACGGCCATTTTAAGCGCGCTTACATAGGCAGCTCATTTAAGTTGTTTAACTTAGGCCAGGCAAGACTAAGTGGTGCGTATAACTTTAACCAAAGTGATGTGACGTCGATTGACTATGAAAACTACAACTTCTCATTCGGCTTAGGGCGTCAGATTAACAACTATGTTCGCATGGACGTCAATCTGGGTTACACAACCAATTCTTTGGAAGAAGACTTTGAGCTAGACAATCTTGATGGAACGTTGTCGGTAACGATCAATTTGAATCCGCAAGATTCTATCTCTTATCGTTCAACGGTTCATGGTTACAACCGACAGGTATCATCGATCAGAAATACCTTGTCAGCGTCGTCGATCATCGATGGAGAAAACTACAGTGATTACGGCGAAGTCAGTCACGTCTATAACAATGTTTCTGAGTCTTCGACCAGAGTCGATGCTTCTTACTCGGGCAACTATAGAAACGACTACTTGCGTGCTAACGGGCTAGTCACTGCTGATACAGAAGGTAAGAGAGGGGCTTCGCTGGGCTTTGATTCATCACAGATCTTTGCTAACGGTAAAGGCTACGTGACCGCAAACAAAAGCAGCAGTTATGGCATTGTTGACCTGCAACGCAACGGTGGTCGACAGCGCTCTGATGACGGCAACAAGCTGAAAGCGTACTTAACCGTTAAAGATAACGACGGTCAATTGAAGAAAGTCTCGGTCTATAACTACCAGACGGTTATTCCAATGAATGACTATCGACAGTACGCGATTGAGCTGAATACCGATGTCGGTGACCTACAAAACAGTGGTCGAGATTATACCTCGGGGTATTCGTACCCATCGGGTGTGATTCAGTTAACTACCAGTGTCGGTATCACCAAAAAAGTTATCTCAGGCTTTAAAGATATTTTTGATACACCGATTGCGAACCTAACGTGTGATGGCGCGGGCTGTTTAGATATTTATGAGCTTTACGACGGTGTTTTCGATATTACGGTATTTGATGAACTGCCGTTCACATTAAAAGCGGATGGCTTGGTGTGTGAATTGGAAATTTATCAAGACAAAACCAACTACGGCACAAACTATTGCTTCCCTGAATTAAGGCTAGGTGAATCGATTCTAATATCCGGCCATCCTGAGAACGATAAGTTGGTTAAATACTTGGGTGAGTATTACAAGGATTCCAATATATTCGATTTCATATCCAATATTGAAAACAAGGATATGCAAGTTTACATGCTAGATAAGCGCGAGCGAGTTGCTGTCTATGTTTCTTATGAAGATGAACTCCTTCTCTCAAATAAACAGTTAGAAGAGATGGATATGCTACTTAAATTTGCTAGAACAAATACTCCAATCAATATTGGTGAGGTAAGAAAGTAATATGAAAATGAGATTAATAGTTGGAGCGTTTTTGTGTCTTTTCTCGACATTATCCAGCGCTGTGTATCTCGACAAAATGCTGCAGGTTTCCGATGAAAACGGCAATGCATCGTTCATTGTTACCAACGATAAAGAGATGGTTTATTTCGTTGAAACGAAAATCAATGAAATTGCGACCACGGAAGAAGGCGGATTAATTCGCAAACCTTATACACGAGAAAACTTGGCAGAATGGACGGTCGCGGTTAGTAACCCGAGATTCATTATCGAGCCAGGTCGAACAAAAAGTCTTGGTATCCGAGCCATCTGTGGGGACAGCTGCTCTTGGAATGAAGACCGTACTTACGAAATCGTCTTTGTGCCAAAGCCGTACGCTAACGACACAGAATCAGGCGAACAATCGGTCAACATTTTCGTTGGTTACGCGCCGGTATTAATTGTTCCGGCTAAAGAGCCAAAGGTTGATTACAACATTGATGTTGCGGGCAAGAGCCTTTCTATTCACAACAAAGGCAACACCATGATTCGAGTGTTGGTGGACAACTGCCAAGGCGTGAAAGAAAGCTCGTGTCGCGTTTTCTACACCCTGATCAAAGGTCGAAAAAAGAGCTTTGATTTACCAAAAGGTTTAGTCAACAAAGACCTCAACGTCACGGTGTTAAACCATGACGAAAGTTATCGAAAGAAGATCGTCGTCCCTGCTAAAGGGCGCTAACGGGTGTATGGGTCGCTTATGAGACATTTAATTCTATTCGCTCTCTCTTTGATATTCAGTGCATCAAGCTATGCGCTGACGGTGAACGTGACGGTTAAAGGTGAAGACATTCGATACGAGAATGCGCGACCGTATGTAGGTTCGTTTTATTTAACTACAGTCTCAGAAATCTACTCGGGTTTGGAGCCAACAAAGAAATGGATTCCGGCTGTCGAAAAGGGAACCAAGTTGGTGACGTTTACCAATGGAACGAGCCAAGCTGAGGTTAACGTCGCGATTTATGGACTTGAGTTCGACTGGGGCGGGCTTAATTCTTCCATCGATACGAGCGACTCTTCACATGGATCAGGTTTAGAAAAAGGACGATGCAGCCCAGAACAAACTTCGTCAGGTGTTTTGCTAGTTAATAACGCGCATAACTACACGTGTATATCCAATTATCCGGTAGTGAACTCAAAAGAGAATATTCCTTTTTACTTTGTTAGGCCGATGTTCCGACTGCCAGATCTATTGACAGCGTTAAAAGGAAAACCAGAAGGGGTCTATGTCGGCAGCTTAAAAGTTCCGGTTCGTTATTACTTCTACAACAGTATGTCGATTTTTACCTATCGGAATCTGTCGCTTAACTTGACCTTTCAAGTCAACTACCTCCCAGAGGCGTTTACTTCATTGGTGGTGACTCCCGAAAACGGCGGCGTAATGCCTCCTCAATATGGCTCCGGGACTGTGAAAGGCGAGACACGCTTCAATATCGAAACGCTTGGTTACTTTAATACCGGAATCAAAATGAAGTTTGATACTTCAAAAGATTATTCCTTAACCCATGACTCTCAAACTGAGAAAAAAATCCCGTATTACGTTCACTGTGATACCTGTGAAGACAAAGTTATTGTCGGCGATAACGGCAAGGTCACCACGTCTGTATTGAATAATGCTGGCGTGGTATTGGCGCCTGTTGGAAGCGATAAAACGAGAATTAACTACAACCTAACGGTTGGTTACAGCGATAAAACGGTCAATGAAGTCGTTACTGGCGGTTACTCAGACTCCTTTGTCGTGATATTTGGATTGGACTTTTAATATGTTTAAAAAACTCATTGCAGTGGCGACTGTCATCTACTCTATCGCTGGTCACGCAACGGAATACGATGAATCGTTTTACATTACGCCGAAGTTAGATTTTGTGAATCAACTGGATTCAGAAGATAGCTCTGATTTTGGTTTAGGTTACGTTCTAGATATTGGTGTGCCTGTATATAAGTTTGTTTCTATCGAGAACACCATTAGGTACATCGATTGGAACTCAGATCAGTTTGAAAGCAACTTTCTCCAATATGGCACTTTGTTGAAGCTGAACTACCCATTCACTGAGAAAACCAATTTTGCACTTTCAGGTGGTTTCTTGGCAGACCTCGATGTAGGGAACGAAGCTAGAGACAAAGAAGTGAACCCTTACGTTAAATTGGACGTGGATTACAACATCAATAATAACTGGGCGGTTGTTTTAGGTTTTAACCAGTCTTTCAGCTCGGATTACTTAGATCAATACGCATACAGCCTGGGTGTGAAATATAAATTCTATAAAGAGAAACCAACCGTTGAACCACAGCCGGTTTGTGACTGTATTTTCACTGAAAAGAAAGTAGAAGAAGTCTTACAGCCTGTTCCGGAAGAACCAAAAGTAGTTGAACCTATTATTGAGCAGGCACCGGAACCAAAGCCGGTTATTAAACAAGAAGTAAAACCTACGCTTAATTACGTTCTTAAAGAAGGTGATTACATTTATCAAATATGCCGCAAGTTTAATATGTCTTTAGATGAATTTGTAAACATGAACAAAGCATATTTTGCCGGTCGAGACTTGGATTATGTTTATCCAGGTGAAGTTGTAAAAGTAAAAAATCCAAATAAATAAGAATACTCACAAGGCAAGTTATTGGTGGTTTTAATAATTGAGCCTTCGTATTGATTCAGTTACTGAATATGTGAGAATAATAATGAAGAAATTATATTTAGCCTTAATAACAGTGCCTTTTGCACTATTGGGTTGCGGTGGAGAAGGATCGGGAAGTTCAACATCGAGTAATAACAGTTCTGTAGAGCAAGAGCCAGTGGTTTATACCCAAGATGGTATTGTGCGTACTTATACCGAACAAAAGCTGTCGGTAGATTTGAGCGAGCGAAACTCTATCTCAAATAGCGAAGTCTTATCGATCGATGACATCACTAATATCACCGGTAGCAGCCAGTGTGACCCTGTTGCGGTATCAGGTATGACATTTGAGTTGGAGGCTTTTGAAAATCCGACGATGTGTCAGTACCAATATTCACTGCGTAGCGTTGAGTCTGGAGCCACCTTTTCGAATCCAAGAATGGTGACAAACGTACTGGTTGAAAAGCGGACAACGATCATGCCAAATAGCCGTTCTAGTCTACGCTCTTTGCCGTCTACAACACTTCCACCTATTCAGGCCTCTATTTCTGTGCCTGGAAGTGTCGCAAATATCGATTTGAATGCTCAGCTAGCGAGCTTATATCCAAAGGACAGTGAAGGTAACAACTACGTTTTATCTAGCACGGTATTGGTGCTTGGTTCAGGCAGCGCGAAAGCGACAACGGATGACCTAAAAAAGAGCATCGTAGAATACACCAGTGACGCCTACGACCTAGGCGGTATTACGCGTTTAATATACTCATTATCTGACGATTTTGACGGTGACGGCGTAGGGGACTTTAAAGTTGGTGCGATAGATATCAGCGTAAGCTCTTCAGGAAGTAACAGTAACCCTGAAACTAAGTATTTTCAGTGGACCAATAATGGTTCGGATATCAAAGTTGGCCAGAAATACACGATTGATGTTGCGAGTGATATCAGTGCCGAATGTACTTATGGACGAGAACCACAAGATACAAAAGGTAGCTGTATTTATGATGCAGATAGCGACTCATTACAAATTGTCGGTGTTTATGCGTATGACGCCACCGTTGCGCCAACAAGCTTAACCCAGTTGGATAATACTAAGTTCGATGTGACGTTTAGCCGCACTGGCTTGCACGATATTTCCTACCAAGTCAGCGACCACTATGGCGGTTTTGCGACAGGTATTGTTCGTGTGTATGTAAAAGAAAACAGTGCCCCAATATTACAAAACAATCCATATATTTGGTACGCAAGTGAATATAGCGGCATGTCAATCAATGCTTCTGCTCTTGCAACTGACATTGATGGTGACACGGTTACGTTCAAATCAGTGACTCAGCCGACTTCAGGAAAAGTAAAAGCTGAAATCTCAACCGATAAGTCAAAGATACAGGTCGATGCTCAAGTTGACTCAGAAGGCACTCACTTCTTCGATGTCGTGCTGACTGACGGTAAAGCCGATGTCACTCAACATTGGGTCGTCATTGTTAACTCAAATACGCATTTATCGTTGAAAAGCGAGTTGGAAAGAACATTCAGTGTGAATGTAAACACGCCAATCACGATCGATATTTCTTCTTTAATTGAAGGATATCGTACTGGGGAGCAGGCATCTGTTGAAGTCACAAATACATCAGGTGCGTTGTTGGGTACGGTTAAAGTCTCTGATACGAGTAAGTCCAAAGTTATCTATACGCCTAATAGCAACGCGATAGGCGTGGATGACTTTATATTTGAAGTTAAGACGAACTCAGGGGCTGAAATTGCTGGCAATGTGATCGTTCATGTCGGTAATCCGCCTGCATTGGCGATTGCAGCGATTGACGCAACAGAAGGGCAAAATGACCTTATTACGGCGTCAGTCACTTGTGAATATTGTGACGTGAGCAAATATGAATACGAATGGGTGATCAATGGTGAAACAGTCTCAAGAGAGAAGTCATTTACCATTACGCCTGAGCAACGTATCTACAATGTGACGCTTTTGGTGATTGGTTACGACGTCTTCGGCCAGGTGACCTACGAGCTAGGTTCATTTGATTTCTTTAAGATTGTTGTCGGTTCGTTCGACCAACCAGCGAAAGATTGTCAGGACATCTTCTCAACCTATAACTCTCCATATGCTCTAAGAGCTAACGACGGAGAATATTGGTTAAGAAGTGCTGACAATACTTATACCTACAAAACCCAGTGTGACATGGTTTCTCAAGCAGAAGCTGACGCATCTGACAAAACTGTGGGTGGCTACACGCTAGTGTGGTCTTACTCCGAGAAAACGAACTTACAGCGTTTTGGTGGCAATACCAACGTGTTCTCTCAACGTGGTAAGAATGTGGCGTTTAACGGATCTTTGTTTACTAACGGTCGAGGACTGGTGATATCAGAGGGTGGAACAGTCAACTATAACGATTTCCGCGTAACGAACTCTGAGATGAGTAATAAATACGGTCTGTCGTATTCGCGGGTCTCTTATACCTCAGATACATCAATCAAGACGATTAACAAAGACCCAGATAACACAGTACAAAACTGGTACATGCAAACTACCCATCCGGTGACTTTCTACAAGGGTGATATCAGCTTTGCGAGTGGAAGTGTTCAGTCTGGTGTTTATGGAAAACTTAACGGAAGCCACTTCTCAGGTAAGTACAGGACCTCTCGTGTGGTTGATTTATCAGATGATAAAGGTGCAAGTCTCGGAGATATGACCATCTACGGTGGTGGATATGGTTTCCACTACACCGTTGACGAAGTCATCTATGGTCAATACCTGAACAACTTCTGGGGATTCTGGGGGGAAAACGATCACCAGCTCGACCTGTTCGGTGTCTGCACTAATCCTACTTTGATGTCTTTGGGTGGCGTAGCCGCTTATGGATGTAACGGTGATAGTGCCGGAGCGAAAACATACCACTCATCCGTAAATAATGGCGAAGGATATGTGGCGCAGTGGTGGGCTCAATAATTAATACCTACTGTGGTTAATATAATAAAGAGCCCATCAATTGATGGGCTCTTTTTATTGGGGCTTTGTAAGAACAATCCGATTGTTTTGATCTGAATTGATGGATTTATCATACAAAGGTACTATATGAAATCATAATAATAAATATTAAGTATTATAGGAGTTTAGTCGTGACTCTAGAATTTAAAGATAGCTTGTCCCTCTGGATAGAAACCAAAGGGGTCTCAAGAAAAGAACTGATTGCTCTTCTTCAAAATAAATACTACGAAGAATTCAAAGGGTTAGATGCAATTACATTAAGCCGTTGGTTAAATGGAAAAAGCACACCACCTTTATACAAGCAGTTTTATATTGCGAAGTGTCTGGATGTTAATTTAAAGGAGCATATTAGCTCTTTGGATTTGTCCAAAATTAAATATCCTACGAAGTATGACGCAATTCTTTACAATTTAACCAAGGCACTTGATTTTTCAATTTCAGTACTCTCTTATCGTTATGTGCCTAAGTATGTCAAATCAGAGATTTCTCGTGACACTTACAACGAACATCTAGAGCGTTTTGGTGAGTTTTACGGTAATGTCTCGCCGTTAAAGAACTTTAAGCGTGCTCTGTATGAGATGAAAAGCAGCATCGATTACAAAAGCATTGTGCTTAAAAATGAAGACGGTGAGATCATCGGCCATTGGTCGGGGATTATCGATATAGAAAAGCTGAACGGCATCCCATCATTTATCACCATTCCTCAAAATGAAGTGGATAGAAGCTGTTTAGTCTCTTTGGGCTATTACGTTAACTCAGAGCATTATTTTGAGTTGATTGTTCAAGCTATTTGTTTGTATTTAATGGCTTATTCTAAAACAAAAGACTTTGTTTATTTCTATATTGTCGATTGCAGACCATTAGTCGAGTTTTGTAAGTTCATCTTTAACGCGGAAGAAATGAAATATTACCCGCCGTTAGATGACAAAGACAAGATGGGGGTTTATCTACTTAAATTCAATATCATTAAGTCGATTGCCAATCCTACTCTTTTGACAAAAGTGCAGAAGAAATTAAATTGTCTTGCGACATGCGATCCTAAGAATTGTCAGTTGTGCAATCTAAAAGAAATCGAACTTAGAGAAAGCAACACGCAAAAAATCAATATTGAATGATAGAAACAGGTCGAATCCAAAGATCGATATTCTGACATTTTTCATTTATTGAGTTCATGAGCTGTTTCGCCTCTGAATATCTTTCATAGGCTTCGCTCATCAAATAGAACGTGTTGTCTTCAATGTGCCGGTACAAGGGAATGTCCGCACACCTTCCAAGTTTGGACGCGGGTTCTCTATTCCCCGCGTAAAACTGGATTACGTAGTGCTTCTTTGCTGATGTATAAGTGGCTTCCAGTTTTGGCTGCGCGCCATCCAGTTGCGCTGTTAAGTATTCGCACGTCGTGGGATTAACATCAAAGCTCAAATACGGTTTTTCACTGACAGCGTTCAAAATATTCACCTGCTTTCTGCTAGAGGCGCTAACGCACTCTTTTAAAAGCGTATAGGTGGCTAAATCGCTGATCACACATGAAGAGTCGGCGTAAACAAACAATTGCTCTCTTTTTAATTCATTTTGCATAGAGCACGTTTTTAAGCTGGTGAAGTTCTGCCCATTCAATGCCCATAAATCCACAGCATTTTCTATTGTGGAGCTTGCCCTGGCTGTATACGGCGACGCCAAACACACCAACGCAGAAAAGACTGCAGATGTCACAGTGCTATTTTTCACGAGTTTGTTATCCGTTCTGATATTGAGAGTAACTTCTTCTGTCAGGGGGAAAGGTGTTGTTGCTAACAATGAATGAAAGAAGAAGTTACTGCTTAGATAGCTTCTAGAAACTTATCGATATAGGTATCGTCTGGTCTCACTCAAGCGAGCACAGCAGAAAGCAAATCTTGATTGCGCCCATTTTGAATTATCGCGACTTTTTGCGCACTCTGCCGCTTCTTGCCACATTACCCTAGCTCCACTGTAGTTTTTTTCTCGTTCCATTCTTGCTGCCGCATCTGCCATTTCGCGGTATTCCGTCATCGTTGTCTCCTTATTAAGCCCTTAATGAACCGGAGGGTAAAAACTATCGCATCTGACTGACGTAAAGTTAGCATCCAACGTTTAATTTATTCTCCAATGTAAATTTTCTGTCAGGATTTTTTGTTGCTAAGCTAAACGGCTTGGCTGTTACTTCCTTGTGTTTCGTTCACATTCGTCAAATCGCTTCCGCTAAGGCGCCATTCCCAAAAGCCCTAATTCGTTAGTTTATCTTTCACGCTTTTTTTACGTTGCTCGTGTTCTCATTGTTTGGTCATAAACCATTTTCAAATCAATCAAAGAGTTAACAGTGATGACTGCAGGTGTAGAAAAGACTCAAGTTAAAGGGATGAAGCGTGTCATTAACGCAACAGGGTATTCATTTAAAGGTTTAACAGCGGCTTGGAAGTACGAAGCTGCATTTCGCCAGGAAGCCGTGCTCGCGGTGCTCTTAACTTTCGTTGCGTTAATTTTACCCATTTCCAGTACAGAAAAAGTCGCGCTGATCGCTTGCGTTGTATTCGTCATGGTTGTCGAGCTGTTGAACTCGGCTATTGAGGCTGTAGTAGACCGCGTCGGTATGGAGCATCACGAGCTCAGTGGTAGAGCGAAAGACATGGGCTCGGCAGCAGTATTTCTAAGTTTATGCCTCACCTTTGGTGTGTGGGTAACGATTTTATTTTTGTAAGTGTTGGGTGGGTTAGTCATGTTAGATCGAATCAAATTCAGGCTCGGGATTCTATTTCCGATTGCCGCGAGTGCAGTGTGTTGCGTAGCAATCTTTTTACTCTCTCGCTTGGCCTTAATCGGTTGGCAATGGGGGCGATTCGCTGAGTTTGGCGATATGGGCTCAACATTGCTTGGTGGATTACGAATCGATTTAGCGACGGTCAGCTACTTGTTGATTTTACCTTCATTTCTCGCGTGCTTTTTCCTTTCGGAGAACAAGTTAGGCCGAGGATTTAAAACGCTATTTAGAGTGTGGATTACGGCTGGAATTTGGCTACTTATTTATCTGGAAGTTGCCACGTTTCCATTCATTCAAGAATACGATCTTAGACCGAATCGTTTGTTCATTGAGTATCTTGTGTATCCAAAAGAGGTTTCCAGCATGCTGTGGAATGGATACAAGTTAGAACTTTTCGTCGGCTTAGTGGTGAGCGCAATCGCTTTGATCTTCGGTTGGAAGGCGAGTAAGTATATGGTCAGCAATCTACGATACCCAAAATGGTATTGGCGACCAGTGATTGCGCTGCTTGTTCTCGCTGTTGGTGTGATGGGCGCGCGTTCGACATTGGGACACCGACCACTCAATCCGGCGATGGTGGCTTACTCGACGGACCCATTAGTGAACGATTTGACGCTGAACTCTGTATATTCAGTACTATTTGCAGCCAAACAGATGGCGTCTGAAAACGATGCGTTTGATTACTACCCTAAACTGACTGCGGATGAAATTGTGAAACGAGTTCAAGCAAGCATTGAAGCGGAGAAGAGTGCCAAGTTTGATAGCACGTTGCCAACGTATGCTTACCATGAGTCAAGCTTCAAGCAACAGCCAAAAAACATTGTGATCCTATTGCTAGAGAGCCACGGAGCGCGCTACGTCAGTGAGTTAGGTGGTAAGAATCTGTCGCCAACCTTAGATAAACTTTACAAAGAGGGCTGGGGATTCACCAATCTTTATGCAACGGGCACGCGTTCGGTGCGCGGGATTGAAGCGGTAACGACCGGTTTTGTTCCTACACCGTCACGCTCAACCGTCAAACTCGCAAAGAGTCAGCAGAACTTTTTCACTATCGCGGATCTGTTGCAATCACGTGGTTACATTACACAATTTGTTTACGGCGGAGAAAGTCACTTCGATAATATGAAGTCGTTCTTTTTGGGAAATGGATTTAACGATATCCAAGATTTACCAACCTTTGACCAGCCGAAGTTTATCGGTTCTTGGGGCGCTTCAGACCAAGACTTGTATGACCATGCGCACAAAGGTTTTACCGAAATGAACAAGCAAGGTAAACCATTCTTTAGCTTAGTGTTTAGCTCGTCGAATCACACGCCGTTTGAGTACCCTGACAATGTGATTGAGCAGTACAACGAGCCTAAGCAAACCGTAGAAAACGCCGTGAAATACGCTGACTTCGCGTTGGGTGAGTTTATCGAAAAGGCTAAGAAATCGGATTACTGGGATAATACAGTCTTCGTTGCGATTGCCGACCACGACGCACGCGTGTATGGAACTCAAGCAGTGCCAGTTGAAAACTTCCATATTCCCGCGGTCATTTTTGGCGGTGGCGTTGAACAAAAGCAGGATGAGCGACTGGTTAGCCAGTTAGATATTCCGCCAACATTGCTGTCATTAGCAGGCATCAGTGCAGAGCACCCGATGGTCGGCTTTGACCTGACAAAAGAAGTTCCGGTCAACAAGCAACGCGCATTGATGCAACGCGGAAAAACCTTTGCTTGGATGGATGCAAACCGTGAGGTGATTGTCTTTGAACCACAAGATGAGCCAAAATCTTATCAATACGAAAAAGCGACTCAAGAGTTGACTCCAATTAAGGTAAACTCTGATAAGCTTTCAACAGCAAACGCTTACGCGTTGTGGGGAAGTTTCGCTTATAAAAATGGTTTATACGCGCAGAAAGACCAGTATTAGAAAGTAGGGAAACGAGCACAATGAAGAAGATACTCATCATCGAAGACGATAAGAATGTCGCCAGCGTACTGTGTGATTTTTTTGAGTCTTTGCAGGTGGAGTTTGACTACGCATCGAACGGTAAGCTCGGCTTTCAACTGGCAGCCGAAGGACACTTTGACGCGATTGTGCTCGATTTAATGCTACCGAGAATGAACGGCTTAGATCTGTGTAAGGCGTTAAGAAGTCAAGGCGTGGATACGCCCGTTCTGATGTTAACGGCCATGGACAGTCGTGAAGACTTGCTCAAAGGGTATGAGTTAGGTGCCGATGACTACTTAACCAAGCCATTCGACCTTGAGGTGCTAGAAGCACGACTGCGTGCACTAATTAGACGCTATAAAGGGCAGGTGGCATCAAGTACACTCTCATTTGGTGAATTGTGCATTAACCGCAAAGAGAAAGAAGCGTTTCGTGAAGGGATCCCTCTAAAGCTCAACCCAACCAGTTATTCGATTCTCGAGTTATTGTGCCGAAAAGCGCCGCAAGTGGTGTCAAAACAAGAAATCGCTAGCTTGCTGTGGGAAGACGAGGAGATCAACACGGAAGCGCTCAGAGTCCATATCTATCATCTGCGCAATCAACTCGATAAACCTTTTTCTTCCCAGATGCTTAAAACGGTGCCAAAGCAAGGATTCAAACTAGAGGTATAACGCTATTAACATCATCAGCAATACGACGAAAAGTCTTACGACACGCCTGGCATTGTTCTTTGTCGGCGTGTCTTTATTTATTGGGCTGGCGTTTTACTTTATGTTCGTCTTCACCATTTATTGGGCGGAAGATGAAGTTGGCGTGAAAAGAATCGCGTTAGACTCCAAAGTCGCTATTGAACGTTATTTAAATGGTGAGGAAGGGAAGTTGACCATCGACTTTTTAACCGATGCCTACAATGACTTTGACCTCGTCCCACCGCATTATTTGCAGTACGCGCAAGGCAAACGTTCGTTTCACGGTGAAGTGGGTGGAGAAGGTGAAGCGTCAAGAATGTTATATATCGGTGAATACCAAGACAACGGCGTCGCTAAGCCAATTATCTTGCTCAGCAAAATAGACGATATCGAATTGAGCGACTCTGAGTTCGACTTTATCCTTAAAATTGCGGTGGGTGTGTTTGCCTGTTTGATGACCATCTTTACCATCCTGCTTATTCTTTTATCAAATAGCCTCATCTCGCCATTTAATAGCTTAACCAAGCAGCTTAGACAAAATGGTGAAGACAAAAATCGTCGCTTCTCTGTTAGTCCGCATGCGGCGTTGGAATTCACTCAATTGACCGAACAACTCAATCGCCACAACCAAGAGTTAGTTTCGCTAATCCGCCGTGAACGAGCGTTTTCCCGCTATACCAGCCACGAACTTAGAACGCCGTTGACCGTCATTAAAGGCGCTAGCAGCTTGTTGCAGCGCCAAGAAAACAGCCCATTCCAAATCAAACAGCTGACTTTGATCGATGAATCTGCAAACCAAATGATGTCGATAGTGGATGCCTTACTCAGCCTTGTCCGCTATGAACGAGACAAAGAATCCGCTGAATTCAGGCTCGTGACAGAGGAAGAGTTAGAAAAGATTGTTAGCAGCAATTTCCGTAAGGGGCCGTTAGACGAAGTCAGTATCGAGCTTGAAGTGAGTGGGCAACCATCAATCAATGCGAGTCATGCTGTACTCAATATGGTGATTGGCAACTTGATCCGTAATGCGGTGTCTGCCTGTGAGAGTGGCAAAATCACAGTCAAAATGAGCCAAGATTCAATTTCAGTCATGGATGAAGGCATTGGTTTTATCGATCAGCCGTTCGAAGATGGCCACGGCTTAGGGCTGATTTTGATTGAAGACTTATGCCAGCGCTTTTGTTGGCAATTTACAATACAAAGCCAAGAAGATGTGGGTACAGTTGCGACAATTACCTTCACATCTAATCATGTTCAGCCACAAAAATAGGCCAGTTATGAAACAGAATATTGTCCATATCGCATTGGTCGTTAACGATTATGACGAAGCGATAGACTTTTACGTGAACAAACTTAAATTTGAGTTAATCGACGATACATATCAGCCCGAACAAGACAAGCGCTGGGTAGTGGTGGCGCCGCCTAACTCGCACGGTGTGACCTTGTTGTTGGCTAAAGCCTCTAAACCTGAACAACATGATTTTATTGGTAATCAAGCCGGTGGTCGCGTGTTTTTGTTTCTTAGTACCGATGATTTTTGGCGCGACTATGAATTTATGACGTCAATCGGGATTCATTTTATTCGCGAACCTAAAGTTCAAGAATATGGCACTGTCGCGGTATTCGAAGATTTATATGGAAATTTATGGGATCTCATACAATACGTTCCAGAGCATCCTATGGTGCGAAGATAACTAAAGATAGTGGTAGATACACTCTGAGAAGAGAGTGGCTCAACGGTTACGCAAAGCCACATCAAGATGGGAGTTAAATGGTTTTATGTGGTTAGGACGTTACATTGCCCTAACTAACGCTGCCGCGATCAGACCAGCTGAAATGGCTGGTAGTGGTTTTTTCCAAACCAGCATGACTACTGCTGTGGAAAGCAATGCCATTCTAGCGCCAGCGTCACCTTCAACCGCTAAGGGGGCAAGGAGAGCGACTAACACAGAGCCAGACATCGCGGTGATAAATTGCTGAACGCGGTATCCAATCGGGATAAATGACATCACAAAGACGCCGCCCCAGCGCGTGATTAATGTCACTAACGCCATGGCGAGAATGATTAAGATCGTGCCGCCGTCTGTGGTTTCAATATTCATTTTTTCTTCTCCGTCCAGAACGCGCCAAGGGTCCCGCCTGCTAGAGCGCCGACAACCACGTGAGTATTTTCAGGTAAGTACCAATACGCCATGAGAGAAGATCCCGCGGCGACCGCCCAAATGACGAAAATACGTAAGTTCTTAGGCCCGACTGCAATCATAGAGAGTAGGAAACAACCCATGACCATGTCTAAGCCAAGACTGACAGGGTCTTTGATTGCGTTACCAAAATAGAAACCGAGCCAGGTTCCGACTATCCAAAAAGACCATAGCGCGATCCCCCCACCCAGCAGTAAACCTAGCCCAGGTTCTTTGCGTCCAAATGCGTTCATCGACAACGCCCAATTGGCGTCAGACGCAAACAACATCACGCCGTATCGTTTTGCTGGCGATAGGTGACGCAGCCAAGGGTAGAGCGTGGCGCCCATCAATAAGTGGCGCGCATTAATGGCAAATACAGTAATCAAAACGGGGACGAGCGGAACCTGTTCGCCCCACATTTCTAGTGTTGCAAACTGAGATGCACCAGCAAACACCAGCGTACTCATCAACATGATAGGGAAAGGTTCTAAGCCTGTTTGTACGGCCGCGACACCAAAGGCGATACCAAAAATGACGACGAAAAATGAAAGAGGTACCAATTGCGTGAAGCCTTGCCAGACGTCTTTTCGAGTAAACAGATGAAGCTGGTCTAATTCAGCTCCTCCATTTGCTGCATTACTTTGCATGTAGTGTCCTAGTATTTGAAGCGAATTGAATATTGAGCTCGTTTATACGAGTCGTTGATATGTATGTCGTATCAGTATCTACGAATCAATAGCAATTTCAAAATTATTCGTGCTACAGTGGTGCAATGAGTATGTTTTGTCTTGAAAAACGGGGAAGAAGTAGAGGAATAGACTGGGATTTAAGGGGCTCTCCTGGTGCAAAGTGCTCTGCCTTTGCACCTGGAACACTGAGGGTTAGCGGTTTAGAGCACCACAACGCTCAGGCTGATAAACGACATCGACAATTTCGATCGTTTTAGTTTGTTTGTTCGGCATCGGCCAAGCGAGCTGTTGACCAACAGATAGCCCAATAAGCGCACTACCAACAGGAGCAAAGATAGACACATCATCACTGCTTTTTAGCTCTGAAGGATAGACCAATGTTTTTGTCATGGTCTTGTCGCTGTCGGTAAACTTAAACACTACCGTTGAATTCATGGTGACCACGTTTGGTGGCATTTCATTCGGCTCAAGCACCGTAGCACGATCCAGCTCCGCATCCAGTTGGACAAGATCGCTTGCTAGGTTAGGCATCTTATCTAGCAACGCGGTAATTCTGTTCATGTCTAGACTAGAAATGTAGATCGAGTTGTTATCAGACATTTTGAAACTCCCAAATAAAAGGCCGCCTCATAAAATGGGACGGCTTCATATCTGTATCAATGTATAAATTGCATGACAAATTTGTGTCATACAAACCAAAGTTTTGATTCTAGTTCTTATGCAACACGTTTGCCAGCAAAAGATATTTATTGAGTTAGTAGAAACTTTTACTGCTGAGAAGTGTTAACCAGCGCTCAATGACGGTGACGCGGAAATATTGTATAACGGGCTAACTCAGTCACTGAATCGAATCATCGTCATGGAAGACAGTTTAACCATCAGAGCCTACAGCAAACAGCGTCGTGGGCATGCGCATTCACATCATCAATTGGTATTGCCAATTCTTGGTTCAATCAATATCGAGCTTGAAGGCTATCAAGGCAAAGTGTCGGTAGGTGAGTGCGTGGTGATTCAGTCTGGTCAGTTTCATCATTTCAGAGCGAATGAAGCGGCGCGATTTATTGTCTCCGACTTAAACACTTTGCCTGAAAACCTATTGAGCATGGAGTCTTTGGTTTTTCCGATTTCTAGCCCACTGAGAAGTTACCTTTCTTTTATTGAACAACAATTGGAACACCGAGTTGACCGCTCTATAGAGAATGCGATGGTGGTGATGTTTTCCATGTTGTTGGCACAGCAGCAAGCAGACGAACAACTTGACCCGCGTATTCGTGCCGCTATCCAGCATATTCAAAATGACCTTTCTCTTCATTTTGTGATTGAAGACTTAGCCAAATTGGCGTGTTTGAGTCCGACCCAGTTTAAAAAGCTATTTCGCCAAGCTTGCGGAACAAGTGTACTCCAGTATGTGACCAAGCAGAGAATGGAAAAAGCCAAAGCGCTGTTAACACACACTGATATGCCTGTTCAGTTAATTGCGGAGCAGGTTGGCTACAACGATATGTCTGCGTTTAGCCGACGTTTTTCCGCCTTTTTTGGTCGCTCTCCTCGTCAAATTCGCAGTTAATTGAGTCTGCTTAAACAAACATGGCGTCTTATCTGCAAAGTATTTAAGTTGAAATTTGATTAACCTTGACGTTAGAAATTGACGAGCTCAGGGATCAAAATGAAGCATCAAATAACCAATCACAAAGCAGAAGCTTATGGAATCAGTGCAATTTTGTTTGCGTCTTTGTTGTGGGGAACAACAGGGACGGCAGCTTCGTTTGCTCCGTCAATTAGTCCACTCGCTGTCGGTGCTTTTTCAATGGGAGTCGGCGGGCTGTTGCTGGCTGTCGTTGCTTTTCGAAACCTTGCAAGAGAACGCAGGCTGATAGCCGCAAACTTTAAAATTCTACTGTTTGGAGCACTGGCATTAGCGGTTTATCCAATGGCATTTTATAGCTCGATGCGGTTATCTGGTGTAGCGATTGGTACGGTCGTTTCCATCGCAAGTGCACCATTTTTTGTCGCTGCTCTAGAGCACCTTTTTAGCAAAAATAATCAAATTGACCGACGCTGGGTTTATAGCTTGTTATTAGGTACGGTTGGTATAGCTTTACTCACGTTCGCCGAGCCAGTGAGCCAAGTCGCTGAAGAGACGAATTATCACTATCTAGGCATTGCTCTTGGTTTGATTGCTGGGTTGTCATACGCGCTTTATGCTTGGGCAGCGAAGGAGTTGATTACTCATGGCGTCAGCTCAACCTCTGCGATGGGCAGTATTTTTGGCTGCGGTGCGATGTTATTGCTGCCGACATTGTTATTTACGGGTGAGAACTTATTTGCAACCGCCACCAATACTGCAGTGGTGCTCTATATGGCACTGATCCCGATGTTTATTGGTTACGTGTGTTTTGGTTACGGTTTAAGAGTGGTTGCTGCCAGTAAGGCGAGCTTGCTGACTTTGTTTGAACCAGCGGTAGCAGCAGTGTTTGCGGTGATTGTGGTCGGTGAGCATATTGCGGTTTCTGGCTGGGTAGGTGTGTTGCTGATCATGGGGTGCTTGTTTCTTCAAGCATATAAACCAGCTCCCAATAAATCAGAGGCCAATGAGGTTACTTGTTAAGTGCGCGTAGCGCCAGCGAGACTTTAGAGGTTGGTTGGCGCTTGAGTTCATCGCTGATCTGCCAACCCGAACGAGCCACTTGTTGTAAATCGACACCAGTATGGATATTTAACCCTTGACACAAGTAGAGCACATCTTCGGTGGCTACGTTTCCCGATGAACCGTGAGCGTAAGGGCAGCCACCTAGGCCAGCGACACTGCTATCCACCACGCTGATCCCCATCTGTAGCGCTTGATAAATGTTAGCAAGAGCCTGTCCCCAGGTATCATGAAAGTGCACCGCGAGCTGACTTGCTGGCACTTGAGTCATCAATGCTTCTAGCATGCGCGCGACTTTAACTGGTGTGCCTGTGCCTATGGTGTCGCCGAGCGAAATTTCATAGCAGCCTAAGTCGAGCAATGCTCTTGCTACTTTGGCGACATTGTCAGGATGAGTGGGGCCTTCATAAGGGCAGTCAATCACACAAGAGAGATAGCCACGCACTGGGATATTCTTTGCTTTAGCTTGTTCAATCACAGGAGCAAACCGCTCGATGCTTTCTTCAATCGAGCAATTAATATTGTGGTGGCAAAACCCTTGCGAGGCGGACGTAAACACGGCGACTTGGTTCGCATTCGCTTTCAGAGCTTTCTCAAATCCAACGAGATTCGGGGTCAGAGCAGAATAGATGACATTGGGTTCACGGTTGATTGCCGACATTACTTCATACGAATCCGCCATTTGAGGCACCCACTTGGCAGAGACAAACGAACCCGCTTCGATGTGTTTTAAACCCGATGCGGACAAGTTGTTTATCAACTCAACTTTTGCCTGCGTCGAGACGGAGTTTTCATTTTGGAGACCATCGCGAGCACCGACTTCAACAATGGTGACCGAGTCAGGCAATGCTTGATTAGCCATTGTCTGGATGTCCTTTCTGCCACACAGGCGTACGTTTTTCCAAGAACGCGTTTAAGCCTTCTTGCCCTTGTTCCGAAACACGGACTTGGGCAATAAGCTCGCTGGTGTAGTCAATGAGTTTGGCGTTGATGGGTTGCTCGCTACAGTGGTGAATCAGCTCTTTGGCGCTGCTCATCGCCGCAGGACTATTGGCCAACACCAAACCAACGAATTTGGACAGCGTTGCCTCTGCGGTGTTGGTAGTGGTAAGGTGATGAACAATGCCCATTTGCTGAGCTTGTTCGGCATCAAAAGATTCTGCGGTCAACATATAGCGCCGCGCTAAACGAGCCCCCATCGTTCGACAGACATAAGGCGCAATAGTAGCAGGGACCAAGCCTAGTTTGACTTCACTCAAACAAAAACTGGCTTCGATATCGGCAAGGGCAATGTCACAACAACAAATTAACCCAAGTGCGCCACCAAACGCGCAGCCGTGGACATAAACGATGGTTGGGTGAGGGAAGGTATCGAGGAGTTTCATTAAATGCGCGAGCTGTGCAGCATCATCAACGTTGTGCTGTTGATCTTGCTGCGCCATGGAGCGCATCCAGTTGAGATCAGCGCCAGCGGAGAAATGCTTTCCGTTACCACGTAACAATAAACAACGCACGTTCGCTGCGTTTGACAGCCTTTCCAACTCAGAAATCAACTGCTGAATTAAGTCGGCGTCGAACGCATTATGCTTATCGCTTCGATTGAGCGTCAATGTTGCCACCCCGTTCTTATCGACTGAACTGAGCAAATCTCCGTGGTGAATTTGTCCTTCCATTGCTTTACTCCTCACATTCGGAAGATGCCGAATTCGCTGGTTTGGATCGGTGCGTTGAGTGCGGCCTTCAACGCTTGTGAAAGCACCTTTCTCGTGTCTTTCGGGTCGAGGATGCCGTCATCCCATAGCCGAGCGCTAGCGTAATAAGGGTGGCCTTGTCGGTTATACAGTTCAACGATAGATTGCTTAAATGCTTGCTGCTCTTCGTCATTCCAACGGTTCCCACTGCGTTGCAATACCTCGCCTTTAACTTGAGTGAGTACCCCCGCGGCTTGTTCGCCACCCATGACCGATATCCGCGCGTTTGGCCACATCCACATCATGGTTGGGTCGTAAGCCCGACCACACATGCCGTAGTTTCCTGCACCATACGAGCCACCAATGATGATGGTGAACTTTGGCACATCCGCACACGCAACTGCCATAACAAGCTTCGCGCCGTGTTTTGCAATCCCGCCTTCTTCGTACTTTTTACCGACCATAAATCCGGTGATGTTTTGTAGAAAGAGTAGTGGGATTTTTCGTTTCGCGCATAACTCAATAAAGTGCGCGCCTTTTTGTGCAGATTCCGAAAACAAGATGCCGTTGTTGGCGACAATACCGATCAATTGTCCTTCCAATCGTGCAAAACCGCAGACTAAAGTGGACCCATACAAGGCCTTAAATTCATCAAAATCTGAACCATCGACCAACCTTGCGATAATCTCACGCACATCAAATGAGAGCCGAAGATCGGCGTTGACGATGCCGTATAACTCGTCGGCGTCATATTGCGGTTTGTCGAACTTTGCGGGCGTCTCACCAATATTTGCAGTGTTAGTATTGGTGATGGCTTGTCTTGCCAGTTCCAGCGCGTGGCGTTCATCCTGAGCATAGTAATCTGCAACGCCTGACTTTTTGCAGTGAACATCTGCGCCGCCTAACTCTTCTTCGGTCACGACTTCACCAGTAGCGGCTTTTACCAATGGTGGACCGGCGAGAAAGATAGTGCCTTGCTGTTTTACGATGATTGATACGTCAGCCATAGCGGGGATATACGCTCCGCCAGCGGTACACAAACCAAGTACCACCGCAATTTGTGGAATACCTTGCGCAGACATGCGTGCCTGATTAAAAAAGATGCGGCCAAAATGGTCTTTGTCTGGAAAAACTTCGGATTGGTGGGGCAGATTAGCGCCGCCGGAATCAACCAAATAGATACATGGCAGGTGACAACGTTGGGCAATTTCCTGTGCTCGCAGATGCTTTTTGACGGTAAGCGGGTAATAGGTTCCACCTTTGACCGAAGGATCGTTGGCGAGCACCATACAGTCGATACCGTTGACTTTGCCTATGCCCGCGACAACGCCTGCACACGGGATAGATTCGTCATACACTTGCCACGCTGCAAACTGGCCAATTTCAAGGAAATCTGAATCGCTATCCAGTAACGCCGCAATACGTTCCCTGACGGGCAATTTGCCCTTTGCGCGCTGTCTTGCAATCGCTTTTTCACCGCCGCCTTGCTTGATCGTCGCAATGTCACTGTGCAGGTTTTTGACCAGCTCAGACATATGTTGATGATTCTTATGGTATAGCGGGGAGTCGGTGTTGATTTTTGTTTGTATGATCGCCATAGACACCTCGTTAACGAGACTCATCAAACAGTTCACGGCCGATAAGCATACGGCGAATTTCAGAAGTACCAGCGCCAATCTCGTACAACTTAGCGTCACGCAGCAAACGTCCGGCTGGGTACTCGTTGGTATAGCCGTTACCACCAAGCAGCTGAATGGCATCCAACGCCAATTGGGTTGCTAACTCAGCCGAATAAAGAATCGCGCCTGCTGCGTCTTTACGGTTGGCTTCGCCGCGATCGCAAGCCGCTGCAACCGCGTAGACATACGCCCGCGCTGCGTTACTTTTGGTGTACATATCGGCGACTTTTGCTTGAACTAGTTGGAACTCGCCAATCGCACGACCAAACTGTTTGCGGCTATGCACATAAGGCACCACCAGATCTAAGCACGCCTGCATAATGCCAAGCGGTCCACCAGCAAGCACAACGCGCTCATAATCGAGGCCACTCATTAACACCGCGACGCCTTGGTTGACTTTGCCGAGAACATTATCTTTGGAGACGGGGCAGTCTTTGAACACCAGCTCACAGGTGTTTGAGCCACGCATTCCCAACTTGTCGAGCTTTTGCGCGCAGGAGAAACACGCTTCGGACTTATCGACGATAAAGGCCGTAATGCCGTGCGCACCGTCATCTGGCTCTGTTTTGGCGTACACAACCACCACATCCGCGTCTGGACCATTGGTAATCCACATTTTTGAACCGTTGAGCAGGTAATGATCGCCGTTTTGGGTGGCTTTTAATTGCATGCTAATTACGTCTGAGCCCGCGTTGGCTTCGCTCATCGCCAGTGCGCCTACCCAAGAACCATCGACTAATTTCGGCAAGTACTTGGTTTTTTGTTCTTCATTGCCATTTCTGGCGATTTGGCTTGCGCACAAGTTAGAGTGAGCACCGTAGCTGAGACCAATCGATGCTGATGCTCGGCTGATCTCTTCCATCGCGATCACGTGGGCCAAATAACCCATGCCCGCGCCACCATATTGCTCGTCAATGGTCACGCCCAACATGCCCATTTCGCCGAGCGTTGACCACAAATGGTAGGGGAAAAGGTTGTCTTGGTCGATTTGATCGGCAATGGGCGCAATGGTGTCACGAGCAAACGCGTTTACGTGATCTCTTAGTAGATCAATCGATTCTCCAAGCCCGAAGTTGAGTTGAGTATAGTGAGCCAGCATAGTGCTTCCCTCATAACCACATCAGTGTCGTTAAGTCGTTGCAATCGGTATGCGTAACAAATTCTGTGATGCTTAACGTTGGGAAACGAAGCGTGTTGTTTAACTGGCTTTGGCGTGTTTTAGAGCTTCTTCACAACGTTCACGAGCCGCTGCTAGCTCATCCAACACAACGCGGATATCTTCCAGTTGACGTTTCAGTACCGCTTCTTTTTCATCAATGATGTTAAGCATTTTAATTAGCTGAGTTTCACCTTGGTGAGTGTCGTACAGAGCAAACAATTCTTTAATTTCTGCCAGTGAGAAGCCCAGTCTTTTACCGCGTAGGATCAGCTTCAAACGCACTTTGTCACGGCGTTGATAAATACGCATGCTGCCTTTGCGCTCGGGTTGAATCAGACCTACGTCCTCGTAAAAGCGAATGCTGCGGGTCGTAATGTCAAACTCTTTGGCTAAGTCACTAATCTTGAAGGTTTCCACTCGCTAACATTCTCCAACTTATCGCTAAGGCTTCAATAAAAAGGATGTAAACAATCTGTTTCTTTACGTTTACGTAAATGTTAGTGCTATGCTTACGTAAACGTCAAGAAATTAGCCGTGGAGTGAACAGCAGCGTCTAAGTCGTAGTGGTCGATGTCATCGCCTGACATCAGTAGGAGAGCAGAACAAAAGAGCTGTTGTCATTCTGTATGAGGTTTATGTCATGCAAGACAAAGATATCTGGATTGTTGCCGCGAAACGTACGCCAATCGGGCGTTTTCAAGGATTATTGTCTGAGCTTTCTGCGCCGCAATTGGGTTCAGCGGCGATTAAAGCGACCTTAGAAGCGTCCGGCCTTTCTGCAAAATGTGTCGACGAAGTGTACATGGGTTGCGTGTTGCCAGCAGGGTGCGGGCAAGCACCTGCACGCCAAGCCTCGTTAGGTGCAGGGCTACCCGACTTTGTTGGGTGTACAACGGTAAACAAGGTGTGTGGCTCGGGCATGAAGTCGGTGATGTTGGTGAGTGATTTAATCCAAGCCGGAACCTTTCAGTGCGCGATTGCTGGTGGCATGGAAAGTATGACCAACGCGCCATACCTGCTTAAAGAAGCCCGCAGCGGAATGCGTATGGGCCATAAAACGACGTATGACCATATGTTTCTTGATGGCTTGCAAGACGCTTATGAAGGCGAGTTGATGGGCGTTTATGGTCAGCAGATTGCCGACAAACTCGGTTTTACCCGTGAGCAAATGGATGAATGGGCGAGTATGTCGGTGCAACGAGCATTAGAAGCGCAAAACCGCAATCTATTTGCCGAAGAATTGGCCTCACTTGAGTTATCAAACGGCGAATCACTCGATTACGATGAGATCCCGCGCTCAGTCGATATCAACAAAATTCCCCACTTACGAGCCGCATTCGCCAAAGACGGCTCTGTGACCGCGGCAAACTCCAGTGCTATCGCTGATGGTGCGGCTGCGCTGTTACTCATGTCTGCAGAATACGCTCAGCACCACGGTTTGAAGCCACTAGCTATCATCAAAGGCCATACTACTCACGCCCGAACGCCCGCTGAATTTACGCTCGCCCCGGTTTATGCCGTGGAGCAGCTGCTTTCGGACTTAGATTGGACGCTGGATGAGATTGATCTTTGGGAGATCAACGAAGCCTTCGCTGTTGTTGCACAAATTGCGGTGAAACATCTGGGGCTGGAGAGTGAAAAGGTCAACGTCAAAGGTGGCGCTTGTGCGCTAGGTCACCCGATTGGGGCAAGTGGCGCGAGAATATTGGTCACATTGATTCACAGTTTAAGGCAACTGCAGGCGTTAGGTGTGGATGGCGTGGCTGAGAACAAACGCAGAGTGCGAGGCATTGCTTCACTGTGTATTGGTGGCGGTGAGGCAACCGCAATGGGTATTGAAATTCCGGTATGAGAAGAAAGAAGGAAATCACTATGACGCAGTCAGTTCCACTGTATATCGATGGCGAGTTCTGTCAGTCGAAAAGCGACCAATGGATTGAAGTGACCAATCCTGCGACCAACCAATCTATTGCTCAATTGCCGTGTGCAACGGACGAGGAAATGGAGCGAGCGATAAACAGTGCAACGCAGGCATTTGTCAGTTGGAAGCAGGTTGCAGTTTCTGACCGAGCGCGTGTGATGTTCAAGTATCAGCATTTACTCAAAGAGCACCATGATGAATTGGCGCAGTTACTGTCTCAAGAGACAGGTAAAATCACTTTGGACGCCAAAGGGGACGTTTGGCGTGGAATCGAAGTAGTAGAACAAGCGGCCAATATCGCCTCAAACATGATGGGAGAGACGGTCGAAAACGTCGCATCCGATATCGATACTTACTCACTGATTCAGCCGCTGGGTGTGTGCTGTGGTATTACACCGTTTAACTTTCCTGCGATGATTCCTTTGTGGATGTTCCCACTCGCGATTGCCGCGGGCAATACCTTTGTACTGAAACCATCGGAGCAAGTGCCGCTGACCTCGATGCGTTTAGCGGAGCTATTTGAGCAAGCAGGCGCACCTAAAGGAGTGTTACAGGTAGTGCATGGTGGTAAGTCGCAGGTGGATTTTCTTCTCGAGCATTCTGCGATTCGCGCCGTCTCATTTGTCGGCTCTGTACCTGTCGCGCAGTACATCTATCATCGTGGCACTAGTTACAACAAGCGAGTTCAGGCGTTTGCCGGGGCAAAAAATCATATGGTTGTCATGCCAGATGCCAACAAAAATCAAGTCATAAGTAATCTGGTTGGCTCATCGGTTGGTGCTGCAGGCCAACGCTGTATGGCAATTTCTGTTGCGGTGTTTGTCGGTAGCGCGAAAGAGTGGATCAGTGATCTCCAAGTTGAAATGGCCAAAATGAAGCCTGGAGCGTGGAACGACGAAGGCGCGGCGTATGGTCCGCTGATCAGCCAGCAAGCCAAAGAGCGAGTGCTTAGCTTGATTGAAGAGGGTAAAGCACAAGGAGCAGTATGTGAGCTTGATGGTAGCCAATGTCAGGTCGATGGACTGCCAGATGGTAACTGGGTTGGCCCGACACTGTTTAGCGGGGTAACGACGGATATGTCGATTTACCAACAAGAGATCTTTGGCCCTGTCTTGGTATGTTTGGAAGTGGAGACACTTGAGGAAGCGATCGCGCTTATCAATAACAATCCTTATGGCAACGGAACCTCCATTTTTACCGCGAATGGGGCAGCAGCGCGTAAATATCAACATGAAATTCAGGTAGGGCAAGTGGGGATTAATGTGCCGATTCCGGTGCCTTTACCATTCTTTTCATTTACGGGTTGGCGAGGCAGTTTCTACGGCGATTTACACGCCTATGGTAAGCAGGCTGTGCGCTTTTACACCGAAACTAAAACCGTCACCGCTCGCTGGTTTGAAGATGACATTCCAACCGGACCAAACCTGAGTATCCATTTGCGATAGGAGGTTGTATGGACTTTGAATTGACCGAAGACCAACGCGCCTTTGCGGAAGCTGCTAGCCAGTTTGCCAAAGAGCAGCTTGCGCCAATGGCAGCAGAATGGGATGAAAAGCAAATCTTTCCTACCCAAGTGCTTCAACAAGCGGGAGAGATGGGCTTTCTCAGTCTGTATACGCCTCAAGAGCGGGGCGGACTGGGATTAGGACGCTTAGACGCTTCCATCGTATTTGAGCAGTTGGCGATGGGGTGCACTTCTACCACGGCGTTTATGACTATCCACAATATGGTGACATGGATGATTGCCAGCTTTGCAACCGAAGATGTGAAACAACAATACTGCCCTAAGTTGACTTGTGGAGAGTGGTTAGGTTCGTATTGTTTGACTGAGCCAAACGCAGGTTCAGACGCGGCATCTTTGACGACCACAGCGGTAAAACAAGGTGATAAGTACCTTTTAAACGGATCTAAAACATTCATCTCGGGTGCCGGTGATACGCAAGTTTTAGTAGTGATGGCACGTACCCAAGACGACGGTGCAAAAGGCATTTCTGCTTTCGTTGTCCCAGCCGATACTCAAGGTATCAGTTATGGGCGCAAAGAACCCAAGCTGGGCTGGAACAGCCAACCAACCCGCTCAATTACCTTTGAAAATGTCGAAATCCCTGCCAATCATTTACTTGGTGTAGAAGGCCAAGGGTTTACCTTTGCGATGAAAGGGCTCGATGGTGGGCGAATCAATATCGCGACTTGCTCAGTCGGAACGGCGCAGCAAGCGTTAAACCAAGCCACACAGTATGTTCAAGAGCGCAAGCAGTTTGGTCAGCCACTCGCGCAGTTTCAAGCGCTGCAGTTTAAGTTAGCGGACATGGCCACTGAACTGGTTGCAGCAAGGCAGTTAGTGCGATTAGCTGCCAGTAAACTTGATAAGCAATCACCGGATGCGACCGCGTATTGCGCGATGGCGAAACGATTTGCCACCGATGTGGGCTTTGCCGTTTGTGACCAAGCGCTCCAGCTTTATGGCGGCTATGGTTATATCAAGGAGTATCCGTTGGAGCGGTATTTCCGTGATGTGCGCGTTCATCAAATATTGGAAGGCACTAATGAAATCATGCGTTTAATTATTGCACGCCGACTCTTGGCCGAAGGATCAGAACTACTCTAAAGGAATGCACTATGTCGAGTAATCAAACTGTCAGTTGTGGCATTGACTACGTGATAGAAAACCATGTTGCGACGCTCACTATGAATAACCCGCCAGCCAATACATGGACAGCAGAAAGCTTACGGTATCTTAAACAGCTTATCGGCGAGTTGAACGCCAACAAAGAAGTTTACGCGTTGGTCATTACAGGCCAAGGCGACAAGTTTTTCTCCGCTGGTGCTGAGTTAAAGCTATTTGCTTCAGGCGATAAACAAGTTGCGGTCGATATGGCGCGTATTTTCGGCGAAGCCTTTGAGGCATTGTCCGGTTTTAGAGGGGTATCGATAGCCGCCATTAATGGCTATGCGATGGGCGGCGGGCTGGAAGTCGCTTTGGCGTGTGATATCCGAATTGCAGAGCAGCAAGCAATAATGGCACTGCCGGAAGCGAAAGTGGGTTTATTGCCATGTGCTGGCGGTACGCAAAATCTGACCGCGTTAGTTGGCGAAGGCTGGGCGAAGCGCATCATCCTATGCGGCGAACAGATGAGTGCAGAGCGAGCGCGGGATATCGGCTTGGTTGAAGAGGTCGTTGAACAAGGTAGCGCATTGCAAAGTGCAATCACATTAGCAGAGTCTGTCGCCAATCAATCACCGAGCTCTGTGAGTGCGTGTAAGACGCTGATCCAAAACGCTCGCACCCATCCAATTGCCTTCGGGTTAGTGAAAGAGCGTGAACTGTTTGTTCAGCTGTTTGATACCGAAGACCAAAAAGAGGGGGTTAACGCCTTTCTCGAAAAGCGCCAACCGCAATGGAAGAATCAATAGGCATAAGGAGAGATCATCATGGGGACCGTTCATTTTTCAGAGCTACCCTGTAGCGACAGCGAACACAAAATTGGCGTGGCACGATTAGATAATGCTTCGTCATTGAACGCGTTAACCGTCAACATGCTCCAACTGCTGAAGGACAAACTAGAACAGTGGCAAGACGATGACAATATCGTTTGTGTGTTGCTGGAAGGGGAAGGGCAAAAAGCCTTTTGCGCGGGTGGTGACGTTCGAACCATGCACGATGTAATGCGCGATAAATCTGAGTCGGAAACCGTCGAATACTGTAGACACTTCTTTGCTGTTGAGTACGAGTGCGATTACCTCATCCATACCTACTACAAACCGATTATTGCCTGGGGTGAAGGGATCGTTATGGGCGGGGGTATGGGACTTTATATGGGTTCTAGCCACAAAGTCGTTACGCCTTCTTCGCGCCTAGCGATGCCCGAAATTGGTATCGGATTGTACCCCGACGTCGGCGGTACTTGGTTTATGAACCGACTTGACCAAGGCATAGGGCTATTCCTTGGTATTACGGGCGTGATCGTAAATGCGAGTGATGCGATAGCGACACATCTCGCTGATCACATGGTTTTGCCGGAACATAAGCCTACGTTGCTAGAGCAGTTACAAATAGCGGAGTGGGAAAGCGTTGAAGACGCTTATGAGGTCGTCACCGAGCTTCTGGAAGGTTTTGCCGAAGAAGTGGAAAGCGGCGCCAAACCAGAGCCGCAACTGCTGCCATTATTTGACCGTATCCAGCAAGCTTGTGAGGGTGACAGTGTTATCCAAGTCGTAGACAACATCTTAGCAATCGAAGCGCAGAGCCAATGGTTAGACAGCGCTAAACACAATCTCAAAACAGGCAGTCCAATCACCGCTCATATCTGTTATCGCCAGATTAGGGACTATCACGATATTTCGCTGGCGGACTGCTTCAGGCTTGAACTGTCCTTGTCGGTGAAATGTGCGCTATTGGGTGAGTTTCAAGAAGGTGTGCGAGCGAAGCTAGTCGATAAGGACGGCAACGCACGTTGGAAGTTTGCCACGGTAGCAGACGTAGATGAAACGTTAATCGACGAGCTGTTTACTTCGTTCTGGAGCGAAGATAAACATCCGCTATCACAGCTAGGGCATTACTAGCACTGATCGACAAGGGAAGCATCACGATGAGTACAATTGCATTTATTGGGTTAGGAAACATGGGCGCGCCAATGGCGGAAAACCTTTTGAAAGCGGGTTTTAGTGTTCAAGTGTTTGATTTAGTCAAAGAAGCCGTCGACCAGTTAGCGGATAAAGGCGCCGTTGCAAGCGATTCTATCGAGCAAGCCGTCAAGGGTGCGCAAACTGTGATTACCATGCTACCGGCGGGAGAGCACGTCAGAGCGGTTTATCTGGGCGACCATAGTGGCGGCGTTGGACTGCTTAACCTGATAGAAGAGAATACGTTTCTGATTGATTCTTCAACTATCGACCCAGAATCTGCCCGCATTGTTGCAGCGCAAGCCGCGAGCAAAGGGTTTGAGTTTGTAGACTCGCCAGTGTCAGGCGGTGTAGCGGGTGCGAAAGCCGGGACGTTAACTTTTATCGTGGGTGGGACAGACAGTGCGTTCAGCAAAGCAGAGCAGATCCTCAAACACATGGGCAAAAACATTTTCCACGCGGGAAAAGCAGGCGATGGGCAGATGGGCAAAATCTGCAATAACCTGATGTTGGGTATTTTGATGTCCGGTACGTGTGAAGCGCTCAATCTGGGTATTGATAACGGGCTGGATCCGAAAGTGCTCTCAAACATCATGTTGCAAAGCTCCGGTAGAAACTGGGCGTTGGAGTTATACAACCCATGTCCAGGCGTGATGGACAATGCGCCTGCCAGTAACCAATTTCAGCCGGGTTTTATGAGTAAACTAATGCTGAAAGATTTAGGCTTGGGGCTGGATGCCGCGGCGAAAAGTCAATCCTCGGTACCGATGGGCGCATTAGCTCGCAATCTTTATGCATTCCATAACGCGAACGGGAATGAGGAACTCGATTTCTCTAGTCTGTTTGAATTCTATCAATCGAAGAAATAATTAGCCTAGGAGCAAAGCGATGGACTTAAAACAAAGCGTGATTGCGATAACTGGCGCGGCTCAGGGTTTAGGCCAAATGATGGCGATCACTTTAGCGCATGAAGGCGCTGAGCTCGCGTTGCTCGACGTGAACGAGCAAGCGTTGCAAGACACCCAAAAGCAGTGCCATATGATGGGGGTGAAAGCGCTTTGCTATGCAGTCGATGTTACTGACGAGCAGCAAGTGGAGCAAGTTTTTGCGGATGTCGTTGCTGACTTCGGCCAATTAGATGGACTAATCAACAACGCTGGGATCTTGCGCGACGGACTGCTGGTTAAAGTCGATGGCGGATTAGTCAGCAAGATGTCGCTTGAGCAGTTTAACGCTGTGATTAACGTTAACCTAACCGGCACGTTTCTCTGCGGCCGAGAAGCTGCCGTCCAAATGATCAACACCAAACGTAAAGGGGTTATCATCAATATTTCCAGTGTCGCGCGCGCAGGTAATATCGGTCAGACCAATTACGCAGCGTCTAAAGCTGCGGTAGCGACATTAGCGGCGACTTGGGGCAAAGAGCTCGCCCGTTATGGTATTCGTGCGGCTGCTATTGCGCCGGGAGTGATCAAAACCGCGATGGCCGATCAAATGAAACCCGAAGCCATCGAACGCTTACAGAAGATGATTCCATTAGGAAGATTAGGTAAAGCGTCTGAAATTGCCGATACCGCGAAGTTCATTTTTGAAAACGACTACATCACCGCACGCGTCTTTGAAGTTGATGGTGGGATTCATTTTTAGCGTACTTTTCTGTTAGTAGGTCTTTTGATCAGAGAATCAATGTCATAGACTGATTCCACTAATTTGAACAGAGACCACGACAAATGGAATTGAACACTTTTCTTCAGCAACTTAAATCTAACCCTCAAGCGATCGAATTTGCTCAAACTATCGCAACAATCGACGCTAACTACGATTTCACGCCAACGGCTTTTACCAATGGTGAAACCGCCAATGAAGCAAATCAAAATAACGGTTCGTGCAAGATCTTCGCGTTTGCTAAGCTGAACGAACTAACGCCGCAGGAAACATTGGCATGCTTCGGTGCTTTTTATCGTGATGATGTGTTAGGCAACCCTCAAGGAGACGACCACGCCAACATTCGTAATTTCATCCAGTTTGGCTGGGACGGAGTTAAGTTTGAAGGTCAGGCATTAGCGGTTAAATAAGAGTACGTGAATCGCCAAAAATCTCGATAAGCTGGGAGCTCAAAATGACGAACAAAGAACTGGAAGAATATCTAGAGACATTTTTAGGTGCGGAGTCTGGCTTTCCTTTTGGACCAGAAGCGTTGGTGTTTAAGGTCAAAGGGAAGATGTTCGCCATTTTGGCTCAGAGAGACGGGCGCGAGTACGTGACGTTAAAAGTGAAGCCGGAAGACGGCGAAGTGCTGACTTCTCAATTTGCGGATATCACTCCTGGTTATCACACCAACAAACGTCATTGGATCACGGTGTACTACCCAGGTGATGTTGATGACAGCCTTGTTCGTGACCTTTCTGAGCAATCTTACAAGCTGGTGGCGAGTAAGTTGCCCAAGTATGAACGCGTTTCGTTGGGGCTTGCATAACGCTTTGCATGTACAAAAATTGGCAATTTAGATCAAACAAACGTCTAATTGGTCTAATTCTCAGCAAACGAATAAATATTTAAGTTTTTTGTTTGACTCTCACCGCTCAATCCGTAAAGTATGCAGCGAACGCAGCGGTGGGTAACCTAAAGCGTTGAAAGGAAAGGCGCGTTGGCAGAGTGGCTATGCAGCGGATTGCAAATCCGTGGACCTCGGTTCGACTCCGGGACGCGCCTCCATTCTTTCCTCAAAATTTTAGATGGTGTTTATCGCATTAAACGGCATCACAAAGAAATTTGTGTGCCCTGGTGGTGGAATTGGTAGACACAAGGGATTTAAAATCCCTCGGCGTTCGCGCTGTGCCGGTTCAAGTCCGGCCCGGGGCACCATCTCATACGAGAAAACAATTTGGTACGGCGCGTTGGCAGAGTGGCTATGCAGCGGATTGCAAATCCGTGGACCTCGGTTCGACTCCGGGACGCGCCTCCATTCTTTACAAAGAACCAGCCTCTACGGCTGGTTTTTTCGTTTCTAGCGTCTAACTTCATTTCTATTACTTCAATCCGCAAACCTCAAATTCAACTACACTTATAACTAGATCCTAAGCCGGAACAAGTTATGTATCGTCGGGTGATGGTAGGGCTGATCTTCAGCCTACTGAGCTATCTTGCACTGGCGACGGCTGAGCCGATAGATGTAAATAAGGCGTCTTCCCCAACCGTTCCAGTTATCTCCATCAGTGGGGCTATTGGTCCTGCTGTAGGGGATTATGTGATTAAAGAACTGCAACGTGCCAACTCCATCGGCCATTCTCCGGCACTCATTATTTCTATTGATACCCCAGGTGGTTTAAGTTCAAGCCTGCGTGACATCAATCAACACATTCTTGTTTCTAAAATTCCCGTTTTGTGTTTGGTCTATCCGCCCGGAGCGCGCGCAGCTAGCGCCGGGACATACATTCTTTATGCCTGTCATGTCGCTGCAATGTCGACCGCGACTACATTAGGAGCAGCAACACCTGTTCAGATTGGTGGCGGTGGTGTGGCACCCAGTAGTGAGAAAGAGGATAAACCAAGTGAGCCTAGTGCAATGGAAAAGAAAATCCTCAACGATTCCATTGCCTATATTCGCTCTTTGGCGCAATTACGTGGGCGCAATGTTGAATGGGCAGAAGAAGCGGTTCGTGAAGCGGCTACGTTGTCAGCCAACGAAGCCTTGGCGCTCAATGTGATCAACGTAATGGCGGAATCTCCCCAAGATTTGCTGAATCAACTCGATGGTTTTGTTACCAAAGTTGAAAACCAAGATGTGGTATTGAATCTCGCCAGCGCTCAGTTAGAGCCACGCGAGCCAGACCTGCGCAATAAGTTTCTCGCGACCATTACGGATCCCAATGTGGCCTACATCCTAATGATGATTGGCGTGTACGGACTGTTGCTTGAGTTCTACAGCCCAAGTTTTGGTGTTGCGGGCGTCACTGGGGCGATTTCTCTACTGATCGCTTTATATGCGTTCCAGTTATTACCTGTTAATTACGTTGGGCTCGGTTTGATGTTGCTCGGAATCGCACTGTTTATCGCTGAATCCTTGATCCCCAGCTTCGGCATTCTTGGCGCGGGTGGGATCGTTGCCTTTGTGCTCGGCTCGGTGTTTTTAATTGATAGTGAACTCCCTGAGTTGAGAGTTTCAATGTCGCTGATTTACGCCATTGCCTTTGCATCGGCTGCGTTAATTCTGTTTGTACTCAAAACGCTGATGAAGTTGCGTCACAAACAAGTGGTAAGTGGCGAAGAAGCCCTAATTGGCACTGAAGCTGTGGTGTTGAATGATTTCAATCATCGCGGTTTTGTTCATGTTGACGGAGAACGCTGGGAAGCGAGATGTGATGCTCCGGTAAGTAAAGGTGAAAAAGTCAGTATTGAAGAGATTGATGGGCTAACACTAAAGGTAAAAAAAGCACCAAGGAGTGAAGACAATGCCTGAAATTCCAGTAAACACAGAACTGCTAACACCGATATTAATCGTGGTGTTGGTGGTGGTCGTCGCTGTTCGTTTGTTTCGCATTTTACGTGAGTATGAACGCGGCGTGATTTTCTTCTTGGGTCGATTTCAAAAGGTAAAAGGTCCGGGTCTGATCATCGTTATCCCGCTGATTCAACAAATGGTGCGTGTTGATTTACGTACCGTAGTGATGGATGTACCAAGCCAAGATGTGATAAGCCGTGACAACGTATCTGTCAGAGTCAACGCAGTGATTTACTTTCGTGTTATTGATGCTCAAAAGGCAATCATTAACGTGGAAAACTATTTACAAGCGACGTCACAGCTCGCCCAGACGACATTGCGTTCGGTTCTTGGTCAGCATGAACTTGACGAAATGCTCGCAAACCGAGAAATGCTTAACACCGATATCCAAGAAATTTTGGATTCCAGAACCGACGGTTGGGGAATAAAGGTGTCGAATGTCGAGATTAAACATGTCGACCTAAATGAATCGATGGTACGAGCGATCGCACGCCAAGCGGAAGCGGAAAGGTCACGTCGAGCGAAAGTGATTCACGCTTCGGGTGAGATGGAAGCATCAGAAAAACTGGTCGAGGCGGCAAATCGATTAGCCGAAGAACCAAACGCAATCATGCTGCGCTATCTACAAACGTTAACGGAAATTGCGGCAGAAAAAAGCTCGACGATACTATTCCCAATGCCAACGTCAATGATGGAAGGGCTGTTTAAAACCGTAGAGAGGCACGAACAACATAAAGACAAACACGATCAATAAACAATAACAATTCTTGTTTAACTTTGGTTGTGACTGGAGTAATTGTTATGTTATAACATAACCGTTATTCAAGTCAGGACTACTACATTTCATGAAGAAAATCATTTTTGCGGCGATCGCGATGATCGCCGTTTATCTTGTTTGGAGTATTAACTCCGCCAAACCAACAAATAACACGCTTACTATTTCTGGCCCGTTTGAGTTTCACGGTACGGACATGGCTAAAGATGGTCATATCTACAGTCGATTAGGGGTCACTCAGTCTCTTACGCAACTTAAAACAACTGGCGAAGTCGTCCCGCTGCTGGCAGAGCGTTGGAGTGTCGACGAAAACGGCACGCGTTGGCAGTTCGAGATCCGTCAAGGTGTCAAATTCCATGATGGACAATCGTTGAGCGCGAAAGATGTGGCCGCGTCGTTACTGCGCGCTAAGATCATGCCGGGCGTGTTTGCCAAAGTGCCAGTAAAAGCAATCAATGCCCAAGGGCAAAATTTGGAGATTGTACTTGAGACACCTTACTTGCCGCTGCTTAACACGCTCGCTCACTTTAGCTTGGGTGTGCTTTCTGCAGACTCTTTTGATAGCGAAGGTAATATTGTCCAATTTAATGCTACTGGCCCGTATCAAGTCGTAGAGCTAGTCGCACCGCACAAAGTCTCTTTGACGCGATTCAATGATTACTGGGGCAATAAAGCCAGCATTGAGAAAGTGGAATACTTAGCGGGACACCGCTCTGAAAGCCGAGCGTTGCAAGTGCAAAGTGGCCAAACCGACATTGCTTATACCATTGATGCGATCAGTAAGCAGAATCTTGAGAATACCGACAACGTTGCAGTGCAAAGCGTCAACCTACCGAGAACGGTGCTGCTGAAAGTCAATAATCACCACCCTTATCTTTCTGATTCGAAAGCAAGGCAAGCCATTAGTTTAGCGATAAACCGTGAAGGGATCGCAAGCAATGTGTTGTATGCGCCGGGTAGTGAAGCGTATCAGTTGTTTAGTTCGTCTCAGAACGAATGGCATGTTGACCAACATAAGCCGAAACGAAATCTTGAGTTATCTCGCCAGCTACTTACCGAACTGGGCTGGAGAAAAGGCGATAATGGTATATTGCAACGTGAAGGTAAGCCGTTCAAACTCACTTTGGTAACCTACTCTGACCGACCAGAATTACCGATGATCGCGACAGCACTGCAAAATCAATTGTTGGATATCGGCGTTCAGATCGAGGTGAGTATCGATAATTCAAGTGTGATTCCTGCGGGCCATCACGACAATACACTAGAGCTTGCTTTAATCGCGCGAAATTTTGGTATGACAGGCAGTCCGCTTCCAGTGTTATACAAAGACTTTACCAATAAGAAAGGTAGCGATTGGGGCCATATGAACTGGCACTCTGAACAACTGCAGAACGACCTAACCAAGTTAGTGTCAGTATCAGATCCTGCGCAGCAGCATCAATTAACTCAGAGTATCGCTACGGTGCTTGCTCAAGAGCTGCCAGTTATTCCGATTGTTTATAGCAGTCAGCATGTTGCGTACAACAAATCACTAACAGGTTTGGTTGTCGACCCGTTTGAAATTGATTACCGATTGTCGGAGCTCTCTTTCAATGATTAACATGCTCCTCAAGCGATTATTGCAAGCCGGCTTTGTGGCTTGGGCGGTGGGCAGTCTTACCTTTTTGATGATGAGACTACTCCCCGGCGATATCGCTTATCGTATCGCTGCAGGTCGCTATGGTTACGATTTTGTCGATTTAGACGCAGCTCAGTTAGTTTCATCAGAGTTAGGGTTTGATCGCTCGCCGTTTGAACAATATATCGCGTGGATGTGGGACTTACTGCATCTCAACTTGGGCAACTCTCTGGTGAGTGGCGAACCCGTAGTTGAATCGGTGGTACACCATTTAGGTTACTCCGTCGCTTTGGCACTGTGCGCGATAGCGATTTCGTTACTCATTGCGTTTCCGGTTGGCGTTCATTGTGGTAAGTACCCCGGTGGTTGGCTTGACCGATTGTCTGTGTCGCTATCTGTATTTCTGCGTTCGGCGCCCGTATTTGTGGTTGGTCTGGTACTGATCATTTTGTTTGCGCTGCATCTAGGCTGGTTTCCAGTTTCGGGATTTGGCCGACCAGAACATATTGTGTTGCCAAGTATCGCACTCGCATTGACCTTAGCTGCACTTTCTAATCGGATGATTAAAAACGAAGCTTACGGCGTATTTCGTTCGACTTATTATCGTTTCGCTCGCTATAAAGGACTGAGTGAGTCGCGTGCGTATGAAAGACATGCACGTTTAAACATCGCTTTGCCGATCATTGCCTTTTTAGGCGTACAAACCGTCGGGCTGATTGAAGGGATTGTGATGATAGAGTCACTGTTCTCTTGGCCTGGAATTGGTCACGCACTCACGCACGCGATATTTGCCCGCGATATACCTGTGATTCAAGGTGCGGCGCTCATGATGGGATTGATGTTTGTTTTTATCAATACCGCAGTGGATGTGTGCCATTACGTGTTTGACCCAAGAGTCAGACAAGAGAGGGTGGTTTTATGAGCTTTTCCAAACGCTATTTTGTTAGCACCTCGATTATCGCTTTATTAGTCTGCTTCTCGTTGTTTGTGAAATTGGGATTGAATGCTGATCCCGCGACACAGAATTTAGACAACGCTTTTGCAACACCATCTTTCATTGAGCCACTTGGTACCGATCAATACGGTCGCAGCAATGCCGCTCGTTTGGCCGATGCGATTAGCAACTCGCTACTAATCGCCGTTTCCAGCGTTGTGATCGCGGTGTCGGTCGCATTGGTCAGTGGTGTCTACGCGGGCTGGTTTGGTGGTTGGTTTGATCGCATCTGTTCGGTACTCGTCAATATGGTGATGGCATTACCGGGTTTGGTGCTGGTGCTGTTGTTTGGTGCGCTGATTCCCGGTTCGTTTTCGTTTTTGTTACTCGGCATCGCTTTAACCATGTGGGCTGAGTTGTTTCGCGTGATTCGCAGCAGAACGCAAAAGCTATGCAAATCGCCTGAGTTTGAAAATTCACGTCTGCTTGGTTTTGGGCGCATTTATCGCTTTCGCATGCATTTGTGGCCATACCTAAAAGCTGATGTGTTTACCTTGGCTTGTTTTGGCGCAGGAAACGCCATCCTAGCTCTGGCTTCATTGGGTTTCCTTTATGTTGGGTTGCGTCCACCGCAAGCGGAGCTCGGAATGATGATGGTGGAGCTGTTCAGGTATTACCAAGTGGCTCCTTGGGTTTTAGTCCAGCCCGTTATTACCCTGATGTTGCTGATATTTAGCTTTTACTCGTTAGCCAAAGGAAGGGAATTAAAATGACGGTATTAAACCTTGGTGCATTGCAGGTAAACAAAGGTACGCAGTGCGTTGTCGAGCCACTTTCGCTGTCATTAGATAAAGGTGAGTCGATCACAATTCTTGGTGAGACTGGGTCAGGCAAAAGCTTGTTTGCTAAAGCGATACTCGGCGATCTACCGGCAGGGTTTCGTTCGGAAGGCGCTATCCTGCTGAACGGGCGACGCATCGATAACTTAAATTGCAATCAACGACAAAGTTTATGGGGCAAGCACATTGCGGTATTGCCACAAGAACCAATGCTGGCGTTGAGTCCGTTAATGAAAGTAGGTGAACAGGTCAATGAAGTGTTTCGCTGGGTTGTCGGACTAAACAAACAGACGGCGTTAAACAATACTCATAAAACACTTGCCAATCTTTCACTTGAGCAAGCTGCAGTCAAATATCCAGTTGAGATATCTGGCGGTATGGCGCAGCGTAGCGCGTTTGCGTGCGCGCAAGCTGCGGGTGGAGAGTTATTAATCGCGGATGAGCCGACGAAAGGATTGGACAAACAGAGCAAGCAACAAGTTATTGACGCGCTGCAGGAACATAAACAGCGGCACGCGCTAATTACAATTACACACGATCTGGATGTTGCCCGTGCATTAGGCGGCAAAGTGTACGTGTTGTTGAAAGGTCGCTGGGTGGCATGCAATAAAACGTTCGATGAATGGGAAAATGATCACAGTGATGACTATTCGCAATCATTGATTCGTTCAAGTCGTTACTGGGAACGATCCGTTGCCAATTGTGATTCAGAAGTGCTGTTGGAGCTAAACAAGCTTGAAGTTGGTTATGGTGGTAAATCGCTATTTAAACCGCTTTCATTCTCAATCCGGCAAGGTGAAGTCGTCGGCTTTGCTGGGCCAAGTGGTTGTGGAAAATCTACGCTCGCTGACGTGTTGCTCGGTCTAAAACGTCCTCAAAGTGGCGAAGTACGTTCTTATGTGGCATTTGGTTCTGCAGAGCGACTTAAGCTATACCAAGACCCTCCACAGTCGTTTGCGTCGAGTGTGTCGTTAAGAAAGCAGCTTAATGATGTATGTCAGCTTCATAGTATTGAACCTTGGCAAATTGACCGCTTGGCAGATGAGCTAAAAATCTCGCCTGAGGTCTTAGAGCGTTCAGCGGAACACGTATCTGGCGGTGAGTTGCAACGCGTTGCGATTTTGCGAGTGTTGTTATTAAAGCCAAAGCTGTTAGTTGCGGATGAGCCAACCACGCGCTTGGACCCACACATCGCGAGAGACACTCTAAATCTGATCATCAATAGCGCAAAATCCGTAGGCTGTGCTCTGGTTTTGATTAGTCATAACGAAGATGAACTTCAGGCTTACTGTCACAAAGTAGTGCGCTTTAATAACCAAGGAGAAGAAGAGCAGAGTGAAGTGACTTTACAACAAGCATTTGTTTCTCTTGGTTAATTTTAGGGCGAGATGATGGCTTTTCATTATCACTAGTTTTTGATCTTAACGGCGGATGTTATCTTGTTCGAAAATTTTGAATGTCTATATCGGGTTTTGTCGATTTTTAATCTTGGCCAAACCACCTAAACTTTATTTCAACGCATGAGAGGCAACAAATTAGACTTTTCATTGCTTGTTTGAAAATTTTGAGGATATAGACATGAACGCATTAATCAAGAAATTAGCAGAATCAAAAGCAGGATACGAAACACTTGCACTACGTTTTCCAATTGGCATTATTTTTATGGCGCACGGTGCACAGAAGTTGTTTGGTTGGTTTGGCGGCTATGGCTTGGAAGGTACAGGTCAATGGATGGCGTCAATCGGCTTAGGTCCTGGTGTTGTGATGGCATTCTTAGCGGGCAGTGCTGAGTTCTTTGGTGGTTTGTTTATTCTTCTTGGTTTACTGACTCGTCCAGCCGCAGTTGCGTTGTCATTCACTATGTTAGTGGCGATTTTCTCGGTGCATTTTGCTAACGGTTTGTTCATGGCAAACAACGGTTATGAGTTTGGTTTAGCCTTGCTAGCTGCGAGTGTGTCACTGGCTATCTCTGGTGCTGGTAAGTTCTCTCTAGACAGCAAGATTGCGAGCAAATAACAACTGCTGAAGCTGTTAAAGTTAAAGCACAGGAGCCGTGATCACTCGCGGTTCCTGTGTTTTTGCATAGAGTAATTTAGGACTTGCTGCGAACGATATGAATCGCGCCATCCAAATGCACATCACGCTGTGGAAAGGCGATTTCGATGCCGTGTTGTTTGAATACTTCGTCAATCTCAAATCGGATTAGACTGCTTACTTTACGTATTCCACCATCTGCCTTTGAGTTAATCCAAAAATAGGACTCGAACACCAACGCATTGTCACCGAAGTCTTGAAAGAACACTTCAGCCGCCGGGCTAGGGAGCACTTGCTCTTGCTTAGCGGTTATCTCTTGCATCAGTTTAGCAACTAGCTTTACGTCACTGCCATAAGCGACGCCAACGCTGACTGAGCCTCTGACTAACTTATCTCTTAGTGTCCAGTTGACGACAGTGTTTTCGAGTAGTTTGCTGTTTGGTATCAGCATATGAACGCCGTCAACGCGCCGGATTCGGGTTGAGCGCGTATTAATTTGCTCAACTGTGCCTTTTGCACCGTCAATTTCCAGAAAATCGCCCAGACGAATGGGTTTCTCCCCAATAAGAATCCAACCACTAATAAAATTGTTGATGATGTTCTGTGCGCCAAAACCAAAACCAATCGCGATTGCACCCGAGAGAAAAGCAAAGGCGGTAATAGGTATGTTGATCATGGATAGTGAGGTAAGAAAAATAACCGCTAGCGATAGCACGAACAAAATTCGCTCTACTAAATGGATCAGGTTCGGGTCTTTACCTGCTTTTGAAAGGCGTGAAGAGATGGTTTTGATCACCACTCTAGATAACCAAAGGCTGAGGATTATCCATGTTGGTATCATTAATACAGCCCACACGGTGATAGGGCGTTCATTAAAGGTAAACAACGTCATTTCAAGAACGGCGATGATTTGCTCAAGCATTGAAGTAACTCCATTTCAATCTATGCATGAAAATCGTCTTGTCGCGGCATCGAGAGGGAAAATTTTCAGTGAATCAGTCGATTATGGCGAAGTGTAGACACTTATAAGTATGGAAAATGAAGTGAAAAAGACAAAATCCTTTTGAAATTGTTGCGCAGAGTTTGTGAGCCACTCAATGGCTTTTTACAAAATCTGCGCGGATTCTAATTATTCTCAAAAGTGAGTGGTTTGCCTTCTGTCAGTGATTTCTTTGCCATGTATAAATCCATTACAGCCGCCGCAACGATCATATAAATGCTGACGACAAAAATCTGTATGATGCGCTGATAGAAGCTGGCGGCAAAATCACCTTCTGGTGATTGAGCGACAGATAAAAGGATGACGAGAAAGGCGTCGAATACACCAGTATAAATTGCCACTTTAGCGCTAGGAGAAAAAATCTTTTGGGCGGCGATAAAGCACAAAGTGCCGGTCAGTAGCACATAGAACTCGATACTCGGATTTAAACTTACCAGCGTCAGCGCAGCTAAAGCAAATAATCCTCCTAAGCTATTGGTAAATATAAGATAAATACTAACTTTGGTACTTTTTTCGACGGTAGCTTGTAAAGATAAAAGCGTGACAAAAATCATGAAGAGCAAATGATCTTTGGTTCCAAACCAATAGATGATGCATACAATCGGAAATGCAATCACTAATGCTCGAGCACTTTCTTTAATTCTCTCCTGAGTGGGTAGCAGTTCCGCTTTTTCCTCGGAATGTTTGCTTTGGTGGGGTATCAAGATATTAATCAGAACAAACAATAAGATTGCAATGGCTCCTGATGCTGCAATGCTCAAAGCGACCAATAGGGATTGGTTGGAGTAACCTTCGCCGAAAAATGGAATCACCACGATGCCAAATAGCGTTAAAGTGGCGAGGAAGTTCCATTTCGGGTCGATAAACGCGTAGTAACTCCAAAACATCACAAGCGCAATGGTGAGCAGCATCGGAAATGGATATTGATTTAGCCCTAGCGACGCTACGCCAGCAATTGCGACTAAGCATAGCATCCCAAGCATCAGTTCATAGACTGTGTGCCAAGTTGGCGCTTGTTTGCCGACTAAAAATTTCGCCAGCAGTACGGGCATTATGTAGTCAAGTGTCCAGTCGAACATTGCTGTCAGTGCAATGGCAAATGTCATTGCGAGGGTAAAGCGCAGCGTTGCTCTTCCTGAGCTACTGAATTTATCGAACATACGACATCACGCTAACAATTCTAATCCATGCTTTGCCAAGCAAATCAAACAAGAAGTTGCTGTTGTCTGAATAAACGATTACATCAGCTTGTCCACCCACTCGGCGTAAGCCAAATGCTTCATCATCAGCGAACTTTATCGTCACAGGGAAATACTGAACGTCGCGAAGCCAACCAACCTGAGGATTGATATTCGCCAGTTGCCCAAGTTGTTCGCTTTGTCCCCAGTTTACGCCGTAATCGGTTGAGACCACTTCGCCTTTAAACACTCGGCCTGGTGCAAAATCGAGGGTCATTTCAACTTTGTCTCCAGGGTGGATATGTTCGAGGCTGTTTTCTCTAAAGTAGGCTTCAACCCAGATGTCGTCGATAGAGAGAAAAGACATAATCGGCTGACCGGCGTTGGCGTAAAACCCTTCTTCTAAGCGGAAATTTGATACGCCTCCGTGAGCCGGTGCGCGCAGAGTCGTGCGTTCAAGGTTGAGTTGAGCAATCTGCAAGGCTCTAAGCGCGGCTTGCACTTTGGCGTTTTCTTGTCCCGCTTTACCTAACGCTTGTTTAGCTTGGTTTAAATCGGCTGTTGCTCGTCTGACGTTGGCTTGTGCGCTGGAAAGTTGGCTCTGAGCTTGATCTTTCTCCGCGACTGGGAGTAGGTTTCTCTCTACCAAAGCAAGTACGCGATTTGTCTGCTGACGTACGTTATCTAAATTCGCTTGTGCTTCGCTCAAACGTGCTTGAGCAGCGTCTATTGTGGCGGTTTGGGCACCGACTTCTTGACCCGCCAATTGCAAGTTGTACTGCGCTTTCTCTAGTTGAAGTTGGTAATCCGTTGGGTCAATCTGCAACAACACATCCCCAGGTTGCACTTCTTGGTTCGGTTGGATGATCACTTGCTTAATTGAACCGCTGACTTGAGGTGTAATCGGTACAACGTAGCTACGGACACGACTTAGCTCAGTGGACGGAATTTTTCTGTCGCCAATGATATGAAAGAGAAGTGCAAAGACAATTAGGCTAACGAGAACAACGGTTGTTCTCTTGAGGGAAGTTTCGGTGGTGCTCGCCATAGCTGCGTTTTTCCAGACAAGATAGATTTAACGCTAGTATAGATGGTGAGAAAAACGCTGTGAATGTACTAGGTCAAGATTATTGAATAATCAAATGGTTGTGAGATAGAGCTAACAAAATGCCCCAACTTATTTGTCGAGGCATTTTAGGTTTAGTTTGTTATATCCAAAGCTTAAACAAGCGTGGTTAGCATCTCTTCGCTGTACTCAACTAATGGCTGTTGATCCTTCACTTTCTGGATGTAATCAGGGTTTGCGATGAATGGTCTACCGATTGCAAGCAAATCAAACTTACCGTCTTGGATTGCCTGCGCGCCAGTCTCTGCACTAAAGCCGCCAACACCCATGAGAGTTTTACCATAGTGATTACGCATGTACTGTGACGCCGTGCCATCAAGGTGTTCAAACACTTGTGCGTCATCAAAAATGCCTACGTGCAGATAAGCTAAATCACGTGTTTCTAATTCTGCTAACAGATAATCAAACACTTGGCGGTCACGAGCGTCTGGCTCAATATTAAAATAGCCACCCGGAGATAGACGTAAACCAGTGCGGTCAGCACCAATCACCTCTGAAATCGCATCAACCACTTCTAGTGCAAAACGAGACATGTTTTCTGGAGTTTGGCCATATTCGTCATCACGTTGGTTACTGCTGTAGTGAAGGAACTGGTCTACTAAATAGCCGTTCGCGCCATGAATCTCAATGCCATCAAATCCTGCTTCAATTGCGTTAATCGCTGCTTGTTGAAAGTCAGCAACCAAGCGTTTGATGTCTGATTTTGTCGCAGGGGTCGGCGTAATGTAGTTGAGATGACGCATACGTGGCACAGTACCTTCTACGCCTAAGGCAGAAGGAGCAAGTACAGAGTCACCACCAAAGAAAGAAGGGTGGGCTACGCGACCTGTATGCCAGATCTGAGCAAAGATTTTGCCACCATTTTGATGAACGCGCTCGGTGACTTTACGCCATCCTTGGATTTGTTCAGCGGTATACAGCCCTGGTGTGTTTGGATAGCCTTGTGCATCAGCGCTGATTTGTGTCGCTTCAGTAATGATCAAACCTGCATCGGCACGACGTCCGTAATATTCGACCATCGCATCAGTTGGTACAAGGTTTTCATCCGCCATACAGCGTGTCAGTGGCGCCATTGCAACGCGGTTATTAAGCGTGATGGTATCGTTGAGTTTAAAAGGCTGAAATAGATTTTCCATAATTCTCTCTCGATAAGTTATTCTTGAATTCCTATTCAAGTTAGACTTTTTTGAATGTTCATTCAAGTTGTTTTTTGAACAATCATTCAAAATTGTGTAAAATCCTGCTGTTGTTAGTTATGTGAGTGAAACTATGCGAAGTGCGGAATTTGATCGTCAGTATGTACTGAGGTCAGCGATGACAATGTTTGTTGAAAAAGGTTATGGCAAAACCAGTATGCAAGATCTTAAGCGCGCGACAGGTCTGCATCCGGGTTCCATTTACTGTGCATTTGAGAACAAACGTGGTTTGTTGATTGCAGCGCTAGAGCAATATCAACTGGATCAAACCGACTGGTTTCACCAAGTATTTGATAAGCATGAGACAGTGTTTGAAGGTCTTAAAGACTATATGGAACACGTGCTTGAAGAGTGTGAGCGCGAAGAAATCCAAGACTGCTTATTACAAAAAGCGATGAACGAGTTGTCTCGACAAGATGATGAAGTCGAGAGCATGATCAGTGACATGCTCAACAACTGGCACCACATGCTGACTGAAAAGATCCAACTGATGTTAGACAAGAATGAAATTGCGCCAAACAGAGACGCACGCCAACTGGCAGAGTTTTTGGTTATGGGCATCTATGGCATGAGGACAATGTCTCATACTAACCCTGAACCGGGTGTGTTGCGTAATTTGAGTAACCAACTTATCGCTTATGTGGCTGGCTAAACCTCTACTGTTCGATAATTTATTCCAATCTTATAAGCATGCAGGTGTATAGCTTTTAATCTTTATGTTTGTCTTTTCAACAGTACGGTATGTTTATTATCCAGTTGATTGATAAATATGGATTTTTTATTGATCTATCATCCTGATTCGATAAAGTAGGCATCGCTTTTACGGCGTAAGTCGTGAGAGCTCGATACTTCCCCCTATAGGTATCGAGATGGTGTTGCCATCGCAGTATTGCGTTGCCCTGGTGGTGGAATTGGTAGACACAAGAGATTTAAAATCTCTCGACGTTCGCGTTATGCCGGTTCAAGTCCGGCCCGGGGCACCATCAAAACATGTTTAAGGGGCGCGTTGGCAGAGTGGCTATGCAGCGGATTGCAAATCCGTGGACCTCGGTTCGACTCCGGGACGCGCCTCCATTTTCAGGTTAAGCCAAACACGGACTCGTTCTCTTTTCCATCTCTTTCTGCCTCATTGGCATTAGGTCAACAGTCTTCATTACGCTTTCCCAGTTGGTTTCTTTTCCCCAGCGAAGTTTCTCAGCCCCATCTTTGCCAATTAAAATCGCAGTGTGTTTTCCGGGTGTTACGCCATAAATCAGAAACATTTGTCGCAGGTCAAATATCTCTTTGATCCAGCTTGGAGCAGTGTAGCCGTCTTCAGTAATAACTAGAGTGACAATGTCACGTTCTTCCAGGTTGCAGTCGTTGATAATGGATTCCAGTAAGAACTGTTTAACGTGTTCGTCATTACTTGGTGCGAAATATATAACACTACGATGTGTCCACTGTCCCGAATGAACAGGGTAAGCCAACGAGTAATGTGTGCTGATGACTAGAAGCATCATGCCAAGAAAGTAACGCATTGTTTGCCTCCAAATCCTTAGCGAGTTTGTTTTTAACCTTTATAGTTAAGTGTAGGTGTTTCGATCAGTATTGATAGGATTCTGCCTCAAGGTCTGCTAATCGAAACGGACTTTACTTACGTCAAAGTTGTCACTAGGAAAGTTGTTACACTCGGAGTTCTATTGCTGAACTATCGATTACTGTTAAGAAATGAAACACATCCATACTGAAATTTTAGAAGGCAAGTTGCTGACAGAGCACAAAACCGTGTGTGCAATGATGTATATCTATTGCCGTAGTCACCATGATACTAAGGGGAAGTTGTGCAACGAGTGCCAAGAGCTGTTGGCTTATGCGGAGACTCGCCTTGACCGTTGTCCGTATGGACAAGAGAAGCCCACATGCAATAAGTGTCCGATTCACTGCTACAAACCAGAGCCTAAGCAAAACATGAAAGCAGTGATGCGATTTTCTGGACCCAGAATGCTGTTACCGCATCCAATTCTTTCAATAAGACATTTGTTCCTTGAGCGTAAGCCCGCGCCTGAGATGCCGCCAAAGAATGCAACCAATCGCGCTAAGAGATTGGAGAAAGTGAGCAATAGATAACAAAAAGGAGAGCCAAAGCTCTCCTTTATTGAACTTAGTGATGGGTGTTACTCGCCAGCCACTGCTTGACGTTTCGTCTTTACACTCGCGAGTAACATGTAAATGCATGTCGCAAGTAAGGTCGCGAATAGGTAACCCATCAAGCCTTGTGAACCTAGCATAAACCAGTCAGCCAAGACAGGACCCGCAACTGAACCGACACTGTAGCTAAATAGCATCACCTGTGTCGCAGAGACAATGTAGCTTGCGTCTAGCTTGTCGCAACCAAGGTTGATCGCGACAGGGTAAAGGGCAAACACCGCCATACCCAAAACAAATAAGCCAGCGCCAAGTACGTTCATGTCATTGCTGGTGGTTGTAATTGCAATCGCTGCAACGCCAAGCAAACAATAAATCGCCATTAAGAAAATGCGGCCAAAGTACTTTGACATGATAGGTACTAAAGGTTGCACTGCCATACCCCCTAGAATGATCAAAGCCATTAAGCTGCCTAGGTTGTCGTTTGAGATACCGCGCTCAGATAGCTCTAATGGCATCAGACCATAAATCGCACCTAGAGTCAGACCAGATACAACGCAACCAATGATCGCCGCATGGTTAAGCTTAGTGATCTGTTTTAGAGATAGCGGTGTACTTTGCGCGCTTTCAGGTTGGTCAGATTCACCAAATAGCAACACAGCAATCGCAATTAACAGCACGGTTGAAATTGCGATGAATGGCACACCACCAGAAACGCCTAAAATGCCGATACCAAGTTGACCGATTGAGGTACCGCCATAAAGCGCCCCCATGTATAAACCCAAGCGTTTTGCGCGCGCAGATTCATCACCGTGTAGCAACCAAGATTCGACAATCACAAACACACCTGCAACAGCAATACCAGCCACAAAGCGAGCTGCTAACCAAACGCTAGACACACTAAACGCTGGCAACACCATAATGGTTGCAATGAAGCCTGCTAGGCATAGGGCGAACGCATTCTTATGACCGACTCTAGTCACTAGCGGCTCAATGCCAATGGCACCGACCAATAAGCCAGCGTAAAAAGCACTTGCTAGCCAACTTGCAAGAGAGTTGTCCAAACCGTAGTGCGGCAGCATCAATGGGATTAGGCTCATTAAGTAGCCTGAAGCCACAGCATATAAAGCTAGCGCTATAACAGGCACAGAAATACGCGCTTTAGGTGCAGGAGCTAGTGTGTTGTCCAACGTCTTCGCCTCGATAGGTTGAAATACACTAAACTCAGTTGGACGGGGTTGTTTTATGGCTAATCGCAAACAACAACGAACGTAACAATATGAGGTATGAATTGCTGCGTTTTGTTGCGAAATATCTTGGCGTTTCTCCGTGCCTGTTTAAGCGATTTCCTGCTTACCTTAAAACAACTGTGTACTGAATTTAATGCTAAATATGTCTAGGTTATCGCGGCGAATATGGGGTGAAAAAGAGGTGAGGTAAAACGAAATGTTTTTTTCTTGACGATTAAAATTGTTTATCGTTGTTTATGTGCTAAAAGAGCATAAAAAAGCCGAAGAATTAGGCTACTTCGGCTTATTAAATTGCAACTTAAAAATGACGTATTATTTGGTCAAAGCCTGATTTAACCATTGATCAAACTGACCTTTTGGTAATGCACCATTAATAACATCCACTCTTTTCCCTTGCTTGAATACCATAATGGTTGGAATGCTTCTAATTTGATACTTAGCCGCTATGTTTTGCTGGGCTTCGGTATCAACTTTTACAAATCGCACGTTTCCTGAACGCTCATTGGAAACATCAGAAAACACGGGAGCAAAACCGACACATGGGTTGCACCAAGGTGCCCAAAAATCAACTACGACTGGTTGTTCGCTTTGCAAAATAGTGTCGAGGTTTAACTCGGTTCCTTCTACAGGCGCACCGTCCAAAAGTGGGGATTGGCATTTGCCGCATTTTGGGCTTTCTGAGACACGTTCAGCAGGGACGCGATTGACACCTGAGCAAGATGGACAGCGAGTGTTGAATGTAGACATGACTTTTTCTCTGCTTTTTGTATTCAAGTGTGATGTCGATATTTTCATTTAGATGACACCACGGATAAAGGGTAGTTATACTCTGTTAGGTCGAGTGACTCAAATAACAAATTAGAAGTAAAAGGCTCAGAATGTCCACTTTTTATGCAGAAATTACCGGTTGGGGTAAATGCCTACCACCAGCCACGCTCTCCAATGATGATTTAAGTACTTTTCTCGATACTTCAGATGAATGGATTCAATCGCGTACGGGTATCCAGAACCGTCGTATCAGTCATGTAAATACCTCCGATATGGCAACGGTAGCGGCAAAACACGCAATGGCGTGCGCTGGCATTACTGCAGATGATGTTGATGTGTTAATCGTTGCAACGTGTTCGCCAGACTCCTTGATTCCTAATACGGCGTCTAAAGTGTCGCAAAACCTCGGTATTAAAGCCGCTGCAGCGTTTGATTTAAATGCTGCCTGTACGGGTTTTGTTTACGGTTTAGAAACGGCGACTCGTTTGATTCAATCAGGCAACTACCGTAACGCGATTGTGATCGGTGCAGAACGTCTGTCTTTCTTCATCGACTGGACAAAACGTGACACCGCTGTGTTATTTGGTGATGGCTCAGGTGCAGTTGTACTAAGCCGTACTGAGCAACCTGTTGGTCTGCAAAATGCGCAACTTGGTTGTGATTCTGCGGGTCGCGATATTCTAGCCGTGCCGAAGTTCGGTACGTCCATGGACCGTTTTGCTGCGGATAACGGCTACTGGGATTTTGATTTTGTCGGTAAAGAAATTTTCAAACGTGCGGTGAAAGGCATGGGTGCTGCAGCTCAAAATGTATTGGCACGCAGTGAGCTAACGACTGATAAAGTAGATGTGGTTATCCCACACCAAGCGAATATCCGCATTATTCAAACTCTGTGTGACTTGTCTGGCATTGAGCAAGAGAAAGCGTTCGTCAATATTCAGAACTACGGTAATACCTCTGCCGCGACAGTACCAATTGCTTTGTGCGAGTCATTGGAACAAGGTTTTGTAAAACCAGGTGACAACTTATTACTTGCCGCATTCGGTGCAGGTTTAACGTGGGGCGCAGGTCACATCAAATGGGGGGAACGTGTCACGCCTATCGCAAAAAGTGACGCTGAACTTCCAGAGTGTGAACAAACCGCACTAGAGCTACTTAATACAGCGATTGAGTTCTGTAAGAGTAAAGCGCAGTAGCTGTTGTTTGATTACATATACTAAATAAAGCCCCAGCACCTAGTGTTGGGGCTTTTGGGTTTAGTGGCTGTTTAAGCAAAGTGGAGAGTTTGGTGTTATTAGGCTAATCTCAATAACGAGTCTTTATATGTGTATTGGTGCATGTTACTACTTACGTGCTTAAGTAAAGTAGGAATAACTTTTACATTGTATGGACGATTTTATGAAAGAACAAATTACCAAATTTATACTTATATTCGCAACAGTACTGCCATTTAAATCTTTTTCGGCTCCTGTTCCCGATGATGGACTAAATGATGCACCAGATATTAAACAGTTAATTGTTGATAAATCCAATTTAGGGGGAGGTGAAGTTTTATTAGGTGAAGGGGTATATGATATATGTTCATCTATTTATGTTAGAGAGATTAATAACGTTACTTTAAAGGGTAATGGAAAGGTTGTTTTTAGAAAGTGCCCATCCTATTCAGATGAGTATTTGATGTATATATACAACTCTGATAATTTTGTGATTGATAGTATTGAGTTTTATGGGTTGACTACTCAACAATATGAACCAGGCAACCATCATTATGCGTGGGGCGAACAAGGTGTATTGTTTGCTGGTACTTCAAATTCTTCGGTATTAAATAGTAAGTTTTTTAATTTTGGTGATGCCGCACTTCGTGTTACTTCTTCTCGCTCGCACCCGTCTCAACTGCCAATTAACTCGAAGAATTTTATCGCGGATAGTAATGTCTTCTACAACGTAACACAAGTTACCACTACGCATGTTTGGAGCTCTGATTTTGGCGGTACTGAAAACATCACGTTTACGAGAAACTTGTTCAAAAATATAAAAGGTTCTCTAAAACTGTCTTCTAGAAAACCAGTATCAAAGGCATTAATACAGAATAATATATTTTCTGATATGCACGGTAATGCGGCTATAGAGTTAAATTATTATTCCAAGGTTTATATTAAAGGGAACAGCTTTTCAAATTTAAATGGGTTAGTATTAAATGCGTATCCTAATAGTCTTACTAGCGTAAATGAACCTATAGATTGGGATGATATCCATTTTATAAAAAATAATGTATCAAACGCAAAGGGAGGATTGAGGTTCCTTTCAGATATAGCAGGTGAATTAATAGGAAGTGATACCAATATTTCTGGCGTGATCGTGAGTGCAAATCACTTTTTCAATATGGATTTTTCTGCTAAAGATCAAGCTCATGCAAACATAATTAATATGTTGAGCAAAGGGGGACAGAAAGAATTTATGTTCGTTGATATAAAGCAAAACGTATATGAACTTCAGGAAGGTCAACGCTTTTTTAAATCTTATACAGGTCAAAGTGTTAAGCAAACGGATAATGTTGAGTTAAGTGCAAACTAAGTCGCGATACATTATTTTTTAAGTAGAAATCCGCCCTAGACAGGCGGATTTCATCTAAAATGTATTTGCTAGAATCTTACGCTCACAAACTCATGATCTTTTTGAACTCTTCTGCAGAGTACTTTTTCTCAGTGCTCTTAGTTAAGTCTGTCATCATTTTGTAACGGATGTCCGTTGCTATGTTTAACGTGCGTTTAAGCTGTCCGTAAGAATAGTCAGCGGCCATATCTAGTGCGGCTTGTTTGTCCTCATTGTACATCGTCGCTAGTGTCTTATCTAAATTCGCGACTTGCTTATACAAGCGAGTTTCTTCCTTATCCCAAGTTTCTTTAAGTAGAGGTAGATACTTGTCTGGATTCGACGCTGCCAATGCGGTTAAGCTTCGGAACTGCCAGTATGCAGAGTCATCGCTGTAGGTGTCATCGCCAATTTGATACGCTTTTGGATAGTCGGTCAACGTAGAGTAAAGCGGTACGAGTACTGACTCAGGGAGTACGCCAAAGCTTTGCCAGATAACGCCTTGAAGCTCTTTTGGCATTTGCTCTCTTAGCTGGATAATATGCGATTCTAACTGACGTTCTACACGGATTGGGCGCTTGCTCTTTCCTTCCAAAGCGGTGCCTTCGTAGGTTGCGCTTAACAACTCTGCGACATCCTCAACTGAGATTTTTTCGTCCGGCTTCATAAACAGTGGGTATTGAGCCATACGACTTTGCTGATGTTTTGAAGGCGTAAGCATCTTTTGTCCTAACCATTCTCGGTCGATATTGTACTCATCGCCAATGACACCAAACGCCTTTGCGAAGTTAAATGACTTGTTGTCAGCTTTGTCGAGTAACTTGTTATCAGTAACAAACTCGAACATGCCTTTTGAGTGCAGAACGTCTTTGCTTGATAAATCCACGCCATGAACTCGTAAACCGTTGGCAATCATTGCGTAGCTATCATCAGGCACTTTTACCGCAATCCAATGATGGCCTGAACCGATCTCAAACAGCCAAGCTTCATTAATATCGGCAATGTACAAGCTGTTTCCTTCACCAGCGCCATAGGTTTCAATGTAGTTGCCAAGTAGTTCAACCGCTTGCTTAGCGCTGGTGGCTTGAGGGAGAAGTAGAGTAGGAATGATTGCTTCAATCACACCGTTCTCTACTAGAGGATCGACTTTTGCGACTTTCTCGTTGATCTCTGCGCTGGTTGTCGCCGAAATAGCAACGTTGTGTTCATTGATGCCGCGCTCTTCGTAAAACTTACCGTCACTATCGACAGTTTTGGCATCCCAATCTGGTATGGCTGAGTAGGCGAAGAAGTGTTTAGGCATAGGGACAACAAGTCCGTTACCTAGCTTCCATTCTCCTTCTTCATTATCTTGCGCTGAGCGATACTCTAGATACTTGTTCCAGTTATTGATACCAAAGTCTTCGTTGCGGGCAATCATAATACTGCCGTCGGTTGACGCGCCTTTACCGACGATGATTCCGGTACAAGCGAGTGCGTTTCCGCTTAGCGCAACAGCCACTGCGCTGGCTAAAAAAGTTACAGACCAAGTTTTCATCTTTATTCTCCGCATATCAAATGTGAAAGAACCGAAGTTCATGTCCGTTGTATTTGCAGCATTTATTGTTGTTATCTCTACCGGGTTGGCTGGTTCTCAGGGGTAAGATAAGGAAGGTTGAGAGCCAAACTCGAGTAGTGGTATTCATCAGAATGTTGTATCTGGAGTGTAACTGCCAAAAAGAACAAATATTCATCAATTGATCACATAAATAGCATTTGTATTTATGAATAATTAGCTGAAAAATATGCGGTTTTTGCATAATTTGATAAAGTTGATTTACGCATTGAAAGTGAGTGGGGAAGTTTGTTTTCAGCAAAATTTAACCGTCGATGACAGTGACAATTTCACAGCATGAACGCCACTTGAATGACTGACCAAATTTATCAGTGCGATCGCAGTTAATGAGGTTTATCATAGTTAATCAAACGATAATAAAAACACAGGGCTTACATGAAGTTTCTCCACACATCTGATTGGCATTTAGGGCGCCAGTTTCACAATGTCTCTCTCCTCGACGATCAAAAAGCAGTACTTGAACAAATCATTGCCTACATAGAAAACAACTCAGTCGATGCTTTAGTTATCGCTGGTGATGTCTACGATCGTTCGGTGCCGCCGACTGCGGCTATAGAGGTGATGAATCAGTTTGTGAATCGTGTCTGCGGTGAGTTGAAACTTCCTATTATCTTAATTCCTGGTAACCACGATGGTGCTCAACGTTTGGGGTTTGGCTCTGGACGAATGCGCGACTCGGGTTTGCATATTCTTTCGAGTTTTGAAGATATGCTCAACCCGGTAGTGATTGATTCAGAATCCGGCCCCGTTGCGTTTTATGGCATGCCTTATAACGATCCAGAAGTCGTTCGCCATCACTTCAAACAGTCGGTGACGAGCCATGATGAAGCCCACCAGTTTTTGTCTCAGCAGATTCGTGAGTGCTTCATCCCTGAGCATAGAAATGTGCTGGTTAGCCATTGTTTTGTTGATGGAGCAATGGCGTCGGACTCCGAACGTCCGCTTTCTATCGGCGGCTCTGATCGTGTGAGTCACGAACACTTTGTTGACTTCGATTATGTGGCATTGGGGCACTTGCACCAACCGCAGAAAAAAGGTGAAGACTTTATTCGTTACTCAGGTTCACTGATGAAATATAGCTTCTCAGAGCAACATCAGAAGAAAGGCATGACACTGGTCGAGTTAGACGAAAACGGATTCAAGTCTGCGACGCACATTGATTTAACGGCCCCTCATGAAATGCGAATTATTGAAGGTGAAATGCAGGCGATTGTTGAAGCCGCGAAGACCGATCCAAAGCCGGATGACTATTTGCTGGTTCGCTTACTCGATAATCATGCGATCTTAAATCCTATGGAAAAGCTCCGTGCTGTATATCCGAATGTGCTGCATCTTGAAAAGCCAGGCATGCTAGTGGGTGTTGAGCAGCAAATGTCTCAGGCCAAGCTTGCGCGTAGTGAAATGGATATGTTTAAGGACTTCTTTTTTGAAGCGCAAAACGGCGAGTTGAGTGACGAACAAGAAACCGCGTTAAAACAAATCATCACTCAATTGAATCAGCAGTAAGGACCCGCAATGAAACCTTTGAAACTGACCATGCAGGCGTTTGGCCCTTTTGCTACGCGAGAGGTGATCGACTTTACCAAGCTGGGTAGCAATCCGCTGTTCTTAATTAATGGGCCTACAGGTTCGGGTAAAACCTCGATTTTAGATGCAATTTGTTTTGCTCTGTATGGTGAAACGACCAGCAACGAGCGCTTGGGTATGCAAATGCGCTGTGATTTGGCAGCGATCGATTTACCGACAGAAGTCGAGTTTGAATTTTCGCTACATGAAAAAGTTTATCGAGTGGTTCGTTCGCCGGAACAACAAGCGCCAAAAGCTCGGGGCGAGGGAACGACAACACGTAAGCACACTGCAGTTTTGTACCAGTTGGGTGAAGAAGACACTCTCATCACCAACAAAACAGCTCAGGTCAAAACAGAAGTGGCCAATATCATCGGCTTAAACGAAACTCAGTTTCGTCAGGTGATGGTACTGCCACAAGGTAAGTTTCGCGAACTATTGCTGGCGAGTTCAAAAGACCGTGAAGAGATCTTTGGCCAACTGTTTCAAACCGATATCTACAAAAAAATCGAATATGCTCTAAAAGATAAGGCAAGTGCGATCAGCAAAGCCAAGGATGAATTCGACAATCAGATTCGCGGCGCGTTACAAGTTGCTGAAGTGAGTAGCGAAGATGAACTCAAGCAACAGCAACAAGTGCAAGCCGAAGCTCTTAAGCAAGTTACTGAACTTGAAAAAAAAGCGCTAAATGAACTCAACCAGACAAAAGAACAGCTGCAAAAGGCACAAACGACTGTTGGCCAATTTGAGAAGCTAGCAAACGCCGACAAAGCGCTCGTTTCTCACTTAGAATTGGCAGAACAGATTAAATTGACTGAGCAACAACTTAACATCGCACACAGTGCCTATAAGTTGAATCTTCCCTATTCGAATTGGCAAAATGCGCGCAAGCATTCATTGCAGCTGGAGAGCCAAATAAACCAGCTAAACCAAGATGTGGCGAAATCTGCAGAAGAACTTAAGCAGCAATCACTGCAAGTTGTTCAAGCGGAAGAGCAAGCTAATGCCATTCCGTTGCTAACGGAGCAACAGTTCCAGTTGGAAACGATTAAAGCCAAATTGTTGGAAAAAGCCGAGCTAGAAGGGCAGTTAACTCAGACGACACAACTCAAGGCTCAGCAAGGTGAAACCTTAACAAAGTACATCACACACAAAGAAAAGCTGCTCGCTGAAGCGCAACACGGGTTACAAGAATTAGAAAAGCTCAAGCTACAAGTGAACGAAAAGCCAGCTCTAGAGGCGGAGCTGTCGCGTCTTCAGCGCTTAAGTGCTGATCTGAGCAGACTAGCCCGACTGCGTAGCGAGCATCAGAGTCAGCTCAATCAGATAACGCCAATTCAGCAGCAACTGGACGTAGCTAAGGCTGATTTCGATGCTAAACAGAAACAAGCTGACCAGCTAGAAATGAACTGGCACAGTGCGCAAGCAGCCGTCCTAGCTAAGAAGCTCAGTCAGGGTGAGCCATGTCCGGTATGTGGTAGCGTTGAACATCCGAGCCCAGCAGCGTTCACAACGCAAGAAGTTACTAAAGCCGAAGTTGACCAAGCTCGTTCACTTGAGAGACATGCACTCAATCACTTTAACCAACTGAACTCAACACTTGAGCAGCAACAGTCTCAAGTTAGATATAGCCAAACTCAAATAGACGAGCTAGTTGCCGATCTTGGTGTAAATGCATCTCAAGAGCTGCCTGAACTAGAGCAGCGTTTAGTGACTCTCTCGCACCAACTGGAACAGATTGCGAAGATTGATTTAGCTAAGTCAGAGCAAGCCGTACAAGAGCTGAATCAACGCAGTGAAAATGGTGAAGCGAAAATTGTTGAGTTGCGCCAGCACATTGCAGCGACAGAATCTCAGCTTAAGGACATCAGTGCTCGGTTGGATAAATTGTCTGCTAGCATTGATGCTAAGTACCACAATGTGGAATCGGTTAATCTGGCCTTGCTGGACGTTAAACAACGAATTGAAACATATACTAAGCAGTTGGAGAGTGCCAAGCAGCAACATCAGACGTTAAGCATTAATCACTCTGCGCTGGAAAGTAAGCTCAAGACATTCCAAGAATCGAAGCAAGCTGCACAAGCTGATTTAGGCCGTGCGGAACAAGCTTGGACTGATGCACTTGCCACAACCTCTTTTAGCGATGAACAACACTATTTATCGAGTTGTGCGAGCGAAGCGCAAGTAGAGCAATGGCAGCGAGAGGTCAATGATTACCACCAAACACGCATCAAACTCGAACAGACTTTAGTTGACCTGAAACAAACGCTGGCAGAGCAAACATGTCCTGAGTTGTCTTTGTTTGAACAAGCGGTTCAAGATGCACAGCAAGCCTATCTTGTTGCGAGAAATTCGCTAGATAGTACTCGCTCTACGTATGAACGATTAAATAAAGTGGCACAAGATATCGCCAAACTTCATCAACAAAACACCAAGCTCGAGCAAGAATATAAAGTCTTCGGCACTTTGTATGACGTCGCGAGCGGCAAGACGGGTAGTCGCGTAAGTCTACACCGATTTGTGCTTGGTGTGCTGCTTGATGATGTCTTGATCCAAGCGTCTCAGCGTCTGAACATCATGAGTAAAGGGCGTTACATTTTGATGCGCAAGACCGATGGCTTTAAAGGCGCGGCAGGTCGTGGTTTAGATCTGATAGTTGAAGACAGTTATACAGGCAAAACACGTGACGTAGCGACGCTATCCGGCGGGGAGTCTTTCATGGCGGCACTGTCACTTGCTTTAGGTCTGTCTGACGTTGTTCAGTCCTACAGCGGTGGTGTGCGTTTAGAGACGCTGTTTATCGACGAAGGCTTTGGCAGCTTAGACCCTGAATCTTTAGATCTGGCGATCCAGACGCTTATCGATTTGCAACAAATGGGGCGTACTATTGGTTTGATTTCGCACGTATCTGAACTTAAAGAGCAGATGTCGCTGCGCATTGACGTAGAGTCAACCAAGCTAGGCAGTTCAGTAAATGTGATCGCGGCTTAGTGTTAAGTTAGACAGTGGCCAGATTGTCACCTATAACGTTAGGGACAATTTGGCTAAAACAAACTCATTAGAAAGAAGATAATAACAATTGAGTAAGTTGGAATCTGGAATCAGAATGGAAGCGGTGAGTGGCGCAACTTCAGACGCTATTCGTAAGGTGTATCAATATGCTGAACCCAATCTCACCATTGTGGGATGGTTTGGTGCGATTGGATTTCCTGCCTATTACTATATTTGGAGCTATTTGTACCCTCAACCATATGAGAGTGCATTGTTACGTACGTTCTGCACTTTACTATTTTCGGTTATTCTAGTCAGAAACTATCTGCCTGCTTTTTTGCGTCGACTGATGCCGCAATTTTATCTGGTGATTTTGAGTATATGTCTGCCATTTTTCTTCAGTTTTATGATGTTTAAAAATGGTTGGAATACCGTGTGGGTGATGTCATTTTTAGCGTCTATTTTCTTGCATATTCTTTTGGTGCATCAAACTCGGATCGTATTATTGCAAGCGACTGGAGCGATTTTAGCCGCTGGAATTGCTGCGTATGGTTTTAACTTGCAACAGTTAGCCAATGACATTGTTTGGCCTTATGTGCCCATCTTTTTGTTTACTTATGTGTTTGGCAACATGTTTTACTTTAGAAACCAGACCGAGCACGAGAGCAAAGTCTCATTTGCAAAGTCGTTTGGTGCTGGTATAGCCCATGAAATGCGTAATCCACTTAGTGCGCTCAAGTCTTCGGTTGAAGTAGTCAACTCAATATTGATGAGCAAGCCGGAAGGAGCCCAGTTAACGGCTGATGAATTGAAGACGGTTCATGAAGTTCTGAGTGATGCGAATAGCGTGATCGACAATGGTAACGAAGCGATAGACTTGTTGCTTACTTCGATTGACGAAAATCGTGTCTCACCATCGTCATTTAAAAAGCATTCGATTAAATCGGTCATAGAAAGTGCACTGTCTAGTTTTGCCTTTAAGAGTAAAGAAGATAAACAAGCAATCGTCATTAATGGCGCTGAAGATTTCGAGTTCTTCGGGAGTGATACTTTGGCGAAATATGTACTGTTTAATCTGCTTAAAAACTCGTTTTATTACCAAGAAGGTAACGATTTTAAGATCGAAATACGCTTGCAGAAGGACGCCCATTGTAACCATCTCATCTTTACTGATAATGGCGCGGGTATCCCACCTGATGTCATTAAACACGTCTTTCAAGACTTCTACACCTATGGAAAAAGTCGCAGCTATGGCCTTGGCTTGCCATTTTGCAAAAAGGTGATGAAATCGTTGGGTGGACGAATTACTTGTCGTTCTGAGTTAGGGCGTTGGACCGAGTTTACCCTCAGTTTTCCATTATACGAATCGGATGCAGTTGATCGTATAAAGATGGATCTAATGAAGTCAAAATCAGTACTTTATGTCGGCAACACTGGCCGAGTATCGCGTATGTTTAATGAACATGCTTTTTACAAAGGGTTCCGACTAGTCAACGTTGATATTGCTACCGCGTTGGCGTGTGAAGAGTATGAATTTGAATATGACCTTATTTTGATCGATCTTGAGCCATCTCAAATAAGCGAGTGTGAGTTCAAAGCGTTAGAGAGTAAGTTGCACTTTACCGAAGGACGATTAATTTTCCTTGGTGAGTCGGGCAAACCATCTCATTTCATTGAACAAACATCGTTAGCAGCGCATCCACTTGATAAGAACACATTGTTGCGAGACTTTGGCATTGTATTAGACCAACTCTTTTTTGAAGCTCTACAAGATAAGGACGAGTTGGCAATCAAGTTGCCTGAATGCAAAAAGACAATCGTGATTGCGGACGACAACCGTTCGGTAAGAAGCTACACTTCGCTGATACTCGAGCAGCAGGGCTTTGAAGTCATTCAAGCGCAAGATGGACGCCAAGTACTGGAAGCATTAGAACAACAGTCAGTCGATCTTATTTTAATGGATATTGAAATGCCGGGCGTGGATGGCTTTGAGGCTACTAATGCGATACGCAACTCTACGAGCAATTATTCACGCGTGCCGATTTTGGCGCATACTGGCAATTCTTCAGATGTGGCGGTTAATCAGATTTACCAAGCGGGAATGGATGGGTACGTTATCAAACCGGCAGGGAAAGATGTGTTGCTGGGAAAAATAGCCGATTGGCTATAAAGCCTTCTCCGCTTAGCTTTGATTGGTGTGCTCTGACGTGAAAATCTCAGGCCAGTACATTTTGACATAGCCAATCGAAACCCAAATGACCAAAGCCGTCGCTACCGTCAGCTCAAATAAACCGAACTTATGTAACCAACTCCAACGCGGGTAGTTTTCTGCAAAGAAGCTCGTGAGTCGGAACATGGCGATCGCGCTAATGACGGACGGAAAGGTAACGGCAGCAATCGAAGGCTGAAACTTCAGTCGTAACAAGCGGAAGTAACACAGATAGATTAGCAACGTCATTGTGATAGCGATGCCTGCCAACGCGCCAGTTAGGATAGGATCAGGCTCAGCAAAGTTTACCAAGTAAGTGGCGAGTGTTAGGTTGATTGGCGCGGCCATAATCGCCAGTGTTGGGCGAGCTCGTCTAGGCAACGTTCCTTCAAAAACAAGGCGATACAATACCAGCGGCAGCATGAAGAAATAGATGGTTATACAGGTATTAACTAAGGTTTCCGATAAGACAGTATGGCCAAATTGACTGCCCGCTAACGAGCTACTGATTACGCCAACGGGATAAAGAAACCAGCTAGGTACTATGTTGGAAATTTTAAAGTTAGTCAGTTGGAAACCGAAAAATAACACCATCATAGTGAGATGGAGTAGCAAGGAAGCAAACCAAAGCGGATAAGCGATGATCGGTGATATTACCGCGAGGTAATCACACAAAATCAACAAAGCCATACTCATTGGGGCCATGAGGCTCCCGCTTAGCGGATGGCGAATATCGTTGATAAAGGTCTTGAAGTTAGACAGGTATTTGACCAGAACTGGAAACAGTAAGATAGCGCCAAAACCAGCAAGAAATGGTCTAATTGGTACGCCAACCTCAGGTACATATAGAGCCCATGCCTGGCTCAAACCGATTACACCAAGCGCTAATGCTGCCTGTGACGGTGGTACACTTTGAAACTGCGTGAAACGTTTCCAGTTCACAAATCTATCCCTAGAGTGCTATGAGTAAATGCTCTAAAAATAGAGAGTGCAGAGCATTAAACCGATAAAAATCTGGCGGTGATGATATCAAGCCAAACGGTTGCTACGCAATTGTCATTTCGTCTCGTTGGGGAGGTCTACCTGTCTTAACTTCTCATTTTTCAAAGTTCTATGTAATAGTTGGCTGTAGATTGGCTGTCCACCGAGCATTTGAGCGAAAATAACCGCGCCAAGGCAGGTGATGATTAACGGTAGGATTAGGTAGTAGTTATTGGTCATCTCAATGACAAGCAATATACCCGTAATTGGAGCGCGAACTGTGGCAGCGAAGAGGGCTCCCATACCAGCAATAGCGAACATGCCCGGGTCGATGTCTAATTCAGGTAGCAAGCCTTTGGCGATGAGTCCAAAAGCGTAACCAAACAGCGTACCAAGCGCGAGCATTGGTGCGAAAATTCCACCTGGAGCGCCAGAACCAAAACAAATCAGCGTCGTAGCGATGCGCGCAACGAAGAGCAGCAGCAAGAACGCAGCTGAGTAGCCGCCGTTCGTAATGTTCGGGATTAATCCGATACCGCCACCGGTCACTTCGGGTAAATACAGCAACGTAATACCAAAACAACCACCAATTAAACTACCAGTGATGAGATAGCGTTTTCTATCGTTTCGGTGGATGCGTACAAACCAATCTTGAGATAGAGTCACGAGGCGATTAAAAATCACGCCAAATATTCCAAACATTATGCCTAGCAGTAGGAATAACCATAGTGCTGGTAATTCTGGTGGCTGGTATTGAGGCATGGTAATGACAGCGCTCTGTCCGTTGATGTAACGGAAGACAATATTGGCTGATACTGCCGAAATAATCACAGCCTTAATTGAGATAAGTGAATAGCGAAATTGCGGACGCATCTCTTCGACGACAAACATGATGCCGGAAAGCGGAGCATTGAACGCTGCGGCTAAACCTCCCGCAGCACCAGACGCGAGTAACGAGTGTTTAGTATCATCATTTTTAACTCGGCATACGTCGGTGACCATTCGACCAATCGCGCCGCCCATTTGCACGGTTGGGCCTTCTCTGCCGAGCACCATACCTGAACCCAACGCACCCATCCCGCCAAAGAACTTAACTGGCAAGACGCGCCACCAACGGACTGGGCGAATACCGTCCATGGCGCCTTCAATCTCGGGAATACCAGAGCCAGCCGCTTCAGGAGCAAATCGATGAACAAGAAAATAACCAATGAATGCGAGCGCAGCGCTTATCAAAAACGCCGCCAGCCAAAGTGGTAAAACCCCTGATATGGCTTCTTTTAGCCAGTCAGTGCGCTGTTCAGAAACAAAGTGTACCGCTAACTCAAACATGGTGCCGACAAAACCAGCAAGTATTCCCACAACAAGGGAGAGAATAAGAACCGAAAGCGGTGTTTTGTCTTTAGAGAGAAATTGATTAATGACATCCTTAGGCATAGTAGCGATAAGGGACTGCTTAATTTTCTCTCTCTTGGTCATAGAATAAAATGCCTCGTTTGGTGCGTCGGTGGGACGAGATGTACAAAGAATTATACGCTCGTGCTTGATTAACCATAGCGGCAAGAATGCAATTTTGAATTTCAGAATTGATGGAATGGATTGTTACAGCGAGGAAGCGGTAAAAAATTCGGGATAGGTATCACAATATCGCTTACTTTATCAGCATGCTTCCCTTGCATAATTTGCGATTTGAACCATAGTTAAGGTGTAAGGCATTCTGAACCAACCCGCATGGAGGAATTGCTGCCTTACCTACAATTTGGATGGATTCAAACAAGCTATTTCAAGTCCTCGTTTATAGTCAGGCGACGATATAGATGACCTGATTCGCAGACTCACGATTGAGTAACGAGGGATAGGGCGCACTTCTAAGGTGCGCCTTTTGTCATTTTGGCAATTCTATTATATGCTCGAGATCTTCTTTAGGACGCTTTCTAACTCGTCCCAAGGGAGTAACTGACTGTCTATCACTTCTAAACGGCTTTCAAATCCGTCCAAGCTCATCTCATTGACAGATACAACGCCATTACTCACGTTGAACGCGTAGCAGCCGTTGGTTGTATTCATCACGCCTTTTACTCGCTCAGCCGTAATGTCGGATAACACTGAAAACAGATCATCAAAATTGAATACAACTTCAGCACCAAAAATCCAACCGCAACTAAAGTAACCTTGTCCTTTATTCTCTTTACGCACCAGTTGTTGGTTAGGCGGTAATTGGAATTGAGGCTCCTGCTCAGCATGTTCATGGTGGTGTTCTTCAATATTACCGGACGGCGACTCATCACGACGGTGGCTATCAAGCAACTCAATCGGGAAACGGCCTTGTTTAACGAGCTGAGAGAACATCTTTGGAGGGTTTTGATCGGTTACCCAGTCACTAAACGTATCAATATCGCTTACATGACATTGGTCAACTTTGTTACCAATGATGATGTCTGAAATGGCCAGTTGGTCATTAAAGTTCTGATTCTCAAGATACTTTGGGTTAGAGAGGTTGCGTGGGTCAACTAAACCAATGGTCGCTCTTAAATCGATGTAGTCAGCAAATTGAGCAGAAGTTAATGTCGCCAACACTTTATGAGCGTGGCCAAGTCCAGTTGGCTCAACGATAAGTCTATCCGGATTAGTTCGCAGTAGGGCTGTAATTGCAACAGACATCGGTACACCCGCTGCGCAGCACATACAGCCCCCTGGTACTTCCTTAATCAGCGCTCCTTGGTCCGTCATCATCGCACCATCGATACCGATTTCACCGAACTCGTTGACTAAAACGGCCCAGTTTTCATTTTCGGGCTTTTCTTTCAGTAGATTTAAGATAGCGGTGGTTTTCCCTGTTCCTAAAAAACCAGTGATGATGTTGGTAGGCACTCTCATAGATTAAGGTCTCGTTGTGATTTTCCTTGCGTTACTATAGCAAAAGTCATTGATATACGGCAGATAAAGAAAAGGGCAACATTACGTTGCCCTTGTTATTTTTCGTTTGAGAATTAGCGTTTGTTTTTAAGGTAACGCTTGCGACGTTCTTCTTTCTTCTTCGCTTTCTCTTCTGCCTTGCGAGCGGTTTCGATTTCTACTTCAATCAACTCTTGAGTGATCATTTCAGGTCGCTCTAAAGTCAGTTGCCCCAAGGTGCCATTGCGTAGCTCGTGCAACAAGATCTCAGAACATTTGTGCAGGTCAACTCGTCCGCCAGAGCGCAAAGCGCCGCGACGTCGGCCGATTTCTTCCATTAACTCAATATCAGTCTCTGGAAGTTCTTCAATCTGATAGCGTTCTTTTAGGCGCTCAGGATAGGCTTTGGCAAGGTACTCAACGGTATAGAAGGCAACTTCATCGTATTCCATTGCAGTGTCTTTCACAGCCCCAGTTGCCGCTAATCGGAAACCACTATGAGGGTTTTCCACCTTTGGCCACAAAATTCCCGGTGTATCTGAAAGAACAATACCATTTTGCAGGTTAATTCGTTGCTGACGGCGAGTGACGGCAGGTTGGTTACCTGTTTGCGCAATAGTACGGCCAGCTAGGGTATTGATAATGGTCGATTTACCCACATTTGGAATCCCCATGATCATCGTGCGAATGTTCTTACCAATCTCTTCACGGTGAGGTGCTAACTTGCGGCACAGTTCGAGGATCTTATTCACTTCTTGAGGAATGGTGGTGGTAATTGCCATCGCCTTTACATTGTTCTCTTTCTCAAAGTGGTCGATCCAAAGCTGAGTCATCTCCGGGTCGGCTAAATCTCGCTTGTTCAGCACTTTGACTACTGGCTTTTCGCCGCGTAGCTGAGAAATCATCGGGTTTTCGCTACTGAAAGGGATACGCGCATCCAGTACTTCAATAATGACATCTATTTGAGGGATGGCTTCTTCGATCTCTTTACGGGCTTTGTGCATATGCCCAGGAAACCATTGAATAGTATTGTTAACCATTTGAAATTTATACCTTAGTCGTAATCCAAGCCTACTTCGCAGTGCTCAATTCTCACATGCTGAGCTTAGATTCTCTTTGGTCAATTAGAGTGGTGGGTATTGTACTTGAGATTTGAGATGGTATCCATCATCGCCCTTACGGCCTGTTTACCTAACGAACAGCGAGCGTTCGGACTACTTATGGTGTGAGTCAAATATACAAATAGAAGAAGCGTTATATGCTTATGTATTGTAAGTAAAAGCGCCTCAAATTATCCCAATTTTTTCTCTGTCTATTTCAATCAAAGATAGCTAGATAGAGGTTTGATAAATACTTAATGATTAATTTAATAATAAACATGACGAGTCACATATATATCACTCATAAAATAAATAGGATGTATAAATATTTGTAATGTAAATTTCCTATATCCTGAACTAGTTCTTTAGTTTTATATAAGTATTATTTACTGATTTGTAAATAATATCTGTTTATTAATTTGTCATTTATATCTTCTATTTCTGGGCAGAGCATCCAAGTGGGTCTTATTTGTAAGACTTGTTGTTAATTTAATAAGTAATAAGCAATCCATTTCATTATTTTTTTGGAATGAACCTCTAATTAATAACCCTCATTTTCACTTAAAAAATAAGTGTGTTGTGGAATAATCGCCGAGTGTTTTTTGTTTAACGTTGGAAGGCTCAGAACTCAGAGTTTTCACATAGGTTTAGTGAAATATATGGCTTTAACAATTTTGGCTTGGTTTTTAAGCAATATTGTGTCGCCAAAAGAGAGTATTGTATGACTAAGAATGGAAGTGTAGCTCCAAAAGAAAGAATCAATATTAAGTATATTCCTGCTACAGGGGATGCTCAGGCTGAAGTTGAATTACCTTTGAAAACATTGGTAGTGGGCGACTTTAAAGGCCATCCAGAAGAGGCACCTTTGGAGGAGCGTAAGCCAGTTAGTATTGATAAAAACAACTTTGAATCGGTTATGAAAGAGAGCAAATTAACTCTTTCTACTTTCGTATCAAATAAGCTTGTTGATGAAGAAGATGCGGATTTGCCAGTTGAACTTTCGTTTGAATCGCTTGCCGATTTCTCACCGGATTCGATCGTTAAACAAATTCCAGAACTAAACAAATTAATAGAGTTACGTGAAGCACTATTAGCGTTAAAAGGTCCTTTAGGTAACGTTCCTGCATTTCGTTCTCGACTACAAGAATTACTTGCTTCAGATGAATCGAGAGAAAAGCTTTTGTCAGAGTTAAATCTTGTCGCTCCTGAAAAAGAATGATGAGAACAACGCAAGGCATTATTAAATCAAGTGATAAATAGGAACGAAAGGATTACTCCAATGGCAACGAATGAAGCGATTGCAGACAAACCGCAGGAACAACAGACAGGTAACCTGCTTGATGAAATTATGGCTCAAACGCGCCTAACACCGAATGAAGAAGCATACGATATTGCGAAAAAAGGTGTTGCAGCGTTTATTGAAAATCTCGTTGGTTCAGACCGCACCGAACAGCCTGTAAACAAGGCTCTTGTTGATCAAATGCTTGTCGAGCTAGATAGAAAAATTGGCGCTCAGGTGGATGAAGTTCTTCACAACGAGTCATTCCAAAACCTTGAATCTTCATGGAGAGGCTTAAAGCTCCTTGTTGACCGCACCGATTTTGGTGAAAACAACAAAATTGATGTGTTGCACGTAACGAAAGAAGAGCTTCTGGATGATTTCGAGTTCGCTCCAGAAACTACTCAGTCTGGTCTATACAAGCACGTTTACTCTTCTGGTTACGGTCAATTTGGTGGCGAACCAACAGGTGTGATCATCGGGAACTATAGCTTTACTCCTTCTACACCAGATATGAAGCTGCTTCAGTACATGGGTGCATTAGGCGCGATGGCACATGCGCCATTCATCTCAAGTGTTGGACCTCAATTCTTTGGTATTGATTCTTTTGAAGAACTACCAAATCAAAAAGATCTTAAGTCGACCTTTGAAGGCCCTAAATATACTAAGTGGCGTTCACTGCGCGAGTCCGAAGATGCTCGTTACATCGGTTTGACCGCACCACGTTTCTTACTTCGTACACCGTATGACCCGACAGAGAACCCAGTTAAGTCGTTCTCTTACAGCGAAAACGTTAGCGGCTCCCATGAAAGCTACCTTTGGGGTAACACTGCATTTGCATTTGCTACGCGTTTGACCGACAGCTTTGCGAAGTACCGCTGGTGTCCAAACATCATTGGTCCACAAAGCGGTGGTGCCGTTGAAGATCTTCCGGTTCATGTTTACGAATCGATGGGTGCTCTACAGTCAAAGATTCCGACGGAAGTACTGGTAACCGACCGTAAAGAATTTGAACTAGCAGAAGAAGGCTTCATTGCTCTGACAATGCGTAAAGGCAGTGATAACGCATCGTTCTTCTCTGCAAACTCAATTCAAAAGCCGAAGGTCTTCCCGAATACCAAAGAAGGCAAAGAAGCCGAAACCAACTACAAGTTGGGTACACAGCTGCCTTACATGATGATCATCAACCGCTTGGCGCACTACATCAAAGTGTTGCAACGCGAGCAAATTGGTGCGTGGAAAGAGCGCCAAGATCTTGAGCGTGAACTGAATGGTTGGATTCGTCAGTATGTTGCTGACCAAGAGAACCCGCCAGCGGACGTACGTAGCCGCCGTCCATTACGCGCTGCAAGCATTGAAGTTCATGATGTACAGGGTGAACCAGGTTGGTACCAAGTATCTCTGTCTGTCCGTCCACACTTTAAGTACATGGGTGCGAACTTCGAACTGTCTCTTGTCGGTCGATTGGATCAGGCTTAATGGGTTACATAGAACCAGAAGAAAGCGTTTTTGGCGTTAGTCTCTTCGAACGTTTAGAGGCTGACTCCAAACCAATTTCTTTATCTCAAGGTCCAGAAAGCTCTGAGGTGCTGCGTTCTATCAAGAGAAATGTTTCTAACATTCTCAATACCCGAGTAGGAGAGTCATTGAGCTCTCCTACACTCGGGCTGGTCGATTTTAATGACGCGACGGCAGCGACTCTAGATCTCTCTATTCGTATAAAGCTCTCAATCAAACGTTGTTTAGAGGAATTTGAACCACGGTTAACCAATGTCAACGTCCTAGTCATCAAGGACGACGCTGAACCATTGAACTTGCGCTTTAGCGTAGCCGCAGTCGTGAATACCTCAGCAATCCATGAAAAAGTAAAAATCGATTTACTTCTTGATAATAATAGAAAATACCGAGTAATAACTTAGTGGCACAAGACAAATATTTTCGAGACGAACTGGCTTTTCTTAAAGAACAGGGAAAGCAGTTTTCTGAAGTTTATCCCCAACTTTCCCGTTTTCTTAACGGTAGAAATACCGATCCTGATGTTGAACGCTTGCTTGAAGGGTTTGCGTTTTTAACTGGCAAACTGCGCGAGAAAGTTGAAGATGAATTTCCTGAGTTAACACACTCGATTATTAATATGCTCTGGCCGAATTATCTTCGCCCAATACCGAGTTTGAGCATCTTACGATTCCATCCCAAAAATAACTTTCATACTCGTCAGGTCATTTCTCAGTCGACTCAAGTAGACTCGAAACCTGTATTTGGTACCGCGTGTCATTTTAATACTTGCCGTGATGTAGAAATCTACCCAATTGAGTGCGAACGAGTTCAAGCCATTCACTCGAAAGATACTAGTAAGGTGATTCTTGAGCTTTCAATGCTCAATCCAGATGAATTAGTTAAATCGATTGGTTTAGAGTCGCTGCGGTTTTATTTAGGTGGCGATACTTTCAGTGCGCAGAGTTTATATCTTTGGTTGGGACATTACCTTGAATCTATCGACGTTGAATTCGACGGTGGCAAAGTTACAGTTCCTAAAGACGTTTTTGGCGTAGTTGGCTTCGATAATGATGGGCTACTGCCGTATCCAAAAAACGTTTACCAAGGTTATCGAATTTTCCAAGAGTACCTCGCGTTTCCTGAGGCATTCCACTTTTTCGATTTAAAGAAAATTGGTCAATATATTCCAGGGCAAGTGAAAGGAAACTTTAAGATTTGCTTTAACTTTTCTCAGACGTTACCGACCAGCGCGCAGATAACCAATGACAGTTTTATTCTCTATGCGACACCGATTGTTAATCTGTTCCAACACGATGCTGATCCGATTGATTTAACCGGTAGACAAACAGAGTACCGTGTTAAGCCATCAAGTCGATATCCTAGCCATTACGAGATCTTTAGCGTTAATCATGTGGAAGGTTGGCAGGATACATCGGATGGTCGAGTTCGCGGGCAACGACGTGTATATACACCGTTTGAGAGTTTCAAGCATGAAATAGAGCTATCTCGCAATCGCCTCGCGTTGTATTACCGAGTTCGCGTGAAAGATAGTATCCGCAAAGATGGTTTCGACCACTACATTTCGTTCGTTCGCGGTGATGAAACAACCAGTTATGCGAAAGACGAAGCGGTAACACTAGAGCTGACATGTACCAACAGACAACTTCCTGCGGAGCTAGGCGTAGGCGATGTGTGTGTAAGCACAGATACCTCACCACCGTTTGCTGAATTTGGCAATATCACCATCCCGACTCAAACATTGAGACCAGTATTAGACGGCAGCCTGCTTTGGACGCTAATTTCTAATCTATCGCTCAACTATTTGTCGCTTTTGGATAAGCAGGCGCTCAGTTCAGTGTTAAGGGCTTACGACTTCCGAGCGCTGGTGGATCAGCGTGCTGCACGAATTTCACGTCAGAGAATGGAAGGTATTGTCGATATCCAAACGCAACCATTAGACAAGCTGATAAGAGGCATGCCTGTTCGTGGGCTGATCTCGAAAATCACCATGGACCCGAACGCATTTGGTTCAGAAGGCGATCTTTATTTGTTTGGCACCGTACTCAGCCAGTTTTTTGCCTTATATGCCAGCATAAACTCGTTCCATGAATTATTTGTTGTAAACGCGGAAAGTCGAGAAGAGTACCGCTGGGGTACGCAACACGGATTGCAGCCACTGATATGAGATCAACTGCCTTAGAACCGTTACCAAACAACGTTGCGGACCTCGATGTAAAGAGCTTCAACTTTTACCAGTTGGTTGAGTTGCTTTTGACGTTAAATGAACTCGACCCTGAAGATGATGATTGGGAACGCCAATGTGAGTTGATGTTCAAGTCCAATCCTAGTTTGGGGTTTTCTACGTCTGATATCTCTGGATTAACGCAGCACTCTGCGGGGCGGATGGAACTGGAGACGACTTTTTTTGGTTTAACCGGAGCCCAATCGCCGCTACCTGGTTATCTACTTGAACACATTACAACGGAAGGTGAACTCGGACTGCGCGGGTTGTTTCTCGATTTTTTCAACAACCATCTAATCACGCTAGTTTATCGAGTGTGGCGTAAGTACAGGTACTACATTCGTTTCCAAGAAGGCGCGAGCGATAAGTTCTCTGCTCAGTTGTTTGCATTGGTGGGACTGGCTGACCCAGATATGCGCGGTGAGACCCCAATTAACTGGTGCAAGATGTTGTCTTACGCCGGAATGCTAGCTGGTCGAAGCCGTTCTCCTCAGGTGGTATCGGGCATTATCGCGCACTGCTTTGACATTGAAGACGTTGAAATTCGCCAATGGGTGACAAGGCGTGTCGATATTAGCCGCGATCAGCAGATGAAACTGGGCGCTGCAAATATGAGCTTGGGTGAAAACACCGTAATTGGTGAAAAAGTTACAGAGTGTAATGGCAAGTTCACCTTGGTGTTAAGAGGGTTAAGTCAGCAGCGATACCGAGACTTTTTACCTACGGGCAAAGAGTATTTACCGCTGTGCAAACTTGTTGAGTTTGTGCTTCGAGAACAAATGGCTTACGACCTAGAACTGCACTTAAAAGAAGGGGAAACCTCTTCATTAATGCTAGACAGAAATAAAGCCACACCACTGGGTTGGTCAACCTTTCTTGGCGAAGGTGATGGTCAACAAAGTGTCACGATTCAAGTGCGCCAATAGAGGGAAATGGAGTGGAACAGCACAATAAAATTTTGAATGTCATTGTGACGAATACCAAAGACCTCGAGCCTGGGGTCAGCGCCTCTTATGAATTCAATCAAGAGGGCGGAGTTATTGGTTCAAGTGGCGCCACAAGTTGGCCATTAAAAGGTCAGAACACAAATGTTTACGCCCAACACTGTGAAATCCTTGTTCGAGATAATCATTTCTGTATTAAAGATTTATGCGGTGAAACCTATGTAAATGGTGCAACGATGCCTCTGGGCATTGGAAAGATGGCGCAAATTCATCATAAAGACACGTTTAAGGTCGGTTTGTACCAGTTAATGGTCACTAGTGAATCGACCGATAGTTATTTGCATTCGAGTAATCAAAGCCTTGAACAGTTATTCGGCCAAGAAAACGAACTTTTTGATGAAGACGAAGAACTGGTCTTAGCGCCGAAAAAGAAAACGGAACATATCGATCCTCTAGACCTTCTTGAAGTTGATGTGAAAGACAGAGAAGCGCAAAGCCTACTCGGTGACCACGAAGATATTACAACCGATACAGATGACTCAGAATGGTTGTTGGCTAACCAAAAGAAGAACAAGACGCAAGATGTGACGCCACAAGCTGATAGCGAGTTCGAAATGTCATCAGCAATCAAATTGAAGAAAAAAAGCCGTTTTAACCCGTTTTCTTTCTTTGCCAAATCTGACACCGACGCTGTTATTGAAAATACAACTAGCAGCAACAATCGAGTCGAAGAACATAACCAACTTATAAATACGACCCATTCAGAACCAAAGCAGCCAATGTACGTGAACGATGGGCTAGGTGATATACAAAAAGAGGAATTGATGATGGACGACAAAACGTTGGACCTGCTCGAAGAAGAATTTTCCAAACAGGAAAGGCTAGATAATGACTTGCTGGTAACGGGTGAACAAAACCACATGCTTTCTGGACCGTTGTTCCGTGGATTGGGCGTATCAGTGGTAGACAGCCGTCAAGCGCAAGACGTTCAGATGACTTCGGAAGAGATTGGCGCAGCGCTACAGGCCGCAGTAAAAGGTCTTCTGGAACTTCATCAACATGTTGATAGTGGCCGCTATGGTGTTATCAATAAGAACTTACAACCAATCGAAGACAACCCTTTACGTCTTGGCTTGCCTTACGAAGAGACTGTTAAGACGATGTTCAGTAATGACACTGGTTCTGTTCATTTGTCTGCGCCGTCAGCAATTTCAGAGAGCTTAAAGAACCTCAAAGATCACAATGATGTCGTGCAAGTCGCGACAACTTTGGCATTAGGTCAAATCGTACAAGCATTTTCTCCAGAAACCCTGATGAAACGCTTTGAGCGCTACCGTCGTTCATACGAAATTCCTGAACAAAACCAAAATGCTTGGGCGTGGGAAATGTACCAAAGCTACTACCGAGAGCTAACGTCTGACCGCCAACAAGGTTTCGAAAAGCTTTTCTGGGAAGTGTTTGATCAAGCATATGACCGTCTACTACGCGAGAAACAAATGGAGTCATGATGCTAAAGCACATCTTGGTTTTTCTTTTAGGGATATTAGCGCTAACCGGTTGTAGCTCAAGTGACAAAGTCTCTGAGCAACCGACAGTCGTCACTTTCAGTTTGGTTGCAGACAAAGGAGTCAATCCGAATGTTTATGGTGAGCCGTCACCAATCGAACTGCAAGTATTTGAACTGGAAGATGATTCGATGTTTCTTTCAGCAGATTTTGACCAAATCAATGAAGACTACAAAAAAGTGCTCAAGAGCAACTATGTCGACGTTTATGACTATGTGTTAACGCCCGGACAGTTCAAGTTTGTCGAAGATATAGAAGTCGACGAAGACACTCGCTACATCGCAGTGTTAGCTAAGTTTGCTGAGCCTGAACTCAGTGATTGGAAAAAAGCAGTGAAGATTATCAATCTAGGTCATAGATACCATCTGTTGATGCTGTTTAAAGACTATGATGTTGAATTACAGAAGGTAGAGTAAGTATGGTTTCGCGCAATAGAGTGGTTTGGAGCGAGGGCTTATTTATCAAACCACAACATTTCCAACAGCAACAGAGATACAACGAATACATTGTTGACGAAAGAGTGTCGTCAGTTAGCCAGTACTTGTTTGGGGTATCAGAACTGTCGTTAAACCCTGAATACTTGAGTTTTGGCCGTATTGCTATTGAACGTGCCGTTGGTGTGATGCCGGATGGCACCGTCTTCCGTATCCCGCAAGAAGACCAAATGCCAGATCCACTTGAAGTTGTGGATGACTCATTGGCAAACCAGATTGTGTACTTGGCATTGCCACTACGCAGTGATTCCTTAATGGAAATTTCGCATGCGGATGCACAAGGTACTGGTCGTTATATTGCGAGTAAACAGGAAGTTCGAGATGTGCATACCCCTCAAGGTGACACTGCACTGATGGATGTGTCTCCTGTGCAACCGAGATTAATGCTAGAGAAGCAAGACAGAAGTTCTTTCTCATCGATCGCGATTGCTCGTATTTTAGAAAAGCGCCCAGACGGAAGCGTCATGTTGGACCCGGATTTTATTCCTTGCCATCTGAATGTGGTAGGTGTGCCGACACTGCATCGATTCATCAATGAAATGTCTGGGTTAATGCGCGAGCGTGCAAAGAACATTGCCACGCGTATTGGATCTCCAAGCCAAGGTGGTGTTGCGGATGTATCAGACTTCATGTTGTTGCAAGCACTAAATCGCTTACAACCCAATCTTCAGCATTTAGCCTCTCTGCGTAGTCTCCATCCAGAACGTTTGTATCAAGCTCTGAGTACAATTTGTGGTGAGTTAGCGACATTCACCGATGAAAGTCGTATGCCGCCTCAGTTTACAGTCTACCAACACGAGATGCCGACGGAATCGTTCAGAACGCTGATGATGAAACTGCGTCAGTCACTCAGCATCGTGTTGGAGCCAAGAGCGGTTTCTATTCAGTTGCAAAAACGTCGTTACGGCTTAATGGTAGCGCCGATTCAAGATCAGTCTCTACTGGACTCTGCCGACTTTATCCTAGCGGTTCGCGCTCGTATGCCACTAGAAGACCTGCGCAGATTGTTCGTGCAGCAAACGAAAGCGTCTTCTGTTGAGAAGATCCGCGAACTTATTTCGCTTCAGCTTCCAGGTATTCCGGTTAATCCGCTTCCTGTCGCGCCGCGACAACTGCCATACCACGCTGGCTATACCTATTACCAATTGGACAAAACCAGTGATGCTTGGCGCATGTTGCAGAATTCGAGCGGTTTTGCATTCCACGTTGCGGGCGAATTTGAAGAACTCGATCTGCAATTCTGGGCTATTAGGAGTTAATCATGAGTGTTACGCATGAATTCACCAACGACCGTTACGATGAACTGTTATTTGATCAGGTTAAAAGCATCGATGCCGATCAGGATTATTGGTTCCAGCTACGCGGTGATAACGAAAATAAAATGATCGATGCGGCGACACCGTTGTTGGGTTTGTCGCTACGCATTCGTTCTTTAGCCAAGTGCGATAACGTTGAAGCTATCTATAAACAAGTCCAAGAAGAGATCAAAGCCATTGAGATGGAATTGATTCAAGCCGATGTCGAACATGCATCGGTGATGGCATACCGTTACGTACTTTGTGCAGTGCTTGATGAAGCAGTGATGAGCACGGATTGGGGCGCTGAAAGTAGTTGGGCTGAGCACTCTTTGCTGACTCGTTTCCATAACGAAACGTGGGGTGGTGAAAAGGTGTTCGTTATTTTGAATCGTCTGTTGGCCGATCCTCCTCGCTATCGAATGCTCTTGGAGTTCATCTACCTATGCCTAATGCTGGGATTTGAAGGTAAATACAAGGTCGTCGAAGGCGGTAAAGAAGAAAGAGAGCGCGTCGCACTAAAACTCTACGAAACGTTAAACAGCTTTGATGATAAAGAGCCTGAGTCGTTAACGTGTGCGACAGAACATGTCGTGGCGACTAAGTACCGTTTGAGTAACCAAATGCCAGTCTGGATGATCTTCGCAGGCTTTGCCGGGCTATGGGGTGTGGCTTTCATTGTCTACCGTTACTTGCTCAGCGCTAAATCTTTAGATGTGCTCAATCAATTAACTCAGCTTCTATAAGACTGATTTTAATACTTCGGAATAAATAATTTCAAAAGGCTTTGATGTGATCAAAATAGAATTGCCAACGCTAATTAGCAAACTAAACGAACAAAGTAAATTAGCCCTAGAGCAAGCGGCTTCTCTGTGTTTAGAACACCAACATTCAGAAGTAACGTTTGAACATTATTTGCATGTGTCTTTGAATAATCCTCTTTGTGATATTCGTGAGATTTTACGCAGCAGCGATATTGACCACGTTGAAATTCAAGATTTAGTTTTTGGTGAGTTACCACGTGAATCTGGACACGAAACTTATCCAGTATTCTCTCCTTTATTAATTGAACTGCTGCAAGATGCATGGCTGCTTGCCTCGACGGAAATGAACCTCGACCATCTGCGTTCAGGCATCATTTTCTTAGCTGCACTAATGCGACCGGAACGTTATCTTGCACCGTCGGTTTATAAGAAGTTCGAAACCTTCAATCGAGAAACGTTGCGCAGAGAGTTCTTTGCTGTTTTGAAAGACTCGGCGGAAACACCGGTTGAAAACGGTAAAAAGGCGAGCAATCCACTTACCTCAAATAACGCTCAACAAGCACTTAACAAGTACTGTACTAATGTGACCGAACAAGCACGTGCGAATGAGTTAGACCCTGTGCTTTGTCGTGATGAAGAAATCAATCTGATGATTGATATCCTATGTCGCCGCAGAAAAAGCAACCCAATTGTCGTGGGTGACGCAGGTGTCGGTAAGAGTGCCGTTGTAGAAGGACTTGCGCTTAGAATCGTTGACGGGAAAGTGCCTGACCGTTTGAAGAACATAGAACTAATGAGCCTAGATTTAGGCTTGCTTCAAGCCGGTGCAGCGGTAAAAGGGGAGTTTGAGAAAAGACTAAAAGCCATCATTGATGAAATTAAGTCCGCTCCAACGCCAATTATTTTGTTCATCGACGAAGCGCATACCTTAATTGGTGCGGGGAATCAAGAAGGCGGTGGTGACGCTGCAAACTTACTTAAGCCAGCATTGGCTCGTGGTGAACTGCGTGCCGTTGCCGCAACAACCTGGAAAGAATACAAAAAGTACTTCGAGAAAGATCCTGCGCTTAGCCGCCGTTTCCAATTAGTGAAGCTAGACGAACCTTCTGCAGAGCAAACCGTCAATATCCTGCGCGGTTTGTGCAATGTTTACGAAAACAGCCACCAAGTTCTTATTTCTGACAGTGCGTTAAAAGCTGCATCTTTCCTCTCTGCGCGTTATGTTTCTGGGCGTCAACTGCCTGACAAAGCGATTGATGTCTTGGATACCGCTTGTGCGCGTATCTCTATTAACCTTAGTACTCCGCCGCCACGTATGGCCGAGCTACAAACTCTGCAGCATCAGTACCAATTGGAACTAGAGATGCTAAAAAGGCAGGAGCAGTTGGGCCTGCCTGTTGATATTGAACGACAAGAGTCTCTCAATGAATTGAAACAAGCTTGTGAAAGCGAATATCACGATTTAAACGCCAAATGGTCAAGTCAGCGTGACGACGTAACGAAAATGATTGAATTGCGTCGACAGGTGATGAGCGATGAGCTTGATGAAGGTGCGCTAAGTGAAGTGAAACATCAACTGGCCGAGCTGTATGAGACGCTAGAAGCGCTGCCGTTTAAAGACCGGTTGATTCACCCAAGTGTTGATGAACAGCAAATCGCAGAAGTGATTGCTGACTGGACGGGTGTACCAATCGACCAAATGAACACTGACGAATTAACTAAGTTAACGCACCTACCTGACATTTTAGGTGAAGCGATCAAAGGGCAAGACTGCGCGATTCAACGTGTTCATAAACATTTGTTAACGGCTCGCGCGGATCTTCGTCGTTCGGGGCGACCAAAAGGTGCATTCTTGCTTGTTGGTCCAAGTGGTGTGGGTAAAACAGAAACCGTGGTTCAATTGGCTGAGCAGCTTTACGGCGGTAAACGATTCCTTACCACAATTAACATGTCTGAGTATCAAGAGAAACACACCGTATCACGCTTGATTGGTTCTCCTCCTGGTTATGTTGGTTTCGGTGAAGGCGGCGTATTAACAGAAGCGATTCGAAAAATGCCGTATTCTGTTGTGCTACTGGATGAAGTCGAGAAGGCGCATCCTGAAGTTCTCAATCTGTTTTATCAAGCGTTCGATAAAGGCGAATTGGCGGATGGTGAAGGGCGCCTGATCGATTGTCAGAACATCGTCTTTTTCCTTACGTCTAATCTCGGTTACCAAACGATTGTTGATTATGCCGATAACCTAGATGAAATGGATGATGCTCTCTATCCAGAATTGGCGGCGTTCTTTAAACCTGCATTACTGGCTCGTATGGAAACTATTCCATATCTACCGTTGGGTGAAGAGGTTCTTGGCCAAATCGTGCGCGGTAAGTTGAGCAAACTCGAATCACTGCTTAAAGAGCGATACAAAGCGACAGTAGAAATTTCACCTTTAGTGATTGATGAAATCTTGTTTCGAACACACCGTAGCGAAAACGGCGCTCGTATGTTGGAAGCAATCATTGAAGGTCAAGTACTTCCACCGATTTCACTGGCGCTACTCAATAAACTGGCGAACCAAGAAGTGGTGTCTCATATCGCAATCGAAGTTGAGAACAACCAGTTCATTGGTAAGGTTGAGTAACATGACGGATTGGCTAGGTGTTGCAAACCAGTTAGCGGCAGCGAATGACCTCTCGACACTGATCAGAGTGTTTTGTCATACGTTGACAAATGACTTTAATGCAAAGCGCTGCGTATTTATTGGCGTTACACCAGATGGTCGCCAATTAGTGACGCTCAACCATGATATTCAGCAAAGTTGGAATGTTGGCGATTTCGTATCGCCACTTGCTCATGTCTTGCAAAGCGGCCAACAGAAAGTGATCAATTCAGAGCACCTGATCTATTGGCAGGAAGACAAAGCGTTTTCGTCATTGCTGGGTCATGTGGGTGACGGTGATAAGGTACTGATTACGCCTTTAAAAGATGATGTCAGTGAAGCTAGTGACCATGTGATGGCGTTAGCCGTCTACGTAGTTGACGTTGTTAGTTGGAATAATACTCAGTGGCAAGATAATTGGAACCTGCATTTTCCTCGCTTTATTGAGCTATACACGCATCATTGGCAAAAATTAAACGAGCTAGAGAAGGCCACCACGCTCAAAGGCAGATTAAGAGAGTCTTTGAACCTCGTGGAGCAAACTCAGGCTATTTCGAACAAATCAGATCTGATTAAGCAGAATTTGGTCGGTGATAGCGCTTGCATGAAGAAGCTGCGCGAACAAGTAGCCGTTGCGTCTCAGTCGGATATGACCGTTCTGATACAAAGCGATACCGGTGTCGGTAAAGAGGTCGTTGCGGCCTCTATCCACGAACAATCTTCGCGTAGCCGTCAGTCACTTGTCGCTATTAACTGTGCAGCGATTCCAGAGAACCTATTGGAAAGTGAATTGTTTGGCTACAGCAAAGGAGCTTTCTCCGGAGCAACAACGGACAAAACCGGGCTGATCGCACTCGCGGATGGCGGTACGCTGTTTCTAGATGAAATTGGCGATATGCCATTGATGCTCCAAGCGAAGCTTTTACGTGTGCTAGAAACTCGAAAGTACAGACCTTTGGGCTCAGATAAGGAAGAAGAGTCTGACTTCAGACTTTTGGCGGCGACGCACGTTGCGTTGCAAGAAAAGATAGAACAAAAGCTGTTTAGACAAGACTTGTTTTATCGACTTTATCAATTCCCAGTTCATGTTCCTTGTCTCAAAGACCGAGACGATGACATTCATATCTTGGCTAAGCACTTTATTGCTAAGTTCAACCAAGATAACAATGCGAATGTGGTCGGTATCCACTTTGAGGTATTAGACGCGTTATCTCAGCATGACTTCCCGGGTAATGTGCGTGAGCTACGGAATTTGATTGAGTTTGGTTGTTCGCACGCTAATGACGGTGAACCACTGATGTACAACCATCTATCGCACTACCTCAATGCTCAAAACGAATCGGTTGTTGCAGAAAGCAGTGAGGAGTTAGGTGTCGAGGAAGAGCAAGAACTGGTGTCTATTTCAGACTTACGTTCTGCCGTGAAAGATTACGAATCAAAGATCATTGCGATGCGCCTTAAGCAGTTCAAAGGGAATCGTTCACTTGCAGCGGAAAGCTTGGGTATCCCTAAGCGAACTCTTGCTGACAAGTGCACCAAAATGGAGATTGTATTGTGATGATTCATAGAATCTTAGCAATCGCATTGTGCTCGGTATCGAGCTTGTCTTTTGCAGACGCTACTGCAACAGCGAACTCTGATGTCCTATTACTCGAAAAGGCCAAGCAGTGTATCAACGTGGTTTCTCGTATCGAACGCCTTGAATGTTTTGACGCGGCATTTACAGGTCAAGTCGAAAGACCGTTGATTACGAGCGAAATCGTTCGCTCAGAAGCGTGGCAACGTGCAATGGATAGCGAAACAAAGCGTCAGGATGCCCTTGGATGGATCCGCAACGAAGCTACAGGCTCGCGTGGAACTCAGTCTTTGTGGTTTACGGTAGCGGCATTGCAACCCGAGTCAAGCAATGATACTCCCGTTATTCTGATGGCGAGTTGTATTAACCGTATTTCTCGTCTTGAACTTGTGCTACCAAAGGCTGCAGAAGGCGCGCGTGCTGAAATTTTTCTAGATAGAGAGCGTCAGAGATGGACCTACGATGAGCAAGGTTTCGTGCTTCGCTCTGGCCGAGGATTGAGTGCTATCTCGCTGATGCGTCCTATGAAGTCAAAGGATTCCGTATTAGTAAGATCCAATGCCAAACAGCTCGATGGTTTGGTTTTCCAAACCCCAAACGCTAAACAAAGTATTGGAGAGTTGCAGGAGTTGTGCGGATGGTAGCGTTAGATAACCAAATGCTTGAACCGTCTGATACAGACATGACGGTGCAAAAAATTCGAGCGGCTATTAGTACACCAATCTCTCAAGACAATCCTGTCGGTGAGCGTGTTATGGATGATCCACTTTTTGACTTTGTTGAAAGCCAAATGATGAAAGTGGGTTCATTGTCTCACGGAGAGGTGCGTTGGAATGAGGTAGAAACGGCGATTCTGTCTTTGATGGAAAACAAAACCAAAGACTTAAAACTCTTGGTCCATCTACTTCAATGTTTCCAAAGCAATGGCTCGGTCGGTCGCTTTGTTCTCAGCCTCCAAGTGCTCTCTGATTTTATGAGCCAGTACTGGGAAACGTGCTTTCCTGCTCCGGGTAGCCGTGGTCAATTACCGCGTAAAAAGTACTTTAATCAAATATCACAGCGCTTTGATGCTGCACTCGATAAGCTCGTTTCAAAACAAGAGTATGTTTCTGAAACCAATCAGCGTGAGCTAAAAGGAGCCTTAGCACTGTTCCAACAAGTGACCAATGAAGCTGGCGTTGAAGGCGAAGAATCCCTGTTGTTCATCCGAAAGGCAGAGCGTTGGTTAGAGTCATGTGCGCTGGTGGATTCAAGCGCTCAGAGCAATAGCAACACTCAAAGTTCAGCTTCTGCCAATGACTCAAGCGAATTTTCGCCTGCAAGTACAGTTGCTGTTGATACCAGTAATGACAAAGCAACCAAAGAGTCATTAAAAAAAGTTGCAGACTACTTAGCCGAGTTTGAGCACGGATATGCGCAAAGTATCCGGTTAAGACGGTTTGCGATTTGGATGTCGATTACTACGCCTCCCGATGCAAACGCGCAAGGAGAAACGCCTTTACGAGCAATGGCAGCAGATCGAGTTAATGAATATCTTGAACAGTCTCAGGCTAGACCGGATCTGGCATTGTGGAGAAAGGTAGAACAGAGCTTAACTAATGCACCTTTCTGGTTTGATGGCCAATACCTTAGTGCGCAAATTGCCACAAAGCTAGGTAAGGCCGAATGGGCGAGTGCCATTCTTGAGGAAACACAAAACTTCTTATCGCGCGTTCCAGAACTTGCGGATATGAGCTTTAAAGGTGGCACGCCATTTTTGAGTAAAGATACGCGTGAATGGCTCGCCTCCAACGAGAAAGTTAACGCTATCTCTAGTGTCAGTAGTTGGGACGATAAGCGTCAAGAGGCGATCACATTAGCCAAAGAGGGTGGTCTATCTGTTGCGATGGCGATGTTAAATGACGGACTTGCAACAGCAAGCGAACCTAGAGATCAGTTTTATTGGCGATTGATCTCTGCAGACTTATTGGCGAATCAAGGACTTGATGCGATTGCACGTCAGCATTATCAGTCACTTTATAAAATGGCGTTGGAATCAAGCGTTCAAGACTGGGAACCAACGCTCATTAATCAATTAGAAAAAATCGTTGTTACGGAATAATACAAGGTCAGAACCATGAGAAAGTTTATCTCCGGCTTACTTAAAAAAATAGCGTCGAGCTTTAAATCCGCTATTCCAGTTTTGTTGATCGCATTGTGCGTTTTAACACTAGTCGCGATCTGGTGGGCAGGACCGATGTTCGAATACGAACAAACCAAACCACTGGCTTCAATTTTGTCTCGTGCCATTGCGAGCGTTATCTTTGTACTTTTATGTCTCGTGGTTTGGGGCTTCTATCAGTGGAATACGCTTAATAAGTTCAAAGCAACGCAAAAGCGTGAAGACCAAATCAAAGTTGACCCGCTTCTTGTCTATGAAGAAAGACAAGAGGCTGAGCTAAATCGCGTTATGGTCAACATGAAAGAGAACCTCAACCAACGAAATTACTTATATACACTGCCTTGGTACCTTGTACTAGGCATGGAAAATATGGGTAAGACCAGTCTTATTAACCGTTCAGGACAAAACTACGTTTTTTCGTCGGTGATGAAAGCGTCAAGCGGCAAAACCAGCGAAAACCCTTATAGCTTCGACTGGTGGATTGGTGAAAAAGCGGTGCTAATTGATCCTGATGGTGAACTGCTGACGCAAGGGTTTAAAGACGAAAACAATGACGGTCAAATGGAACGCCGCCTATGGCTTCACTTTATTGATTGGTTGGAGCGTACTCGTAGCAGACGTCCTTTAAATGGTGTAGTGATAGCGGTTGATGTGGCGAACTTAGCCTCGGGTAACACTTCTGAGCGTAAAGCGTATGCCACTTTGTTGCGTGCGCGTCTACGTGAGTTGATGGAGACGCTTTCTACGCGCATGCCTGTGTACGTTACGTTGACAAAAATGGACCTATTGGATGGCTTTGATGCGTACTTTAGACATTACCCAAAGAGTAAGCGTGACGAAGTGCTTGGTTTCACGTTCTCACTCGATTCTGTTGATGATGTAGACAAATGGTTAGAAGAGTTCTCTCATGACTATAGCCGATTTGTCGACCGCGTTAATGATTCCCTGACTAAATCATTACTGGAAACTGCTAGCAATGAGGACCGTAGAAAAATCTACAGCTTTGCTCGTCAGTTATCAGGGCTAAAAGAAGTTCTACACGACTTTCTTACCGACGCATTTGGCAGTGATCAGTTCTCAACCTCAGCATTGGTACGTGGCGTGTACTTCACGTCTGTTTTCCAACAAGGTGTGCCGTCGAATGCGTTTGATGACGCAGCATCACGTCGTTATGGGCTGAATCACGCCATCAACCGGGCGCAAGATGCTGCTAACTCGACGGTTTATTTTACAAGCAAACTGTTTAGCCAAATTATCTACCCTGAGGCGGGTTTGGCATCTGACAACTTCCGTGTCGCTAAGCAAAAGCGCAGAATCGTTGCACTGTCGAATGTGGTTTGTTTAGTCGCAAGTGCGTTGCTTATTGGCGCATGGCATAACTACTACATCAAGAACGTCAACCAAGCTGACGCTGTGTTGGCCAAAGTGAACGAGTTCCGCGACAGTTACCCTGAAGAACATGCATCTCTGACGCAGAAGGAGATGATGCAAGTGTTGGATACGATTCGAGACGCAACGTTGGAAGTGGGTTTCTTCCGTGATAAACCAAAGTACATTTCGGATATGGGGCTTTACCAAGGTCACGTGATTGGACCTAAAGTAGAAGAGACTTACTTGGCGTTGTTAGAGTCGCGCTTTATGCCTTTGTTGATGCGCGAGTTGGCCGTTGATATGTCAAACGCGAAAGACGATGACGAGAAGCTAGAGGTTCTGCGTGTATTCCGCATGATGATCGACAAGAGTGGTCGTTACAAAGATTTCGTCACGGATTACTTTGGCAAAAAATGGCAAACCCAATATTTAGGTGACCGTGTCACGCAAGAAAGTTTGGTTGGACACTTAGACTATGCGATGGAACAAACGGATATTGCCGCGCAAGCTAAGCGTGGTGACGACGTTGCACGCAAAATCATCAAACCATACAAAACGCTAATCGCGAAAACGCAGCAAGAGTTAAGTGGCATGCCAATCGAGCAGCGTGTTTATCGTAGCTTGAAGCTGAACTCAGCGACTTATCTAGGTGCTCCTGTTAATTTGAAAAACCAAATTGGCCCAGTTTTCGAGCTTGTGTTTGAAGAGCGCGAAGTGGATAGCAAGAGCTTAATGATCCCGAAAATGCTGACCAAAGAAGGGTATGAAAGCTACTTCCTTGAGCAAGTAGATTCAATTTCTGAGTTGGCGTTAATCGATAGTTGGGTTCTAGGCCAGTCCAAAGTCTCCGAATTCAGCGCTGCGGATAAAGTTGCGTTGAAAAACAAAATCCTGGCGCTTTATGTGGTCGATTACACCAGTGCTTGGCGCAACGCGCTAAACGAAGTGGACGTAAAGTACTTTGTTGATATCAACAATGCGATCATGGTGCTAGAAAACTTGACTGGTAATGCGCAGCCGTTTGACCGACTGCTATCGAGCTTAGAAGACAACACACGTTTGTTTGACGACATTCCTGAAAGTAAGGAAGCACGAGAAGAAGTGTTGAAGTCATCTAAATATAAAGTTGCTTCAATGATCAATACGCCGTTTTCTGACCTTAACGCGATGTTTGATGCGAGAGGCAAGCAACCTGCATACTTTGATGAAGTTCAGAACTCTGTGGTTCAATTGCTTTACTACTTAAAAGCAATTCAAGATGCTCCAGACGCTGGTCGCGCAGCATTGGAAGCGACTCGAGCGAGATTAAGCTTGAGTAACGCTGACCCGATTTACGCGCTAAAACGTATTGCTTCTGGTCTGCCAAGTCCGTTAGATAGCATGATCAACAAAATTGCTGACGAGAGTTGGTATGTGGTGAAACAAGAAGCGGTCAAGCACTTAGAAGCGCGCTGGCAACGTGAAGTCTATGGTGAGTTTGAACAGAAGTTTGCCGACCGCTATCCGTTTAATCCTTCGTCAAAACAGGATGTGGATCTGCGTGAGTTTGAAAGCTTCTTCTCACCTACGGGCACTCTGGCAAGCTTTTACAACAATCAACTGAAGATGTTTATCGATGAAAACATCTCATTGAGTGACTCTTCTTTAGAGCAATCATTGATTCGTAGCGACGTTATCTCTCAGCTAAGCCAAGCGCAGAAAATTGGAGATGCGTTCTTTAACCGCAAAGGTATTTTGGATGTGAATTTCTCTTTGGAGCCAATACGTCTTAGCTCGAATAAACGTCGTGTCGTAGTGAACGTTGATGGTCAGTTTGTAGAGTACAGCCATGGTCCAAGGCATTCGGTGGGGCTGATTTGGCCAAATACTTTACGTGATAGCGCACAGTCGAAGATGACGCTGGTACCCAATCAGTCTAACTCTTCACCACGCAGTATCGTGCGTAAAGGTCCATGGTCACTGTTCCGCTTACTGGATAGCAGTGAAGTCGTCGGGGGGACGGAGTCTTCAGTGGATTACAACGTGAAACTGGATAAAGGTGAGTTTGCATTTAGGATCTCTACAGACGCATCGAGTAACTTGTTCCGCGAAAGAATGCTTCACTCATTCCGTCTATCAGAAACACTTTATTAATAATACTGGGAATGGTTAAAGGTTAGTTAGTGACAACAAATGTCTATATAAACCAAAGTGTGTTTACGGTCGGAAGTCAATCAACATTGTTGAGGGAAAACGACACTTACCACAAAATAAAAGACTCAATAAATAGCCGTACTAGCTTTCTATTTGGTGTAACTCACTGGGAAGAGGTGCACGATATGTGCACCTCACTCGGTACAACAGATGGACTGGATTTTCTAACTTCAAGTTATTACTCGGTTGCTTCGCTAAAGGTGCTCGGACTAAAAGGTTTGGCTGACGGTTTAGAGTTAATGCTTGCTTGCTACGCTCAGGATATTGAACACAAAGAACTCACGTCTCATCGTAAAAAAGAGATGATCGAGTGGATGATTAGTAAGGTGCTTAGCGATTTAAAAGTAGCTAACCCTAACAAAGAGTCGCTTCGCGAACTGTATCGCTGTGAACGAGCGTTGCAAGAACTGTATGAACTCTGTAAACGCTACCAGCCTGAAGAGTTGCCTAATATTGAATCTGTCGCTTTCATTATCTTTGAGTACATCGATGCGCTGGAAACAGCGGAATCAAAAGTATCAACGAGTGACAGCGCGCAAAAGGCAAGTGGCACTCAGAAGTCTGATGTACATCGACCAAAGCGTAAATCGTATCTCAAAAAATCACTCGCTTTTGTGGTTATGGTCGGCGCGCTGGTTGTCGGTTATTGGTTGTACAACCCACATGTATTTGACGAGATTTTAGGGACTTCAAAAAACACACCTCAAGATTTGATGGTGTTGATGAAGCGACAAATGAATCAGTCGATATTGCAGTCAAATGCCGATTGGGTAAAAGCGGTTCCTGATATTGAAATGTTTTCGTCTAACAATGATGAAATGCAGAAGAGTTTTGAAACTCAACGGGAGCAACTTAAACAATACAGTGCTGAACAGGGCAGATTGCTTGACGAAGAACTGGAACGTTTCTATCTTGCACGAACAAGTGCAGCTAACATCGCCAAACAAATGCTCGCAAGTGATGCCAACTCCGTTTCAGCTAAAGCCTTAGAAAGCTACGTGTTGAGCCTTTCTCCAATATACGCGCGTTTGGATTACGTCGAAAATTTAATAGAGCAGGGAAGTTACCGTGAAGCGGAAAAAGAGCTGCTAATACTGGACTCTAGAGTTACTCGAATCGCAAAAGATATGTCGGACAAGCAGATTACTTTGCTTAATCACTCTTTGGCTGATTGATGGGAAATCACTATCTCTCAGCTAAACCTCATTTCACTATCGCATAAGCTAACCTAGCGTTTCATTATCCGAAGAAGGTCCGAGTGAGGACCTTCTTACAACCGAAGTGCTAGGTTGGTTCCTCTCAAATTATTATCGAACTGTTACTTTATCGTTCTTACTTTGTGTAGTCCTTTGGTGATTGTCGTGTAGGAATGTTCGCACGAGAATAACAAAAATATAACTAAAACAAATAATTAAGATATATTATTGACATGAGACTAAGTTGACATTTTTTCGTTAAGATTTAGATTGAGCTTCCAATATTCGAGGAAGTTCACATGTACTACAAGCTAAGAAAAGTATTACTTATCACTCTCGCTGTATTTGGCGTTACGCAGAGTGTTTTTAGCATTGCAGCTCATGGTCAAAAAGATAAAATCGTCATTGGTGTTATCACCCAATCCCAGTGGGAAGATAAGCTCAAAGATAGTATTGGCACTTTCTATGGTATTAACCTCGAGTACTTAAAGAACATTGCTGATGTACTGGATTACCAACTCGAACTGAAAACTTACCCCTACATAGACCCACTGCTCGATGATATAGAAAGTGGTAAAATCGATGGTGCGGTGGGTTTCAGTAAGACGCCAGACCGCTTAGAACGTTTCCTTTTCTCAGAACCCTTCTTTTCAAGCACAATTGCTGTTTGGTATCGCAATAGCAATTACAAAACCATTCCGGCCCCACATCTTAGCTGGGCATGTGTTGAAGGCAGTGTTTACTGCCAAACTCTCGTTAAGCAAGGTTTCGACAATATCTATTTTGCTAGTACTCAAGCAGAAGCGTTTGAGACGGTAGCGAGTGGGCGTGCGAATGCTCTCATTTCTACTTATGTAATGATCAATAAGTACCTCGATGATAACGATATTGTTCGTGGCGCTGTTGATGTCCCTGATTGGCTGAAAGAAGAAGAAGTCAGCTTTATTACGTCAAAAGAGAAGAAATTCCTCATTGATGACATCAATAAGATTTTGGAGTGGGAAAAAACCGGACAAAACGTCCGCTCAGTGGCTTCGAAGAATCCTTATCACATCAATGACAAGCTGTTACTTGATTATCGTAGAAACGACTTTAGTGATAGCTCAATCACTTATAGTACGAGCGAAGATGCCAATCCTTTTCTCTTTCGTAACCATACTGGTGGTGAGCTGGAAGGGTTCTTGCCGGATTTTTTAGACTTGATTCAAGCAAGGACAGGTTTGAAGTTTGAGTATGTTAAGCCAAAGAAAAGTTTAGGAAGTGGCTTGACCGCTTTCCAAGCAGACTTGGTGCCAGTGGCATACCGTAATAAGACCTTGTCATCAGAATGGTTGCTCACCAAGCCTTTTATGCAGACAACCTACTTAGCGATTAAAGCCAATAAACTGACTCGCTCCTTGGCGAAAAACGCTAAAAGGGGAATTCTAGTCAGTTTAAAGAAACAAGGAATGATTCATCTCGAGTCGTGGCGAGAAGATGACTTTGCGCGCTACGACGATTTGAAAAACCTACTGACCGATCTGAAAGCTGGCAAAATCAGTGTTGCTTATGTACCAGATGATATTGTTCATAGCTTGCTTGTGCGCGATAACGCGGAAGGTCTTCACATCAGCGAGAAAGATAGTCTGACATTTTGGGTTGCTTTTGCAGTATCTAAAAGTAACACCAAGCTAAAAGAAATACTCGATAGCATCATCGTCACCATTGATGCCAAAGAGATCGAAAAGCTCAGCCGAGCCTACCGTAACTTCAACTTGATTTATGGTTATGGCGACCAAGACGTCACCAAAATGATCGGTGTTGTCGCGACGGTGTTCTTAGTACTGATCGCTGTAGGTTATTTTGTCCTCGCCCATTTACGTCTAAAAGTAAACCTAGCGCAAGTTACCGCAGACAACGAAAAGAAAGAGCGTAAATGGCTCACCGGTATCATACAAGAAATCAATAGCTTGGTGTTCATTCACGGTGAAGACAACAAGCTTAAAATGAGCAACTGCGGCATGTTCCTGAGCGGTGATTGTAAAGGGTGTCAGATAAAAGCGTCTGAAAGTGAGGAGCTGCTGGTGGATAACCCTAATGAGCTCAGTTCAGTGCTCAGAGGCCACAACATAGCCGATAGTACGCCCTCAAGGGACTGCGCTTTAGGTGTTTCTTATGTTTACCGAGAGCGAAAAGTGATTTCTGCACCAAGCAGTAACAAACGTTTTGTGTTGACGGTGTTGCAAGATATCGAAGAACAAAAAACGCGCGAGCAAGAGCTCATTGATGCACAACTAGAAGCACAAAGTGCGGTTCAGGCGCGAGAGAAATTCCTTGCCACGATGAGCCATGAACTGAGAACACCATTGTCAGCGGTGCATGGCTTATTGGATCTCCTTGACGGGCAACTGGAGGAAGAATCTAACAAAGGCTTAGTTAGTCAAGCAATTCGTTCACTCAACCACTTAAACACGCTAGTGGATGAGGTTCTCGATTACTCCAAGTTAGATGCCGGCATGCTGATGATCAATCCACAACGTACAGATTGGGTGTCATTGGTGAGTGATGTTCTTCGTAGCTTTGAAGCAAAGGCGGAGAGTAAGCGTTTGGATTATCGAGTGGTGATTAGACCGTTCGCTAAACGTTGGGTTATGGTTGATTCTTTACGTCTGACCCAGATTTTGACCAATTTATTATCTAACGCGGTCAAGTTTACCGCCGAAGGTGAAATCGCTGTTCATGTTGCGGTGTCAGAATCGAACTTGATCGTCAAAGTTATTGATACTGGCATCGGTATGACGAAAAACCAGCTAGACAGTATATTTAAACCGTTCGTTCAGGCAGACGACTCAATCACGCGCAAATATGGTGGTACAGGCCTTGGATTAAGCATTGTCGATCGCTTGGTTAAATGTATGCGAGGGGAGTTGGCTATTGACTCTCAGATTGACCTTGGCACAACTATAAAAGTCAGCCTGCCGATAGAACTCTGTGATCAACAAGAAGCAACGCGTTTTACTCAAACTTACGCGCCGACGCTTCCTGCATCGATACGTAAATGGTGTGAAACATGGCAAATGCAACTCGACAATCTGCACGCAGACGTGACGCCATTCAATGACGAGCACGGCACGTTTGCTGGTTTAGCACTACACGATGAACCGATGATCACCGCGAAAGATGCCAAATATCCCGACGCGCTGTTCATGCTCTTTGACAAAGAAAAGTGCACGCTCGAAGAGTGTCTTGCAGAAGAAGACGCGGTGAGCTGGAAACAAGGCACACTGCTCGTTGCCGAAGACAATCCAATTAACCAAAGCGTGATCCGTATGCAGTTGAATCAGCTCGGCATCACACCTGTCATCGTAAGTAGCGGCCAAGAAGCGTGGGAATACCTGCAAACTGACAGCACCGTGAGTTTGGTACTGACAGACTTTCATATGCCAGAAATGGATGGCTATGAGCTAGCCAGTCGTTTGCAATTGCATGAATCCTTGTGCGACTTGCCAGTCATTGGTGTGACAGCAGAAGACGCTCGTTTGGCGAGTAAGAAAATTGGCGTCAGCGGAATCACGGATGTGCTTTACAAACCTTATGGTTTGACCGAGTTAAAAGCGATGTTGTTGAAGTATTACACTGAACAGCCTGCTGAAAAGCGTTCGCCGACCTGGCTTGAACGCTTTAGTGGCGCAGAGGCATTAGAAGTCGCGAGAGTATTTATTGACTCAATGAAAGCGGATCTTCAGCAGCTCAAGCAAAGTACTCGCGCTTGCGAAACAAGAAAAATTATTCACGGCATTAAGGGCGCACTGGGTGCGGTGGGTGTATCAGCAGTTGCTGAAATGTGCATCAGAGCCGAGCAGAGCGCGGAAAGTGATTTCGAACATCACGTAACAGGACTAATAAATAACATCGAGCAGGAGATCGAGCATGTTGAATCTTGGATAGAAGCTTATGAACACTAAACTCAAGGCGATGGTGGTTGATGACCATCCGATACACCAAACCATTATCAAACAATATCTGGCGAATAAAGGCGTCAATGCCACGACATTTGGCAACGTGACTGAAGCGCTACGCTCACTACAAGGCAACACCTACAACATCATCTTTTGTGATTTACAAATGCCTGGTAAAGACGGCATCGATATGATGCTGTTACTAAACAAGCACGGCTATTCGGGGTCTGTCGTGTTCGTCAGTGCGATGGACGATACCATCATTTCGTCCCTTACTTGTATGTGTCGCCCCTTTACTTTCAATGTAATAGGGAAACTTGCGAAACCTTACTTTGAAGACGATATCGATAAGCTGATTGCATGTGTATGCGATAAGCATCAATCAAAAGCCTCGTTTCAGAAACAGATTGAAGTAGATGAGCGGGAATTCTTAGTCGCTTTAGCGGAAGGCCGCGTGAAAAACTACTATCAACCGATTGTGGATACTAAAAGCGGGGTACTTGTTGGGTATGAAGCTTTAGCGCGTTGGATGCATCCGATCTACGGTCTGCTTTTGCCATACGTGTTTTTGCCTATTGTTGAGAAATGTGGCTTGTCGCCTGAGCTGTTTGATACCGTGTTTAGTAACGCGATTCAGGATATTAAGTTGCATGGCATCAAACATTCGATCTCGCTGAATGTCGCTCAAGACAATCTAGAAGATGCCTTGTTTTCTGATCGCTTCTTAGCGCGCTGTAGTGAAAACAACATCGATCCAAAAACTTTCACTATCGAGATTACAGAGCGTGAGAGCTATTCAAGTAACGTGAATCTATACAAAAACCTCCTTAAGTTGAGGTTAAACGGCGTCAGTGTGTCTATTGATGATTTTGGTACCGGATCTTCGTCTTTAGAAAAACTGTCTCAGTTGCCGTTTAACGAACTTAAGATTGACCGTTCTTTTATTCAAGGAATTACCACAGAACAAAAAGATAAGAACATCGTTCGCTCTATATGCGGGTTAGCGAAGAGTTTGAATATCTCAATAGTTGCAGAAGGAGTTGAAGACGAAGAGACATTTTCATTGTTGGAAGAATACGGAATAAACCTCGCTCAAGGTTATTTTATTGACAAGCCAATGCCATTAGAAGCAATCACAGTATTAAATAAAGAGAAAAAATATGTCTAATTTTTCGTGCCTTATATTTGACGATCATCCGCTTGTGTGTGTCGCAATAAAATCATTAGTAGAAAGTTTAGGAGTGGTAAACGCTGTTCATACCGCGACCTCTTCAAAGTCAGCATTAGAAACCATTAAATCAGAAAATGTAGGTTTAATTATTTTAGATATTAACTTGCAAGATTGTGATGGCTACGATTTTTACCGCCGCATTATCTCGCATGGTTATGAAGGAAAAGTGATCTTTTTCTCCGGTGAAAGTAGTCATCTATACAGTCAAATGGCTTTCCGCCTAGGAGCCGATGGCTATGTATGTAAATCTGAAAATTACTCGATCTTGAAGGACGCGATAGAAGCTGTTGCGAAAGGCTATTCATTCTTTAAATTCAAACATACGACCACAGATTCTAAACCGCTTGCTGAGCTATCCAGCCGTGAAAGCGCAGTGATGAAACATCTGCTACAAGGTAAGACCAACAGGGAAATCGCTAATGTACTGAATATCAGCGATAAAACCGTAAGTACTTATAAGCGTCGTGTGTTAGACAAATATAACGTCAACAACATTATGGAACTCGCGCGAGTCACAACTACTTAGAGTTGAAATAATATGAGACTAAAGAGTGTTTATATATCGCTGTTTTTTTCGACACTTTTGTTTTTGATCTTTCTTGTTTCAGCTGGTTTCTATGTGATTTCTAACGAGCTGAAACAGTTTAATATTTATAAACATAATATCGACGGAACAAAACAGAAAGTTATTATGCTCAGTTTATTAGCTGAGTCAGAAATGGAGCGATTTATAGGTTATTCTATCGATGAGATTGAAAGTACGATGGAACTATCTTTTGATGATAGTGTGTATAGTCTGACCGATAATTTACAAATGGATTATTTCGAAACGGTAGCAAGAAAGGTCATGCATGACACTTCGGGTTACTTTTCAAAAGTATTTGCCAGTGAAAACATCGTTTTGTATTACCGCTCATACACAAATAATAAGTACATATTTGAACACGGTTTTGAGGTAAATGAGTTTTCCAACAAGCTGTTCAGTGAACAGTGGTGCAAGGGGCACTTAAGCTGTACGTCACATGCTTGGCGAGAGCAACTAGAGGATAAAATCCTTGTCTCTTATCCATTTGAAAATGACGCTAAAGATAAGAAATACTACCTGATACTCAGCCCTGTCTACTATCAAGGTCGATTAGTAGGAGAGTTCGGCATTATGCAAACGTTCACCGGTTTGTACGAACAGGGGCGAGACGTGCGAGTTGAGTTAGAAGGGGGCTATAAGAACAGTATCATTTATCACCGCAATTACCTGTTTAATACGTTTTCTTATTCGAAATCATACGCAGTAGACAACACAAACCTGATCACTTATCAGTATCCATTCATCAAGCTGGTGGTAGATTACTTCTTTGTTTATATCGTTCTATTTGTTGCGATTTTGGCGTATTACATCAAATCGGAAGAGTCAAAAACCAGCAAAAACCAACTGACGACGGCACTTTTCAATGCCAAAAAGGACGAACTGACAGGGCTCTACAATCGGAAGGTGTTCAAAGATGAGTCTTTTGTTCGCTTATTGAAGTCTGCGCCTTATACGGTATTGGCGATCGATGGCAATCGAATTAAACGCATTAATGACACTTACGGACATCATGTGGGTGACGAAGTGATCGTTGTGATTGCCGAATGCATGCGCAAAGTGTTTAGAAGCTCAGATTATTTGATTCGTACAGGTGGGGACGAATTTGTAGCGGTACTCTCAGGTTGCAGCACAACCAATGCCACGATGTTAGCTGAAAAACTTAAACGTGCAGTGAGTAAACGACGCCTTGCAAGCATAGACGCTGAGTTTAGCGTTAGTGTCGGTATCGCAAGCAGTAACGAGGGAGAGCCGCTGAAGGAAGTCATTATTCGAGCAGATGAGTCGTTGTATGAGGCAAAAAAGCAAAGGGATTAGTTTGCTGCTTAAGTAAGCGTTAAATTTGAGTTTATCTACGAAGGTACAGAGGGTTGTTTTCCTAATTACAACCGCTGTACCTTTTCATTTAATGGGGCAAATGGATTCAATCCATTTACAAAATGTCTTAAGCAACTGCGACAAGCTCTGCATGCTGGTTATCGATCCAAGCTTCGACAATGGCGATACTCTCTTTTATAGATTGGACTAAGCATACCAAGCTAGATATGTATGAAGAACAGTGCGCTTTCCCCAAGGTTTCCGTTTCACTAGCTAACTCTTCGATGCAAACTAAACCTATTTGACTAGCACCGTCCTTGATACGGCGTATGACTTCTAAAGATTCATTTAGGTCTGTTGGGAGTTGATTTAGGCACTGCACTTCATCCGACATGGTTTCAACGTAAATAATAGCCATCAATAAGCGAACGTCGCTCGGCGTTTGATAAAGCCAATCGGTGTAGATATTGTTGATGTCGTGCTTGCCAGCATCAAAGGTTGCATTGAGCATGTCTATTCTCGTTAGTGTTTGGTTTAGAAAAGCCAGAGATTACGTGGCATAAGTTACCAGTCAAATACTGCAAGAATTTGAAAAGTACCTAAGAGATTGTTTTTGATTGTAAAAGCCTAGTTTGTGGGAAAGGTATTACGCCGAGAAAGGAAAGTACGCTCATCTCGAGTAGGATGTTCGTAAACAAAAAAAGTTGCTTGCGAACGGGCGCATTTCATTGTGTTTGTAAACACTAGTTGACGCTGATTAAATCTATTTGCACTGAGATCCTAGACTTCTATGTTACTCGTCATTTACATTGTTTGAGTATTTACTTAACGAAGGAATATTCAATGTTTAGTCATGTAATGCTGGGTTCTAATGACGTAGAGCTATCAAAAAAGTTTTACGATGCGTTGATGGAAGTGCTGGGTCATAAAGAGGGAGTCATCGACGAGTATGGGCGTTGCATCTACTTTACTGATACGGGAGTTTTTGTGCTGACTAATCCGATTAACGGTGAGTCTGCTACCCACGGTAACGGTATGACTATTGGTTTTGCTGCAACAAGTCCTGAAGTTGTGGATGCATGGCATGCTGCTGGTGTTGCAAATGGCGGCACCAGTATTGAGAACCCACCAGGAGTGCGTCAATCAGGTGAGCGTCGTATGTATCTGGCGTACTTGCGCGATCCTCACGGTAACAAGATTTGTGCGACGCACTTTATGTAATCGCGTTTAAATAACGCGATGAACAAAATGATTAGAAGCCAGACCTTAAGTCTGGCTTTTTTGCACTCTGAATCTTATCGGGATACCTACTATCTGTCGCTATACCTTGGGATATTGGAGTCAGTCCTCGAAATTCCAGATAAAACCAGCGCCAAAACTCCCATCCGCACCGGATTTTAAGTAAGTCTGCGCATCAGCCTTCGGAATCTTTCTTACATAGCACTTGCTGCCGTTAGGTGTGACGAAATCCTGGTTAGTATCGGCGCTATAATGTGGCTTGCTCAAACAATCATCCGGTGCGTACCAATCATTGTTTTGCTCATATTCAAAGGTATAGGGGTTTACCTGCGTAGAGTAGGTGTCGTCATAGCTGTAACTATTGGCAAAGCTGGCAGAAGGCAAGATAAAAAAGATAGATAAGACAAACAAACGATTCAACGTCATAACAACCTCAACAATGGATAGACAGTGGAGTAACTGCGGACAAATTATCCTTTCCTGAATCCTAAAGCAATAAAAAATTATCGTAAAACGATAAGTTTTTATTGAAAGTTAACTTTTCTATGATTAGGATAGCCACATCAAAAAAGCAAAAAGGTTTTAATATGTCTCAAAATTCCATTAGCCAGTTCAGTCGCAAGTTACTTGTCTTGTTTTGGTTTTCGCTTATATTTGTCGCCGTTCTTAATACTGCTTTCTGGTTTGGCGCGACATTGTTCGACGCTTCTTGGTTTGAAGCCTCGTTTCCAGTCGAGGTGTCACTGCCAATGTCAGTCACTCGTTCATTGGTCGGTTTTATCCCAAGTATGTTGAACACATTTTTGACGATGGCACTATTGTGGCAATTGATTATTCTGTTCCGTCTCTACGAAAAGGGGCTGATCTTCGAGCATCAGAACACTCAGTGTTACAAGAGACTCAGCTACTTGTTGATTGCAACACCGTTTGTGGGCGTACTTGCAGATATACTGCTGACATTGGTACTGTCATACAGTGACGGTTACTGGGAGTTCTTTTTCAATGTCGATGACGTTGATATTACGATGATGATCATCGGTTTCATTGTTAGATTCATAGCTGTCGTGATGGACAGAGCAAATCAACTTAAAGAAGAAAACGAATTGACCATTTAAGTGGGGCGAGCATGGCAATTATAGTTAATCTCGATGTGATGCTAGCCAAGAGAAAAATGCGTTCTAATGAACTGGCAAAACTCATCGGAATCACCGAACAAAACCTGTCGATATTAAAAAACGGTCGAGCTAAAGCGGTCAAACTCGCAACACTTGAAGCAATTTGTAAACATCTTGATTGCCAGCCTGGCGATATATTGGAATACACACCAGATGTTGATGAATAATTCTATATGCTCAGAAAAAAGCCAGAGTAGTTATACTCTGGTTTTATAGATTAGTTGTACCATTTAATGTGCACCCAGTTGCTATTTGTTGCTTATGTTTTATGCAATTAGTATCTATGTAGTGTGTCCACGATCACCGTTTAAATATAACCCTTTAGGGTTGGTTCGCGTTTAGATAAGCCAGTGCTAATATTAATTTGATCTTAGTTTTTAGGGCGATACGCAATTAATGTCACAACTAGATAAAGGATATCGTTGGGGCTCATACATATCGAACTTAATACTAGAGGGCAGCAATATTGGCACTTGGGTATGGAATGTTCAAACCGGTGAGACGATATTCAACGAGGCATGGGCCAATATTATTGGATACTCTCTTGATGAACTAAAGCCACTTTCAATAGATACTTGGCTCAAATACGTACACCCTGATGATTTAAAAACCTCAGAGCTCGAACTTAATCAGCATTTTTCAGGCGAGACTAAACAGTATGTTTGTGAAGCGAGAATGCAACACAAACAAGGTCATTGGGTCAAAGTTCTTGATAAAGGCAAAGTGCTAATTAGGGATGACGACGGCAAGCCATTATGGATGTTTGGCGTGCATGTAGACGTAACAGAACTGTGGAACAAAGAACAACAAGTCACAGAGCTAAAAACTCAACTCGAATTACTAACCGATAATCTACCAGGCTTCGTTTACCAATACGTGTTGCGCGAAGACGGAACATTCTACTTTCCTTTTGCGACCAAGAAAGTTGCGGAAATCTATGGCTGCTCAGCCGAACAAATTTTACAAGATGCGAATTTTGCGATGGGGGCGGTGCACCCTGATGATCTCGAAACGGTCCAAGTCAGTATTGAACAGTCAAAAGAGCAGATGTCCGAATGGCATCAAACCTTCAGAGTGATGCATCCATTAAAAGGTGAGATTTGGCTTGAAGGGAAATCTTCTCCGCAGAAACTCGCAAACGGCGATACCATTTGGCACGGTTACTTGCATGATGTCACCGAAGAGCGAAACCAGAACGAACAAATACGTTTGCTGTCTGCGGCGGTGTCGGCTACTACGCAAGGAATAATGATTACTGATGCACACACTCGTATCATTGACGTTAACCCCGCATTTGAAGTCTTAACCGGTTACTCAAAACAGGAAATCATCGGCGAAATGCCATCTAAACTCTCATCTGGTAAGCATTCCAAAGACTTCTATCTTGAGTTGTGGCAAACCTTATCTGAACAAGAACACTGGCGTGGTCGAGTCTGGAATCGTAAGAAAACGGGCGAAGCATTCCCTGTATTGGTCACTATCGATGTACTTAAAAATCAATGTGACGAAGTGACCAACTACATCTGTGTCTTTAGCGATATTTCTGAAATGATTGCCGAGCAAGAGCTGCTAACTGATCTCGTCAATAAAGACCCGTTAACGGGTTTATTTAACCGTCGTGCACTCGATACTCTGTTGGAGAGAAAGTCACGCAGTGCCCGAGATGAGAAAGACTTCTTTACCATCATCTATTTTGACCTAGATAACTTTAAAGCGCTTAATGACTCTCTTGGTCACGCATCAGGGGACAAAATGCTGACCGATATTGCAAATAAGTTAAGCAAAGAGATGCGAGAAAAGGACATGCTGGCGAGAGTAGGCGGTGATGAGTTTGTTGCCGTGATTGAATCAGTAAACAGTGAGGAGCTTGCTGATCGAATCGTGCAGCGTTTTGAAGATAACATAAATGAAATCGCCAAACGTTTTGGTACGTTAGAGCCTGTGAGTGTCAGCATTGGCGCTGCATTCTTCCCACTAGATGGTACGGATCCTGAGGAGCTATTGTTGCTGGCAGATGCGCGAATGTATGAATCGAAGAATGCGAAAAAGCTCGCCAGTAATATTCGTTTAAGCGGCACCTAGACAAATGGTATTACAGATTTTTTGCGGATAAGGCGAGTAGTGAGCTCGCCTTACGACTTCTGCGGATTGATCATAGTTATGAGTTAGCCGCACATCCACTGGTAATATCTAACCTTGTATCGTGTAGCGAAGTACTGATTCCATATAGTCCAAGTAAACTATCAAAGACATTATCGTGTGAAATAGCAGCGCTTTCGGCTTCGTCTTCGATGCATTGCAGATTCAGTTGTTTTTGCTGGGCGTATTGCTCTGGTATCCAAAGTAACCAAGGAACTTGAGTTTGCTCTTTAGGAGCAACCGCATAAGGTGCGCCGTGCAGATAAAGCCCACTTTCGCCCAAAGACTCACCGTGGTCAGAAATATAAGTGAGCATCACGTTGTAATCGTCAGATACCGCTTTTAACTGATTAATGGTTTGTGCCAACACATAATCAGTGTAAACCAGCGTATTGTCGTAGACATTGACGATTTCTGAATCACTGCAGTTTTCAATGTCACTGCGGTTACATGCGGGCTGGAAAGGCGCCATCTGATCTGGGTAGCGTTGCCAATAAGTCGGGCCGTGGCTGCCAATAGTGTGCAAGACTAGCAATTTATCACTCCTTTTATTTGAAATGAACTGCTGAGCTTGTTGTAGCATAGCAAGATCAAAACAGGTGTTGCCGTTGCAATCTTCATTTTTTAACGAAGTATCGAGAGATGTCTGCGCTAAGCGTCTCGCGACACCCTTATCGCCACCATCATTATCAATCCAAAGAACATCCACTCCTGCGTGCTTAATTACGTCGAACACATTGTCTTGTGCGTAGGCGCGTTTCTTGTCGTAATCCCTGCGTGTCAGGTTTGAAAACATACAAGGAACAGATAGCGCGGTGTAGGTGCCGCATGAAGACACATTTTGGAACGAGATTAATCCCATGCCTTGTGTATAAGGGTTGGTATTACGCTGATATCCGTTGTAGGCAAAATTCATCGCGCGTGCGGTTTCGCCTAACACGACAACCATCAAGGTCGGCTTGCCATTAGGGTTTGGTTTGATCTTTGCGTCAGTTCCTTGGCTTTTAAAGGCGATTGGCTGCGTGAAATACGTTTGCTTAAGGTATCTCACGCTGTTGAATACGTGGGCTGGGATGATCATTTTGTTTAGGTCGTGATTGTTTCGACCGACGGATGCGTAGTCTTTGTAGCTTGTTACTCCAATTAAACCGATGCCAATACAAGCCAGCACGACAATCGCAAATCGTGATGCGATTGCCCTTAATAAAGTGCGATGAGGTTTGACTCGAACCATAAACACGAAGGCGGACGGTAAAATACCAAAGCAAAACAGATAGAGCAGGGTGGAGCTATTTAAGTAGAAGAGTATTTCTGAAGAGTTGGTTTCAAAGATGCTCTCCATCATCGACATATCAAACACTGTTTGAAAGTTAATTTGTGCATACAGTGCGGCGGCAGAACTGATGAACAAAAACGCCATAAATGGTTTGAAGAAATAAGGCCAAGCAAACGCCGAAAAGATGATGATGAACGCGCACGTCAACAACACCGGTGAGGAGTAAGCAAACAAGGGATTAGTGACGCCCGCACTAAGTTGGAAAACTCTGTAGAGGACAGGAAAATTAAGGACGGTACCGAAATAAACAGAGCAGATGACAACAAGAACTGACATGCTCATTTCAATCCGCGGTAGTGACATCGCTTTTGCAATAGACATCCAGATAACTCCGTTTTAAACAATGATGCTATTGTGGCAAGCTAAACTTAAGGTTTACTTAAGAAATCAATCAAATCTATATTTGCGCAGGAAAATATTGGGATATCAGATGTCAGCGCTTGTGTCTCACAAGCGCTGGTTTGGCTATCGTTTAAAACGGATGCGGAAGGTGTTTCGGTTGTCCTCTCGAGGCATAAGCTCAAGCGTCGCATTGTGTAATTGGGCGATATCGCGGGCAATGGACATACCTAAACCTGCGCCGTCGCCTTTTTCGGTATTGGCACGATAGAAGCTATCAAACAGCTTTTCTCTTGCTTCGTCACTGATATTTTGCCCCGTGTCAGAGATAAACACTTCGTACCAATAATCGGATGCCACTAAGTGAACATCAATGTTACTGCCATTGCCCGAATAGCGAATTGCATTGTCGATGAGATTGCGGAATAGCAGCCCGAGCAAAAACGCATCACCTTGGATTGAGCAAGTATCGCCTTCCAAGCTTAGATGTTGATCATTGCGAAGTGCCAATTGTGCTAAGTCAGACAGGGTTGACTGCAACACATTGTTAAGCACAACCTCCTGCTTTTCTAGGTTGGTAATGCTGTCGACTTTTGCCAAGGTTAACAACTGGTGGAGGACTCGGTCAGTGCGGTCAATCCCTTTGAGAAGATTACTTAAATCTTGTTCCAGTTGCTCCTTGTCTTGGCTATGCAGAGCGTTTTCGGCGTTAAGCCTTAGTATCGTTAACGGCGTTTTGATTTCATGTGCCGCCATACGCGTAAACTGTCTTTCACGTTGCCACGCCATTTCTAACTGCTCCAACAGTTGGTTGAGCGTATCGACTAACGGGGATAACTCTAGCGTTTGGTTGGAGACATAAATACGGTCAAGTTTCTCGATGCTTCGTTGCGAAATCGCCAATCTAAGTTCTGAAATAGGGCGGAAACTCTTGCCGATAAAGTAGATCAAAATAACGATAAACAGGGGGAAAAGAATCATCTGCGGTAAAATCGCGGACAACACGACTTCATTGATGATTTCTTGTCTGATGGAGTGTTTCTCAGCAACTAAAACGAACTCTGAATCCGTTGAGTGCAGTTGGAAGATACGCCATTCTCTACCATCTACTTCTCGGTCGCCAAAGCCGGAAAACTCGGGAGAGGGAGAAAGCACGCCAGCATCTTTGCGCGAACTCCAAACCAAAGCGTTGTTTTTATACAGCTGAAAAACAATGTTGTTCTCGTATGGGTGGCCGTATTCTGTTGGATCATCATCGGAATCAGAAAGCTGACGAATTTTTTGCATCCAGGCTTCAAATTGACTTTGAATGGATGCTTTTGAAAGCTGAGATTCAAACGAAGACGTGGTGAGTAGCAACAATTTGGCGGTTTGCCCAAGTCTTGCGTCATACACTTCTTGAGTTTCGTGCTTTGTCGACATGGCGCTAAAGAGTAGTGCCAGCGAGACCATAGTGAGCGTCAAGATCATCACAACGCCGATCAGTCGGCGTTTGATGGAAAAAGGGACGTTATTTTTCAATGATATACCCCACACCACGAATGTTTTTTATCAGCATATTTGGCACTTTTTTGCGTAAGTTATGGATGTGGACTTCAATGGTATTGTCGTTGCTACTGTCTTCCCAGCCGTGCAGCGATTGAAGCAACTGCTCCTTACTCATCACTCGCCCAGCGTTGGTCATCAAACTTGCGAGCAACTTAAACTCTTTACGAGTTAACTTAAGCGGTTCTTGTTGGAAGGTGATAACCTGTTCCGACAAAGACAATGATAAATCGCCGATTTGGATTTTCTCGCTAGCACTGCCAGTTTGTCGTCTGATTAACACGCGTAAACGAGCGAGCAACTCTTCTAACGCAAACGGCTTACCAATATATTCATCTGCACCACCATCAAGCCCTTTGACTCGGTCTTGGATGTCGTCACGCGCGGTTAAAATCATTACTGGTAGGTCGTATCCTGCGTCACGAAGGCGCTTAAGTACAGCCAATCCATCAATATCAGGTAGGGTAAGGTCGAGGATCACGGCGGTGAATTGTTCGGTTTTCAGGGCGGCATTTACGCCGCCGCCGAGGGTGAGCCAATCAACCGTGTAACCGTGACGACTTAGAGACGTCACCATTGATTGGCCCAGTAAGTTATCATCTTCTACCAGCAGTATTCGCATTATTTAGTCAGACTCTCAAGTCGTTGGGTGATCTCTTGTTGTCGGCCTTGGTCGGCAATTGGTCGGTCAGGACGCGGCGCGGCTTGTTGCGCTTTGGTCAAGTACTTAATTGCTTCGCTACGGCGTCCATCTTCTGCAAGGAAGTCACCATAAAAGTAGTTAGGATCGATGCCATCTGGATTGATTTCAAGCGCTTTCTTCAGCATCTTTTCCGCGACTTCATCGTCGCCAAAACCAATCGGCCATCCCGGTACTTTATAGTATAACGAACCCAAACTGGTATAAGCTGAGCCATCTAATGTTTTGGGCGCTGAATCAATCACTTTTTCTAATAGTGCTTTCGATTCTTTAACTAGTGACAGCGCGCCTAAACCACCTTTTGCACCCGCGAGTGACGCTTTGTTTATTGCTAGCCACACGGTTAATTCAGGGTTGTCTGGATTGGCATAAAGCGCTTGCGATGTGTGCATGATAGTGACTTGGAAGCACTTCTCCTGTTCGTCACTGTCGGTGACCTGATATTGGCACTGGGCCCATTCTTTTTGAATGCTGTTTAGGGTTGGAACAGCAGCAAAAGCACTGCTGCTCGCAAGTACGGTTGCGGTAGCGATGGTTGTGATAGAAAGAAGTTTCATTTCAGTTACCTCTACTTTTCTGCTTGTTGAATAAAGTCATGGATCGTCTGTTGTTGCTTGCGGATCGAACTGGTTACCAAGCTTGGGAAAATCTGGTTGATGCGGGCAAACAGCTTTTCAGGCCAGCCGATCCACTTCGCTGATGTTTCTTTTTGCAGCATGGTAACGACATGGTCAGCAACGACTTGTGGAGAGTCGCAATGATTCCCTAACGTTTTGTTTAGTTGATTCACTCGGTCACTGTTGAGTTCAGTGTCCGTTGCTCTCGGTGCGAGATACAACACTCGGACGCCTGCGCCATCCAGCTCACGATCCATCGCTTCGCTGAATCGCTGTAAGCCAGATTTAGCAGCGCAGTAAGTTGAATAGCCCGGATAACCGATAGAACCGAAAGTTGACCCAATATTCAAAATGATTCCTGGGCGCTGCAGCCAGGTTAGGGCACTTTGCGTTAACAAGATCGGTGTGGTTAAGTTGAGCTCGATTTCTTGTTTGATTGAGTTGGGCTCGCGCTGAGCAAGAAAACGGAACTGATTGGTTCCAGCGTTGTTAATCACGACGCTAATTTTTTTGTTTTGCTGCAAGTACTCGCGCGCTTTGTTACGCAGCAGTATCAAGCCATCTTGGGTTGCTAAGTCTGCGCTCAGACATTGATGTTCTTCTGAGTTAGGCAGTGACTGAATCAACTCGGATAACTTGTTACCATTGCGAGCGACCAATAACAGTTTGGCCCCCTGTACAGCCAAGCTGTTGGCAAGTGCTTTACCAATGCCGCCAGAGGCACCTGTCAACAATACGTATTTGCCATTTAAGTCCATGTTTCCTCCTAAGCTGCGTGTGAGACAGCGGTGTGAGGTAAGCTTTCGAGCATCTGGCCGTAAAGCTTAAATACCATGTTGGCTGAATCGATTATTGCTTGTTGGTCCTTAACGTCAGTCACTTTTTCCATCAACGATTCAAAGAATTGGATGTGGTCTTGGTCAAGTATGCTGTGAGATGTCAGGTAGCTCATGGCCTCATCAGGTAGACCTAGCGTCTCTTTAACCAACTTGGCAATCTGGCCACCAACGCCAACACTCGTGCCTTCAAGTACCCATACCATGCCAAACAACGCCATCGGATTGTGACGGTCAATTTGGTGATACAGGTAAGAGGTCATCAGTTCAATTGCGTCACCAACACGACCAACGCCTTGGTTGTGACGAACAAGCTCTTCGTCTGCGCCACACGCTCGAATATCGTTAAGGATCCATTCGTGATGACCTTTTTCTTCGTCTACGTATTCAGCCAGTGCTTCACGGACCCATTCGTGTTCCGCGTCCAATCGACCACCACACGCCATTAGCAGTGGCACGGTATGTTTAACGTGGTGAAACGCTTGGGTGAGAAAGGCAACGTAAGTGTCGCGGTCGATTTCACCATTTTGACAAGCTTGGAAAATCGGTGCATTAAGCATTGTTAATTGCGCTTCACGTGTTTGCTGTTTAAGTGTGTTGAAAAAGCTCATCGCTTGCTCCTTAAAATCTATTCGTTTAAATCTAATACAATTCAATAATTTGATGGTCGGTGTTGGTATTGCGACCAGAAATCAGTTCGCTTGCCCATGTTTCAATCACGTCCCGTCTCGGGCGGCCATTTTTGGTAAACCAATGGGTGTGAGTGGCTAAGTTCGAGGTCAGGATCAGACGTTGAATACGAGCGTAATCAGGCAAACTTCCGTTGAGTAAGTGAATACGCTCGACGATATAATCTGACGGTTCAACAATCGCGGACAGCGAGTGCTGCGCTTCGCCAACCACAAGCAGTTTTGCTGCGGGTATGAAGACTTGCGCTTGAGATTCAATCCACTCTGGCGAAACATTACGCCCGTAACTGGTAATGATTTGATTCTTTTTACGGCCATGAATATGAATAAAACCGTCTGGGTCGATGTTGACCAAATCACCAGTGGCCAACCATTCATCATTAAACGGTTCATTTAAGTAACCGAGTGCGATGTTGCCTTTGATTAACAGTTCCTTGTCTTCGGCGACTTTCACTTCAATATGTTCTAACGCTACGCCACAACTGCCATGCTTTACTCGGTTTGGCGCATTCAATGACACCACAGATGCGCTTTCAGACAGCCCGTAACCTTCGTAAGCAGGAATGCCAAGCTGGTGCGCCGTCTCCATGATCTCAGCTGCGACTCGAGCGCCACCAACCGCGACAAAACGTAGTGGTTCACCCAATTGCGGATTGTGTTTTACGACTTGAATCAGTGCCATCAACAGAGCAGGTGTAAGCACTAAGCTGTTTGGCTGATATTGCGCTAGTGCTTGCGCAAAATACTGTGCGTTGAACTTGCTAGAGCCGGTTAAACCAACGTGCTCGCCCGGGAATATCATGCTGGTGACACCGAGAATCAATGGAACATAAACGCCAGTGACGTTCTCTAGTAGCGTTGAGAGCGGTAGTAATACTAGGTGGCGAGCCACATCGACATCCAGAGCAGTAACCAGCGAGCTTGAAACGCGAAATAGATTATCTTCGCTCAGGCAAACGCCTTTGGGTGTACCCGTTGAGCCTGACGTAAAGGTGACTTTTACGGTTCCTTCAAGCAGTGCACCACATGGCTCGGCGTAAATGCGATAAGCAGGTAATCCCTCCAAGTGGCAAACGCTGTCTTGGTGGTCAAACTGCTCGTTCCAATCTCCAACTAAAATATCTGCACCAGTGCTAGTCAGCACATGCTCGATCTGTTGGTTGGAAAAGAACGTTGGGATAGGTACTAGCGGCATTTCTACCATCATGGCGGCTAAGTCTACGATGGCCCAATCAATCGAGTTTTCAGCGCGAAGTGCAATACAACGGCCACCCAACTGCTTAATACTGTTGGCGGTGTTCTCGAGCTTATCGATTAACTGACGATAAGTCACAGAGGTAGCGTTGTTTTCTGCGTCCAACCCGCTCAGTGCAATTTGGTTTGGGTTGAGTTGAGCGTTGCGATAAATCGCTTGAATAATCTGGCTCATCTTAGCCTCTCTGTGTTTCATTGGCTTGTTGGAACAAAGCTAACAAATGCTGGTAGCCTTCAACTAAGTTACCGGCTAGAACACGCGGTTTATGCTGGTAATAGGTGCCCCAGATTTTCTCGGCCTCTGGTACTCGCTCTGCACTTGCTTCTGCGATCACGGTTGGCGTCAGGCCAAGGCGTTTCATTAAGGCGTGTAAAGGGTCGGTGGCGGTGAAGATGCACCATTCGTATCCTTGCTCAACCAGCTTTTCGGCCATCAGGAAAAAGTGGATTGGCGAGTTTCCGTGTGCAAAGGATGCTAGCTGACCAAACTCAATCACGCTGTCGCGGGTAATGTTTGCGTCAAAATGTTGGTTGAGGATAACTTCAGCGTGATCATCTAAATATTGCTCAAGAAAAAGAGGCTCGTTCCCCGCGTTGCGAAATCCGCATAACGATTTGATTTCGTCGCCAATCATTAGCGTCATAAATTCAGGCATAAACGTGGCCAATTTTGCGTCAAACGCTTGCTCATAGCGGGTGGAGAGCTGTTGAGTCACTTGTGGCCACAAAGGGTGATTTGGTGCAACGATTTCCAGTTTAAATTTGGGTGTTGTTATTGGATGCCTCATCGGATGCCCCTTTACTGAGTTAGTAATGACAAATTAAGGGACGAAACTTAAGAAACACTTAAGGAAAGAAAAATAATTGAAATTTCTTTGCTCAGATGGGCTTGTAGGGCTGATTAGAGCGGGGTAATCAAAAGAAAAGGCGAACCAGAACGGCTCGCCTTAAATTTCGTTAAGTGGTTAGAATTAAACCGCCATAGATTGTCTAGCCGTAAGCGACACTTGGGAACCAAAGGACCAATTGAGGCCAAGCCACCAAGCAAACCAGAGCAAGTAATTGAATCAAAATAAACGGAATAACGCCGCGGTAAATGTCTTTCAGCGCGACGCCTTCTGGACAAACCCCTTTAAGGTAGAACAACGCAAAGCCAACCGGTGGCGTTAAGAAACTGGTTTGCAGCGCCATCGCGACCAACATGACAAACCACACCAAACTTGGGTTATCAACCACGCCATGGCCGTCCAACTCAATCCCCAAACTCGCAATAACAGGCGCGAGCAATGGTAGGGCGATCAAAGTGATTTCAATCCAGTCTAAGAAGAATCCAAGGAAGAACACAATCATCAGAATGAACGCGATGATGCCGTAAGGCCCAAACGGTAATCCACTTAAAAACGATTCAATCAGTTCATCACCGCCAAGTTCACGCAACACCAATGCAAAGCACGACGCGCCAAGGAAAATCATAAAGATGTAGGCGGTGGTGCCATAAGAGGCGAGCATCACTTCTTTGAGGACTTTAAGATTGAGTTTTCTGTTGTACGCAGCGAGCAATGTTGCGCCCAACGCACCAATACCAGATGCCTCTGTTGGCGTCGCGACGCCGGCAAAGATAGAGCCGAGTACCACGAAGATCAAAATTACCGTCGGCGTAATATCTTTGAATACCTGCATAATCAGTCGCCATTCAACAGGCTGAACATCTTCAGGAATCGGCGCTTTGCTTGGCGACATTTTACCGACGACAAGGATGTAGACGATGTAGAGTGCACCGAGCAGCAAGCCAGGAATGATCGCACCCATAAATAGGTCACCAACTGAAAGCCCAAGCTGGTCAGCCATGATCACCAACATAATTGATGGTGGTAGTAGAATCCCCAGCGTACCCGCAGAGGCAACCGTACCCAGCGCCAGCGGTAAGTGGTATCCCTGACGCATCATACTCGGCAGTGACATCACGGTGAGCAACACGACGGACGCGCCGATAATGCCAGTCGATGCAGCGAGAATAATGCCGATCGCCATGACGGTAATCGCGAGACCGCCGTGGACTTTACCAAACAGTGCCTGCATGGAAGACATCAGTTTTTCGGCAATACCAGATTTATCGAGCATGTTCCCCATAAAGATAAACATGGGCAGCGCGACCAAAATCCAGTTATCCATGATCTTGTAGATGCGGTTTACGACCAGACCCATGCTGGTGTAATCAAGCCCGGTAAACGTATCCAAATACAAATCGGCAAAGTAACCGACTGCGCCAAATACCACGCCAATCCCGCCAAGTACATAAGCCACAGGAATACCGGTAAACAGCAATAGGATAAACGAGCCAAACATGGCGATGACAATCCACTCATTCGGTTCCATGATTCGCTCCTTTGAAAATGGTTTCTAACGATCTCAACACTTTGGCAAACATAGAAAGCAGCAGCAGTGCAAAGCTGAGAGGGATAACGCTTTTAATCAGCCAACGGAAAGGTAACCCAGAAGGCGAAGCAGAGCTCTCGTTGACGCGCCACGACTCGTAAGCGAAGTCGTAAGAATGCAGGATCACGACGACGACAAAAGGAATCGCAAGCAGCAGCAATCCGAATAGGTCAACAACAGCTTTAGTGCGCTCTGAGAACTTGTGATAAAACAAATCAACACGCACGTGTAAGTTGGTTACTTGCGCGTAGGCGGTGCCGAACATCACGGCAGTCGCGTATAAATGCCATTGCAACTCTTCCAACGCGATTTGCCCGTTGGAAAAGACTTTACGCAAGACAACTTGCAAAATGATCACGCCAATCAGAGCCACATTGGTCCAAGCAAAGAACTTACTGATTGAGGTGATGAACTTCTCTACCTGACAGTAGAGTGGGACGGTGGGGGTGGAAACTAGCACCTTGCTCATTGGTCACTCCTTATAACCTGTGGCCCGCTTTTAGGCTGACCACAGGTCCAATTCACAGGGGTTATTGAGTTTGTGTTGCGCGAGGTAAGAAACCGTTCGCTTGCCACAATGCGTAACCTTTACGGAACTGAGAAAGGTCTTGCCACACTTTGTCGAAGAATGGGTCTGCAGCTTTTTTCTCATCCACCACTTCTAGCCAAGTGGTTTCGAATAGGTTGAGCATTTCCTTATTCCAGTAACGGATTTCAACACCGTTCTCTTTGGCTTTTTCCATCGCGGAGTACTGCATTGCTTCACCTTCAGCGATCGAGTAGGTCATGGTCGCCATACAGGTTGTTTCAACCGCAGACTGTTGAGTCTCGCTCATACCATTCCAAGTATCTTTGTTGATCAGCAGCTCAAACACCGTAGATTGTTGGTGCCAACCCGGGAAGTAGTTGTACTTAGCCACTTTGTGGAAGCCTAAACGTTGGTCAATCGCAGGTTGAGAGAATTCAGATGCGTCGATTGCGCCTTTCTCAAGTGCGCCAAAGATTTCACCACCCGGCAGCTGCACTGTACCTACGCCAAGTTTTTCCATCACAGAAGCACCAAGACCGAAGAAACGCATGTTGAGTCCCTTAAGATCTTCTGGTTTTTCGATTGGTTTCTTAAACCAGCCCGACGTCTCTGGCGAAATGATCGCACACGGCAGTACTTTCACGTTGTAGCCGCCTTGGTCATACATTTCTTGATAAAGTTTTAAACCGTTACCAAAGTAAAGCCATGCCATGTATTCGCCAGCTTCTGGACCAAAAGGAACCGCAGAAAAGAGTGCCGAAGCTGGCAGTTTACCTTGCCAGTAACCTGCAGTTGCGTAGCCAGAGTTGACCTTACCTGTAGATACGGCATCAAGGATCTCAGCAGGGTTAACCAGCTTACCCGGCTCGTAGATCTTCATTTTGATCGTTCCGCCAGATGTCGTGGTGATGTGGTCTGCATACCATTGGATGGGTGTACCCAGCGCGGGCAGGTGGCTACCGAACGCGATCGGTGTTTTCAGCAGAATTTTTTTATCCGCTGCTTGAGCGCTGACTGACATCCCAGTCGCTGCGAGCGCCAGTGCCGATGCGATAGCAACTTTCTTGAAGTTCATAACTTTCTCCTTGTTAGGCTTTATTCCCGTCGATATCAAGAAATGTGAACATTGGGTAGATATTTGTGTTAACGCAATGTTACATTTGAGCCTAAGTGTAGTGAGGGGATTAATGACTCTCTATTGTTGAAATTGCGCAAATTTTGTCGGTATTTCATGCAGTTTTCCAAATAAAATGTCAGTAAAACTACGTACTGGCTCGGGAAGGATATATGGGCTTTGTTAGTAACAGGCGATTAACAATCAACATCATTTTGCTTTCGATCGTGCCCTTGATTGTGGTCGTGGTTATTGTGGCGGGAATCCTATTTAGCCAAGCAAAACAATTAGTTGAAGATCAAGTTCAACTGACGCGCAGCAATATACTCGCGGCGAAAAAACAAGAATTGAAGCAGTACGTAGAAATGGCAGTGAAAAGCATCGAGCCTTACTACCTAGATGAGTCACTTTCTACCGAACAAGCGCAGCAAATAGTTGCGGAAAAGTTGAGTCAGCTCACGTACGGAAGCGACGGATACTTTTTTGCGTACACTTGGGATGGTGACGCATTGGTGTTGCCATATCAACCAGAGCGCATAGGTCGAAATTGGTGGGAAGTCGAAGACGTACGCGGAAAAAAACTGTTGCAAGAGCTGATTCGCGTTGGCCGTGAAGGTGGCGGCTTTGTTGACTATCTATGGCATAAGCCATCAATGAAAGAGCCATTACCTAAACTAAGTTACGCGGTGTCTTTAGACAAATGGCAATGGATGGTCGGCACAGGCGTTTATTTAGACGACATTGAACGTCAGGTTTCTCACATGGAGAACGGTTACGACCAAAACGTGGGCAAAACCAGCAGCGCGTTATTTGTGGTGATGTTCCTGTCGGTCTCGGTCATTGCGGCATTGGGCGCGTCTTTAAACCTCAATGTTCGTCGGTTGGCGAATGAACAACTCAGCGTCCTCAATCAGCAAATCATCGACTCACAAGAGAACGAACGACAGCGCGTATCGCGTGAGTTACATGACGGGGTAAACCAGCTATTGGTGGCGGCGAAGTACCGCCTCGATAATGTCGACAAAGAACAAAATCAAGATGAGAAGACTAAAGAACTCAACGCGAGCAAGAACGCGATGGAGCAAGCGATTGTGGAGTTGCGTCGAATCTCACGAGACTTACGTCCGCCGCAATTGGATGACTTGGGGCTGGTGGCTGGAATTGAAGCCTACATCAACGACCTGCGCCAGCGCACGCAATTAGAGCTGGTATTTGAACATGATATCGACGGGGTGGAAATGCTTCCCGAAGTGGAAACGACCTTATACCGAGTGGTGCAAGAATCGCTGCACAACGTTGAAAAACACGCAAATGCTCAAGGCGTCGACGTGATCATGCAGCGAGAAGGTCGATTGTTGATTCTGACAATTAGTGATGACGGCGTGGGCATTCCTGCCAAACAACTAAAGTCTGGTAAACACAACCCAGCTACACTGGAACATATGGGATTACAGAACATGAAAGAGCGCATTCAAGCGATTGGGGGCACTTTCACTGTATCCAGCACGCAAGGAGAAGGTACGGAAGTACGCGTGAGTTTAAACATGGAGTTAATATGATCAAATTGGTACTGGCGGATGACCATCGTCTGATGCAAGACGGACTCAAATCCCGACTCGAACGTGAGGATAACCTCGATATCTTATCTTGTGTCGGAACGGGGACTGAAGCATTACAAGCCACATTAACCTTAAAGCCGGATGTGTTGTTACTCGATATCAATATGCCGAACCTGAACGGCATTGAGGTACTGGAGAAGCTTGCCGCGTCTAAATCCGAGACGGCGGTGATCATGCTGTCGATGCACGATAGCAAAGACTACGTCGTCCGCTCTGTCAAAGCGGGGGCAAAAGGATACGTGTTAAAAGATGTGGGATCCGAAGAGCTGGTAATGGCGATTAACCAAGTTGCGCAAGGCCGTTCTTACCTTTGTCCTCAGGCTTCGGACCGATTGCTGGAACAAATCAATGAAAAGCCAGAGACAAAAGATGACACACTCTCAAAGCGTGAATCGGACGTATTGAAAGAGATCGTCAATGGTTCTTGCAACAAAGACATCGCCGACGCGCTGCATATTAGTGTCCGCACGGTGGAAACGCATCGACTACGTATCAAAAAGAAGCTTGGTGCCAACTCCACCGCAGCACTGGTTAAGCTAGCGTTAGAAAAGGGCTTGGTGAGCTAATGTCGCAAAATCTGCTCTCTAGTCGTCAACCAATACTTGATAAGATCGTTTTCTTTTGTGCAGTGCTCAGAGCGGGCTCATTCCGTGAAGCAGCCGAGACACAAGGCATTTCAGCCGCCGCTGGGAGTCGTTGGGTAAAAGAACTAGAAGAGACCTTATCGGTAGAGCTTATCAAGCGCAGTACAAGACAACTTGTAGCGACGCAAGCCGGGCAGTTGTTGTACGAACGCTTCTCTCCACTGCTGCCAGACATCAATAACCTTGTTGAGCAAGTGCAGAACTTAGCGGAAGAACAACAAGGGGAGATTCGCCTTTCGTCGACGCCACTGTTTGCGCGTCAATATCTGACGAAGATTGTCGCAGAGTATATGGATTTGCACCCACAGGTGAATTTTCGCATCTTCATTGAGGCAGGGGAGTTTGACCCGCTAACGATTGATTTCGCGTTTCGCGCCAGCGCCAGTTATGAAGGCGAACATTCGCCAGACTCGCTTCTAGTGCGCAAACGCTTGTTAAGAGAACCGCTCTACCTCTGTGCTGCGCCCAAGTATCTCGCAGAATATGGTATGCCAGATACGCCCAAAGCGCTCAGTGAACACAGATGTTTGTATGCACGAACACTACTGGGCGGAAACCGATGGTGTTTTGAGCAAAGTGGTGAGCAAGATATCGTCACCATCCGCGATACGCTTGAGTGTGACAATAGCGAAATGCTGCTCGATCTGGCGATGGAAAGTGCTGGTGTCGCTTACCTCCCTCATTCTCTGGTTTACCAACACATTGAACACGGTGATTTAGTCCAGATTATGGATAGCTATCAATGTGCCAGTTTCGATATTGACATGTTCTATCGACCACGCACGCCAATGCCAGAGCGCTGCAATGGCTTTAAACGCTATCTGATTCAGCGAGTTGAAGAGCTCAACAATCAACACGCTCAGTCGGAATAGGCGTAACGACTCGCTTATCAAGAAACCGTTGAATAATTGCAAATATGAAATTCACAATCTCTATTTGTGCAATTAACAAATGCGTAGCCAACGTCTAATCTGAGATTCATTACTAAGGGAGGTGAATCGTGGTTACAAAATTAACGCCAGAGCAGGCCGCGCAATGGATTCAAGACGGCCAATCAGTATTACTCGGTGGTTTTATCGGCAGTGTCGTACCAGAAGCGATTGAACGTGCGATTGGTGAGCGCTTCGAACATTCAGGCTCACCTAAGGATCTCACGCTGCTTTTCGCTGCAGGGCAAGGCGATGGAAAAAGCCGAGCGATTAACCATCTTGCACAACAAGGCTTGGTTAAGCGTGCCATTGGCGGTCACTGGGGGTTAGTCCCCAAGTTGCAGCAGTTGGCAGTTGATAACTTGATCGAAGCTTACAATCTACCGCAAGGCATCATCTCTCACTTATTGCGCGACACCGCAGCAGGCAAACCGGGAACTGTCAGCAAAGTCGGACTTGGGACATTTGTCGACCCGCGCATCGAAGGCGGAAAGATCAACAGTATTACTCATCGTGATTGGGTTGAAGTTATCAACCTTGCGGGTGAAGAATACCTTTTCTATCACAAGCTGCCGCTTGATGTAGCGATTATCCGTGGCACTACCGCGGACGAAAACGGCAATATCACCATGGAAGACGAGTGCTTGATTGTTGAAAGTCTTGCAGCGGCACAAGCGGCAAGGAACAACAACGGCAAGGTCATCGTGCAGGTTAAACGCGTGGTGGAAGCGGGAATGCTTGATCCCCACGCGGTAAAAATACCCGGAATATTTGTTGATGCGGTCGTGGTGTGTGAAGACCCGAACGAACACATGCAGACATTTGCCAGCATGATGAATCCTGAGTTTGTTGGCAAAGGGCAAAGAAAATCTCTTCACGTTGAGGAAGAGCAAAGTTCGCTGGATGCCAAAACCATTATCGCTCGACGCGCCGCGATGGAGCTCAAAGCGAACTCCATTCTTAATCTTGGTATCGGCGCACCGGAATACATCGCCAAGGTCGCCCAACAAGCCGGGATACTCGATAGTTTTACCCTAACGGTTGAACCCGGCGCGGTAGGCGGTACTCCAGCGAGTGGTTTGGATTTCGGTGCATCTCATTTCCCTGATGCCATTATTAGCCAAGACCAGATGTTTGATTTCTATGATGGCGGTGGTATCGACCAAGCGTTCTTGGGCTTAGCGCAATGCGATGTGAACGGAGACATCAATGTCTCGCGCTTTGGCAGCAAAATTGCCGGATGTGGCGGGTTTATCAATATTACCCAGAACGCAAAAGAGGTGTATTTCTGCGGCACGTTTACCGCTAAAGGACTTGCGGTAGTTGCAGAAGCTGGCGACTTAGTGATTAAAAACGAAGGTGCGCAACACAAGTTCATCCAACAAGTCGAACAAATCACTTTTAGTGCCGCTCAAGCGCTCAAGAATAACAAGCCCGTCCTTTACATTACCGAACGCGCCGTCTTCCGTTTAACGGAGCAAGGATTAGAACTGATAGAAATCGCGCCGGGCATCGACCTTACCGAAGACGTACTGAATCAAATGTCATTTCAACCTAAAGTCAGCGCGAATCTCACCCTAATGGATCGCGCGATTTTTGAAGCAGAATTTAAGCTGGTTTTGTAGCCCAGCCCTAGCAACAACAAAACAAATAACAAAACGAATAGTCACAGGGAAATCACTATGTTTAAGAACAAAGTTTGTATCGTTACCGGAGCAGCGCAAGGAATTGGTAAAGCTGTGGTTGAGCGATTTGCCAATCAGGGTGCAACAGCCGTGTATGCGCTCGACATGAACCAACATGCCTTAGCGATTGCTTTTCCACCATCGGAAGTCATTAAGACGGTTACGATTAATATATGTGACCGCGTCACAATTCAGGCGTTAATCGAAGAGATCAAAGCGGTACACGGCCGAGTTGATGTGCTGGTTAACAATGCAGGGATTACCCGAGACGCCCTCATCGACAAGATGACAGAGCAAGATTGGGATATGGTCATCGATGTAAACCTTAAGGGCGTGTTTAATCTTACTCAAGCTGTTGCGCCATTGATGATGGAGAACAACAGCGGTTCAATCGTTACCATGTCTTCCGTTGTCGGCACAGACGGCAATATCGGCCAGACCAACTACGCGGCAACAAAAGGTGGTGTTATTGCCATGACTAAAAGTTGGGCGAAGGAGTTTGCTCGCAAAGGTGCTCAGGTGAGGGCAAACTGCGTCGCGCCAGGTTTTGTCGAAACACCAATGACGGCGGATCTACCAGAAAAAGTACTGGCGATGATGAAAGACAAAACGCCGTTAGGACGTATGGGAACCACTGATGATATTGCGAATGGAGTGGAATTTCTTGCCAGCGATAAGTCGAGCTTTATCACCGGACAAGTGCTGAAAATTGACGGTGGGTTGGTGTTGTAAGATGAGCGAAAAAGTTTATGTAGTCGCAGCAAAGCGCACCGCGATTGGCACGTTTATGGGGAGCTTATCGTCAATGAAAACGGTTGAACTCGGCAGCATTGCTATCAAGGCGGCGCTGGAGCAAGCACGGGTAAACCCTAAATTGGTCGATGAAGTCATCGCGGGTAATGTATTAAGTGCTGGTCAAGGACAAGGTGTTGGTAGGCAAGCCGCGGTTCATGCGGGTATTCCGGTGGAGACACCCGCTTATACGCTCAATATGATCTGTGGCAGTGGGATGAAAGCGATACTAAATGGCGTGAATTCGATTAAAGCAGGAGAAGTCGATATTGTGGTTGCCGCTGGAATGGAAAGCATGAGCAACGCGCCGTTTGTGATGGATGGGGGTGTTCGTTCTGGCCACAGAATGGGTGACGTGTCGATAATAGACACCATGTTGAAAGATGGCCTGACCGACGCATTTGAAGACTACCATATGGGTATCACAGCGGAGAACATCGCTAAGCAGTTCGAAATCAGTCGTGAAGAACAAGATGCGTTTGCCGCAACCAGTCAGCAACGGGCAGAGCACGCGATCCAGGCTGGTCACTTCAAGCAAGAGATTGTTCCGGTTGAAGTCGCGACGCGTAAAGGCTCATACGTTGTAGATACTGACGAGCATCCTCGCTATGGCACTACTCAAGAAAGCTTGTCTACCTTGCGCCCAGCGTTTGATAAACAAGGCACAGTCACCGCAGGTAATGCTTCTGGGATTAATGACGGTGCGTTTGCGTTAGTGCTAGTTAGCCAAGCGGCGCTAAAGGCGCATGCGCTAACGCCACTGGCGGAAGTGGTTTCTATTGCACAAGCGGGCGTAGATCCGAGTGTGATGGGATTAGGGCCAGTACCAGCCGTCACTCAGGCGTTGAATAAAGCCCAGTTACGCTTATCTGACATTAAACGCCTTGAGCTCAACGAAGCATTTGCCGCTCAGGCGATTGGTGTGATGAAAGGATTGTCGAGTCAGCACAACGTCGACTATTCATGGTTTGCCGACAAAACCAACGTCAATGGCGGCGCGATTGCGCTTGGTCACCCGATAGGGGCGTCTGGGGGAAGAATCGTCACGTCATTGATTTATGAGATGGTTCGCTCAGAATCGAATTTAGGATTAGCTTCGCTCTGCATTGGCGGTGGAATGGGAACCGCGATTATCCTCTCCATCGCCAATAACTAATCATTATGGCTTCGCGCGTTGCCTGTTTAGGTAAGGCTGGCAAGGCGCGCGGCAAATCCCATAAAGAGCAACCCTAACAGGCCATTGCCCAACTTGGCTAACATTTGATTGTTTTTGAACAACTGAGTAAGCGAGGTACCAACGAATATCAACGCACTGAGATAGATAATGCTAAAGATCTCTAAGATGGTGGCGAGGATCAAATATGAAATCCAAGTGTGTTCGTAGGTGTAGTCGATAAACTGAATAAAGAACGATACGTAAAACAGGATCGCTTTCGGGTTGGTTAAGCTCAGGGTTAGGGCTTTAGCGAAGACGTTTTCAACTTTTTGCGGGCGAGCAACACCAGATTCATCCATTGCATGTTTAGACCAGTACTGATGGATGATTTTAAGGCCGAGATACAGCAAATAAGCCGCACCTAAATAACGGATAATAGTAAATAAAACCGGAGAGGTTTGGATAAGCGAAGCGACTCCAAGATAAGAGAGCAGAATTAAGATCGCATCACCGACTAACACGCCCATCGCAGCCTTGTAGCCAGTTTTCACACCCAGCGAAGAGCCCGACTTAAGCACATAGATAGAGTTTGGTCCCGGAGCGATGATAATCATCAAAAGCCCAACCAAATACGTCCAAATATTGATAACGCCAAACGCTTCTAACATGCGGTCCCTCGCAAAAACTCAATTGCCAATGAAAGAGATATAACGCAAAGCGTGATTAAAGTCTATTGAAGAGTTGGTGATTATTCAGACAGTAAATAATTCGAGAAACAAAAGCCGGACACTGCCGGCTTTTTTTGATCAAATCTACTGAATCGGGAAAGCAGGAGTGTCGTCATTTTCCGTGCGCCAGTTAACCCACAGTTTGCCGTCCGTCCCTTCAAGCAGCGTCGCAAAATTGCGCGCGCGGATGTATTTGTCTGAGCCATACGGGCGCAACATATCCGCAGCCACTTGATTGTTCTCATCCAGATATTCGGTGCGGTCATTGGTGATAGCGCAAACGCCTAGCCACTGCATATAGCTTGGTGCAGGGTGGACAATGGCGGAAGAAATGACCTGATGGACCGAACGTTGCTGCTTATCTCTAGAGTCGCGAATCACACCAAGTGCGCCAACATGTACGTCACCAGATAGAATAACGGTGCGGCGTTTGCTTGATTGTGAGTAATCGAGCAAGCGCATGATGAGTCGCGAGCGTTCGCCTTCGTGCTCTTTCGCGCGCCAATGATCTTTTAAATCGTCAGTCAGTTCTTCTTCCCATGGCGTGGTGTCTAAGGTGTTTTCGGCAAATGAGAAATCTCGGTAAACCACAGGAACTGCGCTCAATACGAGTAGGTTATCGCTTTCGAGGTTTTTGAGATACTCGATAACCAAGTCCCACTGATTTTTGCTCATGACTTGTTTAAGCGTACGTTGTGCACGATTGTCCAAGACGAGGATATCGTAACCGTGGAATTTCAATGCGCTGGCAAAGTGGTCACGGACAGAGTGGCTGGTTTGTAATAGTGAACGGTTTTGTGGACCGCGAATCTGCAACAGCTCAAAGTGTTTACGCGCTGCGCTGAAAATCGCTTTGTAAACGTCACAGCTTTGGATGTCGTCAGGATAGCTGCCCCAGCCGTCAATAATATCGTGGTCGTCCCACATCATTACCGACGGAATAGACGCAAGCATCGACGCCATTGGTTCTTTGTTCCAACGGTCGACATACAGTTTGCTGTAAAAGCGGTCGAGTTGGGCGACCATTTTTCTGCTCGCTGGACGTTTTACTTTGACCTCGCGATCTCTCTCATTCCATGCTTTTAGTGTGTCGACTTCGGTCCAAATCGCATCGGCGTAAACTTGGTCTCCGCCCATTAATAGCAAAGAGAACGGTTCTTGTTGGTGCTCTTTCGCCATCTCAGACCATAAGCGGTATGGCTTTTCAGTGGTGTTCATTATTTTTAGGTCTGAAAAACCGTTACACGAGGCATAGGCAAACTTTGGTTTCTCTTGTGGACCAGGAACGTAGAAAGACCATTCGCGATTGCCGCGCTTGTCCAACAACTCTTCGCCATCTTGCTGTAGAGCATAAGTGATGGTTTCTGCGCCATGGCCTTCGATATTGAGTTCCATACGCCAAACTTTACCATCATTGATTTCGCCGATAAGGGTCGCAGGCACAGGAGAATGTTGAGGGTAACTGACGCTGACAGAATTTGCGGTTTTAGACGTCACGACCACAACGGTGTAGTGGTGGTCGGATTCGAGCCCAAGTATTGGACCAAGTACCATTTTCGTTTGCATGCTCACTTCCTTGTCATTGTTGGTGTTGCTTGAACATGTGTAAGCACGAAAACCGATAGAAAACTCATTCATGCTCATCACGTTGTATATCATCTCAGGCTTAATGGTTCAGTTCTGCGTCAATATGCAATTTTGTGAAAATGCGTGGGAATAGGATTGAGGCGATATAGTTAAGTGTTTGATAGGCAGTAAAAAGGGCACTGATGTGCCCTTAAAGTTCAATGAGTCTTTAGATTAACCTAAGAATCCACCAGTTTGGTGTTTCCACAACTGTGCATAAACACCGTTTTGTGAAAGCAGTTCTTGGTGTGAACCTTGTTCGATGATTTGCCCTTGATCCATAACAATCAAACGATCCATCGCTGCAATGGTTGATAAGCGGTGGGCGATAGCGATAACGGTTTTCCCTTCCATCAAAGCCTCAAGGTTTTCTTGAATCGCCGATTCCACTTCAGAATCGAGTGCAGACGTCGCTTCGTCCATAATCAGTATCGGCGCATTTTTAAGTAACACGCGCGCGATAGCAACACGCTGACGCTGTCCACCAGAGAGTTTCACTCCGCGTTCACCCACTTCTACGTCGTAATCTCGGTTACCTTGTTCATCTTTCAGCTCAGAGATAAATTCATGTGCGTGGGCTTGCTTGGCAGCATGGATAACCGCGTCCATGTCTGCATCAGGGTCACCGTAGAGAATGTTCTCTTTAATAGAGCGGTGAAGCAGTGACGTATCTTGTGTGATCATGCCGATATGTTGACGCAACGATTCTTGCTCTACTTGCGATATGTCTTGTCCATCAATGCAGATTTTGCCTTGGTTGACGTCATAGAAGCGTAGCAGCAGATTGACTAATGTAGACTTGCCTGCGCCAGAACGGCCAACGATGCCGACTTTTTCACCCGGTTTGATGTTGAGGTTCAACTGCTTAAATACCGCTTTTTCACCGCTGTAGTTAAAATCAACCTGGTTGAACTGGATAGCGCCTTGTGAAACCGAGAGTGATTTTGCATTCGGCACGTCTTTGACCTCGACATCGTTTGAAATGGTGTTCATTCCATCCACAACGGTACCGATGTTCTCGAATAGTGCGCTGACCTCCCACATGATCCACTTCGACATGCCTTGTACGCGCAGCGCAATACTGATCGCCACCGCAATCGCACCTATGGTGACCGCTTCATCTAACCAAAGCGTAACGGACATCGCCGCAATGGAAAGCAGCAGCAGGTAGTTCAATGCATCCACGCTGAGCAACAGACAAGTGACCATTCTCATCTGTTTGTATACGGTTTTAAGGAACAGTTTCATGCTGCTCTCTGCGTACTCAAGTTCGCGCTGAGAGTGGGCGAACAACTTAACCGTCGAAATGTTGGTGTACGAATCGACAATTCGACCAGTCATCAGTGAACGTGCGTCTGCTTGTTCTGTCGCGACTTGTTTCATCTTTGGTATGAAGTAGAACTGGATTAGCACATAAACGCCAAGCCAAATGATGATTGGTAGCATCATCATGGTATCCGATTCACCCATCATCCAAATCATTGAAATGAAATAGACCGAGATATAAACCAACACGTCGACCAGTTTCATTACCGTTTCACGAACGGCGAGGGCACTTTGCATCACTTTTGTGGCAACACGGCCAGCAAAGTCACGCTGGAAGAAACCAACTGCTTGCTTAAGTAAGTAGCGATGAATCAACCAGCGAATCGACATTGGGTAATTTCCCAGCAAAGACTGATGCATGATCATCGAGTGAGTGATACCAAGCACTGGCATCACGACAACAATGAGAAACAGCATGGTGTAAATCGTGCTGCTTTGGTCTTGCCAAAATGTCGCGCGATCTTGGTTACTGAGAATATCGACCAATTCTCCCATGTAACGTAACAACGTCACTTCTGCAAAAGCAATCGAAGCACTTAATAGCGCCATAACGATCAGTGGGCGTTCAAATCCCTTTGTGTAGTGAAGACAAAAGCCCAACAGGTTTTTAGGCGGCTTTTGTGTGTCGTTGTCGGGGAAGGGCTGAGTCAGCTTTTCGAACCAAGAAAACATAAGCGTACAAATCTGCATTTAATAAATAGGCGCACTTTGTACTACCAATTGACACAAAAGTCAGTAGATTGAGAGTAAATAATATGTATAATACAAATCATTATCATTTAAGCGTTTAAAAAACAACCATAGAAGTTAGTTAATGATTAAGAAAAATAAAATTGCTGCCGCTATCCGCCATGCACTTATCTTTGCAGTGGCGCCAACCTCGGCGTTGTTCACCCTAACTGCCAATGCAGAAGAGGGCGTGACTGAGTTTGAATCTGTGACCGTAACCGCAGAAGCACTCAAAGTCGACACACCAACCAAAGAAACGCCTCGTTCGGTGTCTGTGATTAGCGAAGAAGACCTTCGTAAACGCGCTCCGCAAAAGCTCGATGAAGCCTTGCGTTATACCGCGGGTGTAACTGCGCAACCCTACGGCTCAGACAACGATACGGATTGGTTCAAAGTCCGTGGATTTGATGCTGCCACTTACCTTGATGGCAATCGCCTGTTCCGAGACGGTTACTACACATGGTTAATTGAGCCGTACGGCTTACAAAGCGTTGAAGTATTAAAAGGCCCAGCAGGGATTCTGTTTGGTGAATCGGCTCCGGGTGGTGTCGTTAACGCGGTGCAGAAAAAGCCAACGTTTACTCCGCAAGGGGAAGTGCGTCTTGAGTTGGGCAACAACAACCATCAATCGATTGGTTTTGATATTGCTGACAACGCTAACGAAGATGGCACTGTCCGTTATCGTCTCGTTGGTCTGGTAAAAAGCGCAGACGGTGAACTCAATGGCACTGAAAATGAGCGTTTGTACCTAGCGCCAAGCGTAGAAATTGATGTATCTGAGAGAACCGTCCTAACGCTGTTAGCAACCTACTTACAAGATGACGGTATTCCGACCAACCCGTTCTTCCCAATGGCTGGTACGCTGACGGATTCCAATTTCGGTAGCATTGACCCTGAGACCAATCTAGGTCAACCAGACTACGATGACTACCAACGTACACAAATCTCGGTCGGCTATAAGCTTGAACACGAATTAAATGACATTTGGACGCTAAACCAATCCTTCAACTACGGTTATAACAAGCTCAAGTTAAAAAGCTCGTATGCGTTCTTTAACAATAACCCGGCTGTCTCTCAGTTAGGGCAAGGGCTAGTTTATCGAGATGGCGATAACCAGAGTATTTCCCTAGATAACAACGGTGTGGCGAATTGGCAAAGCGATAACGCAGAACATATGGTGCTAGTTGGTCTAGATCTGCAACACCATAAAACAGACGGCAAGGAGCAGGATAAGTACGACTTTGGCGTAATTAACCCAACCAATCCGGTTTATGGCAACTTCAACCCGTTAGATCCGCAATACAACATTGACCGTGAAATTGCCAAGACTCAAGCAAGTGTTTATTCGCAATATCAGTTGAAACTGAATGAGAAATTTATTGCATCTTTAGGCGCACGCTACGACTGGGTGAAAACAGAGAACCAAGGTCAAGGAATGAAGTCGGCAACCGAGACCGTTGACCAAGACTTTGACCGTAGTGACAGTGAAGTGTCGCTAAGTGCAGGGGTGATGTACCTTGCTGATAACGGTCTCTCTCCATACGCAAGTTACTCAGAGTCGTTCGAGGTAGTGAGTACGATTGATGCTGCGACTAACGATATTTACAAGCCGCTTGATGGTCAGCAGTTTGAAGTGGGTGTTAAGTATGAACCAGCGTTTATTGACGGTTCGTTAAACGTTGCGTGGTTTGACATTACTCAGAAGAACGCGATGGTGACGTCTGGCACATCGACTGTCGCAACACAAACAGGTGAAATCAGCTCTCAAGGCGTAGAAGTCGAGGCGATGGTAAAACCGCTGGATGACGTAACACTCTTGGCAAGTTACACCTACATCGATGCCGAGACCGATCAAACAGGAGGAAAAGGGACTAAACGTCCTGCTTTGATTCCTGAGCATCAGGCATCTGCTTGGGTCGATTACAACGCAAGAGCACTTATCGAGGGATTGAATATCGGAACGGGTGTTCGTTACGTTGGTGAGTCAAAAGACAATCCTAAGAGCACTAATGAAACCATTCCGAGCGTGACACTATGGGATGCGTCCATCGCGTACGACATTACGCCACAGTGGCAAGCTCAATTGAACGTGAACAACATCCTAGACAAGGAATACGTTTCAGGCTGTGACTACTGGTGCTACTTCGGTCAGTCTCGAAGCGTGATGCTTAACGCGAACTACCGCTGGTAATCTTGATGCCCCCTCCATTGAGGGGGCTTAGTATTTGTGAATCCCCATGTTTCAATTATCCGATATAAAAATTATTCGCGATGGAAGAGAAATCCTCGCGATAGATCATCTTGAGATCCCAACCTCAGAACTTACCGTTGTGCTTGGTCATAACGGCTCGGGAAAATCGACTTTGGTGAATTTGCTTTCTGGGCAAGCCACACCAGATATGGGCTTGGTTCGTCTTAACCAACAAGACTTAAGTCAATACAAAACCAAAGATCTAGCTAAGCAAGTTGCGTATCTACCGCAAAAGCTGCCTTCATCTGCGGGGTTGACCGTAAAAGAGTTGGTTCGATTAGGTCGTTTTCCTTGGCGCGGAACATTAGGTCGATGGAAAAAAGAAGATGAGCAAATTATCCAGTCTGCGATGGAAAAAACTGGCGTGGAACGTTTCTCGAGCGCATTAGCCGATCAGCTTTCTGGTGGTGAGCGCCAACGCGCTTGGGTGTCGATGTTATTGGCTCAACAGTCGCCGATTTTGATTCTTGATGAGCCAACCTCTGCGCTCGATGTGCATCACCAGTTTCAGCTTATGGGCTTGTTGTCTGAGTTGAACCGCCAAGAAGGCGTGGGGATCATCGTGATTCTTCACGACATTAACCTGGCTCTTCGTTATGCAACGCATATTGTCGCGTTAAAGCAAGGTCAGGTCGCGTTTGAAGGTGGCGCTGAAATTCTGCTTGATGAAGCTCGTTTATCTGACTTGTATCAATCAAGCGTTAAGCTCATTGACCATCCAGAGCCAGCGTTGAGCGCAACCAGTCAAAAAGTGGCGGTGGTATGCGCGTAACACGACACATCAGCATTGTGTTGTCGAGTTTACTTCTGGCGATGACTTCGATTGCGTGTCTGGCAAAAGAGACCATCGTGATTGAAGATGCTCTCGGCACACAACGCTTTACTAAACATCCGCAGCGAGTGGTGGCGTTGAACTGGGATATTCTAGAGCAGGTATTGGCGCTGGATGTGGTACCGATTGCTGCCCCTAATCTGCCTGCGTACCGTCAGTGGGTGGTCAACCCGGTCGCACCTGATGAGATTCAGGACATTGGCACGCGCGCTGAACCGAACTTGGAAATGATCGCTCGGTTAAAGCCAGATGTAATTTTGGCAGCTTCCACTCAGCAAGACCTACTACCACTGTTAAAACAGATTGCGCCGGTTGTCTATTTGCCGAATTTTTCTGAGAAAGAGAACGCTGCGCAAACCGCGATTCATCATTATCGTTTGATAGCAAAACTGTTGGGTAAAACAGAATTAGCGGAGAAACGACTGCAACAAATGGATGAGTCGTTCGAAGCGTTACGCGAAAAAATCGAGAATCAGTATCCACAACACCAACAAAAACCGCTTGAAGTGGTGGTGATGCGTTTTGCTTCTCTGAACTCGGTATTTATGACCACAGAAAACTCTACCGCCCAATATGTATTAGAGAAGTTGGGTTTAACCAATCCTATTCACATTGGCCCACGCGCATGGGGTATTAAGCAAGAGCGAATTAACCGACTGAAATACGTTGAAGACGGTTACGTGCTCTACATCCATCCATTTCCTGCAGAGGCGCAGCTAAAGCAATCTCGGTTGTGGCAAGCGATGCCTTTTGTTCAGAAGAACCACGTCAACTCTGTGAGACCGGTTTGGACCTACGGAGGCGCGATGTCGTTGCTCTATATGGCTGAAGCAATCACAGACAGTCTGTTAGAGCTGGGGGCTGAGCAATGAAAACATTCACATATTTAAGCGTGTGCTTGCTTACGCTATTGCTTGGTGGACTTAGCTTGCAAATTGATACCGATTTACACCTAAATCAGCAATGGCAGTTACTGGTATCGCCAAACTCTGCTCACTCGTTCGCAGATATCTTTTTTGTAGAATCTCAACTGCCGCGTTTAGCGGTGACTTTGTTGGTTGGCGCCATGCTCGGTATGGTGGGCAGCTTGATGCAACAGCTGACGCAAAATAACCTGACTTCGCCGTTAACCTTGGGAACCTCATCAGGCGCTTGGCTTGCACTGGTGATAGTCAATATCTGGTTTGTCGATTGGGTAGCCGATTATTCCGCCCTTGCTGCCATGATAGGCGCAATCGCTGCATTTGGTTTGATTGTCGCGATTGCTGGTATTCGCAATATGATGGGCTTGCCGCTGATCGTTTCAGGCATGGTGGTCAACATCTTACTTGGTTCGATTGCCGCTGCGTTGGTGGCGTTAAATCAGCAGTTCGCACAAAACATCTTTATGTGGGGCGCAGGGGATTTAGCGCAGAACAGTTGGGAATGGTTCAATTGGTTGTTACCACGCGTTTCTATTGCGTTGCTGGTGGTTTTGTTTGCACCGAGAGTTTTGACTTTACTGCGTTTGGGGCAAGATGGCGCTCAAGCGCGAGGTCTATCTGTGTTACCCGCATTTGCTCTTTTGATGGTGATCGGCATTTGGTTGGTTTCGGTCTCTATCACCGCTGTGGGATTGATCAGCTTTATCGGATTATTGACGCCAAATATCGCCAGATCGCTAGGTGCACGTACGCCGCGCGAAGAGTTGCTCAGTAGTTTAATCTTAGGCGCGGCATTGCTTCTTATTACCGACAGTCTTGCGATGTGGTTGAGCGTGTCTTTATCGACAACAATACCAAGTGGTGTCGCAGCTGCGGCGATTGGTGCACCAGCACTGATATGGTTTAGTCGCCAGCGTGTTGCTTCCGCGAGCGACAGAGTAAACATGACGATGTCCGAGTCGAGCACGCCGATAAGCCGCTTTGTGATTCTATTGATCGCCACGTTTGGAGTATTGGGCATTTTGGCGTACTCGTTTATCTCTTTAGGAGACACGAGCAGCATATTCAGCTTGCCGGGAGAGTTCCAATGGCAGCTACGTTGGCCAAGAATGCTGACTGCTCTATCCGTAGGTGTCGCGTTGGCGGTGGCAGGGATCATTTTGCAGCGTGTCGTGTACAACCCGCTGGCGAGTCCGGACATACTCGGTGTCTCGTCTGGCGCGACATTTGCCATCATTGTCCTCGGTGTGGTGAGCGGTAGCCTGTTGTCGGCGCTTAGTTGGGGCGTAGCGTTTGCAGGAAGTCTATCGGTATTGTTGTTACTGCTGTTGTTAGGTCGAAAGAGCAACTACAATCCATCGAATTTTATCCTATCAGGTATCGCGCTAACGGCGCTTCTTCAAGCTTTGGTGCAGTTTACGTTGGCGCAAGGGACGGGCGACAGCTACAAGACCTTATTGTGGTTGACAGGCTCTACGTATCGAGTGACAGCGTCACATGCGTTAGTGTTAGCGATGGCAGTGTCCGTGTTGCTAGTCGTGGTATTTGGGATCTCTCGCTGGCTGACATTGATATCGGTAGGGCGTGAATTTGCGACAGCTCGAGGGCTCAGCAGCGCGAAAGTGAGTGGTGTTAGCCTAGCCATCGTCGCGTTGATGTGCGCATTTGCAACCGCGACAATGGGGCCAGTTTCATTTGTTGGTTTAGTCGCTCCGCATATGGCATCGATGCTCGGCGCTAAAACAATTAAAACTCAGCTCGTGACGGGGGCGCTTATCGGTGCAACGTTAATGATTTGGGCAGACTGGGCAGGGCAAGCGCTCATCTATCCAAATCAAATTGCCGCAGGGACGCTAGTGGCAACCTTGGGCAGTGGCTATTTTCTATTACTGATGTTGAAAGGCAAGTTTCGTTAGAGTTTGACACAAGCATCTATTAAATAAACGCCCCGCAGTAAACGCGGGGCTTTGTTGATCTACTTGAAAGAAAAAGTCTAATAAAGCGCTTCAAACTCTGAGATGCGAGGTTTGCCGCGCAGCAAAAGAAAATTCAAAAACCGAGATGCCGAGCTTGTGATTACTCTTTCTTCAGGCACGTTATGTCTTTCTAACAGTGAAATTGCCAGGTCTAAACGAGCGATCTCTTCACAAAAATGCGCGTCGGAACCTGTAGTAAAGTAAACGCCAATTTCATTGCCGAGTTCGACGATGTTTGAGCAATGGACATCACTGCCTTTGCGGCTTTTGCCCGTCAGAGAGGTGTTGTTAACTTCAATTGCGACATTGTTGTCTTTTGCACATTGCAACACGGGTTTTAGCTCAAACGGGTAATTCGGATTGCCCAAGTGGCCTAAGGCATCGACTTTGCCGCTTTCAATCACATTGATCAGGGTTTGGGTATGCTCTTTGACTGACGCTGGAGCGAATATAGGTTCGTGAAAGCTGGCTATGATCCAATCTAAATGTGGATAAGACGATGGCGGCAGATCAAGCTCTCCTGCATGGTTAAGCGTATTGGCTTCGACACCTCGCAAAATGCCGACATCGTGTAAAAAGCGGGGCAAAATTCTTTGGTTGTTGAAATACCAGTAGTGGGGGGCACCGGGCATTTCAGGAGCATGATCCGTAGTACAAAGAAGTTTTAACCCCTTATTCTTAGACGCGAGGGCGTTTTCAATAATGGTGCTGTAGGCATGACCACTGGCGATAGTATGTGTATGACTATCCACGACTATGTCCATACTGTCTCCTTGTGTGGCTATCTGATTTCGAAAGAACCATCTTGGTTCATAAACAAAGTAAGGTCCGCAGGAACTGAGTGGTTGAGCACTTTATCCACATTGAGCGAATCTGAATTGTCGTAAAACGCCTGCGCTTCTTCGGGCGAGCTACCACCACGAATCTTGCGGTTTACCAGTCTTTCTTCGAGATACTTAGGGTCGGTATCGACAAAAATGGTAAAGTCAGCCAACTCGTGTAATCCATTCCAAACTGGCTCATTGAGTAGCAACCAGTTACCTTCAACGACAACAATATTGTCTTTAACTCGGATCGCATCTTCGACAGGATCGTGCAAATTTCGGTCGTAGTATGGCCAAAGTGGATCGCTGGTTTTGAGTAGTTTTAGCTTGCGGATAAGCTCACTCAGGTTAAAGGTTTCAAAGGAGCCTTTGATTTCTCTTAAACAAATCTTCTCGCCGTTTCGTTCGATAAAGTTATGGTTGAGGATTTCATTTGGGTAATGGAACCCGTCAAACGGCAATACTTGCAGTGGTTCAAGGTTTTCGCTTTGGTAAGATAAATATTCCCAGAACGCCGCAAGGGTGGATTTTCCGCTGCCGGGTGGGGCACATAGAAACACAACAATTCGTTCTTGTTTTTGCTCAAACAAGCGTGAGAATTTCTCGACCAAGGGTTTGTGTATCAGTGAGACGTCGCTGTCAGGAAACTTTGCTTGAGTTTCGAAGCCACTGACATCTAATGTGACTTTCATAGTGTAAGCCTTATTCTAAAATCTCTTTGGTGACCCGTTCGATAAGCATTTCACAAGAGAGCTTCAATACTGTTTTGATCAGCGATTCGTAGCGCATTTGTGAGAATGACTCGAACGAAGAAAACTTAAGCTGGTTAATCGAATCGAGATAAAAACTGTCTTCGCCTTTGGTCAACGTCGCTTGATTAGTTATAAACTCGTACACCATGTCGTCGTCATAACTCAGCTTAGCTGGCTGATTGAGCGCATAGTCGAGCATTTGGTCGTAAAGGCCAATATCTGCGTACGTTTCGAGCGAAATTTTACCCATTGCGAAGATAAGCTTCGAGACGACATCGGTAGTCACCAACGGACCATCTTCTTTGATTAACGGTGCAACGGCGTATTGCATAACAAATTCGTCTTGAACGAAGACTTGTGGCAATAGTTCTTTCAGCTTTAAGTTGATAATCTTGTTCGATACTTGGAGAAAGCAGGTTGCAGTCTCACAATGGTCTATTGCATCAAACAGCTCTTCTTCTCGGGACAAATGTTGATTAACCTTTTTAGAATGTGGCAGCTCTAGGCTACCACACAGTAGGTCAGCGCTAAACAGAGAGGCTGACATCGTAAAACTCGAGTAACGCTTTTTCTGCGTGAGCGTTCCAAACGTAGTTATTCGCCTTCAATATCGCGTCGAGATCTTCAAAAAACGGGTCAACATCCGCAAGTGATAAGAAGTTGTCTATCGCCGTTAACGGTAAATTGATATGCGGGTAAATCAGCTTTTTGCCGCCAGGAATATCAAGCTGGTTGAGAATCGTATGAGGCGCAGATTCAAGCCCACCAACGTGCGTGATCATAAATGACGGATTAATCTTGTTTTGCTCCGAAAGCTCGATTGACTCGACCATATCACCTGTTGAACCACCTGAAGTGCCAACAATATGCGTTGATTCGTAATGGACGTTATAGAAGTTAAACGGCACTTTGAATTGCTTGTCAGTCGGTCCGGCGAAGAAGTTGAGACAGCCATCATTGCCGAGTAGCTCGTCCGCTTGTTCAAGGACTTGATGTACTGCCGCGTAGACCATTACGTCATCATAACCTTTACCGCCGTTGAGTTCTTTCAGGTACTCGACTGGGTTATCGACGTTAGCCGTATTGATGTAGTGAAGTTCAACGCCATTTTCCGCCGCTTTTTCAACAGGAATTAACGATTGAGCGCGGCTTAAGCGGTTTTCATCGATATCGGTCACCACCAATAGGCGAGGTTTCACCGGTCCGTTAATTGCGTAATCAATTGCGCCAATGCCCATTGGTCCGGCACAAGCCAATAACGCTAGAGAACCGTTCGGTTTGATGCCCATTTGGTGCTCGTAAACGTATGGCGTCGTGTGGTAGCTCGCGTGGTAAGCACCGATGATACAAGACATAGGCTCAGCCAAAGATGCGTTGGCAAAGTAGCTGCCGTTGTATGGCAATACGCAACCTAGATCGATGGCGACTTTTGGAATGATAGAGTAGGTCGCATTGCCACCAAATGTTTCGTAACTGTAGCCAGCAGAGTAACCTGAAGGTAGGCCCATCGCTGGTTGAAGCACAAACGGTTGACCAGGTTGATACTTATCTTTTAGGTTAGCGCCAACTTCGACAATGATGCCTGCGTATTCGTGGCCTGTCATCACTGGTACTTGGTCGATATCGTCTGGTACACGCTTGTGCTTGCTACCAAGTAGTGCGGCTTTATAAGTCGATAAACAGATACTGTTGGAAATGTTTTTTACCAATAGCTCGTCATCGCCGATTGTTGGCAATTCGAAAGTGCGTAGTTGGACATCTTTCTCACCACAAATAACGGCTGCAGTCGTTTGAACCATGATTTTCTCCCGGAGATAAGGGGCCGAGATAAGGCCCCAAAAAGTTAAATTAAGCTTGTTGACGAATCGTTGTGATTAGCTCATCTAGAGCTGGATCGTGCAGGAAGTTTTTAATCGTAATCACGGGTAATCCTGTCGCGTTGACTGCTCGGCTTTCCAAGCTCTCGTGAGTGACAACAACATCAGCGTGTGACGGCACTTTCTCAATCGCGTAGTTTTTCACTTCGACATCGAATCCAGCATCTACGAGTTTTTTCTTGAACGTTGACGCGCCCATTGCGCTAGAGCCCATACCAGCATCACAAGCGAAGGCGACGAACTTGATCTTTGTAGCTTCTGGAGAGGCTTGAGTGGTTGTCGCTTTTACCGCACCCTCAGCCTTCATCTCTTTCATATCCGTTACTGAACGTTCAAATTCATTTTCTGATTCTTCCGTTTTGCTGACTTTCAAGATTGCGCTGGCCACTAAGAAAGAAACGATAGTTGCAGTTGTCACACCTGCGATGGTGGCGATAAAGCTGCCTTTTGGCGTCAATGCTAGGTAAGAGAAGATTGAGCCAGGACTAGGGCCCGCTACCAGACCAGCATCAAGGAGATTAAACGTTGCAATCCCCGTTGCTGCGCCGGCAATCATTGCCACAATCATGATTGGTTTCATTAGAACGTACGGGAAGTACAGCTCATGGATACCACCAAAGAAGTGAATAATGATCGCACTCGGTGCAGAACGTTTACTTAAACCTTGTCCAAACTTTGCGTACGCAAGCAACATACCTAGACCAGGACCCGGGTTAGACGCAACCATAAAGAAGATGGATTTACCCGTTTCTGCCGCAGCCTGTAGACCTAATGGGTAGTAAATACCTTGGTCGATAGCATTGTTCAGGAACAGCACTTTTGCAGGTTCATTAATAATGGCGAGTAAAGGGAGGAAACCTGTTGCTACAAGCGCTTCGATACCTGATTTAACGAAAAGGTTTGCCGCTGTTACTGCAGGGCCAACGATCGCGTAAGCAAATAAGCACATGATCATGCCGAAAATGCCTAGCGAGAAGTTATTGACCACCATTTCAAAACCGGAAGGAATCTTATGTTCGATCTTTTTGTCGATTTGCACGATAACCCAGCCACTAAGTGGGCCCATGATCATCGCACCGACAAACATTGGTATCTCCGCGCCAGCGATAACACCCATTGTACCAATCGCGCCTGCTACCGCACCGCGCTTGTCACCGACAATTTGACCACCGGTATAACCAATCAATAATGGCAGTAGGTAGGTGATCATTGGTCCAACGAGTTCACCGAAGTAAGCGTTAGGCATCCAGCCTGTTGGGATAAATAACGCGGTAATAAAGCCCCATGCGATAAAGGCGCCTATGTTCGGCAGAACCATCGCGGTCAAATGACCACCGAAGGCTTGCACTTTTGCTCTTACGTTTGTAGTCACGTTATGTTCCTTCTTTTTAGTATGATTTTATGATGTTGAGGACATCTTCTTTCGAAGATGCGGCAGCAAGCTTGGTGATGTTCGCTTCATCGACAAGCATTTCGCTCAGCGCTTGAATGACTTCTATATGGGTATCAGAGTCTGTGGCAGCTAGCGTTAGCAACACATTCGCCGGCCCCATATCAGAGCCAAAATCCACTGCGGTCGGGAAAACATGAATGCCAAGTCCTGTTTTTAATACTCCAGCTTCAGGGCGAGCGTGGGGCATAGCTATTCCAGGACAAAGAACGTAATATGGACCATTATCAATGGTAGACTGGATGATTGCGGATGCGTAATCTGATGTTACGTAGCCTTTTGTTTCAAGGTAAGCAGTCGTTACTTTCACCGCCTCAGCCCATTGATATTCTTTACTATCAATTACATCAATGAGGTCATGGTCGATAAGGTCATACAGCATAGTGGTTTCCCGCTAGATTTGTTGTTGATAGGCTTATTATCAGTAAGCCGAGCGGGGTTGAAAACTGAGAAGGTTTTGTGATTAAAGTCTCGCAATACGCGCTGTCAATTCTTTAATTCGAACGTCAATCACATTTCAATATAGAAATAAAACAACGTATTTTGTTTGAATTACAAATCAAGACCCATAATTTGATCCCATTAATAAACTCAATAAAAAATCAAACTTTCATTTAAATGATCTGGATCTCTTTTGTGTTCTTGACTGAATTTATAACGTGATTTCGCTCAAGCTGGGAAAGAGCGTTAGAGCGGATTTTTATGCGATATTGAACGATCAAAATCACACTGTTAGTTTTGTGAATATATTTTGAAACTAATTTACACTCTTCGTTTGGACATAAAAAAGCCCCGCTATGTGAGCGGGGCTTTGTTGTTTGTAGCTAATCGTTGATTAAGCGAGTAGTTCTTTTGCTGTGTTTACTACGTTTTCAGTCGTGAAACCAAACATCTTGAACAGTTCACCCGCTGGTGCAGATTCACCGAAGGTTGTCATACCGATGATCTTGCCGCCAAAGCCTACGTACTTGTACCAGAAGTCCGCGATGCCCGCTTCGATAGCGATACGCGCTGTTACGTCTGATGGCAGTACTGCTTCACGGTAAGCTGCGTCTTGCTTGTCGAATGCATCAGTCGATGGCATTGAAACAACGCGTACTTGCTTACCTTCTGCTGTTAGCTGTGCTGCTGCTTCTACTGCGAGCTCAACTTCAGAGCCTGTTGCGATAAGGATAAGTTCTGGCTTGCCTGCGCAATCTTTCAGGATGTAACCGCCTTTCGCGATGTCCGCAACTTGCTCAGCTGTACGCTCTTGTTGTGCTAGGTTCTGACGCGAGAAGATAAGCGCTGTTGGCGCATCTTTACGCTCAATTGCCAGTTTCCAAGCCACTGCTGATTCAACCTGGTCACATGGACGCCATGTGCTCATGTTTGGCGTTAGACGTAGAGACGCCATTTGCTCAACTGGTTGGTGAGTCGGACCATCTTCGCCAAGACCGATAGAGTCGTGCGTGTACACTTGGATGTTCTGAATCTTCATCAGAGATGCCATGCGCATTGCGTTACGTGCGTATTCCATAAACATTAGGAATGTTGCGCCGTAAGGAACGAAACCACCATGTAGCGCGATGCCGTTCATGATTGCCGTCATACCGAACTCACGTACGCCGTAATGCACGTAGTTGCCAGAGAAGTCGTTCGCTTCAAGTGATTTAGAGCCAGACCACATGGTTAGGTTAGAAGGCGCAAGGTCAGCAGAGCCGCCCATGAACTCAGGTAGTAACGCACCGAACGCTTCTAGCGCATTTTGTGATGCTTTACGTGATGCGATGTTCGCTGGGTTTGCTTGAAGGTCAGAAATGATTTGGCTTGCTTTCTCTTCCCACTGTGCTGGTAGCTCACCGTTTACGCGGCGTTTGAATTCTGCTGCAAGCTCTGGATATGCTGCTTCATAAGCTGCAAATTTCTCGTTCCACGCTGCTTCCTTAGCTGCGCCTGCTTCTTTCGCAGACCATTCTGCGTAAACTTCTTGCGGAATTTCAAAAGGACCGTGCTCCCAACCTAGTTCTTTACGTGTTGCTGCGATTTCTTCTGCACCTAGTGGCGCACCGTGACAGTCGTGAGAACCAGACTTGTTAGGAGAACCAAAACCGATAATCGTTTTAGTACAGATTAGAGTAGGGCGTGGGTCTGCTTTAGCCGCTTCGATTGCTGCGTTGATTGCTGCAGAGTCGTGGCCGTCTACCGCTGGAATTACATGCCAGCCGTACGCTTCAAAACGTTTAGGTGTATCGTCAGAGAACCAGCCTTCTACTTCGCCATCGATTGAGATGCCGTTGTCATCCCAGAACGCGATCAGTTTGCCTAGACCTAGCGTGCCAGCCAGAGAACATGCCTCGTGCGAGATGCCTTCCATCAGACAGCCGTCACCCATAAACACGTAAGTGAAGTGGTCAACGATGTCGTGGCCTTCTTTGTTGAACTGAGATGCTAGCGCTTTTTCAGCCAACGCCATACCTACTGCGTTAGTGATACCTTGGCCTAGTGGACCTGTTGTTGTCTCGATACCAGGTGCGTAACCGTACTCAGGGTGACCCGGAGTTTTAGAATGCAGCTGACGGAAGTTCTTTAGATCGTCGATTGATAGCTCGTAACCTGCAAGGTGCAGTAGAGAGTAAATCAGCATAGAGCCGTGGCCGTTTGATAGTACAAAACGGTCGCGGTCAGCCCATTCTGGGTTCGATGGGTTGTGGTTTAGGTGAGAGCGCCAAAGAACTTCAGCGATATCAGCCATACCCATAGGCGCACCAGGGTGACCAGAGTTAGCTTGTTGAACACCGTCCATGCTTAGCGCACGGATTGCATTTGCTAGCTGTTTGTTTGATAAAGAGGAGCGATCCATAATAATTACCGAATATGTTTAATTCTAGGAAAGGGATATTAAGAGGGGAACGCAAACGTTCCCCTTTTTGATTCTGTGTCTTACAGCTTAGCTGCGATCATGTCTTCAAGTTTGCCTTGGTCAATCGCGAAGTTGCGGATACCTTCAGCAAGCTTCTCTACCGCCATTGGGTCTTGGTTGTGATCCCATAGGAACTCAGCGTGAGTCATTGGAGCAGGGCGCTCTTTTGCACCGTTAGAGTCAACTAGCTTCTCAACGACTTCACCTTCAGCCGCTTCAAGTTCTGCAAGTAGAGCAGGTGCGATAGTTAGACGGTCACAACCAGCTAGCTCAAGGATTTCACCGATGTTACGGAAGCTTGCACCCATAACGACTGTTTTGTAGCCGTATTCTTTGTAGTAGTTGTAGATCTTAGTTACTGACAATACGCCTGGATCTTCTTGAGCTTCGAAGTCGCGACCTTCTTTCGCTTTGTACCAGTCCATGATACGACCAACGAATGGAGAGATTAAGAATACGCCAGCTTCAGCACATGCGCGCGCCTGAGCGAATGAGAATAGAAGAGTCAGGTTACAGTTGATACCTTCTTTCTCTAGGATTTCTGCTGCGCGGATACCTTCCCAAGTAGAAGCCAGTTTGATTAGGATGCGGTCGTTAGAAATGCCTGCATCGTTGTACATCTTAACTAGCTGACGAGCTTTCGCTACGCTGCCTTCCATATCGTAAGAAAGACGTGCGTCAACTTCTGTAGAGATACGGCCAGGGATAGTTTTTAGGATTTCTTTACCAATGTTTACAGCAAGCATGTCACAAGTGTCTTGAACTTGTTGAGCTTTGTCGTTGCTTTGCTCTTTTGCGTAAGCGATTGAAGCGTCGATTAGAGGTGCGTACTCAGCGATTTGAGCAGCTTTCAGAATCAGAGATGGGTTAGTGGTTGCGTCTTCTGGTTGGTACTTTTTAATTGCGTCGATTTCACCAGTGTCAGCTACTACAGTCGTTAGTTTACGAAGTTGCTCTAATTTGTTGCTCATTACGATCATCCTATTTCATGGGGCTCATACTTTGCTGTAAGCATGAAGAGTGCATTTGCAAGCGTGCCAGACAATAGAAGTACAAGTTTGTTCTATCAGCCAGCTTTTAACTTTTCACCGTTTGAGCATTTGTTGTGAACATTTGCTCGAACGCTGAGTAAATGATGGGTTCATAATTATCTTATCTGAGCCGAAAGTCAATTGTTGATCTAGGGGTAAAGTGACATTCATCAACTATTTTTTTTATTGTCGACCTAGGTTTGCATAAATAAACGTTTGCCTAGATAGCGTATAGCTTGCGGAGCGACACAAAGTGCTAAATTTACGCGTGAGAATTTGTTTTTGTGATGAGCAAATGTTGATGTTTTCCACCCTAGTGACATATGCTACGCACATGAGCGCTTGTAACAGCGTTGAGTATATGCCCAGTTTTTAGGGGCGCGAACAACATAAGTTAGGTTGACCATGAGTAAATCCACTAATGATGTGTCTGACGAGAGCACCGATCTACTAACTGAAATATCGGTCGCTTATTACCAAGACGGCGCGACACAAGAAGAGATTTCAAAGAAGTTTGCGGTTTCACGAGCAAAAGTGGGGCGCATGCTAAAACAAGCAAGAGACGAAGGCATTGTCGAGATCACTGTGAAATACCATCCAGTATTCAGTGCCAAGATAGAACAGCGCCTTATTGAGCGCTTTGGAGTAAAGCGCGCACTTGTTGCGTTAGACCAACCGAGCGAAGAGCAGCAGCGACTGCAAGTTGCAGGGTTAGTGTCGAAATACATGGCGAGCACGCTGCAAAACGGTACGGTGGTGACGGTAGGCCAGGGACGGAATGTGTCAGCAGTGGCGCACCACGTTGGTGTCATCCCACAGAAGGATGTGAAGTTTGTGTGTGGGATTGGCGGCATTCACCCACGCGGGGGGATGTACAATGCTGACCATATTTGCCGTCAGTTCGCTAAAAGCTACGGCGGAAGCTCTGAAACCTTGTATGCGCCAGCGTATGCAGAAAACCGCGAACAAAAGATCGCTTTTATGCAAAATGCGACCGTCAAACAGACTTTAGACCTTGCGCGAAAAGCAGACGTGGCGTTAGTTGGTATCGGCGATATGAGTGAAAACAGCTACATGGTCGACTTAGGCTGGTTTACAGCAGAAGAAGTGGTTCAATCACGTATGATGCAAGGCGTGGTTGGCGACTTTGCGGGATACGACTTCTTTGACATCAATGGTGAGTCAGCTAAGACGGTGATGAGCGACCGAATTATCGGCCTAGGCATTGATGAGTTTCGTTCCGTATCAGAGGTGATTGCTATCGCGGCGGAAAACAGTAAGCCACTGGCTTTGCTAGGTGCTCTGAGAACTGGGGCGATCGATGTCATTGCGACCAGCGTGAGTAACGCACTGACGGTTTTAAACCTTGATGAGCAAATGCACGACGCTCAAGCAAATCTAACAAAACGAGATTGAGTATTCGGCGTTAAAACTTTTCCGTACTCGGGAGTTCAAAGAGCCCCTGAGTACGGAATGACTACTCCGATACCAACAAGGTGATTTCAACTCGTTCTTTGCCTTTACCAATGTTCTTACGCTTTAGCGCTATTTTACCCACTTCCGAAGTGCGCTTTAGGTGAGTGCCGCCGCAAGGCACTTGAGCAAACCCTTCTACTCTCCAGTAGCGTCGCTGCTGCTCTTGATCGGCGAACGCGCTTATTATCGGTAAATCTGCGTCGATGATCGCCTGTGCTTGCTGTGTGAAACCAATTAATAATGGATTAATGTTTTCATGCCACTCAAAGTCGATGCGGCTTTTATCTTGCGAGATATGCGCGCCAATTTTGGCGATTTCTGGGTAGCGCTGCGTAAACAGTTCAAGCACCACTTCTGCGGCAAAGTGTAACTTCATTAGGGCGTAGCGCCTGTTCCAATCGATCTGGCTAACGACATTATCACCGACAGCAAAGTTGGGCGGCGATTGTAGCGTGTAGATGATGCGCTTTTCGTCTTTAATAGCAACAACAACTGGAATCCCAGCGATGGTTGCCGCATCACTTTCTTGCCCGCCTGACTCGGCATAGATAATAGTATGGGAAAGCTCAACGTCATTGCCTTCAATACGCGTTACCTGCGATGTCAGTTCGGTGAGGTATGGGTCATTCCAGAATTCCTTTTCCGTCATTGTTTAACCTATGCTTTTCTCTGTTTGGCTACCAAGATAACAAAACTATCAAAATATCCATAGTAAACGCGGCAGCTATATTCAGCGTTTGCTTTAGCTTTTAAGTTCCGACTCAGAAAAGCGTAGTCAGCAAATTAAATGCAACCAATGTAATATGCTTGGTATTACTTCATAGTCTCTCGCAGCGTGATGTGAATTTTCAGCGGTTCAGTTTCCTCAAGGGTAATTTTAATTCGATTATTAGGAGGGATTTATGAACAAGAAACTTCTCGTTACGGCGTTATTGGCTACGTTAAGTGGCACAGTATCCGCAGAGCAAAAGGTCGTTGCTGGTTACTTCGCCGATTGGCAATACAAAAATGCTGATAACCCTTATGTGGTGGAAGACATACCTGCAGAACAACTCACTCACGTTATTTACGCGTTCTTAAGCATGTGTGGTCCGCATACTGGTGCATCTGCCGAGATTCAGCAGTTAGTCGCCGAGCAATGTGAAGGCAAAGCGCCTTACACTGCGATTGTGGTAGATACCCAAGCTGCGCTAAAGAAGGACTTTGGTAAGGTGAACGTTGATGTCCCTTATCAAGGTCACTTCGCGCAGTTGGCACAACTGAAGAAAGAGAACCCAAAGCTGAAGATTCTGCCTTCGTTTGGTGGTTGGACGATGTCTGAGCCGTTCCATGCTATGGCGAAAGATAACAAGTCGATTGAACAATTTGCTACATCCGCTGTTGATTTAATTCAGCAATATGACTTTTTTGATGGTATCGATTTGGATTGGGAATACCCCGGAGGTGGCGGTTTGACTACATCACCTTGGAACCCTGAAACCAAGCTAAGTGATGAGCAGAAAGCCAGTGAGCGTGAAGCATTTACGTATTTAGTGAAAACATTGCGTGGGGAGCTTGACGAATTGGAGCAAACTACTGGCAGAGAGTACGAACTGTCGACGGCGGTAGGCGTTGGCGCGAAAGCGGCTCAAATCGATTGGCAGGCTGCTCAGCCATACTTGACCAATATGTTCGCGATGACCTATGACTTTTTGGGTGGCTGGGGGCAGCAGACCGGACACACGACCAATTTACATGCGACCGAAAGAAGTTGGTGGGGAATGGGCGCAGATGTGTTTATTAACCAGATGATTGAATTGGGCGTACCCAGTGAAAAGATTGTACTTGGCGCTGCGTTTTATGGGCGCGGCTGGCAAGGTACGAAAGACTTTGATGGTGGGTTACCGACACAAACGCTGGTTTCTGATCAAGGTGCACAGTTTGGAACAGGTGAGAATGGTTACTTTATGTTCTGGGATTTGATGCAAAACTACAGCGCGAAGCAGGGTTATCAGTATAAGTACGATGAACAAGCTCAAGCGCCATATTTGTGGCACCCGAACAAAAAAGTGTTTATCTCATTCGAAGACCAACGTTCGATCAAAGCCAAAGCGGATTGGGTGAAGCAAGCTAACCTCGGCGGTATCTTTACTTGGGAATTATCAGGTGATCCGAGCGGTGAGTTAGTTGACGTCATGCATCAGGAAATGAACAAGCAGTAACAATAAAAAGGTCACTTTTTAATCCAAGTGACCTTTTGTTTTCAGCTCAATAGTGGCGTTGTAATGGTATGCAGTTGTTATTTAATCAGTGGCAGCAGCACATGTTCGTAACCGATCGCGAGTGAAACATAAATCAGCAACGCCGCCATTAAATAGTTAAACACCCTCAAATACTTCGGATTTTCAATTTTCTTACCCAACAATGAACCAACGATGGAATAACTCGTTGGCGCACCAAACGCCAGTACCGCTAAAACAAATGACCAAAGTAAAATGGCTTCGCCTGTGATGCCAGCACTAGGAAACTGAATGGTCGAAATGGGCAAAGTTGCGACTAGTGCTTTAGGGTTAAGGAGCTGCATAAACAGCCCGTCACGAAAGCTCAACTGATTATCGTCATAAGCCGCCTCTTGGATGTTTACGTTCGATTTAACGACCTTATAAGCGACGTAAAGAATGTAGCTACAACCAGCGAAACTGATAAAAGGCAAAATATGAGGATTAATGACTTGTCGCCCTAGATATCCCAGAAAGACAAATAAAATCAACATTGCGCATCCAACACCAATAAAGAATCCAAGGTGGTTATAGGTACGTTTGTTTAGCCCGCTGTGAAGACCGAGTAAATTGATTGGACCAGGGGTGTACATTATGCCAATGGCATAGGCAAAAATTTCAGACATAGCTAAGCCTACTTGAGTTTATTTGAATGCAGAATTGAAGGAGGTGTCGTTTAGCGTGACCATTGAAGCTGGAATTGCTTCGGGGTCATACCAAACATCTTCTTAAAGTTACGGTTCAAGTGGCTAATATCCGCAAACCCTGAATCTAAGGCCGCGAGCGTGGCGTTGCTACCGAGTTGTAAGGCTTTGCGCGCATGGTTTATGCGACAGTTCAGTACATATTGATAGGGCGTTATGCCAAACTGCGCGCGAAACAGACGAATGAAATGAAATTTCGACATCGCTGCTGCATTGGCGATATCTTCGATTGAAATGTCATTATGTAGGTTGGCAAAAATATACTCTTTGGCTCTGAATAATAGTGTGTCTGTTCTGCTGCGGCGCTCAGCTAAATCCAAACTCCCATGTTGATTAACCAATGATTGCGCCAGCATATACAGACTCGATTCGTACTCAATCTGGGTGTAAGAGGTCGTTTTTAATAGTTGTGACATATTCGCCACATGGTGTCTGAGCATTGCATCGTCAAACAAAGTATTTTGCAGGCGTAGTGTGGATGACTGCTTATAGCCGAGAGACTGGAATAGGGGATAGATTTCATCCGGGTGGATATAAAGCATCACGTACTCAAGGTCTTGCTCTACTCCAGAATGGCCATCATGGACGTCTTCAGGGTTAAACAACATCACACATCCAGGCGAGCTTTTGTGGAAAGAGCCACGACAAAAAAAGTCTTGTCGACCTTGTAACGTTAAGCCTATCGAGTATTCTTCATGGGCATGTTTTGGGTAGGTAAAATCGCTCATCGTCGCGCTTAGCAACGACACGTTGTCTTGCTGTTTGCTGGGCGTAAATTGAAAGCGATTACCATTTTCCAAAATGAATTCCTTTTCGGTGTTAGCGTTGAACTTACATCACTATAAAGTCGTACGGCTGAGAAAACTTGAATAAAATTGCTTTTATCAACAGCTAACTTTTATGCGTTCCCTGCGTTCTGAACTCAAACGTGTCTCTCGAGCTCAGAACCAAATACGCAGGCCGTATAAATTAAGCGATCGGCAGTTCTTCTCTCGCGCCCCATTCAGTCCAAGAGCCGTCATACACAGACAAGTTCTGGTAACCGCAGATATAAGCCGCTAGCAGGATAATGCATGCTGTCACGCCAGAACCACAACTGAATAGATATTGCTCTTTACCTGCTAGCAGCTCTTCAAGTTGAGGTTGTAACTCTTGCTGTGATTTCATCTTGTGTCCGTCCATGACATAAGCAAAAGGCAAGCATGCAGAATTAGGGATATGACCGCTACGAATACCAGGTCTTGGCTCGGGGACTTGAGCATCAAAGCGTTGTTGTGAGCGAGCATCAAGCGTTAAGCTGCTTGGGGCGTCAATCTTGCCTAGTACATACGCGGCGTCCACGAAGAAATCTGGATTAAGTTTTCCGTCGAAGTCACCTTTCTCAAGGGATTCAAGGTACTTTTGAACGACTGGAAATCCCGCTTTTTTCCATTCAGTCAGACCGCCATTTAAAATATAAACCTTGTTATGTCCCATGGCTTTAAACATCCACCAAGCTCTTGGCGAGGCAAACGTGCCGCTATTGTCATAAACAACAATGGTCGAATCTTGGTTGATGCCGAGTTGCTGTGCAAGCGTATTAAAGCGCTGCTCGGATGGCATCATATGAGGAAGTGGGGAGTCTGGGTCGCAGAAAACTTTGTCGTAATCAAAACGTCTAGCGTTGGGGATGATGTTCTCTTTGTCCTTCTCGCTTTCTGACGGTATTTGAAAGTCGATACTTGCATCGAGGATCACAACCGATTCGGACTGCTCAAGTTGTAACAGCTGCTGCGGTGAAATGAGTGGATTCATAAATTAGCCTGACGATGATTGAATAGTTATTTTTAAGCTACAACAGTAAATAAAAAGGGGCAACTAACCGCTGCCCCAAATTCTCTCTAAGTTGTTCATTATGCGGTTTTAAAGCGCTTCATCTGTAAGTCGAGATATTGCGCCACCTGAGCTAACTCAGAAGCTGACATAGCAACATGTTTAAAGGTTTCGCTATTGTCTCTAGTGATGTTGTAGGTTTCGGTGATATTTTCGCTAATGGTGTCGCTGACCGCGCTCTGTTCCTCAACCGCGGTTGCAATCTGGGTATTGGTATCAGTCAGCTCATAGATGGTGTTGTTGATAGTCGTGAGATTCTCAGAAGCAGACGCTGCTTGTGAAGCCGCATTGGTCACGGTTGTATGGCTAGAATCGATCGCATTACGCGCACTGTCCGCACCCGTTTGCAAAGAGTGAATCATGGATTCAATCTGACCGGTTGCTTCCTGCGTTCGACTTGCTAATGAGCGAACTTCATCGGCGACGACCGCAAATCCGCGACCTTGTTCACCAGCGCGAGCGGCTTCAATTGCAGCATTTAATGCGAGTAGATTAGTTTGTTCTGCGACGCCTCGGATGACTTCAAGAATCGAGCCTATGTTCATAGATTCATCATACAATCGCACCACTAATCCAGACCCTGTCGACATTTCTTTTTCCGCGCGCTTAATCGCTTCCAACGTTTTGGTGACTTCATCCAAACTACTTGTAATGTTATTGGAGGCATTTTGAGTAAAGTTAGCGGCATCATTGGTACTGTGCGCGATCTCAGTCGTGGTGGTCGACATTTGTTGTACTGCAGACGAAATTTGCTCCATCTCTACACGCAGGCGCTCTTGCGCTTCATTACTTGATCGAGTCACAGCAGAAAGCTCTTCCGACATTTGACCAACTTTAACGCAGGAGTCGTTTACGCCCGTGACAATCTCGCGTAGCGACAAAATCGTGTTGCGCATGTTCGTCAATAAATCGGCAATCTCGTCTTTGCCTGTGACTTTTACGTCGACAGCCAAATTACCTTCCGCTAGCTCAGTAGAAATACGTTTGACGGTATCAATGCCAACACGAATTGAACGGGTGATGAAGAACGCGATAGCAGTCGCGAAAACAATAGAGATGGTCACTAGCGTCGTGATGACATTAATTGTCGACTCTTTTTGCGCTTGTAGATCTTGGGTTAGTAATACCTGCTGGCTTGCAGATTGCTGTTTAATCATATCTAGGTGCTGTGAAATTTCTTCGCCTAGTACACGCATCGCTTGCTCTGCGGCTTTTTGTTCACCTTTCAGCGCAATCACTTCTTCAACCCCTTTGGTATAAGCTTGGCGGTATTGGGTAAAGTCCGCCAAAATGGCGCGGTCTTGAGAGGTTGATATCAACGAGCCTAAGATTATCTCTAGATTAGGCAATTCGTTGGTAAAATAGTTGTTGATTTGGTCGATGTCCTGATTGGGTGCATTGTGCACGTATTTCAATACGGCATTGTTGCCTAGCAGGAACTGCTCAACCAAAATTGACGAATAATACTCTACGTCCACATCAGGACTGTTACGCGCGGTGTGTATCATGGTTTCAAGCCCTGATATGGCTTGTTTTTCTAGCTGAGCGAAATCGGTATAGATTTTTGTATCGACAGTTTCACTTGCGCGTTTCACAACCTCAAATTGTTCGGCAAATTGATTTATATCGGCTAGAGCACTTTCAAGATGTCCTGCACTTTCTGAATCGTGGTTGCTTTCAAGGTCTGAGTTTACTAGCGCTCTTAAGTCAGTAAGTTGTTGGTTGTACGAATTTAACTGCTCCTCTGAAAGGCTTGAAGTATAATTCATCGCTGTAAGGCGGAGATTAAGAAAGCCAGATTGGATTCGTCCTGATAAAGTGGTTTCTGAAGCCAGTTGTCCATATTGTCGAAAGTTATTTGATGCACCCACCATCCCAAAGTAACTGTAACTACTTGAAATGGCAAAAAATAACACGCAACATGCAAATCCTAGCCTGATTTTGTTTGCAATAGTTAGATTGAGCATGAGCCCTCCGTTACACACATAGCTCTGAATGTATATTCTTGTTTTTTTTATAAGCTTATATGTAATCTGATTAATATCTAATTTAATCGCTGATTTTTATCATTTTTTGAATATCTCGATAAAAATTGGCTCAGAGTTGCGCTTGTTGCTTGGTATTTGTCGTGGTTAGTTCAACGATGAGAGCCGTATTAGAAAGGCTTGAAAGTTCAGTGTGGATAGAGAGGACAAGTTAATTACTAAACAACTGAGAATAAGAGCCGCATTTCACGGCTCTACTGAACAACTAACTGTATTGACCTTTGACGGCGTTACGGCCACTTGATTTGGCATCATACAGTAACTTATCGGCGAGATTACACAGCGCGTCAAATGCGATATCAACGTCTTTGGTTGTGATCACGCCGAAGCTACAAGTGACACTAACAGGCTGATCGTCATCTGTCGTAAATGTGTGTTGTGAGAGTGCAAGACGCATGCGCTCCGCTAACTTTGTCGCTTCTTGTAAATCGGTCTTAGGCAATACGATGACAAATTCTTCGCCACCAAAGCGTGCCACTATATCGTTTTTGCGCACTGTCGATTCCAACACTCCCGCAACACCGGTTAAGACCGTATCGCCAAATGCATGTCCGTAGGTATCGTTAACTTGTTTAAAGTGGTCAACATCCATCATCACTAGCGTTATTGGACCGGAATCTGGTTTCTTGGCGACGAGCTTTTGTTTGTCCAATTTGCGTTCAATCCAGTGATTGAGAGTGAGGAAGCCGTGTTGTAAGCGCAACACTTGTTTGCTTATATAGTAAATGAGCATTTCTTTGTTTGATTGAGATACAGGCTTCGTTAATGGCTTTGGCTGACGCTCTTTAGGTTGAACAAACCATTCTTCCAAGAAACGACGGTTGAATAGTCCGGTTAAGGTGTCAGTTTTCGCCAGGCGACGCATTCTCAAACGCGATCGGTTAACTGCCAAGAATACCAATGTCATTAGCAATAGAATTCCAAGCATGACGAGCAATGCTTCGCCGAGAAAGAAAAATGTGCGCTGATTGTTTTCAAGCTCTAATCGCTGTAAGACATTGTTCCAATTTAAATTCTCGTTTTCGTATTCTAGTCGTTCTAGCTCAAACAGTGTCTTCTGTAGCTCTAGGTTTTCAACTTCGCGTTGATTACTGAACTGAATAAACTTCTCGTGATATTGGCCGTAGGTTTGGTAAGCCTGCTGGAAGTTATTCTCACCCGCGTACGCCATCGCTGCGACTTTGATTAACTCCATTTGTTGCTGCTGTATGTAACGCTGATTAATGATGTCGGAGAGCATTGGCGTGATCATCTCTAATAGCGCTTGATATTGCTTACGCTCCAACATGTATTCCGCGTGCAGCAGTTTAAACGTTGCCAAGTAAGCGCTCGATGTTTCACGGTACTGCAAGTTTTCCGCGAGACTTAAGTGGCGTAGCATATTCTTATCGTCGTTAGTTTCACGGTACAAAGACGCAAGCTCAAGGTTAATGCGAAAGCGGAAGCGTCCGTCGCCGATCACCTGTGCGAGTTTTAGTGCGGTTTGATAAGAATCGATGGCCTTTTCATACTGAAACTGTGCTTTGTGTAACTTGGCAATGGTTAGCACGCTAAGTAGCTCATTAAACGACATGCGTCGTGTTTTGAAGTACTGATAAGCTTGCTCCAAGATAACTTCTGAGCGTTCATAACCTTGGATTCTTACCAGAACGCCGCCAAGCTCTAGCGCCGTTCGCTCGACGAGTCCCTGTACGCCAGAAGACTCAGCCGCTTCCATTGAAGACATTAGCGCAGCATAAGATTTTTTGAAGTCACCTTGATCGTTGTAGTAACGGCCTTTGAGTAGCAGCACTTCCGATTCAAGTTGCTTATTGCTCTCTTTGCGGGATGTTTCCAGTAGGGAATCAATCGAAGAAAGCGCGTCCTCTATATCATGTTTGCCCATCATGGCTCGGACTTGGAGTAACTTAAATTGTAGGTATTGGTTGCTTTGTTTGGCAACCAAGCCAAGGCCTTTGTTCGTCACTGCTAAGCTTTCTTCGTTTCGGCCGAGCAACTCCAGTACAGTTGCCTTAGCAAGCCAATAGCGAACCAGTAGTTCCTTTGGTTGGTTTTGTACCAAAGACTCTTCCTCGAGAGACTCTATCTGCGCCAGTGAACTTTGTGGCAGAGAATAAATTTGGCTTTCGATCCCCTCAAGCGACTGCAAGAATTTGCTTTTTGACTCAGAATTTTCCGCTACTGCGGGTGTAGTCGCAAGAGCAAACGAGCATGCAAGCGCTAATGCAATCTGCATATAGAATTTTGACATTATTATTGTTCCCTAATGGGCAGCTAACTCAGTGTAATGGGATAGGTAAATTATCTTTTTATATGTTGATGTTAGATTGTAGCCAAACATCGCTCCCTAATTATTAGGGTAATAGTAAATCACCAACTTTAGCGGGCGAAAGGTCAATCGCCAGTTACTTTTAAAATTTTGAATATAAACTCTAAAATCTCATTTTGGAGACAAAATGATGGCTAAAATTGTGATCTTAGTATCTGCTTTACTTATGGTTTCTCAATGGTATACATCACGCTAAACAATGAAGATTTATTGCAAGCAGGCATCATTGTGAAAATAGTGGGATGTTGAGTGGGGATGAATATTCTATTGTTTACCAGGTTTACACTGAACAAGTTCGTAGCGTGCTTTATCTGCTGTGATAGGCATTTTTGTCGATAGTTCAACGATTGAACCCGCTGGGCAGTCAATTCTTGGTGGAATGGACAGGAGCTGTTGTGAGCCATCGGCGAGTTGTACATTCAGGTATTTGCGATGACCATCTAGGGATTGCGTCAGAGTTTGTGTGACAACCTCTGCTTGTAATCGCTCTTGTGGCTCGTCTGGCATTAAGTAGAACAAGGCAGCGAGTAAGGCGACCAGCAAAAATAAAGTAGCGATGAAGACTTTTGGACTGTTCACCTTATGACTCCATTCGCTACTTGATAAACGTCTAGCTGCAAACAGGGCAGTTAGGCATTTTCATCAGGTTCATTTCACGCCAAGACATCGTCAGCGCGTCTAAGATGAGGATTTTGCCTTGTTTTGGCGTGCCGTAATTAGCAATGACTTTGATTGCCTCCATCGCTTGCACCGCGCCAATTATGCCTACAACGGGAGCCATGACACCGGCTTCCACACAGCTAAGCGCTGCATTGCCAAACAGTGCGCTTAGGCATTGATAGCAGGGTTGGGTAGGGTCTTGGTATGAAAAAACACTTACTTGTCCTTCCATACGAATTGCTGCGCCTGAGACTAGAGGTGTTTTCAACTCAAAACACAACTTGTTAAGTTGGTTTCGTGTTTCAACATTGTCTGATGCATCCAACACCAAAGTGTGTTGAGCAATAAGATCTTTCAGCTCACTATCAGATAAACGTTTGTCGATAGTCGCAACTTCTAGATAAGGGTTAAGCTGTGTCAGTGATTCCGACGCTGACAGCACTTTCTTTTTACCAATATCAGCGTCATGGTGTAAAACTTGGCGCTGCAAATTGGATAACTCAACCACATCGTCATCGATCAAAGTTAATTTGCCTACGCCAGCCGTTGCCAAGTATTGGCTAGAAGCGCAGCCTAAGCCGCCGGCACCTAACACCAAGATAGAGCTCTGTTTCAGTGCTTCTTGACCTTCAAAATCAAACTGCTTAAGGATAATTTGACGGTTATAGCGAAGCATTTCTTGATCAGACAAGATCTCCAAAACAAGCTCCTAGTAAAGTGTTGAGTTAAATAGCTGAATATTGACGGTTTCGCCAACTTCTACGCGACCACGTTCTCTTTCAAGCACCACAAAGCAATTTGCCAAGCTCATCGAACGGAATGCACCTGAGCTTTGATTACCAGTGGTTTCGACAACAAACTTACCATCTTCAATCGTGTAGATCCCGCGTTGGTAATCGGTTCGTCCCGGCACTTTCTTAAATGCGGTTTTGGTGGTTGCAGGAATAGACTCTGGTGCTTTCCATTCAGTGTGACCAGAAAGCTTAGCAAGCATAGGTTGAACCAATACGTACATAGTCAACACTGCTGAGACAGGGTTACCCGGTAAACCGCAGAACCAAGCGGTAGACAGTTTGCCGAATGCGAATGGTTTACCTGGTTTAATCGCCAATTTCCAAAAGCCGATTTCCCCCAGTTCTTCAAGGATATCTTTGGTGTAGTCTGCCTCACCAACGCTCACACCGCCTGAAGTGACCACCACGTCAGCCAAGGATTGCGCTTGTTCAAAGGTCGCTTTTAGTGTTTCAGGACAATCTGGGATAATACCAAGATCGATCGGCTCACAACCGAAGTTTTCAATTAGCGGTTTGATGCCATAGCGGTTGCTGTCGTAGATTTGACCTTCAGCCAAAGGTTGACCCAGCGGCTTTAACTCATCACCGGTTGAGAAGAACGCAACGCGCGGTTTGCGCACCACCGTTACATGGCTAATACCTAGCGTAGCGATCATCGGTATATCACGGGATGTAAGACGCGAGCCTTTCGGCAACACAATGTCGCCTTTACGGATATCATCACCAGTAGGGCGGATATTGTTTTGTGGCTTCACCTCAGTTTGCGTGAAAGTAACGCCATCTTCGCTGACAACGGTGTTCTCTTGCATGATGACCGCATCACATCCGTCAGGAATTTTCGCACCAGTCATAATACGCACGCAGCTACCTTGTGGCCATTCACCTTCAAACGGTTGCCCTGCAAAGGATTTGCCCGCCACTGGCATCGTGGCATTGTTGCTTAGGTCAGCAATGCGAATTGCGTATCCGTCCATCGCAGAGTTATCAAATGGAGGAACGAAAATAGGAGAGAGGATGTCTTCCGCTAACACATAGCCAATGGCTTCAGCGAGAGGTAACTGTAATGTGGTTTGAATTGGTTTAATACGCGATAGCATGTTTTCCATCGCTTCTTCAAGTGGCATTAAGCCCGGCGCATCACAACAGCCCATAACAAAATCCTAAATGTTTATAATAATTTGTTGCCGTCACTCTACCATAGAATTGACTATGGCAATAATGACCCCCTATAAAATATGGGTGTAATTATTCAAAAATCCGAGTATCCTTGTCTGCCATCCTAAAGGGGTAATCTCGTATTGGGATTCTTGACAAATGAGAGGAAGTGGAATGTCAGGTCTTAGCGAATCAGCGAAGTTGGTAAAAGATGCGCTAGAACGTCGAGGATTAGAGACGCCAATGGTGCCTAATCAGTTCAGCAGAGAAGTGAAAAAAGAGAAGATTCAACACCATATGCGTGAAATCTTGTCTCTGTTAGAGCTCGACCTCTCTGATGACAGCCTAGAAGAAACGCCGCACCGTATTGCGAAAATGTACGTGGACGAGATCTTCTCGGGTCTAGACTACTCTAACTTTCCAAAGATCACTGTGATTGAGAATAAGATGGACGTGAGCGAAATGGTGCGTGTGAAAGACATCACTGTCACCAGTACTTGCGAACATCACTTGGTAACTATCGATGGTCGCGCTGCGGTGGCGTACATTCCTCGCGGTAAGATTATTGGTCTTTCAAAGATCAATCGTATTGTTCGTTTCTTTGCTCAACGTCCGCAAGTCCAAGAACGCATGACACAGCAAATCTTAGTAGCGTTGCAAACGTTGCTTGAATCAGATGATGTGGCGGTAACGATCGACGCAACGCACTACTGCGTGAAATCACGTGGCGTAATGGACGCAACTAGCGAGACAACAACCACAGCTTTAGGTGGTATTTTTAAGTCGAATCCAGCGACAAGACACGAATTTCTCCACGGAATTCGCTAGTCTGCTAAGATTGACAACAGATTGATTTTAAAACCGCTTCCCAGTCGAAGCGGTTTTTCGTTTTGCTGAGTTCACACTGTAAATTCAGCGAATCTTTTAAAGGTATAAATGTGACAAATTCATTTAAAACACTGGGCCTGAGAGCAGAATTACTAGAAACATTAGACTCACTTGGCTACACAGAAATGACCGCGATCCAGCAGCAAGCATTGCCTATCGTTTTACAAGGCAAAGACGTGATTGGTCAAGGTAAGACGGGTTCAGGAAAAACGGCAGCATTTTCGCTTGGCTTACTGAGCAACTTAAATGTACAGCGTTTTCGCGTACAAACCTTGGTATTGTGTCCAACACGTGAGTTGGCTGACCAAGTAGCAAAAGAAATTCGTACTCTGGCACGCGGCATACATAACATTAAAGTACTGACATTGTGCGGCGGTATGCCAATGGGACCACAAATTGGTTCATTGGAGCACGGTGCGCACATACTGGTTGGTACGCCTGGACGAATCCTTGACCATATGTCAAAAGGGCGCATCAGCTTAGATGAACTCAATACTTTGGTACTAGATGAAGCAGACCGTATGTTGGATATGGGTTTTGAAGACGCGATCGATACCATTATTGAACAAGCGCCGTCAGATCGTCAGACATTGCTATTCAGTGCGACTTTCCCGCACGATATCGAGACGCTAGCGGCGAAGGTAATGAAGCAACCAGAAATGGTGAAAGTGGAATCTACCCATCAACACAGCACCATCGAGCAACGTTTCTTTAAGCTAAACACCACAGAAGAGCGTGATGATGCGCTTGAAGCGTTACTTTTGACGCATAAGCCTGAATCATCAGTCGTGTTCTGTAACACCAAAAAAGAAGTGCAGAACGTAACCGATGAGCTGAGCCATCGTGGTTTCAGTGTGGTTGAATTGCATGGCGATATGGAGCAACGTGAGCGTGAACAAGCGTTGACCATGTTTGCTAACAAGAGTATTTCGATTTTGGTGGCAACAGACGTTGCAGCTCGTGGCCTAGATGTTGATAACCTAGACGCGGTGTTCAACTTTGAACTGTCACGTGATCCAGAAGTTCATGTACACCGCATTGGTCGTACAGGTCGCGCGGGTTCAAAAGGCATCGCTTTTAGCTTTTACAGCGACAAAGAAGAGTATCGTGTTGCGCGTATCGATGAGTACATGGATATCGCGATTTCACCTTCAACATTGCCAGAAAAGCCAGTAGAGCGACCGTTTTACCCAAGCATGCAAACCATCCAGATCTTGGGTGGTAAAAAGCAGAAAGTACGTGCGGGCGATATTCTAGGTGCACTGACTAAACAAGCCGGTATCGACGGCAAGAAAATCGGTAAAATCAATATCTTGCCGATGGTGTCTTACGTTGCAGTAGAACATGACGTGGTGAAACCAGCACTTAAACAACTGCAAACCGGCAAGATGAAAGGACGAAACTTCAAAGCGCGTGTAATGAAGTAACTCCTGCAAATTTACTCCAAGTCCAAAAGCCCTAGGTAACGTCTGTTTCTAGGGCTTTACTTTAAAACTTGTAAACTGCACCAAGGCTAAACGACCAACCTAGATCACGCTGTATCAATGGACTATCTGAATCGTGATGTTGCAACTCTAACTTTCCTAGCGCAGACCAATTGGTATTAACATCAACTAAGCCAATAAGCCCGCCCTGGTAGACCCATGTATGACCCGATTCGAACTGCTCTAGCCCTGAAGCCGTGGATTCCTGAAAAGAGATATCGTACAAATGCTGTGATAACTCACGGCTGCGATAATCTACTTCGACGTAAGGAGTGATCGTAAAGTAATTGTCGATGACGTCGAACGTGCGGCCCAAGTGTAGTTGCACTTCATAGCCGTTATGTTGGTTGGTGACATCTTGCAGAAACGTCACTCGTGCGCCAACTGTACCCAAAGTAATCCCAAGCTCACCGTTACCATCTCGATTTTCAATGCCATTGGAAATGTCATCAAAATCGTCGGATACCTCAGCAAAACGCCAATGTCCGCTCAGTCCGACATAAGGGAATAATGTAACGTTGGCGAGGCTACCATCAATAAACCCATACTCGCCGTTGTAAAAAAGGTTAGGTTGCACCGAAGCTTTCGCTTTACTGCCATCGGTAAACACCGACTTTCCCAGTTCGCCACTAATGCCGATAAATGCAAAATCTTGGTATTGCTGCTGTGAAAAGGCGTTAGAAGTAGGCAACAAAGTAAGCGCTACCAGTGGCGCAAATTTGACTAATTTCAGCATATGATTCTCCTTATCGATTAATAAGAAGAACGAGAAAAAGGATAATAAATTTCCTTATAATTCAAAGATTTTAATTTTTAATATGAACAGCTATTTACTACGATTGGTATAAGCCTTACCGCAAAAATAAAGCCAACTATAAAAGCTGGCTTTAAGACCGAGTTTGGATGGATTAACGGTCAAACAAATAGAGATAATCGCCGTAGCCTTCCTGCTGCATGCTTTCTTTGGCAACAAAGCGCATCGCTGCCGAGTTCATGCAGTAGCGCAAACCCGTTGGTTTAGGGCCATCTTTAAACACATGACCAAGGTGAGAGTCGGCAAACTTACTGCGAACCTCAGTACGTGGATACACCAGTTTGAAGTCAGTTTGCGTCACGACGAAGTCGTCTTTAATAGGCTTGGTAAAGCTTGGCCAACCCGTGCCCGATTTGTATTTATCTGTAGAGGAAAACAAAGGTTCGCCAGAAACCACGTCTACATAAATACCTTCGCGCTTGTTGTCCCAATACTCATTTTGAAACGCACGCTCAGTGCCGTCTTCTTGCGTCACGTAATATTGCATCTCTGTGAGTTTCGCTTTGATCTCAGCGTCACTTGGTTTGGTGTACATTTTTTTCGCAGCTTTGTTGTTACTACGATCAATCAGCTCGCGCAGCGTTACTGGATTTTCGTTGCGGTCTTCACCAAAAATCTTATCTAAGTATTGGTCGCGCCCTGAAGCGTGGCGATAGTAGTTATAGCGGATTTTGTTTCGCTTGTAGTAGTCCTGATGGTAATCCTCTGCAGGCCAAAATTTATCGAATTTGATCAGCTCAGTTTTAAGCGGTGCTTTGAATACCCCAAGCGCTTCGATTTCTTGCATAAAACGTTCTGCAGTCTGTTTTTGTTGTTCATTGTGATAGAAGATGGCAGGGCGATACTGTGAGCCGCGATCGACAAAGGATCCTTGATCATCGGTAGGGTCGATGTGGCGGAAAAACTGGTCTAAGACATTCTCGTAACTGACTTTGTTGGCGTCGTATTTGACTTCGACCACCTCGATATGCCCGGTTTTGCCCGATGACACTTGTTTGTAGCTTGGATTGTCTACATTACCACCTGCATAACCAGAGACAACATCGACAACGCCCGGAAGTTTTTCCAAGTCAGATTCGGTACACCAGAAACAGCCACCAGCAAGAGTCGCGACTTCGATCTTGGCATTTGCATCTGTTTTGGACATATCACTGTCCGCAACGCCGATAAAAGAAGCTAGGGCAGCAACCGCAGCGACTACAGGGAAAATAAACTTCAACTTCACTTTCATATCAACCTCATCGATTGTTTTCGTTATCGCCATATAAAGAACGAGTAACCACAAAAAAAATTGCACAGTTCTAATAGTTTTATTGATATGAAGCGGCCCAATGAGCCGCTTTTCTGTTTTCGGAGAGTTAACCTAGTGCCGGTAACACGCCGATAGTAATGAGGATTTGTGCGCCGATAATGAGCACGCCTATTGCGCTACTCGCAACCAAGCCAACATTGCCGCCAAATACTTGGTAATGAGACTCTTGCGCTTGTGAGCGTGCTTTCTTCGCCATCATGATTGGTAGGAAGATAGCCAGTACCGCAAGGGCAATAGCTGCGTAACCAAGTGCCATAATGAAGCCTTGCGGGTAAAACATTGCAAAGCCCATTGGCGGTAAAAATGTCACCAGACCTACAACCAAACGTGAATTGCCATTGGTACGCTTTTTAATCGTATCGCCTAGAAACTCAAATAAACCGAGGCTAACACCCAAGAAAGAAGTAAGTAGCGCCAAGTCAGCAAAGATACCAATCGCTTGCCCTAGGTTTGACTGATGAACCGTGGTTGAAAGCGTTGAAATCAGTGCGCTCAGACCTTGATTTTCTAATAGCGTTGACTGATTCACTACGCCCAAAGTCACGACTTGCCAGAAGATGTAGATGATCAAAGGAATCGCTGAACCGATCAAAATCGCTTTACGCAATGATGGTGTGTGACCGTCTAAGTAGTTAACGATTGCAGGGATACTACCGTGGAAGCCAAAAGAGGTAAAAATTACTGGAATAGCGGCAATAACCAAACCTTGTTCTACAGGCATGCTAAGCAGGTAAGACTCAGTCACATTGGGAGCTAAGAATGTTAACACTAGCGCCATTGCGACAATCTTAATTAAAAACAGCACGCGGTTTACTTTATCAACGGTTGCTGTGCCGACGGTGACAATCGCCGCGACAATTAAAGTAAATAGCAGTGTTGCTGTCGTTGATGACACCTCAATACCAGTAAAGCTTGCAATACGTTCACCAAACTGGGCGCCGCCGCCTGCAATGTACGCAGCACAAAGAGCGTAGAACAAAAACATCATGGCGAAGCTCGCCACCCATTTCCCTTTAGTACCGAGAAACTGTTTAGCCAGTGTATGCAATGTGGCGTCTTGTTCTGCGTGCTGGTGGACTTCAATCATTAACAGCGCGGTGTAAGCCATAAATGCCCATAGCGCGATCATAATCATCAATGATGTGGAGAAGCCGATTCCGGCAGAAGCGAGTGGTAGAGCGAGCATGCCAGCACCAATGGTTGTGCCAGCAATGATCAAAGTACTTCCTAAAACCTTTGATTTTGTCATGTATACAATTCTTTACGTTGTTTAATTTGTTATCTAGATGAATTGACCAATTTTAAAGCAATAAGTGGTTCGACTCACCATGTATGGACGCATTGTGTAAGATAAAAACCGTATTTTCAAGCAAAATGTACAGATTAATTACCATTGATGTAAATTTATATTTACATTGATGGCTATTCGTCAAAAGTAATCGTTTACCTGAGACAAAAATCATACCTAAAGGATATTTTGCTTTGTGCTTTCAAAAAACTGTCATATAAGTCCTTTAAAAAGGGATAATCGTCCACACATAGAGGTGTGGAGTTAATTCAATTCTAGTTATAGGAGGTCCAGGATGAGTGACCACAGATTTAATGAAGAAAGCCTAGAGCTTTTAGATGCAATGGAGATTGGCTTTGATTTGTCAGATTATGACCAGTCAATCGAAGACGTTGCAGAAGAAATCTTCAACAGCTAATTACCCTGCTTAAAAAGGGTGAAACCAGAAGAGCCAGTGCAATCGCGCTGGCTTTGTGCTTTTATGAAAAGACAAATTAGAAAAGCTGTTGTAATCGATGAACTATCTTGCCCACTTACATATCGCCGACCACTGTAATTCCAACGCGCTTGGTAACCTATTGGGTGACTTTGTAAAAGGGAACCCAGACAATCAATACGATAATGACGTCGTGCAGGGGATCCGCCTGCATCGTTTTGTCGACTCTTATACGGATAGCCATGAACTTGTGCGTGAAGCAAGGCAGTTGTTCGCGGGTAAGCAGAGGCGCTTTTCGGGTATCGCACTCGATATGTTCTGGGACCACTGCTTAGCGTCGAATTGGCAGCAATACCACGACCATGGACTGCGTAAGTTCTGCGAGCAGCAACGCGTGTTGGTGTCACGAGAACACGACGCAGAACTACCTGAACGGTTTACGCGAGTAACTGCTGCGATGTGGCAGGGGCGTTGGATGGAGTCTTACCAAGATCTCGAAAATATCGAGTATGCTTTGCAGCGGATGTCGAATCGCAGCCCAAGAATGGGTGAACTGGCCAACTGTTTTAACACCTTAGACAAAAATTACGCTGATCTCGTAAAAGTATTTAAAGCGATGTACCCAGATGTACTAAACGCTGCGCAGCGATTCTGATAGAATCGCACGTTCTGTTTTATTCGGTACCTGTTCATGTCTACATTCCAACAACTGGGTGTTTGCCCAGCTTTATTGACCACGATTGAAAAACTTGGTTTTAGTCAACCTACGCCAATTCAGCAATACGCGATCCCGCATGTATTGGAAGGCAAAGATGTTTTAGCTGGGGCGCAAACAGGAACCGGAAAAACGGCAGCGTTTGGTTTGCCTCTGATTCAAATGCTGTCTGGAAGTAATGTTCGCCGAGATCCACAAGGTAACGATGTCAGCGCGCTGATCCTCGTTCCAACACGTGAGCTAGCGCAGCAAGTATTCGACAACCTTATTTCATATGCTGAAGGCTGCGACATCCATATTGTGGCCGCTTACGGCGGAACCAGCATGAACGTCCAAACGAGAAATCTAGCCAATGGTTGTGACATTCTGATCGCAACTCCGGGTCGATTACTGGATCACTTGTTCTGTAAAAATATCAATTTGCGTAAGACGGGTTATCTTGTATTCGATGAAGCAGACCGGATGCTAGATATGGGGTTTATGCCTGATATCCAACGTATTTTGAAAAAGGTTTCGCCAGAGCGCCAAACGTTGTTTTTCTCCGCGACCTTTGACAAACGCATCAAAAATATTGCTTACAAAATGTTGCAAGAACCGGTCGAGTTGCAAGTGACGCCAACCAACAGCACCGCTGAAACCGTTAAGCAGATTGTTTATCCAGTAGATAAGAAACGTAAGGCAGAGTTACTAGCTTACCTAATTGGTTCACGTAACTGGCAGCAAGTACTGGTGTTTACTAAAACCAAACAAGGTAGCGACGCACTGGCAAAAGAGCTTAAATTAGACGGTATTAAAGCAGCGTCGATTAATGGTGATAAAAGCCAAGGTGCTCGCCAGAAGGCTCTGGACGACTTTAAAGACGGTAAAATCCGCGCACTGATTGCCACAGACGTTGCTGCTCGCGGTTTAGATATCAACCAGCTTGAGCAAGTGGTGAACTTCGACATGCCATACAAAGCGGAAGACTATGTCCATCGTATCGGACGTACTGGTCGCGCAGGTAAAGAGGGCTTTGCAGCGTCTCTAATGAGTCGTGACGAAGAATACCTGCTAGAAGCGATTGAGCGACTGCTGGACACGCGTTTACCGCAAGAATGGCTGCAAGGCTTCGAACCGAGTCTAATTGAAGATTTAGAACCTGACCGCTCGCCGAAAAAGAAAGGCCGCTCATCCGATAAGCGCAAGATGAAAGCTAAGCTTAAGATTCACGCTAATCGTGGCAAAAAGCGCTAATAGATGGCCAGAAAGGAGTGACCATTGCAAAGCAGTAAGGATACACACCCGTTAACGTTAGAGCTGCTTAGCATCGATGATGCGGAGCAGCTTTTGGCATTTGAAACTGAAAACAAAGATTGGTTCGATCAGTTTATTCCGCCTCGCGAATCCGACTTTTACTCACTCCAAGGCGTCACGGAACATATTCAAGAGTTTCTATTGGATTATCAGTGCAAACAATTGGTGCCATTTTTAATCAAAAACGCACAAAAACAGATTGTTGGCCGAATGAACTTTACTAGTATCAATGCCAAAAAAGGCACCGCGCACGTTGGGTATCGTGTTGGCAAAGCATTTACCTCACAAGGCGTCGCCAAACGTGCGCTGGCACTAGCAAAATCTGAGCTGCAAGAGCAAGGAATGAAAAGGCTGTTTGCCTACGCAGAGCAATCTAATATTGCCTCGCAACGCGTGTTAACATCGAGTGGTTTTCGTAGCATACGCGTGGTCGACGATTTCGCAGAGTTGCACGGCCGTTCAATTAGTTGTATAGAGTTTAGCTGCCAACTCAGTTAATCAAGGATAGAGAAATGGAATTTCCGATTCATGCTTCTTGTCAGTGCGGACAAGTCAGTTATGTACTCAAGGCTCAGCCGTTAAAAGTGTTTGCTTGCCATTGTCAGGAGTGCCAGAAACTTGCAACCAGTGCATATAGCGTTACCGCAATTTGCGACACCAACGATGTGGAATTTTCTGGTGAAATGGGTGAGTGGTCGCGACTTGCAGAAAGCGGTAATAAGAATCACGCCAAATTCTGCCCTCAATGTGGGAATCGCATCTATCACTACAATCCAGACGCGCCAGAAACGGTGAAACTTAAACTCAAACCTGTTGGTATGAAACATGACTCGGTATTTAAACCACAGGCTCATGTTTGGGTAAGTGAGAAATTGGATTGGGTTGACATCCCGCAAGGCATGAAGTGCTTTGATAAACAGCCATAAAGAAAAAGGAGCGATTTCGCTCCTTTTTTTTGAACTAGGCGTATTGTGCAACTAAGCTATTCCAACTGCGGCGCTGGTTTTCCAAATCTTTTTTAAGTTGCTTATAGCGCAGTAGCAAAACCGAGTGTTCATATTTTTTCACTAAGTCACTTTTCTTCGCTTCTACGAGCTGCTTTTTCAATTCGTAGTAGTCTGATAGCTTACTGACTAACGCTTCAAACTCTTCGTTTAATGCTTCATTAAGCTGCTTGGCGTTAGGTAACATGCTGATTTTATTCGATGCGGTTGTCAGCGCCTTCTTCGCTTTCGCTTTTTCGATTTTAATCTTAGGTGTAACACGCAATTTGTTGGCTAATCCGAGCCATGAACAGCTTTTGATCAGCCATTTAGTCGGATCGTACTGCCACCAATAGATACCATTTCGGTAATCATTCTCGAAAATATGGTGGTAGTTGTGGTAACCCTCACCGAACGTAAATACAGCAAGCACAGCGTTATCGCGAGCGGTGTTTTTGTCCGTGTAAGGCTGAGAGCCCCAAATGTGCGCGAGTGAGTTAATGAAGAATGTAGAGTGATGGCTAAGTACCAAACGCACAACACCCACCATCAAAAGCATGCCCCAGATATCTTGATAGATAAGGCCTAATGCGAGTGGAATACCAATATTGGTCACCAACGCGAGCAACAAGTAGTGTTTGTGCTGCCACATAACTATCTTATCTTTCTGTAAGTCACGAGAGTTGGTGTAATCCGCGTAGCTGTCTTTATTGTACTGTCTCAGCATCCAACCGATATGCGAAAACCAGAAACCACGCTTCGCCGAGTAAGGGTCTTTGTCATTATTGTCGACATGTTTGTGGTGGACACGGTGATCAGAGCTCCAGTGCAACGCGCTATTCTGCAAGGCAAAAGCGCCACCTAGGGCGAATAGCAAACGCAATGACCAGTGCGCTTCGTAAGTTTTATGTGACCAAAGGCGGTGGTAACCCGCAGTAATTGACAGATTACAGAAGGAATAGGTGATAGCCAGCCACAACCAATGCTCAATTGAATAACCAAATTGATAACCATACCAAGGCGCGACGACAACGGCACAAGCAAAGCTCACCAAAAACAGTAGGACATTCACCCAGATCAAAGGTGGCTTTTCCTTATGAGACATCTTTCATTTCCATTTCAGCTAACAGTTGTGCGCCAGAATATCAGCGTACATGTGTAAGTCAAATAAAAAGGCTAACAATGTGAACAGAATGTTTGGCTTTTGGATTGTGAATGAATAGTATGAATGGGTACAACATCCTTACAGGAAGTAAAAAGGAACTAATAATGGAACTAAAAGTAGCTGAATATAGCGATTACCAGCGTATTGCAGAGCTTCACGCAAAGAGCTGGCAGAAGCACTACCAAGGCATCTTAGGAAGAGATTACCTCGAAGAAGAAGTGCTTAATGACCGCTTAGTAATTTGGCAGACCCGTCTAATCAATCCTCCTTTCAATCAACACGTACTTTTGTTGGAAGAAAACGGGCAGTTGTGTGGATTTATATGCGCATTCGGTAATCATGACTTTGAAAAGGGCACCATCATTGATGCGTTACATGTGGATGATGCGTATCGTGGCAAAGGACTTGGCGCTCGTTTAATCGAAGAGATGGCTAAATGGATCGAACAGTACTTTTCAGAGACTGGTGTCTATCTGGAAGTGATGAAAAAGAACAAGCAAGCAATTGAGTTTTACGAGCATATTGGTGGTGAACACACCCTCGAACGCTTGTGGGAATCGCCATGTGGTAACCAATTGCCGGAGCTGGTTTACACTTGGAACTCTGCTTCAGAGTTGCGTAAATCGCTACACAGTCACAGTAAATGCGATTTAGTAATAAACTGATACATTTCTGTTATCCATCCTGATATTTCTCGGACATTGTGTGGTAAACCGTTAGGTAATTTGCTCTAGCTAAAAATACGCTATTGCCTAATGGTTTACTCATGAAAAAAACACTTCTATTGAGCGCTCTTTCTAGCGCAATCTTGTTGTCAGGGTGTGGAGAACAGAATCAAGGACCGAACCAAGCGCAAGCGCCACTTGTGGCCGTGGAATCCGCGCAAATGGTCTCTCATCAGGCAAGTAAATCTTATATCGGCCGTGTCGAAGCGGTTGAAGACACCAACATTACCGCTCAAGTTACTGGTTACCTACAGCAACGCCATTTTGAAGAAGGCCAAATGGTCGAAAAAGGTCAGTTGCTCTACAGTATCGAGCCTTCTTCTTTCAAAGCTCAGGTTGCCAGCGCGAAAGCGTCTGTGGCGCAAGCAACAGCTGCGCTGAAAAAAGCAGAACTGGATTTCCAACGCGGCAAAAACCTATTACCGAAAGGGAGTATTTCTCAGTCGGAGTTTGATAACTTAAATGCTGCGTTGCTAGGCGCTAAAGCCCAACTGGAAGCAAACAAAGCGCAACTTCACTTAGCTGAAGTCAACCTGTCTTATACACAAATCAAAGCGCCATTCTCTGGCCGTATCGCACAAAGTAAAGTCAGTACTGGTGATCTGGTTTCGCCACAAGCTGGAATATTAACCACGTTGGTGAGCTTAGACCCAGTGCACACGAGCTTTAGTATCAGTGAACGCGAACGCCTTGAAATGGGCATGGATCGCATTAAGTCCAATGACGAAGTGGAAGCGAGCAAAGTAGAAGTTCAAGTGGTACTTGAAAATGGCGAGAAATTTGAGCATCTAGGTCAGCTCGACTACTTGGGTAACCGAGTCAATACCGATACGGGAACGATTGCGATGCGTGCTGAAGTACCTAATCCGGATTATCGCTTGCTGCCAGGGCAACACGTGCGTGTCGAGCTGAGACAAAAACAATCTAGCCAAGTTTTAGTCGTGCCGCGTCGCGCAGTGCAGACCGACCTCGAAGGTAACTTTGTTATGGTCGTGGCAGAAGGGAATGTCGCAGAACGCCGCAACGTCAAACTAGGACGTCAATTAGAACAAGGAATTATCGTTAGTGACGGTGTCACTCAAGACGATATTGTGATCACTCAAGGCCTACAACGTATCCGTAATGGTGTTCCGGTTCGAATCCAACAATCAGAGCAATCCGCTGAATAAAGGTGCTTAAATGTTAAGTCGTTTCTTTATCCAGCGTCCTAAGTTTGCGCTGGTCATCTCGATTATTCTTACTCTGGCAGGGGCGATAGCTTTAATGGTACTGCCGGTGGCGGAATACCCAAAAATCAGTCCTCCTTCCGTTAGTGTCACGGCTTATTACACTGGGGCAAGTGCAGAAGTTGTTGAACAAGCGATAGCCGACCCGATAGAAACATCGGTCAACGGCGTTGAGAACATGATCTACATGTCCTCTAAAAGTGCGAATGACGGCTCGTACAGCCTCAATGTCACGTTTGATGTCGGTACGGACCCTGATATGGCGCAGGTGAACGTGCAAAACCGCGTGGCGCAGATTGAGTCGAAGCTGCCGCAGGAAGTGCGTATGGTCGGCGTGACGGTGAAAAAGCGTTCACCTGACTTGTTGATGGTACTGAACTTCTATTCACCAGATGGTAAGTATGACGATCAGTTCTTGATCAACTACATCAACCTTAACGTCAAAGACCAACTGGCGCGTGTTAAAGGCATCAGTGAAGTCAACGTTATTGGCGGCGGTGAGTACGCGATGCGGGTTTGGCTTGACCCGGATAAGATGGCGAGCCTAAAACTGACCACATCTGACGTTTATGCGGCGTTAGCGGAGCAAAACGTTCAGGTCGCGGCTGGTCGCATTGGCGCTGCGCCATACAATGATGTGCAGGAAGTGCAGTTCAACCTCGTAACCAAAGGCCGTCTAGAGAGCGTGAGTGAGTTCGAGAACGTCGTTCTACGCGCCAATAGCGATGGTTCAACTGTATACCTCAAAGATATTGCTCGCGTTGAGTTGGGCAAGAAGTTCTACGACGGTAGTGGTAAGTTCCGTGACCAACAAGCGTCTATCGTTGCACTTTCACTTCAATCCGATGCAAACGCGCTAGAAAGCGGTCAAGCGGTCATGGAAATGCTTGAGAAGTTGAGCGTTAACTTCCCGGATGGCATGGCTTACGAAACCAGTTATGACACAACGCTGTTTGTTGCAGAGTCGATTCAAGGCGTTGTCAAAACCTTAATTGAAGCGATCTTGCTGGTTATTGCGGTGACTTATCTATTCTTAGGTAGTGGTCGAGCGACGTTGATTCCGGTTGTTGCGATTCCTGTGTCATTAATCGGTACGTTTGCAGTGATGCAAATGACTGGCTTTACGATTAACACGGTTACGCTGTTTGGTTTGATTTTGGCGATTGGTATTGTGGTCGACGATGCGATCTTGGTAATCGAAAACGTGGATACCACAATGGCAAAAGACCCAAGTATCAGCCCACGTAAGGCAACCTTACTGGCGATGAAAGAGGTCACGGGGCCTATTATCACCTCAACCTTGGTTCTGCTTGCAGTATTCCTGCCAGTCGCGATGCTACCGGGTATCACTGGAATCATGTATCGTCAGTTCGCGCTGACCATCTGTATCTCCGTTGTTATCTCTTCAATCAACGCGCTGACGCTGTCCCCAGCGTTGTGTTCGTTGGTTCTAAAGCAGGGCGGCGGTAATACGGCTCGCTGGTTTGTCGCGTTCAACGAAGGTTTAGAACGGATCACACACCGTTATGGCCAAGTGGCGGGTTTCTTAGTCAAGAAATCTGCATTGCTAGTGGTGTTCTTTATCGTCGCTATCTCTGCAGTAACTTTCTTCGCCAAAAACACGTCTTCTGCGTTTGTACCGCAGGAAGATAAAGGCATCTTATTGGTAAACGTTCAGCTACCTGATTCGGCTTCACTCTCGCGTACGGAAGAAGTGACTGAGCAGTTGGTTGCCATGGTTGAACAAGAACCGGGTGTGGACGGCGTGACCGTTGCGAACGGTTTTGCGTTTATGACGGGCGCGGCGGCATCTAACGGAGCCTCCTTGTTCATTAAGCTTCATGACTGGGAAACACGAAACGCGCTTGATGGTGAGCATGCAGCAAACGCTATTGCACAACGCATCAATGGTCGAGCTGCTATGGATCTTCCTCAGGCTGTTGTGTTCGCGATGGGACCACCTGCTGTACCGGGTATGGGCGCGGCTTCGGGTTTTGAATTTGTGTTGGAAGACACACTAGGTCGCAGCCGTACCGATTTGGCTATGGTGATGGGCCAGGTGATTGAAGAGGCGACTAAGCAGCCAGAAATCGCTTATGCCTTCAGTACGTTCCGTGCGAATGTGCCACATTACTATGTCGATATTGACCGTGAGAAAGCAAAGCAACTGGGGATTTCACTCAGCAGCATTTTCCAAACGCTACAGGGTAACTTGGGTTCGCTCTATGTGAACGACTTTACCATGTTTGGTAAGAACTTCCGCGTGACCATGCAGGCAGATAGCGAATACCGCAGCGGAATGGAAGACCTAGAGCGTTTCCATGTGCGCTCTTCAAAAGGTGAGCTTATCCCACTCAGCACGTTGGTGAGTTATGAGCAAGTGTTTGAGCCGGATGTCGCATGGCGTTACAACATGTACCGCAGTGCGATTATTCAAGGTCAGCCAGCGCCGGGTTATTCGAGTGGTGACGCGATCGCTGCGATGGAGCGTGTTGCGGCAGATGTTCTCCCGCAAGGCTACCAATACGAATGGACGGGTATGGCCTATCAAGAGGTGCTAGCAGGCAACCAAGCTATCTATGCGTTTGCCTTGGCACTGATCTTTATCTACTTGTTTATGGTGGCGCAATATGAGAGTTGGAGTATTCCTCTGGCAATCATCTTGGTTGTGCCAGTTGCAACGCTGGGTACATTCCTCGCATTGAATCTAACAGGTACGCCACTAAACCTATACGCGCAGATTGGTTTGGTTCTCTTGATAGCATTGGCGGCGAAGAACGCAATTTTGATTGTGGAGTTCGCTAAACAAGAGCGAGAAGAGAAAGATATCCCAATTGATGAGGCATCGGTAAATGGCGGTAAGCTACGCTTCCGTGCTGTGAACATGACGTCTTGGTCGTTCATCTTAGGTATCTTCCCACTGATCTTTGCATCCGGTGCGGGGCACGTGAGCCAAAACTCATTGGGCATTTCGCTGGTTGGCGGTCTACTGTGTGTGTTACTCGCAGGTACATTCCTGATCCCAGGCTTTTATGCTCTGGTTCAGCGTCAACGTGAAAAAGTACATGGTGGTAACACCAAACTTATCCCGTTAGATGATGAGTAACAAGCTAAGCCACTCATGACAACAAAAGCCAACGTATCTACGTTGGCTTTTTGTTTCTATGTTTACACCTGCATACCAACAAATCTATGAGTTAGCACTGTTTTCTGCGCGTGTTCGCTATTACTATGTCATTGCCTTCATATTGAAGAACACAATCCAATTCAGACCAAGGTATGGTCTTTGTCGTATAGGAAATACAATAATGAATAGAACATCCATCGCGATTCTTGTTTCTGCTGCATTATGCGCGCCTGCTTACGCTGCAACGCTTCCAAGTGACGTCAAACTGGCTAAAGAACAACATTTAGTGCGCGGTAACGGTGCTGAGCCAAGCACGCTTGACCCAACATTTGTTAACTCTGGTATGCCTGGCGATATCATTGCCAACGATATGTTTGAAGGCTTGGTGATCGAGAATTCTCAAGGACAAGTTATTCCCGGCCAAGCGACCCAATGGACAGTATCTGACGACGGCTTAACTTACACCTTCAATTTACGTAAAGGGGCTCAGTGGTCTAATGGCGAACCTGTTACGGCGAATGATTTTGTTTTTGCTTGGCAGCGCGCAGTTAATCCAAAGACAGGTAACAACACTGGCCACTATTTTGTCACCGCGAATATCGCCAATGCAAAAGCCATTCAAGAGGGTGAAAAGCAGCCACAAGCTCTAGGCATTAAAGCAATAGACGCCGATACATTAGAAATCACTCTCGCAAAACCAACGCCTTATTTGCTTAGCCTTTTGAGTGTGAAAACCTTTTTCCCGTTACCGCAAACGACAGTTGAAAAGCATGCAGACGCTTGGACCAAACCAGAGAATATCGTCACCAACGGCGCATACAAGCTGGTTAAGTGGGTGCCGAACGAGTACGTTGAAGTCGAGCGCAACACCAAGTATTGGAACAATAGCCAAACGGTGATCAATAAAGTCACTTATCTCGGGCTCAATTCTCAAAACGCTGAATTGTTACGTTACCAAGCTGGTGAAATTGATATGACCAACCGAGTTCAATTGGAGCAATATCAAAGATACATGAAGAACAACCCAGAGCAGATAAAAGCTCAGGCGCTGTTGGGTTCTTACGTTTATTCGTTTAATACCAAGCAGCCACCGTTTGACGACGTCAAGGTTCGTAAAGCGCTCAGTATGGCAGTTGACCGAGATATCTTAGTTGAAAAGATCACGGGACAGGGCGAGCCAAAAGCATTTTCACCAGTGCCAACTACGATTCCATCTTATCAAGCACCCGCGCCAAGTTTCGCAACTTTGACGCGTGAACAAAACCTGGAGAATGCAAAACAACTCTTGGCTGAAGCGGGGTACAATGCGCAGAATCCACTTACTTTTACCCTGACGTACAATACCAGCGAGAACCATAAGAAGATCGCACTGGCGATTGCCTCGATGTGGAAACCTCTCGGCGTTAAAGTTGATCTGCAGAATATGGAATGGAAAGCGTATGTCTCGGCGAAAAGTGTCGGTGATTACCAGTTGGCACGTTCTTGGGCGTTTGGCGATTATCCAGAGCCATCTTCGATTCTAGAAGCGTTTACTTGTGGCCATGTCGCGAATGAGAGTGGTTATTGTGACGAGCAGTTTGATCAACTGATGGTGAAAGCCTCAGAAGCGCCTTCACAGCAGCAACGTTATAAATTGTATGCTCAAGCTGAGGCATTACTTGGCGAGGCAGCTCCGATGATTCCGCTTTATCACTACAATCATACTCGTTTAGTGCGTAATACATTAAAAGGTTTCCCGGAAAACAACCCGAAAGGCAATATCTACGCAAAAGATATGTATTTCATCGCTGAATAAAACGAAAAAAAGCCCGCGTTACGCGGGCTTTTTGTTTAATGATGCTTCATCTATGAAGTCTTAAATTCGGCGACGGCTTTGTCCATCTCAATAGCTTGAGCTGATACGCGGTCGACTTCGTTCAGACATTGCTGCGCTGAGTGCATGTTGCTTTCCGAAATGCTGTTTAGCTCGGTAATTGAATCGCTCACTTGATTCATCACGATGCCTTGCTCTTCAATTGCTGACGCAATACGCTCAGAGTTCGCCTGGATATTGTCCATATCGGTGATGATTTGCGTTAGGCTGTCATCCAATGACGCCGATGAATCAAGGGTTTGACGGCCTTGCTCATTACATTGGTCGATATTAATCACTACGGTGTGCATCTGCGATTGGATAGCGGTAACCACTTTAGTGATTTCTTCAGTTGATTGATGCGTTCTGCTTGCGAGCGCTCGTACTTCGTCTGCCACAACGGCAAACCCGCGACCTTGCTCACCAGCACGTGCTGCCTCGATTGCAGCGTTAAGTGCGAGTAGGTTGGTTTGCTCGGCGATTTCTTGAATGATGTTTACCGCATCACCAATCTTATCGACGTGCGTGTTAAGCGAGTTAATTGAAGTTTGGCTGTCGCCCAGGATCATCGATAACTGGCCAATATTCTCAACCGTCGATTTCACCACGTCACGACCAGAACCAGCGTTTACAGCCGCTTGCTGCACGCCTTCAACGGCTACAGCGGTGCTTTCTGATATTTCGCGAATCGTCGACACCATTTGCTGAACAGAGGTTGCCATTGTCATGGTATGGTCGGCTTGAACGTTGAACTGCTCAATAACGTTTTCAAGCTCATTATGCATGTTGGCGGTACTTGCAGATAGCTCAGACGACTTCATCTGTGTACCTGAAATAAGCTGTTCTAGCTTTTCGAGTAGGCGGTTAAAGTAATTGCCAATAGAAACCAGCTCGTCTTTACCTTTTAAGTTTGCACGCAAAGAGACGTTGTTTGAACGGGCAATCTCCTGAATGATCTCAAGCAAACTAGATACCTGGCGGTTAATAGAGCGCGAGATTTGCAGGATAAACAAAACGATGACCAAAATGACCAATGCAGTGACGATCATTTTGAATGTCGCAAGCCTATTACTGGTTTCTTCAGATTGTGTCGCCAAGGTGTTTACGAAATCAGTAAATTGCTCTTCAACAGTATGAGAGAGTGCGCGTGTTTCGCCGAGTAGGCCAACATTGTACTTAAGGCCAATCTTCTCTTTTTGAGCGATAAGCGCCTGTGCAGCAGCCAGTAGCTTCTCTGATTCAGCAGGTACTAAGTTGCTATCAAGCTCGCCACGTTCGACTTTTTCATCAAACTCAAACAAGCTGACGAGTTGGTCGCTAGACAGATGAGTACGTGCATCCTCAAGTTCAGCATTATAGTTGCCGATCAATTTGGATTCTGGGTCTAACCCCATCTGATCATAAGCGTTAACCAGCGCGGTAAAGCCAGACTGGTATTTAAGAATGTCTTTTTTAAGTTGCGCGCTGCTCGCCATATCATGAGATGTTAGAATACCGGATAACTCAGCCTCAGTTGCGAGGAACTTATCCATGTTTTCATTGAAGCGGGTTAGGTACTTCATGTCTTTGCGCAACAAAAAGTCTTTTTCATTACGGCGCAAGTTCAGCAAACGAACTTCTAAGTCGGCAACGAGAAGGTTCGCGTGGTTTAGCTGATAGGTTGTCTTGGCAAAATGAGACGTTGAAAAAAGTAGAGAAACAACGCCCAAAATGGCAACTGCACCTAATGAATATACTTTGTGTTTAATATTCATAAGATTACCTAGGTCTGGGATAAAATTGTGTGTGCTTTGTCGTGATGTTAGTCGCAAATGACTAGTTTATCAATTGCAATAACGACTAAAGTGCTAGGGTTGTCATGTTAAATTTTTAAAACTGGATGTTTTCAATATGTTAGAGATAGTTTCGACTTATCAAGGACTTATTTTTGATATGGATGGAACGCTGATTGATACCATGCCTGCACATATGCAAGCGTGGACAAAAACAGCAGAACATTTTAATTTTCCGTGCCAAGTGGAATGGCTCCATAGTTTAGGCGGAATGCCAAGCTTTAAGATTGCCGATCAAATCAATCAGAAGTACGGCATGAACCTAGACCCACAAGCAGTGTCGCGCTTTAAAATGGCCGCGTTTGCATCTTTAGAAGAGCACGGTGAACCGATTCAATGCACCAACGATGTCCTGGATTATTTCTACGGCAAGCGAAAACTCGCAGTAGGGACGGGCAGCCACAGAGACGGTGCAATGCGCATTCTAAACAAGGCAAACTTAATCGATAAGTTAGATGCAATTGTTACCGCAACGGATGTAGAAAATCATAAGCCTTCGCCGGATACCTTTTTGCAAGCCGCGAGTCTGCTGTCGTTAGCGCCTAGTCAGTGTGTTGTGTTTGAAGATACCGAATTAGGTAAACAAGCGGCACACGCAGGCGGTATGGATTGTATTATGGTTGAAGGGGATAAACTGGTGTTTTATCCAGTGAATAATGTATCCAATTAACGATAACGAAAAGCCGCTCACTGAGCGGCTTTAATATATTTGCGACTAGCGGTCCCAGTATGCTTCTTCCAAGCTGTCTTCACGTTCTGGCAGAGCGCGAGTCAAGCGTGGCGAGTGCTGGGTCAATACTTCGTAGCTCACTCGGTTTGCGTATTTACAAATTTGCGATAACGAGGAGTAAGTCAGATACGGCTTGTCATGCTTTGATGAATTCGGCACGTTGTTCGCGTGGTGGCTGTTCGCCGCCATATCATGGAGCAGGGCAGAAAGTGCAGCATCACCAGCACCGTTGGTGTTTTTGATCTCTAGCGGGCCACCTAGGTAAGGGCCAATATGAGAGTATACTTTCACGGGTGTTGTGCAGTCTTCTTTGCGCATTGCTCGGCTGAATTCGTACTTGTTGAACTCAGGGATGTTACCCGGTAACAATGGCAGTTCTGTTTCACGTTTAACAGAGTCATCTGTGTAACCCGCCATGTAAAGACCGACTGCGCCTGCAGTACAAAGAACTAAATCTACCCACTCAAGGGCTTTATCAGCCGCTAGTAGGGGATCTTTTTCGCCCGTCAGCGCTTCACCTTCTTCTTCGTTCATCGCAACAATAGAGATGTTCTCTTTGATGTATTGTTGCCACCACTCAGCGTTGCCTTCGATAACCCATTTAGTACCTAGCGTGAGCACCACAGGAACATTGTTCTGTTTCGCCAGCTCAATCGCGCGCGCGACGGCTTTAGGCATTGGATCTTCAGGTTTACCGCGCATCAGGTAAGAAGAGACAACCAACGCAGACGATTTTTCGAATACTTCACTTGGAATGCTTTCAGGACGAAGGTTATTCATTTCACCTTCGTTGATAGCGAATGTACGTTCGCCGTCATCCGAAATAAGGGTGTAACAACGACCAATTGAACCTTCAACCGTCTGTAAGTGGTTTAAGTTCATGCGCGATGAAGTTCGGCATAAGTAACGGTAAGCAAAAGAACCTACCTCGATGTTGCGCGACATAACACCAAGCAACACTGACTTGCTGTCTGCGAGGACAGAGTAGTTGTGTAGCGTGTTACCGATCGTATCACCAGGGTATTGGTGTGTGATCAAACCGCGTTCAACCAGTTCGTCATATAGAGCGTCAGCTTTGCTTTCTTCTAAGACCAGAGAGTGACCTTTACTCAATTGATACTTTTCAAGGAACTCATCGTCTACACGAGCTTCGATATCAACAATGGTTTGTCCAACACCAACAATGATCGGGCGATAGAGTTTTGGTGTTTCTATCATCTGGTTGATGAGTGGGTCACGAGCGTGCGTAGGGAAGTAGTGCTTAGATTTGCGCTGTCCTGGGAACTTCATATTTACAGGTAAGTAGGAAATTTTCGCGCATGATATCACACAACGGTAAGAATGCTTTCATTTTTATTACATAAAACAGTGCCAGACCACGTGGCCTGGCACTGTAAGGTTCTATTCTTTATCGGTATACGCACCAAACGCTTTGGTTCCCCAAAGTGGCACGGTTGACAAGCTGTGTTTGAAGCTACCGGAGGTTTCTTTTGTCGAGTAAGAGATGTACATCAGAGTTTGGTTTTCAACATCAAGAATACGGCGGATCTTCATGCTCTTGAAGAAGATACTCTTTGATTTTTTGAAGACCACTTCGCCATCGTTAGATTTGTCGATTTGTGCAATCATTTCCGGTGTAATTTCGCCCGTTTGACGGCATGAAATCGAGCTATCACTTGGGTCTGCTAAGCTAAAGTCCGCTTCTATAGAAGCCACATGACAGGTAACACCCGTTACGATTGGGTCTTGCATATGATTGAGCTTGATATCTTTCATTGTGAATAGACCTAGGCTCACGTCGCCCACTTCACCACTATCACAAGCTGAAAGGCTAAGCGCCATTACCGCGGCTAAGGTTAACTTTTTAATCATAATAATGTGTCCTAAAAACTAAGGGCAAATCTGCCAAGAAGCGATAAACCTAATCTAACTGATTGACATAGCATATCAGCTTTTCTGTCGTATATTGAATAATCACGTAAAACACTTGTGAGATGACCAGCTTACCGATAAGCTGACGCCAAATTGCTCGAGTTGTAGATAATAATGACAGACACCATTCCGCACATCGCTAAAATCAAAAACCAATGGCTCGCTGAGCAAGTTGACGTACAGTACCCAACGAAAGAAAGTTTAGCGGGACGCAAGCTCTATCTAGCGAAAGCGGAGCAACAACATTTCACCACTCTGGATACTGACATTCAGTGTGAGTCGAATTTTGCGCAAGAAGATATTTTCCTTGTCGACTTTCATCGTTTGACTGTCATGTTCTCACTTCTACAGTCTCAACGCTGGGATAAGCCCGAAGAACAAGAACTGATTGTCGAGTTCCTTACTCAAATTATCTATTCCGAACCATGCCAGCTCTATTTGGGTTTCAGCAATGGTGAGCCTGTTGCCGCAGCGGTAGTAACCACCACTGACGATGCTTTTCTGATCTCTGATGTTGTGGTGAATCAAGCCAGTGATATCGAGAACTGCACGCGCTTTGCTCTCTCGATCGCTAACAAGTTATCGCTGAATAGCTCATCATCTTGCGAACTCTATCTCGAAGTCACCCCTTAATATTTTTCTTCGTAACCTAGACACTTTCTTGGTGTCTAGTGAGCTATTTCATCTTTGAAACACCATAGCTAAGGTATGAATCAACACAGATATCTGCTCAAAGGGTGATTTAACTATGAATTTTGCTGATTCATACCCATTTTTGACACCAATTTGTTAAGCCAATCATGTTAAACATGCTCAACTGCTTTATTATTTTTTGAGTTGAAATAAATGGGCGTGAATATGGCGAAACCACAAACTAGATGCGTAATTTTTGATTGCGATGGTACCTTGGTTGACAGTGAACGTCTGTGCTGCGAAACGCTTTGCCAAGTGTTTCAAGAGTTTGATGTCGAGTTATCAATGCAGGACGCGATTGATTATTTCGAGGGCGGAAAGCTGGCGGACATACTGGCGAAATTTAATCAGCATCTTGGCGTCGATATCTCGCTCGATAAGTTGGAACCTTTGTACCGTGACAAACTGGATCAGTTATTCGAGCAACAATTGCAACCTATGGAAGGCGTGTTCGAAACGCTCAGTTCATTAGACGCCAAAAATATTGAGTATTGTGTGGTGTCAAATGGGCCGCGTAGCAAGATTGAGCGCTCACTGCAACTGACCGGGTTACTACCTTACTTTGAGGGTAAGCTTTTCTCTGCGTTTGAAACTAACAGTTGGAAGCCCGAACCAGATCTCATTTTGTACAGCGCAATGAATATGGGCTTTCGTTTAGACGAGTGTCTGTATGTAGATGATACGCCGAAAGGGCTAGAAGCTGGTGTAAGAGCAGGGGTTCGAACCGTTCATTTGCTTGGACTTAACGAAAAGCCTCATCAGTTCGATATCGATAAAATTCGCACGCTTCGTGATTTAGAAGCGTGCTTATAAAGGTAACGACTTAGTGACAAGCGTGAAGGGGAATCACGGTCTTTCTTTCAGCCATCACTAAGTTGATATGCGGTTCGAATGCGACGACTTGTTCTAAGTCTTCAAAAAATGAGCCACATTCAGCACAAAGCATGCTGTTTTTTTCAGACAGTAAGTATTCTTCGCTCCCACATAGCGGGCAGCACAAAGTCGTCTCTTTATTTTGTTGAGTCATAGGTAAGTTCTCCAGCAGCTTTAAAGCGATCTAATATAGGGTTTTGTGTTTATTAATTATTCTTAGAATTACTCTTAATATAATTATTAGGCGAGTAATTAATTTCTATACGCTAAAACTAGCTCGAAGCTTGATTGTAAGGTAGTTACTTATAGAAATTGTGAGAGTCAATTCATATATTCTTCTGACTATACTGTAAAATATTGCGTTGTTGGTTTGGAATGAGTATCAAAGTCCGAAGCGCTGAATAAAATGCTCCGGATTTATTTTGCTTGCTCGGCAATGAGTTTAGCAAACAACTCCATCGCGCTTTGCCAATTCTTGTCACTATCAAAATTCGCGACACTGACTCGAATGCAATGCTTAAACTGGTCACTGGTACCAAACATAAAGCCAGGTAAGATACTGATCTTATGTTGGTTGCAAGCTTGATAAAGCTGATAACTATCAATACTTTTTGGCAGTCGAATCCAAAGTAAGAAGGAACCTTGAACTCCTGAAATATGATATTGGTTTATTAGTTCTGGGTACGCGTCCATAGCATTTTTAAATAACTGGATATATCGCTTGGCATTATTCTGATAACAACGTCGCATCTTTGAAATATGGTTTCGATATTTTCCAGACGTTAAAAATTCACCTACCGCAGACTGCATCAAGTTTAAGCTGCCCATATTTTCACATAACAAGTACTTTTCGACTTTTTCGCGATAGCGGCCAGCAAGCATCCAACCAATTCTAAGCCTTGAATCTAGTGTTTTAGACAGCGAATTCACGTAAATGACTCTTTGTTTATCATCTAAGGCACGCAAACTTGGGATCGGTGAACCAAAGGAAAGTGCGCCGAAAACGTCATCCTCAATAATAGGGATAGCACCGGATACGTTCAGAAGCTGTTTGCGTCTTTCAAGTGGCATAACTGCGCTACTAGGATTGGTAAAATTTGGCGTAACCAGAATCGCTTTGACGTTCCATTTAGCCAGTGCCGATTCTAAAGCAAGTGGATCCATTCCTTGAAAGTCGCAACTTGGGATTTCTAACACCTCGAGCCCAAGAGATTCCAGTAACAATAAGTTGCCGAAATAACACGGAGATTCAACAGCAACAATATCCCCAGGTACTGTTATAGCCCTTAGTGCAAGACTGATCGCTTGCTGCGCGCCGTGGGTTACTAAGATTTCATCTACGTTTGCAGGAGTACCAAGATCTTGCGTTATCTTCGCCAGTTGTTTGATTAACAAAGTGTCACCAGGTGGCAGCTGATAGTGGCTGGCGGTATGGGTCTGGCGCCGACTATGACGACCTATCTCGGCATAAAGACTTTTAATCGCTGGTGTGTCTGTGCTGGGATGAGCCGAACCCGTTGGTAGCAATTCCTTGTAATTGGGGTAGGTAAGCACCTCTTTACACACCGAGAGTAAGTCCACTCTAGTCGGTTTGACGTGTGATGTTTGCACCAATTTGAGTGAGTTAACTCGATAACCCGATTTAGGCATAGAGTAAATCAACCCTTGAGCTTCAAGCTCCTGAAAGGCGCGAATGATGGTGTTTTTGCCGAATCCAAGTTCGTCAACCAACTGACGAATCGAAGGTAGCTTGTCGTTGTGTTGATAGACGCCATTGTCAATCGCGCTTCTTAAAATACGCTCAACTTGGAGATATTTGCTCATATCAGTCGATTTAGATAAATCTGTACCCATAAAAATGCGCCCAACTGTGACTTACTGTAATTATTGTACCCAGTTAGATTAGCACCATTAACAAAGGTAAAACAATTAGAGAACATCAGTCATGCTTATTAGAGCTATCCCATTTGTCTTCGTCATTCTTTGGGCGTCCGGATTTGTCGGAGCACGTTTTGGTCTGCAATACGCCGAGCCTGCGACTCTGCTGTCGATTCGTATGGCGGGAAATGTGCTGCTGTTTCTTGTGTTGATTGCTTTCTTGCGTCGTAGAGTTCCAACAGGCAAAGACTTTCTACACAGTTGCGTAGTAGGGATACTGATTCACGGGTTTTATTTGGGCGGAACCTATTTCGCTATAGCGCTAGGTATGCCGGCTGGATTAAGCTCATTGCTGGTTGGGATACAACCGATATTAACCGCGGTACTGCTTGTTTCATTTACCCGAGAGCAATTCAAACCGGTGCAATGGCTTGGTTTGGTGATGGGCTTTATTGGAATTTCGCTTGTGCTTGGCGGAAAAATGGAATGGCAGTCTGAGAGTGATAAAGTGCTGGCGATAGCCGTTTGTTTGTGCGCGTTGGTTGGCATTACCTTAGGAACGCTGTATCAAAAGAAATACTGCAACACCAGTGACATGGTCGGCAGTGCAATGGTGCAGTATTTAGCAGCTGGTGCTTTGTTTTTACCTGTGGCGATTCAATTCGAAACCATGCACGTCGAGTGGACTCAAGAATTTATCTTAACTTTGATTTGGTTGGTGGTGGTACTGTCGTGTGTGGCAATCTTATTGCTGCTTTATATGGTAAAAAATGGTGCGGCATCGAGCGTTGCTTCGGTGTTTTATCTTGTACCACCCACAACGGCAATTCAGGCTTGGTTAGCGTTTGGTGAATCATTTGATGTGACAGGTATGCTAGGGTTCGCTTTTGCAGCGGTGGCCGTGTATTTGGTGGTTAAAAAGCCAAGGCTGTTTGGCGTGAAAACGAATCAAACATGTTCTGCTGAATGAAGTAATAAAAACGCCTGCTCGAAAGCAGGCGTTTTTATTTGTCAGGCTATTAAGTACGTTTTGCCAAATAAGCTTCGTAGTCTGGAACTTCAATATCGACTTCCTGTTCCATTAAGTTTGACTCAAATAGGAATTTAGCCGAAGCACGGTTGGTTGCCACAGGGATGTTCCACACACTCGCAATACGAAGTAGGGCTTTTACATCTGGATCATGTGGAACGGCGTTCAGTGGGTCCCAAAAGAACACCAATACATCGATTTTACCTTCCGAAATCAGCGCACCCAATTGTTGGTCGCCGCCCATAGGGCCACTGATTAAACTCTTGATCGCAAGACCCGTTTCTTTACTTAAGATTGAACCCGTTGTGCCTGTCGCGTATAAAAAGTGGCGTTGTAACTTATCTTTATTCTCTTTTACCCAGCGTACAAGTTCTGGCTTGCAGTTGTCATGCGCCACTAGGGCAATGTGCTTGTGTGCAGGGATGGTACGAATTGTCTTTTCCATTCAGACTTCCTAATTGTTTCCGTTATGAACGTAAAATGTCGGTCGATATTCAGAGGGAGAAAGTGAGTCCTCAATGACCTTTTTATTCAGTGTCTTAGGCGTCAGTGGCTCTATTTTCGGTGCACTAACGCGTTGATAATCTTTATGTCGTAAATAGCTAACAGCTTGTTGTACGGACAGACGCCCTTGCTTGACCATCTTATCCGTTGGGGCAAATTCGACTTTATCACGTAGTAAGCCTCGGTATACGCCGTGACTTAAGTAGGTTGAAACCAGTCCAATTTGCTCAGTTTTACCCGCAGCGCGAAGTTCGCTAATCGCCGCTTCAATGGCAACCGCACTACCGACAATATAATCAACATCATCGTTATCTATCGCTTTTTGTACAAGGTTTCTTTGTAGTTCTTTGTCATTATCCGCCCACAATGTGTCGATAATGCGAAGATCGCTGTGTTTGATCGCGTCATAAAACCCTTTCAGTACGGGTTTGGTTCCTCCGCTAGAGCGAGGGCCGGGCAGTAGCGCAATATTTGTGATGCCAGAACCTGACGGGTGTCTTTGTTTAAGATAGTCACCAGCGTAAAAGCCCATCCAGTACCAATCTACACCCACTTCGCCTTTCAAGTTGACTTGGTTTTCTTCATTGAGTGAGAGCTTGTTTACCGCAGCAAAAACGGGAATAGCACCCGTGTATTGGCGTAACGAGTTGTCATAGAGTTCGGGAGCCACTGTACCCAAGATGATGGCATCAGCGTTCCAACGGGCACACAAAGACAACTGTTCCTTTTGTTTGTCGTAGTTCATGTAACCGCCGGCTTCCAGCACTCTCAAATCAGCACCTTGCTTACGCGCTTCGTCAACCATGCCATAGTTGACGGATAGCCAATACGAATCTTTAAGGTGAGGATAGATAGCACATAAGCGAGGAGGCTCCGCCGCGCTTGCAGTACCCGCCAACGAACCGAGAGCGAGGGTCATTGTCGCGGAGGAAAGCTTTTTCTTAATTGAGCGCAAAGACATACGGTATTTCATTGGTAAATAAGGGGTAAACACTGCAAAATATACTGCATTCTACCAGAGTTAAAAAGTGAAGTATCTCGATGTTATTAGCGAAAGCCAGTATCGGACGTAAACTGTTGTTTGCCTTTTTGGCGATGGCTTTACTGGTGCTAAGTTCCGCGCTGATTGGTGTGTTTGGTTTCAATTCTGTGGCTAAGACCGAGAGAAACGTCGTTAACTCAGCGATCCCTTCAATGCTCGAAGCCCGTCAGGTATCAGAGCTTAGCTCAAAGATCATTTCCTCCGTTCAGGTGTTATCAAATGCAAAGACAGAAGCGCAGCGTAAACAATCTGGGCAAGAGTTGTTTGCTCAGCTAGAAACGTTACTGACGCACATTAAACAACTGGGATCTGACTCGTTTGACTCACAACTGCTGAGTAAGTTAGAAGCCAATGTGCAAAGTGTAATCGATACTCTCGCGCAACTCGGTATTGTGGTTGAGAAACGATTGTTCCTCGCCAAAGATCTTGCTGGTCGCACGCAAGAAATGCGCGAACTCGCTTCAGAGCTTGAGCGTCTTACACGCACACAAGTCGCCAATACCTCAACGATTGCGGTTGCTAATGTCACTCACATCTACGACCTTCTCGAAACCAAACAGACAGAAAGCGCATACAAGGCGCTTGATGCGTTGGTCGAAGTCGACTTAGACCTTTCCGAACGTTTACACGAACTTCATTTGTTGGCGTTTAAGATGCTCAATCAAATTGAAGAAGTACGTACAGTGTCGGATATCGACCGTATCAAGACGATTCACCAAGAGTTTGATAGCAATTTAACGATAATGAAGCGACGTGTGAAAGCGGTTGAAGACCCAACACGCTCAATTCAAATGACTCAACTATTAAATGACCTAGACAAGCGCACCGTAGTTTTCGAGGTACTGAGACAGCGCTATGACAACGACTTAGCCGCTCAGCAGTTGATGCAAGATACCTTGGATCAGTTCACCACGTTGAACACAACCGTAAGTCAGTTGGTCGACGAGTCCAACATTGCGACAACCCATGCGGTGGAAGAGCTAAAAACCACATTAGAGTACGCGCAGTTAACGCTGACCATCATCACCGTACTTGGTCTAGTGATCGTGGTATTGATTGTTTGGAAAGTTGTTTATGTATCGGTTCTCAAACGTTTAGCTGAGTATTCGTCGGCATTGCTCTCAATTGCCAAAGGGCAGTTACAGGTGGATCTGAATATCAAAGGAAATGACGAGCTAGCACATATGGGGCAAGCAATCATTACCGCGAGAGATACAGCAAAAGCCCTGAAAGTTGTGGCAGAAAGCGAGGCCAAAGCAAGGAGTGAGCTGCAACAACACAAAGAACATTTAGAAGAGTTGGTCACTGACCGGACATTGCAGCTTCAGCAAGCGAATGAACGTTTGAACGAAGAGGTGGTGAATCACGCCCAGGCAAGACAAGAAGCAGAGCAAGCGAGCCGCGCGAAATCGGCGTTCCTCGCAACCATGAGCCATGAAATCCGCACACCGATGAACGGCGTGTTAGGTACCGCGCGATTGCTTAAAGATACAGGTTTAAATCCGCAGCAAGGTCACTATGTGGATGTGATCAACCGCAGCGGTACTACGTTACTGGCAATCCTTAACGACGTGTTAGATTACTCAAAGATTGAAGCTGGGCACTTGGAGATAAGGCCGGTCGATTTTAACCTTCACGCCATGGTCGATGATGTTACGCAGCTATTGGCAAGCCGCGCGCAAGAAAAGCACATCGATTTAAGTGTATGTATTGAAAGTGACCTAAATAATTTTTGGTTTGGTGACTGCACCCGAATCAGTCAGGTCCTAAATAACTTGGTAGGGAACGCGATTAAGTTCACCGAGAAAGGCCACGTCGATATCTATGTAGCGAGCGATCCAGAGCACGATGGCAATATCCTGTTTGAAGTATCTGACACAGGAATGGGTATTTCTGAACAAGAACAAGAAACACTGTTTGAGGCATTTACCCAAGCTTCTGGCGGGATTGGCAGTAAAGGCGGCACTGGCCTTGGCCTAGCTATAAGTCGCAAACTTGTGCAAGCAATGGGCGGCGAGCTAAACGTTGAATCTATTGTCGGTGAAGGGAGCCGTTTCTGGTTTTCGGTTCCATTAACAGTAGGCAAAGAGATTGAATCTAGTGACGTTGTCACTAAAAACCAACTGCGTGCAAAAGTGTTATTGGTTGAAGACAATCCAGTCAACTGCATGGTCGCAGAAGGGTTCCTACATAGTTTGGGGCACGACGTGACGACCGCAGTAAATGGGCGAGAAGCGAGGGAACAGTTCACGCAACAGCGCTTTGATATCGTGTTACTCGACATTAACTTACCCGATTGTGATGGCGTAAGTTTGTTGAATCAATTGCGCGCAATCGAAGCCGATCTCGACGCTATAAACCCAACACCGATGGTCGCGGTGTCGGCGCATGTATTCAATGAAGAAGTAGAGAAGTATCTCTCTTCAGGTTTTGATGGTTACTTACCGAAACCGCTGGATAAAGACGCATTGTGTTTACTGATCCAAAACTGTTTGCAAGGTCAACAACTGATACTTCCCCAAGGGTCTATCAACGAACCAAAGAATGCTCCAAATCAACCGGTTATTGATAGCAGTGTCGTGACCTCAGATATGTCGATTCTGGGTAAAGACAAAATGCGTGAGATATACGAACTGTTTGCCCAAGGTAGTGAGCAAATTCTGCGTGAGATGCAGGCGGGCGAGCAAAGCCAAGATAATATGCTAATCAAACAGTTAGCGCATAAGCTGAAAGGTTCTGCGGGGAGTTTGGGTCTATTGGCATTATTTGATCTGTGTTTGCAGATTGAAAAAGACAATGAACCGCTATCTTGCTATCTTGACAACAAATCGCAGCTAACCGAGCTTGTATCGGCGTCAAAGCAAGCGCTTGATGCGCTGATGGAATAAGGACTTCTCTATGCCAATTATCGAATCTTCCAATCTTTTTATGCGCAGTATCAACGAGGGCGACTGGCCGCTGTTTGAGCGATTGCATGAAGACGAAGAAGTGATTCGATACGCGTTTGACAAACCATCGACGGAACAGATTCGCTCGCGTTTCGAAAGCCGCTTGCCCAAGTGGGAATGGGGAAGTACGCATTGGCTTTGCCTCGTCATTATTCACCGTGACACAAAACAGCCGATGGGCGTGATGGGTTTGTGCCGCTCTGAAGAGCAGCAAGAGTATGTGGAAGTCGGATATTTACTGCTTCCTGAATATCATGGCAAAGGCTTTGGTACAGAATCGCTTTTAGCTTTGGTCGAGTACGCAAAAGCTAATTTCCCGATTGAGAAGTTCAACGCGATTGTCACCGATGGCAACATAGCATCATGCAAAGTGCTCGAAAAAGTGGGTTTTGTGCTGTGCGAGCGTGAACCCAATGCGTATCAGATTGGTGGGGTTGATTACGACGATCTGATATACAGTTTTGAGGTGTAAATCTGTTAGCCAATGCTTAAGGTCGGCCTGTAGATACCTAGTGCTGAAAGTGTCAGTAAAACTTGGGCTGTGTAGTATGTCACCATGACGACATGCCTTGAAAACGCTGAGGTGGTACGAAAACGGTCAATCGCCAGCACTAAATCAGACACAATGAATATAAACGCGCCCATCGCTCCGTAAGCGGCGAGCGGGTGTTCAGCTTCTAACCAAACTTCTGTCGCTCCCCACGCCATTACCAATATTGCACTTGTGTATACCGCAACCGGCAGTTTCATGTTGTCGAGTGTTGGAAGTAATAGTAAGTAGACAATCAAGCCAACACTAAATAACACCGCAGGCAGCCACAGCGTTAAAGGTTGCTCTATTTGAGTGAAGAACGCGTAGCTGTATAAAATGTGCGCACAAAGAAAGCAGCTTAACCCCTCAATAAACTTGTCTTTCGGGTGCATTAAAAAAAGATCGCCAATGGCTGACGCAATTAATCCCACGCCAATCCAATAAGCATAATCTTGTGAGTTCGGACTATCGACTAAAACAAGCGCCGACATCAGGAAAACAGGTGTCGCTTTGGATAGATAAAAGATCCAACGATATTTTTTATCTATGCTCCATACGTGCACAACGCACAGTAAAACGATAATTAACCACATATTTCCTGTCTCAATAAAAAAAATAGCAGCAATAAATTGCTGCTATTAGAGTAATGAGTGGCGGTTAGCTACGCAATAGCATTCGCTAAGATTTGACGGCTAACATCCGGTGTAATTGCACCGTGTTCACCAAGTTTGGTCATGCCGTGCGATTCAAGTTGTTTAATCACAGACTCAATAGCGTCATCTTTGTTTGTCTCGTACTCGGCAAATTGAGTGTCTACACCGAGCGAGTGGTAGAACTTTTCAATTGCTTCGATAGTACGTAGAGCAAGGTCGTCGCCTGCTTCTAGACCAAATACGTTCACACCCATCTGTTCCAACTTCGCTTTTTTCGCTTCTAACTGATTGCGAAGCAGAGAAGGCTGCACGATAGCAAGTGAGCGTGCGTGGTCAACACCCCATAGTGCAGTAAACTCGTGACCGATCATGTGTGTTGCCCAGTCATGTGGTACGCCGCTGCCGATCAAGCCATTTAGTGCTTGGTTAGCTGACCACATTAGGTTTGCACGCCATTCATCGTTATCACGTTCAGCAAAGGATTCGCCCAATGTCTTCAGTGTGCGAAGCAGGGTTTCAGCGTAGCCATCTTGAACCATTGCGCCATGCGGAAAGGTAATGTACTGCTCGCACACGTGTACCCAAGCGTCAACAACGCCGTTAAGTAGTTGCTTTTCTGGTAGCGTTTTCATTACATCTGGGTCAAGCACCGCGAACTTAGGCTGTACGAACGGAGACATGAACGGAAGTTTGTCTTGAGTTTCCGCTTTTGTAATAACCGCACCCATGTTTGATTCAGAACCTGTCGCTGGTAGCGTAAGAATGGCGCCTAGTGCAACCGCATCGCTTACTTTGTGCGCGCCAGTTAGGATATCCCAGCCATCACCATCGTATTTTGCTGCTGCGGCAACATATTTTGAACCGTCAATGACTGAACCACCGCCAACAGCGAGAATAAAGTCCACATTCTGCTCTTTTACGATCTTAACCGCTTTATCTAGCGTCTCTTTGGTTGGGTTTGGTTCAATACCACTGAATTCTACCCACTCTACGCCTTCGAGTGCTTTTGCAACTTGGTTGTAAACGCCGTTTCGTTTGATAGAGCCGCCACCGTAGGTTACGAGTACTTTTTTAGCACCAGCTATCGCTTGAGTAATTGAAGAGATTTGACCTTGGCCAAAGAAGATCTGAGTAGGATTAACGTAAGTGAATTGCATTGTTGTTCCTCTTGCTTCCTAGTTCTGTCCACTAACACATGAACAGTGTTTATCTTATGAAATGCATAATACTATCTGAAAACACAGAATCGAACGTCCATTCCTCCATTGTTATTGCCTATTTCTACAAATTTATTACTATTAGTGCATTAACGGAGGCAGTATGACCCTAGCGCAACTTTTACAACAGTACGTTGATTATCAGCAATTGCATCAACTTGAAGGCATTTATCAAACGCAAATTGAAGGCGTATGGTTTTATCGTAGTAGCCGCGGCAATGAGCGCAAACCCTTCATTTATCAATCAGGCATTATCCTGTTAGGTCAGGGCAGTAAGAATATCTACATTGGTAATCAACCCGTCCATTACGGGCCGAATGATTATCTAGTTGTGGGTGTACCAATGCCTTTAGAGTGCGAAGCGATCGCAGAAAATGGCGAACCATTACTTGGATTGTCGATCGATATCGATCCACAGGTATTGCATCGCCAAGTACATAAACTTGAATCATTGGGTTACAGGCCGGATAAATCGAGCAACGAACAACGCTGCGGTTTGAAGTCAGTTCGTATGGAAGCCAGTGTACTCGATGTGAGCAAGCGCTTGGTTCAGGCTTTGTGTAACCCTTACGAAACCGCATTGCTTGCCGACGCTCTCAAAGAAGAACTGGTTTACCGCGCTTTGACCAGTGATGAAGGGCATATATTGTTCGATTTAGCGCACCATGAAGGCCATTATGCCCGCGTAGCGAAAGCGTTAGAAAAAGTACACCGCGAATACGCAGGAAACTTATCCGTCCAAGAGTTGGCACAAGAAGCTAACATGAGTGCATCTGCATTCCACAATGCCTTTCGTGAAGTAACGTTAGAATCACCGATCCAATACATCAAGAAAGTCAGACTCAACAAAGCAAAAGAGTTGATCCATTTAGAAGGAAAGAAAGTCAACGATGCAGCGCGTTTGGTTGGCTATAACAGTTCTTCACAATTTTCACGCGAGTACAAACGTCATTTCAATGAGACGCCACGCGGCTTAAAATTGGCGAGTTGATCGCGAAGGTAGGAAAAAGAGGAAAAATCGCTTTACAAAATTACTGTTTTTTTCCGATGAAACCTCGTTCATACTGTCTGAGTAGTTAACCACTTAGATGTAGAACAACTAATTTTGGTTACTACGCCCCCTATAGGAGATCTAGTCAGTCTCTTCAAAAAGCCTCTAAACAGTAATGTGTAGAGGCTTTTTATCTCTTAGTTTGCTAATCAAAACTGATAACTTTCCGGCACTACCACAATACCTTTTTCAGAAATGTGGAAACGTTTAGCATCTTCAACGCGATCTAGGCCAATCTGCGTATGGGGTGGTATACGGACGTGTTTATCGATGATGCAGTTCACCAACTGAGAGCCTTCACCAACATGGACATCGTCAAACAAAATGCTGTCAACAATGGTTGCACCATCATGGATCCTAACATTCGGTGATACGACCGAATGCTGCACTGAGCCACCAGAATTGACCACACCATCAGCGATAATCGAATTAATAAATATCCCTTCATTGCCCGTTTCAGAAGAGACAGTACGCGCTGGTGGACATTGAGGTTCATAAGTCCGAATTGCCCAGTCAGCTTGATACAAATTCATTGGCGGAACAGGTTCAAGTAAGTCCATATTTGCATCGTAGAATGAATCAATCGTGCCGACATCACGCCAATAACAATCTTTAGCAACACGTCCTTTGTCGTTACAAAAATCGTATGCGTAGACACCGTGAGATTTGATTAGCTCCGGAATGATGTCTTTACCAAAATCATGTGAAGATTCGGGGTTGTTTGCATCATTATGGAGCGCGTCTTGAAGTACCTGACAACTGAAGATGTAAATCCCCATAGAGGCTAAGCTACGGTCTGGTTGACCAGGAACAGAAGGTGGATCTTTGGGCTTTTCGATAAATGAGGTAATACGGCCACTTTCGTCTGTGTCGAGCACACCAAACTGCGTTGCCTCCTTACGATCAACGTTCATACAGGCGATGGTTAAATCGGCTTGATTGGCTTTGTGCTCCTGAAGCATTACGTCATAATCCATGCGGTAAATATGGTCGCCAGACAACACAACCACGTATTCAGCATCACTTCGCGAGAGCAACCATAGATTATGATAAATGGCGTCAGCCGTACCTTCATACCATTTACCGCCGCCACGCATTTGCGGTGGGACAACAGTAATAAATTCGCCGAGTTCAGGGTTGAAGATTGACCAACCATTACGTAAGTGTTTTTGTAGGGAGTGCGATTTATATTGAGTCAGCACCAAAATACGTCGAAGACCAGAACGCAAGCAATTGGTGAGAGTAAAGTCGATGATTCGGTATTTACCGCCAAAGGGAACAGCAGGTTTGGCACGGTCGTCAGTGAGTGGGCTAAGGCGAGATCCCATACCTCCGGCGAGAACTATGGTAAGGGTGTTTTGCATGCTAATCTCCATATGGTGCGATGTGTCCATATCAGAGTAGTACAAGAATTACGCCATGTTGTAACCACACGGTTTTACAGGGCTTGCACTGGTCATGTGTGAAAGTAGGCTCGGTATTGGTGCATAACAAATTATATATGCACTAAAATCATGCAATCGAGTTTGCTTCCGCTGACGCCATGACATTCACTTGGTTGCGACCCAGCGTTTTGGACTCATATAGTGCAATGTCTGCACGCTTATAGCTGTCACCAGGCTTACTGCATATATCTGTCACACCACCGCTGACAGTGATGTTCAGATCGCTTTCAATATTTACGGCTATACGCAGTCGGTTCACGACAACTTCAGCCTCATCTAGAGACGTGTGGGGCATGATGATAGCAAACTCTTCACCACCAATACGCGCGATAATGTCGGTTTCACGTAGATGGGTTGAAAGGGTTTGTGCCACTTCGCCAATGACTTTGTCACCAATGTCGTGCCCATATTTGTCGTTGACTCGCTTGAAGTGGTCAATATCGATTAGGGCAAGCGAAACGTGTTCACTGTCTGGGTAGCGTTTAATTCTTTGGCTGTGAGAGACTATCTCAGTATCAAACTTGCGGCGATTCCACAGACCACTGAGTGGGTCTTTTTCACTGAGTTCTCTCAGTTGATCTTCGAGTTCTTTACGGTGTGAAATGTCAATGAACGACGCAACGTAAAATTGAATCGTGCCTTGTTTATCCGTTACCGTTTGGATACGAAGAATTTCCGTAATCAACGAACCATCACGGCGCTTGTTCACCACTTCGCCTTCCCATATTCCTTTTGTTTCCAACGCTTTCCACATGTTCATATAGAATTCTTGGTTATGGCGTCCTGAAGAGAATACGGTAGGCTGCTTTCCTTTCACTTGATCGAGAGTGTAACCGCTGGATTTAGTGAATTGCTCGTTGACTTGAATGATACGGTTGTTGTGGTCGGTGATCACAACTGCAGACATACCGTTCATCGCTGCGCGGGCAATTTTACTCGCCATGCTGTTTTTCTCGTGATTGTAATTCCAAGTAACAAAAGAAAAGGTAATCAGAGCAATAATAATGAGCAGAAATACCGCTTGAGTATTGAGCTCGCTACGCTCTTCATCGGCGATTGGTCGGATATCACTTAAATCCGATTCAAGTACAAAGATAAGCGGCTCTTTCGTTGAAGTATGAGTAATATCTGTTTTGATAAACGAGAACCAAGAATCGCCTTCTTTTACCGTTCCCGAGTTAGTCAATTGGATTCTGCGCCATAGGCTAGGGTACTGTTTGCTGAGACTGTACTCTTTATGTTCATCAATAATATTGCCTAAGATACGTGTACCGTCATTTGGCAGAATATAGTAACCATTGCCACTAAATATTGTCGGTAAGTTATTGGTATTGCGTTTGTAAGCGAGAGATTTATATATACGCTTTAAATCGAGATTAGCGACAAAGTAACCTTGTCGTTTACCTCCCAGTTCGATCGGAACAATAACGCGATAACCTAAAGTTAACGGATAAACGATTTGTCCACGTTCTGATTCTAAATCGATACCGTATGTGCCAACTTGGTTTCTTTTCAATGATTGCGCATAAGCGAAATACTTGCGATCGCCCTTGTACTGCAGATCGTATGGGGCGACGATTTCAGATCGTAATTCACTCGTGTTAACGCGAATCTTTTCCATACCTTGACTGTCAATGAATCGCAATTGCGAATAAACACCTTGAGTCTTAGCAACGAGTAGCCAAAGATAGCTTACATTTTCTAAGTTCTCTTGTGTTGGATTGAGGATTGCTTGATGCAACAAACCATTATTAGACAGAGAGCTTGCGGCGGTAATGATCTGATCAATTGAGACTTGCAACTCAGCTTTAGCGTATTCGAGTTTATGGATGTTGTTTTGTTCAACGGTCTGCAGCGCACGCTTATCTATTTTTGCGTGCTCGTTGAGGAAATATAGGGTAGGTACACACGCTAACACCGCGAAGGTAACAATAAATTGAAGACAAACTTTGTAGCGTGTAAAAGACATCGAATGCAAACTAAACCTAAAGTTGTATAAGTAAATTTCAGATGTTGCTGAATTATAAGAGTTATATGAAGTAAAATTCATAGCAATCACCGTATTATGGGGCTACGGTAACCTAAACTTATGCATTTAATCCAGTACTTATAACGACAAACTTATATTTAATCCTCTTTCCGTTGCCAAGGTATATATTTTGAATGAAAGTCACAAATTTAATTGCGTAAAAATATGCTTTACCTAACATCATTCGTCTACCTACATGAAACAAAAAAGCACCTCAAGATTGAGGTGCTTTTTTTTAAAGTTCAGTAGGATTATGCTTCAGTTTGTAGTTGCTTTTGTTCGCTGCGTGATTTTAGGAACGCATAGCCAAAGCCTGTTACCGCTGTACCAGCTGCAATTGCGACTAAGTACATAAGTACTGGTGTAATCGCGTTCGGGATAAGCAGTACAAACAAACCACCGTGTGGAGCCATCAATTTCGCACCAAACAACATAGATAGTGCGCCTGTTAGAGCACCACCTGCCATACACGCTGGAATCACGCGCATTGGGTCTTTCGCCGCGAATGGGATTGCACCTTCTGAGATAAAGCACAGGCCTAGCACAAATGACGCTTTACCTGCTTCACGTTCGCTTTGTTCAAACTTGTTTTTAGCAATAAAAGTCGCCAAACCCATACCTAGTGCTGGTACCATACCTGCGGCCATGATTGCTGCCATTGGAGCGTAAGTTTGCGAAGCCAATAGACCAACACCAAATGCATACGCGGCTTTGTTCACTGGCCCCCCAAGGTCGAAACACATCATTGCGCCCAATAGAACACCAAGCATTACTGCACTGTCAGAACCCATGTTGTTCAAGAAGTCAGTCAGACCGTTCATGATGCCAGAAACTGGACCGCCAACGATGTAAATCATGACCAAGCCAGTAAATAGTGTGGCAACAAACGGAATGATCAAGATTGGTTTTAACGCTTCCATTGACTGTGGTAGCTGTACTTTGTCGGCAATAAGTTTGGCTGCGTAACCTGCGATGAAACCAGCAGCGATACCACCTAGGAAACCAGCACCAGTTGAACTCGCCAGCATGCCGCCGACTAAACCAGGAGCCAGACCCGGACGGTCAGCAATAGAAAAGGCAATGTAACCGGCTAGAACAGGAATCATCAGTGCAAAAGCGGAGCCACCACCGATGGTCATCAATGCCGCTGCCAATGTTCCTTCTTCTTTAAATGCTTCGATACCGAATACAAAGGATAGGGCGATGATCAAACCACCGGCAACCACTACTGGAAGCATGTGAGATACACCAGTCATCAAGTGTTTGTAAGCACCTTTCTTTTCATCGCTGGCAGCTGATGAGCTAGAACCACCAGTGTGCTGATAAACGCTAGCTTGCTCGAACGCTTTGTCCATTTCTTCAGACGTCTTTTTAAGCGCCGGGCCAGTTTTCGTACGGTACATCTTTTTGCCGTTGAAGCGTTCAAGTGGTACTTCGATGTCCGCTGCGATAATCACTAAGTCTGCTTCGGCAATTTCTTGATCGGTCAGTTGGTTTTTCGCGCCAACAGAGCCACGGGTTTCAACCTTAATTTGATGGCCACGACGTTTGCCTTCTTCTTCAAGAGCTTCAGCCGCCATAAACGTGTGAGCAACACCGGTCGGACAGGCAGTAATCGCAACGATCTTTTTCGTCGCTGAGCCAGCCGGTGCTTGCGCGAGTTGTGTCGCTTGAGTCAATGTTTCCGCTTTCGCTGGAGCATTTTGTAGAAACGCGACGGCATCAGCAGTTACGTCAGAAATCGGCGCTTGGTAGACTTTTTTGCCGACAAAACGTGATGTATCAACCGGAGTATTTGCCGCAATAACAATACATTCAGCCTGTTCTATCTGGTCTTGAGTCAGAGCATTAGCGTTGACTACGCTAGACTGGCACTCAATGGATGCATTCCAGCCAAGCTTTGCTGCAGCTTGTTCTAACAACCCCGCAGCGAGAATGCTGTTTGCTACGCCACTCGGGCAAGCGGTAATAATAGCGATATTCATAGTGATAACCTTCTGTTCCTTAGTTTGCTTTCACGTTCGTACTAGAGCAAATCTGTTTGACTTGAGTGTTTAGCTTGATCTCATCCAGCTCTTGTTGGCTGGTCAATCCTACGCCTACTTGGCTGACGGCCATTGCCGACAATGCCGTTGCAAAGCGTAGTAAATCTGTATTGGGTAGTGCTTGCATATGACCCCAGCATAGACCTGCGACTAGGGTGTCACCCGCACCGACTGTACTAACCACGCTCATCTTTGGTGGTTGAGCTTGGAGCCATTCACCGTCGTTTAACCACATCACACCGTCAGCACCCATTGAAACAACAATGTTTTCGATGCCATTTCCGGCCAAAGATTGAGCTGCGTCGCGACACGCTTCAAAAGAGCCAAGTTCTTGACCGAGTAAATCACTCAGCTCTTCATCGTTAGGTTTAATTAACCAAGGTTGGGCTTCGATACCAGCTGCCAGTGCGGATTTGCTACTATCGAACAACACCTTTTTGCCTTGATGGCGTAATTTGCTAATCCACGAGGCACAAAGCTCTGGTGTAACGCCGCTCGGCAAACTGCCTGCGAGGACGAAATAATCGTGCTCTTCGGCTAGCTTAAACAGTACCTTTTCAAAACGATCAATTTCTAACGGAGAGACCTGCACGCCAGGGAAGTTGATATCGCTAACTTGACCATCTTTTTCGACGAGTTTGACGTTGATTCGAGTCGCGCCTTCAACTTGAATGAACTCGTTGATTGCACCAATTTCGTCGAATAGTTGATGAAATAGCTCTGGGTTGTCTTTACCTAGAAACCCCGTCACGGTGACTTGCGCGCCTAAATCGCTGAGAACTTTGGCAACGTTAACGCCTTTACCTGCCGCATGTAGGTTACTGTTATTCACCAAGCTGACTGAGCCGACGTTGAGTTCGTCGAGACTACCGGTCAGATCGAGCGCTGGGTTCAGCGTAATGGTGACAACTTTGTTAGTTTTTAAGCTCTGCATAACTCGCCCCTTAACCTTCACCAAGGCCAGATGCAATGGCATTACCGATTGATTCAAGCGCTAATGATGCGTCCGGTCCTTCGGCGGTAAACTGAAGTTGATGGCCGTGTTTAACGCCTAGTGCGATAACTTTCATTAAGCTCTTCGCATTCACGGCTTTACCGTCACCATCAAGGTTGGAAACACGAATGTTGGATTCAAACTTCTTCGCTTCTGCAACCAGCATTGCACCCGGACGAGCGTGTAAACCATGCGCGTTTTTAATTTTGAATACTGCTTGGTTGCCAGTTTCTGATTCTTGAGTGGCAACTTGTTCGCCTTTTAACAGCGCCAGAAGCTGCTCTGTATCTGCGCTAAGTAGCTCGTCTTGTTGGTTCTCAAAAACCATTTTAGATAGTGTATTTAGCAAGGCTTGGTGAGAACCATTACACGCTGCGAATGCAAATAAAGCGCGTACTGGCTGTTGCTCATATGTAAACTCATCTACACTTGAAACAAACGCTGCTCCGCTGCGAGAAACACTTTGATCGCTGCCCACTAACCAAATACCTTTGCCTAAATGCGTCGGCGCTTTTGCAACTACATCGGCAACAAACGCACTTTCAGCACACCCCGCGTTTTTCAACAAACCAGAAGCGACGGCGCTCAGTTGAACCATGTCATTGGCAGGGAAGTTTAGTTGAACTAATGAAGCATCGAACTCTGCTTCCAGTTGTACGTCACCATTGAGCAGAGCAATGATCTCTTCAGCAGATTTAGAGTTACGTAGACGTTCTTCAACGCCATCAGCACCAAGCACTTTGGTCAGCTGCTTAAGGATGCTTAAATGTTCATCAGATTTTGCAGCAATACCAATGGCGAGATACACAACATTGCCATCACCCCAATCAACGCCAGCAGGGAAGTGATGTACGGCAACACCGGTTGTTTTCACCATTGAGCGCGTATCTGTTGTTCCGTGAGGAATAGCAATACCGTTACCCAAAAATGTTGAATTTTGGTTTTCACGATCCAACATGCCAGTGACATAAGCCTCTTCCACCAGCCCTTTAGAGCTAAGGCTTATTGCAACGTTCTTAATTGCTTCAGTCTTATCGTTCGCAGATTGCGACAGAGTAATATCGTTTGTATTCAGCTTAAGCATGGTGCTTCTCCCAGCTTTACGTTATTCGGTTATTCTTGATTCAGCCTCATTAACTGAATCGATTCAGCAGCTAAGTAAAATAAAAGAATTCAGCGAAACCTTGATGAAAAATCCATATCTTAGCGATCGGTTTTTAGCATAGTCCGAAATGGAGTATTAAGGTGACCTCGTTCAATTTTTCAGGTTTTGCTGAATCCTTTCAGCTTTAATACTGAATCGGTTCAGCATATAATTCAACTCAAGGTAGGATCTTTAATTGGTAATTATGATCCCGCGCACAGAACAAGGTTAATGATATGACACTAGATGAAGTGGCAAAGTTAGCTGGGGTTTCTAAAACCACTGCGAGCTATGTGATAAATGGGAAAGCGCAGAAGTATCGCATTAGCGAGCAGACACAGCGTAAAGTGATGGCGGTGGTTGAAGAGCATAACTACAGACCAGATCTAGCTGCGAGCACGTTAAGAGCAGGGCAAAGTCGTTCGTTTGGTTTGATTATTCCAGACTTGGAGAACACCAGTTACGCACGTTTAGCCAAATTACTTGAACAGAACTCGCGCTCAGCAGGTTACCAAATCCTTATTGGTTGCTCTGACGACAATCCAGAAACAGAAAGAAGTGTCGTACAAGCGTTAGTTAGCCGAAAAGTCGATGCTTTGTTTGTTGCCAGCGTGATCCCTGAAGCAAGCGAGTTTTATTTGGAACTGCAAAAAAGCGGAACACCTGTAATCGCTCTCGACCGTCCTTTAGATGATGAACACTTTTCTTGTGTTATTAGCGAGGACTTTGGTGCTGCGTACGATTTAACGCAATCATTGCTCAGTGACAATGTCACTAAAATTGGTTTAATCGGTGCGTTGCCAGACTTGAACATATCGCGTGAGCGTGAACTAGGTTTTAACTCAGCAGCGAACAAAGCGAATGTCGAAACGGTCATAGGCTATGGCAAGCACTTTAACCGAGAAGATGGTAAAGCGGTTCTTAAGCGGTGGATAGAGGAGCAAACCGTACCCGACGCGATCATTACGACTTCGTATACCTTATTAGAAGGGGTGCTTGATGTACTGTTGGAACAGCCACAACTGGTTGAGAAGCTAAACATTGCCACCTTTGGTGATAATCGCTTACTCGATTTTCTGCCTGTGAAAATCAACTCTCTTCCGCAGCAATTCGAATTGATTGCCGACAGCGCAATGGCACTAGCATTGAATGCAGCGTCAAAACGCTATCAACCTGGAATCGAGCTGGTGCCAAGAAAGATAGTTGTACGTCGTTAAGATAGTAAAAAGCGCCAAACGGCGCTTTTTTAATACTGGAATCGAACAGACATGGTGGCTTGCGGACCGTACAAACCGTTATTTCGCATTTCTGCAGACAGTGATAACTGTTCAGTAGAATGGAATCGTACGCCTGCGTGAACAACCGATGCATCGTCATTTCGACCAAGACGCCCAGTTGCTTCAATTTGGTCTGTTAACCATAAACGCACACCGATATTCATCTCGATCTGAGTATCGTTATCTCGATGTGAATCATCTGGGAAGTCAACGTAGTGAAGTAGTAGTTGCCCATAAACATCAGCAAACTGGTTTACTGGGCCATTAAAGCCAATACCTGCCGCGATATCTGAGTCGTCTTCAAACTGAGTGTCGATACGTGCGACTAGGTGAGAGTTCTCAGTAAGAAACATGCTGCCTTCAACACCGACCATTTCAGGGTTTACAGCAGTGCGGACTTCCATGAAGTTGTAGTTGAAGTTGTTAGCGTTTGCGATTCCAGTAAAGCCAGCGCATGCAATAGCGCTGGCTATGATTAACTTTTTCAAAGCAGTCTCCGACTTGCATCAATTTTTTGACTGTAGGTTACAATGCAATATGCAAGCCAGAATACTAACGTAATTATCAGATAATGAAACAGTTTTACAGGATTTGGATGTGCTCAACCTCAATTTCTGGCGTATTGCCGCCTTCATATTCACCAAATAGGCGTAATTTCTGCTTTTCGTCTAATGGTGCTTCGAGTTTGATGTCGTCGTCCAACTCAACTTGGATTTCAGATTTTCCGTCGCTCAGTATGAACGTATCGGCGCTAATCTGACGGATTAATTGACCTTCAACAACAACGTCTTTTTCCGCGAAGTAGCTCGTGTCTTGGAGTAACGAATCGATGGTATCTAAGCTGACAGGTCCTTGATACTTAACCACATCTGATTGTTTGTCTGATGCATTTGCCAATGCCGATACCGAAATTAATGTTGCAGCAATAATTGGAAGAGTTTTCATAAATTCACCTTTGCCTTTACTTAAGTGTTGTTAGTTGGTGTGAGTGCTATTAAACAACTTGTGCTTTGAACCTACAGTGAGTGAACTATTCATATTCGATTCATTGTTGTGTATTGCGTGCAACACGCTATCATCGGTCATTATTCTCCTCATAGATCATAAAGTTAATTATGCAGCCAACGACAAAAGCACTGATGGTGCAGGGAACGACCTCAGATGCCGGAAAAAGTGTATTAGTGGCAGCTTTGTGCCGCGTTTTAGCACGCAAAGGTGTCAATGTGGCACCGTTCAAACCGCAGAACATGGCTTTAAACAGCGCGGTGACTGCAGATGGCGGCGAAATTGGGCGCGCGCAATACGTTCAGGCAATGGCAGCAAACATACCAGCTAGCGTCGATATGAACCCTGTGTTGTTGAAGCCAAACACTGATATGGGCGCCCAAGTGATAGTGCAAGGTAAAGCGGTGGCAGACATGAATGCGATTGGCTACCAAAGCTACAAAGAGTTTGCGTTACCTTTTGTTATGGACTCATTCCACAAGCTACAACAACAGTTTGATACCATCGTTATCGAAGGGGCGGGAAGCCCAGCCGAAGTCAATCTGCGTGAAAACGATATCGCCAATATGGGATTTGCTGAGGAAGCGGATATCCCGGTAATCATAATTGCAGATATCGACAAGGGCGGCGTGTTTGCCCACTTGTACGGTACACTGGCATTGTTGTCTGAAAGCGAACAAAAGCGTGTAATTGGTTTTGTGATCAATCGCTTTCGTGGTGATTTGAGCCTTCTCCAATCAGGTTTAGATTGGTTGGAACAAAAGACCAACAAACCTGTTATTGGTGTGCTGCCGTATCTACACGGTTTTGACCTAGAGGCGGAAGACGCAATTAACAGCTCACAAGTCACTCAAGGTGAAGCAAAGTTAAATGTCGTTGTTCCCGTTTTCCCGCGAATCAGCAACCACACCGATTTTGATATCTTGCGAAGTAATCCAGATATCAACCTGCGCTACGTTGGACCGGGAGAACGTTTAGACCGTGCGGACTTGATTGTACTACCAGGCTCAAAATCGGTACGCAACGATCTTGCTCATTTGAGAGAGCAAGGCTGGGATAAGGATATCGCTCGCCACATCCGTCTAGGTGGTAAAGTCATGGGTATTTGTGGTGGATACCAAATGTTGGGCAAATCCATTTCCGATCCATTAGGCATTGAAGGCGAAGCAGGCAGCTCTGACGGACTCGGATACTTAGATTTGATGACTGAACTTGCAGCAGAGAAAACGTTGACTAATGTTGTTGGCACTATGACGTTGCAAGGCCTACAAACCAAAGTTAAAGGCTATGAAATTCATGCTGGCGTAACACAGGTAAATGAACAGCCGTTAATGACATTGAGCAATGGTCAAACTGATGGCGCGATCAGTGATTGCAATCAAGTGATAGGAACCTATTTACATGGTATCTTTGACGCTTCAGGTGTTCTGAACACTGTCGCAAACTGGGTGATAGGTGACAATGTCACTAGTATTAATCATACGAAAAATCAGGAAGATGCGATTAATCGAATCGCAGATGCGGTCGAAGAACACCTCAACTTAAAACTGCTATGGCCTGAAATGGACTAACCACTCAATGAAAATACACAAATCGATACTCATCCCTGTATTGCTCGGTATCAGTTTCGCGTCAAACGCAAAAGAGAAGCTTACTATTTACGCAGCGTCATCAATGACGAACGCAGTAACAGAGCTTGTTGAACAGTTTGAAAAGCAGCAGGATGTAGTTGTGACGACAGTGTTTGCTGGGAGTTCTTCGTTGGCTAGACAACTGGCCCATGGCGCACCTGCCGATATTTTCATTTCAGCTAATCAAAAATGGGCACAATACCTTGTAGAACAGGGAGCCACCAAGAGTGACAGTGTCACTAATATCGCATCAAATAGCTTAGTTGTGATCACAGCAAAACAGAATAAAGAGAGTTTAGACCAGACCAATGTCGATTCATGGTTAAATCTCGTAGGTGATAGCCGACTAGCCATTGGCCAACCTGACGCGGTTCCTGCAGGAATGTACGCAAAAGAATCACTACAAAGCATGAAACTGTGGGAGCCACTGAGTGATAAATTGGCACCAACCAACAACGTACGTATTGCTTTGGCACTAGTAGAACGACAAGAAGCAAGCTTAGGCATTGTATATCGAACTGATGCGTTGCTCAGCGATAAAGTTACTATCCTTGCGACATTGCCGGAATCGTCCCATCAGAAAATCACTTATCCAATGGCGACATTGAATGACAGACAGTTGACAGAAGCTTTTAACCAGTTTGTTATTAGCCAATCCGGTAAAGAAACTCTAGCTAAGTTTGGTTTTAACTAATATGTTCGATTTTCTAACAGACTATGAAACACAAGCTCTTTTGTTGAGTTTGCGCGTCGCGACATACACCATAGTTTGGCTCATTCCTTTAGGCGTAGGGATCGCTTGGGTATTAGCGAAAAAGGAATTCATTGGTAAAAACCTGCTCGATAGCGTAATTCACTTACCTTTGGTATTGCCACCTGTTGTGATTGGTTATTTGCTACTGATTTCAATGGGACGACAGGGCGTTGTAGGTAAATGGCTATACGACAGTTTAGGGATTGTATTCTCGTTCAACTGGAAGGGTGCGGTACTGGCGTGCATCGTCGTCGCTTTGCCACTAATGGTTCGTTCGATTCGTTTGAGTCTTGAAAGTGTTGACCACAAACTCGAACAAGCGGCAGCAACGCTTGGAGCTTCACCTGTCAAAGTGTTTTTTACTATCACTTTGCCTCTTATTGCTCCGGGTATCATCACTGGCACTATGCTGTCATTTGCTCGCAGCCTTGGCGAATTTGGCGCAACCATCAGCTTCGTTTCTAATATTCCTGGAGAAACGCAAACCATTCCTTTGGCAATGTACAGTTTTATCGAAACCCCAGGCTCTGAAACCGAAGCGATGCGTTTGTGCATCATATCGATTGTGATTGCTTTAGCGTCTATGATGCTCTCTGAGTGGATGTCACGCTATACGCACAAGCGTTTAAGAGGCTGATATGACCGGAATTCAAATACGTTACCAGCAGCAGCTAGGCACGCAATTCTTTGATATCGACCTGAAGCTACCCGCGAAAGGTATTTCAGCGATTTTTGGGCGCTCTGGAGCGGGAAAAACATCACTGATCAATGTGGTTGCTGGTCTAAAAACGCCATCCAGTGGTGTTATCGATATCAATGGCCGTCATTTATTCGATTCCCAGGCAGGCATTGATGTTCCTGTCCATAAGCGCAACGTGGGTTATGTGTTCCAAGACGCACGTTTGTTCCCGCATTTTAAGGTGAAGGGAAATCTGTTGTATGGTGCCGCTAAACTGGACCAAGCTTATTACCAACAAATCATCGAGCTGTTAGCACTTGAACCATTGCTACACCGTTTCCCTCATCAACTGTCTGGCGGCGAAAAGCAACGTGTGGCGATTGGTCGAGCTTTGCTATCTAAACCTGATATCTTGTTGATGGACGAGCCACTCGCGTCATTGGATCTACCACGAAAAAGAGAAGTGCTGCCGTTTCTTGAGCAACTTGCGCATAGCATTGAAGTGCCAATTATTTATGTATCTCATAGCCTCAACGAAGTTTTACGTTTGGCGCAGAACTTAGTTGTGATTGATAACGGCAAGGTCGCCGCGTGCGGGACACTGGAAGAAGTGTGGGCGTCGAATGAAATGAAACCCTGGCAGTCGTTCTCTGAGAGGAGCTCGCTGTTTGAAGCCCATGTTGTAAAGCACAATCACGAATATGCGCTTTCTCAAGTTCAATTGGCGCCAGAGGTCAACTTGTGGGTGCAGAAGATTGAAGGCGAGCCAGGAAGCAGTGTACGTTTGCAAGTTCGAGCCAATGACGTTTCCCTTGTGCTTGATCCACCAAGCCGAACTTCGATACGTAACGTGCTTAAAGGCGTGATATCCAGTATAGAGGCGCATAGCCACGGTGAGGACAAAAAGAGCGTCTCAGTGACCATTAAGCTCGCTGAAGGCTGTTTGCTCGTTGCAACCATTACTGGTTGGGCATGTGACGACTTAGATCTTAAAGTCGGAATGGATGTCTTCACTCAAATCAAAGGCGTCAGTGTGACGCAAAAAGACGTGGTATTGTCTTAATAAAAACGCCGCATCTCTGCGGCGTTTTTTTATCGGTTACTTCGCGAACACGTCAGTGAAGTCACGCTTTAAGATAGGGTCGCGGCGCGCTTTCTTAATTTGCTTAACCATGTCTTTCACGCAGTTGTGAAGAACTTGGTCTAGTAGCTGCGCACGGTACTCTTCTTTCTCTTCATCTGTCATGCCTTCCGGTAATTTTAGAGTCGGGAACTCTTCCATCACGTTGATGCCTGCAAATGCCTGACTTACTGAAATAAGTGCATGGAACTGCTCGAAGTTATCTAGAACGTTTTGAGCACTGTTAGGCAGCTCTTCCCATGCTTCACGAACCGCTTCTTCTGAAACTTCGTGGATTGACGTTACCATGTAGTGCATCGCTTCCGGCACTTCATCAAATTCAATTACTTGGCGAAGTTCAGCAGAAACCGTAGCGAGGTCGACTGTTGGTTGTTCTGGTTGATTAACGTCAGACATTATCTATTTCTCTTAAAAGTGTGTATGTGTCGGCGCTATCGTAAAAAAATGGCGATAAATGTCAACCATGATTGGCTGATTCCACCGGTGTAGAGTATCATTTGTCATATGCATTTGATTTAACAGAGAATGAATAAACAGTATGATGCTAGCATCTGGCTCATCGATGAAGATACTGCTAGTGGACGATGTTCAACTAGAGCGTATGCAATTGGCTATTCGTCTAAAACAACTTGGTCATATCGTAGAGACGGCAAGCTCAGGTCATGAAGCGCTCGCGATCTACGCTGATTTCGAGCCTGAAGTCATTCTTCTGGATATTTCAATGCCGGATATGGATGGCTTTGAGTTGTCGGCTAAAATCCGCGCTATGTATCCTGAATGGGTTCCGATTATCTTCCTAAGCAGTCATGATGAGCCAACGATGATCGCCAGTGCAATTGAGGCCGGTGGGGATGATTACCTGATCAAGCCAGTGGATAAAGTCGTTCTGAACTCCAAGCTTATCGCGATGCAACGTATCGCGTTTATGAGACGTGAGTTAAAGCAAAAAACACGAGCACTCGCGAAAGCGAATGAAGAGCTGGCGCGCTTGGCGCAAGAAGACGGATTAACTAAAGTCGCGAATCGTCGTTATATTGACCAAAAATTCCAAGAGATGATCGCTACTAACGGACGTTACGGTCTACCGCTTAGCGTCATCTTACTCGATGTCGACCACTTCAAAGCGTACAACGATAATTACGGGCATATCGAAGGTGATAAGTGCTTGGTTTTGATCTCCAACGCGCTGTCCGAGCTGTTTGTGCGTAGCAGTGAAATAGTAGGGCGGTATGGCGGTGAAGAGTTTATTATTTTGCTCAGCCACCCAAGCCGAGAAAAACTGATAGAAGATGCGCAACGAATAAAAGGAGCGCTTGAAGGACTGGCAATACCGCATGACTTCAGTGAAACCTCTTATTTAGTTACCGTGTCACAAGGACTTCTCTTTATTGAGCCAACGGGTCATGAAACCACCGAAGAGATTTATTCTCGGGTAGATAAAGCACTGTATCGTGCTAAATTAGCAGGTAGGGACTGCTACGAGTTGGCAGACTGACGCCAATTGGTCTTATTAATACGCTGACAATTACAAAAGACTTATATGAAGAAGCTTTTTCCTTCACGCTATATTGTTGTTTTATATTGCGGTTTGCCTGTTGTTTCTTTGGCAGAAGGGTATAACTCTGTTAGAACCTATGTAGAGCAGACATTCGCTACCTCTATTGTATTAACCGATAGTGACGTGTTTACTGTCGGCATTCATGATTTTGACCCAAATGAATGGTTCAGTCTGGAAAATGAAGCCATCGGTTCGGACGAATCGGTGTCTTTGCGCCAGCAAGTCGCTGTTTCCACGTTACCGTATTCATTTGAACTAAGTGATGAAAACGACCCGCATAAACACTCGTTCTTTACTCGCTTCTCCATTATCCGCTCTGAACAAGATTTTAGTTTGAGATCACAAGACCCAGCGGATTATAACGACCAATACGTATTTGGCGCGTTCGCCGCCTATCGATACCGCTATCAACTTACCGATGGGTGGACACTCACTCCGGGGATTGGTCTGCATTTGCAGTATTTCCGAAACGAACACGATTACAAAAGCGAATTTTCCCGCCAAGTCGCACAGCCTGTATTGGATGACGTGCTATTCAATACCGATGCATGGGCGCTGAGCTATGAGCCTCATGTTGAAGCAAAATATACTAAGCCGACAGAATGGGGCAGTTGGAACTTTTCTTCTGCGTTCCACTATTTTTACGGCACTGGCTGGGGGGAAGCTAACCTAGGTGATATTGGCAACCCAGAAGGCTGGTACACCGCTAATGGGATTGAAATGTACTATAACGTGACTCGTTGGGGGCCAAGCGTCCAGTCGGTTTATGCTAGCTTGAGAAGAATCGACTTGGGCGGCGACACAGACGAACCGTTGGATACGCCTCACTATTACGAAGGGTCTATAGGTTGGTTACTGACACCGCCGTTTGAATCGTCTTGGATAGACAACGTTGGCTTAGGATTGAGTATCAACTACGGAAGCGCATTTAAAGGCGGAAGTATTGTTTTCTTCTTTAACCAAATCGATTAAGTAAAACAAACTTGGTTGCGGCCTTTTTGTTTGGCCAAATATAGCGCGACATCGGCACTTTTCATCACTTGGTAAACGCCTTTAGCTTTAGTGCTATCACAAACGCCAATACTGATCGTAATGTTGGTCACTTCACCTTTGCGCTGACCACTGCGCTTTTTCGCCCCTTCTTTTTCATCTTTTGGACGGTTATCGACATCACGCAATACTAGATCATAGGCTTCAACGGACGCACGAAGGTTTTCAAGGTGAACTTTGGCTTGTTCCGCTGTTTTCCCTTTGAACAGAACGGTAAATTCCTCACCTCCATATCGATAAATACGCGCACCACCACCAACACGTTCCATTTGACTCGCGACCAAACGTAACACGTCATCACCTGTATCATGCCCATAGGTATCATTAAATGACTTAAAGTGGTCAATGTCGATCATAGCGATAGTGTAACGTCTACCTAAGTGACGGAGATCCGACTCCAACGCTAACCGTCCAGGTATATTGGTCAATTGGTCTTTAAACGCCAGTTCATGACTTGCAGAGAGTAAATAAGTAAGCATCAACACGCCAGAAAGTGAAAACATCATGCTGGAGATATGAGGAATGTGGAAAAAAATGAATGTCACTGAAGACAATAAACACGCGGAGTAGATGACAACGTCTGATATACGGTTTAAGCTCATAACAAACATAGCAAAAACCAATACCATAGTTGATGAATACAACACAAGAATCAGTGGTAGTTTCGAGACTGTTGGTACGACGAATAAGAAAGTGTCGTTGATGTTCTCAAAGCCACCATCATAAAAGTGGGTCAAGATTAAGTAACACCACATTACGATGCAGCCTAGTGTCATCAAATAAAGCACTAGGGACTTAATAAAAGTCGAGTTGCGCTTGAAAACAAAGACTAATACTAAGGTTACAGGCAGCAGTGCGGCCAATAACGACAGTTCTAAGATCGTCGTTCCAGTTGAAAGAGGTGATTGTAGTCTTTCTTGGATAAACCAGTAGGCTGTGAGCATTGCGCACGAGACCATAGCGATGTGGTTCTGTTTGAATGCATAAGAAAGCGCTAAGCAACAGAAAAACAGTACAAACGGCAAATTCGACAGAATACCAAGGTTGGACTTAGTAAAATCGATGATGGAATCAAGTCCAAGATAGACGAACGCCAACAACAATAACGGTAACGTCAAACGAAACCAATTTGATGTGACGACAGAAAAAGACATTGGAATTAGCCTGGAAGTACTAGTAAATCGTTAATGTTAAGTTGTCTAGAATACTTTGATTTATTGAATTTCCAAGCTTTTTACTAAACTAACAATATAAATTTGAGCGTATGAATAATTTATGAACAAAATATGCTCAAAGCCGATACTTACGTTCGCTTGTTTTTGACAAGACTCTTGATAGGAACTATATGCGTATGCAAATTAGCGAAGATGTACATAACTACATGGAAACTTTGGTAGGTCAAGCACTTGCACAACCTGAGTTTAGTGATAGATTTGACGACGATCAGCTAGCAGACATGGCATGTATTGCATTAAATCAATTGAAGCCAGTTTACATTCGGCATGATGTTGATTTTCTTTCTTCGCTTCCTGAAAGCCGTTTAGTCGCCTTAAAGAATTCGGCTTTAACGGCGTTAGATGTCGCAAAAGAAATGATCATTAATGATCCACGCAGTAATCGCGCCGACGTTCCGGCTGTTTTTACCAAACCTGAATTTGATGAAGATAAAGAGTTGGAATGGTACGAAACGCCAATTTTGCCGCGCAATACGAAACGATAAGGAGATATTGTGGGACTGTTTTCTCGCTTATTTGGTAACAAAAACACTCAACCAACCCAAATAGAGGTAGATCCGATCGAATACAAAGGTTTCTTAATTTACCAAGAAGCCATTGGGGAAGGTGGGCAATTTAGAATCGCAGGGCGAATTACCAAGGAAATTGATGGGGAAGTAAAAACCCACAAATTTATACGTTCTGATCTGTTGCCAACTCAAAGTGACGCAGATGAGTTTATGCTGAAAAAGGCGCAAATGTTTATCGATCAAATGGGCGATAGCATTTTTCAATAAGATACCTGCCAAAGTTGACAAACATCATAATTTTAAGAGCCATTAGTCGTTATGCTGGTGGCTCTTTTTTCATGCGCGATGAGATAATCTATTGTTTTGATAGCCGTTTGCTTTACTGGTTTGACCTCCGCGTAGTTCGTTAGGTCTTGTTTAAAACAGTTCTATAAGCAGAATGGTTCATTACCAACAGTTATATGTAATGATGATTTACCTATTTTTCTATAGGTTGGTTTAAGTGTATAAAATTGTTTGGATAAAGAATCAAAATAATCATTGTTGCCAATAGTCAAGGAATAGCTAATGCAAATTGGTGTGCCAAAAGAAATACTCGCAGGTGAGACGCGAGTGGCTGCATCGCCAAAGTCGGTCGAGCAGTTATTGAAATTGGGTTTCGAGGTCGTTGTCGAAACCGGAGCGGGGGAATTAGCGAGTTTTGACGATGCGGCTTTTGAAGCTGCTGGAGCAAAAGTCGGATCCAAAGATGATGTCTGGGGTTCAGACCTGATTTTAAAAGTTAATGCCCCTTTAACTGAACCCGTAGATGAAATTGCACTACTCAAGGAAGGCGCGACATTAATCAGCTTTATCTGGCCAGCTCAGAATCCTGAATTAATGGAAAAACTGTCTAGCAAAAACATTAACGTGCTTGCGATGGACTCTGTACCGCGTATTTCACGTGCACAATCACTTGATGCTCTATCGTCAATGGCGAACATCGCAGGTTACCGCGCTGTTGTTGAAGCTGCACATGAATTCGGTCGCTTCTTCACTGGTCAAATCACGGCGGCAGGTAAAGTGCCACCAGCAAAAGTACTTGTAGCAGGCGCTGGTGTGGCTGGTTTGGCGGCTATCGGTGCTGCTGGTAGCCTTGGTGCAATCGTTCGTGCTTTCGACGTTCGTCCTGAAGTAAAAGAGCAAGTTCAGTCGATGGGTGCTGAGTTCCTTGAGGTCGACTTCAAAGAAGACTCAGGCGCTGGCGACGGCTACGCAAAAGAAATGTCAGATGAATTCAACAAAAAAGCGGCTGAGCTTTACGCTGAGCAAGCAAAAGACGTTGATATCATTATTACAACCGCACTGATTCCTGGTCGCCCTGCGCCTAAATTGATCACCAAAGAGATGGTTGATTCAATGAAAGCTGGCAGCGTTATCGTTGACTTAGCTGCGGCTAACGGTGGTAACTGCGAATACACAGTGGCGGACAAAGTGATCACGACTGCTAACGGCGTTAAGATCATTGGCTACACCGATATGGTTGGTCGCTTACCAACGCAATCTTCTCAACTTTACGCAACTAACATCGTCAACTTGCTGAAACTACTTAGCAAAGAAAAAGATGGCAACATCAACATTGACTTTGAAGATGTGGTTCTACGCGGTGTAACCGTGGTTAAAGAAGGCGAGGTGACTTGGCCGGCTCCACCTATTCAGGTGTCTGCTCAACCAGAGCAAAAACCAGCTCAAGCACAAGTTAAACCAGAGCCAAAAGTAAAAGAACCAACTTCACCAGCGAAAAAAATCGCTGCATTGGTTGCCGCTGTTGGCGCATTTGCATGGGTTGCGTCTGTTGCTCCGGCAGCATTCTTGTCGCACTTCACTGTCTTTGTTCTCGCTTGTGTCGTGGGCTACTACGTGGTTTGGAACGTGACACACGCTCTACATACGCCACTGATGTCTGTTACGAATGCGATTTCGGGCATTATCGTTGTTGGTGCATTACTGCAAATTGGTCAAGGAAATGGCGTAGTCTCTTTCTTGTCTTTCATTGCCGTACTTATCGCAAGTATCAACATATTTGGTGGTTTCACCGTAACCAAGCGCATGCTTGAAATGTTCCGTAAAGATTAAGGAGTAACAAGATGTCTGCAGGATTAGTACAAGCAGCTTATATTGTTGCTGCATTATTCTTTATTTTAAGTCTCGCGGGATTATCAAAGCAGGAATCTGCAAGGTCAGGTAACTACTATGGTATCGCGGGTATGGCGATCGCGTTGATCGCGACGATCTTTGGCCCAGATTCTCAAGGATTAGTTTGGATCATCGTTGCTATGGTGATCGGTGGTGGTATCGGTATCCATTTCGCGAAGAAAGTGGAAATGACCGAAATGCCTGAACTTGTTGCGATTCTACACAGCTTTGTGGGTATGGCAGCAGTATTAGTTGGTTACAACAGCTACTTAGATGCGCCACAAGTTGCGACGCACGCAGAGCACGTTATCCATATGGTTGAGGTGTTCTTGGGCGTATTCATCGGTGCGGTTACCTTTACAGGTTCGGTTGTAGCGTTTGGTAAGCTACGCGGCATTATTTCATCGTCACCGCTTAACCTTCCGCACAAACACAAAATGAACTTGGCGGCGATTGTCGTTTCAACACTGCTAATGATCTACTTCGTGAAAGCAGATGGCAGCATGTTTGCTCTGATCGTAATGACCTTGATTGCGTTTGCATTTGGTTACCATCTGGTTGCATCTATCGGCGGTGCAGATATGCCAGTTGTGGTGTCCATGCTTAACTCGTACTCAGGTTGGGCGGCAGCGGCAGCAGGTTTCATGCTAGCGAACGACCTATTGATCGTAACTGGTGCTCTAGTTGGTTCATCAGGTGCAATTCTTTCTTACATCATGTGTAAAGCAATGAACCGTTCATTTGTGAGTGTTATTGCTGGCGGTTTCGGTCAAGAAGTAGTGATTTCTGGCGACGTTGACCACGGCGAGCACCGTGAAGCGTCTGCAGAAGAAGTGGCAGAGATGCTGAAGAACTCTAAATCAGTCATCATCACTCCGGGATACGGCATGGCAGTAGCGCAAGCTCAGTACCCAGTTCACGAGATCACTGAAAAGCTGCGTGCTCAAGGCATCAACGTTCGCTTTGGTATCCACCCGGTTGCGGGTCGCTTACCAGGTCACATGAACGTACTGCTAGCGGAAGCGAAGGTGCCATACGATATCGTGCTTGAAATGGACGAGATCAACGACGACTTCAGTGAAACTGATACGGTATTGGTTATCGGTGCCAATGATACGGTTAACCCAGCGGCGCAAGAAGACCCGAACAGCCCAATTGCAGGCATGCCTGTACTGGAAGTTTGGAACGCGAAAAACGTTATCGTATTCAAGCGCTCAATGAATACAGGTTACGCTGGCGTACAAAACCCATTGTTCTTCAAAGAGAATACCCAAATGCTATTTGGGGACGCGAAGGATAGTGTGGACGCAATATCGAAAGCTCTGTAAACTCATAAAACTAACTTGAAGCCAGCATTTAGCTGGCTTCTTTTTTGTTAAAACATTATTGACACAGATATCACATTATAAATTTATATTTTTGGCATAATGTTTCGACTTTTTACCTAACTCACTGATTTAGCGAATATTTGCATTGATTAAGGCTGCACTTAAATTAGTTTTCGTATGTTTCTCGATGGGAGTGGCTAGCGCACAAGCTAACTCTCTGCCAGAGCGCATCGACACGTTTATGGATTCATTTGATGAATCAGACTCGATCGTGTCTTACGACATCCGAAACTTACAGTCTGACTATCCAACACGTTTGTTGACGCCAGAATCAATGCTACCGCAAACTTCCGTCTACCCATTGCGTGATATTCAGAGGTTATATTCGCTAGCTCAGAGCTGTACTGGGAAATTACCGCTTAGTCCGCTAGTTACCGAACCGCTCGTGTTTACCCGTGCAATGTGTAATGGAAACAAACTAAGCGAGAAATGGTTCGCGAGAAGTGCACTTATCCACCCAGGTGGTGGTACTTATGCTAGTCGCTATGCAGCGGTTCATCCCGATAGAAGTGAGCAGCTGACACAATACATGCACATCAAAGAGCGACCACTGGCGACTGAAAATAGCTTGTTAGGGCGACTGCAACGCATGAACGAAGATACGATTCTCGCGTTGATCGCTGGCTCCAGCATGTTTTTGGAACGGAATGAACTGTGGCTACGACAAAATGATAGCTATCTCGTATATCCTGCGAATGTTTGGTCTAAAAATGTCGATGAAGCCGGACTTCAGTTCACTTTACGGAACGAATCCAACAGTTGTTTTGTCCAACGGGGAAATCTTTGTTGGGACGTAAAAGACAGTTCAGATATTCTGCGCGTGACCATGGTCGCGCTGGTGATTGCCAATATCTTATTGGTGATCGGATGGTCTGCTTATCGCTGGAATACCAAGCGACAAGAGATGAGAAGTCGAATGCTCATCTTACAAATTCTAACGCACGAACTGCGAACGCCAATCGCCAGTTTGTCGTTGACAGTGGAAGGATTCAGAAGAGAATTCGAGAAACTGCCCGAATCAGTATATGATGAGTTCCGTCGTCTATGTGAAGATTCACGTAGATTGCGACAGCTGGCAGAAGCAAGTAAAGATTATTTGCAGTCAGACAGTAAGCCTCTTGCCACAGAATGGGTACCATCGGTGCAAGAGTGGTTGGAGTATAAAGTCGAGGAAGAGTTTTCTAACGACATCGACTTCATTATTAATAACGATATTGCTGCCAAGCTAAATGTTTACTGGCTTGGTACCTGTATCGACAACTTGATACGCAACGCAGTGAAATACGGTGTGGCACCCGTGACGTTAGAAGTTATCACTTCTAAGCAGATGATCACTGTAAAAGTTATTGACCAAGGCCACTTAACAAAGAAAGACTGGCGACAATTACGTAAGCCTTTCGTAAGCAAGAGTGGATTAGGATTAGGTTTAACAATCGTTGAATCGATGGTGACTCGCATGGGCGGTAAAATGTCGCTTATAGGACCACCAACAACGTTTATTTTGGAGATACCTTGTGAAACAGACACTGCTTCTCGTTGAAGATGATAAAAACTTAGCTGATGGCCTATTGGTCAGCCTTGAACAAGCGGGATACGAGTGCTTTCATTCAGAAACTATCGCGGATGTTGCCCAGTATTGGGATAAAGCAGATCTCGTTATTCTAGACCGACAATTGCCAGATGGTGATTCAGTTCAACACCTTCCAGAATGGAAGAAGCTAAAAGACGTTCCTGTTATTTTGCTGACTGCACTTGTTACAGTAAAAGACAAAGTAATGGGCTTAGATGCTGGTGCGAACGACTACTTGACCAAGCCATTTGCAGAAGCAGAGTTGTTTGCTCGTGTTCGTGCACAGTTACGTGCACCAGAAAGCGAACTACAAGACGATTCGAAAGTGAAAACAGAGCACCTTGTGATCGACAAAGCAACACGAGAAGTTTTCTATAAAGAAGAGTCAATTACGCTAACGCGTACTGAATTCGATCTACTGTTGTTCCTTGCAAGCAACCTTGGTCGCGTATTTACTCGTGACGAACTATTGGATCATGTTTGGGGTTACAACCATTTCCCAACAACACGTACTGTTGATACCCACGTATTGCAGTTGCGTCAGAAGCTTCCTGGCTTAGAGATTGAAACTCTACGCGGTGTTGGCTACAAAATGAAAGCGTAATGGTAAAGAAATACGTATTACTAGGTGCACTCGCAATGAGTGCATCTATCTCAGCTCAAGATAGTCCTTGGTTTCAGAGTAATACACCTCTAACGCAAGCACATAAGCATCTTCTCAACAATGACTTGCCGGCGATGTTTTCTTCGCTCGTCGAAGTGTGGCAGTTAGAGAAAAATCAAACTCTCGCTCCTCATCTTAATGAACTTTTTCTTCAGTCTTTACAAGTGGATTGTGGAAAAGGTTTAGATACCAAACCATTGCCCACCTGGCTCGATAGCGTCACTGTTCGTCGAACCGACATCCAAAGCCCAGGCCGAGACTCATATCGCGCGACAATCAAAGTTGAGTCACAGAAAGAGCTGTCTGATGTCACCTTAACCAAATGGGTGTCGCGTTCTATTTCTTCTGATAATACGCTAACTTCAAATGCAATTGGTGACACTGTCACTGAATATACTAAGCGTTATAACCTTAATAGTCGTTTGAAGATGGGATTATATAGAATTGACGTTACCGCGGCGGACCAAACCTCTTGGAGTTCTTGGCTGGTATTGGGCGAACCTCAAGCAAAAGTATCCGTAAGATGGCAGTCCAAAGACAAATGGAAAGTGGAGAGAAATGCTCTGTTAAACCCACACTGTCCATTACCTAAACTCGATACTTCTATTTATGACTACGTCGATGGGAAATACAATCGAGTTTGGAATAGCACTTATGAATCTGACTATCCAAACGTGATCGCTCCCAATACAGTCTCACCTGGACGCTATGTTTTGGCCGTTGCAGTGAACCATGTTCGGTGGCAAGGTCCGATAATTGTTGAGCAATCCCAAATGATTAGCAAAACGTACGACGTTTCTCTAGAGGATTAACTAAATTTATTGGAGAATATGCCGATATAACTAAAAAATAACGCGAACTTGATATCGGCATGAAAAACTCAATTAAATTACTTCCAATCGCGCTGGCAATTACCGCATCGTCAGCAACCGCTGCAAACTACGCAGTTGAAGCCCGTGGTGACGCTATGGGTGGCGTAGGGGTTGTATCAGCAAACTTTCTCACTGCTCCTTTTTACAATCCAGCTCTTACTGCTATTTACCGTCGTAATGATGACATCGGCATGCTCTTGCCAAGTATTGGTGGATCTTACACCGACAATGGCGAACTAATTGACGGCATCGACGATGCGAGTGATTTAATCAAAGGGGCATCATCCGATCCTTCGAAAGCCTCACAGCTTCAAACTACCTTAGATAATATGCGTGGCGACCAATTGAAAGTTGAGTTAGGTGCTGCCGCTGCATTTGCATTGCCAAACCGTTTTGTCGCTGCAAACTTATTTGGTAAAGCGTATACGGAATCATTTGTTAGCCCGGAGATCCCAGATACTGGAGATACCGTAGCAGACGCGAATAACAGCCGAGTTAGAGCCGTATCAGTCGGTGTTGCTGAGGTAGGCTTAGCGCTAGCCAAGTATCAAACCTTCCTTGGCCAACATATTGCGTTTGGTGTATCACCTAAAATCCAGCGTGTATACACCTATGTTTATGAAGCAAGCCTTGAAAGTTACGATATCAAAGACATTCGTGAAAATGACACGGGCGAAACAGTCTTTAACTTAGACGCTGGTTTCGTTTGGTTTTACGGCCCGTTGCGTGCTGGTATCTCTGCGACTAACTTAGTTGGCCGAGACATTGACACTGAATCGTTACCATCAAATCCTTCCAAGACGTACGCTTATGAATTGAGACCATCTTACACGGTTGGTTTTGGTTTAGTCGGTGATTACGCAACACTTAGCGTTGATTATGATCTTAACGAAGCAGAGCGCTACACAGATTTCGATGACAACACACAAATGATTCGAGTTGGTGGTGAAATTGATATTCTGCGTCAGTTGAAACTACGTGCCGGTTGGAAACGCAACCTAGCTTATGATGACCTAGACGATACCTTGACAGCTGGTATTGGTTTGTCACCACTTAACCTGTTCCAGATGGATATCGGTGCCAGTTATACCAACGAAAACTCGATGGGTGCGTACGTTAACTTCTTAACCAGCTATTAGAACTGCGCCTAGCATTCAACTCCGTTTCGTACTATAGTCGGCTCCTAATTTGATTAGGAGCCTTTTTAATGTTTGACGATTTACCAACACTGAGCCACGAAGAGCAGCAAAAAGCTGTCGAGAAAATCCAGCAATTAATGTCTGAAGGGATCAGTACTGCGCAAGCAATAAAAATGGTCGCCGAAGAAATTCGAGCTCAAGCAGCTAGCAAACCAGAGTAGGGTAGCTAACCACAATTTCTTTTCTCCCAGTTTAAAGCGGGCAGTTGTTTTCACAACTGCCCGCTTTTTTGTCTTTTGAGTCTATCCCCAAACTAGTGATTTGCACTTATCTCTATACGCATTATAACCATAATCCGACTAGTCATTAGTAGCAGAATTCACTAATCCGAATACTTGAGAATCAACCAATCTAAGTGTTTCATACGTTTTTGAAAGTTTTATGCAACCCCAAATAAACCACCAACCAAAAGTAAATAAGCCAATATAAACAACAAGTTATAAAAGAACTTTATGCTACAGTAGCTTTTGAGTTATCGCTAGCTGTAACAAAATTACAAACCTGTAACTCATGTCTGCAAGCGCTTACTTTCACCTAGAGTATTATTCTGTGGTGTGGCAGTGTAACAATGAAAGTTGAAACTATTTTTTGTGGCTACATGGTATGAAGCTAACTGATCAAAAGTGTATCTATGAAATGATGGCGGCTGTGGTTGGTAGGAATGACATGGTGACAATGTCACTTAGTAAGTATTCTAAGTGACTTTACTAGATTCGAAATACAACACTTTTGGTAGCTCAGAATCAACGAACCGAAAACGCTGAGCTATCACGATGACTTTGCTTAGCATTGAAAATCTCATCGGCGGTTAACGAAAAGCGGAACGTGGACCGTGCAAATGCACCTTAGCGGTTTCGCCTGGCGCGATACCATCAATGGTATTGAGCTTTGACAGCGTAGGGCTAGGGGAAACAATTAACTTGCTCATGGCTTACCCACAAATCTTGTCGGATAGGGTTTGATTACCCATGATTTTACGGCCTAGTTTGGTGTTGAAGGCTGCCCAAACGACACCGCCACCAACGGCGGTCGCAATGGCAACCATAGGCACATATTTCTTTGCGTATTTCATGCTATCTGTGTCCTTTTCAGGGCTAATGAATCGGACTAGCTTTGTTTAAAAGTACATTGGTTCTCAAGTTTGGGTATTAACGAACGATAGTTCGTGAGTGAGCCGGCGACTGATGCGAACAAAAAGAAACACTTGTGCAGCATCAACTTACGTAGGTCTTTAAAAACTTTAAATCGTAGGATGTCTCGGTCGATCATTGGCATTAGCATCGGTTTCGGTCCTCAAGCTAATGGAAATCCAGTAGGCTAAGAGGACATTTCTAAGTTGCCCAAATCGGACATTGTTAAATTTCTCAATCACTTTCAGTGCGCATTATGTGGTTGGAATTATGTTGAGGGATTGCCTCTGGCCTGAACGATTCGCAAAGGGTGGGCGAATGACGTAGCCCAGCCGGACAAGCGGAGCGCAGTTCGTGCGGATGGGGAGAGAGAATCGCTTTGCAAGTGAAGCCCGTACACATAATTCCCATAATACGCAGATACAAAATTGCAGTCCTGCAATTTCTAGAGAGCTGAACGGATAGAAAAGGGATCGTTTATCGATCCCTTTTCAGCGTTCAGGGAACAGCCCCGCAGGGATAGCGAAGCGTAGACTAGCCAGAACTGGCAACGAATGCCAAGCAGTACGCAACGGCTAATATACAAAGGTCTCAGCACGTAGAGAAGGTCAGTACCAAATCGAGACGAACGCTGGAGTCACTCACTGACGGGACTCAACACGCCACGGAAAAAGCTTCCCCCTGCCAGAATCCAGTCCATGGTTCACCTAAAGCTGAAGCGCACGAAGAAGTTTATCGCTGTGCTATTGAAGAAGAAGTATCGTCCTTGTCCTTTAAAATTGTTGAAGGCAGGAATATTATGTGTAGATATCTGTTGATGACTGCAGATATGGAAAAGCCCCAAGGGCATGGGGCTTGTTGCTTAGGGTTTTTATCGCATGAACGGTTCAAGCACTTGTAGCAATGCTACAACTGAATTAAGCAACTCGATTACAAGTTGTATATTCATAGCAGTCTCCTTTTAGTTAAGTTGATTGTCTCAAAGACCTCAGGTCGCGCTGAGGTCTTCCTTTCTTTAATCCCAACATATCAGTTAGGTCTACTTTTCCTAAATTACCGTTGAGTTGAGATTGTTACCTACGTTAACCCATCTCCCTGAGAACCCTTGCCTACTTAATATCCTTTTTTAGCGGCGTTCGAAAATAGGGTTGCTTTTAACGACTAAACCATAAGATAAAACAAAATCGCCAGAGGGCAATCGGGTAAGGCGTTCCCAGCTCCACAGCTTGCAGATTAATTAAACCTCTTATCCGTTTGGAGGGGTAATGCTGAGCATTCTAGATTCAAAATCTAGAAGTCATTTCCGTTCGGCAATAAAAAAGCGCACCGAACGGATGCTCGATGCGCTGATTTGGTCAGAAAGCCGCATGCTCTAATAGCGGCTTATGTTGTCATTTTGATTTATCGACTTGTCTTTTGGGCTAAAGACTCTTGTATCTCGTTGTTTTGTCTTTCTGCTTCATGAGACATTTTTTGAACTATTTTGTTTGCATCTTCGGAGAGTGTTTTTGCAGCGATTTCTAACTCTTCAGCTTCAAGCTTGCTTTTTACGTTAGCAATTTTATGTTCTATCTCTTCGAATCTTTCGTTGATTACTTTATTAGTTTCAGCATTAAGTTGTTTCATCATGAACTCAAGAACGCTACCCATACCAGATATAGCTTTAGCGGGTTCATCATCTTCTTCTCCATAAGCTAAATAATTTAATGATGTCTTAGTGACTTTAGCGATGGCAACAACGTCTTTAAATTTGGGTTCTGTTTTTCCAGCAGCACTGCGTACAAGGGTGCTTTGGCTAATCCCCGTTTCTTCACTGACTTTGTTGTAACCGCCATTTAAAATCTCATCGGCGGTTAACGAAAAGCGAATGCGTGAGGCACTGGCCGCAATATCGTAGTTGGCTTTGATGCTGATTTCTTCATAGCGTGGAGCATTGTGCAAACGTACCTTAGCGGTTTCGCCTGGCGCGATGCCATCAATGGTATTGAGCTTTGACAGAGTAGGGCGAGGGGAAACAATTAACTTGCTCATGGCTTACCCCCAAATTTTGTCGGATAGGGTCTGGTTGCCCATGATTTTACGGCCTAGTTTGGTGTTGAATGCTGCCCACACGACACCGCCACCAACGGCGGTCGCAATGGCAACCATAGGCACATATTTCTTTGCGTATTTCATGCTATCTGTGTCCTTTTCAGGGCTAATGAATCGGACTACAGGCTACAAAATGCCACTCGATGGCTGTCAATTACCCAATCAGGAAGTCATGAAAAATCGTCTTGAGCACAAAGAAAATCGTTAGGAAATGATAAGAAAAAGGCCGCGAGTGCGACCGTTACTTGGAGTATAGTATTGCGTTGCGAATCACTCTTAAACAGATTGTTATATTTCTATTCGTAGATAGTAACAATTTTCTCTTGAAACGCTTCGGGGATTAAAAAACCTTCCGCTGAAATATGCTCTAGTGCTGCATATGGTTTTCCACCATGCCCTCTAGGCATTCCTAGTTCTTCTTCGATGTCGTTATTTAACACTACGGTTGAGCCAAACTCTGAGTCTATGACATTTTCAATAGCTTGAGAGTCACGATTTGAAACATCAAGCGCTTGTTGATTTTTTCCTGCTTGATGGTCTCGATCGTACACCGCAACATAGGGGATACTAAATTTATTCAATAAGCGACAGTACATTGGAATATTGTTTTTAGACCCACAATCAATGACCGATAAGTCATGTTTAAACACCCCTAGTGACTGTGCTAAATACGGAATTACAGTCTTTTCAGTAGCTCCTTCAGCCAGAATTACTTTTTTGGCGAAAAACAATTCACTGCGGTCGGGATTAATCCAATAGCTTAAATTGAAATCTTTTTTGTCATCCCCAATATATAAGTCATCTGTACATTGAAACGCCTTTGTTCCCTCTTGAGGTGACGCTTTTTTCACAATACAAATAGATTTATACTTAGCTAAGTCAATTAATGCACTAGAATGTGTGCAAAGAACGATCTGCGCACCTGATTCTGATAAAGCGACAAGTGAGTCTAATAGTGCTCTCTGAGCCTGTGGGTGTAGATATAATTCTGGTTCTTCTAATATAAAAAACATTGACTGTGATGAAGAGCTTGAGGATGCCTCCGAGGTATTTTGCTGTTCACGCAGTTTATCAGCTAAAGTTTTTATTAGAGCAAAACTCAGCGCACGTTGTAGTCCATTTCCTTTCCTCGTGATGTCTGTTCTGAAGCCATCATTAATCCATACTTTTGTATTTGAACGGAATACATCATCAACATTTGGAACTTCAACTTCCAGCTCTACATTCGCACCCCAATCAAGCAAATGCTGATTAAGCTGACTTTCAAAACTCGTAAGCTCGACTGGTCTAGCAGTGTTCTCGTTACCTTCGTCGTCCTCTTTGTTTAATAACTTAAAAAGAGCCGACATTCGCTCTTTAGCCTCATCCCAATCAGAATTACTAGTAGAAAGCTCCGAGATCACACGACCGTAAAGCTTGCTAAACAAACTATTATCTTTATTTGAGTAGTCATCCGATGCAACTTTAACAGCAGGAATATGAAACACATCGCCAAAACTTCCTTTAGCAACGTTTTTTGCACCTAAAAAGTTTGTACTCTCAAGCTCATAAACAAACTCAATACTCGAAGCATTTTGTACAATATAGCTTGACTGAGCTTCAGTTATTATTGCTTTTGTTAGACGACCTGATTCCGGTAATAGAGAGGCAAACACTGTCGCTTCTGCAATCGCTCTGTTGGTGTAAGAGCCAGCATTGGACTCTTTTAAAGAGTCATCTACTGGTGACTGAGTATAACCTTGATAAATCACAGCACCAGTGGATTTAGACGCAGTGCGTCTTACTTTTATTGTACCCTCAGCAGTTACATATTTAGTAAATGTAGAACGCTCATTCTCACCAAGAGCTTCAAAGATAACTTCAACATAAAGCTCATCTTGCCCATCATTGAAGTCTAATTCCTGTGGTTTAATCTCACCAAAGAAAAACATTATTGCATTCAATACATTAGATTTTCCATGGTTGTTCTGTCCAATAAGAATCATTAGATCTTGGAAAGAAATAGACAACTCTTTTATCGAGCGCCAGTTTTTAATTTTTATCGATTTTATTTTCATTATTAACACCTAGCTTGAAAGAAATATAACGCCCGCTTAAGGGGCAGACAACGCTACTACTAACTTTCCGCATAACACCGTAATCACAAAAGCCAACGCATAGTGAAAATGCCACGCGTTAGCTGTCCCTCTTGAAGCGTTTGTTAGGTTTATTTTTTCGCACCAGTCACAGCTGTTAAATACGCATTGTGCTGATACTTGTTTAGCTCACTAGGCATATCTGCGTCATTCTTTTTTTGGTATGAAGAAATCGCTTGAGAAGAAATTAATATTACATCTTCGACATCTGAATCTTGAATAATAGCTTCCATCTTAAAGGTATCAGCACCTCCAGCAAAATCTCCTTTTTTATTACGTTTTTTAATATAAATTTTACTTACGTCGTTAGTATCAAAAAACTCATTTATTTCTTTTTTAAACTCTTTGATGCATTCTCTGTTTTCACTGTCTTTTAATGAAATTTTCTTTTTATCAACTGCTTTGACTGCAAAACTATCATCGCCTTTATTTTCTAAAACAGTGAATATTGCTTCATGTCCCTTTAACTCAATACCGCATATTTTACTCATTTGAACATCCTATTTATTACGTTACTTAGACAACTCAACCCTGACCTTTTCTAAATGATCCGCTGCAACTTTAAGTACTCCATCCGCGCACTCTTTGCATATGTTAATTCTACCTGGATCATCGTATGCAAAGTGCTTTTCTCCTGCGAGAATCTTGTGTGAGGAGTTCGCATGGCACTTCCTTTCTGCCTTTGCTTCTTCTACACGAAAGTCCTTTACAATATTTCTAACTGCTGGCATATATCACTCCTGTTTTTGCCGTAAACCTAACGCGCGTTAAGGAATCGCTCTTAAACGCTTTGTTAGCCGTAATTTGGGAACACTTTTTGTTTAAGCTTCCGCAACAATCGAGAATAAGATATTACTTGAACATTCGGATGCATCCGATTCCAAGCTGCTTTAAATTCTCTAACCATTTCTGCTTCGGACTCTTCTTCCGTGCCTATCAGAATAATACCTCTAGGCTCACGAAAACCTTTAAGACCTAGTTCATCACGCAAATATGCTTGAGATTTTGATGCAATATCGATGTAGCTAATTAATTGACAGATTCCCTTGTTAGAATCTGCAGAAAGATAGACTCTTTTACCTTTGTGAACAAAAGCGTTTTGGCGAGGGCCTTTTAACTCGAGAATAAACCACTGCACACCATCACTATTTGCGCCAGAAATGACGTAATCTGGAATCATTCCGCCTTTTGCGTCACCCGCAGAAGGGCGTAGCTCTAGTTTAGGGTATATCCAAGTTGCGTGGTGTCCTGTCGAAAACAAAAATGCGGTTAAAGCTAATACTTCCGGATTGCGGGCAAAATACTTTTCAACTTCAGTTTCACTAACCTTACCATTTACTAATGATTCAAACTCAAAGTACTGCTCTTCCGTAACGTCATGCTGCGATACATAATGTTCTTTTTTAGGCCAATGTTCAGGCCAATCTTCAAAAATGGATTCAACGCTTGCTGGTCTTATTTTTATCATCCAAATCTCCGTTACGGCTAACGCCGCATTAAGGCGTGAGCAACGCAATACACAACGGCTACCGCATTGCGCCTTAAACACAAAATTCTACGCAAACCAAAAATGCCACGCGTTGTGAATCGCGCTTAAATGCTTTGTTATACGCCCAACGCTGAAGCTATGATTTTAAGCCAAGCCCCACTTTGTAAGCACGAATTTTTATGTGTATTGATGCACTTTTGTGAGACTAAGACATGCAGCGATTTTTGATTGAAGCGCACTTGAAACACACAACACCAAAGAAAACAGCACTTCAGCAAGCACGTAAGCTTTTGGGCAGACTACTTGATAGGGCTGAGTTTCAACAAACACTACCGCGTCGAATTTGAGCCTGAAGGCTTCGGGGACATTACCTGATAATTTAACGAAAGCACAAGAAAATACAAAGCGATGAACCACAAGAAAAGGTGACTTTGATACAAGGAATAATCAGCAAAACTCACTCTGCGTATAACGCTAACTAATCCACATTAAGCAACTTATTTTACATAGAATGATGTAGCTTTTTACTTTTATATGCAATTAAAACTCAAAGGATTAGGGCACAACTTTGTGAGTTAATCGACTTTGTGTTTCATAACTATAGAGGCCACAAATGCGGCCTTGTGTTGTTATCGTCTTGGCGTTCGTAGCCGTCCTCGTTTGACGCTACCCATTTCATCGGAGTAGAAGTACTCGAGCGGCTTAAGCGTTTTGATTTGTTCGACGGTCAGATCAATCTCGTTCGAGATGTACTTGGCATCGAGAGAGGTCTTTTGTTTGCCACACCAAACGCGGTTGGATTGGGAGAGTACAGTTTTTGGTACTTGTTGCGGCCGCTGGTAAACGCTGTGAAGGATAAAGTCAAACTTTCGGCCTAAGACACACAGTTTATTGAGCGCGCCCTCGGCTTTGCCGCTACCGAGTTCACACACGGCCATTTCCTCGAGAACGACATGCAGAAGTCGGCCACCATCGCCCAATGTCCAAGCGAACGCACAAAAGGCCATTAGGTTTCTTTTGGTGGCTTCGATAGTAAGTGCAATACGAAAGCTGGCGCGTTTGCGCCTGGCTTTCATGGCCGCAATCATAAATGAACGCAAGTCATAGTAGCGGTGGACTTTTAGCCCCGATAGCGTGTGATAGTCCTCGGCAGGGTCAAATAAAAGTACCTGGCTTGCTCGAGGGATTAACCCCATTTGCAATACCGCTTGAGACTTACCGCCGCCAGTGGTCGCAATATAGGACGTGTGCAAACCTTTTAGGGCATTGTTGGGGTTAATCGGCTCTCTCATTACGCGCCCTCAGTATTGACCATTTGGTGCATTTGATTGATTTGCTCCTGCAGCGCGGCCAGCTGCTCTTGGCCAGCCTGGATTTGGCCGATTAACGTCTCGACCTTATCTTGCACGCAGCTCGGTCGCTTGCAACATCGAGGCTTTCCACAGTCCACCGATAGCCGCGAGTGCAACCGGTGCTTTCCCGTGACGCAGTACCGACTGAGGTAACACAAGACCGTATTCGTCTAGCGCAGGCGCAATGTCTCGAACCGCGCTGTTAATCTCGCCCTGGTCGAACTTAAACTTCGGGTGCGCGGCCATTTGAAAGCCACGTTCCCAAATGCTTAAGAACATTTCCGCGGTTTGTTCTGCCGCGTCGTCGGCTTGTTCAGGCGTAGCGGATTCGCTTCCAGGTTCGCCAGTTTCTTCCGTGGCCACTGGTGCGAGCTCATCGAGGAGCGCCAACTCGTCGCTAGTAAATTCCGTGGTCGGTTCGGTTGTCTCGAGTAGTGTTTCGTCCATTGGGGTTATCCTTTGATTTTTACGTAAGCGACACGGCCACCAATCGCAGCTGTGACTAATAGGCCAAGACCAAGCAGCCACTTGGCCACTCGCGGAGTGGTTCGCGGTTCGATCCCTGGTTCTTCGGTAGTTTCATTGGGCTTGGCGTCGACCGTTTCAGCCGTGGCCGGGAGTCGGGGACTAGTCCGCGGATCAGTCCCTGGCGGCTCGTTGATTTCACTGACTTCGACCGCATCCACAATCGGTGACTCGATCACCAGTGTGTCGCCTGGTTCGGTCCGTGAATCGTTCCCTGAAAGCGCAGCCAAAACTGACGCGGGTAATTGGTCAAGATCAGGGACTAACGCGGCCTTTAATCGCGCTTGGTATTCGGCCGCTTTGCTCACGGATGTGCCGCACTTGGGACAGTTGCTGTATAACCCTTGACGGTCGTCACCGCGAAAGTGGTGCAGGGTGGTGACGCTGTCACACGCACACACCATATAACCGGCGATGGGATTTTTACTCTTGATGCCTGGATGAGTACTAGGTAGTTGTGCCATCGGATGACTCCTTAACTAACTGCTTGAGTAGGACAAGCTGGATTGAACTGATTTCGAACGCCTTGTCTAAACCTTTCTCGATCAGTTCGGTTTTCTTCTTCGGTGAAAGCAGTGCACTGGTTTCACTGGCCGCTTTGCGTATCTCGCCCATTTCCTTATGCAGCTCGATAGCCTTGTTGATGAATTTCTCTTTATCCATGGTGGTCTCGTGGTGAGTCGTTCTGCAGAGAGCTCGCGATTAGTAAATCGGATCGTTGGCCGCGTCGACAGAACGGAGGTGCGTTAAGGTTTGGGTATGAACGGCCGACAGTTCACCGGTGAGTTGGCCACCAATGCGAACAAAACTAAACACTTGAGGTAATGGGAGGGGTTGCGAGACAACCGGAAGATAGAGCGCGAGTTTGGTGCGTTCTTGTTGTAACCGACAGTGGATTTTTAGAATAGCCATACCTTGTTCCTTAACGGACGTTATAGAAACAAGTCGAAAGCGTTTACGAAGTCATCAGTGTGAAAGTATACAGTAGTTGCAATAACCATTAAAATACTATGGCTTTAAATCTCGCCATTCACCTTGCTAGGCCATCGCGCAGCGATAAAACGGCCACTGTCCATACCGCCATTGAGAAAGCCGATCGATTGTATTGGAGTGCTGCGTTTCGGGGCCCATTAAATCGCTCGAGTGAACTATCCTTAACGCCATAAGCCGGAGGGCGATTTAATGGGAGGTATCACTTGTCCACAGCATGTGGACGTTCTACCTTTCTTTTTCACTTCTTAAGTAGGAAGAAAAGGTAATGCGCTATTTTTCCCGTTGGATTCAATAACTAAACAAACTCCGTATGCAGTAATAAAAATAACTCGATGAGAGATAGCGGATCGCTAGGGTAATTTTCTGAATAATGGGAGAATTTCAGTGGGGAAAACCGCCTTGTTGATGGGTCATCGCACAAGAAATGGCCAGCGAAACGATAGGGCGATCGCGTGAGCTCCGGAGCTAACCGGATAGACAGGAGATTACGCGGAGAACCCGCAGGATTTGAGCCTGGTATTGACCATGCGGTCGAGCTCGATGTCGGATAGTAACAGATGTTCACCGCGCTTTATCATGCGGTCTAGGATGATTTTAACGGCTCTCGAGCGATTCGATATCTTGGAAATCGTCTTCTTAAAACACCCCTCTGAAATCGCCGCTATACGTCTTTCTATTGTCTTTTCCCACAAGTAGTTACGCACGGTTAAAAGACGCTCATGTAAGCGCCAGCCGCTCTCAGCGTAGGCTTTCTCATCGGCATCTCTGAACGCTTTCTCGAGCTTCTTACCCGCCACGGGGCCAGCGAGATAACAGAAATCGTCCTCAACCTTATAGACCTGGTTGTATGGTAGGCCATGTCCATCATAGACCAGTCCCGCTTTTTTATCGGTGGCCACTTTATCGCCAGGGAAAGCAGGGGAGATAATACCCATTTTTACTGCCAGCTCGAGCAAACGTGACACTGTCGACTGACTTATGCCAATATCTTTAGCGATTTGGCCTTGCGTCCCGTTACGCGAAAAGGTACGGGTTTCCAGGCTCACGTTCGCTGTGATCCAAAGACACAATTGCGTGAAATTGTCGCGGCGGTTTCGACGTTTAAACGTGTCGATACCGTGGTTTTTGTATAGACGTTGAACAAAGGAAGGTTTAGAGAGCGCGCCGTGCTTCATAATGGCGCGGAATACGTCGGATTTCCCCTTAACTAAGTAAGCTTTGCCACCGTTCTTAACGCTTTCACGCGCAAAGTAGTTGTATTTGGTGACGAGTTGGAGGTAATCCGGTTTGCTCATGATTCGCATAACCTCATGTATTCACGGATGAATAAGATTAGGCTCACGAATACGCATACAAGCATATGGTAAGTGATGGGCTTTACTGGATAATGCACAGCGACTTCAACCACCTTAAAAAAGGTGGATGCTAGTAAATAGATAGCCACAAGGCTGATGAACTTTTTAACGCGCTGGCTATTCATAAGGACTACGCCGCTTTAGTTTCCGCTTCAAGCTGATCGAGGCCGCTATGGACGGTTAAAAACCATTGTTCGATCCTGTCGCTTGAAAGCCAGTAATAGCAGGAATCAAACTCAGTTTTAGCGCGTGTCTGGTCGAACGCATTGTTTACAAACCAGTACACGTCGACGCTGATTTCGCCCAGTTCGTGCGAACGGACAGCAAAGACGACATTGTGTGGCGTGTTTAAGTTGATTTCGCAGATGCGGCTAAACAGTTTTTGAGCAAGAGATTGAAGTAACAAGCGTTTTTCTGGTGTGTCTTGGCGAGAATCGGTACTTAGGCTTTGAGTAATATTCTGCATGGTGATGATCCTTAATGATGCTCTTGGTCATTGGTTAAGCTTTAGGAAACATCTCAAGAGCCCCACGATAAGAGTTTCGAACCTCAAATCGTGGGGGGTGTTCATCATAAGGGATACATGAACGTAGTGATGTTTCGCAAAGTCTCACGACTTGACAGAGTTCAATCTTCGCCGGCGTTAGTCAGCAAGTCTTGAACGGATCAGATTAAAGATCATTTACTTATCGGTGTCTATATGGTCTAGACAGCACGGTTTTGTCATATACTTCGATTAGGAGGTAAAAAGATGATTACAACTTTAGATTTGTTAAATCGATTATGTGTTGAAAAACAGATATATAGCACGCGAGAAGTAGCTAAATACCTCGGTATCGGTCATGCAACAGTGGCTAACTGGAGAAATGGTAAGACGATGAGTGACGATCTAGCGTGTGAAATAGCAGTTATTTTGGGTTTAGACCCTGATTTAACGTTGCTGGCTATCATGGCTGAACGTTCCAAAAATGGTCGTGTTGTAGAGGCCATTGAACGAATTACCAATCAAAAAAAATCAGCTTGATTTTAAGGGTAAAAAGTAAAGGTAACTGATTGAATAAGCTGGATAAGTTACCTTTCTTTTTTACCTCTTTCAGTGCGCATTATGTACGTTATGTTAAATGATATTCGTTAATTAATAGAGCACATCGGTGCTCTATTCTATTGTTTGGTAAGTGCTGCGTTTATATGGCAATTCATTCAACATAAAGATTTACCATAAAATACCTAATAATCAGTTTGATAATCAGAGATTAACAAACCAATTGTTAGGTTTAGCCACCTGCTAGTTTAACTGTGAAGCCTTTTTTCTCTAGGTGCGCTTTGATTTTCTCACGTGCGTCGCCTTGAATCTCAATGGTTCCGTCTTTAACTGAACCACCGCAGCCACAAACTTTCTTCAATTCTGCCGCCATGAGTTTTAGCGGTGCGTCATCAAGATCCAAACCAGTGACTATGCAAACACCTTTACCTTTGCGGCCTTTAGTTTGACGTTGAATACGTACAATGCCGTCGCCTTTAGGACGCTGTTGCTTTTCTTCTTCTGGTTTAATGCGACCCACATCGGTCGAATATACAAGAGTCATATTAAATTACTTCTTTATTTGCTGTTGTTCAGCTTTCTGCTTCGCGACTAAGTATGCCTCGATATGCTTTTGGATCGCAAGCTTGCCGCCCTTAATCAACTTGCCGTTAAACATACAATACCAACCGTTAGCTTCACCGGTATCGTTCTTTATCGTAAAGCCGTTAAAGGTTTCTTGAGATGCCTTTGAAGCTTGTTGCCTTGATGCTTCTAAGGCACTAAACTCCTTTGGGTCAATCAACGTCGCAGTATCACAAAACCAATCGATACTCTTCTTAACGGCTGCCAGACTACCTGACAACACGTGTCTTTTTATTTGCACCTGCCAGACATCCGTCGAATTTCCAGCCGTTTTGAGGGTAAAACCTCTATAAGAAGCAGCAGCCATAATCGTCATTCTATTGGTATTATTTCTTTTAATAATAATTGTATCTAACTCATTATCAAGTATATTTGTACTCAATAAAGTTGTTATAGTGCACTAAAATGCAAAAAAAGATACGTCTGATAACCAGTGAAGTCGAAAAGAGTCAATATGTGAATCAATTTTCGAAGGAGATATCTGTCGAACAAATGGATGTTCTTACTGATGGACAGTATTCACGAAACTCTTTGTTGGCAATGACAAAAGATTGGAATTTATTTGTTGAATTCTGTCAGAAGAAATCCGTACGCCCTCTTCCTGCTGCTGCGACAGCGATGCGTTTGTTTATAGAAAAAGAGTCCGCATCAAGAAAGTATGCAACCATCAAACGTTACGCGGTCACTATTGGTTTAATTCATCGTATACTGCAATTACTCGACCCTAGTGCAAGCTCTTCGGTCAAGATTGCAATATCGAAACTTAGGTTGGATAAAGCGGGAGATGCGAAGGCAACAGACGCTTTTGAAAAAGTACACCTTGAGCAATTAACTAAACTACTTTCTGGTTCTGAACACCCGCGAGATATACGTAACTTAGCCATTTATCACCTTATGTTTGAATGTCTTCTCAAACGCGGTGAACTCCGCGATTTAACCGATGACAATCTATTGTTCTCTTCTGAAGGTATTCAAGTCATGTTGGGTAACCAAACCTATCCACTGTCTGAAACTGCCGAGCTATGTTTGCGCAAATGGCTTGCACTTCGAAACCCAAACAGCTCCGTACTATTTAATGCGATTAGTAAACACGGCAACATCGATGATCGCCGACTTGATGATTCTTCAATTTATCGAATTTTACGTCACGCTAGCGATAAGCTTGGCTTAGATTTGAAGTTTTCTGGTCAATCACTGCGTGTAGGTGCGGCAAAAGAATTGGCCAAACGAGGAAGTCGAGTGAAGGATATACAGCAGCAAGGTCGTTGGCTAAGCGCTGCAATGCCCTATTACTATGTTGGTAACAAGGCACAAGCCAGCGCTGAACGTATGGTGTTTAAACGATTTAAACCCTGGAGTTAAAGCGAGTTTCGTACACAATCGGCTAAGAACTCAGAGAACTTATGTCCATTGTGCTCAAGCATTTTCGGGAACATTGAAATTGGCGTCATTCCCGGGAAGGTATTTACTTCGTTCAGGTAGATCTTTCCATCAGGCGTCAGGAAGAAATCGATACGAGACAAATGACGCAAACGCATTTGAGTAAAGACTTTTTCCGAACTTGCACGAATCATCTCTTGCTGCTCTTCCGTCAGGTTCGTTGCTTCGACATCCGTTGTTGAATGGCTGGCTTCGCTGTATTTTTCTTCGTACGTGTAGAATGCGTCTTCAGGGGCTTTTATCTCACCAGGCTTAGTAATGAACAGCTCGCCATTCAGTTGGTATGCTGCCACCTCAAGTTCACGAGGTTTTACCGCCTGTTCAACCAGCACTTGGTCTGAATATCTGAATGCATCATCGAGCGCTTTTTGAAGCAGCGCTTCTTCAGATACCTTATAACAACCTACCGAAGAACCTTGTCGCGCCGCTTTAACAAATACCGTGCCCCATTGTTCAAGCGCTTGCTTGCTACTTTCGAATGACTGCTGGTTGTTTTCTGATAGAAAAATATAAGGCGTGTTTGGGATGCCTAATGCGTCATACCAAAGTTTTGAAGTGATTTTGTTAAAGCTGTTGGTGCTCGCTTCTGGACCACAGCCCAGATAAGGAATACCAGACAGTTCCAGCATCGATTGGATATCACCCGTTTCACCTGGGTAGCCGTGAATACAAGGTACAACAAAATCCAATTTGATCGACTCTTGTTCTGTGTTCAATGTACCACTGTTGGTATCTAGGTAGACAAGTTTACCTTCATTGGTATACCAGCCGTCTTTCTCCATAGTCACTCTAACCACACTAAACTCTGGAGTCAGCTCGAGTTGTTGTTGAAGAAAATTAGCAGAAATCAGTGACACTTCGTGCTCAGCTGAGCCGCCACCACAAAGTAGTAAGATTGTCGTATTAGTCATTAAAGATCTTTCCGTGATACAACAGGTGCATTGGTGCGGTTATGATAATAGAAAGCAACGAAAGTTACACGGGTTTAGCGTGTTTACTCGTACAGGATCCTAATTAACCGGCCAATAAACAGACACTAAAAAGGGGCAAGCGCCCCTTTTTAGTTAATTAAGTTTGTTTAATGATGGGTAGTCAGAGTTTTTGATCGTATCGATGCTCTTAACAAATGGCTTCAAAGATTGGAAATCCTGTGGAAGTGAGCCAATTGCTGCTTTCGCATCTGCAGGCGTTGCGTAATCACCGTAAAGAACTGTGTACCACTTAGTACCGTTTACGACTTTGTAGTTTTCCCAAATTGGCTGTTCGTTTTGAGGAAGTTTACGTGCAAACTGCTCTACTTTAGCTTGTGAACCAACGGCAACGACTTGAATCGTGTAACCGAAGCGCGCGCTTGCCGATTTCTGTTTTTCTGTTGGAGGCGTGATTGCAACCGTCGGTTTCTTGCTAGGTGTCATCTTCACGACCTGTTTTTCAGGTTTTGGTGACATCTTAACGACTGTAGGCTGGACGTTGGTTTCAGTAATACCTTCCGAAACACCCTCTTGAGTAACAACAGGCTCAACAACTTTAGGTGCTTGGTAATCTTCGCGATAACTCTCAGAGCTAACATCTGTTACGTAATCACTTGAAACACAAGCGCTCAACAGGGCAGATAAGCCAACAATTGCTATTTTTTTCATGAAATCTTCGAATGCCTTAACTAGAAATTACTGTAAATCATGCCGTTAGACACGAGCAGAATCAACCCACCATTTTATAAATGTTCAGATACTCTGTGACACATAACACAAACTCAACGTGTTCACTCGTGATCTGATTAAAACAACGTCAAATCTTTGCAGCATTGTTGTCACACCTTGGTTACGATTGTGGGGTAAACCTCTCCGGAGCTCTTATATGAATCAATTAGTCCAGTTACTAAAGCCTAAATCCGTCGCGATTATCGGTGCATCATCAAAACCAATGCGAGCCGGTAATATCATTATGAAAAACTTACTGCACGGTGGATTTGAAGGTGTGATCATGCCCGTTACACCCCATCATGAAGCAGTTTGTGGTGTACTCGCTTACCGCTCTGTTGCTGAGCTCCCTATCGTGCCTGACATCGCAATTATTTGTACTCACGCTAGCCGTAATGTTCAGATTTTTCATGACTTAGCGGCGAAGAAAGTCAAAGCCGCTATTGTCCTGTCAGCAGATATGCATTTCGCCATGGATAACGGCGAAAGTATCCAAGACCGTTGCCTGAAAATCGCTAAAGCAGCCAATATGAGAGTGCTTGGGCCAAATAGTCTTGGCATTGTGCTGCCGTGGGAAAACTTTAACGCTTCCTTTTCTCCCGTGACTGCACAAAAAGGCAAAATTGCGTTTATATCTCAGTCTGCAGCGATGTGTACCACCATTCTTGATTGGGCTAATGACAAAGATATTGGTTTTTCAGCGTTTGTTTCTCTCGGCAATGCACTAGATATCGATTTTGCAGATTTACTTGATTACTTGAGTACTGATAGCCACACCGAGGCCATCCTGCTTTATGTCGATACAATTACTGATGCACGACGCTTTATGTCCGCCGCTCGTGCCGCATCTCGTAACCGACGTATTCTAGTGTTGAAAGGTGGCCGTACTGCAGCAGGCCGCAAAGCCGCGAAAGCGCACACTGGCGGCAGTGACACACTGGACATTATTTATGACTCTGCGATTCGTCGTACCGGTATGTTGAGAGTAAAGAACTCTCATGAACTGTTTGCTGCGGTAGAAACACTCACCCACTCAGTGCCACTGCGCGGTGAAAGATTAGCGATCATTACCAATGGTGGCGGCCCAGCGATCATGGCGGTGGATACTCTGCTAGAGCGCGGTGGCAAGCTCGCGACGCTTGCACCAGAAACGATTGATTCTTTGAGTGAAATACTGCCGAAAAGTTGGAGCCACAGTAACCCTATTGACATCGTGGGTGACGCCGACCATACGCGGTATATCAAGGCGCTAAATGCCGTTATGGATGCAGATTGTGCTGACGCGATCCTTATCATGCACAGCCCATCTGCCGTAGCCCATTCAGAACAGACAGCGCAAGCGATTGTCGATGCAATTAAATCACACCCTAGATATAAACGCTTCAATATACTGACAAACTGGTCAGGTGAACAAACCGCTAAACCAGCACGACACATTCTCACTCAAGCAGGGATCCCAACCTATCGCACACCAGAAAGTGCAGTTATTGCATTCATGCACTTGGTCGAGTATCGACGTAACCAAAAGCAGTTGATGGAGACACCTACAACTGCTGAACCAGTGCATATCGCCGAGTTGAACGAAGCAAAAAAATGGATAGAAGAAAAATTACTGGATAAAGATACAGTGTCATTGGATACACACCAAATTGGTCCATTCTTGAAAAACTTTAGCTTTAACGTTCTGCCCACTTGGATTGCGTCTGACGTCAGCGAAGCAGTACATGTTGCAGAGCAGATTGGCTATCCCGTCGCGGTAAAACTGCGTTCACCAGATATTGCACACAAGTCCGATATTCAAGGTGTGATGCTGAACCTACGCAATAGCGCTGAAGTGGCGAGTGCTGCTGAATCTATTCTCGACCGAGCGAAGTTATTCTATCCTTCAGCAAACATCCACGGCCTGCTAGTTCAAGGCATGGCGAAACTTGCCGGCGGTGAAGAGCTGCGTATAAAGGTCAAAACGGATGAAACGTTCGGTCCAGTCATCCTATTAGGACAAGGCGGCTCAGAGTGGGATGAATCGCTAGATGCAGCGTCTGCACTTCCACCACTTAATATGGCGCTTGCACGTTATTTGATCGTTCGAGCGTTCAAAAAAGGCAAGATCAGACTGCAAAAATTACCTGTTCCGATGAACATTGATAGCCTGTCTGAGCTGTTGGTGCGTATTTCGCAGATGATAGTCGACTGCCCTCAAGTCCATGAACTGGATATCCATCCACTATTGGCGAATGGCAATGAGTTTACCATTCTAGATGCGGATTTGATCCTCAAGCGCTATGAAGGTGATGCACAAGAACGCCTAGCGATTCGCCCATATCCCGTTGAATACGAACAAACCGTCACGTTAAAGACCGGCGATCAAGCGCTACTACGCCCTATTCTTCCTGAAGATGAGCCGTTACATGCGGAGTTTATTCGCAATGTCACCAAAGAAGATCTGTACAAGCGTTTCTTTACCGACGTCGGTGAATTTAACCATGAAGCACTGGCCAACTTGACGCAGATTGATTATGACCGAGAAATGGCTTTTGTTGCGGTAATACAATCGCAAAGAGGTACGGAAATTATCGGCGTTTCGCGCGCACTGATTAATCCAGAAAATACCGACGCAGAGTTTGCCATTCTTATCCGCTCAGATTTAAAGGGCTACGGACTCGGCAAAATATTGATGCAGAAGATCATCGACTACTGTCGTCAAAAAGGCACGAAGCAGATGTCAGGTATGACAATGCCGACTAATAGAGGCATGTTAATGCTGGCTCAAAAGATGGGCTTTAAGTTAGACGTGCAGTTTGAAGATGGCGTTGCTGACATGGTGCTACCACTCAACGAGTAAACATACACAGAACCAAAATGGGGAGCTTAATGCTCCCCTTTTTTTATATCACTGAATTGTTCTTGAAGTTCTTTTTAAGATACTGAATACACCAGGATTTCGCTTCACCAATCTTATTGCGTTTCCAGGCGAGTATCACCTCTATAGGTTGCGCCTCTGTTCCTGCGATTCGCTTGATTGTGCCTTGCTCAATCAGTTTTTCCGCGCGCGCTCTCGGCAAAGTGCCAATTCCAAGCCCTTTTTCTAACGCAGCTACTTTGGCGGCGAAATTTGTCACGGTTAGACGGGGTTGCTTCTGTGTGATATTCACACTGATCGGCGGCTGTTCTCGAGCAGTATCTGCAATAGCGATAACTCGGTATTTCGCTCTCGCGTCATCATTGAATTCACCTGAACGTTTATGCACGTAATGATCCGTTGCTGCGACCCAAACCATTTCCATAGAACCAATGGTTTCCGCTTTTACGTCATGCGGCAGGATGTCCATCTTAGGGCAAATCAACAAGTCAGAACGACCATCATTTAAGGATTCCCAACAGCCTGCCAAAATTTCTTCTTGGAGTTTGATGCGTGTCGAACTCACTTTACCGAGTTCATCCACCAAGTCAAAAAAGTTCTCGATTGGAATAATCCCGTCAAACGCCAGCGTGATATCCAGCTCCCAACCATTAGCCAGCAAACTGGCATCATTAACCAGCTTTTGTGTCGCCGAAAGAATGGTTCTTCCTCTTTCAAGAATTAGCTTTCCAGCATCGGTAAAGTTGGCTTTATGACCAGAACGGTCGAAAATCATGATATCGAGATCTTGTTCTAGCTTCTGAATTTGATAACTCAGCGACGAAGGTGCCCTGTCTAGCTCGTTGGCAGCAGACGCGAAGCTGCCTCTTCTATCGATAGCATCGAGAATGTGTAATGCTTCTAATGTAATGGGGCTTTGCATGTTTGCTCCTTATAGCCTCGATATCTATGTGACACTAATCACAAGTAAGATAAAAACAGCAGCGCAACCAAGGCTACAAAAACAGTCATATATTTATGAATACTAAGGAAATTTCATCCTATCCTATATTTCTTAATATGTAAAAACGCAATAGTTAATATTACGAATGATAGTAATTATCATTTAGATCCAATAGAATTCGTGGCAAATAAATAAGTCACCCTTTGGATTTAAGGTAATTATAAGATGTATAAACGCTCAATACTGTCCGCCTCAATCATTTTGGCTCTCACACCCACTGCTCATGCTAAAGAGTATGCACTATTAGATGAAGTTGTGGTATCGGCTACCCGTACTGAACAAAACAAAACTGATGTTTCAGCGTCTATTGAATCAGTATCTTCTCAAGATATGGAAAAGCGCCTTTCCAGCGACTTAAAGGATGCAGTTCAATACACACCAGGAGTTCAAGCAACGACTTCAGGACGCTTTGGTCTATCAGGTTTCAACATTCGTGGCATGGATGGTGATCGCGTACAAATCGTTGTCGACGGTGTTGCACAGTCTACACCTTTTAATCCGGGTGGCGGTGGTACACAAGCCATTTATCCAAACATGGTTGAGATTGATACACTGAAAAGTATCGAAATCAATAAAGGTCCCTCCTCCACTCTTTATGGTTCAAATTCTCTGGGTGGTACCGTTGTCTTAACCACTAAAGATCCTGAAGACGTACTGAAAACTGATGGTGATGAACATCGTTTTGTCGTTAAAACTGGCTACACCTCTGACGACGAACAATTTAAGAATACCCTCACTTGGGCTATGCGAGAAGGTGACTTGGAAACGTTGCTTATCGGTACGTATGCCGACGGCCATGAAACCGAGACATTTGGAGACGGCGACGATATTGAGGGTGACGATCGTGGGCTAGAAAACCCAGCAGACAAAGATCTAAGTAACGTACTCGCTAAAGCTTACTATCAAGTCAATGACGCACATCGCATCGGCTTGCTATTCGAGCGTTACAATTACAAATACGATGAGAATCGACTAAGCGGAAACTACACCCTCAGTATGGGGCCAGCAGGCAGTTTTACTTACGACAACGCGCAAAGCCATGACGAATCGACTCGCACACGTTACGGCGTCAACCACGAATATCAGGCCAACAATGCCATATTCGATAAACTTTTTTGGCAATTAAACTACCAAACTAGCAAAACCGTAAACAACAACGTTTCTTATGTCGAGATTGTTGATCCATCTAATCGTTTCGGAGGCAATTATGCCGGCGACCGCTCCCGTTTACGCCAAGCGAAAGACGATAACATCCAGTTCGATGTCCAGTTTGATAAACTGCTTGATATATCGGGCTCGTCACATGAACTAACCTATGGCGCGAACTACAAGCATTCCGATTTTGAACTTAATAACAAAGATATTTTCCTCGATGACCCAAGCAAAAATAAGGCAGGCTCAACCACAATCCCTGACGCAAAAGTTGTCCAATGGGGCGTGTACCTACAAGACAATGCTTTCTTGTTAAATGAAGCGTTAGTCATTAATGCGGGTATCCGCTATGACAAGTTCGAAGCCGATCCATCAACAGATGATGGTTTTACGTCTGAACACGTTAAGAACAACAATGATGCATTCACTGGTAAATTGGGTGCGGTCTATCACTTCAACAAAAACCTGAGTACTTTTGCTCAAGTAAGCCAAGGCTTTAAAGCGCCAACAGTTGAGCAGCTTTACTACGAATACGATACCGGAACTATTTTCGTTCCTAACTCTGATTTAGAAGCAGAAAAGAGCACGTCGTATGAGATCGGTTTCCGTGGTAAAAATGAGCACACTAAGTTCGAACTAACGGGCTTTATCAACGATTACAAAGACTTCATCGATTCACAAGAGCTTGTGAGCAGCGATCCTAACAAGGACTCTGAAACATTAGTAAACCGAGATAAAGTTGAGATTCGCGGTGCGGAGTTCAGCTCTACTGTCTTACTTGATGGAGCTTTCGGTGCTCCAACAGGTACTTACACAAAACTGGCAGTGAGTTACGCAGAAGGTGAAGATAAGAAAACGGGTAAACATCTAGACTCAGTTGCGCCGCTAACTACAGTATTAGGTTTCGGTTACGACAACCTAGGCTACAACTTTGGTGGTTTGGCAAATGTTACATTGGTAGACAGCAAAGATAAGTGGTCAGACGAAGATAATGTCACGGCTAGCGGCTATGGCATCCTAGACTTGACGATGTATTACATGCCAGTAGAAGACCTAACCCTACGTGCCGGCCTATTTAACGCATTCGACCGAAAATATTGGACATATAACGATTTAAAAAGCAAAGACAGCGATGATAACCTTGATTTCCACAGCCAACCTGGCAGAAATTGGGCGATTACAGCTAGCTACGAGTTCTAAATCTGCTTAGCAAAAAGCCAGCATCTAGCTGGCTTTGATTTTATACGTTTCACTACACGCAATAAAAAAGCTCCCATTCAAGGAGCTTTTAAGTCATTCATCAAAAAGAAAAGAAAAATTGGTATGAATGAGCGATTACTTAGCGCTTGCCATCTCTTTTTTAACCATTACGGCTGCAGCAACGATGAAAGCTACAATTAGAGCTAATTCCATGACGACCCTCAGTAAATTGTTGGAAAAACCGAATTGAAACTGCGGTTATTCTAACACCTTTACAAAACAATGATAGCCGTTAACGAGATTTTTACGATTTTTATCGACTCAGATCAAAATCGCAGCTGTCACGTTCATTTTACACAAACTTCTTTAACCAATTTAGCGATAAATTTATTAATAAGTTATGCTGTTTCACTATCACTTCATAGTGACTTTACCGCCAATGATTTTGTACGCTGGAGTACCTCGAACTAATGTGTCGCGAGCAAATTCCTGCCCGCAGCTAGGACACTTACAGCTTTCCGTTGTGAAATCTTCAACAATCCGCTCTTTAAAACACTTTACCAAGGCTCCTTTACCTCCCTTTCTGTATTTGAACAGCTGGCTTTTACATTTAGCACAATAAATATCTACGGTCTTTGTAGGCTGCTTTTTGTTAGGTTTCGCCATGTTGTTACTTCTCTAACCTTCATTTTGGTTTGGCTTCACCCAAACCTGGCTGAAGTCGAACCAACCCAGTGCATTACACTTGGCATTTTGCAGCGATCCACATTGATCCTTGCTCACACCTAGCCAGCAGTGGAACATCGGGATAATTTGCATCTTTTCTACTAGCGATTTACCCAAATCTTTCGCCGGAAAGTTGGAATTTTCTTCTGATTGCCACTGCTCGACCACTTTTGTCCAAAATTCGAAGTCTTCGTTCTTACTCAACAAAGAAATATCGCTGTAATTCAATAACCAACCAGCAAGAGCATCGTCTCGGTTGTTGGCGATCCCCATCGGTTTTACCCAAATGTCGATATCTTCAATATTTGGCGCTTCTAAATCGTATTTGATCAGCTCAACCTCTAAATTGTCTTGCTTTAGCAACGTCTCGATGCACTTAACAAGCGTGGGAAACATGGGGTGTTGGCCGTGATAAGCAATGGTCACTTTGCGGTAAGACGGCGGTGAGGTGTAACTCCCTTGACGAGTATGGTGATACCAACCCGGCTTCAAGCCATGCGCGGGTAACACACCAAGTTCGACAATTTTGTCTTGCGGCAGTTGTTGATAGAGGTTTAACGCTCCCAAACGCTGACTAAAGTAACTCGCCCAATCGTTAGATTTAGCCAAGCCACTTTTGCGGTTTAACAATAGATACGTACAACCTGGATCTAATTCGACATCATCACTGAACGTGCCGGTCTTAGGCTTGATTGGATTCGAGATACTCGGGAACACCATGGTTGAATGCACATCATCTATCACCCACACTTCTACGCAGTCCAGTAACGGTCTAAAGCCAAAGTAGTTGTCGAAGGCACGTAATATCAGGCGTTTATCGTCGTTTTGTGTAACTCTATATGGTCCAGTGCCAATAGGAAACTGATCATAATCGTCTCCACGTGCATTTTCAGGAAGCAGCACTTTAGCGCAAGATTCAGAGAGCAATAGAGGCAGGTGATAATCAGCGCGATCCAACATAATATCGATTGTGTTATGACCAGTGATTTGAATATCGTTGATGTGCGAAAACAGCGGTTTCTGCTTGAGTTTAGACAACGACGCGATAACAGTTTCTGGCGTGAGTAGATCACCATTGTGGAATCGTACGGCTGGTCTTAGGTAGAAGCGCCAATGAGTAGCAGACAACCGATCCCAAGAATGCGCTAAATCGGGTTGTAGCTTCTCATTTTCATCCAAACGGGTTAAACCGCTGAATACCTGCCTAATGATGTGTTGCTCTGAGCGTCGAACCAATTTAGTCGGATTGAGCATGGAAAGCGGTCGATAATAAGGCAAGCGAATCACTTGCAAACCTTCTTGATGTTGTACACCAAGATAGCTTTCAACAACTTGCGCCAGCTTTGCTGTGTCTTTATCTAGCACTTTTAACGCTTGACCAAGCTTCCCTTCTTCAAGGTATCGCCTTGCCAATGTTTCGCTGACATCAGAGCGACTGCGCTTGAAGATCAGCTCAGATAGTTTTCCTCGTCCTGGCGCCGGGTGCCATTCAATCCACCCTTCTTCTTCCATCTTGTTGAGTACGATTCGCGCATTACGTCGGGTACAAAACAGAATCTCGGTGATTTCTTCTAGCTGTACACCGCAATCTTGCCCTTGGTAATGTTCAAACAAGGTTTCAAATTGAACGCGAAGACGAGGACTACTCATAAAGGGGAAATCTCTTTAAATGGATGCTGTACTAAGTTTCCCTATTTAAGGCGATGAATTCAAGGTTATTCCACTTTACAACCGATTTGCTGAGCAATTTCAGATAATTGCTCAGCATTATCAAGCTTGATTGACCACTTAGTTTCACTGCCGTTTGCCGCAATTACGTTAGCGCCGCGACCAATCAGCTGCACCGCATCGACTTGTGCCTGTAGCGTTACCATGTGTTCACCATTGAGTTTAATCACCACTTCATGGGGAGTGACAATAACTTTGCCAGACCTGAACTCAATCACCATTATTGACTCGCCTTAAGGGATTGCTTAGCGTTGCGCTTCTTTTGCACAGAGATGGTTAAGCGGCTGGTGCAAACTAAACGTTCGCGCTCATCAGTAATATTGATCTGCCAAACTTGCGTCGACACTCCAAGATGAATTGGTGTTGCACGACCAATCACTTTACCTTCGCGCATTGAGCGTACGTGGTTGGCATTAATATCTAGGCCGACGCAATAAGAATCTTCATCCACACAGAAGTTAGCCGCGACTGAGCCTAATGTTTCTGCCAACACAACCGAAGCGCCGCCATGAAGCATGCCTAACGGTTGATGAGTAAAGTGACAAACTGGCATGGTTGCCTCAATGTAATTGTCACCAAAATCACTATAAATAATGTTTAAGTGTTCTATCAGAGTATTTTCAGAAGTGGCATTTAAGCGTTCTAAATCGATTGGTCGTTTCCAAATAGTCATCGTTATTCTCAATATGTTCGGGTACACCGCATTGTAACCTAATGCTATGATGAGAAAAATATCGAGGATGAAACGGAGAATTCGATGCGTAATTGGCTGAAATTGACAGTTGTAGCAGCTTCAATCGGTATAGCTGCTTGCAGCTCCTCTCCTACGGGTCGTAACCAATTACTGCTTTTCTCTGATCAAGACATGAGTAGTTTAGGCGCTCAATCTTTTGAACAGATGAAGCAAAAGCAGAAAGTAAACAAAGACGCTAAGGTCAACGCGTATGTTCAGTGCGTCGCTAAGAGTGTGACTCAATACGTTCCAGCTCAGCCTGGTTTTACAAACTGGGAAGTGGTCGTTTTTGATAGTGACCAAGTCAACGCCTTTGCTTTGCCGGGTGGTAAGATCGGCGTCTATACAGGTCTGCTGAATGTGGCGAAAAACCAAGACCAACTCGCCACCGTTATTGGTCATGAGATTGCGCACGTATTAGCAGATCACAGCAACGAACGACTCTCTCAAACACAGCTTGCCAACACAGGTCTGCAAATCACTGGGGTAGTGTTAGGTTCGTCTGAATATGCACAGTATCAAAGCGCGACAATGGCGGCGCTTGGCTTAGGTATCCAATACGGTGTTCTGCTTCCTTATGGTCGTACTCAGGAATCTGAGGCGGACGTTGTAGGCTTAGAATTAATGGCGAAAGCAGGCTTCAACCCTAACGAGAGCATCAGCTTGTGGAAAAACATGGCCGCAGCATCGGGTGGTAACAATCCTCCTGAGTTGTTGTCAACTCACCCGTCGCACAGTACGCGGATTAAAGATCTTTCTGCGACAATCAAAAAGCTACCCAATTACGGTACGCAGCGACCAAATTGCTCATAGTCCATCAATAAAAAGGGAGCTCAATGGCTCCCTTTTTTATGTTCCTAGAATCATTAACGGCAACTGCAGCAGTTGATCGCCGGTGCCAGCGAAGTACCAAATGATTCCAATCAACCCCGTTACCAACGCGATGTACCACACCGCAGATACAATTTGCCCATAACGGTCGAGTGGCAATAAATGACTGTAATGACGTCCTCGCCATTCGAATACGATTTCTAATGTGCCCATGACTAACAAGAAACCAAACAGCGTCAGGCCGAGTGAATAGCTAAGCGCGACGCCACCGAGCGCAGCCAATGTGCACAATACGATTCCGGCAACGCTATTCATCGAGAAACTGATGCTTTTCAACACATGCCCACCATCAAGTGGCAAAATTGGCAGCAAGTTGAACAGGTTGAGAAAAGCGTTAAACACCGCCAATCCAGCGAAGAACATCTCGCCAGTTACCAAGTAGGCGACCGTTAGAAGTAAAGACAATACAAAACCAAACATCGGCCCCATGATTGAAATGACCACATCTTGCCATCGGGTGTTGATTTTCTCATCGCTCAGCGCGAGTCCGCCTAAGAATGGCACGAGATAAATACCTTTGGTTTTCATCCCAAAGTACTTCATTGCTTTCACATGGCCGTACTCGTGAAAGATCAAACATGCCAACAACGACAACGCAAATTGGAATGAGAACAACCAGGAATACGCTGCAAGGCTCGCCGATGCGAGCACCACTTTGATCAGTTTTGCACTCTTTAGTGCTTTAAACCCAAGGGAAACGAGTCCGACAAGGCTAAAGCGTCGCTCTGGCACTGGCGGTTGAAAAGGAATTTGTCGCTCAATGTCTTTGCTATTACGACTTCCCTGCTCAACCAACTGGTCATTAAGCGTCGCTCGATATTCAATAAGAAACGGTTGCCAATCTAAGCTCGCCTCGAGTTTGCAATGTAACTCGTCTTCTCCATTCAACAGCTTAAACTCGTGAACAGAGTCTCTGCCTCGTTCTGCGTCAGCATCGAGTTGTGAGACCAACTGATTATTCCAAAACAGTTGTTGCCAGCCCGCCATCGAGGCTTCAAGCCTTAACGGCTTGCCCAAAAAATCAATAGACAGTAATTCCAAGGTGTACCCAAATATGTGTATTTCAATGTGTCAGATTATGCCGAGAGTACAGATTAAGGTAAAGAATTCTCTATTTAGTGACATTGTCACTCAAGCAAAACAAATCACGAAAATACAATACTTTACGGAGACCAACACCAAGTAGGCTCAAGCGTTAAGTTACCGCAAATCATGTTCTTAAGCCTCTACCCCCTTTATTTTTTGTGGATAAAGTGCATAATAGCGACCTTCATTTACACCCTATTATATGTGAGTCCTTTATGTCTTCTGAAGCTACAATGCTAGAACGCTGCGAATCTAAATGTGAACTATGTGCTGCTGATGCACCACTTACGGCATACGCAGTACCACCTCACAGCCACGTAACTGTTGATACAGCGATCATGGTCTGTGATAAGTGTCTAGGTGAAATCGAAGACCCGCAGGACATCAACCACTGGCGTTGCCTAAATGACAGCATGTGGAGCCAAGTACCAGCGGTACAAGTTACTGCATGGCGTCAACTTACTCGTCTAAACAGCGAAAGCTGGGCTCAAGATTCTTTAGACATGATGTACATGGAAGAAGAGCAAATGAACTGGGCAATGCAAGGTATGTCTGCAGACGACAAACCACTTGATTGCAACGGCGTTGAACTGAAAAAAGGTGACGACGTAACGGTAATCAAAGACCTACCTGTTAAAGGCACTAACCAAGTTATCAAACAAGGTACTGTTATCCGTGGTATCAGCATTGGCAGCGATCCTAAGCTTGTTTCTGGTAAAGCTAACGGCGGTCAATCAATGTACGTAATCGCTGAATACTGCCGCAAGAAGTAATCCTTACGTTGAACTTCCAAAAAAGGGCACCATTTCAGGTGCCCTTTTTGTTTGTATTGTATATTGCTTGGCTTTAAACCAACCTCGCTCATTTTCTAATTATTAGAGCAAATAAAAAAGCGCCAACAACATTGTTAGCGCTTTTCAAAAATTAGTCTTTATATCAACGATATAGACCAATATCCTTTTGCATGTGACCAGACAAATCGTTCGCGTAATACGCACGAGGTGTATTGTCAGTGAAAAGAATATCCAGTAGGTGTGCAATCAATCCTTTGAAAGAAACCGCGTAGGTTTTTTTATCCATAGAGATAGGAGTTTCGATAGCTCCCATTTGCATTACTTGCGCCATGATTGCCTCTCTATAAATCGCATGATTCGTTTCGATGGGCTAATAATAAGCAATATTTAATTGCTCAAAAAATGACAAAATTTGGATATTCAGATTACTTTTTCTAATGAAACAAGTGATTAACAACGCCAAATTCCAATTATTCATCGAAACCGCGCCATATTAACTAAATATCCAAAATAACTGCAATCATATTTATTTTTAAGTAACCAACCCGATCTTGCATCACATATTTTTTACAAAAATACCGCGTAAAAATCGGGTTGTTACTCGCAAATTAATTAGTTTGGTTATCGTTACTTAGCGCGTCGACTTGTGTGATTTGTCGCTGTTTTAACATTGAAGCAATCACAGCGATAGTCATGGTAAGGATCAATACCGCTAATGAAACCAACGTAGGAATTTCCCACGCAGAGCCGACTAATAGCATCTTGATACCGATAAATACCATGATGAACGACAGCGCTGGTTTCAGATACAAAAACTTATCCATCATCCCTTGCAACACAAAGTACAGTGAACGCAACCCCAATAACGCAAATACGTTTGCAGCGAGGACAAGAAACGGCTCACGTGTCACAGCAAAAATCGCAGGTATAGAATCCAGTGCGAACATCACGTCCATGAAGGCAATCACACCAATGACGATTGCCATCGGTGTTAACAAGCGTTGACCGCTTTCTATCACCGTTAATGCGTTGCCACGAAAATCGTTAGTTACGCTCGCCCACTTTCGAATTAGTTTTTCAGGCAGTGGACTAACCTGCTCTTGCCCTTTATCAAACGCTAAATGCACACCTGTCCAAATCAGAAACAGCGCAAATATGTACAACAACCAATGGTACTGAACCAAGAGCTGCGCGCCCACTGCGATTAGAATTGCCCGCAGTACCAATGCACCGATAACACCTAATAGCAGCGCTCTAGGTCGCAAATGTTCAGGTACTGAGTATTGCGCGAAGATAATCGCAAATACAAACAAGTTATCGACGCTGAGTGACTTCTCGAGTAGATAACCCGTTAAGAATGATAATGTCGCTTTTTCGGCGCTGTAGCTGCTGTTTGGGGCATAGAAATCCCAGAATAGATAGATAGTCGCAGCAAAACCAAACGCGAGTACAAACCAAAAGATGCTCCATGCTGTCGCCCTTTTGAGCGTGATATTTCCGCCTCGGGTTTGCCAGATATCGAGCAAGACCATGGAAACGGTCAGCATTGCGAAGCAAATGTAAGTAGTTAGGGTCATAATTCCTCCAAAAGCAGAGGGATCGATAAGGAATGATAAGAACGATCCCGCCGCAAACAACACTGACTGCGTTCAAATAAACGCAGACAAATTGATTACGTTGGTCTCGTCGAAGTGCTGAAAACAGTGTCAGGACTTATACTTACCGGATAGATGAATATCTAACGAGATGACGATAAGTAAACCAGAGGCGACTACTCCCCAAACGATCCGCATCGTATTACTCTTAAGTAATTTCGTCCATAGATAAATCAGAAAAGGAGCAAAATTGCTCCTTTAAGTTAGATGCCACTGATGGGAATCAAATAAACCAGTGCGGACCACGCACCAATCCAACTGACTATCATGGCAATATCTGTCCAATCTTTACCCATAGTTCCCCCATAACAATAAATACTGTTATTTCGAAGAAGAACCAGCAATCTTTGTGCCGTGTTGGCATACTGAATCGTCTTCGCGGCGATTGAGTATATTTGGGTTGTCTTTGAGAAAATCAATAAAGCAATCGGCCATTGAGGCAGAGGTAACGACACCTTCACCTTTCATGTTGGTCATCGCTTCATAACCTTCTTTACCTTTCATGGTGTACGCCGATGATGTACCAACATAAAAGCGTGATTCATCAACTGCTTGCCAACCTAACTCTGAGTCAAAGATCTGCAGATTGGTAATACGCTTTCCAAGTGGAGCATCGTATTTATAGTCGTAACTTAGGTTATAGGTATACGGATATGAACCATCACCTGTACCTTCCACACCGTTGTTCAGAGCGTTATTAATCGCCCCTTCTATCGATGCGGCAATATCCTTACCCTGAAGTTCGTAGACGCCAATCGGTACTGCAAACGGCAGTAACTTACCGGCAATGTCCGCTACCGATACGTCACCAGCATTAAGTGAATTTCGCACTCCGCCTGCATTATGAATGGCAAACTCTACTGCGTGACCATCTTTACGCATTCGATAAGCAAATGACTCCGCAACTAAAGGCGCAAGTTCACTGCCCCCTTGTTCGTCCGGTACTCGCACATGCCGAAGCTTGCTATTCACTTCGGCAATTACGTCACGTTGCAACTTTCTAACTTGATTGGTGTACTTGTCGAGTAACAACTGTTGCAGTTCAGGGTCTTTTTTACACACCAATACGTTCGGGTGTTGGTCAACGTATTCACGGGCAATCTTGTACGGATTTTCATCGCAAGATTCACTCATGCTGGCATGCAAGAAGATACGTCGACCAAGCAATAGCTCGTTCTTTCCGTTAAAGGAAATCACTTCGCCGTCGGCCGAGAACTCAATATCACAGTGCCCCATGCTCAACGCGTGATAGCCCGCTTGCACAACATACGTACCGTTGATATGTACACCGTAAGGGTCATCTTTCGTCAGCCCAAGATCACTGAAATCACCTTGTAGTCTGTGGCTATGACCGCCAACAATTAAGCCAATACCGTCGACTTTTTCAGCAAACTCTAAGTCCGCTTCATAGCCCATATGGCTGAGTAAGATAATTTTGTTAATCCCAGCTTGGCGAATTGCTGCGACAGTTGATTTCGCGGTTTCTAGCGCGTTGACAAAAGGCGTATCAAAATCCGGATTGGATATATCCGCCATTTTATCAAGAGCTAAAGAGAAGATAGCGATCTCTTCGCCGTGAACGTTTTTTGTTATCCAACTCGCCGCACGAGTCTCTGGCTGGTAGGAGTAAACCTTGGGGTTATCGCCTAGCTTACATGTTTTGCGTTTGTCTTCATTCGACAAGTCCCAGTTGCCGGCAAGCAGAGGAAAATCAATTCGTTTCGCAAACTGTGCAACAGGCAAGTTACCCATATCTAGCTCATGGTTACCTAGTGCCATCGCATCAATGCCAAGTTCATTAAGCATTACTGCGTTTGCCTCGCCTTTAAACAAGGAAAAGTACAGTGTGCCTTGGAAGCAATCCCCGGCGTGCAAAAATAGAAACTCGCTACCTTGCTCTTGTGCAAGCTGTGTGAGTTGTTTGGTGCGGGTTGCAATGCGTGCGAAACCGCCCGCACTAACGTAAGGAGTCAGTTCTTGGTCATGGACATGTAATGTCAGTTGAAGTGACGTTGGTTCAAAGTACGAGTGTGTGTCGTTAATGTGCGCCAGTTTGATTTTGACTGGCTTATTATTTTTATCTTTCATATTTTTTTCTCTCATCATCCGCACATCCTATCGCATCCTGCATGACAAATTCATTAAATTTCACAAAATTGTTGTAACTCCAAATCTGTATACATAGATGAACATGACGTAAATCATGTGCTTGGGCGCTTCACAACTGAGTAGCGCAATGAGTTTGTGATGTAACCTTCTGCTTATTCGAGAGTTTTCTATTATGCTAAAAATTGAAGTAGTTCATTTGGAATCTTTATATGCTGTTAGAACGGATCGAAATTTCCGGTTTCCGAGGAATCAAAAGACTGTCAATTGCGTTCGACGAACTCACTACCCTGATTGGTGAAAACACCTGGGGTAAGTCATCTCTGTTGGACGCATTATCCGTCGCGTTACCGGCCGAGGGCATTCCGTATCAATTTGAAATGACAGACTTTCACGTTGATTACTCGATATCACATCCGCAAACCCAACACCTACAAATCGTTTTGAGTTTTCTCTCTACCGATAAACAAGAGTTGCATTCAGGCAGATATCGGCGGATTAAACCTATCTGGACCAAAGACGACCAAAACGTTAACCGCATCATTTATCGCTTAAGCGCAACCCGAACCGATTACGACATAGAAACTCACTACACGTTTCTCGATAAAGACGGAAACCCACTCAGATTGCACCATTCGGAAAAACTGGCCCAAGAGCTAATTAGCTTGCATCCTGTGATTCGATTGAAGGATTCAAGACGCTTTGACCGTCCGTTCGTAGATGACAACTCGGCGAATACACGTATCGAGAAGCGGATTAACAATACCTGTCGTCGCTTAATGGCGGTTCCAGGCCACGTCAACAAGGGAGAAATGAAGAGTAGTCTAAATTCCATGGTGACGCTGGTGGATCACTACTTTTCGTTCAAATCCAGCGCGAGAAAGAATCCACGCAAACAGCGCGACGGCATTTTTTACAACAGTGCTTCGAGCAACAAGAGCTTGTCTCAGGTGTTTGCCGAAACCAACGACAAACAGACTCGCTTGCTGTTTATGGGGTTACTGAATGCCTATTTGCAGGCGAAAGGCCCAAATAAACTTCGTCGCTGTGCTCGCCCTATTTTGATCATTGAAGATCCTGAAGGACGTTTACACCCTACTCACCTAGCCCGTGCGTGGAGCCTGTTACAACTGCTACCAATGCAGAAAATACTTACGACCAACAGTGGCCATTTGTTAAGCCAGGTACCATTAAACTCCGTACGCCGTTTAGTGCGTCAATCTGACCGTACCATTACGACTTATCTACCGTCGCAAAAGTTCAGTCGCGATGAGCTTCGACGAATCGGATTCCATATTCGTTTCCACCGCTCTGGCGCTCTATTTGCCCGTTGTTGGCTACTCGTAGAAGGTGAAACCGAAGTTTGGCTGTTTAATGAACTGGCAAACCAGTGTGGTTACAACCTTGCTGCGGAAGGCGTACAGATTATTGAATTTGCTCAGTCGGGATTAAAGTCTTTGATCAAAGTGGCCAAAGCTTTTGGTATTGACTGGCACGTAGTGACCGATGGCGATGCTGCTGGTAAGAAATACGCAACCACGGTAAGAGGTCAACTTGGACACGATCAAGAACGCCACCGATTAACCGAGCTGCCGGATCACGATATAGAGCACTTCCTGTATAACAATGGTTTTGAACCTTTCTTCAAAGACATGGTTAAAGTCCCGCTTGAGCACCCAATTCCGGCGAAAAAAGTCGTTGCCCGAGTGCTTAAAAAGTTCGCTAAGCCAGATCTAGCACTCGCGATCGTGTCTCACTGTGAGAAAAAAGGCATGGATTGTATTCCAATCCTACTCCGCTGGACACTCAAACGCGTCGTTACCATGGCTAACGGCAACACATAAAAAAGCGGCATTGACGATCAACGCCAATGCCGCGTATCAAACAGATACAAATCAATCGGGGGTTCACAATTAAGTACGAGTAGGAAGCTCACTACTTGATTGCGTTTGATTTGACTTTTGATGTAGCCATAAACCACTCGCTTTCATTGTGTAACCGAACACGCCACCCAAAATTAATGAAGGAATAACGAGTTGCCAGTTACCGTCGGCAGCAAAAGTTGCACAACAACCAATGAAAGTACCAGGAATGTAGCCAAGCCACGCTTTCTTAGCTTGAATACACATCATGAAAGAGACGATAGCAGTGATAACGTAACCCATAATTTCCAAAGAAACATAACTCGACGCATTGATGATCACCATTGCCCAGAACACACCAGTCATGTTGGTCATCAAACTTACCGCTAGCCCTTTCAAACCACTGTTAGGTGATGCAAAGTAACTTGTGCATCCTAAAAATCCTGCCCAAGATAGCAACCCAAGTGAGACGGCAATCCATCCCCAAAGACCGGACAAAATACCTGTTGTGAGTGAAATAGCGACTAGTGTGCCCATAGTGTTACGCCTCATGTGATTTATACACATCGAAAGTACAAGGACGCATCATAGTGCTAAATGGAGCAAATATCACAACCTAGATCACATAAAGTACGCAACAGTATTATTGTTAGTCACAAATTACGTGATGCAATCGATATTTCAACAGATTTAGTTACTGAGTATTTTCTAGATTGGAGATCAAAGTACCGTTGGCTTGCCTTTCATCATTCGTAGCCCTTCTCGCTTAATGCATTCTATTAACGGGTTTTCAACCATGTCTGCGCGCCAGATGAATGACAGTGTACGTTCCATATTGAGATCTGGAACATTCAACGCCACTAATTGCCCACTATCAATAAACCTCTCTACATCTAGATATGGTAAGCAAGTTAGATACTGACCATTGGCAACCATGCTCCTGATCACAGGTACGTGCTCGTATTCCCGCCACACATCGAGGTCTTCTATTAAATGATGAATGGAGCTATCAAAAATCTTGCGAGTGCCGCTGCCGTGTTCTCTCAGCACCCAGCGCGCTTGCTCAAGCTGAGCGAGACTAACCGTCTTGTGTTTTGCAAACGGGTGATGGGCTGCGGCAACCACCGTTAAGTGGTCACGACACCAAACCTCTTGTTCGATTCGGTTATCGTCACAGCGTCCTTCGATAATGCCGAGATCGTATTTGTAATCAAGCACGCCTTGGATAACGCTGTCGGTACTCTTTACATTTAGCAGAATACGCAGTTCTGGAAATGAATTATCAATAATACTGATAAGGTCTGGAACTAAATGTTCAGCCGGTGTTTGGCTAGCACCAAGCTTTACGTTACCGCTTAATAAATGCTGCTCGTAGAACCCCATTTCGATCTGTTGAGCGTCTTGCAATAGACGTTTCGCTTTCGGCCTGAGCCACATCCCCCAATGGGTAAGCGCCATCTGCTTACCTTGCCTCTCAAATAGCGGTCGACCGAGCATTTTTTCTAATTGCGCCAAAGACATACTGGTTGCTGACTGGGTTAATGCCAGTTTATCAGCCGCCAAGCTAACGCTGCCTGTATCGGCTACTGCGTCGAATACAGCTAGTTGTTTTAGTGAGTATCTCATTCCGCTTCAATCCTTGTTTTCGGACTTATTTTTCTTCTTGGGACTTGTTGTTAAATGTTTCGGATATAACCGACAAATACGCAAACCGTTTCATTTTAACGAGTGGCGTTGTTATATCAATATTTTTGATGAGGTTTTTAAAAATTATCAATTTTACCTGTAGCAAACCGCGCCCTAATCTGGATTGGCAACGAGGGATTTCTTCTTGCAAACATAAGGAGGTAACTATGCATTTTCAGACCCGGGAGCATTTATGACTCAGGCTCAAGCGAACATTCAATATTTCTCACCAATGGAAATGATGGCTGAAGCAGAAAAGTTTGCGCTTAGTAAAGCGAAGAAAACAAGCTCGATGACTTTAAGCCTTGCGGTAATGGCCGGCGCATTCATTGGTCTGGCATTTCTTTTTTACATTACCGTCACGACAGGTAGCGCAGGTGCTGGATGGGGATTAAGCCGATTTGCAGGCGGTTTAGCATTCAGTATGGGGTTAATTTTAATCGTGTTATGCGGTGGCGAGCTGTTTACCAGTTCTGTGTTAACCAGTATTGCCTGGGCAAACAAACAGATCACTTTTGGCAAAATGCTCAAAACATGGGGCAAGGTTTACGTTGGTAACTTTATTGGCGCGATGTTGCTGCTGGCCATTGTCAGTGCGGCAGGTTTGTACCAAATGGACAACGGCCAATGGGGCCTTAACGCACTCAATATTGCGCAGCACAAACTTCACCATACTGTCATTCAGGCGTTTGCCTTAGGCATTTTATGTAACCTTCTGGTTTGTTTGGCTATTTGGCTAACTTTCAGCAGTGCAAATGCGATGACTAAAGCGGTAATGACCATCCTACCAGTTGCAATGTTCGTCTCCAGTGGATTTGAGCACTGCGTTGCAAATATGTTCATGGTGCCACTTGGTATCGTCATTCAAACCTTTGCACCAGAAAGCTTTTGGACTCAGGTTGGCGTCGCCCAAGCGCAATACGCAGACCTCAATATTACGCAATTTGTTACCGCTAACTTAATTCCGGTAACGATAGGAAACATCGTCGGTGGTTCAGTACTGGTTGGCTTAGCTAACTGGAGTATCTATCGCCGTCCACAACTTAAAGCAGCATCACTTTCAACGATCACTACGACTACAAAATTAGCGTCAGTTAAGGAAACCACTATGAGCACTAACATTCTTGTTCAAGACATCATGAACCCAAATCCAATCACTCTAAGTGCAGACGTTCATACCCCTACTGCGATTGATACGTTGCTAGACAATCATATCATCAGCGCACCAGTTGTTGATGTCGAAGGTCGTCTGGTGGGTTTCTTCTCTGCTCACGACGTGATGGTCGATTTGTGGTGTCAAGATTACTTGCCAGTATCAGGACAGAAAGTGGTCGACTTAATGTCTCGTGACGTAGTGGCGATTGATGTGTCTGATAAGTTGGTCGACGTCGCTGAGTTCTTGTGTATCGACAAAGAGCAGCTCTACCCAACAACCAGCGTTGGCATCGCGACACGCTTCAGCACTTTGTCTTTAGAAGAGCGAGCTAAATCAATGCGCGTGAGCAAGCCACATGTACTTCCAGTCCTAGATAACGGCAAATTGGTTGGTGTGGTAACTCGTGAAAACGTATTGGCGGCACTTAGAAACATTTACGGCGAGCGCGTGTCTTTAGTTGAAGAAAAAGCGCTAGAAACAGCGTAAAACGCACTCAACGACGTAGTGTTTCACTCAGAATTTGGTCAGGAAATAAGTCGCTTGATCAAAAAAGCCCTCAACATCTGTTGAGGGCTTCTCTATATTTAGCTGTAACTTATATTACTTTTGCACGCCTTCTACGTGTAGTTCCATATCAACATAGCTAGATGAACCCATAACTGCGATGTTGAAGTCAGCAAGCTCTAGACGAGTTGTACCGTAGAAACCAGCACGTTGACCGCCCCAAGGGTCTTGACCAGCACCGATAAACTCAGCATCGATAGTCACTGGCTTAGTCACGCCGTGTAGGTTCAAATCACCCATCACTTCCAGTTTACCGTCACCTTTATCCACGACTTTAGTGCTGGTAAATGTTGCTTTTGAGTACTTAGACGCATCAATAAAATCAGAGCTACGAATGTGCTTATCACGCTCTGCATGGTTTGAGTCTAGGCTTGTAGTGTCTACATTTACTGTCACTTTAGAAGCCGCAACGTTTGCTGGGTCGTAAGAAAACTCGCCATCAAATTTGTTAAAGCGACCTTTGATAAAGCTGTAGCCTAGGTGGCTTACTTTAAAGTTAACCGATGCGTGTGCACCTTTTGTATCAATCACGTAATCCGCTGCGCTTGCACCAAATGGCAGTGTCATTGCCAATGCTAGTCCAATTAACGTCTTTTTCATTTTGAAGCTCCTATCATTTTGCGTAGCGTGTTGTCTTTATTAATAAAGTGGTGTTTTAACGCAGCCAATGCATGTGCTGCCGCAATTAAAATCAATGCCCATGCAACGTAGAAATGTATTTCACCCGCTAAGTCAGCTTGGCCTTCAAAGAAAGCGCCTGCCCCCGGTACGGTAAACCACGTAAATACATCAATTCCACGACCATCTTCTGTCGAAATCAGGTAACCAGATACAAACAGAGCAACTAAAAGTAGATACATCAAAATGTGTGCAATCTTAGCGCCAGTTACTTCGTAAGGTTGACCTTCAATCTTTGGTGACGGCGTCACATGTTTCCACACTATTCTGAATACAGTCAGAATAGCTAATAGAATTCCTATAGACTTATGCCAATGAGGTGCGGTGCGATACCACTCACTGTAGTAGGACAAGTCCACCATCCACAATCCAACACCAAACATACCTATTACCACAACAGCGGATAACCAATGTACCGCTCGAGCAATAGGGTTATAGTTTTTTACTTCAGGTTTCATCGCAAGCTTTCCACAAATAAATGATTCTTCTTATCAGTAAAGAATACCTAACACCCCATAGGTTTAACAGATTATTTACCAATCTTTACAAGGGTGACACTGCTGCAAGCTGATGAAGTCGTTCAAAATTTTCGAAGGAACTTATATAAAATGCTAAAACTCACTTATTTGTTCTATCTCATACAGTTCATCTGCGATATCCATCATTTTACGCTGCATAACCGTTTGAGCGTCGCTCAATCCCTTGTTGTAAAAGGCTGGTGCAAATTTATCGACGATAAAATCAAACAGAAAATCTGCGTCAAACTGACCAATTTCTACGTCTAACTCGTCTTCTAAATAACCTTTTAACGCGTTGGACATCGCTTGTTTTTGTTGTGATGTAAATTCAATCTTAGACATAAACCATTAACTCTACGTGAATTTTCGGCAATTAAGTGTAACCGAACTTTACACTAGCATGATAACCTAACCCTGCTTTATGCAGTCATGGAGATTTTAAGATTGTTATTGGATGTGCTAATTCAAAGTGTGAATGAGTTTCAGGCGGATTGCATGAAACTGTGCGAAAAGCACTACCCAACCATACATAACAGAGGAATGAGCGAACACCATTTGGGTTTAGCGTTTGCCCGCCGTTTATCGCGCACGTTGAATGAATTTGGCCACGCCTACGAATACAAACCTCTCGAAAGCATAAGCAGCACGGATTACCCACATCATTATCGGGTAAGCTCTGAAATCGGCTCAGTTTGGATTCTTACTTCTCATCTTGTCAGCGCAGGCTCTTCTTGCCGCAAAAAGCAGCTTAAAACGATAGCTCAGTGGAAAGAGGAATATGGATTCGCTGTGCAGCCAAATGATTTGCTTTTAATGCTGACAGATCATTGGATCACCCGCAGCAAACAAAGCCGTGAGTTACTCCATTGGTGGACGGGGCAATTGCCCGATGAGATTGATGACTACCGCACGCAAGGAATAAGCTTGTACGAAAGCGAGTCTCAGTTGGCGTTATCACTAGAGCAACACTTTAACTTAAGTCCTTACTACGTAAAGTTCACTCACCCACTTAAGCGTGCGACCGATCAGCAGTTGGTTCGAAAATACGTTCAGTTGTTTTCGGTAGTACAACTCAGCTGATCGACTACATCTAACCAATCGGCTGAGCACTCTATGCAGTCGCTCTTTGGTTGGATTTCACGTGTTTCTTGACCTTTTTCAGCGCCATTTGTCGTTTTAGCGGTGATAAATAGTCGATAAAGAGGTTGCCCGCCAAATGGTCAATTTCATGCTGCATAACAATTGCAAGAAACTCGCTGCTTTCGATTCGAATCGGATTGCCTTCTCTATCTAAAGCCTCTACAACAACCGAGGTGTATCTCTCTACATCTGCGTAGTAGTCAGGTACAGATAAACACCCTTCTTGCCCCATGGCTTTGTCCTGCCCAGATACCACTTGCGGATTAACCAGAATCAACGGTTCATTGCGTTGTTCGGACAAATCGATAACTACGATTGCTTCGCGTCGACCAACTTGTGTTGCGGCTAAACCAATTCCATTGCTCGTGGCATACAAGGTATCCAGCATGTCGTCTATTAAACCTTGAACCTTATTAATATCGGCTACTTTTTCTGCGGCGACTTTAAGTCTTGGATCTGGTGCGGTGAGTATTTCTAATACAGCCATGTTTTCCTACTACGTTGTTTGGATCTCAATTCTTTAGCTAACTTTGTTTTACTTGCTTGATGTGAGCCCAGTGCGCTCGACGATTTCTGTATCAAAGCCATCTAAGCTCTTTTGATTGCGTGTTTCCCAGTACTCTTTAACACCGTCATGGCCGCGTTTATCTGCCCACTTAATGAGATCATCACGGTCACCTTCATAACTAAAGTACGGAACCGACATACCACATGATGCCTGTACTAACTCAATATCTAATATGAAGATTTGACGAGCGCCAGTATACGTTGGAAAGAGTTCAGTATAGCTTTGCCATTCTGCATCACCTTCGTGTAGCACCGTCGCGTTGCCGTAAGCACGTAAAATCAACGGCGCGCCTTCGAAGGCGCAAAACATGATTGTCATTCGGGCGTTTCTAAGTACATGCGCAGCAGATTCATTACCACTACCGGTTAAGTTGAGCCAGGCTATTTTCTTAGAATCGATGACTCGTAACGAATCACCACCTTTCGGCGACAAGTTTACTTTTCCACTCTCTGCGGCGGTCGCAACAAAATAGATATTTTGTTTATCGATAAACTCTATTTGCTTGGTAGTTAACTCTTCAAATGTTTTGCCCATTACTGCTCTCCCTAGCGAAGATTTTTATTCAAGCAAAGCTGCGTTCCAGTGCCTTGCTTAGCCAATTCTCATATATAAAGCCAACTTGATTCGAATTGATACCACGTTCATTCCAGCCCCTGCAGGTTTTTGATGAAAATCGTAAATACCTCACCATTAATTGACCAATTCATCAATTACATAACAGTACATCTCTGCTTATACGCTGTGTGATGCGCTAGTTAAATCAGGTACGCTGATGTTTTATTTGCACCGGACAACTTAATATAATCATACAAGATAGATTTAGTTATAGTGCGCAAAAGTGCTGTTTTAGGCTAAAAATTGTGCCTTTACGAATGATGCGTGGATGTCATAGTTCTTTCATCTAACTGAGACATACTCGCTCAAAGAGAGAGTAATGATCATCATTCAGTGAAAAAACTAAAACGTTATCAATACGAAAGATACGCTGTTCTATGCAATTTGGCTTATTCACGCGTGTTAAAGCAAACTCGCTACGGCTTTGCCCCTAACGGCCAACGCGTCATCAATAACCGTTACGGTAAGCCGATGATTCGTGTCCTTTGGAGCAATGATAATGATGAAGTCATTGTCGTTATCAAAGGTTCTCACAACCCTGTCGATTGGTTGCTTAACTTAGCGATGTGGCAGAAAAAATGTCATCAATTTGGTTTAAAGTATTCAATTCACGCCGGTTTTCATTACTTACTTACCCAAGAGAGTATGCCGAGTCATAAGAGTGATCGCTTAGGGATCTCTGTTTACGATCGTTTGCAAACCATACTGCTCCCTCACATCGAACAAGGTAAAAGAGTCACCTTCACAGGGCACTCCTCTGGCGGTGCAATAGGTTGTGTACTTGCCGATGCGCTAGAGAATAAATATCCCAAATCCATCAAGCGCGTTGTGACTTTTGGCCAACCTGCATTCGGTGGTTTCTCGCTAAGAAAGCACTATCAACTTGCGCATAAAACCTTTCGAATATGCTGTGACCTCGACATCGTCACATTTTTGCCCCCTCTTGCAGGATTGTACCTACATACAGGCAAAATGCTTTGGCTATACAATGGACGAATATATGAAAACACTCCTACACTTATACGTTTAGGGCGATCTTTCGCTTCGTGGTTGATTCGACCTTTCTCGTATCATTTGATGGAGAAATACATTAGAAACAAAGATTTCTTTGATGAACGCTAAATGACGATTCTGAGACATTACTTCAGAAAATACCCCTTAGAACTAAGGCATTCTTAAATTACTCTATAAAAACATATTGCTGTAGATAGTTGAAATATAACAACTCCTACCCAAAGAATGCCCTAGGTCATTTACGTATCTTATGTGTGCGCATCCGTTGTTCCATTTGGTTAACAAATTTGCGTTCACAAATATTCAGGAAGGTGTACCAGCTAAGATGATTCTCAATACCCAAAGTCAGTTTGAAAGTTGTCTGTCCCTCAACGACCAACAGCAGTACATTGCTAGCTACGATGGCCTAACGCTGACTAGCGTATTTCAGCCAATATACGATACTCAACAAAGTATCGTCGGACTTGAAGCGCTAGTACGTATATTCGATAGTAATCAACAACCTATCCGTCCGGATCTGTTCTTTGGTTCTACTGACGTGAGTGACAACGATAAAGTGAATGTTGAGCGTTTAAGCCGCGTTATTCACATGCGTAACTTTGCCCGTTCGGCTCTAAGAAACAAGATTCTGTTTTTGAATGTACTGCCTATTGCAGCCGAGAAATTAGCAATGGGTGACATTAAAAGCGGTTTACTTGTTCGTAGAGTGGAAGAGTTAAAACTCACACACTCTCAGATCGTACTTGAGCTCATCGAGTTAGATACGCAAAATCCTGAAGTTCTTAACCGCGTCATGCACCAGTTCAAGCAACACGGTTTCAAAATTGCGATTGATGACTTTGGTGTCAATGCCTCAACAATTGAGCGCGTTAAAGACATCACACCAAACATCATTAAGTTTGACCGTTCAATGTTATTGGAACACTGCGATGGAATTACTGAACCTTTAAAGTTCGCGATTGACCTTGCAAAAAGCATTGGCGCAAAGACCGTTATTGAAGGTGTAGAAACCGAAAAGCAGCTCCAAGCGATCCAGCATCTCGATATTGATATGTACCAGGGGTTTTACTTTGCGATGCCTAAACCACTCTCTGTCGATGTTGCATATATTAACTAGCGTAACCCTTTGGTTGCGCTCACTTCTTTTGCTCTAAGTTAGCAGTTCTGCAAACATCTACCGACATATTATTAACATCCATCCTGTGACGAAAATTCAACATTTATAACCATATTTGTTATTTAACCCAATTTATTGCTCTAGATCAGCAGAAGCTAATTTAGCACTCGTGCTACAAGACCAATTTTTGTAAATTCCTTTTCATACTTTGAAAAACTTTTTACAAAATGTAATTTTTAGGACTTTATATGCTTGAGCTATTAATTGGTTTGGCCGTCACAATTGCTGTCGGCTATTTTATCGTGAAGGGTTATAAACCCGCTGGTGTGCTGTTGACCGCGGGTCTGATTCTTTTGATTTTGACCGGCATCCTCGGTCACACCGTCCTACCTTCAAAAGTTGCGTCAACAGGTAACATGGTGACTGACTCCCTTGAGTACGTGAAATACATGCTTCAGTACCGTGGCGGCGGCTTGGGTATGCAGATCATGTTGCTATGTGGTTTTGCTTCGTACATGACGCATATCGGCGCTAACAATGTTGTAGTCAAACAGTTTTCTAAACCCCTTTCCGTCATTAAATCGCCATACGTACTATTAGTTGCTGCATACATTGTCGCGTGTTTGATGTCTTTGGCTGTAAGTTCGGCAACAGGTCTCGGTGTGCTGTTGATGGCAACCTTGTTCCCGATGATGACTGCGATGGGCATCTCTCGTCCAGCAGCTGTTGCTGTGTGTGCGTCACCAGCGGCAATCATTCTTTCTCCTACTTCTGGTGACGTGGTTATCGCAGCAGAGAAATCAGGTATGGCGCTGGACGTATTCGCGGTTCAAACCGTGTTGCCTGTTTCAATCTGCGCAATCATTGTGATGTCTGCAGCGGCATTCTTCTGGAACAAATACCTAGATAAGAAAGAAAACTCACCAATGGAACGCATCGACGTTTCAGAGATCGAAGTGAAAGCGCCTGCGTACTATGCGGTACTGCCTTTCCTTCCAATCATCGGTGTTTTCCTATTTAACGGTCGTACTATCCCTGGTCTTTCATTAGATATCTACACCATTGTTGTACTGTCTATCGTACTAGGCGCACTAGTGGATTTCGTGACTAAGCGCTTTAAAGGCAAAGAGACACTGGAAGACCTAGAGTCTTGCTACGCAGGTATGGCAGACGCATTTAAAGGCGTGGTGATGCTATTGGTTGCGGCAGGTGTATTTGCACAAGGCCTAATGTCTATCGGTGCAATCGACAACCTATTACATTTAGCTGAAACAGCAGGCGCTGGCGGTATTGCTCTAATGCTGATCCTAACGGGTCTAACTGTAGCGGCAGCAATTGCAACAGGCTCAGGTAACGCACCATTCTACGCGTTTGTTGAACTGGCCCCTTCTCTAGCCGCTAAAATGGGACTAAACCCTGCATTCCTAATCATCCCAATGCTTCAAGCATCTAACCTTGGCCGTACAGTATCACCTGTATCTGGCGTGGTTGTAGCGACATCGGGTATGGCTAAGATCAGCCCATTTGAAGTGGTTAAGCGTACGTCAGTACCTGTGCTTTGTGGCTTGATTACCGTTATCTTCGGAACACTGGTATTGGTACCAATGACAGCGTAATCGACAGCGAAAAGAAAGGGCGCAATATGCGCCCTTTTTTATTGTTCGTTCAGTACACAGACTGTTATTTCATATCGCCATAGCGTTCTAAGTACATCACTGTTGCTACGGTGCGAGATGGGACTTTGAGCTTCTTCAATAAGCTTTTCATATGGACCTTAACAGTCGATTCCGAGATAAACAGTGCATCCGCGATCTGTCTATTTCGATAGCCTTTCGCCACCTCACGTAAGATCTGCATTTCTCGATCAGTCAGCTCATCAAATACATCGGTCGAGTGTTCTCTCATTTCCAAGTACTTCTGCACTTCCTGACTGTAAGACTTGGTGCCTGTCAGAGATTGTTTTAGCAGATCCACCAGCTCATCAGGTTCAGTGTCTTTTAGTAAATATCCGTCAGCCCCTGCTTTAACGATGGCTTCGATATCCGCTGGGCTGTCAGAGACCGTCAGAATAACAATGGAAGCATCACAACCATCTGCGCGCAACGCATTAAGTGTATCGAGTCCGGACATGCCTTTCATATTAAGATCAAGCAGGATCAAGTCTGGTTGCAACTCGTGGTTCAAAGCAACAGCATCCGCGCCATTACTTGCTTCTGCCACCACTTCAAATTCTTCTTCGAAACTGAGTAGTTGGTTGATTCCTCGTCTCATCAATGGATGGTCATCCACCAGCAGTACTTTATATTCGCTCAACGTTTACTTCCTTAGTCTTCGGGTATTCTAATAATACTTGGCAACCTTCACCCATTTGGCTCGTCACACTTAGGTTGCCGTTTAATCTAGATGCACGCTCTTGCATGATACTCAACCCATAATGGTTGAGTTTCTCATTTTGTTTATCAAAGCCAACACCATCATCAATCACAGAGACGGTGACCTTATCTTCGGTCTCTTGGCATCGAATCGCTATCTTTTTGGCGTTGGCGTGTTTAATCGCATTAATGGTCGCCTCTCTGATTAACTGTAGTAGATGCACTTGTTGGTTGGCATCCAACTCAATCGACGAGAGTTCATTATTCAGTTCAATCTTCGCTTCAGTTTGTTCGCTCAATTGTTCAGTCATTTCATTCAAAGCAGAACCAAAACTGCCTTCGGTAATCGACAAGCGGAAAGTCGTTAGCAGCTCACGCAACTGGGTGTAAGCAGAAGACAATCCTGTATCTAATTCTGCAAGAATCGGCGTCGTCTTCTCCAATTGATTGGATTCCGGCAGTTTAGCCATTCCTCTTTTAAGCAAGGAAACCTGAATCTTTAGATAAGACAACGATTGAGCAAGAGAGTCATGCAGTTCACGGGCGATCGTCGCCCTTTCTTCCATCAACAACAACTGCTCGGCCTGACGCTGTGCTTGATTGTAATACACGGCGCGAGACAATATTTGAACGAAGTTATCAATCAAAGCTTGGTCTGGGCACGGTAACGTCACTTTCCAATAAAGCGTGCCGAGTTCTATCCCATCAAGTGACAAAGCTTTACTTTGGCAATTATCACCGCATTTGGTGCACTCGCCGCCTTCGGTAAGAATCAGTGGCTTTTCACCCTCGGCAGTGATTTCCAATTTGGCCGCCGCAATCCCTTCCAAACTCACAATATGTTTTAGGATCGCTTCAAAGTTGTCGTGGGTGATTCGAGAAACGGTTAATTCTTGCGAAGATTTGTAAAGCACCTTCAACGAATCATTCGCGTGCTGGAGCTTCTGCGTCTTCTCGTTAACGGCCTTTTCCAACCCGCGATACAGTTTACCGAGCTCCGCCGCCATATCGTTAAATGTTTGCGTGAGTATGCCCATTTCATTTTCTGAGGACACATTCAGCTCAACATCAAAAGAGCGCGATTGGATCTGTTGGCTCGCTGACACGAGCGAGTTAAGCGGCTTAACGATCTGCTTGCGAATATAGTGTACGACAAACATGCTGACGATCAGGATGCCACCTAAACCAAGTCCACCAACCCAAGCGAGTTTAATGAGCTTCTGCTCTGAAAAGTTCTGCAACTTAAACACAAACGCATCGATTTGCTGAACAAACTCAGCCACCAGTTCGAGGTACATTTCTCGGTCCTGGCTTCTTAAAACATGTTTTAGTTCATGCCAACGGATGATCAGCATGTAGTAATCATTCGTGATGTCTTTTGGCACGGTCCAACTTTGCAGCGCTTTCATCGAAGGCGAATAAATCGAGCGTTCGAACATCACAATATGATCGGTGTAATCGGCCGACGAAGACTGAATATCGTGCGCCAATCGATAGCTTTGCATGCGCATCGAACCAGCTACGTTAACTGCCTCTGCATCGTTTAAGCTTGAAGCCAAAGTAATGATCGCAAAGCTTGTTGTCGCCAACGACAAAGCGAGGATTAAACCCATCGCTTTTGCCACTGTACTTGTGACCGATCTCTTAACAAACTTTAACACTGCTTCACCATGCTTAACCGCTTCTTCGCCTTTATTAATACTCTTATTAACCGGCTGGCACAATATGTGATCAAACCATCCGGAATTTATTGATCTAAAACAAGAACTACTGGCAATTAACCCCTAAGGGGTATTTATACAAATATGTCAAAACTTACAATTTATGTGAGCTTAAATGACAGTTTATTAATGGGAACTGTGAACTATGCTTAGTTCAGGTTCTTAAAATTTGGATTACACAGTGATCGACATATCCAGACGGCGTTTTTTTTCGCGTACTCGAGTAGACGAATCGACAGTTCGATTGCCTTGGTTAGCTAACCCAGCGCAGTTTACCGATTTATGTACTCGATGCGGGAAATGTGCCGATAAATGTGAAACGAAGATAATCACAAAAGGCGATGGGGGCTTCCCTAGCGTCGATTTTAGTATTGACGAATGCACTTTTTGCTACCAGTGCGCTGACGTTTGTCCTGAATCACTGTTTCTTCCTAAAGCAGACGCACCGTGGAACGCAAAAGCGACGATTAATGATAGTTGCTTAGCGAAACAAAATGTTGAATGCCGCAGTTGTGGTGATGCGTGCGAAACAATGGCGATTCGATTCAAATTAGAAATAGGTAAAGTCGCCCAACCAAATTTAGACCTTGATGAATGTAATGGCTGTGGCGCATGCGTTTCGGTATGCCCAACTTCATCCATCAATGTGAGCAATTTAAACAATAACGGAAGATAACTATGTCACTTAACGAAGTGCATATTTCTAGCTTAGTGGTTCATGTATCTCCTGAACACTTAGACGAGATTAAACCTCAAATCGAAGCATTCGAAAATGCTGAGATTTACGGCGATAGCCCTGAGGGAAAAATTGTCGTGGTTTTGGAAACAGAAAATCAGGGATTCATTACCGACACCATTGACGCGATTAACAATTTACCGAACGTTTTGAGCACAGTTCTGGTTTATCACCAAATCGAAACTGAGCTGAATGACGAATCGAATGATAAAGACACTGGAACCGAACATTCCCAAACCGAGGGTGAAGTATGAAGATGACAAGACGAGCGTTTGTGAAAGCAAACGCAGCAGCATCAGCTGCGGCAGTAGCGGGCGTTACCCTGCCAGCTTCTGCAGCGAACCTGATCGCGAGCTCAGACCAAACTAAAATTACATGGGACAAAGCGCCTTGTCGTTTCTGTGGTACAGGGTGTTCTGTTCTTGTTGGTACACAAAATGGCAAAGTGGTTGCAACTCAGGGCGACCCAGAAGCACCAGTAAACAAAGGCCTTAACTGTATTAAAGGCTACTTCCTATCTAAGATCATGTACGGTCAAGACCGTCTGACTCAGCCACTGCTTCGTATGCGCGATGGCCAGTACGACAAAGAAGGCGACTTCACTCCTGTTTCTTGGGATGTGGCTTTCGATACCATGGCTGAGAAATGGAAAGAAGCACTGAAGCAGAAAGGCCCGACTAGCGTTGGTATGTTCGGCTCTGGCCAGTGGACTGTAATGGAAGGTTACGCAGCGGCTAAGATGATGAAAGCGGGTTTCCGCTCTAACAACATCGACCCTAACGCACGTCACTGTATGGCATCAGCGGTAGGCGCGTTCATGCGTACTTTCGGTATCGATGAACCAATGGGTTGTTACGACGACTTCGAGAACGCAGATTCATTCGTTCTTTGGGGTTCGAACATGGCAGAAATGCACCCTGTTCTTTGGACTCGTATTACTGACCGTCGCCTAAGTCACCCACATGTTAAAGTTAACGTGCTGTCGACTTACTACCACCGTTCTTTTGAGTTAGCGGATTCTGGCTACATCTTCACTCCGCAAACTGACTTGGCGATTGCGAACTTCATTGCAAACTACATCATCCAAAACGATGCGGTTAACTGGGACTTTGTTAACAAACACACTAACTTCAAGCAAGCGACAACTGATATCGGTTACGGCCTGCGTGATGACGATCCTCTACAAAAAGCGGCAGCTAACCCTAACTCGGGCGCGATGTCTGACATCAGCTTCGAGCAATACAAAGCATCTGTTGCGCCTTACACAGTAGAAAAAGCGTCAGAGATGTCGGGTGTTTCTCAAGAGAAACTCATCGAACTAGCGAAACAGTACGCTGACCCAGACAGAAAAGTAATGTCACTTTGGACTATGGGTATGAACCAACATACTCGTGGTGTTTGGATGAACAGCTTGATCTACAACATCCACTTGTTAACAGGTAAAATCGCAACACCAGGTAACAGCCCGTTCTCACTAACAGGCCAACCTTCAGCTTGTGGTACTGCACGTGAAGTTGGTACATTCTCGCACCGTCTACCAGCAGATATGGTTGTTGCTAACCCTAAACACCGTAAGATTGCAGAAGGTATCTGGAACATTCCTGACGGCGTTATTCCACCAAAACCAGGTTTCCACGCTGTTGTTCAAGACCGTATGTTGAAAGACGGTAAGCTAAATGCTTACTGGGTCATGTGTAACAACAACATGCAAGCAGGTCCAAACATCAATACGGAACGTCTACCTGGCTACCGTAACCCAGAAAACTTTATCGTATGTTCTGACCCATACCCTACTGCGACTGCGCAAGCCGCTGACCTTATTCTTCCAACAGCAATGTGGATTGAGAAAGAAGGTGCTTACGGTAACGCAGAACGTCGTACTCAAGCTTGGTACCAACAAGTTGAAACGGTTGGCGAGTCGAAGTCAGACCTTTGGCAGATCATGGAATTCTCTAAGCGCTTCAAGATGGAAGAAGTGTGGACAGAAGAACAACTTGCTGCAGCGCCTCAATACCGCGGTAAAACTATGTATGACATGCTGTTTGCTAACGGTACAATCAACAAGTTCCCAGTTGAAGAAGCGCGTGAGTTGAATGATGACTCACACCACTTTGGCTACTACGTACAAAAAGGTATTTTCGAAGAGTATGCACAGTTTGGTCGCGGCCACGGTCACGACTTAGCACCGTACGATCGTTACCACGAAGTGCGTGGTTTACGTTGGCCAGTTGTTGAAGGTAAAGAGACATTATGGCGCTTTAAAGAAGGCTCTGACCCGTACGCGAAGAAAGGTTCAGGTTGGGACTTCTACGGTAAACCAGATGGTAAAGCACTGATCATCTCAGCGCCATACGAAGCACCACCAGAATCTCCAGATTCAGAGTTCGATCTATGGCTATGTACAGGTCGTGTTCTTGAACACTGGCACACTGGTACCATGACTCGTCGTGTACCAGAGCTATACAAAGCGGTTCCTGATGCGGTGTGTTACATGCACCCTGCTGACGCGAAAGCGCGTGGCGTTCGCCGCGGTGAAGAGGTTGTTATTGCTAACAAGCGTGGTGAAGTCCGAGTTCGTGTTGAAACTCGCGGCCGTAACCGACCACCTGAAGGCTTGGTATTCGTACCGTTCTTTGACGCACGCATCTTGATCAACAAGTTGATCCTCGACGCTACTGACCCACTGTCTAAACAGACAGACTTCAAAAAGTGTCCAGTTAAGATCACCAAAGTTGCTTAATGAGAATGCGATGGTCGCCTGAAATATGGCGACCAATCAAAAGAATTTAGCCATAAGGCGGAGAATGTAAAATGAAAAAATTACTTGTTGCACTATTATCTGTTGGTGCGCTGTTAAGTGGTAGTGTACTGGCTGAACTAGACAACCCAGGTGGCACAGGTGGATTAGAATCTCTTCGTGGTGCGACCGAGCTAGAAGATACTCGCCCAGCCGATAGCTTCAAAAAGTACCCGCGTGAACAAGTGCTAGACTCAAGTTTCGTATATCAACCACCTCTAATCCCGCATAACATCCGCGGCTACGAAGTGTCATTGAATGCGAACAAATGTCTGTCTTGCCACAGCTGGAAAAATGCGAAAGAAATGGGCGCAACTAAAATCAGTGTGACCCACTACGTTAACCGTGAAGATGCTGTATTGTCAGACGTATCACCACGTCGTTACTTCTGTTTACAGTGCCATGTTCCACAAGCAAACGCTAAGCCGCTTATTAAGAACAACTTTGAAGCTGTTGACTCACTTAAATAACCGTTTGTAAGAGGCTAACTATGAAACTATTGAAAGCGTTTTGGAAGCGGCTGACGAGTCCGAGTAAAGCAGCGGTAGGTGTTGTACTCTTTATGGGCTTTGCTGGTGGTCTTCTATTCTGGGGCGCATTTAACACAGGTATGGAAGCAACCAACACCGAAGAGTTCTGTTCTGGTTGTCACGCACCTATTGTTGCCGAGATCCAAGAGACGATTCACTACTCTAACCGCTCAGGTGTTCGCGCAATCTGTTCAGATTGTCACGTACCACATGAATGGACAGATAAGATCGTTCGTAAAGTTCAGGCTTCGAAAGAGCTATTTGCCCACTTTATCGGTACTATCGATACGCAAGAGAAGTTCCAAGCACGTCGTGCGCACCTTGCTGAGCGGGAATGGTCTCGATTGAAGAAGAACGATTCACTGGAATGTCGTAACTGTCACCAGTTCGAATACATGGACTTCTCAGAACAGGGTGAACGTAGCGCAAATCAACACTCAACAGCCCTAGCATCTGGTGAGAAAACGTGTGTAGACTGTCACAAAGGCATCGCGCATAAACTGCCAGACATGCACGGCGTTGAAGGCTGGCAATAAGGAGCTATAGATGAGTACATTAGAATCGATCATTTGGCACGTACTTGGCTACAGTGCAATGCCAGTTATTATTCTTTCTGGTTTTGCGGTAGTTGCAGTAATCTCATTGTGGATTCTGTCACTGGGTAAAGACAAAGAAGTTAAGTAACTCCCTTTACTTAGAGTTACACCGTTTTAACGACTAAAAAAAGCCACCGAATTTTCGGTGGCTTTTTGTTTGATATCTCGTTTAGGCTTCTGGATAACCTTGCGGGTTATTCGACTGCCAGCGCCAAGTATCTTCCGTCATTTGTTCAAGAGTACGCTCTGCTCGCCATTCTAGCTCTTTCATCGCTTTTGCTGGGTCTGCCCAACACTCCGCGATGTCACCAGGACGACGATCAACAATTTCGTATGGCACTTGTTTACCAGAGGCAGATTCAAACGCCTTAACCATCTCCAGAACGCTGTAGCCGTTACCTGTACCCAAGTTGTAAACGTGCAAACCGTCTTTGCGCCCTACTTTCTGCAACGCAGCGACGTGGCCATCAGACAGGTCCATCACGTGGATGTAATCGCGTACACCGGTACCGTCTTTGGTTGGGTAATCACTACCAAACACAGACAAGAACTCACGGCGACCAACTGCGACCTGTGATACAAACGGCATCAAGTTGTTTGGAATGCCTTGAGGATCTTCACCAAGCTCGCCAGACGGATGAGAACCAACTGGATTGAAGTAGCGCAGTAGCGTAATACTCCACTCTGGGTTTGCTTTATGGAAATCAGTCAGACACTCTTCGACCATCAGTTTGCTGCGGCCGTAAGGGTTGGTTGCACTGGTTGGAAAGTCTTCTGTAATTGGCACTGACGCAGGGTCGCCATAAACCGTCGCCGATGATGAGAAAACTAGAGTTTTAACGCCCACTTCACGCATTGCATCCACAAGCACTAAAGTGCCGTGAACGTTATTGTCGTAGTATTCCAAAGGTTTCGCTACCGACTCACCTACCGCTTTGAGGCCAGCAAAGTGAATCACAGCTTCGATGTTATGTTGTTTCAGTACTTCAACCAGTACCGCTTTATCGCGAATATCACCTTGGACAAAAGTCGGTCTCACACCTGAAACTTTTTCAATTCGGTCAAGAACAGTTTTCTTACTGTTGTATAGATTGTCAAAAATTACAGGAGTCATTCCCGCTTGAATCATTTGAATGGAAGTATGACTACCAATGTAACCCATACCGCCAGTAACCAAGACGTTCATTTGTTATAACCTTTTGAATAAATTGATTTAATGTTAGCGAATCTAGCGCGAGAAATATAGCGCAAAAGTGAGACAACACCAAACATCATCTTTCAATCACAATGCGACTCTTACCGTTGTTCTTCGCTTGATACATCGCCAGATCTGCTCGTTTGATGATCGATTCCATCGATTGTTCTGGCTCATCTACATAGGTTACACCAACACTGACGCCCACGTTCAAAATTTGGTTGCGGTAAACAATATCTTCTCTGACTACTTCCATTATGCGTTCAGAAAGTGGAGTAAGCGCCTCTTTGTCTATCGATTTAACAAACACGACGAACTCGTCACCAGAAAGGCGTGCGACCAAATCATGGGTTCCAACCTGCGCGACCAAACGCTGGGCAACTTGTTTGAGAACCTCATCGCCCGCGTCATGACCGAAACTATCATTCACTTGTTTAAAGCCATCAAGATCTAAGTAGAGCAATGCCCAGCCCGATGTTTCATCGTGTTCTTGCTTCAATGTCTCGTCTAAAACGCGATATAACTGCGCTCGGTTTGCCACACCCGTTAACGAGTCATGATGCGCCAAGTACTCAAGTCGCTCCATTTCTTTGATACTTGATAAGTCAGACAGGATATACACATAGTCATACTTACTATCAGACTGCGCAGTCTTGATACGAGAAACCTTGGCAAACATTGGCACTTTCTTTCCGTTGCAGTCTTTCTCCCACACTTCACCTTGCCATTGTCCAAACTGGATCACAGCATCTTTAATCGCAGGCATCAGCGAGCGGAATTGCTGCCAGTCAAACACTTGCTCTGGCATTTTACCTAGCAAACTCTCTTGAGGGTAACCAAGCAGCTCAGTAAGTGCTGGGTTGACCATGGTGATAACGTCTGACTCGTTGGTCACCATCAAACCGTCTTGGCTATTTTCAAACACGCCAGCTGCGAGCCTCTGACGACTAAGTGCAGCTTCTACTTCGGTAATATCTTGTATCGCGAAAAGGAACTGTTCACGCTTGGTGAGCTTAGTACAGGTGATTTGCAGTAACTGAGGTTGGTCAAAGACATCTCTAGTCCAAACCTGTTCATCAGTAAACTCTAAGTCATTCTCTAGCGCATTCTTAATAAAGCGGCGGTTATCGTCAGACATCAAATCAACCAGATTCGCGCCCTGACAAATGACACTTGAGCATTTGAACACACGGCAAGCCGCAGCATTGTAGAGCCTCACTTCACCGCTTGGCTCGACAACGATAAGCGCGTGTTTAACTGTTTCGACCACTTCATTTGCAAAGGACTTTTCCGCCTCTAATTTATCTAGCGTGTACGCCACCTGTTGATCCCGTTGGTTTAGTCGTTGCAGCATGGTGTTAAACGCTCGAACCAAGTCGCCAATTTCATCGTTCGCCGAACTTTCGATACTCACGCCTTTTTGCTGACTATTGATGTAGTTACGCATACCTAAATTCAAGGTGTGTAACGGCCTTACGATGAACTTATCCACCGCAAAGTACAATACGCTACTCGCGACGGTGAGTAGGAAAAGAAAGATCATCCCATTCGTCAGTGCGGTGTTGTAAAGCTGCTGAAACGAGTCTTTTGAGATGGTGATGTTCATCTCTGCGATACTTTCTTGTTCAACTCTTACCGGAATAAGCAAGAAGATGAAGTCTTCGCCCACAGCAAATTGTTGTTTATCGATATCTTTGCGTTGCGATTCCGTCGGCGTTGGTACAGCGTTACCTTGTTGCAGATATTCCGCAAATAACTGATTATCAGAAGAATACAATTTTACCGAAACAATATCGTTGTCTGCAGAGAACGCATCTAACACTTCAGCAGCACTGAGGCGATCATCAAACAAAATAGCCGCTTGTAGGTTGTAAGCAACACCTTTAGCGAGCACACTGACGCGATTGATTAAATTCTCTTTTTGCACCTCGTGAGCGCTAAAAAACGCATACCCCTGCGATGTAAAAAAGATCATCGCTGCAAACATAATAATTGGCAGAACCAACTTACTTTTTAACGGCATATCACTGAGAAGCTTCATTAGCGCCTCCCTCAATATCTGAAACACGTAAGAAGTTAGACGAAATCGAGTAGTCGCCAATGTTATCGAGATTCACTCGTGGTTTAATCCGTCCATCGTTTAGGTTCAGTTCGATAACACCGCCATTATCAGTAAAGTTATCCATATCACTGATAGACACGGTTTTTCGGCGTACGTCTGAATAGACAGGTAAATTGTCCAGTTGCGATATAAACAAGATATGACAGTCTTGCTCAACGACTCGAATTGGCTTATTGCGAATTTGTTTGTCTTGGGTGATCTCGGTAAGAATCTCTTTGATCGACGGGTTGTCAGGTACACAGATATTTACCTGCGTCATGACCGAGTCCTGATTCCAGTGAATAAAGTTGGCAATACGATAAATATAGACTGCTTTAACTTGCTCAGGAGTATATTTCGCCAGCGCTTGGAACGACATACCTGCCAAAATCAAAAATGTACCAGCGATCGTTAGCTTAAAACTCATGCGACAACCTTACGAAATAAAGTTGCTCATTTGGGTATAAGCTCCAAGAATCATACAGTTCTTCTGCAAATACCTTCTGAGCAATGATTTCTATGGTTGGTGATTGTTCATTCATTTGCCAACCTAAGCGAGTATCAAGCGTGAAATGTGGGTCAAGCTCATCGAGTATGTCGTCTATTGGATCCTCGGGGTACTCAATATCGTTGTAACGCACGATGAAGTCCCATTGCCACGAACGACTGATATCCCAAACACTTTGAATGCTCGCCATATGCTGTTTAGGCAACGAGAGAAACGCTTCCGCTTCACCATTAGACAAAGCTCCCCCCTGCCACTTAGCATCGACTGTCAGATAACTGTAAGTTGCATATAGGCTTAGCTGCTCGTTAAACGCATAGCGGGATGCGAGTTCCACACCTTTTGAACTCGCGTCATAGTCATCATTGGTAAAGCAGAATCTCAGATGCTCATAATCCACAAGGGTAAACGAAGTATTACAGTCTTGAGCGCGAATGTTTTTATGGTGGCTGTAAAACGCCGTTGCATCCAGTTCAAACGATGAAGAGGGTTGAAAACGGTAGCCAATCTCGTAGGTCCAAACCGACTCGGTGCTCAAGTCGCGGTTAGGCATCGTAAGGAAGGTTAAGCCGTAAAGATCGCCGCCAATTTCCTCAATACCCACCCACTGTTGGATGGCGTTTGAGTCCATGTAAGACGGTGAGACCACTCCGCGACCAACACCGCCCCAACCACTGTGCTCAGGTGTGAATTGGTAAAGCATACGTGCTTGTGGGGCTAATTCAGTCTCGCCGTTTTGCTCGAAGTGTTCTGCTTTTAGCCCTAACACCGAACTAAGTTTGTCCGTCCATTGGTAATCGGACTGAACAAACACGTTGGCGATATAGTCATCTGCACCATCGATATCATACATACGCAGATAAATCGAAGGTTTATAAAGATCGGTATCCAGCCAGTGGGAACCAAAGTCCATATCGACATAGCGATACCCCGCCCCAAGCAATAGCTCATGGCGGTCACTTAACTTAGCGAGATAGTTCACCTCAACATCAAGCGTGGTGTATTTGCCCGGTGCTTCCAATGATTCATCATCAACGTGGTCAACCCAAAGGCTGGTACTAAGCTTATCGCCCGATTCAAGTGTTTTAGAATAAGCAAACTGCGCGTAAACGCTCGACGTATTGTAGTCGCGATTCCCATCTTCAAACTCAATCGGTAAGTTGTACGGATCACTTGAATCGTACTCGACCAAATTGAAATACTCTTTAGTACTGGTTTTAGTCCCGCCAGCGCGAACCGACCATGAGTCATTTTCGACCACTATTCCAGCGGTGTCAGTACGCCAGTGATCGGTATGGTGCGATAAATAATTGGGATTATTGCGAGCTTTAAAGAATGCGCGAGCGGAAACACCACTGTCAGTTTGAAAGCCTTGTCGTATCGAAACATCGTAGGCTTCATAACGCCCGCCCGTCGCAGACAAATACGTGCCTTGTGTTTCAGACGCGGGTTTGGTGATGATGTTGATAACGCCGTTGGCTGCATTGCCACCCCAAACAGCCCCACTAGGTCCACGCAGCACCTCAATTCGGTCTATATCTGCCAAGATATAATCCAGAGTGCTCCAATACACGCCGCCATAGATTGGGCTATAGACACTGCGACCATCGACCATAACCAACATTTTGTTGTACAGGCCATCATGAAAACCGCGGGATGAAACATGGAAAGAGTTTTCATTCCATTTTGAAAAGTAAACACCAGGAACGAGCGACAATGCTTCCGCTATCGTAGAAGCACCACTACGTAAGATGCGCTCGCCACTCAACACATATACCGACGCAGGGATATCTGAAAGTTTTTGCTCAAACTTTGAAGCAGTTTCCATTGTAATGTCTAGCATCGACAGCTCTTCTAAGCTCATCGACATTAATTCATCTAGACTATCATTGGCAGATGCAATGAATCCCGTTAAGCAGAGGGACGAAAATAGTATGGAGTGCCTAAACATTCATATTCCTGGCTATATTAGCAGCTGCTATTATTCCACTTATCAATATAGATTGGTATATGGAACGGCATGTTTTTATCAGCTTCTTAATCAAATAATGAAACCGATCACTGTTTGATTTTGCCTTTTGAAACATCTTAATAACATGATGATTAAAGAGTTTTCATTTAATGAAAAAGAATCGAATCAATTTAAATTGTGACATGGGTGAAAGCTTCGGCCATTGGAAAATGGGTAACGACGCTGCGGTGATGCCATACGTCGATCAAGCCAGCATTGCGTGTGGATTCCACGCTTCTGATCCTGTCATCATGATCAAAACAATTAAAATGGCGCTTAAGCACGACGTTCAAATTGGCGCTCACCCAAGCTACCCAGACTTACAAGGTTTTGGTCGACGTAGCATCCCGCTCACACCGGAAGAAATCTGCAATATGGTGATTTACCAAGTTGGCGCATTGAAAGCACTGTGTGAGAGCGTTAACGCCGAGCTAAGCTACATCAAACCTCACGGCGCACTGTATAACGATATGCTCAAAGATCTTAATATCTTTGAGGCGGTCGTCGATGCGGTTTCTTGCTTTAATGTTCCATTAATGATGCTGGCGATCGCAGATAAACAAGAATGGCTGGATATTGCTGACAACTACGATGTCCCACTGCTGTATGAAGCGTTTGCCGATCGTCGTTACCTAAGCTCCGGACAACTCGCTCCACGCAGCCTACCCGGCTCAGTGATTACTGACGAAGACGAGATCTTGGATCAAATCACCCAAATTGCCAAATACGGAAAAGTTCGCACACTCGATGGTTATACCGTATCACTCGAAGCCGATACGATTTGTGTGCATGGAGACAATGAAGACGCCATTCAAATGATTGAACGCATACGCGAGACATTAAACAGGGAGGAATAACTTTGGATATAGAGACAACGATCGATCCCGTTGCCGAGTGCTCGGTACTCATACGATTTGAATCTGAGCCAAGTCCCCGACTATCTTGGGTAATTGGCGAAATTAGCCTCTATCTAAGGAATCAACTTGGCTCTTGGATAATGAATGTTACCCCTTCATTCAATTCCATTCTGATTGACTACCTTCCGCACCGAGTCTCTATTTTCGAATTTGTCCCTTATCTAGAAAAGATCGTTACAGAGGCTCTTGAACACCTGCCCGGCCAACCTGAGTGCGAGCAAATTGAGTTGCCCGTTTATTATCATCAAGATGTCGGCCCTGACTTAGAAAGTTATTTGGCCAAAGGTTTAAGCCTTGAAGATGTCATTGCTCTACACAGCGCGCAAGAATATACCGTTGGTGCAATTGGCTTCACAGCAGGGTTTGCTTTTCTTACTAACGTGAATGATAAACTCAGATTACCTCGCAAATCGTCGCCACGGTTAAAAGTACAAAAAGGCAGCGTTGCTATCGCTAATCACCAGACTGCAATATACCCGACTGAGTCACCCGGCGGCTGGAACATTATTGGTAACTGTCCAGTCACTATATACAACCCTAACGGCTCCCCTATCTTGCCTTTCTCTATCGGTACTAAGGTTAAATTCAAACCGATAGATAAGGCCACATTTCTTGAGTTAGGCGGCGAAATTTTGGAGGGCTGGCAATGAGCAACATCGCAAGTATTTCCGTGGTCAAACCTGGTCAGCAAACCCTATTACAAGATTTCGGACGTTTTGGTTTAGCGCATCTTGGCATTACACAAGGCGGTCCTGTCGACGATTACGCCTTTAGCTGGGCAAATCACCTTTTGGGCAACTCAACCAGTTGCCCTTGCTTAGAAATCACATTAGGCCAGGCTGAGTTTGCGATAAATGATGATTGTGAACTGGCAATCGCAGGTGGTGACCTCAACGCAAAACTGGACGGCGTTCCGCTGACAAATTGGTGTACATTCGCAGCGAAAAAAGGACAAACACTGACGTTTGGCTTGCCTAAAAACGGCCTTCGTAGTTATCTGGCGATTAAACATGGTTTTCAGGCTAATTATCAACTTGGTAGCTGCTCTGCGGTCACCCGTGATCAATTGGGAGGACTGCATAAAGGTGAGCCGCTCAAGGCCGGTGATGAGCTATTCTTTTCCGCCCATGAAGTGAGAGAAAAGCCAATACAAATGACCTTTCGCTTTAAACCCGATTACAATCTCACACTCGAACTCAGGGTGATTGAAGGCTATCAGGTTGAGGATTTTTCACCTGCACAGCTTGAACGCTTTTATCAACAAGAGTTCGAAGTCAGTCAGTTTGTCGATCGTATGGGTTATCGCTTGTGCGGTGGAAAAGTAGCCCCACCCAACAAAGAATACTTGAGTGAAGGTATTGCTCTCGGCTCGATTCAGGTGCCACCCAATGGAGAACCGATCGTATTGCTTAATGATCGTCAAACTATTGGTGGGTATCCAAAACTGGGTTGCGTGGCGCGTATTGATCTACCGAGACTGGCGCAAGCAAAACCCGGTCAGAAAGTACGATTCGTTCGTGGCGACCTGCTCGGACTGCAAGACGTTTGGTGCCAATGGGCAAAATACTTTGGTTACTAACACCATAGCCAAGCACTAGGATTCGGTAGTTGAAAAAAATGGCCCTGTATGGGCCATTTTTTATTGATGCACTTCGCCGTAGTATTGAGCGAGTTCTGGTGGGTAGCTGCGTTCAACGGCCATTTCCGTCGCTTTCTCTTCGATACTCTGTTCACTCAGCGACATACTCACTGGGTGTAAGCTCTCTATCGACTCATGACGGTATTGATACAGATGCCATTGCGTAACGATCTTCATCGCGGCCTCAAGTGCTGAGGAACCTTTAACCACTTCAATTCGCGCATAGTGCTCGCCTTCAAAGGTTACGTCTGCAGCACGAAGCGTTTCATCACTGCCCGGTATTTGCTGCGCACCAAACAAAGGTGTGCCGTACTCAACCGCGTGTTGATAATCAGGAACAAAACGCGCCATGTGTTCAATTGCGCGTCGGGAACGTTCTACTGCCACCTGATGGTCCCAACCAGAGGTAATCTTACCTTCCAGTTTAACTGGCAACTTAGGCTGAGACGAATGCTGCGATGACGCCACTAAACCGTCGTCAAACAAGGTAATGTCTTTCGTCATACCGTGTAGTTGGAATACGCCATTCGCATATGGCGTTAACTGCGCCATGCCATTTGGTGTGCCACGAGGGCCGTGAAAGATCACTTCAGGCCACAGCTCACTGTACTCCGTCCATTTGGTTACGTATGCGGCTTTAAACTCGACTAAACGACTGCGTGGTTTTTCAGCTAAATCATCAATATTGCCCGTTTCGTAACCACAGGCGTTAACAAGATAGTCGGCGTTAACTTCAACACTCTCGCCTTGTTGATTAACACAAGTGAGTTTCCAACCGCCCTCTTGTTCAACGAGATCGGTTAATTGCGTATTAAGCAGAAGATTACAGTTTGGCATTTGCTCTAAAGCTAATGCTGCAGAAGCTCCGATTCGGAACACGCTCCAGCCCGGCTCTTGAACCACTGCAATTGGGAATCGCAGCGTCTCCAGATTGGTATGTTTCGCGAATGGGATCAACCAATCATCAAACGACTTTGGCTGCTCTGGCTGAACTTTATCTTTTAAAGCTTCGATTTCATCTTTGGAATAAAAACGGTAGTAGTCTTCTGGCTCGCCGAGCACCTTGTTAGCCGGATCTTGTTCTACCAGCTCTTTGTAAGCGCTCTGAATCGCGATTAGGCGTTCGTATAGCTCTTCAGGTGTCCCACCGTCCAAATAAGGGACAGCAATAATGGTTGGGCGGTTATTTACCGTGTGGGGATACAGGCGAGCAGTATCAATGGACTGCTTTAATAGCTCCAAACATTGCTCGGTTGAGATCTCTCTGTATAAATTTCCACCAGCGTGCAAATGACAGATCGGCGGCCCTGATACTAAGCTGCTCTTTTTTTCGATAAGAGTGACGTTAAGACCTAGCTCTGCGAAATGGACAGCTGCGGTAGCACCGGCGATACCTCCACCAATAACGGCTATGGAAGATGCTGTGGTTTGACGTTTTTCAGACTGCATTTATATGGTTAATCCATTCATTCTAAGTGCATTTTACTGTCTATGGGCTAAGAAGAAAAACACAATTTTTGCAAGGAAAATTAATTGCGTTTTTATGATAAAAAAATGAAAAAAACACTTGACTCAAAAATCGAGATTTCCAGATTTTTACCCAGTGTGAATAAGAAAATTGCTCCACACGTTCACAACACAAGGCTTGTGCCGATTTGTGAGTTATCTACAGGCTGAGTTATCCCAAACTTTATCCACCGATTTTGTGGATAACTGAATAACTCAGCCTAAGTAACATCAGCTAAATGCTTTATTTATAGGGACTAATAGGCCTCTAATCATGCTGTTAACAACAAGCGCTAATGTGAAAAACGTGACAATAGGTAACGCAAACCATAACGTGATATGCAACGAGGGTGATAAGTCAAAGCCATACACCATCAAGGCTCCAACCACGATTTCTGCCCCGATTGCGGCTATCACACCAGCGATAAGTGACATCAATCCATACTCCGCCCAAATGGTTTGTGTAACACGTTTTTTACTTGCACCTAGCGTACGGTAAAGTTGTATTTCTGACTGTCTTTGCCCCAAACTCAAGCGTAACAGGGTAAATATCAACATTACTCCCGCAATAACACCTAATCCTGCTAATACAGTTATTGACCAAACAATCTGCGTCAGCAATTGTTGGATTTTTGCACCCATACTGCGAATGTCCATCAAACTTACGGTTGGGTGCTCTCTCGATAGCTGATTGATCAAGCTGTCATCTTGCTCTTTTAGCCTAAAGCTGACCAAATACGTTGCAGGGATATCAGACAGTACATCCGGCGTGAAAATGAAATAAAAGTTTGGCTTCATATCGCGCCATTCAACGTGACGAATAGAGTTGACCTTCGCACTCACTTCCTGACTATTGATAACAAACGTTAGCTCGTCGCCAATACTTAGACCTAGGTCAGTTGCTACATCGGATTCGACTGATACGCCTTCAGTATTAGTCCATTGTCCCTCAAGCACTTCGTTGTGCTCAGGAATGCCATCTGCAAACGTAAAGTTAATTTCACGCCTCAATGCATCTGTGCCTTCACCGCCCTGCGCGTATTCTTTGGCGTCTTTGCCGTTGATTTGTGAAAGACGACCGCGAATGATCGGATAATCTTGCGAACGTTCGATTTGGTTATCGTCCAGCACCTTCAAATAGGCTTCGCGCTCATAAGGGGCAATATTAAGTGCAAACGCGTTTGGTGCATCTTCAGGTAGCGTGCGTTGCCAATCTGTGAGTAGATCGGTTCTAACTAACCACATCACCGCGAGTAGCATCAATGAGAGCGCCAACGCGCCAAATTGTATTCCAGTAGAGACACTGGAGCGGTTGATTCGGCTAAGCGCCAACTTAATCGCGGGTGTGAGCGGCATTTTGGCAATACTCTTCGTCACCACCAAACTCAGCACCGCTAACACCACGAACAACGCGATCATGCCGCCAAAGACAATCCACACCATAGTGTTGTCGTAATACGCGACCAACATTGGCACAAGTGGAACTAATACAAGCCAACGGTATGATTTACCTTTCTCGTAGCTGAGAGCATCTTGCATCACATTGGCTGCGCTCACGTTCAACAAGCTCATGAGCGGAATACCTAACGCTGGCACTGCAATCAAGATGCTAGTCATAATCGCAATCAGTGCAGGACCAATTCCGTAGCTCGGCAGTGGATCGGGTAACAAATCGACTAAAGGAATACGTAGCAGCACTTCAAGCACAACACCAATTGCCACACCGAGTACAGCGGCCGTAACCAGCAGAATCAGTACCTGAATCGACAACCAACGACTGATCCAAGAACGGCTCGCACCTAAGCTTTTCAGCATTGCGATGGTCTTCTTACGTGTCGTCACATAATGCTGACAAGTGAGCACCAAAGTCGTCGCTGCCATAATCACGACAATCGCAACCGTTAGTGATAGATACTGTTCAGTACGTTGGAACACTTCATTAGTGCGACTCGCGCTGTTCTGGTCACGCCAGCGGTCACTTGGTGTCAACGTGACAACGTCTTTCACTTGCTCTATCTGCTTTTCATCACCATTGATATACAGACTAAAGCGCACGCGGCTGCCTAATTGCACTGCTCCGGTCTTGTCTAGGTCAGACTCATGGATAAAAGCAGATGGCATTTGGCGGAAGGGGTTAAAGCTCAATCCCGGTTCTTCAACAATGTGGCCAGAGACAACAAAATCGGCATCACCCACCGTGACGCTGTCACCTACTTTAACGTCTAACTGATTGAATAAACGTTCGTCCAGCCAGAGTTCACCCGGTTTAATGTTGGAATACGTGGCGTTTCCGTCCGATAGCACCATTTCACCGCGTAGCGGATAAGCGCTATCGATTGATTTCACCGTAATCAACTTCATCGCGTTGTCACTGAACGCCATTGTCGCAAATCGGGTTTGCAGCGAAGTAGTTAAGCCTTGTTGCTGAGTGGCGGCAATCAACTGCTCAGGGATCGGATTGGAAGACGTATATACCGTATCAGCCGTTAACGCATCCTTGCCCTGCTTTACCACTACCTGCTCCATACGCTCGGCAAGTGCAGTTAAAGCAAAAATACACGCGATGATCAGCGTTAACGCGATTGAAACTGGCCAAAGTTGCCCGTGGCGAATCTCACCCAAACTCCAGCTAAATAGACGACGGTTAAGATTTTTTGATACTTGTGCTGTCATCACGACTCCTCAAGCTGACCCGCGTGCATTCGAATACGTCGCTCGCACAGTTCAGCTAATGTCATATCGTGAGTCACCAGCACTAGCGTTGTGCCATGTTGCTTGTTCAATTCAAACAGCAGCTCAATCACCTTTTCTGCGGTTTGCTGATCCAAGTTACCGGTCGGTTCATCGGCAAACAGCACTTTAGGTTGGATCATAAATGCACGGGCTAGCGCGACGCGTTGTTGCTCCCCGCCCGAAAGCTGGGCTGGAGAGTGATGCATACGATGTTCGAGCCCCACAGAGCTCAGCAGCTGTTTCGCACGTTCCACGTCTTCGTCTTCACCTTTCAACAAACAAGGCAGTGTGACGTTTTCTAGCGCGCTTAAACTTGGGATAAGAAGGAAGCTTTGAAAGACGAAACCCACAAACTCACTACGAATTGCGGCACGCGCTTCATCGTCCAGAGCGGTAATGTCTTGGTTGAGTAATTCGATGCTACCGGTTGTTGGGGTATCTAAGCCCGCAAGCAGCGTCATTAAGGTTGATTTACCCGCACCTGAGCTGCCAACAATGGCGACGCTTTCGCCAGTTTTGATATCAAGGTTTATACCATCAAGGATTGTTAATTGTTCCTGATTAGTAGACACTACTTTAGACAGTGAGTTTGCTTTAATTACGGATGTTTGCATGTTTCGTCTATTTTCCCTTGCCATTATTCTTGTTTTTACTAATCCAGCTAGTGCGAGCAAATTATTGATTTTGGGCGATAGCCTCAGTGCAGGCTATCAAATGCCGATCGAAAAAGCATGGCCAACTTTATTACCAGATGTGTTATCCAACAAAGGTAAGCCTGTTGAAGTCATCAACGCGAGTATCTCCGGTGATACGACCGGAAATGGCATTGCTCGCCTACCTCAACTGCTTTCCCAACATCAGCCCGATTACGTGTTGATTGAGTTAGGCGCCAACGACGGTTTACGTGGTTTCCCACCAAAACTAATCCAAACCAACCTCGGCAAAATGATTGATATGGTGCGCCAATCAGAGTCAACGCCTCTGCTGATGCAAATTCGTGTTCTGCCTAATTACGGCAAACGCTACACAGAAGCTTTCGCTGAACTCTATCCTAAGACGGCCCAACAGCACCAAGTCACACTGCTTCCGTTCTTTCTCGAAGGTGTTATCACCAAACCAGATTGGATGATGTCCGACGGTCTACACCCTAAGCCTGAAGCTCAGCCTTGGATTGCAGAATTCGTTGCCAATGAGTTAATTAATCATCTCTAGTTGGTCTAGCTCAATAAACTTTACTTAGTTTTACGCTAACTTAGTCTAATCCCTTTAGGTAAAGGACGGAAAAGATGATTATTGAGCCCGTTATCAACGGCGTTGTGGCGCGTACCGCCCACCCACTTGGATGTGAGCAAGCAGTTCTCCAACAAATCAATTACGTAAAACAAGCAAAACCGATCACCGATGGCCCCAAACGTGTATTAATTATTGGTGGTTCGTCTGGTTTTGGCTTAGCTGCGCGTACCGCACTGACTTTTGGTGGTGCAAAAGCCGACACGATTTCAGTCTCTTATGAACGAGGGCCGTCAGATAAAGGCACAGGCTCTGCGGGTTATTACAACAATCTATTCTTTAAAAAGTACGCCGAACAAGAAGGCCGAATTGCGGTTAATATTCAAGGCGATGCGTTTTCACGTCAGATAAAAGAAGAAGTGGTCGAAGCGATCGAGACTTACTTTGAAGGCGAAGTGGATCTGATTATTTACAGCGTAGCAAGTGGCGTAAGACCGAATCCAGAGACTGGAGACTTATGGCGTTCTGCGATTAAACCCATTGGCCAAGATGTCTCAGGCGCAACCATTTTGCTGGAAAATGACCACTGGCTTGATACAACGATTACCTCTGCGACCGAAGCTGAAGCGCAAGACACCATCAAAGTAATGGGCGGCGAAGATTGGGAATCTTGGGTTGATACACTGATCAACTCTGACTCTATCGCGCAAGGGTGCAAAACGATCGCTTTCTCTTATATGGGACCTGAAGTTACCCACCCGATTTACTTGGACGGTACACTTGGCCGCGCGAAGATCGACCTTCATCAAACCAGCCATTCTCTTAACTTGAAGTTAGCCTGTTATGACGGCGGTGCTTACGCAACAGTATGTAAAGCGCTAGTCACCAAAGCGAGTGTCTTTATTCCTGGCTTGAGCCCTTACATCATCTCGCTATACAAAGTGATGAAAGAACAAGGCACTCACGAAGGCTGTATTGAACAAATGCAGCGTCTATTCAGCAGCAAGCTCTACGGCTCAGCCAAAGTTCCTGTTGATTGCGAACGCTTAGTTCGAATGGATGATTGGGAGCTGGATTCAGCAACACAGCAAAAAGTGACGCAACTGATGTCTTCACTCAACAGTGATAACTTTAAACAATTGGCTGACTATGCTGGTTACAAACAAGAGTTCATGCAGCTAAACGGTTTTGGTTTTGACAACATCGATTATACGCAACCTATTGATCTTAAAATGTTCTCAGAAAAAGATACCGAATAGCGTTTACGATCTTTAGACGGATCATTCGAACTTGCGTGAGCCCTCAAATTTGATTGAGGGCTCTTTTGTTTCTGTCGCACAGCGCACAGAGCGAAAGGCTAAATCCACGAAATGAATAATGTTTACTCAATAAAGGCTATGATTACATAAGAGCCAAGGAATGCTCTTACACAAGAAGAAAGCACATAGGGATAGTGTATGTTAAAGATCAATTGTGCCGACATCAGCATTCCCCGTGAAATGCTGGATGGTTGGCAAACCATCGTCAATTTGCTCGCAGAAGTAACCAGCGTCCCTGCGGCACTCATCATGCGCGTTCACCCAGAGCGTATAGAAGTCTTCGCCGCAAACACGAATACCAGTCATCCCTACTCTGTTGGCGACAGCGAGCTGCTCGAACAAGGCTTGTATTGTGAAACCGTCATTAACGAAAAACGCCAGTTGTTAGTGCCAAACGCCAGCAACGATCCAATTTGGAAAGACAACCCAGACATGAAGTTTGGTTTGCTCGCTTACTGTGGATTTCCGTTGTGCTGGCCGAACGGCGAAGTGTTTGGCACGATTTGTATTCTGGATGACAAAGAAAACCATTTTTCTCAGACTTACCAAACCTTACTTGAGTCGTTTAAAGACTCGATTGAGGCGCACCTAAAGACGCTTTACCAAAACACACGCTTGCAAGAGCTTAACTATATTCTGAAATCTCGCGTGCAGAATCGCACTCAAGACTTGGTTGACCTAAATTACTCACTGAATGTCGAGATAGATAAGCGCCGCGCCGCCGAACAAAAAGTCCATTACCAACAAAGACACGATTTAGCCACGGGCTTTTTAAACCGTACCGCGCTGGAAACCGAAACTGAAACGCTGCTTAGACAAGCTTCAAGAGATGAAAACGAGCACGTTGTCGTGGTTCACGTGGGATTTGCCAACGGCCGTCGTATACAGTCTAAGTACGGTTATAAGGTTTGGGATCAAGTCCTCACCCAATACCATCACCGCGCTGGTGATTTAAGTGACTATAATTTGCAGACCGCTCGGCCGACATCAACCGATTTGGCGTTTATCTTCTCATCTAAGCACCTTGAACAAGACATTCACACGCTTTGTAGCCGATTGATGGATGTGAGCCAGCTTGAGTTTAACATCGAAGGCGAGCAACTCCATTTACACGGTTATATCGGTATTGCCACTTCTAAAGATACCACCAGCAGTACTTGTCTGTTGAAGTACGCGTTTGAAGCCATGCTTTCCTGTAAGGACTCGGGGCATAAGTTCAGTTTCTACTCTCAGGACTTGTCTGACATTCAAAAGAACATCAACAAGTTAGAGAGTTATCTACTTCAAGCAGTGAGAAATGACGACTTGCTGCTCTACTTCCAGCCTAAAGTCTCGCCTGCGACGCGCAAATGGGTCGGCGCAGAAGCTCTGCTGCGTTGGCGACACCCAATCTTAGGTGACATATCAAATGAGCCGCTTATCCACTTGGCGGAGCAAAATGGCTTGATATTCGAGGTGGGTAATTTCGTCTTGCGCTCTGCGATTCAGAAAGCGGGCGAATGGGTCGGTCAAATTGATGATTTCAAACTCAGTGTTAATGTTTCTGCGGTGCAATTACAAAACCCTCACTTCGTCGAAACTGTGCAAGATTTGCTGACAACCTATCAGTTACCCGCGAGATTCCTTGAACTCGAAGTGACCGAAAGTTGTTTGATCGCAGATGAGGTAAAAGCACTTAACGCCTTGAATAGTCTATCGGCACTAGGAGTGACACTGTCACTAGATGACTTTGGAACTGGCTACGCATCGTTCAATTATTTGAAGAAATTCCCGTTCGACGCGCTCAAAATCGACAAGAGTTTTATCCAACATTTGGAGAGCAATTCTGAAGACCGCGAAATCGTCCGTTCCATTATTAACATCGCTAAAAAGCTCGGTTATCAGGTGACGATTGAAGGAGTTGAAACGCTCAAGCACGAAACCTTCATCATTTCTGAAGAGTGCGAAGTTGGACAAGGCTACCTTTATGGTAAACCGATGCCTTGCGACGAGTTTGAATCCATCCTGCTGCTGCAACAATCTGATACGCCGAATGCGCACGCCAGCGGATTATGATAGAGCGGCTTAAGCTGGTTTGAACAAATAACTACCCTACACTCACTATCAATGGGCTTATCCGCTCGCATATTGGGTGTAGATAGGTTTATAATTCCGCCCCAAAATTTATCTGACTTGTGAACGTCGTATGGACCAGTTAACCGCAAAACTAAAAAAAATCGAAAAACAAAACTATCGTGCTTACCAGCAAATTAAAGGTCAGTACGACTTTAGCGATTACACTTTCTATATTGATTATGTTCAAGCAGATCCTTATGCGTCTGCATCGCGCGTTCGTGCGGTAAGACCTTGGTCGGTAACCGGCCTACAATGGCTACGCGAGAAGTCATCCGCTTACCAAATCGCCGCGCGCGACTTTATCGCACGTAGCTTTGCTGAGTTTGCAAAACAAGACAACTCGATTGATATTGCGCTAACAGGCCAAACCGTACTTGATAGCACCGCAGTGTTGTTTACTGAAGAAGGCATTGAGTTACGTTTTCGCATCAATTTGCCAGCAGAGGGTCGCTCGGCGCTTGGTAAGAAAGCCGATAACCTATTGACCTTCCACTTGCCTAAATACATCCGCCGTTCAACGTTAGAGCGCGAAATAGATAAAGAAGCACTGATTCACCACTGTGAGATCATCGAAGACCAAGAGTTCATGCGCTCTCAACTTGACGAGCTAGGCTTGATTGCATTTGTCGGTAACGGCTCAGTGCTACCTCGCGTTGCGGGTAACTGTGATTTACCGATGCAAGACGCGGTTGCGATTACTTCTCCAGAATCATTTGAAATTACCATCAACACGCCAAACCAAGGTCCAATCAAAGGCATGGCGATTCGCAAAGGTATCACCTTGATCGTTGGTGGTGGTTTCCACGGTAAATCGACGCTTTTGAACGCTATCGAGCGCTCGATCTACAACCATATCCCGGGTGATGGCCGTGAACGTATCGTAACAAGTCTAAACGCGATGAAGATTCGCGCTGAAGATGGTCGCTGCGTACACAACCTCAGCTTGTCTAACTACATTAACCACCTACCAATGGGTAAAGACACGTTAGACTTTTCGACGCAAGACGCATCAGGCTCAACCTCTCAAGCAGCTTGGTTGCAAGAGTCTGTTGAAGCTGGCGCAAACGGTTTATTAATTGACGAAGATACCTCTGCGACCAACTTTATGATCCGTGACGAACGTATGCAGGCGTTGGTAAGCAAAGGTGACGAGCCAATCACACCATTAGTTGACCGCATTGGTCAGCTGCGCGACGAAATTGGCATCTCGACTATCATCGTTATGGGCGGCTCTGGTGACTACCTAGATGTGGCCGATACGGTTATCCAAATGCATGACTACCAAGCAGTAGACGTATCAGAGAAAGCCAAGCAAGTTATCGCGCAGCACCCTAGTGAGCGTCATAACGAGTGTGAATCTCCTTTAGAGACCTTCCGCCCTCGCTCACTTAACCGCGCAGCGCTACAAAAGATCTTGGCTGACGGTAAGTTCCGCGTTTCAGCAAAAGGCAATGATTCACTACGCTTTGGTAAAGAGTTCACTGATTTAAGCGCGCTAGAGCAACTTGAATCAAGCAGCGAAATTAACGCGATTGGCTGGTTGTGGTTCCAACTTGCACAGTTACCAGGTTGGTCAAACAATCCTGCAAAAGAAATCGCGCAGATGCTTGAAGGCGATTGGTTTAAGACTATGCCTAACCAAGGTGACTTAGCCAAGCCGAGAACGCTAGACGTCATGGCAGCATTGAACCGCATGCGTAAAGCGCAGTTTAAAGCGTCTCGCTAAGAGCGATTAAAAACTCGTACACGAAAAGCGCCTCACATATAGGCGCTTTTTTGTTGTCTAAACCACCGGAATCTCAAGCATCACACTTAAATTGGCAGTCTTCTCTACTTTGACATTTTCGTCAAATCAGTAAAACTTTGACGATAATATCAAACTCACACATTAAACTCTCAAAGTTAAGCCATTAAATTTGACGAAAACGTCAAATTAAACTAAATTTAACGAAAACGTCAAAGTGAGTTTCTTTCATGGCACAATCTTCCGCATCCACGCAACAAGGCTCAACACAATCACCCATGTCTATTGCCGTGATTACTGGCGATATTGTTGACTCGACCAAACTCTCAAGAGAAGAGTTCGATATGATCATGTATGGCTTACAGTCAGCCTTAGCAACGATAAAAAGTGGCAATGATCAGAACGACTTTTACAACAAACGAGGCGATGCGTTTCAAGTCATTATCCACGACTACCACAACGCTCTGCGCTATGCCTTGTACCTGCGCACCTACCTGAAATCGATAAAGAAACACTTCGATTGCCGCTTGAGTATTGCCATCGCACGCGAGCCAAATCTGCGTTTTCATGTTGAGAGCTCAATGGGTGAGGCTTTTACCCTCTCTGGTCGCGGTATTGAAAGCATGAATGACGAGAGATTGCTGATTCAAACAGACCAAGCCGCCAACATTGCCAATCGTAGCCTTGAGCTGATCGTCAAGTTTATTGATAAACAAATCACTGGCTTAACCTCAAGACAATGTGAGGTGCTTGTTCCATTGTTAGCAAGCCAAGCAAAGATCCAACAAAAAGAACTGGCTAAAATGCTTAACATTACCGAAGGCACGATAAGTAGCTCACTAAAGCGTTCCGAATGGGGACTGATTGCCGAATCTATAGAGCTGTTCGAACAAATGATGCAAGGTTAGCCGCAATGACTGAACTGATATTCTTAATCTTCGCCCTACTCACCGTTCATATCATTGGTGATTTCTGGCTCCAACCGAATAAATGGGTCGAGTGCAAAAACCAACACAAACATCGTTCTCCGGCTTTATTCTTTCACGCGCTGGTCCAAGGTTCGCTCGCTGTCTTACCTATTCTTTTTGTTACCAGCGACTTTAAGAGTTTGCTAAGCATCTTTTTGATTGTTGGCGTTTCGCATTGGCTGATTGATCTATGGAAAACGCACCAAAATATACGCTCGCGCTTTTTCGTCCTCGACCAATTGCTGCACAGTCTAGTGTTGGTGTTAATCGCTATTCACGCCACTGGCATCACCGCAAAAGAACTCTTTGCCCTACTGACCATCAACAATAACTCAACGCAGATCATCACCGTTATATTTGCCTACCTGCTCATCACCAAGCCATCCTCTATCGCGATTGGTTTGGTACTCAGCAAATATTCGAAGCGTCTTAAACAAGCTGAAAACGATACTGACAATGGCGTCAAAGACTTATTAGAAGGCGGCCAGTTAATCGGGTACCTAGAAAGACTGCTGATCCTGACTTTCACACTACAAGGCAGCTTCGCCGCTGTGGGCTTTGTTCTGGCGTCTAAATCGGTATTTCGATTTGGTGAACTAAGAAATGTAAACGATAGAGCCGCCACGGAATACGTGCTAATCGGCTCAATGCTATCGGTGACACTAACGGTACTATTGGGGATTATTACAACTTCGGCGTTGAAGTTGGTAGGGTGAGAGGGATTTGCCCCAAAACGTTTTAGCTGAATGATTTCTCTTAAAATGCTGATCTTCATTTTTTCTTAGAAAATGTTATCTGGAATGCGTGCGCAAATTGATCAACTGATGCCGCACCAATACACGGGTAGCTACATCGACGGCAACAATGGATTGGTTCACCTTGAGCAAGATCAGGGTGAAGTGATCCAAGATACCACACTCACCTACATTCACGAGCAAGCGGGCTATGTCTCGGTAGTGAAAGCCACTAAGTCAGGCAAAGGGGTATTTCTAAGCAGCTTTAGACGCCTATCGAGTAACGAGGCAAAGCGAACAGATTAAGAAGGAAGCGCAACAAGTAGAGCGAACGGTTGGGCCTCCCAATCTGCCTAATAAATAGCACTCCGACTCACACAAGCTAAGCTTGCTGCGTGTTAAATGCAAAAGCCCTAGTCTAAGGCTTTCTTTTGAATTAAACGGGTTTTAAACAATAGTGGTCATTGCTTTGAAGTCTTATTTCTTTCATCTATTAAGCTAACCACACTACTGGACTGCCCCGTTGGCTCTAAATATACCGAAACCGATTCTTCGTGTTCTACCGTTTTAACATTCATGTTGAAGTATGTATGTTCAATTTTGAGAAAATCAAAACTTGTTCCAAAAACGGTAGGGATTGGACTGTTTTCTACAAAAGAAATCCTATCAAGTGGGAATTCACTTCCCTGATTGGGTAACCGTTCGTAATGTTCTTTTGGCATTGAAAAGTCAAATGAGCCGACATCAGTGCCACTCGTGTGAATATCCCCCTCAGTCAATACGCTAGCGGTTGTAAGTGCTTTAAACTCATTTTCGGGGATTTCAAAGCCACAAAAAGTTGGCTCTGGTAGTTTGAAGTGAGACGAAAGTTTTTTAACGCAATCCACGACATGGACTAACTCTCCAATGCTGGCAAAAAAACGTTTTGTTTCACTAGAGAAATCTTTTTCGGCCTCAAATGGATTGAGTTCATGTCCCTCTTCGAACTCAATACTGACCCCTAAGATACCGCCATTCAGCAAAATATCTTTTGCAGACAGAAGTCTCTTAAAGTACGGAATTTTGTTTAGGCTTTTATTACCCCATTGCTCAACAGATGCGACGAAGTTGTATTGGAGAGTCCCTTTGTTTGCGTCATAGAACATTGTGATCTTGAGGAATTTGTTGAAAGCATAAGCCGTAAACTTAATCCCATTGTCCAAAATGTATTGCTTTCCGTTGAACTCACCTAAGTAAAGATGTTTGCCATTCAATATCGCGTATAACGACAATTTAATTTTGGTGGCATGTGGTTCTATTCGAAGCTCACCACTTTCACCGAGGCCATCAGTAACCGCTTCGAAAAGTTTAGAACCTGAAAACGAAATTGAACTCGTAGGTATCGTTACAGGCTTACCGGATGTTCTCATTTCTTTGAGTTGGCTATCGAAAGCTCGACCAGTCTGGCGATCCATTGTCACCTTTACACTGACATTCTCAGCGATTGGTGTAATAAGTGTTTGGGTATTACCATTTATGACATTTGTTTGAACTGAAAACCTGTTGTCTAGTTGACTTAAATGCTTGTCAAAATGCTTGACTGCCATAGCACCTTTATTGAATAGCGCTGCAGGGTCTCGACCTCCGACATAGTTTAAAGTTTCAGCTATAGCTCTAGTCTCAATTTCGTCCTTTGGAAGCATCTGTTTTCCGACATTACTTCTTACATATTCAATGGTTTGGCTTTTCCAACTATTGAGTAATACCACTGAATATGAATCCGCATCGTCATCTATCAACCGCGAACAGGTTGAGCAAAGCCATATACCATTCTCATAGGCTCGCCTTTCATCCTTTGTTTGAACTGGGTTATATCGTGGCCCACCAGGAGCAGCAGCACATATATGAGCGGCAACCCCTAGGTTTAACGTTTTGTCCTTATCGGATACAGATGCAACAGTTAAAACACGACAGTCAGGATTTGAACAAAGACCAGCAACATTTTCTCTTAATGTGGTGATTGTACTTTTTAGGAAATCATGTCTTGGGTGGCTATTCATTTTATATGGATCATCCTTTAAAACCTTGAACATAAAATAACGTATGTTGTGTTCTGTTTTCTATAACTTTCATCCACTTTTGAGGTTTGAGAAAACTTCATTCAATCCACCACTTGGATGCCAGATATGACCATCATAACTTATTTATCACTTTGCTTTGAACTGCCAGCGGGTAGCGATGGCCGCCAGTTTAACAACGACAACCCAACCGCCGTTCTAGAGCACTTCAAAAACAAAAAGCGCCAAATCCCACTCGATATCGAGCACGCTACCGAACTCAATGGCCCGAAAGACGAAGCTGCTCCTGCACAAGGTTGGTTGAGCGATCTTGAAATGATCGACGGTGAAACCTAGGCACCCGTTGCACTCAGTTCAGACGGTGAACGCCTCATCGAAAATGAGAACTACAAGTAGATCATCCCTGCGTTCTTGCACAACAAAGACGGGCAAATCATCGGTATTAGTATTGTCGGCCTCACCAAATACTATCAGGTTCAAGTCTTGCTTTTTTCTTGGCGGAGTTTCCTATACTTGAAGTTATCCATTAATTACTAATTTAGTAATGTAACTAACAAGGTTTTGTCCAGAGGTGTGCCAGCGCCGATTACGGCAAACACACTTTTGCCCCATAGTTTGTTACACCTTTAAATAGTTTAAAGGGACAGGCACCATAAACCGCTCTCAGTAAGGCGCTCCACCGCACGATTCTAAGCCTATGCACATATGAGGAAAGTTTGATATGGTAGTGAGCAATTTAGAGCGGCTCACCGACTTGTGCAGAACGACTTTACCTTTTACGTCAACGACATGAATACTAAAGTGATTTTTAGCTAAGTCGATACCGCCAAAATTAAGAATAATCAGACATGGTGCCTCCGGTTTAAGCAATGACCACATGAGTGTGGCAGATCCTCGGGAGGGGAAATCCATGTCTTTTGTTATAAGATTCAATGAATTATAAGGAAAATGGAGAAAAAGGATGACAAAATCGAGCAGGCGGCTGGTGTCCCTGAGCGTCGTGCTTTTTTTGGGGCTTGTGGGCTACTACATGATAATGGATGAGCCTCTCAAAGACTTTGTCGACTTTGAGCAACTTGAAAATATCGACGGCCGCTTTCATCTACGTGGTGAGACCGAACCCTATAGCGGTAAGGCCAAGTATTTCAGCGATGAGGGGTGGCTAGAGGAGGAGACTACGTTAAGTCAGGGTAAGCTTAACGGCGAGCTGCTGGTGTTTTATGAAAGTGGTGCCGTCAAGGCTGTCACGCATTATGTCGATGGTCAGATAGCGGGCGTGACTCGTGTCTACCTGGAAGATGGTACCCTTAATAAGGAAATCCCATATCAAGATGGGCAGAAACAGGGCATGGAAAAGCACTACGGTTTCGAGGGGGGGCTGCTGTCTGAATCTATAGAATATCGTGAGGGTAAGCGTAACGGCTGGTACACGAGTTACTGGAGTTCCGGACAGATTAATTACTCTGTCCATTATGTAGACGACCTGCGTGACGGCCTGTGGCAGAAATACAGTTTAGGCAAGGTCGTGTTAGAAGGCACCATGGTTGAGGATAAGGAAGATGGCGAGTGGCGCAGCTATTTTCAAAATACCGACACCTTGAAAGGGGTCGCCTACTTCAAGGAGGGTCACCTTCACGGTGAGGTCATCGAGTTTTATGAAAATGGCACGAAGGAATGCATCGAATATTATGAGGCAGGCAAGAAAGTTGGCACCTGGACACGTTTTTATGACGATAACAGTCTCCAACTGGTGAAAAACTACCGGAATGACAAACTGGAGGGCGCCTATCGTAGATATTATCAAGGTGGTCAGCTTAAAGAAGAGGGGCAATACCGAGAAGGTGAAAAGGTCGGTATATGGAGGCAATTCAGTCGGGAAGGTGAGCTGCTCTCTGAGCATGAGGAGTAAAAGGGGTGTAATGGCTGAGTTAATTTGGCCACTACATTAGAGGTTTTGCAATACCTAAAGTAATCCTTGAAATGCTAATTTAGTAAAACCACTGACTCATTTTTGTCCAACTCCAAGTTGTCATTCTTTCTGATATTGGATTATACACCGTTGCCTCACTCCTCCCGCACATCGAGTAAAGAAACGTAAAGCCATCTTGTTTTTCGCTAACCTGATGAGTATCTTGACAATAACCATTTCTAATCTGTTTGATGAGATATTGTGATGTTGAGTAAAGCCACATCGACAACTTACTTTCTGTTGAGCATCTTGATAGCTTTAGTGCTTTCAAGTGGCTTTGCTCGTGCAGATCTCTCGTCAAACCAAAACCACATCACAACGGATGCAGTAGCGCATCTTAACTATTGCAGCTTGCCGGATGACGCAATAGACAAGATTGAGTTGGCATGCTGTGACTTGTGTGGAAGCTGCTTCGGAAAACAGTGTTGTTCTCATGGACACGCTTCAGGTAACGCCGTTGTAGAAACCCAGCAGCGGTCTTATAACGCGCCACTCCGATACGAGTTGGTGACAAATAGCTCCACTCATTACACCAGTGCCGATTCGCGCTCCCTCTATCGCCCTCCAATAGCCTAACTCCTATCTCGCAGCACGTTGCTGCAAACAACTTCACTGCACGAACTGCCGTGCGAATTTGTTACGCGTGTAAATAGCACTCTATTTGCACCATCCTGTGATAGGAAAACAACCATGAAAATGATTTGCTTTGCTCATCAAGAGCGTTTTTTCACATGCCCTGCCCATCTTGTAATTACCACACTAACGGGAGGCTGTTATGACGTTTAAACACTTACCTGCTATCTTGTTCGTTTCAGTGTGCTTGATTTGGGGCACAACTTGGTTCGCGATGGAAGTTGCGGTGCAAACCATCCCGCCGATATTTGCTACTGGGTTGCGCTTTTTTATTGCTGCGCCTTTGTTGGTGATACTCGCGAAACACTTCAAACAGCCATTATTGTTTCCGAAACGGAAAAGGCATTGGATGTTCATCGTCGCAATCTTTTACTTTGCGATCCCATTTACGCTGATGATTTTTGGCGAGCAGTACATCTCGTCAGGGCTGGCCTCCATCATCTTTGCCAACATGCCAATTGCAGTCATGGTTACGTCGAGTTTGTTTCTCGGGTTGAGACTGCGTAAGTTGCAAATGTTTGGACTTTTCATCGCAGTGCTCAGTTTGATACTGATCCTCGCGACTGAAATGAGCTTAGGTGGAGAAGACTACTTATTAGGTTTTGTTGCTTTGGGCGGCGCGGTTGCTATACATGCTGTGATGTACGTGTGTGTCGAAAAATACTGTAAAGGTATTTCCGTCCTCAGTTACAACGCATTGCCGAGTTTTATCGCCTCGGTAATGCTGTTTGTTACCTCACTGGTGGTTGAGCAGCCGGACGTGAATCAGTTTTCAATGACCTCAATGACGGCGGTTATTTACCTTGGCTTGTTTGCTAGCGTAGGTGGCATTGTTGCCTACTTTAAACTTGGCCAAGTCTCTACACCGTTTACTGCGTCGATTTGCTTTCTGTTCTTCCCGTTGATTGCGTTAAGCATTTCAACTTGGATTGCTGGCAGTAGTTTCTCATCAGTCTCATTGGCACTACTGGTTCCGTTACTCGGTGGTATATTTGTCACCAAAGCGGAACCAGAGTTATGGGCGCGATTTCGATTACACCCCAAAGTCTCAAAACCGGTGTTGTGTGATCGTTGTTTGAAGGAGTTGAACGTATAAATCGCACTACGTAACTTAGCAAAAAGCCCCAAATTCTGGGGCTTTATCTCGTCTGAAACACTAGTGCTAATCGGGGTAACTGTTACCTTAGTACGTTCCACGCTTCACAGAGAATTCTAAAACGTTCGCTGTTACCGTTTTCTCGGTCTGGATGCCATTTGAGTGCCAATTTTCGCCATGTTTTACGGATTTCTTGCGCGCTGGCATCATGTGGTAGGTCGAAGAGTTTTAGCGCCTTGGCGCGGTCAAGGTCTAACGTGCTGGTGCCACCAACAAACTCTCGGTATCTCGTCCAGAATTCATTGAGCAGACGTTTTACTTCGCCTTCTTCTGCTTCGTAATTGTGCCAGTCTAGATAGTATTCGCGCAGAGGATCGTCGATGTCGATCGCCTGTCCAGCGGCAACATAATGAGACAACAAGGCAATTTCCATTGCTTGCACTTGCACCCAATGGTCAGGATAGAGCGTCTCTTGCAACTGATAGAGCGCATTCATAATCAAGAAGTTGCGTTTAAACAGGTCTTTGTCAGGACTGGCGTCAAGAATCGGCATAAAGCCGAGCTCATTCAAATGCGCGGCAAGCGTATGTACCTTCCAATCCGATGGCTTTTTACGTAGTACTTCTAAAATTGGCCACAGCAATGGGTTTTCCATGTACTGTTGAAACTGCGCCCTAACCTCTTGATTCACTCTGCTTTCTACCCTTTTATGCAACTTGTTTATAAAACGTTAAAAATCGGACTTTGTCGAGTGAGTATTGGTTTTTTATATTAAAAAAGCCAGCGAGTGCTGGCTTTCTTGAACAAAGTTAACGTTAGTTTAGATAACGCCAAGTTCGCGTAGACGTTCCATTAGGTAGCTGTCTGCCGTGTAACGCTCTGACAATACCACCTCTGGTTTCGGGTGTAGGAACAGTGGCAGAGAAATACGAGAGTGCTCCTGACGTCCGCCCGTTGGGTTAATCACGCGGTGCGTTGTCGATGGGAAGTAACCACCCGATGCTTCTTGCAGCATGTCACCAATGTTGATGATTAGGTTGCCGAAGTCACAAGGTACGTCAATCCAGTTACCATCTTTGCCCATCACTTGCAGGCCAGGTTCGTTAGCTGCTGGCAAAACCGTCAGCAAGTTAATGTCTTCGTGCGCTGCAGCGCGGATCGCACCCGGTTCTTCTTCACCTGTCATTGGTGGGTAATGAAGAATACGCAGCAGTGTCTTCTGGCTACCATTGATCATTTCAGACAGCGCAACGGAAAACTTCTCTTGAACTTCTTTTGGCGCGTGAGCTTCAACCCAACCTAACAGCTCTTGAGCGAACGTGTTAGCACGCTCGTAGTAATCTAGGATTTGCTCTTTTAGCTCTTCAGGGATTTGTCCCCAAGGGTAAACGTGGAAGTACTCTTTAATGTCTTTTACTGAGTGACCTTTCGCAACTTCAGAGACGGAAGGCGGGAAGTAACCATCTTGAGTTTCTACGTTGAAGGTGAATTCGTTTTTACGCTCAGAGGTAAAAAACTTGTACCAGTTTTCATAAATTGACTCGACAAGCTCTTTAGGGATTGGGTGATTTTTCAGAACACCAAAACCCGTTTCGCGAAGCGATGTAACAAATTTTTCAGCAGCGTCCTCTGCAAGATAATCCACAGTTTCCAGTTTCATGACTTTTACTTTTCGTTATTGCTATTAGAGTCGCGATTCTATGTGTGAAGTATAGGTAAATCAAACTTTGATGAAATGCTGCGATGAGTTTGTTGTTTTATTGTGCACCTGAGAGATTTTCCAACACATTTTGTTAATCATGGAGTTTCTTAGCCGAAAAATTGCAATTGAACGGCGTTTTATTCAATGGCATGATAACCGCTCATCCGTTATCAAAAAGGTTTTATATGCCGTCAAACAAATCCCCTGTTCTTTACTGGCTCACGGCGCTCTATTCGATTGTATTTATATTTTCAGCAATCGAGCCTTCATCTAGAGCGGTGTGGATAGCAGAGATTATCCCAGCCGTTGGTGTACTCGCGGTTATTTGGTGGGTATCGCGCTCTTATCGCTTCTCCAATACCGCGTATGTGCTGATGTTTGTTTGGTTGGTTCTGCACACCATAGGTTCTAAATACACCTTCGCAGAAGTGCCTTTCGACTGGTTTAATCAATTGATTGGATCTGAGCGAAACCAATTTGACCGAGTAGCACACTACTCTATCGGACTTTATGCCTACCCTATCGCGGAGTACTTGATTAGAAAGGATCTGGCGAATGCCGGGATTGCGATATTCTTCGCTCTGTTCGCGATCATGTCGCTTGCGGCTGGCTACGAGATCATTGAATGGTGGTATGCCGCCCTCGCCGGTGGTGACGAAGGCATTGCATTTTTAGGTTCACAAGGTGACGTGTGGGATGCGCAAAAAGATATGATGATGGATACACTGGGCGCATTAACGTCATTGGTGTTACTGGTTATTCAGCAGCGTGTGTTCTCTTCAATCCAAGATAAGTAAGGGTTGAAGCCTTCTGTAAACGGAACCTGAACAACTTGTGGAGTCTCATAGTCGTGATGCTCCACGATGACCTGCTCTAGCTCTGCATAGCACGCTTTCTTGGTCTTCATGATCAGCAGTGTTTCATCATCGCAGCAAACGTCACCTTTCCATATGTAGTGGCTTTGAATTGGCATCGTCTGAATGCAAGCAGCCAGACCTTTGTTTAACACCGCGTCGATGATTTGCTTAGTGTTGGCTGCGTTATTGGTTGTGGTCAGCGTAATACAAAATTGTCCACTCATGTTGTTCTAATCCTTACTTCTGAACCGTCACTGGGTAGTTTTGTTCGGTCAATTCTTTGATAAAGCTCGAACCCGCCCCTTTGTAGGTGATCCACACTTTTTTCTTCGCTCGCGTCATGGCGACATAAAACAGTCTGCGCTCTTCTGCGTGCGGGAAGCTATCGCCCGACTGAGTCAGAACATTGTCTAAATGCAACGTCTTCACTCGTGCTGGGAACTGTCCTTCATCTACCGATAAGATAATCACAAAATCGGCTTCTTTACCTTTACTCGCATGACACGTCATAAACTCAATTGACAACAAACCAAAGCGTTTCTGCCAATCTGAAAGTAATTCTGGCTTATGGTAGTGGTTACGCCCTAACAGCAGCACAGACATGGTGCTTTTTGCTTTGCGGTTAAGATCATCAAGGATCTTTTCTACATTAGCACTTGGTGCCAGCGTGACGGCTTTGGCTTTTTGCTCTTTATGACTCTTAAGCGTTTTCTCAATCTGCGCTGGGTTTTGCTGCACAAATCGATTGGCAACTTCGCCAATTTGATTGTTGAAGCGATACGTCGTATCAAGATTATGTACCGTCGAACGCGGAAAACGTTCGGTGAACCCCGTGGTGAGGTCAACATCAGAACCCGCGAATTCATAAATAGACTGCCAGTCATCACCAACGGCAAACAGCACACAAGATTGATGCTCACTTTGCTGACATAGCGCTTCTATCAACGCTAAACGTTGCGGTGAAATGTCCTGATACTCGTCAATCATGATGTATTTCCAAGGCGCGCGGAACTTGCCTTTTTCAACCAGTTTCGTTGCCTGAGTGATCATCATATTGAAGTCGATATGGCCTTCGTTTTTCAGCATTTCTTGCCAAGCGGTATAACACGGCCAAGCAAGCGAAAGCTCACTGTTAAGGCGCGTATATTCTTCGTGGTCCACCAGCTGTTGCTGAATCTCTTTTTTGCTCGTTCCCATTGCAGACAACTGCGCCAGCTGTTTTGCCAACCAAGCGATCAGTTTCGGGTTTTCAACGTGGCTACCAAGCTCATCATCACCGGCAAGGTAAGCAATTGGCCATTTTTGTAGGTGCTTTTGCCAGCGCTTGAAGTTGGTTGGCGTCATCCAGTGTTTTTTCAGCCAATCGATACACCAAGCGTTACGCAGGTTGTCATCGACAGCAAGCGGCGAGATCACCACTTCTTTATCGTCGACTTGGTTTAGGATCATCAAACCAAGTTGATGGAAAGTGTTTACTTTAACTTTTTCCGCGCTTAAACCAATCTTGTCATCCAGACGCTGCTTCATCTCTTTCGCCGCATCTTTGCCAAATGCCAGCATTAAGATCTCTTCCGCTTGTGCCAAATGACTTTGTAGCAAATAAGCAACGCGCGCGGTCAATACGCTGGTTTTGCCAGAACCCGCGCCGGCAAGCACCAAGTTGTTATCGTCATTCAATAACACGGCTTGTTGCTGAGTCAGGTTAAGTGGCGATGATTCAATACGCGAGAACAACACTTTCCAGTTCTCAAGCTCGGTCACCATCCAGTCTTCATTACGCTGTGCGAGTTTGGCATCGGTTTCGATAATCCACGGCATTAACTCTTGCATGCGTTCTGGCATTCGCAGTTGCGCATCTTCCAAATCCATTTCCATTTTTTGGAAGTCTTGTTCAAGCTCAACTAACCAGCTTTCTACTTTGGAATGGGTTAAGAATGCAGGTTGACGAACAAAGCCCTGCACAGTGGATTCCCACTTCGGCAGATATTGGTTTAGCTGTTCGCATTGGTGGTGGTGCCACTTTTGATAACTGGCGATGGCATGGCGGGCGAAATCACGACATTTCTCCCAATCTAATCCCTGAACAAGCCATGACTGTTCTTTTCCATTTTCCGTATGTGCATAAAACTGTAGTCCGCCCCAGAATAATCCCCTTCTGAGCTTGATCTTTCCGCTCCATACGTTGAAAGGAATGCGCTCTTCACTTCGGTCAGAGCTTAATACGAGAAAATCTGGTTCAAGCGAAACTTGATGGTATTCGTTTTGGATAAAAAACTGTGCAGTCTTGTTTGCGATTAGCTGCATTCTTGTAATGTCCTTGGAATTCGTGGCCGTTATCATAACCCAACACAAAACGAGTTTGAAAAAATCATGTCAATATCCGCCAACAAGTTCACGCTGTACATTGATTAGTCGAATGAACTTGTTTCTTTATTTGCATCAGAAGTTTACCATTGACTATCTACTAGAATGGTCGTTACCCAAAACAGAAAGTTGAAATCACGTGCAATTTCTCAGTCAGTTACGCCTTTATTGGGCCAACAAAACCATTAACTACAGTTTGCTGATCCTCGTCACCTTACTTGGTGTCGTTATTCCCGCTTGGTACTACGAACTTAACTCTCTGATCATTCCTTTGATTCTTGGCGTTATTGCAGCTGCGCTTGCTGAGAGTGATGACAAATTTACTGGCAGGCTTAAGTCCGTCACCTTAACGCTGATCTGTTTTGCGGTGGCGACGTTTTCAATTGAGCTGCTGTTTAACTCGCCGATTCTGTTTGCCATAGGTCTGTTTACTTCCACATTTGGTTTTATCATGCTTGGCGCGGTTGGCCCTCGATACGCGAGTATTGCGTTTGGCTCACTTCTGATCGCGATTTACACCATGCTTGGCGCGCACGAAAGCACCAATTTATGGCTTCAACCGGTGTTATTGCTAACTGGTGCTGCGTGGTACTTTTTAATCTCGATGATTTGGTCGGCGTTTTGGCCGATGCAGCCAGTACAACAAAGCTTGGCGAATGTGTTCTTACAGCTCGCGAACTATCTAGATACCAAGAGTCAGTTGTTCTACCCGGTAACGAACTTAGTGCCACAGCCACACAGAATTGAAGAGGCGCGTCTTAACGCAGCGACCGTTACGGCGCTCAACCAATGCAAAGCAACCTTACTTAGCCGCTCTAAGCGTGGGCACGTCGACGGCGCGAGTGACCGTTTCTTAAATACTTACTTTCTTGCACAAGACATTCACGAGCGTATTAGCTCCAGCCACTATCGCTATCAAGAATTAGCGGAGCATTTTGGTCGTTACGACATTCTCTTCCGCTTTAAATACCTACTTGAAACGCAAGCCAAAGCGTGTCGAGAGATCGCCAATTCGATTCGCTTGGGGAAAGAGTATCAACACACAGGTGACTCGATTCTGGCGCTGGATGAGTTAATGAGCTCACTAAGCTATCTACAAAACCAAGAAAACCCACAGTGGCGTTCACTACTGAATCAGCTTAACTACCTATTCAATAACCTTTCAACGGTCGAAAAGCAGCTCAGCAACGTTAACAACCCTGACGCCAATAGACTTGAAGAAGGCGTGCTTGATGACACAGAAGCACACACTCTAAAAGCGATGTGGCACCGCATTCGTTCTAACTTTGATAAGCGGTCAATGCTGTTCAGGCACGCGATCAGAATGTCGGTCGCACTCACTCTGGGTTACGGGATCATTCAGTTTTTCGATATTGAGCGCGGATACTGGATATTATTGACCACGCTATTTGTCTGTCAGCCAAACTACAGTGCGACACGGCAGAAGTTGGTGTCACGGATAATCGGCACACTAGCGGGTTTGTTGGGTGGTGTGTTCTTGCTAACGCTGTTCCCAACCGAAGAAAGCCAGTTGTTCTTTATCGTGGTGTCGGGCGTGTTCTTCTTTGCCTTCAGACAGGGCAACTACAGCTACGCAACAGGATTTATCACGCTGCTGGTGCTGTTCTGCTTTAACCAACTTGGTGAAGGTTACGCGGTAGTGCTGCCACGTTTAGCGGATACCTTAATTGGCTGCGCTTTGGCGGTACTGGCGGTTGTTCTTATCTTCCCAGACTGGCAATCACGTCGTTTACACAAAGTGATGGCTGATGCTATTCTGGCGAACAAGAATTATCTAGCGCAGATCATCGGACAGTATCGAATCGGTAAAAAAGACAACTTGTCTTACCGAATTGCTCGCCGCGATGCGCACAATCAAGATGCAAACCTAACCAATGCAGTCAGTTCGATGCTGGCAGAACCGGGGAAATATCGCTCTGCGACCGATGAGAGCTTTCGCTTTCTGACACTCAGCCATGCACTACTCAGCTATATCTCTGCGTTGGGCGCGCACAGGACACGTATCGACAATGAAGATACCCACCAACTGGTGTTGGATGCGCACCGAGCGATCCACAAGCATTTGGAAGTGCTATTTAACCAACTCAACGACCATTGCGAAAGCTGCGATACTTCGGAAATCGACGACCCACATCTGGAAGCGCGACTATCAGAATGGCGTGAAGAAGATGAAAATTCAGTACGCATGGTGTTGCAGCAACTCTATTTGATTTATCGCATGCTACCCGAATTGCATTCACTCGCTAATAAGTTTGCGGCACGAATCACTAACCACTCATAAGCAACTGCGCCAAAGGGAGGCCACATAAGGCTTCCCTTGCTTATCTTTAAAAATACCCTGACAAAACTCGGACATTAATTAACCAATCAGACGTAAGCTTATTCTTACATAATTAAGAAAAGGTAATGGGGATGAGAACTAGCATCTTTCATACGTCAGGAAAACAATCACGAAGCATTCACAGTCAGTTATCTTTTGACATGGTTCGTGAACAAGTTAAAACACTGAGCCCTCAACAACTACGCCAACTGCGTGGTGATATTGACAACAAACTCGAGCGCGAAAATAACGTCGTGATTACCGACGAAGAAGCGCAATTGATCTCTAGCTTATTTTCTTAACGGACTTGAAAAAGCAGTGGTTCATCATAAGCTATAAGTATCAAAGGAGAGAGTTATGTCAGTGTCAGCCGTTCAGCCTAGCTACCAATTGCTAGAACAGTCATCGAAGATGGCTCACGAAGCTGCGCTTGAAATTAATGCTCGCACCCAAATGCCCGTTGAAAAAGCCTCATCACTCGATTTCAACAAGGTTGAATTTAAAGCACCTAACGTTTCCGATATCGAACCCTTAGTTAAACTCAACCAAGCCAATCAATACAGCCGCATCGGTACTAACGTGCTGCAACGAGATCAAGATATGATCGGTTCGCTGCTCGATATCCATATCTAGTCCACACTAAGTTGTAGCAAACTATAAACAGCTATTGTTATCCTCAGCTGAGCCGTTAGAATCCTCCGATAACTTTTTTCTTCATTTTCGCTATGCCCAAATTAAACTTGTCTCAAAACGGTACTACCTCGATCTTTGAACAAGGTCCTGACACGGATAAGTTAGAACAATTACTCGAACCTCATTTTGAACGCCCTTCCCTGCGCTTGACACCAAGCCCATATATTTCAGAGAAGAACCTCACCAAGCGCTGGCAAAAACTGGAATCCTTAACTGACCAAGATGCGCTGCTTGATGAGCAATCAAAAACTAACGCCGAGCTATACAATAAGAACATCGAACATTTCATCGGCACCGTTAAGTTACCTGTCGGTATTGCTGGACCACTTCGCGTCAATGGTTTGTATGCCAACAAAGATTATTTAGTACCACTCGCGACGACCGAAGCCGCACTCGTTGCTTCGTACAATCGTGGCGCTCAACTGATTACCGCCGCTGGTGGTGCAAGTGCGATGCTATTAAACGAAGGTGTCACTCGTACGCCCGTATTTGCCTTTGAGCGCTTAGCAGACGCCGGACAGTTCGTGGCATGGGTGGTTACTCAGTACGACCACTTTAAACAGGTCGCTGAATCAACGACATCACACGGTAAGCTGCACGACATCAACGTCAATATCGACGGTAACCAAGTTTATCTGGTGTTTGAGTTTCACACTGGCGATGCGTCCGGTCAAAACATGGTAACCATCGCGACGCACAAAGTGTTTCATTACATTCTTGAGCATGCGCCTATCGAACCGAGAGAAGCGTTTTTGGATGGCAATCTCTCAGGAGATAAAAAGCCCAATACCCACACTTTACGCCATGTGCGCGGTAAGAAAGTATCTGCCGATGTTCATTTGTCTCGCGAGTTGGTCAAGAAGTACCTCCACACCACGCCAGAAAAGATGGTTAAATTCGGCCAAATGACAACAACAGGTTCAGCCCTTAGCGGCGGAATTGGCGTGAATGCCCATTATGCCAATGCGCTTGCCGCGTTATACATCGCATGCGGACAAGACGCGGCGTGCGTAGCCGAATCAGCGATTGGTATGACGCGCATGGAAATCAACGAACAAGGCGGCTTGTATGCGTGTGTTACCTTGCCAAACCTGATGCTAGGCACCGTTGGCGGCGGGACTGGATTACCGAGTCAAAAGGCGTGTTTAGATATTTTGGGCTTACACGGTAGTGGCAATGCAAAAGCATTGGCTGAAGTGGCCGCGAGCCTTTGCTTAGCGGGTGAGCTATCAATTGTCGGCGCATTCTGCGCGGATCATTTCACCCGAGCCCATCAAAAACTCGCAAGATAAAAAATGGAGAGCTTAGCTCTCCATTTTCTTTACTCGTCCAATAACCTTAAGGTTGATGGTAAAAGTTCTCTTTAAAGTGAATCATCGCTTTGTTCAGGGCGAGCTCTTTTATCGGTTTGACCAAGACATAATCCGCGCCGCTGGTGATAAACGCCTGCTTGGTGTCTTGCATCCCATCGGCAGTACAAGCATATATTGGTGTTGATAGGCGCAGTTCATCACGTATGATTCGTGTCGCTTCGATACCACCTAAGTTAGGTAACTGATTGTCCATCATGATCAGCGCGATATCGTCATTCTCTTTCAAGTATTCAATCGCGTTACGCCCATCCTGAACCCAGGTGACTGTCATGCCATATTTCTCACAGAAAGCTTTGGCAATAAAAGCATTGGTGTGGTTATCTTCAACAAGTAGCACCTGTAGTGACTCATCAAACATTTCAGACGGCTCAATCAAAAGCGTACGTTGCTCTTGGTCGCGCTCGCCATTAATAATATCGATCGGCAGCGTGATAAATACGCGTGTACCTTGGTCAACTTGGCTGATGATATCGATCTGGCCGTTCATCAACTCCACTAAGCTATGCACGATAGCCAAGCCCAAGCCACTGCCGCCGTACTCACGAGTGGTGGTCGATTCCGCTTGGGTAAATGGCTCAAAGATCGCGGTCAACTGGCTCTCATCGATACCAATACCGGTATCCTCAACTTCCATTTCCAGCAGATGTTGGCTCTCTTTCTCAACGCATCGAATCACCACGTTTACTTCACCTTTATGAGTAAATTTAATCGCGTTGCTGACCAGATTAAATAGAATCTGATTAAGTCGTACCAGATCGCTGTCCGCCCACGTGTCTTCGCTGAACTCACGTGTCATCTTGAGTGCAATGCCTTTTTCACAGCAGAGCGGACGGAAGATATTTTCTGCGGTATTCACCAGCTCCACTAAACGAAATTCACTGTGTTGAATGTGGAACTTACCTTGCTCGATCTTCGAGAAATCGAGGATATCGTTCAATACCGCGAGCAGATGTTCGCCACTATTACAAAGCACATCAACATGCTCTAGCGCGTGCTTATCTTGTAATTGATGTTTCAACAGTTGTGACACACCCAAAATGCCGTTAAGTGGCGTTCTTAACTCATGGCTCATCTTCGCGAGGAAATCTGCGCGTACTCTTGCTGATTCTTCCGCTTCTTCTTTGGCCGCCTGACTCTGCTTTTCCGCTTCAACAAAACTGGTTACGTCCTGCCCGAGCGCCATCACTTGATTGGTTGAGTCATCGCTGATGATTGGTGACAGATTCCAACGGAAGGTTTTGCCGTTGATAGTGGTGTTTACGCCCGTCAGTGTCGCACCTTGGGCACACATGCGAATATGGTGACGCAACTCAGCCAGCAGACAACTTTTGACTTTTTCGTCTTTAAAACTGCGCTCAGCCGCTGGGTTGTAACGAATCAGCTCGCCTTCTTTGTTCCAAAGCGTGATTGGCGAAAGCGAAAAATTAAATAGATCGGCGAACTGCTTGTCACGTTCATCAAGACGCTTGAATGACAGCTCAAAGCTTTCACCAATGCGATGAAACTCTTCAATTGCCGAGCCTTCAAAGTTAACCGCGTGCTGGCTTTTAAGCGTCGACTTGATGTAAAGCATCAGCTTTTCGAGCTCTACCGATACACGCTTACCTAGCCAAAGTCGGGTATAGACAGCAAAGAACGCAATTAGCACGCCAGTGAAGACCATCCATAGATATTGGTTCTGAACAAAGCTGTCAATGTGCTCATTACCTTGGATGTTGTAGACAGAAAGAAACGTAGGCGCGTTCGAAATGGTTAAATCTGTGCGTGAAACCAAGTAACGACTCGCGTTGATCGATTTAAGCGACTGCTCTAACCATTCGATGTGGCGGGTGTCTTCTGGTTTGGTGCTCGATGCAATAATTTCAGAGCCAACCGCAAGAAAAAGCTCGTCAGCGTTACTGCCCGAAGCCAGCACATTAACCAACGAATAGTTGTTGTTTAGCACAACGCCGATGTAGAGATGCGCGACGACCTCACCGGTTTTCATGTCAACGACAGGTGTTCTACGTACCATCAAGTAATGTGTTCCCATCGATGATGGTACTTGTGCGACATGCCAGTCGCTGCCAACCACAATATCTCTACTGATGACGGTTAAGCGAGCGCCTTCGATACCATAGAACTGCGAGTTGCCATCGTCCCAAACCACGCCGTCGCTGGTAGTGAGAAAGCGAAGATCAGGCGACAAGTTGGGTAAAACATGGTCTAAACCTGAGAAAAAACGGTCGACACCGACACTGTCTTCGGCGTGGATTGCGTCAACCAAAGGCTCGCTTCGGCTATAGCTGTCTTGCTGTATTTCTAATGATTTGAGGTGAAAGTTGAAGATTTCCTGAACAAGGCTTTGTGTTTGAGTTTTGGTACGAGCGACCTCTTGAGCTACAACTTCTCGGTTGACCTGATAGTTTTGCAGCATCATGACTAGTATCAACACAGCAATAGTCAAAAAGATCGAGTTAGTGAGAAGCGTAGCTAACTGATGTGAGTTCCTACGCTTAAATAATATTCTCATTATTGTTCAGAGTACCTGAATGCCCGTTGCTTGAGTTTCTCGATTGCCTGCGGTGTATCTTCCGAGGTCACCAATTCAAAATCTCCCGAGTAAATGTGTGGCACGCTCTTACCTTCAAGATCCCATTTGATCGCTTCTGCCATCGCTACGCCAGTATCATCATTCATACGCATAACCGTGACATCCAGTTCACCTTTCGCAATCGCTTCAAGTTCTGCCGTACCACCACCCCAGCCGTTTAGGATAATGTCTTCTCGGCCAAGTTCTTTTAACGCATCTGCAGCGCCTAACGCGACATCAGTAGAACAAGCGTAAATAAAGTGTAGTTCAGGGTCTTTTTTCAACGCGTTTATCGCTGCCTCACGGCCGGATTCTCTTGTCGCTGACGTGTAAAACGATGACGACAACTTGTACCCGTTGTGGTGGCTCATCTCTTCGATAAACGTATCGCCACGAGCGTAACTGATGTAGCCTTCTGAGAAATACAGTACCGAATAGCGACTATCGTCGTCCATACGACTCTTGTAGTACTCCTCTAACATTTGAGTGCCGTTAAGGTGGTCGAAACCTACATACATAAATGGTCGTTGCTCGGTCCAAGCTCTCACCGGTGTGGTGATATTCTGCAGAATAAGTTTGGTATCCGTCGAGCTCATCACGTGCTCAATGAACTTACGATGACGAGTAGAATCAAGAGTGAAGATCAGGTAATCCGCGTCGTTTTTAATTGCGGCAAGTAGAGAAAGGCTTTGTTGTCTAACATCAACGCTTGGCCTAGTGAAGACTTGGTTGATCTCATACCGAATACCGAGCTTTTCCATCCTCGCTTCAAAAGCGCGAATATTTCTGCTCCAGTAATCGGACACTTGATGCCCAGGATAAACAACCGCGATAGATATCGGCTTATCTTGTTTAATGGATATCGGCGTTGGAGGCTGTCTGACAGCGCTGGCCAACTCATCGGTTAATGCTTTTTGTGCCGGATAGGCTTCCAGATACTCATCGTATTGCCAATAGCCATTCAATACTTGAGTGGTATGAGCGTATGACGTCAAAGTAAAAAGGGAAAGAAGAGAGAACTGCAATGCTTTGAACATTAGGATATTATCCACCCCCGCTATGAGAATAGAGTCAGTATAATAAATCAAACCAATGATGGTAGCGGTAAAGCATGAGAATGCTGCTAAATGTTCAATTTACAGACAATATTGAGTAGATTTAGGGACATTACGCCGGATAACGACTATTCGCCTATTGAAAACAGAACGAAATCGCGCGCAACTACAGTGAAACTACGGCAAAAAGTTCTAATTCTCCCCTGACCAAACGCTCTTTGGTTGATTTAGGAAGCTTTTTAATTTGGTGTTCTACTTTGGATGCTTCGCTGCGTGACGTACCTGCAAGGTTGTGCCACACCAGTTGCAGAGGTCCTTTACCCTTTAGCGCTTTGGCGCCTTTACCACTGGTATGTTGCGAAAATCTGCGCTCTACATCGGTCGTGATACCACAATAAAGCGCATTTGATCGAGTGCGGATCAAATAGACATGCCAATCCGCACTGCGTTGAGAAATCTCTTGAGACATTAATCTGTCAGTTGTTCCACGAGCGCACGCAGCTCAGCTAACTCTTCTTTCAGTGCGCTTACTTCTGCTTCCAGTGCCTCAATGCGTTCATTGTCGCCACCTTGTACTGGCGCTGCCGCAGTTGCAAAAGACTCGACATCGACTTCACCACTGAATAGGTGCATATAGCGAGACTCACGTTTACCCGGCTCACGCGGCAACTTAACCACTAAAGCACCTTCTTCGCGGCTTGCCATTTTCTCCAATACCGCTTCTACTTCTTTTACGTCAGAGAACTCGGCTAAGCGATTTGTACGAGTACGAAGCTCGCCCGGTGTTTGTGGTCCACGCAGCAACAAACAACAAGTAATGCCCTTTTCTTGTTTTGAAAGCTTGAGATCGCCAAATTCGGTATTGCAGAAACGATGTTGAAACTTGCTAGCGCGGCTGTTGAAACCACTTTCATCACTCACTAATCGGCGCGCAATCAAACCATCCACGGCTTGCTGCACGTCAGTATCGCTTAACGCCATAACAGGTTCACGGTTACTTTTTTGATTACATGCAGCAGTCAGGCTGTTTAGCGTCAGTGGATAATAGTCAGGAGTGGTAACTTCTTTCTCGATCAGACAGCCAATAACACGAGCTTCTACAGGGCTCAATTCAATATTCATTTTGCTTTCCTTATTATGTGCTTCCCAAGCGCCTAGTGCTCAGAAAGTATAGCGACCCTTTTCATATTCCCGTCTTCATCAATCAGCACGATTTTAGTACGGTTCAATTCAACTTCAGTGATTTCTTGTCTTTTTCGTTCGTCGCGATATGCAACCTCAAGTCGACTTGCAGGTTTTGGCGTTTGCTCGCTTTCTTCTTGATGAACAATGATATCAGACGTTCGCATCTTGTTGCGCAAATGGTTAATGAGAATGCACAAATCATATATCGATCATTGCTTGCTAACAATCACCTGACAAACGGTTGCCTATAAAAGCGTCAACATACTGGAATGATTGATCTAAAGGCTGTTATCAACCTGCATGTTGTGATTTAATCATTGGTAGTTAAGTGAAAAAATTAGGAAAGGAACCTATGAGTGGTGTATTTGAGATCGTAGCTCAGGCTCGTCGTAAAAATAAACTCAAGCGTGAGCTAATCGATAACGAGAAAAAAGTCCGCGATAACCGCAAACGTGTTGACCTTCTTGAAAACCTGCTTGATTACATCAAGCCAGAAATGACGCACGACGAAATCGTTGGCATCGTTAAGAATATGAAGGCGGACTACGAAGATCGTGTTGATGATCACATCATCAAGAGCGCTGAGATTTCAAAAGAACGTCGTGAAATCAGCCGTCGCATCCGCGAACTGACTGAAGCAGACAAACAAGTTCTACAAGGCAAACGTAAGTAGTCTTAGTTAAACTGATCATTAATAAAACCTGCACGCACCCGTGCAGGTTTTTTCTTTTTTAAACCATTCTGTTGGCTTTCGGAGAATCAACACTTTTAGTTATTACAATTCAGTTAATAGCGTTAAACGTTTGCGTAATCGCTAACCTTCTCCGTTAGAATATTTGGGGCTTTTATCACAGTTTTGCCCCTGATATATTTCACCACAGATAATCATTTAGACCATTCGAGGCACGGAGCTTCCTCATTAATCTCAAGAAGAGAAGAAATGGTACCGATAAACCATCGGCAAACTTTTAGAGGGTCAAATTATGGATATGGTTGAAATTTTAGGCTACGCAGCTTCTATCATGGTGGCTATTTCTCTAACCATGAAAGACATTGTTAAGCTACGTGTTCTTAACTTTATTGGCTGTGCACTCTTTACTGCATACGGCCTAATGATTGATGCATGGCCAGTTGTAGTCACTAACGGCTTCATTGCATGCGTGAACGTATACTTCCTAGCAAAAATGCAAAGTGAAAAAAAAAGTAGTGAAGTGAAAAACGCCGCTTAAAACAGTTTTAAAACCAAAAGCCCTGGATAAACATCCGGGGCTTTTGCTATTTAGAGAATTTGTATTGGTTTAACTGACGTATCTAATCAGTTATCTGAGACAATCAGTAGCAACTCAACTCGTCGATTGCACGCTTTACCCATCGACGTTGAGTTAGAACATGCTGGTACGTACTCGCCATACCCACGAGTAAAAATCGACTGTTTTGACACTCGATTTCTCACCAATTGCTGTTTAACCGCATTAGCGCGTCTTTCAGATAATCCATCATTAAACTTAGCCGCACCGGTGCTGTCTGAGTGACCATCAATCACGATGTCGATGCCACGCTGTGTCGCCAAGAAGCTACCGAGCATATTTAGCCAGTAAGCAGAATCGGCTTTGACTTGGGAAGAGCCCGTGTTGAAATTAACCGTATCTTTAAGTTTAACCATCATGTGGTTACCCGGTAACAGCTCATAGGCAACGCCGCTTCTCGAGAGAAACTGTTGCAAGTCATTGTATTCATTAGCAGCTACTGGCATTGAACGCGAAGCCGGTTGAATACCCGTCACCATTTTTTGTGGTGCATAACCCCATTCTGGGTATCGAAGCTCAGCATCAGACTTAGGTGCCGTTTCCAGCAAGTCTTCTGTCATATTTGATACGTTCCTTGCCATATCTGCGCAGCCAGACAGCAATACGAGCAGAGGTAAAGCTAAGTATTTCATCTCTCCACCATGAGGTTAATTTCGATACTCTTTCTATATCGGCCAAAATTCAAAACCTTTAGTGATATTTTAGTCGCCCGCGTCAACTTCTCCCACTCTCCTTGATTGAAACAATTTGCTAAGCATTTGACGGTATTTCCTATTTCGTTCTGATGATCGAAAGAGTAAAATTCGTCTAACTTTTCACGCGTAATTATTCACTTAATGACGCTTACAACGAGAACAAACTATGAAAAAGCTATTTTCTCTTTTCGCTATTTCGCTGGCTGCGTTATTAGTAGGCTGTTCAGACAACAATGTGCCTCAAGAAGGACAACAGTTTCAGCAATTACCTGACAACCTATCGACTTACCGCCTTCCTCAAGTGACTGAAGTTTTCTCTTTAAACTGTGGTCACTGCCGTAAGATGGAAGAGGTTATTCCACAGCTTGAAGAGTTAACAAATCAGTCAATCGGCAAAGTGCATGTAACTTTCAATGAAAGCGCGCAAGTTGGCGCTATGATTTACTACACAGCTGAAATGCAGTTAGGTGGTAAACCTGATCACGACATGATGACTGAGCTATTTGCTGCTGTTCAGTTGGGTGACGGCTCAACGCTAACAGAGAAGAAAGAAGCGATTGATCAAGTGTTCCATTCACGTGATCTAATTAGCCCATATGAGCTAGACGAAGCGCAGCAAACTCAACTATTTAAAGCAATGCACTTAGCGGATGAAATTACGCAAAAAGGCGAGATCAACGGTGTACCAACATTTATCGTAAACGGTAAGTACATGGTTATCACTTCAGGCCACCAAGATGAGCAAGGCATTGCGAACACCATCAATTACCTAATCAACCAAAACAAATAACCGGACTCTACAAATGTCGAAGATTATTTTTCCCCTCGTTATCTTTATCCTTGCAGGCTTTATGATTTACCGTACTTGGACAAATCATAAAGCGAGCGAAGAGAACTTTGCTGTTGGTCAGGCATTCTTGTTAGAGAACGCCAAGAAAGAAGGCGTTGTGACAACAGAAAGTGGCTTGCAATACGAAGTGATCACGAAAGGTGAAGGTACAGAACACCCTACGGCGAACAGCACGGTGAATGTTCATTATCACGGTATGTTAATCGACGGTACTGTTTTCGACAGTTCTGTTGACCGTGGTGAGCCAATCAGCTTCAAGCTGAACCAAGTGATCAAAGGCTGGCAAGAAGGTCTCACTTACATGTCTCCTGGCGATAAGTTCCGTTTGTTTATCCCAAGCCCGCTGGCTTACGGAAAAAATGGCACGGGTCCTATCCCACCAGCAGCCACTCTGATTTTTGAAGTAGAATTGCTTGAAATTAAATAAGCGATCAAAAAAAGCCAATCACTCGTGATTGGCTTTTTACTGTGAGAGCGAATAGCCGATTAAGCTTCGCTTACACAGTACTTGCCTAGCTTAGTGTTGATGAAATCAACGTCTGCAGTATGGAATTCATCCAGAGGTAGCTCGTCTGGTTTCAGCCATTTAAACGCCTGACGTCTTTCTGAATCAACAACTTTTGGTTTCACTTGCTCACTCGCTCTAAAGACCGCGTAGTAAATTCGACCACCAAAATCGTTAATCCCCGCAAACGTCGCTACGTGGTTAAGACCTTCCAAATGAGTTTCTTCATAGAGTTTACGAACCGAAGCATCAGTGCCTGTTTCGTTCTCTAGCACTTCACCACCAGGGAATTCAACTACCACTCCCTTCGCAGCTTTCTGCCTTTCTTGTACTAACACTTTCCCATTTCTGACGACTACGGCCATAGATAAGTGTTTCATTCCATACTCCTTTCACTTTGTGCGATCTCATATCAGACAGCCTCGCTGAGATAGAGACTTCCATGATTCACGCTCGATTGCGGGAGCATGATATATCAATGCTCACATTGATGCTTATGGGCTAACTCACATTTATGATTTTGAGGCACAAAAAAACCGGTACCTTTTCAGATACCGGTTTAACAAACGGAGCAAATCTTACTTATGTTTTTCTTGAACGTACTTGCGAGCGACGTCAACAACCGCGACATCTTTGAAGAAACTACGTCCTAGTAATAACGGGAAAGTAAGATGAGTACGGTCCGTTAGCGTGAATTCAGTTTTCGCTTCTAAATCACCGATTTGAATCCAAGCTTCAACGACCGCACGGCGATGCGTGCCATCCGCACTTGATTGACGAATTTTCACCCAACGTTCTACAGGTAGAGCCAACTCCTTGCTCTTAATTCCGTCGTGTTCAATCTTGAACTTAACCCAGTCTTTACCATCACGCTCAAAAGGAGTGATATCTACCGCGCTGATAGAAGACGTTGTTGCACCTGTATCAATACGAGCGTCGAAGTTTTCATCAAGACCTTTGACATACACCCACTCTTGTTCACCAAGAATTAGTTTACCGTCACTAGTCTTCTCTGCTTTTAGTACAATTTCTGGTTGCTCGGTTTTCTCAGTAGGTTTCTCGACTGGCTTTTGTTCAACGGTAGAACATGCCATCAAGCTGCCACCTAAAAGTAATGCGACCAGAGCTTTCCAAGATTGATTCATCTAACCACCTAGTATTTTGACGAGACATACACAAAACAAATCAGGCTCGTATTTACGAGCCTGATTTCATAATTTAGCACACTTTTACAATCGCTTCAGCCACATACGGAATATCTTTTTCCGTTAAGCCAGCAATGTTGATGCGCCCATCGCCAACACCATAAATCCCGAACTGCTCTCGCAGTTGCGCCATTTGATCTTGGCTGAAGCCGAGTACCGTAAACATACCCTTATGGCTCTCAATGAAATCAAATTGTGACGTATTGTGTGAATTTCTCAATTCATCGCACAATGTTTGACGCAGGTTTAACAAGCGCTGTTGCATTTCACTCAACTCTTGCTTCCAAATCGTGGTTAGCTCTTGATTTTGAAGAATTGTTTTCACCAATGCAGCACCGTGGTCAGGCGGCATAGTGTAAGTCGCACGCGCTAGAGTCAGTAGTTTACCTTTCGCGTTGGTTACGTCTTGAACTGACTTGCCCACTACAATCGCCGCGCCAGTACGCTCGCGGTACAGACCGAAGTTTTTAGAGCATGACGTTGTAATCAGCATTTCTTCAACGTTATCTGCCATGTAACGCAGACCTTTTGCGTCTTCCTCAAGGCCATCACCAAAGCCTTGGTATGCGATATCAACAAATGGAATAAACCCATTTTTCTGCGATAGCTCGGTAATTACTTTCCACGCGTCAAAGTCAATGTCAGCCCCCGTTGGGTTATGACAACAACCGTGTAGCAATACCACATCATCAGGACCAGCATGAGACAAATCAGCCAGCATACGCGCGCTATCAACTTGCTTAGTTTGTGGGCTAAAGTAGTTGTAGTGCTTAACCTTAAGGCCTGCAGCTTCCATGACTGGACGGTGGTTAACGTAGCTTGGGTTCGAAATCCAAACCGTTGTGTTTGGATTGGCGACTTTCATTAAGTCGCCCAGCATACGAAGTGCACCACTCGCACCTGGAGTTTGGATCGCTGCAACACGGTCCATTGCTGACGTGCCTGTAAGTAACAAGTCAACCATGCTTTGGTTAAACTCTTCACATCCAGCCAAGCCAACATAAGATTTGGTTTTTTGCGTTTCTACAACGATATCTTGCGCTTTAGAAATAGCCTGCATGATTGGCGTTTCGCCTTGGCTATTTTTGTAAACACCAATACCCAAATCCACTTTTTCAGGACGCGGGTCATTGCGGTACGCAACAGAGAGAGAAAGAATAGGATCCAGTGTTGGAGTCGGTAAATTAGAAAACATGAAAGTCACAACCCTTTGAAATTCAAGCGATGGCTACACGTTATCATCTAATTAACATAACTAGAAATAAAATTTTATCCAGTTCAAGAAAAACAGAATATCAGCCTGAATTATTTAACAAGTTATTAACTTTTAATCGCGCCGCAGAATATTTCTCTACCCTTCCCCCTAGCTTTCAGAGCTAGAGTTTAAAGCGATGGATAATTTGATTTGAGCTGCCTCGCCACTCAAGGTTGAGGTCCTTTTTGTCTTGCTCAAATTTACCGTCAATCAAAACATCAATATACTCAGTGACTTCGCGCTGCTTCTCATCCAGCTCGTCCAGCGTATAGCCCGTCCAGACCCAAATATCCTTTTCTGGACATTCGCTGCGTACACGCTTAACCAACTTTAAAATGTCGGCAACATTGGCAGGATGGAGCGGATCACCACCAGACAAAGAAAGACCGCGACGTTGAATTCGCTCATCATTTAAGTCGGCGATGATTCGATCTTCCGCTTCCTGCGTGAATAACACGCCAGAGTCCAAACGCTGAGTGGATTGGTTGTAACAGCCTTTGCATTGGTGGACACAACCCGAAACAAACAAAGTACAACGTGTTCCCGGACCATTAACAACGTCAACTGGATAGTATTGATGGAAATTCATAGCGGCGCTTAGCAAGAAAAGCCCACATTAGGGCTTGAATGAATCTCGGTCGATGCCTTAATACTTATCAAAACATCGACCGCGGTAGTTTAGGTGCTCTGCAGGTAGTTTAGTTTCCTCGCAGAACACACGGTGACTAAAGGTGTTTAACTCGGCGTTTCACTTCTTCTTGTTTGCCGAAGTTAAATGGACGTGCATCCGGACTACCTAAATAACCGCATACACGACGTGTTACGGAGACTTTGGTTGAATCGTGATTGCCACAGCTTGGGCAAGTAAAGCCTTTACTGGTACATTCAAATTCACCCATGTAGCCACATTCGTAACACTCGTCGATCGGTGTATTCGTCCCGTAATAAGGAACGCGTGAGTAGCTGTAATCCCAAACATTTTCTAGCGCTTCAATATTGCGCTGCATGTTCGGAAATTCACCGTAACAGATAAAGCCACCACTAGAGATATGCGGGTATGGCATCTCAAAGTCGATCTTATCGTATGGGTTTACTTTCTTTTCTACGTCCAAGTGGAAACTGTTGGTGTAGTAACCTTTGTCAGTCACGCCCTCTAACACACCAAACTCTTTAGTATCAATGCGGCAGAAACGACTACATAAGTTCTCACTAGGCGTACCGTACAAACTGTATCCGTAACCTGACTCTTCCGCCCATTTGTTTACCGCATCTTTCAGATACTTGATGATTGAGACTGCTTTTTCACGCAGCTCACCATCATCGTAAACATGCTTATCGGTACCAAATAGTGCGTTAATCGTTTCGTGTACACCGATGTAACCAAGTGAGATTGATGAACGACCATTTTTAAAAATATTTGCAATTGGTTCGTCTGCTTTCAGGCGAATACCGCATGCACCTTCCATGTAAAGGATTGGCGCAACGCGTGCTTTAACATTTTCTAGACGAGAAATACGCGTTTCTAGGGCGCGACGAGCAAGCTCAAGTTTTTCATCCAATAGCGCGTAGAACTTCGCTTCATCTCCCTTGGCGCGAATCGCGATACGTGGCAAGTTCAAGCTCACAACACCAAGGTTGTTACGGCCTTCGTGGATAAGCTCGCCGTTTTCTTCATAAGTACCTAAAAAGCTACGGCATCCCATCGGTGTTTTGAATGAACCAGTCACTTCAACTACTTTGTCGTAGTTAAGGATATCTGGGTACATACGTTTAGACGCACACTCAAGCGCAAGTTGCTTGATGTCGTAGTTAGGGTCACCCGCTTTGTGGTTCAAACCATCTTTAATACCAAACACCAATTTTGGGAACACGGCGGTTTTACGGTTTTTACCCAAACCAGCTATGCGGTTTTTAAGAATCGATGTTTGGATAAGACGTGACGCCCAACTGGTGCCTAAGCCGAAACCAAAAGTGACAAATGGCGTCTGGCCGTTTGCGGTATGAAGTGTGTTGACTTCATACTCTAAAGATTGGAAAGCGTCGTAACACTCTTTCTCAGTACGTGCGCGCGCGAACGATTCTGGATCATGAATATCCCACTCTTTAGCAATGTCCAAATGCTTCTCGTAGCTGGTCATTACGTAAGGTTCCAGCACTTCGTCGATGCGGTTGATGGTTGTACCACCGTAAATGTGACTCGCCACCTGAGCAATAATCTGCGCGGTAACCGCCGTCGCGGTTGAAATCGATTTTGGTGTATCGATTTCAGCGTTACCCATTTTAAAGCCATGAGTCAGCATGCCTTTTAGGTCTATCAGCATGCAGTTGAACATAGGGAAGAAAGGTGCGTAATCCAAATCGTGGTAGTGAATATCCCCTTGCTCATGTGCTTGCACGATGTCACGTGGAAGAATGTGCGTTTTCGCGTAGTGCTTAGCAACAATACCTGCCAACAAATCACGTTGAGTCGGGATCACTTTCCCGTCTTTGTTTGCGTTTTCATTGATAAGATCGACGTTGCTTTCTTCGATCAGACCTTCGATTTCGCGCGTGAGTGCGCTTTGTTTCTCACGTGCTATATCGCGGTCATGGCGATATTCGATGTACGAACGCGCAAGTGACTTGTACGGACCTTGCATCAATTCGTTTTCAACTAGGGTTTGGATTTCCGTGATATGAACTTCATCGTGATCTTTCAATTGCAGTTCAACGGCCAGAGCAACATTAAGTGCATAAATTGCGATCTCTTTGTCGACATGCTCAGCTGCTGCTTCAACTGCCGCTTGAATGCGATCCCTGCTAAACGGGGCTCTTGAGCCATCACGTTTGATTACGATTGGTTTCACCTTCTCTCCTTACCCTTAGCATACTCACAGAGTTATCCACAAAGACACTATATAGGGTTGTTTATTGTATTTTTGACACTATATGTTGTGGCGTATTTAACGAGATGCACAGATGAAAAGTATTGATATTGATCAATAAAAACAGCCCATCGATTAAGATCAAATCGAAGTTAGTGGCACCGATCTCGTTTGAAAAGAAAACCATGAAATTTGTAATTTTGGACTTTTTCCTCTTGAAATTTTTGCAGGTCTTATAGGATAAAGGGTCAATGTAGACAAAGGAGCATGTCGATATGTCAGTGGCTAAAATTTGTTCGCTTGTAGTGAGTATTTTGATGCTGTGGATTATTTGTCCGATCAGCGCAACAGCGACCACATTTACCTCATGGAATATTGAATGGTTGAGCTCGTCGCCTTCCGCTAAATTTTCTGAATCGCATCGAAGTGCAACTGATGTTCAAAAGCTCAACCAACACTTCATAAAAACGAAAAGTGAAGTACTTGCATTCCAAGAGGTCAATGACCCACAAATCATTGGCGATGTTGTCGGCTCAGATTACCAACTGTTCTTCTCTGACCGCAGCCAGCGCTCTAACCGCTATCTTCAATTCGATGACATCAACCAATACACCGGCTTTGCAGTCAAAAGAGGTATCCCAACTTCAGACCCTGTAGACTTTCCACTTGATACTCAATCGGGGAGCAAACTTCGATTTGCAACGTATATCGTGCTTTACCCTAACTCAGAGCAGCCTATTCATGCTCTCTCTGTCCATTTGAAAGCGCGTTGCGCTGGCGCATACCGCAATGACCGCCACTGTAAAACGCTAAAATCCCAAGGCGGCGTGCTAAACAAATGGATAAAAGAACGAGAGCATCAAAACCAAGCTTATGTCATCTTAGGAGACTTCAACCACAACCTCAGTTATTCAGGCGATTGGTTGTGGCAAAGCATAACTAAAAGTACAAATGCTTCGCTTGCTACTCAGCTTACATCAGCAGACTGCAAGGTACGCTCGCGTAAACAGCCAAACAAAACCCACCAATTCCGTTCGTTGATTGATCATATTATCGTCAGCGACAAACTAACCGCTTCCAACGTTCAACAAGTCACCTTCAACACGAATCAAGTGCTCTCATATCACTTGAGTGACCACTGTCCGATTCAAGCGATCATCAAATAAGACAAAGCCCCGTATAATTCGGGGCTTTGTTTTGGCGGCTGATAACTTTATCGACTTGACGCTTATAAGCGGGATTTCATCACCACGTAATAGAGCACTGGGATAACTAATAGCGTTAAGACGGTGGAAACGAAGATACCGAAAATCAAGCTGATCGCGAGTCCATTGAAGATGGGGTCGTCAAGAATGAACACCGCGCCAATCATCGCCGCAAGGGCTGTCAGCATAATCGGCTTAGCACGGACAGCAGCCGATTGAATCACCGCTTCGGCAAACTCTACCCCTTCATCGACCTGTTGGTTGATAAAATCCACCAGCAAGATGGAATTGCGCACAATAATACCCGCCAGCGCTATCATGCCTATCATAGATGTTGCGGTGAACTGTGCGCCAAGTAACGCGTGCCCTGGCATCACACCAATAATCGTCAAAGGGATGGGAGCCATAATAATAAGCGGCACAAGATAAGACTTAAACTGCGCCACTACCAGTAGGTAAATCAAGACCATACCAACAGCGTAAGCAATGCCCATATCACGGAATGTCTCGTAGGTAATCGTCCATTCCCCATCCCATAGAACAGAAATCCCGTCCAGCCCATCAGGTTGATTGATGTAGTACTGCTCGAGATTCATCTGCGAGTCTAGTGCGCTACCGATGTTAAACATCCCATACAACGGGCTATCAAGCGAACCAGACATATCACCAACAACCATTACCATCGGTACCATGTTCTTGTGGACAATATAGTCATCCATGCGTGTCTGACGCACTTCAACCAAATCCGATAATGGATAGGTATTTCCAGTTTGACTCGCAACTTTCATATTCAAGACCTGCTCTAAACGTACTTTCGCCGTTTCACTCGCCTGAATTTGAATTGGAACCGGATACTTGTGGTGTTCTCCGTGTAAGTACGTTATTGGCTTGCCACCAACAGCCGTCGCCAATGCATCCACAATCGACGCGTAAGGGACTTGGTAATGCGCCGCTTTGCTTCTATCGATCACCACTTGCCATTTTTGATGGGCTTCCGGCAGATACATATCCACATCGACGATATCCTCCGTCGCGCGGAATATCTCTCGCACTTGTCGCGCCGCTTGTTGGCGAAGCTCTGGTGTCGGTGCATACACTTCCGCAAGAATCGGTGACCACACTGGTGGACCCGGCGGCACTTCAACCACTTTAACTTTACCGCCAAAGCGCTCAGCGACTTGGTTTAGCGTAGGTCTAATTGCGGACGCTATCGCGTGACTATCTCGGTCCCGTTCTTTTCGACTAACCAGATTGACCTGAATATCACCCTGATTCGATTGACTGCGCATAAAGTAGTGACGAACCAGACCATTAAAGTTGATGGGCGCAGCAGTTCCGCTGTAGATCTGATATCCAGTCACTTCCGCGACGTTATTCAACTCCTCACCCATTTCAAACAGGACACGCTGCGTACGCTCTAGTGACGTCCCTTCTGACATATCCAGTACGACTTGGAACTCCGATTTGTTGTCAAATGGCAGCATCTTGAGCACAACCGCCTGAAATACAGGCAACATGATTGAACCAACAATTAACGCCAATATTGCCAGTAGCAACATAAATCGATTTCGACCTTGGGCTTTAGCAGTCACAAACGGAGCCATAATTTTATGGAAGATGGAATTTGCAGCTGCGCCCTCGTGATGAACCACAGGTTTGAGGAAATGACGCGCTAACCAAGGCGATACCACAAACGCAACCACCAGCGAAATCAACATCCCCATTGAGGCATTAATAGGGATCGGGCTCATGTATGGCCCCATCAAACCGCTCACAAACGCCATAGGTAACAACGCAGCAATCACTGTTAGCGTTGCAAGTATGGTTGGCTCACCCACCTCATCAACGGCGACAGGGATGAGTTCGTTAAGCGCTTGCTTACCCTTTGACATATGGCGATGAATATTTTCAACCACAACGATGGCATCATCGACCAAAATACCGATAGAGAATATCAGTGCGAATAGCGATACGCGGTTAAGCGTGAATCCCCATGCCCAAGACGCAAACAGAGTGATCATTAGCGTTACCACAATGGCAAACCCCACCACCAACGCTTCACGCCAGCCCATCGTAATTAACACAAGAAGCACAACGGCGGTTGTTGCAAAGGCAAGTTTACCGATCAGGGTATTGCTTTTGTCGGCGGCGGTTTTACCGTAATCACGGGTGATTTCAACGTCGATATCCTGGGGTATCAACTGATTCTCGAGTTCAGCAAGGCGGCTTTCTATTGCGTTAGCAACGTTCACCGCATTCTCACCACTTTTCTTGGCTATCGCGATAGTAACCGCTGGATAAATACCGGACTTGTCACTCGTCCATACATTTTGCGATGGTGTGTCAGTTCCCAGCTTTATCTCAGCAACGTCCTCAAGATAGACAGCGGTGTTGTTGTGCAAACCCACAACTAACTGTTTTACTTCCTCGACTCGCGTTAGAAACTGTCCGACCTGCACTGGAAACTCTTGGTTGTCGTGCGTAATGCGCAGCATCGCTGAACTGGTATTGGCGGCAGGAAGGTGTTGATTTAGCTGGTCAAGAGTGATGCCAAACGCGTTCATTTTTGCGGGGTCAAGGCGCACATCCACAATGGTATTGTGGCCACCAACGGTATAGATATCACGAGTACCTTTGATGCGCTTTAGCTCGGTTTCTAAACCATGCGCCACTTGAGTAAGTTGTTGCTGGTCGATGTGACCAGAGCGATCAGACAGCGTAATGCTGACAATCGGCACATCCTCAATCCCTTTCGGTTTAATAATCGGCTCACCGACTCCAACGCCTTGCGGCATCCAATCTTTGTTCGAGTAAAGTTTATTGTAAATACGCACCACTGCGTCGTTACGGCTCACACCCACTTCAAAGATCGCGACGATCATCGCACCGTCGGGTTGGGAGAAAGAATAAAGCTTATCAAGACCTTGAATCTCTGAAATCACCTGTTCTGCAGGCGTGGTCACAAGGCTTTCGACTTCGGCCGGAGAAGCGCCTGGAAATGGGATGTAAACATCAGCAAAGGTAACGTCGATCTGCGGTTCTTCTTCTTTAGGGGTGATAATCACCGCAAACAACCCCATTAACAGCCCAACAAGCGCTAGCAATGGAGTCATGGCTGAGTTCTGAAAGGCCGCCGCTATGCGACCCGAGATACCGAGTCGATTATCCATAATTACTTCCCTTCTATCGCTAAAGCAACGCTGGAAATTACATCCCCTTCTTCTAACCCTGAAAGGACTTCAACGTAATCACCGTATTCCTGACCTAAACGAACCGGATTCAGTACACGCTTATCGCCATTCACGCGATATACCGACGTCAATTCCGCGCGGCGCACCACCGATGAATTAGGGATCAACAAGGTGTTTTTCTCACCGTAACGAAACTCAGTCTTGACCCACATTCCCGGTACGAGGGATTCTAGGTTTTCAGGAAGCTGCAAACGCATTTTGAAGGTGTGAGATTGCGGGTCAGCGTAACTGAAGAGGCTGAACTCGGTTGGCGCAATTCGCTTCCCTTGGGGTGCAACAACATCAAACTGAGCAACGTTTTCGACATCACTTTGGTAACGTTGAGGGATTTCGGTTTCCACACGCAATTGATCGAGCGAAAAGCCACTTAATAGCGGTGTGCCTGGAGCGACAGTTTCGCCCAGTTCAACATGGCGCTTGGTAACGACGCCATCATAGGGCGCGGTGACACTTGTATAACCAAGCGATTCTTTAGCCTGTGCGACATTGGCTTGTGCGGATTTAACCGCAGCGGCAGCAGTTCGCGCGCGCGCTTCGGCACTGTCCATTTGATCGCGTGATATTGCACCTTTGGGGAAAAGTTGTCGATAACGGGCAACTTGAGCTTGCGCCTCGCGATTTTGCGCATTGGCACTGGCTAATTGAGCTTGCGCCGCATCCAATGAGGCTGATTGTTGAACAGCGCTGATTTCTAAAAGCACAGCGCCTTGTTTGACGTAGTCATTGACATCAACGTGCAATCCCACCACTCGACCAGAAGTTTGTGCAGCGACAGTTCCCTGATTAACAGCCTGCACAACGCCATCAAGATGGATAATCTGCGGAAGTGGTTCAATTTTAACCGTATATTGCCCACTGTTTTGTTGCGCCATCACATGGCCAGATGCAGCCAATGCAACAGCGATACTCCAAGTAATCAATTTCATTGCACCACTCCTTGTGCAGACATATTCCACTTACAGCGATTAGCTACGATGCGGTTTGAGTCTGTGATTCACGATTGTTTTTCATGCCAATCAACAAGTTTGTCATTCCTAGGCCAACCATCATGCTGGCAAAGAAGATCCAAACGCCCGGATTACCGAGAGCCAAACTTGACAACGCAGGCCCAGGACACACGCCAGCAATACCCCAACCCAAACCGAAAATCGCTGCACCACTCACTAAGCGAGAGTCGATGGTTTTGCTTTTTGCTAAACAAAACTCTTCTGCAACTAGCGGCTTTTGCTTCGGTTTAATGATCAGGAAATAGCTTGGCATAAACACCATCAACGCTCCGCCCATCACAAACGCTAAACTCGGGTCCCACGCACCAGCTACATCCAAAAACCCAATCACTTTTGCTGGATCAGCCATGCCTGAGATGATCATGCCTAAACCAAATAAAAAACCAGCCACCAACGACGTTAAACGAAACACCAACTTATTCATTTTTATACCTACTAGGAGTTAAATCAGATGAAGACGAACAAAAACCGTTACCGCCGCAACAAACATGAATACGCAGGTTGCAACCATTGAGCGTTTGGACAGACGTCCGATGCCACATATTCCATGTCCGCTGGTACAACCGTTACCCAGTCTTGTACCAATCCCCACTAATAAACCCGCTAGCGCCAATACAAGCGTACTGCTCGAATATTCAGTCGGTACTTCACCAGCGAACACTAAGACTCCGATAACACCGCCTGATACCATTCCTAGGGCAAACAACAAACGCCACGCAAAATCTTTTGATTTAGGCGTGAGCAACCCCGTCATAATGCCGCTAATACCAGCGACTTTTCCGTTTAACAGCAACATAATCGTCGCTGAAATCCCTAATAAAATGCCTCCTGCAAGCGATTCCCAAGGAATACTGAAAGCCATATCTACCTCTTAATTGTTCAAACTACGCGCCACAAAATGTGGACTGCAAACTATGGATCAGTTGAATGACTCGCGGGTCATTCAACGAATAAAAAACTTGCTGAGACTCTTTACGAGCTTTAATTAGCCCGTACTTACGCAAAACCGTTAAATGCTGGGAAAACGCAGACTGACTCAACGACGAACCATTCTGCAATGTACCGACACCCACCTCACCTTTGGTAAGCTGACAAAGCACCATCAATCGTTCAGGATGGGCCATAACTTTTAACAGTTCGGCGGCTTCTACTGCTTTCTTTTGCATTTCTGCCATATTCACAGCGACATCAACCATGACTCACCTCGATTAATACATTTACATTAGATAATACTAAACAATATTAATTAGTCAATTCTAATTTAGATTGTTTAAATTTAGATAAATTAACATTAGACTTTTCTAATTTATACCTCTATAGTGGTTGACATCAGGGGAAACGGATTCGTAAGGAGAACGATTATGACTCTTGAAAATGCAGTACGTGTATTCGCCGGAAGCATGGTGTTGCTTTCTGTTGTCTTAACCGTCACTGTACACAGTGGCTTTATATGGTTAACCGTATTTATAGGGGCAAACTTAATCCAAAGTGCTTTCACTGGCATTTGTCCTGCGGCGTTTTTCCTTAAAAAATTAGGCTTTCATTAACGGAGTTCCAAATGACTAAGATTCTTATTGTTGGTGGTGTAGCTGGTGGTGCTTCTGCTGCTGCTCGTGCGCGTCGTTTAAGTGAAGATGCAGAGATCATCATGTTCGAGCGAGGCCCTTTTGTTTCGTTCGCGAACTGTGGCCTTCCTTACCATATCGGTGGTGATATCCAAGAACGCAGCAAATTGCTCCTGCAAACACCTGAAAGTTTCTTAGCGCGTTTTAACGTCGATGTTCGTGTAATGAATGAAGTCGTCAGTATCGACCGCCACAATAAATCAGTAACGGTGAAAAACTTAGTGGATGGTAGTGAGTACAGTGAAAGTTACGACTTTCTACTACTCAGCCCAGGTGCAGGCCCTGTTGTTCCACCGATTCCAGGAATCGATAACCCGCTGACTCATTCATTACGCAACATTCCGGATATGGATCGCATCATCCAAACCATCCAAATGAACAAGCCTGAACACGCAACGGTTGTGGGTGGCGGTTTTATCGGACTTGAGATGATGGAAGCTTTCCACCAACTGGGGATTAAAACCACATTGATTGAAATGGCCGATCAAGTCATGACACCTGTTGACCGTGAAATGGCAGGTTTTGCCCATGCAGAAATTCGTCAAAAAGGTATCAATTTAAAACTGGGCGTTGCCCTTCAATCTGTGGAGTACATCCCTAATGACCATATCGCTAGCGTTGGTTCAGGTGAAAGCGAAGAACACCAACACATTGAAGGTGAACTTAACTTAACGCTAAACAATGGTGAATCGCTAACCACCGATATTCTAATTATGGCGATCGGTGTTCGACCAGAAACCAAACTCGCGGCAGAAGCCGGGCTTCAAATCGGTGAGCTTGGCGGCATCTACACCAATGAAATGATGCAGACTAGCGATCCTGCTATTTACGCGGTTGGTGATGCAGTTGAAGAGAAAGATTTTGTCACTGGTGCACAAACGTTAGTTCCGCTGGCTGGTCCGGCTAACCGCCAAGGTCGTATGGCCGCAGACAATATGCTGGGACGTAACGAAACCTATCAAGGAACACAAGGCACGGCTATTTGTAAGATCTTCGACCTAGCCGTCGCTTCTACTGGTAAAAACGAGAAGCAACTTAAGCGCGATGGCGTTGAGTACGAAAAGGTTTATGTACATACCGCGAGTCATGCAAGTTACTACCCTGGTGCAGAAATCGTGTCGTTTAAAATGTTGTTTGATCCGAAAAACGGCAAAATTTTCGGCGCGCAAGCCGTTGGTAAAGATGGCGTAGATAAACGTATTGATGTTATGGCTGTCGCACAACGCGCAGGCATGACGGTTGAGCAGTTGCAACACCTAGAGTTGACGTACGCGCCACCATACGGCAGCGCAAAAGACGTTATCAACCAAGCTGCATTCGTCGCGAGCAACCTAATTAAAGGCGACGCGAAAGCCATTCATTACGGTGAGATTTGTGACTTAAGCGAAGACCAGATCTTACTTGATGTCCGCAACCCAGGTGAACTAGAAGCGGTCGGTTGTTTAGCGGGCGCTATCAACATCCCAGTCGACCAACTACGCCAACGCATGGGCGAGTTACCAAAAGACAAAGAGATCATTATCTACTGTCAGGTTGGCTTACGCGGGAATGTCGCTTATCGCCAGTTGGTCAATAACGGCTACAAGGCGCGTAACCTGATTGGTGGCTACCGCACATATAAGTTTGCTCACGCTTAAGCAACCAGCTGTAAAATAATAGAAAACAACGGGGACGAATCATTTCGTCCCCGTTTATTTTTTCTGCATTCGGTGTACCAATTTGAAGTGACTCGAAAGAGTCAGTCGAGTCGATGGATACTCAACATTAAATGCTGGAAAGAATGTGCCACTCTGACAAATTCAAAATCTATTCTCACACTTCAATCAATCTCATCCTGCTAGCTTTGTATCGCTACACCTTTGATGTAGCCAATTAGCCACAATAAGGATGAATAATGAAATCGAACATTACACTTCCATTGTTGAGTTTAAGCGCTATAGCGGCACTTAGCTCCTTCAATGCCAATGCTCATGGCTGGGTAGAGTTTCCGAATGCACGTCAAAACATCTGTTATCTGGATGGCGGCTTTTGGACAAACGAAATTCCCAATCAGGCATGCCAAGCCGCTTATGACGAGTCAGGTGCACACCCGTTTGTTCAGCGTTCTGAAATTTCAGCTAACGTTGCTAACTATCGCGATATTACCCACGTGCAAGCAGTAGTACGTGACGGTGAACTGTGTTCCGCTGGCGACGCGTCGAAAAGTGGTTTAAATATCCCATCGCCGCACTGGCAACGCACTAACGTCACGTTAGATGCTAACAATCAAATTGAACTGGCATTTTACGGTAAAGCACCTCACAGCCCTTCTTATTGGGAATTCTACTTAACCAAGCCAACTTATGATGCGACACAGCCTTTAACTTGGAACGACCTAGAACTGATCGATACTTCGGGTGATGTAATCATCGGTGAAGACAAACGCTACCGAATGAAAGTTACCTTCCCTGCCGATCGTAGCGGTGATGCGATTCTTTACACTCGCTGGCAACGTGTCGATGCTGGAGGTGAAGGATTCTACAACTGTAGCGACATCACTCTCGGTAGTACGGGCACAACGCCGACCGATCCGGTCGACCCAGTCGAGCCCGGCAACAACTTAACTTCTTTAGGTTATTTTGTGCCGCAAGGCTTTGGTCCTGTTGAATCTGGCGATACTGTTCGCTTTAGAACCTTTAACGCGACAGGTACAGAAGTTGTCGATATTTCGTTGGCGATCACCGCCAATAACACCGCGACTTGGGCAGGTGAAATTGCTGACCAATTTAACTCTCAACAAACTGGTGACTGGTACGTTGGTATTTGGCATCAAGAAATGAGTCACTACATGTTTGACTCAAACAACGTACACGCAAACCAAGTACTAGCGCCAAACGATACATACAGCTACGCGCTTTCGCTTATCAAAGCAGACGTTCCGCCACCAGTTGAACCGGATAATCTATGGCAACCGGACTCAATCTATAATCAGGGCGATGTTGTGACCCACAACGGACAACAATGGACGGCTCAGTGGTGGACGAGAGGCGACGAACCTGGCACGACTGGTCAATGGGGAGTATGGCGTTAACTCTCTAAAAATAATAAAAAAAGCCTCTCTCTGTTTTAAAGAGAGGCTTTTAAAATTGCCAAATATCTTTTGTCAGAAAGCACTTAAATTTAATCCAACACTCATTAAAAACTTTAAATCCCCTCAGTAATTATCTATTTGAAAAATAACGCTTCCTATCTTTGAAACTCAATAATTTCAAATACCACAAACAAACTGTAAGTTTCACTTATTTCTCAGATGATATAAAATTCACCCTAATATTGATTAGTTTTTACATTTTATGTTTAAACAAACATTTTAATTCAAAGACTTAAATGTAAGCACAATAAAAACTACTTAGTAGCTAGCAACCTATAAATGCAGCGTTGTGCATAGTGTTCGCTATGAAAATTGCCAGTTCATCTCAATTGATGGCACTTAGCTTCATTTCATAGCGTAATGTAGAATAAAACTAAGAAAGCCAAACATGAAATCGTTAACTGTACTGTTATTTGTAACGACGTTAGGTCTATCGTTACCTTGCTTTTCGCAAACGTCAAAAGCGAAAATCCAAAATAGCTATATTACTCAAACTATTGAAAACACTTATAAACAAGCTCAACTTGAAGGCGTGATTGATTTTCAATTATTCAGTGACGCTTATATTGCCTATAAAGAGACGCTAGACCGAAGAAAGTCATTATTAACCATCATCGATTACAGCAAACCGTCTACCGAGAAACGTTTTTATGTGGTTGATTTAAAAAAGAAGCAACTGGTATTTAATACCTATGTAGCGCACGGTGTTAATAGCGGAGAAACGGTCGCAAAACGCTTTTCTAATATTATCAACTCGCGTAAAACATCTTTAGGTACGTTTCTCACCGACACAACCTATTACGGCTCGAATGGGTATTCACTTCGCCTTGATGGGCTAACCAGTGGAGTCAACGACAAAGCTCGTGAGCGCTACATTGTTATTCACGGTGCGGACTACGCCAATGAGTCATTCATCAAGCAACATGGTTATTTAGGTCGCAGTTGGGGATGCCCTGCACTACCGACTAAGTTGTCACAAGAAATCATCGACACGATTAAAGGTGGTAGCGTGATCTACGCCAGCGCCTAAGCTTTTGCCAGTCAAATCGAAAACGGCTGATAGGAAACTATCAGCCGTTTTGTTTTACTCTACTTCAGAAAGTGGAATCGCATCTGACGTTGATTTCTTAAGTTTGATCGCAATGAACTTAGATGTCGGAGTAAAGGTTCTTTCACCATAACTATCGAGCGGAACCAATGGGTTAGTCTCTGGGTAGTATGCCGCAGCCTGCCCTTTCGGAATATCATAAGCCACAAGTGTGAAGCCTTTCACTTTGCGCTCAACGCCATCTTCCCACAAAGAAACCATGTCCACTTTATCGCCGGGCTTGAACCCTAGCTTGAGGATGTCGGCTTCGTTGATAAACAGAACTTCGCGCATTCCAAACACACCTCGGTAGCGGTCATTCAGGCCATACAACGTCGTATTGTATTGATCGTGTGAACGCATAGTCTGCAAGATCAAATCAGGCTTGTTACCGCTTTCCAATAGCGCTTCGCTGATTAGCTGCTTTGGTAGTTCACTTGAACTGAACTGAGCCTTGCCACTCACTGTGTTCCATTTTCTCTCCGCCGCCGGATTCACTAAGTGGAAACCACCGGGTTGTTCGAGTTTCTCATTAAAGCCTTTAAAGCCTGGGATCGTATCAGCAATCAGATTGCGAATACGGCTGTAGTCTTCTATCACCCAGTTCCAGTCAATTGGATGATGACCAAGTGTTGCGTTGGCAATACCTGCAATAATCGCGGGTTCCGAACGTAGCTGTTCTGAACGCGGCTTTAACTGACCATAAGAGATGTGAACCATGCTAAACGTATCTTCCACCGTTACGCCTTGTGGGCCATTGGCTTGTGTATCAATCTCTGTTCGACCAAGACACGGTAGAATCAGCGCATCTTTGCCTGTCACCAAGTGCGAGCGATTCAATTTGGTTGAAATGTGCACGGTTAAATCACAATTCTTCATCGCTTGGTGCGTACGTTCAGTATCTGGTGTTGCTTGAGCAAAGTTTCCGCCTAGGCCGATAAAGACTCTAGATTGTTTCTGTTCCATTGCCATGATCGCTTGAACCGTGTTATGGCCAACTTCGCGTGGTACTTTGAAGTTAAATTGGCGCTCGATACTATCAAGTAGCTGAGCAGATGGCTTTTCATCAATACCCATCGTACGGTCACCTTGCACATTGCTGTGACCACGTACTGGGGATAGCCCTGCCCCCGGCTTGCCAACGTTACCTCGTAACATCTGCACATTCGCCACCTCTTTAATGGTTTGCACTGAATGACGATGTTGGGTCAGTCCCATAGCCCAGCACATAATCACGCGCTCCGAGCGTCGGTACATGCTCGCCACCATTTCTATTTCACTCAGTTCAAGTCCAGATTGGTCAGCGATGTGCTCCCAAGACGTGGCGTCAATTTCTGCTAGATACTCATCAATGCCTGTGGTGTGTTGGCTAATAAACTCGCGGTCAAATACCGCTTTGCCGTTTGATGCCAGCGCCTCTCGTTCCCATTGCAACAAGAACTTGGCGATGCCTCGAAACACTGCCATATCACCACCCAACGCAGGTCTTAAGTAAGCAGTATTGGTCGGTTTTGAGCCATTACTAAGCATCTCAATTGGCACTTGCGGGTTTTGAAAGCGTTCTAATCCGCGTTCTTTAAGCGGATTCAAACAGATCACTTGCGCGCCACGTTTTACCGCTTCTCGCAACGGTTCCAGCATACGCGGATGGTTAGTTCCTGGGTTCTGACCAATCACGAAGATGGCGTCTGCCTTTTCAAAATCATCAAAGATCACCGTACCTTTGCCAACACCAATGGTATCTTTCATGCCGATGGCACTGGCTTCATGGCACATGTTTGAACAATCAGGGAAGTTGTTGGTACCAAACGCACGAACAAATAACTGATACAGGAACGCAGCTTCATTACTTGCACGGCCAGAGGTATAAAACTCGGCTTGATGAGGTGATTCCAGTTGCTTTAGGTGTTTTGCAACCAGCTCAAACGCTTCATTCCATTCGATAGGAACATAGTGGTCACTGGAAGCGTCATATTTCATTGGATGGGTAATGCGGCCTTGGTATTCAAGCCAGTAATCGGTTTGATTCAGCAAAGAGCTAACGCTGTGGTTGGCAAAAAATTCCGGATCAACAAAGCGATTCGTAGCTTCCCAGTTCACCGCTTTAGCGCCATTCTCACAGAAGTTTACTTTACCGCTTTCTGGCGACTCACCCCATGCACATCCGGGACAATCAAAACCACCATTTTGGTTGGTCTTAAGCATGGTGCGGATGTTCTTGACCGCATTTTCACTGCCCCACCAACTCTTAGTGACGGCTTTTAACGCTCCCCAACCACCAGCTGGGCCTTTGTACTGCTTGATTTGTTCTTTATGGCTCACGACTTTACTCCTCACGAACAGGAACAACAGCAAACAGGTGACCGGTGGTAACAGGCGCGTTATTAAATAATGCGGAAGTAGCGGAACGGTTATTTATAATTAAGAATTTTGCCTGTCTACTGTTTTGGATACTTGAGATAGATTGGCACACGTTGCGCCTTGATCTAAATCAAAGATTATGTGCATAAGCAGTATGCGTCCAATTGATATTGCCGAACGAGTGATAAACAAAATCTATGATGAAAATTCATCACTCGCATTTAAGTTGTCTTCAAATACCAGTGATAAACAAATACTATTGCCGCATTGCATTCATCGCCTACATCTCACTCTATTTTGAGATAAAACTCAGTAAATACGACACTCTCAGCAATAGATACCATCTATCACACTATAGATAGTTTATATTTGACCACTCTAAGCACTCAGCTTAACCTTGATTTAGATCAATTTTACTCAACACTTTGCTCTTGACTGAGAAAGTGAAAAATCGTTGCGCTGCACGGATCAAAGTAAATGAACCATCGAGTCATCAATTTCATCTATCTAAGCGCAACGTCGGTTTAAAGGTTTCTGTCAGCATTCATGGATATCAAACAGCTCAAATACCTCATTGCACTCGACCAAACCAAACATTTTGGTCAAGCGGCTGCATTGTGCCATATCACCCAACCGACTCTCTCTATGCGCATTAGACGCTTGGAAGAAGAATTGGATTTGGAACTGATTGCACGAAGCCAACGCTTTGAAGGATTTACTGAAGCCGGAGAGCGAATTCTCGCGTGGGCAAAAACGGTACTCGCCGCACACGACGGCTTGCACGCTGAAGCCGCAAACTGTCGTGGGCAACTCGTTGGGTCGCTGCGTATTGGTATGGTTCCACTGGCTAGTCAAAACCCCATGCAGTTGATTAAACCGCTAGCGGAGATGTTTCCCGAGCTGCGCTTTCAAGTCTTATCCATGACGTCAGAGCAGATCATAGACCAACTGAATCGTAATCAGTTGGATTTGGGTATGTGCTACGTCGACCAAGTCAATACGGCTTACTTTGACGTTATAGAAATGAATTCTACCGACTTAGGTGTGCTCTACGACCGTCGATTTTTTGATTTTGCCGAGCAAGAAGTACGGTGGGAATCACTTAGCAATATTCCTCTCGGACTGCTATCGAAAGGGATGCACTATCGCCATTCAATTGACTTGAGTTTTGGTAGTAAAGGGCTTGTGCCGCAAACCGTGATTGAAAGTAATTCGACATTCCATTTGATTCAAGCGGTCACGAGCGGTCTGTGCTGCGCCATTATGCCGCTGAATTCAGGGCTTGAAGAGTTAAACGAACAGCTGAGTATTGTGCCAATCGAAAAAGCGGTTGTGCACTCTCCGCTCGGTCTGTTGAAGCGTAAGCAAGAGCCTTATTCAGCAATGACTGATCAATGCTTCGCCGAAGCAAGAAACATATTTAATCAATAGTTTAACGTCACCTTCGCCAATCAAGAGCTTTAGGTAAATGAGGTAAATTCATGAGATGCACTGTTCAATTACATGATGATCTAGCGGATTTTAACCAAGCGCCTCCTTTGCCAAACGCGCTACGCTACAAAGAGTTGACTGGCGATTGCCACGTTCAAGACATGCCGCTAGCGAGTGAATCTGCGCTTGCCATCAGTTACAACGGTATTAGTCAGGCGGTGATGATGGTGACACCGGGCCACATGGAAGATTTTGTACGAGGATTCAGCCTAAGCACTGGCATCGTCAAAAGCTTTAGTGAAATACGCGATATTCAAATCAGCGGTGATGGAGAATCACATTACGCCGAGGTTGAAATCAGCAACCGTGCTTTTTGGCAGATGAAGACGCAAAGACGTAACCTTGCGGGCACAACTGGTTGTGGTATCTGTGGTGTTGAAGCGCTAGAGCAGGCTCTACCCGATCTAATGCCGCTTACGCCTTATCCTGCCCCCAACCCTTTGGTATTTGACGGGCTACGCGACAAAATCGCTATTCATCAACAAGCGGCTAAAACATCCGGAGCATTACACGCTGCGTTGTTCGCCAATGCAAAAGGTGAAATCGTCTTGTGCCGCGAAGACATCGGCCGACACAACGCTCTGGACAAACTGATCGGCGCGTTATCACTCAACGATATTGATACTAAAAGCGGTTTCGCAATCATGACCAGTCGCTGCAGTTTAGAGCTGATCCACAAAGCTGTCAGAGCAAAAGTCGCTACACTGGTTTGTTTATCTGCACCAACGTCCTTAACCGTTGAGTGGGCAAGAAGAAATCACCTTAACCTGATTCATTTACCTAAAAACGACTCACCTAGGCTGTATAGCCCAGCGCCGTAAATTCAAACGCCTCAGATAGCAAAAGAGAGACTTAGTAAGTCTCTCTTTTGTTTATCTAAATCACATCATGCCACGACTTTATTCGCGCGATATGTGTTGACGCCAAACATCACGATGATTGCGATAACAAATGGTAAAACGTATAAGTTCATCGCTTCCCAGCCTACTGTCGATTCGAGCCAGCCGGATAACAACGCGGTTACTGTGACGCAGCTAAAGACGAAGAACTCGTTGAATGCCTGTGCTTTGGCTTTATTTTGCGCTGCGTATGATTGACTAAACAAACCTGTCGCGGCGATAAACATGAAGTTCCAGCCAACGCCCAATAAGATCAAAGCCAAAGTGAAATGCCAAATTGACTGACCGTGGATGTTGATACCAATGCAAACCACGAACAGCAAGCCGCCTAGAAGGATCATTTGTCTCGGCCCAAAACGTTGGATCAGTTTACCGGTAAAAAATGCCGGGACGAACATACCAAGAACATGCCATTCAATCACGCCTGCGGCTTTTTCGAAATCGAAGCCGCAACCAATCATCGCAAGTGGTGTCGCAGTCATCAGAATATTCATCACCGCGTAAGAAACCATTGCGGCGCATACTGCCAACATAAAGTTGGGCGCGGAGATAATCTCAGCCAACTTATCTGCTTTAGGCGCATCTTGGTGTTTCACTGGCTCAGGGAAGTTGATGGTTTGAAGCAAAATCAGTGCAATGATGTTTAGCACGATCAACGCCATAAATCCGCCAACGTACAAACCATCTGGCGACCACTGTTGTGAATAAATTGCCAAGTTCGGCCCTAGCATTGCCGCCAATACGCCACCAGCCATAGAGATGGAAATAGCTTGATGGCGCGCATGTTCTTCACACACTTCTATCGCGGCAAACCGGTAGAGCGTACCAAAGCCAATGCCAACGCCAAGCAGCAAGGTTCCGACACAAAACAAACCAAACATTTCGTTCGACAAGCTATAGGTTGCAACGCTGGCTCCTGTAATACCGACTAGGTTACCGATGCTAAAACCTTTGCGTCGTCCTAAACGTCCCATGATCAGTGAGGCTGGAATCGTTGCTGCCATTAAACCCAAAAACTGCACCGCGACGGGTAAGGTAATCATGCTTTGATCGGGTGCTAGCTTTTTCCCGACCAAACCGATCACGGAAATTAATAAAATGTTCCCGGTCATCAACAATGCTTGGCATAACGACAGCAACCATACGTTTCGATTCATCGCAGCGCCTCATGCACAGCGGCTTCAACGTGCAGCTTAGTGGTATCAAAAAGCGGTACATTGGTGTCTTCTTGCTTGACCAACAAACCGATTTCCGTGCAACCCAGAATCACACCTTGCGCGCCGTTCTCAGACAACTCTTCGATGATCGATTGGTAATCGTTCCTTGAGCGGCTACTGATCTGCCCTTTACACAACTCATCATAGATAATGTCGTGCACCAACTTACGCTGCACACCATTAGGGACAATCACCTCAATGCCGAACTTGTCGGTTAGGCGCTGCTTATAAAATGCTTGTTCCATGGTAAACGCAGTACCTAGCAAACCGACTTTGGTAATGCCTTGCTTAACGAGCTGTGTACCGGTTGCGTCTGCAATATGAATAAGTGGCACATTGACCGCTTCTTCAACCTGACTCGCCACAATATGCATGGTGTTGGTTGCAATCAGAATGAAATCGGCACCTGCTCGCTCTAGTGACTGCGCGGCTTCACAGAGTATAGCCGCCGTTTTATCCCACTCACCACTGCGCTGCAATTGCTCTATTTCTGCAAAGTCCACACTATTGAGAATCAACTTTGCAGAGTGGAAACCTCCCTTCGCTTGGTTGACAGCTTTGTTTAACAGCTGATAGTAGCTCACTGTCGATTCCCAGCTCATCCCACCAATCACACCGATTGTTTTCATAACGATCCCTCACCAAAAAATTGAGTTACCAATTAATCAGATATATGCATAACATTCAAACGATATCGCCTCACTTTTTCTTTCGGCGAGATTATCGCTTAGGTCAAACAAAAAGCCCCAAACTCAGTTTGGGGCTTTGGCGTTTATCTTCTTAGTAAATCAATCTTCAACAACAGGTAACACTTGTTTGACGTATTCACCTGGTGCTACAGCGATAACAGGGAAGTCATCATTACCAATATTGTATGGCTCAACCTGTTCCTGCGGATTAAAGCCTAGCAACCATTGGTTCCAGTGCGTCCACCATGAACCTTCACTATGTTTGGCGTTAGACAACCATTCGTCTGCACTATCATCAAGTGAGTCATTCACCCAATAACCGTACTTCCCTTTAGCTGGATGGTTAACAATACCTGCAATGTGACCAGATTCACCCAGCACAAAGGTTTTGTTTCCACCGACCTGCAATGCGCCTCGGTATGTACCTTGCCATAGTGCAATGTGGTCTTCTTTGGTTGAAACAAAGTAACTTGGGATCTTAATCTTATTCAGATCAATCCACACGCCACCGATCTTCACACCTTTGTCTTCAACCAGCTTGTTCTCAAGGTATAGCTCACGCAACATAAAGTTATGGCATGCCGCCGATACATTAGTGCTGTCGCTATTCCAGTAGAGCAAATCGAAGTCTACCGGGCTATTACCCTTGAGATAGTTGTCGACATAGTAGTTCCAGTAAAGGCTGTTTTCTCTCAACAAGCTAAATGTGACGCTCAATGAACGCCCGTCCATGTAGCCTTTGAGATTATTTTGCAGCTCAATTGCACTGATGATGGTGTCATTGATATAGGCACCCACTTCGCCCGGTTGGGAGAAATCAAGCAGCGTGGTGAAGAAAGTGGCACTCTTTATACGCTTTTTCATTCGCTTGGCTGCGTAGTAAGCGATGGTGCTCGCTAGGACCGTACCACCAATACAATAACCCGCAGCATTGATCTGTTCTTGACCAGTGATCGACTCAATCGCTGAAACGGCTTTCACCACGCCTTCAGTAACGTAGTCACCAAACTCTACGTCACGCTGCTTCGCGCCAGGGTTGCGCCAAGACATCATAAATACTGGATGACCTTGTTCGAGCAACCAGCGAACCATTGAGTTCTTTTCACGCAGATCAAGAATGTAGTACTTGTTGATAAACGGCGGAACGATTAACAGAGGAACCGCGTTCACAGCCTCAGTGAGCGGACGATATTGAATCAGTTCGAATAACTCGTTCTGATACACCACATCACCCGCAGTATTCGCAATATCTTCACCAACACGGAATGCGTTGTTGTTCGTCATGCGAATTTTGAGAATGTCAGCACTTGATTCCAGATCGGCCTTAAGCTGATCTAAGCCAGCTAGCAAGTTCTCACCGTTTTGCTCCAACGTTAACTTCAGCAATTCCGGGTTGGTTGCGATGAAGTTACTTGGAGACAGAGCATTGATCGCCTGACGCGAGAAAAAGCTCAGGCGCTCTTTACTCTTTTCATCTAAACCTTCAATACTGTCGATCGTCTGCATGTAGGTTTTACTAAACAACAGGTAAGATTGTTTAATAAAGTTGTAGAAGACGTCTTGCTGCCATTCTTGATTGGAGAATCGTTTGTCACCACTTTCTGGTTCCACGACGGGTGCAGTATTACCAACCAGCGCAACGTTTTGCCAGATTTGCATCTGCTGTTGCCACCACTCGGCTTGAATTTGCAATAGTGTCGCAGGTTGATTTGCGGCACTTTCGAATAGCTTAGCCGTATCTTCAAAGTTGACTTCTTGCATCGCTTTGTTCAGCGGTGAATTGACGGCTGCCCTGCTTTTCTCAAGTTCAGCCCACCACTGTTGATTGGTTTCTTGGAGCTTTACAAGGTAGTCCGAAAAGAAGTTTTGATACATAGCATTACTCCTAAAATCGGAAAAAAAGCCGCCTTGCGGCGGCAGTAAACACAGTGTTATGCGGGAGTCACTGTCTTAAGGTTTTCCGTAGTGAGTTGCTCTACATCGTCTTTGAATTCTTTAGCAATCGATTGAAGCTTGTTGCTGTCGTCCAACATTTGCTGAGACAACTTAGTCAAAACACCCAGTTGCTGGCTGTTGAATGCAGTAAGTGTAGTCACATCTTTGATTTCACTTGCTGCTTTCATCTGAGTTAAACCCATTTCGCTGTAAGTACGAATAGCGTTTAGCTGAAGCTCAGTCAGCACTTCAACGTTTTTCGTTACTAGCTTGTTGAACTTTAGGTACGGTTCTAGGTTCTTTTCAGTTTGGTCAGTGAATGTTTTGAAAAAATCGGTATACATGAGTATTACTCCTAAGTTAATTCCATTTAAATTACAATGCGTTAGCAACAGTGCTAAGCGATTGATTTAATGACAACAGCTGTGCCCATTCCACCACCCACACAAAGCGATGCTACGCCATATTGGCCATTGCTTCGGTTAAGTTCGTGAATAAGTGAAACTAAAATTCGGTTACCGGATGCACCTAGTGGATGACCTAACGCAATAGCGCCACCATTGACGTTGGCTTTATCCAAGATTGAAGAAACCGGTACATTATGTTCGTCTGCTAGGCAGTGAATAACTCCTAAAGCTTGAGCAGCAAATGCTTCATTTAGCTCATAGACGTCAATATCGCTAGTTGCTAACTCGGCTTTGTCCAAAGCGCGTGTTACCGCTTCAACAGGGCCTAATCCCATGACTTTAGGATCCAAACCTGATTGCGCATAACTGATAATTTCAGCAATTGGTGTTAATCCGTACTGCTCTACCGCAGACTCGCTCGCTACGACAATGGCACTCGCGCCGTCATTGATACCAGAGGCGTTTCCTGCTGTAACAGTTCCTTCACGGTCAAAAGCTGGGCGCAGTTTCTGCAGCGCACTTAAGGTAGCGTTCGCTTTTGGGTATTCGTCGGTATCAAAAACAATTGTCTCTTTGCGCTTTTTCACCTCGACAGGAACAATTTCTTGTTCGAACTTACCAGCTTCGATAGCGGCTACCGCTTTCATCTGGCTTGCCAGTGCGTAGTCGTCTTGCTGTTCGCGTGAAATACCCACTTCACGAGCGACATTTTCCGCCGTCACACCCATGTGATATTGGTTAAACACATCGGTTAGGCCGTCGTTGATCAGCAGATCTGTTAGATTCATGTTGCCCATTTTGTGGCCGTCACGAATAGCGCTAGAAACCGTGAATGGAATCTGCGACATCACTTCGACACCCGCTGCAACAACCACTGACGCATCACCAGAACGGATATGACTGACCGCATCCATCACGGTTTTCATCCCGCTGCCACACACCATATTTAGCGTATAAGCAGGGACACTTTCTGGTACGCCAGCAAAGATAGCCGCTTGACGACCAATCCCCATCCCTTGCGCGGCACCAACAACGTTACCAACGATCACTTCGTCAATAAGTTCTGGCTTTACCCCGCTTTGTTCTAGTGCTGCTTTGATAGCAACTGCGCCTAGTTCACCCGCAGAGATGTCTTTTAACGAGCCGCCGAATGCACCGATTGGCGTGCGTTTAGCCGCAACTATGTATACTTTTTCCATGGTTCAAATCCTTAATGCATGTATAAGCCGCCGTTAACCGACAGCGTTTCACCGGTGATGTACGCGCCTGCTTCACTCACCAAGAATGAAACTGACTTAGCAATTTCTTCTGGTGTCGCAAGACGCTTCATAGGGATTTGAGCTTTAATGGATTCGAGAACTTCCGGTTTCATCTGCTCAACCATCGGCGTGCCTGTGTAACCCGGTGCAACAACGTTAACCGTTACACCGCTACGCGCACCTTCCGCTGCTAGCGCTTTTGAGAAACCGATCATGCCAGCTTTAGCAGCAGAGTAATTTGTCTGACCAAACTGACCTTTCAACCCGTTGACGGATGAAATGTTGACGATGCGCCCGCCACCTTTTTCGCACATTGCGGCGAAAAGCGGTTGAGTCACATTGAAAAGGCTATTTAGATTGGTTTCGATGACGTCTTTCCACGCTTGAGGTGTCATCTTTTTGAATACGCCGTCACGAGTTATACCAGCGTTGTTAACCACTACGTCGATCGTACCTTCATCCTTCAATAACTGTTCCAAACGCTGAGCACATTGCTCGGTATCAGTTACGTCTAGCTCAAACAGTCTAACTTGCTCTTCTGTAAAGCCTTTTTCGTTAAACCAATCTAAAGCACATTGAAGGTTACCCGTGTAGTAAGTAGCGATAACGCGATAGCCATCGGCCACTAATTGAGAAGAGATTGCAGAACCAATTCCGCCTTTTGATCCCGTGATCAAAGCGAGCTTTTTCATTAATAGACTCCATTCTAACAGCAATTATTAATTTAAGTTTAAATGTCTGAATTAATAATAACGCAGACAAATTTTATTAAAATTTTTATGCTTGGGGCATCTACCCTTGCCTTAATTAATAAAGCTAAACTCTATTTGTTACAGTTCAAATACTATTTCAACTTAAATACATAATGTTGAACAAAGTCTCATATAGAATGAAATGTTATTCAGTTGTTAATCACTCTTAAGCTATTGTATTACTTACCAAACAACAGAGAGAGAGCCTAACCAATAAACGGCAACATACTGATTTAACTGAATTTCAACTGATTTTCATTGTTTTCATGATACTTAACCGGTTTTCATACGGAAAGTTTTAATAATTATTTAACATTTAGTTGAGATGATAAAATCGTATTGTTCTATTAATACTTTTGTATATTCATCATTAAGAAAATATGTGTGTCACTGGGTATTTAAAGACAACCAACTTAAATTTAAGCAAATTATTTAACTTTATAGATATAGACAAAAGTATAATATATACAATCTTAATATAAATATTTAAACCTAGGGTTATGGACATATCCAAAACATTAAACAGAATTTTTTACCAGAAACCTCAAACACTGTTCGGTAAACAGATGTTTTGCAGTGTTTACTGCTTTTCTTATTCACGACCTCAGATTTATCTGATTTTATCTGTTGGATTCGTCGCTTACTGATTGAGAAATTTGTTTCATCAATGGTTTTATTGCTCGAAAATCGGAAGCAAACACACTGACTGACTTAGCCAAATAGACAACACTTTAGCGATGTCTACCTACAGAGATTGCCGTTAGATGCAAATATTCTTGAATCGACTGAGCAATGCTGAGAAACGGCAATCAAACTGAAACACGTTAATTCCCTACTTTTTGTACTTCTACATCACAATCTGGTTAAATCATCGACGACATCAATGTTTATTTACCGCATGGGCAGTAAAAACTTTGGTATGCTAGCTTTATTGCCAACGATAAAGATGAAACTTTCGTTTATATCTGGTAGAAATACCGCGGTCGCGAGTAATTGATAGAAAAAATGATAGAAAAGAAACAAGGTCGTCGCAGCGCAAAAAGCGCTGAGCAGACAAAATGCGAGATAATGCGTGTTGCAACCGAGCTCTTTTGTGAGCTGGGCTATGAGCGCGTATCTCTTCGTAACATCAGTGATAAAGTCGGTGTATCACATAGCCTACTCAGACACCATTTCGGTAGCAAAGAGAAAATCTGGCACGCCATCAGTGATGGTTTACATAAATACATGGCAGGATACCTTCTCACTGTTATAGAGCGCATCCCGGCCGATTCCCCTGCAAACGTTAAGTTGTACATATTTGCTGTTCGCCTTCTCGCACACATGCTCACTTATAAACAGCCTATTCAACTTATCGCTGACGCAGTTCGTCAAGAAGATGCTCTATTTGACTATTTCATTGATAATACAGGTGAAATAGAACACATCATTAATGGCATTGCAGACGAGTACAACACTGCGAACCCGCAAACACCAGTGAATGTATGGGAAATTAAATGGCAAATGATGATGTTTGCCCACGGCGCAGCTAGCCTAACACCATTTATGATTGAAACGTGGAAAGATATCACCACCGATCATGAAGAGTGCTTACTGAAGCACTGGGGCATCTTCAACCGTATCATGGCTTTTAGATTCAATATCCCGCAAGAAGAAGTTTTACAACCAAGCAAAGTCTCTGATCTGGTGTACGCCTATGAGTATGAACCAGAAATTGATACAGAGTGCGGTGAATGCGATCACAATTGATCGGTTAATACACTAAATTGCACTTGGACGAAAAGCAGCACTGGATTACAGCGCTGCTTTTTTAATTTGCTCAAATGTAGGCTTACTCGCTAGTTCATCTGGAGTGATGCTATCGAGTACTCGTCTAAATGGTGATTGTTCGAGAAACGCCGCTGTGTTTTCTCCAGCATGCAACTGAAACGCCTCACTATGCCTAAACGCGACATAGTCGAGTGCGGCATGCAGATACAAAATCGCAAGGTTTGGTTTTGTCGCTACAGGCTTGAGCTCATGCTTAAGTTGACTCTCTAATCGTTGCAAGCATTCGCCCACACCATTGCGGCCACGTACAATCATTTCATTGTCACCATCTGTAAATCGACCTAATGCAACGGTTCTAAAACCCACTTCCATCAATGTTTTTGCGATGCCTAATACTTGGACTTCGCGAGCGTCCGTATAGTCGATATCGTTTAGATCAACCGGCTTGAAACGGTTGATGAGATGCTGACAAATGCACAGGCTCTCAACCAGAGGTATACCGTCTGACAATTCCAAAGCTGGAATAATGGAGAATGGATTCACACGTGTTAGATTTTGTGGTGACTGCCATGGGTCCACCCAAACCAACTCAATAGACAGATCTTCAACTAGGCTGGCGGCAGCGAGTACAACTCGAGAAAATGGTGAAGTATCGTTGAGGTATAGTTTCATTATCAATCCTTTGTTTGTAATGCATCGCCTTCGGGAAACGGTTCTCTAATCGGTGTCGGCGAAATCGCGATAAGGCACGCCGAGATCATAAGAACACCCGCACTGGTTGAGAACAGCACATTGTACGAACTCAGCGTGGGTGCAAGATACGCCATTAAATAACCAACGATCCCCTGAGACAAAGCAAATGCCATGGTCATCATCCCCCACGCCTTAGTATGTAATTCATAACCGACGGATTCGAGGGTATAAATAGAAACCAAAGAGACAGTACCTGGGGTAAAAATCCCGACCAGTAAAGCAGAGACAAATAGCGCGGTTGGATGCTGGCTAATCACAGGCAGAGCAACGCCGGCAGACTTACACATGAAAGAGACTACCAGTGAGCGCCTTACGCCGAACTTGTCTCCCATTACGCCAGCTAACAATGGACCTATCATCGCACCAAAGCCAAAGCTCGCCCAAAGAAGCCCACCGGTAAAGAAAGGCATTTCAAGTTCTCTGACGACGTAGTCTACCCAAAACATGGTGTGTGGCAGATAGCCAATCGCATCTAGGCTGTAGGCAATCAAAATAAGGATGACGGTAATGCGCTGGACGTTGGATAAATTGGCGAAAGAAGCATTAACGACACCCGCTGCTTGTTGCTCAGACTGAGTAGACCACGCATTCCAGGTTAAGAAAGTCGTAATCAGCGCCACTACGCCCATGCCCAACCATGCGGAAACAATGCTGTGGTAAATCAACAAAGGAACGAGTGTGCCAGACAACAATGCGCCAAGCCCAATGCCGGAAAAGATAATCCCACTGATACGCGCACGGATCGCTGGGGTGTGCATGCGAACCACGATCGGCGGCGCCAGTATAATCAGCATTGCACCCGCAATACCTGCTAGTGTTCGCAGCATGTAATACCAAGCTATAGGGGCATTCTCTATTGCGCAGCCCAAATAGGTAAAACTACTGACTAACATCGCGGCTTTTATCAGCACGCCAATCGAGAAACGCTTAGTTAGCAAGCCTATCGCAGGCGCACCAAAGATGTAACCAATTAGCGTCGCGGCCCCAAGGTACGATGCTTGGCTTTCATCAAACCAACCTGCTTGAATTAACGCTGGCATCAACGCAATGTAGGCGAAACGACCAATCCCATTACCGATTAAGGTGGCACCTAATCCGGCCAAACTGTATCGATTAAAAACCTGTTGATTCTGCATTCGAGTCGTCTCAGTCGTGGCTAAGCCAAAGGACTCAAAGGCTACCACGATAAGCAACTAATGGCACTTGAACTTTAGTCTTGAGAATATAAGCACTTGAGTGAATACATTGAGTATGATGTCAGTATTGTGCCGGCCGACAATTCGCACTGATTTAACACTCACCCGCCAATGTAAACAAAAATTGCAACGCTACAATCTACCGTTCAAGATTAACTTCCTCAATTTCTTACAGTTATCACAGGCGTCCTCAAAATCGCTTTTAAATAGATAAAGGAAAATTCAAATTAAATCAAAGCATTACCGTTTACGATACACATACCAAAGCAGTTCAACAATTTGCTTACTTAAGCTCTGTAAGCTGCGCGGTGTTGCTTTCGCAAAGTTAATACAAGTTGAAAAAAACCGATATAAAGTCATTTGTCCGGTTATTGAATACAACGTATTGATTAGTGTGTAGTTTGGTTAGGCTTCCCTTTCGTCACCAACCTAATAACACCTCTTATTATTAACACCTTTGTTACTTGTCTCACTTCTTAGACTCTTTTTTCGCTTTGGCTTGTCTACTTTAAAGAGGTATCCAAGGGAAATGTACAACGAAAGTATGTTGTACAGAGAGCCGATAGAGAGGTCTCCGCACAAGGATGAGCAAACGTATGACGTTTTAATACAATGGTTCATGCGCAGTCCTTTGCACGCCTAAAAATCGACTTTCACCACGGAAATTCTAGTGAGTTGACACACTGAACGTGTGGGGGTTCTTATCATGATGCTACCAGTTATCTTAGCAGGCGGTTCTGGCACTCGACTTTGGCCACTTTCTCGTTCGCATTATCCAAAACAATTTCTGCGTCTTACCGAAGACCAAACCATGTTGCAAGCCACTGCGGCGCGTTTGAAAGGGATGGACGTTCAACACCCAATCACCATATGCAGTGAAGCAAACCGATTTTTCGTCGCGGAACAGTTACGCAAAAATGACCAACTTGGTCCAATCATTCTCGAACCTGTTGCACGCAACACAGCGCCAGCCATAGCGCTGGCAGCCTTTGCGGCAATGGAAGACGAGCAAGACCCATTGCTATTAGTTTTGGCAGCGGACCACATCATTCAAGACATTGCTCAGTTCCAGCAAACCCTCACCAGTGCGATTCCAAGCGCGGAGAAAGGTAAAATGGTCACTTTTGGTATAGTGCCAACCTGCCCGCATACAGGTTACGGTTACATCCAACAAGGTGATGAACTCAATGGTGGTTATGGTTTTGAGGTGAATCAGTATGTCGAGAAACCTGATTTAGAAACCGCTCAAGATTACTTAAAAACCGGTGGTTATCTTTGGAACAGCGGCATGTTTTTGTTCAAAGCAAGTCGCTACCTACAAGAGCTTGAGCTGCTACGCCCTGATATTTTTGAAGCCACCAAAGCCGCCTATGAAGGCCACACCACCGACTTAGGCTTTACACGAATCAGTGAAGCGTTGTTTGCACTTTGCCCAGATGAGTCCGTCGACTATGCCGTGATGGAACATACCAAAGATGCAGTGGTGTTCCCCCTCGATGCAGGCTGGAGTGACATTGGGAGTTGGTCTGCGCTTTGGGAAGTACAGAACAAAGACATTCACGGCAATGCCTTCATTGGCGACGCACTTATCCATGACAGCCACAATTGTCTGGTGCATAGCCAACACCGCCTCATCGCAACTATTGGATTAGAAGACATCGTTGTGGTTGATACCAAAGACGCAGTCCTTGTTGCCCATAAAGACAAAGTTCAAGACGTCAAAGATATCGTTAGTGAGTTAAAAACCTGCGGTCGCACCGAGTTTGAGGACCATCGTCAAATCTATCGACCTTGGGGTAATTACGACTCCATCGACCATGGTGAACGCTACCAAGTTAAACACATTACGGTTAAACCCGGCGAGAAACTGTCGGTTCAAATGCACCACCATCGCGCCGAGCACTGGGTCATCGTTTCTGGTACCGCAAAAGTCACCATTGGCGATCAGGAAATGCTGCTCTACGAAAACCAGTCGTCTTACATTCCTTTAGGCGTAGTTCATGCACTTGAGAATCCAGGCAAGATCCCTTTAGAGCTGATTGAAATTCAGTCAGGGCCTTACCTTGGCGAAGATGACATTGTCCGTTTTGAAGATAGATACGGCCGGAGTTAATTATGTCTGAAAAACTAACCTGCTTTAAGGCTTACGATATCAGGGGCAAACTAGGTACGGAGTTAAACGCCGATATTGCTTATCGAATTGGTCGAGCATACGGTGATTTTCTCAAACCCAAGAGCGTGGTCGTGGGTGGCGACGTTCGTCTGACTTCTGAAGAACTCAAGCTCGCGGTTGCCGATGGGTTGATGGATGCCGGTGTAGACGTGATCGACATCGGCATGACGGGTACTGAAGAGATTTACTTCGCGACCTCTTACCTAGACGTTGACGGAGGTATTGAAGTCACTGCCAGTCACAACCCGATTGATTACAACGGTATGAAGCTCGTCAAAGCCGGCAGCCAGCCCATCTCTGGTGACACCGGATTGAAGATGATTCAACAACTCGCAGAAGCCAACGACTTCCCACATTCGACGCACCGCGGCAAGTTGAAATGCCAAAATACTTTGGCCGCATATGTCTGCCATCTTTTGAGCGACTACATCAACATCCAAAACCTCAAACCATTAAAGCTGGTCGTGAATGCGGGCAATGGCGCAGCTGGGCACGTCATCGACGCCATAGAAGAACGCTTCAAAGCCAAACATATACCTATCGACTTCGTCAAAATACACCATGAAGCGGATGGGACATTTCCTAACGGTATTCCTAACCCACTGCTACCAGAACGACGAGCGGAAACCTCCAACGCGGTACTGGATAGCCACGCCGATATGGGGATTGCTTGGGATGGCGACTTTGACCGCTGCTTCTTATTTGATGAAAAAGGCAGCTTTATCGAAGGTTACTACATCGTCGGATTACTTGGTGAAGCCTTCCTACAAAGGAACCCGGGCGGGAAAATCATCCACGACCCACGTTTAACTTGGAACACCATCGATGTCGTCAAAGCGAACGGAGGTCAGCCAATTCAAACCAAAACCGGCCACGCGTTTATCAAAGAACGGATGCGCAGTGAAGATGCAGTATATGGCGGCGAAATGAGCGCCCACCATTACTTTCGTGACTTCGCATACTGCGACAGCGGCATGATTCCGTGGCTTCTCGTCGCAGAGCTGCTGTCACTGAGAGGCAAGCCGCTATCAACGCTAGTGGCAGATAGAATTACTGCTTACCCATCTTCAGGTGAGATCAACAGCAAACTGGAAGACCCAGAAGCTGCAATACAGCGCGTCTTGGACAGATACAAAGAGGAAGCTTTAGAAGATGATTACACCGATGGAATCAGCCTAACGTTTGACGGCTGGCGCTTTAACCTGCGTACGTCAAACACCGAACCGGTCGTTCGATTGAACGTTGAATCCAGAGGTGACCCACTATTAATGCAGGAAAAAACAGCGGAAGTGATGGCACTTTTACTTAATGAGTAATGGGTTCATAAAGACACATCAGCTCATGGAAAATCAGTTACACATGAGCTGAGCGCAGTGCTTATCAGGCCAAAACAAGCATAAGACTCAACAGGCGGTCAAAGAGTCAAACTGCAGCCTAAGATAACGTGTCGACAGTGATAACAAGTGGGCTCATTTGTTAGTTCGTTCAGGAAAGAACGACTTAATCCAATTGAGAGATACTTACAATGGGTAGTTCAATTCTACATAACGCGGCAAAAACGTTATGTTTTCATCAAGTAGGGAGAGTACTCAATCTCCTTGTAGGGCTTAGTTTACTTGTGTTTGCGTCTTCGTCATGGGCATGCAGCGATAGCGATATACGGTTTTCTTCTTCGAGTCATCGTATTTACATCGAGAATGGCGCGACGTGTATGCTCTCGCAAATCGAGAGCATCGTGGTCAATAAATACAGTTCGGTCGCGCTCGGAGAGTTGTTGGAGCAAACCTCGCCTGGTGTTTGGTTGTTAAAGACAGAGATCCAAATTGAAGATGGTTCTCAACTCAACCTCCACGGCACTACAATCGGCGGCGATGTGAACACCTTCAGAATGTTGAGTCGTAACGGCTTCGACGAGTATCACGTAAAGATACAGGCCAAGCACGGCACTGTAGACATGCGCTCTGTCTCGGTCACAAGCTGGGATACAAATTCCAACGCTCCGGATACCGACCTAGACAACGGCCGGGCGTTCATTCATGTCAACTCTGTTGAAGAAGGCGGCGTAGCGAAAGAGTCGACGATGAACATCATCGACAGTGAAGTCTCGTATCTGGGTTTCTATGATGCTGAGTCTTACGGCTTAGTTTGGAAAGTACGCGGTGGCGACAGTGATCCAACAATTTTTGACCGCGTCGATGTGTATGGTGACATCATCAATAGCTACATCCACCATAATTACATGGGCATGTACTCCTATGGTGCGTTTGGCATGACTATCCACAATAGCGAGGTTGCCTACAATGAATCCTACGGCCTTGACCCTCACGATGATTCCGATGAACTTGTGATCACCGACAACAACGTTCACGACAATGGTAACCACGGGATTATCTGTTCGCGCCGTTGCAATGATTTGGTCATAACAGGCAACCACTCTTACCGTAACCGTCACGGCATCATGTTGCACCGAGATACCAACGATACCTTAGTGGAAAACAATACCGTCTATGACAATGCAGACAACGGTATTGCCATTTTCGAAAGTCATCGTAATACCATTCGCAACAACACCATCACGGGTAACAAGCACGGTATTCGACTCTCATTAGGTAGCCACGACAACCTGATGGAAGGCAACACTATCGACAACAATATCGAGAATGGTTTGTATCAATATGGTGGTTCGGACACGCCTGAAACTACCGATGGCAGACCTGCGAATAACACCTTCCAAAATAATTTGGTGAGAAACAACGGGCGCTTAATTAAGTTTAGAGACTCTGACGATATCCTAGTGGTCAACAACACGTTTGAAGGGCCAACCGACGTTGAAATTTATGATTCAACTAATATCCAGATTCTTAGCAATTCGCACAATTTCTCGCAATTAGAAGTGAAAGTCGATAGTGCAGGAACCATTAGTAGTGATGCGACCGTCGAAGTCGATGAACCTGTCGATGTAAAACTGACCGACCTCGCCACAGTTGAACTCATCAACAATGACGGACGTATCTTTAACGCGCAAGAGAACAGTGATGTCACCCGTGTGCGCGAAATGCTGCTTGAGGGTGCATCGGTCTCTTCATCATCCATGGTCTTAGATTCGGGGATTATCGGCACTACCACCAGCGTAGAAGCGCTGCCATTTTGGGTCAACATAGCGTCTGGTGAGATTGAGATAAAAGTCGTCGCGGCAAGCAAAGCCAACTATCAATGGACGACGCAGTCAATCTCTGGTGAACCGAACGTCGAGTACCGGATTGAAAACCTAACCAAAGATGTTGATTACTTACTGTTCAAAGATGGTGCACTAGTCGACACTTACACAGCCACTAACGGTGAAGTAACTTTCAATAATCTGTCGAGCTCAACAGTAGCGGCATTCGAACTTATCAAACTCTCTGTAGGTCAAATCCTCCCAGTGATTGCAGATACCTACGTTAGAGATGGGTTCCCAAATAGCAACTACGGCACCAGAAACACACTAGAAGTGAAACTCTCAGGTGATGACTACAACCGCCAGACCTTGCTCAAGTTCGATATTTCGGCTTACACAGAGCCGGTATCAAGTGCGACATTGACTGTTGAGGCCGCACTGTCTCGCGTAGACAACGCCACAACCAACGTGTTTAGCACCGATACAAATTGGGTCGAGTTAGCAGTGACTTGGGCAGATAAACCTGCGGTAGGTGAATATTTGGGTAGCTTTACGCTAACGAATAAAGCATTTTCTACCCAAGAGATAGATATCACCAGCTACATCAATACACTGATTGCGACCAATGCGTCAGAAGCGGCGTTTATACTGGTTAACGAAAATAGCAGCACGGCGGTAACGCGTATTAGAGCACGCGAACACAGCTCAGATACTGAGGCAACAATACAACTTCAGTTCTGACTTACGTATCATCAAATCACAAGCAAAAATAGGTTATGCATCTAATGCATAACCTATTTAATTTGTAGTGGTTCCTATTGCCTAGATAGCTTAAAAAAACCTAATTGCTATGGCGGACATTTAACTCAGAGAACGCCACTTCAAACATACCGCCACCCGCTTTATCTGCTTGTGCGTAGTTGCCTGCTTTGAAGTAGTAAACGTGTTTATCCCAATCAGCACTCATATTGCCTTCACCAAATGTTAGTGAATGAGTAATGTCGTTAACCGTAATCGTCAGATCTTTGTTTATCAGGCTGATGGTGTAGGTGAATTTGCCTTGCCCTACGACGCCAAAGTCCAAGCTAAACGGATTACCTTTAGACGGGTCTTCGTTGATGATCGCACGGACTTTTTTCGTTGGACCATCCCACTGCAATTTGACCAGTGCCTTGCTTGAGTCTTTCGCGTGTATTTGCCCAACCACTGTTTGCGGGTCGTCAGGCCAATAAGACACGACTTCCAGTTTGGCACTTAACACATGCGAACCTTCGTTATCCCAGTTAGCATCACCGCTACTTTTACTTGGGTCCCAATTGTAAAGCTCTCGCAGCTCAGTCCGAACATAAGACGAGTTTACCGTACTAGTACCACCATAAAGCGGGGTTTTAAACAGCATGGTGCCATCTGTGGCGGTATAGAAGAAGTTTGGGTCTTCATAGCCTTCATCTAATGGTGGCAGTGTTTTTAAGTCGCTAGATGGCGCTTCCAAAGGCAAAATTTCGGCAGCATTCGTACCACCCGTGCCAAAGTATTCATCTTTCGATACTGGTAGCGTCAGCTTCCAAACCGTTAAGTCAAAGTTACCTGACGGCGGCATGTTTGGATCTAAGCCTGTGGTCGGCTCGGTAACGGATCCACCGCCTCCGGTTTCACCAGTGCCACCACCGGTCTCACCCGAGCCGTCTGAACCATCTGAGCCGCCTGTTTCGCCGGTTCCTCCTGTTTCCCCAGAACCGTCTGAGCCATCACCGTCTCCAGAACCATCGGTTCCACCGTTATCACCTGGGTCAACAATGTTATCCACCTCACCTTTATCACCAGAGTTAGAGTTACCATTGTTACCCGGTGGATTTGGATCGGTGTCGTCGGAGTCATTGATACCCCAGAAGCCATCACAAGCGGTTAACGAAGTAATTAACAGTAAGGGGATCAGCCGTGGCAATGTCGATGAAGTTTTTTTCATATCGAACTCCCGTTAATAAAAACAATATACAATAGCCACACAGCCTGACCACCTTACGGCACGCGCAGTAAGGTGATTGTTTCAGAGAAACTATTTGCATTCCAATAAATAATAATTCCAGACTTGCTGGATCATACAAAGTATAGTGTATATAACATCGCTGATTAGTGAGTTTCGATTGTCATGTATATTTAAGAGGATTGTAATTTGTTGCCTTAAGTTATAAAACCAAATGCATTAATTAAACTATAGTTTAATTAATGCTTACTAATATAGTGCGCTTAATTTTTATATTGCCAATATTCAGGTAAGTTGTTTACATATATACTAATTCTAAATTTCCACCTAAGCGACTGGATGATAATGGTCTTGCTTTATCAATGAGTTTTATCATACTTTTGTCCTCATTAACCAAAGTTCGATAGATGGCTAACCACGCCATTCGCCCAGAGGAAAAGAAGTCGTAATCAATCTGGGTATGGCCTGTTTTTTTCTCAAAGATCGTTGAATCATGAGTGCTTTGAATCACGACAGAGTAGAGCCTTCCCAATGCGCCATCGTTGACTGTTAGCGGATCATCGCCATTTGTGCGCATAAACGCAGCCACACCGACTAACGGCGTTAGCGCGTAGTTGTGATACATAGCCGCTCGGGTTTGACGACGCAGCTCATTGGCCAAAAAGCCCTGTGAGTCCACTTGCCCCATCGCAGTGACATAGACGGATTTCGCCCACAGATAAAAATCATCTCTATTCAATAATCCCGCTGTCGCCATTACGCTCCAAGCTGCCCAATAGTCGTGGTTATTAACCTTATTTAATGGCCTTCCTGAGTAATCAACAATAACTTTCTCAGCCATATTTTCAAGCCAAACCTTTACTTCTGAATATTTGTCGCGATGGTATTTATTTAAAATATTATTTATCTTTAATAAACTTGAAGATATTGCCGACAACGTCCATTTCCTCACTGCGATACCAGTTTTATTTTCTGTATCATTTAATAAACTGCTGTTATTTTTCCAATCGATTAACGCCTCTATAATACAATCAGCTCCAACTAGAACATTACCTCTAATTAAAATATCGTCGGTTTTCTTTGCAATAAACAACTGTAAATCTCGAGTCGCTTTGGTGCTTTCTTTGTACGCTTTCTCTGCTTGTTTATTTACCGTATCTCTCGCTTTGTCACTGCCTTGATAGCGGCTAACAAACGACAATTCATCGCTATAAGGTTTGGGATATTCGCAAGGCTCTTTTCTAGTTTGGCTATAACTCAATGAATCTTGAATCTGTTGGTACCCTTTAGGTATCGCAACATCAGCACGGCTAGATAGACACACGCCCAGTAGCGCCACGGCTAAAACAACGCGACACACGCTAACGACCTCTCGAACAAACTTTGACAGACATTTGAGCACGTCGGTTCGCGCGCTTAAAACGAGCCGCAGATTGACCATTCACTTGTGTAAGCTCCAAGGCAATCAGATGCCCTGAGGGTGTGAGTAAGTTTCCTGAAAGTTCGAACACGAACTGGCTGGCACCGTTGAGACTTCGGCTGTGTTGTAGGGATGAGCTGCGCACTTGCCCATCTGAATACCAAGCTTTAAACCCGACCTCCTCTACATCAGGCGCCGCAACGTCAAGCTCTAGAATCAAATTTCGCAGCGACTTGGATTCCACGCTGTTACCAAGGTATGCCGAGATACTCCCAGTGTTGTAGTCGTACTGGTTAAATGTAGTGCGCGCAACAGTTCGCTTATTGCTGCAACCGCCATCTAGCATAGGCGTTAACTGAGCAAACGCTTTATCGTCATCCAGTGGATAATAAGGCGGCACTTCCCAAACAATTACTTTAGGTGGTGAATGAGTCATTGCCTCACTTTTTAAATACGCAGACCAACCACCCAATAATCCGCCACTCACCTGAGTGAAATCTTCAACAGGGGCACTGAGTTCGTTCTGTAGAAAACCAATAAAATTCAAATCTGCTAAAGCCGTAAATCCACCACCAATTAACACCACTTGTGCCGATTTGTCGCTCGTATCGTTCGATTGCACTTCATAGCCATAGCCTTGCACGTATTCCGGTGCGTATTGTTGATTGCAAAGTTGTTTAATCGCACTCGCAATACTATTGGTTCCCGAATAACGTCCCTGCTTGGTAATCACCACATTCGAATGAGTATTTGGGTCTAAGCTAACAGAGTTTCTAATTGCCTTTGCCACCTCAAATGCAACCGCTCTCGAGCCGTCTGGCGTCCAGTGAATATCGCGTTTGAAATAGAGTGGACGGTCAGCGTTTTGTGCATCTAATAGATCTTCGAAATGGGGAATAAGCACCCCTACTTCTCTTAGTTTTTTTAGCTTCGCTAGGTAGGAATACTTGGCTGCTTCAGCATTGAATTCGCTATCCGGAGCGTCACTTGGATTGATAAGACCTCTGGTCGGATAGTACATCACAACTAGCCTGATACCACGACGGCTTAATGCATCGTTAAAGCGCGCCAAACCTTGATAGCGTTTGCTATGTCTGAAGTCTTCGATAAAGTCCGTCTTCGAACGATACACCCAACCATGACTACCCGCGACTAAGTGTTGAAACGAACTAAGTTCCGACGAGCGATAATTCGCTGGATTCGCTGGATTCGCTGCGGCTTTACACAGCGTGGTGACAGGTTCAATTTGGTACGGCTGTTCCTCTGCAGCCAAAGTGCCAGCAGATATGATAGACAAAGCGAGCGTTGCTAACATTACACGCATATTATTGTGCTCCTTGTCTAGCCACACTGGCTTTACTCAACGACACAACACGCTTCTCCACCAGCATCACTTTGACGATTTGGTTGTGGAACTCTTCTATGTCACCACCAAAGCCGAGCCGCAGAGCGCTGGCGCCGTTGCCTTCTAACTTTAAATCAAACAAAGAGATGAACTCGCTACTTTTCGAGTACACCGAGCCACTGTGATTATTAGCGATCACACCACCATGAACGTATCCAGAAGATTTGTTTTGGTTCGCAACATCTATTGAGCCGCTGTCGCTTGGCGAACCAGTTAACGGCTCCGTATCAAAGAACACACCATATTTGTTGTTCGACAAGATGTAATTATCAACCAATGAGATTCGCTCGCTGTTACGCACTCTAATACCGTGTGAGTCGTTGCCGTAGACTTTATTGTTAGCAATCACATTGGAATTAGACTCGTACACGGTAATACCATCACCACCATTTTTGTACGCCATATTATTGTAGAGGTAGTTGTTTTCAGACTGGTTATCTAACGCAATTCCAGAGCGGCTGTTCTCATGACTGGCGTTATTAAACACAAAGCTTTTGCTGTGTTTATTGGAGATGACGATGCCGTGCTTTTCTTTGGTTCCCATTACATCATTATTGGCAACGATCAGACGCTCTGCCACGTTTTGCGGCGCGACTCCATTAACAATATTGTCGTTGTAGCGGTTATTTTGCAGCACGACACGATTCGCTTCGTCACAATAGAAACCGTAGTAGTTATCTTCAAATGTCGAATCCACAATCCAGCTACTCGCCAGTTTATTAAAGTCAAAGTCTTTGCGTTGAAATAACCTATCGTCAACCTCGACTTTGTAGCTGGTTAAAGTAACACCGAAACTTTTAGATTCAGAATAGCCCAAGTTAGAGAGTTTCGATTCAGCAATATAAAGCTCACTGCCCCCCCAACTAGTAACAAATGGACGATATGCCTCCGCGGCTTGATATGTAGCGGCGCTGCCCTCTTTTTCTCGCCACCCTAGGACATTAGAGTGAGTAATATAAAGCGCGCCACCATTTGAAATAAACGCGCCTTTCTCTTGTGATAACTTCAGCGTTTTTCCATCAATGATTAATCCCGCACCAATGCTCACCACGATCGGCAATTTGGCTAGATAGATTGAATCCGTCTCTTTCACCACATAGCGCGGAAATGCCCTCTGCAAATCTTCCAGCTCCGCAGTGCCGTTCGCGATGGTAATACTTTTAGGGATGCTGTTTTGCATTTGCGCAAACTGCCAAAAGTTCTCGCCAGCGTAGAGCCAGCGCACTTCCACTTGGCCTAGCATGTTGGGACGGGTGATTTTGGCTTTGGGTTTCGTCCGTGCTGAGGCAATTTGTTGCTGGATTCCTGCCACATTGTAAGCAGACATATCCGGCAAGCTTTGATCACTGCGTAGCTCAGGGGCATCACGAGTGACCATTTCCAACGCGATATCACTGGATAGGGCATAACCAGGCGCAAGTGAGAGGATAAATAAAAGCGTGCACAAACAACGCCAGATTTTACGTCTCGCACCCTGTCTAGAGTTGATCTGGCTGATTGTCGCCTCTCTGTTCATCGCTCACCTCACCAGCGCCTACATCAGCGCTAAACTCCATCGGACTTCGCGTCTTTCAATTTCTAATAACCGCTCAGAAATGGCTTGAGCTCGTTGGGAGCCTGATTCTTTTATCCAGCTTTCAATAGTCTCTCGTTGTTGTTGGTCTTTAAACTCGGCAAATTCCAATGCCATATTGGCAAAGATCCAAACGTAGCTGTAATTCGGCGTGATACCCGCGGTGTCATAAAAGGCTTTTGCCAACTCAATGTAACTTTGGCCGTCACCACCACGCGCAGACGCTAACAGCAGGTCTATGCCGTCTTGCATTTTCTCCTCGCCGAGCTTGGCTGACAGGTAAAGTAAACCCAAGTTATGCTGCGCTCGCGGGTCTTCGAGCACCAGTTTAAGGTAGCTTTCCGCGCGCTCTGGATCTTCTGGTACTCGGTCGTCCCTCATATACAGCAGCCCTAGCATCAAAGTGGCTTCTTGGTTTCCCTCAGCCGCACGCGCGGTTAAACCCGAAAGCAGCTCTTGCTCTGACATCAGTACTTCTTCTTTCATCTCGTATCGCGCTGCAAACAAAAACAGTTTGTCTGAGCTAAAATCCACTCCTGCCAGCCGCATCCCTTTCGCCAAATAGCTGCCACCATAGCTGTAATCAATCAGTGTACGACTGCACCGCACAACCCCGTCTTCGGTGATGTCACCGCGTTGGTAATCCGCAACGATCTCTTCGATCCGCTCATCTATCGCGTTGATGTCTTGGGCTTGCTTGGCTAACTTCAGATAAAGCTGATGACAAGTCGCTCGGTCACTGGTGTCTTCCTGCGAACCTCGCTTCTGACAAAGCAAATCGATATCTGCGGCGTAAATGCTGGGATCCGTAACCAGATTCAGATACATCAGCGCGTCTTGCCGCTCTTCTTTCTTCCAACTGGTTTTCCACTCGTCATAAAAACGCTCTAGTGAGCTAATATCGTATTGCTGAGGATGCCATCCATAGAATTTGACTAGCTCGTCCGCCACATCAAGATGCAACGTTTGTCGGTTCCATAGTGTGCTATAAGCCGTTTGGGTATAACTTGGATGCTCACGACTCACTTCGGCGATCCATTTAACATACTGGCGCGCGTAATCTGCATTAGACGTGTCTTGGTCAAGTTGTTGATAGTACTGGCGAGCGAGCTGTTGTTTTTGTGGGTCTTCGCTGTTGGTGTATAAGCGCGTTAAAAAGGCGGTTGCTTTCAGATACCCAGCGTCACTCATTGCCACCAAACTCTGCTCAGCTTGTACACCGCGTTGCTGCTGTTCAAACAGGCGCGCGAACTCGATATCTTGAGTGGATTGACATCCAACGGCGAGTAACACAAAGAAAATGATTCCCAGTCGCTTCATAGCTGGCACCTACTCGATGGTTGTTCCAAACTCTTTGGCGATAGCGCTGAAATCTACATCGCTGTAACTAAAAAACTCACCGATTGAGACATTAACCGGGCGTGCAATGCTGCTAATATCGAGTGGCTGCTGCGGTACTATCGTTGCGATGATGGAATCCGGTCGTTTGTCGTTATCAGAGACCACCACATTAGATATCAAACCGGTATAGCGGGTTTTATCGCCAGGAATAGTAATGTGCACGGTCGAGTTTTGGGTAATGTGTTCAGCATCTTTAAAACTGAAATAGGCCGTGACATAAGGCTGAGCATCTAACGCTGCGACTTGGAAAAGCAAATCACCTTGTTTGGCGAATTCACGGTCACTCTTAAGTGAGGTAACAACGCGGCAATGACACGGACTTTTCACTAAGCTGTTCAGCTCTGGCGGCAAGATCTCTTTTAACTGTTCACTGGTAAAATCCGCTTTATTTATGGAACTCATTACCTCATAAACAGATGAGGTGATGACCGCCAACGGAATAGCCCGCTCAACGGGTTGTTCAACATTGACCAACAGTTCGTAATAGCCATTAGTAGGAGACAACACGGGCTCTTTATCGATATCAATCATCGCTGAGACAGATTTGACCACAAAGTAGTGCTGATACAAGTTCAACGCGACATAACTAAACGCCAGCAAGCCGATACAAGCCACAAAGGCCGTCAGTACCAAAGCTTTTAGTTTTCTTAATCCAGACAAAGCAGCTGAACCACTCTGCTTGCGCTCTTTGACAAAATTGTCGCGGCTTAATGTCGCTAATACATCGGCACTGGTGGTCAAATCGCCCGCTAAAAACTTACTGATTAACATGCGTAGTAGCGACGCTTTTTCTTGATCTAACGAGCTAAACTCGCAACCCGCCTTTTTGCTCTCGCCATTGAAGTACTTAACAACAAACTCCAGCGGCAATCTCAGCTCAATCGAGTTGATCTTCACCAACAGCTCGCCTTTATATACGCGATCCGTTGAGAGTTGACCGCTAGCGGCTTCAATCGAAAACCCGCTGGCTGAAACATCGAGCACGTTGAGTAGGAGCTGCGCACCGTCTTGGTTCTTCACCACCAATTTTGCTGGCAGTTTGACCCGAGCGTGTCGGCGCTGCGCTTCGGTTTCATGGACTAAATTCACTTTTGCCGTTGACATAATCAACCCCTACTTTTTCACCCTTTCCTAGACGATATGCAATAACACCGCAGTAAATATTGAAACCGCTGAAAAAGTCATAATGTAAGTGGATACCTTGTTAAACTTGGCTTGGAACGAGCCGTCATGTGCTTCGAGTTTGGTTTTTTGTCTTGTCCAAGACTGCCTGTCTAAGCGGTAAACCACGTATATCTTCAATATAGACCCGACTATCTGATTGAAATACAGCATCAGAGGAAAAGCTGGGCTGATTCTATGCCCTGAGACAAGTAGCATCACAGTCACGACCGTCCGTGTTATTGAAATCCACAAAAAGTAGATAACCAGATAGATTGGCGAATACTTCGCAGCGGCGACAATGGATGCCGACAGGCCAAGAATACTGGTCCACATAGAGATGCGCTGATCCCACAGCACGTAATACGTCATCGGTCCTAAACGCTTCAGGCCCAACTTGGTTGCCCGAGAGTTCTGTCGCAATGAGTTGCCATACCATCGGAACATCAACTGCCTTGTCGCGCGGAAGAAACGTTTATCTGGCGGGTGCTCGACGGTGTTGATCAACGCATCTGGAACGTAATAGGTGTCCCACCCTTGCCGCATCAAAGAAAACCAACTGGATTTATCATCACCGGTCAAAAAGCGGAATTTACCCAAACGCCAATGGTCTAGATTGTCGCTTTCCACATCTTCAATAAATTCGGGCTGGGTGACCACTTCCGCACGAAACATCGACATACGCCCAGTGAGTGTGAGTACCCTTTTCGATAGCGCCATAGAGCACATATTGAGGTGACGCTGGGCAAAACGCACTTTGTGCCATTGGCTCATCCAGTAGTTTCCGAGCACTTCGCAAAACTCATTGGTCGTCAGCGCACCAATGTTTCTGTACAGCGAAAAATAGGGAACGCAGTTCTTTACCACGTCTCTTTCTAGCACTGTGTCGCCATCAATCACCGCCACTAACGCCGTGCTGTCGGGTGTATCTCTTGCGATAGTACGAAAACCATGCGCTAAACCATCCCGTTTTCCCGTCCCCGCGATTCTGACGATACGCAGCTTGATGCTTTCATCGGGTTGAAGCTCTTGCCATAACGCTTTAAAAATCAACTCATCGCTCTCTTCTACAATCGAGGCAACGACAGTGGTTGGATACCCACAACGCATCGCTTCTTCAATGATCGATTTGTAGACTTTCGCGGTGGTGAGAGCATCAATGCGAAAACTGGTCACCATTAAGTAGATGTGCGACGGCGCCTGATGTTCAAGCGCCTTAAGAGCCCGTCTTCTATGAATTGGAAACACCACGTATAAAAATAATACACCGCGGACAAAGTGAAGTATCACCACCCCGTAACGCCAAATACTTAACGCACCAATCAATAAGATGTAATCCGGATGGTCTAGCTGAAACACGGTTGATGGCACAAGCAACGCCAAGCCACCAATCGCGGTCAGTAAAAAGATCCAACCAGTTGCTTCTTTCAGAAACGAGGTCAGCCACCACATAGCGCTATTACCAACAGATGCCCTGCTTGTTACCTAGAGATTTCTCTTTCATAAAGCCAGTGATATCTATCAAGACTTGTTCGTCCGAGATTTGGTCTAGCAAGGTATCAAAGGATTTACAGCCATTGGCAAGAATGATCAGTTCTGAATCCACCAGCACATCTTCTTTGTTTTCCTGTAGCAAAGACGAGAGGTGCGGGATCTTGTGTTCGATGTAATCTTTATTTGCTCCGTGGACTCTCGCGTAGCTGACATTTTCATCGTAGATGCGTAATTGGTAACCTTTGCCGAGCAACATTTCCGCCAACTTCACTTGAGGTGACTCGCGTAAATCGTCTGTATCTGGTTTGAACGACAAGCCATACAGCGCGACTTTGCGTTTTCCGGTTTGTTCGATGATCTTGAACGCGTTGTTTACATGGCATTCGTTACTTTCCATGATTGAGGTAAGTAGCGGGTGTTTTACATCTAGCTGCGACGCTCTGAATGACAACGCGCGCACATCTTTTGGCAAACAAGAACCACCAAAGGCAAAACCCGGCTTCATGTAGTAAGGCGAGATGTTTAGCTTTTTGTCAGCACAGAAGATTTCCATCACTTTGCGACCGTCTACACCCGATGCTTTAGCAATGCTGCCAATTTCGTTGGCAAACGCCACTTTGACAGCATGCCACACGTTACAGGTGTATTTGATCATCTCTGCGGTTTCGATGGTTTCGACAAACAGTGGCGCGTCAATATCGCTATACAGCTCGGTAAGTTGTTCTGCAGAGGTTTTATCTAGGCATCCCATCACCGTCATTGGCGGATGGTCGTAATCGTACAATGCCGTACCTTCACGCAGAAACTCCGGGTTAACCGCAAGGCCAAATCCAACGCCCGCTTCGAGGCCGCTGGCTTCTTCCAAAGTCTCACGAATCTCCCCCATCACCGAGCCCGGTAATACGGTACTGCGGATGACCACAGTATGATGTTTACCTTTGAGTTTGATCGCCTCAGCAATTTGCTTACAAACAATGTTCACGTATTCGAGGTTGAGGTCGCCATTCGGCTTTGAAGGCGTTGGTACTGATATGAACGAGATATCGGTTTCCATAACCGCTTCAATCGCGCTAGTAGTTGCTGATATTTTACTGTTATTTAATCCCTTAACGAGCAGCTCTTCCAAACCAGGCTCAACAAGCGGTGATTGCCCCTGATTAATCATGTCTACTTTCTCTTGAACGACATCAACACCAATTACTTGGTGCCCACGATTAGCTAAACAGGCCGTACATACAGTACCCACATAACCCATTCCGAAAATACTAACGCGCATACTCACTCCTTCGATTTAATATGAACTTAATTTATTATTTAAATACTTTCTTTTAATAAAACGCCTCGCTCATACCAAGAAACTAGCAAATAAATATCTTTATGCAAATTAAGGAAAACTAGGGAAATAATATATAAATTGCATTTTTTGAAATAACTGTTATGGGCAATAAAGCCACGTAACAATCACTCTCACCCCATAAGCACAAATACAAAAATATTCAATCACTTACAGTTAAACAAAAGAAGTTCAATGAGAGATAAAAATCTTCAGAAAGGATTAAATTTCAAACAAAAATGATTGGCGATCACTTTGTTTTATAAAGAGAAATTTATTATTAACGACAGTCTATAAATTGAGACAAAATAAAAACCATTATCATAATATGGTTTTTATAAATCTAATACTTAAGTTGATTTAGATAATTATTATTTAATATACAAGCAAATTTTCATAAGCTATTGTTTATTATTCAGACAATAAGAAAGGTTTATAGCTTATATCAATTACGATCATATGTTGCATATTCTTTAAGCTATCTACCGCACTACTTTTTCACAAAATTAGCGTGCGGTAAGTATGAACAAAGTCGTAAAAAAACGGGGAAAAATAACTCCCCCCATCAGACCGGAGTTATTGCGCTAAGAAGTGACTTAAGACAGTCGTCATCAAGTAACGGATGCGCTTCTGGTCCAGAAACCAAGACAATATCTACCGAAGGTAACGCAGGCATATTCGCCAAGATTCTCAAATCATCAGTAACACTGAGTTTTCCCATCGCCCCGATCGCCAGGCCACTGCGTACGATTGCTCGTTGCGCCGAAGCAGTATCGCAACACGCAAGTAACTGGTAACTTTGCCCATTTTTTATCAGCCCATCCAAAGCGGCAGCATGATACTTGCAATCGGCCTGAAACAGAGCCAGAGGTATCGGTTTAGAAACTTCAACATCATAATCTTGATTGGCGATCCACACGCCCTGATCACTCGCTAACCAATGCCCTTCTTCACTGTTGGGCGCTCTGGTGAGAATTGCCGCGTCAATCTTGCCTTCATCTAGCCAGTGACGAAGCATGACACTAGGTTGACTGTAAACATGTATCGAACAGGTCGGCTCAGCCTCAGTGAGGACTCGAATGACTTTAGGTAGGATGCTTTCGTTATAGTCTTCTGGACAGCCGAGCCTAAGTGGACGCTTGTTTTCATAACGCTTGACCTGTTTCAGCGCTTTGTTGTGCAGATTGACTAGCTCTTCTGCGTGAGTACGCAATGCGAGCCCCGCTTCACTCAATACTAGGTTGCGTCCTTGCTTCTCAAACAAACTCACACCTAGCTCATCCTCAAGCTTGCGCATTTGGGCGCTAAAAGCGGATTGAGTTCGACTGATCTGTTTTGCTGCACGCGTAAAACTGCCCGTTTCAACAAAAGCGAGGAAACTCCTCAGCGCATCGATATCCATGTTGCCTATGACTATCCATCAATTTTTTCAATATATACCATTGAAACTATCCGTTAGTTCGAAAGAAAACAATCCCTTAGTCTAGAATCAATTAAACAACAGACAAGGAAGTAACATGCAACTTTATATCGCAAATCAAAACTACTCCAGTTGGTCATTACGCGCATGGCTGATACTTGCGCAGTACGAACTTGATGCAGAAGTCATCAAGCTGACGTTATTTACCGATGAGTTTTACCGTGCTCTAGAAAAGGTCACGCCGACGGCCAAAGTGCCCGTTTTGGTTGACGGCGAGATTGTGGTTTGGGAATCGTTAGCCATACTCGAATACGTCAATGAAGCGTATTTAGATGGTAAAGCTTGGCCTACTTCTGCAAGTGAAAGAGCCAAAGCTCGCGCTATCGCCTCTGAGATGCACGCAGGGTTTGGCTATCTACGCAATGAAATGCCAATGAACTGCCGCGCCAAGCGCAAAGTACATTTAAGCGCAGGTGCACTTAAAGATATCGCTCGAATCGATCAGTTGTGGTCACAGCAAATGACAGATTATCCAGAGGGCTTCTTGTTTGGTGATTGGTCGGTTGCCGATGCTATGTACGCACCCGTCGCATTGCGTTTTGAAACCTACGGGATCGAACTTTCAGATCAAGCGAAAACCTATCAGCAGCGATTACTTCAAAGCCCAGCCATGCAGCTTTGGCTAGCGCAGGCAAGCACTGAAACCGACATCGTTGAAGAAGACGAAGCGGGAGAGGCGGTTTAATTTCCCCCTCTCTCAATCAGCAGGCAGCACCAGTTACACATACTGAAGCCTGCTGACCGTTGTAATCCTTCTCAATAAATCAGCTCGCCCAGATGCTCTTCAATCGTGCCAATAAAATTCTTTCCTTGTAAACTCGCTTAACCTCACAAAACTTAAGGTTAACGAGTTCTATACTTGGGACGGCTTATTGGCAAAGGAGAATGTCATGAATCGTTATATCGTTTCTGTGTTGTTAGGTTGCCTGTCCGTTTCCCTTTCTGTTTACGCGGCTGGCAAAGGTAATAACCAAATGGGTATGGGCATGGGAATGTCCCAAGCACCAGTGTTTGAAGATATTGATACCAACCAAGATGGCTTAATCTCGAAAGAGGAGTTTGAAGCTTTTCAAACGCAGCGTCAGGAACAACGTAAAGAAGAAGGCCGATTGATGAAAAACTCGGCTTACAGTGAAGGCATGTTTGAGAGCATCGACGCAGACCAAGATGGATTTGTCGACGTTGACGAGTTCACCATGCACCGCGGCTCAATGAGAGGTGCTAAACCTCAATAAGCGGCCGCATGACCACACATAAAGTAACCAGCAGAGAGGTAATCCAACTTGCCTCTCTATTTGTTTCTGCGCACATCTCCAGTCCACCAACCTACCCAATTGCAAACTAATAAATAAAACTTACCATTAAACCTTGACCCGTCTATAAGTCTAGGGTTCACGATTAAATTCGTTCAACTAATGGAGTGTTTATGCTGACCGTTACGCAACTCGCAAAACAATTTGGGATTTCTCGAACCACCATTTTGTATTACGAAAAAGAGCAACTGCTAGTGCCAGCTTACCGTTCAGACAACGGCTATCGCTGGTATGGGGAGAAAGAAGTAGAGCGCTTAGGTGCTATCACTTCTTATCGCTCTTACGGCTTATCGGTGTCTAGCATCCGCTCCTTGCTGAACCAAAAAGGTAAATCTCAGACCCAGCTCCTCAAAGATCATTTCTATGAGCTGGAACGAGAGATTCAAAACCTGCGCGCACAACAGAAAGCAGTCGTTGTGTTGCTTCAAGAACCAAACTTGTTGGAGGAAAACATCGTGAACAAAGAACGTTGGGTACAAATCATGGTAGCTGCTGGCTTTAGTGAAAACGACATGGTCAAGTGGCACCAAAAATTCGAAGAACTCGAACCGCAAGAACATCAGAAGTTCCTTGAATCACTAGGCATCACAAGCGACGAGGTTCGTAAAATCCGAGCGCTATAACGTTAAATAGCCTCAAGGATGAGGCTATTTCTTTAGCGACCAATGCAACGAGTGGCTTACTTAACGTTTTTCTGCCAGTTATATTCCATTTGATGAGCCACTTTCTCGGCCGAAACCTTAGTGGTTAATTGCGAGACTAAATGTAAGCTCATATCGATTCCTGCTGAGATGCCGCCAGAAGTGATGTACTTACCCGATTGCACCCAGCGCTTGTTGTCTGCCACCTTCAAATCTGAAAATTGCGCTTTTAAATCTGCAATATCTTCCCAATGAGTGGTGACTGATAATCCTTTCAGCAGTCCGGCATTCGCCAATAGAAACGCTCCAGTACAAACAGAAGCGACAACTTGCGCATGTTGATCAACCGACTTTATCCAATCCAACACATCTGGCTTGAGCATTTCGTTGGTATGTACACCGCCGACGACAAGCAGCACATCGATTTTTGGATGACTCTGAATAGAATAATCTGGCAACAACCGGAGTCCACCCCGAGCAATGACTGGTTCACCGCTTTGAGAAACGAAAAACACATACCAGTTTTCATTACCTAACCGCTTTGCGGTGCTAAAAACTTCGAATGGGCCAGAGAAGTCGAGCACTTCTGCCTGATCATAAATGTAGATTCCAATGTTCATTTTGCCTCCTTGCACTGATGCTGCTTCTCCGCACTATTAACGTTTTCGCGTACACCTCACAAACTCAACTTTCATCAATACCACACCGACAAATACCGTGATAGACGCTGCGGCTAAAATGGGGTCAATCGTTTCTAATGCGACAAATTGGCCATAGAGTAAAAACAGTCCAAGCAGGACAACAAAAGAGCCTATTTGATGAACATAAAACTGAGCAATCGCCAGCTTAGACGTCGAGTTGTTTAACCACAGTTTATGGCATAAGCCGTAAACAAATGAAAGCAAAAAGCCTATTAACATAATGTGCGCATGGGTGACATATTGACCATGATTTTTTGATGCAGCCATGTAGATACCAAGAAGTAGACCTAATATCGCATAACCAAACGCAGTGAGTATAAATTTGCGGTCCATAGTAGAACCCTCTAACTTGAAATACCTTAGAGAGTGTAGACCAAAAGTTTAGCTCAGCGCCTGAGGACAACGTCCATTTAAGCCGCTTTAAAGTCAGTGGTTTGTGCTCAATCCACCAGCGCGATGACCGCTTCTATCTCAATCAATAAGTCAGGATGAATTAACTTAGAAACTTCTACCAATGAACAAGCAGGTAGAAAACCTTCATAGAACTCAAATAGTTGTTCTCGAATGGTGGCAAGCAACGAGATATCTCGAACGAAGATAGTGAGCTTAATAATGTCCTGCTTTCTGCGTTGCTCAGATTCTAAAATCGAAGATATTTGTGACAGAATTTGCGAGCATTGCTCTGGTAATCCTTCTGATTGAGAGGATGTACCAAACGCAGTTAAACCCGAAACATACAGGGTTTTGTCATGCTTGGTTGCGTGAACATAAGGGCCAGCGATTTGCGGTAACGTAGCGTAGTTGATCCTTTCAACCATAGTGTAACTTCCTTGAGAATGCAGTCTATTAGAGAGAAAGGCGCAATAGTTGAGAGCAGTCATCGCGCCTAGAGGAGTCGATGCTAAGGTTACGCTTTTTTGACAAATTGAGCCGTGACCATCATTTCACCAGCCCCGTCTACTTTACAGTCCAGTTGATGGTCTTTGCCTTCAACAATCCGTCTGATGACTGCTTTAGTGCCTATCTTGAGCACCAAAGAACTGCCTTTTACTTTCAAGTCTTTAGCCAAAGTTACCTTGTCACCTTCAGATAGCAATGTACCGTTCGCATCTTTAACATTGAATGCCTCACTTGCGGCAACTTCTTCTGGATTCCATTCATGAGCGCACTCTGGGCACACTAAGTTGTTTTGATCCTGATAAACAAATTCTGACTGACAATTCGGACATGGAGGAAAAGACATAACTCACTACTTCTTAAACTAAATGTGTTCCGTATGATACTGCGAGTTGAGCGCTGATTCGACCTTAATGTCAATCTGGCTGAGTATCGTCTGCGACAAGAATACTCAACCATCACAAACGGGTTCTCTATGCCCACAGATTCTCGTGCACTTGATAGTGATTAACATGACGATCTGGGTTCAATTGATATTTTTCGTCTTCTGGATAAAGCTTTGCAACACCAATATCCTCTCCCGCAAACGCTTTAATGCACTCAAGATCTTTCCAGTACGTTAGAAGCGTGATTTCGACTTCACCATTGAGCTCTCGATTAAATATCTGCGCTCCCAAAAAGCCATCTGTCTCAGACGTTTCTTTAACGCCAGTTTGGTAAAGATACTCGATAAACCCTTGCTCGTGTTGTTTCGGGCATGTCGCTTTCCATTCCCTTGCTATCATCATTGTTCCTTTCTCATTATCCATTGCCCAACGGGTACTGTTACTTGTCTTTTAGAGACTAAAACTTAGCCTTAATTTTTCGTACAAACGCATCCACTTGTGCCTTGCTGGCATTTTCACTTTTGTACATCGATAGCATGTCGAACTGACAACGTTTCACACACGCACCCAAAATTGCGATTTTCAACACTCGTTTTACTGGTTGCCAAAGCACCAACTTATCAACCCACCAAGGCGAACCAAGCGTGGTGACAACTTTCACTTCTTTGAGCTTGTCTAAACGGGGAGTAATGGGTCCAAGATTCGATGCGTGGTTATAGGTATGTCCGGGCGCCCAAACTCGGTCAAACCACCCTTTCAAAATCGCTGGGAAGCCGAACCACCAAGTTGGGAAGACCAACACCAACGACTCAGCTTGCTTTAACTGCTCGATCTCTTGAGCGAGTTGAGTAGTATCAAACGTCGATTGGTAATAACTCTGTCGTTCTTGCTCAGTTAATGCGGCAGCAAAACCATTCTCGTACAGATCCACTAGCGTGATCTGATAACCTTTTGACTCAAGGTGTTCGACCGTTTGAGATGCCAGATAATGGCACAAACTGTCCTTTAGTGGATGGGAAACGACAACTAAACACTTCACGCCATTCTCCTTACTTAGTGACGTTAAACTTCAAGCTTGCTTACATGCTGGGATACAAAATGGTTTAACTCAGAAAGTGAACGAATCACGTGCACCGTTTTATCCGGCGCCATTGCTTCCAGCTTATTAGCGAAATCTTGATTCCAAAACTTTGGGCATAACCTGAGAGTTTTGTAGCTTTGCCACGTTACTTTCAAGGCAGAACTGCCATCAGGCCACCCTTGCGGTTTGACTTTTACCGCTTGCAATAACCGTTTCGTTACTAGCCAGTAGCTGGTGATATGCGGCAAATCAATGTACACCAGCGTATCTGCGACCTCTAAGCGCTGATAAAACGAACCTATCGGTCCAAAGCCATCGATTATCCAACTCTCTTTCGATAATATGTCGTCATGAGCTGCGTCAAACACGTCTCGCTCGACCGCCTCGCCATTTGGCTGATAGACAATCGAATCTAGCGGATACAAAGGGATACCTGATTCAGCAACCAGTGCTTTACTCAAGGTGGATTTGCCACTACCGGGTTTACCGAACACCGCAACTCTTTTCATTTAAACCTCCATAAACCATCAAAGATCCCAGAGGCAGAAAAAAGAAAACCCACCTCAACTGGGTGGGTTAGAAAATTCAGCGCATCAACAATCCCACCATTCTTATAGAATGATGATAATTCGAGATTGGTGACGTGGATTATTCGCTTTCATGCAATCATCCTCATATATGAGTGAGAGCTTGTCAACGGATTTGTTGTCTAAGAAATAAGCAAGCCTAAATCCGGTTGTTTGTTCTTAATCGACAGTTTGCTCATCGACTGAATATTCAGTACGCATGTTATTCGTATACACTGACTTCGATTAAATTGCTGTCTGGGTCAAGAAAGTAAACCGACTGAATGGCGCCAACCGCACCAGATTTTTGTACTGGACCTTCAACGATTTGGACATTTTCTGCGTTCAGATGTTGTACGACGTCAGCAAGCGGCCAGTGGCTAATCAAGCACAAGTCCCCCGCCCCAACTCGCGCTTTGTTACGGGGCTCTTGGCCCAACAATTGAAAGTTAATCTTTTGCTTGCCGAACGTAACGGCCTTTCGCCCATTAGCAAAAGTTACTTCTTGCATGTGAAGCACGCGTTTATAAAAACTTACCGATTGTTCGATGTCTGAAACGGTAAGAACAATATGGTCGATATGACTGATCATGACGGTATCCTTATCGGTCATGTTAAGAGAACAATCTGATTAAACCCATTCGCTTGATAACTTACTCGCCAAACGCGTATCGCCTTTCCACTTTCACTATTTCAACCACGTAAGATTGATACCACTTATCACGCCCTAACTGCTGCGCTACCGCATGTTGAGAGTCTTTGTGCCACTGGCGGATATCTTCTTCACTGTTCCAATAGGAGATGGCGATCTCTTGCTCACCTTCCGTAACAGCGATGAAGTCCTGGCAGTTGTAGCGCTCAAACGCTAAGTCCCGCATCACCTTAACCATTTCTGAATACTGAGCATCTTGTTTGCCCGTTCTCGCTTTAAAAATCACTGCGTACATGTCTCTTCCTTGTGTCGCTCAGTCCTGTCTTGGCTGATGCTCGCTATGCGTTGCGCATTCTATGCTACTACGTTGAGGTTAAAGATGGCTAGTTAGTCGGTTTATTCGAGACGGAACCGTTGTTTAAGCTGAATGATGGTGTGGCTATGGGCAAAGTAATAGACGCAAAAAAACCGACACAACCTCGCGGCTGTGTCGGCAGGCAAAGAAACTAACTGGTCTCTAGGGCGTGTTGACCTTTCGTGGTTAAATTTTGTTCGAGATAAAAGCGTTTTAATCGCGGCGAGAGGTTTGCAGCCTAGTTATTCTAAGCAAAACACCTCTCAACAAGGAGTAAAACGCTTTTAATCGAACCCTTTGGGCAGCGTTTGTGGCTCCTTTCTACTGCGTTATCTGCTTCTCAAGTAAAGTAACTACATTTCAAAGCCTCTGCCTTGTACAAAGAACCCACAAACTGCTGCAAAAATCATCTCGAAAGGTCAACACGCCCTAGTCTATTAAACCATTGTTGGATCAGGTTCTAGTCCCATTAATTGTCGGCCTAGAATCTGTGCACAAACATCGTAATCCGTGTAAGCGTGGGCGCCCGTCATGTGCGAATCGCGGAACAAGCGTTGGCCCTCGTTATCGCTAAACCAAGCCATACCGCCCATCGCTTCAAATAAGCGGTCGACAGCAGCGATACACATTTTCACAGCGTAAGCTTGGTTCGTACGCCAGTAAGTGAGGGTTTCGGCGTCTGGGTATTCTTTACGTTCACCGTGTTCTTTGTGATCGTTCCATGTTTTCTCAAGCAATGCGCGTGCTGCCGCAACTTGGTGAGTCGATTCAGCCAGACGCATGAGTGCAGGTGTTGCGACACCGACATTAGCACCTGTGTAAGCACGGACGCGGTTTTTCTGCTTCTCGGCAAAGACGACCAACATACGCTCAGCGATACCTAAGCTGATAGCCGCGAAGCCACAAGCAAAGTAAGGGCGGTAAGGTGTGTAGAAGATGTCGCTGTCAGGGTACAAATCGAAGCCCGCTGAGTGGCCTTCCATCATGCCTTTTGCCGTTTCGATGCGGTGCTCAGGAATAAATACGTTGTCCAACACGAGCGTTTTCGTACCGCTTGATTTCATGCCCGCGGCATACCAGTCATCAACGATCTTGTATTCGTGGCGTGGAACAACACCGAAACAGTAGATTTTGTTGCCCGCGTCATCAAAGCGGTTAAAGCCTAAAATCGCCCAGTCTGCATGGTCACAACCACTACTCCAGCGCATGTCACCATTAATGATTACACCACCTTCGGTTTCTTCAATTTTACCAAATGGCGCAATGCTTGAACTCGCTGTTGCTTCTGGGTTGCTGCCCCAGAACTCTTCTTGAGCTTGCTTAGAAAACATCGCCATTTGGTGGCTGTGAGTCGCTAACAAACTCGCGCCCCATGCTGTACCGCCACACGCACCAGCCAGTGCTGCCACGCAATCAGTAAACTCAGGTAGAGAGATTTCCAAGCCACCGTAAGCTTTTGGTTGGAACGCGCGGAAAAAGCCGATTTCACGTAGTAGACGGATATTTTCTTCCGGTGGAGTGCGGTCTTGTTCAGCCTGTTGTGCGTTCTTTGCAATGGTTGGCAAGATAGCGTTTAACTTTTCAAGTAGAGGATTGTGCTGTTTCATCATCGATTCCTTTTGACGTAAACCCTGTTGTTGTTCTCATTGGGATGTAGGTTCATTATTGCCACACTCGATGTGATGTTAAATGGATGTTACCTGTGTTTACTTGTACTTTTCGCAGATATAGATAACATATTAACTATTATTTGATATGCTTAAGTTCAAGGCAGAATAATAAGCAAGGACAGCACACATGGAACAAGTGGCAATACCTAACTTGGATATCGGTAAAGTCTACGATTCGCGCTATGACGATAGTGACTTTCATATTGAGCGACTCGACAGTCTGGCACTGTTTTTTGGTCGTAACATGCCCACCCATTACCACGATCGCTACTACCAACTTCATATTATTCTTGAAGGAACAACGCACGTATTGCTCGATCAGGCGCACTACTCTGAAACAGGTACGACGCTGTTTTTTACCCCACCGACAGTCCCGCACTCTTTTGTCACCGATGACTACGCCAACGGTTATGTAATAACAGCGAGTCAGCCGTTGGTTTGGCGTCTGCTCGACATTGAAATTGGCCGAAACGACGTGGCTTCAACCGCGTTGCAGCCGTTTTGTACCCGTTTGGAGAATCCGTCTAAGCTAGTGTCGTTATTAGAGATGTTGTTGAGCGAGCAAGACAACACCGAGTTTATGAGTGATGTTGCCAACCAAGCACTATTGCAACTGGTGCTGATCGATGTGATGCGCCATGCCAACACTCAGCCAGTATCTACTATGTTTCGCAGCGCTGATGTCGCTATCTTTAACCGCTTTAACCAGATGATAGAAGTCAATTACAAGCAACACCTGACGCTGCCAGAGTATGCAGATCAGTTGGGATTAACGACCGCGAGGCTTAATGACATCTGCCGTAAGATCAGTGGTCTATCGTCCAAGCGCTTAGTTGCAGAACGTGTGATGCAGGAAGCCAGACGCTTGCTGCTACTTACACCTATGCCCGTTTCCCAGGTGGCTTACGAACTCGGCTATCAAGACCCTGCATACTTTGCGCGCTTTTTCAAAAAGCAGGTTGGAGAAACCGCTTCTGACTTTCGCCTCAACAAAAAAAGAGATAACGACTAATTCGTTATCTCTTTTTGCATTCTCAAAGATATGGGAAGGATCAGCTATCCAACCCACCCATCAACATGTACTTCATTTCCATGTACTCGTCCATACCATGACGAGAACCTTCGCGCCCAAGCCCAGACTCTTTAATCCCGCCAAACGGTGCCGCCGCTGTCGAGATCAAACCTTCGTTGATCCCCACCATTCCGACTTCTAGCGCATCTGCGACACGCCAAGCTCGGCCAAGTGAGCGAGTGTAAAAGTAGCCCGCCAAACCAGACTCGGTATCGTTCGCGCGTTCAAGCACTTCCGCTTCGTCTTTAAACCTAAACAGCGGCGCAACCGGACCAAACGTCTCTTCCTCTGCGACAAGCATGTCGTCACTCATGTCGGTTAACACATAAGGTGCGACAAACAGTTGTTCATCATTAAGTAATCCGCCGCAGAGCACTTTTGCGCCTTTTGCAACCGCATCGTCAACATGCTCTTGTACTTTTGCAACCGAACTGCTGTTAATCAGAGGGCCAATCGCGACACCATCAGCAAAGCCATCACCAACTTTGAGTTGTTTCACTCTGTTGGCCAGCTTTTCAGCAAACTCATCGTACACTGCATCATGGACAAACAGACGGTTGGCACAGACACAAGTCTGACCCGCATTGCGGAACTTAGCGATCATTGCACCTTCAACCGCAGCATCAATATCAGCGTCTTCAAACACGATAAACGGCGCATTGCCGCCCAACTCCAACGCCAATTTCTTGATGGTTGAAGCAGATTGGTTCATCAGGATTTTGCCGACATTGGTTGAGCCCGTGAACGAGACTTTACGCACGCGCTTGTCGCTGGTAAACACACCTCCGATCGCACGTGAATCGCCAGTGATCACGTTGAACAAACCTTTCGGCAGTCCGGCATCTTCCGCTAGCTTAGCTAATGCCAACGCGGTAAACGGCGTTTCTTGCGCCGGTTTTAGCACCATAGAACAACCAGCCGCAAATGCCGGCGCCGCTTTACGCGTGATCATCGCCGCAGGGAAGTTCCACGGTGTAATCGCGGCAACCACGCCAATTGGCTCTTTGGTGACGACAATTTTGCCGTTTTCACGGTGGCTTGGAATGATCTCACCATACGCACGACGCGCTTCTTCGCTGTACCACTGGACAAAGCTCGCCGCATAAGTGATTTCACCTTTCGCTTCAGTAAAGGGTTTACCTTGTTCCAGAGTTAAAATCGCCGCTAAGTCATCGATATTGACCATCATTAACTCGTACCATCTGCGCAATACATCCGCTCTGTGGTCTGCTGTGGTCTTCTTCCATAGCTCGAACGCGGCTTGCGCCGCAGCAATACACTCTTTCGCCTGCTGCTCGCCGAAAACTGGTATTTCACCAATAACTTTACCAGTAGATGGATTGGTTACCGCTTGTGTTTGACCACTTTCAGCAACCCACTGACCGTCGATATAGCAGCGCTGCTGAAACAGCTCTGGGTAATTTAAGTTCATGTCTTACTCCGTAACCTCAAACACAACGTTAACTTGGCCAGTACCAGAGCTTGGGAAGTACTCGGTGATCACCGTGCTTTCGCCTTGGTATTGATCCCAGCCTAACGCACCGAACAGCATTGCAGTGTCGTGCATACCACCTTCACCCGAACACAGCGCAGCATAGTCAGGGAGCATTTCTAGGAATGTTGTGTAATCGCGATTGCGCCACAGCTCGAGCACTCGCAAATCAACTTGGCGGTTAAACTCTTTTGAAATCGTAAACGTACCGTTGTTTGCTTCGTATTCATCGTTATCCCAAATACGGTGCGACAACGAACCAGAGGCAAGCAGCATTACTCGGCTGTCGCTTTGTTCTACCGCTTCACGAATCGCTTCACCAAGAATACGAGACGATTCAATGCTGTGAACCGTACACCAAGCCGCAACCGACACGACATTAAAATGGTTATCTTGGTTCATAAAGCGCATTGGGACTAACGTGCCGTATTCCAGATCAAGTGAATCCACTTGGTGAGAAAGGGTAAACACGCCCTTTTCCGTCGCCTTGTCTGCAATCAAATCACCGAGCGCGCGGTTGCCACGGTATTGATATTCAAGGTTCTGGATGAAGTGTGGAAACTCGTGACTGGTGTAGTTGCCCGAAAACGAATCATTTGAGTTGATGTGATAACCGGCATTCACCAACCAGTGTGTGTCCAACACGATGATAGTGTCTACATCCATCTCTTTTGCCATTTTGGCAATTTCTTTGTGACCATCAATAGCGGCTTGGCGGCAACCGAATAAACGGCCTGGTTGCTCTGACATGATCATGGTCGGGACGTGCGTAATTTTAGCCGCGATACAGAGTTTACCCATTCTTAATTTCCTTTTACCTAGTGCATTGTTTAATACGTCGCTCGCACAATGCTTCGTTATTGTTTTGATCTTCCAAATTACTGATCTTATTGAAATAGTGTCAGCGCGAAGGTGGTCATAACACTCACGGTCACCATCGCTAACAGAGTGGTCGGTAGTAGCACCGCTGCGCACATACCTCCCAGGTTGTACCTTTGTCCGATGACGGCATACACACCAAACATCGGCATACTGGCCAAAATCACCGCGACTGCACTCATGGTTGGATCAAGTTCAAACCAACCAATTAAACACAGCATCACAATCACTGGATGCAGTACCAACTTGGCCAACATCACCAAGCTGATCTCTTGTTTCATACCCGATAGCTTCACCCCTACCAAGCCGCCACCAATGGTGAAAAGCGCAACGCCCGTCACCGTGCTAGCTAAAATATCGATAATGCGCGTTGCCGTTTCAGGCGTTTGCCAGTTGAGCCCCGAACAAAGCATGCCGAGCACAATCGAAATCACGATTGGATTCTTCGCCAAGTTCTTCGTTGTCTCTAAAACCGTTTTTTTCAGACTGCCTTTGCTCTCTCGGCTCGACATGTCCGCCAAGGTTAATAACAAAGGCAACATGATGAGATTTTCGACCACCAGCGTAAGCGAAAATGGAATTAACGCTTGGGTACCAAACAGAAAATAGATGATTGGAAAGCCAATCAATAAACTGTTGGAAAAGCTCCCGCCTAAGCCCAAAATCACGGCGTGAGATGGCGATTTTTTCAACTTAAGCAGCGCAATCGCTGCTACTAATCCGAACGCCAACAATGAACCTAAGGTATAGGCGATGACGTAATCGGTGTTCCAAATCTGTTCAAGTGGCTTACTGCTTAACGCACTGAAAATCGCCGCTGGCAAGCCAAAATTGAACACAAACGCCGCTAAGCTTTTATGACCATTGTGGGGGATGATTTCTCGTTTAAAGGCAACGTAGCCAACACCGATAACCAGAAACACTGGCAGTATCGTCATCACCACATAGCTAAGCTGATCCATCTGCTCTTCCCTAAACCACTATTGCCTGAAACTACTGAGAAGCCTGCGCCAGCTTTTGATGAATATTGTTCTTCTTGAAGTTCAGTTGCGGGTGAAGTTCGACCATCTCAAAACCAATGCTGAGGTAGTGCTTCTCAAACGCTTCTGACAAGAACTCACAATAAACATCGAATACTCGCTGGGCTGCATTTTTCAAGGTTTCCATGTCTCGTCCCACACCAACCTTTGCGGTGAGGTGGATAAAGCGGTTTTCCGGATCTTCGTCAGCAACCAAGTAGTAGTCGCATTTGATTGCACGCGTACGAATTCCGCCTTTCGGGAACACGCCTGTGTCAATCGCTTCGCGGTGAATCGCCTGCATCAAAGCCGAAATATCAATATCCGTTTCAACGTTTGGCGAATACTCCATAATAAAATGTGGCACTTTGTTCTCCTTTCGGGCTCCGTGTCAGAGCCCGAGATTAGCTAGGTCGTCGGTTCTTCTTCGCTTACTTGCCAAGCGTTGGCACGCGGTGCAAGTCGTGAGCGATACAAACGTTCTTGGTTTCCATGTAGAAATCGAAGCTCCAGTCACCACCATCGCGACCAATGCCAGACATCTTCACACCACCAAATGGAGACGGCAGATTACGGTTGTTTTCCGAGTTCACCCAGATCATGCCCGCTTCCACTTTGGTTGCCATGCGCATTGCGCGGCCGGTGTTGGACGTCCAAATATAACCAGATAAGCCATAGTCAGTGTCGTTGGCGATCTCTAACGCCTCTTCTTCGCTATCAAAACCGATACACGTCAGTACTGGACCGAAGATCTCTTCACGCGCAATTCGCATCGTGTTGTCTGCGTCAGTAAATAGAGTCGGAGTCAGGTAGTTGCCTGCGCCTTTTTCTGGCAGCTTACGTCCACCCACTGCGATGGTTGCGCCGTCTTCTTCGGCCGCTGTCATGTAGCTCATTACCTTGTTGTAATGGGATTGATGAACCAACGGACCAACTTCCGTTTCTGGGTCTAATGGATGACCAACTTGCAGCGATTCAACGCGCTGTTTCAACGCTTCAATAAACTTCGGTTTGATGCCGTTTTGGATAAGCAGACGGCTTGAGCTGGTACAACGTTGACCATTGAGGCTGTAGATCATGAATACGACGGCATCGAGCGCGCGTTCAAAGTCTGCATCATCAAATACGATCACTGGGTTTTTACCGCCAAGCTCAAAGTGCACGCGTTTCAGTGTTGGTGCGCCTTGCGCTTGGATCATTGAACCAGTCACGGTTTCACCGACAAACGCAACTGCTTTGATCGCTTTATGTTCTGTCAGTGTTTTACCGGCAACTTCACCAAAGCCATTCACAATGTTCCAAACGCCATCAGGTAGACCAGCTTCCTTGGCACATTCAGCCAAAATCGCCGCGGTTAATGGGCTGAATTCAGCAGGTTTGTGAACCACAGTACAACCCGCCGCCAGTGCTGGCGCAATCTTCCACGTTGATAGCATGAATGGCGTATTCCATGGCGTGATCACCCCAACTGGGCCAATTGGCGTGCGAATGGTGTAGTTCGTGTGCGTATCTTGATGCAGTGACAAACCGTTTTTCGCTTCAGGTGATTTATCAGCAAAGAAACGGAAGTTCGCCGCGCCGCGAATTGCCGCCTGACGCATAAAGCGTAAAGGCTGGCCACAGTCCATCGATTCAACCAGCGCGATTTCTTCCGCGCGCTGCTCAATCTTGTCTGCGAGTTTGTGTAGGATCTTCTTGCGCTCCGCACCAGACATCTCTGCCCAAGCGGTAAACGCTTGTTGTGCGGCTTCGCACGCTGCGTCTACGTCTTCGGCGGTTCCTTTTACCACTTTTCCCAGCGAAGTGTTGTCCGTGGGAGTTAGGTTATCGAAGGTTTCACCTTTTGAGCCTAACGTCCACTCACCGTTAATAAAGTGGCCAAGTGTGTTGTCACGAAAACGCGCGAGGTATTTCTGTGCGGTCGCTAAATTTTGTTCAAGCTGTTGAGTCATGTCACTTCCTTACTGTTCTACTGTACGGCGCGCGTAAAAGTCGTCTTCCGACAACACGGGATTTTCAAGGCTGCCAACGCCTTCGATAGTGCAGCGCACTACATCGCCTGGCTGGATATCTTTAAGACCTTTTGGTGTACCGGTCGCAATCAAATCACCTGGTTTTAAGGTCATAAAGCTGCTGAGGTATTCAATCAAAAACGGCACATCGAAAATCATGTCTGAGGTGTTACCCTCCTGCGTCAACTCGCCGTTTACATGGGTGGTGAGCACAAGGTTGTTCACGTCTTCGATGTCGTCACAATCGACAATCCAAGGGCCGATTGGGCACAAAGAATCACGGCTCTTCACACGTAGATTTGGACGGTAGTAGTTTTCTAGGTAATCGCGAATCGCGTAGTCATTACAGATGGTGAAACCTTGGATGTAGTCCATCGCATCTTCACGTTTCACGTTGCGTGCTTCTTTACCCACAACCGCGACCAATTCACACTCGTAATGCATGAATTCGATATCGTTCGGGCGGTATGACGGTTGTTGATGCGCGGTCAGCGTATTGGTACCTTTTAAGAACACAAGCGGCTCTTTTGGTGGCTCAAACGCCAACTCAGAAGCGTGATCCGCGTAGTTCAAGCCAAGCGCAAAGATGGTGCCTGGGTTTTCGATTGGTGATAGCCAAGTAAATTGACCTGCTGGAATCGTGCGACCATCTGCTGTTATCGCATTGTCACCATCGCCAATTGTAACGGACAGCACATCTCCCAAATATTCAATACGTGCGCGTTTCATGCTGCCTCTCCTTTTACTTGATTCTCCAACTCTACCGACTCACCCAACGCTGAGCGCACCACGTCACCCGGTGCAAGCTTGGTTCTTTCTCCTGCGAAACCAATCGCGATCACATCGCCTTTTTCTAGCGTCATAATGTGTGAAATCAGCTCAATCAACTGCTCAGCTGAACGTTCAAGGCACGATAACGGCAGTGATTGCACTTGCTTCCCATTGATATACGTAGTCACTGTCTGTTGTGATAAATCACCAATATCAGACACCATGACCGCTTGGCTTAGTGTTGCCGAGTTGTCGAGACACTTACCCTTAATATCTGGGCGGTAGTAGCTGGTTTCTGGCAGTGAAAAGTCATGTAGCAGAGCCACACCTGCGACGTAATCCAACGCAGACTGAGCATTCACGCGGCAACAACGCTCACCAATAATCAGTGCGACACTTGCACCGACAACCAACTCGTCCCCTTTTGGATACGCGATCGGCTGCTGGGCGTGGTTCCACGTGTTGTGCGGTTTAAAGTAGAGTACCGGTTGAGTCGGTAACGCTTTGTATGGCGCTTGTTCAAAGGTGGCCTGCATCGATTGCAGTTGCTCAGCGTCATTTAGCGCCACGCACACCACTTTTCCTTGTAGTTGTGTATTCATTATTTGTTCTCTAGTTTCTGACTCTACGAGTTAATAAACGTTGTCGACGAGCTTGTTCGATTCAGATAACGGCTGTTTCAGCGAGTGCGCGAGTGACTCTGCGCCAGCTCTAAGCAGCAAGGTATCGACACCCGCACCTATGAATTTCACCCCACGCTTAGCGTATTGCTGCGCTTGCGCTGGGTCTAAGCTCAGAATACCGACCGCTTTACCGTGGGCTTGAATCACTTCAATCGCGTGCTCAATCGCGGCGACCACTACAGGGTGCGACGGATTGCCGATATGCCCCATTGAGCCGGATAAGTCAGACGGGCCAATAAAGATGCCGTCTACTCCTTCCACCGCTGCGATCTCTTCGATGTTATCGATCGCTTGCTGCGTTTCGACTTGCAACAGCACGCTAATTTGCTCGTTTGCTTGATGCAGGTAATTCGGAATTCGATTCCATTGAGACGCACGCGCCAAGGCTGCACCAATACCGCGTTCACCCATTGGCGGGTAGTAAGACGCACGTACCGCCTGCTCTGCCTGTTGTTTGGTGTTAATCATCGGCAACAGCAGGGTTTGAGCACCAATATCTAATAGGCGTTTGATCAAAGTTGGATTCGCCTCTTCAGCACGCACAATCGGAGACGCCGAATGTGGCGCAAGCGCCTGTAAATGCAGTTTGATGCTGGTTAAGTCGAAAGAAGCGTGTTCACCATCAATCAACACCCAGTCAAAACCCGCGCTACCGCAGATTTCCGCGCAGCTTGTGTCTGGCAGACCAAGCCATAATCCCCAAAGAGTCTGAGGCTGATGCAATTGCTGCTTAAATTGGTTAATCGGTAACATAGCCACCTCTACACAAACTTCACTGAAATGCCGCCAAGCGGACCAAAATCAGCGTGAATCGTGTCGCCTGCTTTAACCGCGACGGGTCTAGTGAATGAACCCGCTAGAATCACTTGTCCCGGTTTAAGAGAAACACCATGTGGTGCAAAGCGTTTACACACCCAGCAAATACCATTCGCCGGATGGCCCAATACTCCAGCCGCCAAGCCAGTCTCTTCTATTTGACCATTGAGGTAGAGCATCGCCCCTGCCCAACGTAAATCGAATTCCGTTGGTTTGATTGGTCGACCGCCTAAGATAATCCCACCGTTTGCCGCGTTATCAGCGATGGTGTCGTAGACTTTGCGGGTAGGATCGGTACGATGACAACGTGCAGCAATGAGCTCTAATGCAGGTACAACGTAGTCCGTGGCATTAAGCACATCAAAAATAGTGACATTGTCACCTTCTAGCTTATCTTTCAGGACAAACGCCAGCTCGACTTCAATGCGTGGATCAAGGAAATCATCCGCTTTAATCTGCGCGCCATCTGGGAAGAACATATCGTCAAGCAGTACGCCGTAGTCAGGCTGATCAATATTAACCGCCATTTGCATAGCGCGAGACGTTAAGCCGATTTTATAACCTTTGACCTGAGCACCTTCGCTCACCTTGCGCCCTACCCATTCACTCTGAATTTGGTAAGCATCATCCATCGTCATTTCTGGGTACTGCAGCGTTAATGCAGAGATTTGTTCACGCTGTTTCTCAGCGTGGTACAGTCGTTCAGCCGCTTCTTGCAACTGCTCCTTTGTTAACATTCTGTATTCCTTTTTTTATATCGACCGACATTTGTTATGGCTACTTGCTCATTCTGGCGTGTGCATGTCGTGCTACTAGCCGATGAACTTAATTAACATGTTAAATACTTTATTTAATATATTAACTATTGTCCAATTTCACACCGATAAATTTTTATTCCTTTTGTATCAATAAGTTAAACAACGACGTGAGTTAATAAATGAAATTGGTTGGTTTTCATTTCACAGATTAGGTGAGTTGGATCACTGTTTTTAAAGGTTTGCTGACCGTTACAGGTCGAACTCGAGCAAGAAAATGAGCAAATCAGACAAATTATTTTCCAGAAATTGATCTAATTAACATATTAAGTATATTTTCCACACTTCATTAACATTCCGGTTTGTGTTTACCCCTTTTTAGTTAATATATTAAATAAAATCATTATGACTCACTCAGTGAGCAAACCCACCTAACGTGAACGAAAAAGGACTAGCGTCATGCGAGTAAACAAAATCGCTTCAATAGCGACATCAGCACTTTTGCTAATGAGCTCTATGTCGGCACATGCGGAACCAGAAAAAGTAATCAAAGTCAGCACTTGGGGATCACCAAACCACGGCATCAACAAAGTTGTTTGGCCTACTTGGGGTCAGTGGATTGAGGAAGCCACCGAAGGCCGAGTGACTTTGAAAGTCGAATACGATCTCGCCCCTCCCCATACACAAATCGATGTCGTCACCGATGGAATTGGTGAAGTCACTTGGATTTTTCATGGCCACAAAGCAGGTCGTTTCAAACTGACTCAACTTCCAGAAATCCCGACTTTCGCTGAAGGAAGCAGCTCTGAATTGATGTCGATGGCGTACTGGCGTACTTACGAGAAGTACCTGAAGAAAGGCCGTGAGCACCGCGGCGTTGAAGTGATGGGTTTGAGCGTTCACGGACCAGGTCAACTTATCACTAAAGAACCAGTTCACGCGCTCAGTGACATCGAAGGTAAGAAGATTCGCGTCGGTGGCGGGGTGATCTCGACCATGGCAAAAGACATGAAAGTCACGCCGGTGTTTATTCCAACCAATAAAGTCTACGAATCGCTATCTCAAGGCGTAGTCGAAGGCGCTTATCTACCGTTTGAAGCGTTGAGTTCGTTCCGTTTGGCAGAAGTGGCAGACAACACACTGGTAATTCCAGGTGGTCTGTACCGCGGCAGCTTTGCGATCATTATGAACCGTGACACCTTCGCTGACCTTTCTAAGAAAGACCAAGAAGCGATCCGTTCGGTTTCTGGTGAGAAGCTGTCTCGCCTATTTGGTCAAATGTGGGACGACGCTGACCAAAGTGCTTACCAAGAAGCGCTACAAGGCGGCCATACCTTTACACCTGCGACGCCAGAGATGATTACTCAGCTAAAACAAGCCAGTGAGCCTCTCGTGGAAGATTGGTACAAGGTTGCAGAAAAACGCAAAGTAAATGGTCCAGAAGCGTATCAGTTCTTCAACCAACAGCTAGCGAAAGGAATGTAACGCGATGTCTGGTTTTAGTCTTTCTAAAGCCATTGAGCGAGGGCTTGGTTCCCTCGCTGCTTTGAGCTTGTTCCTGATGATGGTCGTCACGTTTGTAGATGTGATGTCTCGAAACTTACTGAATGCTCCCATTCTGGGGTCAACAGAAATGGTTGAAGTCTTGCTCGCGATTATGGTCTTTATGGCTTTTCCTTTGGTTTCTTGGCAGGAAGAGAACATCTGCGTCGATTTGCTGGACAACTACTTTCCAAGCAAATGGATCAGTTTACGTCAGATCATCATCAATCTTATTTGTGCTTGTTCGCTGATTTTGGTCGCCGCAACCAACTGGAAGTTAGCGGGTCGCTCGCTTGAATACGAAGAAGTGACAGAGATCCTTGAGCTACCGCTGGGTTATGTCACCTACCTGATTTCAATTACCGGCTTTGTAGGCGGTGCGTTAACCCTATTCAATGCGGGTTACTACACCAAGCAAATGCTATTTGGCAAATCCTCTGAGTCAGACGTAAGCATTAAAGGCAAGGAGGCCTAAATGATTGAATCTATTATCGGTTTTTCAGTACTGATTGCGCTGATTTTGCTGCGTTTACCTCTCGCGTTTGCGATGGGTGTGATCGGTTTTGTCGGCTTTTGGTACATCAACGATTACAACTGGTCTGCAGCCATGTCGATGGCGGCGAGACGCATTATCGATACCGGCCAAGATTACGGGCTGTCTGTGATTCCACTGTTTATTTTAATGGGTAACTTCGTCACCAAAGCAGGTATCTCCAACGAGTTGTACAAAGCGTGCAATGCGTTTGTTGGTCATCGTCGCGGTGGTCTCTCAATGTCGACCATCCTTGCGTGTGGTGGCTTTTCTGCAATTTGTGGCTCAAGCCTTGCGACCTCGGCAACCATGTCAAAAGTCGCCATGCCACCGATGCGTAAATACGGTTACTCTGACGGGTTGGCTTCTGCTTCTATCGCGGCGGGGGGCACGTTAGGGATTTTGATTCCGCCAAGCGTGATGTTGGTGATTTATGGTCTATTGACCGAAACCAGTATCCGCGAGCTGTTTGCCGCAGGCTTCTTACCGGGTTTGCTCGGTATCGTACTTTACCTTCTTGCGGTGCAGTGGGTGGTGTCACGCAAACCAGAAAGCGCGCCTCCGGGTGAGCGAGTATGCTGGAAAGACCGAATGCTGGCGCTAAAAGGCATCTTCTCTACCCTACTGTTGTTTGTGATCGTGATGGGTGGCATCTACATCGGTGCGTTTACCCCGACCGAAGCAGCGGGTATTGGTGCGTGTGGTGCTTTTGCGTTGGCAGGTGTACGTGGCAAGTTAAATTACACTGTACTACGTGAAATCCTCATCGATACGGCCAAGACCTCGGCTTCGCTATTCGCGGTGGTCATTTCAGCGTTGATCTTATCGAACTTCGTCAACCGCGCGGGTTTACCCACTGCTTTGGTTGAGATGATCCAAACTGCCAATGTTACCCCGATGATGGCACTCGGCCTTATTCTGGTTATCTACATTATTTTGGGTTGTGTATTTGAAAGCATGTCGATGATGTTGCTGACAGTACCTATCTTCTACCCTGTCATTGTCGAGCTTGGTTTTGATCCGATTTGGTTTGGCATCATCGTGGTGGTAGTCACCGAAATCAGTTTGATCACCCCGCCTGTTGGGCTCAACGTTTTCGTTCTGTCAGGGCTGATTAAAGACATAAATACCGCAACCATCTTTAGAGGCGTTTTGCCATTCTGGGTAGCGGATATGGTTCGATTAGCATTAATTGTGTTGGTACCGGCTATCGCCCTGTACCTGCCAAATATGCTTTATTGATGTTAGAAAGCTCTTTACTGGTTAAAGAGCTTTTTTTGTTTAATTACTCGGACACTAACGCCATTACTATTAGACCAAGGTTATATCTTGTAATAGCATATGCGCAGGGATGAGTCGTATTATCCAACAACGTTGGCATAAATGTTGGCTAGAAAGAGTAAAAATAAGGTTAGTTAAGTGACTAAATACGAAAATTCTCTACCACTTCAATTACTTAAAGCGCGAGATATTGCAATGCACTTCTTTCGCCCTGTTCTGGCAGACAATGACTTAACAGAGCAGCAATGGCGCATTTTAAGAGTGATAGATACTAAGGGTTCGATCGATTTCTCTACCCTATCAAAAGAGACATGCATTCTCAGTCCGAGCTTAACCGGCATTATTAGCCGTCTAGAGAAGCAAGGACTGGTAACCAAGCAAAAGTCGGCACACGATGGTCGTCAGTTCTACATTCATATGACCGACAAAGCCGCAGCCCTAGTCGAACAGCTTCGACCTCAAATTGAGGACCAATACGTTGCGTTAAAAGAAGCGCTTGGCGAAAGCAAATATGAGCAGTTGTCCGACCTACTCAACGAGCTGATCGCCATTCAAACCAAATAAAAAAACACCCACGTAACAGTGGGTGTTTTTACAGGTTATGATGCTAACACGTCGATATTAAGCGACAGCAGCAACCACTTCACGAGCATCAACATTCTTGAACTCACGGTCAAAGTAAATCAAACCGTCTTTGTTGTTCGAGTGGATAGTGTGTAACTCAACAAAGAATACTGTGTGTGTGCCGACCTCCTGGCTAGAGGCAATTTTGCCTTCCAGTGTTGCCAGAGCGCCGTGTAAAACTGGAACTTGGTCTGCGTTGTTTTTCCAGCCTTCAAGGGCAAAGCGCTCTTCCATTGCAAGGCCCGTCATACCCGCGAAATGCATCGACATTTCTTGGTGTTCGCTTGCACAAACATTGATACACATGTTGCCGTTTTGCTTGAAGATTGCGTTAGAGGCGCTGTTGCGGTTAACACAAACCAAGACTGTTGCAGGTGAGTCACTGACTGAACAAACCGCAGTAGCAGTAATACCGACAGTACCAGCTTCGCCGCCTGTAGTGACAATATTCACTGCTGCAGCAAGCTTAGACATTGCGTCGCGAAAATCCTGTTGTAGAGACATAGTAATTCCTTATTCTTGTTGAGTACTGACTTATCGTTTTATTTATCTGTTTGCTTTGTAGCTGGGATAATAATGCAAAAAAGCCGCTCAGGAATGAATAGACACTTGTGGTAATCACTTGCACTTTTCGTAGCAAATTAGAGATAGGGAAATGAGTAAAAAAGAGATTCTAATCCAAGCAATTTTGGGCTCGCTGTTTATGGCGCTGATGATGTCTGGGGTGATATCACTGAGTAAAGTCGGGCTAAACCTGCAATGGTTGAGCGCGTGGCGAGATTCGTTCTTTGTCGCTTGGCCTGTCGCATTCGCTCTTAACCTTACTGTGATACCAAAAATTCGTCGACTCGCCCACTGGCTGGCTCAATTAGGTGAAAGCAAACCGACCGCCGATTGAGGTTCACTGATTAAGCTGAGCGCAATTGTAACCCGCATACAGCTGATCGGTGGCGAGGCTGTTCTTATCGATAAGTTCGCAGATCAAATCCAAGTACACCGACTTATTACTGACTTTGAGTGCTCTATCGAGAGCCAGAATCGATTTTCGAACATCTAAGGATTCGACCGCGCGGGAATAAACATACCAATAATAGTCGTTGCTGTTACTCTTCTCCGCAGCCGCTTTTAAATACAATGCGGCTTTGTTGATTTCTCTATTACGCAATAATGCCAACCCTAGGCTGAATGGGATTGCAGACGAACGAGGTTGGTTTAGCAAGCCCTGCTGTAAGGTGGAGATCGCCAAATCATTCCTATCAATGGCGCGATACACGTCCGCTAGATTCACGTAGCTGGATTCGTAGTAAGGCTCGATTTCTATTGCTTTTTGGTACTGCTGAATCGATTGTTCCACCTCTCCTTGAAAGCGATACAAATCCCCTAAGTTTGCTCTCGCATACGCACGGTCGGCGTTGAAGGTTTGGATATCGATGTATTCGCTCAACGGCGCTTTCAGTTGCTCTCTTTGCTGTGAGTTTAGTGTGTTCCAATCTACCGCGAGTGCTCGTGCAGATTCGCTTCTCACCGCCAACACTTCATCCTCAAGCAGTGTTTTCAGCAGTGGCCAGCGCTGGCTTACAGGTAAGCGTGATGATGCTTGAGCAACACTCATTCTGATTAGCTCATTATCGCTTTGCGCCGCTTGTTCCATGACTGGCAACACTTTTGGCGAGTCGTACTTTTTCAATTTCAGCAGTGAAGAAGCAGTAACGATCTCTGGACGCTCTTCTTGCTCGATAAGTTGAATCAGAACGTCCAACGAGCTTTGTTTGTCTTTTGCTAGCAAATAGTCGCTGTAAATACGTGTATCAGCGAGCGACGAGTTACGATCTGGATACCAAGTATTGAGCTGCTTAGCCGCCCACAATTCGGTCTTATCACTATGACAACTTCTGCAAGTGCTGGTCCCACCTGACACATGGTTGATTTCAGGTTTCGGAACGTGCCAATAATGGTCTCGTCGCTCGTCAATCTGCATGTAAGTGCGTTTCGGCATGTGGCAGTTAGAGCACTGGCTTGCCTCACTATTTACGTCATGAAAGGTGTGTTTGGTCGTATTAAACTTTTCCGCGGAGTGGCATTGGTTACACAATGCAGGCTCGGGTAACTTCAATTTGGCCGAGTGTGGGTCATGGCAATTGGTACAAGTAACACCTTTTGCTGCCATTTTAGACTGGAGAAACGATCCGTAGACGTAATTCTCATCAAACACCTGACCATCTGGATAATAGAGCTCGTCGGTTATCAGGCTCGGTTGATATTTATCCAGCAATGAATGTTGCGCTGTAAGTGAGCTGTCGTTTAGTTGCACTCTGCGGCTGTGGCATTGAGCGCAGACTCGTATTTGATCGGTCGGTTGTATTTGGTTTGGTTCTAGCGTCGCATGACCGTCTCGGCTGATCCATTTGACAACACGTTGCGCTAGGTTACGCTCAAAGCCAAAGTTATTGGGCGTTGGTTTAGTTGAGAAGGCCTCGATATGTTTGCTTGCTGGTCCGTGGCAAGACTCACACGCCACGTTGATTTCTGACCAGGTGGTGTTGTAGCTATTCTCCTTCGCATTGTAGTTCTTCTGGACGTTGGTTGAGTGGCAATCCGCGCACATATAGTTCCAGTTCTGCCCCGCATTGCGCCAATAAAACTCATCATAAGGTTTCACATCAGGGTGCAGAGCAAACCAACGGCGGTCTCGGTTGCTGACCTCACGCGAATCCCACGAATACGGAATGAGTTGTATGCGACCATCTTCAAACTCAACCATATACTGCTGCAGCGGTTCCCAGCCAAACGTGTACTTAATCTGATACTTTTCAAACTCGCCTTTTTCATTCTCCATCTTGACCCAGAACTGATCGTTCTCACGATAAAACAGTGTCGTTCGACCATTCTCGCTCAACTGGTAATTATCAAAATCGCCTAACACCGTGTCTTCGCTCGCGTGCTTCATCGACAGTTCATGATGAGACCCTTTCCAATCATCGACTTGCTTTTGATGGCACTGAGCGCAGATTTGCGAGCCAACATACTGCGCAGTCTCTTTACCAGCAAAAGAGAAGTGACTGATTAATAACAGCGTAAAAATGAAAACGTACTTGGTCATAGGTCGCTAGCTAGAGTTAGGGAAAGAAAAAGGGCTTACTCCACAATGAAGTAAGCCCTGACGATTAATAGCCGCTCACCCAATCAGGGATGATGACATTGTTTTCTCGTTGATAACCGACCCACGCAAGTTTTAACTTTTTGAGTATCTCAGGATGTTGTTCACTCAAATCTACCGTTGTGGATACGTCACTTTGCACGTTGAACAGTGCCCATTTGCTATCTTTCTCGACAAAGTTTCTCGTCGCCATCCATTGACCGTCATTCACAGAGACTTTGCCAAACAGCTCTCTAACAACCAGTTCGTCACTCACGTTTGAGCGCTCTATATCGACCAGAGAACGTCCAGTATACATATGGTGTTCTTTGCCAATATTGTCTTTGTGGGCTTGTGTCAGCTTGGTCACGTCAAGAATGGTTGGAACAAAGTCTTTTACCGTGGTGAGCGTATCCACCATCACGCCTTGCTTATCGACATGTGGATATTTGATGAACGAGATGACCTGAGTACCACCAAGTTGAGGGTAGCCTTTGAACATATCAAACCCAGGCGATGTCACCCTGCCCCAGTTTGGACCGAGTAATGCGTACGAGTTTTTCTTGCCCATGTTCTCATAGCTGAAATCGTGGGTATTGTTGATTGTGGTTCGTATCTTAGGAAACTGGTCCATCGGCCAAACCTCATCGAGTGTGTGACCTTCCGTCCCGTTATCCGACAAGAACACAATCATGGTGTTGTCGTACTTTCCAAGCTGCTTGAGTTTTTGGATCACGTTACCTGTGTATTGGTCGATTTGATCGATCATCGCAGCGTAGATTTCCATCGATTTTACTTCGCGCTTTTTCTGCTCGTCCGACAGCTCATCCCACGCCTGTCCCTCTGGGTATCTATTGGTGTAGTTTGAGTCTTTCGGGATCAGTCCTAGCTGTTTTTGCTTGTCGAATCGCGCTTGATACAAGGCTTCATATCCCTGATCGTAGTTGCCTTGGTATTTTTCTACGACTTTATCCGGTGCCTGCAATGGCCAATGCGGCGCCGTGTAGCTAATCACTCCAAAGAAAGGTTTGTCTTGCGCATTCTCGATAAATTCAATCGCTTTATCTGCGTAATATTGGGTGGAGTAATTGAACTCTGCTGGCAATTTGTCGATCAGTTTGCCATTTACTGAGTACGGCGCTTTTGCTTCAGGTGTCGGTGAATACGCTGGCTTCATATCGTCATAGTGACTTGCACCGCCACTGTTAAGGGCAAATGTCTGGGAGAAACCACGCTCGAAAGCTCGATTTTCCTCCCCTTTGCTTAAGTGCCATTTGCCAGCATAGAAAGTCTCGTAACCTTGTTGTTGCAACGTTTCTGAGATAAGGACAACCTTGTCGTTGATCATCCCCTCATAGCCCGGTTGACCTTCCTGATTGGGCGCCATTTCTTCGAGCATGTTACCCAAGCCCGCCTTGTGACTATCCACACCCGTCCAAAGCATGGCGCGCGTCGGAGAACACGCAGGTGCCGCCTGCATGTTAGACATGATCACGCTTTGGTTGGCAAGTTCATCAAGGTTTGGGGTCGGCACTTCACTGCCAAATTTACTTAAATCGGAGTAACCCATGTCATCAACGACGACAAATAAGATGTTAGGGCGCTCCGCCTCGTTTGCGTACGCATTAATACCAATTAATGCCGCAATCAATGGAATTAGCTTCTTCTTCACATTCAATCCTATGTACCAGTAAACGGTTATTCTTTAGTTGAAGGTCGTACCAACACATTTGCTTTCAATAAGTAGTGTTATTAGGCTGATACGTGACGGGGGGTAGATACTTCTTATCAGTCATAAAGCTAATAAGAAGGTATCTAGTTTTTCTTGGGCTTCAGGAAGAGCACTATTTATTGATATTCACGACTTGCAGCAGGCTGTTTTCGAGCAACCCTTCTAGGCCGAATTCCACGCCAAAGCCAGACATCTTACAGCCGCCAAATGGCGCGTGAGGCAATACTTCCGCGTGGCCGTTGATCCACACCGAACCACATTCCAGCTTAGAGGCTAGCTCACTCGCTTGCTCAACGTCGCCCCAAACCGAGCCACCTAAGCCCACTTCAACGCTGTTCGCTGCCGCTACTGCATCCGCGACTGTTGTGTACTTAATCACTGGCAATACAGGGCCAAATTGTTCTTCCTCAACGACTCGCATTCCGCTTTGTGCGTTGCCGACAATCGTTGGCGGGAAAAAGTAGCCCGGCTTATCTGGTCGCACGCCACCAGCGTAAATCGTCGCGCCTTGTTGTTTTGCCTCTTCCACCAGCGCGATCACTTTCTCAAGCTGTTGGCTGTTTTGCACTGGACCAAAGGTTACGCCGTCTGCGCTACCTTCACCCACCACTTGTTTTTCGGCAATATCGGCCAGCTTTTGACACAGCTCGTCATGTTGAGATTCATGTACATAAAGACGTTTTAATGCCGCGCAAGTTTGACCCATATTGATGAATGCGGTGGCGAATAACCCTTCAGCAATCGCATCCAGATTCGCGCCCGGGAGCACGATACCCGCGTCGTTACCGCCCAGCTCAAGCGTTAAACGTTTTAAGTTTGTCGCCGCCGCCTGCATGATGTTCTGACCAGTCTGCGTCGAACCAGTGAATACCAGCTTGTTGATGTCTTTGTGCTCACTCATTGCGCGGCCAACATCGCCACTGCCGGAGACCACATTCAACACCCCAGCAGGCAGTACGTCTTGCAACAGTTGACCCAGTTTAAGCGTATTGATTGGTGTCAGTTCTGAAGGTTTTAGTACCACTGTGTTACCCATTCGCAGTGCTGGAATGATGTGCCAAATAGCGATCATTAAAGGCCAGTTCCAAGGCGTAATCGAACCCACAACACCGATCGACTTTCTGCGGCCTTCGATGCGTTTGTTTTCTGAGTCTTCATAGACTTCGACCGGAACTTCAATGCTCGCAGTGTGCCTTGTCCATGCCACCGCACCACCCACTTCCATCTGTGCAAGTTGCATCGGTTTACCTTGTTCTTTCACGATAATCTCGGCCAACTCGCTTGCGTTTTGCTCTATCACATCAGCGATTTTGTTGATGTATCCATCGCGCTGAACTTGAGACAGTGCACTCCACTGAGGGTACGCTGCTTTCGCACTCTCAACCGCTTTATTCAGCTGCGCAATTGACGCCACTGGCGCGGTAAACGCTTCTTGCTCGTTTGCAGGGTTGAGCACGATGCATGATGGCATTTCACCTTGTACGGTTTGACCATCAATAGTCATTCCAAATTGGTTCATTGTGAGTTCCTTTCGTTTCGACGTTCGTTATTGTGTTTTTGTTTGATTATCTCTAACCATGCTGTAAATAAAGATGCCAATAGAAATGACGATCATGCTCAGCAAAGCTAGGCTGATTGGTCTGTCCCAAAAGATTGAGAAGTCACCGTTTGAGACTCCAAGAGCTTGCTTGGTACGGGCAAGAAATACCGGACCAAGTACCAAACCTAAGATGATTGGCACAGCTGGGATCTGCTCGCGTTTAAGAATGTAACCAAACACCGCAAAACCAAGTGCGATAAGCGCATCAGAGAATTGGTAGTTTTGGCTATAGCTGCCAATAAAACCGAGTACCAGTATCAGCGCACCGATAAAGCGTCCGCGAATGCGCGTTAGGTTAGCAATCCATTTACTGCTGAAAGTCAGATAGATGAATGCGACGATGTTGATTAAAAACAGCGAGATGTATAAGCCAGAAATGAACTCTGGTCGCTCGGCAAATAAGGTAGGGCCCGGCGTGTAGTTATGCACCATAAACACAGACAGCAGCATAGCCATCAACGCGTCGGCAGGAATACCAAATGCCAACAGCGGAACCATGACTGAAGCCGTCACGGCATTGTTCGATGTTTCAGAGGCAATTAAGCCCTCTTCTGCGCCTTGGCCAAACTTATCTGGGTTTTTAGAGAGTTTCTGCGCCAAAGTATAAGAAAAGAACTGAGAACCAAACTCACCCACACCCGGTAGCAATCCCATGATGACACCTAAAATTGCTGAACGAACTGCGGTCCATTTATGCTTGATCACCACCAGCATTCCAGAGAAGCGCCCTTTGCCTTCATAAGTCGTGACTTGCGAGTCGTTGCCTTTCTGCGATAACAAAACAAATGCCTGAGACATCGCAAAGAGGCCAATCACGGTTGGCACCAGTGGCACACCACCAAACAGCCATTCTTGGTTAAAGGTATACGTCATGGTGTTGTAAGAGCGGTCAATACCAATCGTACCGAGGAAGATACCTAGACCAAGCATCATCGCCGCTGCAAACGCTTGTTTGTAGTGCGCCATAACGACAAAGATCATTCCAAGTGCAGCCAACATGGCAAACTCGGCCGAGCCAAAATGCATCGCGATTTGAGATAGAAGAGGTGCCAAAAGAACAAGAGACAGCACACTGACCATGCCACCGAAGAAAGATGACGAGTACGCGATTGACAGCGCACGCTTACCCTCGCCTTTTTGCGTCATCGGGTAGCCGTCGTAGGTTGTCAGCACCGCCACGGGCGTACCGGGAGTATTCATTAATATTGCGGGGATCGCGCCGCCATACCAAGCGCCGCCGTATACCCCGAGCAGCAAGGTGACCGCTGGCAACGGGTCAAAGTTGAACGTCATTGGCAATAAAATCGCCATTACGCCTGCAGGTTCTAGCCCAGGAATTGAGCCAATCGACACACCAAGAATCGCCCCGAACACTATGGCGAGTACGACTTGCATGGTGAGTATTTCATTGATTCCGAGAAAAATAGTGTCCATATCGATACAACATCCAATTACTACAAGTACATATTGGCAAAGTCAGCCATTTGGTCGGGAAGGAACGAGAACAGCCACACATCGGGCAGCCACAGCGCAATCGCGACTCTAAACACCAATACGATGATGGCGATGGAGACAAAGGAAGTGATCACCCAAAAGCGAGTGAACAGGTTGCTTATCCAAAGCATGGTTAGCACCAAGATAAAGCTGGATAGCGCGAAACCAATCACCGACAAACTGAAGATGTAGAGGAAAAAGAAACCGCTGATGATCACCGCCGTTCGATACCTGCTGATGGCACTAAAGGTCAGTTCGATGGGATTAATGCTTCTCAAGCAGTGATAGTGCTTAATCGTATTTACCAGCAGATAAATACCACTAAACAGAGCGATGATACTTAGGCCTAGTAATGGTGCGACGTAAGGCTGAGAGAACCAACCGTGCGCGTTTTGCACCTCTTTTGCCTGACTAGGTTGGAGCAATATCAGTACCATCGAGCCAATAAAGGAAAGCAAGTAAAAATAGTAGTGTGATGGGAGACTCTTTGTCGCAAGACCTGCTTTGTCTTCTTGCTCCAGAACCACTTCGTTGATTTCAATCGTCATATGCGTTCAACTCCCTGAAAAAAGGGTGAGTAAATGAACCAGATATGTTTACTCACCCAAAGGACTTACTTCATGTAGTTCAGCAGCTCTTTGGCACTAGCAAAGTCATTATCAATCACTTGCTGCGCTTCTTTGCCACCCATCCAAAAAACGTTGGCACCAGTGTTTTGGCTGATCGCCGTCACTTTGTCTGTCTTAAGTGCTTTTTGAGCAATATCTGCGATCACTTGTTTGACGTTGTCAGGTGTGCCTTTCTTCACAAACAGACCGTTCCACGTTGTTTGTTCTACGCCAGTTTGCTCTTTAAGCGTTGCGACATCTGGGCTGATGCTTAAACGTTCGTGCGTAATCGAAGCGATGATTTTCACGTCGCCAGATTTCAAACAAGAAAGGATGGTTTGCGTAACGGTATTGACCACGTCCGCATCGCCATTGGCTAACGTTGAACAGTTGATCGCATCAAACGGTGCGTTTGACGAGAACTTAATCCCAACTTGGTCCGCCGCTTTAAACGTGATCGCGGTAGGCAGCGCTTGGTAGCCAAAGTGAGCAAGCGAAACATTGTTGCTTTGCGAGTAATCGGCTAGCTCTTTCAGGTTGTTGTATGGCGCATCCGCTTTTGCAGCAATCACAAACGGATAGTCTAGGAAGATCCCAACCGGCTCGAATGTTGTTTGGTCAAACGGTGCGTTGCCAGAAAGAATGTGTGTGGTGAGGATATCGGCAACGAACGAGCCGATCGTCAGACCATCTGGGCGCGCACGTGAAACCTCTGCTGCACCAATGATTCCAGCGCCACCAGGTTTGTTAACGACTGTGGCTGGCTTGCCTGTTTCTTTCGCCATCTCTTCTGCGATTAGACGAGTAAGCACGTCTTCCAAATCACCCGGAGGCCACGGCACAACGTATTTTACTGGGCGATTTGGGTAGTCTGCGGCAACACTTGTGAGTGGTGCAAAAATCGATGCAAGTGCGATTGCAGTAATCAGTTTAGTCCTTTTCATCATAATTCCTTTTGTACTCTGAAGCTGGTGATGCCCAGCATTTCTATTTTTTCGCTATTGGTACTATCAATACGGGTACTTCGCTTTTCTGCAGTACTTTGTTGGCTGTAGAACCGAGAAATACTCTGGACAATTCACTGGATTTTCTATTGCCCATAACAATCAGTCCGGCATTAAACTGCTTTGCCGTGTTGATAATCACCTCCTCTGGATTACCGAATTGAACACATATCGAAAACTGAACCTGAATATCCAGATCGGTCAGTTTTTCCTTTATGTATCGATGGATTCGTGTTTTAAGCTTTTCGATTAGCTCGTTTCTGTGTTGAGCGGAATGCAGCTTATCGATGTCGCTCGGCAGGTAGGAATAAGAGATATCCGGCGTAATCACGTCTGCCTTATTCACCGCATGCACATAGATAATTTTTGATTGATGCTTCACTGCTTGGTTAATTGCAGCTTCAAACACTTTTCGGCTGCCTTTATTGGCATCCGATGCATACACAATTGCTTCAATATCTACTGCCATAGCAAGTTCCTACCAATTTGATTAAGGTGCTTTCCAGACCCGAAAATGACTCTTACAAGCGGTTAAATCGATAAGGGGTCGGATCGATAATCGGATCGTTACCCATGATTAAATCTGCCGCTAAATGTCCCGCAGCTGGCCCAGTACCAAACCCGTGCCCAGAAAACCCTGTGGCTAGGGTTAAGCCCGGTATTACCGCGACATGGTCGATCACTGGGTTCGAGTCTGGCGTTACATCAATCAGCCCTGCCCACGCTTCGTCTATCTCGGCTTGTTCAAATACGGGATAGGCTTGGCGCAAATTGGTCATCGCTTCGTTGATAAGGTTCTGGTTATGAATTGGATTGAGCGTTCTCACCTTTTCAAACGGCGTATCGCTGCTCGGTTTCCAACTGCGTGGCATTCTTAAATCATCGACAAAATGCTTGCCGAGTTTGATTCGTAGAAAGCTACGTTGGTGTTTCAACTGTTCAAGATAACGGTGTCCAATCAACAGATGATCAAGACAGACTGGTGCATCTAACGCACCGCGCTGCGTGATCACAAAACCACCATTGTGATGCTTGCGAAACGAGAAGTTTGACGCACCCACCGCAATATCGGTCGGCCCCTCCATTGGCTTAGTTCTAATCACTGAGCAAATCAGTGGCAGAGTTGGCAACGAGACACCCAGATTACCCAAGAAGCGTCTTGACCACGCACCACCCGCTAACAACACCTGCTCGCAGTTGATTTCACCTTGCTCTGTGACTACGCCGCTTACACGGCCACCCGACATAGCAAGCGTTCGGACTGCGCAGTGCTGCACTACCTGCGCGCCGAGTTCCACTGCTTTTTCTAGGATTTTTACTGTTGCGATACACGGTTCAGCACGTCCGTCTGAAGGGGTGTAAATCGCCCCTTTCCATGACTTATTGCTGTTACCAAGCATGGCGTTAACCTTGTCGCTACTTAGCAATCTGGAATCGAGGTCCAACGAATCCACTGAGTCCAGCCAATCTTGGTAAATGTCCATTTGTTGTTCAGTGTCAGCAAGGAACATAATCCCTGCTTGCTTGTAGCCAAGGTCATGCCCGACTCTTTGACTCATACCAGCCCACAAACGGTCAGCGGCTAGCGCCAAAGGCACGTCTTCTTTGTGTCGGCTGGTTTTACGGATCCAGCCAAGGTTTCGTGATGACTGCTCACCCGCTACATAACCTTTCTCGATCAAAACTACAGGGACGTTGTTTTCGGCTAATGTCAGCGCTGCACTCGCGCCGACAATGCCACCACCGATAATCACTACTCCGGTGGACTTCGGCAAAACGTTTGATGTTTCCAGTCGTATGATATTTTTTGTCATCCTAACCTCTCGCTCATCTCGATACGGCGCCCTTAGCCGCCTTTATCTTGAAAGCACGATTTCCTCTACGTCTGCCTGTGATGCGCCGCGATAAGCCGTCACTTCAATTTCGACTTCGTAAATAGAAGATCCGAGCGGAGGACAAGTGACCGTGGTGGTTGGGTTCACCCCGCGAAACTTGGTGCCAACAAACTCCATCACGGCCGGAACGTTGTCTGGATTTTGAATAAAGACTTTCGACGTGATGACATCTTTCAGGCTTGCTTCAACCGACGCCAAAGCGACTTCAATATTGGTAAACACTTGCTCTGTTTGTTCAAATACGTCTTTTGGCATTTCACCTGTTTCTGGGTTACGGCCAGCGGTGTTTGAAACAAAAATCCAGTTATCTACCGCAACGACGCGCGAGTAGCTTGCGATTTCTTCCAGTTTTGAGCCGGTTTTTACCTTTACGATACGTGTCATGGGGACTTCCTTTTTAATGACTAGCCTAGTGTTCTGCGTTGTTATTTGAGTTCTGGTTGATTCCAAAGATTGAGGTTGACGCCAATACCTTTCTCGACGGCGTTACGATAAATCTTGGTTGCCCACGCAACGTCTTCTACTGGCATGCCACCAACAGAAAGAATGATGATTTCGTCTTCACTTTGGCGCTTTGGTGTTTCACCCGCGACAATCGAACCAAGGTCTTCTAAGTCATCGATGGTCAACTTGCCTTCTTCGATCATGTCCATAAAGCGAACACCAACGAGTGGGATAATGTTGTGTGCAGGTTTTGGCACTTCCTCGTACCACGCTTGGTAAAGGCCGGTATTATCGAGCACTTTACGTACATCGCCCTGCTCCATGCCCGCATCTAAGCGGCAACTTGCAGGCATTGCCAAAAACGCGCCCGGTTTGACCCACTCACGTTTCACTTCTGGGTAGAGGCTTGGGTTGCCCGTTTCACCCGAGTTGCAGTAAGTTACGATGTCTGAGCCGCGAACGACGTCTTCAACGCTCTCGACAACTTCAACATTGGTGATTTGTGGGAATGTCGCTGACACCCAAGTTAAGAAGCTGTCTAGGCTTTTCTTGCCGCGACCTTTGATCTTGATAGTGTCGATGTTTGGACACGCAGCCATAAATGCAGCCACTGAGGTTTTGCCCATCACACCAGGACCAAGCAGACCAATCACTTTGGAATCTTTACGAGCAAGGTAGCGTGCGCCCACGCCAGGAATCGCCCCAGTGCGGTAAGCTGAAAGCAAGTTTGCCGACATAATCGCGAGTGGTGCACTGGTTTCAATATCATTGAGAATGAACATTAGGATGGAGCGCGGAAGATCTTTCTCGCGGTTGGCAATGTTCGAGCCGTACCATTTCACGCCACACGTACCAAAATCGCCGCCTAAGTAAGCTGGCATCGCCATCAAGCGGCGGTCTGCGGTCGGCTTTGGCATGGTTGGGATTGGTGATTCTTCTGGAAACGTAATCATCGCACCATGAGAATCATTATTTGGTCCCGCCATGCGGTAATCACCTTGGTGTAACAGTGCGAACATCTCTTCCATCGTGTCCACACATGCTGCCATATCCGTTACACCGGCTTTGATCATGTCTGGTTCAGATAGGTAGATAAAATCGATTTTTGTATTGCTAGACATACGTGTTCCTACTTCCCTGTATTAGTCTCAGTTGGTCGTGAAAAGCCTATTTAAACGCTCACAATCAACTGAGTGATTTATCTGTTAAAACTGATACTAGAGTGAAGACACGCAGCGATATTGAATTTTTGCGACACAAGTCATGGGCTAGGTCACAAAATTGATTAACATATTAACAATATAAATTTACATCCAATTAACAAAATGGGACTTTGATACTCTGACGTTTAATGAGTAGAAAAGTATGCCTGACGCGAATCTCGAGTTTAAAATTGCCTCCTTGCACTCAGTCCAGCCTTGGTTTGTGCTTGGGGCTAAGCGTTTTAATACGTTATTGACACCTGAGAGTGCATGCACTTCTCACTTCTATTCGTTTGACGCGAGTAGTGGTACAGATTCCACTATTGCTATTCCAGATGGATGCATCGACCTACTCTTCGACTGTAATCCCGATAATCCGAAAGCCTACATTTGCGGTACGCCCCTTGAAGCAAAAAAAGCGGATTTTACGCAAGATCATTATTACTTTGGCGTGCGTTTTAGACCGGGCGTGATACCGGACTTGCTTAACTTGGATGTAGAGGAAGTGATTTCGAACCGATTGGATTTAGGTGATTTGGTTTATGGTGCCGAGAAGATTCTTGAGCAAGTTTGCAAGGCGGATGATTTCTTAGGCAAAGCGCGCGCGGTGAATGACTTTGTCAGCCAATTTGATAGCCGCACTTGCTCTCATCTCACTATGGAAGTGATCGCAAGAGTTACCAATGCGCGCGGCAATATTCAGATACAGGATTTGGTCAACGACACGGGTTACTCTGCCAGAACTTTGCAACGCACCTTTCGTAACGATACTGGCCTGACGCCAAAAGCGTTCAGCCGCGCGATTCGCTGTCAGTCAGCAGTGTATAAGATCAGCCATAATAATCAGGTGCCACTGTCTGAGCTTGCGTTTGATTTGGGTTTCAGCGATCAAGCACACTTCCAGCGAGAATTTAAAAAGCTGGTCAGTGTGACGCCAATGGATTATCAGTCGTTGACTAGGTTGGAAAAGTAAGTGGGGAAACAACCATAACAAAGCCTTTAGCCCCACCCATTAGTGTCGTTACGCCCTAGTTGATTTTTGTCCAAAACGTCATATTCACTGAGTCTTTATCAAGACGTTCTAAGTACTCCAATGCGGCGTCATTCTCTAACCACTGCTGGCAGTACTCTTCCGCTTTCACTTGTGAGCTCGCAATTGCCACATCTGCATAGCGACCATCAGAGCCACGAACGAGAAAATGGAGAATGAGCTCCTCTTGTTGGCTGAGAAATTGCTCCTCGACTCGTTGGGCAAGTTCTATTAAACGAACTTCTGTTACTCCTTCTTTTAGTTTGAACGTCGCAAACTCCATCCCACCTATGTTTTCAATCTTGTTGTTCTTAATCATATTAGTGCCCTATATCGTTGGTTGAATTCCAACAATAAGGCACACCTACTGACAACGTTGTGTCAGTAGGCTTGAGAACTTTTTATCTCCATGTATTCATGCAAACAAACATGCTCAGGTAGTTCGGCTATGCGTTCGCTAGACTCTAACTCAGTGATGCGATCTAGCCTTAGGTCTCGATATGCTTTGCGAAGATCACACCAACAGCCAAGAGTCCACTTCCCTCCCCAATAAAACAATCCTAGCGGGAACACCGATCTAACTGTCTCAGCACCAGACAGTGAATTGTAGGTCAACGTTAACCAACACTTAGATTCAATTGCGGAATGCACTTTACCCCATAGTTGATATATTTTGGCTTCACGATAAATCGTTGGTACGCGAATCACTCGTTCTTCATTGGAGATCATATCCGAACTATTAGGCAGCGCAGCTTCAATCTTAGCCAACAAAGAGTGCGCTGAAGCCGCAAGATTTTTTCCTGTTAAGGAAGCTGTAAAGCTGACACCCGTAATAAGCGCTTCTAGCTCTTCTCTCGATAGCTGCAGTGGCGGTAACTCAAAACCTTCAACTAAACGGTAACCAATCCCAGGCTCGCCATAAATCGGTATCCCTGAAGCAGATAGATCGTCGACATATCTATAAATGGTTCTTTCAGACACCATCAGCATTTCTGCCAATTGCAGAGCTGTAAGCGGTTGATGTTTTCGAAGTATATTCGTTAGTTGAAAAAGCCGGTCTGACTTTCGCACATTTGTCACCTATACCTTTTTTGACTACTCAAAGAGTCTCAGTCCACGCTTAAGCAAGCTTTACAGCCCGGACTTGACCATTGCCATAACTTTAGTCGCTTTTTCAAAGCGATCGAGTTGATGGGTTTGAATCCACCAAGTTGCTGCTTCCATCAATAGCTCTGGGTCATCATTTTTGTTCGCGAAAAATGCATAAAATGACACACCCACGCTCTCTCCTTTTTGCTCTATCTTCTTCGAGCATACCTGAACGACTTTTTCTCTCAGCGAATCACGCATTGTTCTTTGCCTATTTATTAGAAATAACAGTCAATGACCATACATAAGCAAACATATGAAAACAACAAATAACTGTATATAAATACAGTAAACTTTTATTTAAGAGACATGGAATTTAAGTTGCAACCTTCCCAAGTGTAATAGCAGCGATGGTACGAAACTACCTTGTTATATCAGCTTGATCGCTAAATCCTAATTGGCGGCAACATCGCCCAACTAACTTACATTATTGGCTACTCAGAACCTTCTCGCTCTACACGCGGGGCATGCCTGACAATCCCACAAAATACGTGCTAGTAATTTGTAACTAATTATTTCTTATAACTAACAAACAACATGATTAACAACCAAGCTCTTTACCACCTAGCTCACACAAAACCATACTTTAAATAAGGAATTAATCTAAACCCTAATCAACCCATAATTAAAACGCATGACATTTCATATACATGCGAAATAGATGCAAAAATATCCATAGCTAAGAACGCACTTTCATACTAAGCTTTGCAACGATTGCCAAATAACGGGGAACAATACGGTATGGATAAATTGCTTTCATCCGCATTAAAAATACAACAACGAACTCGAGTAACCAGTCTGTTTGCTCGTAACGGTTACAAAATTGCGATGACGGATTTTGATGATGTCGTGTTTGAAAAAGCAGGCACTCAGGTCAACGTGCATTTTGATCGAGCATCAAATGCTGAATCTATTTCGGTACTGGAGAACACACTTAAACACAGCATTAAATAATAAATGATATGAGCGGAAACTTGCTGACAAGATTGGAAGCCTTGTCAGCTAATGTCGTTTGCTAATTTGTCTAAGATAAACTCTGCCTTTTCTTGAACTAATAATTTCGGCACTTCAATTAGTTCATAACCAACGTGTTTAATTACTCTATAACTGAAGTTTTTCCTGAGCCTGGTCCACCAGTAAAAACGATACGTTTATTCAAATAAGCCTCTCTGGATTAAGGATTTACTTTCATGCTGGCTGTACAGAACGAACAGGTACCCAACCGGTTTCACCATTTGTTCTGGAAGCGCGATACCAAGCGTTGAGTTCAAACAGCACGGTGAGCTTCTCACCTACTACCGTGTTCAGTTCCCACGCATCATAATCGTGAAGCAATGTTCCTTCTGAGCCACAACCTGATTTATCAATATATTGGATCGGAGCCCAACCTTTAACACCGGCTTCTGTCGTGACGAATATCCAATTTGGAAACTCATCATCCATTTCACCCAAAGCTACCCTATCGCCTTGGTTCAAAACGATCGGATTAGGATACTCTGAGGTGTGTTGTTCAATAACGACGACGTCCATTCTTTGCTCCATAGCTTTAACACTTCACTGCAGTATTTTAAAAACGGTTTGCTAAGCCATTAACCTGCCCTCGCGCCATTAGGCATTTCATTCTCTGGGCAAGCGAGACATGGCTGCAATTTGTCTTCATAACCAATATCAAAAAGCATGCCTTGCGAAACTTCTCCCGCCATTTTTCGTTCAGGCAAATTCACGACAAACAACGCTTGTTTACCCTCAATTTCTTTAGGATCGTCTCGCTCCTGCTTAATGCCAGCCAAAATCGAGCGAGTGTGGTCCCCAAAATCCACCGTGAGCTTCATAAGCTTGTCGGATTTGGCAACCTCACTCACCTCGACAATTTTACCTACGCGAATATCTACTTTCGCGAAATCATCAAAGGTAATCTCAGGTTTGATTGGAGCGTATTTCATGAAACATTCCTTAATCTTAATTCCGGTATAACTGCTGTAAGTAGTGCAAGGTATTTGTGTCTGTATTTAAGGTTTATCCTTGAGTCTTTGCATACTCTTCAAGCAACTCGTGAAAGCTCTCCATTGGTGGGAATTTTTTAAAGCTGCGCACTGCGCCAGTTTTTGCCCACTCGAGCTTTTCATCAGTATAGGTTTCGGCGAATGGTTTGTAGTTGTTCGCATCTTCCAACATCGTTGAGCGTACATTGACGAACTCTTCCATGCCGTCAGGACGTGTAAACAACCAACTCATACAGTGCCCGCAGAAGAAATGACGAATACTACCGTGTAAGCCACCAATGACAGGTTCGCCAGATGTAACTGTGAATGATTCACTCAAAAACAGAGAGCTTAAGCTGAACGCACTTGAGCTCATTCGCTGGCAGCCTGTGCAGTGGCAAGCCATCGTAATCAATGGTTTAGTTGTTACTTCAAACGTTACGCGACCACAACGACAATGTCCTTTAACTTTACTTGGTGCAGTGTTACTCATGGTATATACCTCCGTGTCTGTATGGTTACTGTAATCTATCCAATTTGATCGTAAGCGAGATCAAGTCACATAACACCGTATTGGCACACTCCCTACACCACCATATCAAAGACGCTTTGAACCAAAAAACCTAATCCAAACGGGTGAGAAGACAACTTCATCCTATGTGCATGTGAAATAAGATTATTATTAAAATGTTAATTTAATGTTTCATTTTTAACTAATGCGTAACTCAAACCAAAGGATTAAGATTGGTTATACATTCACCGGAGCCGAATAAGAGAGGGCCTATGAAAGTACTAATTGAGTACACCGAAACAGGTAAGTACCGAGATCGCGCATGGGATGCTTTGACGATAAAGTCTAAAGGTGAAATTGGCGCTGTTACCCCATCATCTGCAGTTCAGTTAATCGAACAGCACAAAGCCGTACTATTTATCGATGAGAATGATGAAATCGTCATCATCTCATAAGCGACCTTGAGCTCTGATCATAGAGCTCACATTCACCAAGCTCTAACACTTCATTTAATCTAATGTTTTATTGCATCTGAGATGTTGCGAATACAACGCTTTGCAGACTGACTAACACCTGACAACTGGAAAAAGCCGTGTATCACACCAAGGTAACGTTCACAACAAGCTGAAACACCTTGGGCAATCAGCTGTTTATATAACAACTCCCCTTCGTCACGTAGAGGATCAAATTCAGCGGTAATAATTAACGTTTCAGGTAAACCACTAAAATCTGAACCTTCCAGAAGATTAAGCTCCTGAGTAAAAGTCCGCTTTTCTGCGCTGCCCGCATAGATATCAAAACCCGAAAGTAGCATTTTGGCGGTAATTACAAAGTCGTTTCCATTCTGTTTATAGCTTTCTGAAGCACCGTTGGGATCAAGCATCGGATAGATAAGAACTTGCTTTCTAGGCAACCAAAGATTCTGATTCTTTAATCGCATTGTTGTCGCGAGAGCCAGTTGTCCACCTGCGCTGTCACCAACAAAAACGATTTGATCGGTATCTCCACCGTATTTACGTCCATGCTCTGAATACTGCGTACCGCTTGGAAAGCATCATCATGGGCGGCTGGATAAGTATATTCTGGTGCCAATCGATACTTAATACAGATTACGATGGACTCTGATAAATGCGCTAACTGCCTTATCTGAGCATCATGGGTTGCAAATCCACCACTAATAAAGCACCCACCGTGGAAGTAAATCGTTACGGGCAAGTTTGCTTTGTCCGTTGGTTTATAGACTTTCACCTCTACGCCGTTTAACACATCAACAAATTCTTGTTCCATCACCGGGCTTGAGCCAGCTAAAACCGTGCTAGCAAGATACCCAGCACGTCGCTCAGCAACGCTTTGCTCGGAAGGGCAAGGTTTGCCATTGGCAATAAATTCCTCAACGAGTTGTTTAATGCCTGCTTCTAAATTAATGGTCATCTGTGGTACTTGATTACGTTCAAAAACCTTATGATATGCAAAGATTAAGTACTGTATATAATCACAGTTAAAATGTGTGATACAAGTTTAATATCTCGTGGAACTCGCGCGTTGCAAAAGAGCTCAATCACTTTAAGCTGGCAGAACAAATGCTGAGAAAGGGATTGAAACGCATAATCAACAGTTCACTTCGATCTTTGCTTTAAGGCTTGCAATGGTGTGTTGGCTAAATACTTTGATGCCTTCCTGCTCTAAAAGCGCTGCAGTCACGCCAGAGCCGTCCACTTTCACTCCGCTAAATGTGCCATCGTAGATTTTAGAACTACCACACGATGGACTGCCTTCTGCTAGAACCGCGTACTTGATACCTAATCGTTGGCACATCCTGAGAGCGTTGTGTGCCCCGTCAAGAAACTGTGCAGTAGCGTCTACACCATCATTACCTACGACTTTCACAGAGCCTTGAATCACATCAGTACCCTTTCCGTTGATGATCTCTGCGGGAGCTCTCGGTGTCGGCAAACCAGCCGATACTTCAGGGCAAACAACCACCAATTCAACATTGGTCTTGAGCCAATCCAACTCAGACATCGATACAGATAGACAACTGGCGTTGTAGCGAACTTTGTTACCGAGCAAACAAGAGCTGATGAGAACCTTTTCCACTTATAATCCTTTGAGTATTTATTTTACGCGCTATCTTTCCGACACTTTTTTGTATTTCGATTCCTGATACAACCAAAAGCCCCAAAAGACAAAAGGTAGAACTAAAGCAGTTATTCCTAAGTTCATAAACTGAGCTGATAGAAACTCCTCAAAAGGAACTTTCTCACTTGAGAAAGCATGGATGAGAAGTCTAACCGAAAATATACCCAGTACTATCGAAATAGTGTTTAGTGTTACATATTTGAAAAAGCCACCTGACCTGATTTTTGACCATCTTTGGTGTTGGGTTTGATTCATTTGCTCAGTTCTCAAGTTTATAAAGAAAGAGATATTATTAGCTTGCTCGAAAAAGCACTATCGCCGCCTTGATTAATTTCGATCGTGTTAAAGAATGCTCAATTAGCTATCAAAAAGGAAGCAATGCACCTTGGACTAATAAACCAACGGTTAAAAGAAAAAATCAAACGTTAGGAATCAATCTTAAAAACGTTATTACAAGCTATTTTTACGATGGAACATAGCCCAAAGACACAGAGATAATCCAACTAACCAAAATGGCACACTAAGTAGCTGCCCAACAGTAAGAGCGAGATCTGTTGTGTAGGACGCTTGTTTCACTTTAACAAACTCGATCATAAATCTAGCACTGAATACTAATGTTAAAAATATCCCTAGAATCGCTCCGTCATAGCGCGCAATGTTCGTTTTTCGGTATATTGACCAAAGCAGAAAAAATATAGCCAAATAGCAAATAGATTCGTATAGCTGTGCAGGATGTCTGGGGATGTTGTCTAATCGTTGAAAAATGATAGCCCAAGGTAAGTCTGATGATGTTCCGAGTATCTCTGAGTTGGCAAAATTTGCAAGCCTCACAAAAAATGCAAAAATAGCGGTTGAGATAGCAAGTCTATCTAACAGCCACAACTTTCCAATATTGTAGCGTTTGGCATGATACAAGGCAGCGATAAACACACCTAAGCCACCACCATGACTAGCGAGTCCCCCTTCCCAAATAGCGATTATTTTAAGCGGATGTTCAAAATAGTAATGAGGGTCGTAAAATAGGCAATGCCCTAACCGAGCTCCTAAAATAATGCCGACTATAGAAGTAACTAACAAAGAATCCAGTTCTGATAAGGGCCGATTTTCATTGGTAAATATGCGTTTCATAACACTAAAACCCGAAGCAATTCCTATGGCAAATAACACGCCATACCAATGAACTCTTAACGGTCCTATAGAAAACAGTACTGGATCTAAATTCCATTCCATCTTGTTAGTTTACCTAGTGTAATTGAGCTAAAGCCGCCAAACATCTTAAATGCTGGTTAGAAGAGTACTAACGTCTTACCGCTGTAGCTGTAACTGTAACCTCAATAAGCGAAGTTTACCTATTTCGACCAAAACAGCGTGATAATTTATGCCCTAGTGCAAAACTTACAACCAAAACTGTAACAACGACCATTATTGAGAAGAAATAACCAATCGTAATCGATACACCAAAACCCCAAACGAAAGAGAAAACCAATCCCTGAAAAGCTTCGTAAGGCCACTGCAGGAGTGGAAAGTGAGAGCCATCCATCATGACAAAAATCAGACCGACCAGAGCAAACAACGACGATAAAAAACCGATTAAATTGTGACGAATCATACTCGCACCCACTGGAAAATGATCACTCAATTCTAATTGTTACTCTTTGATGGTAAAAGAGAAAGTTCGCAAAGGCGCATAATTAGTCGCCCATTAACAGTAAAAGCCCTTTATTTAATTTCAATCAAATAAAGGGCTCGAAAGATGATTTTAAGCGATTAGCTAAGCTGTAAGTTCTTACTAGAAGATAAATTTGTAACCCAACGAAATCATCAATAGGCTAAGCGACAAAGATATTGTACGTTGGATCAGTTTAGGGCCATATTTCATCGCAGAAGAGCTGCCGACGTGGTTGCCTAACAAGTTCATAATCACCAAAGGAACAGCCAACGCATACAGCACACTGCCAGCTAGCATGAAAGCAATTAGAGCCCCAACATTAGATGCAAAGTTGAACAACTTTGACGTCGCAGATGCCGCCACTAAATCAAATTTCAACAGATAATGAAGAGCAAGGATCAGAAAGCTGCCAGTACCAGGTCCAAAGAATCCATCATAGAAACCAATCACAAACACGGCTGCTGGGACACCAAATAGGATAACGTTTTTGTTAATTGGCACATCCTTATCTTGCTCGCCACTCTTTTTAGGAATGAACGAAAGCACGATACCAATAGGAAGCATTGCAAGTATGATCTTACCAACCGTATCTGGGTCGAAATAAAGAATAGCTTCTGCACCTACATAAGCACCTATCAATCCAGCAGGTATACCTGTTGCAACCGCAGTCCAAACTACGCACTTGTTTCTGACAAAATTGCGTATTGCTGCAATTGTCCCGAGAGTACTTACTATCTTTTCTTGTCCCAACGCTACTTGAGGAGGTAAGCCCGCTAGAATAAATGATGGCACTAAAATCAAACCACCTCCACCAGCTACTGAGTCAATAAACCCAGCAGCGAATGCGGACAGCATCAGTGCAACTAACACCCATAATGTAATGTCGTTCCCTAACCATTCCATGTTGAAAAATCCTTAATTCATTAATTATTCGTAAACTTTAATAAGTACAGATGTGTCCATGCACCCTAAGCCACGCTTCTGTAACTCTTGATACTCACTGTCTACCGTCGTTGTCAGTGGTAGTGTGATACCCAACTTTCTGCTTTCGTCTAAACAGATACCCAAGTCTTTATGCATCCAATCGATCGCAAACCCGAAGTCAAATTCACCTTTTGACATCGTTAATGAACGATTCTCCATTTGCCAAGAACCCGCAGCACCATGCTTTAATACATCTACGAGCTCGCCAATATCTAAACCTGAACGTTGAGCTAGCAGTAGCCCTTCACTCAAGCCTTTCAAAACACCCGCTATGCATATTTGATTAACCATCTTAGCTCTCTGGCCTTGACCATTTTCACCCATTAGCTTTGATTGCTTACCATAGCTGCGCATGATTGGGGCTACTTGATCATATGCGTTAGGTTGACCACCACACATGATGGTCAAAGCGCCATTTTCAGCCCCGGCTTGACCGCCTGAGACAGGAGCATCAACAAAAAGAACACCTTTCTGTTCACATGCAGCCGCCAATTCAATGGCGAGTTCCGCAGACGTCGTGGTGTGGTCAACTAGCATGCTCCCTGGTTTCATGTTTGCCAAAATCCCATCTGAACCATAAACGACACTTCTTACGTCATCATCATTGCCAACACACACAAACACATAATCACTGTCTTGCGCCGCCGACCCCGGCGTTAAACACGATTCCCCGATATATGCTTGAGTCCAGTCGTGTGCTTTCTTCAATGTACGGTTGTAAACTTTGACAGAATAGCCAGCATTAGATAAATGCCCCGCCATTGGGTACCCCATTACACCTAAGCCTATAAATGCGACGTTCGAGTTTTTCATAACGCTATCCTTAATCCTTTCCAATATGCTTTGAGTTTTTGTGGGGGATGATTCGATCCAGTGAGCTCATTCCAAAGAGCCGGATTAGCCATCTATCCGAGCCGTCATCTCTTGGATGAAACCCTTCTCGGCTATGAACCACTCGCTGATTTTTAATAATGAGTAAGTCTCCCGGTTGGTAAACTAAATGACGTTTTAGGTTGGTATTTTGTAATTGAGCCTCTAGCATGACTAAAGCCGCAGCCGCGCTTTCTGTTAGAGGAGTCGTGTTTTCTTTGTCGTAACGGCAATACACAACACCATTTTGGCCTGCAATTAAGATTGGTAATCGACTGCCTTTTGCTTGACCAAACGAATCAGGTCGATTGATTAGATAATTTGGTTTCGATAACTCTCCAATCACGCCCGAACTAAGACATGAGATCAGCTCATCCAACAGAATGAAGTTGGAATTCACCCTTAAGTCAGTTCTCAATGCCATTAAAGACAAAAACTCAGGACACCCACTCTGTTCTGTTATTGGTTCGCACACCAAAGGAAGATCTGGATTGTCTACATGATGACCAAAAGTGTGAATTGAACCATGTGAAGACTTCTCGTTAAGTGCATTCTGAGCGGGAACAACGTGCCGAAATAGAAGACCATTGTTTTCATTTTGATAAGAAATTGGTTCAATTCCTGCCAATTGATATATGCCAATATGAATTCCACTAACTAAAGGTGTTTTGGAAGGTGATAGATATCCTTTGTATGGTGTTGCACACAAATCATGGTCTATAGGTAAACCTCGGATGATCAAAGCACTTTGTTCATCGTTTTGAGCGAATGACTCTATCGTAGATATTTGCTCAAACGGGAGACTGTGCTTCACCGTGTTGCCCAGCCAGTCCTTAGCATCCAACCAAGTTTGGTCATCACCTAACCTTAAACTATTAAAAGCGCTCTTTAGTTTTCTAGCTGAATCATATGAGATGTATAACTCCTGTACGCTTTGTTTGCCTTGTTCCTGTACTTCCTTGTTTAGCATTGTTCTTGAGCCTTAAGTAACGTTGTTAGTAATAGTTTTGACTTAGACTAATTCAATGCATTGACATATGTCAATGTGAGTTTGTTACTTTTGTTTAATAACTTTAATAGCGAAAAGACATAAGTAATGTTTTATAATGAGTTATTCGAACTGAGGAGAAGCAGATTGAGTAACAGCAAATTCATCTTTATCGCTGACGTCATCGAAGAACGAATCGATAGCGGCGAATACCAACCCAATGCAAAACTTCCGACTCATCGCGAATTAGCGGATGAGTTCGAAACCACTCCGGCTACAGTATCCAAAGCCTATAAATTACTGAGTGATAAAGGGCGCTTAGAGTCTTTTGTTGGTAAAGGGACATTTGTTGCAGCTCGTTCGGACTTAAATGAAGCTATCCAAGCTCCAGAGGATGAATCTGATTTCAACTTTTCTCTGCTACAGCCGTGTTTGTACAAAAATGTGCCAGCAATAAAAAAAGCCTATCAACAGTCAGCCGATCAACTAACAGATTCACTGATCGGATATTGCGAAAACTCTGGACATAAAAAGCACAGGGAAGCAGCGGTTAGGTGGGCACAAGAATACGGCCTTGAAGGCGGAAACACTCGCAATACCGTTCTCACAAATGGCGCTCAACATGCACTGTCTTTGCTCGTCGAAACACTGACAAAGCCAGGAGACACCATCTTAGTTGAATCTCTCACCTACCCAGGAATATTAGCGATAACGAACCTATCAAACAGGAACGTGATTGGTGTTGAGTTAGACGAGCAAGGTGTCCGTCCTGACGCGCTTGATACTGCGATAAAGGCGCATTCTCCATCGCTGGTTATTTTGATTCCTTGCCATCAGAACCCAACTGGAGTATCGATGCCAGAGGCGCGTAAAAAAGAAATCGCTAAGGTCATCAATGAAAATCAAGTGTGGTTGGTGGAAGATGATATCTATTGCTTTTTGGATGCTCCGCCAGTTCCTCCAATCGCAAACTTTGCGCCGAATTATACCTTTCATATATCCGGATTATCTAAAGCAATAAGCCCTGCAATGAGGTGTGGGTTTGTAAAAGCCCCCGAAAGTCAGGTTGCGGCTTTAAACGCTCACATTCGCGCAAACATATGGCTGTCTTCTCCGATTAACTTTATCGCCGCCACGTTGTTGATTGAATCAGGTGAAGCATTTCAGCTAGCTGAAAATCAAAGAGAAATGGCCGTACATAGACAAGAGCTTGCTCGACAAATCTTTCCGTCTATCAACGCGAATGCATCTGGGTTTCACATCTGGCTGTCACTGCCGCAACATTGGCAACAAGACAGATTCACGATGGAAGCAAAAAATAGAGGCCTAATTGTTACGAGTGGCAGCTACTTTAGTGCCGATGGGTCTAATACCCAACACATAAGACTGTCACTGACTTCAATTAGTAGAGAGAGCAAGCTTATTGATGGACTCAAGCAGATTGAGACTCTTTTAAACTCAAATCCAAGTTCATTTTTGCCTTTCTAACATGCAAAAAGCCACTACCCGTAAAAGAAACTCATCTCAGTTTACAGACTTCATCCACAAGCAGTTTGAAATCGAAACGCTGTGCTAGTGAAATCCGGAAAATGAGAGCTATCTTGACGGGTACAACCGTTTTTTTGGGAGTAAATACGAGTGCGGCAAGTAAATGCGGTTTTCTAATGTGCTTAACGCGATGTTTTTACTGAGGTAACAATTAAATTTAGATTTGCCAGTGAAGCTTGCTGAAAAGCGAGAAGAATTGGAGCGTGCAGCGGGAATCGAACCCGCATCATCAGCTTGGAAGGCTGAGGTAATAGCCATTATACGATGCACGCACATCGTGTCGACAAGATTTAATATGCCAGATCTAACTGAAAAGAAAAGCCTTTTTTCGCCCCTAAGCGCTCAACCGGTTGGTTTATCATCAATTTGCGTACTCTTAGTACATATACACTCTAATTTACGCGATCAGCAGCTCGATTGATACGAGCCAATAAAAAAGCCCCCGCAAATACGGAGGCTTCGAATACAAGCAAGATGTATTAGATGTTTGCAGCTGAAACGTAGTTGTTTAGCTCATCGTTAGATACTGTTGTTACGTAGTGGTCGTCTAGGTAGAAAGCAACGCTGTCTTCTGACTTCTCACCACGTAGAGTTTTAGTCGTACCGTCGATGTAAGAGATGTCCATCTGCATAGTGTTTTCATCGATTTGCTGCATTGTAGCATGGTCGATGTTTGAGTTGTTTGATAGAGGAACTTCTTTTAGTGAGCTATCTAGAGAGTCGTTCACTTTGATGTAGTTCTTAGTTGGAGTATCAACAACCGCTGGAGATTTGCCAGAGATTGGGTTTTTACCAGTCCAGAACTCAATCGCGTTGAAAATAAATAGGTCAGCTACACTCGCGATACCGTAAACAGGTGAAAGAAGAAGGAACATACCTTCACGAGCGTAACGGTTATCTACTACTTCAAGGTTGAATTTAGTAACTAGACCTGTTGTAGCCATTTGACCCATACAGCCAGTTAGAGACGTTAGACCTAAGCCAGCGACAACTGCAAGTTTTAGTGCGTTTTTTTTCATGATTTTCCACCACCTATGTAAGAAGATGCTTATTCTACTCCTGCCACCTTATAAATCAACCAGACCCATCAAATAATTGACATAATGCTTACTTTGTTAAGCCACTGTTTTTCATAAGATAAATCCTACAGAAGTTCCTCTTTTTGCTATTTGGACAGTGTTTTTACTCCCAAACAGTGAGGTTAATTCAAAGATTAGGACAACATTCAATGGGCAACAAGTTTCAAAGCTTGCTAAATCCTGTCCTTTTGTTGAAATTCGTTGCTTAAATCTGCACAAATTATAACCAAGCAGTTTCATTAACTGAGTAAATGTTAAAAATAATGTTTCAATTTAACTGCGCATCAATGGAGTTTAACTCCAATTTTTAATCAACCATTAGATAGAAAGTCCAAATCAATCACCCAAATACAGCAATTATCAGAACTGTTCTCTACTTCAAACTTTCCAACATAAATGTTGCGACCATATCAATAAAGTGAACAATAGCCTGTGTTACACAAATGTAACAAAACACAACTTCTAATAAATATTATTCATATAAACTTTATTTCACAGGCAGGAAAAGCATGACAAAGCGTATCTCGCTTGCCCTTTTTGCAAGCATTTTCACAGGTAGTGCTGTGGCATCCAACTTGGATGATACGATCAATGAAGTGGTCGCCCCTATCGTCAACCCTTTTGTAGGAATGATCTTTTCGACTATTCCGTTCCCTTTTACTGACGTACAGGTTCCATGGATCGTTCTTTGGTTGGTAGTCGCAGCAACGTTCTTCACTTTCTATCTTGGTTTTATCAACATCCGCGGTTTTAAACACGCTGTTCAACTGGTATCGGGCAAGTTCTCTGATCCTAAAGCGAAAGAAGATGGTGAGGTATCTCACTTCCAAGCACTAACTACCGCTCTTTCTGGTACGGTAGGTTTAGGTAACATTGCAGGTGTGGCAGTCGCTGTTTCAATTGGTGGCGCTGGTGCAACATTCTGGATGATTCTTGCTGGCTTACTGGGTATGTCGAGCAAGTTTGTAGAGTGTGCGCTGGGTGTTAAATACCGTAACACTAACCCTGATGGTTCAGTATCCGGTGGTCCAATGTACTACCTAAGCAAAGGCCTGGCTCAGCGTGGCAATGCGGCGTTTGGTCGTACGCTTGCAGTACTGTTCTCAGTGTTTGCAATCGGTGGTTCACTTGGTGGCGGTAACATGTTCCAGGCAAACCAAGCGTTCAAACAGATCGTTGGTGTAACAGGTGGTGAAGCTTCATTCTTCGCGGATAAAGGCTGGTTATTCGGTATCATCCTCGCGGTTATCGTTGGTATCGTAATTATCGGTGGTATCAAGTCGATTGCGAAAGTCACCGAGAAAGTGGTTCCTTTCATGGCAACTATCTATGTAGGCGCTGCGATCGTTATCTTGCTAATTAACTTCGACCGTATCGATGATGCATTCAGTGCAATCTTCAACGGCGCGTTTACTGGCGAAGGTATCACAGGTGGTGTTATTGGTGTGCTAATCCAAGGCTTCAAACGTGCGGCGTTCTCGAACGAAGCAGGTGTAGGTTCGGCGGCAATCGCACACGCAGCAGTAAAAACCAAAGAGCCAATGTCTGAAGGTTTCGTCTCTCTACTAGAACCGTTCATCGACACAGTAGTTATCTGTACCATGACAGCGCTTGTTATCATCATCACTGGTTACCTAGATACCGATACTGGTCTAGCAGGTGTTGAGCTAACCTCTGCGGCATTTGGTAGTGCTATTAGCTGGTTCCCATACGTACTTGCAGTGGCCGTTGTACTGTTCGCTTTCTCAACCATGATCTCTTGGTCTTACTACGGTCTGAAAGCTTGGACTTACCTATTCGGCGAGAGCAAAACAGCTGAAATCATCTACAAAGTGAAGTTCTGTATCTTCGTCGTTATCGGTGCCGCGATGAACCTAGGTCCAGTTATCGACTTCTCTGATGCAATGATCTTCGCAATGGCGCTAGTTAACATTGTTGGTCTATACATTATGGTTCCTGAAGTGAAGCGTGACCTTGCAGATTACCTAGAGCGTTTCAACGCAGGTAAAGTCTACAAAGTTCAGCAACAGCAATCACAGAAGCCAGCGTACGACTCACAAGCTGACTAATCGCTCAAACATGATGTAACTCAAAAAACAGCAGGCCTCCCCTGCTGTTTTTTTGTTTGTTGAATCATCCAAATATAGACAATCTCCCCTTATCAGACACCACTCTCTATCCACTCATAGTTGTAAACTCTGTTTTACTTCCTGCGTACTAAAGAAATTAAGCAATATTTAACATTTTGATTACACTTATGGAAAACAGTAGATGCTGAGATTCATCACTAAATCTTGGTCTATTTGCAGTAAAAAAGAACGCCTAATTGGGGAATAAAAGTCGCTTATATCATTCGACGTTTTCTTGAGGCGAGAAATTTGGCATCTACCCCGACTCAAACCGAAACATGGTCGCTGAGTCAGGATTCAGTCTCTTAATGGTGCGATCCACCAGCCAGAGACCATGGAGGAGATTCCAATGAATGTTCAATCTTTGCCGATGCTTCGCTATATCGACCATACTGGCGCAGCAGTTGAGCAACTCCCTGCTTGGGCAGACGACAACACGTTAGTAAAGTTTTATCGTGATATGGTGCTCAGCCGTACTTACGATAACAAAGCGGTCGCCCTGCAACGTACCGGTAAGCTTGGTACGTACCCTTCCCATTTAGGCGCGGAAGCGTTTGGTGTTGCCGTCGGGCACGCTATGCATCCAAAAGATGTGTTTATCCCCTACTATCGCGATATGCCAGCGATGTGGGTTCGCGGTATTCCAATGGAAAAGAACCTGCAATATTGGGGCGGCGACGAGCGCGGCAGCGATTTCGCACCAACTGATGGTATCGCATCACGCGATTTACCTTTCTGCGTACCGATCGCCACCCAATGCACACATGCTGTTGGTGTTGCTACCGCACTCAAAATCGAGGGCAACCATCAGGTCGCACTAGTCACTTGTGGTGACGGTGCAACCTCAAAAGGCGACTTTCTTGAATCGATCAACTGTGCAGGTGCATGGAACTTGCCTTTGGTATTCGTCATCAACAACAACCAGTGGGCAATTTCTGTTCCGCGCGCACTGCAATGTGCCGCCGATTTTCTATCCGAGAAAGCCAAAGGAGCAGGAATTCACGGCACTACCGTGGATGGCAATGATGTGGTTGCGGTGCATGACTGCGTTTTGTCGGCACTAGACAGAGCGCGCAAAGGCAAAGGCCCGACACTAATCGAAGCGGTCAGCTATCGCTTAAGTGACCACACTACCGCTGACGATGCCAGTCGCTATCGCAGTGAAGACGAGTTGCAGCAAGCTTGGGAATATGAACCCGTTAAACGCTTAAAAAACTATTTAACGGATAGAGGTCTCTGGTCGAGTCAACAAGATTCAGACTGGCTAGCAGAGTGTAAGCAGCACGTTGAGCAAGCGGTCGATAACTATGTGTCTCTTGCGCCACAAGCACCAGAATCTGCCTTCGATTACCTCTATGAATCTTCACCAGCAGAGCTTAATGCTCAACGCGACGAACTGATCCAAAAAGCAATGCGTATGCAGGGAGGTCACCGTGGCTGAAATAACACTTGTTGAAGCGGTTAACCTCGCGCTCCACCATGAAATGGCTCACGATGAGAATGTAGTGGTACTCGGAGAAGACGTCGGTGACAACGGCGGTGTGTTCCGTGCAACCGTTGGGTTAAAAGAGAAGTTTGGTCTGCGCAGAGTGATTGATTCACCGTTAGCGGAAGCCTTGATTGGCGGCGTTGCGGTCGGCATGGCAACCCAAGGGCTGCGCCCTGTCGCTGAGTTTCAATTCCAAGGGTTTGTCTTCCCGGCGATGGAGCATTTAGTGTGCCATGCAGCCAGAATGCGAAACCGCACGCGAGGACGACTCACCTGTCCTGCCGTATTTCGCGCACCGTTTGGCGGTGGTATTCACGCGCCTGAGCACCACTCTGAAAGCGTCGAAGCCTTATTTGCACATATCCCCGGCTTTAAAGTTGTGGTTCCTTCCTCACCTCAACGCGCTTATGGTTTATTGCTGGCGGCGATCCGCAGTAACGATCCAGTGATGTTTTTTGAACCTAAACGCATCTACCGCACGGTGAAATCCAACGTGGTCGATAACGGCGAAGCGCTACCTCTCGATACCTGTTTCACACTGAGAAAAGGACGCGACATTACTTTGGTCACCTGGGGTGCTTGTGTGGTTGAATCTTTGCAGGCTGCGGAAACCTTATCTGCGCAAGGCATTTCAGTCGAAGTGGTGGATTTAGCTTCTATCAAGCCGATAGATATGAACACCATCATCAAATCACTCGAGAAAACCGGACGATTATTGGTGGTTCACGAAGCCAGCCGTACCTGTGGTGTGGGTGCTGAGATCCTTGCTCGTGTTGCAGAAAGCGCAATGTGTATGTTGAAAGCGCCGCCTAAACGCGTCACCGGAATGGACACGGTAATGCCGTATTACCGCAATGAGGATTACTTCATGATCCAAGAGCAAGACATTATTCAAGCCGCTCGTGAACTAGTGGAGGGTTGGAAATGAAAAACTTCCTATTACCAGATTTAGGTGAAGGCTTAGCCGAATCTGAAATTGTCGAATGGCACGTCAATGTTGGTGATACGGTCGAAACCGACCAAGTGGTACTGACGGTTGAAACTGCAAAAGCCGTGGTGGAAGTGCCCTCACCTTGCAGCGGTAAAGTCGTCAACAGACACGGAGAAGAAGGCGACATCGTCAACATCGGAGCCTTGCTGTTAGAGATTGAAGAGTTGGTCGATGGATCGAGTAAAGCCAAGCCGAAAGAAGCTCAAAAATCCGATGCCGCAACTGTCGTAGGTAACGTATCTCAACACGCTCATCACGTGAATGTCGATGACTTCTGGATCGGAGGCGATAATTCACATGTTGATCAGCGCCCTGTGACCGCAATGCCTTCGGCTCGTTTGTTGGCCAAAAAGCTTGGTGTCAGCATCGAGAAAGTGGAAGGAACGGGTCCAAATGGCCTGATTACCGATAGCGATATCTACCACGAAGCAAGTCGACAACAACCAGGTACTGAGGTACTAAAAGGCGCCAGACGAACCATGGCGGGTGCAATGGCAGAATCACACCGCAATGTGGCGGATGTGACGATTACTGAAGAAGCGAGCTTAGAAAGTTGGTCTGCTAACGAAGATATTTCCGCAAGGCTTATCAAAGCGGTGGTCTACGCGTGCAAGAAAGAACCTGCTCTCAATGCTTGGTTTGACGCAGACACCATGACGCGCTGTGTGCACAGCAAGGTCAACATAGGTATCGCCGTTGATAGCTCTCATGGACTGTATGTCCCAGTGCTGCGTGACGCGGACAACTTCTCAGCAGAAGGGGTTCGTCGCTGGTTGGATGAAACAGTCAAAGGCATTCGCGAACGTAAAATCGCCCGCGAGCAGCTACAACACGCGACCATTACACTGACCAACTTTGGTGCCATCGCGGGGATCTACGCAACACCTGTTGTTTCCCCACCCCAAGTCGCGATTGTCGGCGCGGGTCGAATCATCGAAAAAGTCGTCATGCGCGATGGACAGCCCGTTGCGATCAAAGCGATGCCACTGTCGATTACGTTTGACCACAGAGCCTGTACCGGTGGCGAAGCAGCGCGCTTTACCAAAAAACTGGTGTGGCATTTAGAAAGCCGCTACCAAGACTAGATCAAAGCACTCGATCAAGCCCATAACGCACCATCAGAATACGCTATGGGTTTGATCTGCCTGCTATCGGTGTTCAAGCCGTTATTTAGCCCGAACTCAAACAAACCTCAACACATTAGCCATCTCATAATTAATACTTTTATTTATTCATCACAGTGATTTATAAATATCCAACTGATCGCACTTCAAACATCTGAGAAAGCTCTATTATTGATAAACAACTGTTGGCACATCCAACCCACCGATAAAAATAGAGAACAAGACTCGATGGAACGTCGCTATAAAGCTTTGCCTATTCACATACATCTATCCACCGTTATCATTTTGGTCGTCGTTATTGTCTCTGGCGTGCAGATTTATCTCTCCAACAACGGCTTAAACACACTAATCAAAGATGCTAACGACAAACTATTTAGCCGTGTCGCGTCAGAAACGCGCTATAAGTTGGATTCTTACTATCACTCTGCTTTTCTGGCGTTAGGGACATTTGCGAAAAGCCAAGTCGCTCACTCCAACGTTGCACAAGAAAGAGAGTTAGCGTTGGCTGGGATTGTTCATCTGCTTGACGAACATCCGCATGTATCGTCGTTTTCATTCTATTATCCCAACGGCGATTTCTACTCTGTAATGCAAGTTAAGAGCGATAAAGTCAGGCAGTTTTTTGGCATTGATGAACGCACGCGTTATATCGAAACCCACGAGATCAACGAAATCACCACCATCACTGGACTGGATTCGTCACTCAATAAAGTCGACGAATTTGAGCTGGATAAAAAGTTATTAGTACAGCATCACGATGACTTTGCCGATGCAAAACTGGACGCCAATATTATCTCTGTGCCGTTTGTACTTCCGGCTTTAAAAGAGCTAGGGTTGACCGCTTATAGAAAGAATTCATTTGGTACGATCATCTCGATTAATGTCTCTCTCAAAGATTTGGAAAAGACGCTTGCCAGTACCTTAACGGCGCCATCTTCGATTCGAGCCCTGTACACCGACTCTGGTAGTATCTACGCCGCCAGTGACCGTGATTTACTCGACACCGAGACCAATGGCCGCGCAATGAAAGTGGCGGATTTGTCTCAATCCGTTTTGTCATATGCAATCGGCCAGCATCAGCGTATCAATACGATTGAAACGTTCAACTTCAACGGCGAACAGTGGTTTGGAAAAGTCGTTCCGCTTGCGCCGCATAACAACGAACCCATTAACCTACTGATGGCAACTAAAGCGGCAGACTTGTTTGATTCTGGCGTGGTGATCAAACAACAAACGCTTTACGGCTCGCTGCTCGTTTTACTGATAACACTGCCATTTATCTATGGCGTGTCGCGTTACGTTGCTCAGCCAATCAGACGAGCGACTCAAAAAGCGCAAGACATCGAGCGCTTCCGCTTCTCATTTGAGCCACAGAAACCAAGCTACATTAAAGAGATTCAAGAGCTAACCGAAGCTCAAGCGAGCACGCAACTAACGATTAAGCAGTTTATTTCGCTAACCAACAACATAGCGCGCAAAGAGAATGTCGATGACATTTTGAGTCTGGTTTGCCAAGACATCGCGAAGGCGGTCAACGCTCAAGGGGCGTTTTTGTACTTACTCGATGAGGAAACAAATTGCGCGATCCCTAAATGTCTTTGGTGGGAAGAAGAGAATGACGACAGCTCAAATGAAATCTTCCAACAGCCGATTCCATTGACCAGTCAATCTCCGTTTGTACAGCGCGTCTTCGTACAGAAAGAAGCGCACATATTTAAACTTAGCGACATTGCCTTCTTTGCTTCCACTCAAGTGGCCAATCAAGACGCTCAGTTTATCTGTTATCCACTGATTGACCGAACTGGTGACGTAATTGGTTCATTTGCCGTGATGTACCATCAAGGCGATGTACAGAAGCTGCACGACAAGTATGCACACTATTTGAAAACGCTATTGGGCTTTACGTCGGTGACGATTGAAACACTCAATATGTACGACGCGCAAAAAGCGTTGCTTGAGTCCTTTATCCAAGTGTTTGCAGGATCTTTGGATAAGAAGTCTCCGTACACGGGTCACCACTGCCAACGAGTACCCGTGATTACCGAGTGGTTAACCCAAGCGGCAGATGAATCAAAACTTGCTCCGTTCAACGACTTTTCATTAAACACTAAAGAGTGGGAAGAGTTACGAATCGCAAGCTGGTTGCATGACTGCGGTAAAATAACTACACCAGAACACATCGTCGATAAAGCGACAAAACTGGAGTGCATTTACAACCGTATCCACGAAATTCGCATGCGTTTTGAAGTGCTCAAACGCGATAAACGTTTAGAGTCTTACGCTGAAGCCTTTGGTGAACTGCCAAATGAAGCAGAACAAAAGCTTTCGCACGTTCTAACGCAAATAGACGAGGATTTTCAGTTTATTGCAGAACTTAACGTCGGTGGCGAGTTTGTCAGTGACGACGACCTTGAGCGTTTAAATACTATCGCTAAAAGCAACTGGACGAGAACTCTGTCCAAACGCTCAGGAACAGCCTGGGTAGAACAACAACGTTTCTCTGGTGAGGAAATCACACCTCAAGAGGAAAGCTTGCTCGCTGATTTGCCGGAACACATCGTGCCGTGGGAAACCAATCCGCCTATAGACGAACGCTTTTCGATGAAACCACCGCAATATCAAGCCAACTTAGGTGAGCTCTACAATCTATCGATTCGTCGCGGTACGTTAACCGATGAAGACAGATTCATCATTAATGACCATATTATTCAGACGATTAGAATCTTAGAGTCGTTACCTTTCCCACAACATTTGAAAGATGTGGCACGAATTGCCGGCGGACACCACGAGAAAATCGATGGTACTGGCTACCCTATGGGACTCAAGGGAGAAGATATGCCGCTCACCGCCAAAATCATCGCGGTTGCGGATGTATTTGAAGCCTTGACCAGTACAGACCGCCCTTACAAGAAAGCTAAGACACTCAAGGAAGCAATCAAAATCATGAGCTTCATGGCCAAAGAAGGCCACCTTGATCAAGATGTATTCGAGCTGTTCTTAACCTCAGGTGTTTACCAACGATTCGCCGAAAGCTACATGCTGCCTGAGCAGTTGGATGAGGTCGACGTCTCTTCGTATGTCGCTTAACGAGAAAATGTTGGTTAAGTAGAAAACAGCCCCGCTCAATACACAGCAGTGTTAAGCGGGGCTGTTTTCATTCAGTCACGAGTCAGACAGAGTCGATTAGCTCAGGCAAGATCTCAAACAAATCACCAACCAGACCGTAATCCGCAACTTCAAAGATTGGGGCATCTGGGTCACTGTTTATGGCGACGATCACTTTAGACTCTTTCATCCCGGCAATGTGCTGAATGGCGCCTGAAATCCCAACCGCGATATACAGGTCAGGCGCAACCACTTTACCCGTTTGTCCGACTTGCAGATCGTTTGATACATAACCCGCATCGACCGCTGCCCGCGAAGCACCAATCGCGCCACCTAACTTGTCAGCGAGTTGTTCCACTAATTGAAACTGTTCTTTGCTGCCTAGCCCGCGTCCGCCCGATACCACAACACGAGCCGCGGCAAGTTCTGGTCTTTCAGAGACCGTAACTTTACGCTCCATAAACTCGGTATTCGACGCGTGAACTTCCGCAGGCACTTCGATAATCGGCACATCTCGATTGCCATTTGGTTGGGCTTTATCAAACGCCGATTCGCGCACAGTGATGACTTTTATTGCGTCATGGGATTGTACTTTTGCCAATGCGTTACCGGCATAGATTGGTCTGATGACCGTATCAGCGGAGACAAACTCAATCACATCGGACAATTGCCCTACATCGAGCAGCGCCGCCACTCTTGGCATTAAGTCTTTACCAAAGGTGCTCGCAACCGCCAACACGTGTGAATAGCCACTGGCAAGGTTGACGATCTCAGGAGCAATCGCTTCGCTCAACACGTTGGCATAATTGCTGTGTTCTGCGACGAGTATTTGATCCACCATTCCATATTCATTCGCTTGCTTCGAAACGCCCTGACAGTTTTCACCGATGATCAAGAGATCAATCGAGCAATCCTGATTCAATTCTGCTAATTGCTCAGCGGCTGTGAGCGTTGCCAACGTTCCCGAGCTAAGTTGAGAGCCATTGTGCTGAGCAACTACCAAAATTTTTGCGCTAGATTCACTCATGTACACCTCCCTTTACTCAATCACTTTTGCTTCGTTACGCAGTTTGTCCACCAATTCGGCAACACTTGTCACTATTTGTCCTGCTTGGCGAGCTTTTGGCGGCATCACTTCTAGCGTGACTTGTGACGACGACAGCTCGACCCCTAACTGCTCTGGCGTGAGTTGCTCCATCGGTTTGCTTTTGGCTTTCATGATATTGGGCAATGATGCGTATCTTGGCTCATTCAAGCGCAAATCAACACTAATCACTGCTGGTAACGACAATCTAAGCCGCTCAAGGCCACCATCGATCTCTCGTTCGACCTCTATCTTGTTACCCTCAATATGGATTTCAGAAGCAAATGTCGCCTGCGGCAATCCTGTAATAGCAGCGAGCATTTGAGCCACCTGATTGTTATCGCTGTCGATTGATTGTTTGCCGAGTAAAACCAACCTCGGTTGCTCTTTTTCGACTATCGCTTTAAGCAACTTAGCAACGCTCAGCGGCTGGCATTCAGTATCCGTCTCAATATGAATCGCTCTATCAGCGCCAAGCGCTAACGCCGATCTTAGTTGCTCTTGGCAAGAAGATTCGCCCATCGAAACGACGATCACCTCTTCTGCTAGCCCTGATTCTTTGAGTCGTATTGCTTCTTCTACGGCTATTTCGCAAAACGGGTTAATGGTCATTTTGACGTTTGCTGTTTCTACGCCAGTGCCATCTGTTTTGACTCGAACTTTGCTGTATGGGTCGATAACACGCTTAATCGCTACTAGAACTTTCACGTAACCTCCTGCCGATGTGCCAAGTTATTTTGAGCTTAGTAAAGTTTACGTTTACGTCAACTGGACTATATTTAACTAAGTACAACGAGCACGAACTGGAAATCAGGTTGGGTTGGAGTATGGAAAGAGAATCAATGGAGTTTGATGTTGTCGTCGTTGGCGCAGGGCCAGCGGGACTCTCAACGGCCTGCAAACTTGCCCAACTGAGCCAACAAAACAAACGAGATCTCAGTATTTGTGTGGTTGAAAAAGGCGAGCAAGTCGGTGCTCATATTCTATCCGGCGCGGTGTTTGACCCAATTGCGCTTGATGAGCTGTTTCCTCAATGGCGAGAAAATCCTCCGCAGATGACGCCTGTTAACAAAGACGAGATGTTGCTGCTTTCTACCCAATCCAATCACGTCCGTATACCTCAAGCATTCGTGCCTAAAAGTCTACGCGTCGGACACGAGCAATACGTTCTCAGTTTAGGCAACTTATGTATGTGGTTAGCCGAGCAAGCTAGCCAGTTAGGCGTTGAAGTGTTTCCCGGCTTTGCCGCGAGAAGCCTCATTAGCGATGAACAAGGCAAAATCGCTGGCGTCGTAACCTCAGACATGGGGTTAGATAAAGATGGCCAGCCGAAAAGCAACTTCCAAGCAGGCATTGAGCTTAGAGCCAAATACACCGTATTTGCTGAGGGCGCGCGCGGTCACCTTGGGCGAGAGTTGTTCAAACTCTTCAAGCTCAGTAAAGGCAAAGCGGCACAACATTACGCCATTGGACTTAAGGAGTTATGGCAACTGCCAGAAGGCGATAAACGCTATCAACCTGGCTTAGTGATCCACGGTTTTGGTTGGCCGTTAAGCGACTCGGAGAGCAACGGCGGCAGTTTTCTTTACCATCTCGACAATCATCAAGTGGCTGTAGGTTTAATTGTCGACCTCAACTACGCCAATCCTTATCTGAATCCTTTCGAAGAATTTCAGCGCCTGAAGCATCACCCAGCGATATCAAAATACCTACTAGGCGCAGAGCGTGTTTGCTTTGGTGCTCGCGCGTTAACCAAAGGCGGCTTATTTGCTCTGCCTAAACAGCAGTTTCCCGGAGGCTTACTGATTGGTTGTGACGCTGGGACACTGAATAGCGCCAAGATCAAAGGTAGTCATACCGCGATGAAATCCGGCTTGTTAGCGGCAGAGGCGGTATTTGCAGAACTGACCTCTCACTCACCGGCTGATGAGCCAGATTATCAGTCTCGATTTGAATCGTCTTGGCTGTATGACGAGTTAAACCAAGCGCGCAACTTTACAGGTGCTATCCACAATTACGGCAGCTTGCTCGGAGGAGCTATCGCGACCTTGGAATACAATATTTGGCCATACTTGAGCAAAAAACCTGTGCCATGGAATATTGTCGATCCTCAAGCCGACTACTTATGTATGAAAGAGAAAAGCGGCTGCACAAAAATCGAGTACCCGAAACCAGATAAGATCTTGAGCTTCGATAAACCGTCTTCTGTGTATTTATCAGGCACAAAACACGAAGAAAACCAACCAAATCACTTGCTGATTTCGAGCCTAAGAATCGCGCTCAACAACCATATTCCAATGTTTGACGGACCAAGCCAGAGGTTTTGCCCCGCAGGTGTGTATGAAATACTGGAATGCGAAGGCGGACATCGTCTACAGATCAATTCTGCCAACTGCTTACACTGTAAAACGTGCGATATTAAAGACCCGTCTCTCAACATCACTTGGGTTCCGCCTGAAGGTGGCGGCGGGCCTAACTATCGTAATATGTAATCGCGATTTATCGGTGTAAGTCACAATTAAACTGCATGGGCACAGATGCTATTCTTACCATCGAGTTTCGCTTTGTACATCGCGACGTCGGCGTGTTTAATGATCTCGTCGTACTCCAAACCATGCTCCGGAATGAACGCAATACCTGCACTACCCGTAAGATCGACCTCAGCGCCGCCCGGTAAACTGTATGTCGTAAATACCTCATCAAAGAGCAGTTGAACTTGTCTGTAGACGTCTTCTTTGCTGCGAATGTTTTTAAACAATATGGCAAATTCATCACCACCTAACCTAGCCGGGATAATATCAGGCAGCTCATCGTAATATTCGAGCAAGCATACCTCTTTGCTTTCGATGTCAAAGTGACGGCTCAAGTGAACCGCAAACTGAGACAACAACTCATCACCGATTTTGTGCCCATAAGTGTCGTTGACCAACTTAAAGTCATCGAGGTCAATAAACACCAATGCCCCAGTAAGATCCGACTCTTCAGCCTTGCCTAACCATTGTTCTGAAAGTAGTTGGAAATAACGCCTGTTGGGTAGCTCAGTCACCACATCGAAATACGCTAGCTTAGAGATCTCGCTCTTATTGCTCTCGATCTTTTCCATCATTGAGGAGAACGAGTTTTTGATTTCGCGAATTTCTTTTGGCATCACACGCGACGTTTTAAAGTCTACGTCCACCGCTTGTTTGCCGTTTTCAATACGCCTAATTGTTGCCAACAGGCTTTCCAGCGGTTTAATTAAGCTAAATGAAATCGGAATCGTTATGAGCAGTGCCAACGCTACACCTAAAAACATCACCATAATTGCGGTTTCATCAATGTGCTCGGCTTTAACTCTTAGCTCCTCTAGCGGCTGTGGCACCATTACGCCCCAACCAGCATTCGGAACAAATGTGTAACCAGCAATCATGTCACCTTTTAATGCCGGTGAATAAAACTCTTCGACACCTGTTTTTCCGGCAAGCATTTTTTGCACCGTACTCACTGCCGATATGTTTTTGCGCGCTTCTATCCAAGAGCTTAGAGGGTGCGCGAGAACATTACCCGCTTGATCGACGATCGCGGCATGACCTTTTTCTCCAAATGAAACCCTTCTCCCCATATCGACGATGTACTGCGTAGATAAGTAGCCTAGTAAGTAATGGTCGGAATACTTTTGCACCACGAGTAGGATTGGCGTGTTGGAATAACTTTTATCTACGGTCACGGTAGAGAGTGTGACGTTATCGCTATTAGATGTATCCACCATCAAGCGAAAAATATCGCTATCAAGCTGCTGCGGGCAGGACTTCTGCTTATAAAACAAACAACCGGTTAGCTTGCCATCATTGTTAAATTTGGCCACCATGCTAAAGTCGTAGCTAGCTAAAAGCTGCTTGAAGTTCTTCGAATTCAACTGGCTCTCAGACTCTGAATCTATGATGGTAAAAATGCCCGTCACGTCTTGGTAATAACGCTCAAACGTAGCTGAGAGATTTTGCGCGATAACTAAGTGTCGCTGCCGAACATCCCTCACCTCAGATTCTAATGCTTTGGAATAAGGCCAAGCCCAGAAAAGAGCCAAAGGGATCACGGTTAATAAACAACATGTGATAACAAACAGATGTCTAAGCTTCATATCTACAACTCTTTCTATTCCAATGAAGGTTCAGCACATTAGACACTAAACGCTGAGCACGATTTCCTATACGCTCGTCAGTTATCCCGACAAAGCACTCTTAGCCAGAGTGACGTAGATTTATGAGGTACTAATACTAAGGTTAGTTTTATTACAACCTCTCGCCAGTATTCACGAAACATAAATTTGTTCTGTGATGTGAGTTTACAAAAATACCAATCCTTTCGACACATTTATCAACTAATTGCTTCTGCACGCTGTAGATGACATCAAAGAGTGTCAACTTGAGTCCATTTTCGGCTCCAAACACGACCAAAGTGCAATACGTCATTCGCTTAAATTACACCTATCATATGCACTCGATTGAGTTTAAACCCCATGTTTTTCCAGTCGTTGTAAACACTCCATTAACAAACGTAAATAAATTTCGGCAGTTATTGAAAAAGAGATTCCAATCACATTTAGATTGGTTATAATTCGCGCCCATTGCGATTTATGTTGATAAACGCAAACTTAATTTGAATGTATTGACTATTAACCAACCCTCATATTAGAGGGTAACTGGGAACAAAAATGAGCAAGATTGATAAAGCGATGCGCATCCTTCTAGCAGGATTCTGTATCAACCTTTGTCTTGGCATCCTGTATGCTTGGAGCGTGTTTAACAAAGCACTAGTAACTGAATCTGGCTGGAGCGCAGCTGAAGCATCAGCGCCTTACGCGACTGCAACTATCACATTCTCAATCTGTCTTCTTGTTGCAGGTATCCTACAAGACCGTATGGGTCCACGTATGATCCTAATTCTAGGTACTGTACTAACAGGCCTAGGCATGATCGCATCTGGCTTTGTTGATACTCCACTAATGCTAAACATCACGTTTGGTGTGATCACTGGTGCAGGTATCGGTTTTGGTTACGCATGTCTTTCTCCATCAGCGATGAAATGGTTCCACCCTTCGAAGAAAGGTATGGTTAACGGTCTAATCGCAGCAGGCTTTGGTCTTGCCGCTATTTACCTAGCGCCAGTGACTTCTGCGCTAATCGATAGCATGGGTATCCAGACCAGCTTTATGGTTCTTGGTGTTGGTATTCTTGCCATCGCAGTGCCTCTGGCAGCAACCATCAGCAACCCACCAGCGGGCTATACACCAGCAGAACCTAAAGTGAAAGCAGGTCAAGCGCCTAAAGCAGTCAAGACTTCTGAAGATCTAAGCTGGAAAGCGATGCTTAAAACGCCTCAGTTTTACTCACTATGGATCATGTACGCACTGGCGGCGTCGGTTGGTCTCATGATCATCGGTAACATCACGACAATCGCAAGTGTACAAGCGAACCTACCAAACGCAGTATACTTAGCGTCTATCCTAGCGGTATTCAACTCTGGCGGTCGTGTTGCAGCGGGTATGCTAGCTGACAAGATCGGCGGCGTGCGCACTCTGCTTCTTGCATTTGTACTGCAAGGCGCAAACATGGTGCTTTTCGCAACGTTCGACACAGAGTTTACGCTAATCATCGGTACTGCAATTGCAGCGATTGGTTACGGTACACTTCTAGCTGTATTCCCGACTCTAACAGCAGAGTTCTACGGTCTTAAGAACTACGGCACAAACTACGGCGTGCTATACACGGCTTGGGGTATCGGCGGTGCAATCGGTGCAGCAGTTGTTGGTTTCTCAATGACAAACGGCAGCGGCTACACACTAGCGTACACGGTATCTGCAGTAATGATGGCAGTATGTATCGCGCTAGCTATCATCACTAAGCCAGTATCTGAAGCGAAAATCGCTCAGTTGAAAGCGGCGTAATTAGTTGAATTACTGATTAAAAGGCTTACCTTATTGGTAGGCCTTTTTTGTTTCTGACGTTTATGGATAACCCGATTACACTCGCCCCTGACTACTATCTCGACAACTTCTTTAAGTTGATTGAACACGCACAAACTTGGTACGCCGATTTACTCACTCCCTCGGAGCATCAATGGCTGGCGAAGTTTGCTCAGCTAGATAAACAAAGCCAATGTTTGCTCGTTCGCTTTTATAGCCGACGCGGTGAGTGGTTCCGTCGCGATAAGCTGAGTTATAACGAGATTCCGAATATTGACCAATGCCTGAAAAGGTTGGCGAAGTGTGGCTTTATCTTACTCAATCCCCCTTTATCTGGTCAGCAATTGGCGACTCACCTACTCACCAAACCTGAAATTTTGTCGCTCTACCCGAGCTTGGCAAAGGCGTTGAAGAAAGAGCAGTTAATTGCATCGATACCCGCCGAAGAAATCGTAAAGCCAACGTTGCTCAACTTTGATGTGATTCAACTTGAATCCGCGCATATGATTGAGCTTTTGCTCACGCTATTCTTCGCCAATACCCACCAGGATTTGAGTCAGTTCGTTCTGGATGACCTTGGCTTGCATCAATTTGAAAAGTATCAACTGAGCAAAGAGCGACGCTTTTTCGACTGCCGTGAGCAAATCGAACAACTGCTTCAATTGAGCCAGATTACGCAGCTGTACAGTGACGCCGACCGAAAGCAAATGGCGGCGTTAGAGCAGTGTTATCAGCTGATTCCAGCAGCCATCGAACACAACTATATCGAGCGTAAACGTCAGCACCTGATTAACGACATTGCCCGCAACTTCGAACGAATCGGCGAGTACGATCGTGCGCTGGAACTGTTTAAAACCACGCATTTGCCTCCAACGCGTGAACGCCAAGCTCGTATCTTAGACAAGTTAGATCATGATGAAGCGTTTAGTGACATTGTCACGGAAATGTTGACTCATCCGGTCGATTTAGCGGAATACGAAGTCGCCACAAAGCTAGAACAGCGAGTAAGACGAAAGCGAGGAGAAAAGGTTGCACGCATAACCAAGCCGAAGTGCCATGAATATCGACTCGACCTCGACCTCTCCACACAGCGGGTAGAATTAGCCGCCAAGGACTATTTTGAACAGCAAGGCTGGCAGGTATTTTACGCCGAGAATAGTTTCCTCAATGGATTGTTTGGCTTAGCCTTTTGGGATGTCATCTTTGCCCCAGTTGAGGGTGCCTTCCTTAACGCATACCAATACAAACCGCTCGATTTATACCATTCAGATTTTCAAGAAAAGCGACAAGACGTGATTAACTTCGTCTTTGCACAGATGGAAAACGAAGGATTAGCGCACCTTAAAACCCGTTACCGTGAAAAATTCAACACCAGCAATCCATTTGTCCACTGGGCAGGGTTTGAGTTTGATTTACTCGAAGCTGCTTTGGAAACGATTCCTGTACCGACTTTGAGCGAGCTATTCAAAGTACAACTGAGCGGTTTAGCAATTTATCGCAACGGTATGCCTGACTTAATCGCTTTCAAAGAGGATCAATATCGCTGGATTGAAGTCAAAGGACCGGGAGATAAGTTGCAAGACAATCAATGGCGATGGATTCGCGAGTTTGAACGCTTGAATCAACCTTTTTCCGTCTGTTACGTAAACCAATAGCGACAAATCTGAATCTAATCTCGATTTTGAATGGTGTTTGATTTGCCAAACCCTTATTCTTTTGCTGCAATCATACACATTCATAAGCAAAACAAATATCCAGATGAAATTACGTACTTTTTTTATGCTTGCTATAGCCACACTGTTTGCTGGTTGTGCGACATACGCAGGATTAAATTACGACCAGTTGTTTGGCGAGCAACAAGTCCGAGAACGTCGTGTAGATACTCTTAGCCGTGAAGGTGAGTTTTTCCTCTCTGAAGTCAAACCGATCATTGATAAACGCTGCGTAGTATGCCACGCATGTTATGACGCGCCTTGTCAGTTAAAAATGTCCTCTGTCGAAGGCATTGAGCGCGGTGGCAGCAAAGAGTTGGTTTATGAAGGGACGCGACTGACCGCTGCGAAACCAACACGTCTGTTTGAAGACGCGCAAACCACTCAGCAATGGCGCGATTTAGGCTTTCATCCAGTGCTGAATGAGCGCATGCAAAACCCGACCGCGAATATGGAAGCAGGTCTTGTAGCGCGCATGCTTATGCAAAAAGAGTCTCACCCGCTACCCAAGCAAGATCAACTGGAAGGGTTTGATTTTGCTATCGACCGTACACAAGTCTGTCCAACGATAGAAGAATACGAACAATACCAGAAAGACTACCCGACTTGGGGGATGCCTTACGGTATGCCAAATTTAGAGTCAGGCGAGTACACCACTCTGATTGATTGGTTGCGTGATGGCTCGATCATGAACGCGCCCCTACCTTTGACTCTTGAACAGCAAGCGCTGGTTGATGAATACGAGCTGGTACTTAACAAGAGCTCACGTAAAGTTCAGCTTGCCGCGCGTTACATCTACGAGCATCTGTTCTTATCGCACTTGTACTTTTCTGACTTAAACGAGCAACAACCTCGCTTCTTCTCGCTGGTGCGTTCTTCTACCCCGCCGGGACAACCTGTTCAGCGTATCGCAACCCGCCGACCATACGATGATCCGGGTGTAGAGCGCGTTTATTACCGCTTCATTCCAGAGCAAGGCACGATTGTCGATAAGACTCACATGCCGTTCGCACTCAACCACCAGCGTTTGTCGAACTGGAAAGAGTGGTTCATTGACGCCGATTACACCGTATCTGAACTACCAGGCTATGAACCCAAAGTGGCAGCGAACCCGATGACGGCGTTTATCTCTATGCCGGTTAAGGCGCGATTTAAGTTCATGCTCGACAACGCACAAAACACAATCAACGCCTTTATAAAAGGTCCTGTGTGCCGTGGTCAACTTGCACTAAACGTCATTAACGACCGTTTCTGGGTGTTCTTTATCGATCCTGACAAAGCAGACATTCCAGAAATCAACGAGTTCTACCGCTCACAAGCAGAAAACCTAAAGTTACCCGCGGAACAAGAAAGCAACACATTGCCGATTACTAACTGGGTTGCGTACGCAGCGCAGCAAGGTCGCTACCTAGAGGCGAAATCTGAGTTCATTAATGGTTGGTTTAAAGAAGGTCGTTACCTGACCACCGACGTAATTTGGACCGGTGACGGAACTAACCCGAATGCCGCACTTACGGTTTTCCGTCATTTTGACAGTGCATCCGTAGTTCAAGGTTTAGTCGGTGAGCAACCAAAAACAGCGTGGATCATGGACTATGCATTGATTGAGCGTATCCACTACCTACTTGTTGCTGGCTTCGATGTTTATGGTAACTTTGGCCACCAGCTCATTACGCGTATGTTTATGGACTTCTTACGTCTCGAAGGGGAAAGTAACTTCATTGCCCTACTTCCACGCGACATTCGCCATAAAGAGCAATCAAGCTGGTACTTGAATCAGAGCACGCAGTTTAGTGACTTCCTACAAGGCAACGTCAAGCCGTTCGACCAGCCAACTCAGGTTCCTTATCAAACAGATAACCCGAAAGCCGAACTGCTAGACATTCTGAAAACCCAACTCGAGCCTGTGCTCAGTCACCGCTATGCGATTGAGCAGACAGGGTTTAGTGCGAAAAACGAAGAATTGCTGCGCTCGGTTGATAAGATCAAAGGCAAAGGGCTGATTCACCTACCTCAAATCATGATGATGATGATCGAATCTGAGTCGGGTGAAGAACAACTGTTCACGCTTTTGCACAACAATGCACACACCAATATTTCGAGTTTGTTTGATGAAGAAAGTAACCGCGATCCAGCCAATGATGATTTGACCTTAGTACGTGGAGTGATCGGTAGCTACCCATCTGCGTACCTATCATTGAAAGAGGCGCAAATCCCTCAATTGGTTGAGATGCTAAAAAATGTTCAAACCGAACAAGACTACGTTAAGTTGTTGGATACTTTCGCAATTCGTCGTAGTTCTGATAAGTTTTGGCCATTCAGCGACCGAGTTCATAACTGGTACAAGCAGTCTCAGCCTATTGAATTTGGATTGCTAGACTATAATCGTTTTGAAAACAGGTAAAACCTTTCAACCGCTTTTGCTCGTGCAGGGAGGTAATCATGGCAATTCAAGACAACATCCGTACACTGGAGCAGCAAATCTATGTGGCGTGCTCAGAAGGTGATTATGACACCGTTAAAATGCTTGAGCATCAGCTAGATAGATTAAGAACCAAAGCAGAGTATCCGTTCGATGAAGAACCGTATGCTCCTGAAGGAAAACTCTTCCCGGAAGACGATTGGTACTAAAGAAAACACCCCACTAGATTGTGGGGTGTTTTTTTATCGGCTTTTGAACGAGTCTTTATCGATACCGTGCTTACGCATTCTCAAATAGAGTTTCTTACGCGGCACTTGAAGATAAGTTGCAGCGTCGGTCACTCGACCTGAATGCAGGAATAACGCGTCTTCAATCACGCCTTTTTCATAATCATCAACCAGTTCATCTAAAGGAAGTTGCAGCTCCGCTTGAGTGTACAGCTTCTCTTTGCCAGTAAGTTTCACAATACCTACCGCGTACAGCTCCGCGACATTACGCAGTTCACGCACGTTGCCTGGCCAGTGATGAGCACGCAGCACCGACAAGTAACTCGACTCTACTTTTGGCACGGTTTTACCCAGTTTCTTACAACTCAATTTCAAAAAATGGTGAAATAAAACGGCGACATCATCTGGGCGCTGACGCAATCCTGGAACTTCAATCACCCCTTGGTTGAGGATGTAATACAGCTCAGGCGTGAGATTAGCTTGAGCGATCAATTGTTCCGGTTCATGGTTGAAAACGGCAATCACGCGGACGGGGTGATTATTGCGCTCTTGTTCGATCAACCATTGTGCTAACAAACGTTGGCATGGTTCACTTAAACGCTCAACGTTATCGAGGATTAACGTACCCACGGCTAAGTTATCCAGTTCAGCCGCGAGCTGTTCTAGTGTCGTATCCGGCTCAGAGCTCAGCAACTCACACTGCGCGGTCTCGCCTTCTTCCGACATATCATGGATAAGATGTGCCACTAGGTGACGACCACTGCCAGACTCACCCCACACCACCACGTGGTTTTTCAACAGCGCAAACTGAGATACGCAATGGCGGATCTGATCGAGTTGCGCGGAACTGCCGACTAGCGCTTTATCTATCGTCGAGACCATCGCACGTTTTTGCTCGACAAATGCAGAACGGATATCTAAGTGCGATTTGACCATCTCAAGCAGCTGCGCTGGATTGATCGGTTTTTCAACAAACTCACACGCGCCCTTTTTCACCGCATCCACTGCCATCGGAATATCGCCGTGGCCGGTAATTACAATCACCGGAATACGCTCATCAATCTGTTTGATCTTTTCCAAAAGCTGCAAGCCATGGATTTGAGGCATGTACATATCAAGCAGCACCACGCCCGGCCAATCGGTCGATAAATGCTGACATGCCTGAGTAGGGTCAGAAATGGCTTTCGCTGTTAAACCCGCAATGTCCATTAAGTGTTTATACGAGTCCAACACGTCTTGGTCATCATCCACCAAGAGCACGGAAAATTTATGATTTTGCATATGGCAATTCCAAAATAACTAAAGCACCTTTTTCCAGACTGGACGCAAGGTAAATATGTCCAGCGTACTTCTCCATTAATGATTGGCTAATGGTCAAACCCAGCCCTAACCCTACCTCTTTCGTTGTTGTGAATGGAGTAAACAACTTTTCTACAATATGAGTATCAAACCCGGTTCCGCTGTCTTCAATCGCCACCACATGGTGCGTATCACTGGAATACAACGCAGAAATAGTAATCTTGCGCTTGCTCGCGTTGAGTTCGCTAATCGCGTCGCAACTGTTCACCAGCAAGTTGATCAGCACTTGTTCAATCGCCAGTTCGTTACCAAACACATCCATGCTGTCGTCAATTTGATTGTCGATTTCAATCATTTTTCGTTTGGCTTTGGTATTCACAATCGTGATGGCTTGCTCAACCACATCCTTCAACATCAACTGACGCGCAGGTTGCTCTGCATCGGGTTTTTTCGCAAAACTGCGCAAACTGCTGATGATTTTGCTCATTCGGTGTGACAAGCTTTCAACTTGGTCAATCGACTTATTCACCGCTGCAACATTGCCACTCTCACATGAAAGTTTAGCGCTATATAGGTAAGTCGACATCGCGTTAAGCGGCTGATTGAGTTCGTGCGCAAGGCTGGTCATGGTTTGCCCAACCACCGCCATTTTCGCTGCTTGAATCAACTCGCCCTGAGTTTTCTTCAAATGCATTTCAGCGCGCTCACGCTCGTTGATCTCTTCACAAAGCATCTCGTTCTTTTCGACTAAATCGCGGGTTTTCTCCGCGACGCGACGCTCTAGTTCTTTCGCAGTCAAAGCTTGCTCAGTGATGTCGGTAATCGTCACGATCACTTTGTTCAACTGACCGTGAGAAAACAGATGGAAGTCGAAATGCAGGTAACATTGAGTCAAACCCACAACACAAAGCGTGATTTCATCACGACCTTCTTTGAACAAAGTGCCACTGCGTTTAAACACCCGAGCAAGAATGCGCTGATTATTACCTTCAAACGATTGCCAAATCAGCTTCTGCTCAACTTCCCCTTGCATCGTCAATAATCGACGCGCACTTAGGTTGGCAGACTCTACGTAACCAGCTAAATCACAGGTCAGCAAGCTTGCTGAAGTATTGTTTATCAGGCTGACTGCGTTGGTTCTCTGCATCTCTTTGACGCTTTCACCGTACTCAATCAGCTTTTCACTTAAGCGGCCGATCTCGTCATCACCATCGACCAATATCGGGTGGCTTAAATCGCCTTTGGTGATCGCATCAATGCTATTACTGATTGCGGTCAAGCGCGCCACGATACGGCGGTTGATAAAGTAGTACGTCAAAAACAGCGACATCAAAATCGAAACGCTGAAACACACAATCAGGATGTGGTTGCCATAAGACACTAACGTCGCGGTCTGCTTCTTCACATCAACAAACGTTTTGTCAGCGCGCTTCACCACTTGAGCTATCTGTTTATGTATTTCACCAAGTTGGGTATCAATCTGTTCCTGTAAGCTGGCAATTCGATGATTCAGTGCGACTTTATCTAACGCCTGAAGATAAAACACGCCTTGTGGCAGTAGTAATACTTCCAGTTCTTGAATCAGTTGCTGATAGGAGATCGATGAGCGCAACGTGAGAATCGGTTGGCTGCTTTTGATCAGCTCATCCAATTTGTATTGGATTACCTTGGTGGCGTTATGTACTTGCGCCAGTTGCTCGGCTTCCATCACATCGCTGGTCATGGAGAACACGTCCGACTCCACATCCAATACGTGCTGAATGGTGCGCAGTTGCTCTAACGCAATCGTACGCTCTTCGCCGTCTTCCCCACGACTAATCAGCCAGTGCAGTTCTTGGCGAATCGGCGTAAGTTCAGAGCGTATATCCTGATGTAGCCAGTTGATTTGCTCTTTGAGTTTGTTGATTTGGCGTGTTTGCTCAACGCGTTGCTGCACCAAATGGCTGTAGTTTGATAGCGTTTGTTCTAGCTCTAGGTACAACTCCGACAATATCGCGGCTTCTTCGTCATCCAGCGGGTTGGTTTGTACATCGGTTAACGCGGCTTTGACGGCGGCAAGCTGTTCTGAGAGCTCTACCACTAGACTGTCGATCTCAACGCGGTTCGTGAGTGTCGGCAGTAACTGCACGCGGTGACGTATTTCACTACTTCGGCTTTCAAGAAGATAGCTGGTGTTATATTTAGGTACGCTGTTTTCAAGCAGTTCGCTAACTTGGCCGTCCAACCGGCTCCAAGTCAACCACGCCACCGCACTCACCACGGTGAGCAGCGCGGTTGTGCCTGTAAACGCTAGGATCAGCTTTGCACCGATGGTACTCCACTTTTTCATTTACCTAGCTCTTTTTGTAATTTGCGGAACTCAATTTCGACTTCTTGCAGGTTGGTATCAAACTCCACACCGAATCGGTAGCTAAACTCCGCCAGCATCGCAACTTCTAACCCTTCGGCGTCCGCGCTGCCTTCAATCGCTTGTGCAACACTAACACCTAACTGCTCGACCTGCTCCTCACTAAATGGAATCGCAAACAGTTTACTGATTAGTGCATCGATTCGTTTTAACTGTTCCGGCTTATCTTGATACTTGACTTTGAAGCGGGACAAGCTCAACCAAACATCTTGTAGCTCCGGTAAACGCTTGGTAATTGCTTCATCAAAGATCAGGTTAACCAACTTCTCACGCTTCATCAGCTTATCTAAGTCCAACGCTGGAACTTGGTCACTGTGCAGAGAGTTATCTGAAATCGAGTGCTTAGCGAAGTTTGACTCCAGCATTTCGCTTTGAATTTTGTCTGACAGTAGCAACTTAATGAACTGATGAGCGATTTCGTTGACACCCGGTTTATTAAGGATCGCGACATAGGTTGGCATTAGTGTGAAGTCATGGTCATAGCCAAAGCCGACATATTGGTATCGCTTCGGCAACACCAACGCGTAGCTATCAATTGTTGGGCCGATACCAAACTGCCCTTTCGCTACGTAGTCACTCACGCCAAAACTGCGCGACGAAATGGTTCCTAAGTTGGCCCCAACGTTTAAGAGAATCGACCAGCCTTGGTCCCAACCGTATCGCGCGAGGATGCTCTCAACCATCATTTGAGTCGTACCAGAGCGGCTCGGGGTGCTCATGGTGATATGACCAAAATACGCTGGTGAAGTTAAATCGATAAATTTCTCAGGCTTCTCAAGACCGTTGGCTTTGAGGTAGTCACTATTCCACACCAGGCCTGCGCCGGAGTAGCCGACACTGACCACTTTATCTTGATTAGGCAGCACAAACGGAGTTAGCCAATCTGGCATCTCTGCACCAAACGATGCGGTAGAAAGCAGTTCGTGCTGATCGAGGTCTTTCATCACAAAAGGAGAAGAACTCAATACAAGGTCGATGTCTTGTATATAGCTTTTATTCAGCAAGTGGCTGGCAGACTGAGTACGGCGGTAAATCAGAGAGGTATCTACTGTTGGGTATTGTGTTTTATATTCTGAAATTAGCTCGGCCAAAGGTTCACCAGAAAAGGTGGTTAGGATTACTAAGCCATCTTTATCCGCCTTTACTGGCGTGGCAATGCTCGCTAAACAGACAGCAAATGCAGCTAACTTTGTCCCGGTGCTCTTAGTATTCAAATCACAAAATCCCTTAAAAATGTGCGTCAATTCAAAATCTCATAATCAGACACAAAATATGTGTCTGTCAGGTTTGTGTCATTGCTGACGCAAATCGTCAATTCGTTAGACATAATTTTATCAATTTCACCCCACTTTGGATGGTGAAACGTGGCAATTTTAACTCATGCTTTTTACTTGTTTGAGTCAGTTTTGTCTCAAAACCCCATTTTTGAAGTTCTCCCGCTCCGTTTGCATGATGCTCCCGACAACTCATTTACCGTCACAATCCACGGAGTGAAACAATTATGTTTAATTTCTTCAAAACGCGTCCGGACTTACCTCTGTCCGACAGCAACAAAGGGGCGATGCAAGCCCGATTCAAAAGCTACCAATGGCAAGTATTCTTAGGTCTTGTTTTTGGTTATGCCGTGTTCTACGTCGTTCGTATGAGCTTAGGTGTTGTTAAAAAACCAATGCTAGATGCTGGCATCGTAAGCCTCGAAGAACTTGGTATCATGGGTTCTGCGTTCTTCTTCACTTACGCAATTGGTAAATTCTCAAACGGCTTCCTTTCTGACTATGCCAACATCGGCCGCTTTATGTCGTTCTCGCTGCTACTTTCGGGTGCAACAGCGATTTTCATGGGTCTTAACACAACAGCGTTCTTCTTCATCCTTCTTTGGGGTCTGAACGGTTGGTTCCAATCTGTTGGTTCTGCGCCTTCTTGTGTATCTCTATTCCAGTGGTTCTCACCAAAACAACGTGGTAGCCGTTACTCTATCTGGGGTGGTTCTCGTAACATCGGTGAAGGTATCACTTGGATCCTAACTGCGACTCTAGTGAGCTACCTAGGTTGGCAAGCAGGTTTCATCGGTGCAGGTATTGCGGCAGTTATCGCAGCACTATGTATGTTCTTCATCCTTAAAGACCGTCCACAAACTTACGGTCTACCAGATGCAGCAACGGCATTTGACGAAGAACCTGAAATCAAGAAAAAGAACGATCCAAAAGAAACGCGCCGTGCGCAAATGTTCATCCTTAAGCAACCTACAGTTTGGCTAATTGCTGCTGCATGTGCTGCGATGTACGTATCTCGCTACGCGATGTCTTCTTGGGCGGTACTTTACCTACAAGAGTCTAAAGGTTACTCACTGATTGACGCTGGTTTTGCAATGTCTACTTACCCAATCGCGGGTCTAGCGGGTGCGATTCTATCAGGCATCATCTCTGACAAAGTGTTTAACGCTAACCGTCACATCCCAACACTGCTTTACGGTATCGCAAACATCGCTGGTATGTGTCTGATGTTCTTCGGTCCAGACAACCGTGTAATTGACGCTGTTGCTCTAGGTCTAATCGGTTTCGCAATTGGTGGTCTAGTTGTATTCCTAGCGGGTCTAACGGCTTGTGACCTAATGCCTAAGAACGCGGTAGGTGCGGTGAAAGGCTTCATCGGTCTGTTCTCTTACATGGCGGCATCTGCTCAGGAAGTTGTTTCAGCATCGCTTATCAAGATCACTGAAGTTGATGGCGTAACTAAGTACGACTTCTCTCAAGCACAGTACTTCTGGCTAGCGGCGGGTGTGGTATCTCTACTTCTTGCTCTAACAGTATGGAACGCGAAGAAAGTCGTTGATATCGACGAACCACAAGCTGAGCTAAAAGAAAGCACTGCTAACTAACGAAATACAAGGGGGCCTCGGCCCCCTTAGGCTGGTGAAAGCCTAGTGTTTGTAGTGACACAGTCACTTGCACGATGGCTCACAAGTGGCAACAACTATAAATAACGGCATAACCAGCCACCCCACTTTTTATTTACTCATTTTAATCGTGTAGTTACAGGTAAGTTATGAATAAAACTAAAATCGTCGCAACTTTAGGCCCGGCGAGCCAAGATGTAGAAACTCTTTCACAAATGATTCTCGCTGGCGTGAATGTCGTCCGCCTGAACTTTTCACACGGTAAACAGGAAGACCATGTTGCAACAGCGCTAAAAGTCCGTTCTATCGCGAAGCAACTCGGCAAACACGTTGGTATTCTCGTTGACCTACAAGGTCCAAAAATTCGTATCTCTGGCTTCGAGTCAGACGTGATCACTCTTAAACAAGATGACATTTTCTACCTAGACGGCACATTAGACCCACAAGCAGGCAATCAAGAATCGGTTGGCCTTGACTACCCAGAGCTGATCAACGACCTAGAAGTTGGCCATATCCTGCTCCTGGATGACGGCCGAATTCAACTTGAAACTCTCGAAGTCGACAAAGCGAACCAACTGGTTAAAACACGTGCGATGAACGGTGGCAAACTATCAAACCGTAAAGGCATCAACCTACTAGGGGGAGGTCTTTCTGCGCCAGCGCTAACAGACAAAGACAAGCAAGACATCGCAACCGCAGCCGTCATTGACGCAGATTTCCTTGCTGTTTCTTTCCCACGTAACGCAGACGATCTTCATTACGCACGCTCCATTGCTCGCCAAGCGGGTTGTAGCGCTCAAATCGTGGCTAAAGTCGAGCGCGCTGAGATCGTGACTGATGAGGCATCGATGGACAAAGTTATCGAAGCGTCTGACGTTATCATGGTTGCACGTGGCGACTTAGGCGTTGAAATCGGTGATGCCCGCCTACCCGTCGTACAAAAAGCGTTGATTTCACGTTCTAAACACCTAGGCAAACCGGTTATCACTGCAACGCAGATGATGGAATCAATGATTGAAAACCCACTGCCAACGCGTGCAGAAGTGATGGACGTAGCCAACGCTATTATCGATGGTACCGACGCAGTCATGTTATCTGCCGAATCCGCAATGGGCGCTTACCCAGTTGAAGCGGTGAAAGCAATGGCGCGTATTGCCGAAGGCGTGGAAGCGGATACGTCTTGCTCCGGCACCTGCTGGGAACAGATCCAGCAGCTATGCAGCGACAGCAGCAAGAGCTTTGCGGTCTCTTCGATGATTTCAGCCACTCGCTCTGAAGATAGCTTAGGCGTAGCGGTATTTACCGAAAGTGGTGAAACACCGCTGTTGATGTCTCGTTGCCACAGTCGCGCGACCATCTGGGCATTAAGCAGCGACGAAAAGCTACTGGCGAAACTGTCTATCTTACGTGGTGTCGAGCCAGTATACGCGCAGCCAGTACCAAACAACTCAGAAGTGACTACTACAGTTTTGCCGCTAATCAACAGCGAGTTGGAAAAACGAAACATTTCTTCGCTACTGATTTCACGTTTTGAATCGGTAGAAGGCGTTGGCGACATTAACATCAGCCGTCTTGTGCAGCTCAAGAAGAAGGAATGTGTCGCCGCTTAGTGTGTTCTCCCAAACGTTAATCACCCTCCCCCACACCCTTGCTCCACAAGGAAACTTTAGGGATTTTGGCCTACCTTCGGGTAGGTCCTTTTTTTACTCTTTTCTCGTTTCAACACTATCCGTTTTAAGTTAAAGTCGACAGCAAGCTAGAATTAGCTCTTTACAAAGGACTTTTAAACGCTATTATTCCAGCGCAAACGATTGCCCCACTATTTGTGTGTCTATTTTGAGGATTTTATGCTGTCCGATATTGAAATTTGTCGCGTGTCGAAATTGCTACCAATTGCCGAGGTTGCTCAACGAGCAGGCTTACTGGATTCTGAGTTCCACAGCCAAGGGCTGCATAAAGCCAAAGTCTCGCTTAAGAGCTTGAAACGATTAGCACCAAAGCCGACTGGCAAACTCGTGCTCGTTACCGCGATTACTCCAACGCCTCTCGGTGAGGGAAAAACCGTTACTACTATCGGATTGGCTCAAGGTCTGGCTAAACTTAACCACTCTGTAATGGCATGTATTCGACAGCCGTCTATGGGTCCGGTATTTGGCGTGAAAGGTGGCGCAGCGGGTGGCGGCTATTCGCAAGTCGCGCCTATGGAAGAGCTAAACCTGCACCTAACTGGCGATATTCACGCCGTCACCGCAGCACACAATCTAGCAGCGGCAGCCATTGATGCGCGTATCTACCACGAGCAGCGTAATGGTTATCAAGATTTCGAACAGCGTAGCGGACTCAAAGCGCTGCGTATCGACAGCAAACGTGTGGTCTGGAAACGTGTAATGGACCACAACGACCGCGCACTTCGTATGGTGACCATCGGTCGAAATGAAGCCGACAAAACCATTAACGGCTTTGAACGTGAAGACGGCTTCGATATCTCAGCAGCATCGGAACTAATGGCTATCTTAGCGCTGGCAACGGACTTAAAAGACCTCAGAGCTAGAATTGGCAAAATTGTCGTCGCTTACGACCTTAATGGCAATCCGGTCACAACCGAAGATCTGCAAGTTGCAGGTGCAATGGCCGTTAGCATGAAAGAAGCCATCGAACCGACGCTAATGCAAACCTTGGAAGGCGTTCCAACCCTTATCCATGCAGGTCCTTTTGCCAATATCGCCCACGGTAATTCTTCAATCATCGCAGATAATATTGCAACCAAACTCAGCGAGTACACAGTAACAGAAGGTGGCTTTGGCTCAGACATGGGGTTTGAAAAGGCGTGTAACATCAAAGCGCAAATGTCAGGCAAAGCACCAGACTGCGCGGTGATTGTCGCGACGTTACGTGGTCTCAAAGCCAACTCTGGGCTTTACGATCTCAAACCAGGTCAACCGATTCCAGAATCCTTATTTGAATGCGACCAAAACGCACTCGAAGCCGGGTTTGAAAACCTCAAATGGCACATCAACAACGTCAACAAATATGGCGTTCCAGCCGTTGTAGCGATTAACCGCTTCCCGCAAGATTCAGAGCAAGAACTATTGGCGCTCAAAGCGATGATCGAAGCCCTACCGCATGACGTTGAAGTGGCGATCAGTGAAGGATTTGCCAAAGGCGGCGAAGGTACCGTCGAACTAGCGCAAAAAGTCGTGCAACAAACTGAGAAGCACGTTGAGTTCACCCCGCTTTATAAATTTGATCAACCGACCGAAGAAAAACTGATGGCAGTTGCAGAGCTCGGTTACGGCGCATCTAGCATCACTTTAAGCGACAAGGCCAAAGCGCAACTAGAAGAGTTTAAAACCCATGGCTACGATAATTTAGCGGTGTGTTTAGCGAAAACGCCGTTATCTATCTCGACCATAGGTTCAGTCAAAGGTGCGCCAAGCCATTTTGATGTACCCGTCCGCGAACTCAAACTCTGTGCGGGCGCAGGTTTTATTTACGCTTTGTGTGGCAACGTGATGACCATGCCGGGCTTACCGGACAAGCCTGCCTTTATGAACCTCGACTTGGACGAGAATGGCGATATCGTTGGCCTAAGTTAACCAATAAGCACTTCAATTCTGATGATAAAGGCTTAGATCGTAATCTAAGCCTTTATTTTTTAAGCTTAAGACACCTACGAACCACGAAATTGCAGCTAAGATCATGTACCATTGAAAGACACTCAGCTAACAATGGAACTCTTCATGGAAGCAGAACTACTGGAAATCAAAAATTTCCTCGCCCAACACCCACCATTCGACGAGCTAGAAGACGATGTGCTGAACTTTATCACTCAGCACGTAGAGATATCCTATTTCCGTGAAGACACACCCGTCATCCACTTTGGGGACGAAATCCACGACCTTTACATGGTCAGAAGCGGTGAAGTTGAGATTTACCGTCGTAAAGGCGAGCTCTACAACCGCTTAGACGAAGGCGCTTTGTTTGGCCAGATGGGCCTGCTCACCAACAACAAGGTACGTTTCCCTGCTAAAGCGACTAAAGACACCCTACTCTACTGCATTCCAGAATCAGTGTTCCAGGAGCTCTACGATAACCACGAGTCATTCGCTGATTTTGTCGAAGTGCAAGATAACGCGCGTCTGCGTCAAGCTGTCTCTAGTACTCAGGACCAAAATGACCTTACTTCGTCAAAAGTCAGCACACTACTTACTCGCGATGCACCATTCGTTTACCACAACGAAACCATCCAAAATGCCGCGATTAAGATGGCGGACGAAGCGGTGTCTGCGTTACTCGTCATCGACCCAAATATCCTCGAAGACAACGAAGATGATATATCTCCGTTAGTGGGCATTATCACCGATAGGGATTTATGCACCCGCGTTGTTGCGCAAGGTCTCGATCCGAACGAAGACGTGTCTAGCGTGATGACCACCGAGCTGATTTCACTCGATCACAATGCCTACGTTCACGAAGTGATGCTAACCATGCTGCGCTACAATGTTCATCACTTACCGGTGCTTAAAGACAATAAACCGATTGGTATTATTGAAGCCACCGACATTGTCCGTTACGAATCGCAGAACTCACTGTTGTTAGTAAGCAGCATCTTCCAGCAACAATCTATCGATGACCTCGCGGCAGTATCAGAGCAAGTGAAGAGCAGCTTTGTGCGCATGGTCAACGAAGACGCTAACTCACACATGGTCGGCAGCGCGATGTCGGTGATTGGCCGAAGCTTTAAACAGCGTATTATTGAGTTAGCAGAAGAAGAGCTTGGCGAGCCGCCGGTTCCTTATTGTTTCCTCGCTCTCGGTTCAATGGGGCGTGACGAGCAGTTGCTGGTTACTGACCAAGACAACGCGATCATTCTCGATAATACGTTTGTGAAAGAAGAACACGACGCTTACTTTGCCGAGTTGGCCAAGCGCGTTTGTGACGGCCTGGACAAGTGTGGCTACCGCTACTGTACCGGCGACATTATGGCGACCAATCCAATGTGGCGTATGACGCGCAGCGAATGGGAAGAGTGTTTTGCCGACTGGATTGACGATCCAAACCCGAAAGCGCTACTCAATGCGTCCATCTTCTTTGATTTGGATGGCGTGTATGGCCGATTGAAATGGGCAGAGCAGCTTAATGGCTTCATTGTCCGTCGTGCCCGTAAGAACAACCGTTTCTTAGCGTGTCTTGCTCGCAACGCAATGAACCGCACACCGCCATTGGGCTTCTTTAAAGACTTCGTGATGGAGAAAGATGGTCAACACAAGAACTCCATCAACCTCAAACGCCGCGGTACTGCGCCGTTAGCAGACTTAATCCGTGTTCACGCTCTCGCGGTTGGTTCGCGTTCTAAGAACTCGTTTGAGCGCCTAGACGATATCCACGAAGCAGGTATTTTGCCGAAAGGTAAAGCACGTGACCTGCGCGATGCGCTCGAATTTATCTCTATGGTGCGTATTCGTCACCAAGCGTTCGATGTAGAGAATGAGATTGAGCCGGATAACAATATCGAGCCAGAAAGCTTGTCGGACTTTGAACGCCGCAATCTTAAAGATGCGTTCCAAATCCTCAGCAACGGGCAGAACTTCCTCAAGTTCCGCTATCAAGCCAGCCAAAAGTTCAAGTGAGGCACGTATGATAAAAAAACTGATCAGCCCACCGAGCATCGACTGGCCGACCAAGTTTAAACGTAAACTGGAAGCGGTACGCGATGAACGCCTCAAGCATTACTACGAGTGTGCCCTACCAGATCCCAATACGCCTTTAGAAGAAGTAGTGTTTTTGGCGATGGACTTCGAAACTACCGGGCTAGACTCTGATCAAGACGATATCATTACCATTGGCACAGTGCCTTTTACGCTCAATCGCATCTTCGTTAATCAGGCGCGACACTGGACAGTGAGGCCACAAAAGCAACTGGCAGAAGAGTCAGTGGTGATCCACGGGATCACTCACTCAGACGTGTTAGACGCACCAGACCTAGAAGAGGTATTTGATCAAGTCCTTGAGCAGATGGCTGGAAAAATCATGGTGGTGCATTATGAGCGTATTGAACGCGAGTTCTTTAACCGCGCCCTACTCACTCGCATTGAGGAAGGGATTGAGTTTCCGGTAGTGGATACCATGCACATTGAAACCCACATCCAGCAAAGGCTTAGCGGCGGCATTATCAACAAAATCCGTGGTAAGAAGCCTGAGTCAGTCAGACTGGGCGCAAGCCGGACGCGTTATGGCCTGCCGCAGTACACACCGCACCACGCGTTAACCGATGCCGTTGCGACGGCTGAGTTACTGCAGGCGCAGATTGCTTATCACTACAATCGCCAGCAACCAATTAGCCAGCTTTGGCTATAAGTAGTTAGATTGTAAATAACTGGCTTAAACGGCGCAGGTTACTTAAACGAAGAAAGGGAGCGATAATTCGCTCCCTTTTTGATATTTACGATAACTTATCGTTTGTAGTCTTCTGTGCGCATACCCATGATCAGGCTGACACACATCAGCAGAAGAACAATCGTGAACGGCAACGCTGTAGAAATTGCGCCGGCTTGCAGTGCTTGAATCGCTTCAGTACCACCGATCCAAAGTAGCGCAACTGCAATCGCACCTTCCATTAATGCCCAGAAGATACGTTGTAGAACTGGCGCATCCACTTTACCACCAGCCGTGATGCTATCGATAACCAATGAACCCGAGTCCGAAGAGGTGATAAAGAACACCAATACCAACACAACAGCGATGAACGACAGCACTGTACCCATTGGCAGTACGTCAAACATTTCAAACATCGCTAGTGATACATCCGTCAGGCCTTTCGCACCAAGCTGACCAACGTTGTTAACTACCTGGTCGATAGCCATACCACCGAATACCGACATCCAAATCAGTGTGACTGCCGTTGGTACTAGAAGTACTGCAGTAATGAATTCACGTACTGTACGACCTTTAGAAACGCGCGCGATAAACATACCTACGAATGGTGACCAAGAAATCCACCAAGCCCAGTAGAACACAGTCCAACCTTGGAACCACGCTACGTCATCACGACCGTGTGGGTTACTTAGAGGGATGATGTTCTCAACGTACGCCATTAGCGTAGTGCCGATGTTGCCGAATGTAATTGCGTAACCAATCAACGCAACAAGAATCAGTAGCAAGAATGCCACGATCATGTTGATGTTACTGATAACTTTTACACCGCCATCGATACCACGAATAACTGAAACTACCGCAAGTAGAGTCACGACTGTGATCACAACAATTTGTAGACCAAGACCAGCTTCAATACCGAATACGTGGTGAATACCACTTGCTGCTTGCTGTGCACCTAGACCTAATGAGGTTGCCAGACCAAACAACGTCGCCAATACCGCTAGGATATCTACAACGTGACCAGCCCAACCCCAAGCGCGGTCACCCAACAACGGGTAGAAGATCGAACGAATCGAAAGTGGTAGACCCTTGTTGTACGCAAAGAATGCTAATGACAGCGCTACGACACCGTAGATAGCCCATGGGTGTAGACCCCAGTGGAACATGGTCGCGCCTAGTGCTAATTTCGCCGCTTCTGGTGTGTTTGCTTCTACACCAAGTGGTGTTTCATACCAACCAGTGAAGTAAGCAACTGGCTCAGCCACACTCCAGAACATCAGGCCGATACCCATACCTGCGGCAAACAGCATCGATAGCCATGAAATAAACGAGTAGTCCGCCGTTGCGTCGTGACCACCTAGGCGGATTTTACCCAGTGGAGAAACAATTAACGCTAAGCAGAAAATAACGAAGATGTTACCCGACCAAATGAACAACCAGTCAAAGCTGCCAATGATCTGCCACTTTAACCCGTCAAGTGCCGACTTGGCTGTTTCTGCGTCCATAACCAGCGCAGCAACCAAGAAAAGAGCAATCAAACCAGCACTCCATCCGAATACAGGATTATGTACATCAAAGCCCCATTTCTGCACATTATCTTGACCGATCGTATAATCGGTACTGTCGATACTGTACTTATCTATACCTTTCGTCATCTTTCCTCTCTTGATGAAATTCAATCCTTAATCAACCCTTAAGATAGAAAAATCATTAGTGATGAAAATAATTTTCTCTATATAAAGACTTGATTGACTACCTATTATTGTACGCACTCCGACAATTCATGCCACTAAATCGCTCTTAAATGGACACTTTTTAATCAAAAATTAATACATTAGTAGATTTTTTGCTCTACAGAGGGTTACATCAATAGTTGAACACACTTCGAATACTAAACATTTTAACTAGATATTTTTGATGATTAAACGATCTGCAGACTAATATTATAGTTAATAATCACGATCCTTATCGTTTTTGACTCTTCAATTAGACGGCATTTTAAGGTATTTTCACGCCCTTAACTCTCTGTTGACTAAGGATGAACATTGGAAAAGCACGAAGAAGTTTTAATTTCGATCCGCCAAATCATTCGCGCTATCGATTTGCACTCTAAACGCCTAAGCAAAGAGACTGGTTTAACCGGCCCTCAACTGATTCTTATGCGTTCAATTAGGGAGCTCGGTGAAGTGACAATTCGTGAATTGTCGAAACATACCAATATGAGTCAGGCAACAGCGACGACGATTCTTGATCGCCTAGAAAAACATGAGTTAGTAAAGCGCGTTCGTAGCGAGAAAGATAAGCGCAAAGTACACGCGCACTTAACTGAAAAAGGCTTGGAAAAACTTAGCCAAGCACCGATGCCGCTGCAACAAAACTTCATTAATAAGTTTCAGCAGTTAGAAGAGTGGGAGCAATCTTTGCTACTTTCTTCCGTTCAGCGCATCTCAGCGATGATGAATGCAGAAGATATTGATGTTGCTCCGGTACTAGAACTTGGCAGCATTACTTACCATCCAGAATAATCTGTTTGTCGTCTCTACTTAGCCCGCAGCATGTGGGCTAAGTGAAAATAGCTAGCAACCAACTCTAGGCTGTTAAGTAAATACAGGCAGTTCACTAAACTCTTTCACCTGACGAATCGCCAGATGAGTATGGATATCTTTCACGTTATCGTGACGCTGTAACTTACGCGTAAACGATTCGTACCCCGTCAAGTCATGGCTGACAACCTCTAATAAGTAATCATAAGCACCAGAGACAACATGACAACTGGTGACTTCTTCCATCTCTTGGATTGACAACTCAAATGCTTCAATAGAACTGGCCTGGTGATTATTCAAGCTGACTTCAACAAACACCGTCATCCCGACCCCTACTTTCTTTTTGTTTAGCTTGGCTTGATAACCTGCGATCACACCATCATCTTCCAGCTTCTTGATCCGGCGTGCGCAAGGAGACGGTGATAAACCAACTTTATCCGCGATATCAGCCGTTGATTGACGTGCGTCTTTTTGTAATAGCGAAAGAATATGACGGTCGATTCTGTCCATAGAGATTGTTAGCCTTTTCTAGCTTAGATTAGTTGTTTGTTGATGAAATAGTGCAAAAAATCCGTATTTATTGATTCACTTTGCCATATTTCACCGCTTTATACGACTCATAATAACTATCAAATACAACAAACTTATAACATCATTATGATCTCAGGATACTTGGCAATGTTTACCACGCTGCTGCTTTGGTCTGGATTCTTCCTTTCCTTGCGTAGCGGAGCGCATTCCGACCTTACAACCGCAGACATCGCAATTACCCGTTTTTTGATCCCTTGTATGATTCTGCTGCCTCTGGTCCTTCGCTCATCAGAAAAAATCATCGTTGTACCGAAACGTTACTGGCTTGGAATGTTTATTGGCTGTGGACTCCCCTACTTACTGGTTGCGGGTACTGGGATGCAATACGCGCCGGTTTCAGATGGTAGTGCGCTGGTACCTGGGACGTTACCGTTATTTGTCTCAGGCATTGCGGTGATTCTTTTTAAGCAGCCACTCAGTCAACATCGAATTGCTGGCTTGGTCATAGTTATTACTGGTATCGTCGCGTTTCTCTACCAAAGCTTGACCCATCTCGATAGCCATCTCCTTCAAGGGCATACGCTATTTTTAATCGGTAGCTTTATGTGGGCGATATTCACGATCTGCGCTCGGGTATCGAACTTGAACCCACTGGTTGTAGCAGGATTTATCTCATTGCTCTCGAGTATTGTGTTATTTACCTTGATTGCAACCGGCACGCTGCCGAGCTATTTGGCCAGCACGCCGCCGTCTTATTGGCCTTGGCAAGAGCTACTCGGGCATATTGTGCTGCAAGGCATTGGAGCGGGTGTGATTGCGTCGTTCACTTACCTAAGAGCCATTTCAATCTTAGGTGCAGAGAGAACTGCCGCGTTTGGCGCAGCAACCCCAGCGATTGCGACATTACTCGCCATTCCAGTGTTCAACGAAGAACCTTCGCTGCTTGGTTGGGTTGCACTGAGCTTAGTCTGTATCGGTAGCTTAGTAGCAAGTAACATCTTTATGAAGCAAGATACTTCCCTGCTCTATCAGCCGCCAAAGTTCAAGTAAGCCTGAAGCAAAACCGGAACAACAAAGCCCGCACGCATGATATTTTGCGCGACGGGCCTTGTTCGCATACGGACAACAAAAGGCGCAAGGCAAAACAGCGCAATCAATATTTTTAGCGCGCTACCAGTAACGCTGAACTCGGCGATAAGGATATAACCGAACCAAGCCAGAATCTCTTGATTCATAAAATGCATTTTCTTAGCTAACACCACGGCAAAAAGTTCGGCAGCAAGTAAAGGGATCATCAACATCATAAATTGCAATTAATAATTATTCTCATCAAATATTAATGAGAATCACTCTCAAATGCAAACAAAGAAACGCACCTCGTTTAACGAAAGATAGTGCCACGTTACGTTTCGTATTATAGTCGCGGCTAAAGAACCAAAAGAGACACTTCCATTTTGAAAACTCCCTGCGTAGCCGCATGCAAAAACAACGATGGCATTTGTGGCGGTTGTCACCGTACCATGGACGAAATTATCAAATGGCGCGAAATGAGCAGTTCTGATCGTGATGCTGTAATGAATGCGTTATCTGGTATTGAATCCACTCATCAGTGCCCTTCATGCAATAAACCAGCAGTATGCGATATTAGCTTAGGTAAAGAGACTTGCTGGTGCTTTTCAGTAGAAAAACGCGATACTTCCTCACTTGAGACACACAGTAGCTGCCTATGTCGTAAGTGTTTAAGCGCGCTTCCATGCGCATAAATATCCAACGTAGACATCATTAAAATTTGGATTAGTTTTTCTAATTCAAATCATAGATTTTTATCTTGCTCAACTTCACACTTTTTGATTGCCACCGTGTGCAAGTCACTCTAATATCTCGCGCCTGAAAGTACCCCTTTTCAAATTTATTTATTAGCTTTGCTACGGCAAAGTTACGGTTTCTTACGCTTTGGATTTAGGTGTAGTTGAAAATGTCTGCTTCACATCAAGTTATTAAATTGACATTCTTAATCGCTATTTTGACCGCTGTAGGTCAAATGACTCAAACCATGTACGTGCCTTCAATGGGACATATGGCGAGTGATTTTTTGGTTACACCAGCAGCTCTACAAGCTGTAATGGCGTGCTATCTGATCCCTTATGGATTATCGCAGTTCGTGTACGGTCCGTTATCGGATCGCCTTGGTCGTAAACCAATCATTATCGCTGGTCTACTGATCTACATTGTTGGTGCCATTATTGCGCTGTTTGCTCACGACTATGAGTGGTTCTTGGCTGGTAGCTTTATCCAAGGGCTTGGTATCGGGTGTGGCGGTGCGATGTCACGAACGCTCACTCGCGACGTCTTCTCGGGTGCTGAACTGCATAAAGTGAACAGCCTAATCAGCATGTGCGTGATTTTTTCACCGTTGCTTGCTCCGGTTCTAGGCGGGTACCTAACAGAGTCGTTTGGCTGGCGCTCTAGCTATATGTTCCTAGCGCTATTTGGTATTGCCGTAGTCATCACTATGATGACCAGCTTTGACGAGACACTGCCAGTAGAGAAGCGCCGTTATGAGCGCGTGGCCGATAGCTACCGTTACGTACTGTCAGATCGCCGCTTTCAAGGCTACTTGATCTGTCTGGTTGCGACTTTCTCAGGCGTTGCGATATTTGAAGCGGCTGCAGGTGTATTGTTAGGTGGCGTGTTGGCTCTGCCAGCGACTACGGTAAGCTTGCTGTTTGTATTGCCAATTCCGGGCTATTTGTTTGGTGCGGCGCTATCGAGCATCATCGCGTCTAAACGCAGCGAAAAGAGCGCGCTGAAGTTTGGTCTGATTTCGATTATGTTTGGTTCATTGGTGGTACTGATTCCGGGCCTGTTTGACAAGACCACAGCGCTAACTCTGATTGGCGGTGCAACGATTTACTTCCTAGGTGCGGGTATCCTATTCCCTGCTGCGACAACTGGCGCGTTGTCACCACTGCCTTACCACGCGGGTACTGGTGGTGCGGTACTTGGCGGCATGCAAAACCTAGGGGCAGGTCTCGCTACTTTGGGCGCATCTGCGATCCCAACCACCAATCAGATGCCGCTTGGCGCGTTGATGCTGCTGATGTCGCTACTGGCATTAATCGGCTTAATCCGAGTTTACCGAAAACAAGATCCTTCTCAGGAAATGCCGCTCGCAATCTGATCTTGAGAATCACACGACAAATCCCCACATGTACAACGCGTACATGTGGGGCGACCAATCATATTTGCGCTCTACCGGTGTTTCAGCTCAACTAACCTATTCATTCTATTGAATATTAAGCTTTGAATTAATTCACAACACATTTAAAAAAACCTCGATATCGAGCCAAATTTTGACATTTCAGTAACAGTTACTGACAGAATCATCATGAACTACCGTACGCACTCCGTTAAAGTTTAACCTAAACACAATAAGGGAACGCGAAATGAAAACTCTTAAATTTAGTTTAATCGGTGCAGCAGTGGCGCTTGCTCTTGTCGGCTGCGGTTCAGATAGTGACTCTTCTTCTAGTTCAACGACTCCTGTTACATTGTCTGTCTCTGACGCGCCTGTTGATGATCTTACCGAAGCGGTCGTGACATACAGCAAAGTCGCTTTCCTACCACTTGGAGACGGCGAGCCGCAAGTCTTCGACGTATATAAAACTGACGGCAATGGTAACTACGTTGACGAGAATGGCGCACCTTTAGCTGAAGGTGAAGATCCACTACCACTGAGTGTCAACCTGTTGGACTTCCAAGGTGGCGATGCACTTGAGTTGGTTGAAGATCAAGTCATTCCTACTGGAGAGTACAAGCTGTGTGTCTTCGCCAACGACGGCGACCACCCGACGTACCCATCGTACGTAGTCGACCGAGCGAACGGTAATAAACTTCCGCTGACAGTAAAAGGCGACGGTGCTTGCCCACAAGGTGTCGGCAAAGAAGACAACACTGGCGTTCTATTCTTCAATAACGCCTTCACGGTGAACTCAGACAACAACGACTACGTTGTAGAGTTTGATCTACGCCGCGGCTTAAAAGAAGTGACCGGAGAAAACAGTTACTCACTGCAACGAACGTCAGTGTCACTGGTCAATACCGTAACGACAGGTGAGATTGAAGGCGATGTGACGACTGCGTTCCGTGGAAGCTGCGAAACGGACTCAACTTCGACAAATGAACATGTTCACGCAGTGTACCTATATCAAGGTAATGTCGCGCAAGATGCTATGGGCCCATTTGCAGGCTTACCAGATCTTCAAGTTCCATTTGCTGCAGCAAATGTGAATACTGAAGACAACGGTTTGACATACGAGTACGAATTTGGATTCTTGGAGCCGGGAACTTACTCTATCGGCTATACCTGCACCGCAAATGACGACTCTGTTGATGGCATTGTTGTTGACGGCGAGTTCAAAATCTATAAAGCGAACTCAGGCTTAACCGTGACCGCTGGCGGCGAAACCACCGCTAACTTTAACGAACTGTGATCACTTAACGTTATAACCAAAAAGGAGCTCTAAGAGCTCCTTTTTTCTGTCACCTGTTTACCATTTTTTCATGATCCGACCGACTAGGTTCGGATGATAAGACCAGCAATGATCAAACATTGTCATCAACTCAGGGTTACCATATTTGGACAAGCTGATTGCATGGAAACGGTTCTTGTGCAATTTCAATTGATCGACACGTTTGGCCATTTCTTCCGATTGCTTGGGGGCGATAAAGTCGGAAATCACAACCATGTCTGCATTTCTGTACTTATCGCCTGTCATCAAGTCGATGGACTTCATTAGCACGGGTTCCAAATCGGTGCCACCATGGAAGCTATAAGTCAGGAAGTCACTCGCTTCACGCAAGCCATCTTGTCTGGTCAGTTCATAGGTAATCTGTTCTGTGGAGAACAGAATCACATAACAGTCGCGGTCTTCCGCTAAGGCAATTTGCATCAACGCGTACGCCATCGCTTTCGCGCACTGCTCTGGGAATCCGCTCATAGAGCCTGAAGCGTCAACACAAACAATAAACGGCCCTTTCTCGACATCGACCGATTTGTTATCCGGCTTTTGCGCTCTCACTTTACGCAGCGTACGTGACTTACCTTGCATTTTGTAGTTCATCAAACGTTTGTCAACTAAGTGTTTGTAGAACACCACTTCCAGCTCTGGGTAAGCAAGGAACATGGTCTCATTCGGCAACAGCTTGTTTAAGTCGTCGCTTTCGTGAATACCTACGATATCGTCTGTCGCTTCATCCGATTTTTCTTCTACCATTTGCAGGTCTTCTGCAGGTGCGCGATTCAGCTCTGGGTCATCGACTTGACCCGCCATACGACCAAGCTTTTCGGCGATCTCTTGCAGGCCTTTATTTTTCTTTAAAAACTCAGCGTGACGTTTCATGACCGTTAAATCAGATTTGCTCAGTTTTGCCGACGCCATATCCCACAAACGCCCCACACTGCCCTCGTCGCCCTCTTCCGTGACTTTGTCCATGTTTTTCATGGTTTCCATGCGTTGGTAAAGGTCTTTAAGCACTTTCTCTTTGTTTGCTTCTAGCTCTGTTAGCTGCGCCTGTTTGATTGCATCAGATAAGCTTTGATACCACTGGTCACAGAAGTAATGCGGGAACATCGGGTTGTGTAGTCCTTTGTTCTTCTCCAGCAAGCGACGCGCTTGTAGATAAAACGCGGAGTGCCACTCAAGCTTTCTGACAATATTGGGGATCTCAGCAAAGAACTGCTCCTCATCCCAATGAATCACTTCTTGGTAAAGCGCCAATTCTTGTTGGAAGCGTTCTGTCTCGCATACCTTGGTAATACGCTTTTTCACGCTGCCACGCCATTTCAATAGATGATTCTTAACCGACGTTTTGACACCGCGATTTTCCGTCATCGCCATCACTTGAGAGCGCGCAAGCAAGTCATTCACCGCCGAGTCAATGATTCCCGAGTCAGCGACCATCAGTGCGAGGTTTAATCCGTCTGCTCCTAACATTCACGACTCCTTACGAGAAGAACTGATTGAGGTTCTTAAAGCGAAAAACCGTGCGTTCACACTCGGCCTTCGTTGACTCTAACACTTGCTGGATGTTTTGCAGGCTCGCTTCCATGGTGCGAGGCAGTTCAGGGTCAACAAAGTTATGCGGTAACGCGCCGTGGAAGTTGGAACGAACTCGACGCAAATGATGCTCTGCTTCGTTAAGCTGCGCCATCGCCTGTTCAGACTTGCTCAACCACTCTTGGTAGAGTGACTCTTCCAGCCCCTTGTTGGTGACAATCGCAACCATCACAGCGCGATTGGCAATATCTTTGATCACAAGGTGATTAGCCGCGTCAACATCAAAGCGCAAACGACACATGTTGGCATTTTGGTTTACATAACCGTACACATCGCCACTGCCTTCTTTGATCACGCGTTCAAGGTCACTCTTAGGCACGTAGACCCAGCGACTGTCGCCTTTTTCAGATTCAGACACCGACATGTTGCTCTGCAGCAATACCAGCTTAACCAAATCAAACGCATTGCCCACTTTGTAACTTTTCGCATCCGAAATATCGTAGCTGTTTACCTGTTTCTTAAGGATACCAGTGGTCGATTCGGTCGAGAGAAGAATGCCGAACTTGTCTTCGAGCTCTTCTTGAATATCGCCCAACGCTTCGCGGCAAGAGGCAATCTGTTGGTCCACTTCTTGTTGGTCGAACGCGTGTTGCAACGCGAATTCTTTCACTACTTTCAGCACCACCTCACGTGATTCAGGGCTGTTCCACAAGCAGTCTTGAAGCAGTAATAAATCCAACGGGTTAATCGAGCTGCGACCATTAAAGAATGCGCTGGCTTTTAGCAGTTTCACTGCCTTCTTCCAACGACGGTCAGAGACATACATATCGGTGTCAGCTATATCCACACCTGTGGTCTCTTTGGCCGCATTCTCCAACATGCTTTTTAGCTCAAACAGTTTTTCAAATACCGCATCTGACAGCTCGAGTTTGTCGAGTTCTGCTTGCCATTGGTGATATTCAGCGTCGGTGATCGCTAAACCTTCTGGAATTTTTGCCTCTTGCGGAGTACCTACAGTCAGCATCGACTTGAAGTTTTGTTTGTTCTGAATGCGATTGACGAATACACGTACGAGCATACGGTCGTACAACGCTTCTAAGCCGCTGTCTTCATCGGGTAATTCGTTGGAAGCTGAAACCAACAGACGCATCGGAACACGTTCAATGTCGCTCCCGTTTTTAAACGTCTTTTCGTTTACCACCGTCAGTAGCGTGTTCAAAATCGCAGGACCAGCTTTCCAGATCTCATCAAGGAACACGACTTGTGCGGTTGGTAAGTAACCTTCGGTCAAACGTAAGTAACGACCGTTGTCTTTTAACTCTTGGATGCTGAGCGGACCAAACACCTCTTCTGGCGTCGAAAAGCGCGTCATCAAGTATTCAAAGTATGAAGAGTTATCAAACGCCTGAATCAATCGTTTTGCAATCAAGCTTTTCGCGATACCCGGAGGACCGAGCAAGAAAACACTCTCACCCGCTAGAGCAGCGAGTAAGCAAAGTTTAATCGTATCTTCACGTTCATAAACGCCATCAGAAAGAGCGTGCGCTAATTTATTAATGCGTTCAGAGAGTAACGCTTTTTGGGCGTGACCGACCTGAGTAGGGTTTATCATTTTCGCGCTCCTCTGATAACCATCAGAATGTGTGTATGTATAATTTTATACATTTGTTATCACTTTGTTACAAGTGCATTTTTTTAGAATAGACTGACGGTTATACCAAATGGTAATGAGCGAAACTTAATGAAATCAATGATTGCATAATTGCGATTCACATCACTTTGTGCAGCACGAGTTACTTTCTATATATAGATGAGACAATAGTGAACAAGTGGGATTTATTCTTTCCTTGCCGTAGATTAGCGGATAAGGTAAACGCAGCGTTAGTTGTACAGTAATAAAAATATGACATTATCCTCCTCTAGAAAAACCATCCACACGTGGAAAAACATCTCTTTGGTCGAAGAGCCTGTGACTTTACCCAACGGCAAAGAGATCATGCATACCACCATCGTGCACCCAGGCGCCTCAGTCATTTTGCCGATCGATACCGATGGCAACATCATTATGGTGAATCAATTTCGCCCCTCGTTAAATAAATGGTTGTTAGAACTGCCTGCAGGGACACTTGAAGATGCAGAAGCCATTGAAGAGTGCGCAAAACGCGAATTAGAGGAAGAAACCGGCTACAGTGCTGAGCAATTTTTCTCATTGGGGCAAGTCACTCCCCTTGCGGGCTTTTGTGATGAAATTCAGTATTTGTATGTAGCGAAAGGGCTGAAGAAAACCTGTCGCTACCAATGCGATGACGACGAGGTCATCGAAGTCGTCTCACTTTCACTTCAAGAACTCGAACAAAAGATGATCAGTGGTGAAATTACCGATGCAAAGACAATCGCTTGTCTAAGCAAAGCAAAGTTATGTGGCTACATTTAGGAGTTAATAGAAATGGATTTTCGATCAGACACGGTAACCAAACCGACAGAAGCAATGCGAAAAGCGATGGCAGAAGCCATTGTCGGTGATGATGTTTACGGTGATGACCCAACAGTCAATGATTTAGAACAGTGGGCAGCGGAAAGACACGGCTTTGAAGCTGCGCTGTTTACGACCTCTGGTACGCAAGCAAACTTACTTGGCCTGATGGCTCACTGTGAACGAGGTGACGAGTATCTTTGTGGCCAGCAAGCGCATAACTACAAATTTGAAGCCGGTGGCGCGGCGGTTTTGGGATCTATCCAACCTCAACCAATTGAAAATAACCCTGATGGCACGATCGATTTTGCCAAGCTCAAAGCAGCGATTAAGCCCGACGACTGTCATTTTGCTCGCACTAAATTGCTTAGCCTTGAAAACACCATTAACGGGAAAGTCCTACCGCTTAGCTACCTTGCACAGGCACGCGAGTTTGTTGACGCTAACGCTCTATCTCTGCATTTAGACGGTGCGCGCGTTTACAATGCGGCCGTCGCACTCAATATCGACGTTAAAGAAATCGCACAATATTTTGATTCGATGACGATCTGCCTATCTAAAGGACTGGCAGCCCCTATTGGGTCTCTCTTGCTTGGTAATCGTGAGTTCATCGCTAAAGCGCGCCGCATACGAAAAATGGTCGGTGGCGGTATGCGTCAAGCTGGTATCTTGGCGGCGGCGGGTAAACTAGCACTAACTGAACAGGTCGAACAGCTCAAACTAGACCATAGCAATGCGAAGTTACTGGCAAACCAACTTGCCGAGTTACCGGGATTTAGCGTTAACCCAGAGTTTGTTCAAACCAATATTGTGTTTGCTAAACTTGATGCTTCGGTCGACATTCATGCAATCGCTGAAAAGCTACAGCAGCATGGCATTACCATTTCAGCGGGTAATCCGGTACGTTTTGTTACTCATAAAGACATCTCTGAACAAGATATCCTTACGTTCACTGAAAAGCTAAAAACACTTCTCTAGCTCGCAATTTCGACCAATTATTGATCTCAGTACATTGAGCTTCCCCTTAGGGGAAGCTTTATGCTATCTGCATAGTAACTAACTGAGTTCCAATATGAAAAAGCTATCCATCGCCTTGACCATTTTCTCTGCTCTTTTTTCATTAAGCAGTCATGCTACTGAGTTTGGTAACGCAGAACTCGGCAAAGTGAAAGCGCCAAGCTGTGTATTCTGTCATGGCGCAACTGGCGAAGCGGTAAACCCTAGCTACCCCAATCTAAAAAATCAGAACGCCCAGTACCTCTATCAGTCTATGAAAGACTACCAACAAGGAAACCGCACTGGCGCACTCGCTGAAATGATGCAAGCGCAGTTGTCTAAGTTGAACGACCAAGACCTACGCGATATCGCCGCTTATTACTCAAGCCAAGAGTAAATGCGCTTGTTAACGTAAATGACGTAATACTGACAGAACCATTTACCTACGCTGATATCCGAGCATGAACAATAATCTACGCTAATGCCATTGAAGTACTAGTTTAGGAATTGAACGATGAAAATCCGTGCTTTGGTTTTGGCTATGGTAGCAACGACTGCTCTATCTGCTTGTAAAGAAGAAGCGCCAAAAGTAGCAAACATCACCATGGTGGAATCTGTCACTAAAACGGTGAAAACACCTTATCAAGAATGTTTGAATGTGGTTGTCACTAAGAAAGCGGCACCAACAGATGAAAACCGTATTCTCGGTACTGTCGGTGGCGCAGCAGCAGGTGCAGCACTAGGCAACCAGATTGGTGGTGGTTCGGGTAAAGTGATCGCGACCGCAGCTGGCACAATTGCAGGTGCGTTGGCAGGCCGAGAGATTCAAGGCAACATCCAAGACAACAATGTTGTGAGCACAACAGAAAAGCAGTGTCACACTGAATACAAAACCTCAACCACAGTGATCGGTTACGACGTGACCTACGAAATCAAAGGGGTTCCAACCACGGTTCGCTTGGATAAGAAGCCGGCAGGCAAAACCTTCCCAATCCAAGATGGCAAAGTTGTTCTACCAGAATAACGACCAGCAAAATAATTAAAACTAACAACGTCATAAACAAAAGTCCCTCCAAATTTGGAGGGACTTTTTTTTCTAATTAGAGAGCAACAAAGATACGAAGACTAAGCTTTGATAAGTTGGCTCATATCTTCTCTTACTTGAGGAACCGTTAAACCAACGATTATTTGTAAGCTCTCTTGGTTTCTAACAACATTGACTGCCCCATTCTGAGTAAAGAAAGCGTTATCTTTGACCAACGCAGCATCTTTTACTTTGATACGTAAACGTGTCGCGCAGTTCGTTAGTAGCTCGATGTTTTCCTTGCCACCTAACCCTTCGATAAAAGCATGTGCTTGTGTGGACTGCTCACTACCATTTGTGCCTTTCTGAGCTTCTTTAAAATCTTCTTTTGAATAAAGCTTGGTATCCGCACCTTCACGCCCTGGAGTTAAGATGTTGAACTTAAGAATTAACGTTCGGAATGTAATAAAATAAATCCCAGTAAATGCTAAGCCGATAAGGATCTGGATGACATAGACTCCTGCGTGGTTACCCGCCAGTGGCAGCCAATTCTGAAAAACGAAGTCAATCAACCCAGTTTGGAAATTTCCTGAGACACCAAAAGCGAACGCAATCGTTGCCATCGTTGCAGACAACACCGCGTGCAAGGCAAAGAGAGCCGGAGCAATGAACAAAAAGGTGAACTCAATCGGTTCTGTAATCCCGGTTAAAATAGCAGTGATAGCCGCACCAAGAACTAAACCCATCACCATTTTTTTATTCTCTTTCTTAGCGACAGAGTAAAGTGCGAGCGCAATTCCCGTACAACCGAACACTTTCCCCATCCCTGTGAGCATCAAGCCACCTTGCGGGAACTGGGTTGTTAAGCTTTCTGGACTCTGAGCAAAAGTTTGCATGTTTTGAATCCAGTAGGCCACCGTACCACCATCAACAGCAACTGGGCCGTAGAATACTGGTCCATATACGAAGTGGTGTAATCCAGTTGGAATCATGATGCGTTCTAAGAAGGTAAACAACCAGACACCAAGTGAACCGGCATCGACTAGAAAAGCCTGAAGGTTATTAATTCCATGCTGAATACTAGGCCAAGTAAAGCATGTAATGACCGCCATAATGACCATGAGTGGGAAGCTGACTATCACCACTAGAGGTGTGCCACCAAAAACCGCAGCCCAGTCTGGAAGCTTTTTGTCGAAGTATCGGTTATGGACCCATACTGAAATACTGGCAATGATAATCGCGCCCAACAAGTTAGTATCGAGCGTCAGAATTCCGCCCACTTCGGTCAGGCCACGCTCTCCTTCAGCATAGTTCACACCCAACTCAGGTCCCCAAAACTGGAGAATACCGCCAATCACATAGTTAAATGTGATGTAAGAGACTAACGTCGCCAAAACAGCTCGACCCGATGCTCTTTTTGCTAAAGCGATGGGAAGGCCAGCGGCGAAGATAAGCGCCATATTCTTAAACACAGCTAGAGATGCTTGCAAAAGGATAGTTGAAACTTTAACCCAAGCACTCCCCTCTGTTGCCCAAGGAAAGATATCCTGATTAAGCAGAACTACCGAGAACCCCAACAGCATACCAGCAGCGGGAAATAATAAGACAGGGACAAACATCGCAGCCCCAAATCGTTGAATCACGTCTTTCATAAAAACCTCTAAATTCTAATTAGGAGCCTGATATCAGGCTCACTAAGCTAATCCGTTATTTGAAAAATTGAGGAAGGTACTGTTTATTTTCTTCTAATATTTGTTCTGTAATCGCTTTCGCTTTAGGTACATTCACAACCGTTCGGTTTAATGTCAGGGCGTTGACCAACTTTTGCTTATCGCCTTCATACCATGCATCAACAACAAGTTTCTCGTAACCAAGTTGACTTTCTATCATTGCTTTCTGGAACGTTGGAATTTTGCCAACCGCAAACGGTTTAGGGCCGTCATTGGTTAATGCCGCAGGAACTTCAACCATGGCATCATCTTGAAGATTAGAAATGGCACCATTGTTTGGCACGATCACAAGATAAGTCTCGCTGCGGTTGTATGCCAACGAGGCAGCAACGCGAACCATGTAACGGCCATGAATATCGGCATGTAATGTCTCATGTTTTGTGGTCCCGGCCTCGATGATACGCGCATTCAACTCGAATACTCGTTTCTCACGACCGTTAATAACCTGCCTAGCTCGCGTATTATTAATATCCTCTTTAGCCACCATTTTCTCTGGATATAGGTAGTATTGTAGATAGGTGTTAGGTAGAAACTCCGGATTATCTTCTAGCATAGTCTGCATATTTTTAAATGTAGCTTGCCAAGAAGGATCGTCCGCAATCTCTGCGTCAACCGCGCTGATTCCTTCTTTAAGAATGATGTCTTTAATCTTAGATGTCAGGTCTTCGCCTTGTTTGTTGCGAATTTTAGTAAACCATCCATAGTGATTCAGACCAAAGTACTCAGGTACAAAGTCCCAGATTTCACAACCAAGCAGTTGGGCATAACTAACCATAATCGCGGCAGGCATATCACAAATGTTCAGAATCTTCTTATCTTCCGGAAACTCTCGGTTAAGAGCTTCAGCAACAATTGCAGCAGGGTTTGTGTAGTTAAGGATCCAAGCATCTGGGCAAGTTTTTCTAATATCTTGCACCAGCTCTATCATATCTCCAATCGAACGCATGCCATATGCCATACCACCTGCACCACAAGTTTCTTGTCCTACACATGAGTTTGACAATGGGATCTGCTCATCGCGCTCTCGCATCGCCAAACCACCGGTTCGGATCTGAATAAAATAAAAATCCGAATCAGCAAAGGCAACCTCTTTATCGGTGGTATAAACAAACTCTTTTACTTCTGGGTATTGCTCGCGCAATAGAATTTCAGTAGCAAGCGCATTGGACTCTTGGCGCTTTTCATCAATGTCGTAGAAAACGACACTTTCCAATGGAAAGTTATCTTTCTCAGCAATCAGGCTATTCATCATACCTAACGTATAGGTACTGCCCGCACCGACAATAGTTAACTTTTGACGTTTCATTCTGTTCACCTCTCTCTGACTTAGCACCCAATGTATGATTTAAGTATTAATACTTTTATAATACATTTATAGAGTGCTTGTATTACATTGTGCTTCCACTCACACAAAAAAGCCGAAAAGCGGTAATAACTACTTCTTAGATCACATTGTTGTTATGATATAAACAGTTTTTAGAGAGGCGTTATGAAACCTAAGTACATTGAGATTGCCGATTCGTTTGAAAGCCAGATAAAAGACGGATTACTTACACCAGGAACGATGTTACCTGCAGAAAGTGTCCTGCAAGCTGAATTTGGCGTAAGCCGTGTGACGATAAGGAAAAGCTTACAAATCCTTGTAGATAAAGGATTAATTAATCGTACTCGTGGGAGTGGCACATATATCAACGACCCGAAAGCTCAGCATGATGCCCTGCACCTACTCGGTTTCATAGAAGAAGTCAGTCGGCAAGGTAAGACACCCAGCTCGCGCGTACTTAAGTTCGAACTAAAGAAGCCAACTCGTATGGTCGCGGATAAGTTGGCGCTAAGTACCGACGATGATACTTATGAGATACATAGACTTCGTTGTATTAACGGGGAACCAGAAATCTACGAGATAACACATATGCCTGCGAGTTTATTTCCTGATCTCAGTATCTCTGTGATGAACGGGTCTAAATATGATTACATTGAAGAAGATAAGGGCCTAAAAATCGCCAAAAGTAGTCAATCGGTCAAACCATATATACTGGATGCTGACATGGCCTCTCACTTGGACGAACCCGAAGCACAGGCAATTTTAAAAGTTGAGTCCACTGGTTTTTTGATCTGTGGAACAGCATTTGAATACACCGTGAATTATTTTCGACTTCATCAATACAGCTTTGAGTTTATTTCTACGCGAAGTTAAAAAGCGCGCCCGTAAACGTTTGGTTATATCCCCCCAAAAAAACAAAAAGCGAGCTAAGTTAGCTCGCTTTTTAGCAGAACAGATTATCTAAACTAGCGCGCAATTACTGTGCGTAATATTTGCGCTTCATTCTTAAAGCCACGTTAACCAATGCGATTAAGACAGGGACTTCGACAAGCGGCCCGATAACACCTGCGAACGCTTGATCTGAATTGAGACCAAATACCGCGATAGATACCGCAATCGCTAGCTCGAAGTTATTGCCAGATGACGTAAACGCAATGGAAGCGTTTTGATCGTAAGGTAACCCCATGCGTTTGCCGATGTAAAAGCTGGCAAAAAACATCACCATGAAATAGATCACCAACGGAATGGCCACGCGCAACACGTCCATTGGCAACTCAATGATCATCTCACCTTTCAGGCTAAACATAAGCACGATAGTCGCTAACAACGCAATGAGTGTGATTGGCGAAATTGCAGATATAAACACTTGGTTGTACCATTGCTCGCCTTTCGCAGCCACTAGCCATTTACGGCTCAAGAACCCAGCTAGAAATGGAATACCTAAGTAGATCAGCACGCTTTCTGCGATATCTAAAATGGTGATATCAACAACGAAACTCTCTAAGCCGAAGTAAGGCGGTAGAACGGTGATGAATAGCCACGCCATAAAGCTGTATGTGACAATCTGAAACGCACTATTCAGCGCCACCAAGGTTGCGCCGTACTCTTTATTGCCGCCACTGATGTCATTCCAGACAAGCACCATAGCGATACAGCGCGCCAGACCAATCAGAATCAGGCCGACCATGTAACCGGGGTGATCGCGTAAGAAGATGATGGCGAGCGCAAACATCAAGATGGGACCAATCACCCAGTTCATGATCAATGAAAGCGTGATTGCCCTTCTGTCTCGCGTCACCTCTCCAAGCAGGCTGTAATTGACCTTCGCGAGTGGCGGATACATCATCAAAATCAAGCCAATTGCCAGTGGAATATTGGTCGAGCCAACCGACATAGACTCGTTCCATTGTGCGACTTGGGGAAACATCACGCCAATGCCCACGCCGATCGCCATCGCGAGGAAAATCCAAACTGTTAGGTAACGGTCTAGAAAACTCATTCTTTGCGACGCTGTTGTTTCAGCACAGCTCTCAATATTGCTCATACAAACCTCAAAATTATGTTCGGCAAGAAGATGACTCAGCACCAATCGCGACCAGCAATGGCGCAATCAGTTCTCGATTGCTTTCCAAAGTGATGCTCAACACTTGTTTCATCCAACTAGGCAAGTCTGGATTGATTCGGTAATACATCCATTTTCCACGACGTTCACCAACAACAAGCGCTTGTTTTCTTAACTCAGCGAGATGGCGTGAAACTTTAGGCTGACTCAAAGCCAACGCGTTCATTAGGTCGCACACGCACAGCTCACCTTGGCTTTCTAACAAGAGTAGAGATTTTAGGCGTGTTTCTTCCGCCAGTGCTTTGTAAAACAGGAGTGATACAGCCATCGCGATCGTTCAATAACAAATGATTGAAGTGAGCATAACACATATGGAAAATCATATATGTTAACTTTTGATGTCTTTAGAATTGTTTAGAGAATTTGATTGAGGAGATAGCTAAAAGCAGGGCTGCGCACTTACTCGGCACTAAAAACGATATCGCCGTAGTATGACTCTGCTGCTAAGCCACTGTTATCGGTGTCGGTCATAATCGCCACCGCATCAATGTATCGATACGCTTCCAAGTTGGCCTCAGACGATCCTTTATCACCAAAGTAGCGAATCATATCTTGGTAAACATTACGCTGTTCGCTATACCATTGATGAGTACTCGCGCTTTGTCCCTGAATAGCCAGCATCTTTACGTTTTCACCCACGTAAGCATTGTTCCAGACACTCCCCTGCACCTGAGAACTAGACCAAACATAGTTGAGGGCTTTTGTCTTTAGCCCCATAAAACCGTCTTCGATAACAAGATAAATCCGCGCCGCATAATCATCACCGGCTTTGGTTTGTTCTTTGAGATTGGGTAGTTGCTTAGAAATCCGCCAACGCCATTGAATAAAAGGCGTTTGTTGTAAATCGATACGCTTTTTCAGTACCAGTCCAGACGCACTCTTATTGCTCAGTGCTCTAAGAACAGGTTCTCCTTCTAGAGATACTTGCTCATAAACTGTCTCGCCTGAAAATACTTCTTTTTCCCATTGCTCGATTTTATCTGTACCAAATGCAGTCAGATTATCTTGAGCGCTAGAGTAAGAGCTGCTGAGTGCGAGTAACAACAGTGCGTAACGTTTCATTCAATCACCATAAGCGTGTTTTTTTGTGTTAGCTGTTCTTAAGCAATATCTTTAGTCATATTGTAGAAGCGGTCATCTTCATCAATCACCTCAAAACCAAGCCGTTTGTACAGCCCATAAGCAGGACTGATTTTGAATACCCTCAAACGGATCTGTTTTGCTCCTGATTGACGTGCAACTCGTGTTGCTTCACCAAGTGCTTTGGCACCGATACCTTGGTTTTGAAACGCTTGGCTTATCTGCAGATCTCTTAGATAACATCCAGATTCATCAAACTGCAAACGAATTGCGCCGACTACCTCGCCGTCAAACAGAATATCCCAGTTATCCAATTCAGAGATTTGCTGCGCTATATTGCTTTGCTGCCAATCCACGGAGTAGTGCTGATAGTAAGACCGCATATTGGCGTAAGTAATTTCTGCAGATTTTGACAAATCTGTCGTAGCTTGAAATGAAATCACGATAAATCTACTTCCTTGATGAGGTTATAGCGTTGGGCGAAGATAGTAATGTCGCCGGCAATGAATCTAAATTCTGTTTTAAATCTTGCGTTTAAAAGGCGTCAGGTCGATGCATTCGAACTCACACACCTCTTTAACGACTGGATGTTCGGCTAGGCGCGTTAAGTAATCAGCTAGATGGGCAAATTTGAGCGGCGACTGTTTGGCGAGCAAGGACCACTCTGCCAACATAAATAGGAAGTAATCACATGCCGACAGCTTATCTCCTAACAAGTATTCATTTTTGGCAAGTTGGTCGTTGATGATCGATAGCGCGTCTGCAATGCGCTCATCTTGCGCAGCAATAACATTGGGTATCGTTGCTTCGTCGTTGGTATGTCGGTGCGGGTAGTAACGAACCATGAGTTCAGCCTGAAGAGTATTGTTCAGAAAAGCTAACCATTGGAAGAACAAAGGACGTTTCGCATCCCCTATTGCAGGGATGAGCTCGTATTCAGGGAACAGCTCGCAAATATGAATGCAGATGGCTGGACTTTCAAATATCGGTTGGTCATCAACAACAAGCGTTGGAATGCGGCCTGCTGGGTTGAGCTTTAGATACTCCGCAGATTTTTGTGAATTAGATTTTTTGTCGACGAGTAGAAGCTCATAGTTGGCATTGACGTGACGAAGCAAAAAATGTGGTGCCAGACTGGCATTGTTTGGATAGTAATAAAGCTTGAACAAAATAGACTCCCTTCTCTTTTTTCACCGTTATTAAGGCGATTCAAGTGCACTTTAATGGTTTAGCCAGTATTCAGACTGTCACAGTGATTATGATATGCCAAATCAAAATGTTACGTCTCCAGCTTATTTAGCAGTAAAACTTTGTAACATTCCCCAGGTTGTGGCTTTTACACTCAACGGACAATTCACCGTATCAATATAAGTAACCTTAGCGGGATTGTTTTGCCTCGTGTGACGATACTAGCGAGCAAAGGCCAAGCATTTTGAGTAATTAGAGATAAGGCAGCATAGTGAAAGCTTCAATTCGAAGAATCAAACGTCGAGCAAAGTCAGTGATTATTACCGGTTTAACCGTGTTATTGGGCGCACCGATCGTTTTGGTTCTATTGCTGAAGTTTGTAAACCCGCCGTTGTGGGGCTGGCAGTTATCACGCACATTCTTTCCGCCACAAGGTTATCCTCAAAGTTCACAGCATCAATGGGTGCCTTTATCGTCGATCTCTTCGTCGCTACCACTTGCGATCATAGCAGCAGAAGATCAACGTTTTCCTCATCACTGGGGATTGGATTTCAACGCTTTGCTCTCGGTCATTCAACAAAGCGGACCAAATGGGCCTGCGCGTGGCGCCAGCACAATTACCCAACAAACCGCTAAGAATGTCTTCCTCTTCCCGAGTCATAGCTATGTACGTAAGGCTTACGAGCTTTACATAGCCCTGCTTATGGAAGTGATTTGGGGCAAAGAGCGCATCATGGAAATGTATCTGAACGTGGTCGAGTTTGGTCCCGGTATTTACGGTGTCGAGGCCGCCAGCAAGCACTACTTTGGCGTTTCTGCCAACCAACTAAGTCGATATCAAGCGGCGCAACTAGCAGTAGTGCTCCCTAACCCATACAAGATTCAACCTGTTCCTATGACCAACTACGTACAAAATCGCGTTAGCTGGGTCCTTAGGCAAATGCAAAACCTTGGGCATGTTGCTCTGTAAATAAATCGACGTAACCTGTGTCAAGAAGCGCAGCTATTAAAGACGAGTTTCAGCCTTAAGCGCATTTTGCTGCATTGGTGCAAATGCAGTCATTACAATGATCGATGCAAACAACACACACAGATAAATCGGATAACTTGGCGAGAGCGTCGCGGTAAATGCGAGTAGCGACGCCAAACCATAGCCAATTGTGTGTGACATCGAAATGTATCCCGCCACCGCCCCCGGTGAATCCGCATATTGCGCCGTCGCCGCCGAAGTATAAGCGGGAACCAATAGCGCCGCACCAGCAGCAGTGAATACCATCGCCAGCGTAAGCATCCATATCTGACTTACCAAGAACATCGCTAGCCCCAGCAATAACATTAGCGAGCCCAAGCGATACATTTGCTCGGGCGTGATGCGTTTTTTCTTAATCACCACCACTTGAGTGACAAACGTGCACGCCGCGCTGATCGTCAACAGAACACCAATGGCATCACTAATTTGCCCAGTCGGCCAATCAGTCAAAGCACCAATCAATGGAGAGAAACTGTATTGGAGCAAGGCAATCGCCGCGCACAACAGTAAGCCACTGGTTAAATAGCGCCATAAACGGCGGCTTGGTAACCAAGGTAGCGAAAGTTTAACCTTATCGCTTTGATTAGTAAGCTGCGGTGCCGGCAGAAGCAGCGCGCCACATAAAGCGATAACAGGCAACAACACCATAATCATCAAAGGCGCAAAAGGAGAGATTTTGAGCGCAAAGATAGAAATCACCGGTCCGACCAAACGCCCAACACTCAATCCAATACTCACCGAGGTGATCGCTTGTAAACGGCTCTGCTCGCCGCACAACATGATTGCCCAATGTTGACTGGCAGGCACCATACCCGACACCGTACAACCGTAAATGACCCGCGCAATAACCAACCCGCTCAAACACCACACATACCAAAGACTAGAGTCACGGCTGACAATCGCAAATAACGCCAGCAAGCTAAAGCTCACCGCCATTCCGGCCAAAGCTTGAATGACCACTCGTTTCGGCCCATGCCTGTCACTCACTCGTCCCCAAAATGGCGCAGAAGGAAGAAATAGAAAGCTACCAATCGCGATAAGTATCGACCACGTTGGTAAATCAAACGCTGACTGCTCTACCAGAAACGGAAGTGATACTAATAAGCCATTTTGACCGATGCCCATAAGAGCCGCGGCTAGGCCGATAACAGCCAATTGAGAAGATTGTTTTTTAATTCCAGACATACTGACCGTCGCTGCTATTGAACTGACCATCACCCCTATTGATGATGGATTTAATAACAGAAATATTGATAATGAAAACAATTATCATTGTTATTTTGTTATGCTAACATTAACGACTCGTAACCCATAACTCAAATTTGTATTGCATTATGTTTCGACTCGTCGACGCCTCATTTGCTATTGATGACAAACAGATTCTCTCCGCTACTAACCTCACCTTTGCAGAGGGAAAAATCACTACGTTGCTCGGCCATAACGGCTGCGGAAAGTCGACCCTAATCAAATTGCTCAGCAGACAAAACCACCCAACAAGCGGCGGCGTGCTCTATAAAGAACAGCCAGTAGAAGCACTCAGTAACATTGAGTTTGCCCACCAAGTCGCCTACTTACCGCAACACCCGCCACTAACGGATGGCGTCACGGTTCGTGAACTCGTCTGCTTTGGTCGTTATCCATGGAAAGGCGCATTTGGTCGCTACAACGATCAGGATTACGCAATTGTTGATGATGCAATTGCCAAAGTAGGTTTAAGCAAGTTTGCAGACCGTTTTGTTGCCACGCTTTCTGGTGGTGAGAGGCAGCGGGCGTGGGTTGCTATGCTGCTCGCCCAGCAAAGCCAAACCATTCTGCTCGATGAGCCAACATCGGCTCTCGATGTTGCGCATCAGCACGAGTTACTCGCCCTAATACGCGAGTTAAACCAGAGTTTGAACCTAACGGTGATCATGGTGCTGCACGACGTCAACATGGCAGCCAAATTTAGTGACCATCTGGTTGCGCTGCATTCTGGCCGAGTGATCGCCAGCGGCTCTCCGCAACAATTGATGAACCGCGACACCTTACAAAAGATTTACGGCATGGAGCTGGCACTTTTCCCCCACCCTCAAACTGGCCAGCCAATTAGCTATATCCCCTAAACAACAAGTAAAAAGGATTCTGTTGTGAAAAGACTTTTCTTCATTCTAATGTCACTGTTCTCGTTGCAAACGTACGCGCTGGATATCAAACACGAGATGGGCGTGGCCTCATTTGAAACAACGCCGAAAAATGTAGTGGCACTTGATTGGGCGCTAACGGAAACAGTGCTGAGTCTAGACGTCAAACTACAAGGTGTAGCCGACGTGAAAGGCTACCAACAATGGGTGGTTGAGCCTGCTCTTAATCAGATTGTGACTGACGTGGGTTCAAGGCGCGAACCAAATATCGAGCTATTGAGCGAGCTAAAACCCGATGTCATTTTGATCAGCAACCACATGGCTGCCGCTTATCAACAACTGAACAAAATCGCGCCAGTGTTGGTATTTACTATCTACAATGAGCATAAACAGCCGCTGCAATCGGCTGAATCAATTACCCGCTCATTGGGCGTGTTGTTCGACAAACAGCAACGAGCTGAACAAGTGATCAGTGAAACCCAGCAAATCTTGCGCGCGAACGGTGATCGCGTGAAAGCTCGAAATAACTCAACGAAAAGCCTACTCTTTGCTCGTTTTATCAATGACAAAACCTTGCGTATTCACAGCCAAGGCTCTCTTGCCGACGCAACCATCATGGCGATGGGGCTAAAGAATGACTGGCAAGAGCCAACCAACTTATGGGGATTTACCACCTCGGGTATAGAAAAGCTGGCTGAACATCAACAAAGCAATGTGATGATTTTTGGCCCACTCAAACCAGAAGAGCGTCAAGCGTTACAAAACTCACCTCTCTGGCAAGCAATGGCGTTTACCCGCAGTGACTCAGTGTATGAACTGCCTGCAATCTGGACATTTGGCGGGCTGATTGCAGCGCAGCGTTTTAGCCACAACATCACCGAGCAGTTAATCGGACAATAATGAACAGCGTTAATCTCACCTTGACCAAAAAGCGCACATTTCCCGTCACTGCTTGGTTGTTCGCAGCACTGGTGGTGTCTGTAATTGCTTCGCTAGTCCATCTCACCGCTCCCTACTCACAGGGAGCGGCGTTGGTGTGGGATACGCTGTGGCATTTCGACCAAAGCAATTATCAGCACTTAATCACTCATCTCACTTATCTGCCTCGCCTTAGTGTGGCATTGCTGTGCGGATTTGCTCTTGCCGTCGCAGGCTGCGTAATGCAATTTGTGTTGCGCAACCCTATCGCCTCGCCGACAACACTGGGCGTCGCAGCGGGTGCCGAATTGGGGATGGTGTTGGGTTTATTATTGCTCCCCGCAGGAATAGCGCTGCCTTCGTTTATTCCTGCTTTTATTGGTGGTTGCTTAGCCACTGCGCTGGTATTTGTGTTAAGTGCCAGTCGCGGCTTTGCTCCACTGCATATGATCTTAGCCGGTATGGTGGTGAGCCTGTTTTTTGGCTCGCTCAATACCATGTTATTGATGCTGCATGAACAAAAGCTCACGAGCATCTTTGTTTGGGGTGCAGGCGCGCTAAACCAAAATGGTTGGGACAGCGCTCAACTGCTACTTCCGTTGATTGCTTTGCCTACAGTGTTGCTCTATCTGTTGCAACGCCCTCTTTCAGCACTACAGTTTGGTGAAAACGTTGCGTCGTCTCTCGGCGTCAATATCAAGCAAGTAAAAATAATATGCCTTGGTTTGGCGATATTCATTACCGCAGCAGTAGTAAGTGAAGTCGGTCTGATTGGCTTTATTGGTATCGTCGCCCCCGCTATCGCCCGATTGCTAGGAGTCAGGCAGCTACAACTGCAAATTATTAGCAGCGGAATCATTGGTGCTTTGATGCTGTTGATCGTTGATTTGGTTGTTCAGCCATTTTCGGGCGTTGGTGGTGAGTTACTGCCGACGGGCGCGATGACCGCGCTAATCGGTTCGCCGTTTTTATTATGGTTACTTCAACGCACCAAACTTCAATCAGAGCTGCGCGCTCGTGATGAACACGTCGAACGTTATCGACACATGAGTCCTCGTTTAGTGTTGAGTGCGATGTTAGGTCTACTCACGTTAATCACCCTATTCGCTTTAGTTATCGGCCAAAGCCAGACGGGGTGGCGCTTAACACTTGACCCACAGCTGTTGGAGCTTCGCGTACCTCGAGTCCTAACAGCTCTGTTGGCAGGCGTGGGCTTGGCGTTTGCAGGTACAATCATTCAGCGCGTATCCAACAATCCGATGGCGAGCCCAGAAGTCCTCGGCCTAAGCTCTGGCGCCGCGTTAGCGTTGGTTTTAGGCAGCATGTTGGGCATTGCTGTCGAGCGCGAGCAGCAGATGTTGCTGGGCACTATCGGTGCTCTGTCGGTCACCTTGTTGCTGTGGTTTATTGGACGAAAACACAATTTCGCACCAAGCCAAACCCTATTAACGGGGATTGCACTCAGCGCCGGGCTCGACGCATTACTGCGTATCGCGATGAGTTCAGGGCACGACAATGCGACTTCTCTGCTCACTTGGCTCTCTGGTTCCACGTACTTAGTCGCCAGTTCCGATATCTTGCTGCTGGCGGTTGGCGTTGGTTTAGTCGCTACCGCTGCTTTGTTGTTACAACGCTGGATTGCAATTATCGAACTCGGCGAAGTTACCGCCATCAGCATTGGCATTAATGCCACGCAAGTTCGTTTGATACTTCTACTGCTTGTCGCAGCGATGACCACACTCTGTACCATAGTGATAGGTCCGTTGAGCTTTATTGGCCTATTAGCGCCGCACATGGCGCGTTCACTGCACCAATATCGGCCAAGAGAACAAATGCTGACTGCCGCACTACTCGGCGCGATTGTGATGGTGCTCGCCGATTGGCTGGGTAGAAACCTCTGGTTCCCATGGCAATTTCCGGCAGGTTTACTCGCATCGCTGATCGGCGGTGGTTATTTTCTTTATCTTATGCGCCGATAAGTTTCTGATATAGCGGAAGAGTAAAATCAATACTCTTTCGCTAACTCCACACATAAATTATTGATTTATCGATCAAATCGCATTCCTGACAATAAATTTTCTTAAATCGTTAAAAATAAGTTGATCATACGAATGATAATAATTAGCATTCTCTTGTCAGTTTAGTTAATAAAATAACGAGAAAGAAAATGAATCGTAACAACGATCGGCTCAACCTCGAAAACTCAGCAAATTTGGTTAACAAAAACCAACCATCTCTTGCGTGTTTTCTCAACTCATTAGCCCGAGAAAGTCAGTCAGTACAACTGCTTCATAACCAAGATGGCGAGCATAGCTATCAGCTACCGCTATCTCACTCACGCTCCATTCATATTCCCCTCAGTTACTATTCCACTTTGGGTAGCCACGAATATCGCTTACCAGCACAACTGCTGACTGAGCAAGGCACAGAAGAGCTCACACCCGAGCAGCTTATTGAACATATCGTCAATGAACCCGCTCTAGTTGGTGTTGTGAGTGAAGAGCAAAAATCCATCTTCGCCAAACGAGTGCTCGAAAGTCACCACAATACGCAGCAAGCCATTGACCATTCGCCTTACCAACAACAACTCTTCAACAACCAACTTGATTTTAAAACCGCAGAACAAGGCCTGCTGATTGGTCACTCATTCCACCCTGCGCCAAAAAGCCGCGAACAATTTAGTCTCAGTGATGCCAAGCGTTACTCACCAGAGCTGGGTGGCAAGTTCAAACTGTTTTGGTTGGCGATTACTCAAGAGATTGTCACTACTGGCAGCTCCGCAAGCATTGATTTTACTAAGCGTCTAGAAGCGCTTGTCGCTCACGATCCTATCCTAGTCGACGCACTACACAACGCCCTGCAACAAGGTAAAACACTGCTTCCTGTCCATCCGTGGCAATGGCATGTGATGGCAGACAACCCATCAATTAAAGCCTACATAGCAACTAAGCAGATCGAAAACCTCGGTCAGATTGGCGCGACTTGGTATCCGACCTCATCCACTCGTTCGCTCTACGCGCCAAATCTGCCTTATATGCTTAAGTTCTCATTGAGCGTCAAATTGACCAATTCAATCCGCAACCTATCGCTTAAAGAAGTGGTACGTGGTACTCGACTCAATGAGCTGTTCCAGCTCCCTGAACTCGCTGAGCAGCTTGGTGAGCGCGAAGGCTTCCAGCTGATGCAGGAACCGGCTTTTATCGGTATTAATGATCTGAGCGACGAAATTATTGACGAAAGTCTCGTGGCATTTAGAGACAATCCTTTGATGTATAACCCAGCGCAAGAAGCGGTGGTGCTGGCAACTTTAACTCAGCAAAATCCGTACGGTGGTAGCAGCCTAGTTGCACAGCGAATTCAGCACTACGCAGAGCAGCAAGACATCACTCCCCGAGATGCCGCTACACGATGGTTTGACGCTTATTGCCGTCACGCGGTCGTACCGCTGTTTAACTTGCAGGCCAACTGGGGAATTGTCTTCCTCGCCCACCAGCAAAATATCGTTATGCAGTTGGAGCAAGGTTTCCCTGTCGGTATGTATTACCGAGACTGTCAGGGCACGGGTTACACCGACCTCGCCTTTGGTCTGTTTGGCGACAAGCTTGGCGACGATAAACAAGCTCTGGAAAATTACTGGAACCAAGACAAAGTACGCCGCTACTTTGCCTACTACTTAGTGATCAACTCAACCTTCAACGTTATCTCAGCGATATGCGCCAATCTTGATGTTGAAGAGATGGAGTTAATTCAAGTGCTGCACCGCAACTTACAAACCCTGCTAGACAGCGGCGTCAAAGATGACCTTTGCCTGCGCTACGTGCTGTCTAGCGATGCGCTGTGCTGCAAAGGTAACTTCTTCTGCTACCTACAGAACTTTAACGAAAACTCTATCCCAGATCCGGCGGTGATCTACTTCGATTTAGTCAACCCACTCGCTAAGGTAGAGGAGCTTACCCATGCCTGAATTCAACACCTTTATCTATCACGCTCAACCACAGGCGACCATTGAGCTTACTCTGCACGCTAGCGATTTAGTCTGTTCAGAAATTGGCGATCAACTCGTGCGTGAAATCGACCAGCTATTTAGCCAAAACAAACAGCTTGATTGTTGCAAAGTGACTACCGTTGACCATGAAGTGAAACAGTGGGTTGAGCAGCTTCTGCCTTTGATTGAACAAGAGGTAACGCGACAAGCTTTTTACCAATTGCCGCTAGTCGGGCACCAACACAAACCATCCAGCGGTTTCCCACAGCGTTTAGTTCAGTCCAACGATCAGTTCCGCCATCACCCTTTACGTCCGCCTATGCCGCAAGGCCAGGTGTACCAAAGGTATGACTATGACGCAGAGCTGAATGTCAGCTTCCGCGTTATCGACTTAGAAAACGATCTGGCGCGCTTCACCCGCTGGATGAATGACCCACGCGTTGCTCATTTTTGGGAGCAAGCGTGGAGCGAAGAAAAACTGGCGGAGTTTATCCAGCAACGGCTGTCTGACCCGCACATCATCCCACTGATTGGTGAGTTTAATGGTGAACCATTTGGCTACGTCGAAGCCTACTGGGTCGCCGAAGATAGACTTAGCCCTTATTACGACGTGCAAGATTTCGACCGTGGTATTCACCTGTTAGTCGGAGAACCACAGTTCAGAGGACCTAAGTTCTTTAACGCCTGGATGCGCGCGATTAGCCACTATCTGTTTATCGACGATGTACGCACTAACCGTATCGTACTCGAACCCCGTGCTGACAATGAACGCCTATTCAATCGAATCTTGCCACTTGGTTACCGCAAGTGCTTCGAGTTCAACTTCCCACACAAACGTTCAGCGCTATTAATGCTGGAACGTGAACAGTTCTTTACGGAGCAGTGGTCATGGAACAGCTAGCACTACATCACTACTGGTCGGTCACCAACCAGAACATGGTGGCGAAAATTCTAAGTGAATTTGCCTATGAGCAGGCATTCCAATTTGAAAAGACCGAACACGGCTACCAGCTCAAGCTCAAAAACGGCACTCGATATTGCTTTGACGGTGAGGAGAATATCTGGGGTCAGGTTGTGATTGACCCGAGTTCCATTCGCCGTGAGTCTTCAATCGCAAACGAGCAACCAATCAGTGCTGCCCTATTGATGCGCGACTTGCAGGTTCTACTCAATATGCCCGATGAAGCTTTTGCCGAGCATCTTGAAGACCTCAACGCGACCTTGCTTGGTGACTGTAAGCTGATGCAGCGTAAACAGACGATGACCGCGCGCGATCTCGCTATGTTGCCATGTGAGCAACAACAAACTTACTTTGATGGTCATCCTAAGTTTGCTTTCAACAAGGGACGTCGTGGCTGGGGCAGTGACGATTTGAACTTGTACGCGCCAGAAGCTCAGCGAGCATTTAAGCTCGGTTGGGTCGCGGTACACCACTCGATTTTGCAACTGGCGACCAACGATAACGTCAACTGGCAGCAACTGGTGCAAGCGTGTATGTCAGAACAAGAGTTCAAGCAGATGGACAGCGCGCTCGCGGCATTTAACGTCGATATCAGCGACTACCATTATCTGCCTGTTCACCCGTGGCAATGGAGTAAGAAGTTGTCACTGCTGTTTGTGCGCGAGTTAGCAAACAAGCAGCTAATCTACCTTGGCGAAATCGGCGATTTGTTCCTGCCGCAGCTGTCACTGCGCACGTTAAGCAACGTTACTCGTCCGCAGAATTACGACGTCAAGCTACCGCTGACCATCATGAATACCTCCTGTTATCGTGGGATTCCTGGGCGCTACATCCTTGCAGGGCCAACCGCTTCAGACTGGATTGATCACGTATTCAAGTCCGATTCGCTGCTAGTCGAAAAGCAAGCAGAGGTACTGCAAGAACCAGCAGCCGCGTTTACCGCACAAGCAGATTACGCCTTATTGGAAAATGCACCTTATCGCTATCACGAGTTGTTAGGTGTGATTTGGCGCGAATCGGCGCAATCAAAACTTCGAGCTAACGAACATGCCATCTTGATGGCGGCGCTGATGGAAAGCGACAACCAAGGCCAACCGCTGATCGCCGAGTACGTGCAGGCATCGGGTTTGAGCATCGAATCTTGGCTGAGCAAGTTATTTGATGCGGTCGTTATTCCTTACTACCACTTATTATGCAAATACGGCGTCTCGCTGATTGCTCACGGACAAAACGTCACACTGGTACTGGAAGGCAACGCACCCAAACGCATTCTGCTTAAAGACTTCCAAGGCGATATGCGTTTAGTTAGCAGCGATTATCCAGAACAGGACTCGCTGGATGAGAGCGTTAAGCAGGTTACGGTGCGTTTAGAAGAACACCTGATTATTCATGACCTTCAGACGGGCCATTTTGTCACAACACTACGTTTTATCTCACCACTAGTCGCCAAACTAGGCTTCTCCGAGCAGCAGTTCTACCGCTTGCTTGGTGACAGGCTTAAAGCCTACATGGCGTCTCACAGTGAGTATCAACATCGGTTTAAGCAACTCGATCTATTCAAACCGAGAATTTTACGCATCGGACTTAACTTGGCTAAGTTTCGCCATAGCACCGACGCTAGTGCCTCGAGAATGTTACCTGACATGGATGACATGCTCGACAACCCACTGGTCGCCGCACTGGAAACTGAAACCCAAAGCTAAATCATCACATAACTATAAATTTAGCGTGCAGTTAAGCCGTCATTAACCAAGAAAAGGATTGTTCTTATGGAACACACTAACAACGTCAAACTCGACCTCGCTGGTATCGGTGTTGGTCCATTTAACCTCAGCGTCGCTGCCCTACTCGCGGACAAACCACAAATCAGTTCGCGCTTTTTTGAAAGCCGAGATAGCTTTGCGTGGCACCCAGGGTTGTTACTAGACAACACCCACATGCAAACTATGTTCTTGAAAGATCTGGTCACGGCCGTCAACCCGCAAAGCCGTTACTCGTTCCTTAACTACCTAGTGCAAAACAAAAAGTTCTATCGATTCTTATCGGCAGAGCTGCAATGCATTAGCCGTCCTGAGTTCTCTGACTATCTCGCGTGGGCTGCGCATCAACTGGAGAATGTTCAGTTCTCGACCAAAGTTGAGCATGTCGAGTACAACGGCGAGAACTTTACACTGCACACCAGCCAAGGTAGCTACCAAGCGGATAACCTTTGCATTGGTACAGGTAAAGTCCCTGCGATTCCAGATTGTGCCAAAGCGCACATTAGTGAGCGTGTGTTCCATGCTGCCGAAATAGGACTGCGTGAGCGCGACTTTACCGGTAAACGCGTGATGATTATTGGTGGTGGTCAAAGCGGCGCGGATATTTTCATCAACGCACTGCAACACAAATGGGGCAAACCTCAGTCTCTTGACTGGCTATCACGCCGCTCCAACTACCAACCTCTTGATGAAGCCGCGTTTACCAACGAGTTCTTCACCCCTGACTACGTTGACGCTTTCGTTAACTTATCGCCAGAAGTGAAGCAACAAGAAGTCACCAACCAAAAGCTCACCTCAGATGGCATCACGCAAAAAGCCTTGCTGACGATTTATCAAGAGCTCTACCACCGATTCGATGTGCTTAAAGAAGACAAATGGGTTCGACTGCTGCCACACCGCACTCTGACTCAGATGAGTTCTCTGGGTAACTCGTTCCAACTCACCGCCAGCAACGCGCTAGGCCAGAGTATGGAAACTCACCAAGCAGACATCGTGATACTGGCAACGGGCTTCGAAGCACCTTACCCAGCGTGTTTGGATTCAATTTTGCCGCTGTTCGATCTCGACCAACACAACCGCTACCAAATGACGCCAGATTTTGAAATCCAGTGGCAAGGCCAGCAGCGAAACAAGATTTTTGCTGTGAACGCCGGAATGCATACCCACGGCATTGCTGAGCCACAACTCAGCCTGATGGCATGGCGCAGTGCGCGCATCATCAACAGCCTAGTAGGACAAGCTGTTTTTGATACCGAATCAGGCCAGGGAATGATCGATTGGCTGTCACCGAGCGCACTCGTGGAACAACTGGTCGCGTAATTCACTTTTGCCACTCTCCGTCATCGGTGAGTGGCACTTTAACCTGCCCAAGTAACGAACTGGTCGTCCATTCACCGTTCGTGGGCCTATTACTACGATATACATAGAGAAGAAAATGAAAGTTAAAAAAGGAAATTTGCAACTCTCTACGGCGGCCATCGCCGTTGCTAGCGCGATTCTGACCACGCCTGTGGTTGCATCAGAATCGACGATATTTGACGAAATGGTGGTGGTTTCTAGCCGAACGCCAAAAGCGATTAGCGACATTCCTGGTACTGTCTGGTACATCAATTCAGAGCAAATCGAGCAAGAATATCGTGGCGGTAAAACGTTAGACGAAATTCTAGCAGCAACCATTCCATCGCTTGACGTCAGCAGTGGCGGCCGAACTCACTCAGGGCAAAACCTGCGTGGGCGTAGCATTATGGTTATGATCGACGGCGTCTCACTTCAATCTGTACGTTCTCTTAGCCGCCAGCTCGATTCTATTGACCCGTTCAACATTGAACGCATAGAAGTGCTGTCAGGCGCGACCTCTGTTTATGGTGCGGGTTCTTCTGGCGGTATTATTAACATCATCACCAAAAAAGCATCAGGCTCTGAATTGGAGTTTGAATCGTTTGTTGGTGGTAGTACCGGCTTCAACTCGAGCGAAGATTTCGACTACAAACTCGCCCAATCTATCGCAGGCGGGAACGATAAAGTTCAAGGCCGCGCATCGGTTGCTTACACTAAAACGCAAGGCTTCTTTGATAGCGATGGAGAGATTATCACGCCTGATATTACCCAAGGCTCTTCTCAATTCAACGAAACCATCGACCTATTAGGTAACCTACAGTTTGCGATTTCTGACGAGCAACAAGTGACGCTACTGGCGCAGTACTATGATAGCCAGCAAGACTCACCTTACGGTCTGTATTTCGAAAAAGATTCGAGTGGCAACTTCAAGTATGTTGACGTGCGTGATGGCTACTCAGCGGATCGCGAGCAAGGCACAGAACGTGTGATGCTTAGCGCGACATACGCAAACAGCAACTTCTTAGGCCACCAGCTCAACGCTGAGTTGTCGTACAGAACCGAAGACCACACCTTTACTCCGTACACCCGAGAAGGCAGATCAACGTTAGCGACCAACTCTTCACGCCAAGAAACCGATCTTTTAGCGATGCGTACCGCGCTGAGTCGTTCATTCGGCGATCTGAATTTGACCTATGGTGTCGATGGCTTTATCGACAAATTCGACAGTGACAAAGCGCTGTACGACCAAGCTAAAACTGAAGCCAGTGGTGGTTTGGTTCACGACATTGCTGAGAAGCAAGGCCGCTACCCTGGAATGGATACAGAATCGTTGGCGGGCTTTGTTCAAGCGGAATACAACATCACTGACGACTGGTCAATTCAAGGTGGTTACCGTTTCCAACATATGGATGTAGAGATCAAAGACTTCCAAGCAAGCTCTAGCTCAGACTTCATTCCAGGCGGCAGCACCGACTACTCAGAAGGTCTGTTCAACGTGGGTACCATTTATCGTCTATCCCCGTCTTCACAAGTTTGGGCAAACTTCTCTCAAGGCTTCGATTTACCTCAGCTATACCGTTTCTACGGCAAGAGCCCAACGCAAGATGTTGGTGCCTCTAAACTCGAAGCGATCAAGACCGACAGCTACGAGATTGGTTACCGAAACGACTTAGAGAAGCTGTCTCTGCAATCTGCAATTTACTACTCATACTCAAGCGCGACAGTGCAATATGAAGATGACTTCTCGATTTCCGGCTTAGCAGATCCTAAACGCGTCTACGGCGCTGAAGCTCAAGTTAGCTACTGGCTAACCGATATGCTTCAACTTGGTGTTGCGGGTCAATACGTAGTCACAGAAACCGAAACGGACGAAGGTTGGAAAGACCACGACGTGATGGAAGCGAGTACATCTAAAGCGAACGCTTGGATCGGCTGGCATGAAAACGACTACAGCCTGAAACTACAGAGCGTGACGATGTTCGACTATGAAGACGACGACGAACGCGAACTGGACGGCTACACAGTGGTTGATTTCGTCGGTAGCTACCAACTGCCTGTCGGTAGCCTAGGTTTTGGTATTAAGAACCTAATGAACGCAGACTATGAAACAATCTGGAGCCAGCGAGCACAGTACTGGTACGGCGATTCAGATATGTTCAAGTATCAAGGTCGCGGCCGCACTTACACTTTGAACTACCAAGTGAAGTTTTAACCGTTAGAAATGAAAAGCGAGCTGGTTAGGCTCGCTTTTGTTTAAGCGTTTAAAGTGCTTGATTACACAACTGGTTCTACATCCAATGCTTTCTCTAACCACATCGAACTGATGTATTGTCCGTTCTTCTGTGCGTACTCGTTGAAAATACCCACTTCTCTAAAGCCAAAACGTTTGTGTAAAGCAATGGACGCGTCATTGGGTAGCGCAACACCAGACAACACTCGATGAACACCGAAAGCGCTTATGGATGCAAACAACTGGGCATACAGCTTGGAGCCGACACCTTTCCCTTTGACGTCTGGTGCTAGATACACTGACACTTCTACCGTATCGTCAAAGGCTGACATCGCTCTGTACTGCTGAGAACACGCGAAACCCAACAGCTCTCCATTTTCCGTTGCGACATAGAGCTGGTACTTGCCGTCACTTGAGAATTGTGTGAACCACTTTTGCCGATTTCCCAGTGTAAATGGGGCTTCCTCAAAGCGAGCATGAGTATGTTCAATATAGAAGTTAAAGATATCAGTGATACCTGCCACATCTGATAGCTTCCCTATTCGAATTTCCATGAAATGTCCTTTTTAATTGCGCTTTGTCACTTCCCGCTATGGTGTACCACCAATCCTAACCAATACTCCTTAAACACAAAACCCAACGCGAAGGCAAAAATGCTAGGCGTTGGGCAAAGCTCTTAAAGTGCGTTGTTAGCCGATGAAATATTGCTTAAATTCATCACTTGGCTCTCTGTCAGAGTATACGTATACAGAGTTCCCTATCGGGTCTAAGACAGAAAACCCTCTATCCCCCCAAGGATGATCATCTAGCGGCATGATAACGTCTAATCCAGCTTTGGTGAGGCGAGCATACTCAGCGTCTACGTCATCAACATTGAAATTAAGCATCACTCCCTGACCACCAAACACAGGCATATTCTCTTGCGGCTGAATAAAGCAAATTTCCGAACCACCTTGATCCATTTTCAACACAACATACCAACCACAATCAAAAACTGGTTTTGCTGCAAAATACTTGATGTAGTACTCACGGCAAGAATCTACTTCAGTGGTACAAAAGCATGTAGACAGTTTATTCGTTTTCATATGATTTCCTTGTTCTGTGAACACAAAACTTAACCTAGAACGGCAATAGCATACGTTAAAAAAACACACTTAAATGATTTGCTGAGACTAAATCATGCCTTAGTACTAATTTCTTTTAACACTCTTGCTGGATTACCACCGATAACGACGTTATCTCCAAAGCTTTTTGTGACTACTGCACCCGAAGCGACCACCACATTGTCTCCAAGGGTGACGCCTGGATTTATAACGGCGTGACCACCTATCCAGCAGTTGTCACCGATAGTAATTGGCTGTGCAAATTCCAAACCGCTGTTTCTCTCGACAGGATCCAAAGGATGCGTCGCGGTATAAATTCCTACTTGAGGTGCTAGCAAGCAGTTCTTACCAAATTTTACTTCCGCAACATCCAAAATCACGCAGCCGAAATTAGCGTAGAAGTTGTCGCCAACGTGGATGTTAGAGCCATAATCACAATTGAAAGACGATTCAATATAGATATTGTCGCCAGTTGTGCCAAACAGGCGCTTAGTTATTTCAACACGTTTGCATTGCAGCTCAACAGAGGTTGTATTTAATTCTTCAGTTAACAGCCTAGCTTTCAATCTTAGCTTTAATAATTCATCGTCACTGGGATCATATAGCTCACCAGCTAACATTTTTTCTCTTTCTGACATTACACGTAGACTCCAAGATCAAATTGATCACAACGCTTAAACAAACACCGTTCTGCGAACGCCCAGAATACCAAGCGTAGAGAATCCGACGAAAACACCCTGTCATGAAAAAGAGTATTGATTAGAAAGATAAACCGAGTGCTTTCAAATCGTCTTCGCATTGGGCTACATTCTTGAATTGAACCGCAGCTATACCCACTGCCTTTGCGCCTTCAACATTATGTGGCATATCGTCGATAAATACGGTTTCCGAAGCATCTAACTTATACAGGGTCAGTAACGACTGATAGATTTCAGCTTGAGGTTTGAGCATCCCTAACTCCGCAGACACTGCCGCGCCATCAAATAAAGGCCAAAAAGAGTATTTAGCCTTAAGATAAGAGACAATTTCATGGACATTGTCTGTTAGCGCATAAACGTTGTAACCCGCCGACTTAACGCGCTTGAGGAGTTCTACAGAGCCAAAAATAAGGAGTTGTGTTTCTTTGACGTAATAAAACAGGCATTCACACTCCAAATCAGATAACCCCAGTAAATGTTGGTACTGGGCTTTAGCCTCTGATTCAGAAATAGCTCCCTTATTCAACTCAAGCCAAGTTTCAGACTGAAAAATTAACTTTGCGGCTTGTTCCGGAGACTCAATTTCACCAAGTGTGAGTCTAACAATTTCTATGGGAGACCAACGAACAATTACGTTACCGATATCAAAGACGACATTTTTGATGTGTTCTGAACCCATAGTTTTCTCCTTTCAACTAACTCCACGTTGAGGTGTGCAATGCCATACCAACGCTTAAGCACAACACCTAAAACACCGAATCCAAAGCACTGTAAAAGTGTAACCGGAGCTAACCCCCTCTTAGGTGCTTTGTTATAAATCTTTTTCGTAACACTGCTCAAGCTGAACTTTACCCCATAATTCTCTTTCACTTTCTTTAACTAACTGAAAGCCATTACGTAGATATAGTGACTTAGAAGCAGATAAACCTGCTACGGTCCACAGAATTACTTTGGAGTACCCTTGCTCTAAACAAAAGGTCAACGCTTCATCAAGCAGTTTCTTTCCTAACCCTTTACCACGAGCCACTGGATCAATAGAAAACCAACGAAGTTGCGCTATGGATTCAGATATCTCGCATATACAAATTGAGCCAACTAACTTGCTGTCGATTTTAGCTAACCATATACGTTCTCGATTACTTCTTCGTTTCACGAACTGGGCGAGTGGCTCAGCAACATACGCTTCAAAGGTAAAATCATATCCGTATTCTTGTGAGTACAGCACCCCATGCTGTTGTACTATCTGTCCCAGATCACCTGGTACTAGCGTATTGGTAATAATCATTACTATTCCTTGTGATGATTTTGATTGGTGTGAAACCAAGTACAAGTTTTAGCAAAGTAAACGTTGTTCGCAAAGCCCTATGATCTCATTGACCAAAACTGATTGAAGAGCATGACAGAACGAGTGACTTCACTCTAAAGCTCTGCATCGCATATAGCTTAAAATTACAAAGACCAATCTACAAAAAAGCGAGCCATCTAGGCTCGCTTTTCGTTTTAACGTTTAATCTCGGGTTACAGTAATTCTACTAACTGTTTTGCGATAAACCACTCGTCATTAGTACAGCATAACCAGCAAACTTTTGGACAAAAGTGAGTTACTACCCATGGAGGAATCTGACTGTTCGGATTTCTTCCAATATTGCAGCTAAATGACCTTCCTTAATGTGGTTGGTGAACTTCCCTTGTCCACCGAAATTGGAGCTAAGCTAAGTGCTAACTTACGTTAGCTACTTCTTCTAGACTCTTGGCATCTGATATTTCTTTCTCAGTCAGTGCAATGAAGTGATAAGGATGGTCTTCCTGATCAATATTCACTGCAATAACTAGGCAGTACTTTACATGGTCAGGCTCTAATCCCATTGACGATGCATTGTCAATAAAATCATAGCGCTTTTCACGGTTTTCATTTTTAAATAGCACGACAGCTAAAGCATACTCTGAACTCTCAGGCGGACTGTAGATCAGGCTATTTTTGTGACCTTCGATTTTCCAGTTTCTTTGGACAATTTTCGAAAGGTCTTCAATATGCTTCACCATCTTTCTTTGATCGTCTGGAGGAAAGCGATTCAAAATACAGCCGATCTCACTCCATCGGGGTGTCGCTCTTTGTTCAAGTGTGTGGAATATATCTCTGAACCAACGCGACGTCTTTGGCTGAGGCTTATCTACATTAATCCCTTGTTCTTTAGACATATAGTAGAGATCTATTGGGTTTGACATGTCAGTAATAATCATCTCCACAGATGGATCATCAGCCATATTTCCCATGTTCAGCAAAGTTGAAAGATATAGTCCTAAGAAGTCTAATTCATCACCAACAAACTTGTAATTCTCTTCAAGTTCTGTCCTTCTCAATAGGTAATGCACTATCTGAACTGGATGTTCTAAGAGGTCGAACAAGGTTTCAAAATCCCCGATATTCATAGAAGGACAAGCTACAAACTCATCAGGAAGCCAGCCAGTTGCTTCGAATAAGCGTAAGTTTGACTGAAGGGTAGCAAAGTCTTCCAATGATACCGAAACTCTCAGAACCTTATTAATGTCGTGAATATTAATCGGAAAGTTCTCAACTAAATCATCAAGTAAATTTTCATCTCGAATTTCATTAAGTTTTTGCTCTAAACGATAGGACTGAACGCTAGGATCAATCAGTACTTCTTGAAGGTGCCTTCTTATTCGATCTGGGGCGCCTCTCAACGCTGGTTTCGAGATTTTGTGAGATTTGGCTTCTATGATAATCGCATGCGAATCAATAAAAGCGATAAGATCAGTTTCGTACTGCGCATCATCATGGATCCACTTAATCCCAGAGACGACTTTAGAGGTAGGAAAGCGTGTCTTTACAATGCTTTCAATTTTATTTTCTAAATATAGGGCTCGCCGCTTATGTAGCCCCTCTTTATCATATTTTTCAACTATCTCGTCTAACGTACCTAGAGCGAAACTAAAGAATAGCTGAGGTAGCATGCAGTAGTACTTGTTTCCAGAAACAATTATTGGTTTGTGCCAAACAGGGTTATCTAGAAAAAAGAAGAAGGTCTTTTTATTTTTTAAATCACCAAGAGAATACGAGAACAAATCAGCAATCTCTTTTACTTTGCAAGGATCCAAGCCTGTTGCTTCAGAGACCTTATCGAAGTCAATCAGATAGTAGTCCGCCATTCTCAAATCGAAATGGAACAAACACATTGCAAACACTTTCTGCTTAGACATGCGCGATATATCTATCTGGCGTGCAAATTCTTCAGCTTCCTTTTGTCCTTGACCAATCAACTGGTGATACCTTAACAGCAGATCAAATGGTTTCTTTGCCGTGGTAAGCTCAGACAATACTTTAAAGCGTTGTGATAAATTATCTTCCATGATGTCTGTTAGGGCTTCGAAAGTTGCAATGATATCCGAAGCGGTAAAGCCCAACTTATTAGACAGCAAGCCATCGAAATTTGAGTATAACTCTTTACACACCGTTTTAACTTGAGAGTAGAAACCCCAGTTTCGAACTATCTGAGTGTGACCTCTTAGCTTTTCTTGAATGAGGCTTATTGCACTTTCGCTATCGGAAAGTTCAATCGAACTATCACTAATTCGACTAAATGCAAACGCCTGACTAACTTCCTGAAGTTTATCTATAACAGTTTGCACAACATCTGGAGTTATCGGGTATAAACCAACTTCATCCTCAGGTATTTTTAACAAAATTGCTTGAAGTAACTCTACATGCGCTTGTTGTACTCCAGAGGCAGAATCCCTTGACGATACTCCTGAATCACTTACACCAACAGTAAGGCCATAACACGCAATATTAGAGATCAATGTTATAGCGTCATACTTACGCAACGTGTCCTCAAAAAAATCGAGAGATTCAATAACGACCTCTTTACTTTTTTCTCCCATTTTAGATAGTGCTTCTTTGCGTTGTTCGTCGGATAATCCCGAAAATGGATTGTTGACCTGTGTCATAACTGGCATAGAAGCAGTGTCTGATTTTTGTGGGGTAGCATTTGTATTTTTGTTCGTTTTTTTAGCTTTTTTCCGTTTAGCATCTCTGCGAAGCTTACTATTTTTACTCATGATTCTGTCCGAGTTATTTCTTCCTTTAATCCTGTGGATTAGTTTCTGAACCATAGGATACGCGGTTATAGCACTATCAATAATATCACTCTGTTGCATATTTGGTTGTGCTTTTGCGCAAAAACGAGCAGTACTGGAGCTAACAAACTTTGGGGCATAAACAAGCTAGAGCCTTAACTCTATATCTCCGAATTCGCCTTAAATAGCACAGCATGCCTATCAATTAACTCTTTGTCCTACATACAAAAAAGCGAGCCATCTAGGCTCGCTTTTTGTTTTCATTTTTAATCTCAGATTACAGCAACTCTACTGACTGTTGTGCGATAACCCATTCTTCGTTGGTTGGGATAACCATCGCTACGGCATCTAGTAACTCAGATTTTGCAATCACACCTGAGTTACCAAAACGAGCGTCTTCGTTGCCCTTCTCGTCTTCCACGAAACCAAGCAGTTTTAGGTTGCTTAGGATTTCACGACGAATTGGTAGTGAGTTTTCACCGATACCACCTGTGAAGATAACCGCATCTAGGTTGTCTAGTGGGATCAGGTAAGAACCAATGTATTTCGCTACGCGGTAGGTAAATACTTCGAACGCCAGTTTCGCATCTTCGTGACCGTTTTCCATCGCTTCAAGAATGCCACGCGCATCTGAAGTTAGGCCTGAAACACCCAAGAAACCAGACTTCTTGTTAAGCGTTTCGAATACTTGCTCTTGCGTCCAACCTTTCTTCATTAGGAACTCGATGATGCCTGGGTCTAGGTCACCAGAACGTGTGCCCATCATTAGGCCTGCAAGTGGAGTAAAGCCCATTGATGTATCAACAGATTGGCCGTTGCTGATCGCACAAACCGATGCACCGTTACCTAGGTGAACAGAAATGAAGCTCGCTTCATCGATTGGTTTGTTGAGCATTTTTGCCGCTTCACGGCTCACGAAGTAGTGACTAGTGCCGTGGAAACCGTATCGACGGATACCATATTCTTTGTACAGCTCGTTAGAAATCGCGCCAGTAAACGCCTTTTTAGGCATTGTTTGGTGGAACGCAGTATCAAAAACAGCAAATTGAGGAAGGCTTGGGAAAGCGAGCATAGCTGCTTTAATGCCTTTTGCGCCTGCCGGGTTGTGGAGCGGTGCTAAGTCAGACAAGTTTTCAATTTCTGTTAGTACTTCGTCGTTGATACGAACTGTAGACGTGAATTTTTCTCCGCCATGTACGATACGGTGACCCACGGCAACTAGGTTTTCGCTGAAGCCTAATGTTTCGATTAGAGCAACAATTCGGTTGATCGCATGCTGGTGATGATTATCCGCTGCTGTAATCGCTTCTTCGGTTTTCTCACCGTTGTACTTCCAGCTGATTACCGCTTCTGGTAATCCAAAGCATTCGCCTAGACCAGATACAATCGCGTCACCTGATTTAGAATCGATAACTGCGAATTTTAGTGAAGAGCTACCAGAGTTAATCACCAGTACATACGAATTAGACATTGGGGGTATCCTGTTTCAGACCAAGTTGTGAAAGCACTATGCTTCGATACTTATGCTTACCATTATTCAATATTTTTTGAATCTTTCAACTTTATTTGATGTCTTTTCCAGCAATCAATCAAATTTTGTTGATCTAACACAACCCTCAATTTATTTCGAAGTTAGAAATTAATATTTCGCTCACAAATAGAGCACTTTGTTCTCAGATTTTTCTTATGCAACTGCACCTTTCACCCCTTTATTTTACTGGGTAACAGTCGATAAACGGGCGTATCACGAGGAAAAATCAATCTAAAAAGCCACCACTCAACTATTTTTGAATGGTGGCGACGATCTACCTTTGATTCAATTGTTAGCCGCTAACTGCATGGCTGCCAAGTTAAGTTGATGGTTTCTCGCCTTGAAAACATATCAACGTGTGAGTCAATAATCGCAATGACCCCTTTTAGCTTATCTTCGCTTTCAGCGACGCAGCGGATGGTTAAGCTGCTTTGCTCGGGATTTACTGTCATGTAAGCCTGCCCAACTGGGAACTGAACTTCACCTTTTTCGTCATCCCATGTGGCGGTGACTTTGCGACCAAAGTGTCGACACAGCACAACCAAATACTTACTGGCGTGCTCTGATTGGATAACCGTGAACTGCTCCATGTGACTTCCTTACATTTTTATTGGTGGTTGTTATATAAAAAGCTGCCCTTTCGAGCAGCCTTACTAGCCTACTTGCGTTGTTGTTAAAATTGATAAGCGGCAGACAGCTTAAAGTTGCGTCCTGGCTCGTAGTCATTCGCAACAAAGCCACGAGCATCACCGATTCTTGACGAGTGAGAAACGTAAGCTTCGTCAAAGATATTGTCGACGCCAAAGGTCACTGAGAAGTCTTGGTAACTCGCAGGCACCCACTGAGCATAAATGTTGTGCACATCGTAGGCTTCTTTTGGATCTGTGCCTTCGAGCACGTTGTCTTCTTCAAGAACGACTAATGATGTCCAACCAAAGATGGTGTCAATACTATCTGCTGTGTAATCAAGGGTTAACGCGATGCTGTCCCCCATATCCATACTGCCGTCGACACGCATTACCGGGCCGCCGTTGGTTTTATCTTCCACGTCTGAACGCGAGTAAGAGACTTTAGAGTTGAATGATTCATAGCCGTACGAGGCACTGACTTCAAAACCTTCGATTTCCACGTCGCCCATGTTCTCGAAAGTGTAACCACTGCCATTCCACTCTTCGTTAATGTAATCGTCGATATCGGTTTGGAACACGGTGACACTCGCGCCAACAAAGTGGCCACCGAATTGAGAGTTGTAACGGATACCACCTTGGCGGTTTAAACCGGTTTCCGCTTCAATGTCATCCGCTAAAACAGAGGCTTGTTGGTACTTAACGAAGGACTCAAGTAACTCTGGGCCTTTAAACAGGCTGCGAACACTCGCAAATGCGGTCCAGTCTTCAGTAATATCCCATTCGGTTGCCAGCGCCCATGTCACATCGTCAAACGTTTTGTTGCTGGTTTCTGCTTCTCGTTTGTAATGGTCGTAGCGAAGACCAGCCGTCACGCTCCAGTTGTCGAGGATGTAAACTTGGTTTTCGGCAAACACAGCGGTCGAGATGGCGGTTTCGTCCATATACTTCACGCCGCCATACTTACTGGAGCTGTTTTTGTCCATGTAGTCCGCACCGTAAGTCACACGGTTGTCCACGGTCGCCAGTGTGTAGTCAGATTGGAATTTGGCATTGATACCTAAGTTGTGGTTGGTTGCTTCGTTTCTTGAAGCGCGCCCCATGCGCTCCCAACCCGTTTCACTTTCATCTCGGTCAATGGTGGTTTGGCTGCTGTACGCGACCACTTTGCCTGAGTGGTTGTCGGTATCTAACTCATAGCTAAGTGTGATGGTGTCACGGTCATAATCGGTCGGTAACAAGAGGTCTTGAGATAAACCTTGGTTTGCGTCCGCGCCCATATCTGGACGTGGGCGGTAATCGCCATTGTCGCGATAGAGATCATAAGCGAGTTCAAAACGATGATTTTCAGAAGACTCAAAACCCAATTTGCCGAGAATGTTGTAAGTATCCCCTTCTGTGCCGAAAGCATCGTTACCGTTGCCATCTTCAAAGTCGTCACGACGAATAAAGTGACCATACAGCATTGCGTCAACCGAGTCCGTCAACAAGCCGTATACGGTTAATGAACCTTGTCGGTTCGCATTCGATGCATAACCGCCAAATACGCGCGCGCCGTATGTTTCGCCGCTGCGCAGCAAGTCTTTGGCGTCTTTGGTTTCAAAGTATACCGAGCCACCAATGCCGTTTTGCGTCACCGAGTTGTTACCCACTTGAATATCCGCCGCTTTGAGGATATCTGGGTTTAAGGTTAAGTTGCCTACGTGGTGGAACATGTTAGCGTGCTGCGACGCGCCGTCTAGGCGGATATCTAGATCTGTTTCGCCTAGGCCGCGAATGTTAATCCGTTGATTGACCGAATGAGTGCCACCCACATCCACACCTGGAATGTCCCGCAGTAGATCCGACATATGGCCCGCTTGTTTCAGCGACATATCTTGCGCGCCGACCGTTTCAGTGTTTGATGACACTTTGGTTCCCCAAACCAGCACTTCGTCAAAATGGCTGGTTTCATCATTCGCAAAGGCGGTAGTGCTACTTATCGCGATACCGACCGCGCAACAAAGCAATGATTTGTTTAGAGGTTTGCGATTAACCCTTCCCATGAGCTTAATTTCCTAACTGGTAATGATAACAATTCGCATGTATGATAAATATCAATGTGATTAACGAGAAGTATTTCCAGTTATGCAAAAACGCATAACTGTTATGAGGAATCGCCAAATGGAGTCTGGTCACGCGCAAACCAATGTCCCTAAGGTCGTTTTAACCCAAACCGTGGTGGAAAATGACAAACAGGTGATTATGAGTCAAAACCGTTTTAGCAATACTCCGATTGTGGAAGGCAAGTTGATCAACTACGAAGTGCCGCAATGTTTCGCTATCTATGGTGGGCAAAGCACGGAGTTAGTGGATTCGCATGTTGTCGCGTCGACTTCTGCAGCGATGATCATCACAGTCGTGCTAGAAGGAAGCTTGACGTTCGGCTACGACGAGCTTGAGTTCACTATCGACGGAAACACACAACCTGAAGCCATACTGGTGAACCTCACCCAAGCGGCCAGTTTTCATCGCGGTATTGAAAAGCACAATCGACTACTGAAAGTGAACTTGTTGTTTCACTCTCAATGGGTGATGTCGCGTTTAAGCGAGCTTGGCGATCCTTTCTCGTTCACTTCTCAACACCTCAGTTATGTTCGCTCGCAAGTCAGTCCAAAAATGCGTGAACTGGTGTTATCCATATTGCAGTGTGAACAGCCGCAATGTTTCAGTACTCGCTTGAAGATCGAATCTCTCGCCCTGCAAGTCGTAGAAGAGATGTTTGACCATCTGCCCGATTCCACCAGCCAATACGATCAAAGTGCGCTCCCGAGCGCCATCAGCAGCCGTATTGAAGATGTGCTGAACTACATTGAAAGGCACTTAAAGCAGACGCTAACGATAGATTGTATCGCCGCGCACTTTTCGATGAGCAGTTCAAACCTGCAGCGGGTATTTCGATCCCATGTCGGGATTACCATCAACAGTTATATACGCCAGCGACGTCTAAGGCTGGCGAAGCATAATCTGGAAAAAGGACTCGTCACCATTACAGAAGCCGCCTACGAAGCTGGATACAACCACCCTGCCAACTTCACCATTGCGTTTAAAAAAGCATTTGGCATTCCACCCGCAAAAGTAGTAAAAACATAGTAACGGCTACGCGCTCAAGTGCATTTGGGCTTTCGAGGTAAATGATGAATATCGGTGCAGTATCAAAACTAACGGGACTATCCAGCAAATCTATACGACTGTATGAAGACAAAGGTTTGATCACCCCGCCGGGTCGCAGCGAAGCGGGTTATCGAGAGTACCGTGAGTTGCATATTCACGAACTTAACATGGTTTCGCGCGCTAAAAATGCGGGCTTTTCGCTCGTTGAGTGTAAAGAGTTTGTCGAGCTGGCACACAATCCAAACCGAACCAGCCGCGAAGTGAAAGAGAAGACCCAACAGAAACTCAAAGAAGTCGAAGAGAAAATCCGCGAGCTGAAAGAGATTGAAAAGCAGCTTAAAAGTTGGGTATCTGCCTGTCCGGGTGATGAAGGCAGCCAGTGCCCTATTATTGCGGAGCTGAGTAAATAACTCTAAACAAAACGAACACAATAAAAAGCCCAAAGCATCAGCTTCGGGCTTTTTTTAGTTCACTATGCGCCTTAGTGATAAGTGCACATTCGCTTGCCATCAACTTCAATAATGTTGAATGGCGTCTCGTAGATACTTTCTAGAATGTCAGCTTGAATCACTTCTTCAACCTTACCTTGTGCGACCACTTTACCGTTCTTCAGCGCGATGATCTTATCTGAGTAGCAAGCAGCAAAATTGATATCGTGGATAACCACCACGACAGCTTTTTTCATCTCGTGCGCCAAACGGCCGACATTACGCATGATTTGCAGCGAGTGTTTAATATCCAAGTTGTTCAGTGGCTCGTCTAAAAAGACGTAATCGGTGTCTTGCGCCATAACCATGGCAATGAACGACAACTGACGCTGGCCGCCACTGAGCTCATCCAAGTATTTATTTTGAATCTCGTTCAAGTCCAAATACTCGATAGCTTGGTCGATGATCTTGTTGTCTTCTGCAGTAAGCTTGCCTTGCGAGTAAGGGAAACGACCAAACGAAACCATCTCGCGAACCGTAAAGCGCATCGTGATGTTGTTTGCCTGACGCAATACCGCCAAACGTTTCGCCAACTCTTTGCTGTCCCATTCTGCGAGCTCTTTGCAATCGATATACACTTCGCCACTGTCTTTGCTGACCAGTCGGCTCGCCATCGACAGCAAGGTACTTTTACCTGCGCCATTAGGGCCGATAATCGCGGTCACTTTACCGTTCTCAAACTCGGCGCTCGCATTGTCGACCACCGCTGAGTGACCAAATACTTTTTTCAGGTTCTTTAATGTAATCATATCTACCCTAAACGATCTTATTGCGTAGCAGCATGCTTAAGAAGTACAGCCCGCCGATAAAGTTAATCACAACACTGAGTGTCGTTTCGAAGCCAAACAAGTTTTCCACTACCCATTGGCCGCTAAGCAGCGCCGCGACAGACAACAGCGACACGCCCGCAAGCAGCACCTTGTGTTGGTAGCTTCTAAACAGCTCTCTGGTTAGGTTGGTCACAAGCAAGCCGAAGAACATCAACGGTCCAATCAACGCCGTGGCGATGGTGATTAACACCGCGGAAAGCATCAGTACGTGCAAGGTGACCTTTTTAACATCAACGCCCAAGCTGGTTGCGTTATCTTTGTCCAACCAAAACACATCCAGCGTGAGGTTGAGTCGGTACAGTCGCCACGAGATAAACAGCAATAGCGGCGTACACAGATAGACCAAATCCACATCGATGTTGTTAAAGCTGGCAAACATATTGGCTTGCACGCTGGCAAACTCATTTGGGTCCATCAACATAACGAAGAACGATGAGATGCTGCCGAACAGCTGGCCCAGAATCACACCCAATAACAAGAGCACCATCAGGTTTTGTCTCTCACCGCGGAAATAGAAACTAAACAGCAAGAACGAGAAGCCCAGCATCGCAATAACAGAGATCACGAAGTTGAAGTAGCTGTTCATCGCAATGCCGCTAAGGCCACCAAACATCACCACCACCAGCACTTTGGTGAACATGTAGAGCGAGTCAAAGCCCATGATGCCCGGCGTTAGAATGCGGTTGTGGGTAATCGTCTGAAACGCCAATGCAGACTGCCCTATCGCTATCCCGGCGATCACAATCGCAAGCACCTTAGGGACTCGACGCGAAAGGAAGTATTGATAGTTGTCTGCATTCAGGCCGATACCGATAAACAATGCAGAAAACACCAGCGCCATCAGCGCAAGTAGCAGAAGTTTGCTTCTATCTTGCATGACGTTCTCCTTTAAGAATAAAGAAGATAAACACGCTACCACCGAGAATACTGATGATGGTTGAAATTGGGATCTCATAAGGGAAGATGATCAGACGGCCAGCCAAATCACAACACAAGACAATCAAAGCGCCGAGTAACGCGGTAAGAGGAATATTGCGTCTTAGGTTATCGCCGTAGAAGCGACTCACCAAGTTCGGCACGATTAGACCAAGAAACGGCAGCATGCCTACAATCATCACCACCGAAGCCGACATTACTGACACCAACAACACACCGATGATCAGCACTTGTTGGTAGTTCAAGCCGAGGTTAACCGCAAAGTCTTTGCCTAGACCAACCGCGGAAATGCGCGTCGCGTAGATATAGCTGAAAATCGCAAATGGAATCGCGACGTACAGCAGTTCGTAGTCACCTTGCAGTAAGTTGGCAAAGTTCGCGACCGTCCAGCTTGAAAGGTTTTGCACCGCATCGTATTTATACGCAACAAACGTCGCCAATGAATCGACCACGTTACCAAAAATGATACCGACTAAAGGCACGAACACGGCATTCTTAAACTGGATGCGGTTGATAAACTGCACAAACAACAGCGTGCCGCCCATCGATACCGCGAAAATGAGCCACAACTGGTTACCGTTGCCGAAAAAGACCAAACTCAGCACGTACCCCAACATGGCACATTCAATCGTTCCCGATGTGGACGGCGATGCAAACCTGTTCTGGCTGATTTGCTGCATGATTAAGCCTGCAATACTCAAACCTGCGCCAGCAAGCAGTACAGCGGCTAAGCGGGGAATTCGGCTGGTAAACAATAGATCCCAGCTGTCGACGTTACCACTAAGAAGTAACGGTAAGTTGAGCTTACCAATACCGACAAACAAAGACACGACACTTAAAACAATCAGTGCCCACGATAACTTCTTCAAAACAAACCTCTTGAAATAAAAAGCCTCAAGCGCATGGCTCGAGGCTCTTTTGCATATCCGACGAAAATTAGTTCACGCTTGAGGCGAACTTAACGTCTTCAATCATCTGTTCCGTCGCGCGCATACCGCCGATCGACAAGTACCAAGCGTTGATATCTAGGTACGCCATTTTGTCGTTCTTGTAAGCGTCGGTCGCTTTTACAAGGTCGTTTTCGAAATCACGTTTAACGTTGCTGCTCTTACCTTTGTTGATCAAAATATCTTTATCAACGATAAGCAGCGTTGAAGGGTTCTTCTCGCGGATGAACTCGTAAGAGATCAAATCACCATGACGGGTGTTTTTCACACCATCCACCGTTTGCACAAAACCGAAATCTTTATAGATAGAGCCAAAACGCGACATTGAACCGAAGGTTGTGATGTTGCCACCCGCACTCATTACCGTTAATGCATCCACTTTGTTTGCTTGGTTGTATTCGCGAATCTCTTTGAATGCACCATCCAATTGAGCGATTCGGTCTTCAACAAACTGCTGCTTCTCAAATACTTCGCCCAGTTTGCGCCATTCTTGCTGCGTGCTTTCCCAGTAGCCTTTATTAGCATCCAACGCATAAACGATGGTTGGTGCGATCTCAGAGAGCTCTTTGTACTTATCTGCGCCGCGAGGACCAACAATAATCAGATCAGGCTTTTGCGAGTAAATCGTCTCAAAGTCAGGTTCAAACAGGCTGCCAGCAGAAACAAAATCACCGTTGCGGTACTGCGCAAGATACTCTGGGAACATACTTACGGTAGAGACTGCCACTGGCTCGACACCAAATGCTTTTACCGTATCTAAAGGACCAAGACCAATCACGACAACGCGCTCTGGGTTTGTCTCGACTTTGGTTTTACCTTGGGTATGTTCAATCTCAACAACCTTTGCATTGGCGCCCATCGCCACAATGGTCATCGCTAGCGCAACTGCCTTAAGTTTCATGCTATTAATCCTTATGCGTATCAAATGCAATGCATTATCATTTAGATTTGCATTATTGTCACTACCCAATCTCGCTTTTTGCTACCAAGCGGCTAATGAGTAGGCAATTGTCGATAAAGTACAAAAGAAAACAGAAACTCGCGGGATCAAAAAAGGAGACCAGAGGTCTCCTTAACGTTAGAAAGATAAAGCTAGAAAAAGTCGATTTCGGAGCGCCCGTTACGCTTTTTGTCGCTGCCCTTTTCAGGTTTATCAGCACTCTTATTGCGTTCTGGTTTAGCGCTAGATTTACTCTTACTGGCTTTTTTATTGCTGTTTTTCTTCGCCGGTTTCAGCGTAGGTGCTACTTTTTTTGCTTCTGGCTCAGGTTCGCTAACCGGAGCATCGCAAACCACCACATAATATTCTTGGTTGAACTCGAAAAAGTCACCGTCGTACATTTTGCGACGTTTACGTGTCTCAAGCTCACCGTTAACTGCTACGTATCCTTCGGCAATCAAATGTTTGGCTTCACCACCGCCACCAACCAAGTTAGCAATCTTAAATACTTTATATAGCTCAATAGGTTGCGATGAAACTTCAATACCGATAGCTTCAATTTCAATCTCTTCGCCTTGATCGAATTCTTCGCTCATAGCCTTCTCTTAATTACTTAATATCATTTGTTGCTGAGTCTAATCGCTCTATCAATAGAAATAAACTAAAGTTCGCCACGCTTTACCGAACGGCATAACAAACCTCTGACATAACTGACACACTGATGACCATCTTTCCTAACTGGAAAGGTTTGCTTTCCACCTTTTCCGTCAGGTTTGACTTACATTATCTCCACGGAACAAACACATGGATGATTTAAACAATGAATAACAAGAGTAAAAAATCATGATGTCAGAAACCAAAACATTAGTTATCGATAGCCAGCCACTAATGCGTGATGCGTTGGAGCAATTGGTTTTAGAGAGTCTGCCAAAGGCGCAAGTATTCCAAACTAACTCAGCGATTTTTGGCGCGCAGATGGTACGCAACCAACACATTGATTTGGTTATTCTAGATGTGAGCTTAGAAAACTCGGACGGTTTTGAGTTTGTCCGCCGCGCTCGAGCACACGGCTATCGCGGAAAGATCTTGTTTATTTCAAGCAACTCGCACCCAATGTATGTCAACACGGCACAAAAACTGGGCGCGAATGGCTACATCGCGAAAAACGAACCGATTCCAGCTCTGAAAGAAGCAATCATCAGTGTAGTGAGAGGTTATGCAATGTTTAAACAAGCGCCTTGCCGTAAGCGCAGTAATGTTGCTCTATCCAACCGCGAAACCATCGTCTTCAACTATCTAGTGAAAGGCTACACCAACAAAAAGATCTCGGAGCTTCTATCGTTAAGCTCAAAGACCATCAGTACGTACAAGTCACGTATTCTTGAGAAGTACAGCGTTAGCTCGATTGTTGAACTGATGAACCTGCAAGAGCATATGTACGTTGAGATGGCCGAACTCAAAAAAGATGTTGCTTGATCTTTGAAATCAAAAGCTGATGCAGTGGGCTACTTTGATTAACGAGTTTTAGATAAGCGACAACAGACGGTAGTTGCTCCAATTCAAGGCATTGGGGCAAAACCGTCACATTAATATCCGTTCTCTTTTCGAGCGACTTAACTAGCGGCATAAACGTCGTACACTCAAGCTTGTTCAATAACTCGAATAAACACGTAATGTTATCAACCGTCGCAAGCTTTTTGACTTCGTAGCCATTGTTCTCAAGTGCCAACTTAATCGCCGCTTTCTTCTCTTGCCAGCCTTTCATTTCCATAATCACAACCGGCATTTTGAGCTTTTCTTCGATGGTTCTTTCTGCGTATTTGCTCGAACACAAAATCGCCCCTTCACACTTACCCAGATGGCACTGATAAATAACCTTGTTCACCTCAGGATTAAAGTACTGCACACCTAGGTCAATATTGCCTTCAAAGATGTCTTGAACTGAATTGTCACCCCAAGAAGTGATGTTGATTTCGGCATTAGGAAAAGTGGTAATAAGGTCGATCAGCAGATCACTGCCGATTAAAAACTGAACTACGCTAGGAAGAGCAATATAAATCGGCTCGTCATAGGTCAGTGGGTCAAAGTCTTCTTTTCGCACTGCGCCATCAATCAAATCTAAGCCTTGCCTGACGACAGGTAACAATTGCAGTGCGTAGTCTGTTGGTTCGTATTCATGCGCGCCGCGAACAAAAAGTGGGTCACCCAATTGCTCACGGAGTTTGGCAAAGTACTTACTCACCGCACTTTCCGTTTTACCTAACTCTTTAGCAACAGGTTTCAGTTGTCGATGCTTGTCTAATAGTGTCAGCACTTTGAGTAAGTTCAGATCAAGTTGCGATTTCATCTATACTTAAGACCTTTCAAATTTGAAGTGTATGCAGGACGCGAGCACACAAAATACTAAGGTTAATACATACTTACTAGTACATGAAAGCGGTTATTCATATTTTTGCACAACACTAAATTTTTAGTTCACGAACTAAACGCAAATTAACCCCATTTTAACGACAGAGTTCACAATAAAACCCCAATGCCATTGAATATAAAAGTGTAATCTCGTTTAGTTGATCAACTCGCGATATAAAGAAGTAAAATACTTAGCTTTCATAGTATTGCAGTAGCATATCTTTAAACAAATGATCAACAAATCAGTGTTATCGAGCCGATGGTTAATCCTTTAGCCTGACGTTTGTTGCGGTAGGTACGTCATAATTTATGTCACAATCTCTTAGTAGTATTGCATTCACTCCCAAGGTTACAGATCAATCCGATTACGCGATTTCTGTCGATGAGGAACAAGAGTCACAACCTTTGACTCTGACAGAAGCAGAATTAGATGAGTTGATGGATAAAAACGTTCGCCATATTGCGGATGTGTTGAATGATGGCCTGTTCTATATGTCCGATACCGGACACGTGCGTTTCTACTCTTCTACCTTTTACGAACAATTTGGCAACCTAACGGGCTGTTCTACCCTGCAGACTTGGCTTGAGCGTGTTCATCCACTTGACCGCGATTTACTTCAGAGCAAAGTGGATGAATACATCCGACACGAGGGACGTAAGCTCTGCACACAATATCGGGTAAGGAATGAAGAAGGCAATTACATTTGGATACAAGGCACGGCTGTCACTAAAATCATCAATGGCAAACGCGTGATCATTGGGTGTCATAAAGGGGTTTATAACACCAAACGAAAACATGCCTTTGCCCAACACTCTCGGTTTGTTGAAAGCGGTGAAACATTGGCGAACGAACATAAACTCGAGTTGGACATTGAAAACGCCTCGCTCGGTCCCGCAAAACACAGTTTAATCTACATTCAAATCGCCAACATTCGCTCCTACTTATCTTTATACGGCACCGGCATCATTAGCGATGTATTAAATCACCTGAAACACGCTCTGAACTACTTCCCACTCCACTCTCTTGACCTCTACAGTATTCGCTCCGATGACTTTGCCATTCTAATTAGCGGCGACTACACCCAAGACGAGTTGTTAGAGTTAGGACAAAAGATTTCGCAGCGCTACTATGACTCGGTCAAAGCCAACGACTTTCTTTACGGCACAGAAATCAGCTTAGGTATTTATCCGAACTTTCCGAAACATAAAGGCACCGACGAGGCAATAAAAGTAGCCTCACGCACCAGTCAGTTTGCTAGCCAGCAAGACTCTCATCAGGTCAGCATCTACAACGGCAAGACCAAAGCAAAAGTAGACCGACATTTTTTCATCGAGAGAGAGCTCGGTAACACCATTAAGCAGGAAACGCTCTCGGTCAAATACCAACCGATAGTTTGTGCAAAACGCAACAAGGTCGCCAGTTTTGAAGCGCTGGTTCGTTGGAAGTCCAAAGAGTTTGGCGATATTTTCCCCGATGAATTTATCTCCGTCGCGGAAAAGAAAGGATTGATAGTTGACTTAGGGTACTTGGTCTTCAGCAAAGCGTGTGAGTTCTTACATAAGTACAACACCACACATGAAAACCCAGTACGCATTAATGTCAACGTCTCTGTCATTCAACTGCTTAACCATAGCTTCCCTGACACCGTCAAAACCATCGCCGACCAATACCAAATCTCTCCGCACAATATCGTCCTTGAACTCACCGAAACACTCATCCTAGATGGCAACAGAAACGCCGTTATCCAACTCAACCGACTGAAAGAATATGGATTCCAGCTATCACTTGATGACTTTGGGGCGGGATACAGCTCTCTGAACAGCTTCTTTGACCTACCGCTGCAGCAGATAAAAGTCGACCGTTCAATCGCTCAACGCTCGATGACAAACCCAGCAACGTTTGAGTATCTATCGTTTGTAACGCAATTATGCCGAACCTATGACGTCGACATTGTTATCGAAGGTATCGAAAACGCCAAAATGCAGCGGATGTTTACTGAGATGGGGGCGTCATACCTGCAAGGCTATTGGTTCTCTAAGCCGCTCTCGCTAGCAAGCGCCAGCCACTACACTCTGATATAGCCAGAAACAAAAAACGGTCCCATTAAGGACCGTTTCTATTATCGATATTAATGATTAGAACGCCGCTTCAATCGTACCGTTAAAGGTCTGCTGTAGGTAATCGCGGATCGGTTGCGATTGATAGATTTCGACAAACTTCTTGTACTCAGCATTGTCTTTATCTTCCGCGCGGCTGGCGATCACCATTACCGCTAAAGGCGCGTCTTTCGCTTCTAGGTAAATGCCCTGCTTCTTAGGATCTAAACCTGCAGACATCACATAGTTCATCGTAATTGCAGCAGCATCAACGTCGTCAAGCGTACGAGGCAGTTGCGCTGCGTCTACTTCAACAAATTCAAATTGTTTTGGGTTTTCAACAATATCGTTCAACGACGCTTTAAAACCGACACCGTCTTTTAAGCTGATAAGACCGGCATCAGCAAACAAGAGCAAACCACGGCCACCGTTAGTGGGATCGTTTGGAATCGCGATACGCGCTTGCTCAGGAAGTTCTTCAATCGAACGGTACTTGTTAGAGTAAACGCCCATGCGCATCAAGATAGAATTGCCTGTCGAAACCAGATTCGCATTCTGACTGCTGTTGTAGTTGTCTAGGAACGGCTGATGCTGATAACTGTTCAGATCGATGCTGCCATCTTCCAAAGCCGCGTTGGGCGTAATGTAGTCTGAAAACTCAACAACCTTAACTTTCAAACCGTGCTTTTCGGCTTCTTTGGCTACTGCTTCAACCACTTGAGCGTGAGGTCCAACTGTCGCACCGACTTTGATTTCTTTACTTTCCTGTTCCCCACAGGCAGCTAAGCCAAACACCAACGCAACGATACCCAAAGATTGACCAACTTTTTTCAATCCCTTCATTATGAACTCCTTATTATTAGAATATAGACGTTTAGCCATCTAAACCGCCATAATACCGATAACCTAACGTTATGCAATAGCTTTATTAAAATAAAAACGCCGAATCCAGATATGAAAAAACCGCCATTTAAGGCGGCGTCTTGTTAGCGTGAAGAATTAAAATGAGGAGAGCGAGACCAGCTCTTGCGTATACGCGTGTTTAGGTTGGCTAAACAAGGTATGGGTGTCGCCTTGTTCAACGATCTGCCCTTGTTTCATCACTATCGTGTAGTGACATAACGACTTCACCACATTGAGGTCATGGCTGATAAACAGGTAGCTCAAGCCGTACTTACTCTGTAGCGATTTCAACAAATCTAACACCTGCGCTTGCACGGTTCGATCGAGCGAAGAAGTCGGTTCATCCAACAGAATAAACTCTGGTTTTAAGATCAACGCACGCGCTATCGCAATACGCTGCCTTTGCCCACCAGAAAACTCATTGGGATAACGGTGGCGAGATGCAGGATCAAGGTCAACCTCTTCCATTACTTCGACGATCATGCGTTCCATTTCTTGCTCATCCAACTGTTGATGAACACGCAAACCTTCGCCGATGACCTGCGCTACCGACATACGCGGGTTAAGCGCTGAAAACGGGTCTTGAAACACCACTTGCATCTTACTGCGATAAGGGAGCATTGCGTTGCGGTCAAGTCCTTGTAGTTCTTGCCCTTCATAGCTAATTGAGCCTTCAGAGCGCACCAGTTTGAGGATTGCCATGCCAGTAGTCGATTTACCCGAACCACTTTCACCAACCAAACCGATCGACTGACCTTTTTTCAGCTCAAAGCCCATGTCCGTCACGGCTTTTACATGCGACACCACACGCTTGAAGATCCCTCCAGTGATCGGGAACCATACTCTCAGGTTGTTCACCTTAAGGATGTTTTGTGACTCGGATTGAACTGGTACTGGCTCACCACGCGGGTCAGAATCGATTAGCAACTTGGTGTACGGGTGCTTAGGCGCATGAAACAAAGCATGGCATTCGCCTTGTTCAACCAGTTTTCCGTCCTGCATTACCGCAACTCGGTCAGCGATGCGCCTTACAATGCTTAAATCATGGGTGATAAACAGCATCGCCATACCCAGCTCTTGCTGTAGCTCTTTTAACAAGTCTAGGATCTGCGCCTGAACCGACACATCGAGCGCGGTTGTGGGTTCATCGGCGACCAAAAGCTCTGGCTCATTAATTAGCGCCATGGCAATCATCACACGTTGGCGCTCACCGCCAGACAGCTCATGAGGATACGCATTGACCTTGATTTCAGGATGACGAATGCCCACCTTTCCAAGCCATTCGATTGCAATACTTTCGGCTTTCTTTTGTCTTACACCACGGTGGATCGACAACGTCTCCACCAGCTGTTTACCGATTTTATGCAGTGGATTGAGTGACACCATCGGCTCTTGGAAAATCATGCCGATACGCCCGCCGCGAATACCACGCAGTTGCCGCTCAGAGCACGACAGCATGTCAACGCCGTCAAAGTCGATATTGCCTTCCATGTAATGTGACGACCCTTTCGGTAATAGCTTAAGTATCGAGTTTGCCGTTACTGACTTACCTGAACCACTCTCGCCTACCAGAGCTAGAGTCTCGCCTTTCTTCACCGATAGAGAAACTTGATGGGTCACCTGCTCAATCGCATCACCGCGCCCAAACCCAACCGATAATCCGTTGATCGTTAATACTGGTTTACTCATGCTTATCTTCCTTGTTGGTGTGGGTCAAAGGCATCACGAACAGCTTCACCGACGAAAACCAATAAAGTGAGCATGAGTGATAAAACGAAGAACGCAGAGAATCCAAGCCACGGAGCTTGTAAGTTAGCTTTGCCTTGTGCAAGTAACTCACCCAAAGACGGAGAGCCCGCAGGTAAACCAAAGCCAAGGAAATCAAGCGATGTCAGCGTGGTAACGGAACCAGACAAGATAAACGGCATCATGGTCAAAGACGCGACCATCGCATTCGGCAACATATGACGCAGCATGATTCGCTTGTCGCTGACACCCATCGCGTGCGCAGCTCGGACATAATCGAAATTACGACAGCGCAAGAACTCTGCCCTAACCACACCAACTAGACTCATCCAGCTGAAGGCTACCATGATTCCGAGCAGCCACCAGAAATTAGGTTCGACAAAACTCGAGAGGATAATAAGAAGGAACAGTGTTGGCATACCCGACCAAACTTCAATAAATCGCTGACCAAATAAGTCTAACCAACCACCGTAATAGCCTTGCGTCGCCCCAACCGCTACGCCAATCACACTTGATATTATGGTCAGAACAAAACCAAACAGCACCGAGATCCTAAAACCGTAGATGATTCTCGCGAGAACGTCCCGCCCTTTATCGTCGGTGCCTAACCAGTTCACGTCATCCGGAGCAGAAGGCACACTGCCGCTAATGTTGAAGTTGATGGTGTCGTAGCTGAAGCGGATCAGCGGCCATACGATGTAGCCGTTTTCTTCTATTAACTCGATAACGTAAGGATCGGTATAGTCTGCTTCTGTTTCAAACTCACCACCAAACTCGGTTTCAGCATACTGTTCGGCAATTGGGTAATACCACTGCGAGTTATACTCCACCAGCAACGGCTTATCGTTGGCGATCAGCTCGGCAAACAAGCTAATCACGAACAGCACCATAAAGATCCACAGCGACCAATAGCCACGTTTGTTTGCTTTAAACCTTAACCAACGCGCTTCGTTCAACGGATTACTTCTTTTCTTCGTCAACATTAACGCGCCTCAAAATCGATTCTTGGGTCAACCCAGGTGTAAGTTAGGTCGGAAATGATGCTCAAAATTAAACCGAGTAACGTCATAATGTAGAGCGAACTGAATACCACCGGATAGTCTCGTTGGATAGTCGATTCAAAGCCCAGCAAGCCAATGCCTTCGAGCGAGAACATCACTTCAATCAACATAGAACCGGTAAAGAAGATACTGATAAACGCCGCAGGAAAGCCCGCAATAATGATCAGCATCGCGTTACGGAAAACATGCTTGTAAAGAATACTGCGCTCATCCAACCCTTTTGCTCTCGCGGTGACAACGTATTGCTTGTTGATTTCGTCAAGAAACGAGTTCTTGGTTAGCATACTCAAGGTTGCAAAACCGCCTATCACCATCGCGGTAATGGGTAACGCCAAGTGCCAAAAGTAATCGATGATTTGCTGATACCACGTCAATTGGTCAAAGTTGCTCGAAACCAAGCCACGCAGCGGAAACCAGCTGAAATAATTGCCGCTGGCAAACAAGATAATCAAGATAATCGCAAACAGAAATCCAGGGATTGCGTACCCGACAATCACCACCGCACTTGACCAGATATCAAAGCGAGAGCCGTGGTTGATCGCTTTCAATATCCCCAGTGGTATGGAGGTCAGGTAGATAATCAAAGTACTCCATAACCCCAATGAAATAGAGACGGGTAATCGCTCGACGATTAAATCGATCACGTTACCACCTTTAAACAAGCTTTCGCCAAAGTTAAAGGTCGCGTAGTTTTTCAGCATCTCCCAATAGCGCTCGTGTAACGGCTTATCGAAGCCAAATTGCTTTTTAATTGCCTCTACGACTTCTGGGTCTAGACCTCGTGAACCTTTGTAGCCAGACGGATTGATATCATCGCCAGTACCAAGGTCAACTTCGCTGCCGCCGCCCGCGAAACGCTCCATAATTCCAGAGGTATGTCCTTCCATCTGCGCAATGGCTTGCTCGACGGGGCCACCGGGCGCGATCTGGATAATAAAAAAGTTGATAGTGATGATCGCCCACAGCGTGGGGATCACCAACAAGAGTCGTCGAAAAATGTAGGCTGCCATTAAAACCTCTAGCCTGTATATCGGGTTAAGTACTTATCCATAAAATCAGCGGCGCTTTTCAGGCAGCTTCATCGCCTTTTCTTGTGAAATCCACCACGTGTCTTGTCCAAGGTCATATTTCGGCATCACGTCTGGGCGTTCGAACTTGTCCCACATTGCCACGCGGTAAGTGCCTGAATGCCATTGTGGAATAATATAAAAGCCCCATTGCAACACGCGGTCTAACGCGCGTCCAAGATCAAGTAACTTAGCGGAGTCCTGCTGATTTTTAGCAATTTCTGAAGTGAGGTAGTCAACCACTGGATCGGTTACCCCAGCGGTGTTGTAGGTGGAGTCTAGGTAGTTTGAGTTCCAGACAATCATCAAATTCGGACTTGGGTAGGCGTTTTCACTAAATGGTGATGAGACCATATCGAAATCACGGTCACGCAGACGTTTGATGTATTGCGTTGTATCGACTGTGCGGATCTTCATGTCGATCCCCATCAAGCTCATATTCTTTTGTACTGGAATTGCGATACGTTCTGTCGTCGGACTGTAAATCAGAAGCTCGAAACTCAGTGGTTCTCCAGTCTGTTTATTGACCATCACCTTGTTTTTCAGCTCCCACCCCGCTTCTTTCAGCAATTTAAACGCAGTACGCATTTGCGAGCGAATACGACCTGAGCCATCGGTGACTGGCGGCTGGTATTCTTCCGTAAACAAACGTGGTGGCAGTTTATCTTTGAACTGATTAAGGATGGCTAACTCACCTTCAGACGGCAGACCTTTCGCTTCGTAATCGGTATTTTGGAAGAAACTGCGTGTGCGTTTGTACTGGTCGTAAAACATGTTCTTGTTCATCCACTCAAAATCCATCGCATACGTTAGCGCTTCTCGTACTTTAGGATCTTTAAACACGTCACTTTTAGTATTAAAAACAAACCCTTGAGTACTTTCTGGTTTCTGGTGAGGGATCTCTTGTTTAATGATGTAACCGTTGTCGAAGTTCGCACCGGTATACGAATTTGCCCAGAATTTTGCCGAGCTTTCTAAACGGAAATCAAACTCCCCCGCTTTAAACGCTTCTAGCATGACAGTGTCGTCTCGGTAGTAGTCGTATCGAATGGTCTTGAAGTTCTTGCGGCCCACATTAACCGGTAGATCTTTGGCCCAATAATCATCCGCTAGTGAGTAAGTGACACTCTGACCAGACTTATAATCAGTGATTTTGTATGCACCGCTACCTACTGGAGGTTCAGATAACGGCTCAGATAAGTTTCTCTCTTGCCAGAAGTGTTTTGGAAGTACGCGAGCAGACTGAGCAAAGCTGAATAGCTTCTCTCGATTTGGCTTCGCCATATCAATGCGCACTGTCAGATCGTCTTTTGCGGTCACCGACTTAATATCTTGGTAATAGATACGGTATTGTGGGACCCCTTCTTTCATAAACTTATCGAAAGTGAATGCGACGTCATGGGCGGTGATAGGCACACCATCATGGAAACGCGCTTTAGGGTTGATTTTCAGTTCTAACCAAGTGTAATCGTCTGAGTAGCGTACGCTTTCTGCAATCAAAGGATAGTACGCATCAATCTCATCGGCTGGTGAGTACATTAACGTATCGTATAGCTCACCACTTGCTGCGGCGGCGACACCACGTGAAGCAAAGCGGTTAAAGTTATCGTATGTGCCTACTTGACCAAAAGTCACAGTGCCGTACTTTGGTGCGTCAGGGTTAACGTAATCGAAGTGAGTGAAATCGGGTTGGTACTTGGCCTCACCAAATCCAACCAAAACTGACGTTTCCACTACTGCTGCCGATGCGTAGTTTGCTGTCAGCGCCAATGTACATCCAAGTACAATCTTGCGCACAATCCCCATAGACGACTCCCTTCTTAATTCTTTTTTAGTCTGACTACTATACTATTAATTAATATTAATAATTCAAATACTTGGATAAGTATAGAAGTCACCACCTTTTCTGTGAACAATTTGAACGCCTGTCCCGCCCCACTCACAACAATAAGACAGCAACAAATCCTGACAATTCGCCAGCCTGTACAAATTAATTCACGGGCAAGTTGTTACCTATGTGATTATTTTACGTACTACACTTCACTAACACGGAGGTAAGTTATGAAACTAGCACTGGCAATCGGTCTGACAATCGCAAGCAGTATGTCTCTGGCCGGAGAGAATAAAATTTACAATGTAAATGGTAGTGAGTACGAGGGCTACTGGGCGAAAGTAAGTGACGACGCACCTTTGGTTGTCATCGTTCACGATTGGGATGGTTTAACCGACTACGAAATGAAGCGTGCAAGTATGCTCAATGAAATGGGCTACAACGTGTTTGCGGTGGATATGTTCGGTAAGGACATCCGTCCCGAAGAAGTCGACCATCGCCGCGCGCTGACAGGTGATTTGTACAAAGACAGAGAAAAAATGCGCGCATTAATGCAAGGTGGGTTGGACTACGCGTACTCGCTCGCTGGTAAAAAAGGCAAAACCGTTGTGATGGGATACTGCTTTGGTGGCGCAGTTACACTAGAAGCCGCAAGAGCAGGCATGGTCGTTGATGGTTTTGCGACTTTCCACGGCGGGTTACAAACACCTGAAGGGCAAAATTACCAAGCAGCAAAAGCACCAATCTTAGTGTTGCACGGCACTGCGGACTCGTCGGTCACAATGGACCACTTTGCAGGTTTGGCCAAAGAACTTGAAGAACAAAAAGCCAAACACGAAATGATTACTTACAGCGGCGCACCACACGCGTTTACCGTGTTTGGTAGTGATCGTTATCGTGAAGATGCCGATAAGAAATCTTGGCAACGCTTTTCAGAGTTTCTCGCCACCAATACTCAGTAGCACAGCCTACGTGATACCTTACAAACCATATCAAAAGGGCTAGATACCTATCTAGCCCTTTGTTTTTCTTACTTAACGCTATACTAAGGTGCAGAGTCTAACTCTACTGGTAGATAGTGTTTCGGCTCCAGTTTCAACCATTCTGGTAACACAGTACCAATCGAAATCGATGACCAAGTGCCTGACAAAATACCGATAAACATCGCAGTGGCGAACCCCTGCAACGCGCTTCCGCCCATAATCCAAAGCGCAGCAACGGTCAGTAACGTCGTTCCAGAGGTTACCATCGTACGCGAGAACGTCGCCAAGATAGCTTGATCGTTAATGGTTTTGGTATCTTCGGATGGTTTTGCGATTAACAGTTCGCGAATCCGGTCGGCAATAATAATCGAGTCATTAAGTGAATAGCCCAAAATCGCCAAAATTGCTGCGAACACCGTCAGGTTGAACTCCATTTGAGTTGCGGCAAAGAAACCCAGAACCAGAACTACGTCGTGGATTAATGCCAGCAACGAACCGCTTGCCAAACGCCACTCAAATCGAAAGCACAGATAACCAAGGATACATAGCATAGAGACAAGTAACGCCAAGCCACCTTGTTCAACTAAGTCTTGACCCACTTGCGATCCAACCATGCTGTTGCTAACAATAGAGACCTGGTGAGACACCGCAGACAGTGACTGGCTTAAATTCACATCTGCGCCCTGCTCCGGAATTGGATAGCGAATTACCCAACGACCTTCTTCATCCGAATGAGTCACCGTTGTGAACTCACCGAGTGTCGGTTGCAACTGCTCAAGTAACTGGTTATGAGTCACCGTGTCATCGACTTGAACTTCTGTCACCATACCGCCAGTGAAATCTAAGCCCATATTTAGACCGTTCATAGCGAACGAAATTAATGACACCACCATCAATGCGATAGAGACAAAGCTCGTGATATAGCGGATAGGACGAATGTTGCTTGTGAGATACTTAACCATGATTACACCCTCACCTCGCGGCGACTATCACGTCCCCACACTAAATTAATGATTGCTCGTGAAGCGAAAATGCCACTAAACATACTGGTCAACAGACCTAACCCAAGCGTTAACGCAAAGCCTTGAATCGGACCATTACCAATCGAGTACAAAATGACTGCAGTGATCATGGTGGTGATGTTCGCGTCTAAAATCGTGCTTAATGCACTGCTAAAGCCCATATCAATCGCTTGAGCAAAAGTACGCCCTTCCGCCATCTTGTCTTTGATGCGTTCGAAGATCAGCACGTTGGTGTCCACCGCCATACCAACGGTTAATACCAGACCCGCGATCCCCGGCAGCGTCAGAACCGCACCCGGTAGCAATGCGATTAAGCCCAGCAGGCTAATGATGTTAATCACAAGCGCCGTGTTGGCTACCCAGCCCAGTCTTCGATACCAAAGCGCCATAAACGTCAGCGTCATCGCCATACCCAAAGCTAACGCGGTAAAGCCGTTATGGATGTTCTCCGCCCCCAGTGAAGCGCCAATTGTGCGCTCTTCAACAATCGTTACTGGCGCGGTCAATGAACCTGCGCGCAATAACAACGCAAGGTTTTGTGCTTCATCCATGCTGCCTGCGCCTGTAATACGGAACTGACTGCCAAGTTGAGCTTGAATTGTCGCCACGCTGATCACGCGCTCGCTACGGACAGTTTCCCCTTTAGAGTTAGTGGTGTATTCGCTATAGACCGTCGCCATTGGCTTGCCGATGTGTTTGCCCGAGAATTCGCTCATCAACTTACCGCCAGCGTGGTCAAGCGAGATGTTCACCTCAGACATGCCCATTTTATCGACGCCTGCGCGCGCATTATTGATGTGTTCACCCGTTAGCACAGGTCGCTTCGCTAAAATCACGTCTCGACCGTCATTGTCTTTAAGCACGATGTCGCCGTAACCAAGCCCGTCTGACGGCGATTTCGCCTCATGGAAAGCCAATGTAGCAGTCGCACCAATCACGTTCTTCGCGAGAGAAGGATCCTGTACACCCGGTAACTCAATGCGGATGCTGTGCTCACCCTGACGCTGAACTAGAGCTTCTGTGATGCCCAACTCTTCAATACGGTCACGCATGATCTTCAGGTTTTGCTTCACCGTAGCGGTTTGAAACTCGTTCTTATATTGCATTGACGGATTCACCGTGACGGTTTCAGTGCGGCGATGCACTTCCCAATCCGGATAGTTTTGGTTTAGGAAACCAACGACTTTATTGAGTGCATCAACAGACTTGCTGCTGACTTTAAACCCTTGCTGCTCAAACTTCTCGACCTTCACTCCTCTTAAACGTTCAGAGCGGAGCATGTCGCGCAGTTCGTCGGTCAGGGTATTACGTTGCTCTTCAAACGCTTTATCGACATCGACGTTGAGTAGAAACTGCACACCGCCACGTAAGTCGAGGCCAAGTTTAATTGGCGAAAAACCCATGTCACCCAACCACTTAGGCGCGACAGACATGTACGAGAAGCTGATGCTGTCTTCTTCATTCATTACCTGGCTAATCGCTTCTCGAGCATGGGTTTGTTGACTCTCAGAATCAAACACCAATGTTGTCTTATCACCTTGGCTGGAGATCTCAACAACAGGGATTTGCTTACTCTCAAGAAACTGGTTGAGTTTGATTGGGTCGTTCAAAACACTCGCACTCTGTGACGTTGTCACCTGTAGCGCAGGTTTTTCACCGTACCAAGTCGGAATGGCACTGAGCAACAGCAACACAACTGTCACCACTAACACTAAATATTTCCACGCAGAGTAATGGTTCATCACCTTAGCTCGCTGCGTTTTATTGACACTTTTTCGCTTCATAAGCTTTGTTTTCAATCCGTATATGCTCTCGGCCATAACACCGAGACAGAAAAACTGACAGCACGACGAAACCTGAGCACAGGGTAAAAACCGACTGCTCGCGTCATCTAGCTGAATTGGCGTTTTAAAAGATGCGGATTAAGCGAATTGGCTGTTTAGCGCCACATAGAGCGCATTCGTGTCTTTCCAGCCGGCAATTCGGTGGTTGGGGGTAAAAGATGTGGATGCCCAATATTGATTGACCAATACCGGATGGCAATACAGTTTGTATGGTGGAAGCGAGCTTAGATTGAGCGGCGTTGAGTCCGCATCTGAGACTTCTCGGTCGTCTAAAGTACGCTGAGACAAGCTCCAACGCGTGGCATTGATAATCGCAACAACGCTTGCACTGTCGTCTGTACTGGAAACTGGTTGGGTTTGAGAGCTCTGCTCACTGCGCGATTGTTCAAATAACTGCTGGTACGCAGCGTCGCTTGACGGGGTTTGTGTTGAATGAGGATTATCGAGTAAACGTCGAGCATCACTTTCGGCTTGCGCAAAATATGCAGCGGCCTGCGATGGCAAGACCATAGCAAGCAAAGAAAACCAAAACAGCTTAATGAGACGCTGAGTCATTCATTCAACCAACAAAAAGAGACAAGCTGAATCATAAGTCCAAGCTTGTCTCTCCACAACTAAATAAATCTAAAAGATAACCTTTCATATTTGGTGAGAATAAAACCTCTTAACGATAGAAAATCTCACCGCTGCCGACGTCCAGATATACTTTGTTCGCTTGCTTCAAGCCACCACAGTAGACGAAATAGACATCACGATCTTTGAATGTGACCGAACGCATCCAACCTTTGGTTTCTTCAAAGTCGCTGGGGCGGCAGGTTTTCTCTTTCAAAAGCTGATCGGTCTTGGCGACAAACACATCAAAATAGCGTTTGAAGTCGTCCGATTTTTCAATATAACTGCTGACGGTTTCCATGCGCTCTTCTTTGCTGATGGTTGGCGGCACTTCCAAAAGCGCATCTAGAGGTACCCATTCTGCTACCTCTTCACCACCTTCTTCGTACACGTAGTAGCGCGAAACCCTGCCCCAACCGTCTTTCTTTTCGAACACGTGTAGCTTATCACCACGATAGAGCACACTTTCGATAAACGCATCTTTATCTGGCTTCTCTCTGACCCCCAGCCTTTGCGGACTTACGTAATAGTCTGTGACGGGCGGTTTTGTCTCTTTAACTGGCTTTTTATCTTCTATCGATGGTTCTGGCATTTCGGTTGGCGTTTCTTGCTGAGCCAATAGCTCGGCCTCTTGCTGTGGTTTGAGATAAAAAATGTAATACCCACCACCTGCACATGCCAAACCCAGCAATAGTACGACTACCATAATTAACTTTTTCATTTCTGGTCAGTCTCTTTCCTATACTTAAACCATCCGAAACTATTGATTATTAAACTTATGAGATGGCTTAGAGCCTTTATAACTATAACGGCCATATTGTCGATCACTTTACCTATTCCTGTTTTCGCCGCGCAATGTGACGAGAAGAGCTGGAATCAATCCCTCACTTTTCAAAAACGGGTGGACGCTTGGTATAACCAACAAGCGACCAAATACAATGATTTTCTCAGCCTACACAAGCAACGTGTACTGTTGCACCAGCAATTCAGTGAACAAGAACTCCGCCGCTTCTGGCGCACTCAAAAGCGGATATTCATCAATACAATGAACGCGCAAATACAGGCCGCCAATGAGACGGTAAGCGAGCTTGATCAGCAAATTCATACTGTGTCTGACGGCGCTGATATTATTGACAAAGCCATTACGCGCTGGCGCTCAATCAACCAACAGTGTGAAAAGCAACAGCAATTTATCAACAGTGCCACCAGCTTAAACTACATTCAGGCGAACCAAATTCTCAAGCTCGAGCAAGAGAAACTTGTCAGTAAGTTGAATCAGCTCAAACGTATTTATCAATACGAGGCGGATCTGCTCACGAAAACTCAGCAATAGCGTCTTTCAGTTAACTTGTTATTCCAATGCATACAGCCTCATAATCAGCGCCTATTTGTTACCTTAGGTAAGATTTGATAACAATTATCATTTGCGAGCAATAGCCTTCATGCTTTAGTATTACATCACTATTAGTGATATTTATGTATACCCTTGAAATTCGCACTCTCTTTAAAAACGCTTTGTACTATTTGGCTGGTGGGTATTGGTATCGCCGCCTATACCGTCTCTGCGATCTATAACCACGAAAACCAGCAATTCCACTCTCAACTAGAAACACGGTTATCCAATAAAATTCACGCGTTGAATCAATCGTTACAAAGTACCAAGCTACTTTTAGAGTCTACTCGAGCTTTTCTGATCCATAGCAATCAGCCAACGCAATATCAATTCGAGCAGTTTCTTGAAAACCGAACGGGCATGAACGCCAACGTGCAATCGATTCTCTGGGCTCCCGCGATCAGGAAAGACTCACTCGAAATATTCAAAGAGAAAGCTAAGCAACAAGGTTTCCTTGGCTATGATGTGTACCCACCTATCACAGACACCGACGATTCCGCGTTATTCAGTCAAATGACGTTGCCAGTGTTCTACCTGTCTTCTAGCTTCGAGGCGAGCAATTACCTAGGTTGGCGACTAGAATCTCGACCAACTAGCCGTCAAGCAATTGAGGATGCGTTAGCAAGCGGTCAGGCAAAAATCATTTTGTGCGAAGAAGACAACCAAATCGTTGCGCGCGTATTTCTGCCGATTGTCACCAACGATAAACAACTCGATGGCGTTGTGGTAGCGAATATCATCGTCCATGAGTTCTTTGGTTTCATTTGGCAAGAGCTGCTCAACTCGACCCATACCTTAATTCAAGTAGATAGCTTAGACAGCGAGCAAATGTTATTTCGCTCTCACCTAAATACCGACCTCAATACCCACAGGTTTTATGAACAAGTTACCAGCGTATCGCGAGAAATTAGCGTACCTCTGGTTGACCGAAAATGGCGTGTGTCGATCACCGTGCTCAATACGTCTGCCAGTATCTGGTTGTACAGCGCTGGTGCGGTAGGCATGATTCTGTTGCTGACGTTATCTGTCACGCTGGCCACAAACTTTTACGCTACTCGCTTGTTCGTTTCCAATCGTATTATCGAAGAGAAAACCAAATCACTCGCAAGACAAGCGGTCACTGACGGATTGACGAAAATGTACAACCGTTCGGCCTTAACCCATGAAATAAACTTGATGCTCGAACAGCTACGAGCAGGAGCAAGCAAAGGGTTCTCGATTCTGTTTATCGACCTCGACCGATTTAAAGTGATTAACGATTCGCTTGGTCATTTACTCGGCGACCAAATTTTGATTGAAGTGGCTAAGCGTATTCAGGGTAACTGTCGCCGTGGAGACATGGGTTTTCGCTTTGGCGGTGATGAGTTCATTATCTACCTTCCTGAACTCACCGACCCTCAAGAGCTATCACAAATTTGCCAGCGCTACAGTAAATTACTCAGCGAACCTTATACCATCAACCAGCAAGACTTCCACATCGCGGCCAGTATCGGCATTTCTATCGTGACCGATCCCAAGCAAGATTTGACCACAATTCTGCGTGAGGCCGATACAGCGATGTACCAAGCGAAAAGTGCTTCGCACGAAAAAGTGGTCTTTTTCCACGATGAAATGTTCAAAAAAGCACAGATGCGTTTCCAACTGGAACAAGACTTAGCCGTCGCGATGGAGCTGCGTCAGCTTAACCTTGTTTACCAGCCGATTTATGACACCAGTAGTGAGCATGTCACTGGCTTTGAGGCGCTGCTGCGTTGGAATCACCCAAGTCATGGATTTATTCCGCCTGATGTGTTCATCCCTATTGCAGAGGAAACCGGGCTGATCATCAAAATCGGTGACTGGGTAGCAAAAGAAACCTGCAAAACCATAGATCGCCATTGGGACTCTGGCGTAAATGGACCGCTGCGTTTTAACATTAACGTCTCGGCTAAACAGTTTGAATCCAACCATATTTACCACAGCTTAAAGGGCATATTGGCAAACTACGATTTTCCGCCAGAATGTCTCGGCGTAGAGATTACCGAATCGTTAATGCTTAGCCGCAGCAAATGCAGTAAAGAGAAACTATTGCAGCTTAAGCAACTTGGCATCGTGCTTTATCTGGATGACTTTGGTACGGGCTATTCATCGCTGTCGGTACTGAAAGATTACCCTGTCGATATCGTCAAAGTGGACAGAAGTTTCGTCAATGGGCTCGCGCAAGGGGACGCAACCGGCGACAACTTGTGTTTAGCAATTATCAATATGGCGCATACGATTAAGATGAAAGTGGTCGCAGAGGGGGTGGAAACCTCAGAGCAATTAGCATTGCTCTCTTCGTTTGACTGTAACTACATTCAGGGCTATCTGAAATCTAAACCGATCACAGGCTGTAAACTGGAAACTTTCTTGTCCCCTCAAACAAGAAAAACGGCCTAAAACAAAATCTATGCGGGAAAGAGTTTCAGGCCGTGGATTATTCTTAGTTACATTGGTTTTGAACAAATGAATCAGTTACAGTTTGTCGCACTTAGCCGCACAAATGAAATCGTTTTGGTGGAGTCCTTTAATCGAATGGCTCCACCAAGTCACCGTGACTTTGCCCCATTCCAATAGAATAGACGGGTGATGGAATTCGTCTTCTGCCAACTGAGAAATTTTATCGGCAAACGCCCATGCCTGTTTGTAGTTTTTGAACGTATACACTTTCTCAAGCTGCGGAATACCGTCTCGCTCCAGCATTTGCCAACCGTCCAACTCCGTGAGTAAAAGTCTGCGCTCTTCTGCACCTAATGCAATTGCATCACCGCTGCACGATTCACAACGTAATTCATCAAGCATGTGTCACTTCCTTTGGTTCAAATAATGGGGGTAATAATCCAGCTTTCATCGCTTGTCTTACATGGAACATCAGATCCATTTGGCTGAGTCGATAAAGCTGCTCAATGCTGTCTAAAACAAAATACTCTGGCTGCATAATGTCGATACGATATGGCGTGCGCAGCACAGTGTGGATATCGAATTTGTCCCGTAGCGGCTTTGGATCTTCAAGCGCGTAAATGGTTTCACCCGGAGAAGACAAAATACCACCGCCGTAGATCTTTAATTCATCGCCCTCGTTTACCAGACCAAACTCAACTGTAAACCAGTATAAACGAGCCAAATAGACACGTTCTTTGCTGGTTGCTCGTTGACCTAGCTGACCATAAGTATGGGTAAATTCAGCGAACTGGGGATTGGTCAACATAGCACAATGACCAAAGATTTCATGGAAAAAGTCCGGCTCTTGCAAGTAGTCGAACTCCTCTCTCGAACGCAAAAATGTCGCGACCGGAAACTTCTTATTCGCCAGCAGTTCAAAGAAACGGTCAAAGTTGATCAGCGCGGGAACAGGCTCGACCTGCCAACCAGTTTCACGCATTAAAACTCGGTTGATTTCGGGTAGTTGCGGTACTCGATCTAACGGTAGGTCAAGCAATTCTAAGCCGCGTAAATACTCTTTACATGCTCGTTGCTCAACGTAGCCCAATTGACGTGTGACTAAGTCATGCCAAATGAGATCTTCTTCGCTACTCCAGTCAACAAATCCTTTGTCGTTCACTGGGTTAGATACATACTGAGTCATTGCCTTTCCTTTTAACAATTCCTTTACATAAAGCCTATCCCGATGCTGAATTGGTGACAATTACGCCAATGATATTCGAGCAAAAGCACCTGTAACATTATTTTTACATTTGACGTTTTTTTGCTTATTTTTCAGCAAGCTGATTATGCTCAGATGTTTGACTTTGTTTAGTTTTCAAACAAAACTTAAGCGGTATATAAGGACTATTGGACGAGGACGTCATGCAGCAGTGTGTACAACCAAAAGCAGAACCGATTTGGGTTCCTAGCCAACAACGAGTTGAATCTTCTAACCTGCACCAGTTCATTCAACACATTAATATTCAAGGGCACGACATCCACAACTACGCAGAACTACACAAGTGGTCGATTGAGAACCCGCGCGATTTTTGGCTGGAAACGTGGCAGTTCTGTGATGTCATTGGGTACATGGGCGAATGCATTGCGGGTGAAGGGCTACCTAAATGGGGTGAACACGCGCCAAGCAGAGATACGATTTGGTTTCCCCAGGCACAACTGAACTACGCAGAAAACCTGCTCTCTTACGCGTTTCAAGCGCCTTCAGATATCGCTATTTGGTTTACCAATGAACGAGGCGAGCAGCAAACGCTCACTTGGCAAGAGCTGTGCGATAAGGTTTCGATTGTACAACAATGGTTGGAACAACAAGGCATCAGCCAAGGTGATGTGGTCGCAGGTTATCTACCTCATATGCCTGAAACCGTGATTGCTATGCTCGCCACCACCAGCTTAGGTGCGATCTGGACATCGACCTCTCCTGACTTCGGCACAGAAAGCGTGGTTGAACGATTTGGCCAAGTACAGCCTAAAGTTCTTTTCTGTTGTAACGGATACCAATTCAACGGAAAAGCTTTCCCAATGGGAGAGAAAAACCGCGCGATCATCGACGCGTTGCCAAGCCTTAAAGCGACCTGCCAGATTGATTATCTGCCGTTGGTAGAGCAAGACAACAGCGGCCAATTGACCGAGTGGCAGTCCGTCATGGCGGACTTTATCCCCCACGCGCTCCACTACCAACGCATCAGCTTTAACGACCCGCTGTTTGTGCTCTACTCGTCGGGCACAACGGGGAAACCAAAGTGTATTGTCCATTCCGTGGGCGGGATTACGCTTAACCATTTGAAAGAACACCAGCTTCACAGCGATATTCAGCCCAAAGATCGAGTATTCTATTACACCACCTGTGGCTGGATGATGTGGAACTGGCACGTTTCCGCTCTGGCGAGTGGCGCGACGTTAGTGATCTTCGATGGTAGCCCAATGTATCCAGACCAAAACGTGCTGTGGCAATTGGCTGAAAAAGCGGAAGTCAGTCTATTTGGCACATCGGCTAAATACCTTGAAGCATTGCAAAAAGGTGAATTTAACGCTCTTCAACAATTCGACCTCAGCCCACTCAAAACCTTATGTTCAACGGGCTCTGTGCTTTACCCTCAACAGTTCGATTATGTCTACAACGACATCAAGCAAGACCTGCATTTAGCGTCGATTTCTGGCGGCACTGATATCTGCGGATGTTTTGTGATTGGTAACCCTATCTCTGCGGTTTATCGCGGCGAGTGTCAGTCCGCAGCGTTAGGGCTGGACGTCGCGGTATTCAATGAACACGGCGAATCGGTTGTCGCTGAGCGCGGCGAACTGGTATGTCGCAACAGTTTCCCCAATCAGCCACTTGGCTTCTGGCATGACGATGGTGAGCGCTACCACAATGCTTACTGGGCGAAGTTTACCAACACTTGGCACCACGGTGATGACGTAGAACAAACCGTTAGCGGTGGCATGGTCTTTTACGGTCGTAGCGATGCAACGCTCAACCCTGGTGGTGTGCGAATTGGTACCGCGGAAATCTACCAGCAAGTGAACCAGTTAGACGGCGTAATTGATTCTATTGCGGTATCTCGCCATGTGGATGGAGATGAAAAGATCGTTTTGTTTGTTCAACTAAAGCCCGAGTGCAAACTGGATGAACAGCTTGCTTTACGAATTCGCACAACGCTCAAAGCCAAATGTTCACCAAGGCATGTACCCAGTGAGATCTATTCACTGAGCGAAATTCCAAAGACCAAGTCGGGCAAATTGGTTGAACTCGCGGTAAAACAGGTGTTACACGGGCTGGAAGTGAAAAACCAAGGCGCGATCGCTAACCCTTGGGTGTTAGAAGAAGTCGCTGATTTTGCTCAGCGATAGACGAAGATATAAAAAAGCCCGGTCATCCACCGGGCTTTCTAATTTGCTCAACAATTACTTTTTCGCAACCGCCATCAGCACTTTGAACGTGCCTTGCGGAGTATCAACATCAAAAGGTGTTGTTACGGTTACTTCATCAAAACCAACGCTGGTGAGCACTTGTTTTGCGTGCTGCGTTGTCATTCCACCGACTTCATCTTTATCCGACAACCAATCCCAATGGATAAAGTAGCCGCCTTCATCGACCAAACTGTAAACAATGTCTGCGACGTCAGAGTAATTAGGAATAAAACTGCAAACCGATGACGCAACCACAGCATCAAACTGATTGCGAAATGCAGGATGCATCGCCACTAAACCGCGGGTGAGCATATCAACCACTGGCTCAACGTTGTGTAACTCTTTTTTATCCAGTTGCTCGATCATCGCTTCTGAGCTATCTAAAGCAACAATATCTTTGGCGATAGGAGAAAGCTTTTGGCTTAGCAATCCAGTGCCGCACCCAAAATCAAGGATGTGCGCACCCTTAAGATCAATGATATCTTGCAGTGACTCAAATACTTTTGCAGCGAAAACCACTGTCGATTGTTCTTTTTCCCAGTCTACTGCGACATCATCCCAACTCGTAGCCATCATGATCTCCCTATAACTTCATTCATTTGGCGTCTCCCAAGAGTATCAAAACTGCATGAAATTCCTAGCATTTCAAAGCGGAAAACGGACAATCTGCGAATATTATTATACTATCGATGAAAAGATCACTGATAACGCTTAATAAATGAACTTATCTCAAATCGAAGCTTTCTGTAGTGTCGCTGATACGGGCTCCGTATCGGAAGCCGCACGACAATTGGAATGCAACCGTACAAAATTAAGTATGGCAATCAAAGCATTAGAGAAAGACCTCAACATTGAGTTGTTTGTCCGCAGCGGTAACAACCTGACCCTTTCAGAAGCTGGCAAAGCCATTTATAAAGATAGCCAAAACCTACTGGTTACGGCTCAACGGATTCGTCAAACTTGTGCACAGGTCTCAGGCGAGTTTAACGCCGAGGTATGGATTGCTCGCGACGATTCATTGCCAGACGAAATGTGGCAAGACTTATCTCATAAGCTCAATAAACGTTTTCCTGCGACGTCTTTTAATACCGTTCTCGCTTCCTCTGGGGACTTAGCAAACTTAGTCGCCACCCAGCAGGTTGATTTCGCGTTCGGCGTCGATTACGAGCGTACCGATGATCCACACATTGCTTATCAACCTTTGGGTAAGATTCGCATGATGTCGGTGTGTAAAGCCGATAACCCACTGAGTAAAATGCGCCGCGTATCAGATGATGAACTAAGAAACGCGATGCAAGCGGTGATGGTGTACCTCAATGAAAAAGATAATCCAGAGCTGCAACCTTTCTCTCTGCGCCATATCGGCTTTTCCAGCTTTGATTACATGCTGAATACCATTCTTGAAGAAGATGCGTGGGGCGTACTGCCAGAGCCTCTGATTCGTCATTTATTGAGAAAGCAAAAGCTGGCGGTGATCAAACATACTTACGGCTTAACCCAAGAAGATTACTGCATGTTCACTGCCGCAGGTATGGCGGAACATCCAGGCATGTCGTGGCTAGCGGATAAGCTCAACGAATATTTGTTCGACTTCTAACGTTATCTGAATGCATTTTTAGACAGCAAATATCACTGAGCGTCAAATTTATTGACACAAAAATACACACATAACCAATTGATTTTAAACAAATAAAAATCAAAACCATCGTTAAGTGTTTGTTTATAGCACAGAATGCGTTTGTAAAATCCTCATATTTTGAGAAAACTATAGAGGTGTTTTACAACGAGATTTTGGTTATGTGTGCCAGAACCAGCTTAAATGAGAAACGAATCCTGACCTTTTCAGCCCTTTTAGCCTCTGGCTTTGCGGGTGGTGGTCTAGTGCTCGGTTTACTTGTTGGCTCACTAGTCATTGTCTTTGACGGCGTCTATTCACTAGTCAGTTTACTGTTAACATTATTGTCACTGGCCGCATCGCGATACATTCAGCGTCCATCGAAGTCACTTTTCCCATTTGGTAAAGCAATCCTTGAACCCGTTGTCATTGCTATCAAAGGTTTGGTGATCTTGTTGGTCGTGAGCTACTCGCTCTATTCAGCGATCATCGCGATGTTTAATGGCGGCCGAGAAGTCGACGCTTCTATCGCAACTTTGTTTGGTGTTGTAAACGTTATTGGTTGTGGTTACGCGTGGTGGTATATCGCCAACAAATCCAAACGCTTTTCATCAGGGTTGATTGCCGCTGAAGCGACACAGTGGAAAATGGATACGCTACTGAGTGTTGCTGTAACACTTGGGTTTATTTCTGCTTGGTTGGTATCTGTCTCGCCTTTTGCTGAGTACGCAGTGTACGCTGACCCAATGATGATGATTTTAATGTCGTTCTACTTCATCAAAGTACCGTTCGATATGCTTCGCGAAGCGCTGCGAGAGCTACTAATGATGTCACCAAGCGACGAGATTTGTCACGCGGTAGACAAAGAAGTCTCTGCACTAGAGCAGCAGGTCTCGCAAAAACTTAACGTGGTTGGAGTAGCCAAGGTAGGTCGTGAGCTGCGCGTCAGACTTGATGTTCACTCAAAAGGTAACCAAGTCGAGGTGGCGGAAGTAGAAAGAACGCGACGCATCCTCAAAGACAAACTCTCTAAGTTGTCACTCGACCTGAACCTGACGATGAATATCGCAAGTTAACGCAAAGCAGAGTCATACATTGAAAAGCCACCAAATACGGTGGCTTTTTTGCGCCTTAGGCATCTTCAATCGCCAACGTTAAGTGATAAAAATCTTTATCACTCTCTTCAATCACGTAACCTAAATCGGTATAGAAACGAATCGCTTCTGAATTGGCGATAAAACTCGACAATGTCATCATTTGGCGGGATGCATCGATAGCTTCTTGCTTCAACAAATCCATCACTTGCGCGCCAATACCTCTTCCTTGGAATTCGGGGAAAATAATCAATAGGTGAAGATGCAAGCGCGTTGTCACATGTTTGTAGCAAACAAGCCCTACCCTTTCCCGACCTTGATAAATCCAGAAATACCAGTTCAAATCATAATCGTTGGCCAATCTTGCACGCTGAAAGTTGTCATCCCAACCAAACACTGCGTCTACATACGGAAATAGCGCCACTTTTGTGACTGAAAAAACTACTTCCATTTCACTATCCTTGATGTTCATTAGTGCAACTTTCATACGATTATAAAACCTAACGCTTAAAAATGACCGAATCGAGTGTTGTAACAATAGTGTTGCATATCATTTGCGGTACAAATCACTACACTTTTATTAATAGCAGTAGTAACTTATCACTTAGTTGCACTAACACTCCAAACCCTTACTTTTATTGAGCTTTTTGTTAATGCTGAATCAATTTTTTATCACCGATGTTGAGAACGTAAATCTAATGACGGGCAGTTACAAGCTGTGGCTTGTGATTTTGTCAGTCTTTGTGGCATCTATGACGTCATTCTTTGCGCTTCGACTCGCCGCAATGGCGCGTCATATCGTCGATACGTCACATCAGAGAATCGCCCTTCTATCAGGTTCTTTCATCATGGCTGGCGGTGTTTGGAGTATGCATTTTATCGGAATGCTCGCTTTCAAGATGCCCCATCAACACGGCTACGACTTATTAATCACAACCCTTTCTGTGCTGCCAGCCATCATATCGTCTTACATCATGATCAAGTCATTGATTGATAATAACGACTCGCTAAAAATCTTAGTGCGCAATGGCATCGTTGTTGGTTCAGGTATCGGTGCCATGCACTACCTAGGGATGGAAGCGATGCAGATGGATATTCATCTGTTGTATGACCCTTACTGGTTTGCATTGTCGATTGTTGTAGCTGTAGCACTTTCGTTTATCGCCCTTTCTGCGCGCAGAGCATTACGCTCACGTTTTCCATCGATGCGTTCTTTGCACATTATTCTTATCAGCTCAGTCACCATGGGATGCGCGATTGCGGGCATGCACTACACTGGCATGGAAGCGGCACGCTTTATTATTCCTGACTCAATGTCTATGAGTGAAGCAACTGCACATGTCAGTGAACAATCATTTCTCGCGATTGGCGTTGCTATTGCGACCTTATTTGTTTCCACATTAGCGGTTAATGTCAGCTCGCAACTTCGCTATCGTCAACTATTGACCGAAAAAACCGCCGGCGAAGCGCGACTGCAGGCGATTCTCGACACTGCCACCGACGGCGTGATCACGATTAACGCCAAAGGCATTATTCAAGGTATCAACGGGGCTGCAAGACGTATTTTTGGCTGGCAAGAACATGAAGTGGTTGGCAAAAACGTCTCTATCCTAATGCCAAACCCACATAGAGACGCCCACGACTCTTACCTCAGCCGTTATTTTGAAACGGGTGAAGAGCGAATCATCGGTTCTCCGCGTGAAGTTTACGCGCAACATAAACAAGGCCACCTTATTCCTGTGCGCCTTGGGGTTGGACGAGTCAACCTCAAAGATGGAGAGACACTGTTTGTCGGCTTTGTCGCAGATATTTCTGACCGTAAAGCGATGGAAGAAAGACTACGAGAAAGCCAAGAGCGCTTAAGCTCATTGATGCAGAACATTCCGGGAGCCTCATTCCGTCGTCGCTTTGACAAAGAATGGACGCCCATTTTCTTAAGTGAAGGGATGTTCGATATCTCAGGCTATTCATCGCGTTTGTTCTTAAATCAAGAGAAGTCATTCGCGAAGTTAGTGTTCGAAGACGACTTTAAATATGTCTGTGACCGCATTCAGTCACTCGATGCTCATAACTCTACCTATGCGATTGAATACCGTTTGAAGCACCAAAATGGCGAGCCGGTTTGGGTACTGGAAAATGGCCTAGTGGTGAGAGACGACCAAGGTAACGTGAAGTGGATTGACGGTGTAATGATCAATATCTCGAACCTGAAGCAGGTCGAGCAAGAACTGATCAACGCGAAGCTACTTGCGGAAGAAGCGGCAGAAAGTAAAGCGAACTTCCTTGCCAATATGAGCCACGAAATACGCACACCGATGAACGCGATCATCGGCTTTACCGACATTCTGCTGGATTCAACCATCAGTGGTGAAAACCGTCGCCACCTTGAAACGATTGAGAAAGCCTCTCGCTCACTGCTTCACTTGCTCAATGACATTCTTGATAGCGCCAAGCTAGAGAAAAACAAACTAGATGTACAACCCGTGGCGTTCAACCTAGCCAACTGCGTCGACACTGTGATTTCCACGCTGTGGCTCAATGCGAAAGGCAAAGGCATTGACCTGTCCCTGACTCTGTCTGATGAGCTACCAGAGGTGGTATTCGGCGCAGAAGACCGTATTCGTCAGGTGCTAATGAATTTAGTGGGTAATGGCGTCAAGTTTACCGAAAGTGGCAGCGTCAGCTTAGACGTTACCGCAGTCGACGGTGAGAAAGATATGATTCGCTTTAGCGTGACGGACACCGGCATTGGTATCGCGCCAGAACGAGTCAGCGCTATCTTCGATCCTTTTACTCAGGCAGATTCGTCCATGAGCCGTCGCTTTGGTGGCACGGGTTTAGGTACCACGATCTCACGCCAGTTAGTCCACCTGATGGGTGGAGAAATCTACGCAACCAGTGAATTAGGTAAAGGTAGCTGTTTCTACTTCGATTTACCTCTACCTGCGAGTGAGTTGGAGTCTCAAGAGCAATCCGATCTCAAACTCACCCTACCGCCACTGCGCATTTTGGTTTGTGATGATATCGAGCAAAACCGCAACCTGCTAAAAATCTTGTTAGAGCGTGACGGCCACACGGTGATCACCGCAGACGATGGTATTGAAGCGATAGAGCGCTATCAAACAGACGAGCCTGAACTGATCCTGATGGATCTACAAATGCCACGCCTAGACGGACTTGGCGCGAGTATAGAAATCCGCAACTGGGAGCAAAAATACGATAAACACGCGGTGCCAATTGTTGCACTGACCGCGAGTGTCTTGGCGGAAGACCGCTATCAAGCTCAGGCGGCTGGAATGAATGGCTTCGCCAACAAACCCATCGACATGGCGCAATTGACTCAAGAGATCGCACGCTCGATGAATCTCCGTTTGTCGGTAGAATCTTCAGCCGAACAAGCTCAGCCAAAACCAAACTCTCGATTTAAACTGATTCATTTACACAATGGCTTGAAGTTGTGGGGAGATGAGCACCTTTACGCGACCGAGCTGCGCAATATGGTCGAAAAACATCTCGATTTGCCTGCGCAGTTCAAACACCTAGTCGATAACCATCAGTGGGAAGAACTCGCGGGTCGGTCGCACGCAATGAAAGGCTTGTCCGGCAACTTTGCGTTGATATCACTACATCATTTATTTAGTCAGTTGGAAAAAGCCGCCGATGACCACCAAATCTCGCAAGCTCAGCATGTTGTAAAGGAAATTACCGACAATTGGCCTACGCTTTGTAAAGAAGTGGCGACACTCGCCGACAAGTTAGTCATTGAAGCGAAAACAACGACAACGATGGATGACATTGACACTGAACAATTGCGAGACCTGCTGACCGAATGGTTGAAAGCCACTCAAGCGGGAGAATTGAGGGAAGACATAGCGGAAAACGTGCAACATGCCGTCCCTGCTTCCGTTAAGAAACCGATCGTTGATGCGATTAATGCGATTGACGATTTTGACTTTAACGTCGCTGCTAGCCACTTGGAATCAGCACTCGAAACGCTTCAATAAGAAGGAAACGTTAGTCTATGTATAGAAAACCACTGCCGCGAATTCTCATTGTTGATGACGAGCCTGCCAACTTAAAAGTCATGAAGCAGGTGCTCCAAGATCATTATCGCTTGTCTTTCGCTCGCTCCGGTCAAGATGCGCTAAAGCTCGCTAAGCAAGACTACTTCGACTTAATCTTGCTCGACATTATGATGCCGGGAATGACAGGTTTTGAAGTGTGTGAACAGCTCAAGGCCAATCCTGAAACTTCTGCGATCCCTGTTATTTTTGTTACCGCACTACGAGAGTCGATAGATGAGGAAAAAGGCTTTGAAATTGGTGGTGTCGATTACATCGTCAAACCCATTGTACCCGCCATCGTGCGTGCGCGAGTGAAAACTCACCTGTCGATGGTCAAGATGGATGTACTGAAAGCCACTCAGGTTGATTTGATCCAACGCTTAGGCAGAGCAGCTGAATTCAAAGACAATGAAACCGGAATGCATGTACTGCGTATGAGCCACTACGTCAAAATTCTCGCACTTGCCATCGGCATGGACGAGGAACAAGCTGACGAACTACGCATGGCAGCGACGATGCACGATATCGGCAAAATCGCGATTCCAGATAACATTTTGCTCAAACCAGGAAAGTTGGATGAAGAAGAGTTCAACCACATGAAAAGACACGTCAAAGTCGGTGCGAGCATCTTAGATACTCCCCGCTCCTCTTTGATTTCGTTGGCTCGTAACATTGCCCTTACCCACCATGAGAAATGGGATGGTACTGGTTACCCAGAAGGATTGGTTGGTAAAGAGATTCCGATTGAAGGACGCTTGGCCGCTATCGCTGACGTATTTGATGCATTAACCAGCGAACGACCATACAAAAAGGCTTGGCCAATCGATGAAGCAGTGATGTTTATTGAGCAACAAACGGGTAAGCACTTTGACCCAGAACTGGTGCCAATTTTCATGGAGCAGCTACCTAACATCCTTGAGATAAAAGCGAAGTTCCACGAAGAAGGTCACTGGGACTAACAAATATCTCGTCAAGGAAGACGAGATACACACTTGAAACAAAAATCTCTTCACTCCGGTCTGTATCCCGAGCAAGTGTTGGCTTGCCCATCTATTATCTATTGAAATCATCACTTTCGACTATTCAAAAGGAACTGGCATGTCGACATATCTACTGGTTGCGGTTGCAATGTTTGCTTTCGCCGCGAACTCCATTCTTTGCCGACTTGCACTGGCAGAAGGCAGTATTGATGCCGGAAGCTTTACCCTAATCCGCATTGTCTCGGGAGCGATAACATTAGCACTGCTATTGTTGCTCAATCGGAGCGGCACTAAAGCAAACTTTCCGGGATTCAAATTTAGCCTTATGGCAGGCTCGACGCTGTTCGCCTATGCGATACTCTTTTCATTTGCTTACATTCAGCTTGCTGCAGGAACAGGCGCGCTACTGTTGTTTGGTGCAGTACAGTTAAGCTTGCTTGTCATGCATTGGTGGCAAGGAGAGCGCTTTTTGCGGCTGGAAATCATTGGTATTGGCTGTTCTGTCGCTGGGTTTGTTTGGTTAATGCTGCCATCTGCAACTAGACCTGATCTTTTCTCAGCGGTGTTAATGATGTTGTCTGGTGTTTCGTGGGCACTGTTTACCGCTTTAGGCAAAAAGGTGGCTTCTCCCAGCTCTGGGATCACCTGGGGGTTTATTTCCGCGTCTGCGATAGGTTTGTTTTTCACACCTTGGTTAGTCAATGATATCGCTCTAACAACAAAAGGCGTCTTGTTGGCTATAGCCTCTGGTACGGTGGCCTCTGCACTTGGCTACATTCTGTGGTATCGCGTGCTTAAAAATCTTTCCTTACTTCAAGCCTCCATCAGCCAGCTATCGGTACCTGTTATTACTTTAGTCATTGGCTCTGCGTTGCTGGGTGAATCCTTATCAATGCACAGCGTTTTGACTAGCAGCGTGATTCTTGGGGGCATTGCGTTGGTCTTTTTGGCGCGTTCACTAGAAGCAACAAAAGAAACTAAGTAACTGAAATGATTGATGGTAATCACAATTTCGACCTTTACCTCAAAATAAAGTCGTTACCATGTAAATGGTATGCCATTCCTAGTTTAAAAAAAACAACCTTCTATATTTCATAAATTTACAGCAAAACCAGCCGACAGTGCAATTTGCATTGCATTTTGCAAATTTAAATATATCTATATATCAGACAGTTACAGAAAAAAGACCTTAGTTGCATAAGTTCTCACTCAGCTTGCTCTTGAACTATTTTAAATATATATCTGTGCGCAAATTAAATGTGGAACGAATATCACATTCACTAACCTAATGAAATTAGACAGGTAAGGTTATGTTTAAAACTTTGATTCGCTCGGCTGTCACAGCTGTCTTTGTCTTAACCGCTCTCTCCACCAATGCTGAAGAGAAGATTCTGACAATAGAAAACCAAGGCAATATGAGCCAATTTACGCTTGAGCAATTGTTGCCGCATATGGATAGAGAAATTGTCACCACCACGCCTTGGACGAACGGTGAAACAACATTTGTTGGTGTGTCGGCCAAAGAAATGTTGCACATGCTAGGTGTTGATATAGCTGACTTAAAAGTAACGGCACTCAATAACTACTGGTCAAAGATCCCATATAAAGATATCGAAAAATACAACCCGCTATTTGCCGTCAAAAAGAATGGGCATGCCATGAGCGTGCGAGAAAAAGGCCCAGTATGGGTAATTTATCCATTAAGTGAGTTTGGTGAACAAAATAACGAGGTCTTACACAGTCGCATGGTGTGGCAAGTGAGCCGAATAGAAACGATCCAATAGCTAATATAGAGGTTAGTTGGATTCTATGAGCCGCCGAATCGCTCTATTTATACTGTTCGTTTTCACTTTATTATTGTTCACATTATGGACATTGGTGAAGTTTAACGACGCTTATAATGCCTTGACTAAAGACACTCAGCTATCAGCTTGGGCGCTAGCACAAGTCGAAATTGAAACGCTGGATTTTACTCACCAAGGCGAAAAATATCTACTCAGTGAAGAAGAAACCAAACACGACTTAAACTTACGTTTTGATATCTTATGGAGCCGCTATGATACGTTCTTAAATAGCGACGAGACCCATGATATACGCACACATTACAACTCAGGAAACGTGGTTGAAGAAGCATTCGCTATCTTACAAAAGTACGAACAAGGCGTAGTGAAAGGTGACAGAGAGCAATTAGCATTGCTGCTTGGAGAAATGGAAGACGTGTATCCTAAACTTCGTAATCTCTTAACGGTTAACTTTACGGGCTTGTCCTCTTTGAAAAACCGAGCATTGATCGCCGAGAATCGACAGACGGTATTCATCGACATGGCGTTGATTATGGCGGTGCTGGCCTTTTTTTCGATACGACTCTATCGCGATTCCAAACATCAGCAATTCATTACCTGGCATGATCCGCTTACTAAGTTGAAAAACCGCACCTATTTGCTCACGCAACTAAAGTGTTTGAACGACAGCAAACAAAAACACGCAATTGTGCTCTTGGATATCCGCCACTTTAAAGAAATTAACGATACCGTCAGCTACGAATATGGCGACAGGGTACTTTGCGAAGTGGCAGCACAGATAAAGCGTAAAGCCGACAAGTTTGAGTTCTCCTGTGCTAGGGTTGGGGCTGATCATTTTGCTGTCATCGCTGGAAAATACAGTATCGACTTCGAATTTTTCGTCAAGTCACTGCTCAATGACTTGAATGAGACCCTGTCCCGTATGGACCGTTCTAAGCGAATGAGAATCTCTATGGGGGTGGCGACCTGTCAAGATGCGATTGATAACAACAATCCGTATCCGACAAAATTTGATACCGTGCTTAACAACGCTGACTTCGCACTCAATATTGCTAAAAAGAGCCATAGCCAACAGATCGTGTTCTTTAGTAAAAAGATAGCGTCCGAACACCGTAAAAAGCGCAAACTCGCCGATCAACTTGCGAACCTACTCGCGTCAAGTGAGCAAAACCAGCTCTATTTGACCTTCCAGCCAATTATACCTCGGCGAAGTGATGTACTTGGTTGTGAAGCGTTAATACGCTGGCATCACCCCGTTTACGGACAGATTAACCCAGAATACCTTATCCAAATTGCAGAAGAGTCAGGTATTGCTAAAGATTTAGGGCGATGGATTTTGCTGCAAGTTCGGCACGCTCTTGCTGTTGAGTGGCACGAGTTCCGCCATCGTATCGAAGTCGCGGTTAACCTGTCTGATTCATTGTTTGACGAAGAGTTGCCACAACTCGTTTCTGAAGTATTAGGAACTGAGCCAAACTTTCTCGACGCGGTAGTATTAGAAATTACCGAGACCATGACGCTCGATGATATTGAACGCAGTAGTAACATTATTAAAAGCTTAGAAAAACTCAACGTGCGCTTAGCTCTGGACGATTTTGGTACTGGCTGGTCGTCGCTGTATAACTTGAACCACTTAAGCTTTAGTAAGCTTAAAATCGACAAGTCGTTTGTAAAGAACCTTAGCACAAAACCAAACCAGACTTTCTTTATCTCAGCGATTGTGACTCTCTCGCACCAACTGGGCATTAAAGTCGTCGCCGAAGGTATCGAAGATGCTTCGCAATTACGCAGCTTAATGACATTAGGTGTGGACGAGTTTCAAGGTTATTACTTCTCTAAACCAGTTTCACAGCAAGAGTTTTGCGTATTCTGTAAAGAGTACTTTACTCAGCATCCACTTGCTCTTGATGTCACTCAGCTATAAAACCACAAACCACCTGTAAAAAGGTGGTTTGTCTGGTATTTTTTGTATTGAAGACTACAGCGCTTCTATCGCTTGTTGAATTGCTGGCCCAATCTGACGCTTACGAGAGGTCACGCCATCTAGCACCAAGATATCGCTCTTAATCTTCACTTTAAACGCTTCTGACAAAACCTGTTTATCCGCGTCATCCGCCCAAAGGATGTTCGCACGTTTATGCTTGGTGTCAGTGATCGAGAAGAACAGATAATCAAGATTCTGCGCTTTCTTATACGCTTGAATGGCGTCAAAGAAATCTTGTTTACGGTTGATCAGCTGCTGCGCTCGCAATGTTTCTGCGACACCAATACCGACCTTTTTCCCAGCAAACTCAAAGTTCTTATAATCCATCGTCAGAATCGTTTCTGCAGAAAAATGGCTCAGATCCGATTTAGCCAATAACATCTGTTGACCAAAGTCGTTGAGATCTTTTACGCCCGCAATCTCAGCCAGTTTTTCAGCATAACGCTTATCGTATTCAGTTGTGGTTGAAGACTGGAACACAACGGTATCAGAGAGAATCGCGCCCAATCCCGCACACGCAATATTTTTTGGCAACTTGATATGCAGCTCTTCCGCGTTGGCAGCCAGAATCGTAGCTGCAGAACCCCATGCGCGGATATCCATAGTGACAATTTGAGGCATGCTGATTGGTGAGCTGCCCATCGCATGGTGGTCAATAATCGCCACAATAGAGCTTGGGTCAACCGACTTTGCTAGTTGAGTAGACTGATTGAAGTCCACCAAGCCAATATCGTGAGAAGAGAAGTCAGCCTTCACTTTTGGCGCATCCATCCCACAATATTCAAACACAAACTTGCTTTCTGGATTGGCTTCGCCAGTCAGCGCCGCTTCGCCGCCGTAGATATGTGACGCTAGGATCACCGAAACCGCGCTGTCGGTATCAGGGCTTAGGTGGCCGACCCAGACCAGATTGTCGGTATCGTTATTTGACAGTGTATTGAGATCCAGTGCGCCATCGGCAAAGCAGCCGAAAGAAGCAAGCATGGTTAATCCAATTAGTGAACGTTTCATCAGAATCCTTAATAGTAAGTAAATAATAACCATTGGTAGTACGTAGACTATTGATTCAAATGTAATTTCTTCTTACCATCAAAGCACCTGATATCACTACATCAGACGATTATTTTCGACATGAAACACATTTCACATCTCGTATTGCTCTGTTTTTAACCTCACATGGCGTACGTGTCACCGACTCGATGAAAATAAAAAAGGAAACCGTCGCAACAACGGCTTCCTTTTTAGTTAACACTTAGTCTGATGCTCAGTTTAAGCGACTTCGAGAATGATTTTTTCCAGTTTGTCTAAACCTTCGTTCAGTACCTCAGATTCAATGGTCAGCGGCGGCAACAGACGAATCACGTTCGCTTTTACTCCACAAGAAAGCAGGATAAGACCATTTTCTTGCGCTTTAGAAATCACCGCTTTGGTCATCTCTTGCAGTGGTTTGCCTGATTCTGGGTCAGTAAATTCAATCGCCATCATCGCACCCGTAGTACGGATTTCACCGATAGCAGGTACTGACTGTTGCAGTTTGGTCATACGTGCATTGACCACTTCACCTATGCCCATCGCTTTGGCACACAAGTCTTCTTCTTCGATGATTTTCAGCACTTCAAGACCAGCAACGCAACCAAGTGGAGAGCCAGCATAAGTACCACCTAAACCACCCGGCAGCGCAGAGTCCATTACATCCGCTTTCCCAACCACCGCTGAGATTGGGAAACCACCAGCAATGCCTTTCGCCATTGTCATTAGGTCTGGTTCAATGCCTAGGTATTCTGTGGCAAACATTTTACCGGTACGAGCAAACCCTGTTTGGATTTCATCGGCAATCAGCATGATACCGTGCTTATCACACAGTTGACGTAAGCCTTGTGCAAACGCTTCAGGCGCTTTGTAGAAGCCGCCCTCGCCTTGCACTGGCTCGAAGATGATCGCCGCAACGCGTGAAGGTTCGATATCACAAGCAAATAGATCGTCGATCGCTTGTAAGCTTTGCTCAACGCCGATGCCGTGGAACGCATTGGGGTACGGCGCGTGGTAGATTTCGTTCGGGAAAGGACCAAAGCCTGCTTTGTATGGCGCAACTTTACCGGTTAACCCCATCGTCATGTTTGTACGACCGTGAAAGCCGCCTTTAAACGCTATCACGCCGCTACGACCAGTATGAGCGCGTGCTACTTTCACCGCGTTTTCGACCGCCTCGGCGCCAGTGGTCAGGAAGATCGCTTTCTTCTTGGTCTCACCCGGTGCAAGTTCTGTCAGCTTTTCTGCCAGCTCAACGAATGACGCGTAAGGCGTGACCATTGCACACGTGTGCGAGAAGTTATCCAACTGAGCTTTTACCGCTTCACTAATGCGTTTATGAGAATGCCCCGTGTTAGTTACCGCAATGCCTGCCGCAAAGTCGATGTATTTGTTGCCTTCAATATCCCACACGTAAGCGTTTTTTGCTTTCTCAACGTAAAGTGGGTACAGAGCGCCCATCCCTTGAGCGATAACTTGGCTTCTTCTTTGATGTAGTTGTTGGTTTGTCATTGTTTTGTCCTTAATTAGTTGCCGCCAAAGCAGAGATATTTCACGTCCATGTATTCATCAATACCTTGTTTTGCTCCTTCGCGTCCGATGCCGGACTGCTTAACACCACCGAAAGGAGCCACTTCAGTAGAGAGCATGCCTTCGTTAATGCCGACCATACCGTATTCGAGCGCTTCTGCGATTTTCCAAACACGGTGAATGTTTTGGCTGTAGAAGTACGACGCGAGGCCGTAGATGGTGTCGTTCGCCATTTCGATCAGTTGTTCATCGCTGTCAAAGCGAATCACTGGCGCGACAGGGCCAAAGATTTCCTCGGAGACAATCTTCATGTCGTGAGTAACGTCTTTGAGCACCACTGGGTGCATAAATCGGCCATCCAACTCTTTGAGTGCTGAAACTGGCTTCGCACCTTGCTCAATGGCGCCATCGATCAATGCTTGAATGCCTCGTTTCGCTGACTCGCTGATCACCGGGCCGATGTTTACGCCCTCATCTAAGCCGTTACCGACTTTGAGTTGCTGAACCGCAGCGTCGAACTTAGCAACGAACTCGTCATACACTTTGCTGTGTACGTAGAAACGGTTCGCACACACACACGTTTGGCCTGCGTTACGGAATTTCGACGCCATCGCGCCTGCCACAGCTGCATCAATATCCGCATCATCGAATACAATAAACGGCGCGTTGCCACCTAGCTCCATTGAGGTACGTTTGATGTCAGCCGCGCTTTGCTGCATCAGCACGCGACCAACTTGAGTCGAGCCTGTGAATGACAACTTGCGAATCAAAGGATGCGAAGTGAAGATAGCACCTACCTGACGGGAGTTTTCACCCAGTACCACTTGCAGCACATCGCGCGGGATGCCAGCTTGGTAGGCAAGTTCTGCAACCGCAAACGCTGACAGCGGCGTAGATTCAGATGGTTTTACCACAAAGCTACAACCGGCCGCTAAAGCTGGCCCTGCTTTACGCGTGATCATCGCAATTGGGAAGTTCCAAGGCGTAATCGCACAGGCAACACCAATTGGTTGTTTGATGGTAACCAAACGCTTGTCTGCACTCGGCGCAGGAATCGTCTCGCCGTAAGTGCGTTTCGCTTCTTCAGCAAACCATTCGATAAAGCTCGCGCCGTAAAGCACTTCACCTTGAGCTTCTACTAGCGGCTTACCTTGCTCTAACGTCATCAGACGGCCAAGGTCTGCTTTGTTTTCCAATAGAAGTTGGAACCAACGATTGAGCATACCAGCGCGCGTTTTTGCTGGCAGTGCCGCCCATTCTTTCTGCGCCACACTAGCACGTTCAATGCCATTTAAAATGTCATTCTCGGTTGAGACAGGTGCGTACCCGAGAAGCTCTCCGGTCGCCGGATTAGTCACTGCAATGCCCTGTTGTGGGTTCGCTACCATAAACGAAACAAGGCTTTGGTTTTGTATCTGTTGCATGGTCATTCCTTTTGACAACTCATCATCACCGCTGAGTCAGCGGCGAGCTTGTGTTTAAGCGGGGATCTGCTGCGTAATGCAGTGAATGTTCCCTCCGCCGAGTAGAACCTCTCTCGACGGTATCGCGATGATTTGGTATTCCGGCATCGCGTTTTGCAAAATCTCGATCGCAACGGCATCGGTTTCTTCGTCCAGCATCGGCAAGAACACATGTCCGTTAACGATAAGAAAGTTGGCATAAGAAGCACTTAGGCGTTCGCCAGCTTGTCGGCTCATCCCTGAACTGGCATCAATACCATTAGCTTCGCGCTCGCTGTAATGCAGCGGACCCGGCAATGGCAAACGGACAATTTCTATCTCGCGCCCTTTCGCATCTTGCTGCGATCTCAGTACTTGCTCTGCTTGACGAGACAACGCGTATTGCGGATCGCTTGGGTCATCGGTCCAACTCAGAACCACCTTACCCGGCGCGATCACGTGCATCAGGTTGTCAACATGGCCGTCTGTTTCGTCATTGAATAAACCATTTGGCAACCAAATGATTTTTTCGATACCGAGATACACCTTTAACTGCTCTTCGATTTGCGCTTTGCTCAACTGCGGATTTCGCCCCGGACTGAGTAAGCACTCTTCTGTAGTGTAAAGCGTGCCTTCACCATCGGTGTGAATCGCCCCACCTTCAAGAACAAACGGAGCGCGGTAATAATCAATACCTATGATGTCGCACACCGAACCAGCGACAAGATCGTCCTGCTGCCAGTTATCGTAAAGCCCGTTGTATTCGCCGCCCCACGCGTTAAATTGCCAACTAATCCCACGGCGTTCACCCGCCTGATTCACAAGCACGGTCGGTCCAATATCGCGCATCCACGCGTCGTTAAATGGGATTTCGACCAAACGTACATCTGAGTGGAGCATTTGACGTGCTCGGTCAAAGTTGTGCGAGCATACCGCCACGCAAACCTTGGTCACTTCCGCGATTAAGTTCGCGATTCTGGCAAAGGTTTCTTGCGCGGGTAACGCGCCATCTCGCCAGTTGTCTTTCCTTTCTGGCCACGCTAACCAAACTTCACTAACCGGCTGAAACTCAGCCGGAAAATAGAAGCCATCTTGCGCTGGTGTTGTCGATAACTTCATTTTAACGCCTCTTTAAACAGCTAATTTACCAACGCTGGTGTAAAGGTCTGGACGACGGTCGCGGAACAAGCCCCACGCGTGACGCGCTTTCGCTGTCGCAGCGAGGTCGATTTCTGCGTAAATGATGGTTTCACCTTCACGTGGTGCTTCCGAAATTTTTGCACCGGTGTGGTCAGTGATAAAAGATGAGCCGTAGAACGTGGTCTCGATACCATCATCAACTTCAGTGCCGACTCGGTTTGACGCGATGACTGGAACTAAATTGGCTGCCGAGTGACCTTGCATTGTACGTTGCCAGTGATCACGAGAATCCAGTGTTGGATCTTGAGGCTCAGAACCGATTGCAGTTGGATAGAAAATCGCTTCCGCGCCGTGTAGAGCCAAACTGCGTGCAAGCTCTGGAAACCACTGGTCCCAACAAATCCCAGCCCCAAACTTACCAAACTTTGTTTGCCACACTTTAAAACCGGTATCGCCAGGGCTAAAGTAGTACTTTTCGCTGTAACCCGGGCCATCAGGAATGTGTGACTTGCGGTAGTTATCTAATACCGTGCCATCTGCATCAATCATCACTAGCGAGTTAAAAAACGTATTGCCCGATTTTTCAAAGTAGCTGACAGGAATAACCACGCCGAGCTCTTTCGCCAACGCACTCATCTCTTTAATAAGACGACAATTCTCCGTTTCTTCCGCAAGCTCGAAATACTTCGCTTCTTGTCTTTTGCAGAAGTAAGGGGCAGCAAATAACTCTTGTGGAAGAATCACGTTCGCACCGTTTTGTGCTGCTTCACGAATCGCCTTTTTTGCTTTAGCTAAGTTATCTTCCAGATCCCAGCTTTTCGTCAGTTGAAGGGCCGCAAATTTCACTACTTTGCTCATTGGATATTCCTTATCTCTTAAATCGCCAGTTTGTCACGTAGGTTGTAGTAAGCCGCACCCATTGCCGTAAACGGAATTTGGAAGTGGCGGCCACCCGGGAAGGAGTAATGTTTCAGAGCAGCAAACGCGTCAAAACGTTCTGCGTGTCCTGTCAGGGTTTCAGCCAACAACTTGCCTGCTAGATGAGTACAAGTTACACCGTGACCGCTGTAGCCTTGTAGGTAATAAATGTTGTCTGCAAACGAGCCAAATTGCGGCATGCGTGAGTACGTCAGCAAGAAGTTACCCGTCCAGGTGTAATCAATCTTGATCCCTTTCAACTGCGGGAAGACTTTTTCCATCTTAGGACGGATCAGTGCTTCGATGTTTTCTGGGTCACGCGCACCGTAAACCACGCCGCCTCCGAACAACAAACGCTTGTCAGCGGTTAATCGGAAGTAGTCAAGCAAGTAGTTACAGTCTTCAACGCAGTAGTCGCTGGTCAGCACTTGTTTGAGCTGCTCATCACTCAAAGGCTGAGTCGCCACCACTTGCGTGCCACACGGAATCGCTTTGTTACTGATGTTTGGCGCCAAACCGCCAAGGTAGGCGTTGCCTGCCAATACCACGTACTTACTTTTCACGCTGCCTTGCGCTGTTTTCACTACTGGGTTAATGCCTTTATCAATCGACACGACCGCCGACTGCTCAAAGACTTGACCACCCAGAGACGTAAACGCAGCGGCTTCACCTAACGCCAGTTTAAGCGGGTGAATGTGACCACCGCGCATATCCAGCAAACCGCCAGTGTACACTTTCGTACCTACCGCTTGTTCTACTTCTCCTGCGTCAAGCAGAGTCAGTTGGTCGTTGCCGTAACGCTCCCAGTTCTTCTTATGTTCTTCTAGCCCTTTGAGTTGTTTACTGTTCAGTGCCGTGAACAAGCCGCCTTGCTTGTAATCGCAGTTGATGTCGTATTTGTCGATCAGGCCACGGATGATATCGCCGCCTTCAAAAATCATGTCGCACAGAGCTTTGGCTTGGTTTTGGTCGTAACGGCTTTCAATCACGTCAACATCTCGGCTGTAGCTATTAACGATTTGACCGCCGTTACGACCAGTTGCTCCAAAGCCCACTTTTGCGCTTTCTAGCACAACGACTTTAAAACCTTTTTCCGCTAGGTGTAGCGCAGAAGAAAGACCAGAGAACCCCGCACCGACTACACACACATCGCACTCGATGTTGTCTTGCAGTTGTGGGTAATCCGGCATGTTTGGCACAGAGTGCGCGTAGAACGAATCCGTATGCTTGTTCATAGAACTATTCCTTTATTTATCGTAATCGTCAGCAGGCTTAAGAATGGAGGCGAATCCAAGTGGTTTTGGTTTCAGTGAATTTTTCAATCGCGTGTAGAGACTTGTCTCGACCATTTCCGCTCATTTTGAACCCACCAAATGGGACCGTCATATCACCTTCGTTGTAGTTGTTAACCCAAACCGAGCCGGCTTGCAGTTGTTTTGCTACGCGATGAACACGGTTGATATTGCTACTCCAAAGTGCAGCGCCTAAGCCGTACTTCGAATCATTAGCGATCTCAATTGCTTGCGCTTCATCTTTGAATGAAATGACACAAAGCACCGGACCAAAAATTTCCTCTTGAGCGACACGCATCTTGTTGTCGACGTTGTCTAAAATGGTTGGCGAAACAAACGCGCCTTGCCCATCGACATCACCGCCACAACGTACGTTTGCGCCGTCGGATTCGCCCAATGAGATGTATTCCAACACTTTTGATTTATGGTCTTGGTCGATCAGCGCGCCCATGGATGAACTTGGGTCCATTGGGTCTTTTGGTGTGAACGCTTTCGACGCTTGAATCACTTTTTCTATGAACTGTTCTTTAATGCTTTCGTGAACGAGCAGACGAGTTGCCGCGACGCACACCTCACCTTGGTTATAGAAACACCCTGCAGCGGTTTCTGCTGCTGCGCGGTCTAAATCATCACAATCGTCAAACACGATATTTGCGTTTTTACCGCCCGCTTCGGCAAATACACGCTTTAGGTTGCTCTCACCCGAGCTAACCATCAGTTGACCAGCGATACGCGTCGAGCCTGTGAATGCGATGCAGTCTACGTCTTGGTGTTTCGCCAGCGCGTCGCCAGCTTCATGACCATAACCCGTCACGACTTGGAAAACGCCTGTTGGCAAGCCCGCTTGAGACGCAAGTTGGCCTAAGAAGATAGCGGTCAGTGATGACTTCTCTGAGGGTTTTAAGATCACGCTGTTACCAGCCGATAAAGCAGGGCCAAGCTTCCAGCACGCGAGCCAAAGTGGGAAGTTCCACGGCACAACTGCAGCAACCACGCCAATTGGCTGATGAGAAATAAAAGCGTGTACGTCTTTTTCTGTTGGGGCAACTTCACCGTACACTTTGTCGATCGCTTCGGCGTACCAGCGCAAAGAGCTCGCCGCGCCAGGAATATCGGTAGAGAAGCTGTGAGAGATAGGTTTACCAGTATCAAGAGTTTCTAGCAGTGCTAACTCTTCTTGGTGTTGGTCAATCAGGTCAGCAAACTGCTTAAGTACCGCTTTGCGATGAGCTGGGCTACTCTCGCTCCACTGGCCTGATTGAAATGCTTGACGAGCGTACGATACGGCAAGGTCGACATCTTCACTCTGACAACGGGCGATCTCGGTAAATATTTCGTCTGTCGCGGGATTCACGACAGGGATCGTTTGTCCACTTAATGCCGCGCTGTACTCGCCGTTTATGTACGCCCTGTTTTCGATGTTTAGATTGTTTTTTAGCTCTATCCATTGCTCTTGGGTTTTCATACGCTCTCCTTGTGATCACACAAGGCAAGCGCCACTTAGAATGTGGTCGGCGTATGCGCACTTATCATTCGACAAGCCTTGTCTGTGTGATTCGTAAATCTGTGTGGCTGCGTCGTATCAATAACGTACGACTCGCCGGCTTTGATGACGTGAGACTTTCCTTTGTATTCCAGAGTGATTTCACCCTCTAATACGGTGCCAATCTCTTCGCCTTCGTGTTTAATTTCTGCCGCACCAGTCGTTCCGTGTGGTGCGTACTCTTCGATCAAGAATCCGATAACCTGATCTTTGCTGCCGTTTGTCACCAATTTCATCGAAACTGACTCGCTACCCATCTCAACTAGCTCTGTTGGAGGCACGACAACCTTCACTTCATCGCTCGTGGTTTGTTCAAAAATGAAAAACTCTGATAGTGATAAAGAAAATACATTGACGATTTTTTGTAGCGAGCTGACAGACGGGCTCACTTTGCCATTCTCGATTGAAGAAATAGCGCTATGGGTAATACCAGCTCGTTCTGCTAGTTCCCTTTGTGACAATCCATGTTTTTTTCGTAACTGAACAATATTTTTACCAATCTCTTGATTGTCCATTCATGCAGCTCCAAACGTTAACGTGAGGCTGCCATAATAAACTCTTTAAATAATATTTGTGAGAAATGATTCGATTTTGCTTTCCATTCTGGGTGCCACTGAACACCTACGAAGAATTTTTGCTGCGGTAGGCTAAAGGCTTCTATCAGGCCGTCCGGGGCCTTAGCTTCTACTTGTAGTTGCGGAGCGAGCTGATCTACACCTTGGTTATGCAGCGTGTTCACTTCAAAAAAGGCGGTGCTTTCCCAATGATTCTGTACCAGCCATTGCTCGAACAAACTCTGCTTTTGAACCAATACGGCGTGTGCCGGCGCATACTTTTGTTCGAAATCTTCAACAGGCGACTCGCGATGGTCATTGAAGCCAGACTCATGAACCGCCGGATTCAACGTGCCCCCAAGTGCGACATTCATCTCTTGAAAACCACGACAAATGCCAAGGCAAGGAATGTTTTGGTCAACCGCATGGCGAATCAAGGTGAGCGATAGCTCGTCACGGGCTTCGTCCTTTTTATTCTCAGTGTGCGTCGCGTTATAACGGTGTGGAGCAACGTTAGAATGACTACCTGGAAACAAGAAGCCATCGCACAACTTTAAGATAGGCGCGATTTCATCACCTGACATTTCTGGAGCCAACATAATCGGTAGCCCGCCAAAGTCTTTGACTGCGCGAAGATAAAAATCATTGACCGCTTGTATTTGATAACCACCCAACTGCTTGGTGCAGCTAACAACGCCAATGATGGGTTTGCGTGTTCCTGACATGACATTTCCATGTTCGATTTATTTAACATTTAAACTACAAACCATGTACAAAATTATCAACACAGATATTTAAAAATGTAACAAAAACGTGATTCCTGCCACTTTTTTAACCAATAAAAGCGATATTTCTGCTCATTATATTGAACAAAATAAAATCGACTGTTAAAAAATAGTTAACAAAAACACGCAAAACAAACCAGCTAAAGCCAAAAAACACAATATAAGTGTTTGTTTAAACTAAAGATAAATGAATAAAACCGCACTTCCATCAATAAGGTGTAAGTTAATTGTTAATTTACTTATCTGTAGTTTAACTCGTCAGGCTAATTGGAGAAGTACATGGAATTGTATCTACAGGAAGTACAAAATTTTAAACAACAGTGGCCTGATATTGAGTTTATCGACCTTATCTTTACCGATATTAACGCTACCCCTAGGGGGAAAAGAATCCCAGTAAGTGCACTGGATAAGCTCAGCAAAGGTGTCGCGCTGCCTCTTTCTACTATTACGCTAGATACCAAAGGTAACGTGGTCGAATCTGCAGGGTTGGGAGAAGATTTGGGTGAACCAGATAATCTGTGCTTTCCCGTGAGTGGCACGTTGATGCCAACCGCAAAAGAGCAAGTTGGCCAAGTGCTGTTAAGTATGATGGACGACAGCGGTGAGAAACCGAATCGATTGTTCATTCGCAATATTCTTGCTGAGATGCTGCAAAAGCTGCACGCTAAAGACCAATATCCGTGTGTTGCTCTCGAGCTTGAGTTTTATTTGGTTGATAAAAAACGTGGCGAAAACGGTGAGCCGTTAACCGCGATTAACCCAACCAAGAAAACACGTGAGAAAGACACGGAAGTTTACGATTTAGATGGATTAGACGACTACGCGGATTTCCTAACTGACCTAAACCGCGTCGCCCTAGAGCAAGGTTTAAATACCTCTGGTGCCTTATCTGAATCTGCACCGGGGCAATTCGAGATTAACTTTAATCATTCCAAAGATGTGCTTAGAGCCTGTGACGAGATCATCATCGCCAAGCGTTTGATTCGACAAATCGCGCATCAACATGGTTTCGATGCAACATTCATGGCAAAACCGTTTGGCGAACAAGCGGGCAATGGCATGCACATTCACTTGAGCTTAGTTGATAAAGACGGTAACAATCACTTTAGTCAACCAGACGGTCAAGCAAGCTCCCTCTTCTATCAAACCATGGCTGCGATGCTTGAACAAACATCCGATGCCATGGCGCTGATCTGTCCTAACGTTAACTCTTACCGCCGCTTTGTTCCTGGTGCTTACGTCCCGACGAAAGCCGATTGGGGCGAGAACCACCGCGGTGTTGCATTGCGTGTGCCTATCAGCGATAGCAAAAACCGCCGCATTGAGCACCGCATTGCCGGCGCTGACGTTAACCCTTACATTCTCGCTGCAGTAGTACTTTCCGCGGTATTAGCGAGTGAAAACTATACCAAAGACCAATGTCCACCGACTCTCAGTGAAGATGCGATTGAGTTGCCGCTGCGTATGTCAGAAGCTCTCGAGCAACTGGAACGCAGTGAGCTGGCTCAATACATCTCAAGGGACTTTATCGATTTGTATCTAGCTTGCAAACGGAGTGAACTCGCAGAGTTTGAGCGAGCGATTACTCCTCTGGAAATCGACTGGATGTTGCACTCGGCATAAACAAAGGAAATGCACTTTATGACTACGCAAACAAAGGCGATGGATGCGCCGCTTAAAATCAACATTCAACACATCATTGTCTCTCTTATCTCTATTGCAACGTTCGTATTTTTTACGACCATAGGGCTGAACCACCAAGAGGGACAAGCTTATGGATGGATGAGCCTTTTACCTACTGCACTGGTGTTAGTTTTCGCTCTGACAACACACCGCACGGTAGAAGCGCTCTTTAGCGGCGCAATTGCAGGGGTTCTACTTCTCAACCCAACCGAAGCGGTAGAACAGATCGTTGATATTTCAATGAGCGTGATGATGGACGAAACCATCGCTTGGATCATCCTAGTATGTGGTCTGATGGGCGGTTTGATCGCGGTGTTGGAGAAAGGCGGCAGTATTTTAAGCTTCTCTGACATGCTGGTCACGAAAGTAAAGAGTCGTAAGCAATCAATGCTAATGACGTTTGCTTTGGGTATTCTGATCTTTATCGATGACTACCTCAACGCGATTGCGATTTCTTCCTCGATGAAGAAAGTCACTGACGGCTACCAAATCTCTCGTGAAAAACTTTCTTACTTAGTCGACTCTACTGCTGCGCCTATTTGTATCCTTGTACCAATTTCCACTTGGGCAATTTTCTTTAGCTCGCTGCTAGAAGCAAACGGCGTGGCAGAAGCTGGTGAGGGTATCAAAGCGTATATTGAAGCGATTCCATACATGGCGTACGGCTGGGTAACTTTGGTGATTGTTCTGCTGGTTGCAATGGAAAAAATCCCAGACTTAGGCGCTATGAAAAAGGCTGAGCAGCGTGCGAAGAATGGTCAGGTACGTCCAGACGGCGCGACAGATGTCGATTTTGGCTCTGATGTGTCTGCGCACACCAATCCAACGATGGGACTTATCAACTTCCTATTGCCAATGATCGTCCTTGTTGCGGCAAGCTGGTACTTCGGTATCGACCTACTGGCGGGTGTTTTTGTCGCACTGATCTTTACCATCAGTTTCTACGGCGCGCAAAAGCTGATTTCGATGAACGATATGTTCGAAGCGGTTTACGACGGCATTAAAGTGATGCTTCTACCTTTGGCTACGGTTATTGGTGGTTTCATGCTGAAATCGGTCAACGACTCTTTAGGTGTCACCCAATATGTGATTGAAACCGTGAGTCCTTACCTATCGCCGTCTTACTTCCCTGCAATTATCTTTATGATTACGGGTGCGTTGGTATTCGCGACTGCTTCCTCTTGGGGAACGTTCGCAGTGGCGATGCCAATTGTTCTACCTCTGGGCGAACAACTGGGTGTACCACTACATTTAACCGTCGCAGCGCTATTGTCTGCATCAGCAGCGGGGAGCCACTCATGCTTCTTCAGTGACTCGACTGTTCTATCTGCGCAAGGTTCTGGTTGTACATCAATGCAACACGCGACAACTCAGTTCCCTTATGCTCTGATCGGTATTATTGCCACCGCGATTTTCTTCTTAATTATCGCGTAACACTGCACTATCAAACGCCTAAAGCCCCGCTAATTTTAGCGGGGCTTTGTGTTTGCGAAATTGAATGTATTGACCCAAAAAGGCATACGCTGTTTAAAATCAGCAATTGAAGAAGTGTTTTAGCCGGTGCAGCTATTCTGCGCAACAAATTTAGAGTGTAAGTCTATCCTAGCAACTTTGAACTCATAGCCCTTAAGAAAGTGGGAGCACCAAACATCGGATAAGCGTTTTATTATGCGATTTGTCAATGAGTTCTCATACTAACCACTTGAAAGACTGCTGTAAGAACTCGTCGGCATTTTCATGCACAATTTCGCCGTGAGCCATGACTAGTATTTGCGGGTTCCAAGACAACAACCTATTAAGGTGTTTCCGCGCGTCAGCTTTACCAAACATGAAGCTTAAACGCCAATCCAAAGGCATTTTCCCATTAGGGGCGAGTATACCAACACCTTTCACCACAACCCGTTGCCAGTAGTTAAAGTCCTGACCTGAAAAGTTCTCAACTAAGTCGGTAACAATTAAGGTACTTGAACTACTATGGTAAAACACACACTCTTCCATTAGCGGAGAACCAGAAAACAATTCTTGTTCAATGTCAGGTTCCCAAGCGTAACTCTGCGGGTTATTAAGAGAGGTATGAAAAGAGATATCGCGACGTTTTTTAATCACCTCATTGGTGCCATAAACTTCAGCGTCAGGATAAGCGGAAACCCATTCAGATAAGAACAAGTGGTGTAAATGGTTGGGAGCAATTAAATATTTAACCCACCCTAGACTGTTAACTTGCTCCGCAATTGAAGCTGATAACTTGATTGGACTGTGAACCCATAGATCTCCACTAGAAAGTCTCACAACCGTCATTCGAGTGGAATAAGGCAACCCTAAGAACTGAACAGGTTCACCATCAAATATCCATATTTCATTCGCTAATTTTTCCATGCTCCTCCAATCACTAACGTCCGCTTAAGTGGTGAAACGCTGCTTACTCGACTTAGGCTATTGTGTCGTAAACACTCAAGCCGATTAGAATCGAAAGTAATAAAGCGTTGAACTCCTATGAAGCCCTTTGGAGCTTTTAATACCGTCCCATACCGTGGAACATGCCACCAAACAATGCCATTAAAATACCAAAAATAACGCTTAGGATTATAAAGGCAGGGATCGAAGCAATAGCAAACTTAACCATAAAAACAACCATCGACATAAATGGCATTTTTACATCTACAACAGTAACTTCTTGTTTATCATTGTCTACAGACATATATATTTCCTTGTAGCTGACAATAAGCAACCAGTTTAATTAAGTTGAGATTTTATTTCTTTGAGATAGTTATAGTTTTCTTGAAAGCTAACAATTCCGAGTATTGGGAATCGTTCTTAAATGCTGTGTTATGCGTAATTTCCTGCTAATGGGCAGGATAATGCAATTCAATAAACTCAGACACATCAGGCCAGCTTCTAGTATGTATAAAGTGATCTGAACGATAGCTAATGTGTTTATACGGATAAGCGTAATTACTTGAATCAAGTTTAGACATAATCTGTTTTGACATTTCGTAGGAAGGCCATACAGTGTCATACCGTGCAGAAGTCAGCAATATCGCAGCACTGCTCTTCTCTACAGGGATCAAAAATCCTTCCACCAGTTCTTTATTATCTATGACGTTATACCAAGGTTTATAGTTGACTGAATACTTTAAACAAATATTGGCAATATCTTTCCCCTTCCATGTCCATGCTGATTGGCATGGATCAGTTTTAATTAGTTTTAAGATATCTTTTCTAGTCCGGTATCGGTCATAAGAGCTCCATACATATGCACTCGGTACACCGGCAACAACTAGGTCAATGATTGCGAATTTACTCGCTAGAATCAGGGCCAACTCACCACCACGACTTGTACCGTATACTGCAATAGAGTTTTTCTTTAACTCAGGTTGAGTTTGGACCCAATTAAATGCCTGTTCGAAGTATTCAAGCGGCACTCGCTTCAGTGATGTTGGTATACGCGATGATTGGCTCTCTTGATCAAAGTAAGTTAGTGAAAGAATCGCATAACCTTTACTTACCAACTCGTTTACACTCACTCGGACTACAGCATACTTCTCAACGAAATCACCACCTCCAGACCCACCTAAAATCATAATAACGGGTTGATTCATCCTACCTTCAGTGTAATAAAGTTCACCTACGATCGCTGAGTCATCGATAGGTCGTTGAGAAACCGCAGACGCACAAAATGAACATAAAAGTGTCGAAACTAAAATCACTGCTTTAGATAATCTCATGTTTCTCTCTTAGGCTATAAAGATGTCGACCTGCTAGATTGCCGCTTAACGTTTGGTTTATGGGGTGAGCAAAGTAATACCGATGACGATGAAGACAACCCTTAACCACTAAATCTAACGCATAGTAGTAATGGCACACGTGCCAAATCACTCTTAGGATGTTTGTTATGACGCAATTTCACGACTATTCCGGGCTGTACTTATTAAACAAGACGCAGCAAGTTACAAAGAAGGCTAAAATCAAAGTGATTTGCCACAAACCGTCACCATAGAAAGACATTTGATTATCAGACCAAACCCTTAAGGCGATATTGAAGAGTTCACCTTTCAGGCCAATAACGACAACCGCCGCTAGATAATATTTAGCAAACTCTATGATAAGAATTTTGGTGTTGGACAAGCAAGTATCTAGCATTTTAAGCGCCTGACATAGTTAAGCTTATCCCCTTAGAGTACCAAAGCATACCTGTACAAAAATCACTCAAACACCTTATTGCGATCAATCTCCATAGTGAGTAATAACGCCGCGTTAAGGGGCGATAACGCTATACCATCCAAACTTAAGTATTTGCCATAAACACTTACACTGAACTTTGAACCAATACCACCGAGCGTTGTGAATCCGTCTTAAATGCTTTGTTATACGCGTCTATTTGTAACCGCGATGGAAAGAAGGTAGGCGTGAGTGAAAGATATTAAGCCAATGATAAGCGGGACAACAAACGAAAATGAAAACACAAAAAGATAAAACCCCGACATAAACAGCTTATCAAGAAGACTCTCGCTGTGACTCCACCCAGCTTGATGCCCATCTGCAAACAAACTCAATGCGCCGAAATAGTATACGAAGTAAATTGCAAAAGACTTATGCCACGAATTTTCTTCAAGATCACGAACTGTATAGATAGATATTAGGACAGCCAAAACTATTCCCAAGACCAAATACATATAATCAGCCGGATATCTTGATGCTGTAGCTAGAAAGTCACCTAGCGAAATTAACCATATAATGGAAGAACCAACCACTAGGGTTACTAACGTGTTCTTAACTATCAATTCTCTCATGCCTCCACCTTCCGGGAGATAGTATGCAACATGAATATTTAGCACCGGAATAAGAAAACAAACTTAGCGAGATAGTTCATATTTTTTCCGTGAGAATATAACGCCTAGATATGGGATGAAGCACGCCATACCGAAGTTACAGAAAAGCACTTCACCAACGAAATCAACGTATACCAAAAATGCCACGTGTGCTGAATCTGCTTAAATTGTTTGTTATGCAGTTTTTCGGCATTGCTACATTGGCTAACGAAAACATTACCTTAAACACGAAAAACCACAAACGCGCAGATAGCTTTTTGTAATTCAAGAACCAACGGACTCAACATCTCCTAAAAAGGCAGCCACAAGCACGGAACGCTGCCTTAAAGCGAAGAATTGTCTTTTTCTTGCGAGAAACTTAACGAACCACAATGCCAGTAAATACAGGCTTCCATGAACTTGCCCTTTCCACACTTTACGCCCGAAAACTTTCCGCGCCCAAGAGCGATTTTTAATGAAGCCACTTCACGAACTTTGACATGTTTGACGATTTGAGAAATTTAAGAACTTGAGCCGAAAATGTTGGTTTGCCGAAACAGAAAACGAGTTGCTAAAGAGAACTAAATTGAAGAAATCTAAAGTTTTAGCCTTGTCGCATAACGCTGCATTAGAGTGCGAGCGACGCAATGACTAACTTACCGTATTGCGCCGCAAACGAAAAACTTACTCAAACAACTCAGCCACACGTTGCGAGTCGCTTTGAATGACTTGTTATGTTAGAGATTCAACGATGAATTTCTCAGTGGATACTCTTAAAGCACCTTTAATTAACAAAGTAACTCGCACTTCAATAGTTTTTCTTCTTTAAAATACAACAAAATTTATTTTTATATTACTTCTAAGTTTTTTACTTTTATTTTTCCTGACTTAATCAGCAAACTTCGCACTGCTACACATAAGCATACAAAGGCGATTACACCCATAGATATCGCTGCAAGATATTGTCCAAATAATTCCCCATCATTATACTCCACCACTTGTGCTTCCATAAAGTGTGAATAAGAAACACTCACCGCAATAATACAAGCAATTATAGCCACCATAGCTGTAGTAGTTAGAGTTGATTTAGTTACTTGTTTTTCTTCCATTTTTCCATCCTATTTAACATAGTAATATTAAAAAACCCATAAAATGTTACTTTATTACCCTATAAAGCATAACGTCCAATTCAGGGGAGATTAACGCAACACCGATGCCACCGCAAACCGCCTTAATCACTAAAATTAACGTATAGTAAAAATGCCACGCGTTGCGAATCACTCTTGAACAGTTTGTTATACAGCAACTCCAACCTAGTCTCTTCGTACGTCATTGAAGATTTCACAAGATAACTTATAGTTGTGCTGTCTCGCGATTTTCTGTGAAAAAAACAGTTGTGGTAATTCATAGATAACTAGCAATACGAGTATAAGAAATGCACTAGAATGACCTAGAATAAGGCCAATGATGCTTACAATTAACACTGCCAGCTCCAATGCAAATAGTGCATATTTGCCCATGTAACAGTGGTGAAAACCGCCAAGGAAGAACCAGTTCAACGTTGCGTAGGTGTCTGGATCCTTGTGTTTTTTTGATTGACGTTCATAGAATTCTTTTTTTTGGGTTTCAGGTAATGAATTTACCCGGCTTCTCAACAACTCTTCTTTTTGTTCTAACTGTTCAATCGGTTCAAATAAGCGCATTACGGTACCTCATCATATATTTTTTCAATGAGGTCAGGTTGATTGCACCGCTTAATTCTTGTCAAGCCAAGTTTCCAACCTTTTATCGCCCCATACTTTGCAATACATTGTTTGGTGTATTCAGAACAAGTAGGCTCAAAATTACATTCAATATTTAACAATTGCCTTGAACCACCGCTAACCTGATAGAGGTGGATCAATTTCAGAGAGATATACTTGAGCAAACTTATCGGCCAAGAGTAATAATCACAGCCTCGCGCTTCCAAAACAGCATAAAGCGCTTTTGCTCAACAACTTGAAAGACAACCTGCCAGCCATCTTGTACATATTTGTTCAGTTCTGCTTCCATTTTTTGCACAGGCAAACCACTTGCGCCTAGGAGGATTGTGCCACAGCCACCTTCAACAATGTGAACCACTTTATACTCTGTAAACTTTGTCATCTTTATAACCAACTAATTTCATAAAAACGGGATATTACAATAAGCAATAAAATGCATCAAGATGAATATTGTGACATTTGCTGTATAACGCCGCATTAAGGTACGAGCAACGCGGACATTCAACCTAACGCTTTGTGCTGTAAGCACTTAAGCTGAATCAATGCCACGCGTGCTGAATCACTCTAAATTTATTGTTAGTAGTTTTATTCATAGCTCTCACAATCCTTCGGTATATCTATATATGTTTCCTTTGCCTTCCAATCCTGAGCCTTGCGATCAAAGTAAAGTGCATACGTTGAAACACTATTATATGTGCCTGAAGTTATATGATTACCCACAGATATGATATTTGGCTCTGAAATAGTAAAAAACCAAACATCTTCACCTGAAACTAACTCAAGACGACTATCAGAAACAAATGAAGCCCCCTCTATAGAAAAGAATTGTTTAGGATAACTTTCACAATAATACTTAAGACGCTGGCCATAAGAACTGTAGATGGTTCTCATGTTGAACTTCTCATATAAGTCTTGAGTTGTTACCTGCTCTGCTCCAATAGAGCTATAAGCAATCGATGCAAAAACGCCACTAAAGATGAATTTCATGCATAAACTCCAAACGCAACGTTAAGTAATGAGCAACGCTGACAACTTAATCAAACACAGCACCGCAATCAACAAACCAATTGAAACCGAAAACACCGAGCCTCGCGAATCACTGTTAAATGATTTGTTATGGCACATTTGCTTCTATTAGCTTCAATGCCAAAGCAGCCTCACTGCGGACAGCACGATAAATTTTGACATGGCTCCATTCAGACGCAGATAGAATTGAACGTAAAGTGAATTCGTCAGATTTACTAATGCCCTTACCTAGAATTACGCAGTCTATTGCGGCGCTCATGAAACTTTGAAAACTATTCATCTCTGAAACTACACGCACCTCGTTTTCGTATTTCCAACTTTCATGCTTTATAGTCAGTGCAGCTTCAAGCAACGCCTGCCCCAGCATACAATGGTTAGCAAAAACATGGACACTGTTGAATCTTGATTTGGATTGCAGATCTTCGAGGATCTTTTTAAATGTGAGCTCGCTCTCATACGGTACTTCCATAACCCAAATTGTCCAGTCAAAACCACAAAAATAATAAGTTATGTCTTCATTGAAACCAATACAGATACCGGTATGAGATTACGCATAATGCGACCACATTAAAATATCATTGGGCTTTCTGCTGAGGCTGTAAATACCATAATTTTGCAGCTGTTTTTTAGCGTAGGATTCATGTAAATCAAAATCATCTCTGGATGGAGTAGCACCCAACTTTCTCAATTCTGCATGAAACTACTTGGAAGTAACTGAGCGTCGAACGGATCGTTGAGTTGGCTTGAAGTAGGTAAGTAAATCTGTTTGTTTAGAGATATCGCAAGAGTGTACTTCGAGATACCTCTATATTTAAACCAAAGGTTATCCAAAATAAACTCCCGTGGTTTTGTGTCATAACGCCGCATTAAGGGGTGAACAACGCATTACACCCAAACTAAACCAAGTGCCGTAAACACTAAAGCTTATTCAAACCAAAACTGCCAAGCGTTGTGGAATCCTCTTGAATGCTTTGTTAATTGACAAATCTAAAGCTTTGATTTGAAGTTGATTGCCGCTTTGCCAATACTTACACGTTGAAAAACTAAAATCAGGCGCAGACTCAAAGCGTCTATCACCGAAACCACTTGGAACATACAGCGACGCAGAAAACGAGCTAACAACACCAAAAAGCCCTTTTGGAAAAACAGTGTTACAGAGCTGACTTTCAATAATTAAATCAGTTTATGAAATAGAAAATCCAACCACACAAGAAACCAAAGCAAGATTTTCACAAACCCGAATGATTCAAAATTGAAATCCGGTGCCCAAGCAAGAACACACTGACTTTAACCCTAAACACTCTGCTTTATCTGCGAAACCTCCGCATAACACCTTAATCCCTGAAACCAGCGTATAGATAGTAAAGAATCACTCTTGAACAATTTGCTATGTTGATATTACGCTACTATCCAACTTCCCACAGCTACCGCACACAACTTTGCCTTTCTTAATACTACTTGAGCAATTTGGACATGAACGCTCTGGCAGTCTGGGATCATAGTAAGTATCAAACTTCTTAAACTCATTAGGAGTACGGTTAGTCTTCGCTGGCTTGTTGTTACGGTTCCATTTTAACAATACCAAATTCAATCCAAAGGCAATTAAATATGATACAAAAGAAAAGCCAAAATCATAACTTTCAGGCACAAATATTTTATAACCATTGGAGGTTAATATGACGTCTTCGCTGCTAAAACCATAATTCCTCGCTTCGTAAATGGCAGAAAAATAGTCGCCATTATCGATCATGCCATACATAGATGTCTGCGCTTTACCATAGAAGGGTAATTGTACGCCAATCAATAGGTGAGCAATAATGGCACAACTCAACAAAGCGAGGGAAAACTTTAATGTAAAAGCACGATATTTTTTAATGTATAAACAAGTAATAACTACAATGTTAATTGCGGCTATAACATAACGACCACCACTCTGTATAAAATCAATATTTAGCAGATCAGCTACTTTCTTAAAAACAAAAAGTGAGCTTGGCAAATCCATCATTAACGCGATGACTGGCTGGATAAGAACAAATGCGACAAAAATTAAAGAAAAATTATTAATTTTTTTAAAATTATCTTGATTCACATGAACCTCGATTGCTTTGCATTAATTATTTAGATAAGCAAGAGTTATCGCAATAAAGGATAAGCTCAACGCCGTACTAGCGATTGAAAATCATACACTACCAGAAAATCGGTAACAAGCATAACGCCGCATTAAGGCGTGAACAACGCAATACACAACGGCTACCGCATTGCGCCTTAAACACAAGATTCGACGCAAACCAAAAATGCCACGCGTTGTGAATCGCGCTTAAATGCTTTGTTATACGCCCAACGCTGAAGCTACGATTTTAAGCCAAGCCCCACTTTGTAAGCACGATTTTTTATGTGTATTGATGCACTTTTGTGAGACTAAGACATTCAGCGATTTTTGATTGAAGCGCACTTGAAACACACAACACCAAAGAAAACAGAACTTCAGCAAGCACGTAAGCTTTTGGGCAGACTACTTGATAGAGCTGAGTTTCAACAAACACTACCGCGTCGAATTTGAGCCTGAAGACTTCGGGGACATTACCTGATGATTTAACGAAAACACAAGGAAATACAAAGCGAAGAACTACAAGAAAAGGTGACTTTGGCACAAGGAATAATCAGCAAGAGTCACTCTGCGTATAACGCCGCATTAAGTGGTGAACAACGCAGACCACCAAACTTAAACCATTGTGCCGTAAACACTAAAGCCGATTCAAACCAAAACTGCCAAGCGTTGTGAATCCCTCTTGAATGCTTTGTTAGTTGCCAAACCTAACACTTTGATTTGATGTTAATTGCCGCTTTACCAACACTAGCTTTACGTGTTTTAAGAAACTCAAATCAGGCGCAGTTTCAAAGCGCCTGTCACTGAAACCACTTGGAACATACAACGCCGTAGAAAACTGGCTAACAACACCAAAAAGCTCCTTAGGACAGACAATGTTACACAGCTAACTTTCAACATATAAATCGGTTTCTGAAACAGAAAAACTAAACCGTACAAGAAACCAAAGCACGATTTTCACAAACCCAATTAGCTAGAAATTGAAATACGAAAACCTAGCCAAAAACACACGGACATTAACCCTAAACATTCTGCTTTAGGCACGTTTTTCCTCGTTGGCAACTAACGCCGCATTAAGGGGTGAACAACGCATTCCACCCGAACTAACCCATTGTGCCGTAAACACTTAAGCTAATTCAAACCAAAACTGCCAAGCATTGTGAATCCCTCTTGAATGCTTTGTTAGTTGCCAAACCTAAAGCTTTGATTTGAAGTGTATTACCGCTTTGCCAACACTTGCTTTACGTATGTTGGAAAACTCAAATCAGGCGTAGTTTCAAAGCGTTTGTCACTGAAACCACTTGGAACACGCAACGCCGTAGAAAACGGACTGACAACACCGAAAAGCTTATTTGAGAAGACAATATTACAAATCTGACTTTCAACAAGTAAATCGGTTTCTGAAACAGAAAATCCAACCAAAAAAGAAACCAGAGAGCGATTTTCACAAACCCGAACGATTCAAAATTGAAGTACGAAAAACCACCAAAAACACACTGACTTTAACTCTAAACATTCTGCATTAGCTGCGTTTTCCTCGTTGGCAACTAACGCCCAATTAAGGGGTTAACAACGCCTCCACCCAACCTAACGCATAGTGCCATAAACACTAAATTTGAAGTAGAAGCACAAGTGCCAAGCGTTGTGAATCCCTCTTAAATTGCTTGTTAGCATTACATCGACAACCTGAACTTTTCAATAATCCCAGCTAATACATTTGAAGGTTCACCAGAGGCTGCTTTTTCTAACAGCATAGCTTCTACATCTGAATCAGTTAAAACTACTATCATCTTTTGTGCGGTGACCCATTGCTCTCTGATAGTAAGCAACGACGATTTATCTGCTCCATTTCTTGTGACTAGGATTCCAAACATACCTGCCCCATGTGGTTTCAAATAGTTTGCCATTTGTAGCACATGTGTTTTCTTAATTGGTTTTGTGTGATTCTTAGCATCAACAACTAAATATTCTGCTTGGTATTTATCACGTAAATACTGCCAGAAGCCAGTATCACTATAGTTGGGAATAATCCAATCTCTTCGATTTGCTTCCTCTAAATCAGGTGATTCAGAAATAGGTTTATTGAGTGGTGGGCAAAACAAATGCTCTAGTATTTCGCCAACTAGCTTCTGGTATAAACTCCAAGACTTAATGCCAACGTCACAGTTCCTTAGTTTGTTTACTAATATCTCTTCTTGAGATATGGAACCATGACTATCAAGTAATCCGTAAAAATAGCCAAATTTATCGTCACCCACTTCATCTATTTCAGTTCTGAATAGTTTAGCAATATGCCTTGCATCCCATACAACAATATTGTGTTTTTTAAGCCGAGTGGTCTGCTCTGAAGACAAGATTCCCGGAAATGCAAGTACATAGTAATCAAAGTCTGTTTCCAACCTATATGACTCAATCTCTTTAATGACACTTGTTAAATTAGAGGTAACAAAAGAAGCGACGCTTTTACAAACAAAAAACAACGACCTGTTGTTGTTTTTGGCCGTTATATCTGCTTCAAATACGTGACTTCCATCAAATCTATGGTCTTCTACGATATCGTAATAGTCCTTGGACTTAGTCAATAGTTGCAATAGGTAATTACTGAACTCTACTCCAGTAAATTTAGGTCGCGCATTACATGCAGGGCAAATAACAATTAAGTTATCAAATTCAAAGTTTTGACCAAAATACGACCCTTTGGGCTTAATATGATCAATATTTCCATAAGTGTTTGACTTAAGTTCAAGCCCACAATATGCACATCTATAATTATCAATTCTCATTATATTCAATCTATCTTTAACAGAATGCCACAGCCCTGTAATGCTAACGCCCTGTTAAGGTGTGAGCAACGCAAGACCGAAGCTTCCGCATACCACCTTAAACACTGAACCCAACGCATAGTGAAAATGCCACGCGTTGCGAATCACTCTTAAACAGTTTGTTAGCCATCTTTAAAGGCGATGACACCTAGCTTGAAATTCTGTGGACAGTATTCTTTCACCACATTCCTTAGATTTTACGTAAGCGTCATCAGAAATTAAAAATGTACCTTTTAATTTTGTCGTAACCACCCCTTGCAACCAAACATAATACGGTCTTAGATTATTTGCTACTTGCTCAACTGTAGTTTGACTACCAGTTTCTTTCATAACAAATACCAAGGTAAAGGACACATTGGACTCATCTGCATATTTGAAAGCATGTGTGAGTGCGCCAATAAACGCTTTTCTATCTGACTTTGTTTCACTTTCAAGCACAATTTGAATCGTGCCACTAGCATCCTTTATTGAGATATCTGGTCGATAATTGCCTATTACAGATATGTTTTGACCATTACTTGAGATTTCATGACCTAAAGGCAGTTTATGCGAAAAACTTTTAAACTCAGAATCTTTCAAAGCTTCGAACTCCATATCGACTGATGGCTAACGCCGCGTTAAGTGGTGAGCAACGCATACCCCTACATTTAAAGTATTGTGCCGTAAACACCAAAGATGAAGCAAACCGAAAATGCCGAGCGTTGGGAATCCGTCTTAAACGTCTTGTTATACCGCTTGGTTGAGGCTAAAATGACCAACATAAAGACCACTTAAGAGACCTAATATATGACCACTAGAATTTTAGCCGATGTTGCTGCAAGCATTACTGAGTTGAAAGCTAATCCTATGAAAGTTGCAACTAGTGCTTACGGCGAACCTGTTGCTGTACTAAACCGAAATGAGCCAGCATTTTATTGTGTACCTGCCGAAGCGTACGAAATGATGATGGACAGACTCGAAGATCTTGAACTACTAGCTATCGCTAAAGAGCGTGAGTCTGAAGAGAGCATTTCGGTAAATATTGATGACCTATAAACTCGACTTTAAAAAGAGCGCACTCAAAGAGTGGAAAAAGCTTGGCTCTACTCTGCAACAACAATTTAAGAAAAAGCTAATCGAGCGCTTAGATAACCCACATGTCCCGGCTTCAAAGCTTTCTGGAGCTGACAACATGTATAAAATTAAGCTGCGTCAATCGGGCTACCGTCTCGTCTACAAAGTTGAAGACGATGTCATCATTGTAACCGTCTTAGCTGTCGGGAAACGCGAACGTAGCGATGTTTACCGTAACGCTATGAAAAGGTTAGATGATTGATTGCGGTATAACGCCGCGTTAAGGCGTGACGTGATGCGTGCCATACTGTGAGCGAAGCGAAACTGGCACGCGTTGCGGAATCGCTCTTGAACGCCTTGTTAGTTGCTACTGCGTAAACATTTCGTAGATAGGAAACGCGACCAACACGAATATTATAAATGATGACAAGCTATACAAAACCCCGTGAAAAGTCCCACCACCACCTTTACTGAATGCTAAGTGTTTTGCGATTGCGCATTCGTAAGTATTTGCTACTTTTCTGTAGGCTAGGAAGTACCAAAGTGATACCAACGGCCAGACAATAAATAACAGCGCGCGCCCATTATCCTTACCTGTAAAAGCAGATGAGACAAAGGGCAACAACAAACAAAGCAGATAAATCGTAGCCATTTTTCTTAGCTTACTTGTTCTATCGTTATCGTTCATAAACTCCTAAATGCAACTAACGCCCAATTAAGTAGTGAGTAACGCACTGACCAAGCCGTTGCAAACCACTTAAAATACAAAAACCAACGCATAGTAAATTCGCCAAGCGTTACGAATCTGCTTGAATTGTTTGTTAGGTGTTTTTGCCAAGCTCTAATATCCCAATGAAAACAAGCGTCAAAACATAGAAAACACCAAATCCAATTATGGGGCCTACTACGTAAGAAATGTTTTCTATCGTCGCTTTTTTCGGCTCATACCTAGCAAATGCACTCCAAAACACATAACCAACTCCGGTTATTGCTGCGTAACAAACGTAAATAAAGCTGAGAACAACTAAAGCTAAGACCCAATTGCTTTTTGTTTCCCAGTACGCAGCTCCTATTGCAGCGGTAAGCGTTACCCACTCGAGCCACTTGAACCAACTCTCAATGTGTTTTTGTTGAAAAAACCAATCAAAAAACTTTTTCATAGTTGAGTTTTCCCTAAAACACCTAACGCCCTGCTAAGTGGCTGCCAACCTGCCACCAAACTTAAATAAACCACCGTAAACACCAAACCTAACCAGAAGTAAAACCGCCGCGCGTTGGCAGTCCGTCTTAAGCAGTTTGTTAGGAATGCTTATTTCATGCGCCTTTGCTGATTTGGAATGCAGTGGTTGACCTATAAAACACCAATGCTGAGTGCACCGCAACAGCCACTGAAGTTTAATAACAAGCGCTTCACTAAATTTGCGGTGGTTCACCAAAACCAACGTGCGCCGAATTTAAAAACACCGAACCACAGAGCTTTTTGGAACAAGCGGTTTCTGACGACTATTTTGGCCGTTCAGACTCAAATACGGTGAACCACTGAACTCGAAATTTAGCCACAAAACGGCGCTTTCACATGAAGATGCTCGATCCACACAGACGCGAAAGTAACTTCAACCGATGGACTTGAAGTGGCTTAGCGCAGAACTACCAAGCCTGCAATCTTAAAAGCAACCTAACGCCGCGTTAAGGTGCGAGCAACGCAATAAAAATGCTCCTGCAAAGCACCGTAATCACACAACCCAACGCAAATCAAAAATGCCACGCGTTGTGAGTCACTCTTAAACGCTTTGTTAGCTGGTTATTTTTGACGATGCCTTACTAACAACCCAAAGATATAATATCGCTAGAAGGTCCACTTGCAAGAAGCCATGCTCACTTTGGGTTGAGAGTTCAAACAAAGAGCCGCCAAGATTAAATGATGCTGAGAACCAATTGTATGTGTCACTTACCCAGTCCAACGCTAAGAATACACCGCCTAATCCGTAATAATTGAAATAGAAATGACCAGCGCCAAAAGAAAAAACTTGAAGGCCTAGGTTAACAAACGACAACAGGTAACCTTTAGGAAGGCGCTTGATTAGCGTTATCCCCGCAATACCATTTAGCAATACTATAAAAATTGACATACCAATCTTAGCCATTGTTAAAGTCGGCAGAGAAAGAACCAACATAACAATAGCAATTAATGCAACCAATACTTGGCTGACACCTACGAAAGTTAAAGCTCTACTCCACTTTAACTTCTGAGCCAATTCTTGCTCTTGATAAAACGCATCTATTTCTTCTTGCCTGAGGGCAATTTGCTCAGTCAAATTCTTATAGTTCTCGGGATATGCGTCAGCATCGATAGTAGATAAAGCCTCCAATAGGGACTTTGCATTGTAGTTCTTATAATTAACTTCCATATTATGCCTTTAATGTAATGCTGCCTATGCCAGCTAACGCCCAATTAAGGGGTGAGCAACGCTACCACCCAACCTAAAGCATTGTACCGTAACCACTAAAATTGAAGTAGAAGCAAAAGTGCCAAGCGTTGGGAATCCCTCTTAAATTGTTTGTTAGGCGAATTGCTCAAGTTTTTCGGATTCTGGCACTTGTTTGTTCAAGGTAGCCAACTTCGACAATGCAATTTGATATTGCCCGTTGCTGGGTAGAGGTTTGCCTGAAAACAGCTCCCAAATACGTGAGCCACTGCCGTTATAGAATTCTTCAAATGTCCCGTCTGGGAGGATCTTAATTACTATTGCATGCTCTGGACAACTTCTAAAAGCGACACGAGTAGATTGAGTTGCCTTGATTTCAACCTTAGCTCCTGATGGACTGAGTGCGTCAAAACCTTTATTAGAAGCAGTCAATAGTTCAAGCCTATAAGCGTCAGCTACCAGACATTCTCCCAGACTACCAACCATGTGACCGTCAGGAGTAAAGTGTCTACCAGGAAACATATTTTCTAGTTCTGATACAGTCTGGTACAAGCCTTTAACTAGGCTTTGAAATTTCTCGTGATCCAATTTAATACCTCTTTTCGCCTAACGCCCTGTTAAGGGGTGACCAACGCCACCACCTTACTTAAAATAGCACCGTAAACACGTTTACCAAATTTAACACCAAACCGCCAAGCGTTGGGAATCCCTCTTGAACAGTTTGTTAGTTGCCAAGCCCAAGGCAGTGACTTGAAGTTTACTGGACTTTGCCAACGCCCATATTTCGTATCTTGAGATACTTAGATCAGGCGCAGTTTCAAAGCGCCTGTCACTGAAACCACTTGGAATTTACAACGCCGTAGAAAACGGAATTTGAACACCAAACAAACCTTTTGGAACGATAATGCAGCAGAGCAGGCTTTCAACAAGCTAATCAGCTTCTGAAACAGAAAACCCAAATCGCGCAAGGAACCAAAGCACGATTTTCACAACACCTAATAACTAGAAATTGAAATACGAAAACCTAGCCAAAAACACACGGACATTGGCCCTAAACATTCTGCTTTAGGTACATTTTTCCTCGTTGGCAACTAACGCCCAATTAAGGGGTGAACAACGCCTCCACCCAACCTAAAGCATTGTGCCATAAACACTAATTTTGAAGTAGAAGCAAAAATGCCAAGCGTTGTGAATCCCTCTTAAATTGATTGTTATACGTTACTTTCAAAGAAGTCGCTCCAAGCCTCAACCTGAACTTTCAATAACTCTAATATTTCAACATCTGTACCATCGATATCGACCAAATAACTATAGTGACTAAAAGCCCCCATAGCAGCAACTTCACTGCCCATATGGAGACTTCCCATAACCGCAGTGACATTGCGTTTAGACTGATAATTCGCTTTCTTTTTGAAGTGTTTAGCCCCATTACAAAGCTGACGGATAGTCATTTGGTAAGGGTTGACTTTACAGGGCTCCTTAAACTCGCTTAATACTTCCTTGAAATCACGCGATACTTCATCTTGGAAAGGGTTGAAGCGAGCAAAGCACGAGACTTTACGCTCGAAATCCCCTTCTTTGAACGCCCATTCAAAAAGGTGATTCAATCCAACTACTAAGTTAAAGGCATGATATTCGCACTCTGGGTTCGACTTGCAAGCCGTCAGTAAGGAAAGCTCAAACTTACACTTATCTAATAAGTCTCTTGATTCAGTTAATGTTAGAAAACTCATAACCAACTCCGTTACGTATAACGCCCAATTAAGGGGTGAGCAACGCAACCACCGAACCTAAAGCATTGTGCCATAAACACTAAATTTGAAGTAGAAGCAAAAATGCCAAGCGTTGTGAATCCCTCTTAAATTGTTTGTTATATGCACAGAATTTCCACTTGTTTGATGGCGTCAGAGAATACTTTATGACACTTAAAATCGGGCTGACTGCCTACTTTATGCCAGAAGAAATTGAATTCATGCCCGCCGTCGTCTTGAGTAAAGAAACTCCAATTATTCGGTAATTGTTGCTCTATTTCACAAAGCACGAAGTGCCACAAATGATTTTGAAAACCGCTTTCCCAACTACCTAGGTAGCGAGTTCTTGATACGCTAGATAACCCTGATTCTTCTTTCAGCTCTCTCAAGGCGGCACTTTCAATAGAAATATCCGACTGTTCTAATGTGCCTTTAACCAACTGAACTTCAGCTAATGGATGTTCAAACAGCAGTAACTCGCGATTGTTTCCTGATTTTCTAAGCACTATAGGGCAGACTTTGACTTCCCTCTTTCGGATTCTTTCTTCCACTGAACTCTCCCGTGCATATAACGCCCTGTTAAGTGGCTGCCAACTTACCACAAAACCTAAATAAACCACCGTAATCACTTAACCTAACCAGAAACAAAAGTGCCTCGCGTTGGCAGTCCGTCTTGAACAGTTTGTTATGTGATGTGTGGATTTCAAGCTGAACTTTCACGAACTTAAAGCTGAATTGGTTTATGTCGTAATGCGATTTCTATTACTTCCTCGACTGTAGGAGCATAATCCGACAAACCCATTTTTCTAGCATTATAGTTTTCAGGGTAGAAAAACAAGTTTGCAGCATCGGGATGACTGAATTGCTTATTGAACTCGTTGTACAAGTAAGAGCTTTCTTCTTCACTTTCAGCATTTAGAAACCTGTTCGCTAACTCTATCAATTGCTCTTTACTTAGTTTCCCAATATTCAAATTAACCTCCTTTAGTCACATAACGCCGCATTAAGGGGTGAACAACGCCACCACCTAACCTAAACCATTGTGCCGTAAACACTAAAGCCAATTCAAACCAAAACTGCCAAGCGTTGTGAATCCCTCTTAAATGCTTTGTTAGTTGCCAAGCCTAAAGCTTTGATTTGAAGTTGATTGCCGCTTTGCCAACACTGTTTTTACGTGCTTTGAAAAACTCAAATCAGGCGTAGTTTCAAAGCGCCTGTCACTGAAACCACTTGGGACACAAAGCGCAGTAGAAAACGGATTAACAACACCAAAAAGCGCCTTTGGACAAACAATGTTACAGAGCTAACTTTCAACATATAAACCGATTTCTGAAACGGAAAATCCAACCACAAAAGAAACCTGAGAACGATTTTCACAAACCCGAGCGATTCAAAATTGAAGTACGAAACCCCACCAAAAACACACTGATTTTAACTCTAAACATTCTGCTTTAGCTGCGTTTTTCTCGTTGGCAACTAACGCCGCGTTAAGTAGTGAGCAACGCCACCACGAAACTTAACCATACCACCGTAAACACAAAACCCAACGATGGAATGAAAAATGCCAAGCGTTGGGAATCTGTCTTAAACGCTTTGTTAGGCTTTTTGTTACCACAATCGCTTTTTCTCTAACGTAGTGCCCGTTAATAGCTTGTAGGAATCATTTAAGTACCCATAATAATCAGCTTCTTCTTCAGACAAGCCACATAAGAAGCCTTTTGTGATTTCAGGTGTAGGTGCAAGATCTTCGCCGCTGAGGTAGTCTAAAAGTGTATCTCGATAGTGATTTAATTCTCTAGTTTTAGTATACGTTGCACTGATCGCTTCAAATAATTTTTCATCAAGTTCAGCTATCGAGACTAAAAGCTTTTCATAGACAGAGAAGTCGAACCGGAATATTCCCGACCCAGAGTGCCCATCTTCAAGTTCGGCATGATAATGCTCCAAACCATTCCGAGCGATAATCAATGAGTATTCAACTTCTTTTTGTTCATCTGTATACTCTTTAATCTCTTTTAGTACATTGAAAACCGTCAAAAGAGCCCAATGATTCCGTTCTAGTTCTTCTGCTAGTAGTAACTTGATTGCTCTAGTTTTCCTTTGTTTTTCACGATATTTTTTAACAAGATCAACGCATTCTCTTAGAATAAAGAGTGATATAGCTACCACAACTGTTACTGGTAGCAATGTACCTATCTTATGTAGCCAATCCATTCATGTACTCCTCAATCATGAATATTAACGATGGAAAGCCTAACGCCGCGTTAAGGGGTGAACAACGCGATGCCACCCAACTTAAGCCATTGTGCCATAAACACAAAAGCTAAGCTTTGAAACAAAACTGCCAAGCGTTGAGAATCCCTCTTAAACGCTTTGTTATGTACGTACTTTTATAAACGTACTTTTTGACCTTTGAGAGAATAAAAGATAGGGAGACCAAACACATAAGGTAAACAAGCTACGCACCACTTCTTGCGTTGTTTCAGAGTCAAACACTTCCATTTCTGGTAACACTATAGATACAAGATACGCATCTATCAGGATAAAGGCCGTAGAGGTTATGGCCAACCCAAGATACCACTTAGGAAATACCGACCTTTTCGTAAAAAATAGGTAAGCCAAATAAATTCCCAAGAATGCAAACAGTAGATTACCCACTATTTCTCCGATTATGATAGGTCCCCAAAGCGGTGAGTAGATCTCACTATCATAAGTCGTAAGCACCTCCCACGTTCCATCAATAAAAATTGAAGGATAAGTAACACCCACAAAATACAACAATCTAACAGGTGCGATGACAACACCAATAGCGATAAGGATTAGCCAACCACCAATTTTTAGTGGCTCATTTCTTTCAGATACTTCCGTTGTTTCCATACTTTACTCCTAAGTACATAACGCCGCGTTAAGTAGTGAGCAACGCAGCCACCTAACCTAAACCATTACACCTTAAACACAAAGCTCAATTTAAACTGAGAATGCCACGCGTTGTGAATCTGCCTTAAACGCTTTGTTATAAATACTATTTCGTAAATTCTGGAAATATGCGCTCGACTTCGTGCCTTAAGGGAGCGAAAAAGAACTTTTGCCCCAGTAAAACTAAACATTCAACCTCTGGGTCTAATAGTTTAAATATTTTTCCGGTCGGACTATCCGCTAACTCATGTGAACCTATGATTGGCGACGGGAAAAAAGACCCTGCCATTTGAGTGAGTAAGTATGTGTCCATTTTTTCATCGAAGTGCTCCCAGGCATTTCTAAGTTCGCGATTTGCTAAAGGTGAGTCATCTGTAAGCTTGTACAGATTCTTCAAGTATTCACCTCTCTGCATTCTCAACGCTCTTTGCTGTTTGTCTTTCTTACGCCCAGATGGTGAAGGCCAAAAATATCTTGATAATGCCCCAACGTGAAGAATAGCTTCCTGTACCTCACTAATTAGTGTTGAAGCGTCATTTGTTTGGGTAAGTAGATAGTCATATTGTTTGAAGGCGGCGATAGCTCTTTCGGCAGAATATCTTACAGAGTATGTATAAAACAAATTATGCATTGGCTGTACCCCACCACACTCAAGTGTAATAGCTGCTCTTCGCTCCAGTTCTTCATTATCAATTTCTACCACAATTCTTCCTCGTATTTATAACGCCCGCTTAAGTGGTGAGCAACACTACCACGACACTCAATTATTGCACCGAAAACACAAAAGCCGATTCAAACCAAAACCGCCGAGCGTTGCGAATCCGTCTTGAAGCGTTTGTTATATTAATTTAGTTCCGCTTGGACTTGAGACCAAAATTGATTGGCCACTTCAATGAATTGTGCTCGATTTTGGTCCAAATAAGACAGGTAGTCTCTGTCATTTATATTTGTATCGATGGCACTAACGATTAAGTCTTGAGTTAATTTTTCAATGACTAACTTAATGTCAGTATCCGTATCTAACATTAAAATTAACCGACTTCGTAGAGAGTACGCTTGCATTTGAAGAAGGTCGAATTGACCTTTCTCGAAACTATGATTGTTGAAGCAAGATTTTATATGAGTACAAACACCTATAAATTCTGATGCGGTCTCTCTAAACTCTTTTAGCCATTCGTAACGAAGCTCCGATAGCTTTGCTCGGTTCTGAGATTCTTGGTTCTTACGAGTTATGTAAACAACAGCAGCAGAAGTGAAAATGCTGCCAATACCAATAAGAGCAGTAATGATTATAGATGGATAGTGCGGGCTAATTGAAACAAGAAATTCAGATGCAGTGGGATCAATTGGAGCATTCGCAATTACTACTCTATCTATTAAATTTGCCATAAATACCTAACTCAAAAAATTAATATAACGCCGTATTAAGGTGTGAGCAACGCTACCACTAAACCTAACGATACCACCGTAAACACTAAACCCAACGATGGAATGAAAAATGCCAAGCGTTGGGAATCACTCTTAAATGCTTTGTTAGGCAAACGCGTTATCGAAAGTTTTTGAGTACTTTGTATTTAACACTATGGTTATTTGCCTCAATAATCTCTACTTGAGCACCTTTATACCCGATTACTTTTGATGAATTTAAGTCATATTCAACATCATTTGTAAACGCAGCTCGTGCTTGACCATTGCTAAATTCGCGATAGCTAATATTGATTTTATTACCAACTTTACCGGAATAGAGTAGTGTCTGTTGAAAAGATAGCATGTCGTTCGTTGTATGCTTGATATTTTTAAACTCAGCAGATGTACACACCGTGCCTCCTAAAGTAGAAACGCCACAAATTTCTCGGGTTTTCTGATCTACGTACATGCCACCATAAGGGTCTGCTAATGCGCTTGCTTGAACCATACCGTATTGTGTCGGTGTATAGAAAATTTTATTTTGGCTGTGTCCTATTTGCGTATAAATGCCCGGAGAAAAAGTGTAACCACCGAGCACACCTACGGAGGTGCTGTGCTTCAAAGATATCGCATTCACTGTGGTTTGCTTTCCTTTCGCTAGCATTTCATCACCCACATAAGCTACAGCCTCAACACCAATCGGCGGGTGATCAATAAGTGTTTCTTCAACACCTCCACCATTATGTTTTAGTGAAGTACAGCCAGATAAAACGCTAAAGCTAGCTAAAACCAGCAGAATATTTCGCATAAATTTGCCCTTTATACTTTATGGGATGAAAGTCCATATAATAACCAAGTTCAATCAGACATACGATAAGTTTGAATAGTTTGCCTAACGCCCGCTTAAGTGGTGAGCAACGCTACCACGACACTTAATTATTACACCGTAAACACACAAGCCGATTCAAACCAAAACTGCCACACGTTGCGAATCCGTCTTAAAGCGTTTGTTAGGTTTGTTTGCCTATGTTCCGAGCAATCATCAACACTTCATCGGCCGAATATAAATTGGAAATTGTCGTCTCGACTTCAGCGCCTAAAGTGCTTTTATATAGTTCTTGAGCATAATTATCAGCTCTTGTAGTAACTAACACGTGCTTCAAAATTGATTGTTTAAGAGCAAGCTGATTTTTTACCTGAGGCAATGATTCGACGATCAGCTTTCGACCAATACCATTTCCCTGAGAATTCGGCATGACGGCTAGTTGCTCTAATTCCAAAACGGCTTCAGGACGAAAGCCACTTTTCTGTACCCAAATAATATAACCGACGATTTCATTATCAATATCAGCTACATAAATCAAGTAACGTGGGAAGGCATTCAAATTACATTCTAACCATTCATTTGAGTAGTTTTGCCTAACAAACGCAGACTTATGAACGAGAGCTGCACTTGGTAAATCCTTTTCCGTCATTAAACGAATGATCAAATTGACCTCCTGATATCGACAATAAACCTAACGCCCAATTAAGGGGTGAACAACGCCACCACCCAACCTAACAAACTGCACCGAAAACACTACATTTGAAGTAAAAGCAAAAGTGCCTAGCGTTGTGAATCCCTCTTAAATTGCTTGTTATATGCATTACTCGATTAGATTTTCCAAGTTCCACAGTGCTGCAAAGCAACTTAACCCAAAACCTATATATTTAAATACGTTACGAAAAATCCTATAACCACGCTCATTATTCCGTTCATCGTAGTGGTCAACAATCACAGAGATCATGACAATACATCCACACACGAATGCGCCATACATTAGCCACGCTGGTTCATTGCTAAAATGAACACCACCACGTTTTGCAGGAATGTATAGATAGTTTTTATATAAACCGTAGCCACCGTAGACAGTTAGAAATACAGATAAAAGAGCACAAGCTACCCGCTCTGATAGTGCGATCTTATTCGGAGTATAATCCATATTTGCCTCCTGCATATAACGCCGCATTAAGGGGTGAACAACGCAAACCACCCGACCTAAACCATTGTGCCGTAAGCACTAAAGCTGATTCAAACCAAAACTGCCAAGCGTTGTGAATCCCTCTTGAATGCTTTGTTATACGCGGGCTTCCGACCAAACTGCGAACTCATTACCACTTGGTTCTAGAAAATGAAAACGGCAACCGCCAGGAAATTCGAATATAGGGCGAATGATTTCACCACCACTTTGAACGACTTTATTTAGAGTACCTTCAACGTCAGAGCTGTAGAATACTAAAAGTGCTCCACCCGTATTAGTTTGGCTGCAGCAATCAGATTTGAAGAAACCACCGTCTAATCCCTGATTTGAAAAAGCTGTATATTCAGGTCCGTAGTCGACAAACTCCCAACCGAAAACTGAAGAGAAGAATGATTTTGTCGACTCTAAGTCTTTTGCGCCAAACTCAACATAATTAAGTTTTTCATGCTGATTCATTTCCTTGCTCCTTTTTGATTGTCCTGATAAGCGTATAACGCCCTGTTAAGGGGTGAGCAACGCAATACCAAAGCCGCCGCATACCACCTTAATCACAAAAACCAACGCATAGTAAAAATGCCACGCGTTGCGAATCCCTCTTGAACAGTTTGTTATGTGTGTTTTACTCTGGTTTAGGCATAGTTACATCACGAGCACCGAAAGGTAATGGTGAATAACCTGCAAATCCGGGATAGCCAGGGTATCCTGGATAACCGGGGTAACCAGGATAGCCCGGATATCCGCGATAAGGTTTGGAACTGAAATGATACAAGCGATTGCCGTTGGTAATAGTACCTAGGTAATCTCCATCAGTAGTCACCACATCATCGTCTCCCCAAGGTAACCAAGCAACCCAGTCAGCGTCTGAATTGTATACATTTTTACCAATTCGAAAGCCTAACCAATCGCCAGAAGAGTCAAATAGATGCTGTATTTTAGACATAATCCCTCTCCAATATTGTGAAATAATACATAACTGCATTATGCAACTAGATTTAGGTTAATTTTGAGAGTTAGCTTGTAGTTCGTGAAACACATAACGCCCAATTAAGGTGTGAAGCACGCTACCACGATACTTAATTAGAACACCTTAATCACTAAACTTGACCCAAGCCAAAAATGCCAAGCGTGCTGAATCACTCTTAAATTGTTTGTTATAGCGCATTAGTTCCAATCTACTCTGGTACCTATATTTGGATACTCTCGGCTCAAGTCATCAAAACAACTTTTTAAAGATTCGAAACTCTCTGGGTGAGCTGACTTCAAATGACTAGAACCTACAAACTCTATGACTTTAGGCAAATCCGAATCACAAAGGCAATCCCAAAAAGCATCCCAGTTTTTTCCATAATAATCTGGAAAACCAAAGCAATTAGCCATTAATTCATGAAGTTGATTTTCGTTCTCGATCATTATTAAATCAATGCGCATAATCCCTCTTCTGATAAATACCGCTGCGCTATAACGCCCTGTTAAGGGGTGAGCAACGCAATACCGATGCCGCAGCATACCACCTTAAACACAAAAACCAACGCATAGTTAAAATGCCACGCGTTGCGAATCCCTCTTGAACAGTTTGTTATGTTTTGTGCCCGAACCTCTTAACCAAACCAGAACAAATCACGGCTAACTTAGCGTCACTGTCCACAACATGTTGACGAGCGTCTTCAAATAAACAATACACTTCACCTTCGTCACAAGCCATACCTTTCTCTAAAACGTCTAGGACTCGCATATTCCACATATGGTAATCATTCGGGTCAAAACCTGAGTCTTGAAAGTATAGCCCTACGATTAACTCCATTTGACGGATATTAGCCATCAAGCGCCGTCTGTGTTCTCGACTTACTGTCGGGTAGTCAGCTCTTTGACTTTGTATATGATCTAGGATTTCAGTACATAGATCGGTGTACTCGATTGATAATTGAGCCAACTCTTCAATCTTTTTGAGTAAATATTCTTGACGCGCTCTACGTTGGGAAAAATACTGATTTGTAAGCAAAACACCAACGGCTAGTAATGCAGAGAAAACGAAAGTAATCAGCTTAACTTGGTCTTCCTTAGCCGAAAATAGTTCTATTAAGTACATTTAATCCTCGAAAAACATAACGCCCTGTTAAGGGGTGAGCAGCGCAATACCGAAGTCGCCGCATACCACCTAAAACACTAAAACCAACGCATAGTGAAAATGCCACGCGTTGCGAATCCCTCTTGAACAGTTTGTTAGGGTAATTTACCCTCGTACTTCAAACCCGTAGCGTCAATTGAGTCGCTTAAAAGGTTGTCCTCATAGATGTAGAGGTCGTCAAAATCCAAATTATCCAAGAAATGCTCGCAAAAAAAATGCACCATTAAAGGATCGATAACTTGGATGCAAAAACGGAATACTAGATCATTGAAATCATCATCAGGTACAGCTAAATGCTGAATACGGTTTCGCTGTTCACCCATTTCTCTATAAACATCGAGATGCTTGATTTCATAACCAGTAGCAGCCCATAACAAATCCGGAAGCTTACTATATTGAACAGTTTTAGCTTTAGCCATCAACTGAGAAGTTGTAAGTCGTTCTTCGGTATTTTGAGATAGTTTCGGCAAATCCGTGAAGATTAACAGCGGATGCTCTTGAGCAATCGCCGACTTTATTAAAATCTCAGCAGCCTGAGCAACATGTAAGACACCCATCGATGACCAAAATGGATTCCTCATGCCAGTAAAAATCACATGCTCTATACCGTGAGCCAATAGATATTTTCCAAGACCATACATGTGGCCTGATATTTTTCGAACTTCAACGTCCATAAGACTTCCAACAATTACCCTAACGCCGCGTTAAGGGGTGAACAACGCTATACCACCCGACTTAATCCATTGTGCCATAAACACAAAAGCTAAACTTTGAACCAAAACTGCCAAGCGTTGAGAATCCCTCTTGAACGCCTTGTTAGTTGCCAGGCCTAAAGCTTTCATTTGAAGTCAATTACCGCTTTGCCAACACCCATTTTTCGTACCTTGAAAAACTAAAATCAGGCGTAGTTTCAAAGCGTCTGTCACTGAAACCATCTGGGATTCACAACGCCGTAGAAAACGGACTTTTTACACCAAACAAACCTTTTGTAACGACAAGGCAGCAGAGCAGGTTTTCAACAAGCTAATCGATATCTGAAACAGAAGAACCAAACCGCACAAGAAACCAAAGCACGATTTTCACAAACCCCAAAAACTAGAAATTGAAATACGAAAACCTCGCCAAAAACACACGACATTGGCCCTAAACATTCTTCTTAGGTACGTTTTTCCTCGTTGGCAACTAACGCCGCGTTAAGTGGTGAACAACGCGACCACTAAACCTAAGCTATTGTACTTTAAACACTTAAGCTGACTTGAACTGAAATCGCCAAGCGTTGTGAATCCGCCTTAAACGCCTTGTTATATTTGTTGTTCGGTGAACTAACTCTTTGTTATCAATTACTAATAACTTATTTGACATTAACTGATATTACACATTTAATGAATCAAATTATATACGATATGAAAGGAGTTATTATCGTGAAAAAGCTACTTAGCTTAGTCTTTGTTTGTTTCGCACTTTCGGCTTGTACTGAAGTCGGCAGCGAAGCGTGGTGTAACGACTTAAAAGAAAAACCAAAAGGTGATTGGTCAGCCAATGAAGCTGCTGACTTCGCTAAGCATTGCATTCTTTAATATCTGACGTGGTGCTAGGGATTAGCTTATCCTAGCACTGCTACTTCTCAACCCTTAAACTCACCTGCAAATATAACGCCGCATTAAGGGGTGAACAACGCAAACCACCCGACCTAAAGCATTGTGCCGTAAACACTAAAGCCGATTCAAACCAAAACCGCCAAGCGTTGTGAATCCCTCTTGAATGCTTTGTTAGTTGCCAAACCTAAAGCTTTGATTTGATGTTAATTACCGCTTTGCCAACACTAGCTTTACGTGTTTTAAGAAACTCAAATCAGGCGCAGTTTCAAAGCGCCTGTCACTGAAACCACTTGGAACACACAACGCCGTAGAAAACGGACTAACAACACCGAAAAGCTCTTTAAAAAAGACAATATCACAGAGCTGACTCTCAACAAGTGAGTCGGCTTCTGAAACGGAAAGTCCGACCACAAAAAACAAAGCCTGATTTGCACAACCCTGAAAGACTAAAATTTGAAATACAAAACCGAGCCAGAAAAGCACGAACACTAGCCCTAAATATTCTGTTTTAGCTGCGTTTTTCTCGTTGGCAACTAACGCCCAATTAAGGGGTGAACAACGCCTCCACCCAAACCTAATGCATTGTGCCATAAACACTAAATTTGAAGTAGAAGCAAAAATGCCAAGCGTTGTGAATCCCTCTTGAATGCTTTGTTAGTTGCCAAACCTAAAGCTTTGATTTGGAGCTAATTACTGCTTTGCCAACGCTAGCTTTACGTGTTTTGGAGCACTCAAATCAGGCGCAGTTTCAAAGCAACTGTCACTGAAACCACTTGGAACATGAAACGCCGTAGAAAAGAGATTCACAACACCAAAAGCTCTTTTGGAAGACAATGTTACAGAGCTGTCTTTCAACATATAAATCAGTTTCTGAAACAGAAAAACAAACCACACAAGAAACAAAGCACGATTTCAAAAACTTAAATAACTAAAAATTGAAATACGTAAACCTAACCAAAAATACACGGGCATTAACCCTGAACATTCTGTTCTGGCTGCGTTTTCCTCGTTGGCAACTAACGCCGCATTAAGGGGTGAACAACGCCACCACCCTACCTAAAACATTGTGCCGTAAACAC
>NZ_LHPI01000002.1 GCF_001274785.1 Vibrio hepatarius
GTCACTTCGTATCATTGAAACCTAATTTGAAACCGAAGTTTCTAATTGGATTATCATCAACGAGTGCCCACACAGATTGATAGGTTTATATTGTTAAAGAGCTTGTTTCGAGTCTTACTCAAAACGGACGGTCATTTTAGCGAGATAAAGTTTAGTGTCAACCACTTTTTTCAAACTTTCTTCAAGTCATTCGACTTGGCTAAGTGACTCGCTAACTCGGTATTAACCGTTCCGAAACATCAGCTTCGAAGCGTTCCCGTGTCAGCGAGGGGGCATTATAGAGATCGAAATTATCTTGGCAACCCTTTTTCTACATTTTTCTTGTTTTTTTTATCGTTCGGTCATTTATTGATCCGAACGCTTTAAAAGCATACGTTTCGACTACAACTCAGCGAATTTTTTCGCGAAAAGAGAGACCTTTTTCCAATTGGTGTACTCGACTTCTTTAGTAGTATCCGTTTCACCATCGGTCAGCGTCATAATCAGTTTAATCATCATTTTGTCGAAGAAACCATAGCGCGGGTAATATAAAGCCCCGGCGAATACACCGATTAACTTTGGTTGCCAAGGCGATTTCTTTAAAAACTTCTGAATGTAAACGCTGCCTTCAGGGGTATCTTTACCTTGGTCTTCCTTACGCGCGGTTAAGTTAACGCAGAAAAATGCCACCTTGGTGTGATTTTCCAGTTGTTGTCGATTGTTCTCGATAAACTGATAGAGTTTCTTATTTAAATGTCCGTATCGGATCGAAGCCCCAATCAGCACTCTGTCATAAACGCTGAAATCTATTGCGTCTAATGTATGTAGGTTAACCAGCTCACATTCGAAGTTGCTAAGCTCACCCTCTATATAGTTAAGAATCTTTTTGGTTTGACCTTCGCGTGAAGAATATAGAAATAAAGCTTTTTTCACTTGAGCTCCTTAACTACGCCAGAACGTTGGCGTTAATAGAATTAACAGGGTAAAGACTTCTAGTCGACCGAATAGCATTGAAACGATCAGTACCCATTTCGCTTTGTCATTGATGTCACCAAAGTGCAACGCAACTTCGCCGAGCCCCGGACCTAAGTTATTTAATGTTGCCGCAACGGCTGAAAACGCACTCAGTTCATCAATCCCGGTCGCAATGAGTCCTAACATGCACACAACAAAGACCAGCGCATAAGCAGAAAAGAACCCCCAAACCGCATCGACGACGCGTTGAGGAAGAGCTGTACCACCGACTTTGATGGTATACACCGCTCTTGGGTGTACCAAACGTTTTAACTCACGAACCCCTTGTAGCGTCAGCAATAAGATACGGATAACTTTCATGCCGCCACCTGTTGAGCCCGCGCATCCACCGATGAAAGATGAAAACAATAGCAATACTGGCAAAAACAGTGGCCACTCTGAAAATCCTGTCGTGGTAAATCCAGCCGTGGTCGAAATAGAAACTGTCTGGAACAGCGCCTGGTCAAACGCGTCATAATAAGTGTCGTAAGAATGGTGGTTAAGTAGCATCACGAAACACACCACAAACAGTAGTAACTGGATAAAAAGGAACGCACGGAATTCTGGGTCTTTCCAGTAATACTTAGGATGAACGCCACCAGAGGCAAACGCGGCAAAGTGCAGAGAGAAGTTACACGCAGATATTAAGAGAAATACGACGGTAATCAGGTTAATCGCGTAACTGTCAAAATAGCCCATACTGGCATCATGAGTTGAAAAGCCACCAATCGCGATGGTTGAAAAGCTATGGCCGATCGCATCAAAAGGGGTCATGCCCGCAAACCAAAATGCCATCGCACAAGCAATCGTCAGACTGAGGTAAATATACCAAAGCGCTTTAGCAGTTTCGGCAATCCTCGGTGTCATCTTGCTGTCTTTAACAGGCCCAGGGATCTCGGCACGGTACAACTGCATACCACCGATACCCAGTACAGGAAGAATCGCCACGGCCAATACGATGATCCCCATACCACCAAACCACTGCAGAAACTGACGGTAAAACAGAATTGCCTTAGGAAGGTCGTCTAGGCCGACAATGACCGTCGCGCCGGTTGTGGTAAGGGCGGAAAACGATTCAAAAAAAGCGTCAGTGACCGAAACGTTAGGGTTGTCAGAGAGCAAAAATGGAATTGAACCCGCGCTCCCCAATACCGTCCAGAAGAGAACCACGATCAAGAAGCCATCACGCGCTTTCAACTCGTGCTTAAAGCGTCGGTTAGGGAACCAACACAATGCCCCGCAAAAGAGCAAAACAAAGAAAGTGGTAACAAATGCCACACCAGCGCCGTCACGGTATATCAAAGCGACCAAAGCGGGCGCCAACATAGATACACTAAACAGTGCGAGCAAAAGCCCGACGATGCGAATAATTGAACGAAATTGCATTGATAGACTGACTATAGATAGAAGTTAAACTTCCGGCTTCCTGAATATTTAATTTGCTTTTAAAGGCGTAACCAGAGCTTTAGCGCCACTCTTGTTGATTACTGCCTGTGTAAAGTCGTTGACCTTGCGCTGCTCAATATCCACGACTAATTTAACCTGATCACTATAGTCTGCAGACACTTCCTGTGCCTCAAATTGAGTGATGAGAGACTGGACTATAGGCATAAACGCATAGTCTAACTCTAGTTGCAACTGAGTGGTTATTTTTTTCTCAATTGTTTGAAGCAGCTTGAGAGCTTGCGAAACCCCGCCACCGTACGCTTTAACTAAGCCACCCGTACCTAACTTTATCCCACCAGAATAACGTGTCACGACGGCGGTGATTTCTCCAACTCCCGAACCGGATAACTGTGCCAACATTGGTTTTCCCGCCGTACCCGAAGGTTCACCATCATCACTGAGTCCCCACTTCATCGAGTCTTCTGCCCGCCCAGCGACGAATGCCCAACAGTTATGGCGTGCGTCCGCATGTTTGGTCTTTATCTGCTCGACAAACGCTTTCGCACTATCGATCGACGGAGTGTGAGCCAAGTGCGTAATGAAGACGCTCTTTTTGATTTCTTCTTCAAATTGAACGGACTGAGCTGGGATCAGATAAGGCTGGTCATTCATAGTATGTGCGGGTGTTAAGTGGTTGAAAGAGTTTATCACGAGAGGCATTAGAGCGTCGCCTAAGATCTGCCACAGCGCACAATGTTAAACACTTGTTTAAAAAATGTATTGAATTTAACTTTTGACAGGTCCAAACTGAAATTACTGGTCAAACCAGAAACTAGAAAAATAACAACTTTTCGGTTTGATCATTCCACATACGTGAACACTCTCAGGATAGAAAGACAAACGCACAATCCACGATTGTATGTCATGGAGATAGACAATGATTTACCAAGCCAACACCCTTACGGTAAAGGAAGTACAAGACGGTATTGCTGAACTGAGTTTCTGCTCTCCAAACTCCGTCAACAAGCTAGACTTAGCTACGCTAGAGTCACTCGATAAAGCACTTGATGCTCTGCAAAACCACGCTGGTTTGAAAGGGCTTTTGCTGACCTCAGACAAAGACTCATTTATCGTCGGTGCCGACATAACCGAATTTTTAGGTTTGTTCGCTAAAACCGAAGCCGAGCTCGACACTTGGCTACAATTTGCCAATAGCATCTTCAATAAACTTGAAGATCTGCCAGTCCCAACCCTCGCAGTTCTCAAAGGTCACACTCTGGGCGGTGGATGTGAGTGTGTACTCGCTACCGACATGCGCATTGGTGATAAAACCACCAGTATCGGCCTGCCAGAAACTAAACTAGGGATTATGCCTGGCTTTGGTGGTTGTGTACGCCTACCTCGTGTTGTCGGCGCAGACAACGCAATGGAAATCATCACCCAAGGTAAAGCATGCCGCGCGGATGAAGCACTCAAGCTCGGATTACTTGATGCCGTCGTTGAGACCGATGTTCTTTACGAGTCGGCGCTAACGACTCTAACTCAAGCCATCAACGAAAAACTTGATTGGCAAGCTCGCCGCAAACAAAAGACTTCGCCACTGACACTCAGCAAACTTGAATCGATGATGAGTTTCACCATGGCGAAAGGCTTGGTGGCACAAAAAGCAGGTCCACATTACCCTGCACCAATGACAGCAGTGAACACCATCGAAGAAGGGGCTCGCTTTGCTCGCAATGAAGCACTGGACGTTGAACGTAAGTACTTTGTGAAACTGGCAAAATCTGAAGAAGCAAAATCGCTAGTTGGTTTGTTCCTCAATGACCAGTACATCAAAAGCATTGCTAAGAAAGCAGCCAAAGCCGCGAACCAAGACACTCAACGAGCGGCGGTATTGGGCGCAGGCATTATGGGTGGCGGTATTGCCTACCAGTCCGCGTTAAAAGGTGTGCCAGTAGTGATGAAAGACATTGCTCAAGCATCACTAGATCTGGGTATGAATGAAGCGTCTAAACTGCTCAACAAGCAATTAGAACGTGGTCGTATCGATGGTTTCAAAATGGCGGGAATCCTTGCCTCTATTACTCCAAGTCTTCACTACGCAGGCATCGAGAACTCAGACGTGATCGTTGAAGCGGTGGTCGAGAACCCGAAAGTGAAAGCCTCAGTCCTGAGCGAAGTCGAACAGCAAGTAAATGAAAACACGGTGATTACCTCAAACACTTCGACCATTCCAATCAACTTGTTGGCGAAATCACTCAAACGCCCAGATAACTTCTGTGGTATGCACTTCTTTAACCCAGTGCATCGCATGCCTCTAGTCGAGATTATCCGCGGTGAGCACACGTCAGACGAAACCATTAATCGTGTGGTCGCTTACGCAGCCAAAATGGGCAAATCGCCAATCGTGGTCAATGACTGTCCTGGGTTCTTTGTCAACCGCGTGCTTTTCCCGTACTTCGGTGGCTTTAGCATGTTGCTGCGCGACGGCGCTGACTTCACGCACATCGATAAAGTGATGGAACGTAAGTTTGGTTGGCCAATGGGTCCTGCTTATCTGCTGGATGTGGTCGGTATCGATACCGCGCACCACGCACAAGCGGTGATGGCACAAGGTTTCCCTGAGCGCATGGGTAAACAAGGTCGTGACGCAATTGACGCTCTGTATGACGCAAACAAATATGGTCAGAAAAACGGCAGTGGCTTCTATAACTACACCGTTGACAAGAAAGGCAAGCCGAAGAAACTTTACTCTGAAGAGGTGCTTTCCGTATTCGCTGACGTCTGTGCGCAATCACAAACGTTCGACGACCAAACGATCATTCAGCGCATGATGATTCCGATGATCAACGAAGTGGTATTGTGTCTGCAAGAGAAGATCATCGCTTCTCCGCAAGAAGCTGACATGGCGCTGGTGTACGGATTGGGCTTCCCTCCATTCCGCGGTGGTGTATTCCGCTACCTAGATAGTGTGGGTATTGCTGAATTTGTTGAAATGGCGAAACAGTATGAGGATCTGGGTGCGATGTACCACGTTCCACAAATGCTTATCGATATGGCGGCCAAAGGTGAAACCTTTTATGGCGCACAACAGCAAGGCTCTATCTAAGGAGGGATAGCAAATGACTTTAAATACAAGAAATGTTGTCGTTGTAGATTGTCTACGTACACCAATGGGGCGCTCAAAAGGTGGCGCATTCCGTCATACGCGAGCTGAAGACTTATCGGCACACCTAATGAAAGGGATTCTGGCGCGTAACCCGCAAGTCAATCCAAGTGAGATTGAAGATATTTACTGGGGCTGTGTTCAACAAACGCTAGAGCAAGGCTTTAACGTTGCACGTAATGCTGCGCTGCTCGCTGGTCTTCCGATTGAAATTGGTGCAGTTACCGTCAACCGTCTTTGTGGTTCATCAATGCAAGCGCTGCACGATGGCACGCGAGCTATTATGACTGGCGACGCTGAAATCTGCCTAATCGGTGGCGTGGAGCATATGGGGCATGTGCCTATGAACCACGGTGTCGATTTCCACCCGGGTATGGCAAAGAATGTCGCAAAAGCAGCAGGCATGATGGGTTTAACCGCAGAAATGCTGGGCAAATTGCACGGTATTAGTCGCCAGCAGCAAGATGAGTTTGCCGCTCGCTCACACGCACGTGCTCACGCGGCGACTGTCGAAGGCCGCTTCAAGAGTGAAATCTTACCGACCGAAGGTCACGCTGCTGATGGCACGTTATTTACTCTCGATTACGATGAAGTGATTCGTCCGGAAACCACGGTTGAAGGGCTATCACAGCTGCGTCCAGTATTCGACCCAGCCAATGGTACGGTCACTGCGGGCACATCTTCAGCCCTTTCTGATGGCGCGTCAGCCATGCTGATCATGAGTGAAGAAAAGGCCAACGAGCTCGGTCTCACTATCCGCGCGCGCATCAAAGGTATGGCAATCGCTGGCTGCGATCCGTCTATCATGGGTTACGGTCCTGTACCCGCGACTCAAAAAGCGCTCAAACGTGCGGGCTTGTCGATTGACGATATGGACGTCGTTGAGCTAAACGAAGCGTTCGCTGCTCAATCACTTCCTTGTGCCAAAGACCTTGGCCTTTTGGACGTGATGGATGAAAAAGTGAACCTTAATGGTGGCGCGATCGCTCTTGGTCACCCACTAGGCTGTTCAGGTTCACGTATCTCGACTACGCTGATCAACCTTATGGAAGCCAAAGACGCAAAATACGGTCTGGCCACCATGTGTATTGGTCTTGGCCAGGGCATCGCTACGGTATTTGAGCGCCCTTAACCAAAACCATTAACTCAAACGCCAGCTGAACTTAGCTGGCGTTTTTGTTAGGACTGCAACCAATCCTGATACAACTGCTCACTCGAGCCGAGATAATTCACCATCCAATCGATCATTTTATGGTTGTCATCTTTGCGCCAAACGAGGCAACAGTGACTAAACGGCTTATCCTCAGGTAGAATTTTTTCCACCAGCAAACCTTCAGTAATTAGCGGTTGGGCAATATGTCGAGGCATGTAGCCGACACCGACCCCATTCTTCAAACATTCAATCGCACTGTACCAATTCGGTAACAGTAAGCGGCGCTGGTCTGGGTAATGAACCGTATGGCGCTTTGGCAGCACGTTAGATGTATCGTCCAGACAGATCGCAGGATACTGACTGATAAACTCCTCTCCGAGGTTTTGCTCTCGCACACAAGGGTGTGATGAAGACATAACAAACGCCCAGTCGAGGATGCCCATATCTTTGACCTCAAAATCACCGCCAACCGGAATCGCTGAGGTGGCACCGATCACGATGTCCGCCCTTCCTTGTGAGATCGCTTCCCAAGAGCCATTAAAAACTTCCATATTGATTTGCAGTTCAGCATGAGGAAAGGTGGAATAGAAATCTTCAATCAAAGGTTTTAAACGTTCCAGCTTAACCACGTTATCCAAGGTAAGTTTGAGTGTTTTTTGCCAACCATGTGCCGCGCGGCGCGTTTGCGCTTTGACCTCTTCCATCTGGCGCAGCATGGTTCTTGCCTGTTCAATGAATAGCTCGCCTGCTGGCGTCAGCTCTACCTTTCTCGGTAAACGGCGAAACAACACCACATCGAGGTCTTGCTCGATTTGCCTGATGCTGTAGCTGATCGCAGATGGCACCTTGTGCAAAACATCGGCCGCAGCGGTGAAGCTGCCTAGTCTAGCCACAGTATCGACGAGCTCGAGCGAAGACTGTGAAAACGCACTCATGACTCACCTTTCAAAATTTTTGATTCATAACCACAAATTTTAGCGTTTTATTTTATTAAAAGCGAAAAATACAATGGCGAAGTTAATAAAAAGGTTGGCGCCAACGAACAAACATCAATCAATTATTTTGAATGGAATAACGATGAAGATTTCAAAATTACAGCTTTTTTATTTAGCAGCGCTGTCAATGCTCGGCTTTATCGCAACCGATATGTATCTGCCAGCATTCAAGGCGATGGAAGTCGACTTTGCGACCGGACCAGAGCAAATTGCTTTGTCGTTGACGGTTTTCTTAGTCGGTATGGCACTAGGACAACTGTTGTGGGGCTTGGCTTCTGATAAGTTTGGCCATCGCAATACCTTAGCAGCAGGTTTAGCGCTATTTACTGTTGCCTCTTTTGGCCTCGCGTTCAGTGACCAAGTTTGGCAACTATTGACGCTACGCTTTGTGCAAGCCATTGGTGTTTGTGCACCAGCGGTGATCTGGCAAGCAATGGTCATCAAGCGATACTCCAGCAGCAGCCAACAGATTTTTGCCACCATTATGCCGCTTGTCGCACTATCGCCAGCATTGGCGCCACAACTTGGTGTGTTATTGGCAGATAGTTTTGGTTGGTTCAGTATTTTTATCGCTCTGACGGTAATGGGTATCGTCCTAGTAATGGCGACGATGGCTCAAGACAACGAAACAGTCGAAGAAAAACAAACCAGCATCGCTACCGATATCAAAGCGTTAGTCGGCTCAAAGTCTTACTTGGGTAACGTGTTGATGTTCGCGACGGCTTCGGCGGCATTCTTTGCTTACCTGACTGGCATGCCAGAGATCATGGCTCAGCTTGGCTATGAAGCGAAAGACATTGGCTTAAGTTTTATTCCGCAAACTATCGCATTTATGGCCGGTGGTTATCTCGGTAAGGTTGGCGTCAATAAATATGGCGATGAAAAAGTTCTGCGTCAGTTGATCGGACTGTTTAGCGTCTCGTCGCTACTGATCTTTATCGCCTCTCAGTGGGAGCTGAGTTCTATTTGGCCGATTCTTGCGCCGTTCTGTTTGATTGCCGTCGCTAACGGTGCGCTTTACCCTATCGTGGTAAACCGTGCACTAGCCAGCGCAAAACAGAGCCCTGCGACCGCTGCTGGTTTGCAAAATAGCCTGCAGATTAGCGTCAGTAGCTTATCAAGCGCGCTGGTTGCGGCTTTAGCCAGTCAGGCGCAGATGGTGACAGGTATCGCGATTGTACTGTGTATGGGTGGATTGTGGTTTGGTTATGTTCTGTCAAACCGCGAACTATCAGAGCAGTTCACCGTTCCGGACAACGCCCGCGTCGTGAGCGAAGAATAATCCTCATCCTAAAAATGAAAAGAGCCGCGTGTGCGGCTCTTTTTCTATTCAGGACTAGAGGCTTTTTAACCCCCACTTCTCTGCAGTTTGTTTAAAAAACCCTTGGGTTTTCTTCAGCTCTACCCAATGGTTAATGTAATTAATCCAGACCTGGTCGTCTTGAGGAAGTAACATCGCAATAGGTGTCGGGCGACGAGGCTCTTTAACTGGCACGATCGCGAGTTGTCTAAACTTCTCAACTAAGGTTGCCGCCTCAACGTTTGACGTCACGGAGACGTCTGCTCGTTTCGCCAGTAGCTCTTGGAAATCACGCGCTGGCGCTTCAATCACGATATGGGTAGCAGAAGGGAAGAACTCTTTGACCATCTTTTCTTGTACCGTGCCCAACGTTGCCGCAACTTTTACGTCTGCATTATCAAAATCACTCCAATCGGAGAACTTATCTAGGTCTTTTTTCTGCACGACAGGTACAAAGGCTAAGTAAAAGTAAGGCTGGCTGTAACCGGCAACTTTGGCACGCGACATATTCAGTGACGCACTTCCCGTAACGTCATACTTACCCGCGGTGATCCCATTCACCAGTGTTTTCCAATCCGTCGCGACATACTCGACCTTCACCCCCAGATCTTTAGCCAGCTCGCTTGTAACATCGATATCAAACCCTCGGTAACTATTGGTCGCGGGATCTTTCATCGTCATTGGATTCCAATCCCCAGTGGTGCCAACACGCAGTACCCCGGCGTCCAAAATATCGTGCAGTCGACTCTTGGCATTGGCAAAACCACTCACAGCAAGTAAAGAAAGTCCTAGCGCTAACAGAAGTTTTTTCATTGTTTTTCCTTAATATAAGTTCCGTTTAAGATTTACAAACGCTTCCTTGATAACATAGCAGCAACAAAGGATATTTTTTAGTCAAGCTAGGGAAAGAAGCGTGAATTGTCGATATCTATGGCTATTTTTGCCATTGCTCATCACAGGCTGTGCGGATTATCAATGGGGCTGGTATGTGCTTGACCCTTCCACTCAGCAGGGACAAACCAATCTAAAGTTTCTGATTGCTGGCTTCGCGGATACGATTTCGGTCTCATTAATCAGCATGTTGTTTGCCATGACGATAGGTTTGATTGTCGCCCTGCCCGCACTATCAAGCTCTAAACCACTCAACGCTCTCAATAGAATCTATGTGGAAGTAATCCGTTCGATTCCGGTTTTAGTGCTGCTGCTTTGGGTTTACTACGGCATGCCGACCTTGCTTGATATTTCATTGAATCATTTCTGGGCAGGGGTTATCGCGTTAACCATCGCTGAGAGCGCGTTTATGGCCGAAGTGTTTCGCGGCGGGATTCAGGCTATCGCGCGCGGCCAACATGAAGCGGCGGAGTCGTTAGGACTCAATTACTGGCAAAAAATGCGCTTGGTGATCCTGCCACAAGCGTTTCGACAAATTTTGCCACCACTAGGGAATCAGTTTGTTTATATTCTGAAGATGAGTTCTTTGGTGAGTGTGATTGGTTTGAGCGACCTGACCAGACGTGCCAACGAGTTAGTGGTGAATGAGTACTTACCTCTCGAAATCTACACTTTCTTAGTTATTGAATATTTAGTGCTGATTTTATGTGTATCACAAGCGGTGCGCTGGCTGGAAAAACGCATTGCAATTCCTAGTCACTAATACGTAGCAATAAAAAAGCCGCTCCTATAAGAGCGGCTTTTTTCAATCTTGAATTACTTATTCTTAACTGGACGTTGCCAACCAGTAATTTTGCGCTCTTTAGCGCGAGTAATCACTAACTCACCTTGCGCGACATCCTTAGTTAGTGTCGTACCAGCACCGATAGTCGCACCGTCTGCGATCGATACCGGAGCCACCAGCTGGCTATCTGAGCCGACAAACACGTCATTGCCGATGACTGTCTTGTGTTTATTCGCACCATCGTAGTTACAGGTAATCGTACCCGCACCAATGTTGGTACGCTGACCAATTTCAGCATCACCGAGGTAAGTTAAGTGGTTCGCTTTCGAACCTTCGCCAATGCGAGCATTCTTCACTTCGACAAAGTTACCGACGTGAGAGTCGTTACGCATCTCCGCACCAGGGCGCAGACGAGTAAACGGACCAACCGTACACTCTTCACCAACCGTCGCACCTTCAATCACACTGTAAGGACGTACAATGGTGTTATCGTCGATTTCACAATCTTTGAGTACACATCCCGTGCCGATCACCACGTTATCACCGAGAGTCACGTTACCTTCAATGATCACGTTGGCATCGATTTCACAGTCCATGCCGCACTGCAACGCACCACGCAAGTCAAAGCGTGCTGGGTCACGTAGCATTACGCCTTGCTCAAGTAGTTTCTTCGCTTGCATCGATTGGAACGCACGCTCAAGACGCGCCAGCTGTGCGCGGTCATTCACCCCTTCGACTTCGATCGGATTCACCGGATGAACTGCTTCAACTGCGCGACCTTCATCGTGCGCCGCTGCGATCACGTCGGTTAGGTAGTACTCGCCTTGGGCATTGTTATTGTTCAGACCTGATAGCCAGCGCTTAAGGTCTCCACCAGTCGCCACCATCACACCTGTGTTGATTTCTTTAATCAGCTTCTGCTCTTCAGTCGCGTCTTTTTGCTCTACGATAGCGACCACAGGGCCGTTCTTACGCACGATACGACCATAGCCAGTAGGGTTATCCAAAACCACAGTTAACAGCGCGATACCGCCCGTTGGCTGAGCATCGAGTAAGCTCTCGATCGTCTCTTCAGAGATCAAAGGTACATCGCCGTACAACACTAAGATCTTTTCGTCGTCTTCAAATTTCGCCGACGCTTGATCCACCGCGTGGCCAGTACCGAGTTGCTCAGCTTGCAGCACCCAGTTTACTGGCTCATTCGCCAGTTCAGCTTGCATCTGGTCGCCGCCGTGGCCGTAAACCAAATGGATATTTTGCGCACCCAGGCCAGAGCAAGTATCGATTACGTGCTTCGCCATAGGTTTACCCGCTAGTGTATGCAGTACTTTAGGTTTATTTGAGTACATGCGGGTACCTTTACCCGCCGCGAGGATGACCGCGCTAAATTTCATTGGTTTACCTTTCGCTATGGAATAAAAACTGCTGTGTATTCTAGAGGCTAGAACAGCAAGTGTTAATTGCACAACTACAATTTCTGGCAAAAAATACGCAAAAAGGCGGTCTAATGACCGCCTTTATCATTTTTAAAACGCTACTAAAGGTTTAGCGACGTTTCTTTGTCAGCTCGATAACACGTAGCTGAGCAATGGCTTTCGCCAGCTCACTGGCCGCTTGAGCGAAGTCCATATCACCATGCTGATTCTGAATTTTCTCCTCAGCGCGGCGCTTGGCTTCTTCTGCCTTCGCTGCGTCTAGCTCTTCACCACGGATAGCTGTATCAGCCAGTACAGTAGCTGTACCAGGCTGAACTTCTACCATACCACCAGAAACGTAAATGATTTCTTCGTGGCCGTGCTGTTTCACAATACGCACCATACCAGGCTTAATAGCGGTCAGTAACGGAGTGTGACCATGGAAAATACCAAGTTCACCTTCGCTACCGGTCACCTGAAATGTTTCTACGCGACCAGAGAAGATTTTCTTCTCAGCGCTGACTACATCTAGGTGAAAGGTTATTGGTGCCATATCGCCTCCTAGTTAGCCTTATAGCTTCTTCGCATTCTCGATAGCATCGTCGATAGTACCGCAGTACATGAACGCTTGCTCTGGAATGTCATCGTAATCACCAGCTAGTAGACCTTTGAAGCCACGTAGAGTCTCTTTAAGAGGTACGTAAACACCTGGGTCGCCAGTAAATACTTCCGCTACGTGGTAAGGCTGAGTTAGGAAACGCTCAATCTTACGTGCACGAGATACAACTTGCTTATCTGCTTCAGATAGCTCGTCCATACCTAGGATTGCGATGATATCTTTCAGCTCTTTGTAGCGCTGAAGTGTCTGCTGAACGCCACGCGCGATGTCGTAGTGATCTTGACCTACTACTAGTGGGTCTAGCTGACGAGAAGTCGAATCCAATGGGTCGATCGCTGGGTATAGACCCATAGCTGCGATGTTACGGTTAAGTACAACCGTTGCATCCAAGTGCGCGAACGTTGTTGCTGGAGACGGGTCAGTCAAGTCATCCGCAGGTACGTATACAGCCTGTACAGACGTGATAGAACCTTGCTTAGTTGACGTGATACGCTCCTGTAGTACACCCATCTCTTCTGCAAGAGTTGGCTGGTAACCTACCGCAGAAGGCATACGACCTAGCAGTGCTGATACCTCAGTACCTGCAAGCGTGTAACGGTAGATGTTATCAACGAACAGAAGTACGTCACGACCTTCGTCACGGAAACGTTCTGCCATTGTTAGACCAGTCAGTGCAACACGTAGACGGTTACCTGGTGGCTCGTTCATCTGACCATAAACCATCGCTACTTTCGATTCTTCAGGCTTCTCAACGTTTACAACGCCCGCTTCCTGCATCTCGTAGTAGAAATCGTTACCTTCACGAGTACGCTCACCAACACCAGCAAACACTGATAGACCAGAGTGTTGTAGTGCGATGTTGTTGATAAGTTCCATCATGTTAACGGTCTTACCTACACCTGCACCACCGAATAGACCGATTTTACCACCCTTAGCGAATGGACAAACTAGGTCGATTACTTTAACGCCAGTTTCTAGTAGAGCTGTTTCGTTTGATTGCTCTTCGTAGCTTGGTGCTTCACGGTGAATAGAGTAAACCTCTTCTGCACCGATTTCACCACGCTCGTCAATCGCGTCACCTAGAACGTTCATGATACGACCTAGGGTCTTAGTACCCACTGGTACTGAAATTGGAGCGCCAGTATTTACTACTTCAACTCCACGACGTAAACCATCAGAGCTACCCATTACGATACAACGAACTACGCCACCGCCTAGCTGTTGTTGAACTTCAAGAACTAGACGTTCTTTTGAGTCCGTTACGTTTAGAGCGTCATATACACTAGGTACTTCGCTCTGTGGGAACTCTACGTCGACTACCGCACCGATGATCTGTACGATCTTACCTGTAGCCATCGTTAATCCTCTAAACTATTTCGTTTTACCTAAACTTAAACCGCAGCAGCACCACCAACGATTTCCGACAGTTCTTGTGTAATCGCAGCCTGACGGGCTTTGTTGTACACAAGTTCTAGATCTTCAATCAGGTTGGTTGCGTTATCCGTTGCAGCCTTCATCGCAATCATTCGAGCCGCTTGCTCACAAGCAAGGTTCTCTACCACACCTTGGTAAACCTGAGACTCTACGTAACGCACTAGAAGTGCATCCAATAGAGGTTGTGGTTCAGGCTCATAGATGTAGTCCCATGAATGCTCACGCTGCATCTCTTTGCTGTCAGATTTAGGCAAAGGTAGCAATTGATCGATCGTTGGTTCTTGAACCATAGTGTTCACAAACTTGTTAAACACTACGTATAAACGGTCCAATTCACCTTCATCGTATTTCTTCAGCATTACGCTTACAGAACCGATTAGGTCTTCTAGACTAGGTTGATCACCCAGACCAGAAACCTGAGCAGCTACTTTCGCGCCACTGTTGTTAAAGAAAGCTGTTGCTTTAGAACCAACAACTGCTAGTTCAACTTCAGCACCTTTCTCTTTCCAAGCTTGCATGTCATTGATAGCTTTCTTGAACACGTTAATGTTCAAGCCGCCACACAAGCCACGGTCTGTAGAAACGATGATGTAACCAACTCGCTTCGCTTCACGCTCTTCTAGGTACGGATGACGGTACTCTAGGTTCGCGTTTGCTACGTGACCGATCACTTTACGCATTGTTTCAGCGTATGGACGAGAAGCTTCCATTGCATCTTGAGAACGACGCATTTTTGAAGCTGCTACCATTTCCATCGCTTTCGTAATTTTCTGAGTGCTTTTAACACTACCGATTTTATTACGTATCTCTTTTGCGCCGGCCATCGTTACTCTCCATTAGTTGGTGGCATATTACTGCCACCGACCTATTACCAAGTTTGGGTTGCTACGAAGTCGTCAGTCAGCTTCTTAAGCTGAGCTTCAACTTCATCGTTGTATGCACCCGTCTTGTCGATCTCAGCTGCAAATTCAGCGTATTGACCGCGAGCGTACGATAGTAGAGCCGCTTCAAAATCTAGCAGTTTGCTTAGTTCAACATCTGCTAAATAGCCGCGCTCTGCCGCGAAGATAACTAGAGCTTGGTCAAATACAGACATTGGAGCGTACTGCTTCTGCTTCATTAGTTCTGTAACTTTCTGACCGTGGTCTAGCTGTTTCTTCGTCGCTTCATCAAGGTCAGACGAGAACTGTGCGAATGCCGCTAGTTCACGGTACTGAGCTAGTGCAGTACGGATACCGCCTGATAGCTTCTTGATGATTTTCGTTTGCGCTGAACCACCTACACGAGATACTGAGATACCTGGGTCAACCGCTGGACGAACACCTGCGTTGAATAGCTCAGTTTGTAGGAAGATCTGACCGTCGGTAATCGAGATTACGTTAGTCGGTACGAATGCTGAAACGTCACCTGCTTGAGTTTCGATGATAGGAAGAGCAGTCAAAGAACCAGTCTTACCTTTCACTTCACCGTTAGTGAATTTTTCTACATACTCTTCGCTTACACGAGCTGCACGCTCTAGTAGACGCGAGTGAAGGTAGAATACATCACCTGGGAATGCCTCACGGCCTGGTGGACGTTTTAGTAGTAGAGAGATCTGACGGTAAGCTACCGCTTGTTTAGATAGGTCATCGTAAACAATCAGTGCGTCTTCGCCGCGATCGCGGAAGTACTCACCCATCGCACAACCTGCGTATGGCGCTAGGTATTGTAGCGCAGCAGATTCAGAAGCCGATGCAACAACAACGATAGTGTTAGATAGTGCGCCGTGCTCTTCTAGTTTGCGAACTACGTTAGCAATAGTCGATGCTTTCTGACCGATAGCTACGTAGATAGAGTAAATACCAGAGTTTTTCTGGTTGATGATCGCATCGATCGCCATCGCTGTTTTACCAGTCTGACGGTCACCGATTACAAGCTCACGCTGACCACGACCGATTGGGATCATTGAGTCAACAGATTTGTAACCAGTTTGCACAGGTTGGTCTACCGATTTACGGTCGATTACGCCTGGTGCGATCACTTCTACAGGTGAAGTCAATTTCGCTTCGATTGGACCTTTGCCATCGATAGGCTCACCTAGCGTGTTTACTACGCGACCTAGCAATTCTGGACCAACTGGCACTTCAAGAATGCGGCCAGTACCTGTAACTTTCATGCCTTCCTTAAGGTCAGCATATGGGCCCATTACAACCGCACCAACCGAGTCACGCTCAAGGTTAAGTGCCAGTGCATAACGACCACCCGGTAATTCAATCATTTCACCTTGCATCACGTCCGCTAGGCCGTGGATGCGGATGATACCATCGCTTACCGATACGATAGTACCCTCGTTGCGAGCTTCACTAACAACTTCGAAAGATTCGATACGTTGTTTGATTAGATCGCTGATTTCCGTGGAATTAAGTTGCATGTTCAATCCCCATTAAGACTGCAATGCATCGCTCAGGCGGTTCAAACGACCACGCGCTGAGTTATCGATGACTAAGTCTCCGGCTCGAATAATCACCCCACCAAGTAGGGCCTCATCTACACTGCAATTCAGCTTAACTTTGCGTTCTAAACGCTGCTCAAGTTTGCTGCTGATGTTTGCTAGTTGCTCATCTGAAAGCTCAGACGCTGAAATGACTTCAACATCGATTTCTTTCTCGTGCTCTTTTTTCAGAGCCATGAACTGTTCACTTACATCAGGAAGGGCCGTTAGACGGCCATTCTCTGCCATTACCTTAAGAAGGTTTTGGCCATGAGCATCAACTTGCTCACCGCAAACTGCGACAAAGATTTCTGCTAGTTTGTCAGCAGAAACAGAACCCGTAAGTAGCTCTTTCATTTGTTCGTTGTTTGCGACTTCAGCAGCAAAAGACAACATCTGACCCCATTGGTCAAGTTGGCCTTTATCTACAGCAAAGTCGAAAGCTGCTTTAGCATAGGGGCGTGCGATAGTAGTCAAATCAGACATATGCGCCCCCAGACTTAAAGTTTTGCAGTAATGTTGTCGAGAATATCTTTCTGCGCATCTTTATCGATAGCGCGTTCAAGAATCTTCTCAGCACCAGCTACAGCCAGAGTTGCAACTTGTTTGCGCAGCTCATCGCGCGCGCGGTTACGTTCAGCTTCTAGTTCAGCTTCTGCTTGCGTTAGGATTTTCTGACGTTCAGTCTGAGCTTCCTCGCGAGCTTCATCTAGAATTTGAGCTTTACGCTTGTTCGCTTGCTCGATGATCTCAGTTGCTGTGCGCTTCGCTTCTTTCAACTGATCAGAAGCGTTTGCTTGTGCTAGATCCAAGTCTTTTGCAGCACGTTCTGCTGCTTGAAGACCATCAGCAATTTTCTTCTGACGTTCTTCAATCGCTTGCATCAACGGCGGCCATACATACTTCATGCAGAACCACACAAACAGTGCAAACGAAATTGCTTGACCTAGCAGAGTTGCGTTCATATTCACAACAGCTACCCCTCTATTTGGACTTAGTGTTAATCAATGACAAACAAGTGTTTGCCTGGACGAAAACGTGATTAACCTAGTTGACCAACGAATGGGTTCGCGAAAGTGAATAGTAGTGCGATTACGATACCGATCATTGGAACCGCATCAAGTAGACCAGCGATGATGAACATCTTAACTTGTAGCATAGGAGCCATTTCTGGTTGACGTGCTGCACCTTCAAGGAATTTACCACCTAGAAGTGCGAAACCAATCGCTGTACCAAGAGAAGCAAGACCGACGATAATACCTACGGCGATTGCAGAAAAGCTCAGTAAAGTTTCCATTACTATCTCCAATTTATAGTTGTTGGCTAATTGCCCAAATAAAAAGCTTTAAAAAAATTAATGATCAGAATCTTCGTGTGCCATTGACAGGTAAACAATTGTCAACATCATGAACACGAAAGCCTGGATCGTAATAACCAAGATATGGAATATCGCCCACGGTAGTGAACCCATCCATTGCAAGTACCATGGTAGCATTGCCGCACAAAGAATGAATACAACCTCACCCGCGAACATGTTACCGAATAGACGCATACCAAGTGATAGAGGTTTCGCAAGTAGCGATACCACTTCAATTAGTAGGTTAAACGGAATCATCACTGGGTGATTGAATGGATGCAGTGCCAATTCTTTAGCGAATCCACCTAGACCTTTCACTTTGATGCTGTAGTAAATCATCAGAGCGAAAACGCCTAGAGCCATAGCCATGGTGATATTCACATCAGCAGACGGTACAACCTTAAGATAAGGGATACCTAGCCAATGCTCTGCTGGGTATGGTAAGAAGTCGATAGGAACTAAGTCCATCACGTTCATCAAAAATACCCAACAAAAGATAGTCAGTGCTAAAGGCGCGATCAGTGGGTTGCGTCCATGGAACGTGTCTTTGACGTTATCCGCGACAAATTCAACGATCATTTCTACAGCACACTGAAGCTTACCCGGTACACCCGCTGTTGTTCTCTTCGCTACTTTGTAAAAAATTCCGAGGAAAATTAAACCAGTAAACCAAGAAAAAAACAGGCTATCGATATGTACGTTCCAGAAACTTGCTTCTTCCACTAAACCTAGCTTACCTAATGAAAGGTTCGATAGGTGGTGGGCAATGTATCCGGACGACGTTAGCGCTTCACCTGGCGCAGCCATAACTCATCCTATTTTTTGTTGTTAATGAATAGCACTGGCGCACAGATATTAATACCTAGAGCCAGCAAATAGGTTAGCTTAAGCGGAACAAGTTCCACTTGCATATACATGTAGGCAACCGTAAACAACACAACTGTGATAAGGATTTTCAGTGCTTCGCCGGTGTAGAAGGAGGCCGTAATTCGCTTTGCAGCACGGGCTCCACTAAACATAAAAGCACATAGCGCAAAAACCGCATTGGCAATGACAAAGATGCCACCACCAACTAGCGCCGAAATTCCCCATTCAGCATTCACAGCCACAGCCATTCCTGCCGCCAATAGTGTAACCGCGCCAAACTCGATCATTAACAATTGCTTAGCAAGCTCTCGTCCTGGTCTAGCTAACGCAGCTACCATGTATTCGTACCTCTAGTAAAATCCACAGCCTTACTACCTCTGCTGGGAAATTGGCGAAAATTATACGGTCAGTGCACTTGAATGCAATTAAAACACTGGAAAAAGTTACAATTTTGTTTACAAACCGACAACTTTCGCACAAAAAATCGTTTTTTACATAATTGATTGAGATCAATTATCTCATTTAGCTCTCGAGCTTGGCAATTAGTTGCTCCAATTTGTGAGGCTCATCAAGACTAATCGTCATTTTCGACTTGCCACCCTTCGAACGCACTATCACCACATTTGCACCGAGCATTTCACTGAGTTTTTGTGACATTTGTTGTGCCTCGGTGTCTTGAGGCTCGTTTTTGTCTTCAGTTTGTGGCTGGAGACACTTTTTAACAAACTGTTCGGTTTGTCGAACCGTCATTTGCTTTTTCGCCACTTGCCCTGCTACTTCAATTTGTAGCTCACCTTCCAGTGCCAATAAAGCGCGAGCATGTCCCATTTCTAAGACTTTCTCAGCGACCAGCGCTTTGACTTCTGGTTCGAGTTGGTTCAGGCGCAGTAAGTTACTCACCGTGGTACGCGATTTACCAATCACATCAGCCACTTGCTGGTGGGTCAGCGAGAACTCTTCTTGCAGACGATCCAATGCCTGTGCTTCTTCGATAGCATTAAGATCTTCACGTTGGATATTTTCGATCAACGCCATCGCGATCGCCGCGCGATCTTCAACGTTTTTGATCACACAAGGGACTTGCTTTAAGCCCGCCTTGCGCGCTGCGCGCCAACGGCGTTCACCGGCAATGATCTCATACTTGTCAAAATCAACCTGACGCACCACGATTGGCTGGATAATGCCTTGCGACTCAATCGACGCCGCCAGTTCTTCTAATGCTTCGGCTGACATGTCTTTGCGCGGCTGGTAGACACCTGGTTTTAAGCTGTTGATACTTAGATCGGTTAGCTCACCATCAGACGACAATTCTTGGCTATGCAGAGCACTTTGCTGTTTATCACGAGCGAGAGAGCTGGTCGACAGCAGAGCGTCGAGCCCTTTACCCAAACCACGTTTAGACATGTGTCAGAGTTCCTTTGTTAGGTTTATGCAGGTACTTCTTCGCGGCGTAGCATTTCACCGGCTAAGGCCAAATATGCTTTTGCGCCTGCTGAGTATTTGTCGTAGTACATGGCAGGTTTACCATGGCTTGGCGCTTCGGCCAAACGTACATTACGAGGAATAACAGTGCGGTACACCTTGTTGCCAAAGTGTTTTTTCAGCTGGTCAGAAACCTCATTCGATAGACGGTTTCTCGGGTCGTACATGGTGCGGAGTAAACCTTCAATTTTGAGGTTTTCATTCACCACGGCTGCCAGCTTACTGATTGTATCCATCAACGCGGTTAAACCTTCGAGCGCAAAGTACTCACATTGCATCGGAACCAAGACCGAATCAGCTGCGGCCATAGCGTTGATTGTAAGAAGATTTAGAGATGGAGGACAATCGATAAAGATGAAATCATAGTTATCACGAACTGATGCCAATGCGTTCTTCAAACGCACCTCACGAGCAAACACTTCCATCAGTTTGATCTCGGCGGCAGTCACATCGCCGTTGGCAGCAATGAGGTCGTAATTCCCAGACGTTTTGCGACACACCACTTCATCAAATGGCACGTCTTCAACCAATAATTCATATGCCGTGGCGTCGACTTGATACTTATCGACCCCACTAGCCATCGTTGCGTTTCCTTGTGGATCGAGATCAATCACCAAGACTTTACGCTTAGTCGCAGCCATAGAGGCGGCTAAGTTGATGCATGTTGTTGTCTTACCAACCCCACCTTTCTGGTTGGCGATTGCTACGATTTTACCCACAATGAACCTCGCTGTTATTCCTTGCGCGATAAGATTACTAGATGACGCTCGCCTTCCAATTCAGGAACATGCAAAGCTTTGATGTCGGTCACAGAACACCAGTCAGGTAATTGCTCAATCTCATCGTGCGGTAATTGCCCTTTCAGCGCCAAGAATAAACCCGTGTCTGTTTTTGGCAAATGATGGCACCAAGACACCATATCTATCATAGAAGCGAAAGCTCGGCTCAGCACCGCATCAAATTTCTCTTCTGGTTGAAACTCTTCCACTCGACTTTGAATCGGTGTCACATTTTCAATCTTCAGTTCGTGCAGGACTTGTTTGATGAAACGGATACGCTTGCCGAGGCTATCAAGCAAGTAAAATTCTTTATCCGGATTCATGATCGCCAATGGGATACCTGGTAAACCCGGGCCGGTGCCCACATCAATAAAGCGCTCACCTTGTAAGTGAGTACTAACAATGATGCTATCAAGAATATGTTTCACTAGCATGTCTTGCGGGTCGCGAACCGAAGTCAGGTTGTACGCCTTGTTCCATTTGTCGAGCATCGCAACGTAACCCACAAGCAGCTCGCGCTGCTTGTCTGACACGTCTAATTCCGTTTGTGCGATTAAGGCATCCAGTTTTTCACGCAGTAGACTCATTACGCTGCATCCTCGCCTTTTTTCAACAGGCCGTGTTTTTTCAAGTGCACCAACAAAATCGAAATCGCCGCAGGTGTGATACCTGAAATACGAGAAGCAATACCGATAGACTCAGGCTTGGCTTCGCTCAACTTGGCGCTAACTTCGTTCGATAACCCTTTGACATTCGTGTAATCAAGATCCACTGGCAGTTTGGTGTGCTCATGACGTAGCGATTTCTCGATCTCGTCTTGCTGGCGCTTGATGTAACCCTCGTATTTGACCTGAATTTCAACCTGCTCAGCGGCTTGTTGATCTTCAAGTGCTGGCGAGAAAGCTTCCAACTGCGTGAGCTGCTCATAGGTCATCTCTGGACGACGCAACAGATCTTCACCGCTTGCTTCGCGGATCATTGGCGTTTTCAGCAGCGCATTCAGTGCATCGATGCCCGCTGATTTCGGATTCATCCAAACGTCTTTCAAACGTTGACGTTCTTTCTCGATGTTGTCGATCTTCTCGTTGAAGCGTGCCCATCGAACATCATCAATCAAACCAAGTTCACGCGCTTGAGCGGTCAAACGAAGGTCGGCATTGTCTTCACGTAGCAACAAGCGGTACTCCGCACGCGAAGTAAACATGCGGTACGGTTCTTTGGTACCCATGGTCGACAGATCATCGATCAATACGCCCATGTATGCTTGGTCTCGGCGTGGGCTCCAACCGTCTTTGCCTTGGCTGTACAAGCTCGCGTTCATACCTGCCATCAGACCTTGAGCCGCCGCTTCTTCGTAACCGGTTGTACCGTTAATCTGGCCAGCAAAGAACAGACCATGGATGAATTTGGTTTCGTAAGTCTGTTTTAAGTCACGCGGGTCAAAGAAATCGTACTCAATGGCGTAACCTGGACGAACGATGTGTGCGTTTTCAAATCCTTTCATTGAGCGAACGATCTGGACTTGGACATCAAACGGTAAGCTGGTGGAAATACCGTTCGGATAGAGTTCGTGTGTCGTTAAACCTTCAGGTTCGATGAAGATCTGGTGACTGTTTTTGTCTGCAAAACGCATCACTTTGTCTTCAATCGACGGGCAGTAACGTGGGCCAATACCCTCGATCACACCGGCATACATCGGGCTGCGATCCAAGTTATTGCGAATCACATCGTGAGTTTGCTCGTTGGTATGAGTAATAAAACACGGAATTTGTCGCGGATGCTGGCTGCGGTTCCCCATGAATGAGAATACTGGTGTTGGATTATCACCGTGCTGCGCTTCTAATTGCGAGAAATCGACGCTGCGAGCATCGATACGTGGTGGTGTACCAGTTTTGAGTCGATCAACTCGGAACGGCAGTTCACGAAGACGATCCGCAAGAGCGATCGAAGGAGGATCCCCTGCTCGACCGCCGGAAAAGTTTTCCATGCCGATGTGGATCTTACCGCCGAGGAAAGTACCGACCGTCAACACCACAGCTTTGGCGTGGAACTTCAGACCCATCTGAGTCACAACCCCGACAACGGTATCTTGCTCGACAATCAAATCATCAACGGATTGTTGGAACAGGGTTAAATTCGGTGCATTTTCTAATGCATCACGTACATACGCTTTGTACAGTGCGCGGTCAGCTTGAGCACGCGTCGCTCGAACAGCAGGCCCTTTCGACGCGTTGAGTGTACGGAACTGAATACCAGCGTGATCAATTGCTTGGGCCATTAAACCACCCATTGCATCCACTTCTTTGACCAAGTGGCCTTTACCGATACCACCAATGGCAGGGTTGCATGACATTTGACCCAATGTATCGATATTGTGCGTCAGTAACAGGATTTTTTGTCCTGTACGTGCAGATGCTAGTGCGGCTTCCGTTCCTGCGTGTCCGCCACCAACAACGATGACGTCAAAGTTTTCGTGATAGAGCATGAACTGACCTCAGGTATTCAATCAAGCTATAGAAAGATAAAAGAGCGCTATTCTACCCTCTTTCCTAGGGCGTGAAAATGCTTTTGAGACTTTTCATCTAAAGGGCTGAAAGGCTTATATATATAAGATCTATATATATGATCTTTTATTAGATCTACTATTAGGATCGACGATCTCTGTGGATAACCTAAAAATGATCAACAAGATCATGGATCTTAGAGTGATCATATTCTGTGATCTCAGCTTGATCATGATGAGGATTACCTGGGATCAAAAATGGCACTTATTCACAGGGGGTAATTCTGATCTAAGTTGTTACTTGGATAACTAAAGGAAGATCACTGGATCTTACTAGTTTTATCCACAGATGATTTGTTCAATAAAGCAGCATTTAGTTCAATGAGAGTGGCATTAGTTATGCACAGAGGAGGGAATGAGAGCCGCATTTGCGGCTCTCAATGGAGGTTAGAAGTGCTCTATATGCTCAGTTAACCACGTTTCTGCCGCGTCTTCAGGCACGTCATGACTCAGTACATCGATAGTAAAACAGTCGGAAATCGGCGTCGCACCGATGTCTTCTAATAGGGCATGGGCATGCTTACCCGCCGCGCAAAACGTATCGTAGCTAGAGTCGCCAATCGCAATCACAGCAAACTTTAGTTCACTAGTTCGTGGCGGTGTATCTTGCAGTGCTTGGATAAATGGCTGGATATTATCAGGGTACTCACCGGCACCATGAGTTGAGGTGATCACCAGCCAGGTACCGTTTGGCTCAATCTCTGCAAGGTCTGGCGTGTTGTGAATCGTCGTCTCAAAGCCTTTTGCTAGCAGAAGGTCGCTGAGGTGGTCACCCACATACTCCGCACCACCTAAGGTACTGCCTGTAATGATATGAATCATGCTATGTCCTTTATAAAAACAAACGCGACCGATTGGCCGCGTTATAAATTATTTACCGATACAGAAAGAAGAGAAAATGCGTCCTAGTAGGTCGTCAGAGCTGAATTCCCCCGTGATTTCACTCAGGTGCTGCTGAGCGATACGTAGCTCTTCTGCAAGGATTTCACCTGCCATATAACCTTCGAGCTGCTGTTGGCCGATGTCGAGGTGCTCCGCGGCTTTTTCCAGTGATTCTAAGTGACGACGACGCGCCATGAAGCCTCCTTCGTTGCCACCCGAAAAACCCATGCACTCTTTTAAGTGGCTGCGTAGCGCATCGACCCCTTCGCCAGTTTTGGCTGACAGGCGGATCAAGGTTGGCGAGTTAACGTGGCAGATGCCTAATTCTTCTTTAGTTTGATCAACTTTATTGCGGATCACTGTCATGCCCATGTCGTCTGGAAGACGATCGACAAAGTCTGGCCAAATCTCTTTAGGATCGGTGGCGTCAGTTGTAGTGCCATCAACCATAAACAGCACGCGGTCGGCTTGGGCTATCTCGTCCCACGCACGTTCGATACCAATTTTTTCGACTTCGTCTGACGCGTCACGCAGGCCTGCTGTGTCGATGATGTGCAGTGGCATGCCGTCGATGTGAATATGCTCGCGTAGCACGTCACGGGTGGTACCGGCGATATCGGTTACGATCGCGGACTCTTTACCAGACAAGGCATTCAACAGGCTCGATTTGCCCGCGTTTGGACGACCAGCGATAACGACTTTCATCCCTTCACGCATGATCGCGCCTTGGTTGGCTTCACGACGTACCGCTGCGAGGTTGTCGATGATCGCTTGCAGGTCGGAAGACACTTTGCCGTCGGCTAAAAAGTCGATCTCTTCTTCAGGGAAGTCTATCGCTGCTTCAACGTAGATTCGCAGATGGATCAGAGATTCCACCAGCGTATGAATGCGCTGAGAGAACGCCCCTTGCAGTGATTTAAGCGCAGATTTGGCCGCTTCTTCTGAGCTGGCGTCAATCAAGTCTGCAATCGCTTCTGCTTGCGCGAGGTCGAGTTTATCGTTTAAAAACGCACGTTCAGAGAATTCGCCCGGTCTTGCGGTACGGATACCTGGAATCTGCACAATGCGTTTAATCAGCATGTCCATCACAACTGGGCCGCCGTGGCCTTGTAGCTCGAGTACGTCTTCGCCAGTAAATGAATGCGGGTTAGGGAAGTACAGCGCAATGCCTTGGTCTAGTTGGGTGCCGTCTTGCGCGGTAAAAGGCAGGTACTCTGCGTAGCGAGGACGCAGCTCTTTGCCTGTCACTTCTAGCGCGACTTTAGACGCCAGTGGTCCAGAGACGCGGATAATGCCTACACCACCACGTCCCGGAGCGGTCGCCTGAGCAACAATGGTATCAGTTGTCATAGTTGTGCCTGTCGATATTGAGTGCCATAGCTTGGCAAATAAACAATGAGTTGAATTGTAATCAGCTCAAATAAAAAAGGCGACCTTTTGGCCGCCTTTGATTCACTATTGGCTGTTACTTAGAGTGCAAGCCTTTCTTTTCCAGCGCCTTGTAGATTAGCGATTGCTGGATAAGCGTTACGATGTTCGATACCAACCAGTATAGAACCAGACCTGACGGGAAGAACAGGAAGAAGAAAGTAAACATAACCGGCATAAAGGTCATGATCTTCTGCTGCATTGGGTCAGTGACTGTTGTCGGGCTCATCTTCTGGATTAGGAACATTGACGCACCCATCAGTAGCGGCAAGATGTAGTAAGGGTCTTGCGCTGAAAGGTCGTGAATCCAACCGAAGAACGGCGAGTGACGTAGTTCTACCGATTCCATCAGAGCCCAGTATAGTGCGATGAAGATTGGCATTTGTAGAACCAAAGGAAGACAGCCACCCAGCGGGTTCACTTTCTCTTTCTTGTACAGTTCCATCATCTCTTGGCTCATGCGTTGGCGGTCGTCGCCGATACGCTCACGCATTGCTTGCAGCTTAGGTTGTAGCATGCGCATTTTCGCCATCGAGGTGTATTGCGCTTTTGTTAGTGGGTACATAGCACCACGAACAATAAAAGTCAGACAGATGATTGCCACACCCCAGTTACCAACAAAGCTCTGGATGAACGATAGCAACATGTGAAGTGGTTTAGCGATGAACCATAGCCAGCCGTAGTCGACTACTAGGTCTAGGTTAGGCGCGACTTCTGACATTTGGTCTTGAAGTTTTGGACCTACCCATAGCGTCGCAGTAAATTGCGCGCTGTCGCCGTTCGCGATGGTTTTGTTTGGCATACGAACGCCGATATCGCCAAGGCTGCCGATAACGCGAGTGTATAGGTTTGTACCTGCTTCGTTACGTGGGATCCACGCTGACGCGAAGTAGTGCTGGATCATTGCTGCCCAACCCTGACCATCTGGTAGAGGTAGAGACAGGTTACGATCTTGCATGTCGTCGAAGCTGTATTTCTTGTAACGTGTTTCTTCGGTCGAGTAAGCACCGCCACGGTAAGTTGGCATTGTGATGCTGCCGCCATCGTCCATTAGGTTCTGACGTAGGTGTGCGTACATACCAAATGTTGCGTTGGTACCCGAATTGTTGACGACGTTGTATTCAACGTCTAAAGCGTAGCTGCCACGTTTTACGATGAACGTCTTAGTGTACTCTAGGCCGTTTGCAGAGTAAGTCATTGGAATACGAAGTTCATCCTGACCGTCTGCAAGTACAAAGCTGTCTGCGCTTACCGCGTAATGAGGGCGGTTAGAGCTGCTTAGGTCGATACCTTGAGGACCAACTAAGCCACTTTGTGCAATAAACTGGTGACCAGGTTCGTTTTTAAGAAGAACGAACGGGTCTGAAGAATCTAGTTCTGCTGAGTATTGGTTTAGGTCTGCGTGGACAACATCACCACCAACCGCATCAATCGACAGAGTCAATACATCAGTTGTCACGGTAATCGTTTTGGCAGAAGCTTGCTGTGTCGGAGCTGGATCTAGCTCGTCAGCAAATGATGGTGCAGGTAGAGTACTGCTTGATTGAGCCTGCTCAACCGGCTGAGGCGTCGGATTCTTTGCAACTTGCCATTGCTGGAACAATAGAAAAGAAACCAGTGCTAGCGCGATTAACAGGATATTACGTTGAGAATCCATCGTTATTTATCTCTGTCTTGTTTTTGGACTGGTGGAACGGGGTCGTACCCGCCTTCATTCAAAGGGTGGCATTTTAATAGACGTTTGCTTGATAACCAACACCCTTTTACAAAACCGTGAGCTTTCAACGCTTCTATGGCATAAGTAGAACAGGTTGGAGTAAAACGACAACGCGGTCCGATGAGCGGACTAATGAGGCCTTGGTAAAGTCGGACGAAGCCGATTGCTACCCACGAGAGGGGCGAGACAGACGCTGCCATAACTTATCAAACAATTTGAACATTTCTTCATTGCTCAAATCTTGCGCGCTTTTCTTGGCAATAACAACAAAATCTTTGTTAGGAAGCTGGTGTTGTTTATTACGAAAGCTTTCACGAGCGAGACGTTTAAAGCGATTTCGACCAACAGCAGTTTTAATCTGTTTTTTCGGAACGGCTAAACCCAATCTTGGATGTGATAGGTTGTTGTTGCGAGCAATAATAGTGAAATGAGGTGAGCCGGCTCTATGAGCTTGCTGGAAGACATTTTGATAATGCTCGGGAGTTAACAAACGTAACTCCCGATTGAACGCGTACGTATTCAAAATAAACTAATGATTATTTTGACAGGCGCGCACGGCCTTTAGCACGACGTGCATTGATTACTTTACGACCGTTCTTAGTTGCCATGCGAGCACGGAAGCCGTGAGTACGCTTGCGCTTTAGAACTGTAGGTTGAAAAGTGCGTTTCATGATAATTACCTTTACTGATCAGTAGTTTTAGGTCAATGTTAACCCGGCGTGGGCATTGCATCTTCTTTATATAAAATAAGAGGACAAACCGACGCCTCTCAACAAAGAGGCGGAATTGTAATCACAGTCACACAAAGTGTCAATCATTGAGCGACTGCTAAATTCCGGCCGAGCGATTATACGTAGTGTGAACAAAATCTCAAGGATCGAACGATCTTCTCGAGTGATCTTTACTCAGCACCGACTTGTCGAAGGAACTTCTTCAAGCGTGGATCCTGTGGATTACCGAAGATATCCTGTGGAGATCCCTGCTCAACAATGTTGCCTTCCGCCATAAAGATCACGCGATCCGCGACCTCTTTGGCAAATTGCATTTCGTGAGTCACCACCAGCATCGTTTGATGTTTGGTCGCTAACTCCTTCATTAATTGGAGAACTTCGCCAACCCATTCAGGGTCAAGTGCCGAAGTTGGCTCATCAAACAGCAGCAATTCCGGTTGCAGAGCCATAGCCCGACCGATACCAACACGCTGTTGTTGGCCGCCCGACAGTGCCGCTGGATAACTGTCGCCTTTGTCGCCCAAACCGATGTCATCCAAAATCTCTTGTGCACGCTTTAACGCGTCAGCTTTCTTCCAACCACGCACCGTGATCAGACCTTCTGCAATGTTTTGGCGTGCGGTCATATGAGCAAACAGCGCGTAGTTTTGGAATACGAAACCTGTCTTGCGGCGTAGGGCGATCACTTCAGCTTTGGTGTGGTTCTCGGTATCGACACTGACGTCATCGATAGTAATCACGCCTTTATCGGCGTTTTCGAGAAAGTTGACCGTGCGCAGTAAGGTCGACTTACCGGTACCACTCGAGCCGATAATCACGATGATTTCACCTTGCTTGATATCGATGTCGATTCCTTTTAGCACTTCGCTGTCGCCAAAGCGTTTGTGGATATTGGCTAATTTAATCATCGTACGTACGCCTTATTTAACTTCGCTTCTGCCCAAATCTGTACACGAGTGAGGATCACTACTACCGCCCAGTAAATTAACGCTACGGCTAAGAACGCTTCAAAGAAGCGGAAACTAGAAGACGCTTCCATCTGCGCTTTGGCCATGATCTCAGCTACGCCTAAAGTAAATGCCAACGACGTCGATTTAATCATGTCGATGAAGTAGTTCATTAGCGAAGGCAGAGCGACACGGGTTGCTTGCGGCAAGATCACGCGACGCATGGCTTGTGAGGTCGTCATACCAACCGATAAGCTCGCTTCCATCTGGCTGCGGTCGATACCGATGATCGCAGCACGAATGCTCTCCGCCATGTAAGCGGCAAAGTGGAGGGTCAAACCGATCACCGCGGCGCTGAACGCGTCCAGACCGACCATAAACGGAAATACCTGCGGTAAACCGTAATATAGCAGGAACAATTGCACCAACAGCGGTGTACCACGGAAGAAGCTGATATAAAGCTGGCTGAGTTGGTCAAGAACGGGAACTCGAAAAACACGAATATTGGCCAAAATGACGGATAAAATCAGCGAAAACACCAATCCCCACGTCGCCATTTCCATTGTGGTGCCAAGATATTTAAGCAATATCGGCATCAGGTCTAGCATGTAGTTAAAATCGAATCCCATTACCTATTCCAGTTAAAAAAGTCGTACTTGGTAGAAATGCAAAGCCCACTGCAAAGAAGCAAGGCAGTGGGCTTGGAGACTTATCCTAGTTTATGCGGATAAGAAATGTAAGTGGTTACTTCTTAGTGATGTCCGCACCAAACCACTTCTGCGAGATTTCTTCTAGTGTGCCGTCTGCGCGCATTGCAGCTAGTGCTTTGTTCACTTCAGCTTGCAGTTTTTGGCCGTTTTCGTTGTTGACGAATGGCCACGCGTTTTCGATCGTTTCGAATGGTTGGCCAGCAAGTTGTAGCGGAAGACCGGTTTTCTTGATCAGCTCAAGAGCAGATAGACGGTCCATCACGAATGCGTCAGCACGACCTAGAGCGACATCGTGTTCGATACCTGTTTCGTAAGTCTTGATGTTGATCTTGCCGTCTTTGTCGTAGTTACGTAGTAGCTGCTCAAAGTTCGAACCTAGGTTTACCGCGACAGTTTTACCTGCTAGGTCTTCGATACCTTGGATCTCATCGTTACCTTTACGCACTGTGATTTGCGCGCCATCAACGACGTATGGGTCAGCAAATAGGTACTTCGCTTTACGCGCTTCCGTCATCGTGATCTGGTTTGAAATCGTATCGATACGACCAGTTTCTAGCAGACCAAACAGACCAGAGAAGTTTGCGGTTACGTATTCTACGTTGTAATCGTTGCGCTTACCGATCTCATCCCATAGGTCAACTTCAAAACCTTGCAGTTTATCTTGCTGTACAAACGTGAATGGGAAGTAGCGACCAGACATACCAACTTTAACGTCAGTAGCTGCTTGAACCGTTGCTGCAGAAAGCGCGATTGCTGCTACAGCAGCTTTAATCCAGTATTTCATAGTAAAACTCCATATATTTATGGTTGCAAATACTACTGTCATTTTAATCAATTAGATAAATAACCAAGAGCAATAACCTAGATGGCAGTGTAATAAGCTAAGTAAACAATAGCAGAAAGCAAAAAATCTAGACTGAGATCTATTGGCAGAAAACTTCATGCACAGAGTTATCACCAGACTCAGGATCGAGCCAAATTTGCACAAATGTGGATCAAAGTGTGAGTAAAAATGGGGCAATATGTGGGGATCCGCCGAATAATCCCGGAAATAATGTGAATAACTTAGATCTTATTCACTGGATCGTCGATCAATCGCTGGCGATCTTGGTTATCAACAGGTAAAATTGCCAATCTTTTCCGAATAACGACTTTTGAGTGGGGGCACCGTGTCATCTTCGCTATGGTTGCAATGTATGCAGCAGCTTCAAGAAGAGCTACCAGCTACAGAATTCAGTATGTGGGTACGTCCGTTACAAGCGGAACTCAATGACAATACTCTCACTTTATTTGCACCAAACCGTTTTGTGTTGGACTGGGTACGCGATAAGTACTTAAACAACATCAACCGCCTGTTGCGTGAATTCTGTGGTAATGATGTCCCTAGCTTACGCTTTGAAGTTGGCAGTCGTCGTGTTTCTGCGCCTAAGCCTGTGCCAACTCGCACTCCGGCGGATGTGGCCGCAGAGTCATCGGCTCCAGCACAGCTTCAGGCTCGTAAACCAGTGCATAAGACTTGGGATGATGACGCCGAAGCCGTCGCGAACATCAACCACCGCTCAAACGTGAACCCAAAACACAAGTTCAAGAACTTTGTTGAAGGTAAGTCGAACCAACTTGGTTTGGCGGCGGCTCGTCAGGTATCGGATAACCCGGGTGGCGCATACAACCCGTTATTCCTATACGGTGGCACGGGCTTGGGTAAAACCCACTTGTTGCACGCGGTAGGCAACGCGATTGTTGACAACAAGCCAGACGCAAAAGTGGTGTACATGCACTCTGAGCGTTTTGTGCAAGACATGGTAAAAGCGCTGCAAAATAATGCGATTGAAGAGTTCAAGCGCTACTACCGCAGTGTCGATGCTCTGCTTATTGATGACATTCAATTCTTTGCCAATAAAGAGCGCTCTCAAGAAGAATTTTTCCATACTTTCAACGCATTGCTTGAAGGTAACCAACAAATTATTTTGACATCAGACCGCTATCCAAAAGAGATCAACGGTGTTGAAGATCGTCTAAAATCGCGTTTTGGTTGGGGTTTGACGGTAGCGATCGAGCCACCAGAGCTAGAAACGCGTGTGGCGATCTTGATGAAGAAAGCCGAAGATCACCAAATCCATCTTGCGGATGAAGTCGCGTTCTTTATAGCTAAGCGACTACGCTCGAACGTTCGTGAACTGGAAGGCGCGCTAAACCGCGTGATCGCCAACGCGAACTTTACTGGCCGCCCGATTACCATCGATTTCGTGCGTGAAGCACTGCGTGACTTATTGGCGCTGCAAGAGAAGTTGGTGACGATCGACAATATTCAAAAGACGGTTGCCGAGTACTACAAAATTAAAGTGGCCGACTTGCTGTCAAAACGTCGTTCGCGTTCTGTGGCGCGCCCACGTCAGCTGGCGATGGCGTTAGCGAAAGAGTTGACCAACCACAGTTTGCCAGAAATAGGCGACGCCTTTGGTGGTCGTGACCATACCACGGTACTGCACGCTTGCCGTAAAATAGAGCAACTGCGTGAAGAGAGTCACGATATCAAAGAAGATTACTCAAACTTGATTCGTACCCTTTCTTCTTAATTCACAGTATCCTTATATCCTGGCGATCAGGGTATAAGTACCCGGTCATTACTCTGTTTGTCTAAGCAAAAAGAAATCTGATAAGAGCGTCCTATGAAATTTTCCATTGAGCGTAGCCACTTACTAAAACCTCTACAACAAGTATCCGGTGCTTTAGGTGGTCGTCCAACTTTACCAATCCTGGGTAACTTGCTACTCAAAGTCGAAGATAACGTATTGTCGATGACGGCGACGGATTTGGAAGTGGAACTGATCAGCCGAGTGACGCTAGAAGGCGATTTTGAAGCGGGCAGTGTGACGGTGCCGTCACGTAAGTTCCTCGATATTTGTCGTGGCTTACCGGATGATTCAGTCATTACCTTTGTTTTGGAAGGTGACCGCGTTCAAGTGCGTTCAGGCCGCAGTCGTTTCTCGCTCTCTACGTTACCTGCGAGTGATTTTCCAAATATTGAAGATTGGCAAAGCGAAGTTGAAATTACGCTGACTCAGGCAGAGCTGCGCGGCGTGATCGAAAAAACGCAATTCTCGATGGCTAACCAAGACGTGCGTTATTATCTCAACGGTATGCTGTTTGAAATCGACGGCAGCACGTTGCGCAGTGTCGCGACCGACGGTCACCGTATGGCGGTATCGCAAACTCAACTGGGTGCAGATTTTGCGCAAAACCAAATCATCGTACCGCGTAAAGGCGTACTCGAGTTGGTGAAACTGATGGACGCGCCAGAGCAGCCAGTGACGCTGCAAATCGGCAGTTCAAACGTTCGCGCGGAAGTGAACAACTTTGTCTTCACTTCGAAGCTCGTTGACGGCCGTTTCCCGGATTATCGCCGCGTAATGCCGCAACAAACGACCAAAACGCTGGAAGCGGGTTGTGACGAATTACGTCAGGCATTTTCTCGTGCGGCGATTCTGTCCAACGAAAAGTTCCGTGGTGTTCGTGTTAACTTAGCCGGTAGCGAAATGCGCATTACCGCGAACAACCCAGAACAAGAAGAAGCGGAAGAGATGCTAGATGTGACGTTTGAAGGCGAGGCGATCGAAATCGGCTTCAACGTTAGCTACGTATTGGACGTATTAAATACGCTGCGCTGTGAGAAAGTGCGTATTTCGATGTCGGACGCTAACGCGAGTGCCTTGATTGAAAATGCCGACGATGACAGTGCTCTGTACGTGGTAATGCCGATTCGACTCTAGCATGCCGCTCTCTCGTCTTATTATTCAGCAATTTCGGAATATTAAAGCCTGTGATATCGACCTATCATCAGGCTTTAACTTTCTTATTGGCCCGAACGGCAGTGGCAAAACCAGCGTGCTGGAAGCGATCTATTTGTTGGGTCATGGCCGCTCATTTAAGAGCTCGTTAACTGGACGAGTGATTCAAAACGACTGTGAAGAACTGTTTGTCCACGGTCGTTTTTTGAACTCGGATCAATTTGAGCTACCGATCGGCATTAATAAGCAGCGCGATGGCTCAACAGAGGTTAAAATAGGCGGTCAGTCTGGGCAGAAGTTAGCTCAACTGGCACAAGTTTTACCCTTGCAATTAATCCACCCGGAAGGGTTCGATTTGTTGACCGATGGACCGAAACATCGCCGCGCATTTATTGATTGGGGCGTGTTTCATACCGAGTCAGCTTTTTATGACGCATGGGGCCGCTTTAAGCGACTGAACAAGCAACGTAATGCGTTATTAAACACCGCGACCAGCTATCGAGAACTCAGTTACTGGGATCAAGAGATGGCAAGATTGGCTGAAAATATCAGCCAGTGGCGCTCACTGTATGTCGAGCAACTCAAGTCCAAAGCTGAAGAGATTTGTCAGGCTTTTCTGCCAGAGTTCGACATTCAATTGAAGTATTACCGTGGCTGGGATAAAGATACCCCTTATCAGGAAATTCTGGAAAAGAACTTCGAACGGGATCAGTCGCTGGGTTACACGTTTAGTGGACCCAATAAAGCCGATTTGAGAATCAAAGTGAACGGTACGCCGGTAGAGGATGTGCTGTCACGTGGCCAGTTAAAACTGATGGTGTGTGCGCTGCGTGTTGCACAAGGTCAGCACCTGACGGAAATGACTGGCAAGCAATGTATCTACTTAATTGATGACTTTGCTTCTGAATTAGATAGCCAACGTCGTAAGCGTCTTGCCGACTGCTTAAAAGAGACGGGGGCACAAGTTTTTGTAAGTTCTATTACCGAAAGTCAAATCACCGACATGTTGGATGAAAATGGCAGGATGTTCCATGTGGAACATGGCACAATAGAACAAAATATATAGTGGAAGATAACTCATGTCTGAAAATTACGATTCATCGAGTATTAAAGTACTAAAGGGTCTGGATGCGGTACGTAAGCGTCCGGGAATGTACATCGGCGACACGGATGACGGTACCGGTCTACACCACATGGTTTTTGAGGTGGTGGATAACTCAATTGATGAAGCGTTGGCAGGTCACTGTAAAGACATCATTGTAACTATCCACGAAGACAACTCTGTCTCTGTGAGCGATGATGGTCGTGGTATTCCAACAGAGTTACACGAAGAAGAGCAAGTCTCGGCAGCGGAAGTTATCATGACGGTACTTCACGCTGGTGGTAAGTTTGACGACAACTCGTACAAGGTCTCTGGTGGTCTGCACGGCGTAGGTGTTTCTGTAGTAAACGCTCTGTCTGAAAAAGTAGAATTGACTATCCACCGTGGTGGTCATATCCATACTCAAACTTACCGTCACGGTGAGCCTCAAGCGCCACTTGCGGTTGTGGGCGATACCGATAAAACCGGTACGATGATCCGTTTCTGGCCGAGCGCAGAAACCTTCTCAAACACCGAGTTCCACTACGATATCCTAGCAAAACGTCTGCGTGAGCTTTCGTTCCTAAACTCAGGTGTATCAATCAAGCTAAGCGACGAACGCGAAGAAGACAAAAATGACCACTTCATGTACGAAGGTGGTATCCAAGCGTTTGTTGAGCACTTGAACACCAACAAAACACCAATCCACGAGAAAGTATTCCACTTCAACTCTGAGCGTGAAGACGGCATTTCTGTGGAAGTAGCGATGCAGTGGAACGATGGTTTCCAAGAGAACATCTACTGTTTCACTAACAACATTCCTCAGCGCGATGGTGGTACTCACCTAGCGGGCTTCCGTTCGGCACTGACTCGTACCCTGAATACTTTCATGGACAAAGAAGGCTACTCGAAGAAAGCCAAAGCAGCGACGTCGGGCGACGATGCTCGTGAAGGTCTGACAGCGGTTATCTCGGTAAAAGTGCCAGATCCAAAATTCTCAAGCCAAACCAAAGACAAACTGGTTTCTTCTGAAGTGAAATCAGCGGTTGAATCGGCGATGGGCGAGAAGCTTTCTGAGTACCTCGTTGAGCACCCGAACGAAGCGAAAACCGTTTGTAGTAAGATCATCGATGCGGCTCGTGCTCGTGAAGCGGCACGTAAAGCGCGCGAAATGACACGTCGTAAAGGTGCACTAGACCTAGCGGGTCTGCCAGGTAAATTGGCCGACTGTCAGGAAAAAGACCCAGCGCTATCTGAACTATACATAGTGGAGGGTGACTCTGCGGGTGGTTCAGCTAAGCAAGGTCGTAACCGTAAAAACCAAGCAATCCTGCCGCTGAAAGGTAAGATTCTTAACGTAGAAAAAGCGCGTTTCGACAAAATGCTGTCTTCACAAGAAGTAGCAACACTGATCACCGCGCTTGGCTGTGGTATTGGTCGTGACGAGTACAACCCAGATAAACTGCGTTACCACAACATCATCATCATGACCGATGCGGACGTCGATGGTTCTCACATCCGTACTCTGCTACTGACGTTCTTCTACCGTCAAATGCCAGAGCTTATCGAACGTGGTTACGTGTACATCGCTCAGCCACCGCTTTACAAAGTGAAGAAAGGTAAGCAAGAGCAGTACATCAAAGATGAAGAAGCGATGAACCAGTACCAAGTTGCTTTGGCTCTGGATAACGCGGCTCTACACGTTAACGCGGATGCGCCAGCTTTGGCGGGCGAAGCGCTAGAGAAACTGGTTCAACAATACAACGCTGGCATTAAGCTGGTGGAGCGCATGAGTCGCCGCTACCCATACGCGATGCTACACGAATTGCTTTACACGCCACGCCTAACGGCAGAGCAGTGCCATGACGTTGCAGCAGTGGAAGCGTGGACCAAACAGCTCATTGAACAACTAAACGCAAAAGAAGTGGGCGCGAGCCAGTACAGCTTTGAAGTTGAACAACACGCTGAACTCGGTCTGAACCTACCTAAGATTGTTGTTCGTACTCACGGTGTGACACACGAATACGCACTGAGCATCGACTTCATCAACTCGAAAGAGTACGGCAAGCTAGCGGATCTGTCAGAAGCGCTGGATGGTTTGCTGGAAGAGGGCGCTTACATCAAACGTGGTGAACGTACTCAACCAGTGGATAGCTTTGTTGAAGCTCTGAACTGGCTGATCAAAGAGTCACAACGTGGTCTAAGCCGTCAGCGTTACAAAGGTCTAGGTGAGATGAACCCTGACCAGCTTTGGGAAACCACTATGGACCCAGAGTCTCGTCGTATGATGCAAGTAACGATTGAAGATGCCGTCGGCGCAGATCAGCTGTTCACTACGCTAATGGGTGACCAAGTTGAGCCGCGTCGTAACTTCATCGAAGAGAACGCACTCAAGGTATCAAACCTAGACGTTTAGAGCTTTGATACTTCGCTCTTTCGCTCCATTTCGGTGTCAGAGGTGCTCACATACCTTCGTATGTTCCGCGCCTCTTCCTTGAACTGAAACGAAATCGATTCGTCTCAAAACTCTAAAGAAATTGAAAGCACTGCCCGTTGGGTGGTGCTTTTTTTGTTTTTAAATGATTGAAAAATAATGAATTGAAAAAATTATCAAAATAATCCCTTGAAAGTATTTTGCCCTATCCATATATCTAGTTGTGAAGAGGCGCCAAGCGATTTGGGCCTCTGAAATCGCTGTAACAAGCGTCGCTCAAGTGAGGACGACTTTCCCAGCACACAATCTGAAACCCAAGATTCTGCCCCATGTCCCTGTGCTCGTTTGTCTGTGGAATGGTAATGAATCGCTTAGCCACCAAAGCAAACTTTGGATACTCGCGGCTAAGACTATTGCTTATTAAGAGGATAGTATTATGAGAACTGTAGATTTCACTCCTTTATACCGCAACGCAATCGGCTTCGACCGTCTTCTAAACATGATGGAAGCGAATGCTGCGAAAAGCAGCTCTGGCGGTTACCCTCCATACAACATTGAACAAAAAGACGAGAACAACTACCGCATCACTATGGCTGTAGCGGGTTTTGCAGAAGATCAACTCGACCTAATGCAAAAAGATAATATGTTGATCGTTAAGGGTGAACGCAAAGAAGAAGGCGAGAAAAATTACGTCTACCAAGGTATCGCAGAACGCGACTTTGAACGTAAGTTCCAGTTGGCAGACTACGTAAAAGTGGTTGGTGCGAGCATGGAAAATGGCTTGCTACATATCGATCTAGAACGTGAAATTCCAGAAGCGATGCAACCGCGTAAAATTGCCATCAACGGTCAGAAATTGATTGAAGGCTAATAGCCGTTAGTTAAGGCAAAGATATAAAGAGTGAAAGAGCGCCGATTGGCGCTCTTTTTAATTCCATTTAGCCTTGTTGGTAGGCTTTGGCGACTTCTTCTGCGATCACCGCAATGCCTTTTTGCATCGCTTCATCATCTTGTACGTAGTTCATACGCAGGCATTGATGCGCGTGTTCCCAGTCATCTTCTTGACCGATAAAGAAATATTCTCCTGGCACAATCAAAACGCCTCGCGCTTTAAGACGCTTGTAGAGTTCCATGGTTGTGATCGGCAGCTCATCGAACCATAGCCATAGGAAAATCGCACCTTCCGGCTTATGGATACGGAACCTTGGGTCATTGATGGCGTCTTGTAGTAGTTGCACCGCACGTTGCGACTTGTGCTGATAAAACGGTTTAATTATGTTGGTACTCAGTTTGAGCAAGTCGTCTTTTGCAATCATGTGGTTGGCAAAAGTAGGTCCAACGCTACCCGGCGCAAGGCTGATGATTCCGTTCATATTGGTCATCGCTTGAGTGATTTCTTCACTGGCAATCACAATCCCACAGCGTACGCCCGGCAGACCTAACTTCGATAAGCTCATACACAAGATGGTGTTTTCATTCCAGAACGGCTCGACGTCTTCGAAAATGATATTTGGAAACGGCAAACCGTAGGCATTGTCGATGATCAGTGGAATATTGTTCTCACGCGCCAGCTTATCCAACTTGTGGATCTCTTCGTCGGTTAGAACGTTTCCGGTCGGGTTGGTTGGGCGTGAGGCGCAGATCGCTGCCACTGACTCATCAACTTTTAACTCTTCAAAATCTACGTGGTATTTGAACAGGCCGTTGTCGAGCAACTCAATTTCTGGGTGATAAGAAACAAAAATGTTCTCATCGATGCCTGCGTCCCCATAACCAATGTATTCAGGGGCGATAGGTAATAAGATCTTCTTGTGCGAACCGTCGGCTTGTTGGCCTGCGAGCAGGTTAAACAGGTAAAAGAAGCCGCTTTGGCTGCCGTTCGTCAGGCTGATGTTTTTCTCAGTTATGTTCCAGCCGTACGTCTCTCTAAATAGCTTCGCCAGTGCTTTGACAAATACGTCTTTACCTTGCGGTCCATCGTAGTTGGTCAGCGCGGCGACGAGGTCACCGCTGGCGAGCAGTTCTTCACTGGCTTGATGAAAGTACTCGAGCATGGCAGGTATGGCGGCTGGGTTGCCTCCACCGAGCATGATGGCGCCTGGAGTGCGCAGACCATCATTAAGGTCGTCCATTAACTGCGTGATACCGGAATACTGATTAAACTTGTCACCAAACTTAGAAAACTGCATTGCTACTTTTACCTAATTCATTGTGTTTGCTTTATATGTAATACGCTGATTTATACCAATCACAATAAGTGTTTGTTCATTCTTGCTGGTTAAAATCACTGATAACGGCGTTACGAATCTGGTAATTAGAGCCACTAGTTAGCGGCGATTCATGCCTTGTTCTCAGTGATTTTTCCTACGCAATTATCTGAACATCTACTTATCTGGATTGATATTGGTTACAGCTATTAGTGTAATACTTGACCTTACCCTAATGTTTTTACGACGCAAAGCACAATATTTGGCTTTAGATAAAAATAAAGCCCGACTCAAAGAGCCGGGCTTGTGTATACATAATGATTTCAGCTGAGAATTACTTCTGCAGTAGTGAAATATCCGCAATTTGCAGAAATAGATTACGCAGATTGTTCAGGAGTGTCAGACGGTTCTTCTTAAGTGCTTCATCGTCTGCCATTACCATTACGTTATCAAAGAACGCATCCACTGGCTCACGTAGGTCAGCTAGCTTGCTTAGGGCTTCTTGGTAGTTACCGGTTGCAAATGCTGGCTCTAGCGCTTCCGTCATGACTTCAACGCTTTCTGCTAGTGCTTTCTCTGCGTCTTCTTGTAGAAGTGCCAGGTCAATCTCTGCTTCAAGTTCGCCGTCGAATTTCGCTAGGATGTTACCAACACGTTTGTTCGCTGCCGCTAGAGACTCTGCTGCTTCTAGTTCACGGAAGTGAGATACCGCCTTAACACGTTGGTCGAAATCTGCTGGTTTAGTTGGACGACGCGCCAGTACTGCTTGAATGATGTCGACGCTGAAGCCTTCGTCTTGGTACCAAGCACGGAAACGACCAAGCATAAATTCAATCACGTCTTGCTCAACGTTTTCGTTGGTTAAGCGGTCACCAAACAGTGACTTCGCTTTCGCTACCAAGTCAACAAGATCTAGGTTGTAGCCGTATTCAACGATGATACGAAGTACACCTAGCGATGCGCGGCGTAGTGCGAATGGGTCGCTGCCTTTCGGTGCTTGACCGATACCGAAGATACCGACGATCGTGTCTAGCTTGTCAGCCATCGCGACTGCGGTTGAAACGCCGTTTGATGGCAGTTTATCACCTGCAAAACGAGGCATGTATTGCTCGTTCAGTGCGACTGCTACTTCTTCCGCTTCACCGTCGTGACGAGCGTAGTGCATACCCATCACACCTTGAGTATCCGTGAATTCGAATACCATTGAGGTCATTAGGTCACATTTCGCTAGCAGACCTGCACGCTTCGATTTTTCAACGTCGGCACCGATTTGCTCAGCGATGTAGCCAGCAAGTTCAGTGATGCGGTCGGTTTTGTCTTTAATCGTACCCAGTTGCTTTTGGAAGATAGCAGTTTCTAGCTCAGGTAGACGGTCGATAAGCGGACGCTTACGGTCTGTATTGAAGAAGAATTCTGCGTCAGCAAGACGAGGACGAACCACTTTCTCGTTACCTTCGATAACGTAACGAGGTTCTTTTGATTCGATGTTTGATACGAAGATGAAGTTAGGTAGCAGCTTCTTGTTTTCATCGTAGACAGGGAAGTACTTCTGGTCACCTTTCATGGTGTAAACCAACGCTTCAGAAGGCACTTTTAGGAACTCTTCTTCAAACTTAGCTGTAAGCACGACTGGCCATTCAACCAAAGACGTCACTTCTTCAACTAGATCATCTTCTAGGTCAGCGATGCCGCCAACTTCTGCTGCCGCTTTTTGTGCGTCTGCGAGGATGATGGCTTTACGCGCTTCGTAATCTGCCATTACTTTACCGCGCTCTTCTAGGATCGCAGGGTATTGCTCAGCAGAATCGATAGTGAACTCTTGCTCACCCATGAAGCGGTGACCACGGATAGTGCGGTCAGAAGCGACACCTAAGATCTCGCCTTCGATTAGGTCGCTGCCCATTAACATGGTTAGCGTCTTAACTGGACGGATAAATTGAGTTGTTTTGTTGCCCCAACGCATTGGTTTTGCGATCGGTAGGTTTGCCAGCGCTTTTGCAGCTAGCTCAACCACGATTTCAGATGCTGGCTGACCTTTGACTTCTTGTTTGAACAGTAGCCATTCGCCTTTGTCGGTTACCATGCGCTCTGCTTGGTCAACGGTGATGCCACAACCGCGAGCCCAGCCTTGAGCCGCTTTAGTTGGGTTACCTTCAGCATCAAACGCTGCAGAAACCGCAGGACCACGCTTTTCAACTACTTTGTCTGATTGGCTTTCTGCCAATGCAGCCACTTTAAGTGCAAGACGACGAGGTGCCGCGAACCATTTTACGCCTTCGTGAGCAAGCTCAGCGTTTTTTAGTTCCGCTTCGAAGTTTGCTGCGAATGCTTCAGCTAGGGTGCGAAGTTGCGTTGGTGGTAGCTCTTCTGTACCTAGCTCGATTAGAAATTCTTTTGCCATGTTACTTTACCCCTTACGCTTGTTCTTTCTTACACATTGGGAAGCCAAGTGCTTCACGGGATGCGTAGTATGCTTCTGCTACTGCTTTAGTCAGATTGCGGATGCGCAGGATGTAACGTTGACGTTCAGTTACTGAGATCGCTTTGCGTGCGTCTAGTAGGTTGAATGCGTGACCCGCTTTCAGAATGCGCTCGTAAGCTGGTAAAGGAAGTGGCTTTTCAAGCTCTAGCAACTCTTTACACTCTTTCTCACACTGCTCGAAGAAGCTGAATAGGAAATCTACGTCTGCGTGCTCGAAGTTGTAAGTCGACTGTTCCACTTCGTTTTGGTGGAAAATGTCACCGTAGGTCACTTTGCTGCCGTCTGGGGCAATGTTCCAAGTTAGGTCGTAAACCGAGTCTACTTCTTGGATGTACATAGCGAGACGTTCGATACCGTAAGTGATTTCACCGGTTACTGGTTTACACTCAAGGCCGCCAACTTGTTGGAAGTAAGTGAACTGAGTCACTTCCATGCCGTTCAGCCATACTTCCCAGCCTAGACCCCATGCGCCTAGTGTTGGGTTTTCCCAGTTGTCTTCTACGAAACGGATGTCGTGTACAAGCGGGTCAATACCAAGAACTTCAAGGGAGCCAAGGTACAACTCTTGAATATTGTCTGGAGACGGTTTTAGCGCTACTTGGAATTGGTAGTAGTGCTGAAGACGGTTAGGGTTTTCACCGTAACGGCCATCGGTCGGACGACGTGAAGGTTGTACGTAAGCTGTCGACATTGGCTCTGGGCCAAGCGCTCGTAGACAGGTCATTGGGTGAGAGGTACCCGCACCCACTTCCATATCTAGCGGTTGAACAATGGTACAACCATTTTGAGCCCAATAATCCTGCAGCGCGAGGATCATTCCCTGGAAGGTTTTGATATCGTATTTTTGCATAAGTCAGGTTCGCGCGATTCTCTAGTTACTCATTAGTTCGTTTTTTCTGCCGAGTTTTGCACTCAAACAGTAGCGATAAAGAGTAATTACGGTTGAATAAAATAACAATCAAGTATACCCAGATATTGGTTATGGGAGTAGGGTTAATCTTGATTAATTCCTAGGCATATTTCTCCTTTAATGGAAATTTAACGGCTTATTCGTCTAAATTTTCTTAAAAGGGAGTTTTTGCGCGCTTTACTACTTGTTCTAACACAGAGTGGTGGCTAAAATAGCGCCCATCTTTGGGGAGTAGCTTACTAAGTCGATATCCTTGTCCACTTAGTTCGTTCGTCAACATAATTGGTGCAAAATCACCATGGCGCTCGAGACTCATCGCTTGATGGGTTTAGCAAGACCTTAGATAAACATCGTGAACCGGGGTGGGGCACGAGGTTTGTCTATGGTTTAAATAATTATCCCTGCCCCAATGAGCATGTCGTGAGCGTTTTAGCTATTTCAATTACAACCGTAGCCTTAGCAGAAATTGGCGATAAGACCCAATTGCTATCTCTACTTCTTGCCAGTCGTTACCGTAAACCGATTCCAATTATTGCTGCGATCTTTTTCGCTACTATTGCTAATCACGCTTTAGCAGCATGGCTGGGTGTGGTGGTCGCCGATTACTTATCACCTGAAGTGTTAAAGTGGGTGCTGGTGGTCAGTTTCGCTGCGATGGCGGCTTGGGTACTGATCCCTGATAAACTGGATGACGACGAAGAGATCTCTAACCGCGGCCCATTTGTTGCCAGTTTTATCGCCTTCTTTGTGGCCGAAATTGGTGATAAAACCCAGATCGCGACCTCTATTTTGGGCGCACAATACGCTGATGCGCTGAGTCTGGTGGTGCTGGGCACCACAATTGGTATGTTGTTAGCAAACGTTCCTGTTGTTCTGATCGGTAAACTGTCAGCAGATAAGATGCCATTGGCGCTGATCCGAAAAATTACCGCAGCTCTGTTTGCGGCGTTAGCCGTTGGTGCTTACTTCTACTCGTAACGTGAGCCGATGTGACTTATTGATAATCTTTTAAATATCAATAAGTCACAAAGTTTGAACTGGATATCGCTTTGACGCTAAATTGGTCAAAGGGTGACGTCTGACATATTCGTGTCATCGTTGTCATGCTACTTTAATCATGTGAATGATGTTACTCGAATTAGTTGAAACTTCGTTATTTTGGCGATGGTTTAAGTATGAAGAGTGTAGCGAGAGGGCAAGTTTATGCTTACACGTTATATGGGGATGTCCCCAAAAAGTCAGAGTTATTTGTTCACCTTCGGTTTGGCGCTGTGCTTGTTGGCGATGGTGCTAACGGATATGTGGATCCCGATTGTAGCAGGTGCGTTTATTCTCACTGGTTTGACGGTCGAGGCATGGATTCGGGTTGCGCATATTATCCCGATGCACGAAGAAATGCGTGCGATGCAAAAGCAGCTTAATAAGCTCCAGTCAGAAGTACGCACCCTAGAGTACGAAGATTAAAAAACGGCAGCCTCAGGCTGCCGTTTTATTTTGTTTGACGCACACGCGTTACTCAACACCCTTCTTGATAAGGTATTGGTATGGCAGTTCATCGGTCTGGGCTGCGATCAACTGATGATCCATAAAACGACAGAAACTCGGAATATCGCGAGTTGTCGAGGGATCGTCGGCTTTCACCAACAACACATCCCCATCGTTCATGGTTCGAATTGTCTTCCTGACCATCATAACTGGCTCTGGGCAGCGTAGTCCTTCCGCTTCGAGAGTATGTGTTGCCTGCTCTGGATTGAATGTCATGGTCATATCTTTTTTGCTCTGATCTGGGCGTAGATAATACTGCTGAAGAAAAAATATTCAATAAGCACTTGGCAAACAGATCAATTTGTTTTAACTTAGTTAACAAGTTGGTAACAATTAAGCCAAGGAGCAGCGATTATGACAGCTTTAGATCGTCTCACAATCTATTCTGTGTTGTGTTTTATCTCTTTCTGCGCCCTTGTTTTACGTTCTCCAACTGAACCGTCGTTTATGCCGTTACTTGGCATGGCTGCGACGGTCGTAGGGATTTGGCTCGAGATGCATCGCTGGCCGAGAGCATCAGAAGAGCAAGAACATTGATGGATGACCTTCCAACATCCTTCAACATTTGTAACTACGCTCAAATACATTCCGACACTATCCCCATTTTTCTTGGGCTTCCCCGCTGAAAGGCGGGATTTTTTTTGCCTAAAGAGTAGAATCTGACTAATACCCCGTAAAAGAAGTGGCTACTTTGTGGAATTAGAAGAGATCTACCGACGCGACTTAAACCTGTTTGTGGCTTTGCGCGTGCTGATTGAAGAATCCAGCGTGAGCAAGGCGGCGCATCGGCTCAACTTAAGCCAATCGGCGATGAGTCGAGTGCTCGGGCGGCTGCGTGACATGCTTGGTGACCCACTTTTTACCCGCCAAGGGCAGCATCTCATTCCGACCGAGAAAGCGCTTGAGATCGATAGGGCTTTGGGTGAGCCGTTGGAATCGCTGCGACAAATCCTCTCGCCGATTGAGTTTGAACCCAGTAGTTGCGAGCAGACCTTCACCATCGCGACCACCGATTACGCGATGCAGACTATTCTTCCATTTGCTTTACCGCGTATTTATCAAGAAGCGCCCAAAGTTTCGTTTAACTTTCTGCCGCTACAGCACGACAGGCTAGACGACCAATTGACTTACGAAAGTGCGGATTTGGCGATCTGTCGTCCGATTGGTCCGGTTGAACCGCTGCGCAGTGAAGTTCTTGGCCGAGTGGGAGTACTGTGTTTGTTGTCTAAACAGCATCCTTTGGCAGATCGCGAGATGAGTTTGCAAGACTACCTCACTTGTCCACACGCTATGATCGCGATTAGTGACGGGGTAAAAGCGTTAATTGAGCAGGCTTTGGTTGAGTACCCAGAGCGAAGAATGGTTCTGCGCGCTTATCACCTCGAAGCAGCGCTGGCGATCGTCGACACCATGCCGTTAATCATCACCGTGCCTGCAGACTTGGCTTATTTGGTTGCCGAGCGGTATGACTTGGTGGTGAAACCATTGCCGTTCCAGTTTACTCCGTTTGACTATTCGATGATTTGGCATCCACGTTGTGAGCATTCTCCTGCACAGGAATGGTTGCGCAGTATTGTTAAGGAAGAGTGCGGCCGTTTGATTGCTAAGCGGATTGAAGACATGGGGCTGAATGGATAACAAAAGAGCCAGCAGTGCTGGCTCTTTGTCATTAGTGTTCGGTCTGCACTTACAGCCTGATAATTACAGCTTAATAACCACGCGACCAGTCACTTGACCGTTGGTAATGTCTTCGGCGTATTTCGGCGCTTCTGCCAATTCCACTTCGGTACACGCTTGGTCAAAGTAGCTCTCTGGTAGTAGTTCGACTAATTTTTCCCATGCCGCGATACGTTTTTCGGTCGGGCACATCACCGAGTCCACACCTTGCAGACGCACATTACGCAGGATAAATGGCATGACCGTTGTTGGTAGGTCAAAACCGCCCGCCAGACCACACGCCGCCACTGCGCTGTTGTAATCCATTTGTGCCAATACTTTTGCCAGCACTTTGCTGCCCACGGTATCCACGGCGCCAGCCCAGATTTGTTTTTCTAGTGGACGCGCTGGTTCTTCAAATTCAACACGGTCGATGATGCGGCTTGCCCCGAGTTTTTCCAGAAGAGGGCCATTTTGTTCAACACGGCCAGTAACCGCTGCGACTTTGTAGCCGAGTTGAGCCAACAGCGTGACCGCAACGGAACCCACACCGCCGCTTGCGCCAGTAACCAAAACCTCACCGTCTTCCGGTTTGATGCCAGCATCTAGTAGCGCCTGAACACACAGCATCGCTGTAAAGCCCGCAGTGCCGACCATCATGGCTTTTTTGCTGTCTAGCCCTTGTGGTAGTGGTACAAGCCAGTCGGCTTTTAGACGCGCACGCTGCGCCATGCCGCCCCAATGGTTTTCACCCACGCCCCAGCCAGTCAGAACCACTTTATCGCCTGCGTTGTAGCGCGCGTCTTGCGAATCCAGCACAGTGCCTGCTAGGTCGATACCCGGAACCATAGGGAAGTTGCGGATGATTTTTCCTTTACCAGTGATCGCCAAACCATCTTTGTAGTTCAGTGACGAGTAATCAACCTCGATAAGTACGTCGCCTTCTGGTAACTGGGCTTCGTCGATTTGTTCGATACTCGCGATAGTGCGTTTTTCTTCTTGGTTTAGAATCAGAGCGTTAAACATAAGTGGTCTCCACTGTGTGCAGCAATATTTAAAAACTGTTGTTGAGTGTAGTCTCAAAACGACTATGACTAAAATGAAACTTTAGCATTATATCTATGCATATCACGCATTATTACTAAGGTTATTGTGGCGATAAAAAAGCCAGTCTCTCGACTGGCTTTGATGACTAGGAACAATAAAGCGGGTTAAGAAAGGAAAAACTTATACGCAGGGTTTTCCGTTTCGTCTTTGCATTGATAACCCAGTTCACGTAAGTGAGCCGAAAATTGTGATAAGTCACTTTCATCCAACTCAAAGCCACACAGGACCCGCCCGTAATCGGCACCGTGGTTACGGTAGTTAAACAGGCTAATATTCCAATGCGTGCCAAGCGTGCTCAAGAACTTCAGTAGCGCGCCCGGATATTCTGGGAACTCGAAGCTGTATAAACGCTCTTTGAGTGGTTTAGATGGTTTACCACCAATCATGTAGCGTACGTGCAGTTTCGCCATTTCATCGTCAGAAAGGTCAACCACCGGATAGCCGCCGTCACGCAAATCGTGAATGATGTGGTCCAGTTCTTCTTGGCCGCCTTGCAAGCGGACACCGACGAAGATATTCGCTAGGCTGTCGTCGCTGTAGCGGTAGTTAAACTCCGTCACTGCACGTCCACCGATCAGGTTACAAAACTCAAAGAATGCCCCTTGGCGCTCAGGTATTGTCACCGCGAGCAAGCCTTCGCGTTTTTCACCCAGTTCGCAACGTTCAGATACATAACGCAATCCGTGGAAGTTGGTGTTGGCACCAGAAAGTACCGTACCCAATTTTTTGCCTTCCAGCTGGTTCTTTTCAGCAAACTTTTTCAGACCCGCCAGGGCTAACGCACCTGATGGTTCGGCAATCGCACGGGTATCTTCGAAAATGTCTTTGACCGCAGAACAGATTTCATCGCTCGATACTGTAATGTGGCCGTCGATGTATTTTTGGCATAGGCGAAATGTCTCTTCACCGATGCGTTTTACCGCAACGCCGTCGGCAAACATGCTGACTTGGTCAAGAACTACAGGTTCTCCTGCGTCTAGTGCCGCTTTTAGGCACGCCGAATCTTCAGGTTCCACCGCAATGACTTTGATTTCCGGCATCAGTTGTTTGACTAATACCGCGACACCCGCAGCCAAACCACCGCCCCCGACAGGGACGAAGATGTAATCAAGATGGCCGTTTTGCTGCAGCATTTCCATACCGATGGTGCCTTGCCCAGCGATCACCAATGGGTGGTCGAAAGGGGGCACAAAAGTATAACCGTTAACTTCAGATAAACGTTCTGCTTCCGCTTTGGCTTCGTCAAAGTTGCTGCCATGAAGCACCACATTACCACCAAAGCTGCGTACTGCATCGACCTTGATGTCGGGTGTGGTTCTTGGCATCACAATCGTAGTTTTAATGCCAAGCTTAGTGCCTGATAGTGCCATGCCTTGAGCGTGGTTGCCTGCCGATGCTGCAATTACGCCAGCGGCTTTTTGCTGCTCGGATAAGCTCGCCACCATGTTGTATGCGCCGCGCAATTTAAACGAGTGTACCGGCTGGCGGTCTTCTCGTTTGATTTGCACTTGGTTTTTCAGGCGCGCCGATAAACGCGGCATATCTTGCAGCGGGGTTACCGTCGCAACTTCATACACAGGTGCGCGCAAGATTTGGCGCAGGTACTCTGCGCCAGATTGTGGTTTGAGGGCTGAAGAATCGCTCATAAGCTAGCCCTCTAGCTTAGATTTATCTCGTACTGCACCTTTGTCAGCACTGGTTGCCATGCTTGCGTATGCTTTCAGTGCAAAAGAAACTTCACGTTCACGAGCAACGGGTTTCCAGCCTAGCTCGTCTTGTTTCGCACGGCGCTCGGCAAGCTCTTGCTCAGAAATTTCTAGAGCAATGCTGCGGTTTGGAATATCAATCGCAATCAGGTCGCCATCTTTAACCAAGCCAATCGCACCACCGTTTGCTGCCTCTGGAGACGCGTGACCGATAGACAGGCCTGATGTACCACCAGAGAAACGACCGTCGGTTAACAGCGCACACTCTTTACCTAAGCCCATCGACTTAAGGTAAGTGGTTGGGTAGAGCATTTCTTGCATGCCCGGTCCGCCTTTTGGTCCTTCGTAACGAATCACCACGACGTCGCCCGCTTTCACTTTACCGCCAAGGATGCCTTCTACCGCGTCTTCTTGGCTTTCAAATACGACTGCCGGACCAGTAAATTTTAGGATGCTTTCGTCAACACCCGCGGTTTTGACGATACAACCGTCAAGCGCGATATTACCTCTGAGAACCGCAAGACCACCATCTTGGCTAAATGCGTTTTCTTTGGTGCGAATACACCCTTCAGCACGGTCATCGTCTAGAGTGTCCCAGCGACAGTCTTGTGAGAATGCTTGGGTTGTACGGATACCTGCAGGGCCCGCACGGTAGAACTCTTTCACCTGTTCAGACTCAGTCAGCATGATGTCGTACTGCGCTAATTGCTCTTCCCAAGTCAGACCCAATACGGTTTTGGATTGGTTATGTAGGAGACCAGCGCGGTCTAGTTCGCCAAGGATACCGACCACGCCACCTGCGCGGTGTACGTCTTCCATATGGTACTTCTGCGTGGACGGCGCCACTTTACACAGGTGTGGAACCTGACGAGACATGCGGTCGATATCGGTCATGTCGAAGTCGACTTCGCCTTCTTGCGCGGCAGCTAACAGGTGCAGAACCGTGTTGGTTGAGCCGCCCATCGCGATATCCAGCGCCATTGCGTTTTCAAACGCCGCTTTGGTTGCGATATTGCGCGGTAGCGCGGTTTCATCGTCTTGCTCATAGTAACGTTTCGTCAGTTCAACGATGCGTTTGCCTGCGTTAACGAACAACTCTTTACGGTCTGCGTGAGTGGCAAGTAAAGAACCGTTACCCGGCTGAGACAGGCCAAGCGCTTCGGTTAGACAGTTCATTGAGTTCGCGGTGAACATGCCCGAGCATGAACCACAAGTTGGACACGCTGAACGCTCGATCTGTTCGCTCTGCTCGTCAGAGACTTTCGGGTCTGCGCCTTGGATCATCGCATCGACTAAGTCGAGCTTGATGATTTGGTCTGAAAGCTTGGTTTTACCCGCTTCCATTGGCCCGCCAGAGACGAAAATTACTGGGATATTCAGGCGCATCGACGCCATCAGCATCCCCGGAGTGATTTTGTCACAGTTAGAGATACACACCATCGCGTCCGCACAGTGCGCGTTAACCATGTATTCGACCGAGTCTGCGATCAGTTCACGTGACGGTAGCGAGTAAAGCATGCCGCCGTGACCCATCGCGATGCCATCGTCGACGGCGATGGTGTTAAATTCTTTGGCGATGCCGCCTGCTGCTTCGATTTCTTGCGCGACGAGTTGTCCCAAGTCTTTTAGGTGAACGTGACCAGGAACAAACTGAGTAAATGAGTTCACCACCGCGATGATTGGTTTACCAAAGTCTTCATCTTTTACGCCGGTTGCGCGCCACAAGGCACGAGCACCCGCCATGTTGCGTCCGTGTGTGGTGGTGGCTGATCTGTATTTAGGCATTGTGCTACTTCCTTATTTTGCATCTTGCGGGTAAACGTAATCCAACCAACCCCACTTGTCTTCAGTGGTGCCGTTGAACAGGCCAAAGTACGCTTCTTGTAGCGCTTTAGTGATAGGGCCACGTTTACCGCTGCCAACTTCAATTTTGTCGATTGTCGCAACCGGTACGACTTCTGCTGCGGTACCTGTCATAAACACTTCGTCCGCGAGGTAGAGGGCTTCACGGGCAATATTCGCTTCGCGAACTTCGTAACCCATGTCGCGCGCCAGTGTCATGATCGAGTCACGGGTGATGCCCGGTAGGATTGCACTGGTTGCTGGTGGCGTGGTAATAACGCCGTTTTTCACAACGAAAATGTTCTCGCCAGCACCTTCTGATAGGTAACCGTCTACGCTCAGCGCGATACCTTCGTCGTAACCGTGACGACGAGCTTCACCACCGACGAGTAGAGAAGATAGGTAGTTACCGCCTGCTTTTGCTGCTGTAGGGATGGTGTTTGGCGCTGCACGGTTCCAGCTTGAAACCATCGCGCTAACGCCTTTTTCTAGCGCTTCTTCGCCAAGGTAAGAACCCCATGGGAACGCGGCGATAATCAGGTCCATTTCGGTACCCACTGGCGGACAAACGCCCAGACCAACGTTGCCAACAAAGCCGAGCGGGCGAATGTAAGCACTATCCAGTTTATTTTGGCGCAGTGTTTCGCGTGTCGCTTCCATGATCTCGTCGATTGAGAACGGGATCGGGAAACGGTAGATCTTCGCAGAATCTTTAAGACGCTGTGCGTGTTCGCGGTGACGGAAGACAATTGGACCTTTTGGTGTGTTGTAGCAGCGTACGCCTTCGAATACCGACGTACCGTAATGCATCGCGTGAGTCAGAACGTGAACGTTAGCGTCTGCCCATGGAACCATTTCACCGTTGAACCAAATGTAATCTGCAGTTTTTGTAGCCATTATTGCCTTCCTTATGCACAAATCTTTTGTTGTAAGTTGTTATTTGGTAGTTCGTCGTTCGCGATTTGTGTCACCTCGACGGTGCGAACATCCCAGAGTTTCTCAATCTGATTGGTAATGAAAGAGATTGGACGATCACTATCTACGATAATTTCCACGCTCGCTACTTTGCTTTCGTGATTTTGTGTCGCGGCTACCTGTTTGATGATGAAACCACGGTGGCGAATCACTCGCAGAACACGCTCTAAAAGTACCGGTTTGTCATCCGCTTTGATGTCTAGTAGATATCTTTCCATGTTACGTGTTCTCCAGCATGTCATTGTTTGAAGCACCTGGCGGTACTAGCGGCCATACGTTTTCTTCTTCGTCGATCAGTACGTGAAGCATGTATGACGTTTTGCTCTCTAGCATCTCTTTAAGCGCCGGTTCTACTTCTTCTTTCTTTGTGATGGTTTTGCCCGGGATATCGAACGCTTTTGCCAGCATAACGAAATCCGGGTTGTCATCGAGAATCGTTTCACTGTGGCGGCCGTCAAAGAACAGTGATTGCCATTGACGCACCATGCCCAAACGCTGGTTGTTGAGTAGAACGATTTTGACCGGGATCTGGCGGCGTTTTAGTGTGCCCAGTTCCTGTACGTTCATCATAAATGAACCGTCACCAGTGATAAGGATAGACTGGTCATCAGGACGAGCGACCGCAGCGCCCATCGCCGCTGGAAGACCAAAACCCATAGTGCCAAGACCGGCTGAAGTGATGAAATTTTGCGGTTCGCGTGGCTGAATATGCTGCGCTGACCACATCTGGTGTTGGCCAACATCGGTCGACACGATCGCGCTGTCTGGCATCATATCTGACAGCTGCTTTAACAGACCTGGCGCATAGATAAGCTCGCCCGGATGGTCGTAACGCCATTTGAACGCGCTACGTAGGCTTTCACTGTGTTTAACCCAAGGGGTGATGTCTTTCACTAACTCTAGCTGCGACAACACTTGTGGAATTTCACCACGAACGGGTGCGTTCGCCTGACGCAGTTTGTGGATTTCTGCCGCATCGATATCGATATGAATAACTTTCGCGTTTGGTGCGAAGGTATCTAGCTTACCTGTTACTCGGTCATCAAAACGCGCACCCACTGCGATCAGCAGGTCACACTCTTGTACCACCAAGTTGGCCGCTTTGGTGCCGTGCATGCCCAGCATGCCCAAGTAGTGTTGGTCGTGACGCTCAATCGTACCTAGGCCTTTTAGTGTGCTTACGGAAGGCATTGGATTTAGGCGTAAGAACTCGCGTACCGCGTGCGTCGCATGACCCAACTGCACACCACCACCGACATACAGTACCGGGCGGGAGCTTTGTGATAATAGCTCTTGCGCTTTAGCAATCGCTCCAGACGTCGCGGCTGGCATAGGAGGTGGAGTAAAAGGAGGAAGGAGTTCAACAGGAGCTTGAGCCAGCTGTACATCTTTAGCGATATCAACGATAACAGGGCCAGGGCGGCCAGTTTTTGCTACTTCGAAGGCTTCGGCCATGGTTGGCGCGAGTTCGTTGATATCGGTAACTAAGTAGCTGTGTTTGGTACAGGAAAGTGACATACCGATCACGTCCATTTCCTGAAACGCATCGGTACCGATATGGGAACTGGCAACCTGACCTGTGATAGCAACCAGTGGGATGGAATCCATAAAGGCATCGGCTAGACCAGTCACTAGGTTGGTGGCTCCCGGTCCGGATGTGGCCATACATACGGCAACATCTTGAGTAGAACGAGCCATGCCGATTGCAGCCATTGCTGCGCCTTGCTCGTGACGACAAAGTATATGCTCAACACCGCCATCGTATAATGCGTCGTAGATTGGCATGATTGCACCACCAGGGTAACCAAATACGGTCTTGATCCCTTGCTGCTGCAATGCGGCTACGACTAACTCTGCACCTGTCATCGTAAGCCTCCCTGTGTATCGCATTGGCGATTATTTTTTCTTGTGCACTTCATGTGCGCTCCCATTCTTCCTGTCATAACTGACCTTTGAACGACTTTGGTCAGGATGAACTTTGTTTTAATTTAATTTTTTGAACTGTTAATTGTAAAAAAACCCCCGGACTTTTCAGTGCGGGGGTTTTTTAGAATTTGTGGTTATCTTTCGCCCACCAGCCCCCGCGCGGAATCAATAATGACCACGATAATCAGGGCAATCAGTGCGTTAGTGCGGGCGGTAAAGTTCATCTTCGTTTTCTAATGTTGTGTTTATGCAATATGGTACGAAATTATTTGCGTCTCTAGTGGTATCACACATATCCGTTAAATGACAAGCAAAAACTCATACTTTTTTCACATTCTATCAGCAACTGATCAAGCTATATAACAAGCTTGATTGTGATTTAGACAATTTATCAAGGAGATAAATAGTGAATGGCGAAAAAGTGACGGTTTTATGGGATTAGCGGTAATTCATAGTCGAGCTTCGGTTGGGGTAGAAGCGCCCAATGTGACGGTGGAAGTGCACATCAGTAACGGCATGCCGGGATTTACGTTAGTCGGTTTACCGGAAACTACTGTCAAAGAATCTCGTAATCGGGTGCGTAATACGATCTTCAGAGTATTATCGGTCAACAGTAATTAGGAAGTGTGCGCTAAAGATGTTTCACAGATGGCACTATCATCTTCATCTACTCTTGAAAGCCAAAAATAACTTCATTATTGCTATCAACATCTTAGTGAAAACCTTCATTAAGAGTTATTTATACTATGTGAAGTTACGGTAAAACCCCGTACAAAGTTGTTGACTTTGTAGTCAAAGCATACCAGACTCCAACATGTACGGTGTTAACCCGTACATTTAAATAGTAATTAGTGGTTATATTAATAGTTCATCAAAAATATAGGTATATAGATAGTTCTTTGGAACATCTACTAAGTAAATTAGGAGTTTCCGACGCACTAAGCAGTGCAAGGAGTAAAAAATGAGTGCACTTAAAAAAGAGAGAGTTGAGTTTCGTCTGTCTGAAAGTGAGAAAAGCGTTTTAGAGGAAGCTGCGCTACTTTCTAATACTACAATAAGTAAATTTGTATCAGAAACAACAGTAGCTAAAGCGCAAGAAGTTATTAGCGAACATAAAAGATTGCAAATAGAAGCAAGTCAGTGGGAGTCTGTAATGGACGCACTGGAAAATCCAGCAGAACCAACTGATCTGATGCAGGAAATCATTGGAATGTCGTTGGAGGAATCTTGGACGGTAAAGATCAAAAACTAGAAGTTGAACGCTATGACCCTGACGTGAAATATGATTTTTCACAGTTTGATTGTGGTGTTTGTTCTTTAAATGACTACCTAACAAAGAATATGGCTAAAGAGCACGACAGAAGAGTGTCGATTCCTCATCTTTGTATCGTCTCAAATGATGAGGGAATTCCCAAGAAAGTAGTGGGCTATTTCACTTTAGCTAGTAGTTCATTTGATAAGAAGCACGTATCAAACAAAGAAAGACGCAAATTTCCTTACAGTTCAGTACCATGTATATTACTTAGTAAAATAGCTGTATGTAAATCTGTACAAGGCCAGGGTTTAGGAAAATGGCTTCTTGGTCGAGCAATCCGTCAAGCATATCTTTCATCTAGGGACGTAGGTGTTTACGCTCTATTTCTTCACGCTCGTGAGGGGCGTGAAGATTTTTATGAGAAAGCAGGTATGATTCGTTCAAAAGAGCAGCCTGACATGTTCATCTACTCACTCAAACAATACGAAGAAGCATTGAAGAAAAAGCTTCTTTCCAGTAAGTCTTAAACTAAATATTTAAAGAGAAAGCGACCTTATTAGGTCGCTTTTCTTATATAAGCTTATAGGGAAATCAACAAGACTATTAGATGCATGATGATTACTAGATGTATTATTTCTTACGGTCAATTTAAAGCTAAGTTTTAACTCTACGTACTTGTAAGTATCAGAGATTGTATTTACTAATGTACTCGCTATAGAGATATAGTGAGGTCGAACACTAGGGACGTCACATATCCGTTAGATGACAAGCAAAAACTCATACTTTTTTCACATTCTATCAGCAACTGATCAAGCTATATAACAACCTTGATTGTGATTTAGACAATTTATCAAGGAGATAAATAGTGAATGGCGAAAAAGTGATGGTTTTATGGGATTAGCGGTAATTCATAGTCGAGCTTCGGTTGGCGTAGAAGCGCCCAATGTGACGGTGGAAGTGCACATCAGTAACGGCATGCCGGGATTTACGTTAGTCGGTTTACCGGAAACCACCGTCAAAGAATCGCGCGATCGGGTGCGCAGTGCGATCATTAATTCACGGTTTGAGTTTCCCGCGAAACGGATCACGGTCAACTTGGCACCGGCCGATCTCCCCAAAGAGGGCGGCCGGTTTGATTTACCAATCGCGCTAGGCATTTTGGCGGCGTCACAACAAATCCCGATGACAGACTTAGAAAGTAAGGAGTTTATTGGTGAATTGGCTCTGTCGGGTGAACTACGCTCGGTAAAAGGCGTGTTGCCTGCCGCGCTTGCGGCGAATCGCGCCGAGCGTTGTTTGGTGGTGCCACAGCAGAACGGTGACCAAGCAGCACTAGTCGGTAAGCATTTGCATAAATCGGCACAAAGTTTATTGGAAGTGTGCGCTGACTTATGTGACCAGCAGTCACTCACGCTCCATCAAACGCAAAAACGCACTAAGTTAGCGTCTAATCAGCGCGATCTGCAAGATATCATCGGCCAACAGCAAGGAAAGCGCGCGTTGGAAATTGCCGCAGCGGGTAATCATAATCTTTTGTTCCTCGGGCCTCCCGGCACGGGAAAAACCATGTTGGCCTCTCGCTTGTGTGACTTGTTACCCGAGATGGATGATGAGGAGGCAATGGAAACCGCGTCGGTCGCCTCGCTCACGCAGCAAGAAATCAACGTTAACAACTGGAAGCAGCGCCCATTTCGATCACCGCACCACTCCAGTTCGATGGCGGCACTGGTCGGTGGGGGAACCATTCCAAGACCGGGTGAGATCTCGCTGGCTCACAATGGTTTGCTGTTTCTCGATGAAATGCCCGAATTTGAGAGAAAAGTGCTCGACTCACTGCGTGAACCACTAGAATCCGGTGAAATCATTATTTCGCGCGCGCAGGGTAAAACCCGTTTTCCCGCCCGATTTCAGCTGGTGGGGGCTCTGAACCCGAGCCCAACAGGCTACTATGAAGGCAACCAATCACGCGTTAACCCTCAGTCGATTTTACGTTATCTCAGTCGTTTATCAGGACCATTACTCGACCGCTTTGATATGTCGATTGAAATACCGTCGTTACCTAAAGGCACCTTAGCCGAGGGGGGAGATCGCGGTGAGCCGACGGTCGTGGTCAGAGAGCGGGTATTGGAAGCACGGGCAAGGATGCAACACCGAGCAAATAAATCCAATGCGCTGCTTGGCAGCCGAGAAATCGAGAAATATTGCCCGCTAAATAAGCCAGATGCGCAGTTTCTGGAAAGTGCCTTGCATCGGTTAGGCTTATCGATTCGCGCTTATCATCGCATCATCAAAGTGGCGCGAACCATCGCGGATTTGGAAGGGCAGGCGGACATCGAACGCGCTCACCTCGCAGAAGCATTGGGTTATCGAGCGATGGATCGCCTGTTGAAGCAATTGACCGCGCAAGCGGTGTAACAGAACAAAGTCCTTAGTATTTGCTCTTGGTATGGTTGAATCGTCTGATTCTACTTTCGCTTGGGCGTAAACGTTTTCGTGTTCATTTAATGCAACGATATTATGTTTTATGTTGCTTTTTTTAGAACAAAACGTTGGTTATATAGCATTAGTTCTAGTGTGGTAATTATGATTTAATCAATTGGATACATAAGAAAATGGAATGATATATAACCAACAAGGAAGCTAAATATGAACAGCTTAAAAGGCCAGTTGGGCAACTGGCGACTTCACCTCTTGGTGATTGCAATCGCGGTCATTGCCGAGCTCGTCGGCGTCGTTAAAGTGCCGTTAGGCAGCAGCAGTGTGGTACTGCTCCCCCTCTTTTACGCATTTATAATCGGTTTGCTCTTTAATCCGAATGTCGTCAGCGCCGCAAAACGCGTGCTGAGTTCGAAACAGGCTGAAAAAGCCACGCCAATCATCATTATTTCCGTTCTTCCTTTCTTGGCGAAATTCGGCACGCTTATCGGTCCTTCTCTAAACAAAATCTTGGCGGTTGGTCCGGCGATGATTTTTCAGGAACTCGGCAACCTCGGCACTATCCTAGTCGCAATGCCTGTCGCGATATTGCTGCTGAAGATGGGACGTGAGTCTATTGGTGCGTGTTTCTCTATCGCCCGTGAGCCAAATATTGCTCTGATCTCAGATAAATATGGCCTGAAGAGTCCTGAAGGGATCGGCGTAATGGGTGTTTATGTTATGGGCACCATGTTCGGTACGTTGTATTTTGCGATTCTGGCATCTTTGTTGGCGTCAACAGAATGGTTTGATGTACGCGCATTAGCTATGGCATGTGGCGTCGGTAGTGGCAGTATGACGGCGGCGTGTTCTGCTGCGTTGGGCGAAAGTGTTCCCGCGATGAAAGAAGAAATACTGGCATTGGCTGGTGCGAGTAACTTGCTAACTAACGCTACGGGTCTGTTTGTTGGGTTATTTATTGCCTTACCTTTGACCGAAAAACTCTACCGCTTACTGGCGGGGAACAAGACGGAGAAACAAACACAGCAGCCAGGGAGCGATCTAAATGTCTAATGCAGCAACGAAAAAGAATGTAAATGCCGATATCAACCTGATCGATTACGCGATGGTGTTGGCGATTGTGTGTGTCGTCGCGCTGATCAGTAACTGGACTGGTACTGGTGTAACGCCACTTTCCGCCCTGCCGGGTATGGCGATCATCTTTGCCATGGTAATGGCAGGCTTGGTGTTAGCGAAAGTCATGCCGTTTTACCTACCATCGGTGGCTTGGTTGTCGCTGGTGAGTGTGTTACTGACCATTCCGGCTTCACCGCTCGCAGAACCAATCCTCAGTTACGTAAAAGACATCAACTTTTTGAGCTTAGTAACGCCAGTGCTTGCATACGCAGGTTTGGCGATCAGTAAACACGAGGTCACGACCTTTAAATCTGCCGGCGGCAAGATCGTACTGATTGCTATCCTAGTGTTCACCGGAACGTACATTGGTTCTGTACTGGTTGCGAACGCGCTGCTTTAAGCGCGTTCAATCAAGATTGCCTAAGATTAATCAAAACAATAAAACAGCTAGAAAAAGGTTATGACTGAATACATCAAACATCACTCCGAAGAGCATGCTCAGCTCGTACAATGGCGACGTGATATCCATGCCCACCCTGAAACCGCTTATGAAGAATTCAGAACGTCGGAAATCGTCGCCGATATTCTCACTAGCTTAGGTCTAGAAGTGCATCGCGGCTTAGGTGGTACAGGGGTGGTCGCGACATTACACGGCAGTTTGGGCGCGGGAGAAAGCATCGGCCTGCGCGCGGATATGGACGCTCTCGACCTCGACGAGCTGAACACCTTCGCGCACTGCTCGACCCACCAAGGAAAAATGCACGCTTGTGGTCATGATGGCCATACCACGATGTTGCTCGGCGCCGCTGTGATGCTGGCGAAAAATCCGCACTTTAAAGGGACAGTACATTTTATTTTCCAACCCGCGGAAGAAAATGAAGCGGGTGCAAAAGCGATGATAAAAGATGGCTTGTTTGAGCGTTTCCCGGTCAAAGAAGTGTACGGTCTACACAACTGGCCAGCGTTGCCAGCTGGTGAAGCTGCGGTACATGATGGCGCAGTGATGGCCGCATTCGACACTTTTGATATCAAAATTGTCGGCGCGGGTGGACACGGCGCGATGCCACACGACACAATCGACCCTGTCTATACTGCCAGTTTGATCATCAACGCATTACAAAGCGTGATTAGCCGTAATCTCGACCCACAAAAGTCTGGCGTGATCAGCGTAACGCAAATCAACGCTGGCCACGCTTACAACGTGATCCCCGAAGAAGTCGTGTTTGCCGGGACAACTCGCTCGTTCTGCCCTCAGGTTCGTGATTTGATCGAATCGCGAATGAAAGACGTGGTGACAAATATAGCGCACGCACAAGGGTGCAAAGCGGAAATTGTATATACTCGACGCTATCCAGCGACGATCAACACGCCAGAGGAAGCGGCCAAGTGTCGCGCTGTGTTGGAACAAATGCCGGAGATCTCGCTCTTACACCTTAACCCACCAGCAAGTATGGGCGGTGAAGACTTTGCGTTTATGCTGGAACAACGTCCTGGTGCGTATATTTGGTTAGGTAATGGTAGCCAGGAGCATACCCATAACCTGCATAGCCCGAACTACGACTTCAACGATGATGTGCTGCCGATTGGCGCAAACTTCTGGGTAAGGCTGGTGCAGCATTTGCTGTCAAAATAACGGAGTAGCAGTACAAGACCGATGGATGATAGAGCCTTAAGATATTTCGAGGTGGTCGCTAAAACCAAAAGTATTCGTGCAGCGTCGGAGATTCTGCACGTTTCGCCGTCGGCGATTAGCCGCAAAGTGGCTCAGCTAGAATCACAACTCGATGTGCAGTTACTCGACCGAATTGGTCGTGGGGTCAACCTGACTGAATCGGGTCTTCGTTTGACCGAGTACATTCAAGACGTCAATCAGCGTAAAAACGACTTTATCTCGCAACTGTCAGAAATTGAGCACCTGCAATCGGGAACTCTGCGTATCTCAATCGGTGGCGGTTTTATCCCTGACTTGCTCAATAACGCGATTACACAGTTTTCGCGTTTGCATCCCGGGGTGAAGTTGGTACTGCAAGTGGGTGGTGGCGATGATGTTATCGATAGCATCAAGAACGAAGAATCGGACATCGGTTTACTGCTTAATGCCAAGCACGACCCAAAAGTCGACGTACTCTATTCCTGCGCTTTCCAAGAGTTGAGCTTATTGGTGCCAAACCATAGTCCTTGGGCTGCACTCGAGGTTTGCTCTCCTTCCCAACTGTCTGAGATCCCATTGGCGTTATTGACTGAATCGTTCAGTATCCGCCGTGCGGTGAACCTTTATGAAGCTCGCCAACAAATTCGCTTGAAGTCGATCATGGAGTGCAACTCCTTTGAAGCACTGAAAAACTTTGTTGAAGCTGGTCTCGGTGGAGCCTTGCTACCGAAAGTGTGTGTGGCGAAAGAGTTGCAGAATCACTGCTTTGTCGCGATTCCTGTCGAGGGGATGCATACTCTAGATACATCCGTTGACTTGGTGATGCGTAAGGGGCGATTGCAGAGCGGTTCAATCAAAGAAATGAAGTCGTGCATTATAAATTGCATGAGTGCGTTTAACGCGACGCAGCCTCGTTAGTCGTATCACACCCGTTTACGGGCCTTAACATAGCTATCTACTTGCTATTGTTAGGGAAATATTGCTATAACCAATAACTCATTCATAAGTGGTGGTTGTGTAATCGAGTACGCGACGAGGGATAGACAATGAAGCTGCAGCAACTTCGCTATATTCGCGAAATACAGCGAAACGGATACAATATTTCATTAACTTCGCAGAAGTTATTCACTTCTCAGCCTGGGATCAGTAAGCAGGTTGCGCTGCTGGAAGATGAACTCGGCGTACAGATTTTTGAGCGACACGGTAAACATTTGTCCGGCCCGACCGAAATCGGCAAACAGATCATCCATGAAGCCAGTCAAATGCTGGAAATTGAAGACCGCATCAAAGCGATTTCAGCCAGCGTCTCTTCTCCGGAGCAAGGCCGCCTCAACATTTACACCACCAACGCGATTGCCAAATTCTTGTTACCAGAAAGCGTCCGCTACTTTATGAACCGCTACCCTAAAGTCTCGCTGCACATGGGGACGATTGAACCCGATACGCGAGGCAATACCCTGCCAACCGGTCCTTACGATTTTTCTATCGTGGCTCAAGATGTTGATGAGCAGATGGATCTGGCGATGCTGCCTGCTTATAAATGGTCATTGAGCTTGATTGTGCCGTCTGACCACCCGCTGGCGACGGCAGAAACGGTCACTCTTGAGCAAATCGCTCAGGAAAAGCTGATCAGTTACGAGCTGAAATCGACCGGACGCATTGCGATTGACAATGCCTTTGCCCAGCGCGGCCTAGATCCGCAATACATCGTGACCGCTATGGACGTGGATGTGATCAAAGAGTACGTCAGTATGGGCGTAGGTATCGGCATTATCGCGTCGGTTGCGACCCACTCGATGAGCAGCTCGATTACTGTACGTTCGCTTGAAGGGTTAATTCCAGATTGTTACGCATGGCTTTGCTACAGCAAAAACATTTATTTACAGCGCTACATGTATGACTTTATCGAGAAGTTCGCGCCGCATTTGACCCGTTCGGTGATCGAAGAAACCGCGCACATGTCGAAGTCCGAACTGATGAAGTGGTTCGAAGACGTTCAGTTGCTCACTTATCGATAGGAGCAGTCTGCTGATCGAGTTGAAAACCACCTGATTGCAGGTGGTTTTTTCTTACCGGTTTAGAAGTGGTAACTCATCCCCACCGTGGTTAAAAACTGGCTCTTGTCGTAGAACTCGATATCAGAATCGGTATTTTTGTAGCCCGCCAGAGAAATCACAGACCAATCTTGCCAATCGCCGCTCAGACGGTATTCATACGCAGCAAACAAGCTATAAATGTTCTCGTCACGCTTTTTATTAAACAGCGGGTTTTTCTCATCAAATGAACGGTTAGTGTAGCCCGCGGTAATCGCCAGTTTGTGGTGGTCAAACAAGGCGGCATATGTCGCTTCTGCTCTCACTGAGTCGCTAGAATTTGCGTCGCCGTCCGCATCGGTCGAGGTGTAAGTCAGCGTTGGAACAAGGTAGCTCGATTCGTTTAATGCAACGCGATAGCTACCCCTGACTAAATACCAGTCTAGGTCGCGATCCAGCAACTTAGATTGCGCTTGAGAAAGCTGGGTTGTACCCGATAGTTCATCGTCCACTTCGCGGGTGCCATAAGCAGTATCTAGGCTAAAGTTCGAGCCATTAATGTTGCTGAGCTTGAGTCGATACGCCATGCCGTCTTCATCGGTTTTGTGGCGCTTTTCGCCTTCCACAAACGGGTCTTCCCATACTTCACGCGACATCACGCTGGGTAACACAGACACATCGACGATGGTACCGGAGCTCAGTTGCTGTTTGTAGCCCACCTCCAACGCCAGTGCGCCTACGGCAATATCTTCGCGTGATGTACCGACGTACACCTGCTTATCTAGTTCAGGGCCAAATGTGTAGGCGAGGTTACCGAGTGGAATAATCACTCCGCGAGAATCGGTCGACGCGTCTTGGTTGAGGCCGTTGATGCGTTTGTCGGCTTTGGTATCAAAGTTGGATTTGGACGACACGTAGCCAGCACTTACCGCCACTTCGCCGCTTATTCCGGAATGTTGAGCCAATTTCGCCATACAGGGCGATGCCGCCAGCGCGAAAATGAACAATGTGTGTTGAGCTTTCATGGTTGCTTCCGTTGGGAATTTTTTATAATCGTGGAACACTACGGCAAGGAAACGAAACTAATCAGACCATCTGCGTAATGATTCCAAAGTCGTTTTGGATTCGTATAATTACACACTGTTTTATTTCTAACGAAGTAAATAAATATGAATTATGTTGTTGGCTACTTAAGTCCATGTACATCAATGCTTTGTTAAAAATATAAATATTTATTGGGCTGTTGTTAGAGTTTTATTGGTTGGTATTATGTTGGCGCTTTTGTTTTTTGTCCTTAATAGCCTTGTGGTTATTGTTAACTCGGTAATATGCTCAGTCGTGATATGCATCATTGCACTTGTTAAGGTGCTACTACCGAGCCCCAAGCTAAAAGCCAACGCGACGTCGGTTGCTAATCAAGTGATGTGGTTATGGGCAACGATTAATGCCAAAGTGCTGGCGCTGACCAACCATGTTGAGTGGGATATTGAAGGTGGTGAAGAGCTCAAGCAAGATGGATGGTATTTGCTGATCAGCAACCATTTGAGCTGGACCGATATCGTTGTGCTTTGTTGTGTGTTTAAAGACCGTATCCCGATGCCAAAGTTTTTCCTTAAACAGCAACTGATGTATATCCCGTTTCTGGGGATGGCATGTTGGGCGTTGGACATGCCGTTTATGCGTCGTTACTCGCGCGAATATCTTATCCGTCACCCTGAAAAACGTGGGCAAGACTTACTGACAACACGTCGTTCGTGCGAGAAATTCAAATACACGCCGACTACGGTGGTGAACTACGTCGAAGGCACGCGCTTTACCCGTGAAAAGCAGCGTAGCAGCAAAGCTGGATACCAATACCTGCTGCAACCCAAAACCGGTGGCATCGCTTATACGTTAGCGGCGATGGGAGACCAATTTGAGAACATTATTGATGTTACCTTGGCGTATCCTGAAAACACCGATAAGCCCTTTAAAGATATGTTGATGGGGCGAATGACGAAGATTGTCGTGCGTACCCAAGTATTGCCTATTGATGAGCACGTGCGAGGCGATTACTTTAACGATAAGCCGTTTAAGCGTCAGTTCCAGCAATGGTTGTCGTCACTTTGGCAAGACAAAGATTTGCTATTGCAGAAGATTTACCAAAGCAAATAAAAAAGGGAGCATCATGCTCCCTTTCTCGTCTATCGCTAATAGTGTTATTTGGTTAGCAGGTAGTTGACCAAGTCGAAGTACTCATCCATCGTTTTGATGCTTTGTGCTTGAACTAGGTACTTGTTGTTCACGACTACCGCTGGAACACCAGACAGGCCGCTGTCTTTAAATTGCTTGTCGAAGCGGCGAACCATTGAATCTACCGCAAAGCCGTTGAATGCCGCGTCAAATTTCTTGCCGTCGATACCTTCGTCAACGAACATCTGACGTAACTCGTCGTTGTTCTTCGGTGCTTTACGCATGTTGTGGATGCGGTTAAACATCACAGGTACCATCTTGTCTTCTGCTTTTAGCACAACCATGGTCGCGTAAGCTTTGCTCATTGACTCGCCCATGTTGCCACCCATGAAAGACACGTGGTTTTTCTGGAATTTCGCGTTTTCTGGCAGCTTCGCTTTCAACTGCTGGATGATTGGTTCAAATGAATTACAGTGTGGGCAGTAAAAAGAGAAGAACTCAGTAACAGTTGGTTTTGATGAAGCTTCTAGATCAAGAACCTTGTAGTGCTGACCTTCTTTAAATTGCGCTGCATGAGCAGAAAGGCTCAGCATAAGTGTTGCTACTAGGGCAAACAGCTTTTTCATTGGTGACTCCATTTTCTCGTTATTTCGTTTGTTACCACTGTGGCATCAGAGAGAGTGGTGGCTCGTTTAATGCCGAAATCTGCTCTTTGAAAGCAAGTACTTGGCTTTCCCAGTATTTTGGATCATCGAACCAAGGGAAAGCGATAGGAAAAGCAGGATCCTGCCATCTTTTTGCTAACCATGCCATATAGTGGACCATACGTAGACCACGTAAAGGTTCAATAAGTTTCAATTCGTTAACATTAAAATCGTTAAACTCTTGATACGCTTCCAGAATGGTGTCCAACTGCATCACTTTCTCGGCGCGCTCACCACTGAGCATCATCCAAAGATCTTGTACAGCGGGGCCGTTGCGCGAATCGTCCAGATCGACAAACATCGGTCCGTCACGCCATAAAATGTTGCCCGGATGACAGTCGCCATGAACGCGAATGATATTGGTGGACGAATTCCAATGGGTTTCCAGCGACTTGATCAGTAAGTCGAGGTCGTTGAAAAACGCGTTTTCCAGATGCATCGGGATAAACGGTGAGTTTTGCAGTAACTCACGGGGTTGATAAAGGTACTCGTCTAAACCAATCGTCGGGCGGTGCTTAAATGGTGTGCGCGCACCCACCTTGTGGATACGGCCAAGAAAACGACCGACACCTTCTAGCTGATCGAGATTATCCACTTCAAACTGACGTCCACCGACACTGGCAAACAGAGCAAACAGATAACCTTGGTAGTGATGCAAGGTTTGTCCGTTGAGTTTGACCGGCGGCGCAACCGGAATATCGGCTTCAATCAGCTCGTGGGTAAAGTCGTGCTCTTCTTGAATTTGCGCCTGACTCCAACGTTCAGGTCGATAGAATTTCACCACGTAGCGCTGACGCTCTTCGTCGGTGAACTGATAGACGCGGTTTTCGTAGCTGTTGAGCGGCAAGAACCCAGACTCAGCGCGAATGCCAACACTCTCTAGGGCATACCACATAAAATCGGGCGTTAAGGCATCAAAGTTAAAAGCTTGTTGGGTCATAAAATAAAAAAGGCTCATTGCTGAGCCTTTTTCCATGATGGGGTAGAAATCGTCAGAGCTTCTTAATGAAGCGGCTTTCTACTTCAATAGTAAAGTCTTCGCTATCCGACAGTATAAACTGAATTGTCGCCACGGACGAAGTGAGATTGTCTGGGTTGACGCCCAAGCTCATCGGCAAGTTAAGCACCTCACCCGGTGCGACCTGAACGGTTTGCTTGCCGTACCAAGACACATCACTCAGACCTTCAACATTCAAGTTATAGGTTTGAGTTTGTTGGGTTTTGTTGATGATTTTCAGCGTGTAGGTGTTTTCTACTTCACCAGACGTGTTGACGCGGAACAGTTGGTTACGGTCACGAATGACGCTTAGACCTGCTGGGTCGACCGCGGCAATTTGTGCGAAGAATAGGCCAATCATCACGAGCAACACTGCGCCGTAGCCAAGTAATTTCGGACGCATCACCTTGGTGTGTTTACCAGACAGGCGGTGCTCGGTGGTGTAGCTGATCAGGCCTTTTTCATAGCCCATGCGCTCCATCGTGTTGTCACACGCGTCGATACACGCGCCACAGTTGATACATTCGTACTGCAGACCGTCACGAATATCGATCCCGGTTGGACAAACCTGAACACACAAATCACAGTCAATACAGTCACCTAAGCCAAGTGCTTTCGGGTCCGCTTTACGTGAACGTGGACCACGAGTTTCACCACGTTTGGTGTCGTAGCCGACGATAAACGTGTCTTTGTCGAACATTGCCGACTGGAAACGCGCGTATGGGCACATGTGTATACACATAATTGAGCGCATCCAGCCCGCGTTGCCATAAGTACACGCAGCGAAAAATAGCACCCAAAAAACCGGCCAGAAGTCGGCGTTAAAGGTAAAGAAGTCGACCACTAGATCACGGATTGGCACAAAGTAACCCGCAAAGGTAAAGCCTGTTGCCAATGCGATTGCCCACCAGGCTAGATGTTTCAAGCCTTTGCGCATCGCTAGGTTTGCGGTCAGCTTGTTGGAATCTTGCTTGCGACGTTTGTTGGCGCTGCCTTCCAATTTCTCTTCAAACCAGATGTACATAAAGGTCCAGACGGTTTGCGGGCAGAGATAGCCACACCAGACACGGCCTAAAAAGGTCGTCAGGAAGAACAAACCAAACGCCGAGATCATAAACAGCAGTGCCAGCAGCGTTAAGTCTTGTGGATAAAGAGTGGTGCCGAAAAAGTTGAATTGTTGCTGACCGATGTCGAGTAGGATCGCTTGGCGGTCACCGTAAGGAATCCATGGTATCGCAGCAAACAAGACCAACAAGAACCAGCCACCGTAGCGACGCAGCTTTTGAAAAGTCCCTTTACTTTCACGTACGTAAATACGGTTACTCGGGTTAAATCGGTCGCCGTTGGTTTTGTGAGTTTTTGGGTTGAATGTTTTGGGAGTCACATCTTTGATATCGATTTTATCCTGACTCATTACGCTTCCTTCTTAGGCTGTGCGGTGTGATTTATGGTGTTCACACTCTTGTTTGACATTGCTTGTCGATACTTTAGTAAATTCTTATAGACGGCGATTATATACGCTATAACAATTCTATTTCTTTAAGGCTATCAACCTTTAACAACAAAGGTCAGTACAGTTATATGAATAAATGACCTAACAGTATGATGTTGGTATATGAATTGGGTATAAAAAGGGCGACCATTAGGCCGCCCATTCGACTGGATTCGATCAGTCTATGATGCCACGAGCTCTTAAGAGTGCGGTTTTGAAGTCGTCTTCTTGGTCTTTTTTCAATCCCGGGATCATTTCGTCTTTTTCGCTGTTACGCATCTTAAGGTGGTAGATCAGTACGTCGTCAGTGAGATCGTCCAGTTTACCTTGGTAGCCCGCTTCGTCTGCTAGCTTCACGATGAACTGTAGCAGGTTTAGCTGTTGGTCTTTTTGCCACTCCGGCTCGAGTAGCTCGAGTAACTCTTCAATTCGATGGCATTTCATCGCTTTCTCCACAGTTTTTGTAATGATTTGCCATTAAAGGTATCAAATTGACGGGTTGAATATAAGAAAAAAGCGCAGAGTGATCTGCGCTTTTTAATTAAGCTGCTTGAACAACTTTCGCACGAGAAGACATTAACAGCGCTGTCTTTTCTACCAAAGTCATTGTAGGAGCTGCTTTTTTTGCCGTTGGAGCAGCAACAAAGCCACTACGACGACGCATCGCACTTGTGTTCGTGTGCGAAAACCTGACGGTCATTGGTCGCATCGAATTACCTAACTGCCAGGCACATCCATTGCCAATGTAATGGCCTAGATAATTATGAGTTGAGCTTCATTGCTGAAGGTTCGCTCTTTTTGGCCTTCGCCAATCCAAATAATTAACTAGGAATAACGATATGCAAGCACATCAATAACTAGATTAGCACCAAGATTTCAATTGATCGATATCTAATCGTATTTGCAGTGTGTTGCACGCTACAATTATGTGAGAAACGTACTAGCAGTAAGACAGTATCGCAGATTAGTATGGTACTTTAAGCATATCGTCTGGTATTGAATGTGCTAAGGAGGAGTGAATGTCGTTATTCAAGAAAACCCTTGCTAGCTTTGGGATTGGTTCAGCAAAAGTGGACTCTGTCCTCAAGCAAGAGGTGCTTTATCCCGGCCAGAAAGTGAATATCACCATTCACGTTTATGGCGGTGCGACGGCGCAAGAGATCGATAACATCGATTTGAAGCTATATTGCCGCTATATCAAGGAAGTTCCGGCCAATAATGAAAGAAGTCATCACGATGGCGGCAGTATGCGTCGTGTGCCAACCAGCTATGTTTTAGCGAAATGGACTCTGCCGTATGCCTTTACTATTCAGCCGGGTGAAGAGCGTGATTTTGACGTTGAGTTGGATGTGCCGTGGAATACGCCAGTGACTATTGGTGATTCCAAAGTATGGCTGGAAACCGGATTGGATATCGCCAAGGCAAAAGACCCAAGCGATAAAGACATTTTGACTGTGCGACCAGACCCGTTACTCGACGCGATTTTTACCGCGTTGGAAGACCAAGGGCTGCGAATTCGACAGGTTGAATGCGAAGCGGTCAAAGGTTTCGAGTTACCGTTTGTGCAAGAGTTTGAATTTGTGCCGACGACTGGGCCGTTTCATGGCCGCTGGCGTGAACTAGAAATCGTCGCGTATCGCAGTGAAGACGAACTGAAAATGTGGTTCGAAATCGATAGGCACCGCGAAGGGGCAAAAGGTATGTTGGCCAGCCTGCTTGGTCGAAGTGAGCTGAAACGCCAGCTCTCAATCCCGTTAAATAGCTCGCCAGCCGAAGTCGGTCAGCAAGTGTTGCAGTATCTCGACGAACACTCTTAACCGAATCTTAATTATTTTAAGCTTACAAGTGTAAGCTGAATATGCCATACTCCGGAATGATTGATCGATTCTGGAGTGTGCGCACCCATGTCTACTAGCAAACAAAACGAATACAGTGTTAAAGAAGAAATCGCCAATACGGTGACTCATGCATTGGGTATGGTCATGGGTATCGTTGGCTTGATTTTACTCTTAATTAAAGCGATTGACCGCAATGCTGACGCGTTAACCATTACCAGTATGAGTGTGTACGGCGGAAGCATGATTGTGCTGTTTCTTGCGTCGACGCTCTATCATGCGATACCGCACCAAAAAGCCAAGAAAGCCCTAAAAACCTTCGACCACTGCGCGATCTATTTGCTGATTGCTGGTAGCTATACGCCGTTTTTGTTAGTCAGCCTGCGCACGCCTTTGGCGATCGGTCTGATGATTGTGATCTGGAGTATTGCGCTGATCGGCATCATTATGAAGCTGGCGTTTGTTTACCGCTTTAAGCGTTTGTCATTGGTGACGTATTTAATGATGGGGTGGCTGTCGCTGGTGGTGATCTATCAATTAGCGCTGAACTTAGATATCGGTGGATTGACGTTGCTAGCGGCTGGTGGCGTGATTTACTCGCTTGGGGTGATTTTCTACGTGGCGAAACGCATCCCGTTCAATCATGCCATCTGGCACGGTTTTGTTTTAGCGGGTTGCGCTTGCCACTTTTTGGCGATCTACCTTTACGTAGAGCCTATCTAACCTAATCAGCGGCGCCAGAACGCTGGGAAGAACAGCACTAGCAAGGTCAGAATCTCTAAACGCCCCATCAGCATACCAAGGCTCAAGATCCATTTTGCCGCATCTGGTAGAGGGGCAAAGTTTCCGGTTGGACCGATCACCGCACCCATCCCCGGACCTACGTTAGCCACGGCGGTAATCGCGCCTGAAATGCTGGTGATTGGGTCTAAGCCCATCGCACTGAGTGCGCCAGCAATCACAATGATAGTGATAAAGAACGTCAGACCGAATGCGATGATTGAACGCACGATGTCATCGTTGACCGGACGTTGGTTATAACGCTGAACGAACACACCGGAAGGGTGAATAAGCTTCATCATCTGCTTGTTCAGCAGTGTCATCGCGATTTGGAAACGGAATACTTTGATCCCGCCTGACGTCGAGCCAGAACACGCGCCGGCCATCATCAAAAAAGCAAACAGTGTAGTTGGTAGTGCGCCCCAAGCGGTAAAGTCTTCCAGACCAAAGCCGGTAGTCGTCACCACCGAGACGATGTTGAACATCGATACCCGCATCGCGTCTAACACGCTGTAGCCGTCGCGAATCACTAGCCAACTCGAGATCACCACGCTACTGGCGAGAAATAAGATGGTGAAGCCTCGAACTTGCGCGTCTTTAAACAATTCATCCAGTCGACGCTTACGCAGCGCCGAGACAAACAATAGAAACGGCAGGCCACCCAAGAACATAAATAGGGTCGCGATCCAGTGTGCGCCATTGGAAAAGTGGTTCATTGACCCGTCGGAAGTTGAGTAACCACCGGTCGAAAGAGTCGTGAACGAGTGATTGATCGCTTCGAACAGGTTCATCCCTGTCAGCATATAGCCAATCAAACACAGCCCGGTTAACGTCAAATACACCAGTACGATGTTTTTGGCGACCGTTTTGGCGCGCGGACTGCTTTTATCTGACCAGTCTGAGGATTCGGTGTGGAACAGCTTCATACCACCGACGTTGAGCATTGGCAGTACCGCTACCGCCATGACGATAAAGCCAATCCCGCCCAGCCATTGCAGTATCGAACGCCATAGCAGAATACTCGGCGCCATCCCGTCCAAGCCGCTCAATACTGTCGAACCTGTGGTGGTGATACCAGACATAGTTTCGAAATAGGCGTCAGTAAAGCTAATGTGGTTGATAAACACGAATGGTAATGCCGCAAAGGCACTGGCGATGGTCCACACCAAGCTGGTGATCAGGAACATATCTCGTACGCTGAGCTTAAAGCGCGTCGTTCGACCGACGCTTAAACAGATAAACGCCACTAGATGGGTGATAAGAACCGCTTGTCCGAATTCCAAAAAGCCTGCGGTGCCGCTAAAAAACGCCACCAAGGTTGGGACATACATAAACAGGGCGATCTTAGACAGCACCAAGCCTATAACAAACAGTACCGGACGGAAGTTAACCATAACCTTGCCTTAGAGGAAGAACGGACTCGGCTGGAACAAGGCTTCGACATCTGGCACGTATTTTTTGTCGACCAAGAACATCACCACGTGGTCGTCTTGTTCAATTACGGTTCGGTCGTGAGCTATCAGGACTTCTTCACCACGCACGATTGCGCCGATCGTCGTACCTGGCGGTAGTTTGATATCACCAATTGCACGGCCGACCACTTTAGATGTGGTTTCGTCACCGTGTGCAATCGCCTCGATCGCTTCAGCCGCGCCTCGGCGTAGTGACGATACGTTGACAATGTCTGCACGACGTACGTGGGTCAGTAGTGCGGAAATGGTCGCTTGCTGAGGTGAGATCGCCACGTCAATCACACCGCCTTGTACTAGGTCAACGTAAGCACCGCGCTGAATCAGCACCATCACTTTCTTTGCACCCATTCGCTTAGCGAGCATCGCCGACATGATGTTGGTTTCGTCTTCGTTGGTCAGGGCGATAAATACGTCGACTTGGTCGATGTTCTCTTCGCTCAGTAGCTCTTGGTCTGCGGCGTCACCACAGAATACGATGGTGTTTTCTAACTCTTCGGATAGCTTCTCGGCGCGTTGGTAGCCGCGCTCAATCAGTTTGACGCTGTAGGTTTGTTCTAAGCGCTTGGCTAAGCTCGCACCGATGTTACCGCCACCAACAATCATAATGCGGCGATACGGTTTCTCTAAGCGTTGCAGCTCACTCATCACCGAGCGAATATGGTTACTCGCCGCGACGAAGAACACTTCATCATCGGCTTCAATAATTGTGGTGCCTTGCGGACGAATTGGACGTCCTTGACGGAAAATCGCCGCGACGCGAGTATCAATGTGTGGCATGTGCTCACGCAAGGTCGATAGCGCGTTACCAACCAGTGGCCCGCCGTAGTAAGCTTTTACTGCCACTAGACTGACTTTCTGCTCGGCAAAGCTCACCACCTGCAGTGCGCCCGGATATTGGATCAGGCGTTCGATGTAGCTCGTCACCAATTCTTCCGGTGCGATTAAGTGGTCGACCGGAACCGCACCCGATTGGAATAGGGCTTCTTTTTCCGCCAGATATTCTGGCGCACGGATTCGCGCAATTCGGTTAGGTGTGTTGAACAGAGAAAAAGCCACCTGACAAGCTGCCATGTTGGTCTCGTCCGTGTTGGTTACTGCGACCAGCATGTCCGCGTCTTGAGCGCCGGCTTCTCGCAGTGCATCGGGATGGCTGGCGTGGCCATGAACCACTCGCAAGTCGTATTTATCCTGCAGCTCTCTCAAGCGGTCATTGTTTTGGTCAACAATAGTAATATCGTTGTTCTCACCCACAAGGTTTTCCGCCAGCGTGCCGCCAACCTGACCTGCGCCAAGAATGATGATTTTCATACTGTATTCTCGTTCAACTATTGGTTCCTACCCAGCGTTCGAACAGCATGTGCCGGAGTAGGTATAAACAGGGCGATGAAATTGCTTTCACCGCCCGTCTAAATTACGCGTTTTTGTGCAGAATGGCGTAGTAGAAGCCATCCATATCCTCTTCGCCAGGTAGAATTTGGCGGCCTGGATTCTCTGCATCAGAGCCTTCAAGTTGCGCATCCTGAGTACGGGCTAAGAATGCTTTTACTTGCTCTTTGTTCTCTTGAGGAGTGATAGAGCAAGTTGCGTAGACGAGCGTGCCGCCTGGCTTCAATTGTTGCCACATCGCGTCAAGGATTTCACTTTGAAGCTCAGCCAGTGCCGCGATATCTTCGCCACGTCGCAACCACTTTATATCAGGATGACGACGTATAACACCTGTTGCAGAACAAGGTGCATCTAGAAGAATGCGATCAAACTGCTCGCCTTGCCACCAATCTTGTGGATTACGTGCGTCACCGCAAATAACTTCTGCTTTGAGGTTCAGGCGTTGTAAGTTGTCGTGCACGCGTTTCAGGCGTGATTCATCACAATCGATCGCCACCACTTGGCTGCCTTGAGTGCGCTCAAGGATATGCGCGGTTTTACCACCCGGAGCAGCGCAGCAATCGAGAATCAGTTCGCCATCTTTAGGGGTCAGGTAATTTAGCGACAGCTGCGCAGCAGCGTCTTGTACCGATACCCAACCTTTATCAAAGCCTGGCAATTTAGTCACGTCGCAAGGTGAGGCCAATTTTAGAGCGTCTTCCGCTTCACTGTGCGCAGTGCTATCAATGTTTTCACTTTTGAGTAACTCAAGGTATTGATCACGCGTGTTGTGCTTATGGTTTACGCGTAGCCACATTGGCGCTTTGTTGTTATTCGCTTCAACAATGCTTTCCCATTGTTGCGGGTAGCTTTCTTGCAGCAGCTTTAGCAACCAGCTTGGGTGGCCGTACTTACCGGCATTGTGGCTGACCGCCATCGCGTCCAACTCTTCCTGGTTGCGCTGATAGTTACGCAATACTGCGTTGATCAGCCCACGTAAGCGAGGACCTTTGAGGGTTTGGGTGCCTTCTACCGTTTCACCCACTGCCGCGTGCGCAGGAATACGCATAAAGCTCAGTTGATAAATACCAACCAGAATCAGGTGGTGGAATACACGTTGTTTGCCTTTTAGCGGTTTATCCATCAGTTCATTGGCGATGGATTCCAGACGAGGTAGGTAGCGCAGCGCACCGTAGCAAATCTCTTGCAGTAGCGCTTGGTCGCGTGGTTTTACCTGTTGTTGAGCCGCAGGTAGAGCGTTGGAAAGAGAGTGACCTTTATCGACCACTTGGAATAGGACGTTGGCTGCAGCAGCGCGAACATTCATCATCAATACCTTAAATTAAGGGAGGGTGTCTCCACCCTCAAAATGTACGTTTCTCTAGAGAGATAATTATTAAACCAGTTGGGTTCCCACCGCAAACCAGTCGGCGCGAGAGTTCAGAATATCCTGAACGTGCATCGCCTTCTTACCCGGAACCTGAAGTTGCTCTAGCACCAACACACCATTGCCAGTCGCAACGTAAATGCCAGTTTTATCTGCTTGGAGAATTGTGCCCGCAGGTTTATCGGTAGCTTGTTTCTCTACTCGGCTTTGCCATACCTTGATGCTGTTATCTGCAGCAACAAAGTGGCTCATTGGCCAAGGATTGAAAGCACGAACGCAGCGCTCGATGTGTTCCGCATCGTCGCTCCAGTTGATCAGGGCTTCTTCTTTACTCAGCTTTTTCGCGTAGTTGGCTAATTCGTCGTCTTGTTTGACAGCGACAGCGCTACCTGAGGCGATATCGGCTAGGCATTCGACCAATGCTTGTGGGCCAAGCTCTGCAAGTTTTTCATACATCGATGCACTGGTGTCGGTTGCTTCGATAGGTAGCGTCGCGACTTTCAGCATGTCACCGGTATCCAGACCAATATCCATCTGCATGATGGTCACGCCTGTCTCTTTATCGCCAGCCCAAATAGAGCGCTGAATCGGTGCCGCGCCTCGCCAACGAGGAAGAATCGAGCCGTGTACATTGATACAACCCAGTTTAGGGGTGTCGAGAACCGCTTGTGGCAGTAGCATACCGTAAGCCACCACAACCATGATGTCGGCGTTTAAGTCGGCAAGCTCTTGTTTGGCTTCGTCTGACTTAAAGTTTTCTGGCTGGTAGACAGGAATATTGTGCTCAAGGGCAACGTTCTTTACTGCACTCGCGGTGAGCTTTTTACCACGACCCGCTGGGCGGTCTGGGTTGGTGTAAACCGCAATAACATCGTGCTCCGAAGACAACAACGCCGCCAAGTGACGGGCGGCGAAGTCCGGAGTACCTGCGAAAACAATTTTTAATGGTTTGCTCAAGGTACGTTCCTTCAATTTATTGGCATTAGGCTTGGTTGGCTTGTTTCTCGTTGAAACGCTTAATCTTTGCCAGCTTTTCTTGAATACGCTTACGTTTTAGAGGCGATAGGTAATCAACAAAAAGTTTGCCTTCTAAGTGATCAAGTTCGTGCTGTACACAAATCGCCAGCAGATCGTCTGCTTCGAATGTGAACTCTTCACCGTCGCGGTTAAGCGCTTTCACGGTGACTTCAGCTGCACGAGGAACCAACGCGCGTGCGCCAGGAACAGAAAGACAGCCTTCTTCGATACCATCTTCACCACGTTTCTCAAGGATTTCCGGGTTGATCAGAACCATTGGTTCATCGCGCGTATCTGAAATGTCGATCACGACGATACGCTGGTGGAAATCTACCTGGGTTGCTGCCAGGCCAATACCTTCTTCGTCGTACATGGTTTCAATCATGTCATCAACGAATTTTTGAATCTCAGGAGTCACCTCTTCTACGGGCTTTGCCACGGTGCGAAGACGATCATCTGGGAATGTTAATACTTGTAATACAGACATATACACTCGAAATGTTGAACTGTGCCGAATCAGGATAAACCTTGTTGGCTCAATTCTAGACATTTTATAACCTAAATGACAGCATCATTGCGTTTTTGACTCTTTTCTAATCAGTTTAGCTGAACTGAGATTGTATTGTTTTATTGGGTATCAGGATGATTGTTATGCCACGTCGATTAGGGGTTTCAGTAAGTGCTTTGTTGTCATTAAGTCTCGCGTTTCCCACCTTTGCCGAGCAAAAGCCGTTGAGTGTAAAAGAAGACGCACCAACGACCTACACGGTCGTGAAAGGGGATACGCTTTGGGATATCTCGGCAATGTATCTTGATAGCCCTTGGCTTTGGCCGCGATTGTGGCAAGTAAATCCAGACATCGACAACCCCCACCTGATTTATCCAGGAGACAGACTTAGTCTGATTTGGCGTGATGGTCATCCGGTGTTAAGCCTCAAACCGATGGTGAAACTTAGCCCGAAAGTGCGCGTATTAGAGAAAGAGGCGGTATCGACCGTGAATGCGGGTTTGGTGCTGCCTTATATTGAATCGGATCGCTTACTGAGTGCGTCTGAACTGGACGCCAGTCCACGAGTGCTCGGAGCGAGTGATGGCAAAAAGTATCTATCCAATCAAGGTTTGCTGTATATCTCTGGCGAGCACCAAGTGAAAACGTGGACGATCTACCGCCCACTAGAAGAGTATCAAAGAGACGAACATACCGTGGTGGCGCTAAAGAAAATCGCCACGGCTGAGTTGCAAGAAAGCCAGCCTCAATTTAGTGGCTTGAATGTAGTTACTCAGTCTCAAGAAGTAATGGTGGATGACATTGCCCTACCCGATGTGGACGTGGAAATGCATTCCCTCTCAACCACATTCTACCCAGTCCCAACGCCAAAAGAGAGCTTTGCTAATATCCTTGGTTCACTCGAAGGCAGCCAGTATGTTGGTCAAAACCAAGTGGTGATTTTGGACCGTGGAGAGAAAGACCAGTTGCGTCAAGGCTCGATGTTTGAACTCTACAGTCAGGGAGTTGAAGTCTCGATTGAAGGTGATGACAGCGATGACGCGCGTTTGCCGGATACCCGAGTTGGTAACTTGATGGTCATTCGTCCGTACCCTTACTTTAGCTTGGCGTTAGTCACCGAAAGTACCGAACCAGTAGGGAAAGAAACCATTCTTAAATCGCCGCTCATTCACGAGTCTCAATGAGCGAAGTCGAGTTATCGGCGTGGCTAGCGCTCTACTTTACGCCGAGAGTTGGCCCTAAAACGTTTAATAAGCTGACCGCGATCGATGAGCCTGTCACTTTCGTCGAGTCAGCTCCCTCTGATCTGCTGGCGATGGGGTTTTCCCAAGCCCAAGTCGATTACCTCAAAAGACACTCTTCTCGAGACGTGGACACGTGCCTAGAGTGGGCAAACGCCTCAAATCAGCGCCATATCTTGTTGCTCAATGATTGCCGTTACCCTCAACTATTGAAACAAACGCTTTCCGCGCCAGCGGTGTTGTTTGTTGAAGGGGAGGTTTCTTGTTTGGCTAAGCCGCAACTTGCAATGGTAGGAAGTCGCAACGCAAGTATCGATGGTTTAAATACCGCGCGAAGCTTCGCTCAGGAGTTGGTTGAGCATCAACTGGTGATCACCAGCGGCCTGGCATTGGGCGTCGATGGTTATGCCCATGATGGTGCGCTCAAAGGCGGAGGACAGACGGTCGCGGTGCTCGGTTGCGGTCTGAATAATATTTATCCGGCTCGTCACCGAGGTTTGGCTTCGCGCATTATTGACAGTGGTGCGCTGGTTTCTGAGTTCCATCCGACGGCAAAACCGAAAGCCGATCATTTTCCCCGTCGTAATCGCATCATCAGTGGTTTATCCACTGGCGTCTTGGTGGTGGAAGCGGCAGAAAAAAGCGGCTCTTTGATTACTGCCCGTTACGCAGCCGAACAAGGTCGCGATGTGTTTGCGATTCCCAGTTCTATCCATCATCCCCAAGGACGTGGTTGTAACGTATTGATTAAACAGGGTGCGTGTCTGGTTCAAAACGTCTCAGACATTTTGGATGAAATTGATACCCTTGTTCGCTGGTCTGATCTAAATAAGCCACCCGTACAAACCGAGCTGTTTGAGCAAATAGAAACAAAAGAACGATTGCCATTTCCTCAGCTGTTAGCTAACGTAGGAAGTGAGGCTACACCCGTTGATATTCTTGCAAGCAGGACCAATATACCTGTACAAGACGTCATGATGCAGCTTTTGGAGCTTGAGCTCGAAGGGCACGTTGTTGCAGTTTCTGGTGGCTATATTCGAAAGGGGAGGGGCTAGCTATGATGATGGATATTTTAATGTATCTGTTTGAAACCTACATCCATAGCGATGCAGAGTTACAGGTCAATCAAGATGAGCTGGAAGAAGAGCTTATTCGCGCTGGTTTTCATCAAAAAGATATCTACAAAGCCCTTGTCTGGCTGGAAGATTTGGCTGCACTTCAACAAAGTGAAGCCCATTCGGCGATTTCCGTGTGTAGCACCTCGGGTTCTACACGTATTTACACGCCTAAAGAGTGTGAACGTTTAAGCGTTGAGTGTCGTGGTTTTCTGATGTTCTTAGAGCAAATCAATGTTCTGACGACAGAGACTCGTGAAATGGTTATTGACCGTATCATGGGGCTGGAAACCGATGAGTTTGAACTGGATGATCTGAAATGGATCGTGCTGATGGTACTGTTTAACGTACCAGGCAACGAAAATGCTTACACACTTATGGAAGAGTTGTTGTACACCAAAGAACAAGGTGTTCTTCATTAATTACCGCGATAAGTTATGAGCAGTAAGATCGACCATCAGCTGTTTTCAGCTCATGAACATGCATTAGAGCACCAAGCCTGCCCTAAGTGCCAATCAGAACAACGCCATGGTGAACTACACCTTCGCCATGGCAAGCACGGTCCATTTTTGGGCTGTGACCAATACCCGGTTTGTGACTTTATCAAACCCCTACACCAAAACGATGGCCACATCATTAAAGAGCTTGGCATTCCTTGTCCGGAATGTGCGAGTGAGTTGGTGTTGCGCCAAGGTCGTTATGGCATGTTTATCGGCTGTAGCAACTATCCTCAATGTCATCATATTGAGTCGCTTGACCAACCCGAAGACGACCAAGAAGCGCCGTCTATCTCTTGTCCGGAATGTGCAAAAGGTCAGTTGGTGGAGCGAAAGACACGCTTTGGTAAACTGTTTTATGCGTGTGACAACTATCCTAAGTGCAAGTTTGCCGTTAATCAGCCACCCGTCACAGGAAAGTGTGAAAAATGTGGTTATCCACTGCTGATAGAAAAGAAGTCAGCCAGCGGCAGCAAATACCAATGTGCGGATAGGAAATGTCATCACGTTCAAGAAGAGAATTAAAAACGGCGCATTGAGCGCCGTTTTTGTTTATTGGTCTGATAATACACTTGCTGCGAATTGATGCACGGCGGGAAACGCTTGCTCATCCAGTACATCCGCGAGCGCACAGAGGTTGCGCTGCAGTTCACCAGAGTAGTCTCCACAGACGTTGATATGGCCCATCTTACGTCCAGGACGTTTCTCTTTGCCGTACCAGTGAATGTGACAGCCCGCCATTTCTAATACGCTGTTAGGTACGCTGTCTTCACCCAAGATGTTAATCATCGAGGTTTCACGAATCAGTTTAGTGCTGCCTAGCGGTAAACCACACACCGCGCGCAGGTGGTTTTCAAACTGACACGTCTCTGCGCCTTGTTGCGTCCAGTGCCCTGAGTTGTGTACACGCGGTGCAATCTCGTTCACCAGCAGTGCGCCATCAACGTCAAAAAATTCCAGTGCAAGGACGCCGACATAGTCGAGCGTTTCTGCTACGGCGGTGAACATCTCGTTAGCTTGTTGCTGTAACTCTATGTCTGAGATCGCGGTCGATAGGCTGAGTACACCGTCGGTGTGCACGTTTTCTGCCAATGGGTAAACTGCAACCGAGCCGTCTTTGCCACGCGCGCCGACCAAGGACACTTCACGACTGAACGGAACAAATTCTTCGGCGACAATCGCTTGAGTCTCGGTTTCTGCAATACAAGCCGCCATTTCAGCCCAGATCGCCTCAACTTGGTCGAGTTGCTTCAAGCGCCATTGGCCTTTGCCGTCATAACCGCCCAAAGCACTTTTTAGCACCATTGGAATACCAACGTGTTCAATCGCGAGGTCAAAATCTTCTCTCGTTTGAATCACGTAGTATTTCGCGTTACGTACGCCAGCATCATCGAGTAGCGTCTTTTCGATGCGGCGGTCGCCACCGGCTTTGATCGCTTGCGCCGAGGGTAAGAACTTTCCGCTTTGTTCGCAGATCGCTAAGATATCGTGAGGAATGTGCTCAAACTCGGCAGTGATAACATCGGCTTTAGCGATGGCATTTTCTAATCCTTTCCCTAGCACGGTTTGAGTGAGCGGGTGAACGATAGTTTCACTGCCCACGTCATACGCGGAAATCTCAATGTTTAGCGGCGCACCTGCGAGTGACATCATGCGAGCCAGTTGCCCTGCGCCTAACACTAAAACGTGCATTAGATTAGTCCTCTGCTGGGTTTGGGTTAGCGAGAACGGTTTCGGTTTGCTCATTACGGAACGCTTCCACTTTTGCCATCACGCTTTCATCATGAGTACCGATGATTTGCGCTGCAAGAATGCCTGCGTTTGCTGCACCAGCTTCGCCAATCGCTAAAGTACCCACCGCGATGCCTTTTGGCATCTGAACAATTGATAGTAGTGAGTCCATGCCTTTTAGAGCGCGAGATTGAACCGGTACACCCAAAACAGGCAAGCTGGTAAAGGCCGCCGCCATTCCCGGTAGGTGAGCCGCACCGCCAGCGCCAGCAATAATCACTTTTAGTCCGCGTTCTTTTGCGCTGTTGGCGTAATCGGCAAGTAGTTGAGGTGTGCGGTGAGCGGAAACCACTTTGGTTTCGTACTCAACACCGAACTTGTCGAGCATTTCTGCTGCAAGCTTCATGGTTGGCCAATCTGATTTTGAACCCATGATGATACCGACTTTCATCTCAAACTCCTTAAACGCTGCACTAAATAGGTGAGGATCAGTTTGTGCGCATTATACGGGGATTTTAACTCGAAGCAAACGTTTGCGCGGTGTTTGAAAAAGGATGATGAAAATTAAAAATAAATAGCTTTAGTCTCACTCGGTGATTGTTTGTAAACTGACGGCTAGAAATAAGCGAGATTGAATAGGAATCGATGGTGGACAACTTTGACCAGGTACTTAAAGCGTTGCAAGACGGCGAAGTGATCGCTTACCCGACTGAAGGCGTGTTTGGTGTCGGCTGTGATCCCGACAATCCAGAAGCGATTCAAAAACTGTTAGCGCTGAAACAGCGACCAGTCGAAAAGGGACTGATCTTGATTGCCGCCAGTTATCAACAGTTGCTGCCTTATATCGATGAAAGTCAGTTATCTGAAACGCAACTCAATGACGTAAAGCAGACTTGGCCGGGGCCAGTGACTTGGATTATGCCGTCGAGTGAGCGAGTGTCGAAATGGGTCTCAGGCGAACACAACTCTATTGCAGTGCGTGTTAGCGATCATCCTTTGGTACAAAAGATGTGTAATGCCTTTGGAAAGCCGTTAACCTCTACCAGCGCAAATTTGACCGGTCAACCACCGTGCATGACCACCGAGCAAGTACAGCAACAGTTGGGTGACCAACTGGTGGCGATTTTAGTCGGTGACACAGGCGGCCGAGATAAGCCCAGCGAAATTCGCGATGCGAAAACCTCACACGTATTAAGACAGGGTTAACAGGAAACAGAATGTCAGCCATAAATAAAGAAGCGGTTAAACAGTTCTTAATGGATCTACAAGATTCAATTTGTCAGCAACTAGAGCAAGTTGACGGCCAAGCGACGTTTGTCGAAGACGCTTGGCACCGTGAGCCGGGAGAGCGACTCGGAGGCGGTGGCCGAACGCGCGTAATGAAAGACGGCGCGGTCTTTGAGCAAGGCGGGGTAAACTTCTCGCACGTTCAGGGAAAACAGATGCCAGCTTCAGCGACGGCGCACCGTCCGGAATTGGCAGGGCGTCACTTTGAAGCGATGGGCGTTTCATTAGTGATGCACCCGAACAACCCGTATGTACCGACCTCGCACGCGAATGTCCGTTTCTTTATTGCTGAAAAAGAAGGCGAAGAGCCGATCTGGTGGTTTGGTGGTGGCTTTGACTTAACGCCGTTTTACCCGTTCGAACAGGATGCGCAGTACTGGCACGACGTGGCCAAAGAAGTGTGTGCTCCGTTTGGTGAAGAGGTGTATGCAGAGCACAAAGCTTGGTGTGACAAATACTTCTATTTACCTCATCGCGATGAAACGCGCGGTGTCGGTGGTTTATTCTTTGATGACCTCAACCAGTGGGAGTTTGATAAGTGCTTCGATTACATCAAGGCGGTGGGTAAAGGGTATACCCAAGCGTATATTCCGATCGTAGAGCGTCGCAAAGATACTGAGTACGGTGATCGCGAACGTCAGTTCCAGCTATACCGACGTGGTCGTTATGTGGAGTTCAACCTCGTCTTTGACCGTGGCACCTTATTTGGTTTACAAAGTGGTGGACGCACAGAATCCATCTTAATGTCGATGCCGCCTTTGGCTCGTTGGGAATATAGCTACCAGGTTGAGTCGGGTTCACCAGAAGCCGAGTTGTACGATTACTTCCTCAAACCGAGAGAGTGGTAAAGCTTTTCTCCTTATATAGATAGTGATAGGGTCATTGCTTAGGCATTGACCCTTTATTTTTCTGTAGGTAAGGATATGACACAGCAAACTGATCGTTACGCCGTTTTTGGTAACCCCATTGGACACAGTAAATCACCCTTCATTCACACGTTATTTGCTCGCCAGACGAATCAGTCATTAACCTATACTGCAGAACTCGCGCCTGTTGATGGTTTTATCCCAGCGGCGAAAGAGTTTTTCGCCACTGGCGGTAAGGGGTGTAACATCACAGTGCCTTTTAAAGAAGAGGCGTATCAATTTGCCACTCGTTTGACCGAACGCGCTAAACTGGCTGGAGCTGTGAATACGCTGAAAAAGCTTGATGATGGCGATATCATTGGTGATAACACTGACGGTGAAGGGTTAGTGCAAGACTTGTTGCAATATCAAGTCCCGCTAGCGGGGGCTCGCATTTTATTAATTGGTGCGGGTGGCGCTGCGCGTGGTGTTATTAAACCCTTGCTCGACCAGCAACCAGCAGAAATTATCATTACCAACCGCACCTTATCAAAAGCAGAGCAACTGGCTGAGCTATTCTCACCTTATGGTGAGATTAAAGCGCTGGCCATGAACGAAATCGATCACGTATTCGACGTGGTTATTAACTCCACGTCTGCGAGCTTATCCGGTGAACTGCCTGCGATATCTCCTATTATCTTTACCCGACATACTTACGCGTACGACATGATGTATGGCGCGGGGAAAACCGCGTTTAATCAATGGGCGATGGAAAATGGTGTTGCGGCGGCGTACGATGGACTTGGAATGCTGGTGGGGCAAGCGGCAGAAAGTTTTATGTTGTGGCGCGGTTTAAGACCGGGTACAAAACAGATCTTACGAGAACTTAGAAAAAACCTAGAAGGCGCATAATGAATCAATCGATTCTATTCCCCGATATCCAAAGTTGGGATGAAGAGCAGCAAGCCATAACGTTTCCTGCCCAGCAATCTGGAGCTCTGATTGAGTGCTTTGTTCGTCAAGCCGAGCTGGAAAAAATCTCTGGGCAGACAATAGCAGATAAGCAGCAAGCTCTTGATGTGTTTTGCCAGTGTCGTTTTGAACTGGAAGAGCTTGCTGAAGATCTAATAGAAGAGGAAGAGTTTAACGCGTCGGGTCAGATAGAGGTCATTAGCTGATTTCTTCGACTTGATGTAAATAGTCTTCTTTATTCTGCACATAGTTGTCGGCAGATTTTTGCAAAAAGGCTCGCTCTTTATCACTTAAAGGACGAGCTTGTTTAACTGGACTTCCCACATACAAAAAACCACTCTCCAACGTCTTCCCTGGTGGCACCAAGCTACCCGCGCCAATCATCACTTCCTCTTCAACTATGACACCGTCCAATACAATCGCGCCCATCCCAACAAGTACTCGGTCTCGAATTGTGCAGCCGTGCAGCATCACTTTGTGGCCGATGGTGACATCGTTACCAATAATAAGAGGGTAACCGTCAGGGTTTTCAGCATTCTTATGTGTGACGTGCAATACGCTGCCGTCCTGAACATTGCTGCGCTCGCCGATATGGATATGGTTTACATCACCACGAGCCGCAACGAGTGGCCAAATACTCGAATCGTCGCCAATTTGAATGTCGCCCACCAAGACTGAGCTACTATCGATATAAACACGTTGGCCGATCTGTGGTGTGATTCCTTTGTAACTGCGTAAAGCGCTCATTTTTTATCCTTATATATGCTGGTTTAGGGCTGACAAGCGGTAGAAGAGTACCTAAAACAGGTGCTTTTGGATAGAAAATACCCAAAAGGCAAAAAAATCAAAAAAAACTGCAAAAAGGGCTTGCCAACGTGACGGCGATCTCTATAATGCCCCCTCGCTGACACGGGAACGCTTCGAAGCTGATGTTTCGGAACAGTTAATACCGGGTTAGCAGGTCACTTAGCCAAGTCGAATGACTTGAAAAAAGTTTGAAAAAAGTGGTTGACACTAAACTTTATCTCGCTAAAATGACCGCCTCTTCCGAAGTGATGTAAGTCACAAAGAAGAGCGCTCTTTAACAATATAAACCTATCAATCTGTGTGGGCACTCGTTGATGATAATCC
>NZ_LHPI01000003.1 GCF_001274785.1 Vibrio hepatarius
TCGTCGGCGCCAATGCTGCTCGCATGGCCATCGGTCTTCGCGCGGATGTCACTATTCTTGATCGCAACGTTGATACACTACGTCGTCTAGACGAAGAATTCCAGGGTCAAGCAAAAGTAATTTACTCAACTGAAGATGCGATCGAAAAACACGTCCTTGATGCTGACTTGGTCATAGGTGCTGTGCTTATCCCTGGTGCAGCGGCTCCTAAACTTGTCACCAAAGAACACATTGCCAAAATGAAGCCTGGTTCTGCGGTCGTTGACGTAGCAATCGACCAAGGTGGCTGTTTCGAAACTTCGCACGCAACCACTCACGCAGAACCCACTTACATTGTTGACGATGTGGTTCACTACTGTGTTGCGAACATGCCAGGTGCTGTTGCACGCACTTCTACTTTCGCCCTTAATAACGCAACACTACCTTATATTGTCAAACTAGCCAACAAAGGTTATCGCGAAGCACTTCTTGAAGACAAAGGTTTCCTTGAAGGTCTGAACGTTATTCACGGCAAAGTGACGTGTAAAGAAGTCGCAGAAGGCTTTGGTCTGGAATACGTCGAACCGGAAGCTGCGATTGCAATGTTCAGCTAGTTGGGTTATCCATAAATGACAAAAGCGCCTTATTAAAGGCGCTTTTTTGTTTGCTTTGATAACACTCAGAACCAGCGTTCTAGAGATGATTTGTCGAGTTGTCTGAATGCGCTATTGAGAATGCGTGCCAACTCTTTGTATCGAGGGCGAGATTTAATCGGCTCAACCGCACTGCCACTTTCCACAATCTTTTGATGAATTTCTCGATACCAACCCGCTAATGATGGGGGTAACTGGGTGTTCGCCCTATTCCCTAGCCACCATATACCTTGAATCGGCATGCTGATCGCAAACAGGGCGATGATGACCGATTGAGGCATTGAGCTGTAGTTATCAAAAGCCATCTGAGTCAAAACACTGATGGCGGCGATCGCTGGCATTACTTTCACCCCAAAGCGAGTCGCTTTGATGATGCGCTGCTCAGGAAACAATAAGTTGAGCTCTTTACGCATAGGCCAGGTATCCATGTACTTCTGCCCATCTCGTAGGCTATGAACTAATCCGACTTTATTACTCATACGACTCTCTCACTTAATAGCTTCAGGTCTTAATTAAAATTTAATTGAAACATTCAACTTTAAACGCAAAAAAATGATAAAAGTTAATATTCTTTCAAATTTTTTTTGTTATCATTAGCGCTTATCGCTATTCTTTGCAGACCCACAATCTCATTGTTGCCGTTATTTACCAGATAAGCAACTCTTGAGACCTATCTGCAAGGATGCAAACGCGGTGATTTGGAGTCACCACGTTCATAATTATACGGAATTCGAAGTTTTTTTGACCAAGATTAGTACGCGCTATTTTCAGCATCGACTATTCTTGTGATTAATTTTCATCCTTACTGATTTTGTAATCAGACGAATAACAGGTAGTCACTCATGTCTAAGCTAGTTTTAGTTTTAAACTGCGGTAGTTCTTCTCTTAAGTTCGCTATTGTTGATGCAGCAAATGGCGACGAGCACCTAACAGGTCTTGCTGAATGTCTTCATCTTCCTGAAGCACGTATCAAGTGGAAACTTGATGGTAAACACGAAGCACAACTAGGCGAAGGCGCTGCACACGATGAAGCTCTATCATTCATCGTTGAAACTATTCTTGCTTCTAAGCCAGAACTTGCTGAGCAACTAAAAGCAATCGGCCACCGTGTTGTACACGGCGGTGAAAAATTCACTAAGTCAGTACTGATCGACGATGCAGTAATCAAAGGTATCGAAGACTGTGCAACTCTAGCACCTCTTCACAACCCAGCTGCAATCATCGGTATCAAAGCGGCTCAAAAAGCGTTCCCTGGCCTACCAATGTCTGCAGTATTTGACACTGCATTCCACCAAACAATGCCAGAAGAAGCGTACCTATACGCACTTCCATACAACCTTTACAAAGAGCACGGTATCCGTCGTTACGGCATGCACGGTACTTCTCACCTATTCATCGCTCGTGAAGCGGCTGAGCGTCTAGGTAAACCAGCAGATGAACTTAACATCATCAACTGCCACCTAGGTAACGGCGCATCTGTTTGTGCAATCAAGAACGGTAAATCTGTAGACACTTCTATGGGTCTAACTCCGCTTGAAGGTCTTGTAATGGGTACTCGTTGTGGTGACATCGATCCTGCGATCATCTTCCACCTACACGACGCACTAGGTTACTCTGTTGAGCAAATCAACACGATGCTAACTAAAGAGTCAGGCTTACAAGGTCTAACTGAAGTGACTTCTGATTGTCGTTTCGTTGAAGACAACTACGGCCAAAAAGAAGAAGCAACTCGTGCAATGGACGTGTTCTGTCACCGTCTAGCTAAGTACGTTGCTGGTTACACTGCGACTCTAGAAGGTCGTCTGGACGCTATCGTATTCACTGGCGGTATCGGCGAGAACTCTGGTCCTATCCGTGAAATGGTTCTAAACCGTCTTGGCGTATTCGGTATCGAAGTTGATGGTGAAGCTAACCTTAAAGCACGTTTCGGCGGCGAAGGTACTATCACAACTGCAGAGAGCCGTATCCCAGCAATGGTTATCTCTACAAACGAAGAGCTAGTTATTGCAGAAGACACTGCGCGTCTAGCAGCTCTTTAATTGACTCAACCGGTTGGCAGTGAGCCAGCCGGTTCTCTTTAGTGGGGCTTAACTCCTATTCCACGCCAAGGAATACGCAGTTGAGCTTTTATCCCAATAGCAAAAGGTACTCTACGAATGTCTCGTACTATTATGCTTATCCCTGCAAGTGCTGGTGTTGGTCTTACTAGCGTAAGCATGGGTGTTCTTCGCGCTATGGAGCGCAAAGGCGTTAAGGTTTCTTTCTACAAGCCTATCAGTCAGCCACGCAGCGGTGGCGATCAACCAGATCTCACTTCAACCATTATCGGCGTTAACAGCGATATTAAGATCGGTGAGCCTATGCCGATGTCAGTTGCAGATTCTCTAATCGGTAACGACAAAATGGACGAGCTGTTAGAGACAGTGGTTGAGCGTTACAACCAAATCAACAAAGATGCAGAAGTAACACTGATCGAAGGTCTTGTACCAACTCGTAAGCACCCATTCGCTAACCAAGTGAACGCGGAAATCGCGGCGACACTAGGCGCAGAAATCGTATTGGTTGCCACTCCGGGTACTGACAACCCAGCTCAACTTAAAGAGCGTATCGAAGTAGCTTGTTCTAACTTCGGTGGCACTAAGAACAAAAACATCTCTGGCGTTATCATCAACAAACTGAACGCTCCAGTCGATGAAGCAGGCCGTACTCGCCCTGACCTATCTGAAATCTTTGACGATGCAGATAGCGCGAAGCAGAACGAGATGAAAGTGATGGAGATCTTCAACACATCTCCAATCCGCGTTCTAGGTTGTGTGCCGTGGAGCATCGACCTAATCGCAACTCGTGCAATCGACATGGCGAAACACCTTAAAGCGGAAGTCGTTAACGAAGGTGAAATCAAAACTCGTCGTATCAAGAGCATCACATTCTGTGCGCGTTCTCTACCGCACATGATTGAACACTTCAAGCCGGGTTCACTGCTTGTAACTTCAGCTGACCGTCCAGACGTTATCGTTGCCGCTTCTCTAGCTGCAATGAACGGCGTAGACATCGGTGCAGTATTACTTACTGGTGGTTACGACATCCCTGAAGAGATCGCTGGTCTATGTAAGCCTGCTTTCGACACAGGTCTGCCAATTTTCAAAGCGCACGGTAACACATGGCAAACGTCTCTGAACCTACAGAGCTTTAGCCTAGAAGTACCAGCTGACGATAAAGAGCGTATCGAGTTTATCAACGAGCACGTGGCAAGCCACATCGACGGTAACTGGATCGAGTCAATGACGGAAGGCACTCAGAAGTCTCGTCGTCTAAGCCCACCAGCATTCCGTTACCAGCTAACTGAGCTTGCTCGTAAAGCTGGCAAACGTATCGTTCTTCCTGAAGGCGATGAGCCGCGTACAGTAAAAGCAGCGGCTATCTGTGCAGAACGTGGTATTGCAGAATGTGTGCTTCTCGGTAACCCAGCAGAAATCAAACGCGTTGCGGCGCAGCAAGGTGTTGAGCTAGGTGCTGGCGTGCAAATCATCGACGCTGATGCGATCCGCGAAAACTACGTTGCTCGTCTAGTTGAGTTACGTGGCGCGAAAGGCATGACAGAAGTGGTTGCTCGCGAGAAACTACAAGACTCTGTATTCCTAGGTACTATGATGCTTGAGAACGACGAAGTTGACGGTCTAGTGTCTGGTGCGGTTCACACCACAGCGAACACTATCGTTCCTCCGTTCCAAATCATTAAGACTGCACCTAACGCGTCTATCGTATCTTCGGTATTCTTCATGCTTCTGCCTGATCAAGTACTGGTTTACGGTGACTGTGCAATCAACCCAGATCCAACAGCTGAACAGCTGGCTGAAATCGCTATCCAATCTGCAGATTCTGCAGCGGCATTCGGTATCGAACCTCGCGTTGCAATGATCTCTTACTCTACTGGTGAATCTGGTAAGGGTGCAGACGTTGATAAAGTACGTGAAGCGACCAAACTGGCTCAAGAGAAACGTCCTGATCTAATCATCGACGGTCCTCTTCAATACGATGCTGCGATCATGGAAAACGTTGCTGCTTCTAAAGCGCCAAACTCTCCAGTAGCGGGTAAAGCGACTGTATTCGTATTCCCAGACCTAAACACTGGTAACACGACTTACAAAGCGGTACAGCGCTCTGCAGACCTCGTCTCTATCGGTCCAATGCTGCAAGGCATGCGTAAGCCTGTAAACGACCTGTCTCGTGGTGCACTAGTAGACGACATCGTATACACAATCGCGCTAACAGCAATCCAAGCGACTCAAGAGCAGAAGTAATTCTCTCGATTGGATAAATAAATTGAAAGCCCTCGACTCAGTCGAGGGCTTTTTGTATCACTTACATTAGTTAAACCATCAAAATAAACACCGCAGCCCCCGTCAGGACACTCAGCAGCATCGCAGGGGCAATTCTGCGCGCCAAAGACTTATCACCTAAAACCACCACCATCCCCATTTTGACTAAAGTATTTACCGAAGCGGCAATCACAATGCCTAGTGCTGCGGTAGATAGAGAGAGCGTTTGAGTACTCTGCCTCGCTAGCGCAAGTGAGATAGCATCCACATCGGTAATCCCTGAAAGCGCAGACAAAATCAGCGTACCGGCATCACCAAACCAATCAGATAACGCATGTGAGAGCAGCATTATCATCGCCAGCACAAGACCAAAAAACACCGCGGATTGCAGCGCAAGTGGGTTCTTCTGCTTATTGTCCGGCTCAATATTTTCGATATCGACTTCGCGCCATATCCGCCAGGCCATGAAATACATCGCCACCATCATAGATAAAATGATTGGCCACAGCAGTTTCACCAATGGCGGATTTAACACCGTCAGTACCACGATCAATCTTGGAAACATGGTGCCACAACTCAGCAAGATGCCACTCGCCAACAGCGGACTGATCCTTGGTTGTTCTTTGGATAGCTGAGAAAACTGCAAGGTAAGCGCGGTTGAGGAACTGAGTCCAGCGAAAACGGACGTGAAGAGAATGCCTCGCCGTTCACCACCGATTTTTATCGCAAAGTAACCAACAAACGAAATGCTGGCGATCAACACCACCATCCACCAGATTTCATAAGGGTTCAGCGCGTTCCAAGGCCCATAAGTTTGGTTGGGCAGCATTGGCAACAGAACAATCGAGATCAACAATAGCCTTAACGCTGCATCCAGTTCGTACTCTTGCAGCTTTTGCAGCGCGTCGTGCAGTTCTCGCTTGTTATCCAGCACTAAGGCCGTAATCACAGCAGCAGATGCCGCTAAGACCGCTTGCCCAGATGCGGCAAGGCTACCGATGACAAAGGTAATTAACAGGCTGACTATGCCGGTAATACTTAGATCTTCACTGATTCGCTGACGTACAACAAACGCGACCCCGGCGAGACAAACAAGTGCAATAAGGGCAAATCCGAGCAATAAAGGCGTATACAGCTGCGAAAGCACAGCAACTAAACCGCCAAGTAGTCCGACTAACGAGAAAGTACGAATACCAGCGACTCGGCTGCCTTCGACACCGTGACGCATCACCCAGCCCCGCTGAGTACCTATAATCGCGCCTAATAGTAGTGCGATAAGCAGATTCCAGATGTGATTGTCACCGCTGACAAACTCACTGATGTCCATGTTCCACCAAAAGTTATAAGCCTAATCATAAGTTTAAGCGCTTTTGGCTATTTATCTGTGAATCAGGCAAAACAATTGTGATTAAAAAAGCCCAAAGCAATTTTCGCTTTGGGCTTTCTCCAATTGGCTTTAAACCTTATCTCGGCCGTGCGGGGAATCGAGATCTAATTCCGGACCGACTGGCACAATTTGCGTCGGGTTGATTCCAGTATGGCTGTAATAATAATGACGTTTGATATGGTAAAAGTCTGTGGTCTGTTTGACCCCTTTCACTTGGTACAACTCTTTTAGATAGCCTTGCAAGTTGGCGTAATCCTGAATGCGTTGCTTATTACACTTGAAGTGACCGACATAGACTGCGTCAAAACGGATCAAAGTGGTGAATAAACGCCAATCGGCTTCTGTTAGCTTATCGCCTGCCAAGTAACGGTTTAGCGCCAAGTGGCTATCTAACTTATCGAGCGCTGAGAACAGGTCCTCAAACGCTTCTTCGTAAGCATCTTGAGAAGTCGCGAACCCACAACGATAGACACCGTTGTTAATGTTTGGGTAGATAAACTGGTTCCACTCTTCAATCAGACCATGAAGCTCTGCTGGATAGTAGTCATCCGTATTCCCAGTGATATGGTTAAACTCTGAATTGAACATGCGGATGATTTCTGACGACTCATTGCTGACAATCGTGTTGTGCTTTTTATCCCACAATACAGGCACAGTCACCCTGCCCGTGTAGTCCGGCTTAGCGTGTGTGTATAGTTGGTACAGGCGCTTATAACCAAACAGCGGCTCAGGCAGCCCCATTTGCCACCCTTCGCTCAACATGTCAGGACACACAACCGTAACATCAATGTGCTCTTCCAGACCTTTTAACGCACGAAAAATCAGCGTTCGATGCGCCCATGGACAAGCTAATGACACGTAAAGATGATAACGGCCTGATTCCGGTTGGAATTTGGCATTAGGTTCATTCTTAATCCAGTCACGGAAACCAGCATCTTCGCGAATGAATTTACCACCCGTGGTTTTTGTGTCGTACCAGACATCATGCCAGATGCCTTCTACTAACTTACCCATCTCGTTAACCTCGTTAGATTTTAATTTAGAGTAAGTATAAAAAATATCGTCGCGTTCTAGCCCCAAGTCTTTTGTCTTAGTTGTTCGAATTATCTGAATGACAAAAACACATTGAGCTCATCAATTTATTTTCATTGAAAAACAGTTAGTTAAAATAGTGCTTACACGAAGGCTAGAGGCATAAAAAAAAGCGCGGTCCCGAAGGATACCGCGCTTAAGCCCGTCACAGGCTGAATGATTTACACTTGTACGTGCAGACAAGATACCGCGTGTACATCGTTACCTTGGATTGTCGGTTTGGTTTTCGCACACTCTTCCGTTGCTTGTGGACAACGAGTACGGAATACACAACCCGACGGTGGGCTGATTGGTGATGGAAGATCACCTTCCAGCATTTGGATTTTCTTACTGCGCTCGATCTTTGGATCTGGAATCGGTACCGCCGACATCAACGCGCGAGTGTATGGGTGTTTTGGATCAGCAAACAGTGCTTCCGCTTCACCAAGCTCCACTGCGTTACCTAGGTACATAACCAGTACGCGGTCAGAGATGTGTTTTACCACTGACAAGTCGTGCGCGATGAAGACCAAAGAAAGACCTAGCTCTTTCTGGATTTCTTTAAGCAGGTTCACGACCTGAGCCTGAATCGAAACATCCAGTGCCGATACAGGTTCGTCACAGATGATCATCTTAGGCTTGAGGATAAGCGCACGTGCAATACCGATACGCTGACACTGACCGCCAGAGAATTCGTGTGGGTAACGGTTGATCACGTTTGGTAATAGACCAACTTTTGCCATCATCTCTTTAACGCGGTCTTTGACTTCCTGCTTCGATAGCTCTGGGTAAAAGGTCTCTAGCGGCTCAGCGATGATGTCACCGACAGTCATACGCGGGTTAAGCGACGCCAGTGGATCTTGGAAGATCATCTGGATTTCTTTGCGCGTTTCACGGCGCTGCACGCTTTTCATTTTCGTCAGATCTTGACCCAACCAAACAACTTGACCGTCGGTTGCTTCAACCAAACCAATGATGGCGCGGGCAAACGTCGACTTACCACAGCCTGACTCACCTACTACGCCTAGCGTTTCACCTTCGTAAAGACGAACGTTAACACCGTCTACTGCTTTAAGATTCGAAGGCTTAGACCAAGGCCATGCCGATTTTGATGCGATGCTAAAGTGAACTTTAAGATCTTTAACATCTAGTAGTAATGATTTATCTGCACTCATTTCTTCCAAGCCTCCCATTCAGAAAAACATGCGCGCTGACGACCATCACCAAATGGTGTCAGGATTGGCGCTTCTTGCTTACAACGGTCCATCACGCGATGGCAACGTTCCTGATAAGGACAGCCAGGTGGTAGGCGAAGTAAGTTAGGCGGGTTGCCCGGGATAGTTGGCAGAATTTCGCCTTCTGTATCAAGGCGAGGGATTGCTTTCAGCAGACCTTCCGCATATGGGTGGCTTGGGTTGTAGAAGATTTCATCAACCGTGCCGTATTCCATTGTACGACCTGCGTACATGACCAAGACTTTGTCACATGAACCCGCAACAACACCTAGGTCGTGTGTGATCATGATGATAGCCGTGTTGAATTCGTCTTTTAGCTCGTTCAGCAGGTCCATGATCTGCGCTTGAACCGTTACGTCTAGTGCCGTGGTTGGTTCATCCGCAATTAGCAGTTTAGGACGACACAGTAGCGCCATTGCGATCATTACGCGCTGACGCATACCGCCTGAAAACTCGTGCGGATACATAGTAATACGCTTACGTGCTTCAGGGATTTTTACCGCTTCCAGCATACGTACTGATTCTTCAAACGCTTCTGCTTTGCCCATGCCTTTGTGCAGCATTAGCACTTCCATCAACTGGTCACTGACTTTCATGTACGGGTTCAGCGACGTCATTGGGTCTTGGAAGATCATCGCGATTTGTTCAGCACGAACTTTGTTCAGTTCTTTTTCAGACAAATTTAAGATTTCTTTGCCTTCGAACTTCGCGCTACCAGAGATAATACCGTTTTTAGCTAGTAGACCCATGATAGCGAATACTGTCTGAGATTTACCTGAGCCCGATTCACCTACGATACCTAGGGTTTCACCTTGCTTCAGAGAGAAGTTCAAATCGTTTACTGCGGTGACGATACCATCTTGGGTGGTAAATTCGACACGCAGATCTTTGACATCTAATAAGCTCATCATTGCTTCCTTAATCTTATCTTTTAATTATCTGTCTTTTGGATCCAGCGCATCGCGCAGGCCATCACCAACGTAGTTGAAGCAGAATAGAGTCACAACCATGAACGCCGCTGGGAATGCCAGCTGCCAAATTGCTACTTCCATTGTCTGTGCACCTTCTTGTAGAAGTGCGCCCCAACTTGTCATTGGTTCCTGAACACCAAGACCAAGGAATGATAGGAATGATTCGGTCAGAATCATGCTTGGGATAAGCAGCGTTGAATAAACCGCTACGATGCCCAATACGTTCGGTACGATATGGCGAGTAATGATCTTCCAGTTACTGACACCACAAACGTGCGCCGCTTCGATGAACTCTTTACTACGTAGGCTGAGTGTCTGACCACGTACGATACGCGCCATATCCAGCCATGCGATTGCACCAATCGCAACGAAGATAAGAATAATATTACGGCCGAAGAAGGTGACTAGTACGATAACTAGGAACATGAACGGCACTGCGTAAAGGATCTCTAGGATACGCATCATAATGCGGTCAACTTTACCGCCAATGAAGCCAGATGCCGCGCCGTAAAGCGTACCAATCAGTACCGCTACGAATGCGCCCATCACACCCACCATTAGCGAGATACGACCACCGATTAGAGTACGAACGTACAGGTCACGACCTAAACTGTCGGTACCAAACCAGTGCTCTGCGCTTGGCGCCACGTGCATCGCGTACCAGTCAGTGTCGTCAAATGTGTACGGTGCAATCATCGGCAGAATAATCACTGCCAATGTCATTAAAACAAGAATGAATAAGCTCACCATCGCCGCTTTGTTACGCATAAAGCGGATACGAGCATCTTGCCAAAGACTACGACCTTCAATCTCCAAGTTCTCAGAGAATTTTTCAATCGCTTCTAGGTTTTCTTTTTTCGTCAACATAACCAAACTTCCCTGTTAGTAGCGAATTTTCGGGTCAATCATTGCAAGTAGAATATCTACAATCGCGTTGAATAAGATAAATAGGAAACCAATCAGAATGGTTACACCCATTACTAGCGAGTAGTCACGGTTAAATGCAGCGTTAACGAATAACTTACCGATGCCCGGTAAACCAAAGATGGTTTCGATAACAACTGAACCTGTGATGATACCTACGAATGCAGGACCCATGTAAGAAACAACAGGTAGTAGTGCTGGTTTTAGTGCGTGCTTAATGATGATGTAACGGTAGCTTAAACCCTTCGCACGAGCGGTACGGATAAAGTTACTGTTCATCGTTTCGATCATCGAGCCACGCGTAATACGTGCGAATGTCGCGACATAGAGTAAAGACATACCAATAACTGGCAGTACTAGGAACTTAGCACTACCGTCTTGCCAGCCACCCGCTGGGAAGATATTGAGATGCAGAGAGAATAGATAGATTAGCGCTGGCGCTAATACGAATGATGGCATTACCACCCCGAGCATTGCGGTAGACATGATCGTGTAGTCTACCCAGGTGTTTTGCTTCAAGGCGGCGATCGTCCCGACCGTTACCCCCATAATGACGGTAAAGATGAAAGCGATAAAGCCTACTTTTGCAGAAACTGGCAACGCCACTGAGATCAGCTCATTCACTGAGTAATCTAGATACTTGAATGATGGTCCGAAGTCACCTTGGACAACGTTAAACAAGTAAGTTGTGTATTGCTCGAATACTGGCTTATCTAGGCCGTATTTAGCTTCGATGTTCGCCATAACTTCTGGTGGAAGAGGACGCTCGGTCGAGAATGGGTTTCCCGGCGCAAAGCGCATGAGAAAGAAAGATACGGTGATCAAAACCAACATAGTTGGGATCGCCTCAAATATCCTTTTTGCGATGAATTTAAGCATAAACTCACTCTTTCAGTCTGTGACAATATAAATTAAAGAGAATAGTCCAAATTTGTTTGGACTGAACATAGGCGCTACATGCAATTTCTCACATGCAGAGCCTAATTTTTATAGTTCTATCGAGTTAAGAGTTACTCTGTGATGTAAAGATCTTTAGAGTAAATTTTCTCTTCTGGGTTGTTAGCTGGGAAGCCACCAACTTTCGGAGACAGTAGACGTGATTTCACGTACTGGTAGATAGGTGCGATAGGCATATCTTTAGCCATTAGCGCTTCTGCTTCTAGGTAAAGAGCGTTACGTTCTTCTTCAGAAGTAGAGTTAAGCGCTTTGTCGATGATCTCATCGTAAGCTTTGCTATCGTAATGGATACCGCCAGTGGTGTTGTTGCTCTTCATTAGAGTTAGGAATGAAGATGCTTCGTTGTAGTCACCACACCAACCTGCACGAGCAACTTCGAAGTCACCAGAGTCTTTCGTTGATAGGTAAGTTTTCCACTCTTGGTTTTCTAGAGTTACGTCTAGACCCAGTGTTTTCTTCCACATAGAACCTAGAGCAACCGCCACTTTCTTGTGGTTCTCTGAAGTGTTGTATAGAAGGTTGAATTTCAGTGGGTTGTCTTTACCGTAGCCTGCTTCTTCTAGAAGACGTGCCGCTTCCGCGTTACGCTCTTCCTGAGTCATCTTGCCGTATGCTGGCATTTCTGGGTTGAAGCCCGCTGTGATTTCAGGAGTTAGGAAGTAAGCTGGTTTTTGGCCTTGGCCCATGATCGCATCACTGACGATGTCACGGTCGATCGCGTAAGAGATCGCTTTACGTACACGTACATCATCAAATGGTGCTTTCTTGGTGTTGAAGATGTAGTAGTAAGTACATAGGTTACCCACTACTGAAAGTGATTCTGGGTGCTCTTTCTTCAGACGTTTGAAGTGCTCTACCGGCACGTCGTAGCTGATGTCGATTTCACCCGCTAGGAAACGGTTCATCTCTGCAACTTGGTTTTCGATCGGTAGGAACGTAACCTTGTTTAGAGTAGTGTTTTCGTTATCCCAGTATTGTTCGTTACGCTTAAGAACGAGACGCTCGTTCACAACCCAGTTGTCTACAACAAACGCACCGTTACCTACAAAGTTCTCTGGTTTCGTCCATTGATCACCGAACTTCTCAACTGTTGCTTGGTGCACAGGCTTCACTGTTGTGTGGCCCATCATCATCACGAAGTAAGGTACTGCTGTATCCAGCTCAACAACCAATGTGTGGTCGTCTACCGCTTTAACACCTAGCTCGCTCTTGTCTTTCTTACCAGCAACGATGTCTTTGGCATTCTTCATCTTGGTGTATTCCATATACCAAGCGTATGGAGAAGCGGTTGCAGGATCGACTGCACGCTGGAAGCTGTAAACGAAATCACCAGCAGTCACAGGATCGCCGTTTGACCATTTAGCATCTTTGCGTAGGTGGAAAGTAAAGGTTTTGTTGTCCGCAGTTTCCCAAGACTCAGCAACGCCAGGAACGGTATTACCGTTTTCATCTTGGTTCACTAGACCTTCTAGAAGATCACGAATTACGTGAGACTCTGGAACACCTTGAGATTTGTGTGGGTCAATTGTCGCTACTTCAGTACCGTTACCGCGCACAATTTCTTGAACTGCTGCTAGTTTTGGTGCTTGAGAATCAGACTTAGCTTCTGGTGCAGGAGCTGGGGCTGGTTGAGTTGCTTGCTTTTCTTCTGGTTTATCGCCACAACCAGTAAGAGCTAGAGAAAGGCCCGCGCCGATAAATAACGTGCGCGTGATTTTGTTCTTATACATGCGTAAAACTCCAAGTTTTTCATTTGCATCCATGACTTCTTTGCAGGTTCACTAGAACGGACAGTGATTTAGGTTTTTTTAGCACAAAAAGTAGGCATAAAAAGCTAAAACCATACAAAGATTGCGGCACACATTATCAATCATTGAAGCAATTTGCCATAAAAATGTAGCAAAAAGTCGTATAATCCACCGATAACTTCAACATTTTAGATGATAATGCTAATCAGGCTATAAAAGTTAGTATATCTGAGTAACTCACTCCCTAGAGATAGAGCGATATGCCACATTATCTAAAAAGACACCGCATTTTAGCATCTTGTGCTAGAAATTATGCAAAAAAATTAACAATAACTGTGCACAACCGCTAACAATTCGCGACATCCATCTCATCTGATGAGGCATTTTGTGACCTTAATCACTAGTATGGAACGGCGTTTTAATCTTTCCACTCAACAACAGAATTATCAGTAGATAGGCAGTTCATCTCACTATTTTCGTTGAGTAGATGGCAGAACTACATCAAAAATGGAATGACAAAAAGCGGATGATACGACCAAAGTCGTAGAGCTATTTCCTAGCGCTAATTTGCGGAAATGAAACAAGTTCGAACTGGTCGTTTGAGCAGGTTATTCTTTATCGAAGCTGTCTACCACGATTGCTCCCATCGACGCGGGCATTGAAATTACAATGATTCGTTTAAAAGCAACGAGAGGCTCACTAAACAAAGGGAGTTTGTCGAGGCAGAGCAAAACCAGCGCCACCACGAAAGTCGTCATTAGGTAGGCAATGACAATTCTGAATATGAACACCCATTGTCGAGACTCAATATTCTTCTGAAACACGCTTTCATAGGTATAAAGGCCAAGAAAGGTAATCGAAAGAATGAACAGAAGCGTAAGATTAGACGGAGCAAGGGTCTCCCCCAACTTCCACGCTTCTTCAGAAAATGAAATAGGCACAGCGAGTGCGAACGCACCAACAAAAATTTGGCTGGCATCTTCGATATTAAAACTTAACTTCATAAACGCACTCGCTTAATTTATCTGGCGATCAAACCCTACTGCTTCGCCTCCAGCGCAGGGCTAGAGGCTTGCGTTGACGGCTGAGCAACTAACTTAGTCACGCCTTTCTGTAGGATCAAGTTATTCGGGTAAGTAATGATGTTACCGCTACTATGACGAAGAATAACGTGGAACATTGTGATATCGATGATTACTCCACTAATGTCTTCGTCTTTTTCCGCAACTTTAACGCGATCCCCAATGCGATAAGGGAACACAAAGAAGATCAGTACACTTGCAGTCAAGTTGCTCAAGATTGACCACTGAGCAAACAACGCCACACCTAAAACAGCAAAAATCGACGAGAGGAATATCGATACATCCCCAAACCCAACATCCAAAATAATCAGGAAAAAGGAGATGAACAGACCAAATGCGATGACATTAAACGCCTTGACGACAAACTGAGTGCGCTTAAACGACACTCTTTTGTTGTCCGCCAAAGCTTCAATCCAGCGACGCCCTAGTCTCTTAATAACGAGATAACCGAGAATCAGCAAACAACCGAATAAAATCTGTTTAAACAGCATGTTGGTTTGAATAAACTCAACCATCAAATAAACCTTAACTTCTTAAGAATCACAACTTCAACCGCGACGATAGCCAACAAGCTTACACAAAATAGCGCAAACGCAAATGGGCTTTCTGTTCCAGGAATACCACCAATATTGACCCCAAGTAGCCCAGTAAAGAATCCCGCCGGTAAGAATATCCCGGCAATCACAGAGAACAGATACGTATTTCGGTTCATTTTTTCCGCTTGCTGCTGATTGAGGTTCATTAGATACACTTCAATCTGGTCAATGTAAAACTCTACCGACTCGTTAATACGCGCCATCATATCTAAACAGTTCTTTAGTTCATTCTGCTTGTTATCCATCACTTTAGGATGGGTTGCTAAGATATCTTCCAACACATACTTCTGCGGCTTTAGGTAACGTTTTAGACGCAGTAGGCGGGTGTGAACCGAGTTTAAGCTTTTCAGCTCAACGTCTGAATCCAAACTTAGCGAGTCCAGCATCTCTTCAACGGGAACAAGGAACTCAGAAATGTTGATGTTGATTCGGTTAACCATAGCCAGAATCAAATCTTGTAACGTACTTGGCCCCTGCCCTTGCTCAAGCTGATTGAGTAACGACGTCACCGCTCGTGAAGGCACTTTTCGAGTCGAGATCACCGCGCCTTTATACCAAAGGATACGCAGACTGAGCATATCGTCTGGCTCTGCACCTTGGTTAAAATTGATGCCGCGCAAGATGATCAGAAAACAATCTTCAGAGTATTTCTCAAAGCGTGGTCGAGTATCGTCCGCAAGCAATGAGTCAACAATAGCAGTAGAGACACCATTTCGGTTCAACCACTCCTTTAGACCTGACGCATCACGTTGGCAGTGATACCAAATCGCAGGCATGATCGAATCATCGCTTGGCTCATTTTTCTCCACCTTGTCGGTGTCGAAACGCCAACTCGTAATCAAAAACTCTTCCATATCCTGACCTTTATTTCTTTTGTTGTGCGTGAATACGACTTCACTTTTATATTAGCTTAATTTATCAGAGGCTTACGTAAAAGCACTCTATCGAATAAGCCGTTAAAGTTTCATACGGTACAAGCGTTACGCTCATACTCTGAGTGCGGCGAATAATCAACGAGCTTTCAGAGATTAGAAAGAAAAACATTGTGATGTTAACGATAGAAGAATTTTATGGAATGTAGACAAGATGATGCGACAGCGCTGTTAGGCTGCCGCGTCTTTGTGTTCGTTAATTTTCTCTTTAACTTGTTCAATCAAGGCTAACGCGCGGTCGAAATCATAACTTGAGACGGCATCAAGCAACTTACCGTTTAATTCCGGGCTGAGTTGCTCAAAACAATGCTGGTGCTGTGAATAGAAGTGCTCTGATTCTAAATCGCTTTCTTTTAGTAACACTTCCAACTGCAGCACTCTTTGTTCAAACTCTTGTAAATTCTCCGCATTGCATTCCATCACCTGGTGGACTTGGTGCACAGAGTCGCTCTCCGAAACTTCTTTGTTTCGCGCAGGCGCACGTACACCAGAATGATCGATGCTGAGTTCAATTGTGAATAAGAAAGTACTGCCAATCCCACATTCACTCTCAACTTCGACCGTCCCTCCCATAAGGGCCGCGATACGCTTGCATATAGTTAAACCTAAACCTGTACCACCATATTTTCGCGTTGTTGAAGCATCGGCTTGCTGGTAACTCTCGAAGATTTTAGCTTGCTCATCGAATGATAAGCCAATGCCTGTATCCGCGACACTAAATTGAATCCGAGCTTTGTCGTTAGACTGGCTCAGTAACTCTACATTCAGTGCGATTCCGCCTTCTTCGGTAAATTTAATCGCGTTGCTCACGTAATTGAGCAAGATTTGCTTAATTCGCAGCGGATCACCGACCAACACTGGAATATCACTTTCAACGCTGGCGACGAAGGAAATACCACGCATACTCGCTTTATAGTCAAACAAGTCGTACACATCTTGTATTAAGTGCTCAACTTCAAACGGGATGTATTCGATATCCACTTTACCTGCGTCCAGTTTCGATAAATCGAGAATGTCATTAATCAGAGACAACAGATGTTTGGCGGATTTATCGATCTTCAACAGATGACTTTTGTGTTCGTCACTGAGGTTAGAGTTGAGTAACACATGCGATAAACCCAAAATCGAGTTCATCGGCGTTCGTACTTCGTGACTGACATTCGAGATAAACTGACTCTTTGCGACGTTTGCTTTTTCAGCTTCAAGTTTCGCATGCTTCAGCTCTGCCGTGAGGGTATCTAACTCCTCCCCCATCAGTATGATTTCATTGGCAGTTTCGTTCAGCTCTTTGAGCCGAAAACCATCGTGGGAAAGCTTGAAATCACCGATACTCGCCCTATGTACCATGTCTTGAATCTGGCTAAGTGGCTCAGCGATAAAATTGCTCATCTTTTTCGATGATGTCCAGATAAAGATCAAGAACAGTGTATAGAACGCCACCAAGCCAGCAATCATCAAATAACCGATGTTCTGGTACTTCTGCTCCAACTGCCTGGACGCGGCGTACATCTTGTTCTCGTCGACAATCAATAGCAATCGCCATTGAGTTTCGGGAATGGTTGACCAAGCCACCAGTTTATTCGCGTTATCCAACTGTACTTGCATTAAACCATCGACACTTTGCAATAAGCTCTGGCTCAATGCTGCAGTGTCTTCACGTTTCATTAAGTTAAACGCTTCCGGTTTGAAAATTTCTTCAGTTATCGCCTGCTGGTAGCTGTAATCGGTTAACTCTTTTAGGCCAAAGTCCTGCTCCCCTTGGGGTGGCAAAGCCATGATGGTCCCGTTGGCGCTGGCGAGCACTGCATACCCTCCCCATGGCACTGCGAGACTTTGGATACTATCTACAATCGCGCTCACGGTAATGTCCAACCCAACCACACCTTCTAGTACATTGTTGTTGTACACAGGCGCTATCGATGAAGCCATCCAACCATTTCCTGCTGGATCAATATAGACATCAGTCCAAACGTTGTTCTGCTCTGGATTGTGTTGCGAGTCCGCGAGGTAATAGAAGTTATAGTCAGGGATAACCATATCCGTCGGATATTGCTCTAAGGTATTAAACCAAGGGTAGATTCGGTTATATGAGTCCCAACTGTTGAAGTACACCGATGCAACCAAGTCATTATTGTCAACCAGTTGCTTCATCAAAGGGTCAAGACGCGATAACTTGCCCACTTTGTCCCAATCTTTATTCTCAGTGTGAGCCGAATAAAACGACGCCGCACCACCTAAGTTTTGTTTAGAGTACATGACACCACTCTCGCTCACGGCAAGGTTGGCCTGCTCCTCAGTGGAGTTAGATAGCGGCTCTTGAAGAACTCTGGCGGTTTCGTTGCGATAAAGCATTGTCATACCCGCTACTGATTTGAGCTTCTCACGGATAACACCAGACTCTCTAAGCGCGGAAATTTTCAGTTCTTCATCCACTTGAGTACGAATGTACTGCATGTTGTCTCGGTTGATGAAATGGTTACTGAGCAAATAGGCAGCGATAAGCACCGATTCAACTAAGATCAGAGGAATAATTCCGGTTTTAACCATCGAGCGCCATACCCAAGCGCGGGTGGTTATCTTATTGGCTCGCATGTTTTGTCCAATCAATTTAACTAGCGTCATGCTCTTTTAGGCTCATGTTTTGCATCGCTATTTGATAAAGCTCATCAGCGATATCAACAAAGGCATCAATGATTTCGGGATCAAACTGAGTACCTTTGCCAGACAAAATGATTTGTACCGCATCCCGGTGAGTAAATGCGGGTTTGTAGATTCTTCGGCTAATCAAGGCGTCATACACATCTGCAATAGCCATTAAACGAGCCGAAAGGGGAATTTCATCACCGACAAGCCCTTGCGGGTATCCGTTTCCATCCCAATGCTCGTGGTGAGAATGGGCAATCTCTTTGGCGTATTTAAGAAAGTCCATCTGCTGACCACTAACTTTTTCCGCATTGCTGATCGCGTCATAGCCAATCGTGGTATGGGTTTTCATGATTTCGAATTCGTCTTCTGTCAGATTGCCTTTTTTCAGCAAGATATGATCGGGAATACCGATCTTGCCAATGTCATGCAGTGGCGCGGATTTACAAATTAGCTTAATAACATCATCGCATAACTGACTGGCATAACGTGGGTTTTGACGAAGTTTCTCGGCTAAGTGTTTTATGTAGGTTTGAGTACGTAAAATGTGATTGCCGGTGTCGTTATCTCGCGTTTCAGCCAGAGATATCATCGCATAGAAAGCCACATCCTGAATTGCATGCAGCTCTTCTTGTTGTTTTATGGCTTCGCAAGTTCGGCGCTGGACCTCTTTCTCCAACGCTTCGTTTTCGCCTTTTAACATCTCTGACGAGAGTTTAAGCGATACATGTGTTTTGACTCGAGCTTTGACGATTTCGGGATTGACCGGTTTGGTAATGTAATCTGCCGCACCTAGCGCGAGTCCTTTTTGTTCGTCGATTCGTTCAGATTTTGCGGTTAAGAAGATGACGGGAATATCACGGGTAGACGGCTGAGATTTGAGTCTTTTACATACCTCATACCCATCCATCTCGGGCATCATAATATCGAGAAGAATTAAGTCTGGCTTCGCAGACTCTGCTAAAGCGATCCCCCGAGCCCCACTGTTTGCACCTTTTACGCGATAATCATCTTTTAAGAGTTGATACATCAACGTCAGGTTTTCCGGGATATCATCAATAACAAGTAAGATTGGCTTGGAAGACGACATTGCGTACATCCTCTCCTCCTTGAACATCCAAAAGCATCCGTTTCAGATATCTAGCATTCACTATAGCTTCAAAAGCAAAAGGGCGTTCCTTTGCTTAATTATTATTTTTTTAGTCACTTCTAATATAGTAGACGCACATCTAAAAATCAGCGCATCAATCTAATCAGAGCAACTTTGTTGTTTACTGTCCAGATAACCTAATCTAATAATCTACTGAATTACAAGAACAAAATAGGGCTAATCAGAACTTTTGACTGCTTTCTCTTCGTTAAAGAACCATCGCTGAAAAAGTAAGACAAATATTTCGCTAGAATGTGACGAGAGAGTGCTCTACCCCGTTGTCATAGATTTCGGTACTGTGTATTGCGAGAACAAAAAAATCGCCCACAGGATGCAGGCGATTGAGAGTGAACTTACATAGAGCGATCGGTTGGTCTATCCATCTTGCCCGGCGTCTTGAGCGATACTCCAATCCCCGCCAAGCGATTTATACAACGCAATAGTCGCCTGTGCGGTTTGCAGTTTCGCCGCAACTCGTTGGTCTTGCATCATTCGTTGCTGGCGCTGTGCATCTAGTACAGACAAATGGTCAATTAGCCCTGCGCGATAGAGTGATTTTGCTTTGCTTACCGCTTTATCGGTCGCGATCATCGCTTCATCAATACGGCGCTGGTTTTCCTGGCTTCTACCATAAGCAAACAGCGTCGATTCCGTTTCCGCCAATGCAGCGTCAACCGTGTGTTGGTAAGACAATTTCGCCGAGTCAAAACGTGCTTGATTGATTGCCTCCATTGCATCCCCTCGACCACCATCAAACAGGTTCCAGCTAACCCCCGCTGCGCCCATCCAACCAAAAGAATCACTACTGAATAGGTCATCAAAGCTAGATGCAGAGAGATTAGGCGAACCCGTTAAGAAAAACTTAGGGTATTGGTCGGCAATACTCGCCGCCAGTTCTTCATTTAACGCGGCCATTTCACGCTCAGCCAAGCGAATATCGGTACGACGCTTTAGCAAATCTGACGGTAAACCCACCGGTACCATATCTTGCATCACTGGTACGCTCTGAGTCTGCGCCAAACGAATTTCTACTTTTGTTAGCGGCTCACCAAGCAATACCGCTAAACGATGCTTGTGTGTCTGCTGCGCGATCTCGAGTTGAGGAACGATCGATTCCATCGCCGCCAACGTCGCTTTTGCCTGTGCTAAGTCGAGCTCTGAGCCATAACCGCTGCGCACAACTTTCTCGACTAGATCGAGCGTACGTCTTTGGTCTTCCAGATTAGATTTCGCTATCTCAAGGCGCTCGCTCGCGCCTTGGTATTGCAGATAGTTGTGAATCAAATCAGCAGTAATCACCGTTGTTAAACCGCTTTGGTAAATCTCCGCTTGTTCGATACGAATCTGCGCTGCGTTTGCTTGACGGTCAATGCGACCAAACAAGTCGATTTCCCACGCAATACTTGCGCCTGCGAACACACCATCATGCTGGTTGTCCATCAACGTGATGTTACCCACTTGCGGCGGCAAACCAGAGACCGAATCGCTTAACGGGTTCAATATCGGGCCAAGCGAAGAGTCGTTCTTACTCATCTGATAGTTCACATAGCCAGCCCCTAAACTCACGGTTGGAACTTTGAATGACTCCACCATGGTCTTGTAGCTGTTAGCCATTTTTACGCGTTCCGTCGCGACTTTCAGTGGAATACTCTGGCTCTGCATATCTTGAATCATCTGATTCAGAACGGGATCATTAAATTCTGTCCACCAATATTCATTTTGTTGTGCTTCGGTACTAAGCCCGGATTCTTCCGCGTTCAAGTAAGTTTCTGCCATGCTGGTGCTTGGCTCTTGGTAATCAGGGCCAACCGCACAACCGGTTAAACTCAATGCCAGAACGATTGGCGCTAGGATGAACTTTTTCATGATGACGCCTCCTCTAACTTAGCGTTTGTTTCAGTTGATGGTTGTTCGTCTTTGTACGCTAAGCGATACAATGCTGGCATCACAAACAGAGACAATACCGTTGCCGCTGCTAAGCCACCGATAATGGTTGCTGCCATTTGGTCAAACAGCAGGTCTGTCAACAGTGGAATCATACCTAGTGCGGTAGTCAACGCGCCCATTGAGATCGCCATCGTACGGTTAACCGTCGCCTCTTTAATCGCATCAGACAAACTCATGCCATTGGCTCTTTCCAGCTCAATTTGGTCCATTAATACAATACCGTTTTTAATGATCATCCCCGTTAGCGTGATGGCACCGATGATCGCCATAAAGCCGAACGGTTTATCAAACCCAAGCAACGCAAAGGCTGCGCCTGACGCCGCTAGTGGCAAAGTCGACAAGATAATGATTGGCTGCTTAAAGCCGTTAAACATCGCCACCAAGATGATCACCATGATTAACATCGCTTTCGGCTGCTGCTTCATAATGTCAGTAACGGATTTGTTCTCATCATAATATTCACCACCCCACTCCATGCTGTAGCCCGCTGGTAGCTCAATCGCTTCAATTTGATCTTTAATCGCATTTCTTACGTTTGCTGGTGTCGTTTCGCGGCTTACACCTGCCTGTACTGTGATGGTTTTTACTCGGTCACGACGCCAGATCATGCTTTCTTCGGTCACCAGTTCAAATCCATCAACGACCTGACCTAGCGGTACACTGTTAAAGCCAATCAGAGAACGAACTGGCAATGTTTCCAGTGACGCCATGTTCTGTGACGTGCCACGCAGATGGATTGGGATAAGCTCATCATTGAGATTCATTTGCCCCAGTGGCATGCCGTCTGATGCGCGTTTCAGAGCAAAGGCGACATCGGCACGGTTAATACCCGCGTGGCGCATCTTGTCTTGGTTTAAGATTGGTTTGAGCACTTTGCTCTCTTGGCGCCAATCATCACGGATGTATTTCGCATCAGCTTGAGAAGCAAAGACAAGTTTCGCTTGTGCTGCTAACTCATGCAGTACGGCTTCGTCAGGACCAGAGAAACGAGCTTCAACCGCAAACTTGTCTTTTGTTGCCAACTTCAGAGCACGGAAGCGTGGCTCTGCGTCAGGAAACTCTTGCTTTAACCATTCATCACCACGGGCAACCAATTTGCTGATGCTCGGGTAGTCGACGGTATTGATCAGCACCTGACCGTATGCCGGATCTAGCGGTTCTGGTTCTACCGTTACCGAGAAACGTGGCGCACTCGTACCAACATAGCTAGAGATATTTTTTACCTCTGGCTGCGCGACTAACCATTCTTCAACTTTGCGCATGTCTGCTGAAGTTTGTTCTATTTTCGCGCCATTCGGCAGCCAGTAATCTAAGAACACGATCGCACGGTCTGATTGCGGAAGAAAGTTCACCGCAACAGAAGGGATGACCAACGCGGTAGCAACGATTAACGGAACCAAAGCCGATAGCGCTTTGCGCGGATTATCTACCGTCCAGAAAACCAGCTTCTTGTAACGGCTCGGTTTTACTTCTTCACTGCCCGCTTTAGGCTTAATAAACATCCAAGACATCAGCACAGTAAACGTCATCGCCACAATCCAAGAGAGCAGCAAGGACGACGCCATAATGTCGAATACTGAACTGGCAAATTCAGCCGAGTCTGTTTGAGAAAACAATACTGGGCTCGCACCCATGATCGCAATGACCGTTGCGCCAAGTAATGGAATGGCTGTTTCTTTGACTGAATCAATCGCCGCTCGTGTACGTTCGATACCCTTGTTGAGCTTCACTATCATCATGTCAGTGATAACAATCGCGTTATCCACCAGCATGCCGAGTGCCAAAATAAAAGTACCGAGTGAAACGCGGTGCAAATCGATACCCGCAATATTCATGTAGCTGAGCGTGAGCAAAATCGTTAGCAACAAGCTCGCGCCAACAATCGCTGCGCTCTTAAAGCCCATAAATACCAGCAAGACAACAAAGACGATCGCCACACTTTCAAGCAAGTTTCCGACGAAAGCGTCGATAGACTTTTGCACTTCCTCCGGCTGGTACGCAACCGTAGAAATATCCACACCTAGTGGTAGCGTCTGCTGAAAATTCGAGATAATTTCTTGAATTGTGTCACCCAGAGAAACAACGTTGATGCCCTGTACCGGACTGACCGCTAAGGTAACCGCAGGCTCACCGTTGTAACGGTTTTCCGATAATGCAGGCGTCTTGTAACCCATTGAGATATCTGCGATATCCCCTAAGCGAATCAAACCAGATCCAAGATCGCCCGAACCACCATTGATCACCAGATTACGAATATCTTCTAAAGACTGAAATTCACTGGTTTGCGCGATACGAATGCGCTCTGTACCCGCATCGAATTTACCCGCTTCAAACGTAGTATTTTGCGAGTTCAATTGGTTCCAAACTTGAGCGATAGACAGACCGTACTGCGCCAAGCGTTCATCTGGCATATCGATGTTGACTACGCGTGGTTGAACACCGTGCAACTCGATTTTCTTAATCCCATCTACAGCTTTGATTTGGCGTTGTAGTTCTTCCGCGTAACGACGCAACTCTTCTGGCGCGGCATCTTCACTGTGGATAGAGAAAAGCATGCCATACACTTCTGAGAACTCATCTTGAACGATGCTGATCTGCGCCGATGACGGCAGTTGCAGTTTCACATCGTCCACTTTGCGTCTTAGCAAGTCCCACTGTTGCGGCAATGCTTTCGAGTTGAGGCTCTCATTAAGATCGATAAACACCATCGACATACCTGGACGCGACAGGGAACGTAAACGCTCTAACTCGGCCATTTCTTGCAGTTTCGTCTCGACAGTGTCCGTCACTTGTTGTTCGACTTCTTCGGCGGAGGCGCCCGGATAGAGCGTCACTACCACCGCAGTTTTAACCGTAAAGCTAGGGTCTTCCAATTTACCCAGGTCAAAGTATGAATAAACGCCAGCAATCGCGCTAAGGACGATAAAGAACAATACGAACTTGCGCTGACGAATAGCGAATTCAGCTAAATTGATCATGGATTCGCACCTACAGGGTCTTAATGGTTAGATTTGGGGTGAAATCACCCTCACTCAGGTAGTGACTGCCGCTGATGACGACATAATCACCTTGAGCAAAATTGCCAGTCACGCAGGCTTGGTATGCATCGATAGACTCAAGGTTTACTGATTCTTCATGCACGACTTCGTCACGAACAACATTGACGTGTAAGCTGGCTTTTTCACCAAGCAGAGCAGAATATGGGAAACAGTGGCTAGACGCGTGCGGCGCGAACTGTGTATTGACCGTTACCGCTTTGCCGTTGAAGAGTTCAGCAGACGCAGAATCAACATCTAACGTCACGGTATAGGTTTGTTTTAATAGGTGTTTCTTAGGTGCAATTTCACTCACCACCGCTTGATACGGTTGATCTGAGCCGTACCAAGTCAATGAAGCTTTTTGACCGAGAGTGAAATCTTGGATCATGTTTTCTGGTACATCGATATCGACTTCCCAGTTGCCATCCTGTTGCAGCGTAACAACAGAGAAACCCGGTGAGGTTTGCTCAAACTGCTCGACATTCACTTCACCGATAATGCCTGAGAACGGCGCGCGAAGCTCGGTGTAACCCAACGCATCTTTTGCACGCTGGATATTCTTCTCGACAACTTTCACCGCCGATACACTGCGCTCGTAGCTGCTGATGGCACGATCTAAGTTCACGCTTGCAATCGCATCATCAGACGTCGCTTGCTTTACGCGCTTCAATTCGGCTTTCGCTAACTTATGAGAAGATCTCGCTTCTAACATACGCGCCTCAAGCTCATCAAGTGACACTTGATAATCATGCGGGTCCAAACGCGCAATGACTTGCCCGCGATCCACATGGTCGCCTTTGTTTACCAAGACGCTGGATAAAGTACCCGGTACACGGAAAGAGAGTTCGGCGATCTCTTTCGCTTCTACAATTCCACTGAATGATTTGTTTAGTGCGCGGTTGTCGCCATCAACTTCAATCACTTGGATTGGACGTGATGCCGTTGTTGAGTCTTCAAGAGGTTCTTGTGTTTGGTTACAACCAAACAAAGCGAGTGCAACGGTACTTAACGCTGCTGTTTTTATAATTTGATTCATAAGATAGCTCCATAAGTTCGGCGCTATCTTATAATTGTACAGTGTTCAAATAATTACTCTTCTACATGAATCACTGTCATGAATATTATGACAATAAATTTTAACCTAAACGAGTTTGGGGGTTTCTTCGATAAGCTTATTGATCAGCAAGCGGCTAGCTTGGCTAAGCGTTTTAGGTTGTGGGTAGAGTAACCACCCAGTCTCTTGTGTCAGGGTAAGTTCGGTAAGTATTTGCACTAACGCGCCACTTTCAAGCTCTTTGCGAATAAGCAGTTTGGGAATAAAACCAATACCACGGTCGAGCACCGTTGCGTTCTTTACAAAACCTATGTTGTTAGAAATCAGTTTAGGGTATAGCTCAACACTCTCATCCTGAAACTGCCAAACGTTGTCGATTTCACCGCTCGGCCAGCGAGAACAAACGATATGGTGATCTTTCAACTCTTGAACGGTTTTAGGTTCACCAAACGTTTTTAGATAGTTTGGCGAAGCAACGATGCATTTATCCAGCATCAAAAGTTTGCGGGCAACTAAGTCAGAATCGAAAAGCTCACCGCCATGAAACGCGATATCCAAACCCTGTTTGAACATATCGGTGAATCCATTATTGATATTACGGATATCGAGCTCGACATGAGGATACTTATCTTGGAAGTCGAACAATATCGGCTGCACCAGTTCATTAGTTTCTGGCAGTAGACCAATTTTAATCTTGCCACGAACTTCATTGTTTTTATTGCTCACTTGCTCATTGGCAAAGTCCAAAAGATCAACAGCTTTTTGCAAGTTCTCAACGTAGCCTTCTCCGCTAGTCGTTAATGACAAGCTGCGTGTTGTGCGGTGGAATAATGGCGTACCTAAGGATTGTTCCAGCTCACCAATACGTCGACTTACGTTCGCTCGAGGAAGATCCAGCGCGTTTGCCGCCGCGGTAAAACTTCCGAGTTCAACCACTTTCAAGAACAACTTGAGGTCATCTACTTTCATTTAATTATCAACCTGTAGATATAAGTTGGCATAAATGTGAACCATTCGTTTTGTTTTGGCAAGGTGATAGATCGAATGGTTTAGTGATTGGTGAAAAATGATACAGCGCGGCAATACAAACATTTTTTGATTTATGTATTCACCATTCAACTGACAGAGCAAGGGCAATAGTAGGCATTACACCTGCAATGGTTAACCAAAGCTCATTGTATATTCTGGTTGGCTGGTGTGCTCGTCGGCTTGCTCACTCATCACTTTGAAGCCCTGAGACAAATAGAACTGGTAGCTGGCGTGGTTTTGTTTGTAGACAGACAGCGTAAGCTGAACTCGTTGTTGCTTGGCATGGTCGAGTAGCTGCTTGCCAAACCCTTGCCCTTGACGCTCAGGCGACACGAATATCGCCGCCAAGTTGCTTTCATAAAGCGCATAAAAACCGATAACTTCACCCTGATGTTCAAACACATAAACATTAGAAGCAGGCAAATAGATATCGCGCATGCTACCTAGCTGCGACTGCCAAAAGTCTGCTGGCACAAAGTCATGCGCTTTCACTGACGCGGTTAGCCATATGTTTAAAACAGATTCAGTATCGTTCTCGGTATAGTTTCTAATCATGGTATCGCTCTGAATTATTTGTTGCCGTTAGGGCGCGTCGACTAGCTATAAAACACAGCCAACCAAACAGTAATCTGATCTGGTGCGGTGCTCTGCACTTTGTGTTTGACGCCAGCATTGATATTGATGTGGTCACCTTCGGAGAGCGTAATCGTTCGTCCATCCTCAAACTCTAAAACGCCTTGCCCTTTCAGTACCAGAACCCACTCATTTTCACTTTGGTCGTACCAACCAACTTCGGGCGAACTATGGCCATAAGAAAGAATGCGTTCTATACGAAGATTACTAGTAGAAACAATATCTTCAAACACCTCATTGGGCAGTGACTTTGGCAGATTAGCGTAGAGATTCGTCATTACGTCTTTCCTTGTGAACGACAGTTATTGCACATTTTTAATGCTAACGTCCTTCATTTCCTCGACATATTCACATGTCCCATCTTCCAAATAATGACCACATTTATAGAACTTATTATCCCAGAGAATTTTCTCTGGATTCCACATACGTTTGTTATTAAAAACACACGTACACGGCTTGTCTCCTGTTCTTTCTCCCACTTTTCGGCTAGTTTGTGAACGTTTCTTTAGCTGTTCAAGTTTGTTCTTAGCTTCCAGATAATTCAGCTCCGCGCGTTCAGCTTCTACTCGTAACTGTTCCACCTTCATCTCAAGCTGCTGTATTTCGTCACTGGAATTAGCTGAAACAAAAGTAGACATAGGAAGAAGAATTGATACCAAAATAAGCCATCGTTTCATTGCAAACCTCTACATTACTATGAGTCAACTGAAGAAACATCATATCAGTGCTAACCCACTCGTCGATTAATACACTAACTTTATACCGAATAAAACCTCGTCCACCCGACTAAAAGTAGGAACGCAAATGCGACCCAAACTGCGGATGCCAGCGATAGAGTCCAAGTTAGGCTGTACTTGTAACTGAAGAAATAGACCGCGATTAAATACGCCGCATAAGGGATCAAAGAATACAAACCAAATAACGCTGTGACACGCAAATCAGCCATTGTTCTTTCTGTCCCAACTATATAGTGGGCGATTAACGCAAAAGTAGGAAATAAAGGAACCAAGCCCGAGATAAAGAAGCTTCGGCTTTTTGACAACAGCGCAATCAACAACACCGCGAGTGCGCCAAGTAAACACTTCAAGAACAAAGAAATCATCAACCTATATCCCTACTGATGCGAAAGCGACCCACTCCAAATGCCGCTACTCAATTATCCTGCCATAAACCCTTTCACTAAACTTTGAACAAAGCCGCTGAAGCCAAAGAATCATGCAGTGATGGTCGAACGACTTAAACAATACGTTTTGAGTAACTCTCTCGCTCCATATCGACCACTTCGACAGTAAGAGAAGCATCAGTTAACCCAAGTGTTGCTAGCCCGCTCAGCACCGACTGAGACAATTTGAGTTTGGCGTCATCGTTACGGCCAGAAAGAATACGCAACGTTACGTGAATGAAATCTTGTCGCTGAGTACCAGTTTGAAAATGGTCATACGCAATGCTGCGAACTTTGATATCGCGGCCATCTGCTTCAAATAATTGAGATTCTAAAGCGCCTTGAAAGACAACTTGATTGAGTTCACCCGCGTTTAGAGAGGATGAGTGTTCGATAATACAATGAGGCATTTTTACTCCTTAAAAATACGCCACATTTAGGGAAAGTAACGTTGTCACTTAATGAAACCGCGTGCATTTAGACGCAATCGTTAAGATTAACAAACGTTGAGTATTCAACCTATCTGTTTTCTAAAACATTTTCTCAATTGAATTCAGCCAGTTCGGTACATTTTCTCTGTACCAGTTAATGTAAATTGATAACTCTGGCTTGTTACGGCGCACCAAGAGGTTCGTGACTTCTACCACAAGCCAGCTTTTAGCAATCATTAACTGCTTTTCCAAAATCTCTCCCGGCGATATCGAGCTGTGTCGAATATACTTTTCCACAATGGATGTATAGTCTGCAGGTGAACCCAGACGAGGAACTAACGGTGCTAGATCAATTGCAGGACTTCCATAACCGAAACGCTCCCAGTCAAAAAGTACTAACTCGCCATTTTGCCTTGTTCCCCAGTTCCCATCGTTCGAATCTCCAGAAATGAGATTGGAGTTTAGGAATAGCGGCTGGCTGAGCGATTGAATATGGCGCAAAGCCGCGTTGCTTACTTCTGGAAGCTTCAGACCAGAAAGGGCAAATTCTGTTGCGTTGGATGTCCAGCAGTGCTGTTTTACGGGGAAGTTAGGCCGATACGGAGAATGGTGAATACTCGCTAACTGTTCAAACGTGCTTTCACTCGCGAGTAATTCACTTAAACTTACACGGTTTGGAACATGTTCAATATATAAATCACGCCCTCGAACTCCAAGCAGTTTGGGAGTGTTTACTCCGCTTAAGTTTTGGGCTGCGTATTGATAGAAGTTGAGTTCTACCTCAGACGCATCTTGCTTATGAATGCAGGTGGATCCATTACATTCATAAACGGACACTTTGGCTGCGCCCATTTTAGTGAGTTCATTGCTCATACTAATCCCTAAATATGTAAATCCTTTTAATCCAAATAGTCAGGCGTTTCTAAGTAAGTACCGCATTGATTGCATTTGTAATCACCATTGGTTTGATTGGACAAAAATAAAGCCGACAGTACTCTCTCTATCAGTCCTTCATCTTTTGGTGACTGGACTTTTTGGCTAGCAAACATCGTATATCGATGTAGTGTGACGTCTTTGCAGTTACAACAAAATGCTCTAGTCTCGTCAGTGCCATACATTCGTTTATTCTCAGTTTGAAGATGATGTAAACATCATACCGTTCAATAATTTAAACCATTAGCATCACACATTAAGAATGATTATTTTATGTGACTTTTGAATTCTTCGATACACGAACTTGTTAGTCATATACCTAACGAAAAACGCCACAGCTGTTTAGCTGTAGCGGTATTGACGACGAGCTTATTTGTATCAAGCAGACACTTTAATGGTTGCTGTTTGCTCCTTACGCTGTGGATAGAGCACTAACCCGATACCGAGTAAAAACGCACTGCATGAAATCCACTGCGCCCACGATAGTTGCTCGTCGTAAATCACGTAGCCGCTCAGTAACGCGAATACAGAAACCAGCAATGTCATAGGGGCGAGTTGGCTCATCGGATACTTGAGGATCATTTTGTTCCATACCCAATAGCCAAATAACGTAGTTGGATACGCTTGAAACAATACTGAAATCCAAGCGTTGCGGTTCCACTCTTGGTAGGTTGTCGCCAATACGTCCCATCCGTTCATGCCGATACTCAGTGCAATCAAAGGCAGTGGCGCAAACAACATCCCCCAAATATTAAAAGCGAAAGCAGAACGTGTTCCGGACATCCGTACTATCACGCCCGCCAAAGGCCAACAAATGGCCGATATCATGATAAACACAACGCCAGTCAAGGTGACATTACCATTGGTGTAGATGATCGACACGACCAAGCCGACAACCGAAATGATGATACCTAATGCCATACGAGGCGAAATGACTTCCTTATAGAGCAGTACTCCAACTAATACAGTGGTTAATACGTCGGTTTGGAGCAACACCGACGCCATACCTGACGATAACCCGAACGTAATCGAACACGATGCCATCCCCCAGATACCCGTACCGAAAACTAGACCATAAGCCATTAAGTATCGCCATTTCACATCCGGCTTGCGGATAAAGAAAATAATTGGAAACGTCGCGCAAAAGAAACGAGCTGCCGCAATCAACAGCGGGTCCATCTCACTGACACCAAGTTTTATCATTGAAAAGTTGAAACCCCAGATCGCCATTACCACGACGATGAGGAAAATATCTCGTCCCTGCATGTTTCTCTCCTAGCACTTTGCATTCCTCATTAGTGTTGCTTGCAGGCACAAAACAGTACAGATACAATTTTTAACTAAATGACCAGTACAATTTGGACGTACTATGGCGCGATACAAACAATTAGCTGAAAAATTTATCCACGATATTGAGGCAGGAAAGCTGATCCCCGGAGATCGTATGTTGTCGCTACGGCAGTTCGCACAGCAGCACGGCATCAGTGTATCGACCGCGGTGAGTTGTTATTCAGAATTGGAATCGCAAGGCTGGCTTATCGCAAGGCCACAAGCGGGCTTTTTTATCGCAGAGCAACCCAGCGTTAACTCGCCTATTTGGCATTCTTTTGCCAGCCGTGTAACCACGCCGTCTCATCAACGTAGCGGGACAATTGCAACTGGTGGGCCACTAGGCACCTCACGACTGCAATTAGATAAACCAACCCAGCAAGCGCTTGAGCGCAGTCTGCGTCGAGCATTAAAGCGGGTCGCAGATAAAGTGACGTATTATCCAACGCCACAAGGAGAACCCATACTCTTACAAGCTTTGGCGAGCCATTTCACACACAACGGATTTCCACTCAATAGTGATGAACTAGTCATTACCCATGGCTGTATGGATGCAGTAAAAACCGCGCTACAAGTCTGTACTAAGGCAGGCGATACAGTGGCAGTCAGCTCGCCTTGTTATAACGGGTTGCTTGACCTACTCTCGCAGCTATCGTTACGGATCGTCGAAATTCCTTCTCTGGAGGACGGAATAGACCTCGACCAATTTGAACAGCACCTGCAGCAAGGCAATGTTCAGGCTGGCTTGTTCTGTACTTCGCACATGAATCCGCAAGGCATCACGTTATCCAGCACGCAAAAGCAGCGTTTGGCACAGCTAGCCAATCAGTACCAAACCCCAATTATCGAAGACGACGTTTACCTTGAACTTCCCCACCGCAATCAATCCCCGCTGCCAGCGGCATACTATGATGATGGTGGTTATATTCTTTGGTGCGGTTCAGCATCGAAAACGCTATCGCCAAGCTATCGGCTCGGTTGGTGTCGGCCGGGTCGCTATTTTATGCCTTACCTTAAACGTGCTTTGGGTGTCCCCACGTTAATCCAATACGCAATAGCTGATTTTATTGAATCTGGCGCCTATCACAGCCATCTCAAACGAACACGCTACCGACTGAGTCAAAACAAAGCGCAGTATCTCGCTTATCTCAGCCAGCATCTGCCTGAAGGAAGCTGCGTAACGCAGCCTGACGGTGGGTTAGTGTTGTGGATACAAGTTCCCAATTTAAACGCAACTGAATTAGGCAAGGCGGCTGAGAGCCAGAATTTGGATATTCGTATTGGACCGTGGTTTACTGAGTCAGAGCGATATTGCGATTGCCTACGAATCAATATTGGCTTTGCACCAGAAGCTGAGACGTTGGAATATCTAGAAAGATTGATGACGCTGATTAAGCAGCATTGTTCAAATTAAGCGGTGCTTACCACTCACAAAACAGAAGCGACCAAGGTCGCTTCTGTTTGTTCAAAACTTATGTGAACGTGCTTAGTCTTCTTGAGGCGCTTGATACGCTAAGGAGCCCGCCAGTTTCATCGCTTCGACACCTTTTTCAAATGAAATCATTGGTGTGATATGGAAATGACGTAATCCGCCACCAGCCATTGCTGCCATCGAAAACGCTTTGATGTGTACGTGGTCTGGCATTTCAATCACCGCGATTGAATCGTACTCACCAAATGAGATCCAACTGCCGATGAACTTACCGCCCATCTTTTCCACGATTGGAATCATACTGCTCAGACGATTCTCAGGATGTTTAACCAAGCCCGCCATCGCTTCAGCGGTAAAGGCCACTTGAACCAAATAGGTTTCTAACGCCATGGCTTACTCCTTCTCTTTCAAACTAAGCTCAAAAGTGCCTGACATACTGTTACTGATGGTACAAATCGATTTTGCATCTTTCAGCAACTTCTGGGCAACGTCTAAGTCTGGGTGAATATCGCGACTAAGCGCGATTTCGTAGTGAGCAAAATGCGCCGGAAGCTCGGTCCCTTTCTGACCAATCACTTCAAACTGAAACGGTTCGATCGCAATCTTTTTGCGCTTCGCAACCATCTGAAGCGACAACACCATACATGATGCAATCGAGTAGAGTAGCGTCATCGCTGGGCTTTCCAACGATGGCGTCGCAGTGAACTCGCTGTCAGCAGAAGCAAATACCAATGTGCCATCATCATCTGCTTTAGCGAACACCGGTCCGTAGCTGGCTGGTTTGACTTTGATTGTCATACAAATCCTCTAAAAAATCGCATTAGGTAAAATCAGCACCACACTTGGTACCAACGTAATGATGCCGATAGCCAATAATAAAATCCCCCAATACGGGATGGTGGCTATCGCGGTACGGCCTAAACTGATTTCACCATTAGTAATTGCCGTTAAGACAGAAAGGTTCAAGCCAACTGGTGGTGTAACTTGCCCTATTTCAATCAGGATGGTGATCATCACACCAACCCAAATCGGGTCAAAACCGAGTCCAGTTAGTAACGGAAAAACGATCGGTAGCGTCATCACCATCAGAGACAATCCATCGAACACGCAGCCGAACATAACGTAAATCAAAACGATCAGCAGGAAGATACCGTACTTACCTAAACCGCTGTCGATCGCGGCTTCAAGAATCGCCTGTGGGACACCGAGAATGCTAACCGACTGAGATAAAATGGCTGCGCCAAGGACAATAAAACCGATCGAAGCAAACATCAACGCGCTGCGATAGACCGATTCACCTAGCCCTTTTAGTGTTAGGTCACCCCAGATAAAAGAAATCACAATCGCAACGGCTACACCCACACCTGCCGCTTCCGTCGGGGTCGCCACACCAAACATGATGCTGCCCATGATCGCCAGAATCAGCAGTAAGATTGGCCACACGCGCAGCATGCCATGTACGATGAAACCTAAGCTGTATGCGGTATTGTCTCGTGGAGCAATCGAAGGGTTGTTCACACTGCGTAAAAAGATATACAGCATAAACAGCGCACTCACCATCACACCCGGAACAATGCCTGCAGCAAACAGTCTGCCGATCGAGGTTTCCGTCAGTGCGCCAAAAATCAGCAATGACAGACTTGGCGGGATCAATAACCCTAAAGTACCGGCGCCAGCCAAGCTTCCAACTACCGCTTCTTTGTTATAACCGCGCTTGCTGAGCTCTGGGTAAGCCACCGAGCCAATCGCCGCGGCGGTAGATAAGCTTGAACCACTGACCGCCCCAAACAAGGTACACACTGCAACGTTCGAATGTAATAGGCCGCCAGGGACTCGAGCGAAAATCGGCGTAAACGCAGCGTAAGCTCGTTCACTGATTCCGCTTCTTAATAAGATTTCACCCAGCAGGATAAACATTGGCACAGCGCTAAGGGTAAACGAGTTGAAGATGCCCCAAATGGTATCCACCGCCAGATAGGCAGAACCATAGTTAAAGAAATGCAGAAGAATCAAGCCGGTAAAACCGAGCGCAGCACCTAATGCAATGCCACTGCTCGCACTGGCCACTAATACAGAGACGAGGGTCGTCCAAAACATCTTAACGTTCCTCTAATTTGATAAAGCCGAGTAGTCTTGCGAAATAGATAATGCAGCACAGCGCCATCGATACCGGAACCACAGACATCAGTGGATACAGCAGAATTCGCGCGGTTTCAGATTTAAGCTCTCGCTTAATCGCAAACTCCATCCACGGAATCGCTTCCCAAAGGATCCAGCCACAGAAACCAAGCCCAACTAAAATGCCGAGCGTAGAAATCGCTTGCGCCACAAATGGGATGCGAGCTTTTAATGAATCAATTAGCAGCGTGACGCGAATGTGTTGCCCTTTGATTGTTGCCATCGGCAAGGCTAAGAATAGACTGGCGCTCATCAGCAAGCCGACCAGTTCTTCTGCGAAAAACAGGGGCGCATCAAAGAACTTACGCAAAACCACACTCGCCACAATGACGACAAGAATCGCCACTAACGAAAGTGCAGACAGAATGGCAAGAAAAAGGGCTGAACGTTTCAGCCCTTTATCAATAAATGTTGAAACTAAACTCATGTTGACGTCAGCAACTATCGACCAAGCGCTTTTAGCACACGCTCACGATATTCTGGTGCTTTGCCGCCAGCTTCTTTCGCCAGCTCGCCCCAAACTTCAGTGATCGCAGCGGTAAACTCTTGGCGGTCTTTTTCAGGGAAGTCATCCAGCCAAGTCACACCACCTTCAGCCAGTTTTGCACGCGCGTCGAGCTCTTTCTGGTGGTCGTCTTCGTATGAGTTAGTACGTTGCCACACCGCATCGCCTGCTTCGGTCAACGCTTGTTGGTGCTCTTTCGATAACGAATCCCATTTATCCTGAGACATACCAAGAATGTACGGACCTGACGCCATCGGGTACAGATACGCAGCGTACTTTGATACTTCTTGCAGCGACACTGTGTGAGCGTAAAGTGCTGGGTAAACCGCACAATCGACTACGCCTGTCTTCATCGCAACGTACATCTCTTCTTGAGGAATGATTTGCGCTGAAATACCAAGGCGACCAAAGGTATCTACTTGGTCTTTTGCCCAAACACGTAGCTTTTTACCACGTAGGTCGTCGAGAGAGTTGATTGGGTCTTCACGGCAGAAAATAGACGCTTCCAGCATAGGTAGCGCAACATAACCTGTGATTGCCACGTCCCAATCAGAGAACTCTTCTTGGTAGATTTTCTTCACTTCAGGCAGCGCAGCGTTCAACTCTTCTACTGAGCCAATCGTGCCCTGAACCATAACTGTACTCAAGCTTTCTGCATCACGACCTAAATAGTTCGCCCAAGCGAGGCTCATATCCACGGCGCCACGCGGTAGAAAACGCAACACGTCGGTGTTTTTCAGGCCTAAAGAACCACCACTGAAGACTTTGATATCGATTTCGCCATTGGTTTTGGCTTTCACGTCCGCCGCAAACTGCTCGAGCTCTTTTGTCTCTGGACGTGTTTCAGGTAGGAAGTTATTGAACCGCCACTCTTGAGCTTGAGCAACAGACATAGACAGCAAGCTTGCACTTACTCCCCCGAGGATAAATTTGGTCAGATTTTTCACTTAGAACAGTTCCGTGTTGTTATTTTTTTCGACGCTTAACTATAAATTAATCTATCAATTGCTCATAAACCAATTGGTTATAATCTATAACTGCGATGCACCACAATTGTGCAGACAAAAATCCGCTGCAGTTAAGCATAGTCAATCTTCGAGTATTCCCGCTTTGCGTGACGCCACAATTTTGCCACTGAAATGAAAAAGCCATGGCGCGATTCCATGGCTTGGTAAGCAATGAGCTGTGATTACCCCCACACACCTTGTGTTGGCTCAACGTCACTCTGACGATAGTTCAGTGCTGGCGACCTATCTTCTGAGAGCAGCAAAGGGCCATCAATATCCACCCAACGTGCTTGTTGGGCTAACAGCAGTGCAGGAGCCATCGCCAAAGACGTGCCAATCATGCAACCGACCATGACTTCAAAACCCATCTCTTGCGCGTCTTTAAGTAGCGCCAAGGCTTCGGTCATACCACCGGTTTTATCCAACTTAATGTTCACCGCTTGATAGCGACCTTTCAGCGCTGCTAAAGAACTGCGGTCGATACAAGATTCGTCAGCGGTGATCGGCAAGGCTGGCGTAATGGTTTCCAACAAATGCTCTTCTTCGAACGACAACGGCTGCTCGACCATTTCCACACCCAGCTCCGCCAATGCAGGCAAGTAATCAACTAGCTGGGCAAAGCTCCAACCTGTGTTGGCATCGATAACAAGGCGTGTATTGGGCGCGGCTTCACGAACTGCGCGTACACGCTCTAAATCACCATTTCGCCCGAGTTTAAGCTTTAAGATTGGACGATGTTTTTGCGCTGCAGCTGCTTTCGCCATGTTCTCTGCACTATCGAGTGACAAAGTAAACACGGTCGTCACAGGTTGTGGTTCGTCCGCAAAGCCCGCCATTTGCCAAGCAGGTTGCTGGTTTAGCTTGGCATCAAGTTCAAACAACGCGCAGTCAATGGCGTTGCGCGGCGCCGCCGATGGTAGCAATTCGCGCAGTTCTTCACGGCTGATGCCCGCTTCAACCGCTGCAACGGCCGACTGTACTGTCGCTAGCACGTCATATGGGTAGTCAGGCTCAAAGATATCCATGCGCTCGCACTCTCCGCGCCCGACATAGCCGTCTTGTTCAATCTCAACCACCACCACTTCACCGTGTAGCATAGGTTCCATACGAGAAATGACAAATGGCTCATGCAGCGGCCATTTCTCGACACGTACGCTCATTTTACGCATAGCACACCTCGGTAAGACCATCGACGATTTTTGACACACCAGTACGTACTGGGTCAACGACAGGTACACCAAATTGTTTCTCAATACGTGCGATCTCAGCCAGCGCTTCCTCTTCACTCAGATTGACCGTGTTTAAGGCGATCCCGCCCAGACGAATATCTGGATTGGTGACGCGTCCCATCGTTAGGTTGATATCGATGGTAGTCTGCAGATCAGGCACGCTGAAACCTTCCATTTCATCCATTTGAGTACGACCCGCTTCGTGACATACGATAATCACATCTGCTTGCGCGCCATGCAGTAGCCCCAAGCTCACCCCTGCGTATGCAGGATGAAGCAGTGAGCCTTGACCTTCAATGATGTCCCAATGATCAGGCGCGTTATCCGGAGACAACGTTTCAACCATACCGGAAATAAAATCCGACACGACCGCATCCACTGGCACACCGCTACCTTCAATCAGAATGCCAGTCTGCCCTGTGGCACGAAATGTGGCCGGAATACCGCGCAGTTCCATCTCGCGATGAATTGCCAAAGTCGTGAACATTTTACCCACGCAGCAGTCCGTCCCGACGCTAAGCAGGCGTTTACCACTACGAGGAAGCCCAGTTCCACACACCATCGGCCCTTGAGGTACGCGAACGTCCAGCAAGTTCTGACCTGTGCGCTGCGCCGCTGCAACCAGTTCAGGAATATCATTCAAGCGCATGTGCAAGCCGCTTGCGACATCCATGCCCGCTTCCATTGCTTCAATCAAAATATCAATCCAAGCCAACGGCAGTGTACCCCCAACCGGAGCCAGACCAAGAATAAAGGTTTTCGCCCCGCACGCTGCCGCTTCGCGCGGTGACATTTCTGCTAAGCCTAAATCGGCTTTTGCGCCTGGCAGTCGATATTGCGCCAGACATTTTTCTGGTCGCCAGTGCGCCACACCTTTGGCTACTTTTGCCATCAGAAGATCATTTGCATCGCCGAGAAACACCAAGTAAGGCGTTTTCAATTCAATCTTATTCATTATGTTGATCCTTTTTTAAGTCAAACGAGCCCACAAGAGCTCGAGCTCCTGTTGCCAACAGGTTGTGGTTGGGTTTGAAAACTAGGTTGCTGCGACCGTGACGGACTTAGCGCCCGACGTTCGCTGAATTTGGTGACGATATAAGTAACGTTCTACCTGACGCCATGCCATGACGAACAGAGTCGCGATCACTAGGTACATCGCAGCCGCCAAAAAGTAGGTTGAGATATCAAACGTCTGTGAGAAGGCACGACGAGTTTGTCCCATCAGGTCCATCACGGTAATCACGCTCGCGACCGCGCCACCTTTCAGCATCAAAATGCATTCATTGCCCAACGCCGGAAACGCGATTCGATACGCCAATGGCAGCACAATATGGCGATAAAGCAGACTGTTGCTCATACCCATCGACTTTGCCGCTTCAATTTCGCCCGCATCAACAGACTGAATCGCACCGCGCAGGATCTCAGTCTGATACGCCAATGAATTCAGGGTGAATACCAATAACGCGCAGTTCACCGGATCGCGGAAGAAGTGCCACAGCCCCATATCCATCAGCCAAGGACGGAACTGACCAGAGCCGTAGTAGAGCAAAAACAGCTGTGCGATCAGAGGTGTGCCGCGAAAGAAAGAGATAAACAGCTGCACTGGCCAACGGTAAACACGTGACGGCTGAATGCGCAGTATCGACATAGGTAGCGCCAATAACGCCGCCAATGAGACCGAGATAAAGGTAATTTTGAGCGTCATCCAAGTACCATCAAGCAACATCGGCGCCACTTTCGCAATAAAATCCGTCATTCACTTCTCCTTAGCGACTCACGCGAATGCCACGTTTCGAGTGTTGTTCCATTGCTGCCAACAACCTCTCGCAGCACACGCATACCGCCCAATAAGCAAGGCATACCGTTAGATAGAACAGAAACGGCTTTTTAGTCGCACCCACAGCTATGTTCGCTGCGCGCATCAAATCATCTAGCGCAATCACCGAGACCAATGCAGTATCTTTGAGTAAGTTGATCCATAGATTGCCCAAGCCAGGTAACGCCAAACGCAGCAATTGCGGACGTTCGATAAACCAAAATATCTGCAGTCGAGTCATCGCCAACGAATACCCTGCTTCACGCTGCCCCTTGTCCATCGTTTTCCATGCACCACGCAACACTTCGGCTGCATAGCCACTGAATACCAGACCTAGAGCGATCACACCTGCACCAAAGGGATTGAGTTCGAAGAAGCCATTGCTCGGGTCAATCCACTTAAGCGTTTTGTTAATCAAGAGACCGACGCCGTGATAAATGATGAACAATGTCAGCAACTCAGGTAAGCCTCGCAACACCGTGGTATACACATTGGCAAACCAGCGATAGCTTTTGTGGGCGCTGATTGACAACGCGGCCACACCAGTGCCTAAAATCAATCCCACGGGTAACGCGCAAAGTGCCAACCCTATCGTTACTGCTAAGCCTTTGAGCAGTTCATCACCCCAGCCGCTGTCACCCAAGCTTAAGTACGTCAGATAATCCATCGCGTCGCTCTCTCTTTGCTTTGCAACTCAGTGGCGACCATCGCCGCCACGATTAGCTAACTTATTTCAGTGTCAGCAAGTTGATCGAGAAGAACTCGTCGTTAATTTTCTGGTAAGTGCCATCTTTGATGATGTTCGCCAACGCCTGATCAATGCGCTGACGCAGTTCTTGGTCTTCTTTACGCAGTGCAATACCGACACCATCGCCAACGTAAGTGCGGTCAGTGATCAGTTCACCAGCTTTTTCGCAGCACGCGCCGTCTTCAGAGCTGAGCCAATCGGTCATTGGCATGATGTCACCGGCTTGGGCATCAATACGGCCACTGACCAAATCGAGATTTACTGCGTCTTGAGTCGGATAGAGCCGAATCTCTGAATCTGGATATTTTGCTAGTAGGTATTCAGCCTGAGTCGTCGAGCCTTGTGCGCCGATGATCATGCCTTTCATCGCTTCTGGCGACACATCCTTAATACCCGACTGTTTATCGACGACAAACGTCATCGCAGAGGCTTGATAAGGTTCGCTGAACGCCACTTGTTGTTTACGTGCATCGGTAATAAACATCGACGCGAGAATCATGTCGTATTTGCCCGCTAATAGCGCCGGAATAATGCCGTCCCAATCCTGCGCGACGAACTCACACTCCACTTTCATCTCACTACACAACGCTTTGCCAATTTCGATATCGAACCCAGCCAACTGACCGTCAGCGGTGTAATAGTTAAATGGAGGATACGCACCCTCGGTGCCAATTCTGATTGTTTCAGCTTGGACACTCGCCGAGGTAGCGACTGCAACTGAGGTAGCAAGCAAAGCACCTAATAGTTTTCCTTTTGCCATCATGGATTCCCTTCTACTTTTGTTATGGTTTATTTCGGTTTGTCGCTCGCCACGAAGACAACTCCCTTCGACCTCGGCAAACGATCACAAGGACACTATTGAGTATGTTAAAAATTGGTTAATACCCATAATGATGAATAAGTATGATATACATAGCCTGTCGCTATGGATAAAAGATTCAAGGAAAGAACTTCATGCTCAACGCCAAAGACCGACTGCTGCGTAATCTTGATTGGAACTTGTTGTACACGTTTTTAACCATCGTCAATGAAGGTGGGATAAGCGCCGCAGCACGTAAGCTATCGCTTAGTCAGCCAAGTGTGAGTAACGCACTCAAACGACTCGAAGAGCACGTCGACAAGCGACTTATCTTGCGTAAAAAAGGCGTCTTTTCTCTGACTCTGCACGGAATGCGAGTGTATGAATATGCGTCGTCGGTCAGCCGGATTATCGGCAATATGGCCGATCAATTTGTCGACCAAGCGGATAATATCCAAGGCGAACTCACAATAGAGATCGCCAGCCACCTGCAATGTCAGGCGTTCGACGCGACATTAACGCAGTACCACTCTCTGTTTCCCAACGTGATTTTTAACGTCAACACACACCCAAGCGCGGATATCGTCAGCCACGTGGCCGATGGTCTGTTGAGGATTGGATTGAGCAATAAAAAGATTACCAAAACCGGGATTCGTTGTGATTTCCTCGGCTACGAACAAATGGGCTTTTATTGCGGCCGGACGCACCCGTATTTTGGACGCGATGACCTAACCCTCGAAGAAATTAAAGGCTTGCCGTATATCTCATTTGAGAGCGATCAGCCCGGTGAGGGATTGGATGCGATTGCACACTTTCGCGAGCAGCAGCAGTTTTGGGGCAAGTTGGTCGCGGTATCGTCCAACCTCGAAGAAGTGCGCCGTATGATCATGGCTGGAATTGGATTTGGCGCGTTGACGGTAGAGAGCGCCAAGCCTTATGTTGCCCAAGGCATGCTGTGGCCTTTACCACCCTATGAATCACTACCCGTAACCGAAATGTATCTCGTCACACCTGATACCGTCGCGTTAAGTGATATCGAAGTTCACTTTGTCCGAATGCTTAAACAGCAAACTCAGCTGTTGGTACGTAACGCACTAAACGCGATTCAAAGCGCACACCACCAGCCGACTGGGGAGTGATTTGTGATGCAATAGGAAGGCTATTAAGAATGTCTAGATAGCAAAAAGCCGCTAATAAAAGCGGCTTTTTAAATGGGTGGAAGCCCCAGCCACATCCCGGCACACAAGTCACTCGCTGCGGCTGCTTCCTTCCGGACCTGACCGAGTTCACGAGCTATTGTTGCGGGAGGACCAGGGCCTCCATAGATTCGTTTTCCTTAGCATCGCTAAGGAGTGGGAGGATTATCAAGCATCCCTGTGAGTATTTCAAGCGATAAACCAAATAAAACTCGCGTTTTAGGTTTAACTGCTCAGTGAGTAACCATGAGCTCGGCAGTTTGTATAAATCACCGTCGCTCACCGCTACGCTTTTGTTTTTATACGTCTTGTTCTTCTTCGACGCTTTTCAGGATGTAATCCGTCATCCAAGCCGTGGTGAGCAAACATAGCCAAACGACAAATACCGGATTAGGCACGTCGATGTTTGGCGAAACAACCAACGCGGCGAAACCCACCGTCGGCAGTGTCCAACAAAGCAGTTTGCTCCACTTGAATGTTTTGAGCCGCGATAAGCTTTCCATGGAAGCGATAATCCCGGTGACCGACAATGCCACTAACGCTGCATAAGAAAGGTCCGCCAACCATAGAGGGAGAATCAGCCCTAATACCCACCAGCTGTGTTTGCTTGACGCTCGCCATTTGTTGGCTGTCCACCAAATCACCATCACCGCCAGAGTTTGCACTACTGTCGCGATAGGCTCACCGTCCAGTTTTCCACCAGATTGCGTCACCATGATGCCAACTTGAAGCGTTACGACGATCAAAGCGGCAATCGCCAAGACACCGATACTACTGCGTCTAGAGAACACGACCATCAACAGAGGGAACAATACCCATACGCTGACAGAAAGCGCGATAGGTTGATATGGCAAAGTTAATCCGTAGGTCACCATAGCGGCCATGAGGATAAGCCCTTTTACCCCACCTTGAGGAAGCACCCACAATGCAGGTATAAGTAATGCGAGGATTGGAATGTCACCTTCGCTCAAGCTGATAGCTCGCGCACAAACCACCGCGAGTAGAGTTGTCACTAAGAACTGAAATGTAGAAAATACCATGCCCTCTCCTTATCCCTTCCATGGAAAAATTCGAACTAGGACAACGTCATTATGGACCAGTTTTTAGCGCAAATCTTTGCTGTAATTCACCAAATTCCAGCTGGAAAAGTAACAACTTACGGTGAAATCGCCAAACTTGCGGGCTACCCAGGGTATGCACGTCATGTTGGTAAGGCGCTAAGCAACTTACCCCAAGGAACGCAATTGCCTTGGTTTAGAGTGATTAACAGTCAGGGAAGAATCTCTTTAAATGGAGAAGATCTGGTAAGACAGAGAGAAGAAATGATCGCTGATGGCATCGAAGTTACCAGAGACGGCAAAGTGAGCCTGAGAAAATACAAATGGCAGCCGTAGCTGCCATTGTAAACAAACCTTGAGGTCGGCTTATTGATTAACAGAGATTAAACGTAGGTTTACGTTGTCTGTGTTGTTCTCATCCGTAATCACGCCGTAGTTCATATCTGTAATGAAGCGAAGCTTGCCGTCAACTTCGATACGAGCACTGACGCTGTAGCGGTGACGCGGTTCAATCTTGTTTGCGTCATACGTTAATGAAAACTCAAAAGGAACTTGCGCACCATTGGTTTCGAAGCGATGGGTTGAAATCACTTTCGCTGGAGCATCTGCAAGTGAGATGTCTTGAAGTGATACTTCTACAACCGCGTTGTCTGGTAGAGCAATACGCTCACGGTACGCTACCGTACCTGTAATAGAGTCATTTTTCACTTCTTCAACTTTCTCTTCTGAAGCTTGGCAACCCATTAAAACCGCGCCTAATACAACTGACGTTACAAGTGCTAGTGCCTTTTTCATAAAGCCTCTCTTAAATCATTAAATTCACAATGATTATAGGTAGGGAATATGTAAATGTCATTGCAGCCAACCTAGTGTTGACAGGTTTTTTACGTACAGGGCGTTTAATGACATTACGCTTATACAGATGTTTAAATTATCGCTAAACCGCGTAGAATGACTAGAGCGTGTTGACCTAAGCAAAATAATAACGAAACTGGGGAGGATTAATGAGTAAAGCGCTGAGCGAGCTGTTAAATCTGCTGCAATTAGAAAAACTAGAAGAAGGCCTGTTTCGAGGTCAAAGTGAGAATTTAGGCTTGCCACAAGTGTACGGCGGTCAGGTGATTGGCCAGGCACTTTCTGCTGCTCGTTACACGGTTGATGCAGACAGAACCGTTCACTCATTTCACAGTTACTTCCTTTACCCTGGCGATCCAGAAAAACCGATTATCTATGACGTAGAAAACCTTCGCGATGGCCGCAGTTTCAGTACTCGCCGCGTCAAAGCGATTCAAAATGGTCGTCCAATTTTCTACCTCACCGCTTCTTATCATGGCGAAGCGCCAGGCTTTGAGCACCAAAACACCATGCCAGATATCCCTGGACCAGAAAACTTTGCTTCCGAATCTGAGTTAGCGGCGCGCATTGAACACGTTCTGCCAGAAAAGCTCAAACGTACTTTCTGTGGTGAAAAGCCGATTGAAATGCGTCCTGTCAATGTCGTCAATCCGCTCAAACCAGAAAAGACTGAAGCGAAGCAATATCTATGGATCAAAGCAAACGGCGCGGTGCCAGATAACCAATTGATCCACCAATACCTGCTTGGTTACGCCTCGGATTGGGGATTCTTGGTGACAGCATTGCATCCTCACAGCGTGTCGCTGATGACACCAAACTTCCAAGTTGCGACGATCGACCATTCGATCTGGTTCCACCGCCCATTCAAGATGGACGAATGGCTGCTTTACGCTATCGATAGCCCAACTGCCAGCAATACTCGCGGTTTGGTGCGTGGTGAAATTTACAACCGCCAAGGCCACTTGGTAGCGTCTGCGGTTCAAGAAGGCGTCATGCGCTTCACCAAATAAACAATATCAATTGGCGGAGCGCTATTCTCCGCCAATTGGTAGCGCGGTTGTGTACTTCAATGGTTCCATCGCAAACGTCGAAGTCACATTCGAAATACCCGCAACCGAGTTCACCAATTTTTTATAGAAACGGTCAAAACACGGCATATCTTTGACCAACACCTTCATCATATAGTCGTACTCCCCCGCCATACGATAAAACTCCATCACTTCCGGAAACTCGGCTGCTGTTGAAACAAAGTGGCTGTACCATTCATGGGAATGATCACTGGTCTTGATCATCACAAACGCAGTAAACGACAAATCGAGTTTTTCAGGGCTGAGTAGCGCGACACGTTTTTCAATCACTCCTGCTTCTTCAAGCTTTTTCAATCGTTTCCAGCACGGTGTAGTTGTCAGATTGACCGCGTCGGCTAAATCGTTCAGCGAAAGCGTTCCGTCTTGCTGCAACAGATTGAGCATTTTTCGGTCAATTTTATCAAGTTCAATTTCCATATATTTTATATCGTAGAAATATTTTCTCCAAATAAAGCAAATCGAAGCAAAAATAGCAAAGTTTTTCTCTAGGTGAAGCGCTACATTGTCAGCATAACAATTCTAAGGAGTTCCCTACCCATGTGTACTGACCACAATTGGATTAATGACGCGGTGCGTAAGATTGAAGCGGACTATCAGCGCAGTGCTGATACTCACCTGATTAAACTTGATCTACCCAGTGTCGATGGCGTCGATATCTATCTAAAAGATGAAAGTACACACCCGACAGGATCGCTGAAACACCGTTTGGCACGTTCACTATTTTTGTACGCGATCTGTAACGGTTGGGTTGGACCAAATACTCCAATTATCGAGTCTTCTTCTGGCAGTACCGCGGTTTCAGAGGCTTACTTCGCCCGTTTGCTAGGCTTACCGTTTATTGCTGTGATGCCAAAGTGCACCGCCCGTAAGAAAATTGAACAGATCGAATTCTATGGTGGACAGGCACATTTGGTTGACCGTTCAGACCAAATCTATGCAGAGTCTAAACGCCTCGCTGACGAGCTCAATGGTCATTACATGGACCAGTTTACTTATGCCGAGCGTGCGACGGACTGGCGCGGCAATAACAACATCGCTAACGCTATCTTCAGCCAGATGGAGCTTGAAGATCACCCAGTACCAACTTGGATTGTCATGAGTCCTGGCACAGGGGGGACGTCGGCAACGATCGGACGCTTTATCCGTTATCAGAAACACGACACCAAATTGTGCGTGGTTGATCCAGATAACTCGGTCTTCTTTGACTACTTTCAATCTCGTAATGCGGATTTAACCGGCGACTGCGGCAGTAAAATCGAAGGCATTGGCCGCCCACGTGTCGAACCAAGCTTTATTCCTGGTGTGATCGATGAAATGCGCAAGATCCCAGATGCAGCGTCTGTTGCGACCGCGCACTGGTTAGAGAAAATTCTTGGCCGCAAAGTTGGCGCATCGACTGGCACTAACTTATACGGTGTGTTGCAGCTAGCCAGTGAAATGAAACAGAAAGGTGAAACAGGTTCAATTGTCACATTGCTATGCGATAGTGGCGAGCGTTACTTGGATACCTACTACAACCCAGAGTGGGTAAAAGAGAATATTGGCGATTTACAACCTTATTTAGCCAAGTTAGAAGGCTTTGAAGCGACAGGTCATATCGCCTAACCAGATAATAAATAGCAACGTCAGCTAGAAAAAACGCCACCCACTTACTCAAAGTGGGTGGCGTTACTATATGCAGGATTATTTTTTGTTTTGGCGCGCTTCAAATGCCGCTAACTGCTCTGGTGTCGCCGCTGGCTGATGGTTTTGTTTCCATTCATCATAAGTCATGCCGTAAACACGCTCACGCGCATCGTCGATGTCCAGTTCCAAACCTTGGTTGTCCGCTTCCGCTTTGTACCATTTGCTGAAACAATTGCGGCAGAAGCCAGCCAGAATCATCAAGTCAATGTTTTGTACGTCTTTGTTGTCATCTAGGTGCGCAAGCAAACGACGGAACACCGCGGCATCTAACTTGTCTTGTTCTTCCTGAGATAAATTTTTGTATTTAAATTCAGCCACTTTACTTACCTTTTTATAGTGTTTGTTTTAAAGAATACTACCAAGTATACGGACATAGAAACAATACAAAAACGCCCGAGCATCTGCTCAGGCGTTTATTTCATTTCGGTTTATCTTAACCTTGAATACCAACAATCAACCATGGTGCATTTGGTGTTGTCAGATCGCGTTCTAGGTGCCAGATATCTTCGATGTTCTCTTCGATACCTTCAACCGCATCACGGTAGCGACCGCTAAACTGCAGGCTAAGCTGAGCTTTAGACGCATCGTAGTCTGCACGTACGATTTCTGCATCGACGTACATCACGTCAGTGTGTTGCTCACCATCCAGTTTTGCACGCTCTGCTTGCAGATCAGCAAACAGACTTGGAGAAACGTATTCTTCAATCGTATCTAGCTGGTTATGGTTCCAAGCACCTTGCAGGATTCGGTAGTGCTCACGCGAACCATTAATAAATGCTGCTTGGTCAAAACCCGGTGGGTAGTTGTGCGGAATGTCAGTTTGAGTACCGAAACCAAAACCACCTTGCGCAGTATTTTGAGGTTGCTCGAAATTATGAACATTTGGTTGTTCAAATTTAGGAGCTGAACCGCCGAATGCAGGCTGCTGACGCTGCTGGTTCATACTGCCTTGCTTCGCCCCGAGAAGCCCACGCATAAGCTTGAAGATAAGGAACGCCAGTAGACCAAGGATTAGGATATCCATAAATTGGATACCTTCGAATGCGCCGCCGAAGAAAGCCGCTAACAAACCACCAGCCAGCAAACCACCTAGCAAGCCGCCCATTAGACCTTTCTTACTTGAACTTTTCGCCGCTGCCGTCTGATCCTTGCCAACAGTGCTGGTATTTTGAGTTTGCTGCTTAGGCGCAGGTGCCGTCTTGTAGCTCTTACCAAAAGACTTACCGCCACCAAACTTCTTCGCTTCTGCAATCGGTGTGATCGCCACAGAAACCATCAGCAAAGCAACAAGTGAAAACAATCGCTTCATATTTATCCTTTAAGGGTTCTTTCGAGATGTTAGATTCTAGTTATACTTTCATAATAAAGGTTCATTCACCTTAAGCAAACTAATTACTCGTGTGCACTTGTATCAGAATATTGCAATTTCTCATTTGCCTAAGTTGACGGTACTCAGTGTCGCTCATAGAATATTGAACGTTGTTCATTTTATATTGATTACCATGGCCAGACGAAACGATCATACGAGAGAAGAGCTTATTGCCCTCACCCTAGATACGGTGAAGGAGTTCCTTAAAGAAAATTCATACCACGACCTAAGTTTGCGCAAAATCGCGAACATGATTGGCTATGTGCCAAGCACTTTGGTTAACGTGTTCGGCAACTACAATCTTTTGCTGCTTCACGCGGTGGCACAAACCTTAGATGAACTTTCTGCAGAAGCTCGCTCGTCTGTGTGCGAAAACGATGATCCAAAAACGGCGTTATTTAAACTCGCCTACTGCTACCACGACTTTGCACACAAGAACCCATACCGCTGGCAGTTGATCTTCGAGCACAACATGAACGGTGAAACGTTGCCTGAATGGCAAGCGGAGCGAATCAATAGAATGACGGGAATGCTCGAGTACCTACTTAAAGTGATGGCGCCTGAGCGCACAGACGTGGAAGTGTTAGAAGCAAGCCGCGTGCTTTGGTCTGGTGTTCATGGCGTGACGCTTCTGAGTGTCGACGATAAGTTCTTCGCTTCACTACCTATCGACGGTAAAGAGCTGATCGACAACCTATTGACCAACTACCTCGCCAACTGGTAATCGACGCCCGAAAGGAATTTAGGTAATCATGCCAAACAGCCAAACTTCTCTATTAGGGCAGAAACGTTTTCTGCCCTACTTTATCACCCAATTTTTCGGCGCATTTAACGACAATATTTTTAAAAACGTTCTTCTGCTCTTTGTTGCCTTTGCTGGCACGGGTTTACTGCCTGTCTCAAGCAATCTTTTCATCAACCTCGCTGCCGGCTTATTCATTTTGCCTTTCTTCCTTTTCTCAGCCACAGCGGGCGTCCTCGCCGACAAATACGAAAAGTCTTGGTTTATCCGTAAGGTTAAGTTGGCCGAAATCGGCATCATGTGCTTAGGCGCGATTGGCTTTATCACCGAGAGCTACTTAATTCTATTGTTACTGCTGTTTTTGATGGGCACACAATCGGCATTTTTTGGTCCGGTCAAATACGCACTGCTACCCCAACAGCTAAAACAAGAAGAACTCGTGCCTGGCAACGCGCTGGTCGAAACTGGCACTTTCCTCGCGATCTTACTCGGCACTTTGGGTGCGGGGGTGATTGCATCAGCAGAGAGCGCGAAATACTGGGCCGCTGGATCGGTCATTGTATTTGCGTTACTGGGTTATATTGCGAGCCGCTCGATTCCGGAAGCACCTGCCGCCGCGCCAGATCTTAAGTTCCGTTGGCAACCGATTCGACAAACGAAACAAACCATCGCTATCGCCAAGGCCGACCGCACCACATTTCAGTCTTTAATGGCGATCAGTTGGTTCTGGTTTTTAGGTGCGGCATACCTTACCCAGTTCCCAAATTTTACCAAGGTCTACCTCAATGGTAGCGAAAGTGCGGTGTCGTTCTTGTTGGCGCTGTTTTCTGTCGGTATTGCCGCCGGGTCATTAGCGTGTGACAAGTTATCCAACCATCGGATTGAAGTCGGTATCGTCCCTATCGGCAGTTTAGGTATTACGATCTTTGGTTGGCTAATGGCAAGCTCGGTGCCTGAAACGTTGCCTGAGTTTGAAAACTTTGCTGATTTTGTCGCCTACCAGCCGCTGTGGTCGGTGTTTACCTATCTACTGCTATTAGGGGCTTCAGGTGGGATATTTATCGTTCCTTTGTACGCACTGATGCAGCAGCGTGCCAAAGCTACCGAACGTGCGCAAGTCGTTGCCGCGCTAAATATTTACAACTCATCCTTTATGGTCGGCAGCGCTGTATTAGGCATTGTCTGCCTGAGCCTGATCGGCATGACGATTCCACAGCTGTTTACGTTGCTAGCAGCGTTGAACTTGATGGTTGCAGTGTATTTATTTATGCAACGACCAATCTTTGTTATCCGATTCTTGGTTTGGGTGTTAACTCATACTATGTATCGAGTGAACCACAAGAACCTGCATTACTTGCCGAAAAAAAGTGGTGCGCTGATTGTTTGCAACCATGTCAGCTATATGGATGCGTTGTTGCTTTCTGCCGTATGCCCGCGCCTGATTCGTTTTGTGATGGAAGAAGATTACGCCAACCTGCCACCATTACGTCGTTTCTTGAAACGTGCTGGTGTGATCCCTATTTCGGCGAGCAATCGTAACTCCATTCGCCGCGCCTTCAATGAAGTTGAGCAAGCGCTGGCGGAAGGCCATATCGTGTGTATATTCCCTGAAGGTCGATTGACGGCTGATGGCGAAATGAATGAGTTTATGCGCGGAATGGATATCATCCTGAGACGCAGCCCGGTTCCGGTCATTCCTATGGCACTGAAAGGACTATGGGGAAGTTACTTTAGCCGTTACAAAGGTCGTGCGTGTAAAGGCCTACCGACACGCTTCTGGTCCAAGCTCGAAATCGAAGCTGGCGAGCCCGTGTCTCCAGATATCGCCACTACGACATTGATGCACGAAAAAGTGTCCGCACTGCGCGGCGACTGGCGTTAAGTATATCGACACCTGTTCAGATTTTCTGAACAGGTGTTCAGTTGATTCAATTATCTTTATCAAACCAAGTCGCTTACACTATGGCCTCTTCTGGTATTAAGCTATTGCAATAATGAATAACCTAAAAAAGCAATTTCCTTTTTGGCTTGCGCTCGTTGTCTGTCTGTTTCCCTTTGTTTCTTCCCCGACCGCGCTGGTTATCGGCTTTTTCCTTGCTTCTTTAGGCTTTGTTCCGACGCACCTCAACTTAGCCAAAATCACCAAAAAACTGCTTGCTTATTCGATTGTAGGCTTAGGGTTTGGCATCCAATTTCAACAAGCGCTAGCTGTTACAGCCGATGGCATTGGCATCATCATTGTCACAATTTTAGGCACATTAATTGTCGGCTGGTGGGTAGCAAAAGCGATTGGGTTGAACAAACAAACCGGGTATTTGATCTCGGCCGGCACGGCGATTTGTGGCGGTAGCGCGATAGCTGCCGTATCGCCAGCGATCAAAGCCAGTGATGAGCAAATCGGTCTTTCTCTAGCAACGGTGTTTGTACTGAACTCAATTGCGCTGTTTATCTTCCCCGTGATCGGCCACGCGCTGAACTTAGACCAACATACTTTCGGTACTTGGGCGGCGATAGCGATTCACGATACTTCGTCAGTGGTTGGAGCGGCTTCGGCCTACGGTGAGGAAGCGCTTACAACAGCAACGACACTTAAACTGGCAAGAGCGTTGTGGATCATTCCGGTTGCGTTATTTAGCGCCTTTTTGTTCCGTAATGAGTCAAAGAAAGTCACCATTCCCTACTTCATTTTGTTTTACTGCGTTGCGATCGCATTTAGCGATTTATTGCCGCAATTCGAGATGGTTTATCAAGGGATTTTCGAGGTAGCGAAACGAGCACTGGTGGTGTGTTTGTTCTTGATTGGTTGCGGTATTTCTATCGAGAAGCTCAGAGCGGCAGGCGCTAAGCCGCTAATGTTTGGTGTAAGTTTGTGGGTGTCGATATCAACGCTCTCACTCGCGTGGCTGACGATAAGTTAAAGCTCTTCTGGTTCAAACGCGGCCTTTTTGTGTCGCGTTTTCTTTATGCTGAACACTAATCCCAGCACCAATAGAAACGCAGACAGCTCCGCTAATGAGCGCGTTAATCCTTCGCTCTGCGTCGCTAAAATCACCTGAAGCACAATCGCCAAAATCAGTATTGCTTTCATCGCTCCGTCTTATACCCATATCCATAATTGAACCAGAATATTATGAATTAGAGTTATAAGCGGGTTAAATTCTCTTTTGGACTATGAAATCGCGAATTTAACTAAGTTGGGAGCTTAGCCAGCGCACGACCTTACTTCTTGGCACTTTTATCCCTTCTGTCAGCAAGATTTCCGGCATCGAATAGTAGCCAATTGGCCATTTGAAGCGCGTCAATGATCCAAGCGCACTTTCTATCTCTGCTTGCGAGAGCTCTGTACGGGTTTGAATTACAGCAACGGGGCGGTGACCAAACTCGGCATCTTCGACAGGCACGACAATAGACTGAATGATCTCGGGGTGCTTGTTAAGCTCAGCTTCGATCTCTTCGCAATGGATGTTTTCTCCGCCTGAGATAAACAGGTTGTCCGCCCGACCGATAATTTTCAGCTCGTCGTTAATCCATTCCCCTAGGTCTTTGCTGTCAAACCAACCGTCTTGTAGCAATGGCGTCAATTGCCCTTGATAGTAGTAACCCGACGCCAGTGTTTCACCGCCAATGAAGATCCGCTGTCCTTTGAGCATCACTTTACGGTTAGGCAGCATGCTACCAGCGCTGTAATGTTGGTCGATTTGTTTCGCGGTCACCGTTGATGCGGCTTCCGTCATGCCATAGCCCAGCCAGGTTTCAATTCCTTGCGCTGCCGCCTGCTGACTGAGAGAAAGAGGTACATGGCTACCGCCAAGTAACACATGCGTGAGTGACAGAGCTTGCTTGCTTTCCAATAGGCGCTTTAGTTGCGTCGCGACCAAAGAAGCATGGCTAACGCCACAAATGTCATTGTGTAGCTCACCGCTGCCGACTTTTAAGCTCGCGCCCGCTTGTAGCCAGCGATAAATGATCGCTAAACCCGACACGTGATACATCGGCAAGCTCAGTAACCAAGTATCTCCTTGTTGAAAGCGAAACTTCTCCAATAAGCCCGATGCGGAAGCAAGGTGCTGCTCACTGGTGTGCGCGACCGCTTTTGGAACTCCCATTGAGCCAGAGGTAAATACGATGGAGGCAATGTTCTTCGGGTCGTAATCGGATTCAACTTCATTAGAGGATTGTTGTGAGAAATGAATCGTCGCAAGCTCGCTAAGCACATCGTTATCTTGGACTAACCACAATTTACGTGCATTCGCATCTGCGTAGAGCGCATCCAGTTTCGTTTCCAACTCAGCTTTGGTTTGCGGCATTGCCAGCGCGCATATGGCGCCAATTTCCATACAGGCGAGATAGGTAAAGACTAATTCAGCGCTATTCTTACCAACACAAGTCAGAACCTGATTTTTCGCTACGCCTTGAACGCGCAAAGAAGCAGCAACACACTCTACTTTCGCTGCTAATTGCTGCCAAGTGTATTGAGCCTGAGGAGTCGAAAGAGCTAACAAAGATGGGCTCTGCTGAGCCCATCTTTTAAGTGGTGAAACGCGACTTGTCATCAGCACTGCCAAATCAGCGCTTGGTCAGCTAAAGATGCAACTGGCAGTTCACAACCCGGCCATGCGACTTCAAGCTGCTGAGCAAACAAGCCAACAGTATCTAACCCTGGAACTTCTTCAGGTAGCTGCCATTGAGCCAATCTGGCAAGTTGGGTCAGACCTAAACTTGATTCAATACTTGAGCTGATTATCGCTTTGATTCCCAGCACCTTGGCTTTTTCCATCAGAGCAATACAACGCTCGACTGAACCAATCAGAGTCGGCTTGATGATGATCGCTTTAGCGCCGTTAAGATCTTGCAGAGCAAAGGCATCTTTACGAATCGCATGTTGCAGGGTTTCGTCCCAAGCAATCGCAATACCTGTATTGATGGCAAATGAGAAGCTGTCTCCTGGCACTTGGCAAGGCTCCTCAATAAACGCAATACGTTGACGCAAAGACGGCGCAATTTTCTTAGCAAACTGCTGTGCTTTTTCAGCAGTCCAGGCTCGGTTAGCATCCAAGCGAAGAGACAAGTCCGGAATGGACTCTAAGAATAGATTGACTAACATGCCGTCGCGAATCGGTTCATACAGGCCGACTTTGATCTTCGCGACTTTCTCACCTTGCATGGCATTGAGCTTCGGCAACAGTTCGTCTGGATCACCTGAACATAACGGCGCAGCTTGGTAACAGCCCTCTTGCGGCAAGATATTGTCCAATTCAAGTTGCGCCATCGAAATACCGAAGGCAACCGATGGGTAAAGCTCATCAAGCGCTAATTCTTCACCGCGCTGCCACTGAGCCAGTTGCTCAACCAACTGCGAGTAAACGTCATCCAACGACTCAATACTAAACCCTGGCAGCGGAGCGACTTCGCCTCTACCTAGTTGACCATCCTGTGCTAGCTCAACGATGAAACCCTCACGAACTTTCAATCGTTGTTCACGCAGTATCACGCCACTGTCCATCGGCAATTCATAGCGATACAGTTTGGCAGATCTCATACCAATATTCCCTTTCCGTTATCTAGATAAAATAAGCGTTGATTCAAATACGGATTCGATGTCAGGCAGCAATCACATCTTGCTGCCTAAATTGAATACGTGTGACGACGCTTTATGGGTTACGAGGGAACTTATTAAAGTCTGGGCGACGCTTCTCGTTGAATGCGTTGCGACCTTCCTGACCTTCTTCGGTCATGTAGAACATCATTGTCGCATTGCCCGCGAGTTCTTGCAGACCCGCCTGACCATCACAGTCCGCGTTCAATGCCGCTTTAAGACAACGCAGCGCCATTGGGCTGTGTTGTAGCGTTTCACGACACCAACGTACCGTTTCTTTTTCTAGATCTTCGAGAGGAACAACCGTGTTTACTAGCCCCATGTCTAACGCTTCTTGTGCGTCGTAGAAACGACAAAGGAACCAGATTTCACGAGCTTTCTTCTGACCAACAATACGTGCCATGTAGGATGCGCCCCAGCCACCATCAAAAGAGCCCACTTTAGGACCGGTTTGGCCGAACTGCGCGTTTTCAGCTGCGATCGTTAGGTCACACATCATATGCAGAACGTGACCGCCACCGACAGCCCAACCTGCAACTGAAGCAATCACAGGCTTTGGACAAGTACGAATCTGGCGTTGGAAATCCAACACGTTTAGATGGTGCGTACCTGAATCGTCTTGGTAGCCGCCGTAATCGCCACGGATTTTTTGGTCGCCGCCTGAACAGAAGGCTTTCTCGCCCAAGCCAGTCAGGATGATCACGCCAACGCCTTCATCATAGCGAGCATCTGCTAGCGCGTTGATCATCTCTTTTACGGTTTGCGGACGGAATGCGTTGTGCACTTGTGGGCGCGCAATTGTGATTTTCGCAATGCCATCTTCTGATTTGTGGTACTGAATATCTTCATATTCACCTGAGCAGTCATTCCAGTAGACTGGAGCGTAGAGTTCTTCTTCTGAGATACCGACTGTTTTTGACATGGTGATTCCTGTTTGTTTCTCTAGCTAACCCACCCAACTAAGGTGTTAAGTGAGTTTCGATTTGATTGGAAATAATCTTCGCGAACGCTTTGGGTTGCTCTCGGTGAGCATTATGACCCGCATGCGCCACTTGGCTAAAAGACAAGCCGCTTTGCTTTGCTAACAGGCTAAACTTGCTGTCTTGTTCGCCACAAATATAGTGTGTTCTTACACCCGCCTCTTTCATCGAGTCGAGTAAATATTCTTGTTTGGCGAGTGATGTTGCCATCAACATAGTCGCCACCGCAGGGCCAAGATTAGCACTGCGCTTAGCCACCAGTTCTTGTCTTTGCTCATGCTTTAGTGAGCTAAATACTGGTTGCTGATACCAATCGTTCAAAACCTGTTCAATTGGCTCCTTGCTGAATCTATCCGCCCAGTTTGCATCGTTTTTCAGGCGGGTTTGTTTATCCGCTTCTGTTTGCAAACCAAAATTGCCACCTTCAATGATCACTTGTTGAATATTCAACGAAGGGAAGTACTGTTTGGCAATGCCTGTCATGGCGATGCGGGCGCCAAGCGAATAGCCAACTAATACTATAGGACGATGCGGAGCAACTTGGGTAAGTAAGGTGTCAGATATTTGATTGCAACAATCTCGAAAGTTATTACACGACTGCAAAGCACTCAGGCCATGACCGGGTAAATCGATAGTGATGTTGGGTAAGTCACCGAGGTGTTGCAATGGCGCATCCCAATCTTCACTAGAGCCGAGTAAACCATGGAGGAAAACCACCACAGGTCCGGGTGTACTGTTGAGATTGGCGCTTGATCGACTATAAAGCATAAACTTGTTGGGTAAACTCTTTGAGTTGTTGAGACGCTTGCTCTGGAGGGGTTTGCACTTCGATGAGTAACGTCCCCTTGCCTTGTTCCAAATGCTCAGTCAGCAAGTGTTGATACTCAGCTAGGGTTTCAGGTTTTGCGTAAGCGAGGTTGAATTGCTTGGCGGCAAATTCAAATTCAAAACCGTGCGGCATTTGATACAACGCCTGTTTTTGTTGCTCTGGAACGGGCAGCAAGTCAAAGATCGCGCCGCCGTCGTTGTTGGTCACGACAATTGCTACCGGTACGGTAACTCGGCTTAGCAGCGCCAAGGAGTTCAAGTCGTACAATAGCGAAGTGTCACCAATGTATATAACCAGCGGCTGCTGATTGGCATTCACAACACCGCAGGCAGTCGCAATCAAACCATCAATTCCCGATGCGCCACGATTACTGTAAACCTCGTAACCATCGACTCGACTGAACATATCAACCAAACGGACAAACAAACTGTTGCCAAGGAAGATTTGTGTCTCCTTCGGCAGTTGGTTGAGTGTCAACGCCAACGCAATTTCGGTCAGCTTGGTATCGGTCGACAGATGCAGCGACGCTAACTCGCTCAACTGGTTTGCGAAAGGGATAAGTCCATCACTCCAACCAGACTGCGGCTCAGCCAGCACTGGCACAGCTTTGCTGAACGCATTTAGCCAAACCTCAATGTCACACACATGATGGGTTTGCATTAAGTGGGCTTGGTTATTACGGTCAACATTGTCTGCGACATAATGATAGTCAGCACCACGGTCTTCAACCTGTTTGAGCAACCATTGGTTTAGACGCTTCGAGACAATACGAGAGCCGAGCTGAACCACTAGTTCACATTGATTGAGTTGTTCAGCCTTGTCCGCGTTTTGTAGCCAAAGATCATAGTGCGCCCATTCAGAGGTTTGTCCTGATTGCGGATCACACAGAAGCGGCCAACCGAGTTTTTGTGCCAAACGCTTCGCTTTGGTTGCCTCTTCTAGCGTTACGCTACCAGCAATGATCACGCCTTTCTTATCGATAAAATCCGGAACTTGAATATTGGGCACACTCTGAGCAGATAGTTTGCGAGTGTAAGTCTCTGAACCCTGCCACCAGCGAGCGACACCGTCGAGATAGTCTTGATAGATAGCTTTTGATTCTGCGCTGTATAACGGCTCTGGAAACGGGCAGTTGATGTGTACTGCACTGCCCTTTTGCGCTTGCTCGAACATGACTTGATCGATTGACGTTAGCAGCCACTTTAGCGGCGTATGTAAACTCGGACTTGGTAGTTCAAGCGCGGCAGACACATGTTCAGAGAAAATACCTGACTGATTGATGGCCTGATTGGCACCGCAGCCGACTAACTCGATTGGGCGATCAGCCGTCAGCACCACCAGCTTTTCTCCGGTGAGCTTGGCTTCCGCAATCGCAGGTAATAAGTTCGCTACCGCCGTGCCAGAGGTGACGACAATCGCAACAGGTCGCTTTGAGGCTTTGGCCAAACCAAGCGCCAGAAAGCCTAAACCGCGCTCATCAAAATGGGGATGTAAGGTCAGTTTGCTGTTTTCGTCCGCTTCTAGTGTCAGTGGCGTCGAACGAGACCCTGGTGCAACACAAACATCAGTCACACCAAAACGGCTTAACTCTTCTAAAATCGTCTGACACCAAATTCGGTTGATTACAGCCTGATGAATTGGATGAGTACTCATTTATGATGCCACTCCAAGTGGCGCGTGGTCTGAGATCAGAGACAGTAGCGTCGACATTTTCTTATCCAGCTCTTGCCATTCATGTTCAGCCACCGAGCCAGGAACAATCCCCGCTCCAGCAAATAGCTGTACCTCGTCACCAAGCACTAATGCGCTACGAATCGCCACGCAAAACTCTGCACGTTGATGACTAATAAAGCCCATCGAGCCCGCGTACCAACCACGAGCAAAAGGTTCGTGTTTTTGGATAAACGCCATCGACTCTTTGCGCGGCAAGCCCGCGACTGCAGCGGTAGGTTGTAAAGCGCTTAACAATTGCACGCCATTGACACCCTGTTTTAAGTTGGCGTGAATGCTACGCTTGAGATGCTGCACTTTACGCAGGCGCACCAAACGCGCCTCTTCTTCCACGCACACATCGTCTGAATGCGGAGTCAGGCGCTCAACGATGTCATCAACCACGTATTGGTTTTCGTTGAGGTTTTTGGCGTCGTTCGCCAACCAGTTTGCCAGCTCCATATCGTGACTGGCGTTTTTACCGCGACCAATCGTGCCTGCAAGCGCCTCGGTATACAGTTCTTGGCCTTGTCTTGCGTACAATCTCTCCGGTGTTGAACCAATGAAACTATGCCCTTTATCGAGCGACAACATAAAGTGGAAGCTATGGTGATTCTGTAAGTAACTCGCTTTTAAAAACTGAGAAGCGCACAGAGACTCGTCCAGTATCACCGAGGTTTTACGCGCCAGCACCACTTTCTTAAATTCATCGTTTTCAATCCCTGTGAGCACTTTCTCAACCAACTCACCCCATTGTTGTTTACAAGGCGTGTGCTCGATGTGCTGCACATGCGCAGACACGGGAGAAAGCGTGCTAACGTCAAATTGCAGTTTGTAGAGTGCGGCAAGCGTGCGGTGCTTTTCGGCGGAAAGGTTCACCGCCAGAGATAGCTGGTCGTCAAATCGAATCAGTTCAATTTGCGGTAAGAAGAACAGCGAAGACATGCAACGACGGTTTTTGTCGGTATGACCGTCGAACGAGCGGCCACCCCAAATGCGTTGCTCGCCAGAAAGAATCGTATATGCGGGCGCAGGGTCGACAAACGTATGTAACTGACCCAGTGCGACAACTTCTTCACGAGTGTCACGAGACTGCCAATAAAACTTAGGAAATAGCGGCTGAGATTCCAGCCAATCGATAAATGTAAAGTCCGGTTTTTCCTCAAGAATTTGAACTAGACGGTGTTCTCCGTCTCCTGCATTCTTTACACGCTCAATCAGTTTCGTAACGGCTTGATGAAAATATGACAAATCAGCCTCGTATGCATGGGGATTGTTATTCATTTTAAACCGCTACTCTATTAATAGACCCTATCCAAATCAAGGTTGTCGCAAATGTTTTGCATAATCCTGTGATAATGCGCGTGCTACAAAGGTTAAATATCTTTATTCATTCCAGATTTTTATTCTAAAGAATCTATTTTTGATGTAGTTTAATAAAGAAATACAATTAAATTTAGGTTTTATTCAATGCAAAATATCGGGATGTCGTCAAAACTCGACAATGTCTGCTATGACATTAGGGGTCCTGTACTCAAACATGCTAAGCGCATGGAGGAAGAAGGGCATAAAATACTAAAGCTGAACATTGGGAATCCCGCCCCATTTGGCTTTGACGCCCCTGACGAAATCCTGGTCGATGTAATCCGTAACCTGCCTACTTCTCAGGGTTACTGTGATTCAAAAGGCATCTACTCGGCTCGTAAGGCTGTCGTTCAGCACTATCAACGTAAAGGTATCCGCTCACTGGATGTCGAAGACGTTTACATCGGTAATGGTGCGTCTGAGCTGATCGTTATGTCGATGCAAGCCTTGTTGAACAACGGCGACGAAATGCTAGTACCAGCGCCGGATTACCCACTGTGGACGGCCTCGGTGTCTCTGTCTGGCGGTAAAGCGGTGCATTATCTATGTGATGAAGAAGCAGACTGGTACCCAGATCTTGATGACATCAAAAAGAAAATCACGCCAAAAACGCGCGGCATTGTTCTGATCAATCCGAACAACCCAACAGGCGCGGTGTACAGCCGTGATTTCCTATTGGAAGTGATCGAAATTGCGCGCAAACACAAGCTGATCATTTTCGCTGATGAAATCTACGACAAAGTGCTTTACGACGGCGCAACGCATACCTCTATTGCGACGTTGACCGAAGACGTTTTGGTTGTGACCTTCAACGGTCTGTCCAAAGCGTATCGCGTGTGTGGTTTCCGTGGCGGCTGGATGTTCCTGACGGGTCCGAAACATCAAGCGCAGGGTTACATCAACGGCTTAGAAATGCTCGCCTCAATGCGTTTGTGTGCCAACGTACCAATGCAGCACGCAATTCAAACCGCATTAGGCGGCTACCAAAGTATCAACGAGCTGATTCTTCCGGGTGGACGTCTACTGGAACAACGCGACCGTGCATACGAGCTGATCACTCAGATCCCTGGCGTTTCTTGTGTGAAGCCAAAAGGCGCGATGTACTTGTTCCCGAAAATCGACACTAAGATGTACAACATTAAAGACGACCAGAAGATGGTGCTTGATTTCTTGATTCAAGAAAAAGTGTTGTTAGTACAAGGCACTGGCTTCAACTGGCCAAAACCAGACCACTTCCGTATCGTGACATTACCGCACGTTGAAGATCTGGAAATGGCGATTGGACGCTTCGAGAGATTCTTGTCTACTTACAGCCAGTAGTAATTAGCGTCTAACTTTCATATGCTTAAAGGGTACTCATTGAGTACCCTTTTTCGTTTTCAGGGAGCCGTTTATGTCAGAAGAAAAGCCAAAAGAAAGTCACTTTTTTGCCCATCTAGCACGTATGAAGCTCATTCAACGCTGGCCGTTGATGCGTTCGGTGTCGACAGAAAACATTTCCGAGCACAGCTTACAAGTCGCCTTTGTCGCCCACGCGTTAGCCGTAATAAAAAATAAAAAATTTGGCGGTGATTTAAATCCAGAAAGGATTGCACTGCTTGGCATGTATCACGATACCAGTGAAGTGCTCACTGGGGATTTGCCAACACCAGTCAAATACTTCAACCCGGAGATTGCTAAAGAGTATAAAAAGATCGAAGCAATCGCCGAAAAGCGCCTGCTCTCGATGCTACCGGAAGAACTTCACGAAGACTTTGCACCATATTTAGTTTCTGATGCCACACATCCGGAAGACGCCGCGATCGTCAAACAAGCCGACACGATTTGCGCCTACCTAAAGTGCTTGGAAGAACTGAGCGCAGGTAACCACGAGTACGCATTGGCGAAAAAGCGCCTTGATGTCACTCTCAAGGAGCGCCATTCGCCAGAGATGGAGTACTTTTTAACGATATTTGCCCCAAGCTTTGAGTTATCTTTAGACGAAATCAGTTAATCATGTTCAACTAGTGGCGGATAATAAAAAGTAAATCAACGCCATCTCTGACATGTAACCACGTAAAAATTTACGCACACACATGTATTTTAAAGAGTAAGTAATTAGAGTATTTCTGGAAGCCTGTTTATGACGTTTAATATCAGCGATTTATGGCACGAGCGCCACGACGACGAGCATAAGATTCGTCGTGACGACCATCGAAGCCCTTTTCAGCGCGACCGAGCGCGTATTCTTCATTCCGCTGCGTTTCGTCGTCTACAAGCCAAGACACAAGTTCACGGCAACAGCTTTGACGACTTTCACCGCACCCGCTTGACTCACTCGCTTGAAGCCGCACAACTTGGCACGGGTATCGTCGCGCAAATCAAAAAGAAGCAACCTGAGTTTCGTGACTTATTGCCGAGTGACAGTCTGATTGATTCCATTTGTCTGGCGCACGATATTGGCCACCCGCCTTACGGTCACGGCGGTGAAGTCGCGCTGAACTACATGATGCGTGACCACGGTGGATTTGAAGGCAACGCACAGACATTTCGTATTGTGACCAAGCTTGAGCCGTACACAGAAAACTTCGGTATGAATTTGGCGCGTCGCACTTTATTGGGCTTGGTGAAGTACCCTGCCCTGATCAGCCAGACTCGCGCAAAAATCATCCCAAACAGTGTCTCGCACCAGCGCAAGTTACGCGCTCGAGAATGGATGCCAGCCAAAGGTTTGTATGATTGCGATAAAGAGCTATTTGACTGGTTGCTCGCACCGCTAAACGACAATGACAAAACCTTGTTTAGCCTGATGCGTGAAGATACGCTCGCCGATCATCAACACCGAAAAACTCGTTATAAGTCGATCGACTGTTCAATCATGGAGTTGGCAGACGATATCGCTTACGGCGTACATGATTTGGAAGACGCATTAGTACTGGGCATGGTCAACCGCCATCAATGGATTGAAGGCGCGGCGAGTAAGTTGGCGGAATGTGGCGACCCTTGGTTTGAAAAACACATCGCTTCGATTACCGAAATGCTGTTTTCCGGTACTCATTTCCAGCGTAAAGACGCGATTGGTGGAATGGTTAACGCGCTACTGACGAGTATTTCTATCAAGCCCGTCGACGCGCCATTCGAGTGCGAGCTGCTGGCATTCAATGCGTATCTTGAACCGACGATGGATAAAGCATTAGAGATATTGAAGCACTTCGTCAGTGAGTATGTGATTCAAGTGCCACACGTTCAGGTTGTCGAGTACAAAGGGCAGCAAATCATTATGGATATCTTTGAAGCGTTAAGCGCCGATCCAGAAAGGCTACTGCCAATACAAACTCGTCAGAAATGGCTCGAGCGCAAAGATGAAAGCGCGGGATACCGAGTGATTGCCGACTACATTTCGTCAATGACAGACGGACACGCGCAGCGACTCCACCAGCAGCTCTTTTCTTCTCATTAAACGCAACCGTCATTCCTGCAAGCAAGTTGGAATGACGGTATCTCACAAATGTTTTGCGTTACGCGGTCGCGACAAAGTCATCCAGCTTTTCACGCAACACACACTTCTCCGCTTCGCTGATAAAACTGGCGTCAATGGCATTGCACGTAAATAGTGCCAGCTCTTCTCGGCTTAACGCATGACTTTCCGCGACCGCGCGGAAGTTATCGGTCATGTAACCACCAAAATAAGCTGGGTCATCTGAGTTGATGGTGACGCACAAACCTCGGCGCAGCAGCTCAACAATATTGTGGTCACGCATTTCATCAAACACTTTCAGCTTGGTATTCGACAACGGGCACACGGTCAACGGCATTTTACTTTCGGCTAACAGGGCGACCAGTTGCTCGTCGTCTGCGCAGCGTACCCCGTGGTCAATGCGAGACACATTAAGCAACTCCAGACTGTTGTAAATATTGCTGACTGGCCCTTCTTCGCCAGCATGCGCCACCGTTATAAAGCCCTCGTCACGTGCTTTACTGAACACACGTTCAAACTTCTCTGGTGGATGGCCTAACTCAGACGAATCCAGCCCCACCCCGATAATCTTATCTTTATGAGGCAACGCCATCTCTAACACTTCAAACGCGCTCTCTTCATCTAAGTGACGTAAAAAGCACATGATGATGCGGCTAGTGATACCCAACTGCTCAAGGCCGTCTTTCATTGCTCTGTCGATACCAGCAATCACAGTATCAAAATGAATACCACGCGCGGTATGCGTTTGTGGATCAAAAAAGATTTCCGTGTGAATGACGTTGTCTTGTTGGCACTTGAGCAAGTACGCCCACGTCAGGTCGTAGAAATCTTGCTCTTCAATTAACACATTCGCACCTTGATAATAGATATCTAAAAACGACTGCAAGTTGGTAAATTCATACGCGGCTTTGACTTCTTGTGGTGAAGCAAAAGGCAGGTCGATTTGGTTACGCTGCGCGAGTTGGAACATCATTTCCGGCTCTAATGTGCCTTCGATGTGCAGATGGAGTTCAACTTTGGGTAGTTGACGAATAAAAGTAGCTTGGTTCACGCTTGTCTCCTCATTAGATGATTATGAACAAACGCTTTTCTCGAGATGAATTTGTGGCATACAAAGAGAAAAGCGCAGTGCACTTAACTCTTCGTAATCTGGAGTTTACGGTTCCAGGTAGAGACTCCCACACCGTATCAGTGGGATTATACGAAGCACGCATGGCGGATATCCCAGCCAAACGTTTTCGGCGGCATTATATTCAGACAAGTTGCCCGATGGCAACGATGCGCTTGAAATTAATTTTAGACGCTATTGTTATTACTGTAGATAATTTTTCTCAAACACACCGGGTGGCATCTGCTTGATTTGAAACTCGATCATCTGATTAAACGATTCGATCAACGGAGAGAAGTCGTGCTCAGGTTGCAACAATGACAGGATGTGATAACCCGCCTCTACAGTAGATAAACTGTTATCACTCGGCGCTTTGCGAATCCGATAGTTGCCTTGCAGATTTTCCGGTAACTTAATTAACGGCAAGGTGTGCAAGTTGCTCGACAACTGCCACATTTTATAAGCCTTCTTCCAGGTTCCATCGAGTAAGATAACACGCACTTTCTCACCGTTATCGAGCTTGTCTGCCACTTGATTGTGGGTCAACGCCCCTTCTCCGGGATAAAGGATAAAATGGTGGTATTGGTGATCGCTGAGTAGTTGATTCAGCGCTTCGTGCTCACTGAAATCCTCACCGACAAAGTAGTGGCTGTTCGCCAAGGAGAGTTTTAAGATCCGCGCCGTTCCCATGGGTCTGTTTGTTTCACTCGGATGTTGTAAGATGACCAACTCAACATTCGATGTTAGTCTTTGTATCCATTTACAAATACAAGCTTTTTGTGACTTTCCACATTGAGAACAGTATCGGGACATAGTGTGCGCTTATTTGTTTTGTTAATCGCTATCAGCTTGCTGTGCTTAGGACTCCAGTTTGAGCCTATGCTTTCACTTGCTGAATGGCATCGCCAATTAATTTTAGATGGTCAGTGGTGGCGAATCCTATCAGGAAACTTTACCCACACCAACTTTGCGCATCTCGGCATGAACCTCGCCGCACTTTGGATCATCAGTTTTATTTTCAAGCCGACGGCGAAGTTGTGGCTTTTCAGCTTAGTAGTAATCAGCATATCGGTCGGGTTACTCAACTTCTTCAGCGATATGACCACTTACGTTGGCTTATCTGGCGTATTGCACGGTTTGTTTGCCTGCTTTGCACTGAAAGAAGCCCTAGACGGAAGAAAAAGCAGTTGGCTGCTGGTAGCAGGTGTTATCGCCAAAGTGACTTGGGAGTTGACCATGGGCGCCTCGCAATCCACTAGCGAACTTATCAACGCACGTATTGCGGTAGAGTCGCATTTGTTTGGTGTAATCAGTGGTTTCTTATTTGCACTGATGCTTCGCTATGCGCCTCAACTCAACATCTTGAAAAACTCTCAGCGTTAATTTCAGTTGATGTTCCTACCTAAAGGGCGCAGAATGGCGCCCTTTTCTCAGTAAGTAAATTGTCTGAGAACATCCCCCCCAATTTATACAGAGATCAATTTATGGGTTTTACCTCTTTAGGCCTTTCTGCCCCAATTCTTAAAGCTATTGAAGAACAGGGTTACGACAAACCGTCTCCGATTCAGGAGCAAGCTATCCCAGCCGTATTAGAAGGCAAAGATGTGATGGCAGCAGCGCAGACAGGCACAGGTAAAACAGCAGGCTTTACACTGCCGATTCTTGAACGCCTCGACAACGGCACTCGTGTAAAAGGCAATCACGTACGCGCTTTGATCCTAACGCCGACTCGTGAGCTAGCGGCTCAGGTTCAAGAGAACGTGTTCAAATACAGTCGATACCAACGCCTGACTTCCACTGTGGTTTTTGGTGGGGTGAAGATTAACCCGCAAATGATGAAACTGCGTAAAGGCTGTGATGTACTGGTGGCGACACCGGGCCGTTTGTTGGACCTATACCAACAAAACGCGATTAAGTTTGAGCAACTTGAAGTGTTGGTTTTAGACGAAGCTGACCGCATGCTTGACATGGGCTTTATCCGCGATATCCGTAAGATTCTGGCGCTGTTACCAGAAAAACGTCAAAACCTACTGTTCTCTGCGACCTTCTCAGCCGAGATCCGCGAGTTAGCAAAAGGCTTGGTGAATAACCCAGTAGAAGTATCGGTTAACCCAGAAAACTCAACCGCAGTTACGATTGAGCAGTCCATTTACCCAGCAGACAAGCGCAAGAAAGCGCCAATGTTGGTTAAGCTGATCAAAGACGGCGATTGGAAACAGGTATTGGTTTTCTGCCGCACCAAACACGGCGCAAACCGCCTTGCCTTCTTCCTAGAGAAAGAAGGCATTACCGCTGCACCGATTCACGGTAATAAAAGCCAAGGCGCTCGTACTCGTGCATTAGCCGATTTTAAATCAGGCGATGTTCGCGTTTTGGTTGCTACCGATATCGCCGCGCGTGGTATTGATATCCCTCAGTTACCACAAGTGGTTAACTTTGAACTGCCGCACGTTGCTGAAGATTACGTACACCGCATTGGTCGTACAGGTCGTGCGGGTGAAGTTGGCCGAGCATTCTCTCTTGTTGAAGCAGACGAAGCTGGCGAACTATTTGCGATTGAGCGTTTGATTCAACAAGTATTGCCTCGTTTAGAAATTGAAGGTTATAAGCCAGCGAACGAGTTGCCAGAATCCAAACTGGATACTCGTCCAATCAAACCGAAAAAACCTAAGAAGCCGAAGAAACCAAGAACCGACCACGCGGACGGTCAACGCTCTGGAGACAATGCACGCGGTCATAAACCAGCGGGCAAAAACAAGCGCCACTTTGGTCACAACAAAGCTAACGGCGAAAACTCAAATAAAGGCAACCAAGGTAAACGCGGAGACAGTAAGTCCGGTGCAGGTAACGCCAAAAGCCCTGCAGCGAACAACGGTCAAAAACGTCGTCGCCCAGCTAACCGCAAGCCGAGTAACGCTCAACCAAAAGCATAGCTTCGACAATTTTTATGATTGATACAAACCCCACCAATGCGTGGGGTTTGTTTTATTCTAGTTATCTTGAAAATTTCCCTAAGTCTCAAATAATACCAATCACAGTAAGTAAATGGTCAGAAATAGCGTAGGAAAAATGCTTGAGAACAAGGCAAAATTTTTCGATAAGTAGTTATTCTACAATCAAAAATTTTAACGCAGTTATCGAGTATTTTAACAAGCTAGAATGAACAGTTATTTACTACGATTGGTATAAATAGATTCAACTTCGAATCACGTTTGGTTAAAGTTGCCATTACGAATCCTTGAACAGCTGACGCCATGCTCTCGACCGCTCAACGCAGAAACGAAATCCTGCAATACATCCAAACCCACCAGAAAGGTGAGGTGTCCTATTTTGCTGAGCAATATGGCGTGTCAGAAGTCACCATCCGCAGTGATCTAAACCAATTAGAGCGCCAAGGCTGCGTTACTCGTTGCTATGGTGGCGCGTTGCTAAACTCTCAATTCGCGTTCGAAAAACCACTCAACGACAAAAAGCAGCTCAATAGCGATATCAAAGCGAAGTTAGGCCAATACGCGGCGTCATTGATCCAAGATGGCGATAAGATCATCCTTGATTCTGGCTCGACGACAGAACAAATTGCCTACCACCTAAAAGGCAAAAGCAACATTACCGTGATGACTAACGGCATTAACATCGCCTACCACCTTGCGAATCAAGCCAATGTGGAAGTGATGGTTACAGGCGGTTTAATGAGGAAAAACTCTTATTCGTTGTATGGTGCTGGCGGCGAGGCGTTTCTCTCAGGTTTTCGTTTCAACAAACTGTTTTTAGGCGTCGATGGCTTCGACAAATTGGCTGGAGTAACCACACCGCACCAAGGTGAAGCGGACATTAACCGCCAAATGGTGGAAGCCGCACAAAACATCATTGCGATTACCGATTCATCCAAGTTTAACCGCCAAAGCTTTTGCTTAATCGCTCGTCCAGAGCAACTCAATATCCTGATTACCGATAGCGGAATTCCTCAAGACTACGTTGAAGAACTCTCTGCACTCGGCTTAGAAGTGCATATCGTTGAATAAGTTAGAATGACAACTTCGTCATCTATCGACTCGAAAATAACTTTTCCAACGACCCATTCAGACCACCAATAATTCACCCAAATATAAAAACTGTGAAGTCACGCAGTTTGCATTTCGAAACCCCTACTTTTTCTACTATTTGTTTACAACTTTCACTGTGAAAGATCGCCAACCTTTGATTTACGTCGATTTCGGCACAGCGTTTCAGCTTTAGAGTGAAAGCTTCACCTTTCACTTTCATTCAAACGAAAGGTTTTTCACTCCCAAACCGAAAGAAAAGCGAATGTGATCTCGCGTTTAATTTCGCTTTCTGACACCTGCTTTAATACCAATCAAAAGAAATCGAAACATTTCGTCCAACAACCGAAATGTAGCGAAAGAGGAATTGGTAATGACAAATGCAGAACGAAGACAACACATGATGGCACATATTCGTGCTCATGGATCAGGCAAGGTCGATGAGTTTGCAAACCAGTACAAGGTGTCCGCCGTCACCATTCGCCATGACCTCAACTTACTTGAGAAAGAAGGTTGCGTATTCCGCTGTTACGGCGGGGCAACACTTAACCCAAATTTTGCTTTCGACCAGCCTTTGTATCGCAAAGACCAACTCAATCGAAGCGCGAAACAGAGCATTGCTCAAGCGGCTGCAGCACTGGTGAAAGATGGTGAGGCGATCATCTTAGACTCAGGGACCACTATCGGCCTCATGCCTCAGTACCTCGCTTCAAAACAGCAATTGGTGGTAATGACCAACGCGCTCAATACCGCTTATCAGCTCAACAACATAGAGAACATCGATTTGCACGTCGTCGGCGGCAGTTTACGTCGTGCGTCTTGTTCTCTGATTGGTCACCACGGCGAGCAACAAATCCGCTCCTATTTGTTCGACAAGCTGTTTCTTGGCGTCGATGGATTTGACCTTCAATCAGGCATCACCACGCCAGACAACCATGAAGCGCAAGTCAACCGTGCAATGTGCGATGTCGCGAGACAAATCATTGCGGTAACCGACTCCAGCAAGTTCGGCCGCAAAAGCTTTTGCATGATCCGCCCAGCGAGCCAAATCGACGTTCTGGTGACCGATAGTAATATCCCCCATGCCACCCATCAGGCTCTACTTGATATGGGTGTCGAAGTCATTCTTGCTGACCAAACCATTAACTAGGAATTCCCATGAAATCGTTACTTTCGCTTATCGAACAACACAAACAAGGACACACCAAGGGGATTTACTCTGTTTGCTCTGCGCACCCACTCGTGCTTGAAGCGGCGATCCAACAAGCAGCAAATGACAACCAGTTGGTGTTGATTGAAGCGACGTCTAATCAGGTCAACCAATTTGGCGGCTACACCGGCATGACACCGCAAGACTTTGCTAGCTACGTTTTCCAGCTCGCAAACAGCCTCAACTTTCCAGTCGACAACATCGTGTTAGGCGGTGACCACTTAGGCCCAAACTGCTGGCAACATCTTAACGTGAAGCAAGCGATGGAATATTCCGCCCAGATGATTCACGACTATGTCTCCGCTGGCTTTAAGAAAATCCACCTTGATTGCTCTATGCCTTGTGCCGATGACCAACTGCCGTTGAGCGAAACCATCATGGCGGAACGCGCAGCGCAGCTTTGTCTAGTGGCAGAAAACGCTTGGCAAAGTATTGGCGGTGAAGCGCCTGTTTATGTCATCGGTACCGAAGTACCAACGCCTGGCGGTGCGCTGGAATCGTTAGAAGACGAAGGTATTGAAGTCACCAAACCAGAAGAAGCGCTTGCGACGTTAAACGCCCATCACCAAGCATTCAGCGATATCGGTATCGCTAACGTCTGGTCACGCGTGATCGGTTTGGTTGTTCAACCCGGCGTCGAGTTTGACCACCATAACGTTCACCACTACGACAGTGCCAAAGCTCAGGCTTTAAGTCAGCTTATTGAACACCAGCCAAACATTGTGTTTGAAGCGCACTCCACCGATTACCAAAACCCGCCCGCTTATCACCAGCTAGTGCGTGACCACTTTGCGATTCTAAAAGTCGGTCCAGCTTTAACCTTTGCCTTGCGCGAAGCCCTTTACGGCTTAGACCGAGCGGAAAAAGAGTGGCTCGGCACGCATCACGCCTCTCACCTACGCGAAACCATCGAACAGGTTATGCATGAACAGCCTAACTACTGGCGCTCACACTACTCGAGCAAAGGACACCAACAATTTTTAGATTGTAGCTACAGCTTGAGCGACCGCATTCGCTACTACTGGACACATCCAGAAGTGAAAGCGGCGCAACAGGCTCTGTTTGACAATCTGCTAGCAAAACCGCTGCCCGTGACTCTCCTTAGCCAATATTTGCCAAATCAAGCTAAGGCTATCTCTCAACATAAAATTCAAAATCTGCCCGCTGAAATTGTGATGCACAAGATCATGGAAGTCACCGAGGTGTACTCCAAAGCCTGTTATTCCAACGCAGTGGCGCAAAAGGAGACTATTCAATGACTGCTTTTTTAGGCTACGAACGCTCTTGGTTAGAGCAGCACAATGGTATTCACACCGCGCAAGAAATCAGCCACCAACCTCGTTTATGGCGTGCTCTCGCGACGATTCTCGAACAAAGCTACAACCAGTTAAGCGCATTCATTGACCCATTACTCGCTCGCGAAGATCTGCGCATCATCCTAACCGGCGCAGGTACATCCGCTTTTGTCGGAGACGCCGCAGCTCCCTTTATCCAAGCGGGATTACGTTTCCAAGTAGAGTCGATTCCGACCACCGATTTGGTATCGAATCCAGAGCAATATTTAGACCCGAGCCGCCCGACGCTTTTAGTCTCCTACGCTCGTTCAGGTAACAGTCCAGAGAGTGTTGCCGCAGTCGCACTGGCCGATCAATTGGTCGAAGATTGCTACCACCTCTTTTTGACCTGTAACGGCGACGGTGAACTCTCTCGCTACGCAGAAAACGCCAAGAATGCGTGCTGTCTACTAATGCCGGAAGGCTCAAACGACAAGAGCTTTGCCATGACCTCAAGCTTCAGTTGCATGTTGATGTCGACGTTGACGCTGCTTGGTGGTGGAACTCCGCAGCAATGGCAACACCAAATCAACGCCACCGCCACATTATGTGAAGCCAAAATTGAACAGTGGCAAGCGAGCATCAAATCCCTTGCAACTTTGCCTTACCAACGTTTGGTGGTTCTAGGCAGCGGCGGTTTTGCCGGACTCGCCCGTGAAGCCTCTCTGAAATCATTGGAGCTGAGCGCGGGCAAAGTGATGACAACCTTCGACTCTTCTTTGGGTTTTCGTCATGGGCCTAAGTTCTCCATCAACGAACAGGCACTCGTGATTCAACTGCTTTCCAGTGACAGCTACACCCGTCAGTACGATTTAGATCTGTTTCATGAGATTCGTCGTGACAACCAAACGCTCGCTCACGTGGCGATCAGCGAATTCGCCATGAGTGAAAGCGATGTGTTTGAACTCGGCCAGCTTGGCTTGGGCGACCAATGGCTCTGCTTCCCATTCATCCTGTTCTGCCAAATGTTGGCGTTTGAAAAGTCACTCCAATTGGGATTAGGGCCGGATAACCCGTGCCCAACAGGTGAAGTTAACCGTGTGGTGCAAGGTGTCACCATCTACCCATTCAATTACTCATTTTAAAAGGAATAAACCATGCCAAATATCGTTTTAAGTCGCATTGATGAGCGCCTTGTTCACGGACAAGTAGGTGTGCAATGGGTAGGTTTTGCCAACGCCAACATTATCGTCGTCGTTAACGACGAGGTGGCTGAAGATTCCATTCAGCAAAACCTGATGGAAATGGTGCTCGCCGACGGTATCGCAATCCGCTTTTGGACGGTGCAGAAAACCATCGACACCATTCATAAAGCCGCTGATCGCCAACGCATTCTGTTGGTATGCCGCACGCCAAAAGACTTCCGTCAATTGGTGGAAGGTGGCGTACCAATTAGCAATATCAACGTAGGTAACATGCACTACGTGGAAGGAAAAAAACAAATCTCCAAAACGGTTTCAGTTGATTCTGAAGACCTGGCGGAATTTGCACAATTAAAAGCGCGAGGAGTGACCTGCACGATCCAAGGTGTGCCCACTGAAAGCGCAACTGACCTCTTTACTCTTATCTAAATAATTAAGGACACCAATCATGGAAATAGGACTATTTCAGGCGTTGATGCTCGGCATTTTAGCCTTCTTCGCCGGCCTAGATTTATTTAACGGTCTCACCCACTTCCACCGTCCAGTTGTACTCGGTCCACTTGTCGGCCTAATTTTAGGCGACTTACAAACCGGTATTTTGGTCGGCGGTACTCTAGAGCTGATCTGGATGGGTCTTGCTCCTCTAGCAGGTGCACAACCGCCAAATGTAATCATCGGTACGATCGTCGGCACAGCCTTCGCTATCACAACCAAAGTAGAGCCAAATGTCGCGGTTGGTGTCGCGGTGCCATTCGCTGTCGCGGTTCAGATGGGTATCACCCTACTCTTCTCAGCGATGTCTGCGGTGATGTCTAAATGTGATGAATATGCGCAAGCCGCCGACACCGACGGTATCGAACGTGTCAACTACATGGCTCTTGCAGTACTAGGGACGTTTTACTTCTTATGCGCATTTTTACCTGTCTACCTTGGTGCAGAGCATGCTGGCAAAATCGTTGAAGTTCTGCCAAAAGACCTCATCGACGGCTTAGGCGTTGCTGGTGGCATCATGCCAGCAATTGGTTTTGCAGTGCTGATGAAAATCATGATGAAGAACGCTTACATCCCATACTTCATCCTCGGCTTTGTTGCAGCGGCGTGGCTACAACTACCAATCCTAGCGATTGCTGCCGCAGCGACTGCGATGGCGATCATCGACTTTATGCGTAAATCAGAACCTACCCCAGCAACAACAGCATCAGCAGAGGACTTTGAAGATGGAATCTAATGTAAGTAATGAACTCGACCTACGTCGTCAGAGCGCTGATGTGCAACCTGCACCTGGAGTGTCTCCTGACGAGTACGAGAATAAAGAGATTGGTGCTGAGTTAACCAAAGCCGACATCAATCGTATGGCGTGGCGCTCACTCCTATTACAAGCGTCTTTCAACTACGAACGTATGCAAGCATCGGGTTGGCTATACGGCCTGATCCCAGCATTGAAAAAGATCCACACCAACAAAGCGGACCTATCCAAAGCGATGCAAGGCCATATGGGTTTCTTCAACACCCACCCATTTTTGGTGACATTCGTTATGGGCATCGTGCTGGCGATGGAACGCTCAAAACAGAACATCAACAGTATTCAAAGCACCAAGATTGCAGTAGGTGCCCCAATGGGCGGTATCGGTGACGCGATGTTCTGGCTCACGCTATTGCCAATTTGTGGTGGTATCGGTGCGGACTTAGCGTTGCAAGGCTCCATCATGGGCGCGGTGTTCTTCTTCGTACTGTTTAACGTGGTGCACTTTGGTTTGCGCTTTGGTCTTGCTCACTATGCCTACCGTATGGGTGTTGCAGCGATTCCGGTCATCAAAGCCAATACCAAGAAAGTCGGACACGCGGCTTCTATGGTCGGTATGACCGTGATTGGCGCACTGGTTGCGACTTACGTACGCCTGTCTACAACCGCTGAAATCACCGCAGGCGACGCCGTGGTGAAACTGCAGGGCGATGTTATCGACAAGTTGATGCCAGCGTTTTTACCTCTGGTGTACACCCTGGCGATGTATGCCCTTGTTAAGCGCGGTTGGAGCCCTCTCAAGCTTATCGGTATCACGGTTGCTCTTGGTGTCGTTGGTCGCTTTATGGGCTTCCTATAACTCTTATTTCCACATGCAGTATTGGGGCTGTTAAGTCAGCCCCTGTAAGGATAAAAACATGATTGCAGTTATTCTTTCTGGCCACGGTGGGTTTGCATCAGGCATTGAGAAAGCAATTCACCAAGTGATTGGCGAACAGCAACAATTTATCGCATTGGACTTTCCTGAAGAGTCCACCACGCAGCAACTTGAAGCGCAGATGCGCCAAGCGATCCAAGAGATCGACTCAGACGAAGGGATTGTTTTTCTGACTGACTTGCTCGGCGGCACGCCTTTTCGTACCGCATCACTACTCAGCCAAGAGCGCGAGGATATTCAAGTCGTGACAGGCACCAATCTGCAAATGGCGGCCGAGATGCTGCTAGAGCGCGACGAACTCAAGCTTATCGAATTTCGTGACCAAGCGATTGAATGTGGTCATCGCGGCATTACCTCACTCGCTGCTGAAATGGCGTTGAAAGAAAAAACAACCACAGCGGAAGAACATGATGGTATCTGATACTCACCGCTACCGAGCCCAAAGAGTGTTGCACGGCGAGCATTGGCTAGACGACGCCGTGGTCACCGTTGTTGATGGCATCATTGACGCCATTGAACCTTTTGACCAACAGCAACACGACAACACTACCGATTTAGGCCAAGTCAGCCTGATGCCAGGTCTAATTGACACCCATGTGCACGGCGCAAAAGGCTGTGATGTGATGGATGCAGAGCACAGCAGCTTAGACACCATGTCTCGCTTTTTTTCCAGCCAAGGAGTCACCGCTTTTGTTGCAACAACAGTAACAGCTCCGGTCAGTAAAATTCGCGCAGCATTACAGCAAGTCGCCAAAAGCAAGCAATGCGGCGTACAAGGCGCTGAAATTCTTGGTGCGTATTTGGAAGGCCCTTATTTCACCGAGAAAAATCGCGGTGCTCATCCAACCGAATGGTTTAGAGAACTGTCTGTTGAAGAGTTGGAACAGTGGATTTCATACAGCGATAACCAGCTGATCACATTCGCACTTGCACCAGAAAAACAAGGTGCTCTAGACGCGATTCGCTACTTAAAAAAGCAAGGCATCAAAGTCATGTTAGGGCATACCGATGCCAGCTATGACCAAGTTCAGCAGGCACTCGATGCGGGCGCGAGCGGCATCGTGCATTGCTATAACGGCATGCGTGGACTCCACCACCGAGATCCGGGCGTCGTGGGCGCTGGCTTGTGTCATCCCAACAGCTACGTCGAGATGATCGCCGATGGCCATCATGTGCACCCTTGCGCGATTGATATTGCCCATCGCTGCTGTGGCTCGCGCATGACTTTGATTACTGATGCGATGTGCGCCGCAGGTATGCCTGACGGTCAATATACTCTTGGTGAGTACACCGTAGAAATGAAAGGCGGCGTGGTCACTACCGATACCGGTAGCCTCGCGGGCAGCACTCTGACTTTGCTCAACGCCGTCGCCAATATTCAGAACTGGCTCAATTTACCGCTTGAGCAAGCGTGGTTGATGGCTTCTTTGACTCCCGCACAATCACTCAATTTACAACATCAACTCGGCACTCTGGAAGTAGGCAAACACGCTTCTATAGTGGCGATTCACTCAGATTTCTCAATTGCAAAGACTTGGGTTAACGGACGTCTAGTATTCGACCGCGACGCAGTATCCAGTCAGGAGGCTTTATGTATCTAATTTCTTCTCGTGAAATGCTTAAACGTGCTCAACAAGGCGGCTACGCTGTACCGGCATTTAATGTTCATAACCTTGAGACAGTGCAAGTCATCGTCGAAACCGCCTCTGAATTAGGTTCACCCGTTATCTTGGCTGGCACACCGGGAACGTACGACTACGCAGGTATCGACTACCTAGTCAGCATCTGTAAAGAAGCGGCGCACAAACACTCAATTCCATTAGTACTGCACCTTGATCACCATGAAGACTTGCAAGACATTCGCAATAAAGTCGAACACGGTATCCGCTCAGTGATGATTGATGGCTCTCACCATGCGTTCGAGCAGAACATCGAGATTGTTCGCTCTGTAGTCGAATACTGCAGCCGATACGACGCCAGCGTTGAAGCCGAGCTTGGTCGCCTTGGTGGTCAGGAAGATGATCTGATTGTCGATAGCGCAGATGCGTTGATGACAGACCCAGCCTCTGCGGCTGAATTCGTTCGCCGCACTGGTATCGATTCGTTAGCAGTCGCAATTGGTACCGCGCACGGCCTCTACAAAGCAGAACCTAGACTGGACTTTGCTCGCCTAGAGCAGATCCGCGCAGTGGTCGATATTCCATTGGTACTGCATGGAGCGTCAGGCGTACCGGATGAGATGGTGCGTCGTTGTATTGAGCTAGGTGTATGCAAAGTGAATGTGGCGACAGAGCTGAAAATCGCGTTTTCGAATGCCGTCAAACAGCACTTCTCTGAAAACCCAGATGCTAACGATCCACGTAAATACATCACGCCGGGCAAAGCAGCAATGAAACAGGTCGTGATGGATAAGATTTATATGTGTGGCAGTGAAGGAAAGTTATAACGTTTAAATACCATTCCCCCTATAGATGGTATTAAGGAGCCTTAGTCAGGCTCCTTTTTTTACATTAATTTTGTGATCAAACAATCGGGCGCTGGCCGCGGTCGATCAGTTTCATCAGCACGTTGTCTGCGGCTTCGCCAGCAATGCCTGCCAGTTTAGACGCCAATTTTTTCTTCTCAACGTAATGAATCGCCAATACGGTTTTGTCTTTACACGCTTCCACGACGATGTCGTCTGAAGTTTTGATTTCATCGACTAAGCCTAGCTCGTGTGCTTGAGTACCAAACCAGTGCTCGCCTGTTGCGACTTTATCCAAGTCCAGCTCTGGGCGGTGGTCACGGATAAAGTTCTTAAACAGGCCGTGTGTTTCTTCTAGCTCTTGCTTAAACTTCTCACGCGCTTTATCGGTATTTTCACCAAACATAGTTAGGGTACGCTTGTACTCGCCAGCGGTCAGCTGCTCAAATTCAATATCATGCTTTTTCAGTAGCTTATTGAAGTTTGGTAGCTGCGCAATCACGCCGATTGAGCCGACAATCGCAAACGGTGCAGAGACAATTTTGTCTGCGATACATGCCATCATGTAACCGCCACTTGCCGCGACTTTATCCACCGCAATCGTCAAAGGAAGACCAGCGGCTTTGATGCGGTCTAGCTGAGAAGACGCTAAGCCGTAGCCGTGAACCATACCGCCGCCAGACTCAAGACGTAGTAGCACTTCATCACCTTCACGAGCGACCGCGAGAATAGCCGTCACTTCTTCACGTAGCGAAGCCACTTCTTTAGCGTCGATACTGCCTTTGAAGTCCAGAACAAACAGGTGGGGCTCGCGCTGTGCGTCTAGGTCGCCCTCTTTCGACGCCTTTTTCACTTCTTTCTCACGCGCTTTGGCTTTTTCTTTCTCTTGTTTCTTCTCTGCTTTATCACGCGCTTTTAAGAACGCGTCGTCATGCAGGTGGTGCTCCAACTGATCAACGGTGTGTTTGTGTTGCTCAGTTAGGTTAGTAATTTCCAATTCACCTTTCGCGGCACCACTCTTTCCGCCCACAGCTTTAACAATCACTAAGATCGCAATCACTGCGACTACAAAAGTCACAATCTTGGCTAAAAACAGCCCATAGTCCAACAAAAATTCCAATGTGATATCCCCTCATATGCGAATTAGTGTATTGTAACCACCTTGTCACGAAGACTTAAAGCAGAACATTACAAAAGGATACACATCGTGGAATATGCTGTTTCTTCAGATGCCCTGAAAGGTAAAGTTATTCTCGTTACCGGTGCTGGTGATGGTATTGGCAAACAAGCCGCAATCTCTTACGCGCAGCACGGTGCAACGGTTATTTTGCTCGGCCGCACAGTGAAAAAGCTGGAAGCAACCTACGACGAAATCGAAGCGGCTGGTTACCCACAACCAGCAATTATCCCTCTGGATATGAAAGGCGCAACTAAGCAGAATTACATCGACATGGTCGATACGATCGAAAGTCAGTTTGCTCGTCTTGACGGCGTACTTCACAACGCAGGTCTACTTGGTGTGCTTAGCCCATTTGATCAAATCGGCGAAGATACTTACGACGATATCATGCAAGTGAACGTTAAAGCTCAGTTCCTAATGACTCAAGCGGTGCTCCCTCTGCTACATAAGTCGGAAGACGCACGTATTGTCTTTACCTCATCAACCGTTGGTCACAGTGGCCGTGCTTATTGGGGTACTTACGCTATGTCTAAGTTTGCCACTGAAGGCATGATGCAGATCCTAGCGGATGAACTAAGCGACACTACGATCCGTGTTAACGCGATTAACCCAGGCGGTACGCGCACCAGTATGCGTGCAAAAGCTTACCCTGCTGAAGACGCAGAGCTACTAAAAACACCACTGGATATCATGCCACTTTACCTCTACTTGATGGCGCCAGAAGGCAAAGCCGTCAATGGTCAGTGCATCGACGCGCAACCAAAATAATCGCCATACAATAAGATTATTTAGAATCAACGCCTTGTGAGCTAACTCTCAGCTGACAAGGCGTTTTTTTATTCGTCTGATATACCGATCTCTTGCCGTCGTTCTATAATAATTTATACTGTACATATATACAGGTATTTTGTTATGTATGAATTGATAGAACATCTTAAGCAGAAACAATGGCTTTGGCAGGGTAGCCAAACTCCTGAGTCAGATGAGCACTACTCGACTGGCTACGAGCTTCTCGATCGTAAATTACAGGGCGGCTTTCCAAAACATGGCGTAGTCGAGCTACAAACACCACAAGGTATTGGCGAGCTGCGCTTATTGACACCGCACTTAAAGCACACCAGCAACGAGCGTTTGTCTGTTTTTATTCAGCCTCCGGGCTACCTCTCTGCTGAACAGTTGTCAGCGGAAGGACTCGACGCGAATAAGATCCTATTGATCTACCCAAAAACAGCGAAAGAAGCACTTTGGGCTGCCGAGCAATGTCTAAAAAGCGGCGCGTGCAGCAACGTATTGTTGTGGCAAGCCGACTTGGAAGTTCATCAGGCACGGCGCTTACAAGTCGCGAGTGAAACGGGGAATTGCCTCTCTTTCCTCTTCAAAGCAGAGCGAAAGAGTCTGTTTTCTTTACCTGTCAGTTTGAGCATGACACTACTGCCTCACGCCTTGGGAGTTGAAGTAACCATCACTAAACGCAAAGGCGGCTGGCCGCACGCCAGTTTTGTGCTCGATATGCGCGCGTTATGGCCATCTTTGACGCTACAGCAGCCCGATCCGGTTGTGATTCCTTTTCCGGCGCGTAAACAAGGTTAAGCATGCAAGTTTGGATCTATCTTCACTTCCCAGCGTTACAACTCGACGCGCTCTATTCTGACGAGTCCGATAAACCTTTGGCTATCGTCGAATCAGCACGCTTTAAGGTGGTGCAATGTAATACGCTGGCCGAAGAACAAGGAATTCAGCACGGCATGGGATTGGGCAGTGCCAGCGCCCTATGCCACCAGCTTCAAGTCCACCCGTATGATGAGAAGATTGAACAACAAACACTGCATGATATTGCCCAATGGCTGTATATGGTCACCTCCGATATTGCTCTGTTTCCACCTCAAGGCTTGCTGCTTAAAGCGACGGATATGTTGTCGTTATACGGCGGGTTAGAGACGTACTGGCAACGAGTCTCGCAGCACTTAAATCAACTCGGTTTTCGCTATTTTTATTCGAGCGGCTTTTCTCCTTTTTCGGCCATGTTGCTGGCAAAGTCAGGACGAGCGTTACTCAGCCAAGATAAAACGCAAATCCGTAATACCATTAATCATTTCCCGTTGACCGCTACCGAGCTAGAAGACAAGCAAGTTGAAAAGCTGTCGCGTGTCGGAGTTAACACGCTACAGGACTTACTCAGCCTGCCGATGCAAGACATTGCGCGCCGCTTTGATATTGAACTGGTGAACTATGTAGGCCGCCTCTTGGGGCAATTTAAGCACCCGATTGAGTTTTATCATCCGCCGGAAAAATTCCACAGTTACTTAGAGCTGCTGTTTGATATAGAGAATATTCAGTGGTTAGAAAAGCCGTTGAACAAACTACTCGACAAATTGGAGCTGTTTTTAACTCTGCGTAACCAAGTCGCTTATGAGTTAGAGCTCACTCTGCACCAACGAGATTATCCAGACGGCAAGATTCGTTTTACTTCTGCTTGTGGCGACTACTACGCCGAGCGCTGGCTGCGTCTATGCCAGTTGACGATGGAATCACTCAAACTGGATGCGCCTGTACACGGCTTGACGCTGAAGTTAATACGCGGTGGTGAACTGGAAGCTACCAGCCAAGATATATTTGCTGGCCACAGAGGTCAGCAAAGTGAGTTGGAATTGATTGGTTTATTGCAAGCCAAACTGGGCAAAGACAGCGTACGAAAAGTGGCGTTAACTGGCGACCCAAGACCTGAAAAATCGACCCTACTTTGTCAACCGGACTCTTATCAGCCGGGTACGTCCATCCCAATCACGCCACAAGTGAAACGTCTGCGTCCATTTATGATGCTGCCGACACCAGAACCTTTGGCCGAGCAAATCTCGATCATCCAAGGCCCAGAGCGCTTTGTAACGGGCTGGTGGGACGGCGATGAAATGACGCGTGATTACTTTATTGCCCGCAGTCAAACAGGCCGCTGGCTTTGGGTATTCAGAAACCAGCAAAGGCAATGGTTTCTGCACGGGCTGTTCAGTTAGCGGAGCGCAATAATGAAATACGCCGAACTGTTTTGTCAGACCAACTTTTCTTTTCTCAGCGGAGCATCACACGCAGAGGAGCTGATCCTGCAAGCCGACTTTCTCCGCTATCATTCATTAGCGATGACCGATGAGTGCTCGGTCGCAGGCGTGGTTCGCGCCTATACCGCGATGAATCAACATCAATTAGCAATAAAGTTGATCATCGGCAGCATGTTTTGGCTCAATCAGGAGTGTCAGGTCGTGCTGCTTTGCCCAAACCGTGAAGCTTATGCTGAGTTATGCCGGATTATCACCAATGCCCGTAGACGCTCTGAAAAAGGCCAATATCAGCTTTCTGAATGGGATTTGATGTCGGTAAAACATTGTTTGTTACTCTGGCTTCCGAGTGATAAACCCAGCGATAGAAAGTGGGGACAGTGGCTCGCACAGCATCATAATCACCGCCTATGGCTCGGCGTACAGCGCCATTTGGATGCTAAAGACAAAGCCTACTTACAGCATTGTGAGCGTCTTGCACAGGAACTTTCTCTGCCAATCACCGCGTGTGGTGGCGTACTGATGCACACTGCCACGCGGCTGCCTCTGCAACATGTGCTTACCGCAATCAAGCACGGCAACAGTGTTGACCACATGGGAGCCGACTTACTCACCAATACCGAACGCACGTTACGCAGTAAAGACAAACTCGCCAAGCTGTTTAAGCCAGAGTGGCTCGACGAAAGTGTGCGTATCGCTGAGCGCTGCCAATTCTGTTTGAGTGAGCTGAAATATGAATACCCAAGCGAGTTAGTCCCAGACGGTGAAACGCCGATGAGTTACCTGCGCAAGCTGGTAGAGAAAGGCAAAGCGATTCGTTTTCCAGAGGGAACATCTGCTCTGGTAGAAGGCACCATTCATAAAGAGCTTCAACTTATTGAAGAGCTGAACTACCCGTTTTACTTTTTGACCATTCACGACATTGTGATGTTCGCCAAGCGAAACCGGATTCTCTACCAAGGACGCGGCTCTGCGGCGAACTCTGTGGTTTGTTACTGTCTTGAGATTACCGCTGTCGACCCACGACAGATCTCAGTATTGTTTGAACGTTTCATCAGTAAAGAGCGCGATGAGCCGCCGGATATTGATGTCGACTTCGAGCACGAACGCCGCGAAGAAGTGATTCAATACATCTATCAAAAATACGGTCGTGAACGCGCCGCATTGGCTGCGACAGTGATCTCGTATCGCTTTAAAAGTGCGGTACGTGATGTTGGCAAAGCGCTGGGGATAGAAGAAAGCCAACTCGATTACTTTATTAAGAACGTTAACCGCCGTGACCGTTCCCTTGGCTGGCAAGCACAGATTACCGAGCTTGGCTTAGAGCCATCTTCGATGAAGGGCGAGCAGTTTATTTCACTGGTTAACGAAATACTCGGCTTTCCACGTCACCTTTCCCAGCATGTCGGTGGCTTTGTTATTGCCGCTGGGCCACTCTATGAACTAGTCCCCGTCGAGAACGCCGCGATGGCCGACCGAACCGTCATCCAATGGGATAAAGACGATTTAGAGAGTTTAAAACTGCTCAAGGTTGATGTCTTGGCCCTTGGCATGCTGACCGCTATTCGTAAGTGCTTTGACTTGGTCAAACGACTGCATAACACCGAATTATCCATTGCGGAAATTACCCGCAAGCAGGATGACAAAGACGTATACGGCATGATTCAAAAAGCCGATACCATCGGAGTGTTTCAGATTGAATCGCGCGCACAAATGAGCATGCTGCCACGGCTAAAGCCCAAAACATACTACGACTTGGTGGTGCAAATTGCGATAGTCCGTCCTGGCCCAATCCAAGGCGATATGGTGCATCCGTTTTTAAAACGCCGTGATGGTATCGAACCTGTCACCTACCCTTCTAAAGAAGTCGAAGAGGTGCTTGAACGCACCATGGGCGTACCTATCTTTCAGGAACAGGTGATCAAACTGGCGATGGTTGCGGCGGGTTTTAGCGGTGGTGAAGCAGACCAACTGCGCCGCGCCATGGCCTCATGGAAGAAAACCGGAGACTTGGTCAAATTTAAGAACAAGCTGATCGATGGCATGCTCAGCCGTGGCTACGAACAAGAGTTTGCCGAGCGGATTTTTGACCAAATTATGGGCTTCGGCGAATACGGCTTTCCTGAGAGTCATTCCGCTTCTTTTGCGGTTCTGGCTTATTGCTCGGCATGGCTGAAATACTATTATCCTGAAGCCTTTTACGCCTCACTGCTTAACAGCTTACCTATGGGGTTTTATAGCGCCTCACAGTTAGTACAAGACGCCCGCCGCCACAATGTGTTAATACTGCCCGTTTGCGTAAACCAGTCTTTACACGATCATCAGGTAGTGCAATGCGGGAAACAGCTCGCGATTCGTCTTGGCTTTAGACAAGTCAAAGGCTTTAGCCCTGACAGCAGCCGACAACTGATAAAGGCCCGCGCGGGCAAAGGGTTCAGTCATCCCTCGCAACTGAAACATATTGGTCTGAGCCGCCGTGATATTGAACTGCTCGCTTCCGCTGATGCGATGCAGTCTATCGCTAATAACCGTTACCAAACTCGCTGGTCGATGATGGATTCGTTATCCGATTTGCCATTATTCAGTCAGGTAGAAGAACCTGAGCCTTATACGGTGCAAGCGCCGTCAGACATTCAGACCTTATTGGAAGACTACGCTGCAACGGGACTCTCTTTGAATCAACACCCGATCACTTTGCTCGACCAAGCAGGTCAACTCGGCCGTTTTTGCCGTATGCAAGAGCTGATAGAAAAACCGCACCAATCGTTAGTTACAGTTGTTGGCGTCGTGACAGGTAAACAAGCACCAGGCACCGCCGCAGGCGTGACGTTTTTTACTCTTGAAGATGACACCGGCAATATCAATGTGGTGGTGTGGCAAGCCACCGCCAGAGCGCAAAAGCAAGCCTATTTGACGGCTAAAGTGCTTATGGTGAAAGGCATTTTAGAACGTGAAGGCGAAGTCACACACATTATCGCCGGACGGCTAATTGATATGACAGAGAAGCTGCAAGGACTACAAAGCAAATCGCGGGATTTTCATTAATGTGCGTTGATTCACTTACGCTCAAACGGCATTTTCAAAAATTGGTTGGGGACAGAAACGTGTTTCAAGTTGGCCTAGTGAATGCCAGGAAATGGCATAGAATTACCGCCTTTAGCAACTAAATTTCTACTACGCTCTGCATCTGATAGTGATAGAATCCTCGCATCAGAATTATCGAGCAACTCTATGTTTATCCATCATGTTAACGGCATCGACTGGCTGGTGATTACAGCTTTTGAAGAACTGAAACCTATATTCATCGAAGACGCTGGTAAGATCCCCTCTTGCTTCTCTATCGACAGCGAATTGAACCTGATTGATCAAGCCAAGCGCGCTTATGGATATTTGCCTACACTCAGCGGCGTGATCACAGATACCGGCACGTTTCAAAGCCAAGATAACGAAGAAGATTTGAACCCACAGCTAGCATGCCTAGTCGAGGGGCGCGGTCGGGTGTTTATCTATCACGGCGGCTTTGTCGCTTTTGTGGATGATGATCAAACCTTTATTACCCGTATGGACTGAAAATGATTCAATAAGTTGAAATCGACGAATTGGAATACCTAGCAAGGAATAGGGCTTTCTTGAGCTAGAAAGTGCCACGGGTAAAGATTCTGCTATGAAGGTTCTGGACAAAACCTTGTTAGATCAATCACGTAAATTAGAGAAATACGGATTACTTGTGGTATCAGAAACCGCCACACGATGCACCCAGTCTAAGTGGCACAGACCAAAGTCACATGAGCCATGTAACAGCGTCATCGATAATCAATATCGATACCAGTAACGACTTCGTCGTTATTTTTGGGAGGGTACACAACAAACATCTTTGTGCGAGTGAGCTTACTCGAATTTCTATTGAAAGGTAGTAACGTTGAAATGACAGGTTTGTTGTTTAGGAACACAAAAGGGAGACCTGTGGTCTCCCTTTGTGGTACATCATTCTAGATAGTGTGTGTAGGTTTCCCTACTCCGAACTCCGAACCAAGCAGCATTTGCGATACCAATTGGCCTTGCATCCAGTAAAGATAGGTCAAGCCTATCTAAAGCTTCAGCGAGAACGTATTGTTTTCACTGAACCAGTGTTAGACATATAGTACATCTGAAGGATACACTTAATCATATACTCGCTTCAACAACTTCTTCTCTAACAGGTTGAATAAGTTGACTTTATCCCAATGAACAAACCAAGGATTTTTTACGGCATACTTAACCACATTCGGGAAATCAGACACCTTTATGCCAAGCGAGGCTCTTTCGTTGAGCTTTCTAAGAAGTTTGATTCGATCGTTCTCTTCAATATAAGGGCAACTTATTGTATCAAGAACCAAATGAATTTCAGATGAATTCTCAGAAAATGAATCTACATTTTGAATCTGATTTCTTATTTTACTTATAAGTTTTTTATGAAGGATCCTATATTTAGGGAACTTTTTAATGTAGTAAAGTAATGTGACAGCATTAAAGTAAGTTATGTCACTATCTTCTTTAAGAAACAGATTGGTTAAGTAGTCCTCTGAAAGTTGATACTCATAGCCAAACTCTGAGCTAACTAATATAAGATTGATTACCTCAAGTGGTAAGTGCTTATCTCTTTCATTTGAAACGTATGTGTTGATAAACTCGATGATATTGTGGTAAATAAACTCATCTATGCTTGCCTTATAATCTGAGCTAATATCGTTTAGGAATGATGATATTAGTAAGCAGCAACGACTCACTACATATGATGAAGTAACAGAGCACGACACAGAATACATGTGAAACATAATGTTAATGAAAACTAGAAGTACCTTATATAGCTTTGCTTGTTCTTCAAAGTCAATGTTTATATAACGAGGCCCACTTTTTTCATCATTTTCTTCGTTCTCGAAGCTAAATATTAGCTTTCTTACTCTCTGATCTAATGCTGAAATTGTGTAGTTTGAAATGTCATCATATGAAGATGATGTGTCTGCACATATAGTTTTTAATCTATCTATAAACCTATTGGACAGGTTGTAGTGGCTGTATACATTAGAAATCTCGACTCTATCTTCTATTACTTTAAACAGAGAATCAGAGAGGTTATTTAACTCAATATTCAATTTGTTTATTGTTCGAGATTTTGATGTAATAAATGGTCTCGATAGTTTTTTTGTTTTACTTTCATTTACATGAAGGTTGTATTTAATTAGCTCATCAGAGAATCGGTTAAAAACTTTTCTTGCTATGTCTTCACTCTTTGAAAAAATGAATATATCGTCAATATATCTACAAACTTCATAATCTTTACCTAGTTCATATCCACTATTTGAAAGTGAATTAACTACCTTTAGATCTATATCTTGAAAGATAATCTCTGCGAATATTCTGCTGAATTCAGGGCCAATAATAATACCATTTGTTTCGTTTTTGTTGGACTTCTGCATCAAAGTATCTAACTTTTGACCGAATAAAGCGTCAATTGAATAATTATTATCAGATTTTATGATTTTTTTGCTCTTGGTTGCCCAAGGTAAACTGTGCGTGTATATACTCTCAAAACACTTGCTTACATCCATGCTCCAAAATACAGGGAATTTTTTTTCTAAGGTATAATATTTTCCAGATGAGAAAAACTTATATACCCTGTTAAATCCTTTGTATTTAAAGAAAGAAATATTGTGCTTGAATCTGAAGTCAGTCTCATCTCGCTCAATATTATCGCCTTTGTATCGACTTTCCAAATGATTGCCGCCTAGGTAGTATGTGCTGGACTTCTTCTGAGGATATCTTATGGAAAGAGGGCTTAGAGATGTATAGTAACATATCAGGTCTGAATACTCTTCATAGAACTCACACATCTTGTATTGAATGCTTGGATGCGGTAGCGATAAGTTACGTACAGATTCTTGAGTTTTACTGATGCTATATTCAATTGGATTAGTCTTATCAAGCTTGCAGCTAATCAATTTATTAATAATTGGAAGGTACGGGTTGTCTTCACTTTTTATAAGGTTTTTATATAACCCTTCATTGTTGATTATAATCGGAAGATCAAATGGAGAGGTATCTGTAATTAGTGCTCTGAGATAATTTTCTTTATGTATTTTATTATCTATCATCTTTCCAAGTTCTCTGGAGTTTATTTTGTCTATTTGGTGAAAAATGAACCTTAATTCGCCTCTTAAATCCATTGGAAAATGAATACTTTAATAGTTCCTGCCGTTGTTTTTTTGACAGATTTAGTGAACCTGAAGATGAAAGGCTTTTATTGTTGTAAATTATTCTCTTTAGTAATAAGTCAAGTTCTAGTAGTGACTTCGACTCGTTATCATCGATGCATTTGTAGTTATAATAAATGCCAGACATGACTTGTATTCCCTTCTTTTTATCAAGAAGACTATAGTTGGATGTTAAGAGCTTTACTCTATCAAGCAAGAGTTTGAAATCATTATTTCTCTCAAAGTTAATGAAGGATTTTATAAGTCGGGTTTTTATTCTTTTCGTTTTTGATTGAGCGATATCTAGCTTTATAACTTTGTCTTTTTTATTGGATTTTTTTTGCTCATCAATTAAAAACTCATAACCCAAATATGTGAACTTTTGAGCTTTAGTATGGGAAGGGGTTGCTTTTACTATACTGATCTTATCTGAGCCGTCTTCTCTATTGTTGAATCGTAAACCACTAGGGAGGATTTCCTCTAACTCAGCAATAAAGCTTTTGCTTTCTTTAGTGCTAGTAACAATAACAATGTCGTCTACAAATCGTGCATAATAAAATACATCTAGATGTTGTTGTACATCGTGGTCAAATTTACGCATTAATAACTCAGATAGAGTCGCACTAAGTGAAATCCCTCGAGGAAAACCTCTAGCTTCCTCACTACTGAAAGCCTTCAAAAAGTTAGTTATAAAATTCTTAGTTCTGTAGTTGATAGCTGTATTGTTATGGATATGGTCAAGCACGACATCGTGTCGAACTGACTCATAGAATTTGTGTATGTCAAGGCGATACAAATGATAAGGCAGTTGTTCTTTTAGTAGGCTTTTTAATTGATTGACTATGACATCTCTATCTGTCTGTTTCAGCTTATACAGTCTTTTTAGGTTGCTGTTTGCTTTTCTTAAAACTAGTTCTTTAGGTAAATCACTTAAAGTGTAGACAGGGTTACCTTTAGTTATCTTCGAGTTGAAGTCTTCTCTCACGAAGTGACAAGTTTCCGAGAAGTTAACAGCTTCAATAATTGTCGAAGCTTTAACCATATCATGTCTTAATTCTGGCGAGCTAATGAAATCTGACTTCCGCAATTGCCTTGAAATATTTTTGTTGGTGAATGACTGATCAAACATAGTTTTCAAAGAGTTACCTGTTTAAGTCAATATCATACATTGCTAGTGCAAATGAGCAACTGATACCATAAATTTATGGCTTAAGATGATCTTTTTGTTAACAAGGAGGCCTGCCAGCCAGAAAACGATAAAGCGCTGTTCAGGGAATCTGGAAGCAAAATGAAAGGGCACGGATAGCAAAGTAATATCCCGCCACAAGTGAGCACATCTATGAGCCAATTAAGAAAGGGAAGATCCTGTAGGGTTCGAGCCTATGAGCTGTCCCTTCGGCGAGACATCTGGCCTAGCTGTTGTGGATTAGCAAATTTGGCCACAAAGTTTTAATTCTAGGCATTAGGAGTAGTAAGCCAAAACTCAGATATTTGAAATCAGGTCCAATCCTGATCCGGCTCACTATGGGGCAAAAATGAGTTTCAGAAGCTCCAACTCCAACATTTATGTATCATAGGACTTGGGAGCCTATGCTCTAAATTAACGAATTCACCGAATGACCCAAGCTGCTCACGTTGGACAAAATTTCCAGTCCACAGCACTGGCAGACTTACGATAAATACAGATAAGGGATTACGATGGCTGACCCACATATCGAATCACCAATGGACCAATGGGATCACCTTACGGTCATCATTTACCGCTTAGGTTTTACCCTTGCATTCCCTGCTATCGCGCTTCTTCCTTGGGGTCTCGATTACCCCGTTGAGAACTTTGTGTTTTTATCTGCTGCCATGTGTGCGTCATCTCTGCATATCTACAGTAAACCAATTCGCTTATTGCTCCAGTTCGCCACATGGGTAGGTCTACTATGCTTTGTGTTTGGTTGGCCGACTATAGGTATGGGTGGTGCTTTTATCACTTTGGGCGGGCTATGCTACAAAGAATATTTCTGTTTCAAAGTTCCAGGGTTGCGATTTCAGCCACTGATTCTGGCTGCGTTGTGGTTCTGCCTGATGTTTGATGCGGGTATCGCAGCAAAGGTTCTTGCTACCATATCTGCCCTGCTTTTTCTTGTTACTAGTATCTACAAATGGCGAATGCCAAGACACTTCGATATCGGTGATAAAACAAAACACGACGTCTAGCAAAGCTCACTAATGGGTTAAGTAAAAACAACAAAGGGAGCCTTAGCTCCCTTTGGTTTATTTGTTTGCGCGTTATTTCTTCAGAACTTCTCTTAATCGGTCCTGAGCGACTTCGACTAGCAGATCCGGTTGGAACTTAGAGATAAATCGGTCACAGCCGACTTTCTTCACCATGGCTTCGTTAAAGCTGCCGCTTAACGAGGTGTTTAGTGTGATGAACAAATCTTTCATACGCGGATCGTTGCGCACTTCGTGTGTCAGCTTGTAGCCGTCCATTTCTGGCATTTCGGCGTCGGTAATCATCATCAATAGCTCTTTAGCTACGTCTTTACCGCTGTCACACCATGCTTGTAGCTGGCGGAACGCTTCTAAGCCATCACGACATTCAATGATATTCAAACCAAGCTGAGACAAGGTGCCTTTCACCTGAGAGCGCGCCGTTGAGGAATCATCGACGATCAATACATTACGGCCAACCATTTGTGCCGCTAGTTCTTCGTCTAGCACACCGTCTGAAATCGACACATCGTAATCAATGATTTCCGCCAACACTTTTTCAACATCGATAATCTCAACTATTTGTTGAGAGTCACCTTCTTTCAGGCGTGTAATCGCGGTCAGGTAGTTAGAGCGGCCAACGGTTTTTGGTGGCGGCTGAACTTCTGTCCACGCGGTATTGATGATGTTACGCACTTGCCCAACCAAAAAGCCCTGCACCGTACGGTTGTACTCGGTGATGATCAGGTTTTGCTCTTGGTTCTCAAGGCGAGAAGGTGGGAAGCCAATCGCAGCACGTAAATCGATGACTGGGACCGATGCTCCGCGGATAGACGCCACACCCGAAATGTTATGGTGTGAGCCCGGCATTTTGGTCAGTGGCGGAACTTTAATAACCTCGCGTACTTTGAACACGTTAATGGCAAAGATTTGTCGGCTGTTAAGACTAAATAGCAACAACTCCAAGCGGTTTTCGCCAACCAGGTTAGTTCGTTGATCGACCGTATCTAAAACTCCAAACATACTACTTCTCTACCATTAGGTTATAAACAGAATAGTTAACTAAAAGACTAAAACAAAAACTAAGAATAAGCCTAGTAAATTTAGCTTAAAACTACTCAATTATAGACAATCATCAACTCAAGTAGTCACTATTGGTACTAAAAACGGGTATACCGAATGGGATGTTTCATATTGACGCATGGTAACGCCAATATGAATATCATTGATTTGAATAAGAAAGGATGGTTAACCTTCGATCACTTTCATCAGTAGCAAGCCGTCATACAACGCTTGCTTGATAAGCGCGGCACCTGGCATGGTTGCTTGTTTATAAAAGCGAGATTCCACCAGCTCAAGGTCTTGGTGGTAAACTGGCAGGCTTTGCTCTTCAATACACTTTTGAACCGCAGGATAAAGCACTTCTTTGGCTTGGTTAATCGCGCCGCCAATGAGGATTTTCTCTGGGTTAAACAGGTTGATTACGATAGAGATCGCCGAACCCAAATAGCGGCCAAGCTTCTGGATCACATCTACTGCCAGTGGGTCACCATTCGCTGCGGCTTCACAAATATCTTCAACTGAGATTTCTTCAATTTCAGACAGCGAAGATAGCTCACCATTGCGAATACGCTCGGTTACTTCGTCACGGATCGCTTGTGAACTGGCAACTGTTTCAAGACAGCCACGATTACCGCAATGACATTGCTTACCGTTAGGGTCGATTTGGATATGGCCGAGTTCGCCGATATTACCGTGGCGACCTTGAAGCACTCTCCCGTCTAATACGATACCAGCGCCCAAGCCGTGGTGAATCGAGATAAGAACTGAGTTTTCGTTCTCTTGCGAGTGACCAAACAGCTTCTCTGCCAATGCCCAAGCGCGGGTGTCATTGGCGATAAACACAGGCAGACCCGTCGCTTTGTAGATTTCAGGGCCAATCGCTAAGTTTTCAACGTTGTAGTGCGGCATTTGCAGCACAATACCCTGCTCTGAGTTCACTAAGCCCGGTAACGTCAGTGCAATACTGGTGACACGGTCAAGTTGGTCAGCGTAGGTTTGGAAGAATTCGTCGATTTCGTGCAGCAGACGCGCCATTACGTCTTCTTGATCAATCTCGTGGATATCAATCTTGGTATCGATCAGTACCTCGCCACCCAATTCATGCAGTGCGATGGTCAAATAACCGCGTCCTAAACGCATTGAAAGGAATTGCCAGCCTTCATTGTTCACTTGCAAACCCACAGCAGGACGCCCACGACTGGTGGCTTCCTGAACCGTAGTTTCATGAACTAGATGTGCTTCTATTAGCTCGCGAGTGATTTTGGTAATACTTGCAGGCGCAAGTTCACTCTCTTTCGACAAGTCGATGCGAGAAATAGGACCTTTTTGATCAATGAGTTTATATACACGGCCAGCATTGACCTGCTTGATGTGATCAATATGGCCAGGTTGAGCCATGTACATAGGGTGCTCCGAATATCAACAACCAACCAATTTTTTTACTTTGCGAAGTAATTGTGAAGAGCTTTGATACATCGCCGTGACAAGGGTCACGTATAAACATAATTGTTTGTGTTCCGAGTCAAATCGCGGCGACTACATCACATTTAATTCCGCATTTTTTTGCATAAATAAATATGTATTTTTGTCATCAGACTACACTAAAGTTTTTACCTAAGCGTTGCCAGATCAAGGAGATCAGAATGGGTTCAACTCAAAGAAGAACAAAAATTGTCTCAACATTAGGGCCATCAACCGACGAACCGGGCGTTTTAGAAGCAATACTTGAAGCGGGCGTTAACGTCGTGCGCATGAACTTTTCTCACGGCACAGCGGACGATCACCGTCAACGAGCAACCAAAGTGCGCAACATCGCGGCAAAACTTGGTACTCACGTAGCGATTTTAGGTGACCTACAAGGGCCTAAGATTCGTGTTTCTACATTTGAAAACGGCAAGATTGAGCTCAAGGTTGGCGATGTCTTCACGCTAGATAGCACTTTAGAAAAAGGCAAAGGTAACTCAGACGCAGTCGGCTTAGACTACAAAGCGTTGCCACAAGACGTCACCAGTGGTGACATTCTGCTGCTTGACGATGGACGTGTTCAGTTGCAGGTGATTGGCGTAACCGACACCACAGTCAGAACCAAAGTGCTCATTGGTGGGCCGTTATCTAACAACAAAGGCATCAACAAAAAAGGCGGCGGTTTATCGGCTGACGCGTTGACCGAAAAAGATAAAAACGACATTAAACTGGCCGCCGAAATACACGTCGACTACCTTGCGGTTTCCTTCCCTCGTAACGGCGAAGACATGAAATACGCAAGACGCCTAGCTCGTGATGCAGGACTTGAAGCCAGACTCGTAGCCAAAGTAGAACGCGCTGAGACCGTCGCGAGTGCTGAGAGCATCGACGATATTATCCTTGCCTCAGACGCTGTTATGGTTGCGCGTGGTGACTTAGGGGTGGAAATTGGTGACCCTGAGTTAGTCGGTGTGCAGAAGCAACTTATCCGCCGAGCGCGCTCATTAAACCGCACTGTGATTACTGCGACGCAGATGATGGAGTCGATGATTTCAAGCCCAATGCCGACACGGGCAGAAGTGATGGACGTGGCAAACGCGGTGCTCGACGGTACCGATGCGGTCATGCTGTCTGGTGAAACTGCGGCAGGTAAATACCCAGTGGAAACCGTGCGCTCCATGGCAGAAGTGTGTTTAGGCGCAGAGAAAATGGCGGCGATTAACCGTTCTAGCTACCGTATGGAGTCAGTGTTTGAAAGCAGCGAAGAAACTATTGCGATGTCGACCATGTACGCGGCAAACCACATGCGAGGCATCAAGGGGATCATCACGCTGACAGAATCTGGTCGCACCGCTCTGATGACATCACGCTTGAGCTCGGGCTTACCGATCTTCGCCCTGTCGCGTAATGAAAGAACGCTAAATCTCTCTGCACTGTACCGTGGCGTGTTCCCGGTTTACTTCGACACCAAGTGTAATACAGGTTTAGAAACCGCTCAGGAAGCCGTAGAAACGCTTAAACAGCGCGGTTTACTCAATGATGGCGATCTTGTGATCATTACTCAAGGCGACATCATGGATGTGGTGGGTTCGACCAACTGCATGCGTATATTGCAAGCTTAAGTACAAAAGAGTAGCTACATCAGAAAAGATTAAGGGAGCTAACGCTCCCTTTTTATTTGGCGAGATTGAGAGGTTTCTGCACATTGGTCGCGTACATATCGATAAATCGATAGCCCGCATCTAGCCCAACTTGGTAATCATGCAGCAAGTCCTCTTTACTGCTCATCAACGAGCTGGACTGCAATGGCTTGTCCGGTTTGATCTGCACAATGAAGCAATCATCAGGTGGAGAATGCAAGAAATCCTGCGTCAACGCATAGGTTTGGTAATGCACCATCAACATGTCCGCGAGCCCTGAGTCGAACTTGTCTCCAAGCAAGTGGCTTAAACGGTATATTTCATCCGCACCAAACAGCCAACGCCCACCATTAAGCGATTCAAAATGGCCTTGTTCAGCTTTTTGTAGCCTAGCCTGAGCGACTTTTTCATTCAAAAATGCGCCCCAGTCAGTTTTCCACTGCGCCATTTTAAACTGCCACTGCTCTTGCAGTGAATTAAACGAATCCCTAAACCACTCAACGCGGGTTTCTTGTGGAATAATCTCGGGTTCTGCAGCTAAGTCGTCCCCTTCGGTACGAATCACCACAATACAACGCGCCTCTTTCCGCCACGCTTCCTGCACGGGAATTGACGCAGAGACGCCGCCATCGACGTAAGTTCCGTGATCGAATTCTACCGCCTGGTGATAAAGCCGAGGAATCGCACAAGTGGCGATTAGGACTTTCTTCCAGTCGTCTCGCAGCATAGGCAGGTAAATGTCGATAAGGCGTCGCGTATCCGTGACCGCCGCGTATGCTTCACGATTGCCAAGCACCTGACGGCCTAAATCGATATCCAGCTTGTATGGGAAGTCACTGATTTGATCCAGTGCCCAATCTAAGCCGAGGAATTGCCTGCGTCGAATGTAACTGAACAGATTGAAAAACGTCGGGTCAGTGGTCAAATCGAGGATGAATGACTTACCAATCCCCCGCTGACGACAAAGAAACGCACTCAGATTTAGTGCGCCCGCCGATGTGCCATAAAAGGCATTGAATGGATCGAAGTTTGAAAGGATGAATGCATCTAGCACTCCGGCAGTAAAAATACCTCTTTGTCCCCCACCTTGAGCGACTAACGCATTTTTACCACCAGTGTACTTTTTAAACCTATGGACATCTAACTGGACAGCAGTATTGGAAACGACACCGCTATTAGTCATTTGCAGAATTCCTTAGGCGGAAGTGATTGCAATTAAGCCATAACCAATCAGCACAGTGAAAATGATGCCGGTAACGGTAAGAGCAAATTTTAGATCGCGTTCCATAGATACCTCCTAAAATATGTAACAAAGTAATAACACCACTGTGAAATATGTTCAAACTATGCCTTTTTTTTCTGCGTAATTATGGCGTTAGCATCACAATTAGTAGGTTTACTTTTTGTTTAGGGAAATGGACGATGAAATACCTCAGTAAAGCTGCTATTGCGCTTACCTTTTGTGGTTTGAGTTTATCGGTATCCGCACAAGTTTTTGTCACACCATGGTTCGGTTATACCGTTGGCGGAAGCGTCGAAAACCAAGAAGGTGAAGAGTTTGATTTAGAAGCCGCCGCGAACGTGGCACTCAGTATTGAAACCACCGTAGACAACGGCCGAGTTGGCTTTTTCTACGCTCGTCAGTCTAGCGATGTGGAAACCATCGATTCGGACTTGGACATCCATTACCTACACTTTCAAAGCAGCTTAGCGTTCCCTTTTAGTGAAAGAGCATCGTCTTATCTTGGTGTCGGTATTGGCGGCTCTTACATAGACGCCGACTGGGTTGACGACGAATGGGGATTTTCTGCTTCGATCATGGGTGGCGTTGAATATCGCCTTAGTGATTCTTTGTCACTCAACACTCAGTTGCGCTGGTTGGGCACCGCCGTTGATAACGACACACGCGGCGTATGCAACCTGCCGACCACTCACAGCGACGGCTGTATCATTCAATTTAAAACATCCTGGATGAATCAGTTCTCTGCCAACGCGGGTGTGACATGGAGATTCTAAAAAATAAGGCAGCGTCACTGCGCTGCCTTATTAGTATACCTTGTGCGGTACGAGCGTTGACTTAAAACGACATTGCTTTAAAACGAATAAGTTACGCCAAACGCCGCGCCGATTTGCAGTTCTGGGCCCGAGTATAAATCGAGCTCTGGGTGAACTTGACCGTACATATTCCAGCCTTGACTAAATTCCCAATCGACACCGAGAGGAATACGAGCACCAAATTCATCGTGGTCCCATTCACTCCAAGCGCCCGCGCCGACATACCAAGTAAACGGCGTGTCAGCGTTAAATTGACCTCGTGCGAAAATGTAATCAAACGCAGCGCCATCGTTACCCGCAGTGAAACGGTACTGATCATCGATCTCAAGCACTGCACTTAATCCTTGGTCCCAAGCCATACCCGCAGACAGTCCTTGTTCAGCAAAAGAGGAAAACGAACTAAGGGCAAACAGGGAACAAACAGCGGTAGGCACGATGATTTTCTTCATCTTAATCTCCTAAGACAATGCATATTTAAGATTCATAAAATTATCAGCACTTGTAAGAATAGGATGTCAGAACAAGGTTAACGTTTGAACAACATAAAATGAAACCACAAAGCTGAATAAACAAAAAGGAGGCGCTTGGCCTCCTTTTGTTATCGTGGGGAATGAATGAGATTAGCCGTGGTTACGAATCCACTCATCCATTTCTGTCTTAAGGTTGTCAGACTTAGTACCAAAGATAGCTTGAACACCACCTGATACTACAACTACGCCTGCCGCACCTAGTTTCTTAAGCTTGTCTTGGTCAACTACTTCAGTATCTGCTACTGATACACGTAGACGAGTGATACAAGCATCTAGGTTAGTGATGTTAGCTTTGCCACCGAATGCCGCAACGAGTTCGCCCGCCATTTCGCTGCCTTCTGCAACACTTTCGTCTGAGCTCTCGTCTTCACGACCTGGAGTTTTTAGGTTCATAGTGCGGATAACGAAAGTGAATACTACGTAGTAAAGTACAGCGTAAGCGATACCAAGACCAACTAGAAGTAGCATGTTCTCTGCACGTGGTGATTGAACTACGAAGTCAATGAAACCGTTTGAGAACGTGTGGCCGTGTACAACGCCTAGAGCGTTAGTTAGTACGTAAGCTAGACCTGCAAGTACCGCGTGGATTGCGTAAAGTACAGGAGCAATAAATAGGAATGAGAATTCGATTGGCTCTGTGATACCTGTTAGGAATGAAGTCAGAGCTGCAGAAGCCATGATACCCATTACTTTCGCGCGGTTTTCAGGTTTAGCACAATGCGCGATTGCAAATGCTGCTGCTGGTAGACCGAACATCTTGAATAGGTAACCACCAGCTAGCTGACCGAAACCGTTACCCGCTGCGCGAGAAGCGTCGTCAGCAGTTAGGAAACAAGTCATGATGCCGTGTACAGTTTCACCATTACCGTTTACACAAGTACCCGCTTCGTAGAAGAATGGTACGTTCCAAATGTGGTGTAGACCGAATGGGATCAGTGAACGTTCAACAACACCGTAGATACCGAATGCTGCTACTGGGTTTTGATGTGCAGCCCAGTCAGAGAAAGAACGGATTAGATCACCCACTGGTGGCCAAATGAATGACAATACAACACCAAGGATAATAGATAGGAAACCAGTGATGATTGGCACTGCACGCTTACCAGCGAAGAAGCCAAGGTAATCTGGTAGCTGAATCTTGTAGAAACGGTTGAATGACCAAGCTGCCACACCACCCGCTAAGATACCACCTAGTACACCAGTATCGATTTTGTCTGCACCCATTGCTGTCGCCATTACTTTTAGCGTAGCAACCATGATGCCGTAACCAACGATAGCTGATAGACCTGATACACCATCATTGTTAGTAAAACCAAGGGCAACACCTACTGCAAATAGAAGTGCCATTTGGCCGAATACAGAACCACCCGCTTGTTCCATCAGATTCGAGACGATTTCCGGTAGCCAACTGAAGTTAGCGGCACCGACACCAAGCAAGATACCTGCAACAGGTAGGACCGATACTGGAAGCATCAGTGCCTTACCTACTTTCTGCAGGTTAGCAAAAGCGTTCTTAAACATGTTTATGCTCCTGAAAAGTTTATTAGAATTATTGGGTTCTAACGGCACACCCCCGTAGCCTAAATGTTAGCACCCAGCAAAAATGTAACCACATATGTCATTATATTTTCCGGCTCTAAATATATATTGATGCTGAACAGTGTTACTAGAGACTTACGGAATTAAATTTCAAACTAGTAGATAGATCACAGTAAAAGCCTATTGATGAAATGCTTTACAAACACATTAACACACTGTTTTTATTACATAAATATTTCAACCGCATTAATTTTTAGGAGTAAATAAAATAAAGTCGATTGTTATTTTGTGTAACAAAATTACATTTTGACGATATTATCCTCTCGTTTACAACATTTTTGGTAAACAAGACTAAGAAATCGTTTACATCCAAAATTGAGACATGAAAAAAGGAGCTTTCGCTCCTTTTACATCCAATGTTTAGTTTCTATCTCAAAAAAAGATTTCGGAAGTTTTGAGTGGTTTGTATGCCGACCTCACCTAAAGAAACCCCTTTAAGCTGAGCAATATAGGATGCGACCTCTACCACGTAAGCAGGTTGGTTCTGTTTGCCGCGGTGTGGCACTGGTGCCAAGTATGGTGAATCGGTTTCGATTAACAATCTCTCTAGCGGCAATGCCTTAACCACTTCTTTTAATTCTGTCGCTTGACGGAAGGTGACAATCCCTGAGATCGAGATATAAAAACCCAGCTCCATTGCCGCTTCGGCAAAAGGTAAGTCTTCGGTAAAGCAGTGGATCACGCCACCACACTTATCTGCCCCGCCCTGCTTTAAGATATCCAACGTATCTTGTCTCGCGTTACGGGTATGGATAATCAAAGGCTTGTTTAGATTCACCGCCAAATCAACTTGCTGCTCAAAGCGCAGCTTTTGCAGTTCCGCCGTTTCAGGTTGGTAATGGTAATCGAGGCCAGTCTCACCGATCGCGACGACTCGAGGGTTAGCGGCGTATTGGTGTAGCTTCTCAAGAGAAAAATCGCTCTCTACATCCAATGGGTGAACCCCACAAGAAGCGTAGATGTTCTCATAAGGCTCAATCATCTCAAGCATGGAAGGAAAAGAGTCTAAAGTCACACCAACAGACAGCATTTCAGTGACGTTGACCGCTTTTGCTTTAGCGATAACGTCTTCAATCCCATTATGTAACTCTTGATAATCCAGTTTGTCCAAATGGCAGTGAGAATCTACAAACATGTTTCCTCGTTAAACTTAAATAACCAATCTAAAATAAGCAGTTCGCTGTTCAATCCGGTGTGCTCACGCAGTTGCTCTATCAACGAGCCAAGTGCTTCGGCCTGCTCGTACAACTTGGTATAGCTCACCACCGCCGCTAATTTTGCTGCACCCGGTGTAAAGAATGGCGCATCAACACCAAAATGCACTTTCTGCGCATCGGACAACAAATACCATAACCAAGCTAAGCGCTCGGCTGGTTTTGCCGATAGCTCTTTGGCGAGCTTCATCACATCACCTTGACCAACTACGGCTTGCAGCAACTGTTGCTCTATCGCTTGATACGTGTCCGCTTCGCCCTCTTTGGCAAATGCGAGCGTTTTTAGTGGCGAGTTGTTGTTAATATGCGCGGCGTAAGGTGGCACAGAGACTGAATCCTGCTGTGCAATCCACTCGCTGATGGTTGCTGAATTAGGTGCGGCTAAGGTCCATTGCTGACAACGGCTGGTAATGGTTGGCAGAAGCAAACTAGGACGATGAGTCACCAACAAGAACATACAGTTCGAAGACGGCTCTTCAAGTGTTTTTAACAATGCGTTGGCGGCAGATTCATTCATCGCTTCCGCAGGTTGAATCACAAATAGACGCACACCAGCCAGTTGAGATGACTCTTGCGCTTGGCGATTACAGTGGCGAATTTGTTCTACGGTGATCGATTTGCCTTCTTTCTCCGGTTCGACAATGTGGTAGTCGGGATGACTACCAGAATTCATCAGCTGACAGCTGTGACAGAAACCACAGGCTTCGCTGGCGTAGTTGCTACACATCACCGCTCGACTGAATGCGTCTACCAACTGCTCATGCCCTAAACCATAGTCGGCAGTCAGAATCGCCGAGTTAGAGAAGCGCCCAGCGTCTAAGCTGTCTCGCCACTCTTGCCATAACTCGTCTAACCAAGGATAAAGCTGAGCCATAATTACGCTTCCAACCAAGACTCTAAAGCAGTTTTGATATCAGACGCCACTTGCTCAATCGCTTGTTCAGCATTAATGATAAGCACGCTGTCGTCCTGATTTGCTAATTCTAGGTAACGTTCACGGGTACGGTCAAAGAAGCCCATGTCCATCTTCTCGATACGATCTAACTCACCGCGCCCACGTGCGCGCTCCAACCCAACTCTTGGGTCGATGTCCAAGTACAGCGTCAAGTCCGGTTTAAAATCGCCCAACGTAGTTTGTTTCAGCGCTTGCATCGTCTCTCTAGCGATTTGACGACCACCGCCTTGATAAGCCTGAGATGACATATCGTGGCGATCTCCAACCACCCAAGTACCGCTGTTTAGTGCCGGTTTGATAACATTTTCAACCAATTGAACACGCGCTGCGTACATCAGCAGCAGCTCGGTCATATCTTGCAGCTCTTCGCCTTCGTGTTCTTGCTTCACTAACTCTCGTAGCTTTTCCGCTAACGCTGTACCACCCGGCTCGCGAGTATTACGAATATTCTCGATGCCCGCTTGCTTAAGGGTTTCTAACACAGCGTTGATAGCCGTACTTTTACCGGCCCCTTCCAGACCTTCTATAACGATGAATTTAGCTTGTTTCATTGGTTACTTCTTAATTGTTTTAAATAGGCTCTTACCGCGCGATTGTGCTCATTCAATGTTTTTGAGAACACGTGCCCCCCTTTACCACTGGCAACAAAATACAAGTAGTTGCTAGCTTCTGGGTTTAGGGCAGCTGCGATCGATGCTTCACCCGGCATCGCAATCGGGGTTGGCGGTAAGCCAGAAATCACATAGGTATTGTAAGGCGTTGGGGTACGTAAGTCTTTCTTACGGATATTGCCGTCGTACTTGTCACCCATGCCATAAATCACCGTCGGGTCAGTTTGCAAGCGCATACGCTTGTTCAGGCGATTGACAAACACCGATGCAACTCGCTCGCGCTCTTCTTCGACAGCGGTTTCTTTTTCAATTATCGATGCCAGAATCAACGCTTCGTAGGGTGTCTTCAGCGGTAACTTGTCTTGGCGGGTTTGCCATTGTTGGTCGAGTACCTGCTGAAGCTTTTGCGCGGCACGCTTTAGGATATCCAGATCCGAGGTACCAAAGGTGTAATGATAGGTCTCTGCCAGCAAAAGGCCTTCCAGCTTCTCATGCTCAATACCCAGCAACTTGGCGATCTCAGCTTCACTCAGTCCGCTAATCTCGTGCTCTAGATGAGAGGCATTCACTAACGCTTCGCGCCATTCTTTAAATGTAGAACCTTCCACAAAGGTAATCGAGAACTGGTGCTCTTTACCTTGCTTGAACACTTCCAGTGCTTGAGTCAGGTTCAGACCCGGTTCTAATAAGTAAGTGCCTGCTTTGAGCTGAGTCAGCTCTGGATGTAAGCGTCTAACCAGTTTGGCAATATCGCTTTGGGCAATGTATTGCTCTTCTGTCAGATCCGCGAGTACGCGAGAAAAACTGGTACCAGGCTTGATAGTAAAGATTTGCTCTTGCTCGATTTGCAAAGGCTGGGTGATGTACTGTTCGACTTGCTTGGTAATGTAGATATAACCTGCCGCAGCGATCAGTGCGACCAAGGCTAAGAAAAAGGTGATCTTTTTAATCACGAGAGTACAGTCTCCTGAATTGTTCTTGTTAGTTTTCCTATCGAAAAGCGCTGCTCGCCGATCGCAATAATCGGGGCGACCCCAAGTATTGAATTTGAGATGAACACTTCATCGGCATTGAGTAACTGTTCGAGCGTAAACTGCCCTTCCACCACTTGCCATGAATGTTCTGCGGCGTAAGACATAATGACGCGGCGCATCACACCGGCCACTCCCGCATGACTCAACTCAGGGGTGTACAAAACGCCATCGCGAAGCCAAAAGATATTCGCCATCGTGGTTTCAACCACATGGTCTTGGCAGTCAAGAGCGACACCGTCGCTAAAGCCCTGACGTTCAATATCCGCTTTCAGCAGCACTTGCTCTAAACGATTGTTATGCTTATGGCCTGCGAGTAACGGGTTCAGACCCAGTCGAGGCTCGCAGATGCCGAGTTCGATACCGTCACGGCACCATTGTTCATAATGAGACGGAAATTGAAAGGCGCTAATAGTAACATTTGGTGAGGTCACTTGAGTAGGACTATATCCTCTGCCCCCCTCTCCTCGACTGATATGTAGCTTAACACCCGCTTTGCCTTTCGAGCGTATAGCTTGAGTCAACCAAGCTTCAACGGTGTGCCAATTTGGGATCTCGATTCCTAACACATTCAGACAACTTTCCATCCGCTGAATATGTTTGTCCCAATGCACTATTTTGCCGTCGATGGTCAACATGGTAGTGAAGCAACCATCGCCGTATTGAAACGAGCGATCGCTCAGAGAGACAGAGTCGGTTAATTGTCCATTTAGCCAATACACTTTTATTTCCACTTTAGATAACAAAACGGCTTAATGCCGGAGCATTAAGCCGTTTTAACATATTTCGTAGCTGGACTCTTTAGATCTTTTTAAATACTAGCGAGCCGTTTGTACCACCAAAGCCAAATGAGTTACAGATTGCGTACTCCATATCAACTTTCTTAGCGGTGTGCGGTACAAGGTCGATGTCATCAAGACCTTCGTCACGGTTGTCTAAGTTGATCGTTGGTGGAACGATTTGGTCAACAAGAGACATTACAGTGATGATAGCTTCAACAGAACCTGCTGCACCTAGTAGGTGACCGGTCATAGATTTGGTTGAAGATACTTTCACTTGTTTCGCGCCTTCTTCACCTAGAGCACGACGTACGCCTTTAATCTCAGCTACGTCACCCGCTGGTGTAGAAGTACCGTGAGCGTTTACGTAACCCACTTGAGTACCAGTAATGCCTGCATCACGCATCGCCGCTTCCATCGCTAGTGCGCCACCTGAACCATCTTCGCTTGGCGAAGTCATGTGGTAAGCGTCACCAGACATGCCGAAGCCAACTAGCTCAGCATAGATCTTAGCGCCACGAGCTTTTGCATGCTCGTACTCTTCAAGAACCATGATGCCTGCACCGTCACCTAGAACAAAACCGTCACGGTCTTTGTCCCATGGACGAGATGCTTTTTGTGGCTCATCGTTGCGAGTTGAAAGTGCTTTTGCTGCACCGAAGCCAGCCATACCCAGTGGAGTAGATGCTTTTTCAGAACCACCGGCAACCATTGCGTCCGCATCGCCGTATGCGATCATACGAGCTGCGTGACCAATGTTATGAAGACCTGTCGTACACGCCGTCGAGATCGCGATGTTTGGACCGCGAAGACCACGCATAATAGATAAGTTACCTGCAACCATGTTTACGATGGTTGACGGTACGAAGAATGGGCTAACTTTACGAGGGCCTTTATCAACAAGCGCAGTGTGGCCTGTTTCAATAAGATCTAAACCGCCGATACCTGAGCCAATCGCTACGCCAACACGAGGGGCGTTTTCTTCGGTAATTTGTAAGCCAGAGTCATCTAAAGCTTGAATACCTGCTGCAATGCCGTATTGGATAAATAGATCCATTTTACGAGCATCTTTTTTCGACATGTACTCAGTGCAATCAAAGTCTTTTACAAGACCTGCGAAACGAGTAGAGAAGTTTTCAGTATCGAAATGGTCAATATTTACAATACCACTTTGACCTTCTAGCAGGGCTTTCCAAGATGATTCTACAGTGTTGCCTACCGGTGACAACATACCCATGCCAGTGACAACAACACGACGCTTGGACACGATTTTATTCTCCGGGATTGAAATGATTCTATGAGAGGATAGAAGAGTTTAAAAAACTCAGGCGGCCAGAAGGCCGCCTGGGGGAGATATTACTGAGCGCTGTTCACGTAGTCGATAGCAGCTTGAACAGTAGTGATCTTCTCAGCTTCTTCGTCTGGGATCTCAGTGTCGAATTCTTCTTCTAGAGCCATTACTAGTTCAACAGTGTCTAGAGAATCAGCACCTAGATCATCAACGAATGAAGCTTCGTTTTTAACTTCAGCTTCGTCTACACCTAGCTGTTCAACAATGATTTTCTTTACGCGTTCTTCGATGTTGCTCATTTTTTCTTTTCCTTTACAGATTTCGCCTAATGCGATGATTCCGTAGTTTATTCGAACTATTGAAAGTTGCAAGGGGCTCCTTGCTGGTCAAACCACAATTTTAGCGAATTTAACCGAAATTCAATACATTTTTGACCTATATCATGCACAAATGTTGCGCAAGTTAATGTCATTTATCACCAAATATAGGACATTTTAGTGACAATCCCTAACAAGATTGATGACATTATAAGTGAATTGACCAATTATGCAGATATTTGGGCGCACCTTCACGAAAAATTGCACCAATTCTGCCTAATAAGCCAATTACACCATGTACATACCACCATTTACATGCAAAGTTTCGCCTGTAATGTATGCCGCTTCTGGTGAAGCTAGGAATACAACAGCCGATGCAATTTCACGTGGGTCACCAAGACGACCTGCTGGAACGTTTGCCAATGTTGCCGCACGTTGGTCGTCATTTAGCGCTTTAGTCATGTCAGTTTCGATGAAACCTGGCGCTACTGTGTTAACCGTTACACCACGAGAAGCCACTTCACGCGCCATTGATTTAGTAAAACCAATAACACCCGCTTTTGCTGCTGCGTAGTTTGCTTGACCAGCGTTACCCATAGTACCAACAACTGAACCAACGTTAATGATACGACCTGCACGTTTTTTCATCATGCCACGCAATACTGCTTTAGACATGCGGTAAATAGGTGTCAGGTTCGTGTTGATGATGTCGTTCCACTCATCATCTTTCATACGCATTAGAAGGTTATCGCGCGTGATACCTGCGTTGTTCACTAGGATATCGATAGCACCAAACTCATCGTTGATGGTTTTTAGCGTCGCTTCAATTGACTCAACGTCTGTTACGTTCAGTGCTAGGCCTTTACCGTTTTCGCCTAGGTACTCACTGATTGCAGCAGCGCCGCCTTCTGATGTCGCAGTACCGATTACTGTCGCGCCACGCTCAACAAGAAGCTCAGCGATAGCACGACCGATGCCGCGGCTTGCGCCAGTTACTAGGGCAATTTTGCCTTCTAGATTCATCATGATTGTTGTTCCTTAAAGTTTACTTAGCAGCGTCTAGTGAAGCGATGTCGTTCACTGCCGCGCCACTTAGTGTCTTCACAATACGTTTAGTTAGGCCAGTTAATACTTTACCTGGACCAAGCTCTAGTAGTTTCTCAACGCCTTGCTCGCTCATTAGCTGAACGCTCTCAGTCCAACGAACTGGGCTGTATAGTTGACGTACTAGCGCATCTTTAATTTTTGCTGGGTCTGTTTCAGCAGCAACGTCTACGTTGTTGATAACAGGCAGCTGAGGTGCATTGAATTGAATCTCTTCAAGTGCAATAGCAAGCTTGTCTGCAGCTGGCTTCATTAGTGCGCAGTGAGACGGTACAGAAACAGGCAATGGCAGAGCACGTTTCGCGCCCGCTTCTTTACATAGTGCACCCGCACGCTCTACTGCATCTTTGCTACCCGCGATAACCACTTGGCCTGGCGAGTTGAAGTTGACTGGAGAAACCACATCACCCTGCGCAGCTTCTTCACACGCTTTTGCGATCGCGTCATCGTCAAGACCGATGATTGCGTACATTGCGCCTGTACCTGCTGGTACTGCTTCTTGCATTAGTCGACCACGTAGTTCTACCAGTTTGATCGCTTCTTTGAAGTCGATAACGCCAGCACATACAAGTGCTGAGTACTCACCTAGGCTGTGACCTGCTAGGTTTGCTGGTTGTTCTAGACCTAGCTCTTGCCATACACGCCAAATAGCAACAGAAGATGCAAGCAGAGCTGGTTGAGTGCGGAATGTTTGGTTTAGATCTTCAGCAGGGCCATCTTGAACCAATGCCCAAAGATCGTAACCTAGTGCGTCAGACGCTTCCGCGAAAGTTTGTTTAACGACTTCATACTGTTCGCCAAGCTCAGCAAGCATGCCTACAGCTTGAGAACCTTGACCTGGAAATACGATAGCAAACTTGCTCATATACTTTTCCTTTAACCAAAGTAAGAAAGAAAAGATGCCTCAAAAGGCACCTTAATTTTAAAATTCTGTTGGGTTTAGAACTTAACTAGTGCAGAACCCCAAGTGAAACCACCACCGAATGCTTCCAGCAGAAGATTCTGACCGCGTTTAATACGGCCGTCACGTACCGCTTCATCAAGTGCCGTCGGTACCGTCGCTGCCGACGTGTTACCGTGCCTATCCAGCGTTATCACCACTTGATCAAGAGACATCGACAGTTTTTTCGCCGTCGCTGAAATAATGCGGTAGTTTGCTTGATGCGGAACTAACCAATCGAGTTCAGATTTGTGCATGTCGTTTGCTGCTAGCGTATCTTTAACTAGCTTCGACAATTGCGTTACCGCGACCTTGAATACTTCGTTTCCTGCCATGTGAAGCCATTTGTCGGCATCTTTACCGCGCTCAGGCACTTCTAGGCTTAATAGCTCACCGAAACGGCCATCTGAATAGATGTGAGTCGATAAAATACCAGGCTCTTCGCTTGCGCCTACGACAACCGCACCCGCGCCATCACCAAATAGAATGATAGTCGAACGGTCCGTTGGGTCACATGTTTTTGACAATGCATCAGCGCCAATCACAAGCACGTTTTTACACATGCCCGATTTGATGTGCTGGTCTGCTACTGAAAGAGCGTAGACAAAGCCAGAACAAGCCGCCGCCAAATCAAATGCTGGGCAGCCTTTGATCTCAAGCTTAGCTTGCACCTGACACGCAGATGAAGGGAACGTATGGCTACCGCTGGTCGTTGCCACAATGATCAGATCGATATCGTTCTTATCAATACCCGCCATTTCAATAGCGTTTTTAGCTGCGATATACCCCATATCTGCAACGGTTTCATTCTCAGCAGCAATGCGACGTTCTTTAATACCTGTGCGAGTTACGATCCACTCATCACTTGTATCTACCATTTTCTCTAGATCTGCGTTAGTACGCACCTGAGATGGCAGGTAGCTGCCAGTACCTAAAATTTTGCTATACATGAAGACTAATAGTGCCTCTCGAGTAAAACCGCTTCCAAACGATCGCTAATACGGCTTGGTACTTGTCGTTTGACCTCGTGCAGAGCTTCACCAATCGCGTTGGTAACCGCTTCTACGTCAGCGCTTCCGTGGCTTTTTATGACAATGCCGCGCAATCCTAGCAAACTTGCGCCGTTATACTGGTCGGGGTTCAATGTTTTTAGCTCATTAAATAGCCCAGAAAATAATTTTCTTGCAATCCAACCCTTTATAGATGAGGAGATCATGCTTGATTTCAGCTTATCTATGAAAAGCTGGGCTGTACCTTCACAGGCTTTTAAGCACACATTACCCACAAACCCATCACAGACTACAACATCTGCGGCATCGTGTAATAACTGATTACCTTCAATATAGCCGACAAAGTTAACAGATTGGGTGCTAGAAAGCATTTCTGCGCAGCGCTTGACAAGATCATTGCCTTTTATTTCTTCCGCGCCAATATTGAGAATCGCGACTCTAGGCGGGCGTTGCAAGTATTGTTCTGCAAGCGCACTCCCCATCACAGCAAACTGGAATAACGAGTCAGCATCACTGGACACATTCGCGCCCAAATCAAGCATCCAAGTCTTATTTCCTGAAATCGTCGGCAGTGCTGATATCAGTGCTGGTCTTTCAATCCCCGGTAGGAGCTTAAGACGAAAACGAGATAGCGCCATCAATGCACCGGTATTACCGCCACTGACACAAGCGTCTGCTTTGCCCTGTGCTACAGCATCAATCGCTGAGCCCATAGATGTGCCGTTACTGTTTCTTAATGCGAGAGAAGGTTTTTCTGAGTTGGAGATCACTCGGTCACAGTGTTCAATACTCAAGCGAGTATCTGGCTTACAACCAAGGATAGATAATTGAGTTGTGATCGCAGTTTGATCACCTAATAGGACCACTTTTAGCTCTGGGAAATGCGACAGTGCCTGCACGGCGGCAGGCACTGTAACGCGAGGACCGAAATCCCCGCCCATTGCATCAAGTGCAACGGTTATATTTTGCAAAGGTCAACCTTACTTGTTGATAACCTTCTTGCCGCGGTAGTAACCTTCAGCAGTCACGTTGTGACGTAGGTGAGTTTCACCTGAAGTTGCGTCAACAGAAAGTGCAGCTGTAGTTAGGGCATCGTGTGAACGACGCATACCACGCTTAGAACGTGTTTTACGGTTTTTCTGTACGGCCATGGACCCTACTCCTGTGTTAATCCTTAAAGAATTACTTCTTTAAGCTTTTTAAAACGTCGAATGGATTCGGTTTCTCTTCCACAACTTCTTCGGGAAGTTCGCCAAACACCATATTATCTGAATTAACGCTACAGTCCGCTTCATCATGCATCGCAATTTGAGGCAAGTTTAGAATGAACTCGTCTTCAACCAACTGTACTAGGTCGATTTCACCGTACTCGTTCGGATCTACCAAATCGTACTCTTCCGGTGCGTCTTCTTCACTTTTTTCGCTGTAATATGGCGTATAAGTGAATTCGACTTCACACTCATGTGTGAAAACCTCGTTACAGCGTTGACACTCTAAATCAACTTCGATGTTAGCTTTACCAGAGATAACAACGAGTCGCTGTTCATCCAACCCAAATGACAATGACACTTGAGCGTCGCGTTTAACGCCTTCGACCGATTCCTCTAAGCGCTTAAAAAGACTAACTTGAATGATACCATCAAAATCAAGTCGCTTTTGAGCCGCTCTTGCCGGATCAACCGTTCGCGGTATTTTTACCTTTTGCATAGGGCGCGAATTCTATCTTCCAAATTGTTTAGAGTCAAAGGAAAAGGACAAAAAGTTGTACTTTTTTTCCTTACCACTGAGAGAGGTAGGCACTCCACCACCAGATCGATTAAGCTAATGCCAATCGACCTTTGATTGTAAATAAAAATGCCAAATTACCAACTAGTTTTAGCGTCTACCTCGCCTTATCGTAAGCAGCTGCTCAATAAACTAGCACTTCCCTTTATCACTTTGTCGCCGCAATGCGATGAAACACCTTTAGAGCACGAAACACCTCTCGCATTGGTTGAACGCCTAGCGAAAGGCAAAGCGGAGTCTTGCCCAACCGATAAACCAAGTTTGGTGATTGGTAGTGACCAAGTTTGCGTGATTGACGGTGAAATCATCGGCAAACCGCTCAACAAGCAAAACGCAATCAAACAACTCAGCTCACAAAGCAGCAAATCGATTCAGTTTTACACCGGACTCGCGCTACACAACACAGAAACTGGCGAAACTGATGTCAAAGTGGATACCTTTTCGGTTCACTTCCGCTCACTCAGCCAACAGCAGATTGAACGCTATGTAGATAAAGAGCAGCCCTATTACTGCGCAGGCAGTTTCAAAAGTGAAGGTTTAGGCATTGCGCTGTTTGAAAGGCTTGAAGGAAAAGATCCCAACACCTTGGTCGGCTTACCACTGATTGACCTTGTCGATATGCTCGAAAAGCAAGGGATGCACGTGCTTTAAAAATAAAACGCCGCGATAGTGTCGCGGCGTTTTTGTAGGTCGTTGCCCTAACCTAGCTTTAACCTTGCTTTCTCAGCCCAGCTAAGGTCTTTTCAAGTTTGGCTTCCATCGGCGCATTAATTTCCATCCACTCGTCTGTCGCTGGGTGGATAAACTTGATGTTAGCCGCATGAAGGAACAGTCGATCGAGGCCTAACTTACCCGTATAGGCGTCAAAACGTCTGTCGCCATAGCGGTCATCCCAAGCGATCGGGTGGCCAGTGTATTGAGTGTGTACGCGAATTTGGTGAGTTCGACCAGTAATCGGGCTCGCCTGAACTAAGGTCGCTTCAGCAAACTTCTCAATTATCTTAAAGCGGGTTTCCGACGGCTTACCCTGCGGATTAACACGCACAATGCTGTTTACTTCATTTTTCAACAGCGGCGCATTCACCACTTTGCAACTGCTCTTCCACTGCCCCATCACTAACGCGAAGTAAAACTTCTTAACCGTTTTCTCACGAAATTGAGCTTGCAGGTGACGCAGTGCCGAGCGCTTCTTAGCGACGAGCAAGATACCCGATGTATCGCGGTCAATGCGGTGCACCAACTCTAGGAAGCGCGCTTGTGGACGCAACGCACGCAAAGCTTCAATCGCACCGAACTTCAAACCACTACCACCGTGTACAGCAGTTCCTGATGGCTTATTCAGGATCAAGACGTGATCATCTTCGTAGATGATTTTATCTTCCAGTTCTGCCACTTTATTTAACTTAGTGCTTGGCGCGACTTCTTCTGCTTTCTCCTCGATTGTAACCGGAGGGATACGGACTAAGTCACCCGCCTGAAGTTTGTATTCGGCTTTCACGCGCTTCTTATTTACACGCACTTCCCCTTTACGCAAGATACGATACACCATGCTTTTAGGGATGCTTTTCAATTGGTTACGCAGAAAATTATCAATTCGCTGGCCAGCCATATCGTCATCGATATCAACAAACTGGACTTTTGTTCTAATTTCGCTCATGTCGCCATTCTAACATTCAACCTTGCGTAGAATCACATTTTCTACGCAACAAGCTGGCAATTTTATCTTTAAGAGTGAGTTTCTGTTCAACTACGAACAAAATTCAATCAACTCATTTACTAATTCGAAATAAAGCTTTTCTAAACACTTAAAATACAGTCACTTAACAAAAATAAAATTGGATTTTTTAGCGTTTTATAATAAAGCAGATTGCTGACTTTATTGGGTACTGCTATAGTTCTCACCTGCAATATTTGATTTGGTTGCATTTTAAACAAAGCCAATCAATTTAGAGCAAATTAATGAGTAGCCCGCTAATTTACCAAAATGCAGCACACGGCGTAAGACATTTTCGAACTTAGCAATCTTGTTGCCCTACTCATGATGCGAATGCCATTGATCTGATGATCAATCAATTGCGCAGTAAAATTATCGACCACACAGCGTAAATTGCAGCTAACTAGTTACTCTAATTGCATGATTCATTACGCCGCAATCGATAACTTTAACTAGCAAGACTGAACAACTCGTCGATGACATTGGCATTAACTTTCATGTTGAGTATTTTCCGCCATCATTGCGGCTTACAAGCCTAAAACAGCTTGTAAGGCTGACGTGCCCAAAGAGCATCCCTCCAGCCGGGAGGCTGCACCGAAATAAGCCATGGGATCAGGCACCGTGAAAGTAACCAGCGGCAACAAGCAAAAACACAGAATGACAACGAGATTTATCAATGAAAAGAATGTTAATCAACGCAACTCAAAAAGAAGAGTTGCGTGTTGCTTTGGTTGATGGTCAGCGCTTGTACGATTTGGATATCGAAAGCCCTGGTCATGAATCTAAAAAAGCAAATATCTACAAAGGACGTATCACTCGCATCGAACCAAGTCTGGAAGCAGCCTTCGTTGACTACGGTGCAGAACGACACGGTTTCCTTCCCCTCAAAGAAATTGCCCGCGAATACTTCCCTGAAGGTTACACTTATCAAGGCCGTCCAAGCATTAAAGAAGTGCTAACTGAAGGTCAAGAAGTCATCGTACAAGTAGAGAAAGAAGAACGTGGCAGCAAAGGCGCTGCTTTAACGACTTTTATCTCTCTTGCAGGTAGTTATCTTGTTCTTATGCCTAATAACCCTCGTGCTGGCGGTATTTCTCGCCGAATCGAAGGTGACGAGCGTACTCAACTTAAAGCTGCACTGAGCACTTTAGAACTGCCACAAGGCATGGGTCTGATTGTTCGTACAGCTGGCGTTGGTAAGAGCGCAGAAGAACTTGAGTGGGATTTAAACGTACTCCTAAACCACTGGGGTGCTATCAAACAGGCATCTGATGCCAACCCAGCACCATTCCTAATTCACCAAGAAAGTAACGTAATTGTACGTGCAATTCGTGATTATTTGCGTCGTGATATCGGCGAAATTCTTATCGATAGCAACACAATCTATGAACGCGCTCTTGACCACATTCGCCTAGTACGCCCTGATTTCGTTAACCGAGTGAAGAAGTACGAAGGCGAAGTACCGCTGTTCAGCCACTACCAAATTGAAAGCCAGATCGAATCTGCGTTCCAACGCGAAGTTCGTCTACCTTCAGGTGGTTCAATCGTTATCGACCCAACTGAGGCGCTAACGTCTATCGATATCAACTCTGCTCGTGCAACAAAGGGCGGCGATATCGAAGAAACAGCACTAAATACCAACTTAGAAGCAGCAGATGAAATTGCACGTCAATTACGCCTGCGTGACCTAGGTGGCCTAGTGGTTATCGACTTTATCGATATGACACCAGTACGCCACCAGCGTGAAGTTGAAAACCGTCTGCGTGATGCTGTCCGTATGGACCGTGCTCGCGTACAGATTGGTCGTATCTCTCGCTTTGGTCTATTAGAGATGTCTCGTCAGCGCCTAAGCCCTTCATTGGCTGAAGCAAGCCACCATATTTGTCCTCGCTGTACAGGTACTGGTGTGGTTCGTGACAACGAATCTCTTGCGCTTTCTGTACTTCGTCTGATTGAAGAAGAAGCGCTGAAAGACAACACTGCACAAGTACTTGCGGTAGTGCCGGTGCCAATCGCATCTTACCTTCTGAACGAAAAACGTCGCTCTGTGAACCACATTGAACGTATTCAAGAAGTGAAGATCACGGTTGTACCTAATTCAGATATGGAAACTCCTCACTTCGACGTTATTCGTGTGCGCGAAGGTGAAGAGTTCGACCTACTCTCTTACTTGTTACCTAAGAAACTGGAAGCAATGAAAGAGGCGGAAGGTCGTGAAGCGCCTGAAGCTGAAGCGAAACCTAAGAAACTGGAAGAACCAGCGCTAAAAGGTTTTGCCGCTCCTGCGCAGTCTGCTCCAACACCAAAACCAGCACCAAAAGTTGAGAAGAAAGTTGAAACCACTGAATCTCAGCCAGGTCTGGTAAGCCGTTTGTTTAAAGCACTAGGTAGCTTCCTATTTGGCTCTAGCTCTGATTCTTCTAAAGAAGAAGAGAAACAGAATAAGCCAGAGAAGAAAGAAGGCCAACGCAACAACCGCAACCGTCGCAACCGTAACGACCAACGTCGTCGTAACTCTCGCGATAACCGCAACGAGAACCGTGATGAGAAGCGCGATAACAAGCGTAAACCTCAACAACGTGATCGTGACGAAGCTGCGACTGACAACAAGCAAACGAACGAGCGTAAACAACAAAACCGTAAGCCTAAGCAAGAGCGTCGCAACAAACGTGACGATGCGAAAGCAAGTAAGGTCGCGGAAGAAGGTCTAAAACTAGCAGCTGACGCGCAACAGACGGAAAAACCAAACCGTGCTGAAGAGAAAGCAGCGAAAGTGAAAGAGCGTCGTCAACGTCGTAAGCTGACGAAGCAAGTTCGCGTTAAAGACCAACAAGCTCAAGCGGAAGCGCAAGAAGTTGCGAAAGAAGCTAAAGCAGAAGCCGTTGCAGAATCGACAGAGCAAAACGTTGATACAGAAGCACAAGAAGGTGAACAATCGAAGCAACGTCGTAACCGTCGTTCTCCTCGTCACCTACGTGCAAGTGGTCAACGTCGTCGCCGTGGTCGTGACCGTCGCCCTAACCCATTCCGCCTACGTAAAGGTGGTGTAGCCTCTCCAGAGATGGCGATGGGTAAAGTGATGCCAAGTTACGGTATTACTAAACCAGCGCCTAAGTCGAAACCTAAAGCAGAACAAGCAGCTGTTGAACAAACAGAAACTAAAGTTGCATTTGGTGGTTTCGCTTGCCCTGAGATGGCGATGGGTAAAGTGATCATTCGCCGCGAACAGCCAGTGGTTGAAGCGGTAGAAACTGAAGTGACAACGCCTGCAGTTGAAGTAGCACAACAACCTACTGAAACAGTCGAAGCACCAGTGGTTGCACCTGTTGAAACTGTTGAAACCGCAGAGGTAGTGGAAGCTGCTGAAGAGATCGTTACTGAAGCAACACCAGTTGAAGAACTAGCAGCGGTTGAAGCTGTTGTTGAACAAGTTGAGGAAACCGTGGTTGAAGCAGCGAAGCCAGAATTCAAAGGCCAAGCTTCAGCACCGATGACCAAGGCATCAGGTTCAGCAGAGATGAAAGAAATCACTGTCGTCGCCGCTCCATTCCGCGAAGAACGTTACCAGCCGAAAGGTGCAGGTAGCCAAGTCGCGAAGAGCCAAGCTGGCGCTGCAATGACGAAGCCTCAAGGTTTCTAATCTAAGCAGAAAATGAAAGCAGCCCCTCTTGTTAGGGGCTGCTTTTTTATTGGCGAAATATTTGTGCTTCATTCATTTATCACAAATATTGGTCAATATTTGGTTCATTCTTGAACTTAATCACACTTTTCGGTAGCATTCGCCGACTCGATCTGAAACAAACGCTTTGTTTTATCCGCTCTTTTATATCGCATTTTTGCTCATGGAATTTCAGGGCCGTTTTTCAGAATACATTTAAATACTTAGCAAAACTGAGCAAGCATGTTTGAATTTCCACAATTTTCTAAGCACTCTGTAAAAAATGATGTGCTTTCAGGTCTAACCGTTGCACTCGCATTGGTTCCTGAAGCGGTAGCATTCGCCTTCGTCGCTGGCGTCGACCCTATGGTTGGCCTATACGCGGCTTTCATTGTTGGTCTTGTCACTTCTATTTTCGGCGGTCGCCCAGGCATGATTTCTGGTGCAACAGGCGCTATGGCTGTTGTTATGGTATCGCTGGTTGCGAGCCACGGCGTTCAATACCTATTCGCAGCAATCATGCTGGCGGGTATCTTGCAGATTGCAGCGGGCATATTCAAACTGGGTAAATTCATTCGCATCGTGCCACACCCAGTAATGATCGGCTTTGTAAACGGTCTAGCGATCGTTATCTTCCTTGCTCAGCTAGGACAGTTTAAAGCCCCTGACATCAATGGCATGCTTACTTGGCTACCTCAAGACCAAATGATGCTGATGCTAGGTCTTGTTGCTCTGACAATGGCAATCATCCACTTTTTACCTAAGTTCACTACCGCAGTGCCATCATCACTGGTTGCGATTGTGACTGTCACTGCACTGGTTGTGGGTCTAGACCTTGAAACACGCACGGTTGTCGACTTCTTGCGTACTATGTCTGGCGATGAAGCGGCAACGCTTGCTGGCTCACTGCCAACGTTCTCTATTCCAGCAGTACCGCTATCACTAGAGACACTGCAAATCATTCTGCCTTACGCGATCATTCTTGCGGCAATCGGCTTGATTGAGTCACTACTAACGCTGACGGTTCTAGACGAGATGACTAACACTCGTGGTCAGTCTAACCGCGAATGTATCGGTCAAGGCATGGCGAACATGACTTGTTCGGTATTTGGCGCTATGGGTGGTTGTGCGATGATCGGTCAATCGATGATCAACGTAAACTCAGGCGGCCGTGGCCGTTTGTCAGGTATCGTTGCAGCAGTAATGCTACTGATGTTCATCCTATTTGCTTCAGCGCTAATTGAGATGATTCCACTAGCAGCACTGGTTGGTGTGATGTTTATGGTTGTTATCGGCACCTTCGAATGGGCAACATTCAAACTGGCGCGCCGCGTACCAAAGCAAGACTTCTTTGTAATCGTATTGGTAACCGTAGTAACGGTTATGACTGACCTTGCTATTGCAGTATTTGTTGGTGTTATCGCATCGGCATTGATGTTCGCATGGCAACACGCGAAGCACATCTATGCAGATACGCGTATCAATGAAGAAGGTTCAAAAGAATACAGAATCCACGGCCCAGTATTCTTTGGTTCGGTGGCAAACTTCCTAGAGATTTTTGATGCTCAAAATGATCCAGCAGACGTTATTGTCGACTTCGCCGATTCGCGCGTAACCGATCACTCTGCAATTGAAGCGATCGAAACTCTCGCCGAGCGCTACGCCGCTCAAGGTAAAACTCTGCATTTACGCCACTTGAGCCAAGACTGTCGCGCACTGCTACACAAAGCGGGCAGCTTAGTTGAAATCAACGTCAAAGAAGACCCAAGCTACAAAGTTGCAACTGACGTACTGGCTGGTTAATCTTTGATTGAAGAAAAGGGCTTCCAAATGGAAGCCCTTTTTTTGTTATTGGCTTAATGCGACGATTTCGTCTGGCTTTAGTGCAACACGAATCGTCGAACCGTTTGCATAGTGTTGTGCTCCCCGCAAATGTGGGTCATCCACCATTAGCATCTCGCCACCTACATCGATACCGTAGCGCACCAAATGACCTAAAAATTCTCGGTGCATCACTTTACCTTCTAGCTGTATCGTCCCCTCCTCTGCTGCGCCGTGACAAATGCCCAGACTTTGCGGACGGAAGATAAGCGACAAGTCTTGTTGCTCTTTTGCTGCATACGGGAAATGGATGCCATTATCAGAAACAAAGTGACTGCCATACGGTGTTTTTTCAACGTGGCCGTTCAGTACGTTCGCCGTACCTAAGAAATCCGCGACAAACTTGTTCGATGGGTTGTCATACAATTCCATCGGCGCACCGACTTGTTGGATAACCCCTTGATCCAATACCGCAATACGATCAGAGATGGTATTCGCTTCCTCTTGGTCGTGGGTAACGAAAATCGTCGTAAGTCCAAGTTGTCGTTGCAGTTCGAGTAAATCTCGACGCATCTGCTCTCGTAAGTTCGCATCCAAATTAGACAGCGGTTCATCGAGAAGCAGTACTCGCGGTTCAACCACCACGGTACGCGCAATCGCGACACGCTGTTGCTGACCACCTGATAACTGCGACGGCCTACGATCCGCCAGATGATGCAACCCCACCAGATTGAGTGCGTCATCAACTCGGCGTTTAATCTCTGGTTTTGCTACTTTGCGCTCTTCTAAACCGTAGGCGACGTTTTGTCTTACAGTCATATGTGGCCACAACGCGTAGCTCTGGAACACCATACCGACATTGCGCTTCCAAGGCGGCTGTGAAATAACGTCTTCTTTGCCAAGCAGAATCCTACCCTGTGGTGTGGGGCCAAAACCTGCAATGGCGCGAAGCAAAGTCGATTTGCCCGACCCCGAAGGTCCTAGAAAGGCAAAGAACTCACCGGGTTTGATATCGAGGTTCACGCCCTTTAACACTTCGGTGTCGCCAAAAGACAGAGTTAAATTCTCAATTGAGATGCCTACTTGCTCTGTATTTACTAAACTCATTTTCAAATCCTTCTGTTACTGACTTTTCAGGCCGTGCGCCTGACGCGTACGTTCAACAATTGTGTGAGAAACATAAGTCGCAAGCCCGACAATAAGAACCGCGATAACGCCCAATGCGGCACCAGGACCTCGCCCTGCTGCACTCTGCATAAACAGGTACAAGCCGTACGCCAATGGCGCGTCTGATTCTTGTGATACCAGCATGATGGTCGCCGACAGCTCAACCGCTGCGGTGGCAAACGCGGTAACAAAACCTGCGAGAATCCCGGCTGCCATTAATGGCACGACGATTTTTCGAATCGTGGTCGCACGCGTTGCACCTAAATTCTCTGATGCTTCTTCAAGTGATGGGCTCACTTGCTGCAGCGCCGCGACGCACGAGCGCAGTGCGTAAGGAAGACGCCTTACCGCAAGTGCAATCACGATGATGCCCCACCACGTTGCCATGGAAGATCCAACGAACGGTAAATCAACGTCGTAGAATGTACGTAGATAGCCGATACCCAATACCACGCCAGGCACCGCCAACGCCGCCATAGCGCCAAAGTCCAGCCATTTGCGACCAACCATTTTGGTTCGCCACACGAGGTAAGCAATCGCAGTACCCAGCACTACATCAATAATGCCTGCCAGACCCGCATACAATAACGTATTGGTAATAAAATCAGATGCTTGAGTAATCGCCGTCGAGTAGTGTTCTAGGGTGTAAGCATCCGGCAGTGGACTGAAAGACCAGATAGTACCAAACGACAACAGTAGCAACGCGAAGTGCGGCGCTAGAACCAGCAGTAAGATCAGAGCGATAACCGCGTAGCAACCCACCATTTCAGCTGGTCGCAGTTCACGTTTGGAAAGACCACCACCACCTTTTTGTGTCGTCGAGTAATCTTTACCTCGCAAAGCAAGGAATGATACCCACAACGCGAACACAGAGAATGCGACTAAGATGACCGAAATAACGTAGCCCATCGGGTCAGAAATACCGACAGACGAAATACGTAGGTAGGCTTGTGGTGCAAGCATGTTGTTAACGTTGAGCAGTAATGGTGTACCCAAGTCATCAAACACTTTAACGAACACCAACGAAGCGCCCGCAACATAACCCGGCATTGCTAACGGCAGTACAATCTTGCGGAACAGTTTGATGCCCGATGAACCCAATGACTGCGCAGACTCTTCCATCGAACGGTCGATGTTTTGCAGCGCTGCAGATAAGTTGATCAGGATAAACGGGAAATAGTGGACACTCTGAACGAAGATGACCCCGTTCAACCCTTCCATAATCGGAATAGTGAAGCCGAAATACTCATCGAGCAGCAGGTTCATGGTGCCGTTCTCACCAAACAATAACTGCATCGCAACCGCGCCGATAAACGGTGGCATGATCAACGGCACGATACCCAGCGTTTGGATAAGCACCGTCCCTTTAAACTGAAAACGGCTGGTGAAATACGCCAGTGGCATAGCGATAATCGACGCAACGATCACTGACATAAAAGCGACGTAAAACGAGTTGAAGAATGATTCTTGGAACAGACTCGAACTAAAGAAGTCCTGAAAGTTAACTAACGATAGACTGCCTTCGCTGTCCTGAAAGGCAACGAAAATCACCTTAATCACAGGGACGAACAGGAATATCAGAATGAACAAACCGATAATCACAGCGCTGAGGTAAAGTCCCCAGTCTTCTCTGATTTTCTTTAACCAGCCGCTATTTTCCTTGCCCGCGGTTTTACTCGATTGAGGTAGAGAAACGCTACTCATTGGAGTTCTCCATTATTCATGGTTAAAAAGCCCCCTAGAGCGCCGCAAATCGCGGCACTCTACGTTAAGAAGGGGGAAGAAGGAGGATTACAAAATATCGAGCGCTTTTTCTGCTAACTCAGTCGCCTGCTCATAATTTGCCACGACTTTGTTGTCCCAATCTTGTTCGACTTCAGCTTGGCGAGCGCCAACACTGTCGGTCTTTTTCTTACGTTTTTTGGTGAAGATCGCCGCAAACTCAGGATCGCTAGCTTGTTCGGCCGTGATTGGCATTTGATTGATTAACGCCTTCGCTTGACTGACTAATTCCAATGCTTCTGAGTTATTGGCTTGTTTCGCTTTTTGCTCAGCTTCGGCGATAGCATTGGTGGCTTCTCGTAACTCATCCAAACGGTAGGTGATCATCACATCAAACAAACTGTTCACAACGTTGTAGCGCGACTTAGACAGTTCAAGGTCAAAGTCCACAGTACCGAGTTTTTGACCCGTGAATGGATTCGGGAAGCCTTCAGGCGTACTTGCATACACCGCAGGGTTTACAGGAAGACGTTGAATCTTTTTATCGAGCAGCAACTCTTGCCCTTGCTCAGAGAGTAAGAAGTCGATAAACGCGCTCGCGGCTTCGTCATTTGGCGCATTTTTGATTTTGCCGACGTTAGCCGGAACCAGAGCCGTCACGGTTGGGTAATGGAAGTCCACCGGGAAACCTGTTGCTTTGGAAGATAGACCGAAGAAGTCGATCACAATACCCAAACCAAATGAACCACTGTTTACGCCATCTGGCACACCAAAGCTACGCTCTGTAACGGTTTTAAAGTTACCTGAGATCGATTTCAGCGTCGCCCAACCTTCTTGCCAACCTTTACCTTGCAGAATTGCTTCAACGGTTAGGTGCGTGGTACCTGAGCGCGACGGTGCCGACATACCAATATGTTTGTGGTAAATCGGGTTTTCTAGATCTTCCCACTCTTTTGGTATCGGCAGCTTCTTCGCTTTCATGTAACGCTCATTCCACATGATGCCATAGCCTGACAGTGCAAATCCCTTGTAGTAGCCGTCAGGATCATTGATTGGGAAAGAGCCGACTTTGTCAGGAATGCCCGCCACTGACGAGGTATATTGTGCGAGGAGTTGGTTATCTTTTAGGACTTCAAACGCATCTGGTGCTGATGCCCAAAAGATATCAGATTTGTTGTTCGAAGCCGTTTCTTGTAGGTATTTAATCCCTGCGGTGGTCTTCTTCGACAGGATTTCTACTTTGACTTCAGGGTACTTTTTCTCAAATGCCGTTTTGTAGACATCTGTAACGTCGGTTGGGAATGACGTTACTACAACCAGATTTTTATCAGACATTGCAAACGCAGAGCTAGTGCCTAGCGCGAAACTCACGGCCAGCGTCAGAGAGAGTAGTTTATTTCCTTGTTTCATGTTGCACTCCGTATTGTTGTAGAGGTAAAGAGCTCAGACTCTTCCTCTAGATAAATCAAACGGCGTGCCAATGTTATAAAAATGTTAACTTGTTATATTTCAAAAACTTAAGAAAACCACTTCTCTCAAACTAGGTCAAATACAGACTAAACACGTCTCACGGTATGTCAAAAACGACCTACTCTTCAGGATCATCTTCGCTGGCATACTCTTCGCGCTTCAAGCCGTATTTTTTCATTCTTAAATAGAGGTTTTTACGTGGGATATCCAAGTGCTCAGCGGTATCGCCAATATGGCCTGAAAACCTCGCCAACGCATGATGCAGTACTTGTAGCTCAAACTGCGCCAACTGGTGGGCTAAGCTTGTACACTCTGGTTTGTTACTGACATTGATGAGGTCTGAGATCCCAAGCGTAATACGGTCAGCTTCATTCATTAACTCGCGCACGTTCCCCGGCCAATCGTGGGCAATTAACTGCTGAAAATGTAATGGTGATAACGGCGGGGCTTTCTTTCCTAAGCGCGATTCTGACTCGTGAATAAAATGACTCAACAGCAGCGGGATGTCGTCTTTTCGCTCTCTTAGCGGCGGAATATCCAAACTAGCCACGCTCAAGCGGTAATATAAGTCCTGACGAAAACCACCTTTTTGCGACAAAGCCAAAAGGTCTTCTTTCGACGCAGACAGTACTTTCAGATCCACATGAACCAGCTGATTACTGCCAACACGTTCCAACTCCCCTTCCTGAATCACACGCAGCAGACGGATTTGCGCCGATAATGGCATGCTCTCTATTTCATCGAGAAATAAGGTTCCGCCAGACGCGTATTCAATCTTACCGATGCGCTTTTTACTCGCGCCTGTAAAGCTGCCTTGTTCGTGGCCAAACAGTTCCGATTCGATTAAGTTTTCAGGCATCGCGCCACAGTTAATTGCAACAAACGGCTTATCTTTACGCTCTGACTGCGCATGCAACGTTCGGGCAATCTTCTCTTTACCCGTACCAGTTTCACCATTGATCACGATATTAACGTCGGCATTCGCGAGAGTAATCAGGCGCTGCTTGAGCTTCACCATCGCTTCCGACTGTCCAAGCAGCACTTCATCAAGTGATATCTGTCGACGTGAGCTCTGCTTTAAGCGGCGATTCTCTAATGTCAGTTGACGGTGCTGAATGGCTTTAGTCACCAGGCCGATTAAGTGCTCCGGCCGCAATGGCTTCTCTACAAAATCGAACGCGCCGAGCTTAATACATTGTAATGCGGTTTCGATATCTGCATGACCAGAGATCAATATGACTGGGATTTCCTCGTCGATTTGGCGGATATGTTCAAGAAACGTCACCCCATCCATATTGGGCATGCGAATATCCGAGACAATCGTCGCGTCACAACCATAACTGATGCAAGGCAACGCTTTGTCTGCTGAGGGGAAAGCGTTGACGCGAAAACCATTCAGTTCAAGGATTTCACTTAAGCTTTCTCTGAGTTCTTTGTCGTCTTCGACGAGAATGATGGATGCTTGAGACATATCGTCACCTCCGTTCCTTGGTTAACTTGCGACGTGACATGAATGCTTCCGCCAAAGTCCTGAATAATATTGTGTGTGATGGACATACCCAGTCCTAGCCCTTTCCCCACGTCCTTAGTGGTAAAAAAGGGTTCGAAAATCTGTTTGAGTTGTGAGCTTTCGATGCCGCAACCGTTATCTATCACTTTGATTTCAACTTCATCACCGTTTTGCTGAGCATTAATGCAAATCTTCGGCTCCTCTTGCCCGTCAACTCGCTCCAGCGCTTCAATACTGTTGCTGAGCAAATTGACCATCACTTGCTCCAAACGAACTTCGTTTGCTAGCACCTGCAAAGCCGCATCAACATCGAGTTCAACCCATGAAGACGGGATGTTTTCCGTAAACAGCTCCAACGCATTTTCAATCACAGGGCGTAACTTAACGGCTTGATTGTAGTCATCAGCTTTACGTGCAAACGATTTTAAATGCTGACACAGTTTGGTCGCTCGGTCAGTAATCTTATTGATTTTACTTAGTTTATCCTCCGCTTTGGCCACATCGTTGCCAGCGAGATACTGCTCAGCTAAGTAAGTGTTAGAGCGAATCGCCGCCAAGGGCTGACTAAACTCATGCACGATACCCGTGGTTAGCTGACCAAGCACTGCCAGTTTACCCGCTTGGATCAACTCATCTTGGGTATCTTTGAGGGTTTGCTCGGCTTGTTTGCGCTGCTGAATTTCGACCACCAGCTTCTGGTTAGTCGCTTCCAACGTTTCGGTGTAACGACGCAATTCTTGCGACTGGTAGTTAAACAAGTTGGTCGCATCCGCCAAAGACGCAACCTCATCTTTGCCAGAAACGTGAATCATATTTTGCGGTTGACCTTCCGCTAGGTGGCGCATGCTTCGAAGTACATAAGCGAGTCGATGCAAGATGTGATACTTCAAGTACCACGCCATCGACACTAATAGCGTGAGTATCCCCAGCAGAGCCAAAGTCAGTTGAGTTCGACTGTTGTCTAGCGTTTTGGTGAGCTCAGCGGTGGTCTCACGGTTAGCCGTTTCGGCATCGACGATGGCTTGGTCGATGATCAGCTTGATTCGTTGAATCAGCTGGCGGTTATCTTCCAGCAAAGTTTGGTTTTGCTCATCAAGCACTAACACCCGTAGACTTCGGTCTAATGCATTGTCAGAGCCGCTCACGTGCTCCTCTAAACTCTGCGCCATTTGCCGCAATGTAATGGTGCTCGGGTTGCTTCTTAGCACCGAGATTTGCATCTCGATCGCGTGCATGTTCTCGTCGATCATACTTTGCGCAGCCAGTACATCGTTGCGCGAGCTGAACAAAGGCACTCGCTGAAGCAAGTCCAGCACCAAGTTCACGTCCGCTTCAAACTTGAGTAGTTGAGCCTGAATATTGGCTTCGGCGGCTAACTGGTCTAACTCCCTGTCACTGAGTGACTGGCTGCCCTTAAAACCAAACACCAGTTGTGCGAGGTTGTATTGGCTCTCTGCGGTAAGCGGCGCTACCTCATCGACAAAATCGATTTGCAGCCAATGCAATTGTTGGCGCAGTTGATCCTGACGCTCCCGCAGTTTGAGTTTTTCCTGACTGTTGGCAAACAAGTTAGCGACATTCACTTCGAGAGCCTCAACCAACGCTTGCAACTCGTTACGACGATTATCGGTTAAGCCAGATTGAGCCAGCTCGCTAAGGATCGGTAGGCTTTTCTTGAGGTTAACTTGCGCTCGAGTCAGCGCCAACACCGAATCCGCTGACGCCAGTTTCGACGCATCGGTGGTGATCATGCCGCCAATATGGGCAATTTTTGCTGCAGAGGTAAGAACGGGTAGATGCTCGTGCACCGTCACTTCAACGCTGTCCGCCACCTGATAGAAGGTGAAAAAGTTAATCAGCACCACCCCACCTGCGATACCACCTGACAACGCGAACAGTAAGAAAATCTTGGTCGCGATACTGTGTCGTTTTTTCATCACTGACCATCCTTATTGACGTCTAAACTCAAACGTTCAACGCGTTCAATCGCATCGTTGAGGCTTTGAGTCAGCTCTTCTTGCCACTGTGTGGTTAATCGCTGATAGAAGTTGCTATAACGATTATTCGGACTCAGTTCTTGGTTTAACTTCGGGTCTCGTGCGACGGATTCATCAATCGGGATTTGAGTCACTTGGCGAAAGATCTGCTGTAACTCAGCACGCTGTTCAAGGTTCAGTTCACGTCTGTCTATCTCGTGCCACGCGTGCCAAAAGGTTTGTAAGGAAGTTAAACGCTCGGTGACAAACGCATCGAATAAGCGATTGACCAGATGATAGCGTTCAGCAGAAAGTTGTTGGTCAAAGCGATTTACAGAATGTTCATTTTGGCTGGCTGCTTGCTTTAGCGACAGGCGACTCAGCGAAGGAGAAGAGAGCAGCCGTTGTCCGCTGTCTCCGAGTAGAAAATCAATAAACTGTTGTGCCGCCGCCGTTTGTTGAGTGTTAGCGCTTAACGCAATTTGAGCAGGCACCAGTGGCGTGTTAGGCAGTGCAGCATAACCGACGTTCTCGCCTTCGTCCTTAGCGTTTTTATAGAAGAAGTCCACTACAGGCGCAACAGCAAAACGCTGCTTAATAATGCCCTGACGCACGCCAAAACTGCGCGCGGTAATGGTCGCTAAATTACCACTCAGTTGAGCGATTAGCGCCCACCCCTCTTGCCAGCCGTATTGCTGTAATATCAACTCAATCACGATATGGTTAGTACCCGATCGCGAAGGCGCACTGAGCGCGACTTTGCCTTCAAACTGCGGAGAGAGCAGTGTTTCCCAGCTATCGGGTTGAGGCAAATTGTTACTGGCGAGCGCTTCTTGATGCCAGAAAAAACCAAACTCCGACCACGCAAACGTCACTGGTGCTTGGATATAACCCGCCTGCTGCATCAACGCCATTGCATCGGATGAAGAAACCCACACCAGGTCTGGTTCAGGCTGGCGTTTCTGCATTAAGTGCGCGATCAGTGCTGGAGTTTTCTTATTGATAAAGCGTACGTCTGAGCTAGGATACTCACGCTTAAACTGCTGAGAGACTTGAAAATAAAAGCGTTCAGGGAAAGAGGTGATAACAACCGTTTCAGCCAATGAAGAAAGAGATGCAAGCAGCAACCCCAAGTAAATCCATAACCTAATTAACATTGTCAATCTCCTATCCCTTACTGACAACATTAACCAAACCGCAACAAAAATAAAACATATACCAATCACAGTGAGTAAATGATCAGATATAGCGTCGGAAAAACACTTGAGAACAAGGCAAAATTTTTTGATAAGTAGTTATTCTACAATCAAAAATTTTAACGCAGTTATCGAGTGCTTTAACAAGCTAGGATGAGCAGTTATTTACTACGATTGGTATTACTTATCTCGCCATACGCAACATTGTGAATCGGCGAGATAAAAAAGGCTCCTGTCGGAGCCTTTCGTTAAATCATTTTATTGAGCTTTTCGCCGAGTAATTCTAAGCGCCAGCCCTGCATCAGATCCGGCAACCTTGAAGGATCACGGTCTTTTTTCCATACCCAACTGATGAGCTGATTCAGTTGCTTCTTCGAAGCTAAAAACTCCGTCGCCAAACCCGATGACTGCGATGCGTGTTTCACTTCATCTTTGAGTTTCTTAAACAGCTGCTTATAACTCGGCATATCCATCAAACGCTCTATTTTCGCCGGATACTCTTCAGCCGGAATGTTTTTAGCCGCTTTAACAATAGAGATAATTCGCGCTGAGTGACGACCAACCGAACGTGGGTCGATGCCTTCTTGCTCCATACGTTGGCGATTTTTAATCCCTAAACGCGCAACCGTTAACAGGTCGTTTTCTTTAAAAACAAAGTTCAGAGCCAGGTCTCGGCGAATTGCTTCTTTGTAGCGCCAAGTTGCCAAAGGCTTGAGTATCGCTAGCTCACTCGGTTTAAGCTGCCAAGCGCCCTTAATATCAAGGTATGCTTGGTCTGGGTCGACATTTTTCACACGTTTCGCCGCCAACAAATCACTCTCTTGTTGCGCCGCTTCCCACCAACCCGCTTCTGTCACTTGTTGTTCCAACTTTTCAAAAAGTGGGTATAGGTAATAAACGTCAGCCGCCGCGTATTCAAGTTGCTTAGTGGACAGTGGTCTTGCCAACCAATCGGTGCGAGATTCACTCTTGTCCAGTTCAACGCTCAGGTAAGACTCCACCAGCGAAGCAAAGCCAGTTGATAGACCATGCCCTAAAAACGCCGCCATCACTTGTGTGTCAACCATAGGGTAAGGCAAACAACCAAAGCTGTTCTGAAACACTTCCAAATCTTCACCGCACGCGTGCAACACTTTAAGGACAGAGGTGTCTTTCAACAGCTGTTCGAAAGCACTCATATCTTCGATGGTTGTCGGGTCAATCAAGGATAATGTCTGGCCGTCATAAAGCTGAATCAAACCGAGCTGAGGATAGAACGTTCGCGTACGAACAAACTCAGTATCCAGCATAACGATGTCGGTATCTCTTGCCTGCAAACAGACCGTTTCTAATTGTTCCGATTGGGTGATGATTTGATAATTCACTAAGTTCTCGCTGTGAAGTTAAATGCGCCGGAAAACAAAATGCCGACAAGTGATTGTCGGCATTCTATCATTTCTGTTTTAACTCTGCTCGGCTAGTTAGCTTTGCTGAGCTTTTGCTAGGTTTGCTTCGTTCTCTTCGCGTAGTTCGCGGCGCAGAATCTTACCTACGTTGGTTTTTGGTAAGTCTTCTCTGAACTCAACAAGTTTAGGCACTTTGTAACCCGTCAGATGCTGACGACAGTGCGCGATCACTTCGTCTTTGGTTAGGCTTGGGTCACGTTTGACTACGTAGACCTTCACGACTTCGCCAGACACCGGATGTTCCTGACCAATCGCCGCCACCTCAAGCACTTTGCCGTGCAACGCGACCACATCTTCAATCTCATTTGGATAGACGTTGAAGCCAGACACAAGGATCATGTCTTTCTTACGGTCAACGATATGGATAAGTCCTTCGTCGTCAAACTTAACGATATCACCCGTTGATAGCCAGCCGTCGGCGTCGATTACTTCTTTGGTAGCTTCCGGACGCTGCCAGTAGCCTTGCATCACTTGTGGGCCACGAACCTGAAGCTCGCCCACTTCGGTAATCGGTAGCTCTTTGCCTTCATCATCAACAATACGCACTTCCGTCGATGGTACAGGCAGGCCGATTGCGCCCGTGTATTGGGTTAAGTCGTATGGGTTACCCGTTACCAGCGGTGAACACTCAGTCAGGCCGTAGCCTTCTAGCAGGTGAATGCCGGTGGTTTTCTGCCATTGGTCAGCAACCGCACGCTGAACCGCCATACCGCCACCAACAGAAAGTTTCAGGTTGCTGAAATCAAGCTCGTGGAAATCTTCGTTGTTCACCAGAGCGTTAAATAGCGTGTTTACACCAGTAATTGCCGTGAATGGGTATTTCTGTAGCTCTTTGATAAAGCCAGGAATGTCACGCGGATTGGTGATCAACAGGTTGCGGCCACCCATCTCAACGAACAACAAGCAGTTCACTGTCAAAGCAAACACGTGGTAAAGCGGTAGAGCCGTAACCACCAGCTCTCGTCCTTCAGACAGTACCGGCCCGTAAGCCCCTTTGGCTTGCATCACGTTGGCGATCATATTGCGGTGAGTCAGGATAGCGCCTTTCGCTACACCAGTCGTACCGCCGGTGTACTGCAAGAAAGCAATGTCTTCACCCGACATGAATGGCTTCACGTATTGCAGGCGACGACCTTTACGCAGTGCTTTACGCATTGAAATCGCACCCGGCAGATCGTATTTAGGTACCATGCCTTTCACGTACTTGACGACGAAATCGACAATCGTACCTTTCGCGCGTGGCAGCATTTGACCAAGGCTGGTCAGAACCACGTGCTTAACTGGCGTGTTATCAACGATTTGCTCTAACGTATTGGCGAAGTTCGATACGATGACAATCGCTTTAGCGCCAGCGTCATTCAACTGATGTTCTAGCTCACGAGGCGTGTAGAGTGGGTTCACGTTTACTGCGATCAAACCTGCACGAAGCACACCAAACAACGCGACTGGATATTGCAGTAGGTTTGGCATCATTAGCGCAACGCGGTCGCCTTTCTTTAGCTTGAGTTCGTTTTGCAGATACGCGGCAAATGCGCGGCTGCGTTCTTCAAGCTTACGGAATGTCATTACCGAGCCCATATTCATAAATGCAGGCTGGTCAGCGTATTTTTGGACTGATTGTTCGAACATCTCAACCAGTGATGGATACTGATCTGGGTTGATGTGCTCAGGCACATCGCTTGGATAACGTGATAACCAAGGTTTATCCACGGTAATACTCCTCGAAAATAAGCGGGCAGTTGTCGACGAAACGCCGTGTTTTTTATTGCCGACTATTACACCACAGGCAAAGTGTTGGAGCACGAAACAGCCAAACACTTGTTTAAATTTTGTTAACTAAGCCAAAGATTAGGTCAATTACTCTAATTGGAGATTGTAGGTGGCAATGATGTCCGCCTGCGACCAATTCAATTTGAATTGCTTCAGACGCATCTTGTCGAAAACTCTGCAAATGAGAAAAACCTTGCTCGCCCAATATGACCACCTGAGGACAGGTGATGTGTTGGCGAATGGAGTGCGCATGTTGCCACGACATTCGATATAAAGATTGGCTTTGCAGCTTAATATCGTGTCGCCAGTACCATTGAGAGTCGCGCTCGACTACCCCTCGAGTCACTATCGGAGCAATCTGTTCTGGCAATAGGTGGTTGACCTTCGCCCTTCTCTCTATGGCATCTTGTAATGATGCAAATGCTCTTGCTGGTTTTCTACGGATCCTTTGTCGGCTGAGCACACCTTCCCTCAATCGAGAAACGGTTTCGCTTTCTTCTTCGGCCAAAGGTCCATAACCTTCTATCTGAACTAACCCACTGACTTGTTCAGGAAAGGCGGCACTATAACAACTTGCGACCAAAGCACCAAGCGAATGCCCTACTAACACTATTCTGTTTGGCGAGAAGTTAACCAATAGCTGGTAAATATCGTCAATATAGTCGTGAAATGGGTAGAAATTGCCGTGACTTTTATGGCTTGAAAGGCCATGACCAGGTAAATCGATTGCGCAGAGGTGGAGCGACGGCGCAGCTTGGTGTAACCCTTCCAAAATGGGAAAGAAACTCGCAGCGTTATCTAACCAACCATGCAAAAAAACGACCGATATATCGGCCGTTTTGCTGTTGCCATATTCCACTGCCTCAAGAAAACCATCATGGAGTGGATAGCGTGTGTTCTCGAACATTACCTGACTTCCTGTATCACCTTAGCTCGCCTTGTTCCAAAGCGAAGATCCTGACAATAAAGTGTGCGGCAAGGGTAAAAGTGGCTGTCAAAATCATTGGTGACTACAGTTTCTTCTATGCGCCACAAATGGAAGCCTTTCACCTTCATTACTGGGAAATCATAGCTGTAGTCGCCGACCTGATTTTCTTCCCGACCAGCCGATTGCCCTAGCAGGGTAATCAATCGCCCTTCCGACAACGTAACTGGGTCGGCAAATCCGCTGATATAACCGACAAAGCGCCCTTTAGGCTCCATATCAATGTCTGGTCTGCCGGTTGAATTGATCGGCAAGTTCACCACTTCAACGCGGGTTTGATTTTCAAGATTGGTCACTTTTGCAATCACGCCACCCAGTCTAACTTCGCCATTGCTGGCTGTATTCGATTGCCACTGGCTGTAGTCGGTAATGAGGTTGGTGTTACCGGTTTTTAGCGATTCAGGAAGTGAGCTACACGCACTTAATAAAAGCACGCCGGCAAGAACCATGGCCTTGGAGAAAAATCGGCGAGAAAACAGAATGTTAGTCATAACGGCCACCAAGTCTAAGAAGTGAAGCTAGATATAAATATCGACACCTAGCATGGAGGAGAGTTCATCACGTTTCGCTTGATTCATCACGTTCATGTACTCTTCCATCGCTTTACGACCTTTCCCTTCAGGGAGATCATATTGGATCTGCGCTTTGTGAACTTCTGATTCGCTTACTTGGCGGATAGTATGCGCCACAGCATTCGCCACTTTCGACGGCTGTCCTACGGGATCTTTCTGCTGTGACTTCTTAACCTCGTTCTTTTTGTTGGCCTTATTGGCGCGGTTTGGGCCATTGACCGAAGGAGGTAATCCGTTAATTGAAACCATACTATCCGCTTATGTTATCTATTCGCGACCTGGTAACTTCTTCCAAGCAACCGTGTCACGCAGGTAAGTCGGACTCGCCTCTTCTGCATCAACCGTGTTGCCTTTCAGCCAGTCCAGTTTCGCTAGTTGAACAATATCTTCCGCGTCTGGGAAAAGAACCTCACTACCAGTGCGCTCAAACTTAAGTTCTGATAGCTCTGGATACGCGTCCCAACCCGTCCCTGCAGTACGCCAAACGTGCTCATCCACTTGACTGTTTTCAGCGAGAAGCGCAGGCGGAATCACACACTCTGGGTCAACTTGCAGCCAGCTACCGTCTTCTTGACGAGCAAATCTGCCCCAATATACTTCACTCATACGCGCATCAATAGCACACGCGACATGTTGCGCTTGGTGTTTACGGAAACAACCCTGCGCCATCGTCTCAAGAGTAGACACGCCAATCATCGGCAGCTCTGCACCAAACGCCAAACCTTGCGCAATACCGATACCGATGCGAACTCCGGTAAAGCTGCCCGGACCGCGACCAAATGCCAACGCATCCAAGTCGTTCAAGGTCAGTCCCGCTTCTTTTAGTACTTCGTCTACCATAGGTAAGATCTTTTTGGTGTGATCTCTTGGTGCAACTTCACTACGGACATACACTTGGTCATCGACTAAAAGCGCTACAGAACAGTTCTCTGTAGCCGTATCTAGGGCAAGAATCTTTGCGCTCATTGAAATCTCTAAATTTTATTGGTTGTTTCTAATCTGAAATATGGTCAAGAAAGTTGCTCACGACAGCCAAATCACGCGTACGCGGGATTGGAGGTAAACTAGCGAGAAACACGCCGCCGTACTCTCGCGTCACTAAGCGGTTGTCACAGATGATCAACGCGCCTTTGTCTTTCTTGTCTCGTATTAACCGCCCGACTCCCTGCTTAAGTGTTATCACTGCGTCGGGTATTTGAACCTGAGAAAACGGATCGCCACCTTTTAACTGGCAATCTTCGATACGCGCTTTCAACAATGGGTCATCGGGTGCGGTAAACGGTAATTTGTCGATGATAACACAGCTCAGCGCGTCACCTCTAACATCTATCCCTTCCCAAAACGCGCCTGTCGCGACCAGCAACGCGTTGCCAAGCTCCATAAACTCAGCCAGCGTTTTTTGTTTACTGGTTTCTCCCTGCAGCAATACCGGGACAGAAAGAGTTTCTCTAAAGCGTTCGCCTAAATCTCGCATCATGCTGTGTGAAGTACACAAGAAGAAGCAGCGCCCTTGGTTTTTCTCTATCAGCGGAGCAAGCATGCGTACCAACTTGTCAGCCAGCCCAGGGCTGTTCGGTTCGGGCAGGTAACGCGGCACACATAGCCTTGCCTGGCTTTGATAATCAAACGGGCTCGGCAAAGAAAACTGCTTGGACGGTTTTAAACCTAAACGGGAAGTGAAGTGACCAAAATCATCGTTCACGGCTAATGTCGCGGAAGTAAAAATCCACGCACCCTGTTTAAGCTCGATTTGTTCGTGGAACTTATCGGCAACCGACAGCGGGGTAATATGCAGGCTGAAATGCCTTGGTGTGGTATCGTACCAATATGAATAGCCAGTAATGGACACATCACACACGCGCTGCAATCGCGCTTGAATCGTATTTGCCCGTTCAAATGCGGTATCAAGCAACTGACTGCGTCCCAACGCAAGCTTTAACACTTCTAAGGCAAAATCGAGCGCTTCTTGTAGTCGCTCTAACTCACGCGCAATAGACGGGGATTTGATCGCTTCGCGCCAGTTACCGCGAAAACCGGGTTCGCCTAATGTGATGCGTAAATCCATCGCAGCTTGCTGGAGTTTCTCACCCACTTTCTGCAATTGGCGCATGTCTTTGGCTTCGGTGCGATAGCCGATTTCGATATCTTTGGATAGCTCTTGAATTTGACGGCTGGAAAGCGACTGACCGAAATACTGGCTGGCAATGTCCGGCAGCTGGTGCGCTTCGTCAAAGATAAACACGTCCGCTTCAGGGATCAACTCACCAAAGCCGGTTTCTTTGATGGCTAAGTCGGCGAGAAACAGATGGTGGTTAACCACCACCACATCAGAATCCATCGCTTTCTTCCGCGCTTTGAGTACAAAGCAGTCCTGATAACTCGGACATTCTTTACCTAGACAATTATCGTTGGTCGATGTGATCGTTGGGATGACTAAGCTATCTTCGGCGATGGCATCACAGTCTCCCAAGTCACCAGTTTTGGTCTCACTCGCCCACGAACGTACTTTGACCAGCTGGCTGAGCAAGGTTGGATCTGCGCTGTTGGTGTGACTTTCGATCATCTGACGGCTAAGTCTATCGAGACATAGGTAGTTAGCGCGTCCTTTCAACAACGCCACTTGACCGTAAAACCCCAGCGCACTGACCATTAACGGCAAATCGCGGTGAAATAACTGCTCCTGCAGGTTTTTAGAACCGGTACTTATAATGGTTTTCTTACCGCTGAGCAGCGCTGGCACTAAATACGCAAAAGTTTTACCCGTTCCGGTTCCGGCTTCGACCACCAACTGCGAATCTTGCTTGATCGCATCGGTCACCGCTTCGGCCATATCAAGTTGAGCCTGACGAGGCTGAAATCCGGGAATCGCTTTACCAAGAGCGCCATCAGAGGAGAAAGTTTTGGAGATCATCAAAAGTTATCGGTCGAGCTATTTGGGTTTGAGATTATGGCAGTTTTCGCTGCACGGCGCGAACATCGATCACCATCATGACTCGAAAAACCTGCTCACTTATAAGCAGACAAACGATTAACTCACAATATTTGTTGAAACACTTGGGTAATTAGTTTAATTGTTATTGCCATGCAGCGGGTTACTTCACCGTTCGAAGCCCTGTCAAAGATTGAAAATACAACAAAAATTATTTCATGGAAGTACCAATTTAATGGAAAAGAAAACACTACTCACACACTGTGCTGATGCCCCGGGTCTGATCTCGAAAATCACCAATATTTGTTACAAGCACCAGCTCAATATCGTTCACAACAATGAGTTCGTTGATAACACCAGTGGCCATTTCTTTATGCGCACTGAGCTGGAAGGCTATTTCAACGACGAGACGCTGCTGGCCGATCTTAGTAGCGCGTTACCAGACAGAGCCAAATACAAACTAATCAGTTCACGCCGCAAACGCATCGTGGTGCTTGTGACTAAAGAAGCGCACTGTTTGGGTGATATTCTGATGAAGAATTACGACGGCAGTTTAGACGTCGAAATCGCGGCTGTTGTCGGCAACTACGACTCACTACAGAACCTGACTGAACGCTTTGACATTCCTTACCACTGCGTTTCTCACGAAGGCTTAAACCGCGAAGAACACGAACAGAAACTGCTCGAAGTCATCGACCAATACAACGCAGACTTCTTAGTGCTCGCGAAATACATGCGCGTGCTAACGCCGTCGTTTGTCGAAAAGTACCACCATAAGATCATCAATATTCACCACAGTTTCTTACCTGCTTTTATCGGCGCAAAACCGTATCAACAAGCGTACGAACGTGGGGTTAAAATCATTGGTGCAACCGCGCACTTCGTAACCAATGACTTAGATGAGGGGCCAATCATCAAACAAGATGTTATCCCTGTCGACCACACATTTAGCGCACAAGACATGGCGCAAGCGGGTCGTGATGTAGAGAAGAACGTACTAAGCAAGGCCTTAAATAAAGTGCTGAATGACCACGTTTTTGTTTACGGTAATAAGACCGTGATTTTGTAGTCTCGCTTCAAGACAGCAAAAAGGCCTCCGCACTGGAGGCCTTTTTATTCGTCACTTTTAGGGCGTGTGGCCTAAAGCTTCACTGCCAGCTCAACACCTTGTCGAATCGCGCGCACAGCATCGAGTTCTCCAGCGTAGTCTGCACCGCCGATGACATGCAGCATGCCTTCAAGTTGCGACCACTTATCTTCAAACGGACGCACCGACTCTTGTCCGGCGCAGATGATCACTTTATCCGCTTCCAATAATTGCTCTTTGCCATCAACGGAAATATGCAGACCTTGGTCATCGATTTTCTCGTAGCTCACGCCACCAAGCAGATGCACTCCACGTTTTTCTAGCGTGCGTTTGTGAATCCAACCGGTGGTTTTACCTGGACCTTTACCTACGCGCCCTTTCTTACGTTGCAGCACCCAAACTTCTTTATCACTCAACGAATCAGGATACGGGTACAAACCGCCCGGATGAGAAATCTCTTTATCGATGCCCCACTCATGCAGCCAATCATCAAGGTTATGACCCGTTGGCTCTGTCAGCATAGTCGCAACGTCAACGCCGATACCACCAGCGCCCACAATCGCAATCTTGTTACCAACGTACGTTTTGTCGCGGATCAGCGTTTGGTAATCGACGACTTTTTCTGGATTGTCGATGCTATCGATTTTCACTTTACGCGGCTCAACCCCAGTCGCCATGACCACTTCATCGTATTCGGTGAGTAAATCGAAGTTCGCTTCAGTTTCAAGGTGCAGTTTCACACCTGTTTCATCAATCAGGTTGGCAAAGTAGCGGATCGTTTCACGGAACTCTTCTTTGCCCGGGATCTGCATCGCCAAACGGAACTGACCACCAATTCGGTCGTTGCGCTCAAATAGGTCAACATGATGACCGCGCTTCGCTAATGTCGTCGCACACGCCATACCGGCGGGGCCAGCACCAACCACTGCGATATTCTTTGGTCTATCACTTGGGGTGACTTTCAACTCATCTTCACGACAGGCGAGTGGGTTGACCAGACAGCTAGCGCGTTTGCCTTTAAACACATTATCCAGACATGCTTGGTTACAACCAATACAAGTGTTGATCAGGTGCGATTGCTGGTTTTCTGCTTTGATAACAAATTCAGGATCGGCTAAGAATGGACGCGCCATCGACACCATATCCGCATGACCGCTGCTGAGAATTTTCTCAGCTTCATCCGGCGTATTGATTCGGTTACAGGTAACAATCGGCACATTGACGTGCGGACGAACTTTCTCTGTCACCCAAGTGAATGCCCCGCGCGGAACTTGCGTCGCAATCGTCGGAATGCGCGCTTCGTGCCAGCCTATACCAGTGTTGATGATGGTTACGCCTGCTTTTTCTAGCTCTTTTGCCAACAGCACCACTTCATCAAAGGTACTGCCCTCTTCGACTAAATCGAGCATCGAAAGACGGAAGATGATAATGAACTCTTCGCCAACCGCTTTACGAATAGACTTGACGATTTCCAATGGAAAGCGAATGCGATTCTCATAGTTGCCGCCCCATTCGTCGTAACGCATGTTGGTGCGCTTACAGATGAACTGGTTGATCAGATAGCCTTCTGAACCCATCACTTCGACACCGTCGTAACCTGCGGTTTTCGCTAGTGACGCACTGTTCGCAAACGCATCAATCGTATTTTTAATTTGACGAGAACTCATTTCACTCGGCGCAAAACGAGCAATCGGCGCTTTAATGGCTGACGCACTTTGGGAAAATGGATGCATCGCATAGCGTCCAGCGTGCAATAGCTGTAACGCAATCTTGCCACCGTGCTGATGTACTGCGTCTGTTACCACTTTGTGAGCGTTTGCATGCTTAGGTTTGCTAAACTCGGCGCTAAACGGGGTCAAACGACCACGTAAATTCGGCGAGAAACCACCGGTTACGATTAGGCCAACACCGCCTTTGGCACGCTCAGCATAAAACGCAGCAAGCTTACCTAGGCCTTCTTTGTGCTCTTCAAGGCCAGTGTGCATCGAGCCCATCAAGACTCGGTTGCGGATTTGTGTGAATCCGAGATCCAACGGCTTTAACAAGTTTGGGTACATGGCAGACATCACTTATATTTTTCTTATTGAGGTCTGACCACGATAAGCATGTCTGTAATAAAAATCAAACAAGCGTTTACATTTTTGTAACACCGATCAATCTACAGTTGTTTGCTTATACTAGTTTCAGTAGGATGTAACTTTGCTGGTTTTAGAAGGTCTTACAGCGATTGAGCCTTGAACTGCGGTGATCGCAGCGGAGATGAAATGAAAAAAATATTTAAGTTTATAGGGTTGGTATTTAAAGGGATTTGGAAGCTGATCTCGTTTATCCGACTCGCCCTGACCAATCTGATTTTCTTGGCAAGTATTGCTGTTATTTACTTTATCTATATCGGCGCAGAAACACCTGAACCGACAGTGCCTAAAGAGTCAGCCCTGATCCTTAATCTGTCTGGTCCTATCGTCGAACAGCCAAAATACGTCAACCCGATGGACTCCCTGACAGGTTCAATCTTTGGACAAGATTTACCGAGAGAAAACGTACTGTTCGATATTGTTGATACAATTCGCTATGCCAAAGATGATCCTAAAGTCAGCGGCTTAGTACTCGCACTACAAGACATGCCAGAAACCAATCTAACCAAACTGCGTTACATTGCGAAAGCGCTCAACGAGTTTAGAGCCGCTGGCAAGCCAATTTACGCTGCGGGCGATTTCTACAATCAAAGCCAATACTACCTAGCCAGCTACGCAGACAAAATTTACATGTCTCCAGACGGTGCGGTGTTGCTCAAAGGCTACAGTACCTATTCGCTGTACTATAAAACACTATTGGAAAAACTTAACGTCAATACACACGTATTCCGCGTTGGCACCTACAAATCAGCAATCGAACCGTTTATTCGCGATGACATGTCTGATGCAGCACGCGAGTCTGCCTCTCGTTGGTTAGGCCAATTATGGGGCGCGTACGTTGATGACATTGCAGCCAATCGCCAAATCAGCGCAGAATCGCTCAATCCGGATATGGATCAGTTCCTTGCATTATTGAAAGAGAACAACGGCGACCTTGCGTCACTCTCTAAAAATATTGGTTTAGTTGATCAACTCGCCACACGCCAACAAGTACGCAAAGATCTCATCGACGTATTTGGTAGCGACGGTGACGACAGCTACAACCATATTGGTTACTACAAGTACCAAGCGACGATGTCATCCAACTTCAACGTGACCAAAGACGACATTGCTGTCGTTGTTGCTAGTGGTGCGATTATGGATGGCTCTCAGCCACGTGGTACCGTAGGTGGTGACACGGTCGCGTCACTGCTGCGCCAAGCCCGCACCGACAACAAAGTCAAAGCGGTGGTATTACGCGTCGATAGCCCAGGCGGCAGCGCGTTTGCCTCAGAAGTGATTCGCAATGAAATTGAAGCACTGAAAGAAGCAGGCAAGCCAGTAGTTGCGTCAATGTCGAGTTTGGCAGCGTCTGGCGGCTACTGGATCTCAATGAGTGCTGATCGCATTGTCGCTCAGCCAACGACGTTGACGGGTTCAATCGGTATCTTCAGCGTGATCACGACATTTGAGAAAGGCCTCAACGAACTTGGCGTTTACACCGATGGTGTAGGTACGTCGCCGTTCTCAGATGTGGGTTTAACCACTGGCCTATCAGAAGGCGCGTCACAAGCGTTCCAAATGGGTATCGAGCACGGCTACCAGCGCTTTACAAGTCTTGTGAGCACCAATCGCGATATCCCAATCAAAGAGTTGGATAAGATTGCTCAAGGGCGCGTATGGACAGGTCAAGATGCGTTGAACTATGGCTTAGTCGATAGCATCGGTGATTTCGACGATGCGGTGAAAGTGGCGGCTGAACTGGCTGAACTAAAAGACTACAACCTTTACTGGGTTGAAGAACCGCTATCGCCAGCACAGCAGTTTATTCAAGACTTTATGAATCAAGTCAAAGTGTCATTAGGTTTGGATGTATCGGCGCTTGTGCCATCAGCACTTCAGCCGGTTGTCAATCAAATGAGCGCCGATGCGGATTTGCTACAGAGCTTCAACGATCCAAAAGGCCAATACGCGTTCTGTTTGAATTGTTTGGTCGAGTAAAGAGCTTGCATATCCGCTAAACCGGACGCTTGTAGCACATTTCACTAGATAGTCACCAATTAGGGGCATTCCGATACCGGATGCCCCTTTTTATTGGTGACGTTTGATATATAATCCACCACTCTGTTCCCCTACAAAAACTGGTTTCTAAGCAATGGCAAGAAAACACATTTATATCGCTTACACCGGTGGCACCATTGGCATGCAGAAATCGCATGACCATGGTTACGTCCCAGTCGCTGGCTTTATGGAAAAGCAATTGGCAAACATGCCGGAATTCCACCGCCCAGAAATGCCAGAATTCACCATCCACGAATACGATCCACTGATCGATTCTTCAGATATGACTCCAAAAGATTGGCAGCAAATTGCTGATGACATCCGTGATAACTACGATAAGTACGACGGTTTTGTCATTCTTCATGGTACGGATACCATGGCGTACACAGCTTCTGCGCTCTCGTTTATGCTGGAAAATCTCGGCAAGCCGGTCATCGTGACAGGCTCACAAATTCCGCTCGCGGAGCTTCGTTCTGACGGCCAAGCCAACCTGTTGAATGCGTTACACATCGCGGCTAACTACCCAATCAACGAAGTTACCTTGTTCTTCAACAACAAGTTGATGCGCGGCAACCGTAGCACTAAGTCGCACGCTGACGGCTTTAACGCTTTCACCTCGCCAAACCTGCCACCTCTTTTGGAAGCGGGTATCAACATCCAAATCAGTAGTGATGTACGAGTCGACCAAAAGCCAGAAGGTGAGTTCAAGGTTCACGATATTACGCCGCAGCCGATTGGCGTGATCACCATGTACCCTGGCATTTCACATGAAGTTATCCGCAATACGTTGCTTCAACCAGTTAACGCGATGATCTTGCTGACGTTTGGTGTTGGTAACGCTCCACAGAACCCAGAGCTGTTAGCTCACCTAAGAGATGCATCAGAACGCGGAGTGATCGTGGTGAACTTAACGCAGTGCCTAGCGGGTAAGGTCAATATGGGCGGCTACGCGACAGGTTGTGCTTTGGCAGAGGCAGGCGTGATTAGCGGCTACGACATGACTCCAGAAGCGGCGCTAGCAAAACTGCACTACCTACTTAGCCAAGACCTTTCTTACGAGCAAGTAAAAGTGAAAATGCAGCAAGTTCTGCGCGGTGAGATGAGTATTTAACTCCCCCATTAAAAGACAAAAGCCAGCGCTAATCCGCTGGCTTTTTTGTTGTCTGGAATGTGTTAGGACTTTTGGTAACGAGCCAAGAAAAGCTTGGTGGTTTCTTCCACTAAACGTTGCTTCTCGTCAATCGTCAACGGTTCACGCAAACGCATCAATTGCGGCCAAAGCGCACTGCCCTTGATTAAACTGTGTAACTGCTCTTTGGCAATATCTGCATCCAACTCAATGAGCTTACCATCGTCTCGTGCGGCAACAATCCATCGGTATACAGCGGTTTCTTTTTCCGACAGCTTCTTCAACTCATCCTGCAACATATCCGGATTGCTAAACAAGTAGTCAAACGCCACTCGCGCCAAATCTTGATACTGCGGAGAAGACAAAAATTCGAGTTCTTCTGTCAGCAGTACGGCCAGTTGGCTCTCCAAAGGCTGACCACGGTTGTAACTCACTTCACTTTGCATGATTGCTCGTTGCCAAAGCTCCGACAACAAGTGGAGTACAAGCGCTTCTTTGTTCTCAAAGTGATTGTAGATGGTACGTTTTGACACGTTCGCCAACTTCGCCAACCTATCCATGCTAGTCGCTTTTACCCCTTCTTCGCGAAACGCTTCAATTGCGGCCTCAACAATCGCTTCTCGTTTTAGCTCACTTCGGCTCTGCTTTTTTTCCATCATTCAGTTCGTTGCTCAAATTCGATATGGCAATTTTACACTGCATAGTTTACTTTTCAAATCTACCAAGTAAACTACACGGTGTAGTTTACTTTCAAGGTAATCAAGAAATGAAGTTAACCGTTTATGTCATCTTTGGAATATTGGTGGTTGTTATGCTAACCAGCGTTATCTCGAACAAAAGTAAGTTCTACAACAGCGAGATTCAGTACTCATCGTCACTGGGCGACACACTGAAGATCCTTCATGCATTTATAACTACACCACGCTTAGATCCTACGCCCATCAAGCCGCTGCCAGTTAACCCGATAAATCAGCAAACTCTTTGCCAACCCACCAACGACTGCCTATACCGACTTGGTCACTCTAGCGTCCTGCTAAGCATCGACAGCAAATGGATTCTTACCGATCCGGTATTGAGCGAACGCGCTTCCCCAGTGCTATGGGCCGGGCCAAAGCGTTTTCATCCAAGCCCAATCGCAGCCAACGAATTGCCTTATCTCGACGTAGTACTGATAAGCCACGACCACTATGACCATCTCGATAAAGCCACCATACAAGCGATTGCTCACAAAGTAGGGTTATTTGTCACCCCACTTAAGGTTGGTGAGCGGTTACAAAATTGGGGAATCGCAGCAGATAAGATCATCCAGCTTGATTGGTGGCAATCTACCTCCGTTAATGGCATTGAACTGGTTGCCACACCATCACAGCACTTTTCAGGACGAGGTTTACTTGATAGAGACCAAACCCTTTGGTCGAGCTGGGTCATACTGGGAGCGAAACACCGTGTTTTCTTTAGTGGCGACAGCGGTTATTTCTCTGGATTTAAATCGATCGGCGAGCGGTACGGTCCATTTGATTTCACTCTGATGGAAGCTGGGGCATATAACTCGCTTTGGCGTGATATTCATATGATGCCGGAAGAGAGCGTCCAAGCGCACATCGACCTGCGCGGGAAATATATGATACCGATCCACAACGGTACGTTTGATCTTTCAATGCACCCTTGGTATGAGCCACTCGAACGCATCAGCGAAATTTCGTCTCTGAGAAACATTCAACTCATCACCCCCTCTTTTGGTCAGCTTGTTGAGCTGGATTCGCCGCCCATAAATCATCTCTGGTGGAAAGCCGATTCCATTTCCAACACGCAACCAACCCGTTTTGAACAAGTTATCGAAGATATCGTTAAGGAGCAAAATAATGGATAGATGTTTAGTCACTGGCGCAAATGGCCACCTCGGCAACAATCTGGTCAGAGCGTTGAGCAAACAAGGTCACAATGTTCGAGCCGGCATACGCAACCTAGATAAATCCAGCTCGCTGGCGGGTGTGGACTGTGAAATTGTATATTGTGATTTACTCGATAAAGCATCACTTCAAGCTGCGCTGCAAGACATCGACACTCTTTACCAAGTCGCTGCGGTGTTTAAACATTGGGCAGAGGATGAGGAGAAAGAGATCGTTGAACCAAATCTACTCGGCACTCGAAATATATTGCAAGCAGCGTACGAAGCTGGAGTAAAGCGAGTGGTGTATGTCAGTTCAATCGCGACCTTAGAGCAAACTCGACGTAACGAAGATGGTGAGATATTGGTGGAAGGCTATAACGTTTCTGACCAACTCAATCCATATTGCCACGCGAAAACTCTTGCTGAGCAAGAGGCGTGGAAAGTTGCGGATGAACTGGACCTCGATATGGTGACAGTGCTTCCTTCCACCATCCTTGGCGGCGAATTCAAACCCAGCACTGAATCTCTCGATGCTTTCTCTGCGATTGTGAACGGCAAAATGCCATTCTTGTATGAGTTGAATCTTAGCCCTATCGACGTCAACGATGTCGTCAAAGGCATGATCAGTGCGGCGAAGCTCGGCTTGCGAGGAAAGCGCTACGTCCTTGCCAACACCACAACCATCTCTAGCGAAGAAATCATAGAAATTGCACGCGAGATTAATCCTGCGCTTGTTGCACCGAAGATACTATCTGAGCCGGAGATATACGCGTTGGTTGCTCAAGCAGAAGCGGAAGCGTTGAGCACCAATACTCGCCCTAAACTCATTCGCAGTAATGTCGCCCGTTCACTCAAGCACAAGTTCATCTTCGACCAAAAAGACTCTCTTGAGCACTTAAACCACGCGCCAATCAGCGCAAAAACCGTGGTGCGGGAAACGATGCAATCCTTGTATCAAGGCCAATAAGGTAAGCAGCGACTGAGAAGAATAGAAACAAAAAAGGCGACTCCATTGAGTCGCCTTTTGATATGTAATGTAGCGATTAGCCGATGTGCGTTGCGCCGCCCATGTACTTCTGTAGCACAGCTGGGATAGCGATGCGCCCGTCAGATTCTTGGTTGTTCTCAAGAATAGCAACCATAGTACGACCAACTGCTAAACCAGAACCGTTTAGCGTGTGCACTAGTTCAGGTTTCTTCTCGCCTTTACGACGGAAACGAGCTTGCATACGACGCGCTTGGAAGTCCCACATGTTTGAACAAGATGAGATTTCACGGTAAGTCTTCTGTGCAGGAACCCAAACTTCTAAGTCGTAAGTTTTACGAGCGCCGAAGCCCATATCACCTGTACATAGAACCACTTTACGGTAAGGAAGCTCTAGCAATTGCAGAACTTTCTCCGCGTGACCTGTTAGCTCTTCAAGCGCATCCATTGAGTCTTCTGGTTTTGTAATTTGTACCAATTCAACTTTGTCGAACTGGTGCATACGGATAAGACCACGAGTATCACGACCGTAAGAACCTGCTTCTGAGCGGAAACACGGTGTGTGAGCTGTCATCTTAAGCGGTAGATCCGCTTCGTCAGAGATCGTATCACGTACCATGTTGGTTACTGGTACTTCTGCCGTTGGGATAAGTGACAGTCTACGCGGCTCTTCGTCGTTCACTTTCTCTTCAAGCGGTTCTGTATGGAAAAGGTCTTTACCAAATTTAGGTAGCTGACCAGTACCAAATAGGCTGTCAGAATTCACTAGGTACGGTACGTACATTTCTGTGTAGCCGTGCTCTTCGGTGTGAAGATCGAGCATGAACTGAGCGATTGCACGGTGTAGGCGCGCGAATTGACCTTTCATTACGATAAAGCGTGCACCAGTAATTTTAGTCGCGCTCGCGAAATCAAGACCGTCGCCCATTTCACCTAGGTCAACGTGATCTTTGAGTTCGAAATCGTAAGTTTTTGGCTCGCCCCAACGAGAGATCTCTACGTTGTCTTCTTCATCTTTACCGTCTGGCACATCGTCAGCTGGCAGGTTTGGAACAGATAGAGTGATTTCTTCAAGTTGCGCCATTACCGCGTCAAGTTCAACTTTTTTCGCGTCTAGATCGCTACCGAGTGTACCGATTTGCTTCTTAATCTCTTCTGCGCCTTCTTTGTCACCAGCCGCCATTTTTTGGCCGATTTGCTTCGAGATGGAGTTACGCGTGGATTGTAAATTTTCAACTTCTACTTGAATGGACTTACGTTGCTCTTCAAGTTTACGAATAGTCTCTACGTCTAGCTTAAAGCCACGACGTGCCAGTTTAGCAGCTGTTTCATCCAGCTCTGTTCGAAGTAATTTAGAATCCAGCATTGTTAATCCTATGCTTTTGTAGTTGTGAAATCGCGTACCTGCATCGTGCTTGTACGCTAAAAAAATTTACTGAATAAATGTATCCAAAAAAGACCTTTATTCATAGCGCTTTTGTGGGCTTTTTGCGTCCAAACTAGCCAAGTAATCTAACTTTTCGCCAATTTTTGTTTCTAAACCGCGATTTGTCGGAAAATAGTAGCGTGTATCGCCCATTTCTGGTGGTAAATATTTCTCACCAGCCGCGTAAGCCCCCGGTTCATCGTGTGCATAGCGGTACTCGGCACCATAGCCGAGATCTTTCATTAAGTTGGTCGGTGCATTGCGTAAGTGTGGCGGAACTTCGTACTCAGGTTGGTTGTGCGCATCGCTGAGCGCTTGTTTCCAAGCGGTATACACAGCGTTACTTTTTGGTGCGCACGCTAAGTAGACAATCGCTTGAGCAATCGCACGCTCGCCTTCAGCAGGTCCAACGCGGGTAAAACAGTCCCAAGCGGAAAGTGCCACCTGCATTGCACGAGGGTCGGCGTTGCCAACGTCTTCCGATGCAATAGCTAATAAGCGTCGGGCAATATAAAGCGGATCGCAACCCGCTGAGATCATTCTCGCTGCCCAATACAATGCAGCATCAGGATTGGAACCACGAATCGATTTATGGACTGCGGAGATCAAGTCGTACCAAATATCGCCTTTGTTGTCGAAGCGCGAGACTTTCTCTCCGGCGACTTCGGCCAAAAGCTGCAAGGTAATCTGCTTATCGCCCTCGGCATTTTCTTCCGCCATATCGTAGAGCAACTCAAGATAGTTGAGCGACATGCGCGCGTCACCGTTAACTAACTCAGCCAATCGATCCAGCACATTATCAACAAATTCCGCTTTGGTTTTGCCAAGGCCACGTTCAGGATCCGCAATCGCTTGGTCGAGCGTGTGCCTGATATCTGCGGTAGCAAGCGAGGTGAGCTTATAAACACGTGCTCTGGATAACAGTGCGTTATTGAGCTCGAAAGAAGGGTTTTCTGTCGTCGCACCGATAAAGGTAACGGTGCCGTCTTCAATATGTGGCAAAAACGCATCTTGCTGCGACTTGTTAAAGCGATGCACCTCATCCACAAACAAGATGGTGCGACGACCGGCCATTTTATTTTCACGCGCTTTCTCAATCGCCGCGCGAATCTCTTTCACACCCGAGGTGACCGCTGAGACTCGTTCAACTTCCGCATTCGCATAATTCGCCGCCACTTCTGCGAGAGTGGTTTTACCGGTACCCGGAGGTCCCCACAGAATCATCGAATGAACATGCCCCGCTTCCAGAGCCCTTCTTAACGGCTTTCCCGGACCGAGAATATGCTGCTGCCCGATATACTGTTCCAAAGTTTGAGGACGCATTTTAGCAGCAAGGGGACGAAAATCTTCGTCCCCTGAAAAGTCTAACGAGTAGTTACTCACGGTTAATTCCTTTGGTCGTCAACCTCAACACCTTGCGGAATGGTGAAGGTAAAGCGATCGGCTTTGGGTTTGCTTAGGTCTAAATTGTTGAACAAAAACGCGCTTTTTTGCCCATCTTGTTCAATCACACTAAAGCCTTTTACCGCCCCTTTTTTATCAATTTCCAACTTAAACTGACCTTGATTACTGTCTTCTGCAGTTGGAACTAATGTAAACACGTCACCTTGTTGAGAGACTTTATAGTTGTCCCAGTCACTCGCTCGATTACGCGTCAGCAAAACAAACGGCGTTTGCTCTGTCGCTTGCTCTTGCCAATAAATACTGACCTGTTCGATAAACGGGCTGTAGTACCATAAGGTCTTGCCGTCAGAAACCAATACATTTTCATCCGGCATTGTGGTCGTCCAACGGAATAGGCTTGGACGTGAGATTTCAACGTTCCCTTCCCCTTCCATCACAACGTCGCCATCTGGGCTAGTCACTTGCTGAGTAAACTCGGCACTGAAGCCTTCCGTCTGTTGTAAACGCTGATTGAGCTCATCTTTCGGCGCAGCAAATACTGAACAACTCATAAAAAGCAATGCGGCTAGTTTCTTCATTTAATCTTTCCTTTTTAGACGCAGGTAAAGCGTTTATAGCTTTGATAACGACTAAGTTTGACCGAGCAAAGTTAACTTTGTTCTATTTCCCACAACATTGTTTGTATTTTTTGCCGCTGCCACATAGGCATGGATCATTGCGACCAATGTCCTTAAACGGGTTCACACTCTGCGATTTTGCACCAATCATGGCTTCGTCTGCTGCTTGCGCGACTTCGGCGATCATTAGGTCGAGTTGGTCAATCAAATCAGCCAACGCAGGCGGTGTCTCGATACCCGCCGCTTTCATCTGCTCGTGGGTCTGATTTTCGTCGATGGCGAGCATCATCGTCGTCAGCATCGCTTGTAACATGCGCAACGTACCGTCGCCAACCTGAACTTCTTGCCATTGCTGTTCAACTGTAGGCCATAGAGTCATAAAGCCTTCTGCTACATCAGCAAGTTGTTCGAGCTTATGCTCTGGCTCAAGAAGCTCCATTAGAGAATATTCGTTTCTCTTCAGCAGTTGATATTGATGAGTGATGTGCTCTTCAATCGGCTTGCCCACTTCTGCGGCTTGTTCAGAAAAAACATTCGCCAACCAGCTTTCTGGCGCGAGAGGTTTCGTCGCCATATTTGCGGCTAACGTAAGACCTTCGAGAAAATACGCCGACTCTTCACTACAAGATGCAGGTAGTGCCAATAATTGATACTTCATGTTTTGCTTCTGATACTTCTTCTAAAACTAGGCGTATTATAACCTTATGCACGCACCGAGGTCACTGTGCGTCGAGAAAACTCCTCAAATAAGCCCTCTCTTTTCGAATATCACTATCGAATTGGGTATCGAAAGTGACATTTGCTTCGTGACACTCTAAAATCACGCCTCCTTAAACAGAGGTATGTTTGTATGCGAGTAGTGCTGGGCCCGATGGAGGGCGTGTTAGACCATTTGATGCGTGAGATCCTGACAGATATCAATGACTATGACTTGTGTGTCACTGAGTTTGTCCGCGTCGTCGATCAACTTCTCCCTGATCACGTATTTCATCGTCTTTGTCCTGAACTGCACCAAGGTTCGCAGACCAAATCTGGCGTACCTGTGCATATCCAGTTACTCGGTCAAGATCCAAACTGGATGGCAGAAAACGCAATTCGAGCAGCCGACTTAGGCGCACGTGGCATTGATCTTAACTTTGGTTGCCCAGCAAAACTGGTCAACAAAAGCAAAGGCGGCGCAGCACTTCTGCAGCACCCAGAACTTATCCATAACGTCGTGAAAGCGTGTCGCCAAGCAGTTCCTGATACCATTCCGGTCACGGCGAAGATTCGCCTTGGTTGGGACAATCCTGAAGACTGCTTTGAAATTGTCGATGCGGTTGAGCAAGCTGGCGCCAACGAGTTAACTGTGCATGCTCGAACCAAAACAGGTGGCTACAAAGCCAGTGAAATTAAGTGGGACTACATTAACCAGATCCGTCAACGATTTTCTATCCCGTTGATTGCCAACGGCGAAATCTGGAACTATCAAGACGGACAGGCTTGCATTGAAACCACTGGTGTGGATTCGCTGATGGTATGCCGCGGCGCGTTTAACGTGCCTAACCTAGGTAATGTGGTCAAGCACAACCACAGTAAAATGCCTTGGGACGAAGTGGTGAAACTGCTACTGGTTTATTCTCAGTACGAAATGAAAGGTGACAAGGGGCTCTACTACCCTAACCGCGTCAAACAGTGGTTCTCTTACTTACGACAAGAATACTCTGAAGCGGCAGACTTGTTCCGCGAGATCCGCACCTACAACAAGGCAGAACCAATTGTTGCGCATATTACTGAGTACCAAAAGCGACTGATCGCCGCCTAGCACTCCAACTTATCTTTGCCTGTCGTTTTAGCGATATAGAGCTTTTCGTCTGCGGCTTTGAATAACTTATCAAAGTCGCGACTCTCTTCGTAACTGGTCACAACCACACCGCCAGATACCGTAAAGCCTGAATCAAGAATGCGTTTAGACTCCTGACCAATAATGGTACGTACACGCTCTAAGGTTGCGATCAACTGATCTTGGTCACGACCACGCAAATAGATCACGAACTCTTCACCACCAAATCGGGCAACAGCATCGCTGTCACGGGTACTATTCGCGATCTGGTCTGCAACATAGCAAATCACATTATCACCCATGTCATGGCCGTAGTTGTCGTTAATCAATTTGAAGTTATCGATGTCCAATACCGCAAGCGCGACATATTCGCTTCTCGTTGCGCTACTGATGTATTCCTCTAAACCACGGCGGTTCAGCAATCCCGTCATTGGGTCTTTAGCCGCGAGCTCTTTGAAATGGCGTCGCTCTACTCGCGTGTTGATAAAGAAAAGCGTCAGCACGGACAACACGTAAAGGATCAGAATCACGGCTAAGTTGTAACGCTCTTCGTAAAAGAAAAACCTTGTTTCCTTCACCAAGTCTAACTCGTAATACAACGAATGATTGCTGTGAACACCTTCAATTTCTATCGGTTTAATGTGGACCGAGTTTTCGGGAATCTCTCCTACCGACGTATCAACCATTCGGATCGAACCAGTGACTAAATTACTGTAGTTACCTAGTAGAGTTTCAGCAGAGATGTCGAGTGAAAGTACACCTTGATGTTCGCCTTGTACATAAACCGGCATCATCATGTTGAACACTCGCTTACTGGTGCCTATCAGCGGCTTTGGTCCGAGTAAAGTAATCACATCACCGTTTTGCAATGTCTCACGCCAGGCTGAGCGTGCTTTGATCGTCGCGAGTAACTCTGAATTGACGCCTTTGGCATAAGTCACAGGCGCCGACATCAAGTACCCTTCTTTATCGATGTAATGCACCCCGAAAAGGTAGTCATCAATGTCATGCAAAAACGACAGCACAGGAGCAATAGACACTTGCTCTGACGCTCGTTGGTAAAGATAACTCTGCTCATCACACAGCTCCTTTTCTCCAACGATTAGATACTTAACGTCAATCGGAACGTTTTCAGCGTGGTTATCTTCACGGAGCAACGACTTGTCGATTGGCCACATTTGGCACACGTTGTCATTGATGATTTTGCTGTGTTCAGAAAGTAGGTCGGAGTCTGGATACGAGTAATTACTAAAACTGTAATCCAAGACCGTAATGATCTTTGTTGCACGGATAAGCGATGTTTCAATCCAGCGATACGCATCATCGATCTCTCGATTCACGGTATCGATATGGTTTCTTAAGATCAACGCAACAATCACCAATGACAATATCGCTGGCGCTGAAACTACGAACCCTAGACTGAAGTGTCTCGTAAACTGCATTAAATCGCTTTACCCTGTGAGGAAGAAAATACAAAAGCCCATATCCTGACAGGAAATGGGCTATTATTCTAAACTATGCCACGAAATTTGAGAATTTTCTGACGCGATTATGTAACTAAATTATTAATTTAGTAGCAAACTGTCGTCGGCTAATTCTTCACCTCTCACCTTCGAGAACATTTCTAGCAAGTCAGCAACCTGCATATTCGCACGTTGTTCGCCTGCTACATCCAGCACAATCTCGCCTTGGTGAAGCATCACGGTTCTGTCTCCGCAAGCTAGCGCGTCTTTCATCGAGTGCGTCACCATCATCACGGTTAAGTTAAACTCCTTAACAATTTTTTTGGTTAGATCGATGATAAATGCCGCCATTCTTGGATCAAGTGCCGCAGTGTGTTCATCAAGTAACAACAGTTTACTGTCTGATAGCGTCGCCATCACAAGACTGACGGCTTGTCGCTGCCCACCAGATAATAGGCCAATACTGTCACCCAATCGGTCTTCCAAGCCCAAACCTAGAATGCTTATTCGCTCCTGAAACAGTTTTCTACGCTGAGCAGAGAGCGACAAATTCCAGCCGCGTCTTTTACCACGCATGTAGGCAAGCGCCATGTTTTCTTCAATCGTCAAATCACCACACGTTCCCGCAAGCGGATCTTGGAACACGCGCGCACACTGTTTCGCTCGTTGGTCAACACTTTGGCGAGTAACGTCAAGTTCATTGATGATCACTTTACCACCGATCATCGGCGTTTCGCCCGTCACCGCACCTAACAAGGTGGACTTACCCGCGCCATTGGACCCAATGACGGTCAGGAACTCGTGCTCTGGCACTTCTAGCGAGACACCTCTAAGCGCTTTGTTTTCCAAAATCGTACCTGGGTTAAAGGTTACTTGGATATCTTCCAGACGAATCATGCAACATCTCCTGACTTCTTACTTGGTTTTACTCCATTGGCACCTGATTCAGGCGCGAGAGCCTTTTTTGCTTTTAAGTTTCCTTTAAGCTTCGGAGCAATCAGAGCAAACGCTACCAACACCGCCGTAACCAAATTCAAATCAGAAGCTTGTAGACCGAACATACCTGAACTTAACGCAAACGCGACCGCTAGTCGGTACAACACCGAACCGAGTACAACCGCCAGCACGGCGACCCAAATCTTGCGCCCCGGAATTAACGTTTGACCAAGAATAACCGCCGCTAGACCCACGACAATCGTACCCACGCCGGAAGTCACATCGGCAAAACTGTTGGTTTGTGCAAACAATGCACCAGCAAAGCCAACAAAGCCGTTTGAAAGTGCTAAACCAAAGTAAGTGTAAAACGCGGTACTTGCGCCTTGTGCTTTTACCATGCGAGCGTTAACACCCGTCGCACGCAAGCCTAAACCAAAGTCACTGTTAAGCAGACGCACCACAAACCAAGCGGAAAATAAGACCAGTAAACCCACCACCAGCGGACGCAACAGCATAGGATCACCCATCGACTCAAACGGAGTCAGGATGGTTTCTTCGCCGAGTAGCGCAACGTTTGGACGCCCCATGATACGAATATTGATCGAAAACGCAGCAATCATCGTCAAAATAGAAGCTAACAGGTGTAAAATGCCGCAACGTACAGCAAGAAATGCAGTGACCCAACCCGTCATACCACCGGCAATAATCGCCATACCCGTCGCAAGCCAAGGGTTGATACCGGAAACAATCGCCGTTGCCGCTACCGCCGCTCCCATCGGGAAACTGCCATCAACACTCAAATCGGGGAAATCAAGAACACGGAAAGTAAGGTAAACACCAAGAGCAACTAAGCCATAAAGTAGCCCAATCTCCAGCGCACCAAAAAATGCAAAAGCAGACATACAAACTCCCTTTTCTGCTAGAGGAAAGGAGAACACCTCTCTGTGTTCTCCTTATTAGAGGCTTACTTCACGCTGGTGGCGCGGTCTAGCACAGAGGCAGGGATGGTTATGCCAAGCATCTTAGCTGCACTAGTATTCACGACGAGGTCAGAACCTTTCGCAACTTTTACGTCTAACGAACCAGGTGCCGCGCCTTCAAGAATCGCTGCTACGTAGTCTGCGGTTTGAACGCCAACTTGGTAGTAGTCAAAACCCAAGCTTGCAATCGCACCTTTTTCAACATAAGACGTTGCACCGCCCAAAACCGGAGTTTTTGCTTGGTTTGCCGCTACAATCATGCCCTCAATCGCACTGGCTACCGTGTTATCAGTTGCCGCGTAAATCACGTCTGATTTCTCAGCAATCGCTTGAGTTGCCGACTGTACATCTGCACTTTTCAGCGCTGTTGCTTCAACCACTTTAAGGCCTTGAGCTTCAGCGCTTTGTTTTAGTAAATCAACCAAAGCGACAGCATTCGCTTCACCTGGGTTAAACACAACACCAATAGATTTTGCATTTGGCAGGATTTCTTTAATTAGCTCGACGTGCTGAGCAACTGGAGAAAGGTCTGATAGACCCGTCACGTTCTTACCTGGTTGCTCCATACTTGAAACCAGTTTAGCGCCCACAGGGTCTGTAACGGCGGTAAATACCACTGGGATAGTACGAGTTGCTGAAACCAGTGCTTGTGCGGTTGGCGTGGCAATACCAACTAACACGTCCGGCTGTTCACCGACAAACTGACGCGCAATTTGGACCGCGATAGCAGGGTTACCTTGTGCGGTTTTGTAGTCAAAATCGAGGTTTTTACCTTGCTCATATCCTTTTGATTTAAGGCCATCAATCAACCCTTGGCGGGTTGCGTCGAGCGCTGGGTGTTCAACAATCTGTGAAACGGCAACTTTGGCAGTTTTTGCCATGATACTTGTCGAAGCCAGTAGGGTTGCGCCGGCTAGAACTGCGGTCGCAATGACTTTTCCTGCTTTCATCTTAACTCCTTGATTTCAGCAATATGATGTTGTGTGCAAATATCGTTATATAGTTTTTTATATGAATTGCGCACTTTATGTACGCATAAATCATTATTACCAATAACTTGCTAGAAAGGGAAGCAGGATTTAACAAGATATAAACAAAATCAGAGATGGGTAGAGTTAGGCTTTCACCGCTCGGATCAATATGTTGCGCGGAGTAATTTGCTTGGAGCAGAACTCGTTAACCTCGACCTTGTACCCTTGCTCTTCAAGATAGATGGCTTTATCGAAGACCAGCCACAGCTCTAATGCTCGTCGAAAGATCTGTTGCACTAAACTAAGGCGCTCCATTTGCCAGTAGCGTGTCTCACCAAGCTTTAGATAATGTTCCGCGTCAAACGTAGGTAGAGTGACTCCCTTCTGCTGCGCTGCCCAGTGGCAAAAAGCATCAAAGCCGCAAGCCAATAATGATTTCTTGATACTCGGAACAGGTTCATAGTGCTGGAAACCGCATTCCGACCGCAGCAGTAAATCAAAGCCGAGTCGATAGCACATTTCTAAGTATCGATGACGCTTAACCCTCTCACCACCCGTCACGGTTTCTTGCAATGGGATGCGCAGTTCATTTTTAGACAGTGTCAGAGCCGACGCTTTGGCAACAGTTGAAAGAGGTTGATAACGGTCGTGCTGAATAAGGTGATAGCAGCACGGTGAAATCGTCATCGCAGGCAGCCCTTTTCGACAACCGTGCCGAATCAACGACACATGCAGGTCGCCGCATGCGTGCAACGCGACTGCATGCTGATTTGGGTTCATCACAGAAGTCGCGTCGTTTGATAGTGCATCGCCCCGCACAAAGTGCATCGGTAGACCTTGTTGGTCTGCTTCTTTTTGCCCTGTTTGGCACAGGGCCGCTTGAAACTCAAAGCTAGTGACAGACTGCTGGCTTTGGCTGGCTAATATCCTGCCAAGAAAACCTTTCCCCGAGCACCATTCAAGCCATTCACTACCTGCGTGATGCTTGAGTGCAGCTTCGCTCATCGACGTAATTTGCTCGAGCTTTCGACCGGGGATACCGGCATCGACACCTCTCGGAAGCGTTATGCCCTCAAGGGGAATTGACCGAAGTGTCGTCAGTTGAGAGAGGATATGCGTTTCTGGTAACAAGCGCGCAAGCTCATTTCCCAACTCGTCATTGTGCTCTTTATAGAATTCAATTTGCTGATTAGACAGCGAGCTTAACCATTCGCATAGCTGGGGAGAGCGCTCAACCCAAGGTAAGTCTTGGTCTAAGCTTTGAAAAAATGGCTCAAAGCGCCAAAACGATTGGTAGCGATTTAAAACAGTATCGAGTTGTTGAAATTGTTGCTGCATGCATCCCCCTGCTGACCGACTATTTTAGCCAACGCGCGTGAAGAAGAAAACGCGCTAATGATTTCAGCATGCAGAAAATGCATCTATCTAGCGAAAAGGCAGCTCGATATCTTTGAACATTTCTTCGATTTCCGCATTCGACTTTAGCGATACGGCTTGTTCGACAACAGGTCTGGTTAAATGAGGCGCAAAACGCTCCATAAAGTCGTACATATAAGAGCGCAAGAATGTGCCACGTCGGAAACCGATACTGGTAGTGGTACGGCCGAAGATATGACTGGCGTCGAGCACAACCAAATCAGAGTCGAGTTCTTTATCAATCGCCATACTGGCAATCACACCCACTCCTAATCCCATACGTACGTACGTTTTAATCACATCGGCATCGGTTGCAGTAAACACCACGCGCGGCGTTAGGCCATGTTTATGGAATGCGTTGTCGAGTTCAGTTCCAGCTGAGAAACCAAAAATGTAGGTCACTAGCGGATAAGACGCTAAGTCCTGAACGCTCAACTTCTCTTTGGTCGCTAAAGGGTGATTTTTAGGCACGACAATCGAGCGGCTCCAGTGATAACAAGGCAGCATAATCGCGTCTTGGTATAGATGTAGTGCTTCGGTAGCAATCGCAAAGTTCGCAGTGCCTTTGGCGACAGATTCAGACATCTGCGCAGGCGTCCCTTGATGCATGTGTAACGTAACTTTTGGATAGCGGGCGGTGAAGCCTTTGATAACTTCAGGTAGCGCGTAACGGGCTTGGGTGTGAGTGGTTGAAATGTTCAACGTCCCCATGTCTGGGTGGGTATGTTCACCCGCGACCGATTTAATGCTCTCGACTCGCGCTAATATCTCTTGCGATATACGGATGATCTCTTCGCCAGCGGGAGTAACTTGTGTGAGGTGTTTGCCGCTACGCTCAAATATCTGAATACCTAACTCGTCTTCCAGTAAACGCACCTGCTTACTGATCCCGGGCTGAGAGGTATACAAGCTTTCAGCGGTGGCTGACACATTTAAGTTGTGGTTAACGACCTCAACAATATACTTCAATTGCTGTAACTTCATTCCTAACTCGCACTCCCTTAGCGACTCACCACGATCATGACATCATATTTTATAATATTTAGTTATAACGCCTCCAGTAGAAAATTGATAGTCCTGACTAGAATCACGTGATGAAGCCAGAAAGTTCCGAAAACAATGTGGGGAATTTGCAATCAATTCCTCATTCTCAATAAACTGGTTAGGTTTTTGATTTCGAAATTGCTAACTCGTGAGTAATAATACAAAAATCAGTGTAGAGCGTTGGCAGTATCGTGTATCCTAATTTGCTAGCCACCGGAAACGAAAAGATACGGAATTTATGTATATTGGTTTAATCATAGCTTTAGTCGTCATATTACTAGCTCTAATTCTTGGCTATAACATCATGTTGCAGTACAAGGTCAAAGTTGAAACTGCGAAGAAGCAAGAAAGCTCGCGCTATATCCAAATCATCGACGCGACCGAAGAGTTGATCGGTCATGCGAATCATATTCCGTACAGCAAAGAACTGATTCTGTGTCTAAACACTCGTATTCTTGATGCGCTACAAAGCATGTTGGACTTGGATCCGAAGAACAAACAGCTTGCTCAACGCGTCGAGAATGTAAAACAGCAGATTGCACAGGTAAAAGAAAACTACCCGGTTAACGAGGGCACAAACTTTAAAGTGCCGAGTAATGACAAACAAGCCATTATGATGCTGAAACTCGTTAAGCGCTTGCGTGACACCATCCGCAGTGAACACAATAAGGGCCGTTTCGAAACCCAAGCGTATGTGGCAGAAAATTCACGCTTAGAGACGATCCAAATCCGCATCAATATCGAAAACGTTATTAAAAGAGCCAAAGAAGCGACCGTTCGTGGCCAACCAGGAACTGCACTACAGCTTCTGCGTAAAGGTTTGGATGCACTTAGCACTAAGAATGATAACTACTCTGTTCAAGCGCGTGAAAAACTTCAGAACATGCATGACGAATTAGAACGTTCTCGCCAGAACAAACAAGCTCAAGAACTGCATATTCGTGAAGATAAAGAGCGTCAAGATGACATGAACGTTATCTTTGGTGAAAAGAAAAAATGGTAATATAATTGCCTCAATTTCATCTTTAAAGGTCGCTGATGCGGCCTTTTCTATTTCTACACCTAGATTTGTATTAGTGGCGCAATGATTGATCTAAAAACTTACGACTCACTGCTAGAACCGATAAACAGCTTTCTTCAATGCTCGACACCAAACGCTTGGATAGATGAAGCGAAGAAGCCAGAAAATCTAAAAACGGTCCTCATTGACCATTTGCTTTGTGAGTTGAAAGCTGGTCAATCAGCCATGTACTTAATCCGCAAATATGCCGTCGATAAAAGCAGCGCCCACAACCTGCTCGACTGGTTTAAACCATACGAAGATTTCGCGTATAGAAAGACGGGCAGCCTTGAAACACTGAAAGGGAAAAGCAATATCTCCAAAGCCATCATGGCGAAATCAAACTCGCCTTATAGCCAAGATTTGATCGATAAGATGGTGTTGCTGATTAAAGAAGAGCTGCACCATTTCTATCAAGTCTTAGAGATCATGGACAGCCGTGGTATCGCTTATGAGCCTGTACAAGCCAGCCGCTACGCAAAGGGGATGCTGTCAGAAATGGCGACGCACGAACCGCAGACACTGATCGACAAGTTGATTATCGGCGCATATATAGAAGCACGTTCGTGTGAGCGATTTGCCAAACTGGCCCCTCATATGGACGATGATATCGCGAAGTTCTACATATCGCTGCTACGCTCAGAAGCGCGTCACTATCAGGATTACCTGACTTTAGCGGAAGAAATTGCTGGTAAAGATATCTCACAACGCGTTCAATTTTTTGGTGAACTTGAAGCGTCACTGATTTCTTCACCAGATGAGGATTTCAAATTTCACAGTGGCGTCCCTCAAGCCACAGTCTAATAGTTCAAAAACGCAAAAGGCCCGCAACTTTAGCGGGCCTTTCTAATTAATCTACGGTACTAAAAACTACTTCAGTGTCGCATTAATCTCTGCCAAGACCGCGGCTGGGTCAGCAGCTTGAGTGATTGGCCGACCGATTACCAGATAATCTGAGCCCGCTTGAATCGCGTCAACCGGTGTCATAATACGTTTTTGGTCACCAACGGCTGCACCTGCCGGACGAATACCCGGAGTCACGAGTTTAAACTCTTGCCCTAGCTGGCTTTTAAGCATCGATGCTTCTTGTGCGGAACACACTACGCCGTCGAGGCCAGAATTCTTAGTTAGCGTCGCAAGACGAATCACTTGCTCTTGAGGCGCAACGTCTAAGCCGATGCCAGCCAAATCGCTTTGTTCCATGCTGGTTAATACCGTCACACCAATAAGCAGCGGGCGGTCTTTGCCATAAGGTTCTAGGATTTCGCGCGATGCTGTCATCATGCGTTCACCACCACTCGCGTGTACATTCACCATCCAAACGCCCATCTCAGCCGCTGCACGTACTGCTTTTGAGCAAGTGTTTGGAATATCGTGGAATTTAAGATCAAGAAATACTGAGAAACCGCGCTTGTGTAACTCTTTAACGAAATCAGGACCAAATAGTGTAAACATCTCTTTGCCAACTTTCAGGCGGCATGACGAAGGATCAATTCTATCTACAAACGCAAGCGCATCTGCTTGGTTGTCATAATCCAGTGCGACAATAACTTTTTGGTCGATCATTTCATCTCCTAATTATTTTGGTTTTTTGTTAAACAAAAGGCTAAAAAAATGCAGCGGACAGAAACTCTGTCAGCTGCATCAAAAACTATTCACCATCCAATCCTCGGATTGGTTTGATCGTCCCCCACCCCTTACACGAAGGACAGTGCCAATACATCGAGTGGGTGGAGAAACCACACTTTCTACAACGGTAATGCGGTTTGACTTTTAACTGTTCGCCAACCAGTTTCTGCAAGGTTGCCAAACTCGCTTTAGCTCGGCCCTCTTCGGCTTCAGCAAGATGGTAATCCATCAAACGATAGAAACCTTTCATAGTTGGATTCTTTACCAATTGGCGGGTTAATAATTCCTGTGCTGCGCCCGTACCCTCAAGCTGAGCAACCAATTGAGCAAGCATCAGCTCTGCGGATACGCCAGCTTTGGCAACAATGCACTGGCGTAGAAAATCAAGTAGCTCATCTTCCCGCCCTAAATGGTAGTAACAGTCAGCAAGAGTCGGCAGGACTTCACTCACCATTTCGCTGTCTTGCTCAAGTACCGTCTCCATGTACTTGATCGCGTTTTGGTAGTCTTCGTTTTCTAGATAGCTCTTACCTAAAGCGATACTTGCCCGAACACACTTAGGGTCTTCAGACAACGCTTTCTTAAAGTGTTGCAGCGCTTTAGCGTCGTTACCTTCGGCTTTTTCTTGCATCGCCAATTCACACCAAAAGTGGGCGATACTATTGCGCATACGTGTGCGTCCTAGCTTAACTAGAATAGTGGCGTAATGAATCGCTTTGGCCCATTCACGCGTTTGCTGGTAGATAAGAACTAACTGGGTCAGTGCGGCTTCTTTATGGTCTGGTTCATCGACCAACTGCTCGAAAATCTTTTCTGCTCGGTCAAGAAAACCCGACGCCATATAGTCTTTGGCTAACTGCTGCAGTGCGATATTTTTTTGGTCGATAGTGAGACCAGAACGAGAGATTAAATTCTGGTGGATGCGAATCGCACGATCTACTTCACCTCGCGAACGGAACAAGTTACCCAAAGCTAAGTGAGTATCGATCGTTTCGTTGTCAACTTGGAGAAGCTCGATAAAGTGATCAACCGCCTTATCAGACTGATCTGATAGCAGCAGGTTAAGTCCCGTCACGTATTGGCGAGAGATTTGATTCGATTGTTTCTGCTTGTCTTGCTGGGCGCTGCGATTACCCATGTACCAACCGTATGCGGCAGCGATTGGTAGTAACAAGAACAGTATTTCTAACATCGAGTGAACAGCCTACCTATAACCTATTTTAAGCTTTAGATTGCTCGGACTCGCTAATCGCGGGAGAAAGCTTTTTCACTTGTTTCTTAAGTTTGCGCACTTGGAGCTGTGATTTTAGATGCAAGCTGCCAAAAATAGTCCATGCAAGTACGAAACCGATGACAAATACACTGCCTAGAAGAGTAGAAAGGTGGAATTCACCTTGAGCAACCAAGTAATTAAAATTAACGATTTCTTGGTTTTGAGAACCTAAGGCCAGTGCAATTAAAAATAAAGCCAATACGATAACGATTTTTATAATTTTCATAATCCATCACCTGAGAAAAATTAGCTGTTACGATTATGCAGTAAAAGCACTGAACAAACCATGGTTATCTCGGTAAATCAACAAATAAAAAAACGGCATACCTACAGTATGCCGCTATTTCACATGTACTTTTTCGACATTTAGTCGATGTTTACGCGCTCACGTAACTCTTTACCTGGCTTGAAGTGAGGTACGTATTTACCTTCCAATTCTACCTTGTCACCTGTTTTCGGGTTACGCCCTACTCGAGGTTCACGGTAATGGAGAGAGAAACTACCGAAACCACGAATTTCGATTCTGTCTCCACTTTCTAATGTTGAAGCCATATGCTCTAAAATGTCTTTTACAGCATCTTCAATCTCTTTAGCTGAAAGGTGAGTTTGTTCAGCGCAGAGTCGTTCGATTAGCTCAGACTTAGTCATAGTTTCCCTCATAGAGTAATTTATCACTTATTATAGTAAGTAATACCAATTCCAACAAACACTTGCCTTCAATTTTAGACAAATTTTAACCAATTTGCCTAACAAGAAATACAACTTATATGAATACTTTGCACGGATTGGTATTACCACTGGTTTTCCAACAGAACATAAAAAAGGAGCCTTACGGCTCCTTTTTCTTAAAAGCGATTAAATTATTCGCCTTTAGCTGCTTTGAAAGCGTCAGCCATTGCGTTACCGAATGAAGCATCATCTGCTTTGTTCAGTGAAGCCATTGCTTCTTGCTCTTCAGCTTCATCTTTAGCTTTGATAGATAGGTTGATTACGCGGTTCTTACGGTCTACACCAGTGAACTTCGCTTCAACGCTGTCACCAACGCTTAGGATTAGAGAAGCATCTTCTACACGGTCGCGAGCAACTTCAGAAGCGCGGATGTAACCTTCTACGCCGTCTTCTAGCTCAACAGTTGCGCCTTTAGCGTCTACTGCAGTAACAGTACCGTTAACTAGAGTACCTTTCTTGTTGTCAGCTACGTAAGCATTGAATGGGTCGTTTTCCATTTGCTTAACGCCTAGAGAGATACGCTCACGCTCAGCGTCTACTGCAAGAACTACTGCAGAGATTTCGTCGCCTTTCTTGTATTCACGTACTGCTTCTTCACCTGGAACGTTCCAAGAGATGTCAGATAGGTGAACTAGACCGTCGATGCCGCCTTCTAGACCGATGAAGATACCAAAGTCAGTGATAGACTTGATCTTACCAGTAACTTTGTCGCCTTTAGCTTGCGCTTCAGCGAAAGATTGCCATGGGTTAGCTTTACACTGTTTCAGACCTAGAGAGATACGACGACGTTCTTCGTCGATTTCAAGAACCATAACCTCAACTTCGTCGCCAACATTAACAACTTTAGATGGGTGGATGTTCTTGTTAGTCCAATCCATTTCAGAAACGTGTACTAGACCTTCAACGCCTTCTTCGATTTCAACGAAACAGCCGTAGTCAGTTAGGTTAGTAACGCGACCAGATAGTTTGTGACCTTCTGGGTAACGCTTAGCGATTGCTACCCATGGATCTTCGCCTAGCTGCTTAAGACCTAGTGATACGCGAGTACGGTCACGGTCGAACTTAAGAACTTTAACTTGGATCTCGTCACCAACGTTAACGATCTCAGAAGGGTGCTTAACGCGCTTCCAAGCCATGTCAGTGATGTGTAGAAGGCCGTCAACGCCGCCTAGGTCAACGAACGCACCGTAGTCAGTAAGGTTCTTAACGATACCTTTAACTTCAGCACCTTCTTGTAGGCTTTCTAGTAGCTCATCACGCTCAACGCTGTTTTCAGATTCGATAACTGCACGGCGAGAAACAACTACGTTGTTACGCTTCTGGTCAAGTTTGATAACTTTGAACTCTAGCTCTTTGTTTTCTAGGTGAGCAGTGTCACGGATAGGACGTACGTCTACTAGAGAACCTGGAAGGAAAGCACGGATACCGTTTAGTTCAACAGTGAAACCGCCTTTAACTTTACCGTTGATAACACCAACAACAGTTTCAGCTTCTTCGTAAGCTTTCTCAAGAACGATCCAAGCTTCGTGACGCTTAGCTTTCTCACGTGAAAGTTGAGTTTCACCGAAACCATCTTCAACAGCGTCTAGAGCTACGTCTACTTCAGCGCCAACTTCAACTTCAAGTTCGCCAGCAGCGTTCTTGAACTGTTCAGCAGGGATAGCAGATTCAGACTTAAGACCAGCGTCAACAAGAACGAAACCGTTCTCGATAGCTACTACAGTACCTTTAACGATGCTGCCTTGTTGGAATTCTGTTTCGTTTAGAAACTCTTCAAAGAGTTGAGCAAAAGATTCAGTCATTTATTTAATCTTCAATAAATTAAACGTCCACGGGTATCCTACCGCGTGGGGTTATTAAATTCGCCAGTCATCATCCTTGCGACCAACGCTCTATCTAGGCGCCTAAGCGACTAGTTTAGATTCAATATATTGTAGTGCTTGTTCTACTACTTCGTCGATACTCATCGTAGTAGAATCAAGCAACAGCGCATCCTCAGCAGGGCGTAATGGTGCCACTGGGCGGTTACGATCTCGCTCGTCACGCTCTTGGATCTCGCGCAAAAGGTCGTCAAATTTAACATCTAAACCCTTGCCTTGCAACTGTTTCAGGCGGCGATTCGCTCGCTCTTCAGCGCTGGCATCAAGGAAGATTTTCGCTTCTGCTTGTGGAAAAACAACCGTACCCATATCACGACCATCAGCCACAAGGCCAACACCTTCCGCAAACGCACGTTGACGACGAAGCAAAGCTTCACGAACACGCGGCAGTGCTGCCACTTTAGAAGCCGCCATACCTGTTTCTTCTTTACGAAGCTCACCTGATACGTCTTCGCCTTCCAAGATCACCTTCACGAGGTCACCTTCAGCAATAAACTGTACATCTAAATGAGTTGCTAGAGGGACGAGAGCGTCTTCTGATTCCAAGTCGACACCGTGATGAATCGCTGCAAGAGCAAGGACACGGTAAATAGCACCTGAATCTAGTAAATGAAAACCTAGCTTTTTCGAAAGAAGCATACAAAGAGTGCCTTTACCCGCACCACTTGGGCCATCAACGGTCACGACTGGTGTATGAGACGACATGTTTTACTCCACCTTAGTTACTGCTCAGCAAACGTGCTGTTCTTGTTCGGCGAGAAATTATAGTGGTATTCGTCAGAGGGTGCTAGGAAGGATTTACCTCAAATAGAAAAAAGAGCGCTATGCGCCCTTTTTGATAATTCTACAACTTAATTCGGTCGCGATTGCGCTCTAATAACGCCTCCCCTATCCCCTTAACATTGACTAAAGCATCAACGTTTTCGAACTTACCGTGCTGGTTGCGATACTCTACGATTGCTTCTGCTTTTTTAGTCCCGATGCCGACCAGCAAATCAGCAAGTTCTTGCGCTGATGCTTGGTTTACGTTCACGGTTATCTCAATACCTTGGTATTTAGGGTCTTGTTCTCCACTCTCAGCCAAACCAAAAGGGCTTGCCGCCATCAACACCATTACTAGAAGCCATTTCTTCATCATCGTTGTTCACCTATAGGTCAATATACTTTTGTCAGAATAACGACCTATAGCGATGAGAAAACTAGTGTAATGACAAAGCAAAACGGACTGCAAATGCAGTCCGTTTTTATCGATATATCAGTTACATCAAAATGTGTTTACTGATTCACAACGTAATACTCGATATCAATCGTCTTACGCAGAATGCTAATGAGACCTGACAAGTCTTGCTGAGCGTTCATTTGAACAAGTTGACGTCCGATTTGCTCGCCAAACTGTGGCTCAAGGTTCTCGCTTACATTATTCAGCTCAACGATAACAATATTGCCTTCCAAGTCTTTAGTTTGCGCGTACTCGACGCTATCAGCTTGAGGTTTTGGCATTGAGAATACGGTCTCTGCTAGCGGGGAGCTGCGGTCAATCGACTCGCTTTCACCAAAGGCTAGATCGTGTTCTTTCAGCAAAGAGGTGTCACCTACTTTAAGACCAGTAAGTAGTTTGTCTGCAAGCTCAATCGCAGTTTGCTCACCTTTCACTTTAGACAGTGAAGCCACTACGTCTTCACGTACGTCTGCAAGTGGTAATAAGGTTTCATCACGGCTATCTTCAACACGGACAACAATCACGTGCTCAGGAGCCACTTCGATAACTTCTGAGTTCAGACCGTCTTCTTTCACTTCTGGGCTTAAAATCGCTTGAATAATCGCTGGCGAGTTTAATAGCTCAGGTGCGTCAACTTGAGAGATAAAATCTGTTGTTTGGATTTTCGCGTTAATCGCTTTCGCTGCATCATCCAACGAATCAGGGTACTCAAACGCCACTTTTTCTAGTTCAGTTTGCAGCTCGTAGAACTGGTCAACCGCTTGTTGGTCACGCAACTCTGACTTGATTGATGCCGCAACTTCTTCGTAAGGCTGAACAACAGGCTGCTTCACATCATCAAGCTTAATGATGTGGTAACCGAAGTCTGACTTAACCAGACCAGTTACATCGCCAACATTGACAAGCGCAAATGCTGCTTCTTCGAATGCAGGGTCCATAACATCACGTTCGATCCAACCTAATGAACCGCCTTCAGATGCACTGCCAAAGTCGTCAGACTTTTCTTCAGCTAACTTAGCGAAGTCCGCACCCGCGTTCAGTTCATCTAAAATGTCTTGCGCTTTCGCTTCGTCGTCACCTTCGATAAGGATGTGGCTAACGCGACGTTGTGCTTGAGACGAGTACTTGTCTAGATGCTCTTGGTAATATTGCTTCGCTTGTTCGTCAGAAACGTTTACCGTCTCCTTCAACTGCTGTGCAGATAACTCGATGTAAGCGACTTTTACTTGCTCAGGACGCGTGTAACGCTCAGCATGCTCTTTGTAGTAACCATTGATGTCTTCTTCAGACAGCTCAGCGTTCTTCGCAAAATCAGCCAGCGGCAGAACCACTGTCTTGATGTCACGAGTTTGCGTCAGCAGCTTAGATTGGGTTTCTACTTCACCTGGAAGCGAGAAATCACTTGCTTGGATAGCTGTTAGAAGTTGGTTACGAACCAAATCGCGACGTAGGTACTCAGCAAAGCTTTCAGGGTTGAAGCCTGCGCGACGCAGCGACGCTTGGTAAATTTCTTGGTCGAACTTGCCATCAACTTGGAATTGAGGCATTTCTAAAATCATTGTACGTACTTGGCTGTCACTAACACGTAAGCCCAAAGACTCTGCGTGCTGCTCAAGCAATACGTCGTTAATCATGCGATCCAGTACCGACTTACGGAATGTTTCTACGTAGCTTGGATCTGCTAATAGGTTTGAGAAATAGTCGCCTAGCTGCGCTTGCATGCGGTTGCGCTCATTTTGATACGCTTGCTCAAACTCACCACGGCCGATTTCAACATTGCCAACTTTTGCTGCTGTGTTACCTGTACCACCAACGATGTAGCTACCAACACCAGCAAATACGAATGATAGGATGATAAGTCCTAGGATAATTTTTACCGCGATGCTGTTAACGCCTTCGCGTAATCGATCCATCATACTTAAACTACTCTCCGCTCACATACCAAACCAGCCTGAGTGCACTGACCTGAAAATGCTTAATACTAAAACAAAAAATGAATAGCGCGATAATATCAGAAAAAGAAATGCGCATCAGTATGATGCGCATAATTTAAAAAGGTTCTAAAAAAATCGTTGAGTGCGTCGATTTAATTAGTTGCAAGCGTCTTTAAGAGCTTTACCCGCTTTGAAAGATGGTACTTTCGCTTCAGCGATTTGGATTTCTTCACCAGTCTTAGGGTTACGACCAGTACGTGCCGCACGAGTGCGAACGCTAAATGTACCAAAGCCAACTAGAGCAACTTGGTCGCCAGACTGTAGAGTGTCACCCACTGCTTCGATGAATGCGTCAAGAGCACGGCCAGCTGATGCTTTAGATAGTTCTGCGTTTTCTGCGATTTTTTCTACTAATTGTGTTTTATTCACTGTGATTCCCCTTTGTGCCGCCTGTTGTTGTTATTACGGCAGTTTATCGTTCCATTTCATTTCAAATTAGCGACAATCCCTTACACAACAAGGGCTGAAGCTATAGTCGCTAACGTTAGCCTCCAAAAAAAACGCTGACAAGCCTTTTTGGGCTTATCAGCGTAATCTTTTACTTATTTTTGCTGCACATCACTCTTTTGTAGTAGCAATTGAGACACCTGTAGGGTCTTGTTCAAGCGCAACTTTTAGTACTTCGTCGATCCATCGCACCGGAATCACCTTAAGATCAGCGATAACATTGTCCGGAATTTCTTCCAAATCACGCTCGTTATCTTTCGGGATTAGCACGGTTTTGATGCCGCCACGATGCGCTGCCAACAGTTTCTCTTTCAGACCACCAATCGGTAAAACTTCGCCGCGTAGGGTAATTTCACCTGTCATCGCGACCTCTGCTTTGACTGGGTTGCCCGTTAAGCTAGAAACCAATGCCGTACACATTGCGATACCAGCACTTGGGCCATCTTTTGGTGTTGCACCTTCTGGCACGTGAACGTGAATATCACGTTTTTCGTAGAAGTCTGCATTGATGCCAAGTTTTTCAGCACGTGAACGTACAACCGTCATCGCCGCTTGAATAGACTCTTGCATCACATCACCCAGTGAGCCAGTTTGAGTTAGCTTACCTTTACCCGGCATTGACTGTGTCTCGATAGTCAGCAAGTCACCGCCAACTTCAGTCCAAGCTAGACCTGTCACTTGACCGATACGGTTGCTTTCATCCGCTTTACCGTAGTCAAAACGCTGAACACCCAAGTACTCTTTCAGGTTATCCATGGTCACTTTGACCGTCTTCAAGTTCTTGTCTAATAGGATGTTTTTCACAGCTTTACGGCAAACTTTCGAGATCTCACGCTCTAGGTTACGTACACCTGCTTCTCGCGTGTAGTAACGAATAATGCCGATAATCGCAGAGTCATCGATCTCAATTTCGCCGTCTTTCAAACCATTACGTTTGATCTGCTTGTCCACCAAGTGGCGCTTAGCGATGTTGAGTTTTTCATCTTCGGTGTAACCAGACAGACGAATCACTTCCATACGGTCAAGCAGCGGACCAGGGATGTTCATTGAGTTTGACGTTGCAACAAACATCACATCAGACAGGTCGTAATCGACCTCTAAGTAATGGTCGTTGAACGAGCTGTTCTGTTCTGGGTCAAGCACTTCAAGTAGCGCTGAAGACGGATCACCGCGCATATCAGATGACATCTTGTCGATTTCATCCAATAAAAACAGTGGGTTCTTCACGCCAACTTTAGACATTTTTTGAATCAACTTACCTGGCATCGAACCGATGTAGGTACGGCGGTGACCACGGATTTCCGCTTCGTCACGTACGCCACCCAGTGCCATACGAGTGTATTTACGCCCCGTTGCTGCCGCAATTGAGCGACCTAGCGAGGTTTTACCTACGCCCGGAGGACCAACTAGGCAAAGGATTGGACCTTTCAGCTTGTTGATGCGGTTTTGAACCGCTAAGTACTCAAGAATACGTTCTTTCACACGTTCTAGACCGTAGTGGTCTTCGTTTAGAATCTCTTCGGCTTTGGCGAGATCTTTCTTCACTTTAGAACGCTTGTTCCAAGGCACACCAACCATCCAATCGATGTAGCCACGAACTACCGTCGCTTCTGCCGACATTGGTGACATCATTTTCAGCTTTTGCAGTTCTTGTTCGGTTTTCTCGCGTGCTTCTTTCGGCATCTTAGAGTCGATGATTTTCTGCTTCAGAGTTTCAAACTCATCGACACCGTCTTCAGTTTCACCAAGCTCTTTCTGAATCGCTTTCATTTGCTCATTCAGGTAGTACTCACGCTGAGATTTTTCCATCTGCTTTTTAACGCGAGTACGAATACGCTTCTCAACTTGCAGCAAGTCGATTTCCGACTCCATCTGGCCCATCAAGAATTCAAGACGCTCGGTCACATCTAAAGACTCAAGAACCGTTTGCTTATCGGCTAGCTTAAGTGGCATATGTGCCGCGATAGTGTCAGCAAGACGCGCCGCTTCTTCGATTCCGTTCAATGACGTCAGCACTTCAGGCGGAATCTTTTTGTTTAGCTTAATGAAGCCTTCGAACTGGTTAATCGCACTGCGCACGATCACTTCTTCTTCGCGTTCATCAAGCTGTTCGGTAATCAGGTACTCAGCATCCGCAACGAAGAACTCATCGTCAGTCAGCTGATTAATTTTTGCACGCTGTTGACCTTCGACCAATACTTTCACCGTACCATCCGGTAGCTTAAGTAACTGCAGAATTGTCGCTACTGTACCGACTTCAAAAAGATCGTCTTTCGATGGTTCGTCAGTTTCGGCTTCTTTTTGGGCAACAAGTAGTACTTGCTTGTTGTGATCCATCGCTGCTTCAAGGCAAGCGATTGATTTTTCACGTCCAACAAACAATGGAATTACCATGTGCGGGTAAACGACTACATCTCTCAGAGGTAGTACGGGGATCTCGATACGTTCGGAACGTTCCAAGTTCATATTCATCTCTCTTCCGCTTAGTCTTATGAGCAGTATATGGGGGCTAATTGCTTGGATTCAATGAAAGAATAAAAAAAAGGAGGTAATTGATTACCTCCTTTATTGATTTAACAGTTTATGTGAATCTGGTTAAGATTCTGCGCCTGCTGCTTGATTATCTGCGTTGCTGTAAATCAGCAATGGTTCAGACTCACCATTAATAACTGACTCATCAATCACGACTTTACTGACGTCGTCCATTGAAGGCAGTTCATACATAGTTTCAAGTAGCACACTCTCAAGAATTGAACGTAGACCACGAGCACCTGTTTTACGTTCCATCGCTTTCTTAGCGATAGCGCGTAGTGCATCTTCACGGAACTCTAGCTCTGAGTTTTCTAACTCAAATAGCGCTGCATACTGCTTGGTCAACGCGTTTTTAGGTTCACACAAGATTTGGATCAGTGCTTCTTCATCCAACTCTGTCAACGTAGTAGTTACTGGTAGACGACCGATGAACTCAGGGATCAAGCCATATTTAACCAAATCTTCTGGCTCTACCTGCATGAACAATTCACCAACGGTCTTACTTTCGTCTTTAGAGCGCACTTCTGCACCAAAGCCAATACCGGTACCCGTCGCCACACGCTGTTCAATCACTTTATCTAGGCCAGCAAACGCACCACCACAAATAAACAGGATCTTAGATGTGTCTACTTGTAGGAACTCTTGCTGAGGATGCTTACGACCACCTTGTGGCGGAACCGAAGCAACCGTACCTTCGATAAGTTTTAGTAGCGCTTGCTGTACACCTTCACCCGACACGTCTCGTGTGATTGAAGGGTTTTCAGCCTTACGTGAAATCTTGTCGATTTCATCAATGTACACAATACCACGTTCTGCTTTCGCTACGTCGTAGTCACATTTCTGCAGAAGTTTTTGGATGATGTTTTCTACATCTTCACCCACGTAACCTGCTTCGGTCAGCGTGGTCGCATCTGCCATCGTGAATGGTACATCTAGGAAACGAGCCAGTGTTTCAGCCAATAGCGTTTTACCACTACCTGTAGGACCGATGAGAAGGATGTTACTTTTACCAAGTTCAACACCTTCGCTCGTCGTATCTCCATTACGTAAACGCTTGTAGTGGTTATAAACGGCTACTGCTAGCACTTTCTTAGCGTAATCTTGACCAATCACATAGTCATCTAGATGCTCTCGAATCGCTTTTGGCGTCGGTAGTGCCTCAGATTGTTTCTTAGGCAGAACATCTTTAATTTCTTCACGAATAATGTCGTTACACAGGTCGACACATTCGTCACAAATATAGACGGATGGACCGGCGATCAGCTTGCGAACTTCGTGCTGGCTTTTGCCGCAGAAAGAGCAGTAAAGAAGCTTACTACTACCGCTCTCTTTGCTTTTGTCTGTCATTCGCTAACCTCTTAGCCTTTACTCAATATGATTTGAGTGTATAACAATTTAAGCCGAATTGCGCGAAACAATTATTGGCCGCGGTGAGTTAATACCGCATCTACCAAGCCGTATTCTACTGCTTGTTCAGCTGCCATAAAGTTGTCACGGTCGGTATCTCGCTCGATAACTTCAAGCGGTTGACCGGTGTGCTCTGCAAGCAGCTTGTTCAGTTTCTGTTTGATAGTCAGGATCTCTTGCGCATGGATCTGAATATCAGACGCTTGACCTTGGAAACCACCTAGCGGCTGGTGAATCATTACGCGAGAGTTTGGCAACACGTAACGTTTACCCGGAGCACCACCAGCAAGTAGGAATGCGCCCATTGAACACGCTTGACCCATACATACAGTGCTAACGTTTGGTTTGATGAACTGCATGGTGTCGTAGATTGACATACCTGCAGTAACGCTGCCACCTGGTGAGTTGATGTATAGGAAGATATCTTTGTCTGGATTTTCTGATTCCAAGAAAAGCAGCTGAGCCACGACAAGGTTTGCCATGTGGTCTTCAACTTGACCAGTCAAGAAAATCACTCGCTCTTTTAGAAGACGAGAGTAGATATCGTAAGAACGTTCACCGCGGGAAGTTTGTTCAACCACCATTGGTACTAGCGCGTCTAAAATTGGCGACATTGCATTTTTTTCTTGGTAGCTCATATTCTTATGTCCCTAAAATAAATGGCCCGGATGATGATAATCATACGGACCATTGTTAGCAGAATAGTTAACGTTAAGTCAACCTTCTACGCGCGAACTTGCTTATTAAGCAGCAGGTTGCTGGTTCATTAGCTCGTTGAAGCTAACTGCTTTTTCAGTAACCTGAGCTTTAGCGATGATTGCGTCGATTGCTTGCTCTTCTAGAGCAACGTTACGCATGTTGTTCATCATTTGCTCGTTCTGCTCGTAGTAAGCAATAACTTCTGATGGATCTTCGTATGCTGTCGCCATTTCTTCGATAAGTGCTTTCACTTTCTCGTCATCAGCTTTTAGCTCTTCAGACTTGATTACTTCACCAAGTAGAAGACCAACAACTACGCGACGCTTAGCTTGCTCTTCGAACAATTCACGTGGAAGCTGTGCAGCTGCTTCTGGGTTACCACCGAAGCGTTGTGCAGCTTGCTGACGTAGAGTACCGATTTCTTGGTCGATAAGTGCAGCTGGTACGTCGATTTCGTTTTCTTTAACTAGACCTTCAAGAGCTTGCTCTTTGATACGGTTCTTGATTGCTTGCTTAAGTTCGCGTTCCATGTTCTTACGAACTTCAGCTTTAAGTGCGTCAATACCGCCTTCAGTAACACCGAACTTAGCAACGAATTCGTCGTTTAGTTCTGGAAGCTCGCGAGCTTCAACTTTGTTTACTTTGATAGCGAATTTCGCAGCTTTACCTTTTAGGTTCTCTGCGTGGTAATCTTCTGGGAAAGTCACGTCGATGTCGAATTCCATACCAGCAGTCTTACCTGCGATACCGTCTTCGAAACCAGGGATCATGCGACCAGCACCCATTTCTAGAGGGAAGCCTTCTGCTTTACCGCCTTCAAACTCTTCACCGTCGATAGAACCAACGAAGTCGATGTTTACGCGCTTGCCTTCTTCAGCTGCTTCTTCAACTTCAGCCCAAGTTGCTTGTTGCTTACGTAGAGTTTCGATCATCTCTTCAACGTCTGCATCGTTAACTTCAGTTGCTGGTTTTTCAACAGTGATGTTTTCTAGGCCTTTCAGTTCTACTTCTGGGTATACTTCGAAAGTTGCAGTGAAAACTAGATCTTCACCTTCTTTGCTTTCAACTGGAGCGAAAGTTGGCGCGCCTGCTGGGTTGATTTTTTCTTTAACGATCGCTTCGATGAAGTGACGTTGCATTACTTCGCCCATCACGTCTTGACGTACTGCTTTGCCGTACATCTGTGCAACCATTTTTAGAGGCACTTTGCCTTTACGGAAACCATCGAAACGACGGTTCTTAGCGATGTTGCGTAGTTCAGCTGTTACAGCATCTTCGATGTTTGCAGCAGGAACAGTAATGTTAAGACGGCGCTCTAGGCCCTCTAGCGTTTCAACAGTAACTTGCATTATTCATTAACCTCAAAACTGGCTCAGTCTCACTGAGCTTATGTGCCCTTGCGCTAAGCGAGGACCCATCCTTGTTTGTACTCTGTGAGTACTCTTTGTAAATCGAGTATCGGAAATCGAGCAAATCGATTACCGGACTAATTAGCGATATCTTCACGAACAGTATTCGTTAAAGGTATCTCCGATTAGTCTCAAGATAAAAATTAGACGCAGCATTCTACCGACCTAGTCGATAGCTGTCGAGCCAATCCCTAGAATACCGACGGCATTCTCCTAAAAACTCATTTAATTGCTAAAAAAAACAGCAATACAGCGGATATTGCTATCAGAAATGGGGACATTAAAGGCTTTTTCAAGAGAAACTAGACTTTTTTTCGAATTAAAGAACAAAACTAGATCTAAGTCCGGTTTTATTCCTCATTTTTGTTACAGCAGCAAACACTCTTTTAACAAAAAACATTACTCTAAGCGAGTGTTGTAGTGCCAAACAGGGAATGTCATGTCACCATTTCGCAGAGCCAATCTCTATCTGCTACTTTTTTACTTGTTGTGTCTTATTCTTGGTTCTCAATCTGTCTGGAATTATCACTACCAATCGCTTCTCGATGAGCATCAAGCTCAGCTTGATCGTTTCGCCAGCAACGTTTCTTCTAAGCTGGATAAGTACGCGCACCTACCGCAATTGCTCGCCAAAGACGCCGAATTGATTGCTGCACTTAAACTTCCGGACAACCCAGCGCAAATCAACTTGACCAACCGCTACCTCGAAAACGTCAACACGATTATCCAAGCGGCGGATACCTATTTGCTCGACCGTTGGGGCAATACCATTTCCGCCAGCAACTGGAACCTGCAGCGTTCATTTGTGGGAATCAACTTTGCTTGGCGTCCTTATTTTTCAGACGCTATCGCCGGCAACGCGAGTCAATACTTCGCACTGGGTTCAACCTCAGGGCAACGCGGCTATTACTACTCCTACCCTGTGGTGTATGCAGCGGAAATCATCGGCGTCATTGTAGTGAAAATGGATCTCAGCGCGATTGAAAGTAATTGGAAGAGCAAACAGAACACGTTTGTTGCAACTGACGAGAACAATATCGTGTTCATGTCGAGTAATCCAAGTTGGCTGTTTAAGAGTTTGACGCCACTGCCCGCTGAACAACGCGACGCGATTATAGCTAGCCGCCAATATTTGGATACCGAGATAGAATCACTTGGCTTAGTTGGCTCACTTGAAGGCGTGAATAATGAACTAAGTAACCCTAAAATCGGCTGGATTCAGGGCGATTACATCGTATCTAGCCGCCAACTGGCAAACCTAGACCTGACGATTCGTGTATTGACGGAAAAAGTCACTCTGTTCTGGCTGACGGTTAGCTTTGCCATGGTAATGACACTGGTGTTTGTGATTGTATTTCTGACCTTGCAACTCACCTATCAAAGACAGCTCAAGAAGCGTCAGTTCGAGCAACTTCAGTCTGAAGCGAAACAAAAGCTCGAGTTTCTTGTAATGGAGCGAACATCTGAGTTGCACGCCGAAGTGTTAGAACGCACGCGCACGGAGCAAGCGCTGCGACACACACAAGATGAGTTGATTCAGGCAGCGAAGCTGGCGGTATTGGGCCAAATGTCCGCCAGCATAAGCCACGAGCTCAACAATCCGCTCGCCGCAATCCGAAGCTTTGCCGATAACGGGCGACGTTTTCTTGCCAAAGAGAAATACGACCGAGTCGATGATAACTTAGAACGAATCTCAAACCTGACAGACCGTATGGCTACCATCAGCAACCAGCTAAAATCGTTTACACGCAAATCTGACAGCAGTGATGTTAACGTGCTCGATCTCGCGCCAATTATCGTCTCCGCCAGAGAGTTGGTGATGCCACAACTCAAAGCGAGTCGCATTGAATTACTAGCCGATGTTCCTCATCCACTCGGTAAAGTGGAAGTGAATGCGATTCAGGTAGAACAAGTGTTGATTAACTTAATGACGAATGCTGCTCAGGCGGTGGAAGATCTGGAACAGCGGAAGGTGCAGTTGTCGACGCAAAACTTCGAAGATTCCATCGAGATCTATATTGACGACAATGGACCGGGTATTGATGCCACTAAGGCAGAGCACTTGTTTGAACCGTTCTTTACTACTAAGAAAAACGGGCTCGGACTCGGTCTCTCGATCTCACAACAAATTATAGAAACAATGAAAGGCAAGCTGACCGTAGGCCAATCTCCGCTTGGCGGTGCTCGGTTCACGATTTCGCTGCCACTCGTTAGCTCAACCGCTAATCAGAACACTAAGGACAGTTGATGGACGACGTATTTTTTATCGACGATGAAAGTGACATTCGCCTCGCGATCGAACAAAGCTTCGAGCTAGAGGAAATTTCAGCGCAGTTTTTTGCCAACGCCGAAGACGCGATGTTGGCAATCAAGCAAAAAGGTATGCCGAAAGTGGTGATTACCGACATTTGTTTACCGGGCTTATCGGGTGAAAACTTACTCTCAACGGTACTGCACCAAGATAAAGACGTACCAGTGATCTTAATTACTGGCCACGGTGATATCTCAATGGCAGTTAACGCCCTGAGAAATGGCGCGTATGATTTTATCGAAAAACCTTTTGCCATCGATCGCTTAATTGATACCACCAAACGTGCGTTGGAAAAAAGAGAACTCACGTTAGAAAACCAAGAGCTAAAACGTAGCCTCAAAGTAAGTCAGGCACTTGGGCCACGCATCATCGGTGATACGCCTGCCATTGGCGCGCTGCGCGATACCATTTTGCATATCGCCGACACTGACGCAGACATTTTGTTGTTTGGCGAAACTGGCACAGGTAAAGAGCTGTTTGCCCGCTCGATCCACGAGCAAAGTTCTCGTCGAGAAGCGAACTTTGTCGCCATCAACTGTGGCGCCGTGCCCGAGAATTTGATTGAAAGCGAGTTGTACGGACACGAGAAAGGCTCGTTTACCGGCGCCGACGCCAAACGCATCGGTAAGTTTGAACACGCACAAGGTGGCACACTGTTTTTAGATGAAATTGAGTCCATGCCGATGCAAGCGCAAATCCGCTTGCTGCGAGTGTTACAAGAACGAGTGATTGAGCGTGTCGGCTCAAATGAGCTAATTCCAGTCGATATTCGCGTTATAGCCGCGACGAAAACGGATCTGAAAAAAGCCGCCGAAGAAGGCACATTCCGCGAAGACCTCTACTATCGACTTAACGTAGTGACGTTAGACCTGCCCCCACTGCGCCAGCGTAAGGAAGATATCCCCGCGCTGTTCCACCACTTTCTCTTGGTGGCAGCGTCTCGCTACGGCAAAGCAGTGAACGCCCTACCCGATGCGGATTTACAAACGCTGATGAGCCACGATTGGCCGGGCAACGTGCGTGAGCTGCGTAATAGCGCCGAGCGATTCGTTTTGCTGGGGAATTTAGGTCATCTCAACCCTTCAGCTCGTTCGCAGATAACAACACCGCTCGCTGCCCAAGTCGCCGAGTTCGAAAAGACGCTAATTGAGCAAGCACTATCAAGTAATCATGGTCGTATCAATGAGACCTTGGAGTTGCTGCAAGTGGCAAGAAAGACGTTGTATGACAAGATGCAAAAATACGGTCTCGACAAAAATAACTACAAAGCAGATGACTAACTAGTACCTTATGATTAAATTCAACCGATTTAATTGGGTGTTCTGCAATCTCCGCCAATACTTAGAATGTGAAAGGGCGGGGGAAAGACGATGGGCGAAAAAACCAAAGTCAGAGTTATCACAGATACCATTTTAATCGATGGCATTTACCAGACGGAGTTACGTTCAGGTAACGACAGACGAAGAAATCAATGTGGGAAATGGCATTTTTATGAGAGGCGACGAGGTCTCGACCCTCGTTTCATTCCGATCAAGAAAATAGATGAGGAGGTCTAGCGACCTCCTCTTTTTTGTTTACTTGGTAATAATTTCTGGTCCCATCAGTGTGGTTGGTAACCAGGTCGATACCCAAGGCACGTAGGTAACGATGATGAGGAACAGGAACATAACCGCCACCCAAGGCAGCGCGGCTTTGACCACCTGCATCATCGACATCTTCGCCACACCCGCGGTCACGAACAAGTTCAATCCGACCGGCGGCGTGATCATGCCTATCTCCATGTTCACCACCATCATGATGCCTAGGTGAATTGGGTCGATACCGAGTGCAATCGCAATTGGGAAAACCAGCGGCGCGACGATAATCAACAGACCCGACGGCTCCATGAACTGACCACCAATCAGTAGCAATACGTTCACAACAATCAAGAAAGTAATTGGGCCTAGACCTGCAGAAAGCATCGATTCTGTGATCATTTGCGGAATGCGTTCTTCCGTCAGTACGTGCTTAAGGATTAGCGCGTTGGCGATGATGAACAGCAGCATAATGGTCAGCTTGCCTGCTTCAAACAGCGTGTGCTTAGTATCTTTATGGACAAATGCTTCTAGAACTTTCACTACCGCTGGTTTGGTGTTTTCTTTATCCGCAAATGGTCCCATATCTTTGTAGATAAAGTTTGCGATTAAGAATGAGTAAACCGCCGCAACCGCTGCCGCCTCTGTTGGGGTAAACACACCGCCGTAAATACCACCAAGGATGATAACAACCAACAGCAGACCCCAGCTCGCATCTTTTGCCGAAGCTAACATTTCACCCCAACCGACAAACGGCTGTTTTGGTAGGTTTTTCACACGCGCTGCAATGTAGATAGCGATCATCAACATTAAGCCAGCCAGTAGGCCTGGGATAACACCGCCAAGGAACATACGTCCAACAGACACATCGGTCGCCGCTGCGTACACAACCATTACGATTGACGGCGGGATAAGGATACCCAGCGTACCTGCGTTACAGATAACCCCGGCGGCAAAGTCTTTTGAGTAGCCGTTTTTGATCATACCCGCGATAACGATACTACCGATCGCCACTACGGTCGCTGGCGAAGAACCAGACAGTGCCGCAAACATCATACACGCCACAACCGATGCCATTGCCAAACCGCCACGGAACCAGCCGACCATCGCAATAGCGAAACGAATAATACGCTTTGCCACACCACCCGTAGACATAAAGCTAGAAGCAAGGATGAAAAATGGAATTGCTAAAAGTGTGTAGTGGCCTTCAAAAGCATTAAATAAAGTCTGTGCAACCGACGCAAGAGACGCGTCTGAGTGCCACATCAAAAATAGAATACTGGATAAACCAAGTGATACAGCAATCGGCACGCCCACGAGCATGAAGCCAATTACCATCACGAATAACAATAAAATATCCATGGGTTAGCTCTCCTTATTCTTATTGTTATCAGAACTGTTGTCGTTGTCTTGACTGCTTTGTTTTGGCTCCATTGCCTCACCCGCGTCTTTAAGCTCTTCTTTTAGTGCTTCGAGTTCTTCTTCCGCTTCATGACCTGAAATCATTCGGTCCAGCTTGCCTGTCAAAATCTGATACGCGATCTGAGCAAAACGGAATGTTAGCAGCGCCATACCAATTGGCAGTGCCATATAAGGGATAAAACGAGGGAGCTTCTCGTAACGCTCACCTTCATTGAGCCAATCCGCCATAAACTGCAACATTTCTGGCATAGGAATATCGTCGGTTTCGTACCAAGCACGCTCGGTTGCAAACGGATACCAGTAATTCCATGAACCAATCAGAAGCAAGATTGAAAACGTCAAACAACACGCTACCGCAATCAGGGCATAGATCTTTCTCAGACCTTCTGGAGCCATGTTGATTACGACGTCGACCCCAATGTGAAAGTGTTTCTTCACACCGTATGACGCACCAACCAGTACCATCCAAGCAAAGAGGAATACGGTTAGCTCAAGAGCCCAAAGAATGTTGTCGTTGAATAGATAACGCATAACGACGTTGACAAAAGTCAGCATCGTCATCGTGCCGAGGAAGAAAGCGATAAGGGTTTCTTCAACCTTGTCGGTAAACTGTCCGACTTTCGCAAAAAATGACTGTTCCATGTGATACATCGCTCGAATCAGGTGAGTTTGGCTCCCGAGTCACGGGAGCCGTTTATACCAATCCAGATAGGTATTCGTTATTTTTGGTTTGACGCTAGCGCCGCATCGATCAAGTCTGAACCAATGTCTTTTTCAAACTTGTTCCATACTGGCTTAAGCGCAGTCACCCACTCTTGACGCTGTTCAGGTGTGAGTTCACGAACCACACCACCCGCTTCGATTACGTATTGTTTGTTTTGCTTCTCAACACGGTTCGATTCAGCGTTACGAGTGTCAGTCACTTCTTGAAGGATGGTTGCAAACTGGTCACGAACGTCTGCTGGTAGGCTGTCCCACCACTTGGTTGAAGTCACGACTAGGTAATCCAAAATACCGTGGTTGGTTTCAGTGATACCGTCTTGTACTTCGAAGAACTTCTTGCCGTAGATGTTTGACCAAGTATTTTCCTGACCGTCGATAACTTTAGTTTGTAGACCGCCGTACACCTCAGCAAACGACATTTTCTGCGGGTTTGCGCCAAGCTGTTCAAACTGAGCAACCAACACATCAGACGCTTGTACGCGGAACTTCAGACCTTTCGCGTCTTCAGGATGAATCAACGGCTTGCTCGCTGAGATTTGCTTCATACCGTTGTGCCAGAATTCCAAACCACGGATACCACGACGGTTCATCGCGTTTTTCAGTTTTTCACCCGCGTCTGAACTTTGGAAACGGTCAACCGCATCTACGTCATCAAAAAGGAAAGGAAGGTCAAAAATGCGGAACTTTTTGGTGAATTTCTCAAACTTAGAGAGAGATGGTGCAGCAAGTTGTACGTCGCCGTTTAACATCGCTTCAAGCACTTTGTCATCATCGTATAGAGTTGAGTTAGGGAAAACCTGCATACAAGCTTTACCGTTCATCTCTTCATTAACGCGCTTCTCTAGTAAAGAAGCCGCAATCCCTTTCGGGTGTTTATCTGTGTTTGTTACGTGGCTGAACTTGATGACTGTTTCACCTGGGTCACAGTTCGCAGCAGCGTTAAAACTTGTGACAGCAAGAATAGAAGCAGATAGTAGGGTTAAAGGCTTTAGCATTATCGTTCTCCTTAGTAAATGAACAACCCCATCACTGGGCGTTGATGCATTTATAAGGGCAATAACTAAGCCAAGTTTTATCCTGACCGTTTAGTCCATTAAAATCATAAGGTTATGCTTGGCGTTAAAACTGATAAATTACTAAGCTCACAGAATTTTTTTCAAAATGGGTAGAAAACCACCCATACGTTTTTAGCAAATGGGTGAATTTACACATATTTAACATTTGCAAGACATAGATAAAACAAATGGCAGCGATTACGCTGCCATTTGTCCTTTAGCTAATACTCTCTTGAGAGCCTTGTTTGTTGTTTGAAGGTAGCCTAGTGAAACTCGATACGTTGTTCCGTCGACGCATCAAAAAACACCGCTTTGGATAAGTCAAAGTGCAGTGGCGCAACCTGACCAACTTTAACGTCAAACTCTGGCGACAAACGACATGCGACTTCTTGGTCGTTGACCTTAATCATCGCAATTGTATCAGGCCCTGTTGGCTCAAGAACTTCAAGCTGCAGGTCGAGTTTTGTCGTCGCGGCGGAATCTTGGTTCTCACTGTCGGTAATGTGTTCCGGACGCAGACCAATCACGATCTCTTTACCGTCTTGCTCCCTCATCGAAGCTGGCAACTTAATGTGATGCTCTTGCGCATTACTGCCTCTGACTTTGATCACCGGATTTTGCTGTTCATCAAGGTCAACCATAGTTTTAATGAAGTTCATCGATGGTGAGCCCATAAAACCTGCAACAAACATATTATTCGGCTTGTTGTATATTTCCTGTGGCGTACCAAGTTGCTGTAATTCGCCATCTTTCATCACCGCAATGCGATCCGCCAGTGTCATCGCTTCAATCTGATCGTGTGTTACGTACACAATCGTCGTATTCAGTTGCTGGTGAAGACGCTTGATTTGATGACGCATTTCAACCCGCAACTTGGCATCTAGATTCGAAAGTGGTTCGTCGAACAGATACAGCTTCGGGCGTCTGGCTAACGCACGTCCCATCGCAACACGCTGGCGCTGACCACCTGACAATTGCGAAGGTTTACGCTCAAGCAGATGGTCAATCTGCAACATTTCCGCCACGCGCTCTACTTCCGCATCGATCGCCTCTTTCGCCATTTTACGAATCTTAAGACCGAACTCGATGTTACCCCGCACCGTCATGTTTGGGTACAACGCGTAAGACTGAAACACCATCGCAATGTCACGGTCTTTCGGTTCGACATTTGACACGTTGTTACCATCAATCACAATGTCCCCAGAGCTGATATTTTCCAATCCAGCGATGGTGTTCATTAGTGTTGATTTACCGCAACCTGACGGGCCAACCAAGATAAGAAACTCACCAGAATCAATACTGATATCAATACCTTTTAAAGTCTCTTGCTCCGCTTTTGGATAGGTTTTACGGATTTGTTTAAGTTCGAGTGTTGCCATGATAATTATCCTTTTACCGATCCAGCCGTGAGGCCGCGAACAAAGTATTTTCCTGCTAATACATAAACGAACAACGTTGGTAGCGCCGCGATGATCGCCGCAGCCATATCGACGTTGTACTCTTTCACGCCAGTACTGGTGTTGACAAGATTGTTCAATGCGACCGTGATTGGCTGCGTTTCAGAACCTGAATACACCACGCCAAACAAGAAGTCGTTCCAAATCGCGGTAAACTGCCAGATCACCGTCACCATGATGATCGGCGTCGAAATGGGTAACAGTATTTTGAAGAAGATGGTAAAGAAGCCCGCACCGTCCAACTTAGCGGCTTTGACCAATTCATCCGGAATACTGATGTAGAAGTTACGGAAAAACAGGGTCGTAAACGCCATACCATAGATGACATGAACAATGACTAAGCCAGTAGTGGTGTTTGCCAAACCTAACTTGCCGAGTACCGCCGCCATTGGCAATAAGATCACCTGAAACGGGATAAAACAGCCAAATAACAGCAAGCTAAAGAACAAGTTCGAGCCACGGAATTGCCATTTGGTCACAACGTAACCATTAAATGCGCCCAACAAGGTTGAGATTGCTACGGCTGGGATCACCATTTGGAACGAGTTCCAGAAATACCCTTTTACCCCTTCACACTTCACGCCAGTACAAGCGCTGTCCCACGCTTTATGCCAAGCATCGAACACCCACTCGGTTGGTAAACTCATCAAGTTGCCCGCTTTGATGTCAGGCAGTGTTTTGAATGAGGTAATCACCATCACAAACAGCGGCATTAGGTAAAATAGGCAGAAGAACACCAGCGTCGCATAGATAAACAATCGAGAGAAATTCACACTACGCATCATGATTTTTTCTCCCTAAGCTCAGAGTACAAATAAGGCACGAGGATCGCCAGAATACCCGCTAACATCATCACCGCACTCGCCGCACCCAAACCAATTTGACCGCGCGTAAAAGAGTGCGCGTACATAAACAGCGCCGGCAAATCCGAAGAGTAACCAGGGCCGCCAGCTGTCATCGCTGTAACTAAGTCAAAACTCTTAATAGCGATGTGTGACGTGATGATCACCGAGCTAAAGAATACTGGGCGTAAGCAAGGCATGATAATGCGCCAGTAGATGGTTGGCAGACTCGCACCATCGATTTGCGCCGCTTTGATAATGGACGAATCAATCCCGCGTAAGCCAGCGAGAAACATCGCCATCACAAAGCCGGAAGATTGCCAAACCGCGGCGATGACCAAGGTGTAAACCGACATCTCTGAGTTCACCAACCAGTCAAATTTGAAGTCAGTAAACCCCCAGTCTTGCACCAGTTTTTCGATACCGAGGCCCGGGTTGAGAATCCACTTCCACGCGGTACCCGTGACGATAAACGACAACGCCATCGGATAGAGATAAACGGTTCGAATCGCGCCTTCTTGGCGAATATTTTGATCGAGTAATATCGCTAAACCAACCCCCAAGCCAATGGCGATAAGCATAAACAGCAAGCCGAAGATGCCGAGGTTAGTAATTGAAGTGATCCAACGGTCGTTTTCCATCAACTTCTCATATTGAGCAAAGCCAACAAAGTTGAAACTTGGTAGAAAACGCGAGTTGGTCAATGACAGTGCCGCCGTCCAGAAAATGTAACCGTAAATACATATCACGGTGACCAAGACGGTCGGGGCAAGGACTATTTTCGGTAACCAGTGTTGCAGTCTGTCGGCAAAACTGGGTTTCGCGCGCGACTTATTTGGATACCGATTTACAACGTGCTCCATAACGAATCCTTACGTCTTAAAGGAAAGGGCATACAGGCTCCCCACAAGCCCGTACGCCCTTTGGGGTGTGACCAGTCTTGACGGATTAGATCGCTGCTTTCACTGCTTTCGCAAGTTTTTGCGCTGCTTGTTTCGGATCCGCGTTGTCATCGTTAAAGAAGTTGGTGACTACATCAAAGATTGCACCTTGTGCATAGCTTGTTGTAGACAGGCCGTGCGCCATACTCGGTACTAAGTCACCCGATTTCGCGCTGGCTTTGAAAGTATCCATAGAATCCAGCGCACACTGGTCAAACTTCGCCATATCCATATCTAGACGGACTGGGATTGAACCTTTGTTGAGGTTGAACACTTCTTGGAACTCTTTGGTTAGGATAGTGCGCGCTAGGTCTTGCTGCGCTTTTTGATTTTCAGCATCGCTCAGCTCGAAAAATGCGAAACTGTCGATGTTGAATGTAAATTGGCCAGCTGTACCCGGCGCAGGCGCACAGATGTAATCTTTACCCGGCATTTTACCCGCTGCGGTAAACTCACCTTTCGCCCAGTCACCCATGATTTGCATTGCTGCTTCACCATTGATCACCATCGACGTCGCGACGTTCCAATCACGCCCCGGAGAGTTCGCATCAATGTAGTCACGTAGTTTTTTAAATTTAGTGAACACTTCAACCATCTTGTCGCCAGACAATACGTCCATATCTAAATCAACAAACGCTTTGTTGTAGTCTTCGCTACCGAGTACATCGAGTGCAACCGCTTCGAATACGGTCGCGTCTTGCCATGGCTGACCACCGTGAGCGAGCGGGATAAAGCCAGCGGCTTTGATTTTGTCTGCCGCGGCAAAGAACTCATCCATTGTGGTTGGCAACTCAACGCCTGCTTTTTTCAGCACTTCTGGGTTCGCCCATATCCAGTTTACGCGGTGAACGTTAACGGGCACTGCAACGTACTCACCGTTGTACTTCATGACTTTGGTGACCACTGATGGCAGGATGTCGTCCCACTTCTCTTGCTTTGCGGTGCTATCTAGCGAAGTCAGGAAGCCTAAACTACCCCACTCCTGAATATCGTGTCCTTTGATTTGCGCCGCCGAAGGTGGGTTACCTGAAACTGCGCGCGTTTTCAGTACCGTCATGGCAGACTCACCGCCACCACCAGCAACCGCGAAATCTTTCCAAGTGTGATTCTGTTGCTCGAGCATATCTTTTAGTACAGCAGCAGATTTTGCTTCACCGCCGGCTGTCCACCAGTGCAACACTTCAACTTCACCTGCATTTGCAAAGTTTGCTGCAGACAAAAGGGAGAGAGTAAGTAGGGTTTTATTTAGTTTCATTATTATCTTCCGTGTATTGGATTAGACATTCAGGTCGACCGCTTAATGACCCCAAGCGTTCTTGCTTGAACTAAAGTGAGTCTATCCAATGCGGAAATTTAGATTGAAACAAAGCGTAATCGTAATGTAACACAGTTGTTACATTACACCTCAAGTAGAGAAGAAACAAAGACTTGCACTCTCAACCCCTTGTTAGGCAAGTTGTCAATAATGAGATCTCCGCCGTGTCCGTGCAGGATATTGCGGCAAATCCCCAGCCCAAGACCGTTCCCTTGGTCATCGTCTGCCAATCGATAGTAAGGCTCAAACACCGCTTCTAGTTGTTCTTCCGGAATCCCCGGACCTTGGTCGCAGATGACAATCTTCACCCAGTCGGCGTCACAAGTCAGCGTGATCTCTGCTTTTTCACCGTACTTCACCGCATTTTCGACCAAATTACCGATCACACGTTTGATCGCGAGTGGTTTGGCAACAATCGACTCAATATGACTTGCGCTAAATTGCACCCGTGTTTTCGGTTGATTGTACGGTTCAATCACACTGGCAATGACTTCGTTGAGGTCCACATAGGCGTTATTTTCATGCAGGTCGGTATCTCGTACACATTGCAGCGCCCCTTTGACCATCATTTCCAGATCGTCTAAATCACGGTTAAATTTTTCGCGCTTTGTATCATTTTCCAGCAACTCCGCTCGCAAGCGAAGCCGGGTGATTGGAGTTTTTAAATCGTGTGAGATCGCTGAAAATAGATGTTCGCGATCGGCAACATAATGGCGAATACGCTGTTGCATGCGGTTAAAAGCGCGAGTCGCGGTGATAAGCTCACTCGCTCCCTCTTCTTTTATTGGTGCTTGCTCAATATCCATACTCATTTCATTGGCGGCTTTTGCTAACCGTTTCAGCGGCTTAACCTGCCTTTTCATCAGTAAGTAAGTCAGTATCAACAGGATGGTTGTGGAAAAAATCAAGAATAGAATTTGCTCACGACCAATCAAGGTATCATCGAGGTCAACATAAGGCGCCGGTAATAAAGCCGCGATATACAACCACTCGTTAGTCGCCAACTCAAGCTGAACCACCAATACTGGCGGGTCAATCGGGCTTAGGGTCAACGTATGATGAGCCCAAGATTTAGGCAAGTCGCTGAGGTAAATGTCGTTTTTTAATAGGCGTAGATTTTCCGGTAAAGAGAAGTCGACCAAAATGGTATCCACTTTGGGCAATTTCTTGTGGAGCACTTCTTCGATTGCTTCAATCGAGGCGAGTTTGAGCGGCGTATCTTCAATCGGCTCTACAATCAATTGTTCTTTGTTAAACGATACAAAAAAGCGCGTTCCGCCCATATTGCGGATCTGGTCGAGCACAATATGGCGGTATCTCACAGGCAGTGATTGAAAGAATGTGACGGTCGAAGAGAACATGTTTGCCATGCTTTGTGACGCATCGCGAATACCCGCCAGCTCTTTGTGTTTTGACTCGCTGTACCAGATCGTGGTCGCTACGCCTTGCGCCAAAATCACCGCCAGTAAGGTCAACCCTAAAGTACGATTAACCAGTGAATTAGGCTTAAACCGTTTGAACCACCGCCAAGGACTACTCATAACTCACTGGCACCGCAAGTAAATAGCCATTCCCCCGCATTGTCTTAATGTAATGCGGATATTTAGCGCTATCCCCCAAACGTTGACGCAAGCGGCTCAATTGAACATCAATGCCACGCTCAAATGGCAACGACTCTCGGCCACGAGTGGCAAACGAAATCGTATCGCGGTCAAGAATCTGATTAGGACGTTTGAGAAATAGCATCAAAAGTGAAAAATCACTGCCTGACAAGTCATGAGATTGTTGGGTTTCTTGGTGGGTAATTCGGTGCGAGAGGGTATCTAAGCACCAATCGCCAAAGCGAATCGACTTGGCGGTTAAGCTATTGGTAGGTTCTTCTTTCGCGACGTTCACTCGACGCAGTACCGCTTTGATTCGAGCATTTAGGTGTCGAGGGTTAAACGGTTTGGCGAGATAATCGTCCGCACCAATTTCTAAACCGATGATTTGGTCGGTATCGTCCGAAACCGCCGTCAACATAATAATTGGCGTTGATGAGGTTCGACGCACAGCTTGGCATAGTGAGAAGCCGTCTTCACCGGGCAACATCACATCGAGCAGAATCAAGTCTGGAAACCCATTCTGCTCAAGGTGAAGTTTCATTTGTTCACCATCATTCACGGTATTGACGACATATCCTTGTTTTGTCAGATACTCTTCAAGCAACTCACAAATTTCTTGATCGTCATCGACGACGAGAACTCTAGCTGACATTTTTTATCCAAGTATTACTAATTACACCTACCACCAGTGTAATCCGCGCAAATTTTCGCGATCAGTGGATATTTCTAAGAGTTTGAACCTTTTGCGGATCATCATCACATCTTATTAACAAAATGCCTTAAACAATGGCTTACGATGAGCAACTGATTTCCATTTTCTTGCCCCAATCAGGCGGTAAATTGGCGTAGGCGTCGTTTTCAGGTTGCTCAGCATATGGCTGTTTCAATAGCTCAGCTAACGCATGAACTTCACTGAAATCACCCTCTTCCGCTTTGTCGATAGCGATTTGAGCTAAGTAATTACGTAGAATGTACTTAGGGTTGACCGCCCGCATCGCTTCGCAACGATCCTGCGCAGAAAGTGCCTCACCTTGTTGGTTCACCTCGCAGTCGCAACGAGCGAGATACAGTTCTAACCAAGTTTTAGCCGCTTGCCTGTCGACAAATAAGTCTTCGACAACAGAGGTAGGTTGTTGGTCTAAATTGGAGAGTTCACGCATAAATCGCGTGTAATCGACGCTGTTTTGATGCAATAACTCGAACATTGATTGAAACAGCTGGCTATCTCGGTCGAGCTTACTATGCAGTCCTAACTTATCGCGCATCAGTTTGCTGAACAGCTTGCTGAGCTTACTTTCAAACTGGCCTAAAGAAGACTCTAATGCACCTCTCTCAATCAACGGTGAAAGCGCGTGCGCCAGAGCAGATAAGTTCCACAGAGCGACTCTTGGTTGTTGATCAAACGCATAGCGCCCTTGATAGTCAGAGTGATTGCAGATATAGCCAGGTTCATAATCATCTAAAAAGCCAAATGGACCATAATCAAACGTCTGACCTAATATCGACATATTGTCGGTGTTCATCACCCCATGTGCAAAACCATATGCTTGCCAGTACGCGATCATTTGCGCCGTTTTATCGACTATTTTCTCGAACATCGCCGCGTAAGGCTGGGGTTCTTTGTTGCACTCAGGCCAGTACCATTCGATGACTTTGTCGGCCAAAAGTGTTAACTCGGCCATCTGGTTGGTATAAAAGAAGTGCTCAAAATGACCAAAACGAATGTGGCTTTCCGCGACACGTAACAATAGCGCACCTTGCTCTGTTTTTTCCCGATAGACAGGAGTGTCACTGGTTAACATGCCTAGCGCGCGAGTTGTGGGGATACCCAACCCCGCCATCGCTTCACTGCACAAGTATTCGCGAATAGTAGAACGTAGCACGGCTCGACCATCGCCCATGCGCGAATATGGCGTAAGACCAGCACCTTTTAGATGTAAATCAAAAACTTGACCGTTTTTGCTTGTCAGTTCTCCTAACAATAATCCCCTTCCATCACCCAGATCAGGGTTGTACACACCAAACTGATGCCCAGCGTACTTCATCGCAAGGGAAGGGACAGAATCTGAAACCATTTCTCCGGCCAAAAAGTCTTTTAAATCACCTTGTGGCGATTGTTCTGGCAGCGAAAGTTGAATCGCTAAAGCACTATTCCAAGCAACCCAACGAGTGTTCGTTAAGGGTTGAGGAAGTACTGGCGTGAAGAATGCGCGAGGTAACTCGGCAAATCGGTTAGTCAGGAAAATTGAAGTGAGAAACGACATACACAATCTTTTAACATGAGTTTGTCGCCGAACGTATCACAGAGATAGCGAGAAAATCTACTAAGCTGCCCTAATAAATTCATCGAGAAGTAAGTAACCACAAACTTACTAAGGCTTAGCTTGACTATGATTGTTATTGATTAAACAAGCGCAAACATCACAACCATACCTACTAATGCAAAAATACAAGTACGGCTAATTACGCCAAAATGAGTAGGCCTGATCATTTCTTGGTGTTGCATATCGCCCTCTTTGAGCATTGTTTTGTTACATACTGATTACAATATGATAAAAGTTAGCGAATTACTCAACAGTGAAATGCGTGAACTTTTTATTACAGCCAAACAAAGCGGTTTTATCACAAGGCATTGCAAACAAGCTCATATCTCACACCCAAGCTGTTAACTATATCAACTAATGGCTTAACTCCCCTTATATTTCATCTCTCAATTCGACTAAGTTACAGTACGCACACACTAAAGTTTGAACTAAAATAACCGTAGTTTTTTAGATGATTTTGTCGGGGGTAACTATGAATCAATGGATGCAGAACATTGCACTGCACCGTTTAATGTTAATATTATCAGGAGTCCCAATAGTATTGGCGCTAGTCGCTGCTATTAAACTTATCTCCACTCATCAACACACAGTTGATGTTGCGCATGAAGATAGTGAAACCATTAAACTAGTACTTTTGTATGATGATTTAGCTCATAATTTAGCAGTAGAACGCGGATTAACGGCCGGTGTTCTTGGCAGTAAAGGCAACCCAAAACAAGTTGAAGCATTGCAAAAGCAGCGCGCAAATACTGATGCAGGCATCACCGCGTTACAGCAATACACCCCTGAGTACTTACTACCTGCATTCACAAACTCACTCGCCGATGACGTATTTAGTCAGCTTTCACAAATCAAACAAGTTCGAGCTCAAGTCGACAAGTTAGCCCCTCAGATCTCCCCTTTTGCTTATTATTCTAATCTGAACCAACTCAGTATCGATAACGCTTCTCTGCTCACTTCGAACATTGCAAATGAAAGCATTTCTGACCTTGGCCAAGCGCTAATTGCAATTGTCAGAATGAAAGAGCGCGCAGGTCAGGTCCGTGGCGCACTGAATGGCGCGTTTTCTCGCCGCAGCTCAGACATTGGACAATACACCGCGATAGAACAATATTTGGCTGCTGGTAAGTACGCAGAGCGACAAGCTAAGCAGACACTCACCCCTGAATTTTCAGCACAACTAACCCAAGCCTCGCAAACCAATACATGGAAAGAGGTTGAAAAGGTTCAACAACTTTACTTAAGTCAAAAAGCCAACCTTGCCTCGCTACAAGGTCCGGAGCCAACCCAATGGTTTGCTGCGGCAACCGAACGCATCAAGCTGATTAACCAAATCCGTAATGGTATTCAGGCTGAAATGTTGGCAATGACCGACCGAGCCGCTTCTTCCGCAGCCACCCAATCTATGACAATTATCGCTTTATCCGTCAGCCTCGCCGCAATTTTAATCTTCTGCGTCCTAATGTGCGTCAAAAGCTTAAAGAGCCGTGTCGGCGTGTTGACCTCGATGCTGGCGAATATGTCCAACGACAGAAACCTTAGCATCACATTGCCTTCGTCAGGGCGCGATGAAATGTCGCAAGTTGCGCAGAGCATCAATGGCTTAACCATCAGTATCAAACAGCTGCTGAGTAATGTCATGGAGAGTAACGAACACAGTAACTCGCGCCTCGATCAAATCGTAAAAAGCTCCGATGACTTGGGGTCAAGTAGCCAAGCGACTGCAGACAAGTGTGGAAATATTGCCGCCGCAATGACCGAGTTGTCTCAATCGAGCTTAGAAATCGCCACGTCATCAGAGCGCGCTTTGGCGGAAACTGAGCAGATGACGAATCAGGTTCTGAGTTGTCAGAAACAGAGCCAAGCGTCATACGATATTGTGCGTGGTCTTGTTAGCCAAATTGAACAGACCCAAACGTGTATGCATCAGCTCGAGAAAGACGCGGAAAGCGTCAGCAAGATTGTTGATACGATCAATGGCATCTCTGAACAAACCAATCTTTTAGCACTCAACGCAGCTATTGAGGCGGCTCGAGCGGGAGAACACGGCCGAGGTTTTGCGGTGGTATCGTCAGAAGTAAGAGATCTAGCACAGCGCAGTAAAGACGCAACCGAGCATATTTCTCAGCTGTTGGCTAACATCACCACCAATACCCAAACTGCAGTGAGCAACATGGGTAAAAGCCGCGATGCGACAGACTCAACGTTTGAGTCAGTATCGGTTGTAAATAGCAGTGTTTCTGAATTGGAATCGCTAATTGAGACGGTGAACGAGCACATTACGACTATTGCCAACTCAACAATTGAGCAGTCTAAGGCAAGTGAAGCTGTCGATCAGGATGTCGACGTATTAACGGAAATTGCGCGCAATACCGGCGAATTGGCAGAAAATATGAATGATATTGTGTCTAACTATCGCGTTGAAGTGCAAGATGTACAAAATCAACTTCAAGAGTTTAAGTTAGCTTAAGCAATGTAATAACAAGTTATTTATGTGAAAAAAATGCCAGTCTTACGACTGGCATTTTTAATCAATTAGTCCATGTGGAACTGAATGGCATCGACATACGCACCTGAAGACCAAACCGAGATTGCCGCTATTTCGTCATCCTCTGACAGTGTAACTGTCTCTGTTTTCAGGTTGTACGAGTACTTCTTATAACCATAAGAAAGAACTGTACCATTGTGGTAAGTGAATTTTAACTTCACGATGTGGTTGCTACCCCAGTAATAAGTACCTGATGTTACTTCGATTGAAGCCACTTGGTCCAAATCAACTGGCGTACGTAAACCACCACCGTTCCCACCAACCATATTGTGGTAGTCAGCGCCCATAGCATCGATAATCCAACCAGAACGAATGAACAAGTCATCGTCCAACTCTACTTTCACTGAGTTACCTGAAGGAAAACCAAAAATACCAGAGCTCTTACCTTCGTCTTTGGCTAAAGTACTTGAACGGTAAGTATTGTGCGTCGACCAACTTGGCTTGTATTCTTCCGGAATCGTACCGTCTTGGTTGATATTACTCTGGTTAAATGAGTGTTGGTTCCAAATACGGGTCGCATTCTTCCATGGTTTGTCTGCATTTGCTGAGTTGTACACGTACACACCACGGTTGTATGAGTAACGAGAGTCATAGTCGTTAGCGACAACAATAAGCTCTGCATCATCATCGCCGGCTAAATCCACAACCATCGGGATTTCCCATAGCGAGCCTGTCGTGTTTTTAATCGACGCTAATACTAAACCACTGCGACCATCAAGAATACGCACTCGGTTCTGGTCCTGAATAATGACTTCATCAATACCGTCAGCATCAAAGTCGTACGCCGATACACCAATCTTACCACTGGTAATATCATCATTTGCTACAGACCAAGCTAACTTGCCATCAACGTCATACATGTCTACTGCATTGTAGCCAGCATAAACGATACCAGTGTTGTTAACGGCTTGCTGAGACGACAACTCAAATTGAATCGCTTCAACTAACCAACCATTTGACCATACATTGACTGCACTGATCTTTTTGCCTTCTGGTACAACAAAGTAATCCGTACTCTGCCAGTAAGATGAGTTTTTAGAACCGAACATCACTGACGAACCATCTTTCATAAAAAACTTCATCGCCAATAGATGCTTACCACCCCAATAATATGCACCCGACGTAATCGCAATCTTTTCTACTTTGGTCAGATCAACGGGAGCATTAGTGTGGCCACCTTCGCCGCCAAAGAGGTTTTGTGACGTTGTACCAACAGCATCAATCGCAAGACCAGAGTTCACGTATAGTAGATTGTTATCTTCTACAGTTAGGTTTTCATCTTCGCCATATTCGTAACCAAATAACTTCGATTTTTCTACAGTGACTTTTGCTTTTTCGCCCAAGAAGTTTGAAATAGCTTGAACACCACCACCAGGGTTGCTGATATTGGTCACCGTCCACTTGGTTGTGCCATCGTGTTCAAGTACTGAGAATGAACTGTTCTGCGCAGTAGCGTAAGTTGCAGGTGTAGAAACGACAAGCTCTGGTTGAGCATCATCGTCTAAATTCGCCACCGAAGAGAACCAAACGCGATCGTTTGACTGGTAGGTCCATAATGCAGAACCATCTGTATCGAACATCGTCTTAGCGGCAAAAACTTCTTGTTCGCCATCACTATCAATATCAAGTGCAATCGGTGCAGACGCCCAAGTATAGTTGTATACCAGCATTCCTGTGTCGTAGTTATACACACCGTCTGGCGCAATAATTTCAATTGAGCCATCGTTATTTAAATCAGCAATAGAGAACTGACCAACGGTAGACCAACCTTGGGTAAACTTATCAATTTTCTTTTTGATATTTCCTTTGTGGTCAAGAACGCTGTAGAAATCGTCTTCAAGCTTGCTCGTAACTATTTCAACGATGCCATCACCATCTAAATCAGCCGCTGCTACTGAGTAACGCGCATCAGCGATTATGCCGCCATTTGCGTAATTCCAAAGCTCTGAACCGTCGACACCACTTAGCGCACGAACCAAGGCACCATCTTTATATTTGTTGTCTTCAAAGGTAACAACGATAATATCCGCTACATCTTGGTTGTTAATCTGTCCATCATTATTATCATCGTTCAGTTGTACAACAACTGGCGAAACCATTACTTGGTCAAACTCAGGCATAAAGTCACTGCCTTGCCAAGACCAAGTTAATTTAGGCTCAATCGCTTGTTCTTTCGCTACTACGCGCATCGACTTAGGAGCCGAGAAATCTAAGAACTGGCCGTTGTAAGCTTTTACCGACTCAAGCTCTTGGTTTGGTGTGTAACCCGTAAAAACAGCTAAATGATTGTAAGATAGGTTATCCCAATCGCTTAGCATGACACCCGTACCCGGTGCAGCTAAAACGTCGACTTCGTGTTTGTAGATAAACGATGGTAGTGAGTAGCCAGAACGTTCACCCACTTTTAAACAATATTTTTCACCTGTTTCAAGACTAATAATACAACCTTCTCCTTCGGCAACGGATGCCAAAGCAGGCAATACATTCAAAGACATTAACGCTGCGGTTAATGTAATAAGCTTGCGCTCCATTAGGATTTCCCTTTAATGTTTATTAGAGCTGCAAATATCAGACTACACGCGAACAAGTTCAACCGTTATTAATAAAATTATTGGCGCAATAATGAGACATCTCATTCTTGAAACAGAGTGTTAGCTTTAGAGTTGAATTATTTATTGTCTGAGTCACAAATATAGAAAAATGCCGAATTAAATTCAGAGAAAAGAAATAAATATGAAACAGAAATAACGGCTATTTAATTCGACGAGAAAAATTTCACAAATATATTAGTTAAGGTGAGATATAAATCGAGGGAATAAACCTAATACTGGCCAAGGCTCAAGGCGTTTAAAGGTATTCTAGCGCAAGGACAGCGAGATTCTTACGAAATCACCATCTTCAAACTCTACTTTATGCTCAAAGATTGAAGACGAGTAAACGCTGCGAATAAACGCACTTTTTTCGCCATGTGTACCACGAAACAACATTGAAATGTCGCTCACAAGACGATTTCGATTATCGAAGTGCGCGTTAAGATCGTTCGATAACACACACAGCAAGCAGCCTTTAGGGTTGAAGTTAAGGTCAACCTTCTCCGGACTCGAAACTAACACCGTTGTATTCAGCTCTTTTTCAATCATGTTGATTAACAGCAGAAAGCTATCTAGATGCGGCAGCTCATCACCACGCAGTGGCGTGAGTAAGTTACCCAACATCGCTTCCATATCAAGACTCTGCGAGCGCGCATGAGTGACCAGAGAGCGGATCTTCTTTTTAAAAGGCTTATATTTTTTGCTGTTGGCTGATTTGTTCAGCCACGCGGAAAGAATGTCGTTGATTTCACCACGAGTTTTGCGGCTAATCGACTTGGCACTGTGATTAGTACGCAGGTGCAGCAGTGCATGGAGCGCTAGGTCCGATAGCAAAGGTTCAAATTCAGGTTTTATCTTGGTATGGATACTGCGCATGGTGCCTTAGACGTATAGTGCTCGACGAGAACTGACACGTTCGCTGACGGTCAGGGAGCGACATGCTACCGAAAAGCATTGCGTATGTACAGTTCAAACGTTAAGCAAAACCAATACCAAGTTAGAATAACTCATCAAAGAATCACTTTTATTTAAACGAATAGTAACGATTGCAATGACTACTGCTTAAATATTTCCGCGACAAATTCTTTGAAATATTGAATTTTACGCACTGATTTGGCACCGACTGGATAAAGAAACGAGATTGGCGCATTGTCGTTGCACAAACTGCCCGGCATCACTTCCACCAATGAACCATTAGCAAGCTCATCTTCAATCGCCAGATAAGATTTGATCGCCAAGCCACTCCCGTGTACAGCACCTTCCGTTAGCATGTCTGAGCTCGAAACAATCAACTTCTTTGCCATTTGGATTGAGTGATTGCTCTTGTTACCACATTTCACCGACAATTTTGTTTGCCAAGGTAAGCACACCCAAGATGCTTGCTGCAGTTTTGCTAGCGAATCAATTACACCTTCACGCGCGATATAATCCGGCGAAGCACAGATCACTCGTTTGTTCTCTGCTAGCTTATAGCCAACCATCGAGCTGTCCGTGAGTTCGCCGACACGAATCGCGCAATCCGTCATCTCTTCGGCCAAAGGTACAAAACGGTCGGTCACATTAAATTCGAGTGTCAGCTCTGGGTGAGCATCTTTAAACTGATACAAACGCGGCATGATGAACTGTTTCAGCACCCAAGGTGACATCGTCACTCTCAGGTGGCCTCTTAGTTGCGTTGAACGTCCGCTGATCGCGCACTCAGCTTCTTGCAGATCTTCGAGGATGGACTCGATTCGCTCCAAAAATCGGGCACCTTCATCGCTGAGTTTCAATGAACGATTGCTACGGTGGAACAACGCCACTTTCAAAGACTGTTCGATTTTGGCTAAGCGATGACTGGTTGTCGCTACCGAGATTCCGAGCACCCGCGCGGCTGGTGAGATACCACCGTGCTTCGCTACGGCAACAAAAGTTTCTAGATCACTAACACTATACATTTCGAAATTTTAGAAAGCTGCTTTCATTTATTAGTCATATTATCCAATAAATTCTAACAATAGAATGTTTGTTATTCGTTAATCAAACTTGGATAACACCTCTAGGAGTTCGAATGGACAAGACTGAGTACCACCCACCCAAAGTCTGGACATGGGATGCTGAATCTGGTGGAGAGTGGGCAAAGATCAATCGCCCAACCGCCGGAGCACGTTACGAGTCCACCTTGCCGACGGGCCAACATGCCTTAAGGCTCTACTCTTTGGCGACGCCCAACGGCCAGAAAGTCACCATCATGTTAGAAGAATTGCTAGAGCTAGGTATCGAAGCTGCCGAATACGATGCATACATGATTAAGATTGGGGATGGAGAACAGTTTTCCTCTGGCTTTACTGAATTGAACCCCAACTCAAAAATACCTGCATTGTTTGACACTAAGAATAACGTTCGCGTGTTTGAGTCAGGCTCTATCCTATTGTATTTAGCTGAGCAATTCGGTGCATTTTTACCAAGCGATGTCGCCAAGCGAGCAGAAACACTCAACTGGTTATTCTGGTTACAAGGCTCTGCACCTTACCTTGGCGGTGGCTTTGGACACTTTTATTACTACGCTCCAGAAAAGTTCCAGTACCCCATTAACCGCTTCACGATGGAAGTAAAAAGACAGCTTGATGTCCTGGATAAAGAGCTTGGCAAAAATCGCTACTTAGGCGGCGATGAGTACACCATCGCAGACATTGCGACGTGGCCTTGGTACGGCAACCTTGTACGTGGCTTACAGTATGACGCTGGCGAGTTTTTACAGGTTGACCAATACAAAAACGTTCAAAGATGGGCAGATGAAATCTCTAATCGTCCTGCTGTTCAACGAGGCCGACGCGTCAATCGTAACTGGGGACCTGAAGAAGAACAGCTCCCAGAGCGCCATAGCCGCGCAGACTTTGATTAACTACGACTCAATTTATTACTGATATATCCCAAATAACGAGAAATAACATATGCTTAAGTTTTACTACCACCCAACACCAAATCCAATGAAAGTGGCTTTATTCTTAGCCGAAGCTGGTATTCCGTTTGAACTGGTACCAGTAGACACGCTGAAAGGCGAGCAGCACAGCGCAGAGTTTCGTCAGGTAAACCCGAACGGTAAGCTGCCTGCTATCGACGACAACGGCACCACTGTATTTGATTCAACGGCTATCCTGCTCTACCTAGCGGAAAAGCATCAAACTTTGCTAGGTCAACCGCAAGATAAAGCTCAGTTACTATCATGGTTGATGTTCATCGGCACAGGGTTAGGTCCATTTTCTGGTCAGTCGGTACACTTCCATTACGCAGCGCCAGAATCACTAGACTACGCTAAGAACCGTTACATGCGTGAAACAGAGCGTCATTACTCGGTGCTAGACCAACATTTAGCTGGTAAAAATTACATTGTTGGTGATGAGCTAACAATTGCAGACATCTCTGCGTGGGGCTGGATTGATAAAGTCGAACGCGTACTAGGCGAAGGACGTTTGAGCGAATACCCGAACATCAAGGCTTGGTTTGAACATATTAACGCTCGCCCTGCGGTAGAAGTCGCTCGTTCATTTGGCAGCGATCATGAGTTTAAGAGCACCATGGATGACGAAGCGAAAAAAGCATTGTTCCCTTCGAACGCAAATCTAGCGTAAGGCGCAAATCGACTCATCAATATCATCTGGCTGGCGGTGCTAGCCAGATGATATTTAATCAGGGACAACTCTGCTGAAAATACATACGAACATATAAGCTCAACTGAATCGAAATTATCAAAAAACACACAGACGTTTAGACGTCTATATTGACATCTCTTCGACGTGCCAGTAGTCTTCTCCCCTCTTTATTGTCAAGATTGTCGTTTAAATGTCCTGTTCCCAAGATTCAACCAAAGTGACCAAAGCTTCTGCAGTCGCTCTTATTCCATTGGTGATTTTCCTTGCGCTGTTTATTGGCGTAGGTACTTACCTGTCTTTTCAAGGTGTTGAGTTCGCTTTCTATCAACTGCCTGCACCGATTGCGGCCTTGCCTGCGATCATCGTCGCGATTCTACTGAGTAAAGATTCCCTCAATCGGTCTATCGAACAGTTCATTCGTGGCGTTGGCCATCAAGACATCATCGCGATGTGTATGATTTATCTGCTGGCGGGCGCTTTTGCCGCCGTTGCCAAAGCCTCCGGTGGCGTTGACGCGACGGTAAACCTTGGACTTTCAGCGATTCCTACGAGCATGATTCTGCCAGGCATCTTTTTGATTTCTGCGTTTATTGCCACCGCGATGGGTACCTCGATGGGCACTATCGCTGCAGTTGCGCCCGTTGCGCTTGGCATCGCAGAATCAGCGGGCATGAGCCTGCCGCTAACTGCAGGTGTCGTACTGAGCGGCGCAATGTTTGGTGACAACCTTTCTATCATCTCAGACACCACTATCGCTGCTACTCGCTCGCAAGGTTGTGAGATGAAAGATAAATTCCGAGAGAACGTACGCATCGCTCTACCGGCCGCGTTCTTTGCGCTGGTCTTGTTTGCATTTAATAGCTCAGCAACCCAAACTCCAGAAACTGGTCCGATTGAGTGGCTAAAAGTACTGCCGTACATCACGATTCTAGTCTTGGCGGTCGCCGGTCTTAACGTGTTCGTTGTACTAACGATTGGCATTATTCTGGCGGGTACAGTCAGCTTAACATCTATCGATAGTTACGCCCTGACTGATTTGGGTAAGGATATTTACGCAGGTTTTGGCAACATGCAGGAAATCTTTTTGCTATCGATGTTGATTGGTGGCTTGAGTGAACTGATGCGCCGTCAAGGTGGTCTGGCATTTTTAACCAACTTTATCAGCCGTACTATCAAAGCGTTTGGTTCAAGCCACTCTTCGAAAGCGAACAGCCGAGCAAGCGAATTGGGTATTGCAAGCCTTGTGGCGATGGTGAATACCTGTACCGCGAACAACACAGTGGCGATCATTGTCTCTGGTAGTGTTGCGCGTGAACTGGCGGAAGAACATAACGTTACACCGCGTCGCTCAGCGAGCTTACTAGATATCTTCTCGTGCGTGATGCAAGGCATTTTGCCTTACGGCGCTCAAGTATTGCTGCTTGGCTCGGTATTCCAATTGTCGCCGTTAGAGATCGTCGCTAATTCCTATTACTGCTTTGCATTAGCAATTGCCGCGACACTGGCTGTGTTTTTCAAACACCCTCAACGTCGTAACGTTTCTGTCTCTACTCGCTAAATAGATAGCAGTTCACACCAAAAGCCAGTCTGAATCTAGACTGGCTTTTTTACGTCTATTAATCAGCAAAAACGAAAAAGCCCCGACAACTCGACGAGTTATCGGGGCTTTAGAATAAATGGCACGCCCTATTGGATTCGAACCAATGACCACATCCTTAGAAGGGACGTGCTCTATCCAGCTGAGCTAAGGGCGCGCTACAGGGACAGAATTATACGAGTTCAAACTCGTAACACAAGGGCTTTTCATAACATTCTGATCTGAGTGACTAAAAAAAGGTCACAAAGAGATATTTTGATTAAAAACGCCCCGAAGCAAACGTTTGCTTATAGATGTTCATCAAATTATTTGCGACAATGCGCTGCAAATAATTCGCCACTCTATTTTAAGGAAAGTCATGACTGCTCAAAATATCGATGGAACACTTATCTCTCAAACTGTTCGATCAGAAGTGGCTGCGCGAGTCAAAGCTCGTGTCGCAGCTGGTCTACGTGCGCCTGGTCTAGCGGTAGTGCTAGTGGGTGAAGACCCTGCATCTCAAGTGTATGTCGGCAGTAAGCGCCGCGCGTGTGAAGAAGTTGGCTTCGTTTCAAAGTCTTTTGACCTTCCAGCAAGCACAACGGAAGAAGAGTTATTGGCACTCATCGATGAGCTCAACGCTGATAATGAAATCGACGGCATTCTTGTCCAGCTACCGTTACCTGCGGGCATCGATTCGACGCACGTACTTGAGCGCATTAATCCTGAAAAAGACGTCGATGGCTTCCACCCATACAATGTGGGTCGTCTAGCTCAGCGCATTCCTAAACTGCGTTCATGTACGCCAAAAGGCATTATTACCCTGCTTGACCGTTACAATATCGAGCTCCGTGGCAAACACGCGGTTGTTGTCGGCGCGTCAAACATCGTTGGTCGCCCAATGACGCTTGAGTTACTACTGGCAGGCTGTACAACAACGACTTGTCACCGCTTTACGAAAGATCTAGAAAGTCACGTTCGCCAAGCAGACGTTGTCGTGGTTGCGGTTGGTAAAGCGAACTTTATTCCGGGGAACTGGATCAAAGAAGGCGCGGTTGTGGTTGATGTGGGTATCAACCGTCTCGATTCTGGCAAGCTGATCGGCGATGTGGAATACGATAAAGCGCGTGAACGCGCGAGCTTTATTACACCGGTTCCGGGTGGTGTTGGCCCAATGACAGTGGCGAGCCTAATTGAAAACACCATGCTGGCTTGTGAACAGTTCCATACTAAAAAGTAAACGAAAACTGCATTTCAGATAAACAAACGGGTAGTCTAATCGACTACCCGTTTTTGTATTCAGTGACGCTTACAAACTCATAATAACGCCAGCGATTGATGCGCTCATTAAGTTCGCCATTACACCAGCGGTGATCGCTCGAAAGCCATGTTTCGAGACAAACGCACGCTTTTCTGGCACCAAGGATCCCAAACCACCAATCAACATCGCCATACTGGAAATGTTCGCAAAGCCGCACAAAGCAAAGGTCACGATCGCTTGTGAGTGTTCGCTTAGCTGAGATTTCACTTCCGCGAGTTGAATAAAGGCGACAAACTCGTTCACCACGATCTTATTGCCGATCAAAGAACCCGCCGTCATCGCTTCGTTCCAAGGAATACCCAACAACCAAGCGACTGGTGCAAACAAGTAACCTAGGATCAACTCAAAGCTCAGCTCAACACCGATTAAGCCACCAAACCAGCCTAGCGTGCCGTTGAGTAATGCGATCACACTGATAAACGCAAGTAAGGTACCACCGACAGATACGGCAATGCGCACCCCTGCCATTGCGCCATCAGCCAGCGCTTCCACAACGTTAGTGGCGCGGGGAATTTCCACTTGGCTGATATCAATATCTGGCGTTGTCACTTCCGCTTCTGGCATCAGAATTTTCGCCATCAGCAAACCAGCTGGCGCTGACATGAACGCCGCCGCAATGAGGTAGTTAAGATCAACACCTAATGACGCATAACCCACCAGCGTACCACCCGCCACTGATGCTAAACCGCCCGTCATTACAGCAAAGAATTGTGAATCGCTCATGTGTCTTAGATACGGCTTTACCATCAGTGGCGCTTCGATGGTACCGACGAAAATGTTCGCCGTCGCAGAGAGGGATTCTGCACGACCGATACCCAGTAGTTTCTGGATCCCGCCACCGATGAAGTTAATCACACGTGGCATGACGCCGATATGGTAAAGACCAGAGATCAGCGCGGAGAAAAAGATGATGATACCAAGCACATTGATCGCAAAGGTAAAGCCGCTGGTTGCCAAGTTACCAAACAGAAAACCAATGCCTTCTTGACCGTAATCGATAAGGTTTGAGACAACACCACTCACTGCGGCTAGCGCTTCTCGACCTGCCGGAATGTAAAGCACCATTAAGGCAAAAGCGACTTGTAGACCAAACGCGAAAACGACTGTTTTTATCTTTATATTTTTTCTATTTGTAGAAAGTAGCCACGCGAGCGCGAAGATGGCTACGATTCCGAGTAGTGAGTTCATGGGAAATCCGACAAAAATAGGGAGTAAAAAATTGCGTCGGATAATATGCGGATAAAAATGAGATGCAAATCACTGTTGTTAATAAACTGTACCAGTCGCCGCTCAATAAACAACCATTGTAATAACTAGCTGTTTTATATAAAGATAAACGTTTGCTAATTTTTATCTTTTCTATATGAAAAATATGTTTCTGACAAAGGAAACAATCGCTTCGCTCGTTATTAGGCTTTTGAGCGCTGAAGATACGGCGCTAAACGCTTATCCCAGTAACACGGCGAACCGATTTTCTGTTTGATAAACTCAATGACCGCGGCAGTTTTCTTCGGCAAATAACGACGACTCGGGTACACGGCGTAAAACGGCATGTTCTGACTCGGCTGCCAGTCTGGAAGCAGTTGAATCAATTGCCCGTCTTTGAACTCGTCTCGGATTAGATATGTAGCCAAATACGCTATCCCCCACCCTGCGACCGCAGCGTCACGCACCGCTTCGGCCAAATCGACCGAGTAGTTACCTGAGACTTTGATATTGAGCTGTTCATCCGGCTTGGAAAACGACCAGCTGGTGTAGTCTCGCTCCCAACTGCGATAGATAAGACAGTTGTGCTCGACCAAGTCGTTCGGGTGATGAGGAGTATCGTGCTTCACTAGGTATTCTGGCGATGCAGCAACAACGAACTTACTGTCAGCTAGGCGCTGCGCTACGTAGCCTTCGGGTAAAGTTTCGTTGTTGGTGATCCAAAGATCCAGACCTTCTTGCAACATATCGACTCGATAGTCGAACAAATGCATCTCCACTTGTAAGTTTGGGTATTGCACCCTGAGCGCGTCTATCGCCGGTAAGATATGAAGTGACCCAAACGACTGCGACAAACCAATCTTTATCAACCCAGCCACTTCATCACGTTGGCTTTCTACCTCTCGCTGCGCTTCTTCCACGGTTTCAACAATCCGTTGGCAGTGATTAAAGAACTGCTCCCCCGCTTCGGTGGGCGTAAAACTGCGGGTTGTACGCTGCACCAACTTCACGCCGAGTGATTCTTCAAGCAAGGCAAGTTGTTTACTCACATGCGACACAGAAACCCCAAGGCTACGCGCCGCAGCAGTAAAGTTTTTGTGTGTCAGTAGCGCGGAAAACACCACCATTTGAGAGGCACGATCAGATAACACGAAATCTCCAGAAATTAAAAGGGGCTCATTTGAGCCCCTGAATTGACGATTATAGTACGATTCTATCGGCCAGATGGCTGACCGCCAATGCGAAGTAGTAAGAGCGATTCCACTTCATCAACACATTGTAGTTATTGTAGACAAGGTAAACGCGACCATTGGCATCATCCGGTGCAATCAACCACGCTTTAATGTCTTCATCGAGTTTTGGTAACGGGCGACCGTCGTAACGCGTGATGCCCATTTCACTCCACTCTTGAAGGTACTTGCCCTTCTCTTCACTGCGACCTTGGATGCTGGTATCAAAGCCATGTGGCAGCTTCACTTGGCGTCCCCAAGTGTATTTATCTTGCCAGCCTGATTGGCTCAAATAATTAGCCGCCGAGGCAAACACGTCGGCCTCAGTATTCCAAATATCTTTCTTCCCGTCGCCATTGCCATCTGCAGCAAACGACAAGAACGAACTTGGCATAAACTGGCACTGACCCATTGCACCCGCCCAAGAACCTTTCATTTCTTGCGCCGAAATGTGCCCTTGTTCGAGGATTGTCAGCGCCGCCATGGTTTCTTTACGGAAAAACTCTTCACGTCGTCCGTCGTAAGCCATCGTCGACAACGCATCAATCACACTGTAGTGGCCAGTAAAACGACCAAAGTTACTTTCTACACCCCAAAGCGCGACGATAAATCTTGGCTGTACACCGTATTCTTCGCCGATTTTCACTAACTCATCGTAGTGCTTTTCGTACAGTTCTTTGGCTTGTTTTACTTTCCAATCTGGCACCGCGCGCGGAATGTACTCATCCAGCGTGAGCTTTTTCTCAGGCTGGTTGCGGTCCGCTGTAATCGCTCTTGGTTTGTAAGTGACGTCTTCAAACGCCACTGAAATAACCTGTTCCGAAATCCCTTTGGTTCTTGCTTCCTGTTTTAACCCTTCGACGTACTGCGCAAATTCTGCCTCGTTGGCAAACACTGAGCTAGCAATCGTCGTACCTAGTATGACTGACAATAACTTCTTCACATTGCCCTCCTTGAGCAACTTCTTGAAGCGAGTCCGCTTTTATTATTCTTCGGACTGCTGACGAGCTTTCTTCTGCTCTTTGTATTCATCTAACAGATTCTTTGGTGGTGGCGGTAACTGTAAGAAGAACCCGTCCGTTTCCAAAGACTGCTTCACTTTTTCAATATCGACAGAGGCAAGTTGACGACCGTCTAACTTGATCACCATAACCATGGTAGGTTTGCCAAACATCTGCATCAATGTGTCAGGAACTTGTGAAAAATCATCCTTTTTAGGGATGTAGAGGTAAGCGCCTTCTTTTTTAGAACTTTTGTAAATTGCACAAAGCATGGGAAGCCTTTTGTCCGTTTCTATTCAATGAACGTCAATGTTTCGCTATTTTTTAACGCAAAACACTCAATTGAGCGCAAGATAACTTGCTGAGCTTATTGTGGGAATATAACATGACAACCCTAGTCTCAGGCAACGTCCTTACGAGGTTCTCAGTAAAAGATGTCACATTCACCCGACCTAAAAGGCAGTAGCTTTACATTGTCTGTTTTACACCTTAACGACAATGATATAGAAAAAACGGTCAATTTCCTCAATGAAAAAGTCGAACAAGCTCCGGCGTTTTTTGCTTCCGCTCCGGTTGTGATCAATATTTCAAACGTTGATGGTGAGATTGATTTTCATGCATTGAAGCAAGGTATCGCTGACGCGGGTATGATTCCGGTCGGTGTCACTGGCTGTAAAGATAAGCGCACCCAAAATTTAGCGTCTGAAGCGTCTTTTGCAATTATGTCTGCAAGCAAATCTCCAAGTCAGGCGCCAGCGAAAATGGCACCGACCAAAGTTGTCCGCGCGCCAGTCCGTTCAGGACAACAAATCTATGCCAAAGATTGCGATCTTGTGGTTCTTAACCACGTTAGCGAAGGTGCTGAAGTCATCGCCGATGGTTCGATCCATATTCACGGCACTTTACGTGGACGGGCAATTGCGGGTGCAAGCGGTAACAAAGACGCGGTGATCATCTGTAACAAGCTCAACGCAGAGCTGATGTCTATCGCAGGTCATTACTGGCTAACGGAACAATTTTCCGAAGAATATTGGCAACAAAAAGTATTGTTTAGCTTGAACGAAGACTCTCTCAAGTTCGAACTGTTAACGATTTAAGATAATAAGGAACAAATAATGGCACGCATTATTGTCGTAACGTCAGGTAAAGGCGGTGTGGGCAAAACCACATCTAGTGCCGCGATCGCGTCAGGTCTAGCGGTAAAAGGAAAGAAAACAGCAGTTATCGATTTTGATATTGGCTTGCGTAACCTTGACCTCATCATGGGTTGTGAGCGCCGCGTAGTCTACGACTTCGTTAACGTTATCAACGGTGAAGCAACGCTAAACCAAGCGCTGATTAAAGACAAACGCACCGATAACCTATTCATCTTGCCGGCGTCACAAACGCGCGACAAAGACGCACTGACCATCGACGGTGTGCGCCGCATTCTCGACGAGTTGGACGAGATGGGTTTTGACTTCATCATCTGTGATTCACCAGCGGGTATCGAGCAAGGTGCACTAATGGCGCTGTACTTCGCAGACGAAGCGATCATTACGACCAACCCTGAAGTTTCTTCTGTTCGCGACTCGGATCGAATCCTTGGTATTTTGGACTCTAAATCTTACCGCGCAGAGCAAGGCCTAGAGCCAGTGAAGCAGCACCTCTTGCTGACTCGCTACAACCCAGCACGCGTAAATCAAGGTGAAATGCTGAGCGTAGAAGACGTCGAAGAGATCCTACACATCTCTCTATTGGGCGTTATCCCTGAAAGCCAGGCGGTACTTAACGCGTCAAACAAAGGTGTACCAGTTAGCTTCGACGAAGAGTCTGACGCTGGCATGGCCTACAATGATACCGTAGAGCGTCTGCTCGGTGAGCAAGTGGACTTCCGCTTCCTGACTGAACAGAAAAAAGGAATCTTTAAACGACTATTTGGAGGCTAAACCGGCATGTCATTACTTGAATTTTTCCGTCCACAGAAAAAGACAACAGCAAATTTAGCCAAAGAGCGCTTACAGATCATCGTTGCGGAGCGTCGCAGTCAAGACGATCCTGCACCATCTTACTTACCGCAACTGAAAGAAGATATCCTCAAGGTTATCGGTAAGTACGTTGCTATCGATCCTTCTATGGTTGACCTAACGTTTGAGCACAAAGACGACGACATTTCGGTGTTGGAGCTCAACGTTAAGCTACCAGAAGACGAAAAATAAAACGCCCTGAAGACCCTCACTAGAGGGTTTTCTTTTATCTGCGTTGACCCAAGTTACGCACTTTCATCCACCACGGTCTCGAATCCACCAAAGATTAAGCGAGAAGCATCAAACGGCATCCTCTCTTTCTCCTGCTCAATCCGAGGATCTTGCATGACTTTGCTAACCATCTGATCGCGAACTTGCTTTGATGGCCAGACAATCCAAGAAAACACCACTGATTCTCCCGCCGCGAGCTTAACCGCCATCTTCATCGACGTCATTTTGCCATCTGGGACATCGTCTTCCCAGCACTCAACATATTGAGTCGCACCGTATTCAATAAACACCTTCGCAACCCGCTGGGTATGTTCAATATAGAGTTGTTTGTTCTCTTCTGGCACGGCAGCAACAAAACCATCAACGTAGCTCATGCGCACCTCCTTACGTTATTTGCCCAAACGTTAAGTGTAGACAACTGAGCAACCCCATTTGCGCACAACGAAAAAAAGCCCCAGTCTTTCGACTAGGGCTTTGTTCTTTTCCCGATCAGTAGGTTTCGTGCTAGCGAAAACCTATCTCATAGCGCACGCTTACTTATGCGTTTGCTTTTTCTTTTTTCGCTTTAGGCGCATCTTTCGCTGATTCTTGGTCTGCTTTCTTCTTGATTACAGTAGTACCTTCGAAAGTTTCACCTTCAACAAAAGCTTTACCGTAGTAAGAAGCTAGTAGAACTTCTTTCAGCTCGCTGATTAGAGGGTAACGTGGGTTCGCACCAGTACATTGGTCATCGAACGCTTCTACCGCTAGCTCGTCTAGTTTCGCTACGAAATCAGACTCAGCAACACCTGCCGCTTGGATAGACATTGGGATGTCTAGGTTAACTTTTAGTTCATCCAACCATGCTAGTAGACGTTCAATCTTCTGAGCAGTGCGGTCACCTTCTTGACTTAGGCCTAGGTGGTCAGCAACTTCAGCGTAACGACGACGTGCTTGTGGACGGTCGTATTGAGAGAACGCAGTCTGTTTAGTTGGGTTGTCGTTCGCGTTGTAACGTACCACGTTAGAGATAAGTAGTGCGTTAGCTAGGCCGTGTGGCAAGTGGAACTCAGCACCTAGTTTGTGCGCCATTGAGTGACAAACACCTAAGAATGCGTTCGCAAACGCTACACCTGCGATAGTAGCTGCGTTGTGTACTTTCTCACGAGCGATTGGGTCATTTGCACCGTTCGCGTAGCTTGATGGTAGGTACTCTTTTAGCATCTTAAGTGCTTGAAGAGCTTGACCATCTGAGTATTCGTTCGCAAGAACAGATACGTAAGCTTCTAGAGCGTGAGTTACTGCATCGTAACCACCAAATGCTGTTAGAGACTTAGGCATGTTCATTACTAGGTTCGCATCAACGATAGCCATGTTTGGCGTGATTTCGTAGTCAGCTAGTGGGTATTTCGCACCAGTTTTGTCGTCAGTAACAACCGCGAATGGAGTAACTTCTGAACCAGTACCTGAAGTTGTAGTGATACATACAAGCTCAGCTTTCTTACCCATTTTAGGGAACTTGTAGATACGTTTACGGATGTCCATAAAGCGCATTGCTAGTTCTTCAAAGTGAGTTTCTGGGTGCTCGTACATTACCCACATGATCTTCGCAGCATCCATTGGTGAACCACCACCTAGAGCTAGAATCACGTCTGGTTGGTAGCTAGCCATTTGAGCCGCACCTTTTTCTACTACAGATAGTGTTGGGTCAGCTTCAACATCGAAGAATGTTTGAACTTCCATACCTTGAGCTTTAAGTAGGCTTACTACGTCATCTGCGTAACCGTTGTTGAATAGGAAACGGTCAGTTACTAGGAATGCACGTTTCTTGCCTTCTAGGTCGCCAAGCGCGATTGGAAGGCTACCACGACGGAAGTAGATTGACTTAGGTAGTTTATGCCACAACATGTTTTCAGCTCGCTTCGCTACAGTTTTCTTGTTGATTAGGTGTTTAGGACCTACGTTCTCAGAGATAGAGTTACCACCCCAAGAACCACAACCTAGCGTTAGAGATGGCGCAACGTTGAAGTTGTACAAGTCACCGATACCACCGTGAGTAGTCGGGATGTTAATTAGGATACGAGCTGTCTTCATCTTGTCACCGAAGTAACGGATACGGTCAGCGTTAGTATCTTGGTTAGTGTAAAGACCAGATGTGTGGCCGATACCACCGATCTCAACCATAGTTACCGCTTGAGCAACCGCGTCTTCGAAGTTGTCAGCACGGAATAGACCTAGTGTTGGAGATAGTTTCTCGTGAGCGAATGCGTCATCGTAAGAAACTTTACTCAGACCTTCACCAACAAGTACTTTAGTATCTGCAGGAACCTTAACACCCGCCATTTCAGCGATTGCATGTGCTGGTTGACCAACGATTTTCGCGTTTAGCGCGCCATCGATAAGAAGAACTTTGCGAACTTTTTCCGCTTCTGCTTTGCTTAGTACGTAAGCTTTGTGAGAAGCAAAACGCTCTTTCACTTCGTCGTACACTTCGTCAACTACGATTGCAGCCTGCTCAGAAGCACATACTACGCCGTTGTCGAAAGTCTTAGACATAAGGATAGAAGCCACTGCACGTTTGATGTCAGCAGTTTCGTCGATTACAACAGGAACGTTACCTGCACCTACACCGATTGCTGGCTTACCAGAAGAGTAAGCTGCTTTAACCATGCCTGGACCACCAGTTGCAAGGATAAGCGCGATGTCATCATGTTTCATTAGAGCGTTTGATAGCTCAACTGAAGGCTGGTCGATCCAACCGATGATGTCTTTTGGTGCGCCTGCTGCTACCGCTGCATCTAGAACAAGTTTAGCTGCGTCGTTAGTTGAGTTTTTCGCACGTGGGTGTGGTGAGAAGATAATACCGTTACGAGTCTTCAAAGAGATTAGAGATTTGAAGATCGCTGTAGAAGTTGGGTTAGTTGTTGGTACGATACCGCAAATGATACCTACTGGCTCAGCGATAGTCATAGTACCTAGGTTGTCATCCTCTTCTAGGATGCCGCAAGTCTGTTCGTCTTTGTATTTATTGTAGATAAATTCAGATGCAAAGTGGTTCTTGATTACTTTATCTTCAACAATACCCATACCAGATTCTGCAACCGCTTGTTGAGCGAGCGGGATACGAGCTTGGTTAGCTGCAAGAGACGCAGCGCGGAAGATTTTATCTACTTGCTCTTGAGAGTAAGTAGCGAACTCTTCTTGCGCTTTCTTAACGCGAGCAATCATTGCATCTAGTTCAGCCATATTAGTTACAGGCATAGGGATTCTCCTAAAATTAACAAATATTAAAAACTTTTTATTAAGCAAACTGCGCGTTATTGGTATCGATTCAGGCAGATTATCTTAGTAAATTGCTTTCAAGGCTGAGTATATTATTTCAGGTTGTGAAAAATATTGACTCAGATCAGTTATGAAAAAATAAATACCCAATAAGTGTTAGTTACATCGCACAAATCCACTTAAATAAATGAATTTAAAGGATTTAAATCACACTACATCGTTGAGCAAAATACCAGCAACTAGATACCTAGCCAGAAAAAACGGCAACAACCTGTAAAAAAGTTTCATTTTTTGACCACAAACTTACATGTGATCCGAAAACTATGTGCCACTGAGAGTATATGCATCACTCCCACTCACTCTACAAAACCTGCTGTTTTTTATCAAAAATGTGCAGATGTTAACGTTTATGTAAAACAGGTTGTTATATCACCCTGTATTTTACTTAACAAAGCATGTCATTTTTATTTACCAAACTTTCAAAAATTAGATTTTCTCAGTAATGGGATGCTCTACAGGTTAGTTTTTTTCATTCGTTGACGTTCAGATTTTAGACTATATTCCGCGTGTAACTCACCACTCCTATTACTTATCGTGGATGCACTGACATGCAATCGATCGAAATCGCTATTTTTCTGCAGTTTTTTCTCGGCTTAGTTGCCGCGGTTAACCCTGTGGGAATCATGCCTGTATTCGTCTCCCTTACCGGGCATATGACGTTAGAAGAAAAACACAAAACCGCGACAACCGCGAACATCGCTGTTGCGGTGATCCTGATTGTTTCTTTATTAGCAGGTCAGATGCTGTTGGACATGTTTAGCATCTCACTGGACTCGTTTCGCGTGGCGGGTGGGTTACTGCTGCTCAGTATCGCCTTTTCGATGATGAGCGGTAAGCTAGGCGAGGATAAGCAGAACAAGCAGGAAAAATCTGAATACGTCAGTCGTGAACAGATTGGTGTTGTGCCATTGGCAATGCCTTTGATGGCGGGCCCAGGTGCGATCAGTTCGACTATCGTTTACGGTGCACGTTACCCAAGTATGCTGGATACCGTCGGCATTGCGGCCACCGTGGGTGTGTTCTGTTTCTGCTCTTGGTTGTTGTTCCGCTCAGCACCGCTGATCGTGCGCTTCCTCGGTCAAACTGGCATCAACGTCATCACCCGTATTATGGGTCTGATCTTGGGCGCGCTGGGTATTGAGTTTATTGCTAACGGCTTACGCAACCTCTTCCCCGGATTAGCCTGATTTTCTTAATGGCTGTATGATAAAGCGATTCATCCTTGGATCGCTTTTTTATGAAGAATCACACGCTTAAAAATACCCTTTACGTCACCATCTTCGGTACGCACACAAAAGCGGGGCGAGCTTTCGATATCGCGTTGATCATCGCGATCATCAGTTCTTTGGTCGTGCTTGTGCTCGACTCGATTCCATCAGTACGAGCTGAATGGGCGAAAGAACTCAAGTATTTGGAATACATGTTCACTGGTCTTTTTACCATCGAATACTTAGTACGCCTCTACTGTTCACCAAAACCCGCGGCTTACGCGAAAAGCTTTTATGGGGTGGTCGATTTACTCGCGATATTGCCGACCTATCTTGTTCTCTTCTTCCCGTCCGCATCATTTATGGGCGTGATCCGAGCGCTGCGTGTAATGCGCATTTTCCGTATCTTAAAGCTGGTTCGCTACCTACAGGAATCCAACATTCTGCTGCGTTCACTGTTGATGGCGCGAAGAAAGATTTTTATCTTCTTCAGCACGGTTGCGATTTTGGTCACCATATTTGGCGCATTGATCTTTGTAATTGAAGGACCAGAAAACGGCTTCACCAGCATCCCGAAAAGCATCTATTGGGCGATAGTGACCATCACAACGGTGGGTTACGGGGACTTAGTACCACAAACCGATTTGGGTAAGGCGTTAGCATCACTGACAATGCTATTGGGTTATTCGATTCTTGCGGTGCCGACGGGCATCTTTACCGCGGAGCTACATCAGGAGATGCAATCACACAAAGTACTGGTGAAATGCCCAAACTGTTCGCAAAGCGGTCATGATTCGGATGCGATGCACTGCAAACATTGCGGCAGCGAATTAGCTGATCCAGATAAGCGGGTTGTATCAGCAGAAAAAAAATAAACGCTCACAAAGAGCGTTTATTGGCGGTGTGTTGGATTGCAGTATGTAGCCTTGACCAAGCTCAGCGCACCGCTTAACAACCATCGGTAAATACTTCAACTCGGTAATCCGCGCCAGCTTCCATTGCGGCGGTATATTTTACGTAGCACTTACTATCTTCAATCGCCTTATTGAAATCACTGATCGTTTCTTCGCCTAACCATTCTGAGCGGGTGACAATCCACGTATCCGGATTCGCCACGGTGCCATTATTGTGCGCAGCCCACACCCACTCTTTACTCATATCATGATAGCCCGTATCAAGCTGCAGGAAGTTTTCCATACCGCCTTTGATAACCGATGGATAACCATATTGCACGTAGCCATACCCTTCTACCAAGTAACTGCCTAAGTTCTCCTGAGCTTCTACGGAAGTCTTACCAAACGCCAATTGAGCCGCATTGTTGACCGCTCCAGCAAGACCTTGAACCACCGAACTTTTGGCTTCACTTTGCAAATTGAGAAACCTTGGGGCGGCTACGACAGCCAATAAACCAAGAATCACGATCACAACCACTAACTCAATCAGGGTAAAACCCTTCGCTTTTCTCGACATTTTGAACTCCAGTCGTCAATTCGCTACGAAAGTAGTTGCTCAAGGTCAGGAACGTGTCAGCAAAAAACAAAAAAGCGCCCATAAAGGCGCTTTTGATACTGGTTGTTTCGATTCTAACCTATTGTTTCTCAGCCAGAATGATACGCAGTGTACGACGTAACGGCTCAGCCGCACCCCACAGTAGTTGGTCACCGACAGTGAATGCGTTCAAGAACTCATCACCCATTGCCATCTTACGCAGACGACCGACAGGCACTGACAATGTACCCGTTACTTTCGCCGGTGTCAGCTCAGAGGCTGTAATGTCACGGTCATTAGGAATAACCTTAACCCAATCATTGTGCGTGGCGATCATCTCTTCGATCTCGTCCATCGGCACATTCTGCTTAAGCTTAATGGTTAGCGCTTGTGAGTGACAACGCATTGCACCGATACGTACACATGTACCGTCGATTGGCACTGGTGCGTCTTGGAAACCTAGAATCTTGTTCGCTTCTACGCCCGCTTTCCACTCTTCTTTACTTTGACCATTATCGCGCTTCACATCGATCCAAGGGATCAGAGAACCTGCTAGCGGTACGCCAAATTTATCCGTTGGGAACGAAGTGCTGCGCATTGTATCGGCAACTTTCTTATCGATATCAAGGATAGAACTTGCTGGGTTTGCGAGTTCAGAACTCACTGAGTCGTTAATCACGCCCATTTGTGAGATAAGCTCACGCATGTTCTGCGCACCCGCACCTGACGCCGCTTGGTAAGTCATCGCGCTTGTCCATTCAACAAGGCCTTTTTCAAACAGACCACCAAGACCCATCAGCATTAAACTTACGGTACAGTTACCACCAACAAAAGTGTTAGTGCCGCCGTGAATGCCTTGCTGGATTTGCGCTAAGTTAACTGGGTCTAGCGTAATAATGGAATCTTCTGCCATGCGCAGCGTTGAAGCGGCATCAATCCAATAGCCTTTCCAACCTGCTTTGCGAAGTTCTGGGTAAACTTTTTCTGTGTAGCTACCACCTTGGCAGGTGATAACAGCATCAAGCTGTTTTAAGCTGTCGATGTCGTATGCATCTTGTAGATTTCCGGCTTCTTTACCAAAGTTTGGCGCTGGAATGCCTACTTGCGAAGTACTGTAAAAGACGGGATCGATAAAATCGAAGTCTCTTTCTTCTACCATACGTTGCATTAGTACTGAACCAACCATACCGCGCCAGCCAACTAAACCTACTCTCATCATCAACTCTCCATGTAAACCTTACAAAAACGAAGTAATCCATAGTTCAATTTTCGCGGCAAAATCTCAAGAGGTATTTACAAAAAAACACGAAGTTTTATCGCTATTCATCGATTGCTTAGATAAAAGTCTGTTTTTGAGCAGAATTTCACCGGTTGTTATTTTTGAGAACAAAACAAAGAAAGCAGAAAACAAATTCCTAATTTATGTAACACACAATTTTCACATTACAAAACATTGCTAATCATTAAATTTAACCAAAAATAAAACTTTCAACCAAACAAACAATCGAAAGCAGATCAAATACACACAAAAAGCACATAAACTCGAAATATTACTCTGAGTCATGTAAGGTTCACTCCGTTCCCTAAAGGCGTTAACACTTCGATGGCTCTCATTCATGACAGCTATTGGTTCATAATTCTTATAAGAGGCTCTGTATGACGCAACTTACCCCACGTCTGCCAAGCTTAATGCAGGTTATTGTTGCCCTTGGCCTATTTTTGCTGATGGCATTTTCATTCACAGCAAAATTAGATCTTCCAATCCAGCTAGCACTTTACATTGGCTGGTTCATTATCATGGTGCTTGGTATCCGTTTAGGCCACCAATATAAAGACTTAGAAAAAGCGGCACTAAAAGGTATTTCAAACGGACTAGGCGCAGTACTTATTTTGCTTGCTGTCGGCGCTCTTGTCGGTACTTGGATTTCAGGCGGTATCGTACCAACGATCATCTATTACGGCCTAAATGCGATCCACCCTTCTATTTTCCTTCTCGCAACGATGATCATCTGTTCTCTGACCGCATTAGCAACTGGCACCTCTTGGGGCGCAGCAGGTACAGCGGGTATTGCGATGATGGGTATCGGCCAAGGTCTTGGCGTTCCAGCACCAATCACTGCTGGTGCGGTACTGTCTGGCTGTTACTTTGGTGACAAAATGTCGCCGCTGTCAGACTCAGTAATCCTAGCGTCTTCAATGTCGAACGTTGAAGTCATGGAGCATATCAAAGGCATGCTGCCGATCGCGCTGATCAGCTACGTCATCACTGGCATCATGTTTACTGCGTTTGGTTTCCACTACGCAGGTAACGTCGACATGTCACAGGTACAGTCTGTTATCGACGCAATGGAACAGCAGTTCTACATCACTCCATATTCATTTGTTCCAGTGATTATCGTGCTTGGCCTGTTGGCGATGCGTATGCCTTCATTCCCGGTCATCAGCTTTGGTTCACTGCTGGGTATTATCTGGGCGGTGATGATTCAAGATGTGGATTTCCTACAAGCCTTTAATACCGCTTGGGCGCCGTACCAAATCGAATCTGGCGTAGCGTTCATCGATTCCATCCTAAACCGTGGTGGTATGTCTTCGATGCTCGGTTCGGTGGCTGTGATTGTCTTCGGCCTTGGCTTTGGTGGCCTACTGGATAAAGTTGGCGTACTGGAAACCATCGCGAAACTGTTCGAGCGTCGCGTACAAAGTGCAGGTTCACTGGCAAGCAGCACCATTGGTACCGCATTCTTAGGTAACGTTTTTGGCTCAGCAATGTACGTGTCTCTTATCCTGACACCAAAAATCTGTGCGAAGAACTACGACCGCTTGGGCTACCAGCGTAAGAACCTATCTCGAAATGCAGAGTTCGGTGGCACACTCACATCAGGTATGGTGCCTTGGAGTGATAACGGTATCTACATGGCGAGTATTCTTGGTGTCGCAACCCTGTCTTACGCACCGTTCATGTGGTTAAGCTTCACTTGTATCATTGTCACCATCTTCACCTCATACATGGGTTGGTTTGTCGATAAGTGCGAGCCAACGGCAGAGGCGAGTGCGGAAGAAAGCGAAGTCGAGTTGGCTAAGCAAACTGCATAACGCTTCAGATTCGAAACCAAAAAGAGCGCCTACCACGGCGCTCTTTTTTTGTTTGGTTTTAGCTGGTTATGAGGCAGATTTCGCACGCTTACCCAACATGTAACCCAAACCGAGTGGCGCGAAGAAAATCACTAAAATAAATAAGATAAAGTAGATAATCGTGCTCTTGATCAACATGACCACTTTGTCTATCGCCAAAGCAATCAAATCTTGCGAAAGCGCATCAAGATTGTTGGTGAACTTTTCTCGTTCAGCACTGATAATTAAAGCAATTTCGGCTCGTTCACGGGCGACCATTTTCTCCAATGCTTGACGCTCTTTACTTAACTGTTCGAGCCTTTTTTCCGTTCTGTCGTCGATCTCACTGACCAATGGTTGCAACTGAATAGACATCTGTTTGGCAAGGTTTTCCATGTACTCTGGGTTGTTCTCAACAAAGTCGCGAAATGCCCGAGACGTTCCTTCGATACTTTCCAAGGTCGTAGTCAATTGCTGACCTGAAACATTGCTATTCATCGCGATCAATTGCGCTTTCCAGGTCATCAATTTTGGCGTTTGTTCTGAAACGATACTTAGCCTGTCAGACACATCGCCCAATGCTTCAGGCATAGTGCCTAAGTTGGCAACCGCTTCTTCGTCGGTGATGCCTTGCGACTTCAGCCATGCACGATAAGCAGGTTGACGGATAAATGATAAGTCATTAAACGGATATTGCTCAGCGTATTGCGTGACAAACTGTTTCGTCGAAGCATAGCTGTCGTCTTTGAGTACAGACTTCGCCAAGTCATCAATTTCTGCTCGCAGTTGCGTGGATGCCTGACGCGCGTGGTCACTCTCAAACAACTCCGCACCCTCGCCACTTTCAAAGAAGTTTGCCATTTGGTTGGTGAACACCCAGCTGTCAATCAGCGCTGCCATAGGCGAAACCTGATACGCCGAACTTTGAATGCCCTCTTCTGCGTTTATCTTCCACAACAGAACGTAAGATTGATTGAGTCTATCTTGCGGGTCGTAAAGCGACGAAGTGGCATCACCCGCTTGCTCTACTTGAGAAAAGAACTGCTGCGCGTATTCGCGAGTCAGTAACCTCATCGTCAGCTCTTGTTTGGTCAGCGGTGTGGTTTGCGTATCGATTTTGACTTCAAGCAGAGAGCAACCGCTCAAGCTGAAAAAAATCATCAACACGCTAATGAATTGAAAACGACGAATCCCCATATAAGTGCTCCGGATTGCATAATGTTGTCCGGAGAATATAGGTATTCGGTCAGGGAGCGATTAATTTAAATCAACATTATGTATATTCAGAAAAGTCTGAGCTGCTTTTATGGTTGCATCGAGGTGTTTTTCTAGCTCGACCAGCAATAACGGCACAGTATCGCTCTCTTTCGCAATCGCTGTTTCCAGTTCTGCGGCAGCGTCACGCAGTTGAACCACACCCAAGTTACCACCAATTCCTTTCAAGCTATGAGCTTTCCTCTGCGCATCTACTGGAGATTCTGTGAGTAACGCGCGGAGCTCTTGGATGTCTTGAGCGTGATCAGAAACGAAAACTTGTAGCAACATGCACACAGATTTAATATCACCGTTCAACGACGTTACCATGTCATCAAAGTTGATCTCATCATCCGCACTGTCTGCTTTAGCTTGCTGACTTCTACTAACTGGCGGCACTTGCTCTCTTTGTACAGCAACCGCTCGCGATTGAGCTGGATGGTAAGTGAGCAAAATGATGCCAAGTAGCGCGCCTACCGCCAATAAGCTCACCAATATTGCCAGCATCAAATGTTGTTCACGTAACTCTTGGTATTTACCCGCGATGATAGCGAGCTCAGCACTGACGTCGTGTGCGATCAGATTATCGACAAAATAACTGCCCTGCGCATAGCTGCCAAGCACAAGAGACACCTCTGCAACCACCTGCTGCAGTTCTTTCTTTTCTTTGCCTTCAAGCAGCGTCGAATGTTGGTAAATTCGGTCAACATCCCTTGCTGCCTGTATGCTTTGGTTACTGGTGTCGTAGAGAGTTTCGAATACGTTGGCGCTCAATTGAAAATAGTAATCGGATAAAGGATGCTGGTCAGGATAGTGGGTGCGAATGCGACGAATCTGCCGTGCAAGTTCGCTGACGGCGACTTCATTGTCGACATACGCTTTGGCAAGGTCGATAAACCTATCGACGGTGTAAAGAAGTTGGTTTAAATCAGGGCTGAGCCAACTATCACGATAGTCTGCACCAATTTGTAAACGTAATGCGTAGAGGATTTGTAAATTCAGCTCTTGGCTATTAAGTAACTTGGCGCGAAAGCTGTTGTCGAAATAAAACGAGTTACGCAACTTTTCTACTTCATAACCCAACTCTTCCACTTGAAGTTGACTGTTTTCTACCGAACGGTAGCTACCAACAATTGCGCTTAACGTTATCAGCCAACAGACCGATACCAGCACAGCTAATTTAATCCACTTGCGTTCCATGCCTTTAAACTCAAATAAAGTGCTATGAATACAAGAATATATGCAATTTTTAGGAAGTGTAGGGCTAAGTGCGCATTTATTGCACTCAGCCCCAGATATGGAAGGTTACTTGTTGCGCGTTAATTGGTCACGCAGATTAGGGGGCGTGCCTTTGATCGTTAGCGTATCGGTTTCTGGATCGTAGAAAATGCGCTCGCCAAGCAGCATGCTGTCAAAGTTAATATTGACACCGCCACCAGCGCCGACGTACTTGGTCAGCTTGCGTACGGCAGTGCGGTCGCCAGGAAAACTCTCTTCCAGTTCGTAGCCTTGCTCTTGGGTGTAATCGAAGAAGCTCGTGCCATCTTGTGCCGCCGGTAACTCACCCGACAACTCTTTGATTTGCACTTCGTCACCCGATTTGATCTGCTCACTGCAGTAATCGGCAACTTGCTTTTTGTAGCTTAGGGCTTCGTCTTTTTCCAGTTTAGAGTCAGTACAGAAGTCTTCTACTGCCTGCATCAGCACTTGGTTTTGCTGTTTGGTGTCTAAGCCCACTTCTGCTTGTAGGAAATCGAGGAAAAAGTCTGCGACTTTACGCCCTACTCGGCCTTTAATGTAAGCTAAGTAACGGTTTGAATCTTTGTCAGTTTCGTAGCTGGTTAGGTCGATACGAGCAGCGATATCCATCTTGCTCAAATCTAAGTATTCGGTTGCGCTGATATCCAGACCTTCGGTCACTTTCAAACTGTGGTTTGACGGAATAATAGCGACAAATAGGTAATCCGTTGCCAGAGACTGGTACTCTGCAAATACCAAGATACCTTCGTCCGCAAATGGGTATTTAGCTAACTCTTCTTTAAGACGGTTTGCACTGCTTTGAGAAAAATCGTAGAAGTTTCTCTCACCTTTGCGCAGCTCTTGCAACCAATGCTGAAATTCGCTGTCCGATTTGAAAGAACCAAAGCCTTTACCTGCCTTTGAGTTAAATACTCGGTGCAATTCGGCAACTAGGTTTTCGGTGGAAGAATCATTGTTCAGAGAGTCGGCTCTGAAGTTAACAATCAGTTCATCTGAATCGTTTTTTTGCAGTTGGTGTAAGATAACGTTAGATAGTTGAAGACTCATGGTGAAATTTATCGCTGCATAGGTTTCAGTTGCGTGGCATTGTAGGTTATCATAAGCCGCTTTACTATCAACATTAGAACACTTTTATGCCAATTACTTCTAAATACAGCGACGAGAAAGTTGAACAAATCTTAACTGAGATTGCAGCGGTTCTTGATAAACATTCAGCTGGCCCAGAGCTTTCTCTGATGATTGCGGGAAATATCGCTACCAATGTCTTAAATCAAGATGTTGCGCCTTCACAACGCAAGGTAATTGCTGAAAAATTTGCACAAGCGCTTGTTTCTTCTATTGAAGACAAATCACACTAATAGCAATAAAAATACATAGAACACATACATGGTAGATAGCGGAAACACATATGGTGAACGTGTATCACGTTTAGTCGGCTGGGGACATTGGTTTGCCTTCTTCAACATTATTGCAGCAATGTTGGTGGGTACCCGTTATATTTCTCAGTCTCCTTGGCCTGAAACCTTACTCGGACAATTTTACTTAGCCGTATCATGGGTCGGTCATTTCGGCTTTTTGGTATTCGCTCTCTACCTGTTAGTCCTCTTTCCGCTGACATTTATTGTCCCATCGCGGAAACTGTTCCGACTGATCGCGGTCTGTTTCGCGACTCTCGGACTGACGTTACTGCTGATCGATACTCAGGCTTATCAAACCATCAACCTCCACTTAACGCCTGTCGTGTGGGAAGTGTTGTTCAACGATGAAAGCTCACGAGTCAGCTCTGACCTTCAGCACCTATTTATCGTCATGCCACTGATCTTCATGCTTCAACTCGGGTTGTCTGAATGGGTATGGCGTAAACAACGCAAACTATCGCACAAGCATATTGGTCGTCCGTTTGCGGCGTTATTCTTTATTAGCTTTATCTCTAGCCACCTTATTTACGTGTGGGCGGATGCGTATTTTTACAATCCGATCACCGCGCAGCGTGCTAACTTCCCGCTCTCTTACCCAATGACCGCGAAGTCGTTCATGGAGAAACACGGCCTACTCGACAAAGAAGAGTACCTAAAGCGTCTTGAAGAGAACCAAGAAGAAAACGCAGAGCTCGTTCGCTACCCGTTAGAGCCACTTGAGTTCAATCGCCGCGCTAATCCGCTAAACGTATTGGTCGTGAGCGTGAATAACTTACGTGCTGACGCGCTGAACAAAGATTGGATGCCTGCGACGTACGCGTTTGCTGAGCAGAATCTCAACTTCACCAACCACTACAGTTCAAGTAACGATACATTTGGTGTGTTTGGTCTGTTCTATGGTTTGCCAAGCGCATACGCACCAAGCATTAAGACACAAGGTACGAAACCTATCGTGATCCAGACGCTGACCGACAAGAAATACCAGTTCGGTTTATTCAGCGCAGACAACTTTAGTGACCCGCTTTACGGTGAATCTGTTTTCCGTGGTATGAACTTCACCGGCATTCCGCTCAATGCTGAAGACTCGGCAGATATCCAGACGATTTCTGCGTGGTCAGAATGGGCGAAAGCACAAGGTAAATCACCTTGGTTCAGCTTCATCGAGCTTACGACGTTGAATAACTTCAATGCTTACGAACGCGCAACGAAGAATCAAAGCAGCGAAGATACCCTCAAAGCTGGCTACAAGAAATCGGCGCAGAAAGCCGATGAAGAGCTGGCGGCATTGTTTACAGAGATTGATGCGCTAGGCATAAAAGACTCGACTATCGTGATTATTACCTCGAATCACGGTACTGAGTTCAACGAAACCAATACCAATAGCTGGGGTGCAAACACCAACTACAGCCGCTACCAGTTACAAGTACCTATGGTTATTCATTGGCCGGGTAAGATCGCTTCTGAGTATCAGCATCGCACCAGCCACCTAGACTTATCAGTTACGCTGTTGCAGGACCTGCTAGGTGTGTCGTCGAATCCAAACGACTTCAGTAGCGGACGCAACTTGTTTGACGAGCGCGCGAGAAAATGGATTCTTGCTGGTGATTCAAGAGAGCTAGCACTTATCACCCAGAAAGATACGACGGTGATTGATAAGTTTGGTAACTACAAGTTGTATGACAGCAATTACAAGCGTTTGAAAGATGAAAACCCGACTCTGCCAGTGCTGATGCAAGGCCTGACAGAACTGCAACGTTTTTATGCAAAAGGGAACTAAATCAAATTCTTAGCAATTGACGAAACTGAAAGCAGTCGCTAAATTATCGTCATCGGACTGTAGCGCAGCTTGGTAGCGCACCGTCATGGGGTGTCGGGGGTCGCTGGTTCAAATCCAGTCAGTCCGACCAGACACGAAAAAAGAGAGCTTCGGCTCTCTTTTTTGTTATCTGTATATCGGCCAACACCGAGTTATTGTTGCGCTCTAAAACGCTTGGGGGTTGTGCCCGTATGCTTTTTAAACGTGAGCGTAAAGGCGCGCTCCGATTCATAACCAACTTGCTCAGCTACCTCATCAATCGACAATAGCGACTCACGCAACAGCTCCTGTGCCCTGCCCATTCTGAGATTGGTTAAGTATTCAAACATCGGTTGTCCAACCAAAGCAGAAAAGCGGCTAGCAAACGCAGCGCGTGACATACCGATCTCACCTGCAACCAACTCGAGCGTCCAACTCTTATCAGGATGGTCATGCAACAGTTGCAGAGCACGAGAAATACGTTTGTCGTTCAGCGCCTCTAAAAACGGGCTTTTTTGCTCTCGCCCAAAGTTAATTCGGATCAGTTCGACCAAGATGATTTCGGTCAGCTTATTGACGATCAGCTCCGAGCCTGGCCCTTGGGATAGATATTCTGAACTCAACTGGTCAAAGGTACTTCTCAACCAAGGATAGTGCGCTAAGTCTTTATCACGCACAATCGTCACCCGAGGAAAGATGTCCAATAACGGCGTCGTCACTGTTCGCGTATAGCTAAAAGAACCACAAAGTAACAGCGTTGGTTCTTCTAGGTCAGGCTTGTCTTTATCCGGAGATTGACTCGACAATACATGGTCTTGTCCCGGTCCTAAGAAGATCAAATCTCCCGCTTCCAATCGTTCCACTTGACCGTCAATAATCGCCCAGCAACCACCACGTCGAATCAAATGAAAACTGGCGTGGTCTAGGTCGTTAAAGGTTTTACTCCACGGCGCTTCCACCTGACTGCAAAAATAGACGCTGCCTACCACACGAATCGCGCGCAGCATATCGCTCATCACTTCCATATTTAGCCTTATCCTTAACTAGACGATCTATGTATTAAATCAAGATTATCATGCATAGATAGTATTTTCCGCAATGGTTAAATTAACCCTACAGACAACAAGCGGAGAAACACCATGGCAAAAATCGAAATTTATACCAAACACTACTGCCCTCATTGCAAAGCCGCAAAACACACTTTAAAGCGTTTAGGTTTAGCGTATCGAGAAATCGAAGTCAGCGATAACCCAACGCGACTAAACGAAATGAAGAACCGTAGCCAACGACGAACCGTTCCACAGATTTTTGTCGGCAACCACCACGTTGGTGGAAATGATGATTTAGTCGCCAGCATCAGAAGTGGTGATTTTGAACAGATCTTAGAGCGCCAAGGCGTCACGCATACCGCAAAATAACACAGAGAATTGATGAAGGAGAAAGACCATGACAACTATCAATAGCACAGCCAATCACCGAGTAGCAGGCACTCAATCACTGACCAACATTGCTGACCAAGCAGTACGTTTTTCTATCATCATCGTCCTAGCATGGATTGGGGCAATGAAGTTTACCAGTTACGAAGCAAACGCAATCCAAGGTCTTGTGGCATCAAGCCCGCTGACCAGCTGGTTATACAGTATCTTCAGCTTACAAGGTGCTTCTAACCTGATCGGTTTGGTGGAAGTGGCAACTGCGATTGCTTTATTGTTCGCACCAGTGCACCGCGTGTTTGCACTTGTCGGCGCTGCTAGTGCTACAGTTATCTTCGCCGTTACAACAAGCTTTCTGTTTACCGCGCCAATCAGCGAAGCAAGTTTAGGTGGCTTCCCAGCAATCTCTGTCGTGCCGGGTCAATTCCTACTAAAAGACATTGTATTGCTAGCAGCGGCGTTATCTTTATTGGCAAAAGTTCTACGACAAGAAGATTAATGACTAGCACAGATCAGATGCAGTCAACCCAACAATAAAGAGAGCTCCGGCTCTCTTTTTATCGGCCCACTATTGGCGATATTGACCGCGATGGTGATGATACTACTAAGTTTGGGCGTTATGCTCGGTTAAGCGCTTGAGTTTATCCCATTGAAGCGATTGGTAAATGTGGTGGTGTTTAGCCAAGTAATGCGAGGCACAAAGGCTAGATTTGATGTAAAAACGCGCACTTAATCTGATATTTATCACGAAGTGCCCACAAATAAAGCAAACAGTAATTTTAGGGGTTTACAAGTTTTCGCAACCTCTATATTATTCGCCTCACACGGAGAGATGGCTGAGTGGTTGAAAGCACCGGTCTTGAAAACCGGCATACGTTAATAGCGTATCTAGGGTTCAAATCCCTATCTCTCCGCCACATTCGAAAAGCCTGCTGAGCAATCAGCAGGCTTTTTTCGTTTATCCCCTTCAACTTACCGCCATCGCCAATAAGATTATTTTTGATCCTACCGAGAGATTTCCTATCACGCGGTTGAACATCTGCTGTTCGAGGTCTAAAAATGGGAGCTTGCACTAATGGAAGGGATAATCGATGAGCGAGCAACTAACTACCACACCAACCTTTGATGCGATTGCTTTTCGCCAGCAACTGCACCGTTTTCCTGAATTATCGGGTAACGAAGTCAACACCTCACAAGTCATTGCTACTCAACTCGCTTCTTTTGGTTTAGAGCCGGTTATCGGTGTCGGCGGGCATGGCCTGTTTTGCGTTATCGATAGCGGGAAACCAGGTCAAACGACGCTATTTCGCGCCGATTTTGATGCGCTTCCGATTACAGAGAAAGCCACCCATAACCACGTATCTCACCACGACGGCATAATGCATGCGTGCGGACACGACGGACATACCGTCTCGCTGTTAAAAGTGGCGAAGCACTTAAGTGTAAATCCGCCCCAGCACGGCAAAGTTATTCTCTTGTTCCAACCCGCAGAGGAAACAGGTACAGGTGCAGAGGCGATGATTCGCGATAAACGCCTTGCCGAGCAGCCGATTGATAACGTCTTTGCTTATCACAACTTACCCGGCTTTCCACTGCATGAGGTCATCATCAAGGACAACACCTTCGCCTGTGCATCAGTTGGCGCTCTGGTGAGTTTGAAAGGCAAAACCTCTCACGCCGCGAGGCCAGAAAACGGAATAAGCCCGACCAATGCGATGGTAGAACTTATCGGCTTTCTGCAATCTCTCGCGGACAACTATCAGGATGCTTTCTGCCTAGTGACCATTGTTCACGCCAGTCTTGGCGAAGAAGCATTTGGCATTGCACCAGGGGAGGCAAAAGTGATGGCGACTATGCGCAGTGAATGTAATCACGCGTTCAGTGATATGAAGCGTCGACTAACCAGCAAAGTTGAGCAGCTTGCAGCCCAGCATGGTCTAGAGATGGAAATTACTTGGGATGAACCATTCAACGCAGCAGTGAACTCAAGCTCTCATGTCGAGTTGGTCAAGCGAGTCGCCAAGCAAAACCAGCTCAATGTACATCAACTTGAAGAGCCGATGCGTTGGTCAGAAGACTTTGCCGAGTTCCTGACTCAATGGAATGGCGCGCTATTTTGTATCGGCAGTGGAGAAGCGCACCCTGAGCTGCATAACCCTGACTATGACTTCCCCGATGAAATTTTAGAAACCGCTGGCACTATGTTTATCGGTTTAGCCAAAGAGTTGCATGGATAACGGCTGCCGCGCCAACGCGTTATTGGTCTAGATAGTTGATTGTTTCGAACTCACCTTGGACATACGCACCAAGGTGAGTCGAATAATCCCGCTCTTCAATCATGGTGAGCAAGCGAGATTGGAGCTCGACTGGATAAAGCCTTTTGCCAGGCAACTCAGTGACGCGAACCCATTCGACCGCTTGAATGTACTCCTCATCACTCAAGCCCTTTAGGTTTTGAATGTGTATTTCGCCGCGGTATCCCGTCACTTGGTAAAAGAACTCCGCGTTATAACGCCCCTTACTGGTTTCGAGAAACTCGCGAACACAAAGTAGTTCCCCTACTTCCACATCTAAGCCGGTTTCTTCGAAAAACTCTCGCTTTAAGCAGGCTTTAGTACTGGTGTCTCCCTGCTCCATTCCGCCACCAGGCAGAATCCAATACTCGCCGCTGAAGTCTTTGACTTTCACCAACAACACCACGTCTTCTTCGATTAGGATCCCTGCTGCGCGTATTCTGTGTTCCATCACTTAATCCTTATTCGCAGTAGATTGCCTTCGCGGCCTCGATGAGCTGCATGTGGATTGGCACTAGGTCTTGATGCTGGCTACGATAACCACCACCCACGACACACGCGATTGGCAGAGCTCGATTGCGTGCTAAGCCAAACATAAAGCGGTCACGCTGACCAATCGCCTGCGTTGAAACGTTGAAATAACCCAATTCGTCATCCTGATGAATATCGACACCCGCGTCATAAATGATCATATCCGGTTGATGTAAGTTCACCGCCATTTCCACCACCGAACAAAACGACTCAAGAAACTCTTTGTCTTGAGTCTCTCTTGGCAGCGCGACATCCATATCGGAATCGGGTTTGCGCGCGGGGAAGTTTTTCGCACAGTGGAACGAAAGCGTGACGATATCAGGCTCATCGGCGCACAAGGTTGCCGTACCATCACCATGATGCACATCGCTATCGACAATCAGCACCTTGTCGATACCGTCTTGTTTAAGTGCTCGCTTCGCTGCCAACACCAGATCGTTAAATAGGCAAAAGCCGCTACCAAAATCGTAGTGCGCGTGGTGATAACCGCCACTCAAATGAATCGCGATGCCTTGCTCCAACGCTTGCTCAACCGTATCGCATGTCCCGCCCGCTGAAGTCAATGTTCGAGTGATCAGGCACTCACTCCACGGGAAACCAATTCGACGCATCTTAGCGGCAGGCAACGAGCCTGACACCAGCGCTTCGACATATTCGCTGCAGTGCGTTTCTAGCACTTCTTCTACGCTAAGCGCTTTGGGTTCGACAAAGCGAAACGTGCGTTGCCAATCTTCGTTACTTGAACATTGCTGGGCGATTTGTTGATACAGCAAGCGATACTTGTTGATGGGATAACGATGTCCGTCCGGGAGAGTTAGCTCAGAATAAATCGAGTGGTAAATCAGTGGGATCATAAGATTCATTAGTGAAAAAATACGCCGTCATGTTATCAAGTTGTTTTACTCGTCGCGACCTTTTCTGGTTCACCCAACTGTCATCCATATTCAATGATTTAGTCTCATAATGGGCAAAATGGTTGATTTTATCTTATTGGCTTCGCACAATTTCTTGGTCTGTCATTCAACGTTTCAAACGTAAGGAACCCCTATGAATACCGTTTTGGTTACAGGAGCGAATCGCGGCGTCGGCTTAAGTCTTGCCGAACAATTGCTGTCTAAAGGCTGGCAAGTCCACGCAACATACCGTAGTGAAGACAGCGCTGATAAGTTGAAAAGTTTGGCTGACAAAGGGGACTTGATTTGTCATCGACTCGATATCACCGACTATTCAGCGGTTTCATCGTTAGTTGACGTACTGCCGAGCCTAGACTTACTGATCAATAACGCCGGATATTACGGACCAAAAGGTTACGGATTTGGCCACACCGATGTGGAAGAGTGGCGTAAAGTATTCGAAGTTAATACCATCGCTCCGCTCAAGTTGGTTGAGGCGCTCTATCCAAAACTGCATCTAGGGACGCTAAAGAAAATTGCCTGCCTCTCTTCTAAAGTCGGCAGTATGACGGAAAACACCTCCGGTGGAGGCTATATTTATCGCTCATCGAAAGCGGCGTTGAACTCGGTAGTAAAGAGCTTGAGTAACGATCTTACCAATGACGGTTTTACCGTGCTCGCCCTGCATCCGGGATGGGTACAAACCGAAATGGGTGGGCCAAACGCTTTGATTGATACTGCGACATCCGCACGCGGATTGATTGAAGTGATTGAACACGCCACGACGGCTAATTCCGGTGAGTTCATCAATTACGACGGCACTCACCTGCCTTGGTAAGCGACCTAAGCCAGCTTTAACTGCTGGCTTTTTTATTGCTGGTGCGTTTGCTAGTCGACCCTTTCGCCGCGGGTTTACGTTTACGCTTAAACGCTGGTCGCTCTACTTTTGGCAAGTGACGCAAAGACTCTGGGACAGGGCCTGATTTCACTTGCCCCATCAGCCCATTAATTCGGTCAAGTAATGACTGCATAAACGGTTGATACGCTTGATTGCGCTCGGCCATTCCTTGCAACTGGTGCTCCCAATGTGCGGTCATGTCAGGGTAAGTGGAGTCACTTGGCAGCGCATGAATTAAGCCACGCCCAGCGGGAGAACTCAAAATCGTTTTACCTTGACGTTTTAATAGCTGGCGCTTGAACAAAGTATCTAATATCCCAGCGCGGGTCGCTTCCGTTCCTAAGCCATCGGTTTCTTTGAGGATCTTTTTCAGCTCTTTATCTTCGACAAAGCGCGCGATCCCCGTCATCGCTTGCAGCAACGTTGCTTCGGTAAAGTGTTTTGGCGGCTCGGTTTTACGGTCTTTGATTTCACCTTCGCGACAAGTCAAAACGGTACCTTCAGCTAACGGTGGTACTGCGTCAACGCCGCTATCCTCATCGTCTGCTTTGCCCATTAACTCTTTCCAACCCGCTGAAACCAATTGTCTGCCTTTGGCAATAAAGGTTCCGCCAGCAATATCAAACACCAACTTGGCTTCTGCGTAGATTGCAGCAGGATAAAATTGCATCAGATACTGGCGAGCAATCTGCTGATAAATTTTCATTTCGTTGCCGGATAGCGCGTTCACTGACGCCTTCTTCGGTGTCGGGATGATCGCGTGGTGCGCGTCGACTTTTTTGTCGTTCCACGCTTTGGATTTCAGCGACAGATTCGCACCTTGTACCGCCGGCCCTAGTTCTTTGGCGTTGTTACCAATCGCTTGGCAAACACTCTGCGCTTGAGCGTAATGCTCCAGTGGCAAATAACGACAATCTGAGCGTGGGTAGGTGATCAGCTTATGCTTTTCATACAGAGACTGACAGGTATCTAAAACCTGCTGGGCGCTCATGCCAAAACGCTTGGCAGCGTCAATCTGCAACGCAGACAATGAGTAAGGTAGCGGTGCGGATTGCTTGGTTTGCTTTTGCTCCGACTCAACTACGGTTGCGGGTTGGTTGGCAATCCGGTTTGCGACGTTTTCCACCAGCTTACGGTTAAGCACTCGCCCCTCTTCATCTTGCCAAGGTTTGCAGGCTTCACTCGGCTTCCAACGAGCGCGAATATCAAATTGCTGTGCGCCATCTTGATACGGGATCAACGCGTGCAACGTGAAGTAATCTTTCGGTACAAAGTTTTCAATTTCTTCGTCGCGTCGCACCACTAAGCCAAGCACCGGCGTTTGCACTCGACCGACTGATAACACGCCCTGATAACCCGCCTTTTGTCCCAACAAGGTATACGCGCGTGACATGTTCATACCGTATAACCAGTCGGCACGAGAGCGCGCTAACGCAGAAACGGATAACGGAATAAACTCGCGATTGCTGCGCATCTGGCCTAAGGCACGTTTGACGGCAGGTAAGTTGAGGTCGCTGATCAACAGGCGCTGCGCCGACTCTTTCTTCGCTTTACTGACTTTGCAGTAATCGAGTACCTCGTCGACTAAAAGCTGCCCTTCGCGGTCTGGGTCTCCCGCGTGAACGATTTGGTTGGATTCTTTGAGCAGTTTTCGCACTACCGTCAGCTGTTTGCTAGCCGATTTTCTTGGTCGTAACTGCCACTGTTCAGGAACAATTGGTAAATCGGCTAAATTCCACTTTTTGTATCTCTCATCGTAGGCATCCGGCTCAACTTGTTCTAACAAGTGGCCGATACACCAAGTCACCACATCGCCGTTACCACAACGGATAAATCCTTGGTCTTTCTTTTGGGGATTGGGCAAAGCCGCAGCGATAGCTCTTGCGAGGCTGGGCTTTTCGGCGATAAACAGACGGGACATAAAATACGTTCAGACAGATACAATAAAGGCCACATTATCGAATGTGGCCTTTATAAATCAAGAAAAACTGTAAATTTACACAGTACTTTCCGACAAAGATTACTCTTCGTTGCTTGCAGCGCGTGCCGCAGCTTCTTTAACTAGTGGCTGAAGTTCACCTTTTTGGAACATTTCGATGATAATGTCACAACCACCAATCAGTTCGCCTTCAATCCAAAGCTGTGGGAATGTAGGCCACTGCGCGTAAGCTGGAAGCTCTGCGCGAATGTCTGGGTTTTGTAGAATGTCTACGTATGCGAATTTTTCGCCACAAGCCATTAGTGCTTGTGCAGCTTGAGAAGAGAAACCACAGCTAGGCAGTTTTGGTGAGCCTTTCATGTAAAGAAGGATCGAATTCTCTTCGATTTGCTGTTTGATTTTATCGATAGTTTCCATTGCTTCCTCTTAATGGAGTTACTGCAAATTATCTGGACATTCTAAACCATTGGAGCAGAATAAAAAGCCTATAATCTTTGTGGTTTTATACGATAAATAAATTTCATATAGAAATTGAACATCTAACCTTTTAATAAAGTAAAAACTTGCTAAACTATAGCTCAAGTCAGCAGTATGACCATGGTTGGCTGATTCAGCGGGCCATGAATAACAAATAACACTGGAAGCAATCGAAAGAGTCTAACTCTTTCTTATTAATGGAGAATCGAGCAATGGCATTTGAACTACCAGCTCTTCCTTACGCGAAAGACGCGCTAGAACCACACATCTCAGCTGAAACACTAGATTTCCACCACGGTAAGCACCACAACACTTACGTTGTTAAGCTAAACGGTCTTATCCCTGGTACTGAGTTTGAAGGTAAAACTCTGGAAGAGATCATCAAGACTTCAACTGGCGGTATCTTCAACAACGCAGCGCAAATCTGGAACCACACGTTCTACTGGCACTGTCTAGCACCAAACGCTGGCGGCGAACCAACTGGCGCAGTTGCAGACGCAATCAACGCTGCTTTCGGTTCATTCGAAGAATTCAAAGCGAAATTCACAGACGCAGCAATCAACAACTTCGGTTCTTCATGGACTTGGCTAGTTAAGAAAGCGGACGGTTCTCTAGAAATCGTTAACACTTCTAACGCAGCGACTCCTCTAACAGAAGAAGGTACTACTCCACTTCTAACTGTTGACCTATGGGAACACGCGTACTACATCGATTACCGTAACGTTCGTCCAGATTACATGAACGGCTTCTGGGCTCTAGTTAACTGGGACTTCGTTGCAGAGAACCTAGCTAAATAATTCCCTTCCCCTAGGGTTTTAAATTTAGTCGATGAAAAAGCCAGCGTTTAGCTGGCTTTTTTATTGCTCGTTTTCCTAGGCTTAGCTGTCATGGACAAGCACGTGCTGATCCAGTAACGCCGTTACAATATCAGCAGCGCCATTGCCAACAATCGTTAATTGCGGCACAAGACTTTCTATCAGAATTGTCTGCTCATCACTGCCAGCACCATTGGCGTAGATCGTCAGCTCAATGTTGTCGCCATCCACTTTGGCATCAATGTTTTCGAGTAACGCATCCATATCCAACGTAGGTTGCTTCAATTCCGGCAATATGTCGCGTAGGTCGATTTTGTCACCTTCCGAGATGCTGAAATCGGTGATGGTATCGGTCGCACCATTATCAATTTCGTTCCAAATAAAGATATCCATACCCGCGCCGCCCGTTAGGATGTCAGAACCCAAACCGCCAATCAGCACGTCATCGCCATCACCGCCCACAAGCGTATTATCTCCAGCGCCTCCAACCAATCGATCATCACCGCTACCACTGGTTAGATCCTGATTCGATCCGCCGAGCAATTGAACGTCATCAGAGCTTGCAGACAAATCAATCGGGTTGCTCTCAGTCACGACATTGAGGTTAAGCTCGATCGGTGCAGACTCCGCGACATCGCCATTACTCTCTTGTGACGTCGCTACCACGCTAATGGTATGCTGCCCCACTCCTGCGCCTTGTATTTGCAGATCATCAATCGCCGCTTGTGACACTATCCATTGGTTATTGATTGAGTCGAAAGTGACCGTCTCTGTTCCACTAGATAATGTCGCAGTATCCGGCACTCCGCTAATGACTAGACTGAGCGTTTCATTAGCATCGGCTAACTCGGCCACTATTCCCGCCAACATGAACCCATTCAAAAATCCGGATTCGCTCACCGTAGTGTTTCTGACATACAAGGTCGCCGGGTCAATTTTTAACGTCGGCGCATTGGCCACTGGTGTCACCGAAATCGGATAACTCACAGGGGTTGTTTCAATCGCAATTCCGGAAGGATTGCCACTGTCTTTCGCCACTACGGTTAAATTTATCGTATCGACTGGTGAGTAGCTCGCATCGAGGAACACGCCGCTTGGAGAAACTGGCGTATCGATTAACGCATTCAGTGCCGCCAACTTACCGGTTAGCGTAATAGAGTCGGTGCCGTTGCCCGTAACCGTCACCTCCTCTGGTGCGGTTTGAGAAACTGAAAGCGTACCGTAATCCACAGACAGAGTGATGGTCATAAAGTCGTCGGCATAGCTATCAACGTAGTCGACATCACCGACGTTAATGCCGCTGATAAGCTGAGCTGAATTTTCATCTACTTGTGTGGTGATTGAAGAAGAATCGATGATCGGCGTGTCGTTGACTCCGTTGACCGTCAGCGTTGCTGAACCCGTATCTTGTAAGAAGTCATTCACCCCATTGGTAGTGCCGTTATCTTCAATGACATAATTGAACGTCACTTCACCATTAAAGTCTGGCTTGGCGTTAAACGTCCACGACACGCCATCAGGGTTGGCTATTAACTCACCTTGCTCTGCAGGCACGGTAATTGAGGTCACGCTCAGTGTATCGCCATCAATGTCACTACTTGCAGCAATCAGTTGCGCGGCAGTGATCTGAATTGAACCATCTTCGTCGATTTCGCCCAAGTCGAGATCTCCGGCAACCGGCTGGTCATTCACTTCGGTTACATTGATCTCAAAGGTAGTGAAATTGCTGTTCGAGGTGGATGTATCCGCTGGGTCAACTGCACCATTGTTGCCGCCATCATCGACCGTCGCAGTTACCAAAACGGGACCGCCCGAGTTGAGATCGTTGCTGTTTGAATCAGGAGTGAAAACAACGACGCCATTGGCAAGCGCGGCGTTAATGTCAGCCAGCTTACCGCTTATCACCAAGCTACCGTCTGATTGTAGTGCAAAGCCCACATCCGGATAGCTACCCGCTTCAAGAGCACCTTTATCCACCTGAAGTGTCAGCGTATAAGTTGCATCTGGATCATCATAAATGGCATCGATATCGGCGATTTGGAACTGGTTAATCGCAACACCATCGACCGCATCTTCAGTCGTTTCTAGGTCGATGACGTTAACGAAAGTTGGTTGGTCATTAACAGGGTCGACCTTAAGCTCAACATCAAACTCGCTCTTCGCACCAAGATATTCATTACCTTGGGCGTCTTTATCCACCGCCTGAACAGAAATATGTAGCGGACCATCAATACCTAAGACATTGCCGCTATCACTATTATGTTCACCGGAGTTAAACACTATCTTGTCGACTTGTTGCGCGGACACGTCCAGCGTCCAGACCTCATTTACCGCGTCATACGTCGCCAAAGTCGTTCCATCTGGATAGAAGATCTGCGCATCTTTCGGCACATTCGACACTTCAATGCGAAGCGTTTCCGGCGCGTTTTCGCTGTACGTACCACTGCCAGTCGCGGACAAGGTGTTGTCTATGACTGACGCATCAATAGCGATGTCGATATTGCTGCCTTCTGTACCCTCAACAGAATCGGTTGTATCGCTATCAACGGCATCACCAACGGGCGTCACCGTCAGTACAAATTTAGGTAAATTGGTCACACGCGTCGGCACGCCTAGCAAGGATTCCTCGATATACGCAGTGACACCAAACTCAGCCGTACCACTGAAGTTCTTAGGTGGTTGCACGCTAATCGCACTCAGGTCGAGCGTTTCGCCTGCATCTGCTGGCAATTTAACGCTCCAAGTGCCGCCACCGTTATTCTTAACAACGTAACCGCTGGTGGGATCAGCGCTAAACAAGAAACCATCAGGCACGTTGGTAAAGGTAATTGAGACGAACGATTCAGAGCCATCGGTATCACTGAGTGCAATAGACACGGTTCCTGAATTGCCTAATGAAATGGATTCATCTTCATTACCGCTGATTTCAATTGCTTGGCTTGGGTCTGTACCTGGACCAGAGACCGTTACACTATCCACGACAGGAACAACGTCAAAACTCACGCTGGTCGAGAAGTTATCTGAATGCTCCGCGCTGGTCCCCAACTCATTAAACGTCGCAGTATCCGTGACGGTTCCCGAAACGAGAATACTCACGGTATTGTCGTCGTTGCCGGTTGGATAATTGTCTGCCGGTTTAAACAGAATGTTATCTAGTGCTCCGTTCTCAATCTCACTTTCGCTCAATGAAAGTGTTGAACCTAAAGCATTACCCGATTGGTCATAAAACTCACCAATCGACGGATCTTCCAAAGTAAGCGTGATGCTAGACAGAACTTCGTGGCCACCTTCGACACCCGTTACTTGGTCGACGATCTGATAGCCTAAGTTGAGCTGGATATAACTGTCCTCATACCCCACTTGGTCAGCGCCAGCTTGACCATCTTGGTCAATCGGGTTCATGTTTGCATCCAATGAACCGACAACATTGAGCGTAATTTCCGGCTCCGAATCGGCGCCATCTTTAACGTCCGCAATCGGATTCACTTTGATAATTACATCACCGGTTTGAACATTTTCGTCGCCGGAGTTGATATCAGTCGTGATCACCGTGAACGGTAATCTAAAGTCACCAGAGTAGTCTTCGGGTAAGTTAAGCAGCAATCCGTCCAATGCACCAACAACACCCGTTGAAGAGATGCCTGTTTGGAAGACAAATTTGCCGTTAACAAAATTCACTTCGCTGCCAGAGATAGATATCGGGTAGTCGACTCCATCGATGGTCACGGTCTTGTCGATAATAATCGTAACTTCATCTGCTGAATCATCGGTGGCGCTATAACTGATCACGCTTTCTAGATGCTGGCCAAGGTTCAATTGAGTATCTTCGGTAGCTTCAACCACGGTATCAGCCTGAATGCTAATTTCCGCCGCGACGTGATCATTGCCAAGAATGACTTCAGGGAACGAGAGGTCTATCGACGTTTCTCTAACCACTTTCGCGCTTTGCTCGTTGGTATCCTCGCCCTCATCCAGCACTCGAGTGTATATCGTCAGCGAAATATCGTTGAAGTTACTTGTGCTGTTGTTGTTTGCGTCACCGTCGAGGTCTAAACCATTCGGGGCACTGATACTGAACGCTTCTTCGTTGATGATGACCCAACGCCCTTCACCTTCGTATGCAGCACCAGTCACCACGAGTTGCGTCAGCACCGCATCCGAAAGAGCTGAGCCATCAGTATTGGTCAGTTGAATAACAACATCTTCCACGCGCTCAACAGATGAAGCATCGGTTTCGTTGTATTTGATGACATACTCACCGTCCCACACTTCGTTCCCTGAGCCGTCGGTTTGGATGTTATCACTGTTGATAGTGAAGCGAAGCTGGCCGTTGGCATCGGCAACTAGACTGCTGTATTCCGTCGTGCCTGCTTCATCCGAGACCACTAAGCGATTGTTACTGTCTTCTGGCTCGACAATCGGACGAACCACAACGTGCACCTCACCAGTAATAGTCGCGGTGACTCGGCCACCGTCACCAACGATTGTGTCGCTGGTGTACTCGTGGTCGCGTTCCTCAATCTCGACGACTGTCGTGAGGTCAAAGTCTGCACTTGAGTCAGCTGGCGGTGTGATCTGAACAAAGTTGTTGCTCAGTGCGATCTGTGAAAACTCTTCAGGTGTTTGACCGTCCAACGGCGCAATGGTGATGGTCCCTGTCGAACTGTCAAAATTCCACTCCACGTTGCCATTGATATTGACACTTGCGCCATCCGGCACGCCATTAATCGTAATCGAGGTAAAGTGTTCATCACTATCGGAGTAGTCACTGCCTTTCGGGTGCCAGTCGATATTGATCGCCGAGTCTTCTTTGCCAACGCTACGATTGGTGTAAGTCAGTGAGGTATCAATTACCGGTTCTACATTAACGCGAATTTCTTTTTCAAACGTTAATGTGTGCCCGTCATTTTCGGTCACCACAATCGTCCCGGTAATCGTGATATTTTCGGTCGAAGAGTGTGTTGGTTTAATCACGATACCGGAATTGGCATTTAAATCGGTGATATTGGCTTCATAGATAGGTTTCGACATGTCGGGTTTGCCGTCGGCCCCCGTCTCGTAACCGACAAAGTTCAGGTTGATCACCGAGCCATTGCCGTCTTCAATTACCACTCCGTCAGGAATGTTGGATAACAACACTGTAATCGATTCAGAGTTATCGCTTGGTTTATCAAAGACTTCACCAGAAACAATCCAGAAGTCGATTTCCGCTCCACCATTTTCTTTAATCGTGGTTTCAATCCCTGAAACGCCACCTTCACTGAACTCTGTCCACTGCGAACCAGTAACATGACCTTGTGGTAAATCGGCGACACCTTTTACTTCGACATTGACGGTTTTCGTTCCCAAAACTTTGACGTCAACGTCCAACGTGCCATCCGATAAGGTCGCGCTATCTTTCACTACGCCCGTCACCTTAAAGCTAAAGTCTTTGTTACTGTGTAGCTCAGGATTGACTTCGACGTTGCTCAATTGGTCGTATCGAATCTCAAAATACTCAACACCGTCAACCGTAATGGTGGTAATTGGGTCATCACCCGTGCCGACCCAGTTGAGCTCTGCATTCTCGGTAATATTTGAAATGCGCACGTAGAGCGTTTCAGAACCATCCACATCAAAAGACGGATTCATCGTGATCACTTCATCAAGAGTAAACGGCTCATAATTTGGCTCAGCACCGATATAGTTTGGATCTGCGATATTGTCTTCGTTGATCTTAATGCGACTGACACTAAAGCTGCCAGCATCAGCAGACGGACGCACATCAATCACGATCTCTTTCGCTTCAGATTGCGCAGTAGATTTATCGCTTGTGCCGTCGTTGTAGGCGTTGACGGTTTCTTCGGTAACAGCCGTTGCTTCAAGGCGGATCTGCCCTGAGAAGTTATCTATCGGATTGATTTCTACTTTATCAATATCACTGGAAGAAATGGTATACACGCCGTCTTGCGGGGTAACCACCGTGTTGCCGATTAACAACTCAAACTTCCCTTCACCCTCAATGATTTCAAGCTGATAGCTAATGGTTTCAGGGTTACTGGTGTCCTGTGTTTCCGCGAGGAGCTTGAGCTCAACATTGTCTTGGTCCTCAATCACTAGGTATTGATAAGTGCTTTGTGAGTCGTCCCACGTGGCGATGTCAGCAACACTTTCCACTTCAATTCGGAAATTTGAATTGACGTTATGATCGGGGATTCCATTGTTGTCGATTTGCAGTTGGTAGTTGATCTTAATACCGTTCTCGCCAGTGGAGTAGTTACGATCCGGCACAAAATAGAGGTTGTTTATCGTCGCAATGGTATTGTTACCGCTTAATGAGAAGCTTTGTTCAAGCAGAGAACCATCAATCACTATTTTGCCAGATGTCGCTTCTAACTTGTGGAACTCTCCGCCTTGTTCGTAGTAAAAGGTACCATGGTGGTTGTTGGCATTTTTAAGCGTTAGCGCACCGATTGCTTCTCCATTATCTTGGTCATACAAGTTCACTTGTAGTGCGATTTGGACCGGCGCGTCTGGTAAGTCAGTCTGGTTATCTTGCGTGTTTTCAAACGCGGGTTCATCACCACTTGCGTAAGTGATGCTCGAATCGCGCCCCGCATCTTCAAATGTCGTCACTTTGAGTGCGATTGGTCGCGACACTCTATCTGTAATGGTGATATCCAGCGGAGCAACCGAGGTATCTAAGTCGCCATCGGTTGCGGTGAGTTTGACGCTAAAGTTAATCTCATCACCATCGTGCTCAAGATAATTGTTGGCTCGGAACTCCACTTCACCATTTGAATTGATGCGTAAAATACCGAGCTGACGGGTATCTTGGCCACCATTACCATCGTTGGTTTGTTGATAGACATTAATGGTCTGTATGCCATCAGACAGTTCAACCGAGTCAGAGTACACTCCACCATTGCCACCAAACACGATCGATGAGCCATTCGAGGTTGTCCCTTCTAATTGAGTTAACGCCGCATCGTCCGCGCCCTTGTCGGTCTCTGCCGAAAACATATCGACTTTAGAGCCGTTATAACCCTGACCTTCTACTCGAGTAATGCTTTGTGTCGTTAGCGTTGGGACGTCATCAACAACCGTGATCGGCAGGTTTATCACCGAGCTTTGGTCACCATCATAGTCATTTGCTTTGATGGTAAAGTTGATCTCTAGTTCGTTCTGTTGATTGGCATCATCGTGATCTAACGGGTTCAATAGCGTGAAAGTATAGCTGTTGTCTGACGTATCAAACGTCATGGTGAACACTTCACTACCCGAACTGGTTTGTGCGGTGTAGACAAACGTTGTGCCACTGGTTTCTACCGCCGCCCACTCAAGCGGTTCACCGCCCGAGGTTAATCCGGATAAAATAGTATCTGCATCGGTCAGTTCATATTCGACCACACCGTCCGCACCCTCAAGCAGAGTAAAGTTGCCAGAGATCTGTGTGGATTGATTCTGATCCGAACCGATAGCGGAAATGTCATCTTCATCGACCCGCTTATCCCCTGTTGCCTCTCCTGTTACAACAGGCTGATCATCAAGAACTTCAATCGGTAACGACATAGCGCCCGACGCATCCATATCGCCATCAATCGCTACGACTTCAAATGGAATTGTTAAGCTGTCTGAGCCTTGCGCATGGTCTAACGGCTTAAATTGGGTATAGGTATAATGACCGTCATCACCCAACTCAAGGGTGAAGATTACCTGATTGCCCGCAACGCCCTGATAAGTCGTAGTCTCAGCATTGCCAGACACTTTAGAGATAGTAACGTCTAACCCGCCTGATTTTAGGCCGCTTTCAGTATTACTAATGTTAGTCAGTTGATAAGCCACCACCTCATCGGCACCTTGAGTGGTTTCAAACCAGCCTTGTGCAATCGAAGTCGAACCGGAAGATTGCGAACCTCCGCTGATTTCTTTCTCATCAACGCTCAGCTCGCTTCCGCTTGCGAGGTTATTAATTGTCGGAACGTCATCTTCAATCGTCACTTGCAGCGGCTTCATCGCCGAGTCATCACCGTCGCTGTCTACCGCATACACCGGTAAATCAAAGCTTAAGGTGTTGTTACCGCTGGCGTCAGCATGGTCGAGCGCTTCAAGTAAAGTGAACGTATATTGGCCTTTGACACTTGCGTTGAAGTTCAGCGTAAAAATGGTGGTTTCAGCGCCCGTCGATGGGTCAACGATAAAGCCTAGATACTCGCCAGAGTCGGCAGGCTCTTCACGTAACTGCACCGTCAATCCGCCTGATGTCAACGCGCCGTCTGTATTGAATTCACTGCTTTCAAGACGGAAGTGAGACAGCTCATCACTGCCTTCGGTGTAAGTGATGGTATTGGTCGACGACACAGGTGCGGTTCCGCCAACAGAGCCGTCATCAAGCAGTGTTTCTGACAACGTTACACTCGGAACGGTATCGATAATCGGGTTCGCGCCGTCCGTGATGGTCAGTGTCACCGTGGCGGTTTGTTTGTCGTTATCCGCGTCGTTTGACGTCACCACGATGGTTTTAACGATGTCGCCATTAGAATGGTCTAAGTCGCTGTTTGGCTCAAAACGCATGTCACCTTCGAGTGTGATGTACAGCGTTCCTTCGTCAAAGCTAAAAGCTTGCTCGCCTGTCACCTCTAAATCCAGTGCTCGAGTCTCGTTGCCAAACGTGAATTGGGTAATCGTCGCTCCGTCCGCGCTCTGCTCGGGCATCACATCAATCGTTGCTGTGGTTTCAACATCCGATGTACCAAGCGTTGGCTCGACAATCGTCCAACTGCCGTCTTGCATCACCTGAACGTCATCTTCAATCGTCACTTGCAGCGGCTTCATCGCCGAGTCATCACCGTCGCTGTCCACCGCATACACAGGTAAATCAAAGCTCAGGGTGTTGTTACCGCTGGCGTCAGCATGGTCGAGCGCTTCAAGCAGAGTGAACGTGTATTGGCCTTTGACACTTGCGTTAAAGTTCAGCGTAAAAATGGTGGTTTCAGCGCCCGTCGATGGGTCAACAGTAAAGCCTAGATACTCGCCAGAGTCGGCAGGCTCTTCACGTAATTGCACCGTCAATCCGCCCGAGGTAAGCGAGCCATCAGTGTTGAACTCGCTACTCTCCAAACGAAAATGGTCAACATAGTCACCGCCGTCACTGTAAGAGATGGTGTTCGTTACCAATACTGCTTCACCGCTTAGCGAAGAACCTTGCTGAAGCAATGACTCCGAAAGCTCAACACTCGAGGTCGCATCAATTTGTGGATCTGGTCCGTCGCCAATCGTCACCCGAGCGTTAATCGGCGCTTGAGTTAAGTTGCCGCCACTGTCTTTACCTTCAATCTCGAATTGAATAGAAATTTGGTCGTTTGAGAACGATACTTGGCCTCCACCGACTGACGGCAGATGGTCAATCGGTTGAGATATGGTCGTCGTTAATTCTAAGTTAATGTTTTTGCCGACGTTCGAAGTATCGATATCAATGCGCAACACCTCGCCGCCTTGAGAGACGCCAACAATCGCGTTTTCAGCGGCATCGTACGTAAACAAGACCGCCTGTCCGTTTGACGTGATATCACTATTGAGTTCATTAAGCAGCGAAGAGAGCGAGAGTGCTTGTGGCACAAAAGAGGTCGCATCAAGCGGCAGATCACCAGCGGAGATAATGACCGTACTAGACACTGACTGCGGATAGGTTCCTAAAGAGATTGAACCTTCGACGAGTGAGCCACTGATGCTTTCTCCACCAGCCGCAAACACCAATGAGCGTCCTTCCTCGTCACGCTGATTAAACCCATCTCGCGGAATACCTTGAGTTTCAAAGAAAGTACTCGCCAGCACTTCTGCGCCATTGTATTCGATGGTAACAAATCCAGCATTGGCAGAACCTGTCGCGGTTCCACCTGCTGCGGTCGCTTCTAATAATTCAGTTGGGTCAACGCCAGCGAGAATCGCTTCTTGAATCGCCGCGATATCGACCGCTTCTGTTGCTGAGTTCGCAAGTTGTATTGGATCCACGCTCAGCTCGCCTGAAACAGGAGCGGTAACCCAACCTCCTTGTTCGTTGCCACAACCTACGCAGTTCTGATCCTGCGCGACCAAGTACTCGGAGGTATCTATCAATACACTAGACTGATTAATCGTAATGACGATCTCATTCTTTTGGATCACATCGCCTTCGGTAACTCTGCGCGGAGTGCCATCGACTTTGACCACAATAACGTCACCAACAACTTCTACAACTTTTGCGGTTTGGTCAGATATTTCTACGTCCATAAACACTCCTAACTTCGCTGATTACCAGCGGCAATACTTTTAATAATTTGTCACTATCTGGTGGACAAAATAGCAAAACATGCAGCTAAAATCCGCGATTTAGCACATTTCAAAACCGGCGAGAGACAAGCGTAAGCAATTGTTATATAAGAGGTTTATTCGAGACATAGTTTATTATCCTGAATAATTGTGTCGGCATTCTCACATTTAAGATATGAATAACTCAGGCAAGAGATAAGAATAGGCTTAGAAAACAACAGCTAAACCTCAATACCTTGCTTAAGACATGAGTGAGAGTCTGGATACACAGCAGATGAAGCTAGGCGAGAATTGAATGGCTTGTAAACCCTGAAAACCTCTGGACGCGAAGATACCAATCCCCAACTTTAACTGAGCTTTAGACTGGTAATTAATCCGTTACCGATTGATAAACTTTTGATGGGTAATCTTTGCGCAGTTGAGTCGTTTTAACGATTAATTTCACTAAAGTTTCCTCGTTTTGAGTCGCTATAAAAGCATCAAACGAGGGTGTATATGCAAGTCCATACTTTAGACAAAGCAACGATTATCAACGAACTTCAGTTCGGCAATGGTATCAACCATGCTGTTCATGAAGGACGTCGCGCCGATTTTGCGCTGATACTGTCGATGTTTTCGGATGACGTACGTGACAACACCCCTGTTGAGAAGGTCGAAGCCGTCAATACCACTGACCAATTGCTACGCCAAAGGTTTGAGTTACAACCGCCTCAACCGCTGCGCTCTGACCAAAGCTCATACGAGATTTCTGCCCAGCAAGCCAACTTATTTCATACTTCGGGTCTGCCAAGCGCAAAGCTCAGCCATTACCTAAAACCAGAAGTTCTCGCCTACTTACCGGAAGATACCCATGATCTGCCAGAAGAGGTGTACCATAACCTCTCGGGGCATCAACGCCGTAAATTAAGCGAAGCCGAACCTAAACAATTGCTGCCTGCGGATCTGTACAACAAACTGGTTGATGCACAACGCACTTTCCAGATTTCTACTCGCGCCTAGCGAAACGACTTTTTCCATTAAGATCACAAACTCACTGCATCATTGTTCGTATCGATACAGTAATTCACCTACGTAGTGTGAAAGACCGCAAAGAAACAACTTTATCATTATGACGTATTGATTAACTTTGATGTTATTCACATCTAAATCCCCATCCATCTACCATGATAGTTGAACGTTAAAGTGTGGTTTGGTCTTAGGGGAAAGCCAATGAATATTACTAATTCGGTAGTATTAATCACATCTGCTGGCTCTCAGCTCGGGAGCACGCTCGCCTATCACTTCGCGACTTTAGGTGCGACGATAGTGCTATGTGATAAAGAGTCTTCCCAGTTCAATGACGCGTATAAACTTTGTCGTGAAATCTCCTCCCATATCCATAAGTTCCCGATCAACGACCACTCGATTGAGTCTATTTCCGCACTGTTTGAATATATTGATCAGCAACTGCACCGCTCACCCGACGTATTAATTAACGCCATCACGGTTGAAGCGATGCCAAACATTTTTGACCATGCCGCGAGTGATGCCTTTACGCAAAGTCTTGCATTGATGGCTGCGACGCTGTTTACCTTTGGTCAAGCGACCGCAGAACGCATGCGTGAAGAGAAGAAAAACGGCGTGATCGTCAATGTCATTTCACATAACGATTATCAGGACCTGTCTGGATTGGATAACGCTACTTCGATGGTCGCAGGTTTTACCCAAAGCTTGGCAAAACAACTGACACCATTCAACATTCGCGTTGGTGGGGTTGTCCCTGGCGTCGAAAAGAATTCACTCCATTGGGCTGAAATCCGAGACGAGTTGATTCGCAATACCGAGTACATCGTCTCGAATGACTATTTCAGTGGGCGAGTGATGGCTGCGTAGCCTGTCCCCAGGCTATAAGCTTTTTAGTAATCGCTCGCTGGCGTCTTCAATCAGATCCAACACCAACTCGAACCCTTTATCCCCGCCATAGTAAGGATCGGGCACTTCATCGTAGTGACTCTCTGCGTAGCTCAAAAATAACTTCAGTTTATGCTGATGCGCTTCGGGGCAGCGACTCTGCAAATCCGCGAGGTTACTTTTGTCTGCCGCTAGAATTAAGTCAAAGTCATGGAAATCAGCATTGGTTACTTGTCTGGCTCGGATACCTCTGAATGAGTAACCACGCTTCTCGCCCGCCGCTTTAGAGCGAGGATCCGGCGGATTCCCTTCGTGATAACCTATGGTTCCAGCGGAATCCACTTCTACATCGACGCCTAACTGTTGGGCCTTGGCCCTTAACACCGCTTCACCGGTCGGAGAACGACAAATGTTCCCCATACAGACCACCAGAACTTTAGTTTTTGCTTTATTTGTCATCAGACTACTCTCGAAGATTACCTAGCAAACACTTTAAAACATTAATGACAGTAAATTAAGGCGGTATTGCGCTTTCAGCAAGGCGACCAAAGTCGCAGACGCTACGCTTTAACGCTGACTCGTTGCCGATAAACAAACTCAAAGCCTAATGACAACGCCACAAAGCTAATAAAAATGATCACAGCATGAGGAGAAGACTCCCAAGTGGTCACAAGCAATAAGATCAGTGCCGCACCAGAGAGCAAGAAACCTAATAGGTAAACGAGCTTGTTCCCGCCTATTTCACCATACAGTTTGTACGCTGCGAGATTAACGGCGGTAAAAATCAACAGAAAGCCCGCGCTGGCAATAATCGAAATGGCGTTGAGGTCAATCGTGTTGGCCATAATCAGCGTAATGGCGCCGACAATCAAAATCCCCAGATAGGAATCACCCCATACTTTCTTCTCTAATGGCTCAGGCAGTTCGCGCTCTTTCGCCAGCAAAAAGCCTAATCTTGCGTTGCCGTACAAAGTCGCGTTGATCGCCGACAAGGTCGCCAAAAGCGCCGCAACCGCGACCAATTTGAAGCCAAAACTACCTAAAGCGGGACGAGCAGCCTCTGCCAAAGCAAAGTCTTTGGAAGCTTGAATGGTTGATTCACTCAGCGTACCGACGGTTATCAATGAGATAATCACGTAGAGAATAACGACAATAATCACCGAAAGGTAAAATGCTCTAGGTAAGGTCACTGAGGGATTTTTCACATCGGCCGCCGCATTGGATATCAGCTCAAACCCTTCATAGGCGACAAAAATCATCATACCTGCTGAGATGATTGAGACCGTACTTCCGTAGTGCGCAGGAGCGAAATGCTCTGCTTGAACATAGCCAAAACTGGTCACGATGATCACGACAAGGATTAACAGCTTGGTGACAACGATGACGGTTTCTGACTTACTGACAATTTCTGAATTGAGAAGATTGATGAACACCGGGATAACGATGCCAACGCTAATTAAAACATGCTTTAGAACACTGCTGTCTGCAGACGAGAAAAACGTCACACCGTAGGAACCAAACGCCACCGCGTATAATGACAACGTGACGAGATAACTCAACCAGAGCATCATATTCAGACCTTTAGGTATCAAACCCAACCCAAAGGCTTTCTCAATAAACACAACCGTTCCGCCTTCACTGGGATATTTGACGGACAAACGGGCATACGCACTCGCGGTTAACAGCGCGATGATGCCAGCAAGCAAGAAAGCGATGGGAGTGGCACCGTGAGCTAGAGAGACGGCTTCACCCAGTACAGCAAAAATACCACCACCGACCATACCACCAATACCGATGGCAATGGCGCCGAGTAGTCCCATCTGTTTGACCTTACTATCCATAACTCACCTTCTCTTACACCGACATAGACGAAAGATGCTTGGCAAGGCATCCATTTGAGACAAATCGCGAGCCAATGGCATACGCTTGCCCATAGTTTTGATTTTATGAACGAAAATGTCCAAAAGAGAAGGTCGACAACAACGCTTTTGCGTTTATTCTCATAACTGCAAGTAATCAAATCGTCGCTCAACAGACGTAAGCCATTCAGTCCATCTATAAGCTATTGATAAGATGAGCTATGATAGCGCCTAAACTACAGCCATTCACGAGGACAAAGCATGCCAACGGAGAGCATAAAAGACGAGCGCCATAAAGCTCGCCAACAGAAAGTAAAAGAACAGGTGGATGCACGCGTCGCAGCCGCTCAGGAAGAGAAAGGACTGCTGCTGGTCATCACCGGAAACGGTAAAGGTAAGTCAACATCTGGTTTTGGTACCATCGCTCGTGCGGTAGGCCACGGCCTAAAATGTTCAGTCGCGCAGTTTATCAAAGGCACTTGGGACAACGGTGAGCGCAACCTACTTGAGAAACTCGGCGTTGAGTTCCAAGTGATGGCAACTGGCTTTACGTGGGAAACTCAGAACAAAACTGCCGATACTGAAGCGGCGCAAGGCGTATGGCAAGAATGTAAGCGCATGCTGCAAGACGAGTCTATTGACGTCATCTTGTTTGACGAGCTGACTTATATGGTGAGCTACGGCTATATCGACTTAGACGAAGTGGTCGAAGCGCTGAATAACCGCCCTAAAATGCAGTCAGTGGTCATTACTGGTCGCGGTGCGCACCGAACGCTCATGGAAATGGCGGATACCGTTTCAGAGGTGAAAAACGTTAAGCACGCTTTTGAATCTGGCGTGAAAGCACTCAAAGGTGTTGACTGGTAAACAGCGAAAAGCTCCTACCAATACAGACCAAATAAAAAAGCGGCGTTCTTGGTTAAGAACGCCGCTTTTTCTATCTTAATAATCTTAGTTGAAAAGACCTTTGATTAAGTTATCTACCGCTTCTTTGGTTTTCTCATCTTTGATTTTTTCGCCAAGCTTCTCGTCCAGTTTTTCTAGACCACGCTCAAGCTCTTTTTCCGCTTTCTGCTTTAACACGTCATCAAAGACCAGCTTGAACTTAGGATCATCCCAGCTACCAGAGACATTGATTGGAATCGTCACATCGCGCAGCTCATCGATGTCTTTACCACCCTGACCTTCCAACGAGCCGACCACAGAAGTGCTGACCGTAAAGTCAACATCTTGCTTGATGTAGTTGGCTTTACCTTTACCGCGAATACGCAATAGTGGCGACTGCATGGTCATATCGTTAGTCACGATATTGCCTTTATCCAGTTTCAGTGTCGCTTTTAGCGCACTAAAGTCTGTCTTTTGAACGCCCTCTTTATCGTCCAGTTTCTGGCCTTTGATTTTCGCGTAGTTGGTACGGATCATCTGGGCAACGTTAATGCCGTTCACGGCACCATCGGCAAAGTTCACCAACACTGTACCCGCGAGGTTTTCTTGGATCGCACTCGGTTTGAGGCTACGACCAACAAGGTTCATGTCGATATTACCCGTCCCTTCCAATTTGTCGTTCTGCGCCACATCGATAAGTAGCGGTTGCACCAAGACACCTTGGACACGGTTAACAATGCTGTAGGTCGCTGGCGATTTACGCGCGTCTAGTTTACCGCTTGCACTGATTGAACCTTGGTAAAGGTTTGAAGTGAATGATGTCAACTCCGCCACACCACGGTTAACGCTAAAGCTGGCTTTCACGTTTTGCATCTTGGCGTTGTTCGCTTTGAACTTATCGATCGTGATATCGCCTTTAACATCCAGCGTTTTCAATGCAGACAAGTCTGGTTCAACTTCTTCTTTCGCGGTTTGCTCACCGCCCTTCGTTGTCGAAGCTTCACCAGAACCTGACGCTTTTTCACCGCCTTGATTCAGACCTAAGAACTCATCTAAATCAATGTTTGGACTATGAAGCGAGAAGCGTACTTTAGGAATATCGCCTAACGTAACGTCCGCTTTGCCGTCAAACTCCAGCGCGTTCGCCGTTAGCTTTTTAAGCGCTAAAGCAAGGTGGCTTTTGGTCAGGTCAAAAGTCAGGTCAGAGTTAAGCGCCACTTTCATTGGTGATTGCGGTAAAGAGTTACCTTCAAGGTTTGCCTCGAAATTCAGACCACCCATCACGACTTTAGAGATCGCTTTATCAACCGTCAGCGACGCTGAACCTGTCATGTCGATCGCCAATTCAGCCGCTTGACCTTTTACTGAGTAAGTCAGCGCGTTGACTTTATCAAACTCAAACGTATCTAACGCTAGCTTGATACTGTCCATTTTTGTCGCCGGATCGCTAAAGCTGTTATCGAGTTTAATGTTGCGCAGCGCGTAGTCAGCCATGCCTTTCGCTAAACGGAACTCCGCTTCACCTTGTGTGGCAAACTTCTGTTGATTGTTTTCACCTTTCGCCGCGAATTCAACATGAGTCCAGCGGTCGAAGGCGAACTCAGATAGGCTCAGCGCTACATCGTATAGCTTCAGCGATGTACCTGCTTGCTTATCCAGAACCTCTACTGCTGCATTTGAAATGGTGACACCAGCAAGGTTAATGCTCCATTCCTCGCCTTTTGCAGAGCTGTCTTCTGTTGTCTGCGCTGGCGCTTCAGAAGCTGCTGGCTGTGGTGTGTCTTCTGTCGTTTGTGCCGATTGCGCTTTGGTCAGTGCGTCGATGTTCTTCGTGCCGTCTTTCAATGTTTCCATTGAGAATTCAGCACCGTCGAGCACGATGTTGCCGACTTCAAGTTGCTTACTCAACAGCGGTGTCACCGACACTTCTACGACGACGCTGTCGACTTTGAACATATTTGGTTTGCTAAACCCTTCAGGGTTACGCAATTCTGTTTTACCGATTTCAAGGCCGATAGCAGGGAAAAATTGCCAGCCAATGTCGCCTTCAATCACTAAATCTAAACCAGTCTGAGCTTTTGCCTGCTCAACAATTAGCGGCTTGAATTGATTTGGGTTTACCAGCAGAACCAGTGCAAGCAGCGCACCGATCACAGCAACAACAGGAATTGCAATAAATAGGAACAGTTTCTTCATCAGCATTATCCTTGCTTGGTGAGTGACGCGTGAAAAATACATCCACTCCAAGTATAAGTGGTCGTCTTAAAACCATAAAAAAAGTGGCACCTAAAGTGCCACTTATATTCAAAAAAATAAAGCGTTTAGCTCGAATTATAACTTAAGCTTTCAGAAGTTTTGCAATGTGAGCTTTCAGTACATCAATCGCAATACGGTTTTTGCCGCCGCGAGGAACGATGATGTCTGCGTACTGTTTAGAAGGTTCAATAAATTGCATAAACATTGGACGAACCGTTTGCTGGTACTGTTTAAGTACCGATTCCATTGTACGGCCACGTTCTTCAACGTCACGTTTAATACGGCGTAGCAGACAGATATCGAGTGGAGTGTCCATGAACACGGTCGCGTGCATGAGGTTACGAAGACGAGGGTCAGTCAGCAGTAGAATGCCTTCTAGGATGATCACTTTCTTTGGTGTCATAGTGGTTGTTACGTCAGTACGAGTATGCTCTGAGTAGCTGTACTCTGGTACTTCAACCGCTTCACCTTTTGTTAATTTTTCAAGGTGTTCACAAAGCAGTTCATGGTCCATCGCGTTCGGGTGATCGTAGTTAGTTTTTACACGCTCTTCCATGCTCAAGTGGCTTTGGTCGTTATAGTAGGAATCTTCCTTAATTACACCAATTTGATGATCGCCCACTTTTTCGCGTAGTTCGTTGTAAATAGTACTAGCGATTAAACTTTTTCCTGAAGCAGACGCGCCAGCAATACCGACGATTACGCATTGATTATTATCAGACATTATTCTTGCACCCGATGAATTGAATTGGTGTCATAAGCTAATACTAGCAGTACGCCACTAAGCGCACATTGTATTAGTGTAAATTAGGTAAACCGCCTGATTATAGGGAGTTCGGGGGGGAGTTACTAGAGAGGATTAACGGTTTTATCCCAATTGGAATAACCAGATTTAAAGCAAACGATTACACTGTATAAAAAGCAGAACTCGGTGCAAAAACCGACCGCAAAGTTGCTGAAAGTTCCACCACTGATTCATCACCTAAGCGAACAAACCAGCGGCGGAAATCAATCACAATCAAGGCAACGGCTATTCAACCATAGTAAACATGATCGAATCTGGCTTCTCTTTCCCTTTCCAATACAGACGTGCGCACACTGACTGGGCGAGTTGCATATATTGCTGCGCGTGCTCTGACTCCGGACGTGAAACAACCGTTGGTTTACCGTTATCGATATCTTCACGCATCGAGATATGCAGTGGAATTTGCGCGAGTAAGTCGAGTCCATATTCTTGCGACATCTTCTCTGCACCACCTGCGCCAAAGATATGCTCTTTCTCGCCGCAGTGGCTGCAAATATGGTAGCTCATGTTTTCCACTAACCCGATGACCGGCACTTGGACTTTCTCAAACATCGCGGCGCCTTTACGCGCGTCTGCCAATGCAAGGTCTTGTGGCGTAGTCACAATCACAGCGCCCGTCACTGGGACTTGCTGAGCCAACGATAGCTGAATATCACCCGTACCCGGTGGCATATCGATGATCAGATAATCCAGCTCTGGCCATTCGGTTTCATTCAATAGCTGCGCTAATGCTTTGGCGGCCATTGGCCCGCGCCAAATTGCCGCTTCGTCTTTCGACACAAGGTAACCAATCGACTGAGTAAAGATGCCGTGCGCCGCGATCGGCTGCATCCACTTATTGTCGCGTACCTGTGGGCTGGCATTCATTTCGCCCATCATCATCGGGACAGAAGGACCATAGATATCAGCATCCAACAAGCCTACTTTCGCTCCTGATTGAGCAATCGCAAGAGCTAGGTTCACCGATGTGGTCGATTTGCCAACACCACCTTTGGCAGACGTCACAGCGATGATGTTTTTCACCCCTTTGACTTCAGCCGCGACGTGGGTTTCAAGCGACTTTGGCTTAATCGTAATTTGGTACTCAAACGCTGGTGCAGAACCAGTTTGTTGCTGATTTTCAATCCAGTGAGATAACGCTTCGACCAGTGAGTTGGCAGCAAATGGAATCGCAATAGTAAATCCCTGCGTTTCAACGCTAACGACATTTGGTTGAGAAGCCCATTGCTCGGTAAGGCATGGGTGTTGAAATTGGTTTAACCAATCACAAAAGTCTTGCTTTGAAGTGAACTGACGCATAGGTCCTCCTTTTGAGCACTATGCTACCACTAGCAAGGTCAGTACTGAACCCTGAAAAAACTAAGGTAATCACCCCTTTGACACCTTGGAGTTAATCAGCTCATGGGGTAGTATTATCCATCAAAAATTTTTATACCTATCAAGAAAAGCGAATATTAAGTATGGCAAACGATCCAAGAAACCTTCCTTCAAGGAAAATGCTGGTAACTTGTGCCCTTCCGTACGCTAACGGTTCGATTCACCTTGGTCATATGCTTGAACACATCCAAGCAGACATCTGGGTTCGTTACCAACGCCTACGTGGCAACACTGTAAACTTCATCTGTGCTGACGATGCTCACGGCACGCCAATCATGCTTAAAGCGCAACAGATGGGTATTACTCCTGAAGAAATGATTGCCGCAGTTAGCGAAGAACACCAGAAAGACTTTGCTGGCTTTGATATCAGCTTTGATAACTACCACAGCACGCACTCTGAAGAGAACCGCGAGCTGGCTTCGCACATCTACCTTGAGCTAAAGAAAAACGGTTTCATTTCTAGCCGTACGATTTCTCAGTTGTTCGACCCAGAAAAAGAGATGTTCCTACCGGATCGTTTCGTAAAAGGTACTTGCCCGAAATGTAAGTCTGAAGACCAGTACGGTGACAACTGTGACAACTGTGGTGAGACCTACAGCCCAACTGAACTGATCAATCCTAAATCTGCTGTTTCTGGTGCGACGCCAGTAATGAAAGATTCTGAGCACTTCTTCTTCGATCTGCCTCAGTTTGAAAGCATGCTAAAAGAGTGGACACGCTCTGGCTCGCTACAAGCTGAAACTGCGAACAAGATGCAAGAGTGGTTTGAATCTGGTCTGCAACAGTGGGATATCTCACGTGATGCGCCTTACTTTGGTTTCGAGATCCCAGGTGAGAAGAATAAATTCTTCTACGTATGGCTAGACGCACCTATCGGCTACATGGGCTCTTTCAAAAACCTATGTGACAAGCGTGACGACCTAGACTTCGACGAGTACTGGAACAAAGACAGCTCAGCAGAGCTTTACCACTTCATCGGTAAAGACATCGTTTACTTCCACAGCCTATTCTGGCCAGCGATGCTAGAAGGTTCTGGTTTCCGCAAACCTAACAACGTATTCGTCCACGGTTACGTAACGGTGAACGGCGCGAAAATGTCTAAGTCTAAAGGTACCTTCGTCAAAGCGAGCACGTACTTAGAGCACCTAGATCCAGAATGCCTACGTTACTACTACGCTGCGAAGCTAAACAGCCGTATCGACGACCTAGACCTTAACCTTGAAGACTTCACTCAGCGCGTGAACGCTGATGTTGTGAACAAGATCGTTAACCTAGCATCACGTAACGCTGGCTTCATCGCAAAACGTTTTGAAGGCAAACTGTCTGACAACTTTGCAGAACCTGAGCTATACAACGAATTTGTTGCAGCTGCTGACCGTATCGCTGAGCTTTACGAAACGCGTGAATTTGGTCGTGCGATTCGCGAAATCACTGCACTAGCGGACAAGGCAAACCAATACGTTGACGAAAAAGCACCGTGGGTTGTCGCAAAAGAAGAAGGCAAAGATCAGGAACTACAAGAAATCTGTTCTGTGGGTATCAACCTGTTCCGCGTACTGATGACTTACCTGAAACCAGTCATGCCAGCACTTGCTGCACGTACTGAAGCGTTCCTAAACCAAGAACTAACTTGGGAAAACATCGCTGCACCACTAACGGGGCACGAGATCACTAAGTTCAAAGCACTGTTCAACCGTATTGATCCTAAGAACATCGAAGCAATGATCGAAGCTTCTAAAGAAGACGCGGCAGCAGAAATGGCGGCGAAAGAAAAAGCCGAAGCGGAAAAGAACAAGGCTAGCCAAACTGAGCTAGACAAAGATCCAATCGCTGAAGAGATTGAGTTCGACGCTTTTGCTGCAGTAGATATGCGTATTGCTCGCATCATCTCTTGTGAAGAAGTGCCAAAAGCAAACAAACTGCTTAAGTTCCAATTGGACATCGGTGGTGAAACTCGTCAAGTGTTCTCTGGCATCAAGTCAGCGTACAAACCTGAAGAGCTAGAAGGTAAGCTAACTGTAATGGTCGCTAACCTAAAACCTCGTAAGATGAAATTTGGTATGTCTGAAGGCATGATCCTAGCCGCTGGCCCTGGTGGCAGCGACCTATGGATCCTTGAGCCACACGAAGGTGCTCAGCCTGGTATGCGCGTAATGTAATTCGCCAACCAAGCGATAACCTTTAAATCCCTGCCTTATGGCGGGGATTTTTTTATCTATTCACTCACTGTTATAGTGCCTTGTTGCACCAACTCTGATCGCAAGTTTAAGACCAAACAACATAACCAGTTGATTTACTTACAATAAAAACATGGCACTAATACTGCTCTGTACCTTGTAGCGACTAGATAACAAGGAGTTGGTTATGTTCGTGCTTATTTCAATTGGTATTTCTCTCATCATTTTGGCGTGCCTTTTTCACTTTTCTAAACAACGCCAATCGTCACTGCAACGCAAGTACGAAATCTTGGTTCTGCTGCGCCAACTATTGTTATTGAGCCGACAACATCGTTCGATCACCCATCAGATTCTGACCGAGACTAACAAGTTTGACCTTACGCCACAGCTAGAGGAAACCTACGATCTGATGATGGCAAAGTCGAACGAGCTGATCGCTATTGCTCAGTTTGAGAACAAACCCATGTACCGGATTTTGCAGCTTAAGTTCAAATCACTTAGCAAAGATTGGCAAAATAATTCAGTTGCCCGAAATCAGGTAGTGCACGGCAAAACCATCCGTCACTGTTTGTTCTTAATGGATGAAATCGCGATTGCTTGGTTGATCGAGTCGGGGCGTGAAGATTTAAGTGACGAGTACCACCTCAATTGGCAGCAAGTTCTCGATAGTATGGAAGTGCTGACACAGCTACGAATTTCCATTCAGGATTGCCACTACCCAGAAGGCATGCTGAGAGTGAAGTACTACTGCGAGAAAATGAAACGCAAGCTCAGCCAGATGTCGATCATCAGCCCGCTGGCGTTAGCTTCTCCAGCTAGCTCAAAGTCTATGCACATGCTGACCGAAATTGGTTCGTGTAATGAGATTACGATGGAGGTGAGAGAGTTGTATGCATTAACCACCGACATTTCGTTGATCATTTCACAGGTCTACGACCAAATGTTGTCGGATATGACAGAGAGTTTGTACCAGCCACTACCCAGAGTAGCCTTTAGTGGCTAACTAAGACGCATAAAAAAACAGCCACCCAAGGGTGGCTGTTTTTAGTAATTTGTAGAGCGATTAAAGCATTTTACGTGCTGCTTCAACAACCACTTTGATTGAACGAGCTTCTGTCTCTTTTAGCGTTGAGTGATCAGGGATCTCTTTTTGTGTACGGTTGATGATAACACCAGCAACACAACCCGCTTTAAGACCAGAGCTAGCACACATGGTCAGTAGCGTTGCAGACTCCATTTCGAAGTTCAGCACACCCATGTCTTGCCACTCTTTCATTGAGCCTTGGAAACGCTTAACTACGCGACCAGAGAAGGTGTCGTAACGTTCTTGACCTGGGTAGAAAGTATCACTTGAAGCTGTCACGCCCATGTGAACTGCTGCGCCTGATTCTTCAACTGCCGCTTTCATCGCTGTCGCAACTTCAAAGTCAGCAACCGCAGGGAACTCCATTGGAGCAAAGTGTAGGCTCGCGCCGTCTAGACGAACAGAACCCGTTGTCACGATCATATCGCCAACGTTTACGTCTGGCTGAATCGCACCAGTCGTACCCACACGCAGGAATGTACGCACGCCAAGCTGAGCAAGTTCTTCAACGGCAATAGAGGTTGATGGACCACCAATACCTGTTGAACAAACAACAACTGGTTTACCATCCAATTCAGCGCGGTAAAGCGTGTATTCACGGTGGCTTGCTAAAAATACTGGATTTTCCATTTCTTCAGCGATTTTTTGAACACGCGCTGGGTCACCAGGAATGATTGCTAATGTTGCACCAGCAAGATCCGCTTCAGTAACACCTAGGTGGAAAACAGCTTGAGACATAGGGGGCTCCTTATTTCGGCAAGTCGAACCGTATGTTCTATTCGCTTGCTCTATACATTCATCGGGTACAGAGCTTACTCTAGCCGACTCAGCACTACCTTATAGTGATCAACTTCACAATGATAAGCGCAATACAAACAACAATTACACACAAAACAAGCATTGATCACACTTTATCGTGTTTTATCGAAAAGCGTTGCATAAAAAACAGCCCCAGAATCAAATTCATGGGACTGATAGCCTTTATACCTTTGACTGAGATTTAAACTTCAGTAAGCGCAACGCGTTTAAAGTGACAATTGCTGTCGCACCACTGTCTGCTAGCACTGCGACCCAAAGGCCAGTAATACCAAGCAAACTCGTCACCAAGAACACCCCTTTTAGGCCAAGCGCTAAAGTAATGTTCTGACGAATATTTGTTAGCGTAGCGCGGGACAGTTCAATCATGCCGGCAAGTTCAACCAATCGATTGTGAGTAATCGCAGCGTCGGCGGTTTCAAGGGCGACGTCAGTTCCGCCTCCCATCGCAATACCAATACTGGACGCTTTCATCGCTGGCGCGTCGTTAATGCCGTCACCTACCATGGCAACGTTGGCGTGTTGAGAGAGCTGCTCAACATAGTTCACTTTGTCTTGGGGCAACAAGCTTGCTTTGAAATCAATCCCGATCATCGAGCTGATTGCTTGTGCGCTGCGCGGGTTGTCCCCGGTCAACATCACCGCGTTGATTCCCAAGCTTTTCAGCGCTTCAATAGCCTGTGCCGAGTCTTCTCTCAATGTATCTTGCCACGCGACGATACCAATTGGCGTTTGCTCTTCTTCAACCACCACCACGACGGTTTTACCACTGTCTTCCAACTGCTGAATTTGTTGTTCAAGGTCACTGCTAATCGCGATGCTGAGCTTACTTGGCGCAATCACATGGTAACGAACGCCATCGACCACACCTGTGACACCGCTACCCACCAACGCTTGTTTGTCATCGGCTTCAGGAATAGCGATATTCAGTTGCTTCGCTCTATTCACTAGAGATACGGCAAGCGGGTGGCTAGATCCAACTTCAATCGCGGCCACTTTGGCGAGTAGCTCAGAGTCATCCCAACCTTGCAGCGCCACCAAGTCTGTCACTTCCGGTTTGCCTTGTGTGAGCGTGCCTGTTTTATCAAACGCGACGGTTTGCACTTTACCTAATTGTTCTAACGCCGCACCACCTTTAATCAGCGCGCCACGACTGGCCGCAGCGGCTAAACCAGACGTAATCGCTGCTGGCGTAGAGATAACCAAGGCACAAGGACAAGCAATCAGCAGTAACGCTAATCCGCGGTAGACCCATGTTTCCCATGGCTGCGAGAAAAACATTGGCGGCACAACAATCACCAGCAATGAAACAACCATCATCAACGGCGTATACCAGCGGCTGAACTTATCTAAGAAACGTTCAAGTGGCGCTTTGCGTGATTCCGCTTCTTCAATCAAATGGAGAATACGATCGATAGCGTTTTCACCTTGTTTAGAGGTAATCGTCAAACGGACCACACGGTCGACGACTACAGCCCCAGCCATTACGCCCTCGCCTTCTGCTCTGTCTACCGGGACCGATTCGCCCGTTAGCGCACTTTCATCAAAACTGGCGACACCCTCATTTAAGCGGCCGTCTGCTGGCAATCGAGAGCCTGGCGAGACTTCGATAATGTCGCCGGGTTGCAATTCACTGGCGCTTACTTCAATACGCTGACCATCAACGATTTTGATTGCGTTTTCTGGTACTAGCTCCATCAAAGCTTGCACACCACTGCGTGCTTTGGAGGCGGCAAACGCTTCAAGTTGCTCACCAATAAGGAACAACAGTAGCACCATCGCCGCTTCGACTGTCTCGCCTAAATACAAGGCACCAATCGCCGCGACACTCATTAGGGTTTCAATCGCAAACGGTGTGCCCGATCTCGCTAGCGCAATCGCTTTGCGTCCAATCGGATACAGACCCGCCAAACAGGTGAAGATGAACATCCATTCACTCACCAAAGGGAAAATAGGCGAAATTATTGCGGCAACAGCCATCGCTGAGGCTATCGCGATAATCTTGGAATTTTGTACAACGACACTCTTCCAACCGGTAGGTTTGGCTGCTTTTGGTGTCGATGTTGGGGTTTGGAACGTAAATCCGGTATCTAAAATGGCTTGCTCGACTAAGCTCGCAACACCAGAATGATTAGCGCTTATGATCAGCTTTTCGGTCGCGAACAGAACTTTGGCGTCCACAACGCCTTCCACTTTGTTAACCGCGGTTTCAATTTTTCTCGCACAAGATGGGCAATCCATCCCGTCGATTTTCCAGCTATGGGTTAAGCCGTTGGTCGAAAGCAGTTTGGGGTCGCTTTCCTCATCGCTAGGGTCCCCTCCGCTGCTGCAACTGGTCGATGAGCAACAACCTGTTTCTACAGCGCTAACGTCCGCTTGTTTGATAGAAGTGATGCTCGGGCTAGAACAAGAACCCGTTTGTGATGGATTTAGCGCGACTTTTTCAGAGCGGCATGCTTGGTGTTTTGTGCACATAGTAAACTCTCCATTTGATGTACACCCTTAGCATAAACCTTGGAGTCTACTCCAAGGTCAAACACTTTTTTGCTTTCTATTGGAATTTTTCTCTCTCTGCCCGCGACTTAGGCTCACACCAAAAGAAAAAGGCGCATAAAGCGCCATTTTTGTCACAACATACTTCTAAACCGGATGTTTGAAACATTCGTTGATGTTTTTACCAATCGCACGTAACACATCTCGTCGGGTAATAATGCCGACCAACTTATTGTTATCATCGATTACTGGGTACACTTTAGGCTTATCTTTAGTCATCATTTCTGCCAATGCGATGATAGACGTATCCGGGCCTACTGAGAGAACTTCGGGATGCATACAGTCTCTGACGATATGAGTGTCTTGGCAGTAGTATGACACTTTCAGTAGTTTCTCTAGTAAATCTTGACCCGATAGAAAACCAATTACTCGCTTGTTTTCATCGATTACCGGCCCACCTAAATATCTTGAATCCAGAACCTTGTGAAGTGCGGCACTTAATGACATATCAGGAGTGAAGGTCACCGCTTGTAGTGTCATGTAGTCTTTTACTTTTAATGATTCCATTGCTTTCTCCTTAACGCACCAGTCACGCTGGGTATAAGGTAATTGTTGTCTAATTTCTTGATTTTACTAAATGGAAATCGCCAATTTTTACAATCGTTCTAAACTATCAATCAAAAGCAGTAGCCCAATAGTCAAGATTTCAACAGGCATTGAGCGCAATTACCTCTGTCTCAAAACGAGTCCACAGCGCAAAAAAGCAACATAAAGAAAGACAAGTAGCGATAGTTATCTCAATGTTTAACAACCCATTCGTCACACCAATGAGACAGAAGGCATAAAATAACCCGCAGTTAGAATCATGACATTATTTTGACGACCTTAACGACCGCTTTACCGAAACTGTCTAAACTATAAGTAGTACTCTCGTTGGCTGTAAGGATATTTGAGTGAGTTCAACCCTATTAGAGGCGATTGCCGACAACCCTGAAATGATTCACATGGTGTTTGATGCGGTTCCTGAACCGACCTATCTCCTCGATAAGTCAGGGACCTATATAGATGCATGGGGAGGTAAAAATACCAAGTGCCACCATAATCCAGAGGTCTTGATTGGACTGACACAACAGCAAGTATTGCCCTCAGAAACTGCCGAACGGTTTTGCCAAATCATTGTCGATGTCATCGAAAGCGGACAAGCGACTGAGCTTGAGTACTCGCTTGATCCAAAAGAAATCCCATGTTTTGAAGGCATCGATGGACCGACCGAACCACAGTACTTTAGTGCGTTTGTTATCCCTTTGCCTAATGCCCCTTTTGTTCTTTGGACCGTGCGAAACATCACTGAATATAAACTCGCGTTGGAACAGTTTGCGCATCAACAGGCTGAACTGGAAAAACTCACCTATAAAGACCACTTGACCCAACTTTATAATCGATACGCATTAGACTCCTTGTTGCCCGCAGCATTTGACTCAACCAAAGCACAAGACACCAGTTCCGCGATTTTAATGATAGATATCGATTGTTTTAAGCAATTTAACGACTATTACGGTCACTTACGCGGAGATGACGCTTTGAAAACCGTCGCCAATGCGATTCTCACTTGGGCAACACCGCAAGATCTTTGCTTTCGTTATGGTGGCGATGAGTTTTTGATTTATATGACGGGGGTATCTCAAGCCGAGTCCTATTACCGCGCAGAACGCTTGAGACAAGCAATTCTCGGACTAAATATTTCTCATAGCGGTTCAAGTGTTGCAGAGCAGTTAACCATTACAATTGGCATGCAGTTTTGCGCTTCGGTGACAAGGGAAGAGAGCGCAGAACAGATCGTCGCAATTGCAGATAAAGCACTGTTTTTCGCCAAAAATCGCCAGCGTGGCAGCATCCATCAGCTCAATGAACAGCGATAAAAACGCTCTCGGTATGAGAGCGTTTTTACGTTTTATTTAGACTGCCAGCGCTCGGCCGCTTTGGCGTCTGAGTCTCGAGACTCAACCCAGCGCGTCGCCTCTGTGGTACGTTCTTTCTTCCAGAATGGCGCTTTGGTTTTTAGGTAGTCCATGATGAATTCACACGCTTCAAATGCCGCACCCCGGTGTGCACTCGACACGCCGACAAATACGATTTGATCACCGATATCTAGGTCGCCTACGCGGTGGATTACACGCACTTTAAGCAGCGGCCAGCGTTTTTCTGCTTCATCACAGATTTCCACCAGCGCTTTTTCCGTCATTCCTGGGTAGTGCTCCAGCGACAAGCCAGTCACATTGTCACCAAGATTCATGTCACGCACTTTGCCGATGAATGTCACTACCGCGCCTGACGTTGTGCCTTGAGATAAACCGTCGTACTCTGCGCCAACTGAGAAGTCGTCAAACTGGACCGAAACTCGAGAATCCATCATTAGCCCCCTGTTACCGGAGGGAAAAACGCGACTTCATCGCCATCAGACAAAGCATGTTCAAGCGGAACAATAGATTGGTTCACGGCTGCCAGTAATTTGCCTGATTCAAGCGCGAGGTCCCATTTGCCTTCTTGGTTTGCCAAATGCGCTCTGAGCGCTTCAACCGTTTCAAACTCGGCTGGCACTTCCATCTCATCGATGCCAACGAGCTCGCGGGTTTGCGCAAAAAATAGAACTTTAATCATTATTCCGCCTTAAAGTGACCCGACTTGCCGCCTGTCTTTTCCAACAAACGAACCTGACCAATCACCATATCTTTTTGTACCGCTTTACACATGTCATAGATGGTCAACGCAGCGACCGATGCCGCCGTCAACGCTTCCATCTCAACACCGGTTTTACCCGCCAACTTGCACACCGATTCAATACGCACTTTGTTTTCTGCTTCAATCGCTTCAAGTTGTACTTCCACTTTTGATAGCAGTAACGGGTGACAAAGCGGGATCAAATCCCAAGTTTTCTTCGCCGCTTGGATGCCCGCAATACGCGCTGTAGCGAAAACGTCACCTTTGTGGTGTTGCCCTGATACGATCAATTGCAGGGTTTCAGGTGCCATATGAACAAACGCTTCTGCGCGCGCTTCACGCACGGTTTCTGCTTTAGCCGACACGTCAACCATGTTGGCTTCACCTGAGGCGTTAATATGAGTAAATTGGCTCATGACAATCCCCGCTTATACCGCTAGGTGAGGCATGAAGTTACAAGGACGGTGACTCGCATCCAACTGCTGCTTGATGATCTTAGTCCAGCCAGTACGACATGCACCCGTAGAACCCGGCATAGCGAAAATCACCGTGTGGTTAGCAAAGCCAGCGATAGCACGAGATTGAATAGTTGAGGTGCCGATTTCTTCGTAAGACACCATGCGGAACAACTCACCGAAACCTTCAACTTCTTTATCGAATAGTGGTTTAAGCGCTTCAGGCGTGCTGTCACGTGAAGTAAAACCAGTACCACCAGTGATCATGACCGCTTGCACGTTTTCATCAGCAATCCACTGAGAGACAATCGCACGAATCTTGTACATGTCATCGATAACGATTTGTTTATCGACCACGTTGTGACCCGCTTCTTGTGCGTGTTCAACTAAGTAACGACCCGACGTGTCGTTTTCTTCGGTACGAGTATCCGACACAGTGAGTACTGCGATGTTTGCTGGTTGGAATTTACTTTCTGCGTGACCCATTGTTCACCTACCTACTTCAAATAGTTTGCTTTTGCCGAGCCAGAGCTTGGCGAAATTAATGTGTATTGTTTGCTTGGCCGCTACTAACCGCCGATTGACGCAAGATGTGGCGTCATACCGGAGTTGCCATCATGAAGAAAGTGACTGACAGATTTGGTTTGTAGTTGCTCTTGAATTCTTTGGATTAATGCGGCTTCTTGCGTGTCTTGCTGTAGCAAATCACGCAACTCTACGCCGTGGTCGCCGAACAGACACAAGTGCAGCTTACCCGTCGCAGAAACGCGCAGGCGATTACAGCTTTCACAGAAGTCTTTTTCGTACGGCATGATCAGGCCGATCTCACCTTGATAATCTGGATGGACGAAAACCTGCGCTGGGCCATCGTTGTTGGCTTTCACTTTTAACAGCCAACCGTTGGCAATCAACTGATTACGGATACCAACGCCAGAGACATGGTGCTTCTGGAACAGCTCATCCATCTCACCGGTTTGCATAAGTTCGATAAAACGCAGTTGTATAGGTCGGTCTTTAATCCAGTTGAGAAAAGCGGGCAGTTCGTGAGAGTTCAGATCTTTCATCAAAACCACATTCACTTTGACCTGCTCGTAGCCCACTTCAAACGCGCGGTCGATACCCGACATGACTTGAGAGAATTTATTCTCACCGGTAATTTGGTGGAACATTCTTGGGTCTAGGCTATCCACACTCACGTTGATATGCGTTAAGCCTGCTTGCTTCCAGTCCGCGACTTGTTTTTCCATACGGTAGCCGTTGGTTGTCGTCGCCACTTTGTTGATGCCGTTGGTTTCGGCAACGGTGTGGATGATATCGGTAAAGTCTTTACGCAAGCTCGGCTCGCCGCCAGTAATGCGCACTTTTGACGTGCCACAATCTGCGAATGCACGGACTACGCGTTTAATTTCTGGAAGCGATAAAAAGGACGAGTTTTTCTGCCCCGAAGGCTTATAGCCATCAGGCAAGCAGTAAGTACATTTAAAGTTACAAACATCTGTAACGGAAAGACGCAAGTAATAAAACTTGCGATGGAATCTATCTTCGAATTGTTGCGCCACGGAACACCTTTCCAAACACGGGAGGCACAATCATTTCCAACTATGCCCTTGTGACAACTTGTCACTGGCTCAGCAAGCTTATTCATTCGAACTTAGCTGGGTGAGCTCGGAGTTATGGCAATCGCCTCAAGTACAAATAACTTTAAAAGACGACAGCTGATACATAAAATACTTAATAATTGTGCGTGCTTCTACCCTAAACGTCAAAAAAACATACTTGAAGCCCAAAATACCCCCTACTGAGTATCCGATATGAATGTAATGCTCTAAATTGTGGTTAGTTTTGAAAAAATAAGAAGATATTAATGACTCTCTACTCATCAAAACGGGTCGTCGCGATTGGCGGTGGCCACGGTCTTGGCCGAATGCTTGCGGCGCTAAAAGACTTCGGTAATAACGCCACTGGCATTGTCGCCACAACAGATAACGGGGGCTCGACGGGTCGAATTCGTAACTGTCAGGGTGGCATTGCTTGGGGCGATACCCGCAACTGTATCAACCAGCTCATTACCGAGCCATCCATTAGCTCGATGATGTTCGAATACCGCTTTAAAGGCTCAGGTGAACTCGACGGTCATAACCTCGGCAACTTGATGCTAACAGCGCTGGATAACCTATCGGTCCGTCCGTTAGATGCAACCAATCTAATTCGCAACATGCTCAAAGTGGACGTCAATATCATCCCGATGTCGGAGCACCCTTCCGACTTACGCGCTCTGGCACCAGACGGTAAATGGGTTACGGGCGAAACCAGTGTTGACGAAATGCCTGACAAGTTGGTGCGTTTGGACCTAGAGCCTGAAGTGCCTGCGACCAAAGAAGGTGTGATGGCGATTGAGCAAGCGGATGCGATTATATTAGGTCCAGGTAGCTTCTTAACCAGTATTATGCCGCCACTGCTTTTGCCGGAAATAGGTCGAGCGATTGCCAATAACCACAAAGCGCAACTGATTTTCGTGGAGAACTTATCTCCCGAATTTGGGCCTGCGGGCAAAATGACACTTCAGGAAAAGTTGGAGTGGTGTGAACGTTCGTGCCGAGGCAGAAGAATTGATGTAGTTCTGGGCGACGAGCCTCACCCAGAACTTGCTGAATGGAATTGTGTGACAACCCCGCTGGCATCACCAAACCGTGATTGGCGACACGACCGCGCTAAACTGCAACACGCCATCGAATCACTACTTTGTGACGAAATACAATCGCAGTAAGCCGTTCAGTTGTTACTGCGATTGATATATCTGCTGATAACGTTGCTTGGTTTCACCGAGCAACGTTAACATCTTGCTGCGAATCGAATCGGTATCAAACTCTCCGCCGGATTTCGCTGCTGCATCGATTTCAATCGCATAGGCACATAAAGATTCAGCGCCAAAACTGGCGGCACTGCTTTTCAGGGCGTGGCTGATTTCTTTCAAATAACGGGCAACGTCAAAGCTCTCTTCTTGGCTTAGCGTTTCGATGTATTGAGCCAGCTCACCTAAAAAGATTTCAAGCAAAACCGGCACATTTTCCTGACCAATCTCATTCGCTAACCTGTCGATTTTACTCTGGTTTAATACTTCCATGATTTACTGGGTTTCCTTCGCATTCCAAGTTTGTAGTTTGCGGTAGATCGTCGAAGGACTGACATCCAAATAACCGGCGGCTTTTGGAATGTTGCCATCACACGCTTTGATCGCTTGCTCTATCGCTTTTTTCTCAGTTAACCAAAGTGGAAAAATATCGTGAACTGACGGCTCCAGCGTTTCAGTAAACTCAACACGAATTTGGTTATCCAGAGGCTTATTCAGCGGCGGGGGTAACATGTTCAAGGTAATTTCTTTACCGTTGTTCAGCACCACAACGTTTCTCAGTACGTTTTGCAACTGACGGACGTTACCCGGCCATTCATAATCGGAAAATCTTTCTACCACCTCTGGTGATAGTCTTACAAAGTCCTTACCCTCTTCTTTCGACATAAAGCCCAATAATGAATAAGCAATTTCAACTATGTCTTCGCCGCGCTCACGTAATGGTGGCAAATGCAGAGGGATCACATACAAACGATAGTACAAATCTTCCCGAAAGCGCCCTTCTTCAACTTCTTTCCATGGGTCTCGGTTGGTTGCACACACAAATCGCACATCGACGCTCTTCATTTTTGACGAGCCAACTTTCTGGAAAGTACCCGTCTGAATAAAGCGTAGGAGCTTGGTTTGCAAGTCTAGGTCCATTTCACACAATTCATCTAAGAATAGTGTGCCGCCGTCCGCGAGCTCTGCCGCACCTTGTCTGTCGGTTGCTGCACCAGTAAATGCCCCTTTGACGTGACCAAACAGCTCACTTTCAATTAAATCTTTCGGAATTGCTGCGCAGTTGATCGCGATAAAAGGTTTGTCGCCACGCTTACTGGTCGCGTGAATCGCTTCTGCACACACCTCTTTACCCGTACCACTCTCGCCGGTAATAAAAATACTGGCTTTACTCGACGCTGCCGAGTCAATGGTGCGATAAACCGCCTGCATGGTTTGGCTACTGCCGATGAAGCCTTGATAACCTTGGTTTGGATTATCCGCTTCATTCTTAAGTTTATTCGCCTTACGTAGCGCGTTGTTGACCGTAACACGCAGCCGGTCCGCTTCACACGGTTTAATCAAAAAGTCTTGTGCGCCGTGACGCATTGCTTCAACCGCGGTATCAATCGAGCCGTGCGCGGTCATAAAGATGACCGGAACATCCGGGTTTTTCTGTTTCACTGCATAAAGCACGTCCATACCCGTCATATCAGGCAGACGTAAATCAAGCAGGATCAAATCAGGAGTACGAAAGTTTAAACTTTCAATTGCGTCACGCCCCGTACCGACAATATTGATGTCGATTTGAAGCGGAGTCAGGTAAGAGCGATACAGTGCCGCGACCGACGCCGTATCTTCAACCATAAGCAGATATTTTGCTTTGGGATCATTAGTATTATTTTGCATAGCCTAGCCGTTTATTGCGATTGCAATTTGTATAAATGATTGCATTAGGCTTTGCATTTTGCAAATAAAAACCGATTTAAAGGCAGCTTTTGATTGTTATTTAAGCAAAAATCCAACAAAAATTAATTGGCACGGTATCTGCTTTAGTAAGGTTGACCCTAATGGGTCACCTAGCCAACTGACGTTGTTAGTGAACTTAAGTATTCACAAATGACAGCCAATAGATAAATTTCTATTGGCTATTTTTTTGCCTAAAATTCAGCTTAACGATCAGCTATTTACAATAAACTGCTGGCGCAACTTATCAATCTCATCGCGTTTTTCTGCCGCCAATTCAAACTCAAGGTCTTGAGCGTGTTGGTACATCTGAGTTTCAAGTTTACTGATTTCTTTTTCGAGCTGCTGAGGTGTCATCACTTCATAACTTTGCGAAGGTTCAGCCACTTTAGACAATGGCACTTGCTTATTACCACGCTGTCTCTTCGCTTTAGTAATGTCACCGAGTTCCATAATGTCTTTGACGTTACGTTTCAGCGCTTGAGGCTCAATCCCCATCTCCTCGTTGTAGGCTTGTTGCTTCTCACGTCGGCGGTTGGTTTCATCCATCGCTTTCTTCATCGATTTAGTAATCGAATCTGCGTAGAGAATCGCTTTACCCTCAACATTTCGCGCCGCACGACCGATTGTCTGAATCAATGAACGCTCCGAACGTAGGAAACCTTCTTTGTCCGCATCCAGAATCGCCACCAGCGACACTTCTGGCATATCCAAACCTTCTCGAAGTAAGTTGATCCCAACCAATACGTCAAATTCACCTAAACGTAAGTCGCGAATGATTTCGACACGCTCAACAGTATCAATGTCTGAGTGTAAATAACGCACTTTGACATCGTGTTCTGTTAGATAATCAGTGAGATCCTCAGCCATTCGTTTGGTCAAGGTCGTCACCAAGACACGTTCGTCTTTCGCCGCGCGGATGCGAATTTCGGAGAGTAAGTCATCAACCTGAGTCGCGACTGGACGTACTTCTAATTCTGGATCAAGCAGACCCGTCGGACGCACCACCTGATCGGCAATTTGGTCAGCCGATTTTTCCAGTTCGTAATTACCCGGTGTCGCCGAAACGAAGATGGTTTGTGGCGCCAGCGATTCAAATTCTTCAAATTTCAGTGGACGGTTATCCAGCGCTGAAGGGAGACGGAAACCGAACTCGACCAAGGTTTCTTTTCTCGAGCGGTCACCTTTATACATCGCACCAATTTGCGGAACGGTCACGTGTGACTCATCAATGATCAGCAAACCGTCGTGTGGCAAGTAGTCAAATAACGTCGGTGGCGGCTCCCCCTCGTTTCGACCACTGAGGTAGCGCGAGTAGTTTTCGATCCCTGAACAGAAACCGAGTTCGTTCATCATCTCGATATCGAATTGTGTACGCTGGCTGATGCGTTGCTCTTCTAACAGTTTGTTGTTTTCGAGCAAATAAGTTTTGCGTACTTCTAGCTCAGCCTTAATGTGTTCAATTGCATCAAGAATGCGCTCACGCGGAGTAACATAGTGCGTTTTCGGGTAAATGGTATAACGAGGCAAATCACGCTGTTTAACCGCACCGGTCAACGGGTCAAATACACTGATGCAGTCAATTTCATCGTCGAACATTTCAATACGTACGGCATCTTGATCGGATTCTGCTGGGAAGATATCAATGACTTCACCACGAACACGAAACTGACCGCGTTCAAACGCAACTTCATTTCGGCTATATTGCAGCTCAGCAAGACGACGTAAAATATCGCGCTGATCCATCACGTCACCACGACGGATATGCAGCATCATTTGCAAATACGCTTGTGGATCACCCAGACCATAAATCGCAGACACCGACGCCACGATGATCGCATCTTTTCGCTCTAGCAGCGCTTTGGTTGCCGATAAACGCATCTGCTCGATATGAGCGTTAACCGACGCGTCTTTCTCAATAAAAGTGTCTGTGGTAGGAACGTAGGCTTCTGGCTGATAATAGTCATAGTAAGAGACGAAATACTCAACCGCATTGTTAGGGAAAAACGACTTCATCTCTCCATAAAGCTGCGCTGCCAGAGTTTTATTTGGTGCTAATAAGATTGCCGGACGTTGCGCTTTAGCAATCACGTTGGCGAGGGTAAAGGTTTTACCCGAACCTGTCACACCAAGTAATGTTTGATGAGCCAAACCTGAATCTAAGCCATCTAGAAGCTGATTAATCGCGGTTGGCTGGTCACCAGACGGTTGGTAATCTGATACTAAGTCATACACTTTGTTCATGCACAGCCTCAATCTTAGTGAAATTCGTTTTTGATATTGTGACTGTATATATATACATACACAATAGCTAAGGAAAAAATAAACGCCTGTTTTGCGAAAATTGCTCAACTATAGCTAGATCCTCAAAATCAATCCTGATATTATCTTTCGCCCTACTAGAGATCTACTCTGAAAATCTCATCTTTTTAGCTAACAGCTTATACACAAAATCCCGTATTTTTCAGACTTATCAAACTTTCCATCCTGAAATCATCACGATTATATTAACAACAATTTTGTACAAAACTCACCACTATACAGCTACTTATAAAGCGTTATCTATTGATAGAATTTAGTGTAAACAATCTAAAATTCGCGCTAAATGTAATTGCTCAAGTTTAATTAACACACTTATCCACAATTTTAGTGGATAACTATGTACAGACTATATCCGGTAAGGGATACAAAAAAGTAAAGTAATTTATCTTTAAAAAAATGCTTTTTTTCATCGACATAAGTATTGACACTTTTTGGCACCATCGCTAATATTCGCCTCGCTTAAACGCAATTCCCCCTTAGTTCAGTTGGTAGAACGGCGGACTGTTAATCCGTATGTCGCAGGTTCGAGTCCCGCAGGGGGAGCCAAATTCAGAAAAAGCCGTATCGAAAGATACGGCTTTTTTGTTTTTACCTACCAACATAAAGACCAAGGCTTCATTAAGCAGATCTGCTGGCGACACGAATGCCCCCAAACAAACTCCCCTGCCCCGAAGAGCCAAACACTTTTGTTCACACAAAATCGATTAAAAACCTTGGTCAGCTCGCATAAATGCAATCTAACACTTATGAACCAGTAGACACATACAGTGCTAGTTCTATGATTATTTATGAATCAATTAATTAAAGTCAGTGTTCACGATTAGGTAAAGTAAATACGCTTTGAAAACTACAGCTTGTGCGTGAGCTCATCGTTATTATTCCGCACTTTCCCCCTAAATAACTATCAAGACGCTCTGAGAATTTCATCGCACTGCCAAACTAATAGGAAGTCATGATGATGTTTACACTTTCTGCAACACTAAGAGCCATTCTACTGCTATCGCCCACCCTAACACTCTATGGGTGTGGAGACGCACGCGATTTATCTGCAAAGGAAATATCTTCAGCAAGCTCATCACCTCAACCTTTTAACTTGTTATCAATTGAAGTAAGCGATAGCGGCATCGCCACATTTGACTGGGATGATTCAAGCGGTGCCAGTGAGTACATTATCTGCAAAAAAAATGATTCACAGAATAACGAATGTGAAGAATTACTTACTGTTACCTCTGGTACAACAGGAACGGTCAACATTGGTAGTATTTTAGAAACAGCCGTATCTGAGTATTTTATTTTGGCTAAAAACGAAGAGTTAGTCACCTTATCCAATAAACGATCAATCGAGTCATCTGAGCTAGCTAATCTGATTACTTACGTTAAAGCGTCAAATACTAATAGCAGCGACAACTTTGGGAATTCTATTTCGCTATCTGCTGATGGGAACACACTTGCTGTAGGTGCAGATAGGGAAGACAGCAATTCAACGTCACTCAACGGTGATCAAGCCAATGATGACGCTACAACTTCTGGGGCCGTTTATTTATTCCGGTACAAGAGCAACCAATGGTCACAACAGGCCTATATTAAAGCACCAAATGCCGAAGCTTCTGATACTTTTGGTAGCTCAGTTTCGTTATCTTCCGATGGCAACACTCTCGTGGTAGGCGCACAAGGTGAAGAAGGCGGTGTGCCTGGAATCAACGGAGACCCAACAGACAACTCTATTCCTAATGCTGGTGCTGCTTACATTTTTACCTTTGATGGTACGGACTGGAATCATCAAACTTACGTTAAAGCCTCTAACCCGGGTGATGGCGACCATTTTGGTATTGCAGTCGCACTCTCACCAGACGGGAGTACTCTAGCAGTCGGAGCTGACGGGGAAAGCAGTGACCTGAATGGCACCTACGCCCTTTCTCCAGTAGACAACGACCTTTACTCTGATGCGGGGGCGGTTTATTTATTCCGCTACAATGGCAGTAACTGGATACAAGAAGCTTATATCAAAGCCTCAAATACAGAGAGCAGCGATCGCTTTGGTAGCAGCCTATCACTTTCTCATAACGGCAACACCTTAGCAGTAGGGGCAAAGGATGAAGACAGCGCTGCGACTGGCGTGAATGGTGATCAATTCAATAATGATTCGTTCTCTTCAGGAGCGGTTTATTTATTCCGCTTCGATGGGAGTAATTGGATACAACAGGCCTATATAAAGGCTTCAGACACCAGTAGCTCAGGATATTTTGGGGCATCTGTTTCACTTTCTTCAAATGGAAATTTGTTAGGTGTAGGTGGGTATGGTCAAAATAGTCGTAATGGTGCTGCCTATGTGTATCAATTTGATGGCAGTGATTGGTCAGAGCAAGCCTACCTTACTGCATCAAATGCCGAGTCATTCGATTATTTCGGTAATTCTGTTGCGCTATCTCCAGAAGGCAACTCACTTTTAGTTGGTGCTTTTAGTGAAGGAAGCAACTCAATTGGTGTGAATGGAGAACAGACCGACAATTCAGCAGGCTCCTCAGGAGCTGCCTATTTGTTTCGCTTTGATGGTTCTCTATGGAAGCAAGAGTTCTATATTAAACCTTCTAATACAGAATCTCTTGATAGATTTGGGCTTTCTGTTTCATTGTCGTCTAACGGTAGTAGATTTGCGATAAGTACAGAGAGAGAAAGCAGCAGCGCAACAGGTATTAATGGTGATCAAAGCGATAACTCTGCATCCAGCTCTGGCGCGGTTTATATCTACTAATTTAGCCTGAATAAGCTGGAGAATAGTTGTTTAATAAGGCAATACGTTAATCAAATAAAGTTAATATCAACGACGTTTTCCCGTTAATTCGAGTAACGCTGGTTTAATACCGATAACAAACTTAGATGACTTTTTATTCCTGATTTTACGCCACAATGACTTCACTAATCTAATATTCTCTTCACCCTGTTGGATACGGGTACTCTCTTTTTGCCATTGTTGACTGTTATCTACTTTGGTCATTTCTAACTGCGAAGTATGGGTACGTGTTTGTCGATACAACAACGTACGTACCTCGCTCCAACGCTTGGCTTTAACAAGACGATTGAAAGTTAACCAAGCTGGAGCTGGCCGTTTTCGGTAGTAACGCTTAATGGCAATCGTTGCTGCAGCCATAAGGGCGAACACGATGCCAGCGGCCATCAACCACGAAGAATAGGCTTTGAGAAATGACGCGAGCGTGTGTTTCGCGTGGAAGCGTTGTCCATGCACCACAACGGTTTCAAGCTGATTGCGCTTGCTGTTCCACCATTGGAACTCAATATCCGGGAACGTAACATCTCCGCCTTGTTGAATCACATACACACTCTGTTCGGTTCGGGTCGATTGATAATCGCCACGCGTTTGCGTATCCGACAACTGATGTGGTTGCGTATAAGCGTGGTATTGCTGGGTAGACTGACCTGAGAGCAGGTTTGGCAACAATACCGACAAGCTATCTTGCGCACTCACTGTTACGGTTCGTGTAATCGTATCACCGACTTTCAGTTGTTCCTGCGAAGTCTGCCACTGCTGCTCTACTTCTACATTTGAAGCAACAAACCACGGAGTTTGATCACTAATCAAGCCAGTTGGCAGAGCAGCGTCAAATTGCAGTGGAGGCGTGTATAAAGTACCCGCAACATTAGAACCATCGGGCGCAGAAACTTTTACCCAAACCGGAACAGGTGGAATCACAAAACTCCCCGAAGCTTGTGGGTAAAGCGTCACTTCCCAACGCTGACGAGACCAAGTCTGGTCGCGTTTGCGATCGGTAAAGTTAGTGGCTAACTGGTTACGCTGCTTGGCAATTAAGTTCGCTACATCAATCGCACCGATACGGGTGCCACCCGTAAACCAACGAGGCGTCGCGACTTCGATGTTCAAAATCACTTGTTGGTTTACGCTCACGTGCGCTGCACCACTGTCCTCTTGCTGGCCGATCCAAGCCGTGATTTCAACATCATGGTTGCGCTGCAATTGGTCAATATCCAACTCTGCTGCAAAGCCATTGAACGGCATCAACAAGACCAGTGCCACTAAAAAACCAATAGTAATCAGTTGGTTAGATTGATGTAACGAGTAATGGTTTTGAATCAACTTCCTTTGAATCAACATAGTTACTCCTCACCTCGTTCGTTGGCACCGCTAGAAGCATCGACTGGATTGTGGAGCTGGATTTGGAACTTGGCACGTAGGAAATATTTCGGGTCGGCTTCAACTCGTTTGAGCCATTTATCCGCCACCGCTTGATCATTCAGCAACTCTTCAGCACTTATCGACTCTTTGGTCATCAATTCTTCAGAAGTCTGTTCTTGATAACCGTCGCCAGTTTTTGGTTGATCCTCGCCCAGCTCTACGGAAATCTCTTGCTGCCCTTCTGCCGATTTGCCCTGACTTTCACTCATCTGGTTAATCTCGTCCACCAAAGCGGTAATCACGGCGAGATTGTGTTCAACGTCTGGTCGTAATTGTTCATGCAACGTAGTTTGCGCGGCGAGTGTTTGCAGGAGTTCTCTGGCAGCAACGTACTCTCGCTGCCGAGCCAGTGCGCTGGCGGCGTTGTACAAACCTAAGTCTCGCTCGTCTTGTGTCGCTGCATGCCTTAGCTGTAAAAACGCGCTATGCGCCAGCTTATATTCCCCAGCATAATAGTAAGCCGTACCTTTACGTAGCGGGTCTTTAAAATGTTTCGCCGCTTCTAGGTATTGTTTATCGTTCATTAAACGTTGACCTTGCTGATCCGGTGTTAACCACAAGTCCCACCAACTTTGCGCGAGCTTATCCCACAAGGTGACTTTTTGAATCACTTCAACTTGCTCAGCTTTACTCTGCACTGGTTGAGCCATTGCCGGTTTAGGCAACAACAAAGAACCAGACACCATCGCAAGTAAACACCACTGCACCAACCAACCTTTACGGAACCAAAGCATCATGATCAGCGCAATAGGATAAAGCAGTACATAACCCATATCCTTCCAAGGCATCGACGATTCACCGTTGAGTTGCATGTTACGCTCCACCAAGCGGTTCAGCGTTTCGATATCACTGCCGTCGACGCTCACCTCAACCAAGCGCCCACCAGTGGCACGAGCTAGCGCACGCAATGAGTCTAAGTCCATCGGGTTATCACTGACTCGATCAGGGTTTCCCGCAGCGAGAATCAGCAACTGATAAGGCTTGGCTGAAAAAAACGCGGCAAAACTATCAATCGTATTGGGCGTCACACCATCACTGACCAGTAATACGCTCGAGCCCAGTTCGTTGTTTAGCTGTTGGTCGATAAGCACTAAAGCTTGCGAGGCATCTTTGCCATCAACAGGCATGATGTCTGGCGAAATAGCCGCAAGAAAAGGGTCAAACACTTTTGCATCTTGAGTCACTGGCATAGCAACATGTGCGCTACCAGCGTAAACAACTAGTCCAGTCCGACCGCCTTCTCGCGCTGCGAGTAAATCTCGCACCTTTTGTTTGGCACGCTCTAGACGACTTGGCGGCAAATCTTTTTGCAGCATAGAATCACTGTTGTCTAGCACCACCAGCATCGACGCTTTATCTTCCCCAAATGGTGAGGCTTCTCGCTGCCAAGTTGGTCCAGCGCAAATGATAATCGCCAACGTCACGTTGACCAGCAGTAACTTAAGCGGCAACTGTTTTCGCCAGCCTTTTTCGCCGATGGTCAGCGCACTTCGCAGGTGTTCGGGTAACACATCTTTCCAGCTTGGTCTGGAGTCTTCTAATGAGCGTAACCAAAGTAGTAACACCATCGGCACAAACGCCAGTAACCACCAAGGTCTGAGAAAGTGAAACTGGCTGAAAAACTGCTCAACAGTCAGAGAATCAAACATGCTTTTCTCCCTGTTGAGAGCCTGAGCTAGAGTTTGCTAATCGTCTTCGTTGCAGCGTTGCTAAACTGAATGCCAACAAATGCATCACAACCACGATCGCCAACAAATAATGGTGCTGAGTTTGTTTTGGTCGATAAGTGGTACTTTCGTAGAGCTGAGGTTCAAGTTCACCAATCTCTTGGTAAGCGAGCGCTAACTCATCACGGTTAAGCGCTTGAAATGCTTTACCTCCTGATTCACTGGCGATACGTTCGATCGTCTCCATATCTAGCGCGGATTCACCAATAGTTCGCGGGTCTCCCATCGCGATAACATGCACGCGCACGCCTTTCGCTTTGGCAACTTTTGCCGCGTCAATCGGTTCGACAAAACTGCCAGTATCGTTACCATCGGTCAGCACAATCACCACTTTCTCTTTTGGCTTGTCTTGCTGAGGATTGGATTTCGCGCTCTGTTCAAACACTTTGATCGCCAAACCAATCGCATCGCCAAGGTGGGTGCTTTGCCCTGCCATCGCGACCTCGGTTTGCTCGAGTAACTCAAGCCAAACTTGTTGGTCAGCGGTAAACGGTGTTTGTACAAATGCCGCGTCACCAAACAAGATCAAACCCAATCGGTCACCTTTTCTTGTGGTTACAAACTCACCAAGTACTTCTTTGGCGGCGTCAAGACGAGAAATTTTACTGCCTGACTTGGAGTCAAAATCAACTTCTGCCATCGAACCGGACAAATCCACTACGACCATGACATCACGCCCGAGTTGCTCACGCACTTGTGGTTGACCCAGCACGTTTGGCTGCGCCAATGCCGTCACGACGCACAACCAAGAAATAATCAGTGTCGCACGTTGCCACCATTTGGGCGCTAGTTGACTCGCACCTTCCGACGGCGTTTCTCCAATCGCATCCACCAGCAATTGAAAGAATGGCACTTTGATCGCCATTTGTTTGGTGCGATAAGCGGGCACAAGATAAGAGATAAGTAGCGGCAGTGGTAGCAGCAAAAACCATAATGGATGCGCGAACTCTAGGCTATTCAGCGAGAGCAACGGATTCATACTCTACCCTCCTGAGTTTTCACGCTTAGGCGATGTTGTTTAAGCCAAACTTGCGCTCGTTTGATCAGTTCTGCATTTTGTTCAGAACTAAGTTCAATGTTCGGATTGACCAAACTTTGCTGCCACTGCTTTGCAGTTTGATCGTTAAAAGTGGGTTGCCCTAGGCTGAGCTCATCGAGTTTGCCTAAGAAGGCAGCATCGAACAGGCGGGCGTTACCACTATTGAGATAAACCAGTACGACTTTCAAAATAGAAAACAGTCTTTTACCTGTGTCGTTATCTTGAGGATTGAGTTCATTCAGCGCAGTTAATGCCTCACTGCGGTAGCGATTGTTCCACCAACGACACAGTGCTTTGTAGGTCCAATACACAAGTGCAAGCAATATCGCTAAAGCAAGTAGCTTCCAGCCAATGGTTTGAGGCCACCAACTGACACTTTCAGGTACTGCAACATCGTGCAAGTCGCGTAAAATATAGGTACTTGGCGGGGTATGGACAGTCGCCATTATCGACCTCCCACCAACTGTTGAAACTTAGCGATATGCTCGCCGGACGTATCCAGCTCGATGTGGGGTAGCTTTTTGATCGACATAAGCTGAGTCAGAGACTGCCTTTGCTGCGCCATTCGTTCGGCCAGATGCGAGCTGGCGGTTTCGACTTTGGCTTTACTGTCCAAGTTGAGTTGATAGCGCCCATCTCCCACAACCCACTTCAGACTAGCTAAGTCTTCCGGTAACGACTGTTCAAACGGGTCACTGACCATCACTGCCAGCACATCGTTGTGTTGCTGAAGTTGTTTCAGATGGTCAAGATGGTGCTCCTCACAGTCATGCCAGTCACTGATGAAGATAATCGTCGACTGTTTGAGCTTCATTCTTTTCACTTGTTCCAACCAGCGCGAAAAGCTGACGAGTTCACTGTTGTACGCATCAACATTCAAGGCTTGGTTGGACTGAGCAAGGCGCTTTAGTTGGGCTAAGAATTCATTTTGCGAGCGCTGTGCTTTGCTATGAAAAACGCGTTGATGCGCGGCAATCACCAACCCAACACGGTCACCGTCTTTCAATACTCGCCATCCACACATGGCAGCGATTTCCGCTGCCACCACCGATTTCATCACTTCAATCGAGGAGAAAAACATCGCACTACGCTGATCAACACAAATAATGACGTTACGGTCTTTCTCTTCGGTGTAACTTCTCACGTGTGGTTTGCCAGTGCGCATCGTCACTTTCCAATCGAGGTTACGAATATCATCACCGAGCTGGTAATGACGTAACTCTTCAAAATTCAAGCCACGGCCACGAAACAGAGAGTTATGACGTCCAGATAGAACACTGCCAGCTTTGAGGTGTGGCAAAAGGCTGAATGATTCGGCCTGAGCTTGCAGGCGAACCAAACGGGCGTAATCGCAATACAAACGTGGATCGAGTCCTTGGGACTGAGGGGCAAGAGTCGGCTTGGCCATTTCTACCTCCGCGCTTAGCCGATTTCGACGTAATCTAACAGCTCTTCAATCACGCGTTGATGATCAACGCCGTCTGCCAGCGCATCGTAACTCAGTGAAAAACGATGCCCCATGACGGCAGGCACCATAGCGCGAACGTCATCAGGCAGGACATGGTCGCGACCTTGAAGCCAAGCATAAGCACGAGCACATTTATCAAGCGCAATAGACGCACGCGGACTTGACCCAACTTCAATCCACTTGTCGAGTTGAGAGTCTGGGTAACGCTGCGGTTTGCGGGTCGCCATCACCAACGCGACGATGTAGTTCTCAACCAACTCAGAGACCGCAATATGCGGCAACTGTTGGCGCGCTTCAAGAATCAGCTCGGGAGAAATGTGCTCTGCCGGATTTGCCGTTCTTGACGCTTTGGCGCCAAGCTCTTCACTGCGAACCAAGCGGATAATGTCTCGCTCGGCTTGGTCTTCTGGATAATCGACGGTGACCTTCATGATAAAGCGGTCCATCTGCGCTTCAGGCAACGGATAGGTTCCTTCTTGCTCAATTGGGTTTTGTGTCGCTAGTACCATAAACAGATCAGGGAGCTGGTGCGTTTGATCACCCACGGTAATTGTCCCTTCGGCCATCGCTTCAAGCAAGGCTGCCTGCACTTTAGCGGGCGCACGGTTGACTTCATCGGCAAGGACAATGCTGTTAAAAATCGGTCCCGGTTGGAAATGCAGTTGTGGCTTACCCGCGACTTCTTGATAGACCTCGGTGCCAGTGACGTCTGACGGTAATAAGTCAGGAGTAAACTGGATACGTCCAAAGCTCGTCTTGAGCAAATTCGCCAGCGATTTTACCGAGCGCGTTTTCGCCGTTCCCGGTAACCCCTCAAGTAGCACGTGTCCATTAGTCAGCAAACCAATAACCAAAGCACGGACCACATGACTTTGACCAATGACACTCTGTTCTGTTTGTTCGATCAATTGCTTGATCGCTTGTTGTGCGTTATTCATCGCCACCCTTACTTAGTATTTTGTTGCTGCAAGATCTGCGATAAGCCCACCAGCATCGGCAAGGTGTCATCGAAGAAGCGACGGATACCCGAACAAAGGTAGTTAAGCCCTTGTTCACCGTCGGGGGTTTTGATTAAGCGATTTTTAGGGCATTCGCCCCAGCAGTATTTTAGGTAGGGACACTGCTTGCAGTATTCCGGTAGCGAGTCGCGCTTTGCCATACCAAAAGTAAACTGACGAGTGGAAAACGCCATCTCATTCAGCGTATGGTCGTGAATGTTCGACAACTTGTATTCGGGATATACATAATGGTCACAGCTGTACACATCGCCGTTATGTTCAATCGCTAAACCTTTGCCACAGAACTCTGCGGTAATACAGAGTTGAGAAGGTTTTCCCATCACTTGAGCAACAGCAGTTTCGAATAGGTTCACTAGCACTCGACCCAAGTCGTTGTTGACCCATTCGACAAACATAACACTAAGGAACTCACCCCAATCATCAGGGTCGACCGACCAATCGGTAACGACTGACATTGGGTGCCCCGGTTTCGCTAACTCACTGCCCATCTCTGGGATCATCTGCTCATTCCAGAACTGCGGCGCGGTCGTGTGGAAGTCATTGGGTTCGACCACAGGTGCGAGCTGGATATAAGTCACGCCAAGTTCGCGAGTAAGGAATCGATAGATCTCCAATGGATGCTTCACGTTGTGGCGGTTTACTGTCACCAAAGCGTTGAATCGCACTTGGTGCTGCTGCAGTTTTTCTACCGCTTTCATTACCAAATGGAACGTAGGTTTACCGCTACGGGTTTTGCGGTATTTGTCGTGCAGCTCTTGCGGACCATCAATCGACAATCCGACTAAGAAGTTGTTCGCATGTAAGAACTCACACCATTCGTCATTGAGCAAAATGCCGTTGGTCTGCAAGTCATTTTCGATGCGTGTGCCTTTTGGCTGGTATTTCTTTTGTAGCTCAACCACTTTGCGGAAGTAATCTAATCCCAGCAGTGTTGGCTCTCCGCCCTGCCAAGAAAATACGATTTGTTCGCCGTCTTGACTCTCAATATAACTCTTAATAAAAGCGTCTAAGGTTTCATCGTCCATTTTCGGTTGCTTTGGTTGATGAAGCAGATTTTCTTTATGCAGATAAAAGCAATATTGGCAGTCAATGTTACATTTTGCACCGCCCGGTTTGGCCATCACGTGGAAGCGACGCTCGTTTCCTTGCGCGGATTTAAACGCGGTTTTCATTGGGACGATTGGCATAGCCGTAGAATGACGTGGGGAAGTTTTGCTCATGCATTTCTCTCTTTGAATTATGGCGCCCCTAAGAGCGCCACTTGTAATTATTCGTTACTTAGGAACAAATGTGCCCGGCTCCATACGAGGTGGGTATTCTTTAAACGTTCCCATCACCTCTTTCACTTTTTCCATCGCTGGCATCATTAAGAATGAACGCTCGTACATCCAAGTATCGTATCCCATACCAGTATCACCTCGTTCAAACGGGTCAATACTTAAGTCAAAGATCTTCGGTACACGCAGCTTAGTAAATGGTTTTTGCCAAATCTCTAAGCCAGTCTCATTTTCTTGAATCAAGAAATGGAACTTGTATTTGCCTTGACGTAAAGCGAGTAGGTCACCGTCATCACTCCAGTAGACGAACTCGTTACGCGCTGATTTATCGGTTTTACCTGTTAGGTAAGGCAGTTGGTTGTAACCGTCTAAGTGAACTTTGTAGTTCATATCACCAACTTTTTTGCCCTTAAGCAACTCGTCAGTGACTTTATCATTACCTGCTGCGGCAACTAACGTTGGGAAGAAGTCTTCTAGAGACATCATACCGTTAAACGTTTTACCCGCTTCGATTTTACCAGGCCACTTGATCAGCATAGGGACACGGAAACCGCCTTCCCAACCAGTGTTTTTCTCAGAACGGAACGGTGTCATACCCGCATCTGGCCACAAGTTGATCATCGGGCCATTGTCTGTAGTGTAAACGATGATAGTGTTGTCATCGACACCCAACTCTTTGATCTTGTTAAGTAGATGGCCAATTTGGTCATCGTGTTGTTTCACGCCATCAGCATAGAAACCCGCACCAGTTTTACCCTTGTACTCTTCTGGTACGTGAGTAAAGTTGTGCATACGTGTGGTGTTGAACCAAGTAAAGAACGGTTTATCTGCTTTGACTTGTTTTTCAATGAAGCTTTCCGCTGCGTCGAGGAACTCGCCGTCAACGTTTTCCATGCGCTTACGCGTTAGAGGACCGGTGTCTTCAATTTTACCGTCAGCGTATGAATGGATAACGCCACGTGGACCAAACTTCTTCTTGAACTCAGGGTCAGTTGGGTAATCCACGTTCTCTGGTTCTTCTTCCGCATTCAGGTGGTAAAGGTTGCCGAAAAATTCGTCGAAACCGTGGTTAGTTGGAAGATGTTCGTCTCGGTCACCTAGGTGGTTTTTACCAAATTGACCTGTTGCGTAGCCCAGCTGTTTTAGCATAGTGGCGATGGTAGGGTCTTCTTTCGAAATACCTTCAGCTGCACCTGGTAAACCCACTTTAGACAAACCAGTACGCTTAGGCATTTGACCAGTGATAAATGCAGAGCGGCCAGCGGTTGAGCTTTGCTGTGCGTAGAAGTTCGTGAACTTCGCGCCCTCTTGGGCAATCGTGTCGATGTTTGGCGTGTTGTAAGCCATCATACCTTGGTTATACGTACTTAGGTTCCAGTAACCCACATCGTCACCAAATATCACCAAGATATTGGGTTTGTCCGCCGCGTATGCGGTAGCAGAAGCCGCACCTAACGCGAGCGTACAGGCGTTAAGCACCAGCTTTTTGCCTTTTGCTTTGGTCGCATTTTTCATACCATCTCCGTTATTTCACTGAAATTATAGGAAGTTCACCTTAAGCTCCCTCAACAGCTAAGATAAACTACGAACAAACCAGAATAAATATAGTGACAATTTGCTAATGTATAAATTTAATTTATGAGTAACGTGATGGACTTAAATCTAATTCAGACTTTTCTCGTCGTCGCAGAATTTCAGTCTTACACTAAAGCAGCAGAGCATCTTGGGCTTACTCAGCCCGCGGTCAGTGCTTCGGTGAAACGCCTAGAACAAGTGGTGAATAAACAGCTATTTGTAAAAAAAGGCAGAGGTATCGCGCTCACTTCAACTGCGTATCAACTGATCCCACAGTTTCAGCAAGCGATTAGCATTATCGACAACGCGGTCTTCGAAGAAAAAGCGTTTGAAGTGTATTGCTCAGAAGCCATCTTGCATAAACTCGACTCACTGAATGGTGCGGTGTTTCACGAGTCTCCACCAGACAAATATCAACTCTTTGAGCAACTTAGACGACAGAAAATGGACTTGGTTATCGATACTGTGATCACCAAAGACGCCGCATTTATTGTCGAAGAAGCGTATCAAGAGCCTGCTGTGGTGATTTGCCGTGGCCAACACCCGCGAATTCAAGGCTCAATCACTAAACAAGAGTTTTACAACGAAACCCATTGTTTATTTTCAGGAAGATGGCAAGACGCGACTGGATTTGAGCAATTGGCTAAAGAAGCGGTGCAAGAGCGTAAAACCGAAATCGTCACCTGTTCACTGGCGGGAATGGCGATGAATGTCGCGCAGCATGATTGTATAGGGATTATTTCTCAGTCGTTCGCGACCAAGTGGAGTAAGATCCTCGACCTACAAGTACTCGAATGCCCGGTCGAGATTTACGAAATCCCTTACAAGCTCGTCTACCATAAACGTGAAATACATAACCCTGCACATATGAAATTGCGCGAATCAATCAAGATGCAACTCAACAACTTTAATTCTGTGCCTCTAACGTTGTGACGCTAGACTCTAGTTATTGAGGTTCACTCTTTGGTAGTAATTTGACCAAGCAAAACGCGGTGTAAACTCAACCATAGTGGCATTGTTTCGTATAAATTTTACTCAACAATATAAAACCTTAGCTTTCCTTGGTTGTTATTGGCCGGGCAAAGCACGATAATGTCGGGATCGGAATTTCTTAACTATATAACTATGACCGAATATCTTTTGTTGTTGGTTGGTACTGTTCTAGTCAACAACTTTGTACTGGTGAAGTTTTTGGGCTTATGTCCATTTATGGGGGTCTCTAAAAAGTTAGAGACTGCTATCGGTATGGGGTTAGCAACTACATTTGTGCTGACCCTCGCTTCTGTGTGCTCGTATCTGGTGGAAAGCTATATCTTAGCACCGCTGGAATTGCAGTATCTGCGTACCATGAGCTTTATTCTTGTTATCGCGGTAGTGGTTCAGTTCACCGAAATGGTGGTCCACAAAACCAGCCCGACACTTTACCGCCTGCTCGGCATCTTCTTGCCACTCATTACCACTAACTGTGCGGTATTGGGTGTAGCGCTGCTTAACATCAATGAGAACCACAACTTTATTGAGTCAATCATCTACGGTTTTGGTGCCGCACTTGGCTTCTCACTGGTGCTTATCTTGTTCGCCTCCATGCGTGAACGCATCGCCGCAGCCGACGTTCCTGCTCCTTTTAAAGGCGCTTCCATTGCAATGATTACCGCAGGTCTTATGTCTTTGGCCTTTATGGGCTTTACTGGATTGGTGAAGTTGTAATGAGCACGATTTTAATTGCAATTATCGCCATCGCGGCGTTAGCGGCTATCTTTGGCGCGATACTCGGCTTTGCCTCTATCCGCTTTAAAGTTGAATCTGATCCAATTGTCGATCAGATCGATAGCATTCTGCCGCAAACCCAGTGTGGTCAATGTGGCTACCCAGGCTGTCGTCCGTACGCAGAAGCCATCGCCAACGGGGATGACATCAACAAATGTCCTCCGGGCGGTCAAGCGACGATTGAGAAACTTGCTGACCTAATGGGTGTTGAAGCGACCGAATCGGCGCACGATCTGGATGACGTCAAAAAAGTCGCCTTCATCCACGAAGATATGTGTATCGGTTGTACCAAATGTATTCAAGCTTGTCCGGTTGACGCCATAGTCGGCGGGACAAAAGCACTGCACACCGTCATCAAAGACGAATGTACGGGCTGCGACTTGTGTGTCGCACCGTGTCCAACGGATTGTATTGAAATGATTCCTGTAGAAACCACTACAGCGAACTGGAAGTGGCAACTGGACGCCATTCCTGTTGTTGATATTACCGATTCTGCCAAGTCGCAGAATGGCGTGAATTAAGGACTGGTATGTTGTCATTAATCGAACAAATTAAAACTGGCGCGCTTTGGGACTTCCCAGGTGGTGTTCATCCGCCAGAAAACAAACAACAATCCGTAACCACTGCCATCGCACGAGCGAGCATTCCCGGTGAAATCGTCTTGCCGGTTAAACAACATATCGGTAAACCGGGTGCGATTATCGTCAACGTTGGCGACCAAGTACTTAAAGGCCAGCCGTTAAGTAAATACGACACCAGCTTTATGCTGCCTGTTCACGCACCGACTTCAGGTGTAGTGACAGCGATTGAATCTCGTACCACCGCGCACCCTTCAGGCTTGCCTGAAATGTGCATCGTGATTAAACCCGATGGTGAAGAACGTTGGATTGAACGTAAACCAATCAGCGACTTTACTAGCCATACTCCCGATGAGCTGATCGAAATTATCCGCCAAGCGGGTGTTTCTGGTATGGGTGGCGCTGGTTTCCCAACCGCGAAAAAAATCCAAGCGGGTTTAGCGCGTACTGAAATTCTGATCGTAAACGCAGCGGAGTGTGAGCCTTACATCACCGCCGACGACATGCTGATGCAAGAGTACGCGGACGAAGTGATCAAAGGCATCGAGATCGTTGAACACATCCTCAAGCCTAAAATGACCATCATCGGTATTGAAGACAACAAACCGAAAGCAGTCGAAGCGCTACAAAAAGCTGCCGAAAGCAAAGATATCATCATCCGTGTGATCCCGACCAAATACCCGTCAGGCGGTGAAAAGCAGCTGATAAAAATCCTAACCAACAAAGAAGTGCCGACTAACGCGATTCCGGCGGATATCGGTTTACTGGTGCAAAACGTTGGCTCACTACAAGCGATAAAACGTGCGGTTTGTGACGGTGAGCCTTTGGTCGAGCGCATTGTAACGCTCACCGGTAACACCTTTAAGCAGCCTCGCAACGTTTGGACACTGATCGGCACACCCGTTCAAGCACTGCTAGACGAATTCGGCTACTCGGCTGACAAGCGATTACCCCGATTAATCATGGGTGGGCCTATGATGGGCTTTACCTTGCCACACGCAAACGTGCCGATCACCAAGACTGCCAACTGTATTCTTGCGCCAACGCGCCGTGAGATTGCGCCAAGCCATTACGAAATGGAATGTATTCGTTGTGGTCAATGCGCCGAAGCCTGCCCTGCTTCGCTACTGCCACAGCAACTTCAATGGCACGCCAAAGCCGAAGAGTATGAAAAGTGTGAAGAGCTCAACCTGAAAGACTGCATTGAATGTGGTGCTTGTGCTTACGTTTGCCCAAGCGAAATTCCACTGGTTCAGTACTACCGTCAGGCGAAAGCTGAAATTCGCACGCGTAAAGAAGAAGCCGAAGCAGCAGAACGCGCTAGATTACGCTTTGAAGAGAAAAAAGCGCGTATGGAACGCGATAAGGCGGAACGAGAAAACCGCTTTAAGAAAGCCGCTGACAGTCGCCACAAAGAGATGAAAGAGTCTGGCGGGGACGACGCCATTGCTGCCGCGATAGCACGCGTCAAAGCGCAAAAGTCCGCTCCGCAAGAAGAAACATCAGCGGTGAAACCAGCGGTTGCCGCTGCTATTGCCAAAGCAAAAGCCAAGCAAGCCGCGGCAATGCAATCTGGTCAAGAAGAACCAGATAACTCAGAAATGGCCAAATTGCGTGAAGAACGCAAACGTCAGGCTCGCGAACGTAAAGCAGAGAAAGCCCAAGCAAGCGAGTCAACGTCTGATGATAAGAAAGACGCTGTCGCAGCCGCCGTAGCGAGAGCTAAAGCTCGTAAAGCGCAGCAACAATCAGGTTCTGAGGGAACTCCGGCTGAAGACAAAAAAGCCGCAGTTGCCGCCGCGATCGCCAGAGCGAAAGCGAAGAAGCAACAAGCTGACAATAGTGACTCGGCAGACTCTGAAGATTCTTCAGCGCAACAAGGCGATAAAAAAGCTGCGGTTGCTGCCGCTATCGCTCGAGCTAAAGCCCGCAAAGCGGAGCAAGATGCTGCCAAGCAGGAGTCGGAACTAGAGACTACTGCTGAAACCAGTCAAGAAGAGGATCCGAAGAAAGCTGCGGTTGCTGCCGCTATCGCTCGTGCTAAAGCCCGTAAAGCGGAGCAAGAAGCCTTTAAGCAAGAGTCGGAATCAGAGGGTTCTACTCAAACCAGTCAAGAAGAGGATCCGAAGAAAGCTGCGGTAGCCGCTGCTATTGCGCGCGCTAAAGCCCGCAAAGCGGAACAAGAAGCCGCTAAGCAAGAGTCGGAACCAGAGACTTCGACTGAAATTAGTCAAGAAGACGATCCGAAGAAAGCTGCGGTTGCCGCTGCTATCGCTCGTGCTAAAGCTCGCAAAGCGGAGCAAGAAGTAGCCAAGCAAGAGTCGGAACCAGAAACTTCGGCTGAAGCCAGTCAAGAGGATGATCCGAAGAAAGCCGCGGTTGCCGCGGCTATCGCACGAGCTAAAGCCCGCAAAGCGGAGCAAGAAGCCGCCAAGCAAGAGTCGGAACCAGAGACCACTTCTGAAACCAGTCAAGAAGAGGATCCGAAGAAAGCCGCGGTTGCCGCCGCTATCGCGCGCGCTAAAGCCCGCAAAGCGGAAAAAGAACAACAAAAACGTACTGAGGAGAAAGAGTAGTGGCCTTCTTTATTGCCAGCTCACCACACGCGCACAGTCGTCGCAGCACTCCTGATCTAATGAAGTGGGTGGCGCTGTGTGCGCTGCCTGGCTTAGCTGCTCAAACCTATTTCTTTGGCTGGGGAACGCTATTCCAGCTCGCATTCGCGATCGTTTTAGCCCTAAGCCTTGAAGCTTTGGTTATGGTGGCGAGAAAACGTCATCCTATGTCGGCACTACGTGACAACAGCGCCTTAGTGACCGCTTGGTTATTGGCGGTTGCCATTCCACCTCTTTCGCCTTGGTGGATTTTAGCGATTGGTTTGGTGTTCGCCATCGTGGTGGCGAAGCACCTGTACGGTGGCATCGGCCAAAACCTGTTTAACCCTGCGATGGTTGCATACGTGGTATTGCTGATTTCCTTCCCGGTACAGATGACCAGCTGGATTTCACCAAGTGAACTGCAAACCACGCCGATTTCAATGGGTGACGCGCTTTCGCTGATGTTCACGGGTTTCAATCTCGACGGTTTATCGCTGCAACAAATCAGAACCGGTATTGATGGCGTAACCATGGCAACGCCACTGGATGCGTTTAAAACCGCTCTCCACACAGGTAAAACTGCGAGTGAAGCTCTCCAACAACCACAATTCAGCGCACTGGCTGGAATCGGTTGGGAATGGGTCAACCTCGCTTACCTTATTGGCGGTTTAGCTTTGATTAAACTGCGCGTGATCAGTTGGCATATTCCGGTTAGCTTCTTACTCAGCCTAACGGTCGTAAGTGGTCTGTTTATGCTGCTGGCTCCTGGGGAAACCGCATCACCAATCGTTCACCTGTTATCTGGCGCAACCATGATTGGCGCGTTTTTCATCGCAACCGACCCTGTATCGGCTTCGACAACCGTCAAAGGTCGACTGGTGTTCGGTGCATTTATCGGAGCGATGGTGTTTATTATTCGTAGTTGGGGTGGCTTCCCTGACGGTATCGCCTTTGCGGTTTTACTAGGCAATATGTGCGTACCGCTGATCGACTACTACACCAAACCACGTACTTACGGGCATTAAGGGTTAACATGTTAAACGCTATTCGAAAAAATGGTGTTATTCTTGCTATTTTCGCCTGTGCGTCGACAGGTGTAGTGGCGCTGACACACTACTTAACTAAAGACAGAATCCACCAGCAGGAACAGGCTCAGCTACTCTCGGTCCTCAACCAAGTGATCCCTCATGAGATGCATGACAACAATCTGTACAACTCGTGCACGTTAGTCAGCGACCCTGCATTGGGAACCAAAGACGCCATGCCTGTCTACATGGCGACGATTGACGGTGCGCCAACGGCAATGGCGATTGAAACCATTGCACCTGATGGCTATAACGGCACAATCAAGTTAATCATCGGTATCGAGCACGATGGAACAATTTCAGGGACTCGTGTACTGAGTCATAAAGAGACACCGGGGTTAGGCGACAAGATCGATCTACGCATCACCGACTGGATTCTTGGTTTTGCTGGTAAGCAAGTGACCAATGAAAACGAGTCTACTTGGAAAGTACGTAAAGATGGTGGCCAGTTTGACCAGTTTACCGGTGCGACCATTACTCCGCGCGCAGTTGTCAAAGCGGTAAAAAATACCGTGCAGTTCGTCAACGCCAATCGCGACGCTATTTTGAGTCAACCACTGAACTGTGGAGGCAACAATGAGTGAACATAAAAAACTGATTAAAAACGGTATGTGGGACAATAACCCTGCGCTGGTACAGCTGCTAGGTTTGTGTCCTCTACTCGCGGTCTCGTCTACCGTCACCAACGCACTCGGCCTTGGTATTGCAACATTGCTGGTTCTGGTTGGTTCGAATGTCACCGTTTCATTGGTGCGTGACTATGTACCAAAAGAAGTGCGTATTCCGGTTTTCGTTATGATCATCGCCGCGCTAGTGACTTGCGTGCAATTGCTAATGAACGCCTACGCCTACGGTCTATTCCTATCTCTGGGTATTTTTATCCCGCTGATCGTGACCAACTGCATCATCATCGGCCGAGCGGAAGCATTTGCCTCAAAAAACGACGTACTCCCTTCTGCGCAAGACGGTTTTTGGATGGGTGTTGGCATGACCAGCGTATTGGTCGTACTCGGTGCGATGCGCGAGGTGATCGGCAACGGTACTCTATTCGACGGCGCTGACTTACTGCTTGGTGATTGGGCAACCGTATTGCGTATCGAAATCTTCCACTTCGATAACAGTTTCTTACTCGCGTTGCTGCCGCCGGGTGCCTTTATTGGCGTTGGCTTACTTATCGCGGTTAAGAACATTATCGACAAACAACTCGAAGCGCGTCAGCCAAAACAAGAAAAACAGACTATCGAACGTGCGCGTGTAACCAACTAATTATTATTACACTGGAAAGCAGCCTCAACATGAACAAAGAAAAACGCAGACTAATCTTAGAGCGGTTAAGGGAAAACAACCCCAATCCGCAAACTGAGCTAAACTGGAGCACACCGTTTGAATTGCTCATCGCGGTGCTGTTATCCGCCCAAGCGACAGATGTCAGCGTCAACAAAGCGACTGATAAACTCTACCCTGTCGCCAACACACCTCAAGGTCTGCTTGACCTAGGCGTGGACGGTGTTAAAGAGTACATTAAAACCATCGGTCTATTTAATTCTAAAGCAGAGAACGTCATTAAGACGTGTAAGATCTTGCTTGAGCAGCACGGCGGCGAAGTGCCAGAGGACCGAGCAGCGCTTGAAGCCTTGCCCGGCGTTGGACGAAAAACAGCAAACGTGGTTCTCAACACAGCGTTTGGCTGGCCAACGATTGCGGTTGACACGCACATATTCCGCGTAGCAAACCGCACCAAACTGGCGATGGGCAAAAACGTTGACCAAGTAGAAGAAAAACTACTTAAAGTGGTACCAAAAGAGTTTAAGCTTGATGTACACCACTGGTTGATCCTGCACGGACGTTACACTTGCGTCGCACGCAAACCTCGCTGCGGCAGCTGTATTATTGAAGACCTTTGTGAATTCAAAGAGAAAGTATATCCGGAAAACTAGGAGCACAAGACAATGTCAAACGGAAGAATTCTACACACTATGCTTCGCGTAGGTGATCTAGACAAATCCATCCAGTTCTACACTGATGTTATGGGTATGCAGCTACTTCGCAAGAACGAAAACACTGAGTACAAGTACACTTTGGCTTTCCTTGGCTACGGTGATGAGTCACAAGGCGCAGTTATCGAACTAACTTACAACTGGGGCACCACTGAATACGATATGGGCAGCGCATTTGGCCACATCGCGATCGGCGTTGACGACATCTACACGACTTTTGATGCAATCAAAGCAGCAGGCGGCAACGTGACTCGTGAACCAGGCCCAGTAAAAGGCGGAACCACTCACATTGCTTTCGTTAAAGACCCTGACGGCTACATGATTGAGCTTATCCAAAACAAACAAGCAACAGCAGGTTTGGAAGGGTAATCTCACCTGATAAAAAGGGCTGCATTTCGCGGTCCTTTTTATTTATCTTTACTTGATAATAATTATCATTTAATCTCATTTCAGTCTTTTATAGGAGAGTGGATGAGATGGACATTGCAGAATGGGAGAAACACACATTATTGGCTGACATGGCGATGAGCGAACACGATCATCTGCGCAGCATTCTTCATTACCAACAAGCACTGACGTTAAGTGAGCGTATCAGTGAAGAAACAGAGTTTGACGTTGAAGACCGGCTGATGATTTCGGTGATTTCATGCCACAACATGGCAACGTTCTGGCGTAATGTTGGCGAAAGCAAGTACGAGCTCAAATATCTCAAGCTCGCCTCTGAAAAGGTGTTGACGTTAGTGCCGCAATGTCCAAACAACCAATGCGACGCGTTTGTCGACTCACTCGGTTGCTGTAAAAAGGCGCTGATTGAGTTTATGAAGCGACATCCGAACCCAAAAATCGCCCGACTGGTACAAGATATTGATACGGCGACCAACTGCAACCTGATCGCCAAGTTTAGAATCAACTGAGAAAAGCTATTGCGCCCTGCTCTGCCGTTTTATAAGCGCATATCAGGAACGCAGGAATGGTTTATATTTGAGTGCGTCCTAACGAGATGACCACGCGGCGGTTCTTATCTTTGCCGATTGGTGAGGCATTGTCGGCAATTGGGCGACGCTTGCCGTAACCCTGAACCTGAATACGGTCTTCTGGCAACCCCAGTGACTCAAAGTAATCCTGCAACACTTCTGCTCGTCGCTCAGACAAGCTCTGGCTGGCACTTTTCGAGTCATCAGAATCGGTATAGGTCGACACCAATACCAAATCGATATCCTGATTGTGTTTGATGTATTCAGCAATTTGCGCCAAGCGCTTCAATGAACGTTTGTTAAGCTCAACGCTAGTACGGTCATAGTGAAGAATAGTAAAGGCGATATCTTCAAAACTGTACGGCAGCAAGTTGGCAATGCAGTCACTGAACACATTGTAGCTTGACTGGAACAACACTGAAGACAATGCAACTTCCACACGTTGATCTCTTCGCTGCCACTCTTGGTAACTAAATGTTGGGTAACGCCCTTTTTCCAGCTCGCTTAAAATACTCCACGCGGTTTGTCCGCCCACGTAACCGTCAAACTGTTGGAAAAATTGAATATTGGAAATACGGTCTGCGCCCTCTCCCGGACGCCAAGCAGGTGGCATCGACACCAATGACACATCTCGGGTTTCGCCCATCGGACGTTTCATTTTCAGCTCAAAATCGAGATTAATTTTCTTGCTCGCACGTGAAGAAAACACCGCCTCACCGTAATTAGGGATAGGGTGAACTAAGCGACACTCCAACGGCGTGTTGGTGATCATTTGCCACTGAGACTGTTGTGGCGACGCAGCATATTGGACATCCATCGCCTGCACAGAGCTTGCGATAGTCGTCAGTGTGAACGTCAGTCCGGTTGCGAACAGTTTTTTCATGGTGTGTGGCTTCTCTCTACTGCTAATGAGGCGTCAATTTGCCGCTTCTGATTGTTACATGCAGAACAATGCAAAAAGCTAGCCAACCCTAAGTAATCGCGGGTAGTTCAAGGTGAAAACAAACCCATCAATAAGTGCGCAATATTAATTCAACAATCCGGTTTTTCTTAGTATCAGAATCTGCAATAATGCTGCACTTGTCACACAATTTTAGGCCAACATGACTGTAGAAAACGAAGCATTGACGCTAAAAAAACGATTTCGCGGCTATTTTCCTGTTGTTATCGACGTTGAAACCGCAGGATTTAACTCCAAGACCGATGCACTTTTAGAAATCTGTGCCGTTACTTTAAAGATGGACGAAAACGGCGACCTCCACCCTGCGTCAACCATCCATTTCAATGTTGAGCCCTTTGAAGGCGCTAATCTTGAAAAAGAAGCGCTTGAATTCAACGGCATTCGTGACCCTTTTAGCCCACTTCGCGGCGCGGTCTCTGAATCTGAAGCTCTCAAAGAAATTTATAAGCTGGTACGAAAAGAGCAGAAAGCGGCGGATTGTAGCCGTGCCATCATCGTTGCCCACAATGCGACCTTTGACCATAACTTTGTTATGGCAGCAAGTGAACGCAGCCAGCTAAAAAGAGTCCCTTTCCATCCATTTGCGACGTTTGACACCGCAACATTAAGCGGCTTGGCGTATGGCCAAACAGTACTGGCTAAAGCCTGCAAGACTGCTGGGATGGAATTTGACAACAAAGAAGCCCACTCTGCCCTATACGATACTCAAAAAACGGCAGAGCTTTTCTGTGGCATCGTCAACAAGTGGAAAGCCCTAGGTGGTTGGCCGTTGGTTGAAGCCGATGCTGACAACAATAATTAATATGTAAACACAACAAATGAGAAAACTATGAACCCAGTTGTAATTTCCGTATGTATCATGCTGGTGCTAGCACTGATGCGCGTGAATGTCGTGGTTGCTCTGACATTTAGCGCGATTGTAGGTGGTGTAGTCGCTGGTATGAGCCTGAACGATGCGGTCGCTGCTTTCGAAAGCGGCTTAGGTGGCGGTGCCACTATCGCACTTAGCTATGCAATGCTTGGCACGTTTGCTGTCGCGATTTCAAAATCGGGCATCACTGATCTGCTTGCCAACAGCGTGATTAAACGTATTCACGGCAAAGAGAATGGCGCGGCGTCTACAGGTTTGAAATACGCGGTATTGGTCGCGCTAATTCTAGTGACGATGTCTTCGCAGAACGTGATTCCAGTGCATATCGCCTTTATCCCAATTCTTATTCCACCTTTGCTAGGCGTTTTTGCGAAACTAAAACTCGACCGCCGTATGATCGCGTGTGTTCTGACCTTTGGTCTCGTCACACCATATATGGTTCTTCCGGTAGGTTTCGGTGGCATCTTCCTAAATAACATCCTGCTTAAAAACCTGCACGACAACGGCTTAGAAACCGTTACTGCTAGCCAAGTACCGATGGCGATGTTACTGCCAGCTGCGGGGATGATTTTTGGCCTAGTGACTGCGATTCTGTTTAGCTACCGCAAACCACGCGAGTACAAAGAGACAGAAATGACGCATGTTGACACCAACACAGACCATATCAAGAAGAAAAACATCTTGGTTGCTGTCGCAGGTATCGTAGTTGCACTTTCTGCGCAGTTGACCACAGGTTCGATGATCGTTGGCGGTCTTGCTGGCTTTATGGTGTTCACCTTTGGTGGCGTAATTGCTTGGAAAGAGACACAAGATGTCTTCACCAAAGGCGTACACATGATGGCGATGATCGGTTTTATCATGATTGCTGCAGCAGGTTTTGCGGCAGTAATGAAGCAAACGGGTGGTGTCGAGTCATTGGTTGAAGCGCTTTCAACCAGCATTGGCGACAACAAACCGCTAGCAGCGCTATTGATGCTGATTGTAGGTCTATTAGTGACGATGGGGATCGGTTCTTCGTTCTCAACCATCCCAATCATTGCAACCATCTACGTCCCGCTTTCGCTAGCGTTTGGCTTCTCACCGATGGCAACCGTAGCACTTGTGGGTACGGCTGCAGCATTGGGTGACGCGGGTTCTCCTGCGTCTGACTCGACCTTGGGTCCAACATCGGGTCTAAACGCAGATGGCCAGCACGAACACATTTGGGAAACCGTAGTACCGACCTTTATCCACTACAACATTCCTCTGATTATTTTCGGTTGGATCGCGGCAATGACGCTGTAATCAAGAAAGCAGACACAAAAAAAGCTGACCTCATGGTCAGCTTTTTTATTACTCTTAAACAGTGAGCGCTTATTCAGCGTGCTTACGCGCAACCGCACTCAGTACAGGCGCTAAGTCTTTCAGTAGTTGCTCTTCTACTGGCTTACCAGAGGCATCGGTAACGTTAACTGAAGTACGGTTTCCTAAGTCACCAAACAAGAAGGTGTACGTACCTGGCTTCAAGTTAACCGGATTAACACCAATCTCATTCCAGAAATCACCGTTTGGCTCCGCGTATTTCGCTTTAACAGTGCCTTGAGACTGGTTACGAGCTTCGATAGTAAAGCCCATCTCTGGCAACAATTTTGGTAGTCGCGGCCACAATACGTCGTAAGGCGTACGTGCAATGATAACCGGGAAGCCACTGCGGTCGGTACCCATGCTGATTGGAATGTGTTTCACCAACTCTTGTGCTTTACGCGCTGCTTCTTCACGAACTTCCATGTCGTAGTGTGCTGTCACCATGTTGGTCATCAGCGTGTTGTAGCGCTCTTCGTTGGTCACGGTGACAGAATGCTGCTTGCCACCTTGTTGCCAGTCGATCAACGATACTTTAAAGCCGTGACGACCCGCAGATTCAATACGGTCGATTTGGTAACGTGCACCGACTTCGCTGTCTTCGTCTTCCGCTTGCCAAACCACCCAATCCGTTTCAACTCTAGAGTCTGTTTTCTCACGTAGTTTTATGTTCTGTTGTTCAAGCATTGTCAGCGCCGACTGCCATACCTTGTCCAACTCATCTTCACGGATAAGCCACAGCGTTATTTCACCGTTGCCGCGCTCTGGGCGCGCACCCGGAATTAACTCGAGAATCTGTTGCGGTGGACGAATATCGACTTCCTGACCAATACCACCTTGATAATCACCTTGCGGGATTTGGTAGTTGGTGTAGAACTGCGGTGTAGCACCATCAGCTAGTTTCCACTCTTTCATCGCTGGAGTATCTAAATACTCGAAGTCATCTTTCGCTTGACGACGCTGCGTTGGACTACTGGAACATGCGGATAAAACAAAAACAGCTAGCGAACTGAGAACTAGCTGGCGCGACAATTTCATTGAAACTCCTGATAAGTAAATGCCGAAGAGTTCTCTTCGGCAATTCTTCCTAAATTTAGTAGATACAAGCTTCTGACATTGCTTGAGCAACAATCGGACGAGCACTTTCTGACAATTCAGTCAGAGGCAGTCGCAGATCGCCGTTCGCAATCAGGCCCATCTTATGCGCCGCCCATTTAACAGGGATCGGGCTAGATTCGATGAACAGATTCTTATGCAGAGGCATCAAGCGTTGGTTGATGATTTCCGCTTCTTCAAACTTACCTTCTTTCGCCAGTCTGAACATTTTTGCCATATCTTCAGCAGCGATATTGTTAGTCACTGAGATCACGCCTTGACCGCCCTGCTTAACGAATTCTAGGCCAGTCGCATCATCACCACTTAGTAAGATAAAATCTTCGCCACAAAGTTCACGGTGAATTGCAATTCTGCTTAAATCACCCGTCGCATCTTTTAATGCAACGATGTTTTCGATTTCTGACAAACGCGCCACAGTCTCAGGCTTAAGGTCAACGGCGGTTCTGCCCGGCACGTTGTATAAGATTTGTGGAACGTCGCTCTCTTCAGCAATCGCTTTGTAATGCTGGAAAAGACCTTCCTGAGTCGGCTTGTTGTAGTAAGGGGTAACGCTTAAGCAGCCAGCAATACCTGAATTGTTAAGCAAACGGCTGAATGTAACAGACTCATGAGTAGCGTTAGCACCAGTACCTGCAATTACAGGAATACGGCCTTCAGCAAACTCGACAGTCTTCATTACAACTTTGACATGCTCTTCAATAGTCAGCGTCGAAGACTCACCAGTTGTCCCAACTGCGACAATACCGTCTGAACCTGCGGCTACATGATAATCAACCAGCTTTTTCAAGCTTACATAATCTACTTCGCCATCATGGTTAAATGGTGTAATTAACGCTACGATACTTCCTGAAAACATGTCCTTCTCCCTCAATTTGTTCTTTCTGCATGGTACTTTAAGCCGATTGAAAAAGACAAGCGCTTAACACCGCTTAAATCACCTAAATGGATGAATATTTATCAGATGTTAGATATTTGGCAAATTACGCCTTTTATTTGCCCCTGTGTCAGTACTGAGTAAGGATATTTACGGGCTTGGCGCTAATTGAACAAAAATGATTCTAAAGCGCTATCACGCCATTTTTCTTAAAGTTATCTGTGCTAAGCTAACGTATTAATAATCTTAATAAGAAAATAAGTGATACTATGACTCAACATCTAGTGATTACGGCGGTGGGGACAGATCGCCCAGGTGTATGCAACCAAGTTGTCCACCTAGTCACACAGTCTGGATGCAATATTGTTGACAGTCGCATTGCTCTCTTCGGCAATGAATTCACGCTAATCATGTTGCTCTCAGGCAACAATGCATCGGTCACTCGTGTCGAAACCACCTTGCCACTTCTTGGCCAGGAACATAACCTGATCACCATCATGAAGCGCACTTCTACTCATGCACCGCTGGACACCTCTTACACCTTGGAAGTATTTATCGAATCAGACGATAAGCCTGGATTAACCGAGCACTTTACCCAGTTCTTTGCCCAAAAAGAGATCGGACTTTCATCACTCAGCGCGCAAACCATCGCCAAAGAAAAAGTGGACAGAGAATCCAATCAGTTCCACATTGCGATTACCGCAAGCGTCGACTCAGAGTGTAACCTGATGCAGCTTCAAGAAGAGTTTGATGAACTTTGTCAGCAATTGTCCGTACAAGGCTCACTGAATTTTATAAAAAACAGCAAATAAGCAAATAAGAAAGGAAGAAGAATGAACACGCTAACAGCAGGCACTCCAGCTCCAGCATTTTCTTTATTAGATCAAGACGGTAACACGGTATCTCTGTCTGATTTCGCTGGCAAAAAAGTACTGTTTTACTTCTACCCAAAAGCAATGACTCCGGGTTGTACTGTACAGGCGCAAGGCCTACGTGACGTAAAAGCGGAATTGGACGCACACAACGTTGTGGTTTTAGGCGTCAGCATTGACCCAGTAAAACGTCTGGGTAAGTTTATCGAGCGAGACAATCTCAACTTCACTCTGTTGTCAGATGAAGACCACGCCGTTGCAGAGCAGTTTGGTGTTTGGGGCGAGAAGAAGTTTATGGGCAAAGTGTACGACGGCCTACACCGCATCAGCTTCCTGATCAACGAAGAAGGTGTGATTGAACACGTTTTCAACAAGTTCAAAACCAAAGACCACCACGAAGTGGTTCTAAATTACTTAAACGAAAACAAGTAATACCCAGCAAATAAATAAAAACGCCAGCTCGATGCTGGCGTTTTTTGTTGTCTGCGTAATCTTGCTTACACAATGAACTTGTTGAGCACCTCATCTTGCTCACGGACATTTTCTGTCTGTACTTGCATCGCAATATTGGCACTCTTCTGAGCTTCCGCTACTTGCGTTGACAGGTCTTTAATCTTCATCGTGTTGGCGTTGATTTCTTCCGCTACCAAGCTTTGCTCTTCTGCCGCAGAAGCGATCTGCATGTTCATATCGTTGATACGCTGAATTGCCTCCGAAATACGCTGCAGCGCACTGTCAGCTGCTTGTGAGCGCTCGACCGCATCAACCGCGGTGTGTTTACTCTCGCTCATTGCTGCAGACACCGCACTCGCGCCCGCTTGTAGCTGCTCGATCATACTGCGAATTTCAGTTGTTGACTGCTGAGTACGTTGCGCCAAGGTACGAACTTCATCCGCCACTACAGCAAAACCTCGACCCGATTCACCCGCACGCGCCGCTTCAATCGCTGCGTTAAGTGCCAACAAGTTGGTTTGGTCTGCGATATCGTTGATCACCTTCAAGATGGTTTCGATATTTGCCGTTGCTGACTCTAGGCCTTGAACCTCTTCGACCGCTTGGTCGATACGCGCTGCTAGGTTGTCAATTGAGATAGTGGTCTCGTTCACCACAGACGAGCCTTCTTGCGTCGCAGTATCGGCTTCACGCGCTGCGCCTGCCGCGCCTTGGGCGTTGTTCGCCACTTCCGTCGCGGTAGCCGCCATTTCGTTCATCGCGGTTGCCAGTTGCTCTAGTTCTTGCAGTTGACTGTGCATCGCGGTCGCAGAATCGTTTGAGCTCTGTACCGTAATTTCAGTACCACGCAAGATCTCCGCACCAATCGCTTTGGATTGCTGAATCTGCTTTTGCAGGGTTTCAGTAAAGCGGTTGAAACCTTCAGCAAGCTGAACGAACTCTTTATCAGTGTTGGTATCCAGTCGCTTAGTCAGGTCACCTTGTCCTGACGCTACGTCCTGAATCGCATCGTTGAGCGTGCCTAGTGGACGCATCAGTACTTTGATCAGGAAGCTAAGAATCGCCACGCTCAATACTACGCCGATCACAACATAAATGATCGAGCTGTTACGCATTTCAGTCACTGCAGCGAAGGCGATACTCTCGTCAACAATCGCGCCGATGTACCAGTTTTCTGAAGGGACTTTAGTAAAACGAACGCGGAAATCTTTACCGTCGGCTTCAAACTGGTGAGTGCCTTCTTCGACCGAAACTTGTGGCAGGTACTTCGACATGTTCTCACCATTATTGGCCGCATCTGGGTGCGCAATCGTGGTGCCATCCTCTGTCACAATAAATAGGTAACCCGCGTCTAGCAGGTTTACGCTGTTAACAAGATCTGCCAGCCCACCCAGCTCTAAATCGTAGAACATGCCAGCGATAAAGCGACCATTTTCGTGTACAGGTGTACCAATCGAAATGATGACTTTTTTCGAAGACGCATCAACATAAGGAGCGGTGACCACCAGTTGACCTTGTGACTTAGCATCGATGTACCAAGGGCGAACTCGAGGGTCATAATCAGGCCCAGCGTCCCAGCCGTCGTCGTTCTCAATCACAAAGCCATCTGCTTCGTAACCAAAACCGACCGCAAGGAAACTGCCTTTTAGGGTTGGATTTTCGAGAATGTTCTTAACGGTTTGTCGGTCTTGCGGCGCAAGTTCAATAACTTCTGTGCTCGACAACGCCAAGGCTTTTTTGCTTTCCATCTCTGACTCAATAGTGTTCTTCACACCATTGACCATTTCAGTCAGACTGGTATCGACAAGCGCTTCGACTTCTTGCTTAACTGTGCTTAGTTGCTGAATAGACAAGAGAACTACCGTAATTAAAAGCAATCCAGATGCTGCAGCAACAATCTTTTGACTAAACTTCATAGAATCCCTCAATAGTCAGTCTTATTAATATAGTTATTATTTATTATTGATGTTATCGCCCTGACTGACGCTTTCTTGAGTAGAAACTTTTACATTTTCTTACTCATGTAAAATACATTTTAAGTTAACGTTACAATAAACGGTAAAAAAAAAGCTCCAGACGTGACATCCGGAGCTTTTTGACAAAACAAATGAATTTTCTATTTGCAGATTAAACTTGAGCTTCTTCCCCATCTTGGCTAGGTAGCGCATGCCAAACGGCCTTAACTAAAGTTGCAAGTGGAATCGCAAAGAATACGCCCCAGAAGCCCCACAAGCCACCAAACACCAGAACTGCGACAATGATGGCCACAGGGTGAAGGTTGACTGCTTCTGAGAACAATACAGGGACAAGAACGTTACCATCTAGAGCCTGAATGATGCCGTAAGCTAATAGCAACCAGTAGAATTGTGGTGTTAACCCCCACTGGAATAAACCCACCATCGCCACGGGTACGGTTACTGCAGCGGCACCAATGTATGGAATCAACACCGAGAAACCTACCGCAACCGCCAACAACACCGAGTAGCGTAAGTCCAAAATCGCGAAGGTAATGTAACTCACTCCACCTACAATCAGGATCTCCATCACCTTGCCACGAATATAGTTAGAGATTTGCTCGTTCATCTCTAGCCATACTTTGTTCGCCAAGCGGCGGTTGCGAGGCAAGATGCCACTCGCCATGCGAATCATCTCTTGTTTATCTTTCAGTAAGAAGAACACCAGCAATGGCACCAAAATCAGGTATACCGCCAATGTCGCTAAACTCACTAATGACGCTAGCGACCCTTTCAATACTGTCTCACCCATGCCAATCACCTGATTCTTCGCATTGGTGACAACAGATTCAACGATTTGGAAGTTTTCTAACTCAGGATAACGTTGTGGCAATTCAGCGATAAAGCCTTGTAGGCCAACGTACATGGTTGGTATATCGTTGATTAAGTTCCCTACCTGTTGCCAGATCGTCGGAACCAAACCAAACACAGCCACCATCATCAAGCTGCTAAAACCGACGATAACAAATATCACTGCGAGCGTTCTTGGCACACCAAAACGGGTTAAGTGAACAACTGGCCACTCGAGCAGATAAGCAAGAACGATCGCCACCAGCAACGGTGCAATAAGGTCGCCGAAAAAGTAGATGGTAATAAAGCCAAACAAGAGAATCGCCACAAGGCTGACCGCATGTGGGTCAGAGAAACGCCTTTTGTACCAACTGCTTATCATTTCAAACATTTAACATTTTTCCTTGGTTACATGCATACAAACGTAGCCATCCTTCTCTGTGCAAGTAAATGTAAATAATTGCTTTTGAAGAAACTTTTTAATATCAGCCATAGAGCTGGGGTCACAAATCAAAATCTGGCAACTCTCACCGATTTCCAATCCGGTAGTGTGACGCTTAGCAAGTAACAGCGCCAATGGACATCGCTCTTGGCGTAAATCCAAAATATTCGGTTCCATTCTTTCGCTCGATGCTTATCATGGTGGTATTGTATAGTGTTTTTTTAAACGCGTCAGTGTAAATAAAAGTACGGTTAATCAACTTTAACTCGCTTTTGACTTCTGCGCTTGTCACTGAAGTTTCGATGACTTTCCGCTAGGAAACCATCTGTGTGAACCGGTGTCAAAGGAAGTATCAGTCTTACCTATTTACAATAAGCTAGGACCAGTTTTTAACGGAGTATCATCTAAAGTTTATGTTTAAGCGCACGCGTTCTATGGTCTGCCTTTGTGTCGCAACCGCGTTAGCGACGCCAACGGTGACCGCATCCAGCATTGATTTACCCGACATAGGCACCACAGCCAGTGGCACACTGTCGATCGCGCAAGAACTTCAGTATGGCGATGCCTACATGCGCATGTTGCGTAGCAGCCAACCTATCGTCAATGATCCGGTCTTAAACGAATACATCAGCACTCTAGGCCATAAATTGGTGGCTAACGCAGATGACGTTAAAACCCCCTTTACCTTCTTCATGATCCGCGACCGCAACATTAACGCTTTTGCGTTTTTTGGCGGTTATGTCGCACTGCACTCAGGGCTATTTTTACACGCTCAAAGCGAGAGTGAACTCGCTTCGGTGGTTGCCCACGAAATCGCGCACGTAACTCAACGTCACTTAGCGCGCAGTATGGAAGAACAAGCCAAGCGAACACCCGCAACGATTGCGGCGTTAGCAGGTTCGTTGTTACTGGCGATTGCCGCTCCTCAAGCGGGTATCGCAGCGATCACCGCTACTACAGCGGGTAGCATGCAAGGCACGATCAACTACACCCGTAGCAACGAAAAAGAAGCCGACCGCTTTGGCATATCAACGCTGGCAAAAGCCGGATTCGAACCACAGGCGATGCCGAGATTCTTTGGCCGACTAGCGGACGACTTCCGCTACGCGAGCAAACCACCTCCGATGCTACTGACCCACCCGCTGCCGGAGGACCGTATCACCGATAGCCGTGCCAGAGCACAACGCTATCCAGATCCACGCATCAGCAGTTCATTGGAATATCACTTAGCGCGCGCTAGAGTGATCGCCCGCTACGCAGGTATTGATGCAAAATCGTCATTAGATTGGTTCGACCGAACTGAGAAAAAAGCGCAAGCTGACCTGCAACCCGCTTTTCAATATGGACGAGCATTGGTATACCTCGACAACAAAGAGCTCGATAAAGCCGCGGCAATATTGCAGCCGATGGCGAAAAAAGACCCGAACAACCATTTTTATCTTGATGCGTTGTCAGACCTTTACCTCGCACAAGATCAAATGGCCAAAGCGGAAACCATGTTAGTGAATGCGCTTAAAGCGTCACCGCAAAATCCGGTGATGACGATTAACTATGCCAACGTGTTAATCAAACAAGAGCGCAATCAAGATGCGGTGAGAGTTCTTCAACGTTATACCCACGATAACCCTAATGACTTGAACGGTTGGCACTTGTTGTCTGAAGCCAACATTCACTTGGGTAATAGCGGAGAAGACCTCGCAGCACGCGCAGAAATTTTGGCGCTAAAAGCCAACTGGAATAAAGCCATTCAGTATTATACTCAAGCGAGCCAACTCGCGGAGTTAGGAAGTTTACAACAAGCAAGATACGACGCTCGCATTGACCAACTGATGGTGCAGCGAGACCGTTTCTTAGCCCTACAATAACAACAGGAGTTATGTTTATGTCAGTCGTGATTTATCACAACCCACGCTGTTCAAAGAGCCGTCAAACTCTAGCGCTACTAGAAGAAAATAACGTTCAGCCAGAGATTGTGAAATATCTAGAGACACCACTCAACGTGGAACAACTGAAAGCGTTGTACGCTCAACTTGAGCTGGATAACGTTAGAGACATGATGCGTACAAAAGAAGACATCTACAAAGAACTCAACTTAGCCGATGCCTCAGACGACGCTTTGTTCGCCGCGATGGCTGAAAACCCGAAACTGATTGAGCGCCCAGTGGTTGTGCACAATGGCAAAGCTCGTCACGGCCGTCCGCCAGAGCAAGTATTAGAGATCCTATGAGTTGTAAGATCGTCGTTCTGTATTACAGCAGACACGGCTCAACCCGCGCTGTCGCAAGACAAATCGCCAGAGGGATAGAAGCTATCCCTCACTGTGAAGCCTTATTACGAACCGTAGAGGAAATCAGTGGCACCGAGCCATCGACTGACCCGGTTCTTACGCTCAATGAGTTAAAGCAGTGCGATGGCTTAGCGATGGGCAGCCCCGTCTGGTTTGGCAATATGGCCGGGCCGTTAAAACACTTCTGGGATCAAACCACACCCCTGTGGTTATCTGGTGAGCTGATCGATAAGCCAGCGTGCGTGTTCAGTTCTTCATCGACGCTGCACGGTGGTCAAGAAACCACGCTGCAAAGTATGATGTTGCCACTGCTGCACCACGGTATGATGATATTAGGCATCCCCTACTCAGAACCTAAGCTGCATTCCACCACCAGTGGCGGCACGCCATATGGCGCGACCACGGTGTCATCATCACCAGCAGGGCTCACCGCTGAAGAAGCAGAACTTGCTCAGCAGTTGGGTAAACGCTTAGCAACCACCGCTCTCAAAATGAAGGATTAAGAGACATGCAGGAAATGCAGTCCAAAACGAAACTATTCCGACTACTCGCTCTGTTCGGCAACTTAGCCTTATTGAGCTGGATAGCGTTGTGGCAACTATCACTTTCTCCGCACCCGCATATTAGCAGTACCACGCTCGCGATTGCTTGGGCGGTTCCTTTGCTACTGCCGCTACCTGGTATTTTAGCCGGTAAGCCCTATACCCACGCTTGGGCGAACTTTGTTCTGATGCTTTACTTCTTGCACGGCTTTACCATTCTCTACGTTGACGGTGGGGAGCGTTGGCTAGCATTGGTTGAACTGGCACTGACCACCACCGCATTTTTAGGCAACATCCTATATGCCAGAGCACGTGGTCAAGAGTTGGGCATGAAACTCAAACGTCTTTCTAAAGTTGAAAAAGAAGAGAAAGAGCGTTTTGAGTCAGAATAATGCGTTGTATGCGTAACCAGAATCAAAGAGGGTCTGCATTGGCAGACCCTTTTCTTTGTTCATCGTTTTTGAAACTAACTCGCCGCCGCAGATGTTTCAGGCTCAGCCGTATCTTCGACCGCACTCACTTCGTCTTCGCTGCTTGGCTGCTCTTCAACCACAGGCGCGACATAAGGTTTACCTTGCCACTTAAACACGAGGATCGTTTCTGCTGGTTCAGGTTTGATCGCTGGTAGTGTTGGCGCAACCTCCGCTGGCGTTTCTTCTACTGCAGGCGTAGTCGCTGGATCCTGTACGCTACCCTCGCCTTGTGGAGTCACAATCGGCGCTACTTCTACAACCTCTGGTTGTTCAACAATGCTCGCCATTTGCGTCACTGGGTTCTTGCGCTGAACTTCTTGTTCAAACTCCGCCTGTGATGACAACAAGTGGACGTTAAACGTCACTTCGTTACTCTGAATTTTCACGATATCTATCGATGCGACTGAACTCAATTTCTTCAGGTTGTTCTCTAGTTTAAAGAAGCCTACCGCATCCGTTAGTTCGGTAAAGCGAACTTTTACCGCTTCTGAGGATTCACTCGACGCAACCACTGCATTATGTTTAGCGTAGTAATCACTGATTTGGTTGATCAGTTTACTCGCTGCATCGCCACCTGTATTGGTACCGGAAACTGGCGCTTGGCGAGTCACACCAATTGAGCTTGGATTTTGATCGTACAGTGTCCAACGCAGAGTATTACCTTGCGCTTTAACCACCAGCACTGCATCGACTGGATAACGTTGACTTGCCTGACCGACAGGACGCACAAAACCGCCCCATAAGTCAGAGACGTTAACGCCCGTAACATCATCAAAATCGCCAACCGGCACGGTAATTGGTAAGCCACGCTTTTCTGCCTCAGACTTCATTGTCGCTAGCAGCTCAGAGTCAGAGTGTTCCCAAATAATATTGCGCTCGGCTTGTTCTTCAACCAACCACACTAGTACGTTAGCACGGTCTGATGGCCATACAGGCAATTGCGCCTGACTAAGCAGTGAACGGATATGTGGCTCGCTAAACGCCATTTTTATCGTCTGCTCGCCGTCGATTTGGCCGTAGCTGATTTGCGTCAGATACTGACTATTTTGCTTTAGCGCCTTAGTGACAACTTGGTTGCTGGCTGCACTAGTATCACCCGATGCCCGCACGATCACTTCTTTCATGCCTTCGATACGCGCCTGCGCATCGGCATTCTCTGCTGAGCTATCTAAAAGAACTTCTGTTCGGTACAACTCGATGTTTGTCAGTGCCATGGCAGGCAAACTAACAAGTCCTAAGACTAATAAAGCTAAACGACGCATACGCTTCCTAAGATTAAACTTTTACCACTTTGGTCATGATAATAAGCAACTATTGGCGTCGGAGCAACCAAAGCACTATTTTATCAATACGATAGCCAAGCCTTTTCTCGAAAGACTTCGAGCCTGTTCGAACAATAAAAAAGGAATAATTGATCCAGTTCGGATTGCAATCGATTGCGATGGTGATAAAATCCCGCGAATTTTATTTTATTCAGGGCAAATTTGTACTTTTTGCCCTTTTGGCCAGCTAAAGGAATAAACACATGAAAAATGCCATTCAAGGCGCTCAAATGCTATTCGTCGCATTTGGTGCACTCGTTCTGGTGCCGCTGTTGACAGGTTTGGATCCTAGCGTCGCTCTATTTGGTGCAGGTGTCGGTACCCTTCTTTTCCAACTTATTACTCGCCGCTCTGTTCCTATCTTCCTTGCTTCTTCTTTCGCTTTCATCGCTCCTATCCTTTACGGTGTTCAAACTTGGGGTATCCCAGCCACAATGGGTGGCCTGATGGCAGCTGGCTTTGTGTACGTAGCGATGGGCGCACTGATCAAAGTACGCGGCGTGGAAATCATCCACAAGCTGCTTCCACCAGTTGTAGTTGGTCCAGTAATCATGGTGATTGGTCTAGGTCTGGCACCAGTTGCGGTTAACATGGCGCTAGGTAAAGGCGGTGACGGTGCTCAATTGGTAGATGCGCAAGCTTCAATCATTATTTCTTGTGCCTCACTACTAACGACGATTGCGCTTAGCGTGTTTGCCAAAGGCTTCCTTAAGCTTATGCCTATTCTTGGTGGTATTGTGGTTGGTTACGCACTGAGCCTTGGCTACGGTATTATTGATTTTACGCCAGTACAAGAAGCAGCATGGTTTGCACTGCCGAACTTTACTTTCCCGGAATTCAACATCAATGCGATTCTATTCATGATCCCAGTGGCTATCGCTCCAGCGGTTGAGCACGTGGGTGACATGTTGGCGATTTCAAACGTGACTGGCAAAAACTACCTGAAGAAACCGGGTCTACACCGCACAATCACAGGCGACGGTGTAGCAACAATTGCTGCTTCAATGGTTGGCGCGCCGCCAAACACGACCTACTCGGAAGTCACTGGCGCAGTGATGCTAACCAAAGCGTTCAACCCAGTGATCATGACTTGGGCGGCGGTATCAGCGATTGTTCTGGCTCTTGTCGGAAAACTTGGCGCTGTGCTACAAACCATTCCGATGCCAGTAATGGGCGGCATTATGATCCTGCTGTTTGGTTCAATCGCGACGGTTGGTCTTAATACGCTTATCAAGAACAACGTTGACCTACACAAATCACGTAACCTTGTGATTGTAGCGATTACGCTTGTGTTTGGTATCGGCGGCATGGCATTCGGCATTGGCGAGTTCAGCCTACAAGGCGTGAGCCTATGCGGTATCGTAGCAATCCTGCTTAACCTGCTACTGCCAAAAGACATCGGTGAAAACCACGTTGTCGATAACGCACAAATGGAAGAAGAACTAAAATAACGTCTTCTGTTCTTGAATAGAAAAAAGGCTGGCGCATCAACGTCAGCCTTTTTGTTATCTGTTATTTAGCGCGATTTAAATGCACAGCTCCGCAAACTGCCCTCTGGTTAATGCAGCTAAGTCTTGTGGTGCGAGTTCAATTTCTAGCCCACGCTTGCCCGCACTAACACAAATGGTTGCTTTGTCTAATGCACTTTGGTGAATGAAAGTCGGCAACGCTTTCTTTTGCCCAAGCGGACTAATACCACCAACGACATAACCCGTCGTTTTCTGCGCGATATCAGGATCGGCCATATCCGCCTTCTTCGCTTTTGCCGCTTTTGCCGCCAACTTAAGGTTCAGTTTCTGATCAACAGGAATCACGGCAACTGCGAGGCTTTTTGCCTCACCATTCATACAAAATAGCAGCGTTTTGAATACTTGTGATGGATCTTGTCCTAGCACTTGTGCCGCTTCTAAGCCGTAGCTATCTGCTCTTGGGTCATGCTCGTATTGATGAATGGTATGAGCAATTTTTTTCTTTTTAGCGAGATTAATAGCTGGAGTCATGAGCTCTCCAATAGAAAGGTATTAGGGAAATACAAACAATAAAAAAGCGCTGCAATATTTGCAGCGCTTCTAGTTAAAGAGATTTGTAATTTGATGTCAAATTACTTGTAAACAATCTCACCAGACGGAGCGTATTTGTTCACGTCGATTGGGCTGTTTACTTCTAGGTACTCTTTCAGTACTTCTGCATCCACAAAGCCAGTGTTCACAAAGCCTGGGTGCGCAGTCAGTTTAGGGTAACCGTCGCCACCAGCCGCGTTAAAACTTGGTACTGTGAAGCGGTAAGTCGCGTCTAGACGAAGCTGTTTACCTGCGATGAATACGTTTGATACTTCACCGTTTGCAACTGTCATTGAAATACCAGCAAACTGAGCGTACGCGCCTGAATCAACAGGTTTAGTCGCAACAACGTTTAGGTAGTCCAGAACTTCTTTACCGCTCATATCGGTGTAAGTCAGGATGTTTGCGAACGGTTGTACTTTCAGTACGTCTTTGTACGTAACATCACCTGATGCGATTGAATCACGCACACCACCCGAGTTCATTACCGCGAAGTCTGCTTTTGCGCGTTCCATGTGAGCTGTCGCAATCAGACGACCTAGGTTAGTCTGTTGGAAACGTACAACGTTACGGTCGCCTTCCAGTTTGCCGTTAGTTTCAGCGATCTTAACGTCTAGCTGAGACTGGCCTTTTTCTTGGTAAGGACGTAGGAACTCAAGTAGTTCTTGGTCTTCTTTGATTTCGTCTTCGATCAATACGCGCTGAGATTCGCCGTTAACTTTGATTTTCTTCTTCAAGTTAACTGGGATTAGGTCGTAGCTCACCATTTCTAGTTCACCGTTACGGAATTCGTAATCGGCACGACCTACGTATTTACCCCATTCGTGTGCTTGAACGATGTAAGTACCGTTTTGCATGTCTGGCTTACACTCGTCAGACGGTGCGAAGTTCTTCTTCACAACGTTTGGTGCTTCCATACATACAGGCTCTTGAGAGTGACCACCAACGATCATGTCTAGAGAACCTTCGTCTAGGTAACGAGCTAGCGCCACATCACCTGGTGCATTCACACCACGGTTGCCGTCTTCGTAGTGACCCATGTGAGTAACCGCGAAGATAAGATCTGGTTTTTCAGTCTTCTCTAGTTCAGCAATCAGCTTTTTCGCTTCTTCTTTTGGATCACGGAACTCGATACCACCGATGTATTCTGGGTTACCAATTTTTGCCGTATCTTCGGTTGTCAGACCGATAACTGCAATTTTGATACCTTGCTTGTCAAACATCTCGTAAGCCTGGAACATGCGCTCGCCAGTCTCTTTGTCGTAGATGTTTGCTGAAAGCATTGGGAAACCAGCCCACTCTTTTTGCTTGAATAGCACGTCTAGCGGGTTATCAAATTCATGGTTACCTAGCGCCATTGCGTCGTAACCAATTTTGCTCATGCCTTTGAAGTCTGGTTCAGCATCTTGAAGGTCTGACTCAGGAACACCTGTGTTGATATCACCGCCAGATAGCAACAGCACGCTACCACCTTCGGCTTGGATACCTGCACGCAACTCATCGATCAGAGTCTTGCGCGCTGCCATACCATATTCACCGTATTTGTTCTGCCAGAAACGACCGTGGTGGTCATTGGTGTGTAGAACCGTCAGCTTATAAGTTTTATCCGCTTCCCACTCATGCTGAGGCGCAGTTGCACAACCAGCTAGAGTTGCAAGAATTGCAGCGCTCAATGCGCTTTTTACGATCAGGCCTTGCTTCATTGTCATACCTTTTGAACTTTTTTGGGGTTTCCACTGCTTTTTTGTTACTGCTCTAATGAATAGACAAATTCGGAAAGGACGTCCGATGAGAGCAGTAAAACTTGAACTAGTTTAAATTAACAATAAATACCTGACATACAGATTTCATATTTATGTAGAGTCGATCACCTAAAAGCCTCAAAAAATGTGTAACAAATCAACGTAGTTGCAATTGACACACCAAATGATCACAAGCAATCGTTTAGCTGTGAAGTCAGTTTAACTGGCTGATCTTGAGAGCGAAATCGCTTATTCAACACGGAATGGCAGCCAATAAAAAAGGCTGGCGTTTAAGCCAACCTTTTCATGCAATTTTCTGTCGTGACTGATTATTTGATATCGATGTTATCGAAACCTTTAATCAAGTCATCCAGCGCTTTCATTTGCGCTAGGAACGGCTCTAGTTTGTCTAGAGGTAGTGCCGATGGACCATCACACTTCGCTTGGTCTGGGTTCGGGTGCGCCTCGATGAACAGACCTGCAATGCCCGTCGCTAGACCCGCTTTCGCAAGTTCTACCGTTTGCTCACGACGACCACCAGAAGCTGCACCTGATGGGTCACGCATCTGTAGCGAGTGCGTTACGTCAAAGATGATTGGGCTGCCGTTAGAGACTGTCTTCATCACACCGAAACCTAGCATATCAACAACTAAGTTGTCGTAGCCGTGGCAAGAGCCGCGCTCACAAAGGATGATTTTTTCGTTGCCGCACTCAGCGAATTTCTCAACGATGTTACCAACCTGACCAGGGCTCATAAACTGAGGCTTCTTCACGTTGATCACAGCACCGGTTTTCGCCATCGCTTCTACAAGGTCAGTCTGACGCGCTAGGAAAGCAGGAAGCTGAATCACATCAACCACGTCTGCGACAGGTTGAGCTTGCGCTTCAGTATGTACGTCAGTGATGATCTTTACGCCAAAAGTATCTTTCAGCTCTTGGAAGATCTTCATACCTTCTTCCAAACCAGGACCACGGTATGAATGTACCGAGCTGCGGTTTGCTTTGTCGAAAGAAGCCTTAAATACGTAAGGAATACCCAGTTTCTCCGTCACTTTTACGTAGTGCTCACAGATCTGCATTGCCATATCACGTGACTCAAGCACGTTCATGCCAGCGAACAGGGTGAACGGCTTGTCGTTAGCTACTGGGATGTCTCCAACGTGGACGATTTTCTGTTCCATTCTCTTCTCTCTTTTATATCGTGGTTCGCTCTGAGTCAGAGGAACTTAATGTAAAGTTACCTGAGTACCACTCATGGCATTCACTTGATTCTTTAACAGCTCCGACGCAGGGTCGTCAGGGCAGTTTTCAATAAAGTACTGATAATCCGTCAGCGCGACTTGATGGCAGTCAAGCTGCTGATAGATATAACCTCGGTCGCGAATTTCATACGGGTCGTCTGGCACAAACGATAATGCCAGATCGGTACATTTAAGCGCCAACGTGTAGCGTTCTTCACGTAGTAGCGCGCTTTTAAGCAACGCCAACCAACGACCGATCACCGTCGGGTTGTCGGTTTCTTCTAAATGCTTTGGCTTTAATTTAGCGAGTGGGCCTTTGTGACCAATTAACCACGCGCCCAAGGTATGTTCAGTTACGTATTCACCGTTGAATGGGTTGATGTACTGCGGCGCCTCACCGTACCACTCGACTTTGATTAGGAACTGGCTAGGAAACGTCACACCTTTTAATGGAAAACCGAGCTTGCGACCGAAGTAAAGCAGTAACGCGCCTAAGCTCACCGGGATGCCTTTACGACGCTCGAGTACTTTATCAATGAACCCGTTGGCTGAATCGAAGTAAGCCTCACGATCGCCGCTAAAGCCCCACTGGTGGTAGAACAAACGTAACAAAGCGTCGAAGCGTTGTTTCTCATCCACTTCGTGTACCAAGCTTAGTTCAGCTTCTTGTAGTAATCGATGCAGTTCCTTCTCTGCCCATTGAACGCGCGTTTCTGGGTTGATCGCTTGGTTTAGCGCCAACGCCCCTTCCGCCAATTCCATTGCATCAAAGTCTTCATCAAATAACTCAAGCATTATTGGTGACCTACCTACTTAATTAACCAAAAAGAATTGGGGTTTTGGTTACCGCGAGTTTACCTGCGATCGCTAACCAACCCAGCGCACCGAAAAATGAAAAGGTACGTAGCAACTTGTTTTTACCCAATTTGAGCGCAAACAGGCCTAACGCGATGTAAGCCAACACACACGTTAGCTTTTCTGTCAGCCAAGGTGCAGCATCGGTAAACGGAATAAATCCGGTAATGAAGATCAACGCGACACCTGAAAGCAGTAGCGCTGTGTCGTTAATGTGTGGAAATACTTTAAGAAACTTCTTATCCAATAGCTTTGAGTTCGCCATCATCAATGCGTAACGCACCGAAAGCAGTGTCGCACTAATCACTATGGTAAGAAGATGGAAATGTTTTAATCCTTCGTACATTGTCGATTTCTCTTATTTTTCTGGTTGCCAACAGCCGATGGTTACTCGGTCATTGTCACCATAGTCCTTGAACGTTTCCACTTGGTGATAGCCAAGCGAGCTTAAAATATTTCTGACTGCCGCGCCTTGATCGTAACCATGCTCAAACATCAACCAGCCACCCGCAAGCAAATACGCTGGAGCGTGCTTGGCAATGTGTTTGATATCGGCCAAACCATTGTCTTCAGCCACCAGCGCACTAAGCGGCTCAAATCTAACATCACCTTGTGAGAGATGTGGGTCGGTCTTTTCGATATAAGGTGGATTAGAGACAATCAAAGCAAACTGCGTACCAGCATCGAGAGGTTCAAACCAGCTTCCAGCGCGAAACTCTGTGTTGATAAAACCTAAACGCTGCGCATTGGCGCTCGCCAGTTGCTGTGCTTCCGGTTTTAAGTCCACACCCCATACTTTGTGCTGCGGCAATTCAGAGGCCAGTGCAATCGCGATCGCGCCGGTCCCAGTGCCCAAATCCAAAATATCCCCAGAGGTTTGCAGCGCTTTGTCTAAGGCAATTTCAACCAATCTTTCAGTATCCGGACGAGGGATCAAAGTGCTTGGGGAAACGTGTAACGGCAGCGACCAAAACTCTCGTTCTCCGATAATGTAAGCCACTGGCTCACCATTTAAACGACGTTGCAGAATCTGCTCAAAATCGTTCAACTGTTTATCTTCAAGAATTTTTTCTGGCCAAGTCAGCAGAAAAGAGCGCGGCTTATCGAGCGCATGGCAAAGTAGCACCGCGGCATCAAGAGAGGGCGAATCACTGCCGCTCTCCTGAAGTCGTAACACGGCTTGTTTTAGTGTGTTTTCAACACTGTGTTCAGCCGACATTGATTAGTTGTTCTCTGCCAACGCAGCAAGCTGATCCGCTTGGTGTTCTTGAATCACAGGGTCAATCAAGCTAGCCATGTCGCCTTCCATTACTTCGTTTAGGCGGTAGATGGTTAGGTTGATACGGTGGTCCGATACACGGCCTTGCGGGTAGTTGTAAGTACGGATACGGTCACTACGGTCACCCGAACCTAACAGGTTACGACGAGTGTCTGACACTTCCGCTGCACGTTTTGCTTCTTCCGCTTGGATGATACGAGCTGCCAGCACCGACATCGCTTTCGCTTTGTTCTTGTGCTGTGAACGTTCGTCCTGACATTCAACCACAGTACCGGTTGGTAAGTGGGTAATACGAATTGCTGAATCCGTGGTGTTAACGTGCTGACCACCCGCGCCTGATGCACGGAATGTGTCGATCTTCAGGTCTGCTGCTTTGATTTCTGGAATCTCAGCCTCTGGAATTTCTGGCATGATTGCGACTGTACAAGCCGATGTATGTACACGACCTTGCGATTCTGTCGCAGGAACACGCTGCACTCGGTGACCGCCTGATTCAAACTTCAGTACGCCGTAAGCGCCATCGCCGCTCACTTTAGCGATCATCTCTTTGTAACCACCGTGTTCCGCTTCGTTCGCTGACATCACTTCGATACGCCAGCCTTTCTTCTCAGCAAATTTGCTGTACATACGGAACAGATCACCCGCGAAGATACCCGCTTCGTCACCGCCCGCACCGGCACGAATTTCTAGGAAACAGTTGCGATCGTCATTGGGATCTTTTGGCAAAAGCAAGATTTGCAGCTCGTCGTTTAGACGCTCGATTGCCGCTTTTGCTTCTTTGATCTCTTCCTGAGCCATTTCACGCATTTCTTCGTCATCTTCGTTTGCCATTTCTTCAGCGGCAACAAGGTCTTCTTGTGCTTGCTGGTAGGCTTGGAAACACTTGGTGACTTCTTCTAGCTGAGAGTACTCTTTTGATAGTGCGCGGAATTTGTCTTGGTCACCAATTACATCTGGGTCACCAAGCAGGTGTTGAACTTCTTCGTAACGCTCAACGAGTGTTTCTAGCTTAGTTAGAATCGAGGCTTTCATAGTTTTCTTAACTCAGGGGGGTTAATTAGGAGTCGTCGACTGACTAGCAGTCTTCCAGACCCAAACTTTGTCTAATAATAGCGAGTTTAGCTGGCTCGCCTTGCTCTGCTGCACTTTGCAATGCACGTGTTGGCGCGTGGATCAGTCTATTGGTGAGTTTATTACTCAATTCCAACAGTACTTTCTCAGGGTCTGCGCCTGCAGCCAGAGATTGAATGCTTTTACTTAATAGTTCAGCGCGAATTTCGTTCGCACTGCTGCGGTAGTCGCGAATGCTGTCGACAGCTTGTAAAGAACGCAGCCATGACATAAAGCCAGCACTTTCTTCACTGACGATCGCTTCCGCTTGAATCGCTTCTATCTTGCGTTGTTCCATATTGCTTTCAACAATGGATTGAAGGTCATCAACGGTATAAAGGTAGGCGTCATTCAACTCGCCAACTTGCGACTCAATGTCACGCGGTACAGCAATATCAACCAGTAACATAGGTTGGAAACGACGGGCTTTCAACGCAGTTTCCACCATACCTTTACCAATAATCGGCAATGGACTGGCGGTTGAACTGATCACAATATCCGCTTGAGGCAGATACTCAGGAATCTCAGGCAAACCGATAATCTTAGCGCCAAACTCGTCAGCAAGCGGCAATGCACGCTCACGAGTACGGTTGGCAACAATCATTTTGCCGCAGCCGTTTGCCGCGAGGTGTTTCGCCACCAACTCGATGGTTTCACCTGCGCCAACCAGTAAGACACATGACTTTTCAAGAGATTCAAAGATGTGCTTCGCCAGTGTACACGCGGCATACGCAACCGACACCGCGTTGCCACCGATGTCCGTTTCAGTACGAACTCGTTTGGCCACTGAAAATGTTTTCTGGAATAGCTTTTCCATCGCCGAGTCGACAGCTTTGTGTTCACGAGCATCGGAATAAGCTTGTTTTACCTGTCCGAGGATTTGTGGCTCACCCAGCACCAAAGAGTCTAATCCGCACGCAACGCGCATCAAGTGGCGGATTGCCGCTTGCTCTTCATATACATAAATACTGGGTTTTAAGTCTTCCTGACTCACCTTGTGGAACTGAGACAACCATTCGATGATTTTACTTTTCCCAGCCCCTTTTACATCACAATAGATCTCGGTGCGGTTACAGGTTGAAATGATCACACTGCCGTTGACACCCGGATTCTCACTGAGCTGCTTGAGCGCTTCAGGTAACTTTTCCGGTCCAAAGGCAACTTTTTCACGCAGTTCTACCGAGGCCGTATTATGATTGATACCTATAGCAAGCAAAGACATGTATCGCGAGTTCTCTGAATCAGATGATGGACAAATAAGATCGGAATTTTACTTGATGCCCCAATTTAATTAAAGAGTATTAGGGATATGTTTTCTTTAGTTCGTGATTTCAGTGATATAGTGTCGCCTAAAGCAACAGTAAATTGGATAAATAAACAGCAATGATGACGAATTTTCGCCCTCTTTGGCTTATTGGACTGATTTCAATCGTTTTGTCTGGTTGTGCCAATATCAACCCGAGTACAACCAACGTTGAGTGGGCCACTCACCAACAGCGCTTAGATTCTATTGCTCAATACAAAGCCAACGGCAAATTAGGCTACATCTCTCCAGAACAGCGCCAGTCACTTAATTTCCAATGGCAACACGCCCCGCGCTCCAGCCAGCTTCGCTTGACTACTTTCTTAGGCCAAACCGCACTGAATCTAAACATCACTCCAGCTGGCGCATTTGTTGAAACCTATGACGATCAATCCTACGCCTCACCAAATGCAGAAGTGCTCATTCAGCAGTTGACTGGATTAACTATACCCGTAGAGCAGTTGTCTGACTGGTTACTCGGCGATCCAACGGGGGCCGACAGTTATCAGCTCAATGACACCAATACGGTGGCGACATTAAGCAAGCAAATCAACGGCCAGCGTTGGGAACTCGAATACATCAAGTACACTGATGTTCAGCTTTCCGGAGTGAATCTACCACTGCCACAAAGACTAAAACTCAAACAACAAGACACCTCAATTAATATTGTTATTTCAAACTGGGACCTTAACTAATGCTCAGCGAGACTACCCATTGGCCCTCTCCTGCCAAACTTAATCTATTTCTCTACATCACAGGGCGCCAAGCTAACGGTTATCACGAACTGCAAACCTTATTTCAGTTTCTCGATCATGGAGATGAATTGACGATTACCGCAAACCACAGCGGCGAAATCACGATTGAACCGGAGATCCCAGGCGTTACGCTGCAAGACAACCTGATTTGGAAAGCGGCAAAAGCGCTGCAAGAGAAAAGCGGTTGTCACTATGGCGCCCATATCCAATTGAACAAAATATTGCCTATGGGCGGCGGTATCGGTGGTGGTTCATCCAACGCGGCGACCACCCTTGTCGCACTCAATTACCTATGGCAAACCGAGTTATCAGAGGATGAACTGGCAGAAATCGGCTTAACACTAGGGGCAGACGTTCCCGTCTTTACCCGCGGCTTCGCCGCTTTTGCCGAAGGTGTGGGAGAAAAACTCACTAAGGCAGAGCCGGAAGAAAAGTGGTATTTGGTCATTCGCCCGGACGTAAGTATCGCGACAGTCGATATCTTCACTCACCCCAATTTGACCAGAAATACGCCTAAACGAGAGCTGGCAACGCTTCTTGACAATGATTACGGAAACGATTGCGAAAAAATTGTTCGAATGCTCTACCAAGAGGTTGATAAGCAACTTTCATGGCTGCTACAATATGCGCCGTCAAGATTGACGGGGACTGGATCGTGCGTTTTTGCTGAATTTTCGAGCGAAAACGAAGCACAAAATGTCTTTAAACAATTACCTGACAATGTCTCAGCATTTGTTGCACAAGGCAAGAATACTTCGCCTTTGCACGAGACACTCGCTAAGTACCGCTTAGCCCACAAACAATCTATCTAAAACTGGACGCAACCCTGAGGTTTCCACCGTGCCTGATATGAAGCTATTTGCTGGTAACGCTACACCTGAACTAGCCCAACGTATTGCTGATCGTCTTTACATCTCTCTTGGTGACGCATCTGTTTCTCGTTTCTCTGACGGCGAAGTCGCTGTTCAAATCAACGAAAACGTACGTGGTAGCGATGTTTTCATCATCCAATCTACCTGCGCACCAACTAACGACAACCTAATGGAACTAGTAGTGATGATTGACGCAATGCGCCGCGCTTCAGCGGGCCGTATTACTGCAGTTATCCCTTACTTCGGTTATGCTCGCCAAGACCGTCGTGTTCGCTCTGCTCGTGTTCCAATCACTGCTAAAGTTGTTGCAGATTTCCTTTCTAACGTTGGCGTTGACCGCGTTCTTACTATCGACCTTCACGCTGAACAAATTCAAGGCTTCTTCGATGTACCAGTAGATAACATCTTCGGTACTCCAGTGCTTCTTGAAGACATGCAAGCTCGTGGCCTAGAAAACCCAGTAGTGGTTTCTCCTGACCTTGGCGGTGTTGTTCGTGCTCGTGCAACAGCTAAAGCGCTAGGTGATATCGATATCGCGATCGTTGACAAGCGTCGTCCACGTGCAAACGTTTCTGAAGTAATGAACCTAATCGGTGATGTTGAAGGTCGCGACTGCGTGATCGTTGACGACATGATCGACACAGGTGGCACACTATGTAAAGCAGCTGAAGCACTTAAAGAGCGTGGCGCTAAACGTGTATTCGCATACGCAACACACGCTGTATTCTCAGGTAACGCTGCACAAAACATCGGTAACTCTGTTCTAGACCAAGTGATCGTCACTGACTCAATCACTATGTCTAAAGAGATGGAAGCGACAGGTAAAGTAACAACACTAAGCCTTTCTCGCATGCTCGCAGAAGCAATTCGTCGCATCAGCAACGAAGAATCTATCTCTGCGATGTTTAACTAATCTCAGATTAGCTATCCATTTTTTAAAACACCCCTCTTGGGGTGTTTTTTATTTTCAGTATCCGCTTTTTTCTCACCTCGCCCGATGTGAGAAATCTGTGCTATCATACTGCGCTTTTTGAGATTCCAAGAGAGATCCTAACCTTGAGTCAACAAATTAAACTTCTCGTCGGCCTAGCTAATCCAGGGCCTGAATATGCAAAAACTCGACATAATGCGGGTGCTTGGGTAGTAGAAGAACTAGCACGCGTCCATAACATCACGCTAAAGAATGAAGCTAAATTCTTTGGTATGACAGGACGCATTATGATGAATGGTCAGGATCTACGCCTGCTTATCCCTACCACTTTTATGAATCTTTCTGGTAAAGCAATTGCTGCGATGGCGAAGTTCTATCAAATCAAACCAGAAGAAATCATGGTAGCGCACGATGAGTTGGATTTACCACCAGGTGTCGCTAAGTTTAAGAAAGGTGGTGGTCACGGCGGTCACAACGGCCTTCGCGACACAATTAGCAAACTTGGAAACTGCAAAGATTTTTATCGTTTAAGGATTGGCATTGGCCATCCTGGACACAAAGATAAAGTAGCGGGTTTTGTTCTGGGTAAAGCCCCAGCAAAAGAGCAAGAGCTTCTTGATGCAGCAGCAGATGAGTCTGTTCGCTGTCTAGACATTCTATTAAAGGATGGCTTATCAAAAGCACAAAACCGTCTACACACGTTCAAAGCTGAATAAGGTTATCATCATGGGTTTTAAATGTGGCATCGTTGGCCTACCAAACGTTGGTAAATCAACTCTGTTTAACGCACTAACTAAAGCGGGCATCGAAGCAGCGAACTTCCCGTTCTGTACAATCGAACCAAATACAGGTGTTGTACCAGTGCCAGATCTACGTCTGGATGCATTAGCGAAAATCGTTAACCCACAAAGAGTTCTGCCTACAACAATGGAGTTCGTAGATATCGCTGGTCTAGTGGCGGGTGCATCTCGCGGTGAAGGTCTGGGTAACAAATTCCTAGCGAACATCCGTGAAACTGACGCTATCGGTCACGTTGTGCGTTGTTTTGAGAACGAAAACATTGTTCACGTTGCAGGTAAAGTATCACCTATCGAAGATATCGAAGTGATCAACCTTGAGCTAGCAATGGCTGACCTTGATTCTTGTGAGCGTGCGATTCAACGTAACGCGAAGAAAGCAAAAGGCGGCGATAAAGACGCGAAATTTGAGCTAACAGTACTAGAAAAACTGTTACCTGTTCTAACTGAAGGCGGTATGGCACGCACAGTTGAGCTATCTAAAGAAGAGTTGGCAGCAATCGGCTACCTAAACTTCCTAACTTTGAAGCCAACTATGTACATTGCTAACGTAAACGAAGATGGTTTCGAAAATAACCCGTACCTAGATGCGGTTCGCGAGTTCGCAGAAAAAGAAAACAACGTCGTTGTTCCTGTATGTGCGGCTATCGAGTCTGAGCTATCTGAACTTGAAGACGAAGATCGTGAAGAATTCCTTGCGGACATGGGTATCGAAGAACCAGGTCTTAACCGTGTAATTCGTTCTGGTTACGAACTGCTGACTCTACACACTTACTTCACAGCTGGTGTAAAAGAAGTTCGCGCATGGACAATTCCTGTGGGAGCAACAGCACCTCAAGCAGCAGGTAAGATCCACACTGACTTCGAAAAAGGCTTCATCCGTGCAGAAGTTGTTGGTTACGACGACTTTATCCAATACAACGGTGAAAGTGGTGCAAAAGACGCAGGTAAATGGCGTCTAGAAGGTAAAGATTACATCGTTAAAGATGGTGACGTGGTTCACTTCCGTTTCAACGTATAACTTTTACCCAAGTTATTGAGTTTAAAAGCCAGCTTTATTGCTGGCTTTTGTTTATCTGTTCGATTGAAAACCATTTTAATTCAAAGTGGAATGTCATTTTGCTATCTGTTTTTGATCATTAACACGCCTCTTTGTTTAAAAAGAAACCGAACGAGTCGTTTTGGCCAATTTATTCAAAAAAACTATTGACGGATCTAACTCAACTTCGCATAATGCGCGCCGTTCCCGACGATAAGGCAACGAAGCGACGAGAACGAAAAACATGGTTTTGGCTACGTAGCTCAGCTGGTTAGAGCACATCACTCATAATGATGGGGTCACAGGTTCGAATCCCGTCGTAGCCACCATTCCTAACAGTTCTTTTTGTTAAGAGCGTTTAGGAATAGATGCGGAAGTGGCGGAATTGGTAGACGCACCAGATTTAGGTTCTGGCGCCGCAAGGTGTGAGAGTTCAAGTCTCTCCTTCCGCACCATGATTGAAAGTCTCTTTAATTAGAGCAACTGCAGGTCTATCGCCAAGCGGTAAGGCAGCGGCTTTTGATGCCGCCATTCCCTGGTTCGAATCCAGGTAGACCTGCCATATTATTTGGTTCGATTGCAAGTCAATCGACCATTTATTCAAAGTGTTAAGCCTTTACGAAAAAGGGCTTGTCACTAAGAGCGTGAAGGTTTATATTGTCTCGCTCGAATGGCTACGTAGCTCAGCTGGTTAGAGCACATCACTCATAATGATGGGGTCACAGGTTCGAATCCCGTCGTAGCCACCATATATTTCGATTGCTAGCTAAGGCTAACAGTCCTGTAGAATCAAGACGCGGAAGTGGCGGAATTGGTAGACGCACCAGATTTAGGTTCTGGCGCCGCAAGGTGTGAGAGTTCAAGTCTCTCCTTCCGCACCATCTTGATATTCTACAAAACAAATCATGCGGAAGTGGCGGAATTGGTAGACGCACCAGATTTAGGTTCTGGCGCCGCAAGGTGTGAGAGTTCAAGTCTCTCCTTCCGCACCAT
>NZ_LHPI01000004.1 GCF_001274785.1 Vibrio hepatarius
CGATGACGACAACTTTAGCTGGTTCAACGCCTGGAACGCCGCCAAGAAGAAGTCCACAACCACCGTGAGATTTCTCCAAGGTTTGTGCACCAGCTTGAATAGACATGCGTCCTGCGACTTCAGACATTGGAGCTAGTAGTGGCAAACGACCCATATTATCTGTTACAGTTTCATATGCTATGCAGACAGCTTTGCTCTTGATTAGCTCTTCAGTTTGTGGAAAATCTGGTGCTAGGTGCAAATATGTAAATAAAATTTGCCCCTCGCGGAGCATGGCACGCTCAACGGCTTGAGGTTCTTTGACTTTGACAATCATCTCAGCTGTTGCGAAAACCTCTGCAGCAGTAGGAAGAATGGATGCGCCTACAGCGATGTAATCGTCGTCTGAAAAACCAATACCTACGCCGGCATTGGTTTCAACAAAAACTTGGTGGCCTTTAGACACTAGCTCGCGAACGCTTGCTGGGATCATGCCTACGCGGTACTCGTGGTTCTTGATCTCTTTAGGTACGCCTATGATCATCCTGACTCCTTATTCTATTTTGGTTGTGAAATCTGGTTTGAATAACTAAGTGTAGGGTAAATCTTCGAATTAACGTCTAGTATAGACAGGATGTAATAATATTTGATACTAAATATTAAAAAATTGTAGTATATTTTTTTGCAAGGAAGTAACAAGGTGGAATAAAAAATGGCAGACAACAATAAGAAGCCGTCCAAGGATCTAGACCGTATCGATCGCAATATTCTTAATGAATTGCAGAAAGACGGTCGCATATCAAACGTAGAACTGTCTAAGCGTGTAGGTCTTTCTCCTACACCATGTCTAGAACGTGTTCGCCGTCTCGAGCGACAAGGTTACATTACTGGGTACACAGCGTTGCTGAACCCACAATACCTTGATGCATCACTACTCGTTTTCGTTGAAATCACTTTAAATCGTGGTGCGCCAGACGTGTTTGAGCAGTTTAATACTGCAGTTCAGAAACTAGATGATATTCAAGAGTGTCACTTAGTATCGGGCGACTTTGACTACTTGTTGAAAACGCGAGTATCAGATATGAGTGCGTACCGTAAACTGTTAGGCGACACACTGCTACGTCTTCCGGGTGTAAACGACACACGTACCTACGTGGTAATGGAAGAAGTTAAGCAAACGAACCAGTTGGTTATCAAAACTCGATAATTGCGTATAAGTCTGAATACCTTTCGATATTCTGACTTTAGGCAATTGGGTTTTAGGCCCTTATATGGTTAAATCGATAGTCCGAGTAGCATAGCTGCTCGGGCTATTTTTTTCCGCTACAAAGATAAGTTGGTTATGTTCAAAGAGAACAGAAGTAAAGTTGAAACAATAATCAAAACAGGGGAAGAGCCTCAGCCTTCTCGCCTGACAGGTCCGCAACGTCTTAAGGAGTGCACACTGATCGTGATTGTGCTGCTCTCTATTTTGCTGTCTGTCGCGCTACTGACTTTTAGTCCTGCCGATCCTTCATGGTCTCAAACTGCATGGGGGGTAGATGTCGAAAACGCTGGTGGCCTCGTCGGCGCTTGGCTGGCGGACACGCTATTTTTTACCTTTGGTTCTTTGGCATACCCAATCCCGTTCATTATCACGGTCACGGCATGGGTATTTTTGCGCAACCGGGATGAAGACGAGCCTTTAGATTTGATGCTTTGGGGCACGCGTCTACTCGGTCTAATCGTACTTATTCTGACTAGCTGCGGCCTTGCCGATATCAATTTTGATGATATCTGGTATTTCTCTTCAGGTGGTGTGATTGGTGACGTGCTTACCAGTCTCGCTCTGCCAACACTCAATGTACTGGGCACGACTTTGGTACTGTTGTTTCTTTGGGGCGCAGGCTTAACCTTACTTACCGGCGTTTCATGGCTAACTATCGTCGATAAACTAGGCGCGCTAGCGATCTCTTCATTCACTGCTTTGCTGAATAAGATTCGCGGTGAACAAGAAGAAATTCTCGAAGCCCAACTGGCGATGGCGAACTCAGCTCCACATGATCTAGAGCGTGAAGAATCTCCGTTTGCTGCTAAAGAAATATCGGAAGACGCTGCCGAGCCGCAACGTCGTTTCAACATTCATATGCCTGAGGCGCGCAAAGAGCCTGTTATTAGCGCAGACCCACTCTTTGAAGAGCCGAGCTTTGACGAACCTGTGTTTGAAAACAAATCGACGCAAACACCGCCTCGTCAGCCTGAACCTATTCAAGCTCAACCTGAACCAGTTATTGCTCCTGAACCTGTTGTGACGCCTACTAAGCCGCAACCTACGCAAAATCATGGTCATGAGCCTCAGGTAGAGCGTACGCGTCAACTGGGTGCGACGATTGAAGAGTTAGAAGCGGCAGCGCAGCGCGAAGATGACTTTGCACAGCAAGTGGCCGACGAAAACCAAGTTGAACCTCATGAAGACTTCCAGACAATCTATGAGTACGAACAATCTCAGCAGCAAGCGTCTGCAGAGCAAAACCTTCCATGGAACAACACTGAAGAAGTGGCCGAAGAAGAAGTAACTCAGCCTGTGCTGCAAGCCGAGCAATTGGAAGATATTTCGGCGTCAATTGAGCCAGAATCAGGCCATCAAGAGCCAGTGATCTCCACCTTTGACGTGGCGGACGACGAATATCAACAACCTATGATGGCAGACGTTGAAGAAGTCGATCCAAAAGACCAAGATGTCGCGGCGTTCCAAAACATTGTTTCTGATGCTCAGGCAAAAGTCGCCGCGCAGCAAAATCCATTCTTGGTGCAACAAGAGACGAATCTGCCAAAACCTAAAGAGCCGATGCCGACTCTGGAGCTTTTGTACCATCCTGAAAAGCGTGAGAACTTCATCGACCGTGAAGCGTTGGAAGAGATCGCGCGTCTGGTAGAAGCAAAACTGGCTGATTACAAAATCAAAGCGGAAGTCGTGGATATTTTCCCAGGACCTGTCATTACTCGATTCGAGCTCGATCTTGCACCAGGTGTGAAAGTAAGCCGTATCTCCAGCCTATCTATGGACTTGGCTCGTTCACTTTCTGCGATGGCGGTGCGCGTTGTAGAGGTGATTCCGGGCAAACCTTATGTGGGTCTAGAACTGCCTAATATGAGCCGTCAAACCGTGTACTTCTCAGATGTGGTAGGCAGTCCTCAGTTCATTGATGCGAAATCGCCAACCACCGTCGTGCTAGGTCAAGACATCGCCGGTGAAGCAGTGGTTGCTGATCTTGCCAAGATGCCACACGTGTTGGTGGCAGGTACCACTGGTTCGGGTAAGTCGGTCGGTGTGAACGTAATGATTCTGAGTATGCTGTACAAATCGACGCCAGAAGATGTACGTTTCATCATGATTGACCCTAAAATGCTTGAGCTTTCAATCTACGAAGGGATTCCGCACCTGTTGTCTGAAGTTGTTACCGACATGAAAGATGCCTCAAACGCACTACGTTGGTGTGTGGGTGAGATGGAGCGCCGCTACAAGCTGATGTCAGCACTGGGTGTGCGAAACATCAAAGGCTTTAACGACAAGCTTAAGATGGCTGCAGAAGCAGGGCACCCAATCCACGATCCACTCTGGCAACCGGGCGACAGTATGGATGAGCAGCCGCCACTACTTGAGAAACTGCCGTACATTGTGGTAGTGGTGGACGAATTTGCTGACCTAATGATGGTGGTTGGTAAGAAAGTGGAAGAGCTGATCGCTCGTCTGGCTCAAAAGGCGCGTGCTGCTGGCATCCACTTAATTCTAGCGACCCAGCGTCCTTCGGTTGACGTTATCACCGGTCTGATTAAGGCCAACATACCAACTCGTGTCGCGTTTACCGTGTCGACTAAGACCGACTCGCGCACCATACTAGACCAAGGCGGTGCTGAATCGCTATTGGGTATGGGTGATATGCTTTACTTGCCGCCAGGTTCAAGCCACACAATCCGTGTCCACGGTGCGTTTGCTTCGGACGATGATGTTCACGCGGTAGTGAATAACTGGAAGGCTCGTGGTAAGCCAAATTACATCGATGAGATCACTCACGGTGACCAAGGTCCAGAAGCATTACTGCCAGGTGAAAAACCAGAAGGTGATGAGGAAATGGACCCGCTATTTGACCAAGTGGTTGAGCACGTCGTTCAGTCTCGACGTGGTTCAGTTTCTGGCGTTCAGCGCCGCTTCAAGATTGGTTACAACCGAGCCGCGCGTATCGTTGAGCAGTTGGAAGCACAAGGCATTGTCAGCGCCCCAGGCCATAATGGTAACCGTGAGGTATTAGCTCCAGCACCAAGTCGTGATATGAACTAATCAAATCCAGTTGCGACAAATAGAAAAGCGCAGGAATGACCTGCGCTTTTTTGTATCTAGAATAGAGCTAAGTTATTTGTTTTTGGCAAACTGAGCAATCACAATTACCGCTAAAGCAACAAGGTTTGCAGCAAAAATGACTACTAACCACTGCGGCATTGATAGGGTTAAGAATTGCCAAACTACCTTACTGCAATCGCCATACGCTTCAAACATCCACGGAACCCATTGGTTAAGCGGTGCCCAATCAGGGAATGTAACGAATAGGTCGCAGGTCGCAAATGGGGATGGATTAAACTGGTAATCAACGTGCTGCATTGACAGCGCAAGGCCTTTGTACGCGCTAGCGCCCCAAGCAGCTAAACCTAACCAGCGAAATACTGGGTTATTTGGCGCAATCAGTCCAATCAACGCAGCACCGCCAATTCCCAGCATCGCAACACGCTCGTAGATACACATTACGCAAGGCGAAAGCATCAAAACGTGCTGGAAAAACAACGCGCACGCTTCAAAGAACACGACGAACGCTAAAAGAAGGAACCAAGAAAGACGTCCTTGGGAAAATGTTTTGAGTGTGGAAAGTAAATTCACAACAGTGTCCTGAAAATAAAAAAAGCCCTGACTAATCAGAGCTTTTTATCGTGTAAAAGTTTCAGTAGCAATAAAAACTTTTCAAAATTTGGAGTTAGTGGCCACCAGACACCGCTTGAACCGCGTCACCAACGTGGTGTGAGATCCAACCTGCATCGTAGAACCAAGTTGTCATCGGGTCGACTAAGAAGACGATGCCAGCTAAGCCAACCAGTGCTAAAACGATAGTGTAAGGCAGTGCCATGATAACCATGCGTCCGTATGACAAGCGGATCAGCGGCGCCAATGCTGACGTTAGCAAGAATAGGAACGCAGCTTGACCGTTTGGCGTTGCAACTGAAGGTAGGTTAGTACCAGTATTGATAGCGACAGCAAGTAAGTCGAACTGATCGCGGGTGATCATGCCTTCAATGAGTGCTGTTTTCACTTCGTTGATGTAAACCGTACCAACGAATACGTTATCCGACACCATAGACAGTAAGCCGTTCGCAACGTAGAAAAGTGCGAGCTGGGTGCCTTTGTCTTCAACGTGCAATACCGCATCGATAACTGGCTTAAATAGCTCTTGGTCGATGATAACTGCAACGATCGAGAAGAAAACCGCAAGTAGGGCAGTGAATGGCAGTGCTTCTTCAAACGCTTTACCCAGTGAATGCTCTTCGATAACGCCAGTGAAAGCTGTTGCCAAAATGATGACTGATAGGCCGATAAGACCAACCGCAGCAAGGTGTAGAGCCAGACCAACAATCAACCATACCGCGATTAAACCTTGAATCCAAAGTTTCGCTACGTCTTGGTTAGTACGGTTTTTACGCTCTTCGTTGTCGAAATCAACCAAGATCTGACGAACGTTGTCAGGCAGACGTGCGCCGTAACCGAACACTCTAAACTTCTCGACTAACACACAAGTAATCAAACCACAGACAAATACGGGTAGTGTTACTGGTAGCATGCGAATGATGAACTCACCAAATTGCCAACCCGCTTGGTCTGCAATGATCAGGTTTTGTGGCTCACCTACCATGGTCATTACGCCACCCAGTGCAGTACCGACACCTGCGTGCATTAGCAAAGAGCGTAAGAACGCACGGTAGTTTTCTAAGTCATCACGAGTAAGCTCAGACAAGTGGTCGTCTTGTGTATGGTCGTGGGCAGTGCTTGAGCCTTTACCTGATGCCACTTTGTGATAAATCGCGTAGAAGCCGACCGCAACGCTAATTACGACCGCAATAACGGTAAGAGCGTCTAAGAATGCTGACAAAAATGCCGCTGCGAAACAGAATGCAACAGATAGCATTGATTTTGAGCGGATACCTAGCAGGATCTTGGTGAAAATGAACAGCAGCAACTGCTTCATAAAGTAGATGCCGGCAACCATGAATACTAGTAGCAATAGCACTTCGATGTTTGCGACCAGCTCATGTTTGACTTGCTCTGCACTCGTCATCCCGATAGCAACTGCTTGGATTGCCAATAAGCCGCCTGGCTGTAGTGGGTAACATTTTAATGCCATTGCCAAAGTAAAAATAAACTCTGCAACTAATAGCCAACCTGCTACGAATGGATTTACGAGAAAGAAAACGAGAGGGTTTATGATTAAGAAAGAAATGATGGCAACTTTGTACCAATCTGGGGCTTTACCAAGAAAGTTCTTAATAAACGCATTTCCGAGTGAAATCGGCATGATCGTAATACTCTTATAAGTTGTTATGAATCGACACTGAACGTGCTTGCTTCATAAATCGGAGCAATACCAAACAAAAGCTGCACTCTCGGTTTAGCGCAATTCTTATTGATATTTTGGGTATTAAACCCGATCCAACAGTGACTTAGAAAAACAACATTAAGAGGTTGCAATGTGGCCTTGCCAAGTCACTCCCTGAGAAAGACAAGCACTCCTTACTTCGGTCGTCACTCTACTCCCCAGTAAAATTTAGTCAATCATAAAGTGGAGCTAGGCAATTATATTCATTCGTTTTTGTCTAAAAACGCGATCTGAGTGGCGTAACTATCTGGAGATAGTTGCTAAAACCTGCACTTAGTGTCGTGACGGAGTCGAAGTGTAAGAATAACAGAGAATAGGTGAATATTCTGAATGGAAATCAAAGAGTTTTTTGCAAATAGTAAAACTTAGATTTTGTGAACTTTTCCTTTTATTACGGGGACTTTGATGTGTTAAATTTTTATTAAACTTGAAAATAATCGGGTTATTCATTGATGTGAATATGCAAAATGCTCGTTTCACAATTAGAGTTATTGCTCAATTGTTGTTTGACAGCAAGTTTACTTGGTTCTGGTTTCCGATATAACTTAACTAGTGGTATGATGAGTTGCAACAGACCCATAAAAATACAAATAGTGGACAAGACATAAATGGTCATAAAGGCAAAGAGTCCAGCTGGATTTGCGGAAAAGTATATTATTGAAAGCATTTGGAAAGGACGCTTCCCTCCTGGTTCCATCTTACCTGCAGAAAGAGAGCTCTCTGAACTTATCGGAGTAACACGAACAACTTTGCGCGAAGTGCTACAACGTTTGGCGCGTGACGGCTGGTTAACCATTCAACACGGAAAACCAACTCGAGTGAATCAGTTTATGGAAACGTCAGGTTTGCATATTCTCGATACGCTAATGACTCTTGACGCTGAAAATGCCACTTCGATTGTAGAAGATCTCCTTGCGGCACGTACCAATATCAGCCCAATTTTCATGCGTTATGCGTTTAAAGCAAACAAAGAAAGCTCTGAGAAAACCATCTCAACGGTTATCGAGTCTTGTGAAGCGTTGCTCGCCGCTGACTCTTGGGATGCGTTTATGGAGTCTTCAGCTTACGCAGATAAAATTCTACAACATGTAAAAGATGACGGCGAAAAAGACGAAGCGATTCGTCAGTCGATTTTGGTCGCTAAAACTTTCAATTTCTACGATTACATGTTGTTCCAACGTTTAGCGTTCCATTCTGGCAACCAGATTTACGGTCTGATCTTTAATGGTTTGAAAAAACTGTACGATCGCGTTGGTAGCTACTACTTCTCAAGTTCGGAAGCGCGTAGTTTGGCGCTGAAGTTCTATCGTGACCTGTTAGATGTATGCGAGACAGGTGACCGTGAACGCATTCTTATCGTAGTGCGTAACTACGGTATGGAAAGTGCCCAAATCTGGAACAAGATGAAGATGACCCTGCCGACGAACTTTACGGAAGACGACAGCTAATCTGGATTAAAAGAAAAACCGCCGAAAGGCGGTTTTTTTGTATTTAGACATTGTTTACCAACTAGGTTAGCAGTCGGCACATTCGTCATCATTACCACCGGCTTCAAGGAACCAGTTGCTTAAGTGCGTCTTAAGGTCTTTAAGCTCGTCCGGACCAATAAGAGCAAGACCTAAGTCTTCAGCGCGGGTAATGTCATTGTGACGAAGCGGTCGGAAACTCACCAACATTGCACGCGCTTGTAAGCCACCGAGCAAGTCACGCAGAGATTCTAGCTTATACAAGGTATCATCGCCGTCATCGCGCATCCCTTTGGTTTTACACTCAATAATGTGCAGCTTGTTGTTAACCACAGAGGCGACATCAAGCTCGTTACGTACTTCGCGCTCGCCCAGTTGTCGATAAACCTGCACATTCAGCGATCGGTCTTGAATCGTCGGCATGGTTTTTTGAATTTGACGCACAGTACTGTGAACTAACGTTTCTAACCATTCGCCATTCGAGAAACGGCGCGCATCTTCGTTAGCAAAGGTTAAGATGCCGTTTTCATAAGTCGCAATGCCAGTATCCACTAAATCGGTGATCAGCATATTGAGCTCACGATAGCCTTGCTGTTTCTCTGTGAGTTCAACATCAAGCTTCTGCTCTTTGCGACAGGTGGTGGCTAAGTAGTTGAGCGTGGCTAAACCTGGACCGAGTTCCAGTGCGTTGCTTGCCCAGCGCTCGCCAAGTTCATAAAGCTGTTGGTCGAGTTGGGGGGAGATCTCGTGCTCGCTGAACTCACCACGCGCACCGAATATCGTCAGGTAGTCATCAATAGTGATGCGGTCTTGAACTTGTGTGTCTTCTTTGCCGTCTGGGTAGAGCCAGCACAAGCGGTCGCTGCTTGGCTCGACAACAAAGATTGGCCAATGATAGCTGCGGAAAATTTCGTAAACGGAAAGCAGGCGATGACGCAAACCGCAGCTTGCGTTTAACTTAACGTCTTCAGCACGCTGTTTTAGGTCTTTGGCGAGAGCACAAATGCTTTGTTTTATTTTGGTCGGATTGGCAACGTTTGGGATTTCGAAAAACTCGGACGTGATTTGGCGTTTTGCTAATACGTTGTGAAGGCGGGTGTAAATTTCTTCTTGAGCTTTTACACCGATGAAAACGATGTGATTGCTGATCGTCCGATTGTCTAAGAGCGGGGTTACCAAGCGAATTGGGTCTTTGTCTATGATGCCAACATGAATTGCCATAACTGTTCCTCAAGTATGGCTTGCAAAAAAGTGTGACAGAAAACGGGCAAGCCTATTACCCATATAATGTCATGGGTTATAAAAAACAAGGGCAACTAACAAAATTAGTCGCCCTTGGCATAAGTTTAGTTGTTGTTATAACTTGAATTGATGAACCAACTCGCCTTGCTGGTTGGCAAGAATAGTTAAGTCGGTGCTGGTTTTAGCAATCTGTGCCATCGCTTGGTAGTTCTGCTCAGCAATCAGGTTGATCTCTTCAATATTGCGCGCGATATCGCCCGACGTTGCGCTTTGCTCCGTCGCCGCTTGGGATATTTGTCCACTCATACGGCTGATCTCAATAATCAGCGCTTGAATCTCTTCCATAGCACTATTGGCGTTGGAAGCTTGCTCGACCGATTGCTCCATTTCAGCCATACAACTTTGAATCACTTGGCTTGCCGACGATGAGCTTGATTGCAAACTACTGATCATGTTTTCGATTTCGCTAGTAGACGACGTGGTTCTTTGCGCCAGCACTCGTACTTCATCGGCAACCACTGCAAATCCTCTTCCTTGTTCACCCGCGCGTGCCGCTTCGATGGCTGCATTCAACGCCAGTAGATTGGTCTGCTCTGCAATATTACGGATAACATCGAGAATCGAACCAATTTTACTGCTCATGCTTTGCAGGTCTTTCACTGCGTCCACCGACTGCAACAACCGAGTTTCCAATTGATTGATGGTCGAGATGTTGGTGCTCATGATTTGTCGACCGGATTCCGATGCCACTTCAACTTGCTCGACCATATGCTGCGAGCTCTGTGCATTCTGCGCGACTTCTTGTACTGAATGAGACATTTCTGTCATCGCAGTGGCCACCGTCGCGGTTTGTTCCCTTTGTTGGCTTAGTTGCTCTTGTGCCTGTGATGAAGTGCTCTGGTTGGAATCAGCGGTTTTCGTCAGGTTGTCTGACGCATCGTTAAGTTTGACCAAAATGTTGTGCAGGCTATCTGCGAGGGTATTGATGTGTCCACTGACGCGGCTGAATTCGTTGTTGTAGCGAATATCGATCCGATGAGTCATGTCACCTTCGGTCAGATATTCCAACGTTTTCAGAATGCGGGTCAAAGGTTCACGTACACTATGGGCAATGTGATAGCCAATACCAAGAGCGAGCGCAACGACTACGCCACCAATAATGACTGATGTCATAACGCCTTGTTGATAAACCTCACCCGCTTCCAATAAGGAGGCGTGTAGTCCTTGTTCTGCGACGTCGCTGAATGAGTTTAATATCGCCATGGTTTGGTCAACTTCGGCGGTCAAATTCGCGATGTTCTGATACAGCGCTTGTTTCGCTTGCAGATAAGAGCTGTGCTGGTCTAATACGCCGCCTTTTTTGCCGATGTCGACAGTAAACTGTTCCACCGGTTGGTCAAAGACTTGTTTGAGCTCTGGCATTTGTGCTGTCAAGCCGCGATAAGCATAGTTAAGGTGGGTAACTGCTTTTTTGTTATTGGTGACGGCTTTGGCGACAAACTCAAGATTGCTGCTAGCCAGGGCGTCTGACGTGATCACCTCTGCATCTTTTAGCTTAATGAAGTAGCTTTCTGCCATCACTTTAACGGAGATTTTGCTCTGCTCGTCAACATAATCTTTCATGCCGCTACTTAGCTCTGCATGTAAACGCTGGAAACGTCGCGTCGATTGCTGCACTTCGGCCTGTGCTTCAAACATTGCGCGGTAGTTTTCCATCGCTTTGTTTGCTTCTTCGAAATAGCTGGTTTCCTTTTCTTTAAGCTGGGCGATTTGTTGTTCAAGCTCTTCAATCGAATAGGTGGCTTGTTCTAAGTCAGCGAGGGCTTGGTGATAGTTGGCTTGGGCATCGGCAAAATGTGCAGAAAGCTCGTCCATACGCTCGAAACTTTGTGTAGTTAAAAAGTCTTTAAAGAGTTTGTCCGCAGAAAGGAGAGAAACGCTGGTGTGATTGGATTGAGAAACTAGTGGTAAAGAACGGTTAGAGACACTCTCGAAGTTGTCGTGAATCAGTTGCATACCACGTGTGGTAACGATTGTGGTGACAATAAACATTACTAAGATCAATGCAAAACCAGCGTACATTCGCCGTATGACAGAGCCTTTCATAGACCTCTCCCTGAGACATAATTATTGGCAAAAAATAACAAAAAAAGAGTAATGTATTGATAGTGACTGGAGGCTTTTACGACTCACAGCGCAAAAACAAAGCGTACGACTTGCTGTAAATGCCAATATTTAAACTTAACGATTGTTTTTAGTTGGTTATTTTGTACAGCTTGGCGCATACTCGGCAGTTGAGACAATTTTTAAAGATAAGATGACGGAGCGCTTCATGACCGAAGAAACCATTTTCAGTAAAATTATTCGCAAAGAAATTCCTGCAGATGTTGTTTACCAGGATGATATGGTGACGGCGTTTCGTGATATTAACCCTCGTGCGCCAAGCCACATCTTGATCATTCCGAATAAACTCATTCCGACAGTGAATGACATTGCGGACGAAGATGAAGCGCTGATGGGACGCATGTTTGTGGTCGCGCGTAAACTGGCGAAAGAAGAGGGTATTGATGAAGACGGCTATCGCCTAATCGTTAACTGCAACTCTCACGGTGGCCAAGAGGTTTACCATATTCACATGCACCTTGTTGGCGGCCGTCCTCTAGGCCCGATGTTGATGAGCTAACAAGCAAAGATAAATGTTTGAGTCGGTGGAACTTTTCTTCGACTCAAACCACTAATAGCCATCATTATTACTTATTTATTCAGATTCCCGGGGTACGAGGTGCGTAAAAACGTTCAACTCGCATTCATTGTTGTTAGCTCCTTATATCTTTCTGCATGCGCCAACTTTTCTGCTGGCAATTTATTTAGCCACTACAGTGCGCAAAATCAGGAGCTTTACCAAGCTGTTCAGAGCGGACAGTACCAACAAGCGGAAGAATCCCTCCCAGAAGACATTGCTGGACCGATACTCGATAACTTTGAAAAAGGTCGAGTTCACTTGCTGAGTGGGCAGTATGAGCAAAGTCAAAATGCATTTCAGTTGAGTGATGCGGCTGTCCGTGAGCAACAAGATAAAGCGACCATTTCAGTCTCAGATTCCGCGACCAGTTTAAGCGCCTTAGCAGTCAACGATAACCTGAATATCTACCAGCCCGCTGACTATGAACTCGGCTTTCTCCATCTTTACCTCTGTTTGAACTATCTTCAAGGCAATGACCTAGAAGGGGCGTTGGTAGAAATGCGCCGTGCCAATCAAGTTCAAGAAAGGGCAAAGAAAGATCGCGAAAAGGAACTCGAGTCAGCACAAGAAGATATGCAGGAGCAAGGCTTATCTCCTAACCTTGGCAGTATCTTATCGCAGTACCCTGACGCCGGAGATACGCTTAAAGCCGTTCAGAACGGTTATTTGATGTATTTGTCCGCGTTGCTGTATGAAGCTGATAACGATTTAAACAGTGCGTATGTTGACTATCGTCGTGCGCTCGCGGTAATGCCTGACAACCAACAGGTAATTGACGGTACTAAGCGTGTTGCTCAGCGCTTGGGGATGAGTGAGGATCTGCGTCTACTTGAAAAGCGTTATGGCAAAGTTAAACGACTCGAACCTAACCAAGCACGCGTTATTGTTCTTCAAGAACAAGGTGTAGTGCAGAGTATGCAAGGCTGGAAACAAGCTTTGCCGCTGTTTGACAGTCGGGGGCAAGGCGTTTGGTATTCTATTTCATTGCCTTATTACCCGAGTGTAAGTAAACCGAGCTTCACGCCATTGCTGGTTAATCAGCAAAGCATCTCAAGTGACTTGTTGACGGATGTTAACCTGATGGCCCAAAAGGATCTGTCTGAACGTCTACCGAGTATTATCATCCGCCAAGCGCTACGTGTGTGGGCAAAAGATCAACTCAGACGCCAAGCCGCAAAAGAAGACGATGTTGGTAACTTGATTTTCAATGTCTGGAACGTTCTGACTGAGCAACCAGATACTCGCAGTTGGTTGACACTCCCAGGTGAAATCCGCAGTAGCAGTGTTGTGGTGGATGCAGGACAGCAATCTTTGTCGGTGGGTGACAAACGCATTGATTTTAATGTTAATGCTGGTGACACAGTGTTGGTTTGGGTTTCTCGCCAAGGCGATAATGCTACACTTTGGCATAAACAATTAGGAAATATCCGATGAAAAAATGGGCTATCGCGGCTTTGACCGCATTAACGCTATTGGGTTGTGCGGACAATACCGCTGGATTGCGCATTGATGGCGCGACACAAACCGTTTTGTTTGGTGACAACGTCCTTGCCGGCCGTTTGAAGATTGACGATATATCGACGAGCGATGTTGACGGACGTGCGCGTGGCATCGTTAGACTTGAGAGCCAGTATAAAGGTGACCAAGCCATCCAATACCGCTTTTACTGGTACGACGATGAAGGTCTAGAAGTGAATACTCAGCTAGGTCCTTGGCGTCAGGCTATCGTGAGAGGCATGGAAACCATCGTTATTTCTGAAGTATCGGTGAATCCAAAAGGCACTCAGTTCCGTGTACAAATTCGCGAAAACGATAATTAATCCGAACTAAAGAGTTGTTTCTTTAGTCATAGAGTAAAAATTCAAGAAAATCTTGAGGATCCAAGAATGAAAAAAAGTGTTATTGCACTCCTTGGCTTAGCTGTCATCTTAGGCGGTTGTTCGAATAAAGTAAGCTATGGTGATGCCCAAGCAGTGGAAACGACAACGATCGATTTCGGTTCAACAGACTTGCAAAAGATTGCCGGAGACATGGTCGATAGCATGATGATGTCTGGCTCAGTCGCAGCGATTACTCGTAACTCTCGTCCAATCGTGTTTGTTGAGCGTATCAAAAACAAAACCAGCGAGCACATCGATACTGAGTCAATTACCGACACAATCAGCACTAAAATGCTGAATTCTGGTAAGTTCCGCTTTGTTGATATGGACCGCGTAGAAGCGGTGCGTGAACAGCTAAACTTCCAGAATAACGATCAACTAGTGAACCAAAGCAATGCGATTCAGTTTGGTAAAATGGTTGGTGCACAGTACATGCTATACGGCAACCTATCGAGTATCGCGAAAAACGCAGGTAGCGACAAAGACGTGTACTACAAAATGACCATGCGTCTTATGGACTTAGAGTCTGGCCTGATCGAGTGGGCAGATGAAACAGAAATCCGTAAGCAAGAGTCAAAAAGCCTTCTAGGCTTGTAATCCTATCGAGAGGTGATTTATGGCAAGGATGTCATGGAGTGAAGCATGTCAGCTCGACAGTTCATTGTTGTCACTCGATCACTTCTTTTCAGTGCCTCCGGATTACGCACAGACGTTGACTGGAGGCCTGACAAACCGATGTTGGAAAGTGGTTTCATCAAACGGTGAAGCCTATGTCTGGCGACCTGCTACACAAATCACTAAAGCGTTTTCCATTTCCCGTTTTCAGGAATACCAGATCCTATCTGCGATTCGTGATTCGCAACTATCTCCCGCACCGATTTTCATCAATGACCAAGGTTTGTTAGTTGAATGGGTTGAAGGTGAGTCACTCGCAGCGTCGTTAGATTTTGATTCGCTGCTGGAAACCATGGTAGCTATCCACAATCTCAACACCCAGCGAATTCCTGTCGCGCCGTTCAACTTCACTGCCAGAGTCGACCACTACTGGATGCTGCTGCGCGAAGATTTGAAAACCCAACCTTACCATGACGTTTATCAAGGATGGCGCAAAGCCCCAGTGCTTGCTGATGTAGGTACAACACTGTGCCATTTTGATTTGGCAGGCTACAACATGGTGAAAACTGAGCAAGGCAACAAAGTCATCGACTGGGAATACGCTGCGCTGGCTGACCCTAGGCTCGACCTCACTTTGAGTATCGATGTGATGGATGCGTCTCCTCTTGAAGCGGTATATCAATACTGTAAATTACGCGAAATCGAAGGTGTCGATGATTGGGTTGAAGGGGTGATGGCGTGGAAGCCGCGTGCCACAATGATGGCGATGTTATGGTATTTGCTCGCTTACCAATTATGGGGAGATGAACAATACTTAACCCAAGCAGAAAAAATACTCGACACATTTTGTAGTTAAGATCACTGTTTCAAATATCGAAAATAGGATTCTTAGAATGTGCGCTTTTAAACCCTAGTTTTCGTGGTAGATTTAAACGAGAAGGAGTGGGGGAAACAGAATGATTATTTACTTACATGGCTTTGATTCAACCAGCCCTGGTAACCATGAGAAAGTCCTGCAATTGCAGTTCATCGATGACGATGTGCGCTTTATCAATTACAGCACATTGCACCCCAAACACGACATGCAACATTTGCTCAAGGAAGTGCAAAAGGTGATTGAACAGTCGGACGACCCAGACCCAGTGATTTGTGGGGTTGGTTTGGGTGGCTTCTGGTCCGAACGCGTTGGTTTCTTATGTGGTATCAAGCAGGTTATCTTTAACCCAAATCTTCATCCTGAGCGCAATATGCAGGGTCGCATTGACCGCCCTGAAGAGTATGAAGACATTGCGACCAAGTGCATTGAACAATTTAGAATGAAGAACAACGGTCGTTGCCTTGTTATTTTGTCGAAAGAAGACGAAGTACACGACAACAACAAAACGGCGGAAGAGCTGGAAGATTACTACGAGGTTATTTGGGACGATACTCAGACCCATAAGTTTAAGAAAATCTCACAACATCTGCAGGCAATTAAGGCGTTTAAAGAAGCAAACTAGACATTTAAAACGTGCAATAAACTGTATAAAGCGACGTGGTTATGCCACGTCGCTTTTTTCTTGCGCATCTGCACCCTGTTTTAATAAGTTGCGTGCATTCTTTGGTTGCGATGCGCTTTTTGCTCCTTATAATATTCGAAGCATGAAAAAATTTGATATCAATCAAATAAATTAAGAACAGGCACAAAGCTTGTCCAAGAATAATTACTCTAAAAATGAGTGAATTTGAGCCTAAAGGCTCGCTTTTATCCAGTAAGTGTGTCGAAACACAATTGAAGCCTCTACCGGTCAGCGTACGTAAGACTGAGCTCAACCGTGCCAGCAGTTTGACCATGAAAAAAACAGAATTTTATCGGCTTGAGCAATCGAGCTGAAACATGTTTATTTACTTTTTGAGGAATGTTGCTGTGACACGAATTATCGTTGTAGGCGGCGGTGCAGGCGGTCTTGAGCTTGCTACCAAACTTGGTCGTACACTTGGACGAAAGGGAAGAGCAAAAGTCACTCTTGTTGACCGCAAAGCCAGCCACTTATGGAAGCCACTTTTACATGAAGTTGCTACCGGTTCATTGGATGAAGGCGTTGACGCGTTAAGCTATCGCGCACACGCTAAAAACCATCATTTCGATTTTCAAATGGGCAGTCTCGAAGACATCGACCGTGAGCGTAAAGTCGTTAAGCTAAGCGAGCTTACTGACGAGCACGGTGAACTGCTGATCCCAAGCCGAGAGCTGGAATACGATCTTCTGGTGATGGCTATCGGTTCTACCTCTAATGATTTCAACACTCCTGGTGTCCGCGAACATTGTATCTTCTTAGATAGCCCAGAGCAGGCGCACCGTTTCCGCACAGAAATGAACAATGAGTTCATGAAGCTACACGCGAACAACGGTAACGGCACAGTTGATATTGCAATTGTAGGTGCTGGTGCAACAGGTGTTGAACTGTCTGCAGAACTGCATAACGCGATCAAAGAGCTGCGTTCATACGGTTTTGATGATTTAGACTCGAGCAAACTGAACGTAAACCTGATTGAAGCTGGTGAACGTATTCTGCCAGCGCTACCACCGCGCATTTCAAGTGCGGCTCACCACGAGCTGACTAAGCTTGGGGTAAATGTTCGCACCGCGACTATGGTGACAAAAGCAGAGGCGGATGGCCTGACAACTAAAGACGGCGAGAAGATCCCAGCGAAGATTATGGTTTGGGCTGCCGGTATCAAAGCTCCTGACTTTATTAAAGACATCGCGGGCTTAGAAACAAACCGCATCAACCAGTTGGTTGTGAATGATACACTGCAAACCACGCGCGATGACAACATTTTCGTTATCGGTGATTTAGCGCAATGTACCCAAGCTGACGGTTCGTTTGTTCCGCCACGCGCGCAAGCTGCGCACCAAATGGCAAGCCGTGCGTTTTACAATATCGTTGCGAAGCTCAATGGTCGTGAACTTAAGCCTTATGTATACAAAGACAAAGGCTCTTTGGTTTCTTTAAGCCAGTTCTCTACGGTAGGTAGCCTGATGGGTAACCTGACTAAGGGTTCTATGATGGTTGAAGGACGTATTGCTCGCGTGGTTTACATCTCGCTTTATCGTCTACATCAAATGGCATTACACGGTGTGTTCAAAACTGCACTTATTATTCTGATGGGACGTATTAACCGCGTGCTTCGCCCGAACTTGAAGCTGCACTAATTCAGTCGAGCTTATTGATAAAAAAGAGCGCTTAGGCGCTCTTTTTTATTGTGGGATGATGGAGTAGACCATGCCATCTTTAGGCTTTCCATCATAGATAAACCGATTTCTTGCTTTGGTTTCAAACACCGCACCACAACGCTCAGCAAGCTTTTGGCTAGGTAGATTGTCTGGGTCACAGACGATTTCAACGCGAGTCACTTTGAGTTGCTCAAAACAAAAGTTAATCAGTCCTTCCAGCGCCTCTTTTCCGTAGCCATTCGCTTGGAAACTATCTCGAATCCAATAGCCCAAGCTGACCATATTGAAAGTATGGTACAGCTCATTGATGGCGACCATTCCAATCAGTTCGTCGTCATAACGGCGATATACGCCAAAACCATACGCTTCTGACTTGACCCAATTGAGGCGAGTAGCAAGGAGAAAGCGTTCCGATTGCTCCAGAGTAAAGTCGGGTGTACACCAATCAATCCAACGGTGTAGGGTAGGAGAGTGATTGACGCAGTCGCGTAGTTGGTCAGCGTCTTCGTTTGGGATCAGTTTCAATTCCAGTCTAGGCGTGATGATCTTATAGTCAGGTGTCATTCTAAAGCCTGCATAGCAAAACAGCCCAAGTTGGGCTGCTTAAATTAAAAAGAGAGCTACATATAATTATAGGCGGATTAATTGACGCGACGAACCTGAATAATTATCCCCATTAGTGGATGGTCTAGGTAGTGCGTCTCAGAACTCTTCATACGACGTTTTTGGTCGATACGGTAGCTCTTAAGAAACTCTTGTTTTTCAACTGTTGGTTGAACTTCTTCCATTAAACCAGCTTGCACTACACTGTCTGAAGGCGTTGTGGTTGCTTTGTCTGAGGCTAGCTCAACCGGTTCTTGCAGTACAACTTCACGTACGCTTGGTGCTTTAAGATCCATTTTTACGTCGGCGTACAAGTAGTGCTCGACGTATATTTGGAACGTACCGTCCAGTTCGTACAGAGAGTTGGAGACGTTTTGTTCTTGTACACCATCAATGACTTCAACGCCTTGGCGAGAGCCTTTAGCCGAACCGTCTGCATTAAACGCGTCAGAGAACTCTTTACCCGCTTGGATATGGAAGATTGGTGCAGACAAACGACCACGGTCGCCTTGACGCCACGCTTTGTGGAATAGAACGTCAAAACCAGCGTGTTGCTTCAGTCTTTGTGCATCATCCGTTAGCTGGTATGAAGAATACGGCAGCATACGTACACCCTTACGCGAACGAAAATCAGAGTCGGCAAATGTGCCGGCTTTCTCTAACTCAATTTTCGGTAAGGTGTTTGGCCATGACTCTTCTGTTTGCTCTGGATTTACATCACGCTTAAAAATGATCACTTCTATATCAAATTGTCGCTGCGCCCAAGATGGTAGGGCAACAAACAAGAGTAATAGTGGGATCAGCTTTTTCATTACAACTCCATAACCAGGTGGTGTCACCGTGGATAATTAATCAGCCCGAACCTATCAGGCTTTAGGTAAAAGGTTTTGTTGGAATTCACCCAACATGTCAGCAACGAATTGAATTCTCTTACGTCTATCGACTAATGGTACCGTAAACTTGAACTTAGTTGGCCCATCCATTGCGAATTTTTGTGGCTGAGACTGCAATAGTTTAACCAAATACATCGGGTTTATGTCAGCATCTGGATAGAACTCTATATATCCGCCTTTTTCGTGCGCTTCAATCTTCTTCACTTTGAGCATTGCTGCTTGCAGTTTTAACTCTGCAATCGTGAGTAAGTTCTTGGTCGCGTCTGGTAGCAGACCAAAGCGGTCAATCAGCTCAATTTTAAGCTCATCAAGCTCTTGCTTATCACTGACACTGGCGATCTGCTTATACATTGAGAGGCGGGTATTGATGTCTGGGATGTAATCGTCAGGCAGCAACGCGGGTAAGCGCATCTCGACTTCCGTTTGCTCACGCAATAGATCATCCAGTGACGGTTCTTTCCCTTCTTTTAATGCTTCTACCGCTTGCTCCAACATCTCCATGTACAAGGTAAAACCGACAGATTGGATTTGGCCGCTCTGTTCGTCACCAAGTAATTCACCTGCACCGCGGATTTCCAAATCGTGCGTTGCAAGCGTAAAACCTGCGCCGAGGTCTTCCAGCGAGGCGATCGCATCGAGACGCTTGATTGCGTCTTTGGTCATCGCTTTCGGATGTGGCGTCAGTAGGTACGCGTACGCTTGGTGGTGAGAACGACCTACACGACCACGCAATTGGTGTAACTGAGCCAAACCAAGGTTGTCCGCGCGATCCATGATGATGGTGTTGGCGGTTGGCACGTCGATCCCGGTTTCAATGATCGTGGTACAAACCAGAACGTTAAAGCGCTGGTGGTAGAAATCATTCATGATCCGCTCTAGTTCGCGCTCACGCATTTGCCCGTGCGCTACTGTGATACGCGCTTCAGGGATTAACTTCTCCAAATCTGCCGCTACTTTGTCGATAGTTTCGACTTGGTTGTGTAGGAAGTAAACCTGACCACCACGCATGATTTCACGTAGCACTGCTTCGCGAATCACCGCGTCTTCTCGCTGACGCACAAAGGTTTTAATCGCTAAACGTCTCGCAGGCGGTGTGGCAATGATCGAGAGGTCTCGCATGCCACTCATTGCCATATTCAGCGTTCTTGGGATTGGCGTTGCCGTTAAAGTGAGAATATCGACGTCAGCACGCATTGCTTTCATCTTCTCTTTTTGACGCACACCAAAACGGTGTTCTTCATCAACGATCAGCAATCCAAGATCTTTAAACTTGATGTCGTTTGACAGCAGCTTGTGCGTACCTACGACAATATCAACTTTGCCGTCTTCAACGTCCTGCATGACTTGCTTTTGCTCTTTGGCAGACTTAAAGCGTGAAAGCACTTCAACTCGGATAGGCAGGTTGGCAAAGCGGTCGCGGAAGTTCTCAAAGTGTTGCTGCGCGAGTAGTGTGGTCGGTACAAGTACCGCAACTTGCTTACCGTTATCGGTCGCCAAGAATGCCGCGCGCATCGCTACTTCGGTCTTACCAAAGCCCACATCACCACAAACCAAACGGTCCATGGCTTTGGCTTGGCACATGTCTGACATGACGGCGTTGATCGCCATTGACTGGTCGTCGGTTTCCTCAAACGGGAAGCCAGCTTTGAATGTCGCGTATTGACCTCTGTCGAGAGCAAACTTGTAACCCGGCTTGAGTTCGCGCTTGGCGTAAACGTCTAACAGTTCCGCTGCAACATCGCGTACTTTCTCAGCCGCTTTACGTCGTGCTTTTGCCCACGCTTCGCCACCCAGTTTGTGAATAGGTGCGGCGTCTTCAGCGCCACCAGAGTAGCGGCTAATCAGGTTTAACGAGGCAACCGGGACATAAAGTTTCGCTTCGTTCTGGTATTCGAGCGTGACGTATTCGGTCGTCATGCCGCCTGCTTCTAATGTTTGCAGACCAATGTAGCGTCCAATACCGTGGTCAATATGTACCACAGGTTGACCAGGCTTGAGCTCAGCAAGGTTTCGAATAACCGCGTCGCTATTGGTCGCTTTACGGTCTTTTCTGCGGCGTTGGATGACGCGGTCGCCGAGCAAATCACTTTCACAAATCAACGCTAGGTGATCATCACCGTATAAGAAACCGTGCTCAGCAGCGCCGAGAATAAGCGTGAACTTATCTTTGGCTTTCAGTGCTGAGGTAAAGCTATCACATGCTTTAGGGCGCAGTTTAATTGGTTGCAGCAACTCTAATAGCGCTTCGCGTCGGCCTTCCGATTCGACGGAAAAAATGATCTTGCCCGCGTAGCTTTCACTGAACTTTCTCAGTGCTGCCATTGGCTCTTTGTTCTGATGCTGGACTGCAAGATCAGGAAGCGGTTGGATGCTAGCGTTATTACGGCCTTGCTTCTCCGTGATAGGCTCAATTGAAAGCTGCAGCTGTGGCAACGATTTGAACTTACCAAACAGCTCGTCTTTTTTCAGCCACAGTTCGTCGGGTGGAAGCAAAGGACGCAGAGGGTCAACTTTACGTTGATCGTAACGGTAATCGACGTCGGCTAAGAAGTTGTCAATTGACGCTTCAATATCACCGACGGTAATCAGTTGGCTGTCGTCGGCAATGTAGTCGAACAGAGTTTCAGTTTGCTCGAAAAATAGCGGTTGCCAATACTCAATACCGGCTGGCCACGTGCCTTTGGAAACCTGCATATAGACAGATTCTGGTTCGCGGCGAGCTTCGAAACGTTGACGCCAACGGATTCGGAAATCCTCAATTGCGGCTTCACTTGTCGGGAACTCGTGCGCTGGCAACAAACGGATTTCTTTTACATCGTCGATTGAGCGTTGGTTCTCAGGGTCAAAAGTACGAATGGTGTCGATTTCGTCATCAAAGAAGTCGATGCGGAATGGATCATTCGAGCCCATCGGGAACAAATCCAAAATCGAGCCACGGCTTGCGTACTCACCCGGACCAAACACCTGGTCAACGTGTCGGTAACCCGATTTTTCCAACTGAATGCGCAGTTTATCTAACGAGTACAAATCACCCACTTTGACCATCAAAGTGTGCTGCATTAGAAACTCACGCGGCGATTGGCGCTGGAGTAGCGTACTGACCGGGACTATCGTGATACCGCTGGTCTGTGTTGGCAGTTGATACAATCTAGCGATACGGTCGGAAATGATCTCCTGATGCGGAGAAAAATTATCGTACGGCAGAGTTTCCCAGTCTGGAAAAAGCGCGACTTCTTGGTCTGTAAACTGTTCAATTTCTTGTAACAGTTTGAGAGCAGTCTGTGGATCAGGTACCGCGAGTAAGGTATGGCTTGAATGTTGTCCAGCTAATTCAGCAATGGCCAACGCTAGGCTTGCGCCTTGGAGATTACCGACGAATTTTTTGTCGCCAACACCTGTTGGGTTCGTCAGTTTTAAAAGAGTAGTATCGGACATAGAAAACAGGTTTATTTGTCTCGGTTTAGTGAACGCTGACGTAGGATTTTTTGTTGTTGGTAAAGTGCAGCTTTAATCAGCAGGTCTTCATCCATATCACGTAGCAGGTCATATTTTACGGTCACTAGATGTTGTTCGTCTTGAGTTTCGCACGCGATGACGTGGCCATAGCTGTAAATCGCTGCGGCTGGTCGGTCTAAAAACAACTTTACGCGGACTTTAGTCTCAATAGAAAGCGGCTCTTGAGTGACGAAACTAAATTGGCTTGCTCCAAAAGACGTAGTTTTAAATCGGAGCGTCTCGTCGTCTTGTTGTGACAGCATAAAGGTCAGCAGTAAGTTTAACTTTGAGTTCTGTGTATCGAGTAGTTCGATGACGTGCTTTAGTTCACTGCTATTGAGTTCGGCGCGTGCTTTATCGTTGAGTAAATCTAGGTTGCTGAACTCACTCGCGACTAAGAAAGGTGCAGGGATTTCACTTTCAAACTGATCGTAAGAGGGGAATGATTCGCCCGGTGCTAATGGCTCGACGTTAATCGTCATTTTATGATGGACGCTAAAGTATTCTTGATCAGACATGTGAAATTTCCTTCTCTAATCCTCTGATTATCGCCATACGAAGCAACTAATCAAGGTATGTCATTGTTTATCACACATTTTGACGTGTAATTAGCAAATAAGGGCTACACCCACCCGTGATAAATCGGTACATTAGCAGCTATCAAACGTTAATGGTCTATTTTATGTTTCATCCGGTTTCGGCTTTTATCGGACTGCGTTATTTACGTGGACGTTCCGGTGATAGATTCAGTCGATTTGTTTCTTATATGTCTACAGCGGGTATCACCATCGGGGTGATGTCTCTGGTTACCGTATTATCGGTAATGAATGGGTTCGAAGCCCAGCTTAAAGGACGCATCCTCGGCGTACTTCCACAAGCTATTGTTTCTCAAGAGGGCGGTAAAACAACGAGAACGGAACAAGCGCCGCAGTTCATACAAAACTTATCGAGTGCCGCACATCCTGAGCCTATCGTACAGAGTGAAGCGGTTATTCAAAGCTCATCGCAACTTACGGCAGGCCTGCTGATTGGAATTAAGCCCAGTGACCATGACCCAATTGAGCAGCATTTAATTGCTGGCCGATTGACGAACATGCAAGCGGGCAAGTACCAGGTATTTCTTGGCCATACTCTGGCGCGTAATATGGGCGTGTCGATCGGGGATAAGGTCAGACTGATGGTAACCAGTGCCAGCCAGTTTACACCGTTAGGGCGAATCCCGAGCCAACGTATGTTTACCGTGGCTGGCATCTACAATACGGGCTCCGACGTGGATGGCCAGTTAATGTTGACCCATATCGACGATGCAGCGCGCTTGTTGAGACTGAAAAGCGACACGATGACGGGCTGGCGTCTATTTTTTGCTGACCCATTTGTGGTTTCTGAGTTGAGTGAAGCCGATTTACCACAAGGTTGGAAGTGGCAAGACTGGCGTGACCAACGTGGTGAACTTTTCCAGGCCGTGCGTATGGAGAAGAATATGATGGGACTGATGCTGGGTCTTATTATTGGCGTTGCCGCGTTTAACATCATTTCCGCACTTATCATGGTGGTGATGGAGAAGCAGGCAGAAGTCGCCATATTAAAAACTCAAGGCATGACGGACAAACAAGTGCTCACGATCTTTATGGTTCAAGGCGCGAGTAGTGGTGTAATGGGCGCATTAATCGGCGGCACACTAGGTGTACTGTTGGCGAGTAACCTCAACACATTACTGGAAAGTGCTGGCGTGGCGCTATTTTCGGTTGGCGGACAGCTGCCTGTTTTAATTAACCCGATTCAAATCGTGGTGGTCGTAGTATTGGCAATTGCACTTAGCTTACTCGCGACACTTTTCCCTTCTTACCGTGCATCTTCTGTAAAACCAGCTGAGGCTTTGAGATATGAGTAACCTTCTACAGTGTCACAATATTTGTAAAACATACCGCGAAGGGACACTTGATACTCAGGTATTAAAAGGTGTCAGTTTTGATCTGAAAGAAGGTGAGTTGGCGTCGATCATCGGCTCGTCGGGTTCGGGTAAAAGTACGTTATTGCATATTTTAGGTGCGCTTGATGACGCGACTGAAGGGCATGTCACGTTTCTTGGCGATGAGTTGTCGGCACTAAGTTCTAATAAACAGGCGAAGATTCGCAACCAACACTTGGGCTTTGTCTATCAGTTCCACCATCTTTTGGCTGATTTTAGCGCGCTAGAAAATGTCGCAATGCCGTTATTGATTGGTGGTATGAGAACAGGAGCGGCGAAAGAAAAAGCCAAAGTCCTGTTGGATAAAGTTGGCTTGAGTCATCGAATTGACCACCGTCCGTCTGAGCTGTCAGGTGGTGAAAGACAGCGAGTGGCAATTGCGCGCGCGCTGGTGAATAGTCCAGCATTGGTACTGGCAGACGAGCCGACTGGTAACTTGGACCACAAAACTGCGCTCGCTATCTACGATCTGATGCGTGAGTTGAATAAAGAGTCTGGGACTGCATTTTTAGTCGTAACCCACGATGGTGAGTTGGCGGCGAAGATGGACCGACAACTACATATGCAAGATGGGTTGTTGCTCAATGTAGGGGAGGCGTAAGTTGTTCTCTTCTCTTTCATTATTTATCGGTCGACGTTTTAGTCGTGCGAAGCAGCGTAACAAAATGGTGTCGTTCATTTCACTCTCCTCCACGCTAGGTATTATGGTCGGTGTGGCGGTGATCATCATTGGTCTCTCTGCGATGAATGGTTTTGAGCGAGAATTGAAAGACCGCGTGCTATCTGTGATTTCACATGGTGAGTTTGAAGGTGTGAAAGAGCCGATTCTCGATTGGCAGTCAGTCGTGACCCAAGCCGAAAAGCATCCAGAGGTCGAAGCAGCCGCTCCTTATGTCAGGTTAACGGCTCTGGCAGAAAAAGGCTCGCAACTCAAAGCAATCGAAGTGCGTGGCATTGACCCGGTACAAGAAGAAAAAGTCTCTAATCTTAACCAGTACATCGAACGTGATGTGTGGGACAACTTCGCTGCAGGATCTAAGCAAGTCATTCTAGGCCAAGGTGTGGCGAGTTTATTAGGTGTTGAACAAGGGGATTATCTGACTTTGATGATTCCTTCTATCGGTTCAGCCAGCAAAGTCCAGGCGCCAAAACGTGTACGAGTCCAAGTCGCTGGTTTGTTGACCTTAAATGGCCAGATTGACCACAACCTTGCGCTAGTACCATTGGCGGACGCTCAGCAATATGCGAAGTTGAACCAAGGCGTGACAGGCGTTTCGCTGAAAGTTTCGGATGTACTGAATGCAACCCAGATCGTGCGTGAGTCAGGTAACACATTGGACGTGTATGTTTACCTGCGCAGTTGGCTGCAGAAATACGGCTTCTTATACCGAGATATTCAGTTGGTAAGAACCATTATGTATTTGGTAATGGTGCTGGTGATCGGGGTGGCGAGTTTTAATATCGTTTCAACCTTAATGATGGCAGTTAAAGACCGTGCATCTGAAATCGCCATCTTACGCACCATGGGGGCAACGGATGGGCTGGTGAAACGAATCTTCGTTTGGCAGGGCGTATTCTCGGGTGTACTCGGCAGTTTGGTCGGTAGTGTGATTGGTGTAGCTGTTGCGTTAAATCTGACACAGATAATCTCAGCGTTAGAGAGTTTAATCGGGCATAAGTTTTTGTCGGGTGATATCTATTTCGTCGACTTCCTACCGTCGCAAGTGAATGTCGCAGATGTGATGTTGGTCTCTTCGACTGCGATTATTCTCAGCCTACTGGCGACTTGGTATCCTGCTTCTCGAGCGAGCAAGCTGAACCCAGCAGCGGTACTCAGTTCCAAGTAACGTATTCCACCTCAAAACGCAAAAAGGACCATCACGGTCCTTTTTTTCATACTTGTTTATCAGCTCAGTTACACTCTGGCGTTAACTCAACTCAATTCTATATAGAGTCGACTTTACTTCTTAAGTAGTCCGCCTAATCTGATTTTGCGTTTCTGCCAACTACGAACCACCGAGTAGCGCCATAAGGCTTTAATGCCAAAGTAGCCCAGCATGGCCGAAACCAAGCCGCAAATCATACAGCCGAGTAAAAACGGTGGGCCAATGGTGTTCATTTGTTGGACGATAAATTCCCAAGAAAGCTCAAAGTGGAAAGGTTGCGGTGGGACGTGCATTACCCAAGCGCCAATCTTGTACGCAAAGTAGAACAGAACTGGCATGGTGATTGGGTTACTGACCCAAACTAGCGCGACGGAGAGAGGTAGGTTTACACCACATACAATAGCCAGTCCGGCTGACATGATCATTTGGCTTGGAAGCGGTACAAACGCCATAAATAACCCAACAGCGAAAGCGCCGGCCGCTGAACGGCGGTTCAGACACCATAAGTTGGGGTTGTATAGCACATTGCCAAAAATCTTTAATGCCTTCTGACGCTTGATTACTTCGTGGTCAGGCATAAAGCGTTTTATGAACTTTCTTGGCATGGGGGAAAATGACTCTCTACTTAATTTATTGGACGCTTGTGTCGTTCGCGATCGTTATTTTTACCGCCCCCACATGGCCTACATTGCCAAACTGGGGTTGGATTGCTCCCTGTATTGGTTTAATCGCACTTTCACTAAAAGTCAAAACGCTAAGAGTTTGTATTGGTTTAACTTTCGCATGCGGAGTCATACTCATTCATGGAAATATTCTGCGTCACCAAACAGATAAGCTTTTTAAAACTGGTTCGGATATTATCATAAATGCGGAGGTTGACAGCTTTTTTAAGCAAATAAGTCACGGCTTTCAGGGCAGAGTTGTAGTTAGATCAATCAATGGACGAAGATTGAGCATTTTTGAGCGTCCAACTTTGTGGCTTACCTCTCCACATCGTTTAAAAATAGGCGATCAAGTCACCACTCATGTCTCATTGAAACCAATTGCAGGGTTAATGAATAATGTTGGCTTTGACGCTGAAAAGTATGCGCTTTCACGTTCAGTCGTTGCAAGAGCGTCGATCAAACCTTCCACCAGTTTCTATATCGTTAATCACTACTCATTGAGACAGACCTTATATGATCGCTTAGTCAGCGATACTCAAAGTTTACAACACAGAGGTTTGGTAGAAGCGTTGCTGTTTGGAGTGCGGCACAACATATCTCAACAAACATGGCAAAACTTACAATCCAGTGGTCTCAGTCATTTGATCGCGATCTCGGGGCTGCATATTGGAATTGTCTTCGCGCTTGGTTGGGGGCTTGGGCGTATCGCGCTTGGCGTCAATACGCGGTACGACTTGATGCCGCTGGTTTGCGCGATAACTTTTGCCGTCGTCTACGCTTGGTTAGCAGGGTTTTCAATCCCCACTCGTCGCGCTTTGCTAATGTGCGTACTGTTTTGTTTACTCCAAACCAGCCAGCGGCATATTCCGATGCCTTTGAAGTGGTTAGTTATCTTATGTGTTTTGCTGGTGGTATCGCCATTTTCCAGTGTCGACGTCAGCCTTTGGTTATCTATGACCGCTGTCGGCATTATCTTTGTTTATCTAGGGCTAAAAACACACCGGCGCGGCGGCTGGAAAATGGCACTAGAAATCCAAGTATTCATTGTTACGGCAATGGCACCGATGATTGCGTTGCTGTTTCATGGCGTCAGCCTCAGCGCTATCGCTTACAACTTTATCTTCGTACCCTGGTTTAGTTTTGTTGTAGTTCCGCTTAGTTTTCTTGCTTTGTTGGGTTCACTGCTGTTTTCGGAGGCGAACTTTCTTTGGTCGCTGGTAGATCTCAGTCTCGATCCGGTTACTTACCTAACGTCGCTAGCTACTCATACATGGTTTGAATTGTCTGCGACTCAAGTGGAGTTATTAGTCTTTTCGGTACTCATTATTTTTCTTATTCGATGGTTAACACATAGGGCAGTGATTGTTTTCGTTGCCGTGCTGATATGTGTGAGATACGACAGGAAACCCGAGCCACTTTGGCAGTTGATTGTACTAGACGTTGGACATGGTTTGTCGGTGATTGCGGTACAGCATCAGTACGCTTTGGTTTATGACACAGGCGTCGCTTGGGGAGATTCGAGTATTGCTCAGCAAGTGCTATTGCCAACGCTGATGAATAAAGGTATACGCCAACTCGATTTTTTCGTGGTTAGTCATTTTGATAGCGACCACGCAGGAGATTGGCAAACGGTGGTTAATCGTATGGCGCCACAACATTTTGTTACCAGCCAGCAAGAAGTCGGAAATACTAAGTGTGTTAACGGGCAAGAATGGCAATGGCGTTCTATGGCGGTTGATGTGCTTTGGCCTCCACAAAGTGTGCCGCGAGCTTATAATCCGCAATCCTGCGTTATCAAGTTACGTCACCAAGACTCTCCTTATTCGGTACTGTTGCCGGGCGATATCGATGCGATTTCTGAATGGTTACTCTTGCAAGGGGATCGTGGGTTGGATGCGGACATTTTGCTTGTTCCTCATCACGGCAGTAAAACGTCTTCTGTACCGAAGTTTATCGAAGCCGTCTCTCCCGAAGTTGCGATTGCCTCGACCGCGAAATCAGGGCGATGGGAATTGCCCCAACCAGCGGTAGTTGCACGTTACCAAAGCCAGCAAGTTAAGTGGCTTGATACCGGAACGTCAGGGCAAATAGTGGTGAGCTTTTATGCAGAACGTTATTCAGTGAGCCAACTTAGGGTGAGCAAAGGCGGCGCTTGGTATAGGCAGATGCTACGTAAGGGGGTAGAATAGGCAGATTATTGTAAGAAAAATAAGCAGTTCTATGTCACTGAATAAAGACGAAACCACTTTACAAACATTTAAGCGTTTGTGGATTTATATCCGCCTGTACAAAGCGGGCCTTGCGGTTGCCGTAGTTGCTCTGATTATTAACGCTGCCGCAGACACTTACATGGTGTCTTTACTTAAGCCACTTCTTGATGAAGGTTTTGGCAACGCTGAGTCTGATTTCTTTCGCGTGCTCCCATTGATCATTCTCGGCATGATGGTAATTCGCGGTTTAAGTGGGTTTGTCTCCTCCTACTGCTTGAGTTGGGTGTCCGGCAACGTGGTCATGTTGATGCGTCGCAGCATCTTCAAACAGTTTATGCACATGCCAGTTGCATTCTTCGATAAAGAATCGACAGGTGGTTTGCTCTCTCGCATTACTTATGACTCGGAACAAGTTGCAGGCGCAACAAGCCGAGCGTTAGTCAGTATTGTTCGCGAAGGCGCGAGCATTATCGGCCTGCTAGTTCTGATGTTTTGGAACAGTTGGCAACTTTCTTTGGTTCTGATCGTGATTGCACCTGTTGTTGCTTGGGCGATTGGCTTTGTCTCTAAGCGTTTCCGTAAGATTTCAAAGAACATGCAAGACTCGATGGGGCGCGTAACTTCGTCTGCGGAGCAAATGCTAAAAGGCCATAAGGTTGTATTAAGCTACGGTGGTCAAAACATCGAAAGCCAACGTTTCGATGTTGTTAGTAATCGTATGCGTCAACAGTCGATGAAACTGGTGGCGGCTAAGTCGATTGCTAACCCTGTTATTCAGCTGATTGCTTCATTTGCATTGGTTGTTGTGCTGTTCTTGGCAAGTTTTGAAGAGATTCGTAGTCAGTTGACTCCGGGTACGTTTACCGTCGTATTCTCTGCGATGTTCGGTATGATGCGCCCACTTAAAGCACTAACAAACGTAACCTCTGACTTCCAACGTGGTATGGCAGCGAGCCAAACCTTGTTTGCGCTAATGGATCTTGAAACTGAAAAAGACACGGGCACTTATGAAACTGACCGTGTGCGTGGTGAGATTGAAGTGAAAGACGTGACCTTTACCTATCAAGGTAAAGAAAAACCGGCGCTTCGTAACGTAAGCTTTAAGATCCCGCAAGGGAAAACCGTGGCGCTTGTCGGTCGTTCAGGTTCGGGTAAGAGTACCATTGCAAACCTATTTACACGCTTCTACGACGTCGATTCTGGCAGCATTATGCTCGACGACCATGACGTTCGTGATTTCAAACTACTGAACTTGCGTTCGCATTTCGCTTTGGTATCGCAAAACGTACACTTGTTTAACGACACCATCGCCAACAACATTGCATACGCAGCAGAAGATAAGTACACCCGTGAGCAAATCGAAGAAGCGGCACGCCTAGCGTACGCGATGGATTTCATCGAACCAATGGAACATGGCTTAGATACTATGATTGGTGAGAACGGCGCAAGCTTATCTGGTGGTCAAAGACAGCGTATTGCGATTGCCCGTGCTCTATTGCGAGACGCACCTGTACTTATCCTCGACGAAGCGACTTCAGCTCTGGATACAGAATCAGAAAAAGCGATTCAGTCAGCGCTGGACGAGTTGCAGAAAAATAAGACAGTACTTGTGATAGCACACCGCTTATCGACTATCGAAAATGCCGATGAAATTTTGGTAATCGATGAAGGTGAGGTGGTAGAGCGTGGCGATCACCAAACGCTAATCGAAAAAGATGGTGCTTACGCGCAGTTACACCGTATTCAGTTTGGTAGCTAAGCGTGATTGAAAAAATCTGGTTCGAAAATCACCCGATGAAATATCTCCTGTGGCCATTGCTCTGGCCACTGAGTGTGTTGTTTGGCGTGATCAGTCGTTCAAGACGTAGCAAATATCAATCAGGTGCGAAACCGAGCTATCGCGCGCCAGCGCCTGTTATCGTAGTAGGTAATATTACCGCTGGTGGTAACGGCAAGACACCGGTGGTGATTTGGTTGGTCGAGCATCTGCAGAAACTGGGTTACAAACCGGGAGTGGTGTCTCGCGGGTACGGAGCGAAATCACCAAGTTACCCATTAGTCGTAGACAATGCTACGTCAACCAAACACTGTGGCGATGAACCTAAACTGATATTCAAACGAACTGGGGCGCCAGTAGCGGTATCACCAGTCCGCAGCGAAGCGGTGCAAGCGTTGTTGCCACTTGGCGTTGATATCATCATTACCGATGATGGTTTACAGCACTATGCGCTACAACGCGATATAGAGCTGGTGGTTGTTGATGGTGAGCGTCGATTTGGTAACCAGTCATTGATACCACTGGGTCCATTGCGTGAAAGTGTCGAGCGTCTCAATGAAGTTGACTTCATTATTACCAACGGTGGCAAAGCGCACGACGGTGAAGCTGCCATGTCGCTCTCCCCAAGTTTTGCTGTGAACCTAAAGAATCGTCAACAAGTGCCAGTTAGCCAGCTAACCAATCTTGTCGCGATGGCGGGGATAGGGCATCCACCACGCTTTTTTAATACATTAGAAACGCTTGGGGCTAAGCTAAACTATGCCCAAGGGTTTGCGGATCATAAAGATTTTATACCGGCAGAGTTAGAGGCCTTGTCCAAGCGTGGCGAGCACCTGATAATGACCGAGAAAGATGCAGTAAAATGCGCTGACTATGCGAAAGAGAACTGGTGGTACTTACCAGTTACCGCAAGCTTTAATCAACAAGATGAGCAGCGTATTTTGAACAAAATAAAAGAGGTTAAGGAAAAATATGGATCACCGTCTGCTTGAAATCGTCGCATGCCCAGTATGTAAAGGTAAGCTAACTTTTGATAAAGATAAGCAAGAGCTGATCTGCAAACTGGACCGCCTAGCGTACCCAATCAAGGAAGGCATTCCTGTTCTATTAGAACCTGAAGCTCGTCAAATGAGCATGGATGAGGGACGATAATGTCATTTACAGTCGTTATTCCAGCGCGCTACCAGTCCACGCGTTTACCGGGTAAACCACTGGCGGATATTGGTGGCAAACCAATGGTTCAGTGGGTTTACGAACAAGCGATTCAAGCTGGTGCAGATCAGGTTATCATCGCAACGGATGATGAACGTGTGGAAAAAGCAGTCAAAGCTTTTGGTGGCGATGTTTGCATGACGTCTCCTGACCATGAGTCTGGTACCGAGCGTTTGGCCGAAGTGGTTAAGCTAAAGAACATTCCTGATGATCACATCATCGTTAATGTTCAAGGTGATGAGCCGCTTATCCCGCCATCGATCATCTCGCAAGTAGCTAATAACCTTGCGGCAAGCCAAGCACCGATGGCGACATTGGCAGTAGAAATCGAAGACGAAGCTGAAGTGTTTAATCCAAATGCGGTTAAAGTGCTGACAGATAAAGACGGTTACGCGATGTATTTCAGCCGTGCGACGATTCCTTGGGACCGTGATAATTTTGCAAATGGCGGCAAGACGATCGCTCAACCGCTAATGCGTCATATCGGTATCTACGCTTATCGCGCTGGATTCATCAATACCTATATCAACTGGGAGCCAACAGCACTTGAGAAAATCGAGTGTTTGGAACAGCTTCGCGTACTTTGGTACGGTGAGAAAATCCACGTTGAAGTCGCTAAAGAAGCGCCGTCTGCCGGCGTTGATACCCCAGAAGATTTGGAAGTAGTGAGAAACATCATTGCTAACCAATAAAGAAAAAGGCCCTTTGTGGGCCATTTTCAATCTTACTGCGTTTAGATTTTTCCGTCGTACTCGTTTCTCTTCGGACAGGTTGACAGAATTTCACGATGTCCCGACTCTTTGACTTCTTCAAGAACCACGCTAAAGCCCCACAAACGGTAAAGGTGTTTAAGTACTTCATCGTAGCTCTCATCGAGCGGAATTCTATCGTGAGGCACGTACTGGAGCGTTAACGAGCGATCGCCTCTCACATCCACGTTGTAAACTTGAATATTCGGTTCGAGATTACTCAGGTTGTACTGCGCAGCTAACTTTTCACGGATCGCGTGATAGCCCATATCGTCGTGGATCGCGGTGACCTCGATATAGTTTTTTCTGTCATCATCGGTGATTGCGAACAGCTTAAAATCACGCATCAGTTTGGGTGACAAGTACTGACTTATAAAGCTTTCATCTTTGAAGTTGTGCATTGCAAAGTGAACCGCTTCCAGCCAGTCTGAGCCTGCTAGCTCAGGGAACCATTCTTTATCTTCGTCGGTAGGCTCTTCACAGATCCTGCGAATATCACGGAACATCGCAAAACCCAACGCGTATGGGTTAATACCACTGAAATAAGGGCTGTTATATGCTGGCTGAGCGACGACGCTGGTATGGCTATGGAGAAACTCTAAGATAAATCGCTCACTTACCAACCCTTCATCGTAAAGATGGTTAAGAATCGTGTAGTGCCAGAATGTTGCCCAGCCTTCGTTCATCACTTGAGTCTGCTTCTGTGGATAGAAGTACTGACTGATCTTACGTACAATTCTAACAATCTCACGTTGCCAAGGTTCAAGCAGCGGTGCGTGTTTTTCAATAAAATACAGGATGTTTTCCTGAGGTTCAGATGGAAAACGTTGTTTAGACTTTTCTTGAGCGATTTTGGACTTGGGAACGGTACGCCACAAATCATTGACTTGAGACTGCAAATAAGCCTCGCGCTCTTCCTGGCGCAACTTCTCTTCCGCGATTGAAATTTTCTCAGGACGTTTGTATCTATCCACGCCAAAGTTCATCAATGCGTGACAGGAATCGAGCAGTTCCTCAACTTCTTTGACACCGTACTTTTCTTCGCACTCCGCGATGTACTTCTTCGCAAACAGAAGATAGTCAATGATTGAACTGGCATCTGTCCATGTTTGGAATAGGTAGTTACCTTTAAAGAAAGAGTTGTGGCCATAGCAAGCGTGAGCCATAACCAAAGCTTGCATCGCAACAGTGTTCTCCTCCATCAAATAAGCGATACACGGGTCGGAGTTAATCACGATCTCATACGCTAACCCCATTTGCCCGTGTTTATACCCTTGCTCAGTTTGGATAAACTTCTTACCGAATGACCAATGATTATAATTGATCGGCATACCAATACTGGAATATGCATCCATCATTTGCTCAGAAGTGATGACCTCAATCTGATTTGGATAGGTGTCGAGGCGATAGTGCTCGGCAACACGTTGTATTTCAACGTGGTAACGATCGAGCAGATCAAAGGTCCAATCTGGTCCATCAGGCAGCATCTTCTCTTTGGTTGGCTTTTTAGTTGTTGTCGTCATAGCGGCCTCCCTATGCTGTTTCCTTTCTGAAGAGCTCTCTGAATACCGGGTAGATATCTTCTACGCTACGGATGTTTTTCATCGCGAAGTTGTCGTAGCTACCCTCTAATTTTTCATATTCGTGCCACAGCGTTTGGTGAGAGCGGCGCGTAATTTCGATATAGGAAAAGTACTGGCAGTTTGGCAGTAGGTGCTTGGTTAGCAGTTCACGGCAGCGAGGCGAGTCATCCGCCCAGTTATCACCATCCGATGCTTGAGCCGCATAGATATTCCACTCACCGGTTGGGAATCGGTCTGCGACGATCTCTTTCATCAGTTTTAGAGCACTGGAAACAATCGTACCGCCGGTTTCTTGGGAGTAGAAAAACTCATGTTCATCCACTTCCTTCGCTTGGGTGTGGTGGCGAATAAACACGACTTCGACGTTCTCGTAAGTTCGGGTCAGGAACAAATAGAGCAAAACATAGAAGCGCTTGGCAATATCTTTGGTTGCTTGGTCCATTGAACCTGAAACGTCCATCAAACAGAACATCACCGCTTGGCTAGATGGAATAGGGCGACGCTCGTAATTTTTGAAGCGCAAGTCAAAGGTATCAATGAACGGAACTGCGGCAATTTTATCGCGCAGCTCTTGGATTTCCGCTTTTAGGCGTTTTTCTTCCAGTAGCTGAGCGGGTTCACTATTTTTGATTCGTTCGAGTTCATCTTCCAATTCATGGAGGAAGCGTTTTTTACCTGCGGTCATCGCGGTGCGACGAGCCAGCGATTGTTGGAGTGATTTTACAATTGAGATATTGGCGGGTACACCAGCGGTTTGGTAGCCCGCACGATGCGTTTTCCACTCGGTAATCTTATTGATTTGATTCTTTTCAAGGTTAGGGAGTTCTAAGTCTTCAAAGAGAATATCCAAATACTCATCTTTCGAAATTTGGAACACAAAATCATCTTGGCCTTCGCCATCAGGACTCGCGTCGCCATCGCCAGAACCGCCGCCTTGACCGCCACCTTTAGGGCGTTCAATTTTGTCGCCAGTAATGAATTGGTCGTTACCTGGATGAACACGTTCTTTCAGGCCGCCTCGACCTTGATGAAATACAGGTTCTTTGATGTCTTTATGAGGGATCGAGACATCCTCGCCTGTCTCGGTATTGGTAATTGAGCGACGATTTACTGCGTCTGCAACAGACTCTTTAATTTGTTCCTTGTGACGACGCAAGAATCGTTGGCGGTTTACCGCACTCTTATTCTTGCCGTTTAGTCGTCGGTCAATAAATTGCGCCATGAGTCACCCCTTTTCGTACACGCAGCCTAAGCACTAATGTTGATCGTGCATCCCGCCTCTACCAGAGCTAAAAGCTCTGGCAGGGACATCTTGGGTACTCGACTACTCTATTTAGCGTAGTCGAGTTGAGGCTCATTACTATGAAGATTTACGTACGCGTAAGTACCATTCGGATAATAGGCGAACCTGTTTCTCGGTATATCCTTTCTCCATCATGCGAGCGACAAAGTCGTCGTGTTTTTTCTGATCTTCAGAAGAGGTTTTCGCATTGAATGAGATAACGGGTAGTAGCTCTTCGGTATTGGAGAACATTTTCTTCTCAATAACCGTGCGTAGTTTCTCGTAACTGGTCCACGCCGGATTTTGCCCTTTGTTGTTTGCACGGGCACGTAGGACAAAGTTGACGATTTCGTTTCGGAAATCTTTAGGGTTACTAATGCCAGCTGTTTTTTCGATTTTCTCCAATTCGTTGTTTAGTGCAGAGCGGTCAAATAGCTGTCCGGTTTCTGGGTCGCGGTATTCTTGGTCTTGGATCCAGAAGTCAGCGTAGGTGACGTAGCGGTCGAAGATGTTTTGTCCGTATTCAGAGTAAGATTCCAAGTAGGCGGTTTGGATCTCTTTTCCGATGAACTCGACATAGCGTGGTACTAAATAGCCTTTCAAGAACTCAAGGTACTTCTCTGCGGTTTCTTGTGGGAACTGTTCGCGTTCAATTTGCTGCTCAATAACGTAGAACAGGTGAACCGGGTTAGCCGCAACTTCGGTTTGGTCGAAGTTGAACACGCGCGATAGAATCTTGAAGGCAAAACGGGTTGATAGCCCGGACATACCTTCATCAACGCCGGCGAAGTCGCGATATTCTTGATAGCTTTTCGCCTTTGGATCGGTGTCTTTTAGTGTTTCACCATCGTATACGCGCATTTTAGAGAAGATAGACGAGTTCTCTGGCTCTTTCAGACGGGACAGAATACTGAACTGGGAAAGTAGCTCTAATGTGCTAGGGGAGCATGGTGCTTTGGACAATTCTGAATGGTCGAGTAGTTTTTGGTAAATCTTAACTTCTTCCGATACACGCAAGCAGTACGGTACTTTGACGATGTAAACACGGTCAAGGAACGCTTCGTTATTTTTGTTGTTACGGAAGGTTTGCCATTCGGACTCGTTGGAGTGGGCGAGAATCATGCCTTCAAACGGTAGGGCAGAAAGGCCTTCGGTACCGTTGTAGTTACCTTCTTGTGTTGCAGTAAGCAGAGGGTGAAGCACTTTAATCGGCGCTTTGAACATCTCTACGAACTCCATCAAGCCTTGGTTGGCTCGACATAACGCACCAGAGTAGCTGTATGCATCTGGGTCGTCTTGTGAATAGTGTTCGAGTTTACGTATATCAACTTTACCAACCAACGATGAGATATCTTGGTTGTTTTCGTCACCAGGCTCTGTTTTCGCTACCGCGATTTGATCGAGGATAGATGGACGAACTTTCACTACTTTAAACTTAGTGATGTCACCACCAAACTCATGAAGTCGTTTCGCTGCCCACGGTGACATGATTGAACGCAAGTAGCGTTGGTCGATACCGTATTCTCGTTTTAGTAGATCGCCGTCTTCATTGACGTCAAACAAGCAGAATGGATGGTCGTTTACCGGGCTTCGAACACCGTCAACCGACAGAACATAAATAGGTACTTGCTGCATTAGCGCTTTTAGTTTTTCAGCAAGTGACGATTTACCACCGCCCACAGGGCCAAGTAGGTAAAGGATCTGTTTACGTTCTTCCAACCCTTGAGCTGCGTGCTTTAGATACGAAACGATTTGTTCTATGGCATCTTCCATGCCGTAGAAGTCTTTGAACGTTGGGTATCTAGAAATGACCCGGTTAGAGAAAATACGACTCAAGCGTGGATCATGTGAAGTATCGATGAGCTCGGGTTCGCCAATCGCCATCAGCAAACGCTCGGCGGCATTGGCATACGCGCTCTTATCATCTCGACAAAGTGCTAAGAATTCTTGCAAAGATAACTCTTCATCCTTGGCTGCTTCATAGCGTGCTTGATAATGGTCAAAAATACTCATAATGAATTCCCCTCTGAACTTGTCTTAACGACAATCAACCCGCATAGAAAAAGCTATTCCATTCTTAGTTAAGACTAGTTTGTTTTTCGAATTTTGCTTAAAAAATATGTGTTTATTTGCAAATTGTGATGAACCACAGAATGTCAGCAGCGACCAACAAAGAGGTTGATAGATAACTAATTATGGTTGGATAACTCAAAGAGTGGGTAATGAGATGTTACACATTTATGACGCGAATATCGTAGTGGCGATAAGGCCGCCGATTGAGAGGTGAAAAGTGGATCTGTTCTTTTTGACGTATGGTGAAGTGAATGAGAGTAAGACTGCGATTTTGGAAGTAGTCATGGCTAAGAAAGTAAACAGGCCACATTTTAAGTGGCCTGTTTAAGTAATTAAGCGTTAAAAATTTGTCTTAGCTCATTCGCGCACAAGTGGTACTGACGAGGACAGTTACGCCAGGTTGCTAGCATACGACGGTATTTTTCTAGCATCGGCATTTGCGCATTGAAATGGTGGTCTGCTTTATCAAATTGAGGGTACAAACCTTCAGAATCAGTAAGGAAGCGTACATAGTTCACTAGCTGACATTCTGTCGCGATATCAAAACCGAGGAATTGTAGTCGGCGCTGATCAACGTCTTTACGCTCTGCTTCTTCCAACATTTTGTTGGACTCTTGCATTGCATGATACATTTCCATGATATCAATAACCTGTCTACATTCCGCATCACTCAGACAGCCAAAGTCTTTGTTTAGCTCGTTCATTTGCAGTTCGTATCCGCGCTCAACAATAGTTTGTAAGCGTTGGTATTTTGCTGCGTTGTCTGGATCCATCTGAGACATCAGGTAGTACTGGTTTGATAGGATTAGGCGTTGAGCATTGGTCATTTCCATGGGGGCCTCACTAAAAGAATCTAATACATTTTTAATGTGCTTAGGTTATCTGTTCAAGCGGGAGTGAAACATGATCTCAACACATATTTAATATGAAAAGTACAAAGATTCAGCAGAAAAATAGCCTATTTTTTGTGGTAATGATTGTAGATATAGTCTCGGTCCGAGAAGACCCGTAGCCACTCCGGTTTAAACACAGAAAACATAGCTAAAGACATACCATTTAACAAACCTTCAGGGAAAGCGAGCAGGGGAACAAACACCAAATAGTTATCAACGATGGTCGGCCAGTCGTAGGTGCCATGCCAAGCGATGTACAGGCTGTTAAAAAGAAGATGTGTACTGCCCGTTATCGCGCCATTGAAAAAACCGGCGACAAAGATAAAGACAAAAATATTGCGGGGGAGAAATCGGTAACTGAGAAGGAAAACCGCATAGCTAACCCAAATTGGCAACAAGCAAGAAAATAACAGATATTCAGGGAGTTGGCTGAACTCAATAGTACCAATGATCGCTAATATAGTAGAGACAACGATTGATAACGCATAAGCGCTTCGCCAGCCGTACATGAGCGTTAAGGTGGTCAGTGCAAGAAAGTGAATCGCCAGGCCCTCTTTTACGCTGGCTTGCGCCGACCACAGTGTGGTTAAGGCAAAGATGACAGCAAAGGTTAGATGCTGAAACGTACGTTCATTTTTTAGCTTGGGTAGAAATACCTTGGTGACATCTTTCCAGATTGACCCCAGTGACAACAAAACTAAGACGAATGCAAACAACTCGTTGAGCAGCACGTTAACTCCAAAAAAATACCAGCCGATAACGACTGGTATTTTTTACGAAAAGGTAACGCGATGGTATCAGTATTTTACATTTGAGTGATACTGCTCAAGAATCGAAACAACTTTGTCCATGGTTTCTTTGTTTGGAGGATTAACACCTTCGAGTGGGTAATCATGTCCCAAGGCTTCCCATTTGTGCGCGCCCAGTTTGTGATATGGCAATAGCTCGATTTTTTCGATGTTATCCATATCTTTAATGAACTCGCCGAGCATGTGCGCAGCTTCTTCATCGTCGGTGTAACCAGGCACAACGACATAACGAATCCAAGTTTTCTGCCCAATCTTATGTAAGTAACGTGCGAAGTCTAACGTACGTTTATTCGATACCCCAATGAAATCATGGTGAATCTCATCCTTCATATGTTTGATATCGAGCATGACCAAATCTGTCGCATCCAGTACTTCGTCAATGACTTCTGTGTGCTTACGGATATAACCATTTGTATCTAGACAGGTATGAATACCTTCAGCTTGAGCCGCGCGGAAAAAGTCTCGGACGAACTCTGGCTGAAGCATTGCCTCGCCACCGGAACACGTCACACCACCACCTGATGCATTCATAAAATGGCGGTAGCTTTTCGCTTCACTAATAATTTCTTCAACTGTGACTTCTTTGCCAGCGTGGGTATCCCAAGTATCGCGGTTATGGCAATACATACAACGCATTAGGCAGCCCTGCATGAAGACAATAAAGCGAATACCAGGCCCATCTACCGTTCCGCAGGATTCAAAAGAATGAATACGACCAGTTGTTGACATGTGCTCATCTCGTCTTAGTTATTTGCCCGTTATTTTATTACAAATGGTAGGGATAAAATAGGTTTTCTCAGTTTTGGTCGCAAGAAAACAGAAATTAAGAAAAATTAAACTTAAGGACTAAAATGTATGTTATAAAAGTGTTAAATGATGTGTAAAAATAACAAACAATGCTCACCGTCAGGCAAGGTGTTAAACATCTGATTGTTGCTGAAGGACTTTTTATATGGATATGCTTGCGCTTTCGCAGAAACAGAAAGTCACGCTGTTTTTGCTTGTATTGACGATAGGATTTGCGTCTCTCGCCTTTTTCACTTCTGAACGCTTGTCACAAATGACAAACCAATATCAAAGCAGTGCTGATATTGCGGCTGGCTCGTTATCAATCTATCAAACTCAAAGCCAGATTCTGACGTTAGGTGGAGAGCTGGATCGTATGACTGGTGCTAAGGTGCCGGATACTCAGATACGCATCGAGGAGATTGTTACCGCGATTGGCAAAGACTCTCAGTTTTTGAGTCAGGTTGGGTTAGTCTCTCAGGGAGAACAACTCTCTAAGAGTGTGGTTGACTTTAAAGAAGCAGTATCACCATGGTTGTCGATGAAACAGGAACTCGGATTTAACATTGACGAAGGTAAGCTTGGGCAATTAAAGCAACTCGCATCCATCATAGAGCAGAAAATCGCTGAAACCGGAATGGTGACATTGAACTCTGACTTTCAGGCGATGGTGAAAGCGCAGCAAAACTACCTACTGCAACCGACGGAAGAGAACCTCAAACTGTTTAATCGTGCGATGGGTGCATTTGAAAGTATGTCGAATGTTTACGCTATGTTGGAGTTGTACGAAAAAGAAATCGAGCAATATAAACAGACATTTCAAACCGTCAGTGACCTTTCCAAGCAGCTGATCTCGATTGAGCAAAAAGTAGCGGCGACTAAAGCCACTATGACGCAGCTGATTGGTTCGATTACCTCTGAACTAGGCGGTATTAGTACTGAACATCAGAATGTTGCAGAGCGCTCATCCAAGCAGACCTTATGGTCGATTCTAATTGCGTGTGTGGTACTGGCGGTTTTCACTATCGCAATCTCTGCGATGCAAAACGTTTCATTATCACGTTCGCTCAATCGTACTAAAGAGATTTTGAATAGCTTGTCGAAAGGGGATTTATCGCAACGTATGGAGCAAAGTGAAAACCCGAATGATGAGTTTAACCAGTTAGCCGCGAGTATCAACCAGAGTAGTACTAATCTTGGTGAGTTGGTATCGGGGGTTCAGACGAGCAGTTTAGCGTTGAGTAGTAACGCCGTAGAGCTCAATCAAGGTTTAGATAAACTGGCGCATCACCAGTCAGAAGTGTTGGGACAAACTCAGTTACTTGCGTCGGCGACGGAAGAGGTCAGTGTCACGACTCAAGAAGTTTCTAACTCGTTAGAATTTGTCGCAGACATCAGCCGCTCTTCAACTCAGGCTGCAGAAGAAGGTGCTAAAGTGATTGGCGCCGCAATCGGCTCTCTTGAAGAAGTTGGGGCCATATTGACGTCGGCGGCGGGTCATATTAAGCAGTTAGAAGAAGCTTCATCAAAAGTTGACTCAGTAATGGACATCATCAATGGCATTGCCGAGCAGACCAACTTATTGGCGCTGAACGCGGCAATTGAAGCGGCAAGGGCTGGTGAGCAAGGGCGTGGTTTTGCTGTGGTTGCTGATGAAGTACGTAGCCTTGCGGTAAGGACAGTCGACGCCGTGTCAGAGATCTCCGGAACCATAGATACGATGAAAAAAGAGAGCGCAGAAGTCATTCAATACATAGGTCAATCTGAGTCGTCAATGAACACCGGTCGTGAACGAGGACATGAGGCGATGGAGGCGCTTAAACTGATTACAGAAAAAGCGGATGAAGCGTCTCACCAAACTGAGGTTATTTTTACCTCAATTAAAGAGTTGGCGACGACCAGCCAATCAATGGCCGATAACATGACGCAGATTTCTTCTGCAATGAAAGAGTTAGAAGAGAACAACGAGCATCTTCGCAGTATTAGTGGTGTTGTAGAGCAGCGCTCTGACAGCCTCAACAAAGACTGCCAGAAGTTTACTATTTAGCGTAATCAGAAAAACGCGTATAGCGAGACACTACCCGTACCGTAAACAGACTCCGGCGCGTGTTCATAATCTGGAGTCTTCGCGGTGGCACTGAGCGTAGCGCCAAAGCTGTGACCATAGATTGCGATGCCCGCCACACCTGATGCCTGCAGATTTTGCAGCGATACATCGTAGGCATCAGGGTTTGAAATCGAAGGGTTGTCTTCGATACCAGGTCGGTCACCTCCCACAGTAAAGTCGTTAAAGCGATAACGACCTTCAACACCTGCGTATAAGAACCAGCCTGATTTTGAAGCGCCTAACATGCTTGCGCGAAACGGGTTTTCGTTGTCGATGTTAGCAGCGCCCATGCTTCCTGCCAGATCAGCTCCCCAACGCAACATGAAACCGGTAGACACATCAGAGCGAAAATTACCGACGTTGACCTCCGAGACGTTTGAGATTTCCCAATCGGTGTTAGCGATAGAGCGGATACGAGCAATGTTGAAGTGGCTTAGATAACCGACGCTACCAATAAACTTGTCTTCTACTTGGTATTCCCAACCATTCGGTTCATCAGAGCCAGTAATACCGTGCACGATGTCTTGCGCTTCGTCAGCCAGAGAGCTTTCACCAGTTGTACCCAGCGTCAGGTTAAATCGTTGTGCCTGCTGCGGGTGTAAGCTGATGTAATTGAATTCGGTATGTAAGTAGCCCGCGTATGGACGATCATTGATGAGGGGGTCTTTTGTTTCAATATCTGAGGGGGTATACATCTTATGCCCAAGCGCGAACTCAAACTTATCTAAAGAGGCTCCGCCCCAGTAAGACAGACTGAGAGGGCTAAAAATAGGGTATGGATTAATAGCGCCGGTGGCAAAGTTAAAAAACACGCCATTGGTGTAGTCTTGGTCAACGCCGAACACGCCATCATTATCTAAGGTAAAAGACAGCGTTGCACGCTCTGACGCCAAAACATTCAGCGACAATAGGCAAAGTGGTACCAAGTAAATCGGTTTTATTTTCATTATGTTACTGCAAAAGAAGGAGAGTCGGTATCAATGTAGCAATTAGTGAACCGTTGTTCCATACCAGAACAAAAAAAGCCCCGCTGCTGCGGGGCTTTTTCAATAATCAACTGAAATTATAGAGACTCAGTGAATGTACGTGCAATAACGTCTTGCTGTTGCTCTGCTGTTAGCGAGTTAAAGCGTACAGCGTAACCAGATACACGGATTGTTAGCTGAGGGTATTTCTCAGGGTGCTTAACTGCGTCTTCTAGAGTTTCACGGTTAAGAACGTTAACGTTCAGGTGTTGACCGCCTTCGATGCCAGCTTCGTGGTGGAAGTAACCATCCATTAGACCTGCAAGGTTAGCACGTTGAGAACCTTCATCTTTACCTAGTGCATTAGGTACGATAGAGAATGTGTAAGAGATACCATCTTGAGCATCAGCAAACGGTAGTTTAGCTACTGAAGTCAATGATGCTACTGCACCTTTCTCATCACGTCCGTGCATTGGGTTAGCACCTGGTGCGAATGGAGTACCTGCGCGACGACCATCTGGAGTGTTACCAGTCTTCTTACCGTATACCACGTTTGAAGTGATAGTTAGGATTGACTGAGTAGGGATAGCGTTGCGGTATGTATTAAGTTTACGGATTTTGCCCATAAACACGCTAACAAGTTCACAAGCGATGTCATCAACGCGAGCATCGTTGTTACCGAATTTAGGGTAATCGCCTTCGATTTCGAAGTCGATTGCTAGACCATCTTCGTCACGAACTGGTTTCACTTTCGCGTATTTAATTGCTGATAGTGAGTCAGCTGCAACAGACAGACCTGCAATACCACATGCCATAGTACGCTTAACATCACGGTCATGCAGAGCCATTAGTGAAGCTTCGTAGCTGTACTTGTCGTGCATGTAGTGAATTGCATTTAGTGCAGTTACGTATTGCTTAGCTAGCCAGTCCATGAAGTGGTCCATTTTTTCCCACAGTTCATCGTAGTCAAGATACTCACCAGTAATCTTGTCCATTTTCGGACCAACTTGAAGTTTTAACTTCTCATCAATACCACCGTTGATGGTGTATAGCATTGTTTTAGCAAGGTTCGCACGAGCACCGAAGAACTGCATTTGCTTACCAACAACCATTGGAGATACACAACACGCGATAGCGTAGTCGTCAGACTCCATGTCTGGGCGCATTAGGTCGTCGTTTTCGTACTGGATGGATGAAGTATCGATAGATACTTTCGCACAGAAACGTTTGAAGCCGTCAGGTAGCTGCTCAGACCAAAGTACAGTGATGTTTGGCTCTGGAGAAGGACCCATAGTGTATAGGCTGTTTAGGAAACGGAAGTTAGAACGCGTTACTAGCGTACGACCGTCAAGACCCATACCACCCATAGATTCTGTAGCCCAGATTGGGTCGCCAGAGAATAGCTCATCGTACTCAGGAGTACGTAGGAAACGAACCATACGTAGTTTCATTACGAAGTGGTCGATCATTTCTTGAGCTTGTTCTTCAGTGATCTTACCTGCAGCGATATCACGCTCGATGTACACGTCTAGGAAAGTAGAAGTACGACCTAGAGACATTGCAGCACCGTTTTGAGACTTAACAGCAGCTAGGTAGCCGAAGTAAGTCCATTGGATAGCTTCTTGTGCAGTTTCAGCTGGACGACCGATATCGAAACCGTATTTCGCAGCCATTTGTTTGATTTGACCAAGAGCACGGTGTTGCTCTGCAATTTCTTCACGAAGTTGCATAGTCATATGAAGGTCTTCGCCGTTTTCAAACTTCTCTTGTAGAGAGTTGAACTGAGCAAGTTTGTCCTTCATTAGGAAGTCGATACCGTAAAGTGCAACGCGACGGTAGTCACCAATGATACGGCCACGGCCATATGCATCAGGAAGACCTGTTAGTACACCAGATTTACGGCATGCAAGGATGTCAGGAGTGTAGATATCGAAAACACCAGCGTTGTGAGTTTTACGATATTCAGTGAAGATTTTCTTAACTTGAGGGTCAAGCTCACGATCATATGCCTTGCACGAACCTTCAACCATACGGATACCACCGTTAGGGATGATTGCGCGTTTAAGCGGCGCTTCAGTTTGAAGGCCTACGATTGTTTCAAGGTCTTTTTCGATGTAGCCAGCATCGTGAGCAGTGATGGTAGAAATAACAGAAGTATCAAAATCAACAGGTGCGTGAGTCGCGTTTTCCTGTTTGATACCTTCCATTACTTTAGCCCAAAGCTTATTGGTCGCTTCAGTACCTTCAGAAACTAGGAAAGATTCGTCGCCTTCGTACGGTGTGTAGTTCTTTTGAATGAAATCACGAACGTTTACTTCGTTTTGCCAATCACCTGCAGCAAAACCTTCCCAAGCTTTAGCAAATTGCTCTGCCATGACATACCTACCTTTTTAGTAGTAAAAACACGTACCTGTCAGACCGTTGAGCCAGTCAGACTCCCATTACTGGTTTGGTACACTCTTAATGAATAACAATATGTATAGTCTTAAAACCCAATCACCGAAAGCGGTCATAAAAACATAGATATTGTTACTGCCTTTAAAGCTAAATCCCTCAACTTGATTGTTAGGATAAATTAAAAAAAAATTGCAAACCTTAAACTAAATCAATAAATCTTCAAAAGTTGCAATAAAATTTGGGTGGCATTGACGCCACCCAAATGGATTTCTCTATTATAGCCAAGCTTTGATGCCATATTGGCTTTCTAGCATACCAACTGCAAGCATAGCAACCAAACAGATAACAAAGACACCTACTGGGATTACAATCTTGTCTGCGAAAGAAAGGCGAGATGCGCGCTCTTTATCACCAATCAAACCATTGTTATCTAGGAACATGGTTAGTGCCCAAGCAAGTACAGGGTTTGCTACAACTGAGGCAAAGATACAGATACCAGCAGCTTGTGAATCTTTCGTGTCACGAACCATTTGCATACCTGCTTCTAATAAAGGAAGGAATACACCAACCAATAGAGCAACACGCATAACTGGCGGCCATACCGCTACATCCATAGGGAAACCGAGGATAGCAACGATGATACATAGTGTACCTAGCACAATCGCACCGGCAGGGATTGGACGCTTCGCGATAGCCGCAGGGATCATGTAAGTACCCCAAGACGAAGTAATGTTACCGCCACCTACTGCTGTACCTACCATCTGACGGATAGAACACATAGTCATGGTGTCATCGACATCCATCAGTACTTTTTCAGTTTTACGCGGGTAGTTTAGCTCTTGGAAGATACGATGGCCTAAGAAGTCAGGAGACCACATCGCTACCGCTAGAATCGCAAATGGGAGTGACGCAATAAAGTGCTCTAAGTTTGGTAGACCAAGCTGCCAACCTTGCTCAGTGCTGCCCCACCAGTAAACTGGGTTAAGGTTTGGTAGACCCATTTTAGTTTCGAACTGAAGGTCAAAACCTGCGCCAAGTACTAAGGCAACTAATAGACCAGTGAACGCACATACCGGGATGGCAAGCCAGCGCATGTTGATTTTCGCCAAGAATGCGTAGATAGCGATAGTGATACCTAAAACAATCAGACCAACATAGCCCATGCTACCTGCTGCAATATCTGCAGATTGTAGGCTGGTTGCCCAAGACTGAATTGAACCGATTTGGCTCATCGTACCGGTAAAGCCCAAGAAGATAAGCAAGCCACCTGCGGTACCTTCCGAGGTGAGGTTAACCAGCTTGGAACCGCCTTTAAAGTAACTTAACAGCAGACCGAACACGCCAAGTAAAATGGCAAGAGCAAGAGGGTGGGCACCTGCAAGGGCAATCGAACCGATCAATGGGATCATTGGTCCGTGGTTACCTGCAAGGTTGGCGCGTGGGTTAAAGATACCTGAAGACAGAATACAGAAAAGAAGGGCAGGGATAAGCATTTCTACTCGAGCGACTTCAATCGCAAACTCTTTCCCAAGGTTTACGTGATCCCAAGCGGCTGAAAGACCATCAGCCCAAGACATCATAACCGCTGAGTACATTGCGATGATGCCGATAGTGCCTGCCAAAGCGGGTACTAGATCTTCTAATTCGAAACGGAAATCTCGACCTGGAAGGTTTAGACCAAAGCGGCGAGGCTTCATGATCTGTAGTTCGTGGTCAAGGTAATCACTGCGGCTGGCAAACTCAGAGGCCGGGCGGTGCAGCTCTTGATAGCTCTTATTCTCTATATCCGAATCAGAGTGCGATTTGTTGACTGCGTCTGACATAGATTCCTCATATATTAAAAAAGTTAATGAATCTTTATTGAATCGTCATTAATTATTGTGCGGTGACGATCTCTAAAACCTTTTTAGCGTCCTGCTTATTGGTCCATAAGCGCTCATCTGTGGCTCAAACCTTATGTGCTAAAGATGAGAAGCTAAAAGAGACTAAAACTTGCGTAATTTAGGCTTATTCTTTGGGGCGAGTTTAGCTTGCTAACCCTAAGGAGTGATTGATTTAGATCACTATATGAAAGAATGTGAAAGAAAACTACACAACAAGCGTTGTTTGTCGCGTTAATGGTAATTTTGCCTGAAATAAATTTACATAATCAGGTTGCTATGAAATTAAGTTAATAACAAAAACGGTCAAAGTAGAAGAGGATAAATCGAATATTGAGACAGATCTTATTTTTATAAAAATGTAAATTTCATTTTCAGGTTAAGATATCGATGTTTAAAACGTTTTATGCGTGATTGAAAGAAAAAACAACTGAAAAGTGAATGTGTAGTCATATAATATGGCTAAATATCCGCTGTTTATAGGTTAATAATTTGTTGCATGTTATAAATTGTAGTGCTAGTTTGTATCGCAATGTAGGTGGAGACCTGCAACAAACCCACCATCAAAATTCCAAATAGTGGGACAAAATAATAACAGGGAGTTAGGCGCATGAATGAAGTACCAGCGCTAGATATAAAAGAACTACACAAAACTTTCGGACAAAATGAAGTCTTAAAGGGCATTTCACTAGAAGCCCACAAAGGGGACGTTATTTCAATTATCGGGTCATCAGGATCGGGTAAAAGTACTTTCCTTCGATGCATTAACCTTCTTGAAACTCCAACTGCTGGCGAAATCTGGGTGAATGGTGAACTCATTCAAATGAAGAATAACCGCCAAGGGGAAGCTGTACCCGCAAACGAAAAGCAAGTACAACGAATCCGTTCTCGCCTAGCGATGGTATTCCAAGGTTTCAACTTATGGTCACACATGACGGTATTGGAAAACGTCATTGAAGCACCTGTTCATGTGCTCGGTGTGCCTAAAGCACAGGCAATTGAAAACGCTGAAGTGCTGTTAAAGAAAGTGGGTTTATACGAGCGTAAAGATTACTACCCAGGTCACCTTTCAGGTGGTCAGCAGCAACGTGCGGCGATTGCTCGAGCACTCGCAGTAGACCCAGAAGTTATGTTATTTGACGAACCAACTTCTGCACTTGACCCAGAGCTGGTCGGTGAAGTTCTTGGCGTAATGCGCGATTTGGCCGAAGAAGGCCGTACTATGCTGGTGGTAACACACGAAATGGCGTTTGCCCGTGATGTATCAAACCACGTTATGTTCTTGCACCAAGGTTTGGTTGAAGAGCAAGGTCATCCATCAAAACTATTTACTAACCCAGATTCGGAACGCTTAAAGCAGTTCGTATCGTCTATTTACTAGTCGCAAACCAATAAGCGGCAAACACAACACTATTTTTGAAGTATAAAAATCACAGGAGTATGGAAATGAAAAAGTGGTTATTAGCAGCAACACTAGCAGCAACTGCAGTGACAGGCGTTGCCCAAGCGAAAGAATGGAAAACAGTTCGCTTCGGCATTGAAGGCGCTTACCCTCCATTTAGCTGGACTGAAGGCGACGGCTCTCTGAAAGGCTTTGACGTTGACATGGCCAATGCACTTTGTGAAGAGATGCAAGTGAAGTGTAAAATCGTGGCACAAGATTGGGATGGCATCATTCCTTCTCTACTAGCACGTAAATACGACGCAATTATTGCGGCGATGTCAATTACTGAAGAGCGTAAGAAGAAAGTCGACTTCACTGGCAAATACGCACTTATCCCTAACAAGTTCATCGCGAAGAAAGGCGCTAACCTAGATTTCGATAATCTAGACGGTCAAAAAATCGCGGTGCAACGTGCAACAACTCACGATAAATACCTAACTGATAACTATGGTGACAAAGTAGAAATCGTACGTTACGGCTCTTTTGACGAAGCGTACCTAGACCTAGCAAACGGCCGTGTTGTTGCTGTACTGGGTGATGCATCAGCGCTTGAAGAAGGTGTACTGAACAAAGAAGGTGGCGAAGGCTACGAGTTTGTTGGTCCTTCTCTAACTGATCCTAAATGGTTTGGCGACGGTTTTGGTATTGCAGTACGTAAGCAAGACAAAGACCTAACTGAGAAGCTAGACGCTGCGATTCTATCTCTACGTGACAAAGGTGTTTACCAAGAGATTGCTGCACGTTACTTCAACTACGATGTATACGGCGAGTAAGTCGTAATTAAGCGACCGTTGGCTTGTTCCTAGAAGTAGCCAACGGTCGATCTTATGAGTTTAGGGATTAGGAACTCACCTATGCTAGATCTAAAAGGATACGAAGCCTCTATTTTAAAAGGGGCCATAGTCACCATCGAGGTGGCGCTACTATCATTACTGCTGGCGGTAATCTTAGGCATGCTTGGTGCATTAGCAAAAATGGCCCCTTACCGTTGGGCCCGTGCTATCGCAACACTCTACACAACCGTTATTCGTGGTATTCCAGACCTTGTTCTGATGATGCTTATCTTCTTTGGTGGTCAGATCCTACTGAATAACAGTCTTTATTCCATCAACGAGTCACTTAATGAATGGTTCGCGTCGAGCGATCCTAACCATGAATGGGTCTCTTATCTTCCGGATTATATCGATGTTAGCCCGTTCATTGCTGGTGTTCTAACGATTGGGTTTATCTTTGGCGCTTACATGGCAGAGACTTTCCGTGGTGCGATTATGGCGGTTGATCGCGGTGAGCTTGAAGCGGCTAAAGCGTACGGAATGAGTGCGACATTATCTTTCCGTCGAATTTTGCTTCCGCAGATGATTCGCCATGCGTTACCGGGCTTTGGCAATAACTGGTTGGTATTGCTTAAAACAACCGCACTGGTTTCGATTATCGGTCTGGAAGACATGGTACGTGTTAGTTCACTAGCCGCTGGTTCAACTAAGATGCCATTTACCTTCTACATGGTCGTTGCAGTTATTTTCTTACTGTTTACCAGTATCTCAACGGGCTTATTGAAAGTCGTTGAACGTAAATTCAGTATTCACGCGAGGTAAGTTATGGACTTTTCATTGATTATAGAAAGTTTGCCAATTTACCTAGATGGTTTATGGACAACAGTTTGGTTGGTTGGTTTGGCGCTAATCATTGGTCTGAGCGTCGCGATTCCTCTGGCTGTGGCGAGAAACAGCCACAACTTCTTTATTTCAGGTCCTAGCTGGGCATTTATTTACTTCTTCCGTGGCACACCTTTGTTGGTTCAGCTGTATCTAATTTACTACGGTATGGACCAGTTCTTCCCCGTAAAAGACACACTTTGGGAAAATGCTTGGTTCTGTGCTTTGGTGGCATTCGTGCTTAATACGTCAGCGTACACAGCGGAAATTATTCGTGGTGCGATCAACGGCTTGCCAAAAGGCGAAGTCGAAGCGGCGAAAGCGTATGGTATGAGTAAGTTTGCCACTTATCGTCGTATCATTCTGCCGAGTGCATTACGTCGTGCTATTCCGGTATACAGTAACGAAGTGATCTTCATGCTGCATGGTAGTGCGGTCGCAGGTATTGTTACCATATTAGATCTTACTGGCGCAGCGAGACTGGTTAACTCTCGCTACTACGCACCGTTTGAGTCGTTCCTAACCGCGGGTCTGTTCTATATGGGACTGACGTTCATCATTCTTTGGTGTTTCAAACACGCAGAGAAACGATTCCTCGCTTATTCTCGTCCTCTAAGCTAAGTAAAGCGGCACCGAAAGGTGCCGTTTTCATCTATATTTGTTAATTCGCTTCCGAAATTTTTAATAACCCTCTTGAGGGTAATTACTCTAACTCTTTGTTTTATTAGACTTCCTGCAATTATCGATATTGTTGTAAGAAGCATGAATAAATCAGTTTTACCACTTTGTATGTCGTTATGGCTTGTAGCCTGCGGAGGTGGGGGAGGAGGCAGTGATAGCAGTAGCAATGTCACTGACCGTGCAGAAGAAACCGCGTTGCAAAAGGCGTTACGAACCGGGGACGCAACTTATGTCAGCGACCCTAATGCGTTCATCGAGCATAGCCAACAATTGGTCAACGACCACAAAACCCGCTTTAATCGAATCAAGGCGGCGATAAATGGTTCGACAGGCGCTCTTGCTTGGGATCCCAGCCATGATACCGCGCTACTGACTCCAACTTATGGTTTTAACGATTCTATCTTGATGACCAACCGAGCGATGCAGGCAGGCTATAGCGACCAAGAGATGACGCTCGGCGTGGCAGGCGAATACGGTAAAGGCGGCAAATACGCAGTACTGGGCAGTAACCCTTATCGCACCAGTTTACGCTTTCCTGGCAGTGCAAATGATGCCATGGAGCAATGGTTGCGCAACCTGATTGCTTGGCTCGTCGGCAGAGCCCCGGAACAAGGAATGAACGTAGCGATCGCACAAATGCAGCAGTCGTACTATTTCCCTGATGAACAAGCAACGAGACAGTGGCTATCCGCGCAATTTGGTACTGGAGTTGTTTACAACCTAGCAAACGATTGTGATGGCGATGAGCTATTGGGGTGTGTCGAGTCAAATCCAGACCTATTGGTCATTTCTCAGCATCTGCGTGATGGTGATTCACTTGAGCGAGTCAAAGCGGCCATTCAACGCGCGAAGCACCTGGAAATCCCAGTTTTATACCTACATTTAGACGGCAACATGACTGAGCTCGGCAATGAAGTGTTTTCGCTCTTCAACGTTGGTTACGCGGGCGATAACTATTGGCGTAAGCTGGGAGTCGACGCTTGGAACCCTCAGTCGATTTACGACCAGACTCCTGATTTCATTGAAGATCAAATTACTCTCTTACAAAGGCTCAAAAACAACAGTTTTACGGTTGATTTGTCGCTTTGTGATGACAAATCGTGTCCTGACGAATCAAACATGAGTAGCGAGTTCTACGCTGCCGCCAACAGTATGCGTAGCCAGTTGATGAACCTCGATAGGCGCAAGATTGACTTGTTTAACTCGGCAGGTTACGAGTACGAGAAGTCATTGGTCTTGCTCGCTGATTTGTATCGTCAAGAAGTGTCCTTCCCAATGGACAAAAACGCTACCGACAGTTTGGTATTTTTGCGAAGCTATTTTTCTGACTACGTCCAATACCACAGCCGTACTATCAATCCGGCGCAACAAGATATGGGGAATTTCAGTAGAAGCCACTTTGGAACAGATGTAGCGCGGGTTAGTAAACTGCTACAGATGCAATCCAAACGGAATTTTCGTTCTGCTGGCGTTTACGCATTACCAGGAGAGACATTTTCTGTTACGCGCCAAGACAATAATCCGGTTACGACTAAGATAGTGGTTAACAGTTTACGCAGCGGCGCCACTCATGAGTTCTCGAAAAACGGCTATACAAGGCCCAAATTTTTGACTTCGGCACAATATGAAGTGAAACCGGGAGAAACGATCTCGCTTACTTCTGCTTATGGTGGACCGATTCATGTTCACTTCGATGCCAACGATATTGATGTGGAGTTGCAGTTTGAGCAAGTCGCTGAGCATCCGATTTGGCGCAGTTCGGCAGATAATCAAAAGTTTGCTCAGCAGCTCAACGATAACTTGTTTGATTGGGCTGAGCTAATGACTCCGGGATTTGAAGTGCACTCCAAGCGCGACAAAATGCTGAAAAGTATCAGCTCTTGGAGTACCCCCGCAGATATGGCAGCCGCGACAGAACGTTATGTGCACAATTTTCCGCATGTACTGGCAGGTTTTCAGGGACCTGGCATCGACAAGGTTGACGATATTTATCTCTATGCGCAAAACCAAGGCTGGCAAGTCGCGAACATCGATATTGTTAAACACATGAATGCCGATCAAGCCAACTGTGGGTACGGTTGTTCGGGGAACCCTTACGATGCATATTGGGAGTTTAACCCACTTGGTCACGGTGACTTACACGAACTTGGCCATGGTTTGGAAAAATCACGGTTTCGATTCGCAGGCTGGGAAGGCCATTCGACAACCAACTACTATTCTTACTACAGCAAATCCCGTTATTTTCAAGATACAGGGATCGACTCTGGGTGCCAGTCTCTGGATTTTAAGTCTCAATACGAGACACTCCAATATAGTCGCACACAGGCGGACCCCAATGCTTACATGGCTCAGTTGAACCAAACGAGTTGGAGTTGGGGGGCTCGTATGTTTATCCAAATGATGATGGCTTCTGAGCATCAGGGCGTGATAGAGAATGGCTGGCATCTGCTTGGTCGCCTTCACCTTATCGAACGGGAGTTTAATCGGATCAAACAATCAGAATCTACGTGGCTAGCGGAAAGGAACATTATTGGCTTTGATAGCTATTCATACGCAGACGCCAACTCGATTAGCAACAACGATTGGCTGCTAATAGCGCTTAGTGTGGTGAGCAATCGCGATATGCGTGAGTACTTGGATATGTGGGGCTTTAACTTCTCAGACCAAGCGAAGAGCTTAGTGCAGAGCAAAGGATTAGTCTCGATGCCGTTGACGTACTTTGCTGCGAGCAACACGGGCTATTGCCGAGATGAATTTGCCAACAGGCCTATTGCGATTGATGGTACGTCGGTTTGGCCGTTATAAATGCAAAAGGGAGACATGATGTCTCCCTTTTCAATCGCAATTGAGTCCAGATGCTTAACTCAGAATGATGAGCACGGTACCCGTCAGCGTCATCAAGATGTTGGCGATAGCGTAAGTACCGGCGTATCCCAAGGCTGGAATCGTTGACTTTGCATAGTCGTTCACGATATCCATCGCCGGTGCGCAGGTTCTTGCACCAATAATCGCACCAAAGAGCAGAGCGCGGTTCATCTTTAGAACGTATGCACCAACCAAGTACGCAAGCGCAACTGGAACCACACTAACCAAAAATGCTAAACCAAGGACTTGCGGACCAACTTGGGAAAGGTGTTCAAACATTTTTCCGCCAGCACTTAAACCGATGCCTACCATGAAGAACATCAACCCTAGGTCTTTAACCATATTCAGCGCGCCTTGGGGAACGTAACCAAAAGTCGGGTGGTTTGCACGTAAAAAGCCGAGTGTAATACCTGACAATAACAGGCCTACCGCATTACCCAAGCCAAACGACATCTGGCCAAACGTCATGGTGATCAAACCGAATAACAAGCCTAGAATAAAGAAGCTACAAAACGCTAGCAGGTCGGCCATTTGGCTGTGGATCGAAATGAAACCGATACGTTCAGCGAGACCGTGAACACGACTTTTCTCACCACTTACCTGCAATACATCGCCTTTCGCCAATACGATGTCTAAGTCCATCGGCATTTCAATCTGAGCTCGTACTACTCGGTTAAGAAAACAGCCGTACTCAGACAGGTTAAGGTCGGACAGACGCTTGCCTGCAATAGCATCGCTCTTTACCACGATCTCTTCTTCCACAATGCGCAGGTCAAGCAAGTTGCGGTCAAACACTTCTTTGCCGTTTCTGAAGCTAGGGTCAAGACGAGCGTGACTGTCAGGGAAGCCGACGAGTGCGATTTCATCACCTTCTTGCAAAATAGCGTCACCATCTGGGTGGGCTAGGATACCGTTGCGGCGAATACGTTCGATGTAACAGCCAGTCTGGCGATAAATACCCAGTTCACGCAGGTTCTTACCGTCAATCCAGTTAATCAGCTCTTGACCTACACGGTATGCGCGAATGATAGGTAAGTAGACCTTACGCTGCCCCGAATTACCTAAGCCACGCTCTTGTGCGATTTGTTGCGCCGAATCAGATAGGTTGTGCTTTTGCAGTTTAGGCATCAACTTCGCGAACATGATCATGCTGATCAAGCCGACCAAATACGCCATCGCATAACCAACCGAAAGGTTCTCTAGTACTAACGCAAAGTCCATACCGCGCGGGACTTCAGCTAAGCCCGATGTTAATGCGTCTTGAGCACCTACTAGAACCGGTGTCGACGTTAATGCTCCTGCCATCATGCCGGCAGAAAGCCCGAATCCTAAGCCGAGATAATGGCTGGCAAAGTAAGTGATCAGCAATGCGGTCGAGAGAACCACCATACTTAAAATGAAATAGTGCTTACCGTCGCGGAAGAAAATACCGAAAAAGTTTGGTCCAGCTTCTATACCCACACAGTAAATAAACAGCATGAAACCAATGGTCAATGCGTCTGCGTTGAAGGTAAAGCCGAGGTGACCCATCACGAGGGAGGTCAGCAGCACGCCGATGGAATTGCCTAACTGGAGGTTGCCAAAGCGGATTTTGCCAATAGCGAGACCAATGGCGAGAACCACAAAAATAAGAAGGATAGGGTTTTGCTCGAGTAAAAGTACGACGTCGATGTTCACAGGGCAGTTCTTGTTCTGTGTCGGGAGAATGTATAAGTGGGCGAATTGTATCTGAATGCTACAAAATGAATAGTGAATTTTTTTAGAATTTACGATTACTTTACTTAGGTCAATTATAAAGCGCTATTTCAGCCGCTATCAGGTGGTTATGTGTGTGCTAAACAACGAATAACAAAGATGTTTTCTCTGATGTTCAAGATACAAAAAAGCCGCATAAAGCGGCTTCTTAAAAATGTTAGGCTGGCGATTACTCGTCAAATAGACCTAGGTGCTCTTTCGCATATGCTTCGAAATCGTCACAACCACCGATGTGCTCTTGGTCGATAAAAATTTGAGGAACAGTTTCTACTGGTTTACCTACAGTTTTCTCAAGGTCAGCTTTTGAAATGCCTTCTGCGTGAATATCTACGTAGCGGTAGTTGAAGTCATCACGTTTCGCTTTTAGCGTTTCTGCGTGTTCTTTTGCACGAACACAGAATGGACAAGCTGGGCGACCAAAGATAACTACGAACATATGTCTTTCTCCTTTATTTTGTTAGTTGCCACTATGCCCGATCCAGTGGCGGAAATAAAGAAGCATTTGGCACTTGTTCCGATAGAGAAAACCTATTGATGAAAATTTGCGCTTGCTACGTTCAAAAAGAGAAATGGGCGCCTTGATATCGGTAGGAGAGTGAGGAACGAGATCGGTGTTTTTTTTCTTGAACGACGAGAGAAGTCTGGTTGTTAGAAAGAAAAAAGGAGCAAATCATTGCTCCTTTTCTTTTAACGATTTAGATGACTAAAACTGTGACAGCTTGTCGTAGCGAGAATCTTTCAGTGCGTCTTTCACACGCTTAAGATTCTCACGGAAACCTGTACCACGGCGCAGAGTAAAGCCTGTAGCTAATACATCGATTACCGTCATCTGCACCACGCGACTTGCCATAGGCATGTATACGTCGGTGTCTTCTGGCACGTCTAGAGAGATCGATAACGAACTCGCTTTATCCAGTGGTGAGTCTTTTGCCGTAATCGCAATAACAGTTGCACCGTTTTCACGAGCGAGGTTAGCGATCTCAACTTGGCTCTTCGTGCGACCAGTGTGAGAAATCAGCACGATCACGTCGTTGTCTGTACAGTTAATGCAGCTCATTCGTTGCATCACGATGTCTTCAAAACAAGTAATTGGAATATTGAATCGAATAAACTTGTTCTGTGCATCTTTAGCGACCGCAGAGGAAGCTCCTAAACCAAAGAAAGAGATGCGTTTTGCTTGAGTAAGGAGATCAACAGCACGGTTAACCTGCATTGGGTCTAAGCTATTTTTCGCCACGTCCAAGCACGCCATTGTCGATTCGAAAATCTTGTGCGTGTATGCGTCTGGCCCATCATCTTCTTCAACGTTACGGTTAACGTAAGGAGTACCATTCGCCAAGCTTTGAGCTAGGTGAAGTTTAAAGTCCGGAAAGCCTTTTGTATCCAAGCGGCGGCAAAAACGGTTAACAGTAGGCTCACTTACATCAGCCATTTTAGCCAGTGTAGCGATACTAGAGTGAATAGCCGTCTGAGGAGAGGCCATTATAACTTCAGCGACTTTACGTTCGGACTTACTGAAGTTCTCTAGATTTTTCTGAATTTTTTCTAATGTGTTCATAGTGTTCACGAGGGTATAGAGAACATCTCACTGGATATACCAATCGAATTAATTCGAGAGAAAACAAGATGTTTCCTAAAAGGTAGTCTCAATCCAGCGCCATTGAGTCAGTATAAACCTAAGGCAAAGGTTTACTATAACTTTTCTCTGCTTAATTTAATGAGAATATGACAAGCCTCAAACTAAATTTTATGAAAACTACAAAAAACCGCACCAATAGGCGGTTTCTTGTGAAGATTGAGGCGAATATTTTTGGTCAAATTACAGTTCTAGAGAAAGAAACTTTCAACTTGCGTTGATTTTCTCGACAACTTGTTCGATTTTACCCATCAAGTTTGGCGCTTGTGCCGCGATGCATCTTTGCTCTTCCAGTACCGAGCCAAGGATATCTTTGCCGGTTAACGGGTTGGCAAGCACAACACGAAATACGATGGTGTTTAATCTATCTAAATGAATCGGGTTCAAGCGTGTGCGTGATACAAATGACTTACCCGTTTCACGCTGGCGTTTTTGGATGAACTTCGTCAATTCATTCAACAGTTCGTTGAGTTCCGCTTTCTGCTCTGAATTTGCTGCCATCAACGCTTGTCGAATATGTGCTGGTAAGTAGCGGTAAGTCAGAAGACACAGCTCAGGCTTGGAAACGAGTTCGAAGTCAGGTTGCGCTTCAATTAACTCAGCAAAGTACTTGGCCTTTTCGATACTCTGATTGATCAGTAATTCGTAGCCAGGGCGACTTATGATATGCATCGCCGCATAAACCAACATCGCCATGCCAGAGCGAGAGCCTTCCAACGTGTGGCTACCTAGGTCTTTAGAGCCCTTACGAAGGATGTATTGTGCATGATGTTCAATAGACTTCATCGCTTCAGGATCTTTGAACAACACCATGCCCGCACCCATTGGAATGTAAAGCTGTTTATGTGCGTCGATTGTTACCGAATCTGCCAGCTCAGTACCAGCTAGAAGGTGACGATAGTTGTTTGACATCAACGTCGCACCGCCCCAAGCCGCATCGACATGGAAATGACAGCCTTCTGCTTGGCAGATAGCTGCAATTTCTTGAAGAGGGTCAATTGTCCCTGTTTCAGTCGTACCTGCGACACCAATCACTGCAAATGGTTTGATGTTTTGCTGTTTAAGTTCAGCGATTTTCTCTTTCAGCGCAGCGGGGCAAATACGGTTGTCGTTATCGGTCTTGATCGCCACCAAGCCTTCTTGGCCAATACCCAGAACGTCCGCCGCTTTCTTCAATGAGTAGTGTCCGCGCTCAGAAACCAGTACTGCTAATCCTTCATAGCCGTAATGCCTCATTGCTTTGAATAGGCCTTCCTTTTCAACGCCTTTAAACTCGCCCTGAGCTCTCAGCGCATTATTGCGAGCGACCCAAAGCGCAGTAATGTTTGCAATGGTACCACCTGAGCAGAAAGCGCCAAGTGAGTGATTGGCACTGTGCATCCACTGAGCGTAGAAGTTATCGTCACGTTGATAAATCAGACGATGAAGCATCCCGAGCACTTGACGTTCAAGCGGAGTAAACGCTTTTGAAGTCTCGATTTTGACCAAGTTTTGGTTCAACGCGATCATGATTTTAGACAACGGCATCAAAAAGTAGGGAAGTGCCGACGTCATGTGACCAATAAAGCTTGGTGCAGAGGTATGAACCGAGTGAGAAACCAGAGTATCAAGCAGGTGTTGAGTGTGGTCTGAAACAAACTCAGGTTGTTCTGGAATCGAAGCGTTGGAGAAATCTTTTTCAATCTCTAACAGCGGCTTTTCTTCTGCGACGATATGTTCGCGAAGAAACTGGTTAAGATTGCGAGAGAGTTTTTCTTCGATTTGGGTTAGCGTTGAGTCTGGCCCTTCAGGTATTGTGAAGATTCGAAGCAAGCTCTCGAAGTTCACATCAGCCGTTCTATGTTCAGATACCATGCAGCTATATTGCTCTAATCATTTTTGTTGCAGGCTGGACAATCTAAACGAAAACGGGAGCAAAGTCCCGTCTTAAATTATCGAATCTTAGTTTTACCTAAGTGAAGCTTGTTTAGCTATCCCGTAAAGTTCTTGTTACTAACTATTTACAGGCAATCGATTCTAACTCTTTGATCGATTGGTTGTAGCGCTTAAGTGCTGAGTCGATTTTAGTTGGATGGCTGAGCAAATCTGCGAACGCTGAGCGTAACTCATAGTTCTTCTCATGCGGCTTAGATTGACGATCATTGAACGTTACTTGAGCAATTTGACCAAGTTCGTCGCTGCGAGACGCGAGCGTTTTGATGTCTTTCTGCTCGAGTTGTAACCAAGCTTCTACAGGCTGCTCAGTTGCGACTTTGGTTGCGTCTTTATCTAAGTAGTAGTGCACTGCGGCGCGGTTTAGTTCGAAATGGTTTTTTCTGCCTTCCAAGAACCACTCGCTTACCTCTTTAAGGTCTGGGTATTGCTCGCTAGTCAATTTGGTTAGGTCTTCATACCAATGAAGTGAGGCATCGATGTATGCGTCGTATTTCTTGGAAAGACATGCGTTGTCTGCTGCGGCAACCATGGAAGACGAAGCACCTAGCAATAGTGCAACAATTAGGCGTTTCATAATGAATCCTTTTGAAGAATAGTTATTATATGGGCTATATATTAGCTTTCGCTAAATCTTAAATCATGACTGCTGCCTAATATAGTGAATTTGAGCACAGAATCATGCGATCTAGCCTGCAAGTGAGACAAAGAATAACATCATTACTGGGACAAGCAGACTTAAAATAAAGCCACTGACTATTGCAATTGGCACACAACGTACACCGCCAGTGGTTTGTATGACGGGTAGTGTAAAGTCCATCGCAGTCGCTCCCGCGTATCCGATCGCCGTGCAAGGTTTAGTGCGAATAAACAGCGGAATGAGTACTAAAGCGATGAGCTCGCGTAGCAATTCAATCATAAACGAAGCGCCGCCATACACTGGGCCAAACGCATCACCCATCAAAATACCCGCCAGCGAGTACCAACCAAAGCCTGAAGCCATCGCTAAACCACGGTAGAGGTCAATATCGAGAATCATGGCCGCGATAGCGCCACCAACCATGGAGCTGACGATAATCAGCAGCGCGATAACCATGCCGTGCTTGTTGAGCAAAATTTGGCGAAGCGTGAGGCCGCTGTTGCGAAGCTGGATACCGATAAAGAACAGCAATAGGAAAAGGATCCATTCACTTGCGGTATCCACCCAACTGAGGTCTATAGGGATCAGTAGCCCCGCAATTAAACCGCCACCGACAACCAAAATTAGTTTTGCCGATTCAAGCGCCATGCTAGAGAGTGGTAGCTTAGTGTGAGTGTTGTCGGTTTTGATCGGCATCAGCTTGTCGACAAATGGCAGCACAGCCAAGTTGGCAAGCCCAAGACAAGTGAAGAACACCGCAGTAAACTTTAGGATGATTTGTAGATTCTCACCTAAGTTATCGAGAGCGGCCAGACTCAACCCCATCAAAGCTAAAATGACGTAGATTAAGTTAGATGTGGTGGTGTTGATCTTGTCGAGTAGTGACTTATTTGCAATAGATATTAAATACCCCACAACAAGTGGGGTAAAAATGAATAACATCCCTGAGAACATGGTACTTCCTGTATCGTTATAATCCGCTTGCGCTCATGAGTTCATCGACTTGCGCATTAAACTCAATATCACTTAAATTACTGAGTTTGTACAGTATATCGGCACCTGTTACATCAAATTTTACCGAATGTTCGTCTATTGCATCGTCTTGACGACGGAATAATAGTATGTGGTTGGCGATACGTGCTACATCCAAATAACTGACCGCAACACTGGAACGCTTGCGGAACTTGTTGGATGCCACTTCTATGAAGTCCTCATCGAAGCCCCAGCTATCAAGTACCAACTCACTGGCATTCGAGCAGAGTCGATCAAATACTTGGAAAGCAATGTCTTCAGCCAGATAGTTTCCTTGTTCCAAGTAGCAATGGTATTCGTTGACGATACAGAACAGACCAATGTCTGCAAGTAAACCAGTGAGCAACGCTTTGTCTGCTTCTAGGTTTTGGTAAGTCTCTGTGCCACTATCTCTAAAACCACGTACAACCATCACCATCGTTGCTGCAAGCTCGCGTGAGTTAATCGCGCTATTCATCAAAATGCGGTTACACGCACTGCTCAGGTTTACTGAGTGCTTTAACTGCTCAATGGCTTGGGCTGTCACGATATCGCGCACCCTTAGAATACCCAAACGCGAAACGGCAGTGACCAAATCGGTGCAGGTAATGTTTCGACGGTTGAATATGACCGAGTTGGCTACGCGGATTACAATCGCAGCGAGGCCCGGGTCTTCGAGTAGACAATCTGCCACGTCTGAAACAGTCGTATTATCTTGCGTACATAGTTTTTGAATCTTTAATACGACTTCAGGAATAGGAGGTAGGGCAATTTTTTTGCTAGAAACAGCGTGTTCCACTAATTGCGAAAACTCGGATTCGATACCTTTAACTAATAGGTCTTTGTTTTGAGGAAGCCAGTAAAATGATAAGTGATTCATAAAGTATTAGAAGTTTAAGTTGCCTTAGCTAGTTTAACTTTTATATTGATATATAGGCAATTACTAGCAATAAAATAATGATATTTTTTTCAACTAAATATATGTATCAAAGATAAGTAATATACTAATTTCTTATCTCATCATCGTGATACATGTCGCATATAAATGTGAATTTATTTCGCACGTTGTGACATATGCACAGACTTATTTTTAATCATTAATTATTATTTAGTCCAATTAGGTGATTTACTCACTTTTTACTAATAAATTTACATTACTTAAAGACTTTTCGCTTAAAACTGCTGCTATCTGGTGATCACAAATAATCGGGGTTATATGATTTGAAGGATCAATGGATATGACAGAGCAACATTTTATACAATACGTAAACAAGTTTGGGACGTTCCAAAAACGTTCTATGTTTGGTGGCACGGGGTTGTTCAGAGACGATGCCATGTTCGCTTTAATTAGTGCAGAGAAGATTTTTATCCGTGGTGGTGAACATCTAGATAATGAACTGACCAAGCTTGGATGTGAAAAATACCGTCACGTTAAAAAGCAAACTACTGCCACGGTAAACTACTACGATATTACAGAAATGTTTGAAGCACGTAATTCACGTATCGATGAATTGGTCGAGCAATCAATTAAATATTCTGTATCAGAACGTCAATTTAAACGTTCAGCCGCTAACCGCAGATTACGCGATCTACCCAATATGCAACTCACTTTAGAGCGTATGGTTAAAAAAGCTGGTATTGATGACGTAGAAACATTTGTTGAATTAGGCGCGCCAGCCGTGTTCTCTCGTGTGAAAGAGACTTATGGTAGCGATGTTGACGTTAAACTGTTATGGAAGTTTGCAGGTGCGATCGATGGCATCCATTGGAAACTGATTCAGGAACCACGTAAGCGCCAGCTATTAGCAAACTGCCAGTAATTAAGAACCAGTATTGCAAACAATAAAAACCGAGGCTATTGCCTCGGTTTTTTAATTGTTTTGCAAGGGTAGCGCAAAACTACCCTTAACATTTGCTCAGCGACTAGAACTTAAAGCGTGTAGTAAACATGACCTGTTCGCCGTAGAAATCGTTAATACGACCTTCAACACCGATTGAGAATAGCTCTGTAGAGTGGAAGCGTGCGTAAACAGAACCCAACCAGTCATCATCGTCATCGATTGATACGTAACCGACTTTACCGCCAACTTCTAGTTGAGGACCAAGCCACTGTCTTACACCTAGGTTTAGCTCTAGACCAGAATCTGTACCCGATGTGTCTTCACCATCGACTAAACGGAAAAGCATTTCACCAGTAAAGTCTGCCCAGTTGTTAATAGGAGCATGGAAACCAAAACCAGCGCCTGCATCGTAGTCACCTTCAAACTCAGAGTCGATACGAGCGATTAAGTGCGCGTTCGGGTGGACAGTCTTGCTAAATGCAGTACCGAAAGTAACAGGACTAGCACCGATACGAGCTTCAATGTAGTCATAACTAAAGTTGCTCATTACCGCTGGACTGTTTGGGTCAACCTGAGCAAGAGTTTGGCCAGATGCTAATACGAGTGCAGCAGCTAAGATTGTTTTACGCATACGGACGATAAACCTATATCTTGTTAAATTCCTTGGTCTTAAGCGACAATGCGCTATGGACATTGACCTATCATGATAATGCATCACAGCGGTTGTCACTATAGAAAATGTCGTTGTTTTGTCGAGTTTTAGCGAATCTTTGGTCAGTAAATCGCACTTTGAGTGCTTATTCGCCAAAATTTACGCGATTCTTTGCTAGTGCATCGAAAATTTTCTCAGTATCCAAAACTGAAGCCCAAGGCATCAGCTCTGGTTCATTCTCGATCATGTACTGGGTCAATTGCTCTTTTACCGTTGCTCGCAACGCATCACCTTTCCAAGGCTTAGCGATGTAAAAATCTAAACAAGAGTGATTCACCGCTTCCACTGTATCTTCTAGCCCAGCTTGTCCTGTTAACAGCAGTTTTCTAGTCGCTTGAGTGGCAGGATCCTTGTTCAGTTCAATAAGAAAACTGATGCCAGTTTGGTCGGGCATGATGTGGTCACACAGGATCAGGGCGAGTTTAGTTTCGTCTTGTTTAGCTTCTTCGAGGATGTCTTTCGCTTCCTGGACAGATTCCGCTGCTTCGAGGACAAAGTGCTCTTCAAAGCAATCCAGATCCTGAACAACACTATCTAGGACTTCTCTTTCATCATCGACACATAAGATTAGGTATTTACTCATTGTGATTTCCTCGTCGTGAATTAGGAATGGCCCAAAGGTAGCCAGACTGACATGCGCGTGTACTTACCTTGTTCTGAAGCCACTTCTATGTGGCCACCATGTTGATGAACAATTTGTTGGCAAACCGACAGTCCAATGCCCAATCCAAAATTCCCTTCTTTCTTGGTAGTAAAGTTGAGTTCAAATATTTGTTGTTGCAAATGCTCTGGAATGCCGTGTCCATTATCTTCAATCGACACCACAGCCCATGGTTTACCGTATTTACTCGCCTGTTGTGTAGTGATGGTGAGTTGACCTTTTTCTGGAAAAGCGTCGATCGCATTGGAAATCAAGTTGGTCCAAACTTGTTGTAATCCAGTAGGTAAACAGCGCACAGGAGGCAGCTCTGCGTAGCATTTTTCGACGTTATGCATTTTGAGTTTGTTTTCGAAAATGACCAGCGTATCTTCAATACCTTCGTGGATGTCCGTGGTATGGAAGCGTTCGTCATCGCCACGGGCGTAACCTTTCAGGCTTTTTACCAAGTCTGCAATTCTTTGCGCGCAGACATTAATTGAACGCAAAGTCGCACCAGCAAGTTGATAGTTTTCGAGCTGCTCGAGTTCTTCAAACAGTTGAGTATCTTGATCGCGTGCTCTTTCTATCCATTCGGGTTGGTTGTCTAAACCGAGTTTTACCAGCTTTTTGGTAATACGACGGTTACCAATGTGCTCGTCTACCGCTTTGACTAACTCCCGTTCAGCGGCGGTCGAGCGTGGTTTCGAAACCAATGCGCTGGTTAAGATCGCAATACTCTGGTGATTCGGAGCCGAATGTGGAGCTTCCACCAAAGTTTGGATCTTCTCGGTTAAGGTTTCTGTCCCGCGTAGTATCGCGGCGACTGGATTGTTCAGTTCGTGGGCGACACCAGCAATCAGTTGACCGAGCATGGCCATTTTTTCGCGTTCAATCAGTTGAAGTTGGGCAGTCTCTAAAGACTCCAACGTCTTCTGCAGTTCAAGTTTGGTTGTGATGCTACGTTGCAGTCTGCGGTTAAAATGGCGAAGCAACAAGTTAGTAAACAGAGGTAGCAGGGTAGTGTTGGAGTGCATGACTTTGGCGAACACTTCTCTGTCTAGCTTGATCACTTCAGTCGCAGTGAGGGTCAGAGCGGTCGAGAAAGACGGCTCGCCAGTCACAAATGACATCCCACCAACAATGTTACCTTGGGTGTAACGAACTACTTCACGTTGAACGCCTGTTTCGTCTTTCTTATACAGCGCGACTTCGCCTTTGGTGATAAACCATAAAAAGCGGTTTTCTTCGCCTTCTTTGGTTAGGAGATGGTCGGCTGAATACGTACGGCAGGCTCGGGTTTCATCTTTATCAGCGAAAAATCCAAACAGGGCGTCTGTGACTTGTTGTGCCAGTTCTTGGTCAGATAAACGGTGTTGCTCGGTGATGAAGCCTTCTCGGTAACTGCGCATCTTCTGATCGATATGCGCGCGCAGGAGTCGCTGCTGATCGAGAATTTGGCTATAAATCAGCAGATTTTCTTTATCATTTTCTAGAATAAAAGTAGTCAGTTCTTTTTGCGCGGTTTGCCTGACTAAGTTGTCCTGAAGAGGTTTGGTGAGACAGTGGTCGAGCCGACCGTCATTGACCGCAGAGAGGATAGCTTGAATGTCCTGTCCGCAACTGATTAATATCTTACGTGCACTTTGTGTATGTGGCGTTTTATCCAATTGAATCAAAAAGTCGGCGCCGTTAAAGCTTTCGTGATGACTTGCAATCACTAGGGCTACGACTTGTTTTTGTTCCGAGCAGTAGTCCAGCGCAGCCGTGGCATCTTCAAAAGAGTCCGCGGTATGCAGATCAAAGCGAGAGGCAAAAGGGGTCAGCTCTTTGCGCAGTTGCTCGATGCTAATTGGATTATTGTCTAAACAGAGTATGGCGAATTGATTCACTTGTTCGTCACTTATGGCATATACACACAGGCTACTGTAACAGGGATGCAAACAACTTATTGGGAGCTAGGTTTTAGAATTTTTGTGGATTTCTGTATTAAGACAATACTCTGATTTATCTCAATGTTTTTTGGTGTAAACTGGACAAAACACTCAAAGAAGAACTCTCATGCAGCAGCTTAAAAAAATTGGCGCTATTGGCGGCGCTATTTCACTCGTCTTATGTTGGCCTTTAGCCGTTGGTCAAATCGGCCAAAACGTTATTCGTGATGGTGTTGAACACCTGAATACTCCCGCTGTAACGGCAGAAGTCGTGAGCTACGATAGAGGTTACCTCTCATCTGAAGTGCAAACGCGTTATGTTGTCACTGATCCTGATTTAGCGTACCAGTTGGAGCTTGATGGTTTACCGAGCGAATACCTCGTCAATAGCCATGTAACACACGGACTGTTTAACGTTAGCGCGACGTCTGTTCTTGAAAACGTCAGTGATTTCCCGCTGCAACTTGACACGGTGACCCAGCTAAACGGCAATACTAACTACACCTTGACACTAGATACCTGGAACACCGCGATTAACGGTTCTGATGGTGCGATGGTGTCTGTTTCGGCATCGGAGCTGAAAGGTTATGTCACGGTGTTAGGTGAAATGACCTACGAGTTGACGATGCCATCAGTAGAAGTGGATTTTGTGTCTGGTGAGAAACTGTTGGTGTCTGGAGTTACGGGTTCCGGTGACGGTCGCATGCAAAACGGCTTTTGGCTTGGTGAACAAGAGATGAGTATCGCAGACACGTCTGTGGTTGAAACGTCTCAACAGCCAATCCTGACGATGAAAAATGCGCGCTACGCTTTCTCATCTGCGCTTGAAGAAGTATCAAAGCGCGTAAACAGCCAGCACGTTGTGACGATTGACAATGTCGTTATGCCACAAGGCGAAGCGGATAATCTCACGGTGGACTTTGAACTGGGTGATCTCGACGCAGATTCATTCGAATATTTGGTCAACATGTATCAAGACAACCCTCAGCTTACGCAAGCCGATATTGAAAGCGCTTTACCTTACATCGATACGTTGTTTTCGAAAGGCTTCTATCTTGCGATGAACAAGATGTCGCTGACTTTCGGTGGTAAAGGTGAGTTCGAAAGCAAGTGGAAGCTGCAGATTCCAGAAGGTACGGACAACATTACCCAAAGTCCAGACAGTATCATGACTGTGATGACAGGCAACCTCGAGACATTCTTCTCTGACGGCTTAGTTGAGTTATATCCATTTATCGAACAGGAAGTGGATAGCGCGATGGATGCCGGGTTTGTTCAGAAAATTGAGAAAGGCTATGAAGTCAAAGCAGAACTCAAAGATGGCAGTTTGGTGTTCCCTAACGGGCAGCAAATCCCTCTGCTGGCATTACTTCTTCCTGCGATGATGCATCAATAAGTTAGAGTTTTTCATGTTAACCGGGGAATGAGGTCTGAAGACCTCATTTCTTGCTTTTTATACGTCGGAAAACGTGGTATTAATCCTGTTAGTTGTTTAATTAAAGCATGAGCAAGGAAAGTCGGAATGGATAATGTGTACAACTTTAGTGCTGGCCCTGCGGGTTTGCCAAAAGCGGTTATGGAAAAAGCGCAGGCAGAGTTCATCAATTGGAATGGACTGGGCACTTCAGTGATGGAAATCAGTCACCGTAGTAAGGAATTTATTAAGGTAGCGGAAGAAGCAGAACAGGATCTGCGTGATCTGCTAAATATCCCTGATAACTACAAAGTACTGTTTTGCCAAGGTGGTGCCCGTGCTCAGTTTGCAGCCGTGCCACTAAACCTACTTGGAAGCGCAAAGAAAGCAACGTACATCGATGCGGGCTACTGGGCTGAAAGCGCTATCAAAGAAGCGAAGAAATACTGTGAAGTTGACGTTTACGACGCGAAAGTTGAAAAAGACGGTAAATCAGCCGTTGCGGACGCCAGCGAATGGAAAGTTGATCCAGAATCAGCATACGTTCACTTCTGTCCAAATGAAACTATCGACGGTATTGAAATCTCAGATCTGCCTGTAACAGATAAGCCAATCGTTGCGGATATGTCTTCAAACATCCTTTCTCGTCAAATCGATGTATCGAAATACGGCGTTATTTACGCAGGTGCGCAGAAAAATATTGGTCCTGCAGGGATCTGTATTGCGATTGTTCGTGATGATCTACTCGACCTCGCGAGCGATTTATTGCCAAGTTTCATCAGCTACAAAGTCCTTGCCGAAAAAGATTCAATGTTTAACACACCGCCAACGTTTGCTTGGTACCTGTCAGGTCTAGTGTTTAAGTGGTTGAAAGAGCAGGGCGGAGTACCAGCAATGGAACAAATTAACCGTGAAAAGGCTGAAATTCTTTACGGTTACATCGATAGCTCTAGTTTCTACAAGAACGATATCTACCCGGCGAACCGCTCACGTATGAATGTGCCATTTCAACTAGCAAAACCAGAGCTGGATGCGTTGTTCCTAGAGCAAGCTGAAGCGCGTGGACTGGTAGCATTGAAAGGCCACCGTGCCGTTGGTGGTATGCGTGCCTCTATCTACAATGCGATGACGGTTGAAGGCGTTCAAGCTTTGGTTGACTTCATGAAAGAATTTGAAGCAAATAACGCCTAATTTACCTTACCTTTATCGCAAAAAGCTTAGTCCAAATGGGCTAAGCTTTTTTGTATTTGAAGTATGAGGTTGGAAATAAAAAATCGCAGCGATGGCTGCGATTTTTTCATTTTAGCGACGTTTCGGTTGTCTGTTCGTCGTTGGCTTGTTGCCTTGAGTCGCTGGACGACCACCTTGACTCTTGCCGCCTTGCTTATGTTTCGGTTTGCCTGGCGCATTAGAGTTTTGATTCGCGCTGTTGCCACTTGGTTTGCGATTACCTGGCTTCGTACCAGACTTACGTCCTGAGCCATTCATCTTTTCAAAGCCAGGCTGGCTCTTGGTATGTTTAGTCGCAAAGCGATTTGAACCGTGACGACCAGACTTGCGGCGTTGAGCTGGTGTCAGCATGTCAGCGTCTTCTGCTGGCACTAAACAACTTGGCTTGTCACCGATAAGGTGTTTCTTACCCATGCTGATCAGGGCTTCACGGATAATCGGCCAGTTTGCTGGATCGTGGTAACGCAGCAGTGCTTTGTGCAAGCGGCGTTGACGTTCACCTTTCGCCACAGGAACCACTTCACGCTGTTTGTATTTCACGCGTTTAAGCGGGTTTGTCTCTGAGTAATACATCGACGTTGCGTTACACATCGGCGATGGGTAGAAGTTCTGTACTTGGTCACACTCAAAGTCATTGCTCTTTAGCCACAACGCAAGGTTAAGCATGTCTTCGTCTTCTGTACCCGGGTGCGCAGAGATAAAGTAAGGGATCAGATACTGCTTCTTACCTGCTTCAGCGCTGTACTTCTCAAACATCTCTTTAAAGCGGTCATAAGTACCCATACCTGGTTTCATCATCAAGTTGAGTGGGCCTTTTTCCGTGTGCTCCGGTGCAATCTTTAGGTAACCGCCAACGTGGTGCGTCACCAACTCTTTGACGTATTCAGGTGATTCAATCGCCAAGTCATAGCGTACACCTGATGCGATCATTACCTTTTTCACGCCTTTCACCTGACGAGCTGCACGGTACAAATCAATCGTGTGCTTGTGGTCGGTGTTCAGTTTGTTACAGATCCCCGGGAAGACACACGAAGGACGGCGACAGTTGATCTCGGCTTTTGGATCGCTACAGCCAAGGCGATACATATTTGCTGTAGGACCGCCCAAGTCAGAGATGGTGCCGGTAAAGCCTGGAACTTTGTCGCGGATCTCTTCCAACTCGTTAAGAATCGATTCTTGAGAACGGTTTTGGATGATTCGACCTTCGTGTTCGGTAATCGAACAGAATGAACAGCCACCAAAACAACCGCGCATGATGTTAACAGACGTCTTGATCATGTCATACGCAGGAATCTTCGCTTTGCCGTACATTGGGTGCGGTACACGCGCGTACGGTAGACCAAAGACATAATCCATTTCTTCTGTTGTCAAAGGAATCGGTGCTTGGTTTACCCAAAGCTCACGGTCACCATGACGTTGAATCAACGCACGTCCTGAGTATGGGTTAGTCTCAAGGTGCATGATACGGCTAGCGTGCGCGTAAAGAATTCGGTCGTTGTTCAGCTTCTCGAAAGGAGGTAGGCGAACGGCGGTAGTCGCGGCGTCATGGCGAGAAGGGCGAATCGTAATCGGCTTCGCTTCTGGCTCTTCTGTTTTTGCTTTCGTGTCACACTGTTCTTCCACCGCGTATGGGTTCGGTGGAATGAAGGCTTCTTTGCGCGGCTTTTCAATGCGTGAAGAGTCGACGATTGTGTAATTCTCAGGCTCGGCAGGTAGATTGACCGCTGTACCACGGACGTTAGTCATCGAACTAATCTCTTCGCCATCGGCTAAGCGGTGAGCCACTTCAACCAACGCGCGTTCTGCGTTACCAAACAACAGAATATCAGCTTTCGCATCGAACAGAATTGAACGACGTACTTTGTCAGACCAGTAATCGTAATGAGCTAAACGGCGCAGACTCGCTTCGATGCCGCCTAAAACGATAGGCACACCTTTGTAAGCTTCACGACAACGCTGTGAATACACCAACGTTGCGCGGTCAGGACGTTTACCACCTTCATTATTTGGTGTGTACGCGTCGTCATGGCGAAGCTTACGGTCGGCCGTGTAACGGTTGATCATTGAGTCCATGTTGCCGGCGGTGATACCAAAGAATAGATTTGGTTTGCCTAGCGACATAAAGGCATCTTTGTTGCTCCATTCCGGTTGGGCAATAATACCAACACGGAAGCCTTGAGCTTCAAGTAGACGGCCGATGATCGCCATGCCAAAACTTGGATGATCGACGTATGCGTCACCCGTTACGATGATAATGTCACAGCTATCCCATCCAAGGGCATCCATTTCCTTGCGGCTGGTTGGAAGAAAAGGTGCAGTGCCAAAGCATTCTGCCCAGTATTTCTTATGCTCGTGAATAGGAGTGATTTCGCTGTACATATTTTGTTCTCTGATTCAAGGAGCGCGAATTATAGCGGCTTGCAGCGCATCTATCTACCTCAACATATCCCTAGTTTGTTTAGGTCATTTCGCAGGTCAGTGTGTCACTGATGATAGTTTAATCATCCTTTATTTGTTTACTGTCTTGACCGTCAAATATCTATAGCGGTTGTGTAATCAGTTAATTACCAGAGCAAGTGGTTTGTGTAACCAGTTGCATTTGTGTGTGCCAAGTTCGTTATTGTCCTACAGTTAAATCAAGAGCAGTAAATTAGCTAGAGACAAAGAGGCGCAGCAGATGCTTGTTACTTCTCACAGGGATGCTGAACAAAATCAGCCACTCGACTCAATCGATTGGGTTTGGGACATACAGCAACATAAATTGCAGATCGACAAAGCTCAGTTGGAGCGTTTGCTCTCGACCACATTGCCGAATATCTCAGGCAACTTACTGCTGTCCTATTTGAGCTACGAAGACCAATGTGAATTGAGCTCGATGATCAATGCTGCGGCTCACGACCAACAGCCTCGCGTTTACGCGTGTTGTATGAATGTGCAAGATGGGCGCGCTTGTTGGGTATTGCTGTCCTTCTCCGCCTCGCAATCAGGAGTGGTGGCAGGGCAACTCACACCAATGCTCTGCCTATGCTCAGATTCGATAACCGTCAGTCATCTACTATCGCAACTGCTTGATATACCCGAATGCGGTGTGATTGTCGCAGACGACAACGGTCGTATCTTACAGTGCAATTCCTTATTGTTATCTCAAACGGGATACTCACGCGCGCAGTTACTCAACCACTCGCTGGAAATGTTGGCTTCCGCAAAGCACAGTGAGGCTTTTTATCAACAGATATGGCGAAACTTTGCGGCAAGTGGCTATTGGTCTGGAGTTTTACTCGTGCCTAATGCCGTTGGCGTAAACAACCCGCAAAAGGTTGTCATCAAGCGTATCCAACTTGCAGAGCAATCACTGGTGTTAGTGTTGTTTTATGATTTGTCGAAGCAACTCTATCGAATTGAAGATATCGAGAATGATGGGCTGGATATCAAGACTCAGTTACCGAGCGAAAGTCAGTTCACTCAGTTAGTTGTATCAACTCTAGAAAATGACCCGTTATGTTTGAGTTTTGTGGTTGTGTTTACACCACGGTTTTCTGAGCGTGATGAACTCGAGCAAAAGTTTGCTTTGGCGGAGGCTTTGGTGCAAAGTTCGCTTGTGACGTCGGCGGGTTATCTCGGTAGCAATCATTTTTCCGTGTTATTGCAGAGTAGGGATGTTGACCCTGCGAAACAGACGGAGAACATCCATCAAACCATACGCCGCTTGTGTAATGACGTAGGTCGCAGCGCTGGTCTGTCGTTATACCGTACGTTAATGTCGGGAAAAATCGGTGTATCGGTATATAAATTGGATACTCACAACCCCAAGCTGCTAGTATCACATGCCGTTCATGCAACGTTAGAGCATGTTGAGCAAAGTAAAGGAGCGATTAGCTTTTATCACGGCGCTCTAAGTCAAGAAACCATGCGGATTACTAAGCTCGAAAACAGAATCAGTGATCTGATTAAAGAAAGAAATTTAGAGATATTCTATCAACCGATCGTCGACGTGGCTCACTGGGAAATCGTGCAATTTGAAGCTCTGTGCCGTTTCAGAGGAAAGCGGGGCCAACTGCTGAATACCGCTGAAGCGATTATGGTCGCTGAGGATTTGGATTTAATTGCGGATTTAGACTGGTGTATCGGGCGAAAAGTGCTGCATGACATAGGCGATATACAGCGTCAGTTTGGTCGCAATGTGGGGGTTGCGATTAACCGCTCACTGAATTCCAAGTTGCAAGTGGGCGAGGTATTGGAAAGCTTGCGCACTATGGTTGAACAATCCACGATCAACCGTTCCAGTATTAACGTTGAACTCTCTGAAAGCGACTACTTTAATTGTGAACATCAAGAGTCGCCGCTTATGCGCAACATTAAAAGAAGCGGTTTGCACTTTTCTATCGACCGCTTTGGTTCTGGTCATAGTTGCCTGACTTCACTGGCAAAAGGAAATTTTGACCAGATCAAAATCGACAGACATCTGATTCAGGGTATTGCTGCTGGTAGTGAAAATTATGCAGCGACCAAAGCGATTATTGAATTAGCGCATGCGTTGAATACCAAGGTGGTGGCCGTGGGTGTCGAAACGCAATCTGAACTCGAAACCTTATGTGAGCTCGGCATCGACTTTGTGCAAGGTTACTTTATCTCTGAGCCGCTGGCGTTGGATCAACTACAAAATGCGCTGCGATTTAAAGATAGGTTGAGAAAATCTGACTGGGGATACCACAAAGTCAGACGCACTGGACTTCTCAGTATTACCGATACCAACGTACCGTGTATCTCAATACAAAGCAGCATCGATGAGGCACTGCAAATACTGTATAGCAGCAACGAACTGGAAGTGCTTCCCGTATTGGATGAGAGAAGGTGCGTCGGATTCGTGCGGGCTTCACAGCTCTATCAAACAAAAGAGACAGGGCAAAACTCAATAAGTGACGTGGTGGCAAATGACTTTCAAACCATTTCCTATCGAGTGAATCTGGACGAGTTTACTGCTCTGCTCAAAGACGGCTTTCTACTGCCAGCGATTGTGGTCAGTGAAACTGGCAACTACTTGGGAGTGATCGACCAACATGCGGCATTACGCTACTTACTGAAACGCGAAACGTCATAGCTTCAATCTAATCCAACCGGTTTGTTACGGCGAAAACTTACGTAGTCAGATGAAGTTTGTTATTATCTGCAACCATTAAAAGTAAAACAGATCACTTACACTATGGTTCAGCAACTGTTAGCCGTTTTTGCCCCGATGTTACTCGGCGCGCAACTCATCTTGACGCTTATTCTTATCAAGGGTGACATCTGCCCAGGACAACGCGGACGTATTCACAAAATTCTGCCAGCGATTGCCATTCTATGGCTTGCTGTTGCGTCACTAAAGATTCAAGCGATGATGGTGGTGTTTGCCATCGCTTACTTTTATTCTCAGGTTCAGACTAAGAAAACTCGTGACCAAGGACCAATGTGGGTGATGTATTTGGCCAATGGTCTGGCATTAGCGTATGTCGGTATTGTGGTCGCGGAGCAACAAAGTATCGCTGCTGGGCTAAATGTTTTGGTACAAGTGTTACTGCTGGGTGCGCTCTTTGCTCACTTATTGCTGACCATTGCCAGAACACGTTTACAAGCATTCCACCGAATTTTACCGGTTTCCGGAGTTGTCGCGGCAATGCTGATGTCATTAGCGATATTACTTGAAGCCTCGGGTTTAGGTGACGAAGCACTCGTAAGTGCAACCCAGCCACTGTTGATTGGCCTTGCACTGCTGCTTTCAGCGATTGTTATCTGGTGTTGGCACATGTTGATGTCAAAAGAGATCCAGAAAGTACAACTGTCAATCGCGCTGGTGGTTATGCTGGCTGCGACGACGTTTAACCAAGGATTGTTTGTTCTTTAGAACTGACTCACTTTAAATTTAGCGATTTGTAGCTACGCTTGTTTGTATAGGGTAAGCAGAGGAGTGCAGCTATGGATCTGAGCAATGTAGGCAGTTTGGATAGCATCATCCTATTAGGCATCGTCAATGAGAAGCTGCGTCTAGAATGCGATAGCTTCGAAGAGCTGGCGAGCATGTACGAAATGGATGTTGAAAGCGTGGTCGGTAAGTTAGACGTTCTCGGCTATCAATATGACCCGCTTACCAATCAGTTCAAATCATACGACAGATAACGTTCTGTTGCTGGAATAGACAAAAAGGAGGCCTTGAGCCTCCTTTTCTAGTTTTCGACTAAACCGTCTTTATCCCTTCCAAGTGGCTCTTGGATTGTTGTCTTGCAGTGGTAAAGAACGCCTGTAAATAGCGCTTGTTTCGGTCTGAATGACGAGTGGCTGCAAACAGTCTGCGCCACAAACCGTCGCCTAATGGAATACTAGTGATTAAGCCCTGACGAGAAAACTCACTGATCGCCCAGTTTGGCAACGCGGCAACGCCCAAGCCAGCGGAGACCATCTGCACCAGCATCAAGGTATTGTCGGCCTGTTTCCACTTCGCAGGTTCTACTCCCGCAGGTTGCAAGAAGTGCTTAACCACATCCAAGCGATTTTTCTGAACGGGATAAGAGAGCATGGTTTCTTGACTTAAATCCTGCGGCTCGATGTACGTTTTGTTCGCCAATGGGTGATTGGTCGCTGTAACCAAGCGCATTTCAAAATCAAATAACGGCTCATAGTGGACTTCTGAACGAGGTTGAATGTCTGAGGTGATCACTAAGTCGAGTTCACCGTTCACCAGTGCTGGCAGCGGCTCAAAGCCAAAACCGGAGGAGAAGTCGAGCGTTACGCTCGGCCACGCGACTTGATATTCGCGCAGTGCAGGCATTAACCATTGGAAGCAAGAGTGGCACTCAATTGCCATGTGTAGCCGTCCATTCACGTCTTCTTTCAGACTGGCGAGTTCGTTCTCCGCTTTGGCTAACTTTGGCAGGATATCATCTGCCAGCTTCAATAATATTTCGCCTTCAGAGGTAAACTTTACCGGACGGGTTTTGCGCAGAAATAACTGACCACCAATTCGAGCTTCGAGGTCTTTTATTTGATGAGACAACGCCGACTGAGTGAGATGCAACGAGGTTGCGGTCGCAGTCAAGGAGCCAGTATCGCGCAACGAATTTAGCGTTTTTAGATGTTTAAGCTCTATCATGAATTCCTTTCAACCTTGTCCATTCTTTATGAAGAACTCTTAACTTAACCCGTATTTTAAGATGTGTAAACATCTAGACGTCTAATTGTTCTTTAAGGTGTGAATATTTGAGTAGCTAATGTATGGATTATTCGTCATGAATTTTTTTAATAAACAAGTTGAATAATTGGATGTTGTAGAGAACAGGGTTTAGCGAGATAGTTTAGCCATCCAGACATCTTCGATAATAAGTTTCCAGTGTCGATGCATCGTCTGACCGAACAATAAATGACTTCTAAAAAGGATTATGAACATGGCTATAACAACGCACATTCTTGGCTACCCACGCATCGGCGAAAAACGAGAACTAAAATTTGCTCTAGAAAAATACTGGCGTGGTGAAATCGACCAGGCTGAACTAAAAAATGTCGGTTCAGACCTGCGTCAAAAAAACTGGGATACACAAGCTCAAGCTGGACTTAGCTTTGTTACCGCTGGCGATTTTGCATGGTACGACCATGTACTGACGACAACATTGTTACTTGGTCACGTACCAAAACGCCATCGCAATGGTTTCCCTGACTTAGACACGCTGTTTAAAGTTGGTCGCGGACAATCTCAAGCTAGTTGTGGTTGTAGCACAGGCAGCGCTGCATCAGACATGACTAAGTGGTTCAACACCAACTACCACTACATCGTGCCAGAGTTCAGCAAAGACGATAGCTTTGAAGTAAGTTGGCCGCAACTATTTGAAGAAGTGAATGAAGCGACCAAAGCGGGCCACAAAGTTAAGCCAGTGCTATTAGGTCCGATAAGCTACCTGTACCTGGGTAAAGAAGTTGAAGAAGGATTTGACCGCTTAACGCTGCTGCCACGTTTGTTAACGGCTTACCAGCAGATCCTGGCGAAACTAGCGAAGCAGGGCGTTGAATGGGTACAAATCGACGAGCCAATTCTGTCTCTTGAGCTGGAAAAACCATGGTTAGACTCGTTTAAGCTCGCATACCAAGTGATCCGTAGTGATGTAAAAGTTCTTTTGACCACTTACTTCGATTCGGTAACCGATTCGCTAGACAAAATCGTTGAGTTGGATGTTGACGGTCTGCACGTGGACTTATCGGCAGCGCCAACACAATTACAGCAAGTAGCAGACAAACTGCCAGAAGGTTGGGTACTGTCAGCCGGTGTTGTTAATGGTCGTAACGTATGGCGCGCAGACTTGACTACACTACGCGAAACACTGCAGCCAATTAAAGATAAACTGGGTGACAAGCTTTGGGTGGCAAGCTCGTGTTCACTGCTACACAGCCCGGTAGACCTAGATCTTGAGCCATCTTTATCTGAAGACGTACAAAGCTGGTTCGCTTTCGCCAAACAGAAAGTCACGGAAGTGGCGTTGTTAGGTAAGGCTCTAGATGGCGACCAAGAAGCTATCCTAGCTTGCGATACTTACAGTGCACCGATTCAGGCTCGTAAGACATCGAAAGAAGTGAACAAACCTCAAGTTCAGGCGCGTTTAAGCAAAGTGACTCAAGCGTTGGCAGAGCGCAGTGCGCCATACGCAGAGCGTGCGGCTCACCAAAGCGAAGTGCTTGGCTTACCGCTATTCCCAACCACGACAATTGGTTCGTTCCCACAAACAAGCGAAATCCGCGTGCAGCGTAGTGCGTACCGTACGGGTAAACTGTCTGAAAGTGAGTACGTTGAAGCGTTGAAAGGTCACATTGCAGACGCAGTTAAACGTCAAGAAGCGCTGGATCTGGATGTTCTGGTACACGGTGAAGCCGAGCGTAACGACATGGTGGAATACTTCGCAGAAAACTTAGCGGGCTTCCAAACAACCAAGTTCGGTTGGGTACAAAGCTACGGTTCTCGCTGCGTGAAACCAGCCATAGTTGTCGCGGACATCGAACGTGAAAAACCAATGACAGTTGAATGGTCAACTTACGCTCAGTCACTGACTTCAAAACAAATGAAAGGCATGCTGACTGGTCCTGTAACGATTCTGTGTTGGACATTCCCACGTGAAGATATCTCACGCAAAGAAATTGCCGACCAACTTGCTCTAGCACTGCGAGACGAAGTGTCAGACTTGCAAGATGCGGGAATCAACATTATTCAAATTGATGAGCCAGCAATTCGTGAAGGTCTACCGCTGAAGAAACGTGACCATGCGGAATACTTAAACTGGGCAGTCAACGCATTTAAGATTTCTGCGGCGAGTGCGAAACCAGAAACACAGATCCACACGCACATGTGTTATTCAGAGTTCAACGAGATTATTGATTCAGTTGCCGCGTTGGATGCAGACGTGATTACCATCGAAACTTCGCGCTCGAACATGGAACTGCTGAAAGCGTTCGAAGAGTTTAACTACCCGAACGAAATTGGCCCTGGCGTTTACGATATTCACTCGCCAAACATTCCAAGTGAAGACTGGATTGAAGGTCTTATCAACAAAGCCGCTGAAAAGATCCCTGCGAAGCGTCTTTGGGTAAACCCAGACTGTGGTCTTAAGACTCGTAACTGGGCTGAAACGGAAGCGTCTCTAGCGAACATGGTTTCTGCGGCGAAAAAGCTGCGTAAAGAGTTCGCTGAGCAAGCATAACGTTCACTTACGTTTAACGACCAATGCCGACCTAATTAGGTCGGCATTTTTTGTTTAGGACGATTAAGCTCGTTAAATCGCTTCACCGTTGGCGGTAACTTGAACATCGATGTTGCCACGTACCGCGTTTGAATATGGGCACACTTGGTGAGCAGTACGCGTCAGTTCAAGCGCTTGCTCCATTGGTAGTTCAAGTTCGGCTGCAAGGCTGACAGTGAGTGCAAAACCACCTTTATCATTTGGTCCAATACCGACTTCAGCCGTCACTGGTGCTTGTTTCAATGTCACCTTCGCTTCACGTGCTACGTGTAAAATAGCGTTGGAAAAACACGCGGCGTAACCTGCTGCGAACAACTGTTCTGGGTTAGTCGCTTGGCCGTTACCGCCCATTTCTTTTGGATAAGACAGGCCGACATCCAGTAAGCCATCATCCGTTTTAACTTGACCGTTACGACCAGCAAGAGCGGTAGCTTGAGTTTTGTATAGTGTTGCCATTGGGTATTCCTTAATAATTTAAGTTGTAAACAATCTAATTGTTTGCAATCTTATATCGAAATAATCGAGTAACGCAAGTATATTGTGCACAATTTATTTTTAGAGTGACGTCCAATGAACCAATGCCAAGGTGATACCCAACTACGAGAAGAGGAAAAACTGCGCTTGGATAATCAAGTCTGTTTTCCGTTATACAGTGCAGCGAACGCGGTGATCAGGGCATACCGCCCATTACTGGATGAGCTTGACCTGACTTACTCTCAATATCTAGTGATGATGGTGTTATGGGAACAAAACGGTGTCAGCGTTAAAGATGTGGGGCATCGCTTGCATCTCGACTCAGGGACGTTAACACCGCTGTTAAAACGCCTAGAAGTAAAAGGGTATGTGGAGCGAGCGCGCAGCACTCAGGATGAACGCGTGAGAGTGTTAAATCTCACTGAGCAAGGCAGAGAGTTAAAACTAAGAGCGCAGCAAGTACCGAATGCGATTAAGTGTAAGGTCGATATTGAACTGGAAGAAATGCTCGAGCTTAAGCGCTTGTGTGAAAAAATCCTGACTAAGCTCGACTGAAGAGTTGTGCTTGATTCAGCGTTTATGATTGGGCGTCAGGAGGTGACGCCCACGCTTCGAGGATGAAACCCCACTGGTTTAAAAATGCATGTTTATTCAATAGGGGGTAGCACTCGGTTGTCTCCCGAGCTAAAGGCGATAGTTTGACTAATTTGCGTTAGGCTACGCCCACTTTCCGTTTGCCACTGAGCAAAAGCCTTGCTTGCTGCTTGAAGCGAACGTCTAGTATCTCGACCGCCTTCAATTACTTTGCAGTTGCGTAAATACGCTTCCACGTCACCCGATAAGATAAAAGTATCGACACCTAACTGGCGCAACGAATAAGGGCCTGTATTTCCGCCTAAACGATTGCCGTACTTTTTCAGATGCGCCCATAATTCGGTGATCTCTTCACTTGGCCAGTTGGCAACCATATTGCCGAATGAACCGTGCTTTAATGAGGCTTCATGGATCATTTGTGCGTTTGCGAGAATCGACTTCACTTTTGCGTGATGACGGATAATACGAGTATCGGCGGCTTTGTTGTCCCATTGTTCATCAGACAGCATCAGCAAAGGTTCGATTTTAAAATCAAAGAACACTTCTTCGAAGTTTGGCCATTTGTTTCTCACCACACTCCAAGAGATGCCACTTTGGAAAATTTTCATGCTAAACGCGGATAACCAACGGTCGTTAGGGATGGCAGCAACCTGTTCTTTAGTCAGTGGCGTAGAAAGAAGTGCTTCTAACTTGGCTTCGCCGCCTTTCCGCTCGGCTGCTCGGTGATATATGTCTTCGTATTTTTCTAAAACCACGGTGCTGCTCTCCATCTTGGTGGGCTTAACATTGTCTAAACAAAAGATAACCGGTTAATGACATTCTAAATTGCTCAGCGCTTAAAGTCTGCGACATATATGGAGGATGTTGATTCATGAAGAACATTTTAGTCGCACTGGTGACTGGTGCATTACTGTCTGGTTGTCAGTTGACCCGAGTAGAAGGGGAATACCAGGATGTTGAAGTCAAACTCAATACCAAGGGGTCTGACTACGAATATGAGCGAAAAAGCCGAGGTTCGTTTTGTCCACCAGGACAAGCGAAGAAGGGCAATTGCTAAACAAGGCCAGAGTTGACTCTGGCCTTTCTCTTAGCGTTAACGCGGAGAGTGCTTTAGTGCATTGCTACCATCAACGATCTGGTAGCTGATCCCGGCGATGTCGAACGACCTCATCAGGTGCTCTAGATTGGTATGGTAAGTCACTGTTTTTCCAGTTGGAAAGTACACTTTTAGTTTCATTGCTTTGGCTGACCTTAGATATAATTATTGTTATGCAAAATGATGTCTTTATTTTTTGCGTGAGCATTCTAAAATTATGCATATATATTCTCAAGGTTAATTTTTGTGAAACTGACAAAATGGTGAAAAAAAGCGACTCACTTTCGTAAGCCGCTTCAAATAAATGATTTTCAATAGAACTAATCAGAGGTTTCTGCTGAACTGATTAATCGCATTGACCACCTTGTTGGCACCCGTTTGGATATCTTCCATGGTTTGGCCTGCTTCGGTAGATAACGCGAGCGCTTCACCTGCTTGAGCGTGGCACTTAGCGATGAGTTCGACGGCTTCCGCCATTCTACGAACGTTTTCAGCAACCACACTACCAATCTCTTCTGTGGTCGAGTTGGTTCTTGAGGCAAGGTTTCTTACTTCGTCAGCCACCACCGCAAAACCACGGCCTTGTTCGCCTGCACGAGCGGCTTCGATAGCTGCATTCAATGCAAGAAGGTTAGTTTGGTCTGCAATATCACTGATGCTGTTCACCAATCCGTTTATCTTGTTCGAGTGCTGGCTTAAGGCTTCGATACTTTCGCTGACCTGACTCATCTGTTCGGTTAACGCTGTCATACGTTCAATGGTTGAGCTAACAATTTCACGGCCTTGCTCGGTCTGCTGACCTGTTTCTTGCGACACATCGTGTGCGATAAGAGCGGCTTGAGCCACCGCTTGTTCTTGAATGACTTGGTCAGTAATGACGGTTGCGAACTTAACCACTCGGTACAGTTCACCACGGTCGTTGTGGATAGGGTTGTATGAGGCTTCCAACCAAACGACCTGACCGCGGCTGTCGATTCGCTTAAAGCGTTCGGATACAAACTGCCCACTCGCGAGTCGTTTCCAAAACGCTCGGTATTCGGGAGAGTTGGCTTCCTCTGCATCACAAAACATACGGTGATGTTTACCGACAATCTGTTCACTGGTGTAACCCATAGTATTTAGAAAGTTGTCATTCGCGCGGATGATTTCACCAGACAAGGTAAACTCGATGACTGCCGTGGAGCGGTTCAACGCTTTGAGCATGTCTTCTTGCTCGCGCGAATTTTGAATAGTGCGAGTTAGCTCGGAGGCAAAAATAACAATGGATAGCAGCTTGCTGTTGATATCGCGGATTGGCTGTACAATCGCACGCAACCACGCTTCTTCACCGTTCTCTTTGGCAATTTGCAGTGCACCGTTCCAGTGTTTACCTTCTGCGACCGCTGACTTCATCAGTCTAAAGTGTTCGGTATCTCGAGCAAATTCCGGAACCAGTTCGGTGATATGTCGGTTTAGAACCTTATTCTCGGACAAGTTTAATTCTGAGCAGAACTTTTCATTAACCGAAACCACTTGGCCACGCGGGTCGAGTGAAATTCTCAGCATGTCGAGATCAAGACTTTCTCTAACTTGTGTTAGAGCGTGTAGCTTCTCTTTTAGTTTTTGGTTTTCTAGCAGCAAAGAGCGATTGAAAAACATGTATAGATCCTATTTTTATTGTTGTTGATGGAGTACCAGTGTTGAGCAGCGACAAGCTGAAACTTGATAGGATGTTTTACATCGTAATCGTTTTATCAACATTAATCACTATATACGATGTGATACAAAAAGATGGATCAGGTTACATTTTGTTAAGATTTGGTGGAGCAGGAAAGGCGACACTAAGTCATAAAGAAGGTCAGTTCTGAGCTGGATATAGAGAGTGATTTGTCAGTATTTCATGTACTGACAAATCGCTTTGTCGTTAATGGTTAACCAGAGTTAGACCACTTGGCAGTGCATCACCAAACACGCGTTTCGACTCACTTTCAGAAAGTTCTGATACTTCTTTGACAAGTGTAATCCAAGAAGGCGAGACTTTACTTTGTTTAAGTTTTTCCAATACTTGAACGCGGAACTCATCGGAAATATCGAACAACCTATCACCCGTTTTACGGCATATCATTACCGCAGCAAAGGCGATCATTGGCTCTTTCTGCCAATTCTTATCCAATAGTTTCGGCAACCACTGCTCTGCTTGCTCACGAGGAATAACATTGTGTTGGCTACCGTAAAGTGGTGTACGTGAAGCCAAGCGACCCAAAGCCCACCAATGCGCTTGTTCAAACTGGTTAGAGTTGAGTGCTTTATTTAGGAACCAGCTAGACAGTAACACTTTGTCTTCGACTTCTAGGTGTTCTAGAGAGGCCGCAAGACGTACCATCGATTCGTAACCCATCTCCTGAGCCGCTTTTGCTGACTGAGGATTTTTCATCGCACCTGGATGAAGATACTTAGCGATATCAGCGAGTATTGTCTCTTGCTGTTCTTGGTTCAAACCACCGGCGATACGACGCCAGAACACCCACCAATCGGTCCAGCCTTGATGGTTTTTAAATTGGATGTTTTGTTGGTAGAGCCCCCAAACTTGTTCAATTCGCCAAGAGTCGGTTGCGTCACCAAAACCCGGACGCAATGAGAAACCTGCCAAACGTAACCAGTTCTTTTCATGTTGCTCAGAACGGCGACGGCGTTTGCGACCTTGAGCGAAAGCGTCGAACAAGTGGCGTAGCGTTGCGAAATCCCATTCGTCGCGCTTACCGAGTTTCTTCTCAAGATCTTTGGCGAGCGTTTTGATCTCTTTTGAATCGGCACTCTTCTTGTTGCCGCTGTAAATGCGTGTGATCAGCGCTTTGCATTCGGCAAGGCGAGGGGAGAGCACTTCTTCTTCGCTTTGCTCTGCTTTTTGGTTACGTACCTCAAATTCAAGCGCCCAACGTTTCGCGTCGTCATCGACGCTGACGCATTCCATTTTCAGTGTGCCGACTTCCGTTAACTGACACGCTAGCTGAACTTCAACACGTTCCTTTTGGTTGGCTTGCAGTTCAGCCCCTTCACCTTCTAAGGTGGAAATGTACGGCGGCAGAGGAGCGAATATATCGGGGTCAACGTCTACGATGACGCCGTTTTGAATCTGAGCGTCGTTGGTTAATGTGTCGTGTGTTGAGGTCAATAAGTTAAAACGTACCGGTTCGCCAAGCGTTAACGAGAAGCGGCGACCACTTAAACGAATCTCGTGACCTTCTTCAGTACCTTTGGCGAGTAGGCAGAGTGCTTTGCCCATTTTGTTCTTCTGTTGAAGATGCAAGAAATACGAACGAGCGGCACCACCGCCAATTTTGAGTTGCGCACCACGACGCGCTTTACCAAATGCTACGGCACCCAACGCCACAGACCAGTCTGGGTGCGGGTTGTCTAACACCGTGACAGGAGCTCCGCGCCACTTGCCGAGCAATTGTGTGACACGCTCCGTGACAAGGTCACTATTGAACACGCCGCCGTTGAGAAGAATACCGACCGGGATAGCAGGTTTGCTGGTATCTTCTTGGCCAAGTGCCGCGTAGGAGACTTGTTGGTGTAAGCCCAAAAATTCAGCAACGTGTTTGCTCACCGCTGGATCTGCCACGTAAGGCAGGCCAAATTCAACTACTGCGCTGCGACGTTTATCTGGGGTTTGTGAGAAATCAGAAAGCGGGAAAAAACCATCCAGCGCGATCTGATGAACTTCTTGTTTGGTTAGGCCGATACTCTTAGTGCCACCGAGTAGTTTTGAGCCGCTGCCAAGCATCGTGATCTTGACTTCATCCGGTGCGCCCGAAGAGAGCAACTGCTCTTTGGCTTTACGGGTTTGCTGGATAAGTTTCGTCAGGCTGGCGGCATTGAGTTTTTTGCTCTGGCTGAATCGACTTTCCGCCAAATGGGCTAGGGCTAAGTCAAGGTTGTCACCACCTAGCATTAAGTGTTCGCCAACGCCAATGCGGTCAAGCGCAAGTTCATCTTGGTTGAACTTTGCTTCGATCAGGCTTAAGTCTGTGGTACCACCACCAACGTCACAAACGAGTATCAGTGGCAGGTCTTTTAGCTCATCAGATGCCGTTTGCTGGTGGCGCGCATACCAGTCATAACACACGGCTTGCGGCTCTTCGAGCAAGACAATTTTATGCAGCCCGGCGAGTTGCGCTGCTTCTAGCGTCAGTTTACGCGCGGTCTCGTCAAACGATGCTGGTACTGTAACCACGACTTCTTGGTCTTCAAGCTTGTTGCTTGGGTTGCGATAGTTCCAAGCTTGACGGATATGGTTGAGATAACTCGCACTGGCGATAACCGGAGAAACCTTGTCGACATCGCTTGCGCCTGCCCATGGTAGAATATCGGAGTTGCGGTCGACCGCTTGGTGTGAAAGCCAGCTTTTCGCACTGGATACTTGGCGACCTTCAACTTTTGCGCCCAGCTCACGTGCCCACTCACCGACAATCAAGTGTTTGATGTCGCCTTCGACTGGTTGGTTGTCCCAAGGGAGTGTGAGGTCGTTTGGTGAGATTTGTCCTTCAGCTGGGTGGTAGCGGAAAGAAGGAAGTAGGGGTTTACGTACCACTTCACCTGGACCAATCAGTTGGTCAATGTCGAAGAGGGATACTTTGGATTGTTGTAAATCATCGGTAATTTCACAGAAGGCGACAACCGTATTGGTGGTGCCCAAGTCGATACCGACAAGGAAACGAGGGGATGCCATGACAAAACCTTATTTAAAAACGGCACCCCAAAGGATGCCGCTTGAATTTACTTATTGTTCTTCGTTTGAATCTTGTTTGTTGTCTTCGCGGACATCAAACTCAACGTGCCATTTCTGACCGTTGTCGGCTGCGATTGCCTCTAAGTAGAGTGTGCCAAGTTCAGTAACGCGAGTAGCCAGCGTGACAGGCACTACTTCACCTTCTCGGCGACCTTCAGAAACCGGCAGGGTGACCTGAATCTCTGGCAACTCTTCCAGTTCATCTTGTCCCCAGTGGTCGAGGTGTGTACCTGCTGGGTCATCGCGACGAACCGTCGAACCAAAGAACTGGAAGTTAACAGGTTGACCGATGATCAAACCAAACTCTTGGCTTGGGACTTCAACACTCGAACCTTCTTCCATACCAAATGGAGCGACACAAAGTGCTTCCATCGGTGGTGCCATACCTGGAATTGCAGGCATCGCGCTTTCAATACCAACATAGTAGCTGGATGCAATACCGCCGCGGATACGTACACCCTGCCCACGACGTACAGAACCGTAGTAAGATGCGCCGCATGCAACTGCTAGGTCAAGATCAACGCCCGTTAGGCGTTTCGCCATTTCGCAATCAGCGTCGATAAGCCATTCATTGATGGTCTCTTCAAGGCGATCAGACAACAGTTGTGACTTAAGTACACCACCGTTAAATAGAATTGCAGTCGGTTTGATAAAATCAGTTGATGGCGCTTCACCACCAGGCATACCTGGCATATTTGCGAATGGATTGAAATCTTGTGTCGCTGCCGCGTCGCCGTTATTTCCAGACACAGAAAGTGCATTCGCTTGTTTAGATAAGAATGCGGCGATATGGCGAGTGATACCCGCGTCCTGAGCGTATGGCAGACCCATTTGTGTTAATGCGCCGCGGTTACGTTGAACCGGGTGATCAGTAACAGAAACTTTCGGGAAGAAACCGTCGACCAGTGTTTGCTGGACTTCTTCTTGCGTCAGTTCCGTTTTTAGCGTTGCGCCAAGCAGTTTAGAGCCACGACTAGGTACAACGATTGGCACTGATTGCAATTCGCTATCGTTCAATAGCGCTTCTTTTGCGTCTCGGCAAGCGTGTGTCATTGCCTGAACTTGCCATGGCTGTAGCTCTTTGCCTTCTTGCGCGAGCTTCATTTTCAAGCGGTACGCAAGCGCAAGGTCCATGTTGTCACCGCCAAGTAGAATGTGTTCACCGACTGCGATGCGGTTCAGTGTTAGGTTACCGTTGTCTTCTGTCACTTCGACCAAAGAAAGGTCCGTGGTACCACCACCGATATCAACGACTAGCACGATATCACCAACTGACACTTCGTCGCGCCATTTGTCGTTGCTGTTATCGATCCAGTTGTACAGTGCCGCCTGTGGTTCTTCTAATAGTGTCAAATGCACCAAGCCAACGTTACGTGCGGCTTCTGCTGTTAAGTCGCGTGCTGCTGGGTCAAATGACGCAGGTACGGTAATCGTTACATCTTGGTCAGACAGAGAATCATTTGGATGAGCGTGATTCCACGCGTCTTTTAAATGTTCTAGGTACAGTTCAGTTGCGCGAAGTGGTGATACTTTCTCGACTTCTTCTGGGCTGCCCGCTGGCAAAAATGCGTCACGACGGTTAACACCACCGTGGCAAAGCCAAGATTTAGCACTCGCCACCAAACGAATCGGCGTTTTAGAACCTAGGTTACGTGCAATCGCACCAACCAATGCTTTCGGTTCGCTGGACCACGGCAATACGCGTGATTGAGGGTTCATTTCGTGCTCGTGCGGTTGGTACAGGAACGAGCCTAACTGGCTACGAGTTTCAACCGTGCCCGGTGCAGTAAGTTGCGGAATAGGCATCACTTCCACGCGTGCATCTTCATCGTGAGTATCGACGTAAGACATCACACAGTGCGTAGTACCTAAGTCGATACCAACGCTGAATTTAGGTGTTTGCGGCTGTTTTGCCGCTGGGTTTTGATGTTCCATTACAGCTCAACCTCTGCAGGAGCAATAACTGATGCATCGTAGTTTTCAGTCAGCTTAGGTAGGTTCATCGCGCTCGCTTTCCAACCTTTGTGTACCAGCGTGCCGCTGAATGGTGCTTGACCCGTTACGTTACCGGTTAAGCGAATTTCTTGAGGGTTAAAGCCTGATTCTACGGTAATACGAGTTTCTTCGTCTTCATTGCGAATATGCTCAAGCGTTACGTAGTCGTTTAGGACTTTTTGACCGCCAGTGTGAATAACGCGAGCCGCAGCGCCTACTTCATCATCTGAGAATGAAGTTAGGTCTTCTTTAAGGAAATCAATTAAGCGCGCTTCTTGCTGCATGATAGACAGCAGTTGCATTGCTGAGTCAGTAGATGCCGTCGCAAGTTTCGATTCCACTTCAACAACTTTCTCTACCACTTTTTCTACTTCGACAACTTTCTCAACTTCAACGATCTTTTCGACTGGCTTTTCTACTTCAACGATTTTCTCAACCGGCTTTTCAACGACTTTCTCGATAACTTTAGATTTGCGAGAAACTGCAATCAGCAGCAAAAGAACACTAGATGCCGCTAAGCCAGCATGTAGCATATCGAACGTTTGAGGGATCATTTGTAAATCGAACGTCATGACATTTCTCTTATGGTTACTATTCAGGAGAGATTGACTCAATCTCTAGATTGGCTATCCCTGCAATAGGAGGCCAAATTATGATAATAAATTGGGGCAAATAGTATCACATTCAATCTGTCACGCTTGTAGAAATCTAGCTTTGCGCCCTGTTTTGTCAGTTAACTGATGTATTTTTATGCGCTTTTTGTCAGGATTTTAATCCAGACAGTGAACTCTGCGTCGTTTTTTCATGCAAAAGTTTAGAAACGCTTTATGTTGCTGATTATCTGACTATAAGATTAAGGTGAACGTTAACGAAACGGCTAACTCAAGGTTTATGCGAATCCCGATTCCGAGAAAGATCCTTTATCCAATTTTGGCATTCTTATCGACCGTACTAGCAACTGCGGTTTTGGTTTATTTTGCCTTTCAGTCGCAATTAAGATACGCCAGTGGTTTGTTCAATAACCTTGCTGAGCAACAAGCGGGGAATTTGCAGGAAGTGCTGGAAAGTGATTTGCAGTTCATCGGCACTGGCGCCAATTACTTCCATTCCACCAAACCAGAGAATTGGGATACCTTTCCTGTCTTTGCTAAAACGCTACTGTCATCCTCAGATACTCTAATCGGTTTGCAATGGATGCGCAGGGTAGAGCCGAATCAGCTACCTAAATATACCGCCGAGATGCGAGAGGCGTATCCCGACTTTACGCTCTATACGGTCCCTAAAGACGGACCAAAGACATTTGGCTATATCATGCCGCATAATGAACCGATTTATGTGGTCTCGGATATCTATCCGATGAGCGATGCCAATATCGGTTTATTAGGTTTTTACTCATCTCGCGTTCGTTTCCAACTGGTACTGGATGGGATTCGTGCAACCGGTCAGCCAAGTGTGTCTGATAAAGTACGCTTGTTACAAGACGGCTTAGACCGCTCACTAGAGAAAACTGGCTTGCTGGTTTATCACCCAGTGTTTGACCTAGAATCGCAGCAGAATTTAATTGGTGTTGTGGTCGGCGTGATTCGCACTACCAACTACTTTAAGAATTTGGTGACGAGAACCGCCTCCGGTCAGGATTTACTGATCAAAGTCACCGATATGGGGTTTGATGCCGAAGACGACCCTGTGCTTTATCAAAGTGAAGGCTGGCAAGAAACCCAAGGGATGGAGATCAGTAAAACCGTCAAACTGCCTAACCGCGAATGGATTGTGGATTTTAAGCTCGCAGAGCGCTTTACTAACAACGATTTACTCGTCCAGCGCAGCGTATGGATAGGCGGTTTGGTGATCGCGTGTTTGTTTAGCTACATCGTATTTCTGCAAGTCCGAGGCAAAGAGCGCTTGTCAGTTCTGCTTGATGAACGTACACGCGAGCTGCAATTTATGGTGGATCACGATGCGTTGACGGGACTACTTAATCGCCGCGCGTTTAACGAAGAACTGCAGGCGAGAGTGATGGACGATAAGCTTTTTGCCTTGGCGAGTTTTGATATCGACAACTTTAAGCAGGTCAACGACAGTTTCGGCCATACCACTGGTGACGAAATGTTGGTCCATTTAGCACGCGAAGTGGAAAAGCACCTGCGTCCGGATGAGCTTTTTTTCCGCACGGGCGGCGACGAGTTCAATATTATTTCTAATATCACTGATTATAAAGAGCTGTACGAGCACTTAAATTATATTGGTCGCGCGGTATCATCGTCTTATTTGTCATTTGGTAACTTAAAAGTGCGTAGCTCGCTCAGTATCGGCGGAGTCGTCAGAACAACGGAAAATGCCGAAGATACCGTGCAAATGGCCGATACCCAGCTATATAAGAGTAAGAAAGCAGGTCGCAACTGCGTTACGGTTGCAGAATAGCTAGGGCGTGTTGACCTTTCGCGGTTAAATTTTGTTCGAGATAAAAGCGTTTTAATCGCGGTGAGTGGCGGACGGCTAGTTGTGTGTCGCCTAGCATTCTAAGCAAATACCTCTCAACAATGAGTAAAACGCTTTTAGCGGGGGCGCCCAGCTCGAACCCTTTGGGCAGCGTTTGTGGCTCCTTTCTACTGCGTTATCGGCTTATCAGGTAGAGTAACTACATTTCAAAGCCTCTGCCTTGTATAAAGAATCCACAAACTGCTGCAAAAATAATCTCGAAAGGTCAACACGCCCTAAGACCTGACGCGCAAAATTCGAATTGTGCTGAGTTCTGATGTAGAATCCCGCCCCTTCGAAATAATACAAAGAAAGGCGAGTGATGAACCATAACCGTATAGTTTGCTTCGATCTAGAGATGTGTTGCTGGAATGAAAACGGCGTCGGTACCACTGGTGAAATCATCGAAGTAGGTTTGGCTGAAATCGACTTAGTCAAAGGCGAGATCGTCAAACGCGCGCAATACTACGTTAAGCCAGAGCAAGATGAAGTTTCGCTTTTCTGTTCTCAATTAACGGGAATCACGCCAAGAAAAATCGAGAAACAAGGTCGTCCGTTGGCTGAAGTGATCAAATCTATGATCAAAAACTTTGGCGGCGCGAACAAAATTTATGCGTCTTGGGGGCGAGATGATATTGTGTTGGCACAAGAGTGCGAGCAAAAAGGTATCGAGATGCCGTTTAGAGAGTTCATTAATCTGGCGACGCTTTATCGAGTGCAAAACCGTCTTAAAGACAAGCGCATTGGCCACAAAGCCGCTCAAGAAGCCAAAGGCATTGAATGGGAAGGACGCCAGCATTCTGGATATGTGGACGCTTACAATCTGGCAAAACTCGCGTTAACCATGCTGTAAATGAAAACGTACTGAACATAAAGAAAGGGGAGCTGAAGCTCCCTTTTTACTATCTGGTTGTTGGTGTACCAAGTATCAAGACGAAGGATTGGTCACTGATAATTTAGCGCGAATAAACTCGCTGTGGTCGACGTAAAGCAATTCTGCCGTCTTTCTGATCACCGCATCTTCGAGCGGGTCGATTTTTCCGTCCGCATTGGCCACTTCCCACATCGCTTGAATCAATGCAAAACGCGTTTCCTGGCTCAGCTCTCTCAGTTGTGAGGTAAACTCGTATAACGATGCAGAATTACTGCGAGCCACTTGAGCGCGGTTCAATAATCCTTGTGCAGCTGCCTCGTCGAGACCAAGTAACTTACCTAGCAGACTAAATTTGGCTTTCGTTTCCGCTTCGTCAACTTGGTAGTCTGCGCCTGCGACTTCTGACAATAGGCAAGCAATCGCTAAGTTTGGGTCTGTGGTAGGCTGTTTGCCTAAATCATTGCCGTCCAGCAGTTGCTTAAATAGTTTGGTTATCGAATTGATCATATCGTGTATCTCTTACGCCTTTATCTTTATAGATAGTGATTAATGGTTGAGATCACAAGTGGCTTTACACAACAGTTATACCAATCGTAGTAAATAACTGTTCATTCTAGCTTGTTAAAATACTCGATAACTGCGTTAACTTTTCGTTTAAAGTAAGTTGATTGTAGAATAACTACTTATCGAAAAATTTTGCCTTGTTCTCAAGCATTTTTCCTACGCTATTTCTGACCATTTACTTACTGTGATTGGTATTACTTTTCATTTATCGGCGGGAAGTCGATTTCTTGCCCATCGGCAGTCAGGATTGAAATGCGCTGTGGTTTTCCCTGGCTGTCCAGTTTTAGCTCGCCAATTGCACTGGTGTTCACCAAACGACGCGTACCGGGTGTGTTCGGGTCACGCTTTTTGATCTTCAAACGTTTACGCTTGGTGAAGAAGTTCAGAGGCGAGCGAGGTGAATAGAGCAGGCGGTCTGCATGGTCACAAAACGCCAATAATGGCTCAGGAAAACCATTCTTAAAACCGCTACAGGTGATTTGGTAGATGTTTGGGCTACTTTTACGAAAACGCAATTTAATGTCGTAAGCGAAGGAGTAGTGCACATCACCGGAGAGGATGACAAAGTTAGTCGGGGTTTTGGTATGGGTAAAGATACTCAATAGGGTATTGGCACTGCCCGGATGCGCCATCCAGTTTTCTGCATCCACCACCAAAGGGTGACCAAGGCTGGTCATAGCCCGCTGTAGGGTTTCGATGAACTTAACGCCAAAAATCGGCGCGGCTGATACAACAATCACTTTGTCTTGATGCATGAGCTCTTGCTGGAACTCGATCAATGCTTCCCAATCCATCAAGCCGGATGGTTTGTTCATGCGAGATTCTGAACGCCAGCGTCGTGTCCTGGTATCGAGCACCACCACTTTCGGCGAAGTGTGAATGGTGTAGTGCCACCTCTCAAAGCTATACAGGTATTGAATAAACTCGTCTTGAGTCTCACTGTTTGGCTGCGAGAAATAGGCGCGCGCCAACTCAAGGAACTCATCGTTAAAGTTTTCTGGTTCGTTGCCCCAACCTTGGCATAACCAGTAAGAGATCAATCCGTTGCCAATAATGCGTTTGGAAAACAGGTTAGTATAGGCGGCTTTTTCCCAGCCGATCGTCAGATTCCAGTCATCGGTGACATCGTGGTCATCGAAAATCATATAGGTCGGGATATGAGCACTTAACCTTTGGCTGTTCGGTAAGCCTTGAATAAACCCGTCTAGGTTGTGCTTCTCTTCACGCCAGACTTGCTGCCAATTCGGTTCTATCTGCTTACCGTTGAACTCGAAGCCTTGGTCAAGTAAACGGCTTGAGTTTACCAGTTTCCACAACACAGGCGACCAAGTCAGCAGATACATGGCAAAAAACTCAGCGAAGGTAATCAAGTGGTTTTCGCACTCTTTGGAGCTGAAAATCGGCACATTCCATTTAGGGATAATTTTAGTGATCAGTCGGCCATCGTCGACGTAGTGCGGCAAAATCTTATCGCGTCCATAAATGTAGTCTGGATGCGCGCGCAGTTCATCACTGTTTGCAATTGGTGCATCTTGAAACGATTCCCCAGCCAATCCGAGCAAGTCAATCACTTGATCAATGGCATCCAGTGTTGGGCCCGCTACATGGTCTGCGTAGATTTGGTCACCACTCATCATCAATAAATCCGGACGCTTTTCAAACGGCAGTTGTGCGACCTTTTTGTCGGCGGCAACCAGTGCGTCTGCGCTGGAATGGTGTGGGTTACGGCAAGAACCATGCAGCACGTAATCGGCTTTGTCAGAAATGACGATCGTTAATCGTTTTTCGTTTTCATACAACAGCTCAGGAGAGAGTGTTGATATCGCGCCGTGTTGCGTTTCAAACTCGTACTCTAGTGGTTGATTCAGCGGGAAATCTCCCTCGAAATGCGCCAATGTGACCACCGCATGTTCACCCACTTGAATAGATTCGCATTGGCTTAGGTCAGCACTGAATACTTCTTGCTGTTGTTGATGTCGGTAGAGTTTGAAAGCGCCTTGGATTGGCTCGCGGGTAACGAGCCAAAAGACCAGCTGATTTGAAGTGGTTTTACGCAGTATTGGGCCTGCGATGAGGAAAGGAATCGTTTGTGATGTCATTGATTAATCAGTTGGCTCTTCCATCAGTTCAGGGTTTTCAAGTAACTCGATGACTTCTGAGCTAGAACGCTCGTGAGCCATTAAGAAAAGTGCAAGCATAGCATCTGCTTTGGCGTTTGTATCTGAACCTTCTTCTAGGATTTGTATCAAGCGCTCACGAATAAGTTCTATTTCGTGCTCGACGAAGCCTCGTCCTTCTTCTTCACCTTGGTTTTCCTCCGGCGCAGAGTCAAACTCAAGAAACAGCAGGTCGTTTTCTTGTTGCACGTTAACCAATCGTTCAGGTAGCCAGTATTCGCCGCACACTACCTCAGGATCAGTGTCAATATTGAGTGAATTCAGTAAGTTCTTTAATTCAGATGCTTTCACAATCGTCAGCTTTAGTAGATCATACGCTTTTATATTAACGGCTTAGTACCAAGAAACATAAGTATTAAGACGCTCAGTTGGTTAAAAACTGAGTTGTTGGAAGCAAAAAATGACAAAACAGTGGGACTTTTCTCGCTTCGTAGTAGGGATGTGCGTTGCTTGCTTTGCATCTCAATCATCAGCAACCGAGTTGCTTGATTCAGATGAACAGGAATGGGGAATTGCAGCAATGTATCGCGTTGCGTCAATTCCGTTCGATACCGATGACGGCGACCAAACGGTCAGTACGTTTGTTCCGATGATTTTCTTTGACAATCAATACGTGTTTTTCGACGGCACAGAAGGTGGCTTGCACTTATTTGATAGCGAAGACAAAACTTGGCAACTCAACGCGCTCGCAAGACTCCGATATGTTGACCTACCAGCGTATGTACAGAACGCCAATGAAGGCGACTCTTCAGATTTTGGTTTACAGCTTCGTTATCAATTTGACGAGAACTGGCATGTCGACACCGAGTTGATGACAGACTCGGAGTACCGATTGCACGGCAATTTTAAAGTGGCCGGTGAGTTTGAACAGGGCAGTTGGAACGTAAGACCGCATTTGACTTTACGTTATAAAGAAGCGGATTTTAATAGTGCTTATTACGCGTTTTCAGACCGAACTGGTGACCGCATTGGTGCCGGTGTTGACGTGAAACTTGGGGTAGATGCGCGCTATCACGTGGTGTCGAATCTTTACTTACTCGGCTCGACGAGCGTTACCCGTTTTGATGACAACGCCTACGACTCACCACTGATGAACGACCGTTATCAAGGTGAAATGTTTGTTGGTTTCGGTTTCTTTAACGATAAAACCGCCGAGCGAAAGCGTCAGATTGCTAATAAGTCTTATCTACGTTTTGCCCACGGTTGGGCAACGCCGTCAAATATCGGTGAAATCATTAAGTTCCAAAGTGAGACCGATTCGGAAAACAACCAAATGAGCTCGGTTTTTTATGGTTACCCGTTAACCGACGAGCTTTTTGGCTTACCGATAGACATTTATCTTACACCGGGCGTAGCGCATCATTGGTCGTCGGATTCTCAATCAAGTTCAACCGAGTACGTGGTGGCAATGAAGGCCTATTACACCTTTAACTGGCCGACGCAGTGGCGATTCGGTGTCGCAGAAGGGGTGTCATACGTCGACAGCATCACCAACATTGAGCAGACGGAAATGGATGAGAAGGGCTATACGCCAAGCAACCTTCTGAACTATCTCGACTTTTCACTAGACGTAAACATCGGCGATTTGATAAATGTCTCTGACTTGAAGAATGTGTGGGTGGGATATTCACTCCATCATCGCAGCGCTATCTTTGAAAAAGCGTCTCAGTTTGGCCGCATCAAAGGTGGCAGTAACTACAACACGCTCTATCTTCAGTACCACTTCTAAGCGCACATTGGTTAAACAACGCCCACGGCTATTTGGTTGTGGGCGTTTTTATTTAAATCGTGCCCGTAGCTTATGTTACAATCCGCGCAGTTTTATCGATACAAATGAATAGGAAACGCTTTGACCTCGTCACAGCCCCCAAGAACAGATTCTAAGGCGACTGAACAACAGGTTCAGGCAAACACGCCCGCTTCGTTACGCAAAGCCTTGCAACAATGCATGCTGCGTGACCGCTTTCGTCTGAACAAACGTATTTCCGGAGCAAGTAAAATCAAAAAAGAAGCTTCGCGTAATGCCGTGTACGACGAAATAGCGTTGGATATCGCCAAATCTATGATGGAAGCGGAGCAAAGAGATAGTTTTAAGCCAACTATCGAATATCCAGAAATTCTTCCGGTTAGTCAGAAAAAAGCAGACATTGCCAAAGCGATTGAAGAGAACCAAGTGGTGATCGTCGCGGGCGAAACGGGCTCGGGTAAAACGACCCAGTTACCGAAGATTTGCGCCGAGCTTGGCCGTGGCAAATTTGGCCTGATTGGTCACACTCAGCCGCGTCGTCTTGCGGCGCGTTCGGTCGCTAACCGTATCGCCGAAGAGATGGAAACCAAGCTGGGTGAGTTTGTCGGTTATAAGGTCCGCTTTAACGACCAAATCTCTGAGAATACACAAATCAAGTTGATGACCGACGGTATCTTGCTGGCGGAAATTCAACACGACCGTTTTCTGAACCAATACGACACCATCATTATCGATGAGGCGCACGAGCGCAGTCTGAACATCGATTTTATTCTTGGTTACTTAAAAGAGTTGCTGCCACGTCGTCCCGATCTAAAAGTGATCATCACGTCAGCGACCATCGACCCTGAACGCTTTTCTCAACATTTTAATGACGCACCAATCATTGAAGTGTCTGGTCGAACTTATCCGGTTGAGACGCGCTACCGTCCATTGAGTGGTGATGACGACAGTGACCGCGATCAGCTTGAAGGTATCTTCGAAGCGGTTGATGAGCTCTGCGATGAAGGCTTAGGCGACATTCTGATTTTCATGAACGGTGAACGTGAGATTCGTGATACCGCGGATGCGCTGTCGAAACGCAATCTGAAAAGTACCGAGATCGTTCCGCTATACGCGCGCCTATCAGCGGGCGAGCAAAACAAAATCTTCCAGCCACACGCGGGTCGACGCATTGTTTTGGCAACCAACGTCGCGGAAACCTCGTTGACTGTACCGGGAATTAAGTACGTTATCGACCCAGGTACGGCGCGTATCAGCCGTTATAGCTACCGAACCAAAGTACAACGATTGCCGATTGAGCCTATCTCGCAAGCCAGTGCTAACCAGCGTAAAGGACGTTGTGGTCGTGTTGAAGAAGGTATCTGTATTCGTCTCTACTCTGAGGAAGATTTCGCATCACGCCCTGAGTTTACCGATCCCGAGATCCTACGTACCAACCTAGCGTCGGTTATCTTGCAGATGACGGCACTTGGTCTTGGCGATATTCAGGCGTTCCCGTTTGTCGAAGCGCCAGATAAGCGCAACATCCAAGACGGTGTACGTTTGCTTGAAGAGCTGGGCGCGATTAATGAAAACGCAAAAGACCCGAAAAAGCGCCTGACTGCCGTCGGTCGTCAACTGGCGCGTTTACCGATTGACCCGCGTTTAGCTCGTATGGTGCTTGAAGCGCCGAAGTACGGTGCGCTGAAAGAAGTGATGATCATTGCTTCGGCGTTGTCGATTCAAGACCCGCGCGAGCGTCCGAGTGACAAAAAACAATCGTCCGATGACAAGCACCGTCGTTTCTTCCACGAAGAGTCGGATTTCCTCACATTTGTAAACCTGTGGGACTATATCCAGAAGCAGCAAAAAGCGCTGACAGGTAACCAGTTCCGCAAGCAGTGTAAGCAAGAGTATCTCAACTACTTACGTATCCGTGAGTGGCAGGACGTTTACTTCCAGCTTCACCAGTCAATGCGTGAAATGGATTTCAAACTCAATGATGAGCCTGCGAGTTATCAGGGTGTACACAGTGCAATTTTAGTCGGTTTGCTTTCTCATATTGGTATCAAAGACCAAGAGAAAAACGAGTACCAAGGAGCGCGCAATGCTCGTTTCCACATCTTCCCAGCATCCGGTTTGTTTAAGAAGCAGCCGAAATGGATCATGTCGGCGGAGCTGGTGGAAACCTCTAAGCTGTGGGGGCGTATTATCGCAAAGATTCAGCCTGAATGGATTGAACCGCTAGCGAAGCATTTGATTAAACGCAGCTACAGCGAACCGCATTGGTCGAAAAAGCGCGCCGCAGTCATGGCATACGAGAAAGTGATGCTTTACGGTGTGCCGATCGTGCCTAAGCGTTTGGTTAACTATGGCAATATTGATCCAGCCGTCAGCCGCGAGATTTTTATCCGCAGTGCGTTGGTTGAAGGTGAATGGGAAACCAAACACGCGTTCTTTAAGCAAAACCGTAAACTGCTGCAAGAAGTGGAAGAGTTAGAACACAAGTCTCGTCGCCGCGATATCCTTGTTGATGATGATGAGCTGTTTGAGTTCTACGACCAACGCGTTAGTACGGAAGTGGTTTCAGGTCGTCATTTCGACACATGGTGGAAGAAAGCGTCAAAAGAAAACAGCGAGCTGCTTAACTTTGAAAAGGAGATGCTGTTTAAAGGCGATGCCAGCCATGTCACCGATTTGGATTACCCTAACTTCTGGCACCAGAATGGTCTTAAATTAAAGCTGAGCTACCAGTTTGAGCCTGGCGAAGATAATGACGGCGTAACGGTCCATTTGCCGCTGCCAATATTAAATCAGGTTGAGCCAGCGGGCTTTGATTGGCAGATCCCAGGTTTGCGTCACGAGTTAGTGGTGAGCCTGATTAAGTCGTTGCCAAAGACCATTCGTAAAAACTTTGTTCCAGCGCCGAACTACGCGGATGCGTTTTTAGCGCGCGTGACACCGATGGAAGCGCCGTTGCTTGACGCGTTAGAAAAAGAACTGCGCCGTATGACGGGTGTCGAGGTATTGCGTGAAGATTGGAATCTTGAGCAGGTACCTGATCATCTAAAAGTCACGTTCCGCGCGGTAGACCATCGTAATCGTAAGCTGAAAGAGCACCGTGATTTGCACGAGCTAAAAGATAGCCTGAAAGATAAAGTTCAGGAAACTCTGTCTAAAGTCGCCGATGACGATATCGAGCAACAAGGGCTGCATACTTGGAGCTTTGGTGAACTGCCAAAAGTCTATCAACAGAAGCGCGGTGGTTACGATGTAAAAGCGTTTCCTGCGATTGTCGATAGCAAAGACAGCGTTGAGATTAAGCTCTACGAAACCGAGCAAGAGCAGCTTCAGGCGATGAAAGCCGGTCAGCGCCGTCTGGTTCTACTTAATGTGCCATCGCCGATTAAGTACTTGCACGCCAACTTACCGAACAAGTCAAAACTAGGCTTGTACTTTAACCCTTACGGTAAGGTGCTTGACCTGATTGACGATTGTATCGCTTGTGGAGTCGATAAGCTGATCGAAGAGCAGGGCGGTTTAGTTTGGCAGCCAGATCAATTTGAAGCGTTAAAAGAACATGTTCGCGCAGAATTAGGTGATACGGTTGTTGATATCGCAAAACAAGTAGAAACGATCCTAACGACGGCTTTTAGCATCAATAAGAAGCTGAAAGGGAAAATCGATTTCACCATGGCGTTTGCCCTGTCTGACATCAAAGCGCAAATTGAAGGGCTTATCTTCAAAGGCTTTGCCACCGAATGTGGTTGGAAGCGTCTTCCGGATATTTTGCGTTACATGAAAGCGATTGAGCGTCGAATGGAGAAACTACCTATCGACCCGAACAAAGATCGTTTGCACATGCTTAAGATTGAGTCGGTCGCTAACGACTACAAAGAGCTGTTGAATAAGATTCCAAAAGGCGTTGCGGTACCGGAAAACGTCAAAGAGATTCGTTGGATGTTGGAAGAGTTGCGCGTGAGCTACTTTGCTCAGCAGTTGGGTACGCCATATCCAATCTCCGACAAGCGAGTTAAAAACGCAATTGAATCCTGTTAGGCATAACAATTGCATTATTATAAATAATCATTAAGTAAATTGACTTGATAGGCAGCAATTTGCCGCACAAGCTGCTGCCGAGTAACTAGAGAAGGTTCATTATGAAAAAGACACTATTAGCGCTAGCTCTGATTGGCGCATCAGCAACAGCTTCTGCGGACTCATGGATTTATGGTAGCGCGAGTGTCGGCCAAGCTGACCTAGGTGGTGAATCAGCATCTTCATACAACGTGCACGTGGGTACAGGTATTCTTCCATTTATCGGTTTAGAAGCGGGTTACCAGACTTTTGGCGAGTTTGATAATGCGAAATACGACAACAAAACGCTAGATCTTGACGGTTCAGCGGTTTACTTTGCTGCAAAGCCAAGCATCGACTTCGGTCCTCTGCACGTTTACGCTAAAGCAGGTCTTCACTCTTACAAGCTAGAAGATAAAAGCGCTGGCTTTAAAGAAGAAGAAATCAATACTATGTACGGTGTAGGCGCTGAATACTTTATGATGGGCCCAATCTCTTTAGGTGCTAGCTACAACGTATACACGTTAGAAGAAGACGAAATCGAGAACTTCTCTCTAAACGCAACTTTCCACTTCCTATAATGTGAAAAGTCGTTAATGAAGAAGCCCAGCAATTTGCTGGGCTTTTTTGTGGGTTTTACTCTTCGTAATTGGTCACTATGCACTGCTGGGCAAGTTCGACATACTGCTTTTGCATGGTGCAAAGGAAGTCATCGGCGTCAGCAAATTGCTTGATAGGCTCTCCGAGGACGACATCACAATTAAACGGAACAAACATTGCCGTTCCTTTCGGCAAAGCACGGCCTAACCCTCGCATCACCACTGGAACAACAGGGCAGTTAGAGTGCTCTTTGGTCAGATGGTAAATACCTTTTTTAAGACCGCTCATAACTTCAGGCTCACCACGACTGCCTTCTGGAAAGATAATCAAAATATCACCTTCGTCTAACGCGCGATGACATTCATCGAAGATCGCGTCTCGCTCGCTTTTCGATGGAGAGCGGCGAATCGGAATAATCCCCAATACGTTCAGCGACAGCCAAGCCGTCAGTTTGGTCTTGAGGAAGTAATCCGCTGCCGCTACGGGGCGCACTTTATGCACCAAGCTTATAGGGAACAGTGCGAGTAACACCAAGGTGTCTAAATGGCTGTTGTGGTTGGCGGCAACTACCACAGGTCCTGTTTCTGGTAGGTGTTGGCGATGGATGATATTCAGTCCTAAGCCAACAAAGACTAATGGCTTTACGAAAAATAGGACAAACAGAATCTTAAGTAACTTCATTTTGTCCTCTTAATAGTAAAGGTAATAGATATAGTGGAAAAACAGTGGTGCAGTGAACATCAGGCTATCGATACGGTCGAGAATACCACCATGTCCGGGAATAAACTGGCTGGTGTCTTTGATCTTAAGGTCACGTTTAACCGATGAAATAACCAAGTCACCAATAAAACCACTAAATGCGATGATCATTCCCGCGACAATACCTTCAAGCGATGTTAATGGCGTGAGATAAGGAGCGAAGAAATAGCTGGCAACGATAACCGTTGTTGCACCGCCGATGAACCCTTCCCATGTTTTATTAGGACTGACTTTCGGCACGATTTTGTGTTTGCCAAAGCTCTTGCCCCATACGTATTGGCACACGTCATTAAACTGAGTGAACACCAACAAAAACAGCAACATGCCCATCGAACCCGCATCTGGGTTTTTACTTGGTAACACCAGCAAATACGCCATATGACTGACGCAGAATACTGTCAACATCAGCGCCCAATGAATGATGCCCGCGGAACGAATAAAGCCTTTGGTATCACCAATCAGCACCGCCACCATAGGTAAGTACAGGAACATGTAAACTGGGATGAAGATGATGTACATGCCGTACCAGCCGATGGAAAGCCAGTAGTAGTGGAATGGGATCGACAGGTACGCCCAGAAGATAACCCTGCGGTCTGCCATGCGCGTCGGCACGATAGAGAGGAACTCCTTGAGCGCCATAAAGCTAAGAAAGGCTACAAAAACCAACGTATATTGCAACGGCAAAGCGAGCACGACGAAAACAATCCCAATCATCCACCACCATGAACGAATACGTAGTTTTAGCTCGTGGTAATCTTTGTCCGGATTTTTACGTGAAAGAAACAGATACGTCAGCGTGCCTATAATAAGCACCAAGGTAATGGTCGCCATCATATGCAGAGAGTGAGCCGGAACACTAGTCATTAGCTTTCTCCGCGAGTGCGCCATTTTTGAGCTGATAAATATGAACCAGTCTGCGCCAACAAGTCACGACACAACCAAGCGCCATAATCACGAGCGCGATATCCATCAGGTTCACCGATTCTAGTTTGATAAAGCCAAAGAACTGGTCGAAGAACATGATCAAACTGGTAAAGGTAAGTAGTGCCATGCGATGTTGTTTCGCCATCGGACCACGGAAGTCAGCGGCGCAGCCCATGCTGACGCCCAGCACGCGGATATAGGCAGTAAACACAGCCAAAACAGCCGTTAGCCAAGCTAAGTGAATAGCGTATGGATTCAATGCGATAAAGCTCGCGCCTAAGATAATCAATAGGTCGGCGAGTCTGTCAGGGGCGTCGTTAAACAGTTCACCAGCCGCGGACTGTTTGCCTCCTTCTACCGCGACCATGCCGTCAAACAAGTTACACAGCAGACGCATCTGAATTGCAACAGGGAAGAGTAGCAGCCAAATCGTGCTGGAGTAGTTGAAATACAGCGCACCAAATAACAAGGCGAGCGCAGCAAATACGATGCTGAGCAACGAGATCTGGTTAGGCGTGATATTTTTATCACAAATCCAGACGGCAATTCGTTTGGTGAGGGAAAGGTTTCTGACTGCCAGTGGGCGGCGATTTGCTTCTTCATTCTGTTCCATGACGTGACGGCTCCATTCTAAGTCTGCAGCTATTATAAGCATTGCATATCAAAAGGTAACGACGAAGGATCAGAAAATCAGTGAGTTGTATCGGATCTGGAAGGCAAGTAGTTTTACGAAAGCGAAATAAAAACAGAGCCACTGTAAAAGTGGCTCTGTTATTAAAAATATTCGCAGGAAATTATGCTTCTTGCTTTACTGGTGCAGCTTGCGCTTCTTCTTCAATCAAAGAGTCGACGATTACCGCACATGCTGCATCACCAGTGATGTTTAGCGCTGTACGAATCATATCGAAGATACGGTCAAGTGCGAACAGCAATGGCAGACCTTCGATTGGAATACCAGCCGCTAGTAGTACTGCTACCACTAGGAAAGAAGGACCAGGAACACCCGCTTGGCCAACCGCGCCCAGAGTCGAAGTCACGATAATAGCGATGTACGCGCCCATGCCTAGGTCGATGTTGAATAGTTGTGCAAAGAAGATTGCGACCAAACCGTAGTAAATCGCGTTACCAGACATGTTGATTGTCGCGCCTAGAGGCAGAACAAAAGACGCAGTAGAGTTTCTCACGCCCAGTTCTTTCTCACACGTATCCATAGTGACAGGAAGAGTCGCCATTGAAGATGCGGTAGACAGTGCAACTGCTTGTGGCTTCTTCATCGCGGTTAGGAATTTCTTCGCAGAGGTTTTAGTGAATACGTGCACCATCAGTGGGTAAACTACAAAACCGAAGATAAGAATAGCGGCAACGTAAACAACGAATAGCTTAAACACTACCATTAGCGCGCCAAATCCGAATGTACCAACTGCTTCTGCCATCAGACCAAATACGCCGATTGGTGCGATGATCATTACTTTGTTGATCATCCAAACCATTGCGTCAACGATGCAGTTTACGCCGTTGATGATTGGTTCACGACGCTCTTTCGCTTGCTTAGAAATCGCAATACCAAAGAACATACAGAATACTAGGATCTGTAGGATGTTTGCTTCGTTCAGTGATTGGAAAACGTTGGTTGGGATCATACCAGTGATGGTCGCCCAGAAACTTGGTAGTTCACCTTTTGAAGCGTACTCAGATGAGAACATGCCTTCAACGCCAGAAACGTCGATGCCTGTGCCCGGTTGGAATACTTCGCCCATCAATAGCGCTAGTGCTACCGCTAGAGCAGAAGTTAGGCCGAAGTAGCCTAGTGTTGTTAGACCAACTTTACCTGCTGATTGACTGTTACCTAGGCCAGCTGCACCGGAAATCAGTGCTACTGCAACCAAAGGGATAACCAGCATTTTAATTAGGTTGATAAAAATTGCGCCTAACGGTGCAAACATCGATGCGCTGTGACCCATGAAGGCACCAACGGCAGTACCCGCGATCATAGCAATAACGACTTGTACGCCAATGTTGCTTAGTAAACTCTTATTTTGTAACACTTCCATAACCTCTGTGCTAATAAAATTTAAATTTCCAGAATTACCAACTGAACAAAAACTCGAATTCGGATGATAATTTCGTCTTGCTTTGTACACGTAATTTTTACAATTGGCAATATCAGTACGAGCGTTATTGATAAATAAATCGATGATTCATTGACAGGTGCTAACTTTTTGTACGATAGCAAACGATTGCTATTTGTTTTGCTAATGATTTGCGAGCAATAACACGATTGAAATGGATGAGTTTGAGTTTGTGAAAAACTGGTTAATGTTAACAATTTGTTCAAGTGAGATGAATTATTGAGCATGCAGTGGAGTATGCGTTCCATTGAGTTTTGATGTATTGGGTGGGTCGTTATTTATTCAAGGAGTTTAAGAGCTGCGAATGTTGGGTAAAAGAAAAGCGCCCAACAGAAATATCCTATTGGGCGCTTAGGCATTGATTTATTTGCTTGAGTGTTTTACTTGCCTGTTGCGGCTTTCATTGCAGCGACAAACTCAGACAGTTTTTCTAGCATCTGCTCGGGTTGTTCGACGTGATTCTCAATGATCTTCACAACTGCAGAACCTGAGATTGCGCCAGCCGCACCTGATTGAATTGCCTCCTGTACTTGCTGCGGCTCAGAAATACCAAACCCTAGTAGCGATGGTGGGGCATCAAATTGATTGAGTTTAGTTAACATGTCTCCTACTGGCATGTTGGCTTTTGTTTCTGCGCCAGTCACACCTGCACGAGAAAGTAGGTAAGTGTAACCACCACCAAGCTCTGCGACAGAGCGAAGAGTGTCATCAGACGCGGTTGGCGGAGCGATGAAAATAGGCTCAATACCATGTTTTTTTGCTGCCGCGACAAACTCGCCACTTTCGTTAGTCGGGACATCAGCAATAAGCACTGAATCGATACCCGCTTGAGCGCAGCGCTGATAAAAGTTATCGACACCACGTGCGTACACTAAGTTAGCGTACATCAATAGACCGATCGGTAAATCTGGATTATTAGCACGGATCTTCGCAATAAGCTCAAAACAGATATCTGGTGTTGCACCTGAATCTAGTGCACGGATGTTTGCACCTTGAATGGTCGGGCCGTCTGCTAATGGGTCAGAAAACGGAATGCCTAGTTCAAGCGCATCGGCACCAGCGGAAACCAAGGTTTCCATAATCTTTAGCGATTGCTCAGGGTTAGGATCGCAAACCGTTACGAACGGTACGAACGCGCCTTGTTTTGCTTCATTTAGGCGCTCAAACATAGCTTCATAACGACTCATTAGATCACTCCTTTTTCTTCTAAGATGGCGTGTACGGTAAAGATGTCTTTATCACCACGACCCGATAGGTTCACTACTAGTAATTGTTCTTTCTCAGGGTTTTCACGCGCCATACGTAGAGCGTGCGCCAATGCATGAGAGGATTCCAAAGCAGGAATGATCCCTTCACTGCGAGCCAGTTCTTGGAAAGCGTCTAATGCTTCGTCATCGGTGACGTTGTCATATTCAGCGCGACCGATGGCATTGAGGTGAGCGTGCTGTGGACCGACTGACGGGAAATCAAGGCCAGCAGAAACGGAGTAAGACTCTTCAACTTGACCATTCTCATCTTGCATCAATGGTGCTTTCATACCAAAGAAGATACCGGTTTTACCGTGTTTAAGTGGCGCACCGTGTTGGTCGGTGTCGATACCTTTACCTGCAGGTTCAACACCAATCAAACGAACGGATTCTTCTTCGATGAAATCTGCAAACATGCCGATTGCGTTTGAACCACCGCCGACACAAGCGATAACCGCATCAGGTAGACGACCTTCACGAGCTAGGATTTGATTCTTGGTCTCTTCACCGATCATACGTTGGAACTCACGGACAATCGTTGGGAATGGGTGAGGGCCAGCAGCCGTGCCTAGTAGGTAGTGCGCTTCCTCGTAGCTACCTGACCAGTCACGCAGCGCTTCATTACACGCATCTTTAAGCGTCGCAGAACCTGAGTGCACTGGGATAACTTCAGCGCCCATCAGTTTCATGCGGAACACGTTCGGGCTTTGACGTTCAACGTCTTTTGCGCCCATGTACACACGACATTTCAAACCGAGCAGGGCACAAGCCAGTGCCGTTGCTACGCCGTGTTGGCCTGCGCCTGTTTCCGCAATGATTTCATTTTTGCCCATGCGTTTTGCCAGCAAAGCTTGACCAAGAACCTGGTTAGTTTTGTGCGCACCACCGTGAAGTAGGTCTTCACGTTTTAGGTACAGTTTGGTTTTAGTGCCTTTTGTCAGGTTACGCGTCAGTGTTAGCGCTGTAGGGCGACCTGCGTACTCTTGTAGCAGACCCATAAACTCGCTACGAAACTCTGGGTCAGCTTGTGCGTCGATAAACGCTTGTTCTAGCTGCTCTAAAGCCGGAACTAAGATCTGCGGTACGTACTGACCACCGTATTCACCAAAATAGGCATCTAGTTTTGCCATGTTTACATTCCTTTAATCTGTTTTGGTATGAAGATTCACACCAGTAAAATTCGTTAATCAGTAGTCGCGGATTGCAGCGAAAGCTTGTTGCAACTTGGTGGCGTCTTTTTTACCCGGAGAGCTTTCCACACCCGAGTTAAGATCCAATCCGAGGCAGCCTTGCTGAGATGCTTTTTGTGCATTAAATGGTGTAATGCCACCCGCTAGCATCACCTGCGACGGGTCACCAATTAAACTCCAGTCAAACACCAATCCTGTGCCGCCGGTTTGAGAGCCAATCTTGGTATCGAGCAGGTGGCGGTCAATGTTACCGGTCAATAGAGTGGGCTGTTGGTCGCGTACACCGTAAGCTTTCCAAATCTCTACGTTGCTATCCAGTTGTGCTCTTAGTGTATCGACAAAGTCTTGGTCTTCGTTGCCGTGTAACTGCACTGCTTTTAGTCCCAGTTCTTTTACTGTTTCGAGCACAAAGTCCACTTCTTCGTTCTGGAAGACGCCGACATAGTTAAGTGGTGCGCCACTCATGACCAGTCTCGCATTTTCTCGCTCAACGTAACGCGGTGAGCTTTTGACGAAAATAAGCCCGCCAAAAACTGCGCCAGCTTGATACGCTTTGGCTGCATCGTCAGCGTGGGTCAGACCGCAGACTTTATTTGCACCAAGGGTGATTTTGCGTACCGCTAGCTCCAGGTTGTCTTCAGCCATCAAAGAGCTGCCAATCAGGAACCCGTCGGCATAGTCGACTAAATCACGAACTTGCTGATGGGTGTAAATACCGGACTCGGAGATCACCACCGCCTCTGGGGCCAACTGACGAATAGTTGGTGCAAGCTCTTTAGTGCGATTCAAATCCGTGCTGAGATCGCGTAAGTTGCGGTTGTTAATGCCAATGACTTTTGCTCCTAATGCCACTGCGCGATGCAACTCTTCTTCGTTACTGACTTCGGTCAGAACGCCCATATCAAGCGAATGAGCGACCTCAGCCAGTGTTTGATATTCTTCGTCACTCAATACCGAGAGCATGAGCAAAATAGCGTCTGCAGAATAGTGACGAGCCAGATAGACTTGATAACTATCGACCATGAAATCTTTGCACAACACAGGTTGAGATACCTGATTGCGAACTTGAGGCAAAAACTCGAACTGACCCTGGAAGTATTTTTCGTCAGTCAACACCGAAATGGCGCTGGCGTGTTTGTTGTATACCGATGCGATGTAATCAAGGTCAAAGTCAGCGCGGATTAAGCCTTTCGACGGTGAGGCTTTTTTACACTCCATGATGAATGCCGTTTTATCGCCGCTAAGCGCTTGGTAAAAGCTTCGGTCTGATGGCGTCAAATCCATTTGGAATGTTTCCAATGGCTGGGTCTTTTTGCGCTCAGCTACCCATTGGTATTTATCGCGAACGATTTTCGCCAGCACTTCCGCCATCTGCGCTTCTTTCACAGAGACGTGTTCGGATAAATTGTCTTTTTTCTGAGTCATCTTACTTACCTTTAGCGGAACGAGTTACGCGTGTTGTGCCAATTGCTTGACCAGTTGGTACGCCTTGCCAGAGTTCATCGCGTCGATTGCTTGTTGTGTATTTGCTTTCAGGTCTTCGTGGCCAAACAGACGCATCAGCAATGCGACGTTTACCGCGACTGCGCCCAATTGAGCTTCTGTACCTTTACCCGTCAGGATGTTGGTGATGATGGCTTTGTTCTCTTCCGGAACGCCACCTTTAATCGCCTCTAAAGGATGAGTATTAACACCAAAGTCTGCTGGCGTTAAGGTGTATTCAGTAATTTTGCCATCTTTGATCTCAGCAACGGTGGTTTCACCGTGGATTGCGACCTCATCCAGACCGCTTCCGTGTACAACTGCAGCGCGCTTCATACCCATTTGCAGCATTGTTTCCGCGATTGGACGTACGAGTTCTTTGCTGTACACACCCATCAGCTCAATGTTAGGACGAGCTGGGTTAATAAGCGGGCCTAAAATATTAAAGATGGTGCGCGTTTTCATGGTTTGACGCACAGGCATCGCGTGTCGCACGCCGCCGTGATATTGCGGCGCAAATAGGAATGCCACACCAAGTTGGTCAACCGCAGTACGCGTATCTTCCGCGCTCATTGCTAAGTTGATACCGAATGAGTCCAGCAGGTCAGAAGATCCCGATTTGCTCGAAACGCTGCGGTTACCGTGTTTCGCCACTTTTAATCCGCAAGCCGCAGCCACAAACGCAGCGGTGGTTGAGATGTTAATTGTGTTGTGTCCGTCACCACCTGTACCAACGATGTCGGCGAAGTCATAATCTGGGCGAGGGAAAGGGTTCGCGTTGGCCAGTAGTGCTTTTGCTGCACCAGCGATTTCGTCCGGAGTTTCCCCTTTGATTTTTAGCGCGGTGAGCGCAGACGCCATTAGAATAGGGTCAAGTTCGCCACGAATAATCACGTCAAACAGCTGCTGGCTTTCTTCTTGGGTCAAGTCTCGTTGCTCGTAGAGCTTATTGATGATCGTTTCCATGATAAATTTCCTTATTCTTTCCCTTGAGGTTCCAATGCCCAGTTAATGGCGTTGGCCAACAGAGTCGCACCATACGTTGTCATGATTGATTCTGGGTGGAACTGAAATCCGCATACTTTGTCTTGCTCTTGCACGACTGACATCACCAATCCATCAACTTCCGCGGTCACGGTCAGTATTTCAGGAACAAAAGTCGCAACCAGTGAATGATAGCGAGCGATGGCAAGTGGCGACGGCAAACCTGCGTAAGTGGCGTGGTCTTGGTGTTCCATCATGGAAACTTTACCGTGAATAATTTCTCCTGCGCCAGCGACTGTGCCGCCATAGGCTTCAACAATTGCTTGATGACCAAGGCAGATGCCGATGATTGGCACTTTACCTTTCAGGCGTTGAATGATTTCAGGCATTGAACCGGCTTCAGATGGTGCGCCCGGGCCCGGAGAAAGCAGTACGACAGGATTCTCTAACTCGGCAACCGCGTTTTCAATCGTCTCGGCGGCAATGTGGTTACGGTAAATCGTGACTTCGTGACCTAAAGAACGGAATTGGTCGACCAAGTTGTAAGTAAACGAGTCGAAGTTATCAATAAATACAATATTCGCCATCTCTACTACTCCTTGTGCGCGGCTTGAATGGCAGAGATAACAGCTTGCGCTTTACCGCGCGTTTCGTCTGCTTCGGATTGCGGGTCTGAGTCGAATACAACACCCGCACCAGCTTGTACTTGAGCGATGCCATTCTCAACGTAAGCAGAGCGGATCACGATACAGGTATCTAGCGTCCCTTCGCCGGTTAGGTAGCCAACCGCGCCGCCGTAGCTGCCGCGTCGAGCGCCTTCAACATCACGAATAAGCTGCATGGCTCGAATTTTAGGTGCGCCCGTCAATGTGCCCATGTTCATACATGCTTGGTAAGCGTGCAGCGCGTCAAGGTCATCGCGGAGTTGACCAACGACACGAGAAACCAAGTGCATTACGTGGCTGTAACGGTCCACTTTAAGTAAGTCAGCGACGTGACGAGTCCCTGCCTGAGAAATACGTGCAACGTCGTTACGAGCCAAGTCGACCAGCATCATATGTTCTGCGTTCTCTTTTTTGTCACTACGCAGTTCCAGCTCAATACGGCTGTCTAGGTCAAAGTCGATCGCGCCATTTGGACGTTTGCCACGGCGACGTGTCCCAGCAATCGGGTAGATTTCAACTTGGTTGGTGTCGGTCTCATATTTCAGTGCACTTTCTGGAGAAGCGCCGAACAGAGTGAATAACTCATCCTGCATGTAGAACATGTAAGGGCTTGGGTTACTGATCTTCAGTTCTTTGTATGCCGCTAGCGGAGAAGGGCACGGCAACGTGAAGCGGCGCGATGGGACAACTTGGAAAATATCGCCTTTTACAACGTACTGCTTCAAATCACGCACGATCTGGCAGAAGTCTTGGTCTGAGACACTTGGAACCACTTCAACGTCTTTTAGCTTGTTTGCTTGCGGCAGCGCGGTAAGGTTTGAGCACTGCTCAGCGATAGAATCAATGCGCGTTTGTAGCGTTGCTTTTTGTTCTTGGTTGGCAAACAGCGTCGCTTGTAGGTCGCAGGTTTCGCGCTGGTGGTCAACAACCAGCAAGGTTTCTGCCACGTAGAAAACGTAATCAGGACATTGGTTGGCTTGTTCTGCGTCTCCTAACGGTTCGAAGTTCGCTACTAAATCGTAGGCAAACAGGCCGCCTAAGAAGATCGCGTGTTTGTGCTGGTCTTCTAGGTTGAAGCTATGTTGTACCAGACGCAGTGCGTCGAATGATGATGCTTCGCGCAGTCGAGAGTCTTCATCGAGAGTGTCGCATGGCGCCTCGAATTCAAGGCGAAGCACGGTGCCATCAAACGCGCTGTTTACTTGCGCGTGGATATTTTGGTTCAGATGTGCCAGAAGGTGTTGACCATTCTCTGTCAACGCAGTCATGGTGACCTCGTGGCCGTAGCATACGATACGAACGGCTGAGTCGACGATAAGTAAACTCTTGAGGTTTTGTTTCGAGTCGATTTCAGCAGACTCTAACAACAAGCTATCCGTTTTGTCTGCACAAAGAGTATGGAACAGACGAGTCGGGTCTTGTGCATATGGCGCTGAAGTGTGAATCACTTCCAGTTCGCCTAGCTTTCTGATTTCAATGGCCTTGTTCACAAGACCTCCTTTCCATAGATAATTTCTTCCTTTCACACATACTCGCATAAAGCTTGGTCATGCCCAATCCGGAATTTTCCCAAATTGGTGGTTCTTTAAGCACTTGAATGTGCGGAAGAGGATAAAACAAAAAAAGCCCGCTGAGATAAGCGGGCTTTAGTAACATTAATTCTATAATCTAGAAGTACACGTTAGCCCACCAAGAACTTGTCCAAGTGCGCCACCAAGATAGATCAATTGAGCTTTGACTCGTCGAGCAAGCTGCAACTTTCACTTTCTGGTTTTGGTTAATTTCTTGTAACATGGTGAGCCTTAATTCAGGTACTTCGTATTTATGTACTAGTTAACTAGTGCAGAGGTAAAAAGTCAACTAAAAAAAGATATTTATGAGAATTGATTTACATAGCCATACGACAGCCTCTGATGGACGACTTGCTCCAAACGAGTTGATCGAGCGTGCTGTCAGTTTTGACCTCGATGTTTTGGCTATCACAGATCATGACACCGTCGATGGATTACAACCTGCTCGTGACTACATTGCACAGCAAGGTTATGCGCTAAAGCTAATTAATGGCATTGAAATCTCGACGGTTTGGCAGAATAAAGATATTCATATTGTTGGTTTGAATATCGACCCGCAGTCTGAGGCTTTAAACGCGCTGATCCAGCAACAAAAGGAGCACAGGCAAGGTAGAGCAGAATTGATTGCTCACCGCTTGAGCAAAGCAACCCGTGAAGGGGTGTTGGACGAAGTTAAGTTGATCGCGGGCGATGCGCCTATCACGCGTGCTCATTTTGCTAAATGGCTAGTGGACAACGGTTATGCGAAAACCATGCAGATGGTGTTTAAAAAGTACCTGACGCGAAATAACCCGGGCTATGTGCCCCCTACTTGGTGTTCAATGGAAGAGGCGGTTACAGCAATCCATGCTGCTGGCGGAAAGGCGGTGTTAGCGCACCCAGGACGTTATGACCTTACCGCAAAGTGGCTCAAACGACTGATTTCAGCGTTTGTTGAAGCCGGTGGTGATGCTATGGAAGTGGCTCAGCCTCAACAAGGGCAACAAGAAAGACGCAACTTGGCTGATTATGCTATACAATACAAACTATTAGCTTCCCAGGGCAGCGACTTCCATTATCCGTCCCCTTGGATGGAATTAGGTCGAAACCTTTGGCTGCCGTCAGGTGTTGAACCTGTCTGGAAAGATTGGGGTATTGAGCCTTCACAAACAGACGTATCTATTTGAATTATATCAATACATCGAAATATAGAGTCGCGAGATTCGATAGGGTCTATTGACCCATTAATGAGGAATTACAATGAGCCAGTTTTTTTACGTTCATCCAGAAAACCCACAGGCTCGCTTGATCAATCAGGCTGTAGCAATCATTCGTAATGGCGGGGTAGTGATTTACCCAACGGATTCAGGCTACGCACTTGGTTGTCAGCTAGAAAACAAGCAGGCTTTAGAGCGTATTTGTAAGATTCGTCGTTTGGACGAAAAACACAACTTTACTCTGCTTTGCCGAGATCTATCAGAGCTTTCACTGTACGCACGCGTCGACAACTCAGCGTTTCGCTTGCTAAAGAACAATACACCGGGGCCATACACGTTCATCTTCAAGGGTACAAAAGAAGTGCCACGCCGTCTGATGAACGCTAAGCGTAAGACCATTGGTATCCGTGTCCCGGATAACCGTATCGCGCTGGATCTGCTGGAAGCATTAGGCGAACCGTTGATGTCAACGTCATTGATTCTACCGGGTAACCAAGTAACAGAGTCTGACCCAGAAGATATCCGTGACAAACTAGAACACGCAGTAGATTGCATTCTTAACGGCGGCTATTTAGGTGAACAACCAACCACAGTCATTGATTTCAGTGACGGTGAGCCAGTTGTGGCGCGTATCGGCGCTGGTGATCCCCAACCGTTCGAGTAATCAAAAATACGTGATTTTAGACACAGTATTTGCGATAATGTGCGACCGCGATTTTGGGTCGCACATTTTTATTCGACGTCTGAGAAGACGACACATAGGTAAATAAATGAACGAAAAATTACAGAAAGTATTAGCACGAGCTGGTCACGGATCGCGTCGCGAGCTAGAAGCTTTGATTAAAGCTGGTCGCGTGAGTGTGAACGGAGTAGTTGCTAAGCTTGGTGAGCGATTAGAAGATGAGAACGCAGTCGTTCGTATCGATGGACACATTGTTTCTGCTAAAGCGCAGGAAGAAGTGATCTGTCGCGTACTTGCGTACTACAAGCCTGAGGGTGAATTATGTACTCGTCATGACCCAGAAGGTCGCCGCACTGTATTTGACCGTTTGCCGAAAATCCGCGGCTCTCGCTGGATTTCAGTTGGCCGTCTTGATGCGAACACATCCGGTCTACTACTTTTCACAACGGATGGTGAACTTGCAAACCGTCTGATGCACCCAAGCCGTCAGGTAGAACGTGAATACCTAGTGCGTGTATTTGGTGAAGTGACCGAACAGAAAGTGAAAAACTTGGTTCGTGGTGTTGAACTAGAAGATGGTATGGCGCGTTTCGAAGACGTTGTATACGCAGGCGGTGATGGTATGAACCACACTTTCTACGTAGCGATCAACGAAGGTCGTAACCGCGAAGTACGTCGTCTATGGGAATCTCAAGATACTACGGTAAGCCGCCTGAAGCGTGTGCGTTACGGTGATATCTACCTAGACAAGAAACTGCCTCGTGGCGGTTGGATGGAGCTTGACCTGAAGCAAGTGAACTACCTTCGTGAGATGGTTGATCTTCGCCCAGAGAAAGAAACCTTGTTGGATGAAGACAAAGCGAACACATCACGTAAACGTGAGCGTTCTCGTAGTCAAAAAATCCGTCGCGCCGTGAAGCGTCACGAAGAGCGTATGAACAACGGTGGTGGTCGTAGCAACAACCCATCACGCCGCAAGCCGAAGAAAAGTGCTGGCGAACATGGTGCGCGTAACAAGCAGCAGCGCCAACGTTAATACGATTGAGCATTAGAGAAAAAGCAGCCAATGGGCTGCTTTTTTATTTCGCGCATTTTCGACTGAGTAAATACAAAAAAAGCCGACGCTAAATGCGTCGGCTTTTCGTTAAAGAACTTACGATTACAAGGTTTGGTTTAACTCGAAGTAACGGCCTTTCTGTGCAAGTAAGTCAGAATGGCTACCGTGTTCGACGATTTCACCTTGCTCAATAAGACAGATTGAGTCCATCTTATCGAGATCAACCAGACGGTGGGTAATGAATACCACGGTCTTGTCCTCAAAGTGAGTTTCGAACAGCTTCATAATTTGCTGTTCGGTTTGTTTATCCAAACCTTCAGTTGGTTCATCCAGCAGCAGGATCGGCGCGTTATGTAACAGAGCACGTGCAATGCCTACACGGCGTTTTTCGCCACCAGATAACTGACGACCGCCGTCACCTAACCATGTGTCCAGACCTTGACCTTCAAGCAGCTTAGCTAGTCCAACTTTGTTCAATACGTCGTTGAGCGCTGCATCGTCAGCGTTTGGACTTGCCATTAACAGGTTATCGCGCAGTGAGCCATTTAGAATGTCCACGCGTTGGCTAACCACACTGATTGCTTGGCGCAGCTGGCTTTCGCTCCAGTTTTGAATAGGTTGACCCGCGATTAGGATCTCGCCCTGCTGAACGTCCCAGTAACGATTAAGCAGTTGCAGTAGGGTAGACTTACCTGAACCAGTCTGACCTACAATCGCAATGCGGTGCTGAGCTGGAATGTGGAGATTGATGCCTTTTACAACCTGAGCCTCGCTATCAGGGTAGTGGAATGACATATCGCGATATTCGATAGAGTATTCACCACTATGGCGAGCATCTTCTGCAGGGAACTGCACGTCAGGTTCGGCAAGAATGACTTCGTTCAAGCGACGAGCAGAGGTTAGCGTCTGGCCTAGGTGCTGGAATGCGCCTGCAATCGGCATTAACAGTTCCACACTCGCCATTGTGGCGAATACCACCAAAGCGATCATTGGGTTTGGTGTATTCCCACCCACACCGTCTGCCGCTAACCAAAGCATCAGTACCAATGTCCAACCGTTTGCCAGCATTAACAGTGCTTGAGCTAAGCCAGCAAAATGAGCGTTGAACATTTGATTCTTTAACAGACGCTCCTGCATGGTGAAAATCGCGCTGCGGTAACGCTTTTCGGCACCAAACAGAGTCAGTTCACTGTATCCCTGTAGCCAATCTAAGGTGGCGATACGGAGGTCAGTTTTGTTCTGTGTCAGTTCACTGCCGTTTTGCTTACCGAGTTTGTAGAACAGTACTGGCCATGTGAGCAGTAGCACTAACAAGATCGCGCCAAGCGTTAAACCAAGTTCAACGTCAAACCAACACACAACAGCCGTTAAACCTGCGATGCCGAGCGTACCGACGATCATCGGACTAATCAGTCGCAAGTAGACGTGGTCCATTGCATCGATATCTGCTACCAAGCGGTTGAGCAAGTCCGCATCACGCAAGTTTGATACTCGACCTGGAATCAGTGGTGCTAGTTTCGAAAAGAAGAAAATACGTAGGTCTGTAAGCAGTTTGAACGTCGCGTTGTGGCTGACAACGCGCTCGCCCCAACGACCTGCAGTGCGTCCCATAGCAAAGCCACGCACAAACGCGCCGGGCAACATGTAGTTGAACGTTTCGCGTGCGATGGTCAAACCCGCAATCGCTGCCGCTGATAGGAACCAGCCTGATAATGTCAGTAGTCCGATAGAAGCAAACAGCGTTAGGAAGGCGAGCAACATGCCCAGTGAAAGGCCGAACCAGTGCTTTTTATACAGTTTTAGGTAGGGAATTAAATCACGCATCAAGATTCCCCTTATTCGCTTGTTTTAATGCTTGGTTGGATTGCAGCATTTGTTGGAAAAGGCCATCTTCTGTCGATAGTTGATCGAACGTGCCTGATTGCACAATCTCACCGTTTTGCATCACTAAAATGTGTTCTACGTTCTGTAGTGGCGCGAGTTGGTGCGTCACCATCAGGGTGGTTTTACCTTGAATTTGGCCTGATAAGCCGTCCATCACCAAGCGTTCACTGCGAGCATCTAAGCTCGCGGTTGGCTCATCAAGCAGCCAGAACTTGCCGTTTTGCACCATCGCTCGAGCCAGCGCTAGACGCTGAGCCTGACCAACGGATAGACCACCTGAACGGTCAGACACTAAATAGTCTAAGCCGTGATTATCGACAAACTCGTTCGAGTAAGACTCAGCCAATGCCGTTTCAATGAGGCTGTCGCTTACTTTATCTTTGCCTAGCGTAATGTTGTCACGTATTGAACCATGCAGGAGGAGTGGGTTCTGACCAACCCAACTGATGTTTTGACGCCAGTTTGCTAGGTCCAACTCAGTACGCTCGATTCCGTTAATCGTCAAAGAGCCTTTATAAGGTAAGAAACCAAGGATTGCGTTGATAAGACTCGTTTTGCCTGCGCCACTTGGTCCGACCAAAGCGGTGGTTTGTTGCGCATCCAAGGTAAAGCTGACTGGACCAAGCAGTTTAGTGCCTTCAGGAGAGTACACTTCCAGATCGTTAGCTTGAATCGTGATGTGATCGTCGTCTGCCAGCTTCTTTTCACCAGAACGAACCGCGCTGACATCGGTATCAAGAAATTCTACGATGCTTTCTGCCGCGCCAACGGCTTGTTGTTTGGCGTGGTAGAACGTGCCCAAATCACGCAGAGGCTGATAGAACTCTGGCGCTAGAATCAAAATAAACAGACCCGCGAATAGAGTAACGCCTAGGCCGTAATCGCCAAAGTTAAGCTCACCGATAAACGCAAAACCAAAGTAAACCGCGGTTAGCGCGATGGAAATCGAGGTGAAGAATTCCAGTACCGCGGAAGAGAGGAAAGCAATTTTCAATACATCCATGGTGCGTGTACGGAAGACTTCCGATGCACCGCGCATAACTTCGGTTTCTGCTTTAGTGCGGTCAAATAAGCGAATGGTTGTCATCGACTGCAGGCGGTCGTAAAAGTGACCAGATAAACGCTGTAATGCCTTGAAGTTCTTGCGGTTTGCGTCTGCCGCTTTCATGCCGACCAGCGCCATAAACATAGGCACGAGGGGGGCGGTAAGCAGGAAAATCAACCCGGCAGCCCAGTTGACGGGGAAGACAACAACCAGAATCACGAAGGGCACCAATACTGACAATGACATTTGTGGCAGGTAACGAGCGAAGAAATCGTGCATATCTTCCACTTGCTCAAGCAACAAGGTTGCCCAAGAACCCGCAGGCTTACCCTTAATGTAAGCAGGGCCTAATTCACGTAACTTATCCAAGATTAGTTGACGAATGTATATGCGAATTTGTTCCCCGCAGCGATAACCAGCGATCTCGCGTCCCCATGAGCATAGGGCACGGATTGCAATAATCACCGCTAGGCTGACGAAATATGGGATGAGCTCATACTTGTCGACTTGTTCAATGATCAGTGAATGAAGAATATTGGCGAGCAAGGCCGCTTGAGCCAGCAAGAACACGCTTGAAAGTACGCCAAGGCCGACAGCAAACATTAACCAGCGTTTCGCTAGCTTACTCTGCTGCTTCAGCCACTTGTTCAAGCTGCGCTGTTTCTTTTTATCCATCGTGAAGGCTTAATGATAATTATTATGGAATTTGAGCGGGGCATTATACAAAAGAAAGCCCCACGGGAATACCGCAGGGCTTTAAGGATTTGAGCTAAAAATGAAAAATATTATTCAGCGTCTGATAGTGAATCGAGGAAACGCTCAGCATCAAGTGCCGCCATACAGCCTGTTCCTGCTGAAGTGATCGCTTGACGGTAGTTGTGGTCCATCACGTCACCCGCTGCAAAAATACCAGGAATGCTGGTTTGCGTCGCGTTACCGTCTAGTCCAGATTTCACCACGATGTAGCCATCTTTCATTTCCAATTGACCTTCAAACATACTGGTGTTTGGTTGGTGGCCGATGGCGATAAACGCGCCCATCACGTCGATTTGCTCAATGTTGTCAGATTGAGTGTCTTTGATTCGTACGCCAGTTACGCCCATATCATCGCCAACCACTTCTTCTAGCGTGCGGTCGGTGTGAAGAACGATATTACCGCTTTCTACTTTATCCATCAGGCGTTTAACCAGAATTTTCTCAGCGCGGAAGCTGTCGCGACGGTGGATAAGATGAACTTCAGACGCAATGTTTGAAAGATAAAGCGCTTCTTCAACGGCTGTGTTACCACCGCCAACAACGGCAACTTTCTGATTGCGGTAGAAGAAACCGTCACAGGTTGCACACGCTGAAACGCCGCGACCTTTAAACGCTTCTTCGGACTCAAGGCCTAGATATTTGGCAGAAGCACCGGTAGAGATGATCAACGCATCACACGTGTATTCGCCGCTATCGCCTTTTAGACGGAAAGGTCGCTGGTTAAAGTCAACTTCGTTGATATGGTCAAACACGATCTCGGTTTCAAAACGCTCAGCGTGCTCTTTCATTCGTTCCATCAGCGCTGGGCCAGTCAGGCCTTCAGGGTCACCTGGCCAGTTTTCTACTTCGGTTGTGGTGGTTAGCTGACCACCTTGCTGCATACCGGTAACAAGAACAGGATTTAAGTTCGCGCGAGCTGCGTAGACGGCAGCTGTGTAGCCTGCTGGGCCTGAACCAAGAATAAGTAATTTGCTGTGTTTAACGTCGCTCATTTGTGCTCCATTAGCGGTGACGCGTATTTATTTCTAATGTTAACGATTATATGGGTCTATCAACCGGATTCACAAGGGGAGGAAGTGTAATAAATGGTTATAGGTTAGAACGCAAACGTTCACGCATTGATAATCTAAGTTGTTGAATGATATTGGCAATGTGTGGCTGAGCAGTCAAGTTGACTGGTTTTAGAAGAACTCAGCTTTCTTATCTGAAATGTATCACTGCCAATTTTTAACTTTATGGTTATATGTTTCGTATTTGTGATTATGTTGGATGTAAATCCTAAAATCGTTTGATCTTACGATATAAATGCGCAAATAATAATTGTGAAAAAGATGTTAATTCGATAACACATATGTATATTCATTAAGGAGAAGATGATGTTACATAACCGCGAAACAACCCTTCAACTCACCAAGTTAAGTGAAAACGCGATTGCACAGCTAGCGCCATCATTCAGCAAGCTGCCAAGCACAGAGCACGCGGACGGGAAATACCGTTTACGCCGTTACTCTGTAATCCAGTTTAAGGGTGGTCAAGTGATCGACCTGCAAAAAAACGAGTTTATGCAGACCGACGATATCAACCGTTTTCAAGGTAACGTTGTTCGCCAATTCGAACCAGTCGAAAAATCCACATTAGAATGCGAAGGAATGCGAGAGATCTGCCAAGTGTTTGTTGAGGCAAACAAACTGAGCGATGGTCAAGAAATTGAAATCCATCAGATTCGCATCTCTGCAATTTATGATGAAACGCAAGTCGCACCAGAAGGTGTACACCAAGATGGTTTTGAACACATCGCGTTGATTGGCATGGGACGCCACAACGTGGAAGGTGGTGACATCATGCTTTACAACAGCTTCAATGAAGCGCCTTTCTTCCGTAAAGTGCTGCAAAACGGCGAAATCGCGATGCTGGCTGATAATAAGTTGTGGCATAACGCGACGCCAATCAAATCTGTGATTGATGGTCAAGAAGGCTATATGGATGTATTTGTACTAACCGCAAAGGAAGCAGTGAATGAACTTCACTCCTAATCTAGTCAGAGCGCAGTTTAGCGCTCTGCAGCAAACTCATAATGACTTACCGGTAATGTTTCTTGATGGGCCGGGTGGTTCTCAGGTGCCTCAGTCAGTTTTGGAATCCATGACGGATTACCTAGGCCATTTTAACTCGAACCTTGGCGGTCATTACTTCTCGAGCCAGCATACGACTTCGCTAATGCTGCAAGCTCGTGAACACGCTGCGGCGTTGTTAAATGCAGAATCGAGCGACAATATCGTGTTTGGCGCGAACATGACATCATTGACCTTTCAACTCAGCCGCGCGATCAGCCGTTCGTGGGAGATGGGTGATGAAGTCATTGTTACTTCACTCGATCACTATTCAAATGTTTCAAGCTGGCAACAAGCGGCCGATGACAAAGGTGTGACCGTCCATCAGGCACGTGTTGTCGAGTCAGATTGCACGTTGGATATCGACCACTTGCTATCGCTGATCAACGCCAACACTAAGTTAGTCGCGCTGACGTATGCGTCAAATACCACAGGCTCGATTGTCGACGTTAAACGTGTGGTTGATGCCGCACACGAAGTGGGTGCAATGGTGTATGTTGATGCGGTGCATTACGCGCCTCATCACCTTGTCGATGTGCAAAAGCTGGGCTGTGATTTCCTTGCGTGCTCTGCGTATAAGTTCTTCGGACCGCACGTTGGTATCGCTTACATTGCGCCGAAATGGCTGCAAACGCTGCAACCGTATAAAGTGGAGCCTGCGACAAACCTTGGACCAGGACGTTTCGAAACGGGCACACAGAGTTTCGAGGGCTTGGCAGGTGTTATCTCTGCGATTAAGTATCTTGCTCAATGGGGCAAAGAGGGCGACTCACTGCGTGCGCGTTTAGTCGACTCGTTCAAGCAGTTCAACAACCATGAGTCTGCAATCAGTGAGCGTTTCCTGAAGCGACTGGATGAGCTGGAGGGGGTGAAACTTTGGGGCAGAGAGGACGCTGACAGTGAGTTACGCACGCCTACTTTTGCTTTAACGTTTGATAATCACTCTCCAGGTGAAATCGCCAAAAAGCTCGGCGAGCGAAATATCTGCGTTTGGAATGGACACTTCTACGCACTAGGTTTGGTTCGTCAATTGAACTTAGAAGAGTCAGGCGGCGTGGTGCGTATCGGTTTTATGCACTACAACACGCTAGAAGAAGTAGACATTTTCTTTGAAGAGTTGAAGAGAATTCTTAACTAAAACCACGATCAAAAAAGCTCCCGGTTGGGAGCTTTTTCATTAGGCGCTGACCTCAACTTCGTAAGAGGTAAATTTACGGATATTGATAACGCCAGTATCAAAAATCATGTACTGACCTTTAATACCTTGCAAAACGCCAGTCACCTCTGGATTTTTGTCGAAATTGTGCGAAGTGATTTTGGTCGGGTGTTGATTCACAGGGTAGCTAATCAGTGTGATCTCGCTGCTTAATACCTCGATAGCATCGTCACCAAACTGCTGTTTAATCTCTGCGATTTTTTCTTCCACCAACGGCAGTAATTCTGCGAATCTTTCTTCTAACGCCATTGGCTCACCGTCCCCTTTTAGAAGGGTGCGCCAGTTGGTTTTATCTGCAATGTGTTTTGCCAGTTCCACTTCGATTAGGCCAGAAATGTGACGTGTTTTTACCTTAAAGATAGGTAAACCTTGCGTGGCGCCTTGGTCAATCCAACGGGTAGGAATTTGAGTATGACGGGTAATGCCGACTTTCAAGCTTGAGGTGTTGGATAGGTAGACGTAATGGTCAACCATGCAGTTTTCTTCACCCCATTGAGGCTCACGGCAGGTGCCTTGATCGTAGTGACAAGTTTCCGGCTTCATGATGCACATATCGCAGCTCGCGAGTTTCTTCATACATACGAAGCAGTGGCCTTGCGAATAGCTTTTCTTGGTTTTCTTACCACAAGAGCAACAGTAGATATTGCCAGTGTGAGTTAAAGTCAGTGTTTTGCCGATGAAAGGTTTTAGGTCTACCAGTTCATCGCCAACGGGTAAACGGTAATGGACTTCACCGTCCAGAGAAGCACGCATTTTGTTTAGCGTACCTTTCGCGATTAAAGACATGACATTGCTCTTTTTAGTAATTGTAAAACGTTCGCTTTTTTGAACTCAATCTGAAAAATCTGAACGAGTACTGACGATTGTGGCAATTATGCTACTTTCAACAGAATGCTCAGTAAGACTGATGTAATCACAGCGACTTGGTAGGAGAGTATAACAATAAAACCCCACGCATTGTTAAAGTCTGCCTCAGAGATTTGTTGCTTATATGGGTCAGAATGTTCCGATCAAAACCGTGCGTGAACCTTATCCAGCTCGAGTTTTTGCATGTAATTCATCAATAAGGTTAGGTGTATTTGGGAGTAAGGTTATAAAATTAATGGTCTACCATTCTGTTACTGATTATGTTTTGGGCATAGGTAAAGATTGAAAGCAGCGCACAAAGTTATATTAGGTCTGGTTTTTATTACGCTTGTCGTTATCCAGTTGTACTGGAGTTTCGGCAGTACGCGCGTATATGAAATTGCACCCGACCGTTTTCGTTATATTGCTACCGATGATAGAGAGCAAGGCGGGATATCGACTTCTGAATTGACGTTGAACGACCATTTGGCGACGCTCAACTGTAATCTAAGCAAGTCCGATAGCTACGATTGGCCGTATTGTGGTATCACTATTTTGCTTGGCGATTCCGACTCGCAAGGGCTCGACTTTTCACAGTTTCACACAATTCGACTCAATGTAGACTTTGAGCAGCTAGACAGTGATGCATCACCTTCGCTGCGCTTTTATTTGCGAAATTTCAATCCTGCTTATTCAACATCCGGTGTCGAGTACAGTCTCAAATACAATGGTTTGTCTTACTCGCCTGGCTCGGGTAACGGTGATTTGGATATTCCAATTAACAATTTGCAGGTGTTGACCTGGTGGTTAGCAGATAACTTCATCCCGTTGGAGCATTCTGCGCCAGAATATACCAATGTCAGCCGTATCGATCTTGCGAGTGGCTCGGGGCATTATTCCGGTCAGTATCGAATGACGGTAAGAAAAGTTGAACTGATTGGTCACTATGTTTCTGGTGAACATTTGATGCTGGTGTTACTTATGCTCTGGGTTGCGACCGCGTTAACCATCAGCATTATCGAGATTCGCAGTGCAAGGCGTTTGGTTCGATACTCACAGCGAAGACAAGCGCATTTAAGCGAGCTCAACCGAGAGCTAAAACAGCAAAACGTCAACTTTGCAGAAATTGCCAATCGCGACGCGTTGACTGGGGCGATGAACCGACATTCAATTCGTGACTGGTTGGAGCAAAATTACAACAGTCGCTTAGAAGAGCCGAGAACCTTGTCGATTCTTTATTTAGACATCGATCATTTCAAATCGATCAATGACAGCTATGGCCATTTACTCGGTGACGACGTACTCAAAGAATTCACCATGGTGGTGTTGAGCTGTTTAAATGTTGAAGACCGCTTAGTCCGTTGGGGCGGTGAGGAATTCGTTATCTTTTGCCCAAACCGAGATTTAAATCAAGCTAGCAGTCTGGCAGAAATCATCCGCATCAACGTTGAAAAGCACCAGTGGGTACACGGCGGTGGAGTGACCACCAGTATCGGTGTGACGTGTTTAGCGGACAACGAACGTACGAGTGAAATGCTCGCACGTGCGGATGAAGCGTTATACGCGGCCAAGCATCAAGGTCGCAACCGAGTTGTTGTTAATCAGCCACTGGTGTAGCGGCTGACATTGCCGGTTGGGGGGCGTCAGTGGCAAGTTCGGTGAGTTGCGTTTCGTTAAACGCCTCTTCTTCGGCAATCTGCTCTGGTGTCGGCTCTGTGGTAATGATCGGCTCTTTAGGGCCTAAAAACTTCGGTCGCGCATTGGTGATGTACAAATCCAACACCGCCTTTGCTCTAGCAAATACTTCACGCGCACGTACCTTAATACCAGAATGGCTGGTCGGTCCCGGAACCGCGATACACTTGGCGTTAATGTCGTGGAAATTGGCGATGAATAGCGCGCGCTCGCAATGGAATTTCTGCGAGATAATTAAAAAATCATCGGTATCAAAAATCTCTTTTGCGCGGACTACCGAATCAAGGGTTCTGAAGCCTGCATAGTCCAAGAAAATCTTGTCATCAGGGATGCCTGCTTTAAGTAAGTCACGTTTCATCGTCCAAGGTTCGTTGTAGGAACGATGAGCGTTGTCGCCGCTTAACAAAAAGTTAGCGACTTTACCTTCTTGGTAGAGCGCAATAGCGGCATCGATACGCTGGGTGTAATACTCGTTGAGCACTTTCCCTAGATATTTACTGGTCCCCAACACGACAGCAACATCGAAGTTTTCTACTTCAGCTTGCGACATGTACACTTGGTCACTGGCCTGGTATGAGACCCATCGGTCAATCATAAGCAGTGCGGCAGCCACAACCACCACTGTCAATGCTAGGTATTTAATGACCTTCACGAACAGTGTCGAATTACGGCGATTGGGTTTATGTCGATTTGGATACTTCACTAAATTTGTCGGTTCCGCTGCGCCCATGTTCCTATAAGGATAAAACTAACAATAACAATTGAAAACATCATGCCAGTGTCGATGTTTCTTAATGTCCGAGTTAGGTAAGGTGTTGCTTTTACGATGATTAATCCATAACCAAATGCGTTAACCAAGACAAAGGCCACAGTTCGAACAACGAAATTCTGATTTCTAAGAACGCGTCTTAGGAAGCCGTTTATTTCTCCACCACCCATCACGAGCAGACACGCGATCAGCGCCGTTGAGATTTCTGGCAGATAAGGGACAAGGTATTGCCCGGCAGGGGCTAGATATTCAAACATGATCATCCTGAAAGTAATTCAGCCCCAATTACGGGGCTGAGATTAGGGTCTAAATTAGAACGCTGTGCGCTTGTAGCGGCGGTACACTGGCTGCCAGAAGCTGTTGTCGATCGCTTCTTCTAGTGCTTCGTCGGTGATTTCCAACGCAACACCTTGCTCGATCGCTTTCTTCGCGACGGCAAAAGCAATCTTCTTCGATACCGAATGGATAGCTTCTAGTGGCGGCAGTAGTGCGCCCTGACCGTTGATCGCAAGTGGTGAGCACGTTGCTAGCGCACGGCTTGATTCCATCAGCATCTCGTCCGTTACGCGTTTCGCTTGAACCGCTAATACTCCAAGACCAATACCCGGGAAGATGTAGCTGTTGTTACACTGCGCGATTGGGTAAGTTTTTCCATCGTGGACCACAGGGTCAAACGGGCTGCCTGTTGCGACCAACGCTTCACCGTTTGTCCAACGGATGATGTCGTTAGGTGTCGCTTCTACACGGCTCGTTGGGTTCGAAAGTGGGAAGACAATCGGGCGAGGGCAGTGTTTGTGCATCTCGGTGATCACTTCTTCGCTAAACAGACCCGGCGCACCAGATACACCAATCAGTACCGTTGGTTTTGCGTTGCGCATAACGTCTAGCAGCGAGTAACCGTTACCTTCCGCCTTCCATTTCGCAGTGTTCGTGTGTTTTTGCACTAAACGCTGTTGGAAATCGAGTAGGTTAGGCATGCCTTCTTGTAGTAGGCCCCAACGGTCAACCATGTAAACCTGAGAGCGAGCTTTCTGATCAGAAATACCTTCTGATACCATTTGCGCGATGATTGCTTCCGCGATACCACAACCTGCAGAACCAGCACCCAAGAAGGTAATACGTTGCTCAGACAGTTTGCTGCCTGCCGCTTTACATGCAGCAAGTAGAGAACCAACGGTAACCGCTGCTGTGCCTTGAATATCATCGTTGAAGCAGCACACGCGGTTTTTGTAGCGCTCTAGTAGCGGCATTGCGTTCTTCTGTGCGAAGTCTTCAAACTGAATTAGAGCTTCTGGCCAACGGCGCTGAACCGCTTGCATAAATTCTTCAACAAACGCATCGTACTCTGCGCCTGTGATACGAGGATGACGCCAACCCATGTACATTGGATCTGCCAAACGTTGCGGGTTGTTTGTGCCCACATCCAGAACGATAGGCAATGTGTAAGCTGGGCTGATACCACCACACGCGGTGTATAGCGCTAGCTTACCGATAGGAATACCCATACCACCGATACCTTGGTCACCCAGGCCAAGAATACGCTCACCATCTGTTACAACGATAACTTTTACGTTATGGTTTGAAGCGTTGTTTAGGATGTCATCGATACGGTCGCGGTTTGCGTATGACACAAAAAGGCCACGGCCACGACGGTAAATGTTTGAGAAGTTCTCACACGCAGCACCTACCGTTGGTGTGTAGATGATTGGCATCATCTCTGAAATGTGGTTTTGAACTAGGCGGTAGAATAGCGTTTCGTTAGTATCTTGGATGTTACGCAGATAGATGTGCTTATCCATATCGCTTTCGAAGTTGCAATATTGTAGGTACGCACGTTCAACCTGTTCTTGAATCGTTTCAGTATTTTCTGGTAGCAAACCCTCTAGGTTAAAGGAGCTACGTTCTTCTGCAGTAAATGCACTGCCTTTGTTAAGTAACGGTGTACTTAAAAGAGCGGGTCCCGCATAAGGAATATATAAAGGGCGTTTATCGTTATTCATCACATGCCTTCGGTAGGGTAAATGGTCATTAGACCTTTGGAACTAGGAACCTGAAAATGATAGGGATTCGCTGTCGCGTTGTAAACTGATATTCCTGCAATCTCGACACGTTTCCATATATACTTTCGCGCTAAACCGACAACATTACGCAAACGATGACTAGCTTACCGATTGATCCTCTCAAAAAGCGCTTTCTGGACCACCTTTCTCAGTCTGATTTAATTGTTGAAGCTGACACTGGTTCGGGTAAGTCAACCCGTTTACCTATATGGGCTGCGGAGCAAGGTAGAGTCTTGGTCGTCGAGCCAAGACGCATTGCCTGTACCTCTTTGGCGCAGTTTCTTGCCCAGCAAAAAGGTGAGCAAGTGGGCAAGAATATCGGCTATTCGATTAAGCTGGAAAATCGCTGCGATGAAAATACCCAGATTGTGTTTGCGACACCCGGCGTTGCGCTAAGGTGGTTATCCGAAACAGGATTGGCGGATTTTACGACCATCATCGTCGATGAATTCCATGAAAGACGCTGGGATACCGATCTACTGGTTGCGCTATTAAAGCAGCGACAATCGCATCGCGTTGTTCTAACGTCTGCAACAATAGAAGGTGAAAAACTGGCGAAGTACGTAGGCGCTGAGCGTCTGTACGCAGAAGGTCGAAACTTTGATGTTGCGATTGCGCATCGAGCGACGGATTCTCGCCAACTGCCAGATTCCCGCAATCTTGAACAACGCATCAAGCAAGAAGTAACTGCGCTGTTGGATATGGAAGGGGACATCTTGGTTTTTCTCCCAGGAAGAAAAGAGATTGCCCAATGCCAATCTATGTTGTCTGCACTTGATGGTGTGATTGTTGCGCCGCTACACGCGTCGGTTTCTGATGCTCAGCGCGATGTTGCGCTTAACGTTCAGACAAGCAAGAAGGTTGTGTTAGCGACGAATGTTGCCGAAACATCGCTGACCATTCCTAATATTAGCACTGTGATTGATTCCGGGCTGGAGCGTCGTACAGAGCAGCGGAATGGTAAAACCACACTAAGCCTAAAACATATTTCTAAAGCGAGTGCCAAGCAAAGAGCAGGTCGCGCAGGGCGTGTGATGGATGGCATCTGCGTTAGATTGTACGGTGAGCATGCCGCGCTTTCAGAAGTCACGCCGCCAGAGATGCATCGGGAAGCGTTAACCGAAGCAATGCTTGCGGCTGCGAGTTGTGGTGTCTCTCTAGAAGCGCTCAGTTTTGTAGATCCTCTACCCGAAAAGTCATTACAACAGGCGAAATCAATCTTGTTGGGTATGGATGCCATCACTGCAAACGGGTTAGCTACTGAACATGGGCGCCGAATCTACCCGCTACCGATTGATGCATTGTACGCAGATTTGGTCACGCGTATGCCAAGTAAGGCGCTTCAAGAAGCAATGGTCGATTTAACGGCGGTGCTCGCGACACCCGCAGCATTGTATCGTTACTCAAGCAATGAAGAGCAGCTCGAGTTATTGGCACAAGAAGAGCCGTTTGGCTGTGACGCTCAACTGGCCATTCGGCTTTTACGCGGTGAACAATTAGCTGGAGTGAACGTTGATAAAGATGTGCTACTAGAAGCACAGCGTTTGTCTGCCCAAATGAGAGAAGCATTCGAACTGCCTCAGCTAGAAGTGGCGTCGCGCTATAACCGACAACAACTGATAGAAAACATCGCGCGGCTTCATCCAGAATTGGTGTTTGTACGCCGAGAAAGGCGTCAAGAGGCGCTTGCGAATGGTGAGATGGAAGTGATGTTTGGACGTAACAGTCGCGTCAAGCCAAGCAACCAAGTCGCTCTGGTGCTAGACACGCATAGTCTTCCCGGCCGAGGAGTGAAACAGACGCTCAATTTAGCGACCTTTGTAATGCCGACAGATCTCGCACTGATTGAAACTCTGGAATTGGGGCAGTGGCAGCAAGGCGATGTGGTGACGGTTGATGAACTCCCGTATTTAGAAATGCAGCTTATATACGCAGGGCGAGTAGTCGTGACTAAGCGCGAAGCGGCGTTAGGTGAGTTTGCGCTCAAACCGATATTGGAAGCGGTGAAAGCGAATCAATATCTACCGGGTTTTGCAAAACTGCGTCATCAGCAAATCGAACACTGGAAACTGTACGTTGCACTCGGATTGGCAGAAGGCGCACCTCAAGACTTGGATGTCAGCTTTGATAGCTGGTTTAGTGAACAATTAACCATGCTGGAGCTGAGTGAGCCAAGTGAATTAGAGCTGTTTTCTGACTCAGATTTCGAGTTTCCGGGTATCCCGTATTGGGAGTATGAAGACTTTGCTGAAAGCTATCCGTTTGAGCTAAGCCTTGGAGAGCTCAACTTAGATGTTGAATACATATCGGCTAAGAAATTGGTTTACGTAGTCTATCGAGATGGCTTACGTAAAACCGACCCGAAGCGTTGGGAGTTACCCAAGTGGGCGGGTTGGCGAGTTCAGTACAAGAAGGCAAGTCGAATCGTCGACGTTAAGTGACGAAATTATTTATTCGATAAAATATTAAGCAACTGGTTTTGTATGGGATCTTATTGTTCGTACTTTGTTACTAGATTGGTTTTTATATAGCTTTTTAAAACGGAAAAGGGGCATAAAAGACGATTGTTTTATATCCTATTGCTATATGTAGAAGGTTGTCGGATATTTAGAACACTGTGTTGCCGAAATTACGGGGGCTGATATGGAGCATCAAGGCAAGACAAGTGTGGTATTTGACTATACCTCTTTTCTCGGAGCGTCATGCACTAAGAAATGGACATTCTTAGAGGCCATGAGTACCTTTGCGCCAATCTTTAGTTTGGCGTGGAAAAATACGATAAAAGAAACAATATCGGTTGAAGATCGGTTATGGGATCAGGCATTGAAGTCTTTGTCTGCGAACAGAAGTGATGAATCGAATATTGTTACACTGGTTGAGTTAGCAAAAAGTGAAGGTTTGGCAGAGCTAAAACTAGTGATGCCATACGAACTCGATAGTGAACAAATACAAAGAGTAAGTAGCAAAACCCATGCGAACGTTCAGCGATCGCAACAAGATGAACTCATCATTACTTTTTGAGTAGAGGCCTCGTAAGAGGCCTTTTCTTTTTCCATCTTCAATTCTTGACATTTTTATCGACTTGCGATGAATACGAAAGCTAAGTCGTTAAATTTCAACTATATTAAGTTAACTAAATCTACAACGATTCTTATACTGTCAAACAATCAATACTTCACGTGAGGTCTAAATGGATTTGAAACCCTCTTGGTTGCTTACCCCCGTGGTATTGGCTTTTTCTACCGCTACATTGGCGTTAGACACCGATGCAAATCAAAAGCTGGATTACGGGTATTTCTATGGCCAGGTTGCTGGTGGTTCACTGAATGAAAATATCGGTGAGAACAGTAATGTTACAGCAATCGCCGTTGGTGGTAATTATCACATCTTGTCTGATTTGATGTTGACTGGTGAATACGAAGCACGTTTTATTCATCCCAAAAAAACCACTACGCGCATTTACACATTATTGCCGGGTGTCGCATACCGCTACAGTATTCTTGATAACTTAGATGTTGTCGCAGGCGGGATTGCGGGGCTATTGTGGACAAGCCAAACCGATAACGATACCGACAAGACGATTGAAAAGGACAGTTATTTTATGTGGGGTGGCAATATTACTGTTCGTTATGCATTTAATGAGTACTTAGAGGCATCAGGTGTCGCTGAAGTTCGACGCAGTGACGTATTAGACGAAGAAGTGTATACCGCTCGAGTCGATTACTTTACCTCACCGCGCATTGCGTTTGGTGGATATTACACCCATCGAGATAAGGATGTTGCCACCAGCAACGAAGGTGGCGTGTCAGTACGATTTTTCTATTGAGTGAGTAACGTCGGTCTTTGCATCAATACCGACTCTCCAACCAGTCAAACAAAAAGAGCCAGCAAATGCTGGCTCTTTTCTTACAGTAAATGGATTACATTACTGCAGCAATACCTTGGCATAGCGGAAGCATGTTTGAACGAGTCATACCTGCAACGCTAATACGGCCAGAACCTACGATGTAGATACCGAACTCTTCTTTCAGGCGGTTAACTTGCTCTTTAGTTAGACCAGAGAAAGAGAACATACCGTTTTGACGCTCGATAAAGCTGAAGTCTGCGTCAACACCTTGCTCTTTCAGTGTTGCTACAAACAGTTCACGCATCTGTTGGATACGGTCACGCATTTCTTTTACTTCAAGTTCCCATTCTGCGCGTAGTTCTGGGTTGTTCAGGATATGTGTAACAACCGCACTACCGTGTGCTGGTGGGTTTGAGTAAATTGAACGGATGATAGCTTTTATTTGAGAGAATGCAGTCGTTGCTACGTCTTCTGACTCAGCCACTAATGTGAATGCACCAACACGTTCGTTGTACAGACCGAAGTTCTTAGAGAAAGAGCTAGCGACTAGGATCTCTTTGTTGTACTTCGCAAATACACGCAGACCTGCCGCGTCTTCTTCTACGCCTTTAGCAAAACCTTGGTATGCAAAGTCGAATAGAGGCAGTAGTTTCTTCTCTGCGATAAGTTTAGCCAGTGTTTCCCACTCTTCCAGAGTTGGGTCGATACCCGTTGGGTTGTGGCAGCAGCCGTGTAGAAGAACCACGTCGCCTTCTGATGCTTTCTCTAGATCAGATAGCATTGCAGCAAAATCTTTATCTTTTGATTCTGCGTCGTAGTAGCTGTATTGCGCGGTTTCAATACCTGCAGCGGTAAATACACCGTTGTGGTTTGCCCATGTAGGGTTGCTGATCCAGATCTTAACGTCGCCAAGTTGACGCTTGATGAACTCACCAGCTACGCGAAGTGCGCCAGTACCACCAGGTGCTTGTGCTGTTTTTGCCAGTTTATTAGCAACAATTTCAGAATCTGCACCAAACAGTAGCTTTTGCACAGCTAGACCGTACTCAGCCGTACCTTCAATAGTTAGGTAAGACTTTGTCTTCTCGGTTTCTACCAAAGCCGCTTCTGCTTTTTTAACGGTAGCAAGAACAGGGGTCTCACCTTGCTCGTTCTTGTAAATACCAACACCAAGGTTGATTTTGTCAGTACGAGCGTCTTTTTTAAACTCTTCAGTAAGGCCAAGGATAGGATCTGCCGGAGCAGCTACTACTTTTTCAAACATATTGATCATCCATGTTAGTCGACGGGGACATAGTTAGTAACTCCGTTATTTATACCTTTCTAAAGTGAACGAAACAACACTCAAAGCAAAGAATGTGTTAAAAATAATCGCAAATTATAACGGATTGTCTTCTAACATAGATTTCCATATAAAAAGTCCCTGAAATTAGATCGAGTTGAGGGAGTTTGTTTTGAATGTCGTCGCGATTTTGTCTAGTCGCTTATGCGAGAACAACACCACTCTCCAATGCGTTTTCTTTCGCTTCCATACTGCGATATTTATCAGCAATGGCGACGAACTGATGTTCTATAGCTATAAAGGCTTCGACGACTTGTGGGTCGAAGTGCTTGCCATCGCCTTGCAAGATAATCGCTTTGGCTTTTTCGTGGCTAAATGCTTTCTTGTATACGCGCTCTGAGATAAGTGCATCATAAACATCGGCTAAAGCCATTAATCGCCCTGAAAGTGGAATTTCTGCGCCTTTTAATTGGTTCGGATAGCCTGAGCCATCCCATTTTTCGTGATGAGTGAGAGAGATCTCTTTAGCCAGCTTGAGGAATGAGTTACTACCGAGTTGGTTTTCTGCCATTGATAACGCCTTTGCGCCAAGTTCGGGGTGTTTTTTCATCACTTCGAACTCTTCATCGGTCAATTTTCCTGGCTTAAGTAGAATATTGTCTGGGATAGCCACTTTGCCTACATCGTGTAAAGGCGCTGATTTGTAGAGCAGTTCGATGTAGCTATCGGTCAGCAGGCCTTGGTGTTGCTCAAAGCGAGATAGGTAGCATGCCAGTGCACGTACATATTCTTGAGTGCGCAGAATATGGGCACCGGTTTCATTATCACGGGACTCTGCTAACGCAGATAAGCTGACAATCGCGACGTCTCGAGTGGTTTTCACTTCATTTTGTGATGATTCGAGGCTATCGAGCATCTGGTTAGTTAATGACGCCATAGAGCCCAGTTCGTTATGTTCAAAGATCGGTAAGCGTTTGGATATATTGCCTTGAGTGACTTCCATCAGAGAGCATTCGTGTGAGAGCAAGACGCGACGCATTAGTTTGATCCAAAGTGTCATGATGGCTATGACATAAGCCGCTAACACGATGGCGATAAAGATAAATTCCTTAATCACGCTGATCACGCCAGTGCCATCAAGTACGCGTTGTGGGTTGTGCTCAAGCCAAAAGATATCTTTGACTGCGACCATAGTTAAGGTTGCGGTCAGTGCAACGAATAGCAAGCTGATCAAGAAAATCAGCTGTTTCACTAACGATTGGCGTTGACCACTAAGCTCAAATTGAGCGCGCTGCTGTCGGTCTAAGTTATCAAAACAGTCGGTTTTTGACTTGAGTTGCAGCAGTAATCCGGTAAAGAAGCCGAAAAGTGTCATACCAAATAGGACTTTGAGATTGCTGTCGAGGGTAAATTCATAGTGAAGGTTATAAAACGTCGCCAGTAATACGCTAGAAGAAAACATCAGTAGGGAGTCGAGACGCGCTTGTCGTTGTTGCCGAACGAGATAGTGGTCACGTAACAGGAAGTGCCTGACCAGAAACGTTATGCCAAATGTTGAGGCGATATGACTAAACAGTTGAGTGAAAGAAAGGGTATCTAACATTGGGCATACGCGACCTGCATAGATACCAAATACAACGCCCGCTAACGCATACAGATTGAAAGTTAACGGGGCATTGTAATGTGAATGTGTCATGTTTTGACCTATATCCTTATACGGTATTGCTAAAGTACGATTTGGTAACGAAAGAAGAGAATAACAAATCATTCATCCGTTGAATGTAAGACCCTTGATAATATAGGTTTATTGCACGCACCTGTAAATTTTTGCAACTTTAGTGCTAATTTTATGATGAGTAAAACGGGTGATTCTCGTTTTAGCAACTGATGATGGCGTGATTTGAGATGACTCCAATCGATGATGGCAATAATTGATTGGACATCTAGCTTCGCATTTTAAGCTCAAGTACCTCTGAATACTGGTTAAAAACAATTATTATCAAACACTTTGGGTGGGCACCGAGTTTCACTATTTATGATATGGTGACGCAGTTAACCAGAGGAAGTTATGAGCCGTTATCGACAATTAGCCCAGACAATCAAAGCGCAAATCCAGCAACAAGTGTGGCGTTCAGGGGAAAAAGTGCTGTCTATTCGTGCGGCAAGTAAGAGCTACTCGGTCAGCGCGGCCACTGTTTTACAAGCGTATCAGCTACTGGAAAGTGAAGGGTGGTTAACCGCGAAGCCGCAGTCAGGTTACTTTGTTACCTCAACATTAGTTGCTCCGAGAGATAACGCCTCTTCCGCGCCAAAACTGATACCCTACGATGACGCGCTGTACGAGTATCTCAAAACCTGCAACCAATCAGACGTAGCGTTGGGCGCGGCATTCCCTTCGTCTGATCTGTTTTCTATGTCACTGCTTAATCGCCATTTAGCGAGCGCGGGAAGAAAGCTGCCCGCAGATAGCGTTTTACACAACTTGCCACCGGGTAACGAATCTTTACGTCGAAGCATCGCTCAACGCTATATAGCCAATGGCATCTCTGTTTCTCATCACGATATTGTTATCACCTCGGGCGCGATGGAAGCGCTGAACCTAAGCCTTCAGGTTGTCACGAAAGCAGGGGATAACGTAGTTGTTGAAGCACCAACGTTTTATGGCGCAATAGAAGCGACTAAGCGTAGAGGGCTGAATTTGATTGAAGTCGGCGTGAGTCCAGAGTCGGGTGTTGATTTGATTGAACTAGAGCGCGCTTTTAAGCAACAGAAGGTTCAAGCATGCTGGTTAATGCCAAATTATCACAACCCGACAGGTTCGTTACTGGATGACGAAAGCAAGCAAGCCGTGATGGCATTAGCGAACCAATACGATGTGATGGTGATAGAAGACGATGTCTATGCTGAACTCTATTTCGGTGAGCAAAAGCCTAAACCACTAAAATACTGGGATACGCAAGACAGAGTGTTGCTGTGCGGTTCGTTCTCAAAATCATTGTGTCCAGGTTATCGTATCGGCTGGGTTGTGAATCGCACGTTGAGCGAGCGGTTACAGAAGCAGCAACTGCTATCCACCTTATCCAGCAGTTCACCAATCCAAAGTGGAATCGCACATTATCTGCAATATGAAAGCTTGGATAACCACCTGCGCAAACTGCGCAAAGATCTGAAACAAAGGCAAGCCAAGGTAGTGGCATTGCTTCAACAAGGACTTCCAGAAGAAGTGACACTGCACGTGCCTGATGGTGGCTACTTTGTTTGGTTGGTATTACCCAAAGCGATTCAAACACATAAGATTTATCAGCAACTTTTACGCAGTGACGTTTCTGTCGCCTATGGTGATTTGTTCAGCACTTCAGATCAGTTTGGACACTGCCTAAGACTGAACGTGTCGTATGAACTGACGCCGGAAGTTGAACAAGCTTTGAAACAGCTAGCAAAACTTATTGAAAATGAACTGTTTGGTGATTTTTCGGCGTAACTGTACTGCATTGAAAGTAGGGAAGTGGCGTTTAATGGCGACAGTTTGTCTATTGCAGAGGTTGTTTATGGAAAAGCAGAGTTCGAAACATGAATGTCGCTTAATTGCTGTCGCGATTGTCAGTGCGTTGCTGGTGGTGATTGGTCACCTCATCCTGTCAAAATCTTTTTCCAACATGCCGCTATTGGAATACACCGCCGCGGCGATTCCATTTCTGATGTTTGCCTTGTGTCTCTATGGGATCCGTTACGCGTCAAAGGTGGATATAGGCGAAAAGATGAAAGGGTTTAGAGGCCACTAATTGACTCTCTAAACCCAAATAACATAGGTTATGGCGACATTTTATCTTTGAGATGAACCCCACACGGGTCGGCCTCATCGGGATAAAGCCCTAATTGATCCTCGGCATTTTGTAGCCAATCAGGATGCCAATAGTAGGGCTGCATACCATTTGGGTGGTCCCATTCTATCGGTCTTTCGTGTCTGCCACAGTATGATAAGTCGTCAAGTCTAAACACTCTCATACCTACCTCCTCGCTAGAAAACTCAGCTTAGCTCAGAATAAGTATGGTTGAATTATTGATAGTTTGCGTATTACCGAAATGCAAAGCCAATTTGCAGAAATAGGCGCTTAGCTGTCTTTGTCCTGATCGTTCATTTGGTCGATGATCGCTTGCTTCGCATGCTCTTCGTTGGCGGTTTCTCCCACTTTAATATCGAGATCTTTGCGCCCGTGGAGTCCGGTAATATCTTCGGCAATGTGTAACCAGTCCGGATGCCAATAGTAAGGTTGCTGGCCTTGAGGGTGAATCCAACTGTGCACACCATTTTGAATGCCGTTGTAAGAAAGATCTTCAATTTTAAATACTTTCATTTTGTTACCTCATACTCAAATTACACTCATTAAAACTAGCCGATGTTCGAGTGAGCTTCCAATATATATGGGCATAAAAAAACCTCCACAAGTGGAGGTTTTTATTTACAAACTTTGGATTAGAAGTTTGCAGAGCGTGGAGTACGTGGGAATGGAATTACGTCACGTACGTTGCCCATACCTGTTACATAAGAAACCAAACGCTCGAAACCAAGACCGAAGCCAGCGTGAGGTACTGTACCGTAACGACGTAGGTCACGGTACCAGCCCATGTGCTCAGGGTCGATACCCATTTCACGCATACGATCGTCTAGCACGTCCAGACGCTCTTCACGCTGAGAACCACCGATAATTTCACCGATACCAGGTGCAAGTACGTCCATTGCCGCTACAGTCTTACCGTCTTCGTTCAGACGCATGTAGAATGCTTTGATGTCTTTCGGGTAGTTCTTCACGATTACTGGCGCTTTGAAGTGCTCTTCTGCTAGGTAACGCTCGTGCTCAGAAGACATATCGATACCCCATTCAACAGGGAATTCGAACTCACGACCAGAATCCAATAGGATTTGGATTGCGTCAGTGTAGTCAACTTGTGCGAAGTCAGAAGAAACGAACTGCTCTAGACGAGTAATTGCTTCTTTGTCGATGCGTTGTGCGAAGAACTCTAGGTCATCACGGCGCTCTTCAAGTACAGCATTGAATACATATTTCAGCATATCTTCTGCTAGCTTTGCTACGTCGTCTAGTTCTGCGAATGCAACTTCAGGCTCAACCATCCAGAACTCCGCTAGGTGGCGGCTGGTGTTTGAGTTTTCTGCACGGAAAGTAGGACCGAACGTGTACACTTTGCTTAATGCACAAGCGTATGTTTCTGCGTTTAGCTGGCCAGATACAGTCAGGAACGTTTCTTTGCCGAAGAAGTCTTCGTTGTAATCTACTTTACCTGCTTCAGTGCGAGGTAGGTTTTCCATGTCTAGCGTAGAAACGCGGAACATTTCGCCTGCACCTTCAGCGTCAGACGCAGTGATTAGTGGAGCAGATACCCAAAAGTAACCCTGCTCGTGGTAGAAACGGTGGATTGCTTGAGATAGACAGTTACGAACACGTGCTACCGCGCCGATAACGTTTGTACGTGGGCGTAGGTGCGCAACTTCGCGAAGGTACTCGATAGAGTGACGAGTTTTTGCCATCGGGTAAGTGTCTGCATCTTCAACCCAACCGACTACTTTTACGTCAGTGGCTGCTAGCTCAAAATCTTGACCAGAAGCTGGAGATTCAACAACTTTACCTGTTACTTCAACTGAACAACCTGTTGTTAGTTTTAGCACTTCGTCGTTGTAATTATTTAAATTATTTGGGACCACGGCCTGAATCGGGTCGAAACAAGAGCCGTCATAGATGGCAAGGAAAGAAATTCCAGCTTTGGAATCACGACGTGTACGGATCCAGCCGCGAACAGTCACTTCACTGTCTACTGCTAGCTTACCGCTTAGTACGTCTTTTACAGGCGCGTAAGTCATGTTTTAAATATTCTCCATTGAGTAAAAATACAACCCAATGTTTTTGTACTACTCACTGTTTGAATAATGAGCAAACATTGGGTTGGGTAGAATTCTACATATTCAATGGAACATATTACCTTTCAATTATTATGCTTCAACCTTTATTGTCGTTTCCGCAGGCAAAAAATGGCCAAATCGGCTTAATTCTTACGCGAAAGTGAAAACTGATTGATAAGTGACTCCAAATGTTCAGAAAGTTGCTCAAGATTCATACTGATTTCACGCGTTTGAGCCGCCGACTTAGAGGTGTCATTCGCATGCTCAGTGATGATCTCAACTTTACGTTGTACGTCTTGGCTGATTTCCGTTGTGTTACTGGTTTGACGTTGAATACTTTCCGCGTGGTGTAACGCTTGTTGCATCTCAGAAACAACGTCAGACATAGCAACAGACAAGGCTTCCACTTCATTTGAGCGTTGGTGCGCTGTGCTGCAAACGTTATCAACTGAAACCAGAGAAGTCTCACTGTCGCGCTGGAACTGAGCGATGATGGTTTCGATACTGCCAGTGGCTTCTGAGGTGCGGCTCGCAAGTTGACGAACTTCATCAGCAACCACCGCAAAACCGCGTCCTTGTTCACCCGCTCGGGCCGCTTCAATAGCCGCATTCAGCGCGAGTAAATTGGTTTGGTCTGCAATGCCTTTAATCACTTCAAGGATGCTTGAGACTTCCGAAGTCTGCTCATTAAGCTCTGCGATATTGGTTTTCACCAGCTCGATATCAGAGACAAGGTGTTTGATGTCTGAGCTTGCGTTGTGGGCTTGGCTAGCACTCTGTTCTGCAACGCTGGTGGTGTGTTTAATCAGACTAGACGCATCCTCAGTCGCTTGTTCGACTTGCAGCTGTTGTGACTGCATTTGCTCAATATTGCTTTGTACGTCGGAGGTCTCTTTTTGTTGGTTGTGTGCTGCTTGGTCCGTCACCATCGCAACGTTAGTCAGTTGGGCGGCAGAGCTGGTTAAGTTGTGCGACGTATCCTGAACTTTTTCCAGACTGCTGCTGACCGTGTCCATAAACGAGTTAATCGCTACCGCGAGCTGACCGATTTCATCTTTGTTTTCATGTTCAAGGCGACGAGTCAGGTCTTTACTTTCGCTGACGCCTTGCATGTAGTGAGCGGTTTTTTGAATTGGGCGAACGATAAACTTACGGATCAAGAAAAGAGTCAGTAAGAAGCCAACACAACCTAATGTCGCCATGATAGTGATAGCAATAAAAGTGCGCTGGCTGATCATGCTGGTTACGTGAGATAGGTTGTACTCAAGACGAATCGCGCCAAGCACTTCACCTTCCGGAACCATATGACAAGATACACAGTTGGTACCGCGGTAGTTTTCGCTCGATTTCATCGGTAAGGCAACAACAATGCCTTTACCCCAATCGGCTTGGATTGGTTCAATCACCAATTCACCAGCTAACGCACGTTGGTCGATGTCGTCACTTGGTTTTTGGTTGGCCTGACCTGGGCCATAAAGTTTGCTGACGGCATCGGCGCGCAGCACTTTCACTTGTTCAATACCGTCTTGAGCTAACGCTTTTTGACGCAAAGTTTCTTTTTGCGCCATCGTGCCCGTTAGCATCATCATATTAAGGCTGTCGAAATAGTTACTCGCTTTATCGTGGAGCTGTTCACTCAGCACAGAATTCATTAGCTCTTTCTGCTGCCAATACTGGTATGCAGTCGAGGAGGCGAGAACGAGAGAAAATACGGTAACTAGTGTGACTAGTAGTTTCGCAGTGATCGTTGAGCTCATTTGTAAATGCTTAATTATTAGAATTGGAATAGACGTCCGTATAATGACGAAATTGTTATATAACTCAACCAACTGAACGGCGTATTGTGACCATATTTTAAGTGTGGATTATGTAAATGTGATGTAGGGCTCGTGTAATCAAATCTTTGACGGGTCGCCATTTTTTCGGCGTGCTACAAAGGTCTAATACGGACAGATAAAAATGAAATCAATTTATCGTGACGAGAAACTTGTCACTAGATCACAATTTCCTTAGTATTGCGTGTCTTTTGCAATGCCCGAGAATCGTTATGAGAACTGAACTTTACAAGGAATTCATGTTTGAAGCGGCACACCGCTTGCCACATGTTCCCGAAGGTCATAAATGTGGTCGCCTACATGGTCACTCTTTCTTAGTTCGCCTTTATGTTGAAGGTGAAGTGGATCCGCATACAGGCTGGGTTATTGATTTCTCAGAAATCAAAAGCGCGTTTAAGCCGATTTATGACCGCTTAGATCATTACTACCTTAATGATATTGAAGGTCTGGAAAACCCAACCAGTGAAGTGCTTGCAAAATGGATTTGGCAAGAGCTCAAACCGAGTTTACCGTTGCTGAGCAAAGTAGAAATCAAAGAAACGTGTACAGCAGGTTGTGTATACAAAGGCGAGTAACTCGATTCCGTCTTTAAAATGCAAAAAGCGAAGCTCTTAGCTTCGCTTTTTTAATGACATAAATAACTATGGTTTTACTTACTCTATGGTTAAAAAATCTACATAAGTGAAATTTTGTCCGATTTTTCCATTGCAATCGAGCTTTCAATAGATAATATGAAATGACCTCTTGGTTTGAGAGGTAGATCGCACAAGGAGTGCGATGTGTTATTTATGGATTGATTAGCTGTAATGGATATTTTCATGATTTTCAAAATCACCACACCAATCATTGAGCCGACTGAAGGGTCGCCACACCAAGCTTCAGTATCTCTTTCTCATCTTATTGGCTCGCTTAGCCCATTTGCTTCTTATCTCTCTGCTTTTCCTCGCTTCTTCTCTATTAAAGCCCGCTGTTCGTATTCCTTTTGATTGTTAGCCATCGCGCTAGGCACACGCGCATCTAAATCTTTTATCAATCAAAAATAGAATACGACACTATGAACACTAAACTTTTAGGGAGCTCCCTAATTATCTCTGGCACAGCGCTCGGTGCTGGCATGCTCGCGATCCCGATGGTACTGGCTCAATTTGGCCTATGGTACGGGACGTTATTAATGATTTTTATTTGTTTCGGCACAACTTACGCAGCACTGCTGCTGCTCGAAGCAACGGTAAAAGCGGGTGGTGGGTTAGGGCTTAACTCCATCGCACGCAAAACGCTGGGAAAAGGCGGACAACTGATTTCCAATGGCCTACTGTATGCGTTACTTATCTGCCTATTAATGGCTTACATTCTTGGTGCAGCAGATCTGTTTGGTCAAATGGCGTCAAAGTTAGGTATTGAAATCACAAATACCCAAAGCCAAGTCGGATTCACGTTGATTTCTGGTCTGGTGATCGCCGCAGGCACGGGGATTATCGATAAGCTTAATCGCGCGCTATTTTTTGTGATGATCGCGAGTTTATCCGCCACCTTAGTATTTTTGATGCCTGAATTCAGTGCTAACAATCTTGCGCGAGTGATTAACAATGATCATCTTGAGTTAATCAAAACCAGCGCGGTGTTATTCACCAGTTTTGGCTTTATGGTGGTTATTCCATCTCTGGTTGCTTACAACCATGAAGCGACGGATACACAGCTGAGAAACATGGTGATCGTCGGTTCACTGATCCCACTGGTATGTTACTTGTGTTGGTTGTTTGCGGTGGTCGGCAACTTAAACCCAACACAACTGGGCGAGCTGAAAGGTGTCGGCGATCTTATCGCGGCGTTTGAGCACCACTCTAGCTGGATTGGTTCGTTGCTGGCGGTGTTTACGGGTTTAGCCTTGTTGACTTCGTTCTTTGGCGTTGCGATGTCTCTGTATAACCAGAACCGCGACATGTTCAATAAGAACCGTGTTGTCACATACATTCTGACCTTTATCTTACCTCTGATTGGCTCGTTGTTTGCGGCCGACAAGTTCCTAGCGGTATTGGGCTACGCTGGCATTATATTAGTGTTGTTGGCGGTGTTTGTACCTCTAGCGATGGTTTACAAGCTAAGACAGTCACAAAGTGCCGAGAGCGCAGAGCGTTACACTGCAGAAGGAGGTAAGCCTATGTTGGTATTCTCTTTACTGTTTGGTGTGTTCTTACTTGCCTCGCAACTTGTTTAGTTAAAAAAAAAGCCCGAGCATTTGCTCGGGCTTTTTGATGCTATCGGTAGGATTAACAGATAACTTTCACTGCCAAACCACCTTGAGATGTTTCGCGGTATTTCGCGTTCATGTCTTTACCTGTCTCTAGCATGGTTTCAATAACCTTATCCAGAGAAACAGTTGGAGCCGATGAACGACGTAGCGCCATACGAGTAGAGTTGATCGCTTTTACTGCTGCAATACCGTTACGTTCGATACATGGTACCTGTACCTGACCAGCAACAGGGTCACACGTTAGGCCTAGGTTGTGCTCCATTGCAATTTCAGCCGCCATACATACTTGCTCTGGGCTACCACCCATAAGTTCTGCAAGACCTGCTGCAGCCATAGAACAGGCCACACCAACTTCACCCTGACAGCCAACTTCCGCACCAGAGATAGACGCATTACGTTTGTAAAGACCACCAATTGCACCAGACGCTGCGAAATAACGGATGTAGTCTTTTTCAGTCACTGTCTGAATGAACTTATCGTAGTACGCAAGTACTGCTGGGATGATGCCACATGCACCGTTTGTCGGTGCTGTCACAACGCGGCCACCTGCTGCGTTTTCTTCGTTTACTGCAAACGCAAACATGTTCACCCAATCAACAACAGACATTGGATCGTTTGACGTCTTTTCTGATGTTAACAGTTGCTGGCGAAGTGCTGCTGCACGACGTGGTACACGTAGAGGTCCAGGAAGGATGCCTTCTTCGTTCATGCCACGTTCCATACATTCGCGCATCGTTTTCCAGATGTTCGCGAAGTAAGTACGAGTTTCTTCGTCTGAGTGCTGTGCGTGCTCGTTTTTCATCACTAGCGCACTGATAGACAGACCACTTTGCTTACACTGGTCAACAAGTTGCTCAGCCGTAGTGAACGGGTAAGGTACTTGGATTGGGTTCGCTTCTTCTTTACCGAAGTTTTCTTCGTCAACGATGAAACCGCCACCAATCGAGTAATAAGTCTTTGAGAATACAACTTCGTCATCAATCCACGCGTGGATTTGCATGCCGTTTTCGTGCAGCTCAAGGTTAGTAGTATGGAAGTTCATACCACCGTCTTTAGGGAACGATACTGTATGACAGTGCATGCCAACAGGAAGGCGCTCAGTTTCTTCTACGCGAGCGATAAAGCCCGGAATAGAGTCGATATCTACTTTCTCAGGAGTGTTGCCAGCAAGACCCATGATGATTGCGATATCCGTGTGGTGACCTTTCCCTGTCAGTGATAGCGATCCATAAACGTCAACGGTGATTTTAGTGATGTCGCGCAATTTTCCCATTGAGCGTAGTTCATCAATAAATTCTTTACCCGCTTTCATCGGACCAACAGTGTGTGAGCTTGAAGGGCCAACGCCGATTTTATAGATGTCGAAAACACTAATCATATCGATTACCTCAAAACTAAGCCTCCCAGGGGGTAGGGAGGCTTATTTATAGTCGTTATATTTTGGTTTTAATCACTAGTGATTAAAGAGCGCCGTAGATTACAGAACTAATTGCTGCAAGACCACATATTGTTGTGAAAATCTGTACAGGTGCAGAAGTTTTGTACTTCGCCATCGCAGGCACTTTCTGCATCGCGAAAACTGGCATTAGGAATAGGATTGCCGCAATCATTGGCGCGCCCATTGTTTCAATCATGCCAAGGATGCTTGGGTTAACAATAGCCACAATCCAAGTAGTGATAACGATGAATAGTAGAGAGCCTTTTTCAATCTTGCTTACTGGTGATTTAGAGCGAGATTTGATCAGGCCAACTAGACCTTCGTGCGCACCTAGGAAGTGACCAAAGTAGCTAGAAGTGATCGCTGCGAATGCCACTAGAGGACCCATGTAAGAAATAAGTGGAGACTCGTGAACGTTCGCTAGGTAAGAAAGTACAGAGATGTTTTGCTCTTTAGCCATCGCTAGTTGCTCTGGAGACAGAGATAGAACAACTGAGAATACGAAGAACATAACAAAACCCATTAGCATCATCGCTGCACCAGCAGTGATTGAGTCAGTTTTTTGTACTGCGTTGTCACCGTGTAGGCGGCGTTGCTCTTTAGAGAACTGAGAGATGATTGGGCTGTGGTTGAAAGAGAATACGATGATTGGAATTGCTAGCCATACGACAGTCGGCATTGCTGACCAGTCTGGTGCTACTTCAATCATTGACGTGTTCCATTCTGGAATCAGGTAGAAAGACAGCGCTAAAAGAACCAGTACCAATGGGTAAACCATTGCAGACGTCGCTTTAAGCATTAGCTCTTTACCAAACACTACGCCAGCAGTCATTGCTGCGATCAGCGCACCAGAAAGCAACCAACGTGGAATAGATTCCATACCTACTTGGTTTACTAGGAAAGAATCCACTGTGTTTGTGATACCAACACCGTAGATAAGAACAATAGGGTAGATAGCGAAAAAGTAAGCGAAAGTAATAAGGTTTGCGCCTGTCTTACCAAAGTGTTCTTCAACAGTGTCAGTGATATCTGCTTCAGGATTTTTTGCGGAAAGGACGAAACGCGCCAGAGATTTGTGAGCAAACCAAGTCATAGGCGCTGCGATTAGCGCTAGGATAACTAATGGCCAGAAACCGCCCGCACCAGCTTTGATAGGAAGGAAAAGTACACCAGCACCTACAGCGGTGCCGAAAAGAGACAGACACCAGGTGAAGTCTTGGTAAGTAAACTTACTAGACGATTGTGCGGTAGAAACCGCAGAAGTAGTAGTATTCATTTTGTGATACTCATTTTTGGGAACAGGAAATAAGTCGGGCGCAATTCTGCATAAAAATCTTAGACAACAAATAGATCTAAATCACGAATTGATGTGACTTATTACATGATATTTCAAAAACCTGTTTTTTGTCACGAAAATGGTGTGCCACTGCTGAGTTTTATTAATCTCACGGATTAGTTTTTCTAATTTTACGTAGGAATATTTAGACGTGTCTCACGCGTAACCGTTTGCGTTATTGATGGTTAATATAAGTAATGTGAGCAAATATTGAATGATGATAAAAAGTATTAATACCGATGCATAATGTGATGTTGCATCGCCTGGATGATTTGTGCGGTCATTCCCCAGATAAAATGGTGTTTATAAGAGAGTCCAAACACGCGGTGGTTGTAGTCGTTAAACACAAATTTTTGACTATGTAGTCGGGATTTATCCAGAACTATTCGCGCTGGAATCTCAAAGATTTCATCAACTTCATTGGGATCCACTCGAGACTCATAGTGCTCATCCACAAATGCAAGGAAAGGGGTGACGCTAAATCGACTGATAGTAACTAGCTCGGGCATTTTACCGAAGATATTGATTTGTTCTCTATCGACACCGATCTCTTCAAATGTTTCACGCAGAGCTGTGTTAGCGAGAGTCATATCGGTCGGCTCGAACTTCCCACCAGGAAAACTAATTTGTCCGGGATGGTGTTTTAGATGCTTCGCTCGTCGGGTAAAGATAACGTTCAGACCATCACCACGCTCAACAAAGCCGATCAAGACGGATGCCTTGCGTAGAGAAGTCGTTTCCAAATGCGCAACGCGCTTTAACGCATCCTGATGGTAGTCCACCGTTTGATGCAGCTGAAAATTCTGAATAAGTTTGTCTTTACTGAAAGCTGGTGACACGCAAACTCCCTAACTGATTGGTACAACGTAAGATTTGTTATTTATTTGTAACTTACTTATATCAATAAGGATAGCGTAAATTTGCGGGTTTCTCCGGTTTGGACGAGAAAGGAAGAAGAGCGCGTGAAGCGAAATTCACTTCACGCTACTTACATAAATAACAGTTTTGTTTGAGCTCTAATGATTTGTCGTCAGAAGAATTAGCACTCTAATACGGGTAGGATTCGGCTCAGTTTATCCAATGTTTCTTGGTATTCAGCGTCGCATTGGCTGTCCGCTACTAGGCCACCACCCGCCCAAACATATAGTTTGTTGTGCTCGGCGACTAAGGTTCGAATCGTAATGCTGGTATCCATACGACCATGGCGACTGATATAGCCAATGCTTCCGCAGTACGCGCTACGTCTATGTGGTTCGAGCTCTTCAATAATTTCCATTGCACGTATTTTCGGCGCGCCAGTAATGGAACCCCCAGGGAAACACGCTCTGAGTAAGTCGGTTTCGCTGTACTGCGCGTCAAGCTCGGCGCGAATCGTACTGACAAGATGGTGAACCGCTGGGAAACTTTCTATATCAAATAGCTTAGGGACGTGTACCGAGCCCGGTTTAGCCACTCGTCCAATATCGTTACGTAGCAAGTCAACGATCATCAGGTTTTCGGCCTGATCTTTCTCAGCATTGGCTAAGTCGTTAGCTGCCGCTCGGTCTTGTTCTTGGTTGTTGTACCTTGGACGCGTACCTTTAATCGGTTTAGTTTCAATCGTGCGTTGCTTCACTTCGAGGAAACGCTCAGGTGAAACACTTAAAATCGCACCTTGTTCGGTACGTACGAAAGCTGAAAATGGCCCTTGATTGACCGACTCTAGTTTGTTGTAAGCCTGCCATTCGCTGCCAACATATTCCGCGCAAAAACGCTGCGCCAAATTAATTTGATAGCAATCGCCAGAGCGCAGGTATTCTTGAACTTGAGCAAATTTTTCGCTGTAACTCGCTTTGCTCATGTTCGATTGCCAATCGCCTTGTAGCGTAAAATCAGCGTGCTCTTGTGGTGTGTGCTCTAGTAACCATGCGTAGTGCGTCTCGACCTGTGTACCAACGACAAACGCCGACTGTTGTTGGTGGTCAACCACAACCGCCCAATCATACAACCCTACTGCCATATCGGGAGTTGTTAGGTCATGCTCCGCTATCTCAGGAAGCTGTTCGACGCGGCGACCCAAATCGTAAGCAAAGTAACCGAGCGCACCACCGACGAAAGGCAATTCACCTTCATAGTCCAGTTTAGGCAACCATTGCGTTTGCTGTTGCTGGAGTAGGGAGAACGGGTCTTCATCCGAGAGGAATGTCTCATGTGGATTAACCACTTTGGTTGACTGTCCAGTGGTGGTTAATGTCGTAACCGGGTTTGCCACCAACACGTCGAAACGGCTATCAATATGTGACGTCGAAGCCGAGCGTAACAAAATAGACCAAGGTAAAGATTCGATGCGAGAAAACAGTTGCTGAGCAAGCTCTGAATGATAGGTAATCGGTTTGATTTCTAAGCTATTTGGCGCGTTGTTATTCATTTGTTTAATTTGTGACAAAGAGATCGTTCGCTGCATGGTAACAGAGGGAAAGCAAGAGTATCATATTGCCAACCAAAGCCGCTACAAGGCGTTTAACAATAAAATAGCGTTGTTTTTTCGTCCGAACGCTGAAATAAGCAAACGTTTTGCAGGTGGCTGTATAAGGAAGCATAACTATAACGAGGCATGCAATGACGGTAATTCGTAAGCAAGATGTGATCAGCAGCGTTGCTGATGCACTTCAGTACATCTCCTACTATCACCCTTTAGACTTTGTCCAAGCCCTAGAAAAAGCCTACCACAAGGAAGAAAGCCAAGCGGCAAAAGACGCTATTGCTCAAATCCTAATTAACTCGCGTATGTCTGCTGAAGGCCATCGTCCTATCTGCCAAGACACGGGCATCGTAACTTGTTTTGTTAACGTTGGTATGGGTGTCCAGTGGGACGCTACCGATATGACGGTTCAGCAAATGGTGGATGAAGGTGTTCGTCAAGCGTACACCAACCCAGATAACCCACTACGTGCATCGGTTCTTATGGACCCTGCGGGTAAGCGTATTAACACCAAAGATAACACACCAGCGGTTGTTCATATCAACATGGTTCCGGGCGACAAAGTTGAAATTCAAATCGCGGCGAAAGGCGGCGGTAGTGAAAACAAAACTAAGATGGTGATGCTAAACCCATCAGACGATATCGCAGAGTGGGTAGAGAAGACACTACCAACAATGGGTGCAGGTTGGTGTCCACCGGGTATGCTTGGCATTGGTATTGGCGGTACGGCTGAAAAAGCGGCAGTACTGGCGAAAGAATCACTGATGGAACACATCGATATCCAAGAGCTTATCGAGCGTGGTCCTCAAAACGCGGAAGAAGAGCTACGTTTAGACATCTTCAATCGTGTCAACAAATTAGGTATCGGTGCTCAGGGCCTTGGCGGTCTGACAACAGTTGTCGATGTGAAGATCAAAACAGCGCCAACGCACGCGGCGTCTAAACCTGTGTGTCTGATCCCTAACTGTGCAGCAACCCGTCACGTACACTTCACGCTAGATGGTTCAGGTCCGGCTGACCTAACGCCACCGAAGCTGGAAGAGTGGCCAGATATCACATGGGAAGCGGGCGCAAATACTCGTCGTGTTAACTTAGACGAAGTGACACAAGCCGATGTGGAACAGTGGAAAACTGGCGAGACAGTTCTTCTTTCTGGCAAGATTCTTACTGGTCGCGACGCGGCACACAAACGCATCCAAACAATGCTACAAAATGGCGAAGGTTTACCTGAAGGCGTTGATTTCAAGGGTAAGTTTATTTACTACGTAGGCCCAGTAGACGCAGTGGGTGATGAAGCCGTTGGTCCTGCTGGCCCGACAACATCCACTCGTATGGATAAGTTCACAGACATGATGCTAGAAGAGACTGGCATTATGGGTATGATCGGTAAAGCGGAACGCGGTCCTGCAACAGTCGAGTCAATCAAGAAACACAAAGCGGTTTACCTGATGGCTGTAGGTGGTGCGGCATACCTTGTAGCGAAAGCAATCAAGAAAGCACGTGTAGTTGCGTTTGAAGACCTAGGCATGGAAGCAATCTACGAATTTGAAGTAGAAGATATGCCAGTAACGGTTGCTGTTGACTCAAACGGCGCGAATGCTCACCAAATTGGTCCAGACACTTGGAAAGTTAAAATCCAAGAAATGGAACAACAGGCTTAAGTTTGCTACAGACTGTGAGAAACTGCTGATTTAATTGGCAAACATTTGACAAAGGTGCGGTTCAGTCGCACCTTTAATTTATATATTCTACAACTTTATTATACGTCAGGAGCGCTCATGCCTCGTTTTGTTCAAATTTTACAACTGATTATTGCGGTCGTTGTAGGTGCTTTTGTTGGTTACGACCTCATTCTTCACGGCATTAGTATTTTTGATGAGAAATACGTCACTATCACTTGTGTGTTAGTTGTATTGGTTGAGATTGCGCTATTCGTAATCTACAAACTGATTGAAGACGATTAAATTCCAACGCCACTCGGCGATGTGAAGCATCATCTTGAAAGCCCTTGATTTTTATCAGGGGCTTTTTCGTTCATCTAAGATTAAGATTACATCCAGTAGCATAATCAGCAATCCCTAGATAAGAGAATGTGAATGAAGAAAATTACTCAAGAAGTGAACGATTTTATCAACCGTAGCATGGATACGCATGTGCGTATCGCTGTAACCGGACTTTCCAGAGCGGGTAAAACGGCGTTTATCACCTCATTGGTGAATCAGCTTCTTCATACTTCAACACATGACAACCTTCCTCTGCTTGCCGCCGCCAGAGATAAGCGCTTAATTGGCGCTAAACGCGTGCCTCAATCGAATATGATGGTGCCGCGTTTCGCCTATGACGAAGCGATGGAACATACGCAACAGCAGCCACCGAAATGGCCTGAGCCAACACGAGATGTCAGTGAGATTCGTCTGGCGATAAAATACAAACCAAAGAGCAAAACCAAGAAGCTGATTAGCAGTACTTCGACGCTGCATGTCGACATCATCGACTACCCAGGTGAGTGGTTGCTCGATCTGCCTCTGCTGGATATGAATTTTCACCAGTGGTCAGTATCGCAATTTGCAGCGCTCAAAGGTAAACGGAAAGAATTGGCGCAAGATTGGTTGGCGAAACTCGATGCGCTTGACCTAGACGCGCCGTTGGATGAGAAGAAATTATCGGAAGTCTCTGAAAGCTACACTCAGTATCTGTATGCGTGTAAAGAGGCGGGCTTGCATTGGGTGCAGCCGGGGCGTTTTGTGTTGCCGGGAGAGTTAGACGGTGCACCTGTACTGCAGTTTTTCCCTTGCCGTTTTAACGAAGAGGCAAAATTCGTCAAAGGTTCGAACTTGGAAATGCTCAATGCGCGCTATAGCCAATACCAAAACAAAGTGGTGAAAGCGTTTTACAAACATCACTTTTCCACCTTTGACAGGCAAATCGTTTTGGTGGACTGCTTGCAGCCATTGAATGCAGGTTACGAAGCGTTTCACGACATGCGCCATGCGCTCGAGCAGATCATGCACAGCTTCCGCTACGGGCGTAGCAATATGCTAAAACGCTTGTTTGCGCCGAGGATCGATAAAGTCCTGTTCGCTGCAACAAAAGCGGACCACGTGACGCCTGAACAACATCCTAATTTAGTGTCGTTGTTGCAACAGATGGTGCATCCGGCTTGGCAGAATGCGTCATATGAAAACATCGATATGAGTTGTATGACGATGGCATCGATTCAGGCGACGAAAACGGGTTATATCAATCAGGACGGCCAGTCTATTCCAGCGCTACAAGGTGTCACGTTGGATGAGCGTGCAATTACCGTTTTTCCGGGAGAAGTGCCGAAAAAACTACCGGGTGAAGCGTATTGGGAAAAACAAGGATTTGAGTTTACCGCGTTTAGACCTCAGATCGTCTCGCAAGACGATCCGTTGCCACATATTCGTATGGATAAGGCGTTAGATTACCTAATTGGAGACAAGCTGAAATGAACAAAGCGAAAGAAGTCGCACTAAAACAAAAGCAAGTCTTTGAACAAATGTTGGACTCGGATAGCGAACAACAAACACCAGAACTGACGGCGCAGAGACAGTTTGAAACTGCAGACGCCTTTATTCCGGTTGAGATTGAACACAAAGATACAGAGACCACCCAAGAAGCGAACTTAGAACAAGTCATTCGACCAAGTAAAGGTCCCAAATGGTTGGCAACGGGATTACTTTCTGCATTTGCTGGCTTGGTAGGTTGGCAGGCGATTGATACGGTAATAACCGCTCTGCAAAGCGGCGATTGGCTCACATTAGGCTGGGCTGGCTTTATTTCTACCATTGCTGGTCTAGGTATTGGCGCACTAGGTAAAGAGTTGTGGAAACTGCGGGCGTTACGACGTCACTTTAGTGTGCAAGAGCAGAGTGAAGCCTTGATTCAAGCCAACAGCGTTGGCAAAGGCAAAGCGTTCTGTGAAAACTTAGCCAAGCAAAGTGGCATCCAGCCAGAATCGCCAAGTTACGACCGCTGGAACAACAGCGTCAACGCGTCGCACAGTGACGCGGAAGTGCTCGATATGTACGATGCGATGGTGGTGGCAGAGCAAGACAAACTCGCGACCAAAATTGTATCGCAACATGCGACTGAGTCGGCCGCTTTGGTTGCAATTAGCCCGTTAGCGTTAGCAGACATGATGTTGGTTGCTTGGCGTAACTTTAAAATGATCGACAACTTGGCTGCGGTTTACGGCGTAGAACTGGGTTACTGGTCGCGCTTGAAGTTGTTTAAATCAACCTTAATCAATATGGCAGCGGCAGGTGCAAGTGAACTGGCGATCGATGCCAGTATGGACCTGATGTCGATGGACCTTGCGGGCAAGTTGTCCGCTCGCGCTGGGCAGGGTTTAGGGGTTGGTATCCTTACGGCAAGACTGGGTATTAAAGCGATGTCACTATTGCGACCGATTCCTTGGCATCAGGATCGCAAAGTCAAACTCGGTTCAATCCGTAAGCAGATAGTAGAAAAAATCGCCGCCATTACAATCAAATAACGCGAATGTGAAGCAAGTATTACCCGTTTGCTTGACGGGGATCTAGGCTTAAGGGAAACTACTGTCAACTTTTCGTGACACCTTACGTTAGGAATTCATTAGTGCGTCTAGAAGTATTCTGTGAGGACAGACTGGGTCTGACTCGTGAACTGCTCGATATCTTAGCTTCAAAGAATATCGATTTACGCGGTATTGAAATTGATATCTCCGGCATTATTTATCTCAACTGCCCAGATATTGATTTTGATACCTTCAGCGAGCTTATGGCGGAGATACGTAGAATCTCTGGCGTTAATGATGTGCGCAAGATTCAGTTTATGCCAATGGAAAGGCATAACACCGAGCTTATCTCTTTGCTCAACAGCCTGCCAGAGCCGGTACTTGGTATCGACTTAAAAGGCAATGTTGATATGGCAAACCACGCTGCGCTGAGCTTGTTCAATTCAGAACAAGACGCGGTCATCGGTCATCATATTTCTAGCCTTGTACCGAGCTTCAACTTCACCAAGTGGAGCGAGGGCAAAATTTCACGCCTAAGAGAAAACATCGTCCTTGGTGGATTGGATTACGTGCTTGAGGTGATGCCGGTGTATATTACCGACGAAAGCAACGAATCGATTCTCGCAAGCACGGTAATGATGATTCGCTCTATTCAAGAAAAGCACTTGTTTGACGATACGTTACCGCTGCACAACAACCTCGGCTTTGAGCACTTTGTCGGCATTTCTAACCGTCACAAAGCTTTGATTAGCCAAGCGAAGAAACTCTCTATGCTTGACCAACCTCTGCTGGTGCAAGGTGAAACAGGCACGGGTAAAGAGATGCTGGCGCGCGCGTGTCACAATCGTTCAAACCGTGCAGGAAAACCATTCTTGGTTCTAAGCTGTGCGTCTATGCCGGATGATGTAGCAGAAACAGAATTGTTTGGCCATGCGCCTGGTTCGTTTAACCATGAACAAGGTCATAAAGGCATTTTTGAGCAGGCAAACGGTGGCACCGTATTCCTTGACGAAATCGGTGAGATGAGCCCACACCTGCAAATCAAACTGTTGCGTTTGCTACAAGATGGTACCTTCCGTCGTGTCGGTGAAGAAGATGAAATTCACGTTGATGTGCGCGTGATTGCCTCAACCAGACACCACCTTGCGGATTTGGCCGAGTCGGGCACATTCCGTGAAGACCTTTTCTATCGTTTGAACGTACTTACGTTGGCTATTCCACCACTACGTGAGCGTTCTAATGATATTGCGCCTTTACTTGATTTGTTCGTCTCTAAATACGTTAAACAGCTAGGCATCAATAAGCCAGAGTTGAGCGATGAGTTGATTGATCAACTGATCAGCTATCAGTGGCCAGGCAACATGCGTCAGTTAGAAAACATGGTATTGCGAGCTCTCACTGAGCTTGAGAGCAATGTACTGACGCCGGATCTGTTCCATTTACCGCAGTTAGAATCTACTTCAAACAATCTACCGACGATCAATTTGGATGGCTCGTTAGACGAAATAATGAAAGAGTACGAATCGCAAGTTCTTGAGCGTCTGTACCAGTCATTCCCATCAAGCCGCAAACTGGCGAAGCGTTTGAATGTCTCACATACCTCGGTAGCGAATAAACTACGTGAATACGGGATCAGAAAGAACTAAATGGAAAGAGTAAGCACACCAGTTCAAGTGTTTGAACAGGATGAAGACATCATTCTGCGCACGGCTGAACCTACGGACGGGAAACTGATTTCAGACTACTTTATTGCCAACCGTGACTTTCTCAGAGAGTGGGAACCTAAGCGTGAGGACGCGTTTTTTAGCGAAGCAGGTTGGACTCAACGACTAATTAAGTTGAACGAGTTGCACCGTATGGGGTTGGGCTATTACTTGATCATTCTTGATAGCAACAGCGGAGAGATGCTTGGAACCATTTCTTTTAGTAACATCTCTCGTTTTCCGTTTCATGCCTGTAATGTCGGCTACTCACTGAGTCAGACAGCGCAAGGGCGTGGAGTGATGACGCGTGCGCTGAGAATGGCGGTGGATTACATGTTTAATATCCAAAACCTTCATCGCATTATGGCGGGTTACATGCCAAGAAATAAGCGCAGCGAATCGGTACTAAAACGTCTTGAATTTACCCAAGAAGGTCTCGCGAAAGATTACTTACTCATTAATGGCAAATGGGAAGACCATGTTCTGACCTCTTTAACAAACGCCAATTGGAAGGGATAACACGATGAGTCGTCTCGAACAGCAGCTCGCTTTATTGATTGAGCTAGACCAACTTAAATCTGTTTTACGCCGCACCCGAGTCAAGAGTGCAGAAGGTCGATTGGAGAACTCTGCAGAGCACAGCTGGCATGTCGCGTTAATGGCGATTTTAATGGAAGAGCACGCGAATGAACCGGTAGATGTCGCACGAGTCGTAAAGATGTTATTGCTCCACGATATTGTTGAAATCGACGCAGGTGACACCTTTGTTTATGATGCGGTAGCCTCGGCTGAGCAAGAAGAGAAAGAACTAGCCGCAGCAAAAAGGCTATTCGGTATGTTGCCTGAAGAGCAGGGCAGAGTACTGTTTGAGCTCTGGTTAGAATTTGAAGCGGCGGAATCAGCGGATGCGAAGTTTGCTAAAGCGTTAGATCGTTTGATCCCCATGCTACTTAACTATCACAATGACGGTCAAAGCTGGCAAGAACACGGTGTCACGCGTGAGCAAGCATTGACGATCAACAAACGAATTGGATTAGGTTCTGAGGTGTTGTGGGAGAAAGCCCAACAAGTGATCGCAGAAGCTACAGAAAAAGGCTGGCTCAAGGCTTGATTGCCAGCCACTATGAGGAAAATGAATGTCGTATTTAACTTTGGATGAATACCAAAGAAAATGGATTTTTACTCACCAATCGATGCCAGTCCCAGAAAGTGACTTGGAAGCGATCAAACCGATGACGCAAGCGCGTGCGTCGCAGTTGTGGAAAGAGAACATCAGTGCACAAAGCCCTGACGCGGATCGTTTAAGTTCAAGCGATTGGCCAATGAAAGAGTCTAACTGGAACGAAACCGTAGACTGGATGGCCGCATGGGAATCAGACGACGAATCATTGCCTGAAGAAGTGCTAACATTTATGGATTGGCAAGATGATGTAACGGTTTATTTCTGTTACGAGAAATACAATGTGATCGAAACAAAATGGTCAACGTTTAAGAAGCATTGGAAAAACTTTCTATTCTACGATGATGGACCAATATTAATTGGTCGCAGACGTGCTGAAGCCTTGTGGTTTGATTCTCACGGCAACGTAAAATTAGGTTATAGAAAATAGAATGCAGGCGAAAGCCTGCGTTTTTATCCGTGTTTTCTGGATCGAATAAACAATATTACTTAGATCTATTTATTTTATTCCCCTACCATATATGAATTTCCTGCCATATTTGTAACTCGTTATTTTTAAAGTGTTTTTATTTTTAATCTATACACGTAAAGATAGCAAGAATGATCCCATTCGTTGTCGTGAGTATTAAATGGATCATTTTTATATCCAATATTAATATGAATTGTAAAGTGTAAGATGTTAAATAAATTGTGATTTTATGCTCACTTTTAACATTACTTTTTGCGCGGATTATGTAATTTGGTATCATTTTCTAGACAAAAGCAAAAATGAATTTATATCTATTCAACATATTCAGATGACAGGGAAAGTAGTGGAAACGAACAAATCACAACTGCGAAAAGACTTTTACGCTCAGATTAGTCATCTGCAGGCTTATACGTTGCCTCAGACTAAGCCAACACTTTCTCTGCTAACTGAAGAAGAGCTGCAAGAGCTTGAGGCGATGTGGGTTGAGCATTCCGTTTGGAAAATCAAACAAAACCACTAAGCGCTGGCGTTTAACAAATTCTAAAGACCTCACGATGTTAAGTCGCTGAGGTTTTTTATTGTCTTCGTGTTAAATTGTTATATTATAACAATTGTTAACTAACCATTGATTTATCAGCTGTGAATCCCCATAGTTAGTGACATCAGAGATTTCTACCAAGATAGAAATGGCATAGAAGTAGATTCAAGTGAGTAGAGATATGGCGGAAGTAAGAGCCAGAGTAGATTTTAAAGTCGGTGCTAAAAGCAATATTGACGCTGAGATTTTATCTTTTAAAGGTCTAAAAACCGATAAAGAACACGTTGCCGTCATTTTCAAACAAGCTGACAAAACTCAAGACATTCCTTTAGTTCGCATGCACTCTGAGTGCTTGACGGGCGACGTTTTCCATTCATCTCGATGCGATTGCGGCGAGCAGTTGGACGAAACCATCAATAGCATGGCCGAGTCGGGCGGTATCATTCTTTACCTTCGTCAAGAAGGACGCGGCATTGGTCTTTACAACAAGATTGATGCCTACAAGCTGCAGAGTGAAGGGATGAATACCTATGAAGCCAACAACCATCTTGGTTTTGGTGATGATCTGCGAGACTTTACTGAAGCGGCACAAATGCTTAAGGCGTTGAACGTAAATCAGATCCGTTTGGTGACAAACAACCCGAAAAAGATCAAAGAGCTCAGTGAGCACGGCATTGAAATTAAAGACGTTGTCAATACTTCAGCTCACTTGAAAGAAGGGAACGAAGGTTACCTAAAAGCAAAAGTGTCTCATGGTAAGCATGACTTGAAGCTATAAAGCCTTTTGTAATCAATGTTGATAAAAGCCTCACTTTCGTGAGGCTTTTTTTGTATATAGGTTGAAAAAAAATTGTAACTTTGTATTATTTGCGTCTAATAGTGCAAATGAGAATAATTAGCACTAACTAGTAAGAACAATTATTATCATCAACAAGGACGCCTTCCATGAACTTAAAATCGCTATTAGCCCAATCAGTAGCCACTTCTTTAGTTATTGCTAGCAGCTCAGCAATGGCAGCCAACGTGACTCAAGAGCAAGTCGTTGAGCACTATGCTGATATCGCTCACGCAGTATTTGCTGATGCGTTAACAACAGCCAAAACACTTGATCAATCTATTGAGTCTTTCCTTTCTGCTCCTTCTGCGGCTAAGTTGGAAGAAGTGAAACAAGCATGGCTAGATTCTCGCGTACCATACCAACAGTCTGAAGTTTTCCGTTTTGGTAATGCGATTGTCGACGATTGGGAAGGGCAGCTAAACGCATGGCCACTAGACGAAGGCCTGATTGATTACGTTTCTGCGGATTACCAATACGAATTGGGCAATGAAGGCGCAAACGCAAACATCGTTGCAAACAAACAGCTACAGATTGGCGCAACAACACTAGACGTCGCGAAACTTACGCCACAAACGATTGCTGACCTAAATGAAGTGGGTGGTTCTGAAGCAAATGTAGCATCAGGCTACCATGCGATTGAGTTCCTACTTTGGGGGCAAGACCTTAACGGTACTAATGCAGGAGCTGGCGCTCGTGCGTACACAGATTTTGTGGTTGGCGATGCATGTACAAACGGTAACTGTGACCGCCGTGGTGAGTACCTGAAAGCTGCGGCTGAGCTTCTCATTCAAGACCTAGAGTGGATGGAAAAGCAGTGGTCTGCGGATGAGAAAGGTAACTACCGCGAAGAGTTGGTGAACGGATCTGCGGAAAATGGTCTGCGTAAGATGCTTTTTGGCATGGGCTCGCTATCTCTGGGTGAATTAGCTGGTGAGCGCATGAAAGTCGCGCTGGAAGCGAACTCAACTGAAGATGAGCACGACTGTTTCTCTGATAACACTCACAACTCTCATTACTACAATGAGCAAGGCATCTACAACGTCTACACGGGTATCTACAAGCGTCAAGATGGTTCACTGCTGTCAGGTCCAAGCCTCAATGATTTAGTCGCACAAAAAGACAAACAAGCAGCGAAAGAAATCCAAAAGCAGTTTGACGTCACACGCGCTCAAGTTGGTCAATTAGTGACATCCGCAGAGACAAACGGTCAGTTCTTTGACCAGTTGATCGCTTCAGGCAACACTCAAGGTAATGCCCTGGTGAATGAAACCATCATGTCATTGGTTGCGCAGACCGAATCGATTGAACGTGCGGCGAAGATCGTAGGAATCACTAACCTAAGCCCTGATACGGCTGACCACGAATTCTAATCATTACTTGAATTCTAGAAGGGCTCTATGAAGAGCCCTTTTGCTGTTTTAATACCCTTATATTTAATGAGAGTTTTTCTCATTTAGATAAGGCTTTATTTAGAGCTTTAAGATGAACTTGTATACAAAATCTACTCTGACCGCACTGATGCTTATCAGTACTTCTGCGCTCGCTTACGACGTAAAGTCCGGTGGCGATACTTCCGTGAAAAAAGACGGTGCAAACGCGTACTCGCTGCCTTCTGGAAATCTGCCGATGACTAAGCGCTTAGACTTTAGCGTAGGCAACAGTTTCTTCCGCAATCCTTGGGTTCAAGCTCCTGCTTCAACGGATGCTCGTGACGGATTGGGGCCTTTGTTCAATACCAACGGTTGCCAGAACTGTCATATCAAAGATGGTCGTGGGCATCCTCCTGAAGCGAACGATACTCATGCGGTTTCCATGTTGGTGCGCTTGAGCATTCCGGCAATGACGCCAGAGCAGAAAAAAGCCTACATCAAAGACGGTGTGATCCCTGAACCAACGTACGGCGGTCAGCTACAAGATTTTGCTTTGCAAGATCAAACGCCTGAAGGACAGATCAAAATTACTTACACCGATGTTCCCGTCAAATTCACTGATGGAACCGAAGTGGTGCTTCGTAAACCTAAGCTAGAAATCACTGACTTAGGTTACGGTGACATGCACCCAGATACTCAGTTCTCCGCGCGCGTGGCGCCGCCAATGATTGGTCTTGGCTTATTAGAGAGTATTCCTGATGCAACGCTAGAAGCGTGGACGGACGAACAAGATAAAAATGCCGATGGCATTTCAGGCAAGACAAACCGCGTATGGGACGTACAAAAAAATGATTTTGCGATTGGTCGCTTTGGTTGGAAAGCAGGTCAACCGACATTGATGCAACAAAACGCGGCGGCATTTAATGGCGATGTCGGCTTAACCAGTCGTCTATTCCCGAATGAAAACTGCACTAGCCGCCAAAGTTTGTGTGCCGATCTGCCAAACGGCGGACAGCCAGAAGTCAGCGACAAGATCCTAAACTTTGTTGAGTTTTACTCACAGCACTTAGCGGTACCAATTCGTCGTAACGTCAACGATGAGCAAGTTGTATTAGGACAAAAGCTGTTTGCTTCTGCAGGTTGTGAAAGTTGCCATAAGACCAATGTGAAGACTGCGAAGCGTGAAGGCTTACCTGCGCTTTCTGAACAAACGATTCACCCGTATACCGACATGTTGTTACACGATATGGGAGAAGGTTTAGCGGATCATCGTCCTGAATACCTTGCGAGCGGCACCGAATGGCGCACGCCACCGTTGTGGGGCATTGGTTACACGCAAGAAGTGAATGGCCATACATATTTCCTACACGACGGCCGCGCGCGTAACTTGATGGAAGCGGTGTTGTGGCATGGTGGAGAAGCCGAAGCAGCGAAGAGCAAAGTGCTGACATTTAACCAAAAAGAGCGCGATGCACTGATCGCTTTCTTAAACTCGTTGTAAGGAATGACGATGAACAAAGTTTCTCTATCTTTGCTTGCTGTATCAGTTACCTCATTGCTTGGTTGTCAGTCGACGGGTGAGCAAAACGTGCAAGCAGAACAAACCTCTCATGCGAGTCAAAACGTTTATCAAGTTGAGTTCGACTCAGCGCAACGATTCGCTGCACAGACCAATCAGCTCAACACAACGTTTAATGACTACTGTCAATCGTCTGCATCATTGGAAGAGCTGCAAAGCCAGTGGCATTCGACGATGGCGAGTTGGATGGCGCTTCAAGGTCAGGAACGTGGCCCAGAGCAAGCATTAGCGCAAAGCTGGAATGTACAATTCTGGCCAGATAAAAAAAATACCACAGGCCGCAAAATGGTGGCGTTAGCCAAGCAAAATAAGACTTGGACGCCCGAGGAAATTGCGCAGCAAAGCGTAACTGTTCAAGGTTTGGGTGCTATTGAGTGGCTGTTGTACGACAAAGCTTCGGACTTAAATTCGGCTCAAACGTGTGGTACAGGTGTATCTATTAGTCGCAATTTAGCTAACAACGCCCAGAGTATTTCGGCGGCATGGCAACAAAACCCATGGAAAGCGCTGGATGAAAAAGCTTGGCTGACGGAATACATCGCACTGCTTTCTAATCAGCTTGAATACAGTATGAAAAAGCTCAGTCGACCGTTGGCGAACTTTGGTCATCCACGACCATATTTCGCCGAGTCTTGGCGCTCGCAAACGTCGATGAAGAACTTAGCTGAAAATATCCAAGCGATGGAAGCACTTTATTTTGCACAGGGTAATGGTCTTGACGCCTTACTTAGAGCGCGCGGTGAATCGTCGCTGGCGGACCGGGTGAAGCAACAATTTTCAATGACGAGAGAAACTTGGCCCGCAGAGCAAAGCTTGTTTGATATGTTACAAACCAAGCAGGGTTATCAGCGAGCATACGCGCAGTACAACAAACTGGAACAGCTAAAATACCTGATCCATGAAGAAGTGGCTGTCGAACTTGGTGTTGTTATAGGATTTAATGCAACCGATGGTGACTAATCAAACTCGACGAAAACTACTCAAAGCAGCGCTGTTTAGCGCTGCCATTCCTGCCTTGCCGTTTGGCTGCGCTTCGCTAAGCCAAGTGCAAACTCCGGCATTAATTGGATGTTCAATCAGCGGACGAGACAAGTATTCCGCCGTTGTCGCCGATGAGTTTGGCCGTCCAATCCGCCAGATCGCTTTGCCTGAACGTGGGCACGGCGTTGCGGTGAATGCGACCATGAATCATGCCGTGGCGTTTGCCAGAAGACCGGGTACTTTCTTTGTTGTGTTCGACTACACGACAGGAGAAGTAGTGCGAGCTTTACCCGCGACATCAGAACGACATTATTACGGACATGGCGTGTATTCCAACGATGGGCGATGGCTCTATGCGACAGAAGGCGAGCGTCGAACCAGCAAAGGCATTATTGGCGTTTATGACGTTATCGCTGGCTACAACAAAGTGGCCGAGTTTACCGGCTTTGGCATTGGCCCGCATGAAGTGATTGTTATGCCGGATGACTCCATCGTGATTGGTGTCGGTGGCGTACATACCAATGGTCGCCAGCCACTAAACCTTGATAGCATGTCTCCTAGTTTGAGCTATTTAAACGCCAATGGAGAGTTGCTCGACCAAGTCTCTTTGGCTGACCACCATTTGAGTATTCGCCACTTAGCGCACGACGGCAGTGAAACCGTGTTATGTGGCCAACAATATCGCGGTGAGCCGGATGAATACCCGTCGTTATTGGCGATGCATACGCGCGGTAGCGAAATGGTGTCTCTGGAAGCTGAGCCGGAACAGTGGGCGAGGTTCAATCATTACATCGCCAGTATTGCTGCGACCGAGGATTGGATACTCGCGACCTCACCACGTGGCAACTGCTACGGTATTTGGTCTAAGCACACACGAAAGTTAGTTGAGCTCGAACCGTTGGCGGATGCTTCTGGTGTCGTCACCCATGATGGATTTTTCCGAGTAAGTTCAGGCAGCGGGAGTGTGGTTACTCAGTATCAGCCGGGTGATAAGAAGGCCATTCCCTCTGGTGTGCAGTGGGATAACCACTGGGCGTCGATTCCTAATTAACATATTGAATAGTAAAAACGTTTTTTCAATTCTTAAAAACAAGTCACATCAGTTTCACAGTTCTCTGCCATACTCTATCCTATAAAGAAAAGAATAAGGTTGTCGTGATGGGGAATTGGAAAATCTATCTGTTGCTGGTGTGCTTGTTTCCTTTACCAGCGGCAGCGTCAGGCTATTTTGAACGTCTAGGATGGACATCGCAAGATGACCAAATTCATAAGTTAGTTCATTACCCTGATTTACTGGAACAGATCTACCAAGATAACGGTGATCAGCTGATTTGGTATGACTTACAGCTAGGTAGTAACTTAGAGTTCCGCCTAGAGGTGATTCAGCGTGCCGGTTTCAGTCCTCTATTTACCCGTCAACTTAATTTTCTCCAATACTATCGTAAGAGTAATCGTTGGTACGAGTACGATTTGCTGGCGACAGACACCCTGATTCTGTATCTAAACTATGCTGAGAAAGCCAAGAATGAAGGCCGTTACTGGTTCTTTGAGCAAAAGCTGACTGAGCCACTGACACCACCGCTTGAAAGCACGATTATCGCCCTCAAACGTGCGGTTGCGAGTCAACAACTTGCTGCGCTGATTGATACCTATACTCCCGATAATGACAGCTACCAGCGTTTGATTGATACATATCTAAATTTGGTGCGCTATCAAAAAAACTACATCCCTCGCTACAAACAAACGGGTTTGAAACGAGTCGGTGACACGCTTGATGACCGTAATCTGTTGCTTGAGCGCATGTCGATTGTCGATGTTGATTTAAGCGATGTACGTCGTGACGTGACTTGGTATGACGCCAGCTTAGAAGGCGCAGTGAAGCAGTTTCAAAGATTGCATGGCCTGAAAGCCGACGGCGTGATTGGTCCTTCGACGTTGAAATGGCTTAATTTTCCGATTGAATCGCGGCTAAGTAAACTGGCGCTTAATGCAGAGCGTACGCGCTATTGGCCGACAGAGCGCGATACCATCATCGTTGTCAATGTACCAAGTTACGATATGAAGTATTGGTTGGATGGCGAAGCGGTATTTGAATCGAAAGTGGTAGTGGGACGAAAAGCAAGACCAACGCCAGTGATGCGCACGAACTTGAATGCGTTGATCCTCAACCCGACGTGGAATGTGCCATGGAAAATCATGGTCGAAGACATTATTCCAAAAGTGAAGCGAGACCCGAGTTATCTCAGTCGTCATAACTTTGAGATCTTACCTAAGTGGGGTTCTCCAGATAGAATCAATCCACAAGAAATTGACTGGGCGAGTGTCAATCCAAAAGCGTTCCCATACCGCATGACTCAACGTTCGGGTTATCAAAATGCGCTAGGGCTATACAAGTTCAACACGCCGAATGCCAGAGCCATTTACCTTCACGACACGCCGAGCAAAGGGCTTTTCTACCGCGAGCAACGCGCGTTTAGCTCGGGATGTATCCGAGTTGAACATGCAGACGTATTTGCGGACCGTATCCTCGAATCGCAAGGTATTTCGGCGCAACAAGTGTCGGAATCTCGAGAGTTGTCTAATAAAGCGATTCCATTGCGCCAGAGAATCCCGGTACATATCATTTATCAAACTGCTTGGTATGAGGGTGGCAAAACACATTATAGGGAAGATGTTTACCACCTAGATAACCTCGCAAGCGGCAAAGGGTGAGCTTTACCGAAAAATGACGTTTAGACGATTTCGAGTATTTTATTAATCCTGTCAATAAGTAAGCACAAAATAGCCACAATTTGTGCTTTTTTAGCACGTTTTATGCATTTGCACTTCATATAAGAGTTGGGTAATGTCGCTTTTTGACATTTGAATTAACAAGAATGAAGGCAATTCGCGGTGGATTTTTCTCGAAGAGATTTTCTAAAGTTAACCGGCAGTGGGCTGGTGGTAGCAAGTTGTGCTCCGGGATTAGCATTTGCATCATACCCGGATAAACCTAGAGAATTGGCGCTTAATAACCTTAATACGGGTGAAGCGCTCGAAACTTGCTATTTTGATGGCAAAAACTACCTCAAAAATGAGTTATCTCGACTTAACCATTTGTGCAGAGATTACCGTCGCAACGAAGTTCACGCGATGGACAAGTATCTGTTTGACCAAATTTCTTTGATACAAGCAGAGCTTGGTGTTGAGTCAGAAGTGTTGGTGATTTCCGGTTACCGCTCGCCAGCGACTAACGAAGCGCTGCGCGCCAAGTCCGGTGGTGTGGCGAAAAAGAGTTATCACATGCTGGGACAGGCGATTGATTTCCGCTTAGACGGCGTTAACTTAAAGCAGGTTCGCGACGCCGCGATCAGTCTTAAGGCTGGTGGGGTGGGTTATTATCCTCGTAGTAACTTCATCCACATCGATACTGGTCCGGTCCGCTACTGGGCTTAGCACCAACATACGGTTGTCAAAGACCTTGTCAGATGTCATAGTTCTGCCAGTTATGATTTCTAATAAGGTCTTTTTATGTCGCTGAAGTATCAAGTCGTTCCAGTTACCTCGTTTTCTCAAAACTGCTCTATCGTATGGTGCGATGAAACCATGGAAGGCATCGTGGTTGATCCGGGCGGCGACGTAAAACAACTTGAAATGCTAATTAATGAGCTTGGCGTTAAAGTCGTCAATCTTGTTCTGACTCATGGTCACCTTGACCACGTAGGTGGTACTGAGCCTTTGGCTCAAGCACTGGGTGGTGTAGAAATCGTCGGTCCACACAAAGACGATAACTTCTGGCTACAAGGTCTGGAAGGTCAGAGCCAAATGTTTGGTTTTCCTCTGACTCAAGCGTTCGAGCCGAATAAATGGTTGGAAGAAGGCGACAAGATCCACTTTGGTAAGCAAGTGATGGACGTGATTCACACGCCGGGGCACACGCCAGGTCACGTTGTGCTGTTTAGTGAAGAAGCGAAACTGGCTTTTGTTGGTGACGTTCTTTTCAATGGCTCTATTGGTCGTACCGACTTCCCGAAAGGCGACTTCAATACGCTGATTAACTCTATCAAGTCTAAACTGTGGCCATTAGGTAAAGACGTTCGTTTTGTTCCGGGCCATGGTCCTGAGTCGACGTTTGGCCACGAACGTGCTTCAAACCCATTTGTTGCAGACGAAATGCCACTTTACTAACACTCTACAAAGATGAATAAAAAGGTCGCTCTCGCGGCCTTTTTAATGTCTGGAAGTCTACTCTTCCGGCTCGGCCGCCGCGAGATATCTTCTCGTTAAGCCGACAAACTCTTCTGGCGATCGGTCTAAGTCATGAACGGAAATGAAGATATCGTAATCGTAGTAGCTTCTTTGATGCATCATTCGGTTGGCTAACATCGCTTGTAGTCCCTTAAATTCTTCGCCATTCGAGTTCTTATAGGGTTTGGAGTCTAAGACAATATCTTCAAATGCGGTGGCTTCTTGATTCTGCTTGGCGCCTAAGTAAAGTAGCGCGCGCTGGCTCAGCAATATCTCAGTCGCAATCCTTGGACAGATACTCATCAGATAAGGGGAATAGTGTTTCAGCTTGATGCCAATCCACGGCAGGGGGTGTTGCCAACCATCTTGGTCGTATTGGCAGATACCAATTTTGCTGATGTTGGTCCACTTTACAACCCAACCGCCTTTAAACAGGTGTTGCTGAAAGTGTGTAGGAGTGAGGGTATAGGCGACCGTCGCCTTTTTTATCATTAAATACGCAAAACCAAGCACAGAAGTGATCACCACTAGGGTGAGTAGCGCTTGCTGCCAACCCGGAGAATACATCACCAAAAAAATTAGAGCGATTACCATTATCCATCCAAAAAGTTTCATGGTTGGTGACTTGAGATTGATGGGTTGATTGGTCAGATGTTGCGTTTGCATACGACGTACTCTTAAACGTAAAAAACCTCTGTTTATATATTCAGTAGTCTAGAAAGTATCTTAGCACCCCTTGATTAAATTGTAGTCTTATAACCGCATATCGCGCATTTTTGGCCGAATAAGCGTGGCTTACCCTGTAAATGACGGCAAAATTTTGGTATAAAACGCGCTTCAAATTTTCACCACTGCTCCGTATGCAGTGAACTGGAGAAATACTCGATGAGACTTGCTCATAAGCGTAAAGTGCAGATGAAACTGCAAAAACGCATTAAAGCGACAGTTGCAAACGTAGAAGCAACAAAGAAAGCTAAGCCTGTAGTTGAGAAAAAAGTAGCTGTAGCACCAGCAGCGGAGAAAGTTGTAGTAGCGAAAGCAACTGACGTTGCTTTAACGCCAAAACAGCAACAAGTTCTTGATATCGTTTTAGCGAACGCTGAAGGTATCAACCCTAAAGGTATCGGCCTAGCTGCTGGTCAAGAAGACGCAAAAGCAGCTTCATGGGCAACAGGCGCTCTTAAAAAGCTTCTAGAAGAAAACCTAGTAGTGAAAGAGCAGCTAGCGGGCAACAAAGTTATTTACAAAGCCGTTTAAGTTCCGCGAAATCCTGATTGAGTCAATCGGGTAGATAGCTTTAGAAAGCCTCGACTTGTTCGGGGCTTTTTTGATCGCAAAATCTGAGCAATTAATTTTATATCTATCACATTTATTACAATTCTAATACAAGCCCACTATCGAAAAGTGACTAAGTATTACTCCACTAGTTAAGTGAATCTCCTAAATTTTAACTCAATGATTATTATCGATTTATGAGTTTTATCTCAAATTATCCTACGTAGTTATACGTAAGGCTTTGGTCGAATGAGTCAAATTTATGTAAACATTATTCCGTGTTCTCGCTGATTTTTTCTTGGCGGCGCCTGTTTCATTCTGTATGCGAAACAGAAACTACCTATTGAAGGTATGTCGTTTAACAAAGGACGTGAACATGAGTCTAATCAAGCAATCTTTGAAACGTGTATTGAAAGGAACCGCGATGGCAGCTGCGTTAGCTGTTATGGCGACATCTGCGAATGCGGCAGAAAAAGTTTACCGCCTAAAACTGGCGGAAACATGGGGACCAAACTTCCCGGTATTTGGTGACGCAACCAAGAATATGGCGGCAATGGCTGAGAAAATGTCGAACGGTCGACTACAGATCCGTATTGACTCAGCAAACAAACACAAAGCGCCGCTTGGCGTTTTCGATATGGTGAAATCTGGTCAGTACGACATGGGCCACTCAGGTTCGTACTACTGGAAAGGCAAAGTGCCAAACACGCTTTACTTCACTTCTATGCCTTTCGGTATGACACCAGCAGAGCAATACGCTTGGTTCTATCACGGTGGTGGTATGGAACTGATGGAGAAAGTTTACTCTCCACATAACCTGCTTTCTTTCCCAGGTGGTAACACCGACGTTCAGATGGGTGGCTGGTTCCAAAAAGAAATCAATACAGTTGAAGACCTTCAAGGTCTGAAGATGCGTATTCCAGGTTTTGCGGGCGAAATCTTAGCGGAGCTAGGTGCAAAACCAACCAACATCGCACCGGGTGAGCTGTACACCTCGCTAGAACGTCGTACTATCGACGCACTAGAGTGGGTTGGCCCATCACTTGACCTGCGTATGGGTTTCCACAAAATCGCACCTTACTACTACACAGGCTGGCATGAGCCAGGTTCAGAGCTGCAATTCCTAGTGAACAAACGCACTTGGCAGCGTCTACCTGAGGACCTACGTGAAATTCTACGCGTAGCAATGCGTACAGCGGCTTACGATATGTACACTCAAGCAACGCATGAAAGCGGTAAGAACTGGGCTTCTATCAAAACAGAATACCCAAATGTTCAGGTAAAAGACTTCCCACCAGCAGTAATGCAAGCAATGCGTGACGCAAACGCTCGTCTGCTAGCAAAACACGCAGCGGAAGATGAATTGGCGAAAGAGATCCAAAAATCTCAAGCCGACTACCTAAAACAAGTTCGTGCATGGACGGATATCTCACACCGTGCTTACTTGAACAACCAAGCCGCACAAGAAACTAAATAATAATTAAATTAATCCCTTCGTAGTGACAATGTCACGTAGTGGGGAGGCTCAAGAAAACTCAATATAACGCCACTCAGTTGAGTGGCGTACATCAAGAATTCCATGGAGTAGGGAATGAGAAGTCTGATTTATATCGAGCGATTGTTTAATCGTTTTGGCGACTTTCTAGGGTGGTTGTCCAGCATATTGTTTATTTTGCTACTCGCAAACGTCGTGTATGACGTCGTGATGCGATACGCGTTTAACGATGTGTCAATTGCGTTCCAAGAGATGGAATGGCATTTGTTCTCAGCCGTATTTTTGCTTGGTGTCCCTTATGCGATCAAAGCGGGCGGACACGTGCGAGTCGATTTGTTCTATGAAAGGCTGTCACACAAGGCGCAAGCCGTGATCGATTTGCTTGGCACACTCTTTTTCCTATTCCCATTTTGTTTATTGGTGGCGTGGTACGGCATCGACTTTGCGAAAGAAAGCTACGCATTAGGTGAAACTTCTGGCGATCCGGGTGGCTTACCTTACCGCTGGATCATCAAGGCTATGATTCCTCTTTCCTTCTTCTTTATGGCGATCAGCGGTATCGGTTTATTGCTGCATTCGCTTAACAAAATCATCAATCCCCATTTGATATACGCCAATAACGGCGAACAGAAGTAGGAGCAAATCATGGTCGGTATAGTAATGTTTTTCGTTGCCTTGTTTGCTTTGCTACTTGGCTTTCCAGTTGCCTTTACCTTCGGTGGTATTGCACTGATATTTGGCGTTTGGGCCGAAGGCTTTGATATGTTCGCCTTTATGCCATATCGCATTCAGTCCATTATGGAGAACACGGTGTTGATGGCAGTGCCGTTGTTTGTCTTCATGGGCTTGGTGCTACAAAAAACACGTCTTGCAGAGCAGTTGCTTGAATCGATGGGTAAACTGTTTGGTGGCGTGCGCGGCGGTATCGCGATCTCAACAGTCTTGGTTGGCGCGTTGCTTGCGGCATCTACGGGGGTCGTCGGTGCATCTGTGGTTGCGATGGGACTTATCTCTTTGCCCGTAATGCTTAAGTACAACTACGACAAAGGTTTAGCGTGCGGCACCATTTGTGCGTCTGGTACGTTAGGGCAAATTATCCCGCCATCAATCGTATTGATCTTACTTGGTGATGTACTAGGCGTGCCAGTCGGCGATTTGTTCCAAGCTGCAGTGTGGCCGGGTTTAGTTTTGGTTGGCGCGTACGTGGTTTACATTCTTATCTACGCAAAAATGAATCCAGAAGCGGCTCAACCTATTCCAAGTGATGGTTCGGTCAGCCGTAAAGAAGAAGTGATTACCGCTCTGAAAGCTGTGATTCCGCCACTGGCTCTGATCGTTGTGGTTCTGGGGTCCATCTTTGCTGGTGTCGCAACGCCAACAGAATCTGCTGCGTTAGGTGGCGCTGGGGCGATTGTTCTTGCACTTCTGTATAAGCAATTTAGCTGGAAGATGGTTTACGACGCGTCGAAAGAGACGGTTAAAGTGACCGCGATGGTATTTGCTATTCTGTTGGGTGCGACGGCATTCTCAATGGCGTTTACCTACACGGGGGGTGACTACTTAGTGGAAGAGTGGATGCTGCAGCTGCCGGGTGATAAGTGGGGCTTTTTGATTGTTACTATGTTGGTCATCTTGGTGTTGGGTTTCTTTATCGACTTCGTTGAAATCTGTTTCATCATCGTGCCAATCCTAGCTCCTATTGCAGAGATCATGGGCATCAACATGACTTGGTTTGCGATTTTGATTGCAATGAACCTACAGACTTCGTTCCTGACGCCGCCATTTGGTTTTAGCTTGTTCTACCTTAAAGGGGTCGCACCACAAGGTGTGACGACCAGAGATATCTACCGAGGCGTGATGCCGTTCATCGCTATCCAAATATTGATACTCTCTAGCTTACTGATATTCCCGGGATTCTATGGAATGTGACCGGTTAATTACAGTTAATTAACAACAATTGATATAGTAAAGCTGCTTGTCGAAAGACAAGCAGCTTTTGTTGTATTAAAGGGAATGAAATGCATCTACAAGCGAAACTCATACTATTGAGCTTATTGCCGTTGTTGCTGGTGACCGCGATAACCAGCTGGATATCTATCTACCAAGCTCAGGCGTTAGGTGAGAACGAAGTCAAGCTATTCAAGGAAGGGCTGATCCAATCGAAAGAGACTGCACTGAAAGACCGTGTTGAGCTGGTGATTGGCGCTATTTCTCATATCTATAACGACCCTGACTTGCCGCAAGACGTGGCGCAGCAGCAGGTGAAAGAGATCGTTGATGGTCTGCGCTTTGGCAAAGATGGTTACTTCTTTGTTTATGACGAGAACGGCACCAACCTCGTTCACCCGATTATTCCTGAGTTAATCGGACAAAACTTACTCAATCTACAAGATGAAAACGGTGATTATCTGATTGAAGCCTTGCTGTATCAGGCGCAAAGCGGCGGCGGTTTTCATCGTTACTTATGGCAAAAGCCCTCAACGGGCGAAAACGTTCCTAAGCTCAGTTATGCCGCTTGGCTAGATAAATGGAAGTGGATGATCGGTACTGGTCTTTACATGGAAGATGTGTCGACCGAGGTTGCCAAGCTGCAGTCGGAAATTAACCAAAATATCGAAACCACCTTTTTTACTGTAGTAGTGATTGTGATTGTCACGGTGGCGGTGATTGTGGTGATCACCTTGGCGGTTAATTTACATGAGCACAGACTCGCAGATCGTAGCTTGAAAGAACTGGCGCATAAGACGGTGATGTTTCAAGAAGACGAGAAAAAACATCTCGCTCGAGAGCTACATGACGGAATCAACCAGCTGCTGGTTTCAAGCAAGTGCCACTTGGACTTGCTCAACAGCAAAATAGAGCAGCCTGAATTGCAAAAATACTTGTCGAAATCGCAACACTCTTTGATGACTGCGATTAACGAAGTGCGCAATATTTCACATCAACTGCGTCCAAGCGCGCTTGACGACATCGGTCTGGAAGCGGCAATGAACAGCTTACTTCAAGACTACAAAGCACATTCGGGCGTAGAAATTGAAGCGTCGCTGTCTACTCAACCTGGTCGTTTGCATTCAGAGGCCGCGACAACCTTGTATCGCGTGGCTCAGGAATCGCTCACTAACATAGAGAAACACTCCAATGCGACGAAAGTGAGTGTCATCTTGCAGCAGATGGGTAATATGTTGCAGTTAATTATTCGTGACGATGGCGTCGGCTTTGACGTCAATAGCGCGATGCGCAAAGGCGGAATCGGTCTGCGTAATATGCGTGAGCGAGTAGAGTTTATCGGTGGTGATTTCGAAATCGAGAGTGAACCTGGATTTGGAACGGAAATAACCGTGTTGTTGCAATTGGATGGATTGATTTATGGATAGCACAATTCGCGTGGTCATTGCAGATGATCACCAAGTAGTTTTGGATGGATTTATTGCGCGGTTGCAAATGGAGGCGGGGATTGAAGTCATCGGTACGGCGAGTAACGGTTTGGAAGCGATTAATGTTGTAAAAGAGTTGCAACCCGATGTCGTACTGATGGACGTTAGTATGCCAGTAATGAATGGCATAGAAGCCACCAGTGTGATTCGTGAAGAAAACCCGAATGCAAAAGTGCTGATGCTGACCATGCATGACAACCGCGAATACATTATGAAAGTCATGCAGGTGGGTGCGGTTGGGTACATGCTAAAAGAAATCAGCGCGGAAAAAATGGTTCAGGCGATCAAAACCGTCAACCAAGGCTCGACGTACTTTTGTGAGTCGGTGACACAAACGCTATTTTCTCAGGAAGTGACGCCAGCAGCGCAAAAGCCGAATCCGTTAAGTCGACGAGAAGAGGCTGTACTTAAGTTAGTTGCTCAAGGGCACAGCAGCAAGAAAGTCGCCTCGCTGTTGAACATCAGCTATCGCACCGTCGAAACTCATCGTCAAAACATCAAGCACAAATTGGATTTACACAGCACGGCGGAATTAGCCAAGTATGCAGTGGAAAGAGGGTTAGTGAGTTAGGCGAGAATGAGAATTAATGTTAGTATGACCGCGTTTTTCTCTATGCCACTAAGATAATGAAATATCCAGTCAATCAACACCAAGACTACCATGCTCATATCTACTTTGATGAGCAAACTCGCGATTTCTCTTTTGAGCTACGCGAGCGTATTCAGAACGAACTCGGCTTCGCTGTGGGCAATTTTCACCAGAAACTGGTGGGGCCGCATCTGCGTTGGAGTTTTGCTATCGAGTTCAAACAAGAGCAATTTGACCTGCTGATCCCTTGGCTCGATAACGCGCGAGCAGAGTTGTCTGTACTTGTTCATGCCGTCACCGATGACGACTACAAAGATCACACCGATTATGCTTACTGGCTCGGTTCTGAAGTAGAGTTAAACCTAACTCGGTTATAGTGGTATTAGAATTATTAATCGTAATGACAAATAGGCTGATTTGATACCGTTGGCGAGAGTTCTGTATAAGGCTTCTTTAAAGTTATTCTGGACTCTCCCCACTAATGAACCCGCTTATTGATGCTCTTTTTACCCACGGATACTACGTCTGGGACAACTTTTTAACCCCAGATGAAGTCGCTGAATTGAGAGAGCATCTGCCAAATGAATGGAACAAAGCTCGTATTGGTCGCAGTGAAGAGGCCATTCGAGAAGCTTCTATTCGTAGCGATAAAATCCAATGGTTAGAGCCGTCCATGGGTAAGCCAGTCGAGTCGTTCTTAGACCGAATGGAAGAAATCAGACTGGAAGTAAATCGCCATTTTTTCTTGGGCTTGTTTGAGTTTGAAGCGCATTTTGCTAAATACGAACAAGGCGATTTTTACCAAAAGCACCTCGATAGTTTCCAACACAACCGTAACCGTAGGCTGACGATCGTTTTCTACCTAAATGATGATTGGCAGGATAGCGATGGCGGTGAGTTAGTGGTTTACGATCTCGACGACAACTTGCTAAGCAAGATCTCTCCACAAGCAGGGCGTTTAGCGGTGTTCTTTTCAGAACAATTCCCCCATGAAGTTCTGCCAGCGAACAGAAAGCGTTACAGCATTGCAGGGTGGTTTCGCGTTAACGGCGTTACTGAAAACTACTTAGATATCGCCAGTTGATTCAAAGAAAAGCTCACCAGTGTCGAGCACACTGGTGAACTTGTAATTCATTAGACACAGAAATGGCAGTTTTCTTCGTTGAGACCAAATTGGCCTTTACGAATCGCTAGGTGTGCCTGACCTTCTTCCAACCCCATCTGATAACCCTTATCTAAAATCGTTTTGTTCATCGTCAGGCGTTTCACTTCAAAGTCTTCTCTAGGCGCAATCACTCGAATGACCGCATCGGCTGGTGGATTACGAATAAACTGCAACGATTGATTGTAATTCTCGGCGCGGTTCTTCATCGCCTCTGCAATTTTGGGGTGTTTCGCTAGCAAGCGCTCCAACAACCAAGAATGACGCGTTTTAGGCATCTCATAGCTCAGCGGGTGAGACAAAACCACTGTAATATCGCGTGCGCCTCGACGATAAGCCTCAATTACCGGAATCGAATCCGCTACGCCACCATCGGTGTAACACCCACCAGAGAAACAAGGCGTGCGTTTGTAAACCAATGGCAGTGCACTGGTCGCCTCAATCACATCGCTAAGGTTGTGGCGATTCACACTGTAGTAGTCTGCTTTACCGGTTTCTACATTCGTCGCCACCGCAAGCATTGGTGGGCTTTGCTGGAAAGCTTGTTCATCAATCGGGTATTGGTGCTGAGATTCCGATACCAACCACTTTACATCGACTAAGTTGCCGCCTTTAAGGAAACGTTTTGGATTGAAAAAGGCGCTGTCAGTAGCAAGAGTCGTAATAACGTCGTAGCTGCGCTTATGCTGTTTTGAGAGATAACCAATCAGATTTGAAGCGCCCGCTGAAACACCCACCGTAAAGTCAAAAGGGTAATAATCTTGCTTAATAAAGGTGTCTAGTACGCCCGCTGCAAATATGCCGCGCATTGCGCCGCCTTCTACTACTAATGCTTTCATCTGTTCTCATTCGTATCTGTTTTTTATAGCGTACTGAACTCGTCGACCTCGTGATAATCGGTTGTGTTAATCGTTGAGATAGGCGTTACCTTAAATAAATATTGCCTATCAAATTGATAGTTTTAATCGGATTTAACTATTTATCTACCCACGTTAAATTAATCCCACAGACACAAAAGATGTTAACGAAAATCTGAGGGCAAAGATTATGACGACACATGTAAACCTAATTGGCTTGAACCAAAATGACGCACAACAACTGGCAAATGAATTGAACCATCTGCTTGCACATTACCAAGTGTTGTACATGAATACTCGTGGTTATCACTGGAACATCAAAGGTCAGGCATTCTTTGAACTGCACGCGAAATTCGAAGAAATTTATACCGACCTTCAGGTGAAGATTGATGAACTTGCAGAGCGAATCCTGACGCTTGGCTTTACACCGGATCACAGCTTTAGCCAGTACCTTAAAGGCAGTTCAATTCTAGAACATCGCAACGCAACCCAAGGTATTGAGTGTGTGAGTGGGCTAGTCAGCGGATTCAGCACTTTGCTTGTTAAGCAGCGCAGTATTCTTGAGCGTGCTGGTGAAGCCAATGATGAAGGTACTGCAGCATTGATGGGTGATTACATCCGTGAACAAGAAAAGTTGATGTGGATGCTTAACGCTTATCTTCAATAAGCAGCTGTATGGACATACAGAAAACTTGACGAACTGGTTTGAGTAACTATACTGTTTATATAAACAGGTAAAGGAGGTGGCATATGATATGGGAAACCATTGAACGCGTTAACCGCCTACGTCAAAAGGCGTTGTCAGACCCGGAGTTTATTCAATCGGCGAAAGCCCATGAAAGGGCGATAAAAGACCAAGAAGACGGTTATGTTGCCCAGAATAAACGCGGTAAGAAAGCCAAAGCTAAGTCTCTGGCTGATATTTATAAACAGGTCGATTTTTCAGAGCAGCCTGATGATCGCCATCATTGATTCTAGCAACGTAACTTACCTTATCAACGACTAACGAACACAGTTCTTAAAACGATAAAAAGCAGCCACTAAGGCTGCTTTTTTTGTATTTATTCTGCTAGGGCGTGTTGACCTTTCGAGATGATTTTTGCAGCAGTTTGTGGGTTCTTTATACAAGGCAGAGGCTTAGATATGTAGTTACTCTACTTGATAAGCCGATAACGCAGTAGAAAGGGCCCACAAACGCTGCCCAAAGGGTTCGGCTAAAAGCGTTTTACTCTTTGTTGAGAGTTGTATTGCTTAGAATGACTAGGCGGCAAACCTCTCGCCGCGATTAAAACGCTTTTATCTCGAACAAAATTTAACCGCGAAAGGTCAACACGCCCTAGAAAATCAGGCAAAAAAAGGACCACTTTAAAAGCCCGATATGCAAAGCATTGGCCAAGGCTTGAAAGTGGTCTCACCACAGGAAGTAATTTTTACTCAGTATCTTCTTGGGAGAAGATAAACTTAGTGTAGACCACTTTTTGAGCATGCACTGGATGAGACGAATGAAGTTTGGATAAATGTCATCTTCATTAGGATAAAAAGTCACTTATCCTTAATAATTGTAAGTTTAATTTATGTGGCTATTCGGTTGGTTTTTGGTGAAATATCCCATAATGATGAATTTATGCGACAGTTATTTGCTATTTAGTTTTATTTTACTGGAGCGAAATTATTATAATGCCGCCCGAGGTTTGATCGGTAACAATGAAAGTTAGGTTTTCTCGCCGATCTCTGAGATATAGCTCACATCAGCTCTGCCTGTTGCATTGGTTTCAGCGTAAAATGCGTCTCCTAAAATATAGAAAACCTGGTACACCGGATAATTATAATGGATAACAAATTAGGTCTTAGCTCTCTGACCGCGATCGTCATCGGTTCGATGATTGGCGCAGGGGTTTTTAGCTTACCGCAAAATATGGCTTCTGTTGCGAGCCCTGCTGCGGTGATGATTGGCTGGACAATCACCGGCATTGGGATGATCTTTCTGGCGCTTTCTTTCCAAAAATTGGCGTTTCACCGCCCTGAAGTCGATAGTGGGGTATTCGGCTATGCAAAAGAGGGGTTTGGTGATTTCGTCGGATTCTGCTCTGCGTGGGGTTATTGGCTCAGTGCCATGCTCGCAAACGTCTCTTACTTGGTGATCGTATTTAGCACTTTGGGGATGCTTTTCGATACACCAGACTCTGTGCTATTTGGTCAAGGTAATACTTGGCTCTCGATTGCTGGCGCGTCTTGTCTATTGTGGATGGTGCATGCGTTGGTGTTACGTGGGGTGCAAACTGCAGCGCTGATTAACATGGTGACGACGTTTGCTAAGTTAATCCCGCTCTTGATCTTTGTCGTGTGTACCTTTATTGCGTTTCGTTGGGACACTTTTACGCTCGACTTTACCGGTTTGCACTTCGGCGAAGAGCACGATTTACTCTCGCAAGTTAAGAGCACCATGCTGATTACGGTGTGGGTATTTATCGGTATTGAAGGCGCAGTGGTGGTATCAAGTCGCGCCCGCGACCGCAAAGATATCGGCCGAGCAACAATTCTTGGTCTGCTGACAGCGCTTGCGATTTATGTCTTTGTTACATTGCTATCGATGGGTGTGATTAAACCAACCGAGCTTGCGGAGTTCCAAAATCCATCAATGGCAAAAGTGTTGACGCATATTCTTGGTCCGTGGGGGCAATACATCATAAGTATCGGCCTATTAATTTCGGTATGCGGTGCGTTCTTAAGCTGGACAGTCCTTGCTGCTGAAGCGCCTTATTTGTGCGCCAAGGAAAAAATGTTCCCTAAGGCCTACGGTAAGCTGAATGACGCAGGAAGCCCGGTTAAAGCCCTCACACTGACCAACATCTGGATTCAGGTATCACTGATCGTGGTGATGTTTGCGGGGAGCACTTACGACACCTTATTAGTTATTGCATCGGAAATGATCTTGGTGCCGTATTTCCTTGTGGGTGCGTTTGTACTGAAAATCGCTTTACAAGAGAGAAACCGCGGCAGCTTGTTAATGATTGGTTTCGGCGCGGCTGTTTATGGCGTTTGGCTGCTTTACGCGTCTGGTCTGAATTACTTAATGCTATCGGCAATCCTGTATGTACCCGGCCTGTACTTTTACATCCAAGCGAAGAAAGAGCAGGGCATTAACCCATTCCAAGGGAAAGAGCGGTTAGGGGCTTGCGCTCTGAGCTTAGTCGCTGTTGTGGCAGTTGGAATGCTGTGGAATGGAATGCTCGCGGTATAGAAAAAAATCCCCTCACATGAGGGGATTTTTTATATCGTTTCAGAGCCGTTTTAATGCGTAGCGATTACGTGATGTTTCTAAAATCGTTAGCAATAATCCAATCCAAATCAATCCAAAGCTGATAGCTTTAACTTCATCAAACATTTCATTAAATAGAAAAATCGCCAACAGAAACTGAATGGACGGTTCAATATACTGCATCAAGCCAACGGTCGACATGCTGGTTAATCGAATCGCAATAGAATAGAACACCAACGGAATTAACGTTGCTGGCGCCGCGCCCATATACAATAACAGCGTATTTAGATCTGCTTGAACGATAACACTACCAACCGTGAGCTCTTTAAATAGCAAGTAACCAATCGCAAAGGGAGCAAGCAGCAACGCTTCCATAAATAAGCAGGTACTCCAGCTGTAGGCGATCTTTTTCTTACACAAACCATAGAGTGAAAAGAATATCGCCATGATCAAAGCAATAAACGGCATTTCACCGTATTGAATGATTTGGTAACTCAAACCGATGGTCGCGAGAGTTAAGGCGATCTTCTTTCCGGGGGATAAGACTTCGCCAAACACCATCACCCCTAGTGCACACATCATCAAAGGGGTAATAAAGAAGCCCAAGCTCGCATCAATGACGCGGTTGTGAGTGAGTGCCCAGATGAACGCTGTCCAAGAAAGTGACATCACCACCGTGCCAATAAACGTCAGTTTTAACGAGCGTTTATCTGCCCAAGCCTCTTTTATGTTAGGCAACTTGCTAGTCACTGCCAAACAGATCAATAGGCAACAGGGTATCGACGCTAGTAGTCGAACTGGCAAGAGTTCGTCCATCGCGGCATTAGGTAGAAACTGGTAATAGAGAGGCAGGATTCCCCAAAGAAAAAAGGAGAGTGCAGCCATCCAATTGCCTAGACGTTGCTCAGACATAAGTGCATCACATTGAATGGAAATTGAACGAAATTTACGTGCTATGATTAGCAAAGTAAAGTGTTTTACATCGCATAAATGTTTTTCTAGCTTAGTCTTTATATCAATTATTTTAGAGCGAAGTTATTTAGCTGGAAAATATCGACATATTTATCTATATTCAGCCGTTAAACCGTTATTAAAGAGTAATAATCTAAGCCCGCTTTGTAGCTTGAAACCATAAAGGTTTGTTTTTTTAGATTGTTCAAGGCTTATGATTAAAAGGAGTAACTCATGAGCGCAGTAGAACAACGACGCCAATTCTACCGCCTAAAATATCCTAGACGAGCGATGCCAAGCGTTCGTTTTTCTCAAGAAAGGTTCCGTGTTAGCGAATTGTCTGAGGGTGGAATGCGCATCGTTATGAACGGGTTCACCAATTTGCAGGTCGGAACTGAGATGAAAGGATTGTTGTCACTACATAACGGCTGTGAAATTGCCGTTGAAGGAACCGTGTTGAGGTTCGCTGGTGAAGAAGTAGTGATTCAATTTGATAAAGGTCCATCGTTTAAACATATGGTGGATGAGCAACGTAATATTCGTAATAACTATCCGATTTACTTTGAACGCGTCCGCAGCGGAATATATGACTCGAATTAAATAGCTAGCACGATAGTAAAATAAACAAAACCCACCATTCGGTGGGTTTTTTCATCTATGGTGGTAGGTATTAAACCTTAAATTGAGCGACCAATCTGTCTAAGTTTTCACACTGTTCAGACAGCGCCTGACACGCACTTTCAGAATGATTGACCATTTCGACCATTTGGTTGCTGTTGTCGAGAATACGCGTCACGTTGTTGTTTACTTCTTCACTCACGCTATTTTGCTCGCTTGCCGCAGTAGCGATATGCGTATTCATTTCATTCATTTTGGCGATAGATGCCATGATCTCTTTAAGTGAGTCTGAGGCGCTTCCTGCAGTAACGATTGTCTGCTGTCCGCTTTCTTTACTCGCTTCCATAACAGTAACGGCTTGACGGGCTCCTTCCTGAAGCTTCTCAATCATCGTCTGAATCTCGCCAGTGCTTTCCTGAGTACGTCCTGCTAATGAGCGTACTTCATCTGCAACAACCGCGAATCCTCGGCCTTGTTCGCCTGCACGAGCCGCTTCAATTGCCGCGTTAAGTGCCAGAAGGTTGGTTTGGTCGGCAATACCGCGAATCACATCAAGAATAGAAGCGATGTTGCCAACATCTGTGTCTAGATTATGAATGACGACGCTGGCGTTATCGATCTCTTGAGCGAGCGTCTCAATTGAGTTCACAGTGCTGTTGAGCACTCGATCTGTGTTGGATGCTTCGTCGTTTGCATTAGTACTTGCGAGAGCCGCTTCCTCTGCGCTAGAAGCAACGCTTTCGCTGGTCGCTTGCATTTCATTGACGGCTGTTGCGACCATTTCACTTTCTTGTTGCTGGTGGCCAGAGAAATCAGCGACAGATTGCGTGAGCGACTTAATGTTCTCCATCTCAGCGCGTACTGCGTTAGAGGAGACGATCACTTGGCTAACTGTGGAATGGATGCGCTCTACAAACTGGTTAAATGCTTTCGATAGCTGACCCAGTTCATCTGTGCTTTGTACTTCAATACGCTGTGACAAATCGCCATCACCCGTCGCGATATCGTTCATAGCGCTATTAATTCGGTTAATTGGGTTAAGGATCAGTTTATTCGAAACCCAGAATGAGAAACCTACCAATACCACGGCGAATAGTGCACTTAGCTCAAGCACCAACTTGCTCGATTCAATAGAAGCGGCGGATTCTTCGCGTAGAGTAAGTTGCAGTTGCTCTACTTGCTCACGAATAGTGGTGAGTTGCTCGCGGATGATGCGGAACTCGTTATCTAACTTCGCGCGGTTTTGCTCATAGTACGAAATAGCCTGAGATGGATTTTCAAACATTGGCTCGTAAAGTTTTACCCATGCAGTGGTCGCAGCTGAGATTTTATCAATTTCACGTTGCTGTTCCGGAGAAAGGTGTCCCGCTTCCACTAGCACGCTGGCTTTGCTTAATCGAGGTACCGCTTTGTAGGCATTGTCCTTAAACTCTTCAATGTTGTACTCAATATCAGCCTGGGTCTTAGCCAACATTAACCCCTGTGCTGCAGTAACGACTTGATAGAGGTCTCGATAACCGTCCTCTAAGCTGTCCATAACGGGTTGCACTTCATTGTTAAGCTGATCGTTCAAAGATTCTTGGCGGTCAGCTTGAATTACGTTAAGGGTGGTTGTGCCGGCAATCACCGCGGCGAGTAACACTATAGGTAGAGCGAGCTTATGTTTTATTTTAAGGCTATTTAGCATAGTACATCCTAAACAATTGATATTAATCAAAAATTATTACAGGTTTATTATAAGGAAATGCGCTTAGTTACTTATTGCAGCTTGCTATATAGCGTATTTATTATCAAGTGTGTCGTATGGTAAAAATCTAAATTATATGAGTCACTATTGTCTCAATTGTCGATTATTTAGACGAACATCCAATTTGGTGAGAGGCGTAGAGATGAATTTTGCTTAGAAAACAATCAATAAAGCAGAGGTTTTGGAGATTGGAGAGAATTGATGAGGTTTCGAAAGGCCAGAAAGGTGAAACCCCAGAGGTGGTAAGTCTCTGGGGTTTCGAATTTTTTAGAAGTCTCGGATGGTAAGGCCGATATTCTTAATATGCAAAAGGCTAGGATTTAATCCGAATAATTCCTTGGTAGGGAATTAGATACGGATGAAGTCCATGTGCTCAACTTTTGGCTTGAAAGCGTGACGTTGAACGTCTTGTGGCTTAACTTTCACTTCAGCGCCGTCGATTACTAGAACGATACCTTCGTAGAACTCAGGCTTGTCCATTTGGTTAACAACGTCGTCGTGGTTAAGAACGATTGATACTGGAGCTTCAGAACCACCGTAAACGATAGCAGGGAATTTACCAGCGTGACGTAGGCGGCGGCTCGCACCTTTACCTAGTTCAGTACGTACTACTGCTTCAAATTTCATAGTATTACTCTCAAATATGAATAAATTAATTTCACATTCAGCAATGCGACCTTGCCAGAATGTATATTGCGTTTCACGAGTAATTGGTAGTAACTCATAAAACGAGCGCGGATACTAACACTGTCTTGGCTTTCGGGCAATAGATAATAGTGTTAAGTGGCTATGTTTTGATTAAATCTATTCAATTAGTTAGCGAATTCAACACAGCCGATTATAGCAGAGGTTATATTTCATTCGTTTGAATGGAACCTTGCTACAGAGCCAAAGTGAATCAAGCCAATTAAGCTTGAGGTTTTTGGAACGACAAGCTGGCTTTTAAGCCGCCTAACGTACTTCTGGATAAAGAGAGCTCCCCACGATAGCTGTGTGCCACTTCGCTAACAATATTTAACCCGAGTCCACTGCCCGGAGTGGTTTCGTCCAACCTAACGCCTCGGCGCGTCACTTGTTGGAGTTTGTCTTCGGGAATGCCTGGTCCATCATCTTCAATGGCAATTGCGATGCGTCCGCTATCTAGCTGCTCGGCATGAACGCGAATGATACTGCTCGACCACTTGTAAGCGTTTTCCAGTAAGTTGCCGACCATCTCGTCAAAGTCGGTGTTCTCCACCGCAATTTCAATCTCAGAGTCCAACTCGTTAATCAGTGTGATCTCGCGAGAGGCATACACTTTGTCAAACGCCATTGAGATTGCGTCTATCCGTTCGCTCGGCTTGGTTTTAACCGCAAGGATGTGTTTTGAGCCCGCCATTCTGGTACGCCCAAGGTGATAATCTATTTGGTTTTGGATTTGGCTTATCGGCTCTTGGAAGCGTTGTTTGATCTCTTCATCGTCTAGAGCAGAAATTTCGTTACGAATCACAGACAGCGGCGTTTTCAGCGCGTGGGATAGATTGCCTGAGTGGTTTCGTGCCCGTTCAAGTAACTCTTGATAATGGAAGAGCAGGGCATTGAGGTCATCGACCACAGGCGCGACTTCTCTTGGGTAATCGTTATCGAGCCTTTCTTTGTCACCTGTGCGCATTTGCGATAACTCCTTACGCATCTTCGACAATGGGCTAAGCGACCACAGAATCTGGATCATAATGATAAACAGAATGCCGAAGTAGAGCAGCGCTAAGATCACCCACAACTGGTTCATCAGTTTGGACACAGTGGTTTTTATCGGTTGCTCATCAATACCCACTAATATTTTGATAGGACCATCGTAATCAGGAAAGTAAAGCGAGGTTTCGAGCAGAATGAGGTGTTCTGATTTCGCGCCGAGAGGTTTCTTCTCGAGCGAGGTATATGTAATGCGCTGGTCCCACAAAGAACGTGAGCGTAGTAAGTCATTCGCGGTTTCTACCGACCAGTATAGGCCGCTATAAGGTTGATAAAAGCGTGGGTCGGCGAGTTGCGCACTAAGGTGTAGTTGGCCTTTTTCATTGACATCAATCGCCGCCGATAACTCGTCCAGATATAAAGAGAGCTGCTCTTTAGTATCATCGACCATGTAACTGTAAACTTGCTGAGGAACGGTAATGCCTGCGGCGATGATCATCGCGGTCAGCCACACCACAGCTGCCAATACTAAACGGCTGCGTAAACTTAAACGTTGTAGTAAATGGCGTTTGCTATTCGGCATTCAGTTGATATCCCAAGCCTCTAACCGTTTTAATCACTTTAGGCGCGATCTTCTTGCGAATACGGCCAATAAACACCTCGATGGTATTAGAATCGCGGTCGAAGTCCTGTTTATAGATATGTTCGACCAATTCGGTGCGCGAAATGACCTTTTCCGGGTTATGCATAAAGTAGGCGACGACTTTGTATTCCAGCGCGGTCAGGCTGATAGGATTACCTTGCCACATCACTTTAGAGCTGCGCGTGTCTAGGCTTAGGTTGCCAATTTGAATCACCGGTGAAGCATTGCCAGACGCGCGGCGCAGCTGAGCACGGATGCGTGCGATCAGTTCAACCATCTCGAACGGCTTAGTTTGGTAATCGTCGGCGCCCGCGTTGAGACCTTCGACACGCTGCGTTAAACCATCACGAGCACTTAATATAATGACTGGCGTGTTAATATTTTCGTCACGGATACTTTTTAATACCGTTAAGCCGTCGAGCTTTGGCAGGCCCAAATCGAGAACAATCGCATCCCACTCTTCTGATGTTGCGCGGTAGAGCGCGTCAATACCATCCTGAGAAAGCTCCGGTACCCAGCCAGTCTGTTCTAATGCTTCAATGATCTGTTCGCCCAAGCGTGGCTCGTCTTCAACAACCAGTATCTTCATATTCTTTATCTTCTATTTCTTGAGGGCTTTGGTGAAGTTTCGACCTTTAATTTCAAGCATTTCGAAGGTCTGCGCGTTATATTCCACCTTGATGATGTTGTTATTGTGGTTGAGTTTGAGTTCGTAAACCCAAATACCGTCGTCTTCTTCAAGCTCTACTTCAATAATACGCCCGTGCAAATCTCGTTCAACCGCAGCATACATTTCTGAGAATGGACGAATGTAGCCTTTCTTTACCGCTTGATAGACTTCGTCTTGATCTTCATCGAACTCAATTTCTGTGCCTGGCTTATAAACGTCTTGTACCAACGCGTGCCCGTCTTTCTGAGCAAACGCTGGCTGCAGAGGCATCAAAGCCGTTGCAGTTGAAAGGCATAAAATAAACGCTGGTTTGAGCATGACTTTCCCCAAGTTGAACCAATTAATCTCTATATTACTAACGTTATCTGAACACTAAGTGAATAACCTTGTTATCCGCTGGTCAGCTCGTCTTGGAATATTTTATCGCGCATTTTCCAAAATCGACCAACCTTACGCGCAATGACAAATTGTGGCAGTCGAAAACGATGCTGGCTGTTGACCACTTTAGTCGGCGAAGCTTCGTCAAAGGGGCGATGTTTATCGGCAAGGTGTGGGCGAACAAAGTGGTCTTTGAAGCGCTGCTTTTGATTTTTTGTCGTCAGTGGCCAAAATTCGTGTACCTGTGCTTGGTTGTCACCAATGTAGGTTACCTTGAGGCTACTTTTGCCTTTCTCGTCTTTATGTACGCTAAGATCCATATCTTTGCATTCGAACACCAATGCATCTTTCAAGTTGAGTGCTTCTTTGAGTTTTTTGTCTGGGTCGACCAATGTGGCATCGCACTCGTGGCAAATGCGCGCGGCAATGTCGTTGTCCGCTCCGCATTCACCGCAATATTTGGCTCGGAAGCGGTAGTTACAGTGTTCACGCTCGCCAGTTTCGCCATCTTCGAAAAAGCCTTGGCATTTGCGGCCGAAGTGCTCAATTAAAAAGCCGTTGCTGTCGAGTTTGCCCCAAAAGTTATTATTAAATCCGCAAGCCGGGCAGGGGATGGTGATAATTTCTGAGTCTGAATCTGGCTTAGGGTTGCCGACTTCGGGTTGATATAAATCGTAGCTGTTGCCTGCATAGTCGAGGACTAGACACTCCTCTTTCCCCGGAGAAAGACGCAGACCACGACCTACGATCTGTTGGTAAAGGCTGATGGATTCTGTCGGGCGTAGGATCGCAATCAAATCAACGTGTGGGGCGTCAAAGCCCGTCGTTAATACCGAAACGTTAACCAAATACTTAATCTTGCGGTCTTTAAAGTCTTGAATGATGCGGTCACGTTCAATTGTGGGTGTATCACCAATTACCAAAGCGGTTTGGCCTTCTGGCAGCAATGAGAAAATCTCTTGTGCGTGACGGACGGTGGCCGCGAAGATCATAATGCCTTGTTTGTCTTTGGCGAGGTGAACGATTTGTTCGACAATTTGTGGGGTGGCGCGTTTGGCTTTGTCGATTACCATGTCGAGTTCGGCTTCTTTGTAACGGCCAGTAGACGCAGGTGTCAGCTGAGAGAAGTCGTAGCTCAACACGGGGGCGTCCATCATTCGCGCTGGGGTAAGGAATTTCTCATCCAATAGATAGCGAATAGGAAGCTCGAAAATGCAGTCACGGAAAAAGCGCGGCTCTTCTGTTCGTACCAGTCCACGCGTGTGATATTGGTAAATCCACCCCATACCGAGACGATAAGGCGTGGCAGTCAAACCGAGTACTTTGATGCCGACATTGAGCTCTTTTAAGTGACTGATGACCTTCTGATAGCTGGTGTTTTTGTTATCAGGTACGCGGTGGCACTCGTCAATGACCAACAAAGAAAACTGATTTTTAAAATCGTCCAGATTACGTACCACAGACTGAACCGAAGCAAACACCACTTGTTGGTCGGTTTCTTTGCGTCCTAATCCTGCCGAGTAAATGGCACCTTTTAAACCATAGCCTTCGTATTTGGCATGATTTTGTTCAACCAACTCTTTGACGTGCGCAAGCACCAGCACGCGACCTTTCGCGAGGCGTGCTAACTCAGCAATCACCAAGCTCTTTCCAGCGCCAGTTGGCAATACCAGAACCGCGGGAGAGGAGTGCTTACGAAAGTAGTGAATAACGGCTTTTACTGAGTCGGCCTGATAGGGACGGAGTGTATACATAAAATGTGTGAAATAGCTCAACTATTTGATTCAGTCGCACTATAATACCTCACCTGACAAAGATGAGGTATTCATGCGTTTAGATAAATATTTGTGTGATGCACTAGGTGCGACACGTAAAGAAGCGACAAAAATCATTAAGAGTGGCGATGTAACGGTCAATGACATCGTGCAAAAAAGCGGTTCATGCAAGGTAACGGACGAATGTGTCGTTGAGTGGCAAGGTCGAGAAATCGCCAAACCGGGCCCTCGTTACATTATGCTTTTTAAACCTGATGGTTACGTTTGCTCGCATGAAGACGGTTTCAACCATACTGCGTTTGTTCTACTGGACGAAGTGAAAATGGAAGACCTTCATTTCGCAGGTCGTCTAGACGTTGATACGACAGGTTTGGTTTTAATCACCGATGACGGTCAATGGTCTCATCGCATTACGTCGCCAAAACATAAATGTGAGAAAACGTACCGTGTGTGGCTCGCCGACCCAATCGGAGCGGACTACAAACAGAAGTTTGCTGAAGGTATCGAGTTGCGCAATGAGAAAGAAGCGACGTTACCCGCTAAACTGGAAATTGTAGACGAAAGCGAAAATGAAGTGCTACTGACCATAGTGGAAGGTAAGTACCATCAAGTGAAGCGCATGTTTGCTGCTTTGGGTAATAAGGTAGAGCACCTACACCGTGAGCGTATTGGCGCGATTGAGTTAGACGAAGCATTAGAGCCGGGCGAATATCGCTATCTAACTCAAGACGAAATTGATTCTGTTTGGAACTAATCATAGCCACAGGAAATAGTTTAGTTCCTAATGGGAACTAGTCTTTTTTCGTTAATTGAAAGAATATAAACACAAGGCTCGCAGATGCGGGTCTTTTGTTTCTGTTAGTCGGTAGCAAGGAGGCAACTAGTCTAACGCCATCAAGAAGGAGATTTATGTCTAGTTCTGCAATCGAGCAAACCAAAGCTCCCCAAATCACTTTTCTTTTGTTCCTTGTTCTGGGAGCCATTGGAGCTCTGACGCCTCTCGCCATCGACATGTATTTGCCGGCGATGCCAGATATCGCGCGCGATTTAGGGGTGGCAGACGGTGCAGTGCAAATTACCTTAACGGCGTACACCGCAGGCTTTGCTATTGGTCAGCTAATTCATGGTCCGTTGGCGGACAGTTATGGTCGTAGACCAATCTTGATCCTTGGCGTGCTGTTTTTCGGTATCGCGTCTTTAGTGAGCGCGACAACAACCAGCATTGAAGCACTAACGTATGTGCGTACAGCGCAAGGTTTTGCGGGTGCGGCAGCGGCTGTCATCATTCAAGCGGTTGTGCGTGATATGTTTGACCGCGAAGACTTCGCTCGTACTATGTCGTTCGTCACCTTGGTGATTACTATTGCGCCGCTTGTGGCGCCAATGATCGGCGGTCACTTAGCGATTTGGTTTGGCTGGCGTTCTATCTTCTGGGTGTTAGCGATCTTCGCAGCTGTGGTTATTTCACTGGTATTGTGGAAAATCCCAGAAACTCTGACGGCTGAAAAGAAACAGCCACTGCGTTTTAGAACCACGATTCGAAACTATGCTCGTTTGTGTGCCAACCCTGTTGCGATGGGGCTGATCTTCTCTGGTGCATTTTCGTTTTCGGGCATGTTTGCTTTCTTAACGGCTGGCTCATTTGTCTACATCGATATTTACGGTGTCCGACCAGACCATTTTGGCTATCTGTTTGGTCTCAACATTGTCGCGATGATCATTATGACCAGTGTCAATGGTCGATTGGTAAAGAAAGTCGGTTCTCATGCAATGCTACGATTTGGCCTAGCGGTACAGTTATTCGCCGGTCTAGGGCTTTTCGTCACTTGGATGCTTGACCTCGGGCTATGGGGAACGGTACCTTTCGTGGTCTTATTTATCGGCACGTTATCGACGATCGGTAGTAACTCTATGGGGTTGCTTCTAAGTGGTTATCCAACCATGGCGGGTACTGCATCCTCATTGGCGGGTACGCTACGTTTCGGTACTGGGTCGATTATCGGTGCTGTCGTCGCTATGCTGCCAAGCGGTGCGACTTGGCCGATGATTACCGTTATGTCGGCATGTTCAGTTCTGTCTGCCGCGTTTTACTGGATATTTGGAAGAAAGGCTTAATGTCTGAATATACAATCGAGATTCAAAAATTAGTTAATGCTGCGCTTGAAGAGCTTGCGGCGGAACACAAGTCTGGTAAAGCGGTAAACGCACCAGTTGCGAATAACCACTACTTGGTGCGTTGGGTAACCAAAGCGCTGAAATCACAGCGTTTCCCACGTTGTGTGGTAGACGATTTAACGCGTTGGCAAAAAGCAGGGCGTTCGAAAGGCAACGATGCAGGATTGATGTTCACGTTTCAACGCATCAGTAAGTTCTACGGCGAATTTTTCGCGCAAGACAAGCCTGAGCGAGTCATCAAAGACAGCGACATTGAAGCGTTTCTCGATATGATGGAAAACGAAGGTTGGGAGGTTTCAACCTCTGAGCAGTTAGTTGGTTGCGGCAAAGTGCAGCTTTACACTGAAGGACAGAACTCGTTGGGGCTGTGCGCAGACCAATGTGACAGCTGTTTTGATGGTGAGTTGTTGGTTAAACCGATGAGTTGGTTTGTACGTGGACACCACGCACAGTTTGTCGAGAAAGCGGCTCAAGCAGGCTTTATGGTACATAAAGTGACGGACTATAAGTCTAACGTTAAGTACCACGGTGAATACCTGATTTATCCCGGTAACCGCGGTCAGCATTTGGCTGAAATTCCGCTCAGCTTTCAGATCTAGTTTCTGAGCATGATAGTAAAAAGAGCTTCCTAGTATGGAAGCTCTTTTTGTTTATAAGGTTTTGGCTCTCAAGCGTTCACTGTGACTTGGTTTTTCTATCGATTGCTTTGACCATGCCTTTAAAGATAAACAGGTGAGCGGGCATCATCGCAAACCAATACAACAAGCCGCGTAACCCCTGTGGATGCCACCATGCTGTCACGTTGAGTCGACGCCTGTCGCCCAAATCTTCAATAGTAAACTCTAGTCTTCCGAGCCCCGGTCCTTTCATACCGAATAATAGCGATAGAAAGCGTGGCTCTTCACAGCGGATGACTTTCCACGAATCGATAAAGTCTCCAACTTTGAGCTCTGGTCCTGGAGGGGAGCGTCTAACGGGTTTGCCGCCGCCGAAGAAGATATCCAGCCATTCTCGTGTACGCCAAAGTGCATTTGCAAAGAAGTACCCCTCTTTACGGCTGCCAATTTGTTTTACAACTTGCCACAACTGTTCGCTGCTGGATTGCGTTTCGATGGTTGCGCCAGTCTGCTTAGGATAGTAACCGTATCCCGCTTGCCAACGTTTTAATGCCGCCGGATCAAAGCCCCAGACTTCACTGCGAACAAAAGTGCCTTCCGCTGCGATACTGTCTTTGACCATCTCACGGAACGAGATAAGGGTTTGCGGATATTTGGTGCGGATATCTTGTGAGTGGGCAATAAAGTCATGCTCCAAGCCTGAAAGCAACGCTGCGCCAATGCTAGATGGTACTGAGGTGACCAAGGCTAACCATTTTGACGCCAGCTTTGGTGTCAGCAACGAGGTCGAGACGAGAGTAATCGGCTTTTTGATCACTTCACTGATGACTTTAAATTGCTCGCGATAACTGAGCGTATCAGGGCCGCCCACTTCGTAGAGAGTGTGCTCTTTGGGCGTTTCTTCAGCGAGTGAGAGCAGATAGTGATTCAGATTCTCAAGTGCGATTGGATTCGCTTTGGAATCAACCCACTTAGGCGCGATAAGAATCGGCATGTTGTAGACGAAATCACGCATGATCTCGAACGCAGCCGAGCCAGCACCAATAATAACGCCAGCGCGTAGTTCAGTGATGGGCACGTTGGCTTTACGGATGATCTCACCTGTCATTTTCCGCGCTCTAAGGTGCTCAGAGTTACCAGTTTGTGGTTGCAGAGCGCTCAAAAAGATCACGTGTTTGACGGAACTGATTGCCAAAGCGTCGCAGAAGTTTTCCGCAAGCGAGAGCTCGTAGTCGAGGAAATCATGGCCATGAGCCATACCATGCACCAGAAAATACACCAACTCAAACTGCGGGACTAATTCTAATGTCGCTTGCTTATCCGCAAGGTCAAGATAGGTCATTGTGAGGTTAGGGTGGGGAGTGATCCTTGCGGACAGATAATCAATTTGTCGCGCGGCGGCCGTGACCTGATAGCCTTGTTCGCACAACTGGAATAGCAGTTGCGAACCAACGTAGCCTGAAGCCCCCAAAACCAGCACTTTTTTCATCCATGACCTCGGTTATTTTGATGGTTTATATATGCGTCTGATCATATAATGACCAGCCAAATTTTTCCTAATTTTCAGCCTGTTGTCGCTAGAGGTAAGTCTTTCTTTATGATTTCTCAGATCTTATATCACACCCGAGGAGACTTTTTCCGTCGTCTAGTGGCTATTGCGCTGCCGATTACGTTGCAAAGCATTATGTTTTCTAGCCGCAGTTTGGTCGATGTTCTCATGCTCGGTCAACTTGGTGAAGCAGAAATCGCGGCAGTCGGTGTCGCGGCGCGTGCGACATTTGTTACGACCATCATGCTAGTGGGTGTCACTACGGGTGGCGCGCTACTTACCGCTCAATATTGGGGCGCAGGCAATAAACAAGGTGTACGCGAAAGTACAGCGTTGACTTGGTTTGTCGCGAGTTTATTTGCTGGGTTAACCGCAATGCTGTTTATTTTGTTCCCGACGCAAGTGATGTCGTTGGCGACGAAATCAGATGATGTCATTCTGCTAGGCGCCGATTACCTAGTGATTACATCGGTGAGTATGTTCGCGGTGGCGTGCGTTGCCAGTATGTCGGTCGGCCTGCGCGCGATGCATAAACCAGGCATCAGTACCTTCTTTAGTGGTATTGGTATTCTGTCCAACGTATTTCTTAACTGGATCTTTATTTTCGGTAAGTTCGGCGTACCACCAATGGGTATTAAAGGTGCGGCAATTGCGACTGTGTTAAGTGGTGCAATTGAGGTAGGCACCTTATACGGCTACTTGTATTTCAAAAAGCATCTGCTGGCGTTCAGTTTCGCTGATATTAAAGCGGTACTCGATCTACAACGAGTGGTACGTTTTCTCAAACTTTCGCTACCTACCACGTTCAACTTTCTTGCTTGGGCGGGAGGATTGTTTGCCTACCACGCGATCATGGGGCAATCCGGCGTTCAAGGTCTAGCGGCGTTATCGGTAATGACGCCAGTCGAATCGATCTCGTTAGCATTATTGATTGGCATGTCTAACGCTGCGGCAGTGTTGGTGGGCAACCAAATTGGCGCGAAGAACTACGAACAGGTTTACTACCAAGCGATAGGCGTAACGGTGCTTAGTCTACTCGTCGGTATTGCTGTCGCGATTTTGTTGTACTTTACCCAAGGCTTGGTTCTAGACGCGTTTAGCGCACTGACCGATGAGACTCGCGTTCTCGCAGAGAAGTTCATGTTGGTACTGTGCGTGGCGATTATCTTACGCTCTGTTCCAATGATGACGATCGTTGGTGTGCTCCGTGCTGGCGGCGACGTGAAATTCTGTTTGTACCAAGACCTCGTCGCTCAGTGGATGATCGGTATCCCACTTGCCGCATTCGCGGCGATTGGATTAGGTTGGCAGCCAGAATGGATATATATGCTGTTTTTGACCGAAGAAGCGATTAAGTGGGTAGGCTCACTTTATCGGATGAATACGCGCAAATGGATTCGAAATTTGATCGAAAATTAGAACTCGGACGTCAAATTGATGCAGTTTGGTGCATATCTTGTGATCTAGTATCCAAAATACTTCCTACTGCCATCGATTTAGTGTAGATTCACAGTCCAAATTTTTATTGTTTGCGAGAGTATTAATGCTTCAACTGACAGACCTCTGTAAAGGCTATGTAGATGGTGATGAATTTCATCCAGTTTTACAAGGTGCTGAGTTGTCGTTAAATCAAGGCGAACAAGTCGCTCTGATGGGGGAAAGTGGCTCAGGCAAGAGTACATTGCTCAACCTTATCGCAGGGTTGGATAAAGTAGACTCTGGTGAGATTAACTTCCCTCATTTTCCTATGCACGATGTCTCGCAAAGCAAACGTACTGCTTATCGCCGCAATAACATCGGCCTTATCTTCCAGCAATTCAACTTGTTACCTACGCTGAATGTCGCGGACAATATCCGTTTTTGTCGTCAGCTCAAAGGACTGCCTGAAGATCATGGCTTATGGCGACAAATTCTCTCTGCGCTTGACCTTATGCCGCTGTTAGGTCGCTATCCTGAAGAAGTCTCTGGTGGGCAACAGCAACGCGCTGCGATTGCTCGTGCGCTGTATATGGAGCCGAAGATTCTCCTCGCTGACGAACCGACAGGTAGTCTAGATGAGCGCAATGCGGAAGCGGTAATGAGATTGCTAACCACGTTATCCAAGCAACTAGATTGTACCTTGTTGTTGGTAACCCACAGCCAACGTGTCGCTGACCATATGGAAGGTAAAATCCGTCTGCAAGGAGGGCAGTTGCATGTTATGGCCCGTAGTTAGAGCGCTACTTGGCCACTACAGACGCTACCCATTTCAAATCATTCTTGTCTGGCTTGGTCTGACGCTAGGTGTTTCACTACTTGTTGGTGTTAGTTCAATCAACAGCCATGCTCGTCAAAGCTATGAGCACGGCGAAAAACTGTTTTCCAATCCTCTTCCTTATCGTATTCGACCGAAACACGCGACCAGTAAAATTCCCCAAGGTTTCTACGTTCAGTTACGCCGTGACGGATTCAATCAATGTGCGCCGTTTGAACACTTGCGTATCCACACTGCTGATGACAGTGACCTCACGCTAGTGGGTATCGACCCAGCTTCAATGCTCAAGTTACAGCCGGGCGCATTGCTTAGCGACGCTGCGTCGTTAGCTCTAATGAGACCACCATTCCCGGTACTGGTCAGCAAAGACCTTGCCAAACACAAAAAGTGGCGTAACGGCGATTCAATTGAGTTAGAAGACGGTAGCAAGCTCGGGCCTATCGTCGTTGATACGCAAGGGATGCTGAACGGCACTCGTATTCTTGCTGATATCGCGCTGTTAAGAATGCTGGAGAGAAGCTCCGGCATTTCGGTTATCGCTTGTAGCGAGATGCCGCCAGAAAAGCTGCAAAGATTAAAATCTTACCTTCCAAATGGGATGGAGCTTAGCCGCAGTTCGCGCAAAGAGCTTGAATCACTCACCCAAGCGTTCCACATCAACTTGAGCGCGATGGGCATGTTAGCGTTTTTGGTCGGCTTGTTTATCTTCTACCAAGCGATGTCACTATCGTTGGTGCAAAGACAGCTGTTGGTCGGGATTTTAAGGCAGACAGGTGTATCAGGCTGGCAATTGACCCAAGCGCTGATGCTTGAGTTATTCTTCTTGGTGATTGTTAGTTGGCTTTGCGGAAACGCGTTTGGTTTGTTCCTTGCGAATCAGCTAATACCATCGGTCTCGGCAAGTTTGAGCGATTTATATGATGCGAACGTTGGGTTGGCGATTGGTTGGCGCTGGGATGCCAGCTTGTACAGCTTAATGCTGACGCTAATCGGCGCCGCGGTGGCGTGTGCTTGGCCTTTGGTGCGTTTGTTACGCTCTCAACCGATTCGACTAACCACACGTCTTTCACTGGTTCGTTTTGCGGGTACTGAATTTACGATTCAAGCTTTGATTGCGTGTGCTTTGTGTGTCGCAGCGATTGCGATTTACCAAGCGCCAAAAACTCAAGAGTCGGGCTTTGCGATTATTGCTCTGATGCTGTTAAGCGTTGCGCTTTTCACGCCGTACATTATTTGGCGTGTATTCGGCATGTTCTCTTACTCATTGCGTTGGGTGAAAGTGCGTTGGTTCTTTGCGGATGCGGCGGCGAGTATGAGTTACCGCGGCGTTGCAACAATGGGCTTCATGCTTGCTATGGCGGCCAATATTGGCGTTGAAACCATGGTTGGTAGCTTCCGTGACACCACTGACAAATGGTTGACTCAGCGCTTAGCGGCAGACTTGTACGTTTATCCAAATACCAGCTCAGCAGGTCGAGTCAGCTCTTGGCTAACGAAACAGCCAGAAGTTGAGTCAGTTTGGTGGCGCTGGGAAAAAGAAGTCATGACTTCAAGTGGCGCACTACAGGTTGTTAGTACGGGCGGCTCTGAAGGAGAGCTTGATGCGCTGACGGTTAAACTGGGTATTCCTAACTACTGGTATCATTTGCATCAGTCCAAAGGTGTGATGGTTAGTGAGTCGATGGCGCTTAAGTTAGGTATTCGTCCGGGGGATGCGATCGATTTACCCGAAGAGTTAGGGCCAGGTTGGAGAGTAGTCGGTGTCTATTACGATTATGGCAATCCGTATAACCAAGTTCTGTTGTCACACCGTAACTGGCTTTACGCTTATGCCGGCAGTGGAAGCGTCGCACTTGGCGCAGTGTTAAGTGACGGTGTGAGTGTGGCGAGCCTCAGACATCGTATGGAATCGGTGTTCCGAATCGACTCAGACCGGATCTTTGATAATAGCCATATCCACCAGCAAGCTCTGCGAGTGTTTGACCGCACGTTCTCGATTGCCGATACACTGGGTAACATCACGCTGGTGATCGCGATATTTGGTATCTTCTTCGCTACCGTAGCGGGGGAAGTCGCGCGGCAGAAGCACATTTCGCTGTTGCGCTGTGTCGGTATGTCTGGTCGAGAGCTGATTTTGATGGGCAGTTTACAGCTATTCGTTTTTGGCGCAATTTCAATTTTGATTGCGATGCCGCTTGGATTGGCGTTGGCGAGACTGGTTGTTGATATCGTCATCAAACAGTCTTTTGGTTGGACGCTAGAGCTGCAACTAATTCCTTTTGAGTACATTAAAACCGCGTCACTTACTATGTTGTCATTGATGATTGCCGGTGCTGTTCCGGTATTGAGAATGGTGAGAAACACGCCGATGAAGTCATTGAGGGATTCGCTGTGATTACCAAGAGTAAATATGCCAGAGTCGGTATCTCGGTACTTGCGTTGTGTATTGTTGTTGCACTACTCGTCGCGGTGTATTTCGATAAATTGCAAAGCGCGCCTGCCGAAGTAGAAATTAACGAGATTAGCGACATACTCACCGCTCAAGCCAATCAAGTCTTTGATCCTGTACTGCCTGATTCGCCAGTGAGATTACCGAGTGATTTCGCGTTCCATAATGAGTTTCAACACGAGTGGTGGCACTTTTTTGCCAATGTTACTGACGAAAACGGCGAAGAATACGGTGTGCAGTGGAGTTACTTCCGCATTGCCTCAAACGACAGCAACATGTCTGGCTGGTTGAGCCCACAGATTTTCGTTTCCCACGTGGTGATATCCAGCAAAGATAAAGTGTGGAGAGAACAGCGTATCGCTCGCGGTGGTATTGGCCAAGCGGGGATGACTAATCAGCCGTTCAGAGTTTGGATCGACAACTGGTACTGGCGTTCATTAGGTCGTACACCGTTTCCGGGTCAACTTGTTGCGGCGACAGACACTTTTGCACTGGAGTTAAAGACTGCGACTCGTGGTCCTTATGTCATCCCAGGAGAACGCGGTTATCAGCAAAAACACGATTTACTGCCAGTGGCGTCTTACAACATCACCGCGCCATTTTTGCGCGTGAAAGGCACGTTGCATCTAGGTGACGACAAGCATGTATCGGTGACGGGTGATGCTTGGATGAGCAAAGAATGGGGCAGCGGCTTAATGGCGGAAGGTCAAAAAGGTTGGGATTGGTTTGTGCTGCGTCTTGACGATGACAAAACACTTTCGGTAAGTCGATACCGTCATAATCAACAATTACCTTATATGTTTGCTACACTGTCTACGAATGATGGCAAAGTCTACGAGATTAAATCCGATGAGATCGTCATGGAGCCGATTCAGCCAGAGGCAATGCAAAATGGCAAACAGGTTCCTACGCGTTGGTTTATTCATATTCCGAAGTATAATATCAACCTAAGTACGCGAGTAACGAATGCAGACCTTTGGCTTCCGTTTGTCATCCCTTATTGGGAAGGGCCGATCAAAGCAACCGGTAGCCACAGTGCGAAAGGATTTATGCAGTTAACAGGTTATTAACTTAATACTCGTTCACTGAACATCCACAAAAGCAGTTTCTTTATGCAAAAGGAGCTGCTTTTTTGCATTTAGCAGGATATTGCTCGCAGTTGCCTATAATTGGGTAAGGAAATTAGACGACTTTAAAGGGGTTATTATCGGAAATACCGAAGTGAAACATCTAAAGAAGCGATTTTCCCTTCTGATTTGTTATCTATACACTCGGTACTATTCTTTGTTAATCGTTTATTAACATAATAAATAAAAGGACGATATCATGAGTGATATAATTCGCGATTTTTTCAAAATGGAGTCTGCTGGTGGTATTTTGCTAGTGATTGCAGCCGCCATCGCGATGACAATTGCTAACTCACCATTAAACGAGCTTTACCAAAGTGGTCTGCACACTTACGTTTTTGGTATGTCTATCTCGCATTGGATCAATGATGGTCTAATGGCGGTTTTCTTCTTGTTGATTGGTTTGGAAGTAAAACGCGAACTATTAGAGGGTGCGTTAAAGTCAAAAGAAACGGCTATCTTCCCTGCGATTGCAGCGGTAGGTGGTATGTTGGCGCCAGCGCTAATTTATGTCATGTTCAACGTGGGTAATGCGGAAGCGGTCCAAGGTTGGGCAATTCCTGCTGCGACAGACATTGCATTTGCTTTGGGTATCATGGCACTGCTAGGTAAGCGCGTTCCAACTAGCCTGAAAGTATTCTTGCTCGCATTGGCGATCATCGATGACTTGGGTGTTGTGGTTATCATCGCGCTGTTTTACACCGGTGAACTGTCTACTTCAGCATTGGCGGTCGGTTTCGCGATGACAGCGGCGCTGTTTGTACTTAACTCGAAACACGTTACCAAGTTGACGCCATACATGATCGTTGGCTTTATCTTGTGGGTAGCGGTACTGAAATCAGGTGTGCACGCAACATTGGCTGGTGTGGTAATCGGTTTCTCTATTCCACTGAAAGGAAATTCAGGAGAGCGCTCGCCACTGAAACATATGGAACACGCACTGCATCCGTACGTCGCGTTTTTCATCCTACCGCTGTTCGCATTTGCTAACGCTGGTATTTCGTTGGAAGGCGTTTCAGTGGAAGGTTTGACGTCAATGCTGCCACTGGGTATCGCACTGGGTCTGTTTGTTGGTAAGCCGGTGGGTATCTTCTCGTTCAGCTGGATTGCGGTTAAATCGGGCGTCGCTAAGTTACCTGAAGGGATTAACTTTAAACATATCTTCGCGGTGTCTGTGCTATGTGGTATCGGTTTTACTATGTCGATCTTCATTTCGTCACTGGCGTTTGGTCAAGCTAACGCTCAGTTCGATACATATGCTCGCCTTGGTATCTTAATGGGGTCGACCACTGCGGCGATCGTCGGCTACATTCTGTTAAGATTATCACTGCCAAATAAGCAGTCAGCATAATCTCAGCAACGATAATAAAACGCCCCTTCATTGAAGGGGCGTTTTGCTTTAGAGCGCGTATCGAGTTTATTTCTCAAGAGTGGTAAAGATGGTCCATTCTTCGACGACTTGCTGAGTTAAGCCTACGACCGTGGCGGTGACCCGGCGGTTTTGGGCATGGGCTGATTCGTCATCGCCTTCAGCCACCACTCGTGTTTCACCATAACCGACGATCTCAACCCGTTTCGGTTCAATCTCGTAAGAGAGCAGTTTATCTTGCACTGCGTGGGCACGCTTTTTCGATAGCTCAAGGTTATAGTCCGCTTGACCAACGCGGCTAGCATAACCTTGGATCTGAATCGATGCGGATTCGTACTTCTTGAGGAAGTCAGCCATGGTTTGGATTTGGTCGGCAAAGATTGGGTTGATCTCGTAGGAGTCATTAGCAAATAAGATGTGTAGCTGTCTTTGCTCCTCAGCCTTTGTTACTTCCCCGCAACCGTCATTATCGACTTGCGCCCCTATTGGTGTGTCTGCACAGATATCGCGTGCGTTAACAACACCATCATTGTCGTCATCCTCTAGGTCAGCGATTTGCTCTGCAACTGGGGTGTCCATGTACTCATATTCATCCTCAGCGTAGCTATGAACAGACATTGCCAGAGCTATTGCTGAGAGTGGAATTACATATCCATATTTCATATCAATACTCCACGTTTGCTGTCCAATCTTCTGGAGTGTCTACCAACAGCGCATCAAGCAGGTTGCCTGTCGCGTTCATCACTCGGTATTTCGCATATTGCTCGGCGTAATGTGCATCCAGGTAATCTTTACGCGCCTGAAAAAGCTCGTTTTCGGTGTTGAGCAAATCCAACAAAGTTCGTTGACCAATGCGGTATTGTTTCTCGTAGGCAATGACAGTTTCTGATGCCGAGTCTACATGGTCAGCGAGGAAGTTCTTTTGTTGCAGGGTTAGATCCAGTGCACTCCATGATAATCGCAAGCCTTCTTCGACTTGTCGGAAAGCGTTGTCACGCAAGTCTTTCGCTTTGTTGAGTTGGTAAGCGGCTTTTTCAGATAGGTCGCTGTCGCTGCCACCGTTGTAGAGGTTGTAGCGCATACGTAACATTGCGAGGGTTTCATCGCTGCGGCCTTCGTCACCACCAGCATCGTCGCGCCAAGTTTGACTCGCTTCAATAGAGAAGGTCGGGTAGTAGTTACCTTTGGATTGTTTGTATTGAAAGCGGGCTGAGTCGACATCAATTTTCGACACTTGGATCACTGGATGTTTATCGAATGCCTCAACTAACGCATCGGATAACGAAAGAGGCAGCTTGGTAATATCCGCTCTTGGGTAGTTAAGCCCCAACGGCTCTTGCCCGACCAAGCGTCGAAACTGCGTATGTGTATCGACTAGATTGTTTTGCGCTGCGAGTAGATTGCCATGTGCCTTGGCAATCCGCGCTTCGACTTGTGACACGTCTGCTGTCGAGCCAATACCCGATTCAGCGCGGCGTTGAATGTCTTTGTAGATTTTCTTGTGTACCGCCAAGTTACTCTCAGACAGCGCTAGTACTTCGGTCGCTTTTACCGCGTCCAAATAAACACTGGTGACTTGCAGAGCCAAATCCGAAGCGTCGGCTAACAGTTGGAGTCGAATCGATTCTGCTTCCGCAGCGGTTCGGTCAATATCGTTTAGGGTGGCAGAGCCATCCCACAATAATTGGGTTAAGGTCAGGCTGGCTTCTTTACGTGTTAGATCACTGGTATCGCGTCCGGTTGAGTCTGCGGGATCAATTCGCTCGTAACCAATCCCGGCATCTAGGTCTAAGCTAGGTAAGTAAGCACCACCCGATGCTGAGTGTTCTTGTACCGCGCTTTGGAATTCATTGTATACCGCTTTGATTTCTGGGTTGGTAGCTAACGTAATCGCGACGGCTTGTTCAAGGGTTTGGCTATGACTGCTCATACTCGCGACCACTACGCAGCTAGCCAGTATCGTTCTCTTCAAATTCAAAGTAGCCTCCTTAACTGGAAACAAACCAATTAAAGTCAGGTGAGTAAAAACGTAAAAGGCGAAAACACTTAAGAAAAGCGTAGCTTATAGAACAAAAAAGTGATCGGAGCTTGTATAAATTTTCTAACCGAACTTATAAAAGTATCAATTTTCGTTAGGACTTTTATGTCATTAACTGGCTGCGAGTGACGAATAAAACTAGCTTTATAGTGTGCACAAGTACGCGCTAAGCGAAGACCATAGCTGAAAAGTGGCCTTCGAAATTCATACAATTCGGAAGTGAACTATGAATATGAATACACTTGCGACACTCGCTCTAGCCAATACTACCGTTGTTATCGATATCAATGGACAGATTCGCGAACTGTTACCCGGAGAAGTTCCAGGACCGGGTGAAGTGATCGTTGTACTCGGTCAAGGAGCCACTGCCGCAACAGACACTCAAGCTCAGGTTGTGTCTGAGCAGGGCGCTTTAGTCGATCTCAACCTCGACGACGAAATCGCGGCTATTTTGGAGCAGATTGAGCAAGGTGCCGACCCAACACAAAATGAAGACCTAGCGACCGCAGCAGGGGAACAAGGTGGTTCCAGTCTAACCAACAGTGGTTCGATTGAGCGAACTGGCGCGGAAACGTTAGCAGCAACAGCCTTTGAAACGGCAGGACTTGAGGCACAAGGTTTATCTCGAACCCAGAGTGTAAGCTTGCTTGAACTGGTCGAAGACAATATTAATACCACCGCACCTATCGAAGAAGAAGAAATTGATACACCAGTTCGTTCAGATGATGCAGAGATGGACGTGCGAGCCTGCGAAACGGATGAAGAGATTCAGTTAAATGGTCAACTAGAATCCGAGTCGGCGTTTGTGAGTCAAACGAATATTGCGGGTGCTCATGGCACGTTCAATTTGGCGGTAGACGGCAGCTGGACGTATATGGCGTATGAAGCCTTTGACCAACTTGCTCCAGGTGAAAGTCTACAAGATGAATTTACTGTCTACGATGAAGATGGCGTCGCAACCGTTGTGAATGTCTACATTGATGGCACCAACGACCAACCGGAGTTCATGCAGTTAAACGATGATGGGGAATTAACAGATACAAAAGCAGAAGCTTACAGCTTTAGCTATGACGAAGATCGACAAGCTGGAGATAAAGTTGGTCAGATTGGTTTTGTCGATCCTGACAATCAACAGCACGAATACGAAATCAGTCAAAATGTTCAAGATGGTCAGGGTAACGACTTGTACGTGATTAACCCAGATACCGGTGAGATCGGACTAACAGTGTTTGGTGAGCAAGCGTACAACGCTGGCTTTGAGCCGCTGATGCAACAGCACAACATTGAAGTCACGGTCAAAACACTCGATGTCCCTGACGATCAAGTACTAGGCGATTGTGATGAACCCCATACGGCGACGGTGAACGTCTATTTCAGTGTTCCTGGCGGAAACAACAATCTTCCACCAGTTGCTGAGTGCTTTGAAATTGATGGGTCTAATCAACCCGTCATTCCGATTAAATTTAACGACGACGAGAACGACGAACTCGACTACATCTCCGATGTAGAAGATGACCTCGCAGGTGTTCAACTGAGTGTAATGATCACCTGTTTGCCTGAACACGGCGTACTTTTGTATACCGATGAGTTCGGTGAAACTCGTGTTCTGACTGAAGATGACTTGCATGTTCCGGGAAGCGATATTGACGCGAGTAAGCTGCTCAACCCAGACAAAATCAGTTACGTTCCTGCGCCAAGTGAAGAGTTTGAAATCGGTTGTAGTGGAGAGCTGCCACACGGAGTGGATGGTTTAATTAACTGGGGCGTGTTTATCAGTGATACTGAGCGATTAGTGACTCTAGCGAATGGCAACACCGTCGGCATCAGTATTACCAACAACAACGGTATGCCATTGATGCATTACTTTGATGGACCGGATCATTTTGGTTGCGGTCTTGGTGATGCAGATGGCGCAGGGCTCAACTCGCCTGAAACGTTGAATATCGACTTAATCAATAATCCACTCAACGTGGTGCAATTTGGTTTGGACGGCATGGGTGGCGCGTTTAACACTCACAGTAAAGTCGTGGTCGAGGTAACGTTCACTTTGGCGGATGGTACCCAATACGTAGAGCAATACCAGAAAGATGAAGGTGACACAGGAAACGATCAGTTCTTCTACGAGTTTACCTTTGAATCACCGGATCCAAATAATCCGATCACCTACATGGAGTTCTCTTCTACGGGCGGTAATTGGGTTCTCAACTACATATCGGGTTTTGAGAACAACAATGAAGATAGTTTCGATTACATCGCTGTCGACTCAAATCTAGCGGAAAGTGAAGAAGCTAAGGTTACGATTGATATTTCTGATGCCTCTGGCTATGACGTGCTGTCGGCAGAGCAAGGTGACGAACTCAATGCGCAGCTTGGCAATCAGCTTATGTTGGGGGATGAGAACGACAACTTGTTTGTTTGGCTCGATTCGACATTGGATAACGGCACCGATATCGTCGACAACTTTGTCCTCAACAGTGACCAGATCGATCTAAGAGGCATCCTTGATAGCGACGACAACGTTGAGCTCGGGGATTTGATCGGCAAAGTGTCAGCCTCGCTCGATGTAGACAATGGCGACGTTATCTTAACAGTCTCTGATGACGGTAAAGAACAAACCATTGTACTTGAGGGTGTTGCAGAAGCATTTGAGGGTGCAAACCTAATAGATAACAATGTGTTAGATGATGCGGCTATGTTGGCGCAGGTGCTAAAAACGGATTAGTGATGAACGCACCAAACTACTCAAAATTGAGCTGGCCAAAGTGCCAGCTTTTTTGATTAATGACTAATTAATTAATAACCAAAGATGAAAAGTTGTTGCGAGAATATTTTATTTTGTGATATGTTCGCGCGCAATCTCGGAAGTGATTCGAAAACTACGATTCTGGGGGATACGCGTGACGTCATTCGGGCTGAGTGAACATCACGTAGGGTAGGTATCGATAAGTCCTTTTATCGATAGACGGGATACTGTTGTCGCGTAGCGGCAAGTGAATGGGAAACCCAACATTGAACTCACTTAACAAACACACAATAATCAGCTTAGTTCTTCCTGAATGCCCTGTTTTACAAGACAGTTGCATTACTGAACCTTGATTACCCCTTTGATTTTTAATCCATCCATATGATGGAGCAATTTGTCGTACACGTTTTCCAGCGGAACCGTGTTATGGCCTGCTATGCCTTCCAAACTGCTTTGCTGCCGATAGGAAGGGTTTTAACTATTTCAAGGGATTAAATCATGAGCACAGCCTTTGAAGTCGATAACAACACTATCGCGACTCCATTTTCTACACAAATTCCTTTGTTGGAAGGTACTTACGACCTTACTCCAGACCAAATTCTATTGGATCAAGAGCAGCACGAATCTGAAGTTCGCTCTTATCCACGTCGCTTGCCGATTGCCATCAAGCAAGCTTACGGTGCCTTGGTTGAAGATACACGTGGTCAACTGTTTCTAGACTGCCTTGCAGGCGCAGGTACGTTGGCGCTGGGTTATAACCACCCAGAAATCAACCAAGCGTTAAAAGACCAGCTAGACAGCGGTTTGCCTTATCAGACGCTTGATATTGCGACCAAAGCAAAAACCAACTTCATTCATGCCGTGAAGAACTTCTTACCTCAGCAACTGGCAGACAACTGCGTAATCCAGTTCTGTGGTCCTTCTGGTGCCGATGCCGTAGAAGCAGCGATTAAGCTAGCGAAGCAAACGACTGGTCGAAACACCATGTTTGCTTTCCGTGGCGCGTACCACGGTATGACCAACGGTACTATGGGAATGATGGGCAACCTCGGCACTAAAGCGCGTCGTACTGGCTTAATGTCAGACGTACACTTTATGCCATTCCCATACAATCTACGTTGCCCGTTTGGCCTTGGTGGTGACGAAGGTGCGAAAGCGAGCATTCGTTACATTGAACGTCTTCTAAACGATGATGAAGCGGGCATTATGAAGCCAGCAGCGATCATCGTTGAGCCAGTACAAGGTGAGGGCGGTGTTATCCCTGCACCAGCATTCTGGTTGCGTGAACTTCGTCGTATCTGTGACGAGCACGGTATTCTACTGATCTTCGATGAGATCCAGTGTGGTGTAGGTAAAACTGGCTACAACTTCGCTTTCGAAGAGTCGGGCATTGTTCCAGATGTACTGTGTTTGTCTAAAGCGATCGGCGGTGGTATGCCAATGTCACTATTGGTGATCAACAAAGAGCACGATACATGGAAGCCAGGCGAGCACACAGGTACGTTCCGTGGCAACCAACTTGCCATGGTATCTGGCGCGAAAGCGTTGGAAATCATCGAACGCGATAATCTTGTTGAGCACGCAAACATCGCCGGTCAATACTTACGTCATGGCCTAGAAGCGATGCAAAAACGCGTAGACTGCATTGCAGAAGTTCGTGGTAAAGGCCTGATGCTAGGCGTAGAAATCCGTAAACCGGGCAGTGAGCTTAACAAGTTTGGTGAGCCTGTTGCGGATGGTGAACTGACACTGAAAATTCAACGTGCTGCGCTTGAGCGTGGTCTAATGGTTGAAAAAGGCGGTCGTGAAGGTTCGGTTATCCGTTTTCTACCTCCTTTAATCATCTCTTTCGAGCAGATTGACTTTGCACTTCGCGTTTTAGAAGAAGCAATCCTAGTCGCTGGTGGCAACAAGATTGATGCAGAACATGCGAACGAGAACTGGAAGCAGCATTTCATCCATACAGGTGAAATGGGCAGTGCTGAGTTTGCTAAAGTGATGAACCACACAACGGCAGCGATGAAATCAGTATTCGAGCAAGTCAACGCACCTTACTCAGGTCTTGAACCAAAGCTCTTAGAACATGCTATCAACTCGGTTGACCTCGACAACAAGAACGCACCACTGATTGATGTTATTGGTGAAACTGCAGACTTAGTTGCGAAGAATTCTATCTTTGTTCAGCACCCAGATTGTATCGCACACCTACATACTCCACCGTTGATGCCAGCCGTGGCGGCAGAAGCAATGATCGCTGCATTAAACCAATCGATGGATTCATGGGACCAAGCGTCTTCTGCGACTTACGTTGAGCAAAAAGTGGTTGATTGGCTATGTGATAAGTACGAGTTAGGCGAGAAGTCAGACGGTATTTTCACTAGTGGTGGTACGCAGAGCAATCAAATGGGTCTAATGCTGGCTCGTGACTGGATTGCAGATAAGTTAAGCGGTCACTCTATTCAAAAGCTAGGTCTTCCTGATTACGCAGACAAGCTACGTATCGTATGTTCGAAGAAATCACACTTCACGGTACAAAAATCTGCGTCTTGGATGGGGCTGGGTGAAAAAGCGATTCTTGCAATCGATGCCAATGCAGACGGCACGATGGACGTAAGCAAGCTAGACGCTGTGATTGAACAAGCGAAATCTGAAGGCTTAATTCCGTTCGCTATTGTTGGTACAGCAGGCACGACCGATCACGGTGCGATCGACGATCTAGACTTCATTGCTGACATGGCTCAAAAACATGCGATGTGGATGCATGTAGACGGTGCTTACGGTGGTGCTTTGATTCTAAGCAGCCACAAAAACCGTCTGAAAGGCATTGAGCGCGCAGAGTCGGTGAGTGTCGACTTCCACAAGTTGTTCTACCAAACAATCAGCTGTGGTGCGTTGCTTGTCAACGACAAAGCGAACTTCAAGTTCTTGCTTCACCATGCGGATTACTTGAACCGCGAACACGACGAATTACCAAACTTGGTAGACAAGTCTATCGCGACGACCAAACGTTTTGACGCATTGAAAGTCTTTATGACGATGCAAAACGTAGGGCCGAATACACTGGGTCAAATGTACGATCACTTGCTTGGTCAAACACAACAAGTTGCAAATCTTGTTCGTAACAGTGAAGGATTCGAGCTGTTGGCTGAACCTGCGCTTTCTACAGTGTTGTTCCGTGCGGTCAGCAATGAAGCAGTGGATTTAGATGAACTCAACAAAGCTCTAAGACTGGAAGCGCTGGTTCGCGGCGTTGCAGTACTTGGAGAAACGGTAGTGGACGGCAAATCTGCGCTGAAATTCACTATCCTAAACCCTTGTTTGAAGATTTCGGATTTCGAATCTTTACTTAATAAAATCAACACTCTAGCGGCTGAGCTAGTTAAATAAAGGTAACGAAAAACTATGGCAGTTCTACAGATTGGTGCAGGCGGCGTTGGCTGGGTAGTTGCACACAAAGCAGCTCAAAACAACGACGTACTGGGTGATATCACAATCGCATCACGTACCATCGGTAAGTGTGAGAAAATCATCGAGTCTATTCAGAAGAAAAACAATCTGAAAGACTCAACTAAGAAGCTAGACGCTCGAGCAGTAAATGCTGACGACGTAGATTCATTGGTTGCTCTAATTAAAGAAGTTCAGCCTGACCTAGTCATCAACGCAGGTCCTCCGTGGGTAAACATGCCAATTATGGAAGCATGTTACCAAGCTAAAGTATCTTACTTGGATACGTCAGTGGCGGTTGACCTATGTTCAGAAGGCCAACAAGTACCACAAGCGTACGACTGGCAGTGGGGCTACCGTGAGAAGTTCGCAGAAGCGGGCATCACAGGTATCTTAGGCGCGGGTTTCGATCCAGGTGTAGTATCCGTATTCGCGGCATACGCTGTGAAGCACCTGTTTGATGAAATCGATACTATCGACGTAATGGACGTTAACGCTGGTGACCACGGCAAGAAGTTTGCGACAAACTTTGACCCAGAAACCAACATGCTGGAAATCCAAGGCGATTCTTTCTACTGGGAGAACGGCGAATGGAAACAAGTACCTTGTCACTCACGTATGCTTGAGTTCGATTTCCCGAACTGTGGTTCACACAAAGTGTACTCAATGGCGCACGATGAAGTTCGTTCAATGAAAGAGTTCATCCCAGCAAAACGCATTGAATTCTGGATGGGTTTCGGTGACCGTTACCTAAACTACTTCAACGTAATGCGTGACATTGGTCTACTAAGCCCAGACCCACTAACGCTACATGACGGCACAGTAGTACAGCCGCTACACGTATTGAAAGCACTGCTACCAGATCCAACTTCACTTGCTCCGGGTTACACAGGTCTAACGTGTATTGGTACTTGGGTACAAGGTAAGAAAGACGGTAAAGAGCGTAGCGTCTTTATCTATAATAACGCTGATCACGAAGTCGCGTACGAAGACGTAGAGCACCAAGCGATCTCTTACACCACGGGTGTACCAGCGATCACTGCAGCCCTTCAGTTCTTCCGCGGCAAGTGGGCAGACAAAGGTGTGTTCAACATGGAACAGCTAGACCCAGATCCGTTCCTAGAAACGATGCCTTCTATCGGTCTAGACTGGCATGTTCAAGAGCTGGAACCAGGTCAACCTGTGATCCACAAATTAAAATAAGAACTTAACCACTCTTATCTGAAATATAAATTTAAGCCGATGCATCTGCGTCGGCTTTGTTTGGTTTTATAGTGCCTTCGTTTAGGCGAGGGAGCTTAAGGTATTTAAATGCAACACAACGAACTTAAAACTCCGTACTTCATGATTAATGAAGACAAGTTGATTGAGAACCTAGAGAAAGCGAAACAGCTAAAAGAAATCTCTGGTGTGAAGCTAGTGTTAGCGCTGAAGTGTTTCTCTACTTGGGGTGTATTCGATATCATCAAACCTTACCTTGACGGCACGACAAGTTCGGGTCCGTTCGAGGTCAAACTTGGCTACGAAACCTTTGGTGGTGAAACACACGCGTACAGCGTTGGCTACAGCGAAGATGACGTGCGCGAAGTCGCCGATATTTGCGACAAGATGATCTTTAACTCACAGTCACAACTTGCTGCTTACCGTCATATCGTGGAAGGTAAAGCGTCGATTGGTCTTCGTTTGAATCCTGGTGTGAGCTACGCAGGTCAAGACTTAGCGAACCCAGCTCGTCAGTTCTCTCGTCTTGGTGTGCAGGCTGATCACATCAAACCAGAAGTCTTTGAAGGGATTGACGGCGTGATGTTCCACATGAACTGTGAGAACAAAGACGTAGATGCGTTTATCGGTTTGCTTGATTCAATCTCTGAGCAGTTTGGTGAGTACCTAGATAAGCTGGATTGGGTAAGCATGGGCGGCGGTGTATTCTTCACGTGGCCGGGTTATGACATCGAAAAGCTTGGCCTAGCGCTGAAAGCGTTTGCGGAAAAGCACGGTGTGCAAATGTACCTAGAACCGGGCGAAGCGATCATCACCAAGACGACTGACCTAGTGGTCACTGTGGTTGATATCGTTGAGAACGTAAAGAAAACGGCGATTGTGGATTCAGCAACAGAAGCGCACCGTCTCGATACGTTGATCTACAACGAGCCAGCGTCGATTCTAGAAGCGTCAGAGAGTGGTGAGCACGAATACGTGATCGGTTCGTGTTCATGCCTTGCGGGAGACCAGTTCTGTGTGGCGAACTTTGAACAGCCACTAGAAATTGGCCAACGTCTGCATATTCTTGATAGTGCGGGTTACACCATGGTGAAACTGAACTGGTTTAACGGTCTGCGCATGCCGTCGGTTTACTGTGAACGCTCAAGCGGCGAAATTCAAAAGCTTAACGAGTTTGATTACTCTGACTTTAAACGTTCACTGTCTCAGTGGTCGGTAAAATAAAAAAGAGCAGCTTCGGCTGCTCTTTTTTTATGTGTTTGTTGTAATTATGAATCGAGCATCACTCGAGTATCTTCACTGAGTGATTCTAGCTCGTTGGCGATGTCATCAATCGCTACTTCCGCAGGCAAACGAATGGCCATATTTGCGGTAAAGAGGCTAGAGCTCACACCACCGCCGCCGGCGATAAATACGCGCTGGCAGTCCATATCGAGAATACTGACGCCTTGGCTATCTAAAATATGGGTAATTTCATTCACGATCCCTGCGCGGTCATTCGCATCCAAACGCAATTGGTAGATTGTATCTGCGTTGTGGCTGTGAGGTTCCGAATCAACAATCTGTACTAACAGACCTTGTTGACTATCAAATGCATCTTGAACGATATCGACTTTATTTGACGGTACCTCAACCTTAATGACAGCTGCCACTTGGTCTTCGATGAAGTTGACTTTACTGATCAGCCACTTACCGCCATTTTCATGTGTAATTGCAGCAAGCTGCTTAATAGTAGAGGGTGTTGCTTTACCAACAAAGTTGACAATAAATGTGCTGTTCACTTTGGGCCTCCTAAACGGAATGAGAGGAAAGGTTTATTGCAGTGTAGGAATTCCCGTTTGAAATAGGTTTGACACGTGTCAAGAATTTCACCTAATTGTTTGTTCGGATTAAGTTTATTTTATCCTGAGCACAAAAAAGCGACGTGGTAACGTCGCTTATATTAAGTAGAATCTTGCTTGTTGACTAGAAAGTGATTTTCATTTCAACGCCATAGAAAGCTCGGTCGTATTCTGCGCCAGCGTCTAGAGCAAACTTAGCGGCGTCTTGATTACCAAACCAAGGATTGCTGCTGTATTGGAGCTCAGCACTGCCATCCCACGCCTCACTGACCCAACCATGGATATGACCAACAGGGTTCAAGAAGAATAGGGTAACGCCGCCCATGGTTTCAGAACCGAGCACTTCGCCACCTGATAAGACAATATCTTGTTCTGCTTCAAGCATCATTTCACCGACAACAGCGCCAAAAAATGGTGTGATAAACAGGTCTTGCCATGACGGAACTTCAGCAAACGCTTCAACGCCATACTCCCAGAAGAATGTCGACATAGAAGCAGAATATAAAAAGGACTCAAACTCATTAAAGCCAGCGTGACGCGCTGCAGTGTAGTAAACACCGCCAAAATAAGGGTGCATCACGTAGTTTAGGAAATGTTCGTCGCGGTCCCATACCGGGCCATCGCTGACATTATCTTTCCATTTTTGCCCAACTTGGCTCAGACTGCGGTCTTCTTCATCCCACTTGGTGATCGATTCAGGCAGCATCGTCATCAGACCGACGGTTGCGACACTCAAACCCAAGATAGTGTAAGTTTGGCTTTTAAGGTAATCCCAATCTTTTTCTTCTTGGATGGTGAGGTATTTGGCGACTGGTTCTTCTTCTACTTGCAGCGTAGTCTCGGTTAATCCCATGCTATAAGTAGTGGTAGGTCGGATTGAGTTAGAATATGAGTACAACGTGTCAATTTCAGCTTGATCAACTGTGTATGAGAACTCAATATGTTGGTTAGAGTTGCTCATACTTGCATTCGCTAGGCTTGAGGCTGACAAGAATAAAGCGGTAATGCTTTGTTTTAACACGAATAACTCCACTGCGTTTTTTTAATGATCAGGCTCACAATTATCCAATAAAGCTAGACGAATAGAAACCAGAATTTAAATGATTCTAATGATTTACCGAATTTGAATCGATATGAAGCAAAGATAATAACGCAATAGTAGACTAAGCGTACACTAGTAAGGACGATCTATGTTAAAAATCGCAATGCTAAGCACAGGCGAAGAAGTTCTACATGGAGACATTGTAGATACCAACGCCGCTTGGCTTTCTCAGCTCTTTTTTGAAAACGGGTTCTCGTTATCGAAGCGTTCAACAGTCGGCGACGAAAAGTCTTCGCTGGTAGAAGAGTTGATGATGCTCAGTTTCAATAGCGATGTTGTGATTGTAAATGGCGGCCTAGGACCAACCACCGATGATTTAAGTGCGGAAGCGGCAGCCTTGGCTGGGGAAGTCGAATTAGTTGAGTATCCAGAGTGGACAGAGAAGCTTGAAGCCTTCTTTGCCGCGCGCAGCGTAAAAATGCCAGAAAGTAATCGCAAACAGGCAATGTTACCGCAAGGTTCCGTAATCATTGATAACCCAATTGGTACCGCGTGTGGATTCAAAGTCACGATCAATCAGTGTGATTTCTATTTTACGCCGGGCGTACCGAGCGAATTCAAGTTAATGGTCGAAAGCCAAATTCTCCCTGACTTGAAGAAACACCATCCGAACCAAACGGGTATGGATTGCAGCAAGCTGCACACATTTGGGACTTCTGAATCTGCGCTGTCGGACAAACTCGATAAGCTTGAACTGCCAGAAGGGTATTTCCTCGGTTATCGTTCTTACATTCCTTACATCGAAGTGAAGTTGTTTGGCCCAAAAGGCGATATGGAGCGACGCGTTAAGTTGCTGCAATTGATCTTCAAGCTGATTGAGGAACATGTGGTCAGCGTCGATGAATCGATGCAGCAGCACGTTGCACATCTGGTTATTGAGAAGAAGCAATCCATATCAACCGCAGAGCAGTCGACCCAAGGTCAGCTCTCTAGTTGGCTACACGCAAATGAAGACGCCGCAGAGTATTGTGGTCACGGCTGGGTGTTAGGCAGCCGTTTAGATGTTGGCCAAAATGAGCATGATGCTTTGGCAGCCGCGTTTGCACTGGCAGGAGCGACGAAAGATAAGTGTGGTACAGATATTTCAATTGTGACTGGCAGGGTCAAAGAGAAGAGCTTCTCTGTGGCTATTGCAACCAAAGAGGGCGAGTGGGGGCAGACTTTGTCTTTCAATCGTACTTATTCAAACCAAGATAGAGTATTAGTGATCACCACAGTCGCGGCAGATATGCTGCGTCGCTACTTAAGTTCTAAACCGGTGTTCCCACATTACAGTTCTTTGACTCGTGAGAAAGAAATGTTTGTTCCTCAAAGCGCATTGATGGCCAAGTAGAGAAACGGAATCGCTCTCATTAGCGAATAAACAAGATGATAAGTGTATGAATAGTATACTTATTATCTTTCCCCTCTATTCCTACCTAGTTATAAAAAAATTGTCTAATGCTTAAGCCAATGATTTTCATAGGAAGCTGATTTTATAGCTTTAGTGTCTCAAGTTTTTTCACAATTCAGTCTTAAACTAAATATTCGGCGCGGATTTGTTGGGAGGAATAAGGATGTTCCATCATTCAAAAATACTGGTTTGGTATCAGGTAGCTAGCCAAAAGATCCTGTTGGGTGAGGCGGTGAATGATCATAGTTTGGATGCAATTTCGATGTGGCTAAGCGCACCAGAGGAAGGCGAGCAGGCAACGTCACTAGGTTATCGAATTTCGCTGTTCGATGATGATGGTAGGGAAATCGCCGGAAAAGCGGTTTCTATGCTGACAGCGGATGCATTTCTCTCAGGACGAAATATGCCCGTTTAGTTGCAAGTAAATAAAAAACCCGGCCAATGCGCCGGGTTTTTTCATTTTGTTATGCTCGCTTCTCTTTTAGAGAGTAGTTAACGTCATCAAGCACGACGTCAGACTTTGCTTTGCATATACAAGGTAGGATTTCATCGGCTTGAGTGTAAGCCATGGCAAAACCAACGTATTCCACTTCGCCTGATACCAGCTTGCAGCGACATGCGCCGCAATGGCCGTCTCGGCAGTTGTACTCTGGCTCCATGCCCGCGTTTTCTATCGTTTCCAAAATAGTATTGGAAGGATTGGACTGAATCGCAGAGATACCGTTGATTTTGATGCTAGGCATTACAGTTCAAAGTCCTTGAAGTCATCCGCACGAACGTCACTATCAATTTGACCAACAAGGTAAGATGAAATCTCAGCTTCTTGTGGTGCTACCTGAACGTTGTCAGACGATAGCCATGCGTTGATCCAAGGAATTGGGTTTGTCGTCGCTTCTGGGTAAGCCATACCTAGACCAACAGCCTGCATACGGATGTTAGTGATGTATTCAACGTACTGACAAAGAATATCTTTGTTCAGACCGATCATAGAACCATCTTTAAATAGGTATTCTGCCCACTCTTTTTCTTGCTCTGCTGCTGCTTTAAACAGGTCAAAACACTCTTGCTTGCACTCTTCAGCAATCTGCATGAAAGCAAAGTCATCTTGACCGTTGCGTAGCAAGTTGATCATGTGCTGTGTACCAGTTAGGTGCAGTGCTTCATCACGAGCGATAAGTTTGATGATTTTCGCATTGCCTTCCATCAGCTCACGTTCAGCAAATGCAAAAGAACAAGCGAAACTTACGTAGAAACGGATAGCTTCAAGCGCGTTCACTGACATCAAGCACAAGTAAAGTTGCTTCTTCAGTTCTTGCAGACTGATCGTCACTTCTTCACCATTAATTTGGTGCGTACCTTCACCGTAACGGTGGTAGTCGTTAGTCAGTTGGATCAGCTTATCGTAGTAGTGAGAAATGTCTTCTGCACGCTTTAGGATGTGCTCGTTTTCAACGATGTCATCAAACACGATGCCCGGATCGTTCACGATGTTACGGATGATGTGCGTGTACGAACGAGAGTGAATCGTTTCAGAGAATGACCAGGTTTCAATCCAAGTTTCAACTTCAGGTAGAGAAACCAATGGAAGCAACGCTACGTTAGGACTACGACCTTGGATTGAATCCAGCAGCGTTTGATACTTCAGGTTCGAAATGAAGATGTGTTTCTCGTGATCTGGTAGTTTGTTGTAGTCGATACGGTCGCTTGATACGTCGACTTCTTCTGGACGCCAGAAGAACGATAGCTGCTTTTCAATTAGCTTTTCGAAAATCTCAAATTTCTGTTGGTCGTAACGAGCAACGTTTACTGACTGACCCAAGAACATTGGTTCTTTTAGTTGGTCATTTTTGTTTCGGTTAAAAGTACTGTAAGCCATGATGCCTCAATTCCTTTTATGCCCCTCAAGCTTGAGGGGCGAATAATTTGTTAAGCCGTTATAACCCGAGCTGGGTTATGGATTAAATCTTACAACCGCCGCCTGCGCAATCGTCGTCTTGAGGTTGTACTGCGTCTTTCTGATCATCGCTCGCGCCGTCGCGAGTGTTATGGTAGTAAAGTGTTTTCACACCGTACTTGTACGCAGTCAACAGGTCTTGTAGCAGTTTCTTCATTGGAACTTTGCCACTTTCAAAACGCGTTGGGTCGTAGTTTGTGTTTGCTGAGATCGCTTGGTCAACGAATTTCTGCATGATACCCACTAGGTGCAGGTAACCGTCGTTTGAACCAATGTTCCACAGTAGCTCGTAGTTGTTTTTCAAGTTAATGAAGTCAGGCACTACTTGCTTAAGAATACCGTCTTTAGACGCTTTCACTGATACGTAACCGCGTGGTGGCTCGATACCGTTAGTTGCGTTTGAGATCTGTGAAGAAGTCTCAGAAGGCATCAATGCTGTTAGCGTAGAGTTACGCAGACCGTGAGTCATGATCTCTTCGCGTAGACCGTCCCAGTCGTAGTGCAATGGCTCGTCACAAACTAGGTCGACATCTTTCTTATAGGTGTCGATTGGCAGTAGGCCTTTCGCGTAGTTTGTTTCGTGGAACGACGGACACTTACCTTGTTCTTTCGCTAGCGCCACAGACGCTTTCAGCAAGTAGTACTGCATTGCTTCGAACGTACGGTGAGTTAAGCCGTTCGCGCTGCCGTCAGAGTATTTCACGCCATTCTTCGCTAGGTAGTATGCGTAGTTGATTACGCCCACACCTAGAGTACGGCGGTTCATCGATGATTTGTACGCCGCTGGAAGAGGGTAGTCTTGGTAATCCAATAGAGCATCAAGAGCACGAACCACAAGGTCAGACAGCTCTTCAAAATCATCTAGAGACTTAATCGCACCTAAGTTGAACGCAGATAGCGTACATAGTGCAATTTCGCCTGAGTCGTCTTCTACGTTTGTTAGCGGCTTAGTTGGCAGCGCGATTTCCAAACATAGGTTTGACTGACGAACTGGTGCCACTTCTGAATCAAACGGGCTGTGAGTGTTACAGTGGTCAACGTTCTGAATGTAGATACGGCCAGTAGACGCACGCTCTTGCATCAAGATAGAGAACATCTCGATTGCTTTTACGGTCTCTTTCTTGATTGAAGGATCGTTTTCGTACTTCACATACAGACGTTCAAATTCGTCTTGGTTTTCGAAGAATGCATCGTAAAGACCAGGAACGTCAGAAGGAGAGAACAGAGTGATGTTGCCACCTTCTACCAAACGTTGGTACATCAGACGGTTTAGCTGTACACCGTAGTCCATGTGACGAACACGGTTCTCTTCAACACCACGGTTGTTCTTCAGAACCATTAGAGCTTGAGATTCACCGTGCCATAGTGGGTAGAATACTGTTGCTGCACCACCACGTACACCACCTTGAGAACAACATTTCACGGCTGTCTGGAAGTATTTGTAGAACGGGATACAACCAGTGTGGAATGCTTCACCACCACGGATTTCAGAACCAAGCGCACGGATACGACCTGCGTTGATACCGATACCAGCACGTTGAGAAACGTAACGAACAATTGAGCTTGCTGTTGCGTTAATTGAATCTAGGCTATCACCACACTCGATCAGTACGCACGAGCTGAACTGACGAGTAGGGGTACGTACACCAGACATAATCGGTGTAGGTAGAGAAATCTTAAATGTAGACGTCGCATCGTAGAAACGTTTGATGTAATCAAGACGAGTTTCTTTAGGGTAATTAGCGAATAAACATGCAGAAACCAAGATGTACAGGAACTGAGCACTTTCGTAGATTTCACCCGATACACGGTTTTGAACGAAGTACTTACCTTCTAACTGTTTTACAGCCGCGTAAGAGAAGTCCAAGTCGCGCTTGTGATCGATGTAGCTGTTTAGCTCATCAAGTTCAGCTTTGGTGTAGTCTTCCAGAATATGACGGTCATATTTACCCATATCAACCAAGCGAGCAACATGGTCGTACAGCGTCGGTGGCTCATATTGGCCATACGCTTTTTTACGCAGGTGGAATACCGCCAGACGTGCTGCTAGGTATTGGTAATCTGGAGTCTCTTCTGAGATTAGGTCAGCCGCAGATTTGATGATTGTTTCATGAATATCAGTTGTTGTGATGCCATCATAGAACTGGATGTGAGCGCGCAATTCTACTTGAGATACAGAAACGTTATCTAGACCTTCAGCGGCCCAGGTAATCACTCGGTGGATCTTTTCAAGATCGATATTTTCTTTGCGGCCATTACGTTTAGTAACGGTTAGTTGTTGGTTCATTCTGCTTTATTTCCCTAACAAAACTGATTAAAGCTAGATTATTGTGTAATTCTTGTAAAATTCGTTCCAGCTCTGTGATCAAAGTCTATCTATATATTGTAGTTCAAACACAACATATAGGGGTGCATCTGAGTGCGGGTTACAAGATAGTGCTATCTAGGGTGGTTTTCAAGGTACAGATCTTGGAAGACTTGTGGATAACTTACAAAAATAAAAAAAACTGTAAGTAACCACTAACCGATGAAAATAGAGCCCACAAGATTGTATAAAATTACCGGTTGAAGATCGGTTTATAAGTAACCGCAAACAAAAAAAAATTTCTTGATCTTTGCATAAAATTCAGTGCCGATTATCGCTTGGTTAAATTGAGAACAAGAGCCCAGAATTTGTTTAAAAATGCACTAAAAAAGGCGGAAATCTTGTGCTACCGCCTTAAAAGTGAACAGTGATTAGATAATGTGAATGGTGTTAAAATTTTTGCGTATGTACGATGTAATTCACATCAACATTGTTACCCAATTTGTAGGTATCGGTTAGTGGGTTGTAGTGCAGACCAGTAATGCCTGTTTCAGTAAGATCCGTTTGATCGATCATTTTGATCAGTTCAGAAGGTCGGATGAATTTATCGTGGTCGTGCGTACCTTCAGGCACGATACGCAACAGTTTTTCTGCGCCAACAATTGCAAACAGGTAAGACTTAAAGTTGCGGTTAAGCGTAGAGAAGAAAACGTGCCCACCAGGCTTCACAAGTGCAGCACAAGAGCGAATCACCGAGAGCGGGTCAGGGACGTGCTCTAACATTTCCATACAGGTCACAACATCGTATTTCCCAGCGTTCTCATGAGCGTGGTCTTCAATGGTGCTTTGAATGTAAGTCAGCTTAGTACCGGTTTCGAGGGCGTGTAAACGCGCGACTTCAAGCGGTTCTTTACCCATATCTAGACCTGTTACATTTGCGCCTTCTTTCGCCATGCTTTCTGCAAGAATGCCACCACCACAACCGACATCAAGCACAGTTTTGCCAAACAGGCCGCCTGCGTTGTCTAACACGTAGTTCAGGCGCAATGGGTTAATTTGATGAAGCGGTTTAAACTCACCTTCGAGATCCCACCAGCGTGAGGCCATGTCCTCAAACTTCTTAATTTCCTTCGGATCGACATTCTGTGATTGGGTCATAACTACTCTGTATCTATAGGCCTTCCATAAAAGATGGCAGGCATTATAGCGCTAATATTGGGCAAACCATAGAGTTGCACTGTTTTATGCGGATTTGGCTAAAATGTAGCCATTAATCAGGAGGATAAATCAAGAGTGTGCAAATTCTCGGCATTTGAATCGCAACCAAGCTCACAACCTGATAAAAGGTGAGGGAAAGTAATGCCGAAGTGTTGATTTGTGTGTTATATTTTTGCACCTTAAACGTATTGTACATACGATCTATAAATAGAGGGATAATGGCTCTATGAGCGATCTAGCTAAAGAGATCACGCCCGTAAACATTGAAGATGAGCTGCGAGGTTCGTACCTAGACTATGCGATGTCAGTTATCGTTGGTCGTGCTCTTCCTGATGTGCGTGATGGCCTAAAACCAGTACACCGCCGTGTTCTATTCGCGATGAATGTACTAGGCAATGATTGGAATAAACCATACAAAAAATCTGCCCGTGTTGTTGGCGACGTAATCGGTAAATATCACCCACACGGTGATAGTGCTGTGTACGATACTATCGTACGTATGGCTCAGCCGTTCTCATTACGTTACATGCTTGTCGATGGCCAAGGTAACTTCGGTTCTATCGATGGTGACTCAGCAGCGGCAATGCGTTATACCGAAGTTCGCATGGCGAAAATCGCCCATGAACTTCTAGCTGATCTAGACAAAGAAACTGTGGATTACGTACCTAACTACGACGGTACGGAACAAATCCCAGCAGTTCTCCCAACTAAAATTCCTAACTTACTGGTTAACGGTGCTTCTGGTATCGCGGTAGGTATGGCAACCAACATTCCTCCGCACAACTTGACTGAGGTAATTGATGGCTGTCTTGCGTACATCAATAATGAAGAAATCACTATTGATGAGCTGATGGATTACATTCCTGGTCCTGACTTCCCAACGGCTGCGCTTATCAGCGGTCGCAAAGGCATTGTAGACGCGTACAAAACGGGTCGCGGTAAGATCTACATGCGTTCTAAAGCGGAAGTGGAAGCAGACAAGAATGGTAGAGAAACCATCATTGTTACTGAGATTCCATACCAGGTGAACAAAGCTCGCTTGATCGAAAAGATCGCTGAGCTAGTTAAAGATAAAAAAGTTGAAGGCATCAGTGCACTACGTGACGAGTCAGATAAAGACGGTATGCGTATTGTTATTGAATGTAAGCGTGACGCAGTTGGTGAAGTTGTTCTAAACAATCTATATGCGAATACTCAGCTACAAACAACTTTCGGTATCAACATGGTTGCGCTGAACAATGGCCAACCACAGTTGTTCAACGTGAAAGACATGCTGAAGTGTTTCGTCGACCACCGTCGTGAAGTCGTGACTCGTCGTACTATCTTCGAACTTCGTAAAGCTCGTGATCGTGCACACATCCTTGAAGGTTTGGCGCTGGCACTGGCGAATATCGATGAAATTATCGAACTTATCCGCCGCGCTCCAACTCCAGCTGAAGCGAAAGCAGGTCTTATCGCTCGTGGTTGGGATCTGGGTAACGTTGCAGCGATGCTTGAGCGTGCAGGTACAGATGCAGCACGTCCAGACTGGCTAGAGCCGCAATACGGCATCCGCGACGGTCAGTACTTCCTGACTGAGCAACAAGCGCAAGCAATCCTAGATCTACGTCTACACAAACTGACAGGTCTAGAGCACGAGAAGATCCTTGACGAATACAAGCAGCTTCTAGAAGAAATCGCAGAATTAATGCACATTCTTGCGAGCACAGAACGTTTGATGGAAGTGATCACAGAAGAGCTAGAACTTGTCCGTGAAAGCTTTGGTGATGTTCGTCGTACAGAAATCACAGCCGCTAGCCATGACATCGACATGGAAGAGCTTATCGCTCGTGAAGACGTAGTTGTGACACTTTCTCACGAAGGCTACGTTAAGTACCAAATCCTAAGCGACTACGAAGCTCAGCGTCGTGGTGGTAAAGGTAAGAGTGCAACTCGAATGAAGGATGAAGACTACATTGAGCGTCTTCTAGTGGCGAATACCCACGATAACATTCTATGTTTCTCTACTCGCGGTAAGACTTACCGTTTGAAAGTTTACCAATTGCCACTAGCAAGCCGTACAGCTCGTGGTAAACCAATCGTGAACATTCTTCCACTCGAAGAAGGTGAGCGCATTACGGCAATTCTACGTGTTGACGAGTTCTCAGAAGATAAATTCATCTTCATGGCAACGGGTGACGGTACCGTTAAGAAGACACCGCTTAACCAGTTTGCGAATGTACGTTCAAACGGTTTGATCGCGGTTAACCTACGTGAAGATGATTCACTGATTGGTGTTGATATCACTAACGGCGAGAACGAAATTATGCTGTTCTCGAAAGCGGGTAAAGTTGTTCGCTTTAAAGAAGCGGAAGAAATTCCTGTTCTTGATGAAGATGGTAAACCTGTTCTTGATGAGAATGGTAACCCAGAGATTAAGTTCAAGGGTGTTCGTCCAATGGGTCGTACTGCCTCTGGTGTTCGTGGTATGAAGCTGGCTGACGATGACCAAGTCGTATCGCTGATCATTCCATCGAACGAAGGCGATATCCTAACTGTGACTCAAAACGGTTACGGTAAGCGTACTTCACTTGAGCAATACCCAACGAAAGGGCGCGGTACTCAAGGCGTTGTGTCTATCAAGGTTTCTGAGCGTAACGGTCCAGTCGTTGGTGCAGTACAAGTGGAAGAAGGCGACGAGATGATGATGATCACCGACGCTGGAACCCTAGTACGTACTCGTGTTGCTGAAGTTAGCCAAGTAGGTCGTAATACTCAAGGTGTGACGCTAATCCGAACAGCTGAAGATGAATCAGTGGTTGGTCTACAACGTATTGAAGAAGTTGAAGAAGAACTAGTAGCCGAAGGTGAAGAAGCTGAGGTAACAGCGGAAGCATCAGAAGCGACAGATTCAACTGAAGTCAGCGAAGATAAAGACAGCACTGAAGAGTAATTTCTCATCTCTTCTATAGATAAAGCCAGGCATTATGCCTGGCTTTTTTGTGTTTACTGTTTAATGTTCAACCCCTTGTCATTACTGGCGTGGTGGCGACTTTTTAATCACTTAAACCGTGTCTGCGTACCTTGATTCCTAATCTGTCAGTAATTTCTGAAAATAGCGTGCATAAGCAACTTCTTATCTATAGACTCCCCACTGTCTGTTCTACAACCAACAACATAGAAATGAAATTATCACTCAAGCATAAATTAATCGGTGCCAGCTTATTAGCCGTTGTGCTAATGGCGAGTGCACTAACATGGCTGTCTGCGGATCAGCTACTGACTCAAACACGCAATGGTGTACAAGCTCGCGTTTCTAGCTTGGCAACGGCGGCATCGGAAGGGATCTCTGACTGGATTTCTATCCGTAAAGATATCGCGTCTGCATTTAATGACTACAGCGAAGAAGCCGACGTAGTGCCTTACTTACAGCAAGCTCGCGTGGCGGGTGGCTTTGACGATATCTTTTTAGGTACACCTTACGGTGGCATGTACCGTTCGCATCCAGAGCGAAACCGTGCGGATTATGATCCTCGTACTCGCCCATGGTACAAAGATGCAAACAATGCCGGTAAACAAATCATCACTACTGCTTACCAAGATGCCATCACCAACGCACTATTGGTAACCATCGCGGAACCGGTTCGTCGTAATGGTGAGTTTATTGGTGTAGTCGGTGCTGATGTACTTATCGACCAGCTAATCAACGATGTTATCAATCTAGATGCAGGTAAAAATGCGTATGCGATGCTGATTGATACTCAAAATGGCACTTTCCTAGCGCATCCAAATAAAGACCTGTTACTAAAACCCGTTACCACTTTGTCTAACAAGCTAACGATGAACAACATCGCGAATGCAGCAGACAACGGTTCGGTAGAGCAAATTGAGCGTGCTGGTGAGCAGAAGCTTTACTACTTCCAAGAAGTACCGGGTACACAGTGGATTTTTGCGATTGAAATGGATCGTAAGACCGAACTAGCCGCGCATACCGAATTGCTACGTGACCTTATCATCACTGCAATCGTGATTACTTTGATCGTAGTAGCGATGGTGTCATGGCTAGTAAGCTTCTTATTCCGCGACCTTGGACGAGTGTCTGCAGCGCTAGAAGAAATCGCATCAGGTGAAGGTGATTTGACTCAGCGCCTAGAGCCGCGTAGCGATGATGAAGTAGGGCAACTAGCAAACAACTTCAATACCTTTGTTGGCAACATGCACGCGATGGTGTCTAAGTTAGGTATGGTTTCGGCGTCACTTTCTGAGCAAGCGAAGCAAACCGCGCAACACGCGGAAGAACGAAGCTCGCGTATCCGTCAACAGCAAGACGAAATCAACATGGTGGCTACTGCGATTAACGAAATGGCAGCAGCGACACAAGAAATTGCTGGTAACGCAGATCACACCGCACAGAACTCATCAGAAGCCGTATCGTCGTGTGTTTATGGCGGTCAGCAAGTGGTGCAAACGCAAAGCTCTATTCAAAACCTAGCGCAAGAAGTCCAAGTGGCAACGGGCGTTATTCAAGAGCTAGAAGCACACGGCAACAGCATCAATACGATTCTTTCGACTATTCAAGGCATCGCAGAACAAACCAACTTGTTAGCACTTAACGCGGCGATTGAAGCAGCGCGTGCTGGTGAGCAAGGTCGTGGCTTCGCGGTGGTAGCGGATGAAGTGCGAGTGCTAAGTCAAAGAACACACGCATCAACACAAGAAATCCAGCAAATGATTGAAACGCTTCAAGGTACGACAGCGAAAGCGGTAGGTATTATGGGCGATAGTCGTCAGCTAGCTGAAACCAGTGTTGCTGATGCAGATTCTGCGGCGGTAAGTTTGACGCAAATCCAGACTGCAGTTGAGCGCATCAGTGATATGGCGACTCAGATTGCATCGGCTGCTGAAGAGCAAGCTTCTGTGACCTCTGAGATTACTCGTAACACAGTGGGTATTCGTGACGTATCGAATGATTTAGCTGATGAAGCGCACGAAGCAGCCGCGCAAGCCGCGCAGCTTTCAGAGTTGTCATACGAGCTTGAACAAGAGATCCAACGCTTTAAGCTTTAACGGAATTTCTTTGCAAACGCCCGGCTTTATGTCGGGCGTTTTTGTATTTGTATGGCAGGCAGTTTTCGAAAACGTTAATTCTCGAAGTTCGTCTAACTGAAACGATAGTATTCGTACTCAGAACCTCATCAAGACCGTTGTTCCACATGCAATAAACGTCACCTTTGACGTGGTGTGAGAATACCGCCTTGACGCCTTGTTACCTGCAGAACTCAATTCGTGCTCTTCTATTTGTACTGTATTTCAAGTCGTTAAGTGTTTCTCTGATTATTGTTCTATCAAAGAAACGATTGGCTTCTTGTGTGTTTTCTTTTGTTCCCAGCGTTAGTATGAGCCTCTTCAAAAAAGGCAAATCACCAGCGATTTCAGAAAACAATAAAGGATCAATCTTTGAGTTAATGATGGCCAGTTCGGTAATTGAACTCCCCTTAATCCCAGATAGAGAAGAGAGCCCATTCATAGTATCCAGTACTAAGCTCTTCATTCTCCCTAGGTTGGAGATATCTGGAATGCATGTGACTTGTTTGAGAGTGCTTAGGCTCAGTCTCTCAAGACATGGCAGACTTTCTATTGAACTAAGGTCGTGTAATTTCTTTACCCAGAGTATCTCTAAGCTTTGGAGATTGGTGAGCTCTTTAATCGCGTTCAAGCTTTCAAATGTACCGAAACCCAAATATAGATGTTCTAAGTTAATTAAATCGGCGACATGCTCAATCTGTTTTTCCTGATACCCTGTCAAGCTAAGGTCTGTGAGGCCAGTTAGGCTGGTGATGGAATCGATATCCTTCTTATTTCTTACCAAGCTTAAAGAGTTTAGATTATTGAGTTTAGCTAGTGGCTTTAAAGATACTGTCTTTTTATTGAATTCACCTAGGCTCAAAAATTCTATTTGGCTTACATGCTCGGCGATGGCGCCAATACTGGTTACTGAGGGAAGAAAAACCTCTAAGGCTCTTATGTCAGAATAATGTTTAAGAAAACTTAAATCATAATCCTTTTCAGAAGACCAAGTCGGACCAAATGCGTCGCCGAAATGAGAGAGTGATATCCCATCTATTTTTCCTTGGCGTACCTCTTCAGCGATAGAAACATGTTCTTCATCATTCAAGTTGTCGGCGATCTTTTTTAGTTTTACGCTCATCGTCTTTAACCTAGTTAGCAATGGGCGACAACACTATGTCACCCAAACTTAAGAATTGTGCCATAAACACATAAGCCAAACTTTGAACTAAACCGCCAAGCGTTGAGCAACCCTTTTAAACGCTTTGTTAAGCGACGGTTCTTATTTGCAGAAGGTCTCGATATACAGGGCTTCGACTTTGTCTCTTGCCCATTGAGTTTTACGCAAAAACTTTAATGATGATTTGATAGAAGGGTTGTTGTAGAAACAGTTGATTTGAATTTCTGCATCTAAGCCTTCCCAACCATAGTGTTCTTGTAAACGCACAAGGATCTTTTCTAAGGTTAAACCGTGTAGTGGGTTATTGGGTTGTTCTTGGCTCATTTCTGGCGGTTCCTACCGTATCTAAATTTAAACGCTGAGTTTACCAGAACGACCAACGACATTTTCAAATTTTCACCAATCGAAAGCCTATGTAGCACGAATGTTTCCATTTGGAGAGCACAGAAGGACTCAAGTTTTTCGTTCTTCACATTGAGAGAAGCCATTTTTGCCACCACTCAATTTTCGGTGTTTTTCAGTGACAACTTATCGATTGTAAACACCATGGTCTAAACTTAGTAAGCAGTGTGCGCAATAGAAACCTAGGAGGCTACTTTGCAAAAGCTAACAAGTTTTATGCTGGTCGGTTTATTGGTGTCGCTACCACTTAGTGCCAGCGAAGAAGAATCTGACGGTATGATGATGAACCATGGTTCAAAATCGCCACCTTCAATGGAAATGATGGATAGCAATGGTGATGGCGAAATTACTCAAGAAGAATTTGATGCCCACCGTGACAACATGATGATGGGTGAAGTTGAAGAGGAAGAAGAAAGCGAAATGCACCACGATATGATGAGTGCGTTTGCCTCGTTTGATAAGAACAAAGATGGGGTCGTGACTGAAGATGAGCTGGCGGCTCACGCAAAATACTCTAACCCTGGTAATGGTACAGGCACCTTGTTAGATAACAAACAGAAAAACAGCAACATGAGTGACCGAAGCAATAAGAGCGACAAAGGGAACAAAGGTGGAAACCGGGATAACGGCAATTCTGGTGGAAACAAAGGTGGTAAAGATAAATAGTCTTACTCGATATAAAAAACGCCCTTAAACAAGGGCGTTTTTTTGTGTTAATCAACCAAGCCGTATTGCGTGCTAAGAATGTCGATAATTTCTTTCTTAGGGTTATCGCTTAGGTTAATTGGTTGTCCTGTAATCTTCTCTGCAATTCCGGTGTATGTTTTAGAGATGTCCATTAATGCTTCAAGCGGCAGCTCGTTTTCACGTGCTAATGCTTCGCGCTCTGGCATACGGTCTTTGTTCAACAGGATATCTGGATCAGGGAAGTGGTTCAGTAAGAATTGGCGGAAACCTTCTTTTGAGTTCTCAACGATATTCCCCAACTGATATTGCTGTTTGTCCCAGATACGTGATGAATCTGGCGTACCCACTTCATCCATGTAGATAAGCTTTTCGTTACCAGCTGCGTCTGTTACGTAACCAAATTCGAATTTGGTATCGACAAAAATCTGTTCAACAGCATCCAGCGCATTGCTGATCACACCGAAGCCCTCACGCAACAGCTTTTCGTATTGCGCAATGTCTTCTGCTTTAGAAAAGTTAAAAGCAGCAAAGTTACCTTCGATATTTTTACGAGTAATATTCACATCGTCGGCTTCAGGCACGCCTGGGATACCTTTTAGAATACCTTTGGTTGACGGTGTCATTAGAAGCTCTGGTAACGCTTTGTCTTTTTGCAGGCCTTCTGGAAGTTCAATACCACAGAATTCACGCTCGCCTTTTTCGTAAGCACGCCACATGGAACCAGTAATGTATTGACGACAAATCGCCTCAATCATAATTGGCTTCGCTTTTTGTACGATCCAAACCAGTGGGTGAGGGATGTCTAAGATGTGACTGTCAGCTAAGCCATTGTCTTTAAACAGCTTAAACCAGTGGTTCGAAATGGCGTTGAGTGCCGCACCTTTACCCGGAACACCTTTCAGGCCACCTTCGCCGTGCCAAATACAGTCAAACGCTGAAATACGGTCACTGATTACCATGATAGCTAAAGGAGCATCAGGTGCGACGTTGTAACCTTTCTCTTGAATTAGGCGTTTACTGTCTGCTTCAGTTAACCAATAAACAGAACGTACTTTACCGCTGTGAACGGGCTTATCAGTGCGAATGGGTAGATCGTCATTAACGGCAAGAACTTGATCAGCGAGACTCATTTAGACATTCCTATCTTTGTCAAAAATGGGTGAAAGCCCCTAATTAGGCCATCGATTTGCAGAGCATGATACCAGAACTATTTTACGCTTCCAGAGAAAAAGCAAACGTTTGCTTAATTTTTTGGCATGTTAGGTTAAGTGGAGAATATTGAGAGGAAAAGAAAAGGCCTCTCAAGAAAAGAGGCCAAAAGACAGTGTCATCGTCGAGCTTATTAATGGAACTGATTTGCTCTGCCCTCGACGAAAAATACTTCACATTGATGTTGACGACCTAAGCTGCGAAGTAACACCTGATCGATGCTTGTAATGTTGTTTGAGGCAACAACTGCGCTCGCATTACCTGACTTAATGGCTTTGATAACGATCTCAAGCTCAGATTGTGTTTGAGAGGCTTTCATTTGGATGATTTTTTTGCAACTCACTTTGTATGAAGAGAACTGGGAAAAGTCAGGGCGCGGACACTCTGCAGTAAATAAGATCCACTGATCTTGATTAGATAGGCCAGCTAAACGAGCAAGTGTCGTATCTTCAATGTTCATTGGTTGCGTTGGTTGTGCAAGAACGTTGAATCTTGATACTGAACGAGATTGTGCTTGAAACTGAATCATAATACTGTCCTTTCATACATGCTGTATGTGTATACAGTAGTTTGTTTGTGCCAACTGATCAAGCGTTTTTTGTGTGAATTTTAGTCGTTTCAAATCGTCTAGTAATTTGTTTTCTATTTAAGGTGTTGATTTTAATTAAAAATTTGATTGGGTGAGGTTTTGGGCTTAAATATGAATGTATGAGAAATTGTGAGCGACAACACAAGTCAATATACAGTGTTATACAGTGGTTGACTGTTTAGATAGGCAAATGGTTTGTAACTGACAGCGCACTGAAGCGCCGTCAGCAAGTTAAAATGCTTGGTATTTAAAGTAGAAAGCGAGCGGGGAAGTCGCTAAATATCGCATTAAGATTGGAAAGGTGTTTTAGGCGTCTAGGGTTGTTCACCGTGTAGCACCAAACCTGATAGCCCTCTGCTTGAAGCGTTGCGACATGCTTTTTGTTGGTCCAAAGATGGTTTAAGTTACAACTGAATGCGTCAACTTCACGAAGCAAGGCTTTGACTTTTCCTGTGAGTCGCTCTGAGAGCACTCCGAGCCGATAATCAGGCAGCAGTTGGTGTAAATGACGAATGACATCGGCGCTAAAGCTTGAGAGCATGATGTTGTCTTTATCAACTTCGGCTTTGTTTAAGGTTTGTGTGACTAACTCACAAACAGCTTGGGCATCATGGCGGTCAATTTTTACTTCCAGATTCAGTTTCAGGTTGTTCACTTGCGCCAACTGCAGCAGTTCTTCCAATGTCATGATCGATTCACCAACAAAATCAGTGTCAAACCAATTCCCGAAATCGAGTTCTTTTAACTGCTTGAGTGTTAACTCGTCGATACGGCCAGAGCCATTACTGCAGCGATCGACGGTATGATCGTGACACACTACCAAGACATTATCGAGCGTTGGCTGAATATCGACTTCAACCCACTCTAATCCAAGCTCAATGGCGGCTAAAATACTTGCTCTGCTGTTTTCAGGAAAATGGCCAGCAACGCCACGGTGACCTACAACAATCATTGCAGACATATCTCCATATAAATTACCCGTTTAGATTACTCTGAAAGCGTTTAAACAGACAGATAATTCTTGGCGTTCATGGATTAAATCTGACACTATCGATCACAGACAAATTACAAAAATAAAATTAAGAGAACAGAATTGTGAACGCTGAACGTAAAGCTGCATGGATACTTGTCGCAACGACGGGGATAGCAGGGCTGGGGTGGATTTTTTCCAAAGAGACGATTCAAGGTTTGCCGCCTTTCGGATTCGTCGGGCTGCGATTTCTTGTAGCTTCGATATTCTTGTTGCCGTTATGCTATAAACATCTAAAGGATTTAACACTAAGTTTGTTGGCGCAGGCGGTAGGTGCTGGTGCAATTTTAGCAGCGGCTTTGCTGACTTGGATTCATGCCATTTCCATTAGTGAGACCTTGGGTGAAGGGGCGTTTATTGTCAGCTTATCGATGATCATTGTGCCGATTGTCGCGTGGTTACTGTTTAAGGAAAGGCCAAAAAGAGCGTTCTGGTTCGCCATGCCGATAGCGGTGTCTGGGCTCGCGATGTTGTCACTAAGAGACGGTTGGAATAGTTCCATCGGCCAGATTTGGTTCCTCATTAATGCATGTTTGCTTGCTTTGCACTTCAACGTGAACAGTAAACTCGCACATAAGATGCCGATCTTACTGCTTACCTGTGTCCAACTTTTTGCAACCGGGATAATCGCCCTGATGGCATCACTCATGTTTGAGACATTTCCAGAAAACGTTGAATCGTCGATTTGGGGCTGGTTCGCAGCTAGTGCTTTGTTGGCTACCAGCTTGCGTTACGTAATGCAAACCCTTGGCCAAAAGGGAAGTAATCCTGCCAACGCGGCGTTAATTATGTTGTTAGAGCCTATCTGGACCGTGATACTGAGTATTACTTGGTACGGAGAACAATTATCGACGAACAAGTTGATTGGTTGCGGTTTAATCTTGCTCGCGCTGGTTTTCTATCGCACCGATGGACGCATATTTAAAATGAGATACTAAAATTAAGTTAGGTAATTCAAAGTAAAATCTCAATTTCAGTGCGCTGATAGGGATAACAAAATGAAAATTGGAGTGGTTGGCGCTGGCGCAGTCGGGGTTGGTATTTGCAACTACCTGCTGACACTCGGCAGCATTAGCGAACTCGTTCTATTGGACAAGCATTTAGAGCGAGCAGAAGGAGAGGTGTTTGATTTTAGGCACACCGCGGCACTGACTTTTTCAAAAAATACCCACATCGTTCCGACAGACGACTACCTGACGTTGATTGGCGCGGATATCGTAGTGATTACGGCTGGCGCACAAATACAGCAAGGCCAAAGCAGGATTGATGTCGCGGAAGCCAATAGCAAAATTGGCGTGCAGATAGCGAAAGAGATAGAACGTGTTGCACCACTTGCTACATTAATCGTAGTAACCAATCCATGTGACATTGTCACGCACTTCATCGTTAAGAACACCAATTTTCCGAATAATCGCGTCATAAGTAGCGGTTGTGTCATCGACACTGCGCGTTTGATGACTATTGTTGCTAATCGCGTCAATATCGATCCTAAGAACATCTTTGGTTATGTCCTAGGCGAGCATGGCAGTAATTGTTTTACTCCCAAAAGCCTTATTTCTATCGCTGGGCAGCCAGCGGATTACTATTGTGATACGCACAATTTAGGGCTGATTTGCCCTAACGAGTTATTAGAGTCAGTCAAGAAAGCGGGTTATGAGATTTTTAAGCGCAAGCGCAATACCACACACGGAATTGCGGCGAGTGTCTTTCGCATTATTCAGGCGATTATGATCAATGAGCGTTCAGTTTTACCGGTGGGGACTCTACTCAATGGTCAGTATGGGCTTAAGGATGTGGTGTTGAGTTTACCCACTGTGGTTGGCAGAAACGGAGCTGAGTCCATTTTGAACCACCCGTTTACTGAGGAAGAGATCAATACCTTGATGCTGATTGCGAAAAACGTGCGCACGATTACTGAACAAGTGGCGACTAAGACAGGGTTAAACGTGTAAGAGCGTATACCAGTATCACATCTTAGAGTTATTGCTCTGTTGTTTTTCGTGCTTATTGCTAAATTTATAAATGTAAATAATTTGTTAATCTGGCGAAAAAATGAAAATTCATAAGATCGATGGCTACATACAGAAAATGTACCTTGCAGAGTATCCAGACAAACTGCTTTTGCTGGATGGTGCGAGCAGGGCAGACATCCCATATTTAAAGCACTTTATTACGCATACGTTGAATCGACCTTTTAACTCGCTCACGGCCGTTGTGGTAACTCACATGCATCCAGATCACGCAGGTGCAGCCCACAAACTGAGGGAACAAACTGGCTGTAAAATTATCTCCGCTAACAAAAGCACACATTGGTACGGCGGCCTACACGGCGTCTTAATGCACATCACCGATATTGCTTTAGCGAAATGGGTCGCGAGTCGAATGAAAAAGCCACAGCGATTACTCTGGTATTCACGCAAACTGCTCCCAGACATCAAGCTCAACGACGGTGACATGATTCCGATGTTTGAAGATTGGCAAGTATTAGACGTTCCAGGTCATACCGATAGAGACATAGCGCTGTTTCACGCCGAACAAGACGTCCTTTACGTTGCCGATTTGATTGTTCAGGTCAAAAACAAACTGATTTCGCCTTTTCCTATCTTCTATCCAAATCAATATCGCGCCTCAATCGAAAGAGTTTTCAATATGCGTCCTAAAACCTTACTCATCGCACATGGTGGTGAGGTCACGCTAGATGAGCCAGCGTATCAATACCTTGTTCAAACCGCACCACGAACACCGTCGACGCACTGGCGTGCAACTAAGATAAAAATCAAGAGCTTACTTGGTGCAATCTGGGCGTTTGGTTTCGCAACCAGTAAGTAGTTCTCTACTTCAGCAACATCGCTACTCAAGGTTGATAAGTCGTTATTTATGCCCCGCAAAGCACTGCAGGCTTATCAACGGCATTGTTTCCGTCCGAGGTTTACTCGGGAGCAAGCTACTGAAAGTCTTTCCAGCAATAACTAAGTTTATTTCTATCAATAGCTTATGGGTAAAATATAAGCTTTCACTAGAAAGTTGAACTTTGCCTTAATCTCATTACTATGTGATGCTTAGCTATTCAGTGTTTTCTCTGATTTGACCAACCAAAAAGAAGCCCATGAACTTTCTAAAAACATCCGCGGTAATTTGCTCTCTTGTATTGAGTGCTAGCGTGCCTGCATCCGGTATCGAACAAGCGTTAAGTGTTCAAAAGGCGACAAATAACGCTGCAATAGAAAGCCAGGAAAGAATCGATCAGAGTGATGAGCGTATCCAACGCCTTAAAGCTGAGATTAAACAGCTTGAAGCGGAAGTGGAAAACCTCGAAGTTTATCAAAAGCACTTGACCAAATTGGTGGCCAATCAAGAACAAGAAACCCAAAGCTTGAATCAACAGCTCAGTGATATTCAGCAAACTAGACAAGACCTAGTGCCTCTGATGTACAAGATGTTGGATGGACTTAAACAAACACTGGCAAACGACATTCCACTACAACATAGCCAAAGACAGCAGCGAATTGAGAAACTCGAGCAATTAATGGTTCGCGCGGATGTCAGCGATGCAGAAAAATACCGCATGATACTCGACGCTTACCAAGTGGAAGTGGAGTATGGCAGTAAACTTGGAGTCTACCGCGACACAATTTCTGCTGGTGGGTTTACGCGAGAGGCAGAACTTTTGCATTTGGGGCGCGTGGTGTTATTGGCGCGCAGTATTGACGAGAGTCTTTACTGGAGTTGGGACAAAAACCACGCGAGTTGGCAAGACGTTCCGTCGTCCTCCTTTCATGATATTGCAAAAGCGTTCGACGTTGCAAAACAGCGATTGAGTCCTGAGATGCTTACACTGCCTGTTTCGATTGTGGAGGTGAAGTAAATGAAAACCCTGCATATCGCTACATTGTTTGCGTCACTTTGCCTCGCTCTACCTGTATCGGCAAACATTGTTACTAAGGCTCAGACGGAGCAAACCGAACTCAAGAGCCACAATGCCGAGCGTGAACGTCGATTTCAACAGCTAGAGCAACAACTGTTCGAACAAAAACGCCAACTGATTGCTGAAAAGCAGTCGCTTAAAGCCAAAAACGATCAACTTAGCCAATCTTTTACTCGAAATGAGCAACAGCTTGCGGAATTAGAAAACACGTTACGTTTAGAGTCGGGCAGTTTAGGCGAAGTGTTTTCCGTCGCACGTCAAAGTGCCAACTCCTTAACAGAACAGCTTGAATCGAGTATCTCTGGCGCGGGTGCACAAGCCAGTCTGCAATCTTTAACGCCCATTGTTGAGCAACAACAAGTGCCCAATACTCAACAGCTAACGGCACTGTGGCGAGCACTCGAAAATGAAGTGGCACTGAGTGGCTCGACTAGCGTACATCAACTTAATTATGTTGATGGTGAAGGCAAAATTAGCCAGCAACCGCTACTGCGCTTAGGCTCTATCGCTTTGATCGGCAAAGCGGGTTTTGCAAAGTGGAATGGCAGTAGCCATCAGGCCTCGACTTATATTAAGCAACCCGATAATGCTCCAACGCTTGACCAGTTTAGTGCATCAATAAGTGCTGAACTGACTGAAATCGAACTCGATCCAACTCGTGGTAATGTTCTCGAACAATACGCGAGTCAACCGAGTTTAGTGAACCGTATTGAAGCGGGTGGGCTCGTTGGCGGAGTGATTATCTTCTTGCTGATCGTTGGTCTCCTGATCGCTTTGGTGCGAGGTTTTGCGGTATTGAGTGTTTCAAGAAACGTTAAAGCTCAGTTAAAAACACCGGAAACGCCAAAGGAAAATCCACTAGGTCGCGTGTTGGCGGTTTATAGCGATAGCAAAGCGCAAACTGTTGAAGCTTTAGAACTGCGGCTTCTGGAGGTGATCCTCGATGAGCAAGCTAAGCTCGAAAAAGGTCTTTCGATGTTGAAACTGCTAGCGGCACTTGCACCAATGCTTGGTTTGCTTGGCACCGTGACAGGTATGATTGAAACATTCCAAGTGATCACTTTATTTGGTACCGGTGATGCCAAAGTAATGGCTGGCGGGATCTCCACAGCGCTAGTGACCACAGTGATGGGGTTGGTCGCGGCGATGCCATTGCTGCTGGCACATAACCTTTTATCCACCCAAGCTGAAAACCTACGCAATATTTTAGAGAAGCAAGGTATTGCGCTAGTGGCAGAGCTTGCCGAAAAAAATACACCAAAGCCAGTCGTTGAGAGTGTTTAATCATGATTGAGCTGAGTCATGTCTTGCAAACACTGCTGAGCCACTTTGAAGGAGTGCGCAACTTTGCCCAATTTATGCAGCAAGGTGGCACAGTACTTTGGTGTTTGTTTGCGGTTGTGGTGTTGTTTTGGCTGCTTGTTGTCGAGCGCATTATTTATCTGTTTGTTCACTATCCTAAGCATAAATCTGAGTGGTTAGCACAATGGGCGAGGCGCAGTGATCATCACTCTTGGCACTCACGCGCTATTCGTGACGGTTGGCTGGCACAGGCGAGAATCAACTTGTTCCAGCACACCAACACAATCAAGTTGCTGGTATCACTTTGTCCGATGTTAGGGTTACTAGGAACCGTTACGGGGATGATAGCGGTATTTGATGTGATGGCGTTACAAGGTAACAGTGAGCCTAAGCAAATGGCGGCGGGAATTGCCATGGCGACTCTACCAACGATGGCCGGTATGGTTGCAGCTTTGGTTGGCATGTTTGTCCATGCAAGACTAGTTAAGTTGTGTCGTAATTACTCATACTCGCTAGAACAACAATTGAGGAGTCAGCAATGAGGCTAGGGCGACGTTCACACAGACAAGAAGAAGCTCAGGTGGATCTAACGCCGATGCTCGATATCGTCTTTATTATGCTGATCTTCTTTATCGTCACCAGCACCTTTGTACGCGAATCCGGGATTGAAGTCGATAAACCGCAAGCGACCAACGTCGTTAACCAAAAAGATGTTGGAATCTTTATTGCGGTTACCGCAGACAATGATGTCTACATCGACAAAAAAATGGTGGATATCGAGCGAGTGCAAGCAGGGCTGGAAGCTATGCTGCTCGACAAGCCTGAAAGCTCACTCGTCATTCAAGCCGACGAACGAGCGTTTAGTGGCACCGTTATACAAGTGATGGACGCAGCAAAAGGAGCGGGAATCGAGAAGATCGCGATTGCTGCAGAGAAGCCATAATGCTGCGACTGCTGGTTGCTTTACCTATCGCGGGATGCTTAGCGATAGTGTTGTTCAGTTTGATGGCTTGGCTCGTCAACGCTCCAAAACAAACTCAGCAGCATAGTGTTGAGGTGACCAACGTCAGCTACCTTGTGTCTGAGCAAGACAATGAAGCGCAAACGCGTTCACGTAGTTTACCGCCGGAGCCTAAAGTGATACCGACTCAAGCGCCACAAACCTTTGTTGACCTACCGCAGACTCTCTCTATTCCATCAATGGATGCCCCTGTTGATGCCGGAGCGCTGGGGCTCAATATCAATATTGGTGCGGTTGATGTTCAAGCTCCTCAAATTGCGCAGATAAGCGGCAGTCAGCAGGCCATGCCTTTGTATCGCGTTGACCCCAATTACCCAGCGAAAGCACGTAAACGCCGCGCAGAGGGATTTGTGATCATAAAGTTTAATATTGATCCACAGGGGAAACCTGTCGACCTAGAAGTCATTGATGCAAATCCCAAGCGTTTGTTTGAGCAAGAGGCGATAAAGGCGCTTAAGCAATGGAGATACCAGCCAAAACTAGAGTTTGGCAAAGCGGTGGTTCAACATGGACAGACGGTGAAGTTGGAGTTTCGACAACCTAAATGAATAAATACTCAGTTGCTCTAATTGCCATTTTGTTGTCTGGGTCGGCCAACGCAGCCGATCTAAGCCGCTATACCGCCTCTAAATTGCAACAAGCGCAAAAGTACGAATCCTCAGGTGATTTGCACAGTGCGATACAGGTATTACAAAGTGTCGAGAATCAGCGCGAATACGACGCTGCCTTTGTCCAGCAAAGCTTAGGTGTTTATTACTGGAAAGCGGGTGATTTGGCACAATCTATTCATCACCTAACACTTGCCGTTGATTACGACGTGTTGAGCGAACAACAGCAGCAAAGTACGCGCCAAATGCTCGCGAATCTTTTATTTAACCAGCAGCAATACCAGAAAGCACTGGAACAGTATTACGTGTTGGTGCGCGCAAAAGCGACCAAAAGTTCACAAGCCCAACTTTGGCTCAATATTGCCAAGGCGCACTACCAGTTAAAAGAGTGGAATAACGTGATCACTGCATCTAATGCTACGTTGGCGGCGGGTTACGCAAAACAAATTGACCCGCTTTCGATGAAGTTGGCGGCGTTAGTGGAACAAAAAGAATGGCAGCAAGCTGGTAGCGTGCTGAAACGGCTACTGATTCTTGAACCGAATAACGCAATTTGGTGGCGACAATTAGTCGATATCGAACTGCGCGCGGGGAATACTAAGCAGGCGTTAGATGCACTGGCGCTGGCTGACAAACAAATAGCATTAACCGCACAAGAACGACGTCTCTTAGCATCGCTATACGCGCACAACGGCGCTCCCGAACGTGCGGCAATAACTCTTGAACATATTGATCAAGCACGCTCTGAACTTGAGTTAATTGTAGAACAAGCAAAATACTGGCAGACCGCCAAAGAGCTGGAAACCGCCGAGCATTTATGGCTCAAAGCAGCCCGCTTAGATGGGCAATATTATTGGCAGTATGTGCTGGTATTAACTTATCAAGATAAGTGGCAACAAGCGTTGCAGACTATCGATAAAGTGCAAAACCCAACGACAGAAACTGCGTTGTTGAAGGTACAAATATTGTATGCGTTGGAGAGGGTAGATCTGGCATTAAGCATGGCTAAATCGGCATTGGAGAACACATCAGACACTCAGATAGAGAACTGGGTAGCCTTTCTTGAAAAGGTGAAACTTGCACGCGAGCCTTCATTGATGAACAAACAAAAAGAGGGAATATAAATCCCTCTATGACTACTAAACTAACGAATTGCTAAATTAACGCTTGCGGTATGGATGTTACTTTTGAACCAAGCAAGCAAACTCAGCACGCCAGAACAGAGCTTTTTTTGACTCCATATTATCCAGCACTTCGCGACCAGAGAGCTGCGGAAAAGCATGCATGACCTCAAGATCTTCGCTTCGTTGTGATTTAGCATAAGCCCTTACATGAGTGAACGTTCCAGATAAGTTACTCGAAAGCATAGATTTAGAAAGGCAGATGCCTAAAGTATCCTTTTGCATTTTGTTCATTTCCTCCCTCTATTCCGTTAGAGGCGGTCATTCGTAGTATTTTTTATTTAACCGCTAAACCAAAGACGCTAAACATTTTCACCAATGCTCAATAATTATACGATATGGATGCAGGATTATCCCGAAAAATAACCGATCAAATGTATGATCAAAATCAATGTTTATGGCTATTCTAAAAATCGCCTTTCTACTCCGTTAGTTGCACAAGTTATGTTACAAAAAAGTCAAAATGGGCGAATTATAAGTACACTTCATTCACAATTCGTTACTCGCAAGCTCGTTGCTCATTCATAAGAGTGATAGCCTATAGTTCTAACAAGGAGAAAGTATGAAATGGAGTAGTATCAGCTTTCGCAAAAGAATGCTGATTATCATGACTTTATCCGGACTGATAGAGTTGCTATTGCTTGCGACAGCCGGTTTTATTTATATCAAACACGCGCAAGAAGAAGAGATGGGGCATAAAGCGCTTGGCGTCGCTTCGTTTCTTGCTAAGTCACCCTATGTGATTGAAATGATTCAAACTGGCGTGACGCTAGAATATCAAATGCGTTATCGCAGCCTCACTGAGCTGATAGGCGCTGCGTTTATCGTCATCGGCGACAAAGAAGGGATCCGTCTAGTTCACCCAGTCGATGAGCGAATTGGTTTGCCGATGAAAGGCGGCGATAACAAACGAGCGTTGGTCGACGGGCTCGCTTACATCTCAACAGCAAAAGGTTCACTTGGTTACTCCGTACGGGGTAAGGCCGCTGTATTTGACTCACAAGGTAATATCATTGGTGTTGTCTCAGTCGGGTACCTTATCGACCGACTGCAAGACCGGATTGAACCATTCCTATACTTTCTAATTGTAATGGCACTGATAGTGGTTGCGGCGAACGCGGTGGTGTCGAGTTACGCGTCGAGACGATTCCAGAAAGCGATACTAGGCTTTGAACCAGAAGAGATCGGTCGACTTTATGTTGAACTAGACGTAACCATGGAAACCCTAAAAGAGGGCATTCTCAGTATTGATGGTGATGGACGACTACGTTCAATCAATAAGAGCGCGTGTCAGATCCTTGGGCTAAACAAAGCTGAGTGCCTGAATCGACCACTTAGTGAGGTTTTGCCTGAAAGCGATTTACACGTCGTTTTGCAAACGGCACGTACAGACCACGACATAAACTTGTACTTAAACCAGCAACGTCTGATCGCCAACCGCAGCCCAATTATCGTTGATGACAAAGTCGTTGGCGCCGTTTCCAGTTTTCGTTTACGTGACGATCTTACCGAACTCACCGAACAGTTGGCGAAAACCAAAGAATACGCAGATATGCTGCGTTCACAAACCCACGAGCACCGCAATAAACTTAATACCATCAGCGGGATGGTGCAGATGGGCGAACTAGACGCCGTGCAAAATCTCATTGGACAAGAAACCGCGCACTATCAGTCATTGATAGAGTTCTTACGTGAAACCATCAAAGAGCCATTGATCGCTGGCATGTTACTTGGCAAAACCGAGAGAGCAAGAGAGCTAGGGCTTGAGCTGGTGGTCGAAGAAGGTTCGCGTCTTGAACCCTTACCAGACAGGATTAATGCTGAAGATTTAGTGACGATTCTCGGTAATTTAATTGATAATGCATTCGATGCAACCCGCGAAGCGATTGAAAAAGATGCGCTTATTTCGCCTGCGCGGCGCAAGATTGAAGTCTCTATCAGTGATTTTGGGAACGAAGTGATCCTTGAAGTGATTGATCAAGGCTGTGGGTTACCGGAAAGCATGAGTGTAACGGCGCTGGTTAAACGGGGTGTTTCAAGCAAAGATAACCAAACACGCGGTGTTGGGTTGTATCTAGTGAGTGAACTGGCGCTACGCTATCAAGGCGAATTAGAAATGGCGAACAACAAGGAGTATGGAGCCAGAATGACAGTCTATCTACCTAAGGAAGATTTGGTATGACGATGAATACCAAGGTGATGATTATCGAAGACGATATCGCCATCGCACAGTTGCACCAAAAATACCTAGAACAAATCGAAGGTTATGAGGTGATTGGCATCGCGACCAGCCGTATGGAAGCCAATATTCAATTAGATATTCTAAAGCCAGAATTGTTGCTACTGGATGTGCATCTCCCGGATGGTTCTGGGTTGGAAATTTTACAAGAGTTGAGGTCGAGAAACTTAAGTTGTGACGTCATTTTGATTACCGCAGCGAGAGATGTTGACACTCTACAGCAGGCAATGCGTGGTGGAGTAGTCGACTATCTTTTAAAACCAGTGATGTTCCCAAGATTAGAATCTGCGTTGAAAAAGTATGTGTCTCAGAAGCATCAGTTTACTCATACCAACGATCTGGACCAGACAATCGTTGATCGTATGTTTCGTTCCTCATCTTCACACGAATCGACGGTTAACCGTCTACCGAAAGGAATAGACGGTGTGACTTTGGAAAAGATCAAAGCATTGTTTAACCAACCAGAGAGTTTAACCGCTGACGAAGCCGGTGAGAAAATTGGCGCTAGTCGTACCACAGCTCGCCGTTACCTAGAGTATTTGATTAGCACAGGTGAGTTAGAAGCCGATTTGAATTATGGCACGGTAGGGCGACCAGAGCGCAGCTACAAAAAGGCAGCCAGCAAAAACTGATGTCACATTTATCCTTCAAAGCGGATGGAAAACATCTACGATCGAAAAAATGATAACGACTTTCTCATTTAAGTGTATAAAATTAAACAGTTATAGTTACGAAACCATGGTGAATGCCTGATGGAAAGTGTTTTTATCGTAGTTGTTGTGCTGGTTGTGTTCTTTTTTGTTGTTCAGAAACGTTTCCTCAAACAAGAAGAACTTAAAGACAGCGAATATAAAAAGAAGGGCGCTTTGCTAAATATGCAAGAGTCAGCTTTTTATAACGCCTTGGTAACAGCGGTCGGGGAGCACGGCGTTGTTCTAACGAAAGTCAGTATGTCGAATGTTGTTGCGCCAGTAGCAACAAACAAAAAGCACTGGTTTATTGCCAACAACCGCATTGCAAAAAGCTATTTTGATTATGTGGTGTGCGATCCAAGAACATTAGAGCCAAGAGTTGCGATTGAATTTGATAATGGTAAGCAACTCGATAAAGGCAAGATTGAACGTCATAAACTGCTTATGCACGTGTGTAAGTCGGCAGGTATCCCTCTAATTGGTGCAACGATTAAACATAGCTATCAGGTTGGTCGTTTACGTCGATTATTGGCCGCTCATATTGACCTTATTGAGCCAGATAAAGAAGTTCGTTTCTGCAAGCGTTGCGGTAGTCCTATGGTAATAAAAACCGCCAGTTCGGGAGAACACAAAGGCCGAAGATTCTTTACCTGTAGTCGCCAACCACATTGTACGTATACCGAAAACTATAATGTGGTGTTTGAAGAAGACTCTTCGGAATAGCAGACTTTCTTACTTAGAAATATAAACAGCCCAGTTGTAGAGAACTGGGCTTTTTATTTAACTCGATTTGCTCAATAGCTAGCTAGGTCGGGTTCACCGCGGCTTGATTACAAACCATGATTTGATTGCGACCATTTTTCTTTGCTTTATACAGCTCTTTATCTGCTTTTCTTAATACACTTTCCAGATCTTTATAATGGTCACATTGATAAACGCCAATACTTGTCGTCAATGAAATTGGGGTAGCGCTGTCGTTAAAACTAAACTGCTCGATAGCGCTGCGAATTTGCTCAGCCTTACGTGTAGCTTGCGCTACATTGGCGTTGTGAAGCGCAATACAAAATTCTTCACCGCCAATTCTATAGACAAGATGTTCATCGCTCAGCGCATCAATTAACGCGGCGGTTTGAATCAGTACTTTGTCCCCAATATCGTGTCCATGGTCGTCATTTACTTGCTTAAAGTAATCCAAATCGAGAATCAGTAATGAAAGGGGTAATTTAACGCTTTCGTTTCGGTAGCGCTCAAAGTTATGAATGAGTGCGTGGCGGTTATATACACCCGTTAGCGCATCACGGGAAGCCAATTGCCCAAGTGAAGCTTCTGATGTTTTGCGCTTCACTTCTAGGATGTGAGAGGCAAGCCAAACCGACAGGTAAGCGAGAATGAAATTAAGATTGAATACAACATCATTCAGAGCGTAAGCGTCAGTAGACTTTTGCATGAATAGGCTTATCTGGCTTAGAAAGCCCACAGCCGTAGCTAAGAAACCGTTTCTTCGACCCAAAATGAGGTAGAAAAGAACCGGGTACAAAAAGCTCCACATAAAGATACCGTTTTCGATTGATTGAATCGAAGACGACAAATAAATGATCCCAACGACGGCATATGAGTAGCTATTTGATAGAGCTAGAGAGACTTGGTTCTTATAACCTCGAAAAGCGACGTACAGAGAAAGTGTGGAAAAAGAAAGTTCAAAAAAGGCGAGTACGTAATAAGAGGTCGCGATATTAATAGCCGCAGCAATTAGGCACATGATGGCTAGTAACATACTCATCCAGAATAAAACCGCCCCTCGAATCTGTCGTGAAGGATTAAAAATGTCTAGCTCCATGCTATTCGCCTATTTGTTCTGTATGCCTAAATGCAACTTCAGACAATAGTATTCTTTTCAAAGGTGGAATCAAGACAAACACTGAATCAATATCACAATTTGAGATAGTCATTTGCTTACATATACTTATACAAAGTGATTTTTATGAATAAATACAAATAAAAGTACAATAATAGAACAGAATGAGAGAACTGCCTCAATATTAACTTTTTAATCAGTAATAAGTGGGATTTAGCTTTAGAAATGAAATTTCGTTAGTTCCAAATTATACGGCATTTGAAGGAATTACATCTATTTATTGAATCATTGACAGCTAATTGCATTCTCCCTCTAAGTACGAGGGAGAATATTCACTTAAATCTAGGACTGAAATTGCTTCATTAATCTTTCAAGCCCTTCAAGCTGCTCAACGAGTTCCGTCGTTCTGTCTAAAGAAGTTTTAGAGGCTAGGGAAGTATCATCAGCTAGCGTCTTAATATTTGACACGTTCTGATTGACTTCCTGGGTGACGGTCGCTTGTTGTTCAACAGCACTCGCAATTTGCACACTGCTGTCGGCGACACGATTCAGGATTTCAGAGATCGCTGTCAATACTTCACCTGTTTCATGCGCTCGAACCTTGCAGTTATCTGATAGTGACATGCCTTTGTCCATTGCAACGACGGCATTTTGCGAAGTCTCTTTAAACTGCTTGATCATCGTATGGATTTCATTCGCTGAATTTGCAGTCTTTGATGCCAGATCGCGAACTTCATCTGCCACGACCGCAAAACCTCGCCCCGCATCTCCAGCTCGAGCAGCTTCGATAGCCGCATTCAATGCTAGCAAGTTAGTCTGTTCAGAGATTGCTGTGATGACCTCTAAGATGCTATCGATCTTCTGGCTATCCTGAGACAACTGGTTCACGATGCTATGTGCTTGGCCTAGCTCTTCAGCTAAATCGTCAACTTCTGAAATAGTAGAATTGATGCTCTCCATTCCTTTAACCGCTTGAGTATCAGCGTCGTTCGCCAGATTTGACGCTACCGACGAAGCGGAAGCGACTTCAGAAATAGAGTGGGTGAGCTCTTCTACTGCAGCAGCCACTTGTTCTGTTTCTTGGCATTGTCTATTAAGGCTTTGTTCTATTCCAACGCTATTGTTGAGCTCTTGCTCTGCCGCCGAATGAATCGCACTAGCAGTATCTGTCGCTCTAGCGGCAACGGCTCTCAACTCCGATTTACGTTTCATAAGAGCAAGCTCTATTTGAGAAAAGTCATCGAATTTGCCTGTGTAGATCTGCTCCATAAGTGGATTCACGTATGCTTCTTCAGCACGAGACTTCAATGTTTCGAATCGCTTGTTCTGTAGAATGGCGAAAACTGTAGAGGTGAGAGACACCAATAAAAGCGCAAAACTCAGGTAATTTGGCGAAGTGAGTGAAGCAATGGTCGCTAATGTGGATAGTAAAACACCAAACGCAATAGACAACTTATGAAAGGGGACTCGCATGGAGTTGATTCGCTGATTATTACGCAGTTTGCGATACAGGCTCTCTGCACGTTTGATTTGCTCCTGAGTAGCTTGAGAGCGAACAGATTGATACTCAATGATTTCTCCCGATTCATTCTTGATCGGCGTAGCGAAAGCACTCACCCAGTAATGCTCGTTGCTATTCTTACATTGGTTTTTGACTAAGCCCATCCAGCTTTGGCCTTGCTTTAGGTACTCCCAAAGCTGCCTAAATGCTTGTTTTGGCATATCAGCATGGCGGACCATGTTATGAGGGTTGCCCAGTAATTCTTCTCGACTGTACCCAGCGATATCACAAAAATCGTCGTTAGCGTATGTGATGTAGCTTTTTGGGTCTGTGGTAGAAATTAAGTTAGCGCTCGCAGAATAATCTTTATGAATTTGGTTCTTTGTCATTGTTATTGTTCTCGCTCTAAAGGCAATGCAATCAGTGGCTTAATAAAAGGTCTACTCCCATAATTACTGTCAATGTCATAAATTTATCGTATCTATTAGACTTACGTCTTACAAACGATTGCGATCAAATTATTAACATTGTCAATAAATTACCACTTTGGTAGTAGTTAGCCTGAAGCGACGTTGAGAATAATTACATGACAATTACGTTACATCATGATTTTGCTTCATTTCTTGTTATTTAGTTGCCGATAACCGATTGTTAACCCTGTTGGCGTTCGGAACTGTTACAATAGAAGCTTTTAAGAAGTATAGACATGATGGAAAAGATTGCGATTTTCGTAGATGTGCAAAACATCTACTACACAACCCGAGACAAATATGGCGCGAACTTTGACTACAACCACTTTTGGTACGTCGCGACAGAAGGGTGTGAGGTGCAAAAAGCTCATGCGTATGCGATTGCGTCGACAGATCCTAAGCAACGTCAGTTTCATCATATCCTGCGAGGCATTGGTTTTGATGTGAAGCTAAAGCCATATATTCAGAGACAAGATGGCAGCGCGAAAGGAGATTGGGATGTGGGAATTGCACTTGATGTTTATGAAGCGGCACCTACGGTTGACCGAGTTATCTTGTTATCTGGCGATGGTGACTTTGAGATCTTAGTGACTCGCATCCAACAAAAGTTTGGTACTAAGGTGGATGTATTCGGAGTCCCAGGACTTACCGCACAAGCATTAAGAGACGTGTGCGATAAGTTTATTCCAATAGAAGAATCTTTGTTACTAAAGCGATTCTAACGAAGTATTCTCTTCATTATTTTCTTGAGCAAGCTGCTCTTGCTCTTCCATTTTGGCTCGATCCGCTTTAGAGATGTAGCGAGGCTTATTACTCTTGTGTAGCTTCGCGTTCATCTTCTTTTGCTTCGATTTCAAAATCTGATTGATTTTCTTTTTACGATTCATGGTTTGTAACGTCTAACTGAATGTTTGAGCGCGGATGTTACCAGAGTTGAATGAAACTCGCATTGCTATCTTTTACTTTATAGATTAGCTAAAGAGATAAATATATTTGTGATTCGTCGCATTTAGGTGGTGAATAACTAATTGCATACCAGATTGATTTTATAATCCTTGTAATTCAGATGTTAACTAACAATATGATATACAAGGAAATAATAATGAAAAAAGTATTGCCTATTTTGTCGTTGGCGATAAGTGTAGCTTTTACTGCTAATGCAACTGAGCAAGAGCAAGCTAACACTGGTCCAAAAGTCGGTTGGTACTTAGGTGTGGATGTTCACAACAGTGAGCTAGATATTGAATCTTTTGCTGGTTATGCAATCGATGATATTTCTTCAGAGAGCGCAATCGGTATTGCACTAGGTTATGAGCAAAAACTATCTGAAGAATTCATGCTCGCCATTGAAGGTGAATACGTATTCTTGGGTGAACACGAAGTAATGCTTGTAAATGCATATCGTGCGATTGACCTAGACTTTTATAACTTGAATCTAAACATCAAGCCTAAGTACTACTTTACAGGAACTGGTTTTTATTTAGGCGCGTCAGCTGGTATCGGTACGTACGGTGTTGATGCTTCTGCAGGTAACATATCAGTGACTGATAACGGCATGGGTTTCAACTTTGGTGCTGAAGCTGGATATGAGTTCTCTTCAGGTGTCGTGTTATCGGGAGGCTACCGTTCAGCAACAGTAGAGATAGATTCAATTGATTTCGACTTTGACGGTTTGTACGTTGGTTTAGATTACAAATTCTAAACTTATCTTGTAAGTAGTGACGTTTGAAAAGGTTCGGCTTATTGTTGAGCCTTTTTTAATGATGCATAAATACAACAAAGCCCGCTTATTAGCGGGCTTTGTTTTAAATTTGGTGGGTCCGGGCGAACTCGAATCGCCGACCCCTACCATGTCAAGGTAGTACTCTAACCAACTGAGCTACGGACCCAAATTTATTGTTCTCTGCGAAAAGCATTTAAGGAATGGTGGGTCCGGGCGAACTCGAATCGCCGACCCCTACCATGTCAAGGTAGTACTCTAACCAACTGAGCTACGGACCCATACCTTGAGAACGAGATGGATATTACCGAGAGTTATTTAGTCGTGCAAGAGCAATTTTACGGATTTTAACGCGTTTGCTTTATATCTAAGCGAATTGGCGTAGTTTTGCCCTCAATGAATTAATAAATGTGCTTCAAATCACACACTTGCTTATCGTTGTCGGGGAGGTGTATGTCTGTTTGAGTAATCAGTGTGACAGCGTTCGCACACTCTCTTACTTCAAAAATGGTTAGCAGTAAAACTAAGCGATATCACTCGAATTGCTTTATAGGCGACGTTGCTCAGAACAAATTGTAGTGAACACAATGCCAGTACTATGAATTGTTTGGCCTTGGTATACGTATGCGCTTAAATCAGATTTCGATTGCCATTTCTGCAATCTGTTTCCCTTTACTTTGTTACTCTCAACAACCAAGTACATCAATACCTGTCGTATTAGCACAAAGCTATCAGGATAGCGTGGATGTTCTCGAGTACTGGGTAAGCGAGAAATTGGACGGTATACGCGCGATTTGGGACGGTTCAAAGCTATTAACGCGCAATGGAACACAGATTCAAGCGCCCAAATGGTTTACTCGTTCTCTACCGAATTATCCGTTGGAAGGAGAGTTGTGGGCAGGGCGAGGGAATTTTCATCTGGTGCAACAGACAGTGCTCGACCAAGTTCCAGTTGATGCTGCTTGGCGTAAGATTGACTACATGCTGTTTGATTTGCCCCAATCTGCAGGTGATTACCAAAAGCGCTATTACAATTTGATCGATCTAGTTAGAGATCTACACGAAGAGCACATCAAGTACGTTGAGCATTCACCGATTCACTCTGATTCAGAGCTTTTTGCTTATCTCGATCGCGCGGTAGATGGGAAAGGTGAAGGTTTAATGCTGCGTAAGATCAGCAGTCGATATCAGGCGGGAAGAAGCACGGACTTATTAAAACTAAAGAAACACCAAGACGCTGAAGCGCGGGTTATTGGCTACAAAGTTGGCAAAGGAAAGTACCAGGGCCTGATGGGCGCGCTGCTGGTTAAGTTAGAGTCGGGTGTAGAGTTCTATATTGGTAGTGGCTTTAGCGATCAACTCCGACAAGACCCGCCAGAATTGGGTTCTACCATTACTTTTCGATACAACGGACTTACGCAAAATGGCGTGCCTAAATTCGCTCGTTTCTTACGTGAACGACCTGAGTAACTATTTAATCGCGATTAGGATTTGCCCCACAGCGCTTAAATAGCGACTTCCAGTAATCGACGTGCTGCAAGATGGCTTGGCGAAATTCACTATGGTACTGATGAATCGGGTAGTGGTAGCCAGAACCATTTGGCACTAAGAAGCCCAATGTGGGTTCGAGCTGCATAAAGCTGCTATCCAGTTTTGCTAGGTAAGGTTGAAGATCATCAATGTAATAGTTTTGGAATACATTTTTCAGGTACTGGAACTTGGTTGTATCTCTGGATTGACCGCAGATGATTTGCTTGTCGAAGGCCTCCAATTGTTTTGTAACGGTTCTCAGTTTGAGTGACGCGTTGAGCATAGAAAAGCTCAAAATGCCAAGAAATCGCTCCTTTTCTATCACTTCCTGAAAAGGAGTAACTAGATTAATGTTTTTCGCTGATACTTTATCATCTGCGTCTTGATACGCCGCATCGATATGTTCTAACGCTTGTATTAATTGCGGACTTGGTGTCGCGCGATTTGCTTCTAGCCATTCATAGCCAATCAGTTGAGCGCGCATCGCCTCGCTGGTAAAAACTAAGTTAGTAAAGTGAGCGCCAATTTGCGCTCGCTTGGTGGCAAGCAATGCTGCCAACTGTTCTTTTAAACCAACTGAGATAGATGGGTGTACTAAGCACTCTTCGATCCCGTCGATAACCTGTATTTGATAATCGAAATTACGGAACTGGTCCTGTACTTTTCCCAGTACTGAGTTCTTTTCTGCAATCAGATTGAACAGACCACATTTTCTTAGCTCGTAGCTGTCGAGCAAGCCAATCGTAGTGTTGGGAATTGTGATAGCCAGATCTCGCTTGTCTGGGACGATGATGTTGATGTTCGGTTCAAATTGAAATGATTGCGAATCTTGGACATTGGCGATGCGCGTTAGGTAGGTATCAAATTTGTCATCGATAGGGCTTTGCAACCAATTACAGCCAGCGATAGCAAAGGTGGTTGATAGAATCGTAATAATACGCATGGAAATATGATCGATCGTGAAACTCTTTTAATAGTACGTTTATAAACGAAAAAAGGTCAGATAACTGACCTTTTTAAGCATTACTCGTTGGTTTCACAATAAACTTTAATGTGACGCGAATGTAAGTTGAGACTCGTCTGGTTGTTTGTGCATCCAGCGTAACCTTAAACCCAGCATCAGTGCAGCAGACGATAAACCAATGATAAAGCCCATCCAGAAGCCATGCGCGCCCATAGGCTCAACAACCCAGTCCGTCATCCCCAAGATATAACCACTTGGTAAGCCTAGTATCCAGTAAGCAATGAAAGTACGGTTGAAGATCGCCGACATATCTTTGTATCCGCGCAGTGCGCCGGCGGCAACAACTTGGATAGCATCCGTTACTTGGTAGATAGCGGCGAGTAGCAGTAACTGCAAAGCGACTTCAATTACCGCGCGGTTGTCTGTGTAAAGCAGCGCAACTTGTTCGCGGAAAAGCACCGTAAGGATGGCAGTACCAAACGCCATGATCACCGCAACAATCAAACCGACATGAGAGGCAATGGTTGCACCTTGGACGCTTCCTTCACCTAAGCGGTGCCCAACACGAATACTGACGGCAGCGCCGATACTCATAGGAAGCATAAACACCAAAGACGAGAAGTTAATCGCGACCTGATGAGCGGCAACAATAAGTGGGCCGAGAGGGGCGACCATCAATGCAACCACCGCAAAAAGTGTGACTTCAAAAAATAGCGCTGCTGCAACGGGGAAGCCGAGCTTAAACAAACGCAAAAGTGGTTTAAGCTGAGGTTTGTGGAAAGTGCCGAAAACGTTGATGTGCGCAACACGGTTAGACGTGATGATATAAACCAACAACATCACAAACATAATCCAGTAAACGATAGTGGTTGCAACGCCACAGCCGACACCTCCTAATGCTGGTGCGCCGAATTTGCCGTAGACAAAAATCCAGTTCAATGGAATGTTTAGCAACAAGCCGGCAAAGCCGATCACCATTGCTGGTTGAGTTAAAGACATCCCATCGGTGAAACTGCGTAACGCTTGGAACAATAGAAACGCGGGTACAGCAAGCATTACGGCGTACATGTAGCCGATAGTTTTCTCCGCCATCACGGGTTCAACATCCATCAAGCCGAGAATAACTTTTGTCTGAAATAAGACGAACACGGTCGGGATAGAAATGAACAATGCCATCGCAATCCCTTGTTGGATTTCAAACGGGATCTTTTTCTGACGCCCAGAGCCATTGAGCTGTGCCACAACAGGCACCAAAGCCATAAGCAAGCCAATGCCGAACAAAATCGTTGGTAACCAAATACTCGACGCAATAGACACGGCAGCCATGTCTGTTGCGCTTACTCCACCAGCCATGATCGTATCTACAAACCCCATACCAGTCTGCGCAACAGATGCGATCAGTACTGGGGTTGCCAGTTTGATTAACTTACTGGCTTCTTCTTTATATCGATGCACGTTTGTACTCCAAGAGACGCGATATATCTCTCCACAAGAAAGGGTGATGCGGGAGATGAAATAACTATAAATATAAGCTGACGCTTTTCTGTGGCATGATAATGAAATGTATCTCTAAGCACCATTAAAAACTAACGGATATCTCTATGTTTACCGGAATCGTTCAAGGGATGACAGAAGTCGTCGCTATTGATAAAAAACAAGATTTTCAAACTCATACCGTACGCTTAACAGGCGCAATGAGGGAAGGGCTGGAAATTGGCGCTTCTGTTGCTCACAACGGTTGTTGTCTGACGGTGACAAAACTCGATGGGGAACTTGTCAGCTTTGACTTAATGCAAGCGACACTCAAGTTAACGAACCTTGGTCAAATTGAAGTAGGCAATTTGGTTAACATCGAACGAGCAGCAAAATTTGGTGATGAAATCGGTGGTCACAGTATGTCTGGCCATATCAGTGTTATGGGTAAGATCGTTGATGTGATCGATACACCAAACAACCGTACAATTTGGTTTGAGTTGCCACAAGACAGCATGAAATATGTTTTGGCGAAAGGTTACATTGGACTTGATGGCTGTTCATTGACTATTGGTGAGGTCGAAGCAAACCGCTTCTCAGTGCACCTTATTCCCGAGACACTACAACGAACTCTATTTGGCCAACGTAAGGCTGGAGAGATGATAAACGTTGAGTTTGACCCACAAACCCAAGCCATTGTTGAAACTGTAGAGCGAGTACTCGCTGCAAAGAATCTTTAATTGCCGTTGCCGGATAAGCTTAAATACTATCCGGCATCTCACCAAAACGAATGATTAGAATATCTGTTCGTCGTCGGCGTCAACAAACAATTCAATCGTGTCTAGCTGCTCATTAACCATCATATTAAGGTGGATCGCGTTACAACAAGCAGGGCAATCATCATAAAATTCTTGGTCACCATTGGATGCATCCAGCGTAATACTGATGGAGTGCCCACAGTGAGGGCAGGCGACGAATTTTTCGGTGTAGTTACGCATAATTCTCTTCCTTACTTCTCGATGAGACATCTAGTCTAAGCTTAAGTCCAGAAGTTACTATTAGACGTAAATTAAGTGTAAATTTTGAATTGGTTAATAAAATTCACTCAATGACCGTATCTAGAACCATTTTCAAAGGTGAATTTTGCAACAAATTGTGAATGCGAAAGTTTAAATACATCCTTTATATCAATAGGTTAGTATGCGGTCGATGAGTTTTTGTGATTGTTCTAAATAGTGCCCACCAAATTGATTGTAATGGTTGAGTAAATGGTAAAGATTGTAGATATCTTTGCGCTCTGAGTAACGATAATCCAGTGGCAGGATGCTTTCATAACCTTGGTAAAACTCTGGTTGGAATCCGCCAAATAGTTCGGTCATCGCAATATCGCATTCACGATCGCCCCAATAACAGGCTGGGTCAAAACAAATCGGTCCAAACACCGAATTCGCTGTGTTACCGTGCCATAAATCACCGTGCAATAAAGAAGGGGTTGGTTGATGCGCGGCTAAATGTTCGTGGACAACCTCAGTGAAATCGTTGATATCAACAAGATTGACGCCTTTTTCTCGTACTAACTGCAACTGCCAACCGATACGTTGCTCCGCGAAGAAGCGTGCCCACTTTCTTTCCCACTTGTTTGGCTGCAGGGTCGAGCCGATGTAATTGTCCTGATCAAACCCATACTCTTTTTGCTCACCCCATTGGTGAAGACGCGCAAGTTGCTGGCCGAATAGGTAGCTGTTTTTGTCGTCGTCGAGCTGCTTGGTAGGTAGGTAATTGAGAATGATAAAAGCATTGTGCTTTGATTGACCAATAAGCACCAGCTCTGGAACGGACACAGTATCGGTCTCGCGCAAGATACGAATGTTCTCTGCTTCGACTTCAAATTTCGGCAAAAACTCACGGCTGTTTACTTTGACAAAGTAACGTTGCTCGCCGTCAGAAATCATATAACATTCGTTGATATCACCACCGGAGAGTTTTGTCTTCTCGGTGATTTGATAAGAAAACATGAGGGTGTCTGAAAGATGTTGTGAGATGGCTTGCCACATACTTTTAATCCCCGATCTTTGCGCTTTAACCTTATTGTAGAAGATGCCTTGTCTTGGTTCTGAACTAGAGTGCAAAAATTTCAATCATTTAACTTAAAATATTCGTCAGATTAATAAAATGTGAGCTAAATCGCTTATAATTCATTCTATTAACGTAAGTCGTTAACGAACAGATTAAATATGCACTTAAACACAACTCATTCATCAACTAAGCGTAGGTTACAAGTCACATAACTGATAGTTATTGCGGGTTTTATCAGCAATCGTACGGTGATAAGTTGTCTAAACTAATCGATATGTCATAGTATTCAACTACTAAGACGCCATGAATTTACGGAGGTACGCAGTGGTTGTAGATACCGATGGTTATTTAGCTTTAATCGAACACTTAGCCTTCAATATGGACGTATTTACGTCAGATGACGGAGATATAGGTCCACAGAGCGTGGAAGATGTGGTTACTGATATGGTCGCGAGCAACATAATGGCGATTTTTGATCAAAACCCTGAGTTGCACGCTAGTGTCCGTTTTAAGTTGTTGAAAGAAGCAGATTCGGTAGTAGATGACCTTGGTGAAGTGTTAGCCGGCGTTTGGGCAAAGCCTGCAACCAATGGCCAGATTGCCTTTCTGGATGAGTATATCGCACTGATGAAAAACCTATTTGATTCAGCAGTAGCAAAATACGATTAATTTTTCTTGATACCTTATTCAGGCGAATTGACGACTCGCCTGAAATGCCAAAATTTGGATGCCCAATAGGGATTATCCAACCTCGAAATAATCACCCCTTTAGATGTCGAAGCGTGCATAAACTGTTTATCACCGATGTACACTCCTACGTGGTTGACTTTGTGTGACGTTTTAAAAAACGCTAAATCGCCAATTTGTATTTCCTCATAGGGGACTTCTTTACCCAATAAAACTTGATGGTGCGTGGTTCTTGGTACATCAAAGCGCATTGCGTCACGATAAGCGATTTGGACAAACGCAGAGCAATCAACTCCAGAGAACGAGTTACCGCCAAGACGATAAGGCACACCTTGCCAGTGCTTATATACATCCATAAAAGACTGTTTAATCGCAAGATGTTCAGCCGTGGGCTCTTCGCGTTCAATTGATTGGCTAAAATCAGGAGACGATGAACAGCCAGCTAGGGCCGTCAAGACCAACGCAAGGGAAAGGCCAGGGACTTTTTTCATGACACAGTTTTGAATAATAAATGACATTTAAATGTAATGTTCCCTAAATAGAATGCTGTGCATATAAACTTTTGTATGATGTCAGTTCCAATCTAATGAATAAGAAAAACAACAGGTCGTCTTTATCTCTCGTTCAAACTATCAGCACTGTTTTTATCAGTATTACTTTACTGGTGATTATTCTATCTGTCACCAGTATCAAAGGCTTAGAGCAAGTTGAGAATCAGTTTAATGGTTTATCAGATAAAGCGCTGCCGCTTGCGATGACTAACGCTAAACTCACCCAGTCGATATTAGAACAAATCAAACAGCTCGGTTATGGTACTCAAGTCGAATCACTGGAAGAATTAACAAAAATCCAAACTGAAACGGATTCGTTGATTGCCCGTAATACTCAACTGATGGAAACCGTATTTTCGATTGCCGCAGACTTTGATTCAGCACTCACTCCACAGCAAGAAAAGCAACTCAAAAAGAACATCGCCGCATTGGCGAGCCAAACTCAAAATATCCTTGCGGACCAAGCCAAACTGCTCAATATGCAGGATCGTATTGACGGTGAGGTCAGTGAGTTTCGTTACGGTTTGAGCTCTATTGGTCCTGAAATGAACCGTATCAGTTCGTTTTTGTCCGGCGACAATCCAGCTTCACAAGATGCGGCTAACCGTTTTTCTGCCAGTGCGAGTTCGATGGAAAGCACTTTCCTTGTATTGATGATGCAAACCGACATCGACAAAGCGATGCAGGAATACAAGGAGATGCGCAATCGAATCGCTGGTATCAACTTAGCGTTTGATGATTTCGCAGAGTGGCATCCCGACGTCAAAGAATTTGCCAGCTTAACCGCACCTTATGAAATGGTGAAAGGCGGCTTTTCTGATGATGGCGTTCTCAAACAACTCCTTACTCAATTGGAATTGGCGCAGCAATTAAAACGACAAGTCGCCACCACGGCGACCACCGCCAATGAAACGATTGAATTACTTAATGGCGTGTCTACCACTGCAGAATCGCTGATTGATGACAGCAAATCAGTGGTGAGCAGTACGATAAATAACATTGTATTGATGTTGATTGTTGGTGGTTTGGTCATTGTGGCGATCATCGTGTGTAGTTGGGTCGCGCTGCGCGCTTGGATCAAAGTTGGTTTGGTTAATGTGCTGTCACACCTAAGCCGACTGACCGAACACGATTTTACCCAGTCTTTAGAGTTACGAGGCCCGTTCGAACTCAAAGAAGTGGCACGTAAACTAAACCAAGTGATTGAGTCGACCAGAGATTCCATTTCGACCGTGACACGTAATTGCGAAACACTTTATCAAACCGCAGAAATCAGCCACGGCGCGGCGGAAATAACCCATCAAAGCTTGACCAAGCAGAATGAATCATTACTCAGTATGGTTACGACTGTCACCCAGTTAGAAGCCTCTATTCGAGAGATTGCCACAGTGACCAACGAGTCTTACAGCGAATCTAATCTCGCTGCTGAGCATTCATCTTCGGGCGTTGAAGCGATAGAGCAGAATCAAGTTCGTTTGCAGTCGTTAGAGCACACATTGAACATTAATGAAGAGTCGATGCTTGAACTGGACAGTCGCGTTAAACAAATTCGTGAAATGGTCGACATGATTGCTGGTATCGCGGACAGCACAAACTTACTGGCTTTAAATGCGGCCATTGAAGCGGCTAGGGCAGGTGAACAAGGACGCGGTTTTGCCGTGGTTGCGGACGAGGTTCGTAAACTCGCGCGCGACACATCGGATCAAACTGGAAATATTCGCGAGCGAATGAATGAGTTAGTCGCGGCGGCAGAGAAATCGCGCTCAGCGGTAGAAAGCACTCGGACAGAAATGACGTATGCACTGGAATCGAGTGAGCAGGTGAAACAGACATTTGCCGACATTGCGAATGCGGTCGAACACATTCGCACCCGAGTTGAGCAAATAACCGTTGCAACCGAAGAGCAAGAACGAGCAACTGCGGACGTCAGTCGTTCAATCAGTCACATTACCGAGCAAGGAGAACAGACCAAGCTCCAGGTTGACTCAATGGTGGAAAGCTCCGAACAAGTGGCTGAAATTGCCGGTCATCAGCAAGCCATGCTTCATAAATACGAGCTACACCAGCAAGTTTAGAAATCCACGAAACTATTGCTGACGAAACGGCTGGGTAAGCATTTTATCCAGCCGTTGTTCGTTTGGTTGGCGAAACAACGGCAAGCCGATTTTGACGTTATCGTGTCCCTGTGCAGGTTGGGCAATATAAGTGCGAAACATGCGATCCCAAATGGAGAGGCAAAAGCCAAAATTGGAGTGAGTTTCTTTAGCAATCACAGAGTGATGAACACGGTGCATATCTGGCGTTACCACCCATTTGCGTAGTTGTTTGTCGATCGCAAGTGGCAGTTTAGCGTTGCTGTGGTTAAACATGGCGCTCGCATTTAACACCACTTCAAAGATTAAAACCGCCAATGGTGAAATACCCAATACGGCGATCAAACTAATCTTAATCCACATCGACAAGATAATCTCAATCGGATGAAAACGCGCACCGGTCGTGACGTCGATATCTTGGTCCGCGTGGTGCATCCGATGTAAGCGCCACAACCAAGGCACGCGATGAAATACTACGTGTTGAGCGTAGATGGCAAGATCCAACAAAATGACGCAAAGGAAAACTTCCAACGCGAATGGCATGTCGATATGGTTAAAAAGACCGATGTTACTTTGCCCAATACGCACGGCAACTTCAAACGCGAGAAACGGCATCAGTAAACTCAAACAAAGAGAGTTAAACGCAATCAGGCCAAGGTTATTCAGCCAGCGAAACAGTTTGTTTTGCGTGAGTTGTTTTCTCGGGGTTAACCATTCCCAGAGGCCACATAGCACCAATACCGAAAGAAAAAAGCTTAATCGAATAAAGTCAGGGTTTTGCATGACGAAATACGCCTCGTTTCTACTTGCAACTCGTCTATCAGAGAGTAAACTTGCCGTCCTTTGCCATTATCAATGAATGACGATGAGAGTCCACGCTTTTCACCACCTTTACCAACAACGCTTAGAAAAATCGACCAAGCCGTTTAACGCACGTGGTTGTAAGGTTATACGTTGCCAATATTGCCAAGTGTCGCAAACGCACTGCATTTGCCAGCACCAACCAGATATTGAAAGCGATGTGGCGGTGATGCTTTTAGTGTCGGAAAACGAAGTCTTCAAACCAAGCAATACCGGACGTTTGATCCTCGACACGGTTAAAGAAGGTTACGTATACCAATGGAACCGCACCGAGCCAGATCCCCAAATGTTGGATTTACTTGAAGATGAGCGCTACCAGCCAATCGTCGTGTTTCCTGAAGATTACGTTGAAGATCCGGCTCGACTGATAGATGAAGCTCCGCGCTCATTCTGCAACGGCAAAAAGCCACTACTGATTTTTCTAGATGGCAGTTGGCGCGAGGCCAGACGCATCTTTCGAAAATCACCGTATCTAGACCGCCTACCAGTCCTATCTATTTCACCGCAGGTGGTATCAAATTACGTCATGCGCCGCTCAGACAACGAGCAGCATTTGGCCACCGCCGAAGTCGCAAGCTTGGTATTACGAGAGTTAGACGAGCATTTAGTGGCAAATACGCTGGCACTTTGGTTTGAAGCGTTTAAGGAAAGTTACCTGTTAAGCAAAAGTCGCGGCAAGATGGACGAACAGCGTCCAGCATTGCAAGCATTTATCGCGCAAACAGAAAACGCGAGTCCAGTCTAAAACTAATTCGATTTTCGTCGAATCTACGCGCAGTTAAGTTTGTCTTAAGGGTAAACTTGTCACACATCACGGACTGTAGGCTTAGGTATATGGATAATAAGTCCGTTTTTCGATTTTTATATTTTGTATTTTAGGGAGAGAGTCAATGTACTACGGCTTTGACGTTGGTGGCACTAAGATTGAATTTGGTGCATTTAACGAGAAACTAGAGCGTGTTGCGACGGAACGTGTACCAACACCAACAGAAGATTACCAGTTATTGGTTGATACGATTGCCGGTTTGGTTGCCAAGTATGACAACGAGTTTTCTTGTGAAGGTAAAATTGGTCTAGGTCTGCCAGGTATGGAAGATGCGGACGATGCTACTGTGCTGACTGTGAACGTTCCGGCAGCGAAAGGTAAGCCTCTACGCGCTGACTTAGAAGCAAAAATTGGTCGTAGCGTTAAAATCGAAAACGATGCTAACTGTTTTGCGCTTTCTGAAGCGTGGGATGAAGAACTTAAAGACGAGCCATCAGTGATGGGCCTAATTCTAGGCACCGGTTTTGGTGGCGGTCTGGTTTATGAAGGGAAAGTCTTCTCTGGTCGTAACCACGTTGCGGGCGAACTCGGTCATATGCGTTTGCCGCTAGATGCATGGTTCCACTTAGGTGATAACGCGCCATTATTGGGCTGTGGTTGTGGTAAAAAAGGTTGTCTAGATAGCTACTTGTCTGGCCGCGGCTTTGAACTGATTTACGAACACTATTTCGGTGAGAAAAAGAAAGCGATCGACATTATCAAAGCGCACGCTGAAGGTGAAGCCAAAGCGTCTGAGCATGTTGAGCGTTTCCTTGAGTTACTAGCGATCTGCTTTGGCAATATCTTCACGGCGAACGACCCTCATGTTGTCGCTTTAGGTGGCGGTCTATCCAACTTTGAACTGATTTACGAAGAAATGCCAAAGCGCGTGCCTAAGTATCTTCTGTCTGTGGCTAAATGTCCGAAGATCATCAAAGCAAAACACGGCGATTCAGGCGGTGTGCGCGGTGCGGCGTTCTTAAACATCAAATAAATTGATTTGTTTTGGTTAATTTGAGAGCTTGCTTAGGCAAGCTCTTTTTATTTTGAGGAAGCTAGGATGGCACTCACGCAATTTCACATTTGCAATTACCAGCAGCTCGTCGATTGGATCGACTCCCCAGAGCTGAACTACCTTTGGGGTGGTCCAAAATTTACTTTTCCCCTCGATCGCTCACAAATTGATGCGCACGTTTCATTACCTCAATGCCAAGCATTTTTCTACTTACATCACGGCGAGCGGGCTGGGTACGTTGAACTGTTTGAAGTCGATGAACATATCGCGCGTATTTGTCGTGTGTTTGTTCACCCTGACTTTCGTGGCCACGGAATCGCGAAACAAATGCTGGTTGAATTAATAGAAGTCGCCAGACAGCAACACTACGCAAAACTCAATCTATGTGTGTTTAGTCAGAACATCGCCGCGATTCGCTGTTATGAGTCACTTGGTTTTATTGAAACCAAGCGAGAGCAGGGCACAAGAGTGTTTAATGGACAAAGTTGGGAGCTGATTTATATGGATTTGAAGTTAGATGAGTGAAGCACTGTCGGCGCGCGGTCCAAGCAATAGGGAGCGCGCTGACCAACATCATCATTTAATTAGGCCTACCGCTTGTTCAAACGGTACCGGCTTGCTGATGTAATAACCTTGAATGTAACGACATCCCATTGACTTAAGCAGTTGCAATTGTTGCTCAGTCTCGACGCCTTCCGCGATCACATCCAACCCCAGTTGATTTGCCAATAGATTCACGGATTCAACCAAAACCGCATTGTTTTTATTGCTGTCGATATTTCGAATCAGTGAACGGTCGACTTTTAGGATATCCACGGTATTCTTCATTAAGTTTGAGAAAGACGCGAAGCCAGTGCCGAAATCATCCAATGCGAGCTTCAAACCTTTGGCGCGAAGGCTATCTAATAGCTTCTGTACATCGGGTTTGTCTTCCAGTGGCACGGATTCGGTCACTTCAATAATGATGTTTTCTGGTGAAAGGCCAGATTGATGGATCGTGTTAATGATTGAACAGTTCTCAGGATCTTCGTTGATCAATTCGTCGATCGAGCGATTGACTGAGATAACGATGTCATCGTGGCCTAGCTGCTTGAGCTTATGAATATCCTGACAGGCGATTTCTAGCACCAGTTGCCCAAGGTCTTTGATGTAACCCAGCTCTTCGGCGATAGGGATAAACTCAAATGGGGAAATGGATTCACCGTCTTCAACCCAACGCGCTAGCGCTTCATACTTTACAACTCTGTTGTTGTCTAAATCGTAAATCGGTTGGTATTCGACGTGGATACGTTTTTCAGCGATGGCGTGTTTGAGTAACACGCTTAAACGGTGTTTACGGCTGATACTCTCTTCAAGCGGGTAGCAGTACATAACTGTGCTTGGTACTGGCTTCGTCTTCGCTTCGTCCAAAGCGTAGTAGGCTTGCGTGAGAGGGTGCGTGTTTGACGTTTGCTGCTCGGGGTTAGAGTGTCCAATATTGACCGACAGTTTCAGCTTGTGCTTATCGATAGTAAACTCAGCTTCAATCTCGGAACGCAATTTTTCAGTGATTTCAGGTAACGCATCGGTGTTTTGCTGCGGAATCGTCATCGCAAACTGATCCGCACCGTAGCGACAAATGCTGGTGGATACGTCTGAGAAATGCTCTTGCAATAACTTACCTACGTGACGCAAAACCTTATTGCCAAACACTTCACCATAGATGGTGTTAATCGCAGAGAAACGGCAAATGTCGATAAGAATAACGGTTTGTTGGTCGTCTGCATCAGACAGCTGAATAAATTTCGAGCGGGTGATAAGACCGGTGAAATCACGCTTGTTCTTATAGCGATCCAATTGGCTTTCGATCATCTTGGTGGTACTGATGTCTTCGAAAACCGCAAGGTAGCTTGAGACGTCGCCGTTCATATCTTCGACGACAGAGATTTGCAGTTTCTCCGGATAAATCGCGCCCGCTTTGGTTTTGTTCCACACTTCGCCTGACCAATGACCCAGCGTGTTAATGCTGTGCCACATTTCAGCGTAGAACTCTTTGTCTTGAATGTCTGAACTAAAAATTTGTGGTTTTTGACCAATCAGTTCTTCACTTGAATAACCGGTAATTTCTTCCACACGAGAATTTACTTTGACGATACGATTGTGGCGGTCAGTGAGCATCACACCACGGTCAGATAGCTGAATTAATTGATCGGCTATTGTACGCTCATGAAGCAATTTAGTGATGCGAGTGACGTTCTTGATATTACCTTCAACGCGCTCTAGCTGACCTAGAGAGTCAAAGCTCTTAGAGCAGCTGATTTCCAACTGCATACCTGCGATGCAGTCTTCGCGTCTAACGACGAGACGGGAGATACCAATATCAGACGTGGCTTTATCAAGGAAATCTTGGAACTGATCGTCCCGTTTAAACACGTGATGACGGAAAAAGTCATCGAAGCTCAAGTTTTGCAATGTTCCTAGTTGAAACATTCGCCCTAGGTTCTGTGAACAATAGAATTGGTTTTCTTGTACACGCCAGGTCCAAGATGACGTATCGGTGATCTGTTCTGAACGGTCGAACTGCTGCAGCAACTTATCATTGCGGTTCGTTAACCTTTCTTGAAGCAGAGAGTTACCGATCAGGAAGCCTAAAGTTAGCAACCAGTCGTTATCAAATTGGCTAGTGTCAAGATGGCAGGAATAAAGCAGAGCGAGCACGCCGACAATCTGACCGTTGCGCGCTTGGAGAGGTATACCGATGTAACTTTCTGCATTCAGTTCACGTAGTGCAACGTCTTCAGGAAATCTTTGCTGAATGCCCTGCGAGAACGAGCACATCATGTTGTCGTTAATGACTTTCTCACAAGGGCTACCCCTCAGTTCATAAGCCATGTTCGCTGCTTGTGTACCATCGGCGAGATAAACACGAGTCGTGGCGACGTTTTTTATCAGGTCATACTCCGCAACAAAGCAGTGTTCGGGGCTGTAGCGGGCGTAAATCTCCTTTAAACAACGTTGACAGAACTCCTCACCATCCTGAGCGTTGATTATTTTTCTTACTAGGGCTTCCATAAAAAGGCTTACATTCCGAATTTATAGTAAATTTAGCTTAATTATTATATTTGTAGCATATAGCGTTGCGGTAAATTAACAGTATTTTTAGTGCGTGTATACGGTTTAATAAACATTCGCATTAAGTTGTGTAATAAAATTGCAACTTTAGTTTAGAAGTGTGTTTGGTAAAGGGGAGGAATGTATGTTGATGAAAACGAAGGAATTCAAACTGATAGTTTGCTCACGCTCCCTAAGGTAGAGAGCGTGTCATCTGTAGCTAAGACTTCTTTTTGCCTACGCCGAGATTATCTTTTTGTTGCAGGGTGATTTTATCAAACCCCAACTTTCTAAAGTGGTTATCACGGTAATTACGAACCGCTTTGGTATCTGAAACCGCTTCGATTTGCTGCTCCATACGCAAGTAATCAGAAATATCGATGCCTTCTGCTTCCGCTACTGCTTCTTGGATATTACGGTGTTGTTGGTACGAAAAGGTCAGAGTTTTATCTTCACCTTTGTAGGTATATAGAATGGTACGAGCCATGAATTGTTTCTCAATCAGTTCAAAATAAAGAGGCCAGCGATGCTGGCCTCAGTCTTTATGGGCTAGATTCTGCCTTGAAGCGGGATGATTGTCACGCTTTCACCGACTTTTACTGTATCGACCGAAGGTGAAATTTCGATAAGACAGTTTGCTTCACTCATTGAGCGTAAGATGCCAGAGCCTTGCTTTCCTGTTGTACAAACGGTGAGTTGGCCAGTGCTATCCAGTTGGTAGACACCACGACTAAACTCAGTGCGGCCTTGGCGAGAGCGTAGGTTTTCTGTGGCAATCGCGTTTACTTTAAGTGGTTGCCAATGTTGCTCACCTTGCATTTTTCGTAGTGCAGGCTCAACAAAATTAATAAACGAAACCATGACGGCGACTGGATTACCAGGTAAACCAAAGAAAGGCTTACCGCTGATTTGACCAAACGCCAGTGGACGACCAGGACGCATGTTGATACGCCAGAAATCGATCTGTCCAAGTTTGTCGAGCGCGAGCTTGATGTAGTCAGCATCACCAACGGAAACGCCACCAGAGGTCAGTACAACATCGGCTTGAGCAGAGGCGTCTTCAAGCGCTTTTACCATCAAGTCTTCGTTATCTTCAAGAATGCCAAAATCCAAGATTTCGCAACCTAAGCTTTCCAATAACCCAATGAGCGTGAAGCGGTTTGAGTCATAAATCGAATTCGATTTTTGCTCTGTGCCGGGCGCTTGGACTTCATCGCCTGTGGAGAATACCGCGACTTTAAGGGCGCGAAATACTTGGCAATCTGCGTATCCCAGAGAGGCAATCATGCCCATTTCTGGCGATGAAATTCGTTTACCTTGGGTAAAGACTTCGCTACCAATGGCTAAGTCTTCTCCGGCTTGGCGAACGTTTTGTCCAATTTTGATTTTTGCCTCACCAAATGTGACATTGTCACCTTGTTGCGAGGCTTGTTCTCTCATGACCACTGTGTCTGCGTTAACAGGTACTGGAGCGCCAGTCATGATCTTAACTGCTTCACCAGCTTGAAGAGGTTTATCGTAAGCATGTCCTGCAAGAACTTCGGCGACGACTTGGTAGTGGTTACGGTCTAAATCATCACCGCAAATCGCATAACCATCCATTGCTGAGTTGGTGTATTGAGGCACGTTTACCGGAGAAATCACATCTTTCGCTAGTACGCGCCCATAAGCTGACTCTATAGGGCAAGCTTCGGTCTCTTCTACTGGATGAACCAAAGATAAAATTTTCTCTTGGCCTTGCTCTACAGAAAGAAAAGCAGGGGACAGAGTATCGCAGCAAGCAGCCTCAGATTTTGGTTTAGTCAGTTGACCACTACTTTTTACGTAATCAATCACAAAGTGTGCAATGGCGTCTAGGTCATTGATGTCCATTTGTGGCAACTGAGTATCGCTTAACTGCGAATCTGATGCGATGGCAATGATATTATCGTCATTTGGATACAACCAAGGCTTGGCGATCTCTTCGCGGTGCAACTCAATTTTAGGAAAGGCGATATTTTTGCAGCCTTCGACTAGAACAACGTCAAGTGTGTCGCAATCGAAGCGACTAAGCAGATAATCAAATTCTGACTCTGCTTCTGGCGTTTCAGTCATCAGCGCGTAACGATTACGTGAAGCTATCAGCATTTGCGACGCGCCAGCTTTTCTCAAACGATAGCTATCTTTCCCTTCCTTATCGACATCGAAATTGTGGTGTGCGTGCTTAAGCATGCCGATACGCAGACCAGCCTCAGTCAATTTGGGTAGTAGGGTTTCCAGAAGCGTCGTTTTGCCTGTTCCCGAGTATGCGGCAAAACCTAAGAGTGGGATAGGAAGTGAATATTTCATGACGATAGCGTTCCAAATTGTGCGAGTTCTTCTGGGGTATTGAGATTGACAAAGCAGTCCGGAGAATCACTGAAATCAACGTAACTGGTGTTGCACTCTTTGTAGAGTAAGATGATCTTTCTGTCACCGCGCTCAAGAAATGCCGTCAGCTTGGGTAACACGCGTTTGTGGTAGAGCGTAAAAACAGGCTGTTGATGGTCACCATCGTGCGCAACCAAAATGTCGGTTGACTCTGTCGCTTGAGAGCAAAAACGCTCGACAAGGTCGATGTTGATTTGTGGGCTGTCACAAGGCACAAAACCCACCCAATCGGTTGGCGCGTGAAGAAGCCCTGCATGAATGCCACCCATTGGTCCTGGGTAATTAGCGAATTGATCAGAGAAGACGTCTCCGAACTTGGCGTATTCACTCTGGTTGCGATTCGCGTTGATTAAAATATTGGATGTTTGTGTAGAGAGGCGTTCAATAACATGTTGAATCAGCGGTTTGTTATTGAGTTCAATCAGCCCCTTATCTTTTCCGCCCATACGGCTGGCTTGTCCGCCAGCCAAAATAACCCAACTAGTTTGCGTTGGAAGAAGCATAGTTGTTCTCTTGTTTTGCATCTGTAATAACCTGTAGCAGCGGAGACTCTATCAAAGTCGTGTCTTTTATCCACCATTGTTTACGGCACAGTTCGGTCAGTGCGTTTTTCTGGTGGCTTGTGACGACAATACTTGAACCTCGGCTTAGCAGATCCTTTGCCATAACAACCAAACGCTCGATTGACTCTTGGTCGAGTGAGGCGCTCGGTTCGTCCATCAATAAAATAGACGGCTTTAAGATCCAAGCTCGCGCCATCGCGACGCGTTGCTTTTCTCCTCCCGACAGTACTGAAATATGTTCATCAGCCAAAGTTTCCAAGCCTACCATGCGTAGCGCAGTAATTACTTGAGCTCGCTTATCTTTCGGTGACTCTTTTTCATAGCGAATACCGTACACTACGTTTTGATAAACGGTCCCATCGAATAAATAAGGGGATTGGTGTAAGTAGATGACGTCTTTTCTACCTGCACGATTGAAAAAGCGCTTTAACCAACTGTCGTCAGGGGCAAACACTTCGCCGGTCGTTGGCTTGATTAAACCAGATAATATCTTGAGCAGCGTGGTTTTGCCGACACCGTTATCACCTTTAAGGTAAATGGCATCGTTGGGACCAATCGAAAGCTGCGGAATGTGGAACAACACTCGCTCCTTGTAGCGCATAGATAAGTGCTGTGCTTTGATTTGAATTGTCATACAGCTCCTATGTTCTCAAGTAGCCCTTACCGCGCATGCTGGTAAGTAGAAAGTTTAGAACCAATGCTAGAGATAATAATACAATCCCTAATGCCACACCTTGTGCGAATGCACCTTTATGACTTTCCATTGCAATTGCTGTGGGAATATTTCGTGTTACACCCATAATGTTACCACCAACCATCATTGAACAGCCGACTTCGGTAACGATGCGTGAAAACGCTGCGATAGTCGCTGCCATAAGAGGGAATCTCGCTTCCCAAATCATCGTCGCGGCAATGCGAGGGATAGATACGCCAAGCGTTACTGCGGTTTCAATCGCGCGGCGATCACTTGATTGAAGCGCACCGTGCATCATCGAAACCAATACTGGGAATCCCACCAACATCTGGCCGATGATCATCGCTTTCTGGGTAAACAGCATTTCCCAGTTGCCGAGCGGACCTGCGCGAGATAGCAACATGTAAAGCAACAAGCCAATGACAACCGTCGGAACCGCTTGCAAGGTGTTAATCAGAGACAATAGCAGCCACTTGCCACGAAAGTTTGCATGAGCAAGGGTAAAAGAGAGCAAAATCGCGGGTAAAAGCACTAACGAAATCGCAGTTAAAGAAACACTAAAGGAGACCGCGACAATCTCCCATAATTCTTTATCAAGGTTCACCAATAGGGTGAGCGCTTCAAGAGTAGTTTGCCAAAGGCTCATAAATGACTATTTCTCGTTAGCATTCGCCACGAATAGCTGTTTGCCGTTGAGTTTAAAGTCATTGATCAGTTGCTGGCCTTTAGGGTTAACCAACCAGTCACTGAATACTTTTGCGCCTTGGTAGTTGATCGCTGGGTAGCGCTCTGGATTTACTAAAATTACTTGGTAAGGGTTAAATAGGTTTTTGTCACCTTGAAACACAATCTTAAGGTCAAGTTTGTTGTTGTATGCCAACCAAGTACCGCGGTCAGTCATTGTGTAACCTTGCATTTCGTTCGCCATGTTTAGCGTTGGGCCCATGCCTTGACCAACACTACGGTAACCGCCGAAGTTTGGTTCGATCTTAGTTTGTTCCCAAATGCCTTTCTCTTTCTTGTGCGTGCCTGAGTCATCGCCGCGTGAAACGAAAGTCGCGTTCATGTCCGCGATTTTCTTGAATACTTCTGCGATGTCTTTTGACTCGGTCACTTTCGCAGGATCGGCGTCTGGACCAACGATAACAAAGTCGTTGTACATCAGTTTGCGCGGCATGACGCCGTAGCCTTTTTCAACGAAGTTAGCTTCTGCTTTTGGCGCGTGGGTCATCACCAAATCTACATCGCCGTTTTCACCCATTTTTAGCGATTTACCCGTACCAGCTGCAATAACATCAACTTTGTAGCCCGTATCTTTTTCAAATGCTGGCAGCAAGTAATCCAGAAGACCTGAGTGGTAAGTACTGGTCGTGGTTGCTAGACGGACGTGAGTGTTATCTTCTGCAGAAGACGCTGAGTAGCTAACGAGAGCCAAAGACGCTGTTGCAAGTGTAAATGCTATTGCTTTCATTTAATTATCATTCCATTTTTTGAGTGGTTTGCTCTAACAAGTCGATTCCAACACTCCGACTTATTTTGAATGTGTATAAACTCGGAAGCATATATAGCAATCTTAATGCCAACATTCTGTGACTCGTTTCAAACGCTATATCAATAAGTTACACGCTAAAAACTTGAAGTGAGACAAAATGTCGCATCTTTCTTTCACGAGATTGCATAATCCTTGGTACACTCTGTCTCATTGGTAATAATTTTTAATGAGTCATCATGTCCCCATCGTTTGATCCAAACAAAGTATCGCAATATCAAGCCTTTTCAGTTCTCGTCGTGGATGACGAGATTGGTATGCAGGCGATACTGAACAAAGCTCTAAGCAAATGGTTTTCTCGCGTCGATACCGCAGGGTGCATTGAAGAAGCGGAATCACTTCGTATCACTAACCACTATGACTTAATTATTCTCGATATCAACCTGCCAGGTCGTTCAGGTGTGGAATGGGAAGAGGCATTTACCGACGAAGATCGCAAAGCAGACATTATCTTTATGACGGGCTACGCCGATCTCGAAACAGCGATCTCAGCGCTTAAGCTAGGCGCATCAGACTTTATTCTTAAGCCGTTCAACTTAGAGCAGATGCTGCAGGCGGTTGAACGCTGTATGGATAAGCGACTTACCGCCCGTCACCAATACGCTTTGAAGCACGATTTTAAACGTCATATCAAAACCGAGATTGTCGGTGGCTCTGAGCGTACCAAACAGTTAAAGCAGTTGATTACTCAGTTTGCACCATCACGAGCTTCCGTTTTGATTGAAGGCGAGTCGGGCACAGGTAAGGAGTTGGTAGCACGCGGCGTACACGAAGCCAGCCAACGCAGTGGCCCGTTTGTGCCAATCAACTGTGGCGCGATTGCACCAGAATTATTGGAAAGTGAGTTGTTTGGCCATACTTCTGGCGCATTTACTGGTGCGAAGAAAAACCGCGAAGGGATGTTCCGCGTGGCCAATGGCGGTACCTTGTTCCTCGATGAAATTGGTGAAATGCCGCTGCCAATGCAGTCTGCCTTGCTACGTGTGCTGGAACAAAGAACAATTCGTCCAGTGGGCAGCGAGCGTGAGGTCAGTGTGGATGTTCGTGTTGTAGCGGCAACCAACCGAAATCTGCAACAAGAAGTTGAAAAAGGTAACTTTCGCCAGGACCTGTTTTACCGCCTGAACGTACTTAAGATTGATGTTGCACCACTTCGCGAGCGCAAGGCCGATTTAATCGAACTGATTCCATTCTTCACACGTATGTTGTCGTCAGAACTTGCGATGCCAGAACCGAAATGGGCGCATGAAGACGTGATTGCAATGAACGAATATGATTGGCCGGGTAATATCCGTGAACTCAAAAACTTGATTGAGCGCTGTATTTTATTGGGCAAACCACCGGCGCATTACTGGCGAGAGATTAACGGCCATTCGGTGCAACCCAATGTCTCTGTGACCGTATCAAGCGGCTGTGAGATCCTGGATTTACCAGAGGGTAGAGACAGTAAGCAAGGTTATCCCAATACGTGGTCTTTGAAAGACGTTGAAAAAGCGCACATCATGCAGTTGGTCGACTTCCATGATGGTAACAAGTCAGCCGCGGCAAGAGAGCTGGGCGTTGCGCGTAAAACACTAGAGCGTAAATATAAGGAATGGGACACAGAGGAGTCGGACTATGCCCAATAGCGGCACTTTGATGTCCAAATGGCACCATAGGTTTAAAACTATGGTGCGTTACCGCCTGATGATACTAACGTCGGCGCCAATCTTTCTCACCTTGGTTGCGCTGATCGGCATCACTATTTATTGGTCGATTCACTACACTTGGCAAAGTGCGTTGCTGGATGTTTCCGAACGTTTGGGTGTTGCTGACAACAGTATCGAGCTTATTCAAGAGAAGCAGGCCAATCATGTTAAGGCGTTTGCTGAATCTTATGATTTCGTCAGTCGCATTAATCACTTAGCGCAATATGAAGATTTCGAAACTTGGGTCACTGAGCAGAGAAAGCGTTATAACCTCGATTTCCTGCGCTTTCATCGTGTTGATACCGTTGCTGATAAGTTTCGTTATCTCGACCTGACGCGGAGAGAATCATTCTTTGATGTTCTCAATCAGCAGGAGTTGAATGAACTGGGCGAAGATCTGGCGAAGCGAGCACAAATCCCAATCCTCAATAGCCAAAAAATTGAAGGGCGTGGATTGGTGAGTCGCACGGTCGTGACGATTTACAACCAACAAAACGACATTATCGGCTTTCTCGACGGCGGTTTACTACTCAACAACAGCACGGTTTTGGTCGACCAAATTCGAGATCTGATTTACCCATCAAAAGAAGACAGCTTACGTCCAGTCGGTACGTTGACGGTATTTCTAGACGATTTACGCATTAGCACCAACGTACCTTTGGACAGCGATGGTCATGTAGGTCGCGCGATCGGTACTCGTGTGTCGTCTGAAGTGAATCGCACGGTACTGGTGGAAGGGAAAGAGTGGGTAAATCGCGCGTTCGTTTATGACGCCTGGTACATCACCGCTTATCAGCCGATGCGAGACCAGTACGATAACGTCATCGGGATGCTTTACACCGGTTACTTGCTGTGGCCGTTTGTGAAATCGTACATGACCAATATCGCCGAGATCTCGATTACCACGATTGCGCTGCTCTTAGTTTCTGGCTTTTTGGTCTATCGCGGCTCTCGGGATTTGTTTAACCCCATTGAACACATTCACCGCGTGGTGAAAATGATCCAATTGGGTAAAGAAACAAGGATTGGTCCACTTGCACTGGATGATGACCATGAATTGGCGCAGTTAGCGAAGCAGTTCGACAATATGCTCGACCTACTTAGGCAACAAAAGAATGAGTTGGAACAAGCCGCCGTGGCGTTAGAAGGCAAAGTCGAAGAGCGTACTGCTAGCTTACGTGAGAAGACAGAAGAACTGGAACTGCACATCCAATTGCTCAATCAAACCCGCGATAAGTTGGTAACGAATGAAAAACTTGCCGCGTTGGGTGAGTTAACCGCAGGTATTGCCCACGAGATCAACAACCCAACCGCGGTGATCCTCGGTAACGTCGAACTTATCCAGTTTGAGCTTGGCCAAGACTCAGAGCGGGTGAAGGAGGAAATTGAAGCCATTCATGCTCAAATCGACCGTATCCGGAATATCACGCGTAGCTTACTGCAATACAGTCGTCAGGGCGGCGTGCAGGATGAAATTACTTGGCAGCACGTTAACCCAATCGTGGAAGAGAGCATTACGCTGGTGAAAACCGGTACTAAGAAACGTGAGGTCGAGTTTGAGACCGACTTGCAGGCCAAGAGCTCAGTGGAAGTCAATCGACATCAACTGTTGCAAATCCTAGTTAACTTGCAGATGAACGGCATCCACGCGATGCAAGGTCACGGTAAGTTGAGGATCTCTAGCGAAGATTGGATTGAGAATGGGATGAACGTTGGTGCGATCATTCATGTTACCGATGAAGGCAGCGGGATTAAGCCTGAAAACCTCAAACGTATCTTCTCGCCGTTCTATACCACCAAGCGTGAGGGGACTGGACTTGGCTTGTCAGTCTCGCAAAGTATCCTCAGCCAAACCGGTGGAGAGCTAAAGGTTGAATCGGAATGGGGCAAAGGCAGTACGTTCAGTATATATCTGCCTCAGCGAGCGGAAAGCGATTTGAAAATCACCAATCTTTAATCCAAAAAAGCGGAGCTATTAGCTCCGCTTTTTCGTTTAGTCTGCGTTTACCGCAATCTTCGGCGGACGAATATTATGTTTTTTGAACTCCTTCATTACGCGCAAGGTAATGTCGGTCTCAAACAGCTTCTCGTATGCAGTATCGACCACATACGCCTTACAAGTAAGTTGAATTGCCAAGTAGTTATCAGTGATGGTTTGTTTGACTAATACGGTAACTGGTTTAGGTAAGTGAATGTAGCGACTTGAAGACGCCGCTTCCTGAATCAAGTCGCGGGCTAGGGTAATGTCCTCATCCAAGCCGACATAGAAAGGAATCACTACCTGCATGTCTAGTGCGCCATAGTTACCACTGACGGTGACTTCATTGAGAAACTTGTTGTTTGGGATGGTAATGATGTCGTCGTTAAGTGTGCGCATCCGCACCGAACGTAAACCAATGGCAATAATGTCGCCGTAGTTACCTTCGAACGTGACGCGGTCACCTACTTGGAACGGGCGGTCAACCATGACTGTCATACCCGCGATAAACGAAGCGGCCAAATCTTTTAGCGCGAAACCCACCGACACCGCAAGCGTACCGCCGATCAACGCAAGAATTTGGTCGTTGATGCGAAAGCTCATCATAAACACCAAGATACCGGCACTCATGTAGATGAAAAACTGCATAAAGGATTGCAGTTTTTGCAGCAGCATACGGTATTGAGCAAACTGCCCGCCGACGCTTTCGACCATCGAGTTGATAAACTTAAGCAATAACCAAGTTGCGGCAACCACGATCAATGAGAAAAACACGCCGCTCCAACGAATCAGGCTGGCGATTTGGCTGATGTTTTCAACGCCTGCCACTTCTTCTGTCGCGAAAACGGGAGCGGAGAGAATCAGTCCGATAACAATAAATAGAATGCGTTTCATATTACTTCACCAATAGATGCTGACGGTCGAGAACGTTGGTTATATGTCGGAACCAATGGTCAGACACTCGCGCTTTATCTTCGAGCCACTCGATGTAACCGCGGCTTTCAAAATAGCGCAGCGTACCAGTCACTTCTGCAATACTCAGTTGAGTACAGTCCGACAGCACTTCAGGAGAGGCAATTTCCAATTGAACAATAGAACGCAGCACCGCCAGCATCGGTTTAGGCATTTTCTCAAGCTCTTGAGATTCAGGTACGCGAAACAGGCGAATGTAAACTTGCCCAGTGTCTTTGTCCTGATTGAGCGATAAGCGGAAGAAGCGAAGTGCAACAGTCGGGTTACCGTCAGCGTAGTGCCACAAAATACGATAGAAGCCTTGTTTAGCGCGTTCTTCTTCCGTGACGTCTTCCTGATCCCATTGTTTAGGAACAACAAGGCCTTCAAACGACACTTGTTTTTGATCGGCTTGGTTGATGCGAGTATCCAACAGTTGGTGGATTTGTTTCTCTGTCCAGCGCGGTAAGAAAGTCACCAAATCAAACAGGAGGCGTTCGCCGCGCGCACGGTCGACAAAACGCCAGCTAGCTTTTTCGATTGCGATGACTACGCGATGATTTTTCTTCGAACGGCGAAGTAGGTTGGTTAGGCGAATAAGGTCTGCAAGACCACCGACCATAGGCTTGACCAAGCGTTGCGCGTTGTCTACCGCAATTAAGTAAGTGGTATCGCTCTTACGCAAATGGGCAAGAATTTGAATTTCAGTGGCGTCTTCTTCTAGGCCTAAGCTGGCAGCGAAATGTGCCAGTAGCTCGCCGTAGCCCGAATAAGGGCAACTAAGATAAATTGGCTCCGCGTTTTTCACTTTGCTCAGTAAACTTAATAGCAAAGTTGTGGTACCAACGCCACGTTCGCCTGAAAGAACACAAATTGCTGGGCTGTCAGTCATCAAGTATTTCGACAGTTGCTTCACTTCGTCTTTGGCATAGTCAATTAAAGCGCTGTCATAACTGCCCGGAGAGACATAGTCGAACGTTTCGCTACCTTTGATTCTCACCAAATTTGAGTGACCATTGTTATTATCGGTTTGCTTAGCGACTTCGATGCGGAACAAATACGCTAACGCCTGACTAAAGAAGCTGTAGTTCGATAGCGCAGCCACGATGCGGTGTTTAAAGTTGTGTATTGTAAGCCAAACGATCGCAATTGCAGTGGCTGGAATATTGAGCAAAAACGAATCTTTACGTCGTACCGCCCAGTTAACCCATACTGGTCGGTCAGATAGGTGCTCAACCGTGTCAAACACCTTCTTACGCCACAAACCTAGTACAGAGATGGTGACCAGAATAAACCACGTGTAGAGCGCACTGTAAATCCAATAATAAATGGTTCCTTTGCCCAGTGTTCGCATCGAGATTTGTAAAATTACCCCTGCGACAATCGCACTCCACACGTAACGACGAATGGTTTTTAAACGTAATGCCACCACATCAGGGCTAGAGCTGCGACTGTTACGGTAAGCAAACTCAAGAATAAAGCTGATTGCGATAGAACCGCCGAGTATCCACCAAGTGAAGATCTCAAGAAAGATAAGGTGCTGCAGGCTAGGGATCTCAGACAATACACGAAGCGAGAGTGTGATAGCGATTAACCATGCAATCGCGCGGTGGGCGCGGCTTACGTACCAAATCAGACGAATCCACAGCGCAGGTTTGCTGTTGTTTTCGAGCTGGGTTTGTTTAAACAGAGTGATCAGGCGTTTGCTGTTTGTTAGCCACCACACTAAGCCAAAATAGATAAATAAAACTTTTAGGCCCGCCCAGATAACCGGAATCGGCGAAATCAAGACTTCACTTAAAAGAGATTTGAAGCTACGTAGCTGGAAATACACCAGATATTCTAGATTGAGCTGGGTATGCTGCCACTCTTGTTTGAATTGGGTAACACCATAAGGCCCAAATCCAGTGAGCTTGTCGTGGGTAACCGGGTCAGTTAGTGCCAGCAACCGTTCTTTACTGTGGCCTAAACTGGTTAACGTGAGATGGCTAGACTCGGTCTCAAACCAAATCTCGTTCGTTGCGTTTTTTTTGTACGCTTCAAGGTGTTGTTTAAACAGATCGATTTGTTTACGTTGCTCATTGATCGCCGCATCAAGCAAGTGGTCGACTTTGCGCTTGTCTTGCTCTGTCATAAACAACGGTTCTGGGATTTGAGAAATTTCTTGTTCGATGTCGGCACTGACAGCATCGACTTGCGGTGTCGCCTTAAAGTCATACTGCCAATTCGCGACAGCTGGATAGACCGTAATTAGGCTCACCACACATAAAAGGCGTAGGAAAAAACGCATAAAAATCTCTTATAACTTATCAAGTTAGATTTATCTTAGTTGGTTTAAAGTCGAAAGCGAGGAATTCGACAGCGATTTTAAGGCGCATGACTATATGCCTAAGCATGAGTCAAGTGTCATAAGGATGTCATTAATTCCAGAGAACTCAAAGTTAAAACAAAACTTGAAGTTAGGGGCGGTTATAAGTAGTGTGGCGCCGTTTGTCACAATTTATAGGTAAAGACTTTGATTTCCACTAACAACATCACGCAGCAATTTGGTGCTAAGCCACTGTTTGAAAATATCTCGGTAAAGTTTGGTGAAGGTAACCGCTACGGCCTAATTGGTGCGAATGGATGTGGTAAGTCTACCTTTATGAAAATCCTCAGTGGTGAGCTAGATCCAACTGGCGGTAACGTAAGCTACGACCCAAATGAGCGTGTTGCAAAGCTAAATCAGGATCAGTTCGCATACGAAGAATACACCGTCATTGACACCGTAATCATGGGTTACAAAGAACTGTGGGAAGTTAAAAAAGAGCGTGACCGTATTTACTCTCTACCTGAAATGTCTGAAGACGAAGGTATGTTGGTGGCTGACCTTGAAGTTCAGTTTGCGGAAATGGACGGCTACATGGCGGATGCCAAAGCTGGTGAATTACTGCTAGCCGTTGGTATCCCAGAAGAGCAGCACTACGGCCTGATGAGCGAAATCGCTCCAGGTTGGAAGCTACGTGTACTATTGGCTCAGGTTCTGTTTGCTGACCCGCACATCATGCTGCTTGACGAACCAACCAACAACCTGGATATCGATACGATCCGTTGGCTGGAAGATACGCTAAACCAGCGTAACTGCACGATGATCATCATCTCGCACGACCGTCACTTCCTAAACTCTGTATGTACCCACATGGCAGACTTAGATTACGGTGAACTTCGTGTCTACCCAGGTAACTACGACGAGTACATGACGGCTGCAACTCAAGCTCGCACACGTTTGCTTGCGGATAACGCGAAGAAGAAAGCACAAATTGCTGAGCTACAAACGTTCGTTGCTCGTTTCTCGGCAAACGCATCGAAAGCAAAACAAGCAACATCTCGTGCGAAGCAAATCGATAAGATCCAGCTTGAAGAAGTAAAAGCGTCAAGCCGTCAAAACCCATTCATCCGTTTTGAACAATCAAAAGAGCTGTTCCGTAACGCGCTTGAAATTGAAAACCTAAGCCAAGGTTTCGAAAACGACCTATTTACCAACTTCAACGCAATTTTCGAAGTGGGTGAGCGCGTTGCCATCATCGGTGAAAACGGTGTGGGTAAAACAACGCTACTGAATACCTTAGCGGGTGTTCTAGAACCACGTACTGGTGAGTACAAATGGTCTGAAAACTCAAACATCGGTTACTATGCGCAAGACCACGCGGAAGATTTCGCTGAAGACAAGAACCTAATGGACTGGATGGGTCAATGGCGTCAAGAAGGCGATGATGAGCAAGTGATTCGTAGCTTCTTGGGTCGTATGTTGTTCTCGCAAGACGACATCAAAAAGTCGGTAAAAGTGCTTTCTGGTGGTGAGCAAGGGCGCATGTTGCTTGGTAAACTAATGATGCACAAACCAAACATGCTGCTAATGGATGAACCAACTAACCACATGGATATGGAATCGATTGAGTCGTTGAACTCCGCGTTAGAGCAATACAAGGGTACGTTGTTCTTCGTCTCTCACGACCGCGTATTCGTTGACTCTCTGGCAACGCGTATTCTTGAGATTCGAGATGGTCAAATCCACGACTTTAAAGGCACTTATGCCGAGTTCCTTAAAGCGCGTGGCATCGAAGGTTAATTCCTTTTCCAAGAAAAAAGAGCCTCAGTTGAGGCTCTTTTTGTATTTACTCAGTTTACGATGACGATTAGTCGGCGAGATGGCCTTTAACGTCAAATACCATTTTCTCTGCGCCTGTGAACACTTGGAAACGTAACCCTTTCGCTCGAGCGATGGTGGTAATACCGAACTTCTTCGCCAGATCCAGCCCCATTTGTGTAACGCCAGAACGAGACAGCAATACAGGAATGCCCATTTGCGCGACTTTTATCACCATCTCAGACGTCAAGCGACCAGTGGTATAAAAGATCTTATCTTCACCTGACTCTCCATTGAGCCACATTTCACCCGCCAGCGTATCCACAGCATTATGGCGACCGACATCTTCGACAAAAGACAGCACTTCATCGCCACGACAAACCGCACAGCCATGGACTGCGCCTGCTTTCTTGTAGGTATCGTTGTAATGAGTTAGTGCTTTTAATGCCGCATACACTTGTGATTGCTTCAGCTCTACTTGCGGAACTTGATAGTTTTCCAACTGCTTCATTACGTTGCCATACATAGTGCCTTGACCACATCCTGAGGTAACGGTCTTTTTCTTCAATGCGCCTTCAAGGTGTTCGGTATTTTCTTTGGTAATCACTGCAGCTGTATGGGTTTGCCAATCAATGATGACTGACTCAAGTGCATCTGGATCGGATAGGAAACTTTGGTTTTTCAAGTAGCCCAGTACTAAAGACTCAGGCCTTGAGCCGAGCGTCATCAAGGTAACGACTTCTTTCCAGTTAAGCATAACGGTCAACGGGCGTTCACAGGCGATTTGCTTGACGAGCTTTTCGCCGTACTCGTCATACACTTCGACTTCAATGGTCTGCAGAGGGTTTTCACTGGTTTTTATAATATTTGGCTTAACCACGAGTTGTCCTATGTTTAGAGTTGGTTACGAATTCTAAGAATATACTACAAGCAATTACTATTCCTTGTTTAAGCGCGTCATAATTTTATTTCTCGCTGATTGTTTGCTTGTGTCGGTGAGCTTGAAGATAGGTATAAATATTGCTTAGCTTGATAGATAACGAGAATGTAGGGCAAAACCTAATGACCAACCAAGATATTGCGGAAAGCAAATTAGAGAAAAATGAGGAACTTTGGTCTCTGGAGTGCAATTTAGTTGTGCACGAGATCGCAACCGGTATGTGGATGACAACGCAATGGCAGCTTACGGGGTTTAACTTAAAGCCAGAGACAGTCAGCAAACGCGTTGTAACGCTTCAACTGCATCGTGACGAGCGAACCGACTATCGCTTTAACTTAAGTTCTCAGCAACCGAAATTGTTCTTAGTGCTAGATACGGTAGAGAGTGAGGAAGACCCTAACATAGTTTTGCTCACTGCTTCTCAAGGTGTTGCAGGACAATACATGGACGGCGACTACTTGGTGTTGTCGGCCGATATGCCGCTTCCTGTTCAGGCTTGGATGGAAGCGTATATTGGACGTCACGGTGAGTTGTTGGAAACACGACGTAAGAAACGCAAAGGTGCAGGGCGAGCAAGTGGCAACTAGTTTTTTAGGGCGCTGGTCAAAGCGTAAGCTAGAAGGTGATAACAGCGAAGCGGATACGCTTGGTTCTGACAACGCCGAACTTCGAACTGACAGTCAAACCTCAGCTGATGTTTCTATTCAAGAGGAAGAGCTCGTTGTTTCATCCGCTGAAGAGAACACTACTGATGTAGCGTCTTCTGATGAAGGGGAAGAGCTATCAGTAGCTGCATTGCTGGCGTCGGAAGCAGAGGCGGCAGTAAAAAAAGCGGCATTAAGAAAGCTGTTCCTGTCTGGTGAGTTCAGTGAAGTTGACCGGCTCGTTGACTATGACCATGACTACGCAGCGGTGAGCACGTTACCAAGTGAAGCAGCAGCCAAACTTCGTGAGTGGTTAAACAAACCAGAAGAAGAGTCAGCAGAGAATGAGGCTGAACTCGTTAACGAAGAAACGCAGCTAGCGTCTATTGATGCAGAAGCAGCGGAAATCGATGATTCAGAACAAGATTTACAAGTGGGACAAAATATACCACACGAAAAATAGGTACATTTTGACTAAACCATCAATTGAACGGGTGCGACATTTTGTCTCATCCGTTTTTTATTTATTCTGTTTTTACTCAGCAGTTATCTAAGTTTCTGATTTTATTTGCAATAAAAGTTGGTACAGCATTTGCTATTACTCTCCAGAGTGAATATTCATGTTCTAACTGGAACAGAGCAATGCTTAGACAACTACTACAAGAATCTACGTCTGAAAACGGTAAAGCGCGTTTGTATGCGTTTGAAAATACTGTGGAACTGACAAACCTCATTCCTCCTACAGTCAGTTATGAAAGTGGCGGGAATACCCTGATTATTGGTCCTACGGCGATCATTGAGAGTGCAGCGGAACAGCTGTCTCAAATGAAGAGCTTAACGTTACTGTCGACAGACGGCGAAAACGGGACTCATCAAAACCTTTACTACGCAAACAGCGTCCAAGTGTCGGGCTTTTTAGGTACGTTTGAAGTCGTTATCGAAAATCGCGGTGTGCAGAGTAACCTAGCGAAAGTGGCGATTAACCATGACTGCTTTGATGTTGTTCTCGACCTTTGCCTAAATAGTTGTATGGCAGAAGAAGTGCCTGTCCCGGGTTACTACCCAGTTGGCCGTGGTTATCCAAAGTTGGCTGAAGCATTGGAAGAAATTCCAACGTTGATGGGAACGTTTGATAAGCCAAAATTTTTCCGTTTAGACACTGATTTATGTGCACATAGCTCACGTGGTGTGAAAGGCTGTGAACGTTGTGTCGACGCTTGTCCTGCTGGCGCGTTATCAAGTGAAGGTAATGACAAAATTGGTCATCGAATCGAAATCAACCCTTACCTTTGTCAAGGGGTAGGGACTTGTGCGACGGCCTGTCCAACAGAAGCGATTCATTACGCGTTGCCAAATCCACAAGACACACAAAAATTCATTGAACGCACGCTGGCAAACTATCAGCAAGCCGGTGGCGTTGATCCAATCGTACTTATTTGTAGTTCTCGCCATGAGACCTACAACATTATGGCATTAAAAGCGCTGCCAGATAACGTTATCCCTGTTGTTGTGGAAGAGCTACCTTCTGTTGGTATCGATAGTTGGTTTGCGGCTTTGGCAAATGGTGCGACACAAGTGCTGTTTGCAGCGAGCCGTTTTATGCCTGCAACCATCATTCGAGTGCTAACGAGCGAAGTATCCACTGCTCAAGAACTGCTTGAACAGATGGGGATTGCGAAAGAGACGATCGACATTCTTTATCTAGAGTCTCTACGCGAGGCGCAACCATCGTTGATGACTCAACCTTTCGGTTTGTCGTTAGGTGATTTGGCTGGCAATAAACGTGCTCGCTTGTTTACGGCTCTTGATGCTCTCGCAGAAAACCATATTCCCGTTGAAACCATTCAAGCTCTTCCTGTTAGTGCGCCATTTGGTAGTGTCGATTGTGATACGACCAAATGCACTTCTTGCATGAGCTGCGTTGCGGTATGTCCTACACGTGCACTACACACCGAAGGTCATTCTCCATCACTCAAGTTTATTGAGCAAGATTGTGTTCAATGTGGTTTATGTACCAAGGCATGTCCTGAGAATGCACTAAGCTTAAGCTCGAGAATGAATTGGGATGCATCAGCGCGTCAACAAGCGATTGTGCTTCATGAAGAGAAAGCTGCGGAATGTACGCGTTGCCACAAACCATTCGCACCGCAATCAATGATTGACATGTTGCAGAGTAAGTTACGCGGTCACTCTCATTTCCAAGATGATTCGGCGATCAACCGTATCGCGATGTGTGAAGACTGCCGAGTGATCGACATGTTCGAGTCAATGGCAGAAGACCCAATGCAGCAGCTTAAATACTAGGAGTTCTCGTGGAAAATCAACAAGACACATTACGTTCAGATATTTACTTACTCCTTTCTGCACTTTACCGCCAGAGTCCGAGTTCTGAAGTGTTGGCATTTTTGGCGGGCTTAGAGCCTGAGTCAGCCGCTAGCGATATGCAGAAAGCTTGGCTTGCGTTGATTGAAGCTGCTCGCAATGCCAATGAAGAAACACTCGTCGATGAATATCAAGAGTTGTTCATCGGTATCGGTCGTGGGGAAGTGATTCCATTTGCCTCTTGGCATCGTACGGGCTCGCTAATGGAAAAACCGTTAGCGGAGATTCGTCGAGACTTGGAGCTACTTGGCTTAGAGAGAGAAGCGGAAGTCAAAGAGCCGGAAGATCACATTGCAGCACTTTGTGAAGTGATGGCGATGCTTACCCAAGAGGAAGAAGGGCTGCAGCAAGCTTTCTTCAATAAACATATCGCGCCTTGGTTTTCATTGTTCACTGAACAAATTCTTCGCGCGCAACATGCCGCGTTTTATCTTCCAGTCGCGCAGTTTACCCAAACGTTTTTAACACTGGAGCAAGTTCGCTTCAGTGAGAACACCCATAGCAGTAAAAGCAAAATAAAAATTGATGTGAAAAACGTCACTGAGTACGACCCAACTCAGCCGTAACGAGTTCGCGTCGATAGAGAGGCTCAGAGTCTCCAAGTACCGCAAGGTAAGGAAGCAAAATGAAAGACAATAATGAGAAATCAATAGATACATCCCGTAGGGATCTACTTAAAGGATTAACCACCGCAGCAGTGGCTGGTGCTGTCGTCGCTGGTACGACAAAAGTTGCCAACGCGACGGAATCTGTTGAAGTAGAAAAAGACGTTAACAAGACCGGATATCGCGAAACGCAACATATCCGAGATTATTACGAAACCCTATAGGAGCTGAGTAATGAAACTAATCAAACGCTCCGATAGTGTGAGCAAAGAACAAAACCAATTGGGCATTTCACGCCGCGCATTCATGAAGAATAGCTCGCTGGCTGCTGGTGGTGCCGTTGCTGGTGCGTGTTTATTCACACCGGGCATGATCAAAAAAGCCGAAGCGAAGTCGGTTGATCCAAATGCTAAGACAGAGATCAAACGTACCATTTGTTCTCACTGCTCTGTGGGTTGTGGTATCTACGCAGAAGTACAAAACGGTGTTTGGACAGGACAAGAGCCTGCTTTTGACCACCCATTTAACGCTGGTGGCCACTGTGCGAAAGGTGCAGCACTGCGTGAGCACGGTCATGGTGAGCGCCGCTTGAAATACCCAATGAAGCTAGAAGGCGGTAAGTGGAAGAAGCTTTCTTGGGAACAAGCGATTGAAGAAATTGGTAATAAAGCGCTAGAGATTCGTGAAGAGTCAGGTCCAGATTCCGTTTACTGGCTAGGCAGTGCGAAACACAGCAACGAACAAGCGTACATGTTCCGTAAGATGGCGTCGCTTTGGGGTACTAACAACGTTGACCACCAAGCACGTATCTGTCACTCAACCACGGTAGCCGGTGTCGCAAACACTTGGGGTTACGGTGCGATGACCAACTCTTTCAACGATATGCACAACTGTAAATCGATGTTGTTTATTGGTTCGAACCCAGCAGAAGCGCACCCAGTTGCGATGCAGCATATCCTGATCGCAAAAGAAAAGAACAATTGTAAGATCGTCGTGGCTGATCCGCGTCGTACTCGCACCGCAGCAAAATCCGATTTCTACGTTTCTCTACGTCCTGGTTCTGATGTTGCGTTCATTTGGGGCATCCTATGGCACGTATTTAAGAACAACTGGGAAGACAAAGATTTTATCCAGCAGCGCGTATTCGGGATGGATGAAATTCGCCAAGAAGTGGCGAAGTGGAATCCTGCTGAAGTTGAACGCGTAACAGGTGTTAGCGAAGAAGAAGTGTACAACACCGCGAAGATCCTTTCTGAAAACCGTCCGGGTTGCGTGGTTTGGTGTATGGGTGGTACGCAGCACACCACTGGTAACAACAATACTCGTGCTTATTGTGTACTTGAGCTTGCGCTTGGCAACATGGGTAAATCTGGCGGCGGCGCAAACATTTTCCGTGGTCACGATAACGTACAGGGTGCAACTGACCTTGGCGTACTATCGCACACATTACCAGGTTACTACGGTTTGGCTGATGGCGCGTGGAAACACTGGGCAGGCGTATGGGATCTGGATTTTGAGTGGATTAAAAACCGCTTTGACCAGAACGAATACCGTGGCCAGAAACCAATGAACAACATGGGTATTCCTGTTTCTCGTTGGATTGACGGCGTGCTGGAAAACAAAGACAACATCGAGCAGAAAGACAACATTCGCGCCATGTTCTACTGGGGCCATGCGGTTAACTCGCAAACCCGCGGCGTTGAAATGAAAAAGGCGATGCAGAAGCTGGATATGATGGTCATCGTTGACCCGTATCCAACGGTAGCTGCGGTAATGAACGATCGTACAGACGGCGTTTACTTGCTACCTGCGACCACTCAGTTTGAAACATACGGCAGTGTGACAGCGTCAAACCGCTCACTTCAGTGGCGTGATCAAGTCATCCAACCGCTGTTCGATTCAAAACCAGACCACGAAATCATGTATTTAATGTCTAAGAAACTTGGTTTTGCAGAGCAGTTGTTCAAACACATCAAAGTAGAAAACAACCAGCCAGTCATTGAAGACATTACCCGCGAGTTCAACAAAGGTATGTGGACGATCGGCTACACAGGTCAAAGTCCTGAGCGTTTGAAGCAACACCAACAAAACTGGCACACATTCCACAAAACAACGCTTGCTGCGGAAGGTGGTCCGGCTCACGGCGACACTTATGGTCTGCCTTGGCCATGTTGGGGCACGCCAGAGATGAAACACCCTGGTACGCACATTCTTTACGATACGTCTAAGCCAGTGGCTGAGGGCGGCGGTACATTCCGTGCACGTTTTGGCGTTGAGTTCGAAGGTAAGAACTTGTTGGCGGAAGACAGCTACTCGCTAGGTAGTGAAATCCAAGACGGGTATCCAGAATTTAGCGATAAGCTATTGAAGCATCTAGGATGGTGGGACGATCTTACTGAAGCAGAGAAAGCTGCGGCAGAAGGTAAAAACTGGAAAACGGACCTGTCTGGCGGTATTCAACGTGTGGCTATCAGGCACGGCTGTAACCCGTTTGGTAACGCGAAAGCGCGTGCCATTGTATGGACGTTCCCAGACCGCGTACCGCTACACCGTGAACCACTGTACACACCACGTCGTGACTTAGTTGCTGACTACCCAACATGGGATGACAGTGAGTCAATCTACCGTCTACCAACGATGTACAAGTCGATTCAAGATCAAGATAAGTCGAAAGAATACCCGATTATCCTGACTTCTGGTCGTCTGGTTGAGTACGAAGGTGGTGGTGAAGAAACCCGTTCTAACCCTTGGCTGGCTGAACTTCAACAAGAGATGTTTGTGGAAGTGAACCCGAAAGATGCGAACGATCTTGGCTTTAAAGATGGCGATATGGTTTGGGTTGAAGGTGCAGAGAAAGGCCGCATCCACGTTAAGGCGATGGTAACACGTCGTGTGAAACCGGGTTTGGCATTCATCCCGTTCCACTTTGGCGGTAAGTTTGAAGGCGTTGACCTACGCGATAAGTACCCAGAAGGTACTGACCCATACGTGATTGGTGATTCTGCCAACATCGCCACGACTTACGGTTATGACCCTGTAACGCAAATGCAGGAAACCAAAGTCACTCTATGTAACATTCGCAAAGCGTAAGGAGTCTACTAATGGCTAGAATGAAATTCCTTTGTGACACCAAGCGCTGTATCGAATGTAACGGCTGTGTCACTGCATGTAAAAACGAAAACGATGATGCTCTTGAATGGGGTATTCAACGTCGTCGCGTCGTTACTCTAAACGATGGTGAGCCGGGTGAAAACTCAATCTCAGTTGCTTGTATGCACTGTACCGATGCGCCTTGTATGGCGGTGTGTCCAGCAGACTGTTTTGAGCATACGGAAGACGGCATCGTACTACACAACAAAGACTTGTGTATCGGTTGTGGCTACTGTTTGTTTGCTTGCCCATTTGGCGCGCCTCAGTTCCCTAAACAAGAAGCGTTTGGTGAGCGTGGCAAAATGGACAAATGTACATTCTGCGCGGGCGGCCCTGAAACAGAGCCTGGTTCTGTTGAAGAGCGTCAGAAGTACGGTGCAAACCGTATCGCAGAAGGCAAGCTGCCGATGTGTGCTTCGCTTTGTTCAACTAAAGCGCTACTCGCGGGTGATGCAGAGAAAGTGTCTGACATCTTCCGTCAACGCGTGGTTGAGCGTGGTGCGAAAGGCGCTGGTTGGACAGATGGTAATGATCTGTCTTACGACGCAACGAAAAGCTAATACTGGAGAGAGTCATGTTTTCAATGTTTAAACGTGCATCTCTCACAATGCTGTCATTGATGGCAGCATTGGTTTTTGCTTTGTCGTTGCCCGCGCATGCTGAGCAAAAAGAGTCTGATGTTGCACAACGCGAAATGACCCAACTGGCTGGCGCTGATTTTTGGCGTCAGGTTCGTCAGGGTGAAGAGGGCTATACGACGTCTCAGTTCCCGGAGCACGGAACGCTAATTAGTACGCCAGGACAAACCTGGTACATTTTGAAAGAGAAATGGATGTCTCCTGCGGGCGCTATCGCGATCTTTGGCAGTATTGCTTTCGTGACTTTGGTTTACCTGTTCATGGGACCAATCATGTTAAGTGCGCCAAGAACCGGTAAGCGAATTAAGCGCTGGTCTCGTCTTGATCGAGCAATGCACTGGAGTATGGCATTTACCTTTTTAACCCTTGGTTTTAGTGGTTTGATGCTTGTTTACGGCAAGCACTTCTTGAAGCCATACATTCCTGCGGATTTGTGGGGATTCATCATTATGCTGGCTAAGCAGTATCACAACTACATTGGTCCTATTTTTGGTGTGTTGTTGATCTGCGTGTTAGTGAAATGGTGGCGTAAGTCTATCTTTACCAAAGTCGACTTTGTTTGGTTTATCAAGCTGGGTGGTATGGTAGGTAAACACAAAGGCTCGCATCCATCTGCAGGTTTCTCGAATGCAGGTGAGAAAGCACTGTTTTGGCTACTGATTGTTGTGGGTAGTGTTGTAGCTGTGAGTGGTTTGGTTCTCGATTTCCCTATCTTTGGCCAAACTCGCCGTGATATGGAATTATCGAATCTAGTACATATGCTAGCGGCATTGATCCTTATCTGTGGTTTTGTTTTCCATATCTACATTGGTCTGTTTGGTATGGAAGGCGCGCTGGAAGGTATGGTCACAGGCGAAGTTGATGAAACATGGGCGAAAGAGCACCATGACCTTTGGTATGAAGAAGTGATGGCGAAAGAGCAAAACGCACAAGCTGCAGAGCCTAATCAAGATAAAGTGAAAGGAGCGACGACAAATGAACAAACCTCATAAAGGCATTTGGGTCGCGTATATCCTGAGTTGCTTTACGCCCTTTACTTGCCTTATCTCTGGTGTAGTCGCGATTATCTACGCGGGCTACCGTCTAGATAAAGGAGAGGATGGGGAAGTGATTGATTCGCACTACTATGGCCTGATTCGGACTTTTTTCCTCAATCTGACCTATTTCGTTGTGCTGATCATCACGGTCGCGACGTCAAACGGTGTGTTGGTTGGTTTGAATGACTACTGGTATAAGAGCAGCGTGTTAGACAAAATCGCGTTTTATATTCCTTATGTCGGTATGTTGCTTGGTTTGGTTGCGATCTTCTTGTGGTTTATTCGCATGTATGAAGGGATGACTAAACTAAGAAACAACCAACCGTTTAAATTCTCCAAAGGTCCGAACCTTTAATTCCCCCAAGAGCCCTGAATCAATCAGGGCTCTTTTATTTCCTCAGTGCACAATATTCGAACGCTTTAATTTGGTGCGTTATCACCATAACTGTGCAACAAGGCGTCTGTTTTTGATTCCATCGTGAAACACTCAATCATCAAGTCTTAATAAAATCAGCACGTTATATTTCTTTGTTTTCCATTTTATCAGTTGGCACATTCATTGCTCTAACACGTCTTTGATATTCATATCACCAATGTGGTGAATTGAATGTGCTACTGCACAGGATAAGTGCACGCAAATACAACGGAGAACAAAAACGATGAGTGTAACCGCAAGTCAGGTCCATGGAGCCGTTCAAACCCTGACCCAAAGTTCCGATACTTTATTCCTGCTACTGGGCGCAATCATGGTGTTTTTAATGCACGCGGGTTTCGCCTTCCTTGAAGTGGGAACCGTTAGGCACAAAAACCAAGTCAACGCCTTAGTTAAAATTCTTGCCGACTTCGGTATTTCAGCCATTGCATACTTTTTTATTGGTTACTGGGTCGCATACGGCGCTAACTTTTTCGCCGACGCGCAAACTCTCTCGCAAGGCAATGGCTATGAGCTAGTGAAGTTCTTCTTCTTACTGACTTTTGCAGCTGCGATTCCTGCTATTGTTTCAGGTGGCATTGCAGAACGCGCTCGATTCTATCCTGTTTTGATTGCGACCTTCTTTACGGTTGGTATCGTTTACCCACTGTTTGAGGGCATGATCTGGAACGGCAATTTTGGCTTGCAAGCGTGGTTTGAAACGCAATTTGGTTACGGATTTCATGACTTTGCAGGTTCAGTTGTTGTACATGCTGTTGGCGGTTGGATTGCTCTGGTTGCGGTAACGTTTTTAGGCATGCGTAAGGGACGTATTCGCGCAGGTAAACACACTAACTTTGCACCCTCGAACATTCCTTTCTTGGCACTAGGGGCATGGATCCTATGTGTGGGGTGGTTTGGCTTTAACGTCATGTCAGCGCAAACTTTAAACGGTATTAGCGGTTTAGTTGCGATGAACTCGTTGATGGCGATGGTCGGTGGTATTGTGGCATCGCTGCTTGCAGGCAAGAATGACCCAGGCTTTATTCACAATGGTCCGTTAGCCGGCTTGGTGGCGGTTTGTGCTGGCTCTGATTTGATGCACCCAATTGGGGCTTTGGTGACTGGCGCGGTGGCAGGGACGTTATTTGTTTACTTGTTCACTTACTTGCAAAACAAAACCAAAATCGATGATGTGTTGGGCGTATGGCCTCTGCACGGCGTTTGTGGTGCGTGGGGTGGTGTTGCTGCGGGTATCTTTGGTCAAAACGCGCTAGGAGGCTTAGGCGGCGTGAGCTTTGCTGTTCAGCTACTAGGAACCATTGCTGGTATTGCCATCGCTGTAGCCGGCGCTCTGGTTGTTTATGGCGCGATAAATAGTATGACTGGGCTGCGTTTATCGGAAGAAGATGAATTCAATGGTGCAGACTTAGCGATTCATAAAATTTCAGCGACCAACGAAGACTAACGCAAAATCACTTATGGAAAGAGCGGCGTTGGCCGCTCTTTTTTGTATCACTTCACAATCCCTGTTGATAAAAAGCCAACTTCGACTATGGTCTAACCCTCATAACTTCTGATGTTATTCATCAAATGCTAAGCTACAGACAAAGGATATGAAGAAGGATGTGGTATGAAGTTTCCGTATCGTAATGTGGTTGTATTAACGGGAGCCGGTATTTCTGCCGAATCAGGAATACAAACGTTCAGAGCCCAGGATGGCTTGTGGGAAGATCATCGAATTGAAGATGTCGCAACGCCAGAAGGCTTCGAACGCGACCCAGACCTAGTGCAAGATTTCTATAATCAACGCCGTTTAAAACTGCAAGAGTCACACATTGAGCCAAACGCTGCGCATTTAGCGCTAGGCCGCTTAGAGAAAGAGCTTGAAGGATCAGTGACGGTAATTACGCAGAACATCGACAATCTGCATGAGCGTGGTGGTAGTAGCAATGTCATCCATATGCATGGTGAACTGCTGAAAGCACGTTGTAGCGAGTCGAATCAAGTGACAGAAGAGTTGGGTGAGATCAAGACCGGCGATCTTTGCCATTGTTGCCAAATTCCATCTCAGTTACGCCCGCACGTGGTTTGGTTCGGTGAAATGCCTCTGCGTATGGGTGACATCTACGAGTCACTCGAGCAAGCGGACTTGTTTATCTCTATTGGTACATCCGGTGTGGTTTATCCAGCTGCAGGCTTTGTCCATGACGCGAAAATGCATGGCGCGCACACCATCGAAATTAACTTGGAGCCGAGTGCTGTAGAAAGTGAATTTGAAGAGAAGCGTTACGGCAAGGCAAGTATTGAAGTGCCAAAATTGGTTGAAGAAATTCTTGCTCTGCAACAACCAGACTCGCAAAGCGCTTAACAGCAATCATTCCCTAAATAACTAAAACAAATAAAGCGGCTTTTAAGCCGCTTTATTGTTATCTAAATTTGAGTAGATTAGTTATCTACTTTCAGCTTTTGGAAGTACTCGTCGTAAATCACGCTTGCTTCGCCAACTTCGTCTTGCCAAGTACCACTGTCCATCACTTCTTGAGGAGGGAAGATGCTTGGGTCGTTCGCAAACTCTTCAGGCAACAGTTTATGCGCGCTTGCTACTGGTGTTGGGTAGCCAATTTCTAGAGCGATCTTCGCTGCGTTCTCTGGGCGAAGTAGGAAGTCGATCATCTTGTGTGCCGCATCAACGTTTTTCGCTTCAGCTGGGATTGCTAGACTATCCATCCAGAAGATCGCACCTTTTTCCGGCCAGATGATATCGATCGACGCACCTTCTTGGCGAGCCATGTACGCAGAACCATTCCAAAGCATACCGAGTGATACTTCACCCGCTAGATATGGGTTAGCTGGGAAGTCAGAGTTAAATACCAATACGTTTGGCATCAGCTTCTTCAGCTCTTCGTATGCTGCTTTGATTTCGTCAGGGTTAGTTGTGTTTGGCGAGTAACCCAGCTTGGTTAATGCGATGTGGAACACTTCACGTGAATCGTCCATCATCATTAGCTGACCTTCCCACTTGCTATCCCAGAAATCATCCCATTTAGTGACAGAGGATTTGTCTAGCATGTCTGAGTTAATACCAATGCCAGTCGCGCCCCAGATGTATGGGATAGAGAAGTTGTTATTTGGGTCAAACGGCTTGTTTAGGAAGTTAGTATCAAGGTCAGCAAAGTGAGAAAGCTTGCTCTTGTCGATTTGTTGAAGCATGCCTTCTTTGCGCATCTTAGATACGAAATAAGTAGACGGAACAACAAGGTCATAACCAGAACCTTGAGTCTTTAGCTTCGCGTACATGCTCTCGTTAGACTCGTAAGTCGAGTAGATA
>NZ_LHPI01000005.1 GCF_001274785.1 Vibrio hepatarius
CCGACGTAAACGAAGCGCCGATTGCTAAAGACGACAACTACACCCATTCTCACGGGCTAACGGGTAAGTTCTATGCTTACGATCAAAACAGCGGTAACTATGGAAACATTGATTCTGTAGCAGATGCTGAGGCGATTATTGGGTCGGGTTCTCCTGATTTAACGTTTGTGTCGACTGACTTGGATTACCGTTTGGATTCAAGCCTTACATCAAAAGAGAATGTGGCTGAGTTCCTGGGTGACGACGCATCTAGCATTTCCGGACAAGTTCCTGCTGGTACGACGGATGGTATCTTCCAGATGACTGGTGCTATTTATCTGGAAGCTGGTTCGTTTGCTTTGAGAGTAAACGCAGACGACGGTTACATGATAAAGATTGATGGCAATGTTGTTGCCGTTTTCGATGGGAACCAGTCAGCTCACGAGCGAGTAGGCGATGTATTTGATATCGATAGTTCAGGTTATCACACCATTGAAATTGTCTACTGGGATCAAGGTGGTGTGGCTGCTCTTGATATCGATATTGGCCAATTCGATTCAAAAGGTGATCTAGTCGGTGACTTTAACCCTCTACTAGACGCTCCGACGCTAAATGACGAGCTTTGTACTGTTGAAGGGCAGTCAACAACGATTTCAGCACTGTCTTTGTTATCGAATGATACCGACCCAGAAGGCGACGCGCTGTCTATTCAATCAGTCAAAAGTGTTACCGGCGGAACGGTTACGCTTAACGCAGATGGCAGTATCGAATTCGTTCCTGAGGAAGGCTTTAGCGGTGATGCAACGTTCGAATACGTTGTAGTGGATGCTCATGGCGCCAGTGATACCGCGACAGTAACGGTTCATGTTGAGCCAATTTCTAGTGGATTAGAAGTCGCAGCTGAACTTGTCAGTTCTAGTAGCTTTGTTAATGACTATATTGACACCATCTTAGAGCAGAAACCGACTGCACCTACAGGTAACGGTAATAGCGGCAACAACGTTCTTCTAGGAGACGCTAATTCCCTAAACGATCACCTGAGTGGTGGTTCAGGTAAGGACATCATTTTCGGTGAAGCTTCTAATAATCAAGAGCTTTTTGGTAACGAAGGTGACGATATACTCGTCGGGGGGACTGCAGCGAGTAATATCGTGCTGCACGGGGATCAACATGGTGATGGGAACGATGTCTTTGTATCGACCTCTATTGAATCTACCACGACTTACTACGGTGGCGGTGGCTCTAACATTGCTTATTTGCCGATAAATTCTGGTGAGATGGAGTTTATTGCAGGAGGCGATAATCCTCTTGCTCCTCAAGCTGATTTCACGTTTAAGAATAATGAGAATGGTGCATACCATGACTTCTACAACGTAAATACCGTTTACTTCAATGACGGAAAGTATGAAGTCATTGACGGCTCTTTGACGAAGGTATCTGATTTCTATGAGCTAAATATCGATGTCGCTCTAAACGATGATGATGGCAGTGAAGTTGTTACTGATGTTGTGATCAGCGGTGTTCCTGATGGTACCTCTTTGCTAATTGGTGGAGAGGTCGTCGGTACTGATAACGGCGATGGTACATGGACATTACCTGCAGATTTGTTGGATGCAGATGGTAAGCTATCTTTAACCGTTGAAACACCAGCTGGTTCAACTTCGGCACCGACATTTACGGTGACGGTTGGAGCTCAAGAAGTCGACGAATCCGGTAACCCAGTTGATTTGCCGAAGTATGCAGAAACTGACACTGGTAATGTCCATTTCCCTGTTGCTAACCCTAATGGTGATAACCAAGTTGAAGGTGGTAAGGGCGATGACGTAGTTACGGGCGATATCGGCGGTATTGTCACTGAGACTCAAGCCGCTGCGAACTATAACATCGCATTGGTTGTTGATACTTCAGGCAGTATGGATTGGGCCATCAGTAATGAGCAGGGCGCAGTAAAACGCATTGATGCCGTTAAGTCCGCATTGATTAACATGTTGACAGAGATGGCGGATCACTCAGGAACAATCAATGTCGCGCTTATTGGTTTTGATTACGAAGCAACACTGAAGTTTGATCTAGACGATTTGAGCCTTTCGGATCTCGAGAGTTCAGGTTACGACGGTATTGATGACGCTATTCGTAATCTTGAGGCGAACGGTGCAACCAACTACGAGAGTGCGTTTGATACAACGCAAAGCTGGTTCGCAGCGCAACCAAGCGATGGCTTTGAAAACTTAACCTTCTTCTTAACTGACGGCGTGCCAACGATAAGTAACTCGCACAGCAACAATGGTTCGACAACCGAGCTTGACGAATTTGTTGATTCTGTTCGAGCGTTTGAAGAGTTGTCTAAAGTGTCGACAGTACGTGCCATCGGTATCGGTGATGGCATTGAAAGCGATGTGCTTCAGTTCTTCGACAACACATCTGCAAATAGCGCCGATTTCTCCAAGACAGAAACTACGTTAGCTAACTTTAATACTGGCTACGGTGAAGCATGGAGTTTAAACAACTGGACATTCGGCAAAACTGGTCAGAATGATAGCGGTGTGACAGTTGTCCTAGATAAAGGTGAAATTGTTTTAACAGACAAGGGCGATGGCTTAACAAACTACGAAGAACGCGATGGTGATAGTTATATCCAAAGCCCCGAGTTTGAAGTCGCTGGCGGAACAATGGTGTCGCTTAACTTTAATTTGTATCTAGGTTCTGAATATGGCGGTGGTGATCGTCATGGGTGGATTGTACAGAAACTAGAGGGAAATCAATGGGTCGATATACAATCTAGTTCTAAGTATGGTTCTGTTGAGACACAAGCTCTAGCTGCGGGCACTTATCGATTGACTGTGTGGGTTCACGAAGACCACTGGGGTTATAACGCAGATATCAAGTTAGATAACTTCGTATTAGAAACAGTTACCGCTCCAACTGGTGTTGTTGAAATTGTTCACGGTGCGGGTGAGTTGGACGCGGCTCTTCAAGAAGCTAGTCAGTCGATTAAGTTCGCTCCACTTGGAGATGACGTAGTGTTGGGTAATGACGGCGATGACATCTTATTTGGTGATGCTGTCAACTCGGATAACTTGCCGTGGGGTAGTATTAATGGCAACCCTGAACAACCTGAGGACTGGCAAGATGGACAAGGGCTAGAGGGCGTTAAACAGTTCTTAACGCTTAAGAATCATGGCTCTGAACCGTCTCAGCTTGAGCTATACGAGTTCATTAAAGCTAACCACGAAACGCTGAATTTATTCGATGAGGCTCGTGGTGGTGATGATAGTTTGTCTGGCGGTCGTGGTGATGATGTACTTTACGGTCAAGGTGGTGCAGATACCCTAGACGGTGGCGAAGGCAGCGATACACTGATTGGTGGCCTTGGTAACGACATCCTAACGGGTGGTGACGACGCGGACATCTTTAAGTGGGTAGATATGGAGCACGCTACAGACACGGTCACTGACTTTAACGTCACCGAAGGTGATACGTTGGATCTAAGCGAGTTGTTTGTTGATATGAAGCAAGACGATATCAGTGCGCTACTCAATGATTTGGGTAGTGGTGACCACCAAGGTAGTGCCGCTGGCGTATCTGTTTCTGTAGTCGATGATACTTCGGGCTCTTCAACATTGACGATCAATAAAGACGGTCAGACATTAACGGTCGACTTTGATGGCGCTTCTGCAGCAGATGTTACGACGAGCTTGCTTGATAACCTCAACCAGCTACAACTGAAAGACTAGTTCAATTTGGGAGTCAGTGATGACTCCCAACAATTGAATTACGTAATCGGTATAAATAAAAAGCCCCGCTAACTGAGCGGGGCTTTTTATTGACTTATAGAACCTTACAAGCGAAACCTTTGAGGTAAAAACCTTCCGGGTATGCGCTGTCTGTTGGGTGATCCGCGGCTTGCTCGAAGCGCTCGATAAACTTCACCTGACGGCCAGAATCTATTGCTGCATCGGCAATGACTTTCTGGAACAGATCGGCACTCATTAGTCCTGAACATGAATAGGTCAGCAATGTGCCACCAGGTTTTAGAATTTGCATCGCGAGCATGTTGATGTCTTTGTAGCCGTTAGCTCCCGACGTTAGGTTGTTTTTGCTTGAAACAAACTTTGGTGGGTCCATGATAACGACATCGAACTTAGTGCCTTGATCTCGGTATTCACGAAGAAGTTTAAACACATCTGCATTTAAGAAAACTGCTCGCTTCTTGGAAATATCGAACTCATTAAGCTCAGCATTGAATTTAGCGGTGTCTAGCGCTGGTTGAGATACATCCGCGTTGATGACGCGTTTTGCTCCGCCTTTTAGCGCGTAAAGACCAAATCCGCCAGTGTATGAGAAGCAGTTAAGGACTTCTTTGTCTTTCACGTATTTCATTGCTTGCTGGCGACTATCACGTTGGTCTAGGTAAAAACCTGTCTTGTGACCACCAACGATATCAACACAGATCTTTATGCCGTTTTCTTCAATCACAACTGATTTTGGCGGCTCTTCGCCGTGTAGCACGCCAGTGATTTCTTCTAAGCCTTCTTTCTTGCGTACCGCAACGTCAGAGCGTTCGTAGATATTGCAATCTGGGAAAACTTCCAGCAATGCTTCAACCAATGTCTGTTTGTAAAATTCTGAGCCGGCACTTAATAGCTGGCAAACTAAGTAATCTTGGTACTTATCAATCGTAATTCCAGGCAAACCGTCAGATTCAGCGGCAATCAAACGATAACCTGTCAGACCATCACGCTCGATGATGTCTTCACGAAGAAGCTGCGCATCTTTGATTCGCTTTACGAAAAACGCTTTGTTGATCTCTTGTTTTTCAAAAGACCAAACACGGGCACGAATCTGAGAATTAGGTGAGTAAGCCGCTTTTGCCAGCCACTTTCCATCATGAGTAAAAACATCTACTGTTTCGCCGAGCGATGGTTCGCCCTCAACTTTGCTAATACCACGAGAAAATACCCATGGATGTTTGCGACGAAGGGACTTTTCACGGCCTTTTACAAGATAGATTGCTGGAGTCATTAAATTACTCAATTGATAGTTTGGAAAGGACGGGTATTGTCGGGGAAGTCGTATGGAAAATCAAATAAAAGAGCCGCTCTTTGGCGGCTCGGTATGGGTTAGGCTTTCAATCCTGTCAACAGGGTTTCCATTGAGTCACTTTGCCTTCTGAGCTGCTCAATATTGCTGTTGGTCGCGTCAATCATTTCGCAAACCTGATCTGACTGTACGCGGATTTCTTCAACACTTGCGGCAATGTTATCTGCTACTGCGCCTTGCTCCTCGGCTGCTGTCGCGATTTGAACGCTACTGTCTGAGATAGATTGGTTCTTATCGGCTAAAGAACCAATTTCGGCGTTGACTTCAGACATCAATGTTTGACCTTCGTTAGCGTTAGTGACCGTTGTTTCCATCAGCTTGGTGAGCGACTGGCTGTTACGTTGTAGTGCCTCGATCATTGACTGAATTTCTACCGTTGCAGTTTGGGTGCGACCAGCAAGAGCACGAACTTCGTCGGCAACGACCGCAAAGCCACGGCCTTGCTCACCAGCGCGTGCGGCTTCGATTGCGGCATTCAACGCGAGTAGGTTGGTTTGCTCTGAAATCGCATTAATCGTTGCGACGACTTCATCAATTTGTGCAGCATTTGCATCAAGCTCTGCTACGGCTTCTGACGCAGATTGAATTTCAACAGAGAGTTGCGAGATAGAGGAGAGAGTGTGGCCGACTTTCTGTTGACCTTGCTGCGCAACAATACGCGCATCTTCGGTTTGTGTACTTGAATCGTGCGCTAAGTTAGCCACTTCTCGGATTGTCGATGCCATCTCCTCAGTTGCGCTAGCAAGTGAGTTCAAATGCTCTTGCTGAGTGCCGGATGTGCTCGCCGTAAGTTGGTTAGTTTGATTCAAGTCCGAACTGATTTGCTGCATTAGTGCGATCGATTCTTGGATGGATAGAACTAAGTTTTGCTCGCGCTCAGCAACACTGTCGATAGTAATTGCAATCTCACTAAACTCATCACGCACTTTGAAGAAGTTCATACGGCTGGTTAGGTCACCGGCAGCGAGGGTGGAAAGTGCTTTGTTCATGGTGAACATTGCGCCACCAATGAAGGTCATGATGTAGTAAACGCCTGTCGCGATTAAAAATAGGGTAACTGCTATGATTGTAAAATGAGTGGCAGAAAGTGAAGTCCAGAGATCTTGGTTATGGACGTCCACCAAGCTGAACTCGCCGTTGTTAACAGAGACAGCACTAGGTCCACTGCCTATGGCGACGGTATCTGAATTAGCAATAATTTCGGCGACTTGTGCTCGCGTTAGGCCACCAGTCTCAATTAAGTTACGCATCAGTACCAGTTCGTCTTGATACAGTTGATTGAGCATTGAATCTGCCGCGTTATCAAGCACGAGTGTTAAGACAATCAATGCGATGACAGGCAAAAAGAACAGAAGATAGAACTTTTCTTGAATCTTTAGGTGAATGAGATATTTGTCAATCCAGCGAAATGGTATTTCTTTCATAATGATACTTCCAAAGACAGGAGCCCGAGTCATTCTTTAGTTTAGGCCGAGATGAGCAAATATAACATTCAGTGATGAAATGAGGTATTAACTATGGAGCAAAAATGTGTGAAGTTCACAGTGTTTGGCGTAGTGCAGGGAGTCGGCTTTCGTTACCACACTTGCCATCAGGGGCTAAAGTTCGGTTTAACGGGATACGCGAAGAACTTAATGGATGGCAGCGTCGAAGTAGTGGTATGTGGCAGTGAACAAAAAGTGGCCGAAATGGCAGTTTGGTTGGAACAAGGCCCTCAAACCGCGACGGTAGATTCGGTGGTTTCAGAGCCCATGTCTTTTAAACCATTCAGAGGGTTTAAAATCTTATAACGATAATCGTTTTACAGGCACTTGGCAGGTTTTGGTAGACCAGCCAGTTTGGTTGCTTGTTTTGCTGGGCCTTGTTTGAACAACTTGAACAAGTACTTGCTGTTTCCTTTCTCTGGGCCGTGCGCTTTTTCCATCGCTTTTACGAGCATTCTTACCGCTGGAGATGTGTTGAATTCTTCATAGAAGTCACGAACAAAATGGACGACTTCTAAATGGGCGTCGGTGAGCTCAATACCTTCTTGCTCAGCCAAAACAGAGATCATGCCTTCTTCCCATTGAGTATGGTCGAGAAGGTAGCCTTGAGCATCTGTTTCAATTTGTTTGCCGTTATATTCGAACATCGTAATTACCTTAAAATCTCTGATATTGGATAGGGTAGCGCAGCTATAACTCAGATCACAATACGGCAATAAAGAAAAAGCCCGAAAGCAATTGCTTTCGGGCTTTGTTTAATCAGTTTCTGAACAGATTAGTCGTCGTTCATAATGCCTAGGATGCTTAGTAGGCTTGTGAACAGGTTAAGAATGTTCAGGTACATTGAGATTGTTGCGCTAACGTAGTTTGTCTCTTCACCACGTACGATACGGCTTGTGTCGTACAGGATGAAACCAGAGAACACTAGCGCAGAGATGCTGCTGATCGCTAACTGAGCAACGGTTGAGCCAACAAAGATATTGATGATCGCTGCAACGATAACGATGATCAGACCTGCGATTAGGAAGTTACGCATGAAAGAGAAATCTTTCTTACTGCTGATTGTGTAAGCAGAAAGACCCAAGAATACCATACCCGTCAAGCCGAGTGCTTGCGCGATGATAGATGGACCACTTGGGATTGACGCGTAGTAGTTAAGCATTGGACCTAGCGCACCACCCATTAGCGTAGTGAAAACAAAAGTCCAAACAATACCCATCGAAGAGTTAATGCTTCGTGGTAGAGCGAAAAATAGGATACCGATAGCAGCTACCTGCATTACAAGCGCCATCATCGGAGAAATGCCCATTGCCATAGTAGCCATAGCTGCGATAGCACTGGTTACTAATGTCATCGACAGTAGGAAATAGGTGTTCTTAAGCGTTTTGTTGATCTCAAGTACATTCTGCGCACTTGTAGAGCGGGTAAACATAGGACTATTCATGATCTTCCTCGTAAGGGTTTTTATGTTTATAACTACATTTATGAGGTTCAATGATCAAAAGATCAAGCCCCCTAACGTTATGCAGTACTTAAAATAATAATAGAATTAGAATGTTAAGTATTTATATATGTGTAACACAATATAACACAAATAAAAGAGGCGACCTAAGTCGCCTCTCTATCTCAGTGCCATGAGTGTATCAGTGGCTGAGGATTTGAGACAGGAAGTTTTGCGTACGGTCTGACTGCGGATTCTCAAAGAATTCAACTGGGTTGTTTTCTTCAATGATTTCACCTGCATCCATAAAGATGACTCGGTCAGCGACTTCTTTGGCGAAGCCCATTTCGTGTGTCACACAAAGCATCGTCATACCTTCTTCCGCCAGCTCAACCATTACATCCAATACTTCGCGTACCATTTCAGGGTCGAGCGCTGAGGTCGGTTCATCAAACAGCATCACTTGCGGGTTCATGCAAAGAGAGCGGGCAATCGCTACACGTTGCTGCTGACCACCAGAAAGCTGACCAGGGTATTTATCCGCCTGCTCTGGAATCTTAACGCGCGCAAGGTATTTCATCGCAATGGCTTCCGCTTCTTCTTTAGGCATTTTCTTAACCCAAATCGGCGCCAGAGTGCAGTTTTCTAACACGGTAAGATGAGGGAATAGGTTAAAGTGCTGGAAACACATACCCACTTCACGGCGAACCGCTTCGATGTTTTTCAAATCTTCTGTTAGTTCGTTACCAGAGACATAAATATGTCCCTTTTGGTGCTCTTCCAAACGGTTAATACAGCGAATCATGGTCGATTTACCTGAGCCTGAAGGGCCACAGATAACGATTTTCTCGCCTTTTTTCACGTTTAGGTTGATGTTCTTAAGTACGTGGAACTCACCGTACCACTTGTTCATATCCTGAATTTGGATCATGTAATCTTGCTGTTGCGTCATAATACGTCCTTGAGCTTTCTGATTATCGTTTGTGACCGGTATGAAGTTTGTTTTCTAGCCAGATGGAATATCTCGACATGCCAAAACAAAATACCCAGAACACTAACGCGACAAATACATAACTTTCTGTAGCGAAGCCTAACCATTCAGGGTCGGTGTTCGCAGCTTGACCGATACCCAGAACATCAAACATCCCGATGATGAGAACCAGACTGGTATCTTTAAACAAGCCAATAAAGGTGTTTACGATTGATGGAATGGTGATTTTTAGCGCCTGAGGCAAAATAATTAACCCCATTTTCTTCCAGTAGCTCAAACCAAGCGCGTCTGCAGCTTCGTATTGACCTTTTGGAATCGCTTGAAGACCACCACGTACCACTTCCGCCATATAGGCTGAACTGAACATCACCACACCGATAAGGGCACGAATCAGTTTGTCCGTTTCAGAACCTTCAGATAGGAACAGTGGTAGCATTACTGATGCCATAAACAGCACGGTAATCAGTGGTACGCCACGCCAAACCTCGATGTAGACGGTACAAATACTTCTGATGATCGGCATGTCTGAGCGTCGACCCAGAGCTAACGCAACACCGATTGGTAGCGACACTACGATGCCGACAAGTGCAATAATCAGAGTAACAAGTAGGCCACCCCATTTGTGAGTTTCGACGACTTCTAACCCAAACACGCCACCGTACAAAAGCGCGGCAATGATGAACGGGTAGATGTTGACGAAGAACAGCCAAATCCAAGTGCGTTTCGGTGTTTTTTCATACGCGAGTAACACAGTGAAGATTGCTAATGTGATGTAAAACAGGCGAGGGCGCCACAGTTCAGCTTGTGGGTAGAAGCCGTACATGAATTGTTCCCAGCGAACGCTGATAAACACCCAACACGCTCCATCACGTGAACACGCGTCACGAGTTGTGCCAACCCAATCTGCTTTAAGGATTGCCCAATCAAATACCGTCCAAATCAATGAAATCGCAAAGTAGGCGATAATCACGGTAAGTACCGAGTTGACCGGACCGTTGAATAGGTTTTTGCGGAACCAACCTACCACACCAACCGTATTAGCTGGCGGTGGTAGATCAGGCTGAAATTGATGTATTTTCATGCTTATCTCTCCACCAACGCAACTTTACGGTTGTATAGGTTCATTAACGCAGATGTCACTAAACTTAGCGTCAAGTAAACCGCCATTGTCATCGCAATAATCTCGATCGCCTGACCTGTCTGGTTAAGGGTTGTCCCCGCAAACACGGATACCAGGTCTGGATAACCAATCGCCATTGCTAACGATGAGTTTTTCGTCAGGTTTAAGTACTGACTTGTTAATGGTGGAATGATAATACGCAGAGCCTGAGGAATGATGACCAGTTTTAATGTTCTGGTGCGAGGCAAACCTAAAGACATTGCTGCTTCCGTTTGACCGTGGCTAACCGCGTTAATACCAGAACGAACAATCTCTGCGATAAACGAAGCGGTATAGATACTTAGTGCCAAAAGTAGCGCAGCAAGTTCAGGGATGATGCTGATACCGCCACGGAAGTTGAAGCCTTTTAGCTCTGGGTACTCCGCCGAGATTGGTGAACCCATAACGAAGTAAACGATAGTTGGTAGTACCACCACTAAGCCAAAAATAATCCGGCCCATCGGTGTTTGCTGACCAGTCAGTCGCTGCTTGTTTTTAGCCCAAATATTGATTAGGACCGAAGCTACGATGCCGATCACGAACGTTGCAATGACCACTGAAGAGCCTTCGCCAAACACGGGCGCAGGGAAATACAACCCACGCACGTTCAAGAAGATGGCTTCACCTAAGCTCATGCTCTGTCTTGCGGAAGGTAGTGCTTGCAGTACCGCGAAGTACCAAAAGAAAATTTGTAAAAGAAGGGGAATGTTACGGAATATCTCGATATATACCGCTGCAAATCGACTCACTAACCAGTTTGACGACAAGCGTGCAATACCGACAATAAATCCAATCACTGTTGCCAGAATGATGCCCAAAAACGAAACCAATGCCGTATTCAGCAAACCGATAATAAAGGTTCGTCCATAGGAGTAGGTTTCATTATATTCAATCAGTGTAAGGCCAATCCCAAAGCCGGCTTCTTGATTGAGGAAACCAAAACCAGTGGCAATGCCACGAGCTTCCAAGTTATTTAGTGCATTGTTGACAATCGTGTAAAAGAAAAAGATCAGCGCAAGTATCGCAACAATCTGAAATACGGCTGAACGAAAAGTGGGATTGTAAATTAGGCTTGCGTTGGAAGATGGCCCGTTAACCGTCTTCGACGCAGCAGTATCAGTAGGTTTCATACAGCTACAACCTCAAATCCATTTTTGTAAATAGGGCGGTAAGCACCGCCCATTTTTGTAGTTATGTATTGCTTAACGGATAGGTGGAGCGTACATAAAGCCGCCCGCATTCCATAGTGCGTTAACACCACGTGAAATCTCTAGCGGAGAGCCTGTACCCACCGTGCGCTCGAAGCTTTCACCGTAGTTACCCACTTGCTTGATAACTTGGTAGCCCCAATCGTCACGAATACCTAAACCTTTACCTTTAGGACCATCGACACCAAGGATGCGTTTGATGTTTGGATCGTCAGACTTAAGCATTTCGTCAGCATTTTTCGACGTGATGCCATATTCTTCCGCGTTAATCATCGCGTTCAGTGTCCATTTAGCGATGTTGAACCATTGGTCATCGCCTTGGCGAACAACGGGACCTAGTGGCTCTTTAGAGATGATTTCAGGAAGAACTTGTGCAGATTTCGGATCTTCTAGGTTTAAACGCAGTGCGTATAGACCTGATTGGTCAGTGGTAAGAACGTCACAACGACCAGCATCGAAACCTTTAGACGTTTGCGCAGCTGTATCAAATACTACTGGCTTGTAAGACATACCGTTGTTACGGAAGTAGTCAGCTAGGTTTAGCTCAGTTGTTGTACCTGACTGAACACATACTGAAGCGCCATCAAGCTCTTTCGCACTTTTCAGACCAAGGTCTTTCTTCACCATGAAGCCTTGACCATCGTAGTAGTTCACACCGACAAAGTTTAGGCCAAGAGCCGTATCGCGGTGTAGTGTCCAAGTCGTGTTACGAGACAGAACGTCGATTTCACCAGATTGAAGAGCAGTGAAGCGTTCTTTAGCGGTTAGAGGAACATATTTAACTTTAGTTTTATCACCTAGTACAGCCGCTGCAAGCGCCTGACAGTATTCTACGTCGATGCCTTCCCATTCACCTTTTGAGTTAGGGTTTGAGAAGCCCGGCAAACCAGTACTTACACCACAAGTTAGGTATCCTTGTTTAGTTACCTTATCAAGCGTGCTATCTGCTGCTGAAGCGCTCGTTGCCATAAAAGCAGTAGATGCAGCTACAACTGAAGCAAGGAGTGTTAGTTTATTTGTCATCTGTATCCTTCCTGTATGATCCATGTTAAACCAGGTAACACCTGATACAACGAATGAAAATATGTTGTGTTTCTTCATTATTGGTCGAATGTCGCTGTATACAAATCAACCGTTTATAAGCGTAGGAAAGGATCTGTGAATTCTCAAATGTATAATTTAAATAGAATTTTGATAGGACTCACAAACCCGATCTGCAATTAGAATGACGAAGTGTTAAAGAAATGTAAATAGTGCAAGGGTTCACATTACTGGTGCAACAGAATACACACGCTAAACCAATGTCTGAATGCGAGTTTAAGAATTGTTGATAAGAATCATATTAGTTTTTAATGCTAAAGATAGTTATAAATTCGGTGAATTATTTTATATGGGAGGCTAACCCATTTAAGTTATTGCCCCATTTTTGGTAGTATCGTCCAATTAGTCAGTCGAATTATTCAAGGAATGAAATGCAGTATTTTCCACTGTTTTTGAATCTCAAAGGCAAACCTGTTCTTGTTGTAGGTGGTGGCGAAGTCGCATGCCGTAAAGTAGACACACTAGTTCGGGCAGGGGCGATGGTGACCATCGTATCACCACAGATAGAAGACTATTTGAGAACGCTTGTCGATTCACAAGAGTGTATCTGGATCCAGAATTTTTATTCTAAAGAGTTGCTTGATAAGAAGTTTGTGCAAGTTTGGGCAACTACAGACAATCCTGAACTCAACCACCAAGTTCACCGAGACGCAAAACAGCTCGGCATTTTGGTTAACGTGGTTGATGATCTACCGTACTGCGACTTCATTACTCCTTCGATAATTAACCGTGGTCGTATTCAGCTTGCCATCTCAAGCGGTGGCGCTTCGCCAGTTTTGGTCAGAAACATTCGTGAGAAGCTCGAAGCCGCGTTACCGCATAATTTAGCCTTACTCGCGGACTTTGGCGCGTCTAAGCGCAACGATATTAAGCAAGCTCTGCCGAGCGTGGACTCTCGACGCAAGTTTTGGGAGAACTTCTTTGCTGACCCACGTAGTGATAAAGCAGAAACTCGAGCAGAGCTGGAAGCTCTGTATCAAGACACACTGAAAAGTGGCGTTTCAGAGCAAGGAAGTATAACTTGGATTGATTTTGGCGATGATGTAGAGATGTTGCCAATTAAAGCGTTAAGAATCATGCAGGAAGCGGAATTGGTGCTGTTTCCAAAACAGTGTCCGTACTCATTTATTGATTTGAGTAGGCGTGATGCTGAGAGAGGCGAGTACGCTAGCGACAGCGAGCTAGCCGATCAACTGAGTAAAGCAAAGCAAAACCAACTGCGAATCGTGGTGTTTGTTTCGCCTGATTCTGCGCAGTTTAACTTACTTAAAAACAACGATTTGCATATTAAACTCGGCAGTCAGTAGTCTTCGCATCTAGAATGTAAAAAAACCGCCAAAAGGCGGTTTTTCTATATAACGAATAAGTGCTTAGTCGCGGAAGTTTTCGTATTGGAACGGCTGGCCTAGTTCGGCCTCACGGATCATTGAAATAGTTGCTTGCAGATCGTCGCGTTTTTTACCTGTAACACGTACTTTTTCACCTTGGATAGATGCTTGCACTTTTAGCTTGGCATCTTTGATCGCTTTTACGACTTTCTTCGCCATTGGCGTATCAATACCTTGCTTGAACACAACGACTTGGTGCCATTTCTTGCCTGTCGCTTCTTCAGGTTTTGCTTCCATCGCGTTAACGTCTACACCACGCTTTGACAGGTGAGAGCGCAAAATATCGCGCATTTGCTTGAGCTGGAAGTCGCCTTCAGCGTTCAATTTTACTGATTCATCTTTTTGCATCTCAAACGATGCTTCTACACCACGAAAATCAAAACGAGTAGACAGCTCACGAGAAGCGTTATCTACTGCGTTACGCAGTTCAACAGTATCGATTTCAGATACGATATCAAAAGATGGCATTGTAATTTCCTCTGATTGTATTTATCGCGCTTTTACAGCTGCGGCCAACATGTCTAACATTTTAGCTGTGTCTTCCCAGCTCAGACAAGGGTCAGTGATTGATTGACCATACGCTAGATTGTTGATGTCTGCCATAGACTGGTTGCCTTCAACAATAAAGCTTTCCGCCATGATGCCGGCAACTTGGTTTTTGCCCGATTTAATTTGCTCACAGATATCTTGCGCGACTTCAAGCTGCTTTCTGTGTTGCTTTTGACAGTTAGCATGGCTGAAATCGACAATCAGGCGTTGCGGTAAGCCAAACTCTGCAAGTTGTTTACATGCGTTATCGACTGACTCCGCATCAAAGTTTGGTCCTTTGTCGCCACCGCGAAGGATCACGTGGCCAAATGGGTTGCCGCTGGTACGGTAAACCGTCATACGTCCATTCTTATCCGGAGAATAGAAGTAGTGAGAGGCTTTTGACGCACGAATTGCATCGATTGCAATCTTAATGTTGCCGTTAGTACCGTTTTTGAAACCAACAGGGCATGACAACGCAGACGCCATTTCACGGTGGATTTGAGACTCAGTAGTACGGGCACCAATCGCGCCCCATGAGATCAAGTCTGCAATGTACTGACCAGTGATCATATCGAGAAACTCAGTCGCAGTGGCAAGACCAAGTTTGTTAATGTCTAAAAGAAGTTTACGCGCTTTATGAAGGCCTGCTTCAAGTGCGTAAGAGCCGTCTAGATTCGGGTCAGTAATTAGGCCTTTCCAACCTACAACCGTACGTGGCTTTTCAAAGTAGGTGCGCATAACGATGAATAATTCATCTTTATGAAGGTCTTGAAGGTGAGCCAAACGCTCTGCGTAATCGAGTGCGGCATTGGTATCGTGTACTGAGCATGGGCCAACGATCACAAGGAGACGCTCATCTTCTCCTGTAAGAATTTTTTCAATCTGACGACGAGACTCAGCTATGCGTTCCGCGACATCGTCCGTAATGGGGTGGGCGCTTCCTAGCTCTGCCGGAGTTGGCATTGGACCCAAAGGTTGGGTTCTTAATTCATCGGTTTTGAGTGGCATACTGTAGCCTGTTCTTTTTATTGCGAAGCGATAAAGATAACGGAAACATTCAAAGGAATAAACCACTTATCGACATTCTTCATGTGGTTAAAGCGTAAAGTGAAAAACTATGCATTTTTATGGACTAAAAATGTTATTTACTCTTGTGCTCGATAATATCAATGGGTATGTTTTGTATAACAATGAATAACGCTATGCACGGAGCAGTAATGAGTCTAGAAACTTCAAGTGGTTTGCATCCAGCACTTATTTTGGGAGAGTCACTTCCCGCGGTTGATTCTGTAAGCGGTGACGCCCACCTATACGTATCCCTATCTGACATGATTATGGAGCATGTCTTTTACCATCCTGAATTTGGTCGTATCTCAGAACAACTTGATAGCGTCGAATCGGCATCGATTGCCGCTATTTTGGGTGAGGTGGCACTAGAGGAACATTTTGTCTCGACATTGACTCAACAGATCCTGAGTTGCATCAAACCTGAACATAAAGCGATTCGCGTCAGTTTAAGCAATGCTGATAGCTACAGTTTCAGCTCGCTACTGGGGGGAAAAGTAGAAGAAGCAGAAGTCAACCCAGCGTTAGGTTTACGCGGTGTTTCTCGTTTTGCGTCAGAACAGTTTAGTCATACCTTTGCCCTTGAGTGCAAGGTGATTAAAGCGTTGCAAGAGCAGGGCGTCACGGTCGAAATCGTCGTTCCATTTGTTCGCGCTCTATCAGACGCGGCGAAAGTGATCGATCTGCTTGCCGAGCAAGGTTTACCGCGTGGCTTGAATGGACTTAAAGTGTTCTACACTATTGACGTTCCGTCTGGTGCTCTGTTGGCAGAAAGACTATTGCACTACTTTGATGGTGTAGTAATTAACTTGGAAAATTTGGCGCAGTTTACGCTCGGTGTCGACCGCTTTAGTGAAAAACTGAGCTATTTGTTTGACCCTCAAAGTGAGGCGGTGCTTGACCTGATTATCACGGCAGCCAAAGCTGCTTCTGCGAGTAACAAAACGGTGCTTATTGCGAGTAGTGGCTTAGCTGATTATCCAAAAATTCAAGAGTACATCGTGGAAAACCCACAAATCGAAGCAGTAGTGACAATGTAACCTAAAGTTCGGTTTACCATCACTGTTTACCAAGGCTAATGTTAATAAAATGTTGACATTGGCCTTTGTTCGTTATGAACTGGGGTGGATAAAAACTACTAATCGGACCACCTTATGCTCTCTCCCTTAACTAAAGCAAATCTCTATTTAAAGTCATTTGGCTTTTTCAAAGTCCCTTTAATTTGGATTTGCAGACCTAAAATTCTCAAACTGGATCGCAATAGCGTTGAGATTAAGATCCCTCTCAAACGAAAGACTAAAAACCACTTAAACAGCATGTACTTTGGTGTGCTTGCAGTTGGCGCAGATGTAGCTGGCGGCTTTATGGCAATGAGTAAAGCGCAAGAGCGTGGTGAGAAGGTCTCGCTTGCGTTTAAAGCGGTAGAGGGGCAGTTTTTAAAACGTCCAGAAGCCGATGTACATTTCGTATGTGATGACGGCCCGCTGATCGATAAGATGTTAGACGAAACTTTTGAGACCGGAGAAAGGGTTAATCAAGCGGTTAAAATTACCGCCATTTGTCCGTCTTTACATGGTAACGAACCGATGGCGGAATTTATGCTTACTCTTTCACTGAAGAAAATGGGTGGCTGATATCATCCACTTCGATTTGCTCAACTGCGACGATCTTGCTTCGGTTTAGTACTATCTTCCAGCGATAGTATTTCGGGTTGCCGTCGTGGTTGTTCTCTTTCGCAATCAAATTGATAAGGTGGCGTTTTTCCACCGATTCTCGGCTGACTTGGCCATTATTACTTAAGGTGTACACCTTGTTGGAGCCTTTATCCATCAAGCGCATCAACGGTCGCATACTGACGAGCAAAGACTCGCGGGTTTCCTCATAACCACTCATAAACTTCGAGGTCGACATTTCCACCGCAGAGCGGTAGTGAAGAATATTCTCTTCTCTCTGCACAACTCGTTTTTTGCGAATTAATTTAATTCTGTCTGGGAGCTTTTCCAGCGACTTATAGTCAAGCCACTCGAGCTTCTGTCCGACCGCTTTCTTGGTGGTTGGGTCCAAGTAGAGCTTACGCCACTTTGGACGACCTTTTCGAAGCCAACGCCACATTACATCGCGCAAATCGTCTTTGAAGATTTCACGCAGCGCATAAACGAACGACATTAAAACAATAAACGAGACGGTGATTTCGCCCCAGTAGTCACGTGCCAGGATCGCAGTGATGGTGACGAACACCATGACAAATCCGGTTGCGCTGCCTTTTACCATACGTTTCATGTTTTTGCCGAGTGATTGCGTTTTCTCCTGTAGCACGACAGGGTGTTCAATCAAACGGCGCAGTAGGCGCATCTTGTTACTAAGGCGCGTTACGTCGTCACGTACACTTTGTGAGTTGTAGTTATTAAGCTTGCGGTGCGCAGCTTCTTTCTCAACGATCGCCAACAGACTTTCTTTAATCGACTTATATTCACCTTCACGTGGCATATGAGCGACCAAAGACATCAATCGCTGGCCTGTATACCAAGAGAGATAGTTGTCGATGTTAGCGTAGTAGCGCTTTAAACTTTCTTCGTAAGGAATACCACGACGGAGTTTTTTAAGGATATCGAGCGCCAAGTTGATGACTTCGTCCACTTCATCGATCGTTACGGATTCTTTGTTGTTTTCGTTGAGTTGGCTGATTGCTTTATCCAGAGCGATGACGTACTGGTAAGCGAACAAACTTAAACTTACACGGTATTGAGTAGAGGAGAGTCGGCCCCGTTTTGCTAGGCGGCTGTGAACCAAAGGTAGAAGCGTTTTGTCACTGTAATAAGCCCGTTTCTGAACCAGAGATTCGTAGTAAAACTCACTCTCTTTCAGAACATCTGCAGAAAGACCTAACTCACCGGGAATGAAAAAGTACAAGTCAACAGTCGATTTCTTGGTAGAAGCCATCGCGTGAGATACTTTTAAGGTGATGCCGTCCTGCTTATCAACGGTGATCAATGAAAAGCTCCTAAAAAAGTGTGAATAACTGGCGAAAGCATAACAGAGATTCGCTATAATCACCGCAAATTTAACAAGAGACAGTTTAAATGATTAAAGTTGGTCAGATTAACCACTTAGAAGTAGTAAAAAAGGCAGATTTCGGCGTATTTTTGGATGCAGGCGATTACGGTAGCGTGTTGTTACCTAACCGTTTTGTTCCTGAAGGCACTGAGATAGGTAACACTATTGATGCATTTTTATACTTCGATTCTGATAGCCAGCTGGTCGCTACAACTGAAACGCCAATCGCGCAAGTCGGCGAGTGGGGTCTAATGAAAATTGAAGGCGTGAACAGCACAGGTGCATTCGCGAACTGGGGCATCAAAGGCAAAGACCTATTGATTCCTTTCAGTGAGCAACGTGCGCGTTTCACCGCTGGACAAAACGTATTGGTTTACGTCTACACAGACAAAGCGTCTGGGCGTATTGTCGGTACGACAAAGTTCAACAAATTGTTGGATAAGACACCTGCGAACTACACTCGTAACCAACAGGTTTCTTTGATTATTGCTGAGCGCAGTGACTTAGGTTACAAAGCGATTGTTGAAGGTCAGCACTGGGGCATGATCTTTAAATCAGACGTGTTCGGTAAACTGTTCATTGGTAAGAAGCTTAAAGGTTACATCAAGAGCGTTCGTGAGGACGGCAAGATTGATTTGTCACTGCAGAAAGTTGGCGTGGCGAAAATGGATGATTTGAGTGAATCGATCCTTGAACTGCTAGAAAAGAAAGGCGGTTTCTTGCCATTGAATGACAAATCAAGCCCAGAAGCGATCTTTGCGGCGTTTCGTACCAGTAAGGGGACGTTTAAAAAGTCAATCGGTGGCTTGTACAAGCAAGGCAAGATCGTGATTGAGCAAGACGGCATTCGACTGGCTTAATGCGACTCTATCTTTGTGTGGGTTAGCTATGGGCTAACCCACACAAAAAAAGCCCAAAGCGTTGGGCGCTCTGGGCATAGGGGAAAGGGCTCTAAAAGAGCCTGCGCTAATTGTGTGAGCCTTTATAAGCTCAGTAATTCTAAGTCTAGTGCATACATTTCAATTAGCCAGACCACCTCAGAATTTCATACTGGTGTACTACGGTTTAGAAAAGGTTTTTATCTCTTACCAGCTCTCTTGGTAGGCCATTCTTAATACGATTACCTACCCATTTACCTAAGCCAATTACGTCGTCACCCAGTTTGACGATCACTTCACCTTTACCTGATTGACCTTCTGGACGCACATCTCGTCCCATAAACCACTCACGTGCGTCATCAACACTTAGTGACGCTGAAACCGCTTGTTCACCCGTCGCCAACGCTGTTGCGACCTGATGTTGCCAGCGATAGCCATTTTTATGCGCCTCAGCAATTTTTATCCCCATGCGAGAAAAGCGGAACTCGCCAAGCATAGGTTCAAGCGCGTTGGGGAATAGCCACACGTCTTTGTCTCTTAGCCACACACTCGCATCGCTTGGTAACGAAATAGACAGCGCTTGCTCAAGCTGCTTAGCCACGTCGGCCTGAACTTTATGGCTAGCTTTCTCAAAAGGGAACTTACCCAAACGCTTTTTCACTTGCGGTGCTGCTGCTGAACCGACCTTACGAATGCGTGCAACGAAGAAACCCTCGCAATCATAAACTTGCGGGAAGATATGTAAGAAGCCATCTTCCGTCAACGCTTTCTCTGCGCCAGGGAATAGGTTCACAAGGCTTTCGAATTCTACGGCATCGCCAAAGGTCTTTTTTAGGTGATGACAGACTTGCTGGTTTTCCTCGATGCTGAGAGTGCAGGTTGAATACACCATGGTGCCGCCAACCTTAAGTGCATGAAATGCACTTTCAATTAGGTCTTTCTGGGTGTCTGAAATAGAGATGACAGATTCTTTACTCCAGTTTTTCATCGCGTCCGCATCTTTGCGCACGGTTCCTTCGCCCGAGCACGGGGCATCAATCAATACTGCTTCAAACTGTTCTGGTAGCCAACCGCCAAACACACGGCCGTCGTAATTACTCAGCGAAGCATTGCGTACGCCACAGCGCTCGATATTTGCGTGAAGTACTTTGACTCGGCTTGCTGAAAACTCATTCGCTACCAACACTCCATGGTTTTCCATTTTTGCCGCGATTTGCGTGGTCTTTGAACCTGGCGCTGCCGCCATATCGAGAACGCTTTCAAACTGGTCTTCTTCCGTATTGAACAGAGCGGAAACGGGCATCATTGAACTGGCTTCTTGGATATAGAACAAGCCTGACATGTGCTCGGCGGTATTTCCTAGTGGAACAATTGTTTCATCCGCCTCGATCCAGAAACCTTCTGTACACCAAGGTACAGGGCTTAATTGCCAGCCTTTTTCTTGCGCACGTTGAACGAACTGTTCGACAGAAATCTTAAGCGTGTTAACACGAATACTCTTTCTTAGCGGACGCTGACATGCGGCAACAAAGTCTTCCATGTTGAGTTGCTTGGGAAGGATTGCAGCGATTTCATCAAGGAAAGCCTGAGGCAAATAAACGTTAGAGTGCAATGTTCTTTCTCTGGGAGCGATAAAGGGGCACGGATTATACCGAAATAATAGAAAAAACGCAGCGAAGAGCTGCGTTTTTATCGGTTTAAATGTGGTCGATTAAGGTTTTGGAATCGGGGTACGCCACTGTTTCCACTCTTGTTCTGCCGCTGGATAGAGGTAGAAAGAGTGACCTTGCTCGGCAACCGGTGCCAGTTGTTTATCTTGCGGGGTGGCGAATGTAACGCCGCCGCGAATCAGGCTATCAACTGTTCCGGCTTTGATATCTGCGCCAGAAATACCAATTGAGACGTCCAAACCGGAGGTATTCCAGAAGACGCTATTTTGTCTGACTAAGTAGGCGTAGTCTGGGTTGATGCTTATCGTAGTGACAACGCGGTCGGCAAACTGACCAAGTTCAACCGATGTGACGCGTCCCACTTCCATCTCACGATAGAGCACAGGCGTACCTTTGCTTACTGAGCCGCGACTCTCGCTCTGTAGAGTAAAAGTCACGCTGTCGCTAAGAGGGGCTTCGGCATTCAATGTAAACTGACTCGCGGGCTTACCTTTTCCCGGTGCTACATTGATCGATTGGCTAAGTAGGTTTTGAATATTTTTCACGCCACTTAGGCCCACTTCAGCTTTCGCTACCCAAAAGTAGGAATCAGCTTTGGCAATTTTATCAGCAAACTCTGGCAATATGCGCGCACTGACCTCGACGTGTTCACGTTTAAAGTCTGGAACGATCAGGGTTACTTCACCCACTTGTACGCCGTTGTATTTGATCGCAGTGCCTTTGGCGAGAGTATTTTCTCCATCAAACGTCAGAGTGATGACTTGGCCATATTTACGTGCCGTCTTGAAGTCTTCGTACAACAGCCACTTACCATTGAGTTTGTTCTCGACGCCAGGTAGGGAATCAAACGCAATACCGCCTTGAACCAGTGTTTTAAGCGGCGCGGCAGTGACATTGATACCAGTGAGACTTGCGTCGACCTCAACTCCTGAGCGATTCCAGAACACGGTTTGGTCGGTGACTAAATATTTGTATTGGTTTTCTATGCTCGCAGTAATGACAACGCCACCATCAACCAAGCTGAAGTCTGAGATCGAACCAACTTGCAGGTTGCGATAGAGCAGAGGGCTTCCTTTACTGATAGGGGGCAACTGCGAGGCATACATGGTGAGTTTGGTCGAACCCGATAAGTTGTATTTTGCTAACTCAGCTAAAGATTTGTTTTGGTATAGCTTGTAGTGCTTGAGCGTATCGTTTGTTCCTTCACTCACAAAGCTAATCGAGCCAGTCAGTAACTGTTTCGCTGGCGGTACATTGATGTTTAAACCAGACTCGGTCAGCTCCGCGCTGGCGCTACCAGTGACGAAAAAGCGGTTTTTGGATTTGATCAGATGAGCGTAGTTTACGTCGATTAGGGTATCGATGCTGACATGCTCATCGACAAGCTTCACTGCGTCAACCGAACCTACGGTGATGCCTTTGTAGAGGATGTTGGCGCCTTTATCGAGCCCGAAAGAGTTGTCTGCGATAAGCTGCACCGAGATAGAGCGAGCTTGCTGGCGGTCGAAGTCATTCTGCCTAATCGCGGTAAAACTACGTGCGCGTTTGCCTTCCCCTGGCACGATCGTTAAGTAGTTGCCTTTGACTAAGTTAGACAAGTTGCGAACTTCCGAAAATGACAGTTTGGCTTCTTCTAGGATAAATCGTGTACCGGAAGTCAGCATGTCGCTAAACGCTGGTTGAATGGCAGCGGAAGCGACGATGTTTTTGCGCTCATCACGTAGCTGTAAGTCGGTCACCTGACCAATTTCAATCCCGCGATACATGATTGGCGCTGATGCGCTGAGGTTGTTGTCATCTGGCAGCGTCACTTTGACGGCAATACCTCGACCGGCCGTCTTTAGATCAGGGTAGAGTCTAAATTCAGAGTGCTCGGCAACAGGCTCACCGCCGTCTGGAGAGTCGACGGCAATTGCCCCGCCAATCAGTGAGCTTAAGCTGTCTAAACGCACATCGACGCCATCAAAACCGATGGTTGCACCCAGACCGCTCACATTCCAGAAACGGCTATCGTCGGTGATGATGTGACGGAACTCTTCGCGAATAGACGCCTGAATCAGCACGTTTTTAGCTTCTTCATCGAGCTGGTAGCTATACACTTCACCGATTGGAATCTTACGGTAGATAATTTGAGAGCCGATAGAGAGTCCGCCCAAGTCACGCGCGGTGAGTGTAATACTCAAGCCTTTTTGAGCGCGGATATCTGCAGGCGCACGCTCAAGCGCTTTGTATACCGTTTCTGCTTCAGTGTCTTCTTCGCCAGGTGAGATGGCAATATAGTTACCCGAGACTAACGCGTCTAAGCCAGAGACTCCGGACAAGCTTGCGGTCGGTTTTACCATCCAAAAACGTGTGCCTTTGCCCAATAGTTTGGTTGCTTCTGGGTAAATATCGGCGTCAACGTAGATACTCCCCAAGTCTTCTGCAAGCTTGATATCACGCACCATCCCGACTTCCAGACCTTGGTACTGAATGGTGGTACGGCCCGCGACTAAGCCTTGTGCATCCGAAAAGTAGATTTGAACTCTTTCTCCAGCGTCTTGGATCGCTTTGAATACTAACCAGCCCGCAAGGACTAAGGTCAATATTGGCAACAACCACAAAGGAGATAAGCCACGACCGCTTTTTACATCTGGCGAATATGACTTTTGCGAAGGAGTAGGGTTACTCATTTAACGACTCTCTACTGTGTTCTGGGTTCTCATAATTGTCCCAAATTAGGCGTGGATCTATGCTTTCAGCGGCTAACATTGTGAAGACGACGACAAGGCCGAAAGCAACTGCACCGTAACCCGGTGTGAAATCAAGAATTTGCCCGCGGTCGAGCAAAGTCATCATGATCGAAATAACGAATAAGTCCATCATCGACCAGCGGCCGATCCATTTGATAATAAAGTACATCATCATCCGTTGTCGGTGGAACACTCGTCGTTTAAATTTGATAGCTAGCAACAGGTACGTTAAGCCCAAGATCTTGGCGATAGGCACCACAATACTCGCGACAAAGATGATGATGGCGATTCCCGTCATCCCGCTGTTTACCAAAGAGGCGACACCCGAGAAAATGGTATCTTCAAGGCGCTGGCCATTGGTGATCAAAATCGAAATCGGCATCAAGTTCGCAGGAAAAATCGCGACTGATGCAGCAATCAAGTAAGCCCAAGTTTTCTGAATCGACTGGGGTTTACGATGATGAATCGGGCTTTTACAGCGCAGACACGCATCACCTTCCGGTTGAGATAGGTGGCATGTGTGACAGTGTAGCTTTTTGACGCCAGCGTTGAGCTGACTTTCGGGTAAATAGTTTTCCCAATAACGACGTACGCTGACTCGTGTCACTAGTAGCACGGTGGATAGCTGCAACAAGAGCAATCCGAACGCGCCAGAGCGGATGAAAATATCCGAGTAATCTTGGAGCTTAAAGCAAGAGATCGCTAAGCTGACCAAGAAGACATCGATCATCACCCACGCTTTCAGATGCTGAATGGTCGCCAAAGATAACTTTAACCACTTAAAAGAGCGGTGTTTAAGCGCTAGGTGGGCGATGACCACAGACGAAGAGACTAACAAGGGAGCGATTGAGCTACAAAAAACGATCAGTAGCGCGAGCAACGGAAAACCTTCTTGAATTAGCGCCCAGATTCCCTCAGGTAGCGTTGCTGGGATCATTACGCCAACAAGTCGAATGCTAATGAAGTCAAAAAAGTGTGACGGGATAAACAGCAACAAGCAGGTAATAGCGATAGCTAAGTTGCCGGATAACGAAGGATTGCCACCACGATAGAGTTGGGTACCGCATCGTGGACAATACGCGCTTTTACCCTTTGCGATAGAAATGCTATCGACGGGTAACTCGCAGCCTTGGCATAGGCGAACGGTTGAAAGTGGTGAACGATGTGAACAAGTAGGAGACTGGCTCATCGCAAGCCTCCTGCTAAGATCTGAGGGCAGGTATTAGCTGTGCGACTGCACGCTACCATATAGAGTTTGATATAAGCCTTGTTGTTCAACCAACTCTCCATGTGTACCCGCTTGCGTAACTTGTCCATCTTCTAAAACATAGATTAGATCCGCTTGTTTGACTGCGGAAAGCCTGTGCGCGACGATCAATGTGGTTCGTCCTTTGAGGAATTCCGTTAGCGCTTTGTGAAGCGCAGCTTCAGTCGCAGTATCTAGAGCAGACGTTGCTTCATCCAGAATGACAAATTTAGGGTCGCTTAGAATCATGCGCGCAATGGCGAGTCGTTGGCGTTGGCCTCCGGACAATCGAATACCACTGCGGCCTATTTGCGTATCTAGGCCATCATTCAACTGATTGATTACATCTTGCAGTTGAGCAACTTCTAAAGCGTGCCAGAGTTTTAAGTCGTCATACTGGGCACCAAGCGTGAGATTATGCCTCAAACTATCGTTAAATAGTATAGGTTGTTGTAATACAACGGCTATCTGGTCACGTATCACGTCAAAGCTTATATCGTCGACAGTCTCACCATTGAAACGAATTGAGCCTGAATTTGCACGATATACGCCGATCAGGAGCTGAATCAGCGTCGATTTGCCGCCACCACTCGCGCCAACCAATGCGACTTTTTTCCCTGCAGGAATGTGTAGACTCAGGTTGTTGAGCACTTGGTTTTCTTCATTATAAGAGAAGCAGACGTCGTCGATTTGCACATCGACTTCTTGCTCGTCTTTAAATGGGTTCACTTTGCTTGGCGGGCGATGCTCTTCTTCTAACTCAAGTAGCAGATTGATTCGGCCCAGCGCGGCTTTAGCGCTATACCAAGAAAACTGAATACCCAGTAGCTCTTGTACAGGCGTCAACATAAACCACAAGTAACCGAATACCGCGAAGATCTGGCCGATGGTTAAATCACTGAACAGCACCATCAGCATCGCCACTGCGCGGAATAACTCGAATCCTAGTAAGAAAAGCAAGAAGGATACGCGGTTTACTGCTTCGGTTTGCCAAGCGTATTTGTCAGCGTCTACGCGAATATCATTAGCTTGTAACTTGAGTTGATCAAGAAACTCTTTCTCTCTATTTGCCGCACGAAGCTGATAAATACCGTCGAGTGTTTCCACCAGCCGATTTTGAAATTTCTCGAACGATTGGTTTTCTTGCTTCTTAAGGTGTTTGACTTTGTTACCTAACTTGCGTGAGAAGTAGATAACAATTGGATTCACCAACAAGATGAACAAACCCAAGCGCCATTCCAGCCACAACAGGACGCCTGCGGTGCCGAGCACGGTCAACAAACTGATCAGAAAACGACTAAGTGTAGAGCCGATAAACTGGTCGATGGTTTCGACGTCAGTAATCAGGTGAGCGTTAATGCTGCCACTACCGCGCGTTTCGTATTGGCGAATACTGATGCGCCCGAGCTTATCGATCATTTTGCTGCGCATCTGATAGGTAATGGTTTTCGACACCAGTGTGAACTGTCGGTTTTGCAAGATGTTCAGCGCTTGGCTGACACTGCGCATCAGTATCACCATTAATAGCGTGAGGAAGATATAACCAGTCGGAGTTTGCAAAGAGGCGGGTAGCACCACATTCATCATTGCGATGCCTTCTGCCGGTTTGTTCAGCAATACTTCATCGACCATCAAAGGCATAAGAAGTGGGATAGGGACACTGACCAAAGTGGCGATAATCGCAATCACATTGGCCAAAACCAGTTTAGCTTTGTGTTTTTTTACTTGAGTTATCAACCAAGAACGGCTAATAGTGTTGGAAGAAGTATTCATTATAATGAGAATGCTTACTATTTAATGGTTTATGACGATTGTACGTAAATTCATTAAGGAAGTCTCGAAATTCAAAATGGAAAAAGCAGTAACTATGACATTTGAACAATACCAACGCTTAACAAAACAAGCTGTCGCACTATTAGAAGATGAAACGGACCTTATCGCTAACTTATCTAATCTTAGTGCGTTATTGAACATGGAGTTAGAGCAGCTCAACTGGGTTGGTTTTTATTTAATGAAAGAAGAACAACTGGTGTTAGGTCCTTTCCAAGGCAAACCAGCTTGTGTTCGTATTCCTGTTGGTCGAGGTGTCTGTGGTACTGCTGTCGCCACAAATACTGTGCAACGTGTTTATGACGTCCATCAGTTTGAAGGTCATATTGCTTGTGATGCGGCAAGCAACTCTGAGATTGTAGTGCCATTTTCAATCAATGGTGAGGTTGCTGGCGTTTTAGACATCGACAGTCCAGAAGTGGGCAGATTCAGTGAGATAGATGAGCAGGGCATAACATTTTTGATGAATGAAGTAGAAAAGCTGCTTAATTCACACGCTATCAAGGCATAAATTGCTTCTTCCCTGTGGTTTTTCCCTTGCAGGTCACTATAATACCTGAAATATTTATCTTAATGCTCGCGGACAAGCCGCAATAACCAGGAATCCTCATGGAAAACACTGAAAAGTTAAAAAACAGCAAAGAAGTTATCGCATATATTGCTGAATGTTTCCCTAAGTGCTTTACTTTAGAAGGTGAAGCAAAACCTCTTAAAATTGGTATTTTTCAAGATCTTGCAGATCGTCTAAGCGATGATCCAAAGGTAAGTAAAACCCAACTTCGTGCAGCGTTAAGACAGTACACTTCATCATGGCGCTACCTACACGGTGTTAAGCCTGGCGCAACTCGTGTAGACCTAGACGGTAACCCAGCGGGTGAACTAGAAGAAGAACATGTAGAGCACGCGAAAACTGCATTGGCAGAAAGCAAAGCGAAAGTACAAGCTCGTCGTAAAGAGCAAGCTCAAAAAGCTCGCGAAGAAGGTAAAGCAAAGGCTAAACCGGCTGCTAAAAAGCCTCAAGCCCGTCGCCCACAGCAAAACAAAGCACCAAAAGCTGCTAAGCCAGTAGAAACTCGCGCTCTGAATGCTGACGAAATGATCGTTGGTAAAGAAGTGAACGTGAACATGGGCAAAGGCAACATGGCTGCGACTATCGTAGAAATCAATAAGGAAGATGTGCGAGTTCAACTGACTAACGGCCTGCAAATGGTTGTGAAAGCGGAGCACTTACGCGCATAAAGGAGATACTCCTACGCATGAAATGCCGTTCAAAATTGTCGCTGATTGCTGCTAGCCTATGGCTAGCAGCTTCTTCAGCTCACGCTCTTGAAGCAAAGATAAGTCTTGATGACTTACCGACTCTAACCCCAGAAGCACAGCATGCGACAGCAAGTAAACGTGTCACGTCTTTCTTCAGAACCTCTCATTACAAACACTTCGTCTTAGATGATCAGTTGTCTCAAGCCATGTTCGAGCGTTACGTCGAGATGCTTGATTACAGCCGTAATGTGTTTACCCAGCAAGATATCGACTCATTCGCCAAATCGGCTGTTCAACTAGATGATCAGTTAAAGTCTGGCAAGAACGATATTGCTTTCGATATTTACAACCTATCAATGAAGCGCCGTTACGAGCGTTTCCAATACGCATTATCTTTGCTTGATAAAGAAATGACGTTTGATACGGATGAAAGTATTGAACTAGATCGCAGTGAAGCCGCTTGGCCGAAGAACGACGCGGAACTGGATGAGCTTTGGCGTAAGCGAGTTAAGTACGATGCACTTAACTTGAAAATGACGGGCAAAGACTGGAAAGAAATCAAAGAGATCTTAGGTAAACGTTACAACAATGCGTTGAAACGTCTGAGTCAGGCGCGCAACGAAGATGCGTTCCAGCTCTACATGAACGCCTTCGCTCGCGAGATTGACCCACATACCAGTTACTTGTCGCCAAGAAGCGCTGACCAATTCCAGACAGAAATGAACCTGTCATTAGAAGGGATCGGCGCGGTGCTGCAAATGACCGAAGATTACACCGTGATTCGCTCACTGGTCGCTGGTGGTCCTGCGTCTAAAAGCAAGCAGTTGTCTGAAGGCGACCGCATTATTGGCGTAGGTCAAGATGGCGCAGAGATCGTTGATGTTATTGGCTGGCGTTTAGATGACGTTGTTCAGCTTATCAAAGGTCCAAAAGGAACAAAGGTTTACCTGCAAATCCTACCGGAAGGTAACGATAGTAAAGCAGAAGTGATCACCATTGTTCGTGACAAGATTCGCTTGGAAGACCGAGCGGTTAAGTCTGAGATCATTGAGAAAGACGGCAAGAAGATCGGCGTTTTAGAAGTTCCTAGCTTCTACGTAGGATTAGCTCGCGATACAGATAAGCTGATCACCGAGCTTAAGCAAAAGGGTGTGGACGGCATTATTGTTGACTTGCGCAACAATGGCGGTGGTGCACTAACTGAAGCGACGGCGTTGTCTGGTCTGTTTATTACCAGTGGCCCTGTGGTTCAAGTGCGCGACAGTTATGGCCGAGTGCGTGTTAATGCCGATACAGACGGTGAAATCAGTTACTCTGGTCCGCTAACTGTGCTGGTTAACCGTTACAGTGCATCAGCATCTGAAATCTTTGCGGCAGCAATGCAAGATTACGGTCGCGGGATCATCTTGGGTGAGAACTCATTTGGTAAAGGTACGGTTCAACAACACCGAGCGTTGAGCAAAATTTACGATTTGTTCGACAAGCCTTTAGGTTATGTTCAGTACACCATCCAGAAGTTCTACCGAATCGATGGTGGTAGTACGCAGAATAAAGGTGTGGCTCCGGACATCGCTTTCCCAACAGCGGTTGACCCAAGTGAAACGGGTGAGAGCGTTGAAGATAACGCACTGCCGTGGGATAGTATCGAACCTGCGAAATATGACGTGTTACAGCGTAACAAAGAGTTGATTGCAAAACTCGATGCTCAACACCAAGCTCGTATCGCGAATGACTTGGAATTCAAGTTGATTGCTGATGATATCGAACGATACAAGGCAGAAAAAGATAACAACTTGCTGTCTTTGAACGAGAAAACGCGTAAAGCTGAAAACGACAAAGCAGACCAAGAGCGCTTAGACCGTATTAACTTACGTCAAAAAGCGCAGGGTGCTGCTGAGTTTAAGTCTTTGGATGATGTGCCAAAAGACTACGAAGCACCAGATGTGTATCTTGATGAAGCCGTGGCGATAACGGTGGATATGATTCAATAATCATCAAGTCAGACAAAAAGCGAGCTAGATTAGCTCGCTTTTTTTATGCCAATAATTAATGTGATTTAGATCGAAATTTTAGCTAAATCGTATGACAGAGCCTAAGCTTAGAAAAAGAGTGAGGGGCATGTTATGAGATGGATTGGATTAATTTGCATCATTTTTAGTATATCTGCGTCTAGTGAGCCGGTACGGGATAACTCGGACTTAACCCAGTTCGACCAACCATTTCTGCTGGGGGATTGGTATTTGATCAACCCAAACCCAGAAGCGTCCCAAGAAAACTTTCTGGCGATAAAGCTCTCTTTAAATTCCAACTACAGTTTTAATATCGACATCCAGAAAAAAGACTATTCCGTCGACCACTGGGATGGTGAATACAACGCTAGCGACAATACCTTGATTCTGGGATTGAACACATCAGAGCCGCAAGTCTATCAATACTCTGCCAATCACCACTTGCTTAACCTCAATGGTGTCACCTTCACTAAAGCGCTATCCAACTCTCTGGCTGGATTTTGGTCAAGCCAACACTTAGCGGGTGACGACCTGATGGCGAGTGACGTCCATAAAATGGATCTCGTGTTACAACCCGACTTTCTGTTTACCTTCCGAGTCAGAAATCAAAATGGCGCAGAAGCGGTGCACAGTGGCGTTTATTACACCGAGGGCAACCAACTTGTGTTGATGTACGAAAACGGTGAGCATGAAACTCGATATACGCTCAACCGAGACACGTTGACCTTAGGTGAAGAAGAAGGCGGTATGTACGCAGTCCTAAATAGAATCCGCTAACACACAATTACTCAGTAGATTGTTAATGAGATTTTTGCTTCTTTAATAGTCAGATTGTTTGGTGTAGAGACAAGAATCAGAGAAAAAACGAGGTATTTGTTTTTAATGCCTCGTTTTTTTATTTGTGGAGTTGTAAGCTAGTAGCCAATTTTCGGGCTATTTTTCTAGTGAACAAAGCATAACTGCTGATCTAGAACAGGCAATGGCTCGATTCAAACAGCATTAATAAAACGAACTCCTGGTCAACGTGACAGTACGGGAGCGTTTGTGCTCAAGCACACTATTAGTGATGCTCAGGTTTGATGCATCGACGTGCATTACTCACCACTCAGTCAGAAGGATTTAGACATGGCTCAGACTCCTCAAGCCAAATATCGTAAAGATTATCAATCACCATCTCACACTATTACCGACCTAGACTTAACTTTCGACCTGTTTGATAACGAGACCATCGTGACAGCGGTTTCACAAGTTAAGCAGCTAAAAGACTCAAACACGCTACAGCTAGATGGAGAAAGTCTTAAGCTGGTTAGCGTAACCGTGAATGGTGAAGCTTGGACTCAATACCAAGAAACCGAGGGTATGCTTGAACTCAACAATCTTCCGCAAGAGTTTGAGTTGGTAATCGTGACTGAAATTGACCCAGAAGCGAACACCGCACTGGAAGGTCTATATAAGTCGGGTGGTGCATTCTGTACTCAGTGTGAAGCAGAAGGTTTCCGCCGCATTACTTACTATCTGGATCGCCCAGATGTCTTAGCAAAATACACCACCAAAGTGATCGCCGATAAAGCAGCGTATCCGTTCTTGCTAAGTAACGGTAACCGTGTTGCGCAAGGCGATCTAGAAGGCGGTCGTCACTGGGTACAGTGGCAAGACCCGCATCCAAAACCTGCTTACCTATTCGCGCTGGTTGCCGGTGATTTCGATGTGCTGCGTGACCACTATGTGACTAAATCTGGTCGCAACGTTGAGCTTGAAATTTTTGTCGATAAAGGCAATTTAGACCGCGCACCGCATGCGATGACGTCTTTGATTAACTCAATGAAGTGGGACGAAGAACGCTTCGGTTTAGAGTATGACCTAGATATCTACATGATTGTTGCCGTTGATTTCTTCAACATGGGGGCGATGGAGAATAAAGGTTTGAACATCTTTAACTCTAAATTCGTACTGGCAAACGAGCAGACAGCAACCGATACCGATTACTTAGGTATTGAAGCGGTTATCGGCCATGAATACTTTCACAACTGGACGGGCAACCGAGTGACGTGCCGTGACTGGTTCCAACTAAGTTTGAAAGAAGGTCTAACGGTATTCCGTGACCAAGAATTCTCTTCAGATCTTGGTTCGCGCGCAGTTAACCGAATCAACAATGTTCGCATTATTCGCGGTCCTCAGTTTGCTGAAGATGCCAGCCCAATGTCACACCCAATTCGCCCAGAAAAAGTAATAGAAATGAATAACTTCTACACTTTGACTGTGTACGAAAAAGGAAGTGAAGTGATCCGTATGATGCATACTTTGCTTGGGGAGGAAGGCTTCCAAAAAGGCATGAAGTTGTATTTTGAGCGCCATGACGGTACGGCGGCAACCTGTGAAGATTTTGTCGCTGCAATGGAAGATGCAAGTGGCGTCGACCTAAAACAATTCCGTCTTTGGTACAGCCAATCGGGTACACCTACGGTGAAAGTCAGCAGTGAGTTCAATGCCGACAAGCAAACTTACTCGTTAACGGTAGAGCAATCAACCGAACCAACTCACGATCAGAAAGACAAACAACCGCTGCATATTCCATTCGACGTTGAGTTGTACGCAGCAAATGGTGATGTGATTGAGTTACGCTGTAACGGGAGGGCGGTCGGCAATGTACTGGATGTGACCGAAGCGAAGCAAACCTTTGTGTTCGAAAACGTTGCTGAGCAGCCAATTCCTTCATTGCTGCGTGAGTTCTCTGCGCCAGTTGTATTGGAATACAACTACAGTGATGAAGAACTGGTGTTCCTGATGGTTCACGCGCGCAATGAGTTTGCTCGTTGGGATGCTGGACAAATGCTGTTGGCGAAATACATTCGCAGCAACGTAACACGCGTTCAAAGTGGACAAGATGTTGAGTTGCCTGCAGCGGTTGTCGATGCGTTCCGTGGTGTATTGCTATCACAAGATCTTGAACCAGCGTTTATCGCAGAGATGCTGGCACTACCAAGCCACAATGAAGTGTCTGGTTGGTACAAACAAGTGGATGTGGACGCGGTTGCTAACGTATTGAAAGCGATCAAAGTTCAATTAGCGAACGAGTTAATCGACGAGTTTAGCGCGATTTACCATAGCTTAAAGCAAGATGCTTACACCATTGAGCACGCGGCAATTGGTCAACGTTCTCTGCGTAATACCGCTTTGGCTTACCTTGCACACACCGAACTGGGTAATGAGTTGGCAGAAAAGCAGTACGCTGACGCAAACAACATGACAGACACCATTGCGGCGATGAGCGCGGCCAATAGTGCGCAGCTTGCCTGCCGTGAAGCATTGATGGCTAGTTACAGCGAACAGTGGAAACATGATGGCTTGGTGATGGATAAGTGGTTTGCGCTGCAAGGCACAAATCCAGCAGAAAACGTATTGCAAGTGATCAAAGCGACCATGGAACACGAAGCGTTTAGTCTCAAGAATCCAAACCGAACTCGCAGTTTGATTGGTTCATTCCTCAATATGAACCCAGTGCGTTTCCACGCGAAGTCGGGTGAAGGTTACAAGTTCGCGGGTGACATTCTACGCGAGCTTAATAGCAGCAACCCGCAAGTGGCATCACGATTGATTGACCCTCTGCTTAAGTTCCGCAAATACGATGAAGAGCGTCAAGCTCTAATCAAAGCTGAGCTAGAAGCACTGAAGTCAATGGATAACTTGGCTAAAGACTTGTTCGAGAAAGTGACTAAAGCTCTCGAAGCTTAAGTCGACAGAAATGAAAAATAGCACCTCAGGGTGCTATTTTTTTATTGGCAACCTGTGATGAAATAGGTATCTGAAAACAAGAGACATGTACTTCAAGCGGAAGTTAAAAGGTACTGTATATTTAAACAGTATTTTTTGTTGCTTCGCTAAAAACGCTACTTTTTTAAACAACTAGAATGAATTATTACTATTTCTCGCTCAACATCTCATATCAAACTTTTCTTTCGCACTATAATGGTGCGGCTAGTAACGTTCTTGTAAATACAGACAATGGATTGCGCCTTCAGTTGCCCGCATCCAGATTCAGACCATTCTTGAGCCAAATTGGCGTAAAAGGCCGTTTTCGCTTAACAACTGACCATAATAATAAGTTTATAAAGTTAGAAGTTCTGTGAGAAACTAATTTTATAGAAGTTTAAATAGAACCTTAGTCACATTATCAAACATTTCACCTCATACCACTCCCAAAACAATTAACTATTTGTCAATAAAGCTTTTACAATAACCCTGCATTACCCGTGTTAAGCACTATGCTTACGACATCCCCTACAAATACATAATATTCTAATAGTGGAGTGTGAATATGACCGCGCGTGAAACATTGATGCCGGTTCTTCTTGAAAAAGTGTACAAGCTTATTCAAGACAAACTCGAGCTTGCTCATCAACCTTTAGTCACTCAACTTGCTCAGCATTTATTTAGCAATATCTCACAAGATGACTTAATCGAACGTAACGAATCTGACCTTTATGGCGCTGTTGTTAGCCTTTGGCACCACATCAGTGAAAAGAGTGCAGAGGATGTTTCTGTTCGAGTCTTTAACCCTACCGTTAGCCGTCAAGGCTGGCAGTCCACACACACTATTGTTGAAATCGTAGTTCCGGACAGTCCGTTCCTGGTTGACTCGATTAAAATGGCACTTAGCCGTTTGGACTTGGCATCTCACTTGATGCTACATGGTCCAACACAAATTGCTCGTTCTTCAACTGGTGAGATCTCTGGCATTAACCAGGGTGAGGGTGCGTTACAGTCACTGTTCCATATTGAAGTTGACCGTTTGAGCGACAAAGCTGCGATGAGTTCATTAAAAGAAGAACTGCTAAGCATTCTGAAAGATACTCGTCTAGTCGTACAAGATTGGCAGCCGATGGTTAAAAAACTTGAAGCGGTAACCAATCAAGTAGAAGCACAGCAAGGCAAAGTAGAAGTGGAGCGTGATCGTTATGAAGAAACGATCAATTTCCTGCGTTGGTTAGGCCAACACAACTTTACCTTTATGGGCTACAAAGAATTCGATCTTGTTTCTGTCGATGGCGATACTGAACTTCGTCCAACCGAAGAGGCAGGTCTTGGTCTGTTCTCAGACCCATCTCGCGTTCGTGCAGTTAAGTTGTCTGAGTTCCCAGACTCTGCGCGCCTAGAAGCGAAGAAACCATTCCTACTGAATATGACCAAAGGCAACGTGCCTTCGCGTATTCACCGTCCGGCGTACACGGACTATGTTGGTATCAAGAAGTTTGATGCCAAAGGCAAAGTTATTGGTGAACACCGCTTCACTGGTCTTTACACTTCTGCAGTGTACAACCAGAGCGTGGCAGGTATTCCACTGATTCGTGAAAAAGTGCAACGTATTCTAAAAGCGAGCGGCTACCGTGAAGGTTCTTACTCGTACAAAGCACTACACAATATTTTAGAAAACTACCCGCGTGATGAGCTGCTGCAAGCAAAAGAAGAAGAGTTGCTTGAAGTTGGTATGGGCGTGGTACAAATGCAAGATCGCGATCTGCTGCGTTTGTTCGTTCGTCGTGATCCTTACGGTCGTTTCTTTAGCTGCATGGTGTACGTGACTAAAGATCGTTACAACACCGAGTTGCGCCGTCAAACACAACGTATTCTCAAGCAGTACTTTGGCTGCGATAAGGAAGTAGAGTTTACGACATACTTCTCTGAAAGCCCGCTTGCAAGAACACACTATATTGTTCGTGTTGATAACAACAACATCGACGTAGACGTAAAAACGATTGAGCAAAATTTAATGGAAGCATCTTCAACTTGGGATGATCGCCTGTCTGATGCGATCGTAGCAAACTTTGGTGAAAGTAAAGGTCTGCCTTTCTCGAAAGAGTACATGCGTGCATTCCCGCGCTCGTACAAAGAAGATGTGATGCCGGGTTCTGCGGTTGACGACATTCAGCGTTTAGAAGCGCTGAGCGATGATAACAAGCTAGGCATGCTGTTCTACCGCCCACAAGAGTTAGGCGCGGATTCAAAAGCAGTACGTTTGAAGCTTTACCATCGCGACGAGCCAATCCATCTATCTGATGTGATGCCAATGTTGGAAAACCTTGGCCTGCGCGTTATCGGTGAGTCTCCTTACGAAGTACGCAAAGCAAACGGCCAAGTGTACTGGATCCTTGATTTCTCGATGCTGCATAAGAGCGATAAAACCGTGGATCTTCGTGAAGCTCGCGATCGTTTCCAACAGGCATTCGCTGCGATCTGGGAAGGTGAGCTAGAAAGCGATGGCTTCAACCGATTGCTACTTGGTGCGTCATTGACTGGCCGTGAAATCTCGATTCTACGTGCGTACGCTCGTTACATGCGTCAGGTCGGTTTCCCATTCAGTCAACAATACATTGAAGATACGTTAAGTCACTACCCAGATTTGGCGAAAGGCTTAGTAGACCTATTCGTGAAACGCTTTGATCCAAAATTCAAAGGTAGCGAAAAAGGCCAAAACGATCTTATCAAGAAGATTACTGAGCAGTTGGACCACGTAGAAAGCTTGGATGATGACCGTATCATTCGTCGCTACATGGACATGATCACGGCGACATTGCGTACTAACTACTACCAGTTGGATGAGAACAAACAGCCGAAACCTTGGTTGTCTCTCAAGATGAAACCAAGCGATATTCCAGAGATTCCACAACCAGTACCTGCGTTTGAGATCTTTGTTTACGCACCAGATATCGAAGGTGTTCACCTTCGTGGCGGTAAAGTTGCACGTGGTGGTCTACGTTGGTCGGATCGTCAAGAAGACTTCCGTACCGAAGTTCTTGGTCTGGTGAAAGCGCAACAAGTTAAGAACACGGTAATCGTACCTGTTGGTGCGAAAGGTGGCTTCGTTTGTAAACGTCAACACACCATGAATGGCCGCGACGAAATCTTTGCTGAAGGTCAACGTTGTTACAAACGGTTTATCCGTGCATTGCTTGATGTGTCAGATAACATTATTGAAGGTGAAGTTGTACCACCGAAGAGCGTTGTTCGTCATGACGAAGACGACCCATATTTGGTTGTTGCAGCAGATAAAGGTACAGCGACATTCTCGGATCTTGCGAACTCTGTATCGGCAGAATACAACTTCTGGCTTGGTGACGCGTTTGCGTCTGGTGGCTCAAACGGCTACGACCACAAAGCAATGGGTATCACTGCGAAAGGTGGTTGGGAATCAGTGAAACGTCATTTCCGTGAAATGGGCATTGACTGTCAAACTACAGATTTCACCGCAATTGGTGTGGGTGATATGGCGGGTGACGTATTTGGTAATGGTATGCTGCTTTCTAAGCACATTCGTTTGCAAGCTGCGTTTAACCACATGCACATCTTCATCGATCCAAACCCAGAATCAGCAACAAGCTGGGAAGAGCGCAATCGCTTGTTCAATCTTCCGCGTTCAAGCTGGGAAGATTACAACCCTGAGCTAATTTCTAAGGGTGGCGGTGTATTTTCACGTCGTGCAAAATCGATTGAGCTGACACCTGAAATCCAGAAAATGATCGGCACTAAGAAAGCTTCGATGGCGCCAAACGAGCTCATCAAGATGATCCTAAGCATGAAAGTGGATCTTCTATGGAACGGTGGTATCGGTACTTATGTGAAAGCATCAACAGAAACACATACTGATGTTGGTGACCGTGCAAACGACGTACTACGTATCGATGGCCGTGACCTACGCGCTAAAGTCGTCGGCGAAGGTGGTAACTTAGGTATGACTCAGCTAGGTCGTATTGAATACGCGCTAACTGGTGGCCGCGTTAACACGGACTTCGTTGATAACGTAGGTGGTGTAGACTGCTCGGATAACGAAGTTAACATTAAGATCTTCCTAAATGGCCTTGTGGCAAATGGCGATCTAACGATCAAACAACGCAACCAGATCCTAGAGTCAATGGAAGATGAAGTGGGCGAGATCGTTTTAGATGACGCTTACTGTCAATCCGAGTCTATCTCTGTGACAGAGCAGCAAGGTACTTCGTTAGTGAAAGAGCAAATCCGCTTCATTCACGCGATGGAAAAATCGGGTCACCTAGACCGTGCGCTGGAATACATCCCAGATGACGAGACTTTGCTTGAGCGTGAGAAACAAGGTCAAGCCTTAACGCGTCCTGAGCTTTCAGTATTGATCGCTTACGCGAAAATGGTACTAAAAGAAGATCTTGCACAAGCTGAAATCGCCGATGACAAGTTCCATGCAGAACAACTAGTTAAGTACTTCCCAACGGAGTTACGCCGTAACTATATGGACCAAATGGTTAACCACCCGCTACGCGTTGAAATCATCGCAACAGCGCTGGCAAACCAAATGGTTAATGAAATGGGTTGTAACTTTGTCACTCGTCTACAAGAAGAAACGGGTGCTTCAGTTGTTGATATTGCAAACGCATACGCTGCTGCTCGTGAAATCTACGGACTAGGGCAAGTGTTTGAAGAATTGCGTGAGTTAGACAACCAAGCGTCGACGCAAGCTCAGTACGATATGATGTACTATGTTCGTCGTACACTACGTCGTCTGTCACGTTGGTTGCTACGTAACCGTACCGGTAAGCAATCTGTCAACGAACTGATTGCGCTATACCAAGCGGACGTTGCAACAATCAAAGCTGACCTAGACAACATGCTGGTTCCTGCAGAAGTGAAAGAGCATGACGAAATGGCGAAAGCTTGGATTGATCAAGGCGTGACCGCTGAACTTGCGAATTACGTATCTCGTTTATCTAGTCTATACTCAGTACTGGATATTTCCACAGTATCTCGTGAAACAGGCAAGTCAGTTGAGAAAAGTGCAAAACTGTACTTCAACCTTGGCGATCGTTTGTCACTGCATTGGTTCTTGAAACAGATCAACAACCAAGCGGTAGACAACAACTGGCAAGCGCTTGCTCGTGCTGCATTCCGCGAAGATCTCGATTGGCAACAACGCCAGCTAACAGGCCAAGTGCTAAGTTGCGGTTGTACTTCAGAAGCGCTAGACGTAATGCAAGCGCTAGAAGACTGGGTGAACGCAAACGAAGTTTCACTTCAACGTTGGGAAAGCATCCTAAACGAGTTCAAAGTGGGTTCAGTTCACGAGTTTGCTAAGTTCTCCGTTGCATTGCGCGAACTAATGTTACTAAATCTGAATTGTTCAGCTATTGAGTAATGATTACTCATAATTAATTGAATTATTCGGTAAAACATTTGATAATACAGCCCCGTTTATAACGGGGTTTTTTTCTTTCGGAGGCACGATGCTTTACCGTCTAGCCAGAACTGGCTTTTTTCAACTTGATGCCGAAAAGGCACATGATCTTGCAATTCAAAACTTCAAACGTTTCACCGGCACTCCTCTCGATCTCTTCTATCGTCAACAACTTCCAGCTCGTCCAGTAGAATGCATGGGGCTTACATTCCGTAACCCAGTTGGTCTTGCTGCGGGTTTAGATAAGAACGGCGAGTGTATTGAAGCTTTTGATGCAATGGGCTTTGGCTTTGTTGAAGTAGGTACGGTTACACCACGTCCTCAATCAGGCAACGACAAACCACGTCTTTTCCGCTTAGTGCAAGCAGAAGGGATCATCAACCGCATGGGTTTCAATAACCTAGGTGTTGATAATTTAATTGAGAACGTTAAGAAAGCGAAGTTTGATTGCGTACTCGGTATTAACATTGGTAAGAACAAAGACACGCCAATCGAAAAGGGCGCGGAAGATTATCTGATCTGTATGGAAAAGGTTTACCAATATGCGGGTTACATCGCGGTAAACATTTCATCACCAAATACCCCGGGACTACGCTCACTACAATACGGTGAAGCATTGGATGAACTGCTTGCTGAGCTGAAGCAGAAACAGTCGGAGTTGGCGGCGAAGCATGATAAGTACGTACCGTTGGCACTGAAGATCGCACCGGATCTTAGTGATGATGAGATCAAGCAGATCTGCGAATCATTGATCAAAAATAACATCGACGGTGTTATCGCAACCAACACAACACTCGACCGAAGCATGGTTGATGGTATGAAGCATGCGAACGAAGCAGGTGGTCTAAGTGGTCGTCCTGTGCAATTAAGAAGTACCGAAGTGGTTCGCCAACTGCATGAGCAACTTGGTGAGCAGATTCCAGTAATTGGAGTAGGTGGCATTGATTCGTACGTGGCTGCAAAAGAGAAAATGATGGCGGGTGCAAAACTGGTGCAAGTTTACTCTGGTTTCATTTACCACGGTCCGGGCCTAGTGGCGAAGATCGTCAAGAACCTTTAAGGTCTCTACAATAAGTTATTGATTGTCGTGACATTGTCACGCGGTGATGTTTTTAACTTTATAGCGTTTTATCGAGAGGAAATGAGTTTTCATTTCCTCTTTTTTTTCGTTTACGAGCTTATAAAATTCAGATTATTGCTTGGAAAGGTAATTAAGCGTTTTACCTAGAATCACAACTAATGAAGAGATTGGAATAATGCTTAAACCCAGTGACAAATGGACTTGGTACTATGATGACTCAGAAGGGCACCTAATGCTCGACTTGGGTGATGGCATGGTATTCAAGACAAACCTTCCTCGTAAACTCATTGTGGATTGTGCAATTGGCATTAATGAATTCTCAGTTGATGATGCTGCTGCCTTTATGACTTATAAAGAACAGATTGCATATCTAGACTTGTCGGAACCGCGTCAAGCTGAGCTGGCTCTATATTGCGTTGCTGCTAAGCGTTTCCACAAACCAGTTCAACCAAAGAGCTGGTTCTTTGATTCGCTATCTGATGGTTCAGTCCATGTTGAAGAGGGAGACTTCGTTCAGCTAAACAGTTCTAGCCATAGCGGCGTATTCATTATTTTAGAAGTCGGAGAGTGCGCAAGCTTGTGTGCATCCGTTTCGCTGGAAGAGTTTGTTTTAAGTGGCTCTAAAACACTGGTATTTGGCCAGGCAATTAAAGTCATGCATGACCGCATGCTTCCAGTAAATCACCATTTCCAAGTCCAACCGATTGCGATGGTTGGCTAAGTTTCGTTCCTTTTTTCATTTCCCATCGGCCTTATGGCCGATTTTTTTTGCCCTAAATTCAGGACGCTTAGCGATTATCTGCGCTGTTCACTCTAGCTCAATTGTGAGAAGCGTGCAGTTTTCGTCCATTAAATGCCTATTATTTTTCCACTTTTAGCCCGGCTTGAGAGGGGTAATTCATTCATAATTCCCCATTTAGGCTAATTCTGTAATTTAATTTCACTAATTTTTGGTATTGGCATAGACCAATTTTGATGTGAATAAGCATTCACTATCGCCATGAGGCCTATAAATTGGTTAAAAATCAGCTGGTGTGAGTGTTGATGTGAAAGTCAGAGACAGAAGGCACTTTTAGGTGAATAAATGCTCAGTTGGACGGCGTGAGGGGTGAGAAACCGTAATTGAGTTAACGAATTTGAACCAATGTCGGGTATAATGCGGGGTCATTTTCTAAGAAATAAAAAGTTCACTATGCATCAATATCTTGCGGTTACTTCCAATGGGCTGGAGAACCTGTTAGTTGAAGAGCTAACAAAGCTAGGGATTACCAATGCTAAACCTGTTCAGGCAGGGGTTAGATTCAAGGCATCTAACGAGCAAATCTATCGTTGCTGTTTATGGAGCCGACTAGCTTCGCGTTTTGTGCGCATTCTTTCTGAGTTCACGTGTAACGATGATATGGATCTCTACCTAGCTGCATCAGCGGTGAATTGGGTGAATCAATTCCATAGCTCGAAGAATTTTGTGGTTGACTTCAATGGTACAAACCGCGAAATCCGCAATAGCCAATATGGCGCAATGAAGGTAAAAGATGCGGTAGTGGACGCTTTCAACAAAAAGAACCTACCACGCCCATCGATCAGTAAAGATCGTGCGGATCTTCGCATTCATGTTCGCTTACACCGAGATAAAGCCATTCTTGGTATCGATATGGTTGGCGGCGGTTTACACCAACGTGGCTATCGTCCTGAGTCGGGTAAAGCACCTCTACGTGAAACCTTGGCAGCGGCTATCATTCTCCGCAGTGGCTGGGATGAGACCAAACCTCTACTAGACCCTATGTGTGGTTCAGGTACCTTGCTTATTGAAGCGGCAATGATGGCGGCAAACATGGCGCCAGGCGTTAATCGTAAGAAGTGGGGATTCGAGTCACTAGAAGACTTTGAACCAGAGCTATGGGCAGAGATTAAGTCTGAAGCTGCAGTACAAGCGAGACGCGGCGTCAAAAAAGTTGACGCTAAGTTTTATGGCTTCGATAACGATGCTCGAGTACTACAAACTGCACGAGATAACGCCCGTCGTGCCGGTGTAGAAGATCTGATTGACTTTAAAGAGGCTGACGCCGCTAAGGTTGTTCGCCCTGCAGAGTTTGTCAACGGTGTTATCGTATCAAACCCACCTTATGGTGAGCGTTTAGGTACACATCCAGGCTTGATTGCGCTCTATACTGCGTTTGGTGCTCAACTGAAAGCACAATTTGGCGGTTGTCAGGCATCTATCTTCTCTAGCTCTGATGAACTGTTAAGCTGCCTCCGTATGCGTGCTGACAAGCAATACAAGCTGAATAACGGTGCGTTGTTGTGTCATCAGAAGAATTACTCAATCAGTGATCGTCCTGTAGAGAGTTCAGGTGACGCTGTCACTGAATCAACGATTGCTCCTGACTTTTCAAACCGCCTGAAGAAGAATATCGCGAAGATCGGTAAGTGGGCGCGTAAAGAAAAACTGGATTGCTACCGAGTCTACGACGCTGATTTGCCAGAATACAATGTGGCGATTGATGTCTATCTGGATCATCTTGTGATTCAGGAATACGCAGCGCCGAAGAATATTCCAGAAGAGACAGCTAAGCGCCGTTTAACCGACATTATCCGAGCAGCTATCCAAGTAACGGACACTGACGCGAACAAAGTCGTATTGAAGGTTCGTGAAAAGCAAAAAGGCCGTTCGCAGTATCAAAAGCTTTCGCAAGAATCAGAAACCATGACCGTTAATGAATACGGCGTGAAGTTGATTGTAAACTTGCATGACTACTTGGATACTGGCTTGTTCCTTGACCATAAGATTACCCGCCGTAAGTTGGGCGAAATGGCGCAAGGCAAAGATTTTCTGAATCTATTCGCTTACACAGGTTCTGCAACGGTACACGCCGCTTGTGGTGGGGCTAAGTCAACCACAACGGTTGATATGTCTAAAACCTACCTAGATTGGGCGAGAGAGAACATGAAGCTCAATGGTCAGGTTGGTCGTCAGCATCGTTTCGAGCAGGCTGACTGCTTGCAATGGTTAGAAAAGTCGACTGCACAATTCGATCTTATTTTTATCGATCCGCCAACGTTCTCTAACTCGAAGCGCATGGAGCAGAGTTTTGACGTTCAGCGCGACCATATCCAGTTAATGACTAATCTCAAACGTCTGCTACGTGCTGGTGGCACCATTGTATTCTCGAACAACAAACGTCACTTTAAGATGGACGAGGAGCAACTGGCAGAGCTTGGTTTGGAAGCGAAAAACATATCACACCAAACGTTGCCAATGGATTTCTCGCGCAACAAACACATCCACAACTGCTGGATCGTAACTCACAAGGACTAAGTAGACTGACGTGATCACTCTATACAGTACAGAAGGGTGCCACCTCTGTGAGATGGCCTTTGAACTTTGCCAGCAAGCAGGAATCAGTAATCAAGTAGAGATTATTGATATCGCTTTTGATGATGAGCTATTCTCTCGTTACGGCGTAACTATTCCGGTGCTGAATTTTCAAGGAAACGAGATAAATTGGCCCTTTGATTTACAAGAATTACAACATTGGTTAGATAGCAATGGCATTACTTACCATCAATAACGGATTGCTGGCGTACGGTGATCACCCTTTACTGGACCACGCAGACTTTGCGCTGCAAGAAAATGAACGCGTATGTTTGGTTGGCCGCAATGGCGCGGGTAAATCAACCCTGATGAAAGTGCTAGCTGGCGAAGTTCACTTAGACGACGGCAAACTTACGGTAACGCAAGATGTCGTGGTTTCTCGCTTAGAGCAAGATCCACCTCGTAACCAGGAAGGTACAGTATTTGATTACGTCGCTGGTGGTTTAGCTGAAATAGGGCATCAACTTAAGATCTATCAAGATCAGCTCGATCTCATCGCTGTTGACCCTTCAGAGCAAAACATCAACAAACTGGCTCGGATTCAAGAGCAGCTTGAACACACTGGAGCATGGCGTTTTGAAGACCGTATTCAGAACGTGCTCGCTGCGTTGAAGCTGGATGGTCATACTAAATTAACCGATCTGTCGGGTGGCTGGCAGCGTAAAGCGGCACTGGCACGCGCTCTGGTGCGCGATCCTGACGTATTACTTCTCGATGAGCCAACCAACCACTTGGACGTCACTACTATTGAGTGGCTAGAGACATTCCTGAAGGATTTTCGTGGTTCTATCATCTTTATCTCGCACGACCGTACCTTTATTAAATCGATGGCGACACGCATTGTCGATCTAGATCGCGGTAAGCTTGCTTCTTTCCCTGGTAATTACGACAACTACCTAGTTGAAAAAGAAGAGATGCTGCGTGTAGAAGAGATGCAGAACGCTGAGTTTGATAAAAAACTCGCTCAGGAAGAAGTGTGGATTCGCCAAGGTATCAAAGCTCGTCGTACTCGCAATGAAGGTCGTGTTCGCGCGCTTAAAAAGCTTCGTGAAGAACGAATTAACCGCCGTGAAGTACAAGGCAAAGCGAATATCCAAATCGATGATGCATCGCGCTCAGGCAAAATCGTTTTCGAAGCTGAGAACATCAACTACAGCATTGATAATAAATCGATCGTTAAAGATTTCTCTTTCAATATTATGCGTGGTGACCGCATCGCGTTGATTGGTCCAAATGGCTGCGGTAAGAGTACGTTGCTTAAGTTGCTGCTTGACGAACTCAAACCGAACTCCGGCAAGCTGCATTGCGGTACCAAGCTGGAAGTGGCGTATTTTGACCAATACCGTGAAATCCTCGACCCAGAGAAATCAGTGATTGATAACCTCGCCGATGGTAAACAAGAAGTTATGGTGGGTGGTCGTCAACGTCACGCACTGAGTTACTTACAAGATTTCTTGTTTGCACCAAAACGCGCTCGAACACCAGTCAAAGCCTTGTCTGGCGGCGAAAAGAACCGCTTGTTACTGGCTAGAATCTTCCTTCGACCAAACAACTTGTTGGTGCTTGATGAACCAACCAACGATTTAGATATCGAAACTTTGGAACTTTTAGAAGATTTACTTGCCAACTATCAGGGTACCTTATTACTGGTTAGCCACGATCGTGAGTTCGTTGATAATACAGTAACGACGAGCTGGATATTCGAAGGCGATGGTGTCATTGAAGAGTTTGTTGGTGGTTATCATGATGCTCAGTACCAAAGAGCGCAGACTCATAAGTCTCGAGCGGTTGAAAAACCAGCAAAGTCGAGCGAGCAGGTTGAAGAAACTCCCAAAACTGCACCTGTTAAGGGTAAGTCTAAGAAGTTATCTTATAAACTGCTGCGTGAGTTAGAAGCACTGCCAGCAAAACTAGAAGAATTAGAAGCTGAGATTGAAAGCTTGCAAGAGCAAGTGAACAGCCCAGAGTTTTTCTCAAAACCAGTAGAACAGACACAACCGATTTTAGACAAGCTCACTGCAATAGAGCAGGAGCTGGAAGTTGCTTTTGAGCGATGGGAAGAGCTCGAAGCAATGCAACAGGAAAGTTAACATCGAATGAGTAGTAAGATTTTCAAGATTTCAATGATTGCAGCAACAGTTGCCGCGTCATTCAGTGCAAGCGCTGCAATATATAACGTGCATATGTATGGCCCTGTGGACTCGAGTAGTCAGACCTTTGGCTCTGCGATTCAGGACTCTAGTGAAGACTGCTGGGGAACAGTTGATTGTTCTACAACCCATACATCAAATCACCAAATCGGCTACGAAGAGCAAAGATTCCTTCAGGGTTTTGAATATCGCAATGAAGCGCCATTTTTGATCGAAAATGGTTACGATTACTTAGATGAGGGCCGAGATGGCTTTGAAGATTACTGTAATCGCTATTTAGACTATTCAGACTCGCTCTGTGAAAAGTGGGCTTACCGCCAATATAACTCTGGCTATGCTAAAGAGCTGTCTGGCGATTTTCAGAATTTGACTGCATACAAAGAAGGTAATCAAGAAACCTTCTCTTCGAATAGTATCGTTATAAATAGTTTTAGTGATACTGATGAGTTTGTGGGCAGTTATCAAGTTGATAGTTCTGAACGTACACGTGGTTTTGCTGGAGCGACCACATTCACAACAAATGGCGTTAGAACTCAAGCGTTCGCGCAGTTGGGCTCGTTAACCGTTGGTTCGGTGTCTACCCAATCAACCAACTACAGCAGTGACTATACTTCTAAAGCAGCCATTTGGGACGGTACCTCTCTGACTTCAATTGATTGGGTCGGCGCGGCAGAATCAAGTCGTAGTATGCCTCAAGGCAGTGCACGAGATATTGCTGACATCGGCGTAGCAAGTACTGCCTATGCAGTAGGTTACAACGCAAATAGCGATGAAATCCCTGTAGCTGCGGTGTTTAAAGTAGACTTATCTGGAGTGTTGTCTGGTGTCACTGGTGTAAGTACTACACTCGTTTCTAAATACACCGATGATGATAAATACCTAAACTCGTTACTAACTTCAGTGAACGATAAGGGCATTGCGATTGGTACGGCTAAGTATCGTGAAGCAAATGACGGTGCATACTCTAACAGCCTGTTTTACGTGCCAGACGTAACAGCTTCATCGTTGAGCTCAAAGAGCTTCTCTGGGGATATATTCTTTAAGAGTGCTAACGGCAAAGCTGGTGCAATCAATAACAACAATGAAGTTGTAGGTGCAATAGATTACGAGCGTCACCGAGAATCAAACGGTGGTAAACCTCGTGCACAACGCGCATTTATTGCTCCATTGTCATCAGCGGATGCTAAAGCGCCATTGGGTAACAAAGCGTGGTATTTAGATGATCTGACTAACGGTATCGCTGCGAACAACCAGTTCCGTATTATTGACGCAACAGACATCAATGATGCTGGCGTTATTGCTGGTACCGCGTATTACTGTGATGGTGGGTATGATAGCTCAGCAATCAACGCAAGCTGTTCTTCTGGTGCATCGCTGGTGGCGGTCAAACTAGTCCCAATCAATGGTGCAACAGCAAGCGATATTTCTGCTCGAACTGTAGATCAAAACAAAGTTGAAAGGCAGGGCGGCTCGATTGGCGTATGGGCTCTGACCATTCTTGCTTTGTTCGGGTTCCGTAGAAAATAGACTAAATTTTAAACAAGAGCACAGTCTCACATTTTTGAGCCTGTGCTTTTTTTATACCTTGAGATCGGAGCGATTTTGATCGATTCTTAATTGTGGAGTCACAAAAGCTCCATATAAATTTAATAGTAGTACGTTAGAAACACTTTTTTGTATGAGGACGACACTATGAAGAGACAAAAGCGTGACCGCCTGGAAAGAGCGCAATCTCAAGGATATAAAGCGGGCTTAAATGGCCGTTCAATGGACGCCTGTCCGTACCAACAGATGGATGCTCGATCCTATTGGCTTGGTGGTTGGCGCGACGCCAGGGAAGACAAGCACTCTGGTCTCTACAAATAACGACTCAAATCCACATACAGTCAGGAACTAAGCCCCGAAAGGGGCTTTTTAATGTCTACCTTATGCACTATAACTAAATAGGTTGAATACAAAAAAGCGACTCCGGAGAGTCGCTTTTGAAAACAGGTAACTTAGAAAGCTGAAGTATCTTGGAAAAGGCCCACTTTAAGGTCTTTAGCAACGTAAATCTCTTTACCGTCTACTAGTACGCGGCCATCCGCTAGACCCATAACCAATTTACGGTTTACAACACGCTTCATGTGGATCTCGTAAGTCACTTTTTTCGCTGTTGGCAGGATTTGACCTGTAAATTTAACTTCGCCAACACCCAGTGCACGGCCTTTACCTTTGCCGCCAACCCAACCAAGGAAGAAGCCAACAAGCTGCCACATTGCATCTAGGCCAAGACAGCCTGGCATTACTGGGTCACCAGGGAAGTGGCAGTCAAAGAACCATAGATCAGGAGTAATATCGAGTTCTGCTAGGATAAGACCTTTGCCGAAATCACCTTCTGTCTCAGACATCTTAGTGATGCGATCCATCATCAGCATGTTAGGAGCTGGTAGTTGAGGGTAACCAGCTCCAAATAGCTCACCTTGGCTAGAGGCTAGAAGATCATCGCGGTTGTAAGATTCACGTTTGTTTTGCATTATCAATTACTCCAATTTTTGATAGCTGCATCTTAGTGAACACGTGTAAGCTAAACAACTCCAACCAGTCTGATTTTTATCAATTAGTTAGATTAAGAAAACCAGTTTTTGATTCGATCCACAATTCCGTGTGGATGTTGTTCATGTCGCTCAAAGTTTTCTATTCTTTGAGCGATCTTGCTAATCACGCTTTCTTCGTCGTCACCACGGAATGGTTTACCCATGATCAGTGGTATCGCTTCGTCCACGGTCGATACAGACCAGATATGAAACTCATCGTTTTTGATACTATCGACAACTTCTTGTTTTAGCGACAAATGCTTTAAGTTTGTTTTCGGCAAGATGACACCTTGGTGACCGGTTAAACCTTGATGTTTACAAACATGATAGAAGCTTTCGATTTTCTCATTTAATCCACCAACTGCTTGAACGCGACCAAACTGGTCAACTGCGCCCGTCACGGCGACTTGTTGGTTGATAGGGTACTCGGATAGGGCGCTGACGAATGAACAAAGCTCAGCTAACGTAGCGCTGTCTCCATCCACTTCGCAGTAAGATTGCTCAAATACTACGGATGCAGAGTAAGGCAGCGGCTCGTCTAGTTGCAATGCGCTACTCACAAATGCTTGCATGATCATCATGCCTTTCGCGTGTAGATTACCGCCTAGCTCAGCTTTGCGCTCAACGTCTGAAATATCCCCGTCACCAAAATGGATAACACACGAGATTCGAGCTGGTTCGCCATATGATAGTGGATGGCCAGGAACGTCAATCACAGTTAAGCCATTGACTTGTCCGACAATTTCACCGTCGGTTTCAATGACGACTTGTCCCTCTGTAATATCGGCTATCGCACGTTCAGGCAGGTAAGACTCACGGAAGTATTTCTGATTGATTGCTGTATCTAGATCTGATTCCGTCAGGTTAGAGCCATCACTGGTTAACATCGCTTCTTGAAACAAAGACAAATACCATAGAGCTTCGATCGGCATGTAGTCTTGGTCTTCAGTATAACGCGCGCCTGCAACCATCAAACGGTGAAGCGCATCGAAGGTTAGGTCGGGTAGTGCATAGCTCTTTAACAGCCATGAAATATAGCCTAAGTAAGAAGTAATCGTAGACTCGTTAAGGGTCAATTCGTTTTCGATCTCAGTATAAAGCGCTAAACCGTTATACAGTTCAGGTTCAATACACTCTAAATCAGAGATCTGGTCTCGATCGCCGACAATAATGACTTTAACGTCAAAGGACTGGCTTGGCTCTTCTTTGGCTATCTTTTGAGGGTTAACGTTGATTGGGCTACATGCTTCACCAAGCAAAACAGTTTTCAAAGCTTGCCAACTAACGGGATTGGCTAAGATTAGATTCACGGGAATGATCAGGTATCCGCCATTCGCTTTGTGCAACAAACCTTCATTGAATGTCGTGATTTGTCCTTCATCATTACACATGTAGGAGCCTAACAAGGCCTTGGCTGACAAAGATTCGGTGACTGACACTGCATTGTCACTGATTTGTGATTCGAGCGCTTGCTTGATGAGGTTGCGATAGAAGACGTTATCAATTGAATTGATAATCAGCGCGCGGGTGAAACCTTTCAGCGACGAAAATGTTTTTAAAGATTGGCTTAATCTAGGTTGAATACCAAGAAAATCGACAGGTTCGAGAGTTGAGAACTGCTTTAATATCTCGTCATATTGTGAATATTGTGGGGTGACAGCACGCCAGTTTTCTTGATTCATTTAATTTAATCGTTAATAACAAAATGGCTGAAATTATATAGAAAAAGGGGATTGGGAGATACCGGTAATTTATTCTAATGATCTTGATCGATTTTCTATTACAATGGGATTGTAACCTGCAGTGGATAGGGTTACGCTGTCACCTTAAACGTCAACGGAAATTGCATAGCCATGAAATATCAACAGCTTGAAAACTTAGAGTGCGGTTGGAAATGGACTTACCTGGTAAATAAATGGAAAGCTGGAGAGTCTATTACTCGCCACATCGATACAAGTGAAGCTGATGCGGCTATCGCTGAGTTGAGAAAGCTTGAGCATGAACCAACCAAAGTGCTTGAGTGGATAGAGCAACATATGGCTCAAGAGTTAGACAACAAACTCAAGCAAGCGATTCGAGCGAAGCGTAAACGTCATTTTAACGCTGAGCAAATTCATACTAAAAAGAAATCCATCGACCTAGACTATCGCGTTTGGGAGAAGCTTTCACATCGTGCAAATGAGTTAGGATGTACGCTTTCAGATGCGATTGAGTACTTGTTGTCGGAAGCTTCTCGTAGCGAGAAGGCCAGTAAAACAGTTAGTAGCTTAAAAGAAGATTTATCTAAGTTGTTAGATTAAGGAGAGGCCATGCTCTACGTTATTTTAGTTGCCGCTATTGTTATCTTTTGGCTCGTCGCTGTTGACAGACCAGTACTAAAGGTAAAGTTTGAGAATGGCAAAATCGTATCTGAAAAAGGGCATTTTCCACCATCTTTTCGTCACAACGTAACGGACATTGCCGAGCATACACCATTTTCAGGTGAGTTAAAGGTGTATCAACAGCGAACAGGGACGAAGCTTAACTTTTCTAAACAAGTGCCTAAAAAAGTACAACAACGTATTCGTAATGTCTTTCCTCATCAAGGCTTTAAAAGCAAGGGCACGAAAAAGTCAGGCTGATAAACATATCACTTACTTAGCGATTCTACCTACCTCGACGCAATGTGGTTTATGTATTTCCTCCTGAAATCCCTTTGATATTCTGGGATAGGAGGACAATACTATGAAACCACATTTACTCATCTTTCTAACTCTCTTTTCTGCTTCATCGGTTGCTATAGACGATGCAGAGCGTAATTCCATTGCGAAAAAGCTTAAGCAACGAGTAGTCAAAGAATTATCCAAACAAGAACTCGAAGGTTACTGCGACCTATTTATTGAACTCAGCCACGATGATCGCTATGCAAAAGTAAAGAAAGTTCGCGGGACTGGAGACCATAAAGTTTGTAAAGTCGGTAAAAAAGTCATCAAACGTGGCCAACGTTTTAAGTATCAACAACCTGAAAAGTACATTCGAATTCATGTAACGAGCTAAAATAGTTAGCATGTATTTTTAATGCACTATAACTATATGTATTTTACAAGATATTAATTTTTGAGAGCGTCGCTTGGTTTTATTCCCTAGAAAGATACATAATAGATTCAATAAGATATCAATGCATTGCTACAGTGTAACTTTTTGGTCTGTGGCATTTTTAAAGGATTAGAATGTTATCTTTAGCAAAACTAACTGAACCAGATCGTGAAAAGGTATTAGCATTATCTGTTGACGACTCTCAGCTCAAGTATGTCGGGACAACAGAAGAAATACTCAGTGAACTTCCTAGTTCGTGCATTGCTCATGTCATTAAGTTTGGAGAGGAAGTCGTTGGGTTCTTTTTACTGGATTTTAATTATTCTGACTCTTATGAGTTTGCGTGTGACAAACCTTGTATTGGCCTTAGAGGATACCTGATCGATGCGAGACAACAAGGTAAAGGACACGGAGTTCAAGCAGTAAAGTTATTGCCTGATTACGTTAAATCTCAGTTTCCAGACGTGTGCAAAATTTACTTAACCGTAAACTGTAAGAACCCAATCGCAAAAATGTGTTATGAAAAAGCAGGATTTGTCGATGGTGGTGAGCTTTACTTAGGCGGTGCAGCTGGACCTCAGCACATCATGTCTTTGAATTTAAAATAGAAACAGAGGGAATCACAATGAAAGGAAAATGTTTGTGCGGTTCAGTGTCTGTGGAAACCGAATCGGTCAATGAAGTTGGCCTTTGCCATTGCAGTATGTGTCGCAAGTGGTCTAGCGGTCCATTGCATGCCATCCACACCAAACAAGGTATTAAGTTTGATGGAGTTGAACAAATCACGCGATTCCAGTCATCTGATTGGGCAGAGCGCGGTTTCTGTTCTAAATGCGGTACTCATCTGTTTTATTATTTGATTCCAGCTAGCGAATACGTTTTGTCTGCAGGGCTTTTTCCTGAAGAGAACTTTACGTTGGCTAGCGAAATTTTTGTCGATGAAAAACCAGAGTATTACGAGTTAAATCCAAACTCACACAAAATGACCGCTCAAGAAGTTTTTGAACAATACGCTCCAAAAGAGTAATAGTCATATAGCTCATTCAAAATGACAACGTAACAGTTTGAATGAGCTTGTATCAATTGGCCATTGGTTCAATTAAAACAACGAGTAACTAAGTAGAAATCAGTAACGCGCGCGAATGAATCGATAGTTTGGCTTGGAGAAAACAAACCGACCACGTAAGCTAAATCAAGCGCTCTAGTACAGAGGTAAGTTTCAAGTCCGATATTTGATAAGTGTTGGAAGTTCATCTTTGAGTTAGGTACAAACACCGTAAAAGTGAATGCAAAGTTTTGCTAGCGTAAGAAATCAGTAAGATTTATCTACAGGAATAGAAATGACGAAGAAGACACCTAGGTTATATTCAATACTTGAGTGCGCATTATGTATATTATGTTAAATACGGTGTCGTATATCTTAATGTCCATATTCCTTTACCTCTCCTCTAGCTCTTAAGCTCCCTCAAAGATTGAACATAATCGATTTACCATAAAATACCTAATAATCAGTTTGATAATCAGAGATTAACAAACTGATTATTAGAACAACCGTTTTGTCTTCTTACATTCTGCAAATGTTCAGATGTTGTTTTACTTAAACTTCTCTCTAAACAACTCAATTAGTGCCTTGACCTTGTTTGGTAAAAACAACGAGGACGGATAAATCAGTGTCAGGTGTTGTTTAGGATGAGTAAATTCAGGCAAGACTTCTGTTAACAATCCGTCTTTCAATGCGGGCTTCGAATGTATCTGTGGGATAAATGCGATTCCATTCCCTGCTATTGCCATTGAACGCAACAAGTTCAAATCGTCGGATTTGAGTGCAAGATGCAACTCAGGACCGAGCAAATTTGCGTTGTATCGATTGGTCAGCAGTCGGTGTTGTTGTAAGTCTTCTATTGTCGCAATTGGTGGATGCTTGTCTAGATACGCCTGAGAAGCGACGAAATGACTACAATATGGAAGCAAACTAAACTGAACGTAGCTATCATCTGTTACTTTAACGACGCTGGGCAATAGCTGAATATCGAATGCTTGGCGCTTTAAATCGATGCTCTCTTGGTGGTTTTCAATCTCCACCGATATATCTGGGTAACGTGTCGTGTACTCAGTAATAATGGCGTTAAAAGCCGCAGAGCTCATCAATGCGGAAGGAATTGCTAAACGCACCCTACCACTCAACTCTTGTTGATATTCGTACATAACGTTCAAACCTTGCTGGATATGCTCGACTGATTGCCCAACAAGTTCGAACAAGCGTTTGCCATGCTCAGTCAACTCAATGGTTCTGGTTGTTCGAATAAGTAACTGAAATCCCAGCGCTTTTTCAAGCTCTTGAAGCCGACGGCTCACTTTAGAGCGCTGCAAGTTGTTTGCATCGGCCGCGGCACTGATTCCACCATGTACAACGGTTTGGGTAAACAAATAAATGTCATCGAGATTTACGTTCATTGTCCTACTTTTAGCTCATTCATGTGCTTTATGTCATTCTACTTAACTGTGACGAAGTTCTCTATAATCTCCTATCTTATTTGTTATTCGGAACTTCTAATGACCGCAGATCAAAAATTCAGACATTGGATGCGTACGTTGATTGTCCTGTTCATCGTACTATTTTTGTACATTATCATTGCTGACCGTCACGCCCCACTAACAACTGAAGGACGCGTTCAAGGGTATGTCGTGCAAGTCGCCCCAGAGGTGTCCGGAAAAGTGACTAGTGTTTCAGTTGTAAATAATCAGTCAGTTAACAAAGGTGATGTGCTGTTCACTATCGATGAGCGTAAGTATGACATCGCTCTGGAGCAAGCTGAACTATCACTTCAGTCAGCCTATGAGAAAGAAGCAACCTTGTATTCTCAGCGTGAAGCGGCAGTCGCGAATATTGCACGCGCGCAAGCGACCTATGATAACGCGCATCGTGAATACAATCGCTTACTCAAGTTGTCGAGACAAAAAGTGATTTCACAGTCGTCTGTTGATAACGCTTTTGCGCAAAACCAAGTCGCTCACGCTACATTGAAAGCGGAGCAGCAAAACTTGAAAGTCATTGAAGCGCAACTGGGTGATAAAAAAGGTGAAAGCACCGCGGTACGCATCGCGAGAAATAAGCTAGAGAAAGCACAACTAGATTTAACCAATACTCGAGTACTCGCACCGAGCGATGGCGTGGTAACCAACCTACAATTGGAAGTCGGTACAATGGCGAACACTAATATGCCCCTACTTACTTTTGTTCCTACTGGCTCTATGTGGGTTGCTGCAGATTTTCGTGAGAAATCAGTCGCTAACTTGAACGAAAGTTACCACGCTTTGGTGGCATTTGATGCAAACCCTGGTGGCGTATACGAGTTTGATATCTCTAGCCGTGACTATGGCGTAGCCGCTGCGCAACAAACACCAAACGGAGCATTGACGAAAGTTGAAGTAAATAACCGTTGGGTTCGAGATGCACAACGTACGCGAGTCAATCTAACGAGCCAGGACAACATGCCATCATCACTGTTTGTTGGATCGCGGGCGACGATCGTGGTCTATCCACAAGATAATATGTTTTGGCATCTAATGGCGCAGGTACAAATTCATATCGCTAGCTGGTTCCACTTTATTTATTAGCAGGTGCCAGAATGAAAACGTTACGTATTTGGTTTGGTTGCTCGATGGGACTGGCGCTGAGCATGGTATTTGGCTGGTCTTATGGTTTTTTCGCCATAATGATGCCGCTATTTATACTTGGACGAATGGACCGCTTTAGTTTACCTAGCTTGCTAATGGTGTTCTTCTCTGCAGTTTGGAGCACCGTTCAAGCAACGTATATCGTAGAGTTTTTACAGTTCCACCCTACTCTAATGATCGCTGCTGTTGGCATTATGATGTTGTTTAAGTGTGTTGCAATGATGAACCAGAAGACATACCTATTTGGTTATATGGGGCTGCTAGTTGGTTCGATTGTATTGAATTTCGCTAGCTACAACTTCATGGATATCGAAGAGTTTAACGTTAACTTGTGGGTTATAGCGTTCAGCAACATTTTCGTTTGCGCACTAGCATATTGGATCTTTCCTGAGCCTGAATCTCAATGCGAGCAAGCGGAGATTTCGACTCCGGTCAAAAGCGATATAGATTACATCAGTCAAGTTGCTATGGGCTGGGTTGTGGCAATGACGGCGTTTATTGTCTTCCAGGTAGCTGACTTATATGATTCCTTATCTGCTCAAGCTTCGATTCTTATTATCCTGACACCAATGACCCTCGCTGGCTCAATGGCGATGGCTAAGATTCGTATTATAGGTACGGCTCTTGGGTGCTTAGCGGGTATGTCGGTTCAACTTATTTTAGGTAGTTGGTACGGGCACGGCCTACTGTTTTGGTTGGCATTTGTTATAGCCATGGGACCATTTTGTTTGTGGCTGACTAAAGGGCAAATTAAAGCGGCAATCGCTTTCTCTGCCATGTCTGCTTTGTCTGTACCTTTGACTACGTCATTGGTTCCAGAACAAAAAGATGCGTTCTTCTCGATCTTGTATCGCTTTAGTTCAATCTTTGTCGCGGTTTTGCTTACAGCAATGGTCATGTGGGTTGTGCACCATTGGATACGCGTTATGTTGCTAAAACATCCTGAGATCGAACGTATTCAGCCATCGTAGTTTCAAATCATGCTAGAGGCCGTCACTTAAACACTGATGACGGTTTTTAGCGTTCTTTGTATCTCTTTACTACGAATTGGTTTTGAGACAAACGCATTCATACCGGCATCGATACATGTTTGTTTGTCTTTAGCCATTGCGTGAGCAGTTAATGCGATAATGGGTGTAGCGCTACAGAACTGTCGTATCTGTTTAGTCGCGGTTAAACCATCCATAACTGGCATTGAAATATCCATAAAAATAAGATCGATGTGCTCTGAATTCTGCTTAAAGTAATCCACCGCTTCCAAACCATTGTTTTGGGTTACCACTTTATGTCCAAGCTTCTCTAGGATTAGTTTAATCACCATTTGATTAGTTACGGTGTCTTCTACAACGAGAATGTTAAGGCTCTTAGCGAAGTTAACCGTTAAATCATGTGGGTGTTCGTTTAGATTGACTTGTAGCTTGGTTTTGACGGGCAAACTGATCGTAAACACAGAACCTTTACCAAACACGCTTTCAACGGAAATGCTACCACTCATCAACTCAGCTAAGTGCTTGGAGATCGTTAACCCAAGTCCACTCCCACCGTATTTTCTCGTGATAGAATCATCGGCTTGCCTAAACTGACTGAATATTGCGTTAAGACGTGAACGTTCGATACCTATTCCAGTATCTTTTACTTCTATTTTCAGTACTGAGTTTGAGATTGTAGCACTTAAAGAAACTGAGCCTTGTTCCGTAAACTTGAGAGCATTGCCAACAAGATTGAATACAATTTGCATCACTCGGGTTGGATCAATCCACAGCAATAAGTCCTGCTCAAATTCTAAGTCGACGGTGAAGTCCAATCCTTTTGCATTTGCGAGGGTCTGGAAATGCTCAAGAATTGAAGATAGATCGTTTCTTAACTTAACCCACTGATATTTAGTGGAGAACTCGCCACTTTCAATCCTAGATAAGTCGAGTATGTCGTTAATTAAAACGAGCAACAGTTCTGCGGACGACTCCATCTTCTCGAGCATCTCAAGTTGTTCTGGAACACTTAGATCGTCGAGCAGCACATCAATGTAGCCGAGGACTGCATTCAATGGAGTCCTTAATTCATGGCTCATCATGGCCAAAAATCGCGATTTTGCTTCGTTGGCTTTCTCTGCTTTGATCTGGGCGAGCTTTAACTGCTGCGTGCGAACATCAACTAAGTGTTGAAGCTGCTCTTTGTGTTCGATATCAATCAACGCGCGTTCAAGAAGGGGTCTGAAACGTGACAGTGTCTCGCGCGAATCTAGTGTGAATTGCCCTACTTTGTTCCCTATCAATAAAATGATGGAATCGGTAATAGTCGCTTTTACGCCAGTAGCTAGAGCGCACTTCATAGTGTTCTTTTGCTGATCATCCAAACAGGCGAACTCTTGCAGTTTGGCGGGTTCGAACAATAGAATGCAGTCTCCCTCTAAGACTCTGGGAAACTTACCATCATTGCACCACTCAACGCCTTCAAATTCTTTATTTGAGGTAAGCAGTGTATTGAAGTGCAACTCGCAATTTTTCTTACTCAGTACGATGAAATCAGAAAAGTCTATATAGAGAGAAAGTACGTTTTTGAGCTCTTGGAAAATTTGTTGTTTGTTCGACGCGCTGGTAATACTTGAGATTGCATCCAGAATAGCGCGGTTTTCCGCCATTAAACGCCCTTCGCGCTCTTGGCTTTGTTTCAGCTCTACGAGTGCTTCATGTAATTGTTCTTTCGTTTTTAAACACATAAGTCGAATCAATCAGAGTAAAATGTAGCGGAAGAGATCATCAAATTACCATGACCATTTTCTCCGTTAACAAAGCGCCCTTGTTCACCAAAGGTAAATGGGCAAATAAAGGGGACGTTCCCCATTTGTTGTTTTATTATTTCGTAGACTTTATGAATGTCTTCGTCTAAGTAAAGCATAGCTCCCGCACAGATAATGCACACGGCCCCGGCTATTTTAGAGCTATTAATCGATTGCCTATTTGCTTCTTTTATCACTCGCGCTGGTCTAAAAATCAACTGCGATTTGTCACCAAACATTAACGTAACGTTATCGTTTTCTTCTATGTTGGTGAAAAGAAGAATGCCTTCATCTTCGGTGAGCTTCACAGGATGAGACAATTTATAATAAGGTTGATTGTAAAGTGATCCGGCAATTCTACCAAGCGGATATTGCGTAACTAGTTGAAATATAAAGTGACTTGGAAGGTCGATATTGGCGTGTTTTTCTAACCATTCTCGGTAAACTTGTTGGGCGGGTCTGTGGTCGATCTCCATCAACTCTCTACCTTTTGCTTTGGTTACCCTACCTGTGAACTGCGTCGGAGAATAACCAGCACTAAACCCAGCGGCTAAGGGCTTGGAAGGAAACAGGAGTTGAATGGCTAAGCCTTGGTGTGTTGATGCATCTTCGTTAAAGACTGACCACTGTCCTTTTACAGCATTGTCTGCCGCTGTGGCACCTATTATCGGAACTGGCGTTTGGAAGAAGTTATCAATCGATTTGATTAATGTCTCTTCTAGGCCTGGTGTCGTATGGATAATGGCAAAACTGGGGACTTCCCCGACACGGTCGGCTTTTTCCAGTGCGATTTCTATCGCTCTTCTGGCGGCAATTTTCGAATCTTGCTCGTTGTCATATTCAACCAGACTGGAGCCATACGCTCGTGAATTAGAATCGTAGATGGCGATTAGGCCGATCACATTGCCAAAGTGCACACCACGCTCGGTCATTATTCCTTTACACGTCGAGCAGCCAATAATGGATACGTCGGGCAAGGATTTCTTAAATGCCGCCCGTAATTTTTCGGAGCCGTAGTTTTGCGTAAAATAGCAAATAATGCTTGCTAGATTTTTGGTACTAATTTCACTGACGATTTCTGCGACGGCATCTTTTTCTTTCAGTTGATAAGAAATATGCGTTTTAAATTCCATCTAGATTCTTCTAATTGTGATTGCTTTTTGTTCACCTTCTGGCGAGCTTAATTTGATTGTGATCTCGTTATTGTATTTTGGAAAGAAAATAGACCAAGAAAGTGCATTTTTTTCGAGCGTGGACTCAGGTGACGTTGGTTCAAGAATCCACCCCTCCTTATCCGTTTCAATTAACATATCTCCTTCACCTAATTGCACAGAAAAGCGGGTGTTGTCTGCGTAAAAAACACACTCTTTTTTTGCCTCACACGACAGTTCAAGTGTCGATTCATGCGTGACCGTTCTCCAGAAAAACGCTGTAATCAGTAGGGTTAACATGATGATTATTTGAACAAAACGACCGCGTGTGAGTTTTTGGGCTGCCATTAAGGGTGTTTCTCCGTGTAACAAACTTCAAAGTTTTAAAATAAAAGGCCAAAACCTGACCAAGTGTAAGGTTACTACGCTGTCATTGAATTGTTAAATGCAGTATAGTTGGCGGCTGAAAATGCCACTTTTTTTAAAAACCGATAAGAATATTTAACCGTCTGAAACGCGGGATGAAATTCTTTACGTTTTGGGTGGCATTACGACATGTGTCGTGTTGGAAGTAAAGTGTAGTTAATTAGAAATTGGAAGCATGCAAATGAGCCAAGAAAAGCAGCTTGAACAAAACTACAACTATACAGTCGTCCGTCAATTTACCCTTGTGACTATTCTCTGGGGTATTGTCGGTATGGCTGTTGGTGTTTTGATTGCCGCTCAATTAGTTTGGCCACAGCTAAACTTTGATACGCCGTGGTTGACGTACAGTCGCTTACGTCCTCTGCATACTAATGCGGTTATTTTTGCGTTTGGTACAAGTGCTCTGTTCGCAACGTCTTACTATGTTGTGCAGCGTACCTGTCAAACTCGTCTATTTGGTGGCCCTCTTGTCGCCTTCACCTTCTGGGGCTGGCAAGCAATTATCCTCGCAGCAGCGATTACTCTGCCTTTAGGTTATACCTCTGGTAAAGAATACGCTGAACTTGAATGGCCAATCGATATTGCTATCGCGGTTGTTTGGGTTTCTTACGCTATCGTGTTCTTCGGAACGCTTGTGAAACGTAAGACGTCACACATCTACGTGGCAAACTGGTTCTTCGGTGCCTTTATCATTACTGTTGCGGTTCTTCATATCGTAAACAGCATGGCAATCCCAGTATCTATGGGTAAATCGTACTCGATTTACGCTGGTGCGGTGGATGCGATGGTACAGTGGTGGTACGGTCACAACGCGGTAGGTTTCCTACTGACAGCTGGTTTCCTAGGTATGATGTACTACTTCGTTCCTAAGCAAGCTGAGCGTCCAGTTTACTCTTACCGTCTGTCAATCGTTCACTTCTGGGCTCTTATCTCTCTATACATTTGGGCAGGTCCTCACCACCTACACTACACTGCACTTCCAGATTGGACGCAGTCGCTAGGTATGGTTATGTCTCTTGTTCTGTTTGCGCCTTCTTGGGGTGGTATGATCAACGGTATCATGACGCTTTCAGGTGCTTGGCACAAACTACGTTATGACCCTATCCTTCGTTTCCTAATCGTATCACTATCGTTCTACGGTATGTCTACGTTTGAAGGCCCAATGATGTCTATTAAGACAGTTAACGCGCTGTCTCACTACACAGACTGGACAGTTGGTCACGTACACTCTGGCGCTCTAGGTTGGGTTGCAATGGTATCTATCGGTTCGGTATACCACTTGATCCCTCGCCTATTCGGTCAAGAGCGTATGTACTCTGTAAGCCTGATTAACGCTCACTTCTGGTTAGCGACAATCGGTACAGTTCTGTACATCGTTGCGATGTGGATTTCTGGTGTTATGCAAGGTCTGATGTGGCGCGCAGTTAACTCTGACGGTACGTTGACTTACAGCTTTGTTGAATCAGTAGAAGCGTCTTACCCGTTCTACTTTGTACGTTTCCTAGGTGGTTTCATCTTCCTAAGCGGTATGTTCCTAATGGCATACAACACGTACAAGACTCTTTCAGCACCAAAAGCTAGCTTAAAAGCAATCCAGCAACCGGCATAAGGAGATTTAAAGAATGAGTTCTAATTCTAACAATCGCCACGAAATTGTTGAACGCAATGTCGGTTTGCTAGCGATTCTTATTGTTTTTGCAATCAGTTTGGGTGCGTTGGTTGAGATCACTCCGTTGATCTTCCAAAAGCAAACAACTGAACCTGTTGAAAACCTACGTCCTTACACAGCTCTTGAGCTTGAAGGTCGTGACATCTACACCCGTGAAGGTTGTAACGTATGTCACAGCCAAATGATTCGTCCATTCCGTTCTGAAACGGAACGCTACGGTCACTACTCTGTTGCTGGTGAAAGTGTATGGGAACACCCATTCCTATGGGGTTCTAAGCGTACTGGTCCTGACCTAGCGCGCGTTGGCGGTCGTTACTCTGATGAGTGGCACCGTGTTCACCTTCTTGATCCTCGCGAACTAGTTCCTGAGTCAAACATGCCAGGTTTCCCTTGGTTGGCTGACAATGTTCTAGACGGCAAGAATACAGAAAAGAAACTACGTCTTTTCCGTGATCAATTTGGTGTTCCATACACTGATGAGCAAATCGCAAATGCGTCTAAAGATGTAGAAGGTAAAACAGAGATGGATGCCATCATTGCTTACCTTCAGTCTCTTGGTCACGCAATGAAGTAATTAAAGGGGTGAAATTATGGATATCGGTACTATTCACAGTATTTGGACCATAGTTCTGTTCGTTAGCTTTCTGGGTGTAGTTTGGTGGGCTTACGGTAAACGTCGCAAAGCACGTTTCGATGAGGCTGCAAACCTTGTTTTTGCTGATGAAGAAAAAACGCCCGAAAAAGAACAAGGAGTGACTAAGCAATGACTACATTTTGGAGTCTTTGGATAATCATCATTACAGTCGGTACTCTTGTCGGCTGTGCTGCACTGCTTATCTGGTGTCTTAAAGACAAGATGGGCGTGGAAGAAAGTGCAGATATGGGTCACGAGTACGATGGTATTCGCGAGCTAAACAACCCACTGCCGAAATGGTGGACTTACCTATTCGTAGGTACGTTCTTTTTCGCGGCGACTTACCTGACTCTTTACCCGGGTCTTGGTAACTTCAAAGGTGTACTAGGCTGGACCAGTTCAGACCAAACAGTACGTTCTCTTGAAGAGTCGAAGGCATCAGTAGCAGCTGCGCAAAGCAACAAGCAACTGGACCAATACGCTAAAGAGCTAGACGATGCAGACACTTACTTTGGTGAAGCATTCAAGAGCCTAGCTTATGTGAACGGTTCAACAGAACTGCGTCCGATTCCTGAAATCGCTGCAGACTCTGAAGCAGTTAAAGTAGGTCAACGTTTGTTCCTACAAAACTGTTCTCAGTGTCACGGTTCGGATGCTCGTGGTCAGAAAGGTTTCCCTAACCTAACTGACGATGCGTGGCTATACGGCGGTGAACCTGCAGCTATCGTTACGACTATCATGCACGGTCGTATCGGTCAGATGCCATCTTGGAAAGATGCTCTTGGCGAGCAAGGCGTTGAGGAAGTAGTTAGCTACACTCTTAGCCTTTCTGGTCGTAGTGTAAACGCTCGTGATGCAGAAGCAGGTAAAGCACGTTTCGTCGTGTGTGCAGCGTGTCACGGCACAGACGGTAAAGGTAACCCAGCAGTGGGTGCACCTGACCTGACTGACCAAGACTGGTTGTTTGGTAGCTCTCGTGCAGACGTAACAGAAACAGTAATGAACGGTCGTTCTGGCGTAATGCCTGCTTGGAAAGATATTCTAGGCGAAGACAAAGTTCAGCTTGTTGCTGCTTACGTTTGGAGTTTGAGCAACTCAGATAATAAGTAACTATTCAATAACAGCCCCTTTAAAAAGGGGCTGTCTTTCCTTTAAAGTTAAAGCCCTAATTTCATCTTACAAATTGAGAACTTTTTTATGGTAAAGCCTTGGTATAAGCAGTTTTGGCCGTGGTTTCTAATTATTTTGCCACTTACTGTTGTTGTGTGGACGATTATCACTGTGGTGGTTTTCTCGCAAAATTCTGTCTCACTAGTGACTGAGGATTACTATAAAAAAGGCAAAGGGATTAATGTCGACATTAGCAAACAGAATGTCGCAAAAGACTTAGGCCTAAGTGCGGCCGTTTATTCAGACGGCAATAGCGTCGTTATCAAGTTCAACAAAGGCCAGTTGGAACATTATCCAGCGATAACAGCAATGTTCGCTCACCGTACTCTTCCTGACAGAGACTTCTCTCAGATGATCACCTCCGATGCGAAAGGTGTTTATCGATTCACCTTAGATAAAGAACTTCAAGGTCCTTGGTTTATTGAGCTGACTCCTCATGACAAACAATGGTTGGTTCAAGGTCGCGTTACATTCCCATCGTCATCTCCTGTTCAATTGGATAACTAAGCAAAATCATGTGTAAGTCGTGTTACCACTGTGGTGAAGAAGTACCAGTAAACACGGATTTTAAAGTTGAAATCCTAGGTGAAGTCCGCGATATGTGTTGTCCAGGCTGTGAAACGGTCGCACAAACCATTGTTGATAGCGGATTGACCTCTTACTACCAATATCGCACTGCGCCTGCCGAGAAAGCGGATTTGGTGCCAGAGCAACTGCAAGCGCTTATTCATTATGACAATGAACAAGTCCAGTCTGAGTTTGTACGAAGTTCTGATGACAAAGCGGAAGTCACATTGTCGCTTGAAGGCGTATCGTGCGCAGCGTGTGCATGGTTGATAGAAAAACAAGTCTCGCAGAAAGATGGCGTGCTCTCAATCCGCGTCAATACCACAACTAACCGCGCGATTTTATCTTGGGATAAAACCAAGACACGTTTAAGTGAACTCCTTTCTTCTATCCACAAGTTGGGTTACACCGCAGCACCGTTTGAAGCCGACAAACAAGAAGCCGCCTACCACCAACAGATGAAACAGTATCTCTATCGTTTGGGGATTGCTGGTTTGGCGACTATGCAAGTCATGATGTTGGCTGTCGCGCTTTATCTTGAAGTGTTTGGTGATCTTGAGCCTGAGTTTAAGAATTATTTCCGCTGGGTTAGTTTAATCTTTGCTACTCCGGTGATGCTCTATTCCGCATTGCCTTTCTATATCAACGCTTGGCGAAGCATTCGTAGCCGCACGCTTGGTATGGACGTGCCAGTTTCTATCGCAATGATCTTCGCGTATTGCGCAAGTTTAGTTGCGACCGTTACAGAACAGGGCGAAGTATTCTTTGAATCCATTTCTATGTTTGCGTTTTTCTTGTTGGTTGGACGTTTTCTGGAAATGCGAGCGCGCCGTAAAGCCGCAGCTGCGAGTGGAAACTTGCTTAAACTGATCCCCGCTATCGCGACCAAGCTCGATGGCGAGCAAGTACCCGTCAAGACATTGGTGCTTGGCGACCGAATCCGTGTCTTGCCGGGTGAACACGTTCCCGCTGACGGTAAGATTATCTCTGGTCGCGTGCATATTGATGAATCGATGTTAACAGGCGAATCTGTCCCGGTAGTAAAGACTATCGATGACTATGTGTACGCAGGCACACTGAACGGTGAAGAAGCATTTGAGCTGGAAGTCATGTCATCGAAAGCTGACTCGATGATTTCTAATATCGTTCGCCTTCAAGACGAAGCCCAATTAAGTAAACCCAAGATCGCTGAGATCGCCGACGTAGTCGCACGTTACTTCGTCGGTATCATTTTGATTATTGCTGCAGGCACCTGGTTCTTCTGGCATGAAGCTCGTCCAGATGACGCGTTCTGGATTATGTTATCTGTGCTTGTTGCGACCTGCCCTTGTGCACTTTCTTTGGCAACGCCCACTGCGCTGACTTGTGCGACTTCGCGTATGGGTAGCTACGGTATTTTGCTACGCAAGAGCCACGTATTTGAAACTCTGTGCAAAGTTAACCACCTGATTATCGATAAAACAGGCACGCTAACACATGGCGATATTGTCATCAGTTCTGTCTCAACACCGTCAAACTATACCGAACAGCAAGCTTTAGCGATTGCCGCAGCATTGGAGTCACACGCTAACCACCCTATTGCCCGTGCATTCAAAACATATAACGATCAAGATATCGAAGTTACTGATGTTGAAAACATTATCGGCTCGGGTATTCGAGGTATGTACCAAGGCCAAGAGGCTAAAATTGGTAGTGCTAGGTATGTCTTAGGCGATGCGGTAACGGCAGAACCTAACTCCGTTTACATGTCTTTGGACGGTGTCCATATCGCGACGTTCCGTTATCAAGATCCAGTTCGTAAGGAAGCGAAGTCATTTATCAAACGATTTAAACAAGCGGGCATTAAAATCACCCTGCTGACCGGGGACTCTCAAACAAACGCAGAGAGTGTTGCCAAAGAGATTGGCATTGAGCATGTTGTCTCTGGTGCTAAACCGCAAGATAAACTCAACTATCTGAAGAGTGTCGATAGCAAAGATATCACTATGATGATCGGCGATGGCATCAATGACGCTCCTACCTTGGCAGGAGCGCATCTTTCAGTCGCTATGGGCGGTGGTACTGACGTGGCAAAAGCCTCTGCCGATATGGTTCTGCTTGGCGACCATCTTGAGCGTATCTTAGAAGCTCGCAAACTCGCGCTACAAACTCGTAAGATCATTCGTGAGAACCTCGCGTGGTCACTGGGCTATAACTTACTGATTTTGCCTCTTGCCGTGGCGGGATTAGTTGCACCGTATTTTGCGGTTGTGGGTATGTCTGCGAGTTCAATTATTGTAGTATCTAACTCCCTTCGTTTGCTTAAGGAACAGGGTAAATAGATGGAAAGCATATATATTCTTATCCCTATCGCGATAGTTTTGGTTTGTGTCGCCGTGGCTATCTTTCTTTGGGCGGTAAAAAGCGAGCAGTTTGAGGATCTTGAACGTCAAGGTCACAATATTCTGTTTGATGAAGAAGATAAAAAAGAGAACGATAAGCAATGACCCCCGATTGGATTGGTGCATTTGTTATCGGACTTGTCGGTGCCGGTCACTGCGTGGGAATGTGTGGTGGTATCGCTTCGATGCTGTCTATTGGCCAATCCCAACCTTCTAAACTTATTCCGCTGTTTTACAATCTTGGACGCTTAACTAGCTATGCCATCATCGGAGCTTTGGTGGGCGGCGCAGTATCTTCGATCTCGGAAGTTGGTCAACTCAACAACGTCTTAGTCTGGCTGAGAATTGCGGCGGCGATCTTTATGATACTTCTCGCTTGTTATATCGGACGTTGGTGGCATGGATTAGTGTACATTGAGAAACTTGGTCAAACACTATGGAAGTTTATCTCTCCTGCCGGGCATTCGTTACTTCCACTTAAATCCCCCGTTCATGCTATTCCATTCGGCTTTGTATGGGGTTGGCTACCTTGTGGACTCGTGTACTCTACTCTTACGTGGTCAGCAGTCTCGGGCAGCGCAGCTAATGGTGCGCTGGTCATGTTAGCATTTGGTTTGGGTACGCTTCCCGCGATGTTGTTGGTCGGTCATTCTGCCAATTTTTTAAATAAGCTCAAAAATAATGTCATATTTCGACACATTGTTGCGTTAGCGCTCTTAACTTATGGTATTTACACTGGCTATGGTGCATTTACCATCTTATCAATGACTTAATAGTCCAATGTTTTTATGCGTCTTTTTACACTACCCTTTAGAGTTAAGGGATGCTAAAATATTGATGTATATCAAATAGTGAAAGGTTGTTATGATTTCTGAAAAGCCTGCAACAAAGCGTATTCAATCAGGTGGTTGTGCCATCCATTGTCAAGACTGTAGTATCAGTCAGCTTTGTATTCCATTTACTCTTAATGAGTCAGAATTAGATCAACTTGATCAAATTATCGAGCGTAAAAAGCCGATCCAAAAAGGCCAAGAGCTTTTCAAAGCTGGTGATGAGCTTAAGTCCCTCTACGCTATTCGTTCAGGTACGATTAAGAGTTACACAATCACAGAACAAGGTGATGAGCAGATTACCGCTTTCCACCTAGCTGGTGATTTAGTTGGTTTCGATGCTATCACTGGCGACTCTCACCCTAGTTTCGCTCAAGCGCTTGAAACTTCAATGGTTTGTGAAATCCCATACGAAACATTGGATGACTTATCTGGTAAAATGCCGAAGTTACGTCAGCAAATCATGCGTTTGATGAGTAATGAAATCAAAGGTGACCAAGAAATGATTCTTCTGCTTTCGAAAAAGAATGCTGAAGAGCGTCTAGCTGCGTTCCTTTACAATCTTTCAACTCGCTTCTCACAACGCGGCTTTAGTCCTCGCGAATTCCGTCTAACAATGACTCGTGGTGATATTGGTAATTACCTAGGCCTTACGGTTGAGACAATTTCTCGCCTACTTGGTCGTTTCCAGAAAGCAGAAATGCTAAGTGTAAAAGGGAAATACATCACTATCTTAGACCACGATGCACTGATGGAACTGGCTGGCGTTTCTGCAGAATCGTAATAACATCAATGGTGTAGCTCAAAGCTGAGCTACATCATACTTCTCCTACTCTCCTTCAACTTTTCCTAATATTTCCCCCTGAACTAGGCTACAGTAATCATATGTTCCTCCTCATGTTTAAGGAGTAGATATGAGCATCTATAATAAAATCTTAGTTGTGGCGGACATCAATAAAGATGACCAACCCGCTTTAGCACGTGCAATGCAGCTTGCTGCTAAAAGTCGCTCGCCTAGCCATGTGACTTTTTTCCTTTCTATTTATGACTTCTCCTATGACATGACATCCATGCTGTCTATCGATGAGCGCGATGCGATGCGTCGTGGCGTAATCGGACAACGAGAACAATGGATGCACCGAGTCGCCAAAGAATACCTACTTGAAGGTGTGAACTTTGAAGTGAAGGTCGTTTGGCACAACCGCCCTTACGAAGCGATCATTGCTGAAGTATTTGGTGGCAGTCACGACATCTTGATTAAGGGAACACGTAAACACGATGTATTGGAATCGGTAATCTTTACTCCGACCGATTGGCACTTGTTAAGAAAATGCCCTTGCCCTGTTCTGCTTGTTAAAAATGAAGATTGGCCAGAGGATGCGAGTATCATTGCCTCCGTTCATGTGGGTTCGGAAAACGAAACTCATCTGGACTTAAACGATAGTATGGTCGATCAGATGAAGAGCCTGACAGAACGCTTGGGAGCTACCCCTTACCTCGTTAACGCTTATCCTGTCACTCCAGCAAACATCACCATTGAGCTGCCAGAATTTGATCCTGCGACTTACACCGATGCAGTCAGAGGACATCACTTAACTGCGATGAAAGCGCTACGTCAGAAACACGGTTATGATGATGAGCAAACCATCGTTGAGCAAGGTCTACCTGAAGATGTAATTCCTGAGGTTGCAGAGCGCTTAAATGCTGCCATGGTGATCATCGGAACCACTGGACGTACTGGGTTGTCTGCTGTGTTTATTGGTAATACAGCTGAGCACGTCATCGATAAGATCAACTGTGACGTATTGGCATTGAAGCCGAGCGGTTACATCAGTCCACTCGACCCAGCAACTGCTATCTAAAACGTTACGTATTTGGCGTATCGTCTCTCAAATCCTCTCGATTCGTTCGAGGGGGTTTTTTGTTTCAGAGAGTGATTAGATCTGGCATCTGCGCTATTTATCCGTATCATACGCACTTCATTTTGTTTTGAAGATTGATTAAAGAACGCAAGCTGATGACAGAGCAAACTCAAGAGCGCACCAAAGCTCAACAATACAATTTCAATAAGCTACAAAAGCGCATTCGCCGTAATACAGGCCAAGCTATCCAAGACTTCAACATGATTGAAGATGGTGATCGCATTATGGTGTGTCTATCTGGCGGTAAAGACAGCTTTACTATGCTTGATATCCTAATGAGTTTGCAAAAGAGCGCGCCGATCTCTTTCTCTCTTATTGCAATCAACCTAGACCAAAAACAGCCGGGTTTCCCAGGACATATTCTGCCTGAATACTTAGAGTCGTTGGGTGTTGAGTACAAAATTGTCGAAGAAGACACTTACTCAATCGTTCAAGATAAGATCCCAGAAGGTAAAACGACTTGTTCGCTTTGTTCTCGACTACGTCGTGGTATTTTGTATCGTACGGCTAAAGAACTGGGCGCGACCAAAATTGCACTTGGCCACCACCGTGATGACATTCTGGAAACACTGTTCCTGAATATGTTCCATGGCGGAAAAATGAAAGGCATGCCACCTAAGTTGGTTTCTGATAACGGCGAACACGTAGTTATCCGCCCTCTTGCTTACTGCCGCGAAAAGGACATCATCAAGTATTCTGAAATGCGTGAGTACCCTATCATCCCTTGTAACTTGTGTGGTTCTCAACCAAACCTTCAGCGCCAAAACATCAAGCAAATGCTGAATGATTGGGATAAACGCTTCCCGGGTCGTATCGAGACTATGTTCCGCGCGATGCAAAACGTCGTACCTAGCCACTTAGCTGATTTTGAATTGTTCGACTTTAAATCAATCAACAAAGATTCAGGAGTGATCAACGGTGGTGATATTGGCTTTGATAAAGAAGAAATGCCAAAAGTAGAGTTGGACGCAGATGATAGAGTACAAGAGTTCGACCCAAGTCTTCAACTCAACGTTACTAATATCTAGTTGAAAGAAATCATAAAGGGTCGCTTGTCAGCGACCCTTTTCTTCAAGTTATTAAGGTAGAGCCGTTAGCTCCGGCTCGATAGATATTTGCAGAGTATCTCTGTACTGCCCTGCAGGTTTATCGACTACATCACCTACGACAAATTCCATCGAAACAGGTCTACCAAAAGTAGACTGACTACTCCGCCAATAAGCGATTGGACTTGTTATTTCGATTTGTTGGCTATCTAGGTACATTCTGTATCCTATATCCCAACGAATATCTTCTGATTGATGACGAAGTGAGCCTCGGTTCAGTGACTCGACAGACACTCGGTATCCTGAGTTGCTCTCAATCCATAACTTTGGTGCATAACCAATCGTTTTGTTAGTTGTTAATACTCCAAGATCAAGGTCATAGTGATTTTGGGACAATCCATAAAACTGTATCTTTGCGGTCGGTGGTACCGAAACTGAAACATCCAAAGACGCTTGTTTCACGTTAAGGTCTGGATCACCAATAGTCGCTTGCAGTCGCCCAAAGTAACTCCCTGCATCGATTCTTTGCTGGCTTGGGTAGTTTAGTTGAAATGTTGCATCAGGCTCAGTAGAAGAAAGCTTGGTGTACCAACGCCCAGATCTCTGATAACCGTTGCTACTATGCCAATCGAAGATTAAGTTTTGCAGGCTGTCACTGACTAAATGGTTGAGTTCATTCTCAACGCTGAGCTCAACCTCAATTTCACAGCCTTCGCCTATAACGTCAGACTTCAATCGGTAGTTTTGCACTAACGCATTGGTACCGGATTCAAAAACGTTGTAACTTCTCGATGCACTAATCGGTTCGATTGTTAAGTAAGTGACAGTACAGGCTGAATAGCTGAAAAACGACGTTAGTGAAACGGGTAACAGCAGTAACCGATACCTAGTTAATGAGTTAATCCACATATAAGTCTCCTAACATGACTAAAACGTTACTATCTTCAGGTAGGTTGACGGTAACGGATTGCTTTTCTTTGTTGTCGAGCTCGAGCTTGTAGTCACCAGGGCGTAAGCCAGAGAGTGCAAATAGCCCTTGTCTGTTAGTGAAAAATTCGACAGGCTCTTGGTCTTTATCACCTAGATAGATTGCTTTACCAGCGACTAAGGTAATTGGATCACCGGATTTCCGGTCATAAATTTTACCCATCGCAGTTAACACGGCATCAGAGCCGATCACCAGACGATAACCCCGGTTGTATCCTGGGTAGAGTGAAAAGGCACCATCGCCTAAGTCATATCCTGGCGGCAAATCTTCTACATCGTAGCCAATGAGCTGTGAGTTATACGCTACTAAATCTGGCAACAAGACATCATAGGAGGATTCGCTGAATACGCGGGCGTAATCACTGTTCAAAGTTGGATCCACCGCTACACGATTTTCAGCCAAACTTGGGTGCTTCTCGATAACGGCAAAAGCTTCTTTGACCGGTCGACCAATGGTTATTGCGCTTCCAGCGAACGCAATTGAGCTTGAAACCTCGACACGGGTATTGTGCGTTAAATTGCTATCATCAAAGTTCTCAACTCGCGTTGTGTGGTCTGCAAGCGTTTCAAATCGGTTACCGGTGTAGTTAACGCCTGCATTGAAATTACCGTCGGTCTCTTTGTTTGTTTCTAACGATGCGTACGCCGATACACCACCAGTGCTGCCAATACCATCACGATATGTCATATCTAATGAGCCTTGTTGGTTTTGGCTTGAGTATTGACCAACTGCACGCAACTCCCGACTAAACGGCCAACTAATGGTGAAAGAGGCAGAAAATTCATTTTCGGTATCTTGATAGTCGCGATAGTTTAGACGCGTACTCCACGTCGCAGGTGTCCCAAATAGTGGGCCTGACAGGCTCGGACTTACAGACCAATAATTATTACTCTCCTCTACACCTGAGCTGTATGTGGTAGTGAGTGCAGTACGTAGCCGTTGCGTTATTGCGATAGAACTAAACAAAGATGCGTAATGTTGAGTTGTGTTTATTGGTGAGTCAGTTGTATCAAAGCTGCTTATTCCAACAAAATCTTCAGATTGGTACTCATAAATAAAACTCAATTGAGGCTTTAAGTCGTTGCTCTCATCGAATTCGGCATCGAATGATAAACGATATGCGTCACCGCCCTTTAGCTCTGGATGATGACTTTGCGAAGCAACGAGTTCTGTTACACCCAGTGATGAAGCGTGCAATATTGAGGCACCATATTGGTAGAGTTCTTCTCTACTTTGAGCATCAACTCCTAACGTTAGTGACGGCGTAACACCAACATCTAAATAACCGTGTAAAATTTGTTCTTCAGATAGGTACTTTATCTCACCATCGCGAAGTTCACTCGGCACCCCAGCCATTACACTGTATTCAAACTCACCTTGTGCGAGTAATCCATTACCTGTCGCGATTGAAAACCTGATTCGCTCTTCTCTACCTGCCGAGTCGGTAATGATGAGCTCAACGTCATTATTACCTTGGGCAAGAGGAATATCGCTTAAATTGTAACTGCCTGCGCTTAACGTTAAGCGTTGAACAACTGCCCCATCGATGACAACATCGACACTCGAGGTTCGTTGTAACGTAAAAGATTGGGCGGCTTTGGGTCTGACGTTTCTTGTCGGAATAAGCGTAAAATCTCGCGTCAACCCAACCCCAAGTATGTCAGTGCCATCTTGGAACAGTTTGCCGCTGTTATACATATCGCCTAAAACTAATCTCGTCCCTTGGCTCGGGAAATCTAAGTTGAGTCTTGTTCCTTCACGTACGTATTGTTCATTACTTTCTGCGCTCGAATCATACGATGCTTCATATTCGATGTTTGCAGGCCCTACACTAAGCGCGGATTCTAATCGGTGATAATAGTTGTTCTGTGTCTCTGTTTCGTCTGCTCGAGTTTCATTTGCTGACAGTGTGAGATTCATATATCCACTAAAAAACTTTGGCTCAAGATGATTCCGATTTGGATTCTGATTGGCAAAGCGTATTTGCTGAGTAAAAGCTAAATCAGCAGGAATAGAAATAATGCATTCAAAGGACGATGAATCGAAACGCATATCTAGGCCGACGGCTTGGAAGTCTTGCTGAGAAAGTACTGAACTATTATTCGTGTTTCTAAGATCGTCGATAGTCTCTTCAGACAAAAGTGACGTAAGCAACTCGAGAGTACTTTCTTTTGGTAACAATACCTCATCATCAGCAGTAATAGTTACCGACGCTTCACCTAGTACACTATCACTTACTCTAAGCAAAGTTGTTAGTTCAATATCTCTGCCTGTTGGATTGATCTTGGCGGCTTGGACAACTGAAATATTGCCAATTACGTAAATCAAGGCAACCAGCACAATTAGCCTAGTGTGGAACAAAAACGGACTTTTCTTAGCGTTCATATCCATCATATTCACCGGCCGGAAGATTAACTACAGATGGAGCTTTTATGCTTGTATTAGGTGGTATAAATAGTGTGCCAACGGTACTTTGGATTATTTGATCATGTTGAGAAAACGCCAGTAAGCTACTGTAGGTGTATTTATTGCCACGGTTTACCAAAGTAGCGATACCATCTTTTTCAACTTTCAATACAACACTTGCTCGATTGTTGTTTGCATAGATATGAAGTAGTGCGTTGTAGTGAACTTGCAATGCGATTCCTGACTGATCACTGCTTTCTAACGGTGGTTGGCTAAAACGAACGAAATAACTTCTCGACTGTAGAGGCGTAGAAGTGCTTACCCATTGAATGCGAAATACTTGGCTCGCGCCTGGCTTAAGGATTGCAGCTGGCGGGAACACCAAAAGGTCTAAATCATTGACTGGTTGAGGAGTGAAGCTACCATCTTGTTTAAAGCTAAGTTCTAACAAAGAGGCTTCAAGGGGTAACTTGTTAGTCGTGTTGTTCGTTACCACAATTTGTGCAGAGTTATTTTTTTGGACGTTAAATTCTACGATCGACGGGGACATCACAATGGCATGTGATGTCCAGCTAAACAACATAAGCAGATAAACAAAAATGTAGTTACAACGCATTATTTGCTATTCCGCTAGTTCAATATCTATCGACAATGAATCTACATCAAAACCTTCAAGTGGTTTCATTACAAAGCTACGCTTTGAGTTAGGTAGTACTAAGCTACCCGCAATAAGTTCTCGTATTTCTGTTCCAGTAACAAAAGAACTATGGTCCTTATCTGCTACTTGCCAGTTAGTTTTATTTAGTCGTGCGTAACTTGTACCAGTGTTGGTGACTTCAAGTAGCCAATTGGCGCCATTTTTCTTGACATTTGTTACTGATAGTTCTGGTCGAGAGTTCTTCGGTTTTACGTTGATTAATGTATTGAACTCAAGTAGCAAACCAACATTCGCAGCTTCCCCACTCGCGCGTTCAACTTGAACTTGCTTCACCGTAACGCGGTAGGCTTTCGATTCAGAAATAGATGGATTGCCCAGATAGCGGATCATCACTGACTGGGAGCGCCCTGGTTCTATTACAGCCGTAACAGGAATAACAAGTAACTCATCATCAGCTGGTTGAGTGGTTTCGTTGCCCATTTCATCCATAGTCATAGACTTAGGAATTAGCTCGACGGTAAGTGGTTGGCTGCCAGTGTTATCCACGCGCATCACCATTTGTGCACGTTTACCTAGTGGCTCCATTTCAGAAACCATAGGTTCAACTCGGTATGCTTGAACAGAAAAACTTACAATGATGGATAAGACGGTAACGATGCTTCTAAACACTCATTCACTCCTTAAATAAAAATCGGGAGGCTATGAATAGCCTCCCTTAACGTAAGACAATTAGTTTGAAGTGATACTAATTGTGATCGTATCTGAGTAACCACCAGACCAAGGTGCTGTTTGAGTGTTAGTTACTTCTAGAGTTGCTGAAATGCCACCAGCTAGGTCTGTTGTGCCCGCATATGATTTAGCTTCAGACTCGAAGTTGTTTGGACCAGTACCGCCAGGAGGAGTAAAAGTTAGTGGGTCTAGGCCATCTGGAGTAAATGTTGCTTCATATGCAAGTGCAAAATCATCTGGGAATGCGTCATCTGCTTCAAGACCACCTTCAGCACTTACCATCTTCACAGTTGCGCCGTTGCGGTCATTACATTTCATTGTAAAGTTAGTTGTAGCAGTGTTTTGAACTGATGGGTTCTTAAGATCTAGCACTAATTGGTTTGCAGAAATTTCACAAACTGAAGGGTTGATTGCTTGAACTTGTACCGCAGTTGGCGCTGCTAGAGCTTGAGTGGCAAACGCACCAGAAATAACAACTGCACAAACTGTTAACTTATTCATAATTGCTCCTTAGAAAGGTTTTTACTGACTTACATGTCGTAGCCCAGATACGTTTGGGCAGGTTGCGACTGACGTGCTCACTCGCATGAAGTAAGCGATTTACTGTTTGATGTCATTGATTGATGGATAGACATCAATTTCGATAACATCTTGGTAATTACCCGCGTATAGCAGGTCATCTTCTAGGGTTACTCGTATTTCCCCTTGCGTTGAAAACGGAATAACACCGGAACTGTCTACAGAATTTTCAGAAGTTAAGTCACTACTGGATATCTGTTTTTTTATGCCTAGTTTGGCTATCGATATTTCTAACAAATACCGATTTACCCCAAATTCTTGGTTGCCATCGCTTGCTAACAAACCACCATTTCGTGAGGAAATACTCATTCTTAAAGGTTGGTTGCAATAAACACTAAACGGCAACGTTTTTGAGCGTATATTTGACAAATCTATCGTGTTGTCAGCCATCAAACTTAATTCACAGCGACTTTCAATCTGTCCTACCAGATCTAAAGACAAATCGCCTGCTTTCGCAGAGTATGAAAAAAAGGCTAGGTTCGGCGATATAAAGACAACTAAAATAATATATTTAATTAACTCCCTCATAAGAGGCCTTTGCTCTATCTGAGATGTGATTAAATATACCGCTTTCAATAAGATAAAAAGTATGAAACTAGGGCGGATTAGAAATACAAGTAGTAGAAAAAGTTGTAGGGGATATGAATTTAAATAGCTGTAGAACAACACACTTAAAATTAATGTGGTTTTTATTGCAGAATAAAAACTGTGTTCTTGGCTGAAGTTTTAGAAATTTATGAAATTTATTATGAATTGTATCAGTTTAGAAACACGATAGCGCATCGAGTGCGGTGTATACTCGTGCTCCTACATTCATATAAATGCATACATACGCTGGAGTCCGTTATGGGAGTTAAGCTGGACAAGAAAAAGCACTGGAATGTTCTACTGGATGAAAAGAACAACTTTCACTCGCAACTTATCAAACGAGAGCTAAGTAAAAATGAAAAGTTGAATGTGATCATTGGCCATGCGGACGAAGTTAATCAAATCATTGACAATAACGACGTAGATATTGTTCTTGTATCTTTTACCTGCCTTAAAGAGGGGCAATACTTAAACGATATCTACGCGAATAGTTTAAATACGAGTTTAGTCGTTTACGGCATTCCGAAGCACGTTGAATGTGTGGAACTTTCAACTTGGTTTGGTGTGAAGGGAATGATCTATGAGGATGCTCCAATTGAACATCTCATTCGTTGTGTCGATGCAATTCTCAATGGTGGCCTATGGTTACCAAGGAGTTTGATGGCACAAATGTTAAACCAAATTCGTCCTTATATATTATCCACACCAGATGGCATCAACGAATTAACCAAACGAGAAAAACAAATTCTCGATCATTTAGTGTGTGGAAATTCAAACTTAGAGATAGCGGAAAGTTTATATATCGCTGAAAGCACAGTGAAGACACATCTATATAAATTGTATAAAAAGTTAAATGTGAGTTGTCGACGAGAAGCAATCGAGCTAGCTAAAACGCATTATAAAACCGCAAATGTTTATAGCATCAAGTAATAATGAGATTATAAAAATAGGGTGTCATATATAAACGACGCCCTATTTTAGCGATATGGGTCAAATATCTATTTTGCGTTTGGCAAATAAGGCAACACACGCGCTGTTTGTTGTGGGAGAGTCATATAGCCACCCTCTCCAATCTCGGAAAGCGCGACCTGCACTTTTCCATCAACGATAGGTTTAACATCACCGTTGGAAAACTGAATCGTCGAGTTGAGCTTGTCAGCAAACTCTAGCGTGACGCCTTCAACATTTGGCGTAAACCAACTTGCAAACATACCACCTAAGTCTTCCAACATTGCCTGCATTTGTGGCATAAGTTTTTCAACGTCTTGGTAGCCTACTTTACCTTCAAATGGTTCTTTCGTCATAACAACCATGGAGAAGTCACAACGGCGGTCTTGCGGTGTTTGCACAAACACGAGTGGGTTAGCTTGGCGCAAGTTGTCATCGATTGGTACAAGCAGTTCGTTGTATTGAGAAGATTTCAACTCTTCGTAATGTTCTTCTTTTTCCATCCAAGCTTTATCGATAGGACAGAGCTGTTTGCTTTGTGCATCGAGAAAAAAGAAGCCGATTTTCACATCATCGTGCCCTTCCTTCACATTCTGTTTCATGTGAGTAAAGAGCTTACTATAAGTGAACATATATTCTTGAGCATATGAAGGTGCTGCTACAGTCGTCAAAGCAGCAGCCAAGAGGGCAAACGATATTTTCTTCATTGAATTTATAATCTTATTGTTGAGTGGTCTGGCTTTCAAAAAACGGCTTATTATGACGAATCATTGTTTGTAAGTCGTTGACGTATGCCTCACCTCTTTCAGAGTATTTAAGCAAACCGTTAGTCAATGCGATAGCGGCGTCGATGTCCGTCAAACTTTGACCAGTGCTATGGCGTTGATAACGGATATCGCGTAACGCTTCGTATGCAGCGTTACGGTTAACGTTCATAAAGTAACCATTAATCGACTGTTGAACAGAGCTAAACTTGGCCACTTCGTGACTCATCCCATCAACTCGCTGTAACGGAACCAGCCCACACCCCTTGCTGTAGCACCATTGACCAAAGTAGTTATTGGCTTTGGTAGCAAATCGCGATGTTCCCCAAGCCGATTCGTTCGCACCCTGCACCATGACTAATGCCTTAGGCAAGACATCGACTCGATGTAACATCTCGTCCATCCAAACTTGGGTGACCTCTCCCTCATCCAATTCAAGATTGTAGAGTTTCCCTAAACGTTTGGCGGTCTCAAGATCGTCTTCTGTAACTTTTCTCTGCTGTAAATTCGTCTGAATTTTATCTAGGCGCTCACGCTCTTTCTTGACGCGTTGGTTTTCAAGCTCAATCCCCGGTCTTAAATAATCGAAAAACGCCTGTTTTTTTGCTCGCGTATCGGTAAACGCAGTGAAATCTGGTGCATCACCGACTTTCGCGGCAGCCTCAGAAGCGACAATTTGCTTTCGCTCTTGAGTACTTTCATATTGATAAGTTGTGCAACTCGCTAGAATCCCGGCGGCTGCAATTGCAAGGAACTCGCCCTTACGCATCGAACACTTGTGAATTTTTGTCATGGTCATCATCATTTTTAGGACGGTCTGAAGCGATAATTCTTAATTTAATGCCAAACATGTTGCGGTAGATAATACCTTTAACATGGAAGAAGAAAGGCAGTACGATGATCAAGCCTAAACCGTAAAACATCATGCCGATTACAAACATGATAGAAACAACTAGGTAGATACCAGCTAACACAAAAATCTTTTTGTTGGCTGCTCTTAGCGATAGCAACAACGATTGCATCGGTGGCACTTTCTTTTCACAAATCAGCAAGATTGAATTGCTGAACGCGATTGAAAGGTATAACGATATGAATGGCAGTAGTAAACCGGCGATGCCTTGAAGCATTAAACTGAACAAGGTTGCCAGAATCACCGGGATAGTAAATTGAAGACCTTTCGCAATGTGACGAGACTTTGTCGTCAGTCCTGCGGCATGGCTCATTGCCATTAGGCTGATGCCAGCATAGATAGGCGCACTAATGACTTCGTAGCTGTAGTTCGCCACCATAATCGCGTTGATGATATTAGGATCAAACGCATCTGCGCTGGTAAATGCGTCGATGATCATCGCTGGGTCACCCAATTGTAACTTGAGTGCGATGTAAAAGATGGCAAATTGAATCACGATCAGCGCAACTATCGCTGGTGAAAATGAAAGGAAGTTCTTGATGGTTAGGTTCCATGCTTCTTTTAGCACATCACCTATTTTAAGTTCGTAGTCTCCTGAAAGTGCACGCTCTACACTCCCGCCTAAATTAAAATCTTTCTCTATATCATTATTCATTATTGAATCCAGCACTTAGTATTCACTAAGCTAGCTTGTTGTTTAAATGTCAGGCTGTAATTGTGTGACATTATACTTAAACGTTTGAAAGTCTAAAATCAGATATCCACCAATCACTTGCTTTCTCATCTGTATGATTAATAATTGACCGAAAACATGTGCTTGGTAAGGTATAGGCTCTTGATTCAGATATGAAATTCAAGCCCTATTTGCGCATATAAATCGCATAGAAACAGTATGGTAAGAAATGTTTACTTTTACCTGCAAAATTTTTTGTGTTTCAAGTTAAGAAATTGCTTTGAATTCACCATTTTGGTGATTATGATGCGCGCCTCTATTTTGTATAACTACGGGTATATTTACGAGTTAAATATCCAATGTGGGAGAAAGACAGACGTTGAACGCTAAACAACAAGCAGGACAACCAGTTATCCGTCTAACTGGCATCAGCAAAAGTTTCGATGGCAAGGAAATCATCGCCAACCTAAACCTTGATGTAAACCATGGTGAATTTCTAACCATCCTTGGTCCTTCCGGCTGTGGTAAAACGACCGTTCTTAGGATGATTGCTGGTTTCGAAGCCGCTGATAATGGCGACATCATTCTTGATGGTCAGACCGTTACTGAAGTCCCTGCTGAGCAAAGGCACGTCAACACTGTATTCCAAAGTTATGCACTCTTCCCTCACATGACCGTATTTGAAAACGTTGCATTTGGCCTGCGTATGCAAAAAGTGCCTTCGGCGGACATCGAGCCGCGAGTCATGGAAGCCTTACGCATGGTACGCCTAGAAAAAATGGCGCAACGTAAACCGCATCAGCTATCAGGTGGCCAGCAACAACGTATCGCTATCGCTCGTGCGGTTGTGAACAAACCGAAAGTCCTTCTGCTAGATGAATCTCTTTCTGCTCTGGATTACAAACTACGTAAACAAATGCAAATTGAGCTGAAGCAACTTCAACGTCAACTTGGCATTACATTTATCTTTGTTACTCACGACCAAGAAGAAGCTTTGTCTATGTCTGATCGTATCATCGTCATGCGAGACGGTGTTATCGAACAAGACGGCACGCCACGTGAAATTTACGAAGAGCCAAAGAACCTTTTCGTTGCTCGCTTTATCGGTGAGATCAACGTCTTCAATACTACAATGCTTGAACGTATTGACGAGAAGCGTATTCGCGCAGAGATCGAAGGTGTCGAGTCTGTCGTCTATTACGACAAGCCAGCACAGACTGGTGATAAGCTGCAAGTTTTGCTTCGTCCTGAAGATTTGCGTATCGAAGAGATCAAAGAATCCGAGCAAAAAGGTATCGTTGGCCACGTGACTGAGCGCACCTATAAAGGCATGACGTTAGATTCCGTTATTGAACTCGAATCAGGCATGCGCGTAATGGTAAGCGAATTCTTCAACGAAGATGACCCAGATGTAGACCACTCTATCGGTCAAAAAGTGGCGGTCACTTGGGTTGAGAGCTGGGAGGTCGTCCTAAATGATCAGCAAGAAGTTTAATCTTCAGAACGCCATCATTGCTCTCATCGTTGGTTGGTTGACGCTATTCGTCCTAATTCCAAACGTGATGATCATAGGAACCAGTTTCCTAACTCGTGATGAAGCCAATCTGATTGAGTTGACGTTCACCTTTGATAACTATTTAAGACTGCTTGACCCACTGTACGCAAAAGTGTTGTTGCACTCTTTCTACATGGCGATCGTAGCAACGATTTTATGTTTAGTGATTGGCTATCCATTTGCGTATATCGTGGCGAAAATGCCCGAGAAATGGCGCCCAATCATGCTGTTTTTGGTGATTGTACCGTTTTGGACCAACTCGCTAATTCGTACGTACGGTCTGAAGATTGTTTTAGGTACACAAGGGATTTTGAATAAATCTCTAATTGCCATGGAAATCATCGATAAACCGATTCGTTTAATGTACACAGAAACCGCAGTCATGATCGGTCTGGTCTACATCCTATTGCCATTTATGATTCTTCCTTTGTACTCGGCGATTGAGAAACTTGACCATACCTACGTAGAAGCGGCGAAAGATTTAGGTGCGAACAAGTTCCAGATCTTCACTAAAGTGACTCTGCCTTTAACCATGCCTGGCATCATTGGTGGTTGTTTATTGGTATTGCTACCGGCACTCGGCATGTTCTATATCTCGGACCTATTAGGCGGCGCGAAGAACCTCCTAATTGGTAACGTGATTAAGAGTCAGGTACTGAATGCACGTGACTGGCCATTTGGCGCGGCAACGAGTATCGCCTTAACGATTGCTATGGCAATTATGCTTTACGCTTACTATCGAGCAGGCAAACTTTTGAATAAAAAAGTGGAGCTAGACTAATGGGACGTACAGTTAGATTTAGCTTTATGGCGTTGGTATACGCATTTTTGTACCTACCGATCGTCGTACTGATTGTGAACTCATTTAATGCTAATAAATTTGGTATGAAATGGGGTGGCTTTACCACCAAGTGGTATGAAACCTTAGTAAACAACGACAGTTTAATGCAAGCTGCGTGGCACTCATTGAATGTTGCGGTATTTTCTGCAACAGCCGCTACAATTATCGGTAGCTTTACTGCTGTTGCCCTATTCCGCTATACCTTTAAAGGTAAAGGCGCTGTGAATGGCATGCTATTCGTAGTCATGATGTCTCCAGATATTGTGATGGCAATTTCGTTGCTTGCCCTGTTCCTCGTTTTAGGCGCACAGCTTGGCTTCTTTACACTCTTGATTGCACATATCACCTTCTGTTTACCTTTTGTTGTCGTAACGGTTTACAGTCGATTGAATGGCTTCGATGTGAAGATGCTAGAAGCGGCAAAAGATTTAGGTGCGAGTGAATGGGTTATCTTGAAACAGATCATCCTGCCACTTGCCAAACCTGCGGTTGCTGCAGGCTGGTTATTGAGCTTTACCCTATCACTGGATGACGTGATTATCAGTTCATTCGTGACGGGACCAACATATGAAATTTTGCCATTAAAAATCTACTCGATGGTAAAAGTGGGAATATCACCAGAGGTGAATGCTCTCGCAACAGTCATGCTGATTGTCTCCTTGATTTTGGTAGTAATATCTCAGTTGCTAGCAAGAGAAAAAGTGAAGTAGAATCCGCGTGAATTACCAAACAGAATGGCCAAGAATAGCCATTCTGTTTTTCTATCTACGCTCGTAATGAGCAACGTTTGGTTTGGAGCTAACGTCAATGAAAAAATGGGCTACTTTATTAGCTGGTAGTGCATGTGCGCTTTCTCTGTTCTCTGGTTCAGTGGCAGCGGACGAAAATAAGGAATTGGTATTTATGAACTGGGGGCCGTACATCAACAGCAGCCTTCTGGAACAATTTACCAAAGAGACTGGAATTAAAGTGATCTACTCGACTTACGAGTCG
>NZ_LHPI01000006.1 GCF_001274785.1 Vibrio hepatarius
GGAAAATCCCTAGAACCCCATTGTGATACTTGGTAATCATTCCCCCCACGAAATTTATTGCCATTAACTGAAGTAATAGCACGTTTTAACTGATGGTATGCTTCACCTCTGTTCAAGGCTTGCTGGACGTAATGACGCAACGTTGAATTATCAACATACTCCAAAACATAAATAGATTTAATTAAACGGTCGTACTCATGCAATGCTGACAATCTTCGGCTCTTGCCGTTACTCAACTTTCTAATGATTGTGCTTTGAGTGGTGGTTTTACGACTCAATGAACAAACAATATGCTGAATATTGTCCCATTCTTCAGCAATTAGCTTATGATTAATATCTTTCTTTAATTGAATACGGCCTCCGTTCTCTTCAGTCACTTCAAATAGCTCAAAAAACACCTTTTTCATTTTCGCGTATCGAGGGGCGAATGTGTAACCAAAGAAATCTAATATAGCGAAGTTAACATTATTGGTACCATGCGTATCGGTCGATAAGGTATTAGGCTGTATATCTGAAGAGTTGTTATAGAGTAAGTCAAAAGCAAAGTGACCTTCATATTCGTTAGCGCCAATGACTTGCGTACTCACCGGAACATGACGTGGTCAACCAAAATTGACCAACCCAGTTAAGCTACTTTTTTCAATTTCTTCATGTCCGCCTCATATTGATTTGAAATTTCCATACTTTATCTAATTCATGTTTTTCTAAATTAGCTAAAATGCAACTCAGAAATGTCCAGAAGTGAGTTGTGTGGTGTCGAGTGGAGATTGTACGATTAAGCCCCTAAGTAATTAGTCCGTCAGTCTCCCTCGGTAATCAAATTAGTACATCTTAGCGATCAAATTGGTAAAAAATTAGACATGTAGATGAATGCCCACCTTAAAAAATAGACAGCGGGTTGGGCTGGGTGATTTTTCTGGTGTTAGACGCCAGCAACCCATGCGGCAGAATGGTTGCTCACTTACTCGTCTATTTTTAGCGGGAATTCTTAGCCAACTGTATGAACTGTATGCGGATTTGAGCAGTCGAGTGATGCGCACTTTGGAGGAGATGGCACCACGAGTAGAGGTTTACTCCATTGACGAAGCGTTTTTAGATTTAACCGGTATTGAGTCTGTCCTATCCCTTGTCGAGTTCGGACAACAAGTGCGAGAGCGCATAGGCCACTGGATTGGGATCACCGTCTGTGTAGGCATTGCACCGACTAAAACACTCGCCAAGCTGGCTAACCATGCCGCCAAGAAATACCCCGCCACTCAGGGGGTTGTAGATCTAACCAATCCAGATCGGCAACGTCGATTGCTCGCATTAGTCCCGGTTGATGATGTTTGGGGCGTTGGTAGACGGCTTTCTAAGCGTTTAAATGCCTTGGGTATCAGCACAGCCTTAGACCTCGCCAATGCCTCACCTAGAGCCATCAGAGACCAGTTCTCGGTGGTTTTAGAGAGAACCGTCAGAGAGCTCAATGGTGAGTCGTGCATTGAACTTGAAGAGATCCCACCAACTAAGAAACAAATTGTCTGTAGCCGTTCATTTGGCGTAAAAGTAACGCACTTTGAATTGTTACGTGAGGCCGTATGTGAATACGCAACCCGCGCCACTGAGAAGCTACGCAAAGAACAGCAGCAAGCCAAAGTGATGACCGTGTTCATACGTACCAGCCCCTTTAAGGACAACGAGCCGCAATACAGCAACTCTGCATCGGGTGAGTTGCTGATCCCCAGTTGCGATACTAGGGATTTTATCGAGCTGGCCAGTCATTTACTCAAGCGGATATGGAAGGATGGTTTTCGTTATGCCAAAGCGGGCGTCATGCTGTCTGACTTTTACGATCCTGGCATGTTTCAGCCAGGACTATTCGATGACGTATCGATCCGCTCTAATAGCCAACAGTTAATGTCTGTATTGGACACCATTAACCAAAGTGGTGCCGGAAAGGTTTTCTTTGCTGGACAAGGTACGAAGAAAGATTGGTCGATGAAGCGAGAGCATTTATCTCCCGCTTATACAACACGCTGGGACCAGTTGCCGCGAGTGAAGTAGCGCCGAGAATTCAGTAGGCATTCACTCTGCGACGCAGCATGTTGAGCTTATCAACCTGGCGTCGAATATCACTGAAAAATTCCTCTTTCTCCATGGCCAGCGCTAACTCCCATTCTTTGGCCAAACCTTGGCAGTCCAAAAATGAGTATCTCAGCTTCGTCTTTGAGATACGCAGTCCTTTACTAAAGACTACGCGCTTGCCTCGTTGACCGTGAAAGCTGTTGATGTACCACTCAATGCCAAAGCCATACTTAAAGTCTCTGATACGGACACCAAGCAGCCCCCAATCTTTAAATGGCTCATTTTCACGAACCTTGTAATGGGTAACCCAAAAGTCATCAACTTCAGCTCGTGCCAGCGCTTTTAGCCTGTCCGTTTCTTGCTGAAGTAAATCTGATATCTCTGCTTTCCATTGTTCATTGACGATTTCTACCAAACCAATTTCCCCATCCAATTAACCCCAAAAGCCAAAACCACTATCCGTTTGGCTTTTGGATCGAAACGCCAAACGTAAAACTGCCGTAACAATCGCTGTTTGGCGTCTCGATATAAATCAACTCGCGCAATCCCATACCTGACAAGGGATGCAGCCCGATTTCACTTAAAAACGCCTGAAAAGACGTATCGTCATGAAGATACAAACCGTTTGGCGAGTTCAGGCCAGAAGGCAAACGACGTTTGGCGTCTCGATTTTTTTGGCTTAGTCATCCGCCGCCAAACAGAGCCTATTCTCATACTTTTGCGAAAATGCAATAGGCAGATAGATGAAAGGATTTGTCACCTTTCTGCCCACCGCCAGTGCACCGAATCCTGATAATGACATTTGAGTGAACCGCCAGAGCACTTGGAAATGCCCAAGCGTGACCTGAGCGGTTAGTTGAAAACCGTTAGAGCACTTTGAGTGCACAGGAGATAAGTATGTTTGTACTAGGCGTAGATATCGGTTACTCGAACCTGAAGCTGGCAATTGGCCAATCAGGCAGTGAACCGAAAACTATTATTCTGCCTGCGGGGGCCGGTCCTGCGGATCGTATGCCGGAGCGTATCGGTGGAGGCGATGATGAAACTTGTTTGTATGTGTCTGTCGAGAATGAGCGTTGGGCCGCTGGTGTGCCTGCTGGACGCCTTCAAGGTTGGGAACGGGAGCTTCACCCAGAATATCCCACCACAAAAACCTATAAGGCGCTTTTTCATGCCGCCTTGTTAATGGCTGAAACAGAATCCATCGATTTGGTTGTCACTGGATTACCGGTTTCCCAGTTTCATGAACCACAACGTAAGTCAGACCTTGTGAAGCGTTTAAAAGGTATTCATCAAGTAACGCCTAAGCGCAGCATCACCGTTCATGACGTCAAAGTGCTGCCGCAGCCTGCCGGTGCCTATATGGATCTGGTTCAAACAGGTGGAGATTTGGGCTTGATTGAAGAAGGTCGCGTCGTCGTCATAGATCCAGGCTTTTTTTCTGTTGACTGGGTTGCCCTTGAGGCCGGAGAAATTCGCTACAGCTCATCAGGAACCAGTCTTCAGGCAATGTCCGTGCTACTGGAAACCATTGATAAGCTGATTTCGGAAGATCATGGTGCCAAAGTGGGTATGGATCGACTTGAAAAAGCCATGAGAACCGGCGACTTGCAGGTGCTGCTATTTGGAGAAAAAGTCGATATTTCACCTTATCTGAATGCTGCAATGAAAAAGGTAGCGCCTGTTGCTCTTACAGCCATGCGCCAATCTATGCGCGACGAAAGCATCAATGCGGACTTGGTATTGATCGCCGGAGGTGGAGCCTTGGCTTATAAGGAAGCGGCCAAGGAGATTTTTTCACGAAGCAAGATCATCGTGCCGGAACAGTCTGTTTTGGCGAACGTCCGAGGCTTCTGGTTTTATGGGGCCTGATTATGAGAGTTGTCGTCAACATTCCCCCAGGGAGCCACCCTGAACTACTCAAAGAATTGGAAAAGACGCCGCCACGGGAACGCGCTGAGCGTCTGCGGATGCTGGCCACCTTTGGGTTAATTCACATGAGCCAACCCAATCTATCCACGACATCTGCACCGGTGGATGGCCATGCACCAGATGGTGAAGTGACTTCTATGAGTACAGCGCCAGAACCCAAAGCAGAATCACGTAAACAATCATTAAAATCAAAACTAGGGCTGGGCTTATAACATGGCGTTATCAGTTAGCTGGCTCGATGCCAGGTTAAATAAAGAAGCAAAAGAAACCGTAGTAAAAGCCGACCGAGATGGGCTAAGTGCTCGGGTATCACCCAAGGGCAAAATTGTTTTTCAGTTTCGTTATCGTTTCGATGGCAAGCAACAACGGGTAGACATAGGTACTTACCCACTTATGAAGCTTGCTGAAGCCAGGAATGAGCTAGATAGGTTAAGGGCAGTACTTGATCAAGGCCGAAACCCCAAGCTCTACCTACAGCAAGAACGGGCCAAGTATTCTGCCAATCAAAGCTTCGAATCGATTTTTCGAGACTGGATAGACTCTGCCGGTAAGCAAGGGCTAAAGGAGAAAACGTGGCACTACCAAAAACGCAGCAGTGAAATATATTTGCTGCCCCGACTTGGTAAGTACCCATTAACTGACATCAATGAATTGTCCTTAAGAAACTGTCTTCGTGAGGTTTCGGAAGCGTCTCCGTCAAACACAGAACGTCTAGTGTCTGTGCTGCATAAGTTTTATGACTGGCTGATAGATGAACAGATTTTGGAAATTAACGCTGCCGCTGGGATCACTGCAAAGAAGGTCGGCGGTAAGAAAGGCAAACGAACTCGGGTGCTAAATGACAACGAGATCAGGATACTTTGGCGCTATTTGCATGAGTCAAAAATCACTGAGAAGAATCGCATCTACATAAAACTGCTTCTCTTATTGGGAGGGCGCAAGGGCGAACTCATTCAAGCTGAAAAGCATCACTTTGACTTGCAATCTGCAATGTGGACAGTGCCCATAGAGATCCGCAAACAAGGTGAGAAAATTGGAGCGCCGATCATGCGGCCATTGATTAAGCCAGCTATTGAGCTGATTGAACTAGCGATGCAGATGAGCAAATCAACTTACTTGTTTCCCGCGAACGGACAAGAAGAGCTTGCCACAAATGGCTTTGATACCACTATTCCTAACAATGTGAAAATCTGGGCTCGCAGATCGCTTAGTGTTGAGATGGAACATTGGTCTATGCATGATCTTCGCAGAACGATGCGAACGCGAATGTCAGCCATCACCACGCAAGAAGTTGCCGAGTTGATGATTGGCCACAGCAAAAAAGGGTTGGATGCTATCTACAACCAATATCAGTACCTGGATGAAATGCGTCATGCTTACGACGTTTGGTATCAACAGCTAGAGACCATCATCGAGCCGACAGGCTTTTCATTCAACTGGCGTTTCGGACAATAAAATAAAAGAAAGAGGCTCAGTCCTCTTTCTTCTCATACTCCTCCAAGTCTTCAATGTGCCACAGCTTGTTTCGTGTATTTCGGTTGATGCGAGGTTGCGGCAAGCTGCCATCTTTTATTCTTCGCCAGAGCGTCGTATAGCTAATGTGGTAACGAGCCATCACTTCGTAAGATGTTAGAAAAGGGGTTGCCTGGTGCGCTACTGCTGTCATCTGCATTCTCCTGAAAATCAATGTAAAGCTATCATCGCCTGATTCATCACTAGTTGATGGTCAGAAAGATGCATGATTTGTTCAGAAGATCAGCCTTATCAAAACACAAATGTTGCTATTAGGTACTTTTCAGCTCAAACCTATGAATAACAAGGGCTACAAGGCGGTTTGTGTCATGAATAGCAATCAACATGCCTAACGAGAAAAATTTGTACACACTGTTTGTACACTCGCAACGATGACACATCAAAAACCACAATGACGAACCCTTTAAATTCATAAGCTTACAAACATAAAACTAGAGATGATCGCATTTATTCCGCTTTTGTAATGTCGAAACCAAAGTACCAAAAGCAGAAGGCACTTTCTTCATCAAACCCAGTAACCACAAGGCCTACAGCCAGATTTGTGTCATGGAATTTTCGCCAAAGGCCTCTAAAACGGAATTTGTACTCAAGTTTGTACACACTTTCCGAGGTTACGCTTGAACATCATTGAAAAGCAAAGAAACGAGAAAAAGACAAAAAGCCTTTAAATTCAGTACGTAGAGATGTGATTGTGGTGTGCAATGAAAGGTGGTTTTAAGCGTTGAAAGGCTGGGCGGCATCAGGGTGAGAAATGATCGCGAAAGTTCTACGTTTAGACACTTCGCCAAGAAAAGTGGTATTTGACATCAAAAGTTCTTCTTCTGTCTGGTTACCAGAAGGTAAAAATCAGTTAGCCTGACTCTTCTGGGTGTTCGATTCAATTTTGCGCGGTATTCTCTCTTATATTCACGTGGGGGGCAACTTCAACGGCAAAAATGACACTTTAGCCTCGTCATTTAGGACAAGAGGTAAAAGTAACGCAGGATATGAGCTATAAGTATAAGTAGTAGAGGGAACTCAATTTGACGATGCATAAAAACAAAAGAATACATTCTCTTGCTGTTAGGCAAGCAAAAACTGTGTTTTTGGTTTCAGTCATGCTCGGAGTCTGCTTTAGCTTGTATCACATCATCGTCGATCTTCATCAGGAACAAGATCGGATAGAAGACTTTTATCAAGTTAAACTGCTGCAGAACTACTCCAATGCCAGCCAAGCCGCGTATCACTTAAATTCATTATTAGCCGAGCAAGTTGCTTCGAACCTAATGATGGATAGCGCTATCTATAACGTAAAAATCATCGATGACTTTGGCGATACCCTGACTCACAAAGTCAAAAATCCAGCCACTCAAGGGGCATTCACCCGGTTATTGGCCGATTATCTAATCCCAGAAAACCCGGTCTACACCACCGAATTGCACCAGCCAAATTCGCACATCGTTGTCGGAACGCTGAGTTTTTCGGTCAACGGCAACAGTATTGCCAACGCGTTTGTCGCCAAGACCAGCAAAGTGTTGTTATTCGATTTGCTGCGGAACATTATCCTGACCTCTATCCTACTGCTGTTCTTCTACCAGAAACTATCTAAACCACTGGTAACCTTGATGAACTGGGTGAAATCGCTGCAGGATTATAAAAATCATCTGCCTCCACCAGCTCAATATCGTGATGATGAAATTGGCCACCTTGCCGAAACCATCCATACCTTATGGCGTGAACGTGAAGCGGCGGAAGACAAACTCAATCAACTCGCCTACTACGACTCATTAACCGGATTGGCCAATCGCAGCCTGTTGATGAAACTGCTCGCGAATGAAATAGAAGCATCGAAAGCACATCACCAAACGGGGGCACTTTTTTACCTCGACCTCGACCGATTTAAAACCATCAACGACTCTCTAGGTCATACCATCGGTGACAACTTACTCAAGGCGATTTCTCGGCGCCTGAAGAGTTGGCTACGACGTGAATACTCCGCCGCACGTATTGGTGGTGACGAGTTTGCAATCCTATTGCCAAATACCTCTGCCGAAGAAGCGCGCGAACTGGCGCAGCAACTGATGAGCCTGATCTCAAATCCCTATACCATCGATGGTCACCAACTGTATTGTTCAATAAGCGTCGGCGTAGCACTGTTTGCCGATAATGACCTTTCCAATATCGACGTTTTGCGCCAAGCGGATACCGCGCTTTATCGTGCGAAAGTCGCAGGGAAAAACAAATACGTGTTTTACGAGGTGGGCATGCATGCGCAAGTTGAGTCATTCCTCGAAATTGAGCGTGGGCTGCATGAAGCACTCAACAACGAACAACTTGAGCTCTTCTATCAGCCGCAAGTCGACAACCAACATCACATTGTCGGAGCGGAAGCGCTCATCCGTTGGCGTCACCCCGAGAAGGGCTTGCTCTACCCCGATCTATTTATGCCCATCGCCGAAGAAACCGGACAGATCATGCCAATTGGCAATTGGATCATCGAAAAGGCGTGTTATCAGTTCGCTAGTTGGAAAAACTCGGGTTGCCTGCCAGATTCTTTCCAGCGCTTGGCAATCAACATCAGTCCGCTGCAGTTCGCTCAGGATAGCTTTGTTGAACACATCAGCGGTGCACTAGCTCAGGCTGGCATCACTGGTGACAACATTGAACTTGAGATCACCGAGAATCTCTTGCTCGAGAACGCTGAAAGCATTATTGAAAAGATGCTGAAGCTGAAAGAGTTGAACGTCAAAATATCCATTGATGACTTTGGTACGGGCTACTCGTCACTGCGCTACCTCAAACACCTTTCGGTTGATGTGTTGAAGATCGACCGCTCGTTTGTCACGCAACTGCACTTGGATGAAAGCGACCAGGCGATCGTCGATACGATCATCATGACAGCGAAACGACTCAATCTAGACGTGATTGCAGAAGGTGTGGAAGACGTCCATGAGCTTGAAACACTCAAGCAACTCGGTTGTTATCATTTCCAGGGATATTTGTTTGATAAGCCACTACCCGCAACCGAGTTGGAACAACGCTTCCAACATAATCTCTATGTGGTTGAAAGCGCGCAAAAGCAGAGTATCAATAGCTAGGCGAGTTAGAAGAATATATAGCTCATGATGATGGCGTCTTCTTTGCCGTTAGCACTCGGGTAGTAATTGACGCGGCGGTCTACTTCATTAAAGCCAATCGCCTCATACAAGCCAAATGCGGTAACGTTACTTTCCCTTACCTCGAGCCAAGCACTTTCTGCATTGAGGTTTTCACACATTTCGATAAACGCGTTCACCAAACGCTTGCCGTATCCTTTACCCTGATGCTGGGGGTCAACCGCGATATTCAGTAAAGTTACTTCACCGACGATGTTCTGCGCGTAGAAATACCCGACGACTTGCTCGTTATCGACCAGGACATGATGACATGCACCGCGAGAGTTTACGTCTCGGATCATGCTGCTTGACCAAGGATGACTATGAGCACGCGGCTCAATGGCTTCAACTTGGTCTAGGTGAAGCTCGGCTAAAGGTAGAATTTGAGACATATTATTGATAGGAACAAATTTGTTGCCACAGCGCACGACGCTGGGCGTTATTACCGTCGATCTGACTTAGTGCAGGAGAGGTCAGAACTTTCGCTGTTACGCCTTCTTGAGCCTCACACCCCGCGAACCAAACCCATTCCAGTTGGTTCTCAGCAAGTGAATTGACCTGTTGCGGAAAAATATGACGAGCCTGTTCAAGTGGGATATTGATGCTTTTTAACACGCGCTCAAACAACAGCGCCGTCTCTTGCGTCGGCAATTGAGGAGAAACAAGCAGCAGTTGGCAAGATTCAGGCAACGTGAGTTTCGTCGCTTGGTAGCCTTGTAACCTTTCAGGATGCGCCAGCTCGTAGCACTGGATACCCATTTCTTGTAAATACTGATTCTCGTATTGAGGCATAAAAAATCGTCACCGTGTTGAACGCAGCAATCCTAACATAAAACTAAAAAGCGCCACAGAATCTGTGACGCTTTATTTTATTCATCGGACTTATCTTCGAGCTTAGAAGCTTGCTTTCACCGCATCAGCGATTTTCAGTGCAGAGGTTTGTACCAGTTCTGCATCTTCACCTTCAACCATCACTCGGATCAGTGGCTCAGTACCTGACTTGCGCAGTAACACACGCCCTTTCTCACCCAGTTCCGCTTCAACTTCTGCCACTGAAGCTTTCACCGCTTGCGCTTCTAATGGGTTAGAATCACCTGAGAAACGTACGTTTTCTAGGACTTGCGGGTAAAGTGTCATGCCTTGAGACAGGTCAAACAGTGACATATTGCTGCCAACAACAGACGCTAAGACTTGCAGAGCTGCAACGATAGCATCACCGGTGGTCACTTTGTCCAGTAGGATCACGTGTCCTGAGTTCTCAGCACCAATTTTCCAACCTTTCTCGAGTAGTTGTTCCATTACGTAACGGTCACCTACCGCAGCGCGAACAAATGGAATACCTAGTTGTTTCAGGCCGTTTTCCATCCCAAGGTTAGTCATCAAAGTACCAACGACACCACCTTTTAGTTCACCACGACGTAGAGCGTCACGAGCGATGATGTAAGCAATCTGGTCACCGTCGACTTTGTTGCCAAGGTGGTCAACCATGATGATTCGGTCACCGTCGCCGTCAAATGCAAGACCTAAGTCTGCTTTTTCTTCGAGCACGCGTTTTCGTAGCGCGCGTACATCGGTCGCGCCCACTTCGTGGTTGATGTTAGTACCGTTTGGCTCAACGCCCATAGTAATCACATCAGCACCCAGCTCAGAGAATACCGCTGGTGCAATGTGATAAGTCGCGCCGTGAGCACAATCGACTACGATTTTCAGCTCAGCTAAGCTCAGTTGAGACGGGAACGTGCTCTTACAGAATTCGATATAACGACCCGCAGCATCAGTAAGGCGAGAAGCTTTACCCAGTAGCGCCGATTCAACACATTCGATCTCTTTGTCTAGCTCTGCTTCAATCGCGAGTTCAACTTCATCCGGCAGTTTAGTTCCTTCTGAAGAGAAGAATTTAATACCGTTGTCGTAGTATGGGTTGTGAGATGCAGAGATAACAATACCTGCTTCCGCGCGGAAGGTTTGCGTTAAGTAAGCAACAGCCGGCGTTGGCATTGGACCAGTAAACGTCGCTTTCAGTCCCGCTGCAGCTAAGCCTGCTTCCAGCGCCGATTCCAACATGTAGCCAGAGATACGTGTATCTTTACCGATAATCACTTTTTTCGTGCCCTGTTTTGCCAGCACACGACCTGCAGCCCAGCCAAGCTTAAGTACGAAATCAGGGGTAATTGGGTACTGACCCACTTTACCGCGTACGCCATCTGTACCAAAGTAACGTCTTGTATTAGACATGGTTATTCCTTTTATTATTGTCTAGCACTCAATGATTTGCTTTCACCATTGAGACAACTTTCATCGCATCTAGAGTTTGTTCGAAGTCATGAACGCGGATGATCTGCGCCCCTTTCAACGCCGCAATCGTCGCGCAGCTTACACTCGCTGCCGCGCACTCTGCAGGCGCTTTATCAAGTAACTTGAAAATCATCGATTTACGCGACATACCCGCAAGCAAAGGTAGTCCAAATTGGTGGAACTGTTCCAGATGCGCCAACATATGATAATTGTGTTCTAACGTTTTACCAAACCCAAAGCCTGGGTCTAGAATCAGTTGCTCGCGTTGAATGCCGACAGCTTGGCACGCTTCGATGCGCTCTTGAAGAAATTCCTCAACTTCTTTAAGTAAGTCTTTATATTGAGGCGCATTTTGCATTGTGCGTGGTTGGCCTTGCATATGCATCAGGCAAATAGGTAGACCGACTTCCGCTGCGACTTCAAGCGCACCCGGCTCTTGCAGTGCACGCACGTCATTGATGATGTCCGCTCCTGCAGCAGCAGCTTGGCGCATCACTTCGGCTTTGCTTGTATCAATCGAAATCCACACGTCGTATTGTGCACGAATCGCTTTGATAACCGGAATCACACGTGCCAGTTCATCTTCCAAACTCACGTCTGGAGCGCCCGGGCGCGTCGACTCACCACCGATATCGATAATCGACACACCGGCATCGATCATACGTTTAGCTTGGGCAAGTGCGTTATCAAGAGAATTAAACTTACCGCCGTCAGAGAAGGAGTCAGGGGTAACATTGAGAATCCCCATCACCTGTGGTTGTGATAGGTTTAGAGTCTTATTATTTGCTGTAATGATCATAATAAAAATACAAAAACCCCGAGTTGCCCCGGGGTTTGATAATACGTTTAATTATTCAGAGTCTTTCTTCTCTGGAGCTTCTGGCGTAACGTTGTCATCAGATTGCTCTTGCTCGTTTGCCTGTTCAGCGTCAGCCGATTTCTTAGCTTCTTCCTTTGCAGGTTTCACTTCAGGTTCTGCTGTTTGCTTGTTGCTTGGGTTATCACCCCAACCAGCTGGCTCACGAATCTCAGACTTACGTTCCATCAAGTCATCAATCTGACCTGCATCGATGGTTTCGTACTTCATCAGCGCATCTTTCATTGCGTGCATGATATCCATGTTGTCTTCAAGGATCTGCTTCGCACGCTCATAGTTACGGTCGATGATTTGACGAACTTCATCATCAATTAGCTTCGCTGTGTCATCAGACATGTGCTTAGTCTGAGTCACGCTGCGGCCAAGGAACACTTCACCTTCGTCTTCTGCGTACAATAGAGGACCCAATTTTTCAGAGAAGCCCCACTGAGTCACCATCTTACGAGCAATTTCAGTAGCACGTTCGATATCGTTCGACGCACCTGTTGACACTTTCTCTGCGCCGTAGATAAGTTCTTCCGCTAGACGGCCGCCGTACAGGCTAGAAATCATAGACTCTAGATGCTGGCGAGACATGCTAACGCGGTCTTGCTCAGGTAGGTACATAGTCACACCCAACGCGCGACCGCGTGGAATGATCGATACCTTGTACACTGGATCGTGCTCAGGAACCAAGCGACCAACAATTGCGTGACCCGCTTCGTGGTAAGCCGTTGACTCTTTCGTCTCTTCAGACATCACCATTGAGCGGCGCTCAGCACCCATCATGATTTTGTCTTTCGCTAACTCGAACTCAACCATAGAAACGTTACGCTTGTTACCACGTGCAGCAAAAAGTGCCGCTTCGTTTACTAGGTTAGCCAAATCCGCACCAGAGAAGCCTGGTGTACCACGTGCAATCAATGATGGTTCAACATCACCCGCTAGTGGCACTTTGCGCATGTGAACTTTAAGAATCTGCTCACGACCACGTACGTCTGGCAAGCCAACAACGACTTGACGGTCGAAACGACCAGGACGCAGTAACGCAGGGTCAAGAACGTCAGGACGGTTAGTCGCAGCGATAACGATGATACCTTCGTTACCTTCGAAACCATCCATCTCAACCAGCATTTGGTTTAGTGTTTGTTCACGTTCATCGTGACCACCACCAACACCAGCACCACGCTGACGACCTACCGCATCGATCTCATCGATAAAGATGATACAAGGCGCTGCTTTCTTCGCTTGTTCGAACATGTCACGTACACGAGATGCACCAACACCAACGAACATTTCTACGAAGTCTGAACCTGAAATAGTAAAGAATGGTACTTTTGCTTCACCAGCAATCGCCTTCGCAAGCAATGTTTTACCCGTACCAGGAGGACCAACCATCAGAACACCCGTTGGGATCTTACCGCCCAACTTCTGGAAACGGCTAGGATCACGCAGGTAATCCACTAGCTCTTTCACGTCTTCTTTTGCTTCGTCACAACCCGCTACGTCGTTAAAGGTCGTTTTGATTTGTTCTTCGCTCATCATTCGAGCTTTGCTCTTACCGAAAGACATGGCGCCTTTACCGCCACCGCCTTGCATTTGGCGCATGAAGAAAATCCATACACCGATCAGTAAGATCATTGGGAACCAAGAAATGAAGATGGTTCCAAGTAGGCTTTGCTCCTCTGGAGGCGTGCCTTGAACTTTCACGTTTTGGTTAATCAGGTCATCCAAAAGCTTTTGGTCGTAGACCGGCATGTAAGTAACATAACGCGCGCCGCCGCCACGACGAGTGAAGGTAATTTCACCGTCTTTAAATGTTGCTTCCTGAATCTGGCCTTGGCCAACTTCCTGTACAAATGTCGTGTAATCAACCGCTCTGCCGTTACTTTCACCAGGGCCGAAGCTCTGAAATACCGACATCAACACTACGGCGATCACAAGCCACAGAATTAAATTTTTTGCCATGTCACTCAAGGTGTCAGCCTCGCGATAACTAATTGTAATTAAAAGGTAGGGTACTACAGTTTCTAGGCTGTAGCTAGATTGTTAACTGCTTCTAAAAAAGCCAAATAGTTAACCTTTGTAACCAGTGGCTACGATATACACTTCTCGAGAACGAGCTCTTGAAGAATCTGGTTTACGGATCTTCACGGCTTTAAACATATCGCGAACATCTTTTACGTATTGGTCGAAACCTTCGCCCTGGAACACTTTGACCACAAAGCTACCATTTGGCGCAAGAACTTGTCGACACATATCTAATGCTAGTTCAACAAGATACATTGCACGAGGTTGATCTACCGATAAATTTCCTGCCATATTCGGTGCCATGTCAGACATCACGATATCAACCATATCTGGTTGGATTCGCTCAAGTAGTGCATCAAGCACCGCTTCTTCACGAAAATCGCCCTGCAGGAATGCTACACCAGCAATAGAGTCCATTGGCAGAATGTCACATGCAATAACTTGACCTTCATCACCAACAATTTTCGCTGCGTACTGAGACCAACCACCAGGAGCCGCACCTAAATCCACAACAGTCATGCCAGGTTTTAGTAGCTTATCCTTCTCTTGGATCTCTTCTATTTTGAAAATAGCGCGCGAACGGTAGCCTTTTTTCTTCGCTTCGTTCACGTATTTATCATCAAAATGCTCTTTCAGCCAACGGCCTGAGCTCGCAGAATGTTTTTGTTTGCTCATTTGATTCCTAACAGATAGAGGGACCAACATACCCAATAAATTATAGTCTTCAGGGATAGATGGCGTTAAAATGGTATTTTTCAACCCTTATATTAAAGAAAATTGGCCGCAGAATGAACCTAAGCACTAAACAAAAGCAGCATCTAAAAGGCCTAGCGCACAGTCTAAAACCTGTTGTGCTTATGGGCGCAAATGGACTAACTGAAGCTGTTCTAGCGGAAATCGAAATCGCTCTTGATCACCACGAGCTAATCAAAGTGAAAGTGGCATCTGAAGATCGCGACACTAAGAACTTGATTATTGAAGCAATCGTGCGTGAAACTGGCGCTGAGAAAGTTCAAGTGATCGGTAAGACACTCGTTCTTTTCCGTCAGACAGACGATCGCAAAATCGAGCTGCCACGTAAATAACCAATTCGTTATTCACTGAGCACTAAAAAAGGTCGCAATTGCGACCTTTTTTAATTTATTCAACATCGCCAAGTTAGATGTACTCAACTCGGTCGATTTCAAAGTCGCGTTCACCGCCCGGCGTAGAAATGACCACTTCGTCACCTTCCATCTTGCCGATTAGACCACGCGCAATTGGCGAGCTTACAGAGATACGGCCCGCTTTGATGTCCGCTTCATCGTCGCCAACGATCTGGTAAGTTTTTTCTTCTTCAGTATCGCAGTCGATTAGCGTCACCGTAGAGCCGAAAATAATCTTACCTGTGTTGTCCATCTTGGTCACATCGATAACTTGTGCCACTGATAGCTTGTACTCAATATCGCGGATTTGAGCTTCACAGATGCCCTGCTCTTCACGAGCCGCGTGATATTCAGCATTTTCTTTAAGGTCGCCCAGTTCACGAGCTTCTGCAATCGCTTCAGAAATCTGTGGGCGAAGCTTTAACAGTTTGTCTAGTTCTGCACGTAGCTTTTGTTCGCCACGTATTGTCATTGGGACTTTTTCCATTGTGTACCTCATTCCAAAGCTATCTTTGGACAAAACAAAACTACCCAATCCTGCGGATTAGGTAGTGAGTAAATGAATCGCTTTGTCCTAGTGTAAACAAACTTAGCGACTAAATCATCAAAATTCCACTCGGGTGATTTTTAGTCGCAAAACCCTTTCACTATTAATCTAAAGCTCAATAAAAACAACACTCATACACACGATAAATAGATAAAAAAAGCTAAAACGTGCATAGATCACACTTTAAATCAAAATCAATATAAAAGCTTAAATTACAGCAAGATAGAACCTAAAAACACCAATAAAACACCGTTCAAAACGCAAATTTATATTGTTTTACTACCGTGTTGGGGAACTTTAACGTTAAAACAGTGCTCGTCGATTGCTAACTGAGCGTTCATCAATACCTTTCATATATTTGACACAGTTCTTGTTTATGAATATTGATTCACGCGAGCAATAAATAGAGTATACCCTGAGTAAGAGGTATCACTCGCAAAATAATGTATGGACAGTAATTTAGGATATATAAGATGAACAAGACTCTGATTGCTCTAGCAGTATCAGCTGCAGCAGTGGCAACTGGCGCAAACGCGGCAGAAATCTACAACCAAGATGGCACTACTCTAGAACTAGGCGGCCGTGCTGAAGCTCGTCTATCTCTACAAGACGGCGAAGCTAACGACAAAACTCGTGTACGTCTAAACTTCCTAGGTAAAACTCAAGTAACTGACAACCTATACGGCGTTGGTTTCTACGAAGGCGAATTCACTACTGACGAACAAGGCGACGTTGACAACAACAACGACCTAAACACTCGTCAAGCTTGGGCTGGTCTAGGCGGTGAGTTCGGTGAAATCGGCTATGGTAAAATCGAAGGTGCACTAGGTGTAATCACTGACTTTACCGATATCATGGCTTACCACGGTAACTCTGCAGCAGACAAACTAGCTGTAGCGGACCGTACTGACAACATGATCGCATACAAAGGTCAATTCTCTGACCTAGGTCTAAAAGCAAGCTACCGCTTCGCGGACCAAGACACTTCATCTGGCTCATTCGACAACAACGATGAAGACGGTTACTCACTATCTGCTATCTACGCTCTAGGCGACACTGGCCTTAAACTAGGTGGTGGTTACGCTGATCAAAACGACAGCAACGAATACATGCTAGGTGTTTCTTACGCTATCGGCGACCTATACGTTGCTGGTCTTTTCACTGACGGTGAGAAGAACTTTGATGGCAACCAGTTCAGCTCTACTAACTTCACTGGTACACAAGACTACACTGGTTACGAATTCGCAGCAGCATACACAATCGGCAAAACTGTACTAAGTACTACGTACAACAACGCTGAAACTGACAGCGATACTTCAACTGATAACGTTGCAATCGATGCAACGTACTACTTCAAGCCTAACTTCCGCGGTTACGTATCATACAACTTCAACCTACTGGATGAAGACGACGATCTAGGTACTGGCACTGTAGGTGACATCAAAGCTGAAGACGAGCTAGCTCTAGGTCTACGTTACGACTTCTAATTTTGGCTTAATGTCTTAAATGAAAACGCCTGCTGTATAGCAGGCGTTTTTTTTACCCGTTATACTGACACCTGTTTCGTACCTAACCGCCTTCGATATTATGCCTTTAACTTTTCGACTCTCTCTGCTGCTCGTCTTCTGTTTTTCAAGTGTCTCTTTTGCCTATACGCCACTCAATACGCTTCCTCAGGGCTCACGCACTAGCTTAGTAGTAGAAAGTCTTGCTGAGCAGAAAAGCCTGCTCTCAACCAACACCGAGCAGTATTTTCCACCAGCCAGCACGTTAAAAGTGGTCACAGCGTTAGCCGCGAAACTGGAACTGGCGGATGATTTTAAGTTTGAAACCCGCCTAGAGCAGTATGGAAACAACTGGGTTGTGCGCTTCTCTGGCGATCCAACGTTACAGACCAGTGATTTAAAAGCCTTGTTCGCGACCGCTCGCAGCAAAGGTCTGAAAAGAATTAAGGGCGATATTTGGCTCGATAACTCAGTCTTTATCGGCTATGACCGTGCCGTAGGTTGGCCGTGGGATATTCTTGGTGTGTGTTATAGCGCTCCAGCCAGTGCGGTGACGTTGGATGGCAACTGCGTTCAGGCGTCGATTTACACCGAGAAACAAGGCAAAACCCGAGTGTACGTACCGCCGCATTATCCTGTACACGCTTCAACCGAAGTCAGAGCGGTCAGTGAAGCGGAACAAGAAAGCTCTCAGTGTGACCTTGAGTTAGAGTCGACAGCTAATAACCACTACCGCCTAAAAGGCTGTCTACAGAACCGTAAGAAGCCGCTGCCACTTAAGTTTGCGGTGCAGAACCCTGAGCTGTACACGCAAAAGATGCTGGCTAAAGAACTGGCTCAGCTTGGCATTAAGCTCGACGGACAAATCCGAGTCGGAAAGCCAAACGCAACCAAAACCAAACTGATTGCAAGTCATTACTCGAAGCCGTTAACTGAACTGCTTGAAGAGATGCTGAAAGATTCAGACAACCTTATCGCCGATAACCTAACGAAAACTTTGGGCGCGAAGTTCTACGTTCAAGCAGGTAGCTTTCGCAATGGTACCGAAGCGATCAAACAAATCATCCATACACGAACAGGGATTGATTTAAGCCAGATGCCACTTGCCGATGGTTCAGGGTTATCTCGCAATAACCGTTTTACCACAGGCGCAATGGCGCAAATCCTTCATTACATCTGGAAAAACGACCGCGACTTACAGTTAATCGCGTTGATGCCGACAGCGGGTGAGAACGGAACATTGAAATATCGCAGAAGTATGCGTAAAGCACCGGTCAAAGGCGCTATTGTCGCCAAAAGCGGCTCGTTATACGGAAGCCTAAATATGGCTGGCTACGGTTTAGATAGCTCTGGAAAGCCGAGTTCACTGTTTGTCCAGTACGTAACGGACTACCACCCAGAGAAGCCCAAGACGGATAAGCCCGTCGAAGCACCAATTACGCTATTTGAAACGCGCTTCTATCAAGATGTGGTGAAGTTCAGCCACTCACTTGAGAGCAAGTAACTCAGGTAGCGAACACCAACAACAAAAAAAGCGCCCGAAAAGGCGCTTTTTTAAGTTCAATTGCGATTACTTAATCGTAATACGCGCAAACTTACGTTTACCAACCTGGAATACGTAAGTACCAGCTTCAGGTGCAAATTTAGCATCCGCAACCTTCTCGCCTTCAATCTTAGCCGCACCTTGTTTTACCATGCGCATCGCTTCAGAGGTTGAAGCACACAAACCCGCTTCTTTTAGCAAGTTAGCAACCGGTGTACCTGCATCAAAATCAAACTCAGGCATTTCGTCTGGGATTTGGTTCTTAGCAAAACGGTTAACGAACTCTTGCTCCGCCGCATCGGCGTCCGCTTCGCTATGGAAACGCGCGATGATTTCTTTTGCTAACAATACTTTGATATCACGTGGGTTTTTACCCGAAGCAACGTCTGCTTTGAACTGAGCGATTTCTTCCAGTGGACGGAAAGACAACAGCTCGTAGTAGCTCCACATCAGGTCATCAGAGATCGACATGATCTTACCGAACATTTCGCTTGGTGCTTCGCTGATACCGATGTAGTTGTTTGCCGATTTAGACATCTTCTTCTCGCCATCTAGACCAACAAGAAGAGGCATCATCAATACAACCTGAGGCTTCTGACCGTGCGATTTTTGTAGCTCACGACCCATTAGTAGGTTGAACTTCTGGTCCGTACCGCCTAGCTCCACGTCAGTTTCCATCGCAACCGAGTCCCAACCTTGCAAAAGTGGGTACATGAATTCATGGATAGCGATTGGCTGGCCGCCTGCGTAACGCTTTTTAAAGTCGTCACGTTCAAGCATGCGCGCCACAGTTTGGTTAGCAGCTAGACGAATCATGCCTTCTGCACCAAGCTCAGATAACCACTCAGAGTTAAACTGAATCTTAGTTTTTGCAGGGTCTAGAATCTTAAACACCTGCTCTTTGTACGTTTCTGCGTTGCGTAGCACGTCTTCACGACTTAGTGGTGGACGCGTGCTGTTTTTACCTGTTGGGTCGCCAACCATTGCGGTGAAGTCACCAATTAGGAACGTCACTTCATGGCCTAACTCTTGGAACAAGCGAAGCTTATTGAAAATTACCGTATGACCTAGGTGGATATCCGGTGCCGTTGGATCCGCGCCCAATTTAATGCGCAGAGGACGACCTTCTTTTAGTTTTGCGATCAGCTCTTCTTCTGGAATCAGCTCTTCAACACCGCGCTTAATCTCGGCTAGTGCAGCTTCAATGCTCGCCATTCTTGTTCACTCCCACAGATTTGGCAAAAATTTGATAGTTTGACATCTTACTTGAATAGCGATGCTTTTTGAAACCAGTTAGACTAAACGGCTATGCATTTTTATCGATTTTTTTAGAACGGACATACGATGTTGTCGCTTTTCGCTCGACTCCCATGGATTCACCGAGCTCTTATTGCATTCTTCAGTGCCTTAATAGTGGTCGCGCTATTTCTTCCGGCACCTCAGGATTTACGTCAGGACGAGCGTATCTATCAAGTAGGCAAAGCCTACCCTATTGATATTAATTATGAGGCGCTGGCGCTTCAGGAAACGCTTCCGACGCTTTCGGTACTTCGCTGGGAAACGCACACAATCGGCTCAGGCGACAGCATGGCATTACTGTTTCAACGCGCAGGTTTGTCTTCTCGATTGCTTTATACCCTCACCTCCACCAGCAAAGAGATTGCCAATCAACTGACGAGAGTTCGCCCCGGCGACAGTTTTCAGTTTGGTTTTGATACCGACAACAATCTGCTACAAATCAAACGTAAGCTAAACGAATACGAAACCTTTTTGATCACTAAATCAGAAAATGGCTACACCTCTAGCACTGATACCAAAGAGGTGTTCTACCAATACAATTATGCACGTAACACAATTACTTCTAACTTCTGGAATGCAGGGCTTGGCGCTGGGCTAACCGCCAACCAAATCATGGAGTTAGCGGGTATTTTTGGCTGGGATATCGACTTCGCCCTCGATATTCGTCAAAACGACAGCTTTGAGATCCTCTATCAAGAGAAAGTTGTCGAAGGTGAAGTTGTTGGTCGCGGCAAGATCATCGCAGCCATCTTTACCAACCAAGGCGATACGTTTAAAGCGATTCTAGACGACAGAACCGGCAACTATTACGATGAAAACGGCCGAGCGATGAAGAAAGCCTTCTTGCGTTCACCACTCGATTTTCGTCGCGTCTCGTCTAACTTCAACCCAACACGTCGCCATCCTGTGACAGGCAAAGTTCGCGCGCACCGAGGCACCGACTACGCCGCACCAGTCGGCACACCAATCTGGGCAGCCGGTGACGGTATCGTGCAGAAGTCGAGTTACAACCAGTTCAACGGTAACTACGTGTTTATCAAACACAGCAATACTTACATTACCAAGTACCTGCACTTAACTAAGCGTATGGTTAAAACGGGCCAGCGCGTAAAACAGGGCCAAACCATTGGTACGCTAGGCGGTACGGGTCGAGTGACTGGTCCGCACTTGCACTACGAATTCTTGGTTAATGGCGTACACAAAAACCCAAGAACAGTGAAGTTGCCGCAATCGAAGTCTCTAACGGGCCAAGCAAAAGCAACCTTTATGGCCAATGCAGCAATCCGACTGAAAAACTTAGACCGGTACGGCAAGTTACTCGCCACCGACTAAACAATAAAAAGCCCCGCTTAAACAAGTGGGGCTTTTTCTATCAAGGTAATTTCAATCAGCTCTTATCGGGCTTGTGCGCCCTACCGAGCATCAATAGACAAGGCGTTAATACCAACGTCAATACCGTAGCGAAAGCCAGCCCGCCCGCTACTGCTGTCGCGAGTTGCGACCACCATTGAGTACTTGGCGCGCCAAATTCAATCTTCTGGTTCATCAAGTCGATGTTCATTTCCAACACCATAGGTAGCAGGCCAAGAATCGTCGTGACCGTCGTCAGTAGTACCGGGCGCAAACGCTGCACACCAGTTCTCAGTATTGCATCACGTTTGTCCAATCCACGTTTGAGTAGCTGGTTGTAAGTGTCGATCAAGACGATGTTGTTATTCACCACAATCCCTGCCAAAGCGATCACACCGATACCGGACATGATCACGCCAAACGGTTTCTGGAAGATCAACAAGCCTGCAAACACCCCGACCGTCGAAAACAGTACCGCACTGAGGATAAGAAACGCTTGGTAGAAACTGTTGAACTGAGTAATCAAAATCAGCGCCATCACCACCAGCGCGACCATAAACGCGTTGATCAAGAATGCAGAGGAGTTCTCCTGCTCTTCATTCTGACCTCGGATCTTAAACTCAACACCCTCTGGCAAGGCTAACTCGTTCAATGCTTCTGCTACTTTCGGTAGTTCAAGCGCCAAGTTATAGCCTTCTCTAATATCTGCGAAAACGCTGATCACTCGGTGGCCGTCGACACGGCGAATTGTATCCTGCTTATGTTCAGGAACGATGCTGGCAAAGTTAGTGATCGGCACCAGCCCTGCAGCAGTCTTAACTCGCAGTTGGTCAAAGCGGCCAATATCGCGCTTATCTTCTGGATAGCGAACCAAGATATCGACTTCTTCGGTTGAATCATCCGGCAGGTAATCGCCCAGTTTTAAACCGTTAGTAACAAACTGCACCGTGTTACCAACCAGTGTTGCGTCAGCCAAGAAGCGCGCCGCATCGTCACGACGAATGTCGATCTGCCAGTCGATACCATCTTTACTTGAGTTATCACTGATATTGGTAAAGGCTGGATATGCATCCGCCCAGTGACGAACTATTTTCGCGCCCTCATCTAGGCCACTGAGTGTCGAGCCAGACATCTCGATGACTAAATCGTGCTCGGTAGGAGGCCCCGCTTCCGGAAACTTGTATTCAATTTCCACCCCAGCGTATTGGTCTGTGGTTTGTTTTAACTCATCAATGATGGTTTTGACCTTGCGACGGTACTGCCAATCCACTGGCGTGATTTGAATTAAACCAATCTCGTCATCGCCACCAGTTTTGGTGTAGACGCTTTCAAATTCATCATGCCCTAACATCACGGCTTCGACGTCACGCATGATCCGGTCTTTCTCATCGATAGATAAATCGCCATAAGAGCGCACTTTAACGGTAAAAAATGGTGGGTCGACTTCGGGGAAGAACTCGGCCCCCAACCCCGCTTTCACGTAAGTAAAACCAACGGCAACCGAGAGTAAGATCGCGCTTAACAAGATCTTTAACGGATGACGCAGTGCAACATTTAGCGTGTGGTAATACAGCTTAGTAATGCCTGTGGCTTTATCGTAATCACCTTCATGTAATGCGAGCATTTCCTCACGTTGAACTGGTGAGACGTTCTGCGGTTTGCCAATCAGGCTTCCCAGTACAGGCACAAATAACAGCGCCATCGCCAACGAAGCCGCCAGCGTCGCGATCAACGTCAGCGGAAGATACCTCATAAACTCGCCAGTGACATCCGGCCAAAACAGCAACGGAGCAAAGGCGGCTAATGTCGTCGCGGTCGAAGCAGTGATCGGCCAAGCCATGCGTTTGGCTGCATCGCGATACGCTTCTTTACGTGGCGTCCCTTCTTGCATGCGCCGGTCGGCAAACTCCGTAACAACGATAGCACCATCAACCAACATACCGACCGCCATGATCAGCGAGAACAACACAATAATGTTCACCGTCAGACCAAATACCGCCAGTACCAACAAACCTGTCAAGAATGATCCCGGAATCGAAATACCAACCAATAACGCGGTGCGAACGCCTAGAATCGCGATAATCACGATCACAACCAAAATGATCGCCGACAAGATGTTGTTCTGCAGGTCATTGAGCATCATCTTGACATCATCTGACTGGTCCCAGGTGTATTTCACCAGCAGGTTATCCGGCCATTGTTCACGGTTCTGCGCTTCGGCCATTACCGCTTTGATAAGTTCAACCGTCTCGATGATGTTTTCGCCCGCGCGCTTTTTCACGTCGAGTACAATCGCCGACTTACCGTCTAAACGTGCGTAACTTTCTGGGTCACGAAACGCGCGTCTTACCGTCGCCACATCACCAAAGGTAATCACTTGCTTGCCGTCAACTTTCACTGGCAACTCAAGTACATCTTTTAATGACTCAAACACCGACGGCACTTTGACCGAAAAGCGGCCGTAACCGGTATCCACGAAACCTGCTGCGACCACACGGTTGTTTAACGCAATCAAGTTGTAGATATCGGCCTGATCAAGGCCATAACTTTCCATTAAAAGTGGATCGACGATGATCTCGACGATATCTTCGCGGTCACCCGCGATATCCACTTCCAAGACCTGCCGGTAGCTTTCCAGTTTGTCTCGCAATTGGCGTGCAAGATGGACGATGGTTCTTTCCGGCACAGTACCGTAGAGCACTACTGATAGCGCAGGCTCTTCAGAAGCTAAGGTCACTTCATTAACGGTCGGTTCATCACTATCGGCGGGCAGTTTCGGCTTGGCTAAATCTACCGCGTCACGGACTTCGGCCATCGCTTGGTCAAGGTCAACGCCTACGCTGAACTCCAACACAACTGAGGCATGCCCTTCCGAGGCCGTAGCAGTCATCTCTTTTACCCCTTCGATAGAACGCAACTCTTGCTCTATCGGGCGTACGAGTAAACGCTCAGCATCGGTAGGTGAGATCCCTTGGTGACTCACAGAAACGTAGATAATCGGGATTGTGATATCAGGGCTCGATTCTTTAGGAATCGTCAGATAGGTAAGTACACCAGAAATCAGAACAAACACCAGCAGCACCATCATAGTGCGCGTGCGTGATAAGGCGGCGTCGATCAAACGTAACATATCGCCCCCACCTACAATTCTTGTTTCACGGCAATCACTTCATCACCGTCACGCACAAAGCCCTGACCAGTGGTGATAATATCAACTTTATCCCCCAGCCCTGTTAACCAAACACCGTCCTGTTCAGCTTTGACTAACTGAATCGGGATAAACTTGACCTTTTGATTCTCTAAGGTTTTGACACCTAAGTTCCCCGCTTCATCGAGTGCAAGCATCGCTGGGGTTAACTTGATCGCTGGCTGCTGCTTGAGGTTCAAATCCACCTCGGTACTGATCCCCGCAGGAATCAACTGTTGAGGGTTTGGCAATAGGATCTCAATCGGGAAAGTATTGGTCGCTGGCGAAGATACACGTGAAATATAGCTCACCGTACCTTCAACGGTTTCACCGGAGATAAACTTCACTTTTGCCGGTTGATCTAACGACAAGTCCTGAATGTGTCGCTCACTGACATCCGCCTCAATCACTAGATTGGTTAGATCAATAATGGTTGCAACCGGATCGCCAACCCCGACGAAATCGCCCGTCTCGATAAACAGGTGGTCGACAATGCCACTAAAAGGCGCGGTAACATTGGTATTTCTCAAGGCAATTTTCGCGTTTGTCACTTGGGCTCGCGCTTCGACTAAAGAGGCTTCTGCATTGCTGAACGCGACTTCCCCTTGTAGGCCTTTATTCTTCAGCGATTGAGCCGCTTTGAACTCTTTCTCACGAACTTTGAGCAATGAACGCGCACGCTCCAATTGGATATCGAGGTCGCCTTTATCAATTTGCGCAATTACTTGACCTTGCTTAACCGACTGACCTTTTTCCACTTTGAGGGCGATAATCTTACCGGCGATTTCCGCACCTAGATTCGCTTGTCTGTCTGGCGCGGTACGACCGTAGAGTTCGATTGCTTTATAAGTATTTTGCGCGGTAAAGGTTCGGTAGGAGACTTTTGCCAGAGGGATCTCTTGCAATGAGCTCTGGGGGGGGATGTCATCAGCTTGTAAGGAACCAAGTCCTAACCAAGCAGAGAGCAGTAAAACAATGAACAACGACACTATATAAGGTCGTTCAGCGAAAAATCGCGTAAATGAGAAGCTAGCCATAACAATCCTTTGCGTTAAGCAATGGTGGGAGGATTAATTCATAAAACACAGCAATCCATATCGAATATTAATTCATGATACGAATTAACTATCAAAAATGAAAACAGTAAAGGCTTGGATTCTTAGCTAGGTCTCAGTTTCAGGAAATTTAACAGTAAATAAAACAAAGGCTGCAAAAAATGCAGCCTTGTGAATAACTTATCTGTGAGATTAGACGCTGAATGACGCCCCACAACCACAAGTTGTTGTCGCGTTCGGATTGTTAACGAAGAAACGGGAACCTTCTAGACCTTCGGTGTAATCTACTTGACCACCAACAAGGTACTGCAAGCTCATTGGGTCAACAACCAAAGTCACGCCGCTGTTTACAATCGTCGTGTCACCTTCGTTGACGTTTTCATCAAACGTGAAGCCGTATTGAAAACCACTACAGCCACCACCGGTAATGTATACGCGTAGCTTTAGGTTTGGGTTTTCTTCTTCAGCAATCAGAGCGCCTACTCGTTGTGCGGCCGCATCCGAAAATGTTAGTGGGATATTTACTTCGCTCACGATGACCTCTCTCACTCGTGTAAATCCAATCGCATCGCGCGATGGACAAATCATCTTTATATAATAAACGGATTATCTAATACCTGAGTGAAGCGTTCAAGTATTCACCACTAATGAAGGCTTTTTTTTGCTTATTGACCCATTTCTTGGTGTAAAACTGCCCATTATGAGGCACGAAGCATTTTATTGTACTGGTTTGGGCAGGTACAATGCCTGCCAAATTGGTCCGAGCAATCAAAAGAGGATATATCAATGACCAAATCAGCAGAACTTTACGAGAAGGCACAGAAAACCATTCCTGGTGGCGTGAACTCTCCAGTACGTGCTTTCAACGGCGTTGGTGGTGCACCTGTATTTATTGAACGCGCAGATGGCCCATTAATTTTTGATGCTGATGGTAAAGCTTACATTGATTACGTTGGTTCTTGGGGTCCAATGATTCTTGGTCACAACCATGCCGTGATCCGCGAAGCTGTTATCGACGCAGCACAACGCGGTTTAAGCTTTGGCGCACCGACTGAGATGGAAATCAAAATGGCGGAGCTCGTGTCTGAGCTGGTTCCTTCAATGGAGCAAATCCGCATGGTGAGCTCGGGTACAGAAGCGACCATGAGTGCAATTCGCCTTGCTCGTGGATACACAGGTCGCGACAAGATCATGAAGTTTGAAGGTTGTTACCACGGCCACGCAGACAGCCTACTCGTAAAAGCAGGCTCTGGTGCTCTGACACTTGGTCAGCCAAGCTCTCCTGGCGTACCCGCTGACTTTGCGAAATACACGCTAACGGCAACATTTAACGACCTTGATTCTGTGCGCGAACTGTTTGCGGCAAACAAAGGTGAGATCGCTTGTATCATCGTTGAACCTGTAGCGGGCAACATGAACTGTATTCCGCCAGTAGAAGGTTTCCACGAAGGTCTACGCCAGATCTGTGATGAAGAAGGCGCACTACTGATTTTTGATGAAGTAATGACGGGCTTTCGCGTTGCACTAGGCGGCGCACAAGGTTACTACAACATCAAACCTGACCTAACGACGCTAGGTAAAGTCATCGGTGGCGGTATGCCAGTGGGTGCTTTTGGTGGTCGTAAAGAAGTGATGCAATACATCGCACCAACAGGTCCGGTTTACCAAGCGGGCACTCTATCAGGCAACCCAGTCGCGATGGCTGCGGGCTACGCGTGTCTAAACCTTCTAAAAGAAGAAGGCAACGAAAAGCGTCTAGCAAATAAAACCAAGCAACTTGCGGATGGTTTTAAAGAACTAGCCGATCGTCACGGCATTCCACTGGTGGTTAACCAAGTCGGCGGTATGTTTGGTTTCTTCTTTACCGACCAAGCAAGCGTTACTTGCTACGAAGACGTGACTAAGTGTGATATCGAGCGCTTTAAGCGTTTCTTCCACCTAATGTTGGATCACGGCGTATACCTAGCGCCATCAGCATTTGAAGCAAGCTTTACTTGTCTTGCTCACGGCAGCAAAGAAATTGACGCGACACTAGAAGCAGCAGAGCGCTGTTTTGCAATTTTAGCTGCAGAAGCTTAATTATAAAAACAACTAAAAAGGCTGCACTCGCAGCCTTTTTTGTCTCTATAGGAAGCGTGTTATTGCCAGTTCAGCGCAACTAACACCACCAGTCCTACAACAATTAAAGCGAACCAAGGAATTGAACGCTTCGGCTTGCCCTTACTCGAGCAACCTTTCTCATTATCACAACATCCCATTCATTTAACTCTTCTTTGATAACATTAGATTTTTTGCGTTGAAGAACCCGCGCTTTAGAGCCATTATACTTAAACAACGTCGAATAATTGGACAAAAACGTGTCAGATAAAATTAAAATCACTTCCAGCCATTGGGTTTTGGTGATTGCGCTCCTCGCATCAGCGTACACCTGCTACTTGCTTGTCGAGCCGTATATCAACTCGATCGTCATGGCATTCATAATTTCATTGCTGATGTTCCCTATCCATGACTGGATTGAACAACGCATTCCCACTCACAGAAACATCGCCGCTCTGGTGTCGTGTGTGGTACTGACCTTTATCATCGTCGTACCTTTGCTATTTGTCTTTGCGGCCATAGTTCAGCAAGGCTCAACTTTTTCGCAGAACGTCTACCAGTGGGTTACCCACGGCGGCATCCAAACCATTTTTGAGCATCCTTGGGTCGTCAAAGGCTTGTCGATAGTTAACACCTACTTACCTTTCGACTCAGTTACACCACAGGAAATCGCTCAGCGCATTGCCAAGTTCGCCACTTCGTTTGGTTCAAACTTGGTTGGTTTTAGCGCGCAGATATTGGGGGATGCGACCTCGTTCTTGATGGCGTTTTTCCTGATGTTGTTCGTATTGTTTTTCTTACTCAGAGACCGCGAAAAAATCATCACCGCGATTCGCCATATTTTACCGCTTTCACGCAGCCAAGAAGACAAGTTGCTCGACGAGATAGAACAAGTGTCTAAGTCTGCGGTAATGGGCTCTTTCCTTACTGCGATTGCTCAGGGGATTGCCGGTGGTATCGGTATGTGGCTAGCAGGATTCCCGGGACTATTCTGGGGAACCATGATGGGTTTTGCATCATTCATTCCCGTGGTCGGTACCGCACTGATTTGGATTCCGGCGGCGGCTTATCTATTTTTGACCGGTGACACCACCTGGGCGATCTTCCTAACCGTTTGGAGCGTGGCAGTCGTTGGCTCAATCGACAACCTATTGCGACCGCTACTAATGCAAGGCAGCGCAGGGATGAACACATTGATGATCTTCTTCTCGCTGCTTGGTGGTCTGCACTTATTTGGCTTGATGGGTTTAATCTACGGCCCACTGATTTTCGCCATCACCATGGTTTTATTCAATCTGTACGAAGAAGAGTTCCAAGACTTCTTAGATCGCCAAGATCAGAACTAACGCGAATAGCTTCAAGAATGCGGGGGATTATGCGAAAATCCCCCGTCATTTTTTCTGATCGAGTCCAACATGTCTGCTTATATCGCTCCTAGCCAAATCGCCGAAAGACAACTTGCTTACTTTGAAGGTAAACATGTGCTTGTCGCTGGCGAATCGGAAGACCTCTTCCCTGTCGAACTGGTGAAACACTGCGAATCAGTGACCGTATTTACTACTAACTATGGTTACTATCGTCAACTTGCACCGTTTGAGCAGATCAAAGCGGTATTTGGAGCCGAATTTGACCAATCCACTCAAGCAGATATGGTGCTTCTCTACTGGCCAAAAGCCAAAGCAGAAGCTGAGTATTTACTGGCGATGCTGATGGCAAAGCTCGGCGTTGATACTGAGATTGTCGTGGTGGGTGAAAACCGCTCGGGGGTCAAAAGTATTGAGAAAATGTTCAAGCAATACGGCCCAATCAATAAGTTTGATTCCGCACGTCGCTGTTCGTTCTATTGGGGTAAATGCTTAGAGTTGGTTAAACCGTTCAAGATTGACGAATGGTTTAAACAATACCAGGTCAGCTATCAAGCACACCAGCTCACAATCATGAGCCTACCAGGTGTGTTTAGTCATGGTCAGTTTGATATCGGCAGTAAATTACTCCTCGATACCCTGCCTACACTATCTGGCAAAGTCCTCGACTTTGGTTGTGGTGCCGGAGTGATCGGCTCTGTCATGGCGAGCCTTTATCCTGAAATCGAACTCGAAATGTGTGATATCAGCGCGTTGGCGGTTGCTTCAAGTAAAGCCACACTGACAGCAAATGGCTTGACGGGTAAAGTGTTTGCGTCTGATGTGTATTCTGATACCAGCAAAGATTACCGCTTTATTATCAGCAACCCACCGTTTCACTCGGGGTTAGATACCAGCTACAGCGCGACAGAAACGCTGCTCGCAGACGCACCTAAACAACAAAATGCTCAGGGCGAACTGCTCATCGTAGCAAATAGCTTCTTGAAATATCCACCGATTATTGAAAAAGCATATGGTAATTGCGAGACACTAAATAAGACCAACAAATTCGCTATTTACCACGCTAAGAAATAGTCATTTCGCCCAGTTATGCTGCAATAACTGGGCTTAATTTGCACTCCATGTGGTAAATTTGCGCCTCTCACCACGCTTTCCCAGCAACTTACTTGTCAAAGTAAAAAAACTCGTTAATTTTGTCATTTCTAAAATTAACGTTTTTATTCTCGCTCTGTAAAAATCACCTTTCTAGCTTTAACTGCTCGAACGCGACAGAGCTGTATTCTCACGGAAAGCCTAGTCAGAACATGTTTAAGTTGTACAGAAAACAAAGATTTAAGCGTCTGCAAAATACGTTGATGCTGGCGTTTCTTGTCGTCAGTATCACGCCTTTGACGATCATTGCGTTATTCTTTTTGCACTCGCATACCACCGATCTGCAAGAACAAAGCACCTCTCACTTAGTCTCAGTTCGCGATAGTAAAAAGCAGCAAATCATCGATTATCTCAACGCAAAAGAGTCGGAAGTGATGGGTTTTGTCCGTTCAGAGTTGGCTTACGCCAGTGGCGGGCGCTTTTACGGCCTAGTCAACGCGTTTAGCAACCTAGGACTCGATATTGAACAAGCGCGAGAATACGCACAAAAACGTTATATTCAAGGTTCGGGCGACCAGATCAAAACTTCGATCCTGCCACAATCGAGTAACTATAACGGTACGGAAAGGTATCGATTACTACACAAACGCTATCATTGGGCATACCTAGAACTGCTGAAACGTTCTGATTTTGATGACATTCTTTTGGTCGACCGCGACGGCAACGTCACTTACTCAATCTATAAATACGACAACTACGGCACTAACCTGCTAACAGGTAAATATACCGACGACAACCTCGGTAAAACGTTTAAAAAACTAAGAAACCTAGTGAATGAAAAGCGTAAAACCAACGAAGATTTCACTCCGGTTGTCATCTCTGACTTTACCGTAGAACAAGGCAAATCGGTCGCTTGGCTCGGCGCACCAATCATCCAACAAGGCTACTTGCACAGTTACGCCATGTTCCGTTTACCTAACAATGGCATCACCAAACTGATTGCTGACCTGCGTGGCAACGCCTACACCAGAACATTATTAGTAGGTAAAGACCATTACTCGCGTACTTTAGCATTCCAACAAGAAGATATTGACCGCAGTATTGAAGTGGTCGATTACGGTCTAAACGGCTTAACGAATGTCGGCACCTACACTAATACTGAAGGTGAAGAAGTCATCGCCGCCTATACACCCGTTTCCGTCAGTGGTATCGACTGGTCTTTGGTGGTTGAAGTACCGGAGAAAGTCGCGTTTGCCCGAGTCCATCAACTCGAGAAGATCTTTATCGTCGCGATGTTGATCGCCATTTTCTTAGTTGTCATGGCGTCACACTATCTGTCTAACTTTATTACCTCCCCACTGCTCAAACTAACCTGGGCGGCAGAGAAAGTCTCCGCTGGCGATATGGAAGCGAGCATGATCAACACCGAGCGAAAAGACGAAATTGGTCGACTTGCGGTCAGCTTTGAACGCATGCAGCGCTCTATTCGCGAGAAAATTCAGCTCATCAAACACCAGAATGAAGAGCTCGAAAGCAACCTGCACCTAATCCAGAAACAGAACGATGAGTTGCAACTGGCGAACAAGCTAAAAGATGAGTTTCTCGCGACGACCTCTCACGAATTACGAACCCCATTACACGGTATGGTGGGTATTGCCGAGGCTTTGATCTCAGGAGCAAACGGCCCGATTACTGCGGACCATAAGTACCAGTTGGACATCATTATTAGTAGCGGTCAGCGACTCGCGACCTTGGTTGATGACCTACTCGATTACCACAAAATGCGTTACGGCAACCTAGATATTGAAACCAGTGCGGTGGATATCTCTGGCGCAACGCGTTTGGTACTTGAACTCTCTTCGCACCTGCTAGGCAATAAGCCGCTGCGCATCATTAATCAGGTGCCAACAGAGCCTGTTTGGGTGAGCGCCGATCCTCAGCGACTGGAGCAAGTGCTGTATAACTTGATTGGCAACGCGATTAAGTACACTAGCGAAGGGAAAATTGTCATCTCTGCTACGGTTATCGACCAACAAATCCGCGTCCAAGTCGTCGACACTGGCCAAGGCATTCCTGCTGATCAGCTCGATCATATTTTTGAACCTCTGATTCAGGCAGGTAACGATGCCAGCCGCTACCGCCAAGGCGCCGGATTGGGTCTATCGATCAGTCGTCAGTTAATTGAACTGATGAAAGGTTCTCTTTACGTTAGCAGCCAACCGATGGTTGGAACGACATTTAGCTTTACGCTGCCGATTGCCACCGACGAGCAAATCGCCCATGCCACGCACTACGAAACGCCACATTTCCAAGCACCAGATAGTGGCGAGTCTGAGCTAGTAGAGCCGACAAGTCTGCCAGAGAACCCTGAAGGTCCATTACTGCTGATCGTCGACGATGAACCCGTCAACGTCAGAGTTCTCGATAGCTTCTTGCGCTTAGAAGGCTACCGTGTGCGTACCGCAAAAGACGGATTGGAAGCGCTGGAAAACGTCGCCGCTGAAAAACCTGAACTGATGCTACTCGACATCATGATGCCGGGTATGAGTGGTTACCAAGTGTGTGAAAAGTTGCGTGAAGAATACGACCACGCAGAACTACCAATCATTATGTTAACAGCATTGAATCAGGCCAATGACCGAGTAAGAGGGTTTAACGCTGGGGCGAACGACTACTTGTCAAAGCCGTTCAATAAGCAAGAACTCGCGGCCCGAATCCGCGCGCACTTAACCGCTAGTAAGGCAGAGCTGCGTCGTATCGAAAACCAGCAACTCCAATTAGAACTCAAAGAGCGTGCGCTAGTTGAAGCGAGCTTGCTAGAAACGCAAGGGCGGCTACTCGAGCAGTTAGAAACCGCACCAGAAGCGATTATCTGTACTCGAGAGGATAATAAGATCCGCTTTGCCAACGACGCTGCCTCGAAGCTGTTTAGGCGCTCGACCGAACAGTTGAAACGTTCATCAGCAGAGGAGTTGATTGCGCCTAAGTTTATCCATGTCGAACAAGAGCACTACTGCGGCACAATTGACGTCTATGTAGAAGATGTACGTCAGCATATCTCTGCGGATATTCTCAAGCTACCAGAGGGCTCTGGACTGCGCTCAATGTATATCTTTAACGTTGGTGGCAGTATCAACGCTGGACGCATCAACAATCTAGAGAGAGCAATAGAAGCACTTTCAAGCTACGCGTTCGATGGTGACAAAGCTAAGCTTCAGGAATTAAAAGAACTTGGTGGTGAGTTCACCCGTTTGGCAGATAAAGTCTCCTCTGACAGTAAGAGCAAACAGGAAGTAATGCGTGAAATCTTAGTTGATGCGATGACAAGTGCGCTTGATTACTGGGAGCGAGTAACTGGACAAAGCAAGTTTACCTTTGCTGAGCAAAGTGGATTGTGGCGTGTCTATCTCGATAGAAGTACCCTACAGACGCGAACGTTAGACAAGTATCTACGCGTTGAGACACTACCTAAAACTCCGCGCTGGAGAACAGTACTAAGCTCACTGGAGTACATTTTAGAACACTGCAACGAACAAAGCCCTGAGCGTACACACATCGAAGCCCTCAAAAATAAACTGCAGCATTTACTCACCAGTTAACCTGCTTAAATCCACTAGATTAAGCCCAACTCATGTTGGGCTTTTTTATTCCTACGAATCTGAGCAGCACGTCGTTTTGAGCTTTTTACGCTTAATAAAACAAGCTCAATCACACCCAATTATTTCTGACGTAAACTTAGTTATTTTTAGCCTTAAAAGGACTATCACCATACTTTTTACGCGACAATAATCGATATTGCGAAGCCAGTCACAACAATTCGGCAGATTTTATTTAGCCGCATAAATTAACACCTTAGTTTAGAAGTGATTAAGATCTCAGTTGTCCTCAAAGCGAAGCAACCCCATTTATAAACAAGGCCAATAGAGTTAGTGAATACTTACACAGGCACCTCAACCGCTCAGCATATGCGAGGCAGATCACCCGCAAAAAATCGAACAAATATTGTCCTAAAATAGGTTGATTGACGTTATTGACGAGAGATAATGATGTTTTAACGTTTTTAACGGGAATAGCGATTGCGAAAATTGACGTTAGAGTGTTTTCTTACTGTGCCTAAGGCCTACAGGCCACTCTAGAGCCAACGTTCTCCTCCGGACAGAAGCTCGAAGTTAGAGGTGGGCCTTAGAGAGTGTTTATCAATTGATGACATTCCATTCCGTAAGTGAAATGAAAGCAAATAGTAAGGAACAGCTATGCTTGCCAACATTAAAAAAACAGCACTAGCAACAGCAATTATTGCTACAGCGACTACTGGCTTTGCTTCAGTAGCGACAGCAGCTGAACGCAGTGAACTAACTATCCACCCGAAAGAGTTCACCACTTTTGTACGTAACTTTAACCCGTACCTAGGTGCAACGAACTTACACACAACAACAGACTTCCTATACGAACCTCTTGTTGTATTCAACGAAATGCACGGTAACACCCCTGTATTCCGTTTAGCTGAAAACTACACCATGTCTGACGACCTAATGAGCGTAACTTTCGATATTCGTAAAGGCGTGAAATGGTCTGACGGTCAAACGTTCGATGCGAACGACGTAGTATTCTCGTTCAACCTAGTTAAGGAAAAACCTGAGCTAGACCAAAGCGGTATCAACTCTTGGGTTGCAGGCGTAGAAAAAGTTAACGATTACCAAGTTAAGTTTAGCCTGAAAGAAGCGAACTCTAACGTTCCTTACGAAATTGCTAAGGTTCCTGTTGTACCAGAGCACATCTGGAAAGACATCAAAGACCCTGCAACTTTCACTAACGAAAACCCTGTAGGCTCAGGCCCATTCACTGAGATCGATACTTTCACTCCTCAGCTTTACATCCAGTGTGCTAACCCGAACTACTGGGATGCAGACAACCTAGACGTTGACTGTCTACGCGTACCTCAAATCGCGAACAACGACCAATTCCTAGGCAAAGTAGTTAACGGCGAAATGGACTGGACTTCATCGTTCATCCCAGACATCGACCGTACTTACGCCGCTGCAAGTCCTAACCACCAGTACTGGTACCCGCCATCAGGTACTCAGGCGTTCGTAGTTAACTTCAAGAACCCAGATCCTGCGAAGAATGAAGCGCTAACTAACGTTGATTTCCGTCGTGCGTTCTCTATGGCTCTTGACCGTCAAACTATCATCGACATCGCGTTCTACGGCGGTGGTACAGTGAACGACTTCGCATCTGGCCTTGGCTACGCATTCGAAGCATGGTCTGACGAAAAGACTCACAACAAGTTCAAAGGTTTCAACACGTACAACGTTGATGGCGCGAAAGAACTGCTTAAGAAAGCGGGCTTCAAAGACGTAAACAAAGATGGTTTTGTTGACACTCCATCTGGCAAATCTTTTGAGCTGCTAATCCAATCTCCAAACGGTTGGACTGACTTCAACAACACAGTACAGCTAGCTGTTGAGCAACTAGCAGAAGTGGGTATCAAAGCGAAAGCACGTACTCCTGACTTCTCTGTGTACAACCAAGCAATGCTTGAAGGCACCTACGATGTAGCTTACACAAACTACTTCCACGGTGCGGATCCATACACTTACTGGAACAGTGCTTACAACTCAGCACTACAATCTGGTGAAGGTATGCCTCGTTTCGCAATGCACTTCTACAAGAACGACAAACTAGATGGCCTTCTAAACAGCTTCTACAAAACAGCTGATAAGAACGAGCAGCTAGCAATCGCTCACGGTATTCAGAACATCATTGCATCTGACCAAGTAACGATTCCTGTAATGTCTGGCGCTTACATGTACCAGTACAATACAACTCGCTTCACTGGTTGGTGGAACGAAGAAAATCCAAAAGGCCGTCCAAACATTTGGGCTGGTATCCCAGAGCGTCTACTTCACGTACTGGACCTAAAACCAGTTAAGTAATCGTTCTATCTTCGCGGCGTACTTTCGTACGCCGCATAATCCCAACGCTTTGTATGTTTAAAGTATGGCGCCAGTCGTCAGGGGATTGTTCGCTCTAAATTTTTATAAGTTCGCTAGGAGCGACCTGAAACCAGAAACAGGGAAAATCTGGGTCAGTAAGGTGTGAGTTATGGGTTATTTTTTAAGACGTTTGTCGTTTTACTTTGTCGCGTTATTAGTTGCTGCGACGTTAAACTTCATTATTCCTCGTGCGATGCCGGGCGATCCGGTAACCATGATGTTCGCTAACGCTTCGGTACAGGTAACACCGGAACGTATCGCCGCAATGAAAGAGCTACTAGGCTTTGTCGATGGCGGTTTGTTTGTTCAATATATTGCCTACATGAAGAACATTCTTAGCTGGGAATTAGGGACTTCGATTCAGTTCTACCCACTATCTGTGAATTCATTGTTAGGGGGAGCCTTTGGTTGGTCTCTATTCTTAGCAGGCAGCGCAGTAATCCTTTCGTTCTCGCTAGGTTCTGTTTTAGGTATCTTCGCAGCTTGGAAGCGCGGCAGTAAATACGATGCTTTCATCACTCCGGGCATGCTTATCATCCAAGCAGTTCCTCAGGTTGTTATCGCAATGATGACCCTATTCGTTTTCGCCATCGGCTTGAAATGGTTCCCGACTGGCTACGCGTATACCGCAGGTACACTGCCAGATTGGACAAGTTGGGAGTTCTATAAAGACCTCGCGTACCACGCTGTTCTGCCTCTATTCTGTGCGTCAATTATTCAAGTGGGTGGCTTCTTGGTGAACATGCGTAACAACATGATCAACCTGCTAGCAGAAGACTACATCACGATGGCGAAAGGCAAAGGCTTAAGCGAAAACCGCGTGGTGTTTAACTACGCTGCACGTAACGCACTACTACCAAGTGTCACCGCACTTTCTATGTCTTTGGGTATGGCTATTGGTGGTCAGCTAATCATCGAAATCATCTTTAACTACCCTGGTCTTGGTACTGTGCTACTAAACGCAATTCACGCTCGTGACTACCAAGTACTTCAAGGTCAGTTGATCATCATGACGCTATTCATGCTGTCTTTTAACTTGATTGCCGACATGCTTTACGTAGTACTTGACCCTCGCCTTCGCAAGGGAGGTAAATAATTATGAAAGACTTATTCAAACTGATACTAGGCAACGCGTATGCGCGTACAGGTTTAGCGATTGTCACGCTATTCATATTTGTCGCGATAGCAGCACCATTACTCACTAAACACGCACCAGACAAACGCACAGGTAATCCTCACGAATACCCAAGCTTTGTGGTGAAATCGGCACAAGCGAATCCAGATGGTTGGGTTGCAGAAAACCTCGCGACAGACCGCCGTACAATGTTGTTGTCTAAGAAAGCGGACCACGTAATGGGTACCAGCCGCATGGGTCGTGATATCTGGTCACAACTTGCTTACGGTGCACGTATCTCACTCGGTGTCGGCTTCGGTGCGGGTATTACTGTGTGTTTCCTTGCAACGGTTATCGGCATCTCAGCAGGTTACTTTGGTGGACGAGTGGACGACGTACTCACAGCAGCCATGAACATCATGCTGGTAATTCCTCAGTATCCATTGCTGTTTGTATTGGCAGCTTTCATCGGTGAGGCAGGGCCCCTTACCATTGCAATCATTATCGGCTGTACCTCCTGGGCTTGGGGTGCAAGGGTTATACGCTCACAAACTCTAGCTCTAAGAGAAAAAGAGTTCGTAAAAGCAGCAGAGGTACTAGGTGAGTCTTCATTCCGTATCATTTTCGTTGAGATTCTGCCAAACCTTATCCCTATCGTAGGTGCAAGCTTCATCGGTTCGGTGATGTACGCCATCGGTATGGAATCCATCATCTCGTTCCTAGGTCTGGGTGACCCAAGTACGATTAGCTGGGGCATCATGCTCTACAACGTACAAACGTCATCAGCGATGCTAATCGGCGCTTGGTGGGAAGTCATCGCACCGTGTGTGGCATTGACCATCCTAGTAACAGGCTTAGCACTACTCAACTTCGCTGTTGATGAAATCGCTAACCCTCAGCTTCGCTCTCACAAAGGTATGAAGCGCTGGAAAAAACTAGCAAAAAGCGACAAAAAAGAGCGTGAGCCAGAACTACCACCTCAAAATGCACTTTGGAGCGGAGAAAAATAATCATGACTGAACCACTCATCTCTATCCGCAACCTTTGCGTAGATTACATTACAGACGCGGGCGACGTTCGCGCTTGTAACAACGTTAGCTTTGACATCGCACCAGGCGAAGTGTTTGGTCTGGCAGGCGAATCTGGCTGTGGTAAATCAACCGTTGCCTTCTCGCTAATGCGTCTACACAAGCCGCCTGCATTCATTACTGGTGGTGAGGTTATCTTCAACGGTGAAGATATCCTTCAGTACAGCGACGAGCGCATGCAATCATTCCGCTGGAGCGAAATGTCGATGGTGTTCCAGAGTGCGATGAACGCTCTGAACCCAGTACTGACAATGGAAGAGCAATTCTGTGACGTGATTATGCGTCACACCAATATGACTCGTGAACAAGCGCGTAAACGTGCTGAAGGTTTATTGGAGATTGTAGATATCCACCCTAGCCGCTTGACCGACTACCCTCACCAGTTCTCTGGTGGTATGCGTCAGCGTTTGGTTATTGCGATTGCTCTAGCGCTAAATCCGAAAATGATCATTATGGATGAGCCGACGACCGCACTTGACGTAGTGGTACAACGCGAGATTTTGCAAAAAATCTACGCGCTAAAAGAAGAGTTCGGCTTCTCTATCTTATTCATTACTCACGATATCTCTTTGATGGTCGAGTTTTCTGACCGTATCGGCATCATGTATTCAGGCGAGTTGATCGAAGTTGCTCCATCAAAACAGATATTGGAAAGTCCTTACCACCCTTACACCAAAGGCTTGGGTAGCTCTTTCCCTCCTTTAACTGGTCCAAAAACTAAGCTAACGGGCATTCCGGGTAACCCGCTTAACCTATTGGAAATTCCTCAAGGTTGCCGCTTCCAAGCTCGCTGTGACCGCGTGCATGAAGCGTGTACTCGAGTACCTACTCAGCTTAGACAAATTGAGCCAAATCGTTTCTCAAACTGCCACCTTTACGGTGAGCCAATTGCTCAGAGCAAACTCTAGCGATAACGCGAGAAAAGAAATAAGGATTACTGGAGACAATTATGAGTAAAGATTTTGGCCAACTACTGGTTGAAGGCAAGAACCTAGTTAAGGACTTCCCTATCAACAGTAACGCCCTAAACCAACCAATGATGCGCGCAATCAACGACGTATCATTCAAAATGTACAAAAGCCGCGGACTTTCAGTGGTCGGTGAATCGGGTTCAGGTAAATCAACTACAGCCAAAATGATCGCCAAAATGTACGCACCTACCGATGGCGTTATCGAGTACAAAGGCCGTGACATTGAGACGATCAAATCACGCTCTGATCTGATGGCGTACCGCGAAGGTGTACAGATGGTTTGGCAAGACCCGTTTGGCTCACTGAACCCAACGCACAACATCTTCCACCATATCGCTCGTCCACTTTTGATTCACAAAAAAGTGTCGCCGGGTAACAAGAAAGAGCTGGAAGAGCGTGTTTATGACCTATTGGAACAAGTAGGTCTTATCCCACCAAAAGAGACAGCACAGAAATTCCCCCACCAGCTTTCTGGTGGTCAGCGTCAACGCGTGAACCTAGCAAGAAACATTGCGGTAGGTGCAGAAGTGGTGCTGGCAGACGAACCGACGTCAATGCTAGACGTTTCGATTCGTGCTGGTGTCTTGAACCTAATGGAAGAAATGAAGTTTGAGAAAGAAATGTCTCTGCTTTATATCACTCACGACATTGCAACCGCGCGCTACATCGCTGAAGACCTTGCGGTTATGTACGTTGGTCACATGGTGGAATGGGGGGATACCGAAGAGATCATTCACGATCCTCAACACCCGTACACACAGTTGTTGGTTTCAGCGGTACCGGATCCAAGTAAATCGATCCACGAAAAGCTTAAGGGTAACAAAGGGGAAATTCCGCTTTGGACACCGGAATCACTAGGCTGTCCATTTGCAGGCCGATGTGAACACGCAACTGACGAGTGTCGCGAGAAGTTACCTGAAGTCACTCAACTATCCGACAACCACTTTGTTCGTTGTTACCTATACGAAAACTAATAATAAACGAGCCAAGGGCCTGCGCTCTTGGCTCCAACTGCAACAATAATTACCAGATTTTCGGAGTATTTGATGCTGCTACTTACTAACCATCTTGGTTATGAATCCCTTGGGCCAAAGCAGGCCGTATTGATGACTAGCAAGCCACGCCTTTCTTCAACCACTGCGCTATTGGTATGTGCCGACAGCCATCAAACTGTTGCTAACTTTAGTATTGATTCTGGCACTAAGGTTGCGAACTGGCACCAAGGGAATTTTTTTCGCATTGATTTCTCTGAATTTAGCCAAATCGGCCAATTCTATCTGCGCGTAGATAACCTACGTTCAGAACCGTTTAACATTGAGCAAGGTTTGTTGCTCAAACATACCCTTTCCGATGTTTTGCACTACTTCAAATCACAACGTTGTGGTGGCCGTTTCGATAAACAAGACCACAATGTTCCTTTACTGGGAACCGACACTACCGCAGATGTACACGGTGGCTGGTATGACGCCTCCGGTGATGTGAGTAAATACCTCAGTCACTTATCTTACTCAAACTACCTCAACCCTCAGCAAACGCCGATGGTTGTGTGGAACATGCTGCGTAGCCTGGAGATAACCGCCAACAACGAACAAGTTCCACTGAACACCAAAGTTCGTTTAGCCGAAGAAGCGCTATACGGTGCAGACTTCCTAGTGCGCATGCAGAACGAGCAAGGGTTCTTTTACATCACGGTGTTTGATAAATGGTCGAAAGACATCAAACAACGCGAAATCTGTGTGTTCGCTACTCAGGAAGGCCATAAGACCGACGACTTCCAAGCGGGCTTCAGACAAGGCGGCGGAGTTTCAATTGCAGCGTTGGCCGCAGCCGCGCGTCAGGATGAATGCGGCGAATACACTCAAGAGCAGTATTTGCAAGCCGCCGAAAAAGGCTACTGGCATTTACGCAAGTTCAACCCGCAATACCTTAACGACGATGAAGAGAACATCATCGACGAATACTGCGCATTGCTCGCCAGTGTTGAGCTTTACAAAACAACCCAAAAAACAGATTACCTTGACGAGAGCCGTTACTGGGCGAACAAGCTTCAACGCCGCCAGCAAAGCGACGATCAATTTAACCACTTCTGGGCGGCAGATCTGGACGGCTCACGACCTTATTATCACGCGGCAGAAGCGGGCCTGCCTGTGATCGCTCTGTGTGCATATCTAGACATTGAGCAGGACGCGTCACTATCGGCAGAAACATTAACCACGATTGAACAAGCCGTCAATTTCGAACTAGAGATTACTCAAGCGGTAGAAAACCCGTTTGGTTATCCGCGTCAATACGTAAAAGGGGTCAATAGTGCCAAACGTGATGCGTTTTTTGTCGCACAAGACAACGAAACAGGTTACTGGTGGCAAGGCGAAAATGCACGCTTAGGTTCTTTAGCGTCTATGGCGTTCATCGCCCTTCCTTACATCAAAAATCAGCAGCTACAACAGCAACTACTGTCGTACTCGCAAAACGCCCTCAACTGGGTACTGGGTTTAAATCCCTACCACATGTGCATGCTGGATGGTCACGGTTATAACAACCCAGATTACCTACCCCACCTTGGTTTCTTTAACGCCAAAGGCGGGATTTGTAACGGCATTACGGCAGGCTTTGAAGACGAACAAGACATCGCATTCAACCCTGCGGGACAAAAAGATGACATGCTACAAAACTGGCGCTGGGGTGAACAATGGATCCCTCACGGCGCTTGGTATTTGTTAGCCATCGTCACGCAATTTAATCACTTTAACGAGCACAAGGATTACTAACATGACACTTTATTATGTTGGCATTGACGGTGGTGGCACTTCTTGCCGTGCTCGCATTCGTGATGAGCAAGGCAACTTTATCGGTCAAGCGAAAAGCGGCAGCGCAAATATTATGCTCGGTGCCGAAATCGCAATGGAATCGATCCTAGATTCAATCACTCAAGCCGCACAACAAGGTGGCTTATCTGAGAAGCAGTTCGCCCAAATGCACGTTGGTTTGGCGCTAGCTGGCGCAGAGCACAAATCATCATGGCAAAAATTTATGGCGCTCTCTCACCCATTTGCTTCTATCGTGTTAAATACCGATGCCTACGGTGCTTGCGTCGGTGCCCACAACGGTGATGACGGAGCGATTATGATCGCCGGAACAGGCTCTTGCGGCATCTACCTGCAGGGAAGTGAGCAGCACGTTGTAGGTGGACGCGAGTTTCCAATCTCTGACCAAGGTGGCGGCGCTGTCATGGGGCTACGCCTAATTCAGCAAGTGTTATTGGCAGAAGATGGTATCGGTGAAAAGACCCCACTCGCCGAGCACGTAATGGCACATTTTGATAACGACGTCGACCAAATCGTTGCATGGTCAAAAACCGCTCTACCTCGTGACTACGGACAATTTTCGCCAGCCATTTTTAAGCATGCAGAGCAAGGCGACAGCTTAGCCATCGCGATGCTTAAACAAACCGCAGCTGACGTAGAAATGTTTCTTGTGGCACTCAACCGTAAAGGCGCTACGCGTATTTGCTTGATGGGCAGTATCGCAGAACGCATCAAAGCGTGGCTCTCGCCACCCGTGCAAAGCTGGGTGGTAACACCTCAATTCGATGCTATCGAAGGTGCGCTGATGTTTGCCGGCAAACCAGCGCATAATCTGTATTGAGGGTTGAATAATGAGCTTTCGTGTCGAACTCGCGGTCTTGTCAGAGCACAAGCACTATTGTCGCTTTGGCTTAACCGTCCACAATTTAACCGATCAAGACCTAAACGATTGGCAACTGCAGTTTATTACTGACCGTTATATCCAACCAGACAGTTTCACCAATGGTCACATCAAACAAATTGGTAGTTTTTGTACGGTCACTCCAAGTAATAACTTGTTGAGTGCCAACCAGCACTATTACTGCGAATTCAGTATTGGTAATGCGCCGCTGCGTTTCTATACCGATGGCCTAAAAGACGCCCTAATCCTTGTAGAAGGTAAAGCGATAACGAGTCCCGTTACATTGACACCGATTGCCTTGGCGTCACCGTACCGAGATCGCAGTGAGCTTCCGGTCGTCGAAGCGAGCACTTTGGCATTGATCCCGATGCCAAATAAGCTTGAGCAACGTGAAGGATTTTTTAGGTTATCGTCATCGAGCCAAATCACGTTACAAGCCGCCTTATCGGAAAAAGCCGCGACTTGGCTACAGCAGGAGCTAAATAGATTATTTGGCTTTACCAGCAAAACGATCGGACAGAGCGACATTCTATTTCGCAATAACCCAACTTTGGATGAAGGCGAGTATCAGCTTAGCGTTTCCAGTTCGGGAATACGCCTAGAATCAGCATCAGGCGTTGGTTTTGTTCACGCCAGCGCGACGCTATTGCAATTGATTAAGAGCTCCGACAAGTCTGAGTTGCACGTCCCATACGTAAAAATCAGTGACAGCCCTCGTTTTAAGTATCGTGGAATGATGCTCGACTGCGCACGCCATTTTCACCCGGTTGAACGAGTCAAACGCCTCATCAACCAGTTGGCACATTACAAGTTCAACACTTTCCACTGGCATCTCACCGATGATGAAGGTTGGCGTTTAGAAATTAAAGCCTTTCCACAGCTCACCGCCATTGGGGCTTACCGCGGTAGCGGCACACCATTGGAGCCTCAATACAGCCATCTAAGCAGTGTTTATGGTGGCTTTTATTCGCAAGAACAAGTCAGAGAAGTGATCGCTTTTGCTGAAGAACGTGGCATCACCATCATTCCAGAAATTGATATTCCTGGCCATTGCCGCGCGGCGATTAAGTCACTACCTGAACTGCTGCAAGACCCACAAGACGCTTCGCGATACCGCAGTATTCAGCACTACAACGACAATATTCTTTCGCCAGCACTTCCAGGGACGTATGAGTTCCTCGACAAAGTGCTGGAAGAAGTGGCTGAGCTGTTTCCGTCCAAATGGGTACATATCGGTGCAGACGAAGTGCCTGACGGCGTTTGGATTGAAAGCCCAGCGTGCCAACAACTGATGGCACAGCACGGTTACCAAACTGCAAAAGAGCTGCAAGGTCACTTGCTTCGCTACGCCGAACAAAAACTTCGGACGCTTGGTAAACGTATGGTCGGCTGGGAAGAAGCCCAGCACGGCAATAAAGTCAGCAAAGATACTGTGATCTATTCATGGTTGAGTGAAGAAGCTGCGTTGAACTGTGCCAAACAGGGCTTTGACGTCATTCTTCAACCAGGTCAATCGACCTACCTCGATATGACTCAAGACTACGCGCCAGAAGAACCTGGTGTCGATTGGGCAGCCGTAATCCCATTGGAAAACGCTTACCAATATGAACCTCTAGCGGAAGTCCCTGACAGTGACCCGATCCGTAAACGTATTCTCGGTATTCAATGCGCTTTATGGAGTGAAATCATCATCACTCAACAACGTATGGATTACATGATTTTTCCACGCTTAACCGCAATGGCAGAAGCATGTTGGACCGAAAAACAGCACCGTAACTGGGAAGATTATTTGTCTCGATTGAAAGGACACTTGCCACTCCTCGACAAGCAGAACATTCAGTACAGACAACCTTGGAAATAACACGTGGCCAATGAGCAACTTATTAAAGTTTTCACTAGCTTAAAAATTTTGGCTACCAATGTGGTAGCTTGGTAAAAAGGAAATTAACATGAAATACGGCTATTTCGATAACGACAATCGTGAATACGTCATCACTCGCCCAGACGTTCCTGCGCCATGGACTAACTACTTAGGCACAGAAAAATTTTGTACTGTTATCTCCCACAACGCAGGGGGATACTCATTCTACAATTCTCCTGAATATAACCGTGTTACTAAGTTCCGCCCAAACGCAACCTTCGACCGCCCAGGCCATTATGTTTACCTGCGCGACGATGAAACGGGTGACTACTGGTCTATCTCATGGCAACCGGTAGCAAAAAGCCTAGACGAAGCGAACTACGAAGTTCGTCACGGCTTGTCTTACTCTAAATTCAAGTGTGAATACAGCGATATTAGCGCGACGAAAACACTCTTCGTACCAAAAGGTGAAGACGCTGAGATTTGGGATGTGGTGATTAAAAACACCTCAGACAAACCGCGTACTATTAGTGCGTTTTCATTTGTTGAGTTCTCGTTCAGCCACATTCAATCAGACAACCAAAACCACCAGATGTCTTTGTACTCGGCTGGTACTGCTTACAAAGATGGTGTGATTGAATACGACTTATATTACAACACCAACGACTTCGAAGGTTTCTACTACCTAGCGTCAACATTCGACCCAGACTCATACGATGGTCAGCGTGACAGCTTCCTAGGTCTGTACCGTGACGAAGCGAATCCTCTGGCTGTAGAACAAGGTAAGTGCTTCAACACTGCGCAAACGTGTTACAACCACTGTGGCTCGCTGCATAAGCAATTTACTATCCAGCCGGGCGAAGAAGTTCGTTTCGCTTACATCCTAGGTATCGGCAAAGGTAATGGTGAGCGTCTACGTGCGAAGTACCAAGACCTAGCGGAAGTAGATAACGCGTTTGCAGGCATCAAAGCACACTGGGATGAGCGTTGTGGCAAGTTCCAAGTGAAATCGCCAAACGAAGGGCTGGATACCATGATCAACGCTTGGACGCTATACCAAGCAGAAACATGTGTGGTTTGGTCTCGTTTTGCATCCTTCATCGAAGTCGGCGGGCGTACTGGCCTTGGTTACCGTGATACCGCGCAGGACGCGATTTCAGTACCACATGCAAACCCAGCGATGACACGCAAGCGCATTGTTGACCTACTACGCGGCCAAGTGAAAGCAGGTTATGGCCTACACCTATTTGATCCAGATTGGTTCGACCCAGAAAAAGCTGACGTTAAACCGTCTAAATCTCCAACGGTGGTTCCTACGCCATCTGATGAAGACAAGATCCACGGCATCGAAGATACCTGTTCTGATGACCACTTGTGGTTAGTGCCAACTATCTGTAAGTACGTGATGGAAACGGGTGAGCACAGCTTCTTCGACGAAGTGATCCCTTATGCTGATGGTGGCGACGCAACTGTGTATGACCACATGAAAGCCGCACTAGACTTCTCAGCTGAATACGTGGGTCAAACCGGTATCTGTAAGGGTTTGCGTGCAGACTGGAACGACTGTCTAAACTTAGGTGGCGGTGAGTCTTCAATGGTGTCGTTCCTACACTTCTGGGCACTTCAAGAGTTCATCGACCTAGCAAAATACCTAGGCAAAGACGCTGACGTAGAGAAATACACCGAGATGGCGGCAAACGTCCGCGAAGCGTGTGAAACTCACCTGTGGGACGACGAAGGCGGTTGGTACATCCGTGGTCTAACCAAAGATGGCGATAAAATCGGTACTGCGCAACAAAAAGAAGGTCGCGTACACCTTGAGTCAAACACGCTAGCAGTTCTGTCTGGCGCGGTATCTCAAGAACGTGGTGAAAAGGCGATGGATGCAGTCGATGAGAACCTTTTCTCTGAGTACGGCCTGCACCTTAACTCTCCATCATTTGCGACACCAAATGACGATATCGGCTTCGTCACACGCGTATACCAAGGCGTAAAAGAAAACGGTGCAATCTTCTCTCATCCAAACCCTTGGGCATGGGTAGCGGAAGCGAAATTGGGTCGCGGTGACCGTGCGATGAAGTTCTATGACGCACTTAACCCATACAACCAAAACGACATCATCGAGAAGCGTATCGCAGAACCGTACTCGTACGTGCAGTTCATCATGGGGCGTGACCATCAAGACCACGGTCGTGCAAACCACCCATGGCTAACGGGGACATCAGGCTGGGCTTACTTCGCGGTAACTAACTTTATCTTGGGTGTTCGTACTGGTTTCGACGGCCTGACCATCGACCCATGTATTCCAACTAACTGGCCTAGTTTTGAGGTGACTCGCCAATGGCTTGGCGCAACTTACAACATCAAAGTAGAGAACCCGAATTCCGTCAGTAAAGGCGTGAAATCTATCACCATCAACGGTGAAGCAGTATCTGGCGCGGTGCCTGTACAAGCAGAAGGCAGTGTCAATGACGTTGTCGTTGTTCTTGGCTAATTAAGCGCGGAGCCTCCTCGTGAGGCTCCTACTATGAATTAAGGATTATAGATATGATCAAATTCGGAACAGGTGGCTGGCGCGCATTTATTGGTGAGGAATTTACCAAAGATAACGTACGTCTTGTCGCTCAGGCAGTGGCCAACATCATCAACGCTGAAAACGTTGCACAAAAAGGCTTTGTGATCGGTTATGACCGCCGTTTTTTATCTGACAAAGCTGGTCGTTGGTTTGCAGAAGTTCTCGCGGCAAACGGCGTAACCGTCAGCTTTATCGATAAGTTTGTCCCAACACCGATTGTGATGTTCAAGGCAAAAGAGATGGGCTGTGCTTATTCGGCGTGTATTACCGCTTCTCACAACCCTGCTGATTATAACGGCGTCAAAATATTTATCGAAGGTGGCCGTGACGCAGACGAAGTGATCACACAGAAAATTGAATCACAGATAGCTGTGCTGAGCGCTGACAAAGTTCAAAGCGTCGACTTCGAACAAGCGGTAGAAGACAAGTTGATCGAAGTGATCAATCCAATGAACGAGTTCGTCGATTCCATCATTAACTTTATCGACATCGAAGCGATCAAAAAGGCCAACTTGCGCGTGTTGATCGACCCAATGTTTGGTGTAGCGAAAAACGCGCTACAAACGGTATTGATCAATGGTCGTTGTGACGTAGACGTGATCAACGATGGTAAAAACCCAGATTTTGGTGGCCTAATGCCGTCACCGAGCGCTGCGACACTTTACCGTTTGATGCACCTCGTCGCGGAGCAAGGTTACGACATTGGTATCGGTACCGATGGTGACGCGGACCGACTCGGTATCATCGACGAGAAAGGTCACTTTATCCATCCAAACGAAGTATTGCTCCTGTTGTACTACTACTTACTCGAGTACAAAGGCTGGTCGGGTTCTGTAGTGCGTAACATTGCCACCACTCACCTGCTTGACAAGATTGCAGAGGACCACGGTGAGAAGTGCTTTGAAGTACCAGTAGGCTTTAAGCATATCAGCTCGCAGATGGAAGCAGACGACTCGCTAATTGGTGGTGAAAGTTCGGGCGGTTTAACCATTCGTGGCCACATTAAAGGCAAAGATGGCGTATTTGCCTCGAGTCTATTAGTAGAAATGATTTCAGTCACGGGTAAAAAGCTCTCTGAGCTACTGGACGAAATCTACGCCAAATACGGTTACGCTTACATGGCGGAAGGTGACTGCAAGTTCAAACCTGCACAGAAAGAAATCCTGCACAACCGCATCTACGTTGAGAAGCAACTACCTGACTTTGAGTTTGAAATTGAAAAAGTCAGCTACGAAGATGGGGCAAAAGTCTACTTCAAAAACGGTGGCTGGATCATCGCAAGATTCTCGGGAACCGAGCCATTGCTGCGTATCTTTGCCGAAATGGCTGATAAAGAGACCGCAGAACACGTGGTGCAGCAATTTAAAGACTTCTTACAGCTGTAACTCTCGTCAGTTTAATAAGCACAAAACAAAAGCCCTGCATATCGCTGGGCTTTTCTATTCACAAAGAATGATTCGATTAAAAGGCAAGTACGCCTTGCGTTTCCACTTTGACTGAAACCATTTGACCAATAGACAGTGCCTCTGCCGAACTCGCCAATAGCTTGCTGCCACCCGCATCAATTACATAACGACAGTGGTCACCCATAAACTGCTGCTCAAGTACGGTCACGCTGCTCTCTTCAGTCGCAGCGATCTGTACGTGTTGAGGACGAAGTAACAGTTCACAGTTTGCCTCAAGCTCAATATGTTGTTGCGCTTGCGCTTCCACCACACCCAACTCGGTCGAAAATTCAGATTCTGAAATTCGTTTCGCCGCTAAGTAACTACCACCGCCAAGAAAATCGGCCACAAACTTACTCGAGGGTTTATAGTAAAGCTCGCCAGCGGTACCGTATTGCTCGATCACGCCGTGATTCATTACTGCCATCTTATCGGCGAAAGCAAACGCCTCTTCACGGCTGTGAGTAACAAAAATCGCCGTTACGCCCTGCTTCTTAAAGATCTTGCGGATCTCACCAATCAGCTCATGGCGAACTTGGGTATCAATATTAGAAAACGGTTCATCGAGCAACAACAGGTCTGGTTTATACGCCAATGAGCGAGCAATCGCGACACGTTGCTGTTGGCCGCCAGATAGCTGATGCGGGTAACGCCCACCGAAGTCCTGAAGGTGTACAAGTTCAAGCATTTCAGCAACTTTACTGCGTTTTTCTTCAACGCTACAACCTTTCAAGCCAAACGCCACGTTTTGTTCCACGGTTAAGTGAGGAAACAGCGCGTAATCTTGGAAGATCATACCGATATTGCGTTGCTCTGGTGGCGTCCAGTTTTCGCCATCATCAATGGTCATGCAGTTTAAGCTCATCGTGCCTGAACTGAGCGGTAGTAATCCGGCAACTGCTTTAAGTAGTGTAGTTTTTCCGCAACCACTGGCACCAAGTAGACAGACGATCTCTCCATGCGCCACTTCTAATGACAGCGACTCCAACACAGTCGTGTTTTGGTCGTACTTACAGGTCAAATTTTGAATCGAAAGTGCGCAGCTCATTAGTGTGTATGCTCCAGTGAACGGTTAATCAAAACCAGTGGAATTAATCCCACCAAAACCAACAAAACAGCAGGAAGAGCGGCCAGCTCCAAGTGCTCGTCTGAGGCAAAGTTGTAAACGTAAGTCGCTAATGTCTCGAAGTTAAATGGACGTAATAGCAAAGCTGCATTCAGCTCTTTCATCGACTCGATAAACACCAGTAGACCGGCGATCAAGGCGCCGCGACGTACCAACGGGAAATGGACACGCCACAACATCTGGTTGGAGTTACAACCCATAGTGCGAGACGCCATATCCAACGACGGAGAAATCTTGCCTAAACTACTCTCGATACTGCCAATCGCGACCGCAGAGAATCGCACTACCATGGCGAAAATAATCGCAAACATCGAACCAGAGAAGATTAGTCCCGGCCTGCCCCACTCCATGGCTTTCGCGATATCGTTGACCAAATGGTCCATAAATAGCACAGGGACCATAACACCAATCGCCAACACCGTACCGGGCACCGCGTAGCCCATCGATGCCAATCGCATAAACGCTAAGCTCTGACGACCTGGGTTTAAGCGTTGGCAGAAGTTGACCAATAGCGCGACTGACACACCGATGATGGCGGCGGCGATTGAAACATACAGGCTGTTTAACGCAAACTCGCGGAACTCACTCGTCCAGCTTTGAGCAAAATATTTGTAGGCGTAAATCAGTAACTGGCCAAGCGGGAAAATAAACGCCACACACACCAATCCCCAACACCAGGTTAATGCCAACCACTTTTTCCAACCATTCAGTTCATAGCGGAAATCTTCGCGACTGTTGAACTGGCTTTGGAACAGCTTTTGTCTACGTCGGCTAAAGCGCTCTGCGCTAAGAAGCAGAATCACAATGACCAACATAATCGCTGAGATTTTAGCTGCAGCAGTCAGGCTTGAGTAGCCTAGCCACGTATCGTACACCGCAGTGGTTAAGGTGTTGACGGCAAAATAACTCACGGTGCCAAAATCCCCGACGGTTTCCATCGCAACCAACGAAAGCCCCACGGCAATGGAAGGGCGAGCCAAAGGCATAGAAATACGGCGGAAACTCTCCCATGGCGAGCATTTCAGTAGGCGAGCAGATTGCAACAGAGAAACGTTTTGCTCCATGAACGCCGCGCGAGCAAGCAGATAAACGTAAGGGTACAGCACCAAAGAGAGAACAAACATCGCCCCTGTTAACGTGCGGATGTCTGGGAACCAGTATTCACCCGGTCCCCACCCCGTGAGATCACGTAGCAGGAGTTGTATCGGCCCAGCGAAATCAAACCAATCGGTGAAGATGTAGCCGACGATATACCCAGGCATCGCCAAAGGTAATACCAATGCCCATTGCAGTATGCGCTCACTTGGTAAACGGCACATCGCCATTATCCAAGCAGAAGGAATACCAAACACCAACGCTAACGCCATGGTGCCAAGCACCAATACAATGGTGTTATAGGTGTAAGTAGGCAGCACGGTCGACATCAAATGCGCGAACAGATCGTCGGTTTCGCCTACTGCGGTAAAAAATATCGCTAAGATCGGTAAAACCAGTAGCAAAGCAAAAGCTCCACTACTGGTTTTCCATAAATAATTCTTTTCTTTCATCGCCTAATTACAGCCAGGCTGAGTGAGAGATAAATGCATCTGCAAATACATCTCATATCCTTTTAATCGTTTAGGGCTAGTTATACCCTTATAAACAAACAACCTCAAGTTACCCTGATAAAAGAGCGACTTGAGGCTGTAAATTTATCATCGGTGAGTAAAGTTCTCACCGAGTCAAATCAAACTAACGATTAAAGGTCGAATTTAACTTCGTCTAGTAGCTTGATCGCCGCTTCGTGGTGGTCAGCGATTTCGTCTAGAGAGATAGTATCAGCTTTAAACTCACCCCAAGATGCTACTAGCTCTGAAGGTTTCACATCTGCTTTTACTGGGTACTCGAAGTTTACTTCTGCGTACATGCTTTGCGCTGTATCGCCCGCTAGGAATTCCATCAGCTTAAGCGCGTTCTCTTTGTTTGGCGCGTATTTCGCCATTGCCATACCAGAAATGTTTACGTGTGTACCCGTAGTGTTCTGGTTAGGGAAGTTGATGTATACCGCGTCAGCCCAAGCTTTTTGCTCTTTGTCGTTAACCATCTTGCCTAGGTAGTAGCTGTTACCAAGAGAAACGTCACATAGACCTTCTTTGATCGCTTTAACCTGTGCACGGTCGTTACCTTGAGGTTTACGAGCTAGGTTTGCTTTTACGCCTTCTAGCCATTCTTTAGTCGCTGCTTCACCTTGGTGAGCGATCATAGAAGACACTAGAGATACGTTGTATGGGTGTTTACCGCTACGAGTACAGATTTTGCCTTTGAATTCTGGCTTCGCTAGGTCAGCGTAAGTGAAGTCATCACCTAGTTTGCCTACGCGGTCACGAGAAGAGTAAACGCTACGAGTACGAGTTGTTAGTGCAAACCACTCGTTCGCTGAATCTTGGTATTGAGCTGGAATGTTCTTTTCTAGAACTGGGCTCTCAACAGGTTGAACCACGCCTTTCTTCGTTAGCTCTGATAGACGCGCGATATCAACAGTTAGAAGAACGTCAGCTGGGCTGTACTCGCCTTCTTGAACTAGTTTCTCTGCGATACCTTCTTTAGCAAACTTAACGTTTACTTTAATGCCGGTCTCTTTAGTAAACTCTTTAAACATAGGTTCAACCAAGAATGGTTGGCGGTATGAGTAAACGTTCACTTCTTCAGCAGCCATAGCCGTTGGAGCCAGTGTCGCACAAGCTAAAGCAGAAAGAGTTAGCACTTTTTTCATGGTTCAATCCTTTAAGTATTCGTAATGATAACGTTTATCAGTTGCGTTATTATATTCATGTCGGCTTTAAAAACAATCTCCAAATAACAAAAAACCTGCCTTAGTTGGCAGGTTTTTGATCTCGTTAAGCGTAACTGATTGCAATGCTATTGATTTACTTCACAGTGACGAACTCAGGATAAGCTCCAACGCCACAGTCGTGCATATCCATACCTTCCATCTCTTCGTCTTCCGATACTCGGATACCGATGGTGTACTTCAATACCGCCCAAACCGCCAGACTTGCACCAAATACCCAAGCAAAGATAACCGCAGCACCTAGTAGCTGGGAACCAAAGCTCGCGTCACCATTACTTAGTGGCACAACCATCAGACCAAAGAAGCCACATACACCGTGTACTGAGATAGCACCAACTGGATCATCAATTTTCAGTTTATCTAGGCCGATGATGCTAAATACAACAAGCGCACCTGAAACCGCACCGATAGCCACTGAATATAGTGGTGAAGGAGATAGAGGGTCTGCCGTGATAGCAACTAGGCCAGCTAGCGCACCGTTGAGGATCATAGTTAGGTCTGCTTTACCCCACGTGGTTTTACATACCAATAGAGCTGCAATTGCACCTGCCGCCGCTGCTGCGTTGGTGTTCAAGAAGATTTGACCCACTGCCGTCGCATTCTCAAAGTCAGAGACCATTAGCTGAGAACCGCCGTTAAAGCCGAACCAACCGAACCACAAAATGAACGTACCCACAGTTGCTAGAGGCATGTTTGAACCTGGAATTGGGTAGATTTCACCGTTTTTGCCGTACTTGCCTTTACGAGCACCCAATAGTAATACACCAGCTAGCGCCGCTGACGCACCCGCCATATGCACGATACCTGAGCCCGCGAAGTCACTGAAGCCCGCTTCTGATAGGAAACCGCCGCCCCAAGTCCAGTAGCCTTCCATCGGGTAGATGAACGCCGTTAGTACAGCAGAGAAAATTAAGAATGACCAAAGCTTCATACGTTCTGCTACCGCACCTGACACCACCGACATTGCCGTTGCAACAAATACTACTTGGAAGAAGAAGTCAGACTCTAGCGAGTGATCCGCACCTTCCGCTTGCGTACCGATCAGTGCACCAAAAGATGGCAACCAGCCGCCTTCATCGTTGCCAACATACATAATGTTGTAGCCAACGATGAGGAATGTAGTACAAGCGATTGCGTACAAACAAAAGTTTTTAGTTAAGATTTCAGTGGTGTTTTTAGAGCGAACTAAGCCCGCCTCCAGCATCGCAAAGCCTGCTGCCATCCACATGACTAACGCACCTGAAATGAGAAAGAAAAAGGTATCCAGTGCATATCTAAGTTCTGTTACGGTTGTTGTTAATTCCATTTTATCGTCTCCAATCCATCGAATTCTTACAGTGCTTCTGCGTCCATTTCACCGGTACGGATTCGTACTGCTTGGCTTAGGTCATATACAAAGATTTTCCCGTCGCCAATTTTTCCGGTGTGTGCCGCTTTGGTGATCGCTTCAATCACGTTGTCGACATTGTCGGCATGCGTTGCGATTTCCAATTTCACTTTCGGTAGAAAATCCACTTGGTACTCCGCACCGCGGTAAAGTTCGGTATGACCTTTCTGACGGCCAAAGCCTTTGACTTCTGATACCGTCATACCCTCAATACCGACTTCGGCAAGGGCTTCACGTACATCGTCCAATTTGAATGGTTTAACAATCGCATTTATTAATTTCATCGCATCCTCTCTGAGCTGAAGCTATCTTCCTTTTACTCAACATAATCCAAGGTGCGTGCCAGTTTTTTAACTCTTTGTTATATAAGGACTTACCTAATCTTGATTGAATAAAAACAAAAAGGGCGCACCAATAAGGTGCGCCCTTTTCACAAAAATAAAGCAAGCCATCAATTTCGGTGCAACGCCAAAACTTATCGGCTAACGAACAACTGCCACTGAGCGATCAATTGCTGAAAGTCTTCCAGACCACAGCTTGCGACGCTTTCACACTCATACAGTTCGAACTCGCTGTCTTCATCCTGTTCGTAACCGTGCAGCAACGCATTGTCTTGCACCGTGACCTCGTCGCCACAAATCATCAAACTGATCTCGCGGCCCAACAGAGTGAACTCTTTGGCTGGGCTAGCTATTGCTGAGTCAATCAACGCAGTCACTTGAGCGATGTTCTCTTGCTGCTTGCCGATTTCTTCTTGCAGCCAACGGCCGACAATTTCGTGGTCCATGGAGCAATGGCAATAGTAGCTGCCATCAAGGGTGTTTTTCTTAAATTCGTAATCCATGTTTTTCTCTATTGATAACGAGATCAGGTACTATTATCGATAATATTCTTCTAAGGCACCATTCTCTAGCATGAAACTGAACGAAGCGATTGCTCGACAGATCGTCGAGCGCACTATGAAGATCATCCCCTACTCTGTCAATGTTATGGATGAACAAGGACGAATCATAGGTTCGGGAGATCCTTCTCGCTTGCAGCAAAAGCATGAAGGCGCGGTTTTAGCCAGCGCCGAGCGTCGCGTGGTTGAAATCGACCAAGCCACCGCCGCGCATCTCAAAGGGGTCAAACCTGGGATCAATTTACCTATCGTGCACCACCAGCAAGTGCTTGGCGTGGTCGGTATTTCTGGTGAGCCCGCTCAAGTTCACCATTATGGTGAGTTGGTAAAAATGACCGCGGAGTTGATCGTCGAACAAGCGGAGTTGATGGAACAAGTGCAGTGGGATAAACGCCATCGAGAAGAATTGGTACTGCAGTTAATTTCTGCCGAAGAGAGTGATACTCAAAAGCTGTCGACTATCGCACAAAGACTTGATATCGATATCAATGAACCGCGCATCGCGACGATCATTAAGCTGACTCCACTGGGCGATAACACGCTGACCTTAGAGCACATGCAGCACCTTGTTCACTTACTCGAATACCCAGAGCGCAACAACCTTGTTGGTATCCTATCGGTGTCGGAACACGAAGTCGTGGTACTTAAGCCTGCATCTTTAACTGGAGAGGTATGGAATCCAGATAAAGAGCGCCAGCGTGTCAAAGCATTACTCAAGCGGATTAATAAAGAGGCAGGCTTTCGAGTCCGTGTCGCAGTAGGCGATTATTTTCCGGGTATTGATGGCCTAACCCGCTCATACCAAAGCGCCAAGACCACACTGCAGGTAACACGTAAGCTAAAAGGAACGATTTTCTTTTTTCACGACCACCAGCTGCCGGTGTTGCTCAGCGCAATGCAGTACCAAAACTGGCAACGAGAAAAGCTACTCACCCCTTTGTTGGAACTGCAACAGCATGACCGTCAAGGTCAGTTACAAAAGACCATCGAAGCATATTTGTTACTAAATTGTGATCCAGTTAAAACCTGCCAAGAGCTCCATATTCATCGCAACACGCTTCGCTATCGACTTGAGAAGATTAACGAACTTACCTCAATAGATATCAATAAGTTAGAAGATAAAATCCACTTATATTTAGCATTAAAATTGCACTAATTTAAATCACCAAATTGTCACTTTGCACAATTTAGCCAGCAACTAAACGTTTAACTTTGTACATTTGCACAATTCAATTTGTCTCAAATCCACGATAATGCGCCTAGCTAGACAGAAATAGACAAGATAACAAACACCTCTGATTAGCTAGATAACCGCCGAGCCGACAAGCTCGGTCAACATACTTACCGTCCCTAACCTTACTCGGAGTTTTCACATGGAGCTGATACTCATATTGTTGGCGGTGATTGGCTTTATCGTCATCGCTACCACCAAGTTTAAATTACACCCCTTCCTCGCCTTGATCAGTGCAGCGTTTATCGCGGCATTCGCTTACGGTTTACCAGCCGATAGTATCGCGAAAACCATCACAGGCGGTTTTGGCGGCATCTTAGGCTACATCGGTCTGGTGATTGTCTTAGGTACCATCATCGGTGTGATCTTGGAAAAAAGTGGCGCGGCTATCACAATGGCCGATAGCGTGATTCGCCTTTTAGGTGACCGCTTCCCAACCCTGACTATGACCATTATCGGCTACATCGTTTCTGTCCCTGTTTTCTGCGATTCTGGCTTTGTCATCCTAAACTCGCTGAAAGAGTCACTCTCTAAGCGTCTACGTACTTCAAGCGTTGCAATGAGTGTTGCACTGGCGACAGGTCTGTACGCAACGCACACGTTCGTACCACCAACACCAGGCCCAATCGCTGCGGCGGGTAACCTTGGTTTGGAATCAAACCTTGGCCTAGTGATTGGCGTCGGTATCTTCGTTGCGGCAACAGCGGCACTCGCGGGTATGTTGTGGGCGAACCGTTTTAAAAACGTAGAACCTGACAATATTGATGAAGAGCATCAAGAGCTAAGCCAAGACTGGCAAGCACTGAAAGAGTCATACGGCAAACTACCAACAGCGGGTCAGGCGTTTTCTCCAATCTTTGTGCCAATTCTATTTATCTGTTTAGGCTCAGTCGCGAAGTTCCCTTCTTACCCTCTGGGTCAAGGTGTTGTCTTCGACGTATTAGCTTTCTTAGGGCAACCACTGGTCGCACTGTTTATCGGCTTGCTACTATCGATTCGTCTCCTTAAATCAGACAACAAAGCAGAAGAGTTTGGTCAGCGTATCAGCCAAGGCATCACATCTGCAGCGCCTATCCTGCTAATCACAGGTGCTGGTGGTGCGTTTGGCGCAGTATTGAAAGCAACCGAACTAGGCACATACTTAGGTGAGACGTTGTCTGCCTTTGGTGTCGGTATCTTTATGCCATTCATCGTTGCGGCGGCACTGAAAACAGCGCAAGGTTCTTCAACGGTTGCTCTGGTTACCACATCTGCACTTGTCGCACCGATGCTGGCACAACTAGGCTTAGATACAGAAATGGGTCGTGTACTAACGGTAATGGCGATTGGTGCGGGTGCCATGACAGTATCGCACGCCAACGACAGCTTCTTCTGGGTGGTATCTCAATTTAGCCGCATGAGCGTAGGTCTTGCGTACCGTGCACAAACCGCTGCGACATTCGTTCAAGGTGTAACGGCAATGACGCTGGTTTACATCCTGAGCCTAGTTTTACTGTAAGAGAGATTTCATGAAGATAGTTATTGCACCTGATTCTTTTAAAGAAAGTCTGTCCGCAATGGAAGTGGCGACGTGTATCGAAAAAGGATTTAAACAAGTCTTTCCTCACGCAGACTACGTCAAAGTTCCGATGGCAGATGGTGGCGAAGGTACGGTGCAATCCCTAGTGGATGCAACGGGTGGCCGAATTGTCACTTGCCAAGTAACCGGTCCACTAGGGCAGCCTGTTGAAGGATTTTATGGTCTACTCGGTGACGGCGATACCGCCGTTATCGAAATGGCCGCGGCTTCGGGTTTGCATTTGGTGCCACCAGCCAACAGAAACCCGTTAATTACTACCTCATTCGGTACGGGGGAGTTGATTCAAGCGGCATTAGAGCAAAACGTAAAACGCATCATTGTAGGGTTAGGTGGCAGTGCCACTAACGATGCGGGTCTGGGCATGTTGCAAGCTTTGGGGGCTCAATGTACAGACGCACAAGGTTTTGCTTTACCTGCTGGCGGGGCTGCACTCAACAGCCTTACGGCAATTGACCTTTCAACGCTGGATGCTCGTCTTCAAAACACCGAACTCTTGGTCGCTTGTGATGTGGATAATCCGCTCTGTGGTACTCACGGCGCCTCTGCGGTATTTGGTCCGCAAAAAGGCGCTACAGCAGAAATGGTAGAAACCCTCGATAACGCGTTGAAGCAGTTTGCTAACGTGGTTAAGAGTGATCTCAATAAAGACATTCTTCAGTTATCTGGCGGTGGCGCGGCTGGTGGTATGGGTGCAGCTTTAGTCGGCGTGCTAAACGCTGAGCTTCAACCGGGTGTAGATATCGTTATCGAGGCGCTCAAACTCGATAACTTAGTGCAAGACGCGGATCTTGTGATCACCGGTGAAGGCCGTATCGACAGCCAAACAATTCATGGAAAAACACCTATCGGTGTCGCTCGTACCGCCAAGCGTTACGATAAGAAAGTTATCGCGATTGCGGGCTGTTTTACTCCTGACTATAGTGTGGTCCATGAACACGGTTTGGATGCAGTATTTGCTATCGTTAACCGCTCGGTTGACCTTGCCACGGCGCTGCAAGAAGCCGAGCTCAATCTTCAGCAAACGTCACGAAATATCGCCGCCTTGCTTAAACTCGCATAACCAAGCGTACCGTAAACCAATACAACAAAAGCCACTGAGTTCAGTGGCTTTTTTCTTGCCTTCAGTTTTCCTATAAATGCCTTGTTTGCCAACCTTTCATAGTATCCTCAGTCTGCTTAGACTATCAGCAGACAATAAAAAAGCCGCCGATTTTCATCGACGGCTTTAACGATTACCAGTTATCTAACTTGAGCTTATGCTGGCTCTTGGAAGATCACTGTGTCCGCTTTCTTAGTGTACTGATCCATCTTATGGAAGTTCAGGTAACGGTAAGTATCCGCTGCTGTCGCGTTGATCTTCGCCGCGAACTCCAAGTACTCTTCCTTAGTTGGAATACGGCCAAGAATTGCACCTACTGCCGCTAGCTCTGCAGAAGATAGGTAGACATTCGCACCAGTACCTAGACGGTTCGGGAAGTTACGCGTTGAAGTCGACATTACGGTCGCTTTGTCTGCTACGCGCGCTTGGTTACCCATACATAGCGAACATCCTGGCGTTTCGATACGAACACCAGCACGGCCGTAGATACCGTAGTAACCTTCTTCCGTTAGCTGGTCGCGGTCCATCTTAGTTGGCGGAGCCACCCATAGACGCGTATCCAGTGAACCACCCCATTGCTCAAGCAGTTTACCTGCTGCGCGGAAGTGACCGATGTTGGTCATACATGAACCGATGAATACTTCATCGATTTGTGTACCTTGAACTTCTGAAAGTAGACGTGCGTCATCAGGATCGTTTGGCGCACATAGGATTGGTTCGTTGATTTCCGCTAGGTCAATCTCGATCACGTGTGCGTATTCCGCATCCGCGTCCGCTTCCATTAGCTCTGGATTATCTAACCACTCTTGCATCGCCGTGATACGACGCTCGATAGTACGACGGTCGCCGTAACCTTCCGAGATCATCCACTTAAGCATAGTGATGTTCGAGTTTAGGTACTCTTCGATTGACTCTTGAGACAGTTTAACGGTACAACCTGCTGCTGAACGCTCTGCTGACGCATCTGAAAGTTCGAACGCTTGCTCAACCGTTAGGTGCTCAACACCTTCGATCTCTAGTACGCGACCAGAGAATTCGTTGATCTTACCCGCTTTCTCTACTGTCAGAAGACCTTGCTTGATGCCGTAGTAAGGGATTGCATGGACTAGGTCACGTAGCGTGATACCCGGCTGCATTTCACCTTTAAAGCGAACCAAGATTGACTCTGGCATATCCAGTGGCATAACGCCCGTTGCCGCTGCGAATGCAACCAGACCTGAACCTGCTGGGAATGAGATACCTAGTGGGAAACGAGTATGCGAGTCACCACCTGTACCTACAGTATCAGGCAATAGCATACGGTTTAGCCACGAGTGGATAACACCGTCACCCGGACGCAGAGAAACACCACCACGGTTCATGATGAAATCAGGCAATGTATGGTGAGTGTTCACGTCAACTGGTTTAGGGTATGCAGAAGTGTGACAGAAAGACTGCATCACTAGGTCTGCTGAGAAGCCAAGACACGCAAGGTCTTTAAGCTCATCACGCGTCATAGGACCCGTGGTATCCTGAGAACCAACCGTAGTCATCTTAGGCTCACAGTAAGTACCCGGACGAACACCTTCTACGCCACACGCTTTACCAACCATCTTCTGAGCAAGCGAGTAACCTTTGCCTGTATCAGCAACGTCACCTGGCTTACGGAAGATATCAGTAGGCTCTAGACCTAGAGACTGACGAGCTTTGTCTGTCAGACCACGACCGATGATCAATGGGATACGACCACCAGCACGTACTTCGTCGATCAGTACGTCTGTTTTTAGTTTGAACTGAGCCAAAGTTTCGCCAGTTTCGTGGTTACATACTTTGCCTTCAAATGGGTAAACGTCAATCACGTCGCCCATGTTCAACTTAGATACGTCAACTTCGATTGGTAGCGCACCCGCATCTTCCATGGTGTTAAAGAAGATAGGAGCAATCTTACCGCCCAGTACATAACCGCCTGCGCGTTTGTTTGGTACGTTAGGGATATCATCACCCATGAACCAAAGCACTGAGTTGGTTGCAGATTTACGAGAAGAACCCGTACCAACTACGTCACCAACATAAACTAGCTGATGACCTTTCGCTTGTAGCTCTTCGATCTGTTTGATTGGACCGATGCTACCAGGCTGGTCTGGGTTGATACCTTCACGCTCGTTCTTAAGCATCGCAAGTGCGTGAACTGGGATATCAGGACGAGACCATGCATCTGGTGCTGGAGACAGGTCATCGGTGTTAGTCTCACCTGTCACCTTGAATACTGTCAGAGTGATCTTTTCTTGTAGCTGAGGTTTAGATAGGAACCATTCCGCATCAGCCCAAGATTGTAGAACTTGTTGTGCAAACGCGTTACCTGCTTTCGCTTTCTCTTCCACATCGTAGAAAGCATCAAACATAAGCAGAGTATGAGATAGCGCTTTTGCAGCGATTGCTGCTAGTGCATCGTCATCCAATAGATCGACTAATGGCGCGATGTTGTAACCACCTTGCATTGTACCTAGCAGTTGTGCCGCTTTTTCACGGCTGACTAACGGAGAAGAGACTTCGCCTTTTGCTACTGCAGTCAGGAAACCGGCTTTAACATACGCAGCTTCATCTACACCAGGTGGAATACGGTTCTCTAGAAGATCAAGAAGAAACTCTTCTTCACCTTGAGGGGGATTTTTAAGAAGTTCCACAAGGCCTGCAACTTGCTCGGCATCTAGTGGTTTAGGAACAACTCCTTCAGCAGCACGCTCTTCGACGTGTTTACGGTAGGCTTCAAGCACGACTTTTTCCTCTCATTGCGGCTCCTCCCCTTTATTGCTATTTATTCAAAGAATAAGGGAGTGAGCATCCTTGGAAACTTGGCTCTCCTTGCCATATTTTTCATTCAATTTGAGTGAGAAACAGCGCCAGAGAGGCCAAACTGTGGGCAGTAGAATAGCAAATTTAACCTATAATTAAAATCTCATCATTTTGACCAACATAGCAACTTAAGACTAAAGTTTTATGATTTTCACCCACTTATCATGACGATTCCCGCTAGGTAAGAATAGTAACCCAGTCACGAGAATCGCGTCTTATCACTTAAATGTGGTGCCGATGATCAAGTAAATCGAATCGTAGCGTTGTTCAGTACGACCATAACCAAACATGATTGGGCCAATCGGAGAATCAATTCCGGCAAACACTGAACCCGCGGCGTATAACGGCGCTTCGTTCAAAGTAATATCCGGATCAGACCAGACACCACCGTACTCAATCGAGCCGCCTAAATAGAATGGTGACGTAAACAAGCCAAAGTCGTTATCGAACCATTTATAGCGATAGATTAAGCTACCAAAGACTTTGTTGCTGCCGATTAGGCTGTTTCTTGGAATGCCGGACAGATGAAGAAATCCACCAATCGAGCGAGGATCAATAGGCACCGAAGACTCTTCGTTCTCCACCATGCCCACATCCATATTTGCGACCAAAGTATGGCGAGAAAAGCTGCGCGCCGCTTTCAACTTTGCGCCTAACTCATAAGATATGTCGTCGCTGTCCTCGTCCTCGATATCCCCCGAACTGCTGCTTCGGTCACGCGACATAAGATAGTTGAGATTAAAATAGACGCCCTTGGTCGGCAGCATAAAGTTATCCAAGGTATCGATGCGGTAATTGATAAAAGCACCGAGTCTGTCGTAATTAACATCCCCCAAAGTTGGTAACGTAGAAAACGCACCTCGACCATCGGTGTACCGGATCCCGACTTTTAACTCTTCCCACAGGGTTCGCTGGTAACCAAACGCTAACTCAGTTTCCCATTCGGTATAGGATACGGGTAAGAAATCTTTCGACGCACTGAGACTGGTGCCATCAAACCCTGACACAGGGGCGTTACGGCTATTGTCGCCATAGGAGAGTCCTAACGTCATGAAGGTTTTCTGCCCTGAAAAGAACGGACTGTATAGCTCACCTTCAATCAGCTTATCGGTGCCCATTTCCAGATTGGTACGAAATTCAGCACCGTGGCTGTTCAGGTCGGTAAAGTTGGTCGAAATACCAATAGAATATTGGCTATCGGTATCGAAATCGTCTTCTAGGAAGAATCGAAAGTTAACGTAGTTCGGCCCCCAAGACTTCTCGTTGACGTCCACAATCAGCGTATCTTGCCCATCAACTTCTGCATAGCGGTAAGTAATCAACTCAAAACGGTCCAATGCGTATAAGTCTAGGACGCTTTTTTCCGCTTCCGCTGCGGTGTAGATATTGCCAGCTTCTAGGTTAAGACGGTTTTCCAACAAGGTATCGGTATAGTGGGTATTGTTGTTGATGATGACTTTGTCGACTTCAATCTCATCCCCGTAACGTAACTTACGACGCGCATCTTCCTTCGCATCGATATAGTGCTGGTACTCAGCACTCGACAAGCTGTAGCGTTGCAAAAGCGCTCGGTTCTGCATCGCGATTTGATAACCTTTGTCAAAGGCTTCCGGCATACGATTAAACTCGGTCGTCTCCATATCCGCGACGTTTGGGCGCAGGAATACATCTTGATCGGTTAAGTGCTCGGCTTGGCGCGACGTACTGCTACGGACAAGATAATTAGAGAGCTGGTCCGCGACGGTAAACAAGGTGGTAAAGTCTTCCTCACCTTTGTACGCGGTACTGATATCCACGGCGATCACTACGTCTGCACCCAGTTCACGCGCAACATCGACGGGCATATTATTCGTCACACCGCCATCCACCAGCATACGCCCGTTGAGGCGATACGGTGGCAGTGCGCCTGGCACTGACATACTCGCCATCATCGCATCGACGAGATAACCGTCGCCAATTACCACAGGTTCTAACTCAACAATGTCGGTCGCGACAGAGCGATAAGGGATAGCGAGTTCATCAAATGAAGCGAAAGGTGGCAAGTTACCCGTCGTTTCACGCAGGATACGCAGCATGCCTTGGCCTTGTACAATGCCTTTGGAACCACGTACCTCGCCCCAGCGCAGACCTAAATCGGTAGTCAATTGATAACGGTCTTCGTATTCTTTGTCTCGAACACGACGGTCACCGCGGTTCACCCTGTCGCGATAACCGCTGTTCCAATCTACGGTATCGACAAAGCTTTCAATTTCATCCGCGCTCAGGCCAGTCGCGTACATCCCTCCGACGTACGCGCCCATACTTGTGCCAGTGATGTAGTCGACTGGGACTCGCAATTCTTCAAGCGCCTTTAGCACGCCGATGTGCGCTGCACCTTTTGCGCCACCGCCAGCCAATACCACGGCTACTTTTTTACGTGGAGGCTGCTCTGGTGATTCTTGTTGTTCGCTGGCTGACACTTTGTGGGTGACCAATGCGGTGCACGCCAACATCAACCCAAGCAATTTATACATCCCAGAATTCCTTTCTTATTATATTAGGGCGTGTTGACCTTTCGTGGTTAAATTTTGTTCGAGATAAAAGCGTTTTAATCGCGGCGAGAGGTTTGCCGCCTAGTATTCTAAGCAAAATACCTCTCAACAAAGAGTAAAACGCTTTTAGCCGAACCCTTTGGGCAGCGTTTGTGGCTCCTTTCTACTGCGTTATCGGCTTATCAGGTAGAGTAACTACATTTCAAAGCCTCTGCCTTGTATAAAGAATCCACAAACTGCTGCAAAATCATCTCGAAAGGTCAACACGCCCTAGTGCCGATACACACCTGTTTCACGCGCTGATTCTTTTGACTCGCTTTACCAAGTAAACAGTTTCTTTATCCACTCAACGGGTTGGTTCTCACAGTGCTGCTTAAACTCCCCATTGATATCCCAAACTGGCAACTTAAATGAGCTATGACAACTCAAGGCTAATTCACCTTGGCTTGATTGCTTAAAGCCCACCGTACTGATCCCTTTTGGCCAAGGTAGGGTTAGTTTTTCTGGGATTCGATGCTTGAGATAATCGGCATAGACTCTCAGGGCACCACTCGCGCCAGTCAACTTGGTCGACTTATTGTCATCACGACCCAACCAAATCGTCGTCACCTCACGGCCGTCCACGCCGACAAACCAGCTATCACGGGTATCATTGCTGGTGCCGGTTTTACCCGCCAGTGCTGCCCAACCAAATTGTTGATTGAGGTAACGTCCGGTGCCTTCAAGCACGCCGCGTTTCATCGCGTAAGTCGTGAGCCAAGCCGCTTGTTGATCAACACTTTGATGAACTTTAGGTAACGATTGATACAGGACGTTGCCCTCTAGGTCAACGACTGAACGTAACGCTGATAACTCGGCTTTGCGCCCTGAGTTGGTGATGGTTTGATACATCTGCGCAACTTGGAACGGTGTTAGGGTAAAAGATCCCAATAACATTGACGGTACTGGTTTGATCTCACTGCGATCCACACCGAGTTTTTCCAAGGTATTCATTACATTTGGAATACCAAGCTGCACACCCAATTGAACCGTTGGTACGTTGTAAGATTTCGCCAATGCCAGATACAGTGGCACGTCACCACGGTATTTACGGTCGTAGTTGCGCGGGGACCAAACCGAACCTTGGCTGCCTTTCAAACTAATAGGTTTATCTTGCAGTGTCGTCGCTAGGTTGTATTTTTCTGGCTGCTCCAATGCTGTCAAGTACACCGCTGGCTTGACTAGCGAACCGATTTGGCGGCTAGCATTCAATGCACGGTTAAATCCATCATAACCCGTACGCTTACCACCAACCATAGCGCGGATTTCACCCGAGTGTCGGTCTACAGCGATCGCCGCGCCTTCCAACGATTTACCCGCGACTTTACTCAGTTCCGGGATTTTCTTCGCGATGGCATTTTCCAACTCTTGTTGTGATACCGGATCGAGCGAGGTGAAGACTCTCAGTCCTTTCTCAGCCTGAAACGCTTCGCCCACTTTCTCTTTCAATTCGATCTGCAGCTGCTGGAAATAGGCTGGCTGCCTACTGGCAATTTGCGGGTTATCTTGAATATCCAGCGGACGACTCGCCGCCATGTCATACTCACTTGCAGTAAGCAAGTTTTGCTGCATCATCAGACGCAGAACTAAATCACGACGTTCTCTCGCACGTTCAGGGTAACGCACCGGGTTGTAATAAGACGGGCCTTTCACCATTCCGACCAGTAACGCAAGTTGGTCGATGCGCAGCTCTTGCACCGGCTGACCAAAATACAAGCGCGACGCCAAACCAAATCCATGAATCGCTTCACCGCGGCTCTGGCCTAAGTAGACTTCGTTTAAGTAAGCTTCGAGAATACGGTCTTTGCTGTATCGATAATCCAAAATCAGCGCAATGTAGGCTTCACGGAGCTTACGCCACAAGGTGCGGTCACTGGATAGGAACAAGTTTTTAGCTAATTGCTGGGTCAAGGTGCTGCCGCCTTGGACAGTGCGTCCGGCCTTGACGTTTGCCACCATGGCGCGGGCAATCGCAAACGGCGATACGCCATCGTGTTGATAAAAATCGCGGTCTTCGGTGACCAGCAAAGCATCAACCATCACTTCTGGGAATTGGTCGCGGCGCAAGAACAGACGCTGCTCATCCTGATTCTTCTCTAACATGCCCAACATCTTAGGCTCAATTCGCAAATAGCCTAAGTCACCTTTCTTATCCAACGACTGGATACGCTGCAAACCACTTTGGTTAAAGTGCAGCATGATACGACGGTCAGGTTCAGGGCCATCGGTAAACTCAAACGGACGACGGATAAGCTCAATCTTACTCGACGACGAAGAGTATTCACCAGCGTAGCGCGGCTGACGTACTTTACGGTAGTTCAAAACGTCGAGCTCATTGCGCACTTCCTGAATGGAAATCGAATCGCCCGGAGCAAGGTTTAGAATCCTTGCATACACCACGGTTGGTAGCGAGAACAGTTGCCCATCGAAGCGCTGGCGAACGACGCTGTCTAGGTAAATACCGACAAACAATAAAATTGCGAAGCCAGCCAATCCGACTTTCCAGCCGATACTCCAAAGCTTCTTCAACCACACACGTTGGTTAGACTTGTTTGGTGAACGTTTTGGCGATTTGGTCGTACGTTTACGAGCGGGCTTTTTAGCGGTTGTCGCTTTCTTCGTTTTATTGCCCGTTGTGGTCGTTTTTTTGGTCATGAATTCAACTGTCGCTTAGTCTTGTTAGTAGCCACATGGCTAGCAGGATCGTCTGGCCAAACATGCTTGGGATAGCGGCCTTTCATCTCTTTTTGCACTTCCTTGTAAGCGCCGCTCCAGAAACTGGCGAGGTCACGAGTCACCTGCAGCGGTCGTTGCGCCGGAGACAATAGCTCCAACACCAATGTTTTTCTTCCTTGTGCAATCGTCGGAGAGCTCTGCTCACCAAAGACCTCTTGCATGCGGACAGATAAAATAGGTTCCTGCCCTTGTTGATAACGGATCTTTTTATTTGATCCGGTCGGCACCTGATAATGCGTCGGTAACCACTGGTCGATCTCTTGGTTGAGCGGCCAACCAATGTACGCCATCAAAGCTTGGTTAAGCTCGACCTTGCTCAGCCCTTTCACGGAGTTGATCCCGTTTAAATAAGGCTCAAGCCATAGGGTTAAATTGTCCACCAGCGCGTCGTCATCCAGACTCGGCCAGTCATACTCAGGTAACCAATCTTTTGCGCAACGCAGGCGCTCGAGTGTTTCAAGGCTATGCGTTGTCCAATTTAATACCGAAAGCCCTTTGCGGCGAATGAAATTGAGTAAAGCTTCGGTCATTTTTTCGCTAGACGGTTCAGGCAGCGACTGCCTTGAGACCACCAGACGACCAATGCTCATCTGGCGCTCGGCAACCAATCGGCCTTTCGCTTCATCCCAATCCACCACTTCTTGTTCGACAAACAGATTTGGGCAGTGCTGCTGCAAACTGGCGATGTCAAGTTCGGCCGCCTGATAAATCATCGATGAATCTGACTTGCTGCGCATCAAGTCGACAGCGACCAGATAATCGCTTGCGGCAAGTTTCTCCTCGGCAGCGATTTCCGCACCGTGGCCGTTAGCCAGTAAAAAACGTCCTTGCTGATTTCCGCGTCGCTGCGCGATACGGTCAGGAAAGCCCATCGCCAGCAAGACGGGAACTAACCCTTCATCGACGTCACTCAGGGAAAACGATGCAGCGAGCTTTTTACTCAGTATCTGCGCGCGTTGTTGTACCACTTTCTGTTTGCTGTGCTTTGAGTGGATCGCGCGGTGGACACTATGGGTAAAATCGACGATGTGTCGTTCCGGTTCTTCGAGTAGTGCAACAACCAATGCCGCCGTACTCGCGTATACACCACTTTTCGCGCCAGCCAGTATCGCGGCACTGCGCGGTTCGACGCCCAGCTCAGCGGCGAGCTTACCCGCCGAGGTTAACTGAAGCTGGTTATCCATCAGATTAAGCGCAATCAGCAGTGAACGCGCTTGGTTCAGTGCGCTGCTTGGCGGGGTATCTAACCATTTAAGCTCGTTGGCATCTTGAGCGCCCCACTGCGCGAGTTCCAACGCCAAGCTTGCCAAATCCGAATGAAGAATTTCTGCCTCAGGCACTTCAACTTGTTGTTTGAGTTGGCTTTCACTAAAAAGGCGCAAACAAATACCCGGTTCGATACGTCCTGCTCGCCCTGCTCTTTGTTCGGCAGAAGATTGTGCGATACGCACCTGCTCTAAACGTGTTACACCACTTTTCAGGTCAAACTTCGCCACTCGCTCCAAGCCAGAATCGACCACCAAACGAATTCCTTCGATGGTCAAGGAAGTCTCGGCAATGTTGGTGGCAAGCACCACTTTTCTTTTACCCGCTGGCGCAGGCTGGATGGCCGCTTGTTGTTCGGCAAAACTCAACTGCCCGTATAAAGGACACACTTGAATGTCGGCAGATAGATGGGTGAGTCGATCTTGAACGCGCTTAATCGCCGCAACGCCAGGTAGAAAGGCCAGCAAAGAGCCGCTTTCTTTTGTCATTAGGCTTTCGATCTGACGGCTCATGCTTTCTTCAAACCGTTCATTGGTTTTCAACGGCTGATAACGAAACTCCACCGGAAAACTACGCCCGTTTGATTCAATGTATTGCGCCTCAGGTAGTAACTGACATAGCGCACGCTGGTCTAAAGTGGCAGACATCACCACCAACTTTAAATCGTCACGTAAGGCATCTTGGATCTCGAGACAAAACGCTAACGCAGTGTCAGCGTGGATGCTACGTTCATGGAATTCATCAAAAATAACCAGCTCTACACCTTGTAGCTCAGGGTCAGACTGCAGCATTCTCGTGAGAATTCCTTCGGTCACAATTTCTAGTTTGGTCTTAGCACTGACTTTCGTTTCCCCACGAACTCGGTAACCGATTCGCTCACCGACAGGCTCGCCCAACTGCTGCGCTAGATAGCGGGCAATATTGCGCGCGGCCAAGCGCCTTGGTTCAAGCATGATGATTTTGCCGCTGACGATACCCTGTTCGACGAGCTTTAGCGGGAAGTGAGTAGATTTACCGGCGCCAGGTGCGGCTTTGAGCACAACCTGGCTAGCGGAGCGGACAGCAGAAAGCAGCTCTGGCATCACGCCTTCAATCGGCAATTGTGACAATGTAAAAACCTTGTGGTGTAATGATGCAAACATTGTACATAAATCCAGTATTAAATGAAGTTTGAACCTAGATTAGAAGCCGCTACGCTTGTTAAACGCTATAAACGCTTTTTGGCTGACATTACTTTGCCTGACGGCAGTGAACGCACCATTCATTGCGCAAATACCGGGGCGATGACCGGGTGTGCCGACGCAGGGAATACCGTGTGGTACTCCACCTCAGACAATCCAAAGCGCAAGTATCCAAACAGTTGGGAACTGAGTGAAACGGCCGCTGGTCATAAAATCTGCATAAATACTGCGCGCGCAAACCAACTTGCGGTCGAAGCGATAGAGTCAGGCGTGATTGAAGAGTTGCAAGGATATGATCAACTTCAAACAGAAGTTAAATATGGCAGTGAAAATAGCCGGATTGATATCTTGCTCAACTCAAAAAGCCGACCAAACTGTTATATAGAAGTTAAAAGCGTCACCCTTTTGGATGATCACGTCGAGGGACAGGGATATTTCCCCGACGCTGTGACGACTCGTGGACAAAAGCACCTACGAGAACTCTCAGAAGTGAGACAAAATGGTGACAGAGCCGTACTTTTATTCACTGTTTTACACTCGGGCATTGAAAAAGTATCTGCCGCGCACCATATAGACGCGAAATATTCACAATTACTGAAAACGGCACTGGAACAAGGGGTGGAAGTACTCTGCTATAAAGCAGAACTTTCCGACACTGAAATGAGGCTAGTGAAAGCGATAGAATTTATCGATTAACGATAAAAGTGATGTCGTCTTCACATTGACAACAAGTTTACAATTCAGAGTTTGCCTCGATTAGTTCTTTTTGCTATAGATACCCGCCTTAAAATTAACTGCTGAGTGCAGTTGACTAGGTGTTAGTAGGAGATGCTGCATGCCAGAATCAAAGAAAAAAGCGCTAGGCATCCTAGCCATTGCAGGGGTTGAGCCATATCAGGAAAAACCAGGTGAAGAGTACATGTCACCTGAGCAAATGGCTCATTTTACAAAAATTTTGACAGCTTGGCGTAACCAGCTCAGGGAAGAAGTCGAACGTACTGTTCACCATATGCAGGACGAAGCAGCAAATTTCCCAGATCCAGTTGACCGTGCTTCGCAGGAAGAAGAATTTAGCCTTGAACTTCGTAACCGTGACCGTGAGCGTCGCCTAATCAAGAAGATCGAGAAAACCCTAGATAAAATCGAAGACGACGATTTCGGCTTCTGTGAATCTTGTGGTATCGAAATTGGTATTCGCCGTCTAGAGGCGCGTCCTACTGCTGACCTTTGTATCGACTGTAAAACACTTGCAGAGATCAAAGAGAAACAGATGCAAGGTTAATCACCAGATTGTCTGTATTGAGAAAGGGAGCTTTGGCTCCCTTTTTGGTTTAAAGAGAAACACGAAATCGTTATGAGTTACATTGGTCGCTTTGCCCCATCCCCTTCAGGTCCACTTCATTTTGGTTCTTTAGTCGCCGCACTAGGCAGCTACTTTCAAGCCAAAGCGAACAATGGCAAATGGTTGGTGCGCATCGAAGACTTAGACCCACCACGGGAAATGCCAGGCGCGTCATCCTTGATTCTCAACACCCTAGATGCGTATCAACTGCATTGGGACGGCGAAGTGGTCTACCAAAGCCAGCGACACGGCCTGTATCAAGAACAAATTGACGCTTGGTTGGCGTCCGGTCAGGCGTATTACTGCCAATGTACTCGCAAGCAGATTAAAGCTAGCGGTGGCTTTTATACTGGTACTTGCCGCGATTTAGGCTTGAACAACAGCTCACACTGCGCGATTCGATTGAAGATGACTCACCCGGTATATCACTTTGATGACCGCAAACACGGCCAACTCACCATACCAAAAGCTCTGGCAGATGAAGATTTCATTATAAAACGCAGAGATGGGTTATATGCGTACAACCTTGCGGTAGTATTGGACGATATCGACCAAGGCATCACCGAGGTCGTACGTGGCGCGGACCTTATTGAACCAACAGGCCGGCAGATAAGCTTGTATAACATGCTTGGGCAAACGCCTGTCAGCTATCTGCACTTGCCACTGGCACTCGATAGCAACGGACACAAATTGTCCAAACAGAATCACGCCCCGGCGATCGATAACTCGAATCCAAAGCCTGCATTACTGGACGCGATGCGCTTCCTTGGTTTTGCAATGAGCACCGATATCGAGCAATCAGATATTTCAGAAATCATCGCTTGGGGAGTAAAAACATGGCAGATAAAGCAACTATCAGACTCGATCGAAATCACACCGCGATTCTCAAACAGCTCTCTGTAAGCTATTATTAGCCGCAAATTCGCCCTAATAGGCACAAATTAGCCTGAAGCAAGGTTGGTTTTCACCACATTATTGCCAGAAGCACATGAATAAAAACGACTATACACCAAGCGAAACAAACAGTTATCCAGAGCTAGCTCTGAATGTCATAACTCGCCAAGAGCATAATATCTCTCGCAAGCAAATCAGCGATAATGCATTGAAGGTGCTATACAGACTTCATGGTGCAGGCTTTGACGCATACCTCGTCGGCGGCGGGGTACGTGACCTGCTCCTTGGTCAGCAGCCGAAAGATTTCGATATCGCGACCAATGCCACCCCTGAGCAAATTCGTCAGTTGTTTAAAAACTGTCGCCTGATCGGCCGCCGTTTCCGTCTCGCTCACATCATGTTTGGCCGCGACATCATCGAAGTGGCGACCTTCCGTGGTCACCACCAAGAGCCGAGCAAAAACGTCGCTCAGCAATCCAAAGAAGGCATGCTGCTGCGTGACAATGTTTACGGCAGTATCGATGAAGATGCCGAGCGTCGTGACTTCACCGTAAACTCGATGTACTACAGCATTGCCGACTACTCCATCCACGACTACGCACGCGGCATGGAAGACCTAGACGACAAATTGGTACGTCTGATCGGTGATCCAGAAACACGTTACCGCGAAGATCCTGTGCGTATGCTGCGTGCGGTTCGCTTTGCGGTGAAACTCGACTTCGATATCGAAGAAGATACGGCGGCGCCAATCGAAGAGATGGCAACGTTGCTGAGAGATATTCCACCAGCGCGTCTCTACGAAGAGTCTCTGAAAATGCTGCAATCGGGTCACGGTTTAGAAACCTACCACCTGATGCGCGAATACAACTTGTTCCAGCAGCTGTTCCCGACTATCTCTGAGTTCTTTACCGAAGATTACTCGTCGCACACCGAACAGATGTTAGATCTGGTTCTGGATGCGACTGACCAGCGCATTGAAGAAGGCAAGCGCATCAACCCAGCGTTTATGTTTGCGGCGATGCTTTGGTACCCACTGCAAGCGAAAGCCGAGTGGTTGATGGAAAAACGCGACCTGTCGTACTACGACGCAATTATGGAAGCGAGCAACCACGTACTGGACGAACAAGTCCGTACTATCGCGATTCCACGCCGTCACACCGCGACGATCCGCGAAATCTGGCAGTTGCAGTTGCGTATGCCTCGTCGTAACGGCAAACGAGCGTTCCGCTTAATGGAACTCAACAAGTTCCGTGCGGGCTTTGATTTCCTCGAAATGCGCGGCGAAATCGAAGGTGGCGAAACAGCCGCACTCGCGAAATGGTGGAACACATTCCAATCAGCAGGGCGCAACATGCGTCAAGCGATGGTAGCGGATGTTGATGGTGGCTCTCCGAGCTCCGGCGCACCGAAAAAACGTCGTCGTAAAAACTTCCGTAAAAATAAGCCTAAGGCGACATCATGATCACGGTATTTATTGCGGTAGGGAGTAACCTTGCCGATCCCGTTGGTCAGGCCAAAAATGCGATCCAAGCACTGCGCAAACTTCCGAAATCGGAATTTGTGAAGAGCTCGAGCCTTTACAGCAGCACGCCAATGGGACCGCAAGACCAACCGGATTACATTAACGCCGTGGTCGAAATCAAAACAGAATTAACGCCACTTGAACTGCTCGACTGCACCCAAGCGATCGAGTTAGAGCAAGGGCGCGTCCGTAAAGAAGAACGCTGGGGCCCAAGAACCTTAGATCTCGATATCATTCTTTACGGCAATGAGGTGATCGATTCCGAGCGTCTTATCGTTCCCCACTATGGAATGAAAGAGCGTGAATTTGTGCTCTACCCGCTCGCGGAAATCGCACCAAATTTAACCCTCCCATGCGGGAGCAGGCTAGAAGACTTGTTAACTGTCGTAGATAAGAATGGCCTGAATATTTGGCAATCATAGCCAACTCCTTAAAAGGAAAAATCATGAAAAAAATTACCATAAACGACCTAATGAAATGGAAGCAGGAAGGTCGTAAATTTGCTACTTCTACCGCTTATGATGCGAGTTTTGCCCAGCTGTTTGAGAGCCAGGAAATGCCGGTTCTTTTAGTCGGAGACTCTTTAGGCATGGTTCTACAAGGAACCCGTGACACATTGCCTGTCACTGTAGAAGATATTGCTTACCATACACGCTGCGTTCGAGCAGGTAGCCCAAACTGTTTGCTGATGGCTGACATGCCATTTATGAGCTACGCGACGCCAGAGCAAGCTTGTGAAAGCGCCGCTCAACTTATGCGTGCTGGCGCAAACATGGTAAAAATTGAAGGTGGCGACTGGTTAGTCGACACAGTAAAAATGCTGACGGAGCGCGCAGTCCCTGTCTGTGCCCACTTAGGCCTAACACCGCAATCGGTGAACATTTTCGGCGGCTTCAAAGTTCAAGGTCGTGAGCAAGACAAAGCAGACCGTATGGTACGTGACGCTCTGGCGCTACAAGAAGCCGGCGCGCAGATCATTCTGCTGGAGTGTGTTCCGCAAGAACTCGCGGCGCGCATTACCGAAGTGTGTGATGTACCGGTCATCGGTATCGGCGCGGGTAACGTCACCGACGGTCAAATTCTCGTGATGCACGATATGTTCGGCATCTCAGCTAACTACATGCCTAAGTTCTCAAAAGATTTCCTAGCGGAAACTGGTGATATGCGCAAAGCTGTTGCTAAGTATAAAGCGGATGTCGAAAGCGGCGCTTTCCCAGACGAATCCCATACTATTGCCTGAGGAGCTAGTTATCATGCAGACTTTTGCTGACATTGCCGCGCTTCGCGAGCAAATAAAACAGTACAAGCGTGACGGTCGTAAGATCGCTTTTGTACCGACTATGGGTAACTTGCACGAAGGTCACCTGACGCTGGTACGTAAAGCACGCGAGCACGCCGACGTCGTGGTGGTAAGCATCTTTGTCAACCCAATGCAGTTTGACCGTGCTGACGATCTCAATAACTACCCACGCACGTTGGAAGACGATCTGGCGAAGTTGAGCGGCGAAGCGGTTGAGCTAGTGTTTACCCCGACACCAGAAATCATGTACCCAGAAGGTTTGGACAAACAGACCTACGTTGAAGTGCCAGTATTATCGGGCATCTTGGAAGGGGCGTCTCGTCCGGGTCACTTCCGTGGTGTCTCTACGATTGTGACAAAGCTGTTTAACATCGTTCAACCAGATGTGGCTTGCTTCGGTGAGAAAGACTTCCAGCAACTCGCGATTATTCGCAAGATGACTGAAGACCTAGCGATGGATATCGAAATCATTGGAGTGCCAACCGTGCGTGAAATGGACGGTTTGGCGATGAGTTCTCGTAATGGTCTGCTGACTCTGGATGAGCGTCAACGCGCGCCTGTATTGGCTCGCACCATGCGATGGATCAGCAGTGCAATGCGCGGCGGCCGCGATGATTACGATTCGATCATTGAAGACGCAAGCGACCAGCTAAGAGCAGCGGGTTTACATCCGGATGAAATCTTTATCCGTGATGCGCGTACCCTGCAAGCGATCACCACAGAGACGACTCAAGCGGTGATCCTAATGTCTGCTTTCTTGGGTAAAGCCCGTCTGATCGACAATCAAGTGGTTGAAATGACGGTTGAATCGAAAGATGAAGACAGCAGTTCAGCCGATGCTGAAACCAGCGAATAAGTCTGAGAGACAAAAAAGGGTTGGCAATGCCAACCCTTTTTAATTCTGCCGCGCTTATGAACGAAGGCCAATCCCGCGGGTAACCAAGTAGTGCGCAATTGCGTAAAGAGCGATAACAAATACACCTAGCACGCCAAACGAGGTAACGATACCCACGTCTGAAACCCCGAGAAAACCGTAACGGAACGCGTTCACCATGTACACAATCGGGTTGATTTTCGACACACCTTGCCAGAACTCAGGCAACAAACTGATCGAGTAAAACACCCCACCGAGATAGGTCAATGGCGTTAACACGAAGGTCGGAATAATCGAGATATCGTCAAACGTTTTGGCGTAAACCGCGTTAATAAGCCCGCCTAGAGCAAACACGACCGACGTCATAAACACCGTCGCCACAATAATGCCCCAGTGTTCCACTTGCAGGTCAACAAACAATAACGACACACAGGTAACGATCGCGCCAACCAATAGGCCACGCGTCACCCCACCCATCACGTAGCCCGCAATGATCACGTAATTTGGCACTGGTGCCACTAACAATTCTTCAATGTTTTTCTGCAGCTTAGCGCTGAAAAACGACGAAGCCACGTTCGAGTACGAGTTGGTGATCACCGACATCATGATAAGGCCCGGAACGATGTATTCCATGTAGCTAAAGCCGTTCATTTCACCGATTCGCGAACCAATCAGGTTACCGAAAATAATGAAATAGAGCGTCATAGTGATCGCTGGCGGAACTAAGGTCTGCACCCAGATACGGGTAAAGCGAGTGACTTCTTTATTTAATAGGCTACAAAATGCAGTCCAATACAAACGGTACATCTACTTGCTCCCCTCTCTGACAATACTGACGAACAACTCTTCTAAACGGTTGGCTTTGTTACGCATCGACAGAACTCTAATGCCCTGCTCGCTGAGTTGAGCAAAAATGTCATTTAGACCTTTGGTCTTCTCGATTTCGATCTCCAGCGATCCTGAATCCATTTTCTGCGCAACCACACCTTCTAAAGTTGGTTCCGGTGAGCCGTCTTCTAGGTCGAGGATAAAGGTTTCGACTTGCAGCTTACTGAGCAGGTTCTTCATCGTGGTGTTTTCAATCAACTCACCTTTGTTGATGATGCCGATGTTGCGACACAGCATTTCAGCTTCTTCTAGGTAGTGAGTGGTGAGAATAATGGTAATCCCCTGCTGGTTGATCTCTTTGAGGAACTGCCACATTGAGCGGCGCAGTTCGATATCGACCCCAGCAGTAGGTTCATCAAGGATCAGCAATTGTGGCTCATGCATCAAGGCACGCGCGATCATCAATCGACGCTTCATACCGCCGGATAGATTTCTTGAACGTTCGCTACGTTTTTCCCAAAGATCGAGCTTTTTAAGATACTTTTCTGCTCTTTGTTTCGCAAGAGGCTTAGGCACACCGTAGTAACCCGCTTGCTGCAGAACGATCTGCTCAACCGTTTCAAACTGGTTAAAGTTGAATTCTTGTGGCACGAGACCGAGATTCTGCTTCGCCAATTCCAGTTCTTTATCGATGTCATGACCAAACACGGTTACCTTGCCCGAAGTTTTGTTCACCAACGAAGAAATCACTCCGATCGTGGTCGACTTACCTGCCCCGTTAGGGCCTAGCAAAGCGTAGAAATCTCCTTTTTCAACGTTTAAGCTCACTCCTTTTAGCGCTTCAAAACCGCCGGCATAAGTTTTGCGGAGCTGTTCAATTTCTAGTGCGTACATACTCTTTCTTATTGTGCTGAGTCGTGAATGGCGATTAGTCTATCGTTAGGCAAAGTTGATTACAATTAAACCTTTCCATTTTTTTAGAAATATTGATATTTCACTTCTCGCAAAGATCATCTTCGCGATAAATCGCGGATAATAAAACGCCCCAGCAAAGCTGAGGCGCAGTAGTAAAACTAAGCGGTAATAAGCTTAAACGGCTTGGTATTGTTGCTCGTCGCTATCTACGTGTTTGATCGCGGCTTTCAGCGCTTCATACCTAAACTTATACACGTTGTCATTCGGTACGAGGTCGACAACGTGGAATTTTTCCAGTTGCTGACGAGTGTTTTCGTTTGGACACAATAAGTAGACCTGACAGTTTGCATCAAGCGCGTCTTTGATGGCGTTTTCTAGCGCCAGACCAACAGTGACATCAATCATCGGCACGTCGGTTAAATCAAGGATCATCACTTCGTAATCCGAAATACTAGTGTGCTGACGAGAGATCGCTTTCGATACACTGAAAATCATCGGCCCTGACAGATAGAAGAACAGTACCTTACTTCTTGCTCTATCGAGTAACGCCCTTTCACTGTCAGTTAGCGGCACGTCATCGTCATCGGCGTCACTGATCGCTTTGACTTGGCGTGCCTGTTCACGGCTAAGACGCTCAATCACGATAACGTTAGAGATAAAGACCCCAAGGCCGACCGCGACGATCAGGTCAACAAACACCGTCAATAACATCACGCCGTACATGATCACCATGCCCTGCACGCTGACTTTGTGTGCTCGCTGGATAAAACTCCAATCCAGAATGTTAAAGCCAACATAGACAGCAATACCCGCCAGCACCGCCATTGGGATAGGTTCGGTCAAACCGCCTGCGACCAGTACCACCAACGCTAATACCAGCGCGCGAATTACCCCAGACAACGGCGAACGCGCACCAACCTGAATATTGGTTACCGTTCCCATGGTCGCCCCCGCACCTGGCAACGCACCGAACAGACCCGAAATCATGTTCGCTAAACCTTGACCGCGCAGTTCTTTGTCGGAGTCGTGTTCTTTACGCGTCAGAGAGTCACCAATGACTGCGGTCAAAAGCGTATCGATACATCCCAACGTACCAAGTACCAAGGCGTCAATCACCATCTCGGTAAACATTTCCGCGTTGATATGTGGAACAACCAAGCTTGGCAAGCCTGCCGGGATCTCACCAATACGGCGAATGGACTCAGAATCAAATAGGATTACCGACAGCAGCGTAACCGCGACCAACGCAACCAACTGAGCTGGGACATACTTGCGATACTGTTGAGGGAAAAAGAACAGGATGCCCAGTGTCAGCGCGCCAAGAAATAACTCGCTGAACTTCATATTGGCCACGGTATCCGGCAACGCGGTCAAGGTACCAACCACACCACCCGCGGGTGCAGCGTGACCAAGTAGTGGTGATAACTGCAAGATAATCAAGATAACGCCGATTCCCGACATAAAGCCGGATATCACGCTATATGGCATCAAAGTGATGTATTTTCCTAGCTTAAGCGTACCAATCAAGATCTGGAACGCGCCCGCCATCATCACCACGGTGAACGTCATAGCTATACCACTTTCTGGGTACTTCGCCACCATACTGGTTAGTACTGCGGTCATGATCACCGTCATAGGACCGGTCGGCTCTGAAATAAGGGTATTGGAACCGCCAAACAGCGAGGCAAACAAGCCCACCATTATCGCGCCCCATAAACCCGCTTCCGCTCCAGCGCCTGAAGCAACACCAAATGCTAGTGCAAGCGGCAAAGAGATAATCGCGGTGGTGACACCACCAAATACATCCCCTTTGAGGTTGATATCATCAAAACGACTTCCGAACACAACTCAACTCCACAATAGAACTCACCAAATTGACGCGATATGCGCCGAACTGCACTGAATTGCAGATATAAACCGAATTTTAACAAATATTACCTAACTGAGATAAGTATTAACGGTCAACGATCGGTTATCCGTTATAACAATTAGTTAGGATGTCTACTAAGTTTATGTTTTTTAGCCCTCGAACTAGTCAGATGAGTGCTAGTTTGCTCATTTATTGCGAGAACGAAATTGTAACATTGTGTATAGTAATACAAGTATTTTTTAAGGATTACTAACAAGATGCCGGAAATTAAACAGCTATTTGAAAATAACTCTAAGTGGTCTGAGTCGATCAAAGCTGAACGACCTGAATATTTTGCCAAGTTGGAAGAAGGCCAAAACCCAGGATTTTTATGGATCGGGTGCTCAGATAGTCGCGTACCAGCTGAACGTCTGACGGGTCTTTACTCTGGCGAATTGTTTGTCCACCGCAACGTGGCTAACCAAGTAATTCATACCGATTTGAACTGTTTGTCTGTGGTGCAATACGCAGTCGACGTACTCAAAGTGAAACACATCATTGTGTGTGGTCACTATGGTTGTGGCGGTGTTAACGCTGCTATCGACAATCCGCAGCTAGGCTTGATCAACAACTGGTTGTTACACATCCGTGATCTATACTTCAAGCACCGTAGCTACTTAGACCAAATGCCATTGGCGGATCGCGCTGACAAATTAGGCGAGCTAAACGTTGCTGAACAGGTCTATAACCTCGGCAACTCGACAATTATGCAAAATGCTTGGGAGCGCGGCCAAGACGTAGAGCTACACGGTGTGGTTTATGGTATTGGCGATGGAAAACTGGAGTATTTGGGCGTGCGATCTAATTCTCGTAACAGCCTAGATACCTCTTACCAAAAAGCGATGGAAGAGATCCTTAACCCAGAACATAAGCTGCTGTGTCGCTAAGCGCAGCCCACTAGAAAAAGCGCCCACATGATGTGGGCGTTTTTGTAGCTTATTCCTGAGGAACAACTTTACCGATAAACGGTAGGTGGCGGTATTTTTGTGCGTAGTCGATACCCACACCAACCACAAATTCATCAGGGATTGAAAAACCAATCCAATCAACCGGAACTTCCACTTCACGACGTGACGGTTTATCAAGCAGAGTACAAATCGCGATAGACTTTGGTTCACGTAGTGACAAGATTTCACGGATCTTATTCAGTGTGTTACCTGTATCGATGATGTCTTCAACAATCACCACATCTTTACCTTTGATGTCATCATGAAGGTCTTTCAGGATACGAACGTCACGCGAGCTTTCCATAGTATTGCCGTAGCTAGAAGCAGTCATGAAATCGATTTGATGAGTCAGTTCGATATTACGTGCTAAGTCCGCCAAGAATACAAATGAACCGCGTAACAGGCCAACCAGAACTAAATCGTCACTGCCTTTGTATCGAGCAGTAATTTGCTTACCAAGTTCACGTACACGTTCCTGAACCTCTTGCTCAGAAATCATTACTTCTACTGTATGTTTCATACTAATCTCGTTTATCGCGTTTTAACCAGTACCTACAGTGTAGATACTCGTTGATGGTTTTGAGCGCGTAGTTTAACACTGCATAAGAGCAAGGAAAAAGTCTCAACCCTCAGAAATTCAGCAACGACAACTTAAACCATATGACATACCACACGTATATTAACAATTATGGTTATAAAGTAACCTGAAAACATTGACCTTCCGCATATGCACCATTACACTCATTATGCTTTTAAGCAAATAATAAAATACTAAATAGGGCAAAGCCCAACCAACTCACTTGGCAAGGAAATTGAAATGGACTCTATAGCTAAAAGGCCTCGTACGCGCCTGTCTCCTCAAAAGAGAAAACAACAACTGATGGAAATCTCATTAGAAGTGTTTGCTCGCCGAGGTATCGGTCGTGGTGGTCATGCGGATATCGCTGAAATTGCTCAAGTTTCAGTCGCAACAGTATTTAACTACTTCCCAACTCGCGAAGATTTGGTTGATGACGTACTTAACTACGTAGTTCGCCAGTTTTCTAACTTTCTTTCGGACAACATCGATCTCGATATGCACGCAAAGGAGAACCTCGCTAACCTAACATCGGCGATGGTTGAGCTTGTGGTGAATGACTGTCATTGGTTGAAAGTATGGTTTGAGTGGAGTGCGTCAACTCGCGATGAAGTTTGGCCGCTGTTTGTTACAACCAACCGTACGAATCAGTTATTGGTACAGAACATGTTCATCAAAGCGATTGAGCGTGGTGAAGTGTGTGACCAGCATGATCCCGCGGATCTGGCAACGCTGTTCCACGGCATCTGCTACTCACTGTTCGTACAAGCTAACCGCATCAAAAATCCTGATGCTCTAGCAACTCTGACACAGAGCTACCTAGACATGTTATGCATCTACAACCGTGATCACTAAGATCAAGAAGCAATAGCACACAAGGCTGATGGTAAACATCGGCCTTTTTTATTGCCTGAATATACCTAGGCTTATCAGACTGACCCAGATATAAAAAAACCGCTGAACTTGTCAGCGGTTTTCTTCAAGCTTTAAGAAAAATTACTTTTTCTTCTTAACTGCTTTTTTGTTTGGAAGGTCAGTGATAGAACCTTCAAATACTTCAGCAGCTAGACCCACAGACTCGTGTAGAGTTGGGTGAGCGTGAATAGTTAGAGCGATATCTTCTGCATCACAACCCATCTCGATCGCAAGACCGATTTCGCCTAGTAGTTCACCACCGTTAGTACCAACGATAGCACCACCGATTACGCGATGAGTTTCTTTGTCGAAGATTAGCTTAGTCATACCGTCTGCACAGTCAGATGCGATTGCACGACCTGATGCTGCCCAAGGGAATGTTGCCACTTCGTACTTGATGCCTTCTTCTTTCGCTTCTTTCTCAGTCTTACCAACCCAAGCCACTTCTGGCTCAGTGTACGCGATTGAAGGAATAACTTTAGGGTCAAAGTAGTGCTTCTTACCAGAGATAACTTCAGCCGCTACGTGACCTTCATGCACACCTTTGTGAGCAAGCATTGGTTGACCAACGACATCACCGATCGCGAAGATGTGAGGAACGTTAGTACGCATTTGCTTGTCAACGTTGATGAAGCCGCGCTCGTCAATTTCTAGACCCGCTTTTTCACCATCGATAAGTTTGCCGTTTGGTACACGACCGATAGCAACTAGAACAGCATCGTAGCGCTCTGCTTCAGCAGGTGCTTTCTTGCCTTCCATTGAAACGTAGATACCGTCTTCTTTCGCTTCAACAGCTGTTACTTTTGTTTCCAGCATTAGCTTGAACTTGTCTTTGATACGCTTGGTGTAAACCTTAACGATATCTTTGTCTGCTGCAGGGATAACCTGGTCAAACATCTCAACAACTTCAACTTTAGAACCTAGAGAGTGGTAAACCGTACCCATTTCTAGACCGATGATACCACCACCCATGATAAGCAGTTTTTCTGGCACTTCTTTCAGTTCAAGAGCGTCAGTAGAATCCCAAATACGTGGGTCTTCATGCGGGATAAATGGCAGTTTGATTGGACGAGAACCAGCTGCAATGATCGCGTTGTCGAAGTTAACCACAGTTGACTCGCCTTCACCTTCAACAAGGATAGAGTTAGGGCCAGTGAACTTACCGTAACCATTAACCACTGTTACGTTACGCATCTTAGCCATACCGCCAAGACCACCAGTTAGTTGGTTAACAACTTTTTCTTTCCAGATACGGATCTTGTTGATGTCTGTTTGCGGTTCGCCGAATACAACGCCGTGCTCAGCCATCGCTTTCGCTTCTTCGATAACTTTAGAAACGTGCAGAAGTGCTTTTGATGGGATACAACCCACGTTTAGACATACACCACCTAGAGTGCTGTAACGTTCAACAAGTACAGTTTCAAGACCTAAGTCTGCACAACGGAAGGCAGCGGAGTAACCAGCAGGACCAGAACCAAGTACAACAACTTGGGCTTTAATTTCTTTGCTCATTTTGACCTCTTGTAGTCATTATCCCTAACAGGCTGAGTGGGTATCGATTTTATATGTTTAAGAGTTATTCGTTTTAAACAGTTATTTTCAGACCGCCAACAGTTTACAGAGATGTTAATGGTGTGAAAAGTAAATCAATTTAGCCTGTGAGCTAGACAACAATTCGATTGTGAAAACCCTGTAGTGAGTAAGGGCGATAACCAAATTGTCCGGTAGTTATTATTAGCAGAGGCGGCTAAATTGCCGCCTCTCATTCATCTAACTTCTATTAAAGAACTAGACGACGAATGTCAGATAGACATGCGTTTAGGTAAGTGATGAAGCGCGCACCTTCAGCACCATCGATCACACGGTGGTCGTATGATAGAGACAGTGGAAGTTGTAGACGCGGTTCGAACTCTTTACCGTTCCATACAGGTTTCATCTCTGACTTAGACACACCTAGGATACCAACTTCTGGCGCGTTTACGATTGGAGTAAACGCCGTACCGCCGATACCACCTAGGCTAGAGATAGTGAAACAGCCACCTTGCATGTCAGCAGCAGTTAGCTTGCCTGCACGTGCTTTCTTAGAAACAGCCATTAGCTCTTCAGATAGCTCGTAGATGCCTTTCTTGTTCACGTCTTTAAATACAGGAACAACTAGACCGTTTGGCGTATCTACTGCGATACCGATGTTCACGTATTTCTTCAGAATTAGGCTCTCACCGTCTTCTGATAGAGAAGAGTTGAACGCAGGGAACGCTTCAAGTGCTTTAGCCGCCGCTTTCATGATGAATACTAGTGGAGTGATCTTCATGCCAGTGTCTTTCTTCGCTTCAATCGCGTTTTGCTCTTTACGGAATGCTTCAAGAGCCGTGATGTCTGCGTTATCCCACTGTGTAACGTGCGGGATCATTACCCAGTTACGGTGTAGGTTGGCACCAGAGATCTTCTTAATGCGAGATAGCGGTTGAACTTCTGTCTCACCGAACTTGCTGAAGTCCACTTTTGGCCATGGTAGTAGACCAAGAGCTGCACCGTCGCCTTTGCCAGATGCTGCAGCACCAGATTCAAGACGCTTAAGCGCTTCTTTCACGTAGTTCTGAACGTCTTCTTTCAGGATACGGCTCTTACGACCAGAACCTTTAACCTTAGAAAGGTTTACGCCGAACTCACGAGCTAGACGACGAACAACTGGAGACGCGTGAGCGTACTCATCGTTCTCTTTGAAATCGCCAGTCGCTGCTGGAGCTGCTGCCGCTGGAGCTTCTGCTTTAGGAGCTGCCGCTGCCGCTGCAGGTGCTGCTGCTTGAGCTGGAGCCGCAGCCGGAGCAGGTGCTGCGCCCGCTACTTCGCCTTCCGTTGTAGAGAAAATCATGATTAGTGAACCAGTAGACACTTTGTCGCCAGCTGCAATCTTGATTTCTTTAACTGTACCAGCGAATGGTGCAGGAACTTCCATAGAAGCTTTGTCGCCTTCTACAGTGATTAGAGATTGCTCTTCTTCCACTGTGTCGCCAACTGCAACCATGATTTCAGTAACTTCTACTTCGTCGCCACCGATATCTGGAACGTTAACTTCTTTTGCCGCAGACGCTGCTGGAGCTGCTGCCGCTGGAGCTTCTACTGCTGTAGGAGCTGCTGGAGCACCTGAACCTGCAGTTTCGAATACCATGATTAGAGAGCCAGTCGATACTTTATCACCTGCTGCTACTTTGATCTCTTTAAGCGTACCAGCGAATGGGGCAGGAACTTCCATAGAAGCTTTGTCGCCTTCTACAGTGATAAGAGATTGCTCTTCTTCGATGCTGTCGCCGATTGCTACCATGATTTCAGTAACTTCAACTTCGTCACCACCGATGTCTGGTACGTGAACTTCTTTCAGTTCTGCCGCTGCTGCTGGAGCTGGAGCCGCTGCTGAAGCCGCTTCTGCCGCAGGAGCAGGTGCAGCGTCTGCTGCACCTTCGGCTTCGAAAATCATGATTAGAGAACCAGTAGAAACCTTGTCGCCTTCTGCAACTTTGATTTCTTTAACGATACCCGCTTGAGAAGCAGGCACTTCCATAGAAGCTTTATCGCCTTCAACAGTGATCAGAGACTGTTCTTCTTCAACCTTGTCGCCAACGCTTACAAGAATCTCAGTAACTTCAACCTCATCCGCACCGATGTCTGGTACATTAATTTCGATTGCCATTTCTTATCTACCTTCTTAATTAAGCGTATAGCGGGTTAGTTTTCTCAGTGTCGATGTCGAATTTCTTAATTGCTTCAGCAATTACAGACTTCTCAACTTCGCCACGTTTCGCCAGTTCAGTTAGCGCTGCTACTACTACGTAACCTGCGTTCACTTCGAAGTGACGACGTAGGTTTTCACGGCTGTCTGAACGACCGAAGCCGTCAGTACCAAGAACTTTGAAAGACTCAGCAGGAATAAATGCACGAACCTGCTCTGCGTAGTTCTTCATGTAGTCAGTTGCTGCGATAGCTGGCTCAGTACCCATTACTGTTTGGATGTAAGGTACTTTCGCTTCCGCTTCTGGGTGAAGCATGTTGAAACGCTCTGCATCTTGACCGTCACGAGTTAGTTCGTTGAATGACGTTACAGAGTAAACATCAGAAGCAACACCGTACTCTTCGCTTAGGATTTGAGCTGCTTTACGTACTTCATTCATGATAGTACCTGAGCTCATTAGCTGAACTTTCGCTTTATCGCCCGTGTAAGTTTCTAGCTTGTAGATACCTTTACGGATGCCTTCTTCAGCGCCTTCTGGCATTGCTGGCATTGCGTAGTTTTCGTTCATTAGCGTTAGGTAGTAGAACACGTTCTCTTGATCTGGACCGTACATGCGACGGATACCGTCTTGCATGATTACTGCTACTTCGTACGCGAATGTTGGGTCGTAAGAGATACAGTTAGGAACCGTACCCGCCATGATGTGCGAGTGACCGTCTTCGTGCTGTAGACCTTCACCGTTCAGCGTTGTACGACCAGCGGTTGCGCCTAGTAGGAAACCACGTGCTTGTTGGTCGCCCGCCATCCACGCCATGTCGCCAACACGTTGGAAGCCGAACATTGAGTAGTAGATGTAGAACGGGATCATTGGTAGGTCGTTTGTCGAGTATGAAGTCGCAGCAGCAACCCATGAAGACATAGCACCTAGCTCGTTGATACCTTCTTGCAGAACCTGACCTGATGTTGCTTCTTTGTAGTAAGAAACGATGTCACGGTCTTGTGGTGTGTAGTTCTGGCCGTGCGGGTTGTAAATACCGATTTGACGGAACAGACCTTCCATACCGAATGTACGCGCTTCGTCAGCAATGATAGGAACGATGTTCTTACCAATGTTCTTGTTCTTAAGCAGAACGTTCAGTGCACGCACGAATGCCATAGTAGAAGAGATATCACGCTTCTGTTCTTCTAGTAGAGGCTTGAATTCTTCTAGCTCAGGAACGACTAGTTCTTGAGTGAAGTTTGGCAAACGCTGTGGCGTGTAGCCGTGTAGCGCTTTACGACGAGCGTGCAGGTATTCGTACTCTTTTGAACCTTCTTCAAGTTTCAGGTACGGAAGTTCTTTCACAGCTTCGTCAGTTAGGATGTCTTGTAGACCTAGACGATCACGTAGGTGTAGTACGTGAGTCATATCCATCTTCTTAACTTGGTGCGCGATGTTCTTACCTTCAGCCGCTTCACCCATGCCGTAACCTTTAACAGTCTTAGCTAGGATAACTGTTGGACGACCTTTAGTTTCTGCCGCGTTTTTGTAAGCAGCGTAAAGCTTAGAAGACTCGTGACCACCACGCTTAAGTGCGAAGATTTCGTCGTCAGTCATGTCAGCAACGAGTGCAGCAGTTTCTGGGTACTTACCGAAGAAGTGCTCACGTACGTATGCGCCATCTTTCGCTTTGAACGTTTGGTAATCGCCATCGATTGTTTCGTTCATAAGCTGCAGAAGCTTACCAGTGGTGTCTTTCGCTAGTAGAGAATCCCAGTTGTTACCCCAGATTACTTTCACTACGTTCCAGCCAGCACCTTTGAACAGACCTTCAAGTTCTTGAATGATCTTACCGTTACCCATTACAGGGCCGTCTAGACGCTGTAGGTTACAGTTGATTAGGAAACATAGGTTGTCTAGCTTCTCACGCGCAGCGAAAGAGATAGCACCACGTGATTCTGGCTCATCCATCTCACCGTCACCTAGGAACGCGTATACGCGCTGCTCAGAAGTATCTTTCATGCCGCGGCCTTCAAGGTACTTAAGGAAACGAGCTTGGTAGATCGCAGAGATCGGACCTAGACCCATAGATACGGTTGGGAACTGCCAGAATTCAGGCATTAGTTTAGGGTGCGGGTATGATGGGATACCTTTACCATCTACTTCTTGGCGGAAGTTGTCTAGCTGCTCTTCAGTTAGACGACCTTCAACGAATGCGCGAGAGTAGATACCTGGTGAGATGTGACCTTGGTAGTAAACTAGGTCGCCACCATCCTTCTCGTTTGGAGCACGGAAGAAATGGTTGAAACATGTTTCGTAGAATGCAGCAGAAGACTGGAAAGACGCCATGTGGCCGCCTAGTTCTAGGTCTTTCTTCGACGCACGTAGAACGATCATGATTGCGTTCCAGCGGATGATGGAACGAATACGACGCTCAAGTGTTGTGTCACCTGGGTAAGCTGGTTCTTGATCTGCTGGAATCGTGTTGATGTAGTTCGTGGTGATACCAGTTGGCATGTCAACACCGTCTAGACGTGCTTTATCTAGAACTTGCTCAAGTAGGAACTGAGCACGCTCTACGCCTTCTTCACGTACAACTGACTCAAGTGCTTGTAGCCATTCTTGAGTTTCCAGTGCATCTACGTCATGCTTCATATCAGACATGGCGATCTATCCTTCTGTTGGTTGGATCTATAAAACTAGCAAATCGTCGTTATGAGTCATTGCCCTGTTGCATTCGACGTAAAGAGCGTTCACGACGAGACTCTTCTCTTGTCAAATCCAACAATGTTTCTTCAATATAAGCTAAATGTGAGTGAGACATCTCGCGCGCCTTTTCTGGCTGACCTGAGACGATCGCATCCACGATATTAGCTCGGTGTTTACTTACTTTTTCGACCGCTTCAGGGCGGCGACGTAACAATTTAAAATTCTGCAGAATATTTTGCTCAAGCAAAGGTGCCAAACTACGAACGATGTGCAGCAGTACTACGTTGTGAGCCGCTTCGGTCAGGGCAATTAAAAACTGCATGACTTCCGCTGATTCCGCTTCTACGTCGTTGTTTGATTGTTCTTTGCCGATTCGTTCAAGGCAGGCTTGAATGCGTGCAAAATCTTCTTCGGTACCACGAACGGCTGCAAAGTAAGCGGCAATACCTTCCATCGCATGACGCGTTTCCAGTAAATCCAGCTGAGTTTCAGAGTGGCTAGACAATAAATTTAGCAGAGGATCGGAAAAACTTTTCCAGATGTTCTCGCTAACAAAAGTGCCACCACCCTGACGACGAGTAAGAAGACGCTTGGCTTCAAGGCGTTGAATCGCCTCACGGATCGATGGACGAGACACGTCAAACTGTTTTGCCAGCTCGCGCTCTGGTGGCAATTGCTGCCCCGGAGACAGTGTTCCTTCCACAATCAGCCTTTCTAACTCTTGTTCAATCACATCAGAAAGTTTTGGCTGACGAATCCTTTGATAAGCCATATTTATTGTTCTTCTACTCTTTGCAGTCAATTGGTAATACCAATTTTATGTTGGCGAGGAAATTAACATAATTAAAACGCAAGTTCCAGCCAAAAGTTGACCTAAATCATAGAACAGGTCACGGTTAAACACTTTGATAACAATAGTCGATTAAAACACCAATAAAATTGGTCTGACCAATTACAAAATATAAACAGATGGGGAGAAAATGTGCCAGTCATCACATTGTAACGGGTCAGTTTTAAAGAAAGATGAAGAAAAACGAACGGAAGTGATGAATTAAGAAAATAGATAAAGGCTCAATCATCACGAAAAATGGCGATAAAAACACCATCATTAACAAAAAGTAAATATTAGTTTGCAAAACACACTTCTGCCAGTTTATGTCACTAGCAGAAGTGCAAATCGACAGGATGTCGTGAAGTACTATTTCGCCTCGATATGGTCAATCATTAGCTGCAACGATTGGTTGCCGCGAAACTCGTTAATGTCTAGCTTATACGCCAAACGAACGGTTTTGACTGAAGCATCCGGCCAGCGGCGCAAATCGACGTTAAACGCGATGCCATCGATCATGATATTGGTCGGATGCCCTTTATGCAGCGGCTCAAGCATTAGCTTCAAGTGCTTCTCACCCACCAGCTTTTGATGCAGCACTTTAAACTCACCGTCAAACAATGGTTCAGGAAACGCTTGTCCCCATGGCCCACCTGAGCGCAGTAGTTCTGCGGTGTGCATACTGAACTCTTCCGGCTTAAGTTCGCCATCCGATACGATCACGCCTTTGAGCACTGCTTCATCGAGTTCATTTTTAACCGCTTCATCAAACAACTTGGCGAAGCGTTCAAAATCTTTTTCTAAAATCGTCAAACCTGCCGCCATCGCGTGACCACCAAATTTCACGATCAAACTAGGGTTTTGTGTATCAATACGATCTAAGGTATCGCGCATATGTAAACCGGGAATGGAGCGACAAGAACCTTTAATACTACCTTCTCCGCCATCGGCAAACGCGATCACCGGGCGGTGGAATTTATCTTTAACTCTCGATGCAAGAATACCGATAACCCCTTGGTGCCAATCGCGTTGGAACAGGACTAACCCGTGAGGTAGTTTGCTGTTTTCACCAAACTGAAGCCGCTCACAAAAAGCCATCGCTTCTTGCTTCATTCCTTCTTCGATTTCTTTACGCGTTTGGTTTAAACCGTCCAGTTCACTCGCCATGCGACGTGCGGCGTGGATGTTGTTGCTCATCAGCAGTTCAACACCAAACGACATATCATCCAGTCGGCCCGCCGCATTGATGCGAGGTCCTAAGGCAAAACCAAAATCTGAGGCAACGATACGTCTTGCGTCGCGCTTAGCGACTTCGATCAGTGCTTGAATTCCAGGACGGGCTTTGCCAGCGCGAATACGCTGAAGTCCTTGATGAACTAAGATTCGGTTGTTTTCATCCAGAGGTACAACATCGGCAACAGTACCAAGAGCGACTAGATCCACCAGCTCCATCAGTTTTGGCTCAGCCATACCTTGTTGTTCAAACCAACCGTTCTTTCGCATATGAACACACAGCGCCATCATCAGATAAAACGCCACGCCAACACCCGCCAGCGCTTTAGACGGAAATGCGCACTCTTGTAGGTTTGGGTTCACCATAGCATCAACGTCTGGCAACTCATGGCCCGGTAAATGGTGGTCGGTCACCAATACCTTCAGCCCTTGCTGCTTAGCATAACGAACGCCTTCAATCGACGAGACGCCGTTGTCCACGGTCATGATCACTTGCGCGCCAATTTCAATCGCTTGATCGACCACTTCCGGGCTTAACCCGTAGCCGTCTTCAAAACGATTCGGCACTAAGTAATCGACGTTATGAGAGCCTAACATTCTCAGCGCAAGGACCGATAGAGCGGAACTGGTCGCGCCATCTGCGTCGAAGTCGCCGACAACAATAATACGCTTGTTGTGCTGAATTGCCTCAAACAACAATTCCACAGCATCGTTAATGCCGTGCATTTTTTGGTACGAATGCAGCGAGCGCACCGCCGTTTGCAGCTGCTCAAGAGATGTGACGCCACGATTGATGTAAATGCGCTTAAGAATCGGCGCAATAGAGTCTGGTAAAAGAGATAAATCGGGTTCTGGTCGACGTTGAATTTCTATCATAGATATAAGCAGAGCCTCAGTGACGAGGCTCTTTATTGATTACTGAGTTTGTTGAAGACGTTTGTAAAGGTCTGCTGGCGGCAAGTACCCACCAACCATTTCGCCATTCGGCAGGAAAACCGCTGGTGTGCCGCTAACACCCAGTTCACGTCCTAATGCAAATTGTTGTTTTACAATCTCTTGATACTTAGCAAAATCTTCCCCCTTTTCAGGGAAGGTACGATTAATTTTGCCGTTGTGCATCGCCGCTTGCTGATCTTCCGCTCCCCAGATCGCAGCCATTTGGTCAGCAACCATGCCTGTTGGACCTTGGCGAGGATAAGCCATGTAACGCACCGTGATGCCTAAATCGTTGTAACCTTGCATTTGGCTATGAAGTCGAACACAGTAACCACATGTAATATCGGTAAATACCGAGACAACGTACTTCTCGTCTTCAGCTTTAAACACAATCATGTTGTCTTTTTGTTCTTCGATCTTAGCCGCGTTGATTGGCGCTTGGCGCTTAGCCAGCACGTCCTCGTACTGACCATTTTCATCTAACTTGTAAAGCGTACCCGCTAGAAAGTAGTCACCGTTAGGCGAAGCAAATAGCACTCCACCGCTGGTCTGCACTTCCACCAAACCGTCAATATCGGCTGGTACGGCATCGGTTACTTGCAGTCCAAGCTTGGCAAAGCGTTGCTGCAACTGCTCTTTGTCTATCTTAACTTCGGCTGCAGAAACTTGAGTTGCAACCAAAAGTGGTAACGTCAGAAGACTTATTCGGCGTAATACGCTCATTAAATTCACCTTTTGTTTTCAGCAAGCTTTATGCTCTTGGATGATGCTCGCTGTGTAGCTGTTTCAATCTCTCTGTTGCTACATGAGTATAGATTTGCGTGGTCGACAAGTCACTATGGCCTAGCAACATCTGAACCACACGTAGATCCGCTCCGTAGTTGAGCAAGTGTGTCGCAAACGCATGGCGTAATACGTGCGGTGACAGTTGTTCACTGTCAATCCCAGCCAGTACCGCATAATGCTTAATACGATGCCAGAATGTTTGCCGCGTCATCTGCCTTGCACGTTTGCTCGGAAATACAACGTCAGAGGTATTTTCTCCTAATAGCTCAGACCTGCCCTGTTGGAGAAAAGTTTCAATCCAATCAACAGCATTCTCACCCATAGGTACAAGACGCTCTTTTCCGCCTTTACCAGTTACACGCACCACACCTTGACGTAAGCTGATGTTTTCCATAGTCAAACTGACCAACTCAGTAACGCGCAACCCGGTTGCATATAATAACTCCAACATGGCCTTGTCGCGCAACTCCATTGCATCATTTGGGTCAGGCGCATTGAGCAACGCATCAACTTGCTCTTCGCTTAGGTCTTTTGGCAAGCGCTTTGGCAGCTTTGGACTCACCAATAAAGCACTCGGGTCGTCGGCACGAACTTTTTCACGATGAAGGTACTGGAACAAACGGCGAATCGCCGACAGCATGCGTGCACGAGAAGTTTGTTTGTAATTCTGGTCAGCCAACCAAGATTGGTACTCTTGTAAGCCAGATAGACTAATGAAGTTAAGACGATAGTTGTTCGCTTCCATCCACTGGATTAACTTGTTGAGATCATTACGATAAGAGGCCAAAGTATTCTCAGATAGGCCTCTTTCCATCCACATGGCATCTAAAAACTGCTCTACGATTCCTTGATCAGGGGACATGACTTCAGACACAACATTCCTCGAATTATGATTCTGCTGTCAATGTAAGTGTCTAGAAGAGATAAAGCCATAAAAAATGCCTTTCAAAGTGGATATTCGCTGCAAAGCACGCCATTTTGTGGTTAGAATTCGCTATCTAGTCCAGCGAAAGAAAAGAAAGTTATGAAAATCGGTCTATTTTACGGCTCTACAACTTGTTATACCGAAATGGCAGCAGAGAAAATTCGTGCCATTATTGGCGAAGATATGGTCGACATTCACAATGTGAAAGAATCTCCATTATCTTTAATGACAGAGTACGACTTTCTTATTCTGGGCATCTCGACCTGGGATTTTGGTGAAATTCAGGAAGACTGGAATGAAATATGGGATCAAATCGGTGGCGTCACACTAAATGGCAAAACCGTCGCATTATTCGGCTTAGGCGATCAAGAAGGCTATGGCGAATGGTATTTAGATGCGATGGGGATGTTGCACGACGAGCTGAAAAAGAGCGGAGCTAATATCATCGGCTACTGGCCAAAAGATGACAGCTACGAGTTTGAAGCGTCGAAGGCACTCACCGAAGACGGCAGCCAGTTTGTAGGTTTGGCTTTGGATGAAGATTCTCAATACGAACTGAGCGATGATCGCATCGCCACTTGGGTCGAGCAGATCCTAATCGAATACCAAGATACGCTATAAATAACATATTGCCTGATAAGGCTTCTTCACCAATCACTCCCACAGTGAAAATGGAAGCCTTGTTGCAAACTACCCCGTCCTACTTTTCCAGCATCGTGCGGTATCTTACCCAATCAAACACTAAACCCGGGTCGGTTTTTCTTAGTGGCGCGATGTACTGATGACCAGTGATACGCGGCAAGGTTATTTGCGGATAACACTGCTGCAACTGACGAGTTAACACCGCCAACGAGTGATATTGCTCGTCGGTATAGGCCACGAAATCACTGCCTTCCAACTCAATACCAATCGAGTAGTCATTGCACTTTTCTCTACCAGCAAAACTAGACGCGCCCGCGTGCCAGGCCCTCGCACTGAATGGCACAAATTGAACCACTTCTCCATCGCGGCGAATCAAACAATGCGCAGAAACCCCCATCTTATGAATGACGTTAAAAAATGGATGTTCCTCAGGGTCCAATTTCCCAGTAAAAAACTTCTCAATGTAAGGCCCACCAAACTCTCCCGGCGGTAAGCTGATATTGTGAATAACCAACAGAGAAATGTCCGTTTCGTCGCTTCTTTGGTCAAAAAATGGTGAAGGGACATGACGCGCTTGTTTATACCAGCCGTGGTTATCGATCATAATTGCTTATTCACTCGTTGTTGGTTCTTGGCAATTTTATCTTTTTGCCGTTGAAATGCGAGAATAATGGCTGAATTTCACTCGCAGTCAGCGTATCATTCCCAGCTCCAATTAACTGCGTATTAGATTTGCGATGAAAAACACACACAATAGCCAAGAACGTCTTGAATACTTAAAACAACAACTACCTCTTGAGATCTCTCGTGCTGTGGCGGACACCCTGAAAGAAGATTTGGGCGGCACTTTGGATCCTGCGGCCGATATCACAGCAAGTCTAATCCCTGCCGATGCGCAAAATGAAGCGACCATTATTACTCGTGAACACGGCGTTTTTTGCGGTCAAGCGTGGGCAGATGAAGTGTTCAAACAGCTGGCTGAGCAAGAAAATGGCAGTGCGGTAAAAATAGAATGGCACGTAAAAGACGGCGATAAAGTCGAGCCAAACCAAGTTCTGTGTACCTTATCTGGATCTTCACGCATGCTACTCACTGGTGAGCGCAACGCGATGAACTTCATCCAAACCCTATCCGGTTGCGCGACAACGGTGGCTGAATACGCAGAGAAGTTAGCTGGCACAGATTGCCGCCTACTCGACACCCGTAAGACGGTTCCCGGTTTACGTAGTGCGCTGAAATACGCAGTAGCGTGTGGTGGAGGCTTTAACCATCGCATTGGTGTTTTTGACGCTTACTTAATTAAAGAGAACCACATCATCGCGAATGGTGGCATTGCACAAACCATCAAAACCGCCAAAGAGCTCAACCCAGGTAAACCAGTTGAAGTCGAAACAGAGAGCTTAGATGAACTCAAAGAAGCGATCGAAGCTGGCGCAGACATCATTATGTTGGATAACTTTACCAAAGAGATGATGCGTGAAGCCGTTGCGATCAATGCAGGTCGAGCGGCATTAGAGAACTCGGGCAACATTACGTTAGAAACGATTCGTGAGTACGCAGAAACTGGAGTTGATTACATTTCAGTTGGCGCACTAACAAAACACGTTCGCGCAATGGATTTGTCGATGCGCTTTAAGTAGTAAATGTAAGTAGTGCCTTCCCAGAATTCACTTTTTTTGGAATAAAGCTCTTATTTTTCAACCACTAAATGGAGATCATCAGATCTCCATTTTTGTTTTAAATGTGAGAAAAATACTACAAAATTTTGCAGTCAGTCGAATTAATTTGCGCACTAAATGAAAGTGTCATGCAACTTTTACCAATCGACTCGGAAACCCTACCTCGCACAATACCCAGTGCAAATTATCCCATCTATTCTCTCTTTCACATTTCGCATTCCATCCACGGAGAGAAACAATGCAAAACCAACAACGTCGTAAACAAAAAGGCTTTACGCTTATTGAATTAATGATCGTCGTAGCGATCATTGGTGTTTTAGCTGCAATCGCAGTTCCTCAATACCAAAAATATGTCGCAAAGAGCGAAGCCTCCGCTGCTCTTGCTTCAATCACTGGTCATAGAGCTAACGTAGAAACTTACGTGCTTACTGAAGGTAGCTTCCCTACCTCAGCAGCAGTACCTGTACCTAACTCACCTCTAGGAACTATCTCATACGATAACGCTACATCAGCAGCTGGAGATATCGTCTTTACATTTAAAGCGTCAGGTGTAAGTCCAGAAGTAGTAAGCAAAAAAGTTTCTCTAAAACGCACAGGGGCAGGAGCTTGGAGTTGTGCATCTGATGTTGCATCAGACTTGAAACCGAAAGGTTGCTCATAATTGATGATAACCACCCTACCATCTATCTTGCGCCAAGCGAATCTAATAGATACGACGCAAGAGGTTCGAGTGATAGAACATATTGATGCTTCAGGTGGTACTGTGCCTGAAGCATTAATCTCTCTCGGTCTGATGGACAATAGAGAGCTCACCAGTGAGCTCTCTAAGATTTTTGGTTTACCGGAAACTAACCTCTCTCAATTTGATTACGCAGAGTTGTGCAATCGCCTCGGTCTACGTGAACTGATCACTCGTTTACATGCTTTACCGTTAGAACAAAACGGCCAATTGTTAACGGTTGCGATCGCCGATCCTACTGATATGGAAGTGGAAGACGAGTTTCGCTTTGCTACTGGACTGCAAGTTGACCTTGTCCTCGCCGATTTTAAAGCGCTGCAAAGTGCCATACGCAGGCTTTACGGGAAAGCGATTTCTGGTACACAAAACAGCAAGAAAGACATCAACGAGCAAGAACTCGCTAACCTTGTTGATATCTCCGCCGACGAAGTCAACACCGTAGAAGACCTTAGCAAGGACGAAGCGCCTGTTAGCCGCTACATCAACCAAATCCTTTTGGACGCGGTACGTAAAGGTGCGTCGGATATCCATTTTGAGCCGTATGAAGAATCCTACCGCGTTAGACTGCGTTGTGATGGGATATTGATAGAAACGCAGCAACCCGCACACCACCTCAGCCGTCGCCTCTCTGCTCGTATAAAAATCCTCTCTAAACTCGATATCGCCGAGCGTCGCCTGCCACAAGATGGACGAATCAAGCTTAAGCTCAATGAGACAACGGCTATTGATATGCGTGTCTCTACCCTACCTACCTTGTGGGGCGAAAAAATCGTTCTGCGCTTGCTAGATAGTAGTGAAGCCAACCTCAACATTGATTCTCTTGGCTACAACGAACAGCAAAAAGCACTGTATTTAAAAGCACTGAAAAAGCCACAAGGAATGATCTTGATGACCGGCCCGACAGGTAGCGGTAAAACCGTCTCCCTCTACACTGGTCTGAAAATTCTCAACACCCAAGAAGTTAATATTGCCACCGCTGAAGACCCTGTGGAAATTAACCTTCCGGGTATCAATCAAGTCCAAGTACAGCCGCAAATAGGTTTCGGCTTTGCACAAGCTCTACGCGCCTTTCTACGCCAAGACCCAGATATCGTTATGGTTGGTGAGATTCGCGACTTTGAAACCGCTGAAATTGCCGTAAAAGCAGCTCAAACCGGACACTTAGTGCTTTCAACACTCCATACCAACTCAGCCGCAGAAAGCGTCGTACGACTTAGTAACATGGGTATAGAACCATACAACGTCGCTTCATCCCTCAGCCTGATCATTGCGCAGCGATTAGCAAGAAGGCTCTGTAACCACTGCAAAGAACCTTATCAACCAACCGCTGAACTACTGGAACATATGGATATTCCGGCGGGCGTGACCCTATATCAAGCTTCTAGTGATGGGTGTGCAGACTGCAACCAAGGCTACTCTGGACGAGTAGGTATTTATGAAGTGATGGGGTTTAGTCGTGCCCTAGCCCAAGCCGTCGCCGAAGGGGCGTCCATCATAGAGATAGAACAACTTGCCAAACAGGAAGGCATGAAAACTCTCAAAGAATCTGGAATAGAAAAAATGATTCAAGGCATTACCAGCTTGAGTGAGCTGCAGCGCGTCTTGTTCTTGTAAGAAGGGTATCAACAGTGAAAACGACACAAACAAATCAACTTAAAAGTTATCGTTGGAAAGGCGTAAACAGTGTTGGTAGGAAGGTATCTGGACAACTGCTGGCTCTGAGTGAAACTGAAGTCAAAGATCGGCTTAAAGAGCAGCACATACAAATTAAGAAGCTACGCAAAGGTAGCGTCTCTGTTATCACTAAAGCGACTCAACGAGTTAAAGCTCGAGATATTACGATATTAACGCGCCAGCTTTCCACCATGCTGACTACGGGCGTGCCTCTAGTACAGGCACTCAAGCTGGTCACTGATAACCACCGTAAAGCGGAGATGAAATCTATCCTATTGCAGATTATTAAAGGCGTAGAGTCTGGTACTCCGATTTCTAAATCCTTAAGAACGGCAAGTCAGCACTTCGATACGCTCTATGTTGATCTTGTCGCAACGGGCGAGCAATCGGGCAACTTAGCGGAAGTATTTGAACGAATCGCGACTTATAGAGAAAAATCCGAACAACTTAGAGCAAAGGTCATCAAAGCCCTGATCTATCCGTCCATGGTTGTGCTGACCGCGTTAGGGGTATCGTACCTCATGCTGACACAAGTTATCCCGCAGTTTGAAAGCATGTTTCAAGGCTTCGGAGCTGAATTACCTTATTTTACTCAGCAAGTTCTCAAGCTCTCTCACCTAGCTCAAGCATACGGAGGAATGACGGCTTTAACTCTTATCGCTACGGTACTTGTTATGAAATTTATTCGAAAGAAGTCTTTTCGTGCCCGCCTAATTTCCAGCCGTTTGGGGCTTAAAATTCCTGTTATTGGCAGCATTCTGACTAAGGCATCGATTGCCAAGTTTGCCCGGACACTGGCAACCAGTTTTAGTGCTGGTATCCCTATTCTTTCATGTTTAAAGGCTTCAGCTAAAACCGCCAACAATGTTCATTTCCAAACCGCCATTGATGGGGTTTATACCGATACGTCTGCGGGTATGCCAATGTATATCGCGATGCGTAACTCGGAATCGTTCCCTGAAATGGTGTTGCAGATGATTATGATAGGTGAAGAGTCTGGCCGATTGGACGACATGCTCAACAAAGTCGCGACGATTTACGAGTTCGAAATTGATAATACCGTGGACAACTTAGGTAAAATTTTAGAGCCGCTTATTATTATCTTCTTGGGCGTCGTGGTTGGCGGGCTTGTGGTTGCAATGTACTTACCAATATTTAATTTAATGAGTGTGTTAGGCTAGGAATCGATTTGCCACGGAGCACTTCGTTGATAATCTTAGTAGATACTTTGCAAATAACGGCACTTTAATGGAACTGTTTGATTTTTACCCTTGGCTATTCCCAACTCTCGCAACACTCTTTGGCTTAATCGTTGGTAGCTTTCTCAACGTCGTAATTCATCGGCTACCAAAGATGATGGAACGCGAATGGCGCCAAGAATGCGCAGACAGTTTTCCAGAGTATCAAATTACGCCGCCTTCTGGAGTCTATAACCTAAGTGTACCTAGGTCGACTTGTCCGAAGTGTGAAACTCAGCTTCGAGTAATAGACAACATTCCAGTGCTCAGTTGGCTACTGCTGAAAGGCAAGTGCCATCACTGCAGCCATCCAATCAGTATTCGCTATCCGCTAGTCGAGTTGCTCACTGGCGCACTCTGTTTTCTGGTCGCTTACCAGTTCGGCTTTAGTTACTTTGCGATTGCGCTGCTGTTTTTCACTTTTGTTTTGATTGCTGCGACGTTTATCGATCTTGATACGATGCTCTTGCCTGACTCTTTAACGCTGCCTCTGATTTGGTTTGGCATTACTTTAGCGCTGCTTCAAATCAGTCCAGTAGTTCTTCAAGACTCCGTTATCGGCGCAATCGCAGGATACTTATCACTATGGTCGGTATATTGGTTATTTAAGTTAGTAACGGGCAAAGAGGGCATGGGTTATGGCGATTTTAAGCTGCTGGCCGCACTGGGTGCTTGGCTTGGCTGGCAATACCTACCTATGATCATTCTGCTTTCTTCTTTTGTTGGCGTCATATTTGGCATCATACAACTGCGTCTCAAACAACAAGGCATTGATAAAGCTTTTCCTTTCGGCCCTTATTTGGCAATTGCTGGCTGGATTTGTATGATGTGGGGCAATGAGATTTTAGATTGGTATTTAACAAGTTTTGTCGGACTCTAATATGCCTTTTGTAGTGGGATTAACAGGTGGTATCGCCAGTGGCAAAACCACCGTCGCGAATATGTTTCATGAACAGTTTGGTATCGAGATCGTCGATGCAGATATCGTCGCTCGAGAGGTTGTTGAACCGGGCAGCCAAGGTCTAGCCGCTATTGAGCAAAAGTTTGGCGCATCGATATTACTCAACGACGGTTCACTTAATCGTGCAAAATTAAGGGAAATCATCTTTTCTCAACCAGAAGAAAAAGCGTGGTTAAACGCCCTTCTTCATCCCCTTATTCGACAACAAATGCTGGCGGACTTAGCCAACGTCACTTCACCTTACGCTTTGTTGGTCATTCCTCTGATGGTCGAAAACAACTTACAGTCTCTCGCCGATACTGTCGTCGTGGTTGATGTCGATGAAGAAACCCAGCTTCGACGCACGTCAGAAAGAGATAATGTTAGCCGCGAACAAGCGCAATCTATTTTGGCGTCCCAAGCAACTCGCGAGCAACGATTAGCTATCGCTGACCATGTGATTAAAAATCACGCAGAAAACCAGAAACTTTTGCCTCAAATCACAGTATTGCACAAAAAGTTCCTAGAAATGTGTAGGGGAAATCTGTGAGAATAAAGGCAGAATCACTCACAGCTGCACTTTAATGACCACGCATTATTTCGAACATCCATTAAACGAAAAGACTCGTATCTACCTTAGGGTCGAATCATTGCTGAATCAGCTCAACATCGCGGCTGATTTTAATGATGACATGCAGCATTTAGTCTTTTACCGTTCACTGTTTGATTTACTTGAAATTTTTGAGCAAATCCAGCTTAAAAGTGAATTGGCGAAAGATATAGAAAAGCAACGCCTAACGTATCGTTCATGGCTTAACATTGATGGTGTCGACCAAGAAATGCTGCTCGGTATTCTCAATGATGTGGATGCCGTACACAGTAAATTGATGAGCGCCGAGCGTTTTGGCCAAAGTCTTAAAGAAGATCGCTTCTTAAGTGCCATTCGCCAAAGGTTCAATTTGCCCGGAGGTTCGTGTTGTTTCGACTTACCCGCTTTACATCACTGGTTGCACCTTCCATGTGACAACAAAAAAGCCGACGCCGCACGTTGGATGAGCTCATTACTGCCACTTGCAGAGGCATTAAAGCTCTGGCTTAAGCTCACCAGAGAAACCGGTCAATTCAGATCGCGAGTCGCGCGTACAGGTTTTTATCAGAGTGATGCGGAAGAAGCCAACATTCTGCGACTTGAAATCCCGATGCACTTTGGCGTGTATCCAATGATCTCAGGGCACAAGAACCGCTTTGCGATTAAGTTTATTGATTTCTCGTCTGGGCAAGCATCATCGAACGACGTCGAGTTTAACTTAGCCGTATGCAGCTAAGACTCACCAAACACGTTATAATCTAGCCCATCGATACGTCACAACGTTCAGAGAAGTACCATGTCTAAAATTACTATCGTTCCCTGCCCACAATGTGGCACGGATGTAGAGTGGGGAGAACAAAGCCCTCACCGCCCTTTTTGCAGCAAAAAATGCCAGATGATCGATTTTGGCGAATGGGCTGATGAAGAGAATGCCATTGCTGGCGCTCCCGATATGTCGGACAGTGATGGTTGGTCGGAAGATCAATATTAAGAAGTTCTAGGTTCTAAAGATAAAGAAAGTTGGCGTGAGAGCGTCAACTTTTTTATTGCCTGTTGAAAGTGAGTCCGCTGCCGCTTTTCTGCCACTCTCGAGTTAAGGGCCTTTCCATTTCATATTCGGTTTAATTTCAGACGTGTTTTATACACATCAGCAATATGTTTAGCTCAGAACGCAGATATTTTTCTTTCTATCTAGGAAGAGGCGCGGAGTTTACGCCAGTAAATGAGCACCGATGACAACGGTAGAAAGGAAAATAGCCAGTTATGAGCAAACATAAAAAAACGGAGCCCAAAAGGACTCCGTTTAACATGAGAACGCTAGTTATAGCATTACTTCTTAGCAAGTTTCTCTTTAATACGAGCAGACTTACCTGAACGCTCACGTAGGTAGTACAGCTTGGCACGACGTACTGCACCACGGCGTTTAACTTCGATGCTATTAACGATTGGAGAGTGTGTTTGGAACGTACGCTCAACACCTTCACCGTTAGAGATCTTACGTACAGTGAAAGCAGAGTGTAGACCACGGTTACGGATAGCGATTACAACGCCTTCGAAAGCCTGTAGACGCTCACGGTCACCTTCTTTTACCTTAACTTGAACAACAACAGTGTCACCTGGTGCAAATTTAGGTAGGTCTGATTTCATTTGCTCTTGCTCAAGAGCTTTGATGATGTTACTCATTTTTTAAATTCCTAGAATAAACTGATACTAAATAAATTAGGTTACTTGTTCTGATGTTCTTTAACGAACTCAGCAAGTAATTGTTCCTGTTCGTCAGTCAGAGCTAGGTTTTCCAGGAGCTCTGGTCTTCTTAGCCAAGTACGGCCTAGCGACTGCTTTAATCGCCAGCGACGAATTTCCTTGTGATTACCAGACTTGAGTACCGTAGGTACTTCTTTGCCATCCAGTATCTCGGGACGCGTATAATGGGGGCAATCCAACAAGCCATTAGCAAAAGAATCTTCTTCTGCTGACGCAAAATCTCCCAAAACCCCCGGAATAAACCGAGATACTGAGTCAATTAACGTCATGGCTGGTATTTCACCACCCGTCATCACAAAATCCCCAATTGACCATTCTTCGTCAACTTCAGATTGAATGATGCGCTCATCTACCCCTTCGTAGCGACCACAAATAAGAAGTAAATTCTCGTTTGTTGCCAGCTCTTCAACCCCTTGTTGGTCAAGCTTACGACCTTGAGGTGATAGATAGATAACTTTCGTCTTTCCCGGTGATGTCTTTTTGGCCGTATGAATAGCATCGCGCAAAGGCTGTACCATCATTAACATGCCAGGACCACCACCATAAGGTCTATCATCAACAGTGCGATGTTTGTCGTGAGTGAAATCTCTAGGATTCCATGTCTCAATCGACAAGAGACCTTTTTTAACCGCTTGGCCTGTTACTCCGAAATCAGTAACGCTGCGGAACATTTCAGGAAAAAGGCTAATTACGCCAATCCACATTGTTCTATCGCTCCGTTACTTGGAGTTAAAATCCAGGATCCCAGTCAACTTCGATCCGTTGAGCTTCGCGATCAATATGCTTGATCACTTGCTCTTCAAGGAACGGGATTAAACGTTCCTTTTGCCCGAAAGCATCTTTCAGATTTGCTTTAACAACCAAAACATCGTTGGAGCCTGTTTCTAATAAATCAGAAACAGTACCAAGGTCATAACCGTTACCAGTTACTACTTGCATACCAATCAAATCACGCCAGTAGAACTCATCTTCTGGCAATTCTGGAAGTACTGCAGGGTCAATCAAGATTTCAAAGTTAGTCATTAACTGCGCATCTTCGCGCACATCAAGACCATCCAGCTTTACCACCAAACCTTTGTTATGGCGCTTCCAGCTTTCTACTTTGTACTCAACCCACTTGCCACCTTGTTCTACGAACCAAGGGCAGTAATCAAATATGCTTTCAGTATTGTCTGTGTAGGAAAAAACTTTGAGCCAGCCACGAATGCCATAAGTAGCACCAAACTTACCTACAACAATCTTATCGCTACTCATTGTTTCTTTACCTTTCATCGACATAAGCTAATTTCAACTTCTTAATTTAAGAATTAAGCCGCTTTTTGAGCGTCTTTAACTAGCTTAGCTACGCGGTCAGATACAGATGCGCCTTGACCAACCCAGTGGTTAACGCGATCTAGGTCTAGACGTAGACCTTCTTCTTGACCTTTAGCAGTTGGGTTGAAGAAACCAACTTTCTCGATGAAACGGCCAGTTGCAGCATTGCGGCTGTCCGCAACTACGATTTGATAAAATGGACGCTTCTTAGCGCCGTGACGTGCCAAACGAATGGTTACCATGTCGTCCTCTTTGCTTTCTCAAAAATAAAATTAACCCCAGAAACCATTTATCGCTAAATAGTTTGGGGTCTCGTGCCAAAATAAAGCTCCGGAATTTTACTCTTATTCCGAAGCAATGCAAGGTCTTTAGCTATTTTTTCACCAACATAAATCAGGATTTAAGTTTGTGACTCAGCTAACACCTTGAAATTTTTGTAGCTAGGTGTATTTAACGACCAAATGGGTTAAAGCCGCCGCCGCCACCCATCATGCCTTGCATGTTACGCATCATGCCTTTCATGCCACCTTTCTGCATTTTCTTCATCATTTTCTGCATCTGGGTGAACTGCTTAAGCAAGCGGTTAACATCTTGTACCTGAGTGCCTGAACCTGCTGCGATACGCTTCTTGCGTGAACCTTTGATAAGTTCAGGACGCTGACGTTCTTTCATCGTCATCGAGTTGATGATCGCTTCCATTTGCTTAAACATCTTGTCATCGACTTTGTCTTTGACGTTGTCAGGTAGCTGGGACATGCCTGGTAGCTTGTCCATCATTCCCATCATGCCACCCATGTTTTGCATTTGGCCTAGCTGCTCGCGGAAGTCTTCAAGGTCAAAACCTTTCTTCTCTTTGAACTTCTTAGCCAGCTTTTCTGCTTTCTCTTGGTCTACGTTTCGTTGCAAGTCTTCGATAAGCGACAAAACGTCACCCATACCAAGGATACGAGACGCCACGCGATCAGGATGGAAAGGTTCCAGCGCATCGGTTTTCTCACCCACACCCAAGAACTTGATTGGCTTACCAGTAATATGACGAACCGAAAGTGCCGCACCACCGCGCGCATCACCATCAACTTTGGTCAAGATAACACCGGTCAATGGCAGCGCGTCACCGAATGCTTTTGCAGTATTCGCCGCATCTTGACCTGTCATTGCATCGACAACGAACAGGGTTTCAACAGGGTTAATCGCAGTATGAAGATCCTGAATCTCAGACATCATCTGCTCATCAATCGCCAAACGACCCGCAGTATCGACAATCAATACGTCATAGAATTTCTTCTTCGCATGATCAATCGCACCGTTAGCAATATCAATTGGCTTTTGATCTGGCGATGACGGGAAGAAGTCAACACCGAGGTCAGACGCGAGCGTTTCTAGCTGTTTAATCGCTGCTGGACGATAAACGTCGGCAGACACAACTAGAACTTTTTTCTTTTCGCGCTCTTTTAGGAGCTTAGATAGCTTACCTACCGATGTGGTTTTACCCGCACCTTGTAGGCCCGCCATCAGGATCACAGCCGGTGGCTGCGCCGCTAAGTTAAGGGCTTCGTTTGATTCACCCATGACCGCTTCAAGTTCACCTTGAACGATCTTAATAAACTCTTGACCTGGAGTGAGAGATTTAGATACCTCAACACCTACAGCTGCTTCCTTTACGCGCTTAATGAAATCGCGGACAACAGGCAGCGCTACGTCAGCTTCCAGTAGTGCCATACGCACTTCACGCAGCGTCTCTTTAATGTTGTCTTCGGTCAGGCGACCTTTACCGCTGATATTTTTCAGCGTTTTGGACAATCGATCCGTTAAATTCTCAAACATCTTAAGTCTCTTTACCCGGGCGTTTGTGTTCAAACTCACCCTAAATTTCGCGACAAACTACTGCGAGTATACCTGAGCCAAAGGTACTGTGCACAGCTCTAATCAGTTTTGACATCTCAAGTCACGTAAATGAAGCTGATAAGTCATGGCTCAAGTCGTTGAGTCAGGGTATAATTTGTTAAAAATCCACCAGCTTTTAGAGAACCATGGACAACTTAATCGCCGTTGTTGCTGTTATACTCTACGCCTTAGCAATAGCGACAATCATACCGGGCTTAGTGCATCAAACCGGTATTCGAGTAAAAACTGTTTTTGTCAGTGCTTCGTTAGCGCTTATTTTTCATGCCTGGCTTCTAAGCGGTCTTATCATTGAGGCTTCTGGTCAAAACCTCAGTATTCTTAACGTTGCGTCTTTAATCAGTTTTATTATTTCTCTGGTCATGAGCATTGCGATGCTTAAGACGCGTCTGTGGTTTTTGCTGCCCGTTGTATACAGTTTTGCTGCAATTAACTTGGGTGCGGCTGCATTTTTACCGAGCACTTTTATTACCCACCTCGAGCAAGATCCAAAACTTCTAATTCATATCTCGCTGGCATTGTTCTCCTATTCCACCCTAACCATTGGCGCACTATACGCACTGCAATTGGCTTGGCTGGATCATAAACTCAAGACCAAGAAAGCTCAGGCAATTAACCCTAATCTGCCACCACTATTAATGGTCGAAAGACAGCTGTTTAATATTATCTTGGTTGGTACGCTATTATTGACAGGGACATTGTTGACCGGATTCGTCTTCGTGCAGGATATGTTTGCACAAGGAAAAGCGCACAAAGGTATCCTCTCATTCATCGCCTGGATTATTTACGCGGTGCTGCTTTGGGGTCATTACCAGAAAGGTTGGCGCGGTCGTAAAGTCACTTGGTTTGCCGTTGCCGGCGCAACGCTGCTCACTCTCGCTTACTTTGGTAGCCGCTTTGTGCGAGAGATCATTCTTAACTAAACTATGTCGAAAAGGTGTATACTCTACACCTTCTTAACATTACCGCATCCCTTACTGAGTTTGACTTAAAGACGTAAATAGGTCATAAATCAGCCAAACACCACAAGGAAAAGATAAGCTTTGGACGACATATCAACGGGTATCTTATTTGCGCTACTCGCGTGTCTGATCGTAATTTCAGGATATTTTTCAGGTTCAGAGACAGGGATGATGGCTTTGAACCGCTACCGCCTAAAGCACTTGGCAAACACGGGGCACAAAGGTGCTAAACGTGTGGAGAAACTGCTCGATCGCCCTGATCGTCTTATCGGCCTGATCCTCATCGGCAACAACTTAGTCAACATTCTCGCATCTGCTATCGCCACCATATTAGGCATGAGACTCTATGGCGACTTAGGGGTAGCCATTGCGACGGGCGCCCTGACCCTCGTCGTGCTGGTCTTTGCTGAAGTGACACCAAAAACCCTCGCGGCGCTATACCCTGAAAAAGTCTCTTATGCGAGTAGTATCCTGCTCGGCATCTTGATGAAGCTTTTATCGCCACTGGTTATCTTCGTTAACTTTATTACTAACGGCTTTATCCGTTTGCTCGGTATAAAAGCAGTACACGGTGGGGACGATCATTTAAGTTCAGAAGAGCTCAGAACCGTAGTAAATGAAGCGGGTAGCCTTATCCCGACTCGCCACCAAGATATGTTGATTTCGATCCTCGACCTTGAGCACGTTACCGTGAATGACATTATGGTGCCACGTAATGAAATCACAGGTATCGACATTAACGACGATTGGAAGTCAATCGTTCGTCAGCTCACTCACTCACCACACGGTCGAGTCGTGCTTTATCGCGACCAAATAGATGAAGTGGTTGGCATGTTGCGTCTACGCGAATCTTACCGTTTGATGCTGGAAAAGAACGAATTTACTAAAGAGACGTTATTGAGAGCCGCGGATGAAGTGTACTTTATTCCAGAAAGCACCCCACTCAACGTCCAATTGCTCAAGTTCCAGCGCAACAAACAGCGCATCGGTTTGATTGTTGATGAGTACGGCGACATCATTGGTTTGGTTACTCTCGAAGATATCTTGGAAGAAATTGTGGGGGAATTTACTACCTCTATTGCACCAAGCTTGTCTGAAGAGATCACTCCGCAGATTGATGGCAGTTTCCTAATAGAAGGCAGCGCCAACATCCGTGACATCAACAAAGGTCTTAAGTGGAAACTCCCGACTGACGGCCCGAGAACATTGAACGGACTCATTTTGGAACACCTAGAAGATATTCCCGAAAGTCACCTTAGCGTTCAAGTTTCAGGTCACCCGATGGAAATCGTCGAACTGGAAGAAAATCGCATCAAGCTGGTCAAGGTTTTCCCTAAACCAGCCAAGAAGAACAAAGCGAAGTAACACAGACAAATAAAAAAGCCTTGGAATTCCAAGGCTTTTTTATTATTTAAATCCGGCTTATTCTTCGGTCACACTAAACAAGCTTTCCATATTCAAACCTTGTTTCACCAAGATTTCTCTTAGGCGGCGCAGACCTTCTACTTGGATTTGACGAACACGTTCACGGGTAAGGTTGATCTCGTGGCCAACTTCTTCCAATGTTGACGGTTCATAACCCAGTAAACCAAATCGACGGGCGAGAACTTCTTTCTGTTTTGGATTCAGTTCATCTAACCAATGGATCAGTGAGCTCTTGATATCGTCATCCTGCGTTGAAACCTCAGGATCTGAGTTATTTTGGTCAGGGATAATATCCAGTAGCGCTTTTTCGCTGTCGCCACCAATTGGTGTATCGACCGAACTGATTCGTTCATTCAAGCGCAGCATTTTGCTGACATCGTCAACTGGCTTATCCAACTGAGTCGCGATTTCTTCCGCCGTTGGTTCATGGTCAAGCTTCTGAGATAGCTCACGCGCGGTGCGCAAGTAGATATTCAGCTCTTTCACAACATGAATAGGTAGACGAATGGTACGCGTTTGGTTCATCAAAGCACGCTCGATGGTCTGACGAATCCACCATGTCGCATAAGTAGAGAAGCGGAAGCCTCGTTCTGGGTCAAATTTTTCAACCGCACGAATAAGACCTAGGTTACCTTCTTCAATCAGATCCAGTAGTGCCAAGCCACGATTGCTGTATCGACGTGAGATTTTTACCACTAGACGCAGGTTACTTTCGATCATGCGTTTACGTGCTGCTTCGTCTCCGCGCAGTGCGCGACGAGCGTACAGAACTTCTTCTTCTGCGGTAAGTAGTGGAGAAAAACCAATTTCGCCCAAGTAAAGTTGGGTCGCGTCTAAGCTTTTTGCTGACGCATCAAACTCTTCGCGCTCTTTGGTTTCTGGAGTGGATTTGATCTTAGAGGGTGTAGACAATTCTTCGCCGACTTGAAACGATTCCGTTGTTCCAACTTCGAATTCTTCGACTTTCGTTGCTGTATTGCTGATACTCATAGCGCCTCCCCTGGCGAGCTAGCAAGACATTACTACGTCTAATGTCGCTATATTACCTAGTCATTACACAGTAAGTAGTTACGGTAAGTAGCGTTTTGGATTCACCGACTTACCTTGATAGCGAATTTCAAAGTGCAAGCGTACACTGTTGGCACCGGAGCTGCCCATTGTTGCGATTTTCTGGCCAGCTTTGACACTTTGTCCTTCACGAACTAGCAACCGATCATTGTGAGCATAAGCACTCAGGTAGTTATCATTGTGTTTGACTATCACAAGGTTTCCGTACCCGCGTAATGCGTTGCCCGAATATACAACTGTACCCTCTGCTGTTGAAACGATAGATTGACCACGCTGTCCAGCGATATCAATCCCCTTGTTACCTTGATCTCCAGCAGAAAAGTTCTTAATCACTCTCCCTTTTGTTGGCCATAACCACTTGGAAATTTTATTGTTCTTTGGCTTTGGCGTACTAACAGTTTTGTTAACATTTTGTTTACCGTTAGAACCAACATACTCCTTTGGTTTAGATTGTTCAACCTTCTTTGGTGGATCTTTTCTAGCCATATTTGGTGATGTTTTTGTGCTACTTTTTATAACTCCTTGATTCGAGTTTTTGCTCGGAATCGAAGGTGTTGACACTACTGGTGGAGGTGTTGTTACTGCAACTGGTCCCGCACCAGTTCCACCATATGCTGGTGCAGTATAGGCAGGTTGCCAAAGCTTGAGTTTCTGACCTGGATAGATGGTATATGGAGGGGTAAGGTCGTTGTAACGGATGATCTCTTTTACATCTTTATCTGTGAGGTATGCGATAAAATAAAGCGTATCACCCCGTTCAACTTGATAGTAGCTGCCTCGATAGCTGCCACGAGCGATCGAATTGTAATCTTTCTTCAATCCTGACACTGGTGCAGGGGAATGCGCAGCGCACCCTACCAGCACACTGCATATACCCAGCATCAACAACGAATTAGATTTCAACGACATTTTTAAGCAAGATCACCAGCCACTAACGGAACAAAACGAACAAGTTCAATAACTTCTGAAAGGAATGTATCACCTTGACGAGTAATTTTCAGCAGCTTCTGCTCGTCTGTACCGACAGGAATCACCATAATTCCACCTTCGCTTAGCTGATCGAGCAACGCAGGAGGCACTTGCTCTGCCGCCGCAGTGACGATGATGGCGTCAAAGGGGGCCTTGGCAGCCCAACCTAACCATCCGTCGCTGTGTTTGGTTGAAACGTTATAGATATCAAGCTGTTTCAATCGGCGTTTCGCTTCCCATTGTAGTGATTTGATACGTTCAACAGAAAACACATGCTCAACCAACTGAGCTAATACCGCCGTCTGGTAGCCTGAACCTGTTCCTACCTCTAGGACTTTGCTGGAATGGTTAAGTTCCAGCACCTCTGTCATTTTGGCAACAATATAAGGCTGAGAGATCGTCTGTCCCTGACCAATAGGCAACGCGTTGTTGTCGTAAGCCTGATGCATCATCGCCTGAGAAACGAATCGCTCTCGTGGGATTGCACGAATAGCTTCTAACACCTCTGTGCTTTGAATGCCATTCAATACAAGGAATTCAACCAATCTGTCTGCTTGTGGGTTTGCCATCCTTACTTACCCTTTAACCAATCACCCATACTCGCTAACGACTCATGCGCGGTTAAGTCGACTTGTAAAGGAGTCACTGAGACATACCCTTGGTCAACCGCGTAAAAGTCAGTCCCTTCACCAGCGTCTTGTTCTTTACCAGGAGGACCTAACCAATAAATATCATGACCACGAGGATCTTGCTGCTTGATCATCTCTTCAGCGTGATGACGAGCACCTAAACGCGTGACCTGAATGCCTTTGAGTTGTTCAACTGGCAGATCCGGCACATTAACGTTCAGCAGACGGTTCGTAGGTATTGGCGCATTAAGGTGCTGGTCAACGATCTGTCGCGCAATTGTCGCTGCAGTCGCGAAGTGATGTTTGCCAACTAATGAAAACGCGACCGATTGAACGCCGAGAAAGTGCCCTTCCATCGCCGCCGCGACCGTACCAGAATAGAGCACGTCGTCGCCTAAGTTTGCACCATGGTTGATCCCCGTTAATACAAGATCCGGCAGATCATTTTTCATTAATTCATTTAACGCAAAATGCACACAGTCTGTTGGCGTACCTTGCACAGAATAAACTTGATGCGCGATTGCAGTAACGCGCAACGGTTGCTCTAAGGTCAAAGAATTCGATGCGCCTGAACGGTTTCTATCCGGCGCAACTATCGTGACATCCGCGATATCTTTCAGGGATTCAGCAAGCGCATGGATACCTTCAGCATGAACGCCATCATCATTGCTTAATAAAACCTTCAGCGCTTTGGTTTCCATTAGTAGCTACGCTCCACTTCGATCTCTTCAATCAGCTCACGTACGATAGCCGTTGCGAAACAACCGGCATCCAACGAAAACTTAAGCGTGACGGAGTTTTCGTCTGAACTCCAAGTTAAATCTTGTGCTTTAAGTGAAATCGCACGTCGGTCATGACGCATACGGTTACCGCGGATCAGCGCCATCAAATCTGGTTCGTTGTCTAAATGTGGCTGCTCTAGCTCCAACGCTCGTGCTTGGGTTGGCAGTTGATTATCGCCTGCCATTGCCGCAGTCAACGCCGCGCTTCCTTTTGCCACTTGATCTGCTGCGGATTGAATGTGTTCGGCATCCACCAGCGACTGTCCTGACGCAGTGTCAATAATGTCGCCTTCCACAACCTGATCAAACAGCCCCTGCTCGATACGCGCAGACAGAATGTTGTTAAAAATCCATGAACGAGCCGCCGATAGTAGCAAGCTGCGTTTGTTTTGATTACGAGTGCGAACGTTTTCTCGTCCCCAGCGACGTGCTTCGTCTAAGTTGTTTCCTTGATTGCCAAAGCGCTGACTACCGAAGTAGTTCGGTATCCCCGTCTGAGAAATGGATTCTAAACGCTTGAGTACATCTTCAACGTCACTCACTTCCGATAGCGTCACTGTAAAGTGGTTGCCCGCTAGCTCGCCCGGACGCAGCTTTTTGTTGTGTCGCGTAGTTTCTAGGATCTCAATGCTTGGGTACTGAGCCAGAAACTCGCTAAAGTCTGGCGTTTCACCTTTTGGCAAGTGGACACTTAGCCACTGCTCGGTCACCGCATGACGGTCTTTTAGACCAGCCCAGCTTACGTCTTTCGACTTGACGCCACACGCTTTCGCCAGTTCATTAGCAACAAAGCTGGTGTTTTCACCGGATTTACGGATGCGAACCATCAAATGTTCACCGCTACCCGCGAACTCGTAACCCAAGATTTCATTCACTTGGAAGTGTTCTGCTTTCGCTTTAATTTTGCCAGTGGCGGTCGGTTTACCATTGAGGTAAGCCAGAGAAGATAGAATATCAGACATATATTGTTCCATTACGAGCGGGGCTCAATGAGTCACGCCGCACATAACTGTGTTATTGCTTAACCAGTAAAACCACCGCTTCTGTCGCGATGCCTTCTTTTCGTCCTGTGAAACCCAAACGCTCGGTAGTTGTCGCTTTGACATTGACGTTACCAATGTCGGTTTCGAGGTCTTGAGCGATGGTTTGGCACATCGCTTCAATGTGCGGAGCCATTTTTGGCGCTTGAGCCATAATCGTTACATCGGCGTTACCCAATCGGTAACCTTGTTCTTTTACGCGGCGATACACATCGCGCAGTAGGTCTCGGCTATTAGCGCCTTTCCACTTATCATCCGTATCAGGGAAGTGTCGGCCAATATCGCCCGCTGCGATTGCACCTAACAATGCATCACACAGTGCGTGCAAAGCGACATCACCGTCTGAGTGCGCGATCAGCCCTTGTTCATAAGGCACTTCAACACCGCCAATAATGACCGGACCTTCACCGCCAAATTTATGCACATCAAAACCGTGGCCAATTCGAATCATAAGTTATCCTTTATTTCGCTGTAGATAAAACTCAGCAAGCGCCAGATCTTCCGGCTGCGTTATTTTTATATTATCGGCGCTACCTTGAACCAACGCAGGATTTTCTCCCTGCCATTCAAGCGCCGAAGCTTCATCGGTAATCGCCACACCTTGCTCAAGCGCGGCTGACAAAGCCTGAGTTAACTGCTGAGTTCTAAACATTTGTGGAGTTAGGGCATGCCACATTGCTTCGCGATCGACCGTATGGTCGATATCATTATTCTTATTCGCCCGTTTCATCGTGTCACGGACTGGCGACGCTAAAATCGCGCCACATTTGTGCTGGGTCGCGACTTCAATCAAACGGTCGATATCTCGAAGATGAACACACGGTCTTGCTGCATCATGGACGAGCGCCCATTGATAGTTTTCGCTGGCCGCATATTGCAGGGCCGACAACACCGAATCAGCGCGCTCTTTACCACCTGCAACTCGAATAACATTGTCTTGTTGGCTAATGGCTAACTCGGGGTAATAAGGGTCCCCCTCAGTGATCGCCACCACCACTTTGTCTATTAAAGGGTGCGCAAGCAGCTTATTGATGGTGTGTTCTAATACTGTGGTTTGATCAATTTGGAGATATTGCTTAGGTCGATCGGCTTTCATTCTGCTGCCGACACCCGCAGCAGGTACGATTGCGACCACTGAAAGAGTGTTTGGAGATGACATTAACTGTCCTCGCCAATAATGCGGTAGAAAGTCTCCCCTTCTTTGATCATACCTAATTCATGACGGGCGCGTTCTTCGATCGCATCCAAACCCTGACGCAGATCGTCGATCTCAGCAAACATCTCGCTGTTACGCTCTTGCAGGTTTTTATTGACTTGATGCTGAACTTCAATATCCGCGTTCACCAACTGAAAGTCAGCGATGCCATTCTTGCCAAACCACAATTCAAACTGTAGCCAGCCCAAAACCAAAAATAGAGTCAGTGCAAAAATTCGCATAAATTAGATTTAGAGAAGAGAAAAATAAAGACCACATATATACCACAATGTCGCCGTACAGGCGACATTGCTTTAGTTGGTATCAGGTCAGAATGTCTTGTAAAGACTAGGGTTAGTTCATCGACAGGTAAGCAAACAAACCGATGCCCAGTAATAGACGGTAGATCACAAATGGGGTCATACCCATTCGAGAGATCAATTTAAGGAAGAAGTGAATACAGATGTAGGCACTGATAAATGACGTCACGATGCCGGTTAGTAGGAAGCCAACATGGATAGGTTCACCACTGGTAACGAGTTTAAGCCCAAGGTAGCTTCCTGCCAGCATGATGATGGGAATCGACATCAGGAATGAGAATCTTGCTGCGGCTTCACGGGTAAAACCAAGATAAAGCGCCGCAGTGATCGTCGCACCAGAACGCGATGTACCAGGAATCATCGCCAGTGCTTGCGAGATACCAATGAATAGCGACTTTTTCCAATCCGCTGTGTATTCATCATCCGTCAGTGTCGAGTTCTTATCGACATACCAAAGCAACAAACCAAATACGATAGTAGTAGTTGCAATTACCCAAGCGCTACGCAGGTACAGCTCGATAAAGTCTTTCATCAGCAAACCAAACACACACGCAGGTATGGTCGCAATGACGATCATCCATGCCAGTTTGGCTTCTTTGCTACGCTCACCTTTAAAGATCGAAGCAAAGAACGATCTCAGCAGAGAGACCACTTCGCGTCGGAAATAGATCACCACCGCGGCTAAAGTCCCCACGTGCACCGCAACGTCAAACGCCAACCCTTGGTCTTCCCAGCCTAAAATAGCCGATGGCAAAATCAGGTGTGCGGAGCTAGAAATAGGCAAAAACTCAGTCAGGCCTTGAATCAAAGCCAAAATAAACGCTTCAAAATAACTCATTGTATTCTCATTATTATTTGGGGATATCGAACCACGGCTCTACCGAGGTAAGCACTTCCTTATAAGAGGACTCTTGCCAGATTTGGCGTATCATTCGACCATCCTTAGGAACGATAAGTTCAGGGCACAGCTCAACCAACGGTTTAATAACAAAACCGTATTTGTAGATGTCACTGCGTGGTAGCTGTGGATCTTGATCCGACACACAATCGCCAAACAAGATGATGTCGAGGTCGATTGTACGGGGCTGAAACTTGGCTGCGTGCTCTGAGCGTCCCCATTTGAGCTCAATTTGACGTAGCTGTCGCGAAAAATCCGCCAAACTTAACGCCGTTTTCATTTCTACGACAAGATTGAAAAAGGCGTCACTATCAAAGCCAACCGCTTCGCACTCGTAGATGGTCGATAAACGCAAGCCTTCGCCAAGCGTGCTGAGCTCTGCTACAGCAGCCTCGATATGTTTATGCCTTTCCACATTGGAACCTACCCCAATGTAGCTGGTGATCATGCGTGGCCTCGCTCGATGATCACACCAACGCTTTTCGCCTGAGGGACCGCACCCGGCTTGGCTAAACGGATCTTAATCCACGGCACGTTAAAACGCCCCATGATCAATTCAGCGATCTCTTCTGCAACGCGTTCTACCAGTAGAAAACGGCCACCTTCAATATGTTCAAGTACCGCAGCACTCACCGTTGCATAATCCAACGCATCTTTCACATCATCACTTTTACCAGCGGGACGATTGTCGTGTGCCATTTCGATATCGAGTACGAGCTTTTGTTTGATTTCCTGTTCCCAGTCATAAACACCAATAGTCGTAATTACTTCTAATTGCTCGATAAATACTTTATCCATGCGCGTTGCTTCCTTTAGAGGTCGGATACCCAAGTTTACTAAAAAGTCGTACTATTCCCCCCTCAAATTACCACTCTGTAGGTAGTTTGGGAGTCTCAAGCGCGATATGATATCAATTACTTGCTTGGCAAACACCTCTTAAAGACGAGTAAATCATTATGACCCCACTAGCCCTAGTACTGATCATCGGCGCCTATTTGTTAGGCTCGATCTCTAGTGCGGTTTTGATTTGTCGTATTCTTCGCCTGCCTGATCCAAGAAAAGTTGGCTCCAACAACCCTGGGGCGACCAACGTTTTGCGTATCGGCGGGAAAAAAGCCGCAGCCGCAGTATTACTGTGCGACATGCTCAAAGGCACCATCCCTGTCTGGGGCGCATTCTTCCTTGATATTGAACCGATCATCTTAGGTGTAATCGCGATCGCTGCCTGTCTTGGCCACATGTACCCAATTTTCTTCCACTTTAAAGGCGGAAAAGGCGTTGCCACCGCACTGGGCGCAATTGCTCCGATCGGCCTCGACTTTACCGCGATGGTGTTGGCAACGTGGTTAGTAGTCGCGCTTACGTTTCGTTATTCGTCTTTGGCGGCGTTGGTCACTGTGCTATTAGCGCCGCTTTACACTTGGATGTTTAAGCCGCAATACACGCTACCCGTTGCGATGCTTTGCTGTTTGATTGTCTTTAGACATCACCAGAACATTAAACGTCTGTTAGATGGCACTGAGCCGAAAGTCGGTGAGAAAAAGAAAGGACTAGATGAGGCCTCATAAGTAGAGGCCTTATTGTTATTTATTCGCCTGTGACTAGGCGTGTTTCGCTAAAAACTGCTCCAGCATTTGAGAAACAAACTCTGGTTGTTCTAAATTGGAAATATGCCCCGCCTGAGGAATTTGAACCAATTCAGAGCCCGCGATACAATCTTGCATAAGGTAAGACTCGAGAACTGGGCGTGGCGCATCTTCTTGACCGACAGCGATAAGCACAGGTAACGCAAACTTTTCAATGTCTTCAAACTGGTCACGACGACCAAATACCATCTTACCCATTCGAGCGACTTCAACCGCTTGCTCTCCAGCCAGCGAAGCTAGGTGCTGACGGAAACCATTCACTAACTCTGGCGAATTTTGCTGTGCGTTACGAGCAAAGAAGAGTGGCGTGACCGCCTCAACAATCGCTTCCGGTACGACTTGCGCCTGAGCAATGGTATCCAGCATAGCGAAGTACTTGTTGTGCATCACTTCAGGCTCTAAGCCGACGAAAGTGTCCATTAACACTAACGACTTAACACGCTGAGGAACCAAGTTCACCACTTCAGTGCCCCACATGCCGCCAACCGACAAACCGACAATAGAAAACTCATCGATGTTTAACTGATCCATCAAAGCGACGATTTGTCTCGCATAATCAGTGAGCGAACGTGTGGTTTCTGGCGCGAACTGCGAATCGCCGTGCGCCCAAAATTCAGGGACGATACAGCGGTACTTATCGCTCAATGCAGCAACTTGCGGCGCCCACATCTTGCTATCCCATAGATAGCTGTGCCCGAAAACGACAACAGGCCCTTGCCCTTGGTCCAAATAAGCCATCTCACGGCCATCAATAGAAAACTTTTGCATTGGTAACTTTTGCATTGTTTATTCCGTTATCTTGGTCGGTAGAAGCTCGATAGAACAAGCTTTACCAACTGGTTGTTGCAATCGTTATAAAAGAAAAAGGCCGCGTTGAATGGCGACCTTTGTAAACATTAGCTGGTTATGAAAGCGGTTCTAGTTGGTCAATTGGCCAACGCGGTGTGGCTTGAACCGACAGATCCGCCACTTCACCATTTTTCAGACGCTGCATACCTGCGTAAGCGATCATTGCACCATTGTCGGTACAGAACTCGGTTCTTGGGTAATAAACTTCACCGCCGACCTTTTTCGCCAACTGCTCCAGATCCGCACGTAAGCGACGGTTCGCACTTACACCACCCGCAATCACGATGCGTTTGAAACCGGTTTGTTCAAGAGCGCGTTTACACTTGATAGTCAAAGTTGCACAAACAGCCTCTTCAAAGGCTAACGCGATATCGGCGCGAGTTTGCTCGTCATCACCGTTTGCGGCAATGGTATTCGCAGTGAACGTCTTCAAGCCAGAGAAACTCATATCCAAACCTGGACGATCTGTCATCGGACGAGGGAATTTAAAACGACCTGGCGTGCCTTTTTCTGCCAATTTCGAGAGAAGTGGACCACCTGGGTAATCCAAGCCCATCAGTTTCGCGGTTTTATCAAACGCTTCACCGGCCGCATCATCAATCGATTCGCCAAGAATCTTGTATTCACCAATCCGTTTAACTTCGACCATCATCGAATGTCCACCCGACACCAAAACCGCAACAAATGGGAACGGTGGTGGGTTATCTTCCAGCATTGGCGCTAAAAGGTGACCTTCCATATGGTGTACTGGCACCGCAGGCACGCCCCAAGCGTAAGCAAGGCTGCGGCCAATCGTCGCACCAACCAATAGCGCGCCGACTAAACCAGGGCCCGCCGTATACGCTACACCATCAATATCTTTCGGTGTCAGATTCGCTTCTGCCATCGCGGCTTTAATAAGAGGAATGGTTTTCTTAACATGGTCGCGAGAAGCCAACTCAGGCACTACACCACCGTAGTCTGCATGCAGCTTTACCTGACTGTATAGTTGATGGGAAAGCAGGCCTTTCTCATCGTCGTAAATCGCAATTCCTGTTTCATCACAAGAGGTTTCGATACCGATAATGCGCATGGTTTACCTTGGATGTCTCTGTCTATGATTCAAAATTGGCGCAATATTACATTGCTAGCGCCGTTCAAACAAATTTTGTACATACTATAATCGACAAAGTGCTTTACAAAGCCGTAGTGATCGGATTAAAATTCCGCACCATTTTTGATCAAGCTGATTGTAGACCTAGCAACTAAGCTAAGTACTGTGAAGTCAGCATTAACGAATTAACCCCTGAGGTGAAAGGCATATGCCAGTAGTTAAAGTACGTGAAAACGAACCGTTCGACGTAGCTCTACGTCGTTTCAAGCGCTCTTGCGAAAAAGCAGGTATCCTTTCTGAAGTGCGTCGTCGTGAGCACTACGAAAAACCAACTACAGTTCGCAAACGCGCTAAAGCAGCAGCTCAAAAGCGTCACGCTAAGAAGCTAGCTCGCGAAAACGCTCGTCGCGTTCGCCTGTACTAATAACTAAGTCCTAAAAGATTATAGTTATGGCTCTTATTGAACAACTCAAAGAAGAGCAAAAATTAGCGATGAAAGCCAAGGACAAATTGCGCCTTGGTACTATTCGTTTAGCTCTTGCAGCAGTAAAGCAACGTGAAGTTGATGAACAGATCACTCTGGGCGACGACGACATTCTTGCTGTACTGACCAAAATGGTTAAACAACGTCGCGACTCTGTCGCTCAATATGAATCAGCGGGTCGTCAAGACTTAGCCGATGCTGAGCAGGCTGAAATTACTGTACTTGAGGAATTTATGCCTCAACCGCTAACAGATGAAGAAGTAGCTGTACTGATTGAAAGTGCAATTGCAGAATCTGGTGCTGCGGGCATGCAAGACATGGGTAAAGTAATGGGCGTGCTTAAGCCTCAGATTCAAGGGCGCGCAGATATGGGTAAAGTAAGCGGTCTAGTTCGTTCTAAACTGGCTTAATTATCCAACAATATTTGCAGCAAGCCGTGCTATCCTTTGGAACGCACGGCTTGTTTGTATCTACTACTGTATTTTCTTTCTTTGTTAGGTTTTATGGCAGGACACATCCCTCGCAGTTTCATCGATGACCTACTCGCCCGACTTGATATCGTCGATATCATTGACGCACGCGTAAAACTTAAGAAAAAAGGCAAAAACTACAGCGCTTGTTGCCCTTTCCATAACGAAAAGACCCCTTCATTCAGTGTGAGCCAAGAAAAGCAGTTCTATCACTGTTTCGGCTGTGGTGTGCATGGCAATGCCATCGACTTTATGATGGAGTACGAGCGTTTAGAGTTCCCTGAAGCGATTGAAGAACTGGCGTCTTTCTTAGGCTTAGACGTCCCTAGAGAACAAAGCAGCAATGGTCGTTTTCAATCTAATCGACCACAGGCCAGCACTGAGCAAAAACGCAACCTTTACGATTTAATGGGCAGCATTGCTCAGTTCTATCGCGATCAACTTAAGCTTTCGAGCAGTAAAATCGCGATTGAATACCTGAAAGACCGTGGTTTATCCGGCGAAGTCGTCCAGAAGTTTGGTATCGGTTATGTCGCGGACGAGTGGGACTTAGTCCGTAAGAACTTTGGTCAAAACCCGCAAACGCAAGACATGTTGGTATCTGGCGGCATGTTGATTGAGAACGACAAAGGCAACCGCTACGACCGTTTCCGTGGTCGTGTGATGTTCCCGATTCGTGACCGCCGTGGCCGAGTGATCGGTTTTGGTGGACGCGTGATTGGCGAAGGTACGCCAAAGTATCTCAACTCGCCAGAGACACCTATATTCCACAAAGGCAAAGAGCTGTACGGCCTTTACGAAGTCATGCAGGCCTATCGCGAACCGGCGCAGATTTTGGTGGTCGAAGGCTATATGGATGTGGTCGCGCTGGCGCAGTACGGTGTCGATTACTCTGTCGCCTCTCTAGGTACTTCGACGACAGGCGATCACATTCAGCTGTTGTTCCGTCAAACCAACACTGTGGTGTGTTGCTATGATGGTGACCGCGCTGGTAAAGAAGCCGCTTGGCGCGCACTAGAAAATGCGTTGCAGTACCTGAAAACAGGCAACACACTGAAGTTCTTGTTTCTCCCAGACGGAGAAGACCCGGATAGCTACATCCGAAAATATGGCAAAGAGGCGTTTGAGCAACAGATCGAGCAAGCCACGCCGTTATCCAACTATTTGTTTGATAATTTGATCGAAATGCACCAACTTAACCTTGGTAGCAACGAAGGTAAATCGGCCTTGCGTGCTCACGCTAGCACCTTGATCAACCAGATCCCTGATCCCTATTTTCAAGAGCTTCTTGAAAAATTGCTCGATGAACGTACAGGCTTTGATAACCGGTTGCGTCAAGCGCGACAAAAAACTGGCGAAACTCGACCTCAGCCACATAAAAAAATAAAACGTACGCCGATGCGAGAGGTTATCGCATTACTGGTACAAAATCCGAGCTATGCTCAATTGGTGCCGGATCTGTCAAGTGTGAGAGACTTAACAGTACCAGGACTAAGATTATTTGTTGAGGTGCTTGAATATTGTCATCAGCATCCCAATATAAGCACAGGCCAGTTGATGGAAAACTGGCGAAATACAAGCCACGAGGCTTTACTCTCTCGTCTTGCCGGGTGGGAAATCCCCCTCGATGAAGACAACGAACAAGATATATTTTTGGATTCATTGGATAACATTCTTGCCCAGTGCGTCGAAAAACAAATTGAAAACCTGCAGGCTAAAGAAAGAAGTGTCGGTTTATCAACCGAAGAAAGAAGGGAGCTACTAGCTTTGATGCTAGACTTAAAAGCGTAACCCTGTTCGAATAGTCAGCAAACAATTAATTTGTTATTATGTGTGGTTTGCAACTCGCATACTAATTCCTTCACCAGATACTAAGTTGGATACCGTCTATGGATCAAAATCCGCAGTCACAGCTAAAACAACTTGTCATTAAAGGCAAGGAACAAGGCTATCTGACCTACGCAGAAGTAAACGACCACCTACCTGCAGAAATCGTAGATTCAGAGCAGGTAGAAGATATCATTCAGATGATCAACGACATGGGTATCCGTGTTGTAGAAACAGCACCTGATGCTGATGATCTAGCCCTGAATGATGATGAAACCATCACCGATGAAGATGCAGCGGAAGCTGCGGCTGCTGCGCTTTCCAGCGTAGAGAACGAAATCGGCCGCACCACTGACCCAGTACGTATGTACATGCGTGAAATGGGTACAGTTGAACTGCTTACTCGTGAAGGCGAGATCGACATCGCGAAGCGTATTGAAGATGGTATCAACCAAGTTCAAAACGCAGTGGCTGAGTATCCAGGCACTATCCCTTACATTCTTGAACAGTTTGATAAAATTCAAGCTGAAGAGCTTCGTCTGACAGACCTGATTACAGGTTTCGTTGACCCAGACGCTGATGAGACAGCAGCTCCAACTGCTACTCACATCGGTTCTGAGCTTGCTGAGTCTGATCTTGAAGATGAAGACGAAGAAGATGAAGAAGACGACGAAGATGGTGAGGACGATGAAGCAGAAGACGATACAGGTATCGATCCAGAGCTAGCTCTGGAGAAGTTTACTGCTCTACGTAATACCTTCCAGAACTATCAACTTGCTTGTAACGAGTTTGGTCAGGAAAGCCCGAAAGCGCAGATCGCGCACGAGCTTGTACTGGACGTATTCAAAGAGTTCCGTCTGACGCCAAAACAGTTCGATTACCTTGTTGACGAGCTACGTACCTCTATGGAACGTGTTCGTACTCAAGAGCGCCTCATCATGAAGGCTGCCGTTGAATACGGTAAGATGCCGAAGAAATCGTTCATCGCTCTATTTACGGGTAACGAATCAAGTGAAGCTTGGTTAGATGAGATTCTCGCTTCAGATAAGCCGTATGCAGACAAGATTCGTCGCAGCGAAGATGACATTCGCCGCTCGATCATGAAGCTGAAAGCGATTGAAGAAGAAACCTCTCTAACGGTTCAGAACATTAAAGACATCAGCCGTCGTATGTCCATCGGTGAAGCAAAAGCTCGCCGTGCGAAGAAAGAGATGGTTGAAGCGAACTTACGTCTTGTAATTTCTATCGCGAAGAAATACACCAACCGTGGTCTACAATTCTTGGATCTGATCCAGGAAGGTAACATCGGTCTGATGAAAGCGGTAGATAAGTTCGAATACCGTCGTGGTTACAAGTTCTCGACTTACGCGACATGGTGGATTCGTCAGGCGATCACTCGTTCGATTGCAGACCAAGCTCGTACTATCCGTATTCCGGTTCACATGATCGAAACGATCAACAAACTGAACCGCATCTCGCGTCAAATGCTACAAGAGATGGGTCGTGAACCGCTACCGGAAGAACTGGCTGAACGCATGCAAATGCCGGAAGACAAGATCCGTAAAGTACTGAAGATCGCTAAAGAGCCAATCTCAATGGAGACACCAATCGGTGACGACGAAGATTCGCATCTAGGTGATTTCATCGAGGATACCACGCTAGAGCTACCTGTAGACTCAGCGACCATGACCAGCCTACGCGTTGCAACAAAAGACGTATTGGCAGGCCTAACGCCTCGTGAAGCAAAAGTACTGCGTATGCGTTTCGGTATCGATATGAACACTGACCACACTCTTGAAGAAGTGGGCAAACAGTTTGACGTAACCCGTGAACGTATCCGTCAGATCGAAGCGAAAGCACTGCGTAAACTGCGCCACCCAAGCCGCTCAGAAACTCTGCGCAGCTTCCTAGACGAGTAAGTCTAAAAGGCACAATACGCTAATTGATGAAAAGGTGAGCTATTGCTCACCTTTTTTGTATTCAACGGATTTAAGTGGATAAAATCTAAGCGCATTTACCCTTCCCTCTGGCTAGACAGCTTGATCTTCATCCCCTATAATCATTGCCCTATCAAGGCCCCTTAGCTCAGTGGTTAGAGCAGTCGACTCATAATCGATTGGTCATGTGTTCAAGTCACATAGGGGCCACCATTATTCCTTAAGGCTTATGGAGAAATCCGTAAGCCTTTTTCGTTCTAGTCCTTTCCATATCCGGTCTGCGATTACTTCCTGTAAGCTCTGGTCCATTAGGTAAGCCGAAAAACTCCACGTAGTCACCACAGAATCACACTTCCTGTCTCAGAGTGATATCCACCATCAGAACCTTCTCTCGTCTGTACAACGCGAATCAGAGCAGATACATACCACTCAACACCAGAACCTAACCCCAGAAAAACTTCGCGCTGGAACCAACAAAAATATAACCAACATCCTGTCCATTAGCTGAAGTTATTAATATAGGTATGGGATGGATAGCTAGTTCAGTGACGGGAAGGACACCCATGATCCTAAAACTCTCAGAACTAGCCAGTCAGGAAAAAACAGCATTCAATGATGACCGATTACCCTCAGTGGTAATCGGTCTGTTATCTTTTAAGTGATTTAGGTCAGCAGTAAGCGACACTCAACTACAGCACCAGAAACAGCGGCTAGTCACTGGACTGGTATTCATACTCGAACCGGAAAAACTAACGGCACACTGGATTACAGCGCGAATCTGGTATGAGTTATGGCTACGAGTTGGGTTAGTCGAATAGGATGGAACTACCGTCGACGACGACGGCAAACTGGACGGAAAACCTAAATAGGAAATTTACATTAGGGTTCGTGTCCAGCTCGGTATCTAGCCAAAATCACAGCTAAAGACCGGACAGAGACCGGACCGACGACGCCGTCGCCAAAGTTGCTGGAACTACATCATGCAGGACGTTAGGCAGAATAAGCCTTAGAGAGAGATTACAGGGCCAGTCTGGTGTGACCGACCCAGCGATCTAGGATTTGTGGTTGTAGGGATTGGTGGTGCTAGATTTGGGGGGAAGTGAGTGGATTGTTAAAATGTGACTGTTCTCTTTATCTAAAGTTGGTAGTTTGAGCGATAAATGAACTGTACTTTGTGATAACATCTTACCAAATTAGATGAAGTGCAATTTGATTAGCATGGTTACAATAGAAAAAATCGAGATAAAAAACTTTCGTTCTTTTGGTAATAGGAAGGGAGATACAACAAACTTAGATAAGTTAAGCTCGTTAAACATTCTTTCTGGCTCAAACGATTCTGGCAAATCCAATATTATTAGAGCATTAAATCTTTTCTTTAATGGTCATACAGATATAGATAATTTTTTTGATTTCCAGAGGGATTTCTTCAAAAAAGCAATGTCCGATGACGAAAATGATATAAATGAGAAAGTTGTTACGGTAAAAATTTTTTTCAGAAATGAGAAAAATCACAACAAGAATAAACAATATCCTACAAAAGTATTCTTACCAGAAAGGTTCTTTGTCAGTAAACGGTGGACGAAAGCATCTTCTTATAGCCTATCAGACTTGCGCTCAAATATAGAAACATCGTTCAAGCACGAAAAAGGAGATATATTCGAGCACTTCAAGGATGGTACCACTAATGCTATAAAGTCTACGACTAAAGCTAGTTTACAAAAGCAGCTTACAGAATTTCTTGCACAAATACAGTTTCATTACGTACCAGCAATTAAAGATAAACAGTATTTTTCTAAGCTTTATGGTGAGCTCCAGCATACTCTTTGGAAAACAAAAACATCTAAAATAGACCGGAAAAAGAATGACTTCCAGAAAGAAATACAGAGTGAAACTGCTAAAATAATGCAGGATTTTCAATCCACTCTTGGAGATATGCACTCAAATTACCAGCCAGTATTCCAGCTACCTTCTGATTTGGTCGATTTATTTAAAACATTACAAGTTCAAACTGGAAATGTTGAGTTATCACAGCGAGGAGATGGTGTACAAGCGAAGCTAATACCAGAAATTTTGCACTATATTGCACTAAAAGAGCGTAGTTACACAAGCCGGACTGTTAGAAGTGATGTTCAGTCGAAGAAATACTTTATATGGGGATTCGAAGAGCCTGAGAACTCATATGAATATAAAAATGCGCAAATACTAGCTGATAGGTTTAAAGATATTTTTTCTCAAAGTGCTCAGATATTTATCACTACTCACTCTTTTAATTTTTTAGCAATGAAAGGGGATAATATTTCAAAGTATCGAGTTTGGCATAATCCTGAAGTGTCTTCATCAAAAATAAATAGAATCAAGCCTTCAAGAGAAAACGATTCAGAAAAAGAGACTTTAGAACTTTCGGATATCTATAAACTAAATGATGATTTGGGTGTTTTTACATTAAATGAGAAGCTTCTTCAAATTTATAAAGATATTGAAAAAGTAAAGAGTGAGCTAGAAGAAAAAGCATCAAGAATTAAACAGCATAAATCATATCTACTTGTTGAGGATAAACTTGAGCAAATATATAAAGTCGCATGGCTTATACTTAACGACATCCCGATTAATATTGACACCTTCGATGAAGACTTTGAAAAGAACTGTTCTTTCGAAATACATGGTCTAGGTGGGGCTGGAGCTCTAGGTGGGTTTCTTAGAAGTAAAAATACAGCGATTCATAAAGATGCTAGAGTTGTTGGTGTATTTGACTTTGATAAAGAAGGTTCAGAAAACTTCCATAATCTTAAAAAGGACAGTTTTTGGCCTAAAGAGGTCTTAGGTGCCAAAGAATCAGGTATTTATAGGAAGCGTAGCGACCATCCATATTTTTATGCGATGCTTTTACCTGTACCAAACAGATTAAATCATCTAGCAGATTTACAGCATGCAAATTTTTCGAGTTACATCGAGATAGAAAATTTACTACCCAATGAATTCTTGCTTCAAGGAAAGTTTGTCGATGAAAAAATAATAGTTGGAGTTAAATACCAAAAAATAAAGGATACTGCTAAGTCAAAACTATGGAAAAAAGCAGCAATCTTAAGTAAGGAAGATTTTAAAGACTTCGAACCTCTATTCAATACCTTTAATCAATTAGTTAGTAGTGATGAAGTTAATAAAGAACTCAACTTAATAACGGAAGAAAATGTCAAAAAATATGAAGATCAAAAAAACTTCTCTCTAAATAAGTAGTCAGTTAACTGCTGATGTATAATGAATGACTCGAATTCTGATGTATAAAAAAGCAGCGAATACCACACTCGCTGCTTTCCCTTATCAAACGCGGCTCACATCCCCCACTAACTCAGCAACATTAGCACTGACTTCTCTTAGCCTTGAACTGGCCAAATGAGCATATCTGGTACTAGTCTGAGGTGATTGATGCCCCAACAAATGCTGAACATCATAAAGCGTGGCATTACCTGAGTTGATCAGTATCGATGCGAAGCTATGCCTTAAATCATGAATTCGGAAGTTGTCAGTAATCCCGGCAGCTTTCTTGATTCGGGCGAATGCTTTCTTCGGATGAGCGATAGGTCTACCGGGTGCATCTCCGGCAAAGATATAGGGGTTCTTAAGTTGTTGAAATCGTCGTTGATCATGGATGACCTCCTTAGCTAGATGGTTGAGCAGGACCGTTCTCGACAGCCCCGACTTAGTGTGTGGTAGAAATAAGCTCCAGTTGCCGTCGTCGTCGACGGTAAGGCACTCCCATTTTGAGCCAGTTATTTCACCTATGCGCATTCCGGTCAGAAGTGCGAATTTCAATGCGTTAGATTGGGTGCGATTCGGTTCCTCGTTACATGCCTTGATGAAGGCTGAAACCTCAGCCCGTGATAGGAAACGTTGGCGAACATTATTTTCCTTCAACTTCCTGATGTACTGACCGGGATTAGAGTCGACATCCCCCCCATTCCATTGCCAGTCTGAACATGCGAAGGGCTAAGGAGCGTAGACGGTTAACCGTTGCTGGTTTCCTACCTTCTAGTAATCCGTCCAACAATTTCTGAATGTCTTGCTGACCGATATCAGTGAGAGGTTTCTTTCCCCATTTCGGATAGAAGTGGAGCTTGAGACTACCTGCATCACTTTTAGCGGTAAGCTTATTCATCATTGCATACGGTAAGTAATGAAGTTCTGAGAACTCTTGAAACGTTAGGACGTTGCGCTTTTCGTCTCGAATAGCCTTGGGGTCATTACCTAGAGCAATTTCCCGTTTATGGCCATTGGCAATCTGTCGAGCAGTGTTGATGTCTAGCGCTGGATACTCACCTAGCTGGATAGATTTCTTGGTTCCGTGCAGTGTGTACCTGAACAAGAAACGCTTCCTGCCTTGGCGGTTGACGATCATCTTTAGGCCAGAACATAACTCGTCTGTATATTCCGTTTCCTTACTTTTGCTCGACGGCGGCGTCGGTGGAAGTGAGTCGAGTTGGCGCTTATTGAATTTGAATTTTCGGGATTGCATCGCTGCCTCCTTAGTCATTCTCGATGGAGAAATACTGGCGTAATTCGATGAGCAGTGTCTTAGGCATCAGTAGGTAAATGCCCTTGCCAGAGTCCTCGACAATGCTCAGGGTGAGGACAGCGCCGTACTCCAGATCGTCTTCGAATTCGGTGTAGGTAAGTGCTCGTTTTAGCATTTCGATATCGTCGACGACGACGGCAGAGAGTTCGGATTTTGAGGTTAGGAACCAGAGCTCACATTGCAGTTCATCCCATGTCTGTTGGGTTTCTGCTTCATCGTGAAATGGTTCGGTGAGTATGGATATGATTTGTTCTTGTAGGGCTGTGGTGACAGGTAGGCTTGTGATTTGTTGAAGATTAGTGATCTTGTTCATATTAAACTCCATGAGTATTGGTATCATAGAAGTAATATGTGTTTGAGCCCGTTACTGATTCGGATGTAGTTAAGCAGAGAGTCTCTAATAACCAAACTCAAGCTCCAGCCCCTCAAGAGTCCATTACTGTAAACCAGCACCAGATATTACCCATTTAGCCGTGAATCGGTTAGAGATGTGTGATGGAGGATAATGTGGAACGATTGGATGTGGCTTGGGTCACGAATATATACGAAACATCAAAATGCCCCCTGTTTTGCTGATTTATCGTATTGAATAGTAATGCTTTTAAATTTATTGGTTGATTTTGTTAATGAAAAAAACAATTGTTGCGTTTGTTGTGGTAGCAGCCTGTGGAACTGGTGGTTACTTCGTAAATAATTTGATGATAGAGAACGTTGCTCAAGAGCTTATTCGTAGTACAGAGCGTTTGGCACATGACATCAGTGATAGCTATATTGATGTGCAGGTAATAGAATCGAAGCTTATTGGCGACAAAGTAGCTCAAAAATTCGCTATTTACTTAAAAGATGGTGCAGAACGCCATTCTCAACCTGTTTATTTAGACCATGATGCAACTGTTGCCCTTTTTGGCACAAAGGTCGAAGGCCAATTAGGTTTACCTAAAGATAAAGGACTCTCAGCTGAGTTTATCCGAGAAGTTACATCTTTTAATGAAAATATCCAATATACATTAAATCCTCATAATAAATCGATTGATCTTCAAAGTAGCCTGAATGTAGGTGTTATTAATGATGGTTCTCGTTCACAACTTAAGTTAGGTGAAATTAACTTCAATCTAGTTGGTTCTCTCGAAGATAACTCATCTCAATTTACTATCAGTAGCATTGACTTTTCCGAGCGTAAAGAGAGTGTTCATGTGGGCAAAGTATCTTTAGATACCGTTGTTAAACCAACATTGCAATCATCTATTTTTACAATTGATGAAGGACAACTGGTAGTAAGAAAAGGTGGTATGAATATCAGCGATATTCAGCTTAAAACAGAAGCCGTTGTCAGTGATAAAACATCTCTACACTATAACTGGACAGTTGGAACGTTTGATCTTGATTCGCCTGATATTACTTTACTGTCCTCAAAATTTGGTATGCAAGGTAGCGTTGAAGGGCTAAATACAACAACGTTGATGGATCTAGGTACAGCGCTAGAGAGCAATAACGAGTCACGTATTGAAGATTTATTCAAAGAAATTTTGGGGGATGGGATTGCGTTTTCTAATATCAATTTATATCTGAATGACTCAAGTTTGGGTGGTCATATCACTTTAAATAAAGCGAATTATAAAACCGTAGAAAGCTACGAATTCGACGATTTATTACAACGTTCAATAAACTCAGAACTAGATATTGTAGTCACTCCTGAGTTGATGGATAAGTTTAAAGTACCTTCTCATGCACGGCAAAAGCTTTGGGTTAAGGATGAAAATGCAAACTATACTACTAAGCTTAAAACAGCATTAGGTAAGGTAACCATAAACGATATAGAGGTGAATTAACTGTAAGCTCCTCACTTTAGTTAGCAACCACCAACTAAAATCCTAGATCGCTGGGTCGGTCACACCAGACTGGCCCTGTAATCTCGCTCTAAGGCTTATCCTGCCTGACTTCCTGCATGATGTAGTTCCAGTAATTATCGCGACGGCGTCGTCGGTCCGGTCTCTGTCCGGTCTTTAGCTGTAATTTTGGCTAGATACCGAGCTTGGACACGAACCCTAATGTAAATATCTTATTTAGGTTTTCCGTCCAGTTTGCCGTCGTCGTCGGTAGCTACGACGGTAGTTCCATCTGATTCCACTAACCCAACTCTTAGCCCTAACTCATACCAGATTCGCGCTGTAATCCAGTGTGCCGTTAGTTTTTCCGGTTCGAGTATGAATACCAGCCCCGTGATTAGCTGCTGTTTCTGGTGCTGTGGTTGAGTGCCGATGATTACTGACCTAAATCACTTAAGAGATAACAGACCGATTACCACTGAGGGTAATCGGTCTTCATTGAATGCTGTTTTTTCCTGACTGGCTAGTTCTGAGAGCTTTAGGATCATGGGTGTCCTTCCCGCCACTGAACTAGCTATCCATCCCATATCTATATATTAATTAACTTCAGCTAATGGACAGAATGTTGGTTATATTTTTGTTGGTTCCAGCGCGGAGTTTTTCTGAATTTTGGGTTCTGGCATGAGTGGTATGTATCTGCTCTGATTCGTGCTGTACAGACGAGAGAAGGTTCTGATGGTGGATATCACTCTGATAGGGGAAGTGTGACTCTGTGGTGACTACGTGGAGTGTTTCGGCTGACCTGATGGACCAGAGCTTACCGGAAGTAATTGCGGACCGGATATAGACCGGACCAGAAAAGATAAAGGCCCGTAGATTTCTCTACGAGCCTTTCGGAATTTGGCGATTATTGATGTGCGTAAAGCTCAATTTAGATAAAAAACCAGATGTAGATACGCTTTTCATTCTTTCCTACGTTGCAGAGATGAGATCTGCTACTAAACTCATTTCACAGTGTTAATTCTTATAGAGTTAGGAAACAAGGATGTTTGGCTTCACTCGTACACCACTAAGAAAAAACTCTGAATTAGGCAGTGAATTGAACTCAGCGGCCAATTTTAGAGAGTCATTAAAAAACACAGTACCTTACATAGAGTTCACTCCAAGCGGCGATATTCTTTATGCCAATGAACAGTTTCTTTCTGTCACTGGTTACTCGCTAGACGAAGTCTTAGGTAAACACCACAGCTTTCTTTGTTTTCCTGAAGACGTACAAACACCAGAGTATCGGCAACTTTGGCAAGATCTTTCCAACGGTAAACCTCAAAATGGCCGTTTCATTCGTAAAAACAAGCAAGACACCGCTATTTGGCTGGCAGCAACCTACTTCCCTGTGTTGAACGGCGAAGGACAAGTCGAGTACGTGGCGAAAGTCGCCGCCAATGTCACCGACGAGCAACGCGAACGAGAACGTAATCAAGCGTTATTGGATGCGTTAGATAAGTCTCTTGCGGTGATCGATTTTGAACCCGATGGCACCATCATCACTGCAAATAAAAACTTTCAGCAATGCATGGGCTACCAAGTCAGCGAGATTGCGGGTAAGCACCACCGCATGTTCTGCCCCGCTGAGTTTTACCAAGAGAACCCAGATTTTTGGAGTGACTTAAGCTCTGGAGCAATCAAACGAGGTCTATTCCAGCGCTTGGATAGTCATGGTCGACGCCTTTGGCTAGAAGCCACATATAACCCAATTTACGACCATCAAGACCAAGTTGTTAGGATCATTAAACTGGCGAGTGACATCACCGAGCGAGTTGATAAGGCGATGAAAGTCAATGAAGCCGCAACGACATCGTTTGAAATCGCTCAACAAACGGTTAACTCTGCCGAACAAGGTAAACAGCACGTGTCTGATCTTCTCACCAACTCTCAATCCATCAATTTGTCAGTAGAAGAGATGAACCGGTTAGTCACCGAGCTCAATAAGCAATCCAAGAGCGTGGAAGACATTATCTCCACCATTAGCGCCATTGCCGAGCAAACCAACCTCCTAGCGCTCAACGCAGCCATAGAAGCAGCAAGAGCTGGCGAACAAGGGAGAGGCTTTGCGGTGGTTGCCGATGAAGTGCGTAATCTAGCGGCCAGAACGTCACAATCAACGTCAGAAATTACCGGAGTCATAACTGAAAACACCAAAATCACGCAAAACTTATCTGGACAGATTCAAACCGTGATTGAAAAAACCACGCTTGGAGAAAGTCACACGGTGAAAACCTCAGGCATCATTGATGAGATTATTGAAGACGCGAAACGGGTATCCAGTACGGTGGAAAACTTATCTATCTAACTAATTGGCTACTGCTTCAGTGCCAGCTCTTTATCACAAAGAAAAAGCCTGATGATTGCTCATCAGGCTTTTTTATTATTGTTTACCACATTGATAGCAAACGTGTATCACTTTATAAAAGTGAGCGAGAGCGTCAACGGAACCTGGGTAGAGATCTCAATCCCCCCCACCGTTTCTGCTAACTTAGCTAAATTTTCTGTTGGGATACCAAAATCTGCCGCATTCACCACCACAACTGCAGATGAACTGACCGTAAGATAGTTATCTGTAGGCACGATAATGACTGGGAAGTCCATCTTCTTGGTGTTGCCATACATAGAAACATCCGCTGAAATGTTGGTTTTTACTGGGCCATCTGCCAGCGCTTGCCAGTCAATAACACCCGATACCGTCACGCTCGGGTATTTAGCAGCGTCAAAATACAGTTCATTGAGACGAGTATCGCGAATTGGCACACCTGTACTTAAACTTTTTAGTTCAGCGATGACTTGGAATTCACCCTTTTCGCTCAAGACTCCAGAGAGTAGATTTAACGTTGCAGGTTCTACAATGTATTGCTTTTTGGTGGTCGCAAAGCTCACCGAAGAAAGGTTGGGATCTAGTTGGTAGTTACCATTGGATAATGCGGCAGTGCTACCTAACGCCAGCAACAAACCAAGAAAAGGAGGAAGGATTTTCATTGCGTTCCCTTAGTTGAAAAAGTCCTCCCTTGATAGTAGCCGCACCAAGCAACATCAGCGAAAAAATTAACAGTAATTTAACCTAATGCTCTGAAATGAGATTCTCGGCTTAAACATGAGCGAGAATCTCACAGGCTTAGACTTCAATACGATTTTTCAGTACGTGTTAAAAGCCTTTGCTTTTCTTAATTAGATCGTAAGCATTCTGAATTTCCTGCGCTTTCTCTTTCGCAACGTTCATCATTTCCGGTGGTAGACCTTTCGCCATCAGCTTGTCTGGATGATGTTCGTTCATTAGCTTGCGATAAGCACGCTTGATGGTTTTAGCATCCGCATTACTATCGATACCCAGCAGTTTGTATGCATCGCTTAGTTGATCAGCGGTTGTGGCCTGCTGCCAACTGCCCGACTGATGAGAATGCCCGCCACCAGCGTGCCCCCCGAAACCACCTTGCTGGAAGCGAAATGCCGCTTCTTGCATTCTTAAACGCTGCTCCAGTTGCTCTGATGAGAAACCAAGCCCTTGGGCCACTTTGTGCAGTACGTTACGTTCACTCGGGTGAATCTCACCATCGGCAAACGCCGCTGAAATTTGCAGTTCTAAGAAAAACTGCATTAGGTCAAAACGACCACCCGCTGAAATTCTTACCCGTTCAAGTACGGACTCCAACGGAAAGTCAGCCTCTTTGCCTTCGCGAAACGCATCTTGGGCAGCTTTTCGCTGTTCACCATGCAGGTTCATTCGATCCATCATGGTGCTCGCCAGTTGGATTTCTTGGCGCGTCACCTGGCCTTTTGCCTTCGCGACGTGTCCCATCACCGCAAACGCCGCTTTGAAAAACTCGTCTTGTCGCTGTGCCTGAGATGGACCGCTACCAAAACTGGTATGAAAACCTGCGCTTCTTAATCGGCGAGCTTTATCGAATTGGTGCCCGATAAATGCCCCAAACAATGCGCCAAATATGCCCCCGAACAGAAAGCCAAAGAAGCCACCAAGAATTTTGCCAAAAATATGCATTATGTGCTCTCATCTATGAATTTTTTCGTCGTATAGCGGTCTGATAGTGCTGTAAGCTATAAATTCCTTTATTATAAGAACCGTTTTATTTTAATTTCGGTCACCCACTGCCCAGAGACTTTAGTCCCTGCATATGGCTTGGAAGCTATAACCGGATATACCCAGATCAACAGGATAGTAAAACTCGATGTCACCTTTCTCCCGCACCGTGTTAGCCGCTTCAATCAGTGCTGCTCTTTTCGTGCCTCAGACTCAAGCAGAAGCTATGTTAGACGATAGTGTGCAGGAACTGCCCGCTATAGATCAATGTTTGATCGATGAGCCTGAACCAGAAAACCCGAATCAGCAACCAGTAAAAGTTGAAGCTGACACGCTAGAAGCCATTAATGGTCAACGAGCCACTTACAAAGGCAACGTGGTTGTCGTACAAGGTAAGAAACGCGTACAAGCTGATCAAGTTACGCTACACCAGAAAGAGAACATCATTGTCGCGGAAGGCAATGTAACCTTCAGTGATGGTGCAATAAAAACCACCTCAGATAAAGCGACAAATAACCTCAACAGCGATGAAATGACGCTGGAAAACACAAAGTATGAATTCCTTTGTGAACAAGGCCGCGGCGACGCAGTTTACATTGCCAGAACAGGCAAGGCCGTTTATGAAATCGAAGACGGCAGCATCACTTCGTGTCCTGAAGGGGACAAATCATGGCGTATCCGAGCTTCGGACATTGATGTTGACCAAGACGAAGAAGAAGCGACCTTCTACAACACTCGCTTTGAAATCTTAGATGTGCCTGTATTTTACTTGCCTTACGTTACGGTCCCAATTGGTGATACACGTAAGACAGGTTTCCTCTACCCAACCGTCTCGTATGGTTCAAGTGACGGTTACGAAATGGCCGTTCCGTTTTACTGGAACATTGCACCAAACTACGACTTAGAAACCACCGTCAAGTACATGCAACAGCGTGGTACGCAGTTAAACAACAAATTCCGCTACCTGACCAGCTTTGGTGAAGGCTCTCTCGACTCAGAGTTTTTACCCGATGACCGAAAGTACACAGAAAAAGGCGACCGTTGGGGCTTCCAATACCAACACGATGGCATCTACCAAAAGTCGTGGAAGTTCCATGTTGACTACTCAAAAGTCAGTGATATTGATTACTTCACCGATGTCGACTCTAGTATCGGTAAACGCGAAGACGGTCAATTAGTGCAAGAAGGTAGCGTGCAGTACCGTACGTCCAATTGGGATGCAACGTTGCTGACGCGAGATTTTCAAGTTCTTACTGACCGAGACAACCTGCCGTACATGATGTTGCCTCAGCTGCAATTTAACTATTACGCACCTGAGCTACTGCGTTATCTCGATTTTGATGTCAAAAGCCAAGTCACCCGCTTCGATACCGACGCTGACGGCAAACCTGCCGCGACTCGTGTTCACGTCGAACCTGGCGTAACCATTCCTTTAGGTACTACTTGGGGCTCATGGGTAACGGAAGCTCGCTTCTTAGGGACTTATTACCAACAAGACCTAGATGGCGTAATTGACTCTGACCTGGACGAAGAAGTCACCCGATTTATTCCTGAGTTTCGCTCTCACGCGGGTATCGTACTTGAGCGAGATACCGTTATTCTGGATAGCTACACACAAACATTGGAACCACAAATCCAATACCTGTACGTACCAGAAGAAGATCAAGACAATATTGCGAACTATGATACAACCTTGCTACAAGCCGACTACTACGGTCTGTTTAGAAGCAGAAAATACAGTAGTATTGATAAGATTAAGGCCGCAAACCAATTCAGTTACGGTGCGAGCTCGCGCTTCTTTGATGAAAACTACAAAGAACGCCTAAATATCTCGTTTGGACAAGTTATCTACCTTGATAAAGACGATCGCCTAGATGTGACATCCGATAAACCATCTCACTACTCGGCTTGGGCAATTGAGATGGACTTCAACTATGACGATATCGTCTTTTACCACGGTGGCATCCAATACGACGTAGATACCACAGAAGTTCAAATGGCGAACAGTACGCTCGAGTACCAGTTTGACCGTGGCTATGTACAAGCCAACTACCGCTATGTCACGCTGGATTACATCGAGAACACGCTCGGTGATAGCTTAGGCGAACTAGAAACGATTACCGAAGAAGGCATTTCTCAGGCTGGTTTACTGGCAAGCTACAAGATCAATCGTAACTGGAACAGTAGCGTGCAGTACTTCTACGATTTAACCACTGACGAATCGTTAGAGTGGATGGCGAAACTGCAATATACCGACGACTGTTGGTACATTGGCTTCACCTACAGTGAACAGCTACGTGACTGGGATCCTGACTTCACCAGTTACCCGAACGCTGACCCTGATTATGAAAGCAACTTTGGCGTAAACTTTGGCATTATCGGTTTCGGTACCAACTTGGGTAGTGACACAGGCAGTGACAACTCGTTAGGTTATGGCCGCCCATTCTTCTTGAATAACTAATTTTTCAGTTTGCGGCCACGTGCCGCAAATAAGATGTATAGGACTACGAATGAAATTTTGGAAACAGTCGCTGTTAGCATTGGTGGCAATTGGTCAAATGAACTTGGCCAATGCTCAGCCAGTCGAACTCGATCAAATTAAAGTCATTGTGAATAGTGGCGTTATCTTGGAAAGCGATATCGACACCTCGATTAAATCGTTAAAAGCTAACGCAAATAAGAGCGGTCAAGCTCTGCCGTCACAAGACGTATTGCGTCAGCAAGTGACTGAAAAGCTGATCATTGACACGTTACAACAGCAAGAGGCGGAACGTATTGGCGTTCGCATCGACGATAACCGCCTCAATCAAGCGATTGAAGAAATTGCACGTAACAACAACCAGTCAATTGAACAGCTCACCGCATCTTTAGCGGCGGAAGGACTGAACTACGCAGAGTTTCGTGAGCAAATCCGCAAAGAGATCTCAGCCAGTGAAGCGCGAAATGCATTAGTACGTCGCCGCATCAACATTCTTCCAGCAGAAGTCGATAACTTGGCGAGCATTCTTGCTCAAGAAAGTAACGCAACCGTGCAATACAAGATTGGGCATATCCAGTTACGACTCAATGACGGTGACGACGCGGAGACAATCAAAGCTCAGGCGCAAGAAATCGTCGATAAGCTCAACGCAGGTTCTGATTTCAGCACTATGGCCTACACCTACTCAAAAGGTCCAAAAGCGCTTCAAGGTGGTGATTGGGGCTGGATGCGTAAAGAAGAAATGCCAACCATCTTTGCCGACCAGATTACGATGCAAAACAAAGGCAGTGTAATTGGTCCATTTCGCAGTGGTGTCGGTTTTCACATCTTGAAAATTGAAGACGTAAAAGGCCTAGAAACCGTTGCAGTTACTGAGATTAATGCTCGACACATTCTAATTCGTCCAACGGTTATCCTCAGTGATGAAGGTGTACAGCGTGAACTGAACGACATCATTGCGCGCATCAACGCGGGTGAAGCAACCTTCGGTGAAATGGCTAAACAGCACAGTGAAGACCCTGGCTCAGCGGCGCAAAACGGTGAATTGGGTTACCAGACTTCAGACATTTATGTTCCTGAGTTCAAGCACCAAGTAGATACGCTGCCAATTGGACAAATCAGCGAACCATTTAAAACAGTTCATGGTTGGCACATTGTCGAAGTCCTTGACCGTCGTCAGGTCGACCGCACAGATTCAGCACTGAAAAACAAAGCTTACCGTATTCTCTTCAATCGTAAATTCAATGAAGAAGTGAGCGCATGGCTGCAAGAACTACGCGCAAGCGCGTATATCGAAATCATCAAGGACGATGAAGATGACAGTTAAACGCATCATCGTAACCGCTGGTGAACCCGCTGGGATTGGCCCCGACTTAGTGCTTGCGCTGTCAAAAGACAGCTGGGCACACCAAATTGTTGTGTGTGCCGATAAAACCATGCTGCAAGAACGCGCTAAGCAGTTGAATATTGACGTCAACCTAATTGACTACGACGCTCAATCTCAACCTAAAGCACAACAAGCCGGTTCGCTGATCGTTGACCATGTGCCACTTGCCCAACCAACGGTGACAGGCCAGTTGAACGAAGTGAACGGACACTATGTATTAAAAACACTAGAAAGAGCCGCTTTGGGCTGTATGAATGGTGAATTTGATGCTATTGTCACCGGCCCTGTACACAAAGGGGTTATTAATCGTGCAGGTGTGGCGTTTAGTGGCCATACCGAATTTTTTGCCGAAAAATCAAACACCCCATTGGTTGTGATGATGCTCGCGACAGAAGGACTGCGCGTCGCATTGGTGACAACACATATTCCTTTGGCTTATGTTTCTAAAGCCGTCACAGAGGAAAGGCTGGAAAAGATCATTCATATCCTCCACAAAGATTTAGTGGAGAAGTTTGCAATTCCATCGCCAAAGATTTACGTGTGTGGACTGAATCCACACGCCGGTGAAGATGGTTGTCTCGGTAGAGAAGAAATTGAAACCATCACACCAACACTAGAAAAACTGCGCCAACGTGATGGCATTGACCTGATAGGACCGCTTCCGGCGGACACTATCTTCAATGAAAAATACCTTCAAGAAGCAGACGCAGTGCTTGGGATGTATCACGATCAGGTACTTCCTGTACTAAAATACAAAGGTTTTGGTCGTTCAGTGAATATCACTTTAGGCTTACCTTTTATCAGGACCTCCGTTGATCACGGCACCGCGTTAGACCTTGCAGGGACGGGTAACGCGGACACAGGAAGCTTTAGAACTGCGCTGGCTCACGCGATTGAGCTAGTCGAGAAGAAAACCAGTTAACTTGAGAAACTTATGAGAAATGATGTCCACTTAGGGCACAAAGCGCGTAAACGCTTTGGTCAAAACTTCTTAAATGACCCATACATTATCGACGGTATTGTCTCTGCAATTAACCCACTACCAGGTCAGAACCTAGTTGAAATCGGTCCGGGTCTGGGGGCGATCACTGAGCCTGTTGGCCGCGAAGTCGATAAGTTTACCGTTATCGAACTTGACCGAGATCTTGCCGAGCGACTACGCAACCACCCAGAGCTGGCTGACAAGCTGACTATTCACGAAGGCGACGCAATGCGTTTCGACTTCACACAGTTGGTGAAGCCAAACAACAAGCTACGCATTTTTGGTAACTTGCCATACAACATCTCGACGCCGTTGATGTTCCACCTTTTTGAATACCATAAAGACATTCAAGACATGCACTTTATGCTGCAAAAAGAAGTGGTCAACCGTCTGGCTGCCGGCCCGGGTTCGAAAGCATATGGCCGTTTGACGGTTATGGCACAGTACTACTGTAAAGTTGTGCCAGTACTCGAAGTGCCACCAACAGCGTTTGTTCCGCCACCAAAAGTGGATTCAGCCGTAGTACGTTTGGTGCCTTATGAAGTGCTACCTTACCCAGCGACTAACCTAAACTGGCTAGAACGCGTATGTCGCGAAGGTTTCAACCAGCGCCGTAAAACGGTTCGCAACTGCTACAAAGCGCTAGTCAGTGCAGAGACGCTGGAAGAGCTTGGTATCAACCCAGGCATGCGTCCAGAGAATCTCACTTTAGAGCAATTTGTTGATCTCGCGAACTGGCTAGACGCAAACCACAAATAATCTTCTTATACTTAGAGTTGTACGCCTTGGCCTACAACTCTATTTTTTTTGGCTTTACGCAGGAGTCTAAATGGAAGCACCCCCTTGTATAAAAGTCCAAGTCCACACCAAATACATCCCTGAGCAATCTCAACCGACGGCGAATCGCTATGTGTTTGCTTACATCATTACGATCAAAAACCTCAGCACTCAGACCGTACAACTTATCAGTAGACGCTGGTTGATTACCGATGCGAACGGTAAGCAGATGACTGTTGAGGGCGATGGTGTGGTCGGTCAACAGCCATTTATTCCTGGCAACGACGAATACACCTACAATAGCGGTACAGCACTTGAAACACCGGTTGGAGTGATGCAAGGTCAGTACATTATGCAGGATGAAAAAGGCCAGGAGTTCATCGCTGAAATCGAACCCTTCCGTCTCGCATTACCTAATATTCTCAATTAACTCTGACTTAGGATTATCTCGTGTCCACATACATTGTTGGTGACATCCAGGGCTGCTTTGACGAACTACAGTTATTACTTGAGCAAGCCAGCTTCAACCCAAAACAAGATACTCTCTGGGTGGCTGGTGACTTAGTCGCACGTGGACCTAAGTCTTTGGAAACTCTGCGCTTTATTCGCTCACTCGGCGATAGCGCCAAAGTGATCTTAGGCAATCATGATTTGCACCTTCTTGCCGTTTCACTCGGCATTCACAAGGTCAAGAACAAAGATAAAACCGCATCGATTTTCCACGCGCACGACAAGAAAGAGTTGCTACACTGGCTTCGCCACCAACCACTGCTGGCCGAACACGACGAGTTTGTGGTCTGTCACGCTGGTATTTCTCCGCAATGGACGCTCAAACAAGCCAGAGCAAATGCGCGAGAAGTCGAAGCCATCTTACAAAGTGATGATTGGACTTGGTTGATTGAGAATATGTACAGCAACCAACCAGACGCTTGGCATGATGACTTAATCGGCTTAGACCGCTACCGTTACATCATTAACGCCTATACCCGTATGCGCTTCTGTTTTGCTGACGGCAGACTGGACATGGAATGCAAACTTCCTCCCGAACAAATTAAGCAAGCAGGTTTAGTACCTTGGTTTGAGCTGAAGAATCGCATTAAGCTCAACAAAACCATCCTGTTTGGACACTGGGCAGCGTTAGAAGGTTATCTTGGTGACGATGCGATTGGCTTAGATACTGGCTGCGTTTGGGGAGGCAGCTTGACCATGTTGAGATGGGAAGATAAGAAGTTCTTTACCCAACAAGCGCTGTAACGCTATCAGGTAAATAAGACAAAAGGCTAAGTAATTACTTAGCCTTTTTAGTTTTCGCCGTTGGTGGCAGAGTTACTTTTCTAGCACAACAAAACGCATGTTATACGCGTTTTTCTCGTCGGCTGAATAATTCTCAGAGTAAGTTTCTTGGTATTCACTGCCCCATTGAGGGAACTGAGTATCCCCTTCAACTTTCGCGTCAATGTGGGTCACATACAGCTTGTCAGCTTGGGCTAGGCACGCTTCATAGATGGTGCCGCCACCGATGATCATCAACTCTTCTGCGCCATTGGCTGCTTGGATTGCTTCTTCGATTGAGGTCACAGTTGTCACCCCTTCGATAGTCAAGTCAGCATCTCGGCTGATCACAATGTTTGTACGCCCAGGTAGAGGTCGACCGATAGACTCGTAGGTTTTACGCCCCATCACAACAGGTTTACCCATGGTGCAGCGCTTGAACCACGCAAAGTCTGCCGGTAAATGCCAAGGCATCTGATTGTCTTTACCAATAATTCGATCCTGCGCCATTGCTGCGATCATGCTGATGATCATTCTTTTGCTCCTGTGGCTTCTGCCTTAAACGATGGGTTTGCGGCGATAGAATAGCAATCCTGGCATAGCTAAGCCAACCGCTAATCCCGCAATAATAAACATCGCCTTAAGGAAATTTTCCATCAGCATCGCCACAAGCTCAGGGCTGTAGCCACGATGGTTCAATTCCACTAGCGCGATCATCGCTTTAAACGCAAATACGCCCGGTACCATAGGGATCAACGCGGCAACCGTGAACACTTTAGGGTGAGCAAGAAAGCGATGAGACCAATGGATACCGACCATACTGACGATCATCGCGGCGAAAAAGGTCGCCCACTCTATTGGGATACCAAACTGGAGCATCAGATAGCGAGAGCCATGACCAATCGCACCACCCAAAGCGCAGTACATTAATGCTTTTTGCGGCACGTTAAAGACCAAGGCAAAGCCGACCGCAGGGATAGCGGCGAAGAACATATCGTTAAGTAGGCCTAACAGGAGTTCGAACGTGATCATAGTACCCACCCCCAAACGCCAACTAAGCTCATCGCAGCGACAATACCAAGACAAGTTGCCAAGGTAAGCAAACTCGCCATCACAAAACGTGCGATGCCCATGTTGATGTAACCCTTTAGCATATCCGCTACGGCGTTAATTAGCGGAAAACCCGGTACTAGCATCAGCACTGACGAAGCCATAACCACAAACGGTGCGTTACCTAAGTCATAAATCACCGCTTGCGCGGAAACCACTGTCGTCACGAACGCCGTCGCGGCAAAGTTCATTAGCGGGTTAAAGTGACGATGGCCAATTTCTTGCCTGACGACCATTCCCGTCGACGAGGCTAAAAATGTCATCGCAAACACCACCCAATCACCACCAGCCAAGCGACTAAACGCCGCACATGAAAGCCCGATCATCACAACTACTAACCAGCGGTTGTAGCGCTCTGGGCTAATGTCATTGAGCTTCTGCTTAGCCATGGAGTAATCAATGATGCCGCGCTCGAGCATGATACAAATGCGCTGCACCTGAGTGATGACACGCATATTGATACCGCGGTCGGGACATCGACGTGCGGTGGTAATGCAGTGTTCCTGATATACCGTGGTGACGACAATTGAGCTGGCAGATAACGAGACTTCAACTTCGTCCATCCCTGCAGCAATACCAAAGCGACGCATAAGGTCGCCGACTAATGTGCTTTCCGCTCCATGCGCTAAAAGCATTTGCCCTGCTTGGGCGATCAAACGAGAAACGGCTCGTTGTTTAGATGCCATGATTCAGTTCTACTCCCTTAGAATCTTTTTTGCTTAATCACACCTCAAGATACACGAGGTGGTTTCGCCATTGTTGCGGATTCTGAATTCAAGTAATTTGATTTAGACACAAAAAAGCCGCAATTGAGAATTGCGGCTTAAAAATAGTTTGGAATTAGTCGCGAACGTAAACAACGTGGCCGTCGTCTTCTTCGTCGTCCCAATCATCCCAGTCGTCATCATCGTCTTCTTCAGTGATGACATCGCTACCTGACATCGCGTCTTTATGGTAATCATCCCACATGAAGTTAACTTTTTCTTCTTCAGTCACTTCTTCGCTTTCGCGAGGTAGGGTTTCCATAAAGTCAGCCAGTTTGTAGCACAGCTCTTTAGTGCCTTGCTTGTTCACAGCAGAGATCTTGAAGTATTCGCCTTCCCAACCTAGTGCGTCAAGGATGTTCTGAATAATTTCATCGGCTTCTTCTGCTGGCATTAGGTCAACCTTGTTGAATACTAACCAACGTGGTTTATCAGCCAACTTCTCGCTGTACTGCTCAAGCTCATCAATGATCGTCAGTGCGTTTTCAACCGGATCAGATTGATCAATCGGCATAATATCGATCATATGTAGCAGGACACGACAACGCTCTAAGTGCTTAAGGAATCGAATCCCCAAACCAGCACCATCTGCTGCACCTTCAATCAAGCCTGGAATATCGGCGACAACAAAGCTCTTTTCCGGAACGACACTGACTACACCCAAACTTGGGATTAGGGTCGTAAACGGATAGTCTGCCACTTTTGGTTTCGCTGCCGAAACCGCACGAATAAAGGTTGATTTACCCGCATTTGGCAGGCCAAGCATGCCTACGTCAGCCAATAGCAGTAGCTCAAGGCGCAGTTCACGAACTTCACCTTTAGTACCCATAGTCTTTTGACGTGGTGCTCGGTTTACCGAAGATTTAAAGCGCGTGTTACCAAGGCCGTGCCAGCCGCCTTTCGCGACCATCACTTTCTTGCCGTGCTCTGCTACTTCGGCAACAATTTCATTAGTGTGGATGTCAACCGCGCGAGTACCAACTGGTACACGTAGCACTTTGTCTTTACCACGTTTACCCGTACAGTTACCACCGCGGCCATTTTCACCACGTTCTGCTTCATAGAAGCGTTGGAAACGGTAATCGATCAGGGTGTTTAGGTTTTCGTCTGCAATGATGTAAACATCACCACCGTCACCGCCATCACCACCGTCTGGTCCGCCTTTCGCAACGAATTTCTCACGCCAGAAACTCACTACACCGTTACCGCCGTCGCCAGCTTGAACTTTAACTACCGCTTCATCAACGAATTTCATCTCTTACTCCGCTCAAATGCTACTAAACGTAGCTGCGTTGCAAATATCATCTCACCATCCAGCTAGGTGGTATAAAGTGAATGATATAAATTCTAGCAGATCCCATTTTCAGATCGATCACCTAAAACCTAAGATCGTCTGCTACCCAGGAACAAATATTGAGGGACTTTTTTCAAAGTGCCTTAGTATTGGTTCCATTCATCTTTGGCATACTTGCCATAAATAAAAAACCCCGCCGAGTTGGCAGGGCTTTTGAATTCAGCTAGAAGCCTAAATTCTTATCGATACTGAAATTACTCAGACTCGATGCTTACGAATTTACGGTTCTTAGGACCTTTTGTCTCGAACTTAACTTTACCGTCAGTTAGAGCAAATAGAGTATGGTCTTTACCTAGGCCAACGTTGTTACCAGCGTGGAACTTAGTACCGCGCTGACGCACGATAATGTTACCAGCTAGAACAGATTCACCGCCGAAACGCTTAACGCCAAGACGTTTACTTTCTGAATCGCGGCCGTTACGAGTAGAACCACCAGCTTTTTTGTGTGCCATTGTTAAACTCTCCTATTAGATTAAGCGTTGATACCAGTGATCTTCACTTCAGTGAACCACTGACGATGACCCTGTTGCTTACGAGAGTGCTTACGACGACGGAACTTAACGATTTTAACTTTATCGCCACGACCGTGTTGCACAACTTCAGCAACCACTTTACCGCCCTCTACTAGAGGAGCACCAACTTTAATGTCTTCACCGTTAGCAACAAGAAGAACTTTATCAAATTCAACAGTTGCACCAGTTTCAACGTCTAATTTCTCTAAACGAAGAGTTTGACCTTCGCTTACACGGTGTTGTTTACCACCAGATTGGAAAACAGCGTACATATCTTACTCCGCTTTTTCCGCACAGCCGTATGCATTATTTATAAGCATCAAGGGTGTGCGCTAAACTAATCATCAATAGGGCGCAGATTCTACAGAAGAGACGCTCCTATGACAAGCCATATTTTTAAAAAATTGGCGAAAAGCTAATCGCCAAATAAAAGTGCGGCAATCATGCCCTTTAACCATGTATTAATCAACGTTTTTTAGTGTATTATTCAACGATTAAAGCAGATAAGAAGACCTTATAAGTTCTAACTTCAGCCGGATTTACCATGGATTTTAAAGCTATCCAAGCGCTTACTGCCGATGACATGGCAAAAGTGAATGAAACGATTCACGCTCAACTCAACTCAGACGTATCTTTAATCAACCAATTAGGTTTTTACATCATCAGTGGTGGTGGCAAGCGCATACGTCCTTTGTTAGCAGTGTTAGCTGCTCGCGCTTTGGGTTATCAAGGAAATGCTCATACGACGGCTGCGGCCTTTATTGAGTTTATCCACACAGCTACTTTGTTGCACGACGATGTTGTTGACGAATCTGACATGCGTCGTGGTAAAGCCACCGCGAATGCCGCGTTCGGTAATGCAGCCAGTGTTTTGGTTGGCGACTTCATTTACACCCGCTCTTTCCAAATGATGACTGAGCTAGGATCAATGAAGATCCTTAAGTTGATGAGTGACGCAGTGAACGTTATCGCCGAAGGCGAAGTTCAGCAGCTCATGAACTGTAATGACCCAAATACGACTGAAGAAAGTTACATGCAGGTGATCTACTCTAAGACGGCGCGTTTGTTCGAAGCGGCGACTCAGATTGGTGCGATCCTGAATGACTCTCCAGCAGACGTTGAACTGGCAATGCAAAACTACGGTAAGTATCTCGGTACTGCATTCCAGTTAATTGATGACGTGATGGACTACACCTCTGACGGTAAAGAAATGGGTAAGAACGTGGGTGATGACCTTGCAGAAGGTAAACCGACTCTTCCTCTTTTATATGCAATGAAAAATGGCACACCTGAACAATCAGCAATGATTCGTGAAGCGATTGAAAAAGCCAACGGCATGGAAAAACTGAACGAAATTCTGGCAACGATGGAAGAAACAGGCTCTTTGGAGTACACACGCCAAAAAGCTTACCAAGAAGCCGATAAAGCCATTGCAGAACTGCACGTCTTAGCAGACTCTCCTTATAAAGAAGCACTGGTGACTCTGGCACACATGTCGGTACACCGTAGTAAGTAGACGTTAGAAATGACAACGGGAACCAGCAAGGTTCCCGTTTTACCATCCAGTCTGGTGTAACAATCAGGTCACTCCCCTAAAAGTACAGCCACGTCAGACGGCGTATTCCAGTTCAGCAAGTCGAAGGCAAATTGGCTTGTGCGCCGTTGCAGTCGAGTCTAAAGCTCTTTTTATTAAGCAACAATGCGCTTACCCTCAAGCTCAAATTAGCAACAAAACTTTATCTTAGATGCAAAATTAGTATATTTTGTGAGCGACTTATTCTTTAGCACGATAAATTTGCGCATCTTTCATGTTTTATCGAATTTTGATTCCTATTTCTCGCCGCTGTCACTGAATCGTCATCGCTCCTTCACCAATTCCTCACACCATTGTCGCGCGACTGACATATCCACTTCCTACCCTCGAACTGAGATTGGTTCTATCGAGGTTTATATGGAAGTTACTAGCCCTTTTCGCTTACCGAGGAAGACTCCCTTTGGTATAGGTGAGAACGTTACTGAGTGGGCAACCGGACTCAGTAAGCTCGACAAGTTTTACGCGCAGCGTCCAGCAGGTTGCGACAGTAGAGCTTTCCTTCGTTTCACACTCGAGATCCTTGGGATCGAGTATCAAGTTGTAAAAGGATCGCTCTGTCACGTTCCGGCTTCTGGCGCGACGATAATAGTCGCGAACCACCCTCTAGGCTGCGTCGAAGGCGTGATCCTCGCAGAATTGCTGTTACAAGTACGAGACGATGTACAAATCCTAGCCAACCAATACCTGAAAACTGTGCCCGAATTAGACGAGCTATTTATCGGTGTTGATGTGTTCGAAGGAAAAAATGCTCATAAAGCAAATCTCAAAGCACTCCGCCAAGCGCACCAACATTTGGATAACGGCGGTCTACTGCTACTGTTTCCAGCTGGCGAAGTCTCACAACTGGTCGATAGCAAAGCGCAGCATATTGAAGACAAGGAGTGGAGTCGCTCAGTCAGTAGCTTAATCAATAAGTCCAAAGCCACGACCATTCCCGTATTCATCGACGGACAAAACTCAAAGCGCTTTTACTTAGCGGGTAAAGTGCATCCTTTATTACGTACATTGATGCTCGGGCGCGAACTGCTTAACAAATCCAAACAGCAGATCCATTTGTCGATAGGCTCGGCAATTAAGTATAAAGAGGTTAACGGACTGACGGATGCACAGCTGGTTAACTACTTGCGCCTCAATACCTATTTGTTGCAAAACAAGACGCTGACTCAAACCCAAAACAGCCACCACAGCAATGAACCATTACCAATTGCCCCTGCTCTGCCACTCAGTGATTTACTCACGGACTTGCGTACCCTACCAAAAGAGCACCACCTACTAACCAGTGGGGAGTTTGACGTCTATTGCACCACCAGCGACCATATCCCTTCTTTATTACAGGAAATTGGTCGTCTGCGTGAGCGTAACTTCCGCAGCGTGGGTGAAGGCACCGGGCTGCCAATCGACATCGATGAGTTTGATACACACTATCTACACCTCTTTATTTGGGACCGCGACAACCAGTGCCTAGTCGGTGCCTATCGACTAGGTTTAGTCGATGAACTACTGGCGAAAAAGGGCCTAGACGGACTGTATTCACGAACACTCTTTCACTACGAACAACCCTTTTTGCACAGTATGGGCAAAGCGATTGAAATGGGACGCTCGGTGATCGATGAAAACTATCAGAAAAGCATGGGAGCGTTGCTGCTTCTATGGAAAGGTATTGCCGCTTATATTCAGCACAACCCAGAATACACCCACTTGTTTGGCCCGGTGAGCATCAGCAGTGACTACAGTGACCAAGCCCGACAATTACTGGCGGAAACCATGACGCTCCACCACTATGACGCGGAAAAAGCCAGCTACGTGACCCCGACGAATCCACTGCCAAGCCAAAAGAATGGTTGGAATACTGGTATGTTAACCGCGCTAGCCGACCTACAATTGCTATCGCGGGTCATCGCGAGAATTGACGAAGGAAAAGGCGTGCCCGTACTGCTGCGCCAATATCTCGGGCTTAACGGCAAACTGGTGTCTTTCAACGTTGATCCTGACTTCAACAACGCACTGGATGGGTTGATCATGGTGGATCTCAAGCAAGTTCCCGTAAAGACACTGGCACGTTACATGGGAGCAGATCACGCCCAGCGCTACTTGGAATATCATCAAGTTACGCTTTAATCAGTAGCGGTAAAAGTGCCACGTGACTCACGCGGCACTTTTGCTATTAAGATGATCGACTTATTTTTAAGCCAATAGCCAATCTAGTGAACAAGCTGCATAGCATATGCAACATATTACTCCAACATGTTCATAAGTATTAGATAGATCGTTCAAAGCTATCACTTTGCTTGTTAAACAAATGCATTGACGAAAAAAACAACTAACTGAAAGCTAAGCAAGACGATAACCAAAATAACAAGGAAGTAAACGAAGTCATGCTGCGATCGAACAAACCTCTTCGCTCTGCAATCACCGGGGCGATCACACTCTCTTTGGCTTTATTCTCAGCAACCAGCCTTGCCGCTGAAAAAGTCTACCGACTCAAGCTTGCGGAAACGTGGGGACCCAACACACCAATTCTCGGTGACGCTACCAAGAACATGGCAAAACTGGCAGAAGAAATGTCAAACGGACGTCTGCAAATTCGTGTTGACTCGGCCAACAAGCACAAAGCACCGCTTGGCATTTTCGACATGGTTAAATCTGGTCAGTACGACCTCGGCCACTCCAGTTCATACTACTGGAAAGGCAAAGTCCCTAATACGTTGTACTTCTCTTCGATGCCGTTTGGCATGATGTCTACCGAGCAGTACGCTTGGTTCTATCGTGGCGGTGGTATGGAATTGATGGAAAAAGTATACGGTCCGCACAACTTGCTTTCATTCCCGGGCGGTAACTCAGATATTCAGATGGGCGGCTGGTTTAAAAAAGAAATCAATTCACTGCAAGACCTGCAAGGGTTGAAGATCCGTATTCCAGGTTTTGCTGGTGAAGTGATGGCACGCGTGGGCGCTGCGCCAACCAACATCGCACCGGGCGAGCTATACACCTCGCTTGAAAGAGGCACAATCGATGCTTTGGAATGGGTAGGTCCCGCTTTTGACCTGCGCATGGGCTTTCAGAAAATCGCACCTTACTACTATACCGCATGGCACGAGCCAGGCTCGGAAACTCAGTTCCTAGTCAACAAGAAGAAGTGGGATGAATTACCTAAAGACCTGCAAAGTATTCTAGAAACGGCCTTCCGTGTAACCGCATTTGATATGTACACCCAGTCAATCGACGCGAACGCCAATAGCTGGGAAACGATGAGTACCGAGTATCCAGAGATCAAAGTGCGTGACTTCCCACCGGAAGTTCTACAAGCAATGAAAGCGGCGACACAAAGCTTGCTTGAAGAAGAAGCAGCAAAAGACCCGCTGGCAAAAGAGATCATTGAGTCACAGAAACGCTACCTAGCTAAAGTCCGAGCTTGGACGGACATTTCTTCAAAAGCCTACTTAGACGCCAACTAATCCTATCGACAAGGGCAGCAACGCTGCCCTTTTTACTCTCTCTGAATCGATGAAAATGTGTCATTTTATTTCACAAAAACACCAAATGAGATCTAAGTCACTTTCGGACTTCTGACTAGCGGATTTAACAACAAGATCAAGATCACACTTATAAATTCACCGAATCAATATAAAAACAAAATAGTGACATAGATCACTTAGTGGTCGTTTTTTAATCTTTGAAAATTGATAAGTTGATCATTTAAAAGTTATTGACATTTATATGACTTTAAATTTGTCATTAAATTACATGTCAATTTATTGACGAGATTCACGCAAAAAGTACTTGGAGGGATATATTTATAAGGTCCAGATCACGAAAAACCCGTTGTCAGTTCCATCATAAAAATGTGTGGTAAATTGATTGGGTACTAAGCAATCAGACGGTTTTGGCGAACCGTACTACAACATATTAACAGAACATCGAACGGGGAACTCGTATGATATCACCAGATGCTAAGATCAAGATACAAAATTTTGGTCGCTTCCTGTCAAACATGGTAATGCCTAATATCGGTGCATTCATCGCATGGGGTTTTATCACTGCTCTATTTATTCCAACCGGTTGGTTGCCAAATGAAACACTGGCAGCAATGGTTGGTCCAATGATTACCTACCTATTGCCACTGCTGATCGGTTACACCGGCGGTAAGCTAGTCGGCGGAGATCGCGGCGCAGTAGTAGGTGCTATTACAACAATGGGTGTGATTGTCGGTACCGACATCCCAATGTTTATGGGCGCAATGATTGTCGGCCCAATGGGTGGCTGGGCAATCAAGAAATTCGATAACTACATCGACGGCAAAGTGAAAAGTGGCTTCGAGATGTTGGTGAACAACTTCTCAGCAGGCATCATCGGTATGGTGTGTGCAATCGTCGCTTTCTTCTTAATTGGTCCATTTGTCAAAGTGCTATCAGGCGGCTTGGCAGCAGGCGTAAACTTCCTGGTTGCAGCTCACCTTTTACCTTTAACTTCTATCTTTGTTGAACCAGCAAAAATCCTGTTCCTGAACAACGCGATTAACCACGGTATTTTCTCACCACTGGGTATTCAACAAGCATCGGAAACTGGTAAATCGATCTTCTTCCTAATCGAAGCAAACCCAGGTCCTGGTCTAGGTATCCTGCTAGCGTACATGGTGTTTGGTAAAGGTACTGCTCGTCAGACTGCAGGTGGTGCATCGATCATCCACTTCTTCGGTGGTATCCACGAGATCTACTTCCCGTACGTACTGATGAACCCTCGTCTAATCCTTGCTGCAATCGCTGGCGGTATGACAGGTGTATTTGTCCTAACTGTATTCAACGCGGGTATCGTTTCTCCAGCATCACCAGGCTCTATCTTCGCGGTATTGCTGATGACACCTAAGAGCGCGATGGTTGGCGTACTGGCGTCTATTGCTTCAGCGGCTGCAGTGTCTTTCACAGTTGCGTCACTATTACTTAAGACTCAAACGTCAACAGAAGAAGACGGCGACGGTGCTGCGCTAGAAAAAGCAACCTCACAGATGAAAGACATGAAGTCTGCGTCGAAAAGCAGCGCTGCGACAAGTGCGCAAGCAAAAGGTGACGTAAACCTAGCGACAGTTCAAACCATTATTGTTGCGTGTGATGCTGGCATGGGTTCGAGCGCAATGGGTGCAAGCTTACTACGTAAGAAAGTACAAGAAGCGGGCTTGAACATCAGCGTGACTAACTTAGCAATCAACAGCCTGCCAGAAGATGTGGATATCGTTATCACCCACAAAGACCTGACAGACCGCGCGCGCAAACACGCTCCAAATGCACACCACATGTCTTTGACTAACTTCCTAGACGGTGAAATGTACAACAACCTAGTGACTCAATTACTTGCTGCGCAAAAGCACGATGCAGCAAACGATGATCGCATGGTGAAAGTTTCTATCGTCGCCGCAAACGACGACAGCTTTGAAGTTCAAGCTTCGCCGGTATTCCAAATTCAACGTGAGAACATCCACCTAAACTTGCCAGTGACGACGAAAGAAGAAGCCATTCGCTTTGCAGGTAACAAATTGGTCGAGATGGGCTACGTCGAACCAGAATACGTAGACGCAATGTTCGAACGCGAAAAACTGGTTTCAACTTATTTAGGTGAATCTATCGCGGTACCACACGGTACGGTAGAAGCTAAAGATAAAGTGAAGAAAACGGGTATCGTGATCTGCCAATACCCACAAGGTATCCAATTTACTGACGACAAAGATGATATTGCCAAGCTGGTGATTGGTATCGCCGCGAAGAATGACGAGCACATCCAAGTCATCACAACAATTACCAATGCTCTAGACGATCCAGAGGCGATTGACACGCTTACCACGACCAAAGATGTAGAAGAAGTCCTCAACATCCTTGGCGGAGAGCAAGCGGCTTAATCCACATCTGAATACCCTTTTGCTCCTGAGCAAAACCGAGGTCAGCTGTCGCCCCCCTATAACGGTTGACCTCACCCTAACGTCGTTAGCACATTTTAATTGGTAGGTAAGTTATGAAAAACGCAGTTCATTTTGGCGCAGGTAATATCGGTCGAGGCTTTATTGGTAAATTGTTGGCAGACGCAGACGTAGAAGTGACGTTCGCCGACGTAGACGCCCCACTCGTCGACCAATTGAGCCACAAACAAGAGTACAAAGTTAAAGTCGTTGGCACAGAATGCAAAATCGACACCGTTAGTCATGTAACAGCTGTTAATTCAGCCAGTGATGACGTCATCGAACGCATGGTACACACGGATCTAGTCACGACGGCTGTCGGTCCAAACGTACTGGATATTATCGCGAAGACCATCGCAACTGGTATCGCGAAGCGCTTTGAAGCAGGCAATGAAGCGCCGCTGAATATCATCGCGTGTGAAAATATGGTTCGCGGTACGACTCATCTAAAAGGCGAAGTTTACAAACACTTAGACACATCACTACACGCAAAAGCAGACGAGCTAATCGGTTTTGTCGATTCTGCAGTTGACCGTATCGTTCCACCAGCCGAAGCAGCGAACGATGACCCACTAGAAGTCACAGTGGAAAGCTTTAGCGAGTGGATTGTGGATGAGCAACAGTTCAAAGGTGAAATTCCACGTATTGATGGCATGGAAACCACCAATAATCTGATGGCATTTGTTGAACGCAAGTTGTTCACGCTCAATACGGGTCACTGCATCACCGCGTATCTTGGCTGCTTGAAAGGTCACCGAACTATTCGTGAAGCGATTGAAGACCCAGAGATCCACGCGGATGTAAAACAAGCGATGTCAGAGAGTGGAGAAGTACTGATTCGCCGTTATGATTTTGACCGCGATATGCATAATGCGTACATCGAGAAAATTCTTGGCCGTTTCGCCAACCCGTATCTGGTAGACGAAGTTGACCGTGTTGGCCGTCAACCGATCAGAAAATTGGGTCCAAACGATAGATTGGTCAAACCTTTACTCGGTACAATCGAATATGGCACTGAAAACCAAGCACTTTTAAAAGGCATCGCCGCAGCTTTGAAGTATACTAGCAGCGAAGATCCACAAGCGATTGAACTACAAACATCGCTAAAAGAACACGGCGTGCGCAAAACTGTCGCGCACTACACTGGTCTAGCGATAGACAGTGAAGAAGTCGCAAAGATTGAAGCAATCTACGCGTCTCTATGACGATAACTTGAGGGGAGCATTGTCTCCCCTTTTAAACGAAAACGACTAATTGGTATATGGCAGACAAATTTAACGAAACTGAGATTATAGAGCGATTAAACAATGCCCCATCGGTACGCGGTTTCTTTATCGCTGCGGTGGACATTTTTAATGACTCTATCGATGCGCTGATACAAAGAATCTTTCGAAAAGATAACTTTGCGGTGCAGTCAGTCGTCGGGCCTTTACTTCAAGATTCAGGCCCTCTGGGTGATTTGTCTGTGCGTTTAAAGTTGTTGTATGGCTTGGGTGTACTACCGGACAACGTCTATCACGACATCGAAGATATCATCAAAATCAAGAACACACTGAACAGTGACGCTTCCGATTACGAGTTCACTGATCCAAATATTCTTGAACCCATCACCAAACTCAATTTGGTCCAAAGCCTTGGCATGGTGCAACTTCAAGTCTCTGAGCCTGATGATGATATCGACCTTGAGTTTTACCAACTGCAACTGCAACGTCAGCAGCAAATCATTAAATCCGGACTTTCTTTAGCCATTGTAGAGATCTGCAATGAGCTGGATAAGGAAAGTCCGTTTTAATGTTTGCGGAATGCTAAATCCCTATTTGCCTAACGCTTACTGTTTTGAATCATCACTAGCTGAAGCCAGAGTTATCTCAAATCGCGTAAGACTCCTTTCCGAACTCACATTCACCGCTCCACCATAGGCATGAATGATCGATTGGGTGATAGACAGCCCTAATCCAGCGCCAACACTCCCTCGGTGCACGCGCGATTTGTCTGCGCGGTAAAAGCGGTCAAAAAGATAAGGTAGGTTTTCTTCTGCAATTGTGTCGCCTTGGTTGGCAACGGTAATGAGTACTTGATTGTCTCGCTCCTGCACATTCAGTTCGATACAAGTTCCTGCATAAGCGTGCCTGATCGCATTAGAGAGTAGATTTCCCACCGCGCGCTCAAACATATTTTTATCCATGTACAGCTTAGCGTCGCCTTGGTAAGTCATCGTGAGTGAGGCTTCTTCGGCAAGGATGTCATAGTAATCAACTAGCCGTTCGATTTGCGCCTTCACAGAGAAACACTCGTCATTGCGATGAATGAGCTTGTTTTCCGCTTTGGCGATATAAAGTAAGTCATTGATGGTCTTGGTGATGCGATTCAGCTCTTCCAAGGTTGATGCCAGCGCGTCTTGATATTCGTCTTCCGAGCGTGCAGCGCCAAGCATCACTTGGTTTTGCGTCATAACATTGGTCAACGGCGTCTTGAGTTCATGGGCAATATCGGATGAAAAATCACTCAAACGCTGAAAACCTAATTGCAAACGGTCCAGCATCGCGTTGTGTTTTCGTGCCAAGTCCTGCAACTCAGTCGGTAGCGACTCAACGGGAAGACGCAAATCCAACTGCTCTGGAGTCACTTGTTGAATATGTTGATTGAGCGACGCTATCGGCTTAAGACCTTTCTTAACCACCCACCAACTGTAGACAGAAGAAGCGACAAAAGCAGTCCCCAATGTCCAGAACAATATCCAAGCCAGTTCTTCCAAAAACACAATGTGGTGATTAATACTCATCCCCAGCACTACCACATAGCGCTCTGACTTAAATGCAAACGCTCGAATGGCTAATGAATCTTCGCGCCACTCAATCTCGTTTTTACGCTTCAATATATTGGGTGCAGTAGGAGTAAAGCTTTGAGCTGAGGGAAAGGTCAAATTGGAGTTTTTATAGATGACTTTCTCTTTGTCGAACACCCACATGTACAGTGGCATGTTCTTAGATTGATCAAACACCGCTTGGGGAGAACTCAGTAAGGTGTTTTCAATCGCATTAAACTTGCTGACAATGTAGTTGTAATCTTGGTTAAGAAAGTGTCGTTCGATGGCAAACTTGAGGATAAAGGCTAAGAGAAAATAGGTCACAAACGCCATTCCCACCAGCATCAACAGCAGTTTTTTCTTCATCGACAAAGTGCATCGCCAGCTACGCATCTTTTAGCGCTTCCAGCTTGTATCCCATCCCTCGAATGGTATGGATCAACGCTTGCTCAAACGGTTTATCCACTTTGTTGCGCAGCCGTTTGACCGCGACATCAATCACGTTGGTATCACTATCAAAATTCATATCCCACACCAAAGATGCGATGGTGGTGCGAGAAAGAACCTGCCCCGATTTACGCATCAAAAGTTCCAGCAGTGCGTATTCTTTGGCGGTTAAGTTAATACTCTGCCCTGCACGACTCGCGGTTCTTTTGAGGATATCCAATTGCAGATCGGCGACGGTAAGAATCTGAGATGACGTACTGACTTGCGACGGCTTATGGTGGCGAAACACGTTTTGTATCCGCGCCAGCAGCTCAGCAAATGCGTAAGGTTTGACTACATAATCGTTAGCACCTAGCTCAAAACCTCGCACCCGGTCTTCAACTTGTTCTTTGGCGGTTAACATGATCACGGGCGTAGCAATATCGCTGCTTCTGAGCGTATTTAACACCTGCCAACCGTCCAATTTAGGTAGCATGATGTCGAGCAGAATCAAATCGTAGTCTTCGCTGGTCGCATGATAGAGTCCGTCAACACCATCATTAACTAAATCGACTACATAGCCCGATTCAATCAAGCCTTTTTGCAGATATTCTCCGGCTTTCACTTCATCTTCGACAATCAGTATTTTCAAAACTCGCGTACCTACTTCTCAGCAAATTTTCGTCGCGCTCAGGTTAAAGATCGACAAAGAGCATGGAGCGAGCGACACCATACTCTTACAAATTTGGCGATCATTATCGGTTATCGTCACGCTCGGCGTAGTGCACCGTGACATTGACGTTACCCAGAAACTCAATTTGGCCATCTTCGTTCATACGCTCAGACACGGTTACGTAACCGCCGTCTTTGATATGAGTCGTTTTGCTATCCACGCCGTACTTTTGAATGCGTAGCGCTTGGTACAACTCGTCTGCTGACATCGCTTTCAGAGAAGAGAGCTCAGCAATCGCATTTTGGTAAGCCGCATCAGACGTAGATGCCGGCGCAACTGAAATGGTTTTAGCCTGCTCGCGAGAAGCGTAGTTGCCGCCAACAAAATAAGGCTGGGCTAACGCCGATGCGCTGATTAGTGTCATAGAGGTTGCAAAGAGAGCTGCTTTTAATACGTTCATGTTATGTTCCTTTCTGGGCTTGTTTCGTATGTGGTCATTATTCAACACCGCACCTGACAAGACACTTTCAGCAAAATGACATTTTTGTCATGTTCGCTCTCTTACTCAAGATGACTCTAGCTGCTTGTTTTATCTAGAAAATGTCGACACTCGACATTATTACTTAATCATACGACCCGCTCTACCTCCTTAAGTTCCTTATTTATCAGTAAATTAAAAACACACCAAATAAATGAAACGCCGTTCTATGTGACAACAATCTCGAATCTGTATAACTTTTATTGTCGATATTCGACATTTGTATATTCTTTAAATGTCGAATGTCAACGGAGAGAGTTATGAGTGAGTTGTCGTCCACCATTAATAAAGAGCAAAACCCCGAGACAGAACAGCTGTCCGAGTTGCCATTAATGGAAGTACTGGAATTACTCAATGCACACGACGCTAGTGTTGCAGTATCGATCAACAAAGTGCTGCCAGACGTCGCCAAAGCGGTTGAACTGATCGCCGCACAGATCAGACAAGGTGGTCGTTTATTCTATGTTGGAGCCGGAACCAGCGGCCGACTTGGTGTATTGGATTCAGCGGAATGTCCCCCTACATTCGGTACCGATCCTGCTTTAGTTCAGTCCATTATCGCGGGTGGCGTTGACGCTATGCTTGCTGCGGTGGAAGACATTGAAGACTGCACCGAGTCGGCCCCTGCCGAGCTTCAACAGCGTCAGCTTACAGTACACGACGTAGTGCTTGGTATTGCCGCCAGCGGAAGAACTCCCTTTGTTATTTCAGCGCTGGATTACGCCAGACAAATCGGCGCTAAAACCATTGCGCTCAGTACCCGAGGACCGGGGCTCATTTCTCAACACGCGGATGTGTCTATTGCACCGGATGTCGGTGCAGAGGTGCTCGCAGGATCAACTCGAATGAAAAGCGGCTCAGCACAAAAGATGTTGTTGGGAATGCTCAGTACCTCGGTCATGATCCAATTGGGCAAAGTCCACGGCAACCTGATGGTGGACGTCAAAGCGAACAATCAGAAGCTACGCATTCGTGCCCAACATATGGTGCAACAAATTTGTGAAGTGGGTGAGCTAACCGCCGCCAATCTATTAGATGCGGTGGATTACAATGTTCGTGCAGCGGTGTTGCTGCACACGTTGGACACTTCACCTTCGAAAGCGCTTGCTCTTGCGGCGCAACCCTTCCAACCTCTGAAACAGCAGTTACTGCAAGGAAAATAGCATGGCAAATAAGATAGAACATCTAGAACTGATTGCCGATCAAATTGAGCAGCATATTGGCGGCTTTGATAACGTCGCGACTCTGACCAACTGCATGACACGCGTGCGTATCGTGCTAAAAGACCGTTCCCTGTTTAACATGGATGCACTGCGTGATGTCGAAGGCATTAAAGGGGTCGTCGATGCCGGAGAGCAGTATCAAATCATCGTCGGAATGGGCACTGCGGCCAAAGTGACTGGTGTGCTGAACAAACGAATGAAAGGCGCTGGACTTGAGGAAGACTCAACAGAAGCACCAGTCGCACAACCATTTTCGATTCGTCGCGCGCTCAACACCTTAGCCGCAATCTTTGTACCGACCATTCCTGCTCTGATCGGTTGTGGTCTTATTCTGGGGATGGTGAACATCTTCAAACTCGTTGCTCCGGACTTTGTGGCAACCAACCCAGATATCTTCACGCTGTTTACTGTTGTGGGTAAAGCCGTATTCGCCGTACTTTCTGTCATGATCGGTATGAATACTGCCAAAGAACTTCAAGCGTCTCCTGCGATTGGTGCGGTAATGGCTGCGGTTTTAGCCGCACCAGGTCTTGCCAACGTTGAGTTGTTTGGTAACGCCTTAGTACCGGGCGGCGGTGGCATGTTTGCAGTGCTGTTGGTCTGCGTCTTTTCTTCTAAGTTTGAACTTTGGTTCCGCAGCCACTGTAAAGAGAGTCTCGATCTTATCTTCACCCCAACGGTGACAATTTTGGTGTCGTCAGCGGTAGCCTTATTTATCTTGCAGCCTATCGCGCACGCAGTAAACGTGTGGCTAGGTAACTTAGTCTCGGTGGCACTACTTAACGAATCGGCTGGCTCGGTAGCGGTTGGCGGCATCTTAGGTGGCGGCTTCTTGTTCTTACTATTAACAGGTTTGCACCAAGGTCTTATCCCTATTCACGCACAAATTCTAGAGACATTTGGCCTCAACTACCTGTTCCCAATTTTGGCGATGGGCGGTATGGGACAAGTCGGCGCAGCAGCGTACGTTTACCTCAAATCGAAAAATGAGCGCCTGAAGAAGACCATCACGGGTGCGCTGCCAGTCGGTATTCTGGGTGTCGGTGAACCTTTGCTGTTTGGTGTATCGCTACCGTTAGGCAAAACCTTTATTGCCGGTTGTATTGGCGGTTTTGCCGGTGGTGCCATGATGGCGGCTTTCAAGATTGGCATCATCATTCCGTTTGGTACTGCTGGGCTTTCGCTGATTCCACTCGTGGGTGAAGGTCAGATCCCATCTTTCCTTCTTGCGGTAGTGTGTGCATGGATTGTCGGCTTTATCGCGTCGATGCTATTAGGATTTACCGATCCAGTCGAAAAGCCAGCGAAAAGTCGCTAATATCATCCCGTCGTACAATTTGCTGCGACGGGACGATTTAACTGCAGAGGCATCAATGGAAAGCATCATCAATAAAGTCAACGCACTCGCTCATTCAACCAACCTGAACGAGCAAAAAATTTCGCACTTTATTATTGAGCAGCAATTTGACCTCGCTAAGTTTAGCGCCACCAAAGTCGGCGCTAAACTGGGCATCAGCGATTCGTCGGTAATTCGCTATGCCAAAAGCATCGGCTGCAGTGGCTTTCCGGACCTAAAACTGAAGCTGGCGGCACTTGCGCCTCAGGCACAGAAGCTACCCACTCAATCTGTATATGCAGAAATCGAAAGCAGCGACTCGACCCAAGCCATCATCGAGAAGTCAAAAAACTTATTTACCAGTAAGATCGAGCAATCCTTAAGCCTGATTGATACCGACACCATTGAACGCAGTGCTGAAGTACTGCTCAAAGCAAATAAGATCCTGCTTTCCGGTATCGGCGCGTCTGCATTGGTTGCCGCAGACATCAACCACAAGCTGATTCGCTCTGGTTTTAACGTGCAGTTCAATCTCGATTACCACATTCAAATCGTCCAGGCTTCACTGCTGAAAAAAGACGATGTGTTGCTGGTGGTATCAGCGCGAGGCAATACCCAAGAAGTACTGGCTGCGATTGAAAAAGCGCGCGCCAACGGTGCCAAAGTGATTGCCCTGACACGTTACGGCAAAGGCAAAGTGGCCCAGCTATCGGACTTCGTTATTCCTTACAGTTACACCGAAGAGCACAACCAATTGGGAATGGTGACACCACAACTGCTGCAGATGATTGCTTTCGACATCCTATTTTTCAAACTCAATACGCTGACCGACTCTGTCAGCATGAATACTGCGTTGGACTCACTTCGTCACATTCAGCGCTAACGAGGTTCCCCGATATGAAAATGGGCAAAGATCCCGACTATCGTTTTTCCCTTGCTAATGAACGCACTTTTCTCGCGTGGATACGCACTGCACTGGCTTTTCTAGCGACATCGATAGGCATTGATTTGCTCAGTGCGACCCACGACAGTCCTATCCTTCGTCATAGCGAATGGCTCACACCCGGTTTAGCCAGCGTGGCGCTAGTGACCGCTGTATGGGCATTTTTGCGTTGGTATCAAAATGAAAAAGCGATGCGACTCGAAGACCCATTCAAGTACAGTAATAGCTTGATTGCGATAACCTTAGTCGTCGTCAGCTTTGCGTCTTTGGTCGGGTATTTGGCGATATGAAACCCTCGCCGCTTGAACGCGACCCGGGGCTACAACGAGAGCGCACTCAACTGGCGTGGACGCGCAGCGCGTTGGTGATGACCACGGGGACTATGCTGCTGATTAAAGTCGGCTCACTCTCCATCTTGCAGTACTTGCTGCTGTTGGTTGCACTATGGTTGTTCCTCAATCAGATTGTCAGGCGCAAAACCGAAATCGCGACTCAGTCAAACGTGGTGCATCGAAAAATGTTGGTTCGCAACCTATGGATTGCCTGCGCGGTTGCTCTCGCAGCATTGTGGGTCTGTCTGCACTAGTTTTGTCGGTGAGCATAAAAGCAAAAGCCACCTATCACGCAGCGCGCAATAGGTGGCTTATTATATTCACTTGATAACGATTCAGTATTATTCCACTGTTACCGCTTTCGCTAGGTTACGAGGTTGGTCAACGTCGGTACCTTTGATTAAGGCAACGTAGTAAGACAACAGCTGCATCGGGATGGTGTAGTAAATCGGCGCAGTGATTTCACTAACGTGAGGCATTGCAATGATCTTCATTGTCTCATCCGCTTCAAAGCCCGCATCCACATCAGCAAAGACATACAGCAAGCCGCCACGAGCGCGTACTTCTTCAATGTTCGACTTTAGCTTTTCTAGCAGATCATTACTTGGCGCAACCACCACCACTGGCATATCGGCGTCAATCAGCGCCAAAGGACCGTGCTTCAATTCGCCCGCCGCATACGCTTCCGCGTGGATGTAAGAAATCTCTTTTAACTTGAGTGACGCTTCCATCGCGATTGGGTAGAACTCACCACGACCCAAGAACAACGTGTGGTGCTTGTCAGCAAAGTCTTCCGCCAGAGCTTCGATCTGTTTTTCAAACGCCAATGCGGAATTGATCTGCGCAGGTAACGCGTGTAACGCCTCCACGATCTCTTTTTCTTTCTCTTTGCTGATGCGGTTTTGCTGCTTACCAAGCGCGGTTACCAGCATCAATAGCGCAGAAAGTTGCGTGGTAAACGCTTTGGTCGACGCCACACCAATTTCAACACCCGCGCGGGTCATAAAGGCAAAATCAGACTCACGAACCAAAGAAGAGCCCGCCACGTTACAGATGGTCATCGCCGCCATGTAACCTTTTTCTTTCGCCAGGCGCAGTGCTGCTAGCGTGTCTGCGGTTTCACCCGATTGAGACAGAGTGATCAACAGGCTGTTTGGACGCGTGACAAACTTGCGGTAGCGGAACTCAGAAGCGATTTCGACGTCACAGCTTACGCCAGCAATATCTTCAAACCAGTAACGCGCAGTCATACCCGCATTGTACGAGGTACCACATGCGACGATTTGTACGTGCTCAACACGGCTCAGAATATCCGCTGCGTTAACACCGATAGACTCAGTCACGACTGAATCTGCGCTGATGCGCCCTTCCATGGTGTTGATTAATGCGGTTGGCTGCTCGTAAATCTCTTTTTGCATAAAGTGGCGGTATTTACCTTTATCACCCGCATCGTGCTCAGCGTTTGACTCGGTAATTTCGCGCTCAACACGCTCACCCGATTGGTCAAATACCGTCACTTCGCGGCGAGTAATTTCTGCCACATCACCTTCTTCTAGGTACATAAAACGGCGAGTCACGCTCAGCAACGCCAATTGGTCTGAAGCTAGGAAGTTCTCGCCAACACCAAAGCCAATTACGATTGGGCTACCTGAACGCGCCACAACAATACGTGACGGATCTTTGCGATCCATCGCGACAGTGCCGTACGCGCCTTCTAGTTGCTTTGCGGTTTTCTGCACGGCTTCAATTAGGCAATCTGTACTACGAAGTTCCCACTCCACCAAGTGAGCAATCACTTCCGTATCAGTTTGAGATTCAAATACGTAGCCGCGCTCACGTAGCGTTTCACGCAGCTCTTCGTAGTTTTCGATAATGCCGTTATGCACGACAGCGATATCACCAGACATGTGTGGGTGTGCATTCACTTCTGATGGCTCACCGTGTGTTGCCCAACGAGTATGCGCGATACCGGTACCACCCGTTACGCCAATTTCATCAACCGCATCTGCCAACTCTTGCACTTTGCCCAAGCGGCGAACACGAGTCAGGTTAGACTCTGAGTCTACAACAGCGACACCCGCTGAGTCGTATCCGCGATATTCCAATCGCTTAAGACCTTCAACTAAAATTTCTGCTACATCACGCTGTGCTACTGCACCTACGATTCCACACATATTAACTCCAATACTTTTCCTTCCGAACGGCAGCAAGCAAAGGCCTAATCGGGTTGTAATTTAAAAACGTTATACGCAGATCACTTTGATCCCATGGGATTCGATGATCTGTTTGAATTCGGTTGAGAGATCTTTGTTTGTCACTAGTACGTCTATCGCATCCCAAGCGAGCTCTAGGTTTGGGATCTTGCGGCCGATCTTTTCTGATTCGACCATGACGATCACTTCGCGAGATACTTCTGCCATCACTTTGCTTAAGCCAACTAGCTCATTAAAAGTGGTCGTACCGCGCTCTAAGTCAACGCCATCCGCCCCAATGAAAAGCTGGTCAAAGTCATAAGATCGTAGAACGGATTCAGCAACTTGACCTTGAAACGACTCGGAATGAGCATCCCAAGTCCCGCCTGTCATCAGCAAAGTTGGCTCGCTCTCTAGTTCATTTAGCGCATTAGCAACATTAAGAGAATTGGTCATCACCACTAGGCCACGCATGCCATCCAATTGTTTGATCAATGCGCCAGTCGTGCTGCCACTGTCGATAACGATACGGTTGTGTTCGCGGATCAGCTTTGCCGCTGCTTGAGCGAGTTCATCCTTACGAATCGAAACATTATGGTTCATTTCATCACTGACAACTTCTTTCGGCAGTGCGATAGCTCCGCCGTAGCGTCGCAATAGCTGACCGTTTTTCTCTAGTGACGCGAGATCCTTTCTAATTGTGACCTCTGATGTTTCAAATCGCTGTGATAGCTCTTCTACACTCACTTCCCCTTTTTCGTTTACTAAGTTGGAAATGGTGTGTCTTCTGAGCTGTGTATTTCGTTTCGACATTTATTCCTAATTTTTACATTTCGAAGTGAAACTTATTATAGTCAAAACGAAACTTTTAAGTCCATTTATTTTGATCCAAAAAATTAATAATTAGCGATAAAACCTTGTCCTAAGACAATTCTTAAGCAGTGATATTGGATGAATTAGGTGATAGAATGCGCCACCTAAAAGAAAAAAAATTACAGAATTGAACGTTATTTTTTTGCAACTAAGCCCATATATACTGGTTTAGTCACATAAATACTGAATATTAGCGCGCCGACTTGGTCATAAAATGACTAAACTTGGTGAAAGACTTTCAGTTTTGAAGTCCCGATGAATGAGCGCCGTCTCCGACGAAAAGCAGGCACTAAATGCTCGGTCGACAGCATAGACTTCAACCTAAGTAACAACTTTCAAATTGTAACTATTATTGACCGGAGAGTATCTTCCATGAAAAAGACCAAAATCGTATGTACGATTGGCCCTAAAACTGAATCTGTAGAGAAGTTAACTGAACTAGTAAACGCAGGCATGAACGTAATGCGCCTGAACTTCTCTCACGGTGACTACGAAGAGCATGGCACTCGTATCGCGAACTTCCGTAAAGTAATGGAAGCAACTGGTAAGCAACTTGCGATTCTTCTAGACACTAAAGGTCCTGAAATCCGTACTATCAAACTAGAAAACGGCGACGACGTTGATCTAGTAGCTGGTCAAGAATTCACTTTCACAACTGACACTTCAGTTGTAGGTAACAAAGACATCGTTGCGGTAACTTACCCAGGTTTCGCCGCTGACCTAAACGTTGGTAACACTATCCTAGTAGACGACGGTCTAATCGAGATGGAAGTGATTGCAACGACTGACACTGAAGTTAAATGTAAAGTTCTTAACAACGGTGCACTAGGCGAAAACAAAGGTGTTAACCTTCCTGGCGTTTCTGTAAACCTACCAGCACTATCTGAAAAAGATAAGAACGACCTTAAGTTTGGTTGTGAGCAAGGCGTTGACTTCGTTGCAGCATCTTTCATCCGTAAAGCATCTGACGTTAAAGAAATCCGTGAAGTACTTGCAGCAAACGGCGGCGAGAACATCCACATCATTTCTAAGATCGAAAACCAAGAAGGTGTTGATAACTTCGACGAGATCCTAGAGCTTTCTGACGGCATCATGGTTGCTCGTGGTGACCTAGGTGTTGAAATCCCAGCGGAAGAAGTAATCTTCGCTCAGAAAATGATGATCGAGAAGTGTAACCGTGCTCGTAAGATGGTTATCACTGCAACTCAAATGCTTGATTCAATGATCAACAACCCTCGCCCTACTCGTGCGGAAGCAGGCGACGTTGCTAACGCAGTAATGGACGGTACTGACGCGGTAATGCTTTCTGGTGAAACAGCGAAAGGTAAATACCCTGTTGAAGCAGTAACTATCATGGCTCAAATCGCGAACCGTACTGATTCAGCGCTTAAAGCTGAACTAGGTTCTCGCCTAGACAGCCCACGTCTACGTATCACTGAAGCGGTATGTAAAGGCGCAGTAGACACAGCTGAGAAACTGGCTGCTCCACTGATCGTTGTTGCAACTGAAGGCGGTAAGTCTGCACGTTCAGTACGTAAGTACTTCCCAACTGCAAACATCCTAGCACTAACAACCAACAAGAAGACGGCTGCACAGCTTGTTCTAACTAAAGGTGTTACACCTGTTGTTGTTGATGCTATGGACAACACTGACGCATTCTACGTACGCGGTAAAGAGCTTGCTCTTGAGTCTGGCCTAGGTAACAAAGGCGACATCGTAGTCATGGTTTCTGGTGCTCTAGTTGCTTCAGGTACGACAAACACTGCATCTGTACACGTGCTTTAATTCGTAACGTTTACAAGATAAATAAAATGAGGGCCTCGGCCCTCTTTTTTTGTTTTTACTCGTTAGTGTCTGCGAAATCGTTAGTCCAATTTATAGATCACATCAACACGGTCGCGGATCACGATCGTCGAATCTTGATAAGTGTTGGACTCCATTTTGGCGTCCATCGCCATTGAACGCATTAACACTGGCTGGGAGCTTGGCATGTTATAGTCGATTTGCCACACACTACCTAGCTTGTGACCAAAACCTTTCGCTAATGAATCCGCTTTGCTGTTAGCGTCTTTGATTGCAGCCATTCGCGCTTGTTCACGATACTTGGCTGAATCTTTGACTTTCAGACTGATGTTGTCGACTTGGTTAATACCCGCGTTCAGAGCGATATCTAAGTATTGATTCAGCTTAGTCAAATCATCTACCGTCACATTCACCGTTCGGCTCGCACGGTAGCCTACCAACTCAGGTTTACCTTCTTTTGGATAATGGTACTGCGGAGACAGGTACAGGTTTGAGCTGGTAATGTTGTCTTTGCTCACGTCCTGATCGGTTAGCTCATCAAGAAAGTCAGACACGACTTTATCAACGGATTGCTTTGCCTGCTCAGCGGTCATGGTTGTCTCAACCACTCGAACGGTAAACTCTGCCATGTCTGGTGTCGCGACTACTTCGCCGTAGCCAGAAGTCGACAGGTGTGGGAAATCGACATTGTTGGCCATCGCGCCGAAGCTAAGTGCGCTGGTCAGCAGTGCTGCAATTACTGTAGGAACTCGTTTCATTCCGCGTCTCCGTATGTGATGGAATCCATACATAATAGGAAACGAACCATATTAGACCAAGTTTATTCCTTTGATCTGACAGAGAATTTACTCAGTCAAATGGCTATTTGGGCAGTAAAGAATGGGCATGAGAGACAATCGCCTCGCTGATCTCTTGCAGTAATCCGGTCTCGAGCTGCCAGTGATGCCAGTAAATTCGAAAGGTCATAAAAAAGCCGGGGATCAAGTCGATCAAACGCCCATCATTGAGCTCTTTTTCGATCTGTACTCTTGGGATCAAACAGTACGCGCAGCCCATTAAAGCCATGTTGACAAAGGCTTCTGAACTCGCGACGTGGTGGTTGATCACGCTGTCTGGGTCAATGTTGTAATGCTGCTGAAGAAAGCTGCGGTGTAAGTTGTCGTGCTGATCGTAGGAAACTGCCGGCGCGTGTTGCAATGCCTCTCGGGTAACACCATCGGAAAAATATCGCGTGACAAACTCTGGATTCGCGACGCAAACATAATCCATTCGGCCTAAGTATTGCGCTTGGCAGCCAGTGATGGCTTTAGGCTCCATACTGATCGCGCCCGTCACTTCACCATTTTTCAGTTTATCGAGTGTGCGCGCTTCAGCATGGACGACAAAATTGAGTTCCACTCTGCGCGATTGCATCAATGGGGCGAGCGCAGGGAGCAACCAGGTTGCAAGGCTATCGGCGTTAGTCGCGATAGAGATATTGAGGGGACGCTTGCTACTGTCATTGCCAAGCTCCGGGATCAATTCGTTTTCCAGCAACTGCACTCGCTGGTAAAAGCCTAACAGTTTTTTGCCGATTGGCGTTGGACGTGGTGGTTGTTCGCGGATCACAACAGGCTGAGCGATGAATCTTTCCAATTGCTTGATCCGCTGTGATATCGCTGATTGAGAGACAAACAGTTCTTCGGCAGCACGCTCAAAACTACCGCTACTTACCACCGCTTCTAACGCCTCGATCCACTTGTAGTCTAAACCACGCATACTTCCCTCAGTCTGTTTTCGACTTGTTCTCCCACAACATTAGCAGTACTTATATAACATTAAAATCATTAATTATATTTATAATCCTATTCGTTCTATCTTGTTAATTCAGCAATCAATGCATCGTTAAACAGGAGAGAAAACGTGAACTTTTGGCTGTTATTTCAGGGTTTTGGATTAGGCGCCAGCATGATTATTCCCATCGGTGCGCAAAATGCTTATGTGCTCAATCAAGGCATTAAGCGTAATCATCACCTGACGACCGCAACTATCTGCAGCTTTTTGGACGTTTTCTTTATTTCACTGGGAATTTTCGGCGGCGGTGCGATTTTGTCACAAAACGAAACGTTACTAACCGCGGTGACTCTCGGTGGTATCGCGTTTCTGAGCTTCTACGGCTACTTGTCTTTCAAAAGTGCCTTTAGCCATTCCACGCAAAGCGAGACAGCCACCAGCAAAAATTTACGCGGCAAGCGCGCTGTCGCTTTAGGCGCTATCGCCGTGACGGTATTCAACCCTCATTTGTACTTGGATACAGTAGTGATACTTGGTTCGATTGGCGGACAATTTGAGGGACAAGACCGAATTGCGTTTGCCCTCGGCACGATGATGGCGTCCTTTGTTTGGTTCTATACCCTATCTGTCGGTGCGGCAAAATTGGCTCCGACCTTATCAAAACCGAGAGTAAAGCAAGGTATTGATATTGCTATTGCCATTATGATGTACGTGATCGCGTTTCTATTAGCCAAAGAACTGGCTACAAATCATTGGTAGAGAGTTATGGATAAGCTGGAAAAAATTTACCGCTTTAACACTGAGTTGCTCAATCAATTAGACATTCCATTTAATGAATGGACGCACGAGCCGATTTTAGACTTCGAAACCGACGTCAAAGTCGCGAGAGAACTTGGCTGGACTGGCACACACAGTAAAAGTTTGTTTCTCAAGCTGAAGCCTTCTGGCTACGCGCTGTATATCACCGATAAAGACAGTCGGTTGGATAGCAAAGCCATTAAACAGATTACCGGTAAGCGCGTATCGATCGTCGGCAATGATGAAATGACCGAACAAACCGGCTGTGTACCGGGTGCGGTATGCCCCTTTGGCTTACCTGATGACATCACGATTTTCGTCGATAGTCGACTCTATCAACACGACGAAATTCTCTACACACCCGGGCACCCAGAGCGGACGATTGGATTTACCGGCTCTGAGTTGTCTAGGATTCTCAGCTCACTGCCTAATCCGTATTACGAGATATAAAAAAGCGAGGCATCTGCCTCGCTTTTTATCACTAATCGAATTAGTCTTCGACTTTGTTCAGATGAACATCCATTTGTGGGAATGGGATTTCGATGCCGTTTTCATCCAACGCTTCTTTAATTGCTTGCATTGAATCGAAGTAAACGTTCCAGTAATCCGCAGTTTTAACCCAAGGGCGAACCACGAAGTTCACTGAAGAATCAGCCAGAGCAAGAACGCCAATCGTCATGTCTGGATCTTTCAGAATACGAGGGTCTTTTTCTAGCGTCTCACGAATAACTTGTTTAGTTTGTTTTAGATCCGCTTTGTAAGACACACCAATCACTAGGTCAATACGACGTGTAGAGTGGCGAGAGTAGTTAGTGATAGGACCGCCGATAACGCCAGAGTTTGGTACAACCACCATTTTGTTGTCTGGTGTTTTTAGTACCGTCTGGAAAATTTGAATCGCTTCAACGCTACCTGCTACGCCGCCAACTTCTACGTAATCGCCAGATTTGAACGGACGGAATGCAACAATAAGAACGCCTGCCGCAAAGTTAGATAGTGAGCCTTGAAGCGCAAGACCAACAGCCAAACCTGCTGCACCAATTACTGCAACAACAGAAGCCGTTTGAACACCTACGCGACCAAGCGCTGCGATAAGTACGATGATGAACAGTAGGTAGCGAACCAGACCGTGGACAAATTCCACGACCGCTTTGTCCATGTTTTTCTTTTCTAGCACTTTAGAAATGCTACCAGCCACCGCTTTAACGATAATGTTACCGATAAATAGGATAAGCAGCGCAGAAATGATGTTCACGCCGTATTGAATCAGTAGGTCTGAGTTACTGTTCAACCACTTTTCAGCCTGAGAGAGCCCTTCCGCTAAAGGCGCCTCAACGCCCATAGATTCACCTGCCATAATTTGTATCCTCTAAATACAGATTTTTATTTAACCGAGAAAAGGTATTTGCGAGCTGCAACCGAGCCCAAAATGTTAACCACATCCATATCGTTGCACTGAAACAATCGTCAGAATTTTGGCACAATATCTTAAAGCCAACTTTTTTCAAGTCAGATTTTTGCAAATAGATTCAAAACAACTAGTTATCTGCATTGCTTGATACTGGCTCGTTACAGATTACGCAATGGATTTACATTTCGCCATACTTTTTGCGCAAAATTGCATCGTTTGGTCGATAATCAAACACAATTTCATTAATTCAGACGATCAACTGATTGCGTATTTAAGGCATGCTTAGATTTATCAAATGCGCTCAATTGATGTTTTAAGCCGTCAACCATTCAGCCTTTGCACTTTCAAAAGGCGTAAAAAAGCCCGCTCTAACAGCGGGCTTTTTAAACAACTCAATCGTTACCGATTATAGTACGTCAATTGCGTTAAGGTCAGCAAATGCTTGCTCTAGACGCTCAACCATTGATACTTGACCAGCACGTAGCCATACGCGTGGATCGTAGTATTTCTTGTTTGGCGCATCTTCACCAGTTGGGTTACCGATTTGACCTTGTAGGTAATCGTGGTTTTCCGCTTCGTACTTACGGATACCATCCCAAGTTGCCCACTGTGTATCAGTATCGATGTTCATTTTGATAACACCGTAGCCGATTGATTCGCGGATTTCTTCTAGAGAAGAACCTGAACCACCGTGGAATACGAAGTTTAGAGAGTTCGCTGGTAGACCGAATTTCTCAGACACGTGCGCTTGAGAATCACGTAGGATAGTTGGAGTTAGAACAACGTTACCTGGCTTGTAAACGCCGTGTACGTTACCGAAAGATGCCGCGATAGTGAAACGTGGGCTGATAGCGTTTAGTTTCTCGTAAGCGTACGCAACGTCTTCTGGAGAAGTGTATAGCTCAGACGCGTCCATATCAGAGTTGTCTACGCCGTCTTCTTCACCACCAGTACAACCTAGTTCGATTTCTAGAGTCATGTTCATTTTAGCCATGCGCTCTAGGTACTTAGCAGAAATTTCGATGTTCTCTTCTAGAGACTCTTCAGAAAGGTCGATCATGTGAGAAGAGAATAGTGGCTTACCAGTTTGTGCGAAGTACTCTTCACCAGCGTCTAGAAGACCGTCGATCCATGGTAGAAGTTTCTTAGCTGCGTGGTCAGTGTGTAGGATAACTGGCACACCGTAAGCTTCAGCTACAGCGTGAACGTATTTAGCACCAGCGATAGCACCAAGGATTTGAGCACCTTGACCTTCAAGTTTAACGCCTTTACCTGCGAAGAAAGCTGCACCACCGTTAGAGAACTGAACGATTACTGGAGCTTTAACTTTTGCAGCTGCTTCTAGTACTGCGTTTACAGAGTCAGTACCTACACAGTTTACCGCTGGAAGCGCGAAGTTGTTTTCTTTAGCAACTTCAAAAACTTTCTGAACGTCATCGCCAGAGATAACACCTGGTTTTACGAAATCGAAGATCTTAGACATGGATTTAATCCTATTTATCTGTCGTTTTAAAAATAAAACTTGTTAAGTTTAAATTCTTGCAAACGTTTGCTCACAACTCGGGATATTCTAGCAAAGAACAATGTGACTTGCAGCAAACAAGAAAGGCGGAGAATCACTCCCCGCCTTTGTTTAATTACTTAGCACGCGCTTCTAGCATTTCTACTGCTGGAAGCTTTTTGCCTTCTACGAACTCAAGGAACGCACCACCACCTGTTGAGATGTAAGATACGTCAGCCTTGATGCCGAACTTGTCGATAGCTGCTAGCGTATCGCCGCCACCCGCTACAGAGAAACCTTCTGAAGAAGCGATTGCTTCAGAGATACCTTTAGTACCTGCTTCGAAGTTCTTGAATTCGAATACGCCTACTGGACCATTCCATAGGATAGTTTTCGCATTTTTAAGAATCTCAGCAAGTTCTGCTGTTGAGTCAGGACCAAGGTCGAAAATCATGTCGTCGTCTTGTACTTCAGACACGTGTTTGATTTCCGCTTCTGCGTTTTCATCAAATGCTTTTGCACATGCAACGTCAGTCGCTACTGGAATTGCACATTCGTCCATTAGCTTCTTAGCTGTATCTACTAGGTCTGCTTCGTATAGAGACTTACCAACGTTGTGGCCAGCTGCTGCGATGAATGTGTTTGCAATACCACCACCAACAACAAGTTGGTCAGCGATCTTAGATAGAGACTCAAGAACAGTCAGCTTAGTTGAAACTTTAGAACCACCAACAATAGCAACCATTGGGCGTGCTGGGTTGTCCATTGCTTTACCTAGCGCGTCTAGTTCGTTTGCTAGTAGAGGACCAGCACAAGCAACAGGTGCGTGCATGCCAACGCCGTGAGTAGACGCTTGAGCACGGTGAGCAGTACCGAATGCATCCATTACGAATACGTCACATAGTGCCGCGTATTTCTTAGATAGCTCTTCTTCGTTTTTCTTCTCGCCTTTGTTAAAGCGAACGTTTTCTAGAACAACAAGTTCACCAGCGTTTAGCTCTAGGCCGTCTAGGTAGTCTTTTGCTAGCTTAACTTCGCAATCTAGTGCGTCGTTTAGGTAGTTAACAACAGGTTGTAGAGAGAACTCTTCAGCGTACTCACCTTCCGTTGGGCGACCTAGATGAGAAGTAACCATAACTTTAGCGCCGGCTTCTAGACAGTGCTTGATAGTAGGTAGAGAAGCTAGGATACGTGCATCAGAAGTCACTTTGCCTTCTTTTACTGGTACGTTTAGGTCCGCACGGATAAATACACGTTTACCTGCTAGATCCAGGTCAGTCATCTTGATTACAGACATGATGTGTCCTCTCAAATATTCAAAAAGTAAAGTTTTCAGTAGCCCGGCAACCCTGCCAAGCTCATTAATTCTTCAAACTGGTTTTGATATGGAGATACAGCATATTTATTTCAAGGGTTAAAATAAATATTTCTCCAGTGCTGCTCTACGACTTATTTCGCAGCTTGCATTACGAGCGCAGTATCCAGCATGCGGTTCGCAAAGCCCCATTCGTTATCGCACCAAACGAGCATTTTAACCAAGTGCCCATTACTCACTCGAGTCTGTGTACCATCGACAATCGCGCTATGGGGATCATGATTAAAGTCGATAGAAACGAGCGGAGCTTCAGTATAGTCAACAATGCCCTGTAATGTACACTGAGAGGCATTAACAATGGTTTGATTTACGTCATTAACTTTCACATTTGTATTAATTGTGACACTTAAATCCATCGCAGTGACGTTTACAGTCGGTACTCTGACCGAAATTGCTTCAAATTTGTTGGAAAATTTCGGGAATATTCTTTCAATACCCTTATGCAACTTAGTGTCTACTGGAATGATAGATTGACTGGCTGCGCGAGTTCGTCTCAGGTCAGAATGGTATGCGTCGATCACCTGCTGGTCATTCATCGATGAGTGAATGGTAGTGATCGTTCCGGAGTCGATGCCAAATGCGTCATCAAGCGCCTTGATGATCGGCACAATACAGTTGGTGGTACAAGAGCCGTTCGATACCACGTTATGATCAGCGGTTAGGGATTCGTGGTTCACACCGTAGATAATGGTGTTGTCGACGTCGTTTGCTCCAGGATGAGAAAAGAGCACTTTCTTCGCGCCGGCCTGAATGTGTTCTTGTCCATCGGCTTGAGAACCGAAAACACCGGTACAGTCGAGTACGATGTCGACGTCAAGGTCACGCCAAGGCAATAAGTTAATTTCCGAGAGATGAAGGATGCGGATCGAGTCAAACTCGCCGCTTTCGTGGTGAACATAGATGTGTTCTTGATCGTTAGTGATCTTCTTACCAAAGCGTCCGTGGCTGGTATCGTATTGCAGCAAGTGCGCCATCGCATCAGGTTGAGCCAGTTCATTGACCGCCACGACCTTAATTTGCTGGTTTTTGCCGCTTTCATATACCGCTCTTAAGACATTACGACCGATACGTCCAAATCCATTGATCGCAACTTTTAGCATGATTCCTTCGCCCTACTCACTTTTCGTGTCACAGATAGTAACTGATAAGGCAGCAAAGCGCACCTGTTGAATCAAGGCGAGGCGAGATTAAACAAGGCCGCAGCAAAGCCGGCCTTGTTAGTTTCAATCAAGATTTAGAACGCGACGTCTAAACCTAGCCAGTAACGGCGACCGTCTTCAACATAGCCGTACTCTTCATAGCTGATTTCTTCGTCCAGCAAGTTATAAATCGCACCTTTGAGCTTGGTGTTGTCGGTTAGCTGATACGTCACACCAGCATCGACAAAGGTGTACGCAGGTTCAATGATACTGGTTCTTGACGGCCCTGTTACCGGGTCCATCTCTTCACCGCGATAAGTCACTTTGGTCCAGCTTTCAAGTTTATCAGTGGTTTGCCAGCTCACGTCCACATTGAACAAATGCTTAGGCAGTTGTTGCAATGGCATCCCTTTGTACTCACCTGTCTTTTGCTCAGAATCGGTAAAGGTGTAGCTTGAGCTCATGTAAACCGTGTCACTGACTGGCATCGCGAAAGTCGCCTCAACGCCTTGGGTCACCGCTTCGTCAACGTTGATACGGTATGTTGGGTCAGCCCCCCATTGGTTTGGTCCGTCGGTACACAGCGTGTCCGGACACACCACTCGTGTGATCTTATCTTTGAATTCGTTATGGAATACCGTCAGGGACGCATCCAGTCCTGATTCGCTTTGGTACATCAGGCTGATTTCTTTGTTGAGTGAGGTTTCCGGATCTAGGTCTGGGTTACCGTAAATGTTGCCGCCACCGCTGACTTGCGCCCAACCCTCGGTAATTTCACGTAGCTGAGGAGAGCGGAAGCCTGTAGCCACACCACCTTTCAAAGTCCAAGCTGGGTCAATTCGCCAAACACCGTAAGCTCGAGGGCTAAAGTGCGAACCGTAGTTTTCATCGTGGTCTAAACGTCCACCCAAAGTTAAGCTAAATGGTTCAACAATGGTCCATTCGTCTTCAATAAATACCGCCCACTGGGTGTTTGATGTTTCCGTCTTTGATGAAGCTTTGTTCGACGTAAAATCCTCCAGCTCGGCATGGTTCGCATCGACACCCGTCGTCACCATGTGGTTGCCGATATTGGTCGCCAAACTCGATTTGAATGTCGTATTCACGATCGTCATTTCACGCGATTTATTCTCACTCTCTTCGCGCTGCAGGTAAGTATCTGAATAACCGAGCGACTCCCAGTCCCCTGTGTGACTTACCGTCACGTAAGTACGGCGGTACTCGTTGAGTGAGTCCTCACAGCCGCCACGACAGCCCGATGTAGGTACCGACAATCCCACGTTGCCACGGCGACTTTGTGCGGAAGTACCACCTTCTAGTTGAACCGAATGGCGGTCGTTGATTTGATAAGTGAGCTTAGAAGAGATGCTTTGCAGGTCTTTGTCTTCATAGCCGTGTTCAATGTCGTCTTCTTCACGAGCAGTGTACTGACCATAAACTTGCAGTGATAAGTCTTCCGCTATCGGGCCATTCAAGAAGAAATTAGCACTTTGCTCACCGCCAGAACGGCTGTTCTCTTGCACTACTGTGCCAAGCTGTACGTTACCGGTCCATTCAGGTGCGTCTTTTCGAGTGATCACGTTGATCACACCACCAATCGCATCTGAACCGTAGAGTGTAGACATTGGGCCGCGGATCACCTCAATACGCTCAATTGCTTGTAGCGGTGGTAGCCAACCTTGTTCAATCCCTGGACCATCACTGTTTGGGCGAGTTTCACGAGTACTCTGACGCTTACCGTCCACTAGGATCAAGGTGTATTTTGACCCCATGCCACGAATACTGACATCCGTCGTATCACCACCGCCGGTGACCACGACACCCGGTACACTTTTCAGCGCGTCGGTCACATCACGGTAGTAACGAGACTCTAAGTCTTGGCGGGAAATAACACTGATACTCGCGGGAGCATCAGCCTGTGATTGTTCGTAACCTGATGCAGTCACAACCACTGTATCCATTTGAGATACTGCATCATTGGCAAACACATGAGGAACACTGACGAAGGCTAAAACACCAGTCGCACTGAGAACCGGCAGTTTGAGGGTAGACATCTCTATCTCCATAATTGATAATGATTATTATTTTCGAACGAGAATTATTCATAAATAGAATGAGATGTATAGTGAGACTTGTGGAACGGTTTTTCCCAAATATGGAACGCTTTGTTTGCGGGTGTAGGAATTAAAATGCACGATCTAGCTTCGATTCGCGCTTTTGATGCGCTCAATCAACACAAAAGCCTGACTGCCGCGGCCAAAGCACTCAACCAGCCAAAATCAACGTTGAGCCGACGCTTAGCGCAATTAGAAGAAGACTTTGGTCAGGCGCTCACAACCCGCCAAGGTAATCGCTTGGTGTTGACTCGCGCTGGCGAGATCTTTGCACACTACAGCCGACAAATACTCGAGCTCAGTGAAGAGAGTTACGATGCGCTGCAAGGATTGAACAACCAAGTGTCTGGCTCGCTGAATATTGTCTGTCACGCTGCTTTGGTACGCAGTTGGTTGGGTGATGTACTTAACCAGTTCCTCGCCGATAACCCACAAGTCAGCATTCGACTGACCAGTGACTTTTCTGATCAGCACCACGACCCAGATTTATTTATCTGGCTGGGTGAACACGGAGAGTTGGACTGGCGCAAGCAAACACTTGGTCATTTTCGCTATACGCCGTTTGCCGCTCCAAGCTATCTTGAAAAACACGGGGCGTTCAAACATCCAAGAGATTTACTTACCCACCCTTGGATTGACTTCGGCTCTGTGCGGGAAAACGGGTTGCAGCTTACCCATCCACAACATGGCAGTTACTACCTTGAGCCAATGACCAGTCGTTTATACAGTGACAACATCGCGATGCAGATCGACAGCATCGCGAATGGACACGGGGTTGGCTTGCTCCCGACTTGGACGGCGCAAGGATACGAAAAACATCATCCAGGCCGAATCACAGCCTGCCTTGAAGGGTGGTTGTCTGAGCCTATCGCGATCAATTGCTACACGCCAGCCGGGCGCCCTCCGCTGCGTTTATCCGCTCTGCTCGAAAGCATCCAACGCAGCGTTCCAGAACTGTGGTTGAATTGTTCTGTTTAAAGGGTCACATCCGCAAGGTCAGGCTCTTTCGGCGACATTACGCTTAATGCATCGGGCTTGACCTTAATTTGCAAGCGTTCACCTTCAAACAACTCGCCATCAATAACGTACTTGAGACCATCAGGGTGATGAATTTGCACCGACTCCACTTGTTTGTGCTCAGTAAATCCACCGATTTTTTCAGAAGTAAAACCGGAGAGCACTAACTCGGTCAATGACAATACGTGCATTCCCGGCAGCTCCGCTTCAGGGATCCAAGTGACGTCCAACTTACCATCATTGATGTCGGGTTCACCGCTCCCTTGCGCCAGCAAAGTGCTGAATGGCGCGGCATTGGCAATAACCATACTGTGGGTATCGATCACTTGCTCTTCTTGATCGTCAAAACGTACATACAGCGAGAGCACTTCTCCGCTAGTGACTGCATTAAGGAAGCCTTTTAGATACGCCCCTTGCCCGTCGTTGTTCTTTTCATCCCGGTTCGCGAATTCGATCATCTGTTGCTCGAAGCCAACCGCGACGATCAGTAGCGCAATCTGATCATTGCACTGCGCGACGTCGATCATCCGTGTATCACCGTGTATGATCGCATCACACGCCATAGTGACTGGGGTAAATTTAGAGCGAATCCCCCACATTGCATGACAGAGCGCATTCGCAGTACCACAAGGCAGAATCGCAAAACGTATGTTGCTGCCGACCATTTCTGCTGCAACTTCATTGACCGTCCCATCGCCACCAGCGGCAATAACCATATCGGGCTGTTGAACCAGAGCTTGCTTAGCCAATTGTGCAGCCGTTACCTGCTCGGTGGTTTCTTTTATCTCGATAGTAAAATAAGGCGATAACGTCGCCAAAATATCCGCTTTGTTCTCAGGCCATTTGCCGCCGCCAGAAACAGGATTAGCGATAATGACGATCTGTGGTTTGGCCAGGCCAAACTCTTGGTTGGCGATGTATTCTTGCAGCGCTTTGTACTGCGAAGAGTTAAGTCGCGCGCGATGACGAATTGACTGGATTTGCTCCATCACCTCAGCGATGCTTTTGTCCGGGTCTCGAGCTAACAAGTAGGCGACCATGATCATCACCGAGCGTCCACGTCCTAACGCACAATGTACCACCACCGAGCGGTTCTTCTTGCGTTGTGATTCAATCCAACGCACCGCTTTTAATAAGGTAGGAAAATCAGGATAAGCATGGTCGAGCACGGGAACATTCAAATATTCGATCCCCTCGCCGACTAGCGATACATTTAAGCTCTCAAACTCAGCCGTAACGTCTAATACCGCGTCAATCTCATGCGCGTGTAACGCCTCGACATCGGCTGGCGTTAATCTGGCCGCAAGAAACAAACCGGGTTCAATACGCTGAATACTGGGCAGTGAGGTAATCGAGCGTATTATGCGGTTGTATGTGTAGACGCCCAGCATAAAAGGCCAGAAGAGAATTCTAACGGCTTTCGGGATGGTTCCATCGCTGCGTTTACGGAAAATACGTCCGTTATTTTTGTAATAGGCCAATGCAACCAAGGCTAAGGATATTGCAACCCACAACATCAGCACAGCTAAAACCCACCAAGGGCTCAACAACGACAAGACGAAAGCAACAATGCTACCGAACATATAATAGGTGGCTATTCGCATACACACTCCATAATTTGGTCTAAAAGCACGATGGGGCGAATAGTGAGTATAGTTACTCTATGTCATTTTTTAACTTTATCTATCAAACACTTCTGTCGCATTAATTAGAATATAAAAAAAGAGAGCCATCGATGATGGCCCTCTTTTTCTTCAACAGTCGTTCACTTACGCTAGCAATTCTTTTGCTGTGTTCACTACGTTTTCAGTCGTGAAGCCGAACATCTTGAACAGTTCGCCTGCAGGTGCAGATTCACCGAAAGTTGTCATACCGATGATCTTGCCGCCAAAGCCTACGTACTTGTACCAGAAGTCCGCGATGCCCGCTTCGATAGCGATACGCGCTGTTACGTCTGATGGCAGTACTGCTTCACGGTAAGCCGCGTCTTGCTTGTCGAATGCATCCGTTGATGGCATTGAAACAACGCGTACTAGCTTACCTTCTGCTGTTAGTTGTGCTGCTGCTTCTACTGCGAGCTCAACTTCTGAACCTGTTGCAATCAAGATAAGTTCTGGCTTGCCTGCGCAATCTTTCAGGATGTAACCACCTTTTGCGATGTCCGCAACTTGCTCAGCTGTGCGCTCTTGTTGTGCTAGGTTCTGACGCGAGAAGATAAGCGCTGTTGGCGCATCTTTACGTTCGATAGCTAGTTTCCAAGCCACTGCTGATTCAACCTGGTCACATGGACGCCATGTGCTCATGTTTGGAGTCAGACGTAGAGACGCCATTTGCTCAACCGGTTGGTGAGTTGGGCCATCTTCGCCAAGACCGATAGAGTCGTGCGTGTACACTTGGATGTTCTGAATCTTCATCAGAGCTGCCATGCGCATTGCGTTACGTGCGTATTCCATAAACATTAGGAATGTTGCGCCGTAAGGAACGAAACCACCGTGTAGAGCGATACCGTTCATGATAGCCGTCATACCGAACTCACGTACGCCGTAATGCACGTAGTTGCCAGAGAAGTCGTCTGCTTCAAGAGACTTAGAGCCAGACCACATAGTAAGGTTAGAAGGCGCAAGGTCAGCAGAGCCGCCCATGAACTCAGGTAATAGCGCACCGAACGCTTCTAGTGCATTTTGTGATGCTTTACGTGATGCGATGTTCGCTGGGTTTGCTTGAAGGTCAGCAATGATTTGGCTTGCTTTCTCTTCCCACTGCGCTGGTAGCTCGCCGTTTACGCGGCGTTTGAATTCTGCAGCAAGCTCTGGATATGCAGTTTCATAAGCGACAAACTTCTCGTTCCACTCCGCTTCTTTCGCCGCGCCTGCATCTTTTGCATCCCATTCTGCGTATACGTCTGCTGGGATTTCAAACGCTTCGTATTCCCAACCTAGGAATTCACGTGCCGCTTTAATTTCGTCAGCGCCAAGTGGTGCACCGTGACAGTCGTGCGAGCCAGCTTTGTTTGGTGAACCAAAACCGATAATCGTCTTAGTACAGATTAGCGTTGGGCGAGGGTCTGCTTTAGCCGCTTCAATTGCTGCGTTAATCGCTTCAGGATCGTGGCCGTCTACCGCCGGAATTACGTGCCAACCGTACGCTTCAAAACGCTTAGGTGTATCGTCAGAGAACCAGCCTTCTACTTCACCATCGATAGAGATGCCGTTGTCATCCCAGAACGCGATCAGTTTGCCTAGACCTAGCGTGCCAGCCAGAGAACATGCCTCGTGCGAGATGCCTTCCATCAGACAGCCGTCACCCATGAACACGTAAGTGAAGTGGTCAACGATGTCGTGGCCTTCTTGGTTGAACTGCGCTGCTAGCGCTTTTTCTGCCAACGCCATACCTACCGCGTTAGTGATACCTTGGCCTAGTGGACCCGTAGTGGTTTCAACACCAGGTGCGTAGCCGTACTCAGGGTGACCCGGAGTTTTAGAATGCAGTTGACGGAAGTTTTTCAGATCGTCGATAGATAGCTCGTAACCACTTAGGTGAAGCAAAGAGTAAATCAGCATAGAGCCGTGGCCGTTTGATAGTACGAAACGGTCGCGGTCAGCCCACTCTGGGTTAGTAGGGTTGTGGTTTAGATGAGAACGCCAAAGAACTTCAGCGATATCAGCCATACCCATAGGGGCGCCAGGGTGGCCAGAGTTAGCTTTTTGAACGCCATCCATGCTTAAAGCGCGGATCGCATTGGCAAGGTGTTTACGAGACGACATGTCTGCTCCTGAGTACATTAAGCGATACGAAAAATGGGTCATAATTCTCTCAAAGCCTCAGAGGCTGTGCAAACGTTTTCCAAGCCAGAAGCTCACAAATATCGCAGCTTTCGCTCCAAATCGTTCAATTTAACCAGAATTAAAGCAAACGTTTGGTTATAACAAAAACCAAAAAAGAGCTTGTAATTCGAGCAATCAAATTTAAAATAGCCGTCTAGATGTAGATACACCTACATATATTAGTATTAATTTGCTCTGGAGCGTTTATCATGCTCCAGTTTTTAACCAAATAAAGTGGAGCTAACATGGCTAAGCACCTGTTTACTTCTGAGTCAGTATCAGAAGGTCATCCAGATAAAATTGCAGACCAGATTTCTGATGCGGTTCTTGACGCGATTCTAGAGCAAGATCCAAAGGCTCGTGTTGCCTGTGAGACTTACGTTAAAACTGGTATGGTAATGGTCGGTGGTGAAATCACGACTTCTGCATGGGTTGACATTGAAGAACTAACTCGTCAAACCGTTCGTGAAATCGGCTACGTTCATTCAGACATGGGGTTTGACGCTGACTCTTGTGCAGTACTAAACACAATCGGTAAACAGTCACCAGACATCAACCAAGGTGTTGATAAAGCTGACCCTAAAGAGCAAGGCGCGGGCGACCAAGGCATCATGTTCGGTTACGCATGTAACGAAACAGACGTTCTAATGCCAGCTCCAATTACTTACTCCCACCGTCTTGTTGAAAAACAAGCAGAAGTACGTAAAAACGGCACTTTACCTTGGTTGCGTCCAGACGCGAAATCTCAGGTAACATTCCAGTACGACCAAGGCAAGATCGTTGGTATCGACGCAGTTGTTCTATCAACTCAGCACTGTGATTCAATCTCTACTCCAGACCTACGTGAAGCAGTAATGGAAGAGATCATCAAGCCAGTACTGCCTTCTGAATGGATCAACAAAGAGACTAACTTCTTCATCAACCCAACAGGCCGTTTCGTAATCGGTGGCCCAATGGGTGACTGTGGTCTAACTGGTCGTAAGATCATCGTCGATACCTACGGCGGTGCGGCGCGTCACGGCGGCGGTGCGTTCTCTGGTAAAGATCCATCAAAAGTAGACCGTTCTGCAGCATACGCAGCACGTTACGTTGCGAAAAACATTGTTGCGGCTGGCCTAGCTGACCGTTGTGAAATCCAACTTTCTTACGCTATCGGTGTTGCTGATCCGACATCAATCATGGTGGAAACGTTCGGTACTGAAAAAGTATCTCACGACATCATCATCGAAGCAGTACGTCAGTTCTTCGACTTACGCCCATACGGCCTACAAGAAATGCTGAACCTTCTGCAGCCAATCTACAAGAAGACAGCAGCATACGGTCACTTCGGTCGCGAAGAATTCCCTTGGGAAGCGACTGACAAAGCGGTACTTCTACGTGAGTTCGCTGGTCTTAAGTAATTTAAGCCACTGACAGTGAAAAATTCGAAAGAGCTTCTGGGCAACCAGAAGCTCTTTTTTATTGTCGATAAAAAGTCCCCAACAAATTTGTATTTTTTTGCCAAGCGGTCAATAGTTAAAAATATGTTAACGAAAGTAATCAATCACGCTGTTTGTTTCGTAAACACTATAAACTCTTGCCCCAGATACGAAGTCATTACAACCGGGCATCGAGTTTCAAACACGCCAAGCCAAGTGGTTTGGTGAGAACAGAGAATCGATCAAGGAGGATATATGCCTCGTACGGTTAATCCACATGACTTCAGCGATAAGCGAAAGGAAGTCTCAGATAAAGAGTATGCACGTACCATCCCATGTAACCAACTGAGCATCTCCGCCCCTTTTCATTGGTTATCGCTTGGTCTGCATGATTTTGTTCGAATGCCGCTGATTAGCGTGTTCTACGGGCTGTGCTTTATGGTCGCAGCGATAGGTATCGTATTGTTAGTACAATGGCAAGGCACACACTTAGTCGTGCTCCCAAGCCTGATTGTTTACATGCTTATCGGCCCATTCCTTGCGTTAGGTTTATACGACGCTAGTTGGGAAAGAGAAAAAGGCCACAAAGCCAGCCTACTCCACTCGATGAAAGCTATCGGTCGCAACTCAACGTCACAGTGGGCGTTTGCGGTATTACTTGCGGTTTGTATGATCTTCTGGATGCGTATTGCTGCCCTGCTCCACGCGCTCTACCCTTCGGTGCAAGGCGCACCACTCGCTGACTTTTTACCTTTCTTAGTCATCGGCTCACTGGTGGGCTTTGTGCTGGCAGCCGTGGTGTTCAGCATCTCGGCATTTTCAATTCCACTGATGATGGAACGTCGAGTAGACGTTATGACAGCCGTATTCAGCAGCTTTAACGCGGTTAAATCCAACATCCCAGCGATGATCGTGTGGGCACTATTGATTTGCGGCGGTATTTTGGTCGGCTTTGCCACCTACGGGATTGGTATGTTGTTTACTATGCCGATTCTTGGCTACGCCACTTGGCACGGGTACCACGAAACCATCAAGAAAAAACATACTCCTTAACTTCTGAGTAAGATTCGGTTTATGATGCGCCCCAGCCTAAGTGCTGGGGTTCTTTGTTTGTAGTAACAGTGGCTGGAGTAAGCGTGGATATCGAAACACAATATCGGATTGAACAAGTCATCGCCGGTTGCCTACAACAAGCCCAGACGGCATTTGGGCGGCGCTTTGCTCACCCTTCGGTCAGCTTCAAACTCAGAGGCAAAGCCGCGGGGAAAGCGTACTTGCAACTCAACGAAATCCGCTTAAACCCTGTGTTACTTGCTGAAAGTAGACAGGCGTTCTTGGAAGAAGTCATCCCACATGAAGTGGCCCATTTAGTTACCCATCAAGTTTATGGTCGCGTTCGACCACACGGCAAAGAGTGGCAAGGCGTGATGGAAGCGGTATTTGGTATCCCCGCACGAACAACCCACAGTTTCTCGGTTAACTCAGTCCAAGGCAAAACATTCGAATACCGCTGTAACTGCACGACCTACCCATTGTCGATTCGTCGCCACAACAAAGTCCTTCGCCAGCAAGCAAGTTATCGCTGTCAGCAGTGTAAAAACACGCTGAGTTTTACTGGAAAACAGCTCTCTTAATTTACTTATTTCGCTTTAATTAATTCATATTCTGCGTGTTAGACTTAATTTTCTAATACTTTTCTAATACGTAGAACAATGAAGATACTATCCGTTATTGCTGTCTCGCTCAGCTTGCTTGTTAGCTCTGCATTTGCTGCCCCGCCGAGTTCTTTTTCTAAAGCGAAAAAAGAAGCGGTAAAAATTTATGCCGACCACCCAACCAGTTTCTACTGCGGTTGTGACATTCAGTGGCAAGGTCGTAAAGGCGTGCCAGATTTACAATCGTGTGGTTACGAAGTGCGTAAACAACAAAAACGCGCCTCTCGAATCGAATGGGAACACGTCGTACCAGCTTGGCAGTTTGGCCATCAACGTCAATGTTGGCAAACCGGCGGGCGTAAGAACTGCACTAAGAACGACCAAACTTTCCGCTCAATGGAGGCCGACCTACACAACCTCACCCCTGCCATTGGTGAAGTCAACGGTGACCGTTCCAACTTTAACTTTAGCCAGTGGAATGGCGTCGATGGCGCGACCTACGGGCGATGCGAAGTTCAAGTAAACTTCAAGCAGCGCAAAGTCATGCCACCAGACCGCGCAAAAGGCTCGATTGCACGTACTTATTTGTACATGAGCAAAGAGTACGGATTCAAGCTGTCAAAACAGCAAACCAACCTAATGACTGCTTGGAACAAGCAATATCCGGTCGACGAGTGGGAATGCGAACGCAATCAACGCATTTTCAACGTCCAAGGCAACCACAACCCATATGTGTTTGAGGCCTGCCAAGCACGCTAGTATTGAAGGTGTTTCTTGCAATAAAGAAACACCTTTTCCCCTTGTTTTTTCGCTATAAAGCATCCATGTTAGGAGTTAACTTTAACTCTCTTGCTGGAAGCCTCATGCGAATCCCACGAATTTACCATCCAGAAACCATCCACCAGCTCGGTGAACTATCACTGAGTGAAGACGCAGCGGGACACATTGGTCGCGTTTTGCGCATGAAAGAAGGCCAAGAAGTGCTTCTATTTGATGGTAGCGGTGCTGAATTCCCAGCAGTTATTTCAGGTGTGTCGAAAAAGTCGGTTGAAGTCGAGCTGAAAGAGCGCGTTGAACGCAGTTCCGAGTCTCCGCTTGACCTGCATCTTGGCCAAGTCATTTCGCGTGGCGACAAGATGGAATTTACGATCCAGAAGTCGGTCGAACTAGGGGTGAATACTATTACGCCTCTGATTTCCGAGCGTTGCGGAGTTAAACTCGACCAAAAGCGTTTTGAGAAAAAGCTCGCACAATGGCAGAAGATTGCGATCAGCGCCTGCGAGCAATGTGGACGTAACACGGTGCCGGAAATTCGCCCTATCATGCACCTCGACGAGTGGTGCGCGGAAGAGTACGACGGCCTGAAGCTCAACCTACATCCACGCGCAAAATACTCAATCAATACCCTACCGACCCCGGTTGAAAAAGTTCGTCTATTGATTGGGCCTGAAGGCGGCTTATCGGCAGATGAAATAGCCAAAACCCAAGAGTATCAATTCGAAGAGACGTTGCTTGGCCCACGCGTTTTGCGTACCGAGACCGCGGCTCTGACTGCAATTACTGCCCTTCAAGTTCGTTTCGGCGACCTTGGTTAAACGGAGAAAAATAATGATCAAATTAGGTATCGTAATGGACCCTATCTCGTCCATTAACATCAAGAAAGACTCTAGCTTTGCCATGATGCTTGAAGCGCAGCGCCGCGGCTACGAAATCCACTACATGGAGATGAACGACCTGCACCTTGACCAGGGTGTTGCTGTGGCTGACACCAAAGTAGTTGAGCTGAAAGAAGATCCAAACGGCTGGTACGAGTTCAAATCAGAGCAAACTATCGAGCTTTCTGAGCTAGACGCAGTACTGATGCGTAAAGATCCTCCGTTTGATACCGAGTTCATCTACGCGACTTACATTCTTGAGCGCGCTGAAGAAAAAGGCACCTTGATCGTCAACAAACCGCAGAGCCTGCGTGACTGTAACGAGAAGTTGTTTACCGCGTGGTTCCCTGAACTGACACCAACTACTATCGTGACGCGCAAAGCAGACAAGATCAAAGCGTTCCGCGAAGAGCACGGTGATGTGATCCTTAAACCACTTGACGGTATGGGCGGCGCGTCTATCTTCCGCGTCAAAGAGAACGATCCAAACGTATCAGTGATCATCGAGACATTGACGAACCACGGCCAAAACTACGCCATGGCGCAGACGTTTGTTCCTGATATCAGCAATGGTGACAAGCGCATTTTGGTGGTTGACGGCGAAGCGATGCCTTACTGTTTGGCACGAATTCCTGCCAAAGGCGAGACGCGTGGCAACTTGGCCGCAGGCGGTACAGGTGAAGCACGTCCTCTAAGTGAGACAGATAAACAGATCGCTGCCGCTGTAGCGCCTACACTTAAGGAAAAAGGTCTGATATTCGTTGGCCTAGACGTTATTGGCGATAAACTGACCGAAATTAACGTAACAAGCCCGACGTGTATTCGTGAAATTGAAGCAGCATTTGATATCTCAATTACCGGCAAACTTATGGATGCGATTGAACGTCGTATCAACAAGCAATAAGTATTGCCTTGTGAGTGTTAGGGCGGGAGTTTCCGCCCTGTGATAAGTTGGAGTCTTTATGAATTTAACCAACCATTTCTTAGTGGCGATGCCCGGGATGAAAGATCCCTACTTTCAACGCAGCGTTATCTATGTGTGCGAACACAATGATGAAGGTGCGATGGGTCTAATGATTAATGCTCCAATCGATATCACCGTCGGCAAGATGCTTAAACAGGTCGATGTCCAACCGGTTCACCCGCAACTGCATACCGACAGCTTAGACAAGCCGGTACTCAATGGCGGCCCCGTGTCGAGCGACCGCGGTTTTATCCTCCATCATCCGAAAGACCACTACGAGTCGAGTATTCAGATGACGGATTACCTTTCTGTCACAACTTCCAAAGATATTTTGAGTGTGCTCGGCACAGAGGCTGAGCCTAACAACTACTTGGTGGCGTTGGGCTACTCAGGTTGGGAGGCTGGCCAGTTAGAAAGTGAATTGTCGGAAAACTCATGGTTAACTATCGAAGCTGACCCTGACGTGATTTTCAATACACCAATTAATGAACGTTGGAGCAAAGCGGTACAGATGCTGGGTATTGACGCCTCTCAGCTATCTTGTGAAATTGGCCACGCATAACCAGCAGTAAACACAGAGGATTTATGTCCAGAACCATTATGGCTTTTGACTTTGGTACCAAGAGTATTGGTAGTGCCATCGGCCAAGAAATTACCGGAACCGCGTCTCCGCTAAGAGCTTTTAAAGCCAACGATGGCGTACCAAATTGGGACGATATCGAGAAATTAATCAAAGAGTGGCAACCGAACTTATTAGTGGTAGGTCTACCAACGGACCTACGTGGTAAAGACTTAGAAACCATTACACCTAGGGCAAAAAAATTCGCCAACCGTCTACACGGACGTTTTGGCTTACCGGTCGAGTTGCATGATGAACGCTTATCAACGACCGAAGCGCGTTCTGAACTGTTCGAAATGGGCGGCTATAAAGCACTAAGCAAAGGCAACGTCGACTGCCAGTCAGCGGTGATTATCCTCGAAAGCTGGTTTGAAGCGCAGTGGGGCTAAAGCCATAGCGCTAGCAGCAAAATATAAAAGAAAGGCTTGATGATTTCATCAAGCCTTTCTTTTTTCAGCATAGTGATTAACGACGATTGGTATTAGTTCATATCAATTTTCACGTTCATCAGCGTGCTACTGTTTGGCGCATCACCACGTTGCGTCTTCAGCATCAAACGTAGGTCATTCGCCGAGTCAGCACTGTGCATCGCGTCGTCTTCGTTGATCTTACCGTCGATCACTAATTGGTAGAGAGATTGGTCGAACGTCTGCATGCCGACTTCTTTTGACTTCGCCATGGTTGATTTAAGTTCGTGTAACTCTCCACGGCGGATCAAATCCGAAATTCTTGGGCTGTTAAGCAAGATTTCAAACACCCCATGACGCCCCTGACCGTTTTTATCGCGGATCAGTTGCTGTCCGACGACACCACGCAAGTTCATCGATAGATCAAACAAGAACTGCTCTTTCTGATCTTTCGGCACCAAATGTAGAATACGTTCTAACGCTTGGTTAGCGTTATTGGCGTGGAGTGTCGCCATACACAAGTGACCAGTTTCGGCAAAGGTCATCGCGTATTCCATGGTTTCTCGCGAACGAATCTCACCAATCAGAATCATGTCTGGCGCTTGGCGCAACGAGTTCTTGAGCGCGACTTCATAGCTTTCAGTATCTAAGCCGACCTCTCGCTGCGTCACGATGCAGCGTTGGTGTTCATGGACAAATTCAATCGGGTCTTCGATCGTCAGTATATGCCCCGTACGGTGTCGATTTCGATACCCCGTCATCGCTGCCATAGTGGTGGATTTACCTGAACCTGTTGCACCGACGACCAACACTAGGCCGCGTTTAGCGATCGCCAAATCTTGCAACACATCTGGCAACTTCAGCTCTTCAAACGTCGGGATAGCGGTTTCAATACGACGAATCACTGCACCAGGTAACTCACGCTGGTAAAACGCGGAAACACGATAGCGGCCAAAATCACGCACAATGGCGAAGTTTGCTTCTTTGCTTTCGTCAAACTCGCTCTTACGCTGCGGGTCCATCATATTGGAGAGTAGCGCGTCCACGTCGGCCTGAGAAAGCTTATCACCATGCGCTCGTAACTCACCGTCAACACGGTACAGCACTGGCGCTCCTACCGTAATATACAGGTCAGAAGCTTTCTGATTATTCATTCCCTGAAGGAAAACATTTACGTCCATTTGTGCCTCTATCAATACATGCTGACCGATTCGGACTCGATCTTCTTCGCGACTTCTTCTGGATCAACTCGCCCTTGCGCGATCAACTGTTTGGCATTTTGCTCCATCGTCTGCATCCCGTGTGCCGCACCGGTTTGAATGATCGAGTACATCTGAGCCACTTTATCTTCGCGGATCAAGTTGCGGATCGCTGGTGTCGCCATCATGATCTCGTGGCAAGCGGTACGACCGCCACCGATACGTTTAAGGAGCTTTTGCGCGATAACCGCACGCAGTGATTCTGACAACATCGAGCGAACCATATCTTTATCGCTACCAGGGAAGACATCGATAATACGGTCGATGGTTTTCGCCGCGCTACTGGTGTGCAAAGTACCAAAGACCAAGTGACCTGTTTCCGCTGCGGTCAGTGCCAAGCTGATGGTCTCTTTGTCACGCAACTCACCGACTAGAATTACATCCGGGTCTTCACGCAGCGCACTACGTAGCGCGTTATTAAAGCTGTGGGTATCACGGTGCACTTCTCGCTGGTTGATCAAACATTTGTTATTGGTATGCACAAATTCGATCGGGTCTTCGATAGTCAGAATATGTTTGTTGTGGTGACGATTAACATGATCGACCATCGCCGCTAGGGTAGTCGACTTACCCGAGCCAGTTGGCCCTGTGACTAACACAAGCCCCTTTTCCATGCTGGCGATCTTTTCGAAGATCTGCGGCGCATCCAGTTGTTCTAAGGTTGGGATATCAGTCGGGATGGTACGAAACACAGCAGCACAACCGCGAGACTGGTTAAAGGCGTTAACACGAAAACGTCCAACATTCGGCAGTTCAAAGGAGAAGTCGACTTCCAGACGCTCTTCATATTCGCTGCGTTGTGCGTCGTTCATGATCTCAAAAACCAAACGATGCACGTCAGAATGACTAAAAGCAGGCACGCCGAGCTTTCTTACTTCACCATCTATACGTACCATTGGAGGAACACCCGCAGAAAGATGTAGATCTGACGCGTTATGTTTTACACTAAAATCCAGTAACTCAGTGATATCCATTTATTTTCCTTAAGTAAAATCTGCTATGAACAGTATTCAACAAAATATTGAACAGATCACCTCACAGATAGAAGATGCACAGCAAAAATGCGGACGGCGTCGAGAGTCGGTGAAACTTCTCGCGGTTAGTAAAACAAAACCTGTAGAAGCAATTTTAGACGCTGCTCGCGCAGGTCAGAAAGCTTTTGGTGAAAATTACGTTCAAGAAGGCGCTGATAAAGTCGCTTATTTTAGTGAGCATCACCCTGATTTGTCACTCGAATGGCACTTTATCGGTCCGATTCAGTCGAACAAATCGCGCCACGTCGCCGAAAGTTTTGACTGGGTTCATACCGTCGACCGCGCAAAAATTGCCAAGCGCCTCAACGATCAGCGCCCAACGCACCTGCCTGCTCTACAAGTACTTATCCAAGTCAACACCAGTGGTGAAAGCTCCAAATCTGGCGCAAGCGACGCAGAAATCTTTGAGTTGGCGGAGTTGATTTCTGCCCTTCCCAACCTCACTTTAAGAGGATTGATGTCGATCCCAGCGAACGTCTCGGATTATCAATCTCAACTAGTGGCGTTCAAGCAACTGGCAGAATTGAAAGATAAACTTGCCGCGCGCTACCCTGAGCTCAACCTAGATACACTGTCGATGGGGATGAGTGGTGATATGCAGGCCGCTATTGAAGCGGGCAGCACCATGGTGCGAATTGGAACGGCGATTTTTGGCGCTCGCGACTACAGCTCTAAACAATGAATAATCAGTCGCGATAAGCACAAATAATACACCACAACGGAAAACAGACACATGGAACATAAAAAGATTGCCTTTATCGGTGCGGGTAACATGGTGAGAGCCATTATTTCTGGCTTAGTCGCAGATGGTTATCCAGCGCAAAACATCGTGGCAACCGCGCCTTCAGAGACACGCCGCTTGCCACTAGAGCAAGATTTTGGCATCCGCACCACCAGCGACAACATCTTGGCTGCTACAGAAGCCGATGTGGTGGTTTTGTCTGTGAAGCCACAAATGATGGCAGAAGTATGTGAACCACTACAATCTATCGATTTCAGCAACAAACTGGTGATTTCGATCGCTGCTGGCATCAATTGTTCGCGCTTAAACGAGATGCTGGCAAGCAAATTGAACTTGGTGCGCGTGATGCCAAATACGCCTTCTCAGCTCGGTTTGGGCATGAGCGGCCTGTTTGCTCCTGAGCACGTAGCACATCAAGATAAAGAGTTCGCTGCGCAGTTGATGCAAGCGGTGGGCAAAGTGTGTTGGGTCGAGCAAGAATCTGGTATCAACAACGTTATTGCCGCTGCCGGTAGTGCTCCTGCGTACTTCTTCCTGTTTATGGAAGCCATGCAGGCAGAAGCTATCGCACAAGGGTTTGATAAAGACACTGCGCGCTTACTGGTACAACAATCAGCGCTTGGCGCAGCAAACATGGTGGTTGCCAATCCAGACACTGAATTATCGACATTACGCGAGCAAGTCACGTCGAAAGGCGGTACCACCGCGGAAGCATTACGCACGTTTAACGAGCATCAACTTTCCGATATCGTAGCAAAAGCGATGCAAGCAGCGGTTGCTCGTGCTGAAGAAATGGAAAAACTATTTTAATATTGAGCTTATCGCTCACCGAAGTAAGGGTAACCCATGAATTCAATGAGTTTTCTGATTTCCACCTTTTTTGATTTATACATAATGGTGGTGATCTTACGTATTTGGTTACAGGCTGCACGTGCAGACTTCTATAACCCGTTCTCACAGTTTATCGTTAAAGCAACTCAGCCGGTGATTGGCCCGCTACGTCGAGTGATCCCATCGGTAGGTAATCTCGATTTAGCCACGGTGCTATTCGCGTATGTACTGTGTGTGCTTAAGTTTGTCGTCTTGATCCTTATCGCGTCAAACGGCTCAGTATCGTTCAGTATGGACTTTTTGTTCCTTGGCGCATTATCGCTAGTTAAAGCAGCGGGCGGACTACTATTCTGGGTGTTGTTGATTCGTGCAATCCTAAGCTGGGTAAGCCAAGGTCGTAGCCCAATCGAGTACGTCTTCCACCAGCTAACAGAACCAATGCTAGCGCCAATTCGTCGCGTTATCCCAGCGATGGGCGGCTTTGATTTAAGCGTACTGGTACTGTTTATCGCACTGCAATTCGCCAACATTTTACTCGGAGACTTAATCGGTCCGATGTGGTTCCGACTATAATGATAAAGGCAGTCTGGAAAGATGGCGCAGACCTTGTCCTGCGGCTTTATATTCAACCTAAAGCCAGTCGGGACAAGATTGTTGGTCTGCACGGTGACGAGCTAAAAATCGCCATCACCGCGCCTCCTGTCGACGGAAAAGCCAACGCACATCTGAGTAAGTACCTAGCCAAACAGTTTAAAGTGGCCAAGGGATTAATAAGCATAGAAAAAGGCGAGTTGGGCCGTCACAAACAAGTCAGAGTTCACTCTCCCGTACAAATCCCGCAAGAAATTGAAGCCATCCTTTGATGGCTTTTTGTTTATCGATAGCGTCAAGCGACCAAAGCGTTTGAAGCACAATGTCGCAAAAGGAAGCACTATGAATAAATGGATAATACTGCTGCTCGCAAGCGTGTTTGCCATGCCAAGTTGGGCAGAACAGTTTAAATATATCAAAGACGTTGAGGTGCACTACTCAGCATTCAACTCGACGTTTTTAACCGCAGAAATGGCAAGAAACTACAGCCTGAAACGTAACGGCTATTCAGCTATTTTGAACATCAGCGTATTGGATAACTCTCAAGCAGGAAAGCCAGCGATTACCGCCGATATTTCCGGTAACAGCCGCAACTTGGTCGGTCAAATCCGCCAACTTAACTTCCGCGAAGTGAAAGAAGGCAATGCGATTTACTACCTCGCAGAGTTCCCAGTTTCAGAAGAAGAAAGTCTTACCTTTGATCTCAACGTTAATGCTGGCATTAAAGGCAACGGCACATTAAAGTTCACCCAGAAATTTTACGTGGAAGAGTAGCGCTACTCTTCCCGCACCAATCAGTAAGAGTCATCGATGAAAGAGAAAAAAATTGTATTAGCGACGGGCAACCAAGGTAAGGTCCGTGAAATGGCCGACCTATTGTCGGATTTCGGTTTTGAAGTGATGGCGCAAAGTGAGTTTAACGTTTCGGAAGTGGCTGAAACTGGCACCACTTTTATCGAAAACGCGATCATCAAAGCTCGCCATGCCGCGAAAGAAACTGGCTTAGCTGCTATTGCCGATGACTCAGGTCTAGAAGTCGATTATCTGCAAGGCGCTCCGGGTATTTACTCTGCTCGCTATGCGGGTGAGAACGCTACTGACCAGCAGAACCTAGAAAAGCTGCTGGACGCGATGCAAGGCGTACCAGAAGCCGAGCGTACGGCTCGTTTCCACTGCGTACTGGTACTGATGCGCCACGAAAACGACCCTACACCGATTGTTTGCCACGGTAAGTGGGAAGGCCGCATCCTGACGCAAGCTCATGGTGACAACGGCTTTGGTTACGACCCTGTGTTCTACGTCCCTGAAGATGATTGTGCTTCTGCAGAGCTGGAACCGGTACGCAAAAAACAACTTTCTCACCGTGGCAAAGCGCTCAAGCAACTGTTTGCTACCCTGTCTGAGCAGCAATAATGAGCCAACTGACGCCTCCTGCTTTAAGCCTTTATGTACACATCCCGTGGTGTGTGCAAAAGTGTCCGTACTGCGACTTTAACTCGCACGCACTCAAAGCTGAGATCCCAGAGCAGCAGTACATTGCCGCACTATTGGAAGACCTCGACAGCGACATCGGACGCTACCAGCTCAAGGCTAATCCGCGTCCGCTGCATTCGATTTTTATCGGTGGTGGTACGCCGAGCCTTATATCTGCTGAAGGCATCGCCGAGCTGCTGAAAGGCATTGAGCAGCGTATTCCCTTCAAGCCTGAGATTGAGATCACCATGGAGGCCAACCCAGGCACGATTGAAGCCGAGCGTTTCGCTGGCTACCGCAAAGCCGGTGTGACGCGTATATCTATCGGCGTGCAGAGTTTCGAGCAATCAAAACTCGAACGGTTGGGGCGGATTCATGGTCAGGACGAAGCGGTCAATGCGGCCAAATTGGCGCACCAGATCGGCCTGAACAGCTTTAATCTCGACTTGATGCACGGTTTGCCAGACCAATCAGTCGAGCAAGCTCTGGCGGACTTGGATAAAGCGATTGAGCTTAACCCGCCTCATTTGTCGTGGTATCAGCTCACTATCGAGCCCAACACCATGTTCTACTACAAGCCTCCGACGCTCCCCGACGACGATGACCTGTGGGACATTTTTGAGCTCGGCCATAAAAAACTAGCCGCAGCGGGCTACGTACAGTACGAGATTTCTGGCTACAGCAAACCAGGTTATCAGTGCCAACACAACCTCAACTACTGGCGTTTTGGCGATTACCTCGGCATCGGCTGTGGCTCTCACGGCAAGCTAAGTTTTGCAGATGGGCGCATCATTCGCACCACGAAAGTGAAGCATCCCAAAGGTTATTTGGCGGCGTATCAGAATATGGTCAAGCCGTACTTAGATAGCGAAGTGAATGTCGCCGAGCAAGACCGTCCATTTGAGTTCTTTATGAACCGTTTTAGATTGATGGAAGCGTGTCCGAAACAAGACTTCATTGATACTACTGGATTGGGCTTTGATGCGATTCAATCGACGATCGACTGGGCAAAAGAGATGGAGTACCTGAGTGAGTCAGAGACACACTGGCAAATCACCGAGAAAGGTAAACTGTTTTTAAACGACTTGCTTGAAGCCTTTATGACTGAAGACGAGGACTAGTCCTCTTTCATCAGCTCTGCGTCCATCACTTCCCACACATGCAGGGCAAAGTAAGTACGATAAGGCGTCACTGACTGAAGAATCTCATCAGCACTGACGCCCTGTTGCTCCGCCATACGCTCCAGTCCACGTTTCAACGCCAGATCGCCATCAGACCAAACATCCGGATGGGCAAAGAAAAACATCAGCGCCATTTCGGCAGTCCATTGCCCGACGCCCCACAACTGCACCAGTTGCTCAGTAATGAACTGTGCGTCGTCGCTTTGATGTACCGATGGGCAGATAATGCCTTCTTTCAACGCATGGTTGATGCCTAGCAAGGTTTTGACTTTGGCGTTAGACAAACCACAACTTCTGAGCGTGTCGTAGTGTTCGTCCACCAGCAACGCATCCAATCCGCCTTGCTGTGACTGCGCCTCTACACGGTGCCATATGGTTTTCGCTGCGGTGACAGACAACTGCTGCCCCGCAACCGCGCGGCTCAAATACGCAAGGAACTGCTCTGGCGGCTGCTTCTCGATATGCTGTGGACCGTTGCTGCTGACCATTGCGTGCAACACAGGATACGCGACCAGCTTACTCAACAAGTCCGCGTGGATCTTTTTCGAATCTAGCTTTGCCATAACGCCTCCTTGCGTACGATAGTTTAAGTCTAGAAGATAGAGCGGCCGATACGCTCAGAAAGCAACTCCAGCGCTTTGGTGCCCGCGAGCGAGTTACCCGATGGGTCAAGCTCTGGTGACCACACAGCGATGGTCATTTCGCCCGGTACGATAGCGATAATACCGCCGCCGACACCGGATTTCCCCGGCATACCGACGCGGTAGGCGAACTCACCCGCGCCATCGTACAAACCACACGTTGCCAACAGCGCATTGAGCTGCTTGGTTTGCGTTGGTGTGATCACTGGCTTACCCGTTTGCACCGACGTCCCTTTGTTGGCCAAATAGCTAAATGTTTTGGCGAGGTCAACACAGCTCATTCTTAGCGCACAAGCGTGGAAGTAGTTGTTGAGTACTGGGATCACTTCGTTTTCAAAGTTGCCAAATGAGCGCATCAAATAAGCAATCGCCGCGTTTCTGTCACTGTGCATCATTTCTGAAGCGGCAACCACCTTGTCGTAACAGATATGTGTATCACCAGAAAGCTGACGTACAAACTCCAACAAACGCTGACGCGGCGCCGATAAGCGGCTATTCAGCAAATCAGCCACCACAATCGCACCAGCGTTGATGAAAGGGTTACGCGGGATGCCCTGCTCCATCTCCAACTGGATCAGCGAGTTAAACGCCTGTCCAGACGGCTCTTTCCCCACGCGCGTCCAAATCTCTTCGGGTTTATAGAGGCACATCGCCAAGGTCAGGCTCAGCGCTTTAGAAATGGATTGAATCGAGAACGACTCATCTGAGTCGCCGGCTTTGATCACTTCCCCCTGATTGGTAAATACCGCGATCCCCAACTTATCTGCCGGAACTTTGGCTAATGCGGGAATGTAGTCAGCGACTTTCCCGTGACCAATAAGAGGACGAACTTCACTTAGGATTTCAGCTAAAATTTCTTTTGTTGGTTTCATTACTTACCTATTTATCGAAGGCTTATTATTTTTCTTATAGGGTAAAAAAAGCCAACATCGCGAAATGTTGGCTTTCCTTGTCATTCAACTATCTTTGCGCAGTAAGTGCTTATTTTACGCGCTTATATTTGATATCCCACACGCCGTGCCCCAAACGGTGACCGCGCGCTTCAAATTTCGTTAACGGACGCTCTTCAGGACGAGGAACAAAGTCACCGTCTTCCGCGATATTCTCAAAACCAGGTGCTTGATTCATGACTTCAACCATGTGTTCCGCGTAGTTTTCCCAGTCCGTCGCCATGTGGAAAATACCTTCGCCGATGATAAGCTTCTGGCGCACCATCTCTGCAAACTCAAGCTGCACGATACGACGTTTGTGGTGACGCTTTTTGTGCCATGGGTCTGGGAAGAACAGTTGCAGTGTCGCTAGGCTGCTATCTGGAATCATATTCGCAAATACTTCCACCGCGTCATGGCACATCACACGTAGGTTAGTGACGCCAGCTTCACGTGCATCAGATAGGCACGCACCCACACCTGGGCTATGTACTTCGATACCAATGAAGTTCTTCTCTGGAGCATTCTTTGCCATTTCAACTAAAGATGCACCCATACCAAAACCAATTTCTAGTACCACAGGGTTGTCGTTACCGAACACTTCTTTCCAATCAAGAAGCTGCTCTTGATAGTCGATACCCATGGTCGGCCAACACTCTTTCATCGCGTTTTCTTGACCTTTGGTCAAACGACCCTCGCGTCGAACAAAGCTGCGAACTTTGCGTATCAGTTTACCGTCTTCGTTGTATTCGTTAGTGGTCACTTCACTCATGATTTTGCCTGTCTAAAAATTGGTCTCGCCTCAAAGGGATTGTGATTATCCAAAGAATAGCCACAGGTGCAAGTCTTTTCCCTAAATTCCACGCCAACATATAGCGCGATTAACTCCACAAACATAACCACACACTTTGTCGGTTGTACAAGTTGCCTAAATTGTGGTGCAATTTTGCTATACAAATATTAAACACAGAGCAAGTCGTGACCCCTTTTGCCAAAGCCATATTAGATTGGTACGACGCCTATGGGAGAAAAAACCTCCCGTGGCAACAAAACAAGAGCGCTTACAGTGTCTGGTTGTCTGAAATCATGCTTCAGCAAACTCAAGTCGCCACTGTTATTCCTTATTACCAGCGTTTTCTCGAACGCTTTCCGACCGTGGTAGACCTCGCCAACGCTGAGCAAGATGAAGTTTTGCACCTGTGGACTGGACTGGGTTATTACGCTCGCGCGCGTAACTTGCACAAAGCCGCAAAAATGGTGGCTGAGCAGTACGGTGGGGAGTTCCCGCTCGATATCGAACAGATGAATGCACTTCCTGGAATCGGACGATCTACCGCTGCGGCGATTCTGTCTTCTGTCTATAAGCAGCCACACGCGATCCTAGACGGCAACGTTAAACGTACGCTAGCGCGCTGTTTTGCCGTTGAAGGCTGGCCGGGGCAAAAGAAGGTCGAGAACCAACTCTGGTTACACGCTGAAGAACACACACCAAATAGCGACGTAGATAAATACAATCAAGCGATGATGGACATGGGCGCGATGGTGTGTACTCGCAGCAAACCTAAGTGTTCGCTATGCCCTGTCGCCTCAATGTGTGTTTCTAACAGACAAGGTAACCCGTTAGATTACCCAGGGAAAAAGCCGAAGAAAGAGAAACCGGTAAAAGAGACTTGGTTTATCATGCTGCACCATGACAACCATATCTGGCTTGAGCAGCGTCCTCAGTCGGGCATTTGGGGCGGTCTATTCTGCTTCCCTGAAAACAGTAATGCCGAACTCGACCATTCGCTTTCACTACGCGGCGTGCAAACACCAGATATCAGCGAGCAAAAACAGTTGATCGCCTTTAGACATACTTTCAGCCACTACCACCTTGATATCACGCCAATTTTGGTAGAGCTGTCAAAGCAACCCGACGTGGTAATGGAAGGAAGCAAAGGTCTTTGGTATAACTTATCCAAACCTGAAGAGATCGGCCTGGCGGCTCCAGTAAAACAGTTACTGGAAAGCCTACCGTTTGAACTTCAATCAGAACATATTTAAGGAGTCATCATGAGCCGCACTGTATTTTGTGCTCGACTACAAAAAGAAGCCGAAGGCTTAGACTTTCAGCTGTACCCGGGTGAACTGGGTAAACGCATCTTCGACAACATCTCTAAACAGGCATGGGCTGAGTGGCAACACAAACAGACAATGCTGATCAATGAGAAAAAACTCAACATGATGGATCCTGAGCACCGCAAACTGATCGAAACAGAAATGGTTAACTTCCTGTTCGAAGGTAAAGACGTGCACATCGAAGGTTACACGCCACCGAGCGAGTAATCATCCTTTTGGTGGATAGTTTCAAAAAAGACATCACTGCGCTGCATTGGTGTCTTTTTTGTACCGATCTGACTCGCTATCGTAATTATACCAATCGTAGTAAATAACTGTTCATTCTAGCTTGTTAAAATACTCGATAACTGCGTTAAAATTTTTGATGGTAGAATAACTACTTATCGAAAAATTTTGCCTTGTTCTCAAGCATTTTTCCTACGCTATTTCTGACCATTTACTTACTGTGATTGGTATTAGAGGAGCGATAGCATGGTATTGAGATATTTATGAGAAAGTTAGCTTACTTGCTATTTGCTTTGACGCTAGTCGGATGCAGTCGAGAGTTCATCGAAGGCATGTACGATGTCAATTACGAGCCTACCAACCGCTTTGCTCGCAACCTTGCCGAGTTACCCGGACAATTTGAGAAAGATACCGCGGCACTCGACGCGCTGATCGACAGTTTCTCCGGTAATATCGAAAAGCGTTGGGGCAAAAGTGAAGTCAAATTCGCCGGTAAGAGCAACTACGTTAAATACATTGATAACTACATGAGTCGCTCAGAGGTCAATTTTGATAAAGGCTTGATAACGATTGAAACCGTGTCGCCAACCGACCCGAAAGGCCACCTCAAAAATGCCATCATCACCACCCTACTGACGCCAGATGATCCTGCTCAGGTGGATTTGTTCTCCTCTAAAGATATTCGCTTGGAAGGCCAACCCTTCCTTTACCGTCAGGTCGTCGACCAAGACAGACAGCCAATTCAGTGGTCATGGCGCGCTAACCGTTTCGCCGACTACCTGATCGCCAACAAAATCAAAGTAAAAGACGTCGACTTTAAGAAAGCCTACTACGTCGAGATCCCAATGGTCGCGGAGCAGCTTGAGATCCGCAGTTATAAATACGCTGACATCGTGCGCCGCGCATCGAAGAAATACGATATTCCTGAAGACCTGATCTACGCGATCATCAAAACCGAAAGCAGCTTCAACCCTTATGCGGTGAGCTGGGCAAACGCTTATGGCCTAATGCAAGTTGTACCGAAAACCGCGGGACGTGATGTATTTAAGCTGGTTAAAAAGCGTTCTGGTGAACCGACACCAAAGTACTTGTTTAACCCAGAGAACAATATCGATACAGGTACAGCCTATTTCTACATTCTCAAAAACCGTTACCTGAGAGACGTGAACCATCCAACATCGCTTGAATACAGCATGATCTCGGCTTACAACGGTGGTACAGGTGGCGTATTGAACACCTTTAACCGTAAAGACCGAAAACGAGCGATGAGAGATTTGAACTCACTGCAACCCAATCAGGTTTATTGGGCACTCACCAAGAAGCATCCAAACGCAGAAGCACGCCGATACTTGGAAAAAGTGACTAATTACAAGAAGCAATTTAACCAAGGTAAGACTTAAGCGCCAAAAACGCCTAAATTATCGGCAGTTAACCACTTTTTTGAATTTTTTTCTAAAAACAAGTTGACGGCAAGACCGAAAATCCGTTTAATAGCGCTCCGTCGCCCGGATAGCTCAGTCGGTAGAGCAGAGGATTGAAAATCCTCGTGTCGGTGGTTCGATTCCGCCTCCGGGCACCACAATTTCTTGATTGTTGGTGCTTTGCAACGAACAGTTAGTAAAAGAATAAAGTGTGCCGACTTAGCTCAGTAGGTAGAGCAACTGACTTGTAATCAGTAGGTCACCAGTTCGATTCCGGTAGTCGGCACCATTCTTTTGCCTCGATAGCTCAGTCGGTAGAGCAGAGGATTGAAAATCCTCGTGTCGGTGGTTCGATTCCGCCTCGAGGCACCATTATTTGGTGCTTCACTTTGAAAGAAGTGACACAAATAATTCCCCCTTAGTTCAGTTGGTAGAACGGCGGACTGTTAATCCGTATGTCGCAGGTTCGAGTCCCGCAGGGGGAGCCATATTAGAGAAAGCCTCATCACACGATGAGGCTTTTTCGTATCTAATGATCCTGCTTTGCTCCAAAGTAATGTCTCAGCCGACAAGACAACGGTAAAAACTCTCTCTAATCTCCAGATAATTTTCACGCATACTTCACACGATTCGCAGCGGTTACAAAAACAGTCGTGACTACAATCTCAGATCTCAATAAAAAATTCGCATATGACTTATTTCGAGGCAAGAATTAAATCATCTGGTCATGCAAAAGTTGTAGTGGCAGCTTTACTTTATGCATACCGCGGAAGTCGCAGTAATCCATGCCCTACTCGATTACTACAATGTGAGAAGTAAAAACGATGAAATTAAAAACACAAGCGTATTTGTTATCAGCAATTATTCTTGCCTCTTTGCTTGCGCTCACTGCATCCGGTCTATGGACCCTGCGCGTCGCGAGTAACTTGGACAACAAGGCTCGAGTCACCGAATTGTTCAACAGTGCCTACAGTATTCTGACCGAAGTGGAAAAGATGTCGCTCGACGGCACACTGGAAGAAAACGAAGCGAAAGCTCTCGCAACGCGATTACTGCGCAATAACATCTACAAAGACAATGAGTACGTTTACGTCGCTGACGAGAACATGACCTTTGTCGCCACACCACTCGATCCTCAGTTGCACGGCACCAGCTTTAATGACTTTAAAGACGGTGACGGCAATAGTGTGGGTCAACTTATTCAGAAGGTACTCGGAAATTCGACTGGAAAACTAATCGAATACACTTGGACCCAGAAACAAGCTGACGGCTCTATCGAAGACAAACTCTCCATCGCCCAGCGTACGCCGGTATGGGGCTGGGTTGTCGGCACCGGTATCGGTTTCAATGAAGTCAACGCGCGCTTTTGGTCAACAGCACAATGGAAACTTGCGATGTGTTTCATTATCGCGAGCGCGATATTAGCGGTCTTGATTTTCTCTATCCGCCGCATGCTAAATCTGCTCGGTGGCGAGCCACAAGATGTGCGTAATGCGGTTCAGTCAGTAGCACAAGGCAACATTCAAGCAAGCTTTGCCCAGCCAGCACCGGCAGGCAGTATCTATGAAGCGGTACAGAACATGAGCCAATCGCTCGCCCAATTGGTATCGAACCTTGATAGTTCAATGCACGCACTACGCAACGAGCTATCTCACGTGGAGCATCGCTCAGCAAGCATTAGCCAGTTGACCGACTATCAGCAACAATCGACCGAGATGATCGCGACGGCGATGACTGAAATGGCCTCTTCTGCTAACAACGTCGCCGATTCTGCGCGTAACACAGCACAAAACACCGATGAAGCTGATAAACAGTCACAACATACTCAACAGCTGATCCACAGTACGGTAGACAACATTCAGGGGTTGGCAGGTGAGCTTAATGCTGCAAGCCAAGCCGTCGCTAACCTCGATAACGATGTGAACAATATCGTCAAAGTATTAGATGTGATTGGTGATATCGCAGAGCAGACTAACTTGTTAGCACTTAACGCCGCCATCGAAGCTGCGCGCGCCGGCGAACAAGGTCGTGGATTTGCGGTTGTCGCGGATGAGGTTCGTAACCTCGCAGGTCGAACCCAAGACAGCACCAAAGAGATCCAGCAAATGATCACCAACTTGCAAGCCGGCTCTCGCAACGCGATCAGCACCATGCAAGTGTGTGCCGAAACCAGTGAAAGCACAGTAATTGAATCGCAGAACGCATCTGAGGCACTAAAACAGGTCGTGTTTGCTCTGGAAACAATCAGCCAAATGAGCCATCAAATTGCCACCGCAGCGGCCGAGCAGACACAAGTGAGTGACGATATTTCACAGCGAATCAACATGATTGAAGAGAGCGGCACCAAGCTGAGCAACGTTGTTGTTGAGAGTCACAACAGCACGCAATCCTTGACTCATATGGCGAATGAGCTTGAAAACTGGTTAAGCAAGTTTACGGTTAAGCAGTAATTAGTCTCTTAAACAATAAAAAGCACGCTTAAAGGCGTGCTTTTTTCCGATCAAAGTTAAACTATTCCTGTGTTTGTACGTATAACTTCTATTGCTCTCTATACACTTCCTCGCCAAAATGAGCAAAAACAGCCCACTAAGTATAGAAAAACATCAAACGATATTTTTTTTGCATTTTAGTGTTGACCTTAAACACGAAAAGCCGTTTAATACACCTCGTCGCCCGGATAGCTCAGTCGGTAGAGCAGAGGATTGAAAATCCTCGTGTCGGTGGTTCGATTCCGCCTCCGGGCACCACAATTTCTTAATTGTTGGTGCTTTGCACGAACAATAGTAAAAAGAATAAAGTGTGCCGACTTAGCTCAGTAGGTAGAGCAACTGACTTGTAATCAGTAGGTCACCAGTTCGATTCCGGTAGTCGGCACCATTCATTCTTGTTTGAAAGATAATTCCCCCTTAGTTCAGTTGGTAGAACGGCGGACTGTTAATCCGTATGTCGCAGGTTCGAGTCCCGCAGGGGGAGCCACTTTCAGTCAATAAGCTTTTAGCTTGTTGATGATAAAGGCGCCGACTTAGCTCAGTAGGTAGAGCAACTGACTTGTAATCAGTAGGTCACCAGTTCGATTCCGGTAGTCGGCACCACCTTTTCCCCCTTAGTTCAGTTGGTAGAACGGCGGACTGTTAATCCGTATGTCGCAGGTTCGAGTCCCGCAGGGGGAGCCATATTAGAGAAAGCCTCATCACACGATGAGGCTTTTTCGCATCTAATGCTCCTGCTTTGTTCCAAAGCAATGTCTCAGCCGAAACGTCGGGCCGCATTGAGTCCTGCAGAGCTAGACATATTAGAAAAACTTCATCATTTGATAAGGCTTTTTCGTATCTGCCCTACTCTCATTTCGCTCTTGTCATCGTTGTAAGCCACTAGTTTGCTTGGAAGCATATTCCCCCTAGCAATGCCCTTCATGCGCCCAAAATAACTTACAGAGCGCGTATAACAGGCACAAAAAAGCGTGCGACCTGCGCACGCTTTTCAAGATAAGTTGTTATTAGCTTTGTCGTTACTTAGCTTGGTTTAGCTGCTTAACTTCTGCATCTAACTCTTCTAATTTGGCTTTCATTTGATCACGGCAGATGTTTGCTAGTTCACGAACTTGCTCTTTGCGATAACCTTCTGTACTCACCGGTGGCAGCATCTCAACAATCACATGACCGTTGTTCCAGCGGTTAAACTTAATGTCACTAGTCGTGCTACACACAATAGGAATAATTGGTAACTCAGCACCGATTGCCGCGTGAAACGCGCCCGTTTTAAATGGCATTAAGCCACGACCACGAGAGCGTGTCCCTTCTGGGAACATCCAAACTGATACGTCACTTTGTTTAAGGTTATCTACGACTTGGTCAATCGTGCCTTTCGCTTTCGAACGGTTACCACGGTCGATAAGGATGTTACCTGTCAGCCAGTACAGTTGCCCAAACAAAGGCATCCAAGCTAGGCTCTTTTTACCAACTGTCACCACTTTTGGGGTCACCGCAGAAGAAACGGTAAACAAGTCCCAGTTATTCTGGTGGTTAGCGATGTAGACATGCTGGCCACGGTTGTACGCATCTTCTGGAATACGCAGTTCTAGCTTGATGCCGAATACACGAGACATTTTGCCAAATAGTCGACCAAAGGTGAAAACATGCTTAGGGTTACGTGGGCTAAGTAGGCAGTAGCCACAGCCAAACACAAACATAACAATTGCAAACACAGCAACTGCTAGTACACGTAATAGTGCAATCATTGTTGTTCTCCGAGAACACGGTGAGTCAAAAATTATTTGCCATGACTCTAACTGATCTAATGTTCATAAAAAAGCCGAAACTTGCGTTTCGGCTTACAAATGTTAGCTGAAGGCTAATTTTAGTCGCGGAAACGTTCGATCTTCGCGCCTAAAACACTTAGCTTATCTTCAATCTTGTCGTAACCACGGTCGATGTGGTAAATGCGGTCAACGATAGTTTCGCCTTGAGCGATACAACCAGCGATAACTAAACTCGCTGAAGCGCGTAAGTCTGTCGCCATTACTTGTGCACCGCTTAAGTGGTCACAGTCGCCACAAATTACGGTGTTACCTTCGATTTCTGCTTTCGCGCCCATACGCATCAGCTCAGGAACATGCATAAAGCGGTTCTCAAAGATGGTTTCGGTAATCACACCGCCACCTTTCGCCATTAGGTTCAATAGCGTGAACTGTGCTTGCATATCGGTTGGGAAACCTGGGTGTGGTGCAGTTCGCACGGTCACAGCCTTAAGCTCACGCCCGGTCATATCGAGTGAAATCCAGTCTTCACCAGATTCCACTTTAGCACCCGCTTCTTCTAGCTTAGCCAGTACCGCTTCCAGTAGATGCGCGCTGGTATTGCGACATACCACTTTACCGCCTGATACCGCAGCAGCCACTAAGAAAGTACCGGTTTCAATGCGGTCAGCAACGACAGCGTGTTTACCACCACCAAGGCGTTCAACACCTTCAATCGTGATCGTATCTGTACCTGCACCTGAGATCTTAGCGCCAAGCTTGTTAAGGAAATCGGCTGTATCAACAATCTCTGGTTCACGCGCTGCGTTATCCAGCACTGTTTTGCCTTCAGCAAGCGTCGCAGCACACATGATCGTAATCGTTGCGCCTACGCTCACTTTGTCCATCACAATGTGTGCGCCTTTCAAGCGGCCGTCTACGTTTGCTTTAACGTAACCGTCTTCCAGGGTGATCGTTGCACCCAACTGCTCTAATCCGTGGATATGTAAATCAACGGGACGAGCACCGATAGCACAGCCACCTGGTAAAGAAACCTGACCTTGACCAAAACGAGCTACTAGAGGACCTAGAGCCCAGATAGAAGCACGCATGGTTTTCACCAAGTCGTATGGCGCGCAGTATTCGTTGATGCTGCCCGCATCGACGTAAACTGAACCGTTACGCTCAACTTTTGCACCTAGGCGCTTAAGCAGCTCCATGGTGGTGTCAATATCACGAAGGTGTGGCACGTTCGCCACTTCTACTGGCTCTTCTGCCAAGATAGACGCAAATAAAATCGGTAGTGCTGCGTTTTTAGCACCTGAAATGGTGACTTCACCAACTAAAGGGGTTGAAGAACCCGTAACTCGAAACTTTTCCATTAATAAACCTTACAGTGACATCAACTTCTTATCACGAGCCCACTCATCAGGAGTGTAAGCTTTGATTGATACCGCATGAATGTCATTTCTTTTGATGTAATCCATCAGAGGAGCGTAAATCATTTGTTGTTTCTTAACGCGGCTCATTCCTTCGAAACAAGCATCAACAGCGACCACCTCGTAGTGGCTACCTTCGCCTTTCACGTGTAGCTCTTCTAGGTTTAGTTCTTGTTCTAAAATCTGTTGTACTTTTGCGCTGTCCACAATTCACCCCTGTTTAATTCTTTAAATGCCCGCCAAGATACTCTTCGACATTACTAAGCTGAAATAGCGTTTTCAGTTGTTTTGGCACGAAGCTGAGCATTATATGACAGTTTTGCTTTTTTGCATGCTCTATTAAATGAATTAACAGTACCATACCCGCAGAATCAACACGTTTAACCTGCTCCATATTCACCTCGATGCGTGAGGATTCAGGTTGCCATTGTTGTACTGCCTGCCATATTTTCGGCACTGAGTCGCGGTTCAGCGAACCGGTGATCAGGTAGCTATCGTCTGACTGCTTTTGCCATTGCGAGTCTGTCATTGCGCTGGGCTCTCAAACTGGATTGGCTTGGCTGCAAGCTCTTTCAGGTCTTTCGCCACGGCTGAAATGCCTTCTTGGCGCAGTTTTCCGTTCCACTCAGATTGTTTGCTTGATAGTAGGCTGATGCCTTCCGCAATCATGTCAAACGCTTCCCACTCACCAGAGCGTTTATCCTTACGCAGCTTAAATTCCAGCTTGATGTTTGGTCGCGGCGAATCAATGATTTCCACTTTGATCCCCGTAATCGACTTTGACGGGTCCAGTTTTGGCTCAGGACCAAACTGAATTTCTTGGTCGCTGTACTTCGTCAAAACTTGAGCGTAAGAGCTGATCAAATAACTACGAAACGCTTCGATAAACTCCGCAACATCTTCGCGCTTAGCGCCTTTTAGATTGGTACCCAGTAGCTTTAATGCCGCGTACTTGTCGTTGACATAAGGCATCAATTCTTCTTCAACCACAACCTTCAGGTAGTCTGGGTTTTGCTGAATCTTAGGTTGCTCTGCCTTCAAACGGCTAAACGCTTTTTCCGACACCTGTTTCATCATTTCATACGGCTGAGTTTTATCTACTTCTGCCGCTATCACCTGAAATGAAAAAAAGACTGAAACAAGAGTAAGTACTAACTTTTTCAACATACTATCCGCCTATTCACTCGCTGAGTCGCCGCCAACGCTATACAGCACTTGACCAATCAAATCTTCTAAAACCATTGCTGATTTGGTGTCTTCGATAAAATCACCGTCCACCAGCATCTGTTCATCTTCAAACACGAAGCCTGGTGTCAGCCCGATGTATTGTTCACCAATCAAACCGGATGTCAGGATCTTCACGCTCGACGTTTCTGGGAACTGGTTGTAATCACTGTTGATTGACATCGTCACAACAGGCAATAGCGACTCAGTGTCTAAACCGATTTCAGTCACTCGGCCAATCACAACGCCACCCACCTTCACTGGTGAACGAACTTTAAGACTGCCGATATTGTCGAATTCTGCCTTTAGAGTGTAAGTATCGTTGGAGCCGAAGCCTTTAACGTCAGCGACTTGAAAAATCATTACTAGAATTGCGCAAATTCCAGCAAGAACAAAGCTACCTACCCAAAGTTCTATTTTTCTTGTTTGTTGCATGCTTAGTTCCCAAACATCAGTGCGGTGAGTACAAAGTCGAGACCCAGTACTGCCAGTGAAGAGTGTACAACAGTGCGAGTCGTCGCTCGGCTGATTCCAGCCGAAGTCGGAGTCGCATCGTATCCATTAAATAACGCAATCCAAGTTACCGTGATAGCAAACACCAAGGCCTTAACCATGCTATTACCGATATCTTGACCTAATTCGACAGAGGCTTGCATCGCAGACCAGAAGCTGCCGTGGTCGATTCCTTTCCAATCAACCCCGACGAGTTGGCCGCCCCAGATGCCGACCGCCATAAAGATCATTGCCAGCAACGGCATCGAGATAACCCCAGCCCAAAAACGCGGCGCAATCACACGTTTAAGTGGGTCTACGGCCATCATTTCCATGCTAGAAAGTTGCTCGGTGGCTTTCATCAAACCGATTTCCGCGGTCAATGCAGAACCAGCACGGCCAGCAAACAATAGTGCCGTAACCACAGGGCCCAGTTCACGCAGTAACGACAATGCCACCATTTGGCCTAATGCGCCTTCCGCGCCGAAGTCGACCAGAATGACGTAGCCTTGCAAGCTGAGCACCATACCAATAAACAATCCCGACAAGACGATAATGATCAGTGACTGCACACCCACGCTATAAAGCTGTTTAACCAGCAGCGGGAAGTTTTGTATCGGCTTCGGTCGCGTAACAATAGCGCCAAACAGCATCAAGCTGGCGCGACCAAACGATTCGAGCACCGATAAGGCGCGACGTCCGCTTCCAGCGACGAAATTTGCAATATCAGCCATCATTGAAACAACTCCGCACCAATCGGCTTCGCTGGATATCTAAATGGAACCGGGCCATCCGCTTTACCTTTAAGAAATTGTTGAACCTGAGGGTTAGGATTAGTTCGAATCTCATCTGGAGAACCACAGGCAATCACTTTACCGTCCGCCAGAATGTAGACCCAATCAGCAATGCTCATCACTTCAGGCACGTCGTGGGATACGACAATTGACGTAACCCCCAGCGCTTGGTTGAGGTTACGAATCAACTCCACCAGCACACCCATTGTAATCGGGTCTTGGCCGACAAACGGCTCGTCATACATGATTAAATCAGGGTCAAGAGCAATCGCGCGAGCAAGCGCAGCACGGCGAGCCATACCACCAGAGAGTTCACTCGGCATTAGTTCTGCAGCGCCACGTAAGCCAACCGCTTCTAATTTAAGTAGCACCAGAGTGCGGATCAGCGTTTCGTCTAATTGAGTATGCTCGCGAAGAGGGAAAGCGACGTTATCAAAAACGTTCAGGTCGGTAAAAAGTGCCCCTGACTGGAACAGCATGCTCATCTTTTTACGTTCAGTGTAGAGTTGTTTGCGGCTTAATCTTGGGATGTCTTTACCGTCAAACCAAATATTGCCTGATTCAGGAGCGATCTGCCCACCAATCAGACGCAATAACGTGGTCTTGCCTATCCCTGACGGGCCCATGATTGCGGTCACTTTTCCTTTGGGCACGTGCAAGCTGATATTATCAAATATCTTGCGCTCCCCGCGGGAGAACGTTAACTGCTCAACAGTTACTAGGTCGTCTGATGTCATCGCAAACTCTTATTCGTTCTCTATGAATGGGCAATCATAAGCAGATTCATTTTGAATTAAAAGCACTGTTCGATTAATTGTGATTATATAAATAAAGCTTAATTCATTTTCCTCAGCCATAAGACAAAGATTTGAATCGCATCATTGGTTAACAATTTATTCGATCAACCGCTTCCCTTTTATAGGCCAAAGCGTCAAAATTGACGGTTAAATTCTTTCAATTGTCTAAATTAGGATGTGTCATGTTTGAAGCCGTTGCGTTTCTCGTTATCGGATTAGTATTTTTGGTTTGGAGTGCAGACAAGCTGGTTTTCGGCGCTGCAGCATTAGCTCGCAATGTCGGTATTTCACCATTAGTTATCGGTATGACTATCCTCGCAATGGGCTCTTCGGCACCAGAAATGATGGTATCGGCAACCGCAGCACTTGACGGTAAAACCGATACTGCGGTCGGTAACGTGCTGGGCTCAAACATCGCTAACATCGCGTTGATCTTGGGTATTACTGCACTAATCAAGCCGCTATCGATTAGCTCTGCGGTATTACGCCGTGAACTGCCACTGATGGTTGGTGTAACTATTTTAGCCGGTGTCTTACTTTGGGACAGCCATTTAGGCTTTTATGAAGGTATCCTATTGTTTGTGCTATTTGCCGCTTTCATCGTCGCGATGCTACGCATTAGCCAAAAAGAAAAGTCCGGTGGAAAGCCTGATCCTCTGTTGGAAGAGCAAGAGTCTGAAGTTCCAGAAGGCGTGAGCAACATGAAAGCAGGCGTCTGGGTCGTTATTGGTCTTATCGTCTTGCCTCTTGCGGCAGATATGTTAGTCGACAACGCCGTGATTATTGCGCAGTACTTCGGTATGAGTGACCTAGTAATCGGTCTGACCATCATCGCCGTTGGCACCAGCCTGCCTGAACTGGCCGCCTCTCTTGCCGGCGTAATGAAAGGTGAAGACGACATGGCGGTAGGTAATATCATCGGCTCAAACGTATTCAATATTCTTGCCGTGATGGGTATTCCAGGCATTTTAAACCCGTCAATTTTAAGTGAATATGCGATGGGACGTGATTTCTGGGTTATGCTAGGCGTCTCTTTATTATTGGTTGCGATGGCTTTAGGTAAATCACGCAGCATCAACCGCGTTGAAGGTGCGGTTCTCTTCCTCTGCTTTATCGGATACCAAAGCTACCTTATTCTTAACATGACAGCGTAATCGCTAGTTGGAGTTTGACATGTTTGATTATCGTTCTGCGGCTCTTGAAGTCCTAAATACAGAAATAGAAGCGCTACAGCAGCTCGACCAGTATTTTGACGAGAGCTTTGCCAAAGCTTGTGAACTCATCCTTGCAAACAAAAACGGCAAGGTCGTCGTTATGGGGATGGGGAAATCAGGTCATATCGGTAACAAGATTGCGGCATCGCTGGCGAGTACAGGCACATCAGCTTTCTTTGTCCATCCAGGTGAAGCATCACACGGCGATCTGGGTATGATTGCACCGGGTGATATTGTTCTGGCAATCTCTAACTCGGGTGAATCAGCAGAGATTCTTGGCCTATTCCCTGTGCTAAAGCGTCTGGACATCACCATCATCAGCATGACGGGTAAGCCAGAATCAAACATGGCAAAATGGTCTGACGTTCACTTGCAGATCACGGTTCCTAAAGAGGCTTGTCCGCTAGGCTTAGCGCCAACTTCAAGCACCACTGCGACCTTAGTGATGGGTGACGCGTTGGCTGTCGTTTTACTCCAAGCGCGCGGATTTACCGCCGAAGACTTCGCAATGTCGCACCCAGGTGGCGCTCTGGGCAGAAAGCTACTGCTAAAACTGTCGGATATTATGCACACCGGTAGCGCGCTGCCTTTGGTCACACCTACTACTGTGGTGCGTGATGCACTATTGGAGATCAGCCAGAAAGGTCTTGGCATGACCGCGGTGGTTGACGACCACCGGCAGCTAGTCGGCATTTTCACCGATGGTGATTTACGCCGAATCCTAGACAAACGTATCGATATTCATACTGCGTTGATCGGTGATGTGATGACGGTTAACCCAACTACTGCCAATCCAAACATGCTGGCCGCAGAAGGCTTAAACATGATGCAGAATAAAAGCATCAACGGCCTGATTCTTTGTGAAGACGGCAAAGTCGTTGGCGCACTTAATATGCACGACCTACTTAAAGCGGGAGTTATGTAATGTCAGAAATGGTTGAAACCTTATACCAGCCCGTGGAACCAAGCATTCTAAACGTTGCCAAAGGTATTAAGCTGCTAATTTGCGACGTTGACGGCGTATTTTCTGATGGTCGCATTTACATGGGCAACAACGGTGAAGAACTAAAAACATTTCATACCCGCGATGGTTACGGTGTAAAGTCACTAATGAATGCGGGAATTGAGATCGCCATTATCACTGGCCGTAAGTCAAAAATCGTCGAAAATCGCATGAATGCGTTAGGTATCTCGCTGGTTTACCAAGGTCAAGACGACAAGGTCAAAGCTTACCAAGACATTTGTGACAAGCTGAATATCTCACCAGAGCAAACGGGCTACATTGGTGATGACCTGATTGACTGGCCGGTAATGGAAAAAGTAGCGTTAAAAGTTTGTGTCGCAGACGGTCATCCACTACTGGCAAAACGTGCCAATTACGTGACTGCAATTAAAGGCGGTCATGGCGCAGTTCGAGAAGTGTGTGATTTGATTTTACAAGCGCGTGGTGAATTGGATGTCCATAAAGGACTGAGTATATGAGTTTATCTCGTATCGGCTATCTGCTTGCTGCTTTTGCTTTGTGTTGGTCAACTTACTATTACCTGACCAACGACAAGCAATCGGCATCACAGGTGAGTCCGAGCCTAGAACAACCCATGTTTAGCGGCAAAAACCTCAACAACACGTCGTACGACGAAAGTGGGGTTCGCAGCTACGTTATTACTTCGCTAAGCTTAGATTATTACGCTAAGAGCGGAGATACTGTCTTCAATAAGCCAGTACTGAAAGTCTTTAAAGAGGGCAGCATACAAGAGTGGGAAATCACCGCCAAAACAGGCGTGCTGGATAAAGACCATATCCTCACCCTGACCAACGACGTAGTAGTAAAAAACCTGCTACCGGAGTCGGGTTTCGACACGCTAAATACTCTTGATATGAGCATCCGCTTAGACAACCGAGATTTTTGGGCCGATAACCAAGTGATTATTTACGGTCCACAATTTGAAACCATAGGGCAAGCAATGAAAGGCAACTTTGCCGATCATAGTGCAACCCTTTACAAGAGCGTACAAGGTAGATATGAAACTCTTACACCTTAGCCTTATCTCTTGCTTACTTCTATCCAGCCAAGCTATAGCACTATCTTCGGACCAAGACCAACCAGTCTACATTGATTCCGATAGCCAACAGCTGGATATGCAAAGCAACAAAGTGACCTTTGAAGGTGACGTAAAGCTTAAGCAAGGCAGCATCAACATCAATGCGGATAAGATTATCGTTACCCGTGATCCAAAAACCGGGGCGATTCAAAATATCGATGGCTACGGTAGCCCTGCGACATTTTCTCAGCTTACCGATGATGGTAAAACGCTGGCGGGTGAAGCAATTGAGCTGCAATACAGCCTTGCGCAAGACCAGCTAACGATGAAAAAGAACGCGATGCTTTCTCAGGATGACAGTACTATCCGAGGCAACCAGATTCGCTACAAAATTTCTCAGCAGAAGCTTATCGCCGACGGTAAATCAAAAGGCGATCGCGTAACGACGATTCTTCAGCCTCAAGCAATCCAAGAATAACTATGGCGCTATTAAAAGCAGAACATTTAGCCAAGAGCTATAAAAACAGAAAAGTGGTTTCTGATGTCAGCCTCCAAGTGAAGTCTGGCCAGATTGTCGGTTTACTTGGGCCTAACGGTGCGGGTAAAACCACGTCTTTCTACATGATTGTTGGCCTTGTCGCGCGCGATGAAGGCGCGATTTATATCGATGATGAAGACATCAGTATTCTTCCGATGCACAGCCGCTCGCGTATGGGCATTGGTTACTTGCCACAGGAAGCGTCTATCTTCCGTAAGCTGTCGGTGGAACATAACATCATGTCTGTACTCGAAACGCGCAAAGAAATGACGCGTGAAGAGCGCCAAGACAAATTGGAAGATTTACTTGAAGAATTCCACATCCAGCACATTCGTCATAGTGCAGGTATGGCACTATCAGGTGGTGAGCGCCGCCGTGTAGAGATTGCTCGCGCATTGGCAGCCAACCCTAAGTTCATTTTGTTGGACGAACCGTTTGCTGGCGTTGACCCAATTTCGGTTATCGACATCAAAAAGATTATTGAACACCTACGAGATCGTGGCTTAGGTGTACTGATCACCGACCATAACGTACGTGAAACACTCGACGTGTGTGAAAAAGCGTATATCGTTAGCCAAGGACACCTGATTGCAGAAGGTTCTCCTGACGAAGTACTCAATAATGAACAAGTAAAACAAGTTTATCTCGGCGAACAATTCCGTCTATGATTAAAGTGAAGAACGGTAAGATTCTATAGCATTTAAGGCACGTAATACTGAATGAAACCCTCATTACAACTCAAGCTAGGACAGCAGTTAGCGATGACACCTCAGCTACAGCAAGCGATTCGTTTGTTGCAGTTGTCAACGTTAGATCTTCAACAAGAGATTCAGGAAGCGTTGGATTCAAACCCGCTCTTGGATGTCGAGGAAGCTGGTGAAGACCTGTCCACCACGGAAGACAAGCCTGTGAATGAGGAGAAAGAGTCCGCGCTTGAAGCAAGTGAAGCCGAAATCCAAGATAGCTCAGAGCTGATTGAAAAATCTGAGATTAGCTCTGAACTTGAAATCGATACTACTTGGGAAGATGTTTACAGCGCTAACACTGGCAGTACAGGCATTGCGTTAGACGACGACACTCCCGTATATCAAGGCGAAACAACGCAAACATTACATGACTATCTTGCTTGGCAACTTGACCTCACCCCATTCAGCGAAACAGACCGCACTATCGCTTTAGCGATCATCGACGCAATCGACGATTACGGCTACTTAACCGTTTCTCTCCAAGACATTCTCGAAAGCTTTGATAACGAAGACATCGAACTCGACGAGATCGAAGCCGTACGTAAACGCATCCAACAATTTGACCCACTTGGTGTTGCTTCAATCAATCTTCAAGACTGCTTATTGTTGCAATTAGTGACCTTTCCTGAAGATACACCATGGTTGGAAGAGGCTAAGTTAGTCCTTACTAACCACATCGACCAATTGGGCAATCGCGATTACAAACTGATCATTAAAGAGACTAAGCTTAAAGAAGCAGAGCTACGCGAAGTACTGAAGCTGATACAACAACTCGACCCTCGCCCGGGTAGCCGTGTATCCACCGAACACGCAGAATACGTGATTCCTGATGTGTCGGTATACAAAGACCATGGTAAGTGGGTAGTGACTATCAACCCAGACTCAGTGCCTAAGCTTAAAGTCAACCAACAATATGCCGCTTTGGGCAAAGGAAACAGCGCCGACAGCCAGTACATTCGCAGCAATTTGCAAGAAGCAAAATGGCTGATTAAGAGTTTAGAAAGTAGAAACGAGACGCTGCTCAAAGTTGCCAAGTGTATTGTTGAACATCAAAGAGATTTCTTTGAGTATGGTGAAGAAGCCATGAAGCCAATGGTACTCAATGATGTCGCATTAGATGTCGATATGCATGAGTCCACAATCTCTAGGGTGACCACGCAAAAATTTATGCACACCCCTCGTGGCATTTTTGAACTGAAGTATTTCTTCTCTAGCCATGTCAGCACTGACAATGGTGGAGAATGTTCATCAACTGCAATCCGCGCGCTGATCAAAAAGCTCGTGGCTGCTGAAAACAGTGCTAAACCACTCAGTGACAGCAAAATTGCAGCTTTACTCGCTGACCAAGGGATTCAGGTCGCTAGACGAACAATAGCTAAATACCGTGAATCATTAGGCATCGCCCCTTCTAGTCAGCGCAAACGCCTGCTATAAGGCCTTAAACCGAGAAGGAAAGTCTATGCAAATCAATATTAATGGCCACCACGTTGATCTAACCGATTCAATGCAAGACTACGTAAACGAAAAGTTTCAAAAGCTGGAGCGTTTTTTCGATCACATCAACAACGTTCATGTGGTCTTAAAAGTTGAAAAACTCAATCAAATCGCTGAAGCTACCCTTCACGTAAACCAAGGTGAGATCCATGCTTCTGCCGATGACGAAAGCATGTATGCCGCTATTGATTCCCTTGTCGACAAGCTGGTTCGTCAGCTAAACAAGCACAAAGAAAAACTACACACCCACTAATACCATGCAATTAAGCGAAATCCTCTCACTGGACTGCACGAAAAGTGCAGTCCAGTGCACTAGTAAAAAACGTGCTCTGGAAATGATCAGTGAACTTGTTGCTGAACAAACCGGACAAAGCTCCACTGAACTGTTTGAGTGTATGCTCAGCCGAGAAAAAATGGGCAGCACCGGTATCGGTAATGGCATCGCCATTCCCCATGCCCGTATGCAATCAAGCGATAAAGCGATCGCAGTGTTAATTCAATGTGAATCACCGGTAGAGTTTGACTCTATCGACAACCGCCCGGTTGATTTGCTATTCGCACTTTTGGTGCCAGACGCCCAATGCAAGGAGCACTTAAAAACGCTCGCTAGCATGGCTGAACGCCTCAACGATAAACAGGTTTTGAAACAGCTGCGCAATGCACAGTCAGACCAAGAGCTGTACAACATTATGGTTAACCAATAATGCGTTTAATCGTCGTCAGCGGACAATCTGGAGCAGGAAAAAGCGTCGCGCTTCGAGTACTAGAGGATTTGGGTTATTACTGTGTTGATAACCTCCCGCTTGACCTACTGGATGCGTTTGTTAAATCCGTAGAATCCAGTAAGCAGAACGTTGCGGTAAGTATCGATATTCGTAACTTACCTAAAGAGCCTGATTCAGTGAACAATGCACTGGATAAACTGAAGAACACGCCAGAACTCGACGTTAGTGTATTCTTCTTAGGTGCGAAGAAAGACACACTGCTAAAACGCTACAGCGAAACCCGTCGTATCCACCCACTTTCTCTGGGTGGAGAAAAGGTTTCACTAGAGCAAGCGATCGACAAGGAACTCAAAATCCTTGAGCCGCTCAAAGAAAATGCTGACTTGGTGATCGACAGTACCACTCAGTCATTGCACGAGCTCAGCGAAACCGTTCGCATGCGCGTTGAAGGACGCAGCCGAAAAGACCTCGTGATGGTATTCCAATCATTTGGTTTCAAGTACGGGCTACCGAACGATGCCGACTACGTGTTTGACGTGCGTTTTTTGCCTAACCCTCACTGGGAACCTGCTTTGCGACCTTTAACTGGTCTTGATGCACCGATTATCGCTTTTTTAGAGAATCACCCAGAGGTGTTAGAGCTGAAAAAGGAAATCCAACAGTTTATCGAACGCTGGTTACCCATGCTCGAGAAAAACAATCGCAGTTATTTGACCGTTGCGATTGGCTGTACTGGAGGTAAACACCGCTCGGTGTACCTAACTCAGCAAATCGCCGAGTATTTCGCTGAACAAGGGCACCAAGTACAAGTACGCCACAACACCCTAGAGCAAACCCACAAGGAATAAGCCTATGCAGCAACAGAGTAGAACAGTCCTAATCCAAAACCGCCTAGGGCTTCACGCTCGTGCTGCTGTAAAGCTGGTCGAACTGGCACAATCGTTTGATGCTGTGCTGACTATTCAAAACCATGAAGGCAAAGAAGCCACCGCTGACAGCGTAATGGGACTTTTGATGCTTGAGTCTGCACAAGGCGAACACGTCACGATCAGCGCAGAAGGAAACGATGCGTCACCTGCCCTGGAAGCGGTTTGTCATCTGATTGAAGATAAGTTTGAAGAAGACGATTAGTAAAGTTGTCACTAATTCATCTAGCGTCATATTAACTTATTAAATTACATCTAAATTTAAGTTACTATTCCAACTATTGTAACCACATAGAGTCAGGGGGAACCAATGGCCGAGCAAATTGAATTCGACCAAGCTCACCAAGCCCTCCAAGAAGTCACAGAAGCTCTAGAAAATGGCCGTTTTGTCCATGTCCGCCGTCAGCTACAGGACATGGAGCCAGAAGATATTGCCCATCTATTAGAAGCCTCGCCACGTAAAAGCCGTGACGTTCTATGGCAACTCACCGACCCGGAAGATTACGGTGAAATTCTTGATGAACTAAACGAAGACGTAAAAGACGCCTTGGTATCGAAGATGCCTCCGGAAATGCTGGCAGAAGCAACGGAAGGCATGGATACCGACGATGTCGCTTACGTTTTACGTAGCCTACCGGATGATGTATCGCGAGAAGTTCTCTCGCAAATGGACACCTCAGAGCGATTACGCGTAGAAACTGCGCTGGCTTATCCGGAAGATACCGCAGGTAGTATCATGAACACTGACGTCGTCACCATTCGTGGCGATGTGGATGTTGACGTGGTGCTACGTTACTTGCGCATGAAAGGCGAATTGCCTGAAGCGACCGATGCACTGTACGTAATCGATGAAGAAAACCGCCTAATCGGTGAATTACCGATCATCTCACTGATCACTACGCAGCCTGATATCAAAGTCGCAGAGGTAATGGAAGACGCCGACGAAGCCATCGAAGTCACCATGAGTGACTCTGACGTCGCCAGTCTGTTCGAACGACGTAATTGGGTATCTGCACCTGTTATCGACGAGAACCAACATCTTGTAGGCCGTATTACTATCGATGACGTTGTTGACGTTATCCGTGAAGACGCTGAACACTCGATGATGAGTATGGCGGGTATGGACGACGACGAAGATACCTTCGCGCCTGTCGTTAAATCAGCAAGAAAGCGTAGCATCTGGTTAGGTGCAAACGTACTTGCTGCACTAGCAGCAGCCTCAGTATCAAACATGTTCGAAGCCACGCTCGACCAAATGGCGGCGATTGCGGTCTTAATGACGATCGTACCATCGATGGGTGGGGTTGCCGGTAACCAAACCGTCGCACTGGTGATCCGTGGTCTGGCTCTCGGCCATATCGGTGATTCGAACAAACGAGAACTGCTACTTAAAGAAGCGTCGATTGGCTTATTGAACGGCATTTTATGGGCGCTAATTATCGGTGGGATTGTTGTCGCTTGGAAAGGCAACTGGATGCTCGGTGGGATTATTTCCGCCGCAATGCTGACTAACCTGCTGGTTGCGGGGATCGCCGGGGTAACCATCCCAATCTTACTGAAAAAGATGAATATCGACCCAGCTTTGGCAGGCGGTATGGCGCTGACAACCGTGACCGATGTCATTGGTTTGTCGGTGTTTCTCGGATTGGCAACAATCCTTATCTAACTTAGCCAGTTCTAGATACAAAAAGCGCAGCCCGAGAGCTGCGCTTTTTACTTTCTGGTGTTAACCGTTAATGTTTGGCCCTAACCATTTTTCGGCTTCAAGCATGTTCCAACCTTTACGCTCGGCGTAGCTCTCAACTTGATCGTGCTGGATCTGTGCGATCGCAAAGTAACGTGAATCAGGATGAGAGAAGTACCACCCCGAAACCGACGCGCCTGGAAACATTGCATAACTCGATGTTAAAGTCATACCAATGGTTTCTTCCACCTTCATCAGCTCCCATAGCGGGCCTTTTTCGGTATGTTCCGGACACGCAGGGTAGCCAGGTGCAGGACGGATACCTTGGTATTTCTCGCGAATCAGCTCTTCGTTTGACAGATTCTCATCTGGCGCATAACCCCAAATGTCTTTACGTACACGTTCGTGTAGATATTCGGCAAATGCTTCAGCTAAGCGGTCAGCCACAGCTTGGATCATGATTGCGTTGTAATCGTCACCTTGCGCTTTGTACTCATCCGCCAACTCACGCTCGTTGATACCACCCGTTACGGCAAACGCACCGATCCAGTCTTTCTTACCCGAAGATTTTGGCGCAATGTAATCTGACAGACAGTAGTTGAAACCTTTCGGTTTCTCCGTCTGCTGACGCAGGTTACACAACACTTTGGCTACTTCGGTGCGTGACTCGTCGGTGTACACTTCAATATCGTCACCCACGCTCGCCGCAGGGAACAACGCGCACATACCACGAGCTTGCATCAAACCTTCGCGCTCGACACGGTCAAGGAGCTCGTTTGCATCTTTAAACAAGCGTTGTGCTTCTTCACCAACCTCTTCGTGTTTAAAAATAGTTGGGTACTTACCGACTAGCGACCAAGTCATAAAGAATGGTGTCCAGTCGATGTACTTGCGCAAGGTAGCAATGTCGAAATCATCGAATACATGCACACCCGGTTTTGCCGGAACGGGTGGTGTGTAAGCGTCCCAATCAATCGCGACTTTATTGGCTCGCGCTTCTTCCAAAGTTACTGGCTTAGTACGCGGTTTCTTACGGTTATGTTGGTCACGAACACGCACATAGTCTTCGTTGAGTTTTTCTACGAATGCAGGGCGTAGTTCATCAGACAGTAGTGAAGTACACACCCCCACAGCGCGCGATGCGTTGTTTACATACACCACAGGATGTTTGTAATTCTGTTCGATCTTAACCGCGGTATGCGCTTTAGAGGTCGTCGCTCCACCGATCAAAAGCGGCAAATCGAAATCCAGACGCTCCATCTCTTTGGCAACGTGGACCATTTCATCCAACGAAGGAGTAATCAGGCCAGATAGACCGATAATATCAACGTTTTGTTCTTTCGCGACTTTAAGGATTTGCTCACACGGCACCATCACACCAAGGTCGATGATCTCGTAGTTGTTACACTGCAAAACCACGCCTACGATGTTCTTACCGATATCGTGAACGTCACCTTTCACCGTCGCAAGAAGGATTTTACCGTTGGTGCTACCCGCTTGTTTCTCAGCATTGATGTAAGGCTCCAAATGAGCAACGGCTTGTTTCATAACGCGGGCTGATTTCACCACCTGCGGTAGGAACATCTTACCTTCACCAAACAAGTCACCCACCACGTTCATGCCGTCCATCAATGGACCTTCGATAACTTCAAGCGGCTTCGATGCATTGACTCGCGCCTCTTCCGTATCTGCAACGATGAACTCGGTAATACCTTTCACCAAAGCGTGTTCCAAACGCTTTTCTACTGGCCAAGTACGCCACTCCAATGCAGAGGCATCTTCTTCCTTGCCAACACCTTTGCCAGCATACTCTGCCGCGATGTCCAATAGACGCTCTGTGCCATCATCACGACGGTTAAGCACGACATCTTCTACCGCTTCACGTAGTTTCTCAGGCACGTTGTCGTAAATTTCTAGCTGACCCGCGTTAACGATGCCCATATCCATACCGTTTTTAAAGCAGTGATAAAGGAATACCGCGTGAATCGCTTCGCGCACATAGTTGTTGCCACGGAAAGAGAAAGAAACGTTAGAAACACCACCAGAAATCATCGCATGTGGCAGGTCTCGTTTGATATCCGCCACCGCTTCAATAAAGTCCACCGCGTAGTTGTTGTGTTCTTCGATACCGGTCGCAACAGCGAAGATGTTCGGGTCAAAAATAATGTCTTCTGGCGGAAAGCCCACTTCGTCAACAAGGATGCGATAAGCGTTGGTACAAATCTCTAACTTACGCGCACGGGTTTCTGCCTGACCGACTTCGTCAAACGCCATCACGATCACGGCTGCACCGTAGCGACGGATCAACTTCGCCTGCTCAACAAACTTCTCTTTGCCTTCTTTCAGCGAAATCGAGTTAACGATGCCCTTACCTTGAATACACTTCAAGCCCGCTTCGATGACTTCCCACTTTGAAGAATCGACCATGATAGGCACACGAGAAATTTCTGGCTCAGACGCACACAGATTTAGGAAGCGCACCATACACGCTTCTGCATCCAACATGCCTTCATCCATATTGATATCGATGATTTGAGCGCCGTTCTCCACTTGCTGACGAGCAACTTCTAGCGCTTCGTCATACTGCTCTTCCTTAATAAGACGTTTAAAACGCGCAGAACCAGTTACGTTAGTTCGCTCACCAACGTTAATAAACAGCGTTTCCTTTTCGATGGTCAGAGGTTCTAAACCGGATAAGCGACAAGCCACGTTGAGCTCTGGTAATTGACGAGGCTTCACCCCTTCAACCGCATTGGCCATGTGACGGATGTGCTCTGGCGTCGTACCACAACAACCACCAATCAGGTTTAAGAAGCCACTCTCAGCCCACTCTTTGACATGCTCAGCCATGTCTTCCGGAGACAGGTCATACTCACCAAATGCATTCGGTAAGCCTGCGTTTGGGTGGGTGGAAACAAAAGATTCAGAGATACGAGAGAGTTCTTCAACGTATGGACGCAGTTCATCTGGACCTAGCGCACAGTTCAAACCAAACGAAAGCGGTTGAACATGACGTAATGAGTTATAGAACGCTTCTGTCGTTTGACCAGATAGCGTACGACCCGACGCATCGGTGATAGTGCCCGAGATCATTACAGGAAGTTTGATACCGAGTTCTTCAAAGACAGTATCAACGGCAAACGCACACGCTTTTGCGTTCAAAGTATCGAAGATGGTTTCAATCAGGATCAGATCGGAGCCACCTTTGATCAGCGCACGAGTCGACTCAGAATACGCTTCGACGAGCTGGTCAAAGCTCACGTTTCGATAACCAGGGTCATTAACGTCCGGTGAGATAGAACAGGTACGGTTGGTCGGGCCTAAAACACCTGCTACATAACGTGGCTTATCTGGCGTTTTTGCGGTCCACTCATCAGCGACTTCACGCGCTAGCTTAGCCGCAGCAAAGTTGATTTCTTCGCTCAGGCTTTCCATATCGTAGTCAGCCATCGCGATAGTTGTCGCATTGAAGGTATTGGTTTCCAGAATATCAGCACCTGCTTCGAGATATTCTGAATGAATTTCTTTGATTAACTGAGGCTGACTCAGAACCAACAAGTCGTTATTACCCTTTAGATCGCAATGCCAATCAGCAAAGCGCTCGCCTCGGTAATCTTGCTCTTCCAATTTGTATCCTTGGATCATGGTGCCCATACCACCATCAATCAATAAGATACGTTGCTTTAATTGGGCTTCAATTTGTTGTCTCACATTACTTCCCACTGTACAGCCTCATTCCTTTACTAATGGCTCCATCCTATCACAGAACAAAAAGAAGTATAGACGTCTAAAACAACTTAATTTATCACTCACACAATACAAAAAAGTGTTTGCTATTTAAGCACGCTAGGACCAAAATCCTCATTCACAATTTGTTACATACAGAGATATTTATGTCGGTCTATTACACGCTCTGTTTTCTATCCGCTGCAGCAATGATTATTGCTTTTATAAATAGCAAGATAGGAAAAATGCAGACTACCATCGCCATTACCGCAGGCTCGATGGTGTTGTCGTTACTCATCCTTATTGCAGGCCAAAACGACTGGTTCCACCTTACAGAAATTGCTTCGAAGACAATGTCGAGCATTAACTTCGAAGATTTTTTGTTAAAAGGTATCTTAGGTTTCTTGTTGTTTGCCGGTGGTCTTGGAATTAAGTTGCCAAACTTAAAAGATCAGAAATGGGAAATTACCGTGTTGGCATTAGGTGCGACCCTTTTCTCCACCTTCTTTATCGGTTTTGCTCTCTATGGTTTCTGTCAATTACTCAACATCCCATTTAACCTCGTCTACTGCCTACTCTTCGGCGCTCTGATTTCACCAACCGACCCAATTGCGGTTCTCGCTATCGTCAAAAAACTAGATGCTCCTAAGCGTATCTCGACTCAGATTGAAGGTGAGTCGCTGTTCAACGACGGTTTCGGCTTGGTTATCTTTGTTACTCTATTTACCATTGCGTTTGGCAGTGAAGCTCCTACTGTTGGTAGTGTGACTCTGTTGTTCATCCAAGAAGCGATTGGCGGCATCGTCTACGGTTTTGCCTTAGGTCTGTTGTTCCACTATTTAATCAGTGCTACCGACGACCACTCAATGGAATTATTGCTGACTATCGGGATACCAACCGCAGGTTATGCATTTGCAGAGGTGATCCACGTATCGGGTCCATTAGCGATGGTAGTCTCGGGGATCATGATTGGTAACTGGACTCGCTTTATCGGCTTTTCAAAAGAGAGTGAAGACCACTTGGACCACTTCTGGGAGTTAGTGGATGAATTCCTTAACGGCGTGCTGTTCCTATTAATTGGTATGTCGATGCTACTATTCGAATTCCACCAAGAAGACTGGATCTTGATGGCTTTCGCTGTACCGCTGGTATTAGCATCTCGTTACTTGAGTGTGTTCTTCTCTTACATCGGCTTTAAGCGTTACCGTCAGTACAACCCTTGGTCAGTTAGAATCCTAACTTGGGGCGGATTACGTGGTGGCCTCGCGTTAGCCATGGCGCTATCCATTCCGTCTGGTATTTGGGTGGTCCAAGATAAACTGATCGATGTAAAAGAGATCGTTCTAGTGATGACCTATGCGGTGGTGGTTTTCTCGATTCTTGTTCAAGGCTCAACGATCACGCCAATGATTGAAAAGGCGAAACAAGCCGAACGAGAAATGAACCGCGATACGAAAGAGAAAGAACAACTGCAAGAGCAGTCTAACTAACTTCTCAATAGTCTTTCAAAAAGCCCGGTAGATACTACCGGGCTTTTTTGTATCTAGCTCCCGGCTAGCTTGTTCTATTTATAACAATTAGTAGAGTTAACAAAGGCTCACTTAAGAGCAAAAGGAATCCAGCATAAACTCAATACACTAGTAGAACATCGAGCTTCCTTATGTAGAGATCAGAAACAAGCATTCCTAGATATTGATTCCTCCAGAATTGCTAAGTAATACGAAAGACAGAGGATAGAATTTGTTTGTACACAGAGCCACCCTATGAGTAGAGGAAAAATAGTGAGGGTTTAGGATCTTTGAAAAAGGGCATGGGAAGATTATAACAAGACGATGACTAGTCATTTGACTAAGCTTGCTAAGTCAGCATCGAGGCGGCGGTTTGTTTAAGATTAAATTGCTCCTCTGTGATAGGAAATAGAGTAAGTTCAGATCATTAACAACAGAGAAATTCAGTCCTAAGGTTCGGTTTTGAATAAGTGATGAAATGGTCGGTCTTGCGCTCAATTGGCTTAGAACACAAGCGAGGCTCATTCGATTTCCTTTCCACATACGAAAAAGCCCTAGCATTTCTGCCGGGACGCGTAGTTTAGGGCTTTGTCTGAATCAGTGGCGGACGGCGGGGACTCGTTGGTCGAAGACC
>NZ_LHPI01000007.1 GCF_001274785.1 Vibrio hepatarius
GGGAAAATCCCTAGAACCCCTATAGCTACCAGTCACTTGGTGGACCGAACTCCAGAGGCGTAGTGTGGAAGAAGCTTCTCGCAGGAGCGTGTCGAGACAACACTTACGTGGGACGAGATGGCTTGGATTGCTGCTCTGGCAATGTATTTGTCGACGCGATTCTAAGTATTGAGTGCAGAGTGTTCTATCCGAAACCTTAATATCTCGGATAGACACCGACTATTTTTGGGTGCTCACGGTCGGGACCGAAATTTCATGTAAAACACATTGCGCTCGCGCCTTCATGATGGCCGCTGCCCTCACTTCAGGTGGTTGCGCTGTGTTGGTAGCAATTTCTATTTGCTCAGATACGGACTTAACGATTTCATTGCGCGTTTTTGCGATGGTAGAGCCACTTAACCCCGAAGATTGAAGCTGTTGACTGGCAAAGTTCGTCGCCCCTGCCCAACCACCAGCAGCGGCTATCCAAACGGCATTACCCGCGGCACTGGCTGCAGTTAAGGCGGGAACAGCTATCGAACCGGCAACCAAGCCTGACATTGAGAGCCAATAGGCGTTTCTCGCTTGATCGGCCGATTTTATCTCATAACCGGAGAGCCGAGGTAAGCAGAAGTTGAGTGTTTCCGCCAGCTTGGTCTCCAGTTTGTCATTATTAATTTTATTTCTTTCAATATCTGTGAGCCCTACTCCATCAGACAGAACAATGGAAAAACCGGCGGCACTGTCTTCCATGACTGTCATAGGCTGATCAGGTGCAGAGCAGGCCGTCAGCACGCTTGTGAGGCTAAGGGCGATAAATGAACGTCTCATTGTCTTAATTTCCTTATTTAGCTCAACTGAGAATCCTAGCCCATAAGCATAGTCAAACGTGTGGTATCCATCGAGAAGTGTGGAGAGTAAATTTGATGATTTTCCATTTAATGTTATTCAAATAAATTTCATAAATCACAACATTAAATTTTGAGTGTGCAATATTATGACAACATACTTAGATCGTAAGGTGTAATCACACTAACCTCTGCGCACTTGGTAAGTTCATTAAGCCAATCACAAAAGAAAAGCAAAAAAGGAGCCAATGGCGTTACATTCTTAAACACGTCTTTATCCTGAAATGATATGCGTAATGAAACGACCGCTGTATTCTGTGACCTTCACTTCATCCTCACAATCGCTTGAAAAGGCACGTTTTCGATACAAAGTTAATTGTCCTCCGACAACAGTACTTTGATGACAATGAAGCGTGGGATGATCCTAACGCAAGTTTTGGGTTCTATTAAAAATCATTTTTAGGGTGCAAATCGAACATTCTAATAGACACGCAACAAGTTGATCATTAGTAAACTCATTTTTAAGTGTGACAACAAAAAGTGATTATAATGACGCTCTCAAATCTTTCCCATTATGTCCTACCCCTCGCCTGCTTGTTATCTATGCCCTCTTTTTCGGCTGTTAAGGGTTCTGTAACCTTACCTTCCGATCAATATCTCAAAGACAACAATGGTAAACCTGTAGGATATTTCAAGTCCGATGTACTAAAAACTTCTCAAGATAACATTGCAACCGGCGCACATGATTTTGAGATAAGACTTTCCGACGATTCTCCATTTTCAATTAAAGCGGATTCAAAAGTCATTAAGCCTGGCGCCACTATCTCCATGACCAAAAATCTTGAAAACGGTGTATTGAGTTTTGAAGTGGCTCCAGTTAGTAAACAGGATATAGGCAAAGTTGAATACAAGGTCTACATCCCTAGCCTTTATTCGATCGATGACCGCTTTTGGGAAGTGTTTGACCCGACTTACACCCCGTGGGTAGATTCAGGCCAGAATGTTGAGTATGAAAGTTGGCTTCCTCCCTTAACCCAACAGATGTCTGACTTCACTCAAACTCGTCAATACAAAGACGTGTATACGCGTGAACGGCAAGACCGGGATAAAGACACTAATGTCGGGGAGATTCGCAATCATGGTGACCCGGTAACCGAATACGATTATCGAAACGCTACTGAATCAAGAGATGTTAAAGCATCGGTTGACACATATGTGAGTACAGGTGATCTGCATGACTGTGGCGAGTGGGTACCACCGGCCTCTGAAACCTACGAAGGGTTGACCGTCGACCAAACATTTACCTGTCAGCAAGATCAAACGAGAACGTGGACTTATAAAGTTGGAAGCGAAGTGATCGGCACTCACCCTCAAGTACAAAGTATCGATGACATCAAATACAGAACGGTTCCTGGCACTAAGAATCCTTGGTTGAGTACTGCTTCCGCATTTGGTGAATGGACGAACATTGATTCATCTTATGATTATTCTTCTTGGGAGCCACCAATCGTTGCTCAAACTGCAAACTTCGACCAGTCAAGGAACTACAGACAGAACCAAACCAGAACAGAGCAAAAGCAGGAAAAAAACGCTGTCACTGGAGAGATAAGGAATGTTGGTGAGTTACAGAACATTACTCGAGCTATAACTATTGACCAGACTAGAACGATTACTGTGAACGTTTCAGGCTGGTCAAATTCTGGAGGTGTTTACAGCTGTAGTTCATGGTCACCAGGTACTGGTTCAGTTGCAAGTGGCACCGGGTTTACTCAGACACGAAGCTGTAAACAGATGCAAGTTAGAACATGGTCTTACAAGGACGGGACAACCGTGGTAACTACAAGGCCAGAGAATCGCGTTATAGACACTTCACAGTCGCAAGGAGCGACAGGTACTAAAGTTGTTTACGGTAGCTGGGTTTTCCAAGGCGCTTCTCAAACACAATCCAATGACCCTAATTGGTATATGAAGGTATTGTCAGGTTACTCACAGAGTGAATTAAGCAGTGGTTGTAAAGTAAAAGATGGAGTTCAGAGATGCTTGTATCGAGCAGGCGCCCAGTGCACTATTGGTAGTCTAGGCTATCAGGCTATTCACAACCCTGGCATCAACGTCTTTGGTGTAGCTGTTTACAACTGTAAGTAGTATTGAAAACGGGGCTCAAAAGCCCCGTCATTTTCTTCGGCTCATTAATTATTTGCTGTGTAAGAGCTTCAAAACTGTCAAACCATGCATATTTCTCTACAGTACCATTCTCAGGATTGGTAACTCTGTCTTGAACACTTGGTGCTGCTATCACGCCACGTTTATAAGCTTCATGTTTGTTATGCATAATAGCTGCAGTCGCTGAACTTCTCTCTATTGTTTTCTTCTAATTCACCTGTCAACTACTGACGTGATTTAAAGTCTTCTCCTTATTCATTGAATTCGTAATCTTATGACAACATACTTGATATTTACCTAAATAATAGACTCAACCTAAATCGCAAGAAATACAGAGGCTTAGTACGGCATAAAAGCAAGAAAGGAGCCAATCGGCTCCATTCTTGCTTATTACTTAACACCCTAAAATGATATGCGGGATAAATCGGCTAGAATCTTTGGTTATTTTCCCTTCATCTTCTCGAATTCCAATTCCCGCCGCAGTACCGTTCACTAACCAGCTTCCGATAAGTACATGGTTATCGCCATACCTTGGTAATGGCGTGTAAGCCTGAACAATCTTCCCCTCGCTACCATAAGGGCCATCTACATGTTCAACCACTTCCCCATTTTTTACGATCGTGATGTTAGCACCCTCACGAGAAAAAATTGGCTTCACGACGTAATGGTCCATACTCGCTACTCGTGGGTCATTTTCAAAATAAGCTTCAAGCAAATTCGGGTGACCTGGGTACATCTCCCATAACAGCGGCAAAATTGCTTTATTGGAACTGATGCACTTCCACAATGGTTCCATCCAATTGATCTCGGCTGTTTCTAGATGCTGGCTATATTCCTCACGTAACATGTACTCCCAAGGATATAGTTTAAAAAGCGTATCGATCGGTTTGCTATTGGCATCCGTAAAGTACTTTCTATCTTCCGAAATGCCAATATCTTCTACATAAACAAATTCACTGTGGATGCCGGCTTCTTTAGCACAATCTTGAAGATATTGTACCGTACCGCGATCTTCGATGGTGTCTTTACAGCATGCAAAGTGCATCGTATTAAATGCCAGTGTTGGCTTTAACTCGATAAAACGCCTCACAAGCAAATCTTCCAACAGGTTGAACTGGTCGGCATTTTGTGGCAATTCGCCCCGATTAACCTTTTCTTCAAGCCACAGCCAAGAGAAAAATGCCAGTTCGTAGAGACTTGTAGGCGTGTCACTGTTTAGTTCTAGGAGCTTTGCCGGGTTCTTCCCGTCATATGCCAAATCGATACGACTATATAAACTCGGATCACGGCGTTTCCAAGATTCACGAACTAAGCCCCACATAGATTCAGGTATTTGAAACTTTGCCATCAGTTCATCGCTTTCAATAACCTTGGCGATCGCATTCAAGCTCATTTGATGAATTTCTTCTGTCGGTTGCTCGATGTCGCGTTCTATCTGAGTTAGAGTGAATTGGAAGTAGCGATCCTCTGTCCAATATGGCTCGTCGTCGAAAGTATGGAAGCCGAAATTGAACTCTTGCGCTGTCTTCTTCCAATCATGACGTGGTTGTGTAGGTATCTGTAGCATTTAGACCTCTATGTCTTTGTTAGTGCCTAAGTAAATGTTTTAGTAGCATCTCACCCCTTTAATAATCGGCAAGTGTACTTACTCAGTTACTAAAAAAGCCGGTGATGAACCACCGGCTTGGATGATGTAAGAGAGTTGTTTATCCACCCCAGCTACTACGAGAGCTGACAGAAGAACCCCAACCACCACGCGAGGAAGTCTTCACTACTGGTTTAGCTTTGTAGTCAGACTTAAATCCACTGGAAGTAGTTGAACTCGAACTTGTCTTGTAACCTGCGCCACTCATTGCTTGCTGTTTCTTTTCAGCGTCTCGAGCTGCGTTATACATGCGCTCTTTGTGGCGTCGTTCGCTTGAGTCATCTAGAGCATCAATTACGCGGCCAGCGATATATGCATTCGCAATTGTGTTTGCGACGCTACTTCCCGTTCCTTGACCAATCCCCTGACCGATACTGGAGCCATAGTTTGAGTTATTGTTACCGCCCGAATTACCAGTGTAAAAACCGTCATCCTCGTTGCGTAACCGAACCGTTGGTAACGGGTGCAGATACCTGTCGGTCATAGTGAAATTCAAATGGCTTATGTTGTTTGCATCACCAACTTTCATTCCATCTGCAAAGAACAATTTTCCGTACTTATCCGAGTATGAAGATGTCGACGTAAACAATGGCTGCACAAACAAATCACCATATTGTCGAGAGATGTCGTAGTTGTCGTAATGCTCGGGCTTAACTGGCGCAACCATAAACGCGTCAAGCTTAGGACGATAGCCTAATCCAGCAGGCATCGCTTCACAGACACCATACTCAAGTTCACATTCGGCCTGTTTACGGAACTTCTCAGTAGTTCTGTCGGCTTCACGTTGCGCAATTTTGTATGCTGCATCGCATTGAGTACCTAGCTCTGCTTTACCATCAGCTTTACAAGCATCAACGTCTTCATACACCTTAATGCGAAGTGGGCTGTCTGGTTGACAACCAGCAAGTGTTGCCAGTGCCAGCGGTGCTAATGCAAAGTGACGAAATGTTTTGCGTTTGCCTTCTAGCTTAATGCGGCTACGCATTCGACGTTTTAATTCAGTCATAGCTACCTCGACTAGTATGTCAGACAAGCGGCGTTAAGAAGCCCAACAGCGATAGAAACAGAAGCCAATAGCACGGCTGCAGGAGTTTCATTTGCTTCAATTCTTTGCACGATCTTCGGCATCATGATGGCTCTAACTCCCACAAACCCTGCAACCTGGGCGACTAGAGCTACAGCGCCCCATAGTGCATAATCAGTAATCCCCACAGAGTGAGAAGCTGCGCTTGAGATAGCGATTGCATAACCAACAATTGCGCCACCGAGCGCGATCGCAGCAGATACGTTTTTATCTTCTTTAATCAGCTTCCATTCGTTGTATGGCGTCATGGCCATGTAAATGAATTTGAATCCAATCAAGAATACTAAGGACAATGCGAAGTAACCGATGAATGAAGTAATCCCATTCATAAATGCTGTTGCCGCTGCACTTTCGTTTGCTAGTTCGATCATTTATGCCACCACTTTAAAGTCAGAAATATTTAGTTGAATCCCTGTAACACGAGAAAGTAATCGGTCCGGGGTGTTATTTGCGATTCGCTCTTCACCTACGACAAGAAGTTCTTCTGTTTTATCGTGTGGTAATAAAAGGTCTTCTGTTTTGTCGTCTTGCAAATTGCGTGAATAGAGCATGTTGAAAGAGTCCAGTTCTTTGACAAATCCATTTTTGTTGTAAACTTTCTCTGTCAGACATACGGGTTTATCGTTCTCCCAATACGGGGCAAACGTAGTACCTTCCAAGTCGTATTCATCTTTAACAATTTCATTGTTAAGTAGGTTGTCCCACGCTTGCTGCCCGTCAATTGGTCGAGAGTCATAGAAATACCAAAGGCTGATTTCCAAAATACCGGAGTCATCATCGCCATTGATTAGCACTTGGATATACCCTTCATCATCTGTGTAGTACCGAACTATGCGAGGACCACCACCCATATCGATTACACCGACCGCTTCAATGATTTGTGATGTTGCAGCACCTTCGATGGTCAACTTCGGTTCAGCAAGTCGTAACATCAGGCTGTCAATTTCAAACGCGCCACCAAGTCGAAAGCCGCCAATTTCTGGAGTTACGGGTTTTGGTTGTTCAACTGGCTTTTTCTTGCCAAAAACAGCTCTCAGCGCTAAACAAACTTTTTTCAACATAAAAGTCCCTTATTCTGAAAAAATGAACCCGCATGAAAGCGGGCTCGTGTGATAGAGTTTCGCGCCTGAATTATTCGGCTGATTTGCTCTTGTTTAGGATCGCTGCCAACTGGTCTTTGGCAGTTGTACCGCCACCAATACCTGCAGCTTTAAGCTTCTGATCTAGATCTGTAGTAGTTTCAGCATCACTTAGCTCTTGTTGGGCTTCTAGTTTTGCTGACTGCTCGGCCTGCTTAGCTTTAATTCGGTTCAACGAATCCAGTGCCGTACTTGTTTTAGATGAAGCACCTACAACACTAGCTTGAGTTGCAGCTTGTGCCTTTTGAACGCTGTCAGTAGCTTTAACAAGGTCAATCTGACGATCGATGCTTGTAATATTTTTGCGAGCTACCGCGATATTTGACTTGTGCTTTTCTTCTGCTTCTTTGAATGCCTTAAGCTGCGCTTCTTCAAGTGCTTTTTCTTCATTCAAGTCTGCAACTTTCTGTGCACATTCCAGCGCTAAATCTTCATGACCAGCTTCATTCGCTTTAATAGCTTTATCTGTGTACTCAGAAATCGCTTTATCAAAACCAGTTACTTTGCCCTCAGACAATTTACGTTTAGCAACGATAGTTACTAGTGAATCTTCTGCTTTGCGAACAGCTTCTTTCGATTCGCGCTGCTCCTGCTCAAGAATGGTGATTGCGTTAGCATCAATCACGCTCTCAGCTGCCTTGTTTACATTACCAGTGAAGATGCGGAACAATTTACTTAATGACATATATAGCCCTTACTTTTTAAGAAATTCAGAGTAGCCTTCAAGCAGTTCAGCAACATTGCTGAATAGCTCTTCGACCTCAAGAACAACACTTTCGACTTTTGACTCAGAAGATAGAGCGCCGAAAGCGGAGTAATAAAACTGGCCTTCTACTTCTGATTTGCCGACTGCTGTAAGTGGGACTAACTTATGTGTTTTTAAGATGTAATCGTCCAGCGCAGCTTGGTCAGCTACTGCATCTGCTTGGAACAGCAAGGATTCAACGATGATCTGTGAACCCTGAACTACGAGTACTGCATTAATACCTACATCGTTTGTGATGATCAGACTTTCATCCGATTGAGTTACATTGAATCCTTCCTCAGATTCAAGAAGTGCTTTTGTTACTACTTTTAGATCCAAAACATTTCTCCAGAATAGGTATGCATAAGACTGTAAAATCCGTCACATACGGTTATTTGGTATAAAAATACCACCTGCTTACACTCGAATCAACAAAAAGCGTTTTGCTTTTGTTTTCCATTCTTGCGCTGTCGAAAACTAATTTATGTGGTTTATGATTTTCCGCAAGCATATAAATACTACAAGGTTAGATTTTTTAGTTTAAAGTGATAATCGTTATCTTTTGATAACTCTCTATGTGTTATCCTTACGCTGAAAATCATGTTTCTCAGTGGCAAATATTTCAATGCGTAAGAAGTTAAATCCCCAGTTTGAAAGCGAATTCTGTTTGGCTGGCTATGACAAAGAGAAATTGCTTTCTCTGCTGAATGAAATTGACTCAACAAAAAGGTCGGTTTCAAGTCGGTTATCAAGATTATCGAGCGAACCAGGTGAAGTGGTTCTCAAAGGCGAAAGTCGTCAGGCTGCGATAAGAAGAATGAAAGATAAGCTGGCATTTCTAGCTGATGAAAGAGAGTTGGTAGTTAGGCGACTAGCTGCGATTAAGAGAAATACAGTGCTTATCAACCGTGAAATGCATAGCAGGCCACCAGCATTAACGGCTGCATTTGTTGCCGCAACAAGGTTATTGGTCGATAGAAAAACATTGAGTGTCATCGAGCAAGCAGCGCAGGATATTTTATCCAAAACTCACTTCTAAACCTTTCTCGGTTTGTGCACCACATTAAAAACTCGAGCATTTTCAAACTCCAAACAGGTTAAGCACAGATACATTTTGCTTTATACTACCTCCCTATCAAAAAGGAGCGTAAATGAAAAGCATACTAAAATATCCTGGCGGCAAATCTTGGCTTGCGACTCGTTCAAAAAAATTGATTTCGGAGTTGGAGCCACGATTTGTTGCAGAGCCATTCTGTGGCGGCCTATCATTTTCCCTTAACAATGAGTTTGAACGAGTCCTTGCTAACGACCTCATTTCTCCGCTTATTAACCTTTACCAGCATGCACAAAAAGGGTTCGTCCCCAACAAAGATGAATGGCATCTCGATAAATTATTCTATTTAAGCGTCCGTGAGCGATTCAATCAGTTAATCGCCAACAACCAAGCGAATTCAGAATTTGCGGCGGGGGCAATGTGGTACCTGAGCTATCATTGCTTTAACGGACTAATGAGGTTCAATCTAAAAGGTGGCTTCAACGCTGTCTCTTATACACAAATCC
>NZ_LHPI01000008.1 GCF_001274785.1 Vibrio hepatarius
AATCCGTCCCCCTCCACCATACAAAAGAAAGCCAGCTCATTGAGCTGGCTTTTTTCGTTTCATACCATCGCGACATCTTAACGAGTCTGGAGACATCCTTTTCTCCAGACGCAAAAAGGCCCCGACTCCTCGGGGCAAAAGAACTAACACAATGATGGGGAATGCTAGTCCTGTAAAAGAATGATGCGAGTCTCATACGGACGAAGCACCTGATGCTGACTTACGGACTCAGTCAAATCAGCATAATTGCCCAACACATACTTCGCCTTACTCACGTCAAACTCTGACGGCAGTAAGCATTCTGTCTCTTTTCCATAGTAGTTATTCAAACAAATCAAAACCTGACTCTCACTCTGGCGCTTATAACCAAACACAGAGTTATGCTCTGGATAGAGATCCTGATAATCCCCAGTAGTGATCACTTCGATCTCTTTACGTAACTGAATCAGTCGTTGATAGAAATAGAACACGGAGTTTGGATCGGCCACTGCTTTGTCGGCATTCACTTGGGGGTAGTTTTCCGCGACTTCTAGCCAAGGTTGAGCTTGGGAGAAACCAGCAAATGCTTCGTTGTTCCACTGCATTGGCGTACGAGAATTATCACGTGATTTCTGCGCTAGGATCGCAATCATATCTTCATGGCTCACACCTTGTTGATTGACCATGATGTCATACATATTGGTGCTCTCAACATCGCGGTATTGTTCGATTGACTGATACCCAGGGTTGGTCATGCCGATCTCTTCACCTTGATAGATGTATGGCGTGCCTTGCATCATATGAACCGAAGCCGCCAGCATTTTCGCGGATTCAACACGATACTGTTTATCGTCGCCTAATCGACTCACGACGCGAGGCTGATCGTGGTTACACCAGAACAGAGCGCCCCAACCTTTGCCATTCAAACCGGTTTGCCAGTGGTTGAAAATCTGCTTGAGTTGCTGAAAGTCAAACGGCGCTTTGGTCCACTTTTCACCATTCGGGTAATCGACTTTAAGGTGGTGGAAGTTAAACACCATCGATAACTCTTTGTTATCAAGCGACGAATACTGTTGGCAGTGCTCAAGCGTGGTGGATGACATTTCGCCGACCGTCACGCTGCCGTACTTCTGAAATACCGCAGAACTGATTTCCTGAAGAAATTCATGCACTCGAGGCCCGTCGGTGTAAAAACGTCGACCATCGCCAATATCATCATTCGGGAAATCTTGCTGTTTAGAAATCAGGTTAATCACGTCTAAGCGGAAACCATCAACGCCCTTTTCTGCCCAAAAGCTGATTACATCTTTGACTTCTTGGCGAACTTTCGGGTTTTCCCAGTTCAGGTCTGCCTGCTCTTTCGCAAATAGGTGTAAAAAGTATTGGCCAGTTTGCTGGTCGAGTTCCCAAGCGCTGCCACCAAATTTGGACTGCCAGTTGTTCGGGATTCCACCGTCTACGGGATCTTTCCAAATGTAGTAGTCGCGGTAAGGGCTGCTTTTATCGCCCAATGCAGACTGGAACCAGTGGTGCTCTGTCGAAGTATGGTTGACGACGATATCCATAATGATACGGATACCGCGTTGGTGGGCTTGCGCTAACAACTCATCGAAATCGGCCATGCTGCCAAACTGAGGGTTAATCGCGTAGTAATCTGAAATATCGTACCCGTTATCAATCATCGGTGACTGATATACTGGGGTTAACCAAATCGCGTCAATGCCAAGCAGTTTCAAGTAATCGAGTTTAGAGATAATACCTTTGATATCTCCCGTCCCTTTACTTCCGCTATCACAAAAACTTTTTGGATAAATCTGATATATCGTGGCTGTTTTCCACCAGTTTGCATCATTTTTGATTGTTGTCATTTCGAAACTCACTTACCAAATCGAACGTTGAACAAAGAGGGGCGAAGAAAGTCGCCCCAAAATTAATTTGCTAGTTAGTTGTTATGCGTCAGCAGGTTCTAGCTCACCTTTCATCTCTGCGCGTTTGTAGAAGAACAAGGTCAGTAATGCTGGAATCAAAATCGCTACCAACATCGCCAGTGCGTAGATTCCCCAGTACTGTGGTTGGATAGACAAGATACCCGGCAGACCACCGACACCGATACCGTTCGCCATAACACCCGCGCTACCACAAATCGCCGCTGCAATCGCACTACCAATCATTGCGCTCAACATTGGGAACTTGTATTTCAAGTTGATACCGTACATTGCAGGCTCAGTAACACCTAAGTAAGCAGAGATTGCCGCAGGTACCGAGATATCGCGCTCACCGTGTTTCTTACTAATTAGAATGATACCGACAACGGCAGACGCCTGAGCAATATTTGACAGCGCAATCAGCGGCCAAATCGGTGTACCACCCAGCTCTTGCATCAACTGAAGGTCGACGGCGTTAGTGGTGTGGTGAATACCAGTAATTACTAGCGGTGCGTATAGGAAACCAAAGATAGTTGAACCGATCATCGCAAAGTCACCCGTCATGGCTGCTTTTGCTGCAAATGCCACACCATCACCCAACATACGACCAAAAGGACCAATTAATGAGTGCGCCAGAATGACCGATACAATGATGGAGACAAATGGCACAACCACTAGGTAGAGATACGATGGAACAATGCGTTTTAGACGAGTTTCAATAAACGCTAACGCAACACCCGCCAACATCGCAGGGATAACCTGAGCTTGATAGCCAACTTTCTCGATAACAAACAGTCCGAAATCCCACGCTTCAGGCACTTGCTTACCAATCAAGTAAGCGTTCATGAGCTGCGGTGAAACCAAGGTCACACCCAAAGTGATACCAAGAATCGGCGTACCACCGAGTTTTCTCACGGTCGACCAACATACGCCGACAGGTAGGAAGAAGAAGATCGCTTCACCAATTAGCCACAAGAAGCTGTGTACCGTTGCCCAAAACTGGCTGATTTGCGTCAAGGTTTGGCCGTCAAACATCTTGATATCGCCAATCACGTTACGGAAGCCAAGGATCAGACCACCAGTGATGATTGCAGGAAGCAGCGGTACAAAGATTTCGGCAAGATGGGAAATACCGCGCTCCAGGAAGTTCATATTTTGGCGGGCCGCTTGTTTCGCTTCGTCTTTCGAGGCTGACTTTTGACCAGTCAGTTCGATAAGGATTTTGTAAACTTCATCGACCTCAGTACCGACGACTACCTGAAATTGGCCTGCATTGGTAAAGCAACCTTTAACCAGCGACAACGCTTCCAGCCCTTTCACGTCGGCTTTATCGGTATCATTTAATACGAAACGTAGGCGAGTCAAACAGTGGGTCACGCTCGCGATATTTTCGCGGCCTCCTACCAGTTCAATCAGACGCTCAACTTCGTGTTTAGCAATCTTACTCATATCCATGTCCACCCTAGTTGGATTCTCATTCATGTGTATATCAACCCACTATTTAGGGAAGATACTGTTAGGCTTTCCAGCCTTAAACTGACTTTATAGTTATTTTGGGAATGTTCCCAAATGTGGTTATTATATTGTCAGATCTAATATTAAATAAAAATGGGAACAATCCCATAAATTGAATGAGATCACAGTATATTTTTAAACCACTTTAAAAATAGTAGCTTATATCAGTGCGAAAACATCACGTTTAGGTAAGCTGTGATCAAGCAGCGAGTTTAGGTTCGAAAAAGCACAAGAGCCAACGATAGCGAGTACATCGTTGGCTCTATATAAGGAGAAAAAGAGAAAGGTAAGAGCTACGTTACACCCGCAACTATTGCTCAGCTCATTACAGGTTCTTGGGTTAAATGATGCAATTCTTGTTCACCATTAATATGAGAGATCAATAAGTTAGCAGCCATAGCCCCCGCTTGAGAGTAGCCAGGGTCGATACTAAACACTTTAGGAAATAAGAAAGAAAGCAGTTCGTTTCCTCCTACCCCAGTGACGAGAACATCTTCACGATCCAGTTCTTGCAGACGTTTGATCACCCCGAGCGCTAACGTGTCGCTGGCGCAAACAATAGCTTGCGTCGCTGGCGTCAATATATCATCCACCAGCTTATACGCACTTTCGTGAGTCAGTTTACCGGTCTTATATTGAGGTTCTAGAGCGTGCGTTTTGCACCACTCAAGATACGCATTGAGTCGAATTTTACCGGTCGTCTTATCGGTCGGGTCAACGCCAATAAACGCGATATCATCAATCCCTTGCTCGCGAAGATACTGCAACGCTTTCTCGATAACGCCATGGTTATCGTAATTGATTGAAGAAGTTACGTCGGTATCCATAGCGATCACGACACTACGATTTTGCCAGGTCTTAAGTCTATCGATATCAAAATCGCTAAAACCAAACACCACCACACCATCAACATTGCGTTTGGTTAGTACATCAAGGTGTTCATTGGTTTTGTCACGGTCAAACTGGCTTTCCATGATTACCACGTCATAACCGGCTTGATACAGTGCTTGCAACATGCTGCTGACCGCTTTGTTCTCTGAGGGAGAATCAAGACGAGAGATAATGACCCCCACGACCTTTTGGCTGCCACCACGCATCGCTTGCGCAGACTTAGAAGGCACATAACCAGACTCAGCAATCACTCGCTCAACTTTGGCTCGGGTTTCTGGTTTGACTTTAGGGTCATTGGTCAGAACTCGAGAGACGGTAGATTTACCCACTCCAGAAAGTTTAGCGATGTCGAGAATGGTGAGTTTCTTATTCATAATGGTTTGGTCGGTTTCAGGGAGTCTGGTGAGCTAAAGACAGCTCAAACATAAAATCTGGTATTTTAGCTCAGACCAACAGCCTGAGCTTTTAGAGGATATACGCTAGTTGGTTTTACAATATTTGTAAATCACTCGCTCGTACTCTAAACGGGCATCGTTGCCTTTTGTGTACAAGGTCAAAGGGTTTTGCGTTTCAGCGCTGCCGTCATCAAGAATATAACGTGTACCTGATCCTGACGGCACTTGAATCATTGGAAACTCTTGCCCGGATAGACGCAATGTTGCGCGCTCTTGCTCTGGGAAGTAAGCGACTGCGAAGCTCTTGCCCATTTCACATTGGTACTGCAAAAAGTTCACGTTATCTGAAGAACCAGCACACCCCGCCAGAACTGCGCTCATCATCGTGATTGTTAGAAATTTCGAATTCATTCTTGCCTCCAACAAACAAAAAGGCCGCAGATGCGACCTTAACTGTATTACTTTGCCAAATACGCTGGCACGTCTTTAATACTATCTAGCACTGCTGACGCCAAAGATTCGCCCTGTTCCGTAACCGGTTTACCAGTGCGAACCAGAATGCGCGTTCCAACACCTGCCGCCTGCGCAGCCATCATATCTTCGGCTTTATCGCCCACCATCACCGACTTTTCCATATCGATCTTGAGGAACTCACGTGCCGAGTTAAACATCCCCGGTTTCGGCTTACGGCAGTCACAATCTTCTTTGTATTTACCTTGGCCGTGCTCTGCATGGTGTGGGCAATAATAGATGCCATCGAATTCAACGCCGTTGTCGACGAAGTTCCAATCCATCCATTGAGTTAAAGACAAAAAGCGCTCTTCGCTAAACTTACCACGCGCAATACCAGACTGGTTGGTGACCAGTACTAATAAATAGCCCATTTCTTTCAATTTCTTGGTTGCTTCAAACACGCCATCAATGAATTCGAAGTCATGCTCATCATGCACGTAACCGTGGTCGACGTTAATCACGCCATCACGATCTAAAAAGACTGCTGGTTTAGCCAAAATTTGCTTCTCTATCTTTTGCTTATACCCAGAATTATTGCACGCTTTATTTCTTTCATCACTATCTAATTACCAAACGGTTGGGCAAAAAATACGTTTAGACGTCTAGACGTAAAAATATCTATTGACACCTATACAACAAACCCATAGCATCATCTACATAACAGGATGTAGTTCGAAATTATCTACTGCTCCAGAGATTTAAAGTGGGTTTATCGATGATTGAAATTAATCAAGTCAACAAGGTTTTCTATCAGGGCACTAAGCAAATCAACGCTCTGAAAGACATTAACCTTCATATTGCTCAAGGCACGATTTTCGGTGTTATTGGCTCATCAGGAGCGGGTAAAAGTACGCTGATACGTTGTGTAAACATGCTGGAAGCGCCAACAAGCGGCTCTATCATTGTTGATGGTGTTGACCTGACTCAACTATCTAAATCAGAGCTAAGCAAAACACGCCGCAACATCGGCATGATTTTCCAGCACTTTAATCTGCTTTCATCACGTACCGTGTTTGATAATGTTGCGCTACCGTTGGAACTGGCGGGCGCAGACAAAGCGAAAATCAACGAGAAAGTTACTGAGTTACTTAAGTTAGTTGGCTTGGCAGATAAACACGAAAGCTACCCATCAAACTTAAGTGGCGGCCAGAAACAGCGTGTTGCGATTGCTCGCGCCCTAGCTTCAGACCCGAAAGTATTGCTGTGTGATGAAGCGACGAGTGCACTAGACCCAGCGACAACCCAATCAATTTTGGAACTTCTCAAAGAGATCAACCGCAAGCTCAACATCACCATGCTGCTGATCACGCATGAAATGGACGTTGTGAAGAGCATCTGTCACGAAGTGGCGATCATCGGTGACGGTGAGCTTGTCGAAAAAGGCACAGTCGGTGAAATTTTCGCTCACCCGAAAACAGAGCTGGCACACCAATTTATTCGTTCGACGCTGGATCTTTCGATTCCTGAAGATTATCAAGCAAGATTACAAAGCGAGCGCGTTGAAGGCAGCTACCCACTGGTTCGCCTTGAGTTCACAGGCGCCACTGTCGATGCGCCATTGATGAGCCAAATTACACGTAAATTTAACATCGACGTAAGCATTTTGAGTTCTGATCTCGATTACGCTGGCGGTGTGAAGTTCGGCATGATGGTCGCTGAACTGTTTGGTAATGAAGATGATGATAATGCAGCGATCGAATTCCTGCGTGACCACAACGTAAAAGTAGAGGTACTTGGTTATGTCCTTTAAGACGATTTCAGACTGGCTGAGCCTAAACGGCGACCTACTGTTGGGCGCGACTTGGGAAACACTCTACATGGTTGCTGTCGCGGGCATCGTTGGCTTTGCGATTGGTATTCCTCTCGGTGTGGTTTTACACACAACCAAGAAAGGCGGATTGCTAGAAAATACGCGTGTAAACAGCGTACTTGGCGCCATCGTCAATATTGGTCGTTCAGTGCCTTTCCTCGTGTTGATGGTGGCTATCATTCCAGTAACTAAACTGTTGGTCGGTACATTTATCGGCACCACAGCCGCGATTGTTCCGCTGACCATCGGCGCTATTCCATTCGTCGCTCGCCTGATTGAAGGTGCGTTATTGGAAGTACCATCAGGTCTAGTAGAAGCCGCGCAATCTATGGGAGCAACGCCGCTACAGATCATCAACAAAGTGCTACTACCGGAAGCGCTACCGACAATCGTTAACTCGGTAACCATTACTCTAGTCACCTTGGTGAGCTACTCAGCAATGGCAGGTACCGTGGGCGGCGGCGGTCTTGGTGACGTAGCGATCCGCTACGGTTTCCACCGCTACGACGTGGTCATCATGGCCGTGACGGTAGTAATGCTTATCGTGTTGGTACAAATTATTCAGTCTATTGGCGACGCCGTGGTTCGCCGTGTAGATCACAGATAAAATTCATTTTATTACAAGGAGATAGTCATGAAATTCAATCTTAAGGGTTTACTAGCCATCGCTGCTGCAGCCTCTGCACTTATTCTTTCTGGCTGTGGTGAAAAAGAAGCCGATACAAGCAAAATCAAAGTCGGTGTTATGGCTGGTGCTGAAGCACAAGTTGCTGAAGTTGCAGCTAAAGTAGCAAAAGAAAAATACGGCCTAGACGTTGAATTGGTTACTTTCACTGACTACGTAACACCAAACGCTGCATTGGATGACGGCTCTATCGACATCAACGCGTTTCAACACAAGCCATACTTAGATCAGCAAGTTGCTGACCGTGGTTACAAGTTGACCATCGCAGGTAACACGTTTGTTTACCCAATCGCGGGTTACTCAAAGCAAGTTAAGTCCGTTGAAGAAATCAAAGAAGGCGACCGTATCGCGGTACCAAACGATCCAACTAACCTAGGTCGTTCGCTGCTTCTTCTTGAGCAACAAGGTCTACTAAAACTTCGTGAAGGCGTAGGTCTACTAGCGACTGTACGTGACATCGTTGAAAACCCGAAAAACATCACAATTGTTGAGCTAGAAGCGGCGCAACTTCCTCGTTCACTAGACGACGTAGCTCTTTCTATCATCAACACGACTTACGCGAGCTCAATCGACCTGACTCCACAGAAAGACGGTGTATTCGTTGAAGACAAAGAGTCTCCATACGTAAACCTAATCGTGGCACGTGAAGAGAACGTTAACGCTGAAAACGTACAGAACTTTGTTAAGTCATACCAAACTGACGAAGTGTACACAGCAGCATCTGACATCTTCAAAGGTGGCGTAGTTAAAGGTTGGTAATCGCTGACTACTCGCTATAAATGACTAGGCCGACGTGAAAACGTCGGCCTTTTTTATACCAATCACAGTAGGTAAATGGTCAGAAATAGCGTAGGAAAAATGCTTGAGAACAAGGCAAAATTTTTCGATTAGTAGTTATTCTACAATCAACTTACTTTAAACGAAAAGTTAACGCAGTTATCGAGTATTTTAACAAGCTAGAATGAACAGTTATTTACTACGATTGGTATCATTTCAGTGGCAAGTAAACTTCTGTGACTAAATCACACTCGTCCACTTGGTGAACAAAGTTGAGATAGTGGAAAAAGCACGGATAGTCTCTCAACTCTTCACCACTTTGCGGCAACCAGCTTCGGTATAGCTGATAGACGGTTTCGCCAATTCTGTCGTGACTGCCTTTATGAATCGCCATCGCGCAGCGCCCTGCCGGAATGACTCCTGCTTTCACGCCAAATACGTTCTCAGGCACCTCGCCTTGATGAGTACCACAGATATCAAAACGAAATTCATCCGCGGGGGTGTCATTTGGGTCAGAATACGGTACACCAAATGTTTCGCTTTTGTCGACCGGTGATAACCCTGTGCTTTTGCGCCACTGAATAAACTTGCTTGCGGTTTCGAGCACCAGATTCGGATGCCCTTTGTGTTCAATCAGTGCGACTTCACGTTGCGCGAAATCCACCACAGTTACGTCTAACATGTTTTCTCCTTGCATTGGTGGCTGGGCTGCGTATTGCGCATGCCAATGTTGCCACGCAGGCTGAGTTCTAAATTGAGAAGGAGTCTGGTCAAAGATGCGAGAAAATGCTCGTGAGAACGCCTCTGGGCTCTCAAATCCCGCTTCATAAGCAATATCAGTAACGCTGTACTTCGCTTCAAACGCCAAACGAAATGAAGCGCGCTTCAACCTTGCCATCTGCACATACTGTACTGCGCTGACTCCCATGTAAGCCTTAAACAAACGGTGGAAATGGTACTTCGAACAGATCGCAACCTCACTAAGCACGTCCAGTGTCAGCGCCTCGTCGAGGTGTGTAGCAATATAATCACACACCCGTTCGATTCTGTTTAAATGTTGTTGATTCGTCACAATGTTCCATTTCACGTTGGTGGCTGTATGCAAATAATATGGCTCAGCCGAGAGAGAAGCCTGATTGAGATTGCGCAATTTATTTTATTTAAACATAAAAAAAGCCGGAGCTGAGTGCTCCGGCTTTGACGAAAGAAAGATTAATCTGAAAATTAAGGCGTGTAGTACGTCGCCGCACCAGGACCAACTGGTAGGCCGAACACGAATACCCATAGGTAGAACAAGAAGCTCCAACCTACGATAAAACAGATTGAGTAAGGTAGCATGGTCGCGATTAGCGTACCGATACCTAGGTTCTTCATGTAGCGTGTCGCAACAGCCAAGATCAGACCAAAGTAGCTCATCATTGGCGTGATGATGTTGGTCGTTGAGTCACCGATACGGTAAGCCGCCTGAATAGTCTCAGGTGCGTAACCCACTAGCATCAGCATTGGTACGAAGATTGGAGCTGTTACTGCCCACTGAGCAGATGCAGAGCCGATCATCAGGTTGATGAAACCACACATTAGGATGAACGCGAAGAACAGCATTGGGCCCGTTAGACCGATGCTTTGTAGGAAGTCCGCGCCCGCAACTGCAAATACCTGACCAAAGTTCGTCCACTTAAAGAAAGCAACGAACTGAGCAGCGAAGAATACCAATACAATGTACATACCCATTGATGACATTGATTTCGCCATTGCGTCGATCACGTCACGGTCTGTCTTCATTGTGCCAACCACTTTACCGTACACAAAGCCCGGAATAGCGAAGAACACAAAGATGAACGCTACGATACTTTTCAGGAATGGAGAACCTGCGATCGTACCTGCATCAGAACGTAAAACACCGTCTGCTGGAACAACAGTCCACGCAAGCAGTGCTGAAACAACAAGAATCGCAACACCAGCTAGTTTTAGACCTTTCTTCTCGATAGCAGTGAGGCTGCCCATCTTGTCATTTGAAAGATCTTCAGACGCTTCTTCGTCGTTGTATTTGCCTAGTTTTGGCTCAACGATTTTCTCAGTAACAAACGCACCCATACCTGCAATAAAGAAGGTAGAAACAAACATGAAGTACCAGTTAACTTCTGGGCCTACCGTGTAAGTTGGGTCAATCATTTGTGCTGCTGTTTCTGTAATACCAGAAAGCAGTGGGTCAACCGTACCGATCAGAAGGTTTGCTGAGTAGCCGCCAGATACACCAGCGAATGCCGCAGCAAGACCAGCAAGAGGGTGACGACCAAGAGAGTGGAACAACATCGCCGCTAGTGGGATAAGAACCACGTAGCCAAGCTCAGATGCTGTGTTAGAGATGATACCAGCAAATACAACTGTAACAGTAACCATGCGCTTAGAAGCGCCCATTACCAAGCCGCGCATTGCAGCAGACAGAAGACCTGAATATTCAGCGATAGCCACACCCAGCATAGCCACCAATACAGTGCCTAGCGGAGCAAAACCAACAAAGTTTTTCACTAGGTTAGTTACGATTAGCTCAAGACCATCCGCATTCAGCAGGCTAACAACCTGAATCATGCCGTCTGCAGCACGACCTTTCGCGCCTTCAGGGCGAGGGTCTACAACTGCAACATCGAAATATCCTGCGATACCTGATGCAACTAGGATTGCCACACAAAAAAGTGCAAAAAGAGTGATTGGGTGGGGTAATAGGTTCCCTAAATATTCAACACTATCAAGAAAGCGCGTAAATAACGGCTTCTTCGGTGAATTTTGTTTAATTGAAGCAGATGAACTCATCTGTTTACTCCTTGTAGTTTTTCCTGCGCCAATGTGACAAAAATGTCAACAAAGCCGGCGCAGAGTACTCGACAAGTCGTTCAATTTAAAATCCAAAATGTTACAAAGTGTGTATTAGATCAGATTTTTTAACGTCTTTTGAACAAATAAATAGCAAAAAACACCAATTTAAAAACAATCATCAGCATGATAATTCACTTAATACCAATCACTCTAGTTATGTTACTTTTGCACCGCCTTAAATCTAGGATTCGCCTTGCAAATCACATATAGGCGCCCTTTTCGCTTGACGATTTGACAATCAGGGTGACGATTTTTCGCGCTCTTTAATGACTTTAATACCTTCATTTTTCTACCCTTTATTTACCAAACTGACCAAATCGACGATTGTAGTTCGCCACTCTTCCTTCTTTCTGGATCACGCGCTGCTTACCGGTATAAAACGGATGCGACTCAGAAGAAACTTCGATCGTAAAATACGGATAAGTGTTGCCATCTTCCCATTCGATGGTGCGGTCCGTCTGTAACGTTGAACCGACCAAAAAATATTTATCGACACTCGTATCGTGAAACACCACTTTGCGGTATTCCGGATGGATATTCGGTTTCATAACTCTCCTCAAAAAACACAAACTGTTATGTTATAACATTTCAATTAATAATCATTATCAAAAAGTTTTGCAAGTCATTTTTGTGATATTTTGAGCGCAAGATAGTTAGACAGACACGAACATGCGATGTATTCCATAGAGCCAATCGGTTTCATTGAAAGCCCTTATAAAGAGAAATTTGCCGTACCGAGACAACCGCGATTGGTGCCCGCAGCTGGAGCCAGAGTGCGACTGTCTGGTGCGGCGAATAGCCCAGAAGCGCTGCGTGGCATAGAACAATTTAGTCATGTCTGGCTGTTGTTCTTGTTTGACCAGAATATTGACGCTGGCTGGAAACCGACCGTGCGTCCTCCAAGGCTGGGTGGTAACGAGCGAATCGGGGTATTTGCGTCGCGCTCTACATTTCGCCCCAATGGAATCGGCATGTCCGCGGTCGAAATAAAAGGCGTGAGTAAAAAAGGCGATCAGTTGTATCTGGAGCTGGGCAGTGTCGATTTGGTTGATGGCACACCGATTGTAGATATCAAACCTTATATTCCCTACTCGGACTCAATTAGCGATGCGACAGGCGGTTACGCTGAAGCCGAACCAGAAACATCACAAGTGTGCTTTTCGGTTCAAGCGTTAACCATGCTGCAATCGCGCAAAGACGGTTTGATGCAGCAGCAAGTGATCGAACAAGTATTAGCTCAAGATCCTCGCCCTGCTTATAAGAAAAACAAATCCGACGATAAAGAATATGCGGTAAATTTGTTCGATCTGAACGTAAAGTTCAGGGTAAATGGCAACTTAATAACAGTTACCGCTATTGAACGCTTTTGACAAAGCAAATTGGCTGATATTATAGACGGCTTAACTTTATCCCCACTCTTGGGGCTTTCAGTCTTGGGTTATGTTCAACTCAAGTATTTAACTTTAATAAACGGATAGAATTAATGCGTACCAGTAATTATCTTCTTTCTACTCTGAAGGAGACTCCAAACGACGCAGAAGTAGTGAGCCACCAGCTCATGCTACGTGCAGGTATGATCCGTAAGCTGGCTTCAGGTCTATACACCTGGCTACCTACTGGTCTACGTGTGCTGCGTAAAGTCGAAAACATCGTTCGTCAAGAGATCGACAATGCAGGTGCAATCGAAACTTTGATGCCCGTTGTTCAGCCGTTTGAACTTTGGGAAGAGACAGGCCGCAGTGAAAAAATGGGTCCTGAACTACTTCGCTTTACTGACCGTCATGTTCGTCCGTTTGTTCTTAGCCCGACCGCTGAAGAAGTGATCACCAGCTTAGTTCGTAACGAAGTAAGCTCATACAAGCAGCTTCCTCTGAACCTGTACCAAATCCAGACTAAATTCCGTGACGAACGTCGTCCTCGCTTTGGCGTAATGCGTTCTCGTGAATTCTCGATGATGGATGCGTACAGCTTCGACATCGACAAAGATGGCCTACAGAAGTCATACGACGCAATGCACGATGCATACTGCCGCGCGTTTGACCGTATGGGTCTGGATTACCGTCCAGTACTTGCTGATAGCGGCGCTATCGGTGGTAGCGGCTCTCAAGAGTTCCACGTACTTGCAGAAAGCGGCGAAGACCTAATTGCGTTCTCAACCGAGTCAGACTACGCAGCGAACATCGAAAAAGCAGAAGCAGTCGCTCTTGCTGACGCGGCGCCAGCGCCAACTCAAGAGATGACGCTGGTTGATACGCCAAACGCGAAAACTATCGCGGAACTGGTTGAGCAACACGGTCTAGCAATCGAAAAAACAGTTAAGACATTGTTTGTTAAAGCGTCTGACGAAGTCGATGCGCCAATCATCGCTCTGATCGTTCGTGGCGATCACGAATTGAACGAAGTGAAAGCAGAAAACCTTCCACAAGTAGCAGCTCCACTGGAAATGGCTACAGAAGAAGAGATTCGCGCACTGATCGGTGCTGGCCCTGGTTCACTCGGCCCTGTTGGTCTTGAGCTACCGTTCATCGTTGACCGCAGCGTAGCGGTAATGAGTGACTTTGGCGCAGGTGCAAACGTTGATGGTAAACACTACTTCGGTATTAACTGGGGTCGTGACGTAGAGCTTGGTCAAGTTGAAGACCTGCGCAACGTGGTTGAAGGCGACCCGAGCCCATGTGGCAAAGGGACTATCCTACTTAAACGCGGTATCGAAGTTGGCCATATCTTCCAGCTTGGTAAAAACTACTCTGAGAAGATGAACTGTGGCGTGCTTGGTCCTGACGGTAAGAACGTGATTCTAGAGATGGGTTGTTACGGTATCGGTATCACTCGTGTGGTAGCGGCTGCGATTGAACAGAACCACGACAAGTACGGCATCATTTGGCCAGACGCGTTGGCGCCGTTCCAAGTGGCTATCGTACCGATGAACATGCACAAGTCAGAAGAAGTGAAAGAAGCAGCTGAGAAGCTGTACGCTGAACTGACCGCTATGGGTATCGAAGTACTGTTTGATGACCGTAAAGAACGCCCAGGCGTAATGTTCTCTGATATGGAACTGCTTGGTGTACCACACACTGTCATCATCGGTGACCGTTCGATGAAAGAAGGTAACTTCGAGTACAAGAACCGTCGTACTGGTGAGAAAGAAGCCGTTGCGATGGCTGACATCGTAGAGCACATCAAAGCTCAGATGGCTTAATCACCTTATAGTGAATAAAGAAAAGGTTGATGCTCATGCATCAACCTTTTTTATTTGTATTCAATTTACACGCCACCAAGACTTAGCTCAACAGAGCATTACTCTAACGGCTCCGTCGGTGCTTGGCTCTCTACTTTCTTAGGCGCATAGGCGACATCTGCCAACTCTGCAGCGTTGCCATCAATCAGCTCACCAAAATGGAAGATACCAAACTCACCCGGCTTCATTCGATGCCAATTCTCGTTGTCAGTTAACGGCTGAGTCGCGATCACCGACACAATATCGTTCGGTGTGGTTTCTTCTTGGAAGTTGATCGTCACGTCTTCATCGATCAAGGTTGCTTTACCAAATGGCGCACGACGAGTGATCCAATAAAGGTGATTGGTACAGAAAGTCATCACGTATTCGCCGTCAGAAAGCAGCATGTTAAATACGCCTTTCTCTTTCAGCATTTCACAGCATTGCGCGACAAAACGAAACACACCCACCATATCCTGAGGAGGTTCTGGGTAGCGGTCTTCCATTTGCTTTAACAACCAACAAAAGGACAGTTCGCTGTCGGTTTGCCCAACCGGACGATGTCGACCTGTGGCTAAACTCTGGTAGTCAGTGAGTTGACCATTGTGGGCAAACGTCCAGTAACGTCCCCATAGCTCACGGGTAAATGGGTGCGTATTTTCTAGGTTCACACCGCCACGGTTTGCCTGACGAATATGACTCACCACCGCACGACTTTTGATCGGGTAGTTCTGCACCAGTTCAGCGATTTTCGACTGGCAACTCGGGTTAGGATCTTTAAAAGTACGGAAGCCTTTTCCTTCGTAAAACGTAATCCCCCAGCCGTCTCGGTGAGGTCCAGTTTTACCACCACGTTGCATCAGACCTGTAAAACTAAAACAGATATCTGTCGGCACATTCGCGCTCATTCCGAGCAATTCACACATGGTTTAAGCAACTCCCTGACTACGACTATCGCAGCTACAAAGCACCCGACGTTCGAGTGCTTCACCGCGATAAAATGAAGAAGATTTACTTCTCCATCTCCTTTTCAATTAACTGAATAATAATATGGATGATTTTGATGTGGATCTCTTGGATACGATCCGCGTAACCAAAGTGAGGTACACGAATTTCGATATCTGCCAGACCCGCCATTTTGCCGCCGTCTTTACCGGTTAGGGCAATACTCTTCATGCCTTTCGCTTTTGCAGCGTCAATCGCTTTCAGGATGTTGCCTGAGTTACCAGAGGTAGACAGACCAAACAACACATCACCTTGAGAGCCTACGGCTTCTACGTAGCGAGAAAATACGTGGTCGTAACCAAAATCATTACTCACACAAGATAGGTGGCTAGGGTCAGAGATCGCGATACCAGGGAAGCCTGGGCGATTTTCACGGTAACGGCCAGTCAACTCTTCTGCAAAGTGCATCGCGTCACAGTGAGAACCACCGTTACCACAAGATAGAACTTTACCGCCCTGTTTAAATGAGTCGGCAATCATTTTCGCCGCTGACTCGATTTGCGCGATGTTGTTTTCATCGCTCAAGAATTTGTTCAATACGTCCGCAGCTTCAAGTAACTCGCTTTTAATCAGATCCTGGTACATAGGGTATCTCTAATTATTGTGTATTTAATATGGGAGCGATTCGCATCCCAACCTTATTTGATGAGTTTACTCAAACATTTGCCACTGTCGATAGATCACGGGAAACAATTGCAGCTTTCTTGCACTTCAACGCTCACAAAATCGGCACCGCCATCGCGTTTTAGAACTTTCACTCTACTTAGATCACTTTTTAGACAAGAATGGGTTTTACATTTTATTAATATTTTGATTACACTTAACTGGTAAGACCTCTTACTTAAAACACGGTGCAATCCAAAAACAAAGCGCCGAATAAGGAAAAAGATATGGATATTTTGCTCTCTATACTCGGGTTTGCTGCAGTTTTGGCGACATGCCTTTACCACAGAACCTCGTTGTTTACTTCTGTTGCTGCCTTGACCGCGACCATGGTCGTACTCTCATTGATTGGAACGGCTGGCTCGGTCGGTTGGCTGTTGTATATCGCTGCGGTCATTGTGCTGGGCGTACCTTCAATTCGCCAATCACTGATCAGTAAAAAAGCGCTGAGCCTGTTTAAGAAAGTCTTACCTGCGATGTCGCAGACCGAAAAAGAAGCGCTTGACGCGGGTACTGTGTGGTGGGAAGCCGAGCTATTTAAAGGCAAACCAGATTGGAACAAACTCCACAGCATCAAAGCGCCAACGCTAAGCGCTGAAGAGCAAGCGTTTCTGGACGGTCCGGTGAACGAAGTCTGTGCGATGGTCAACGACTACCATGTGACCCATGAACTGGCAGACTTACCACCAGAAGTGTGGCAATACCTTAAAGAGCATAAGTTCTTCGCCATGATCATCAAAAAGAAATACGGTGGTCTGGAGTTCTCGGCATACGCGCAATCACTCGTTCTACAAAAGTTAACTGGCGTTTCAGGTGTGCTTTCTTCAACCGTGGGTGTACCAAACTCTCTTGGCCCTGGTGAACTGCTGCAACACTACGGTACAGACGATCAAAAGAACCATTACTTGCCTCGCTTAGCAGAAGGTAAAGAGATCCCATGTTTTGCTTTAACCAGCCCAGAAGCTGGCTCTGACGCGGGTTCTATCCCAGATTTCGGTGTAGTATGCAAAGGTAAGTGGAAAGGTAAAGAAGTGCTAGGGATGCGCTTAACCTGGAACAAACGTTACATCACGCTAGCGCCTGTCGCGACAGTACTTGGCCTTGCATTTAAACTGCGTGACCCTGACGGTTTATTAGGTGATAAAGAAGACATCGGCATTACTTGTGCGCTGATCCCGACTGACCTAAAAGGCGTTGAGATTGGTAACCGCCATTTCCCATTAAACGTCCCGTTCCAAAACGGTCCGACCCGCGCGAACGATCTATTTGTACCGCTTGATTTTATCATCGGTGGTCCAAAGATGGCTGGCCAAGGCTGGCGTATGCTGGTGGAATGTCTGTCGGTTGGTCGTGGTATCACCCTACCATCCAACTCTACGGGCGGAATCAAAACTGCGGCTCTAGCCACTGGTGCATACGCTCGTATCCGCCGTCAGTTCAAACAACCTATCGGCCACATGGAAGGTGTAGAAGAACCTTTGGCGCGCTTGGGTGGTAACGCTTATGTAATGGATGCAGCCAGCAATCTAACCGTTGCAGGTATCGACCTTGGTGAGAAACCGTCTGTTATCTCGGCGATTGTGAAGTACCACTGTACTCACCGTGGTCAGCAAAGCATTATCGATGCGATGGATATTGTCGGCGGTAAAGGTATCTGCCTTGGTCCATCTAACTTTTTGGCTCGTGGCTATCAAGGCGCACCGATTGCGGTCACCGTTGAAGGCGCAAACATCTTAACCCGTTCAATGATCATCTTTGGTCAAGGGGCTATCCGCTGCCATCCTTACGTGTTGGAAGAAATGAACGCAGCCTACTCTGATTCATCGGATGCCTTAGATAAGTTCGATAGCGCGCTCGCAGGTCACGTTAGCTTCACGATGAGCAACCTAGTCCGTAGCTTCTGGTTAGGTCTGACAGACGGTCGCTTCTCCGATACACCAGTCAAAGACTCGACGGCTCGCTACTACCAACAGTTGAATCGCTACAGCGCAAACATCGCGTTCCTAGCTGATATTTCAATGGCAGTATTGGGCGGCTCGTTAAAACGTAAAGAACGTTTATCAGCGCGTCTCGGTGACATCCTAAGTCAGCTATACATGAGCTCAGCTACACTAAAACGCTTTGAAAGCGAAGGTCGAATCGCCGAAGATTTGCCATTGGTACACTGGGGTCTACAAGACAGCCTAAAACAAACTGAGTTGGCAATTGATGAGTTTTTGGCAAACTTCCCGAACAAATGGTTGGGTAAAGCGTTAAGAGTACTGATCCTGCCATTCGGTCGTATTCGTCAGGCTCCAAGTGACAAACTGGATAGCCAAGTGGCGCGTATTCTCCAAACACCGTCAGCAACTCGCTCTCGTATCGGCCGTAACCAATACATGACAGCCAGTGCATTTAACCCAGCAGGTAAGATTGAACAGGCGCTGGAAGTGATCCTTGAGGCGGAACCTGTGTTCGATAAGGTATGCAAAGAACTTGGTCAGAGACGTCCATTCTTACGCTTAGACGCAATTGCAGAGTTAGGTTTGGAAAAAGGCATTATTAATGACAAAGAAGCCGCATTGCTGAAAGATGCCGAAGCACATCGTCTGTACGTGATTAATGTTGATGATTTTGCGCCCGAGGAATTGGCAGCAAAGCCACTACATGAACCAACACCAAAGATGGAAGAAGTCGCGTAACTGACTGAATAAAAACCAAGGGCTGCAATCGCAGCCCTTTTTGTTTGTCTAAATTAACTTGGGAACGCGAACTGTGTCCCTTCTCGCACTCCAGCGGAAAACCATCGCTGAGTTACGGTTTTTCTTCGAGTGTAAAAACGCACACCGTCTGGTCCATACGCAGAAAGGTCACCGAACAGCGAACGCTTCCAACCACCAAAACTATGATAAGACACAGGTACAGGTAGCGGTACATTGATCCCCACCATACCCACTTCGATGTTGTCGGCAAAGTAGCGCGCAGCTTCACCGTCTCGGGTAAAGATACAAGTGCCGTTTCCGTATTCATGGTCGTTGATCAGTTGCATCGCTTGCTGCATTGAATCAACCCGCATCACTTGTAGCACCGGGCCAAAGATCTCTTCTTGGTAGCTCGTCATCTCCGATGTGACCTTATCAATCAGTGTGCCGCCGACAAAGTAACCCGACTCATAGCCAGGCACGGCAATATCTCGACCATCGACCACAATCTCTGCACCTTGAAGCTGCGCGCTGGCTATGTAATTACACACTTTGTCTTGGTGCTGTTTAGTAACTAGCGGGCCAAAATCATTCTCGCTATCAAGGCAAGAGCCCACTTTCAGTTTTGCCATTTCGGTTTTAAGTCGGTCGATAAGAGCATCCGCCGTTTTATCACCAATCGCCACTACAACCGACAACGCCATACAACGCTCTCCCGCGGAACCAAACGCAGCACCAAGTAGTTGATTGACCGTACTGTCTAAGTCCGCATCTGGCATTACGATGGCGTGGTTTTTTGCACCACCCAGCGCTTGGCAACGTTTGCCATTGTCTGACGCTTTGCGGTAAATGCTCTCTGCAATCGCAGTCGAGCCGACAAAACTTACTGCTTTGACGCGTTTGTCTTCTAATAGTGTATCCACCGCCTCTTTGTCACCATTGACGATGTTAAACACACCCTCTGGTAGACCCGATTGAGACAATAAATCCGCTAAGAATAAGGTTGAACTCGGGTCACGTTCTGACGGTTTCAGCACGAAAGTGTTGCCGCATGCAATTGCCAGCGGGAACATCCACATCGGAACCATAACTGGGAAGTTAAATGGGGTGATACCTGCCACAACACCAAGGGGTTGGAAATCACTCCAAGAATCGATATCAGGTCCCACATTTTTGCTGTACTCGCCCTTGAGTGCATCCGCGACACCACATGCGTACTCGATGTTTTCAAGCCCACGCTGAATTTCACCTTTCGCATCGCTGACCGTTTTACCGTGTTCTTCCCCAATCAAACGAGCCAGTTTATCTTGGTTGATTTCAACCAGCTGTTTGAACTGAAACATCACTCTGGCGCGCTTACTCGGCGGTGTACGTTTCCAGCTTTCAAATGCTTGCTGCGCGGCGGAGATCGCGTCTTCAACCGTCTTTCGGTCAGCCAGTTGTACGCGGCGAATCACTTCGCCTAACGCAGGGTTGAATACGTCCTGATCGCGTCCATCCGTTGATACATGTTGCCCATTAATCCAATGCCCGATTGATTTCATTTTTCGTCCTTACTTTGTTCTGCTAACGCTTCTCCAAGCGCATTAATCATTAGGTCCAACTCGTTTTCTGTCGTTCTAAATGGAATTCCCATCTGAATCGTATCGCCGCCATAACGCACGTAAAAACCTTTATCCCAACACGCCATTGCAACGCGATACGGGTTAAGCAAAGGCTGCCCTTCCACCGAGTGAAGGGTTAAGCCTGCAGCGAGACCAAAGTTGCGGATATCGGCGACCACGTCGCAACTACGTAAACTATGCACTTTGCTTTCAAACACAGGTGTTAAGTCTCGCACCTGCGCCAATACGCCTTCGTCTTGCATAACGTCTAAGGTTGCAAGCGCGGCGGCACAGGCAATGGGATGTGCTGAATAGGTATAGCCGTGGGGTAATTCAAGCAAGTAGTGCGCGCCACCTGTATCCATAAAGGTGTCATAGATCTCTTGCTTGGCGATCACTGCGCCCATCGGTACCACGCCATTGGTGATTTGTTTGGCTATAGTCATCAGATCCGGCGTTACGCCAAATAGCTCTGCGGCGCTGTAACTGCCCATACGACCAAATCCCGTGATCACCTCATCGAAAATCAACAGGATTTCATGTTGGTTACAAATCTCTCTTAGTCGTTTCAGGTAACCAACCGGTGGAGGAATGACGCCAGCGCTGCCCGCGACAGGTTCAACAATGACCGCCGCAATGTTGTCAGCGCCGTGGAGCAATACTTTTTGTTCCAGTTCATTCGCAAGTTCAGCCCCTTGTTCGGGTAAACCACGCGAAAACAGGTTGTCTTCCAGTAAGGTATGCGCAAGGTGGTCACTGGCGATGCCTTCTCCATAGAGGGCACGGTTTGCGCCAATACCACCGACGCTAATGCCACCAAAGTTCACGCCGTGATAGCCTTTGGCTCGGCCGATTAACTTGGTTTTGCTGCCTTTTCCGCGCTTTTTCCAATAGGCACGCGCGATTTTCAGCGCTGAGTCCACTGACTCAGAACCTGACCCTGTAAAAAATACGCGGTTTAAACCTTCCGGCATCAACGATGCGATACGTTCTGCCAGCTCAAATGACTTAGGGTGACCAAACTGAAACGCTGGCGAGTAATCAAGGGTACGCGCTTGTTCACTAACGGCTTGCGCGATCTTGGGATGACAATGCCCCAACCCGCAGGTCCATAAACCCGATAAGCCATCAAAAATCTGACGACCTTGATGATCCGTGTAGTAGTGCCCCTCTGCTGACTCAATGATCCGTGGAGACTGCTTAAACTCACGGTTTGCAGTAAATGGCATCCAGTGAGCCGCTAACTGTTCGCTGGAAATAGGAGGGTGTTGAAAGTCCATGTTCTGTGCCTACTCGTCAATGTACTAATGAATTTTTAGAGTAGACAAAGGAATACATCGGTTAAATATTGAATTATTTAAGTTCAGTTAACCATTTAGTTACCTAAAACCATCCGTAGAGCAAAACGAAAACGCCCTCTCGAAAGAGGGCGTTTATGCGAGGTTTTCTGTAAGGTTATTGCGTCAACGCATTGGCCGTTACTGAGCGCCTTCTAAACAGGGGTATCACGCTAAATGCAGCCAGTATCAAAGCAACAATCGCTATCGCATTCACAACCGTTAAACCGAATTCTGGCAGTAGCACGCCCACGATCAAAGGCCCAACCGTTAACCCCATTCCAAGCGCAGGAATACTCAACGCAACGGCTCGCCCGGAAGGGTCCACATCCGCCGCCACCGCAAACAAGTAAGGCGCACAATAATTCCAAAGGAAGTTGAATATCGACGCGAGATACAAGAATGTCATCGGTGCTATCTCACCATGTAGAACCACCACCACGCCAATTTGAACCAATATCGTCAGTAAGATAGGGATCGCCCGACCCAACTTATCGGCTTGAATCACCGCGCAAGCCGCCCCAGCTAACCCCGTCAGGCCAATGATACCTAGCAGTTCACCAATTTCACTGCCTGAGATGCCACCTTGTTCGGCAATGATTTCTAAAAATGCCCATACTGCGTTTTCTGCCGAGTAGAAGAAAAACATCGTCAGCGCCGATAAAACAATAACCGTGCTGCCCCACTTAGGTGGTGCGGAAGATTCGCCATCACCCGGGCGTGTAATTTCAATTCGCTCACCACAAAATGGAACAGAGAAAAACAACAAGACGCAGAGCGCTGAAAGCACGTAAAACACCACATCAACGCTGCCTAACGCCGCGATAATATCGGGAAACAAATAGATGCCCAACGCACTGAATGAGAGTTGTGCAAATAGTAGATAGGCAAACGCACGCTCACTGTTTTGAGCACGGCTAAGCGCAACATTGATGATAGCCGCTAAGCTGCCGCTACCAAGTCCGCAAATCACTCGCACCCACATCAACAGGTCGTAACTTGCGAGGATATTCGATGACAAATAAGCGCTCGACAAGTTACCCACAATAATCGCACTCAGAGATAAGTAAACGATGCTCTGCCAGCGAAGGTGCTTAAGACACAATGTGGCCAATAAGCCACCGACGGCGAAGCCACCGAGCTCCGCGGAGAGAAGAAATCCCGCCTTTTCGACTTCGACTCCTATTTCAACCAATCCCCCGACAAACACAGGAGCAATTAAGAAAACAAACGCCGGCAATATACCGGCACACGCCGTTAACATGACCGATAACGAGTTGGGATAGTGTTCTGATTTGTACATGATGGTCCCTCTTCAATCCTTTGTAATGAGCAGCGAAGCGTCAAACTCGCCAAAACCTTCTGGCGATAAAACTCGTTAAGCCGAGACGCGATGATGTTTTTTCAGCAGTGTAATCAGCGTATGGTGGTCTATCGCATCAAACATCAATCCTTTTGGCTTGACGCTTGGCGTCGATTGCGCCGCAATCATCGCATTGAGGATCGCCTCTTCGACTGCCTGAACCGTTGCGCTGTAGATCTCATCAAGATAATGTTCGTTGAGGTGTTGAATGGTCTGAACCGGACTGCCCGCTTTACCGCAACTGAACGGCATGCCATTGTCGTTGGCAGTAGAGAATGCCAAGAAGATATCTCCCGAATAATGACCACCTGAAGTACCGGTGCGGCCAAGTCCTATTGCTGCTCGTTTGGCTAAGCTCTGCAATTGTAGCGGTAGCAAAGGCGCATCGGTGGCAATAGTCACGACGATCGAGCCTGTATCTCTGGCGTCGTGGTTCATTGCAGCGACAATCGGACGGTTGTCGTTCATGTATTGGCCTACAGGCACACCCGCAACATTCAGTTCATGGCGTAAACCGAAGTTGGATTGCACGAACACGCCGACAACAAACTCGTTATCGGGAATGTTCACCACACGAGACGCGGTCCCCGAACCACCTTTAAACTCGTAAGTTTGCATCCCAGTGCCGCCACCAACGTTGCCCTCTTCAATCGCTCCCGATTGCGCATTATCCAGCGCATGCAGTACATGCTCTTCACCCACTACCTGCTTGGTTATGTCATTCATAAACCCATCGTAAGTTTCCGCCACAACCGGCATTGCCCAAGCATGACCATGTTTAAAATGGGCATCATACGTGTCTAGCATCCACTTGGTGGTCGCGTGATGGACCATACCGACAGAATGGGTATTGGTAATACAAACAGGGCCAAGAAAATAGCCAGCTTCGTTAATCCAGTGCGTCCCTGTCATCTCACCGTTACCGTTAAGATCATATTGCCCCGCCCAAACCGGACTGGGTGTTTTGCACTTGCCACGCGGAAGAATCGCGGTGATCCCAGTACAGATATTGTTGTGTGGGTCGATTAAGGTCGAGTAACCCACTTCAACCCCTTTCACATCAGTGATGGCGTTAAAAGTGGCAGGTTCGCCTTCAAAGGGAATACCTAAGTCGCGGGCGCGGGGTTTGGTTTGTGGAGCAATGTAGGTGTCTGAAATAAGCATGGTTTTATCTCGATTTTATTATTAAACCATTAGTTACTTTTTATTTACAAATAACTAACATTTAACTCAAGATAAAACACTCAAATCAGGCTGTATTGACTTGAGGTGACAAACTTGTGTCACCTCAACGAGAAAAGACGCTAATCGCGCTCACCGAGTATGAACTCTCGATATTCTGACGGGCTTATCCCGTACCAACGTTTGAATGCACGCAAAAAAGCGGCAAGCTCTGAATAGCCAAGAGTTAGCGCGACTTCATTCATTGAGACAGACGTTTGATTCAAGAGCTGGCAAGCATAGTGTCGCCGCACATTGTCCAAAAGCTGAGAGAAGCTGACACTGTAATCGGCAAGACGGCGTTGGAGGGTTCGTCGGCTCATACACATCTGCTCTGCTACCTTGTCGATATTGCATTCATCATCCGATAGTAAACGGAAAATCGCCTCTTCCAACTGCTGAAAAAACGTCAGCGTTTCCGCCTGCTGGGCAATTTTCTCACTGAGGTTAGCATGCATAATGTCAAACAGGCGCGGGTCAGAGGTTGTGACTTGGGCGTGCAAGACATCCTTTTCGATGGTGATAAAGTTGTAGTCTTGATCTGTCACTACATTTACACCAGTTTTGTCCGCGATTGCTTGGCTGCGCTCGGCATGATTCAAACCAATCAGTATTGGCTTCCAACTCGAATCATGGAGCACTTGAATAAGGCGGATAAAAAACACCAAGGACATATGGGTGTCGTGGTGGCACGCAAGCGGACCTGATTCCACTTGGTAGCACAGATCAAAACAACCGGAGTGGTGTTGACTTGGCCTAATGAACACTTCGGTATGGCTCTGCACCAACAGAACATAATCGCATGCTACAGCAATCGCTTCTTGTAAGGTGGTGGAATTGACGATTGCATAACCAAGAATCCCCATATTACGAAAGTCAAAATCATCGTAGACCTCCCAAGCAAATTCAGGGTTGTTGGTATACAACTCAGCCTGATTTAAAAACTGGTAGAAATCACTGATATAGAGATAGTATTCATCATCAAGATACTGAACCGACTCACCAGGACAAGGTAAGTCCTTCTGGTTTTTGTCGCCATACTGGCTACGCAGATACGCCAGCACCTGATCCGAAAAAATACGCGATATTGTTCCTGAAACCGTGAACACTAGTCACTTCCTTGTTTAAGTCTTCTTTCCATCAAATCTACAAACCGCAATCAAAGCCAATACAGCTTTGTTCTCAACCGTTCAGCGACTGCAAAAAGGTTTCCAACACCAAGTTTGCTCGTCTTTCCTTCCTGGTGATGGAAACGAACTGTTGAGTATAGCCAAAACGTTTCGGGTCAACGGCTTGCATCGAGCCATCATCGACCCAGCGCTTTGCAAAGTGGTCTGGCAAATAGCCTAAGTACTGACCCGTAAGTAGTAAGAAGGCTATTCCTTCACGGTCGGTCGCACTCGCCGCCCCTTTCATATCCGCATACAAGGCGTGCACTTCTGGCGTTTGCGCATACGCGGGGATGACAACATCCCAGTCGCTCAAGCTTAGCTCTGCGTGATCACTGTTAAACAGCGGATGACCTTTACCGCAGTACATCAGCAACTTTTCGTCGTAGAGCGGTTCATAGGACAGTCCAGAAAGCGTACGAATTTTAGGAATCATGCCAACATGAAGTGTGCCGTCCAAGATGCCTTTCTCAACCTCATTCGGCGGAATCATGCGGATATTGATTTTGACGTCTGGCCCCGCTTCTTTAAGCGCAGCTAACGCATTGGTGATACGCATCTCAGACATGGAGACCATATTGTCGGTAATGCCGATATTGAGTTCACCGCTGAGGTTGGCATGCAGGGTATTTACCTGAGTTTTGAAGTTTTCCAGTGACGCCAGTAGCTGCAATACGTATTTGTAGACCTGTTGCCCTTCATCGGTCATCGAAAAACCAGAGCGCCCTCGATGGCACAGCTTTAATCCCAGTCTGACTTCTAAATCCGCCATCGCCGCACTGATCGCAGCGCGGCTAATATTCAAAGAGACTTCAGCTGCGGAAAAGCCTCCTGACTCAACCACCGTCTTAAATATCCTTAATAACCGCAAATCAATATCGCTTAACTGCCCTGTTATGCCTTTCTTCACCTGACGATCCCAATCCGTGAATCACAATTTCTGGATAGTCAGACTACGTCAATCATCGCAAAAAGAAAACGCCTTCAATCATGAAGGCGTTTGCTATAACAACGGAATGAATGCTTTTGAGCAAGGTTATTTCTTCGGTATTTCTAATTGCATTTCAGGTACTTCTTTCTTACGCGCTTTGAGCTTACGGGCAATAAACCATCCCACCAGCGCGAGTAGAATGACCACTAAGTTACCCACCGCAATCATGATCATGCTCTGAGTTTTCTGTTGCTCACGCATTTCAATCAACTGCTGTTCTTCCAACAGCTTTTGCTGCTTCATGCGTTCAATTTCTTGCAAACGGCGCGTTTCTGCGATGTCGAGTTCATCAACAACACTGTATGTATGTTGGTTTAGGTCAAACACCAACGGTCGACCTGAGCCCATTTCTGTCGCGTAGACTTCGCCCGTCCAAGCATAGTTACCCAACGCTTCAGAGTACGGAATGGTCAACTCCAGCTTATTGCTTTCTCTATCGGCAGCGCCCTGAACATCGACCGTTTTCTTATCTGGGTCAGTATGTTCAACTCGCGCCGCCAGTGAGCCCGGCATCACCATGCCTTGCTCTCCAGAGAAGACTACTTTGTGCGGTTGAGACGCGTCTCGAGATTGAATAAAGGTCGTTTCGATTGGCGACGGGTAGACCAAGACTTCTTGTTCTTCAGCGCGCAAGAACACGCCATTGCCAGACGTAATACGCACACGATATTTACCCGCAGCACTATTGATTGGCAACGCAACGGTAAAGACACCATCTCCCGCGACTTCGTCTAGAGCTTGACCGTCATCGGCAAACTCGCCAATTTCAACCGCAATCGGGCGCGCTTCTTTGGCTAGAGTGTCTTCGTCTTCGACAAATTTCGTGAAGGTAACTTTGAGTTTGACGCGGTCTAAAAAGTCCCGCAGCACTAGAGGTTGGTCATCGGAGGTGAGTCGCGCGGTAAATTTCAGTGACTCTCCCTGATACAAGCGAGCTGGCAGCTTCTCCGAAGAAAGCTTGAGATGAGAGATAAGTTTGATTTTGTTTTTTGGCGTTACGCTGCCGACCGCTTGCCACGGACCTGGCATCGGATTATCGATGGAAACGATATCCATTGACGACTCTTGATACCAACGCACGTTCTCTGGGCTACGCCACGCATAGTACTTTTTCCCGTCAGGTCTGACTAACACCACAGGTTTGCTCTCTTCTGCACGATAGATAACAAAAGTAATTTGCGTAATCGACGGATCGACGCGAAAACGGTTATCGAGCAAGCTCATTGTTGACTCTTGCGCTGCAAGGCCAGAAAAGCTCAACAACAACCCGAACGCGGCCAACCAAACTCTTAACATCCTATCTCCTACTGACGCCAGAGGCAGCTTCCGCTTTTCTCGACGATATCTAATCTACTCTGATGTGCATCTAGTTCATCGGCCGTTGCACGAATAACCTTTAGCGCTTTTCTTCCACCAGCAACGCGTTTTATTGATTCACCTCCCATTCCGCCGTCTTCAGAACTGCCTGCGTTAAATTGCAGTGAAGTCTGGCCACCTGTCATTAACAGGTAGACGTCGGCTAGGATCTCGGCATCGAGCAATGCCCCGTGGAGGGTACGGTGTGAGTTATCGATACCATAGCGTTCACACAACACGTCGAGGTTGTTTCGTTTGCCCGGGAAGATTTTCTTCGCCATGGCAAGGGTATCGGTCACCTTACAATAATCGTCGGTTTTACCAATCGATGGATCGAGCATACTAAACTCATGATCCATAAAGCCAGTATCGAAGGGCGCGTTATGGGCAACCAGTTCGGCACCTTTAATGAACTCTAAGAACTCAGCGTGTACGTCTCGATATTCAGGCTTATCAACCAAGAATTCGTCGGTAATACCGTGGACTTCTACCGCTTCTGACTGAATCTCGCGATCCGGTTTGATGTAAACGTGGAAGTGACGCCCGGTCAGTTTACGGTTGATGATCTCCACCGCACCGATTTCGATGATTCGGTGTCCCTGATAATGCGGGCCACCTTCGGTGTTCATACCGGTGGTCTCGGTATCGAGTACGATGATGCGATCGTATTTAGAATTGTTGCTGGTATTCATAACAATATATGTGTCAGACTATGCCAATAATATGCTTTAACCAATAGTATCAAATCATGACGAAACAGGTGGAAATTTTCACAGATGGTTCATGCTTAGGCAATCCTGGACCTGGTGGATACGGTATCGTGCTGCGCTACAAGCAAGTCGAGAAAACCCTTGCCAAAGGCTACACGCTAACCACCAACAATCGTATGGAAATGATGGCGACCATAGTCGCGCTGCAAACACTCAAAGAGCCATGCAACGTTATTTTGACCACCGATAGTCAATATGTCCGCCAAGGCATTACCCAGTGGATTCACAACTGGAAGAAACGTGACTGGAAAACCGCAGATAAAAAACCTGTGAAAAACGCGGACTTGTGGAAAGCGCTCGATGCAGAAACCCAACGTCACCAAATTGATTGGCGCTGGGTAAAAGGTCATGCGGGTCATCGTGAAAACGAAATGTGTGATGAGTTAGCAAGAGCCGCGGCGGAAAACCCGACCGAAGAAGATACGGGTTACATTCCTAACTAACCATTCACGACCGATTCGAGACTTTGTAATTGACGCCCAATGGCGTCAATTTTCGTTTTAGCTTCCAGTGCGGCTTAATCGGTTTCAACGGATAAGTGCGTTTGCGCGCGACAATAAAGTACAGGCTGCCCATCGGCGATGCCCAATCGCCTAAACTGTTTTCAAACCAAGTCCACATAGTGCGGTAACTCTGCATCGGAAACAGCGCGTAGCAATCACATTCCACCACTTGATAATTCAGCACTTCCAACCAGTCGCGAATGCGGGTCGGGGTAAACATTCGCCCACTCCACGGCAGGTTGTGCTTTCTCCACGGCATAAGACTCGCCAATCCAGTAAAGCTGATCGGGTTAAAACCGGTAATGATCAAATAGCCATCATCAATCATCACCCGGTCTACTTCGCGCAACACTCGATGTGGGTCATTGCAGTAATCGAGCTGGTGCGCTAGCACAACTGCGTCGAAGCTTTTTTCTAAAAAGGGCAAATCATAAGCATCTGCAATCACATTATGCAAAGGGTTCTGGATATCAAGGTTGACTTGATGTTGAATATTGCAAGCAAAGCTGGTTAACTCGCAGCTAAGTCCGCCGAGCTTAAGCATATGGTAGCCAAAAAGTTTCGGGCACCACTCGTCCATTCGGGTTTGAATTGATTCACTAACCCATTGGCCATTTTTTAGGTGAGACCAAGAATGAGGCATTTTGAGCTTTTTATTACTGCGCGCTGGTTTCATAAATAACCTGCCTCACTCTTGGTAACTGGAGAGATAACTATGTTAGATATCAAAAGCATACCTGCATTTAATGATAATTACATCTGGCTGATTCAAAATAGCGATCAGCGTTGTGCCGTTGTCGACCCAGGCGATGCTAAGCCCGTGTTGGAATACCTAGAACAACACGACCTAAGCTTAGAAGCTATCTTAATTACACACCACCACAATGACCATATCGGTGGTGTATCAGAATTGGTACGCCAGTACCCAAACGTCAGCGTCGTCGGCCCAGCCAACGAACCTGTACCGACTTTAACGCTCGCTGTCGAAGCAGGCGATCAGATCGAGCTGTTTGACGAAGTCTTTTTGGTCCTAGGATTGGAAGGCCATACCCTCGGCCATATCGGCTTTGTTGGCGACGGCAAAGTGTTCTGTGGTGATGTTCTTTTCTCCGCTGGTTGTGGGCGTGTATTCGAAGGCACGATGGAACAAATGCACACCTCTTTGGCCAAACTCGCTGCCCTGCCAGAAGAAACTGAGGTTTACTGCGCGCACGAGTACACTGCAAGTAACGTTGCGTTTGCCCTAGCAGTCGAGCCCGATAATGAGCAACTACAACAATATCGTGACGAGGTCAATCGCCTACGAGCGCAAAACCAACCGACCGTGCCTACCACGATTCGACGTGAGAAATGGATTAATCCTTTCTTACGTACCGATCAGCAAAGTGTGATGAGATCCGTTGCAAACCGTACGCTAGAGACGGATTCACTCGCGATTTTTACCGCGTTACGTGAGTGGAAGAACGAATTTTAACGATTTGCTGCTTGTCACTCTAATAGAGTCGAAAGTATTATCACCAGCCAAAGTAAAAAAGGGCTGTGTAATGCGAATGAAATACAGCTGGGTTTTAGCGCTTTTACTGACAGGTTGTCAGCTAACCCAGCCATCAGATTCTGGTGAAGCGACTTCACCAGACACCAACCAATCGACATCGGTGAAAGCGGTTGAGCCAAAGGCACAACCAGACGAGCAAGTCGAAGATAAGAAACCGATCGTCACTCCTCAATCTCAAGAAGATGTCTGGAAGCGTATCGCAATGCAGCTGCAAATGCCGATCCCAGACCATCGCACGGTTGATTACTACCGAACTTGGTATCTCAAGCATCCAGGTCATTTGCGCACAGTCTCACAGCGTGCAGAACCTTTCCTTTATTTGATCACGGAAAAAATCGAACAACGCGGACTACCGTTGGAGTTAGCCCTTCTTCCTGTCGTAGAAAGCTCGTTCGATGCGTTTGCTTATTCTCACGGCAGTGCCGCGGGGTTATGGCAATTCGTACCGGCAACAGGGAAAATGTACGGCCTAGAGCAGAATTTCTGGTATGACGGTCGTCGTGACGTCTCGGCAGCAACCGACGCCGCGCTGGATTACCTCACCTACCTCAACAAACGTTTTGACGGCGAATGGACACACGCTATTGCGGCGTACAACAGCGGTGGCGGTCGCGTATCACGTGCGATCCGACAAAACAAAAAACAGGGTAAACCCATCGACTTTTTCTCTTTGAACTTACCAAAAGAGACCAGTGGTTATGTACCGAAGCTACTAGCGCTGGCAGACATTATTGCCAACCAAGAAAAATACGGTATTGAAATCCCATCGATTGCCAACAAGCCCGTTGTGACATTAGTTGATCCAAAAGAGCAATTAGACCTAGCGATTGCCGCTCAATACGCCGGGATTTCGGTCAAAGAACTGCAGAGCCTTAACCCTGCTTACAACAAATGGTCAACTGCACCAGAAGGCCCCTACCAACTATTAGTTCCGACTCACACAGTAGCGAAATTCAACAGCCAGGTTGAAAAGAACCGTGGCAAAGGCATGAAACTGGTACGCTACAAAGTGAAGTCTGGTGATTCACTCAGCGTGATTGCTAACCGCTACAACACTTCGACCAAAGTGATCCAACGCGCGAACGGGATGAGCAACAGCACCATACGTGTCGGCCAACACCTGATGATTCCAGCCTCTGTCAAAGATGAAAAAGCGTACGAGCTGTCTGCGACTAACCGACTGGCGAAAACGCAATCCATCAGTCGAGGTAAGTACAAGCTCACTCACACAGTTCGCTCAGGTGACAGCTTGTGGAGCATCGCCAAAGCCAACAAGGTATCACACCGTTCTCTAGCCAAGTGGAATGGTATGGGACCAAGAGATACCCTACGTACCGGACAAAAGCTGGTGATCTGGAAAGATGGCTCTGATGGCGCAATCATTCGCACCGTCTACTACAAAGTCCGTTCTGGAGATACCATCAGCGGCATCGCGATGAAATTCAAAGTCAAATCCAGCGATATCGTCGCATGGAATGATCTGGCAAAGAGTAAGTACCTCAAGCCAGGACAAAAATTAAAACTGTACGTTGATGTAACCAAGGTGAGTGTATGACGCCGTCAAGTAACCCTTTAATTATGCTGGTGGATATTTTCCGCTCGCCAAGCGCGTGCTTTCTTGCGCTATACCAACGTGGAGCTTGGGGCTGGCAACCTTACGTCTTTTTGATTTTGTCACCGTTCCTGTTTTGGGGCGCCTACTTTGATATCGTCAATTTTGCGTGGTTGAAAGAAGGTCTATCGGCTCAGTTAGCAGCGACAAATCCGAAACAACTTGAATTGCTCGATGCGAACACGCTGATGGCGAGCGAAATCATTAGCGATGTTGCCGGACGTACGTTGACGATTCTAATGCTCGCGTTTTGGTTTAACTTAGCGACAAAACCAAGCCAACACCAACACGGTTTTTGGCGCTGGTTTGCCGCAGGCGCGGTGATCACTTTCCCTGCGATCATTGGTGATTTGGCGAGTTACGTCAGTGTGCTACTCAAGCACGGTCAAGTGATGGTGTACGCCGCAGACCTGAACAGTTTGAACGGTTTACTAAAACTGCCACTCACTAACGAATGGTCGCAGTTTGCTAGCTCATTCCCGCTACTACTGCCTTGGTACATTGCGCTAGGTTATGCAGCGGTTGGAACGTGGACTGAGTTTGAGCGCGGTCAAGCGCTGGTCATTTCAGCCCTACCTTGGCTGGCGTATTACGCGATATGGGCGTTATACATTCTCATCTTCTAATTGGTGGGAAGTAGCTCAAAGCTTACTAAAATAGGATTGTGGTCAGAGGCGTCAGAAAATGGCGCCTCTGCTGTTTTTAGCCTTAAGCCACGATAAAACACATGGTCGAGTGGCAAACCCGTTATAAACTGGGTGCGATGGTCTTCTTGGTACGTCACTTCATGCAGCCCGAGCTTATCCAGCGCCTGCTTCATAACTGCCAAACGTGACTCACTCCAACTATTAAAATCGCCAGCAACAATGATCGGTCCTTGATGTTCTAACAGTTCATCCACCAGCCGACTCAATTGCCTGAGATACTCCTCAGTTCCATAGGTAAAGTTCACAGCGTGGATATTGACCACCGCAAGTTCATCACCATCAGAGAGCGGATACGTCGCATAGAGCGCCGATTTCGGCAATCTTAACCAAGGCTCTAATTCGACAAAGGCGCACGCCAAATTTGGCGTATCTTGGGTCAAGTTCAACACCCCAGCGGTGGCATCAAACGCTTTAAATGCATCAACTTGATTGGCAAACCAGCCTTCGCGTTTAATCCACTGTTTTAACTCTGACGTCATGCTTGCTTCTTGCAATAGCGCGAGTTGAGCCTCGTCAGTCAAACGCGTCAACTCCACATCCCACTGGCTACGATTTTGTTTGTAAATGTTCCAGACCAAAAGATTAATGCTGCCCTGCTTATCTAGCACTTTGGCGCGCGGATTGACGTAGCATTGCGGTGAAAGCACCACACCGTCGTCAGAAACCGAAGAAAGTTGTGGCTGGTCTGGTAAGGTAAAAATCGCTTGGTAACCAGCAACCGCAATGACGGCGGAGAGTAATGGGATAGCGACAAGCAGTTTCTTCTTCATAGGCTCTAAAAGTAAAAAAAGAGCCTCGCGGCTCTTTTTAGGATGATAACGATTAAATTGCGTCTTCGTCTTCTTCACCAGTACGGATACGCACTACGCGCTCCACATCTGTGATGAAAATCTTGCCGTCACCGATCTTACCAGTTTGAGCGGTTTCAACGATAGTATCGACACACTGCTCAGCCACGTCATCAGTAACCACAATCTCTAACTTCACTTTTGGTAGAAAGTCGACCATGTATTCCGCACCACGGTAAAGCTCAGTGTGTCCTTTCTGACGACCGAAGCCTTTCACTTCAGATACTGTCATACCCGTGATACCTACTTCCGCCAATGCTTCACGAACGTCGTCTAACTTAAACGGTTTGATGATGGCTTCAATCTTCTTCATTGTTCATCCCTTAAACTTTTTGCGATTTCGCTTATTATCCCATGTTATTCAGGCAATAAAAAGCCCGAGCATGGAAGGCTCAGGCTTAATTAAACCGAATGTCTAATTACTTAAGGCTTGAGTAGTAAGCCGCTAGGTTGGCAATGTCCGCATCGTTAAGCATTGCAGCTTGTGCTTGCATGACTGCTGCAAGACCGCCGTTACGCTCTTTGTTTTTGTACGCTTTGATAGATGAAATGATGTATTGCTCATTCTGGCCTTTTAGATTTGGGTAGCCAGGAATCACTGCAATACCATCTGCGCCGTGACACGCTGCACACACTGCTGCTTTCGCTTGTCCAGCGGCTGCATCACCTGCCGCCAGTGTTTGACCAGCAAAAAGGCTCATTCCAAGTACCATTCCAATAGCGAGTTTTTTCATTGCTCTTCCTTATTGTTCCTAGGGTTACAAAACCCAATTTATTATAGGTGTTTTATTTATTAGATTTTTACACAACTATTGAGCACTTGTCCCAGATAAGTTCACAATCCTGACCTGTAAATTGATGATCAATAAACAAATCTGCTATCGCGGCAACATTATCGCCACACATCAGAATCGGCATCCGGCGGCGTTGCCAACTTGGCACCCCGTATTCTTGAAACAGTTTTTTTAACTTACGGCTGTGTCCGCGCTCAGCCGGATGTGCACTCAACCCCTCTGGGTTAAAGGTGATTTTTAGCTCTCCCTGCGCTAGAGCATGCTGAGACAAATGTCCCGCAGAACACGATTTCAGTAACAAATGACCTAAATTATCTGGCAACGATAATACTTGATTGATAGTAACAGCTGATTGCCAGTCGGTAATATCTGCGTATTTAGTGACGGTGTATAACCGATTGGAAAAGCGGCGAACTTGCCCATCGGCTAGGTTTAAGCTTGGATTTGCATCCTGTTTTGCCAGCGCGACTTGATGCCAGATCTGTCCGAGGTGCTCACGACTTGGCATTCGGATGTTCTGCTGCGCCAGCCACATTCGAATCAGTCTTGCACGAGATAACTCACTTACCGAGCTCAACAATGTGATATCCAGACTGCCGTCTTTTGCTACTCCCGCCTGTAACTTGTCTTGAAGCAGCTCTTCAATCAGCAGCTCCTGTTCAGCGCATAACTGAGCACTGCGATTGACCGATTGAGCAAAATGCGGCCACCGCTGAGTTAGTAGTGGCGAGATTTGATGGCGAATAAAATTACGGTCGAAACGGGTGTCTTGGTTACTTTCATCTTCCACCCACTGCAAACCTTGTTGCAGGGCATAGCGTTCAATTTGAGCGCGGCTCACGCTCAAGAGTGGACGCACAATGGTTGCCGCCCCCAACGCGGTTGCTTCCCCCATCGCGGACAGACCTTTGGGTCCACTGCCACGTTTGAGTGCCAGTAAAAAGGTTTCCACCTGATCGTCACTATGTTGCCCGGTCAGCAGTAAATCATTCGCGTCAAGATGTTGTCTCAGCGCTTGGTAACGCGCCTCTCGCGCACACGCTTCAAGGCTTTCTCCATTGGAGTTGAGCTGGACATGCTCGGCAATAAAATCGATCCCTGACTGTATCGCCCATGTTTGGCACTTTGCCAACCAGTCGTCGGCGTTGGAACTCAAGCCATGGTGCACATACACCGCAAGGCAATCTGCCTGTTTTTCATCCTTATATTGCGCTAACAAATCCAACAAGACTCGCGAATCAACCCCACCACTGAACGCCAGAACAATACGCGTATTCGGGGCATAGTAGCGGTCAATGATGGTAGAAAAAGTCTGATAGAGATTCATAACGCCGTGTCGGAAAAATATTTGGCTTAAGTCTATACCCAAAAACAAAAAGGCTGAACCTAAGTTCAGCCTTTTTCAAATCATTACGTCAGTTTATCAGCAGTAACCGTAGCTCATTAGACGCTGGTAACGACGCTCAAGTAGTGCGTCAGTGTCGAACTGTTCTAGCTCTTCTAGCTGCTTAAGTAGATTCGCTTTCATGTTCGCAGCCATCTTAACGTGGTCGCGGTGCGCACCACCTAGAGGCTCTTCGATGATTTGGTCGATAAGCTCAAGCTCTTTCAGGCGTGGAGCCGTTAGACCCATCGCTTCTGCAGCTTGTGGCGCTTTATCTGAATCACGCCATAGGATAGATGCACAACCTTCTGGAGAGATTACTGAGTACGTTGAGTACTGAAGCATGTTTACGTAATCACCCACACCGATTGCTAGTGCACCACCAGAACCGCCTTCACCAACAACGTTACAGATTACTGGCACTTTAAGACCAGCCATCACTTTTAGGTTCTTCGCGATTGCTTCAGACTGACCACGCTCTTCCGCGCCAACACCTGGGTAAGCACCTGCGGTGTCGATGAAAGTGATGATAGGCATGTTAAAACGCTCAGCCATTTCCATCAGGCGTAGCGCTTTACGGTAACCTTCTGGCTTTGGCATACCAAAGTTACGTTTTACTTTCTCTTTTGTCTCACGACCTTTTTGGTGACCAATAATCATCACTGGGCGGCCGTTTAGACGCGCCATACCACCAACAATCGCTTTGTCGTCTGCGTATGCACGATCACCAGCGAGTTCTTCGAATTCAGTAAATACGTGCTCAATGTAGTCAAGCGTGTATGGACGTAGCGGGTGGCGAGCAAGCTGAGCAGTTTCCCACGCACCAAGGTCGCTAAAGGTCTTTTTCTTAAGCTCTAAGCTTTTCTTCTCTAGTTGTTCGATCTCTTTATCCAGATCTACGCCAGAATCACCACCATGACGAGATACGTCGCGAAGTGCTTCAATCTTAGCTTCTAGTTCTGCGATAGGCTTTTCAAATTCTAAAAAGTTCAGGCTCATCTATAGATCCTTTTTGATTCGGTACTTTGACCGAATTTAGTTAAATTCGAGTTCTACCTGGCCTTTCCCAAGTAGCTGTTTTAAATCATCTAATAATGCGTCGCTTGGCGTTACTCGCCATTCTGTACCTAACGTTAAACGTGCTCGAGCATCGCTACGTTGGTAGTATACATGGACAGGAACCGTCCCCGCCCTATGAGGCTCTAGAATTTTACTAAAGCGCTCAAAAAACTGGCCGTCGATTTGAGATTCATCAATCGAAACAGATAATCCGCGCGCATATTTTTCGCGTGCAGCGCCAAGGTCCATAACCTCACGCGCCGACATTTTAAGACCACCATTGAAATCATCAAAGCTGACCTGTCCCGAAACGACCAAAATTCTGTCAGTTTCTAGCAGTTCCGCATATTTTTCCAGCGCATCGGAGAATAACATCACTTCCATACGACCACTTCGGTCGTCCAAGGTCATGATACCGATTCGCGTACCGCGCTTGGTTGTCATTACTCTAGCAGCAATCACCAGACCTGCCACTGTAACACTTTGATCGCGCCTTGTCGGGGTCGCGTCTTTTAGTCGACAACTGGTGTACTTACCTAGTTCCTTCAGATAAGCATTTACTGGGTGTCCGGTCAAATACAGGCCGAGTGTCGAGCGTTCACCTTCAAGCCATACCTTTTCAGGCCAAGGCTCAACTTTAATGTATTTATGTTCGACTTCTTCCGGCGCTTCGGTCAATACGCCAAACAAGTCACTTTGACCAAACGCTTCGGCTTGGTGGTGTTGGCTTGCCGCTTTTACCGCATCATTCAATGACGCCATCATCGCAGCGCGGTGTGGACCAAGACGGTCCAGCGCGCCCGCATAAATCAGTTTTTCAATCACGCGTTTGTTGACTTTTTTCAAGTCAATTCGCGCACAGAAATCAAATAGATCTTTGAAATGGCCGCCTTTATTACGCGCTTCTAAGATCGCTTCAATTGGGCCTTCACCAACACCTTTAATCGCACCGATACCGTAGACAATCGCGCCATCTTCATCCACGTTAAAGCGGTATAAGCCCGAGTTGATATCCGGTGGCAGCACTTTGAGCTTCATACGGAAACATTCATCAACAAGGCCGACGACCTTCTCGGTGTTATCCATATCGGCGGTCATTACTGCTGCCATAAATTCAGCTGGGAAGTGCGTTTTCAGCCACAGTGTTTGATAAGAAACCAGCGCGTAGGCGGCAGAGTGCGACTTGTTAAAGCCGTAACCCGCGAACTTTTCTACCAAGTCGAAGATCTTCATCGCCAGTTCGCCGTCGATGCCGTTCTTCACCGCACCTTCTTCGAAAGTAGCACGCTGCTTAGCCATCTCTTCCGGCTTTTTCTTACCCATTGCACGACGCAGCATGTCCGCGCCACCCAAGGTGTAACCAGACAAGACCTGCGCAATCTGCATGACCTGTTCCTGATACAGGATGATGCCGTACGTTGGATCTAGGATCTCTTTAAGTGACTCGTGTTGCCATTTTTCATCTGGATAAGAGACCGCTTCACGGCCGTGCTTACGGTCGATAAAGTTATCTACCATGCCCGACTGCAGTGGACCTGGGCGGAACAAGGCTACCAGTGCGATGATATCTTCGAAACAGTCAGGTTGTAGGCGCTTGATCAGCTCTTTCATACCACGCGATTCCAACTGGAATACCGCGGTAGTTTCGGAGTTTTGTAGCAATCGGAATGACGCTTCGTCTTCGAGTGGAATTGACTCAATACGAACCGGAGGTTTGCCCTCTTTTTCCAAACGTGGATTAATCAACCCCAACGCCCAGTCGATAATGGTCAGGGTTCGTAGCCCCAAGAAGTCAAACTTAACCAGACCAGCGGTTTCTACGTCATTCTTATCAAATTGAGTAACCGGGAAGTGGCCTTCCGCGTCCGCATAGATTGGCGCGAAGTCGGTAATCGTGGTGGGTGAAATTACAACCCCCCCTGCGTGCTTACCAGCGTTACGTGTACAGCCTTCAAGAATGCGACACATATCGATCAGTTCTTTGACTTCTTCGTCGGCTTCATACAGCTCTGGCAATGCTGGCTCGGCTTTGAAGGCTTTTTCAAGCGTCATCCCTGGGTCTGGCGGTACCAGTTTTGAAATGCGGTCAACGAAGCCAAACGGATGACCTAGTACACGGCCAACGTCACGAATTACCGCTTTGGCTGCCATAGTACCGAAGGTGATGATCTGCGATACCGCATCACGGCCATACATTTCCGCTACGTGGTCGATCACGCGGTCTCGCTTATCCATACAGAAGTCGACGTCGAAATCGGGCATCGAAACACGTTCTGGGTTAAGGAAACGTTCGAATAGCAAATCGTATTCAAGCGGGTCCAAGTCAGTGATTTTCAGCGCGTAAGCCACGAGAGAACCGGCACCCGAACCACGCCCCGGACCAACTGGAATATCGTTATCTTTCGACCACTGGATGAACTCCATTACGATCAAGAAGTAACCTGGGAATCCCATGTTGTTAATCACTTCGAGTTCGACTTTCAGACGTTCATCGTATTCTGGGCGGCGTCTCGCACGTTCTTCTTCGTCTGGGAATAGAAACTCGAGTCGCTCCTCTAAGCCTTCTTCCGATTTCTTCACCAAGAACTCGGTCTCTTCCATCCCTTCAGTTGGGAATGCAGGCAGGAAGTATTCGCCAAGACGCACTGTCACGTTACAGCGCTTAGCAATCTCAACACTGTTTTCTAACGCTTCAGGAATATCTGCGAACAACTCGCACATCTCTTCTTCGCTACGCAGGTATTGCTGAGGGCTGTAGTTCTTTGGTCGACGAGGGTCTTCTAAGGTGTAGCCGTCGTGGATCGCAACTCGAATTTCGTGGGCGTCAAAAAATGATTCGTCCAATATCACCACATCATTGGTGGCGACAACCGGTAACTCGACTTGCTCAGCCAATTCCAACGCAAAGTGCAGATAGCTCTCTTCGTCCGCTCTGCCCGTACGCGTTAACTCAAGATAAAAGCGGTCAGGAAAATGCGTTTTATAGAATTCGACACAGCTTTGCGCGATAGCTTGGTTGCCTTTCAGCAGCGCTCGACCAATTTCACCGCTTTTACCACCCGACAAGATAATCAAGCCTTCCGCCAGTTCGGCTAACCAGGCCTTATCAATCACAGGTTGGTGCTGCACGTGACCACGAAGGTATGCTTTCGAAATCAATAAGGTCAGGTTTTTATAGCCGGCATTATTGGCAGCAATGACCGTCAGTTTGGTAAGCTCGTCGCCAAACTCATCGGATTGCATCGCAAAATCGGCGCCAATGATGGGTTTGATACCGCAGCTATGCGCCGTGCCGTAAAACTTCACCAAACCACATAGGTTAGTAAAATCGGTCAGGGCAACGGCGGGCATTCCCATTTCAGCCACTTTCTTAACCAAAGGTGGCACTTTGGAAAGGCCATCAACCATGGAAAAGTCACTGTGTACTCGAAGGTGGATAAACTTAGGATCTGACATGAATGGTTCCGCAAATAGTGCTTAATCGGAAAGATAATCTCGGTATTTTACGTGATATAAGATCGGAGATATACCCTAATTCCGTAAGCGATATCTCCGTTTGACTTATTCTAGACCAAGGGCGCGCTTCACTGGTTTGAAACTCTTACGGTGTTGGTCAATCACGCCGTGCTGCTCGATGGCTTCAAAGTGGGCTTTGGTTGGATATCCCTTGTGTTTGGCAAAACCAAATTCAGGGTGCTGCTTATCTAATTCTTCCATTTCTTGGTCGCGGACGACTTTGGCTATAATCGACGCGGCGCTGATTTCTGCCACGCGTAAATCGCCTTTAACGACAGCCTGCGATTGCATTGGCAATTGTGGGCAACGGTTGCCATCAATCAATACCAAATCCGGAGTCACGTTCAAACCTTCGACCGCACGCTGCATCGCCACCATAGTCGCTTGCAGGATGTTGAGTTGGTCGATCTCTTCTGGAGAGCAACGTCCCACAGACCAAGCGAGTGCTTTCTGTTTAATTTCAGGTAACAAAGCTAAGCGCTTCTTCTCTGAGAGCTTTTTCGAGTCATTTAACCCTTCGATTGGGTTGTTCGGATCCAGAATAACCGCTGCGGTGACCACGTCGCCGACCAAAGGCCCACGCCCGACTTCATCGACACCCGCCACCAACTGATAGCCTTGCGGGTACTCAAATGGGGGAAGTTCTTTGTTTTCTTTTGTCATAACTATTCGTAATCTTTGCCAATCAAATGGAGAACCGCTTTTGCCGCTTGTTTATCGGCATCTTTGCGGATCCAATGGTGCATTTCAGTAAACTTGTCGACCATTTGGTTGCCTTCTTCACCAAGCAAGCGTTCCACTTCAGCCGCGAGGTTATCGACCGTGCACTCTTCCTGAAGAAATTCTTTAACCAGCTCTTGGTCGGCTAAAATGTTTGGCAGAGAAACGTATTTTGTTTTCAGCATCTTACGCGCAAGAAAAGCGGTAAATGCATTAACTTTATAACCCACCACCATCGGACGTTTAATCAACATACATTCGAGTGCAACCGTACCCGAAGCAAGCATCACGGCATCAGAGGCGGTAATCACATTACGCGCGGTGTCGTCAACCAACTTGAATTCCAACTCCGGCGCAAACTCTTGCCAAGCTTGCTCAAACTGCTCTCTGCGCTTTTGATTAACCAAAGCGACAACAAAGCCAAGTTCTGGGTACTTTTGTTTAAGTTTCTGACAAGTTTCGATGAAAGGCTGAGAGAGCATTTTCAGTTCGCTGCCACGGCTTCCCGGCAGAACCGCAAGCCATGTTTTGTCTTGCTCCAGACCCAGTAACTCACGCGCTGGCGCTTTTTCAGAGACTAACGGGATCGAATCAGCAAGCGTATGGCCAATGAACTCACACGGCACCTTGTATTGGTCGTAAAACGCTTTCTCAAACGGTAGAAATGCCAGCACTAAATTGGTTGCTGCTTCAATTTTGAAAATGCGCTTTTGACGCCATGCCCAAACCGAAGGGCTCACGTAGTGCACAGTTTTGATCCCGGCTTGCTTGAGGTCTAACTCCAATCTCAAGTTGAAATCAGGTGCATCAATACCAATAAAGACGTCTGGTGGGTTATCGGTGAAGAACTTCACAAGCTCCGCTTTCACTTTCAACAGGCGCGGTAAACGACCAAGCACTTCAACCAGCCCCATGACGGCCAACTCTTCCATATCGAAAAGTGACTGACAGCCTTGCGCGATCATTTTAGGTCCGCCGATACCGACAAACTCTGCGTCAGGATACTGCTGTTTAACGGCTTTGATAAAGCCTTCGCCTAGCGTGTCACCTGACAATTCGCCAGCGACAATGCCTACTCGTAATGGTCTGTCCATATCCAATCATTCAACTCTATTGGTATAAAAACACAAAAAGACCGTAACCTAACGGCTACGATCTTTTTAATCAATCACTTACTAAGCTTAGCGAATAACGCCACGCTCAGAAGTTTCCACGAAGTCTAGGAAGTGCTTAATCGATGGCCATTGTTGTGCCATCTCAGTTAAGACTTCTTTTGCTTCTGCTTGAGTTTTACCTGAACGGTAGAACTCTTTGTATGCGTTGCGCAGTGCTCGCAGCTCGTCTTTCTCAAAACCGTTACGCTGCAGGCCAACCAAGTTAAGACCAAATGGTGTCGCGTGATTACCTTGCGCCAAAACATAAGGTGGTACGTCTTTTACGACCGCAGAACAGCCGCCAACGTAACTAAACGCGCCCACTTTACAAAATGGGTGAATTGCCGACAGCGCCATAACACCCGCTGAGTCTTCAACGGTCACGTGACCGCCAAGGATCGCATTGTTCCCAATATGAGTGTTGTTACCAACAATCACGTCGTGGGCGATATGAGCGTTAACACAAAGCAGGTTGTCGTCGCCGATCACCGTAGTTGCTTTGTCTTGCACAGTACCACGGTGGATCTGTACCGCTTCACGGATAACGTTGCGGTCACCGATAACAACCGTCGTTTCTTCGCCACCGTACTTCTTATCTTGGTTTTCTTCACCAATTACCGCGTGAGGAAAGATGCGATTTTCTTTACCAATGGTCGTACGACCTTTGATAACCACATGAGACATAACCTCTGTACCCTCACCGATAGCAACAGTACCAGAAATGTATGTAAATGGACCAACAGTCACATTCGCAGCTATGGTTACATCACCCTCGATAACCGCTGATGGGTGAATTTGAGCAGATTCATGAATCATATTAAAACTCTCGGCGAGCACATTTAAGTTCTGCAGAACATACTACGTCACCGTCAACTTTCGCTACACCGTTAAATGCAGCAATGCCGCGACGCTCTTTTACAAATTCTACTTCGATCACTAGTTGGTCACCTGGAGTCACAGGCTTACGGAATTTTGCACCGTCTACGCTAGCGAAGTAGTACAGCTCATTCTCTGTTGGAGCACCGAACGATTTAAATGCCAGCAGACCCGTTGCCTGTGCCATTGCTTCTAAGATCAGTACACCTGGGAATACAGGTAGCTGAGGGAAATGACCTGTAAACTGAGGTTCATTCACTGAAACGTTCTTAATTGCCGTTAGGTATTTTTCTTCTTGGTAATCCGTTACGCGATCAATCAGTAAGAATGGGTAGCGATGAGGTAACAGTTCCTGAATTTCAGTGATGTTCATCGTTTTCTTTTCAGTAGTCAAAGTCATATTCCTATGTTGAATGCTAAGGTGTGTTGAAATTTCGCAGCGAAACCCAGTCGGTTGTAAACACCATCTAGAAAGGGTAAACACACCCAATATGTTATTTTTTTAGTGGCAGCATTATAGACGAAAAAGACCCGCACTTCGCGAGCCTTTTCAATCAGAAAGGGATTATGACTCCTCTTTCTGCTCCATTAGCTTCTCGACAGCTTTCAGGCGCTTGTTCATTTCGTCAATACGATGAACACGAGTAGCCGTCTTTCGCCACTCTTTATTGGTTTGCAATGGAATACCCGAAGAGTACATACCTTTCTCTTCGATACTACGCATCACCATCGCCATACCAGTGATCGTTACACCATCAGTGATTTCAATATGACCATTAATCACTGACGCGCCACCGATAATGCAATACTTACCAATCTTAGTGCTGCCAGCAACAATCGTACCACCAGCCATGGCAGTACCATATCCGATGTGTACGTTGTGTGCGATCTGCATTTGGTTATCAATAATGACGTTATCTTCGATGACCGTATCGTCCAACGCACCACGGTCAATCGTGGTACATGAACCAATTTCCACGCGGTTACCGACGCGAACCGTACCAAGTTGAGGGATTTTAATCCATTCGCCTTTGTCGTTAGCGTAGCCGAAACCGTCAGAGCCGATGACGGTATTAGCTTGAATCAAACAATCGCTACCAATAACCACTTCATGGTAAATACTAACGTTTGCCCAAAGTTTAGTGTTAGCACCGATAGACGCATTTTTACCGATAAAACAACCTGCACCGATCACTACGTTGTCAGCAAGTTCAACGCCTGACTCAATCACCGCATTAGCACCAATTGATACGTTCGCACCCATTTTTACGTCGGCCGCCACAACCGCTGACGGAGCAATCTGCTCAGCAGGACTTGGCGTCGTATCTAGAGCTTGCGCGACTTTTGCAAACGCAACGTACGGGTCATCGACAACTAAAGCGTTGCCAACACAAGCTTCTAGCTGTGCTTGTTTAACCATCACAACAGTCGCTTTACATTCTGGTAAATGCTTCGCGTATTTTGGATTAGACAAGAAGGTCACGTGACCTTCTTGCGCTTTGTCCATTGGCGCAACCATAGTAACTGTGGCTTCTGCATCCCCGTGCAGCTCGCCCCCGGTAATGTTAGCCAAATCGGCCAAAGAAATTGTAGTCATAATTTATTATTTAAGTTGTTTGATTACTTTTTCTGAAATGTTGTATTCAGGCTTGCCGTATTGCATTGCTTGGATATCAACGATTAGGTCGTAACCTTCTTTTTCAGCCACTTTCTTAACTGCGTCTTGAATAACTTTAAATAGTTTTTGCTTCTCTTGCGCTTCGCGACGAGCAGTTGCTTGCTCTAGAGCTTGAGCTTTTACTTTGTATTTGCTGTCTAGCTGAGCGATCTCAATACGCAGTTTTTCGATCTGGTCGTCGCCAAGCAACTCACCATCACGCTTAAGCTTTTCAATTTTAGTCTTAGCTTGAGCTTGAATTGATTTTAGTTCATCAACCTTGTCTTTGAACTCGCTTTGCATTTTTTGAGCAACAACTTCACGCTGAGGAAGAGCTTGGAATACTTGCGCTGTATTTACGTAGCCAACTTTTTGCGCCGCTTCAGCAGCATTTGCAAACATTGAAGACGTCATCACTAGAAGGCTTAGACCAGCCGCTTTAATCATTTTATTCACTATATTTTCCTCTGTATTAGAAGGTTCTTCCGATGGTGAAAGTGAAGAATTCTTCATCATCACCTTCGTATTTTTCGATTGGTTTCGCTACCGAGAACACCAATGGTCCCATAGGAGACATCCATTGCAGCGCTGCACCGTAAGATGCGCGGTAGTTTGTCGGATCCGAGTAATCATCGTAGTAACGTTGGCCGTCGTAGGCTGAGTCATAATCAAACTCGGTATCCCAAACACTCGCCGCATCGATAAACACACTGGTACGGATTTGGCTGCGCGCTTCGTCAGAAGCAAATGGTGTTGGAACAATCAGTTCCATACTTGCCAACGCCACGGCGTTACCACCAACCGAGTCATCCGTTGCGTTCACACACGAATCGGTAGAACACAAAATCGGGTTACTGTTAACTGTGTATACTGCTTTTGGACCCGCACTGTTCGAGCGGAAACCACGTAAGGTAGTAAAACCACCTGCGTAATAGTTTTCATAGAATGGGAACAAGTTGTCGTTACCATCCGTTTGGCCATAACCATTACCGTAACCTAAACGACCACGCATCAATAGCGTAAATTCATGTTTCTTGGTTAGCGGAATGTACTGACGTACGTCGTATTGCACTTTAAAGTACTGCGCGTCTGAACCCGGTACCGTCGCTTTCGCAAAAGCACGTTGGTAGTTACCCGCCGTTGGGAAATAACCACGGTTCAAGTTGTTACGCGTCCAAGCGACGTTAACGTCAAAATCGTTGGTGATGATATCGCCGTCTGCTTGGTCGATACTTTGGGCAAATAACTGCGCCTGATCGTAAGTCGGTACATTACCGATCTTGTTGTGGGTATAGCCAACACCAAACTCAAAACGGTTCAGTTCATCAAACGGGAAACCCCAAGTTAAACTGGTGCCGTAACTTTCGTTGGTATAGTCAACGATGCCCGCTTCTTTAGCTTCAAACTGGTTGTAGAAAACTTTACCGCCCAAGCTGACACCATCAAGGTTCCAGTATGGGTCGCGGTAGTCCAAGCTAACGTTTTTCTGGTAGTCGTTCATCATCGCGCTGACACCAACGCGGTTACCCGTACCCAAGAAGTTATCTTGTTGCAGACCGACCTGGAAGCTCACACCTGACTCAGTACCATAACCGATACCAAAGTTAATGCTGCCTGAGTTTGCTTCTTTAACGCTGTAAACCAGATCGACTTGGTCTTCACTGCCTGGAACACGCACAGTTTGCACGTCAACCGTTTCAAAGAAACCTAAGCGGTTAAGACGGTTTTTGCCTGTTTCAATCGACTTAGAGTTCAGCCAACTGCCTTCCATTTGACGCATTTCACGACGCAACACTTCATCTTTGGTCGCGTTGTTGCCGACAAAGCGGATATCACGCACGTAAATTCGCTTACCAGACTCAACGTTAACCACCAGTGAGACTTCTTGAGTTTCATCGTCAAACTCTGAAATGGTACGGACTTGCGGGTACGCGTAACCTGCTTCACCTAGTTGTCGCTTAACGTTTTCTTCTAGGCTTGTTACCGCAGAGCCGTTATACAGCTCACCCATTTCAAAGGTAACCAGTTTCTCAAACTCTTCTTCTCCAGACGGAAGGTCACCGCGGAACTTCACATCCTTAACGGTGTAAGGCTTGCCTTCGTCTAATACTAAGGATACGTATACGCCCTTTTTGTCAGGAGAAATTGAGACTTGAGTAGAATCTATCTTAAATTTCAGATAACCACGGTCGAGGTAGTAGGATTTCAGTGCTTCCAAATCCCCTGCCAATACCTGCTTCTGGTACTTATCATCTGCAAGGAAGTTCCACCATGAGACATCAACGTTAAGCTCAAAACGGCTCAAAAGTTCGTCATCGGTAAAGACTTCGTTACCGATAAAGTTGATTTGTTGAATCTTGGCAGAAACGCCTTCAGAGAAGACAAACTTAAGGTCAGCACGGTTTCGTGGTAGTGGTGTCACTACCGCTTTTACGTTCGCGTTGTATTTACCAACACTGTAGTAAAAGTCTTCCAAACCTTTTTCGATGTTTGCCAACGTAGTGCGATCGAGCGCTTCGCCCACACGAACATCTGACGCTTCTAAATTTTGCGTTAACTGCTCTTCTTTGATCGCTTTGTTGCCAGAGAAAGAAATACTGGAAATCGTTGGACGTTCTTTAACTTGAACGACAAGTACATCACCTTCGCGCAGTACTTTGATATCTTCAAAGTTACCCGACGCATACAGCGCTCGGATGATCTGTGAAACATCTTGATTGCCAATCGAGTCACCGATACGTACTGGCATATTCAATAATGCCGCACCTAACGTAACACGTTGTAAACCTTCTACCTGAATATCCTGAACAACAAAGTTCTCAGCACCATTTGCGCTTACACTAGTTGCTAGCAACGTGGCAAACAGAATCTTTTTCATCGCCATATGTGTTTTAGTTATTCCTTACTACAACCTTTGCCTCGTTTAAAGACGAGCAAAATCATTGAAAATCGCCACTGCCATAAGAGAGAAGATAATTGCCCCGCCGATGCGGTATCCCATTTCCTGGACTTTTTCAGGAACAGGACGTCTGATTACAGCCTCAATAGCAAAAAACAATAAATGTCCGCCATCCAACATCGGTAACGGTACAAGGTTAATGATCCCTAAGTTAACACTAATCAGCGCTAGAAAGCCGAGGAAATATACCAGTCCGTAGTCGGCGGTGGTTCCTGCTCCTTTCGCGATTGAGATTGGTCCGCTCAGGTTGTTTAATCCTACATCGCCAACAATCAGCTTTTTCAACATACTGATGGTTAGCCCAATCACTTGTCCGGTTTTTTCAATCGCTTTGCCGACTGACTCTACAGCGCCAAACTGTAAGTCAAAACGGTAGCTTTCAGGCCACTCTGCTACTTCTGGAGCGATGCCTGCAAAACCAATTTCACCTTTACCCTTAACCTCACGACTGTCAGGAATAATGGTGATGTCGAGACGTTCAGCCTCACGTAAAATTTCTAACTGCAACGATTTATTGGGGTGTTGCTGGATCGAGTCGACAACTTGTTGCCAGCCAGTGATGGCTTGTCCGTTAATTGCGACTATCGTATCCCCTACTTGCAAACCAGCACGCGCTCCCGCACTGTCTTGCGAGATGTTCACTAGCTTGGTTGAGATTTCTGGTGTGAATGGCACAAATCCAAGCGCTGACATAGCAGACTGCTGCTCGGGGTCAAAGTTCCAATCCGTTAAGTCAAATGTGAGGGTTTGCTCAACTCCAACGCCATCTGCAGGGGCGACCGTCATGGTTAGACGATCATCGCCGATATGAGAAATCAGCCCCATATTGACCGATTCCCAGTCTGCGGTTTTGACGCCAGAAATAGACTTAAGTTCCATCCCTTGTTCTAACCCTGCATCCGCAGCAATAGAATAAGGGGTAATTGGACCAACGACAGGTTTTACCGCTGGTACGCCGATGATAAAAACTAACCAGTAAGCAACGATGGCGAACAAGAAGTTAAACGCTGGGCCTGCGGCCACAATCGCGCTACGCTTCCATAATGGCTTTTTATCGAAGGCAAACTGCTGTTCAGACTCCGGCACATCATCTACGCGCCCGTCCAACATTTTGACGTAACCACCTAACGGAATCACCGCCAGGCTGTATTCTGTACCGTCTTTACCGACTTTGCTCCAGATGGATTTACCAAAACCGATAGAAAACTTTTCTACTTTGACACCACAACGACGCGCCACCCAAAAGTGGCCAAACTCATGAACGGCGACCAGAATACCTAATGCGATAATGAAAGAAACAAAGTTCCACAAGATACCTGTCATAACTTACGCTCACTCACTATCTCGGTAGCTAATACCCTTGCCATTCTATCTAGCTCGAGAATGCTTTCCAAGTCGCTACAGTGCGCGCGAGTCGAGCCAGCACACACTTTCGACAGAACCGCTTCATTGACAACCGCGATATCGGTGAAAGAGAGTGCTCGGTCTAAGAATGCAGCGACTGCTACCTCGTTAGCCGCATTCAACGCGGTCGTTGCGTGTTGCCCTTCGTAACAAGCATCAATGGCTAATTTCAAGCAAGGATAACGGTTAAAGTCTGGAGCAAGGAAGGTCAGTTCTCCGACTTGTGTAAAGTCGAGCGGCGCCACACCAGCCGAAACTCGATTTGGATAAGACAGCGTCAATGCAATCGGCGTCGCCATATCCGGCTCACCCATTTGCGCCAGCACGGAACCATCTTGGTACTGCACCATGGAGTGAATCACCGACTGCGGGTGGATAACCACTTTCAGCTGCTCGCGAGAGGTATTAAACAACCATTTAGCTTCGATGTATTCTAAGCCTTTGTTCATCATGGTTGCGGAATCGACTGAGATTTTTGGTCCCATTGACCAGTTTGGATGCGCGATCGCCTGCTCAGGAGTTACGCTACTAAGCGTATCGATATCACAGTAACGGAAAGGGCCACCTGAACCGGTCAAAAGAATATGTTGAATGCCTTCTTGCCCGAGGTCACAGCGACCGAGGTTAGTCTGAATCTGGCTTGGTAAGCATTGGAAAATCGCATTGTGTTCACTATCGACAGGCATTAGCTCGGCGCCCGAGTGCTTGACCGCATCGATAAACAGTTGCCCAGACATCACAAGCGCTTCTTTGTTGGCCAATAAAACGCGTTTACCCACTTTGACCGCCGCCATCGTCGGTAACAAGCCTGCCGCACCGACAATCGCTGCCATGACGGTGTCCACCTCATCCATCGCAGAGACTTGGCACATAGCGTCCACACCTGCCAGCACTTCGGTATTCACTTTCAGCTCTGACAGTTGGTGTTTTAGCTGTAGCGCCGCATCGTCACACGCCATGACTGCGTATTTTGGCTGCCACTTCTGACACAGTTGACGCATTTTTTCGACGTTGCTTCCTGCTGCCAACGCAACCACAGAAAACTGCTCAGGATTTTGTTCGATAACTTTAAATGTACTCGCACCGATAGAGCCAGTAGCACCAAGAATTGTTAACTTACGCATAGCAAGAAACCGATAAGTGGTTGAGGCAAGCCGAAGCTCGCCTACAGAATGAAGTAAAGAAATGCAAAAACGGGGAATGCTGCAGTCAGGCTGTCGATACGGTCAAGAACGCCACCGTGACCTGGAATGATGTTACTGCTGTCTTTGATACCAGAAACTCGTTTGAACATACTCTCAACTAGATCACCCAGCACTGAAATAACTACGGTGATCAATGTAATCACTATCATTACCTGCGGGCTTGAAAACTCGATATCAAACCAAGTTGATGCGCCCCACCCGACCAAAATTGCGGTAATGATCCCGCCAACTAGTCCTTCAATGGTTTTATTTGGGCTAACATTTGGCGCCATTTTGCGCTTACCCATGCTCTTACCCGCGAAATAAGCACCACTGTCAGCAGCCCAAACAATTAAGCAGACGTACAGTACTAGTTTAGCACCATGGTAAGGTTCAGTTTCGATACCTTCAGCACGTAATAACAGCACACTCCAGAAAAACGGTAGTAGCGTCAGCACACCGAATGCGTGACGAAGAAGTGTTGAGTGCTGCCATAAAGATGAAGATTTAGGGTAAGTGATCGCCAACGCACTGGCCGATACCCACCAAACACAGCCTATCGCCAAGATTAGGTAATGAGGCTCTAGAACTAAGTTAAGACTGCCCGAATCGAACGGGATAAATGCGAGGCTTAACGCACTGACCGCTAACGCGGGGATCAATGCTAGCGCACGAGATTTTGACTCAACAAACTGAGTCCACTCCCAATAACCAATCAACATAATCGCAGCAACGGCGACGACAAACATCGGTAATGAGAGCTCAAAAATTCCTAAGATCACTAATGGCGCAAGGATGAGTGCTGTTATTATTCTTTGTTTCAAACTTGGATCCTTTATTCGCTTTCCATCAATGCCTTGATTTGTTCACCGGTGCAGCCAAAACGCCTTTCACGGTTAACAAACCAAGTCACTGCTTCAATTAAGCTGTTTTCATCGAACTCAGGCCAGTAAATTGGCGTAAAGTAGAGCTCTGCATAAGCCATCTGCCACAACATAAAGTTGCTGATACGGCACTCGCCACTGGTACGAATCATCAGATCCACTTCAGGCAAGTCCGACATGGTCAAATGCTGGGTAATCAATTCTTCAGTAATTTCGCTGGCCTGCAGCTCTCCTGCGGCCACTTTCGCTGCGAGTGCTTTGGTCGCCTCGGTAATATCCCACTTGCCACCATAGTTAGCAGCAATGTTGACAACCATACCTGTGTTATTTTCGGTTAGGGCTTCAGCTTGAGCTATCTTACTACGCAACCTGTCATTGAAACGTGCCGTATCACCGATAACACGCAGACGTAAATTGTTTTTGTGCAGCTTCTTCACCTCAGTGGTTAACACCGTAATGAAGAGTTCCATCAATACACCCACTTCTTCTTCTGGACGACGCCAGTTCTCACTGCTGAAAGCAAACAGAGTGATCGCTTTGATGCCAAGCTTAGCAGAGGCAGAAATTGTCTTTCTTACTGCTGCAACACCATTTTTATGGCCAAAAACGCGTGGTTTTCCCTGAGCTTTTGCCCAGCGGCCGTTGCCGTCCATAATTATCGCGATGTGCTGAGGAAGTTGTTCTGGTGAGAGTTGTGGATTTTGCATAAAGAGGTAGGTAGATTGTCAGCAAAGGTCAGAGAGTAGCATAAAAAAACGCTGTGCTGCGAGCACAGCGTCTTTAATAAGCCGAGTTTATGAATAATTATACTTCCATCAACTCTTTTTCTTTCGCCGCAAGCACTTCGTCGACTTTTTTCACTGCAGCATCTGTCAGTTTTTGAATCTCGTCTTGAGCTTTACGATCTTCGTCTTCAGAGATTTCTTTGTCTTTTAGCAGCGCTTTCAGGTCGTTGTTAGCGTCACGACGGATGTTACGGATAGCAACACGGCCACCTTCAGCTTCACCACGTACGATCTTAACAAGGTCTTTACGACGCTCTTCTGTTAGCGGTGGAAGTGGTACACGAATGATAGTACCCGCAGACATTGGGTTTAGACCTAGGTCAGACATCATGATCGCTTTTTCAACTTTTTGCGTTAGCTCTTTGTCGAAAACAGTGATTGCTAGAGTACGAGCGTCTTCTGCAACTACGTTTGCCACTTGGTTAAGAGGCGTTGCTGCACCGTAGTACTCTACTGAAATACCAGATAGTAGACTTGGGTGTGCACGACCTGTGCGGATTTTAGACAGGTTGTTTTTTAGTGCATCGACGCTTTTGTCCATACGCTCTTGAGCGTCTTTTTTGATTTCGTTAATCACAATATCACCTTAATTATGTAATTCTTCTAGAAGAAAGCCTAAACAGGATTCTTCAAAAGGCAATACCGCAGCAAGGATATTCATTTGCTGCGGTTGAATTCTATTATTCAGCAGTGCTAATTAGCGTGCCTTCTGCTTCACCCATAACCACGCGGCGTAGTGCGCCTGGTTTGTTCATGTTAAATACGCGGATTGGCATTTTGTGGTCACGTGCCAGTGTAAATGCTGCCAAATCCATCACTTTTAGCTCTTTATCAAGAACTTCAGCGAAAGTCAGCTTATCATACAGCTCTGCGTCTGGGTTTGCTACTGGGTCTGCCGTAAATACGCCATCTACTTTAGTGGCTTTAAGAACGACGTCTGCTTCGATTTCGATACCGCGTAGACACGCAGCTGAATCCGTCGTGAAGAATGGGTTACCCGTACCCGCAGAGAAGATCACTACACGGCCTTGGCGAAGTTCGCGGATTGCGTCTGCCCAATTGTAATCGTCACACACACCTTTTAGAGGAATTGCAGACATTACACGAGCGTTTACGTATGCACGGTGCAGAGCGTCACGCATTGCAAGACCGTTCATCACTGTAGCCAACATACCCATGTGGTCACCAACTACACGGTTCATACCAGCTTCAGCCAGACCAGCACCGCGGAACAGGTTACCACCACCGATAACTACACCAACCTGAACGCCTAGTTCAACCAGCTCTTTCACTTCTTGTGCCATGCGATCAAGGATCGCTGGATCGATGCCAAAACCGTCTTCGCCTTGAAGCGCTTCACCACTCAATTTTAACAGAATACGTTGATATGCAGGTTTAGGGTTTGTAGTCATGGACTTTACCTTCCAAAAGAGAGTTTTTTGATTAACAGTCATGAATAAACACAGAAAAGCTGTATGCATTCATCACGGTTAATCGATTACTTGTTAGTCGTAAAAAGACCGCAGCCTGAGCTACGGTCTAATACTTACACAAGTCTCTAAGGATTAACCTTTCTGAGCTAGTGCTACTTCTTCAGCGAAGCTCATTTCTGCGCCTTTCTCGATACCTTCACCAACTTCTAGGCGAACGAACGTAGAAACAGAAGCGCCTTTTTCTTTCAGCATTTCACCTACAGTTTTCTTAGGTTCCATGATGAACGCTTGACCAGTTAGAGAGATTTCGCCAGTGAATTTCTTCATGCGGCCAACAACCATCTTCTCTGCGATCTCAGCAGGCTTGCCTTCGTTCATAGCGATTTCAACTTGAACTTCTTTCTCTTTAGCAACTACGTCTGCTGGTACGTCTTCTGGGTTTACGTACTCTGGACGAGAAGCAGCTACGTGCATAGCAACGTGCTTAAGAGTTTCAGCGTCGCCTTCACCAGCAACAACTACACCGATTTTCTCACCGTGACGGTAAGAAGCGATTGCAGCGCCTTCAACGTACTGTACGCGACGGATGTTGATGTTTTCGCCGATCTTAGCAACTAGAGCAACACGCTCTTCTTCGAATTTAGCTACTAGTTCTTCAACAGCAACTTTAGATGCAAGTGCTTCTTCAGCTACTTTCTCAGCGAAAGCTGTGAAGTTAGCGTCTTTAGCAACGAAGTCAGTTTGGCAGTTAACTTCAAGAAGAACAGCAACGCCGTTTTCTTCTTTGATGATGATTGCGCCTTCAGCTGCAACGTTACCAGCTTTCTTAGCTGCTTTCGCTGCGCCTGATTTACGCATGTTTTCAATTGCTAGTTCGATATCAGCGTTTGCTTCTACAAGCGCTTTCTTACATTCCATCATGCCAGCGCCAGTGCGCTCGCGAAGTTCTTTAACTAGAGCAGCAGTTACAGTTGCCATTCTCTATTCCTCGTTTGATTCGAATAAGGTAAAAAACAGGGGCCTACATTGTCGGCCCCCGATGCTAACTATAACTTAGTCTATGCTACAACAAGGTTTCACATAAACTAAGTGTGACACAGAGCCGCTATTATTCAGCTTCTACGAAACCGTCTTTTTCAGCAACTACTGCAACGTCTTTGTTGCGACCTTCAGTTACTGCAGATGCAGCAGCGTTTAGGTATAGTTGAACTGCGCGGATCGCGTCGTCGTTACCTGGGATGATGTAGTCAACGCCGTCTGGGTTAGAGTTAGTATCTACCACAGCGTATACTGGAATACCTAGGTTGTTAGCTTCTTTAATCGCAATGTGTTCGTGATCAGCGTCGATTACGAATAGAGCGTCTGGTAGGCCGCCCATATCTTTGATACCACCAAGAGATTTCTCTAGCTTCTCCATTTCGCGAGTACGCATTAGAGCTTCTTTCTTAGTTAGTTTGTCAAAAGTACCGTCTTGAGCTTGAGCTTCAAGATCTTTTAGACGCTTGATTGACTGACGAACAGTTTTGTAGTTTGTAAGCATACCGCCTAACCAGCGGTTGTTTACGTAGAACTGGTTGCTTGCGATTGCAGCTTCTTTAACAGCTTCAGATGCAGCGCGCTTAGTACCTACGAATAGAACTTTACCTTTCTTCTCGCCAACTTTAGCTAGTTCAGCTAGAGCTTCGTTGAACATTGGTACAGTTTTTTCTAGGTTGATGATGTGAACGCGGTTACGAGCACCAAAGATGAATGGCTTCATTTTTGGGTTCCAGTAACGAGTTTGGTGACCGAAGTGAACACCAGCTTTCAGCATATCGCGCATTGATACAGTTGCCATTTTAAAATCCTCTATGGGGTTAGGCCTCCACATCCCCCATAATTCCGACTGAGCTTCTGCTCAGCACCCCGGAACATGTGACGGAATGTGTGTGATTTAAAGATATAAGTTTAGTTGGAAGTAAACAGCTTCGCCGCTTAGCTTATGCTGACGGAGAGAACGGTGCACATTCCGGCGCGCTTTATACCATATTTCCCTAGTATCTGGCTAGTAAAAAAACAGACGGGCGTCATGGAGAAAACGCTAAATCGCCAGCCATCCATTATAATATCTACCCGTCTCAATGATGGTCACAATTACACATTCTGACATCTTCCTGTTAGAATGCGCCGAATCGCACGAAAAGGTGCAATTGAATAAAGTAGAGATAGCCGATGTCAATCAAGATAAAAACAGCTGAAGAAATCGAACGTATGCGCAAAGCGGGTGCTTTAGCCGCTGAAATTCTAGAGATGATTGAACCACATGTGAAAGAAGGTGTGACGACAGATGAGCTCAACCAAATCTGTCACGATTACGCTCTAGAGAGAGGTGCGTACTCTGCTCCGCTTGATTACCATGGTTTCCCTAAATCAATCTGTACTTCAATCAACCATATCGTCTGCCACGGTATTCCTGCATCACAGGATGAAAAAGGTAGCAACGGTCAGGTGAAACCTGCAGTACTGAAAAGCGGCGATATCATCAACATCGATATCACGGTTATCGTACCAAACGACGAAAATGCAGATCTGTCTGTCCGCCCAGAAGGTTACCACGGTGACACGTCGAAAATGTTCCTTGTTGGTGACGTAAGCCCAGCGGATAAGCGCCTATGTCTAGTGACTCAAGAAGCGCTTTACGTGGGTATGCGCAAAGTGAAACCAGGCGCAACTGTGGGTGATATCGGTACGGCAATCGAAAAATACATCAAAGAGAACAACAAAAAGAACCCTCGTAATAAGTTCTCAATCGTGAAGGACTTCTGTGGTCACGGTATCGGTAACGAGTTCCACGAAGAACCACAAGTAGTTCACTACAAGAACAACGACCGCCGCGTACTAAAAGAAGGCATGTGCTTTACTATCGAACCAATGATCAACGCAGGTAAATTCGGCGTGAGCGTAGACGCGGAAGACGACTGGACGGTTTACACAGGCGACGGTAAGAAATCGGCACAGTACGAACACACCATCGTTGTTACCGCTACAGGTTGTGAAGTGCTGACACTGCGCAGTGACGACACCATCCCTCGCGTTATGAACAACGCTTAATAGATGTTTCGATATCCCTGCCTCGGCGGGGATATTTTTTATCTATCCTCACGACTTTATCGCTATCTTGATTGACCATGTTTGTGCCTGCCTCGCTTATTGAGAAGCCAAATAGTTATTTTTCTTACAACCCTATTTTGTTAGATTGAATCCAATCAGGATATTTTGCACGGACTCGCTATATGCCTATTCAATCACCGCTGACTTTAGAAGATCACCAGATCACCATTAGTGAGCTAAAAAACCAACTCGAAGCGTTTGCTGAGTACCAGAAAACGGAATTTCTCAATCATCATCCGGTCACCGATCTCGTATTAGGTCGTGCGGAGTTCATTGATTTGATGCTCAACAGGCTATGGAACCACTTTGGCTTTTCTTCCCTACCGAACATTAGCCTTGTCGCCGTCGGCGGCTATGGCCGTGGCGAACTACACCCGCTTTCTGACATCGATATTCTTGTTATTTCGCGTAAATCGTTACCCGAGTCTCTGGCCGCAAAAGTCAGCGAATTTATTACCCTGCTTTGGGATTTAAAACTCGAAGTGGGCCACGCGGTGCGCAGCATTGAAGAGTGCGCAACCATTGGCCGCGAAGACTTAACTGTTGCCACAAACCTGCAAGAAGCTCGACTACTGTGTGGCTGTGAGGATACTTTCCACCAACTGAAAGTGGTGATTCATTCGGAGTCATTCTGGCCCAGCGAGCAGTTCTATCAAGCGAAGGTTCAAGAGCAGCGTGAACGCCACGCGCGTTACCACGACACGACCTACAATCTTGAGCCGGATATCAAATCAACACCGGGTGGCCTGCGTGATATCCATACCTTAAGCTGGATTGCCCGCCGTCACTTTGGCGCGACCTCTCTGCTCGAAATGAGCCACTTCGGCTTTTTGACCGATGCCGAATACCGTGAGCTGTTGGAGTGTCAGGACTTCCTTTGGCGAGTACGATTCGCATTACATTTACAGTTAAAACGCTACGACAACCGCCTGACGTTTGCTCACCAAGCTCAGGTAGCGGAATGCCTAGGTTTCCAAGGCGAAGGTAACCAAGCAGTCGAGAAAATGATGAAAGAGTTCTACCGCACACTAAGACGTGTCGCCGAACTCAACAAAATGCTACTTAAACTGTTCGACCAAGCGATTCTCGACAACGGTATCGAAAGCGAACCAGAGATCCTCAGCGACGACTTCTTGCGTCGTGGTCACCTAATCGAAGCGAGAAAGCCAGCATTATTCCAAGCGCGTCCAGAAACCATTCTGGATATGTTCCTGCATATCGCTAATGACTCGACTATCGAAGGGGTCGCACCGCCGACTATGCGACAGTTGCGTACTGCACGCCGTCGACTCAATAAGTTCCTACATACGATGCCTGCCGCGAGAGAAAAGTTCATGGAATTGTGCCGCCATCCTAATGCGCTGCACAAAGCCTTTAGCCTGATGCACAAGTTAGGCGTACTTGCTGCGTATCTACCGCAATGGAGCCAGATTGTCGGTCAGATGCAGTTTGACCTCTTCCACGTTTACACCGTGGATGAACACAGCGTACGTTTGCTCAAGCACATCAATACTTTTAGCTACGCTAAAAACCACGATAAGCATCCAATTTGCTGCGAAGTGTACCCGCGCATTCAGAAAAAAGAGCTGCTTATTCTAGCGGCCATTTTCCACGACATCGGTAAAGGTCGTGGCGGAGACCACTCAGAGATCGGCGAAGTAGAAGCGTATGATTTCTGTATTGAACACGGCCTGTCAAAACCAGAGGCTAAACTGGTATCTTGGCTGGTGCGTAACCACTTATTGATGTCGGTCACCGCGCAGCGCCGTGATATTTACGACCCAGAAGTCATCACCGAATTTGCTAAACAAGTCCGCGACGAAGAACGCCTTGAATACCTTGTTTGTCTGACGGTTGCGGATATTTGCGCGACCAACCCTGAGCTTTGGAACAGTTGGAAGCGTACCCTGCTGGCCGAGCTATTCCACTCAACGCAACGAGCACTGCGTCGCGGCTTAGAAAATCCTGTCGATATACGCGAGCGTATTCGCCATAACCAGCAAATGGCATCGGCTCTGCTGCGTAAAGAAGGTTTTAGCGCACGAGAAATTGAAGTGCTCTGGCAACGTTTTAAAGCGGACTACTTCCTGCGCCATACCCATAAACAAATCGCCTGGCACTGTACGCACCTGCTGCGCCATGACGACCACTCTAAACCGCTGATCTTAATCTCCAAGAAAGCGACCCGAGGCGGCACAGAAGTGTTTGTTTACAGCAAAGACCAACATGCCCTGTTTGCAACAGTAGTGGCAGAGTTAGACCGTCGTAATCTTAACGTACACGACGCTCAGGTCATGTCGAGTAAAGACGGCTACGTACTCGATACTTTTATGGTTCTCGACCAGCATGGCAACGTGATCGAAGAAGACCGTCACAAAGCAGTGATCAAGCATTTGGTTCACGTGCTGAAAGATGGTCGTCCGACGAAGATTAAAACGCGCCGTATACCACGTAAGTTGCAACACTTTAAGGTGAAAACTCAGGTGGACTTTTTGCCGACCAAGAGTAAAAAACGCACGTTAATGGAGTTTGTTGCTCTGGATACACCAGGATTACTGGCGACAGTCGGCGCTACATTTGCCGATTTAGGCGTGCATCTTCATGCCGCGAAAATCACCACGATTGGTGAGCGTGCCGAGGATTTATTTATCATCACAAGTGATAACGGTGGCAAGCTGACCGAGGAAGAAGAGTTGCAATTGAGAGCGGAGTTGATCGAAAACGTGGCCAAGCTCGCTCCGTAAGCGATCTTGACCACAAGTTACTGCTCTGCTTGAAAAATCAACTATCTACTACGCTAATAGGCTGCTACATTAACTATTGGATTAGTTAATAACTTCGACACAGTTAAAGAGGTAGCCTATGTTTCCACACCTCACCGGTTTAGGCATTCAAGATCCTAAACAGATTGAGCGCTATTCACTTCGCCAAGAAGCGCACAAGGACGTGTTAAAAGTCTATTTTCGCAAGCAAAAAGGAGAACTGTTTGCGAAAAGCGTGAAATTCAAATACCCACGTCAGGTGAAAAATGTTTTGGTTGACAGCGGCAGTCACAAATACAAAGAAGTCACCGAGATCAACCGTAATCTAACATTGGTTATTGATGAACTGAACAAGATTACCAAACCAGAGAAACTGGTCGAGACCGATGTGAAGCAGAAAATCCTATCTGATTTACGTCATCTAGAAAAAGTGGTTTCCAGTAAGATCGCTGAGATTGAAGCCGATCTAGAAAAGCTAAAATAATCGCTGTATACGAAAAAGGCTTCCTACTGGAAGCCTTTTTTCATCTTGGTTTACGCTTACAACCAACCAGCGTATAGACCGACTAGATACAGTGCAACACCCGCCATCACACCAGCGACGATGTCATCGATCATGATGCCTAACCCGCCGTGAACTCGCTTGTCTAACCAACCAATCGGCCATGGTTTAACCATGTCAAAGAAACGGAACAACACAAATCCCGTCGCGAGCCATTTCCAATCAAACACGGCTAAACCCAACATCGGTACCACCAGCATGGTAATCCACATTCCGGCAAATTCATCCCAAACGATCGAGCCGTGGTCGTGCACGCCCATGTCGTCAGAAGTCACTTGGCAGATCTTTACCCCGATGACGCACGAAGCTATCACCACCAGCCCATACAGCGGCAGCGACAAATGCGCTAAGAGTAAATAAAACGGCAAAGAAGCCAAAGTCCCCATCGTGCCAGGAACAATCGGAGATAAACCACTACCAAACCCTGTCGCCAGTAGGTGCCAGGGGTTCTTGAGTGAAATGCGAGATAATGGGTTTGTCATACTAATGTTTTATTATTTGAAATGGTCGTAGCCACTGAGTGACCAATTTAGCGCTTCGCCGTGTAAATGAAGGTCAAAAGTACCTTGTGGTCGAATCTGACCAATGCAACTAACTTTAGCGCCACAGTGTGCCAACGCACTTTCGATAGCACCTTGGTTTTGTTCAGGCACGGTAAAGCACAGCTCGTATTCTTCACCGCTGGTTAGGGCATATTGAAGCGCAACTTCCGGATTACCGACAAACTGAACTAACTCATTAGACACAGGAAGCTTAGAAACATCAATACTAGCGCCAACTTGTGAACGCTGCAAAATATGCGGCAAGTCTGAGATCAAGCCGTCGGAGATATCAATCGCTGCACTGGCTAAACCCAACAAAGCCTGGCCAACCAACACTCGTGGTGTAGAGAGATAGTGACGTTGCTCCAGTTCGCTCGCGAACGGCTTGCGCTCAAGCTCGCGATTAAGAATCACGTCAAGGCCAGCTTTACTGTCGCCTAAGTCACCAGTGACATAGATCCAGTCGCCTACACTCGCACCGTCACGTCGCAGCGCCTTCTCCGGCGCGACTAAGCCTTGTACGGTCAGCGTGAGACTCAGCGGTCCTTTGGTAGTATCACCGCCGATCAACTGAATACCAAAGTAATCGGCTAGCTGGAAAAATGCATCGCAAAACGGTGCCAGCCAAGCTTCATCCGGCTCGGGCATCGTCAGGGCAAAGGAGACCCAAGCAGGTGTTGCGCCCATCGCCGCCAAATCACTGATGTTGGAAGCTAACGCTTTGTGCGCGACCCACGCAGGATTAGCGTCTGGAAGAAAATGGGTACCGGCAACTAGAGTATCGGTACTGATGGCGACGGATAAGCCTTGTGGTACTTGAACCAAGGCACAATCATCACCTGCGGCCAACAACACGTCTTTACGCTGCTGCTGCCTGCCAACAAAGTATTTCTCAATCAGATTAAATTCACCAGACATTAGGAATTCCACAGATTGTTGAGTACGAATAAAAAAGGTCAGCATTTGCTGACCTTTTTAAATTTGAAATCAATTACTTCTTACGAACGTGAGGCGCTGCTTTATCAAGCACACCGTTCACGAACTTATGACTATCTTCAGCAGCGAATACTTTTGCAAGTTCAATCGCTTCGTTGATAACCACTTTGTAAGGTACGTCTTCACGACGTGTCATTTCATACATAGCAAGACGAAGCAATGCTAGCTCCATCATGTCCAGATCCTGCATTGGGCGTGCAGTATAAGGACGAATCTTGCTGTCTAGCTCTGTGTGACTTAGCACAACACCTGTTAGTAGGTCACGGAAGTAGGCAACGTCAGTTTCTGGAGCTGCAAGTGCTGGTTCTGAGGCATGATGCTCTTCTTCATCATACTTGCCACCAGATAAGAACTGCTCTTCAATAGTGGCAACATTCTCTTTGGTAATTTGCCATGAGTAGATCGCTTGTAGAGCGAATCGACGTGCATTACGACGTGCGGCTGGTTTCACACTGGCCCCCATTAGGAATCAATTTCTGAAAGAACGTTAATCATCTCAAGTGCGCTCAGTGCAGCCTCTGCACCTTTATTACCAGCCTTGGTTCCTGCGCGCTCGATAGCTTGGTCAATTGTATCAACTGTCAGGACACCAAATGCTACTGGAAGACTGTATTCCAGAGATACTTGCGCAAGACCTTTGTTACATTCACTACAAACATAGTCGAAGTGTGGTGTACCACCACGAATTACTGTACCTAGAGACACGATCGCATCGAACTTACCTGTTTTTGCTACACGCTGAGCAACAAGAGGTAATTCCACTGCACCAGGACAACGAACTACAGTAATGTTTTCTTCGCTAACCTGTCCATGACGCTTTAAAGTATCGATTGCACCAGACAATAGACTTTCGTTAATAAAACTGTTGAAACGAGAAATAACGATAGCAATTTTTGCGTTTGGCGCTGGGAAGCCACCCTCGATCACTTTCATAAGCTTTCCTTTAACTATGTTCATCAAGTGAGAATCGCCGGATTCTAGCACAGATTTGTGAGCAATATCTAATGGAAATTTCGTATTGCTCGAGCCTTGGCTAACGGTTTGAACAGCAAAGAGGGCAAAAGGTCGCTAAACCATTTGCCCTCTAATTCATCGTCTGATTTGGCGATTATTCGCAGACATATTCCACGACGTTCAAACCAAAGCCGCCCAATGCGTGGTACTTCTTATTGGTTGACGAGAGTAGACGCATGTCATGCACACCCAGATCCGCCAAAATTTGCGAACCAACACCAACGCGACGAGAAGTGCCCTGACGCTTCGCTAACGTCGGCGCTTGGCCTTTATCTTGCGCTTCAAACATCTTCACGCGGTGGATAAGCAAATCCGTCGATTCTTCATTGCCGAGGATAACCAGTACCCCGCCCTCTTTACCGATACGCTTCATCGCTTTATCCAGCGTCCAGCTACGCTCTGCATTGCGGTCACTGCGAAGCAGGTCAGTAAAGGTGTCTTGCAGATGCACACGAACCAGTGGCGCTTGACCTTCAAGCTCCCCTTTACATAGCGCGTAGTGAATTTGGTTATCGATGGTGTCACGGTAAGTCACCAGTTCAAACTCACCGAATTCGGTTGGCAGTTTGCACTCAGCCACGCGTTCAATCGTGGTTTCAGTGTTGTTGCGGTACTCGATCAGGTCAGCGATAGTGCCGAGTTTGATGTCATGTTTTTCCGCAAACACTTCTAAGTCAGGGCGACGCGCCATGGTGCCATCGTCGTTAAGAATCTCAACGATTACGCCTGCTGGCTCGAAACCCGCTAAGCGAGCTAAATCACATCCAGCTTCGGTATGACCAGCGCGAGTCAATACACCACCTTCTTGAGCTGCAAGCGGGAAGATATGACCAGGCTGAACAAGGTCTGCCGCTTTCGCGTCTTTCGCCACAGCGGCTTGCACTGTACGAGCGCGGTCTGCCGCTGAAATACCCGTTGTAACGCCTTCAGCCGCTTCAATTGAGACGGTGAAGTTAGTCGTGTACTGAGCGTTATTGTCTTGCACCATTGGTGGCAAGCCGAGCTTTTCACATCGATCTTTGGTCATCGTCAGACAAATCAAACCACGACCATGAGTTGCCATAAAGTTGATCGCTTCTGGAGTCACGAGCTCCGCAGCCATGATCAGGTCACCTTCATTTTCGCGGTCTTCGTCATCCATCAGGATAACCATTTTTCCGAGGCGAATATCTTCAATAATCTCTTGTGGCGTACTAATTGGCATCTTTTTATTCCTTAATCGGCTTCTAGCGGCAAATTGGTTTATTTAGCGTAGGGTAACTTGCTTAGGCAAATCCGTTCTGTTGTAAAAAATCCATCGTGATACGAGATTCCGGTTGTTGGTCTCGTTGTGCGGTGAGCAGTCGCTCCATGTACCGCGCCAGCACGTCAACTTCTAGGTTTACTTTGCGTCCAACGTGGAAGTCAGCGATAGTGGTTTCTTCTCCAGTATGAGGCACAATCGTCAGTTTAAACGCATCTTTACGCAGCGCGTTCACTGTCAGGCTAATACCATCAACCGTGATTGAGCCTTTTTCGGCAACGTACTTAGCGATTTCACTCGGCATTGCCACCCAAAACTCTATTGCACGCCCCACCATGTTGCGCTCAACGATTTCACCCACACCATCGACGTGACCAGAAACGATATGCCCACCGAAGCGAGTCGTCGGCAGCATCGCTTTTTCTAAGTTCACTTTGTCGCCCGCTTGGTAGTCAGCAAAACCGGTTTTCTTCAGCGTTTCTAACGAAAGATCCGCGGTGTAGCTAGTCTGACTAAAATCGACTACGGTCAGACATACACCGTTGGTCGCGATGCTGTCACCCAACTTAACGTCGGACATATCTAGCTTACCGACTTCAACGGTAACACTGATGTCTTCACCTTTCGGCGTAATCGCAGTCAAAGTGCCGACTGCTTCCACAATACCTGTAAACATAATTACGAATCTTTTCTTAGTAGCTTGGCAACGATACGAATATCTTTGCCCACTTGTCTTACATCTTGAATATCCAGCTCGATGACCTCTGCCATCGATTCAAGCCCCAACGCGCCGAGTAATCCTCTGCCGTCGCTACCCATAATTTTAGGCGCAAGATAGAGAATAAGTTCATCCACCAAATCGGCTCGGATTAAGCTGCTCGCCAAAGTCGCCCCCGCTTCCACCCAAAGATGGTTCACGTTGTGTTGGCTGACTAATTGCGCAAACGTTGCTTTGAGGTCAATTCGCTGCTCGCTATCTAAGATAGGCGCAATGTCACCCTGCTCAGAAACAATCAGCTTAGCGCCGGTTGATTGGAAAAGCTTAAGCTCAGGAGTCAATTGCTGCTGGCGGTCTAGTATTACCCTGACAGGCTGACGTAAATCTTGTTGTAAATAGTTAGCTTGCACGCTTTGCGGCAAATCGTCCCAGCGTACGTTTAGCGAAGCATTATCATCGAGCACTGTTTTACTGGTCGAGAGAATCGCACCGCTTTGAGCACGGAATTTTTGCACATCCTGACGCGCCTGTGGGGAGGTGATCCACTGGCTTTGTCCGTTGGCGAGCGCCGTTTGACCATCCAGACTCGCCGCCATTTTCAACTGGACAAACGGCATGCCAGTTTTCATGCGTTTGATGAAAGCGGGATTGAGCGCGTAAGCATCAGCGTCGAGCAAACCAACTTGCACTTCGATGCCAGCATCACGCAACATTTGAATCCCACGCCCGGCCACTTGCGGGTTTGGGTCTTGCATCGCACAGATTACTTTCGCCACTTTGGCGTTAATCAAGCCTTCAGCGCAAGGAGGAGTTCGACCATAGTGAGAGCAAGGCTCCAACGTAACATAAGCGGTCGCGCCTGCGGCTTTCTCACCTGCCATACGCAGTGCGTGCACTTCCGCATGAGGCTCGCCCGCTTTGAAGTGAAAACCTTCACCGACTATTTCACCATCGCGGGTAATCACACAACCGACGTTTGGATTGGGCGCCGTGGTGTAGATGCCGCCTTTCGCGAGTTGAATCGCGCGCGACATCATTTGAAAATCTAGAGGAGAGAATTGGGACATCGATGGCTGCCGTTAGTCTTCCAGTTTGGCGATCTCTTCGCCAAACTCGCGGATATCTTCAAAACTGCGGTATACCGAAGCGAAACGGATATACGCAACCTTATCTAACTCTTTGAGCTGATCCATGACCAAGTTACCGATCATTTCACTCGGCACTTCGCGTTCACCCGTCGCACGTAACTGAGACTTAATCATGCTGATCGCAAGTTCCACCGCATCTGCGCTGACCGGACGTTTTTCCAAAGCACGCTGCAGACCGCCAACCATTTTATCTTCGTTAAACGGTTCTCGGTTACCGTTCGACTTAATCACTTTTGGCATCACCAATTCAGCGCTTTCAAACGTGGTAAAACGTTCGCTGCACGCCAAACACTGCCTACGACGACGAACTTGATGGCCATCCGCCACCAAACGAGAGTCAATTACCTTAGTATCGTTCTCGGAACAAAAAGGACAATGCATATCACCTCCAAAATAATGCCAGATAGTGTAGCGGATTTAACAAAGCTAAGAAAAGCAAAAGGGGCCAATCAGCCCCTTTTTAACCGTTCCGTCACGCGTTTTGTTAACTGCGCGGCAAGTAGTTTGCTTTACCTACCCACTTGTAACTGGTTAGTTCTTCTAAACCCATTGGACCACGGGCGTGCAGTTTTTGCGTTGATACCGCCACTTCCGCACCTAAACCAAACTGCGCACCGTCGGTGAAACGTGTTGAAGCATTGACATAAACCGCCGCTGAACCGACCGAATTGATAAACAGCTCGGCGTTTTCTAGGCTGTTAGTCATAATCGCATCTGAGTGGCTCGCGTTGTGAATGCGCATATGGTCAACTGCTTCTTTCACGTCTGCAACGACTTTGACGCCCAGTGTGTAGCTCAGCCATTCAGTATCAAAATCGCCCTCAGCCGCGTCACGAATTTGCGTCGCGTTGCTCATCAAAGCTTTAGCCTTTGGCTCGGCAACAAACGTGACTTTGTCGTTCATGCGCTCAGCCAGCATTGGCAAGAACTCAGCGGCAACACCTTCGTGCACCAAAAGCGTATCGAGCGAGTTACACGCAGAAGGACGTTGTACTTTAGCGTTCTCAACCACATCCAGAGATTTGGCCAAGTTAGCGCTCTCATCAACAAAAATATGGCTGATACCAAAACCACCGATGATCACTGGAATCGTGCTGTTTTCTTTACACATTTTGTGCAAACCCGCACCACCACGTGGAATGATCATATCAACATAATCGTCGAGTTTTAGTAACTGAGAAACCAGCTCACGATCCGGCTTTTCGATGTACTGCACAGACGCAGCAGGAAGATCAGCCTTGGCCAATGCCGACTGAATCACTTTGACCAGTTCCATGTTAGAGAAGAAAGTTTCTTTACCACCACGCAGAATGCTGGCATTACCCGTCTTAAGACACAGAGCCGCGATATCGATAGTTACATTAGGGCGCGCTTCATAAATCACACCGACGACACCAAGTGGGACACGGCGGCGAGCCAGTGACATACCGTTTTCCAGCACCTTGCTGTCAATTTCACTGCCGACAGGGTCATTCAGGCTGATCACGTTGCGGACATCATTGGCGATCCCCGTTAAGCGCTCTTCATTCAGCAGTAAGCGGTCGAGTAACGCTTCGGTTAGACCTGCCTCACGACCCAGTTCAATATCTTTTGCGTTTGCGGCCAAAATGGTCGCAGAGTTAGCTTCCAGCTCATCGGCGATGATGGCCAATGCTTGGTTCTTTTGTGCTGTTGAAGCCGTTGCTAGTTGGAAAGCCGCATCTTTGGCAGCTTTACCCATAGAAATCAGTTCCACTATGTTTCCCCTTTTTATACCAATGTCGTTTAATCGTTAGATAGTTTGAGACTTGGTATTACTCTTGGATTACTACCATGTCATCACGGTGCAGCACTTCGCTGCCGTAGTCATAACCCAATATTCCTAAAATATCTTTGCTGTGTTTGCCGATGATTTTGGCCATGTCTTTGCTTGAGTAGCTTGAGATGCCGCGCGCGATAACTTTGCCGTTCACGTCGGTCACTCGAACCACATCACCACGAGCAAATTCGCCGCTTACTTTGGTCACGCCTTTCGCTAGTAGGCTGCTGCCTTTAGCGTAAACCGCCTTCACCGCGCCTTCATCAATCACGATATCCCCAGACGTTGCCGGGCCAGCTAGAATCCAACGCTTGCGGTTTTCCAGCGCTTCTTCACACGGTAAGAAACGCGTGCCATGTGGCTCATCACCCAGCGATTCAAAAATCACGTTTGGCGCGCTGCCCGCCGCGATAATAACTTCAATCCCTGCGCGGCGAGCAATATCTGCCGCTTGCAGTTTGGTCGCCATACCACCCGTACCGAGCGTTGTGCCGCTGCCGCCGGCAATTTTACGCAGCGTGTCGTCGATGGTTTTAACTTCTTTGATCAGTTCCGCATCTGGGTCTTTACGCGGGTCAGCAGTAAACAAACCTTTTTGGTCGGTCAGCAGTAATAACTTGTCTGCGCCACACAAAATACCCACCAAAGCAGATAGGTTGTCGTTATCACCGACTTTGATCTCACTGGTCGCGACCGCGTCGTTTTCGTTTACGATTGGGATAATGTCGTTTTCAACTAGAGCGTTGATGGTGTCACGTGCGTTGAGGAAACGCTCGCGGTCTTCCAGATCCGCACGAGTCAACAGCATCTGACCGATCTTGATGCCGTAAATACCAAACAAGGCTTCCCAAGTTTGAATCAATTGACTCTGGCCCACCGCTGCAAGCAACTGTTTGCTCGCCATCGAGTTGGGGAGTGCGGGGTAACCAAGGTGCTCACGTCCGGCAGCAATCGCGCCTGACGATACCATGACCACAGAGTGGCCTAGTTTTTTCAGCTCTGCACATTGACGCGCCAACTCAACCATATGAGCACGGTCTAACGCCAACGTACCACCAGTCAATACACTGGTACCCAGTTTAACTACTACAGTTTTCGGCTGTAGAGTTTGTCCGCATTCTTGATTCATTCTCGTTCTGCTATGAATAAAATAAACAGGTTCTAAGCTATTGAAACCGCCTCTCTCTACGACATCATCATGGTTCATGCTGAAAGTCGTCTATAGAGCCGGCACGACATAAACTGTTTGTTTTACAGGATTATGTCGAAATAGCATCCAGACCTGTTGTTTTAGCAACCCGAGCACAAATTCACAAGTAGAAAAGGCGCCAAACGGCGCCTTTTTAATAGAGAAAAAATATAACAGGTAAAAATTAGACGAATTCAACAGATTCTTCGTGCATCTCTATCTGTATTGCAAACTCCGATTGCATCGTCTCAACGAGCTTGAGATGGAATGCTTCTTGAGTTCGGTTGACATCATCAATCACATTTTTTGGCAGTGTTTCATCCTGCCACTCCCCGCTGATGTCATAGAGTCCTTTTCTGTAGCGAGCTTGATAAACCTCTCCTTGTTTTTGTAGCTCGAGCCACCAGCCCCAGAACTCCCTCTTTTCCGGTGACTTTTTGTCGTTTACACAAACAGATAAACAATCGAATACGTAATACCCCTCTTCACTCTGAGGTTCACGTAAGTAAGGTCCTATCGCTTTTAGTGTTGTTAGCAAGCGGTAATGAGTTGGAACTTTAGCCATATCAGACATATGAATCTCCATATTCATTTCTGTATTTATAGTTACAGACGCCATTTTATAACTTATTGTTTCCACGCGTCTTAAAGTTCAGTTTCGTCTAAATTAAACGAAATGTCATCTCATTAACTCGTCCTCCAACCACTTGATCGCTAAATCGAGGGATTGCTCATATCCTTGTGAAATTGTCTTGGAACTGATTTTCTTCGCTTTGCCATAATCGCTAAACAGCGCCACCATCTGGTTGTCACTATATGGAGAGACCGGATCGCCCTCTAAACTCATTGCCAGAATAGGTACTCTGGTCTTACGACTGGAAAGAATCCCCTGCACTTTCAGCGACCACGCCATCAGTTGGCTCGACAAGCTATGGATATCAACCGCGTCCTTACCCAAGCGCGAGGCCAGCACATCCAAGTACATCTTTGGCATTTGCTTCAGCTTTTGAGGTGAAGAAAGCACATCATGAATAGGCGCACCGAGTGACACACACGCTTTAATTTTGTCTTGTTCCATAAACGACAAACGCACCATGGCGTTGCCGCCAAAACGAAAACCGATCAGTCCGACGCTGTGGTGATCCACCCAAGGAATACTATATAGCTCGTTAAGTACCGCTTGGTGCAGCACTGACGTATCTTCGGTCAAATTCCAGTGGGTATTGTGACCAACCGACGGCATATCGATGGTCATCATCGCGATGCCTTTTTTCGCTAAATGGTCACGAAATAGCGTCCACAAATCGGTTTGCAAACTATCCAGACCAGCGCTAACCAAAACCACGGGTTGCGGCTTCTCGGTTGAAGTTAAGTGCAGGTGCGCGATGATCTTCTTGTTTTGATACGGCACCTCGATACGTTTAACGATGAACTTGGTTTTTTTCGCTGCTTCGCTATAGGCGGTACTGGCAAGTACCTGCGCCTGAATCGCTAAGTTGTCGTTTTTTAGGTGTGGGTAACCGGCGATACTGAAACACAGTGAGGCATTAAACATTTCATCGGCAGCTTCTTCACCCGTGAGTTCACCAGAACGCTTCTGGTGCAGCATGCCCAACTTAGTCCATTCGTAGGTCCAGTTTCCGCTGTGATAGCCCATCACGGTATCTAACCACTGCTCTTGGGTACGAGAATGTTTCGAAGAGGCAATCTTGGCCAACACGGCTTCTATCTCAATCGGATCAATCCCCTGCCATGCCCACTGCATTCGACGTAAGTTGCGATACCATTTGAAATTATCTTGCTCGCGTTTTTGGTCTAAAAACGCTTCGCTACTTGGCATGTATTTGATGAGAGCGGATGTTTCTCTGGCTTGTTTGTGCTTAACAAAAAGACGTTCAGAGAGGTTTTTGCTGACTTCCTCGGACATTACTGGAACCTAGCTTGTTAGTATTTTCTAAATAGTAATAAAAAAAATGACCCAATGAAGGGTCATTAATCAAGAAACTGAAAGTTATCTGTCTGAATCTTATTTTTGCTTACGGTTAATTGGTTCAATGTATTGAATTGCCATATCCCATGGCTGTTCAATCCACGTTTCCTGAGCAATATCGACAACGTAGTCGTCAAGTAGTGCAGCACCTGAAGGCTTCGCACATACCGCGATGAGTTTCGCTTTCGGGTACAACTCACGAAGCTTACGCGCAGTGTCACCGCTATCAACCAAATCTTCTACGATTAGGAAACCTTCACCGTCACCCTCTGGCGCTTTAATCACACTCATATCGCGTTGATGATCGTGGTCGTAGCTTGAGATACACACAGTGTCTACGTGACGAATGCCCAGCTCACGCGCCAGAATTGCACCAGGAACCAAACCACCACGGCTTACCGCCCAGATGCCTTTCCACTGCTCTGCTGGCATCTGCTTTGCTGCAAGCTCACGACAAAACGCATGCATTTGGTCCCAAGTGATGACAAATTTCTTGCTCATTGTATTAACCTAATTCTAAAAATGTTGAGGGCCTGTAAAACCAGAAGTATCTAGCTTTACAGACCCTTATAAACTTATTAAGCAACGATGTACTTGATGATAAAGATCGCAGACATAACCCAAACACTCAGAGAAACGTCACGGCCTTTGCCACTAAACAATTTGATAGCCGCGTAAGCGATAAAGCCTAGAGAAATACCTTCTGCAATCGAGAAAGTAAGAGGCATAAGTAGACACGTTACGACTACCGGAGCTGCTTCTGTTAGGTCGCGCCAATCAATGCTTACTAGACCTGAAAGCATCAGAATTGCGACATAAAATAGTGCACCTGCCGTAGCATAGGCTGGGATCATGCCAGCTAGTGGAGAGAAGAATAGAGCAAGTAGGAACAAAATGCCAACGACGACAGCCGTTAAACCTGTGCGCCCGCCAGCAGAAACACCAGAAACACTCTCAATGTAAGAAGTTGTGTTCGACGTACCAAGCAATGCGCCAACGGAAGTCGCGGTAGAATCCGCCAATAACGCTTTGTTCAGACGAGGGATCTTACCGTCTTCACCAACCAAACCCGCTTTTTGCGATACGCCAACCAGTGTACCTGCGGTGTCAAACAAGTCGACAAATAGGAAAGCGAACACAACCGAGATCATGCCAACTTCGAATACTGAAGAGAAATCCAGTTGCAAGAAAGTTGGCGCGATGCTCGGTGGCGTAGACATAATGCCGCCCCATTGCACGTCACCAAATACAAGACCAAGGCCAGTTACCGCTAAGATAGCGATCATCACCGCACCTTTAAAACCGCGGTGCACCAAAGCAATCGTCAGGAAGAAGCCGATAGAGCCTAATACTGCAGGAAGAGAAGTAATCGAACCTAGCGAAACCAGTGTCGCTGGATTATCGACAACAATGCCCGCGTTTTTCAGTGCGATGAACGCAAGGAACAGACCGATACCCGCAGAGATACCCGTACGTAACGACAGTGGGATCGAGTTGATGATCCACTCACGAATCTTAAATACGCTCAGCAGGATAAACAGCACACCTGAACAGAATACCGCTGCAAGTGCAACTTGCCACGTGTATCCCATACCCAGCACAACTGAATAGGTAAAGAATGCGTTTAAGCCCATACCTGGAGCTTGAGCGATTGGGTAGTTTGCCACTAGACCCATGATAAAACAGCCGATAGCGGCGGCTAGACAGGTCGCGACAAATACCGCGCCACGATCCATGCCAGTATCAGCCAGAATCGCAGGGTTAACAAAAATGATGTAGGCCATCGTCAGGAAGGTAGTGATACCTGCGATGATCTCAGTTTTCACGTTCGTGCCGTTTTCACTGAGTTTAAATAGCTGTTCGAACATAATCGAATCCTATAAGGGGTAAAAAGTAAACGGTTGCGTAATCGATTGGCGGGAATTATAAAGTCATCAAATAGCAAATTCCAGATGGAATTCCCCCTCTAATAGACATTTCTATTGATAAGTACGGTAATTAGATGTGAGCTTGTTGCATTCCATAAGAAAACTCTCATTAGAATCAACGAGTAACTGACAAACCAAATAAAAACTCTAAAAGTTGTTTTTTTGCACTATGTCGTAAACTTTCATGCAGTTCGACGCAGAATGAAGCGATAAACGTATGTGTTTATGCGAATAATATTCAGCACAATGAATCAAATTGAAGTTCGATATGGTTTGAGAAGAGAGAGAAGCAGGATAAAGCAGATAAAAAAACGCCACTCGATAGCGAGTGGCGGTTGAATCATGTCAGCCAATAAAAGAGCTGTAAAAAAATTCCAATATATAGGGGTGAACAAACTGTTCGAGAGTAACAAGCTTTGGATTAGTAACCGAAGCTTGTTGGGTATGCAAAGCTGCCAGTGTAAACAGAGCTGTTTAACCAGAACGCTGCACTTGGTAAACCTTTCATAACTATCACCTTCTAAATCAATTAAAACAGAATACAAGTATTGATTTCTCGGTTCCTTGGAGGCGACAAATCGGACTCATCCTTTGAGCATTTTCTCTTCGCTTTCGAAGTTGATGTAAATATACCCTAAAGAAATTTAATTACAACCCCAAAAGTGATAAAAGTCACAATATTTTTAAAAAATGACTAAGATCAAATGAATTCTGTAATTTAATTACAGAATTATCAGCCAAGCTGTAAATTTTATAACAAAACAATATGAATTAGCACGCACAATCTTCATCTGGCGAGTTTTTGTATTCTGTGATTGCGGCGAAACATTTCGTTTCCGCTTTTACTATTCCCTAGGCTCAGGTAGTGCTATTCTTTGTTTCACTAATTAATAGAACATATTTGGATTTTTGTTCTATTAATCTGACATATATGCATTACAAGATCTGGCATTATTCGAAACAAGGAGTCATCCGTGTCTGAATTCCATTCTGAAATCAGCAACTTATCACCTGCACCATTGTGGCAGTTCTTTGATAAGATCTGTTCTATCCCTCACCCTTCAAAGCATGAAGAAGCCCTAGCTCAATACATTATTGATTGGGCAAAAGCACAAGGCTTAGATGTTCGTCGCGATCCAACTGGCAACGTATTCATCAAAAAGCCTGCAACTCCAGGTATGGAGAATAAGAAAGGTGTGGTTCTTCAAGCGCACATCGACATGGTGCCGCAAAAGAATGAAGACACTGACCACGACTTCACTAAAGATCCAATTCAGCCATACATCGATGGCGAGTGGGTAACCGCAAAAGGCACAACGTTAGGCGCGGATAACGGTATCGGTATGGCTTCATGCCTAGCGGTTTTGGCGTCAAAAGAGATCAAACACGGCCCAATTGAAGTGCTGCTGACTATTGATGAAGAAGCAGGCATGACTGGTGCGTTCGGCCTTGAAGCAGGTTGGTTAGAAGGTGAAATCCTTCTCAACACTGACTCTGAGCAAGAAGGCGAAGTATACATGGGCTGTGCTGGCGGTATTGACGGCCAAATGACGTTTGATATCAAGCGTGAAGCACTACCTGCGGGTTACGTTACTCGTCAGTTGATCCTAAAAGGTCTAAAAGGTGGTCACTCAGGTTGTGACATCCACACTGGTCGTGGCAACGCAAACAAACTGGTGGCACGTTTCCTTGCCGGTCACGCGCAAGAGTTAGACCTACGTCTGATCGAATTCCGTGGCGGTAGCCTACGTAACGCGATTCCTCGTGAAGCATTTGTCACGGTTGCGGTACCTGCTGCAAATGAAGCAAAACTTGCCGAGCTATTTAGCTACTACACAGACTTGCTAACACAAGAACTGGGTAAAGTTGAAACCAACATCGTTTCTTTCAACGAAGCGATCGAAACTCAACAGCAAGCTCTTAGTTTGGCTGACCAACAACGCTTCATCGCAGCGCTAAACGCGTGTCCTAACGGTGTTATCCGTATGAGTGATGAAATCGAAGGTGTGGTTGAAACGTCACTCAACGTTGGTGTCATCACAACAGAAGCAAACCAGATCAACGTGCTATGCCTTGTACGTTCGTTGATTGACTCTGGCCGCCAACAAGTTGAGAGCATGCTGACATCTGTCGCAGAGTTGGCGGGCGCGAGCATTGAATTCTCTGGTGCTTACCCAGGTTGGAAACCAGACGCAGACTCAGAAATCATGGCTATCTTCCGTGATATGTACGAAGGTATCTACGGTCACAAACCAAACATCATGGTCATTCACGCAGGTCTTGAGTGTGGTCTATTTAAAGAGCCTTACCCGAACATGGATATGGTTTCCTTCGGCCCAACGATCAAATTCCCTCACTCTCCTGATGAGAAAGTGAAGATCGATACTGTTGCCCTATTCTGGGATCAGATGGTGGCACTACTGGAAGCGATTCCAGAGAAAGCGTAAGCCCTAGATTATCTCATCCAAAAGCCAGCAACCGTGCTGGCTTTTTTTGTTCTCTATGCTCACCCTTTCAACAAATTACTTTTGTCGTCACGGTTATTTTTTTTCGTTAGTCACCATCTTTACAGGTTGTTACATTCGCCGTCCTTGAAGCGCCTATGAGTGAACCACCTCACTCTCCTTCAAGCCATACTCGTCTATACTTAACGAGTCATGTTGGGGATGCTCACGTCATTCGAGCATCTTAACTCTCTCTAAAATTACTGTTACTGCAATGAAAGAAAAACTAATAGTAGGTTGGCGTGAAACGCTGAGCCTTCCCGGTTTAGGTATTGATAAAATTAACGCAAAAATTGATACCGGAGCCCGAACCTCTTGCTTGCACGCATTCAAAGTAGAGAGCTTTAAGAAAGACGAAGCTCTATGGGTAAGATTCTGGATCCACCCAATCCAACGTAACTCTGATGTAGAAGTTGTTTGTGAAGCCAAAGTGATCGATGAGCGCATCGTACGTGACTCAGGCGGTCATGAAGAGTCTCGCTATGTAATTGAATCAGAGGTGAGCATCGGCGGTCAAACCTGGCCGATTGAGATTACATTGACGAACCGTGAAAACATGGCATTTCGCATGCTCTTGGGTCGTACGGCTATGCATGACCGTATTATCGTTGACCCTGTAGAGTCATTTTTAGTCCCTTTCGAGGAAAGCAAATAATGAAAATTGGTATTCTGTCTCGCAACTCCAAACTGTACTCCACAACGCGACTGATTGAAGCGTGTAAGGAGCGAGGGCACGAGGTCAAAGTGATTGATGCACTTCGCTGCTACATGAATATCAACTCTGAGAAACCAGAGATTCACTTTAAAGGTGAAGAGTTGTCTGGTTTTGACGCTATCATCCCACGTATCGGCGCGTCAGTGACCTTTTATGGTACAGCGGTTCTACGCCAGTTTGAGATGATGGGTGTCTACCCAGTAAATGAATCCGTTGCGATTACACGTTCTCGTGATAAATTACGATCAATGCAACTTCTTTCACGCAAAGGCGTAGGTATGCCAATCACAGGCTTTGCGAGCAAACCTGATGATGTTAAAGACTTACTTGATATGGTCGGTGGCGCACCAGTTGTGATCAAGTTGCTAGAAGGTACTCAAGGTATTGGTGTGGTATTGGCAGAAACGCGTAAAGCAGCAGAAAGTGTTGTTGAAGCGTTTATGGGCCTGAAAGCCAACATCATGGTGCAAGAGTACATCAAAGAAGCAGGCGGCGCGGACATTCGTTGTTTCGTTATCGGTGACAAAGTGATCGCGGCGATGAAACGTCAAGGTGCAGAGGGCGAGTTCCGCTCTAACTTACACCGCGGCGGTAGCGCTTCTTTAGTAAAAATCACCCCACAAGAGCGCCGTACTGCAGTGGCAGCGGCAAAAATTATGGGGCTGAACGTAGCTGGTGTTGACCTATTACGCTCAGAGCGTGGTCCACTGGTGATGGAAGTGAACTCATCTCCAGGTCTTGAAGGTATTGAGACCGCAACTGGTAAAGACATTGCTGGAATGATTGTCGAATTCATTGAGAAAAATGCGGCAAGTCAAAGGACAAAAACGCGTGGCAAAGGCTAGAAAAAATAGCGCATTTGAATTTCTCGGCGAGTCAATCTCGCCGGGAGAAAGAAGAGTCATGGAACTGGAAGCAGCGAAGCTATATACCCATTCGCCACTTTCCATTCCGGTTGAAATCATCAATGGTAAACTTCCTGGCCCTGTACTGATGGTCAACGCTGCTATCCACGGCGATGAGCTGAATGGGGTTGAGATCGTGCGCCAGTTGATTGATACCATTGGTGCCGACAAGCTCAAAGGCACTTTAATCGCAGTGCCAATTGTTAACGTATTTGGCTTTATCCATAAATCACGTTACTTACCAGACAGACGCGATTTAAACCGTTGTTTCCCGGGCAGTGATAAAGGCTCACTCGCGTCGCGCATGGCGCATACCTTTTTCTCTCAGGTTGCGGAACGCTGCGACTATATTATTGATCTTCACACAGGGGCGATTCATCGCACTAACTTACCGCAGGTTCGCGCCGACTTAAGTAACCCTGAAACCCTACGTATTGCTCAAGCATTTGCCACTCCTGTGGTCATTGACTCTCCTTTACGAGAAGGGTCACTGCGCAGCGAAGCCGAGCGCTTAAACATTCCGGTGTTAACCTATGAAGCCGGAGAAGCGCTGCGCTTTGAGCCGATTTGTATCAACGCCGGCTATTTAGGTGTCAAACGTGTGATGCAGGCGATCGGTATGATACGAAAAAGCCGTAAACGCCTACCAACCTCAGTGATTGCAAAATCGACCAGTTGGTTGCGCGCTGAGAGCGACGGTATTTTACGTACCCTAGTTACCCTTGGTGAGAAAGTCACACGAGGTCAGGTGCTGGCGTACATTAGCGCGCCGCTCGGTCACAGTGAAATTGAGTTAAAAGCACGCAAAGGCGGGATTGTCATCGGTCAGCAAACGCTGCCGCTTGTTAACGAAGGGGATGCAATTTTCCACCTTGCCTACTTCGAGGAAGATGACCAAGAAGTCGAACAAGTTGTGGGAGAGTTTATCGGCGAAGTGTCTGACGCCGACCTAGAACCTCTCACTACCGGACAAATAACCGCACCTTCATCAATATAAAAAAAGCCCGCGATAAATATCGCGGGCTTTTTGTACCCATGTCGCTTAACCAAATGACGCCCAGATAACGGTAGCCACAAGGATTGGACAAACAAACTTAACGTACGATGGCCATACCTTGCCAAACCAACCCAAGGTAAAGTCTGGATTGCCTTGTTCTAGTTCTTTCACTTTAGAGTGTCGGCTCCATACCCAGCCACCAAACACACAGAACAGTAACGCGGCTGTCGGCTGAAGGTATTGCGTCGCAACCGTCGCCACTAAGCCAAACAATTCACCGAAGTTGTAGACAATCACCACACTGAACAGCGCAATCAAACCGCCTAGCACCCAACTGGTTGTGCTTCTCTTGGTATTGAATCGCTCACCCACCAGCGCGACCGGGCATTCTAGCATCGAAATAGACGAGGTCAGCGCAGCGATAGTCAGCAGTAAAAAGAATACGATAGCGAACAACTGACCCAGCAAGCCTAAGCTATCAAACATCAGTGGTAACACGGTAAAAACTAATGTATCTGAGCTGAGTAGCGAGCCATCTTCTGCGTAGATCTGAACGCCTTTTTGCATCGCAACAAACATGGCTGGCATCACTACTAAGCCCGCAATAAAGGCAACCGCAGTATCCACCAGCGTCACGTTCATCGCCATCTTAGGCAAATTCTCTTTCTTGCTTAGATACGAGCCGTAAATAAGCATCGAACAGCCACCGATCGTCAGTGAGAAAAAGCCCTGTCCCATCGCAGCCAGAATCAGCTTACGGTCCATCACTTTCTCAAAATCAGGCACTAGATAGTGCTTTAGCCCTTCCATTGCACCCGACTGCGTCATGATGTAAACAAACAATAGTGCAAACAAAACAAACAACGCAGGCATCAAACGAGTTGACCACTTTTCAATCCCTTGCTTAACGCCACCTTGTACGATCAAAACAGTAAGTACATAAAAAGTAATCGTACCGAACAAGTTACGTTCAACGCTGAAGCCTTTAAACCATGCTGTCAGCTCTTCTAAACCGATAACGTCGGTAATTGCACCCAACAAGAAACAAATCAACCAGCCGCCAACAATACTGTAAAACGCCAGTACCGCACTTGGCACACTTAAGCCAATCCAACCCACCGCCGCGCCAAATCGCTGGCCAATCGGGTTAGAAGTCAGAGAACGCATGCTATCGACAGGATTTGCCTGACCATGACGACCGATTGCCATTTCTACGACCAGCATAGGAAAAGCAACAATCAGGATCATCACTAAGTAAACCAATAGGAACGCACCGCCACCATTGCTGGCCGCTTGCGTAGGGAATCCCCAGATATTACCTAGACCGACAGCCGCACCAGCAGCCGCAAGGATGAATCCGAGGCGAGAACCAAAATGTTCGCGAGATTGAGATGTATCGACTTGTGCCATACCACTTAACTTTGCACTTATGAACTAGTTAGCTAGTACGTTATTATAAAACACTAGTAATAGCAATGGTTACAGAATAATAAATCAATCAAAAGGCGAGTAGCCAGCATGCTTTCAGCGCACATCACAGCTTTGCCAGTATGACACACGAAATATTCAGTAAAAGGTTTGGCTTAAAGCGAAAAAACAAAGAGCACCGGACGGTGCTCTTAGATAAGTGACAAACAATTAGATGGTAAAGACTTGGTAGTCTTTCAATTCTGGGATTTGTTTCAGCAGGTCTTGCTCTTGTTCGGCCATGTCATCCAGTGAATCACAGAATTCTTGGCTGCGCTGCTCTACCTCACCCGCATGTTCCGCCATACGGCTGGCAATGCGCTCTTTGAGTTTCGACATCGAATCAGCCATCTCAGTCAGGTTGATCCCACCTTCCGCTTTCATCTTTTCAGACATCGCATTAAAGGCACTGGTGATGAACTCTTCGTTAAACAGCGCGGTTGCCTTGTCGAAGTCTTCACTCCAGTTTTCGGTAATTGAGCCGAAGCTATCCGCTGGCAAGATCAAATCACCATCTTTGTAGTAACGCGCTTCGATGTCAGCGTAGAACTGCTGCATTGATTGTTTCACGTTATCGAATGCTCCCGGTGCGTCAAAACTCTCCGCCACATCATCGATAATGTTGTTTGCTAGGTCTAAACCATCCTGCGCCATTTGCTTAGCTTTAGGAATGTAGTCATTTAAGTTCTGGCGGTAATCTGCCACCGCTTGTTTCTGCTCGTCAGTGAGCGTGATGTATTGACCATCAATCTTCAGGTTGTTGTCTGCATCGACGACCGCGCTCTCGCCGCTCGCCTGATAAATCTCGACCGTTTCACCATCGAGGTGAATCTCATTTTTTAGGTCTACTTTACACTGCGCCGCCATCGCTTGGCTTGAAAGCAGTAATGGTAGTAGTAATAGTGTTTTTTTCATTCTTGTCATCCTGCCCTGTCCATTCACCGACACCATATCAAATCGCTAAAGCACAATGTCAGCTTATCGTTTCTATTTCGTAATAGTAAGTATTGTCGCCCGCTTGATAGCGCACTTCATCACCCACTTGTGTACCTTTGATTGCTTTACCCAACGGCGATTCAAACGTTACTAGGGTTATCGTCTGGTTTTCAAACTGAACCTTCATACCACCTTCACACGGGGCGACAAAAAATTGCTTCCGGTTATCGTCAAGATCGACCAAGGTCACTAACGTCCCCAACACCACCTTATCTGGCGATTCGGGTAGGTGCAATTCTCTAAAGCGGCGAATCTCTTTTTCGCTCTCTTGAACTCGCATTGCTTGACCATGGGCCAAATACGACGCTTCAAGCGCAAGCGTATCGTACTTATGTTCTGGCACCGTTTCTTCATCGGTTGCTGATTCAATCGCTCGCTGTACCGAACTGTAAGCAATCGCTAACTTTTGCTCCAGCATACCTAAGATAGTTAGGCGCAGATCCGACTTATTCATACAAAAACCATATTCCATCCGAGCGTTTACCCCTAGAATAGAGGTCATTACGCCTGAAGGATACCTGAATCAATCGTTATGAACAGCTCAAATAACACGATCAATATTAACCAAACGTTACGCGAAACTTTTGGTTTTGAGACACTTCGCCCTGGTCAAGAAAGGGTTATTGAGACTGTGCTTAATCACCGTTCCTGTGCCGCTATCTTTCCAACTGGCTCTGGCAAGTCGCTCTGCTACCAACTGCCTGCGATATGCCTACCGCATCTAACCTTGGTGGTCTCTCCTCTATTAGCGCTAATGAAAGACCAGCTCGCGTTCTTGGCGAGTAAGAACATTCCCGCTGCATCGATTGACTCGACACTCAGCAGGGAAGAAGTTCAAAGTACTATGGAGGGAGTACGAAGCGGCAAAATTAAAGTACTGATGATTTCTATCGAGCGACTAAAGAACGAACGATTTCGCCAGTTCATTGGCCAAGTACCGATATCGCTACTAGTGGTAGACGAAGCGCACTGTATCTCTGAATGGGGGCATAACTTCCGCCCAGACTATCTCAAGCTCCCTCAATACGTGCAAGAGTTTCAAATCCCCCAAGTATTACTGCTGACCGCAACGGCAACCCAAGCGGTTATTGCGGATATGCAAAGCAAGTTCGCCATTGCGCAATCCGACGTGATAGTCACAGGCTTTTACCGACCGAACCTCGATATTACCGTAGCGCCTTGCCAAGACGACGAGAAACTCGAACGCTTGCTAAGCGAGTTACAAACGGCCCCTAACGCACCAACCATCGTCTACGTGACGTTGCAAAATAGCGCGGAGAATGTTGCCTCTGAGCTAAGAAAAGCCGGAATCAACGCGCATTCGTATCACGCAGGGTTGGATAATGACATCAGAGAGCGGATTCAAAATGATTTCATGCGCGGTGAAATTGACTGCATCGTCGCGACAATTGCCTTTGGTATGGGGGTCGATAAATCAGATATCCGCCGCGTGATTCACTTTGACCTGCCAAAGTCGATAGAAAACTACGCTCAGGAGATTGGGCGAGCTGGACGCGACGGACAAAAGTCTGACTGTATCCTGCTTGCCAATCAAAACGGCATTAGCACGCTGGAGAACTTCATCTACGGGGATACTCCGGAACGTGAAGAAATCCTGTTCACCTTGCAACAGGCCATCAACGCTTCACCCCAATGGGAAGTGGTACTAAGCCGACTGGCGAGCGAAAGTAATGTCCGTCAGTTGCCGCTAAAAACCCTATTGGTCTACATGGAAATGGCGGGCGTAATACAAGCGCAATACAGTTACTTTGCCGATTATCGATTCAAATTTCTTCGCGACAAACAGTTCATACTGTCGCAGTTTAACGGCGAACGCAGAGAGTTCGTCAATGCGATTTTCCAGTGCTCACCGCAAGCAAGAACCTGGTGTCAGGTTGACTTTGAGACGTTATGGGCGCACTTTCAAGCGGATCGTCAGCGTACTATTGCAGCTTTGGACTATTTTAATGAAAAAGGCTGGATAGAATTAGAAAGTAAGTTGATGACCGAAGTTTATCGCGTCAACACCGTGGATAAGCCGATTGATGCACTAGCGAATTCGCTCGCCCAGCTCTTTAAAGACAAAGAGCAAAGCGATGTTGAGCGAATTCATCGCCTACTGCAGTTCTTCGAATCTGAACAATGCTTGAGCCACGGTCTCGCGGACTATTTTGGTGACCATAATGCGCCAAGTCAGTGTGGTCACTGCAGCGTATGCCGTGGGCATATTGCCCAACTACCCAAAAGTCACACTCAACAAGCTAGCGCCTCAGAAGTCAGCGCTTGGCTCACCGAGTTACAGAAGAAATCCTCAACGCCACTTTCACACAACCTACAGGCTAAGTTTCTCTGCGGCATCGCAACGCCTGTATTTACCAAATTAAAGGCGCGCTCATTAGCGGGATTTGCCCGTTTGGAGAGCGCGCCATATGCGCAAGTTTTAGCGCTGGTTGAGTCGCTCAATGGCTCAGAAGAAGCTTAATTGCTTGGTTTGATCTTCGGGTTTAAGCATCACGCTTAAACCCAGCAAACGAATCTCACGCCCTTGTTGCCGCTTGAGGATATCGCTGAGCAGTTGCTTAAAGTAATCCAACTCGAGCTCAGGGTGGATATGCTCGATGGTCGTCAACTGGAAGTCGGCAAACTTGAGTTTGATCCCCTGCTTGATGATCGCTTTATCCGGTGAGGCTTTAATCAAGCGTCTTTCCAATTCAGGAAACAACTTCTCTTCAATCACAGACCAACATTCGTCGTAAGTCGAGATGTTCTCACTGAAGGTTCTTTCAACGCCTAAAGACTTACGTTCACGCTCGGTGATCACTTCGCGTTTATCGATACCGTGGCTTTTATTCCACAGTGAAGCGCCTTGGCGACCAAACTTAAGCAGTAGTTCACGATAATCGCTGTTCTTAATGTCTTTGCACAAGAAAAAGCCCGCTTGATGTAGCTTTTCCAAACTGACTTTACCGACTCCGGGGATCTTCTCTAACGGCAGTTTATCTACTTCTTCCTGAACTTTATCTGGCGGGATCACATACTGTCCGTTGGGTTTGTTCATATCGGATGCCACCTTGGCAAGAAACTTAACCGGTGCGATCCCAGCAGAAGCAGTAAGCTGCAACTCATTCCAAATATCTCGGCGAATTGCCTCAGCAATTAATGTCGCCGAGCCACGGCATTGAGGCGAATCGGTGACATCAAGGAACGCTTCATCTAAAGACAACGGTTCGATGATCGAAGTGTAGCGAGTGAAGATTTCTCGGATATGCCGAGAGACTTGTTTGTATACGTCCATGCGCCCCGGAACAACCAATAACTGCGGGCACAATTGCAAGGCTCTCGATGTTGGCATTGCACTGCGGACACCAAACTTACGCGCTTCATAATTGCAGGTACTGATCACGCCACGCTGTTTCTCGTGTCCGCCAACGGCCATTGGTTTACCACGATAATTCGGGTTATCTCGCATCTCGACCGCAGCATAAAAGCAATCCATGTCGACATGAATGATCTTCTTTATACGCTCTGACATGCGTTTAACTACCAATAATACTGTTTAAAAAAACAGTATAGTTAATTTCTTCGTTTCTGGAAACCGTTCTAAACCATCAGCGAGAAAGTAATACTTTTCGGTTAATATTAAATCTGAGATTCATTCACATTTATCACAACAATCATTTGCCGAATCAATAAATTGATGAAAAATTATACGCAACAAATTTCAATAACAACAACGTCAGCTCATAGGATGCGTATAATGAAACTCAACCTTTCACACTCTTTTGTGATTCTTTCGTCTGCTGCACTACTGTCTGCCTGTAGTGCGCCTGTCAAAGACACCACGCCTATCAATCCAACCACGGTAGTAAAAGCCAAGTATTCGATGGAAGGCTTGTATCTACCTGATGGTCAAGGCAATCAAACCTCATATACTCGCCCTTCAATGCGTCATATCCAATCAGATTTTGAGGCAGAGAGCTTTATGAGTAGCCTTGCTAACTTTAACCAAAGCGACATTTACAGGTTTGACAGAAACCTAGTCTGGGAAGTCGACCATGAGTCAGAAACCTATCGTGAATGTCCGTTGGAGGGTTGCGGTACATTTAGCTTTGCCGAACAGTTTGGCGAAGGAGAAGAGTCTGAATCGGAAGAGCCGCAATCTTACGAAGAAATGAACTGTTCGGTGTCACTGAAAAAGAATGAGTTTTCGGTAAAACCAACCGGTAAAACCCGCACCATTTCAGGCATGCAGGCCGACGAATACTCAGTTACTTGGCATGTGGTATTTGAAGATAAAAAACAGAAAACCGATCAGAACCTTCTGCGTTTCAGTGTTTGGACTGCGACGCCAAATAGCGATATCAAACAAGCGTGGAAAGTTCACTCACAAGCTACCGACAATTACCTCAATGCCGTCGGTGACAACCACCCATTAGTGCGAATTTTAGGTCGAGATGGCTACAAAGCCATTAGTGCCTTTTCCGGCGATATAGAGAACACCAATCCTAAATCAACCAATGCCGTGTTCAAAAAACTGGAAACAATCAAAGGCTATCCATTGAGTTTGAAAATGGAGTTTTTCCAACAAACTCAAGCGTGTCAGGAAGAAAAGCAGAAAGCAGCTAGCGCTCAACTTGATTTCAGCAACGGTGTCGATGGTTTGACTGAATCTGCCACAGACCTAGTTGGTGGTTTGTTCAACCAGAAAGTGGAAGAACAGGTGCGCGAATGGCAAAAAGATGCATTGATCCGTTACGTTTACGAGGTGACTTCGGTCGCGGAAGAAGGTGTGCGTGATAGCAAGTTTGAAGTGCCGGCCAACTACCGTTTAACTGACCGTCAATAAGTAATGGTGGCAAAGCGGCTATCGCGCCGCTTTGCTTTTTAATCTCTCAGCATCACATCCAATTGGTCGACGAGCTCAGCCCAGTCTGCATCTTCTTCTATTGCCTGTTTAAGAAAGGCTGCTTGTGCATCGTTCCAAAAGCTGGCTTCATGAAGCAGTACCGCATCTCGACGTTGTCGATGTTCCAGAACAAATTGTTTTATCTCTTTGTCTGAACTTCCCAGTCCTAGTTGTTGAAACAGTTCAACCATTCCGTGTTGATGCAACTCCATAGTGCCTCCGAGTGTAGACTTAATTTCTATCAGTATAGCCAAGCTAAGCTCACTGCAAGGTCAGTCAGTAATTTGCGTCTCCCACTCTCCCCTTTTTCATAGGCAAAAAATAACCCGGACTAAGCCGGGTTACACGAAATGACATTATCAGACAGCTGCTGTTAAGCAATTCGGTCTTTTTCCCAAGCCGCAAGCTTCTCTGCGCGCGCCGCTTCGCGAGCTTCACGCTTTTTACGCGCGTCACACGGTTCTGGGCAGTTACATACTTTTTCGATACCTACTGCGCCGAGCCCGCCACAGCTACCTTTTACGACTTTTTTCTGGATGATATAGCCGATCGACATTGCGGCGATCACGGCAACAAATACCGCGAAAGTGATTAAAAACGTACTCATAATGACATGCTCACTTATGTAGTTATTGGCTTACGTATGGCTTGTAGGCATCAGATGCCAGCTCTTCAAAGCCATCTTCGGTCTTCACAATCATTAGCACCGGAATATTGTTCTCTTGTGCTACTTGCATCCCTTTTACTTCACCCATCACCATCAGGCCAGTCGCTAGACCGTCTGCAGTCATCGACGATTTGTCCAATACTGTTACTGAGACTACTTTGTGGTTGATTGGTTTCCCAGTTTCTGGATTGATGATGTGTGAGTAGCGAATACCATCGCGCTCAAAATAGTTGCGGTAATCACCAGAGGTAGCGACAGCCATATCACCCGGTTCGATGATCTCTTGAATTGCGCGCTCTTCAACCGACGGCTTTTCAATCGCGATACGCCAAGGCACGCCTTCACGGTTTAGGCCTTTCACGCGCATCTCTCCACCCACTTCCACCATGTAGTTCATGATACCTTGAGATTGGATGTAATCTGCAACGACGTCAACCCCCCAACCTTTTGCGATCGTAGACAAGTCTACGTATAGGTTTGGAATGTCTTTTTTCAGCGTGTTGCCTGACACTTCAAGGTGTTCGATACCTGTGTTAGCACGGCGTTCAGCCAGCTCTTCATCGCTTGGGATAACTTCTGGGCGAGCTTCAGGACCAAAGCCCCATAGGTTAACCAGAGGACCGACAGTCACATCCAGTGCGCCCATAGTCAATTTGTTCAATCGAATCGCTTCTTTCACAACAGTCGCTGTTTGAGGAGAGACTTCAAATGCATCAGAGTCTTTGTACTGGTTGAAACGGCTTAGCTCTGAATCTTTACGGTAGGTCGACATTTGGTCGTTCACTTCTTCGAGCAAACGGTCGACTTCTTTTTGTAGCTCAGCCGCAGCTGGAATACCTTCCGCAGCGATGTATTTAATGTTGTAAGTCGTCCCCATTGTAGGGCCAGTAAGATGCACTTGCTCTGCAGGCTGCTCACAACCAGCAAGAACTAAAAGAGAAGCGAAAGCAACAAGCCACTTTTTCACTTGTTTAACTCCTATGGAAAATTGAAATGGATATAGAGAATAAGTTGGGTCGATATGAACCTATTTTCTATATCAATTAATATTCAGAAAAAACAATGGCTGACCCGTAAGAGTCAGCCATAAATTTCAATCACTTAGATGGATTAACCACCGAAGTCATCTAGAAGGATGTTTTCATCTTCTACACCAAGATCTTTCAGCATGCCGATAACAGCTGCGTTCATCATCGGTGGACCACACATGTAGTATTCACAATCTTCAGGAGCTTCGTGATCCTTCAGGTAGTTTTCGTACAGTACGTTGTGGATGAAACCTGTGTAACCATCCCAGTTATCTTCTGGCATTGGATCTGATAGAGCACAGTGCCATACGAAGTTGTCGTTTTCTGCTTGTAGGCCGTCAAAATCTTCTACGTAGAACATTTCACGCTTAGAACGTGCACCGTACCAGAAAGACATCTTACGCGTAGAGTTTAGACGCTTAAGTTGGTCAAAGATGTGCGAACGCATCGGTGCCATACCAGCACCACCACCAATGAATACCATTTCAGCATCAGTATCTTTCGCGAAGAACTCACCAAATGGACCTGAAATCGTACACTTGTCGCCTGCTTTAAGAGACCAAATGTATGAAGACATGATACCAGGTGGTACGTCAGGATTATTAGGCGGCGGCGTAGCGATACGCACGTTTAGCATAATAATGCCTTCTTCTTCCGGGTAGTTAGCCATTGAGTAAGCGCGGATTGTCTCTTCGTTTACTTTAGACTCGTAGCGGAACAGGTTAAATTTGTCCCAGTCTTCGCGGTACTCTTCAGGTACATCGAAGTCAGCGTATTTCACGTGGTGAACAGGCGCTTCAATCTGGATGTAACCACCAGCACGGAAAGGTACTGATTCGCCATCTGGAATTTGTAGTTTAAGCTCTTTGATGAATGTTGCTTTGTTATCGTTAGAGATAACCGTACATTCCCACTTCTTAACGCCGAAGATTTCTTCTGGAAGTTCGATGTCCATGTCGGTTTTCATCGCAACCTGACACGCTAGACGCTCACCTTCACGTGCTTCACCTTTAGTAATGTGGTCAAGCTCGGTAGGAAGGATATCACCACCACCAGATTTAATTTTTACGCGACACTGACCACAAGAGCCACCGCCACCACAGGCAGAAGAAACGAATACACCAGCACCCGCAAGAGCGCCAAGTAGTTTGCCACCTGGTTGTGTAACGATCGCCAAGTTAGGGTCGTCGTTCACAGAAATTGTAATGTCACCTGTTGGTACCAGCTTAGACTTAGCGAAAAGAATCACTAGTACTAGAGCCAGTACGATCAGAGTAAACATCACTACACCAAGAATAATGTCCATTGACTATTCCTTAATTGTTGCGGTTTACCCGACTTACAGTTGAACACCAGAGAAAGACATAAAGCCTAACGCCATTAGACCTACAGTGATGAACGTGATACCTAGACCACGCAGACCAGGAGGTACGTCAGAGTACTTCATCTTCTCACGGATACCTGCAAGAGCAACGATGGCTAGCATCCAGCCCACACCAGAACCGAAACCGTAAACAACAGATTCAGCAAAGTTGTAGTCACGTTGTACCATGAAAGATACACCACCGAAGATCGCACAGTTTACTGTGATCAGCGGTAGGAAGATGCCTAGCGCGTTGTACAGAGGTGGGAAGAAACGGTCTAGAACCATCTCTAGGATCTGTACAAGTGCAGCGATTACACCGATAAAGGTGATGAAGTTTAGGAAGCTAAGATCGACACCTTCAACTAAAGCGTTTTCTCTTAGGACTAGGTTGTAAACAAGATTGTTTACTGGAACCGCGATAGTAAGTACTACTACAACCGCAACACCTAGACCGAAAGAGGTCTTAACTTTCTTAGATACCGCAAGAAACGTACACATACCTAAGAAGAAAGACAAAGCCATGTTTTCGATGAAAATCGATTTAACTAACAGACTAATGTAATGTTCCATGACGTCCTTACTCCTTCGCTTCTACTTGTTCTGGTTTCAGAATACGGATTGCCCAGATTAGGAAGCCGATTAGGAAGAATGCAGATGGTGCTAGCAGCATCAGGCCGTTAGGCTGGTACCAACCACCATTGCTCACTAGAGGTAGTACTTCCAGACCAAATAGTTTGCCTGAGCCAAATAGCTCACGGAAGAAACCAACAGTGATAAGAACGAAACCGTAACCAAGACCGTTACCGATACCATCAATAAGAGAAGGTACTGGCGCAGACTTCATTGCGAATGCTTCAGCACGACCCATTACGATACAGTTCGTGATGATAAGACCTACGAATACCGATAGCTGTTTAGAGATATCGTATAGGTAAGCTTTTAGCACTTGGTCTACCACGATTACTAGCGAAGCGATGATCGCCATCTGAACGATGATACGTACGCTGTTAGGAATGTGGTTACGGATTAAAGATACCGAGAAGTTAGACAGAGCAGTTACAAATGTTACCGCTAGCGTCATAACAAACGCAGTCTCTAGCTTAGTTGTTACTGCAAGAGCAGAACATACACCAAGAACCTGTAGCGCGATTGGGTTGTTATCCAATACTGGCGCTAGAATGCTCTTTTTAATATTTTGTGCGCTAGACATTAGTTCAGACCTCCGTCACGAACTTTTGCTAGGAATGGACCAAAGCCCATATCGCCTAACCAGAAGTCAAATGTGTGTTGAACACCGTTACTAGTTAGTGTCGCACCTGACAGGCCGTCAACACCGTGCTCAGAACCTGCTGGTGCACCACCTTTCACTACCTTGATAGCTGGCTTGTGGTTTTCATCAAACAGTTTCTTGCCTACGAATTGTGCACGCCAGCTTGGATTCTCAACTTCACCACCAAGTCCAGGAGTTTCACCTTGCTCGTAGTAAGTGATACCAGACACTGTGTTACCGTCAGTTTCAACGGCAACGAAAGCGTACATCATAGACCAAAGACCGTTACCGTGAACCGGTAGGATAACTTTAGATACTGCGTCACCATCTTTCACTAGGTATACAACACCCGTGTTAGCACGACGAAGGATCTTAGCTTTATCTTCATCAGCAGATAGCTTGATTGACTCAGCAGGGTCTTTAGCCGCTTTACGTTGGTCGTAAGTCGCAGCGTTGCCTTCTACAAAGTCACCAGTGTTAAAGTCAACTAGACGTGGTTCGATGTATTGTGCAAATAGCTCAGGCACTTTTTTACCTTCAGCATCAATGCCCGCAACTTCAACGATCTTAGATTGCTTATCTAGTACAGCGTTAGCTTTTTGCTTATCGCGTAGACCTACTGCTGCTGTTGATACGATGATTGAACAAACAAGGCTCAACCCGACAACAACACCCAGCGTCTTTTTAATGCTGTCGTTATTACTTGCCATAGCGTGCTTGTCTCCGCTTGATGTTCTTCTCGATAACTAAGTGGTCGAACAGAGGTGCAAACAGGTTCGCGAATAGAATCGCCAGCATCATACCTTCTGGGTACGCTGGGTTAACTACACGGATTAGAACACACATTACACCGATTAGAGCGCCGTACCACCACTTACCTTTATTGGTAAATGAAGCAGATACAGGGTCTGTCGCCATAAAGAACATACCGAATGCAAAACCACCTAGAACCAGGTGCCAGTGCCATGGCATGTTGAACATTTGGTTCGTCTCAGAACCGATCACGTTGAACAGCGTCGCTGTCGCGATCATACCGATCATTACACCTGCAATGATGCGCCATGAAGCGATTCGCATGTAAACGATCATCGCTGCACCGATCATCAGTGCCAGAGTCGAAACTTCACCAATTGAGCCAGGGATGTTACCGATGAAAGCATCCATCCAAGTGATAGGAGCGCCAGTTACAGTATTAACTAAAGCACCGTTACCACCTTGAGCCCATTGGCTAAGAGCCGTCGCACCAGAGAAACCGTCAGCTGCAGTCCACACTACGTCACCCGAGATTTGAGCTGGGTAAGCGAAGAATAGGAATGCACGACCTGCTAGTGCTGGGTTTAGGAAGTTACGACCTGTACCACCGAAGATTTCTTTCGCTACAACCACACCGAAGGTAATACCTAGCGCTGCTTGCCATAGAGGAAGAGTTGGTGGAACGATAAGCGCGAACAAGATAGAAGTTACAAAGAAACCTTCGTTAACTTCGTGCTTACGCACCATACAGAACAGCACTTCCCAGAAACCACCAACGATGAATACCGTTGCGTAGATTGGTAGGAAGTAAGTCGCACCGAGTAGCATCTTACTGCCAACCCCAGCATCAGCGGCGATGGTGCCACCTAGCATTTCGGTTAGCCAGTAGTGCCAGTTACCTGCAACTACTGCCGCTAGTTGATCACCAGCGTGCATGTGAGTCAGTGCTGCGATAGCTTGGCCACCTGCGTTGTACATACCCCAGAACATAGCTGGGAATACCGCGAACCAAACCATGATCATGATACGTTTTAAGTCAACGCTATCACGAACGTGCGAGCTTCTCTTTGTTACAAGACCCGGAGTATAAAACAGCGTCGCAGCTGCTTCATAAAGGGCAAACCACTTTTCGTGTTTACCGCCAGGCTCAAAGTGATGCTCGATGTCTTCAATAAACTTTTTAAGAGACATGAAAATTACCCTTCCTTCTCGATCTTATCTAGGCATTCACGAAGTAGTTGACCATACTCGTACTTACCAGGACAAACAAAGGTACACAATGCTACGTCTTCTTCGTCTAGCTCTAGCGCGCCAAGTGCTGCTGCACTATCGGTATCGCCTGCACATAGATCGCGAAGTAGCAGAGTAGGTTCCATATCTAGTGGCATTACACGTTCGTAGTTGCCGATTGGAACCATCGAACGGTCACTACCGTTGGTCGTGGTTGTCATGTTGAACAACTGACCTTTAAAGATATGACCAAGGAATGAGCGAGTTACAGAGAACTTGTTCTTACCAGGCATCGCCCAACCGAACAATTCTTTCTCATAGCCTTCGCGCAATACAGAAACCTGTACGTGGTAACGACCTAGGTATGCGTGAGGACCAGTTGCTTTAGTACCAGAGAGTACAGAACCAGAAATCACACGAACTTCACCTGGCATTAACTCGTTATCTGTTACGTCTTCTAGGCTAGCACCTACAGTCGTACGGATTAGACGAGGGTTATTCACTACTGGGCCAGCCAGAGAGATAACACGGTCAGTGTAAAGTTCACCAGTTAGGAACAACTTACCGAACGCAATAACGTCCTGGTAGTTGATGCTCCACGCCACGTTGTCTGCATTTACTGGGTATAGGAAATGCATGTGGGTGCCAGCAAGACCTGCTGGGTGAGGGCCATCAAAAACATGCTCTTCTACATTTGACTGTGAAGAACGAGGAAGACTGGTGCCTGATTTACATACGTAAACCTTGCCATCAGTCAGAGTTGAAAGCACATCTAAACCAGCAACGAATGCTTCTTGTTGTTCATTGATGATCAACTCAGGCTGTGCCGCCAATGGATTAGTATCCATAGCAGTAACAAAGATTGCCTTAGTTGAAGACTCAATTGCTGGAACCTTGCTGAACGGACGAGTACGTAAAGCAGTCCATAGACCAGAATCAACAAGCTGAGTTTTCACCGCTTCACGGTCAAGACTTGCTAGTTGGTTGGCTTCGAACTTGTCAAAAGTAACCTGTTCTTCACCTGCCACTTCAATCACAACAGATTGAAGGACACGTTTAGCACCACGGTTAATCTCGATCACTTTACCACTTGCTGGTGAAGTAAATTTCACGCCAGGGTTCTTCTTGTCTTCAAAAAGAACTTGCGCTTTTTTCACTTCATCGCCTACGCGAACATGCATAGTAGGACGCATGCCAACGTACTCTTCGCCAAGCAAGGCGACTTTCTTGATGGTCTTACCATCATTAATCACCTGGGTAGGAGTTCCTGCGATAGGAAGGTCCAGACCCTTCTTTATTGTAATCATACGCACTTGCACTACTTTTATCGGGAAAAAGATTCTTTGATTGCGTAACTTTTAGACACGACACTAGTGTCCGGTTTCGGTGTCGTTTAAAACACCAAAATCGCAACATCCTATTAAAAATCTCGCAACAGAAAAAGTCCGAGATTTATCAGGTGCGATAGTCTAGCATCTTTTAGGAAGGGGATGCCATGACCAATGAAAAGAATAGTGTGGATATTTCAGAGGATTTGAGTTTAAAAGGTTAAGGAATAGTCATAACTTTGAACCACCGCACAAACGGTATTCAGCCGCTCGACAAAAAACTCTCCGACATTCACATCCTTAAACATTTTGAATCAAATCGAATCATCTGATTAATTTGTTTCCACATTGTTAATGCAATCGATATCGTCAAATAAAAAGGAGGCGATATATACCTCCTCCTTTCGTAATCTATTTTGAGCCACCCATGCACATTGGGCTGTCTGGTGCGCTCTCATTTTGCGCTTTCCATTCGGCCTGCGTGTACGTGTGCATCGACAGCGCATGAATATGGTTTGCCAACTCATCCGCCAAGACTTTGTTGACTTCGCGGTGACGACCGATCAGCCTCAAGCCGTCAAATTTGTCGCTGACGACAATCACTTTAAAATGGCTTTCAGAACCGGGAGGCACATTGTGCATGTAGCTCTCGTTCACGACTTTCAAATACTCGGGCTCAAACGCTTCATGTAGTTTGGTTTCAATCACTTCTTGCAACATCGTGTGTCACCATATAATTATTAATAGCATTAAGAACAAATGATAATCCCCTTGTACGCAAAGCAAAAGGTTTTAGTTTTCACTTTGCCTTGCATCTGCGACAATTTGTGCAGTCTTAAATTGCTAATGTTGCAAATATGAAAACTGAGCTTACGCTGCACGATCGCACCCTTTCACTCTACCGCTACCCAAAAAAGAACAACGAAACCCTCCAAGCATGGGATGCAGGTGACGAGTACCTGATCAATTATGTCGAAGAGCTACACCTGCCCGACAACCAACATATATTGATTCTTAACGACAACTTCGGCGCATTAAGCTGCTGGTTCGCACAGAAACACCGTGTAACCATGATGAGTGATTCATTTATTGCCCATAAAGGTACGCTCTCTAACCTTCAGCGGAATCAGTGCAACAAAATTACCTTTGCCAGCACCATGGATGCGATTCCAAGTGATGTCGATTTAGTCTTGGTTCAGATCCCTAAAGCAAATCGCCATCTTGTTTGGCAGCTTGACCAACTTCGCCAGTCGCTCAAACCTTCGGTACAGGTTATTGCGGTCAACAAAGCCAAGGAGATCCACTCTTCAACCCTCAAATTGTTTGAAAAACACCTTGGCGAAACCACCACATCACTGGCTTGGAAAAAGCATCGTCTCGTCTTTGCCCACGCCAACAGCCAACTTGCACCGATGGTTGAAGCATTCACCCGTTGGAACGTAGATGGTCACGACTTCTCGCTCAAAAACCTGCCAAACGTCTATTCAGGAGAGAAGCTCGATTTAGGCGCGCGCCTGATGCTTGAGCATCTGCCGAGCGAGTTAGGCGACAAACACATCATCGACTTGGGTTGTGGCAACGGCATATTGTCAGTCAAACTTGGCTTGCAGAATCCACAAGCGAAGCTGACTTGTGTTGATGAGAGTTTCATGGCGGTAGAATCGGCCAAGCAAAACCTGTTGGACAATTTAGGCTCTGAGCGCGAGATTGATTGCGTCGCCAACAACTGCCTAGATGGTTTCGAAGCAAGCAGCGCCGACCTCGTGGTGTGTAATCCACCATTCCACCAGCAACAAGCCATTACCGACCATATCGCGTGGCAAATGTTCTGTGATGCAAAGCATGTTCTTCGCACCGGCGGACAATTAATGGTTATCGGTAACCGCCACCTCGGATACGATGTAAAGTTAACGCGATTATTTGGTAAGCAGAACGTCAAGCTTGTTACTTCCAACAATAAATTTGTTATTTTACAGGCGACTAAATAGTTTACGACTATACCTCTACTACTTTCAGAGTGACGAACAAGGGAATTAAACAATGAGAAAACTGGTCCTAGCGGCTTCGATGGCACTTCTGACCGCATGTGCAGCTCCACAGCAACAGCAAATCAACTTTATGCCAAAAGCAGTATTGAGCAGCAGCGAGATTACCAGCGATGCGACTTTCAACATCGTGAGTAAAGACATTCGCTCAGCGCAGTACGTTGCATTAGTCGACAGTGGCCGCTCAAACATTGAGCCTATCCACTCGAAGCAAAATGTCCGCATCTCATTAGAAAACGCGCTGCTAGAACAATTGCAGTCACAAGGTTTCCGCAACACAGTCAACAGCGAAAACACGGTTGAGCTTGAAATCCAAGAAGTACTGGTATCGGTCAAGCACAGCGTGATGGAAAACGAAATGGACGGTAAAGTTGTCGTTGAAGTGACCGCTGAAAACGCGCAAGGCAAGCTAGTGAAAACCTACACAGGCACGGCAAAACGCACGGGCGCGATGAGCGCGTCAAACCAAGATATCGAGATGGTACTGAACGACGTTGTCGGCTTGGTACTTAAAGAGATCGCTAACGATAGTGAACTGAAAGAGTACATGCAGGAGCGATTCTAATGTTGAAACTTGCAACCGCTTGTTTAGCACTCGTCAGCAGCCTAGCCTTTGCCGGGCCAAAAGTTGAGTTTGAAACCAACTTAGGCGCATTCACTGTCGAGCTAAACCAAGAAAAAGCGCCGGTAACGGTGGCTAACTTCCTTAAATACGTTGAAGACGGTAGCTATGTTGGGACTATTTTTCATCGCGTGATCCCTGGCTTTATGGCTCAGGGTGGCGGTTTTGATGAAAACATGCAGATGAAAGCCACTTACTCGCCAATCAAGAACGAAGCGTCAAACGGTTTGAAAAACCAAACCGCGTCGATTGCGATGGCAAGAACGAGTAACCCGAATTCGGCAACTCGTCAGTTCTTTATCAACTTAACTGACAATAACTTCCTAGACTACGATCAGCGCCCACCAGGTTATGCGGTATTTGGTCAGGTGACACAAGGCTATGACGTTGTCCAAGCGATGGCGACAAAACCGACGCAAAACATCGGTCGCTACGCTGACGTCCCTGTGACACCAATTGTTATTACTAAAGTTACACTTCAACCTTAACAGGTTTAGGCTCTAGTTGGTTCGGCTAGAGCCTTTTTGCCGACCGAACACTCTAACAAGGAAATGCATATGTCTTTTGACTCCCCGTCTATGTCTTGGCGAGAAACCATTCGCAGTTACATGGACAGACGCCTGTTGTGGGTCTTTATGCTTGGCTGCTCTAGCGGCTTCCCTTGGGTTCTTATCGGTTCGAACATGTCAGGCTGGCTCAAAGATGCCGGGCTCACACGTGCTGCGATCGGTTATTTTGGTAGCGTCTTTGCCGTCTATGCGATCAACTTTTTGTGGGCCCCGTTGGTAGACCGAGTCAAACTGCCGGTACTGCACGCCATTCTTGGTCAGCGACGCAGCTGGATTTTCTTATGTCAGTCGATCGTTCTGGTCTGCACTCTCTTTATTGCTGGAGTCGATCCAGCGAAAAACCTGATGCTGACGTCCATGCTAGCATTAGGCATTGCGATTGCGTCTTCCACACAGGACATCGCCATCGACGCTTTCCGTATCGATACGTTCCCTAAGTCAGAGCCGTCAAAACTGCCGCAAGCCTCAGCGATGGCAGTTATCGGTTGGTGGACGGGGTATTCTGTTCCGGGTTATTTGGCGTTTATCAATGCCGACTCGATCGGCTGGAACGGTGTTTACTACGGAATGGCCGCGATTGTCGGCGTACTGTTGCTGTTTACTCTGTTGGTCGGCGAACCGAAAACACATCGCGACTCGCTTCAAGCGGAAGCGGAACAGCGCCATAACCAGATTGTCGGTAATCGCGCGCTAGCATGGCTGACGGTGACGGTGGTTGAACCGTTCCTCGATTTCTTCAAACGCAACGGTTTTCGCGTGGCGTTAACCCTGTTGCTATTCGTATTTCTGTTCAAGATTGGTGAAGCCTTCCTTGGCAGAATGTCGATTACTTTCTATAAAGAAGTCGGCTTCTCCAACGAACAAATTGGCTACTACTCTAAACTGATCGGCTGGGGACTGACGATCTTATTCACTTTGATCGGCAGTATGGTCAACGTGAGATTTGGCATCGTACGTGGTTTGATGATTGGTGGTATCGCGATGGCAGCGAGTAACCTGATGTTTGCCTGGATTGCGAAAGTAGGTCCAAACGAGCAGCTGTTCTTAGCCACACTTGCGGTCGATAACTTCACCTCGGCCTTCTCGACTGTCGCCTTTGTTTCTTTCCTCACGGTAGTGACGGGGCAAGCTTTCTCCGCCACCCAATATGCCCTACTCGCTTCGCTCGGGAACTTTGGCCGAACCACATTAGCTTCTTTCAGTGGCGAACTTGCAGACTTCCTCAATGATTGGTCGTTGTTCTTTGTTCTTACTGCGCTGATGGTGATTCCGAGTTTGGTGATGCTCTATTCATTGCGTCACTACTTCAACGCTATGCTCGATAAGGCCAGACAGCGCGACGCGCAAGAGTGCAAAGAGCGCGAAGCGCACAGCTAAAAGAAAAAGGCTTGGTAAACACCAAGCCTTTTTCAAATCAGTCTACTTAAGTTGTTATCGAGCTTACGGATACATACCTTTGCCAAAGCGGTTGAACAAGCGCGCGATACCTTGTGTAAACAGCATTGGCTCAGTCAGTACGGTGAGACATAAGCAATCTTGCCCTTTACTGGTGGTTGGGCTGTGCTTGACCGAACCGTCTTCAATCATAAAGTCTCCCACTTGATAGTGACCATTCTCATCACTAAAGCTACCGTGCAGCACCAAGGTTGACTCCAAGCCTTTATGGGTATGCTGAGGGATCTGCACATCTTCAGCGATGTACATTAAATTCACACGACTGTTGTCGGCAATATCAACTGGCGCGCTGAATACTTTACCGCCATAACTGTGCCATTCACCAATGTGGTCGACAAACGAACTAAGCGACACAGGCAAAGTAAATGTTTTACCGTTGACTTCGATCTGCTTAGGCTTTCTCGGCATTCTGAAAGGTTCGCTGTTCTGCTCGAGACAAACGATAGAGTCAAAGATCTCATCGAATACTTGTTCATCATGGTCAACGTGCTCAGAGCTACCACTAAACAGCGCCTCACCGCACTCTTGCTCAAACAATGCCACTTTGCGCTTGCACTCTGGGCAGGTTTCGATATGAACCGCGATAGTGAGCGCGGAAACAGCATCCAGTTCTCCTTCCACATAGGATTTCAACATCAAATCTTCTGGGTGATAACTCATAGCTGGTCTGCCTCTATTGAATGTCTCAGTTTTTGCACGGCAAGTCGTAAACGCGATTTCACCGTCCCTACGGGAATGTTCAGCATTTCGGCGACTTGTTGGTGTGGAAGCTCTTCCAAATACACGGCTTGTACTACCTTACGCTGAGCCTCCGGTAAGGTATCGATAAATTTCACTACCTGCTCTTTGAGCATGTCGGTCTCGGGCGAGTAATGCTCAATCAGGTCCGGCGGACAATAATCATTCGGCCAGATATCTTCCGAGTGGATGTGCTTCTCTCGTCCCTTTTGTCTACGCAACATGTCAAAGCAAAGGTTTCTGGCGATAGTAAATATCCACGTCGATAATGAGCTTTTTCTGCCATCAAACAACGCACTCTTTTGCCAAACCGTCGCCATAGTTTCTTGTACCATTTCCATCGCCACATGTTCATTGCCAACGTGTCGATAGACAAACTGTTTCAAACGAGGAGAGAAGTGTTGAAAAACGAGCGCGAATGCATGTTTGTCTTGTTGTTTGACTTTTTCCATGCACGCTGCCCAATCCTCTCGGGAATAATTCTGCGAGTCCAGACTACCCATTACATTGTCCTTTGCACTGGTTTCCACCTTACTACGTTACAGTTTAGCGACTGGATCACTATCGGCATCAATTTTTAGCCTTTGGTTAAGAAACTCCACTGCTGCGAGGCAACTGTTGCCCCCCGCCAATACATCAAATTCGCTGTTGCTAAGCGGTAGAATTTCTAGCCAGCGCTGGCTTACCCAGCTAGCGTCATCAAAAAACTTTTGTTGGTAGAGCTCACTTAGCTGAGGAAATTGCTGATAGATAGTTTGTAAGTGCAAACTTAGCGGCATACTTACCGAGTCCAGTTCTGTCACATCCCATTCAGGTAGAGTTTTTACCTTCGCAAACCTCAAACCGTCATGTTCCACACGCACTCCGGCAATCTTAAAGCGATTAATTCCTGCGACCGTAATGCCGAGTAAACCGTCTTCGAGCTGCTCAAAATCCACAATCTTTACCAAAGTACCGAGATGAGATAGCTCACTTCGTGCTAGAGAAGCTTGCGGCTCAAACAAGCAGATGCCAAATGTCCCGTCGGCTTTCAGTGCTTCAGATACCAAACGCTTATATCTCGCCTCAAAAATTCTCAGACGCATTTTCCCTTCAGGCAACACGACTGAGTTCAGAGGAAATAGCATCAATTCGTTCATTGCAACTCTCCAAAAAACAACTTACTAACATTTACGTTATATACATCGGATAGATCACATTTCCCCTTTTCGAACGCGTGATGTACTTCAAATTTTAGTTGAACGTTTGCGTAATCGTTACCTGCAACATTTTTTGTGCAACATCGTGAAAATTTGAATTGGTTCATTTTTTTTGTTTGTTAACGAGATCTCCATCACTAGTTTTATGTACTTTTTCACTCTGCGTCACTTCAAATTGAGATTTTTATCGCTATCATTCGCACCATTAGAGCACAGCATAGATTGTGCAGTTTTGGCTATAAGCATCTAAATTAATATTGAACAAACATAGAGAGTACCAGTATGCGTAAATCACTTTTAGCTCTTGGTGTTGTGGCAGCAGTTTCAGCAGTACCAGCACAAGCAGAATACCTATACGGCTTTGGTAGCATGTATGCAGATTACCAAGTTTGGGATCACGGTTTCGGTAACGACGATGACAACTTTGGCGGCGATATCGATGATCGTAACCAACTTGTAATTGGTATCGAAGGTGGTGCAGCGTTTGACTGGGGTCAAATCTACGGCTTCTACGACTATGAAGGTGTAGACCGTTCTGGTGATGACCGTGGCGCATCAACGAAAGGTACTATCCACTACAACCTAACTGACTCTGGTGTTTCTCTTTACGCTCAGGTGTACAACACAGACGCAGACAAATCAGCATTCCACGAGCAAAACCGTGTTCTAGGTCTAGGCTACACTGGTCTTAAAGGTGATGGTTGGGCATTCACTCCGTTCATCGGTGTTCACCAAATCAACAGCGGTGACATCAGCGGTAGCAACGGCGGTATGTTCGGTTACGTGGGTTACTACAACTTCGACCTAGCGGGTCAGAACTTCACGTTCGCAACTTGGAACGAGCTAGAATTCGCGCGTAACGACGACTACTCAGATCTTCAAAGCACTGACTTCGCAAGCGGCGACGGTTCAGAAAGCTGGGGTCTAAACGGTAGCTTGAACCTACTTTGGAACTTCCACCAAGATTGGTCTGCTGGCGTACTATACCGTTACACAGTAAACAAACTAGCGCGTAAAGATTACCAAGATCTAGTAATCTACCGACTACAGTACAACTTCTAATTTTAGACGTTGCTCAGAACATCAAATGGCACCTTCGGGTGCCATTTTTATTTGCTTTCTCACTCGATAGCCTTATCCTTTGGGCAAATCCTTTTCTCTTCGTTAACGCATGAACATTGTGGTTTTAGGTCCTGGAGCAATTGGCTCTCTCTGGGCACTCTCCTTACACAACGCTGGTCATTCGCTATCACTCTGGTCACGAAACGGCCACCACCAGTCGACTCTGTGTCTCGATACGCTCTCCCCCGTCACGTTGGTTAACAATGACGCTGAAAAGCTAAAAGATGCCGACCTGTTATTGGTCACACTAAAAGCACCTCAAGTCGAAACAGCAATGCAGCCGCTACTTGAGCAGATTGACCCCGACTGCATCGTAGTTCTGATGCACAACGGCATGGGCACCGCAGACATCGTTGCCGAGCTGCTACCTAATAATCCACTGGTTCTGGCCACGACCACGCATGGAGCCTATCGCCCAGAACCAAACAAAGTGCAGCATACTGGTGTAGGAATCACGCAACTCGGCGGACACAATGAGAAAGGTAAACAGTGTCAGTTTCTTGCAGAGGTCTTTGACCACGCACTGAGTACCGCGCAATGGCACAACCACATCGAACAAGCATTGTGGTCAAAGCTCGCGATCAACTGCGCGATCAACCCATTGACGGCGATCAACCAGATCACCAATGGTGAGTTGGCCGCAGATAGCTATCGCTCAACGTTGGTTAGCGTAGTTGAAGAAGTGGCACAGGTGATGAACGCAGAGGGCATTGTCACCGATGCGGCTAAACTAGAAGAAACGGTGTTTAATGTGATTCAAGCCACGGCAAAAAACCATTCTTCTATGCAGCAAGATATTGTCCACAAACGCCCAAGCGAGATAGACTTTATCACGGGTTATTTACTGCAACGCGCCCAAACACACAACATTGCTGTGCCACACAACACCGCACTGTTTGAACAAATCAAACTCATAGAACAAAGCTGGAAATCATCATGAGCAAAAAAGTCCTCGTCCCTATCGCTCCAGGCACCGAAGAGATGGAAGCGGTAACTATCATCGACATGATGGTTCGCGCTGGCTACGAAACCGTTGTAGCCAGTGCTGACTTTGACGGTAATCTGGTGATGAAAGCCTCGCGCGGAGTAACGTTAACCGCGGACTGTAAACTGGTCGATATCGCTGATGACGAATTTGACGCGGTGATCCTGCCCGGTGGGGTTGGCGGCGCGGAAACGTTTCGTGATAGTACGGTACTGGTTGAGATCGTTCGTCAGCAAATGTACGAAGGCAAATTAGTCGCTGCGATTTGCGCTGCACCTGCCTTAGTTCTTGCTCATCACAATCTTTATCCCGATGCGTTAATGACTTGCCATCCAAACTTCCAAGATCATATCGCTAAGGACAAATGGCGCGTCAAACGTGTGACTTACGATATCAACCATAACTTGCTCACCAGCCAAGGACCGGGAACTGCACTTGAGTTTGCGATGGAAATCATCATCAACTTGTCGGGTAAAGCGCACGCTTGGACCGTCGCCGAACCAATGGTGACCATTCCGACTCTGCAATATCACAAGCTGGGTGACGAATAATGCTCGACGTTAACGCAGTCACCCGCCAGTTTCCGGCTTTACAACAAACCGTCAATGACCAGCGCTTAGTCTATCTGGATAGTGCGGCGACAACCCAAAAGCCGCAGTGCGTGATTGATGCAATCAGCCGTTACTACAGCCAAGAAAACGCCAATGTTCATCGTGGTAGCCACAGCTTGACCGCACACGCGACTAGCCAGTTTGAATCAGCCAGAGAAACGGTTGCTGACTTCATCCATGCCGACTCCAGCAAAGAAATCATCTGGACGCGAGGCGCAACCGAAGCGCTTAACTTAATCGCGCAGACTTACGCACGTAATACGTTACAAACGGGAGATGAAATTCTCGTCGGAGAGATGGAGCATCACGCCAACATCGTCCCTTGGCAGATTGTCGCCGAGCAGACTGGCGCCAAAGTGGTCAAAGTACCGATGACACCAGACTGCCAGTTTGACTTAGCGGCATTCGAATCACTGTTATCTAGCCGGACAAAGCTAGTAGCCATTGCCCACATCACCAACGTCACTGGCACACGCCAACCGATTGAACAAGTGATTAGCAGAGCGCATCAAGTGGGCGCTGTCGTGGTAGTCGATGGTGCGCAAGGTATCGTTCATGAGAAAGTAGATGTACAAGCGCTAGATGCCGATTTTTACGTCTTCTCAGGCCACAAGTTATACGCTCCTGCAGGTATCGGCGTGTTGTATGGCAAACTCAACTTATTGGAAGCCATGCCTCCTTGGCATGGCGGCGGTAAGATGGTCGAGAAAGTATCTTTCAACGGCACGACCTATAGCGAGTTACCGGGAAAGTTTGAGGCAGGAACGCCTAACGTTGCTGGTGCAATCGCACTTGAAACCGCGATCAAATGGTACCAAGAGTTTACCCCTCAAGACGTAGCAACGCATATTCACTCGCTTGTCGACAAAGCGCAGCGCCGCTTAAATCAAATCGAAGATGTACGGATACTTGGCTACCAAGAACACGCGTCAGTCATTTCTTTTGTGATTGATGGGGTTCATCACCAAGACATCGCGACGTTGCTTGACCAGCAAGGTATTGCAGTACGCGCGGGTCACCACTGTGCGCACCCATTAATGGATGCGCTGAACGTCAAAGGAACTGTGCGTGCGTCATTCGCGATCTATAACACTGACAACGATGTTGAGCGATTTATCCAAGCGGTAGAGAAAGCGGTCGACATGCTTTAATGCGCTAAGGCGAAAAGCAAAAAGAGCGAGCACTGTGGCTCGCTCTTTCTATTTTTTACCTGTAGGTATTACAACTCATCAAACGCTTCAATCGCTTCCGAGAGTTTTTTCACCCCGTGGATTTGCATGCCCGGAATACCACCTTTGGGCATATTTGCCGCGGGCACAATGGCTTTCTTGAAACCATGTTTGAACGCTTCGTTGAGACGCTCCTGACCACTTGGCACTGGGCGAATCTCTCCCGCCAAGCCGACCTCGCCAAACACCACCACATCTTTCGGTAGTGGGCGGTCACGGAAGCTCGAAAGCAACGCCACCACCAACGCCAAGTCGGCACTGGTTTCTGTCACTTTCACCCCACCAACGACGTTAACAAACACGTCTTGGTCGGCCATTTGTAAGCCGCCGTGTTTGTGTAGCACTGCAAGCAGTAACGACAAGCGGTTCTGCTCTAGGCCGACCGCGACACGACGAGGGTTGGCCAGTTGTGAATAGTCCACCAACGCTTGGATTTCGACGAGCAACGGACGAGTCCCTTCCCACACAACCATTACCGAGCTGCCTGAGGTTTCTTCTTCACCACGCGATAAGAAGATTGCAGACGGATTGCTGACTTCTTTTAGTCCCTGCCCTGTCATGGCAAACACACCGAGCTCGTTGACCGCACCAAAACGGTTCTTATGACTGCGTAACGTACGGAAACGACTGTCGGTTCCACCATCGAGCAGTACAGAGCAGTCGATGATATGTTCTAGAACCTTCGGTCCGGCGAGTGAACCGTCTTTGGTCACGTGACCAACGATGAACACCGCCACATTGTTCTGCTTGGCGTATCGTGTCAACGCAGTTGCCGATTCACGAACCTGCGCGACGCTGCCCGGCGAAGATTGCACATCCGATACGTGCATCACCTGGATCGAGTCGATCACCATGATCTTTGGTTGCTCTTTCTCTGCAATCTGACAGATACGGTCAACATTGGTCTCCGATAACATCTTGAGGTTATCTTTGGGTAGTCCCAAGCGCGAAGCACGCATCGCTACCTGTTGCAAAGATTCCTCACCGGTGACGTAAAGCGTTGGCATGTGCGACGCAAGAAAACACATGGTTTGTAGCAACAAGGTCGACTTACCCGCGCCCGGGTTACCACCGATTAGGATCGCAGCACCGGGAACGACACCGCCGCCCATCACTCGGTCAAACTCTTTAAAGCCACTGGTAAAACGAGGCACTTCTTGTAAGTCGATCTCAGCCAGTGTCTGTACTTTGGTCTCGCCGCTGTTGCCCGCATAACCCGACAAACGCTCGTTTCTCGCCGCTGCTGGAGATGCGGCTAAACGTACTTCGCTGATCGTGTTCCACGAACCACATGCGTTACACTGCCCCTGCCATCTGGGGAAATCTGCACCACAATCGTTACATACATATGCTGTTTTCGCTTTTGCCATGTCGCCTCAGTTATAAATTGTGAACTTGAATATCGCTTTGGCTCTAATTCTGCTTGATTCGCGGTAACATATCACTAAAGATCTGCGTTTCAAGGCCGATAAATTCAGCATGGAGCACTTTAAACAAACGATATGCAGCAGCCAGAAATTCTCTCTTTAGCAGAAAGGCTTATTCCCGCCTATCATTCGGACGACTTTGACCTATTACTCAATCAAATGACTAAAGGCGAAGCGCCTTCAGTAAAGTTCTTAGTCAAGATGGAACTCAACCGAATGATGGCACCTTGTTACAAGAGCATTGATTTGCGTGGCAGGGTCAATGGCGAATGCCGACAATACGAACTCGCTGGTCGCACGCACTGGCTGGACGATGTCGCGTTCAATGCATATCACAAGCTGACGAACAAATTTGGTGGCTACACTGAAGGTGTTTGGGAAGCGCTGTTTAACACCCATAATAACTTCCGCGTGATGAAGCAGCGACACCAATCTCTGCACAGCGAAAGCCAGCCCCCTGAAAAGCCACTCGAAGTGGAGGCGATCAATTTAGGCTTTGATTTAAAACGTAAAGAAAATCGCCTCAAAGTCTCCTCTCAGCTTGAGATTCAACTCGACAGCAACCAACTGGTTCACGCGGTTACGGTCGATCTATCTCCGTCTGGCGCGAAGTTTAAAGTTCCGTCTGCATTTGATTATAAACTCGGTGAGATCATTCATGCGCGTTTCGTCGAGCTGGCACGAACCAGTGAAATTGAGGGGATTGACCAAGCAATTCCATATCGTGTTGTCGGCATTGATGAGTCATACGAAAACGACGCGGTAAAATTCCTGCGCGTGTTGAAGCTTGATAACAGCAACACACTCGCGACCGTGATTGAACAGTACTTCAAAAGCGACGCGCAAAAGGCACGTCACGATAATCAAGATAAAATCATTCGCGCCCGCACTCGTGGCTACGAGCACATTTTCCTCAAACACACCTGCAGCTTGCCACTGTTTTTCAGCGGTGATCAGCTCAAGCTGGTGTTGATGACGGAAAACAACCAGCCGATTTGGCACTACTGGCAAGACGAGCGTAACCAACAAGCTTTGAGCAGCTTGTTCAACCAAGACCGCATGTCGCAGTTGACCAGACCAGGGCTGAGAGGTAGCAGCAACGTACTCTACTCGTTTACCCATGAGCACCACGGTAAGACCCATTTCTTTTCAATGATGATGCCCGAAGCAACACGTGAAGTACGCCAGTTATTCTGGCACGTGGGAGCAAAGAAACCGTCTTGGAAAGCCTTCCGCCTTTCGGTGTTTGAAATGTCGGACGAAGACAAACAAGCGCTGAGTCATCACTCAACCGAACTGGATTTAGACCCGAACACGCTGACACACTGCGGTATGTTGCAGGAGATCAGTGATGAAAAGAGCAGCCAAGACTATTTACTGACAGAAAAGCCAAGACTGCCAAGCAGCTCGCTGAATCAGTTTAAGCACGCTCGCACTCCAGAGTACGACCCAACCAGTTTGTACTTTGACGCCAAATCACGCCGCAGAGAACCAAGATACCAGTTTAAATCTCCGGTTGAACTGACCACAGACGACAAGCAAGTTTTGGTTGGTCATACCGACGATCTCTCCAAGCACGGTGTGCGCATCATACTTTCCGAGCCGAGCCATCTTAAAGCGGGTGACGTTTGTGATCTCAACTTTAAAGAGCTACAGCTGTACGACAAACGCGTTCCGCTTAACTCCGTTCCTTATCAGATCGTGCGCATCAGCCCTGATGGTCGCACAATTCAGCTCTCGATGATGGAAGAGAGCTTTACCCTGCGAATCGTCGCCTTCCTCGGGCGCTTGATTGACTACAATCAAGAAAAGCTGGTTGCGAAGAAAGAGCTGTTGCCAAGTGGCGAGTTGCTAGAAGGGCTACACGATATTCTGCTGGATAAGGTGGTTTCGACACCTGTCTACTTTGAGAAACGTCGCGGCAACTTGAAACCAAAAGTCATTGGCGTCAACTTCCCGCTGCCAGCACATATCGCGTTACTGGCGAAGCTCGGCGAAGAGAAAAGTTACTCATTGGAGCCGATCTACAAAGGCCGCACCAATACTTTGTTGGCGATGCCGATGAAACGTATTGAAGGGGCAAAACCGCAATATCACGAACTCTATTTGATGGTGATAAAGTTTGGTACACGTATTCAAGCGGTAGAATCAAAGCTCTCGAGCGAGTTTAGCAACATCAAGTCGCGGATTAAGTTTATCAAAGACGCGCAAGCCAGCGGCGAGTTCTTCGCGATCCGAGTGTTGAGTGCGCCAGTGCTCGACCCAATGACGGTATTGATGCACAAAGACCTAAAAGAGCTCAATCAAATCAGTCAGGCAAAAGCTCGCAGTCTCGAAAAAGAGCTCCACGACGTGGTGGGATACGGTGAACTCACCGACATCACAGAAGAAGTCCTAATTCGGTTGGAACTGACCAAATAAACACTGTGACAAAAACAATAAAGGCGAGCCAAATGCTCGCCTTTGCTATATCTGAACACCCGCGATTAAGGCTGCGGCGAGAAGCTAACGCGTTTTTGCTTCACCAACATCGCCGATAGAATACATATCACACCGCCTAATCCGCAGAAACGGATTGCGGCTTGCGCTTGCTGTTCGACTTTTGGCTTCGCGTGATACGCGATTCCTAATCCGGCTACGCCCATCATGGTCAGGTCATTGGCACCATCACCAACTGCAATCGTATTGTGTGACTCAATCTCATATTGCTCAGCAAGGTCTTCTAAGATGTCAGCTTTAGTTTGCGCCGTCACAACGTCGCCCAATACTTTACCTGTCAGCTTGCCCTTAACGATTTCAAGCTGGTTAGATTGGGCAAAATCAAGACCAAGCTGCTGTTTTAAATGGTCAGAAAAGTAGGTAAACCCGCCCGATGCAATCGCCGTTTTCCAGCCAAACTGTTTGAAAGTCTGGATAAGTTCAGGCAAGTCAGGCATCAGTGGAAGCTCTTCTCTTACTGCCGATAAAATCGACTCATCCGCACCCGCCAGTTTGCCAACGCGCTGGCGCAGGCTCTGTTCAAAATCCAGCTCACCCTGCATTGCGCGTTCGGTCACTTCAGCCACTTCTTCGCCAACACCAGCCAACTTGGCAATTTCGTCAATACATTCAATTTGAATCGCCGTCGAATCCATATCGAATACAACCACACCTGGCTTGCTCAAATCCGGCACATCTTGCAACTTCGCGTAATCCAGTCCGATAGCTTGTAAGATCTCTTCGTGCTCAGGGGTGAGTTCACCGTCCATCAGCGCGACTTCGTACTGACCGACTTTCCATACGTCTACGACTCCGTTGTAGTAACCAGTGAAAAAGTCGATATCGTCGAATTGGCCACCAGACAAGTAAGGGCCATAGATAATCCAACTGGCCTTAGCAACGTCAAAACAAGTCGCTAAACGTGTTTCTGGCAGTCGATTCATCAGCGGAATAGAGCGTCGAATTGATAATGTATTGAACCGTTCCATGTTTATAATCCTAAAAAAACCTTGCAACACGTTAACCTATTGCAATTTGCCTACGCAAGTCTCAATATGCCCTATGGCTAAATAAATCGATTTTTGAGGTCAAATGGATTCATCTCTGTTTTCATTTCGAGTCGCCATCAGAGCGCTTGCTATTCTTGCTCTGATCGCCATGGTGGCATTAGTTGGCGTCAACAGTGTCAAAATCACCAAGGGTAACGAGCAGATTCAGCAAAACCAGCTCAAGACCCTCACTCAGGTGCTAATCTCACAAGCATCCTTGTCAGCGGGTGATTTAATCGCAAACGAAGATCAAGAGCGCCTACTTAAGCTTAGCAACCAACTGGCGCAAGATGATTTGGTATACGACGCAACCATTTATAGCGCAGACGGCGTTCGTTTAGCGTCGAGTGATAACGCAAAGTCGGTTCGTGAAACGCTTGGGTTAGATACGCCACTGGCGACCGCACGCATTGGTAAGCAGCAATTGGTTGAGCCGATTATGCACGATAATGCGGTGATTGGTTTTGTCCGCATCACCTTTGAAACGGGTAAAGTGACCGCGTTTTCTGACCATTACTACCGCAAGAGCGACCGCTATATGTATTCGATGGTCGCGGTGAGTTTCCTTGCCGGTTTGGTGCTGGCGATCGTGATTCGTAGAAAGCCGAAACGCAAAGGAAAGAACTTGCTGCTGCAAGATATGGAATCCTAAGCTCGCTGGATTAACACAACAAAAAAAGCCTTGGTCTTAAACCAAGGCTTTTTGCTTTTCAAACAACTAGATGATTACTCGTTATCACCGAGCAACACAGAATCCAGTGCAATCAGCATCATGTCGTTAAAGGTGGTTTGACGCTCATCTGAGGTTGTCTGCTCGCCCGTCTTGATGTGGTCTGAAACGGTACAAATCGTCAGTGCCTTCGCACCGTATTCCGCGCATACACCGTAGATACCTGCCGCTTCCATTTCTACACCTACGATGCCGTATTTATCCATCACATCGAACATCTCTGGATCAGGCGTGTAGAACAGTTCAGCCGAGAACAGGTTACCCACTTTTACGTCGATGCCACGTGCTTTTGCCGCGTCTTCTGCAGCGCGAACCATTTTGTAATCCGCAATCGCAGCGAAGTCATGACCTTTAAAACGGATACGGTTCACTTTGGAATCGGTACACGCGCCCATGCCAATCACAACGTCGCGTACTTTGATGTCTTCGTTCACCGCGCCGCAGCTACCGACACGGATAATTTTCTTCACACCAAAGTCTTTAATCAGCTCAGTGGCGTAGATAGAACAAGACGGGATACCCATACCGTGGCCCATCACAGAAACTTTGCGACCTTTGTACGTGCCAGTAAAGCCGAACATATTACGCACATCACATACCTGAACGACGTCTTCGAGGAAGGTTTCTGCAATGTACTTGGCGCGCAACGGGTCACCTGGCATTAGAACAACGTCTGCAAATGCCCCCATTTCAGCATTAATATGTGGAGTTGCCATGTCTGTATATTCCTTATATCCGAACTAAAAAAAGAGAGAGGCACAACGCCTCTCTACTTAAGTCTCAATTATAGAAAATTCTTGCCGTAATCCATTGGCGAGATGTCAAAGTGGCTTGCCAAGGTTTGACCGATATCGGCAAACGTCTCGCGGCGGCCAAGCGAACCGGCTGGTACTTTTTTACCGTAAACAATCACTGGGATGTGCTCACGAGTATGGTCTGTACCTGGCCATGTTGGATCACAACCGTGGTCCGCAGTTAGGATCAGCACATCGTCTTCTTCCATCAGTTCGAGTACCTCGTTGATACGACCGTCAAAGTACTCAAGTGCTGCTGCGTAACCTGCTACATCACGGCGGTGACCGTACGCTGAGTCAAAGTCGACGAAGTTAGTGAAAACGATAGTGTCGTCACCCGCTTCTTTGATTTGCTCAAGTGTCGCTTCGAACAACGCAGGGATACCCGTTGCTTTGACTTTCTTGGTGATGCCGCAGTTCGCGTAGATATCGGCAATCTTACCGATAGAAACAACGTTACCTTGCTTCTCTTCAACCAGCTTTTGCAACACAGTTGCTGACGGTGGCTCAACAGAAAGGTCGCGACGGTTACCTGTACGCTCAAATTGACCTTTACCCGGACCAATGAACGGACGCGCGATAACACGGCCGATGTTGTAATCTTCTAGCTCTTCACGAGCGATTTGGCAAAGCTCTAGCAGACGGTCTAGGCCGAATGTCTCTTCATGACAAGCGATCTGGAATACAGAGTCTGCAGAGGTGTAGAAGATTGGCATGCCAGTCTTCATGTGCTCTTCACCTAAGTCATCCAGTACTTGCGTACCAGAAGCGTGGCAGTTACCAAGGAAACCGTCTAGGCCCGCACGTTCTAAAATGCGGTCTGTCAGCTCTTTCGGGAAGCTGTTGGTTTTGTCAGTGAAGTAACCCCAGTCAAACAGTACGGGTACACCAGCGATTTCCCAGTGACCAGACGGAGTATCTTTACCCGACGACAGCTCTGCTGCGTGACCGTATGCCCCGATGATCTCAACGTCTGCGTCTAAACCTGGAGCGAACTGGCCAGTTGATTCTTTATGTGCCATCGCTAAGCCAAGTTTTGACAAGTTAGGTAGCTTAAGTTCACCGCTACGCTCTGCGTTATCTGCCAAGCCGTTTGCACATTGCTCAGCGATGTGCCCTAGTGTGTCTGAACCAACGTCACCAAATTTATCGGCGTCTGCTGATGCGCCAATACCGAATGAGTCTAGTACTAAAATAAATGCTCTTTTCATTGCTCGTTCCTTAGGCCCACTCGGTAATAATTGGTATTAAGCAGGCCTTAATTTATAACTAATTAAATATCTTCTGCGCGGATTTGGCGATAAACCTCTGGGGTTGGTGTGTACTCACCACCGATTGTGATCGCTTTCTTCAATGCGTCTGCTGCTTCTTGCCACTGCTCTTCACTGCGCGCGTGGATAATCGCTAGCGGTTTGTCGCTTGATGCTTCTTCGCCTAAACGGATGAAACCATCAAAACCCACCGCATAGTCAATCTTGTCGGTTGCAACGCGTCGACCGCCGCCCATAGCAACAACTGCCATGCCGATTGCACGAGTATCCATCGCAGAAACGATACCGTTCTGATCCGCGAATACTGGCTTGATGATCTCAGCTTTGTCTAAGTAGTTGTCGTAGTTTTCTACGAAATCAGCCGGACCACCTAAGCCTGCAACCATCTTACCGAAGCACTCAGCCGCTTTACCGTTGTCCAGTACTTCCATCAGCTTCGCACGCGCGTCCTCAGTGTTGTCTGCCAGCTTACCTAGCACCAACATTTCTGCACACGACGCAAGTGTCACTTCAAGTAGACGAGGGTTACGGTATTCACCCGTGAGGAAACGTACCGCTTCACGCACTTCAACCGCGTTACCTGCTGACGACGCAAGCACTTGGTTCATATCCGTTAGGATAGCGGTGGTCTTAGTACCTGCGCCATTCGCTACTGCAACGATAGACTTCGCTAGTTCTTCAGACGCTTCATAAGTCGGCATAAATGCACCAGAACCTACTTTTACGTCCATAACCAGTGACTCAAGACCAGCTGCCAGTTTCTTAGACAGAATTGACGCGGTAATCAAAGAGATGTTGTCTACAGTAGCCGTGATGTCACGAGTGGCGTAAACACGTTTGTCTGCTGGTGCTAAGTCACCAGTTTGACCGATGATCGCGACACCGGCTTCTTTGGTTACATCACCAAACACTTCATTGGTTGGAGTAATGTTGTAGCCAGGGATAGACTCTAGTTTGTCGAGTGTACCGCCAGTGTGACCCAAGCCACGGCCGGAGATCATTGGTACAAAACCACCACACGCTGCCACCATAGGGCCAAGCATCAGTGAGGTGACGTCCCCAACGCCACCAGTTGAGTGTTTATCGACAATCGGGCCACCGAAGTTCTTGTGGCTCCAGTCAATCACCATACCTGAATCGCGCATTGCACAAGTCAAAGCAATGCGTTCTGGCATCGTCATTTCGTTGAAAAAGATCGTCATTGCGAATGCAGCAATCTGACCTTCAGAGACGGTATTGTTCGCAACACCTTGAATAAAGAAATTGATTTCGTCGGCGGTAAGTTCTTCACCGTCGCGTTTTTTGCGAATGATTTCTTGAGGTAAGTACATTAGATCCTCCCACGCTAAAGATAGCGATGGTTGTAAGGTAAAGAGGTAATGTGGAACGGTTTACACCGCTCCACCAAACAGACGTTAATTAGAATTAATATGCAGATGGATCTGCAGTTTCGTCTGTTACTTCTAATGTATTCAGTAGGTTAGTCAGTAGGCTTGACGCACCAAAACGGTAGTGGCGAGCATCAACCCAGCCATCACCTAGGATTTCGTCAGCCATGGCTAGGTAAGCCGCTGCATCTTCTGCAGTGCGTACGCCACCTGCTGGTTTGAAACCAACGGTTTCCGCTACACCCATATCACGAATCACTTCAAGCATCATGCGTGCGTATTCTGGTGTTGCGTTTACAGGCACTTTACCTGTTGAAGTTTTAATAAAGTCTGCACCCGCTTCGATACAGATTTGTGAAGCTTTCTTGATCAGTGCTTCTTCTTTTAGCTCACCTGTTTCGATGATCACTTTTAGAAGAATGTCACCACAAGCTTCTTTACATTGCTTAACCAGTTCGAAGCCTACTTTCTCATCACCCGCCATTAGGGCACGGTATGGGAAAACAACGTCGACTTCATCTGCACCGTAAGCCACAGCCGCTTTTGTTTCTGCTACTGCGATTTCGATGTCATCGTTACCGTGAGGGAAGTTAGTCACGGTTGCGATACGAATTTCTGGTGTACCTTGCTCACGAAGTGTCTTCTTAGCAATAGGAATAAAGCGAGGGTAAATACAAATTGCAGCTGTGTTACCTACTGCTGATTTTGCGTCATGACATAGAGAGATAACTTTCGCATCAGTGTCATCATCATTCAGCGTAGTTAGGTCCATAAGTTTAAGTGCACGTAGTGCTGCTGCTTTTAAATCGCTCATTTCTATCTCCGATCAATATTCAAAAAAGTTACGGCCTTAATTCTGTTTTAAGGCTGCATTCATTTATGAACGGACTTGGTTCCTTGAAGACTCGGTATATACAGCGAAAAATATACCAATTGCTATCCCTGTCACCGCACAGTACCAGTTTGGTCTATGGCACAACAATCTGCGATTGCGGTGTCTAACAGTTGGGGAAATCCCCCGTCACCAGCGTTAATCATACTCCATGTATCAATTATCGCTAGCTGAAAAACTTTTCAATAATCCATTGATAAGCTATGCCACCTAAGTAGACCCCTACTATGCCCATCACACCCGATAAAACAGGCGGAGCCGGTATTGGCAACTTGATAGCGGAAAACAGGACTCCAACAACAAAACCCGCTAGGGTTGCGAGGATAACTTCATTCATAAGTTTTACCCTACTTTCTATAGATATATACATTATAGATATTTGTCGCAGAACTGTAGTGGCTCATAGAGCGCAAACGGTTTGTATCTCAAAAAAGATTCTGTTCAACGTTTGCGCAGACTTACCTATCGCAAACGCTATGTGTTTGGTTGTCTGAAACCAGTACAGACAATGTTTGAGTACTTAACTAAATCAAAGCCAAGTCATCTCCGTTTTCAAAATAGTTAGTGTGAGAGCAAGGCAACAAGGATTCGAATCCCCGGGAGCTTAGCTCGCTAAGTGACTGGGGTGAGAAACCGACGTTAACGTAGCTATCGCGCTAAATATGCAGAAAACGAAAAAGCCCCGTAGCACACAACGTGTGACTACGGGGCTTTGTAAAACGGCGTCTATATATTCTTTCTCTTAACTACGTAATTAGAAAGATAGGAAGAAGCCAGCGATTGTCGCCGCCATTAGGTTAGATAGCGTACCAGCACAAACCGCTTTAACACCCATACGAGCGATGTCGTGACGACGGTTTGGCGCTAGACCACCTAGACCACCTAGTAGAATCGCGATAGAAGAAAGGTTTGCGAAACCACATAGAGCGAACGAGATGATTGCTGCTGTCTTCTCAGACATTACTGCACCTGTTGCCGCAACAATTTGAGCGTTTTCACCAACGTAAGGTACAAAGTTTAGGTAAGCTACGAATTCGTTAACAACCAGTTTCTGACCGATGAACGAGCCAGCGAGTGTTGCTTCTTCCCATGGCACACCGATTAGGAATGCTAGAGGAGAGAATAGGTAGCCTAGAATGATTTCTAGAGTTAGCTCAGGCATACCGAACCAACCGCCAACGCCACCTAGGATACCGTTGATTAGCGCGATTAGACCGATGAACGCGAGTAGCATTGCACCAACGTTTAGAGCAAGTTGTAGACCAACAGATGCACCGCCAGCTGCTGCATCGATAACGTTAGCAGGCTTGTCGTCGCCACCGTCGATATCAGCACCTAGATCTTCATCTGGAGTGTCAGTTTCTGGCTTGATGATCTTAGCGAATAGTAGACCACCTGGAGCCGCCATGAATGATGCTGCAACTAGGTATTCTAGTGGAACACCCATTGACGCGTAGCCTGCTAGTACACCACCAGCAACAGACGCTAGACCACCACACATTACTGCAAATAGCTCAGACTGAGTCATCTTAGGAACAAACGGACGAACCACTAGAGGTGCTTCTGTTTGACCTACGAAAATGTTAGCTGCTGCAGACATAGACTCGGCACGTGAAGTACCTAGTGCTTTTTGTAGACCACCACCAAGAATCTTGATAACCCATTGCATAACGCCTACGTAGTAAAGCACAGAAATTAGCGATGAGAAGAAGATTAGCGTTGGAAGTACTTGGAACGCGAAAATGAAACCGATACCGTCAACTGAGAAGTTAACTAGGCTACCGAATAGGAAACCAGTACCGTCTTTACCGTAGTCGATAACGTTCTGTACACCCGCTGAGAAACCAGCTAGAAGGTCACGACCCCATGGTACGTAAAGAACGAAACCACCGATGATGAATTGAATAGCGAAAGCGCCACCCACAGTTCTTAGATTGATAGCTTTGCGGTTATCAGACAGTAGTAATGCAATTCCTAGCAATACTGCCATACCGACTAGGCTCATAAACAGGCTCATAGTTTATGACTTCCTTATATGTTATTTGTTGGCGTGTTACAAAAATGGAGCTCAAAAGCAGGCGCAATTATACTCATCCGTCCATTGAGAAAGTAATGCCGCGTTCACAGTTTCTGATAAGATTCATCATGGATTCACTCGACAACGTGAGTCAGATCTCCTTTTACTGTATATGCAATCAAAATATGCCAAATTTCTTTGGATTTTATTCACAGATACCGAACAGTGAACTGCTATTTTCCCAGAGCTTTCGGGCAATCGTTTGCCTAGAGTCTTCTTTCAATTCAGCCAAAGACGCTAAGACTTCACTTAGTAGTTTAGGGTGATTATTTTTACCTTGATAACCATTTAGTGGCATATCTGGTGAATCTGTCTCTAAGATCAAACTATCCAGTGGTAATTTTGCAATCGCTTGCCGAGTTTTGTTTGCTCGCGGATAGGTAATCACGCCACCAACACCAATGCAGAATCCAAGATCGACATATTGCATCGCTTGCTGGTAGCTTCCGGCGAAACCGTGGATCACGCCGCGGTCAGTAAACTTATGCTGCTTAAGTAACTGGATTAAGCGGTTATGTGTTTTTCTGCTGTGAAGTATCAAGGGCTTTTGGAACGTTTTCGCCAGTTCGATTTGTGCGATAAACATTTGCTCTTGTAAATCCTTGTCCACCGCAACCATTCCATCTAGGCCACATTCCCCAACTGCGACACAACGTGCATGATGTTCGCCAAGCAAACGTTCCAATGCACGTAAATGAGCCGGACTATTGCCATCAAGAAAGTAAGGATGAAACCCCAAAGCAAAATAGATTTCGCTGTAGCGATGTGACAGTTCGAGTAGTGTTTGCCAGTTACTTGGCCCAATCGCAGGGATTAGAAATCGCTCAACTCCTTGCGCTTTTGCTTGTGCTATGTGGTAAGGAAAGTTGGTAGAAAATGGCTCGAAGTCAAAATGGCAATGGGTATCAAAAAGGCGCATTACTGCTGCGCCTTTTTCGAGGTTTCATGGGTCGGGTCTTTGCGGTAGGGAACACAACTTCGTTTGTTCTCAGGTGTTAGCCCCATGGACAGACACCAAGCATCGTACTTCGCGATTAAGCGTTTAAACCAAGCGATCATGACCTACCTCCCTGATTATTGCTCTTCTCGTTTGAAGACCAACTCTGTTGGTGTCGACTCTTGTTCTACAAAGTAATAGCCCGCGGTATCGAACTTGGTCAAATCCGCAACGCTAGAAATACGATTTTCAATGATGTAACGCGCCATCATGCCACGCGCCTTCTTAGCGTAGAAGCTGATCACCTTGTATTGGCCTTTCTTGCAGTCTTTAAATACCGGCGTAATCACCTGAGCGTCGAGCGCTTTTGGTTTCACCGCTTTAAAGTACTCGTTCGACGCTAAGTTAATCAGTACATTATCACCTTGTTCTGCGATCGCTTGATTGAGTTTATCAGTAATCACATTACCCCAGAACTGGTACAAGTTGGTGCCTTTCTCATTCGCTAGTTTGGTGCCCATTTCCAATCGGTATGGTTGCATCAAATCAAGTGGCTTCAGCAAACCGTACAGCCCAGACAACATACGTAGATGCTTTTGTGCGTAGTCGAAATCTTCTTCTGAGAGTGTTTCTGCGTCTAGCCCAGTATAGACATCTCCTTTGAATGCGAAGATTGCCTGACGCGAGTTGTCCGTCGTGAAAGTTTCGCTCCACTCCTGGAAACGACCTACGTTGAGGTCAGCTATCTTGTCGCTAACTTTCATCAAACTTGCCACGTCAGCAGGCGTCAACTTACGACAAACGTCGATCAACTGCTTTGAATACTCAACAAGTTCAGGTTGAGTGTATTTTTCCGTCGCCAGAGGAGATTCGTAATCTAAGGTCTTTGCTGGAGAAACTACAATTAACATGACTTTACTCTTATCTTTCTATTTTTACTGACTCTAGGGTACAAAAAAAGCCGCGCAATGTCTGCACGGCTTTTTGAATCGTATTAATAGCTAACGGCTATTATTTCTTCTCGGTGTTATCCCAGATGCCATCTTCAAGCTGAGATTTAAGCTCAGGGAAATCATTTGAATCAAATGTTGGTACTTTGCCTGCTTGTAGCTGCTGGTTGTAGTCTTTCGCCAGTTTAATCACGATACCCGACAGTAGAATAATCGCGACTAAGTTAACGATCGCCATCAGACCCATCGATACGTCAGCAAGTGCCCAAACAATCGGTAGCGCTGCAACCGAACCAAACATCACCATAGCCAGAACAACTAGACGGAATACGCTGATACCCGCTTTGTGGTTATGCTCTAGGAAGATAAGGTTGGTTTCTGCGTACGAGTAGTTGGCAATGATTGAAGTAAACGCGAAGAAGAAAATCGCTACCGCAACAAACACACTACCCCAATCACCGACTTGTGAGCTCAACGCGCTTTGCGTCAATTCGATACCAGTTACTTCACCGTGTGGTACGTACTCACCTGACATCAGGATGATCGCCACCGTCGCTGAACAGATTACGATGGTATCGGTGAAAACGCCCAGCATTTGCACGTAACCTTGTGACGCAGGGTGCGGCGGATACGGAGTTGCCGATGCTGCCGCGTTTGGCGCAGAACCCATACCCGCTTCGTTCGAGAACAGACCGCGCTTGATACCGTTGATCATCGCTTGCGCGATTGCGTAACCTAGACCACCCGCAGCTGCTTCTTGCAGGCCGAACGCGCTCTTGAAGATTAGGCTTAGTACTGCTGGCAGTTTCTCGATGTTCATAAACATCACAAACAGTGCCAACGCAAGGTACGCCAAAGCCATCGCTGGAACGATCATCTCTGCTACGCGAGCGATACGCTTAATACCACCGAAGATAACCACAGCAGACAATAGAACCACTGTGATACCTACGTACATTTTATCCCAACCGAATGCGGTGTTCATTGCACCAGCGATTGAGTTAGCTTGTACTGCGTTAAATACCAAACCAAATGCGATAATTAGGAATACTGAGAACAGCACACCCATCCAGCGCATACCCAGACCTTTTTCCATGTAGTAAGCTGGGCCGCCACGGTAGTTACCGTCATCATCTTTGGTTTTGTATAACTGTGCCAGAGTGCTCTCAGCGAACGACGTCGCCATACCTAGCATGGCGATCAGCCACATCCAGAAAATCGCACCAGGGCCACCAGCGGTTAAAGCAACCGCAACACCTGCCATGTTACCTGTACCAACACGAGCAGCAAGACTAGTACAAAGAGCTTGGAAAGAAGAGATACCAGCACTGTCTGCTTTACGGCTATTTTTTAGAACAGAAAACATGTGGCCGAAATGACGGAATTGGATAAATCCAAGTCTTACTGTGAAGTAAATACCGACACCGACTAAAAGATAAACAAGAACAGAACCCCAGAGTAGGTCGTTCATTAAATTGATTAAGTCTGTCATAAGATCCTCATATTTGAGTGTTCGCTGATCTCTGCTTCCCAGCCATCCATCCAGTTGCAAACTAAGTGTCAATGATGCTTAGTATTTTTAAGTTTAATTTTTGTGCAACTAAGATATGTAAAAAGAGCCTCATGCTTCCGTTTTACGTATCAGCGTATTTTTGACGGGCGGATAATGCAGCCAAGCAAGGCAAAAATCAATATGCAACCATTTGCTTTTCAGTGTTATTTTTCACTATAAAATCACCATTAATTAACACAACTCCGAACAACAAAAGCACAAACCTGGAACATTAACATTAAAAATTAACAACAATACCAATCATTATATAAAATAAAGAACATCATTCTGATTAGTACTCTAAACACCTGACGCGCCAAGCGTTCGCGCTCCACCAATCGCTAAGCAAACCCTCGTTAAGGGTGTTGTTTCCCCACGAGTGTAACAACTTATTGCATAGACTACTGGTCTGATGAATTTACACACACCTGATTAACAAACCGATTAGGTAAATTTAATCGTTACCGTGAGCTCGTTCGTACAAAAAAACAGCAATTAAAACGACAAAAATGTGTGAACTACGGATTAAATATCCAGAAAACTTTCATGAAATCGTAACAAATGAGAAACGAATCAAAGATACGCTGCATGGAGAATGGTATTTAAGCAATACCGCTTCAAAGAGTAATAATTAAAAAACGAGGTAGCTTATGGACGGCTTAAACTTTGAAGAAATTATGGAAATGGGCATGCCACGGTCTCGTGCCACACGCTCGAAACCAGTGAAACGTAAGTGGCGAGAAATCGAGGCAATAAAAGATAGACAACGCCTCCAACGCGAGCTGAAAGAGATGGATATCGGATTCGAAGAACTGGAACAAATAGACTTTTAAACGGATTAAAAAAAGAGGCATAACGCCTCTTTTTTTATTAGCTAAACAGCCCAAACCATTAAACGCATTCTTGTGCGTCTTGTCTGACTCGCTTCGCCAGCTGCTGGTATTGCTCAGCGATTGTGTCACCAAACACCGGATCGTCTTCGTTAACGCTCCACATATCTTCCACCGCTTGCCAATCTTTGACCGTAAAGCTGCGTGTAATCAGCGGTAAGATCGACTGCTCTTCCATTTCGAGGTGGCGTCGCTGCGAATAAACAAACTCTTTCAACTGGCTGATAAAGATATCTTGCGGCACTATGGCATCATTAAGAATCATATCCACCGTATCTAAAAACGCATGAGTTTGAGTCGACAGCGTCTTATGTTCCAACTCTAGGTTTTCTATATCTTGCTGCTGGCCAAATTTATCCAAGTAATATTGGTAAATGATATCTTCTTTAGGGTGGTGTACCCGCTCTGAGTGATCCGCTAGATAAGTCACTATTTCACGCAGCAACGAGTAGTTAATTTGTTGCTCTTGTTCCAGCATAGCAATTTTCTGTTTCAACACGGCCAGCAAACGCACCATGTAGCCGTGCTCACGTCTTATCCTTTCAATCATCATAGCGTTTCTCCTTAACACCTATCTTTAACAAGTGTATATGAGAATATCTATGTTAGCTTTGATACTGCTCGAAAATTAGCCAGCTATTGGTATTTTACTGAGTTAGATCAAAAGGTAAGCGCCAGTCAATCGCCGTCTTGCCTTGGTTGATTAACAACTGGTTGGTTTGGGAAAAGTGTCGACACCCAAGGAAACCTCGGTGCGCAGATAGCGGCGACGGGTGCGGTGCGCTTAGCACGTGATGCTTATTGCGGTCGATAAAGCGGCCTTTCTTTTGCGCATGAGAGCCCCAAAGCAGGAAGACCACGCCACTCTGATGCTGGTTGACCGCTTCAATTACTCTGTCGGTGAAGGTCTCCCACCCCGTTTTGGAATGCGAATGCGCTTTGCCTTGTTCAACCGTCAAAACCGTATTGAGCAACAACACGCCCTGCTCTGCCCAACTTTGCAAATAGCCGTGGGGCGGGATCTGGAACCCTTCAATATCCTGCGCAAGCTCTTTGTACATGTTGACCAGTGACGGAGGTGTTTTAATCCCAGGTAGAACAGAGAAACACAAACCGTGCGCTTGATTAGGCCCGTGGTATGGGTCTTGCCCTAGAATCACGACCTTTACATCACTAAACTCGGTAGCGCGAAATGCGTTAAACACATCTTCTGCTGGCGGAAAAACCACTTTACCCGCAGCACGCTCTGCCGCTACGAAGTTCAGTGTTTGCTGGAAATAGTCCTGCTGTTTCTCTGCACCGATAACATCATGCCAAGTCAGTGACGGGTTCATGCTCTGTTCCTTCTATTATATAGGTCATATTTGCAAAACTGATTGTCGCAAAAAAGCCCCGATAGAACAAAGCCCTGATTGTCATTAATGTTTTTGTGGCGCTCGGTGATGGCCTTGTCCAGCGATATGGCGATTAGGAACCGGTAAGCGGGTAAACTTAGCCGCCATTGTTCTTGATGTCATCGATTTTGGTGAAAAAGACATAGTGGCATCCTCTATTAGTTGTCCTGCAAACTACTATATGGAAGATTAATGCCACTTTTGTTACTACGCGCTCTGTGTGGTTGACTCAAGATGGAAGCGACGTAACTGAGCAATCTCATCTTTCCAGATATCAGGCTCAATTGTTTCTAAGATCAGTGGGATACCATCAAAACGAGCATCTTTAGCGATGTACTCAAAGCAATCCCACCCTATCTCACCTTTCCCTAAAGCATGGTGCCTATCGACCTTACTGCCAAGTAAAGATTTTGAGTCATTAATGTGCATTGCTCTGAGATAGTGCATACCGACCACACGTTCAAACTCCGCGAATGTCTCCTCACACGCATCAAACGAACGTAAATCATATCCCGCTGCGAACGTATGGCAGGTATCTAGGCACACGCCCACACGCTCTTTATCCTCAACTTGTTCAATGATCTCGGCCAAGTGCTCGAACTTCCAACCTAAATTTGTCCCTTGACCGGCGGTATTTTCAATCACGGCAATCACATCTGGCACGGCTTGATGCGCTAAGTTGATCGACTCGGCAATTTTACTCAAACACTCTTGTTCAGAGATCTTCTTTAAATGACTGCCTGGGTGAAAGTTAAGTAGAGACAAGCCAAGCTGCTGACAGCGCTGCATTTCGTCAATAAACGCTTCTCTCGATTTATTGAGTTTTTCTTCTTCAGGCGCCCCTAAATTAATCAAGTAAGAGTCATGGGGAAGAATATGCTGTGACTGATAGCCCAGCATCTGACAATTGGCTTTAAACGCGCGAATCGTTTTCTCTTCTAATGGTTTGGCTGCCCATTGGCGCTGGTTTTTAGTAAATAGAGCAAACGCGTTCGCTCCGATCTCTTTTGCTCGTAATGGAGCTTGATCAACACCACCAGCGGCGGATACATGCGCGCCGATGAACTTACTTCCAGACGACTTTTTTAACATTGTCATTTAATCACTTTACACTTTCAGCATACGAACCGAATTTCAGAGAGTTATCTTTTCCGATTCCCGTAATAACCACATTTTGTAGTAAAATTACAACAAAATGGATTTTTAAACAAAACTCTATATTGTCAAACAAACTGTAAAAAGCCTGTTTTTAAAGCTTTTATTGATTTAACTCAACAAAATAACCACCACAAAATTAATGTTTTCCGTTGTTATTTGACTTAAATCAATATAACAACAATGGTTATTCGCTATATAATACTCAGCTCGACGAAATTCGAAAGTTAACACCAATAACACCACAGTTGTGGACTAGGAGACAGTGATGATCCAAGGTATTCAAATTACTAAAGCAGCAAATGACCAACTGTTAAACTCTATTTGGCTACTTGATAGCGAAAAGAACGAAGCACGTTGTGTTGCAGCTACAGCAGGTTACGAAGCAGACCAAGTAGTTACAATCAACGACCTAGGTGAATACGAAAGCCGCGAAGTGGCTATCGAAACTGCACCACGTATCGAAGGTGGTCAACACTTAAACGTTAACGTTTTAAAACGTGAAACACTTGAAGACGCTGTAGCAAACCCAGAAAAATACCCGCAGCTAACTATTCGTGTATCTGGTTACGCAGTTCGCTTTAACTCGCTAACTCCAGAGCAACAACGTGACGTAATTGCTCGTACTTTTACTGAGACTCTATAAGCTTTAAGCTCGATTCTAACAAAAGCGGCGCTCTAACAGCGCCGCTTTTTTGTTTCTACTCAAATAGACCTTGGTGCATAACGACAACAAATCCGTTAAATTAAGTCATCTATTCCTCATATTCATTGGTTTATTATGCTATTGGAAGGCATTGAGACCCTATTGGTATTAAGTAAAGCAAAAACCATGAGCCGTACGGGCAGTCTGCTTTACATCAGCCAATCAGCGGTCAGTAAACGGATTGCGAACTTAGAAAAACGCTTAGGTAAGAAACTGATCGTTCCGGAAGGACGAAATGTACAGCTGACCCAAGAAGCGATTAACCTGATTGAGAGTATCGGGCCGACTTTCAATGAACTTCGTGGGCTCATCTACGAGCAACAATCGGTCGTAGAAAGCAGCATCATTAAACTCGATTGCTCCGAGACACTCGTCGCAGGTTATTTGGCAGGCGTGCTAGGCCAACATTATCGACAAGATCCATACCTTGTCATCACTACCAACCACACACCACGAATTGTTGAACACGTGCAGTCCGGCAAAGCGCAACTTGGTATTTGTGCGGGTTACTTACCGAATCATCACAACTTGATGACGTTCCATTTATTGGATGAGCCTTTCAGCATTGTTTACAATCAACCGCTCACCGAACTGCCCAGTACCATCATAACCAATGACCTCAATAATCCAGCCAACACCTATCAGCTGGCAATTCTCAACAAGCTAAGCATGCAACCGATAATGGAGATGGATTCTTACTCGGCGGCCGCTCAGTTAGCATTGTCGGGCATCGCTCCTGCGCTAGTGCCCCTCTCGGTGATCAAAACGCTAAAAATCGACGCTAAATACTGTCATCATTTTGAGCAGCTCAAACCGCTCTATCGTCCGATTCATATCTGCTTGCGACCGTCGGGCTACCGCAACGACCGAATCAAAACACTGATAGAATCCATTGTTGATGCTGTTCCCAAAGTAGCTTCAGAGCCATTAGCATAGACATCGTAATCACCAAAGGGCGAATCCACTTCTGCCCTTTGGTCACGACTACTTTAGCGCCAAGCCTAGCACCGATAAAACCACCCACAGCCATCACTAGGCCCAATTCCCAAATCGGCAACCCCGCCAGTACGAAGAACAACAATGCAGCGATATTAGAAGTAAAGTTGAGCACCTTAGTCCGTGCCGTCGCTTCGACCAAACCGAAATGACCCAGCGCGACAAAACAGACCGTAAAAATTGACCCCGTACCAGGACCAAAGAAGCCATCATAAAAGCCGATCCCGCCCCCGACAGAGAACGCGAACAGCGCTTCTGGCATTTTTGTTTTACCCTCTGTCTGAGTCGTTTTCGGCATCAATAGAAAGTAAACAGAAATAGCGATCAATAAAATTGGGATCAAGCTGGTGAGAATACCGGCATCAATGTGCTGCACCGCTTCTGCGCCCACTGCTGAGCCAACGAAAGTACAAGCGATCGCTAAGCGCATCTCTTTCAGGCTGACGATGCCGTTGCGGATAAAGTACCAGCTGGCAGAAAAGCTGCCGAATGAGCTTTGCAGTTTATTGGTCGCCAACGCCTGAGTCGGTGGCACGCCCGCTGCAAGTAACGCGGGCAGCGTTAATAAGCCGCCACCACCAGCCATGGCGTCAATAAATCCCGCCGCAGAGGCGACAATAAACAGTATGCTAAGAAGCTCAAAAGATAGTTCCATGGTATTTCAAACACTTACAATTCGATGGTTATACGTTACCACCACGCAAATAATTGAGTTAACGAAAGCTTCGATTACAACCCATTCCCAAAATTCAACAATATGTCTGCATTCGAAGTCAGCTAATAAGCAGAGACAAAAAAGCCCGCTCAATAGAGCGGGCAATGAGGTTGTCAGGTAAACCTGAGGTTTACCGATTTGTTATTCGTTACGCTAAGCTTGCTTTCACTTTCGCGTGCAGCTCTTGTACCGAAGTTACTGACGCTTTTGCATCTGCTGCGTGAGACATACACGTTGCAAACGCTGCGTTTAACGTTGTGGTGTAGTTCACTTTCTCAGCCAACGCACCGCGACGTAGCACTTTCGAGTCTTCAATCGCTTGACGACCTGCTGCCGTGTTAACGATGTAGGTATACTCATTGTTCTTGATACGGTCAAGAATGTGAGGACGGCCTTCGTGTACTTTGTTGACTAGACGAGGGTTGATGCCCGCTTCACCTAGAATAACCGCTGTACCGTGCGTCGCATCCAACTGATAGCCCAGCTTCACTAGCTTAGACGCTAGATCAACCACGCGCTCTTTGTCGCCTTCGCGAACTGACAGTAGCGCACGACCACCTTCAGGGTAAATCGCACCACAACCAAGTTCCGCTTTCGCGTATGCTTCAGCAAACGTCGTACCCACACCCATAACTTCACCAGTTGAGCGCATTTCTGGGCCCAATAGTGGGTCAACACCAGGGAACTTGTTGAATGGGAGCACTACTTCTTTCACTGAGTAGTAAGGAGGAATAATCTCTTTAGTGAAACCTTGTGATTCCAGAGACTGACCTGCCATGACACGTGCCGCGATTTTCGCTAGTGGTGCACCGGTTGCTTTTGATACGAATGGAACAGTACGTGCAGCACGCGGGTTCACTTCGATTAGATACACTTCGTTGTCTTTTACCGCAAACTGCGTGTTCATCAGACCACGTACACCGAGTTCGAACGCTAGCTTCTCTACTTGCTCACGCATCTTATCTTGGATTTCCTGACTTAGCGTGTAAGCAGGAAGTGAACATGCTGAGTCACCTGAGTGAACGCCCGCTTGTTCGATGTGCTCCATGATACCGCCGATAACCACGCGCTCGCCGTCACAAATAGCATCGATATCAACTTCTGTCGCATCATCTAGGAAACGGTCTAGTAGTACTGGTGACTCGTTCGATACGCTGACTGCTTCGTTGAAGTAGCGACGTAAGTCTTGCTCGTCGTATACGATTTCCATCGCACGACCACCCAGTACGTAAGATGGACGAACAACCAATGGGAAGCCAATTTCTTTCGACTTCTCAACCGCTTGCTCCATCGCCGTTACCGTTGCGTTTTGTGGCTGTAGAAGACCTAGACGCTCAACAGCTGCTTGGAAACGCTCACGGTCTTCCGCGCGGTCAATTGCATCAGGGCTTGTACCAATGATTGGCACGCCAGCTGCTTCTAGTGCGCGAGCCAGTTTAAGTGGCGTTTGACCACCGTACTGAACAATCACACCTTTTGGCTTTTCAACGCGAGCGATAGACAGTACGTCTTCCAGCGTGACTGGTTCGAAGTACAGGCGGTCAGACGTATCGTAGTCAGTCGATACCGTTTCTGGGTTACAGTTCACCATAATGGTTTCGTAACCGTCTTCGCGCAGTGCTAGTGATGCGTGTACACAACAGTAGTCGAATTCAATACCTTGGCCGATACGGTTTGGACCGCCGCCCAGTACCATGATCTTGTCTTTGTCTGTTGGGTTTGCTTCACACTCTTCATCGTAAGATGAGTACATGTAAGCCGTGTCAGAAGAGAACTCAGCCGCACACGTATCCACACGTTTGTAAACTGGGTGGATGTCGTATTGGTCACGTAGACGACGAATTTCGCTTTCAGCAACACCAAGTAGTTTAGACAGACGAGCGTCAGAGAAACCTTTACGCTTCATCTGGCGAAGCACGTCTTGAGTCAGACCCGCAAAACCACCCGCTTTCACTTGCTCTTCCAGTTTCACTAGCTCTTCGATTTGAACTAGGAACCAACGGTCGATTTGCGTTAGGTTGAATACACCGTCCACTGACATGCCAGCACGGAATGCGTCTGCGATGTACCAAATACGCTCTGCGCCCGCTTCTTTTAGCTCGTGGCGAATCGTAGTGAGTGCATCTGGTGCTTCTAGGTCAACCATTTCATCAAAGCCAGTTGCGCCAACTTCTAGGCCACGCAGTGCTTTGTGAAGAGATTCTTGCTGGTTACGACCAATCGCCATCACCTCACCTACCGACTTCATCTGTGTTGTCAGACGGTCGTTTGCACCCGCAAATTTCTCGAAGTTAAAACGAGGAATCTTAGTCACAACGTAGTCGATAGTTGGTTCGAATGATGCTGGCGTTGCGCCACCTGTGATGTCGTTTTGTAACTCATCCAGAGTAAAACCAACCGCCAGTTTCGCTGCAATCTTCGCGATTGGGAAACCCGTTGCTTTTGATGCTAGAGCAGACGAGCGAGATACACGTGGGTTCATCTCGATGATAACCATACGGCCATCTTTCGGGTTGATACCAAACTGTACGTTAGAACCACCCGTCTCAACACCGATTTCACGTAGAACCGCTAGCGATGCGTTACGCATTAGCTGGTATTCTTTGTCAGTCAGTGTTTGCGCAGGTGCAACTGTGATTGAGTCACCCGTGTGGATGCCCATTGGGTCGAAGTTCTCGATTGAACATACGATGATACAGTTGTCCGCTTTGTCGCGAACCACTTCCATTTCGTACTCTTTCCAACCGATTAGCGATTCATCGATAAGCAGTTCGTTGGTCGGAGATAAGTCCAGACCACGACGACAGATTTCTTCGAACTCTTCTTTGTTGTACGCGATACCGCCACCCGTACCACCCATGGTGAACGATGGACGGATGATACAAGGGAAGCCAACCATGTCTAAAACTTTGTAAGCTTCTTCCATCGTCTTCGCGGTATCAGCACGAGGACACTCAAGGCCGATAGACTTCATCGCTTTATCAAAGCGAGAACGGTCTTCTGCTTTATCAATCGCGTCAGCCGTTGCACCAATCATCTCTACGCCGAACTCTTCAAGTACGCCGTGCTTCTCTAGATCTAGCGCACAGTTAAGCGCAGTCTGACCACCCATAGTTGGCAGTACCGCGTCTGGGCGTTCTTTCTCGATGATCTTGCGAACAACTTCCCACTGGATTGGCTCGATGTATGTCGCATCGGCCATTTCAGGGTCAGTCATAATGGTTGCAGGGTTAGAGTTAACTAGGATAACTCGGTAGCCTTCTTCACGAAGAGCTTTACACGCTTGTGCGCCAGAGTAGTCAAACTCACATGCCTGACCGATAACAATCGGACCAGCACCAAGAATTAGAATACTTTGAATGTCAGTACGTTTTGGCATTATCTACTACTCCGAATTAAGCGCTGTGTTTTTTGATGAGTTCGATAAAGTGGTCAAATAGCGGTGCCGCGTCGTGTGGACCTGGGCTCGCTTCTGGGTGACCTTGGAAACTAAATGCTGGCTTGTCTGTGCGGTGAATACCTTGCAGAGATCCATCAAATAGTGATACGTGAGTCGCACGTAAGTTTTCCGGTAATGTTGCTTCATCTGCCGCAAAACCGTGGTTTTGCGAAGTGATCATCACAACGTTACGTTCTAAATCTTTTACTGGGTGGTTTGCACCGTGGTGACCAAACTTCATTTTCACCGTTTGCGCACCCGACGCTAGCGCCAGAATTTGGTGACCTAGACAGATACCAAAAATTGGCAGGCCTTTCTCTAGGAACACTTTGGTCGCTTCAATCGCGTAAGTACAAGGCTCTGGGTCACCAGGGCCGTTCGATAGGAACACGCCATCAGGGTTTAGTGCCAACACTTCTTCCGCTGACGTTTCAGCAGGAACAACCGTTAGGCGGCAGCCGCGGTCAACCAACATTCGTAGGATGTTGCGTTTTGCACCGAAGTCGTAAGCCACAACGTGGTATGGCAATTCGCCGTCAGCTTTCGCTTCTGGAAGGCCACCCTCGAGCGTCCACGAACCTTGTTTCCATTGATACGCTTCTTTTGTTGTAACTTCTTTCGCAAGGTCCATACCTTTCAAGCCAGGGAATTCTTGCGCTTTTGCTAGTGCAAGCGCTTCATCTAGGTTATCACCAGCCACGATACAACCGTTTTGCGCGCCTTTCTCACGAAGGATTCGGGTCAACTTACGAGTATCAATGTCAGCGATGCCAACGATGTTTTGCGACTTTAGGTAATCAGAAAGGGATTGTTCGTTGCGGAAGTTAGAAGCGATAAGAGGAAGATCGCGAATCACAAGGCCTTGTGCATGAATTGAAGAAGATTCTTCGTCTTCGGAATTGGTTCCGGTATTGCCAATGTGAGGATAAGTTAGTGTGACAATCTGTTGTGAATAGGAAGGATCAGTGAGGATTTCTTGGTACCCCGTCATCGAGGTATTAAAAACGACTTCACCGACGGATGTGCCATCTGCTCCAATGGAAACACCGCGGAACACTGTCCCATCTTCTAGGACTAACAGTGCTGATTTACTCAAGACAACCTCCAGAATAAAAATGCAAATATAATAAATTTAAGTGCAGATTTGCCTTCCATAGCGCTATAAGTAAGCGTAAATAGGTATTACAGACAAATTGGCGGTATTCTAAAGATGCGTGTGAGATGTGTCAACAGCGAGATAAAAATAAATTTAGCATTTAACCCAGTTAGCACTAAAAACTAATTTAGACGCCCAAAATACTAAGTTTAATCCGCTCATTTGCTAGTCAAAATGAAAACTAAGTGAAACAGCACAATAAAATAAAGATCCAAATCACACTTTTAAGCAACAAGAAAAAGCAAACGTTACACAACCAACATCAACATACTGTTTTGACACTAAACCCATAAAAACAGATCCAAACAGCCAAAAACAACATTTTAAATAATAGTATTTTCGCCACAGTTGTCATACTAATCTGAGATTAACGTTACCAGATACAAAAAGCGCCGGGCAAGCCCAGCGCATAATTATGTATTTCTATAAATCGTTCAACCCTAACACATCGGTCATGGTATAGAAGCCAGCGGGTTTGTCATTCAGCCACACCGCGGCTTTTACTGCGCCGTTAGCAAACGTCATACGATCAGTAGCTTTATGGGTGATCTCTACGCGCTCACCAATATCGGCAAACATTGCGGTATGCTCGCCGACAATATCGCCAGCACGAATGGTTGCAAAACCAATCTCATCTTTGGTGCGTTCGCCAGTAATACCTTCTCGAGCGTATACCGCGACATCATTCAGTTGGTTGCCCATCGCGCCAGCAATCGCTTCCCCCATACCGATAGCCGTACCAGAAGGAGCGTCTACTTTGTGGCGGTGGTGCGCTTCAACGATTTCGATATCGCAGTAGTCACCCATCACTTTAGCCGCTTTTTCTAGCAGCTTGAAAACCAAATTCACACCAACGGAATAGTTTGGCGCCATTACGACTGGTACTTGCTGAGCAATATCGTCGATCAATTCGCGTTCTTGATCGGTAAAGCCAGTAGTGCCAATCACGATGCTCTTGCCGTGTTGTTTACACAACTCTAGGTTGGCTAATGTACTTGCTGGCGCCGTGAAATCGATGATGACATCAAATTGCTCGATATCTTTGGCTAAATCATCCGTCAACGCGATATCAAACTTGCCTTCACCGCACAGCTCACCGACATCAACACCAACTAACGATGATTCTGGTCGTTCTGAACCTGCACCTACTTGTGCTTGTTTATTCAAAAAAGTTGCTTTAACCAGATTGCGGCCCATGCGGCCCGCTGCTCCTGCGATTGCAATACGTACCATTGCACTTCTCCATTATTCTAATATTCAGGGCTGATACCCTAAGCCAATTAATTTAAACTAACAATATTCCTGAGCTGTGGCTAGCAAGAAAATTCTTTCATCACTCTTTCTAGAATTGGTACGTTGGCTTCGGGAAAAGCATAGTTTTCTAAATCAGCGATTTTAACCCACAAACCTTGTTGACCTTCTTTACCATAAGGCTGGTTTTCAAATTGCGTTACACAGATAAAATCAAACTTTAGTGATTTATCTGGGTAGTCGTATTCAAGGTGTTCAAACAGACTTTGTTCCGTTGCAGTAATACCGATCTCTTCTTCCAGTTCACGAACCATCGCTTGTTCAATGGTTTCTCCTGGCTCAACTTTGCCACCCGGAAACTCCCAAAAGCCGCCTTTATGCTTATCGTCTGGGCGTTTGGTAATAAAGATCTCGGACTTATCTTGATTAAAAATAATCGCCGCTACGATATGAATACGTTTCATCTTACTTCCTTAATCAATCTCGGCTTAAAAAAAGAGCCGCATAAGCGACTCTTTAATCTCTCTACAATATGAGGCTAAGTTGTAGTGGTCGATAACAAGGAGGTGGCACGGAGTTTACGTCAGTAAATGAGTGCCACCGACACAGTCATCGGCTGTTACAACGACGCATCAGGCAATTTTGCCATGACACTGTTTATATTTTTTACCACTACCGCATGGGCAAGGCTCATTGCGACCCACTTTACGCTCGTCGCGAACCACTGGCTGATGAACACCTTGCTCTTCTTCGCCATCTGATAGTTGGTTTTCCGCTGACGCGTGTTGAGCTTGCGCTCGGCGTGCGGCTTCTTCTGCTTGCGCGCGACGTTGTTCTTCCATACGTTCAACTTCTTCTTGTTGTTGAACTCGTACTTTTGAAAGAATGGTGATCACGTCTGACTTGAGCGCTTCTAGTAGACCTTCAAACAGTTCAAACGACTCACGTTTGTACTCTTGTTTCGGGTTCTTCTGCGCGTAGCCACGTAGGTGGATACCCTGACGCAAGTGGTCCATTGCCGCTAAGTGCTCTTTCCAAAGCGTATCTAGCGTTTGCAACATCACCGATTTTTCGAAGTTACGCAGAACTTGCTCACCAACAACGGTTTCTTTCTCTTTGTATACTTCAACTGAAGTCGCAACAATCTTCTCACGAAGTGCTTCTTCGTAAAGTTTGTCGTCTTCAGCTAACCACTGTTTGATCGGTGCGTCTAGATCGAAGTCTTTCTTCAGACGATCTTCTAGACCTTCGATGTCCCACATATCTTCGAGCGATTGTGGTGGGATGTATTCATCGATCACTGCGTTCAGTACGTCATCGCGGTTTTGCTCAATCATCTCACTGATGTCATCAGCAACCATAAGCTCATCACGCAGTTCATAAACAACTTTACGTTGATCGTTGGCTACGTCATCGTACTCAAGCAGCTGTTTACGGATATCGAAGTTGCGGCCTTCGACTTTACGCTGTGCTTTTTCGATTGAACGAGACAACATCTTAGACTCGATCGCTTCGCCTTCTTCCATACCGCTTTGGATCAAGCTTGCCATACGGTCTGAAGTGAAGATGCGCAGAAGTGAATCTTCCATCGATAGGTAGAAGCGTGAAGAACCCGCGTCACCTTGACGACCAGAACGACCACGTAGCTGGTTATCGATACGACGAGATTCATGACGCTCAGTACCGATGATGTGTAGACCGCCCGCTTCAAGCACTTGATCGTGGATAATCTTCCATTCGGCTTTAATCGCGTCGATCTGTTCTTGAGTTGGGTTTTCTAGTGCTTCAATTTTCGCCTGCCAACTACCGCCCAATACAATATCAGTACCACGACCAGCCATGTTGGTTGCGATAGTCACCGCACCAGGCATACCCGCTTGAGCTACAATTTCTGCTTCCTTCTCGTGGAATTTCGCGTTGAGAACATTGTGCTTAATCTTGGCTTTCTTCAGCGCATTAGACAACAGCTCTGATTTTTCAATCGAAACAGTACCCACCAGCGACGGCTGACCTTTTGCCACACGCTCTTTAATGTCTTCGATGATCGCGTTGAATTTCTCAACTTCTGTGCGGTACACCACGTCAGGCATATCGTTACGGATCATTGGTTTGTTGGTTGGAATAACCACCGTTTCCAAACCGTAGATCGATTGGAATTCAAACGCTTCAGTATCCGCTGTACCTGTCATACCTGACAGCTTTTCGTATAGACGGAAGTAGTTCTGGAACGTAATCGATGCCAGTGTCTGGTTTTCGTTTTGAATCTTAACGCCTTCTTTCGCTTCAATCGCTTGGTGAAGACCTTCAGACCAACGACGACCAGGCATAGTACGACCAGTATGTTCGTCAACGATGACCACTTCGCCTTCGTCAGTCACGATATAGTCAACGTTTTTCTCAAACAACACGTGAGCACGAAGCGCTGCGTTAACATGGTGCAATAGGCTGATGTTCGCAGGCGAGTAAAGGGTATCGCCTTCTTCCATCAATCCATTTTTAGTCATCAACTCTTCAACAAACTCCTGACCCGTTTCTGTCAGGTGAACTTGTTTAGACTTCTCATCCACTGTGTAGTGGCCGTCACCACGGTATTCTTCTGAGTCTTCTTTGTCTTGCTGTTGAAGATGTGGGATTAGAGTATTGATACGAATGTATAGGTCTGAACTATCTTCTGCTGGACCAGAGATAATCAACGGTGTACGTGCTTCATCGATAAGGATTGAGTCCACCTCATCCACAACCGCGAAGAAACGGTCTCGTTGAACACGGTCTTCCGCACGGAAAGCCATGTTATCGCGTAGGTAGTCAAAACCGAATTCGTTGTTTGTTCCGTACAAGATGTCAGCTTGGTAAGCCGCTTTTTTCTCGTGTGGCGGCATGTTTGGTACGTTAACACCAACCGTCATGCCTAGGAATTCAAACAGTGGGCGGTTAGTTTCTGCGTCACGCTTGGCTAGGTAGTCGTTGACGGTAACAACATGTACACCTTTACCTGGTAGCGCATTTAGGTATGCCGGAAGTGTTGCGGTTAGGGTTTTACCTTCACCAGTACGCATCTCTGCAATTTGACCAGCGTTAAGGACCATACCACCGATAAGCTGAACGTCGAAATGACGCATGCCGTAAACACGTTTTGAAGCTTCGCGAACTGTTGCAAACGCTTCAGGAAGTAAGCTATCTAACGACTCACCTTGTTCAAGGCGTTGACGAAACTCAACAGTTTTTGCTTTCAATTCTTCATCTGAAAGTGCTTCAAATGTTGGCTCGTAGTTATTAATCTCTTTTACTATTTTTCTAAGGCGACGCAGTGTTCTATCGTTGCGACTGCCAATTACTTTTGTCAGTAGCTTAGTTATCATTTGCTATGAATCTCTCTTTACTTAGATCGGGCCCGATCTACTTTTAATGCCTTCAGTCTCTAACAGTTTTGAACTAAGAATACTGAGATAAATCACTTTCCTCAGATATTGTGATGAGAACTGTCAATTTCAAGGCTTATCTCTTTATTTGAGGCGCTTAGTTTATGGGATTTTACCGCTAACAACCAATAACATCCTTATTTGTTTGAAGCACTCTTAATTTTTTGTCCTTATATGCTGGAAGTTTATTCGTCACGCGCTCTATCTTCCCACCATCTCATTGACTAGAATAGAGCTATATATTTGATTCGAGGCTCACTATGAGAGATCACCGCCCTACCCTTGGGGATGAAATCATCGCGGAATCACGCTTTTCTCAGTTACAGAAGCATGCCGAAGAGATCATGTTGATCAATAAGGAGCTAAAAGCGATATTACCGCGAGGTACGGAAGATCATTGCCGGGTGGCAAACGTTCGTGACGGTCAGCTGGTGATTGAAGTTGCCAGTGCTGGGATCAAAATGAAACTTGATTATGAACGTCTGTCGATCCTTAACCAACTTCGCTCGCGAGGTTTTGCTCGTTTGATGGCAATTACGGTGCAAATCAACCCAGACTTATATCGTAATAAACAAGCCAACGATCCCGCTGAGCGAAAACCACGTGATCCAATTTCTGAAAATGCAGCACAATACCTCAATATGATCGCTAGTGGTGCATCGCCCAAAGTTAAAGCTCGCCTTGAGAGCTTGGCTAAGTTGGCGAAAAAAACGCAAAGCTGATTGCTTAGAAACTGCAGATACAAAAAAGCCAGACTTTACGTCTGGCTTTTTAATAATCTTATTTTTACGCGATAACCATATTTGGTTCAGCGAATGCGACTGGTGAAGGCGCGTCTTCTTCGAATGTTACCCATTCCCAAGCTTCTTGATCCGCAAGAACGGCACGAAGTAGCTGGTTGTTCAGGCCGTGACCAGACTTGAATGCGCGGAATTCACCGATAATTGGGTGACCACACATGTAAAGGTCACCAATTGCATCCAATACTTTGTGAGTCACGAATTCGTTTTCGAAACGAAGACCTTCTTCATTCAGGATACGGTAGTCATCCAGTACGATTGCGTTATCAAAGCTACCGCCTAGAACAAGGTTCTGTGACTGTAAGTGCTCGATATCACGCATAAAACCAAACGTACGTGCACGTGAAATTTCTTTCACAAAACCTTGTGAAGAGAAATCAAACACAAGGTGCTGCTCGTCTGATTCGATCGCTGGGTGGTTAAATTCGATCTCAAAATCCATACGGAAACCGTTGTAAGGCACAAGCTCTGCCCACTTATCGCCATCTTCGAAGCGAACTGGTTTCTTAATACGGATGAAACGCTTAAGCGCATTTTGTTCTTCAATGCCCGCTTGTTGCAGCAGGAATACAAATGGACTAGCACTGCCGTCCATAATTGGGATTTCAGGTGCATCGACTTCAACAATGATGTTGTCGATACCCATACCCGCAAGCGCAGCATTAAGGTGCTCAACCGTTGAGATACGAATACCTTCGTCATTTACTAGTGCTGTACACAGCATAGTATCGCGAACAGATAAAGCGTCTGCAGGAAAATCTACTGGTGGGTTCATATCGGTACGACGATAGATAACTCCAGTATTTGCAGCAGCCGGGCGAAGAGTAAGCGTGACTTTACGACCAGAGTGGAGACCCACACCAGTTGTTTTCACCATTTCTTTCAGAGTACGTTGTCTGATCATCTACTTTGCCTCAGTAAATTGCTACAAATCACAGTCGATATGCAATATCGACTGTGAATCCTACCACAATTTTGAACAGTGTCAAATTGTGTGCTTTTTAATTAATCAGCCTGACGACGTAAGAATGCAGGGATATCTAAGTAGCCGCTTTCTTTGTCTGCTTTAGGAGCCGCGCTTTGACCTGCTCCCGAGCTTGTCGGTGTTGTCGTCGTTTGCTGAGTTGCCGGTTGAGGTTTCTCATGCAAAGTTGGTGCCGGTTTCTCTTCCACTTTGTTTACGCTAACTTGAGGAGCTGGCGCTGCTTGTGGTTGAGTCTGTGGCTGAGCGACAGGAGCAACCTTCGCTTTACCACCCGCTACCAATGTAATATCAGGCTTTTTCTCGTTACCGATACCAGTTGCTACAACTGTTACGCGAATTTCATCCGCCATATCTGGGTCTAGAGAAGTACCAATTACCACTGTTGCATTGTCAGACGCGAATGCTTTCACTGTATTACCTACAGTTTCGAATTCATCCAGACGCATATCTAAACCAGCAGTAATGTTAACAAGCACACCGCGAGCACCCGCTAGATCAATATCTTCTAGCAGTGGGCTAGAAATTGCCATTTCTGCCGCTTCTTCAGCTCGGTCTTCGCCTTTCGCTACGCCACTACCCATCATCGCGTGACCCATTTCTGACATCACGGTTCTTACGTCCGCAAAGTCGACGTTGATCATGCCTGGGCGAGTGATTAGCTCGGCAATACCTTGAACTGCATTTTTAAGTACATCGTTCGCGCTTGCAAAAGCTTCTAGTAAAGTGATGCCGCGGCCAAGTACTTTGAGTAGCTTTTCGTTTGGAATGGTAATCAAAGAGTCAACGTGCTTAGACAGCTCTTCAATACCTTGCTCAGCGAAAGCTAAACGTTTTTTACCTTCAAAGCTAAATGGCTTCGTCACTACAGCGACAGTAAGAATGCCCAGCTCTTTTGCTACTTCTGCAATCACAGGAGCAGCACCAGTACCTGTACCGCCGCCCATACCAGCTGCGATAAACACCATATCGGCGCCGTTTAGCTCTTCTTTAATTTGATCGCGGTTTTCGAGAGCAGCGTCACGTCCTACTTGAGGATTCGCGCCAGCACCAAGACCTTTAGTGATATCACCACCAATTTGAATCACACTGTTTACGCTTGTTTTACGAAGTGCTTGCGCATCAGTGTTAATGCTGATGAATTCCACACCTTCGATGGATTCACGCACCATGTGTTCAACGGCGTTGCCGCCACCGCCACCAACTCCAACGACTTTGATTACCGCATCGTCAGACATTTCCATCATCGGTTCAAACATGTGTTATCTCCGTTTTTCCTGCTGCTCAGGTTAAAACTCTTTCTGTATCCAATTGCGCAAGCGCCCAAATAAACTAGTCACTGAAGAACGAGTTGGCTCGTTGTATTCCGTTTCTTCGTTAATTTGGCTATCACGTGCGTAATGGAGTAAACCAACTGCCGTAGAATGATACGGCTCTTTTACGTAATCTGTTAAGCCGCTAACCTCTAGTGGCTTGCCGACTCTAACTTGGTTGCGGAAAACGCGTTCCGCACACTCTACCAAACCTTCAATTTGTGCTGCACCACCAGTGAGAACAACACCAGCCGCTAAATGATGCTTGATACCCTCATCACGTAGCTTCTCTTGAACAGTATCGATAGTTTGGTTAACTAACCCCATAAGCTCAGTATAACGAGGCTCAATCACTTCAGACAATGTCTGTCTTTGTAAGCTTCTCGATGGTCGCCCACCAACACTTGGGACGTTAACCGTATCGTCCTTGCTGACTAGCTCACTAAGAGCGCAGCCATATTTTACTTTAATCTCTTCCGCGTCACTAACTGGCGTACCAAAAGCAAATGCGATATCGCTGGTTACTGCATTACCAGCATAAGAGAACACTTCTGTGTGACGAAGTGCGCCACCAGTCCAAATGGACACATCCATCGTACCAGCACCGATATCGACCACACATACACCTAGCTCACGTTCATCTTCAGTAATCACTGCGTTACTAGCGGCTAAGCCAGAGTAAACCAAATGTTCAACCTTAAGCCCACAACGCTCTACGGCTTTTATGATGTTTCTCGCCATATCATTGTGGCAAGAGATAAGGTGCACGCTAACTTCCATACGTACACCTGATAAACCTAGTGGATTTTTGATACCTTCCTGGTAATCAATGGTAAATTCCTGGGGAATAACGTGCAAAATGCGCTGCTCGTCACCTATTTTAATTGACTTCGCAGTATGAATCGCACGGTCCATATCTTCTTGAGAAACTTCCTCGTCAGAAATGGTTCCCATACCTTTTTCAATTCGGCTCGCAATATGGCGACCAGAAATGGAAATATACACGTTGCTGATTTGGCATTCCGCCATCAACTCCGCTTGGTCCACCGCTCGTTGAACGGACTTTACCACCGACTCTAGGTCGTTCACGCCACCTTTATCCATCCCGCGAGATGGGCTGCTACCGGCACCAATAATATTGATTTGACCATCAGGCAAAACTTCGCCTACTAGAGCCGATACGGTCGCAGTGCCTATATCAAGACCAACAATAATGTTGTCATCAGCGGTCTTAGTCATCTGTGTTCTCTTGTTCTAACTCTTGTTGAGGAAACCATCCTATTGAGGCTCCCGTATCATACCTGAGGTCGATGTAACTCACCCGCTCGGTGGTACTACCTAAATTCTTATATAAAGCAAAGAAGCGTTCGATACGCTCCTCTAATGATTCTTTGCCTAACTCAAGGCGAATGCCGTTATCCAGGATAATTTGCCAAGCACGTCTATCATTGAGCACTAATGAGGAGATCGATAAGCCTATCGCCTCAAATTTGTGCTCCAAGTCACGCCAAACCGTCAGAACTTCTTGGGTTGTCCCGTCTGGCCCGTACAATTTGACATGCTCTTCTTCCAATTCACCGATATCGCCATTAAATATCTCGCCCGTAGCGTTCAGCAAAGCATTACCATTCCAGATGGCTTCCGCTTGATGCTCGGTCAAAAAAACTTTAACGGTGTCTGGCCATTGCTTGCGAATGGACGCATGCGCCACCCAAGGGATCGACTCGGCTACTTTTTGCAATACGCTCACGTCTTGCGACATAAAAGTGCCAACGTGCTCTAAACGTGCAAACGCGCTCTGAACATCATTAGCTGACACGTAGTGCAAATCACCCTGAAGTACGATTTTGGACAGTGGGAGACGTTGATCATCCCACATCCATGAAATTGTTGAGTGTAGGAGTGAGCCTATCAACAACAAAACCACCAGCAAAAAGCAGCCTCCGACAGCATGCTCTCTTACTAGTGGATTAGAAGTAAAACGAGGGCCTTCATTAAAAGCACTTTTAATCAAAGTCCATTTTCCTTGCCATTAGCTCGTAAACCTATCTCTAATCTCACACTCGTATCGGAGGAAAAGCATTGACTTTAACCTCCGGATTATACTGGTGAGATCGAAAGTATCAAACACAGAAATTGAGAAATCCGCACTTAGTATGCAATAAGTGTGTTAATTTCCCAAAATCCTGACTTTGAGTTACGCCTTGCGCATCTTATCGATATTTAACTCAAAAGCCGCCAGCTGTTTTGCCACTTTACCAACATCGCCAGCACCTTGTGTAAGTACAAGATCACCATCTTGTAAAACATTTGCGAGAACAGACGGTAATGACTTGCTATCAGGAACAAAGATTGGGTCCAATTTACCGCGTCCGCGGATAGTGCGACATAGTGCTCGACCATCAGCTCCCGGAATTGCTTTTTCACCCGCCGCGTAGACATCCAACATGATAAGCACGTCGACTTGGTCCAGTACATTGGCAAAGTCATCATACAAATCACGAGTACGGCTGTATCGGTGAGGTTGGAAAATCATCACCAAACGCTTGTCCGCCCAACCATTGCGCGCAGCTTGAATAGTCACGTCGACTTCTGTTGGGTGGTGACCGTAATCATCCACTAACATCACTTGGCCGTTACCCGTATCAAACTCACCAAGGTGGTCAAAACGGCGACCTGTACCTTGAGTACCCGCCATAGCACGTAGAATCGCTTCGTCAGAAATATCATCTTCAGTCGCAACAGCAATCGCCGCAGAAGCATTCAACGCATTGTGACGACCCGGGATATTCAATGTGATATCGAGGTCAGCTTTGTCTTTACGAATAACAGTAAATTTACCTTGTTGGCCTTCTTGGCGGTAATTTGTAATACGAACGTCTGCATCTTCAGAAAAACCGTAGGTAATAACCTGACGGCTGACTTGTGGAATCAGTTCACGTACCACAGGATCGTCGACACACATGATCGCCTGACCGTAAAACGGCAGGTTATGTAGGAAATCGATGAAAGTTTGTTTGAGCGTCTCGAAGTCTCCGCCATAGGTGTCCATATGGTCCGCTTCGATGTTGGTAACAATGCTCACCATAGGCTGAAGATGAAGGAAAGACGCATCGCTTTCGTCTGCTTCAGCAATCAAAATACGGCTAGAGCCCAAACGAGCATTCGTGCCTGCGCTCTTCACCAAGCCACCGTTAACAAACGTTGGATCAAGACCAGCTTCTGAATAAATTTGTGTGACCAATGCGGTTGTGGTGGTTTTACCGTGCGTACCTGCAACGGCAATACCGTGACGGAATCGCATCAGTTCCGCGAGCATTTCTGCGCGTCGAACAACCGGCGTTCTTGCTGCGCGCGCCGCTTTAATCTCAGGGTTGTTTTCATTGATCGCTGTTGAGACAACAACAACGCTCGCTTGCGCGACGTTTTGCTCTTGGTGGCCGATGTAAACTGTTGCGCCCTTTTCAACTAAGCGTTGAGTCACTGGGTTTTCAGCAATATCAGAGCCCGTGATTTGGTAGCCTTCGTTTAGCAGGACTTCGGCGATACCGCTCATACCCGCGCCACCGATGCCGATAAAGTGAATGCATTTAACACGGCGCATTTCCGGCACCATCGCTCTAATTTGAGCCAAATCTTGTGTATGTTGAACAGTCATTAATGTTTCTCGTTATTTTGTAAGCTCGATAATCGCATCGGCAACAACTTGATCCGCGTCGAGTTTAGCCGCTTGACGAGCTTTGCTCGCCATCGTCATTAACGCCGGACGGTCTAGTGCCTGAATGGCCGTTGCTAGCTTTTCTGCAGTCAGCTCTGGTTGTTCGATCATTTGCGCGGCACCGCAATCAACCAGATGGTCCGCATTAAGCGCTTGCTGTCTGTCTTTGTGCATAAATGGAATAAAGATAGCGCCTACGCCAGCCGCAGACACCTCGGACACCGTTAAAGCACCCGAGCGACATACTAGTAGGTCAGCCCACTGATAAGCCGCAGCAACATCATCAATAAATTCCATTGTTTCAGCGTTAGTTACGTTTGCATCTGCGTATGCTTGCGCGACTTCTTGCTGATTATTTTTACCTGCTTGGTGACGGATTTCATACCCATCACCTAACTTAGCCATGACTTCTGGCAAAGTACGATTGAGGATTTGTGCCCCCTGACTGCCGCCCATCACCAGAATACGAATCTTATCATCTCGGTCAGCTAAGCGCTGTTCTGGAGCTGCAATCGCGACCACGTCTTCACGCACTGGGTTACCAACCACCTCTGCAGTTGGAAAAGCACCAGGGAAAGCTTGAAACACTTTCTTGGCGATCTTAGATAACCACTGATTAGTTAGGCCAGCAACCGCATTTTGCTCGTGCAGCACCACCGGGATACCAAGACTCCACGCCGCAATTCCACCCGGTCCACTAACATAACCACCCATGCCTAATACCGCATCTGGCTTCCAGCGTTTCATATGCGCTCGCGCCTGCATGATGGCGTTGACGATTTGAAATGGTGCCTTAATTAGACGTGCAAAACCTTGACCTCGAAGACCTTTTACTTTGATAAAGTCGATCTCAATACCGTGCTTCGGCACCAAATCGGCTTCCATTCGATCTGCGGTTCCTAACCAACGGATTTGCCAACCTTGCTGCTGAAGTTTCTTGGCCACGGCAAGTCCTGGGAAAACGTGTCCCCCCGTTCCACCCGCCATAACCATCAATCTTTTATTTGTTTTCATCTGCATCTTTCTGTTCTTGTTCGACGCCTTCGTCTTGGAGTCGGCATTCATGGTCTATGCGCAATAATATCGATACCGCGACAGACATGATGATTAAACTGGAACCACCGTAACTGATCAGTGGCAATGTCAGACCTTTGGTTGGCACCATACCAGACGCCGCACCAACGTTGACCAAAGTCTGAAATGCGAACCAGATACCGATACCGAACGCGAGGTAACCACCAAATAATTGGTCGTGTTCAAACGCCTTCCTACCGATCAAAATGGCTTTAATCACCAGACTAAAAATTAATACCAGCGCCAATACCACGCCAACAAAACCGAGTTCTTCAGCCAGTACTGCAAAAACGAAATCGGTGTGTGCTTCTGGTAAGTATTCGAGTTTTTGAATCGAGTTACCTAACCCCTGACCGAACCACTCGCCGCGACCAAACGCCATCAGTGACTGAGTCAACTGGTAGCCGCTACCAAACGGGTCGTCCCAAGGGTCAAGAAAGGAAGTAACACGACGCCAACGGTAGGGTTCAAAATAGATAAGCGCCGATACTGCGCTTAAGCCCACCACCATTAAGGCTAGGAATTGGGTCAACTTAGCACCGGCGATAAATAACATACCAAAGAGCGTCACCAGCATCACGACCACAGTACCTAAGTCCGGTTGCAGTAAGAGCAAGAGTGCTAGGGTTGCGAATACAATGATTGGTTTAATAAAGCCACCAAAGAAACTCGACCTCACTTCTTCACTTTTACGCACCAAATAACCGGACATAAAGATAAACAGCGATAGCTTTGCCACCTCGGCTGGCTGCAAGTTGAACAGTCCCAACGGAATCCACCGTGATGCACCGTTCACCGATTTACCAGCCACCAACACGATGAACAGTAAACCCACAGAGATCAGCAGCAGCCACATGCTGTATTGGAACCAACGCCTAAGCGGGATTTGTAGTACTAATGACGAGACGCCAATCGCGAGAATTAAGAACACCGCGTGGCGAAACATAAAGTGAAACGGCTGGTCGGTTAAACGAGAACTGATCGGAAACGATGCAGACGTCACCATCACTAGTCCCATCAGCATCAGGCCTAGTGAAATCCATACGAGTTGTCTGTCATAGAGCGCACTCGGTGAAGGTGTGGTTACCCAACGTTTTACGCTGTCAAATAGGTTCTGTAAGTACATAGTTTCCGATTAGATTAAGCGTAAACCTTCGCGAGTTCAGTAAATGCGTCGCCACGAGCCATAAAGTTGCTAAACTGGTCAAAGCTCGCACAAGCAGGAGACAGTAACACCATATCGCCATTTTCCAATTGCGGCGCCAACCATTCGATGATCTCACTCATGGTATCAAAACGTTTCGCACTGCTGTGTAGTAGCATAAACTGCTCGGCATCCTCACCAAAACAGCACAGCTGTAAGTTCAACTTGGCAAATACGGGGGACAACTCAGAAAAGTCTGCGCCTTTACCCACTCCGCCCACCAGTAAATAGAGTTTGCCCTGCAGCGAAATGCCAGATAACGCCGCGAGTGTACTCGCAACATTGGTAGCTTTGGAGTCGTTGACCCACTTTACCCCACGATTATCAGCAACAACCTGACACCGGTGTGTCAGACCGCTGTAAGACTTAAGTGCATCTAAACCCTGAGTAAAATCGATCCCGGCTTCAGACAGTAATGCCAGCACAACCAACACATTCGCGATATTGTGTCGACCAACCATCGCCAACTCATCACAGGCAAGAATGGCTTCGCCATCACGACAGATGAACTCCCGGTCTTGTTTTAACTTGAGACTAAACCGCGTATCTGAAGAGAGGCTAAACTCGACTAACTTACCGCTAATCTGGTCAGGGTAAGTCGCTTTATCATCAGCGTTAACCACGCATGAATCCGCGTGTTGGAAAATACGCAATTTGGCTTGGCGATAATCCTCCATGCCGTCGTAGCGGTCCATGTGGTCTTCAGATAGGTTGAGAAAAGCGGCTGCGGTCAGTTTAAGCGACGAAGTGGTTTCTAGTTGAAAGCTCGACAATTCGAGCACGTAAAGGTCGGCATCTTGATCAAGTAAATCCAGCGCTGGCACACCGATATTGCCGCCTACACCAACTTTCAGTCCAGACGCTTTTGCGACCACACCCGTCAAGTCGGTAACCGTACTCTTACCGTTTGATCCCGTAATAGCGATAACGGGTTTATCGACTTGCCAAGCAAACAGTTCGATATCACCGACAACGGGAATATCTGCGCGCAACACTTGCTGAATTTCAGGGGTAGCAAGCGCGATACCTGGGTTAGTGACAACCAGATCGGCGGCGAGTAACCAATCGAGATTCCAGCTGCCAGAGTGCAGTTCTACCCCTTCCGGTAATTCATCTTTACCTGGTGGATTCGCGCGAGTGTCGATAACTTTGATCGTTAAATCTTGAGGCAATTTCGCAAGGTATTTAACGACAGAGAGCCCGGTAATACCGAGCCCTACTACGACGACACTATGAATATCTTGCCAACGATTCATGGTCATAAAATAACTGTATCCTTAACGTACTTTTAGCGTCGCTAAACCGATCAGAACAAGAACGATGGAAATGATCCAAAAACGCACGATAACACGTGGTTCTGGCCAACCTTTCAGTTCATAGTGATGGTGAATCGGTGCCATGCGGAAAATGCGTTGTCCACGCAACTTGTACGAACCCACCTGTAAAATCACCGACAGTGTTTCCATCACGAACACGCCGCCCATGATCACCAAAACAAATTCCTGACGAACCAATACTGCAATCGTACCGAGCGCACCGCCGAGTGCCAACGAGCCAACATCGCCCATAAACACTTGAGCTGGGTAAGTGTTAAACCAGAGGAAGCCTAAACCGGCACCAACGATTGCCGTACACACCACCACAAGCTCTGATGCTTGCGGTACATACGGAATGTGTAGGTAATTTGCAAAGTTAACGTTACCCGTCGCCCATGCGATCGCGGCAAAACCCGCTGAAACCAACACAGTAGGCATGATGGCCAAACCGTCTAGGCCATCGGTTAAGTTAACCGCGTTGCTGGTACCGACGATAACAAAGTAAGTCAGTACAATGTACATCAAACCAAGTTGCGGCATGATGTCTTTAAAAAACGGCACCACTAACTGCGTTGCAGCGGTATCTTTACCATGTGCATATAGAGCAAACGCCACGACTAGTGCGATCGCCGATTGCCAGAAATACTTCCAGCGTGCGATCAAACCATCGGTATTTTTGCGTACCACTTTACGATAGTCATCGACAAAACCGACTGCGCCGTAACCGACAAGAACGGTCAGTACCGCCCATACGTATGGGTTAGACAAATCCGTCCAAAGCAACACCGTTGTCACAATCGCGGTCAGGATCATAATCCCGCCCATGGTTGGCGTACCACGTTTGCTAAAGTGAGATTCTGGGCCTTCGTTACGAACTACCTGACCAATCTGCAGCATCTGCAGGCGGCGGATCATAATCGGCCCCATCCATAACGAGATACCTAGAGCAGTTAAGACACTGACAATCGCTCGAAATGACAGGTACTCGAACAAACGGAAGAATGAAAAATATGGCTGTAGCAGCTCTGCAAGCCAAATGATCATGAATATATCTCCTTTAAAGCAGCAACGATCTTGCTCATACCCGCACTGTTGGCGCCTTTGACCAGAAGCGTTTGAGGCTCTTGGTGCTGAGTCAATTGCTGCTTAACAAACTCAATCATACTGTCATGAGTATCGAAATGCTTACCCTCGCATACGTCACTGATCGCTTTCGCATCAGCACCATAGGTAAGCACGTGTTCAAAATTGAATGGGGCAGCATGTTCCCCGACTTGGCGGTGAAGTGCAAGACTTTCATCGCCCAACTCAGCCATATTACCTAAAATTAACCAACGAACGCCTTTGAAACCGTTCAATAGGTCTGCGGCGGCTTTCATTGCTGGCACGCTGGCGTTATAACTATCATCTATCAATTTGATATTTTCACTTAGGGCGACCGTTTCTACCCGGCCTTTTACTTTGGCTAAGTTAGCTAGTCCAAGTTGAATCATCTCTGTGGTCGCACCCAGCTCTAACGCTAGCGCCGTTGCCGCCAGTGCATTAGAAACATTGTGCACACCGATAATGCCTAACTTAACGGCGAACTCGTTATCTTGGGTCACTAGTACAAACGAAGCCTCACCATGCTCGTTCAACTGAATCTCGCGAGCAGAAAAGTCCGCTTGGTTTGAGTTCACCGAAAAAGTTTTGACCTGTTTATCAGCCAGTACTTGTTGCCAGTAGTCCCCGCCGTTGCTGTCCAAGTTAACCACCGCTACTGAGCCCGGTTTTAATCCTTGGTATATTTCGCCCTTCGCTTGCTTAACGCCATCTATCGAGCCAAAACCTTCTAAGTGCGCGGCTGCAACGTTGTTGACCAAAGCTACGTCCGGTTTGACCAATTGCGTGGTATAAGCGATTTCACCAATGTGATTCGCACCTAGTTCGATCACCGCAAAGTCGTCTTCTGGAGTCGAGCGGAGCAAGGTCAGCGGCACGCCAATATCGTTATTGAAGTTACCCGCGGTAAACAGTACCTGACCTTTTTGCGTCATGATACTCGCAACCATTTCTTTCACGGTGGTTTTGCCGCAGCTCCCGGTAATGGCGACAGTTGGTGTCTGGCAGACTTGATGAACAAACTGTCCCAGCAATCCCAGCGCAACCTTGGTATCTTTCACCAGCAACTGAGGCGTATTGGCGTCAATCGCTTTGCTGACTAATAGTGCGCTAGCGCCCGCCTCAACCGCTTTATCGGCAAAATCGTGGGCGTCAAAACGTTCACCGACTAATGCAACAAACAGTGAGCCAGACTCAATGGTTCTGGTATCGGTTGAAACTTTATCAATCGCAACATCATCGCCAATCAGCTGCGCATCGAGTACGTCAACTAACTGAGAAAGCATCAAGGTGATCATTGGCTCAGCTCCAATAGTTGCATTGCAGACTCTCGATCTGAGTAGTGTACCGTTTCTGTCGCCAGCACTTGATAATCTTCGTGTCCTTTACCTGCGAGCAAAATAATGTCGTTTTCACTGCTGTTGTTCAACGCATGTTGCAGCGCTTTAAAACGCTCGTGTTCGACAATTGCTGCGCTCGGCTGGTCCATACCCGCAAGCATATCTTGGACGATCAACTGAGGAGACTCGCTACGCGGGTTATCGTCCGTCAGAATCACTTTGTCGGCTAACCGTTCACCGATACTCGCCATCATTGGGCGCTTACCTGTATCTCGGTCCCCGCCGCAACCAAAAATTGCCCACAACTTGCCAGTACAATGCACACGCAGTGCTAGCAAGGCTTTTTCTAGTGCGTCAGGTGTGTGAGCATAATCGACGACAATTTTGGCTTTACCTTCGCGTTGGAACAGTTCCATGCGGCCAAGAACCGGTTTCAACTGGCTTGCTGACTCAATCAGTTGTTGCTTGTCAAAACCTAGCGCGAGTAGTGTAGCGAACGCAACCAATACGTTATTTGCGTTGAACTCACCGATTAGTGGTACGGTAAATTCACCGTCACCAAAGCTCCCCGTGAACGCAAGAGAGATCCCCTCTTCTGAGTACTCGACATGTTTAGCGTAAACCGCGTTTTTCGCCTGGGTTGGCTTAAGAGAGACTGCCAACGCATTGTCTAGCTGTTGTGCCCATTTTGCACCGACTGGGTCGTCGATATTGATCACCGGAGTTTCACAAAGGTGCTGAGTGAACAGTGACAGCTTAGCGCGTTCGTACTCTTCCATCGTGCCGTGGTAGTCGAGGTGATCTCGGCTGAGGTTGGTGAATACGCCGGCTTTAAATGGCAGTGTCTTAACCCTTCCTTGCACTAACCCATGCGAAGAAATCTCCATCGCGGTGTATTGCGCACCTTGCGCCTCTAACTCGGCCAACGTGTGCTGAATTTCAATTGCGCTGCCAGTTGTATTCGCCGCAGGTTGCAATGCGTCTAAGAAACCGTTCCCCGTCGTCCCCAACACAGCGGCACGTTGCTTAACGAGATCAAGCCACTGGGCGATGAGTTGAGTAATGGTGGTTTTGCCATTGGTACCTGTTACACCGATCAATTGCATTCTCTCAAGAGGATACAAACGTGCGGCCAGCGCAGACAGCTCTTTATCTAGCTCTTCAATGTAAACAACGGGAACATTACCTTGGGTCTCAACATGAGCATGGCAGTGGGTATCGCTCGCTTGGGCGATCACCGCATTAGCACCACGCTCGATAGCAGAAGCAATATAATCACGGCCATCTACCGCGTGACCTTTAATCGCAACAAACGTTGTGCCTTGAGTCACCTTTCGGCTATCTAATTCCAAATGAGAAACCATCACTTCATCGGCAGGCGTTGTCGGAAGTTCCGCCCACGGTTCGAGTAATGTCGAGAGTGTGAGTTGTTTAGACATAGAGTCTCTCAATTAATTATCTTTAAATCTGTTTTCGTCAGGCGCCACATTGAGTATTTGCAGCGTGCCTTTTAAAATTTCTGAGAACACAGGCCCCGCAACCGAACCGCCGTAGTAGTTATCACCTTGCGGTTCATTGACTACCACCACCAAAGCCACTCTTGGGTCACTTGCTGGAGCGATACCCGCGGTGTAAGCGAAATATTCATCGCCATAGCCACCAGCGATCGCTTTACGTGATGTACCTGTTTTTGCCGCCACGCGATATCCCGGAACCGCAGCTTTTGTCGCTGTACCGCCCGGTTGCGTAACCGTCTCAAGCATAGCAAGAACTTTACGTGCGTTCTCACGATCAATAACTTGTTTTGAGAAGTCTTGCTGATTGTTTTCAATAATATGAACTGGCTGGTACTTGCCTAAGTTACCCAGCGTGGCATAAGCATGCGCAAGTTGCAGAGGAGTAATGGTTAGACCATAACCAAACGAGAGCGTCGCGATCTCGAACTTCGACCAACGACGGCGGTTAGGGAAAATACCTTGAGTCTCACCAACGAGGTTCAAACCAGAAACCTGACCAAAACCGACCGAACTGTACATTCCCAGTAGCGCTTCTAACGGCATATCAAGAGCCAGCTTCGCCACACCGATGTTACTCGATTTTTTCAAAATGGTTGTAAGGTCGGCTTTACCTACTTTCGAAGTATCACGTACGCGGCTACCACCGATCTGCATGATCCCGCGGCCGGTATCGATAATGGTTTTATCGTTCGCGACTCCGTTCTCCAGCGCGGCGAGTACCACAAACGGTTTAATTGTCGAGCCTGGTTCAAACGCGTCGGTGATAACGCGGTTACGCATTTTCGCCGATTGTAGATCCGAGCGGTTATTCGGGTTGTAAGACGGAGCATTAACCATTGCCAATACTTCACCGGTCTTCACATCAAGAATCACTACCGAGCCAGAGGTCGCGCGGTAATCGGCCACGGCCTGCTTAATCGCTCGATAAGCGATCGCTTGGATACGTTGATCGATGGTTAATTGCAGCGGCTTGCCTTCTTCGCGCTCTTCTAGCGAGATATTTTCAACGACGCGGCCATAGCGGTCTTTACGGATAATGCGCTTGCCCGCTTCACCAGTAAGCCATTTGTCGTAGCTGCGCTCAACACCTTCCAGACCATGACCATCAATACCGGTCACACCGACTAAGTGAGCACTAACCTCACCTGCTGGGTAGTAACGACGAGACTCGGCTTTTAAGCCAATACCTGACAGTCGTAACTCACGAATGTAATGAGCCATAGCCGGGCTGACTTGGCGCTGAAGATAAATAAAGCGACGGGATTTATTGTCGTTAATCTTGTTGATCAGGTCGTCACGTTTTAGACCTAATACATCCGCGAGCGCGTGCCAACGGTCGATATCACGCAGGCCACCTTCTTTAAAGATGGTCACAGGGTCAGCCCATACGGCTTCGACAGGGACACTAACCGCAAGTGGCTCACCATTGCGGTCAGAGATAATACCTCGTGCAGAATGCAGGGTTTTCGCTCTAACAGAGCGCAGATCACCTTGCTTGATGAGATTATCGGGTTCGACAATTTGGATGTAACCGATACGACCAACTAAGGCGGCAAAAGCACAAAAAACAAAGAACAACACCAAATAAAAACGCCAACGAATCAACGTTACTGGTTGTTCTGCTTCCTGTTTCTTTACTGGTGTGACTTTTTTTGTGCTCATGGGAGATGAATAATAACTTCTTTATCTGATTCCGGACGCTTCATTTCCAGCTCGTCTTTTGCAACAGACTGAACGCGGCTATGTTCCGCCAGCGCCGTTTCTTCCAGTAGTAAGTTTCGCCACTCGCTATCCAAACGTTCGCGCTCAACAAGCGCTTGGTCTTTTTCAGTGATCGCCTGGCGCGTATGGTGAGTGGTAAACACCACGCCCATTGCGCTGGCAAAGATCAAAACCAATATGACAAGAGGAACTCGTCCCACTGTCAGTAGGTCAAGCGCTATCAATTTGGCTAAGTTGTGGGTCTGCTTACTCATTGGCGATTAGAGTTTTTCTGCGATACGTAATACTGAACTGCGGGAACGAGTATTGATTTCAATTTCTTGTTTTGACGGTTTGATCGCTTTGCCTACCGCTTTCAAATTCGCGCTACCCAGCGCTTTGATTTGTTCTTCGGTCAGAGGGATTCCGTGTGGCACTTCTGGGCCTTTGCTCTCTTTGCGAATAAAGCGTTTAACCATGCGATCTTCCAACGAGTGGAAACTGATCACTGACAGTCGACCTTGAGGAGCAAGAATACTCGCCGCGCCCTTCAGTGCGGTGTCAATTTCTTCCAACTCACTGTTGATGTAAATACGAAAAGCCTGAAAAGAACGAGTCGCCGGATGTTTTTTCTCTTTGAAGCTTTTCGGCGCTGCGTCTGAGATCAGTTTTGCCAATTGACCTGTACGCGTCAGTGGTTCATTTTCTTCGTTTTCACGATACGCCACGATAGCTTTAGCGATACGGCGAGCGTGTTTGTCTTCACCGAACTCACGAATCACCCAAGTAATGTCATCAAGATCCGCTTCCATCAACCACTGTGACACTGGGATACCTGATGTCGGGTCCATACGCATATCCAGCGGACCGTCTTTCATAAAACTAAAGCCTCGCTCGGCGTCGTCCAACTGAGGCGAAGAAACGCCCAAATCGAGAAGAACTCCGTCAACCTTACCGACTAGATCGTACTCTTGCGCGTATTCCGCCATACCAGAGAAAGGACCGTGAATAATGGTAAAACGCGGGTCATCGATTTTTTTAGCTTCTTCAATCGCTTGCGGGTCACGGTCGATACTGAATAAACGACCATTTTCACCAAGCTTGGATAGTATCTGACGACTATGACCACCACGACCGAATGTACCATCGATATACGTACCATCTGGTTTAATCGCCAGCCCATCGATTGATTCATGAAGTAATACAGAAATGTGTTTAAATGCTTCGGTCATAGTAATCTCGTTTCAGCGTCACGTAGCCGGACTCATCAGTGTACCCATTTGAAAGGTTATCGCCACCTGAATACGACAGCAACACGTGATTTTGCGCTAAGTTTAATGCTTGTAAATTAAATTTGGTCAATTAAAAGCAAAAAACCCATCATAACGGTGAAGTTACGATGGGTTTCGAATAGGTGGAGCCGACGTGTAAGCCGGGTTCTGTTCCGCTTGCGCGGCGGTAGCCATTCGTCTAGGCCAGCAATCGCTCACTGGCTCAAGCAACCTACCCGCCTCCTTACGCGAGCAACGCAATGTGGAGGCCTATTTGGTCTTGCTCCGGGTGGAGTTTACCCTGCAACGAACTGTTGCCAGTCGTCCGGTGCGCTCTTACCGCACCCTTTCACCCTTACCTGATCCCTTACGGGCCATCGGCGGTCTTCTCTCTGCTGCACTTGTCGTAGGCTTGCGCCCCCCAGGCGTTACCTGGCACCCTGCTCTATGGAGCCCGGACTTTCCTCCCCTTTGTCAGTCTCCCGAAGGACGTCAACGTCAGTCTCCCAAAGGACCTCAACGTCAGTCTCCCGAAGGACATCAACAAAGCAGCGACTACCCAGTCAACTCCGAGGGCGGATTGTATAGAGATTGGTGGGGTGTGTCTAGCGAGATCACAGATATGATGAAACAAACGCTTCAAATGGCGTTTTTTTATCCACCCCAAGCCACATTATGAGGTTAAGCGCGTTTTAATCTAGGTTTTCTAATCCCCACTTGTACAGCGCATTTTTCTTTAGATTGTAGATTTCAGCGGTGAGCGCGGCGGCTTTTTTCAGCGGCAGCTCTTTGGTCATGATCGACAAGGTACGTGTGACTTCATCTGGCAAAGCGTTGTCGTCATTGTTGGCGCGGTAGCCGTGGATCAGTAACGCCATCTCACCTTTCTGTTGGTTTTCATCGGAACTTACCCATTCAACCAGCTCTCCTAACGGCATACCTTGGATAGTCTCAAAAGTCTTGGTCAGTTCACGCGCCAACACAACTTCGCGATCTGGGCCGAGGATCTCAAGCATATCCGCCAAAGAGTCTAAAATGCGATGTGGCGATTCATAAAAGATACAGGTGCGCTCTGCTTTGGCGATTTCTAGGAACTTGTCTTTGCGACCTTTGCTTTTCGCTGGCAAAAAGCCTTCAAAGCTAAAGCGATCCGACGGCAATCCAGACGCGCTCAATGCAGTAACGACAGCACACGCGCCAGGAAGTGGCACAACTTTAACGCCCGCCTGACGACACTGCGTCACAAGATGGTATCCTGGGTCACTAATGAGTGGGGTACCCGCGTCAGAAACCAGTGCAATCGAGTTTCCTGCTTTAAGTTTCTCAACTAATACTTGCGCTTTTTGCTGCTCGTTATGATCATGGAGCGCAAAGGTTTTAGTTTGAATACCGAAGTGAGATAGTAGCTTACCTGTATGACGAGTATCTTCAGCTGCAATTAGATCAACGTTAGATAACACGTCCAATGCTCGTTGAGTGATATCGCCTAAATTGCCGATTGGAGTTGGCACAATGTAGAGAGTTGGGATCTCTGTTGGTAAGGTTTTGTTATCTGTCATTTGTTTACCATCACTTCAACGATTAATATAGACACAATTTTATACGGAATTAAGTAAGAACTCATGGCCATGAAAAACCATAAGCGACTCAGTGTAACACGCTTACTCTCTCCTGTAGCCCTTGCTGTTGCATTGACAGCGTGTTCAACGTCACCATCAACCAGCCAGCGAGTTGATATTACTCTCGCTCCGAATCAACCGACGCAAACTTACCTGATGCGTGCCGACAGCACGACAGGAAGTCAACAAAACGACTGGTTGATCATGGCGTTAAAAGCGTCTGTTGAAGCGGGTGACGTTACGCAAGCAGAATTATTGGTGAAACGCCTTGCTCGCCAATCTCTAACCGAAACTCAACAAGCAGAGTGGCAACTGACGCGCGCAGAGCTGTTGATTAAGCAGGACAAACAAGATGACGCACTCGAGCTGCTGAACTTCCGTCCCGAGTGGCAATTGCCACAACAACAGTGGAAAGAATACCATCAGCTCCGTGCATCTCTGTACACCGCTCAAGGTAACTTCTACGAAGCGGCGCGTGAATTGACGTTCGAAAGCCAGTTTACAGCGCAGTCAGAGCAGCAGTTTATCTCGAACAGCATCTGGAACAACCTGACGCAATACTCTGCAGCGCAACTGGAGTCATTGAGTACACAAACCTCTGACGCGGTGCTCGCAGGTTGGGTGCAACTCGCAACGTATAGCAAAAAATACTCTCACTCGTTGTCTCAACTGCAAGCAACGTTTGAAAACTGGCTAGCGGCAAATCCAACGCACCCAGCGGCGAAATATACACCTCAAGCGATCAGCGACATCCTTTCGCTAGAAATGGTAAAACCGGTTAACACCGCTCTATTACTACCGTTGTCGGGCAAGTTTGCTAAGCAAGCACAGTTGATTCGCGATGGTTTCATGCTGGAACTGATGAACGATAAAGAGCGTGATGAAAACGCAACACTGACTGTGATAGATACCAACGCGATTACAATTCCTCAGCTTGAACAGCAATTGATTGAAAAGAATATCGACTTTATCGTAGGTCCGCTGATCAAAGACAACATTGAGAAGCTGCAAAAAGCAGAAGAGAACTTTGCACAACCTGTTCCTATGCTAGCGCTGAACATTCCAGAGGAAATCGAACCTAACGTCAGCACTTGCTACCTTGCTCTCTCTCCAGAGCAGGAAGTCACACAAGCGGCTAAACACTTAGCGGCGGAAGGATACCAGTACCCACTGATTCTTGCTCCACAAGGCCGCCTTGGTGAACGTGTGGTTGAAGCATTTGAACAAGAGTGGACAAAACACAGTTCAAACAAAGTGGCAGTTAACCTGTTTGGTGACAAGCGCCAACTGCAACGTAACATCAATAAAGTCTTTGGCTTGCAAGAGAGCCAGCAAAATATCGCGCAAATGAACTCACTGCTGCGCGCACCGCTTGAGAGTCAGCCTAGAAGCCGACGCGATATTGACGCGGTTTACATTGTTGCCAGCAACGCAGATCTGACTCTGATCAAGCCGTTTATCGAAGTCGCCATTAACCCAGATACAATGCCGCCGAAGCTGTTCTCAAACTCGCGCAGTAACACCAGTCGTCATCAATATGAAGACTTAACAGGCGTAACCTACAGCGACATCCCATTGCTTATCCATCCAGATGCGGCGTTAAAAGCGCAAATGGAAGAGTTGTGGCCAAAAGGCTCTTACGCTGAGATGAGACTGCAAGCACTTGGTATGGACGCGTATCGTCTGACAGAGCACCTACCACAGATGAAAGTCGTACCAAGCTACACAATTGACGGTAACACAGGTATTTTATCCATTGACGAAAACTGTGTCGTTCAACGTGAGATCAGTTGGGCCGAACACGGTTATGTTCAATAGACGCGCCAAAGGCCAACATTACGAAGCCGCAGCAGAAAAACATCTCTCTGCTTGCGGCCTCGTGTTAATTGAGCGAAACTTTCACACCAAAAGTGGAGAGTTAGACCTGATAATGCGCGATGGCCCAACCACAGTGTTTGTCGAAGTTCGTTACCGAAATAGTCAAACCTATGGCCATGCAGCCGAAACGGTCACCCACCACAAAGCTCAAAAGCTTTATAAAGCCGCCAATATTTGGCTGATGAAGCAAGGCAAGTCCATCTATTCAACAGATATCCGCTTTGACGTCGTCGCTATCCATCGCCAAGGACAGCAAGTAGAGTGGATTAAAAACGCAATAACTCAAGGATAATCGATGCTCGATAGCATTAAAGACAGTTTCAAAGAAAGTATTCAGATCCAAATAGCAGCAGCGGAAGCACTGCCAGATGCTATCACCCATGCAGCACAGGCGATGGTCGTGAGCTTGCTCAACGGCAATAAAATTCTCTGCTGCGGTAACGGGGGCTCCTCGTCGAATGCTCAGCAGTTTGTCTCTTGCTTACTCAACCGCTTTGAAACCGAACGCCCTAGCTTGCCAGCAATGGCACTAACCGCCGACAACACCACTCTGACTGCGGTCGCGAACGACTACCATTATGAAGAAATCTTTTCCAAACAAGTTCGTGCATTTGGTCAGACTGGCGATATTCTACTCGCCATTTCAACCAGCGGTAACAGCAAAAACGTGATTAAAGCGATGGAAGCAGCGGTCACTCGCGACATGACCATCATCGCACTGACCGGCAAAGACGGCGGCGAGATGGCAGGGTTATTGGGTGAGAATGATGTTGAAATTCGCATCCCGTCTCACAGAACCGCAAGAATTCATGAAGTGCATATGGTGACACTTCACTGCTTGTGCGATCTTATTGACCAAGTGCTATTCCCAACCCACGAAGAGTAAATGATGACGCTACTGAGAGCCATAGTCCTGAGCTTTTTCGCCCTGTCTGTCACTGGTTGTGCAGGCTTGTTTGTTGCGGGCGCAGCGACGACAGCGAATATCGTCACGGACCCTAGAACCACCAAAGAAATTTGGAATGACAGTAACCTCGAATTGGAAATTATGGGGTTGGCGAATAAGCCTCCGTTCCGTACCGACACCCGTGTTACGGCCAGCTCTTACAACGGAACCGTGATTCTCATCGGTCAAGCCGCAACTGAAGACCTCAAGACTCAATTTGGAGAAAAAGCTCGTCAGGTTAAAGGTGTCTCTACAGTTTACAACCAACTCAAGGTTAAGCGACCATTGTCGATGGGTAACATCAGTCACGACAGTTGGATCACGACCAAAGTGAAATCGGCCCTATTGGCGAAGTCTGAACTTAACGGCGTAAAAGTCTCAGTGATTACCGAAGATAACGAAGTTTACTTGCTAGGCTATGTGTCTCGAGAGCACGCAGATATCGCCGCTGAAGTGGCACGAAACATCTCTGGAGTGAAGCAGGTAATCAAGGCGTTTCAATATGGCGATGAGCGGCCTTAAATAAAGTTTCAAGTAAGAAAAAAGCAGCGGTAAACGCTGCTTTTTTTATTTCACGACTCGTAAGCTTGGACGACCTTTAGGTCTTGGTGGTTTGCTATCAGAATCCGCATCACTGTGTTCAGCGCTTGCTTCGGCTAAAGAGGCTGTTTCTTCTTCCTCAATAAACCCTTCATCAAACTCGTCCATGTAACCTTCTTCAGGCTCAAACATGGTTCCTGCACCATTTTCACGAGCATAAATCGCTTGTACGGCATAAAGTGGCACAATCACTGAATGTGGTCGGCCACCGAAGCGAGCATTAAATGTGATCGCTTCATTGCCAAGTTCCAAGTTACCGACTGCTCGCGGAGCGATATTCAAAATGATTTGCCCATCTTGAATAAACTCTTCCGGAACTCGTACTCCTGGAAGCATCGCCGCAACAACCAAATGCGGCGTTAAATCATTGTCCACCAGCCAATCATAATATGCACGAAGCATATACGGACGGCGTGGTGTCATATTCGCAATATCCATTAGCCTTGATTAACGAGACAGACGCATTTCACGTTCAGCTTCTGTTAGAGAAGCAAGGAATGAATCACGCTCGAATACTCGGTTCATGTACACTTTTAGCTCTTTAGAGCCAGGACCAGTAAGCTCGATACCTAGTTGAGGTAGACGCCACAATAGTGGAGCTAGGTAACAATCAATCAAGCTGAATTCTTCACTCATGAAGTATTCGTATTCAGCAAACACTGGCGCTAGAGTCAACAGATCGTTACGTAGTTTGTTACGTGCAGATTCCGCTTCTTCAGCTGTACCCTTTACGACTTTCTCAGCCAATGTGTACCAGTTTCTCTCGATACGGTAAATCATCAGACGGCTGTTACCACGTGCAACCGGGTAAACAGGCATCAAAGGTGGATGAGGGAAACGCTCATCTAGGTATTCCATAATGATCTTTGAGTCATAAAGCGCTAGCTCTCGATCAACTAGAGTAGGTACTGTTTTGTATGGGTTAAGTTCAATAAGCTCAGCAGGTAGATTTGCTTCATCAACAAGCTCTACTTCAACACTTACACCTTTCTCAGCCAGAACAATACGTACCTGATGGCTATACATATCAGATGCACTTGAAAATAGAGTCATCACAGAACGTTTATTGGCAGCTACAGCCATGGAGCCCTCCAGCACACTTACAACGATAAAAACAATGGAGGCTAGGCCTCCATTGTATAGTTAAAAAATTTGGAATTAGCACGGCATAATAGCACAATTAGTGCACATCACGCCAATACTCTTTCTTCAGCAGTACCACAACGATAGTGAAGATAATTAGGAAACCCATTACCCACCAACCTAAAGCGTGACGCTCAAGTTTCACAGGGTCACCTGAGTACTCTAGGAAGTTCACCAAATCGCGTACAGCGTTGTCATACTCTTCAGTATTTAGCTCACCAGTACCGTCTGATTCAACACCAACAACAACTTGGTGCTCTTCGCCGTTAACCATTTTGGTTTCAAAGATAGGCTGAGGAATACCTTGTAGCTCTTCCAATACGTGTGGCATACCAACACTTGGGAAGACGATGTTGTTTACGCCAAACGGACGCGTTGGATCTGCGTAGAAAGAACGCAGGTAAGTGTATAGCCAATCCGCACCACGAACACGAGCAACCAGAGTTAGATCTGGCGGTGGAGCACCAAACCATTTCGCTGCTGACGTTTCAGGAATCGCGTTTTCCATCAAGTCACCCACTTTTGCTTCTGGGTCGAAAATTAGATTTTCTTTCATCAGCTCAACTGGGATACCAATGTCACGAGCAACGCGCTCGTAACGTTGATATTGAGCAGAGTGACAACCGAAACAGTAGTTCATGAACAGTTTTGCACCATTCTGAAGAGACGCCTGATCCGATAAGTCATTGTTTGCTTTATCTAGTGGAACGTTAGCACCTGCTGCCATCGCCAGAGAAGGCAGCATTGCAAATAAAATTACAATCCATTTTTTCATTTGAATGTCACCCTTTCTGGTAGTGGCTTAGTCGCTTCGTTCTTACTGTAGAAGTACAGCAGCACGAAGAACATGAAGTAGGCTAAGCTGAAGATCTGAGCTAGTAGCGTGTAAGTTGGCGTCGCTGGAAGCGCACCTAAGATACCTAGCGCAATAAAGCTGATCGTAAATTGGATGATATTAAATAAATGGAACTTACTGCGGTAACGGTAAGAACGTACCTTACAACGGTCAAGCCAAGGCAGTACAAACAGAACCACAATCGATGCACCCATAGCGATAACACCTAGTAGCTTGTCTGGAACCGCACGTAGAATCGCGTAGAACGGCGTAAAGTACCATACAGGAGCAATGTGCTCAGGTGTTTTCAGTGGGTTAGCTGCTTCAAAGTTAGGTGGCTCAAGGAAGTAGCCGCCCATCTCTGGGTTAAAGAACAGCACGTAACAGAACAAGAACAAGAATCCGGCTACACCTACCATGTCCTTCACTGTACCGTAAGGGTGGAAAGGAATTGAGTCGATGATGTCGTACTTCTTAGTGTAGTAGTCGTGGAACTTGAACTGAGTCTTGTAGTCGTCGCCCATCGAACCTTTCGGTAGCTTCGTTTCGATACCGTCTGGGTTGTTTGAACCCACTTCGTGCAGTGCCAATACGTGCAAAACGATAAGCAGCAGAAGAACGATTGGTAACGCGATTACGTGCAGTGCGAAGAAACGGTTCAGCGTTGCACCAGAGATTACGTAGTCACCACGAATCCATAGTGTTAGGTCATCACCGATAACTGGAATAGCACCGAATAGAGAAATGATTACCTGAGCACCCCAGTAAGACATCTGACCCCATGGTAGTAAGTAACCCATGAAAGCTTCAGCCATCAGCACCAAGAAGATCAGCATACCGAAGATCCACAGTAGCTCACGAGGCTTCTGGTATGAACCGTAGATTAGACCACGGAACATGTGCAGGTAAACAACAACGAAGAATGCAGAAGCGCCAGTTGAGTGCATATAGCGAAGTAGCCAACCGTACTCAACATCACGCATGATGTATTCGATAGATGCGAATGCACCGTCACCAGACGGCACGTAGTTCATCGTTAGCCAAATACCCGTTAGGATTTGGTTAACCAACACAAGCATCGCTAGCGAGCCAAACAGATACCAGAAGTTAAAGTTCTTTGGCATCGGGTACTCAGAAAGGTGCTTTTTGTACGCATTCATTGCGGGTATGCGTTTTTCTACCCAATCAAGTAGAGCTTGCATTATGCCTCCCCTTCTTCGTCAATACCAACGATGATCTTGGTATCACTCAGATACATGTGCTTTGGAACGACTAGGTTTAATGGAGCCGGTACACCCTGGAATACACGGCCAGCCATATCGAACTTAGAACCGTGACAAGGGCAGAAGAAACCTGATTTAACACCCTGAACTTGTTCACTAAAACTGTCAGGTAAATAGGTCGGTGAACAGCCAAGGTGAGTACAGATACCAACCGCGACGAAGTATTCAGGCTTAATCGAACGGTAAGCATTTGTAGCGTAAGCTGGTTGTTGTGCTTCACCAGAATCTGGGTCACGTAGCTGACCGTCGATTTGTTTTAGTGCATCCACAACTGACTGCGCGCGACGGACAACCCATACAGGCTTACCACGCCACTCAACACGAACCATCTGCCCTTCTTCAAGTTTACTGATATCAACTTCAACAGGGGCACCTGCAGCTTTTGCTTTTTCACTTGGGTTCCAAGATTTAATAAAAGGCACGGCGACAGCAGCAGCTCCAAGACCACCCACAACAGCAGTTGTAGCAGTTAAGAAACGTCTGCGACCGTTATTTAAAGGCGCATTGCTCATCCAAACATTCTCCCATTTGCTCCTTTTGGATTTTTGTTATTCCGCTTAAAGAGCATGGCTAACAAAATACGAATTTAGTTGTATTTATTTGATGGCAAATGATAAATAAAACCCTACTTTTTGACAAGATAAAGCTACCTTTTTGTAACATTTGTGAGGTAAATCGCCTATGAGGTCACAAAAGGGGCATAAGTAATGGAAACGTTCGAGAAAACGAGAACAAGAAAGGATTTTTTTTGCGTAGAAAAACAAAAAGCCCGGCATGAAGCCGAGCTTTGAACCACAATTTCCAGTAAAAAACCGGAATAGCGGAATTTCCAGAAAGAGGAAATTAACGCTTAGAGAACTGTGGACGACGACGTGCTTTACGTAGACCAACTTTCTTACGTTCAACGCAACGAGCGTCACGAGTAACGTAACCTGCTGCACGTAGAGTAGGACGTAGAGACTCATCGTATTCCATTAGAGCGCGAGTGATACCGTGACGGATAGCACCTGCTTGACCTGAAATACCGCCACCTTTAACAGTAACGTATAGGTCTAGTTTCTCAGTTAGTTCAACTAGCTCTAGAGGTTGTTTAACAACCATACGAGAAGTTGGACGACCGAAGTACTCATCAAGACTACGCTTGTTGATTACGATGTTGCCGCTGCCTGGTTTAATGAAAACACGTGCAGCTGAGCTTTTGCGACGGCCAGTGCCGTAGTATTGATTCTCTGCCATTTTCGAAATCCCCGATTAGATGTCTAGTACTTGTGGTTGTTGAGCAACATGGTTGTGCTCAGCGCCAGCGTAAACTTTTAGCTTACGGTACATAGCACGGCCTAGAGGACCACGTGGTAGCATACCTTTAACCGCTAGCTCAAGCGCCATTTCAGGCTTACGATCGATCAGCTTTTCAAAAGTGATTGATTTTAGGCCGCCTGGGAACTCAGAGTGACGGTAGTACACTTTGTTCTTAGCTTTGTTGCCAGTTACAGCAACTTTCTCAGCGTTGATAACGATGATGTAATCACCAGTGTCAACGTGAGGAGTGTATTCAGCTTTGTGTTTGCCACGTAGGCGAGATGCAATTTCACTTGCTAGACGACCAAGAGTTTTACCTTCAGCGTCTACAACGTACCAGTCGCGTTTTACAGTTTCTGGTTTAGCAACGAAAGTTTTCATGCTAACAATAACCCGTTAATATTTAAATTTACACTTAAGGAGCTTTCGCTCCCACTGACTAAGAGTCCAGTCAACACCCCTTCGAGTGGTTGGCACTCTCGACCCGTTATGTCGAAATACCTTCGATAATCAAGGTCTGCAGTAACGGTGGGTCGCAGGATTATAGAGAAGTCAGTTGAAAAAATCACCTCTTTTTGGCAAAAAAATTCATTTTTTTTTGCCTGATAATCCAGATGGAATCTAGCTTAAGCCAAATGCTCCTTAGCTAAGTAATCATGGCTTTGCATTTCGATCAAACGCGACTGACATCGTTTAAACTCAAATTCCAATTGCCCGCCGGTATAAAGCTCTTCCAACGCCACTTCTGCGGAAATAATCAACTTAACGTGACGCTCATAGAACTCGTCTACCAATGCGATAAAGCGACGTGCGGCGTCATCAATCATGCGGTCCATCTGTTTTACATCGGCGAGTAACACCGTGTGATAGATTTTTGATAGTTCAATATAGTCGTTTTGACTACGAGCAGACTGGCAAAGCTGGGCAAAGCTCGCGTGCAGCACCCCTTCAGCCGTTTCATTGACTTCGATTTGGCGATGATTAATCTCAATCTGTTTTTCACCACGCTTGCCTTCACCAACCAATTGCTCAAAGTACTGGTGTAAGTTTTTGCTCGCTTGTTCATCTAACGGATAGTGATAAATTTCCGCTTGTTCAAGCGTGCGCAGACGGTAGTCGATTCCACTGTCGACGTTAAGCACTAGGCAATTACGCTGAATCAACTCAATTGCTGGCAAAAAGCGCACACGCTGTAATCCATTGCGGTACAAGTCTTCCGGCGGGATATTCGAGGTCGCCACTAGAACAACACCACGTTTAAACAACGCTTGGAATAAGGTTCCTAAGATCATCGCGTCGGTAATATCGGAAACAAAGAACTCGTCAAAGCAGATGATCTCCGCTTCCGCCTTAAAGGTATCCGCAACCAGCTCAAGCGGATCATTGACGTCGCCGAGAGAATTCAGCTCATCGTGGACACGATACATAAAACGGTGAAAGTGAACGCGCATTTTCTTTTGCGTCGGTAATGCATTGAAAAACGTATCCATCAAATACGTTTTCCCGCGCCCTACTCCGCCCCAAAAATACAAACCTTTGGGTACGTCGGGAGCCTCAACTTGACTCTTTTTACTGAACCAGCTTTTCCAGCCAGTGCTTTTTTCCACTGCCGGAGTTTCGATGTACTGAATAAACTGATGGTATAAGTTATCGAGAGCAGTGACCGCTTGTAGTTGAGCGCTATCTTGCTGGAATCCATGCTCTTTTATGTCATTTTGATAGATTTGTAGGGGAGTCATCACTTCATATACCTATAGAGGAAGAGTTGAAACTGCTATGTAGAGCACATGCATTTTTCTTTATTGGCTGAATCACTCATAGTACCATGTCATCAGAACATGTGTAACTTAACAGTGAAAAACATGTTAAATAACAACAATAAGGAGCTATTATGCCTTGGATTTATGCCATCGTGGGTTTGCTTGTCGGCACGCTGTTGGGCGTTATCATTTCTCGTTTGACAACTCCTGATTACAAAAAGCAAAAGAGCGTCCAAAAAGAATTAGACACAGCAAAATTCGAATTGGAACAACAGAAGCAAGATTTGGCGGACCACTTCGCGCAAACCGCTGAGATGCTTGATTCTCTTGGTCGAGAGTACACTAAGCTCTACCAACACATGACAAAGACGTCTTCAGAATTACTGCCTAACATCCCTGATCAAGATAACCCGTTTGTGAAAAAAGTAACGGACCAGTCCAAATCAGAAACAGTAATTGAAGCCGGAAGCGACGAGTCTATCGATCAAGCACCAAAAGATTACGCATCCGGCGCGACGGGTCTTTTAAAAGAACAAAAGAAAGAAATTCTTGATTCAGACCAAGTGGTTACTGCTAGAGCTTCTTAATTAACACCATCATCACGGTGAACTTTGTAAAGGTTTTTGAGTCTTAACTCCCACAGGTGTCCCTTGAATTAATATTTTTTATACAAATATTAATTTCAAAGGCCTTAACTTAATAGGAGTTATCAGATGAAAAAACCTTTGCTTGCTTTAACTGTCCTATCCTTAAGCTTAAGTTCAATCATCACGCCATTACCCGCCACTGCGGCACTACCTTTAACTGTTGGTGGAGAACAGCTTCCAAGCCTTGCGCCAATGCTTGAAAAAGTCACTCCGGCGGTTGTAAGCATTTCTGTCGAAGGTACTCAGGTATCTAAACGCCAAATCCCGGACCAGTTTCGCTTTTTCTTCGGTCCAGACTTTCCAACAGAGCAATTGCAAGAGCGCCCATTCCGCGGTTTAGGCTCTGGTGTCATTATCGACGCGAAGAAAGGTCATATCGTTACCAACTATCACGTAATCAACGGTGCGGAAAAAATTCGCGTGAAGCTGCATGATGGCCGTGAATACAACGCGGAACTGGTTGGTGGCGACCAAATGTCAGACGTCGCTTTGCTGAAACTCGAAAAAGCGAAAAACCTGACTGAAATTAAGATTGCAGATTCAGACAAACTGCGTGTGGGTGATTTCTCTGTCGCGATCGGTAACCCGTTTGGTCTAGGACAAACCGTTACTTCAGGGATAGTTTCTGCGCTAGGCCGAAGCGGTCTCAACATCGAAAATTTTGAGAACTTCATCCAAACCGACGCGGCAATCAATAGCGGTAACTCGGGCGGCGCACTGGTTAACCTCAATGGTGAGTTGATCGGTATTAACACCGCGATTCTTGGTCCGAATGGCGGCAACGTCGGTATCGGCTTTGCGATTCCATCAAATATGATGACCAACCTCACCGCGCAAATTCTAGAGTTCGGTGAAGTGAAGCGCGGTATGCTAGGTGTACAAGGCGGCGAAATTACCTCTGAGTTAGCGGATGCGCTGGGTTATGAATCAAGCAAAGGTGCTTTTGTCAGCCAAGTGGTTCCTGATAGTGCCGCAGATAAAGCTGGTCTAGAAGCAGGTGATGTCATCGTCTCAGTTAACGGCAAAGATATTCACTCGTTCAGCGAACTACGAGCTAAAGTGGCAACACTTGGTGCGGGTAAAGAGATCACACTTGGCGTGATTCGCGACGGTAAGAAGAAAAACTTCGACGTGACGCTTGGTGAGCAACAGAACATGAAAGCCTCAGCGGAAAAGCTTCATGAAGGCTTATCGGGTGCTGAGTTAACCAACACTACACCGAAAGATTCGGTTCAAGGCGTCAAAGTCGCTGCTGTCGAGAAAGGTTCAAATGCTGCTGCGTATCAATTGGAACAAGGTGACATCATCATTGGCGTCAACCGTCAGCGAGTGAAGAACTTGGCTCAGTTCCGTAAAGCGATTGAGAAGCAAACTGGCGTACTCGCACTGAACATTCAACGTGGTGACAGAACGCTGTATTTGGTTATTCGTTAAAAAAGTTCGGATAGAAAAATAAGACCTGTGACTGAAAGGACAGCTGGAAATCCAGCTGTCCTTTTATTATTAACTAAACTAGTGATATTCTTCGATAACTTAATAACAGACGATTCTTAATGAGGAAAATATGCTGCAATTTTTATTGCGCTCTGCGGGTTTAGGATTAGCCACGGCAGTGCTTCTACTGCTTGCCGTCCCCTCACTGAGGAGCAATATTTTTCCTCCCTCGACTTCTGATGACACAGAAATTAGCAGTCGTGACCAAATCTCGTTTAATCACGCGGTACGCAACGCAGCGCCAGCCGTGGTTAACATCTACAGCCGTAAATACACCGAGAATGACCGCTCAAAGCTGCTGACACAAGGCCTTGGTTCTGGCGTAATTGTCAGCGAAAAAGGCTACATCATTACTAACTACCACGTGGTTGCCCAAGCCGACCAGATCGTGGTTGCTCTTCAAGACGGACGCGTTGCAGCGGCTCAGTTAGTCGGTAAGGACCGCCGAACCGATATTGCCGTGCTGCGTATCGAAGTTACTAACTTACCGGTAATTCCAACCAATCCAAATTACGCGCCCAAAGTGGGCGATATTGTGTTGGCGATTGGGAACCCGTACAACCTCGGACAGACCACCACTTTCGGCATTATCTCTGCCACCGGACGCTCTTCAATTAGTGCTGATGGACGCCAAGCGTTTATTCAGACAGATGCGGCGATCAACGAAGGTAACTCGGGGGGCGCTTTGGTAAATACTCGCGGTGAGCTCGTCGGAATCAATACCGCCTCTTTCCAACAGGCAACAGAGTTGGAAACTTACGGGATCTCTTTCGCCATTCCATACCAACTAGCCAACAAGATTATGCAAAAGATCATTGCTGACGGACGTGTGATTCGCGGTTACATCGGTATCGATGGACGTGATATCAACTCGGTAACGTCACGCTTGCTCGGTAACGATCACCTTGGTGGTATCGTCGTTTTAGGCGTTGACCCTAACGGCCCTGCCGCTGACGCTGGCTTTGAAGCTCAAGACATCATCTTGAAGATCGATGGAGAGAAAGTGAATGGTCGCCAAAGCGTGCTGGATATAGTCACCGAGCTAAGACCCGGCTCTAAAGTCGATATCTTAATCCTGCGTAAAGGTGAAGAAATGACGCTTAGTGTCACCGTGGCGGAAGACACCAACTAGGTAAAGCTCAAATACTAGCGATAAAAAAATCCCATGCAGTGCATGGGATTTTTTTGTTTTACTCGTCGCCGGAAGGCTCACTGTTTGAAGCTTCGACTTCTATCTTCGTCACTCTTTGCAAGCCACGAGGGAGTAAACCACCTCGACGACCACGTTCGCCACGGAAGTTATCAAGATCACTTGGTTTGAGGCCAAGTTTACGCTTACCAGCATACAAGGTCAGCGTCGCGTCTTTCGGCACTGAAATCAGGTGAGAAAGAATTTCTTCTCGATCTTTCGCCTTCGCCGCTGGAATGTTGATAATCTTGTTACCCTTACCTTTCGCTAGTTGCGGCAGATCTTTAATTGGGAACAACAGCATTCGACCTTGGTTGGTAATCGCGACAATTTCATCCGAATCTAGGTCTGAAATCGCATTTGGCGTCATCACTTCAGAGTTCGCAGGTAGCGTCACTAACGCTTTACCGCTGCGGTTTTTCGACAACAAATCACTGCCTTTACATACGAAACCATAACCCGCATCCGAACCGACTAACCAAAGCTGATCATCTTCGCCCATGATCACTTGGCGAATATTACTACCCGCAGTGATATTCAGACGACCGGTAATCGGCTCACCTTGGCTACGAGCCGATGGTAACGAGTGAGATTCGAGTGAGTAACTGCGGCCATCACTGCCAAAGAATACCGCTTGCTGGTTGCTCTTACCTCGAGCCGATGCGAGGAATTTATCGCCTGACTTGTAGCTCAAGCCTTCTGCGTCAACATCGTGGCCTTTCGCATGACGAATCCAGCCTTTTTCAGACAACACAACCGTAATAGGTTCACTAGGCACCAGGTCACGCTCGGTCAGTGCTTTGGCTTCTGCACGTTCAATCAGAGGTGAACGACGGTCATCACCATACTTCTCAGCATCCGCTTTGATTTCTTTTTTCAGTAGCGTGTTAAGACGACGCTCAGAACCCAATAGCTGCTCTAGCTTCTCGCGTTCTTTTTCCAATTCTTCTTGCTCACCGCGGATCTTCATCTCTTCCAGTTTGGCAAGATGACGAAGTTTGGTGTCCAGAATCGCGTCAGCTTGAATCTCCGTGATGCCAAAACGTGCCATAAGCACCGCTTTCGGGTCATCTTCGGTACGGATGATTTCGATGACTTCATCAAGGTTGAGGTAAGCAACCAACAAACCTTCTAACACGTGCAAGCGCGCTAGCACTTTGTCTAGACGGTGTTGCAAACGACGGCGTACCGTAGTGCGGCGGAACTCAATCCATTCAGATAAGATCTGAACTAAGCCTTTAACCTGGGGACGATTGTCCAAGCCAATCATGTTCAGGTTAACACGGTAGTTCTTTTCTAAATCGGTTGATGCAAACAAGTGGTTCATCAACTGATCGCAATCGACGCGGTTTGAGCGCGGTACGATAACGATACGAGTCGGGTTTTCGTGGTCTGACTCATCACGTAAGTCATCAACCATTGGCAACTTCTTCGCACGCATCTGGTTAGCGATTTGCTCAAGTAGCTTCGCACCTGAAACTTGGTGAGGTAGCGCGGTAATCACCACGTCTGAACCTTCTTTGTGCCAAACTGCGCGCATCTTGATGCTGCCACGACCAGTGCGGTAGATTTTTTCCAAATCGGCTTTTGGCGAAATGATCTCAGCTTCAGTCGGATAATCCGGACCTTTGACAAAGTTCATCACATCCGCCAGTTCTGCTTTTGGACTATCGATCAGATGAATCGCAGCCTCAGCGACTTCGCGAACATTGTGTGGCGGAATATCTGTCGCCATACCAACCGCGATACCCGTTACACCATTAAGTAGGATATGCGGCAGACGAGCTGGCAGCATTTGCGGCTCTTTCATCGTGCCGTCAAAGTTTGGTTGCCATTCAACCGTGCCCTGACCTAATTCACCTAAGAGAACTTCAGCAAACTTAGACAGTTTCGCTTCGGTATAACGCATCGCAGCGAATGATTTCGGGTCATCTGGCGCACCCCAGTTACCTTGACCATCCACCAGCGGGTAACGGTAAGAGAACGGCTGAGCCATCAATACCATAGCTTCGTAACACGCAGAGTCACCGTGCGGGTGGTATTTACCCAACACGTCACCAACGGTACGTGCCGATTTTTTGTATTTTGCCGCCGCCGAAAGACCAAGCTCCGACATTGCGTAAATGATACGTCGTTGAACCGGCTTTAAACCGTCACCGATGTACGGCAACGCACGGTCCATAATGACGTACATTGAGTAGTTCAGATAAGCGTCTTCAGTGAACTTGCGCATTGGCAACTGTTCAACGCCATCGTAGGTAATTTCTGTAGACATTCGTTAAACCTCTGCCATATCGCCGTTGCGTTGTAGCCAGCTACGACGGTCATCCGCACGTTTCTTACCGAGCAGCATGTCCATCATTTCCATGGTCGACTCGTTGTCGTCGATGGTCAACTGCACCAGACGACGGGTATTGGGATCCATGGTGGTTTCGCGCAACTGCAGTGGGTTCATCTCACCCAGACCTTTGAATCGCTGCACGTTGATTTTGGCTTTCTTCTTCGAAAGACGCTCTAAGATGCCTTCTTTCTCATCGTCGTCTAACGCGTAGAAAACTTCTTTACCACAGTCAATTCGATACAGAGGAGGCATCGCAACGTAGATATGGCCTGCTTCCACCAACGCCTTAAAGTGGCGAGTAAACAGAGCACACAATAGCGTTGCGATGTGCAGACCATCTGAGTCCGCATCGGCAAGGATACAAATTTTGCCATAACGCAGGCTTTCAAGGTTATCGCTATCTGGATCGATACCCAACGCAACAGAAATATCATGAACTTCTTGAGACGCAAGCACTTGGTCAGCCGAGACTTCCCAAGTATTCAGAATCTTACCGCGTAGCGGCATCACCGCTTGGAACTCACGGTCACGCGCCTGTTTTGCACTACCACCCGCCGAGTCACCCTCGACAAAGAAGATTTCAGTGCGGTTAAGGTCTTGAACTGAGCAGTCAGTCAGTTTGCCCGGTAATGCCGGACCTGACGCCACTTTCTTACGTACAACCTTTTTGCTCGCACGCATGCGGCGATGGGCGTTCGCAATGCAGACTTCGGCTAACTGCTCCGCTAGCTGAGGTTTTTCGTTCAACCACAAGCTGAAAGCATCTTTGACCACACCGGAAACAAACGCCGCAGTTTGGCGAGATGAAAGACGCTCTTTGGTTTGACCAGCAAACTGCGGGTCTTGCATCTTCACCGATAACACGTATGAACAGCGGTCGAAGATATCGTCGCCTGTCAACTTAACGCCACGTGGCAGCAAGTTACGGAACTCACAGAACTCACGCATAGCATCAAGCAAGCCTTGGCGTAAACCATTTACGTGCGTACCACCTTGTTTGGTGGGTACCAAGTTGACGTAACTTTCGGTGATCATATCACCGCCTTCTGGCTGCCAGATCACCGCCCAGTTTGCCATTTCTGTATCAGCGACAAACTCGCCAATGTATGGCTCTTCTGGCAAGACCGGATAACCTTTCACACCTTCCGCTAGGTAGTCTTTCAGGCCGTCTTCGTAATACCATTTGTGCTCTTCGTTATTGACCTTGTCACTAAACGTGATCTCAAGACCTGGACACAGTACGGCTTTCGCACGTAGGTTGTTTACCAAACGAATTGCGGAGAATTTTGCGCTGTCGAAGTATTTGCTGTCTGGCCAGAAGTGCACTGCGGTACCAGTGTTTCTATGCCCACATGTACCAGTGACTTTTAAATCACTGACTGTCACGCCATTTTCAAAAGCGATTTCATGCACCTGACCTTCACGTTTTACAGTCACTTCGACACGTTTGGAGAGCGCGTTTACTACCGAAATACCAACACCGTGCAAACCGCCAGAGAATTTGTAGTTGTCGTTGGAGAACTTACCACCAGCGTGAAGCTTGGTCATAATAAGTTCAACACCGGAAATACCTTTCTCTGGGTGAATATCAACCGGCATACCTCGACCATCATCGATTACTTCCAATGATTGGTCAGCGTGAAGAATAACCTTAATCTTCTTAGCATGCCCTGCGAGTGCCTCATCCACCGAGTTATCAATAACTTCTTGCGCTAAGTGGTTTGGTCGCTCTGTTTCGGTATACATGCCAGGACGATGTCGTACTGGGTCGAGACCTTCAAGAACCGAGAGGTCTTTCGCATTATATTGTTCAGTCATAATACGGATATCGTTATAAAGAATAAAAAGATGACTTGGCGGGCAGTCAATGAGGCTTAGTAATGATTAAAAGTGCCAAAAATGATCAATCTATGACCAACTAAAGCCGCACAAGTATAGGTGAAACATACTCTTGGAAGAGACCTGATCATGTCAAGCGAGATACGCAAGTATCAGGTAAATTTATGACTCTTCCCTCAATGAGGGTTAAAGCTCAAGGAATTCTATGATCTGCTGAGGATAGCGTTCAAAGTCGATAAAACTGTGGTTACCACCCTGCTCGACCGTCTGTTTTGCGCCAGAAAATTTTGCCACCGCCTGACGATAATCGAGTACTTCATCGCCTTCTTGTTGCAGTAGCCAGAAGTCAGCAACATTGTTGATATTAGGCGTATCGAGTGCCTTTAACTCATCAATGTGTTTAGATTCAAGAATGTATGTTTCGTTTGTGTATGGGTTGGTTTGCTCACCCAGAAAATCCGCCAATAGTTCGTATGGCTTGACTGCTGGGTTTACTACCACCGCTTTAAAACCGAACTGCTGGTTGAGCCACATAGACATATAGCCGCCGAGTGAACTGCCAACGAGCCCAATTTGAAAATCGTCTTTGTACTGAGCAACGATATCAGCTAAGTGCTGCGCTGCTAACTGCGGAAAACACGGCAACTTAGGAACCACAACTTTGATATCTGGCCTGTGCTGCTCACAATACGCTTTCATCACATTCGCTTTGTGTGAAAATGGTGAGCTGTTAAAACCATGAATATAAAGAAGTAATGAAGGTTTCATAATGTTCCTAGTTTTGACGACGTTGTCGGTTAGTATCCCGCAGAATTAAAATCAGGCTGGAAACTACCTTGAGGTAAGCGCTTCACCAAGGTTTCGACCTGACCATCTCTCTTGAGCTCTAGCTCGCGCCAACCTGGAGAGCGTGTGTCTAGGGCGAAATCGTCTGAGTTAGGCTTAAACTGCACACACGTTGACGGTGTTGCCATGACTCGAACGTTATTGTGCATCACGTTCATATCTTGATGCACGTGCCCACATAGTATCGCGTTAACGTTGTCGTGTTTGTCTACCACGTTCCAAAAGTCTTGAGCGTCTTTTAAAGTGTGTTGGTCAAGCCAAGCACTGCCCACCAAGATTGGATGATGATGGAGTAAAATCAACGTGTGGCGGTCAGCGTATTGCGAAAGTTTGTCTTCCAACAGCGCTAACTGTTGATCGCTTAATCGCCCGTGTGGCACTCCGACGACTTGAGAATCCAGCAGGATCATTTGCCAGTGTTCACCCAACAATACATGCTCAATGTGTTGAATCTGTTGAGACGGGAGCACCGAAGTCATGTTCGGTTTAAAATCGTGATTGCCCGGTAGCCAAAAACAGTGTTTCTCTAATGGTGCGATACCACGCTCAAATCGCTGATAGGACACGGCACTGTGGTCTTGTGAAATATCACCAGTCGCCAGCACAGCGTCATATTCACACTGCTGCTCAAGAATCGCATTAACCACTGCGTTAAAACTGTCACCGGTATTAACGCTCAACAAGCTACCATCTGTTGCTTCAAACAGGTGAGTATCTGTAATTTGGAGCAGCTTAATACTGCCGTCTGAAGAGCTTGAAGTTACTTTCAAAATTACAAACCTAAATATTGATCGGCGTTCGGCTGATACCATGCCGTAAACAAAACGTTAACCAATCGCCCAAAAAACGGTTCAGTTGTGCTTTTTCATCTTGTTGAACCATCTTGTCATTCGGGTAGTCGTAACGCGCGTTAATGCGTTTCAAGTGAGCGCATTCACAGACCTCTGCTACGCGAGCATCGTGGTAGAGCCTGACAGACATTTTTGGCAATGGAAATACCGGAACGTCATCGCTTTGACAGATATCGACCAAAGTTGTGTACTTTGTGACTTCGCCCACTTGAATTTGGTAAGTCATACTCGCAGCTTGGTAGCAACGTACGTCTCCGACGCTCGCATTATTCGGAATGAGAGCGTTCAATTTTGCATAATTGGTTTCGTACGTTCGCATCAGTTCAGCTAAATCAACATGATACGGTTTTCTTTCTGCTACTTTTGCCATTCGCTTCTTAAACGCTGATAGTTGAGCTGCAACCATTGTAGAGCAATGATCGACGCTCCATTTTCAAACTTACCGTTCACAACCCATTGGTAAGCCTGTTCTCGGCTAACCACATGGACTCGAATATCTTCACCTTCATAGTCTAAACCATGAACACCCTGTGCGGTTGACGCATCCACTTTACCTACGTACACGTCGAGCATTTCTGAACAGCCGCCTGAAGAAGGGTAATAAGAAGTCACCTTTTCAAGTAACGACACCTCAATGCCTGCTTCTTCAACGGCTTCACGACGGACCACTTGCTCGGCAGACTCGTCGCGGTCGATAATTCCAGCGACAATTTCCAACTGCCACGGATGCTCGTGCTCAAGTGCACCAACTCGAATCTGCTCAATAATGACCACTTGATCAGTCTCAGGGTCATAAGGAAGCATGGCAGCCGCATGGCCGCGCTCGAACATTTCTCGTTCGATAGTTTGGCTCCAGCCTCCTTCAAACAATTTATGTCTGAAACGGTACTTCACCATACTAAAGAACCCTTTGAAGAGTGTCTCTTTTGAGAGAACTTCAACATCTTCAGGCGTAAACTCGCGTTGTTGTTGGTCAGGATGTTGCATTTGGCACCTCGCTGAGTGAATCTTATAGTTTACTCAGACAAAAGCGGTTGTTCCAAGGACATGGCTCAACTTTTTATATAATTTTTATAATCTGAGTTAAATTGATTAATTATTTTATTGCACACTCGGGCAGTTAAGTGTAAAAAGTTGCAAAGTTTTGCATGAATTAACATCACTTTGAGTTAAACTCTGGAATAGTCACCATTTTTATATTTGGCAGGAAAAAATACCTATGAAGAAACTGCTTCCACTATTTGTTAGTGCCGCGTTAGGCAGTCTAAGCGCTACTGCTTACGCTGATACATTGGCAGACATTTACAATCAAGCGAAAGAAAATGATCCAACATTACTAAGCGCAGCTGCGCAGCGTGATGCTGCATTTGAAGCAGTGACCTCTAGCCGCTCAACATTGCTGCCTCAAATTACGCTAAATGCTGGTTACAACATCAACCGCAGTGACGAAGATACTCGTGATAGTGACAAATTTACTGCTGGTATTAACTTCTCTCAAGAACTTTACCAACGTTCAAGCTGGGTAACGCTAGACGTAGCAGAGAAAAGTGCACGTCAATCAGATGCGTCTTACGCTGCGATTCAACAAGCACTGATCTTACGCGTATCACAAGCGTACTTCGAAGTACTTCGCGCTCAAGATAACTTAGTTTTCGTTCAAGCAGAGAAAGCGGCGGTTGGCCGTCAGCTAGAGCAAACAAAACAACGCTTTGAAGTGGGCCTATCAGCGATCACTGACGTACACGATGCACAAGCGCAGTACGATGCGGTACTGGCCGATGAAGTACTAGCGCGCAATGACCTGAACAACAGCTACGAAGGTCTACGTGAAATTACTGGCCAAGAACATTCAGATCTAGACGTTTTGGATACTCGTCGTTTCTCTGCGAGCAAACCATCAACGCCGATCAACCAACTGATTGAAGAAGCGCAACAAAAAAACCTTAACTTGTTGTCAGCTCGTATCGCTCAAGATGTAGCGAAAGACCAAATTTCTCTTGCAAGTTCTGGTCACCTGCCATCCCTAACTTTGGATGGTGGTTACAACTACACTGACGAAAGCAACGACAACACTGCCACTTATGACGCGTCTGATTTCAGTGTGGGTGTTAACTTAGCGGTGCCACTATACACTGGTGGTAATACAACCTCGCTAACCAAACAAGCGGAATACAACTACGTTGCGGCTAGCCAAGATCTAGAAGCCTCTTACCGTAGTGTCGTTCGTGACGTTCGCGCATTTAACAACAATATCTCTGCTTCTATCGGCGCACTACGCGCGTACGAGCAAACAGTGGTTTCAGCAAAATCAGCGCTTGAAGCAACTGAAGCAGGTTTTGATGTGGGTACGCGTACTATCGTTGACGTATTGGACTCGACTCGCCGTCTATACGATGCGAACAAGAGCCTGTCTAACGCGCGTTACGATTACATCCTAAGCGTACTGCAACTGCGTCAAGCGGTTGGTACACTGAGTGAGCAAGACATCTTAGACATCGACTCAGGTCTGAAGTCGGCGAAATAAGTAAACGCAACACACTAAAAAGGCTTGTCATATGGCAAGCCTTTTTTATTGTCGAGAGTTTGAGTTTACCGCCGCTAGTAAACCTTTTGAATTTTAACGCTCTTTTCAACCAACCATTCAACTTGCTGGTCAACATTGAGTTCAAGCGCGACATCCACCGTCTGTTCTGGGTCAAGCTGCAACTCCCAGATAAACGCCACTTCCCATTTATTCTGATTGTGGGTTCTCAGTTCAAGTAAATCACCTTCAATATCCCAACTCTGATCACCTTGTCTAATCGACACACGCTCGACATTCAGTTCCGCAGGCAGGATCGTATCTGACTCCAAATACAGAGCGCCATGAAGCGTACTGTCTTGCACTTCACCGATCGTAGGCATCATGTTGAGCCATAGGTGGCTTTGCAACTCAACCGTCGACTGAGCAAACTCGACCTGATTTGTTTCTTGCCAAGTAATAGATTGACTGGTGCAGCCACCAAGCAATGCTCCGCTTAACACCCACGCCGCTACTTTGTTCATTTTCTTCACTTCTTCGCCAACCATTGTTTGAGCACCTGAATATCATGTTGGTACTCGTTTTTGATTTCTTCCACCCAATCGTCGATGTTCTCCCACCAAGCAGGAAGATCTGGAGATTGCGCTTTTTGTGCAACGCTCTGAATCCGCTTAAGACCAATTGAACCCGCCGCACCTTTGATCTTATGCGCTTCTGAAACTATGCCATCTTGATGCTTCGCGGTCATATTGGAGTCAAGCACTTCGATGTAATCAGGCATCATATCTTCAAACATGGTAATGCTGTCTAACACAGGTTGTGAGCCGACAATATCAACATAAGATTCAAGCATATCGAGATCCAGCAGACGGGTAACCTGATCGCTATCGTCAACCTGTTCTGGTTCTGGCGTCACCACTTGTTCAAGCGTAACTTGCTCACGTTGAGTAAATTTCGCGATCACGTCTTGCACGTCTTTGACTGACAGCGGTTTGCTGATCGCATCGTCCATCCCTTTTTCAAGGTATTCCGATTTGTTCTTCAGTACATTCGCCGTTAACGCCACCAGCGGAGGAAGGTCTTTGTAGGTTTTACGGAAATACTCCGCGACGTCGAACCCGGTCATGTCAGGCAGTTGAATGTCGAGGAACACCAGATCGTAAATCTCTGGATCAAACATCTCCAACGCCTCTTCCCCCGTCATGGCGACACTCACTTCGTGACCCATACTTTCTAGCAACGAACGGGCGACTGTGATGTTAAGTTCGATATCTTCGACCATAAAGATATTGAGTTCTTGCTGCTGCTCGGGCGCTACTGCTTGCGGCTCCTCTTCCTCAGCCAATGGGACGTGGATAGAAACCGTAAAGGTACTGCCAAAACCTTCTTCACTGGTTACGCTGATATCGCCATCCATCATGTTGATTAACTGCTTAGAAACTGCCAAGCCGATACCGGTGCCCACCGCGTGGAGGTTGTCTTTGCCCGATTTAACCTGGTAGTACATGGCGAAAATCTTATCCAGTTCGGACTCTGGAATGCCGATGCCGCTGTCTTCGACTTCCATGGTGATGTCAGCGTAACCGTCTTGCACCTCAGCGCTGACCGTCATTACAACACCGCCTTCTTTGGTAAACTTCATCGCGTTGCTGACGAGATTCCACAGTACTTGGCGTAGTCGAGTCGCATCGACTTCAATCGCTGAAGGTAGGTCACTCAAACGCTCTAAATCAAAACGCAGTCCTTTTTGCGACGCCATCAGTGCAGAGATACTCTCCATCTCAGCGACAAACTGCTCAAAGTTAAGCGTCGATGGGTATAGCTCAAGCTTACGACGATCAAACTTGTCCATATCGATGATGTCGTTAAAGATATTACCAAGCGTGATCGCGCTGACATTGATGGTCTGCATGTGATGACGCTGCTCTTCATTTAATTGAGTATCGAGTAGCATGCGACTTAAGCCAACAATCCCATTGAGCGGCGTACGCAGCTCGTGACTGATGGTCGATATAAATGTGGTTTTATCGCGGCTGGCTTTCTCTAGTGACTCTTCATGGCGTTTACGCTCGGTGATGTCTCGACCAAAACCAACCAAGCCAAGGTGGCGACCATCTTTGCTGTAAAACGGTACTTTACGCAGTTCAAAGTAGTTGCGATGCCCGTCTGGGTACTCAAGCCATTGTTCATAAGTGATCGCCTGATTGTCAGCAAACACTTTCTGGTCGGTATCGACGATCTGCTGCGCTACTTCTTTGCTGTAGACATCCCATGGTGTCAAACCAACCAATTGGTTCTCTTTTTTACCAGTCAGCTCTTCCATTGCACGGTTACAGCCAGAGAATACGCCGTCCGCATTGCGGTAATAGATCAAGTCAGGTGAGGCATCGATAAACGAACGCAACAGTGCAGTTCGCTCTGCCAATTCCACCTGCGTTCGCTCACGTTGATACACCTCGTTTTCTAGGTCTTTCATCGCTTCTTCACGCGCTTCCTCGGCTTTAATCCGTTCTTCAATTTCTTGATTTAACTTAGCAATATTCTGCTGCAGCTTTTGGTTGAGTTCTTGGTCACGGGAACGCATATCTTTGAGTTTCGAAACCAGTTTAGAGAGACGTTGGCGAGACTCTTCCAGTTGGTCAACAACCACAGATAAGAAGTACACCGCCCAAGGCGTAATAAGCAGACCAAAGAACACCGAGCGAACGATGTCGATGTCATCAACGTGACCAGTCAGCACTAAAGTCACACCGACTTGCACCACTACCGCCAACGCAACTAAAGCCAACGCAAGCAAGATGGAAAAACGTAAGATGCCGAGCTTAACGAGAAGGTCTACATAATATTGGGCGAGATTTTTTATTGGCTTCATTCAGCGCTCCGTGCAGGTAAATCAGGCAAAACGTCACATGAACGGGTTCGACTCTTTAAGCAATGAGAATTCATAAATGCGGCCTAAAGGTTTCTGTCACCATTCTAATATCAAGCGACAAAGTTCACGTATCGTTTTAAGCGGTTAGTTCAATTTTACCCGTTTTACCCCGCAACGGCTAAAAGAATACTGTGCCGTCAAAGGGCTAAATGCCTGATGTGTGACGCAAGAAGGGTTGAGAGTAAAAAGCAGTGACGCTCACTACTTTCTATTACTTTGAAATGCGGAAATGAAGTTATGAGTTTGGCTTGAGCTCTGGTTTAACGTAACTATAAGGCTGACCGATCAGCGAGCCTTGCGCACCGTCTTGATTCAACGCGCGACCAATTTCGGTCATCGCAAGCCAACGGTTTTCACACCACAGTGGCGCAAGCAACGTCGGTCTTCTCGCCGCTGAAGAAACGCGGTGGAATACTACATGAGGCGGCGTCATGCGGATCAGCTCACTGGCAATGGAGACATATTCTTCTAGTTCAGGCGCTTGAAGTTTGCCCGCTTTCCACGCTTTTGCCATCGTACTGCCTTCAACAATATGCAAACCATGCAGTTTAATGCCGTCAGTCCCTACTTCCAGTACCCGGCGCATTGTCTCGATATTATCTTCACGTCGCTCTCTCGGTAAGCCGACAATAAGATGAGTACAAACTTTGATTCCCAAAGCCCGCGCCCGCTGGGTAATTTCAGCGTAGCACTCAAAATCGTGGCCACGGTTAATGCGTTTAAGAGTTTGATTATTGGCGGTTTGCAAGCCAAGTTCGAGCCAAATCTCGTAGCCTTGGTTTACGTATTCAGACAACAATTCCAGCACCGCGTCGGGGACACAATCTGGACGAGTCCCAACACATAACCCAACAATATCCGCCGCTTGCAACGCTTGTTCATACATACTTTTCAATACCTGTACTTCGGCATAAGTACTGGTATACGCCTGAAAATAAGCCAAATACTTTTTCGCTCGGCTCACTTCGCCCGCACGATCTTTGAGTTGTGATTCAATACTTTTGATTTGAGCCTGTTCGTCAGCAAACGACGCTACGTTGCAGAAGGTGCACCCTCCTCGGCCTATCGTGCCATCTCGGTTAGGGCAACTGAATCCACCGTGTAGCGTGAGCTTGTGTACCTTTTCGCCATAACGTCGTTGTAGATCCTGTCCGATGGTATTAACCAACTCATGTAACTGCATATATAACCCTAAATAAGACGAGAATGAATATCATTGCGATTAATGTAATTAAATTACAATTCTGAAAATATTCGAGGGTGAAATTTAGCGATTTCAAACAGGACAAGAGTTAAGCGAAGTCAATAAACATTCATAAAACTGGCTAATAAGGCAAATGTTACGCAAAAGTTAAACATATTATCAAAATAATAACCCCAAAAAAGTGGGCGACAAGACGATTTTTGATTGCATTAGAAGTGGACAAAATTGTAGGATACTTTCAGTTTTTAGTAATTTTTGTGTTTTTTATTACACAATCAATAACTAAAACTTCGGTGATATTCCCCTCCCACCTATATAAATCACTGGATAGTGATACTTAAAAAACGGATATCACCAAGGATTGTTTATCTCGCAATATTTTTCCTGCGAGAAGCGGAATGGACTCAAAGCCTCCAACCTAGGAAGGCTTCGAATCATAAAAATAAAGGACAGGTCGTAAAGTCAGTTTCGACTCGCACTTTCACGCCTACTGAACTGGAAGGATGTATCTATGGTAGATAGAGAGCAAAAAGCCCAAGGTCTTTATACTCCTGAGCTGGAGCACGACGCTTGTGGTATCGGTTTTGTTGCTCACCTAAAAAACCGTAAATCTCACGAAGTAGTAACCCAAGCACTCGACATGCTAGCGCGTATGGAACACCGCGGCGGTCAAGGCTGTGACCCATGTAGTGGTGACGGCGCAGGTATCTTGCTACAAAAACCTCACGAATTTCTTTTGGAAGAAGCGGTTAAACTTGGTATTAAACTGCCTTCTTTCGAAAAATACGGTGTCGGCGTGGTGTTGTTCCCGAAAGACGAACACAAACGCGCGCAATGCCGTGACATTCTAGAACGCAACGCAAAACGTCTTGACCTAGAAGTACTCGGTTACCGTGTACTGCCAACAGACAATTCAATGATCGGTGCTGACCCGTTAAGCACTGAACCTCAGTTTGAGCACGTATTTGTCTCTGGTGGTCCAAGCACAACACCTGAAGAACTCGAGCGTAAGCTATACGTACTACGTAACTACACGGTACGTGTTTGTCTAGAAAGCGTGTCTAACATTGGCGATGACTTTTACATCAACTCAATGTCTTACAAGACGCTGGTTTACAAAGGCCAGCTAACCACAGAGCAAGTACCGCAATACTTCCTAGACTTACAAAACCCGACGATGGTGACAGCGCTCGCTCTTGTACACTCTCGTTTCTCTACCAATACATTCCCTAAATGGCGTTTGGCGCAGCCTTTCCGTTACATTGCCCACAACGGTGAGATCAACACCGTGCGCGGTAACTTGAACTGGATGAAAGCACGCGAAGCGATCATTCAATCGGATCTGTTTACTCAAGCAGAGATCGATATGTTGTTGCCAATTTGTCAGGAAGGCAGCTCAGATTCATCGAACTTCGATATGGCGCTAGAACTACTTGTTCTTTCTGGCCGTACACTGCCACATGCATTGATGATGATGATTCCTGAAGCATGGCAAGAAAATAAGAACATGGATCCAAAACGTCGCGCGTTCTACCAATACCACGCGAACATCATGGAACCATGGGATGGCCCGGCTTCTGTTTGTTTCACCGATGGTGTTCAAGTTGGTGCAACACTTGACCGTAACGGCCTGCGCCCTTCACGCTACACAGTGACCAAAGACGATTTCCTAGTAATGGCGTCAGAGTCAGGTGTTGTTGAAATTGCACCAGAAAACGTTGAATTCCGTGGTCGTCTGCAGCCAGGTCGTATCTTCGTCGCTGACCTAGAGCAAGGTCGAATCATCTCTGATGAAGAAGTGAAAGACAGCATCGCGACGGCTCAACCATACGAAAAATGGGTGGAAGAAAACCTACTCAGCCTGAATAAGCTGCCTGCCGCAGACAGCGTGCACAGCCAGCCAAACCCAGAGCGTGTGCTTCACCGCCAGCAAGCGTTTGGTATCACGTCTGAAGAAGTTAACGAGATCATCGTACCGATGGCCAACGAAGGTAAAGAGCCTTTATCCGCGATGGGTGCAGACTGGCCGTTGGCAGTGCTTTCACACCAATCTCAACACCTTTCAAACTACTTTAAGCAGCTATTTGCTCAGGTAACCAACCCGCCGATCGACCCGATTCGCGAGCGCATGGTCATGTCACTGAACACTTACATCGGTAAAGATCAGAACCTGCTAGCAGAATCACCAATTCACTGTCGTAAGGTAGAGTTGGAATCACCAGTCATCTCAAACTCTGAGCTAGAGAAACTGCGTGCCATCGATAACGAGCACTTACAAGCGAAAACGCTTGATATCGTATTCCAAGCGAGCGAAGACGAAGGCAAACTCGAGCGCGCTCTAAAACGTATTTGCCAATACGCAGAAGATGCAGTGGTTGACGGCTACTCAATCATCGTATTGACCGACCGTGCCGTGAACTCAAACCATGCAGCGATTCCAGCCATGCTGGCTGTTGGCGCGGTTCACCACCACTTGATCCGTAAAGGTCTACGTGCGAAATGTGGCATCGTGGTGGAAACCGGTGATGCGCGTGAAACCCACCACTTCGCAACGCTCGTTGGCTACGGTGCAAACGCAGTTAACCCGTACATGGTGATCGAAACCATCATCGACCTACAGCGCAAGAAAAAACTGGATTCAGACGCCGACCCTCGTGATCTATTCAACAACTACCGCAAAGCGATCAACGGCGGTCTGTTGAAGATCTTCTCGAAGATGGGCATCTCTACACTCCAGTCTTACCACGGTGCGCAGATCTTTGAAGCATTGGGTATCAGCAAATCTGTGGTTGAGAAATACTTCACCGGTACGGTTTCGCGTATCCAAGGTCTAACGCTAGACGACATCGCCAAAGAAGTGTTAATCCGTCACCGTGTGGGTTACCCAACACGTGAAATCCCAGTACAGATTCTTGATGTGGGCGGTGTTTATCAGTGGAAACAACGTGGCGAACGTCACTTGTTCAACCCAGAAACGATTTCTCTGCTACAACAATCGACTCGCAACAAAGATTACTCTCAGTTTAAGCAATACGCTGATGCAGTAGATAAGCAAGGAGACAAAGCAGTCACACTACGTAGCCAGCTTGAGTTTGTGAAAAATCCAGCGGGTAGTGTTCCGTTGTCTGAAGTCGAACCAATCGAGAGCATCGTTAAACGTTTTGCGACTGGCGCAATGTCATTCGGTTCTATCTCATACGAAGCGCACTCTACCCTAGCTGTGGCGATGAACCGCTTAGGCGCGAAGTCGAACTCAGGTGAAGGTGGCGAAGACCCAATGCGTTTCGAACGTAAAGAAAACGGCGATTGGGAACGCTCAGCGATTAAACAGGTAGCTTCAGGTCGTTTTGGCGTTACCTCTTACTACCTAACCAACGCTGACGAGCTACAAATTAAGATGGCTCAAGGCGCGAAACCAGGTGAAGGCGGTCAGCTACCGGGTGATAAAGTGGATGACTGGATCGGTGCAACGCGTCACTCGACTCCGGGTGTCGGTCTTATTTCTCCACCACCACACCACGATATCTACTCAATCGAAGATTTGGCTCAGCTGATCTACGATTTGAAGAACGCTAACCGCGCAGGCCGCGTTAACGTGAAACTGGTATCCGAAGCGGGTGTCGGAACTATCGCATCGGGCGTAGCAAAAGCAAAAGCAGATGTAGTGCTTATCGCAGGTTTCGACGGCGGTACAGGTGCATCGCCAATGTCTTCAATCCGCCATACTGGTCTTCCGTGGGAGCTGGGTCTGGCAGAAACTCACCAAACGCTACTCAAGAACGGTCTACGTAACCGTATCGTGGTTCAAGCTGATGGTCAGATGAAGACTCCGCGCGACTTAGCCGTTGCAACACTATTAGGTGCGGAAGAATGGGGCGTCGCAACCGCAGCCTTAGTGGTTGAAGGTTGTATCATGATGCGTAAGTGTCATAAGAACACCTGCCCAGTTGGTATCGCAACCCAAAACAAGACATTACGTGAGCGTTTTGATGGCCGCGTAGAAGACGTCGTGACCTTCTTCCAATACATGGCTGAAGGCCTGCGTGAAATCATGGCTGAGCTGGGTTTCCGCACTATCGACGAAATGGTTGGTCAGGGTCAGAAACTGAAAGTTCGCCAAGACATCAGCCACTGGAAATACAAGAACCTTGACCTGACTCCAGTTCTACACGTTGAGCAAGCTCGCGAGCTAGACGGTGTGTACAACCAGACTCAACAAAACCACAACCTAGAACAAGTACTAGACCGCCAGTTGATTCAAGCGGCGATTCCAGCACTTGAGAAAGGTGAAGCAGTCAACGCAGCGTTCCCGATCATCAACACTGACCGCTCTGCAGGTACTATGCTATCGAACGAAATTTCGAAAGTGTACAAAGACCAAGGTCTACCTAAGCCAATGAACGTCAAGTTCACCGGATCTGCTGGTCAATCTTTCGGTGCTTTCCTAGCGAAAGGCGTCAAGTTTGAAGTCGAAGGCGATGCGAACGATTACTGGGGTAAAGGCCTGTCAGGCGGCACCTTAGTGCTGTACCCAGATTCAAATTCAAGCATCGTCGCAGAAGACAACATCGTGGTTGGTAACGTGTGTTTCTACGGCGCGACTTCAGGTGAGTCATACATCCGTGGTATGGCGGGTGAGCGTTTCTGTGTTCGTAACTCTGGTGCGAAGGTTGTTGTTGAAGGTATCGGTGACCACGGCTGTGAATACATGACTGGCGGTGTGGCTGTGATCCTTGGCTCAACCGGGCGTAACTTCGCCGCGGGTATGAGTGGCGGTGTCGCATACGTTTGGGATAAGTCGGGTGATTTTGAATCCAAGCTAAACGCCGAGTTGGTTGACCTAGACCCAATCGAACAGGAAGACAAAGAACTACTACTTGATATGCTGACCAAGCATGTCGAATTCACAGGAAGTGAAGTTGCTCAATCGTTCCTTGCTAACTTTGAAGAGAGCTTGCAAAGCTTGGTGAAAGTCATGCCACGTGACTACAAAGCAGTGCTTCAAAAACGCAAGGCAGAAGCAGCACAACAACAAGAAGCGGAGGCAGTGTAATGGGTAAGCCTACTGGATTTTTAGAGCACGGTCGTGAATTACCACAAAAGATCGACCCTGCTGAACGTATTAAGAACAACAAAGAGTTCGTTCTTAACGAAGAGTTTGGTGACAAGATCAATACACAAGCTTCGCGTTGTATGGATTGTGGCGTGCCGTTTTGTCATAACGGCTGTCCAATCGGCAACATCATTCCAGAGTTTAACGATGCTGTGTACCGCGATAGCTGGGAAGAAGCGTGGAACATTCTGAGTACCACCAACAACTTCCCTGAGTTTACTGGTCGCGTGTGCCCTGCTCCGTGTGAAAGCGCGTGTGTTTTGGGCATCAACCAAGACCCAATCACGATTTGTAATATCGAGAAAACCATCGTTGAGACCGCTTACCGTGAAGGTTACGCGAAGCCAAAAACGCCACGCACTCGTACGGGTAAAACCGTCGCGATTATCGGTAGTGGCCCTGCTGGCCTAGCAGCGGCAGAGCAGCTAAACAGCGCGGGACACCACGTAACCGTATTTGAGCGTGACGAAAAAGTCGGTGGTCTACTACGTTTCGGTATTCCTGATTTCAAATTGAGTATGGAAGTTATCGACCGCAAAATTAACCTAATGGCGGAAGCAGGCGTTGAATTCAAAGTAAACCAGCACATCGGTGTTGACGTGAACGCACAACAACTGCGTCAAGAGTTCGATGTTGTGTTGCTGACCGGTGGTTCAACCGTACCTCGCGACCTACCAGTCCCTGGTCGTGAGCTGAATGGCGTTTATTTTGCGATGCAATTCCTTGCTCAGAACAACCGCCGCGCAAACAACATGGATCTGAAAGGTGAAGAAATTCACGCAGCGGGCAAACATGTTGTCGTCATCGGTGGTGGTGATACAGGCTCTGACTGTGTCGGTACATCAAATCGCCACGGTGCGGCGAGTGTCACACAGGTAGAGATCATGCCGATCCCACCAGAGAAGCGTCCAGCCAATATGCCTTGGCCGCAATACCCGATGATCCTGCGTACCTCGACGTCTCATGAAGAAGGGGTCGATCGTCATTGGAACATCCTAACCAAAGAGTTTATCGGTAATGACAAAGGCGAAGTGACTGGCCTGCGTATTGCGGATATCGTTTGGGAAGAGGCGAAGCCTGGCGAGCGTCCAAACTTCAAAGAAGTGGAAGGCAGTGAGCGCGTGATCCCATGTGACATGGCTTTCCTTGCAATGGGCTTCCTACACCCAGAGCCAACTGGTGTACTGGCACAATTGGATATTGCTTTGGATGAGCGCGGCAACGTTGCCACTCAAGACTTCCAAACCAACCAAGCAGGCGTGTTTGCCGCTGGCGATATGCGTACTGGTCAATCTTTGGTCGTGCGTTGTATCAATGAAGGCCGTGAGTGTGCTCGCGCTGTCGATCAGTACTTAATGGGTAACACTAACCTAGAGGCCAAAGCAGATTCTTTAATGCTTTCGGCTTAACACGATCTCAGCCAGAACCAGCAAACCTTGAATGGTTCTGGCTGAATCAACATAAGTAATCATTCCTTCCAAACTTTTTTATTTGACCAGCACAATGTGCTGGTCTTTTTTATTGTCCCAACATCCATTTGTTGCAAAAATGTAACAATAAAAAATCTATCTCGCTGATATATAAAAAGTTTTCTAGGGTATTACGTGGTAAATCCGATACTTACGTGATTATCCACCAAAAACTTGACCTTTTTCATAATAAGCTATACGTTGTGAAGTCGATGAAAATGAATTTGTCGATTATTGTAAAACTATAACAAAGTATTTTTTGCATTCTTATGCAGAATTTAACAATTTGAAAGCATAGTTAGTCATACATACCAACCCTTTTGATGTTGGTAGTTCTGTCTGGAAGACAGCGAAGCAAAGGGAGAATTGCAATGGCTCTTTATGATCCAAGTCTTGAGAAAGACAACTGTGGATTTGGTTTGATTGCGCACATGGAAGGTGAACCGAGCCATAAACTGGTTCGAACCGCAATCTCGGCTCTTGACCGCATGACCCACCGTGGCGGTATCGCCGCGGACGGTAAAACCGGTGATGGCTGTGGTCTACTACTACAAAAGCCCGACTCATATTTACGCCTTATCGCGGAAGAAAACGGTTTCAACCTAGGCAAACAATACGCCGTAGGTATGATTTTCTTTAGCCCAGATCCGGTTAAGGCTCAATCTTCAAAAGATATTATTAACAAAGAGTTAGCTCAAGAAACTCTGACTATCGCAGGTTGGCGAGAAGTACCAACTAACGCGGAAGTGCTAGGCCCAATTGCACTCAACTCTTTACCCAATATCCAGCAAGTATTCATTTCCGCTCCCGCAGGATGGCGTGAGCGAGACATTGAACGTCGCTTGTATATCGCACGCCGACGCATTGAAAAACAAATCACTGACGACAGCGATTTCTATATCTGTAGCCTCTCGACTCAAGTGATGGTCTATAAAGGTCTATGTATGCCAGCCGACTTACCGCGCTTCTACTTAGACCTTGCTGACCTACGCATGGAATCGGCTATCTGTTTGTTCCACCAGCGTTTTTCAACCAACACTCAACCTCGTTGGCCATTGGCTCAACCGTTCCGTTATTTAGCGCACAACGGTGAAATCAATACCATCGAAGGTAACCGCCAATGGGCGCGCGCTCGCGCCTACAAGTTTTCCTCGCCACTGTTGCCAGACTTACAAACCGCCGCGCCATTTGTGAACGAGACTGGCTCGGATTCGTCGAGTCTGGATAATATGCTCGACTTGTTCTTAGCTGGCGGCATGGATATCTTCCGTGCGATGCGTATGCTGGTTCCGCCTGCGTGGCAAAATCACCCAGACATGGACGCCGACTTGCGTGCTTTCTATGACTTTAACTCGAAGCACATGGAACCGTGGGATGGCCCAGCAGGGATTGTCCTCTCTGATGGTCGCTACGCTGCGTGTAACTTAGACCGTAACGGTCTTCGCCCAGCACGCTATGTGATCACCAAGGACAAGCTGATTACACTCGCTTCTGAAGTCGGTATTTGGGATTACGCGCCTGATGAAGTCGCCGAGAAAGGCCGAGTGGGTCCTGGCGAATTGCTGGTTGTCGATACGCGTCGTGGCAAGTTGTGGCAATCAAGCGAAATCGATAACGACCTGAAAGGCCGTCATCCTTATCGCGAGTGGATGGAAAACAACGTCCACAAGCTGACACCATTCTCTGAGTTGCCAGAAGACCAAGTTGGTGAACGAAACTTTGATAGCGACCTGCTCAAGACTTACCAGAAGCAGTTTGCAATGACTAACGAAGAAGTCGACCAAGTGCTGCGAGTACTCGGTGATATGGGTCAAGAAGCGGTCGGCTCTATGGGTGACGATACGCCGATGGCGGTACTGTCTTCGAAAGAGCGTCTGGTGACCGATTACTTCCGTCAGAAGTTCGCTCAGGTAACAAACCCGCCGATTGACCCGTTACGTGAAAAACACGTGATGTCACTCGCGACCAGCATCGGTCAGGAGATGAACGTCTTCTGTGAAACCGATGGCCATGCGCATCGTGTGACGTTTGATTCTCCGGTACTGCTTTATTCTGATATGCAGCAGCTATTAGAACTGGCGGATGCGCACTATCGCAATACTATTCTCGACATTAACTACGACCCAAGCGAGAAAGATCTCAAACAAGCACTTACGGACTTGTGTGACCAAGCGACCCAAGTGGTACGCGAAGGGACAGTCTTAGTCGTGCTCTCTGACCGCGCTCTAGTTAAAGGCAAATTACCTATCCCAGCAGCGATGGCAGTCGGCGCAGTGCAGACACGTCTAATCGAAGAGAATTTGCGTTGTGATGCCAATATCATTGTAGAAACCGCCACCGCGCGTGATCCTCACCAATTTGCCGTATTACTCGGCTTCGGTGCGACAGCGGTGTATCCATACCTTGCGTATGAAGCGCTAGGTAAACTCATCGACGACGGCGCGCTCGATAAGAGCTATCGTGACGTGATGCAGAACTACCAATACGGCATCAACAAAGGTCTGTACAAGATCATGTCGAAAATGGGTATTTCTACCGTGGCGTCTTACCGCTGCTCACAATTGTTTGAAGCGGTTGGCCTTAGCCAAGATGTGGTCGATTTGTGTTTTGCTGGTGTCACGACTCGTATCCAGGGTGCAAGTTTTGAAGATTTCCAACAAGACCTGTTCAACCTGTCACGCAAAGCGTGGGCGAAACGTAAAGCGATTGAACACGGCGGCCTGCTGAAATACGTCCACGGCGGCGAATATCATGCTTACAACCCAGACGTGGTCGGCACACTACAAACAGCAGTGAAATCGGGCGAAAGCTCAGACTATAAGAGCTTTGCCAAACAGGTTAACCAACGCCCTATCGCGATGCTGCGCGATATGATGAAGTTGAAAAAGTCTGACCAACCACTGCCACTGGAAAAAATTGAGCCGGCAAGCGACCTGTTCAAACGCTTTGACTCAGCAGCAATGTCAATCGGCGCTTTAAGCCCTGAAGCGCACGAAGCGCTAGCAATGGCGATGAACCGCTTAGGCGGCTACTCCAACTCTGGTGAAGGTGGTGAAGACCCACGCCGCTTTGGTACCGAGCGCAACTCACGTATTAAGCAGATCGCTTCTGGCCGTTTCGGTGTGACGCCTCATTACTTAACTAATGCCGACGTGCTGCAGATTAAAGTCGCCCAAGGTGCGAAACCGGGCGAAGGTGGTCAGCTTCCAGGTCATAAAGTTACTGCTGAGATCGCTAAACTGCGTTACTCGGTGCAGGGCGTGACCTTGATTTCCCCTCCTCCGCACCACGACATTTACTCGATTGAAGATTTAGCTCAGCTAATTTTCGATTTGAAGCAAGTAAACCCACAAGCGCTCGTCTCGGTGAAGCTAGTGTCGGAACCGGGTGTCGGTACGATTGCAACGGGTGTCGCAAAGGCGTACGCCGACTTAATTACCATCTCTGGTTACGATGGCGGTACGGCAGCGAGCCCACTGACATCAGTCAAATACGCGGGTTGTCCGTGGGAACTCGGCTTGGCTGAAACGCAACAAGCACTGGTTGCCAATGGTCTACGTCATAAGATTCGCCTTCAGGTCGATGGCGGTCTGAAAACGGGCCTAGACGTGGTGAAAGCAGCTATTTTGGGTGCCGAAAGCTTCGGTTTTGGTACAGCGCCTATGGTGGCGATGGGATGTAAATTCCTACGTATCTGCCACCTTAACAACTGTGCGACGGGCGTTGCGACTCAAGACGAAACACTGCGTAACGAGTTCTTCAAAGGCTTACCAGAAATGGTGATCAACTACTTCACTGGTCTAGCAGAAGAAGTCCGCGAACTGCTCGCAGAACTAGGCGTAGAAAAGCTGACCGACCTAATTGGTCGCACCGACTTACTTGAAGCGGTACAGGGTATGACGGCGAAACAGTCGAAGCTCGACCTATCCAATATTTTGGAAGCGCCGGTATCAGCGGAAGGTCATCCACTATTTTGGAGTGAACCAAACCAACCGTTTGATAAAGCGGAACTAAACCAGAAAATGGTTGAAGACGCGCTGGCAGCGGTCGAAGCAGGACAATCGGCAAGCTACTTCTACAAAGTCATCAATACAGACCGCTCGGTGGGCGCTCGTCTATCTGGTGAAATTGCTAAACGCTACGGCAACCAAGGCATGGCTGCCTCACCAATCAAGATCCACCTTGACGGTACCGCTGGTCAATCATTCGGTGTGTGGAACGCGGGTGGTGTAGAACTGTACCTGACAGGCGATGCGAACGATTACGTCGGCAAAGGTATGGCGGGTGGTAAGATTGTTATCAAACCTCACCTTGGTACGGCGTTCAAATGTAATGAAGCAACGATTATCGGTAACACTTGTTTGTACGGCGCAACGGGCGGCAAACTGTTTGCAGCCGGTACCGCAGGTGAACGTTTTGGCGTACGTAACTCTGGCACTATCGCGGTGATCGAGGGTGCTGGCGATAACGCATGTGAATACATGACTGGCGGTATTGTTGCGATTCTTGGTGCGACAGGGGTGAACTTTGGCGCAGGTATGACGGGCGGTTTCGCTTATGTACTGGACAAGAACGATGACTTTACTGGTCGCGTCAACAATGAGTCGGTCGAAGCTATTTCGCTATCTGAGCTGTACATTCACCAAGAACACCTGCGTGGTTTGATAGCCGAGCATCTTGAAGAGACAGGCTCATCTTACGCAGAGAATATCTTAGCGAACTTTGATGAATGGATTCCAAAGTTCTACCTAGTGAAACCACAAGCAGCGGATCTTAACACGCTGTTGGGCCATCAAAGTCGTAGCGCAGCAGAACTACGCGTTCAAGCACAGTAATCATGGAGGATGTCTGAATCATGAGCCAGAACGTATACCAATTTATCGATGTACAGCGCGTAGATCCTGCGAAGAAGCCACTTAAGGTACGTAAGATCGAGTTCGTTGAAATCTATGAACCTTTCACCAAACAACAAGCGACCGCTCAGGCGGATCGCTGTTTGGATTGCGGTAACCCTTACTGTGAATGGAAATGCCCTGTTCACAACTACATTCCTCAATGGCTCAAACTTGCCAATGAGGGACGTATTTTAGAAGCGGTGGAGCTTTCTCACCAAACTAACAGCTTACCTGAAGTTTGTGGCCGAGTGTGTCCGCAAGACCGCCTGTGTGAAGGTTCGTGTACGCTGAACGACGACTTTGGCGCGGTAACTATCGGTAATATCGAAAAATACATAACAGATAAAGCTTTTGAAATGGGCTGGAAACCAGACATGTCAAATGTGGAATGGACCGATAAGAAAGTCGCGGTCATCGGTGCTGGCCCTGCAGGTCTTGCCGCCGCGGATGTTCTCGTGCGTAACGGCGTCAAACCAGTGGTGTTCGACCGCTACCCTGAGATCGGTGGCCTGCTGACGTTTGGTATCCCGTCTTTCAAGCTTGAGAAAGGCGTAATGGAAAACCGTCGCCGCGTATTCAGTGAGATGGGTGTCGAGTTCCGCATGAACGTTGAAGTTGGTAAAGACGTGCAGATGCAGGATCTTATCGATGAGTACGATGCGGTGTTCTTGGGCGTTGGCACTTACAAGTACATGCGTGCAGGTTTGCCAAACGAAGACGCGACTGGTGTTTACGATGCACTGCCTTTCTTGATTTCCAACACCTACAAGGTGATGAACCTCAAAGACGACCAGCCATTTATCGACATGACAGGAAAGAAAGTCGTCGTGCTTGGTGGTGGTGATACCGCGATGGACTGCGTACGTACTTCAGTTCGACAGGGGGCGTCTAACGTTATCTGTGCTTACCGTCGCGACGAAGCCAACATGCCAGGCTCTCGCCGTGAGGTGAAAAACGCGAAAGAAGAAGGCGTGAACTTTATGTTTAACCTTCAACCGCTGGGTATCGAAGTCAACGCTTCAGGCCAAGTGTCTGGGGTGAAAGTCGTGAAAACCGCACTTGGTGAGCCTGATGAAGCAGGTCGTCGCCGTCCAGAGCCTGTTCCGGGTAGTGAGCATGTACTCGACGCCGACGTGGTTATCATGGCGTTTGGCTTCCAACCACACAAAATGGAGTGGTTAGAACCGTATGGCGTCGATTTGGACCAATGGGGACGCATCAAAGCGCCTGTTGAGCAAGAGTTCATGTATCAAACCAGCAACTCGAAAATCTTCGCCGGTGGTGATGCGGTCCGTGGTTCAGATTTGGTGGTCACCGCCATTGACGAAGGTCGAAAAGCGGCAGAAGGTATTATGGATTACCTTGAGGTGTAAACCATTGAGATAAGCGAGACGTTACAAAGGCTGATATGCATACATCAGCCTTTTTATTTGATTTATTCTTAGCGTTGCGCTCTATAATAAGGCTAAACCAGAATAAGGACATCAATGATGAAACGACCCGCTCTCCTCGCTCTTTCATTGTTCGCACTCGCCGCCTGTAGCCAAGGAGTATCGACCATGACCGACCGCACGACGACACCATGTGGCGACAAACCTAACTGTGTCTCGACACAAGACGAACGTGAACAATTTGCCCTTGCTCCATTTACCCTGACTCTCGATGCCAATATCGACAAAGTAGAACAGGCCGCACTTCAACTCCCCGGCGCCAAAACTGCGGTAAAGGACGACGGTTACTTGCGCATCGAATGCACATCCAGAATCATGCGTTTTGTTGATGACTTAGAGCTGCGTATCCACGATGGACAGTTAATCGTCCGTTCAGAGTCTCGCGTTGGTTACTCTGACTTTGGCGTCAACCGAAAGCGCGCCGAACAGCTAAGAGCACTGCTGAACGAACAAGGCTTGATTCGATAGCCATAAAAAAACCGAAGCCAAAGCTTCGGTTTTTTTGTTCTGAGCGAACGAGATTTAATCACGAAATACGACAAGACGTTTAGGTGCAATCTTACCGTCATCGTTCATCTCACCCACACCGATAAACAGCTTTTCTTCACCCATCGTCAGGCGAACCGGGCCTTCTGTCGGTACACCGAATACCTGTACCGGCTGCCCATGTTGAACCATGTTCGCCAAATCAGGTATCAGATTAACTTCTGGTAAATCTTCAACCGCGGTATCCATTGGCATCAGAAGTGGGTCGAGCAATTCACGCGGTGCTTTTTCTTCACGATGCGCTTGCTCTAGTAGCTCGTTCAGTTGCTCTAGTGTCACCATCTTTTCGTATGGGTACTTAGCAACCGCAGTGCGACGCAGCATAGTCACGTGAGCACCACAACCCAGCATCTCACCCAAATCGTCGACGATTGTACGAATGTAAGTACCTTTTGAGCAGTGTACTTCCATCTCGACTTCATCGCCTTCGAAGCGATGCAGTATGATTTCGTAAACGGTGATTTTGCGCGATTCACGCGGTACTTCGATACCTTGACGAGCATACTCATAAAGTGGCTTACCTTGGTATTTCAGTGCCGAGAACATCGATGGGATTTGGTCCGATTCACCACGGAACTTATCGATGCACGCTTCCAGCTTCGTCAGTTCAACATCAACGGGACGTGTCTCAACCACTTCACCGTCAGAGTCTGACGTATTGGTGCGTTCGCCTAGTTTAGCAATCACTCGGTAGCGTTTGTCTGAATCGAGCAAAAACTGCGAGAACTTGGTCGCTTCACCAAGACAGATCGGCAACATACCCGTCGCCAACGGGTCAAGTGCGCCGGTATGGCCTGCTTTTTCAGCAAAGTAAATACGCTTTACTTTTTGCAGTGCGTCGTTAGACGAAATCCCGGTAGGTTTATCCAGCAGGATCACACCATCGATAGGACGACCTTTACGACGACGAGCCATTATTCCTCGTCCTCACGGCCAGAATCTTTCTGCTTCTGTTTATCTGTCTGCACAACTTCAGTCACAAGGTTAGACATACGCATACCTTCAACCAAAGTGTTGTCGTAGTAGAAACGAATTTCTGGCGTCAGGCGTAGACGAATACGCTTACCCAACATCATGCGGATGTGGACTTCGTGCTCACGCAATGCTTCCAGACAAGACTCTGGCGTTTGCTCACCAACGCATAGGAAAGTCACGAACACTTTCGCGTAAGCAAGGTCACGAGAAACCTCAACATCAGAGATCGTTACCATACCGAGACGAGAATCACGCACTTCACGTTGCAGGATCATCGCCAATTCTTTTTGCAGCTGCTGAGATACGCGCTGCGTGCGGCTAAATTCTTTTGACATATCTTTTCTCACAAATAGAAAGAATGGGGGGATGGTCAACCCAGCCCCCCATGGTGTATTCAACAACCAATTACCACTTAATCTTTATTAGACATCGTGAGTAATTTTAGTCAATTAGTCTAGAGTACGTTTGATTTCAACGATTTCGAATACTTCGATCTGGTCGCCTACGCGAACGTCGTTGTAGTTCTTAACGCCGATACCACACTCGTAACCATTTTTAACTTCTTGAACGTCATCTTTAAAGCGACGTAGTGACTCTAGTTCACCTTCGTAGATAACAACGTTATCACGTAGAACGCGAATTGGGTTGTTACGCTTAATCAGACCTTCAGTAACCATACAACCTGCGATTGCACCCAGTTTCGGTGACTTAAATACGTCACGAACTTCAGCAAGACCAATGATCTCTTGCTTGAATTCTGGAGCAAGCATACCGCCCATCGCTTGTTTCACTTCGTCGATTAGCTGGTAGATGATTGAGTAGTAACGTAGATCAACACTTGCAGCTTCAATCGCGCGGCGAGCAGATGCATCAGCACGAACGTTAAAGCCAAGGATGATTGCGTTAGACGCTTCAGCAAGTACTGCGTCAGTCTCTGTGATACCACCAACACCAGAACCAACGATGTTCACTTTAACTTCGTCAGTAGATAGTTTCAGTAGTGAGTCAGAGATTGCTTCCACAGAACCCTGTACGTCAGCTTTCAGTACTACGTTTAGTTCAGCAACTTCACCAGCAGCCATGTTAGAGAACATGTTCTCTAGCTTAGATTTCTGCTGACGAGCTAGTTTAACTTCACGGAACTTACCTGCACGGTAGTTTGCAACTTCACGCGCTTTACGCTCATCACGTACAACTGTCGCTTCGTCACCTGAAGAAGGCACACCAGAAAGACCTAGGATCTCTACTGGGATAGATGGACCAGCTTCAGTGATCTCTTGACCTAGTTCGTCGCGCATTGCACGAACACGGCCGTATTCTTGACCACAAAGTACGATGTCACCCTTGCGCAGAGTACCTGACTGAACAAGTACTGTAGCAACTGGACCGCGACCTTTATCAAGACGAGATTCAACAACCACACCAGACGCCATGCCATCAGCAACAGCAGTCAGCTCTAGAACTTCTGATTGAAGCAAAATAGCTTCTAGAAGACCATCGATGTTAGTACCCTGTTTCGCAGAGATGTGAACAAACATGTTCTCACCGCCCCACTCCTCAGGAATAACGTCGTATTGAGCTAGCTCGTTCTTAACGTTGTCTGGGTTCGCATCTTCTTTATCGATCTTGTTCACAGCAACAATCAGAGGTACGCCCGCCGCTTTCGCGTGCTGGATAGCTTCGATTGTTTGAGGCATTACACCATCGTCTGCCGCTACAACAAGTACAACGATATCGGTCGCTTGAGCACCACGAGCACGCATTGCAGTAAATGCCGCGTGTCCAGGAGTATCAAGGAACGTGATCATGCCGTTGTCAGTTTCTACGTGGTAAGCACCGATGTGCTGTGTAATACCACCCGCTTCGCCAGATGCAACGTGTGTACGACGGATGTAGTCAAGCGTCGATGTTTTACCGTGGTCAACGTGACCCATGATAGTAACAACTGGTGCACGAGGTGTTGCTTCTGCGTCGCTGTCACGATCGCTTAGTACCGCTTCTTCTAGCTCGTTTTCTTTACGAAGAATAACCTTGTGACCCATCTCTTCAGCGATTAGCTGAGCAGTTTCTTGGTCGATCACTTGGTTGATAGTCGCCATAGCGCCCATCTTCATCATCGCTTTGATCACTTCTGTTGCTTTAACAGACATTTTGCTAGCAAGCTCTGAAACCACAATGGTTTCACCGATAACAACATCAGACTTAGCAACAGTCGCTGTCTTATCGAATGCTTGTTGCATTGAAGTCGGCTTCGCTAGTTTACCTTTGCCGCGAGCTTTGCCGCCACGTGGGTTACGACCAGCGCGGTTTTGATCGTTGCTCTTAGTAGAAGCTGCCTTCTTCTTCTTGCGACGACCACCTTCTTCACGACGATCTGCTTCATCTTCGGCCTCACGTGCATATTGTGAAGTCGTTACATGGTAATCTGTATCTTCCATATCACCCTTTTTCTTTTCTGCAGCAGACCAACGCTCTTTATTCTTCTCAGCCAATTCGCGAGCTTCTTCAAGCTTGCGCTGACTTTCCTCTTCAGCCTTACGTTTAGCTTCTTCTTCCTGACGACGTTTAAGCTCGTCGGCCTCTTTTCGCGCTGCTTCTTGCTTTGATTTTTCTTCAGCTTCACGTTTTACATCTTCTGCACTACGTTCCACCTTCTCGGTTGCGTTACGCTTCGCTTTCTCTTCAGCTTCGCGTTTCGCCTTTTCTTCAGCTTCGCGTTTCGCTTTTTCTTCAGCTGCACGTTTTGCTGCTTCTTCAGCTTCACGTTTTGCCGCTTCTTCGGCTTCACGTTTTGCTGCTTCTTCAGCTTCACGTTGCGCTGCTTCTTCAGCTTCACGTTTTGCTTCGTCTTCGATTGCACTGCGCTTCACGTAGGTACGTTTCTTGCGCACTTCAACCTGAACATTCTTACTCTTGCCACCACCAGCATTTACACTTAGCGTACTGCGAGTTTTACGTTGCAGAGTCAAGCGAGTTGGCGCAGCGTCACCAGAAGTGTCGCCGTGCTCTTTCTTAAGGTGAGTCAGCAACTGTTGCTTCTCATCTTCAGTAATCTGATCGTTGCTCGCTTTCTTCATGCCAGCATCAGCAAGTTGCTCTACTAAGCGGTCCACTGGTGTACCAATTTCTTCACTCAATGCTTTAACAGTCATTTGTGTCATGCCGCTTCCTCCTTGCTGAAAAATTATGCGTCTTCGCCGAACCAACAGATGTTACGAGCAGCCATGATTAGCTCGCCAGCACGTTCTTCGGTTAGACCTTCAATACCTTCTAGGTCATCAATACCTTGGTCAGCGAGATCTTCTAGGGTTGCTACACCTTTCGCTGCAAGTTTGAATGCCATCTCACGCTCAAGACCTTCAAGAGAAAGTAGGTCTTCAGCTGGCTCTACACCTTCAAAAGACTCTTCTTTAGCAAGAGCAATTGTAGTTAGAGCTTCTTTTGCACGGTTACGTAGTTCTTCAACTAGGTCTTCGTCTAGACCGTCTACTTCGAGTAGTTCGTTAACCGGTACGTATGCAATTTCTTCTAGAGTAGAGAAGCCTTCTTCAACCAGCAGTTGAGCAAAGTCTTCTTCGATGTCTAGGTACTTCATAAAGTTTTCGATAGAAGCTTGAGATTCTTCAGCGTGTTTCTTCTGAAGATCTTCAACTGTCATTACGTTCAGTTCCCAGCCTGTTAGCTGAGACGCTAGACGAACGTTTTGACCGTTACGACCGATAGCTTGCGCTAGGTTGTCTGCTTCTACTGCGATGTCCATTGCGTGTGCGTCTTCATCAACGATGATTGAAGCCACATCTGCAGGAGCCATTGCGTTGATAACGAATTGCGCTGGGTTATCGTCCCAAAGAACGATATCGATACGCTCGCCACCTAGTTCACCCGATACAGCTTGTACACGTGCACCACGCATACCAACACACGCACCTACAGGGTCGATACGTTTGTCATTAGTCTTCACTGCAATTTTAGCGCGTGAACCTGGATCGCGTGCTGCACCTTTCAGTTCGATGATTTCTTCTGCGATTTCTGGTACTTCAACGCGGAACAGTTCAGCAAGCATTTCAGGCTTAGAACGAGTAATGAATAGCTGGAAGCCACGAGCTTCTGGTGCTACACGGTATAGAAGACCACGTACACGGTCGCCTGGGCGGAAGTTTTCGCGTGGAAGTTGGTCATCACGTAGGATTACCGCTTCTGCGTTGTTGCCTAGGTCTAGTACCACAGTGTCACGGTTAACTTTCTTAACCACACCTGTCACTAGCTCACCTTCGTTATCGATGAACTGTTCTACGATTTGCGCGCGCTCTGCTTCACGTACTTTCTGTACGATTACTTGTTTCGCAGTTTGCGTCGTAATACGGTCAAATGTTACAGACTCGATTTCATCTTCAATGTAATCACCTAGCTCGATTGAGTCGTCGTCGTAACGTGCTGCATCAAGAGAAATCTCTTTAGTTGGATGCTCAACGTCTTCTACCACCAACCAACGACGGTAAGTTACGAATTCACCCGTTTTGCGGTCGATTTCTACACGTACATCGATTTCGATTTCGTGCTTTTTCTTTGTAGATGTAGCTAGTGCGATTTCTAGTGCTTCAAAGATTCGCTCACGAGGTACCGCTTTTTCATTCGATACCGCTTCTGCTACCGCTAAAATTTCTTTACTCATTTTAAATAGCCTCTAAGACTCTGCTTAAAATTTAGGGATCAGGTTAGCTTTAGAAATGTTGCTTAATGCAAACTCTTCATCATTACCATCAACGGTAACAGTGACCGTCTCACCATCCACAGAATGGATAACACCTTTCCACTTGCGGCGGTTACCAACAGCCATTTTCAAAACGATGTTTACCTCATGACCAACGAATTGCTCATAATGTGCAGCTTTGAAAAGTGGTCTTTCTAAACCTGGAGAAGACACTTCTAGGTTGTAAGCCACAGTGATTGGATCTTCAACGTCCATAACCGCACTGACCTGATGGCTAACTTCTGCACAGTCATCGACTGTGATGCCATTTTCGTGGTCAATATAAATACGTAGCGTTGAATGTTCGCCTGCGCGAATAAATTCTAATCCAACTAACTCATAACCTGATGCCGCTACTGGAGCTTCAAGCATTTCAGTAAGTTGTCTTTCTAAACCAGTCATTTAAACCACCCCAGAAACAAAAAAAGGGCTCAGAGCCCAATTTAAATTCCAAGCACTCTCTAAATTTCTCAGTAAGGAAATTTAGATAACAAAAAACCCCGAAAGTCGGGGTTTTTTGTTGCTGGACCCTGATGTGTTAAGTATTAAAGTTACTTAACTCACAGTGCTAACACTGTGCAAACTTGTCCACTTCCACTTTTCTATAAAAGAAAAGGAGATTGGTTGCGGGGGCCGGATTTGAACCGACGACCTTCGGGTTATGAGCCCGACGAGCTACCAAGCTGCTCCACCCCGCGTCCGACTTGCCGAGCATTATACGCGCTCTACAAGGTGTTTTACAAGTTTGTAAATCAATGGTGCCGAGAGAGGGACTCGAACCCTCACACCTAAGGTACTAGCACCTCATGCTAGCGTGTCTACCAATTTCACCATCTCGGCAGCTAAATCTTTAGCTTATTGAGGAATTTCGCTGCTCTCTTGAGCTGGAACTTCACTCACGCTATCAGCTTGTTCGATAACTTGACCTTGAGTCGGGTCAACCCACTGAGATTCAGTTTTATGAGTTGACATGTTACCTAGTACTAGGCTGATAACAAAAAATGCTGTTGCAAAAATTGCAGTCATTCGGGTTAGGAAGTTTCCTGAGCCGCTTGCGCCAAACACTGTGTTTGATGCGCCTGCACCGAATGAGGCTCCCATATCTGCGCCTTTACCTTGTTGAATCAACACGAGGCCGATTACACCAATCGCTGCCAACAGGTAAATCACAAGTAGAACTGTAAACATTATTTCCACCTATGTTCCAAATTGTTGAGCCAGCGCCGCTCGAAATGACATTTCAGAACAAGGCTAGCGACCTCCTTTCCGAAGGCGGAGCAATACTAGCGAAACGCTCTAACGCTGACAAGAGATAATTACTAAAAAAACATACTAACAGCGTCAAACGGTCAAAAAAAGGACAAAAACTTACTTTTATCCGTCTATGGCTCGCACTAGGGCTAGTTTGTCGTGTTTGGTGCCGCTGCGATTACTCACCCAGCACCGGAATAGAGAACTTTATTAAAGTTCAGAAAACTCAGGGCAATATTCAATTAAGCCGCTACGGCCACTAAACTCACCATCGCGCAACGCAATCACCTGAAACGCGCCAGCAGGTACTTCCCATCGGCAACGCATATTGTGCTTTTCGCTTGCAACAAAACCGAAACGGCCGTAGTAGTTTGGATCGCCAAGCACAACACAAGCTGGATAACCTAACTCTTTCAACGAGGCAAAAGCTTCTTCTACCAATAGTTTCGCTACGCCTTGGCGACGGTACTCTTCTTTAACCGCTAATGGCGCAAGACCTTGCCAACTGTCATCTTGACCATCAAGTGTAACTGGGCTAAACAGCGCGTATCCTACGACTTCACCGTTATCATTGGCCGCAACCAGCGATAGTGTGCGATTTCCGTTTTCTCTTAGTTTCATGACTAAGTTTGCTTCCGCTTCTGTTTCAAAAGCAGATTTCAATAATTGGTCAACGGCAAGGATATCAGCCGGAGCTTCAGTTCGAATAAGCATTTACTACCTCACTTTGTGTGGAAGGCGATTGTAAGCCTTTATATACAAAGTCGGCTAGTTGATTTAACAAAGTTTGTAACGGCTTTGGCATTGCTTCAAGATCGACACTGTCCATTAGGTTCTTCACTTCTAAACCTAATTCTGTGTCTCCTTCAATAGAAAGACGACGTTGGAAAAATAGCGTATCTGGGTCTTCTTTACGTCCAGCGATCAATACCAAGTCGTTTAGGTTACCACTAAACGCGACGTCTTCTTGTTGAACTTGGTCAGCCACAATCAGCTTTTCATCTTCGTAACTGATATACCAATCCAGGCGCATATCGACCACCGACACTTTTAGCCACTTGCCTTCAAGGAACTCGAAGTCACCGTCTTCAAGCGCTTCTTTGAAGGCCATTTTGAGCCCTTCCAACAAGGCTTTTTTTTGTACAGATTGAGGCAATAAGTGGACTGGAGATCGCAAAATTGAAGCGGCATTTTGAACTAGTTGAGTGCGAATCTTGTTAATCACGCGAATTATCCGTTACTTTGTTAATAGTAATCACGCATCATAGTAGATGTTCACAGGTCGATACCTGTCATTTATCAAAGAATCGACGTTAACCGGCTAAGTCTTTAATAACTAATAAATGCCAGCTATATTGTTAAGTTGAGATAATCCTTAAACTTATGGATTTCATTGCTCTTATGGAAATCGGTAACTCCTAAATGCTATCGCAACAACTACAGCACTGGTTTACAAAAATTACGGCTAACAGCCCATTTTTCTTTGCCATACTGGATCGCCAGCATAATTATTCGTTGGTCAATGGGCGCTATTGCGACATTTCAGGCTTGGCTGCCGACGAGCTGATCGGCATGCGTGATACACAAATCCTTGGCGAACAGTTTTACGGCCTGCTCAAACCTTATTATGATCGCGCGTTTGGTGGTGAAACTCTCGAAGCCGAAATCACTCTAGGCGAAATCGACCTCGAAACCAGTCTGCACTTTAGTTTGTCACCGATAGAAAATGATGGGCGCGTCGAGCACGTCATTTTTCACGCCATCGATACTTCCGAAAAACATATTCTGATCCGCTCTTTAGAAGAGTCGGAAGGAAAATACTCAACACTGACAACACTGCTGCCTGACGGCCTACTATTGGTCGAGGATGACTGCATTATTTCATCCAACCCTGCGGCAATCCGTCTATTAGGCTTTGATTCGATTCAAGATTTATTAGGTGAAAACCTTTCGCGCCTATTCATTGATGAAAAGACTAAAACGGTTTTCCCGACCTCATTTGCCGAGACATTGGGCGAAGCTCCGTTAACTTGTCTCACCGGGCCTCGCTGCGGTTTTGAGCGTAAAGTGCTGCTAAACGCCGACAACACTCTTGTTTTAGGCAGCAACTCCCAATTGGTATTGATTCAAGACGCGGAAGATACACCAAAGATTTTGTCGAAAAAATCGCATGAAGACGTCAATATCGACTCGCTTACCGGCTTGTACAACCGGTTTGGCTTCACCAAGCGATTAGAGCAATTGATTCACAACGAAACGCCGCTGATCCTGCTCTATCTGGATATCGATAACTTCAAGAACATCAACGACTCACTCGGTCATCATATTGGTGACAAAGTAATTAAAGAAGTCTCATCTCGTCTTAAGCGCCTTTTACCGAATAAGGCGGTACTAGGGCATTTAGGAGGCGATGAGTTTGGCATCATCCTGCCAGAACCAGATAACAACCGCATGGCTGAAATGTTGTCTGAACGGATTATCTCGCTGATCAACCAACCTTTCGATCTACACCATTTCAGCAAGCGACTTGCTTGTTCGATTGGTAGTGTCGCCTACCCTGGCGACGGCAACGACGCGCGTATTTTGCTACAGAATGCAGACACCGCGATGTACGAGGCCAAAGATCGAGGTCGCAATCGCCTGATCAAGTTCAACGATCAAATGAACAAAGAAGCGCGCATGCGTTTATGGCTCGAGATCGAGTTACAAAAAGCGCTGCAGCAAAACGGTTTAGAAGTTTGGTATCAACCTAAAGTCAACGCACGTGACTTCAGCATCAATGGCGCTGAAGCACTGATCCGCTGGAAACACCCGGTGGAAGGTTATATCAGCCCGAGTGCATTTATTCCTGTCGCAGAACGAGCCGGATTGATCGAGCACCTCGGCCGAGTGGTGATGCGTGAAGTATTCAACACGGTTAAGCGTTGGAAAATCCAAGGGATATTACCGGGCCGTGTCGCGATCAACCTGTCGCCAGAGCAGTTCGGCAACCCGAAACTGATCGATTATATGGAGAAACTTCTCCGCACCACAGAACTAGATTCTAGCTGCATTACTTTCGAGCTGACCGAAAGTGCGGTAATGAGTGATAGTGAGCATACTATACAAATGCTTAATGCGATCAAGAAGTTAGGTTTCTCACTTTCGATCGATGACTTTGGTACCGGCTATTCGTCGCTCTCTTATTTAGCACGTTTCCCCATTGACGAGCTTAAGATCGACCGCGCGTTTATTAGCGACCTAGATACCTTACCGAAACAGGTCACGGTGATCGAAAACATCATCAACTTGGGTAAATCACTCAACCTGACTGTCGTCGCCGAAGGTGTCGAAACTCAGCAGCAAGCCACTCTGCTGTCTAATCTCAACTGCCATTCAATTCAGGGTTTCCATTTCTATCGGCCTCAACCGAAACAAGAAGTGGAAGAGTTGTTCGCCCAGAACCGCCGCCATAAAAGCTAACTCCAATTGAGTATTTAGCCAAGAAACTCACTCAAACCTGCCTTACATCAAATTTGCCGTTCATAATTCTTCATAAAATGCTGGGCACTTTGAAGAGATAGTCTGGTAGAAAGCAATGGAACTCCTATGCCCAGCAGGAAATTTACCTGCACTAAAAACCGCCATTGATTGCGGTGCTGACGCGGTCTACATCGGATTTAAAGATGATACCAACGCACGCCATTTTGCGGGGTTAAACTTCACCGGTAAAAAGTTAGAAAAAGCGGTGCAGTACACTCACGACCACAACAAAAAAATCCACGTGGCGCTCAACACATTTGCCCACCCAGATGGATTCGAGCGCTGGACAGATGCGGTAGACAGAGCCGCGGATAACGGAGTGGATGCACTGATCGTCGCGGATATTGCGGTACTCGATTATGCCGCACGTAAACACCCAGATTTAGAGCTGCATCTTTCAGTACAAGCCTCCGCGACCAACGTACCTGCAATCGAGTTCTACAAGAACAACTTCAACGTAAAACGTGTGGTATTGCCGCGCGTTCTTTCGATTCATCAGGTTAAACAGCTATCTCGCAATATCACCAGCGATGTCGAGCTTGAAGTCTTTGCCTTTGGTAGCCTGTGCATCATGTCAGAGGGGCGTTGCTATCTATCGTCTTACATGACGGGCGAATCCCCTAACACCGTGGGCGCGTGCTCGCCAGCCAAATACGTACGCTGGCAAGAAACCGATCAGGGTTTAGAATCTCGTCTCAACGATATCCTGATCGACCGCTACAGTGCCGGTGAAAATGCTGGATACCCGACGTTGTGTAAAGGTCGTTTTATCGCTGAATTGGACGGTGAGAAAAAACGCTACCACGCGCTAGAAGAGCCCACCAGTTTGAACACCCTCTCGATGCTGCCAGAACTGTTTGCGGCCAACGTTGCATCGGTCAAGATTGAAGGTCGCCAACGCAGTCCTGCCTATGTTGAACAAGTGACTCGTACTTGGCGCGCCGCAATTGACCGCTACCAAGCGAATCCTGAAGCATATCAAGTTGAAGCCGCTTGGGATGCCGCACTAGCAAACGTCTCCGAGGGCACTCAAACCACTCTCGGTGCTTACCACCGCAAATGGCAGTAGAGGTAATAATGGAAAACAACATGAAATACGCGCTAGGCCCACTACTCTATTTTTGGCCAAAGCAAGATGTCGAAGCGTTTTACCAGCAAGCAGCCAGCAGCTCAGCAGATATCGTTTACCTCGGAGAGAGCGTGTGCTCCAAACGCCGAGAAATGAAGCCAGCACATTGGTTTGATATTGCCAAAGAATTAAGCAGCACAGGTAAGCAAGTGGTGCTTTCTACTATGGCTTTGCTTGAAGCGCCGAGCGAAGTCAACGTGATGAAGAAATACATCGATAATGGCGATTTCGCAATTGAAGCCAATGACGTCTCGGCGATTCAACTAGCAGCAGAGAAGAAAGTGCCGTTTGTTGTCGGGCCTGCAGTGAATACCTACAACGCCCACACGCTAAACTTGTTCCTAAAACAAGGCATGACACGCTGGTGTATGCCGGTAGAGTTGTCACGCGAGTGGCTCAGCAACGTATTAAATCAATGTGAACAACTCGGTATTAGAAATAAGTTTGAAGTCGAGGTGTTTAGTCACGGTTATTTACCACTTGCCTATTCTGCGCGCTGCTTTACCGCTCGCGCCGAAAACAAAGCAAAAGACGACTGCGAGACTTGCTGTATCAAGTATCCGACTGGAATTCAGGTCAGTAGCCAAGAAGGACAAGAGGTATTCAACCTTAACGGCATTCAGACTCAATCTGGTTACTGCTATAACCTAATCAACGACTTACCAAGCATGAAAGGATTGGTCGATGTTGTTCGCTTAAGTCCGTTAGGTGTAGAAACGCTCTCTGAGTTGGATAAGTTTCGTGCTAACGAATCGGGCTCGCACCCAGCACCGATTGCTAACCGTCAATGTAACGGCTATTGGCACCAGCTCGCGGGCTTGGAAGTCAAAACTCTCTAACAAAAAAGGGCTCCAAAGAGCCCTTTTTTCATACCACTTTATTTATATTGCAGCTTGTACCGTTCGCATCTGATAACGCTTTACATCGTTATAAAGCATTACCGCTACCACCACACTCAGCGCGATATTCGACAAAGGATAAGCGAGCCAAATACCAGTGACACCATACAGTTTCGGCATGATGTACAAGAACGGCAGCTGGATAAGCATATTGCCCATGGTGACAAACATTGCCTTACTACCACTATTGATCGCTTGGTAATACGCGGCTGTTACCACTAAGAAGCCATCCAGCGCCAGCGCAAATAGATGCAACTGAATCCCCGTCACTGTGTAGTCGACTAATTCGTGGCTCTCGGAGTTAAACACCGAGACGAACTGGTAAGGAAACACGTTCAGCAACACGACAAAAATAACACCAAGTGAAATTGACGATACCATTGCGACTTTGAGTAGCTTCTTAATATTCTCAACGTGTTTCGCGCCGTGGTTATAGCTCGCCAACGGCTGCATGCCATTCGCGATCCCTTCAGCCGCAAGGTAATAAACCGTCACGATATACCCCAAGATCGCATACGCACCGATCATCAGTTGATCGCCATATTCGGCAAACAAGCCGTTGTGCAATGCCACCATCGCCGAACCATAAGCATACATAAAAAAGCTTGAGACACCGATGGTGAAGATCTGAGGAATCGCGGTAAAGCGAAACTCAAAATCAGCAATTTTAAGACGTAAATTAGCGCGTGGTGAGAAGAAGTACGCGATACCAAGCGCGGTCACCGTCATCTGCGCAATCGCCGTCGCAATCGCAGCACCAGTCAATTCCCAATCCAGAAACGCGATAAACACATAGTCTAAAACGATGTTGATTAGCGCACCGACCATCATCAGCATAGTGGCCAATTTCGGGCTTTCATCGTTACGCAGTAGGAATGGCATCGCAATCGATCCCAGCGTGAACACACACCCTGCAATCAGGATATCGAGGTACTGCAAGCCAAGGTCAAACACACGCCCCTGCGCACCTTGCCAGATTAGGAAGTTCTCGGCGAACAGCCATAGTGTCACCGCAACAATCGGTGTGATTAGCAGCAGTAACAACAACCCTGTCATCAACACCTGTTTTGCACCAAGTGCGTCTTTTTCACCTTGACGAATCGACGTCAAAGCGCCCGTGCCGACACCCACCAGCATACCGATCCCAAGGATCGAACCGATCACTGGCCACGCAACGTTGATACCTGCCAGACCATCCGCTCCGACGTAACGGCCAATAAAAATACCATCAACGACTTGGTACAACCCGTTGACTAGCATCGCTGCAACTGTCGGAATGGTATAACGCCAAAACTGCTTGTATATGGATATTTGCATACTCTCACCAAAGGTTAGCCAAGCTAACTAAATGGATAAATTTTAGTTGTTTAACGACTTTTCCAATAAGTAGACAAGCTGCCTTGCTTCTTCCGCACCCAAGTTACGATTCATGGCTTGTGCAATCTTCCGGTAAACTTCTTGCTCTAAAGATAAATCCTTTATCACTTTCTCTGTCAGGACAACGCGCTTTGAGCGACCATCTTCCGGACATGAAACCCGCTGAACTAAGCCCTTCTTCTGCAGCCTAGCGACCATGTTAGACGCCGATGGCTTGGTTACCTTCATCTCTTCCGCCAGGTCGGTAATGCGAATGCCATCAGAGAAATCTTGGATCACACGCAAATAGTCGAACTCATTGAAGCTCAACGACGAAAGGGGATCTTCCTTGGCATAGACACGCCACGCTTTTGCGCAGAAACGCTCTAGCTCGATCAAACTGTTTTCTAGACTCATAATGATCAACTTAGTTAGCAAGGCTAACTATTCTAGCGACAAGATATTAAAAAAGCCACCGTTTGTTGCGGTGGCTTTGTTCATTTCAAATTGGCTACTTAGCGGCTTGCTGTTGTTGGCTCTTCGCTCTCGCGAGCTGCTCTTCTTGCACTTGATTGTAGATGCGCGTGAGTTCGAGAAATGCGTATCGATGTTCAACGTATTCATAAACGTTGAAAGAAATCGCTAACTTGTAGAGTGAAATTGCGCTGGCAAAGTCACCTTCGCGCTGATAACGCTTACCCAAGTAGAAGTAGGCTTCCGTCAACCTTTGAGCCAACAAGGTGTTATCTCGCGTACCTTGTAGAATCGCTTTGAACGCATTGGCTTCTGACACTTCACCTAATGAGATCGCGACTAATACCCAGCCCCATTGTTCATTGCGTTGCTGATAGCTCGCCACCAGACGCTCGCGCGCTTTAATCGGATCAACTTCTGATTCAATCAAATACAACCACAGTGCTCTGAATGGGTCTTCGGGATCCTGCGCATAGTGCTTTTGCATGTCTTCCATCGCCAAAGGCAGACGGTCGCCATAGTACAAGGCAATTGCACGGTTGCGTTCAGCGTAGGAATTTGACGGATCAAGCTCAAGAGTGGAACCAAACGCATCATACGCCGCGTCGAAATCCCCTACCTGAGTAAAGTGCACACCCAGTAGGTTGTAGAGATCAGGTTGAAGTGGGTTAATCGCTAAAGATTGCTTGTAATCCAGACGAGCCAAATCACGCAGACCAACGCTATCATAGTAGCTGCCACGTTCGTAAAACATCTTGGCACGAACCTCATTCTTGAGGTCTGGACGTTGTAATAACTGCCCTAGTCGGGCGATTTGCACTTCTTGCTGAACACTCGCTTGCAACGGCACAGCCATCGGCGGGTATAGCCATTCAGCATTGTTATTAGAATTTGAGGCACAGCCAGCGGTCACTAATACAGCAAGACTAAGCGTCGCGGTTTGAAACCATTTCACAGTTCGATACTCCTGTTGCTAAGTCTAGCTTAGCATCATCCGCATATAAAAAAAGGGAGCCTATGGCTCCCTTTATACATGCTTTTAACCTAATAAGCTAATCCACAAAGTGGGCTTACGGTTAAACTATTATGCGTCAGATGCAGGCTTTTCTTCAGCTGCTGCTTCTTCTGTCTTCTCTACCGCTTCTTTCATACTTAGACGAACACGGCCCTGACGGTCGATCTCAAGAACTTTAACTTGAACTTCTTGACCTTCAGCTAGGTAGTCAGACACTTTCTCTACACGCTTGTCAGCGATTTGAGAGATGTGTACCAGACCATCTTTACCTGGAAGAATAGTAACGAACGCACCAAAGTCAGCTAGACGAGCAACTTTACCTGTGTAGATACGGCCTACTTCAACTTCTGCTGTGATCTCTTCGATACGACGGATTGCTTCTTTCGCAGCTGCACCTTCAGTTGCAGCAATCTTGATTGTACCGTCGTCTTCGATTTCGATAGTTGTACCCGTCTCTTCAGTTAGAGCACGGATAACTGCACCACCTTTACCGATAACGTCTTTGATCTTCTCAGCGCTGATCTTCATGGTGTGAATACGCGGAGCGAACTCAGAAATGTCATCACGAGCGCCAGAGATTGCTTCATCCATTACAGATAGGATGTGCTTACGTGCGCCTTGAGCTTGGTTAAGCGCAATTTGCATGATCTCTTTAGTGATGCCTTCGATCTTGATGTCCATCTGAAGTGCAGTGATACCGTCGTTAGTACCCGCTACTTTAAAGTCCATGTCGCCTAGGTGGTCTTCGTCACCAAGGATGTCTGAAAGAACAACGAAATCATCGCCTTCTTTAACAAGACCCATTGCGATACCCGCAACAGAAGACTTGATTGGCACACCAGCATCCATAAGTGCTAGAGACGTACCACATACAGAAGCCATTGAAGATGAACCGTTAGATTCAGTGATTTCTGATACAACACGTACTGTGTATGGGAATTCTTCTGGAGATGGCATTACTGCAGCAATACCACGCTTCGCTAGTTTACCGTGGCCGATTTCACGACGCTTAGGAGAACCTACAAAACCAGTCTCACCCACACAGTATGGAGGGAAGTTGTAGTGTAGTAGGAAGTGATCTTTACGCTCACCCGTTAGCTCATCGATGATTTGTGCATCACGCTGAGTACCCAGAGTTGCAGTCACTAGAGCCTGAGTTTCACCACGAGTGAACAGTGCGCTGCCGTGAGTACGTGGAAGAACGCCAGTACGTACGTCTAGTGCGCGAACCATGTCTTTCTCACGACCATCGATACGAGGGTTACCCGCGATGATGCTACGACGTACTACTGTCTTCTCTAGATCGTGGAAGATAGTGTGGATTTCTTTCGTATCCGCTTCAGGATCTTGAGCAAGTAGCGCTTCGTTTACTTCTGCTGCAATCTCATGGATGCGATCGTAACGAGACATCTTCTCAGTGATTTGGTAAGCCTCAACAAGCTTAGCTTCAGCTAGGTCAGCAATCTTAGTTTTAAGTGCAGTGTTCTCTTCAGGAGCAACCCAATCCCAAGCTGGAGTAGCCACTTCAGCTTTGAACTCGTTGATTGCGTTGATAACAACTTGTTGTTGATCGTGACCGAACACAACTGCTGCTAGCATTTCTTCTTCAGTTAGGTTATCCGCTTCTGACTCAACCATTAGTACCGCAGATTCTGTACCTGCAACTACTAGGTCTAGACGTGATGCGCTTAGCTCAGTTTGGCTAGGGTTAAGCACTAGCTGACCATCGATGTGACCAACACGTGCTGCACCGATAGGACCGTTGAACGGGATACCAGAGATAGCAAGCGCAGCAGATGTACCAATCATTGTTGGGATATCTGGTTGAACGTCAGGGTTTACAGATACAACCGTTGCAATAACTTGCACTTCATTTTTAAACGCATCCGGGAATAGTGGACGGATTGGACGGTCGATTAGGCGAGCGGTTAGCGTTTCACCTTCAGATGGACGACCTTCACGCTTGAAGAAGCCACCAGGGATTTTACCTGCAGCGTAAGTACGCTCTTGGTAGTTTACAGTTAGTGGGAAGAAATCTTGACCCGCTACTGCTTCTTTTTTACCGACTACAGAAACGAATACTGCTGTATCGTCCATAGTTACCATAACTGCTGCTGTTGCTTGACGTGCGATAACGCCAGTTTCTAGAGTAACCGTGTGGTTACCGTACTGGAACGTTTTAACAACTGGTTTTTCGAACATTGTTATTCCTTGTTTCTGAGCACACCGACATATCGGCACTCAGAGTGTGTTAATTAACACTCAAGGCATTACGAATCGCGACTAGTGAAAAGAAACTCAGTGAAATTTCTTTTTAATAGCCGCGACCTTTTGGTCGACGAGGTTGACTGTAATGCAATGAGCTTTTTGATGAAAATCCCAATGTTTGGGATTTAGCCGTGCGTAGTATAACGGTAAGAAAGGCATTTGGCTAAATTTAGCCAACAAAAAAGGGGCACAAAGCCCCTTTTCTGACAAACTGCTAAGCAGTCGCTTATTAGCGACGTAGGCCTAGACGCTTGATTAGGTCTTGGTAGCGAGCTAGGTTTTTACCTTTTAGGTAATCTAGAAGCTTACGACGACGAGAAACCATACGTAGAAGACCACGACGGCTGTGGTGATCGCCTTTGTGTGCTTTGAAGTGACCTTGTAGGTGGTTGATAGAAGCTGTAAGTAGAGCTACTTGAACTTCTGGTGAACCAGTGTCGCCTTCGCCTTGTGCGTATTCTGCAACGATTGCTGCTTTAGTTTCTGCATTCAGAGACATAATTCTCTCCTAATAAGAGTAAGTTTAAAGTTGTAGCAGCCAATCTCTGATTCAGCCACTACGCGAAGCGCGGATTATATGGGATGAGCAGAGGTTAAGCAATAGGTATTTTCTAGGAACTTGCGTGTTTTCTGGTACACTTAGCGACCTAAACGAAATACCTAATTGAACAAACAGGATTCACTATGAAAATCGGCATCATTGGTGCAATGGAACAAGAAGTTTCCATCCTTAAACAAGCTATCGAAAACTGCCAAACCGTGACTAAAGCAGGCTGTACTTTCTTCGCTGGCCAACTAAATGGCGTAGAGGTGGTTCTGCTTCAATCGGGTATTGGTAAAGTAGCAGCGGCGATTGGTACGACTATCTTACTTGATGAATACCAACCTGATGTTGTGATCAACACAGGCTCTGCAGGCGGTTTCGATTCAAGCTTAAACCTAGGCGACGTAGTGATCTCAACAGAAGTTCGCCACCACGATGCCGACGTAACCGCATTTGGCTACGAAATGGGTCAAATGGCGCAACAACCAGCCGCATTCCTAGCAGACGAAAAACTGATGAACGTTGCCGAGCAAGCACTAGAGCAAATGGAAGATAAACACGCGGTACGTGGCCTAATCTGTACCGGTGATGCATTTGTTTGCACCGCTGAGCGTCAAGCGTTTATCCGTACTCACTTCCCTTCAGTTATCGCGGTTGAAATGGAAGCATCAGCTATCGCGCAAACGTGTCACCAATTCAACGTACCGTTTGTTGTGGTTCGTGCAATCTCTGATGTGGCAGACAAAGAGTCTCCAATGAGCTTTGAAGAGTTCTTACCTCTAGCAGCAAAAAGCTCGTCAGAAATGGTCTTCAAAATGGTTGAGTTACTTAAGTAAGACGAACGTGCATCATGGAAGATTTGTTCAATCTACTCTACTCAAACGGAGCGCTCCTCGTCATGTGGAGCGCTTTATTATGCCATCTCATTCTCCCCTTCCCTCGCGAAGCACACCCCGCCATTTTATGGCATAAATTTGCTGAGCTACTGGCACAAAAAGTCAACACTAATAACAGCTACTCACAAAGCATCCTTTCCGGCTCGTTAGCTTGGCTGTTAATGATAGTGCCAATGGTAGCCGTTATCTTCGCGCTTAAACCTCTCGTTTGGCAGCCACAGTTGTTCGAACTGGCGTTTTTACTCCTCGCCATCGACTGGCGTAACACCGACAAATTCAGTGCTCAATTTGTTACGGCGCTTGCTCGCGAAGATAAAGAGCAGGCCAAAATGTTGCTGAAACCTGTGGTCAACCGCTCAACGGAATCGCTTTCCCTACTAGGGTTAGGAAAGGCAGGAACCGAGACGTTAATCATGTCCTACGGGCGAAACGTATTCGGCGTATTGTTTTGGTACGGGATTGGTGGTGGCGTGGCCGCGTTTGTCTATCGAATGGCGGTAGAGCTTGCTCGCGCTTGGTCTCCTTCACGGGTTCAGTTTTCACCGTTTGGCATTCCAGCTATTCGCATCGTGGCGCTACTCGATTTCATCCCATTACGCCTATTGGCTTTGATGGTGGCGATTGGCAACAAATCTCGCGCTGTGATGACGCTAATTAAACAACAGGCAGCATCATGGCCTCTGCCTGGCCCTTCATGGCTGTTGGTATCGGTTGGCGCAAAACTGGAACTATCGTTGGGCGGCCCAGCGATTTACGACGGTAAGAAATCAGTACGCGCCAAACTTGGTGGACGCATTGCCCCGTCTGCGCTGCATATGGCTCAAGTACAAAAACTGTTGGCTTGGCGCATGTTGGCGTGGATTCTGATCCAAAGCGCACTCATGGCAGCGGTTTATCAAGGAATCTAGATGAAAACACTGTGTTACCTATTGGCACTGTTGATGCCAAGTATTGTCGGTGCAAAGCCTGTCGAACGCATCGTTAGCTTAGCGCCCCACGCAACCGAAATCGCGTTTGCCGCAGGTCTTGGCGATAAACTTGTCGCCGTCAGTGAACGCAGCGACTATCCGCCAGAAGCGCTGGAAATTGAAAAAGTCGCCAACTACCAAGGCATAAAGATCGAACGCATTATTGCGCTACAACCCGATCTGATCATCGCTTGGCCGTCAGGAAATCCGATGCGAGAGTTAGAGAAACTTGAGCAGTTCGGTTTCAATATCTACTACTCTCAAACGTCTTCTTTGCAAGACATTGCCCATAATATCGAGCAACTAAGCCAATACGCTGACGACCCATCAATTGGTCAGAATGCGGCGAGAAAATACCGAAATTCACTCCAAGAGCTAAAAAAACGCTACCACATTGACCAGCCCGTACGCTATTTTTACCAACTGAGCGAACAGCCAATTATTACGGTTGCGCAAGGTAAGTGGCCGAGCGAAGTATTTGAGTTTTGCGGCGGCGTGAATGTGTTTGCGCAAAGCCCAGCGCCTTATCCGCAGGTCAGTTCAGAGCAGGTCATCGTGAACAACCCAGACGTTATCTTTACCTCTGAGCATGCAATTAAAAATGGCAACATGTGGCAAGCGTGGCGTTCGCAGTTGACTGCGGTCGAAAACAACCACGTTTGGCAACTGAACTCCGATTGGATTAACCGCCCGACACCACGCACTCTAAAGGCGATAGAACAGGTGTGTGATTATCTGGAATCGGCGCGAACAAACGTGAATTAATGACCCTGCCAGCTGAATATCAGTCGGCATTTTACTACTACCTATTTTGTATGAGATTTTACCCACATGGATTCAATGCTGCTCTATAGCATCGACCTTTTTGGTACTGCAATTTTTGCTATTTCCGGCGTGTTATTGGCCGGGCGATTAAAGATGGATCCATTTGGTGTTGCCGTTTTGGGTAGTGTTACTGCGATTGGTGGCGGAACCATTCGCGACATGGCGTTAGGTGCAACGCCGGTATTTTGGATCACCGACACCAACTATTTATGGGTCATATTACTAACCTGCCTTGCGACGATGATCATCATCCGACGCCCGACAAGGCTACGTTGGTGGATCCTACCCGTTTGCGATGCGATCGGACTGGCAGTGTTTGTCGGTATCGGCGTTGAAAAATCGATGTTATTCCAAGATTCTGCGCTAGTGGCGGTCATCATGGGGGTTATCACTGGTTGTGGTGGTGGCATCATTCGCGACGTTTTAGCGCGTGAAGTGCCAATGGTGCTGCGAAGCGAAGTCTACGCGACGGCTTGTATCATCGGCGGCGTTTTCCACACGACCGCACTGGCGATGGGTTACGATAATGATACGGCGTTCTTGGCTGGGGTATTTTCGACCTTGTTGATACGCTTAGGCGCAATCCGTTGGCACTTATCTCTGCCTACTTTTGCATTGAACCGCTAAACAAAATCAAGCCAATAAAAAAGGTCGCCTAAGCGACCTTTTTTGGTATCAGTAACAATTACTTCTGTACGCGACGCAACACTTGTTTTAGCGCGTCGAAATCGTTATCTAAATCTTCTGACAGCAGTTCCATCGCGGCATGTTTCGCTAGCGGTGCTGGCAGTTCAATGTCCGAACCTAAGATATCGTCAACCACTTCTTTGAATTTCGCCGGGTGAGCGGTACATAGGAACAGGCCAGTCTCGCCTGCTTGAAGCTGTTCTTCCAACACACGGTATGCGATCGCACCGTGCGGTTCGCATAGGTAACCTTGGTCAAACAGTGACTTCACTGATTCAGCGCTCTGCTGGTCCGAAACCGCACCTTTACCTAGTGTTTCCAAGCCCCACTCTTTTACGCGGCACAGCTCTTCGATACGCGGCCAGTTGTTTGGTTGGCTCACATCCATCGCGTTAGACGTCGTCGCGACGGTTGGCTTCGGTTCCCACTTACCTGTATCTAGGTAGCGAGGCACTGTATCGTTCGCGTTAGTCGCGGCGATAAAGCGTTTGATGGGTAGACCAAGCGCTTTAGCAAGTAGACCCGCAGTTAGGTTACCGAAGTTACCACTTGGTACTGATACAACAAGGTTTTCGCGTTCTTGCTTACTCATCTGCGCTGCCGCTTCAAAGTAGTAACAGATTTGTGCCATCAAACGGCTGATGTTGATCGAGTTAGCCGAGTTTAAACCGATCTCTTCACGCAGCGCCGCATCATCGAATGCTTGTTTAACCAGCGCCTGACACGCGTCAAAGTCACCGTTGATCGCTACAGTGTGGATGTTCTTACCCAGCGTACAGAACAGCTTTTCTTGTAATGGGCTGATCTTACCTTTCGGGTATAGGATCACCACATTGATGTCTTCCATACCGTAGAAAGCGTGTGCAACGGCCGCACCAGTGTCACCTGACGTTGCTGTTAGGATAGTGATTTTACCGCCATCGGAAACCGTTGCTAGCGATTGCGCCATAAAGCGGCCACCAAAATCTTTAAACGCAAGCGTTGGACCATGGAACAGCTCTAGCGCGTACACGCCATCTTTCACTGATTTAATCGGAGCTGGGAATTGGAACGCCGCATCAACCATTGAGTTCACTTGGTCTTGCGATAACTCATCACCAATCAACGCAGATAAAATCTTGGTGCTACGAGAAACAAAGTCTTCTGCTAGTAGCGCATCGATATCGTCAAATTTAGGCAGTTCCGATGGAAAAAATAGACCTTGATTACGGCCTAACCCTTGGCGAACGGCTTGGCCAAAGGAAACTTGTTCATCATTTTCTTTTATGTTGTAAAGCTTCATAGCTCACTTCCTGTCACGATCGAGCCTTGTTTGTCTAAACGACAGACATGGACGAATCCTTGTTCATTTTGTACGTAATTTTGTTCTAGCCAGCGAGCAACTCGCTCAGCGACATCTTTTTCTTTGCAAATGCTAAATAGCGTAGGACCACTTCCTGAGATCCCGGTTGCCAATGCGCCTGCTGTTGCCGCATATTTACGTGCATCAGCGAAGCCAGGGAGCAGTTTCTCACGATATGGTTCTGCGATCACGTCTTTGATCATTTTTGCTGCAAGCTCAGGTTGACCAGAGTGACACGCGTGGATAAAGCCCGCCAAGTGACGACCATGAGCGATGATGTCTTGGCGACGGTATTGAGACGGTAAGATCTCGCGCGCTTCTGCGGTCGAAACTTTAATGCCCGGATACGCCATCACCCAGTACCAGTCGTCAAAACTCGGAACTTCTTGGCTGATGATACCCAGTTCTTCCAACATCAACTGCACACCGCCTAAGTAGCACGGTGCCACGTTATCGTAGTGCACTCCCCCTGAGATTTTGCCTTCCATCTCGCCCATTAGCGCGAGCAGTTCGGTCTCATTGAGAGGTTGACCGTGGAAACGGTTCAGAGCATCAAGAGCCGCAACGATAGAACACGCACTTGAGCCTAAACCTGAGCCAATCGGCATGTTTTTCTCTAGTGTCATTTCAAGCGGCAACAAGTCGACGCCTTTTTTATCCAACTCGCGGGCAAACACTAACCAGCAATCGTATACGATGTTTTCTTTTGGGTTGTCCGGCAATTTAGACACAAAGCGTCCTGCGGTTTTGAGGCTAAATGGTTCACTGCCAGATTTCACCAGCACACGGTCACCCAATAAAGTACCGTCGATTGGGGACACTGCCGCCCCCAATACATCAAAACCTACACTTACATTACCAATTGACGCTGGGGCATAAACCACCACATCCATACCACTACTCATTTTGTTTATACCCCTAGTTTCCAACCTAATGTACGCATCACATCTGAGAATACCCCAGCCGCCGTTACTTCAGTACCCGCACCGTAACCACGTAGTACTAGTGGAATTGGCTGGTAGTAGCGGCTGTAGAATGCCAACGCGTTCTCACCATCCTTGATCTTAAACATCGGATCGTTTTCATCCACAGCGGCAATGCTCACTCGGCATTGACCATCTGCGATCTCACCAACGTAACGCAGTACTTTACCTTCTTCAGCGGCCAATGCAGATTGCTCTTTAAAGTACGCATCCGCTTGTGGCAAACGCTCCATAAACTCTTCAACGCTGCCAGAATCATCGAAACCTGGTGGCAATGCTTGGTCAACGATCACGTCTTCAAGCTCTAAGTTCATGCCCGCTTCTCGCGCGAGAATCAGAAGCTTGCGAGCCACGTCCATACCAGATAGGTCGTCACGCGGGTCAGGTTCCGTAAAGCCATTTTCTTTTGCGATGTTGGTGGCTTCACTCAACGTCATACCTTCGTCTAGCTTGCCGAAGATGTAAGAGAGTGAGCCAGAAAGAATACCGCTGAAGCGTTCCAGTTCATCACCCGCTGAGATCAGGTTCTGTAGGTTTTCGATCACCGGAAGACCTGCACCTACTGTTGTCTCATACATAAGTTTACGACGAGAGCTACGTGCAACATCGCGTAACTGATGATAGTACGCCATGCTGGCAGTGTTGGCTTTCTTGTTTGGCGTTACTACGTGGAAACCCGCAGCAAGAAAATCGGTGTACTGATTGGCGATCGCTTCGCTTGAAGTACAGTCCACCAGCACTGGGTTGATAATGTGGTTACGCTGAACCAAAGAGATCAGACGCGCAAGGCTAAACTCTTCTGTGGCGTCTTTCATGCGATCACGCCAGTGTTCCAGCGGCAAGCCTTTGCTATCGAGCAATAGGCCTTTGCTGTTCGCCAGACCACACACACGCAGCACGATGCCTTTCTCTGCCAGCTTCGCTTGTTGACGTTCAATTTGGTCCACCAGCTCACCGCCGACGCCACCGACACCAACAACGAATACGTCAAGGAAGTGTTTCGAGTTAAACAAGTTCTCGTGACACGCTTTGATCGCTTCAGAGATTTTATCTTCTGGGATTACCGCTGAGATTGCGCGCTCGGAAGAACCTTGGGCAATCGCGACGATGTTAACATTCACCTCTGCTAGAGAGAGGAAGAACTGAGACGCCACGCCGCGAGAGGTGCGCATACCGTCGCCAACTAGCGTTACAATCGCTACGTTGTCGATAAAGTCGACCGGCTCTAGCAGGCCATCTTTCAGTTCAAGTTCAAACGTATCGCTCAGCGCTTTTTGCGCCAGCGCTTTATCTTCAGACTCGATACAGAAACTGATGCTGTACTCTGACGACGACTGAGTGATCAGTACAATCGACACGCCTGCCGATGACATCGCGCCAAATACGCGGCTTGCCATACCGACCATGCCTTTCATACCCGGACCAGAAACGTTCACCATAGTCAGGTCGCTAAGGGTAGTGATGCCTTTGATCGCTAGGTTGTCTTCACCCGTATCCTGACCAATCAGCGTACCCGCACCTTGTGGGTTAAAGCTGTTTTTGATCAGACATGGAATGTGGAACTGGGCAATCGGAGCAATGGTTTTCGGGTGCAGAACGGAAGCACCGAAGTAAGAAAGCTCCATTGCCTCTTGGTAACTAAGCGATTTCAGCAGACGTGCGTCGTCAACCAAACGAGGGTCACAGTTGTAAACGCCGTCTACGTCTGTCCAGATTTCACAGCAATCAGCACGTAAACACGCTGCTAATACTGCGGCTGAATAATCAGAACCGTTACGTCCAAGGGTAACCAACTCACCTTTGTCATTGCCTGCAGTGAAGCCCGGCATGATCTTGACGTGGTCTTGAGGAAGTGGATTTTGGCGGAAGTTCTCTGTCGAGATTTCTACATCGACCATCGCTTCTAAATGGTCACCGCGTGCAAATAGATACTGCACCGGGTCAATCAAGCTCGCTGGTTGACCTTTCGCTTCCAATACTGCTTTCATCAGTTGAATAGAAACGCGTTCACCCTTGCTGATAATACGTGCGTTGACGTTATCTGGACACATACCAAGTAAGTTGATGCCGTGAACAAACTGACGCAGTTGAGTGAGTGACGATTTCACCTGATGGTCGTAGCCCGCACCATCAATATTAGGTAAGACTTGCTTAATATCTTGAAAAAGGTCGCGAAATGAATCTTCTAGTTCAGCGATTTTGAGTTCGGCATCACCTGTCTTTAGCGCCGCTTCGATCACGGCCACCAATTTATTTGTTGTTTTTCCTGGGGCTGACAATACGACAGCCACTTCTTCCTGTTGAGCATTATTAGCAATGATATCCGCCGCTCTTAAAAAGCGATCAGCATCGGCTAATGATGATCCTCCAAACTTTAAAACTCGCATCCCTTCCTCCAAATGTCTTTTAAATTGGCATAAAAAAAGGCCTGTATCTTGTTGGATACAGGCCTTCCTTTGAATTTGTTTCGCTTAGCAGCCTGCCCCAACATATGCGATGTCGGTAATAATAATGGTTGTGGTCATTACTACTAGGCTGTGGTTATTCATAATTTACTTTATGTGCGTGTATGTGTTTGCTTACCCATACGTTTACCTTATTTCCTGACCACGAGTCAACGAAAAGTTTTTATTTTTCCTTCTTACCATATGTGATTCACATTTAGTTTCGTAACAACATCCATGTATACACTGAGCAAAGTATTGGAATCGCACCCGCACAAATTCACCCATTAAATTCAATTAAGAAATTACTCCTAGTACATTAGTTTTATGCTTTACTTAGTTCTGCAGTGGGAAAACAAATAATAACAAGGAGCGGCACATGAAAGGGATGCTAAGCCTGTTCGCGCTAGTTTTTACTGGTTCGCTTTGTGCTGCCGAATTGCCTGCGTTACCTTCCCAACAGACTCACTCTTCACACCGCCTATTTATTTCCAGCGAAAATGACCAACGCGACTTCGATACTTGGAAAGTCGACGGGGGCTACTCTTATAATCTGTTTCACAATGTGGATTTATACGTCGGGGCACGACTCAATAACAACGAGCAAGAAAACGAAACTGGTTTTCTCAGTGGTGTGAGCTTTCAAGCGTCACCGAGAATTTCCTTTAGCAGTACCTTGCATTCGTACAGCAACGAAACCGACAATGAACGACGCGAGAAAGTCATTTCGGCAGAAGTCTCTAGCCGAGTGAGATTAACCGAGAATTTGGACTTACATGCCACTCTCGACTATCAAGAGTGGCAACAAGAAGTGGAATTTGGACTGGGTTTTCGTTTTTAATTCCAATCGAGCTTTTCTGTCGACATCAACACACCGTTCCAGTCTGCGTAGATATAATCACCCGGTTGAATCATTTGGTTGTGGATAGTCAAAGTGATGTTGACATCGCCTACCCCACGCTTTTGTGTTTTGAATGGATTGGTGCCAAGCGCTTTTACGCCTAATTCCATCTCTGCCATTGCCGCTGCATCACGGATAGCGCCGTTTACAATTACCCCTTCCCAATTGTTATCGATAGCCAATATCGCCAACTGGTCGCCAAGTAGCGCTTTTTGGCAAGAGCCATGACCGTCAACCACAAGAACTTTACCGGTTCCGTCTTGCCCAAGCATTTCGCGTACTTTTGAATTATCGTGATAGCAACGAATGGTCACTATCTCGCCATAAAACGCACTTTTACGTCCATAGTTTTGCAGAGGCAAAGCCAAGAGTGTCACTTTATCCTCGTGCTTATCGCAAATATCTGGCGTTATATCTTTCATTTTTCCTCCATGAGATAACAAGTTAATCCTTTACCTACAACGCAACTGCCATTTTCCAAGCGCTAATTTAGTTTCATTTTCGTCGCAAGAAACCAAAAACAGTTCCTCACTTTCAGCATAATAGACCGCGTTTTGACCAAATTTGCGTCCGAGTTCGACTGCCTTTTGTAGGCTTACTTCAACGGCAAAACTCTCTTCCGCCCAGGAAAATATCTCGTCCCCCACTAGAACATCGACATAGTAATTATGGTCGATATCTTGTCTTAACTGCCGATTATTTCGATTATTTTCTTCATTCGACCGCCAAACACTCGCCGGGTTCCAAGCGGTAATAATGGCAAAACACCTACACTTTACTGGGCTTTGAAAGCGAAAATAGGGATCGGCGTAGGCCGCCCATAATTGCGCATCAATCTTCATATAACCTATACTTTTACATTTAACCGCTACTATTAATATTTGTTACATTCTAACTCTTGATATAAATCAACAAAGTGATTGGAATTAACACTTCTACGTTGTTAGCATGCTGTTAACATTATAAAATCCGCCTCAACGACTGATGGAGTAATTGAGGAACGGGTGCCTCAAAGGCAACAAAAAATCCAAGGATGGCGGGCAACCAAAGAAAGTGTAATTTTATGATCTTTGGTTTATTATCAACATCACATTACCTATGTGTTATGTTTTTGCCTAAAATTTATTCCATTAGCACATTTTTTTCACAAGTTTAGGTACCGCCAATGCAAACCCCGCACATTCTTATTGTCGAAGATGAGCAAGTAACTCGTAACACTCTTAAGAGTATTTTTGAAGCAGAGGGATACGCTGTTTTTGAGGCCAGTGACGGTGAAGAGATGCACCAGGTGCTGTCCGATAACCAAGTTAACTTGGTCATTATGGACATTAACCTTCCAGGTAAAAATGGCCTACTACTTGCTCGCGAGCTTCGTGAACAAGCAAACGTAGCGCTCATGTTCTTAACTGGCCGTGATAACGAAGTTGACAAGATCCTAGGTCTTGAAATTGGTGCTGATGATTACATCACAAAACCATTCAACCCTCGTGAGCTGACTATCCGTGCTCGCAACCTACTAAGCCGTTCAATGAACGCTAGTGCGGTCACGGAAGAGAAGCGTAGCGTTGAGAAGTACGAATTCAACGGTTGGGTGCTAGATATCAACAGTCGTTCTCTTGTTAGCCCAAGCGGTGATAGCTACAAGCTTCCTCGTTCTGAGTTCCGTGCTCTACTTCACTTCTGTGAAAACCCGGGCAAGATTCAGACTCGTGCTGACCTACTGAAGAAAATGACTGGCCGTGAGCTTAAGCCACACGACCGTACTGTTGACGTTACGATTCGTCGTATTCGTAAACACTTCGAGTCAGTATCTGGTACGCCTGAGATCATCGCGACAATTCACGGTGAAGGTTACCGTTTCTGTGGCGACCTAGAAGACTAATTTCTTCTAAAGATGATTCTAAAAATGGAGCCGATAGGCTCCATTTTTTTATTGCTCTCAAATAAAAAACGCCTGCTATCGAGCAGGCGTTTTACTTACAACACAATAAAGGGTTAACCTTTACCGCCTTTAATCGCATCAATGATTTCAGTCGTTGAGCAGCCGTCTTCAAAGTTCAGCACTTTAACCTCGCCGCCATTGGCAATCACTTCTTTACCACCAGCAATCTCTTCCGGCTTATAATCGCCACCTTTGACCAATAGATCTGGCAAAACCTCGGAAATCAAGCGTTGAGGCGTATCTTCACCAAACGGTACGACCCAATCAACCGCACCAAGACCCGCCAGCACTGCCATACGGCGATCGGTTGGGTTCACTGGACGACCAGGTCCTTTAAGGCGCTTCACCGACTCATCGGTGTTTACCGCGACGATTAGGCGGTCACCCAATTGCGCAGCATGATTGAGGTAAGACACGTGCCCTGCGTGAAGAATGTCGAAACAACCGTTGGTCATAACCACTTTCTCGCCTTTCGCTTGCGCTTTCTTCACCGCGTCGATGAGCTCTTTCTCACCAATCACACCAAAGTCTGTGTCTTGGCTGCCGTGTACCGCTTCAGCCAGCTCGATTGTCGAAACAGTCGAGGTACCCAGTTTACCAACCACGACACCAGCTGCAGCATTCGCCAGCGCACACGCTTCGTCCATTGGTTTGCCCGCAGCAACAGAGGCTGCAAGTACCGAGATAACGGTGTCACCCGCACCGGTTACGTCGTAAACTTCTTTCGCTTGAGTCGGTAGGTGGAATGGCTTCTGACCACGACGAAGCAGCGTCATACCATGCTCACTGCGCGTAACAAGCAGCGCTTCAAAGTCAAAGTCATCAATCAACTTCAAGCCTTTCTCAACCAGCTCTTGGTCTGATTTTACTTTGCCAACCACCAGTTCAAACTCAGCCATATTTGGCGTCAACAATGTTGCGCCGCGGTAGCGCTCGAAATCTGCACCTTTCGGGTCAATAAATACAGGTACGTTCGCCGCACGCGCTCTCTTAATAAACAATTGCACATGCTCGAGTGCGCCTTTGTCGTAGTCTGACAATACCACCGCTTTCACTTTCGGCAGCGACTGGTCCATACGCTCGAGGATCATGTCTGGGTCAACGTTCTCAAACTTGTCTTCAAAGTCGAGACGGATCAGTTGCTGGCCACGGCTCATCACACGTAGCTTGGTGATGGTTGGGTAGTTGTGCAAACCCACGAAATTACACTTTACATTCAAAGAGGTCAGCGTTTCATTCAAGGCTTTCGCAGGTTCATCGATGCCCGTCAAACCGACGATATGCGCGTTACCGCCAAGAGAAGCGATGTTCATCGCCACGTTTGCCGCTCCACCCGGACGCTCTTCGTTGTTTTCTACTTTGACTACCGGCACTGGCGCTTCTGGTGAAATGCGTCCTGTTGGTCCGTACCAGTAACGATCCAGCATTACGTCACCAATGATCAATACACCTGAATCCTTGTAGTTCGGTAGGATTGGTTTCATCGTCGATCTCCACAATTTAAATCTGCGCTGAGTTTAGCACAGCACTTTTGAGCCCTAAACCCTTCACTATCAGCGCTATGTGATAAAACCGCGCAGAATGTCTATTTCTTACTTATCCAAGCCATTGCTGCCAAATTTTACTCACTAGTTCGCGTTCGACGACAAACTTATCCAGCGCGACATCCGCATCAAGATTAAGTAAGTTTCTGTGATGTATTTGGTCTCGCATTTCGGTATAGGCGTGCGTAATCGCCATCGCTTGTTCTTCGTCCATCACACCTTGTGCAATCATCGACTCGAAGATCCTTACATTGTCACTCCAACGGGTCAGCTTTGGCTTCTCGTGGCTGTATCGCAACACCAGATACTGCGCTAAAAACTCCACATCCGTGATCCCTCCAGGGTCTTGTTTTAGCATAAAGCGATCGGCTTTTTTGCCGCCTAAATGGTCACGCATCTTAATCCGCATATCGACCACCTCTTGCTTGAGCTTGTTTTCATCGCGCTCTAAGGTCAGGACATTGTGGCGGGTTTGGGCGAAGCTCTGCTGTAGTGGTTCGTCGCCGTAAATCATACGCGCTCGTACCAGCGCTTGATGCTCCCATGTCCAGGCTTCGGTGTGCTGATATTCATCAAACGCTTCTGCTGGGCTCACCAGCAACCCTGATGCACCGGATGGGCGTAAGCGCGTGTCCACTTCATACAAGATGCCCGATGCGGTGCGAGTTGAGAAAATATGAATGATGCGCTGGGCCAAGCGTAGATAGAACTGTCGCCCATCGATCTCTTTCTTACCGTCGGTATAGGCGCTAACCGGACAATCGTGCATAAAGACGATATCCAGATCCGAGTTATACCCGAGCTCCCAACCGCCAACTTTACCGTAACCAATCACGGCAAAGCCTTTACCTTCACGGTCTTTGAGATGGTTAGGTTCACCGTATTTTTCTGCCATCTGTAGCCAAGCTTGATTGACCACCGATTCAACAATCGCTTCGGCAAGATAGGTTAAGTGGTCACTCACTTTCATTACTGGTAACACACCCGCAATATCAGCGGCGGCAATACGCAAGATACAGATCTGCTTGAACTGACGCAGCGCTTCCATCTGTTGCTCCATATCGTCTTCAGGGATACGGGCAAGGAAATCGCGCAGCTCGGTTTGATAGCTTTCCAGCGGGATCGGATTGTAGAGCTGCTGCGGGTCAATTAGCTCATCAAGCAGGATTGGGTAGCGCCCGAGCTGCTCGGAAATCATCGGACTGGCGGTACACAGTCTGACTAGTTGGGTCAACGCCGCAGCGTGCTCATCAAGCAGCTCTAAGTAAGTGGTGCGGGTAACAATTTTTTGTAGCAAATGAAGAACTCGAGGCAGACCAAACTGTGCATCCGGGTGAGAGTAAATCGCGGCAAACACTTTTGGCATCAGGCGATTCAATACTTCACGTCCGCGTGGACCAAGGGTTTTCTTCGCTAAATCATGTTTGAACTGAATGATCGTATTGGCCATCACTTGCGGCTCTTCGGCACCAATATCTTCGCTTAGAACGTGCTCCATGACATCTTGTTTTTCCGCCATGTCCCATAGCTCGTGGAAGTGCTTAGCGACATCAGAACTTTCTTCTTCGTCATCACCGATCAGGCCATTGAATACTTGGTGAACCGCGTCCATGTGCGTGTGTACATCTGCTAACAAGCCTTGCCAGTCGTGATAGCCCATCGCGGTCGCCAACTGCAGTTGTTCAACGCTACTCTCGGGCAGAGTCTGGGTTTGCTTGTCAGCCATAGCTTGTAGCAGATTCTCTAAGCGGCGCAAGAATTTGTAAGCGTCTCGCAAATGTTGAGTTCCGCCGTCTTCAAGCAAATCGAGTTCTTCAATCGCGTCTAGAGTCAACAGTAGACTGCGGTGACGCAACCCTGGCTCTCGGCCACCGCGGATAAGCTGGAACACTTGTGCGATAAACTCGATTTCACGGATACCGCCTGCGCCAAGCTTGATGTTATTGACCAAGCCACGACGGCGCACTTCGCTGCTGATCATCGATTTCATTCGGCGTAGTGATTGAATCGCACTAAAGTCAATGTAGCGACGGAACACAAATGGTCGCAGCATCTGACGCAACTCTTGATATTCTGGGTACATTTCACTGCCCATCACGCGCGCTTTGACCATTGCGTAGCGCTCCCAGTCACGCCCCTGCTCTTGGTAGTAATCTTCCAGTGCGGCGTAACTCATCACCAGTGGGCCACTGTCACCAAACGGGCGCAGGCGCATATCAACGCGGTAACAGAAGCCATCATACGTCTGCTGGTCGAGCGCTTTAATGATCCTTTGCCCTAAACGGGTAAAGAACTGCGCGTTAGCAATACTGCGTCTGGCACCTTGGGTCTCACCGTTTTCTGGGTAGGTGAAAATCAAGTCGATGTCAGAGGAAAAGTTGAGTTCACCACCACCAAGTTTGCCCATACCGATGATCAGCATAGGCTGCGCATCACCTTGATCGTTACACGGTGTACCCCATAGATCGCAACAAGCTTTGTATTGCCACTGGTAGGTTTCAAAAATCATCGCTTCAGCCAGTTGAGACAGATGCTCTAGGCTCTCCTCAAGCGACCAAGAGCCGGTAAAGTCACGCCAAGCGATATAGACCATTTCTCGATTACGGAACTGCCTGAGCACGCGATGACCCGACATTTCATCGTGGCAGTCACTCAACAAGATGGCGAGACGCTTTCGATAAGCGCTATGACGCGATGTTTCCTGCAACATCTCTGGTAACACTTGCAATAGATGTTCATCGGTATTAAGCACATCGACCACAAACTGACTCAAGCCAGCGACATAGTCGAGCTGAGTGAGCAGCGATTCAGGCCAATGTTTGAGTGCATCTGCTGATTGACGAATGGATTCGAGAGCGGATTGAGAAATAGGGGCGAGGCTTTCTGGCAGTAGCATGAATCTTCCTTGTATAAAGAGACTGGCCGCAATATCAATAAGGCTTTAATGGACTAGTTATATCAAAATTGCTGCAATAAAAAACGCCCACTGAATGATAGTGGGCGTTTATTCATGAATATCGCTTGGAATTAGACTTTAAACGAAGTGATTTTCTTATCCAGTTCAGCCGCGTTCTGTTGCATGATTTCTGAAGTTTCAAGCAGTTCTGTCACCACCGTCACCGACGCCTCCACCAGTTCACGGACGTTGGTGAGGTTCTGGCTCATCTCTTCCGAAACACTGCTTTGTTGACCAGCGGCAGTGGCAATCTGGAAGTTCATATCGTTGATTTGCTTCACTTGTTCAACAATGCCATCCAACTCACTGCCTGCGTTGGTGACTAGCTCTACCCCTTCCGCAGCCTCAACCACACTCTTTTCCATCAAACCAACCGCTGAGTTAGCGCTCGATTGCAGTTGCGTAATCATGTCTTGAATTTCGACTGTCGCTTGCTGGGTACGTTGCGCGAGGTTACGAACTTCATCTGCAACCACAGCAAAACCTCGCCCTGCCTCACCAGCACGCGCCGCTTCAATCGCCGCATTCAATGCCAGCAAGTTAGTTTGTTCAGAAATACCTTGGATGGTCCCAACAACGCTACCGATCGAATCAACGCTCTCTTCAACTTGATTAACAGCGTGCGCCGACGCAGAAATGTCTTGAGACAACTCGCTGATTTTCGTTACCGTACCTTGAATAAAGCGCTGACCAGTCACTGCTTGGTCCGATGCGTTTTCAGTAAGTGAAGACGCTTGCTGCGCATGTTCCGCGACGGTCTGGACTGTTGACGTCATTTCGCTCATTGCCGTCGCAAGCTGGTCGATTTCGTTAAACTCTTCTTGGGCAGACTCTTTGGTTTCTGACATGCTTAACGTCATCACTTCTGTCAGGCCTGAAAGCTCTTGCGATGAACTCACCTGCAACTTAATCATGTCTTGCAACTGCTTACGTGTTTTTTCCAGTTCACGAGCGACATCACCGTATTCGTCTTTGCAATCCATGTGGATCGGCACCGACAGGTCTTTGTCTGCCATCAGTTTAATCGCGTCGTTCAGGTACTGGGTCTGGCGTAGCATGATGCGTGCGGCAAACAGTAACAAAGTGACAAACACGACGATCAAAACTCCGGTCTGCCACGCTACTTGCACTAAATAGGCGTCGTAGTGTTGCTGAGCCACTTCGACACTTTCGGTCACTGACAACAGAGAGTCGTAAAAAGTATTCGCATCCCAAAGCTGTTTCGCAATGATCAGCACGGTACTAAACACCATCAGTAACGCCATTTTGGGCACCAAACGTATGTCGGTAATTACGCGCTCCCATGGCTTAAATACCATTTTGGTCATTGTTCGTTCTCCACTAAGTCTTATATATTGGTTAATAACCGATTCAAAAATACGCAACGAATTCGCTCTTACTTACCGTTTCAGCGGCATTTATTATTTATTTCGAGCCTCGTATGAAAAAAGATGATACCAAAGACGACACCAAACCGATGAGCGTACTGTCACTAATCCTGTCATTTATGGCGTTATTTGTGATTTCAGGCTTGTTGTTTTTTCCATTACGACCAGAAACTCGTCAAGTTTTTATCGGCTTGGACTTTATAATCTGTAGTATTTTCATACTACAACTGGGCATAGATCTCATTCGTTCTGGTGACAGAGTGCAATTTCTCAAAGTACATTGGATCGACTTCATTGCCAGTATCCCGATGATTGAACCACTGCGCTATGCCCGTTTAGTGCAAATATTGCGTGTTGTGTTTGGCATACATTCGAGCCGAAATCTATATCGTCAATTTCTCAACAACCGCCGAGAAGCGACGTTTGCTTCGATTATTTTCTTGTTGGTGATGCTGCTTTTCCTCGGCTCGAGCATGATGTTGTTTATCGAGAGCAAATCGCCCGACGCCAATATTCAAAATGGTGCTGACGCCTTGTGGTGGGCACTGGTGACGATTTCAACTGTCGGATACGGCGACCATTATCCAGTGACCGATGCCGGTAAAATTTTGGCAGCGGCGCTGATCGTCTGTGGTGTGGGGGTGTTTGGTATGATTTCCGGTTTGGTCACTTCCTTTTTAACCTCGCCGACCTCGAAGCAAAATGAACGTTCTGAGCGTAAAGAACACATGATCCGTGAGCTACTTGATAAGCAAGACTTAATCCTGCAACGTTTGGATGAGTTGGAAAAACGATCTGAGCCAACTAATAAGCAATAATAAAGGGAGCGTGATGCTCCCTTTTTAACTTTTTCTAGTCTCGCCAATAAGGCTCAGCTTCAATACATATCACGCGGGTTTGCTCCATCGCATGAAGGATTGAACTCTCCTGACGAGATAGCCAGCGTTCGAGCTGTTCTTTTTCTTCGCCTTGTAGCTTTTCCACTTGCTTATGCAGTGTTTTTAGCTTGAGCAAATCATCAATGCCATGCAGCAAGTCGCTCCAAGGAAGTCGGAAACTCATTCGCTCATCCGCATCGAAGATACTGGCAAAGCTCACACCGGTATACAGGTTACGCATCAGGTGATATTGCTGATCGATATAATCTTGGCTAGTTAACGCGCGCTCTGGTGGAAAAACTTCCATCAGCTCCGCCCACGTTCTATCCAGTTGCTCAATCGAGAAGTGTTCAATGTTAAGCGCCATTTTCTCGCGCGCTTTTTCGTCGAGGAAAGGTTGCCAGCCACGGGTCAGAATCCAGCGACTTAAATCCAACAATAGTCCGGTGTAGCGAGAAGAATGAATCTGCTCTAGCAGTTCTTCTCGTGTCGGTAGCGACTCTTGCTCTTGTTTCAGCTCAGCGATGAGGAATTTGCGTGCATCCAGTTTACGTAACGCGTGGCCTTTATCATCGAGTAAATCTTCGATGTAGTCGTATTGTTTCAACCACTCCAAGCTTTGCTCTAGCCATTTCAGCTCTTGTCGCAAGATAGCACTTGCACGACGAGGCACAACCGAGCCGTAGACAGTTAAGATTTGGCGAATAAAACTGACCGAGTTTTTGATTTCATGCAGCGCGTCAATCGACTCTCTTTCTGCATAAATCTGTTCATGGTAATGCCAGTGAGACAACGCGTGCTCTAGCGAGTTAATGAAGCAAGATTCCACCGTATCGTTTTTATCGGTGGCCACCAGCGTCATTTCTTGCACTTCATCACCTTGGTAATCCATCGCAAGGCGATAACCTTTGGCTGCTTTGCTCAAGTTGCCAAGGCGCATACCACCATACTCGGAAAAACTGCGCGCGAGCGTAAATAGAGCATCCGTCTGACCGGATTTCAGTTCTAGTTCCACTTCGCAGATAGGGTCTTCTTTTTCTCCGGCAATCACCTTACCTTGGTCAAACGCCACTTCAACTTGGCTGCCATCGGCCATGCCAATTAACCATTGTTCACGGGTGAAGTTGGTAGAGAAAAGAGGAGTAAGCTCGTTTTGCAGGGTCTCGATATCTTTGCCACTTGGCCAGATATCGGTTGGGTGAAGTGTGAGTTCTGGCTCATTGCCAGTATGCTCAGCGTTGTATTCTGGTCTTTGATGAAGTCCGGCAACGACACGTCCTGCTGTTTTCACTGTTTGCACGTAAACATCATCAAATCGGCGGATACGCAAGCCAATGTCGTGCTGGCGTAACCAATTATCGGGAGTATCGAAGTAAGTATTTCCTAACTCACGACAACTGTGCTGAAGTACCTTTTCCTGAGCAATTTTCTCTCTTAAAATATCTGAAAATTCAGGAGAAACAAAAAACTTCAGTTCTATCTCGGTTTCCATAGTTGTACCTTCCAAAGCAGATAGGAACAGGATATTGCCAATTTTCCTACACGGCAAGAAAGAAATATCGTTGGAATGATGATCTAAAACAGTTTTAATGAGTGATTTAATGCGTTAACATGCGCGCCTTTATAGCCATCGTTCAACATTTCGCCATAGATTGGTGTATGTTATTTTTAGGTTATATTAATTAGGTTGAATGACCATGCCAGTAAATACAATTATGGGGTTATTTGCAAAGTCCCCTATAAAGCCTTTGCAACGCCACGTTGTGTGTGTGAACGAATGTTGCTCTCACTTAATCAACTTCTTTGAAGTCAGTTCAAAGGGTGATTGGGAAAAAGCATCTGAAATTCGTGCGCAAATTTCTCATCTAGAGAAAGAAGCCGACGTTCTAAAGCGCGAAATTCGCCTTAAACTTCCTCGCGGTTTGTTTATGCCTGTAGACCGTAGCGACATGTTGGAGCTACTGACACAGCAAGACAAACTGGCAAACCTAGCAAAAGATATTGCTGGTCGTGTCTACGGCCGTCAATTGACCATTCCTGAACCACTTCAAGAAAACTTTATCGCTTACGTTAAGCGTTGTCTTGACGCCGCTAACCAAGCGCAAAAAGTTATCAATGAACTCGATGAGTTACTGGAGACTGGATTTAAAGGCCGTGAAGTAACACTTGTGGCTGAGATGATCCACCAACTGGATGTAATCGAGGACGACACTGATGCGATGCAAATCCAACTTCGTCAACAACTTATGGCGATTGAACAGGGTATGAATCCTATCGATGTCATGTTCCTTTACAAAATTTTAGAGTGGGTAGGTGGCATTGCTGATCAGGCGCAACGTGTTGGTGCGCGTCTAGAGCTAATGTTGTCTCGCTCATAAATTTAAGTTAACCAAATAACGAAGAGCATTTTAACTGCACTCCCCTGTTAGGCGATAAATAACTCAAGCGCCGAAGGGGCTTTTTCGTGCCTAATTTGCTCCGCTTGTTATCAACAACTAGGTATTACGATGGATATCCTTGCGAACTACGGCACTGTCCTGATTATTGTTGCAGCTCTTTTTGGCTTTTTGATGGCTATCGGTATCGGCGCGAATGACGTTGCCAATGCGATGGGTACGTCAGTAGGTTCTAAAGCGCTAACCGTAAAACAAGCCATCATCATCGCGATGATTTTTGAATTTGCGGGTGCATATCTTGCAGGCGGTGAAGTAACCGACACTATCCGTAAAGGTGTAATCGAAACATCACTATTTGCATCTCAACCTGACGTTCTTGTCTACGGCATGATGTCTGCTCTACTTGCTGCGGGTACGTGGCTATTGCTTGCCTCTTACATGGGCTGGCCAGTATCAACGACTCACTCAATCATCGGTGCGATCATCGGTTTTGCGTGTGTGTCTGTCGGTACTGAAGCGGTAGACTGGGCCTCAGTTCAAGGCATCGTTGGTAGCTGGATCATTACTCCAGTTATCTCGGGTTTCTTTGCTTACGTCATCTTTGTCAGCGCACAACGACTGATCTTTGATACTGAAAAACCACTGATTAACGCGAAACGTTTTGTACCTGTGTACATGTTCATCACCACTATGGTTATCGCGCTAGTAACAATCAAGAAAGGCCTAAAACACGTTGGTCTTCACCTAAGTAACGGTGAAGCGTGGATGTGGTCGGCAGTGGTTTCAGGCATCGTAATGGTGGGTGGCTACCTATACATCCAGAAGAAATTCGCTAGCCGCGAAGACGACCATGGCTTTGCTGGTGTTGAAGGTATCTTCAGCGTATTGATGGTTATCACAGCGTGTGCGATGGCATTTGCCCACGGCTCTAACGACGTAGCAAACGCGATTGGTCCACTTTCTGCGGTAGTATCAACGGTCGAGCATATGGGTGAAATCACAACCAAAAGTACCATTGCGTGGTGGATTCTTCCGCTAGGTGGTTTTGGTATCGTGGTAGGTCTTGCGACACTTGGTCATAAAGTAATGGCAACGGTTGGTACTGGTATTACAGAACTAACGCCTAGCCGTGGTTTTGCCGCTCAGCTAGCAACAGCATGTACTGTGGTATTGGCATCAGGTACTGGTCTACCAATTTCAACCACACAAACATTGGTTGGTGCTGTATTAGGTGTTGGTTTCGCACGTGGTATCGCAGCACTGAACCTTGGCGTAGTACGTAACATCGTGGCCTCTTGGGTAGTAACGCTACCTGCTGGTGCACTACTTGCGGTGGTATTCTTCTATGCAATTCAGGCGTCATTCGCCTAATCAATACGTCAGTAATTTGTAAGAGCACTGTTAGTATTGACTCAAAACCGCATAAAGGGAGGCTTTGCCTCCCTTCTTTGTTGCAGTGACTCGTGAAAATTCTTACTATTTGGCGTTAGCGAGATATAGACAATAAAACTGTTAAAGGATTTACCGTGAAAAGACTGGTTTGCTTGGTTTTGGCTTCATTGTTTGTCGTCCCGGCTGCATTTGCTCAAGACCGCTACATCGCTGATAAGTTATTTACTTACATGCACTCTGGCCCTAGCGCTCAATATCGTATTATCGGCAGCGTTGACGCTGGTGATAAAGTTAAACTGCTTTCAAGCAACAAAGAGACTGGCTACAGCCAAGTTCAAGATGAGCGAGGCCGTAAAGGCTGGGTTGAAAGCCGCTTCGTCACACGCCAAGAAAGCATGGCAACGCGCTTCCCTCGTCTTGAGAAAGAGCTGGCTGAAACGAAAGACAAACTTGCCAATGCACGCGCGATCTCTGACCAAGAGAAAGCAGGTCTAGTCGACTCTCTAGAGACGCGTAACCGTCAAATTTCAGAAATGGAAGAAGGTTACAGCGATATGAGCCAAAAGCTGTCTGAGGCACAAGCAGAGGTTCGTAACCTACGTGCAAAACTGGATACGCAGAAAGACGACCTACTGTTGAAGTACTTCATGTACGGCGGTGGTGTGGCAGGCATTGGCTTGCTACTAGGTCTTATCCTACCGCACATTGTGCCGCGTAGACGCCGCTCTCCAAACGGCTGGGCATAAACTCCTCGCATCGATATTAAAAAGGTCGCCAATTGGCGACCTTTTATTTTCTGTTTAACCTTTCCAATCATACAAAGCCGGAACTTGTATCGTTTCGCCGTTGAAACTGATCTGGCAACTCTGCTGCTCTATCTTCACCAAGCGCACACGTTCGGTGATCCAATCGCCTTCAATAAATTCGTTACCGTTGACCTTCACCCAGCGCTTATTAGGGTTACTGGAGTAAACGTGGGTTTCAAAGTTCATCGCTGGTAGTTTACCGCGCCACTTAACCGCATCATTAGACAAGTTTGACGCGCTGCCTTCATCAACCGTATCTGCAACTCCCAACGCCGCCTCCACACGTAACGCGAGCTCAGGCGAGAGTTGAGACAAGTCGATATCATTGAACAACGGTTCTTTGCTAGTTTGCGCGTTCGGTTGCTGTGGTGTAACTGGCGTTTCTGACGCAGCCACCACTGGCGGCTCTTCGTTTAAAGCGCTTTCCAACTCATAAGTGGCTTGCAACGACCGAAAGCTCGGATACGCTTTGACATCGTAAACAAAGGGCACATCAACGGTAATGGTTTCCGCTTGCTGATTGGCTTTCCAACCGTCGATTTTAGATTGATAGATCTGGAACGAGCTCACCGCACTCGCCACTATTGCGGGTGCAAACATGAGCAACATGATTGAGAATTTGCTGACGCGAGGCTGCGTATTCGCTTGCTGAGAAACCGGGTAAGGCGAAGAAAGCGACGCGGCTTGATAGCTTTGCTCTGAGTGCGCTAATGCTTTGAGTACTTTTGACATTAGATTCCCTCCGCCATTTGTAGTGTAGGCGCGTCTACTTGAGCTACTTCTTCTAAGCGTTGCAGGGTTTTCTTCCCAGCAATCCCGTCAACCGTTAACCCTTGCCAACGCTGAAACGCTTTTACTTTGTCTTGCAGCGCTTGGTCATAAACGTTGTTGCTGCTATTAGGCTGGCCGAGAACCTGGGAAAGTCTGTCGTCTAACAAAGCGATGGTTTCTCCGCTCATACCGACTTTGAGAGTCTGTTGCCAGTATCGGCGCCAGATTCGGTGGTACTCCCCATTCCAAAGCTGGTCAAGGCGCGCCAGTGGCAACTCAATATTCTTATCGCCAATCAACAGCTGCGCAACCTGATGGTTGAGGCGGTACAACACCGCAAAGCTTATCACACCCTCATGCTCTAAAGTCAGCAGTACTGGCGTATTGGCAGCTCTCAAGGTTTGAATATCACCGCTCAACGATTCACAGCGAAATGCGCCTTCGTTCTCCTGTAAGCAGAGCTTATCGAGCATCGAAGGCTTAAATCCCCAAACTTTATACAAATCCCCAACCCCCGCTTCGAAATCACTGGCTAGAGACAATTGCTGGGTGAGAAACTCAGGGAAGACTTCTTTCTCGATAACCTCCGCAGGTTGTGCAGGATAATTCAGCTCCCCCCACTCCGCCATCGCGGGTTCAATCAATCTTGGGGTATAGAGATAGCTGCCCACGGCAAGCAGCGCACCGATGACCGCCGCCGCGGCGTATGTGAGATATACTGGCTTTGCACTATGCGACTTGGCGGGTTGGAAGTTCGCCTGAAAGCTCATCACTTCATAACACGCCGCTTGAACACTGGAAAAGTTAGGAGGATTCTCGCCCAGCCCATAAGCGTGCTTGAGCGCGGCATCACACACTAAGTTGATTAAGCGTGGGATTCCAGAAGTTTGCTGAGCGATGAGTTTCAACGCTTTGGCGCTAAACAACTGTTTATCTCCACCAGCCAGTTCGAGCCTGAATCGGATGTAATTCGCCGTTTCCGAGGCTTCGAGAGGCAGAAGATGATAACGACCTGTAATTCGCTGCGCTAGCTGCCTCAGTTGCGGCATTTTCAATTTGTGTTGCAGCTCGGGTTGGCCTATCAGCAGTACCTTAAGTAGCTTTTGGCTTTCAGTTTCAAGATTAGTCAGCAGTCTTAACTGCTCGAGCACTTCAGCGGACAAGTGCTGCGCTTCATCAATCACCAATAAGGTCTGGATACCATTAGCGTGATTACTCAGGAGAAACTCATGGATGACGTGGTTTAGCTGTTTAAGCGACGAGTCTGCTTGATACTCCAAGCCAAATTCATCACAAATCGCCTCAAGCAACTCTAAGTTAGAAAAGGTTGGATTGAGGATTAACCCTGCATGTACATTGTTGTCCAACGCGTTCAACATCGCGCGCGCGACGGTGGTTTTCCCGGTCCCGACTTCCCCTGTCAGCATCGCGAAACCGCCACCTTCACCGAGCCCAGCGGTAAGGCGTAAGATCGCTTCTTTGTGTCTTGGACTCTGATAGAGAAAACGAGAGTTAGGTACTATCGAAAACGGCAGCTCTGTGAATCCAAAATGTTGCTTATACATGCATTTCGTCTCTGGGAATTTATTGATAAGGAAAGTACCATTAACAACAATAATAGCCAATTCTAAAGCGATAAATGAGAGCGTGTTAAGTGCAGAGATACCTCGTTGGCGGCGCAGTTCGCGATCAACTGCTAAATATTGAAGTTTATGACAAAGATTGGGTTGTCGTCGGCGCAACTCCGGACGAGCTGATCAAACAAGGCTATGTCGCGGTGGGTAAAGACTTTCCGGTTTTTCTCCATCCAGAAACCAAACAAGAACACGCGCTAGCAAGAACAGAGCGCAAAGTCGGCGCAGGTTACACCGGTTTTGAATGTTATTTCGCTCCCGATGTAACGCTTGAAGAAGACCTCCAACGTCGAGACCTGACTATCAACGCGATCGCTCAGCACCCTGACGGCACACTCATCGATCCGTACCACGGACAACAAGATCTGGAAGATCGTATGTTGCGTCATGTGTCTGAGGCGTTTGTCGAAGATCCACTGCGCGTACTACGTGTCGCTCGCTTTGCGGCTAAACTTTCTCACCTTGGTTTCCGCGTTGCCGATGAAACAATGGCGTTGATGCGCAGTATCGCTGAGTCTGGTGAACTGGCGCATCTGACCGCACAGCGCGTTTGGCAAGAGTGGCATAAGTCACTCGCGACGCCAGACCCACAAGTATTCATTGAAGTACTCAGAGCATGTGGCGCGTTAGCAATCGTGCTACCTGAACTTGACCAACTGTTCGGTGTGCCTCAACCAGAGAAATGGCATCCAGAAATCGATACGGGCCTCCACACTCTTTTAGTTGCCAAACAAGCCGCGATGTTAAGTAACTCACCCACCGTTCGCTTTGCTGCTCAAGTCCATGACTTAGGCAAAGGCATCACTCCTCAAAGCGAATGGCCAAGCCATAAGATGCATTGTCATACTGGTCTGAAGCTGATTAAAGCGCTGTGCGAACGTGTACGCGTCCCTAACGAGTACCGTGATTTAGCACTCATGGTGTGTGAGCAGCACTCTAACATTCACCGCGCCGCTGAACTTCGGCCGGAAACCAAACTCAAGATCCTCAACAAATTTGATGTTTGGCGTAAACCAGAACGGTTAAACGACATCTTGTTGTGCTGTATGGCCGATAGTCGTGGTCGTACTGGGCATGAGGATATTGAGTACCCTCAAAAAACGATCTTTGAGCGCGCATATCAAGCGGCGTTATCGGTCGAGGTACAAACCATCATACAAGACGGTTTCAAAGGTGCGGCAATACGTGAAGAGATGGAAAAACGTCGGATAGAAGCGATAGCGGAAGCCAAATAGCCTCGCTTGGTGCTTTCTCCCACATACAAAAACACCTCGCCTGAGCGAGGTGTTTTCAAAGCTTAAGTTAATAATTCGCTAAGTTTAAAACCTAGGGAGATTATTGACCTTTAACTTCTTTAAGACCGTTGAAAGGAGCGCGCTCACCTAGAGCTTCCTCGATACGGATTAGTTGGTTGTACTTAGCAACACGGTCAGAACGGCTCATAGAACCAGTCTTGATTTGACCTGCAGCTGTACCTACCGCTAGGTCAGCGATAGTAGCATCTTCAGTTTCGCCAGAACGGTGAGAGATTACTGCTGTGTAACCTGCATCTTTAGCCATCTTGATTGCAGCTAGAGTCTCAGTTAGAGAACCGATTTGGTTGAACTTGATAAGGATAGAGTTAGCGATGCCTTTCTCGATACCTTCAGCTAGGATCTTAGTGTTTGTAACGAATAGGTCGTCACCAACAAGTTGGATCTTGTCGCCTAGAAGTTCAGTTTGGTGCTTGAAGCCATCCCAGTCTGACTCGTCTAGACCGTCTTCGATAGATACGATTGGGTACTCAGCAACTAGACCAGCTAGGTAGTGGTTGAACTCTTCAGAAGTGAAGATCTTGCCTTCGCCCTTCATGTTGTAGTTACCAGCTTCTTTGTCGTAGAACTCAGATGCAGCACAGTCCATAGCTAGAGTAACGTCTTTACCTAGCTCGTAACCAGCAAGCTCTACAGCTTCTTTGATTGCAGCTAGTGCAGCAGCGTTAGATTCTAGGTTAGGAGCGAAACCACCTTCGTCACCAACTGCAGTGCTCATGCCTTTTGCTTTAAGAACTTTAGCTAGGTTGTGGAATACTTCTGCACCGATACGTAGACCTTCTTTAAGAGTTTTAGCGCCAACTGGTTGGATCATGAACTCTTGGATGTCAACGTTGTTGTCTGCGTGCTCACCACCGTTGATGATGTTCATCATTGGTAGAGGCATAGAGAATTGACCTGGAGTGCCGTTTAGCTCAGCGATGTGCTCGTATAGAGGCATGCCTTTCGCTGCAGCAGCAGCTTTAGCGTTTGCTAGAGAAACAGCTAGGATAGCGTTAGCGCCGAACTTAGATTTGTTTTCAGTGCCGTCTAGTTCGATCATTACTGCGTCGATTGCAGCTTGATCTTTAGCGTCTTTACCAACTAGAGCTTCGGCGATTGGACCATTTACTGCTTCAACAGCTTTAAGAACACCTTTACCTAGGAAACGTGCTTTGTCACCGTCACGTAGCTCAAGAGCTTCGCGTGAACCAGTAGAAGCGCCAGATGGAGCTGCCGCCATACCAACGAAACCGCCTTCTAGGTGAACTTCAGCTTCTACAGTTGGGTTACCACGTGAGTCGATGATTTCACGACCTAGAACTTTAACGATCTTAGACATTAATGTTTCCTCTCGTTCAAATATAAATGTCAAATTTAAAAGGCAGCAGCACAACCCTCGCCACTGCCCGTATCCTTTTTACTTCTCGAATTCGCCGCGTGAGTACTGGCCCGCAGCCTTCACGAACCCTGCAAACAATGGATGACCATCGCGAGGTGTCGATGTGAATTCAGGGTGGAACTGAGCCGCAACAAACCATGGGTGAGCTGGGTTTTCAATCATTTCCACTAGCTTCTTGTCCGCAGATAGGCCTGACACTTTAAGACCTGCTTTTTCGATTTGCGGACGAAGTACGTTGTTCACTTCGTAACGGTGACGGTGACGCTCATGGATCGTTGCGCTACCGTACAGTTCACGTGCTTTAGTCCCTTTCTCAAGGTGACATAGCTGAGAACCAAGACGCATTGTGCCACCTAGGTCAGACTTCTCAGTACGCTCTTCCACGTTACCTGTCTCATCTACCCATTCAGTGATCAAGCCTACTACAGGGAACTTGGTCTCTTTGTTAAATTCTGTTGAATGTGCACCTTCCATACCCGCAACGTTACGCGCGTATTCAATAAGGGCAACTTGCATGCCTAGACAGATACCAAGGTAAGGGATGTTGTTCTCACGTGCGTATTTCGCCGCCAGAATCTTACCTTCAATACCACGGTCGCCGAAACCACCAGGAACCAAGATTGCGTCTAGACCTTTAAACATCTCGTCACCTTTTGACTCTACGTCTTGAGAGTCAACGTACTTGATGTTTACGCTTAGACGGTTCTTAAGGCCTGCGTGCTTAAGTGCTTCGTTCACTGACTTGTATGCGTCTGGTAGCTCGATGTACTTACCAACCATACCGATAGTCACTTCACCTGTTGGGTTAGCTTCTTCGTAGATAACTTGTTCCCATTCAGACAGGTCAGCTTCTGGTGCTGTGATACCAAAGCGTGAACATACAAGATCGTCTAGACCTTGAGCTTTAACTAGTTGAGGGATTTTGTAGATTGAATCTACGTCCTTCATTGAGATAACTGCTTTTTCTGGAACGTTACAGAATAGAGCAATCTTCTTACGCTCGTTCGCTGGGATCATACGATCGCTACGACAAACTAGAATATCTGGCTGGATACCGATAGACAGTAGCTCTTTTACAGAGTGCTGAGTCGGCTTAGTTTTCACTTCACCCGCAGCTGCTAGGTAAGGAACTAGAGTTAGGTGCATGAACATTGCGCGTTCACGACCAAGCTCCACTGCTAGCTGACGGATAGCTTCCATGAATGGTAGTGATTCGATATCACCAACCGTACCACCAACTTCAACGATAGCCACATCGTGACCTTCAGAGCCTGCGATTACGCGGTCTTTGATTGAGTTAGTAATATGAGGAATAACCTGAATAGTTGCACCTAGGTAATCACCGCGACGCTCTTTACGAAGTACGTCGGCGTAAACACGACCTGCAGTAAAGTTGTTACGCTTAGTCATCTTGGTACGGATAAAACGCTCATAGTGACCAAGGTCTAGGTCAGTCTCTGCGCCATCTTCCGTAACGAACACTTCACCGTGCTGAGTTGGGCTCATTGTGCCTGGATCAACGTTGATGTAAGGGTCAAGCTTCATCATAGTCACTTTAAGACCACGAGCTTCTAGAATAGCTGCAAGAGATGCTGCTGCAATACCTTTACCTAGAGAGGATACAACCCCGCCAGTAACAAAAATGTAATTTGTCGTCATGTTTAACCTGAAATTGGTTGAATGAGGGAAATGGAATTCTTCTGGACGGGAGATAAATATACCAGAAGACCCTAACCGCCACAACGTGAAATCTATCACACTGCCTTTTTTTATTTTTTGCTTCAAATCAAAGTGCGTAAAGAGAAAACAGGCGGTGTTTTTATGTTCTGGGTCACATTTGCCCCATAAACGCCATTCTGTATATTTATTCCGCAATTTTACTCTTCGCGTTTTACTTCATCCCAATATTTATCGAGTTGTTGCAATGAACAATCGGTCAACTCTCGACCCGATTGTGCAACTTTATGCTCTACTTGTTTGAATCTATTCGAGAACTTAATATTCGCTTTACTTAATGCCACCTCAGGGTCTTTACCCAGATGGCGTGCCAGATTCACAGTAGCAAACAATAAATCCCCCAACTCCAACTCGACTTTTTGTTCATCGGGACTGACCTGAAGCGCTTCTTCCATCACTTCTTCAACTTCTTCTTGAACCTTTTCAACCACCGGCCCCAAAGAGTCCCAATCAAAACCATATTTGGCACACTTTTTCTGGATTTTTGTGGCACGAGAAAGTGCAGGCAGAGAGTTTGGTATTGAGTCTAGAATACTTTCTTCTGTTTTGCCTATCTCGGCCTTTTCTTTGGCTTTCTCCATTTCCCAGTTGGCATTGATTTGCTCGTCACTCTCAAACTTCACATCAGAGAAAACGTGCGGATGACGGCGGGTGAGTTTCTCGTTGACCGTTTCAACCACCTCTGAAAAGTCAAACAAGCCTTGCTCCTTGGCCATCTGACTATAAAAAATCACCTGGAACAGTAAGTCACCTAATTCTTCTTTTAAATTTGGCCAGTCTCGATTTTGAATCGCATCGACCACTTCATAGGTTTCTTCAATCGTATGCGGAACAATGGTGTCGAAAGTCTGTTTGATATCCCAAGGGCATCCGCCTTGTGGGTCTCGCAGCTTAGCCATGATCTGTTCTAACTGTTCAATTGGATGACTCATCTTTTCTTCCTGTAAGCAAAAAGGCGAGCAGATCACCACTCGCCTTTCGTATTTTTAATGTTTCTTGGTCTCAGTCACTGCGATATTCACATGGCAACAAGGACGTTAGCCTAAACGCTTCACCGAAATAACATCTTTAATCTGCTCAACGCGCGTATTGATACGGTTCAATACTTCAACGTTGGTGACTTCTAAATCAAAGTCCATGATAGAGAGCTGCTTACGGTAATCCATGCGGCTCTTCATGCTGGTGACTTTGATCTTCTCGTTGGCAAACAAGGTAGTGATGTCTTTAAGTAAACCACCACGCTCCATAGCCTCAACACGAACGGTTAAGATGTAAGAGCCCACAAAGCCGCTGCCCCAAACGGTATCAATGATACGTTCCGGTGCGTGGTGACGAAGCTCGTCTAGCTGTTCACAGTCGGCACGGTGCACCGAAATGCCACGCCCTTGAGTGATGTAACCACAAATATCGTCACCTGGGATCGGCTGACAACAACGCGCTAAGTGAGTCATCAGATTATCGACCCCTTCCACTACCACGGCGTCTTTTTTCGGACGACTTTGTGCTGGTGTTTTGTGTCCAGCTTCCTGAAGCTTTTCCAGCGCTTGCTGGTCTTCTTCTTCCGCCGTCGGCTTGTTAACCAGCGCGTTGATGTGGTTAATGATCTGGTTGATACGCAAGTCACCGCTGCCAACACCGACATAAAGCTCATCCGGAGTGTTCACGTTGAAACGCTTCAGAGCGTATTGCTCTGCGTGCTTGAGTGTCGCACCAATCTTGGCGAGTTCGGTTTCTAGAATCTCACGCCCCGCTTCGAGGTTCTTCTCTCGAGACTGCTTACGGAACCAAGCGTTAATCTTGGCGCGTGCACGGCCTGAATGAACAAAGCCCAGCGATGGGTTTAACCAGTCACGTGATGGGTTTGGTTCTTTCGAAGTGATGATTTCCACCTGGTCACCCATGTGCAGTTTATGGGTAAACGGTACGATACGACCCGCCACTTTGGCACCGATACAACGGTGACCGACTTCTGAGTGGATATGGTAAGCAAAGTCGAGTGGTGTCGCGCCCATCGGCAAGTCGACAACATCGCCACGCGGAGTAAAGGCGTAAACTCGGTCATCAAACACTTGGCTACGAACTTCATCCAGCATTTCGCCTGAATCAGACATCTCTTCCTGCCAATCAAGCAGTTTACGTAGCCAGGTAATTTTCTCATCGTAACCGCTGCGACCGCCGCCACCTTCTTTGTACTTCCAGTGCGCTGCCACACCCAACTCCGAATCCTCATGCATCTGTTTGGTACGGATTTGGATTTCAATGGTTTTGCCTTCAGGGCCAAGGATCACAGTATGAATTGATTGGTAACCGTTCGGTTTTGGGTTCGCAACGTAATCGTCGAACTCACTTGGGAGGTGTTTGTACTTGGTATGCACCGCACCAAGCGCCGCGTAACAATCTTGCAGCTTGTCGGCGATAATACGTACCGCGCGAACGTCAAACAGTTCGTCAAACGCCAAACCTTTCTTTTGCATCTTACGCCAGATGCTGTAGATGTGTTTTGGCCGACCACTGACTTCTGCATTGATGCCAGACTCGCGCATCTCTTTCGACAAGTCGTCGACAAAGTCTTTGATGTATTGTTCGCGAACGATGCGTCGCTCAGACAGTTGTTTAGCGATCTGTTTGTAAGTCTCTGGCTGCTGATAACGGAAAGCGTAATCTTCGATTTCCCATTTCAACTGACCGATACCCAAACGGTTGGCAAGTGGCGCATAAATATTGGCACACTCTTTTGCCGCCGCACGACGCACTTCGTCCGGCGCTTTTTTCACTTCAATCAGGTTAGAGATGCGTTCGGCAAGTTTGATGATCACGCAGCGGAAATCGTCCACCATCGCCAGCAACATACGGCGTACGTTATCGACCTGTGCCGATGCTGCACTGCCTTCCATGGTCACATTGAGTTGCCCCAACGCCGCCATTTCTTCAACGCCATCAATCAACTTGATGGTCTCTTTACCAAAATCTTCTTCTAATGCTTCTCTTTTGTATGCTCCAGCAGAAACCAAAGGGAAGAGCATTGCAGCAACTAAGGTTGCTTTGTCCATCGAAAGCGTGATGAGAATTTCGATCATTTCTCGGCCACGCCATAACAAAAGCGGACCTTGTTCGTTATCTTTTAAAATGGTTTCGCAGTGGCCGTACACCTCTTTCAGGCGTTTCGCGACTGGCTTATCCTGACCTAAACTGGCAATCCACTTATCTAGCTCAAACTGTTCATCTTGGTTCAAATGTGCGCTTCTAACCGCAACCATCGTTTTCGTCCTAGTTCTTTATTTTTATCTTCGACTTATTTTCCTGTAAGACTCGTACAGGCGAAATAAGTTTACTCCTTTACAAAAAGTGCCATCGATTCAAGATGACTGGTGTGCGGAAACATATCCAACATACCTAATTTTTCTAGCTTAAATCCTTGGCTGAGCAAGCTTTGTGAATCTCTGGCTAGAGTAGCAGGATTACAGGAAACATAAACGACTCTCTCCGCCCCAAGTGCAGAAAGTTGATCTACGATGCCGCTCGCCCCTGCCCTAGCCGGGTCGAGCAATACTTTATCAAACTTCTCTCCTGCCCAAATCTGACCAGAAAAGTCCTGCTCTAGATTTGCCTGATAAAACTGCGCATTGCTTAAGCCATTTCTCGCTGCGTTTGCCGCTGCTTTCTCAACCATCGCATCCACACCTTCAACGCCTACTACGCTTGCGACTTGTTGTGCGATCGGCAGGCTGAAGTTGCCCAAACCACAGAACAAATCCAGTACTCTGTCCTGCGAAGACAACGCCAACCAATCTACCGCTTGCTTAACCATGCTGTCGTTGACTTGCTGGTTCACCTGAATAAAGTTGTTCGGTTCAAAGGCAATTTCAACCCCGGCTTCCAAGTAATAGCCTGAATCACCACAAATAAGGTTCAGTTGGTCATTCTGTGGCATCAGATATAAGCTGGCTTGATGTCGATTTGCGAACTCAACCAAGGCATTATTATCGTCATCTTTTAGCGCTTTAGAATGACGCAGCACAATGATTCGTGTGTTGTCCGCCTTTACCAGTTCGACATGCCCTAAGGTGTCTTGATGAGAAAAACCAGCTAACAACGACTGCAATTCCGGTAACAACTCGTCCAACTCTGGCGCTAGCACAGGACAATGGGTCACGTTGACGATCTCTTTGCTGTGCTTTTTACGAAAACCAAATTGCAACTGGCGACTCTTTTTGTCGAGCAACAAACTGATGCGTGCACGACGTCGATAGCCGCGCTCATCAGCGGTGATCGGCGCATCCAGTTGTGCAGTTTGGCCAGAGAACTTTTTCATCAACTGGCTCAACGTATGCTGTTTGTACTCACGTTGGTCATCAATCGACAAATGCTGCATATTACAGCCACCGCACTGCTGATAATGCGGACAAAACGGCTCGACACGTTGCGTGCTTGCTTTCTGAATTTTGATTAAGTTGGCGCGAGAGAACTTACTCTTCGATTCGGTCAGTTGAATCAGCACTTGCTCTCCCGGTAGTGCGCCTTCGATAAAGACCGGTTTTTTGTTCTGATAGGCGATACCAGCACCATGGTGATCGAGTTTTTCTACCTGTACGGACTGATGTTTGGTGTTGAGTTGAGTTTTCTTCTTCGGTTGGAAAAAACGCGCCATGCTCTGTGCCTATCTATTAATGCTCTAAATTGCGGTTCAGGCTCTACCTTTTGTACCTGAATCATTGTCTGAGTCGACCGAGTTGATTATGCTTATCGATTCGGCAGTCTCAGCTTATATTGCGACTATTTTCCCATATCCACACCACGATGTTTAGACAATAATGACAAGATATGGCTTACGCGCCCGCGTTATTACTCTTACTCTCGCGCCGACATTAATTATCGGGTTGCTTTTAAGCGCGTTTTTCTCGTTTAACCGCTACCACGACTTAGAAACCCAAGTATTCAATTCTGGCCTGAATATTATCGAGCCATTAGCCATCGCCAGTGAAGATGGACTTAAAAAGAATAGTCGAGAATCGGTGCGCCGCATCATCAGCTACGCGCATCGTAAAAACTCCAAGTTTGTCCGCAGTATCGCGGTATTTGATTACAACCATGAGCTGTTCGTCACCTCTAACTTCCATCCCAATTTCGAATCGTTGACGTTCCCAAAAAGCGAGCCAATTCCGCTACTGGTCAGTTCAACACTCAAAGACGATACGTTAATTTTGCGTGCGCCTGTTGTGGCCGAATCAGGCCTAATTTCAACCTCTCGCGGTAAAGAAAACACGCCAGCACTCGGTTATGTTGCGGTAGAACTTGACCTGTCATCACTGCGTTTACAGCAATACCAAGAAGTATTCTCGGCGTTTTTAGTTCTACTGGTTGGCTTAGGTTTGGCGGCGGTGTTTGCCTATCGATTAATGTACGACGTAACACGCCCAATTTCACACATGAAGAATATGGTCGACCGCATTCGCCGCGGTCATCTTGATGTGCGGATCGAAGGCAAAATGCACGGAGAGCTGGACTCGCTGAAAAACGGTATCAACGCGATGGCGGTTTCACTGTCTGAATACCACGTCGAGATGCAGCACAGCATCGACCAAGCAACATCAGATCTACGTGAGACACTTGAACAGCTTGAAATCCAGAACGTGGAACTCGACATAGCGAAAAAACGCGCTCAGGAAGCAGCGCGCGTAAAATCAGAGTTCCTTGCCAACATGTCACACGAGCTTCGCACCCCACTTAACGGCGTGATCGGCTTTACCCGTCAAATGCTCAAAACTCAGTTGACCAACAGCCAAACCGATTACCTACAAACCATTGAAAAATCGGCGAAGAACTTACTGAACATCATCAACGATATTCTTGATTTCTCTAAACTGGAAGCGGGTAAACTGGCGCTAGAGAACATTCCGTTCGATTTCCAAGAGTCGCTTGAAGAAGTGGTGAGCTTGCAGGCCACCAGCGCTCACGAAAAAGGCCTTGAACTGACCTTGAAGATCGATCCTAAGATCCCACCAGGTCTGGTCGGTGATTCACTGCGTATTCAGCAAGTTCTGACCAACCTTGTCGGTAACTCGATCAAATTTACTGAGCACGGCAACATCGATATCAGCGTCGAACTAAGGTCGCAAAAAGAAGATACTGTCGAACTGCAATTTATGGTACGTGATACGGGTATCGGTATTTCTGAGCGCCAGCAAGCGCAGTTGTTCCAAGCATTCAGTCAGGCTGATGCGAGTATTTCGCGCCGCTATGGTGGTACGGGTCTAGGCTTGGTTATTACTCAGAAACTGGTCAGTCAAATGGGCGGCGAAATCAGCCTAACCAGCCGCCTGCACCAAGGCTCCACCTTCTGGTTTACACTGCGCCTCAGCGCGACCGACATGCCTGTCAGTGAGCTAGTTGATACAGAAAGCCTGAAACAGCGCAGCCTGTTGTTGGTCGAGCCGAACATGCAAGCCGCGTCGGTCATGCAGCAAATTTTAGTTCAGGAAGGGTTGATCGTGACCTATCGCTCTTCGTTGCCTGATGACGAAGAAAGTTACGACTACGTGTTGCTCAACTTGGCTCCAAACAAAGAACACGAAACCGCAGAAGTAGAAAAACGTGTCGAGCAAGCCATGCGCTGCGCGCCGCATGTCGTGGTCGGTACGCCAAGTACTACGCTGGCGCTTTCTGACCATCTCATTCAAAAATATCCAATTCACTGTATTACGAAACCACTTTCTCGCAAGCGCTTGTTGCAGACGTTAACCGCCAACCAAGACAGCTTGCCGACGCTACCAAACGTGGTGCAGCAGAGTGAAACGCTACCACTAACCGTTATGGCGGTCGACGACAACCCTGCCAACCTGAAGCTGATCAGTGCGCTACTTCAAGAGCGGGTGGAAAAAGTGGTTACCAGCACCAATGGTCTCGATGCGGTCAAACAAGCCAAAGTTCAGGCATTCGATATCATCTTGATGGATATCCAGATGCCACACATGGACGGGGTGACCGCGTGTGAAGAGATCAAGAAAACCGAACTGAACGCGAAGACGCCCGTCATCGCAGTAACGGCTCACGCAATGAGCGGTGAGCGCGACCGACTATTGAACGCGGGTATGGACGATTACCTAACGAAACCAATCGAAGAGCACGTGTTGCAGCAGGTTTTGGTTCACTGGAGTCCACTGACCGACGAAGAGAAAATTGAGAAGATCGCCCCTTCGTATATCGAACCTGAACAAGAAACGCCAGCGCCTTCCTCTCCAGCGACGGCGCAAAATATCAGCATTGACTGGGATGCGGCTCTGAAACAGTCGGCAAATAAAGTCGACCTTGCCAAAGATATGCTGCAGATGTTGGTCGACTTTATCCCTGAAGTAGAAGAGATCGTTGAACAAGCACTGGAGCAAGAGGACTTTCCTCGTGAAGACCTTATCCAAGTGATCCACAAGCTTCACGGCAGTAGTTCATACTGTGGCGTACCCACGCTGAAGCAACTGTGCGCGACTTTAGAGCAAGCACTGCGTTCAGGCGCTAGCATCGACGATATCGAACCGGAGATTTTCGAGCTACAAGATGAAATGACCAAAGTCATCGCCACAGCCAAACGCTACTTGTAGGTAACGCTTATCCAGATAAGGGCAGAGCTAAAACGCTCTGCTACTTAATATTGGTGACATTATCTTCGGCTTGATAAAACTGGTAGTCGTTTTTGTTAAGTTGTTTCACCGCGTACATTGCTTGGTCGGCTTGATGTACCAATTTCTCGGCGTCAATACTGATGGTTTTTCCAACCGAAATACCAACACTACAACCGACGCTAAATACATGAGATTGATAAGCAAAAGGAAGGTTTGCCAAGCGCACCGCGTCAGAGGCGATGTCTTCGAGTAGCTCTTGATCGGTTTTCTGCAGCGCGAGATAAATGACAAACTCATCACCACCGATACGACCAACCACACCGGGTACATTACTGTCCAACTGTAAGGTCGAAAAACGCTTGGCGATCTCTTTCAGCACAAAGTCACCCGCAGCGTGACCGTAGCTATCATTGATACCTTTAAAGCCGTCAAGGTCAACCAGTAACAGCGCAATATAGCGACTGGAAGATGCCACTTGTTCGACGTATTTCTCACAGCCCAATCGGTTTTTCAATCCAGTCAAAGTGTCTTGCTCGGCAAGGTTTCGATAGTACTGCTCCCAGTGTTCAATTTGCGAACGCAAACCACGCTCACGTTCTATCGCATGGCGTGAGTTCTCAATGAAAGTATTAACACTATTAACCACCACTCCAAGCTCGTTTTCCTGGTTTTTCTTGTCAATGGGAATCAAATCCGTACTGCCCGGCGTAGCAGAGTTGAGCGCGTTTGATAGCGAGGTCAGTGGCTTACCGATAATGCGTTCAAACACCAATACCAACGCGATTACTGTGACAAAAAACTGCCCTAAGGCAAACGCAACTTGGCTAAATACCTGAGACAAGGCTTTCTGTTGAAGCACAGAGTGGTTGTTATGGATATACAAAGTGCCTAACGGTTCACCATCGGTAGGAGAATATAAACGGTACTGGTTTGAATTAACCCATAAGCTGCTTTCAGCATCGACCACGTGATTGGATGAAAACGATACCCCTTCGTCACTTTCTAAACGGACCGCGTCTATTTCTTCGTGTAGCAGCAACGAAGAGATCACTTCGTCCGCAATCTCTTTGTTATTGACGTAAAGCGCTATCGCTGCCGTATTAGATAATGATAACGCCAGTTTTTGCTCAAGTTCTTTGTGACTTTTATCAGCTTGAGCAAAACCAACCGTAACCATAATCACGAGCAAGCACACTAAGTACATCATCGCCAGAATCGATACGATTTTGAGCAGGCGATTTGATAGCGACTTTGAATTCGGTCTATTCATCTATTTGTAACGCAACCCTAAGTCCTGAGCCTTCTGGTGGAGCTTCTCTCATATAGCCAATGGCTTGTGGGTTATTCGCAAGTTTGTCCAACAACTCTTGTCTCGAATCCACCTCTTCAGGTGCACGCATACTGCCGGAAAACTTAAGTTTCGCCCAATAAGCGTTGACTTGGCTAATCCTCATATTAGTGATTTTCTCGAAAAACAGTCTTCGATCTTCTCCAGTACGATCCAATACTTGGTCGATGTACGTATCACCAACACTCTTTCTTCGCCCTAAATAGACGTCTGCAATCTCGTCCACTGCAGAAACCTGAATCGGGCTTTTTTCATTTACAACCACATAAATGTCGGCATACGCCGTCGTGGTGATAAACAATATTAGGAAGCTAAAATATTTCATACAGCCCCCTAAAAAATAAAGTTCATATTTAGGGTATAAACTTGGACATCACGCCCTTTATCTATCCCTTCTGTCGACATCGCCCACAACCCGTAACCGTATGGCTCAATATCGATATGATCGACTTGTGCTTTTAGCGCTAAGTTGGGTAGCAGATCCCAGCGAACCCCCAGCGAGTAGGTTTGTTGTTCGATCCGAACCGAGTTAATCCCGAATAACGCACCAGCCTGTAGGGGACCTAATGCAGGATTCAAAGCACTCCAATCGCTACTGGACTCGTATCTGTCATTAGATTGTCTAACTCGTCCGTAGATCGCGTAAGGCGTCACCGAACCAAATGTTCTACCCAAGAGCGCATAGCCACCTTCACCTTGTGGGATAGAATCTTTGTCCGCATAAACTTTAAATAACTCAGACTGGAAGCTCCAAACCCCGTCAAAGTAGGTCATAGCTGCCTGCAAGTAATTCACCCGCTCGTCTTTGACCATAAAATAGTCATAGACTTGTTGTGCGTCGTTACTGATCCCAGGAATACCTAAATCGGCCACTCCTTTCACTTGAGTCTGAACATTAGTGATGAAGTCACCGTGGTCAACGGTTAAGTTTCCTACTCGAGCATATGATAGCTGCCACTGCCAAGCATCCTGGTCCAGCTCCAACGAAAGACTCAGAATGTTGTCGAGCTTGGTTTCGTACTCTTGGTCCGATGCCGCTAGTTCACCGTCTTCTCTGTTTTGCCCATACTCAAGCGTCGCGCTCCAGTTGAAGTCTGGGTTATTAGAAATGTAACTGATACCAAGGCCGTCTAGGTTATTAAACGGAATACCGCCGTATAGCTCTAGAGGTGGGCGAACCCAGAGATGGGCATAATCGATCTGGCGGCTGTCTGCTGCGGCATAGGCACTGACGCCGATACGACCCGCACGAAAGCTCCAATATTCATTGGGTTCATAGCGGACGAAAGCTAATTCGGTCAACGCATCTAGATCGTGGGATACACTGTTGTCCAGTAACAGCTGAGCTGTCACCGACCATTGCCTGTTGAAAGCACCATCAAGCTGCAATCCCAGATTGGAATCGCTAGAAAACGTGCCGTTGTCGTCAATATCGACGGATTGGGTGATATCTCTTCGGTAAGCTATATCTTCTTCGTTTTCATAGGTGTAGCCCAGCGTCCCAAAACCGGAAGCAGACCACTCCAGTGCGTGAATATGACTACTGGATGTTACAAGCCCTAGAAAAAGAACACTGCGCGCAAGCATAACCGTATTGTGTTTAGACATACTGCGGTCCTTAGCAAATACGAATTAGTTTTTTAATTGTTTTTTAAGCTTTATTTCAAAGTATACCAATAATGAGAAAAGTGTAATGTGGTTGTTATTAAATTATTGGTCAACGCATAAAAAAAGCGACTAAAAGTCGCTATTTTTCAAAAATTACCGTTGCTACTGCGTAATGTCGTTCATCGGATATCGAAAGGTGCATATGCCGAATTTGCTTGCTTTGCGCAATTTCGAGCGCTCTATTGGCAAGGGTCAACTGCGGCGCACCGTGTTCATCATTTGTTACACTAAAATCATGAAAGGTCACACCAAGCGCGATTCCCGTACCTAATGCTTTCGATGCAGCTTCTTTCGCGGCAAAGCGCTTCGCGAGGAAACGCCCTTGTTGTTTCAGATTCTGAAATTTTTCAAATTCCAGTTCGGTCAGGATACGACGAGCAAACGCCTCACCAGTTCGCGCGAGCGCTTTTTCGACACGCTCAATCTCAGCAATATCTGTTCCTAAACCGACAATCGCCATAATTATTTACGCGCTTCAACCATCAGTGCTTTCATATCAGCAACCGCTTTGTGCAGGCCATCAAACACCGCACGACCAATGATCGAGTGACCGATATTCAGTTCGTAAATTTCAGGGATAGCAGCGATAGCGGCTACGTTGTGGTAAGTCAAACCGTGGCCAGCGTTAACCGTGATACCTAAATCTGCCGCGTAGCTTGCGCCTGCAGAGATTTTCTTCAGCTCATTTTGTTGTTCCGCTTCGGTTTCTGCATCGGCGTAGTGGCCTGTGTGCAGCTCGATAAACGGCGCACCACACGCTTTCGCTGCGTCGATTTGCTCGCGGTCTGCATCGATAAACAGAGATACTTTAATGCCAGCAGCAGTCAGTTTTTGTGTAGCTGCTTTTACTTTCTCTAGCTGACCAACAACGTCCAAACCACCTTCAGTTGTTAGTTCTTCACGCTTCTCTGGTACCAAGCATACGTACTCAGGCTGCGTTTTCAGCGCGATCTCGACCATCTCGTCAGTCACTGCCATTTCTAGGTTCATGCGCGTTTGTAGCGTTTCACGTAGGATGCGGACGTCTCGGTCTAGGATGTGGCGACGGTCTTCACGTAGGTGAATCGTAATACCATCTGCACCGGCACGTTCTGCAATTTCAGCGGCGTGTACCGGATCTGGGTACTTAGTTCCACGCGCGTTACGTAAAGTCGCAATATGGTCGATGTTAACACCTAGGTAAATTGAGCTCATTTTCCAATACTCCGTGCTCGGGGAACCAACGATAGGAACAGTTCCCTGCTTTTTAATGGTTTGCCGCCAAGATACGGCTTTAAGGCTATGCGTGTAAAGCGTTTTGCCGCTTTAAGTTGTTCTTTTGTGGTAAATCGACGCTCGCTGATCGCAATCAGTTCGTTACCAACAAATGTCAGGTTATCTCGACGCACCGACGCGATAAAGCCTTTTTGTTCCCGATAACGATACGTCATCTCTGGATCGATAGGCTCGCCAGTACCAGCACAATGCAGAAAGTCGACGCCGTACCCCATTGCCGACAACATTGCGAGTTCAAAGCGTCGCAAAGCGGGCTCTGGATTATCACACTGCGCCAGTTCCGTTAGCGCGTGCAGGTAATCGTGGAACAGTGCAGGCATTGGCACTTCAGCCATCAGAACTCGGCCAATCAATTCATTGACATACATCGCCGAGTAGAGATTAATCCCACTTAATGGCAAACCAAGACTGATAGGTTCAGCTTGTCGTAGCGTCTTCATTGAGCCGTTGCCCGACCATTTCAGCAACAGTGGCGTAAACGGCTGCAGCGCCCCTTTTAAGTTGGAACGCTTGCTTCGTGCACCTTTAGACATCAGCGTAACCCGGCCGTACTCCTCGCTAAAAACGTCTAGGATCAAGCTCGATTCGCTATAAGGGCGACGATGTAAAACAAAACAGCGCTGTAAGCCTTCTGAGGACATAGTCTCTGCCAATAGATAAAAAATAAGGAGCCCATCGGCTCCTTATTTGTTGTGATTCGGAGCGAAGCTAACTGCCTCGCGTTCCTTATAAATCGTCAATGTAGCCAAGAGAGCGAAGAGCACGCTCGTCGTCAGCCCAGCCCGATTTCACCTTAACCCAAGTTTCAAGGTAAACCTTACGGCCAAACAATTCTTCCATATCAAGACGCGCTTCGCGACCGATGGTTTTGATCTTCTCGCCACCTTTACCGATCACCATTTTCTTCTGACCGGAGCGCTCAACCAAGATCAATGCGTTGATGTGGAAACCGTCGGTTTCTGGGTTGTAATCAAAACGCTCGATCTCAACCGTTACTGAGTAAGGCAGTTCTTCACCCGTAAAACGCATCAGTTTTTCACGTACGATTTCTGACGCCATGAAACGCTGAGAGCGGTCCGTCACGTACTCTTCTGGGAAGTGGTGTGTCGCTTTTGGCAAATGGTCACGTACGTGCTTGCGCAGCACGTCGATGTTCTTGCCGTGTTTCGCCGAAATAGGCACGACATCGACAAAGTCCATCTTCTTCGACATATCCATCATGTGTAACATGACTTCATTACGGTCTTGGACGTTATCCACTTTGTTGACACACAGTACCACTGGGAAGTTCGACTTCTGAAGCTTCGTCAGCACCATCTCGTCGTCTTTGGTCCAGTGCGTGCCGTCAACGAGGAAGAACACCAAGTTCACATCACTTAGAGATGAGTTCGCAGCACGGTTCATCAATCGGTTAATCGCACGCTTTTCTTCGATATGAAGTCCCGGCGTATCAACGTAAATCGCTTGGTAATCACCTTCGGTGTCAACACCCATGATACGGTGACGCGTGGTCTGCGGTTTACGTGAGGTGATCGAAATCTTCTGCCCCAAGATGCGGTTAAGCAGCGTCGATTTACCTACGTTTGGTCGGCCAACAATCGCCACAAAACCACAGTGCTGGTTTTCAGGCGTGCTAGCAGGCTCATTGCTCGATGAGAAGAACGCATCGATATCAAATTCGTTGTTGTCTGTTGAATCAGTCATTGGTCAATTGCTCTAGTGCTAATTCAGCAGCCGCTTGTTCTGCCTTGCGGCGGCTGGTGCCTTTACCAATTACAGGATCTCCAATACCTGCAACTTCACACGCTACAGTAAATTCCTGATTGTGTGCTTCACCTTTAATATTAGTCACTGTGTAAACAGGCAGCGGCTTTCTGCGACCTTGCAAAAACTCTTGAAGACGAGTTTTTGGGTCTTTCTGAGAAACGCCAGGCTTGATGGCTTCCAAACGCTGTTTATACCAGCTAAGAATGATGCCACGAACAACCTCAATGTCGCTGTCTAGGTAGATAGCACCAATGATCGCTTCAACTGCGTCGGCAAGAATAGAATCACGGCGGAAACCACCACTTTTCAACTCACCTGGACCTAATTTTAAGTGATCTCCTAGTTCGAATTCTCGACCTAGCTCCGCCAATGTATTACCACGCACCAATGTTGCGCGCATGCGGCTCATGTCCCCTTCATTCACTTTAGGGAAACGATGATAAAGATCGTCAGCAATGACAAAACTTAAAATTGAATCGCCCAGAAACTCAAGACGCTCATTATGTTTACCGTTAGCGCTGCGGTGAGTCAGCGCTAAGTTGATAAGCTCAGCATCATTAAACTGATAGCCGAGCTTTTTCTCTAGTTTTTCGATAGGAGAATTCATGCTCTCTCGATTTGTTTAGTTAATACCACCAATGCGGTTAAAGCGCACACCTGTTGGAATCCAAGACGGTAGCGCACTGTCTGAGCCACGTTCAAATTCGAAGCTGATCCAGATTCCTACTGCTTTACCCACCAAGTTTGCCTCTGGTACAAAGCCCCAGTAACGGCTGTCAGCACTGTTGTCACGGTTATCACCCATCACAAAATACTGACCTTCAGGTACGACCCATTCGTTGACCCCGTTACGTGGTTGATAAGCTTCCACGCGGTCGCGGCGTAATGGGTTGACCAAGATTTGGTGACCAACTTCACCCAACTTTTCGTCCAACTGAATCAGTGGGATACCATTTTGGATAAATTGGCTCTCTTCAACATTAGAAAGTTTAACTGGCTTACAACTGCTCTCGCCCGCTGCCTGAATACAGATTTCTTTCTTGCTGCTGTAGCGTACCGTATCGCCTGGCAGGCCTACGACACGTTTAATGTAATCAATGTTTGGCTGAGGTGGGTACTTGAATACCACGATGTCACCACGCTCAGGTTTACCCGTTTCGACCAGTTGAGTGCGCCATACTGGATCTTTTAGGCCATAGGCGTATTTTTCAACCAGAATGAAATCCCCAACTAATAGAGTCGGCATCATAGAACCTGAAGGGATCTGAAACGGCTCGTAGATAAAAGAGCGCAACACTAACACTGCTGCAATCACTGGGAAAATAGAAACGCTGTTCTCTACCCACCAAGGTTGCTTGTTCACTTTGTTCAGAGTGGCAACATCAAGACCATTGGTTTGCGCTTCAACGTCGGCAACTTGAGCCTGACGTTTCTTAGCAAAAACCAACTTCTCTAGAACCCAAACGATACCCGTAACAAAAGTTACGATAACGAGGATCAGTGAAAATGTGTTCGCCATTGACTTCCCTTATCTTAAAAATACGAAAGTGAAAGAGCCGAAACCCTTTCACTTAATTAGTTACCTTATTGAGCCAAACTCAACAAATTAATCTTTACCTACGTGAAGAATTGCAAGGAACGCTTCTTGAGGCAGCTCTACGTTACCGATCTGCTTCATACGTTTCTTACCTTCTTTCTGTTTCTTCAGAAGTTTCTTCTTACGGCTCACGTCACCACCGTAACATTTGGCGATAACGTTCTTACGTAATTGTTTTACCGTCGAACGCGCGATGATGTGGTTACCAATCGCAGCCTGAATCGCGATATCAAACATTTGGCGAGGGATGAACTCTTTCATCTTCTCAACCAACTGACGACCGCGAGTCTGAGACTGGTCTTTGTGTGTGATCATCGCTAGCGCGTCAACCGTGTCACCGTTCAGAAGCACGTCTACGCGAACCATGTTCGACGCTTCAAAGCGCTGGAAGTTGTAGTCCAGAGAAGCATAACCACGTGATGTTGACTTCAGACGGTCAAAGAAATCCAGTACCACTTCTGCCATCGGAATATCGTAAGTCACCGCAACTTGGTTACCGTGATAAACCATATCCACCTGAGTACCACGTTTTTCAACACACAGCGTGATAACGTTACCTAGGTATTCAGACGGCACTAGGATGTTACAACGCGCGATCGGCTCGCGAATTTCTTCGATGTCGTTTACCGCAGGTAGTTTCGCTGGGCTATCGACATACAACAGTTTTCCGTCGGTTTGTTCAACTTCGTAAACTACCGTTGGCGCTGTGGTAATTAGGTCTAGGTCGTATTCACGCTCTAAACGTTCTTGGATAATTTCCATGTGCAGCATGCCAAGGAAACCACAACGGAAACCAAAGCCTAGGGCTGCAGAGTTTTCTGGCTCGTAGAACAACGACGCATCGTTCAAGCTCAGTTTGCCTAGTGCGTCACGGAAGTTCTCGTAGTCGTCAGACGAAACAGGGAACAGACCGGCGTAAACCTGAGGTTTTACTTTCTTAAAGCCCGGTAGCGGTTTGTCACTGCCGTTTTTCGCTTGCGTCAGCGTATCACCAACTGGCGCGCCTAGGATGTCTTTGATACCACAAACCACCCAACCTACTTCACCAGTACGCAGCACATCAGTATCCACTTGCTTCGGCGTGAAGATACCTAAACGGTCAACACCCCAAGTTTGGCCTGTGCTCATAACTTTGATCTTGTCGTTTTTCTTCAGTACGCCGTTTTTGATACGTACCAGAGAGACAACGCCAAGGTAGTTGTCAAACCACGAGTCAATGATCAGTGCCTGTAGTGGTGCATCAGGATCACCTTCCGGTGCAGGAATCGCAGATACGATATTTTCTAATACTTCATCTACACCCAAGCCGGTTTTCGCCGAACAACGGGTTGCTTCCATCGCATCGATACCGACGATTTCTTCAATTTCTTCTGCGACACGCTCTGGGTCAGCAGCAGGTAAGTCGATCTTGTTCAGGATTGGCACAACTTCCAGATCCATTTCGATCGCCGTATAGCAGTTAGCTAGTGTTTGAGCTTCTACGCCCTGACCCGCATCAACCACCAGCAGCGCGCCTTCACAAGCGGCTAGAGAACGCGACACTTCGTACGCGAAGTCAACGTGTCCAGGGGTGTCGATGAAGTTAAGCTGATAAGTTTCACCATCTTTTGCGGTGTAGTTTAGTGTCACACTCTGAGATTTGATGGTGATGCCACGTTCACGCTCTAGATCCATAGAGTCAAGAACCTGCGCTGCCATTTCACGGTCGCTTAGACCACCGCAAACTTGGATCAAACGGTCAGATAGGGTCGACTTACCATGGTCGATGTGGGCGATAATCGAAAAGTTACGAATGTGCTTCATGATTTGGGGTGACTAAACTCATTTTTAATAGGGACAATACTACCCACAGATATATTCAATATGGGTATAGAAATGCCGTCGTTTGACGGCATTTCAATCAAGTTGGCAGATTCTACCCAATTTCTGGGCGCTTCGCACTAGCTAATTGGTTCTCCCAATACCCTAAGCAAAGTAACCTGCTGTGAGGAGAGACTTTCCTGTTTGGCTGCCATCGCTTTTGCTAAGTAAATCCCCGCTCCGGTAAAGATAGCAGAACTAAGAATCACCACACCTTCGCCGCCGCCAAGCCACGGCAGCAATAGCCACTGACCAAACAAAGCGCCAACGATGAGCGCAAACAGTGGAATAAGGTACACGATAGCCGCTGACTGTAGCAGGCTCTTTTCAGGCAGACCGATTTCCACCACCTGACCTTCTTTAACGATTTTTTTGGTAACTAAATGCCAATGGAGCGACTTTCTACCAATAGCTTTGGAGACGACACCCGTACCGCAGCTCTTTTGCGACGAGCAGCTACTGCAACTGGTTTGTTGATCGCAGCTCAATTCGACTTCGTAACCGGTCGCATTGGCTTTTACAGCAGACACGGTCGCTAATGCGGTCATCATGGTCTACTACTCTGAGCAATCACCACTGACTGCGCAATTCGCTTCGCGGTTGCAGGTGGAATATCACCAACTACTGACACTTCGAGATTGCCGTTCACCAAGCTGTGCAGCGTACGTCGCCCTTGTCTCACCAATTGGCCTTTGAGTGACAAGTTGTCACTGTCAGCCACATAGACAGAGAAACTAAATAGACCATCGCTGTACATCTGGCTTTCGACCATACGCTCAGTGTTCGCCATTCGGTAGCGGTTCAAATCTTTGGGCTCAAAGCCTTCAGGAATCCATTTCACGCGCCAAAAAGACTCTTTGACCTGACCTTTCGGTAAAGAGAGTACTTCTGGAAGTTTGACTTCATTAAGCGCACTGAGAATATCCACCACCTGGTCACTCACGCTGTAAGACACCGCGCGAAACTGTTCAAGAATCTCACCATCACGGTCAATCAGATCCGCTCTTAGCGGTAGATTATTCTTTTCATCAACCCACAATACGTACGAGTAACGCAGCCCATCTTTTGGTACCACACGTAATACCTGACAAGCCGAACCTGCCTCACGAGCGCGACCAACCTGAATAAAGTCATAGAACTCGCTCAGGTCATCCACGTTGGTGTTGAGAAATGGAATAACGGGCGCAACCATGCTGCCCGATTCAATCGTAAACGGTTCAACACCTGGTTCGATATAGCTGACTTCTTCGCCGCGACGAATCACTTCACGAATCGGTCCGCTTAAATACACCAGATGCGCGAGCTGTTGTTCGCCATCTCGCGCATGGCGATACAGCAAAGGCTCAATACTGTTTTTCTTGATAAGGATGTATGACAACTCATAATTGAGGTGCTGGCTTGCTTCATTCATTTGATGCAACAAAGCCTCTGCAGGAGCTTGTTGTTCTGCAAAGGCTGGTGCCGCATTCAAACTGAACAGTGTAAGCGCACTGATCAGAAATTTTTTCATTCAACTACCGTTTCTGAATCATCACTATGGTCAGTAATGCTTTCGCTATTTAAGCGCAGTTGCAATTCGTAATCTTGTAGCATAGCGTTGATGCGACGACGCTGCTCTTGAATGCTAGACGCGTTCAGGTTTTGCTGTTCTTCAACCGACGCGCGCGTCAGGCTTACAGGTTCCGCACTACCCGCAAAAGGAATCGTTTGGAGAACTGGAAGCTGGTCTGCTTGTGGGGCTGCTGGATCGCTGCCGCCGTATTGTTGCACACCTAGGATAACCGCCAGCGAGACACAAGCTGCCACCGCAACTTGCCCAAACTGATTCAACCACGCAGGTAACTGTCGACGAGCTTTAGCCGGAGTCGGTTGTGACTCTTTGCCTCTGAACTCGTCAAGCTCAATCACAGAACGCTGAGAGCTATATGTTGAGTGCGCAGGCTCATTTTCAAGTGCTAAAGCTACACTTTCAGCGATATTCCACTCCGGTTTTTCCGGTGCTTCGCCTCGCATCACATCACCAATTAAATGGTAATTTTTCCAGATCTGCTGGCTATCTTGGTCACGTTCTAACTCGTTAATCAGAACCTTATCGACCAACTCTCCATCCATGAGCGCTGAAAGTTTCTCTTTGTCAGCCATTATTTTCACCATAAATGTCACTGGTATTAGCGTTGCAAAAGAGGTTGAATTTTTTTCTCAACCGCTTCACGTGCGCGGAAGATGCGCGAACGCACCGTTCCGACAGGGCAATCCATTACTGCCGCAATTTCTTCATAACTCAAACCATCCAGTTCGCGTAGCGTCATTGCGGTTTTCAAATCTTCAGGCAGTGCTTCAATCGCACTGAAAACTACTCGTTTCAATTCATTGGACAACGTTAAGTTCTCAGGGTTCGAAATTTCTTTTAATGCACTACCGGTTTCGTAATATTCAGCTTCTTCAGTATCCACATCTTGGCCTGGTGGTCTGCGACCTTGTGCCACGAGGTGGTTCTTAGCAGTATTAACCGCGATACGATATAACCATGTATAAAAGGCGCTTTCGCCTCGGAAACCAGGAATCGCTCGATACGCTTTAATAAATGCTTCTTGTGCTACGTCTGGCACATCGCCGGGGTTTTTGACGTAGCGAGAGATAAGGTTACAAACCTTGTTTTGGTATCGCATTACCAGTAAGTTAAATGCTTGCTTATCTCCATTCTGAACTCGCTCAATTAATACTTGATCGGTCAGCTGCTCGTTCATTCGAGCGGGTACTCCTATCGTTCTTAGCTCTCTATCTTCTCAGATATGAGCATTAATTATGCAAAATGTAGTATTGACACCACTGCTTACTTGAGCACTATTGTGACCTAGCAAAATATAGATAGTTCAAACTTTCTCTAAACTAATTTTTAGTTAGTGATGAGCTAAATACCTTCTGATTCGAATTGTGAGGACGAAGGTCAACAAAAGCAATGCTATTTACAAAGAATTGCAGATAAGCAAGTGCTATTATAGTGAGCTGCCTCTGAAGTTTTCAGTAGCGACAGTGGTAAAACGTAGATTGGTGAGAGTGGGATCGCTCTTCGTTCGACGCACCTAATCCCCCTGTCCGAAGGGTATATTCCGTGCTTCGAGATAATTTAACTCGGGAATTTAAAAGTTTTATGAACGCAAACCGTGAACATCAATGTGATGTGTTAGTGGTAGGTAGTGGCGCAGCAGGGCTATCGTTGGCGTTACGTGTGGCAAAACACGGCAAAGTCATTGTATTGAGCAAAGGACCTCGCAATGAAGGGGCGACGTATTACGCTCAAGGCGGCATCGCAGCAGTATTTGACGAGTCAGACAGCATTGAATCGCACGTACAAGATACCTTAATCGCAGGCGGCGGGATCTGCGAGAAAGAGACCGTTGAATTTATCGCTAAAAACGCCAAGAAGTGCGTGCAATGGCTGATTGACGGTGGTGTCCCATTTGACCGTGAAGAAGATGACGACGACGATGAACATCCGCGTTATCACTTAACACGCGAAGGCGGGCACAGCCACCGACGTATTCTTCACGCCGCAGATGCAACCGGCATGGCGATGCAAACGTCGCTGCAAGATAACGCCCACAACCACCCGAATATCACGGTACTTGAGCGCCATAATGCACTGGATTTAATCACCGAAGACAAGATCGGTGGTGACAGCAAGAAAGTCATCGGTGCCTACATCTGGAACCGCAACGAAGAGCACGTCGAAACCGTCCGCGCGAAGTTCGTTGTCCTTGCTACTGGTGGTGCGTCGAAAGTCTATCAGTACACCTCAAACCCAGATGTTTCTTCTGGCGACGGTATCGCAATCGCCTGGCGCGCAGGTTGCCGAGTCGCAAACTTGGAATTCAACCAGTTCCACCCAACCTGCTTGTACCACCCAGAAGCAAGAAACTTCCTATTAACGGAAGCGCTGCGTGGTGAAGGCGCGTATCTACGTCGCCCAGATGGCAGTCGCTTTATGCCAGACTTTGACGAGCGCGAAGAACTAGCACCGCGCGATGTGGTTGCTCGTGCGATTGACTTTGAGATGAAACGCTTGGGTGCAGATTGTATGTACCTAGATATCAGCCACAAGCCAGCCGACTTTATTGAAAAGCACTTCCCGACGATCAACATGCGTTTGCTCGACCTTGGTATCGATATGACCAAAGAGCCGATCCCAATTGTCCCTGCCGCGCACTATACCTGTGGCGGTGTAATGGTCGACTTCCAAGGCCAAACCGATTTAGCCCAGCTGTACGCGATTGGCGAAGTGAGTTACACCGGTCTGCACGGTGCAAACCGCATGGCATCAAACTCGCTACTAGAGTGCGTGGTTTACGCCTGGGCGGCGTCTAAAGACATCATCAAAAAACTTAACGATGCGGAGCTTCCACCGAGCTTGCCCGCGTGGGATGAAAGCCAAGTAAGCTGCTCGGATGAAGAAGTCGTGATCCAGCACAACTGGCACGAACTGCGCCTGTTTATGTGGGATTACATGGGTATTGTCCGCACGGACAAACGCCTTGAGCGCGCGCTGCGCCGTATCCAGTTGCTACAACAAGAAACGCACGAGTACTACAGCAATTTCCGCGTCTCCAACAACCTTCTGGAGCTTCGCAACTTGCTACAAGTCGCTGAGTTGATGGTGCGCTGTGCGATGCAACGTAAAGAGAGCCGTGGCCTGCACTACACGCTCGACTACCCAGAACTGGCGGAAAACAGCGGACCAACCATCTTGGTTCCAGAAAAACTGAAATAGACCAAAAAAGGGAGCTCAATGCTCCCTTTTTAACCACACCAATAAATGTCGGTAGTCTGCTTCTTTCAGGCTGTCCCGCCACAGCATACGACGCCTTCCATCCTTCAATACAAACAATATCCCAACCTTGTCGAGTAATAGGATTGTCCGTCGAACGGAAAATTCATCATCATTACAACGGCTTTGACCCGCTTGGCTTAGTTCTAATTCGCCAACCAACGGCACCACCCACAAGCCAAGCTTAACAAAGGTATCGATGACAAGATAAATCAGCCAAATAGACGGCGCGAGCGGAAAGTCGGAGTGAACAATGAAGAAACAGGCCAATATTGCGCAATGAATATTGACCTGTTTTGCTAAATACGAAGGCGTTAAGTAAAACCTAACGCACTTTGCTGAGGTTGTGAGCAACAATCTTATCGACTATCGAAGCGTGCCCTAGGTTTTCGCTGCGGCCGTGGCCCATGATCCACGTAAACAAATCAGGGTCATCACATTCCAGCAAAGAGACAAAATCACGCTGTTCATTTTCTTGTAACGATTCAAAACACTCTTCAAAAAAAGGCATGATCACTACATCGAGCTCTAGCATACCTCGACGACACGCCCATTTAATACGCGCTTTTTCTTCCGCGGTGTACATTCTATTTTTTCCTCACCTTATCGGTTGTTTTCGCCCGAGTGTAACAAGCAAAACGCGATACAACTACTAACTCAGTCACACAACCGGGCAATACCAAGTGAGTTGCGAGCTGGTGCCTATAATTGGCTATGAAAAAACAATCTAAATGCCTACAACTCCAAAGGTTGTTTCATAACACGGTTCGGATTTAACATAGTGGTATTGAACATTTAGCAGGTAACTATCATGGATTGGCAAAACAAGTTTGCGCCCCTTTCTCTCTCAACGACAGACGCTCTACCTGAGCTTGCTCTTGCTCACCTTACATCATGGGGAGCGATTACTATGGTGGGCGATGATAAAAAGTCTTACCTGAGCGGACAGGTCACCTGTGATGTTGTATCACTGGCTGAAGACAGTTCAACACTAGGTGCACACTGCGATGCAAAAGGTAAGGTATGGAGTGTATTCCGCCTATTCCATCACAACGATGGCTACGCCATGTTCCAACCGAAATCAGCGATCGCGGTTGAGCTAGCTGAAATTAAAAAGTACGCGGTGTTTTCTAAAGTAGACATCAGCGAAAGTGACGATGTTGCACTCGGTCTGATCGGTTCTTCTGCAACTCAAGTGGTTGAGCAACTTTCTGAATCGCAAGGCGACGTACGCGCGATTAACGGCGGCACGGCGGTTAAGATCGACGATTCTCGCTGGTTACTTCTGCTTACCCCTCAAGCGGCAGCAACCTTAGTTACTGAAACTCGCGCGCAGTTAATCGACGAGTCACTGTGGACACGTTGTGATATTGAAAACGGCTTACCAGTATTACCAGCAGAGCAGCAGAATGAACACATCCCACAAGCTCTCAACGTTCAAGCTTTGGGTGGAATTAGCTTTACCAAGGGTTGCTACACAGGCCAAGAGACGGTCGCACGAGCAAAATACCGAGGTATGAACAAGCGTGCGATGTTTATTGTCTCAGGCAACGCAGAGCAACAACCTGCAACTGGCGCTGAACTCGAGCGTGCTGTTGGTGAAAACTGGCGTGGAGCAGGACAATTGCTGACCAGCTATCGATTCAGTGACGGAAAATGCATTGGCCTAGTTGTACTGCCAAACAACCTTGAAGCCGATACACAACTGCGTTTAAAAGACGCACCTGAGTCACTATGGAAAATCGAGCCATTGCCATACTCACTTGACGATGAGTAAATATTTGGACACCAAAGTCACGCGCTATTTAACTGAGCAGCAAGTGAGCTTTCGCTTGCTGCCTCACCAAACACCAGCGACGACGATAGAAGATGCCGCCAGACAGCGCGGTATTCGAACCAGCCAAATGGTCAAATCAATCCTACTGCGCGACATGGGCGAGCAATACGCTCTTGCTTGCGCACCGGGCGATCAATCGGTCGATCCGAAGAAAGTTCGCGCCCTGTTGGAGTGCCGACGCATGACCTGCGTCGATTTGAGTCTTGTTCCCGATCTGACCGGATATGAAATTGGCACTGTCACCCCGCTATTACTCAAAACACCCATGCCAGTTATTTTTGACCACAAGATCCTACTGGAGCAAGAAGTCACCATCAGTAGTGGCTCAGTGATGGCAGGGATAGCGTTACATCGCGACGACTTGATTCGACTATGCAATCCAATATTTGCTGATATATGTCGATAGCACAGCCACTTCCCGCCCGACAAAGATCACTTTTTTGCATACTTTAGTGAAGTTCATCACAATAAACCATCAATAACAAATAAATTATTATTCATTTTAAAAGCATATATAGTCACAGGTGGTTTTTTACTTTATGCTAGCCCCGTTGGTTAAAGTTCAAGCAAAGAGCATTGTTGCTTGGGTGGGTAACACCCCATCAAATCCTTCTCCAACAATAAAAGTGAATCCACTGATTGTTTCAGGACATCCACTTTTTGTGTAATGCATCTGTGACTATTCGCCCGCCATTAGCGGGCTTTTTTTTACCTAAACTTTTCTCTGTCATTTCACCTTCTGGCAGAAGTTCGTCTACTATTCTTAAAACTGTCATATAGTTCTGGCCTACTATGCGCTGAGTTGAATCCGGGCAAAGTTTCAACCTCAGAACATAATTGAGGTAGTTATCACATAAAAATGGATATTTAACCGAATATTTGCCCACAGCAACACAAATATCCAATTAATTCAAAAATACTGCATATTCCTCCATTGCTATCACACATTTTCAGGAGGGATATTTATATAATCTGCAGTGCTTGATAACCAAAAGGATTGATGTATGAGACTGTTTAAGCGCTATACACCAGGTATGATTGCTAAACATGTAAGTCGATTATTTAAAGGAAGAATTTATATTTACGGCGTTGGTAAATTTGAATTCGATAACGGGAAGCTGATACTTCCTGAGAAAGCAGAGACAAGGCACTTCAGAGCGGTAAAAGAAGTGAACCAGGAGATCATGAAACTCCGCTGCGCGTACGCTTAAGAGTCTGTTGAAAGAATTAAAAAGGGTTGGCATTGCCAACCCTTTGTCATTTAACTGACGGAAATTTTATGCCCTTTGGCTAAATCCGGTAGCTCACCTTTTAAACCCAATGCACGTTTCATAATTTCGTCTTTTGCACCAGGTAATTGGCTCACTAACGTCATACCGATACCACGAACCAACTTCTTCGCCGGATTATCACCAGAAAACAGGTCTTTGAACCCCTGCATCGCCGCGATCATTTTTGCAGCTTCCGCTTTGCGCCAGCGTTCATACCCGCGCAGGTTACGCTTAGTACCTATGTCTTCCCCTAGCCGCCATAACGAGAGTACCTCTTGCGCAAGGCTCGCTGCATCTAACAGACCTAGGTTTACTCCTTGCCCTGCCAACGGGTGGATGGTGTGTGCTGCGTCGCCAACCAAAGCTACTCGCTCAACAGCAAAATCCCGTGCGTAACGCATACGCAGTGGAAACGCAAAGCGCTCACCGACCACTTCACACAATCCGAGGCGGACATCAAACTCGGCCGTTAGAGATTTATTAAACTCGCTTGGCGACATCGACACCAATTTATCTGCGCGATTCGGTTCAGTCGACCAAACAATCGAACTCATGTGGCTATCGCCAAGCGGAAGAAACGCCAGCGGGCCTTGTGGAGTAAACACTTGTCGCGCAACTTTCTGATGCGGTTCAGCCGTTTTGATGTTCGCCACAACGGCACTGTGTCCGTAGTCCCAATGCGTGAGGGGAATATCTTGCTGTTTGCGAACCCAAGAGTTCGCCCCATCCGCACCTACGACAAGTTTGGCGGTCAGCGCCTGACCATTATCCAAAGTCAACCATGCTTCACTTTCACCAATGGCTAACGTGTTGCACTTGGTTGGCATCAACAAAGTCACATTGGACTGTTGCTTAACCTGATCGAGCAACGCAAGTTGGATCACTCGGTTTTCAACGATATGACCTAAGTCTGGCTGTGCTAGCTTATCCGCATCAAACTCAATACGGGCGAAACTATCTTGCTCCCACACTTCCATCGCAGAGTATGGTGCCGCACGACGTTGCAGAATGCCTTGCCAAGCACCAAGGTTACGTAAGATGTTCTCACTTGAGCGGCTCAACGCCGATACTCGCACATCGGGCAAATCATTGAGTTGGTTATCCGGTTCATTGCTTTCGATAACCGCGATACGCAAGTCAGTGTCTTTAAACGCAGCAGCTAGAGCAAGTCCAACCATGCCGCCACCAACGATGGCAATGTCTACGCTTTGCATCATCTGAATTCTTTTCCTTTTATGTACTGCTATCTTGCAACCAAACCAAGTGTTCTTGCCAATAACGGCGCTTTGAGTAGCGGTAAGTTATCCATCGCCGCCAAACCCAAGTTACGTCCAATACGCATCGTCAGGTAGTCATTGGAGAAGACGTGAACCAAAGTCGAAGTGAGAGCGATCGTAGCTTCTCGGTCGGATTCTCGTCGCTGTTTAAAACGGCTTAATGCATCATACGAACCTGGGTCTTGAGTGGATTGCGCAATCTCTTCCGCCAGCGTCGCGACATCGCGAATCCCAAGGTTGAAGCCCTGCCCCGCAATTGGGTGGAGCGTTTGTGCCGCATTGCCAACAATCGCAAAACGGTGAGACGTATTTTGTTTGCGGTAACGAAGCAGCAGCGGGTAACTGGCACGCTGCCCGACTTTCTCTAACGCACCGAGTCGCCAACCAAACGCATCTTGTAGACGATTAAGAAACGCGTCGTCATCTAGCGCCATCACGTGTTCAGCATCTTGCGGTTTTAGACACCACACCAACGACATTCGCCCTTCACTCATCGGCAAAAGAGCCACAGGGCCAGAGTCGGTAAAGCGTTCAAATGCTCGCCCTTGGTGCGCTTGTTGAGTGGTGATATTAGCGATGAGCGCGACTTGTTCAAAGTCGTGCTCAAGCAGGTCCAAACCAATTTGCTGGCAGCAGGTGGAGATTGCTCCATCGGCGGCGACCAGTAGTTTGCTTTGTAAGGTTTCGCCACTATCAAGCGTCACGGTGACACTCCCTTGTTGGCGATCAACCGCTTGTACCGACGCCGGACACAAAAGTTCGATATCGTCGTTTTGCTCAACAAGGTGATGATAAATATTACCGACATCGGCGAGCTCAACCACGTAACCGAGCGCGTCAACGCCGACTTCTGCGGTGCTAATTTCGGTCATCCCTGCATGAGAACGGTCTGAAACATGAATATGTTTAATCGGTGTGGCGACCTGTGCTATCTCTTGCCATAGCTGCAACGATTTCAGAATATTAACCGTGCCGTGAGAAAGCGCGATAGAACGCGAGTCAAATCCGGGATGCGCTTTGTGGTCAACCTTGAAGGGCTCCACCACCGCAATCGCAAGGGGCTTGTCAGACAGTTTATTGATGGCCAGTGCTAGCGTCATTCCCGCCATCGCACCACCAGCAATCACAACATCAAACTGCTTCATCAGAGTACCTAATTAGTGGATAGTCGGAGCCTTTTCTTGCACTGGCTTTTGGCCAAACTCTGCATGAATGGTCAGCACGCACGCTTTAACGTGTTCAATCACTTGCTCAAGCAAGATCGCTTGCTCTTGCATGTCATCCTCTTCGTCAATGCCAAGTTTTGAGATTTCCTCAAGGTCAGTAAGCGCTTCTTTTACATCAGCTGAAGCCCCTTTCACTTGCGCACCAACTAAACCAAGACCAGAGATAAAGTGGTTCACCCACTCAGCCAGTCCATCTGCCATATCGAATAGGCTCGCACTCGCCTCTTCATCAGGTAGTAACATCGACACATCCATACCTGAACCCGTGAGTTCTTTCGCGGTTGCATCCAATGTTGTTTCTGCAAGCTTGAGTGATTGCATCGGCCACCCCATACCATCATTGGTGTAGTCGAATAGCATCGGCTGCCAGCTCTTGTCGGTAAGACTTAAGCCACCGCTTAACATGCCTGTCAGCAAGCCATGCAGCTCAGCAGGGTTCATCGCGATGCCCGCGTTTTGCAGCTCTGTCGCTAATGTTAGGTAGTCAGGTAGATGGGATTCGCTCATGGAGAGACCTAAAAATTGCAAAATAAAGTCAATCGTACCACTTACCAAGGAATGCGGAAACGAGCGATTCGGCAATTATGGGTAGCTTTTACACAATTTGTCCAATTACTGTGTTATTACCGTATAGTTGAATGTGAAAAGCTTGAATCTTAACAGTGCTTTTTCTATAGTTTCCTCCTCGGCGACGAACTGCAGAGTCGCCCCAAGTAACGCGTACAGAGTCGATATGAGTAATCAAGCGGTTGAAGTAGAAATTTTAGGTAGAACCACACGGGTAAACTGCCCAGCAGGACAAGAAGAGTCACTGTTGCGTGCGGCTGAGCGCCTTGATGAGAGCTTAAAAGATTTAGCTGCAAAAACGAAAATAACCAACGAAGTACAATTGTTGACTTTTGTTGCACTTAACTTTTGTCATGAGCTAGAGAGCCGTGATAGTTTAAAAGCAGAGCAACAAAACGCGTTAACTGAGCGAATGGAACTGCTCAGCGCATCACTAGGTGATGCACTCAGTAAAGTAAAGCCAGGACAGCAATAACTTTTACAGCAAAACAAGAATTTACCCTGGAGTGTGCGTGAGGGGATTACGTCCCTGAGCCGATAAGCAATACCTAAGGGTTAGTACTTGATAGCTATTGAGCAAGCTCGGCTCGTACCGAGAAGCCTACGGTTATCTCTGCTGATCCGCCTTGAACCAGCTGGTTCAAGGGTCAATAATCTCCAACGGCACTCTGGGGTATTCCCTCTATACCCCACCATCAATGGGTATATTCTATGATTCTCTCTCGCCAAGATTTTCGCCAACACATCCGTGAAAAACGCAATCAACTGCACAGCGATGTTCAGTTTCAAGCCAGTATGGAGCTTGTCACTCAATGTGCACAACTTAGCGAGTTTCAAACCGCGCAGCACATTGCCTTATACTTGTCCGCCGATGGTGAGCTGATTACTACGCCTCTGATCGAGTGGTTATGGCGTCAAGGAAAACGCACCTACCTTCCGGTCATTCACCCGTTTTCAAAGGGACACTTGCTGTTTCTTCACTACGATCAACACACGCCAATGGTGTTAAATCGCTACTCCATCGCTGAGCCCAAGCTTGACCAAACCCAAATTCTACCAATACAGCAACTCGACCTGATTTGTACGCCTTTAGTCGGTTTTGATTCTACTGGCCACAGGCTTGGTATGGGTGGCGGTTACTACGATCGAACCTTAGAGCCATGGTTTAAAACCGGTCGCGGTCCGAAACCGATTGGCCTGGCTCATGACTGCCAACAGGTTGAAAAGTTGCCGGTCGAATCTTGGGATGTACCATTACCTAAAATAGTGACACCAAGCCGAATCTGGGATTGGGAATAAGCGGTGATTGATCATATAATCGCGCCGCAAACGTTAATCTAACCGCATTTTAGGAGATGGGCATGACTCAAGATGAGATGAAGAAAGAAGCTGGCTGGGCAGCACTTAAATATGTAGAAAAAGACAGCATTGTAGGTGTTGGCACTGGCTCTACCGTAAATCACTTCATCGATGCACTGGGTACTATCAAAGATGACATTAAGGGTGCGGTTTCAAGCTCTGAAGCGTCGACTGAAAAACTCAAAGGTCTAGGTATCGAAGTTTTTGACTGTAACGACGTGGCGAAACTAGACATCTACGTTGACGGCGCTGACGAAATCAACGCTGACCGTGAGATGATCAAAGGCGGCGGCGCGGCACTGACCCGCGAGAAAATCGTTGCAGCTATCTCTGAGAAATTCATCTGTATCGTCGACGACACCAAAGCGGTTGACGTACTAGGCGCATTCCCACTGCCTGTCGAAGTCATCCCTATGGCTCGCTCATACGTAGCGCGTGAGTTAGTAAAACTTGGCGGCGACCCAGCATACCGTGAAGGTGTAGTAACAGATAACGGCAACGTGATCCTAGACGTGCACAACATGCAAATCACTAACCCGAAAGACATGGAAAACAAAATCAACGCGATTGCTGGTGTAGTGACGGTTGGTTTGTTTGCTCACCGTGGAGCTGACGTAGTGATTACTGGCACTCAGGAAGGCGCTAAAATCGAAGATTAATGGCTTCTAATCCAGTTATTTGACGACAAATGGCACCACGCGGTGCCATTTTCTTTTTCCGCTATAAAAATTATTGCTTATTACGTAATTTTCTTACCCAAAACGTCTTTTTTTTGTTAACTTAGTTTACAGAAGACGCTCAGGAAAACGTTTGCGTAACATCAATACATACAAAAATGTTATCCATTTACAATGTGCGCCAGTTAAGCCCCACTTTCCCATTTTAAGGATGATGATAATGGCCAAAGTTTCACTGGAAAAAGACAAAATTAAGATACTCCTCCTAGAAGGTCTTCACCCATCTTCTGTTGAAGTACTCCAGGCCGCAGGTTACACCAATATTGAATATCACAAAGGCTCCTTGCCTGAAGATGAGCTACTTGAAGCCGTCAAAGACGCTCATTTTATCGGTATTCGTTCTCGTACAAACCTATCCCAAGAAGTGATCGATGCTGCTGAAAAGCTGGTTGCTATTGGTTGTTTCTGTATCGGTACGAACCAGGTAGACCTTAGCGCTGCGGCGGTACGCGGTATTCCAGTGTTTAACGCCCCATTCTCCAACACGCGTAGTGTTGCTGAGCTGGTTCTTGGTCAGGTGCTATTGCTGCTGCGCGGTATTCCTGAGAAAAATGCGCTTGCGCATCGTGGTATCTGGAAGAAGAGTGCTGACAACTCTTACGAAGCGCGTGGTAAACGCCTAGGTATTATCGGCTACGGTCACATCGGTACTCAGCTTGGTATCATCGCGGAAAACTTAGGTATGCGCGTGTACTACTACGATATCGAAAACAAGCTGTCGCTAGGTAACGCAACTCAAGTGCACACCATGACAGAACTGCTGAACAAGTGTGACGTAATTTCGCTTCACGTACCAGAAACACCAGAAACCAAGAACATGATGGGTGCAGAAGAGTTTGCTCGCATGAAGCCGGGCTCAATCTTCATCAACGCAGCGCGTGGTACTGTGGTTGACATCGAAGCACTATGCCACTCACTAGAGTCAGGTCATATCGCAGGTGCAGCAATCGACGTATTCCCAGTTGAACCTAAGACCAACGCCGACCCGTTTGAGTCTCCGCTGACTAAGTTTGACAACGTTATCCTTACTCCACACGTAGGTGGTTCAACTCAGGAAGCGCAAGAAAACATCGGTGTTGAAGTTGCAGGTAAACTGGCTAAGTACTCAGACAACGGTTCAACGCTATCAAGTGTTAACTTCCCAGAGGTTTCACTGCCTGAACATCGTGATTGTTCTCGCCTACTACACATTCACAAAAACCGTCCTGGTATCCTGACGCAAATCAACACCATCTTTGCGGAAGAAGGGATCAACATCGCTGGTCAGTACCTACAGACCAACGCAGAGATCGGTTATGTTGTTATCGACGTAGAATCAGCGCGTTCAGAAGAAGCATTAGAGAAACTGAAGAAGATCGAAGGCACGGTACGTGCGCGTATTCTTCACTAAGCTCAGCGCCAAGATCAAAAAAACCACCGTTTCGACGGTGGTTTTTTTATGACTGAATAACGAAAAGTCGCTTAAGGTTTTAGCGCGCGCTCACCACGAGCAATACCTACTACGCCGCTTCGTGCCACTTCAATGACTTCTGTCACTTCCGAAAGCGCCTGGATGAAAGCGTCGAGTTTTTCACTGGTTCCCGCTAGCTGCACCGTGTACTGCGACGCGGTGACATCAACGATCTGACCACGGAAAATATCCGCGGTACGCTTCACTTCCGCACGGGCAAAACCGCTCGCTTTGACTTTCACCATCATCAGCTCACGCTCTATGTGTTCAAACTCAGTCACTTCCTGAACTTTCAGAATATCAATCAGCTTGTTGAGCTGCTTCTGAATCTGCTCTAACTGCATGTTGTCAGAAATGGTCGTTAGGTTCAGGCGCGATAAAGTTGCATCGTCTGTCGGGGATACCGTTAAAGATTCAATGTTGTAGCCACGTTGAGAGAACAAACCCACAACTCGAGACAATGCACCCGGCTGGTTTTCCATTAGTAGCGAAATAATGTGTCTCATATTAAGTTCTCTCCGTTTTGCTTAGCCACATCTTGTCCATACCCTCGCCTTTGATTTGCATTGGGTAAACGTGCTCAGTTTCATCGACGTTAATATCCACAAACACCAAGCGATCTTTCATGTCCAATGCCTGTTTAAGGCCTGACTCTAATTGATCCGGTGTTTCAATGCGGATACCGACGTGTCCGTAAGCTTCTGCGATTGCAGCAAAATCAGGAACAGAACTCATGTATGAGTTTGAATGGCGACCTTGGTAAATAATGTCCTGCCATTGTTTTACCATGCCAAGAAAACGGTTGTTTAGGTTGATGATCTTCACCGGAATATCGTACTGCATCGCAGTCGAAAGCTCCTGAATATTCATCTGGATACTACCATCACCGGTCACAACCACGACTTCTTCATTCGGTTTAGCGAACTTAACGCCCATCCCAGCAGGTAAACCAAAGCCCATCGTGCCTAGACCACCAGAGTTGATCCAGCGACGAGATTTACTGAATGGGTAGTATAGAGCGGCAAACATTTGGTGCTGACCAACATCTGACGCAACATAAGCTTCGCCATTAGTGAGTTTATGCAGCGTTTCGATCACCTGCTGAGGCTTGATGCGCTCAGGTGATGTTTCGTAAGACAAGCACTGACGGTCACGCCATACTTGAATGTCTTTCCACCAGCTTTCTAGCGCTTCGCTGTCGTTGACTGCGCCTTGTTCTTCAAGCAGCGTCACCATGCTTTCTAATACTTTTTCCGCAGAACCTACGATTGGCAGATCTGCTTTAACGTTCTTAGAGATCGACGATGGATCGATGTCGATATGCATCACTTTCGCATTCGGACAGTACTTTTCTAGGTTGTTGGTTGTACGGTCATCAAAACGTACCCCAACACCAAAGATAAGATCAGCGTTGTGCATCGCCATATTGGCTTCATAAGTACCGTGCATGCCAAGCATACCGAGTGAATTATTGTGCGTACCTGGAAATGCGCCCAGTCCCATCAGCGTACTCACCACCGGAAGATTGAGTGCTTCCGCAAGCTTTAACAAGTACTCGTCCGCTTGAGAGATAACAGCACCACCACCGACATAAAGCACTGGCTTTTTCGCCTCAAGCAACGCTTTCAAGCCTTTCTTGATCTGACCTTTGTGGCCTGTCGTGGTTGGCTTGTAAGAACGCATTGAAATGCTTTCAGGGTATTCGTACGGCAGTTTGATCTGCGGATTCATTACGTCTTTAGGCAAGTCAATCACAACTGGACCTGGTCGGCCAGTCGTCGCGATGTAAAACGCCTTTTTAACGGTTTCTGGAATATCTTCAGCTTTCTTCACCAAGAAGCTGTGTTTCACCACAGGGCGAGATACGCCCACAATGTCACACTCTTGGAAAGCATCATTACCGATAAGGTTGTTAGGCACGTTGCCGGAAATAACAATCATTGGAATGGAGTCCATGTACGCAGTAGCAATACCTGTGATGGTATTGGTCGCGCCAGGACCAGAACAGACAAGCACCACACCCGGCTTCCCTGTTGCACGCGCATAACCGTCTGCCATGTGCGTCGCAGCTTGCTCGTGTCGAACGAGAACGTGTTTGATGTTTTCTGTTTTTGCGTGGAGCGCATCGTAGATATCTAAAACGGAACCGCCTGGGTATCCGAAGATCTGTTCAACGCCTTCTTCGATCAGAGATTGCACTACCATCTCTGCACCGGACAACATTGCTGCCATATTTTTCTCCTTACCAGTGTGCCAATTCGTAAGGTCAACGCATTGGTCTGGTTTTACATAGTCTAGGGCTTATTCGTAGCCTAATTCGAAATATTTCCAGTTTTCGGCTATGTCTTACTTTGTCGTAACAAAAAGTAAGTTAACGAAACCAATGTAACGTTTTATTATCAGACGGTCTAATGAGATTTCCGTCTCAATTTAAACAAGATGCTAAGTATGGCGAGAATGTAAGACATGACGACTACAGAAAGACTTACATTTAGTGCATGTGGGAATAGTTGAGTGTAAATTCAGAATATAATTTTATTAAAACAGCTCAATTAATCGTCAGTTAAGCCAAGTAACGTATTGTTAGCACAATAAAAAAATCCCCCAACTTTGGTATTAGACAAAGAGGAGGATTTTTGAACAATCGAAAATCTAAGCGAATGAAAAGTTACTTCTTATCACCTTTCTCAGTGTACATTTCTTCGATTTCGTCCTGATATTTGTCGTTAATTACCTTACGGCGTAGTTTTTGTGTCGGCGTTAACTCGCCTTCATCCATCGAGAAAGCCTTTGGCAACAATTTAAAGCGCTTCACTTGTTCAAACTTCGCCAGCTCTTTTTGCAGGTCATTCACGCGCTTTTCCAACATCTCGACAACTTGGTGATGTTTGATCAGCTCAACCCGGTCGTGATATTTGATGTTCAGCTCTTTCGCATACTCTTCTAGGCTGTCAAAACACGGCACGATCAAAGCAGAGACAAACTTACGCGTATCGGCGATCACCGCGATTTGTTCGATGAAATGGTCTTTACCGATCGCACCTTCGATCATTTGTGGTGCAATGTACTTACCACCCGAGGTTTTCATCAGCTCTTTGATACGGTCGGTAATAAACAGGTTGCCGTGCTCATCGATATGGCCTGCATCACCAGTTTTTAGGAAACCGTGCTCGTCGAAAGTCTTTTCCGTTTCTTCCGGCATTTTGTAATAGCCGCGCATCACCATCGGGCCACGAACTAGGATCTCGTTGTTCTCACCAATTTTGACTTGAGCGCCCGGCATTGACATGCCAATTGAATCTGGATCAAAGCGTTTATCGTCCCAACAAGAAACCGTCGCCGTCGTTTCTGTCATGCCGTAACCCAGCTTGACGTTGATCCCGATAGCATGGAAGAAACGACCGATGGTTTCGTCGAGTTTCGCCCCACCGCACGGCATAAAGTTGATACGACCACCAAGCAGCGCACGCAGCTTAGACAGCACGATTTTATCCGCAAGCTGATAAGATTTTTTTAACGCAAATGAAGGCTTACGCCCTTCTTGATGGCATACCGCCATTTTTGCGCCCATATTGACCGCCCAAGTAAACATCACTTTGCGCATCAGCGGCGCACGGGCGACTTTTTCATGGATGGCAGAGAAAATTTTCTCGTAGAAACGCGGCACCGCACACATTACCGTCGGGCGAACTTCGCCCAGAGCATCACGCACCTGCATGGTGTCTTGTAGGTAGCAGTTGGTTGCGCCTTTATACAGTACGTAGAAAGTCCAAGCGCGTTCGAATACGTGCGAAAGTGGCAAGAAACACAACGATACGTCGTCTTGAGACAGGCTCAGTCTTTGGTCATGCCCTTCTAATTGAGAGCCGATATTCGTGTAATCAAGCATCACGCCTTTTGGTTGACCGGTTGTGCCTGAGGTGTAGATCAGCGTCAGCAAGTCATCGAAGTTCGCATCAGCAAGACGCTGTTCGAGTTCGGTTTGGTATTGGCTGTCACCCTGAGCGATGAAGTGCTCCCAAGAGACAACAAACGAGTAATCGCCTAGGTCAACATCAGCGTCCATAACGACGATCAACTCAAGTTGTTCACATTGGTCAAAAATAGCGATGGCTGCATCAAGCTGAGCTTGTTCACCAACAAACAACACACGAACGTCCGCGTTTTGCAGGATGTAGGCGGATTGTGCTGCAGTGTTGGTTGGATAGATAGGCACCGTTACGGCACGCAGTTGTAGCGCAGCAAAATCAGCTACTGTCCACTGCGGCATATTGTTTGAGAAAATCCCGATCTTATCCTGAACTCGTAGACCTTGAGCCAGTAAAGCAAGTGACAGAGCGTCCACTTGCTGACCAAACTGCTTCCAAGTAATGCCGTTCCACATATTGCCCACTTTATGTTTAAGAGCAATACGATCACCGCCTTTAGCAATCTGTTCACGTATTTTTTTAACGATATGAAAATCTAAGTTGGTCATCTTTTCTACCTTTAGCTTACACCTGTAAGCTTTTGCGCGCACAAGTGTACATTTCAGATGCTAAAAGGCAACTGACGCTTATCAAACTTATCAATTAAATAGTAAAAAACCTTGAATGGCGTAGCGTCACTCAAGGTTTTTTACGATATTTTTAGCTTAGTTATGCCGTGGCAACCACTTCACCACACACTACCATTAAGCAATCACGCAACCAGATGTGACCTTTGTCTTTTTCATTCGATTCATGCCAGCTTAGATAGCCGCTGATTTTGCCGTTTTCAAATGGGAAGTTCAGCACTTGAAGTTGATCTTTGTTTGCCGCATTTTCTACCATCCAACGCGGTGCAATTGTCACTAAGTCAGATTGACCAACAACGTACAGCAAGTTGCTAAGGCTTGCGCCTTCATAGTACGCCTGTACATCTAAATCGCGGTACGCTTGCTCTGAGAAACTGCGCTGACCGTGAACGCGAGACAATTTCGCGTGGCGTTCGTTACGTAGACGTTCAGGCGTAACTTCACCTTGAATACGAGGATGCGTTTTCGCCGCTACAACGACGAGTTCATCTTGGAAGATTTCGGTACTAGAGAAACCTTGCTCGTCAAAGCGAGAGTAATCGATAACAAAATCCACTTCTTGGTAGCGCATACGTTCAGCCAACTGACGGTCAAACTCGGCGTCTAAGTGCAGTTGAACATTTGGCGCTTGAGCGTGAATGCTCGACATGATCTGTGGAGCAAAACGCATATCGCATGGGCTGCAAATTGCCAGCTTAAAGCGACGGCTTGAAGATTCAGGAGAGAAGATTGAACTCGGCAGTTCATTGCGGATAAGTTGCAACGCTTGACGAATAGGACCAAACAGCTGACGAGCGCGTTGAGTCGGTTGGATACCACGTCCTTGGCGCATGAAGAGTTCATCGTTGAACATCACTTTTAAACGCGCAACGGCATTACTTACTGCTGGCTGAGACATGCCTAAGTTGTGTGCCGCACGTGTAATGTTTTGTTCTTGCATTACCGCATCGAACACAGTCAAAAGATTTAAATCTACGCCGCGCAGAATGCTTTCCATACGAAAGTTGGCAATCGTGCTCATCGACTCTTTTTTATCGTTCATGTATCAAGCCTCTTAAATGTTTCAGCAAAGCTGAAATGCATGGAATTTCAAAGATTAGAAAACCTGCAGTGATAGTATTTGTTTGCCGGATGATTTACGGCGAGCCATTACTATCAGCGAATCAATCAATAAGAGGCAACTCGATTGATAAATAATCAGTACTTTTTATAGGAACTATAGGAATAATCTTACAAATCAGCCATATAGAGAGATTATAAAAAGATCTAAAGACGATTTTTTTAGTCGATTAAGAAGTTATGAATAGTTCGAACCACTTACATAAGTAGGACTTTTCTTATAGGTGTAAGAAATAACTCTCCAGACAACCTACAAGTCTCGTCAATTGTTCATCATTATTTTGACGTAGTACGATAGTTTATTCTCATATATTGGTGACATAACTGGGGAAGTCGACTCTGTCCCACAAGCGGGTTGTAAGCTCGGTTTGGTTACCCCAATTCCCCTGTAGCAACCAGTCAACTATCGCCTCAGCGACATTCGGATAATTAACGCTTTCTGCCTGCGCTTCATCCAACCAGTGACGCAGAATCGATGCATCCAACATATCCATACAAGTGGCTAAGCCAAGGTCTTCGAGCGTTGCCACATTGCTTAACTGTTCAAACTGTCCTGACAGCGGTTTGAGTAATAATTTCTTCCCTAGAGTGAGCGCTTCCGACGGCAGTTCAAAACCACCATTGGCGATCACCCCACTACAGCGGTGAAGGTGATACTGGAAACCTTCAAAGCTTAGCGGTAAAAACTGTACATTTTCCACTAAGTCATCTTCGATGATTTCTGGGTGGTAACAAACAAAGCGCTGACTGCTAAAGCGAAACAACAACTCTGAAATATCGTTAAGGTTTTCAAATGGCAGATAGACCAAAACGAAATCTTCGTTGCCGAGGTGTTTGTCCGGGGTATGGACAATCGGTGGCAAGATAGGTTGGTCAAAGTGATACCAGTGCAGACCGATTCGATGTTGCGCCGGAGCAAAGTGTTCGATGATTTTTTTATCCAGCCAGCTTGCACCTTTAAGTGGCACAGAATAACGAAACGCATTTTGGTGGCTGATGCTGATCGACGGAATACCTTGTCTTTTCGCTGCCCAAGCAGAAACAGGTTCAAAGTCATTAAGCACCAAGTCGTACTGGCTCAAGTCCAACTCGGAGACTTCTTGCCAAAAGTTGAGCACGTTATTGTTCAAACACGTTTTCAGATAGCTAACTTGTCCATTGTGGCTGACAAACGTCAATCCCCGGCGTGTTTGATACTGGCCGAACTCTTCCATTGAAAAGTATTTCTTCTCATCTCGCCCTGAAAACAGGAAGTCAGCATGAATGCCGCGACTCTTCAGTGCATGGCACATTGCTCTAGCACGTGCGATGTGTCCATTCCCCGTACCCTGAACTCCGTAGAAAATCTTCATCAATTACGCTCCAGCCAACATCGTCAAGGCGATTTGCGCACAACCAAGACCGAGTAAGGCGCCAAGTACTACGTCTGTTAAGAAGTGCACCCCGAGTAAAATTCGAGACGCTCCTATAAGCGTGGCCCATACGAAGGCAAAAGTATCTAGTTCCGGATAGAAAAAGCTCAGCAGCGTCGCCATAAGAAATGCCGCCGCGGTATGTCCCGACGGTAAACTGTAGCGGTCTGAAGGAGTGATAAACGAAGTAACTAGTTCTGACAATTCTTGAGGTCGGCGGCGTTTAAACGCGTTTTTAGCCATCCAGTAGAGTGGCAGTTCAATCGTGAATGCCAATAATCCCACCAGCAAAAACATTAGCCCACGTTCACCGTCCATCCACCACGCTAATCCGCCCAATACCGCGTATAAGTGGCCATCGCCCGTATGTGAAATGGCTTTACTCAATCTTGATAGCGGGTAAGAAAAACGATGCTGTAAACAGAACAATGAAAATGCCAAATCCAATTTGGCGATAGGTTCGATAGTACGCATTACCAACTCCCAACTCGGTCGCTTTTGCAATCAAGTTATAAGAGAACAATGACAAATCCATTAAGCTTTATGGGTATTACCGTGACAATCGAATCCATCGCACCAAAACGGAAAAATGGCCAGTAAAGGCCATTTTAATGAGGGTTTAATCGAGTATCAGAACTTGTAAATGCCACCAAGAACCAGTTGGCGTTGATCGTCTTTATTGCTATCAAACCAAGATTGTTGAGCCTCGGTATAGAGTTTAGCGGCTGAAGTTAAATTGTACTCTACCCCAGCAGTCAATGCGTTTTCTCGACCTTCGTCTATCGCACCACGCCCTTGAATCGTCTCTGCAACCATATAGCCCGAAACTTGCTGCCAAAGCTGAACCTTACCACTAAGTCCAAATGTATAAGCTGATGCAGAATCTCGCTCATCCTCCAACATGTAGTAACCGCTGGTCGTGCCGACTCGCCAATCGCGTTCGCTGGCAAACTGACCTTTTTTCACGACGGTAGCCGCGACACTAAACGCTTCCGCACCGTGTTGATAATGAGTGAGCTGTGACGCAACACGAATTTGAATATCTTGCGGTTGATACTTATAGCGCACACCAAAGCCCAACCCATTATCAATTTGGTCTTCATTAACTTTGAATGACTCACCACCACTACGCAGGCGCACACTTCGGTCTAAATCACGTCGACCATTTGCTTGCGCTTCAAAACGAAATTCATTCCAGTCCAAACGGTAGCTCAAGGTGTTCTCATTGCGTTTATTATTCATTTCATCACGCGTGTAGTGAGCAACCCCACCCAATTTATTACTCAGGTCGTAGTTATCCAGATTGTGTATCAGCGCTTCTTGTTTACCCCAAGCCACCTGGCCATAATCACTGTCCACTCCTGCGTAAGCCAATCGCAGTGTAAACAAATCATCTTGATTATCTTTATTGAAGTGACTGCCGACTTCCACCAAACCAAATAATGCTGCGTCATCTAAGATTTGATAGTTGCCTTTTAAGCCGACGCGGCTGGAATCATCTTCAAAGTTAGAGGCGGGATTGCGATGCTGTTGGTAGTGCAAGACAGCTTTTAGCTTACCGTAGGCTTCAAGCTCACCATGCTCATTTTGGTACAGTGATAGGTCAGCTAAAGCTCTCGGGCTAGTAAGCACTAAAGGAGTAAGTAAAAGCGGAATATAGGTGCGTTTCATATTGAATCCAAACTGATTATTGACGTTGTGGACACAAGATAAAACAAGCTAACTGACAAGAAGCTGAGGGAGGCGGTAAGCTTCCTGTCAGTTTAAGAACAGCGTTTAGCCGTACTTAGCGCGGGCGTTGACAGGCTCGATGTACCAAATGTTTTTTTGCTTACGGCACGCGGTGTACATGCCTGATTGGTTGTTAGCCTGTTTAAAAAACTGATAGCTGAACTGACGGCAAATAAATATCCCGGTGATCTTTTTATTCACTTTCGGCTGCAAGCTACTTTGTTGTGGCTGAGCCACGTAATTGGGCGTTGTGAGTGGATTTGGCTGAGTAGAGAGCACATCGCGATAAATGATATTCGACGAGACATAATCTTTGTGCACGTAACCTTTAATCACCCCGTTTTGTGTCACCAAATACCAAGGCTGCTCAGAGACTTTTGCGATTACATTAAATACGTCCCCTTTTTCCAACACACCGATCTTGTTGCCTTGCAAAGACGGTTGGTGCCGGATGTTTAGCGTTGTATTCGCTCGATAAGGAACATCCATAAATTCAAAATCTTGTTGCTCGTCGACCGTTGCCGTCGCTTGCCTTTGGATTTCAATTGCCAACCACTCTGTTGGTTGTAATTCAATCTGCCATCGCGCCGAAGTATGTTTATCGATACCAGACAAACGCATGCTTTGTTCGTTTTCTAGACCTTTGGTTAACTGGTTTAGCAGACGCTCACGCTCAGTCTGGCTAAAGAACAGATCGATATCATCGCTGATCCTCTGCACCTTATTGGCGTGAGACAGCATGATTTCATTCGACAGATTTTCAAACTTAGAGCCCGTTTGTATCAACTGACATCCACTTAAGGCAAGGCAGGTTAATAGCAAAGCCCCACTCTTAAACTGCATCACTCATTCCTCCCGGCAGTTCCAAATACACTTTTGCGCCTCCTAACTCAGACGCCGACACTCCAACGGCGCCGCCGTAGAGCATAACAATATCCTGTACGATATTTAATCCTAATCCGGACCCCTCGGTGGTTTCATCTAACCGACGTCCCGGTTTAAAGACATGGTCACGTTTCTCTTCTGGGATACCGACACCATCGTCTTCAACATCAATCATTATTCGCTTGCCATTTACCGCGACGTTAACCTGCACTTTTGAGGTCGCCCATTTACACGCGTTATCTATCAAATTGCCGAGTACTTCTTCCAAATCGTGTTGATCTCCACGGAAATACACCCCAGCGTGACAACGAAAGCCCAATTCGAGCTGCTTTTGCTTATAGAGAAGCTCCATCGAAAACAGAATGTCGCTGACGCTTTCTGACACGTTGGTTTGCGCTGCGAGTTGGTTCATCGACCCCGCCAATCGGGCGCGAGCAAGATGCGTCTGCGCGTTTTGCGTTAAGCGGTTGAGTTGCTCAGTCATTACCTGTGCGGAGTTCTGGTCAATATTTTCTAACTCATGTCTGAGAACCGAAATCGGATTTTTTAACGCGTGGGCTAAGTTTGCTGCCTGTAAACGTGAGCGTTCTAAAATCGCGCTGTTGTGGGCAAGCAGCAAGTTGATTTCATCACCAAAGTTTTGCATCTCTTTTGGCAAGTCAGCGTCGATCTCTTGCTTTTCACCACAACGAATCGCGGCGATATCTTGTTCGAGCTGTTTGATCGGACGTAACACCTGACGAATCTGCGCCCAAATCGACAGTGCGATCGTCACCGCTAAAATAGATAAGACGGCAAACAATAAACGGCCGAAGGCATACACGTCTTTATTAATGTCGGCGATAGGCCCAGACACCACAAACTGCAAATCTTTGTTGCCTTGCGGATATTCAACCGTTTGGATCCCCATACGCAGTTTCTGTACTGGGCCCATAAGTTCAATACGATGAAACTGGTAATCTTCCCCGTGCTCAATCAAAGGCACCGGTTGTTCACTGTAAAGTGAGTCCGACTGGAACAGCACTTGATTGTTATGGTCAATCACTTGCCAGTACCAACCTGATAATGGTTGGCTAAACACAGGGTTGCCAGAAGAAGCACCCATCGTGGCCTTCCCCTCACTATCTACTTCTACCGCAGCAACCATCGCGTAGAGTTGGTTCTTCAGCCCTTGGTCAAAACGCTGCTCAATATGCTGCTCAAACATGTACATCAGCAGCGCACCGACGTTGAGCATGGCGATTAAATACCAGCCAACACCGCTACGAATAACCTGCCTGAGCAAAGAATGCTTTTTGTTGGAATCCGATCTAGTCGCACTCATTCAACTGATATCCTTGTCCTCGGCGCGTTTGAATATGCTGAGTGCCCATTTTTTTCCGAACGCGGTTGACCAGCACTTCAATAACATTCGAGTTGTGCTCAAAGTCCATCTGGTAAAGGTGCTCGGTGAGTGTTGCTTTCGAAACCACTTCGCCCTGATGATTCATTAGGTAAGAGATCAAACGATATTCCAGTGAAGTTAGATCCAAATGCACACCCGATAGCGCAACCCGCTGCGCGGTGCTATCCAACTCTAGCGCGCCACATTTAATTACCGAACTGGCATGCCCATTTGAGCGGCGCACTAAGGCTTCAACGCGCGCCAACAACTCTTCCATCTCAAACGGTTTGACTAAGTAGTCATCCGCACCAGTACGTAAACCGGTGACTTTTTCACGCCAAGTATCACGAGCGGTAAGAATAATGACTGGCATTTTATTTCCTGCTCGTCGCCATTCGGTCAACACGCTTAATCCATCTTTGCCGGGTAAGCCGAGATCCAAAATGGCGATATCATAATCTTCAGTATCCCCTTGGAACCAAGCGTCATTTCCATCGTGGGTCACGTCAACGGCAAAACCGTGGCTGCTTAGCGAACGGGAAATTTGCTCTGCGGCTTGAACGTTATCTTCAACTACTAGTGCTCTCATCCTTAAACTCTCAGCTACTTAATCGTCATCATCATCGTCGTTGTCATTGTCGTCATCATCTCTATCAGACGAGCCGCGACCGCCAGATGAACCTGAACTGCCTGAACTTGAATCCGAACGATCACTCCCGTCTCTAATAAGCACCGGATTGGGTCGGAAAAGTTCTTCATAGGTGTGGGCGTCGTAATACCGAATCGCAACCCTGCCGCTTGCCTCGAGGATCTTGAGTTCAAACACGGGTTTGCACTCTTTATTGATCGCAGAAGCTTTGAGCAAGGTGTCTCCTCGGCGGTGTGTCTCTTTCTTTATTTCTTTCATGAACTTAAAGAACGTAGACGCGGACGGTTTTTCACTGCAATTAGCCTGCGCTGTGCTTGGTACAACCGACAGCACAGTGAACAGACAAAAACACAATAGAGATAAAACTCGACGCAAGTGAAAACCTTATGGGCAGAAAAACTCAGGGTAAAAATAGCATTGGAAACCTTACCGTTAGCTTACCAAGCGTATCAGCTTTGCGTCAGCACAGTCTTCATAGAATGGAATCGTTCAAACAAACCACACATAAAAAAGGAAAACACCATGAACATGACTACTTCTAAACAACGTCTTCAGGCAGCTAAGCAATCTTTCGTTACTCGTCGAGTCGCTAAAACCGCGATGGAAAGCATTATCGAAGATCTCAGCTACCAACCAAAAGCAGGTGACCTCATTTTGGCGAAAATCACGCTACTCGGTCACCACACTCGCACCGAACGTACCGATGGACGTAAAGCGCAACTGTTCGAGGGAGACGAAGTGATCCTCGCTTACGGCAACCGCTACGCACCAGATCAGTTTGAAGCGGTGATCCCAAGCGATCTATCGCCATGCCATATGGTCGCAGCCGGTGGTATCGCCGCTCACGCGTTGTCATGGCACGAACGTATCGAGTTTCCGACTGAAATTACGCCTATTGGTTTAATTGCAGATAAAGACGGCCGCGTGATCAACTTGGCTAACTACTCTGTTCCACCAGCACTATCAGTACCAAACGTGCCAAATGTTACTGTGGTAGGCACCTCAATGAATGCGGGTAAAACGACCACTGCCGCACACATTATTCACGGCCTAACCAAAGCGGGCTATCAAGTCGGCGCGATGAAAGTCACAGGAACGGGCGCAGGTGGGGATCTGTGGTTAATGCAGGACGCTGGCGCAAGAGTCGCTGTCGACTTTACCGACGCAGGTTTCCCAACCTCATTCAAAGTCGAAGAATTTGAATTGATGGGCATTGTGAAAAAGCTATCGCAAACTCTGGTTAACCAAGGTTGTAATGCGATTGTGGTTGAGATAGCCGATGGCGTGTACCAACAAGAAACCCGAGCGCTGCTGCAAAATGAAGAGTACAAAGCGTTGTTTAAAAACGTGGTATTCACTGCTCGAGAATCTCTGGGCGCAACGGCTGGAGCTGAGTGGCTGAAGAGCGAAGGCTATCACGTACCGGCGATCAGTGGACGCATTTGTTGCTCACCACTTGCCGCGCGCGAAGCCGCCGACGAAGTGCAGCTCAACGTACTTGATTTGGAAGACTTGGCGAATCCAGAAACAGCGAAATCACTGTTGGCGACCACTCAAACTTTTAGCGCAATCGCATGAGATTAGTCCCGATATTTGCTGGCACTCGTCGATACTGGCTGATGGCCTTGATAGGCGTCGGCGTCAGTATCGCCTTGGCCAGCGTATTTAGCGTCATGCTGTTAAAAACGCTCTGGCAGTCCAGCGACTTTAATATCTGGATATACGCGTTGGCTGCCACTACTCTGGGCGTTTTTATACTGTCTGTCGTGGAGAGTTATTGCGCCGAAAAACTGGGACAAAACTACGTCAAAGCCGTGCGCTGCCAGTTATATCAAGGTTTGGTCGGCGCGCCATCTCAGCTTGCGCCAAAACGTCTTGGCGTGGTAATGAGCCGCCTAATCACCGACAGCAATCAGATCAAAAATTGGGCATCTATCGGCATCCCTAAGCTCACGATACACTCGCTTTCGGCACTGGGGTTGTCTGTGTTCTTATGTGTACACTGGCATCAACTCGGTTGGTTTGCCGTTGGTCTGAGCAGCCTTTGCTTACTGGCAATGTGCTTGCTTACGCCGAAGATGTACCAAATAGCACTAGAGATCAGACGAGACCGAGGACGGTTAAGTGGTTTCCTTGGTGAAACCATCATCGCCAGCAGTTCTATTAATCAATTTAATCAACTGAACAGAGAAACCCGACGCTTAGCCCGCCACAGTGACAGACTGGCGTCTAGCTCGGTCAAACAAACCATATATCACGCGGCTATCAATAAGTTCAGTACTCTGATTGCCCAAGTGATGACGTTAACCGTGTTGGTCTTTTTCCTGTGGAATCAAACCTTAGAGAAAAGTGAACTCGCCGCGGTAACCTTAACGCTGGGATTGTTGTTTTACTCGTTAACTCAACTAACGGTGAGCTGGCGCTACGCGATCACCTTCTACGCTGCAAAAGCGAGGCTCGAACTGGCATTGGAGAACGCACAACCACCGCCAGCAGAAAAAGCCACTAGGTTAGTCGCCCATCTATCGCATTCACTCAGTTTTAAGCAATTAAAGCTGAATGCAGAAATGAAGCCACTCACGCAGCATATCGAAGCTGGCGGCATAGTGAAGATTAAAGACAATGGACTCGCCCATCTCTTAGTAGAGTGTTTAACCAAGCAATACACGCCACTGTCCGGACGCATCACTATTTCCGGTCGCCGCTTGGAATGGCTTTCGCAGCGCAGCCTGAATAAAAGCGTGATTACAGTTGACCGTTCTAGCAGCCTGCTACGAGGGACGATACGCGCTAACTTACCTCGTTCTACTTCCCCTTCACAGCTAGAAACGCTGTTGATGCACTTTGAATTGCCTGACGGAATATTGGACGAGACATTAAGTGAACTGGGACGTAACTTATCTCCATCGTGTTATGCGCACCTGTTACTGGTGAAAGCCCTGCTGCGTGATCCCGGATTACTAATCGTGTCACATCCCGATATTTGCACCAATCCTGAGTTAGTAGGCAAGCTACTTAGCTGGCAGCGAGAGCAAGGTTTTACGCTACTTCTGGTTGGACATTTAAGTTTAAGTCGAGAAGTTCCATTACAACATATTGTTTTAAAAGAAAAAGAAAGCAGTTCATCGCGATAAGCGTGACTTATTCATTTTGCCTATTAGGAAAAAAATTAACCGATTTCAACTTTTACGGTTGACGTGTCCCAGAGAGTGCGGTACTAATTTGTTAACTCGAATTTGTGGTTTATTTAACACCTAGATAGGTTTATATAACAATGACAATTAATTTTTCTATCCTGCTGAGCCTCCTCCTTATCGTGAAATCATCGCGCGGGTAGGCTGTGGAAGAAAAATAACCACAACAAGAATTGCTAAAACCCGCATCCAGATGCGGGTTTTTTTATATCTAAATACCGGAAGTAAACGATTAACTGATGCCGATTGCATCAAAATCAAATAAGGAAGCACACATGAACGATCAGGTCATTATTTTCGACACCACATTGCGTGATGGCGAACAGGCGTTGTCAGCAAGCTTGACAGTTAAAGAGAAACTGCAGATTGCCTATGCGCTTGAAAGGCTCGGCGTTGATGTTATCGAAGCAGGTTTCCCTATCTCTTCTCCAGGTGATTTCGAATCCGTACAAACCATCGCTAAAAATATAAAAAACAGCCGAGTTTGTGCCCTTTCGCGTGCCGTTGCGAAAGATATCGATGCTGCCGCTGAAGCGTTAAAAGTTGCTGACCAATTCCGTATTCACACCTTCTTAGCAACCTCAACTATCCACGTTAAAGATAAACTGCGCCGTAGCTACGACGACGTAGTTGAAATGGCAGTAAACGCGGTAAAACATGCGCGTAACTATACCGACGATGTTGAGTTCTCGTGTGAAGACGCTGGCCGTACGCCAATCGACAATCTATGCCGTATGGTCGAAGCAGCGATTAAGGCGGGTGCCACCACAGTCAACATTCCAGATACCGTTGGCTACACCGTGCCAAGCGAATTTGGCGGTATTATCCAAACGCTGTTTAACCGAGTACCAAACATCGATAAAGCGGTCATTTCTGTGCACTGCCATGATGACTTAGGTATGTCAGTCGCCAACTCGATCGCTGCCGTTCAAGCGGGTGCACGTCAGATCGAAGGCACGATCAACGGTATCGGTGAGCGCGCCGGTAACTGTTCGCTAGAAGAGATCGCGATGATCATCAAGACTCGCCAAGAGTTCTTAGGCGTACATACTGGCATAAAGCACGAAGAGATCCACCGTACCAGTAAGTTGGTGAGCCAACTATGTAATATGCCGATCCAAAGCAATAAAGCGATCGTCGGCGCGAACGCATTCAGCCACTCTTCAGGTATTCACCAAGACGGTATGTTGAAGAACAAGAGCACTTACGAAATCATGACGCCTGAGTCAATTGGTCTAAAGAACCAAGCGCTAAACCTAACGAGCCGTTCGGGTCGCGCAGCGGTGAAGAGCCACATGGACTCGATGGGCTACAAAGAAGAAGAGTACAACTTAGATGCACTGTACACCGACTTCTTGAAACTGGCTGACCGTAAAGGACAAGTGTTCGACTACGACCTAGAAGCATTAATGCACTTCTCTAACCTTCGTGAAGAAGACGATTACTACAAATTGAACTACCTAAGCGTTCAATCTGGTAGCGTTATGGCGACGACCAGTATCAAGATCCAATGTGGTGACGAAGAGAAATGTGAAGCAGCCGTCGGTAATGGTCCAGTAGATGCGTTGTACCAATGTATCTATCGTGTAACGGGTTATGATATTGTGTTAGACAAGTTTGACCTAACCGCTAAAGGTGAAGGTGAAGACGGTCTTGGCCAAGCAGATATCATTGCGAACTACAAAGGTCGCAAATACCATGGTACCGGTGTTTCAACCGATATCGTCGAGGCTTCAGGTCAGGCACTACTGCACGTAATCAACAGCATCCATCGTGCAGACCAGATTGCAGAAATAAAACAAAAGAAAGTTGCAACAGTATAAGACAGACTCCAGGGACGAGAGTCGTCCCTGGAAATCTAAATAATTAGAGTGAAGGAAAACATGACAGACAAAACGTATAAAATTGCCGTTCTTCCAGGTGACGGCATTGGCCCAGAAGTGATGGAACAAGCACATAAAGTGCTGGATGCGATTCAAACTAAACACGGTATCTCTTTCGAGCGCGAGCAACACGATGTCGGTGGTATCGCGATTGATAACCATGGTTGCCCGTTGCCAGAAAGTACAGTAAAAGCATGTGAAGAAGCTGACGCTGTACTATTCGGCTCAGTTGGCGGTCCAAAATGGGAACACCTACCACCGAATGACCAACCTGAACGTGGTGCGCTACTTCCATTACGCAAACACTTCCAACTGTTCTGCAACTTACGCCCAGCTCAAATTCATACTGGGTTAGAAGCATTTTCTCCTCTACGCGCAGATATTTCTCAGCGCGGTTTCGATATCGTCGTGGTTCGAGAACTAACCGGTGGCATCTACTTCGGTCAACCTAAAGGTCGTGAAGGCGAAGGCGCGAACGAAAAGGCGTTTGATACTGAGGTTTATCACCGTTTTGAAATCGAACGCATCGCGAAAATCGCTTTTGAATCAGCGCGCCTTCGCAGCAAGAAAGTATGCTCTATCGATAAAGCGAACGTTTTACAAAGCTCAATTCTATGGCGTGAAGTGGTTGAAGAGATCGCGAAAGATTACCCAGATGTCGAGCTATCTCATATGTACATCGATAACGCGACAATGCAGCTTATCAAAGACCCTTCACAGTTTGACGTGATGCTTTGTTCAAACATCTTCGGTGACATCATTTCCGATGAGTGTGCCATGATCACTGGCTCCATGGGTATGCTACCTTCCGCAAGTCTTAACGAAAGCAAGTTCGGTCTATACGAACCTGCAGGCGGCAGTGCACCAGACATCGCTGGTAAAAACATCGCTAACCCGGTAGCACAAATCCTATCGGCAGCACTAATGCTACGTTACAGCCTAGGCGAAGAAGCGGCTGCGCAAGATATCGAATCTGCGGTATCAAAAGCGCTGTCAGCTGGAGAGTTGACGGCTGATCTAGCCGGAGACAAACCAGCACTATCGACGTCAGAAATGGGCGATAAGATCGCTGAGTACATCTTGAACTCATAATTACCGAATACACAAACACAACAGATTAAAGTCGTCATTATAAATACAACCCCAATGACAGAGGTTACTTCCTCTAAGTCATTGGTGCTGCAACAAGGCAGCGATATCAAGCTGGCTTGGAAGTTTAGTGCGCTAAATGACCAAGCTGATTGATAGAAGCAAACGCAGCTGCAGTGACAAGGACGACGAGGAAGAGCAATGGGCAAAACATTATACGAAAAAGTCTACGACGCACACGTGGCCGTAGCAGCCGAAGGGGAAAACCCGATCTTATATATCGACCGCCACTTAGTGCATGAAGTGACCTCTCCCCAGGCGTTCGATGGTCTGCGAGAAAAGGGCCGTAAAGTACGTCAGGTGAGCAAGACATTCGCCACGATGGACCACAACGTATCGACCACCACTAAAGATATTAATGCCTCTGGTGAAATGGCGCGTATCCAAATGGAGACGCTGTCTAAGAACTGTGAAGAATTTGGCGTTACTCTCTACGACATCAACCACAAATACCAAGGTATCGTCCACGTTATGGGTCCTGAACTAGGAATTACCCTTCCTGGTATGACTATCGTTTGTGGTGATTCGCACACCGCGACTCATGGTGCTTTCGGTTCATTAGCTTTCGGTATCGGTACGTCTGAAGTTGAGCACGTATTGGCAACTCAAACGCTAAAACAAGCTCGCGCGAAAACCATGAAGATCGAAGTCAAAGGCAAAGTGGCTCCGGGAATCACGGCAAAAGACATCGTACTAGCCATCATCGGTGAAACTACGGCTGCGGGCGGTACCGGTTACGTGGTTGAATTCTGCGGCGAAGCTATCCGTGATCTTTCGATGGAAGGTCGTATGACGGTATGTAACATGGCGATCGAACTAGGCGCTAAAGCTGGTCTAATCGCACCAGATGAAACGACATTCGAATACATCAAAGACCGTAAGTTCTCACCAAAAGGTGCGGACTTTGATGCTGCTGTTGAATACTGGAAAACACTAAAAACAGACGATGACGCTGAATTTGATGCGGTTGTGACATTGAACGCAGCGGACATCAAACCGCAAGTCACTTGGGGGACTAACCCGGGTCAGGTAATTTCAGTAGATGCTCCCATCCCTTCTCCTGAGAGCTTTGCAGATCCAATCGAAAAAGCATCGGCTGAGAAAGCCCTAGCTTACATGGGGCTAGAAGCAGGCAAATCTCTATCTGATTACCCAGTCGACAAAGTGTTTGTTGGTTCGTGTACTAACTCGCGTATTGAAGACATGCGCGCTGCGGCAGCTGTCGCTAAAGGTCGTAAAGTAGCAGCTCATGTTCAAGCTCTGATTGTTCCGGGCTCTGAGCAAGTTAAAGCGCAAGCGGAAGCGGAAGGCCTAGACGTTATCTTTAAAGAGGCGGGATTTGAGTGGCGCCTACCAGGCTGTTCGATGTGCTTGGCAATGAACAATGACCGTTTAGGTCCTGGAGAGCGCTGTGCATCGACTTCAAACCGTAACTTTGAAGGACGCCAAGGCCGTGATGGCCGTACGCACTTGGTAAGCCCTGCGATGGCAGCCGCCGCTGCAATTGCTGGCCACTTTGTTGATATTCGTGAGTTGGACTAAGGAGAAACTAACATGTCAGGTTTTAAACAACACACAGGCTTGGTAGTTCCTCTAGACGCGGCAAACGTCGATACCGATGCGATCATTCCAAAGCAATTTCTACAAAAGGTTTCTCGCCTTGGCTTTGGTAAACACCTATTCCATGATTGGCGTTTCCTAGATGATGCTGGCGAACAACCAAATCCAGACTTTATCCTGAATGCCCCACGTTATAAAGGCGCGTCTATTTTACTCGCTCGTGAAAACTTTGGTTGTGGCTCTTCACGCGAGCACGCACCATGGGCTTTGGCCGATTACGGCATCAAAGCGATGATCGCGCCAAGTTTTGCCGACATTTTTTATGGCAACTCAATCAACAACCAAATGGTGCCAGTACGCTTAACTGAGCAAGAAGTTGACGAGATCTTCCAGTTTGTTGAAGCAAACGAAGGTGCGCAGGTTGAAGTTGACCTTGAAGCGATGAAAGTGCGAGCAAACGGGAAAGAGTACTCGTTTGAAATCGATGAGTTCCGTCGTCATTGTTTGCTAAATGGTTTAGACAATATCGGCTTAACACTTCAGCATGAAGACAAGATTGCAGAGTTCGAAAGTAAGATTCCTGCTTTCTTACAGTAAGCGAATTGATGCAGAGAAAGGTTGGCTTAGGCCAGCCTTTTTTATTTGAAACAAATCTTTGATTTATTCGGTCTTATCTACACCTATCTCTTATGAATATTACGAAAATGAAAGCACTGTTACTACTTACCCTGTCTTTATTCTCATTGAGTACATTCGCTGCCCCTAAGTCCGAATTGTGGCAATATTGGAATACCTCTAACGAGGGTACTGTCATCAAGGTCAATCACCAAAAATGGCAAGCGATATTGGATAAATACCTTGTTAGTGAGGGAGAAAACACGCTATTTCGCTACCGCAGTGTATCTTCGTCTGATAAACAGAACCTGAAGGACTATATTCGAGAGCTCTCTTCCATCAACCCACTCAAACTGAGCAAAGCTCAGCAGTATGCTTACTGGGTTAACCTATATAACTCGCTCACGGTAGATTTGATCCTAGATGCGTATCCAGTCCAATCCATTACCAAGCTTGGTGGACTATTTAGCTTTGGGCCGTGGGAAGAAGAGGTAGTGGTAATAAACAATAAAAAGCTCACCTTAAACGATATTGAACACCGAATTTTAAGACCGATTTGGCAAGACCCAAGAACCCATTACGCAGTGAACTGTGCAAGTTTAGGTTGTCCAAATCTACAAACTCAGGCTTTCACCGCTACTAATAGCGAGCAATTACTAGAACAAGCCGCCAAATCATTCATCAATAGTGATAAAGGCGTAAAAGTCACAGGTAAGCAAGTTCGCTTATCTTCGATCTACGAATGGTTTGCGACAGATTTCGGTTCTCAATCCGATCTAATCAATCATCTAGCTCGATACCGCCCTGAACTAAGTTCTCTCAAAGGTGACTTTGAGTATGATTACGATTGGACGCTGAATGAGAAAAGATAGCCAAGCCTAAAAGTAGCGCCAAGAAACTCACTAGAGAACAGACATAAGCCTAAGTCTTTCGACTTGGGCTTTTTTATATGTATTCGATAAGCTGGTATGACTGAGCATTTGGAGATATCCATCCTATATCCAAATGCTCAACACAAACAAAAAGACCCCAGCGCTTCCACTGAGGTCTAGAATAAGAGGTGTAAGAGGAGAGAGACTAGAGTTACACACAACTGAGACTCTATTTCCCCAAAAAAGAAACAACGCGCCATAAACGACAAAAGCCTAGTCTTTCGACTAGGCTTTCTAATACATGGCGGAGCGGACGGGACTCGAACCCGCGACCCCCGGCGTGACAGGCCGGTATTCTAACCAACTGAACTACCGCTCCGCACTGGTTAGACATTTAAGTCTAAATTTAAAGCCTGGCGATGTCCTACTCTCACATGGGGAAGCCCCACACTACCATCGGCGCTACTTCGTTTCACTTCTGAGTTCGGCATGGAATCAGGTGGGTCCAAAGCGCTATGGTCGCCAAGTAAAATTCTTT
>NZ_LHPI01000009.1 GCF_001274785.1 Vibrio hepatarius
TAAGTTGCTTAAATCGAGCAAGAAGTTGCCCGCATGAGCAAGAATCCGCCCGAAGCAAGATCTCATTTTTGCTTACGCTTGACTTAAGTAGTTGGAAGCAATGGGTAAGTTGAAGAGTACCGTGTGCGCATTTGCTTTAAGAGCAAATGAAAAAACGTCATTATGGCGCTAACCTACCGACAAAAGAAAACCCCACTAAGCTTTCGCCTAGTGGGGTTTAATCTTTACTCGCAGCAATCCGGCTACTAATAGGTGCTCCCTGCATCTATTCCTTGATAGTACGCTGAATCCTTCAGCTCTTTCCTTATCATCGCCTTCCTAGCGGTGTCCTTGGCAATCCAGCCCGTTAGCTATCCTCGCTAACTCTCATCGCTTTATCCTTAAGCGGTGTCCTTGCTTCCATCATCCTGACGGATATTGCCTTAGTCCGTTAAGCGTCCATTGATTTTCCCTGTGTAACCATCCTAGTTACTAGCGTCCAGCCAATGTCCTTTGCTTTCCATGCCAATTATTCATCCTGAATAATCGAATCTTCGTCCTGAAGATGACCAATCCTTGGGTCTTTCCTGTTCCGTGTCTGCTTCCTGCTGACAAATCCAGAATAGGATATTGACGATTTTTCACAACGAGACTTTTGGCTAATCACCCTACCTATCACTGTACAGAAACGATACAAATTAATTATTTTCAATAAGTTAAACTCAATCACTGCCTATTGTCGCAGGCTTTAATTCTACCTATGCTTACGCGTTTGTGAGAGATCTCGCACAAGAGAGCGAGCAAATATGCCTAAATCTTCAAATGACCACTTGTGACTTTATGTGACATCAATCACGCGACAACTATGAATCACACTGTATTCATTCGAGATAGATTGGTTTTTACTAGACGAACAGGGGTTAAGTTAGGATATTATTACACGATCTCTATCACACTTAACCCGTATTCCTGCCTGACATAGCGAGAGGCACGAAACCAATTTCCTAGAGGAAAGACTGAATGATTTCTAAGTGGGCACAACGCTTTTACCAAATGGCTGAACTTGTTGGCTCTTGGAGTAAAGATCCATCAACACAAGTCGGCGCAGTTATCACCAAACAAAACCGTATTGTATCGGTTGGTTTTAATGGCTATCCACACGGCATTTCCGATAGTGCGATGACTGACGATAGAGAGATGAAGTACCTAAAAACCCTACACGCAGAAGAGAACGCGATTCTATTTGCTAAGCGTGATTTAGACGGATGTGAAATTTGGGTAACTCATTTCCCTTGCCCAAACTGCGCGGCAAAAATCATTCAAACAGGTATTGCTGCTGTACATTGCCCTGAGCAAACCGATGACTTCCTTTCACGCTGGGAAGATAAGATCAAAGTCAGCCAGGAAATGTTCCTGCAAGCTGGCGTCAAAGTGAACTGGTTGCCTCTCGAAGAGCTAGAAAGCGACCTGTAACCTTTCAAAGGTGTCAAAAAGCTGCTGCGACTTATATGGTTTAGGCAGGTAAGCGTCCATACCAACGTCAAAGCAGCTTTGAATTTCTTCCGGTAGCACACTTGCAGTTAAAGCAATGATAGGGACTCCCGGAAGATTATTTTCTTTTTCCCACGCTCTGATCTCTTTGGCTGCCGTCAAACCATCCATGATCGGCATCATACAGTCCATCAGAATTGCGCTGTATTTCTCACCAGACTTAATCAGTTCGACCGCCTCTAGTCCGTTACTTGCGATGCTAAATTCAATCCCGACTTTACTCAGAAAGAAACTCGCAATCTTCTGATTCATTAAGTTATCTTCCACGATCAGCACTGTTTTTGAGCTATGTGCAGGTGAGCTCGCAGTTGCCCCACCTTCCTTTGTATGACGGATGGTGGCTCCCTGTTGGGCGTTGCGTAAGACAAACTCAAACCTTTTACCCAGTAGTGGCAAAGTAACCTGAGAAGTAAGCAAAGCATCCAGATCGCCTTCCATATAAAGGTGATGTTGCATACCAACGATATCCGCGGTTGGGAAGTGCGCTCTAATATTGGCTAGGTTGCGCCGTGACTGTTTCTCTTTATATAGACAGTACATCACCAAATCGACGTCATCTTGCAAGCTCAAAATTCCATCGCTATCTTCACTCGCGATGACGTCCAAGCCCAAGCGCTGGCTTTCCTGCAATACTAATGGAGCGTGTGGCGCAGAATTCGTCACGAGTAACGCCTTAAGTGGGTACTTACGTGGCTGTGGCATAACTTCTGGTAACGTGATTGGGATGGTCACGGTAAAACGGCTTCCTTCGCCTACGGTTGATTCCACCGATATGCGCCCTTTCATCAACTCCAGTAATTGGCTACAAATTGTTAAACCTAAGCCTGTACCACCAAAGCGACGCGTAATGGTGCCATCTTCTTGAGTAAATGGAGCAAAGATTTCTTTGAGCTTTTCATTGGCGATACCAACACCGTTGTCGTGTACCTCAACAGACAACATGTCACTTGGCTCGTTTCTCAATACAACACGTACTTGACCATTCGGACTGAACTTAATCGCATTACTGAGCAAGTTCATTAAAATCTGTTTGAAGCGAAACTCATCAATCTCAACACAATCAGGTAAGTGTGGCGAAAACTCGACATTCAATTCAACTTCTAACTTCAAAGCGTGGCCATTAACCATATTTAGCGCATCGTAAATCAGTTCGCGCAAGTTAGAAGTGTGGGGAGATAACGCCAAGTTACCCGACTCAATTTTAGATAGGTCTAGAATGTCATTAATCAGCACTAAGAGCGCCTGAGACGAAGCATCAATATCTTTTAAGATTTCTTTCTGGCTGGTGTTGAGTCGACTGTCTGACAAGATCTCACTCATGCCGATGATTCCGTTGAGTGGCGTTCGAATCTCATGAGACATATTGGCAAGAAACACGCTTTTTGCTTGGTTAGCGGCTTCCGCATTTTCTTTCGCCTCGACCAACTCGTGCTCATATGCCCTTTGCTTGGCAATGGTGTAGTTAAGCTCATTGGCAAACTTCGCAAACTCATCTCGGCCATCGATAGGGATCAATTCAGCCGAACCTTGATCGCGCATGTTCCCCATAACCGAAAGAATCTTTGAGAGTTTTGAGTTGATTCTGTAGAGCGTGCTTGCTCCCCAAGCAAACATAAGCACTAGCAAAGCGATGGCCGCGCCAACAACCAACCATAACTGCTGCTGATCTTGTTTGATCGCAATGTCCAATTCGTTTTGGAGCTGATTAGAAAGCGACAGCAGTTGTTTCTCTACTAATAAGTTGCGGCTCTCAATAATGCCTACTGATTCTTGGATCTCTTCCGCGGTCGGCAAGTTGTGAAGAATCTGCTCTTTCACCGCAACACCTTGCCTGAAATCACTGCTCGTAAAAATCTTAAGCAACGCAGCGCTCTGTTCGTGCAAACCGACATTGTTCAGAAACTTGTCGATGAAAAACTGTTGCCGTTCACTGACGCGAAAATAAGCAGGCGCGTAACCTTGATAAGCCCAATCAGTGGTATGGATCTCCTTGGCGATCCATGCTTCTTTTTCCATCCAGAAATAGAGCCAACTGAGATCACTGATAATGATGTCCAGTCGGTGAACTCGAACGCTGGAATCATGGCTTTCGGTCGACAAGATGCTGGCATACAAATCATACAACAAGCGATAAAGCGGTCGTCCCATCGCGATACTTTCCTCTTGCGAGCTGCCTTCTAGTTTCACGAGCATTTGCTTGAGATCGTAAATATAACCAGTAATCGTTGGTGAGAACTGATGAGCTTTATCAACGCTACTAAAAGGAATTTGGCTCAACTCATCAAGCTTCGACTGCGCAATCTGCAATGATGGACTAGATGGCTCACCCAGCAAGCGTTCACCCAACGCGGTATAAAGATGCTGAGAAAACTGAGTTAATAATCGGATCGAGTGATTTTTCTCACTGACTAACTGGTAGTTATCAAGACGAGTTTGGGTTTGCTTCACGAGATTTGTACTCAACAAGACAATGACTATAGTTGGCAGCAAACACAGTATTAGTAGTCGACTTTTTATAGACATTCTCGTCAAAAGCATTTGAGTTCATTCCTTTGAATCAAATTTGTTACCAGCCGCTAAGTCTAGATGAACTTTCGGGACACAGTATTAATGGCACGTTTACTCATACATAGACATTAGTCGCCCTTTACAACTATTGACAATATTTGCACCAGCAAAAACATAAAATATGTGACGATCAATTACCCTAGGGTTTGAAACTTAGGTTCAATAACAGCAAATTAACATTAACTTTAGTGTGGTTAATAAGAAGAAACTCAATACTCGGGATGTTTAAAATGCGGATTTTTGTCGCACTTTGATTGTTAATAATCGATAACTCGTGTCAAAAATCGTTCAAGTGCGCCAAAAATTAAGAAAGAGACTGTCACATATGCAAACTAAAATTACATAAACTTAAGTTTCATTGATTCTAGGCAGGATAACACCACTTCTTGTTTACGCTTTAAGTGTATAAGAGAACTTAGATCACAATTTAATTAGCGTATAGATCATATGTTTCATTAACTCATGATGTCTGAGTATTTTTTCTCGCGAAATAACCAGCGTAGATTTGTAAAGTCAATAGGATAAACACCTAAGAAGATATGGCCAAATTTGCTGTTTAATTGGGTTATTACAGTAAATTACCCTGATATTATTTTTACTAGCAGAATAAGGTGTTAGGCCTTACAATCCTGCCGCATAAAAATTACAAAAATAATACACAGTTTTAATCTCTATCTGGCTTCCCCTACAAAGCGATTTAGAGTCTGTCCCCCATAGCGAAAGGTCCAAACGAAAATGAGTCCAGAGAAACATCTTCTAGACTGGCAAAAGAGCCAAACGATTGCGGAAACTATCTCCCCTCTACTTGGTCAACTTTACCGTCAAAAAGGCGTAGAAGTTTTACTTTTCGGTAAAACACTAGTGAACGCGGCAACGATCGACATCATCAAAACTCATCGTCTAGCGCGTCGCTACACAGGCACTCCTCTCTCTCCAGAGCAAACTTTACCTCTGATTAAAGCCCTGTCTGAAATGGAACTTTCACCATGTCGTATCGACGTTGGTCAACTTGCACACGAGTTTTGGCAAGGTCGCGACGACGAGCACGGCGTTAAAGACTTCTTGCACACTTCTTTACTAGGTGCAATGAACGGTCAAACGGTTTCTGAACCACGTGATGTTGTTCTGTACGGTTTCGGTCGTATCGGTCGTTTGTTGACTCGTCTTCTTGTTGAGAAAAACGGCCCAGGCTACCCACTACGTCTTCGTGCTGTTGTTGTACGCGGCGGCAAAAAGGGTGACCTAGAAAAACGCGCAAGCCTACTACGTCGTGACTCTGTTCACGGTCAGTTCAACGGCAGCATCATCGTAGACGAAGAGCGTAAAGCAATCATCGCTAACGGTAACTACATCCAGTTCATCTACGCGAACAAACCAGAAGAAGTGGATTACACTAGCTTCGGTATCAACAACGCACTGATCGTTGATAACACTGGCGTATGGCGTGATGCAGATGGCCTAAGCCAACACCTAGCGTGTAAAGGTGCTGAGAAAGTACTACTGACAGCTCCTGGTAAAGGCGACATCAAAAACGTCGTATTCGGCGTTAACGAAAGCGTCATCAAGCCTGAAGATACTATTATCTCCGCGGCAAGCTGCACGACGAACGCTATCACACCAATTCTGAAAGCAATGAACGACAAGTTTGGTGTTATCTCTGGTCATATCGAAACAGTTCACTCGTTCACCAACGACCAAAACCTGATCGATAACTTCCACTCTGGTGAACGCCGCGGACGCAGTGCTTCACTGAACATGGTATTGACAGAAACTGGCGCAGCGAAAGCCGTCGCGAAAGCACTACCTGAGCTAGCGGGCAAACTAACGGGCAACGCAATTCGCGTACCAACGCCAAACGTCTCAATGGCGATCGCTAACTTGAACCTTGAGAAAGGCACAAACAAAGACGAGCTGAACGCATACCTACGTGAAATGGCGATTGCTTCAGAGCTTTCTGCACAAATCGACTACACTGAATCAACTGAAATTGTATCGACTGACCTAGTTGGTTCTCGTTTCGCTGGTGTTGTTGATGGCGCGGCAACTATCGCACAAGACAACCGTTGCGTGCTGTACATCTGGTACGACAACGAGTTTGGTTACAGCTGTCAAGTTGTTCACTGTATGGAACAAATGATGGGCGTACGTTACAAAACTTACCCAACTAAGTAACCAACCGAATAAAGCTCCCAGTTTGCGCTGGGAGCAAACCTCCACAACACCTATAATAATCCCCCAATTATTTGCCGCTTTTACTGGCTGAAAGTGGCTTTTTTTATTCCATTCATCTTTTGTTCATTTACCCATCGTTAAGCTGAAAGCACGATTAAGAGGTAACGAATATGAACAGAATCCTATCCAGCATCGCGCTACTATTTATTGGCTTCTTCACACTACTATTCAGTCTCGTTTTAGCGATCCCGTTGACGATCCTTGCACTTGTCACTGGTAAACGAATACAGAATGCGATTAAAGTGAACAGCTCAGCTTTCAAACAACGTTCTCAAAGTAATGTTTTTGAAGGAGAATACGAAGAAGTGTCAAAGTAAAGGATTCGCTTAGCTCATCGTGAAAACAATATCGTCTCTACTGGCCGTCACGGCCAGTTTGCTATTATTTAGCGGCTGCTCGGCAGATATCGAAGCCCCTGAATATAACAAAGCAGAAACACTACCCAGTTACACGCAAACCAGTTTTGCTCAATACATCGAAGACACGCGAGAGTGGCTTGAGCAAAATCGCCTGTTTATTACCGATGACCAGCAATCAGAGCTGTCGTTGGTGCTACCAAGAGAATACGTCCCTACTAAACCTAACGGTCAAGGTGTGTTGCTCGTCCATGGTTTAGGGGACTCTCCTTATTCCTTTGTCGACATTGCTACTCACCTTGCTGATCAAGGCTATTTGGTACGCACGATTCTTCTTCCCGGCCATGCGAGCAAGGTAGGAGATTTACAACTTCCGACACTTGAAGATTGGCAGGGCGTGGTCAAACACCACATTAAACTGCTCCAGCAAGACACTGATTCAATTTGGGTTGGCGGCTATTCGACCGGCGCAAACCTCGTCACTTCAGAAGCACTTAACGATGATTCGATTAACGGGTTACTGCTGTTCTCACCAGCCCTATTACCAAACTCAGGGGCGGTAAAATTTGCGGGTATTGCCAGTTACTTCTTTACCTGGGCTGACCAAGACCCAGAAAATAATCCACTACGCTACAACTCCTTACCAATGAGCGCGGCAGCGGTTTATTACGAAACCTCAGCCATTGTCCGGGACCAACTTGATGGCGTTAGCTACAATAAGCCCGTATTTATGCTGATGAGTGAAGGAGATAAAGTCATCAGCACTCAGTACGCAATTGATGTGTTCAGCAAGCAAATGCCAAACCCAAACAATCATATTGTCTGGCAGGGCGAAGTTGATTTGCTCGAACCGCGTTCCAGTCGATTCTCGATGAAGCGCGACGATCTCCGCATCTCCAATGGCTCGCACATGGGACTACTCTTTTCTCCCAACAATTCTTATTACGGAGTGAACGGGAGCAACGTCATTTGTAGCAATGGTCAAGGCGAGCAAGCGGAGCCGTTATGCCTACAGGGCTCCTCACCACTGTGGTATTCCGCGTGGGGGTACCGTGAAGAAGGCAAACTGCACGCTCGCTTAACCTACAATCCTTACTTTAAGCAAAGTATGGCGATAATGGACAAAGTCATGTCCTCATCTCTATAGAGCTTGTCTCTTATTCTAATAGCCTGCGTTAATGCAGGCTTTTTATTTACGCTTTGTCGAACGTGGAAAGCCTCACCATCAGATATTACCAAGCGAAATCTAAGCCTAAAGTCTAATAGATGTTGCAGAATGATAACGGGTTTGTTATTAACAAATAAACCTATAACAATACAGGATTGACAGATGAGCACTGGTCAACGCAGCACAACACTACGGTTTCTAGCTGAACCCGGAGATGTAAATTTCGGCGGTAAAGTCCACGGTGGCGCCGTAATGAAATGGATCGACTTAGCCGCCTACGCTAACGCGGCAGGATGGAGCGGAAAATATTGCATTACCGCTTACGCGGGCGGTATCCGATTCGTTCAACCGATTCACGTCGGTAACCTCGTTGAAGTCAGCGCTAAAGTGATTTACACGGGTAAAACGTCCATGCACATCGCTATCGATGTACAAGCCAGCGATCCAAAAGAACTCAAGAACCGACTTACCACCCATTGTATCGTCATCATGGTTGCCGTTGATGAAAATGGTAAGCCAACGTCAGTGCCAGAGTGGGTCCCACAGACACCAGAAGATATCGAGCTGCGTGACTCCGCGGTACGCTTAATGAACATGCGTAAACAGATCGGTGACGAAATGGAAGCGCACGTCAAATACCTAAAATAGCCTCCTAGCCGAAAAAAGAGACGCCAAGTCTCTTTTTTCATCTCTGTATTGTCATCATTCCTTCATCTTGATTTGCTTTAATCCGCAAGCATCCAGAATTGTATGAAGGAATATCAGTGAACGTAACAGGCATTACATTGAGTGAAGAAACATTGTCGAACCCGAAAGCGGTCGAATATCAATGGGTCAGAACGATGTATGTAGAAGGTTATTGCGACGACGACATTAACCAATATATAAGAAAGTGCTTTGGTGGTGATGACATCTTTGCCAATCTATTCCGTAAAGTCGCATTATCACAAGAGAGTATTTTTGTACTACTCCAATACGCAGGTTGTGCTCCTTCTAATCGCGAATTTTGATTCACCCAATCTATTTTATGCACTGAAAACTTAACTGTAAGTTATCGATTTAATTACAGTTATATCGCCACTCTCTCGCCTATCAGAAAATAATCATAATTCAGTCAACAAATTGCTGAATGCAATACTGTTATTACATTTTCCTATGCGTTGTCGATCGCATGCCCTACTTGTTGAAATCATTCGGATGTAAAACACCGATATAATCCCCTGCAGCAGAAAACAAAAAACCCGAGCAATGCTCGGGTTTTGGTTACAAAAACTGTTAGTAGTAATTTAGTAAGGAATCTAGCTAACAGCCAGCTATGCGTAACGCCAGTTATGCACTCTTCTTAACTGATCGGCGGCCAAACCAAAATTGTTAAGCGGAGATACAAAATGGGCGACCCTAGCGGTCGCCCTTATCGTTCTTATTAGCCTTTCACCCCGCCGGCGGTCAATCCTCCGACCAACCAACGCTGTGCAAGTAAGAATACGATGGTAATTGGTAGTGCAGACAATACTGCTGCTGCGGCAAAATCACCCCACAGATAATTTTGTGGGTATAGATACTGCTGCATACCAACTGCTAGTGTGTAAGAGTTTACATCAGAAAGCAGTAATGATGCTACTGGAACTTCACCCACCACCATGATAAACGACAGGATAAATACCACAGCTAAGATAGGCACTGATAATGGCAATAGTACCAATCTAAAAGCTTGCCATGGCGTTGCACCATCCAGCGCTGCCGCTTCTTCAAGCGATCCATCGATGGTTTCGAAGTACCCTTTAATCGTCCACACGTGCAGTGCAATACCGCCGAGATAAGAAAAGATCAAACCGCCATGAGTGTTCAAGCCCAAGAAAGGAATGTACTGACCTAACTTATCAAACAAAGCGTAAAGTGCTACCAACGCCAGTACTGCTGGGAACATTTGGAAAATCATCATCGCTTTCAAAATGGTGTTCTTGCCTTTGAACTTCATGCGGGCAAACGCATACGCCGAAGTTGTTGACAGACACACAATCAAGATAGATGAGATACCAGCAACTTTCACCGAGTTCCACAACCATGTCAAAACAGGGAACGGTGGTGGTGTCACCGTACCATCGGCATTGGTGACTGAGAAACCAAGCGCCAACTTCCAGTGCTCTAGTGACGGGTTATTTGGAATGATGCTACCGGTCGCAAAGTTACCCTCACGGAACGAAATAGCGACAATCATCAACAGTGGGAAAATAATCAGAGAAAGAAATGCCCACAATGCGATGTGCGTTGCCCACACTCGGTATTTTAAAGACTTACCTTGTACCATTGCCATTATGCGTCTCCTTAATCCTGAGCGACTTTCGTTACTCGTAGGTTAAGCAGTGCGAGTGCCCCTACAAGTAAGAAGATTAGTGTTGCGATTGCACTAGCCAGACCAAAGTCCTGACCACCAGCCCCTTCAAAGGCAATACGGTATGTGTAGTTAACCAGCAAGTCCGTGTAACCAGCAGGTTCCGAAGTACCAATCATATTTGGACCACCTTGCGTCAATAGCTGGATAAGAACAAAGTTATTGAAGTTGAACGCGAACGCCGCAATCAAAAGTGGTGTCAGTGGTTTGATCATCAACGGTAGTGTGATCTTGGTAAAGTTCGATACGAAGTTAGAACCATCAATCGCCGAGGCCTCGTAAAGATCCTCTGGAATTGCTTTCAGTAGCCCCATACACAGAATCATCATGTAAGGGAAACCAAGCCAAGTGTTGACGATAAGGATCATGGTCTTAGCCAAAATTGGATCGGAAAACCAAGACGGGCTGATACCAAACAAACCTTGCAACACCATGTTTACTTCACCAAAGCTTTGGTTGAATAAACCTTTGAAAATCAAAATCGAGATAAATGCGGGTACAGCGTAAGGCAGAATCAGCAGCACGCGATAGATAGCGCGACCTTTCAGCGCTTCCCACTGCACTACACTCGCGAGAATGAGTCCGATAAACACCGTCAGCGCAACACTCACGGCAGAGAAGACAACGGTCCAGATAAAGATGCTAATAAACGGCTCTTTGATTCCGTCGTCTTGCCAGACACGCTCAAAGTTGTCGCTACCAATGTTAACGATAAAACCCGGAGAGACAGTATTACCAACGAATTTACCGCTTTCATCCACGGGTTGATAGAAACCGACTTCCATATTTGGACGCAGCAGCTCTTGGGTACGATTGTTATAAAGGGATTCGCCATCATCTTGCAGCGTATATAAAGCAACCACAGCGGCAAACTTGCGCAGACCACTCATACGAATGTCTTCACCGTTTGGCAGGTGGAGGTCCAGTTCAGACAATACCGGACGGTTTTGGATAATAGTCTTAATCTTCTCTTTTTGACCATCAATCGCGTCAACTGGCGTCAAGTCCATATCTGATGGCGTTAACGCCGCGAGGTCAAAAGACTCTGTGGCCAACAGCTGGTCACCATTGGTGATTGCAATGCGATGACCTTGTTCGGTGCTGTAAAGAGAAAATGGGTAGCTTTGACCACTTTGGAAAGTACGGTCAAGCAGAACACTTTGAGCACGGTCGAAGGAAAGCTGGTTTTTAGCACTGTAGTTTGTGAATGCAAGACCAATAGTGTACGCCAACGGGAATAGGATGAAGAGAATCATCCCCGCGATACCTGGATAAATATAGCGATGTGCGTAGGTCTTTTTACTACCGAAGACAAAAAGTGCCAAAGCAGTAAGAATGACGGTCAGGAGGGCAAACGCCATCTCACCGCGTGAATACATAAGAATAGTAGCGTAGCCATTGAGGATGCCGATACTGCCGAGCAATGCCCACTTAATGAGTACATTTTTACTTGATGGCAAGCTCGCTTTTGGAGATGCCATTGCATCTGTACCTTGAACTGACTGCATAATAGAACCTGCTAGCGATAATAAAACTTAGAAAAGCAGGAGGGGTTGCCCCCTCCGCAAAAGGTAGATATTGGCTATTTAGTCATTTGTTTTTCTGCGTCAGCAAGCGCTGCATCAACAGTTTGACGACCATCTACGATGTTAATGATCGCGTTTTTCGCACTGCCCCAGAATGCATTCATCTGTGGGATGTTTGGCATGACCTCACCATTCATCGCGTTGTCCATCGTCGCCGCGATACGTTGATCTGAATCTAGCTCACGTTGGAAAGAATTTAGTGCTACAGCGCCCAGTGGCTTATCTGCGTTCACTTTTGCCAGACCTTCGTTAGTCAGTAGGTAGTTCTCTAGGAATTCCACCGCCAGATCTTTGTTTGGAGAAGCCGTGCTGATACCAGCTGTCAGTACGCCAACGAATGGTTTCGATGATTGGCCGTTAAACTTAGGCAGCGTAGTTACACCGTAGTTGATACCAGACTTCTCGATGTTGCCCCAAGACCAAGGACCGTTGATGGTCATCGCGACTTCACCTTGGTTAAACGCAGATTCAGACACTGAGTAATCCATATCCGCTGAAATGACGCCTTTATCCACTAAGCCTTTCACAAACGTCATCGCATCTTTCACGCCATCTTTGGCGATACCTGCGTCTTTGATGTCGTAGCCTTCAGTGCCAAATTTGAATGCGTAACCGCCATCAGCAGCCATTAGTGGCCAAGTGAAGTACGGTTCTTTTAGGTTCCACATGATTGCAGATTTGCCGTTTTTCTTAAGCTCTGCATCCAGTTTTGCTACCTCTTCCCAATCTTTAGGTGGGTTTGGCACTAGGTCTTTGTTGTAGATAAGAGATAGAGACTCAACAGCCACTGGGTAACCAATGATTTTGCCGTTGTATTTCACCGCATCCCACGCGAAGTCTACGATACCTTCTTTGACTTCTTTTGATGGCGTGATTTCAGCGAGAAGACCAGCTTCAGCGTAACCACCGAAACGGTCGTGTGCCCAAAATACGATATCAGGACCATCGCCTGTTGCCGCAGTTTGAGGGAATTTATCTTGAAGCGCATCTGGGTGAGCAACAGTGACTTTGATACCAGTATCTTCTTCAAACTGTTTACCTACTTCAGCAAGTCCGTTGTAGCCTTTATCGCCGTTAATCCAGATCGTTAGTTGACCTTCTTCAATAGCAGCATTAGCACCAAATGAACCAAGAGCAACCAGAGTACCCAGTGCTACGGTAGTTAGGGCATTTTTCATGTTCATATCCTTTTTATATTTGTGTTGTAGAGCTCAACCAAGAGGCTTCACCGTATTTCGCCATATATTTTCAGCCAAACTGAGCGGTGGCTCATCCTCCTACTCCCTACGCCCTAGGTATTATGGCTTATTTTCGTGATCACCATCGTTTTAGCTTGCGGAGCGAAATCACAAAACCGACCCTTTATGTGATCAAATTCAACGTTGAGCGTGAAATTAATTTGAACTCGATCTAACTACGCCTTTTACCCCCTCCTTTGCCTCCTCCTCCTCGACTACCCCTACAAAAAACCTAAGCAGGAGGATGTACAAGACTGTCAATAAGGAGAAACTACAGCCATCCAAGAGTGGATGGTAAGAACCCTTTCCAGTGGTCACGTTGGTCTACTGCCAAACGCAATACTGGTTTGCAATGCCGCAGGGTTTGCCGTTATGAAATAAGCATTCGTATTGATTGGGTCTTTGGACCGGACATTTAACGGGGGAGGTGCTTATTGAATATGGGGGAGGCAAACTCTTGATTGGCTTTGATGGGTGATGTGAGTAATCCGTCACCCAAATTTTCTTACCACTATAAACAATCCATTCCTTACCAAATTCCTACTGTTACTGTCCGAGCAATAATTCATATAATGAAAGGCAGTAAAAATATAAAAATTATTGAATCGAGGGCGAGCTAGATGGCGAGTGTCACGTTAAAAAATGTATGTAAAGCTTACGGCGATGTTCTAATTTCAAAGAACGTTGATTTAGACATCCAAGAAGGCGAATTTGTGGTCTTCGTTGGTCCGTCAGGCTGTGGTAAATCCACCCTACTACGTTGTATTGCAGGTTTGGAAGACATCACCTCTGGTGACCTTTACATCGGTGAACAACGCATGAATGACGTAGAACCGTCTAAACGCGGCGTGGGCATGGTGTTCCAGTCTTACGCGCTCTATCCTCACTTAAACCTACACGACAACATGTCATTTGGATTGAAACTGGCCAAAGCAGACAAAGCGGAAATCAACAAACGTGTTGAACACGCTGCAGAAATTCTGCAACTGAGCCACTTACTCGAACGCCAACCTAAGGCTCTCTCGGGTGGTCAGCGTCAACGTGTGGCGATCGGCCGTACTTTAGTCTCTCAACCACAGGTTTTCTTGCTCGATGAACCGTTGTCTAACCTAGATGCCGCACTTCGTGTACAAATGCGCTCAGAAATCACCAAACTGCAGCGCAAACTGGGTTGTACCATGATTTACGTAACCCACGATCAGGTCGAAGCAATGACAATGGCGGACAAGATCGTTGTATTGGATGCAGGCTTCGTCTCTCAGGTGGGTAAACCGCTTGAGCTTTACCACTACCCTCAAAACCGTTTTGTGGCAGGCTTTATCGGCTCACCAAAAATGAACTTTATGAGTGTGTTCATTGAAGCGGTTGAGAAAGAGCGCGTGATGGTACAACTGGCGAACGGCACCACATTCTGGATTCCAGTTGATGGCACTACGGTCACTAAAGGTGAACGTATGTCTTTAGGTATCCGCCCTGAACACTTAGTTCCAGCAAACGACGGTGATGCAACCATCGAAGGTGAAATCAACATCGTTGAAAAACTGGGTAACGAAACACAAGTTTACATGCACATTGATGCGGCAGACGCTGACATGATTTACCGCCAACCAGATACGCTAGCGGTAGAAACAGGTGACAAGCTTGCCGTTGGTATCCCGGCGTACCGCTGCCACTTGTTCCACAGCGATGGCAAAGCGTGTCAACGACTATTCAAAGAAGAAGGCGTTGAATTCGATAACGAATAATCCGCTACTAAGATCGATAAAGCCCAGCAAGATGCTGGGCTTTTTTTTGTGAATGGTTTTATTTTTTCACTGGCGTGTAGCCGTATTCTTCAATCAGCTTTTCCGCGTCTTTACTGCTCAAATACTGAATAAAAGATTTAGTGTCATCATCAGCGCGTTCAGGCAGGTAAACCACAAGGAAAGGACGCGCTAGCTGATATTTGCCACTTGAGATGGTTTTGCTCGTTGGCTCAATACCTTCAAACAAGATAGGTTTAACCGACTGGTCAATCGAACCCATTGAGATAAAGCCGATCGCTTGTTTATTGTGGTTCACAATGGTTTTCACCATGCTGTTACTGTTCACCACAAGGTTGTCTTGGCTAATATCTGATACCAAACGATCATTAATGACTTTCGTTAATCCCATTAAGCTTTCAAAACTGTAGCGAGAACCTGACGACGCTTCACGGGTAACAACCGCAATAGATTGATCATTACCACCGACCTGTTTCCAGTTGGTGATTTTACCTTTGTAGATATCAAATAATTGCTCGCGGCTGATGTTTTCAACCGGGTTAGACTTGTTCACCACCACCGCAAGACCATCGTACGCGATAAGAGTGGTATCTAAACTTTCATCCTTTTCGCTTTCCGTTAGGTAGCGAGAACTCATGCCGATATCAGCAACGCCTTTCTTCACCAGCGTAATGCCGGCGGTAGAACCCACACCCTGAACGGCGACGTAGCTGTCTGGATGAGTAGCATTATAAGTTTCGGCCAAAACATCCATGACTCGTGCTACTGAGGTAGAGCCGGAAACATTCACTTCTGCAGCAAGCGCAGGTTGAGCCACAAATGACCAAGAGAGCAGCGCAGCTACCGCAACACGGACCATAATTTTCTCCATATTTATTTGGGTATAACACTAGGGGCGACGGACCCTAAGACTTGGCTAATCATATTGCGGTTAGATTACAATTTTGTGAAAGGCTATACAGACAGCGAAATATCCATTAAATACTATGCTTAGAGTATATTTACTGGGAGCCAATATGAGTGTTGTGAGTTTGCTACAAAGACAAGTCGAAAGCCGTGCTCAACTCATTTGTCAGCAGCGTAACCAAAGCGTGCCTGCCGAACTCGGTAAAGCGAGCTATGAAGTGACGCCCCACGGCGTGGTGTTTATTAAAGAACACTTCCTACTCGACTCCACTCATCGAGAATTTCTAAACCGGGTCGCGAAAGTGGAATGGAATGCCAACAAGAGCCGCTGGGATCTCTTTATGGCTGACGCCGACAACAGCGGTGATTGGCTGCCCTACCCGTTTTTAGCCAGCAGTAACGATTTGACCGCCATCATGCGTGAAGTCGATAAAGATCCTAAAGCGATATTCTGGGAAGATTAACCACCGCGTTGATATTTCCACACTTCCTTAAATCAATAAAAACATTAAACATGACAACTTTGTCATATTTCCAAAGTTCCTACTTTAATTTTTGTTTTTCGAGATTTTTTATCTATTACACAGAAAGCAAATTAAGTAATCCTTAGTTTTCAAATTAGTGATACCACTTCAATCACATCATTTTACTATGTGCAAGAATGCCAAATCACTTGAGTAGGAGGAAGGCATGGTACTAACGGAAGGTGAAAAATTGAATGCGTTAATGTTGGCTGACTTATATGAGCATTTGGAGGTAAAAGGCGATATCGACCCTAGTTTTATCAAGACCGCTATTTATAACAATCACTGTTGGAGCATTTCTTTTAGGTATCCCAGTATTTTTTCAAAAAGCCGTGAATTGCCTGAGAAAGTAAACGATGTATTTGAAATCTTAGAAATGTGGAGATTCATAGAACATCACTGTTCGTTGCTCAGTGAAGAGGACAAAACAAAACTCACACGGGCGATTAAGCCACTGCGGAGCAACCCCAAATTTGAGGGTTTTGATGGCAACAACGAAACCGAATATATGGAGATCACGCAGTGTATCGTGGAGGAACTCGAACTTTTTCAAGAATTTAAAGGTAGAAGCTTTAACTCGTATGCTCCATCAATAGACGGCTACAAGCGGATGCTGGTTGTCTACGAGAAAATAAAACAAGCGAGTATGTACGGGAACCAAATAGGAGTCGAAGAGATCGCTAGCGTATTACATGAAATGCTATACCTAAATCATATTTACTAACGTCAAATAATTTCAGTTTGCTAGGGTCGCGTAATGCGGCCTTTTTATTTAGCCTATAACCTCTCACCGCTGATTACTCACCGACTCCCCGAACTCTTCAAGACACAAAATTACGGACAAAAAAACGCTCGCTATATTGAGGATATAACGAGCAATCGCTAAAAATGTGCTATTTAATAATCAGTTATCTATGACTTAGTGTCGGAGCAATAATAAAACAGTGCGTAAACCAAAGTATGTAGTCGGATTCTTGGTCTAAGATCTTTTTTGTCAGATTATCATGACAAACAGAAATTAAAATGACGGGAAAATGTAGGAATACAAATGCGAGATGCTGATCGGCAGACAAAAAAATGCTCGCCATACCTAAGATTACGACGAGCCTAACACCAACAATACATTGTCGAAAATAAACTTCTATTGCTATTTATGAAGCAAGATTAGAGTAAACGACCTCAAAGCGAATGTATGTAGTCCGATTCTTGTTGTCTGGCGTTTTATGTCAGATGTTTATGACAAAAAGGCCGCTATCTCTAGCGGCCTTAGCATTACTTGGCTTGGTACTATTCCGCCGTAGCTTCTGCTTGATCGGGCTTTTTGACGTCTTCAAACACTTGAACAGGCTTAGCGACAATGCTGCGGTTCTCTTGGTTTACGTCGTTCAGTACAACCTCAAGCACATCACCCAAACGGTAAACTACTTCTTTGTCGATAGAGATCATGCCCGCTTCACCATCGCACGCCAAACGCTCTTTGTTCGCAAGGATCAAAGAGCCAGGGATAAACGCTGCAGCACCGTTTTCTAATAGGCGGACTCGAGCGCCAGCGCGAGAGATATCAAAGATCTCACCGTTAAACACAGTGCCTTTTTCAACTTCGCCCGCCAAAGTACGCGCGTACAGCCAATCGCCTACGTTACGTTCTGCAATCTTGTGGTGCTTGCGGTGCAGAGCCAACTCTTCGCCCACGGTTTCATCTGCAGTTTGTACTGGCTCTTTACCTAATACATGTGCTTTTAGCATACGGTGGTTAATCATGTCACCGTACTTACGGATTGGCGACGTCCACGTTGCGTACAGGTCTAGACCCATCGCGTAATGCGGCAATGGTTGATTACCAATTTCGCTGTAAGTTTGGTACTTGCGAATACGGTTATCTAGATATGACGTTTCTTGTGTCGCTAGCCAGCGACGAAGCTCAGCAAAGCCTTCTAGGGTCGCGATAGATTCTGCCGTAAATGGAAGTTCACCATTCGGGTTGATCAGCGCCACCACTTCTTCGATTTTTTCTGGTTTGAAACCTGCGTGAGTGTTAAACACACCTGAATCAAAGTTCGCTTTTAGCGTACGACCTGCACAGATGTTCGCGGTGATCATCGCTTCTTCAACCAAACGGTTTGCGCTACGACGCATGTCAGCGTGGATAGCCACGACGTCGTTGTCTTCGCTTAATTCAAATCGGTAGTCTGGGCGGTCTGGGAATACAACTGCGTTCTTCTCACGCCACTCAGCGCGCGCTTTAGAGAACTCGTACAAATCACGCACGATTTCTGCGATGTCTTTGCTTGGTTGCCAAGCATCAGAGCTGCCGTTTTCGATCCAGTCAGAAACGTTGTCGTAAACCAAACGAGCGTGTGACTTAATGTTCGCAGCAAAGAACTTGATGTCATCGCCGATCACACCGTCTTTACTGACTGTTACACTACAACATAGTGCCGGGCGCACTTCGTTCTCGATCAGCGAACACAGTTCATCCGCTAAATCACGTGGAAGCATTGGAATATTGCGACCAGGAAGATAAATAGTGAAACCACGCTCGCGCGCCACCTTATCCATGTCGCTATCTGGTGTGATGTAAGCAGTTGGATCAGCAATCGCAATCGTCAGCTCAAAGTCGCCAGATTCAGTTTTCTTCGCATACAGCGCATCATCCATGTCTTTTGTTGACTCACCATCGATCGTCACAAAAGGAACGTGCGTCATATCTACGCGCTCAAGATCCGCGTCGTCTTTGATTTCCCAGTTATCGATGCCCGCAGGTTCGCTATTCGGCAGATCATTTTCCGCCAACGTTACCCACCAAGGTGCAATCTTGTCGTCGGCGTCGGTGATCTTTTCTGAAATCTCAACGAAGAAGCCGTTGTCACCTTTTAATGGGTGACGAATCAGATGAGCAACTACCCAATCACCTTCTTTCAAATCGTCGCTCTTAATGCCCTTACGAGTTTTCGCTTTAAGTGACAACTTTTTCAATTGAGGGTGATCCGGTGCTACGTTCAGTTTACCTTTGAACAGCTTCACTCGGCCGATAAAGCGGGTCAGAGATTGTTCCAATAACTCTTCTGGTTCAGCGACTTCACGCTCTTTTTCAGTACGGATGATCGCCTTTACTTTGTCACCATGTAAGCACTTTTTCATGTACGGTGGCGGAATAAAGAAGCTGGTTTTACTGTCGACTTCAAGGAAACCAAAGCCTTTGTCAGTTGCTTTGATTGTGCCTTCCTTTTTAGGTAGGTTCTCTTGGATTTGCTGCTTAAGTTGAGCCAGTAGCGGGTTATCTTGGAACATCTCTACATTTCTTACTGGAAAAATTGCCGACACTATAACATTGCCGCTATAGCCAAGCTAGCTTGAGGCCATGTCTATCGACAGAATTATCGCCACGAACGAACTATCAATCACTTGGCGTAACTCAAATGTGACGTAAATATGAACAGATTCTCCGCTATCGAGAAAAATATGTGATGTATTTCAATTTTTTCTGGCTTTTCTTATGCTTTTAGGGAATAATTCGCCCCCTTATATATGTCCCTAGCGGCTTGATGCGATTTACGACTTATCCGCATCTGAACGGAATCAGCAATTTAACTGGATTGGTATTGGAATTGGTAGAGCTCGTGGGACCTTTTGTTGACATTAATTAGTAGGATCCCAATGACAGATTCTGTAATTCAGTTTAGCGATCTAGCGCTTAACGACTCTATCCTTTCGGCTCTTGACGGAATGGGTTTCGTTTCACCAACTCCAATTCAGGCGGCGGCTATTCCTCACCTGATGGCTGGTTCAGACGCACTAGGTAAAGCTCAGACTGGTACTGGTAAAACAGCAGCTTTCTCTCTGCCACTTCTAAACAAGGTTGATTTCTCTCAACGTAAGCCACAAGCGATCGTGCTTGCTCCAACTCGCGAGCTAGCGATTCAGGTTGCAGCTGAGATGAAGAACCTAGGTAAAAACATCTCTGGCCTTAAAGTACTAGAAATCTACGGTGGTGCATCTATCGTTGATCAGATGCGTGCTCTTAAAAATGGCGCACAAATCATCGTTGGTACTCCTGGTCGTGTTCAAGACCTTATCAACCGCGATCGCCTTCACCTAGACGAAGTACATACTTTCGTTCTTGATGAAGCAGACGAAATGCTAAACATGGGTTTCGTTGACGACGTAACAGCGATCATGGAACACGCTCCATCTTCTGCACAGCGCGTATTGTTCTCTGCAACTATGCCTCCAATGCTGAAAAACATTGTTGAACGCTTCCTACGTGAACCAGTAACCATTGACGTTGCAGGTAAAAACCACACTGTAGATAAAGTAGAGCAACAATTCTGGGTTGTTAAAGGCGTAGAAAAAGACGAAGCAATGTCTCGTCTACTAGAAACTGAAGAGACTGATGCATCTATCGTATTCGTACGTACTCGTCAGGACACTGAGCGTCTAGCAGATTGGCTATGTGCACGTGGCTTTAAAGCATCTGCACTACACGGCGACATCCCTCAGTCTCTACGTGAGCGTACTGTTGACCACATCAAACAAGGTGTTATCGACATTCTAGTTGCAACTGACGTTGTTGCTCGTGGTCTTGACGTTCCTCGTATTACACACGTATTTAACTACGACATCCCATTCGATGTTGAGTCTTACATCCACCGTATCGGCCGTACTGGTCGTGCTGGACGTAAAGGTAAAGCGATCCTTCTAGTTCGCACTAACCAAATGCGTATGCTTCGCACTATCGAGCGCGTAACTAAGTCTTCAATGGAAGAAATCCAACTTCCACTGCGTGACAAAGTTGCAGAAGCTCGTCTAGTTAAACTAGGTGCAGAGCTAGAAGCAGACAAAGAACACAAAGCGCTAGAGAAATTCTCTGAGCTTGTAGAAAAACTGCAAGAAACGCTAGACATCGATGCAACCACACTGGCTGCTATCCTTCTTAAGCGCCAGCAAGGCAAACGCCCACTATTCTACATTGGCGAAGACCCAATGGTTGAAGCAATTGAGCGTGATAAGAAACGTCGTCAAGAGCGTCGCGAAGGTGGCCGTGACGGTCGTCGTGAAGGCGGTCGTGGCTTCAACAGCAACCAAGATTGGGATACTTACCAATTCCAAGTTGGTCGCGAGCAAGGCGTTCAAGTGAAAGACATCGTTGGTGCACTAGCAAACGAGCTAGGCCTAACTAAAGGTTCTATCGGCGCGATCAAACTGGATCAAGGCGAAACTTACGTTCAGCTACCAAAAGCAATGTCTTCAGACGCAGCAACTAAGCTAAGCAAGCTACGTATTCGTCAGAAGCAAGTTGATGCTGTTGTTTGTGACTTCAACGATTTCCGTGAGCCTCGTGGTCGCCGTGATGGCGGTCGTGGTCGCGATGGCGGTCGTCGTGAAGGTGGTTTCCGTAATCGTGATGGAAACCGTGAAGGCAACCGCGAAGGCGGCGGCTACCGTGGCAACCGTGAAGGTGGTCGTGGTAATCGTGAAGGCGGCCGTGATGGCGAGCGTCGCTTCGACCGTAACCGTGGTGGTGACCACCGTGGTAACTACCGTGGCGAACGTGGTCATGGACGTACTCGTCGCAGCGAAGGTTAATCCCTGCTGATGCGCACATGAATACAAAAAAGCCAGTAGCAATGCTACTGGCTTTTTTTGTTATCTTAAAATGAGTTACATACGTTTCACGGTTTTTCGTTCCACCAGCGTAGGCTCAAGCTGCACTACCTGCGGTTCGGTTTCTCCGCCATCTAACTTATTCAACAAGGCTTCAACTGCCGCTTTACCCAAACGGTATTTTGGCTGGTGCACCGTAGTCAGTGCCGGAGTCATAAACTTCGCGATATGGATATCATCGTAGCCGATAATCGAAAGGTCGTCCGGAATACGAATACCTCGCTCGTTCGCCGCGTGAATCACGCCCATCGCCATCATGTCGTTACAGACAAAAATCGCTTCGGGTAATGTTCCTTTGTCGCACATTTTATTAAACGACTCATAGCCACCTTCGCACTCAAAATCTGACTCGATGATCCAGTTAGGATTGAACTCAAGTCCTGCTTCATTCAATGCGCGTTTATAACCTTCGTAACGCATTTGCGCCTGATGCTTAACCAGCGGTCCGGTAATACAGCCAATGTGTTTATGTCCCGCATCCACCAAGTGCTTCGCTGCCATATAACCACCGCGCAGTGAGTTATCTTGAATCTTGTCACTGGTAAACAGCATCGGTCCCCAGTCCATCACCACAACGGGAATATCAGGGTACTTTTCAAACACATCGATACGTTCACCTTCCAACGAAGAACACATCAGAATCAAACCATCGACGCGCTTTTGCAGTAAGGTATTAATCGATTCACGCATGCGCTCATTGTCGCCTTCTGTGTTACACAAAATTAGGTTGTAACCTTTGTGATAACAGCTGCGCTCTACCCCTTTCACCACTTCGCCAAAAAACGGGTTGGTTGAGGTCGTGACCAGCATACCGATGGTTTTGGTGCGATTGATTTTAAGGCTGCGAGCTAACGCGGAAGGTGCATAATTAAGATCCTGAGCCGCCTTGTTGACTCGCTCAGAAATCTCTTCACTAACAAATCGCGACTTGTTGATTACATGGCTAACGGTCGAGGTCGATACCCCCGCCAGTCTCGCAATGTCTTTCATTGTTGCCATGCAATATCCTCTTTCAAACTGGCGGAAATACTAACTATACCTGCTCAGCAAGAAAGGCGTCGACTTCTTCCCGGCTAGGGATAGAGGTTTGCGCACCAAAACGCGTGACCGAGATTGCTGCCGCCGCATGAGCAAACTTAATGGCTGATTTTAGAGGCAATTGTTCCAATAAACCAGTGACCAATGCCCCATTAAAGGTATCGCCCGCCGCAGTAGTATCGGTCGCCTTAACTCTGAAACCAGCAATCAACTCACCTTGACCACCCATACTTAACCAAACACCTTTTGCGCCTAAAGTGATCAATACCGTATCGATGCCTTTACTATGTAAAGCATTCGCGGCTTTTTGTGCAGTCACATCATCCGTAACTTCGATTCCGGTTAACACTTCTGCTTCGGTTTCATTCGGAGTGATGATGTCGATACAAGATAGGAGTTCATCAGACAACGTTTTCGCTGGCGCAGGGTTGAGGATCACCGTGGTTTGCGCATGCTTCGCCACTTGCGCCGCCTTTTCGATGCCGCAAAGTGGTGTTTCAAGTTGCATCAACAGATAGTCAGCCTGACGAATGCGCTCAAGGTCCGGCTCAATCGCCTCTGCGGTCAACTTAGCGTTTGCTTCTGCTGAAATGCAGATACTGTTCTCACCACTGTCAGAAACTTGAATCATCGCGATACCTGTTGGGCAGTTGGGCTGCATTTTGACCGCACCGATATCGATGTTATCCATTTTGAAGTTTTCGCGAATATTGATGCCAAATGCATCATCACCAACACAAGCGATAAAGCCGGTATCTGCTTTTAGGCGCGCGGCTGCAACCGCTTGGTTCGCCCCTTTGCCACCTGGGATAACTTGGTAATTACGACCATGAAGCGTCTCGCCAGGGCGAGGGAAAGAAGGCACTTGAAGAACATGGTCAGCGTTAACACTACCTAAAACCACTAACTTATTCATACGGTTATCCTCGGTTCTCTAGAACCTTTATACAATTTCAACAGTTAATAAGTTTGTGCTCTCGTAAAAGCACAAGCTTATTGGCCCTCCCCCTCTAAACGACAGATAACAACGAGGGAGAGGACACAATTTAGCTCACACCGATGTTAAGGACGGCTTAGCGCCCTAACAGGTGTCAGTTATTTAGTCACCACTTTTAATGGTACTGGAATGTATTGCTCAACCGACTCGCCTTTTAGTACTTTGGCTGCGGTTTCAACGCCTAGTGCACCGATTAGGTCTGGTTGTTGCGCTACTGTCGCCGCTAGTTTGCCACGATTTACCGCTGCAATACCGTCGTCAGTGCCGTCGAAACCAACGATCATCACATCTTTACCTGACGCTTGTACCGCACGTAGAGCACCCAATGCCATTTCATCGTTCTGTGCGAATACCGCTTGAACATCTGGGTTTGCCGCGAGCAGGTTCTCCATTACGTTCAGACCTTTAGTACGGTCGAAGTCAGCAGGTTGGCTCGCAAGCAGTTCCATCTCGCTACCTTTTACTGAGTTCATAAAGCCTTCACCACGTTCACGCGCTGCAGAAGTACCCGCAATGCCTTCTAGCTGGATAACTTTCGCTTTCTCACCCACTTTTTCCATGATGAAACGACCCGCCATTTCACCACCAGCTACGTTGTCTGACGCGATGTGACTAACAACGTCACCACGGCTTGCGCCACGGTCCAGCGTAAGTACAGGGATGTTTGAACGGTTTGCCATGCGAATCGCGTTCGATACTGCATCGGAATCCGTTGGGTTGATCAGAATGGCTTTTACACCACGAACGGTTAAGTCTTCTACGTTAGAAAGCTCTTTGCTTGGGTCGTTTTGCGAATCCAGAACGATTAGGTCGTAACCCAGTTCTTTCGCTTTCGCTTCCGCACCGTCTTTCATTGTAACGAAGAACGGGTTGTTCAGCGTAGACAGTACGATAGCCATCGTGTCTTGCGCCTGTGCTGAAACGGAAACAGTTGACGAAAGAAGTGCAGCAGAGATAAGAGTTGCGAGTTTTTTCATTGTGTTAGTCCTTGTGTAGGGTGGCTCGAAGTCCTTTCCTCCGAGCCTGTTATGAATCACTTGTTTTTGTTGTCTACCAATACTGCCAGTAGGATAACGACCGCTTTCGCAATCATTTGGTAGTAAGAAGATACGTCGAGTAGGTTTAGAGCGTTGTTGAGGAAGCCAATGATCAGCGCACCAATCAGCGTGCCCATGATGCGCCCTTTACCACCCATTAAGCTGGTACCACCGAGTACCACTGCGGCAATCGCATCCAGCTCGTAACCCATACCTGCGGTTGGCTGCGCAGATGAAAGACGTGAGGTAATAATGATGCCTGCTAGAGCTGCAAGCAGACCACAGATGGCGTACACACCAATCTTCACACGGTCAACATTGATACCCGATAGGCGAGTCGCTGATTCGTTACCACCTAGCGCGTAAACGTAGCGGCCAAAACGCGTGTGGTTAAGCAGATACCAAGCAGCAGCAAACACCACCACCATGATCCAAACTGGAACAGGGATACCCAGCGCGTAGCCAGTGCCGAACCACGCAAAAGCGTCAGCAGTATCGGTAAAGCCTGTCGAGATTGGACGACCTTCGGTGTACACCATAGTCACACCACGTAGAAGCGTCATCGTGACTAGCGTTGCAATGAACGCCTGAACTTTACCTTTGGCGATAATAATGCCACTTATCGCACCTAGCGCTGCACCAGCTAGCAAAGCGGTCGGTACAGCAATCAGTACCGGAACTTCCATCGCAATCAAGCTCGCGGCAAAAGCACCACACAGCGCGAGTACGGAGCCGACACTCAAATCAATCCCAGCAGTTAAGATAACCAACGTCATACCTACCGCAATAATCGCATTCACAGAGGTTTGACGCAGAATGTTGAGAATGTTGTCGACGGTAAAGAAGTTCGGATTGAGGAAAGAGACCACAACAATCAAGAACAGTAATGCAATCAGCGATTTTTGTTCAATCAGCCATTCTTTGCTGAACAGCTTCTTGCTGCCAGTTTCATTTGGTTTGCTCATCGTGTTAGTACTCATGCTGCTTCCTCGTTAATATTTTTGCCAACGGCACAGGCCAGTAGTTTTTCCTGATCGGCATCTTTTGCATCAAATTCACCGCTGATACGACCTTCGTGCATCACCAGAATGCGGTCGCTCATGCCTAATACTTCAGGCATTTCGGAAGAGACGAGGATGATGCTCATCCCATCAGCTTTGAATTTATTAATTAGTTGGTAGATCTCTTTCTTGGCGCCAACGTCAACACCACGTGTTGGCTCGTCCAGAATGAGAACTTTAGGTTTGGTCATTAACCCTTTAGCGATCGCAACCTTCTGCTGGTTACCACCAGACAAGTTGCCAATAATTTGATCGCGGGTTGGCGTCTTGATGTTGAAGAGTTTGATAAAGTCTTCAACGGCAATCACTTCTTCGTTGTGTTGGATACGACCACCTTTGGTTAGCTTATCCAGCGCACACAGCGACATGTTTTCTTTTACCGACAGACCCAACACTAAACCGTCACCTTTACGGTCTTCTGAGATGTAAGCAATACCATTGGCCAAGCCGTCTTGCGGACTAACAGGATTAATGGTTTTGTGGTCTAGGTTGATCACGCCGCGCTCACTTGGTAACGCGCCATAAATCACTTTCATCAACTCGGTTCGCCCCGCGCCCATCAAGCCTGAAATACCCAGAATCTCACCGCGTTTGAGGGTAAAGCTGACGTCTTTCACACCCGACCCTGTCAGGCCAATCACCTCAAGACAAGTTTCGCCGTGACGCACGTCGATACGTGGGTATTGTTCGTCGAGTTTACGGCCGACCATCATTTCAATCAGGCCGTCTTCATCGGTATCAGAAACTTTGCATTCACCGATAAATTTGCCATCACGCAACACGGTAATGTCATCACAAATCTGGAAGATTTCTTTCAGGCGGTGCGAGATGTACACAATGCCGCAGCCTTGGTCGCGCAATTCGTTGATCACGCTAAACAGCGATTCAGTTTCGGTATCGGTCAACGCATCGGTCGGCTCATCCATAATGATGACTTTCGATTCAAACGATAGTGCTTTGGCGATTTCCACCATTTGCTGCTCGCCTAAACTCAAGTCGCCCAATAACGTCTTCGAGCTATGCTTGACGTTCAAGCGCGCCAGCAGTTTGTCGGCTTCAACGTACATTTTGTCCCACTGAATACGTCCCATCGCGCCGGTAAACTCTCGGCCGAGGAAAATGTTTTCCGCAATGGTTAGCTCTGGGATCAGGTTAAGCTCTTGGTGGATGATGCTGATACCCGCTTGCTGAGAATCTCGCGGGCCTTTAAATGCCGCTGGGCTGCCTTGGTAGTGAATCGAACCCGCATCTTTGCTGTAGATGCCAGTCAGCACTTTCATCAAGGTAGATTTACCAGCGCCATTCTCACCCATAAGCGCCATCACTCGACCTGGGTACACGTTAAGGCTGGCTTTGTCCAACGCCTTCACACCTGGGAATGCTTTCTCAATCTCGCTTAGTTGTAAGATGGCTTGAGTCATATTCAATCCTTAATTTGTATGGTTTAAAACACCACACCAGCTTGAAAAATCACATTCGCGTATGGGGTGCATTCACCAGTACGAACGACGGCTCGGCTCTGCTGAGAGCGAGATTTGAATTCTTCATGAGAGAGATAAGAAATGGCGATGGTTTTGCCTGTTTTCTCTTGCTCACTAGCAAGTTCTGCCAACAGTGCCTCATGCAGCTGTGGACTGACGGAAGCAAACTCTTCAGCCATGATCACGCCTTCAACTTGAGATTCACTCAGCCAAACACGCACGGTTTGCAAAAAGCTTGGCACTCCATGAGTCAGTGCAAGATCTATGCGCTGCACCGATGGAGGGATGGGTAATCCTGCGTCACAAATAGTGACTTCATCGGTGTGTCCTAGCGTGGCAACTAAGTAAGAAAGTTCAGAGTTAATCAGGGTACTTTTTTTCATCTCATCGACCTATGTCATTCACGTTTAGACAAACAAGAGCTTTCAATATCTGCCATTTTCGTATTGACAGAAAACCCATCGAAACGTTTCGATGAAATCTTAATAGCTATCTGTAATTTTGCGAGAAGGGACGAGTAATTGTGTGAAATGGATCTTTTAAGTAACCAAAAACCGCTTCAAAAAGTGATTTTATTCACTAATTTGATGTTTAAAGATCGCGAGAAATTGTCAATTTTACCTGCAGCAAACACACCAATTGATAAAATTTAGGTATAGTGTCGCCAATTAGGTTCAGGAACAAAGCATGAAAAAAATTGCATTTATGTTGTTTGCGCTAGTGACTTTAAGCGCGTGTGAAGAAGAAGTTGGCACTCAATCTTGGTGTGATGAAATGGACAGTACGCCAAAGACAGAATGGAATGCACAAGGTGCGGTGGATTACGCCAAACATTGTGTTTTGCTTGATGCCGTTGGCAGCCAAGCTTGGTGTGAACAGTTAGAGAACAAACCGAAAGCAGATTGGTCAACTAATGACGCGACCAGCTACGCTAAATACTGCATTCTTTAGTCGTAAACCAATGCTTATAAACTAGAAAAAGCTGCCAATTGGCAGCTTTTTTATTACCTTAGCTAAGCAGTTAAGCTCTTTCTTCAAGTGAAATATTGTTGTTTGCCCACAGTAGCGCTTGCAAACGGTTCTTGGCGTTAATCTTTTTAAAGATATTGTGCAAGTGTGTTTTTACCGTGTTTTCACTTACGTATAGCTTATCAGCGATCTGCAAGTTTGAAGCACCATGGCCAAGCAGACGCATGATCTCTTTCTCTCGTTTAGTCAGATTGGCGTACGCTTGAGAAGTCGTCACCGTATTTGCACAGCGGAAGTACTCGATGTAGTCCTGCGCCACTTTACGTGACAACCACATCTCACCATCCATAATTTTTGCCATTCCTCTCAACAGAAGGTCGATATCATCATCGACATAGAAAACGCCCGCTAAGTTATGCCATCGGAATAGTCGATTTGAAGCGACATCCTTTGGGCAGTTAATTACGATCTCCTTTGCCGGTTGCTCGTAATTCGCGCGCGCTTGGCTATATTGGCTTAGTTTTTCATCATCAAGATATTGAAAGTCGAATAGTACAACGTCGCCGAGACTATGTTCATTATTAGATTCACTGAGCTGCTCTAGAGTTAAAAGATCAACTTTGAGCTGTAGCCCCCTTTCCAGTGAATCCTTAAATAGGTTCGACTGCATATTCACATCCGATAAAAGGGTGATTCGATAGGTATTTTCCATAATCGTCAATCTCCAGCTCGGTTACTCGGTCTCCCTAGACTATCTAACTTTTATTATTATCTAGTCAATATCACTCGTACTCAAACTGGTGAAAAATCAGCGAAAAACACTTATTATTCAAATGATTATTAAATAGTTCTTAAGTTTGAGAAAAGGTAATATTAAAGTTTAGTCCTATATATAACTATCAATAGCGCGTTCCGAAGCATCAATATCACAAATAAACTAATGGCGCTGATGAAAGATAACGCTCCGCCACCGCTGCGGCTAAAGATAGTGCTTACGGTATCTGGATCGGCGCCTCCAGGGTCGTTGTTAATCAGTACACGTACACCATTGCGTACTTCAACGTATGCTTTAGGTTCGACCTCCCCATTCAGTACTTTGGTTATCCATGCCTGATAGTCGTACACATCGGTGTAGATCGAGCTCACACTGTAATTTGGGTCACCACACGACGCCGGACCGAAACTGGTAATGCCGACCTGCACATATTGCATACCATCAAAATAATAGATTGGCCCCCCTGAATCACCGGTACAGGTTGAGTTCTGTAAACCATTGATGGTCTCGCCACCAAAGCAAAGCTGTTTACTGGTAATTTTAGTGCCGATTTCAAACCGACATTGTGCGATCGGCACGTAATCCATCTCCGTTTCCAGTAGCTCAGTGCCTCCTCGAACATCATCTTCTATGTAACCATGACCTACGGCTCGAAATTCGGAGTTGGGCGGATAACTGTTGTTGAGCGAGCTATTGAGAAGAGACCTTAAGTTACCAGTAGAGAGCGCACTTTCCAGCTTGATGATAGCAATATCGTCTGGCCATAACTCAACGGAAGAATTGATGAACGTATCTGGGTAGTAGAATTCGGCTGCGCGAGCCTGTTCATTTGAGAGGAATTGGCTTTCGTCTTGCAACTGCGGTGCAACCACGGTGTACAACATCATATCATCGTCACCATAGACACAGTGGGCTGCGGTCAACACATATTGACTGTTAATCATCGTAGCGCCACAGAAACTGCGCGTGCTGTAGACTTTATTGTTGCGGTAAAACAAGCTGGCAAACGATGGATAATCACTAACCGTCGCTGTATTACCGTTTACAATATAAGGCTTCACTTCCACTGCGCTGACCGAAGCGCAAGAGAGCAGTGCCAAAAAGAAGCTCAACCGCCAAAGCATAGATCTTCTCCCTCTTTTGTATGACTTAAAATATAGTCGAGTCCTTAAAGAAGAGAGAAGTTATTGTGCGGTTTGTTAACTGTGAAGCTTACGCCTGAAGCCAAGAAGAGCCAATACCAACATCGATAGCGCACCCAAAGAGCCACCGCCGCCACCGGAACTGCTTTGGCTAGAGCTATCATCTTCTGTACTCGTGATTGAGAGAGTAGCAGCGCCACCACTGGCTAAAAACTCCGCGCGTTGCTGATCGTTGACCACGACTTTAGGTAACTCGGTACCCGCTAGTACAGATTGAATCCAGTTTTCATGTCTCGATACTTCCGTAAATATCGAGTTTGGTGTGATATCTGGGTCCCCACAGGTTAAGGGCCCAAAACTGGTGATGCCAACCTGCTTACCCTGCCAATATAGAGGCCCACCAGAATCCCCCTGACAAGCGGCGTTGTCGTAAACGCTAGTGTCTGCACCTGTCATACATAAGTTTTCAGATGTATCAGTGGTATAAATCGCGCAATCCGCATTCGACACATAGCTGAGTTCAGTTTTTTGAATCACATTACTATCGTCTTGATTTGTTTGCGTATTGCCGTGCCCCACCGCATAGAAAACCTCCGAGGGCGTGACACGATAACTTGACTCATCAGTGTTAACCGCTAGATCCGCAAAACCATATGTTCCAGTCAGCGGAGAAGCGAGTTTCAAAATGGCAATATCATGAAAAAGCGTCGTATTGTTGTAGTCATCTGGATAGTAATACTCATTCACCATCACACGCTCAGTAATCGAGCGAGGAAAGTCTGTCTCATTTTGCAGTTGAGGCACCACGGACATAAATAACTGAAGCTCTCTGTCACCGTAAACACAGTGCGCAGCGGTCAAGACGTATTGGTTCGAAAGGAGTGTGGCACCACAGAAAGGGCCAATGCCGTAATAGCCACTATAGTCGATACTGTCATAAAACAGGCTAGCAAATGAAGGATATTCCGTTGCAACCGTAATATCTGTTCCATTGACAATATAAGGTGTTACCTCTACCGCTGCATTTACACCGGAGGTGGTGACTAAACCCAAGGCTAGTACGAACTGTCTCATTTTATAGCCTCTTAGCTACTACTTTAATACTAGTTCTGACTATAACTACAAAAAAACCTCTCAGTCGAGAGGTTTTATAAATATTAATGATAAAATTGTGAATTACATTAACCGCGGTAATAACGCTGAGGTACGAAAGGCATTTTCTCAACGGTCATTGGAAGCTTCTTACCACGTACATCGGCAAACAACTCTGTACCGATAGCCGCTAGGTCAGCTCGTACATAAGCCATTGATACTGGTTTGCCCGCGTTAGGACCCGCTGTACCACTGGTTACTACGCCAACTTTATTGTCTTCTGCGTCAAACAGTTCAGTGCCTTCACGAACTGGAGCTTTAGTTTGACCAACCAAACCCACGCGCTTGCGCGTTACGTCTTTAGATTCGATCTGGTTAAGGATGATATCTGCACCTGGGAAACCACCTTCGCGCTCGCCACCAATACGACGAACTTTTTGAATACCCCAAAGTAGGCTTGCCTCAACAGGTGTCGTGGTCGTATCTAAATCGTGGCCATACAGACATAAACCACACTCCAAACGTAGTGAGTCACGCGCACCAAGACCGATCCACTCTACTTCCACTTCGTCAGTGAGTTTACGTGCTAGTTCTTCAGCATGAGAGCTTGGTACTGAAATTTCATAACCATCTTCGCCAGTATAGCCACTACGGCTTACGATGCATTCCACGCCAAGGATGTCTAACGTTTTCACATCCATAAACACCATATCAGCAACTTCAGCATTAAAGCGCTTCAATACCTCAACCGCTTTAGGACCTTGCAGTGCAAGCAGTGCGCGATCTTCAATCACTTCTAGCTCAACGCCTTCAGGTAGGTGCGTTTTAAGATGGTTGATATCTTGTTCTTTACACGCCGCATTCACCACTACAAACAGATGTTCACCCAGATTTGCGACCATTAGGTCATCCATGATGCCGCCTTGCTCGTTAGTAAAGAAAGCATAGCGTTGGTTGCCTTGCGGCAAATCGATGATGTCTACAGGAACCAATGACTCAAGGAATGCGGCTGCATCTGCGCCGTGAAGACGTAGCTGCCCCATATGAGATACATCAAACAAACCCGCCGCATCGCGCGTGTGTAAGTGCTCTTTCTTTACGCCAAGCTTGTATTGCACTGGCATATCGTAGCCTGCGAAAGGAACCATTTTCGCACCCGCTTCAATGTGCAAAGCATGAAGTGGCGTTTTTAGTAGATCTTGAGTCATTGTTGTCTCCATTTAATCAGGTTCGTTTTCCATTCGAGGAAACCTTGTTTCCAATAATAAACACGAGTGGAGAAGTTTTGCACCATTAACAAGTTGGGAACAGTTCAAAATGTGACATTTAACATTAAATTCACATCGAAAGTGCAGAAGAGAAAGCGCCACCTTAGGCATTAATTGCTCAAGGTGGCGCTATTGTACTCATCTAAAACACAAAAGCAAACGTTTGCTTTCACTATAGGAAATTTCTATTTAAGTCTGATTATTTCGCGGTAACCCACAAAATGAGCGCATCTTCTTCGCTGGTCGACACCAACATATGCCCCATATTGGCATCGTAATAAACACTGTCACCTTCATGCAGTTCTACCGGTTCATAGAACTCTGAAAAGAAGCGGACAGAGCCGGACAAAATCAACAGAAACTCTTCGCCATCATGGCGTACCCAATCGCTATACGCTTCAAACTCACGCGCATGGATTCGGCTCTTAAATGGCATCATCTTTTTGTTCGACAGTTGAGTGGCCAGTAGCTCATGTTCGTAAGTGGGTGTTGGGTGTGGTTTTCCTTGTCCTGACAAGGTGATATCTCGACGACCTGTTGCCGCTTTTTTCCTTGGTGGTTCAAATAGTTGCGGCATATCGATTTGCAAGCCAACGGCCAATTTTTGCATCGCTTGAAAGGTTGGCGAAATCTGCTCGTTTTCTATCTTACTCAGTGTGGAGCGCGCAAGCCCAGTGCGCTGGCTGGCTTCTTCCAGAGTAATGCCTAACTTGCTACGAATATCCTTGATGCGTTGGCCTAGTTTCAAAGGCTCTATATTTTGCTCTGTCGACTCTTTCGCTAGAGTCAGTGACGGGTACTCGTCATAGATGTCTTCAGACATGCTTCCCTCTTATAATACTGCTACTTCCTGTTCCATTTTCATTGTGCACGAAGCGGATCATAGAAAAAAGTATCGAACAATAAATAAACCGTGCTCTCGGTAACAAAATTAGAAACCATGTTTCCAATAGGAAATTTTTGGTTGATTGTTGTTGTAACAACGGCTATGTTACCAACTTGTTAGTTGAAGAGATGCTGTTTCCGAATTTTTGAGTTGATGCTTTTAACAATTAAATTCGGCTTTACCCCGTCGTTTTGGGGCATGGAATTCACGTTGTTTTCTCCTTAAAGAAAACAATTACAAGTAAGGACTGACAAGAGCTGTACCCCTACAAAAAACACTCTTGTTAGCACGATAGGAAGGTCTTCTACCATGAACAACACTTATCAGAATCACAGCCTGGAGAATTTTTTCTCTACTAACCTTTCTGCGACAGATGACTCAGTATTTGCCGGCATTCAGGCAGAGTTCACACGTCAAAACGAACAAATTGAGCTTATCGCTTCAGAGAACATTGTGTCTAAAGCGGTAATGCAAGCACAAGGCACATGCCTAACTAATAAATACGCAGAAGGTTACCCTGGTCGTCGTTACTACGGTGGTTGTGAACACGTTGATACAGTAGAGGCAATTGCTATTGAACGTGCGAAGAAACTTTTTCAATGTGAATACGCAAACGTTCAACCTCACTCTGGCGCTCAAGCAAACGGCGCGGTGAAACTGGCACTTCTTCAACCAGGCGACACTATTTTAGGTATGTCTCTAGACGCTGGCGGCCACTTAACACACGGCGCACGCCCTGCTCTATCAGGTAAATGGTTTAACGCGGTTCAATACGGCGTTGATCGCGAAACGCTAGAGATCAACTACGAAGACGTTCGCGCTCTTGCCCTAGAGCACAAACCAAAAATGATCATCGCAGGTGGTAGCGCGATTCCTCGCACGATTGACTTCGCTAAGTTCCGCGAAATCGCAGATGAAGTAGATGCAATCCTAATGGTTGATATGGCGCACATCGCAGGTCTTATCGCGACAGGTGCTCACCCTAGCCCGCTACCACACGCACACGTTGTAACCACCACAACGCACAAAACACTGCGCGGTCCTCGTGGTGGTATGATCCTGACTAACCACGAAGACATCATTAAGAAAATCAACTCAGCGGTATTCCCTGGCCTTCAAGGCGGCCCGCTAATGCATGTAATTGCAGCAAAAGCCGTTGCATTTGGTGAGGCTCTTGGCCCTGAGTTCAAAACTTATATCGATTCGGTGATCAATAACGCAAAAGTATTAGCCGAAGTATTGCAAACTCGCGGTTGCGACATTGTGACTGGCGGAACTGATACTCACCTGATGCTGGTTGACCTTCGTCCTAAAGGTTTGAAAGGTAACAAAGCAGAAGAGGCGCTTGAGCGTGCAGGGATCACATGTAACAAAAATGGCATCCCGTTCGATTCAGAGAAGCCTATGATTACATCGGGTATCCGTTTGGGTACACCGGCTGGCACAAGCCGCGGCTTTGGCGCAGAAGAATTCAAGCTCATCGGTAATTGGATTGGCGATGTACTGGATGGGTTGGTAGAAAACCCTGAAGGTAACGCAGAAGTAGAACAACGTGTTCGCAAAGAAGTGAAAACGCTGTGTAATCGCTTCCCTCTTTACCAATAAACAATTTAATCAAAGTTATTTTTTGGAGATTAAGCAATGGACAACACACTGAAGTTTGCAGATAGCCACGAGTGGGTACGTGACAATGGTGATGGCACAGTAACTATCGGTATTTCTGAGCATGCGCAAGAAATGCTGGGTGACGTAGTATTCGTTGACCTACCGGAAGTGGAAGACGAAATTGAAGCAGGCGATAGCTTCTCTCTTGTTGAGTCTGTAAAAGCAGCTTCAGATATCTACGCGCCGATCAGCGGTGAAATCGTAGAAATCAATGAAGAGTTGGAAGATAGCCCAGAGCTAATCAACGAAGAACCATACGAAGGCGGCTGGATTGTTAAAGTTAAGATGTCTGACCCATCTGAACTAGACAACCTAAAAGACGCAGAAGAATACCTAAACTCAATTGAAGACGAGTAATTAGGAAGATTAGGAAAGCTGCCCCCGTTTCGGAAGGCAGCTTTTTTTCAATGTTCGGAAGTATAATTAACCTTATCAGTAACGATTCGATTCCGTTACCCGAACGATGGAGTAGGTAAAGGACAATGACTGAATTACTTCAAAGCCTCAGCACACAAAATGAGTTCGTTGCTCGCCACAACGGCCCAAACAAATCTGACCAACAAAAAATGTTGGATGCGATCAATGTTGCTAACCTTGACGCACTTATCGAAGAAACGGTTCCAGCGCAAATTCGCCTAGAAAAACCACTAGCGCTTGCAGAAGCGAAAAGCGAAGCAGACATGCTGGTTGCAATGCGCCAGTTCGCTGACCAAAACCAAATCAAACGCACATTCATCGGCCAGGGATACTACAACACCTTCACACCAAACGTGATTCTACGTAACGTGCTAGAAAACCCAGGTTGGTACACAGCGTACACCCCTTACCAGCCAGAGATCTCTCAAGGTCGTCTGGAAGCACTTCTTAACTACCAACAAATGGTCATGGACCTAACTGGTATGGAAATCGCGAACGCTTCTCTACTAGACGAAGCAACAGCAGCCGCTGAAGCGATGACACTATGTAAGCGTGCTGGTAAGAGCAAGAGTAACGTATTCTTTGTGGCTGACGATGTTCATCCACAAACACTAGAAGTCGTGAAAACGCGCGCAAAATTCATTGGCTTTGACGTACAAGTTGGCTCATTAGAATCACTGCCAGAACAAGACGTATTTGGTGCCCTCGTGCAATACCCAGGTACCACTGGCGAAGTTCGCGATCTAACCGACATCATTGCTAAAGCACAGGCAAACAAAACGCTAGTGACGGTTGCGACTGACCTACTTGCTTCTACTCTGCTGAAACCTGCAGGTGAAATGGGTGCAGATGTGGTTATCGGTTCTGCTCAGCGTTTCGGCGTACCAATGGGTTACGGCGGTCCACACGCAGCATTCATGGCAACGCGTGATAAGCATAAGCGTACTATGCCAGGTCGTGTAATCGGTGTGTCTATCGATGTAAACGGCAACCAAGCGCTTCGCATGGCAATGCAAACACGTGAGCAGCACATCCGTCGTGAGAAAGCGACATCAAACATCTGTACTGCGCAAGCACTACTGGCGAACATGGCGTCTTTCTACGCGGTATTCCACGGCGCAGAAGGTCTACGCACTATCGCTCGTCGCACTCACCACATGACTGCGATTCTAGCGGCTGGCCTGACTAAGTCTGGTTACGAGCTAGCACACAACAGCTTCTTCGATACCATCACTATCAACACAGAAGGTAAAACTGAAGAGCTTTACGCGAAAGCACAAGCTGCAGACATCAACCTACGTAAGCTAGACGGCAAGCTAGGTATCAGCTTCGACGAAACTACCACAACGGGTGATATCGAAGCGCTATTCACTGTGTTCGGCGTACAGCAAGACGTGAACGCGCTGTCTTCAGAGATTGCAAGCAACGAGTTCGCTGCTATTCCTGAAGCGCTACGTCGTACTTCTGAGTTCCTAACTCACCCAGTATTCAATACGCACCACAGCGAAACGCAAATGATGCGTTACCTGAAACAGCTTGAGAACAAAGACTTCTCACTGACTCACGGTATGATCCCGCTAGGCAGTTGTACAATGAAACTGAACGCAGCGGCAGAGATGATTCCTATCACTTGGCCTGAGTTTGGTTCTATCCACCCATTCGCTCCTCTAGAGCAAGCGGCTGGTTACTCTGCGCTAGCAAAAGATCTAAAAGAGAAGCTATGTGAAATCACTGGCTACGACGAATTCTCTCTACAGCCAAACTCTGGCGCATCTGGCGAGTACGCAGGTCTTATTGCGATTCAACGCTACCACGAAAGCCGTGGCGAAGGTCACCGTAACGTATGTTTGATTCCAAGCTCTGCGCACGGCACCAACCCTGCAACGGCATCAATGGTGTCAATGAAAGTGGTTGTGGTTAAATGTGATGAAGATGGCAACATCGACATGACTGACCTAGCAGCGAAAATTGAGAAGCACAAAGACAACCTATCAAGCATCATGATCACTTACCCTTCTACGCACGGTGTATACGAAGAGCAAGTGAAAGAAGTGTGCGAAATGGTTCATGCTGCGGGCGGTCAGGTTTACCTAGACGGCGCGAACATGAACGCTCAGGTAGCTCTAACGTCCCCTGGCTTCATTGGTTCTGACGTTTCTCACCTGAACTTGCACAAAACTTTCTGTATCCCACACGGTGGTGGCGGTCCAGGTATGGGTCCTATCGGTGTTAAATCTCACCTAGCGCCTTTCCTACCGGGTCACATAGAAAATGGTGTAGAAGGCGAAGATTTCGCGGTTTCTGCAGCGGATATGGGTAGCGCGTCAATCCTACCTATCTCTTGGGCATACATCGCAATGATGGGTGAAACTGGTCTACAAGAAGCGACAAAAGTAGCGATTCTTAACGCCAACTACGTGATGGAGCGTCTACGTCCGCACTACCCAATTCTTTACCGTGGTAAAAATGGCCGCGTTGCGCACGAATGTATCGTTGATATCCGTCCGCTGAAAGAAGAAACAGGCATCAGCGAAGAAGACATCGCGAAACGTCTGATGGACTACGGTTTCCATGCGCCAACGATGTCATTCCCAGTTGCTGGCACGCTAATGGTTGAGCCAACTGAATCAGAAGATTTGGATGAGCTAGATCGCTTCTGTGACGCGATGATCGCTATCCGTGAAGAGATGGCGAAAGTGAAGAACGGTGAATGGCCGCTAGAGAACAACCCTCTAGTAAACGCACCACACACTCAAGTTGATCTTGCAGCAGCAGAGTGGGATCGCCCTTACTCACGCGAATTAGGTTGTTTCCCATCGAAAGCAACCAAGTCTTGGAAATACTGGCCAACAGTAAACCGCGTAGATAACGTTTACGGCGACCGTAACCTAATCTGCTCGTGCCCAAGCATCGAAAACTACGAAGATTAATCTTCGCAGAGCATATAAATAACAAAAAAGCGAACCAAGTGGTTCGCTTTTTATTTGGGAGGGGGGGTATAACCAAATACCTTGTATAATGCCTATAAAATACGGTTTTATATCCTTACTTTTCTATCAGATCTTCTTGATAAGAATCTAATGACTTATACCCATAATACTTCCATAGATTCGAGTCTGACAGTTTAAAGTTACTAACTAACTCCCTCATCCATTGCTTTCTAGTCTCTATTACAAGTTCTGCTAACACCTTCAATAATTTACTCATATCACTCTCCTTAACGTCATGAGCAAATTATATGGTTACAGTATGCGACGCATTAATGTTTCGCGTCCAAAGAGTAGTACTATTCGTTCGTATTCTGTTAATGTCACTGTTAATTGAACTTTCCCAATACTTGGGGGACAGCTTATGAAAAGTACGTTAGAAAGAGTTCCTCAACGTATAGGAGCATCATGGCGTTATCTAAAAATTACTGAAGATACAAAGAATTATGGTTGGCACAGACACGATGAGTATGAGATCGCTATTCATCGTCACTTTAATGGCACTTGTTTTATCGGCCACCATCAAAGTGATATCAAACATAACCATATGGTTCTGATTGGACCTGGGCTACCACATGCCATTTATTCTAACCAAGAGGACGATTTTGACTGCTGCGAAACTCACGTAATTTGGTTTCGAAAGGAGTGGATAGAATCACAAATAAACAATTGCCATGAACTATTTCCATTTAAAAACCTGTTATTTGACGCTTCTCAAGGAATACAGTTCTCTCCCAAAACAGCGGAGTCAGTCGTACAATTATTATCAGATGTTCTAGACGCTCCTCCCACGAAGCAGATCGCTATTTTATTTTTAATAATTTCACTTCTTATTGAAGATAAAGATTCAGCTAAATTAACCAATCTAATGACTCCTTCATCGGAGATTACACCTAGTTCTATAAATGAAAAAATAATAAAAACAGACATTTATTTAAGCCAAAACTTTGATAAAGATATTTCATTAAAGCAGCTAGCAGATCACTTATATATGAGCGAGAGTAGTGTTCGCAGAATGTTTAAAAGGCATTACACCGAAAGCTTTAGTCAGCATCTGAAGAAGATAAGGTTGAATGTGGCCTGTGACCTTTTGATGACCACAAATTTACCAGTAAGCTTAATAATTGAAAAAGTAGGCTTTGACAACCAAGCAAATTTCAACCGCCAATTTAAAGCATATAAAAGAGTTACGCCAAAAGTATATCGTGAATCGACACAACGTACTTAGTTATGTTCGAAAGCCAAATACATATACACCAGCGATGTTCCTATGACCTGTATCAAGATTGATCGGGGAATAACTATGCTGTAAAAATGGGAATCGGCAAAGAAAAACTAAATACCCACTTATCAATAACCTAATCGAAAATAACAAGCACATAGCGTTTATCTCATCACTTTTGACTAATAACACTTAGTAGTTATTAACCTTTCTCCATTAGGCGTACAGTCTAGTCGTCGACTAACCTTATAACTTACGCTGTTCTTAATAAGCTGTAGGAGCAGTTTTTTGTAAGACTAAATACTTAGTAAGTAGATGTTTAAGCATGAGTATTCTGGGCATGCTCTATTCAATGTTCTGAACCCTCATGTGGAACATGAGAGGCAATTCAAATGAATAGCTTAGATAAATCAAAAATAGACAGCTTCAAAAACCAATTCCAAGGTGATGTCCTTTCACCTGATGACCCTTCCTATGACGATGTTCGCCAAATCTGGAACGCCATGATCGACCGAAAGCCCGGCCTTATTGCTCGCTGTAAGTTAGCAGACGACGTCGTCACCGCCGTCAACTTTGCACGCGATAATAGCTTGTTGGTTTCTGTACGCGGAGGCGGTCACAATATCGCTGGGAACGCCGTCTGTGACGGGGGCATCATGATCGATCTATCCTTGTTAAACCAAGTCCATGTAGATGCCGACAAACAAATAGCTTTAGTTGACCCCGGTTGTACATTAGGAGATGTCGACGCTGCTACCCAAAAGTTCGGCCTAGCGACGCCCGTCGGTATCAACTCCACGACGGGGATCGCTGGCTTAACACTTGGCGGCGGTTTTGGCTGGTTGAGTAGAAAGTACGGTATGACTATCGACAATCTTCTATCGGTCAATATCGTCACGGCTGATGGCCGCCAACTGCGCGCCAGTGAATCAGAAAACACTGATTTGTTTTGGGGAGTACGTGGCGGCGGCGGTAACTTTGGTATCGTAACGCAATTCGAGTTTCAACTTCATCCTGTTGGTCCAAAAGTGCTAAGTGGCCTAATGGTATTCCCATACGATCAAGCCAAATCAATCATCAAACAATTTGCGACGTTTACCCAAAATGCGCCTGACGAGCTCAGTGTTTGGATGGTGTCGCGTAAAGCGCCTCCTCTTCCATTCCTTGCGGAAGAAGTCCATGGCAAAGAAATCGTTGCGTTTGCAATTTGCTATGTCGGTAATCCAGAAGACGGTGAAAAGCTAATCGCACCATTGCGAAACTTTGGCACCGCGTATGGTGAGCACATCGGAGTTCAACCTTTTGTAGAGTGGCAGCAAGCTTTTGATCCACTTCTTACCCCCGGCGCTCGTAACTACTGGAAGTCACACAACTTTAATCACTTAAGCGATGAGGTGATCGACGCTGCCATCGAATACGCTGGAAAGCTCCCTTCCCCACACTGCGAAATATTTATCGCATCACTGGGTTGTGCGACTAGTCGCCCCGCTCCAGAATCGATGGCATACTCGAGCAGAGACGCGAACTATGTACTTAATGTTCACGGCCGTTGGGAGACCAAAGAAGAAGATGAATGTTGCATTGAATGGGCAAGAGAGTTCTTCGCAAAGACCAAACCGTTTGCGAGTGGCGGTGCTTATATCAACTTCTTGACCGAAGATGAAGCGGATCGTACCGAATCAGCCTACGGGCCAACGTATTCTCGCCTGCAGCAACTGAAGAACAAATATGACCCAACCAACTTGTTCCGAATGAATCAGAACATTAAACCATTTTAGACACTATCGAGGGCATCAAGCAGATGCCCTTCTTTCATCCATAGCGCAAATCTCATCTCAGCAAAAATGGTATACTTGCTCCACTCTCACTTTAGAACCTCACAACTATGTCTCGAAGCCAACGACTCTTTGATCTTCTTCAGTTATTTCGATGCCATAAGTACCCTGTTTCGGCAGAGCATTTGGCGGATACACTGAATGTCAGCGTTCGTACTATCTATCGAGATATCGCAACCTTGCGGGCTCAAGGCGCAGATATTCAAGGTGAGGCGGGAGTCGGATATATATTAAAACCAACATTCACTCTGCCTCCGCTGATGTTTTCCACCTCGGAGTTAGAAGCGTTATTGTTAGGCGCGAGTTGGATAGCCAAACAAGGTGACAACGAATTTGAAAACGCGGCTAAGAATGCGATAGCGAAAATATCAGCGGTGTTACCTACTGACCACAAAGCAAAGTTCAGCGAAGATGTAATTAGAGTGGCTTCAGTTCAGGGAGAAGTGGTTAAAAACGGACGACTCACCGAAATCAGACATGCTATCAAGCAACAAAAAAGAGCTAAAATTCAATATCTAGATTTGAAAAATAACCGCAGCGAGCGAGTGATATGGCCACTTTTAGTCGGCTTGTTTCAACAACATCGCGTATTGGTTGCTTGGTGCGAAAACAAAGACGCGTTCCGCCATTTCAGGCTTGACCGAATAGAGCAATGGCATAGCTGTGAAAACAGTTACTCTGTTAACCGAAGGTTCTTAATCAAACAATGGCAGCAAGAACAGGGCGTTAGTGATAAGGACATACGCTACTGACAAAAACTGACAGTGCCCTCCGTTACATTGGCAATGAACCATAACCAATTACTAAGGAGTGTCTATGTTAGCGTTTGAGTCTGTTGTGTTTTACGTTGAAGATATTGAGGCGAGCAAAAGCTTTTATGCCAAGGTTTTCGATGCTAAAAGTAACGTGCTGTCGCCAACTTTTATATTTATTCCATTACTTTCCAATCTTAGCCTTGGTTTAAAGCAGCTTGACCAAGCAGTACCACCAGCGAATAAGAGTGGCGGCGGAACTGAACTATCTTTAATCGTTGAAAACGAAATCGAACTGGATGAACTCTATCAAGAGTGGAAAAGCAAAGAAGTACGCTTTTCTCAGCAACCAACAGAGCTGGTTTTCGGTAAAACATTTGTAGCTCTAGACCCAGACGAGCACCGAATTCGAGTGTTTGCGCCTAAATCTGAATAAGTAATGTATGTTCTAGCGTTTACTACTAGAACAAGCTGGAGATTGGGTGAACTTAAACACTCACCCAATATTCACTGAACAACCACCAATGATCATACCGCCACAAGAGACTGCGTCGCCCACTCTAGCAGCAGGTAGGCCATCAATTTTCACTGAGCTCGATCCTTCTTTGATTGCACGTGGATGCATCGGATTTTTCGGCTTATCGTGTGGGGCAAGTGGATCACCTTTTCTTGCCACAGGTTTTCCGTCAATTTTTACGGTTGGAGAACCTGCAATGATCGGCGTTGGTGGAAAACCATCGTGATCCGACCCAATATCTCCGAGTAACGCACCTTTAGGCATAGTTCGCTCCTTAATAACAATTATCGAGTTAGAGTTTTACAACATCATCGATGTTTTGCATTGTGTACTTTTCTTTGTCATACCAAACTTGATTGACTTTATCCCAAGGGATAGGTTCTATCTTTAGCCTTTCTTTTTTCGCTGAGTAGTAAGAAGAAGAAGTATCTTTAGACCAACTTCCAGAACTTGGTACGGCTTTAGTAGGCTCAAACTCCCCAACATACGTGTAAATCTGGCACCCTTTTAACCATAACTTTGTCTTACCGTTAGGTAATAGACCAAAGACAAAATCAGTCTGATAACAGTTCTGTCCTTTAAACCTCCAACTTGGATGAGGGTACGCCTTTATCATTGCAGACTTGATCTGAGGAGTAACTTTAACCACAGTCGCATAACTCGTATGTGTAAAGTCCGAGTTCCAATATATATATAACTCATCTGGTAATGTTTTTTTTCCAGTACCCACTTGATTAGGGATGAAATTTGATGGCCCTAGAGGTATTCCATAACCTTCGTAGCTCTTGTCGTTTAAGCTATGTCTAATTTTATTTATATCTCTTCGACTTTCACTAAGAACCAACTGACCGTATGGCAACATCATACTAGTCCAGTTTTCAGCTTCACTAATACCGTAGGCTTGCGATACTCCTGATACATACGTCCAAGGTATAGCAACCCCTATCCTCCAAGGTCGAAAGTTATCATCCTCTGGGTTAATTTGCTGAGCGCATGAAATAGTGCTGACCAATGCCAATAGAATTAATACAGCTCTATAACTCCTTTTCACACTCGTGCTCCTTACGTTTGTAATGGTCGTCAACTATGTTAGATGCGTTACCTTTAAAAAGACCATAGTTAAGATCTTCATCCGATGAATGGTGAACTAGCCCCAAATTCATAAAGTTATACCTTTGAGCATCTGACCCCAATAATAATTTTATCTTTTCCTTATCCCCATTTTTGGCAAGCTCCAGTACTTGCTTACATAACTTTCCAAAAAGAAAGTCATTTCCTGACTTAGGATCTTTAAGCTTATCTTGTACAGGATAGTTAAGATGCGCATCAAATGTACTCGACGTACAGTCCCACACTAGTCTACCACTTTCCATATCACTTAAGGGAACACCAGAAAACTCAGCCAAACCATACATCACACGTAGATAGAGACGCGATAAGTCTCCTTCCGTGTAGGCCCGATAAATAAGCTCCATACTCGCTGACTCTTTGTCTCTGCCTGATCGAGTTATCTTTGGCTCGGTTACAAGATAGTTGTTTTCATTCCAGCCATGGGCCAATTCTTGTTGTTTCACCACGTCCAACTTTTGCTTCAATACATCGATACGTCGTTGCTTGCCAAAAGTTGGTAGGTCTCTATCCCACACCTTCCTAATTCGCTGATTTTCCAATAGTGGTAACCAATAGTCATTTTGTGGATATGCAACTCTAGAATGATACCCACCGCCTAAATCTGAATGTGCTCCAGGCAATACTAACTCATCAAAATGCGACGCTCTATTAAGCTTATTTAAGGTAAAATTAACTCGATACTCGGTATTCTCATGCGCAACCAAGTGAACTGCTTTTCGTACTCTTTTGGGATCCAACCATAGTCGTACTGGATCATTGTCATCATTATGTAATGACACATCGAATGCCAGTGGATTCATTATTGCCGCGACCGTGTCAAACACACCAACAAATGATACTTCGCAATTCTTATTATCGCTCCAGTCGAAATTTCTTGTAAAAGCTATATTCCTGTAATTGCTCGACTCAATGAACCGTTCAGCAAATAGGCTCTTTTCCCCATCTAATACAACGTTTACAAAATGCCTAGCTGCGGCTGCACCACGGCTAAAGCCAAAAACATCAAACTCCAATTTACTAAATCCATCAATAGGCAACTGCTCTTCTATCGAGAGGATTATGTCATCCAATTCTTTACATACCTGAGCTATACCCGTTTCAACTTTCGCTACCACACCATATTTGCCTAACCCAAAAGCTTGGCCAGGTATTTCATCTTCGTCCGCAGGTGCGATATCAGTACTATTACCCGTACCTATGCCTGTGACATATTGAGCATGATGGAACACCGATTTTGAATCATCAAATGTATTTGTCGCGTATAAATCATAGAGTTTTTGAATATTGGTCAGTTCGTTTGCAGCACTTCCAGTCACATCGCCAAAATCAAAGCATGAGTCGATGAGTTCGGTGGCAGGCACTTCGTTAACCGCTTCACCCCTAGATTCTAAAATGCTTTTCGATGCTTGGTACGACGCTTTCCAAGAATTGTATCGTGCTTCAAGTTGTTGTTTACCCCACTTGGCACTGTAGGTGTTATTGGCGGTACCATCAAAAAACATCCCTAAACGAAGCGTTATATATCGACACCCTTGAATCGTGACAAGATGGCTGTTATCTGTAACCAGTTTGGCCGCACCTAATTGTTGTGCTTGATGGCGTTTAGGTAAGTCCTTCCCTTCTTCTGCAGTAATGAAATCGCCTAGAGTTAGATCATGGCGAGTTCTTTCCTTGGATTCGTGGCCCAGCGGGTTATCTGTTAGCCATAGATCCACCGGACAGTCACTGCCTTCAAACGGTGTTCTCTTTTCTGTTTCTTCAAGCCAAGATGTCACCTCCAGCTTCAACTCAACTCTTCCTGGCGCTAAATCGGTCAGAAGGATTGGAGCTTCGCCAACGGTAACTGGATATTCAGCTCCACTTCCGTCAATCAAAGTACCTGAGATGTCTGGGAACGCTTGATTATGCTCATCACGAACAACAATCTCTATCCAATGGGTATATTTTTCACAGACAATACAATGCGAATCGACACCGAGCGCCCTCATACATACTCCTTCATAAAGTTCTTAAGCCTCTGTTCCTCTTCAGAAGACAGTAACAACGCCCGTGCCGCATCTTCTGTTATTCCTTGTCCTTGATGAACTATCAGAGCCAAGGCTCTAAACTGAGCCTCATCGCCACCAAATCCTTGCTCTTTGCTGTCGATAAGAGTCGCTGTAATTGCGTCTAAGGGAGAGTCGACAACGTTCATGACATCTGGCAGTTTTTCCCAAAATCTGCGCTCTAAGTTCTTAGCCAATACATCGACGTTTTCAGGCTCGGTAAGATGCGATTCCTTGATCACCCACCAAGCCGACGTTGAGATTTTAAAATCGGGATTTGGAAGCGACGAATAGCTCAAAGCCTTATCGTTATTAAAGTGCGTCCAGCTAGAAGTGTTTCCCATAAAAGTATTGCGCTCCGCAGTGCCCATACGCTCAAACATTGGGAAGATAACTTTGGGATCATAGAAGCGGAACAATACTTCTTCTCCAAATAGCCCGGCAGTTAACAGGCTACGCAAGTGGGCGAGAACATCCTCTAGCCCTGAATTTGAAGTAATACAAATCCCGCAAGTTAGAATCGAATCATCGATATCAAGCAGCGACTCAGGAGCCACAATCCAAGGAGAAAGTGACATCACTTGCGCGTACATGTCACCTGTAAACAAAGGGGTTGCGTTGTTTAGAGAGGGAATGCCATTAATTGCATCTTGGTACGAATTAGCCGTCGCTAACCAATACACTGGTTCAGATTGCTCTGCGATCCACGCTTTCATGCTCATGCCTCTCATTGCTGCAATGGACAAGTTTTGACCGCTGGCACATTCATTTTCTCAGCTTTCAACAGTGCTTGATAGTTGATCGTTTTCGCTTCGGCTGGCGGCGCAATTGCCTCAACACCATTTGGCAGCGAGGCGGTTTGACCTGCATAGCCACTACCCTTGCCTGGGCTACCGCCTGAATTCAAGTTGACAGCGGCCCCGACAATACTGACACCCGATGCATCCACTTTAACAAAGCTTCCACCCGCTTTAACTGTCAGTTCAGAGCCGGCTTCTATCACTACTTTTTGGCCCGCTTTAACGTGTACTTCGCGTCCAGCTTCACTGACCCAAGTGTTGCCCATTTTGGTGTGAACACTGCCATCGACTATCAGCGTCTGGTCTTTCGTAACTTTGCTACGACTCTCGCCACTAACAGTAAGGTGCTGATCATTTTTAATGTGTTCGAAACGGTCGTTATCTACACTCAAGTGTTTGTCGTGTTTAACCTGAGTGGTGTGATCGTTAAGCACATCCGAGACATAATCTTTCTGTGCATGTAGATAGATTTTTTCTGCTTCCGCCTGATCTTCAAAACTCAGTTCGTTAAACCCTTGTCCCTGATGAGTCTCACTGCGCCATACGGTCTTCGTTTTGCTCTCAGGCAATGGGTAGGGAGATGTATTGGTGGCGTGGTAAGTGCGACCAGTAATAATGGGTTGGTCTGGGTCACCGTTGAGGAACTCAACAATCACTTCATGGCCAATACGAGGGATCGCGAGCATGCCATATTCACTCCCCGCCCAACCTTGAGAAACACGAACCCAACAAGAGCTCAACTCATTTGCAGAAGAATACCTATCCCAATAGAAATGAACTTTTACCCGTCCATGTTCATCACAGTAGATTCCTTCACCTTCTGGCCCAACAACAATAGCGATCATAGGTCCATCGACTAAAGGTTTGGGTTGCGGTGTCGCTTGCCAAGTCTGAGTATCAGGAATCACTTTAAATTGATTGCTGTATGTTGTTTCCCCTTCACCACCATCCTCTTCCAGCGCCTGTGGTTGTTCACCTCGGCAGATGACAGTCACGACTAACCAGTCACGGTTCATCTCGGGTAAAAGGTGGTCTTGCAACGAAAACCGGTAACCGGGACGAAGCAACGTATGGTTACTCTGCCCGGTTGCAGTGCAGGCATTACGACGTAAATAACCTAGTCGCACTCGACTTATCGCTTTACCACTCTCATCGTCTTTGTATCGCCCAGGCGCGTCAAAATGCTGGTAGCCTTCTCGCTGATACGCCATATCGGCTCCCTGCTGGGTTTGCGAAAAACTGTAGTCGGGTTTCTTAAAACTGTAGTCTTTCAGTGATACTTCAGAGTTTTCTGAGCGAGTATGCCTCTCTAAGTTAGCGATGAATGGTGTATCCATCGCCCCACCAGACGTATCGTTATACAGGATTGGTTCTTCTAACTTGGGTAACACTTCTGAACTGTCACTGAAGATCAGAGTATGTTGACCTTCAAGGTGTTCAAAACTGTAAACTAACCCTTCTTCTGCCGCCAAACGCTGCAAAAATCCCAAATCGGTTTCTCGATATTGAACGCAAAACTCGCGACTAGGTAAGTCACGAGTAAGCGAAAACGCATAGTGTTGCACTCCCATTTCCAATAACAGGATGGAAATGATCTCACTGACGCTTTGACGCTGAAAAATACGGCTGTTGTGACGAAGAGAGAGGCGCTCTAACGCCGGGACTAATGTTAACGAGTAAAACGTATGGTTGTGCCCAATATCGCCTTGAGTGAACTGTCTGATTATTCCGTTTACGCGCTGCGATAGCTCACCGTTTCGGTAGATCTTCAATTCGGCGGACATATCAACCATTTGCTCTGGCGACAAATCCGTACGACGACTTGCTAGGTTAATGTCATAACGAAAACCAACGATAGCCTGAGCCAGGAAGTTGTCATCGGACAGTGTTTCCCGACCTTCAAAGCTTCTCACCACTAAGCTATCGTCGTCTAAACCTTCAACTTTCAGTGTATAGTGCAATGTCGTCATTTAATTTCCCTTACGGCTAACGTCAAACGCCTTAACCAAAGCAGACTAGTGTTACTCTGCTTTGGTTAAGGCAAAGCCACTTGAACTTTGTAACAAAGCTCAAGTGGCTGATATACGATACGAGCTTACGCTTCAATCGGCTTGCGCCAATCGTCTGCACCCGATGTGCCAGCATTGACGTGATCCCAAGTGATCTTACGGTAAGACATCGCCACCGTTAGGTTTTGCGTGAAGTCTGACTTTGATGGGTCTTGGCAGTGTGGCATTTCACATTGAATGTCGATGATCGATGCGTTTTCTAGCGTGGTAGTAAAGAAGTTTTCTTGTTTACCTTCAATCGATGTGCGGTACCATTTAAGTTTTACTTCGCTCATCTTCTCGCCTGACGCCAATGCGTTGTAAAGCAGTGGCACAGCTTTATTTAGGCACACGGTGAACTTGAACGCTTTGTGGACGCGTTGGCCAGAAGGTTGGCCAGATTGTGGATCCGTTGGTACGGTTACGCTGTGGTCAAACTGTTGAACCAGCATTTCGTCTTCGTGACCTTCAACGTATGAATCACCGATTGAATCTGCAGTACACGCACCTGCCGTGATAAGACCCTGAGTTTCACCGTTGATAGAGATATAACATGGAGTTGGCATAGCTATTCCTTTTGAATTAAGTTCAGTAAATGCGAACTAGCTAAATCAAAAGTCATGCCAGGAAAAATAATCTTAAAAATCAATTAATTAAATATTTTCCATTTTTACCATGAGCAACCAATTGCTCAAAACGAGCAAGAACCCGCCCGAGCGAGCAAGAAATCGCCCGAAGCAAGATCTCATTTTTCTGGGGAAGCATCAGTAAGGCAGCGGACTTATCGCGCCCGCTGGATTAATAGATCGAAAGTGGGTGATGGTTAATCCTTGTTTATCAATCCCGAATATCGAATTCCCGATAGGTGCGCCATTTCTCTGTTCCACGTCGCAAGATCATTATGATTAAACTGACTTAATGCATCGTGACCGCAGGCTCTCGCCATCACTTGCATTAACTCGGTGGACGCTTCAAAAAAGTTCTTCAACTGGTTGGCGGATTTCTCCACATTTAATCGTTGTCGTAAGTCTTCTTTCTGAGTCGCGATACCTGCCGGACAATTATTGGTGTTACACATTCTCGCGGCCACACAACCAATCGACTGCATCGCGCTGTTTGCAATCGCGACCCCGTCTGCACCAAGCGCCATAGCTTTGATAAAGTCTGTAGGAACGCGTAGTCCACCTGTGATGATTAACGTGACTCTTCCGCTGGCGCCTATTTTATCTAAGTAAGCTCTGGCTCTAGCAAGCGCTGGAATAGTCGGTACACTGATATGGTCTCTGAACATTTCAGGCGCCGCGCCCGTGCCACCACCACGACCATCGAGAATGATGTAATCGGCGCTGGCATCAACCGCGAACTGAATGTCTTGTTCGATATGATTAGCACTTAATTTGAATCCGATGGGAATACCGCCCGTAACTTCACGCACACGATCGGCAAACTGCTTGAAATCTTCCACCGTATGCAGGTCTTTGAATGTCGGTGGCGAGATAGCCGGAGTGCCAGCTTCAATCCCACGAACTTGGGCTATCTTACCTATATTTTTGGCTCCCGGTAGATGCCCGCCTGTTCCCGTTTTCGCCCCCTGACCGCCTTTAAAATGGAATGCCTGAACCTGCTTAAGCTTCGCTTCGTCGTAACCAAATTTTGCGCTCGCCAGCTCATAAAAATACCGAGAGTTCGCTGCCTGCTCTTCCGGTAACATTCCGCCTTCACCAGAACATATTCCCGTCCCCGCCAGTTCTGCCCCTTTCGCTAACGCCACTTTTGCTTCTTCCGACAACGAGCCAAAACTCATGTCTGAAACAAACAATGGAATGCTGAGTTTCAGCGGCCTTTTCGCTTTTGGACCTATGATGAGTTCTGTATTGACCACGACATCTTCTTGTAACGGCTGCGTTGCCATCTGCGCCACCATGATTTGGATATCATCCCAATGTGGTAGCAAATGCCTAGGTACGCCCATCGCAGTCATCGGACCGTGATGGCCTAATTTTGACAGCCCTTCTCGAGCGAGTTGGTGAATAAACTCTACGGTCGGCTCTTCTTTCGTCGCCGAGGCTTTCGGTGAATTATCAGATGATTGAATTTGTACGCCGGGACCTTCCTGGCCGACTTGGTCATCTGAGAACTGTTTGTGTGTACCGTCACAATACGGTGGATTTTTCGTATGTTTACAGCGACACAGATACGCCTCTCCACTCTCATTGGCAACAAAACGTTTCGGTTTAAAATCAGTCCCAGCATGTGAACCATCGCAGTATGGTTGGTTCCCAGAGCGTCCACACATACAAAAATAGTATTCCTGCCCTTGTGTTTGCTCCACCTTAATCGGTTTGTTCGCTGCTATCACAGGTTTGCTCATAGTCCACGCTTCCTTTTTATTGTTACTTTTAATATTGAAAGGGTTACTAATCAGTAAAGGTGAAAGCATGAGTCATCGCAAACCCACTACTAAGACTGTCTCATTTCAGATAGTGATTGCTGTAAATTGAGCGACGGCTATCACATCTGTTTGGCCATTTTATGTATTCTGCTTATCACACTAATAATTTTTATAAATATCTTCGAATGAATTGTAGGTTGCCAATATGATTTCTGTCGCGCTGGTCGACGACCACATCGTCGTGCGGTCGGGTTTTGTTCAACTGCTCTCTGTTGAGCCTGATATTCACATCCATAGCGAATTCAGTAATGCCAAAGAGGCTTACCGCGTGTTGTCAGTATCCAATATTGATGTTGCCGTGATCGACATCTCGATGCCAGACGAAAGCGGCTTAGTGCTGTTAGAAAAACTGCGGCAGTGCCAGCCTAACTTCAAAGCGATCATCTTGAGCATTTATGACTCGGCTTCATTTGTCAGTAAAGCCATTGAGGCGGGCGCATGCGGTTATTTGTCCAAACGATGCGGACCAGGTGAGTTGGTCACCGCGATTAGAACTGTCGCAGAAGGCAACCGCTACTTGTGTGCCGACGCTTTAGTGAACTTGAGCAACGCATCGGTCGAAACACACGTGCTGCAAGAGCTCACTAAGCGAGAGCGTGAAGTCTTCGACTACTTAATTCGAGGCAAAGACGCCAAAGAAATCGGCGCTGAACTTTGTATCAGCCACAAAACGATTCACGTCCATCGATCGAACATTCTCAGCAAACTCAATGTCGCGAACAACGTCGACCTGATTCGCTTCGCGTTGCACCATAAGCTACTCAACGACGAACCAGTATGAGAGAAATAACGGAACAATCGATGCCACGTCAGATCCTTTCCCAAGGATTTACTTACGCATTTTCATTGGTTCTTTTTGTTATCAGTTGGTTCGCGCTTTGGAACATAAGCCGTTATTTCTCATCAGATTTAATCTTAGCGGCGCTGTTTCTGCCTTCCGGATTAAAACTGGCGGCTTATGCGCTGAGCTCACGGCCGCTGTGGTTGACGTTTACGCTTGGCGAAATGGGGCTGATCATTCTGCTGACGCCACTACTCGGAGAGTCAAACCTCTCCTATTTGTTGTTGCTATTTTCCATTTTCGGTCACGGCTTAGCCATTGTATTCCAACCGATTTGGAGTCAGTTGAACGTCTATTGGAAGCGACTGTTGGGCTTGTGTGCGCTCGCACTTTGCTATTCTCTTGCGTGTGGGTTGGCGCTTCTGCTATTGGCAAAACCACTCGGACTTGGGTTTAACTATGTTCTAGAAGGCACGGTGTCCGTATTCACCGGCGGCATCCTCCTCGTTCCGTTTTTTTATCTACTTTATGACTATCTTCATCGCCAGATTTGGCAGCCACTGAGTCCTGAACTGATTCACCAAGAAGTCACGCTGCGCAGCTCAGCACTAATATGGTGCTTAGTATTTTTTAGTATCGGCCTGATTGCTGAACTCACCTTACTCGATGAAATCAAACCGTTAGCACTTTTGCTGTTCTTACTTCCCAATGTCTTTATGGCGTATCGATACGGCTGGCAAGGTGGCGTGATGGCAAGTGTGATGAACAGTATTCTGCTCGCGACTGCGCGGCAAGTGACTGGTTCCTTCGATACTGCTCTAGAGTTGCAGAGCTTTGTAGCGACTCAAGCGATCATCGGATTGGGTCTGGGTATCGCTATCAGCCGCCAATACTTACTTTCTCAGCAATTGCAGCAAGCAAACCAAGACCTAGAAAAACAGCTGACGTTCAAGAAAAAGCTCGCTCGACAGTTGGTGCATATTGAAGAAGAGATACGTAAGTCCGTCGCGCGCGAGTTGCACGATGAGATCGGCCAGAACATTACCGCCATCCAGATTCAATCCATGCTGGCAAAAAGATTGGCGACCACCAGCGACGCTGAAAAGATCGCGGATACCACCAACGAATTGGCGATGCGCATCCACTCTTCAACCCGCCAACTGCTCAAACAGCTGCGCCCGCAAGCTCTGGATGAAATGGGCTTAGAAGCCGCTATCAGACAGCTGGTTTCTGAAATGCGTTTTAGCGAGCGTCACATACATTTTCAACTCAACTTTGGTATCTCGGCAGAGAAACTTGATGAAGTGACCGCAGTTACCCTATACCGAATCGTACAAGAGCTGCTCAACAACGTTTGCAAACACGCCAACGCAACCGAAGTTCAGTTGACTCTCATTCCCGGCAATCAGTTCAGTTTGGAGCTGCGTGACAATGGCGTAGGCATGCCAACAAACTGGCGTCATAAAGGTCAAGGCATTAAAGGGATCGAAGAGCGGGTTAGCGCGCTTGGCGGACAACTCCACATCCAAAGTGACGAATTTGGTTGTCGCACAACTGTTAACTTGCCCACAAAACCCAACACATCTGATTAAAACTAGGAATTTTTCCTAGTCATTTATAAATCCGTCTTATTCATTTCAACCCCATAACCAATACCATTTAATTCAGAGCTTAAGGAGAAGTGATGAGGTTAGCAGCTGCACCAGATTCCAGTCAGGTTGACGAAAGCTACCGCTACTGGCGTCTTCATCTGATGGCAGCCATGTACGTCGGCTACGGTGTTTTCTACTTCACCAGAAAAAGTCTCAATTTTTCAATGCCAGAAATGTTGTCGAGCCTTGAATTGAGTACCGCGGATTTTGGTGTATTAGGAACGCTTTTTTACATCACATACGGCGCGTCGAAGTTTCTCTCAGGCATGGTAAGTGACCAAGCTAAGCCCAGTTACTTTATGGGATTAGGTCTCATCGCCACTGGCGTGGTCAACATTCTGTTTGGCATGAGCTCATCGTTAACCGCATTTGCAGTCTTATGGACCTTGAACGCGTTTTTTCAGGGTTGGGGATGGCCGCCCTGTGCCAAGTTATTGACCAGTTGGTATTCGCGCTCAGAGCGTGGGTTTTGGTGGTCGGTTTGGAACACTTGCCACAACTTAAGCGGCGCATTAATTCCAGTCTCGATTGGACTAATCGCGGTGTCATGGGGCTGGCGTTATGGGTTCATCCTGCCGGGTGTACTGGCAATAGTCGTCGGAACAGTGCTGTGTTTCCGCTTGCAGGATAAGCCACAAACGCTTGGTTTACCTACTGTCGGCGAATGGCGCAATGACCCGCTAGAGAAACAACACGAGGCTGAAGGTAAGGGGCTACCGTTTGGCCACATAGTGCGAACATACGTGCTAGGAAATAAATACATCTGGCTGCTTTGCAGCTCGTACTTGCTGGTTTATGTAGTGCGAATCGCGCTTAACGATTGGGGAAATCTGTACCTTATCGAACGCCACGGTTATGAGCTTATCACCGCAAATACGGCGGTCTCGATGTTTGAAGTGGGCGGGTTTCTTGGCTCACTGTTTGGAGGGTGGGGTTCGGATAAGTTTTTCCGAGGCAACCGCGCCCCAATGAACCTGATTTTTGCACTGGGCATTTTTATTTCAGTCGCCGCGTTGTGGCTGACGCCACTTGATAATGTCGTTGTGCTTTCTGGGTGTTTCTTTGCGGTCGGATTTTTTGTTTTTGGTCCACAAATGATGATTGGTATGGCAGCCGCGGAGTGCTCACACAAAGATGCCGCAGGCACCGCAACGGGATTTGTCGGTTTGTTTGCCTACCTCGGCGCCGCCTTAGCGGGCTACCCATTAGCAGTATTGATTGAACAGTTTAGCTGGGAAGGTTTTTTCGGAGTAATTACGCTGTGCTCAGCGTCGATTGGCTTACTGATTCTACCTTTCATCAAAGCACAACAACGAGCAGGGATCGCTGTCACTTAATTATTAAGACTCCTCTCGTTGAGTAACTACTCCAACCCTACACGTTGGAAACAACAAGAGGAAACAACAATGAAAGTTAGAACAAAACGCTCGCTGCTTGCTGCATGCATTCTCGGTTCAGCACTTGCGGCTCCACAGGCGATGGCAGAAGGCAGACTAGTTGTCTACTGTAGTGCGACTAACGCGATGTGTGAGGCGGCAACCAAAGCGTTCTCTGAGAAGTACGACGTTAAGACTTCTTTTGTGCGTAACGGCTCAGGCAGTACACTGGCTAAAATCGAAGCGGAAAAGAAAAACCCTCGTGCTGACGTGTGGTATGGCGGCACATTGGACCCTCAATCTCAGGCTGGCGAAATGAACTTATTGCAAGCCTACACCTCTCCTGAACTCGACAACATCATGCCTGACTTCCGCGATCCGGCGAAACGCAAAGGCAACTATTCTTCTGCCGTTTACATGGGTATTTTAGGTTTTGGCGTGAACACAGAACGCCTAGCTGAAAAAGGCGTTGCCATTCCTCGTTGTTGGAGTGACCTAACCAAACCTGAATACGCGGGCGAAATTCAGATCGCTGACCCTCAAAGCTCAGGCACGGCATACACCGCATTGGCGACCTTTATCCAGCTATGGGATGAAGACAAAGCATTTGATTACTTTAAAGCGCTCGACAAGAACGTTTCGCAGTACACCAAATCTGGTGTGACACCTTCTCGCAACTCGGCGCGTGGCGAAATCGCGATCGGTATCGGTTTCTTACACGATTATTCGCTAGAGCAGTCAAAAGGGGCGCCGTTAGAGCTTATCTCGCCATGTGAAGGGACGGGTTACGAGATCGGTGGTGTGAGCGTGATCGAAGGCGCTCGTAACATCGACAACGCAAAGAAATTCGTCGACTTTGTTCTGTCAAAAGAAGGTCAAGAGACCGCATGGAAAGAAGGTCAATCATTCCAGATCCTGACCAACACCAAAGCAGAGCAATCGCCTAACGCGCTGAATCCAGAAGACCTCACACTGATCAACTACGACATGGACAAGTACGGTTCATCAGACGAGCGTAAACGCCTAATCAACAAGTGGGTAAACGTCGTCAAAATGGGTCAATAGTCCAACTGGGGCTGCTTCGTCAGCCCCATCTTGTCCACTGTTGGCTTGCCAACACCGCGCAATATTTAGGTGTCTAACATGAACAAACTTGCCGCACATACTCTTCCCAGTACTGCTCATCGCGACCCAATTTTTTACTGGGTGCTAAGCTTGGTCGCAGCCTTTGTCCTTTTGCCTTCCTTTGCTCTTGACTGGGGCTTGTTTGAGTCCACCCCAGAAGAGTTTCGCGAAGCGATGGGTTGGAGCAGCATGAACATCTCATGGCTGTGGTTTGCTTTACCTGCCGCGTTATTGATTCGCCCTACCCAAGCACTAGATAAGTACGCCAAAAACCGCCACTACTTTGATATCGGTTATTCGGCTTTCTGCATGCTGTTTATCGTTATCTCTTCTTGGTACACACAGCAAGGGATGGGTTACGCGACCATCGCGCTTTTCATCGTCTTAGGTGCGGTAATGACATTGGCGTTCTCACGCCTCGAATACTTAGGTGGCGATAGCTTCGTTGTTGGCTCGCTCATCGCGATAGTTTTACTCATCACCACATTTATCCTTTATCCGAGCATCGCGATCTTTATCCCGATGTTTAAAGACGAAATGGGCAATTTCGTCGCGTGGCAATTTTTAGAAATCCTTGGCCGCGCGCAAATTATCCAGATCATCACCAACTCAGTGTTACTCGGTACTTCGGTGGGTATCGGCGCCACTTTCTTTGGTTTAATGTTTGCTATTTACACAACACGAATTGCCAAACGTAGCGCTTTTATCGCCCGTATCTTCTCTATTCTTCCGATTGTTACCCCGCCATTTGTCGTCGGTCTGGGTGTCACACTGATGCTTGGTCGCTCGGGCTACATCACCGAGTTGATGGTCGATTGGTTTGGTCTCACGCAAACCAACTGGCTATACGGCTTTACCGGAATTTGGATGGCACAAGTACTGGCGTTTGCTCCGATGTCTTTCATGATTCTGGATGGCGCATTAAAGTCACTCCATCCGTCTTTGGAAGAAGCGTCTTACACTCTACGCGCCAACCGCTATCAGACGTTTTTTAAAATCGTTATGCCGCTACTCAAACCCGCGCTAGCGAATAGCTTCCTGATCATCTTCGTTCAGTCACTGGCAGACTTTAGTAACCCGCTGGTATTGGGCGGTAACTTTGACGTATTGGCAACTCAGATTTACTTTTACATCGCGGGAGCGCAATTAGACTATGCATCTGCCAGTACCTTAGGCGCGGTGTTATTGATCTTCTCGCTGGCGATTTTTGTCGTGCAGTATCTGTGGATTGGCAAACGCTCTTACGTCACCATTTCGGGTAAGTCATACCGTGGCGACGTGCAACCACTGCCGAGTTCACTCAAACACGGCGTGTCTGCCCTGCTTTACTTCTGGATCGGCTTTAATATCCTGCTATACGGCAGCATCATTTACGGTAGTTTCACCGTCAACTGGGGCGTGGACTACAGCTTAACACTCGCTAACTACATCAACCTATTTGGTATGGGGATGAGCGAAGGCGCTTGGCCATCTCTACTCACTACCATGACTTACGCGGGTATCGCCGCACCGTTAACCGCGCTGTTTGGCTTGCTTATCGCGTACATCGTTGTTCGCCAACAGTTCTACGGTAAAAAAGTGATTGAGTTTGCAACCATGCTTTGTTTTGCCGTTCCTGGCACGGTAGCCGGTGTTTCGTACATTTTGGCGTTCAACGATGCGCCTGTTTACTTAACAGGGACCGCCGCGATAGTCGTAATTTCCATGGTGATGCGAAACGTACCAGTGGGCATTCGCTCGGGGGTTGCGGGGTTAGGTCAGTTGGATAAATCCTTGGATGAAGCGTCACTAAGCTTGCGCGCTAACTCACTCAAAACCATCACCCATATATTGCTGCCGCTGCTGCGCCCTGCGATCTTATCGACCTTGGTGTACAGCTTCGTGCGTGCCATGACGACCGTCAGCGCAATCATCTTCCTTGTCACACCAGAAACACGCGTTGCAACATCTTACATTTTGAATCGTGTGGAAGACGGCGAATACGGTATCGCCATCGCTTACGGCTCAATCCTGATTGTGGTGATGCTCGCGATCATTTTGATATTTGATTTCCTTGTCGGTGAAGCGCGCATTTCGCGTTCCAAAGCCAAAAATGAAGAGTAATTGGAGAAATATTCATGGCAACTGAAAACTTTGTAGTACTCAAAAACATCTGTAAGCGCTTTGGAGATAAAACCGTTATTGGAAACCTCGACCTTGAGATCAAAAAAGGCAGTTTGGTAACCTTATTAGGCCCTTCTGGGTGCGGTAAAACCACCGTGCTGCGTTTGGTGGCAGGGCTAGAAAAGCCCACCAGCGGGCATATATTTATCGACGGCGAAGACGTCACCAATACCTCAATTCAGAACCGCGATATTTGTATGGTGTTTCAGTCGTACGCACTCTTCCCGCACATGTCGTTACACGAGAATGTAGGCTACGGGCTCAAGATGCTTGGCTTAGACAAAGCCGAAATCAAACAACGTGTTGACGACGCACTGAAACTGGTTGACTTAGAAGGCTTTGGCGAACGTTTCGTCGACCAGATTTCTGGTGGCCAGCAGCAACGTGTCGCGTTGGCTCGCGCCTTGGTGCTAAAACCCAAAGTGCTGTTGTTTGATGAGCCGTTGAGTAACCTAGATGCGAACCTGCGCCGAAATATGCGTGAAACCATCCGCGACCTGCAGCAGCGCTTTAATATCACCTCTCTCTACGTGACTCATGACCAATCAGAGGCCTTTGCTGTTTCCGATACTGTGGTAGTCATGAAAGACGGTGATCTGATGCAGCAAGGTAGCCCAACTGAGCTATACAAACACCCAGCGTCAATGTTTATGGCCAACTTTATGGGTGAAGCTAACATGTTTGAAGGCCATTTCGACGGAAATACCATCGACATCCACGGCTACCAGATCCCTGCGGCACAAGAGAATGTTGAAGGAATCACCGCAGGTCATTATCAAATTGGGGTTCGCCCAGAAGCGATTTTGCTGGCGAAAGAAGGGCAAGCTTGCCAGCGGTGCCAAGTAAAAAGTACCGCTTACATGGGTTCAATGTACGAAGTTGTCGTTGAATGGCAACAGCACGAGCTATTGCTACAGCTTAACTCTGCGCAGTTCGACCCTAGCTACACGGACCATGCTTACCTTACTATCAATGCTAATGGCGTGTTCTTACTGCCGAACCAAGCAGATCAATAAACGCAGAAAAGAAAAAGCGCCAGTGACACCATTCGCTGGCGCTTTTGCAGATTTATAGAGGCTTAGTTTCTATTGTGACTTAACTAGATTCGATCACGTGCGTCACATATCTTCCAGCTAGTCTTTTTCAACAAAGGGATAAAATAATTGTCAGTAGTAAGTTGACTCAATATAGTTAGCACGCTAACATTTATTTTATGAAACTTGATGATAGCTTAGGATTCCTGCTTAACAAAGCAGCAGGAGAAATGAAATACGCACTTGAGACGGCTCTTCGTCCCTACGATCTGACCCCGGCACAGTGGTCAGTATTAGCCCGACTGTCTCATAAAAACGGTCAAACAATAAGTGATATTGGTTCTTCTTTATACTTTGACCGCCCTACAATGTCTGGAATTGTACGGAGGCTAGTAGAGAAAAAACTAGTAATTAAACAACAAGATGCACAAGACCAGCGTATATCAAGACTATTGATAACCGATTTAGGTAAGCAAGTGTTTGCTGAACTTCCACCGATCGCTCAAGCAATTAACGAACGTGCGTTACTTTCTTTCAGCAAAAAAGAAGCTGACCAATTAAAGGAGTACTTACGAGTGGTACTAAGAAACATGTCGAAGTAAATTTACTCAATTAGTTAGCACGCTAACTATAAGCACATGGAGTGGCAATCATGAAATCTATTTTGAAAGTTATACACTTATTGAGTTTTGCTGTTTTTTTAGGCAGCATTTCAACCTACATTTTTTTCGGAGAGATTATTGCAAAAGATAACCTTGTAGCCATGGGGCTCAACAGAGATTGGGTGTCTACTGGCACCGCATACTTGACGATTAGTTCAATGTGGATGACAGGGATAACAGGCATCCTCATGAGCGGCATCCCTAAGAAACGTTGGATGTGGGCTAAAGTTATTGGTTTTATCCTAATTGCACTTAATACTTACATTTTTATTTACCCTGCGATTATCTTGTCTCGCACTACTCTAAACAATAATTTCGAAATTTTTCAATCCGCTATGCTACAAGAGGCAATTTTTGGGGCTTTAAATCTACTGTTGATCATCATTCTCGTTTCTATTGCAGCAATCAAACCTAAATTGAGTAAATAAAAGCTAAGCCACTCAATAAACAAGTAAATGAATGATACTTGAGTGGCTTACATTTGCCCTCAAACCAGCTCAAAACGAAACTCTGTTAATTCATCTAGCCGTTTTACTTCCATAGTGTGATCCAATTCAAATTGGACCAAATTGTTGCCATCCATAATTGCTGTGGCGTAGTGAGCACATTACCTAACGTCCCAAAGCTCACCAGCAAACTGCTACCTGTGCTCAACGCATTAATCAACGGAGTACCACCAAGTGAACTGCAAAAAACCTGTGGACTGCCTAACAAAGCGTTTGCGCAAAATATGGCACTGATGTGTGAGCTACTCAATCAGGCGAGTCGTATGTGGGAGCCGCACCTATCCATCGTCGGAGTTCAGACGCAAACCAGTGTAAAGATGCGGCTATTTTAAGACCGGTGTACGCGGCGCACGCTCATTTCCAAAACCTTAACGCACTGTTGAGTCATTCTCAGCCACACTACATTTTACTTGAGCACGAGAGCTTTCTAAGGGGTGCTGCGATTACGGCGTTTGACCACGCGGTGCGTAAAGGTGAGCTTGACCTGTATTACCATCACTTGGCGCGCATTTCCGACAAAACTGAGTTTGATGCCTCCACCAGAGTGATGAGTTGGTGGAACGAGAAATGGCACCGAATCCAGATCAGCAACGAGTCAGGTCATTGGCAAATCGGTGTTTGTGGGCTGACCGCCAACAAAAGAAATTTAACCAGTTTGTATCCGAGCCATCCCAACTGGAACGGTGAGTTCTGGCGTGGATTCAATGATTGGATGGGTGAGAAGTATCCACAAAGGATCAGTATTCAACGCTTTAAACAATGGCAGGCGATTTACCGCTTTCTTTTTAACGTAGTCTTTGACGATAGAACCGACGTCAGCCAAGACGGCCTAAATCCAAGCAGTATTGAACAACTGCTCAATGACCTGATTACTCAACGTTACTTTCAGCGCTGAAGATAAAAAAAGCGAGCTTGTTAGCTCGCTTTGTCGTTAGGGTATTATGCAAAATTTACAGCGTGACTTTTTTCACCATACCCGCTTCAGCATGACCTGGAATGTTGCACGCAAACTCAACCTTGTTGTCACCGTGGAAGTGCCAAAGCAGCTGTTTTGCTTTACCTGGCTGCACCGTTACCGTGCTACCCGTGTCGTGTGCGTGGTTACCCATGGTTTTCATCATCTCACGGTGTTTTAGCTGTTCAGCCGCAGAGCCAATCGAGAACTCGTGGTCGATTTTGCCTGTGTTCATCACAACAAATTGCACCACGTCGTTTGGCTGAATCTTCACGTCTTTCTTAAACGTGATTTTCATGTCATCACTCAACATCACGTGTACCACGACATCTGGCTTCGCACCTTTTGCTGGCATACCAACTTCAGACATACCGTCCATATTCATCATGCCTGAGTGGTCCATTTTGCCGTCTTGCATCTGCATCGCGCTATGATCCATCTTCATTGCGCCATGGTCCATGTTCGAATGGTCCATCGCTTCTGCCAATGCACCTGTACTTAACATCGTCATTGCTAGAGTAATCAGTGTCTTTTTCATTGTGTTTCCTTTTGGTTTCATCCTAATCAGCACGCAACGGTTGTCATGATTAGCATTACGCGCTTTATTGAACGGAAATAATCGAATTCGCTACTTAACTTCGCGTTGTTTCCAGAGTTTAAAAATCGCCGGTAATACCAGCAGTGTGAGCAATAGTGCAGACGCCATACCGCCAATCATCGGAGCCGCAATACGCTGCATAACTTGTGAGCCTGTTCCCGAGCCATACATGATGGGTACTAGGCCAATGATGACTGTCAGTACTGTCATCATCACCGGGCGAACCCTTAAACCCGCGCCTTCTCGGATCGCTTTGGTGAGGTCTTCAACATCCAGTTGCTTGTTTTGCTCTTGAGCATCGAGCTTCATGTGATGCCAAGCTTGGTTGAGGTAGACCAGCATGATGACGCCTATCTCAACCGCAACCCCGGCGAGGGCGATAAAACCGACCCCAACCGCAATGGAGAAGTTGAAACCGAGGTAATGCATCAGCCATAAACCACCGACCATCGCCAATGGCAGGGTCGACATGATGATCAACACTTCGCCGATGCGGCGGAAGCTGAAGTAAAGCAGCAACATGATGATGACGATCGTAATAGGCACGACCACGCTCAAACGCTCTTTAGCACGTTGCATATACTCGTACTGACCTGACCACGTGAGTGCGTAACCCGCAGGCATCACAAGCTGCTCCGCAACCACTTGCTGCGCCTCAGCAACATATGACCCCAAGTCACGACCGTCGATGTCGACAAACACCCAACCGTTTGGACGCGCGTTCTCAGTCTTGATCATCGGAGGGCCATCTTCATAGCGAATATCGGCAACATCCGCGAGCGCAATACGCGCACCGTTTGGTGTGACTAGAGGCAGGTTCTGTAGCTTCACTACAGAGTCACGGTAGCTTTGCGGGTAACGAACGTTGATCGGATAACGCTCCAAACCTTCGATGGTTTCACCCACATTCATGCCACCAACAGCCGTCGAGATAACTTGCTGAACATCTTTAATGTTCAAGCCGTATCGAGCCGCAGCGCGACGTTTAATATCGATGGTGACGTAACGACCGCCAGCTACACGTTCGGCGTAAACCGACGCTGTACCTTGCAGTTGATTCAAGATTGGCTCTAATTGCGCACCAATTTTTTCGATCTCTTTCAGCTCAGGGCCAGAGATCTTGATACCAATTGGGGTTTTAATCCCCGTCGCCAGCATATCGATACGCGTTTTGATCGGCATTACCCAAGCGTTGGTCAAACCCGGGAACTGAACCAAATCATCAAACTCTTTACGCAGCGATTCGGTGGTGACCCCTTCACGCCATTCCGAGTGTGGTTTCAACTGAATCACCGTTTCGATCATCGTCAGCGGTGCTGGGTCAGTTGCCGTTTCAGCGCGACCAATCTTGCCCCATACGGTTTTCACTTCCGGTACGGTTTTGATCAACTTGTTGGTTTGTTGCAAGATCTCACGCGCTTTACCGATTGAAATGCCAGGGTAAGTGGTTGGCATATACATCAAATCGCCTTCATCCAGCGGCGGGATAAACTCGCTGCCCAATTGGCTGGTCGGGTAATACGCCGACGCCATTAAACCGAACGCCAGAACGATCATGGTTTTTGGATACTTCAAGCTGATATTGAGCAGCGGTTTGTAGAGCGCGACCAAGCTCTTGTTGATTGGGTTTTTATGCTCAGGCAGCACTTTACCGCGGATAAAGTAGCCCATCAGTACAGGAACCAACGTGATAGCTAGACCCGCTGAAGCTGCCATCGCGTAGGTTTTAGTAAACGCCAATGGCGAGAACATTTTGCCTTCTTGGCCTTCCAGGGCAAACACAGGGACAAAGCTCAACGTGATAATAAGCAGTGAGAAGAACAGCGGTGCGCCCACTTCTTCCGCCGCTTTACCAATCACTTGCCAACGATTTTTGTCGGTCAGAGGCGTCCGCTCTATATGCTTGTGGACGTTTTCTATCATCACGATCGCCCCATCCACCATGGCACCAATCGCGATGGCGATACCACCGAGTGACATGATGTTGGCATTGATGCCTTGTGAGTGCATAACGATAAATGCCGCAAGAATACCGACTGGTAAGCTCAGAGCGATCACCAGTGACGAGCGAATGTGGAACAAGAACAGCGCACACACGATCGCGACGACAATGAACTCTTCGGCGAGCTTCTTCCATAAGTTTTCGACCGCAGCGTCGATCAACGTCGAACGGTCATAGGTGGCGACGATTTCCACGCCATCCGGCAAGCTACGCTGTAGGTCTGCAAGTTTATCTTTCACGTGTGAAATCACCTGACTGGCGTTTTCACCAAAGCGCATCACGATAACACCGCCAACCGCTTCACCTTCACCGTTGAACTCAGAGATACCTCGACGCATCTGCGGGCCAAGGTTGATATCGGCAATATCACCCAATAACAGCGGCGTGCCTTTTTCGGTCACTTTGAGTGGCAGCGACTGGATATCTTCAATGCTCGACAGATAACCCGTAGTACGGACCATGTGTTCCGCTTCCGCGACTTCAACAACCGATGCCCCTGTTTCTTGGTTACCGTTTTGAATCGCCATGTTCACTTGCTGCAACGTCAGGTTGTACGCACGCAGCTTGGCCGGGTCGATTTGCACTTGGTATTGCTTCACCATGCCGCCAACGGTCGCGACTTCTGATACACCGTCTACGGTTTGCAGCTCGTATTTGAGGAACCAGTCTTGCAAACTGCGCAGCTCTGCCAGATCGTGTTTGCCGGTTTTGTCTTGCAACACGTAGCTGTACACCCAGCCCACACCCGTCGCATCTGGACCTAGTGTTGGTTTTGCGTTGGGCGGTAGCTTAGGCGCAACTTGGCTTAAGTACTCTAGCACCCGCGAACGAGCCCAGTACATGTCGGTATCGTCGTTAAAGATGATGTATACGTACGAATCACCGAAAAACGAGTAACCACGTACGGTTTCTGCGCCCGGTACCGCCAGCATCGCAGTAGTAAGCGGGTATGTCACCTGATCTTCAACCACTTGCGGCGCTTGACCCGGATAGCTGGTTTTGATGATCACCTGCACATCAGACAAGTCTGGAATGGCGTCAACTGGCGTGTTTTTTACACTGTAAAGGCCGCCTAAAACCAACGCCAACGTTGCGAGGAGAACGATGAATCGATTGCCAATCGACCAACGAATAATTGCACCGATCATAATTAGCCCTCTATCGCTTCAAGTTTTTTAAGTTGGTAGTCAGAGCCCTGTTTCTCGACTAGAAACCGAACCTTCTGTCCCTCCTCAAAACCGGATAGATCCACATCTGCGCCTACAGAGAAGTTCATTTCGCCCGCTTCCCAGCTCCACTCTGCAACTGGCAGGTGATTTAACGTCAGCATGCCAAAGTCCGCCATCAACATAGAGATATCGCCAGTCAGCCAAACTTCAGAAGCCAATACGCTATCATCCGCTTTGAAATCGACGATCTCATACTGACCTTGGGCATTTTTCTGCATTTCGAACTCTATCGCCTGTCCTCGTTTTAGGTCGGCGATATCCACACCTTCAGCAAAGGTGAAGTTCATTGTCATTCCCGGCCAATCCCACTCCGGTACGGGTTGGTGATTGATCGTCACCATTCGATGATCTTGCATCAAGTCAGTGATCTCGCCTTTTGTCCAAGCGGTTTCTGCTGCTTCTGAAACACCATTAATACGGGACAAATCGGCGGTTTGGCTCGATTCAGAATCCAGCATGAAGTGCGCAGAAGTCACGACTTGGTCATTCTCGTTGAGCCCTTGAAGGACTTCGATACGCTCACCTGCTTCACGTCCAACATCGATGCGAGCTGAGCGATACTTGCCCTCGCCTTCTGCCAACACAACGCGTGTCATACCACCAGAACGAATCACGGCGGAACGTGGAATGGTTAACACGGCTTCTTCGCTGACAGGTTGCAACGCGATGTTGGCAAACATGTTCGGCTTTAACTCGCCGTTAGGGTTAGGGAATTTAAGACGCACGCGTAATGTGCGGGTTTTCGGGTCAAGGATCGGGTAGACATAATCCACCACACCTTGCCACTCGTTGCCCGGTATTGCATCCAGCGTCATGGTCGCTTTGCTGCCAGACGAAATCCAATGGGTCTGACGCTCAAATACTTCCGCGTCGACCCAAACATTGTCGAGCGGACCAGCACTGATAACCGCTTGCGCTGGCGACAGATAGCCCCCTTCACGAATGTTTAAGCTGGCGATGACACCGTCTGCTGGCGCTTTAACTTCTATCGTTTGCGAGGCTTTACCACGACGTTTGATCGCGTTGATTTGCGCTCTGTCGACACCCAATGTTACCAGTCTCTCTGTCGCGCCTTTAACTAAACCACTACGACCAGTGCGGTAAGCGTTGATCAGTTCTTCCTGCGCTTTGACTAGCTCAGGTGAGTAGAGACTGAAAAGCACATCCCCTTGGTTGACCTTCTCGCCCACCGCGTTGATGTAGAGTTTTTCCACCCAGCCCGCAACGCGAACGTTGGTCTGCCATAAGTAGCTCTCATCAAAGGCAATGTAGCCAACGGTTTCGATTCGTGGAGACAACTGCTCAGCGGTAACTCGTTCCACCTTCACGCCGAGGTTGTTTTCAACCGATGGGTCAATGGTCACCGTGCCCGGCTGGTCGTTTTCACCGCTTAAGTCTTCGGCATACACCGGAATCAAATCCATCCCCATCGGAGATTTACCCGGTTTGTCGCGCTTGTAGTTTGGGTCCATCGGCGCAACCCAATACAAGGGCTCATTGCTACTGGCTTGCGCTGTACTTCCCATCGCGTCCATACCTTGCGCTGTGCCAGGCAGTAAATAATTCGCACTAAACCCTAAAACACCGCCAACCAACAAAGCGACGGATGCAACTTGTAATGTTCTCATTTTTCTTACCTTATTATTCTTCAATTTCGTCGAGTTGAGGTTTGTCTACCTGATAGTCAAACCCACCCAGTAACGCCGCTAAGTTACTGTTCACAATGTTTAAGTCGGTTGTGAGGCGCTGCTGTTCGAGCTGAATCGCGAGCTCGTCTGTCGTTGCGGTGATCACATCGTTAAACTGGGCGGTATTGTTTTGATACCCTCGCTCTACCGCTTTAATTCGCGCTGATGCTTGAGGTAATAAGGTGGATTGATAACGTTCAAGTCGCTGTTCTAAGTTGCTGCGGTCAACTAATAGCGCGTTCACTTTGGCGTTCATTTGCGCAAGCAGCGTATCTTTTTGGGATTTAGCCGCACCTACTTGGTATTGCGCCGACGCTAAATTTTTGTCTTGGCGATTGCCAGTAAACAATGGGATATCCATGGTCAGGTAAGCGCTCACCAAATCGGATGCTGGTTCACCTCGCATGTTTTCCGCTTGGCGATAGGCGTACATAACTTCCACTCCAAACTGAGGACTGTAAGATTCTTCCGCCAGCTCAACTTGGGTTTGGTTTGCTGAGATGCTGACATCCGCCATTTTGACCATGGGATGCTGGAGCAATTGCTGATAATGCTTGGTGGTATCGGTGTTGACGAGCTGATCAAGCGTGCTCCAATCCAGTTGATTGATCGCACGAACAGATTGATTAGCGTTCAACCAATCCGAACCTAACCATTCAGAAAGTTGGGTAATGATACGGCGCTGCATCTGAGCGTTGGCCTGCAGTTTTTCGTCCAGTTTGGTGACTTGCAACTGCGCATTCAGCAGGTCTTGCGCTTCGCTCTTACCAATCGAGTAATTGGTTTGAATAAAGCGCTCCATTTCTTTCATCAAGGTGCGGTTTTCCTGCAATATCGCGTATGCGGTTTGCTGGTAGCCAAGCTCCAACCAAAGCTGAGTGATGTTGTTGGCCACTTCACGCTCTCGGGTCTCGACCTGAAAAGCGGCGCCATCGGCTTGTTGATTGGCTTTCTTCTGTTGCAAGTCCAAGCTAGAACCGCGCTCGAACTGCTGCATCAAACCCACCGAGATATTGGTCATTGGGTCTTCATCAAACTCAAAGCTATCGACAGGCAAACCGCCAAATCCGACCTTAAGTTTCGGGTCCATAAGCGTGGCGCTCGCAACGCCAGTTTCTCGCATTGCTTGTGACTGTGCGAAGTACTGTTTTCGGCTGCTGTCTTGCGTCAGCGCGTGTTCAATTAATTGGTTGAGTTGCGTTGTGGCATTGGTAACTTCAGCCACTGACCTCACCTTAGCTTCGGCACTCACCGAAACCGACGGATACAGCACCACGGCGATACTGACTGCCACGGTGACTAATCGTGTGTCTATATTCACAATCTTTATCCATTCTGGGCGTCAAAAGACGCGTAGATCGATCCCTCACTACGCAGCATTACGCTGGCTAACGTGAAAGGCGTTAAATATCAGATAAAGATTTAGATGGAAGGTGGACGCAGTATGCTTTGCGAACGGGTGACTTTGTCGCCGATAATAATTGGAGAATGGAGAGCGAGTGAGAAAGTAAAATCTCGCGAGGCTTGGGAAACTTGCAGTGGAAAACAAACACTCGAACACACCGACGAACAGCAGTTATACGTATCGTCTAATGGTGTCGCGCAGTGTGAGCTGGTTTCAGGGGGAGATGTTTTAGCGTGCTGAGCGTGCTCAACGTTTGCCACAACGGTGTCACAACCCACCATCATAGTGGTGTTTGGCTGCGCGCTGCTATGATGAAGATTCGCCGCAGGACTGACCATATTGTTCATCATTGCCGGTGCGCTCGACACATAGCTAGACATCAACATTGCAACAATGCTGAGTATCGTAATCCATGTTGTTCGAAACGTGTTGGTCATCACGCACCTATTTGCTGAGACTGATTAGTGTTGGGACTTATTGAGCCACATTGTGTTTTAGCGCGTTACCAAAACACACTCGTACTAAAACTCGGTTATCTTAAAGCTTACCTTAGGGGTAAGGTCAACTCTGTTTTTAGATTTAATCGATCCATCTCCCCTCAAATCAAGCAATAAACTCAATTGCAATACAACAAATTTAATATGTTGATTTGCATTTTGTGACTAGCAATCATACGAAAAATTCATATTCATTCTACACTTAACCGTCCGACTTTAATCATGGAAGAACGCTGCATGAAATTAAAAACCATCGCGACCGCCATCGGTTCTGTTTTGCCTGTCACAGCTCTCGCCGCCGAACAACCAAACATTGTCGTTATTTTTGGCGATGACATCGGGTGGCAAAATGTGAGTGCGTACGGCATGGGAACCATGGGATATAGAACGCCTAACATAGACCAAATCGCCGAACAAGGTATCCGCTTTACCGATCACTACGCGCAACCTAGCTCAACCGCTGGACGCGCCGCGTTTATCACAGGTCAGTACCCGATTCGTTCAGGAATGACCACAGTTGCAATGCCTGGCGGTGCGTTGGGCATTAAGAAAGAATCTCCCTCATTGGCTGAAGTTCTTAAACAAGTCGGTTACGCCACTGGTCAGTTTGGTAAAAACCACCTTGGTGACCATAACTTTGCTCTGCCGACAGTTCATGGATTTGACGAGTTCTTTGGTAATTTGTACCACCTAAACACACAAGAAGAGCACGAACAGCGCGACTACATCAACTTTGCCAAGGCCTACTCTGGCTCGGTAGAAGAGTACGCGAAGAAATTTGGCACTCGTGGCGTACTGCACTGCTTTGCAACTGATACCGAAGACAAAACCGTCGATCCGCGTTTTGGTGAAATGGGTAAACAGAAATGCACCGACACTGGCCCGCTGGGCAATGAACGAATGAAGAACTTTGACCGCGCGGAAATGATTCCTGCGGCACTTGAGTTTATCGATAAATCAATGAAAGCAGACAAGCCTTTCTTCACTTGGATCAACACCAGTCGTATGCACCTCTACACGCGCTTAGATGAGAAGTGGCGCTATGCGGCCGAGAATTACACCAGCGAATACGATTATTACGGCAGTGGGATGTTGCAACACGACGATGATATCGGCTTCCTATTAGATGAACTGAAAAAACGCGGTGTGACCGAAAACACTATCATCCTTTACACCACAGATAATGGTCCAGAACATTCATCTTGGCCTCATGGCGGTACAACGCCGTTTCGTGGTGAGAAAATGACTACCTATGAAGGCGGCGTGCGCGTGCCAACCATGGTCAGTTGGCCAGCAGCGATTCCTTCAGGACAAACTCTGAATGGTATTCAAGGGCACCAAGACCTGTTCACCACTCTAGCAGCCGCGGCTGGCGTAAAAGATGTGAACGAGACAATGCTCAAAGAGAAGAAGCAATACATCGATGGGGTAAACAACCTCGCCTATTGGAAAGGTGAGACAGACAAGTCGGCACGAAGCTCGATTCTCTACTATTTTGAAGGGCAACTTTCGGCAGTTCGAGTCGGTCCGTGGAAGTTCCACTTTGCAGTCGCCGAGCACTATTACGATAACTTGCTACCACTCGCGAAACCTAAAATATACAACTTACGTGCTGATCCGTTTGAGAGCTACGATTCTATCGACGCCAATGGACACTTAGTGCAGAAGATGTCTTGGCTACTCGCTCCGGTTAGCGAATTGGTACAAGAACACGTGAAGTCACTAGTGGAATATCCACCGACTCAAGGTGGTACCACTTTTAACATGGCGGAAGTGATTGAAAATGCAATGAAACAGACTCAACAATAAACGGCTTCTACAACGAAAAAAGGTGGGCAATCGCCCACCTTTACTTCTAACTCAGCTCGTTAAATCTTAACCAGCATCTTACCTTTGTTTTTGCCTTCAAATAGACCAATAAAGGCTTCAGCAGCATTTTCAAGACCTTCATATACGGTCTCTTCAGACTTCACTTTACCTTCTTTAACCCATTGACCCATTTGCTCAACAAACTCACCGTAGTGTTCCCAGTAATCCATAACGATAAAGCCTTGCATAGTCAGCTTCTTAGTGTTGATTTGCAGTAGGTTACTAGGTCCAGGTTGTGGTACATCCGCGTTGTAGTCTGCGATCATGCCACAAACCGGGATACGACCATATGGGTTGATCACTTCTAGCGCAGCTTCTAGGTGCGCGCCACCTACGTTTTCAAAGTAAACATCAATACCTTCTGGCGCCGCTTCGCGCAGCGCTTGAGTGAGATCATCCACTTTCTTGTAGTTGATCACTGCGTCAACGCCCATCGCTTTAACCATTTCAGCTTTCTCGTCAGAGCCTACTGAACCGATCACTTTACAGCCGTACTGTTTTGCGATTTGGCAAACCACACTGCCTACTGCGCCTGATGCCGCTGAGACAAACACAGTGTCGGTCGGTTTTAGCTGAGCGACTTTAAACAGGCCAACCCAACCTGTGAGACCCGGCATACCAATCACACCAAGGAAGTGTTGATCAGGGAGTTCAACCGAAGGAAGCAAGGTCAGATCAGCACCATCGCTAATGAAAGTCGTGCGCCAACCGCTGATATTGCTCACTTTCGAACCAACAGGGAAGTTTTCATTCTTAGATTCAATCACTTCACCAATTGCACCACCTTCCAGCACTTCATCGATCTGGAATGGTGGAATGTATGATTCTCTGATCACCATGCGACCACGCATATATGGATCTACCGACATCCAAGTGTTTTTGATCAGCACTTCGCCTTCTTGGATTGAAGGGAGTTCAACTTCAACAAGTTTAAAGTTTTCCTGAGTTGGCATACCGCTTGGGCGAGACGCTAGGTGGATTTGTTGGCTGTTCATTTTGCTCTCTCTTTACTTTTGCTTCACTGGATACACCGCTATGAAACTGACTGGGTGTATCACAAAATATCACTTTGCTTGGCTAGCAAATACTTTGCGCACAAACAATTTGCAAATAAGTTAACTGGAGTTTGATAAGAAAGCAATACCTTTGCTCAAAAATAATTTGCGTGCAAATTATTTTAAATTACGCAGAATTTGTTATTATGTTGCCCTTGCTTAATCATGGACTCTCTCATGACTGATAAATTATCCGACAACGTCTGTTTTGCTTTGTATACGGCGACTAATTCGTTGGTGCGCGCATTTCGCCCGCTACTTGATGAATACGACCTGACTTATCCGCAGTACATTGTGATGCACTCTCTGTGGTGTAAAAACGATGTAAGTCTGAAAGAACTTTCTCAAGATACCCATCTAGATCCAGGCACGTTGACACCTATCGTTAAACGTTTGGAATCAAAAGGATTATTGACGCGTAAAGTCTCAGAGCTGGATGAACGTAAAAAGGTCATTTCCTTAACGCCAAAAGGCAGCCAATTGCAGGAAGAAGCGCAAGAACTGAGTGCAAAGCTAGAGTCTCGCTCGAGTATGGCGGCAGAGAGTATTGAAGCGCTGCGAGTGTTGTGTCTTGAGTTAGACACTAATCTACGCAAAAGCGATTAAGATAGGAATTAGGCATCCGTCGTCACTCAGTTTTAGGCGAACTGACTAACGACGGAAGACAAGCAGTGATTAATCGAATAGTTCAATCACGAGTTTATTGTCTTTGATAACCAGATTAGGACTCGCTGACTTTAGCAATACTGCCTGAACTTTATCGTTTTCAAGCTTGTACACTGGTTGGTTTGATAACGCATAACCAATCATTGATACCGCAGGCTTGAGCAATTTACTCACTTCTGGCGTCAGTAGTTTGCTTTTCTCTTCAAATCGTTCAAGGCGTAGTGATTGCAAAAAGACCTCACCAGTATCCTGGTCATACTTAGGAATGGCACTGAATTCTAGGTCGAGATTCAAACCCATATCTTGCTGACTCAAAAACTGCACGTTCGCGGTGGTATTGGCAAACACAGAAATACGATCTGCATCTGCACGACCAATCTTCACCTCAAGATCATCCACCGAAACTTGAGCATACATAACGTTTTGAACACCAACAGACTGATTAATCTTCGCTTTGTCTTGCAGGTATTGGTTCATATCCTGTTCGGTGATGCTGTAGCTCGCACAACCGTTAACGACAAATATTGTGGCGGTTACGGCTAGGATTTTGGCAATTTTATTTATCATCAATTGTTAGCTCTTCTTCGTTTACTGCAAACAGTGAATTCTATTACTCATCAGATCGATAGCAATAGAGCAATAGTTCCAATTCATCGGACAAATTTGTAATACTTCACCACGCTCTTCCCTCAATACAATAGTGAAACCCAGAATGTGTCAAGTTTGACGGGAATAGGGGTATCATTACTGACACAAATCTTGCTTTCGTCCAATCAACGTAACTTTAATGCGCCGGCTCAATGGCTTACATTTCCATCTATGTGCTATGGTTTAGCTTAATAAAACACGCACAAAAGGTAGTCGTTTATGCTCGTAACTTTCCGTACCAAAGCGTATGCCAACGTAACGATGTTTGGTAACGTCGCACTTGAGATGATCAAAATGATGGGGCACAGTGAAACGGTTCCTGGCGCGATTACGGCTGAGAATGTGCCAAAAGCGCTAGAGCAATTTAAAGCGGCGGTAGCTCATGAGAAAAACAAGCCAGACCCTGAAGATGTCGATACTGACGACGAAGATGATGCAGAACCACAAGTAAGCATCGCAACCCGAGCACTTCCTCTACTCGAACTTTTAACCGCAGCAGCGAAAGACCAATGCGACGTGATGTGGGATAAAGAATAAACCGTAATGAGCCCGAAATAGCACCGCGATTTCGGGCTCGTAAACCTTACAAGTCAGCGAGTTGACACTTTGCGTCTCGCTCTTCATCTAGCAACCAAGAAATCCAACGTTTACGCGCATTGATAACAAACCCTTCGTCCCGCGCTACGCCCTCAACAATGTAACCGTCGCTTTGCTTAAGCTCTCCTTTGTAACTAAATACCCAATCTTCACTGCGTATCGGCTCTCCATTGAGAATCGCTCGACTCAACTTAGGGCTGCGAATAGCAATCTTAAGTCCAGTAACGTTGGCCACATCCAAACCCGCAGTCTGATCAATAAGTCCAACTGCGACAGGGACCGTTATTTGGCACAGCTCTCCCCTAGTATTTCGCGCCTGATACTCTCCTTCGCCCACTCGGCCTTTCAGCCAGAGCAATTGACCTTGCGTCATTGCTGGTACTGTAAGCATTCCTTCAATTCGGTAATCAATCTCGCTTGCCAGCGCAAATGTGCTTACTAGCAACAAGGTAGTTGCAGCAAATCCGCGACTGATTTGATATCTAATCTTCATCACTTGTCTCCTTACGCTGTTTGAGGTTGTTGACTGGGCTGCGCTAGTAGATAGAGCAGACACAGCGGCCCTATCGCTGGCACAACAAATATCCATGTCCACCAACCGGAGCGTCCTGAATCATGTAAGCGACGCACGATGATCGCTAACATCGGAACAAAGCTAGCTATGCTGTAAATCACATCCCACCAGCCGATAGCTGGGAATGTGATATCAACGACAATGAACAGCACCGTGAAGAGGAGGTGATACAAGATAAACATCCAAAATGCGGTTCTTGTAGAGTACCCAGAAAAATCAAAATAGCGTTTCCACGCTAACCAATACCAAGACATAAAGCGCTCCTTATTTTACTGCGTTTAGTTGGTATCAGTGTGTCGCCAGAACTGAGAAAAAACGTCCTAAAACGGGTTTGAGGACGTACTCGAACCCATCTTTGTCTATGGTTAGCTTTTAACACCATGACGATGCAACTATGATGGTTAGCGTAAAAACAAGGTGTTGCTTTAGCTATTTGGATGTTCCCTATGCTTTCTATCCCAATCCCGTTTGTCGTGTCACTGCTGCTAACACTGTTGGCTGTTAACCTCTATTTTCGTTATCAGAAACGAGCCATCACCTCGTGCATTTTTCTCGCTGTATGTGCGGCAACGACATCGGTTGTTGGTTTGCGTTGGGGGTTAAACTGGCCGATTTTCTCCTACATTCAGCCTGTGCTTGCGTCTCTGATTCCGGTATTAGCTTGGCAACTTTTCTCTCATACCAGTTCAAAAAGACGCGTTGCTTTACTTCATCTTCTTGCGCCGATATTGGTCTGTGCCATGGTTGCTTCTCAGCGATTTTGGTCTCCTCCGCTAGATGCAATACTCACGGTCATTTACTTGCTTTACGGCATCGCGTTACTGAAGCATTCCAATCAAGACGCGCTGATGGTGAATGTCTCCTTTAGTCACTGGGAAGGAGTGAAAAAGGCTCAGAGTATAGCTGGGTGGATGCTGTTATTTTCGGCTTCGATAGACGCGTTTATGTCACTAGATTTCGCATTCAATGGCGGTCGATACGCGCCTTATATACTCACTGTCGCCCACTTAATTCTGCTGCCGATTTTGTCTGTTGCTGTGGTGACGGCTGGTGTCAATACTCAACAGCAGAGCAAGCATAATGATGTAGAGAAAACACTAACCAAAAACAGTAAAAACGAGAGCGCAACGCCAGTGATGTCTGAACAACAAGCACGAGAGATCAGCGCTCAGTTTGACTACCTTATGACATCAAGTGAGTTGTACCTAGACCCGGATTTGACCCTATCAAAACTGTCGCGAAAATTGCTGATCCCCGCCAAACAGATCTCAACGGCGATTAACCTTGTTTATCAGCAAAACATTTCAAAAGTGATCAACGAATATCGAATCCAACACGCCAAACAGGCGATACTAAGCAGTGACGAAACCATCACTCAGGTCTTTATGAACTCGGGCTTTCAAACTAAGTCTAACTTCAACCGAGAGTTTGCTAGAATCGTCGGGATGACGCCCAGCGAATTCAGAAAGCAAAGCAAGTGAAATCAGATAGTTAATATTAGGTATATGGATAATATCGCTGCTATCGGGAGCCTCATAACACAATGCACAGGCAGGCTATTCCACTGGTTGCAAAAATAAGCGAAATTTCACTATTCATTTAGCCAATTCTCTCTATCATAGAGACAACCTCACCAACGTTTGGTAGGTGTTTTTCTGTTTGGAGAAGTACCATGACAAAAGGTCTAAGCATTCGAGCTTTGGAGCGTTCTGACTTACGTTTTATTCATGACCTTAATAACAACCGCAACATCATGACCTACTGGTTTGAAGAACCTTACGAGTCATATGACGAGTTGGAAGAGTTATACCAAAAACACATCCACGATGACGCTGAACGCCGTTTCGTGGTTGAAAATGAGAACAAAGAGTTGATCGGGCTGGTCGAGTTAATCGAGATTAACTACATCCACCGCAGCGCTGAGTTCCAGATCATCATCGCCCCAGACCATCAGGGTAAAGGCTACGCAAAACAAGCGGTTCACCGCGCATTGGATTACTCGTTCTCGATCCTCAACCTGCACAAGATTTACTTACTGGTTGCCCTCGATAACGAAAAAGCGATCCATCTTTATAAGAAATGCGGTTTTATCGAAGAAGGTCATTTGGTAGAAGAATACTTTATGAACGGTCGCTACCGAGACGTCAAACGGATGTACATTTTGCAGCATCACTACAGCGGTAACAAAGACGAATAAAATCATTCCGACACTCTAAAACCACGAAAGGCGAACAGTAATGTTCGCCTTTCTTCATTCTGGTTTGCTCTGAGTTATTTAGAAGAAGTCACCCTATACCATTCGCTGTTCGGATATCACACTTTAGCAACCCACCTCCCATTGTTTAGATGTCATAATATTTAATTGATCAAACCGCATCATAAACACACCTATTTGACGATAATTACAGCCATTTGAGTTATTTTGTGATCTTTGTTACACTTCTTGCGCAACTTAAACTTTAGAACTCAAATTAATTGGAGGCGGTTTTGTTGTCTTTCTCACTAGAGAAAGGCGTTTATATAAAACGTAGCAATTGTATTTATGGAAAATGCATTAAAAAAATATAGTATCGAAACGACTGACTATCAGGTTGGACAGGACAACGTTCAAAAGTGGGGTTTCGATATTCATAATCCTGTTTTTGGTATTAGCGCTGGTCTGGTTATTCTCAGCCTTATTTCTCTTCTTATTCTTGACCCATCAACCGCACGAGACGCACTCAATGGTCTTAGAAACGGTATCATCGAAGATTTTGACGTCTTCTTTATGTGGTCGACCAACTTCTTTTTATTTTTCGCTATCGCTTTGCTGTTCTCACCATTAGGTAAAGTTCGTATTGGTGGTAAAGACGCTGTCGCAGAGCACTCTACTCTTTCTTGGTTATCGATGCTGTTTGCTGCAGGTATGGGTATCGGTCTACTTTTCTGGAGTGTCGCTGAGCCAACCGCGTACTTCACCGATTGGTGGGGAACGCCGCTTAACGCCGAAGCATACAGTGAAGAAGCTAAATCGCTGGCTATGGGTGCAACCTTGTATCACTGGGGTATTCATGGCTGGAGTATTTATGCGATCGTTGCTCTATCACTAGCCTTTTTTGCTTACAACAAAGGTTTGCCGCTATCTCTACGCGCTGCGTTCTACCCGATTTTTGGTGATCGAGCATGGGGTTGGCTAGGACACGTGATTGATATCCTTGCGGTACTGTCAACATTGTTTGGTTTGGCGACTTCACTCGGTTTAGGCGCCCAGCAAGCAAGCAGCGGTATTAACCATGTATTTGGTCTAGACGGTGGCATTGGTACGCAAATGGCGGTGATCGCGTTTGTAACCTTTATTGCAGTATTGTCCGTTATCCGTGGTATTGATGGCGGTGTTAAGCTGCTCAGTAACGTCAATATGATCGTCGCTTTTGCCCTACTGATTTTTGTTACTTACATCAGCTTCGATACAGCGATCAAATCGTTGTGGGACACAACGCTGGCTTACGCACAAAATATCATTCCGTTGAGTAACCCTCACGGCCGAGAAGACAGCACTTGGATGCACGGCTGGACGGTATTCTACTGGGCTTGGTGGATTTCATGGTCACCATTCGTTGGTATGTTCATCGCACGTGTATCTAAAGGTCGTACTGTTCGTGAATTCTTGCTCGCGGTAATTGTAATTCCTACTACAGTAACCTTAATCTGGATGTCAGTATTTGGTGGTATTGCACTGGATCAGGTCGTAAATAAAGTCGGTGAGTTAGGCGCAAATGGTCTGACGGATATCTCTCTGACCTTATTCCATGTTTACGACGCATTGCCATACAGCTCGGTTATTTCGGTCCTATCTATCATGCTGATCTTGGTGTTCTTTATCACCTCGTCAGACTCGGGTTCACTGGTTATCGATAGTATTACTGCCGGCGGTAAGATTGATGCACCAGTACCGCAGCGTATTTTCTGGGCGTGTATTGAAGGCGCAATTGCAGCTGTAATGTTGTTCATTGGTGGTAAAGAAGCGCTACAAGCACTGCAATCTGGCGTTGTCGCGACTGCATTACCGTTTACCTTTGTGCTGCTACTAATGTGTGTCAGCCTAGTCAAAGGATTGCGCTCCGAGCTGCCAGCTTACCAGCGCTAACAGCAATAGAAATAAAACACCGAACGCTATCGTTCGGTGTTTTTCTTTGCGTGAAACAATCTCAGGCTACCTGCCGTAAAACATAAACGATCGCATTGAAACGGAGCCTAAATCTATCCCTTCCGCCAACGTGATCATCTCGTCTCGCGCATCCGACGCTCCAGCAATCGTTAGTGCTGGCGAATAGTGTTCCAATGTCGGGTTCGACATCTTCATCAAACTGCCCATTGCATTCAAATCAGCCAGTGCGTCAAAGTTACGCTCATACAATTTGTTGGCAAAGTAAGCATCAAACTCCTGTGCCCAATCATGAGCTTGACCATCAAATCTCAACTGACGCAAGTTATGCACGATATTCCCCGACCCTAAGATCAACACGCCGCGATCTCTAAGGTCTGACAACACTTTACCCATCGCCAAATGCCACTGCATATCACGTGTCACATCGACAGAAAGCTGAAACACCGGCACGTCGGCGCCTGGATACATCGACTGCAACAACGCCCAAGCACCATGGTCCAAACCCCAAGCGTCGTCAGTATGGGTATGGAAATCACCTAGCATGCTCGCCACCTCACCAGCCAGCTTAGGATCACCTTGAGCCGGGTATTGCTGCTGATAAAGCGCATCCGGAAATCCATAAAAGTCGTGGATAGTGCGTGGTTTTTCAGACACATCCACCAGCGTCGAACCCGACGTCATCCAGTGCGCAGACACCACCAAAATCGCTTTTGGTCTAGGTAGCGTTTGACCCAGTTCAGACCACATTGAGCGGTAAGCACTGTCTTCAATAATGTTCATTGGCGAGCCATGACCAAGAAAAACCAACGGCATACGCGCTGATAACGGCAAACGCTCTTTCAATTGTTGTAAAGCAGATAAACTCATACTCGATTCCTTAGTTTGTGGCTGCATCACCGTTAGCCTTGGTTGAGCTAACCGTGACGGCGCATTTTGTATATGGATAGTTCGTATGTGGAAAGTATGTGCTCGTTCACTATTCAACACAATGTGGATTATGTAGAATCATATTGAACAAAATGTTCTCAATGAGGCAAAAGAGATGGACTTAATTGACGGTTTAAAAGCGTTTGTTGCCACCGCGCAAACCGGCTCATTTACCGAAGCAGCTGAACGTTTGGGCATTTCCAACCGGCTGACGTCAAAATACGTTGCTCAATTAGAAGAGAAACTTGGCGCTCGATTACTGCAGCGTACGACCCGCCAAGTCAGCCTGACCGCTGCCGGACAAGCGCTACTTTCACGTGCCCCCATCTTGCTCAATCAGCTCGACGATATGTTGGTGCTGGTTTCCGAAGAATCCAAAGGCTTAACCGGAACGCTGCGAATTTCAGCGCCAGTAACGTTTGGTGAAGTGCATTTGCAAGACATGTTAAGACGCTTTAGCGCGATCCACCCTGATATCTCACTCGATTTGCGCTTAACTGACCAATACGTTGATCTCGCCTCCGACGGTTTTGACCTCGCCTTTCGTGTCGGTATGCCGACAGTTTCCTCCCTGAAAGCCCGTAAACTGGGAGAACTTAAAAGTCACTTGGTCGCTTCACCGGAATACCTCAAACGTTGTGGCGAACCTAAGCATCCTAATGAACTCGACGGTCACGACTTTGTTATCGATACCAACCGCCAACAGCACAACAAGTGGTCATTTAAGCATGGAAATGAAGAGTTTGTGTTCTCACCGACTAAAAAGCTGATGGTTAATAGCGCGCGGATCGTCAGAGATTGGACCCTGGCAGGCTGTGGCATTGCGCTATGCCCAGATTTTGTTATCCGAGATGAGCTCAAAAGCGGCCAGTTGACCGTCTTACTGGGTCAATACCAACTTGAGTCGCGAACCATTTACGCCACTTACCTTTCTGGTCACGAAATACCACGCAAAGTACGCGCGTTGATAGACTTCGCGGTCGAAGACTTTCAGCAACACTCTACAAGCTAGTCAGGCTACAAAAAGACGTTAAAAACGTGCGTCAGACTCCACCTAACCTCGTTTACCTCACTGAATTTAACGCTGAAAATTCATACAATAATCACTTGTATAAACAGTGAAGAATTTTTGCATGGGAAACGCACTTTCAAAGGAATGGAAATCGGTCGAATACGTTCTGACCGACGTTGATGACACGCTGACTTGGCACGGAAAGCTACCGCCAGAAACGCTGATCGCGTTAGCCAAACTCCAGCAACACAATATTCAAGTTATCGCCGTCACGGGGGCATGTGCGGGTTGGTGCGATCACATCGCGCAGCTTTGGCCAGTCGATGCGGTATTGGGTGAAAATGGCGCGTTTATCATGGAGAAAGGCGCCTCAGGGTTAACACTCAAGTCCGGTGTCGACCTAGCATTTATGCGTCAGCAGCAAGAGAAACTCAAAGCGTCCGTTGAATCGATTCTAGAGCATTACCCAGACGTCGACCTGACATTGGATCAAGCCTATCGCCTGTGTGAAGTTGCGATTGATATCGGTCAGAACCGTACGCCACTGGCGAGCGATATCGTCCAAGCCATTGTCAGCCAAATCCATGAGTTAGGCGCGCACGCCACCGCCAGTTCAATCCACATTAATGCTTGGTACGGCGAGCATTCCAAGAAACTTACTTCGCTTGGCTATCTGGCGGAGAAAGGCTTATCGGAGCAACAAATATTGGCGCAATGTTGCTACGTTGGCGACTCGCTCAACGACCAACAAATGTTTGAGACACTCCCACTAACTATCGGAGTTAAGAACATTGAGAACTATTGGCAGCAGTTACAACACAAGCCTTCACTGGTAATGACTCAACCTGGCGGCTATGGATTTGCAGAATTTGTCGATCAACTTATCGCCCTTAAGCACGGCGAATAAGGTCAACTTTGCCGAGCCCAAAATAATAATTCCCGACTACGATGGAACTCGCAGTCGGGAATAACAGAACTTAACCTAAGGACTCAAGAAAGGAAAAGTTCCGATTCTTAAAACGATTTAAATAAGCTTCTTACGGATATGTACGACGAGCGCTTCAGCAACGATCACAACCGCAAAAATACTGACCAGTACCATCGACACTTTCTGCCACTCGAATAGGTTTTGCGCGTCGTTAAGCACCACGCCGATACCGCCCGCGCCCACCAAACCTAATACTGCTGACTCACGTACGTTGATGTCCCAACGGAACAACACTATAGAGTAAAACGCTGGCATCACTTGTGGCCAGTAACCTTTCAATAGAATACTTGCCCAAGAAGCGCCCGTTGCACGCAGTGCTTCGATTGTCCCCATATTCGCCTCGGCGATGGCTTCTGCAAGCAATTTACCGACGAAGCCGACGCTACGAACCGCGATAGCCATGATCCCTGCCAATACGCCCGGTCCAAACAACGCGATAAACAGCAGCGCCCAAACCAGTGAGTTAACCGAACGCGATGACACCAAGAAGAACTGAGCAATCCAGTTTAAGGTTTTGCTTGGGGTAATGTTTGGTGCATTCAGCAATGCCAAAGGAATCGCGAATACCAGCGTAAACAGCGTTCCTAACGTTGCAATGTGTAACGTCTCAATCAACGCGGCGTGAATGGTTTCTGGGTAGAAAGCGTAATCCATCGGCACCATACGCTGGAACATATCGGCAAACTGAGCCGGCGCGTCATAGAGAAACTCCGGAATCACTTCCACCGTTTGCCAAGACCATACGATCGCAGAGACCATACACAAGTACACCGCGTAGCGAGCCATGCGCTCACTAAAAGTAAATCGCTGCCATTCTTTATCAATTGAAGCTGTCGTCATCAGAAGATTCTCCTTACTACGTTAGACAAAAACTCCCCGACCAGAATCAGCGCAATAATGGTGATCAAAATCGCCGCAACAAAGTCGTAGTCGAAACGTTGGAAAGCTGAAAACAGAGTGCCGCCCAAACCACCAGCACCAACGATGCCCACCATGGTTGAGTTGCGTAGGTTCGAATCAAGCTGGTAGCTGGCGAAACCGATAAAACGGGTAAAGACCTGCGGCATGACGGCGTAGAGAATAACGCTGACAAAACTTGCGCCAGTCGCTCGAATTGCCTCTACTGGCTTGAAAGAGATCTCTTCAATTGCCTCGGCAAACAGCTTAGCGATAAAACCAATCGACGCGAAAATTAGCGTCAGAATCCCCGCCAAAGCGCCAAAGCCAACTGCCTTCACAAACAGAATCGCGATGATCACAGGGTGGAACGAGCGACATAAGGCGATAAAGCCACGTACAGGCGTTGAGATAATTGACGGCATCATGTTTCGAGCCGCAAGCAATCCTAAGAACAGCGAAATAACGATGCCGAAAAAGCTCGAAATAATCGCGATCTGCAAGCTCTCCGCCAAACCGCCTAGCAGCAGATTGGTACGCGAGAAATCCGGCGGGAACATGCGCGCCAATAAGCGCTCGCTTTCCACCAAACCGATCATTAAACGGTCAAACGTCAGCCCAAGCGTCGAAACGCTGTAAAACAGATATACGATGACTGCCGCGAAACCGACTCGCGTCGCCCATGATGCTTTGAACGGGTTTTCTACTTTGCCATCGGCAGTTAATCCAGCCATGACTCACCCCCGTAGATGATCTTAAGATCGTCTTCTGTAATACCCTCTGGACTGCCGTCGTAGTGCACCTTACCATTGCACATACCAATGATGCGGGTAGCAAAACGCTTGGCGAGATTCACATCGTGGATGTTGACCAGTACAGGGATTTGCTTCTGCTTGGCGAACGTTTCCATCAGCTCCATGATTTCCACTGCGGTTTTCGGGTCGAGTGACGAGGTCGGCTCATCCGCCAGCAGAATATATGGGTCTTGCATTACCGCACGAGCGATACCGACACGCTGTCTCTGACCACCAGACAAACTATCCGCACGCTGATTAGCAAAATCTTGTAGGCCAACGAACTCTAGCAGTTCAAAGGCTTTTTTCAGGTCTTTTTGCGAGTAGTTACGACGCCATGCGTTCCAAGCACTCATGTAACCTAAGCGACCACTGAGTACGTTTTCGATCACCGTTAAACGCTCAACTAAGTTGTACTCTTGGAAAACCATGCCAATGTGGCGACGCTGCTTACGTAGAGCCTGACCTTGTAGTTTCGTTAGGTCTTCGCCTTCAAAAATGATCTCACCGCCGCTTGGGTCGTTAAGGCGGTTGATACAACGCAGTAAGGTACTCTTACCCGTACCTGAAGGACCAATTATGGCGATGATGCCCGGCTTATCAATGTTGATATCAATGCCTTTAAGGATTGGCTTGCCTGCCACGTACTCATGAAATAGGTTGTTGATCTTTATTCCGTCATAGCTTGCTACGGCCATACAACTGTTCCTTGTAATAAATTTGGGGTGTACAGTGCCCTACTCGTGAGAGCACTGTACGAATTGACGTTGAAAGTTAAGTGGGGATTATTCGCTTTTTGCTTGCTTAGCGAGCTCTGCTGCTTTTTGTTTCGCACGCTTAGCGGCGTCTTTCTCAGCCAGCTTTTTCAGACCCGCTTTGGTGTAAGCAGTACCTGTCGCATGCGCGATGTCGCGGATTACAGCCCAGTCTTCTTTGTAGGTAATTGGCGAGAATCGGTCTGCGCCTTTAAACGCCGCACTCATTTCTGGTGTAAAGCGGTAGCTAAAGAACGCTTCGTTGATCTTGTCGACCAACTCCGGTTTTAGGTTGTAAGCGTAACCAAACGCCGAAGTTGGGAAACGTGGACTACGGTAGATGATTTTCAGATCTTCACCGTCAACACGGCCCGCTGCAACCATGCGATCATAAACATCCGATGCAACTGGCGCCGCATCGTAGTCACCGTTATAAACGCCAAGTATTGATTGGTCATGTTTACCTGAGTACAGCACTTTGTAGTCTTCATCAGGAACAAGGCCTTGAGATGGGAATAGAGCACGCGGTGCAAGGTTGCCAGAGTTGGATGATGCAGAAGTGTGGGCAACACGTTTGCCTTTTAGATCCGCCATAGAATCAATGCCGCTGTCTTTGCGCACGATGGTAATCAGGTTGTAACCTTGGAAGCCTTTCTCATCGCCTTTTACCGCGATAGGCACATAACCCGCTAGGTTAACCGCGTAACCCGTTGGGCCAGTCGAAAAACCTGCTACGTGCAGACGACCAGAACGCATCGCTTCTACTTGAGCTGAGTTTGAGTGCACCGTGTAGTAAATCACTTTCTTGCCCGTGACTTTGCTCAGGTGCGCCTGGAAATCAGCAAACGCATCTTTGTAGAGCGCCGGGTCTTCCACTGGCGTATAGGTAAACACGAGAGTACTTGGATCGATCCATTCCGCAGAATCTTTTGGTGAGTCCGCAACTAAATCGTTGTTCTCATCGCAGTAGCGTTCATCCAAAACACCACGGTTCGCACATTCATTAGCCATTACAACTGAAGGCAGCAGCAAAGAGCCAGCGATTAACAATCCTTTTACACTGTTTTTCATATTAGAACCTTACATTCACGTTATTGTATTATTCGCTCTTTGTTATTGCAGATGCTATGCCAGGTTTTATGTTGTTATAATTCAATTGGTTACAAACAAATTCATTACACCAGTTTAGATTTGGGTCATTTGTGTCCTGCTCAATTTTATCGATTTGGGTCATTTTTGTCCTATGACAATTTAAGATACAAAAAAGGGCCTTTCGGCCCTTTAGCAATCACGTTTGTTTGGACTTAGATGTCCATACAGTTCGCATAGTAAGTTACGGTTGACGGCCAGTCGCTGAACACGCCAAGAACACCCACATCTTGCGCTAGCACATCAAGCACTTTCATCATGTCGCCGTCTTGGTCAATTTGCTCGCTCACGCTTTGATAGTACCAACCACCGCCTTGCGCCAGCGGGCCAGAACGTTCAAGCGTCCATGCGATAATGTCGAGGTCAGCTTGCTTCGCCAGCTTCGCGTACTCTGAAGGAACGATCTTCTTATCATTATCCAGCGCCAATAACGCGTAGAGCGGTGGAGCGATGATGTTCACGCCTGCATCAGATAGCGCTTTCATGTTGTCCAAGGTTGCAACAAAACCTTCCTGCTCGTACATACGGTCATCAAGATAAACCGCTTGCTTGCCAAACTCAGGTGTTTTGTTGATCCAGTACTTAACGTCATCCAAGTTGAAAGACTGCACATACGCGTCTTTGGCACTAAAGCCCACTTGCTTCAGCTCATCCACCAGCTTCTGCGCGTACATCTCTTGGCTAAAGCCGTTGAATGGCATCTCAACGGCAGCAGATTTAAGCTCAGGCGTCACTTTCACGCCGTACTTCTTAAACAGCTCCGCACTCTCGGCGTGTGTCATCAAAGTACCAGTTTGTGAATAAAGGTCAGTGCGCCAGCCCGGAGTACCTTGCATGTACTCTTCAACCGTGGTTGCTTTCGGGTTTGCGCCGTCCATCTTACCTTTTAGCGTCTTAAATTCCGCCAAAGTGAAGTCAGAAGTACGACACTCAACTTGCGCATCTTCGCCCGTTGCTGGGTTCGCTGGTTTGAACGGTACGGTACACTTCTTAGCAAGATCAGGGTGTGCCAAAACATCAGTGGTGGTGTGCAGGTCACTTTGCGAGTGGCGACATACCAACTGTTTGTCTTTGGTAAACGTCACGTCACACTCCAATACGCCTGCACCCATCGCGATTGCCGCTAGGTAAGACTCTTTTGTGTGCTCAGGGAACTGCATCGCAGCGCCACGGTGGCCGATAGAAAAGTCGGTACGATGAAAAGGACCGGCACTGCAGCTTTGAAGTTTGTTTTTGAGTTCACCATCTTCCATGTCGTTAACCAGATACAGAGGTCGTGGGCCAACTTGCGCGGGCTCGTTCCCTGCCATAGCCAGTGAGCTGACGCCTAACAATAGAGCGATACTACTCGTTAAGATTTGCTTCATCGGTTTCTCCTTGCAGCAAAATTGTTTTATTTGATTATTTGCGCCCGTTACTAAAACACCCTTACATTTCAGTTTGATAACAGTGTCGGATGTTTTATTCCTGTAACCGAGCAACCTCTCAATTAGCAGACTCTATGCCAAGAAAAATAATCAATAATTTCAATGAGATAAAAAACAAAAATTAGCACTCCACTACAGTTGGGTCATTTATGTCTCAAGGTTGGTTTTGCTGGCTGATTTCTCGATTTGGCTTAAAACTCTCTTTATCCAGTTGGTGCTTTTTCATTTTACGATACAGCGTCTTACGTGGAAGATTCAAACGTAGCGACACCTCGTTGATGTTGCCCGCCATCTCAATCAAAGCCTCGGTCAGCACGTTACGCTCGTACTGCTCCATTTGCTGCTCAAACGCAAAAGGCTGCTGCGATGAATAACTCTCTTCACCTGACGTCGCGGGCGTTTGCAGATCAAAACCGTCACCTACAATGCCGAGGACGAAGCGATCCGCGACGTTACGTAATTCACGCACGTTACCCGGCCAGTCGTGTCGGCACAGCTGCTGGATTTGCTCGGCGTACAGGCTGGAGGGACGGGTTTTGTATTTCTGGCTGGCTTGCACCACAAAGTGCCTAAACAGTGCTTGAATATCTTCTTTGCGCTGCCTTAATGGCGGAAGATTCAGGCTGGCGATGTTTAGTCGATAAAACAGGTCGGCGCGGAACTCACCGCTTTCACTCAGCTTGGCTAGATCGGCTTTACTCGCCGCGACCACGACAATATCAACGGGAATCAGAGTATTCCCACCAACACGTTCAATCACTCGCTCTTGGATCACACGAAGCAGCTTGATCTGTACCGCGATGGGCATACTTTCAATTTCATCGAGAAACAAGGTGCCGCCGTGCGCTTGCTCAATTTTGCCGATGCGTTTTTTGTTCGCACTGGTAAACGACCCTGCTTCGTGGCCGAACAGCTCACTCTCAATGATGCTCTCGGTCATACCGCCGCAGTTGATGGCGACAAACGGTTTGTCTTTACGGTCACTGTACTGGTGAAGCGCGCGAGCAATCACCTCTTTACCCGTGCCCGTCTCACCGTTGATGATGGTGTCGACGCCAGTGCGAGATAGCGCAAGCACCTGACTGCGGATCCGCTCCATCGCTTGCGATTCACCAATCACGACCGATTCAATCGGCAGGTCTTCGGCGTCATTGAGATCCGGCTGCGCCTGAATATGTTCAATCGCTAAGTTGAGCTTTTCGATCACTTCGTCGCTGTCGAGCGGCTTTTCGATAAAGTCGAATGCGCCCTGCTTCATCGCTTCTATCGCCATCGGGATATCACCGTGACCGCTCATCAGGATCACTTCACAACCTGGCGCGCGATTTTGCACCGCATCCAGCAGCATTAAGCCATCCATTTCTGGCATTCTCACATCGCACAACACGACGTTTTTTGCGCTTGGCGAAAGACACTTCAGTCCTTGTTTGGGGTCGGTAAAGTAAGTGACGTTAAAACCCTCTAGTTCCAGCATCTCACTCACCGCTTCAACTACATCCATTTCATCGTCTATCAGCGTGACGTGCTTTTCCATGTTCATGAGTTCTCGCCTTGTTTTAGTTGTACTTTAAACTCTGTGCCTTGCTTTGGCTGTGATGACACCTTAATCGAGCCACCAAAATCTTTAATGATGTTAAACGCGATCGACAGTCCGAGCCCGAGCCCTTTGCCGACTTCTTTGCGGGTATAAAATGGGTCAAAGATATGCGGAAGATCGTCTTCAGCGATTCCTTTGCCATTATCTTTCACCGAAATCGTAATATCATTCAGGTGGTGTTCAATACGTACCACGATGAGAGGATTCTCTTTGTCGCTCACTGCGTCCACCGCGTTGCTCAACAGGTTCACCAGCACCTGCTCAAGTCGAATTGCGTTCGCACGCACCATTTCATCTGCGGGAATGCTGCATTCGAGTTTGATCGGTATTTCTCGGTTAGCAAACAGCTCGATTGCATCGCTGACCACGGGTAATACTCGCGTGGACGAGACTTTGCCGTCGCTTTTACGCGAAAACGCTTTCAAGTGATGAGTTAACGCCGCCACCTTTTCCAGTAACTGCTCGATCTTTTGCAGATTGATCACCGCTTTGTCGGCACGTTGTTGTTCGAGCCATTTCTGCGCACTCCTGACGTGGCTATTGACCGCAGTGAGTGGTTGGTTGATTTCGTGCGTAATGCCAACGCTGAGTTGACCAAGCGCCGCGAGCTTACCCGCTTGCACCAACTCATCTTGAGTGACACGTAAACGCTCCTCCGCAAGTCGGCGCTCTTCTACTTCCGCTTCCAGTTTTTGGTTGGTCTGCTTCACCACTTTCGCCGTAGCTTGGAACACTTGCAGCGACTTGGCCATTTGCGTGACTTCATCGTTACCTTTTACCGCGATTTTGGTATCGAGGTGACCGGTCGAAATAGCGAACATGTCGTCTTTCAATTGCAGCAAACGCTCAAGAATGTTCTTACGCACGTAGAACCAAGCAATCGCGGCTGCCGCGAGCAAACTGAACAAGGATAACGCGAGCGAGAGCGTGCGGTTGGACGCCAGTGAGTGTTGCGCTCTGACGATAGAGGCGTCAATTTCCAGATTCACTTTCGAGGTATTGCCTTCAATTTGGATTGATAGCTGGTTGAGATACTCGCGGCTATTCTGCAGAAAATACTCTTGTTGGTAATGATGCTCAAGGGCTTGGTTTTTAAGCTGATAAAGCTTGCTGGAACGAGAGGCAAGGGTGTAAATCACCGACAGCTTTTCATCCAATTCTGGACGCAGTTCCGATACACCACTCGCCTGCCACAACCCGCGCCATTCCAGTCCAACTTGTTCAAGGCGGTAGCTGGTGTAATCCAGCTCATTGAAACTGCTATCATTGTAAAGTTTTTCCACCAAGCCAAGTTGATAATAAAGCAGCGCTTTCAACTGGCTGTATTGGATTTTTTCTTTCTGTTCAGAGGGTAATAGATCCAGCTCATCACTCACTTGTTGCAGCAATGGGTAAAAACCTTCAAGCAAATTTCTTAACTCTTGATTGAGTTGACGGGACTCTTCACCACTTTGATACAACAGACTTAGGCTATTACTCACTTGAGCGATGATGTCTTTGAAATAAGCGTAGTATTCCGGAAAGCTACCCATAATCTCGGTCATCTGCTGGATATTGCTTTCGATGCTCTGGATCGCTTTGCGGCGCTCTAGGTTGGAATCCGCTTCGGTTAAGGTAGACGAGTCGGTGATCACCAAACGCACCATGTCATTCAGTCGCGCAGCTTGCTCTAGAGCGGGAATGTCTTTCTCTTTTAACTCAACCAACGCTTGGTCGAGCCGATTAAAGGTGAAGGTCGAGAATAGCGCCAATAACAGTGTGGTCATCGACAAGATCGCCAGCGCGAGACCAAGACGCAACTCGATGCCCTTCCACCTCAACCAACGTGTGTGGGGAGAGAAAGTCGATCTTGTCGGTTTTGTTTGATTCATGGGGTGACGAGTCAGCTGATTCACAACACAATCTCCTTTTGCTCAGCACGCACGTTGTCTACCTGTTTGGGATAGATGTGTACCAAATAGGAGTCTTTAACAATATTAATAAAACATCACTACAATTTATTAATAAAGATAACAATGCTTATTTTGTGCATCAGATACGAAGAAAGTGTCTAAACCGCTACCTTAATCAAACTTAAATACCGCCCCCTCCCTATCTGGGATGAGAAGATGTTTTCATGACTCCGAAAGAGCTTCAGATGGGTTAAATTTGCTCAACGTGATAGAACATTATGTTGTATCATATCGGCTCATTTTGTTAATTATTTTGCGCACATGCCTTCTACGTTTGCTTCTGGGATCCCGGTTGGGGTCAGATACATGATTTTGTCTGCCATGGGGTTTGCCTTAATGTCTGCGTGCGTAAAGTACGTCAGCACATACGGCATTCCGGTATTCGAAATCGTCGCCGCAAGGGCGTTGGTCTCATTGATCCTGAGTTATCTGGACGTGAAGCGAAAACGCATCTCTATCTGGGGCAACAACAAGCCGCTTCTGTTTCTACGCGGCGCAGTCGGCACTTTGGCATTGATGTGCGTATACTACTCGGTAACGACGCTACCACTGGCGGAAGCGACGATTCTTCAATATGTCCATCCTGTGTTTACTGCGCTGTTGGGATTGCTGTTTCTTAAAGAGCGCATCCAAACACCGACGGTTATCTGTATCGCGCTATGTTTACTTGGGCTTCTCGTGATGGTGCAACCGGCGCTGAATGGCAGTCAGGTGAACGAATTGCCGCTATTCAGCGTGGCCACTGCACTATTGGGCGCCTTCGGCAGTTCCATCGCTTATGTGGTGGTCCGTAAACTGAGCCAAACCGAAGACAGTTCGGTGATCATATTCTACTTCCCACTGGTTGCATTACCGATTTCATTGCTGCTGATTTGGGACAACTTCGTCTGGCCAAGTTTGTTCCTCACTCTAATGCTGATTCTGGTCGGCATCTTTACCCAAGTCGGCCAATATGGTTTAACTAAAGCGATGCAAACTCAAGCTGCTGGGCAAGCGTCTGCTTACTCTTATGTGCAGATCGTCTTCTCGACTTTGATTGGCGTGTGGCTGTTTAACGAAGTCCCTTCAGTCTGGTCATACATTGGCGGTTCATTGATTGTTACCGGCGCATTGATTAACGTATTTGGGAAACAAGTTGTCAGACGTGCCAAAGTGCACGAATAAGAATGCCGAATTCGGCGTAGCGCAAAGTCAAAGCAAAAGCTGTAGAGATGATGGAAGATCAGCCAAACAAGATTGCACAACTCGAACAAACGATCGAACAGTTGAAAAAAGAAAATCAACGCCTCGAGGAAAAGCTCAACGCCGCGTTAGACGGAACCGGATTGTGCCTATGGGAGCAACACGTCCCAACTGGCAAGCTCACCATCTTCAACATGGAATGGGGCAAGATGCTGGGGTTTCAACCGCACGAGCTAGAAGCCAACGTCGAAACCTGGAAAAGCAAATTACACCCAGACGATTACGAGCTTGCGGTCGGTGCGTTTGAATCTCACCTTAACGGCGAAACCGAGGCGTATCAGGTCGTGCATCGCATGATCCACAAAGACGGCAGCCACAGTTGGGTGTCGGACCGTGGACGAATCGTCGAGTACACTCCTGACGGCGAACCGCTGCGTATTATGGGTACGCACATCGACATCACCAATGAAAAACGCTACGAACTTGAGTTAGCCAAGCTTGCAACACAGGATCCTCTCACGGGGTTGATGAACCGCCAAGCGTTGAAATCGGCGTTTGATGAACGCCCAACACTCACACCGCAAGACTCATCAGCTTTGATCTTTATCGATGTGGATGATTTTAAGAAAGTAAACGACCACCTTGGACACAAAGCGGGCGATCAGGTGTTGGTGTATATTGCGGATTGGATGAGAAAGCTCGCTCCTAAAAAAGCCAAAATTGCCCGTATGGGTGGCGACGAGTTCGTGATTTTCTGCCCGCACTACCACGAAGATTCAGTCCAGCAATTTGCCGATAGCCTATTGAGCCAAGCTTACCAACCTATTCGGCTTGAAAACGGCGAAGCTAACATCGGCTTTAGTATCGGTGTCTGTCAGTTCAGCGGTGCCTATAAAGATTTCGAAATACTCTACGAGCACGCTGACCAAGCGATGTATCAAGTAAAACGCAACGGTAAAAACGGCGTCTCATTTGTTTCTATTTAACTCGATTAACTCGGGGCTCAGCGACAGAGAACCGAGTTATTCATCCCGACGCCTTACTGCTTTGCCAACCGCATCGTGCGACTTTTACGCCATTTCGGGATAATCACACAACACACGTTAGCGCCAATAATCAAAGCTAATCCCAGCATTTGGAATGGGTTGTAGCTCTCGTCAAAGAACATCAATTGCCACATCGCGGTAAAGATTAAATTGGTGAAAATCAGCGGTGCAAGTTGGGAGCCAGATTCCGCCAACTTGTATGCTTTAGAACGAAAGACCTGAGTGTTAATAATCAATATCGCAAGTACCGCCATGGTTGCGATCAATACCCACATACTTACATCACCAAGATCATACAAAGCTTGTTGTTGCGCCGCGCTGATTGCGACTAGCGGGGCAATCAACACCGTCGCAAACAGGAACGTCCAGAAGTTGATCGCCCATGCACTGAGTTTGCTCTGGCTGATGCGATATAAACTCAACTGCGACCCAGCGTTAAACAAACCGGCTACCAGACCAATCAACAACTCAGGACGAAACTCTATCCCGGACACATCCCCCGCCAGCATCACAACTCCAGCAAAGGTCACAATCAGACCGACTAAATTAATTCGGCTCAGCGCAACAGAAAAGATTAACTTTTCTAACAATGGAATGAACAAGGGACCGGTACTGAAAAGCACCACACTTTCTACCAGCGATAAGTGTTGCAAGGAATAGATAAAACACACCTGACACACAGCAATACACAGTGCACGCCCCCAGATTGCCACCGCTTCTTGCTTATTAGGTAGCGTCCATTTTTGCCCGACTAATAGGATCATGATAAACAGTGCCGGCACGCTAAATCTAAGGAAACTAAACAAACTGGTGTCTAAGTGCTGACTGAGAAACTTGGAAAATAGTCCAGTTAATGACAAACTGAACGTTGACGATAACATGAACAATATTGGGTACAACTGGTTTGGCATAACTCCTCCCTTTTGACGCTAAGTTTAGGAGTGTGCTGGGTGAATTAAAAACGAATAATATTTACAGATTACGTAAGAAAAACTTACAGATGAAAAAACTTGCTTCACTGAAATCGATCTATTCTTTTGTCGCTGTGGCGGAAACAGGCAGCATGACTGACGCCGCAAAAACGCTCAGTGTCAGCCACTCGGCGGTCAGTCAGGCGATCAAATCCCTAGAACATCAACTCGGTCAGCCATTATTTCAACGCATTGGTCGCACAGTGGTCTTGAATGCGGCAGGTAGAAAATATTACAAGCAAGTTGCTCCTGCATTGGAACAGATCGTCGAAGCAACGCAGCAGTTGATCAGCGAGCAACAAAGTCATCGTCTTACCCTCAACATGGTCAACTCGCTAGCAATGCATTGGTGGATCCCGCGGGTGCATCGCTTTAACCAGTTCGCACCACAACTGGATATCCGAATCTCCACCCTTATTGGTAGCTTTGCGTTGGAAAGAGAAGGTGTCGATGTTGCCATCATCCACGGTAAATCAGACGAATGGCAGGATTATTACTGTGAACTGTTGTCCGAAGACGAGCTGGTGATGGTGGCGAGCCCAGAACTGGTGGATGACCACACGACGCCTCAACAACTTTTAGAGAAGTACCCAGCGATTATTGCCGCTAATGATCGCCGAAAATACGACTGGAAAGTCTGGTGTGAGAGCAATAACCTGCCCGTTCCCGATAGCGTCAACAACCTCAGCTTTTCTGCATCCATTCAAGCAGTACAAGCAACCATTCAGAGGCTAGGTGTGTTTGTTACACATCGTCAGTTTGTCCGTGATGATGTCAGCCAAGGCCTTTTAGTTGAGGTAGGTTCACCGGTTTTAAACCCACATCAGGACTTCTATTTTGCCTGCCAGCGGGACAAGCTCAAAAATGAACACGTCCTGACACTGAGAAATTGGCTACGCAGTGAATTTCGCGCCGCATAAATTAAATCGTCGTTAATTTGTACAATTAAGTTGGTCGCCTTTCTGTCTGCTACCTATACTCAGTGTGGGTCTCATACAGAAGGAGGCTTGTATGACTATTTCAACCCGGCTCGACCACTATATGACAGAGCACGATATTCCGTTTCGAGTAGTACGCCACCGTCATAGCCACAGTTCACTGCAAAGCGGTGTTGCTGCAGGTGTGCCATTGTCTAATTTGGCCAAGGGCGTAGTGTTAGAAGACCACGAAGGTCGACATATGATGGCTGTGTTGCCCGCCAACAATAAAATCAGCTTATCTCGTTTAGACGATGAATTTAGTGCCTCTTACCACCTAGTGAAAGAGCGTGAAATCTATCAAATGTTTACTGATTGCGAACACGGCGCGGTTCCACCTGTCGGCAGTCCATATCATATGTCGACAGTGTGTGATGAAATGCTTACCCACCTTGATTATGTCTACCTTGAAGCGGGAGACCATGAAACCCTGATCCGGCTAGATCAAGACGCGTTTCTTGCACTGATTGACCCAATCCGTGTGATACGATTTAGCAGTCAGGTTTTTCACTAAACGCAAAAGGGCTTTTATCGCTGTGTTGGTAAAAGCCTTGTTGCTATCTATCCCTCGAAAATTTGTTCAAGTTCACCTTGGGTATCCATCCGGTACCTCGTGAAGTCTTGGGCGAGGAACAACTGGCCGCGATACACTTGCGCCGCTTCACGACGTAACTGCTCGATCGATGTATCCGCATTGGGATCGGTTTGGTACCTCGGACTAAAATGGGTTAGCAAAAGGTTGTTAATCTGCGCTTTTTCCGCAAATCGCGCCACCAACTCAGCGTAGCTGTGACCATACTCTTTGGCCTGTTCTGCCAACTCTTTTGCATAAGTCGCTTCATGCACCAGCGCATGGCAATTATGACTAAACTCGGCCAGTTTTTCAGGCTCACTATTGTCGCCCGCGATAATGATTCGTCTCGGTGCGTGAGCATAATAGGTAAAATCTCGGCTTTTCAGTACCTTGTCACCAAATACCACATCCTCACCTTTTACCAATTGTCCCCAAATCGGCCCTCTGGGAATGTTGTGCTCGGCGAGTTTTGCAAAATCAAGGTAGATCTTAATTGTCGATTCGGTAAATCGGTAAGCAAACGAAGGAACGCGATGTGTTAGCGTAGTCAGATCAATCGTGAACTGGCCGATGGTCACGCTTGGTAAGCTCTCTGCATCAATAAACTGTATCGGATAAGGAAGATAAAGCTGGGTGAATTTTTGCGTCGCTTCAAACCAGTCTTGAATGCCTTTAGGCGCAATGATCGTCAACGGCTCAGTACGATGATTCATTGCTGCACTGGCAAGTAAGCCCGGTAAACCATAGCAATGGTCACCGTGGATATGGGTGATTAAAATCGCCTGCAGATTATTAACCGTTAACGAGGTCTTAAGCAGTTGATGCTGAGTCGCCTCTCCGCAGTCAATCAAGAACCAACCTTTCCCTTTACTTTCTTTCAACGCAACCGCAGTGACATTACGTGTTTTAGTCGGCACACCAGACGAAGTGCCCAAAAAACAGAGTTCCATGAATCTCCTAGATGGTGTGGAGGTTATAACAAAGGATAGTCGAAGAAGTTAAACACATTCGTAGGTTACTGCCCTTACTATGGCTGAGCTGTGAAAAGAAGCTAAAGATTAGGGTAAATATCCGCGTCTTGGCTCAAACCTTGCCGCGATACCGAGTCATCACCTCACTTTTGGGGTGATACTCATTAATCAATTGCTCAAGCAAACCCTCTGCTTTTAAACGTTTGAAACTCTCCACCAGTGCCTTCACGACTTCTGGTGGCGTTTCTTTGCCAGTTACCAGCCACAGCTCTTTACAAAGCGGCTCGACGCGCATCACTTCAACAAAGTCATCAGGATTAAAGCCGTATTCTTCCATTCGGTAATGAAAGCTCGCAGTGACAAGTGGAGCAAAGTCGACCCGTTTAGCTCGTAATAAACGAATGGCATCTTTGCCATAACTGACGGGGATATTGTTGTTGATGCCGAGCTTTTTTGTCAGCTCTTCAAACGAACTTGCGGTCTGCGAGCTGAAACGATAGTCCTTGAGTTCGGTTAGGCTAGTTGCGCTAACATTCGGACCATCTTTATGACGATAGAGCGCGACTTCGTACGGAGAAACCTGACCTAACCAGATAAATTGTTGTTCGCGATTTGGGGTTCGGGAAATAGAAAAGAACAGACTATTGGGCTGGCTTTGAGTGGTACGGATTGCACGCTTCCAAGGCACAAAATGCACGCCTGAGATTTCCATTGGTACCGTTTTAGCCGCATCAGCCACGACCGCTTCGATAAACTTGACGACATAACCTTCTGGTTCGCCGTCAACTTCAACCTGTAACGGTGGAAACTCTTGGGTATACAGATCCAGCTTGATTGGCGCACTACTCCCCTGCAATGAGAACAACAACCCAAGCAACCCCACCAGCCCACAATTCAATTTTTTGGCTAAACCCAACATACCTGTACAAAGTTAAATGAGAAATCTACTTATTACTATAAGACACATTAGTACTACTTCAATAGCAACAAAATAGAACTATTGAGCGAATCACGGATAACTAGCCAGTCATTGGGGATGGTTGCAAAACTGAGGCAAGTAGACTTAGTTTTATCACATAAATTGAATAAAATCATCGAATTAGATATTAGCTTAAGCTCATATCTAGTCGTAATATGAAAGAGTTAGAAAGGAAGTTCGACCTGCATCATAAAATCGCCTTCATACTTGTCGTGCCAACGATAGTCGAGACGCATACGCGGTTCACCGATGTTTTTCTTACCAAAGCCGAGGCTAAGCTGCAGACCGTGGCTTAATAACCACTCTTCCGGATGCAGGTAGGTCAAACGATCTTCCAGTTCACTCGGAACCCACACACCAAGCCCAAAATAGCTGGTCGCTAGACTTTGAGTGAAAATAGGATTGGTGTCGCTTTGTAGTACCCAGTCAGACCAATACCCTGCGCTGCCGTCGTCCTCTTCTTGATCGAAGAAGTAGTAACGGGCTTGGTACTTATCAGCAGAATATTCGATGCCATTGAGGAGGGAGTAACACACGCCGCTGTTAGAATGGAACAACACCGACTCATTTTGATCATCAGAGGCTTGATACATCTCGCACGAAAGCGCCGATGCAGACATCAACATTAATAGCGGTATCAGTTTAATACGCACCACACTCGCCCCTAAACTGTGTAATTACTCAATAATAACTATTTTCGACCAATTTACGCCAAACTTTAGGTGTTGTTAAATGAGTAATATCATTTTTGGAACGCAGCGCATCCCTGATGTCTGTGCTGCGAACCTTGATTTTCTCTGGGCACGCCATCACTGACCAACGTGAAAGGATCTCTTGTGACTTGTAAAACTTAGCAAAATTGATCAAATTGTCTGGTCCCATCACAAACGTTAGTTCCGATTGAGGGTATTTCGCTTCAAGTGCTTCTAAAACGGCAAATGTGGTCACACTTTGTCCGGGTTGGTGGAGCTGTTCTTCAATCGTTGAGCGCTCAACGTTGGCCAAATCCATATCGCTAATAAACGCATCGACCAATTCACAACGCACAGGGTAATCCAGCATCTCTTTGCCCCAAGCATGAGCAATACTTGGCAGTAGCAAGACTTTATCGAAATGAGAAAGTGACTCTATTACGCTCTTATGACCCAGGCTTGGCGGATTGAAGGCACTACCAAAGACAGCAATTTTGCTCATTTTTTCCCTTAAACGTTAGTGAAAACTGTGATCACAGTTTTCTAATCGATTCATTTAGGTATCATAGGACTCAGTTGTCTTAGGATATCGCCCTTAACTGGATTAGGAAAGGCTCTACCCTAAGGCGACTCATCGTTTTGACAGATTTTAAACTATATTGCTTGCAGGAAGGATAGATTATGGAACAGTTGATCCGCGAGGAAATGCGTGTACAACCCTCTATAGACCCACATTTTGAAATCACCCGTCGTGTGGATTTCATCAAACGCAAACTTCTAGAATCCGGCTGCAAAGCTGTTGTGCTTGGCATCAGTGGTGGTGTTGACTCAACCACTTGCGGTCGTTTAGCGCAGATGGCCGTAGATCAACTTAATGAAGAACAAGGCGGCGGTTACCAGTTCATCGCGGTACGTCTTCCTTACGGCGAACAGAAAGATGAAGACGAAGCGCAACTAGCCCTTAGCTTTATTAAGCCAACGCACTCAGTATCGATCAATATTCAGCAAGGTGTGGACGGCATTCACGCGGCAACTAACACCGCGCTGGAAGGCACAGGGCTGATTCCACAAGATCCAGCCAAAGTCGATTTTGTAAAAGGTAACGTAAAAGCGCGCGCTCGTATGGTTGCTCAATATGAAGTAGCGGGTTACGTAGGCGGTTTGGTGCTGGGTACTGACCACTCCGCGGAAAACATTACTGGTTTCTACACGAAATTTGGTGACGGCGCGTGCGACCTAGCCCCTCTATTTGGCTTGAACAAACGCCAAGTACGTCAAGTCGCGGCAACACTTGGTGCACCAGAGCTATTGGTGAAGAAAGTTCCGACTGCGGATTTAGAAGAGCTGGCACCACAAAAAGCCGACGAAGATGCACTAAGCCTGACCTACGACCAAATCGACGATTTTCTAGAAGGCAAACCTGTGGCAGATGACGTAGTCAAACGCCTAGTTCACATCTACACCATTACTCAGCACAAACGTCAGCCAATCCCAACCATCTACGACTGATCGTTTTGCGTTAAAAGGCTTATTCACACGTATGAATAAGCCTTTATACAAACATGCTAACAGTAGCGTAATCACGCCTCACACTTTCTTACAACGTAAGACTAAGCCGCCAAATTTTGACCGTTTTCTGATAATTTCTCTATAGATACTTAGCATCGTTTTTACTAGAATAGCCGATTGGATTCTCATTCCAATCCAATTAACGACTCAGATAATAACTTTGTTCGTCATCTTAAGTTCTATCGTTTTGGTTTCTTCAACGATTAAAGTATTTGTATATGGATCAAGATAAATTCACCAATATTTATCGCTTGCCGACTGCGATTCAAATCCGCATCGGTAAATGGCAACAGACATTTAATGGCACTTCTGATCTTGTTATGCATCAGGCGATTACTGTCCGCAATCAACAATACCGTAAGGCTGATTTTCTGCCGACGGGTTGGTGCGTCAAATTCTTTGATAAAAACGATATTTCGGTTACCCACCACGGTAAGTATATCCAGACTGCGCTGCGCACCATGATTGACAGAAAGGTGTCGTACAAACGTATTTACCTATCTCGATTACCGCTAGAACAAGCTGAACCCGCGCTTATTGCGTTTAAGAAAGAGTGGATCAGCCAGCATAATCGCGTGGCGAAGAAATATAACCAGATTAAGAAGAAGCAGTTTATTCGCCTGGCGATGGAAGAACTAGAGACTCTTTATCCAGCGATCACCAAAGAAGAGTTTGATGCCAAACTGTGGAATAAACTGGTGATGTCTGAACTCGGCAACCCGAAGAAGTTCGACAACCCTTACTTTGTTAAAAAAGCAACGGTTTAAAGCAAACCGTTGCGTTGCAACCCGCGTCTGACGCTGGTGCACATCTTGCCAAATCGGCGTATCTCATCAAACTGTGGCGTAATGCCACGATCCATTGCCGATTCCCAGTAGCTCAACTCAGAGTCCACCATTTCAAGCAACTTCTTTGGACATCCGGTGCAATTACCTTTGGTACCACAAATAAAGGTTTCTGGCGCATAGAGAGGAAGGGTCGTTTTAACTTGTTCGATGATAGAACGCATCGCAGTCACGCGATCTGGTTTGAGGTTTGCGCTCATAATAACCTTGTGGAGCATAGGTGTAACAGAGCGCAAATTATAGGTATTGGCAATGAAAAGCCAATACCTAGAGAGGGTAAATTTGTCGCCTCATAAAGGTCTGAGGCACTTTATGCATCAGTAGTATTCGATGCCTTCGCCTTGCTTGATTAACGTGCCCGCTTCATTGCAGATCACTTTATCAAGATCAAACAGCGAACCGATGGCTGCATCACCACGACCTGACTCTACAAACTTACATACCGCGTCAACTTTTGGTCCCATAGAACCAGCAGGGAAAGAGAACTCAGACAGACCTTTTGGCGTTGCCACTTTCATTTCTGCTTGGTCTGGTTTGCCGTAGTTACGGTAGATTGAGCCGTCAGTCAGAATCACAAACAAGTCGGCGTTGATCTTCTCTGCCAATAGTTCTGCAGTTAAGTCTTTGTCGATAACACACTCTACGCCCACACTGCGACCTTGCTCGATGCAAACAGGCACACCGCCGCCGCCGCACGCAATTACAACGTTTCCAGCAGTCAGTAGGGTTTCAACTTGGGGTACTTCTACAATGTCTTGTGGCATCGGAGATGGCACCACGCGGCGGTAGTACTCACCGTCAGCTTTAAACACTTTGTCACTTGCCGCCATCAACTCTTTCGCTTTCGCTTCGCTGTAGACCGGACCAACAAACTTAGTTGGATTAGCAAACGCAGGGTCGCTCTTGCTCACTTGGGTTTGAGTCACCAAAGTTGCAATGTTTAAGCTCGCATCGCAGTTTCTCAGCTCTTGCTGCAGCATGTAACCGACCATACCGCAGGTTTGAGAGCCCAAAACATCCATTGGGTAAGGCGTCGTTTCAGGTGAGTACTCTTGATAAGCGGCATTTTGTTCCATCAATAGACCTACTTGCGGGCCATTGCCATGTACAATCACAACTTCATGTTGCTTAGCGATTGCCGCGATACTCTCTGCCGCTTTTTGAATGTTTTCTCTTTGATTTTCAGCAGTTAAAGCTTGACCACGAGCCAAAAGAGCGTTGCCACCCAGCGCTAATACGATACGCATAAACATATCCTCCAAAAATGGGATAAAAATAACCAAAAATTATGTTCTGTAATTTGTCGAAGTAGAGATTAATTAATTGTTGGCTGGGAAATCGTGACTTAAATCTATTAAATTTGGCATGCATATTCTGGGATATTTTTGCATGAATTTATAAACTGAATAGTATTTCACTTATAAACACAAAGGTTATTCACAACGCTATTAAATAGGCTCATATCATGAATAGTTAATTGACTGAGTTTCACAACACGAAGCAAAACTTTGTTCGAGTTCTTAACGTCTATCACAGATTGGTTTATATTTTTAGAATCTCATCGATAATTATCCAAGGATTATTCAACATGCGAGACACTATAAGCCAAGCCTACACTCCCCAAACAGTGCTGCAGTTCTGGTTTAAAGAGCTCACAGCGCAAGACTGGTTCTCGGGTTCAAAACAGTTAGATAGCACGATCAATCAGCGTTTTGGTGAACTATTGAAACATGCTGAAAAGTCGGAACTTTTTGAGTGGCGATCCACACCTCACGGGCGCTTGGCAGAAATCATTGTCCTTGACCAATTTTCTCGCAATGTTTACCGCAATACACCACAGGCTTTCGCGCAAGATCCAATGGCGCTAGTGCTCGCTCAAGAAGCGATTATGCTTGAAATGGATCAACAGCTCACGACGATAGAAAAGAGCTTTTTATATATGCCTTTTATGCATAGTGAATCGAATATTATTCACGAAAAAGCACTGGAACTGTTTAGTGCTCCGGGTTTAGAGAATAATTATGATTTTGAATTAAAACATAAAGTGATTATCGACCGATTTGGCCGCTACCCTCATCGCAATGATATATTGGGAAGAGTAAGTACTCAGGAAGAGATCGAATTTTTAAAACAGCCTAATTCCAGTTTTTAAAATTCATCGAAAAACAAGGACAATAAAAGTGAAAATAGCAATCTTAGATGACTACCAAGACCAAGTTCGACAACTTTCTTGCTTTTCGATTCTGAACGAACACGATGTCACCATTTTCAACGATACTGTTACTGACTTAGATCTCTTGGTTGCAAGATTACTTCCGTTCGATGTGCTGGTGCTCATTCGCGAACGCACCGAAATAACGCCGCAGTTACTCGCTCGCTTACCCAACCTAAAACTCATTAGCCAAACCGGTAAAATCAGTAATCATCTTTGTTTGGACGATTGCACCCAACACCAAGTCGCGGTCGCCGAAGGGATTGGTTCACCAACCGCGCCAGCCGAGCTCGCGTGGGCATTATTGATGGCATCGATGCGACATCTTCCTGCGTACATTGAGCAGTTCAAACAAGGCAGTTGGCAACAATCTGGGCAACTTGGTTTAGGCTCCACGTTGGCCGGTTTAACCTTAGGTATCTGGGGATACGGCAAGATAGGCCAACGCCTTGCTCGCTATGCCCAAGCATTTGATATGAAGGTGATGGTTTGGGGCAGTGAGCAATCACGCGTGAAAGCCAGCTCTGACGGACATAGTGCAGCAGAGAGCAAACAAGCGTTATTTCAAAGCTGCGACATTGTCTCACTGAACTTGCGCCTCAATGACGCTACGCGTTATATCGTCAGTAAACACGACCTAGATATGATGAAAATGGATTCCTTGCTGCTCAATGTCAGTCGTGCAGAACTGATCGAGCCCAACGCGCTCTACAATACCTTGCTGGAATCCCCAAGCAAACGCGCTGCGGTAGACGTCTATGAACAAGAACCAGCCAATTTATACAACCAGCCACTACTGACGTTACCTAACGTGGTCGCGACGCCGCACCTTGGATACGTCGAGCGCAACAGTTACGAGCTGTACTTTAAATGGGCGTTAGAGAACGTAGCGTGTTTTGCAAAAGGACAACCAGAAAACATCGCCAACCCACAAGTCCTCGGTGAGTGTACTCAGTAGCTGCGGCTAACAAACTCCACTTCCTGTACCTGTCTGACGCGATTGGTATAAGAAGCAAGTGCGTACATGACATTGGCAAGCAAGTTGGCGTAACGAAATAACACTGCGTCTGGTGATCGTTTTCCTGAATGTTCGATCGCAACTAAGGTGCGAACAATTTTCTTCGCCTGAGTGCGGCAAAGGTGTAACTCTGCCGCAACCGCATCTCCTCCCGGTAGCACAAATCCCCTAAAGCCACCGTCCAGTTTATCGCGCAGTAGGTTGTAATCCTGATACAGCTCTTGAAGCTCTTTTTCTCCAATCGCGAGCTTGCCACGCACCGAACCGTTGAGGTGGTAGACGTTCGGTTGAACCCGAGTCAGGATATCGCGGCTCAATGGGTCTAGCTCTTTGGTTAACACCAGCCCAATTCGGCTACAGAGTTCATCCGCTGCGATTTCGAAATCGCACACTGGACTGTCTTCATAGATAAAGGGATAGCATATCTCGCCGTGATCCTTGCTAACTGGTTTCACATCAAACTCCTAAGATTGAAAAAGGGCCTAAATTGGCCCTCTTGAGTCTATCTCAACCGCGTGTGGCGGTTAATCTTTTTTAGCGACACAGGTTTATGCGTTGGACGCTTTCTTGTGTCCTTCTTGCAAGTGGACGAAATCGACTAAATCATCGCCTGACACTTGGTAGGCCTGACCAAAACCTTTTACGAACAAACCATGCTCTGGTTTGAAATTGAACAGTACAAAGTCTTGCAGTTGGCTTAAACCGTCAATGATTTCGCCGAAACGTTCTTGCAACTGCGCAATCACTTGGTTCCACTGTTCACTGTCGCGCTCAACGACCTTTGCTACCGCATCGAACGTCAGACGCTTACGAGCAAACAACTGCTTTGAGCCACCTTCGTCTTCGATCATCATAATCGAAACGCTCGGATTCACTTGTAGGTTGCGAGCGTGACGGGCAATTTCTGAGATCAACACAAAATAACCATCTTGGTTTTGCACAAACGGTGCGTAGCTGACATTTGGTCGACCATCTGCATCTACTGTCGCCAACTGCAAGGTACGACGCTCTTGACGAAACTCTTGAATTTCTGGCCCTAATCGTCCTTGCAGACGCTCTTGTTTTACTTGTTGATCCATTCTTTGACTCCTGACTTTCTCTTATAATTTTAACTAACTAAACATGGTTTGCTGACATTTGTTGTTACATCAATGAGAAGTGAGCTAAAGCGACTTTCCATGTTCGGCAAAGTTGAGTTATTGGCTGTACGCGCGTTGCCACTGTTTAAATTGAGTAACTTGCTCTTCAATAAGTTGGCGTTTTTCATCACGCCCTAAGTAGATTTTGAAGATGTTGTGCCCTTCTTCACTAAAGAACCCGAAGTAATGGCTTTCTCGTCCCATAAACGGTTTGCTCACCAGCGCGATGTTTTTCACGTTGTCCAATTTTAGGTGGCCGTGCAGTTCGCCTTCTTTACCCATCAGGTTGTAGTAACCACGGGCAAGCTTGCCTTTTGGAAACGGCGCCTTGACTTCAAAGATCGAACCAAACGAATGCATGATGGTCGTCACAGGACCAAATCCCACCAACTGCTCCAAAATAGTTTGTGCGTGTACGCCATCGACCAGCGCGACCATTTCGTCCGGTAGTGCCGACACGGCCTCAAACTCAGAAATATTCAAACGCTCTGCGATCGCGGCAGGTAGCAGTGTCGGTTCTTGCTCAATCAACTGAGCCACTTGTTGTTTTAGTACTTCCATATTCTTCACTTATTGCGCTACAGCGACTTTTAGCGCTGTCTGTTGTGGATACGTATGCGGTAAAACTTGTGGGCAACCTTGTGCTAAGGTGACTGCCCAAAATTGACCTGCCAACGTCAGGAATAAATATTCTTTTTCAATCTTGGCCAACCGCGATCATGCCACACCTCAAGCAGCGGCTCTGAGCAATTTGAACCCTGAATAGATTCATCAAATTTATCAATATCTCGCCTTACATAAAGCTTGAAACACTTGTTATTACTCGCTTCACGCTAAATTGGCTTAAAAGTGACAAAATGATAATTTGCAGTGAATGATAATGCAATTGATAATTGATATTATTTGCGTTGTAGGTGATAATCCTACTCCAATTTTTAACCGTATAGATTTGTGAGGGTAGAGTGAATCTTAAGCGATACAGCGTTGCCGGAGGCATTTCCTTGGCAGTACACGCCGCGTTTCTCGTCGTCGCACAAGAACCAAAAGTGTTTGCTATGCCAGCGGGCAACCAAACCACCTCTGTCTCAATCAACTTTACTTCACAGCCAGCACCAAAGGTCGCGGAAGTAACACCGCCTGCGGAGCAACCAGCAGAAACGGCGCCCGAGCCGACACCAGAGCCACCTCCGGTAAAAGAGCCACCAAAACCGAAGAAGCCAAAGCCTGAAGTAAAGAAAGAAAAACCTGTTAAGAAGCCGGTAGAGAAGAAACCACCGGTAAAAAAAGAAGTTCAGAAAAAACCAAAAACGACAGAAACCAAACCAGAGCCGAAGAAAGTCGTTAAAGAAAAGCCAGTAAAACAAGAAAAACCAACTCCAGACCAAGAGATCAGCGAATCTAAACCGACACCATCGAGTCAGGGTGTAACAGCACAGCCTGTGATGGTGGAAAGACCGTCGTTTTTAAGCAGACCCACACCGCCTAAGTACCCGAGGCTGGCACGCAAACGCGGTATTGAGGGCGTGGCAACCTATGAAATCTGGCTGGATGAAAACGGCAAACAAGTGAAGCAAGTATTGGTTTCTTCTTCTGGCGTCACGATGCTCGATAAATCAGCTCTGGATGCAATTAAAAAGTGGAAGTTCTCTCCACACACAGTCGATGGCGTAAAAATGGCGCATCGAGTTCAAATACCCGTTCGCTTTAAATTGGATCGATAATGGAACATTTACAACAAATTCAAGAAAACCTTGGCTTAATGGCATGGCCGTTAATGATTTGCTCAGCGCTCACTGTGATGATCGTTGTCGAGCGACTGTTTCAAGTCGTGATTAGTCTTGGGGTTGGCAAACGCGCGATTCGTGCCGAACTCAAACAGATATCACCCACTGAATCGCAGCAGATCGAAGAACTCGCTGACAAACTCGCACCACGTCGTCCACTGCTTTACAAAGGCGTGGCAATGCTGCTCGCGCATCATTCATTCTCCAAGACCTTGCGTGAAGATGCCGCCGGTATGTGGCTGCAAGAGAAGCGCCACCAGCTCAATTCTGGCCTACGATTGCTGACGCTTATTGGCGTGATCAGCCCACTAATCGGCCTGCTGGGGACAGTATTAGGCCTGATTGAAATGTTTAAAGGTGTCGCTGCATCAACGGGCAACATCACACCAAACGATCTTGCCGATGGACTGGGCTTAGCGATGCGCACTACCGCAGCAGGTCTGATGATCGCTCTGCCCGCAATTGCTGGTGCGCAGCTACTTGGTTTGTGGGCTGACAAAGTGATGGCAAAGCTTGAACATACACTCAACTACGTCAACTTGTGGTTAGAAGGCATCAGCGTGCAACACGTCGCGCTAGAGCGTAATGCCAAGCAATCCGAGGCACAAGCATGATTAAGGTTAAACAGCCCGACAACCAGTTTGGCCTCACTCCGGACTTAACACCGCTGCTGGATATCATCTTTATCGTGATGGTATTCCTGATGCTGACCGCAGCGGTCAAGTTGGACTCGCTCGAAGTCGATCTGCCAACCACAGATTCGCAAGCCGTTTCAGAAGTTGATACTAAATCGATTACCGTCAATATCCTCGCAAGCGAACCTCACTGGGCAATCGACAGCAAGGAGTACCTTGATTGGAACAACTTTACTATCGCGTTGTTGGAACAGCACAAATCGGATTCTAAACCGATTGTGATTGGCGCAGAAAAAACAGCGGATGTTCAACACCTCGTCAAGCTACTCGCTTTCCTGCAAGAAAACGGCATTCAAGCGACGCAGCTTCTCACCGAAGAATCAAAAGAGTAGACGTGATATGAAAAGCAACAGACTTATCGGTACGTTAACGGCGCTTGCGATGACATTCGCTGCGTCAAATGCATTGGCTGGTGAACGTATTATCAGCGCAGGTGCGGCGGTCACTGAACTAATCATCGCCTTAGAACAGCAAGATAAACTGGTCGCAGTCGATGTCACCAGCCAGCTTCCAAGCGATCTCGCATTGCCTAAGATTGGCTATCATCGCCAGCTTTCTGCCGAGGGGCTCCTTGCTTTGGGCGCAGATCAGTTGATAGGTTCAGATGAAATGGGACCCGATGCGGCGCTGGATCAACTTAAATCTGCCGGTGTTTCGGTCGACATTGTGAATACCAAAGCGACCGCCGCAGGGCTACTCGAGCGCATTGATGAGATCGCCAAACTGACCGACGCTCAACCGCAAGCGGCAGCACTAAAGGTTCAGGTAAAGAATCAACTTCAATCGCTAAGCCAACAACCTCAAGCCGACGCGAAAAAGATTCTTTTCCTGCTTATCCACGAGGGAAGACCCGCTAACGTGGCAGGCAAAGACACCACACCAAACGCGATCATCGAACTGGCAGGCGGGATTAACCCAGCAGCCGAAAAGCTGACCTCATACAAACCACTCTCGACTGAAGCTATGGTGGAAATGCAACCAGACATCATTTTAGTTAGCGGTCGCAGCTACGATAAGTTAGGCGGGGCGGATGAGATCCTTAAACGCATGCCAATGTTAGCAGCAACGCCTGCAGGTCAAAACAAACAGTTCATCACCATTGATGGGCACGCACTTGTCGGCGGATTAGGCCTACAAAGCTTGGCGGAAGCACAACGTATTCGCCAGTTGATTAAGTAGTCTTTCCCGTGTTGCTGCGCCGCCTTCCCCTTTATGCCAACGTGCTGGTGTTTAGTATCGCACTTGGATTAACCGCGCTTAGTTCGGTGACTGTTGGGGCGATGAACATTGGGTTTGTCGATAGCATCCAAAGCCTACTGCTGCGCTCGGATACTGTTGCGCCACACATCAACCTAGTGGTCAATGAGATCCGCTTCCCGCGAACAGTGTTGTGCATGTTGGTTGGGGCAATCCTTGCAATTTGCGGCACGGTCATGCAAGGGCTGTTTCGCAACCCACTTGCAGAACCAGGGATTATCGGTGTGTCGGCGGGCGCATCCCTCGGTGCTGCCTTTGCAATCGTCCTGTTTGCCGAAATCAGTGCGCAATATCCGCAGTTCATGAATCTCGCCGCGGTACCTTTTTTTGCTTTCTTGGGCGGAGCACTAACGACCGTGCTGGTATACAAACTCGGGACAGGAAAATCAGGCACGTCGGTCACCATTATGCTGCTGGCTGGGGTTGCGATCAGCGCTCTCTCCGGTGCAGGCATCGGCTATATGAACTTTATCGCCGACGACCAAATGCTGCGTGACCTATCACTTTGGTCAATGGGCTCCCTAGCTGGCGCAAACTGGACCAGTATTGCGCTCTGCGCGGTCACGCTGCTGTTCTTGATGCTGGTGTTTATGCGCAAAGCGATGGCGCTTAATGCATTATTGCTCGGAGAAGCCGAAGCCAGCCATTTAGGTATTCCTGTTCAGCCTCTTAAGCGACAGTTAATCCTGCTTACCGCAGTTGGCGTGGGAATGACCGTTAGCGTGTCTGGCATGATCGGCTTTATTGGCTTGGTGATCCCACACTTAGGACGAATGCTCGCTGGACCTGACCATAGAACTTTATTGCCGATTTCGGCGCTGATGGGGGCTTTGCTGCTCACGTTAGCCGATATGTATTCTCGTGTCGCCGTAGCGCCAGCAGAGCTACCTGTCGGTATTGTCACCGCGATCATCGGCGCACCCTTTTTCATCTACTTGCTGTTTAAACAAAAAGGAAGAATTCTGTGATGGGCGAGGTTGTCCTTTCTGGCAAACGCATTCACATGCAGTTTGGCAAACGCACGGTGCTCGATAACATCGATATTGATATTCGCGCTGGTGAAGTGACTACGTTGCTAGGCCCAAACGGTGCAGGCAAGAGTACTCTGTTGAAGCTGTTATGCGACGAAATCCCATCGCGCCAAGACATTCGTTATTTTGGTGTGGAGAAGCAAAAGTGGCCAAAAGACCAACTCGCCAAGCATTTGGGAATGTTGCCGCAGCACAGCACGCTCAGCTTTCCTTTTTTAGCACATGAAGTGGTAGAACTCGGTGCGATTCCGCTTAACTTGCCTAATAAGCAAACCAAACAGTTAGCGCAAAAATACATGGCGCTGACTGATGTAACGCACTTAAGCGAGCGTCTCTACCCTTCTCTATCCGGTGGTGAGAAACAGCGTTTGCACTTAGCGCGAGTATTGGTACAACTCGACCAGTCAGAGCAACAGAAGATCCTGATGCTCGATGAGCCAACGTCAGCGTTGGACCTTGCCCACCAGCACAATACGTTGAAGATCGCGAGACAAATGGCCGACGAACACAACGCCGCGGTCATTGTGGTGCTTCACGACCTCAACCTTGCCGCGCAATACTCTGACCGAATGGTGATTCTGAATGACGGTAAGATTGTCTGTGACAACACGCCGTGGAAGGCACTCAAAGCAGAAACGATTGAGCAAGTTTACGGCTACAAGTGCCTAATCTCTCAGCACCCATCGATGAACTTTCCTGTCGTTCATCCCGCCGCATAAGTTTGCTTCCCCAACCACTCGGGAAAGCAAATCAATTGATGTGACTACAGCAGTCGGCGTCTTAACCCGGATTTTTCCAGAATCCGCGTTGAAATCTCTTCTACCGACAATGAAGAGGTATTGATGTAGGGAATCGCTTCACGTCTGAACAAAGCTTCCACACTCGCCAATTCTGAAAGACATTGCTCGGTACTCGCGTACTCACTGCCAGCCAAACGGTTTTCGCGGATTTCCGTCAAGCGCTCTGGGTCAATCGTCAATCCAAACAGCTTATGACGATGTATTTCGAATTCAGGCAGTAATCTTAAGCGTTTGATGTCTTCTTCGATAAACGGGTAATTCACTACCCGCAAGCCAAATTGCATCGCCATGTACAAGCTGGTTGGTGTTTTGCCACTGCGAGAAACGCCGAGCAAGATAATGTCCGCTTGTTCGAGCCCTTTCAGCGTAATGCCATCATCGTGCGCTAAAGTGTATTCGATCGCTGCTATACGGTCGAAATAGGTGTCTGAATCTTTGCCCACACTGCGCGAACGTTGCAGCTTTGGTTCGGGCTCCATGTGGATATCGTCTCCGACTTTCTGCACGATGCTTTCTAGCACGTCGTAGCAGTGTGCTGGTGCATTAAGCAGCAACTGTCTTAGCTCTGGGATCACAATAGAGAAAAACACTAGTGGTTTCACGCCATTTAGACGATATGATATTCCAATTTCTTTAAGAAGGTCAGCAAGTTTGTCTTCACTTTCGACAAACGGAAAGGTTTTTTCATTTGCTTTAAATGAAAATTGACCCAAAACAACATGGCCCAACGTCTCACATGTTATGGCCGTTCCATCAGAAACATAGAATACATCACGACTTTGAATATCAATTTGCATTTTTTATTTAAACTTTCAAATTCTTTTGAGTAGGATGGACACCATAATATAGATAAAAAAACTTGGTTGACTATTACGTCCCCCACAGCTTTGAAAATTTGTTAAAAATTTTTTGAGCGTTTGCGTAATCGTTTGCCTATTTAAGTCCCTACAAAGCTGCAATGTTTCTGGAGTTAGACATGCAAAACAATACCCTCTGGTTCAATAGCCTATCCATGGAAGATGTCGACAAAGTCGGCGGTAAAAATGCTTCACTTGGTGAAATGGTCTCAAACCTTTCAAATGCTGGCGTTTCGGTACCGAACGGTTTCGCAACGACCTCATACGCTTTCAATCAGTTTTTAGATTTCGAAGGCTTGGATGAGCGAATTCACCAACTACTTGATGAACTAGACGTTGAAGATGTAGACGCTCTGCGCAAGACAGGTGCTACTATTCGTCAATGGGTTTTAGACGCTCCCTTCCCTGCGGATCTTGAGCAAGATATCCGTGCTAACTACGATGAGTTAGTAGAAGGTAACCCTGAGCTTTCTGTCGCGGTTCGTTCATCTGCAACTGCAGAAGACTTACCTGACGCCTCGTTTGCAGGTCAGCAAGAAACGTTTCTTAACGTGAAAGGCATTGATGCTGTGCTAGAAGCCACTAAGCACGTATACGCATCACTATTTAATGACCGCGCTATCTCTTACCGCGTACACCAAGGCTTCGACCACCGTGGCATCTCGCTTTCAGCGGGTATCCAGCGCATGGTGCGTTCAGACAAAGCCTCTTCAGGTGTAATGTTCACCCTAGATACAGAATCAGGCTTCGACCAAGTGGTTTTCATCACTTCGTCTTGGGGTCTGGGTGAAATGGTAGTGCAGGGCGCAGTTAACCCTGATGAGTTCTACGTTCACAAACCAATGTTGGAAGCGGGTCAGCATCCAATCGTGAAGAAGACTTTTGGTTCTAAGCTCATCAAGATGATCTACTCAACAAACCAAGAGATTGGTAAGCAAGTCGACATCATTGATACTTCAGAAGAAGAGCGCAACCAGTTCTCTCTTAACGACGAAGAGATCAAAGAGCTAGCAAAACAAGCGATGATCATCGAGAAGCACTACCAGCGTCCAATGGACATTGAGTGGGCGAAAGATGGTATCGACGGCAAGCTATACATCGTACAGGCTCGTCCAGAAACGGTATGTTCACAAAGTGAGCAGAACGTAGTTGAGCGTTACGAACTAAACAACAAAGCAGACGTTCTGATCGAAGGTCGTGCTATCGGTCAGCGTATCGGTAGCGGTCCAGTGCGTCTTGTAGATTCTCTTGACCAAATGTCATTGGTTCAAGACGGCGACGTGCTGGTAACAGACATGACTGACCCAGATTGGGAACCAGTGATGAAGAAAGCCTCTGCGATCGTGACCAACCGCGGCGGACGTACTTGTCACGCAGCGATCATCGCTCGTGAGCTGGGCATTCCAGCTATTGTTGGTTGTGGCAACGCAACAGAGAGCCTGACTGACGGTCAAACGGTAACAGTTTCATGTGCGGAAGGCGAAACGGGTTACGTTTACCAAGGTGAGCTGGACTTCGAAATCAAACGTTCTTCGGTTGATGAACTACCATTGCTACCAACTAAAGTGATGATGAACGTCGGTAACCCAGACCGTGCGTTCGACTTCGCTCAGATTCCAAACGAAGGTGTGGGCCTTGCTCGTCTAGAATTCATCATCAACAAGATGATCGGCATTCACCCGAAAGCACTGCTAAACTTCGACGCACAAAGCGATGAGCTAAAAGCAGAAATTACCCAGCGTATCCGCGGTTACAAAGATCCTATCGACTTCTACGTTAGCAAGCTAACCGAAGGCGTCGCGACAATTGCAGCTGCATTCTGGCCAAAACGCGTAATCGTGCGTATGTCTGACTTTAAGTCGAACGAGTACAGCAACTTGGTTGGCGGCCGCAGCTACGAGCCACACGAAGAGAACCCAATGCTTGGTTTCCGTGGTGCTTCACGTTACATCTCTCCAGTGTTTGAAGATTGTTTCGAACTAGAAACTCAAGCAATCAAGCGCGTACGCAATGAGATGGGTCTGAAGAACGTTGAAATCATGATTCCATTTGTTCGCACTCCAAGCGAAGCAGCATCGGTGATTGATCTGCTCGCGAAGTTCGACTTACGTCGTGGCGACCAAGGCCTGAAAGTCATCATGATGTGTGAACTGCCATCAAACGCAGTATTGGCGGATGAGTTCTTGAAGTACTTCGACGGCTTCTCTATCGGTTCAAACGACATGACTCAGCTAACGCTTGGTCTTGACCGTGACTCTGGCGACGTGGCGCACTTGTTCGACGAGCGTAACCCTGCGGTGAAAGCGATGCTGAAGATGGCGATTGACGCAGCAACCAAAGCGGGCAAATACGTGGGTATTTGTGGCCAAGGTCCTTCAGACCACGAAGACCTTGCTGAATGGCTAATGGAACAAGGCATTAGCTCGGTATCGCTTAACCCTGATACGGTGATCGATACTTGGTTAAAACTTGGTGAAGTGTCAGGTAAATAACAGAAACAAAAAGGCGGCTAAATTAGCCGCCTTTTTTATGCTCGGGTTAAACGAGATTAGAACTTGTAACCACCGCCGATCATAAATACCCATGGGTCGATATCAACGTCAGTTTTGTATTTAGTCGTTCCTGCTTTATAGCTTGCTTCAGTTTCAATATCGATGTACCAAACTGATGCATTAACAAACCAATCGTCGTTTAGCATGTAGTCAACACCTGCATTCGCTGCTAGACCCCATGAATCATCTAAATCTAGATCACTAAGTCCCGCACCTTTACCAGTACCGTTAAAGCCCTCATCAAAGAAGAACGTGTAGTTAATACCCGCGCCGACGTAAGGACGTAGTTTGCTTTCCGCCTGCCCAAAGTAGTATTGAAGCATAAATGTTGGTGGCAGGTGTTTGGTGTCCGCGATAGTCCCTAAGTCTAGTAGGTCTGTTTTAATATCGTGGCTAAAAGGAGTAGCAGCTAGCACTTCAAAACTGATGTTATCAGTGATCATGTAACCAAGAGTTAAGCCAAGCTGAGTGTCAGATTTTACTTCTAGCTCATCACTAGAACCTAGGATGTCGTCGCTGCTGTCATTCGGTACTACTGCTGCCAGGCCACCGCGAACGATGAAGTCACCTTCTTTGTGAGCAAGAGCATTTCCTGAGGCTAGAACAGCTAAAACCGCAATACCGCATAATGTTTTATTCATTTTTGATTTCCTTAACGTAGGGCTTTTTTATTAATGAGTTATCAAGTCATTTTTATTTTGCGAGCAAGGTAACACACAATAACCTTACCTTTTTGATGGAAATCAATTTGTATCATATGGTTATTACTTTGATTACATTTCTCACGACAAGATCACAAATTAAAGAAACAATATCGACATTTATGTAATGCAACTTTTGCGTACATCACATACAAAAAAAGCTCCCGAAGGAGCTTTTTGATTACATAAATGAGTTAACCCGTCGTGCTTGATAAGCTTTGTCTGACCAACTCCAACTCTTGTTGTTTGAGCATTTGGTCAAGCTCATCCCGACGCTGCTTAAATGCCGCCATTTCTTTTTTCGGCACCGAGTTTGCCATTGGAATGTTGGCTTTCATCGCGTTAACCGGACGACCGCGGTCAATCAACTCATAGTGAATATGCGGCCCAGTCACTCGGCCTGTTGCACCGGCTAAACCGATACGTTGTCCACGCAGAATTTTCTGCCCTTTACGCACCAGAATTTTACTTAGATGCAAATAGCGAGTTTTGTAGCGACTGCCGTGCTGAATCACCACATAGTTACCCGCATAAGGGTGCTTACGCGTCATGACCACAACACCATCACCCGTTGACACAATCGGTGTTCCTGTTGGCGTCGCCCAGTCGGTACCGTTGTGAGGAGACACTCGTCCGGTCACTGGGTGTTTACGATTCGGGTTAAAGTGAGAACTGAGTCGATACCCGCCAACCACAGGCTTACGTTGAAACGCACGCTGAAGGCTGTCACCGTTTTTGTCGTAGTACTGGCCGTCGCTATGAAGATACGCCGTCAATTCACGACCACGGTTAACAATGCGCACTGCTTGCAGTTCACGGTTACCCGTTAACGTGCCGTTGACCGATTGCTTAGACTGCACGACTTCAAACTTATCTCCCGCTCGTAGATCACGTCCGAAGTTAACCTTATCTTTTAACAGCGTCACGATTTGGCTGATCTCGTTATTTCCTAAACCCAGCGCATGGGCAGAAGTTGAGAAGCTACCGTTGATCTCTCCGATCATCGCGTACGATTTCCAGTCACCAGGAATCTTTACATCTTTAAATTCGAAGCTGCCGTCATCAAGGCGGGTATACACCGCACTTTCAACAAGGCTGAACTCCAATTCCATTTTTTTCAGCGTACCGCTCTTTTCACCGCGCCAAAAACGCAGTTTATGGCCTGGTTTGAGCGTATCTAATGCGAGATAGTTGAGATCTGTGGCCATCACGCTCATCAGTTCGCTGTAACCAAATCCAAGTTGGTCAAAAATCGAGCTTAGGTTGTCACCCGGCTGAATAACGTATTCGTAATCCGGGACGTTTACCACTTGGTGCTCTGTCTGAAGAATATCAGCAACAATTTCAGATTCGGGAATAGACAGGTCAATCGTACGGGTAAGAGAGCTATTGTTATTTGCAGAAGAAAGTGCCATCGCCGCCACAATTGGTAGGCTTATAATCAGCAACTTTTTACGCTTAGAAAGCTCATTTAGGCGATTTTTTATTGTATCCGCTCGCACCGGTTTACCCTTAAGTACAAAATTAAGGCGTTAAGGGTACGAATTTCTTCAAACTTTGTCACCTGAGTAATGTAAGAATTGGCTCAAAAAAACCGCAAAAAAGGCTCCATAGGAGCCTTTTTAGAGAAGTTCGCAGCAATTGTTACTGAAATGTGGTAACCAGACAGTTGTCTCCACCAAATCCATTCGGCTTATACTGATCTGCCTGTGGGTCGTTAATCCACTTGTCATTATCGACTAAATATCGAAACTCAAACTGCGCATCTTTCGGTAAACGAGTCTTAAACTTGTAAGACTTGGTTTTAGCGACTTTCTTCATTTCCGTTGGTTGCCAATCCAAAAAGTCAGCAAATAGTACCGCCGACTCGGCAACCTCGGTTGCTGGTAACTCAAAAGTTACTTCAACTTCGTCCTTGGTTTTGAAATAACGTTTATTGATCATGGTTCTCTCCCTCAACAAGCAAAAAATTTAAAACAAACTAGTTCAAACAATAAGCAACGTTTTCGGGTTTTACAACTGGATATTTATTCAATAGGGTTCACAATTCCCGCCTTTGATACACTAAATCTCAAAAGCTGTTCATTGCTAGGGGTATCACTCATAGTCTGACCTTGTGCATGTTTATTAAAGCGGACTTCGATTTCTTGGCCTAATTTGTTTAACGATGCAACTTGGATTCGGTCACCCAGCAGGTAGCTCTCTTTGACAACCATGCGCTTCAAACCTTGGTCGTAGTGAAAACGCGCCAAATAGTAAAATACCCCACTACCTTGATTAGACACGCTCATTACGGATACATAATCTGTCTCACTCACTGAAAGCATCCATTTTGACCAGACAGACACGGTGCCTCGTTCAGAGCCTGCGTCATAACTCCCGGTAGCCAATTGAGTTTGCGCGTCATATTGGCTAATAAAGCTGAAGGCATGACTCTCTGGCACTTCAATCGTCCACGGGTTTGGCGTTGATAGACCAAAGATTTGCTCAATCACGGCATCGTTACTTTGTTGACTAGATGGGAACTTTGCCAAGATCTCCTCATCACTGAGGCTAAAGCGATAGATGCCCGCCGCAGAAACCACGATCAAAAGTAATATCGGGATAAGTAGGATTAGAGGGATTGGAAGTAAGCGTTTTTTCATTGTCAGTCTCATCAAAAATCTAGGTGAGTCATGTTACATTACTCCCCCGCAACATTTGACCAAATCTAGCACTCTGGCCTAAAAATAGTGACATAGGGGCAGAATAAATCGGTAACCAATCATGTCAGGAGACAAGGTGAAGACAGAACGCAAAACACGCGTAGCGGAATGCAGTTGCGGACAAGTAAGCTTGATATGCCGTGGAGAACCCGAACGAACCTCAGTTTGCCACTGCTTCGAATGCAAGAAAAGAACCGGAAGCGTATTTGGAGTACAAGCGCGCTTCGCCAAATCACAAGTCAATTACAGCGGAGAAATGGTCGAATACACCCGCATTACCGATTCAGGCAATCAAGTGACGTACCATTTCTGTCCTTGTTGTAGCGCCACTATGCTAATGCGCTTAACCGCCGCGCCGGATGTACTCGTCATTCCCGCAGGCGTATTCAACGTTCAAGATTTACCTTCACCGGCTTTCTCTGTCTATGAAGAGCGCATGGAGAGCTGGGTCAAGTTTGACTGCCAAGTGGAACACTACCTTTAGTTGCTTAGGATCAAACTGTTTGCATAATTTACGCTATCTCACTATGTGGCGAGGCGATATAATCCCCCTCTTCATTGTGAGGAGCTGATTTTGATTTCTAGATTACCAAAGTGGGTAGAGTACGGCGCGTTTCTACTCGCGCTACTTGCTGGTGTTGTGAATGCCATTGGATTACTCGGTTTTCAACATCAGGCTGTCTCACACATCTCGGGCACCGTTACGCTACTCGGCACCAGTTTAGAATCATTGAACCAACAAACCTTCCATCTATTTATGGTGGTGATTAGCTTTATGCTCGGCGCCGTACTGAGCGGGATGTTTATGGAAGGCACTGCGTTAAAACTTGGTCGCCGATACGGCGTCGCGCTCTGCATTGAAAGTGGCCTGCTGTTTATTGCCTATCTACTTCTGCAAGACGGTAACTTATCCGGTCAATATTTCGCTTCCGCTGCATGCGGACTACAGAACGCGATGATCACAACCTTCAGCGGTGCGGTTATTCGTACTACCCATATGACGGGAATTCTGACCGATTTAGGCATTATGATCGGTTCAAGAATTCGCGGTAAAAGCTTTGACTACCGCAAAGCAAAACTGTTTCTCTTTATCTTCGCAGGCTTCCTATCCGGCGGCGTTATTGGCGCGAACCTTTACAGTGCTTACGCGCTTTCAGCCCTACTGATGCCTATCTTCTTCGCCCTCGTGTTGGCTATTTTGTATTGGGGATATTTATTTATTTCCAGTGATAAACATATCAACCAAGATCACAAATAATACAAAAAACCAAACAAATTAACAAAATCACTACAATTATCTAGTAGAATCGATTTATATCGAGCTAACTATTGAATATTTAGCGATGTTTAATGAATAGTATTGCAAAGATTCTTAAAAGGCATTACGCTAGCGCCATATGTGACAAAATATGGATGTTTAGTGAATATATATGCCGCCATGGATAGGCATGCTATTGACTAGTAGTAACACGAGAATTGTAATGTCAAATAACGCTCAAGCACTCTCACAGCCGAAAGTTAAAAGTAACTTTTGGATGTTCTTTATCCCATCATTGCTGGGACTATTTTTATTTATGGCGCCGATCAGCTACCAAGGTGATATCACTATCCCAGTAGCCGTATTGGCAAAATCAATCCAAGCCGTATTCGGTGATTACTTAGTTGCGACTGTAACGTCTATCATTGCGTTTATGGCGGCTGCATCTTTGCTATTTACCATTGCAAAACCAGCTTTCGTCGCTAACAACTCTTTCTTAAATGGCTTATTCAGCCCATCCCCTCTTTGGTTAGCGGTTCGAGTAATCGGTGGTATTGCGGTTGTGATGACTTACTTTCAGGTAGGTCCAGAAGCAGTATGGGAAGAAAATACTGGTGGCTTGGTGCTAGAAGGCCTGCTGCCAACCCTGTTCTCTGTTTTCATCTTCGCGGGCCTACTTCTGCCACTACTGATGAACTTTGGTCTACTAGAGCTAGTCGGCACACTGTTATGCAAGATCATGCGCCCGGTATTTAACCTTCCTGGTCGTAGTGCAATCGACTGTATGGCTTCTTGGTTAGGTGACGGTTCTGTTGGTATTCTATTGACCAGCAAACAATACGAAGAAAAATTCTACACTCAACGCGAAGCAGCGGTTGTAGGTACGACATTTTCTGCCGTATCAATTACTTTCAGCTTGGTTGTGATTGCACAAGTGGAGCTGGAGCACATGTTCCTACCGTTCTACGGCGCCATCTGTTTGGCTGGTATTGTTGCAGCAATCATCATTCCTCGTTTGCCACCGTTGAGCAACAAGAAAGATACCTACATCGACGGCACCAAGCCAGATGCGGAAGCAGACGCTTTACCAGAAGGCCACACGAGCTTTTCTTGGGGTATGCAACTGGCGCTAGAAAAAGCGAGCAAAGTTGAATCGTTTAAAGGTGTATTTGGTGAAGGCGTGCGCAACGCTGTTGATATGGTATTTGGCGTACTACCAGTTGTAATGGGTCTTGGTACTATTGCACTAGTGGTCGCTGAGTACACACCTGTGTTCAGCATCCTAGGTCAACCATTCATCCCGTTCCTAGAACTTCTGCAAATTCCTGAAGCAGCGGCGGCATCTGAAACCATCGTTGTTGGTTTTGCGGATATGTTCATCCCAGCTATTCTTGCTGCATCAATAGATAGCGAAATGACTCGTTTCGTTATCGCTGCAATGTCTGTGACTCAGCTGATTTACATGTCTGAAGTGGGTGCACTGCTGCTAGGTAGCCGTATTCCTGTGAACATTGTTGAATTGTTCGTCATATTCATTTTGCGTACTTTAATCACGCTGCCTATCATTGCCGGTGTGGCGCACTTAATTTTCTAGCAACTTAATGACAAATTAGTTAAAAAAAGCCCCTATTCGGGGCTTTTTTCGTTTAAAATGTGACATTTGAGCAAGCAATGCTTTTTAATCGTTCATAATAGTTTAAAAACATACCGTTCTATAATGACGCTGTATATACTTGGTAACATTGAAATAAATGAAAAAGTTAGCTTCAATCGGAGGAGCAATGGGAAAACTGCTTAGTGTTGTCCTACTTTTGTTTAGCTTTCAGGCAGCAAGCACTCCACTTGTTTTTAGGATAGATGACCAACAGACCATTACTCTTTCTCAACAAGAAATTGCGCAGCAGTTTAAACCGACCACTTTTACTACGCAGCTACCTTGGTTTGTAGACGAGAAAACTGTAACGGGCTTTAGAGTCGTAGACCTGCTTGAACAGTACGGTATTGATGACTATACGTCAGTCTGGTTTATTGGTCTTAACGATTATTCGTCTATCACGACGAAAGAAAACATCATCCAATACGATCCTATCATTACTTATGAAATGGATGGAGAGACCATTCCCGTGCGGAAAAAAGGTCCATTCTGGCTTATGTTTAATTTAAGCAAGTACCCCGAGTTGGACAAAATTGAGTTCCATTCACAAATGGTTTGGCAATTAAAAGAGATAGTAATCCTTAAACAGTGATGAATAACCACAAGAGAAACGCAAATCTACCGTCGATACTAGTAAGGTCCAAAGCCTTATTGGTCACGATGTCTTTGCTTCTGATCATGGCCAACATCTATGCTCTTGCCTCGACGCGAAATCTAGCGAAAACAGCGACAGACCAACAAAGCCAAGCCACGTGGTTCTTGTTTCAGCTCACTAAAGAGTTTTCTGAGTTAAACGCGATTGCTCCTTTTGCAACAGAAAGCAGCGCACGTAGAGAGCAAGTGCTGCTCAAGTATGACCTTACTTGGAGCCGTTTTGACATATTGCTAAACAACAAAGAGACAGATAGGTATCTATCTCTGCCAGGCTCACGCGGGTTTTTCCTGTCACTGTTCAATAGCTTCAAAGAGCTCGAGCCAGAGCTTGACCTCATTGAACAACCTCAATATGCAGATAAGCTCGCTGATGAATTGTCATACATTTACATGTCGATGATTGACTACGTTAACCTCAATTTCCGTCTCGAGAGCCCAATTTATTTAGGCTACGTTGAACATGCACAAGTGCTGTATCGGATTCAAATCGGCTTACTGATGTTACTGTGTCTATGTGCAAGCTTGACTGGTTACATAATCCATAAAGAAGCGCAGTACCACCGTGAATTATCACTAACCGATTCACTGACAAAAGTGCGAAGCCGTCTTGCGCTATTCAATGATCTTGAGTACCTAATTGAGAGCAAGCAAGCGTTTACACTCTTTTTACTCGACCTCAACGGGTTCAAGCAGATCAATGACAACTTTGGGCACCAAGCGGGTGACCGAGCTTTAACACAAGTCGCCGAGCGTATTTCGATGTTGGGGATGGATTGCTACCGCGTAGGTGGTGACGAGTTTGCTCTGATTTCACTCCACAATGAAGATATCGACGTGCAATGGGCTATCATAGAAAGCTGTTTTTATGAACCATTGGATGTGGGGATGCAACAGTACGAAAGCCTTTCAACGAGTATCGGTGTGGCTCAGTTCCCTAAAGATGCTAAGCAAAGCAATCAGCTTATTTCGATTGCAGACGGTAAGATGTACCGGATGAAATTCTCACAGAACGAGCAAGGGCTCGTCGGATAAAAAAATAGCGAGGCCAAAGCACTCGCTGTTTTTATACGCAGATTAAATGTTATTGAATCACCTAACGCATTTCTTCGACCAACTAAGTGCCGCCCTTGCTAACGTTTTATAGCATTGCTCGAACTCAGTAAGGCCTTTCCCGTAAGGATCAGCAATATCGCCCAATTGAATCCATTGGCCTATCAACAGTGTTTTGGAGCGTGCTCCTCGGGTCACTTCCGCTACCTCTTCCAACTGATGTCGATTCATCACTAAAACCAAGTCATATTGGTCAATCAATTCAGGCGTGAGTTGCTGCGCACGGTGCTGTTCTAAATCCAGTTCAAATTGTTGAGCCACCAGCCTAGCGTTCTTGTCCGCTGGCATATCGTCGAAGTTAAGAGTCGAGACACACGTGCCTGCAGAGCAAATTGTATGGTTGGGTAATAGCTTGCGAAAGATAACCTCAGCCATAGGTGAACGACAGATATTCGCAGTACACACAATTAAAATCGAATTAAACACTTAACTTCCTTTGTCGACGCTTAGTGGTAAAAACTCTTTGGCAGTTGCATCTCTCGCCGGCAATATCGACGTAGCAAAGCAGACGAACAATACAAAAATGAACGTGACGGCATTAGCCATCGGCTGGAGGTTAAAATCGACAGAGATATGGATCAACATACCAATGATCGCCATCGTCGCCCCCAAAGCGAGTCCTTTCATGGTGTGACTGTTACGCCGATACTGAGTTGTTAGCGAAAGAAACAACGCATAAAGCACCATCAAGCCCAGCATAACAGTGGCTGGAAGCCCTGCTTCAACCGCAAACTGCACATACTCATTATGTGCATGGTCGTAGAAGCCAATATCTGCTTCACTGTAGCCTGGGAAGACGGTGTAAAAACTCGCCATACCAGTGCCAGTCAGCGGGTAATCTTTGATGATATCTAAACTCCAGATGACAACCTGATCACGTGATTCCGCTTGTATCGATGTTTCAACCAAGCGCTGTTTCACTTTATCTAAACCAAACAACGCGCCCACAACAAAGGTGTCGATAGCCAGTACACTAACCACCAATAGCGTTAGCGCTCTTGGTTTAGTTTTATAGATAAGCAAAGCGAGCAGACCACCAATCGCAGTCGCGGCAAAAAAGGCCGTGTTACCCATTCTCGAGCGAGTCATCACCAACGCGATCACCATGATCACTAAAGCTAAGCGAACCAGCATCTTACTGCTTAGAACTCCAGACAACAGACGTTTCCAGCGAATAAACCAAGACCCAGATTCTGAGGTATGCAATTGAGTCACAATTAAACCTAAACCGAGGCATAAGCTAAGCATCAGGTAGTTGGCGAAGTGGTTCTTGTAGATGAAAGAACCCGTCGCGATCGACTTTTCCGGTAGCCCCCAAATCAAACTTTCTTTTACACCGACCAAAACCAGAGTCGAAGCATAGAAAGCTTGCACACATCCACTCACCACAAGCGCGACTACCGCGTATTTTAATCGTCGGCCGCTGTTTATAAGCAAGATGAGGTTAAAGACAAGCAACCAATAACTGACACCACGTAACAGTGAGCGCAGCGTCATCGTCCTATCCAGAGATACCGAATAATCACTCGCACCCACTAAAGAATACAGTGCATATGCGTTGTCGGATAAAAACGCGACAACGTCTTTAGGCAGCACTAACGCTTGCAACAACACCCAGATTTGAAAAATGCCCAAAGGCAAAAGCAACCATTTGAATTTGCTAATGTAGTGCCAAGGCAGGTTATTCTTATAAATTATCAGTAAAGACAGCGTTTGTAGCGCTATCCAAATTTCAGCGATGGACCACGCCCAATCACGGTTACTTCCCAATGGGATCGGTAGCCAAATTAATAACGCGATTAGACTGTAGAAAGAGAATTGCTCTAAAGATTTCATTGAATACTGCGAATAAAAAAGCCCAACCAATGTTGGGCTATGTCAACAATTTAGTTTGGTGAAACAACACCATTACCGCCACCGTTTGCACCTACTGCTGGCGGTGTTGGTGGAGCAATCGCTGGCGTGCCAGGTGCAGCAGACGCAATACCGGCCGCTGTCGCTTGGGCAAATTGAGTCGGGTCAATTCCCGAAAGTAGTGCTGCCGTTGTAATTAACTCGTCCGCAATCCCTTCTTCACGAGCGATGGCAGCGATTTGTTCCGCAAGTTCAGGGGCAATTTCAAAAGCACTTTGAATACTAACCTGAGGGTCGACATTGTCGCTGCGCAGCAATATCGTCAAGATATCGAGTACGATGTCTGGATTCGACTTATACACAATCACAACCTCTTCACGAGTCGGATTTTCACCTAATTGAGAGGTCACCGTATCAGTAGCAGCCAGTGAACTAACCGAAAAGAGTGACGTTAGTATTAGCGTTAAGCGAGATAATGAAGTCATTTATTCTTCCTTGTGATTAATAATCAATTAAGCCGCAACAATCATGGTTTGCATGCAACCACTATCGCTCGACCTAACCGTTGATATTCGTTTGGCATTTTTCATGCGTGGTATTGTTAAACGCGAGCAAGCGACACATACGCTCTGCCCCTGGCGAATAAGTGAGTAGCCGAGACAGTTCCTCTCGGTATTTCCACTTCAAAGCCGTAGTTAAAAAGCTTGTACTTAGTTCAACCCGTTGCTGGCTGTCTAACTGGTTCCAACGACTAAACCCAACATCAAACTGCGCAAAAAGGGTTAACGGCATATTCGGCCCAAAACGTTGTGCTAACTTAACTTGTTCTACGCGACTGTCTGAAGGCTCGAGTTGAGCCAACTCAAGATAGGTCGCGTACCAAGTAGGACGAGTCCTAATGCTCGATAACAAGTATTGTTTTGTCAGCTCTGCCTCTTTGTCTGTCAGCTGCTTGTACGATTGCCAACTTAGCGCTTTAGCTGCCAGCTCATACTCGTAACCACCAGCAAAAGTCGAAGACAACATACTAGCAATCACGGCATTATCGTCGGCCACGCTAGACTCATTCACGCGCTCGCTGTTGTGGGAGTATCGGTTCAGTGAAATTTCCAAACCGCTCACGTGCAAACTGTTAATCAGTTGGCTACTGGCGAGAAAGATGACAATAACTGCAAGCGCTGCAATGGCGAGTGTCTTGTAATCGAGTAAGTGCTTAACCTGCATTTTGGTAATTACGTTTTGCCGAGAACTTTTCTTTAAGCAGTAGCCACGCAAAGGTTGAGTTGGTCACTAAATAACGTTTCCACATGCGGCGCGGCTCTTGAATCACACGGTACAACCATTCTAACCCTGCGTTTTGCATCCACTCAGGTGCACGATTCACTTTACCGGCTACCACGTCAAATGTGCCACCCACACCCATAACGAAACTCACACCTAAACGGTCACGCCATTTGTTGATGAAGTTTTCTTTCTTCGGTGAAGTGATCGCAACAAAAAGCAGTTGTGCGCCAGATTGACGGATTTGCTCGACAACCGCTTCTTCATCGTCCCAGAAGTAGCCATGATGAATGCCCGCAATCTTTAAGTTTGGATGCTGCGCTTGCATTCGCTTAGCCGTTTCTTCGACAACTTCTTGTTTCGCGCCTAAATAAAACACCGAAAACGACTCTTGCTCTGCCATCGCATTGAGGTTGTGAAACAAATCCACACCCGCAACACGTTCTGGAATCTTGTGGCCAAGTGCTTTTGCACCCCAAACCACACCCATACCATCAATATTGATGATGTCACACTCAGTGACGCTGCGAGCTAATTCTGCGTCTTTACGCATGTTAACGAGCTTGGCAACATTCACCACTACGTGTTGGGTGAAGTTACCACTTAATATTTTGCTTCTAATATCAGCAACGGTTTCTTCCATTGTGGCTTGATCCATTGGAAAGCCGAGAAACTCAATACGTTTCATTATTCCCTAACCTTATTCTACGGTAGTTATTTTTAGGTTTCTAAAGTAGATTTCATTCTTCGATTCAATGTCTCGATGACGATACATGCCAATCTTCAAATAGTGTTGATAGTTGTTATGCATATTCTTTCCAGAGAAATTAAATTGAATACCATTGACATGAACTGCCAACTTTCCATCATTTCCCTCTGACCACAAAAACTCAAACTTCAGTGTGTTCCACATACCTAAGTAAAAGGGCAATACGGTCATTTCCTCACCATAAATTAAACCGAACGTTGAACCTGGACCTGAATAGAGTGCAACTAGTGGGCTGCGGCCAGGAAAGTTTTCCCAAGTTTCACCAAGCGCTGGATCTGGTTGATCGTGCCACTGAGAAAGAAGAAACCAGCGACCTTCGGGATCGGAAGGAAAGTATCGTGGAATATATATTTGATACTCATAAGTGACTTTGTCTCCCGTACTAAAAGGGTAGTTCACCGTAAGTTCTGAACGTATTCCATTGTGTATTTTGTCCTGACAACCTTGAATCACAAACTTCAGTTTGTCTTCCAACGGGATAATTGTTTTGTCATAAACAGCTTCAAGCCTCATAAACTGGGTAAGCCCCCGAGCATTGAGCGAATTGGCAACATTTTCTATTTGTTGTTGAGTGGTACTTGCGTTGATGGTGAAAGAGAAAACAAAACACAGACTGACTAATATGCGCTGAAACGCTTTTCTCCTAACACTTATCATAGATCTCTCGCCACTTTGGTAGAATCACTTGAGAAGTGAAATTGTTCTGATAAATAGTCAATGCATGAGCGGTAACATCCTTAAGTTCATCAGGTTTAGACAAGACAAACTCGAGCCTGTCACGGATCTGCGTTACATTTCCCGGGTCAACCAAATAACCCGAATAGCCATCTCTGATAACCTCAGGAATGGCGCCAACTGGCGTTGTGATAACTGGAATCTGGCTACCCATAGACTCAATCAACGTCATAGGTAGGCCTTCGTTGTACGCAGGTAAGATCATTACGCTACATGAGTGCAGTAACTCACTTTTCTTTTGCTTATCGACCCAACCGTGAACTGTAATTTTGTCTTGAAGATTTAGCTCCTTAATCAACGATTCCACTTTATCGTTTTCACCTGCTCCACAAAGATGTAGGTGGTATTCACAACGCATCTGCGCACACGCGTTCAACAAGTCGTAAATCCCTTTACGTTGAATGAACGCGCCAAGAAACAAAATATCTTTAGAATTCTTATCTGACTCTAGCTCAATAACATCTACGTAGTTGTTGATCACCGAAACATCTCTACCGGATATCTCTTTCACATACTCTTTCCATCCATCAGAGAGCGTGACAAATGCATCTACGTTGTTGATGAGCCAAATGATTAACTTCTGAGTTAATTTTCCACGCGTAGAGAAGTATTGCTTAAACTCTGAACCATGTAAGTGCACTATGGTTGAATTCGAAAATAGCTTAGCGATGATTACAAACGTCAACTTGCGCCAGAAACTGCCTTTATACGACATATGGCAATGAAGAATTAAGTGCTTGTTAGTCATTGATAACCAAAGCAAACGGAAAATACCGTTAATAAATAAGCCCAGATCTTCAAACTTACTTTTACCACGGTGTGTGACTAATCGTGTATGGATAGAAGTGTCAAATAAGCCGTTTTCTTCATAACCTTTAATCACCGAATCTATTCCACCCGGTGCCGCTGTGCCAACGGACACTATGTGTTTTTGCATTAATCAAATTTCCAGATATGACGTTGAGAAGATGAGGAACCATTAAAAGAAATAACCTTGCCAGGGTTACCGACGACAACGGCGTTATCAGGCACATCTTTAGTAACGACCGCGTTAGCACCGATTACTACGTTATTCCCTATGGTGATGCCTCCTAAAACTACAGCCCCTGTTCCAATGTAAACATTGTCTTTTATAGTAGGAAACTGGTTATTCTTACCCGCTATAGTGACACCATGAACAATTGTCGCGTTGCTACCGATGGTCACATTTTGCCCCCATGACGTTGCAAATACGTGGTACATCGCGAAACCTGGCCCGACATTCGCACGATAATTAACATCAGTGGTATAAACTCTTTTGTAATACATATACATGAGTTTAGGCAGAATTCTAATGATAGGATTCGAGTCAAAGTGCTTCGCAACACGCATCCAAAATACAAACTTAAATCCTTTACGAAACAACAAGTCTCGCAAAAATATCTTGAAGCTGACCGTGCCATTGTGTCGATACAAATCAGACTTCACTAAATACGTTAAACTATGCGTTTGCACTGACAACCTCATCAATTACAACCAAATATTGACTCGCGATCTCAGCCTCTGAAAAATCCTTGGAGCGAGTAATTAGCGATTCCTTTGGGACCAAAGGACTGTGTGTTTCTTGCAAAATTGCCCCCGCTAAAGAATCGCTGTCACCTACGCTGACGAGTCGACCGTACTTGCCATTTTCCAAGATCTCCGCTGGGCCGTAATTACAATCCGTCGATACCACTGGCAATCCAAGTGACATCGCTTCAACAATTACGTTACCAAACCCTTCCCATGCAGAGCTCATTACGAACATGTCGGCCTCACGGTAATAGTCTTCAACCTTGTCGGTATAACCTGCGAAGGTCACTTTATCTTGAATGTTGAGCTGCTCAATGACGGCTGTGACTTTGGCAAATTCACTCTGACTAAAAATCCCACCAACGATCGTTAAGTGGTAATCGCCCGTTTCGTTCAGCTTTGCAACCGCTCGAATGAGGGTTGAATAATCTTTAGGTTCTGCCACGCGACCCACAGCAACCAGTTGTTTGGTCATATTAGCGTGCTGTTCTTTGATTGCATTGACGGCAAAAGAACGCACAGGGTTGTAGATTGTCTTTACTCGACGAGTACTACCCATCAATTGTGCAACTTGACCTGACAACCCCTTGGAAACACAAATGACAGATGTCGACAAACGGTAAAGATAAGATACATAAGACTTTAATATCAGCTTCTTTAAACGACTCTTATTCTGCCAATGTTCGAAAAGAGATGCGTGCTCTGAAACAATGACTCTCGAACTCATTCCGCACAAGGAAGCAGAGAGAATTGCTGCAGCATTGGTATCTGTATACGCAGAAATAATAACGTCTGGTTGTTCTTGCTTGATAAACTTGGCAAATGGGACAATGGATTTCATTGTCCTTGAAACATTCAAATTATGAACGCGGTGACCATCATCAATGGCTGTCTTCACGTTCTCACTATTCACGTGATCGACGACAAAACAAATTGATACGCCATCACGCTTACTAAACTCTCTCGCGAGTGAAAGAAATACTTGCTCAGCTCCGCCAAAACCGAGCTTGGATATCCGGAAAAAGATCTTCACTTTTTCAACCACCTTTTCAATGTCCTGTGAGTATTTGGGAAACCAAGGATTATTTTCTTTCGATACGAGACATTTCTATCAAAGATATAGCGAACGAATAACTTAAAAAATTCCAGTCGAATTTCATTTGGAACTTTAGTCCCTGTTTGGCAGCGATAAAAAAGATAGGCGAGGTTGATTTTTAAGTAATCCATATAACGTTCATCGATGTTGTTTAATGATGTATAAAACGACATCAAGTTATCAAAGTAATCAGGTTTGATATTTAACGTGGCACCATTTTGATTCAACCTATAGCCATAAAGAGCTTTGTTTATATGATAAATTGAGCGAACGTCTTGATAGATATTTGTAAAAAGCATTAAATCTTCACAAAACTTTACGCCGTCTGGGAACCTTTTGTTGGAGAAAAATTCTCGCTTGATAACTCTCAACCAAGGGTACCAAACCGAACGTGAGTAAATAGTATCTCGAATACAACTCGCGTCATTGAGACCAAATTTTTGGTAAACAAATACTTCTGGCGACTGTTCAACATTCTTATCTTGGGAAAACGTTTTAAAGCCAAACTCAATCACATCTGGCGAATGAGTTTGAATCGCTGACAGTACACTTTCCACGTAGCCATCGAGTAGCATGTCATCAGAGTCAAAAAATGTGACATACTCTCCGCTCGCAATTTCTAGAGCTAAGTTACGAGCACGGCTTACACCACCGTGTTCTTGTCTGAGTAGCGTAAGAGCACCTGAAGTAATTTTATCTTGGTAGTTTTCAACAATAATGTCGTAACTGGAATCTGGTGACCCGTCATCAACAACTATCAACTCTACTTTTGGGCTTTCTTGAGAAAAATACGAGTCAAGAGCTTGCTTGATATAGTCTTCAACATTATAGACAGGCATAACAATTGTGAGCAGTTTCATGATTTAGTTCCTAATGTGTACATCGCTAAACTGTATGCCTGCTTGGGGTTTGTAAATATATTCCTAAATCCATAACAACCGTAAAAAAATATCCCTCTCGTATCTTTAAAAAACATGTAGAGTAAAAAATCAGCCATAAAATAAGAAAGTACAGACACAACCGCTGCGCCTTCAATTCCGTATTTAGGAATACATAAGAAGTTCATCGACACACTAAATACAGCAACAACAGCAGATTTAATAAACTCGTACTTACCTAGCCCTTGAATAATTAGCAATCTTGAGTACAAAGCAGCTGGGAATATAAACACCCAACACCAAACAGAGATAGCGAGTACATCACCAGCACCCTGGTACTTTTCTCCATAAAGCACGTAGATGATGTAATCTGAAAACACACTGACACCTGACGCTAAAATCAAAGAAAGAACGATAAGGATGATCGTCAATCCTCGGATAAAATCATCAAACTTCTCATCCTTGTCAAAATATAGGTTTGACAACGAAAGATAGAATGTCATCGTAATAATATGCCCAAGAAAAACCAGTTGCATAACCAGTTTCGCGGCAGAGCTGTACATCCCAACACTCGTCTTATCTAGCAAGTGTGAGATAATTAAAATGTCAGCTTGCATGAATATAGGAAACAAAATAGACGAGCCAATCAAAGGGATGGCTTCTAGCAGCAAGGCTTTTGCCCTAGCAAAGTCAAACCGTACACCTTTGAATACGAAAGGTTGTGTCGAACGAATGAACGCCCCGAAAAGCCACACAAATTGCACGGCAGCTTGGACAGGGATAAATAAGACAACCCAGTAATATGGTAGGTCCATCCAAATTGCTACTGCCAGATAAGCCAATGCGACAAAACGAGAGATTAATGCCGATTCACCAAGCTTTCTAGGTTGATTAACTGCTTGAAAGTACAACCTAAGTACGGTGGCCCGCGCAAAATAGGTAGTCAATGACACGGCAAGATAAATGATGAAGATATCGTAATCAATTTGGCCTTCAGCAGAAATCCAAAGTACCGCATACACAACGAGTGAATAACCAACCCACCCCATTGTTTGCATGACAAACACTGTCAGCAGATAGCTGAAATTTGTAGGATCTTTGGCGGTATCTCTAACAACAATATGATCAAGCCCAAGCACAACAAGAAACGAAACCGTAGCGGATAACGCTTGAACATAACTCAGCTTACCTAAGTTTTCAGGTCCAAACATACGTGCAACGACTATGACGCTCACTAGTCCAAAAGCTACTTTAGTTATATTCTCTGTTGCGTACCATGCCGCTTTTTTTAAATTATAAATCTTAGACATTTAGATTTCTTGCCCTGTAGAAATGATTGGTAGCGATACAAGAAACTAAAATAAACAAATACCACAATAAGTTAGTAGAAAATAAAAATGTAGTTTCCGTTACATTGTGTAAGGTAATAAATAGAAATAGCGAAAAAAGCAAAACAAAACCTTTTTCTCTTATTAAACAAAAAAGATTTATTCCCGTATTTATTATGTACAGTGTGAATAAAAACAAACCAATCAAACCGATTGAAATGATAAGGTCAATGTAACCACCGTCAGACGCTGCCAATGATTCCACCCAAAGAGGGTTGTCGGTAAAAAGGTCGGTGTAATATATTTCAGAAAGCTCCCCTTTGCCCCATACCGCATTGAAACCAAATCCGTACACTGCATTATTTTCTGCGTGCAGCAACATAGTCAGCCACAATTTCCCCCGACCAGTCAGCAACTCTTCGTCCATTGAGTAATACAGATAGTCGAGTACTTCAAATCGGTATAAAGCCAGCATCAAAAAAGCAAAGCTCAGCAGTAAAAATGAAGTAATCTTTATTGGCACAACCAACTCAAACTTGTTACGCCCACCAAACTGATACGCGGCTAAACTCACCGTTGAACAGACAATAAAGAGCGCAATCGACGTTTTTGACATAGACAACATAAGAAGAAAGAGTGCTGCCGCAGAAAATATCATCGACACCTTGCGTCTGTTGACCAGAAAGTCATAGCAACAAATCAACAAACTCAAGCTCATCACTAAACCAAAGTTGTTTTTATGGTTATAGAAACCAACCATACCAGCATCGCTAAAGGCATTTCCCTTTAAAACAAGCAACGAAAGTAAATTGATGCTAACGACAACATAAGCCGTGATAGTGAGTGCTCTTAGAAGCGTATTGAGACTAAACGTAAAAGCGATCAGTACTCCGCTCATAAGCATCATCATTTGAATTATGGCTTCTTCAAGGCTTTTATACACCCAAGATGACCACAATACACTAGCAAAGCACCAGGCAAGAACAATAACCAATTGATAGTTATTCATCACCTGTTTAACGATGACTGGAACAAACCTGATACAAAACAGCAAATAAACAAGTAATGTTGCGAGTAAAACCTTTCTGTCAAACAGGTTGTGGCCAACAAAAAGGAAAATAAGAGATACTAATAAAACCCCTTTAACTAGGTTATCCGTATTAATTCTTTCAAGGTTCATTTTATCTCGGTACTTCAGATAACAGTCAGGGAAAACAGAGGGCCACTTTGGCCCTCAGATTCGTTTGGACTTGGTTAGACTTACATCAAACCACGAGTATCAATAACAACTTTACGCGCCAATTCCGACTTATCTGCCGCTTTGAACTGACGGTGATCAACTAGTACGACGATAACATTCGCTCGCTCCAGCGCAGATTCGAACGTTTCCAAAGTAATGTTTTTGTCAGCTAGCTTATTCGGTAGACATTTGATATTCGGCTCAACAGCAATTAGCTCCCCAACCTCACGCTCAACCAATTCCTCAACAATCTGTAGTGCAGGGCTTTCACGCAAGTCATCGATGTCAGCTTTAAACGCTAAACCAAGGCAAGCAATCACCGGGCGCTTAAACTCATTCGCCGCTTTCTCTACTTGTTCGATAACATGGTAAGGTTTTGCGTCGTTGATCAGACGCGCTTGACGAATTAGCTTCGCTTCATCTGGCGCGCTATCAACGATGAACCAAGGGTCAACAGCAATGCAGTGACCGCCGACGCCCGGACCTGGGTTTAGGATGTTAACGCGAGGGTGGCGGTTCGATAGTTTGATCAGCTCCCACACATTGATCTTCAGTTTCTCACAGATGATCGAAAGCTCGTTAGCAAACGCAATGTTCACGTCACGGAACGAGTTCTCTGTCAGCTTGGCCATTTCCGCGGTACGCGCGTTGGTAACAATACATTCACCACGCACAAACGTTTGGTACAGCTCAACGGCTCTAGCACTACACGCAGCAGACAGACCACCAATTACACGGTCGTTCGACACAAGTTCCTGTAGAACGTAGCCAGGTAGAACCCTTTCAGGACAGTGCGCAACTTTGATGTCTGCACCATCACCTGCGTCTTGTGGGAAAGAAAGATCCGAGCGCATCTCTTTTAGCCAGTTGGCCAGTTTCTCAGTGGCACCGACTGGAGACGTTGACTCAAGAATCACCAAATTGCCCTTTTCCAAAACAGGGGCAATCGCTTTTGCTGCGGCTTCAATGTATGACAGATCCGCTTGGTGCTCACCGTTTTCGCTGTGCAGGAAAGGGGTTGGGACTGCAACCATAAAAGCATCGGCTTTTTCTGGTGTAGTGGTTGCACGTAAGTTACCTGTGGCAACCACACCTTTTACAACAATGTCTAAGTCCGGTTCGACGATATGAATATCACCAGCGTTGATGGTATCAACCGCATGCTGACTGACATCAACACCCACTACTTTCATGCCACGCGAAGCAACGACTGCTGCTGTCGGTAGGCCAATGTACCCTAAGCCAATTACCGATACGGTATTAAAAGACATAACGTCACCTTAAATATCAAACTGAAATAATTAAATTTTGAGAAAGAGAAAGAATTTGGTCTATCAACCAAAGTAAACCGACTTAGAATCGCTCTTTGATAATATCGACGATACGTGCGCAAGCTTGTCCGTCACCGTATGGGTTGTGAGCGCGGCTCATCGTTAAATAAGCGTCTTGATCATGAAGCAAGGTTTCTACTTCGCGAACAATGACATCCTTATCCGTACCAACCAGTTTTACCGTCCCTGCCGATACCGCTTCAGGGCGCTCTGTTGTGTTACGCATTACCAATACGGGTTTACCGAGCGACGGCGCTTCTTCTTGAATACCGCCAGAGTCGGTCAAAATAATATGCGAGCGATTCATTAGATAAATGAACGATAGGTACTCTTGAGGCTCAATTAAGTGGATGTTGTCGACATCAGAGATCAAGCGATTGACCGGCTCTTGAACATTTGGGTTTAAGTGCACTGGATAAACAATTTGGCAATCAGGATTGTTGACCGCAATTTCTTTCAGTGCCTGACAGATGTTTTCAAAGCCGCCACCGAAGCTTTCTCTGCGGTGTCCTGTTACTAAAATCATTTTCTTACGAGGGTCGATTAGGCTGAACTTCGCATCCAACTGTCGAGACAGCTCCGAGTCGTTTTCCAGTTTGTCTTTGACGAGTAACAAAGCATCAACCACGGTGTTACCCGTAATGTGTACGCCGTCAATTATGTTTTCTTGTTTTAGGTTCTCTACCGAAGTGCGCGTTGGCGTGAAATGCAGTGTCGCCAAAGCGCCCGTTAGTTTACGGTTACCCTCTTCAGGCCAAGGGGAGTAGATGTTTTGCGTTCTTAACCCCGCTTCCACATGACCAACAGCAATTTGTTGATAATACGCAGCCAAACTCGCCGATAATGTTGTCGCAGTATCACCATGAACCAAAACGACATCTGGCTTAAACGACTCCAAAATAGGCTTCAGGCCCAGCAAAATTCGGCTGGTAACATCATTTAGAGACTGACCCGATTTCATGATATCGAGGTCAAACTCAGGCTGAATTTCAAATAGTTCAAGTACTTGGTCAAGCATTTCTCGGTGCTGAGCGGTCACGCAGACTTTTGAGTCGATACCCTCAGCACTATCCAACGCACGTACTAACGGTGCCATTTTGATAGCTTCTGGACGGGTGCCAAAAACCGAAAGTACTTTAATCATTGAGTTCATTTTCTTTCCTTAACTGGTTGCATGCGAGTATGCGGCGTACTCGGTGTAGCTATGCTTCCCTTTCTTGGGAACTTGTACTTGATTCAGTATCACGCCATCAGCAACCACTTTGTGTTTGGTAAATAACGTCATGGTGTGGCGATATACAGAACGAGTCGTGCTGTTGGCTTTCACCACCAAAATGATACCGTGGGTCAGTTGTCCGACTAAGAATGAGTCTTTAACTGGTAGTACTGGTGGCGTATCAATGATGATGCGGTCGTACTGCTCAGATAGACGTTTGATTAGGTTCTTAAACGCTTCGCCGCTTAATAACTCTTGCGGGTTTGCCGCGACCATACCTGCGGTCAGTACATCTAACTTCGTACCTTCAATACGCGTGATACAGTCTTTGATGGGCATATCCATTACAAGGTGGTTTACTAGCCCCGGGTGGCTATTTGGCAACAAGAAACGCTGGGCGATAGAAGGTTTACGCAAATCACAATCGATAAGCAAAACATTCTCTAACTTGGCAAAAGAGAGTGCTAAGTTCACCGATGTGGTTGTTTTACCTTCACCTGGTACAGAAGACGAAATCGCGAGCACTTTTCGTTGTGCGTGGCTGAGCATTAATGAGGTACGGATCGAGTCTAATGATTCTTGGAATACCGCAAACTTCTCTTCACCGAAAACTCGGAAGTCAAGCGGGGCTTTCTTAAAGCGCTTGTCTTTCACCGCTGGAATCGTCCCCGTCGGTAACAACCCAAGTTTGTTCTCAAAGTCACGGCTTGACTCTATGGTATTGTTGAAAGCATCAAGGCAAATGCAGATCACCACGGCCATCCCCATGCTGGCAACAAATGCCATCGCGACGATCAGTTTTTTATTTGGCTTGCTTGGATTCTGAGGAACCATCGCATAATCACTAAAGCGGGCGTTGGCAGCGCTAAAGTCACTGGTTGCAGAAGTTTCTTTCTGACGGGTTAGGAACAAGTCGTACAGTTTGGCGTTGGTGTCAACTTCGCGTTTCAGTGCATCGTATTCTCTTTTCACCACACTTAACGACTGAAACTCTTCCTTCTTCTCAAGCAATTCTGCTTTTAGCAGTTGCTCTTGGTTGACTGCGCTAGATAGTTCTTTCTCAATACCATTAACTAACTTTTTAACAATTGAGTCAGCACGACGTTGAATCGACTCCAGTTGAGCACGGGCCTGAATCATCTTGTCATGCTTTGGTCCGTATCGTTTTGACAGCTCACTCACCACTTTTTCGGCTTGCGATTCTGCCAATCGAATATCGCGAATTTGAGGGTGATGAGAAATCAGCGAGATAGAAGATAGCGTCGCAACATCTGTCGATTTATTGTTCTTTAATGCATTGAACAGCGCTTGAGTTTCAATTCGCTTCTCGGTTGCTTGAGCAATGCGGTCAGTAAGATTTGACAGTTCTGAACTGGTTAACGCCACAATACCGCTATCATCAATCAGCTTTTGCGCTTCCAGAAACTGCAGCAATGCTTGTTCTGAGCTATCCAACTTGCTCTTCAACTCTGCAAGTCGCTGGTTAATCCAACTGGTCGCTTGTTCAGTTGCAAGTAATTTTGACTCGAGATTGTTTTCGATAAAGGACTGGCCGACTTCATTGGCAATTTTGGCAGCCAATGCAGGATCTTCTGATTCAAAACTGATATTTACAAGCTGAGTTTTTCGGATAGGTGAAATCGTGAGCTTTGACTTAAATGTTTTTAGAACACTGCGATTTAGTGCCTCTTGCTCTGCTTTCAAATCGACTTCAGCAACGTCTTCTTCAGGGAAAAGAGTTCTGATTAACGGCCATTGCTTCACGGATTGCTTAAGCTCCTCAACGGCTGATGGTTCTTCAATAGACATCGCCGGATTGAACTCTGCAACTTGGGTGAGGTTGAGTTTATCGATAACGCGCTGCGCAACATGGTTAGATTTCAGAATTTCAAACTGAGTCTGGTAGTACTCTTTAGCTCTGGTATCGATCCCGACAACCTCTTCGATAGAAATTGCCTTTTTCTGAGACGCTTCAATAAGCAACGTTGCGGTTGCGGTATATGTAGGAGTAATTGACAAGGCGAACAGTACAGCGATAGCAGTACACAAAGTGGTGAATGCAGCTATCGATAACCAACGTGACTTGACTAAATGATAGTAATAACCAAGATCGATGGTTCGATCTTGGTTAGGTAAATCCGCATTGGATTGAGTTAACATGCTAGATAATCCGTGTTAGCGATGATTTTGAAGGTGGGTTAGAAAAAGCTTTGATCGATTTCGATGATGTCGCCGGGTTTCACTCGTGAAGTCAGTTTCACTCGATTTTTCTGATCGTCTGAGCCTGATTGAGTGATATAGACTTTGTTTCTCGCAGCACGGTCCGTAAAACCACCAGCCAATGCGATGGCTTTGTCTACGGTAAGGCCAGGCTGGTACTCATAACCTCCTGGTTTCTTCACCTCACCGTTGACGTAGATGCTTCTAAAGCCAATAACAGAAACTCGTACTTTAGGGGAAATTAAGTAGTCCCCTTTCAGACCCTTGGTGATTTCACTTTTAAGCTGCTCTGGTGTTTTATTTAGAACAGTAAGTTGCCCCAAATATGGGTAGTCAAACTTACCGCTATTATTGATGTAGAGCTCTTCAATGGAGAGGTTCTCCTCTCCATAAACTGAAATCTGGATCTTGTCGCCTGCCCCTAGTTTATATGTGTCTTCAAACGCGAACGTTGTATAGCTAAAGCTAACCAAGCAGGTCAAAAGCGAAGTAAGCAAAACGCTTTTCATAGTCTAGAGTTCCGAATTAGAAAAGTTAGAAAAGTAGGTCTGCAGACAGGTACCAAATATTTTGGTCGTAGCTGTTACCAGAAGTAGTTGAATCGTTGGTTTCGAATTTCCAACCTAAACCGATATCAGCGAAGTCTAGAATTTCGTAGCCAAACGTCACACCTGCGGTCATTAGGTCATCTTCTCGTTCAGAATTTGCGTAATCATCTTCTCGAACTTGACCTGTGATTCGGCTGTAAAAGTTGTTTACCCAGTAATGTTTCCAACCCGCCGATACACTGGTTTCATCGACATATGTCGTGCCTTGTTCAGGGTCACGAGCACGTTGTGAGCCAGATAGAGCAACTGTAGAGTGCTGTAGTGGTTTCCAGACAAACTCTAAATCCCAGCTAAAACCTTGGAAGTCTTCTCGGCTTGATTCATCATAGGTTTTATCTTGTAGACCGAGTCTCAGTTTACCGGTTGTCTTACCCGATACGTCCCAAGTGGCACCCACTAAGTAGTACATGTCTAAGTTGTCTTGGGACAATCCTGCTGCATCATCAAGGTCGTATGTTCGATCGACTGCATCCACTTCAAACAACAAGCTGGTCGCTGGCATCACTCGATAGTAAAAAGCGATCGCACCATTTAGCTCGTTGTGATCTTTGTACGCTGTACTCACACGACCGATATCAGGTAGAACGACATTTCGGTAGTTTTTGTACTCGCGGTCTTCATAACCTAATGTCAGCTCTAGGCGTCCCGTTGCCTCTTGCGAACCATATACGTAAGTTCCGTTTACATTGTGGACGGCGTATTCCACAGGCTCATCTGCAGCAAGAGAATACAGGTCACCTGCAAGCAGACCTGTACCGCGTTCTTCGTGCAAGTACTGGTAGCTGTAGTTAAGAGCAATACCATTGCGGGCGTTGAAGCGAATAAAGTTATTAGTAGAAAATTTGTGGTCTAGATAGTTGTCATCGCTACTATCGAAATACGTACCTGACGCTAATTGATAACTAACGCGGTACTGGTTGCCACCACGGTCAGATTCGATACTCACACCAGGCTCCACAACAAATACTGTCGAAGACTCTGGGTCTTCCGAATCTGAATAACGACCAACGTTGTCGTTGTGTTCGAAACGTGATTCAAGAAGTGGTGTGATTTTTAAGCCAGATTCAGTGGTGTAACCCTGACTCTCAGCCGCTTGTACAGATTGATAATTAACAGCCAACAGCAACGCTAAAATTGATAATTTCGGAGTGTTCATCACTAATCCTTTAGTATGTATTTTTACCTACAAAGCCTTTAAATACGGTGAGAAAAATTATTTTTATATCCAGCCATAACGACCAGTTGCGAATATAGTTCAAGTCATATTCGACGCGCTTTTCCATCTTATCCAACGTATCTGTTTCACCTCGATAACCATTGATTTGAGCCCAGCCTGTTATGCCAGGCTTTACTTTGTGTCTGAGCATATATTTGTCGACGATTTGCCTATATTCTTCGTTATGCGCAACCGCATGAGGACGAGGACCAACAATAGACATGCGACCTTGTAAAACATTAATGAATTGCGGAAGTTCATCGAGTGAAGTTCGGCGAATAAAGCTACCGAACTTAGTTACTCTTGGATCATCTTTAGTCGCTTGTTTCACAACGCCACCGTTATCCATGACTTTCATTGAGCGGAACTTCCATACCTTGATTTTTTTCCCATCAATTCCGTAACGATATTGTTTAAATATCACGGGGCCAGGCGAGGAAGTTTTTACCCCGATAGCAACCGCTAACAACACTGGGCTAATTAGGGCGAGAATGATTGAAGAAACGACAATATCTTCCAGGCGCTTAACGAAAGTGGTCACGCCGTAAAACGGCGTGTCATAAATACTCAATGTTGGCACTTGACCAACGTTACGCCAGCGAGATTGGATAAGATCAAAAGTGAAAAAATCCGGCACGATATAAACGCGAGCCGTGCTATCTGAGAAGTAATTAATAATCTCTTTAATACGGTGGGACGCTTGCATTGGCAGCGCTACATAAACATGGCGAAAATCGCGCTCCTTTGCCAATTTTAATGCATCGTTGATTGAACCACGAATTGACGCTTGACTTTGCTCTGGCAGACGATCAAGAGAGCGATCATCAAAAATGCCGACTAGCTGCAACCCAAGGTGTTTATTTCCCTCAATTTCTCTCGCCAGTGATAAACCCGAAGGTGTCGCGCCAATGATGATACTCTTCTGCTCGTATGAATCAGCGTGACGTGCTTTCGACAACTTACTAAATGCAAATCGGTAAGACGTCAGTGCAACTGGCGCATAAACAAACCAAATGCTGAGAGCAACACGAGAGAAGTTATCGGTAATCTTCAGCGCAAATGCAAAAGTAAGCAGAAGTGCGATACTGGATAACCAAGATAGGAGAATCGGAGCGAAGGTCTGTTTAGCGGAGTAATAGTAGTTCGAGTTATAAACGCCCAACAACTCGGAAATTATGCCAAAGACTAATACCGTAACGCACAGAGCGGTTATATAATGAACGTTAATACTACCCACGTATAAAAGAGACACTAACAAGAAACCAAGAGAAATAAGGGTGGTATCCATGAGTCGGTAAGCGAGAACATTTTCCTCTCCATGGCTTTTTATTGCTCCAATCGCTCTCATAACTGTTTAGTCCTTAATTTGATACGCTACCGCCCTTGGGTAAAGCTCCCAATGCGCTAGCAACACAATTTATAAATATTCAAGTTCATTCATTTCCAAGCTCAATAGTCTGGATTTTTTTTCGTTAAAAACAAACTGCATAACACCCCTTATTTCCTATTATCTAGGATGTGAGATGTAATAATTTTCACATGTGAGACAATAGTGATCTCAATCTAATTTAAATGTCGAATAAGAAACAAAATAATCATTTTTTAGTAAAAAATAGTTAGAGCATTAGCTTTAAATTAGTTTTTACTAATTATCACAATGAATACACCTAATACTTATTGGCGATGTTTTTCACGTGACATTTAGAAAATTACATTTGCGAGTCGCTATATTTGGACCAAAAAAAAGCCCCTCTTAAAAAGAGGGGCAAGTACCATCGCTTATTATTATAGTGATAATTTTGTATATAAATATTCGCTTAACCAAAGTCTCCGTTCACATAACCTTTGGTGCGATCGTCTTTAGGTTCATTAAAGATAGCCTGAGTATCGTCATGCTCAACCAGCTCTCCCATCAAGAAAAATGCAGTGCGGTCAGAAATACGACGCGCCTGTTGCATAGAGTGCGTGACAATCACGATGGTGTAGTCTTTCTTAAGCTCTTCCATCAATTCTTCAATCTTGTGCGTCGCGATTGGGTCAAGTGCCGATGTTGGTTCATCCATCAGGATCACATCCGGCTCCATAGCAATGGTACGTGCGATACACAGACGTTGTTGCTGACCACCCGATAAACCAAATGCGTGTGATTTCAAACGGTCTTTTACTTCATCCCACAGCGCCGCACCACGGAGAGAGCGTTCTACGACTTCGTCGATGTGTTTCTTATCTTTGATGCCTTGCGCACGAAGGCCGTATGCGACGTTCTCATAGATACTCATTGGGAATGGGTTTGGCTTTTGGAAAACCATACCAACTCTGATACGCAGGTCTGCAACATCAACGTTACCATAGATGTTTTCACCATCCATATTAAGCTGGCCAGTGATTTTGACACCTTCAATCAAGTCGTTCATACGGTTAAGGCAACGCAGAAGCGTTGATTTACCACAACCAGATGGACCAATCAGTGCAGTAACCTGACGGGTTGGAATTGGCAAATTGATTGCTTTTAGTGCTTGGTTTTCGCCGTAGAACAAGTCTAGGTTCTTAATATCAAATTTGTTCATGCTTAAATCTCTTAATCTTAAATTCGTGTAAATCTTGTGTAATAGCAACTAGTAAGTAGCGGTATTAAAACGACTTGCGATAAGTTTCGTCACCATGTTGATCAGCAGAACAACCACAATCAACACCGTCGCTGTACCGTAAGCTTGGTTCCACTCTTCAACAGTGAACAGCTCGGTAGTTAGCTTATAAAGGTGAACCGTTAGTGTTCGCCCCGAATCTAATAAAGAATCCGGAATACGTGCCACCATACCTGCTGTTAGGAAGACAGGTGCTGACTCACCGATTACACGACCAATACTAAGAATGACCGAAGTTAAGATACCTGGCATTGCACTTGGCAAAATCAAGCGCCAGATAGTGTAGATTTTTGATGCGCCCAAACCGTATGAACCTTCACGGTATGTTTGAGGCACCGCCATTAACGCTTCTTCTGTTGTACGGATAATAACAGGAAGAATAAGAATACTTAGCGTGAGGGCGCCCGACAGAATCGAGAAACCCAAACCGAGAATCGCAACAAAGAAAGTCATACCGAATAGACCGAAGATAATCGACGGAATCCCCGCCAATGATTCAGTACAAAAACGAATAACTTTAACTAAGCGACTACCTACTTTGGCGTATTCCGTTAGATAAATTGCTGTCATGATGCCCAAAGGCGCTGCCACCGCAATAGATGCGATAACCATGTATATCGTCGAAACGATCATCGGGAAGATGCCGTGCTCATCGCCCGTACGAGTGTAGTCATCAGAAATGAAGGCCCAGTCTACGTGCTGTAGGCCGTTTGAAAGAATGTACCAGATAATCCAGAACAGGAAGCCGACTGTCAGTGCCGCTGCTGCCCAGATTAAACCGTTAAAGATCTTGTCTTTAAACTCACGAGCTTGTTTTAGTTTTACGCGATCCATTTTCATCACCTGTCAGTCACTTACTTCGCTTTTTCGCGGTTAAGGTAGAGTAGTGCTGCGTTGAGCATCATAATAAACACCAGTAACACGACCCCTGTAGCGTACAGAGCATTAGCGTGAACACCACTTGCATAGGACATTTCAATTGCGATGTTCGCAGTCAGAGTCCTTGCTGAATCAAGAATACCTTGTGGCATTGCTGGCGCGTTACCCATTACCATGATGATCGCCATGGTTTCGCCAAGAGCACGACCAATACCTAAAATAACGCCGGTCATAATGCCTGAACGTGCAGCAGGAACGAGCAATTTGAAAATCGTGTAGATTTTTGACGCTCCAAGCGCCAAAGAACCTTCTTTGTAAGCGCGAGGCACTGCTCGAATTGACGTTTCTGATACCGTAATTACCGTCGGTAGAATCATCACACCCAATACAATGATACCTGCCAAAATGGTGTTACCCGCAGGTACATCAAAAACGTTTTGAATCAGGGGAACAATAATTACCAAGCCAAAGAAACCATAGACAACCGATGGGATACCTGCCAATAGTTCAACCGCTGGGCGAATTACGTCTGCAACACGTTTTGGCGCGACTTCTGCGATGAAGATTGCCGTCAAGACCCCAACAGGTACACCGACAATAACTGCACCAAACGTCGAAACAACGGATGCGACGATCATGGTCGCAACACCGTACAACGCAGGTGGTAACCAGTTTTGGCCTAATACGATGCCTGATAAACCTGCTTCTTGGAACGCTGGGATAGACTCTCGAATGATGAAGTAAGCAATAATGGATAGGGACACAATGCCGATGACAGCACTGGTGAGAAACAAGCCATGGAAAATGCGCTCTTTCCAGTCAACTTGCTTCTTAGCACGAAGACGTGGCTTTACCGTTTGAGTCGCTTCATTGTTCATAAGCTTTTCACTATTTGTTGCGATGGTCATAAAGTTCTTACCGTTCTAACGCGCTGGTCGCCCGTTATTGAGTGAGAAAGCGCTCAGCCCAAAAGTAGGCTGAGCAATTTATAATGAGAATCTGATTAGTTAACTGAGATGTAGCCTTTTTGGTCAACAATTGACTGCGCTTCATCAGTTAGCATCCAATCTAGGAATTTCTGAGTTTCAGCTGATGGTTGACCTTTCTTGTATAGAACTAGGAAAGGACGAGCCACTTTGTAAGAACCGTTTTTCACGTTGTCTACGTTTGCGTCAACGCCGTCGATTGCTAGTGCGTGAACAGTGTTATCGACTGTACCTAGAGAGATGTAGCCGATTGCGTAAGGGTTAGATGCAACCATAGTTTTAAGTGCACCGTTACCGTTCGCTACTTGAGCACGTTGAGAAATCGCCGATACTTTCTTACCAGAGATTTTCATTTTTAGAGACATGATGTCTTCGAAAGCACCACGAGTACCAGATGCGGTATCACGAGTAATCGCTACGATTGGTTTGTCTTCACCACCAACATCTTTCCAGTTAGTCACTTCGCCTTTGTAGATTGCAGACACTTGCTCTGCAGTCAGACCTTTAAGGCCATTCTTAGGGTTTACTACAACTGCGATACCGTCGCGAGCAACCACTTCTTCAATTAGAGATGGTTCTTTTTCAGAGTCTTTTAGGTTACGAGAAGACATACCTAAGTCCGCTGAACCGTTCTTAGCTGCTTTTACACCAGCAGAAGAACCTGGGCCTTGAACTTCAATAAATACGTTCGAGTTCTTCTTCATGTATGTTTCAGAGAAAACTTCCATCAGTGGAGTTACGCTGCTAGAGCCCACTGCAGAGATAGTTTCTTTAGCAGAAACAGGAGTCACTGCCATTGCGCCTAGAAGTGCGATTGCACCGATAACTGTCTTTTTCATCACAATATCCTTAATTGGCTACATTGCCGTTTGTGTTTCACTTGAACGGTGCTCACTTTAGAACTCGAATATGACAGTTGTGTTTCACTTAGTTGAAGCCTACATGACAGGTTGCAATAAACACTTTTTCATCAATACAGGGATAAGAACGCCAGAGCCACGGCGACAATAGAACAGAAGACGGTAACAAGTGCATTGCAACAAATCACATAAACAATTGATAAGTAAATAAATTTACTTACACAAAATCCTCATGATTTTGCGATCCACTCGCGTTTAGAAGATTGAAATCTACCTAAGGCAAATTAGAATCATTCCCTCTAATAATAAAAATATTACTTTATTTTCATTTCTTTTTTATGAAGAGGACATTCAATGCGCCAACTACTTAGTGGCTTGTCTATCAAGATTCAGGTCATTGTGCCTGTTTTATTTACATTACTGCTCTTATTAGCCGGTATTAGTTACAGTGCTTCCAACCTTAAAAACGTCTTCACCCAAGTGACAGTATCGACAGAAGGACTCATTGCTCACAAGGATGAACTGACTACAATTATCGACAACACATACGGAATGCGAATCAAAGCCATCTACAGCTTATTTCGCTCTGAAGACGTAGAAACGCTCGCCAAAACGCTCAATGAAAACAAAAATAACAGTCTGATCTTACTCGACTCACTCAACAACGTTGCCGGGTTAGAAATCGAGGTAGAAGCGTTAAGAACAGCGATCAATGCGTACGTGGATTACTCAATAGACACCATGATTCCTCTGCTGACTCATCAACATTCGGGAGAAACGTTAGACCACAACTTTGACGCTCAGTACGATAAAGCGGCCGCAGAATATCGAAAAAAAGGTAATGCGATGGTCGTCGCCATCGATGCGTTATCGAAGCAACTCAATCAATTGGCCGTTCAAGAAGTCGCCGATAACCAAACCAGTCACTCTGACGTGATGCTACACACCTTTATCGGCCTGTTGGTGGTCTTAGCATCAGCGCTTCTGATTAGCTGGATGCTGGCGGGCATCATTGTGACGCCGATTAAAGCGTTGCAACAAGCAATGCAGCAATTGGCTCAAGGGCATCTCACCGTCAAGGTCGCAGAGCAAGGCAACAATGAGATCACTGCACTGGCGAAAGACTTCAATATCACCGTCAAGCAACTACGTACCACGGTTGATTCCCTAGTTCGCATTAGCGTCGATGTGGCATCCGCGTCAACAGAACTTGCAGCGGTGATGACGCAATCGAGTGTAAACTCAGACCGAGAGAAAAATGAAGTCGAACAAGTGGCATCGGCAATCAATCAAATGGAGAGCACCGCATCAGACGTGACTCAAAATGCCAATCAAGCCGATGCGTCATCGAACAATGCCAGCAAACTCGCCCAAGAAAGCCTAACCATTTTTGAGCGCAATACGCATGCGAGCAAAGAGATGACTGAGCAACTTACCGAAGCGGCCAATGTGGTGAATTCACTTAAAGAGCAATCGCAACAGATTGGCCGAGTGATTGAGGTTATCGAGAGCATCTCGGAACAAACCAACTTACTGGCATTGAATGCTGCGATTGAAGCCGCACGTGCTGGGGAAAGTGGCCGCGGTTTTGCTGTTGTAGCCGATGAAGTAAGAATGCTGGCTGCACGGACTCAGGAATCAACCAAAGAGATTCAAACCATTATCGAAGAACTGCAAAGCCAGTCGAGTGTTGCCAACGAGAGCATGCACTCCAGTTTGGATATGCTGGCGAGTAATCAGGAGCAGGCCAACCGCATCAATGAAGCGTTAAACAACATTAGCCAGTCCATCTCACACTTAACCACACTCAACGCGCAAGTCGCGGTCGCTTCTGAGCAACAAGGACAAGTCACTTCAGACGTGAACAAGAACTTGGGCAACATCTACGAATTAGTGAGCCAAAACGTCACGGGTATTACCCAAGCCGCAGCAGCAAGCCAAGAGTTATCAAACCTTGCGGAGCATCAGAAACAGCAGCTCGGTTTCTTCAAGATCTAGTTCATTGAGCACAGAACAAAAAAAAGGGGTTACTCATCGTAACCCCTTTTTTTATTATTCGTCGTCGGCTTTAGGCGCGACTTTCTTTTTCGGTATAAACACCGAATCGCCCACCGCCACATTTTGGTAGAAGGCTTTATCGCGCTGCGCTGGCTTCTTAGCCACTTTCTTCGCTTGAGGCTTGGCTTTCTTGCTCGACTTCACCTTACCACGGAAATCTGGCTTGCGCGGCTTAAGCCCTTTGAACTTACCTTTTAGCCCTTCTAACTCTGAGAATTGAAGATCTTGTTGAAGGTAAGCTTCAACGCGCTTAAAACTGTCCCAGTCTTTTGGTCCAACTAGCGAGATCGCATCACCTTTGTTACCGGCACGGCCAGTACGACCAACACGGTGAACGTATTCTTCAGTGTGCTTCGGCATATCAAAGTTGATCACGTGAGTCACGTTAGCAATGTCCAAGCCACGTGAAGCAACATCAGTAGTAACCAGAATCTTAAACACACCACGCTCAAACTGGCTCATGATAGTATTACGCTGAGTCTGGTTGAGGTTACCGCTTAAGGCGATCGCTTTGAGTTTCTGCTCGTTGAGCTTTTCGGTCAAACGGTCAGTGTCTGCACGCGTTGCCGTGAAAATGATCAGTTGTTTGTACTGAGCTTCTTCTAGCACACGTTCAAGAATCGCTTCTTTATGGTCTAGGTGGTCACACAAATAGAATTTCTGCGTGATGTCTTTGTGCTCTTCATTCGAAACACCAACCGCGATACGTTTTGGCGCGTCTTGCATCTCAAAAGCAATTTCATTGACTTCTGCATGGTCAAGTGTCGCAGAAAACATTAATGTCTGACGACGACGGTGCTTAGCAGCATTGTGAATACGACGAAGCTCTGGTGCAAAACCCAGATCCAGCATGCGGTCTGCTTCATCCAGTACGAGTGTTTCCAAGCCGTCTAAATATAGAGAGCGGTGCTCAAGATGGTCAGCTAGGCGTCCTGGCGTCGCAACGATGAATTTCGGGTAACGACGCAGCGCTTTCACTTGGTCGTTAAAGTTTTCACCACCTACGATCAGTGTCGCTTCGTATGACAATCCAGACAGCATTGAACGCAACTCAGTATAAACCTGCTTGGCCAACTCACGCGTGGGAGCCAAAATTAAACCACGTGGGTCTTTCGCAGAGAATGCTTTGTTCTTTAGCGACTTATGTAACATAGGAAGAACAAAAGCCAGCGTTTTACCCGAACCTGTTTTTGACGAAGCCAAAAGATCCTTACCAGCAATAGCCACTGGAATGGCTTTCTGTTGGATCTCTGTAGCTTGCTTAAAATCGAAGTGCTTTAGGGTCTTAAGTAAGCGATTGTCTAAACCTAAATCTTTGAAGTGCAAAGTATTCTCCATCTGTGCAGCAGGTCTGTTCTACCGGCACATTGCAGCCGTTCAGAACGTGATAAATTTGAAAACAGGCTATGATACCGACATTTGTACAAAGTGGATAGTGATCACAGAAAATAAACTCTTGACGGGCTAAAAAAGCACAAAATTCACTCAACAAGCTGTGCAATTTTTGCTCTCACCAATGAGACATAAGTCAATTTATTTGATAATTGCTTAAAAACTTGGGTTTTTTTAACTTTATTCTGCTTTTGGAAGCTTAGAATTACCACTACACTAATATGCGTTACTATACGATTATAAGGTATAGGACGTTCCACATTGATACTAAAAACGCAAGGAGTTCAATTATGAACAAAATGTTGATCGCAGCTGCAGCGTCTTCGGTTCTTCTACTAGCTGGCTGTGCTTCTGGTCCAGACGAAGAAACAACAGCAAAAATGGACGAGCTAAGCAACCAAGTTAGCCAACTAAGCCAAGACGTTCAGGCACTTCAATCTGACGTTCGTAAATCTGGCGATGCGGCAATGGCAGCTCAAGAAGAAGCAGCACGCGCTAACGAGCGTATCGACAACATTGCTCAGTCTTACACTAAGTAATTAGTCATTATTATTAAAAAAGGGTCTGCATTGCAGACCCTTTTTTTATTCAGATTATTTTAGAAAGAAGGAGGAACCACCTCAACTGGCACACCATTCTGTGCAGCAATTACGGCTCTCGCTTTGACTTCTGAATGATCAAACTCTTTCAGCCACCAGCTTAACTCTTGCGGTACAGTCAACGCTTCTTTTACGCCATCACTGCGAGTTAACGGCTCATGCGCTTCAACAAACACACTGCGATCTGGTTCTAGTGCCACTTTGATCGGTTCGTTGATGATGCGAACCTTCTCGCCCAATGTCACTTTCGGGAACAACCATTCAATGTCTTTTGGCTCCATACGAATACAACCCGCACTGACGCGCAAGCCAATACCAAAGTCTTTATTGGTACCATGGATCAGGTATTCACCATAGCCGTAAGCCAAGCGCAAAGCATACTCACCTAACGGGTTTTCAGGCCCAGCTTGCACTACATCTGGTAGTTCAATCCCTTTCGCACGGTATTCTTGACGAATTGAAGCCGGAGGCGTCCAAGTCGGATTAGGACGTTTTTGGCTGATTGAGGTCTGCATCACTGGCGTATCGCGTCCGACGCGACCAATACCAACAGGGAAAATATGCACGATATTCGAGTTAGGCTCAAAATAGTACAGACGCAACTCCGCAAGGTTAACCACAACGCCTTGTCTCTCAACGTTTGGCAGTATCACTTGCGTCGGGATCGTCAGCACATAATCCACTTGCGGTAGAAAAGGGTCTACACCTTTATTTGCCGCCATTAACGGCAAAAAGCCCACATCATATTGTTTGGCGATCTCCGCCAACGTCTCACCTTCACTGATCTTGTGATATTGCGTACGTCCAACAATATTGCTTCCTTCAGGCGGCAGTTCATAACTTGCGGCAAATACATTACAAGCAAATATGCTGCAACCTAGCGCAATCAGCTTACGTAGCATCCAAAGTATCCTTAGCGTTTTTATAATTCAGCAAGGTTATCTCTCTTTGCGCCTTGTGATCAACTATTGGTGGTGGATATGACAGCGCGCTAACATTGCTCCATTTCCAAGGTTGATGAACATACTTGTCCGGCACAGAAGCAAGCTCTGGGATCCAACGTCGAACGAAACTGCCATCAGCATCAAAACGCTCTCCTTGGGTAACCGGATTAAAAATGCGGAAGTAAGGTTGACCGTCACAACCGGTTGACGCACACCATTGCCAACCGCCATTGTTGGCAGGGTAGTCACCGTCAATCAGTTTGCTCATGAAGTACGCTTCACCTACCCGCCAATCCACTTGCAGGTCTTTAATCAGGAAACTTGCGACAATCATTCGCAAACGGTTATGCATCCAACCTGTTTGGTTAAGCTGTTTCATTGCGGCATCGACAATCGGATAACCCGTATTGCCGGTTTTCCATGCCTCGATACGCGTTTGCGAGTTGTCCCAACGGAGCTGTTCCCCCCATTCAAGGAAGCTCTTGCCCATACTCAACTTTGGTTCGAAATAGATTAGGTGCTGGTAGAATTCACGCCAGATCAATTCACTCTGCCATGTTTCACGCCCAGCACTCAGCGGCATCGACTGTTGGTACAAAACGCGAGCCATACATTGACGCACCGACAGTGCGCCAATCGCCAAATAAGGCGACAATCGGCTGGTCCCTTCGATAGCAGGAAAATCTCGCTTATCTTTGTAGTCATCCACATCTTCGCTATTAAAGCGGCGCAAGGTTTGATAAATGCTTTCTGTATCGACGGCATAGTCTTCACTCGAAACTCGCGGATAACTGAACGTGCTGTCTTGGCTAAACTGGTACTCGCTAGTGTGTAACGACTCCGGTGGCAACACCGCTTCCACAGCCTTTTGTGGCACAACAGGAGCAAGCGATAGCTGACTTAGGTAGGCCTTTTTAAACGGAGTAAAGACTTTAAAGTACTGGTTTTGCTTATTGACGACCGTGCCCGGATTGAGGATACATTTGTCATCAAAACAATGAAGCGCTTTGTCTTGCGTCAATAACGCTTGTGCTAAGCGCTCATCACGTTTGACCTCATTCAACTCGTACTCTTTATTTAGGTACACATCATCGCAGCCCAACTCATCGGCCAACTCAGCAACTTTGTCAGCGCTGTCACTGAAACTCGCCACTTCTGCGTATAGCAACGGGATGTTCAAGTTCGCCAAGTCTTGCTGTAGCTCAAACAAACGGCGATAAATAAAATCCGCTTGGATGGGTGCTAGCTCGTGTTGTTGCCACGTAGAGGGTGTCGCAACGAACAAAGCAACAACTGGCTTGTTGGTGTTAATCGCGGCAAGAAGCGCACTGTTATCGTCTACGCGCAAATCGCGTCTGAACCAGACTAAGTTCATAATCAGTCCTGTGTTGCATTCAGTACGTCAGACAAGAAGCATTCCCCATCGAAATTTTCTTGTACCTGACGAATGGCGGATTTTTGTTGTTCGGTTGAAGGTTTCTCACTGTAAATAGCCAGCGCTTGATAGTTGTCTGCCAAGTTAATATCGACTAGCCCTGAAACGTCCTCGACGTTGTCCATCAAAGTGACATTCCAGCTTTTATCAGAAAGATGTACCGCCCATAAACGGCTAGTAATGTCGCGACTGTCACCACAGTTGATCAACAAGCATTTGCCCGATTTCGCGGCTTTATTTTCGGATTCGATGATCGACTCCAGCTTAGAGACAATCAGCGACGTAAACAGGCTGATTTGCAAAATACGCTGCGCACGTTTGATTGATTCCAATGCACTCAAAATCGGTGAAATGAACTGGCTTTCAACCACCTCAAGCGGGTACTCTTTCAAAACCGTATTGATGACCGATTCCGCTTTTGAACGGCGAAGTGACGCCAGAGCATTGAGTAGCGGTTCGACTTCTTCTAAATAGTCAGATTGCTCGGAACCCACACCACTCGGTGTCATGTTGGCTTCCAAAAGACCTTTCACTTTGCCAATCGAAACCCCTTTACTGAGCCAGCTTTGGATCAATTTGATCAACGCGATGTCTTGATCGGTATACAGGCGGTGGCCCTTCTCCGTTCTTTGTGGCTGCACCAAGTTATAACGGCGTTGCCATGCACGCAGAGTCACGGGCTTAACTCCGGTTAACTCTGACACTTCTCGGATGGCGTACAATTTTTCACTACAGCCCATAACGTAAACGTAACTCCTGTGGGTAAGGTTCCAAGTATTTTTGTTGCTCTAGGTACTCGTCTGGATGCGTCTTCAAATAGTGCTTAATCAGCGTCAAAGGCGCGAGCAGTGGCAACAGGCCAACTCGATAATCATCTATCACTTGGCGAAGCTCGGCTTTCTCTTTCTTATCCAGATTGCGCTTGAAATATCCTTGTAAGTGCATCAAGACATTGGTGTTGTTTTTTCGTGTTGCGCGGTAAGCCATCGCCTTCATCAAACCCACTCGATATAGTTGGTAAAACTCTTCGAGGTCGTAATCTTTTATATTGGCCACCAAGCGACCTAACTCTTTGTATGAGTTAGGGTGATGCGCCATAAGCGTGAGTTTATAACGGGAGTGGAACGCAATGATACTGCCACGACTGAGATCGTTGCCAACTGACTGATAAAAGTCATACAGCGTAAACACACGTGTGATGAAGTTTTCTTTGAGGATTGGATCATTCAGTCTGCCGTCTTCTTCGACTGGCAACCAAGGCATCTTTTGCATCAATTCGTTGGTATACAATCCGACGCCAATGTTTTCAGCACCGTTATTTTTATAAACCTTGACGCGCTCCATGCCACAAGTGGGTGACTTCGCACAGACGATATAACCGCACAATTGTGCTTCTTCAAGCTCGGCGACTTTACTCTTTGAGTACTCTACCATCGCTTGCGTGTGGTCTTTAGTAGAGTCTTTAGTTTCCACCAATGCCAAACGCTCGTCGTTGGAGATCAAGCGGATTGTTGGCCTAGGAACAGGCATTCCCATCCCTACCTCAGGGCAAACGGAAACGAACTGAAAATAAGGTGCCAGCTCTTTCGTCACAAACTTGCTCACTTTATGCCCAGAGTCAAAGCGCACTTTCTCACCTAGAACGCAGGAACTGATGCCAATATTAATGTTGTTGCTCATGCCAATCTCCAAACGAACTGTTATACAGATTTAATTCTTGTATAAGTTTTAGCACAACCAAACATATTGTACAAAAATTATTTTTGTATATGACCTGTAATATTTTGCTTTGAGTGATCGGTTTTAAATTGCACAGCTGAAGCAATCGTTTTTCCGAATCGATTGCTTTACCACTTTCAACAGAAAACGTTATTAATGATTTTCTTTAACGATCTAAGGGGTGGTTTTGTGACATACTTCTCAAGGATAGCGAGTATTGCTAGCTAGTATTGCCTCAACAGATTTTTGAGAATCAACAAAATTAGTAATCAGTTCCTGATTTACTAGTAAACTTGGAGTAACAACTATGGCAACCCCACATATTAACGCTCAACCAGGTGATTTCGCTGAAACTGTACTGATGCCGGGCGACCCGCTTCGCGCGAAGTACATCGCAGAAACATTCTTGGAAGATGTAAAACAAGTTTGTGATGTTCGTAACATGTTCGGCTTTACTGGCACTTACAAAGGTAAAAAAGTATCAGTAATGGGTCACGGTATGGGTATCCCTTCATGCTGCATCTACGTACACGAGCTAATCGCTGAGTACGGCGTTAAAAATGTAATCCGCGTGGGCAGCTGTGGTGCAGTACGTGACGACGTAAAACTAATGGACGTTGTTATCGGTATGGGCGCTTCTACAGATTCTAAAGTGAACCGTATCCGTTTCAACAACCATGACTTCGCAGCGATCGCTGATTACGGTCTACTAGAAGAAGCGGTTAACCAAGCGCGTGCTCAAAACGTGCCTGTGAAAGTGGGTAACGTATTCTCTGCAGACCTTTTCTACACACCTGAAGCAGACATCTTCGAGAAGATGGAAAAACTTGGCATTCTAGGTGTAGATATGGAAGCTGCCGGTATCTACGGCGTTGCGGCAGACCTAGGTGCCAAAGCACTGACTATCCTAACCGTATCTGACCACATCATCCGTGGTGAAAAACTAAGCTCAGAAGAACGTCAGAAGTCGTTCAATGACATGATGAAAGTTGCTCTTGAAACTGCAATCAACATCTAATCGCTTTACCTTTGCTGCCAGAACTCACTCTGGCAGCCTGAATAATCCCGAGGGGGAGAATAGTGACATCTGGCAAACTGCCAACGGAAGCAGACGGGTTACAGCTCAACTTTTGTAAAACATTGGCGTGTGACAACTTTGGAATGAGTGATGCACATCGTTACGTCGTGCAACATGCTAACCCTAAGCGACCTGCGATGGTATGCCGAGAATGTGGTGCTTTCCCCCCCTTACTTAACAACCGTGAAGTTCTCAACGAGCTGCACCGTTTACGACACCTACACAGCGACGGTTTGCCTGCCTGTCGCAACAATGACTGTGCAAATTTCGGTCTATCGGTTCACACCCATAAACACCTTTATCACGCTTTTGGCTACAGCGGCGACCGTCAACGTTATCGATGCAAAGACTGCCACTCGACGTTTGTAGACAAATGGTCAGGTGCCAACAAAAAACTCCAGTTTCAAGAAAACCTCCTTGGCTTGCTCTTTATGGGCTACTCGGTACGCGAGATTTGCCGCAAGTTGGAGATCAACCCAAAGACGTTTTACGACCATCTGGTCCACATTGCCAGCCGCTGCCGACGCAAACTTGCGATGTTCGATGCGCGCTGGGTGAATCATGCCAGCAGCTACGAGTTGGCGGCTCACTACACCACGCTTCAGCCTAAGAGCAACAATGGCGTTTTGTGGTTTGTCACTGGCGAAGCGCACAGTGGTTATATTCTTTGTCAACATGTCAATTATGCCGCCGATGAAGAACCAGTTGGCAGTGTCGATCACGACCCATACCAAACACCCGCGAGATTTGTGTCACGCGAGCACTCGTCTGAAGCCAACATGCCGGTACCAAGCCCGTCACCGGTACTCAAAGAGCGAATCGATCAAAAGTACCAAACCATCCTTGCGCGAGGGAATGTCGAAGACCCGATGGGTAATTTGTCGGTCTTTAACTACCCGTCCAAAGGCGCATTGATTCGTCCGCCTTATACCTCCTACGCTCATTTCTTACACGTACTCGATATGTGCCAACAAGAGGCGCAAGTTTCAATCTATCTGCCACAAGACCCTGTTGTCCGTTCAGCGGCATTGAGTGTTTGTCTGCCAAGAATTCAGACTCGCAATGTTGATTTGATGTACGTCGAAGAAGACGCGAACTGGAATCCAGACAACGACGTGGATAAAGTCGACATCGTCCATATGGGGTGGTGGCGCGATCGCTGGGCGATTGCCACCGTCGATCACAGCTCAAAAGGAATCTGTTACTTGGCAGGCGAGCATAATCAGCCTGAGTTGTGGCTAAAAAAAACGTCAATTCGTAAAGCCGCTTTTTATCAACAACGATTCCAAACTCTGTTTGAAAGCTTTATAAATGAACCAAGGCGTAAGCTACGTCCTGGTGGTTTACTACCAATGCTTGATATTTTCCGCGCTTGGCATAACCTATGCTATCAAGATAAAAATGGGCAAACAGCCGCGCAAAATCTGGGATTAACGCAATCTCCGATGACACTTCGTGAGCTATTATCATAATTATTATTAATGTGACCAGTGCCCACAAACAGCATGAGTTTTGCTACTTTTAGTAGAGTTAGTTAAGCTGCTGTTCTTATAATGCGAAGTTATTAAAGCGGTATTGCGGTAAAGGACTGATTCATTGGATAAAAGCCAGCGACTACTAGACTTAGAGATTGAACAGCTCCGCTCAAGGTTAGAGATAGAGCCTGAAAAAGTGAGTGCGAGTGCAGAACAGTGTGCTGCAAGAGCAACGCAAATTCTCTACCCGGAAGGCGAAATCAAATCTCTGGTCATCATGTCTCGCTGCGCCTGGAATACCATGGAGTACCGCAAAGGGCTCAAGTACATAAAAGAAGCTTATAGCAAACTCAGCAGCCTTGACACCGACGACTTCCTACCAGAAATCCTCCACGTTCACGCACTCCACTATTGGGGACAAGCCAAATACTTTTCCGCACAACAGTATTGGATTAACACGTTAGAGCAATCGGCGCTAGTGGATGAAGTTGAGTTTCAGGTCGAAGCCTTAATCGGTTTAGGTAACATCTGGCGCATCACCAACGATTATGAGCTCGCCAAGAGCACTCACGAACTCGCAATGATTGTCGCCAACCACACGCGTATTAACTGGTTGGAAGGTAAAGCCCGTATCCTACTCGCGTGGGACATGTACCTGTTGGAGAACTACGTCGAGATGCTTTCTGTGCTTGATGGCGCGATCGAAGTATTAAAAGATCACCCCGACAGTACCTGGCAAGCCGAGATCTGGGATTTTCGTGGATTAGCGCTACTTGGACTTGAACGCATTGAAGACGCGGAGCAAGCCACCAATAAGGCGCACTCGCTGGCGGTGAAGCACAACTTAGTGTGGATGAAAGCACACTCCTACATCAGCCGCGCGCGCTTAGAGCTGCTGCGTAAGAACCCGCAAATGGCGTCCGAACTGCTAAAAAGTGCCGAACAATCTGCCGCATCATTTGATAATGGTGAATTGTTGTCTCAGATATGTTTTCAGCAGTCTCTGGTTGCGGAAGAGTACGGCGACCATCAAACCGCCTTAGAAGCATTCAAGAAGTATCGTAAACACTCAATCAATATGCTGCGCGAGCAAACAGCCAAGTTCAACAATGACAAGGCTCGAGCTTCAAAGCGTCAACTTGAGCAACGTGCACGTAAAATCATTAATCTCATACGCCGTCAGCATGAGTTCGATCCTGATAAGCATCTGAGTAACATGGTGTCTGAGATTTATTGGTGGGAACAGTTGGTTCTGTTCAAAACCGAGCTGAAACACAGTAATCACTCGGTGATTACTATCCGACACGATGAAGCGGAATATATCGATATTTGTACTGAACTAGCCCACTCACTGTGCAGCAAGCAAGACATCCTGACCCGTTTAAGCAAAGAACATTTAGGTTTATTGTTGTCCGATAAAGGTGAGTCGGCGGCCAACGTTGCTAACGTACTGAGAAAGATGATCGAGATTTATCCTTGGCAACGTCGCGGACTCAACCACGCACTACCAGAAGTTCGCCATCAAGGTATCCTCACGTTCCCATTCACAATCGAGCAACTTGAGATTCAACAGCAGGAAGAGAGCGATGGAAGTGCTACTGAATAAGATTTCCGAATCGGGCCTAGACGCCTCTTCCGTGACAGGTGAAGAAGCACTCGCGTTTTGGGACAATATTCGTCAAAACGTCGCCACAACACACCAAGAAAAAGCGCAGTGTTTCGTGATCAGCGCAGAGTTTCACCGTGAACTAAAACAAATTCCCGCCAGCATTAACGATTTAAAGCAGGCGCTAAACCTTTTGTCGTTGCCTGAAGACGCCGCACTGATCCTCGAGGTCAAAAACAACCTCGCCGACCGATTAGTCGAAAATGGCGAGTTTTCGTTGGCGCTGAACGAATACATCACTTCTTCTACCATCGCGGTAGACAATGGATTTATCGATGAATACGTGATGTCGGTACTCGGAATGGGAAACCTGTGCGACATCTACGGCGACCATTTCCGTGCGATACGCTACTACCAAAAGATCGATAGCATTGACCACGCGATCTCAAGTCGTTCACTAAGGCTGAAATACAAGCTGTATATGCTGGCTTGTTACATCTATCTCAACCGTATTAAAGAAGCCAAAGAACTGATCAAAGAGTGCGAAGAGCTCAGTATCCTCGTCAGCGATAAAGTGCTGTCTGGCCAGATTCATCTCTACCAAGCCAAAATTCACCGCAGCGAGAAAAACATCGAAAAGGCAATGTTGAGCTTGAGTAGTCTGCAATATACGTCAGGTAATATTCATTCAGCCTGGTTAGCGTCAATGATTCGCTTGGAGCTGGCATGCTGCCTGACCGATTATGGCAAGCGTCATTGGGCAAGTTGGGTGTTGGAGCGTGCGTATCGTAAAGGGGATTCTTCTTCACCGACCTTGAACCTAAAGATTTGCGACGCGCTGGCGTGGCTCAGCGAAGAACAAGGCAACTTTAAATCGGCATTGGAATATCAAAAACAAGCGCATCAACTCGAGAGCGAGCTGATGAAGAAAATTCCGATTGGCGATCTTGGTGCAGCACAACTAAGACGTTTGTCTCGATTTGAGCTTCAGCTTAAGTTGATTCTGTCTGAGATCGAAAACCGTGAGTTGAAAGAAACCACGGAAACCCAAAAACACACCGTGGCAAAGCTGCAGCAAGACGTGTTTACCGACCCGCTAACCCAACTGCACAACCGCCGTTGGCTGGACGTAAAACTCAAAGACTTGCTTTTGCACGAAACACCATTTGCCTTAATGGTCATCGATATCGACCACTTTAAGTCTATCAACGATGAGCTTAGCCACCTAGTCGGCGACAAAGCGATCGTTAACGTCTCAGCAGAGCTCGCCAAGCACTTTAAGTTCAAGAATGCTTCTTGCGTTCGCTTTGGTGGTGAAGAGTTTTTGGTGATCCTCGAGAAGACAGAGTTAGAACAAGCGCGTAACCACGCGGAGTCCTTCCGTAATCGCATTTACGACTTCTCTTGGCAAGACGTTCTCGGCGAACGTGGTCTCACCATCAGTATCGGTGTCACTCTGCATCGTGACGGCGAAAACACCCAGCGAACCTTCTATCGAGCGGATAAAGCTCTTTATCGAGCAAAAGCAAACGGCCGAAATCAAGTTTGTACTGAGTAACTAGTACAAAAACGACAAAGCGGTGGCTATTCGCTAAGTAGTTCATCTACAATGAAAACTTACCCAATACGCGTACAAGCAAAATTTGACTCGCTCATTTTTTGCTTTCCGTTGTGTTGCTTTTCCGCTCGTCTTCACAATACACATATACAGGGATTCAAGTATGTTTCTTGACTACTTTGCTCTTGGCCTGTTGGTCTTTGTTACCTTGGTGATCTTCTACGGCATTATCGCAATCCACGATATTCCCTATGAAATCGCGAAAAGTCGCGAACATCCTCACCAAGATGCTATCCACTATGCAGGCTGGGTCAGCCTATTCACCTTTCATGCGCTGTGGCCATTTCTCTGGATCTGGGCAACATTGTGGAGAAAAGAACGCGGCTGGGGTTTCCAGAAACTGCAACAAGAGCAACACGACATCCACCACCGTGTTGATGCCCTAATCGACCAAGTCGAGCAACTCCAAGAAGAACTGAAACAACTAAAAGCGCAACAGAAGCCAGCAGTCTCTCCGACTCATGATGCTGAACACCGTGAGGAGGATAACTAATGGATTTATTACTCATTCTGACTTACACCGCCATTTGTATCGCTATTTTCAAAATCTTTAAAATCCCTTTGAACAAATGGACAGTTCCAACCGCTGTGCTCGGTGGTGTGGTATTGATTGGTACCTTGATTCTACTGATGAACTACAACCACCCGTTTACTCAATTGGGTAACCAAGTTTTCTCTTCGACCCCGATGGTTTCTGGCGTGAGAGGCCGCGTTATCGAAGTGCCGGTCGAGCCAAACAAACCACTGAAGAAAGGCGATGTACTGTTTAAGATTGACCCTGTGCCATTTGAGGCAGAAGTAGCGAAGCTACAGGCACAAATCAAGGAAGCCAGCCAAGGGGCGCTCGGACTGGAGTCAGAGCTGAAAGCCGCCAGCGCGCAACAAGCTCAGGCAGAAGCCGAACGCGACAAAGCGCAGCGTGAATTTGCTCGCTACCAGCGCGGTTATGACAAAGGCGCATTTACCGAGCAACAACTCGATACCCGACGCCAAGCGTACAAGGCGACAGAGGCCGCATTAGAAGCCGCCAAGGCGCGTGTTGACCAAGCACAGTTGGCACTTGATTCTGAAATTGGCGGTGAAAACACCACGGTGGCGCGCCTACTCGCAGAGTTGAGAAAAGCCGAGTTCAACCTAGAGCAGACCGTCGTCTACGCACCAACAGACGGCTTTGCCACTCAAGTGGCTTTGCGCCCGGGTGTTATGGCGGTACCACTGCCGATCGCGCCCGTGATGACTTTTGTCCATACCGAGGATTTGGTTTATACCGCGGCGTTCAGACAAAACTCTCTACAGCGCCTAAAGCCAGGGTTTGAAGCAGAATTCGTGTTCAGAGCGATTCCAGGGCGTGTATTTAAAGGCGAAGTGATCGACGTACTACCTGCGATTGGTGAGAGCCAGTTCCAAGCGCGTGGCGCTCTAGTTGGCACAGAAGCACTGCGCACCAGCGGACGCGTATTTGTCACATTAAAGATCACCGACGACCTGTCCGAGTTCCATCTTCCAATGGGCACCGCAGTCGAAGTCGCGGTTTACTCAGATAGGTTCAGCCATGTATCCATCATGCGCAAAGTTCTCATTCGGATGAAGAGCTGGCAAAACTATCTCTACCTAGACCACTAAACGACAAAGCCCTCCAATCGGAGGGCTTTTTAAATCGTTCATAACAGACTAGGCCAAGTTGAGAAACAACTCATCGTCTGTCATGTACTTATGTTTCGGGCCTAAGTTACGCACGTGCATAAACATAAAATCCGGAAAGCCTGGTGCCAGTAAGTCATTGGGCAACCATACGACCCCGCCAACAAACACATATTTCCCCTGCTTTTCTGCGCAATGAAGAGGGTTATTGATCTCTGTCGACAGCTCGGGCCTTACCCCTTCAATCACGCAAACAATCTGCCCTTTCGCAACACCGACGACACGTTTAACAAGGTTGGCTTTAATACCACATTTCCATGCTTGGCGAGTCGCCATTTCAAAACCATATTTGCGAACGTTTTTTTGGATGTTAACTATCAAATTCACTGCTTTGCACCTACTACTGATACAACTTTGCTCAGATTAGTCCTACCACTGAAAAATAGCGAGAGAAATAACTCGATGTTTCTCGTCAGATGAAAAGCCAATAGCTGGCTTCAGCTTAGTTAAATCGCCAAATTGGGCCCAAAACTAGATCTAAATCCCATTACTGTTAATTTTAATACTAGTGGTTACATAAATATTTGAAGAAAATCTCAGTCGGTCGATACAGTATGCGAATATCTTATTGACTTGAATTCACCCCGCCAGATTAACCAAAGCAGGGTAACCACAGAGGAAGTTCACATGAAAGAAGTTGAGTTTAGAACCATAGACCGACTGTTTATCAAGATGTCAATTAATGACAAATTCTGGGTCATTCTCATCCTTTTCCTAAGCGCAATTTCATTTATCGCTGGCAGTCGTTATCTGTCTAGCATTGAAAACGCCAACACCTCAGCAATGAATGCCGCTCAGCATAAACTCGCGGGCATGTTGGCGGTTGGTGATAATACTCGCATTCAAGCTCAATCAGACGTAACACTGGTATCACAGTTAAAACAGCCAACCAATAAAGACGGTGTGATTACCGTTGCTCAACGTGCAGACAACGGCTCTATCTATCAGCTCACGTTCGACGCGCAAGAGACAATTGCCGAAGCGAAATCACAAGCACTGACCTCTTTCCTGTTAAGCTACCTTTGGCTCGCGCCTTTCGCTCTATTTTGTTACTGGGTATCCACTTTTATCGGTGGCGCTCTATGGGTGCTGTACAGCACCACTCAGCGTATCGGCGAGGGGGATTTAACTTCACGTCTTGGTTTTCATCCGGGTCGCGACGAGTTCGGTACTATCGGCTGTGCGTTGGACAAAGCAATGGACACCTTGAGCGAGCTGATCATCAACGTGAAGCACAACACTCAAACGCTCACCGATACGTCGGCATCGTTTGAAGAAGAGATGAAGCACAGCGAATCACAAGTACGCAGCCAGTATGCGTCGCTTGATTCCGTCGCAACGGCAATGGAAGAAATGACCGCCTCAGCCAAAGAAGTCTCTAGTATTTCCCAGCAGGCGACGGAACAAACTGAGCACGACTCACAATACATCGAAGGTAGCCATCAACGTGTTTTGGCTGCCATCCAAGAGATCGATACGCTATCGCAATACATTGCTCAAACGTCAAGCTCTGTTACTAGCTTGAACGAGAACACCACGCAAATTAATGAAGTCATTACCACTATCAACGCGATTTCAGAGCAGACCAACTTGTTAGCATTGAACGCGGCAATTGAAGCGGCGCGCGCGGGTGAGCAAGGACGTGGCTTTGCCGTTGTAGCGGATGAAGTGCGCACTCTCGCCAGCCGCACACAATCGGCAACGGTAGAAATTCAAGCGATGATAGAGAAGCTGCAGACTGAAAGCCAAAACATTGCGTCGATTACGTCTAAAACTGTGTCTCAGGCGCAAACCAGTAGCGACATCATCACCGACCTTGGTCAGGACGTTCAGGCAATAGCTGAGTCTGCACGCTCATTGACTAACATGAGCGTTCAGATCTCAACCTCGGCGGAAGAGCAAAGTTCAGTCGCCAACGACATTGCATCGGAGCTGACCGATATCCGTGCTCAATCGAATGCCTTACGTGAAGTCGCGGAGCAATCTTCAAGCGGCATCGCTAATCTGACTCAGGCAGCAAAATCGCTGTCAGAAATCCTTAAGCAGTACCGTACACAGTAGCTTCACGAGACAAATAAAAATCCCTGCTGAAAAGCAGGGATTTTTTTACCAATATCGCTCATATAGAATCTGCCCGCCTGTCGCCCGGCGATGCTTCTCCAACCCCATCTCGGTTAACACCGCTATGGAGTCTTTGATCATCTCCGGATTACCACACAACATCACGAAGCTTTCATCTTTATTAAGTGGCACATCCACCACACGTTGCAACGTTTCACTCTCGATCAATTGTGGAATACGGCCGCTTAACACACCTTCTACCGGTTCTCGAGACACGACGGGAACATAACTTAGGCGCCCTTCATATTGCTGAATCAGTTGGTCAATTAGATAGCGGTACACAAGGTCACGCTCATGACGCACCGCATGAACTAAAACAATATGCTCGCAGCTTGGACGAAAGTTAATATCATCAAGCAGCGATAAAAAAGGTCCAATCCCTGTTCCAGTCGACAGAAGCCACAAGTTTTTTGTCTGCTTAGGGATATTACTGAATACCAAATCTCCATACGCCTTTTCGCCGACGTAGATTTCATCACCTTCTTTAATTTGCTGTAGGTAAGGAGAAAGCGCCCCTTCAGGGTGCGACACAATCAGAAACTCAAGCATATCGGTCGTGTTTAACGGAGCGTTAACAACAGAATACGGACGACTGACCAAATCACCTTGGCGGTTGAACAAAGCCAGTTTCGTGTACTGCCCCGCTTCAAATTGCAAGCGAGCGCCCGTCACTCTTAGGCTAAACAAGTCTTGATTCCAGTCCGTTCGGCGGTCGATATGCGCGAGGGAAAAACCATTGAGGGCAACCATCGTAGATCCTCCAATCGGTTACATATTATTAACGTTACGCTCACTTAATCGTTATGTAAAATCAGAGCACTACGGAGTGATAGTAGATCACATTTTTTTAACAGTTATCGTTATTTATCCCTTCCCTCTTGATTCCATCCAGCGCAATCCCCATGATGCGTCTAGCGATTGGCGACAGTTGTTATATACTGCGCTCCTTTAAACGTTCAAACCTATCGATTTGCAATGAATAAAAGTTTACTGACGAATATCATCGCCCTTGCTTTGTTGGCAGGTGGCTACCAAACAGACAACCAAATTGCCTTCTACGCAGGCCTGTTCGCCTTTTCTGGCGCGATAACCAACTGGCTTGCGATTCACATGTTGTTTGAAAAAGTACCCGGTCTATACGGCTCTGGCGTTATCCCGGCACGCTTTGAAGAGTTTAAACTGGCGATAAAAAACTTGATGATGGAGCAGTTCTTCACCCAAGAAAACATCGACAAGTTTCTTAACCAAGAAATGTCTGGTGGGAAAACGCTTGAGCTGCAACCCGTTATCGATAAAGTCGACTTTAACCCAACCTTCGACTCACTGGTCGAAGTGATTGCGGCGTCATCATTCGGTGGCATGCTGGCGATGTTTGGTGGCACAGAAGCACTGCAACCATTGAAGCAGCCGTTTGTCGAGAAGATGAAAGAAGCAATGGCCGACATCAGCCAGAGTGAGAGTGTCAAGCAAGCGCTCAAAGAACAGTTTGAATCACCGGCGATGATGAGTGAAATTGAAGCCAATATTGAAGCAATTATCGACCAGAGACTGAGCGAGCTTACACCTCAGCTCGTCAAAGAGATGGTGCAGAAAATGATTAAACAACACCTTGGCTGGCTTGTTGTTTGGGGTGGTGTGTTTGGCGGCATTATCGGTGTGATCTCATCATTTGTTGCTTAAGCTAGTAAAACGACACAACGAAAAAGGGAAGCGAGTGCTTCCCTTTTTTATTTAACGATTAGTTATCGGCCAGATTTTAACAAAGACCTCGTGACATTCGCGGAGTCATCCAGACCGAGAGCATCCATCGCCTGCTGATATTCATCAACAATCTCCGTGTACTGGATATTGTTGAAGTCATCTCTGATATAGCGAAACGTGCCTATATAGACAACATCGGCGTTTTCTGGCACTTGAAAATAGACACCACCGGGAAAGCTCAATACATCGCGTTGCATCGAATCAAGATAGGTTACCGCCCCTCGCAACCATGTGGTGCGACGAGGAACTTCCACCATAAACGGCACGCCCCAAGTCGCTTCAATGGTCGCTTGCCAATCGTCGCTTCCATCCATCGGCCCCGGATAAATTCGGTCTGAGCGGGTTCCCGTTGCAACAAACACTTTATTGAGAATGCGACCATCGCCTAGCGCATTCCAATACGTGGTCTGTTCAAGTTCTACATCGATCGGCGGGTCGAGCTCAAATTTACCGATGACAATGACCTTGTTCTCTGCACTCGATAACGCTGTGGTATGCGGCAGCATTGTTGGCATGCTACAGCCGCTCAAAAACAAAATAACCAAGGCGAGCTTTAAAACGTTTTTCATAATTGGTCGATTCTGTTTTGGATTCGTTGAGCGACAACAGGGTTGTCTTTGGTATCTTTCAGAATTTCCTCAAGCATCTGTTTTTCAGAAGGCGCGTTGTCAACGGGAACCACATCGAACTTAGACTGCTCAAAAAAGCCGGTATCCAACTCTTGCAGTGCATAATCACCAAAGTGGTAGACACCCGGTTTTTCTATTAGCAATGCCGCCACATCATCGCCTTGTTTACCGAAGTTGTAGCTATAAATCGTGTTACTGCAGATAAAACCTAGGCAAGATTGCCCTTCTGCAGAGTAAGCAGCGAAAGCGCCGTTTGGAAAGGCAAAAGAATAGTAAAGGTAGCCGCCTTCAAACTCTTTGACCGCTACGTGGTAGTAAGGTTTATCAGAGTGAGGACGGTGTTGGAATATTACTACTGAGTGAAGTCGATTAGCATCGACATCGTCTATGTTGAGCCAGCCATAGCCTACCGAAAGCTTAGTAAAGTCGTCGACTTTCTCTCCCCCCGTTGAGGCACAGCCGACCAGTAAAAACAGAAAAATCGCAGCGACAAAGTGTTTAGTCATTAGTCATCTCCTTTGCTTGAAGCAAGGTGTCGATACTGAATGGAGTGCGCTTAATTCCTTGATTTTTAAGCAACACATGAATATCTATCGATTACTAAATAATATCGCTTATGCAAGATGATGCGATGAACCACCTGTGATCATCTTCAACAAATACGAAGTTTTACCTGATATTCCTCACTTTAACGAAAATCTATACCCAAGCGTTGAGTCCAAAGAAACCTTATACATCCGTTCGGGATTTATAGCTTGGTAATTAAATCAGCGTTCACACCAAAACTGGTTTTGTGTTCTTCAATCACCACTTCGCTACGGGTTTGAATCACGCCCGGCAACGTACCAAGTTTTGAAGACATAAAATTCTGGTACGCTTTCATGTCTTTCACCCGCACCTTAATCATGGTATCGAAGTCACCGGACAGCGAATAACACTCTTCAATTTCTGGCATGTCTTCTACGGCATCAGCAAATTTTTCAAAAATGGAGAAGCTGGTTTGATCCAGTCGGATGTGGATAAACACTTGCACGTCTAGGCCGAGTTTTTCGGGATTGAGTTCCGCGTGATAGCCTTTGATGTAGCCTTCTTTTTCAAGGCGTTTGACTCGGTCAGAGCAAGGAGAAGTGGTGAGGTTTACCTGTTTGGCAAGCTCGACAATCGGCAGTCGGCCTTTTAGGTTAAGGGTTCTGAGAATTTCGCGGTCAATTCTGTCCAAGTCCATTTAGCGCTCTTATGATAGTTGTTAGCTTTTTGCTAATACTATCTAAACGCACTAAGTAAACCTAGCACCAAATCAGTGGAATGTAAGAAATTTGTGAATGGCGGTTATGCCACTTCGGCATCGGAGAAAGAATTGCTATTCACACGTTCCGTTTGGCTATTACATACACGGCAAAAGCACTGCTTTTCCATCTTCATGTAATGTGCCCCTTGGAATAGTGTCGCAAAAAAACAAGCCATACTCTTAACCATAGAATGGTTGGTGTCCTCACATCGCTTCATGACAACCTTATGTGGTGTCACTTTTGCACAGCAATGGCAGTACTCTTGAGGCATGTTTTTCTCTCCTTAAAAGTGGTGGGGTTATTTAATTGACCTATTTGTAAGCTGTTGGTTCGCGCGGCTCAAACTTTAGTGAAAAAAATGTGACGCTTGCCAAATAATTATTCCAAAAATACAAAAAGCCCCTGAAACTCTACGCTTCAGGGGCCTTTTTACCGACTAATGTTCTTATTCAAGTTCAGTCAGTAGTTTTTGATATTTCGAGTGTTGAGATTTCACGCTCTCTTCTGGCTCGCCCGTTAGCAAGCTTACAACCACGATAGAAATGGTTGAGAAGATGATACCCGGTACGATTTCGTACACGTCGAACCAACCACCAGAAATCTGTTTCCAAACTACGATAGTCACGCCACCCACAATGATACCTGTAAGCGCGCCGTTGCGGTTCATGCGTGACCAGTACAAGCTAAGTACAAGTGCTGGACCAAATGCCGCACCAAAACCAGCCCACGCGTAAGATACAAGACCCAATACAGAGCTGTCTGGTGTCATAGCAAGCGTTAGCGCCACAATTGAAATTGCGATTACCGCGATACGACCTACCATCACGATCTCTTCTGAGCTCGCGTCTTTCTTAAACACTTGCTTGTAGAAATCTTCTGCTAGTGCTGAAGACGATACTAGCAGCTGTGAATCCGCTGTACTCATGATTGCTGCAAGAATCGCCGCAAGAAGGATACCCGCGACAACTGGGTGGAACATCGCATTCACAAGCAGCATGAAGATCTTCTCACCGTCATCGACAGAGATGCCAGAGTTGCTTACGTAGATAAGACCAACGAGACCGACCAGCATCGCACCAAACATTGATAGTGCCGTCCAGATAACCGCGATGCGGCGAGCTGTCGTTAGATCTTTGTTTGAACGAGACGCTTTAAAACGAGCTAGGATGTGCGGCTGACCAAAGTAACCTAGGCCCCATGCTACCAGCGAGATGATCGCGATCGCGCTTAGTGGCTCACCTTTTGAGTCATTCCAAAGAGTCAGTAGTTGCGGGTTGATGTTCGCAAGCTGACCTTCTAGGTCGCTGAAACCACCTTCCATCGCCACAATCGGCACGATGACGAGTGCCGCCGCCATTAGTAGACCTTGCACAAGGTCAGTCCAAGATACCGCTAAGAAACCACCGAACAGGGTGTATGACACAACACAAACCGTACCAATGATTACCGCTGTGGTGTAATCCAAACCAAATACTGTTTCAAACAGTTTTCCGCCAGCTACCAAGCCTGAGCTTGTGTAGAAAAGGAAGAATAAAAGGATGAAGAAAGCAGAAATAACCTGAATCAGTTTTGAGTTGTCGTTAAAACGACGTGATAGGTATTCTGGCAATGTCAGTGAGTCAGTAGTGATACTGTACGTACGTAGACGTTTCGCGTTGATTAGCCAGTTTAGCCATGTACCAGCAAGTAGACCACCCGCTAGCCAAAACGCCTCGATACCTGCCGCAAACGCGTAACCAGGTAGACCAAGCAGTAGCCAACCACTCATATCCGACGCACCCGCCGAAAGTGCCGCAGGCCAAGGACCAAGAGAGCGTCCACCCAAGAAGTAGTCTGAAGAGTTTTTCGTTCGTTGATACGCAATTACGCCTATTGCAAGCATCAGAATTAGATACGCAATAAACGTGGCTGTAATAGCAAAGCTATTTTCCATGTGATTTGTCCTCTTTTTATTCGATCGCCTTCCCTAAAATGCCCTCATCGTTGGTAAACATACGTCAAATGAGGGCAAGCCTAACAGGAAAAGAAAGGGTTAGTGAGCTTCGCTACCTAGTTCTAGCAAGGTCGCATTACCACCCACTGCTGTTATATTTATTGTTCTCGTACGCTCAGTAATAAAACGAAGCGAGAGGTGAGGGTCCAGCGCTACAGAGAGAGCCGCCAGATCCGTTTCTGAAACAAGGCCAACAATCGCGCCTTCTCGTTTCGCTAGCTGACGGTTGATATTTAACTCAACCTCAGGTTTGCCAACGTAACCCACACTACGTACGTCTTGCTCAAGCAATTGATGGTAAGCATCAAGCGGAGCAAACTGTACTAGGTTCATTGGTAATGAAGACTGCATGTAAGCAGCTTCCAGTTTTTCGCTCAGTTTCACGTCATCACTGCATAAGATAACGGTGTTGCCTGCAATTAACGCGGCGGTAAGCTGCGCGACTGCCGACTTCTGAGCTTGCTCTGATACATCGTTTTGGATGATGAGAGCGACACCGCGGCCTGCGGTGTACAATTCATTGGTTTCACCAGTTGGACCAACCAATTGATGCGTTTCAGCCAGTAGCGCTGACGCCTGAGCAATATGGTAAGAAACAACCGAAGCCAATGATGGCTGAGCTTTTTGCAAAGCCTTTTTCAATGCGAGTAAGCACTCGCTTTTTGATTCAAAGCTGGTGAGGTTCCAGTTTTCCCACGCCGAAAAAGCATCAGAAAAAAGAGTTACTTGATGAACCATGATATTTCTCCTTGCCTACGGATTAAGAAAACTGAGTTTGAGTGAAACGGAATAAGTAGTGTGGACCACCCGCTTTCGGGCCAGTACCAGACAGACCTTGTCCACCAAATGGTTGTACGCCAACCACCGCACCCACTTGGTCACGGTTGATGTAGCAGTTACCAACTCGCGCGTGTTTCTCAATCCAGCGGTAAGTGGTTTCGTTACGGCTGTGGATGCCCATAGTCAAGCCAAAGCCTGTGTTATTGATTTGCTCTACCACTTGGTGCAACTCGCTCGCTTTGAAGCGTACGATATGCAGGATCGGACCGAACTGTTCTTCTTTCAGGCAAGAAATATCGCGGATTTCAAATGCGCTTGGCGCAACGAAATCACCGTATTGATGCTCTTCACCTAACGTCAGCTCTGCTACCTTCTTCTCGGTCGCGGTCATGTGTTCGATATGTTTAACCAGTTTGGTTTTGGCTGTGCTATCGATTACTGGGCCAACGTCTGTTGAGTGCAGGTAAGGCTTGCCAACGCTCAGCTCTTGCATCGCACCTTGGATCAGCGCAACGATGCGGTCAGCAATATCTTCTTGTACGTACAAAACACGCAATGCACTACAACGTTGACCTGCCGAAGCAAATGCCGAGCGAATCACATCACGTACCACTTGCTCTGGTAGCGCAGTACTGTCAACGATCATTGCGTTTTGACCACCAGTCTCAGCAATGAACGGTACAGGCGCTGCGTCGCGAGCAGCAAGCGTTTGATTGATGCGTTGAGCTGTCGCCGTCGAACCTGTAAACGCCACACCCGCAATAGCAGCGTGAGACGTGAGCGCCGAACCAATTTCTGCACCACGACCCGGCAACAGTTGAATCGTACCTGCTGGGAAGCCTGCTTGGTTCATCAGTTCGACTGCACGTGCAGCGATTAAGCTGGTTTGTTCTGCTGGTTTCGCCACAACGGTGTTACCCGCCACCAGCGCCGCAGTCACTTGACCAAGGAAGATTGCCAGAGGGAAGTTCCATGGACTGATACAAACGAACACACCGCGACCTTTGCGAGTTACGATACGCGCTTTGCCGTCAAAACCATTGATCGCCAACTCACCCAGCGCATCAACTTGCTTGGCGTAGTAACGACAGAAATCTACCGCTTCACGCACTTCATCGATGCTATCGTGAATGGTCTTACCCGCTTCCTGGTGACATAGCGCAACCAGCTCAGCAAGATTGTCTTCAAGTAAGTCTGCAAGTTTCTCTAGCTTCTCTGCACGCTCTGTCGATGGCGTTGCTTGCCACGCGGCAAATGCATTTTGTGCACCTTCGATTGCATCGGAAACATGATCAAGGGTTGCGAATGCTACCTGACCAACCTGAATACGACGGTCGTATGGCGCTTTAACATCTTCTAGATTGATGTTTTCCTTGATCATGCTTTCGGCAAAAGATTGACCATTAATGATAGGAGCCGCGACCCACTGCTTATCCATGAAGCTTTCAACTTGCGCTTCAAATGGTTTAGCTTCGCTTTCGATGTCAACGTTAACGCCAATCGAGTTCTTACGCTCTGGGAACACCGCTGGCGGAAGTGGAATACTGGTGTTGTTCTTAGTTTCAAATGCATTCAGCATATCAACTGGATGTTGAGTCAATGATTCAACCGGGCAACGCGCATCGACCAAACGGTGAACAAACGAGCTGTTCGCACCGTTTTCTAACAAGCGACGAACTAAGTAAGGCAGTAGGTCTTTGTGGCTACCAACCGGCGCGTAAATACGTACCGATTGTTTGTGAATGTCCATTACATGGTTGTAAAGCGAATCGCCCATACCGTGTAAGCGTTGGAATTCGTAATCTTTATGCTGCGCCATCACCGCAATGGAAGTAACGGTTTGCGCGTTGTGGCTAGCAAACTGTGGGAAGATGTTTCCACGCACGTTTTCACTCAGAAGGAAACGCGCACATGCCAGATACGCCACGTCAGTCGCTTCTTTACGTGTGTACACTGGGTAGTTGTCGTAGCCCGCTTGCTGTGACCACTTAATTTCGCTATCCCAGTACGCGCCTTTTACAAGACGAAGTGGGATCAGATCGCCCTGCTCTTTCGCAAGACGGTTTAGCCATACCAATACTGGTAGCGCACGTTTTGAGTATGCCTGAACCACGAGACCAAACTTACCCCAGCCTTTTACAAGTTCACTGCGGTACACTTTCTCAAACAGTTTCAGTGACAGTTCAAGACGATCTGCTTCTTCCGCATCGATCGTGATCGCAACGTCCAGTTCAACCGCGCGGCGCAGCAACTGTTGTAGCGTGTCGTATAGTTCAGTCAGAACGCGTTCTTCATTCGCCACTTCGTAGCGCGGGTGAAGAGCCGAAAGTTTGATAGAAACCGAAGGAGCTGGGCTAGTATCTTGACCGTATTGGTCACGGCCGACCGCTTCGATTGCCATTAGGTAATCTTTGAAGTACTTGTTCGCGTCCGCTGTGGTTAGCGCCGCTTCACCAAGCATGTCATAAGAGTAAGTGAAACCCTTGTCACGCATTGAACGACCGTTCTTTTGCGCTTCTGCAATGCTACGACCTAGTACAAACTGGTGCCCCATCACTTTCATTGCTTGGTGCATCGCTTGGCGAATCACTGGCTCAGACATCTTGTTTACAAGGCGGTTAACCGCGCTTACTGGGCTGCGAGATTCTGTTTCAGAAAGACCAACCACTTTACCTGTTAGCATTAAGCCCCAAGTTGAAGCGTTTACGAACACAGAATCTGAGTTTTTCAGGTGGGATTTCCAGTCTGCGACTGTCAGTTTGTCGCGGATCAGTGCGTCAGCGGTTGCAGCATCTGGGATACGCATCAACGCCTCTGCAAGACACATCAACAAAATACCTTCCTGAGTATCCAGGCTGTATTCAAGTAGCAATGCATCGATCATTTGAATCGACTTTTTGTCTGCTCGAATCGCTTTAATCAGGTCGGTTGTTTTGTCAGTAATCTGCGCCTTCTCAGCGTCAGTTGGCATTGCCAAAGGAAGTAATTGGTCAAGCCATTGTGATTCATCCACCATATATAGTGGAGAGATCAATGACCACAGCTTATCAAGCGGTTGCTCGACAAACTCGGCATTCAACACATCAGTTGCTGTAAACATGCGTTTTCCTCAATCTCACACCTGAAAATAGATCAGGTTTTTTACAATGGCATGCAGTGTATTTTGAGCGCGAGAGGATTACTTGTCAAAAACTCCGAGTCTTTTGCTAAAAACTCTGATTATTAACAAAACAAACACAGAGTCACATGCAAATAAGCAAAATATTGTATGGTTTTGTTTTCACATTTAACCAACTTGTTTCTTATACAAAGAAGGTGAAACACCCTGAATACGGGAAAAAGTGTGAGTAAAAGTACTTTGCCCAGAGAAACCCGTCAGCTCAGCGACCTGTCCTAGCGAAAGATTGCCTTGCGCGATCAGCTGCTTTGCCATATCGATTCGCTTACCCAGCACGTATTGGTGTGGCGTGATGCCCATTTGCTCTTTGAACAAGTTGTGGAATTGGCTTTCACCAAGGAAAACACTGCCTGCAAGTTGAGCTACGGAGATCTTTTGGCTTAGATGCTGTTCAATGTATCGGTCAATCGCTTCGAGGTCGAAGCGGGATTCTTTACGGATAGTAGCGAATGCCGACATATGACGCTGTAGCAGTGCGATCACCGTATCGTTACAGGCGCGGCTAAGCAGTTGGTCTTCTGGATTTGATTGCATCTCAGACACCAACATGCGGATCAGTTTTTGAATTTGTCCGTCAAGTTGGAAGTAGGTATCACGCTGATTGAGTTCATTCAGCTTTTGCAGCATCAGTGGGTCATCGTCAGATGGAGCAGGAAGATTGAGCACCAGAATATCCGACTGACCAACAACGCCACCGAACGCATGGTCAGTTTCCGAGGTCACCACACACCCCTGTCCCGGGCCAATAAAGTTGCCATAACCACTGACTTCAAATTCCGCCTGCCCTTTTAGGCCAATAACAATCTGTGTGTAGCTATGATCGTGACAATCCATGTACGAAGGTAAAGTGATCAGTTCTGCGGGTCTTGGTAGCAACAACTTGACTGGTTCTGATGGTGTTGGAAATTCAGGAGGAAGATTCATTGTGACCCACCCATTAGGATTGTACTCAGGGGCAAATGGTATAACAAAAGTATAGATTACCGAAACACTCCTTCGACAGCTTGCCAACTTGGCTAAATTTTCACCGCAGTTCCAATAAGAATGCGAGTTAGCAGCATGTTAAAGACGCGATCAAACTCCCCGGAACAATGATCAAGTGCACATTATTTACGGTGAGTGTCACTTCTATTCAACATCCAGCAACAAAAATGCTCACAGACTGGCCTTCGCCTACAGAGCGTTATTTAGATATTTGCCTTACGCTGTCAGCCAGAGCCTGACTTGGCATCAGTTTTGGTCGAGGTAGACAGCACTTCTAAACCAAGCCTTAGAATTCAAGCAGTTGGTTGATACAGAGGCGAACGCGGACAGATAGACGGAATGATATCCTTGATCATGCTTTCGTAAAATGTCTTGGCGATTGGTGAAAACATAGCGCCTCACTATCAAACAACGATAACAAAGCGGCATCTTCAATAGTTGATTACAATGTGCAATCAAACACTTTTCTTCAATATTACAAAAGTAACAGGGGGGATTTCCCCCCTTTCTTCTTCATATGCACCCAGTACAATCGTTCGCGAGCTGTTCCGGTACGAGCAGCTTGTGGTATCTATTGATACGTCTATGCCCTGCTCGCAGGGTTCATAGAGCCTCTTCTACACATTATCAAGAGTAAATCTTGTATTTGCCAGCCACTCTCCGGTGCCTGGCATTTTTTTATCGTACAACCGACCTACATTCGCTAGAATAAGCCCACTGTTCCATGAGGCGCATATCAGAAAGTGAATCCGCAGTTACTCTCGATCATCGACCAGCTTCCCGGATATTGGGGCTGTAAAGATACCAATTCTGTTTTTGTTTATACCAACCAAGCTTACGCTAATCTAGTTGGACTCGAGTCAGCCGAGCAATCCATTGGCTTAAACGATTTCGATATCCCGAGCCCAACGTCTAAATGTGCCCAAGACTTTAGAAACCAAGATGTGTTTGTGATGGAGAAACGTACCAGTCTCAAGGTGTTGGATATTCACCCATACCCAGACGGTCGCTGGCGAGCGCATATTTTTACCAAGACGCCTTGGTTGGATGATAACGGCAAAGTGATTGGTACGATTTTCTACGGCCAAGATCTTTCCGATACCGCCATTCTGGAAGTGGGACACTGGATTTGCCGCGCGACTGGCCTACCAACCAATCAAGCACTGACCATGCGTCCAAGCCAGCGAGACAAACCGCTTAACCTGACGCCAAGGGAGTCAGAAGCGCTGTTCCTTTTGCTCTACGGCAAGAAACCGCACTATATCGCTGAAGCGATGAACATCTCGATCAAAACACTGGAAAGTCACGTCGCACGTTTGCGAGCAAAATTTGGTGCGCATACCAAAGCACAGTTGATTGATATGGCGTTAGAACAAGGATGTGCGTCTTATATTCCACCCACGCTGCTAAAAACGCAGATTTCGGTGGCGCTAAATAGTGAATACGCCGCATAAAGCGGCGTATTAAACAAGTTATGGTGCTAGGCGGTCAATATCCCAGTGACCGTCTTCTTTAGAGAACAAGAATCGATCATGCAGACGGTGTTCACCACCTTGCCAAAATTCAATCGACGTTGGTTTGATTCTGAATCCCCCCCAGAAACTAGGCACAGGAATCTCACCTTTTTCAAACTTCTGCTTAAGTTCGAGGAATTTACCTTCCAACACACCACGCGCAGAAATGCGGCTACTCTGCTTGCTGGCAATCGCCGCAAGTTGGCTCTCTTTGGGGCGCGATGAAAAGTATTTCATGTTCTCAACCATCGACAGTTTCTCCGCCACACCCGTAATGTGCACTTGGCGTTCTAGCGGATGCCAAGGAAAATGCAGGCTGACTTTCGAATTGCCTTCAATCTGCTGAGCTTTGCGGCTACCTAAGTTGGTGTAAAACACAAAACCATCTTGATCGACGTGCTTTAGCAGCACGATACGTTGAAATGGTTGACCAGTACTATCGACTGTCGCCACTGTCATCGCAGTTGGGTCGGTTAACTTGGCTTCAACCGCTTGCTTCAACCAAAGGTCAAACTGAGCGATAGGATCTGGCAGAAGATCTTTTCTTCTCAGGCCACCTTTTGTGTACTCACGGCGAATATCTTCAAGTTCCATCTTTTCTCCTCGCTAATTTTTTGGCTGATTGTGCGCCCAATCACCCTCGAACTCAAGTGCCTACCTCGTCAGAAAAGCTACACTCAATCTAATAATTGCATTGTTTCGTGATTTAAACGACTTCAAAGCACTATTCTAACAGCAAGTTCTTAACATTTTTTGTAGTCAGTAATAAAATCAATTAAATAACTTCTATTCACAAGGATCATCAATGAGTAAGAGCAGCTACAACAAGCTTACTCCCTCCGAGTTAGAGTATGTCGACGATAAAACGGCTGCACTACTGCTAAATACCCCAAACAATGCAAGACTGATGCTTTGGGTAATGGTGATCTTTTTTATCCTCGCCGCCGGGTGGTCATCTTGGGCTCAAATAGACAAAGTAACGGTCGGTCAGGGTAAGGTTGTACCGTCTTCACAAATACAGGTTGTACAAAACCTCGAAGGTGGCTTGGTCAAAGAAATTTTGGTGAGAGAAGGCCAACAGGTACAGAAAGGTCAGCAACTGCTGCTTATCGATGACACGCGCTTTCGCTCAGACTTTCGTGAACGCGAGCAACAAGTGGCGAACTTAAAAGCCAATGTTTATCAACTATCAGCGTCTATGGAAAGCGTCGAAATCCATGAAGAAGCGCAAGCCGAGCAGTGGCAACAAAATGTGGTACTGAATGTAGAGAAGCTCGATTTTCCTGAAGAGTTTGCCCAAAACTACCCAACGTTGGTCTCTCGCCAACGCGCTGAATATAGGCAAGACCTGAACAAGCTACGCAACGAGCTTTCACTGATTGACCAGCAGGTAAAGCAGAAGCGACAAGACTTGGTTGAAATTCAGGCTCGAGTACGTAACTTACGCGACAGCTACCGCTTTGCACGTAAAGAGCTCGAAATCACCAAACCACTTGCTGATGAAGGTGTGGTACCAAGAATTGAACTGCTTAAATTGCAGCGTCAGGTCAATGATACGCGCCGCGAAATGACGTCAAGTGAACTGAAAATCCCAGTGTTGGAATCGGCGATTCGCGAATCGGTACTGAACCGTATCGACGTGGCGCAAAAATTCCGCTCGGAACAACAAGAGAAACTCAACCAAGCACAAGACAAACTCTCGGCACTGACCGAGTCAGCGGTTGGTCTAGAAGACCGAGTTAACCGAACTATCGTTACCTCGCCAGTGACGGGAACGGTAAAAACGCTCAACATCAACACAGTCGGTGGCGTAATCCAACCAGGTATGGACATTGTAGAAATTGTACCGAGCGAAGATACATTGCTCGTCGAAGCGAAAATTGCTCCACAAGACATCGCATTCTTACGTCCAGACTTACCTGCGATCGTCAAATTTACTGCCTATGATTTTACCAAGTACGGTGGTTTGGAAGGCACACTTGAGCACATCAGTGCCGACACCACGACAGATGAAGAAGGCAACAGCTTCTATTTGGTTCGAGTTAGGACAAAAGAGACAAGCCTTAATAAAGATAACTCTCTACCGATTATTCCGGGTATGACCGCTTCGGTGGACATCATTACTGGTAAGCGAACCGTAATGGAATACTTATTAAAACCAATTTTAAGTGCGCGTAACAACGCCCTCAAGGAGTGACAAAAACGCTATGAGACCACACACCTGTTTGTTCCGACTGTGACTTAACGTCAGATGAAATACGTACTTGCGGTTCTACTGCTGTTAGCAGCACCGACAACCTCGCTTGCGCTTAACTCTCAAGAGCAGCGTTGGGTGGATGCTGTGCGCAATACTTACGGTGATAGAGCGGGCCGCAGAGTAGAAACCTGGCGACAAAAAATGTCGGACTACAGCGGCTTGTCTGAAAGCGAAAAACTCACCCGCGTGAACAACTTCTTTAACCAGCTGAACTTCGTCAATGATGACCAGCTATGGGGAAAAAATGACTACTGGGCGACCCCGCTTGAGTTCCTTGGCAGTAACGCCGGCGATTGTGAAGACTTCACTATCGCCAAGTACTTCTCACTGCTAGAGCTGGGCGTGTCAGATAAGAAATTGCGCCTTGTGTACGTAAAAGCCATTGAATTAAATCAATTTCATATGGTTTTAGCATACTATGCGACACCAAGTTCAGAACCGATTCTACTCGATAACATTAACCCTGAAATTATTCGCGCATCTAAGCGCCGCGACCTGCTGCCGATATACAGCTTTAACGGTCAAAACTTGTGGTTAATGAAGTCGAAACAAGGACAGTTGGCAGGAAAGTCATCTCGCTTAAGTTTATGGAATGACCTTCGCGCCCGTGAAAAATCACTAAAACTACAGAAACCCATTATCAATTATGATGAGTAGGCAATATGACATTATATAAACAACTTGTCGCTGGCATGATTGCGGTTATTTTGATGCTATTGATTTCGGTCTTTATCATCGAATTCAACACCACACGCAATAACCTCATTCAGCAACAACGCTCGGAAGTAAACAACACCATCAATACCGTGGGGCTAGCCCTTGCACCTTATCTTGAAGATAAGGATACGGTGGCGGTGGAGTCAGTCATTAACGCGCTGTTTGACGGCAGTAGCTATTCTGTAGTGAGACTGATTTTCCTCGACTCAGGTGAAGAAATCATCCGAACATACCCGGTACAACCGATTGATGTCCCTAAGTGGTTTACCAACCTACATCTATTTGAACGAATCCATGACCGCCGCGTGGTTACCAGCGGTTGGATGCAGTTAGCCGAAGTTGAAATTGTCAGCCACACTGGGGATGCCTACACCCAGCTTTGGTCGGCGTTTGAACGTCTGCTCATTGCCTTCAGTTTCATCATGTTGATTGGTCTTCTGGCGATTTCGTTTATCTTGCGCCGAGCACTGCGTCCGCTACAACTTATCGTGGCAAAAATGGAACAAGTTGCGCGTAACCAATTTGGCGACCCACTGCCGCGCCCAGCGACTCAAGACCTTATTTACGTAGTAGACGGCATCAACAGCATGTCTTCTCAGCTGGAGAAGTCATTCAAAGCACAAGCAAAAGAAGCGCAACAACTGCGTGAACGAGCTTACATTGACCCAGTATCCGGTCTGGGTAACCGTGCGTACTACATGAGCCAATTGAATTCATGGCTAAACGAAGGCGGGATCGGTGGCGTGGCGATTCTCGAAGCAAGCTTTATCCGCGAATTGTATGAAGAAAAAGGTTATGAAGCGGGTGACGGCAAAGTTCGTGAATTAGCCGATCATCTTAAAGTGTCATTAACTTCTCCTGGCTTGGTCTCTGCACGTATTTCAACCGAAGAATTTGGTTTCATTTTGCCGAACATGGACGATACCGAGCTTAAGCTGATGGCAGACAGCATCATCACCTTCGTTCAAGACATCAACGCTGATCCAACAGGGATGGCGACATCCAACGTTGCTCTTGGTGTGGTACACAGCGAAGAGAAGAAAAAGACTGGCGAAATCCTTGCTATGCTGGATAACGCGCTGGCAAATGCGAAAACAAACCCAGAGCTTGCTTACGGTTACCTCACCGACTCCAACAGCACGACCATCAAAGGTAAACAGCAATGGAAGAACTTGGTGGAAGAAGCGATCAGCAACGATTGGGTTACGTTCCGTCTGCAGGCGGCGAACAACAGCTGGGGTCAGCCATATCACCGCGAAGTCTTCTCTGCGATTGAAAAAGATGGCGAACGCTTCAGTGCTAACCAATACCTGTTTGCACTTGAGCAACTTAATGCCAGCCACATTTTCGATGAGTACGTCATTGAATCTATGGTCAAACGCATCTCTGCTGGTGGCGTTAGCGAACCACTGGCGATCAACATCGCGCAAAGCAGTATTTCTCAACCAAGCTTTATCCGTTGGGTGACTCAACTGCTCAACAAACACAAAGATGAAGCGCCATTGCTGCATTTTGAAATCCCGGAAAGCTGCTTTATCAACTCTCCACACCACACCGCACTATTCTGTAACGCGGTTCGTGCTGCGGGTGCCGACTTTGGTGTCGATAACTACGGGCGTCATTTCCAATCACTTGATTACATCAATGAGTTCCGTCCGGCTTATGTGAAACTTGATTACCTCTACACGCACCACCTTGATGATGAGAAGCAGAAGTTTACCCTAACCTCGATTTCAAGAACGGCGCACAACTTAGGAATTACGACTATCGCATCACGAGTCGAGACACAAACTCAGTTAGACTTCTTGTCTGAGCACTTTATTGAAGTCTTCCAAGGCTTTATCGTAGATAAATAACAGTTCAAAGGTATAGATAGCATGCAGGATCCGCTATTAAATTCGCTTATCTACGTGAGCCGCTATTATGGTTTAGCAAACTCACCAGAAGCCCTGATTAACGGCTTGCCATTGACTGATGGCAAGCTGACACCGTTTCTCTTCCCTCGCTCAGCCGAGCGCGCGGGATTAGTGGCGAAAGAAAACCGCGCTGAACTGGATAAGATCTCGCAACTGGTACTCCCTGTAGTATTAATCCTCAAAGGGGGCGACGCTTGCGTTCTCAATAGTGTAAATAAGGAAACTGGCGAAGCAGAAATTGTCACCGGAGAATCTGGCCTAGTACCAATTTCGATGACCTTGGGTGACCTCAATGAGCAATACACAGGTCGCTACTTTCTGGTCAAAAAACAGTTCCGCTATGACGAACGCTCACCAGAGATCCTCAAAACCAAACAAGGTCACTGGTTTTGGGGCACGATTTGGCAATCTAAGCACATTTACCGTGACGTGTTGATCGCTTCAATCCTGATCAACCTCTTCGCGGTCGCCGCCCCAATGTTTACCCGCTTGGTGTACGACAAAGTAGTACCCAACCTTGCATTTGAAACCTTATGGGTGTTGGCGAGCGGCATCTTTGTGATCTTCTTGTTTGACCTAGTGCTCAAGTTGCTGCGCAGCTACTTTATCGACGTGGCAGGAAAGAAGTCCGATATTCTTATCTCCTCCAAACTGTTCAGTAAAGTCATGGGGATTCGAATGGAAGCGAGACCGCCGTCAGTCGGTGCATTCGCCCGACACCTACAAGAGTTCGAATCAATTCGAGAGTTCTTTACATCGGCAACCATCGGCTCGTTGATCGATTTACCTTTCGCGGTGCTATTCCTGCTACTTATTTGGCTAATGGCCGGCAACATTGTACTTGTTCCGATCTGTGGTGTGTTGATTCTGATTGTTTACTCGCTGCTGATTCAAGGTCCACTACGCCACACCATTGAAGAAGGTTCACGCCTCGCGTCACAGAAATACGCCAACCTGATAGAGAGCCTCGCCGGACTGGAAACGGTGAAACTGTTTGGCGCACAAAGCCAGTTCCAGTTCCGCTGGGAAGAAGCTGTGGCGCACATGGCGAATTGGAACATCAAAAGCCGTCGAATCACCGACGGTATTCAAAACACCGCAGGATTTGTTCAACAAGCGTCTAACGTCGGCATGATTATCTTAGGTGTTTACCTGATTGCCGAGGGCGAACTCACCATGGGTGGCTTGATTGCCGCGACGATGTTGAGCGGTCGTGCCATCGGTCCTATGGTGCAGTTATCCTTGCTATCGACCCGCTACAATCAAGCAAAATCGTCGATGACCATCATCGAGCAGGTGATGTCGATGCCAGACGAACAGGAAGAAGGAAAACGCTACATTCACCGTCCGATTGTGCACGGAAAAATTGAGCTGGATAAAGTGACTTTTCACTATCCAGATTCGCCAATCGCCTCAGTACGTGATTTGAGTTTGACCATCAATGCGGGTGAAAAAGTGGCGATCATCGGTCGTATCGGTTCCGGTAAAACCACACTTGAACGCTTGATCATGGGCTTGTATCAACCGACTGAAGGCCATGTGCGTATTGATGACACTGATATTCAGCAACTTCACCATATTGATATCCGCCGTAACATCGGTTGTGTACCGCAAGATAGCCAACTGTTCTACGGCTCCATTCGCGACAACATCACCCTTGGTCGACCGTTGGCAGACGATCGCGATGTAATGGACGCGGCAAACCGTGCTGGGGTGACGGTATTTACCCAACAAGATCCAGCCGGTCTTGAACGTCAAGTTGGTGAAGGCGGTATGTTGTTGTCAGGCGGACAACGTCAAGCCGTCACTATCGCCCGTGCGCTATTAGGGCGTCCCCCAGTGTTACTCATGGACGAACCAACCAGCGCCATGGATAACCGTTCTGAAATGCACATTAAACAGCAACTGGCTCAGTTAAAATCGAGTGAAACGCTGATTCTGATTACACACAAGACCTCGATGCTTGATGTCGTTGACCGTGTGATTGTGATGGAAAAAGGATGTGTGATTGCTGACGGTCCAAAAGCAGAAGTGCTCAATAACCTCAAGCAAGGCAAAGTTCGCGCGGTTAACTAGCCTCTACTTTGGCAAACAACAGACAAAACAAAAGCCATTCAGATTGCTCTGAATGGCTTTTTCTTATTGCTCCATGATTAGGATACTATTTAGCGATCAGTTTGTTGAACAGCTCGCTGGGCCAACTTCTTTCCAAACGCCCCACTGACCAGACTTGGTTGGGTCTTCACCCACGTTTGCATACCATTTGTTTTCCCAAACTTTACCAGCCCAGCTCACTTGAGTGCCCGGTGTTGGGTAAGCAATAGTCGCATCCCATAAGTTAGTACATTGGTCGCCGCCAGTGACTTTCTTCGCTACCACGACGGTCGCAGAGGCAGTTGAACTCGCTTTGCCGTCACTTACAGTCACGGTGAATGCCAAAGAGGTATCTTGCGTGTATTCTGCTGCAACAAAGCTTACTGTTGCGCCGTCAACCACTGCGTCGATGCCTGCTGGAACATCCCAAGTAAAGCTAAGCGCGTCTTGGTCTGCGTCAGTCGAAGCCGATGCATCAACCACTACCACATCACCTGCGTTAACATTTGCAGGCGCATTGATAGCCGCAACTGGCGCTTGGTTTTCAGGTGTCACATTAACTGGGTTCACCGTAACAACAACCGTATCAGACGCTGTCGCACCTTCATTATCGGTCACTGTCAACTTAAAGGTTAGCGTTTCAACCTGAGTCACTTCTGCTACGTCAAAGCTTGCAACCGCTGTATTGGCACCCGTTAGTGCGACCGCTGTACCTGACACTTGTTCCCAAGCGTACGTCGCGATAGTGCCATCAGTGTCTTTAGAAGCGCTGCCGTCTAGACTTACACTTGCAGGGCCAACGACGGTAACGTCCGCACTAGCGCTTGCTGTTGGCGCACGGTTCGCAGGCGTCACTGAACCACCAGCTAGACCTTCATGCATAGCATTAAGGATATCGCCGTTGTCCGCATCGATTTCCCACGAGAACAGACCCGCTAGACCAAGACTACGTGCGTACGCGCCTTTTGCTTTCACAGAACGGTCGTCATCGAAAGTGATCAACTCACCAGTTGTACGGTTCCAAACCCAAGCTGCTTCTGCTTGTGCATCGTAGCCGTATTCAAAGCCGTTGATGCCTTGGTTATTCGCACCTAGCATGAATGACTTAATGCCTTTGTAGTCGATTACGCCATCTTCCCAAACACCTTGTTCAGTCGTACCCGTCAGTTTACCTGTCGCTGTACCTGTCATTGGGTCTGTTGGGTCAGTTAGGGTTGCAGGCGTCACACCTTCCCAACCACGACCGTACATTGCTGTACCTAACACTAGTTTGTTCGCAGGAACACCTTGTGCAAGAAGAAGCTGGATACCGTTGTCTGCTGTGTAGGCAGGACCTTTGTATGGCACGCCGCTTTCATCCACACCAGAGCCATCACACTGACCAGGGCGCATAAACGAGCCACAGTACAACGCAGTCTGGTGACCAGGAACGTTGTTCCAACCGCCGTAGAAGTCGTAAGTCATCGCAAAGATGTAGTCCATGTACTGGATAGCATCTGCGTAGTTCACGTCTTCAATCTTGTCGTAACCCACACCGATTGCTGATGTTAGCTCGTACGTACGGCCTGTTTCAGCTTCCAACTCATCCAGCATTGCACGCAATTCGCGCATCAATGCAATGTATGCTGGACCATCGTTTACTGGGTCACCTTTATCTGCCGCAGCACCGCCACCGCCAGGGAATTCCCAGTCGATATCTACACCGTCATAGAACTTCCAAGTTTTTAGGAACTTCTTAACTGATGCGACAAAAGTGTCACGCTTGGTTTTGTCTACAAAATCATAAAATGGGTCTGATAGCGTCCAGCCACCAATGGAAGGAATGATTTTTAGATCTGGGTTGCGCTGCTTAAGCGCCATCAGCATTGCGTAGTTACCTTTGATAGGTGAGCTGTATTCATGACCCGCTTGCGGGAAGCTCTTCTGGTAAGCTGCCCATGGGTCGTGGATAACGACTTCATAATCTGCTACACCCTGACACGCGGTTTGTAGTGCGTTAAAGCTGTTACCACCTACCGATTTCACCGATTCGTTCGGGCCACACACTGGGATAAAGCCGTAGAGAATGTGTGTTAAGTTATCTGCTGGAATGTTGTCTACGGTGTATTCACGACCATAGATGCCCCACTCAACAAAGTACGTACCCACGACCGTATTTGGATCGGTGTTGTATGATTTGTTGTTCGGGTCAACGTTCATTGTTAGCGGCTTCAAGTGAGAGCCATCCGTGTCTGCCACGACGATTTCTACTGGAGCACTGGTGCTACATCCCGTTGCATCACACGCTTCAATGGTCATTTGGTAACGACCGCCTTGAGCGTATTTGAAGTTTGCCGTTGTCTGACTACCAGAGATTGGTCCTGTCGCCACCTCTACGCCATCAAAGTAGATTTTGTAAGTGTCGCCCGTTGTACCACTCCACTGATTAAACGTTACGTTAATATCAGCTTCGTCAAAGTACTTAACCATCTGGTTGTAGCCAGAAGTCGTTTCCATCGCGAGTTCGATTTTGGAAAACTGTAAATTGTTCGAGCCATATACATCGACGCTTGGAGCGGTTGGTGCTGCGATCGCAGCGCCAGATAACGCCATAGCGATACTAGCCGCGCACAAAGTAATTCGATTCATATCTATTTCTCTCAATCTTGGAATTTCACTCTGAATTCAGAGCTCAATCTGTCCTTCAATAGCAAAAAGAAGAACATCCCCACCAGTATTTAAGAGAGTCATTCTGAGTTGAAAGTCCTAAAAAATGCTTTACGAGTCAAAACGAAAAAACACCTTGTTGTTATCATTTTGTTGCATAACAACTCGGACATTGAGTCAAAATATAATCAATTTTACGCAATCTTCACTTGTCTATTTTTCACTCAAAAATAGTAATAACTTGCCAATAAATAGTTGAAATAAAAAAGCCCCACCGAAAAAGGTGAGGCAAACTTAGAGCACAGTTTTAGGAAAAAATATAATTATTACTTAGACTTAAATCGAGCAGTAAAGTGGCGCAGGACTGGCGGTTCATACTCAAACGTCAAACCTTTCAGTTCGTGGGCGCGTTCTTTAAGTGCAATGATCGCGTCGGCGATGTAGTCCATATGGTCGTTGGTGTAGACACGACGTGGGATGGTCAAACGCATCAACTCAAGTTCAGAGGCTTTTTGTTCACCCGTTTCCGGATCGCGGCCTAGCAGCAACGAACCAATTTCAACCGCACGAATGCCTGCTTCTAAGTAAAGGGCATTACACAATACTTGTGCTGGGAACTCGTGTGGTGGGATATGAGGCAGAATTTTCGCTGCATCAACAAACACGGCATGACCGCCAGTTGGGTACTGGATTGGAATCCCGCCTTCGCGTAAACGTTCCCCGAGGTATTCTACTTGGCTAATGCGATAGTGAAGGTAATCTTCGTCAGCGCCTTCATACATGCCGCGCGCTAGGGCTTCCATATCGCGTCCAGCCATACCGCCATAGGTCACAAAACCTTCCATTGGAACACAACGCGTTTGCACCGCTTGGAACAGTTCTTTGTGGTCACGAATACAGCACAAACCACCGATGTTGACCATCGGGTCTTTCTTCGCAGACATGGTCAACATATCGCCGTATTGGTACATCTCACGGATGATTTCTAAGATCGATTTGTCTTGGTAGCCCTCTTCGCGCTTCTTGATGAAGTAAGCGTTTTCACAGTAGCGAGCCGAGTCGATCACCACTGGAATGTCGTTCTTCGATGCGATCTCATACACCGCGCGCATGTTCTCCATCGACACAGGCTGGCCGCCCGAGCTATTACAAGTCACGGTAGTGATGATCGCACAGATGTTTTTTGCGCCGTATTGCTCGATGGTTGCCGTCAGTTTCTGTAGGTCGAAGTTACCTTTCCAATCATACGGTGTGGTGGTGTCAAAAGCGTGCTTATCGACAACGTTGATCGCTTTACCGCCATTGAGCTCAATATGCCCAGCCGTCGTATCGAAGTGATAGTTGGAGATGAACACAGGCTCAGTACCACCACGAACAGCTTTCATACGTTCAATCAAGGCTGGGAACAAAATTTGTTCAGCGCCGCGCCCTTGGTGAGCAGGAACCGTTAGCTTGTAGCCAAAAAAGTGCTCAACCGCCGCACACAGGTTGTAATAGTTTCGGCTACCTGCGTACGACTCATCACCCATCATCAAACCAGCCCACTGGTTGTCACTCATCGCGCCGGTACCAGAGTCCGTTAGCAGGTCGATATAGACATCATCGCTTCTTAATAAAAATGGATTTAGGCCTGCTTCTGCTAGTGCTTCAACACGGTCTTGGTAGGTCGTCATTTTGATCGGTTCTACCATTTTGATGCGAAAAGGTTCTGGGATACGTTTCATGTTTAATTTCCTATAAATACGAGTCTATCTGCGCCAAAAAGCGCACAAGATAATTGAATAAACGAGTTATAACGGTGCGGGCGCACCTAGGAGATTAAACAGCAGCAGATTCTTTGCTTTGCAGAGAGAGGCAGTAGTCTAAGTTATACCATGACGACAACACTGCGCGGCTGTCGTGCATCCAAATGCAATTCATAGCGTTATCCTTTTCGTTGGTGTTAGACGTGAGAATAATATAGGAGTATTTTTTCTCGGTTACCGTGAAACGTAACGCAAAACTGCGATTATTGGCTAAACAATCGCCGAGCAAAATCGTCATAGCAAGGTTAAATATTGCGATTGTGCGAACAAGACGATTGCGAAAGTTCCTACAGAAGTGCAAAGTTACCGCACAATAAAAACGGAGAAGATTCCAAAATGAACATGAAGATCTCATCGCTTGCTTTAGCAACGTTATGTTTAAGCGGAAACGCACTTGCCCAAGTTACCGTCGCTGTGCCAGATACTATCGAAGTGCTGGTTGCCAATGGAGAAACACCAAAGCTAGAAGGCAGCTTGTTCGACGCACACAAATCACTGGTATTGCCGGATGGCGAAAACCAAATCCTATTCCGTTACAAGCCATACTTTAGCCAAGGTAACGACCGCATTATCGTTGAAAGCCAAGCAGTACTAGCGAAGTTCGACGCAAGCGAAACCAAACTTGAGTTCCAACTGCCAGAATACCGCAACGAGAAACAAGCAAGACAGAAGCTCGATAAAGAGCAATGGCGCTTACTTGATGACAAAGGTGCGACAGTAAAACTTAAACAAGACCTGTTGTTAAAAGATGGCATGCAAGTCGGTCGTAACTACAAGCAAGAAGTCCTTGAGTACAACCGCCGCGGTGGTGTGGCTTCTGTTTATGAGCCGACAAGCCAAGCAATGCGCAACGCTGCAGCCACACAAGGCGATACTACACCAGAAGAAATGCTGCATTTCTGGTACGAGAAGGCGGACAAAGCAACTAAAGAACGTTTTAAGCAGTTTGTGCTTGAATCAAAATAATGCCAATGGCCAGTGTTTACGCACTGGCCATTTTTACATCACTGCAACTGACAGAGATTTGATAGCAAACGTCCGCATGTTGGCGCAGACAGGCGAATATCTCTTGGTCTAATTGACCGTCTTCCACCAACTCCTGCAAAATCAACATTGCTTGCTCTAACGATAACCCTTGTCGATATGGACGAGATTGCGTCAAAGCTTGGAATACATCCGCTACCGCAACGATCCGACTCGGTTTATCCAGCTCCTTAGCCGTTTTACCCAGAGGATAGCCCGAGCCATCTAACCTTTCATGGTGGTTTGACGCCCAGTCAATCACTGCCTGAGAATGGAACATCTTAACCAAGGCTTGGCGCGTATCGGTCGCATGACGACGGATACAGACGTATTCTTCGTCGGTCAGTTCTGACGGCTTGTGCAAAATCGACACTGGCGTATTGAGTTTACCAATGTCGTGCACCAAACCCGCCAAATACAGCATGCGTTGAAAGCGGGGAGAAAAGCCCATTAGTAAGCCGAGATACTCGGTTAATTTGGCCACGTTCTTGGAATGGTGAAACGTAAACGAACTTTTCGCATCCACCAGTTGCGCGAACAGTTCAGCCACTTCGATGGTTTCTTCCAAATCGAGTTGTTGAGAAAAGAACGGGACGGGACTAAACCGCTGCGCCAGGCTTTCTATGTAGCGAGGATCCATTGAAAACCAAAAGTCATCGCTATCAACCAGTTCGAGCATATGCTGCACTTGATTTGGTTCAAACATCGTCCCCGAGAGTTGCAGGATCGACTTGGCTATCTCATTGCGACTCGCGTCAGTAATGTTGCCGAAGCTATCAAGCGTATATTCGGTGTGAAGGTAGTCCACTCGGTCGGATAAAAAGATTAGCGCGGCGAACTGCTTATCCTCTTCGGATAGACCATCGTGCTCAACCAGATCTTGCCACCATGTATGGTGATGCAAAATGGGTAAAGCCAACTCTGTGAGCGGTTTACAAGAATTGAGCAGATGGAAGCCTTTAATGCAGTGCCGCCGGGTATCGGTTGGCTTCAACGAACTCAGTAACGACGTACGCTCTTCAGCTTGCGAGACACCACAATCGTGAATCAGTCCTAACGCAAACGCCATTTGCGCTCGTTCTTGGTTCCAACCCATTCTTTGCGCGCATTGATACGCAATGTAAGCGACCCGGTGTCCGTGGTGAATATCGTCCACACCGACCGCATCTAATGCACTTGCCATTTCAAACAGTACCTGCCGTAAATCCACACTGACGTTTTCCTGTGGCAAATCCATATACTCCGCACCAACGTATTGACTAATTATTTCAGGCCGAGAGTAAACTAAACTCCCAGACAAAAGACCACACTAGTTAAAAGGCTATTGTTGAAATTGTGATTAAGGTAACGTAATACACTTTATTTGTGCTACATAGCTCTTATATTTAATGTGGCTATTGATAGTGGTCTAACCATTCATTGTCTGATAAGTTAGCTTTACCACTTCAGTTGATAGGCTAAATATGTTCTCAATAACGATAGATGATGAGTTAAAGATCAGCTTAGTACATGAGTCGTTCGCTTCGACTTATTCTGAATTAGTATCCACACAAAATGAATATTTATCCCAATGGTTAGCTTGGCCACCGTATTGCCAAAGTGAGCAGGATTTTCGCATGTTCATACAACGTGTATTGCACGAGTATGCGGATGGTAAGTCGATGACCTGCGCTATCATCTATCAAGATAATATTGTTGGCAACTGCAGTTTTAACGCCATCAACCACGATACCAAATGCGTCGAAGTCGGCTACTGGTTGTCTCAATCTCAGCAGGGCAAAGGCATTATGACCCGAGTGGTGAAAAAGCTGATTGATATTGCTTTCAATGACTACGGTATGGAAAAGGTGCAGCTATCCGCAGCCAACGAAAACCTGCCTAGCAGACTGGTCGCTGAGCGCGTCGGTATGTCACTGGAAGGAATCATCACCAACCATGAAAAAGTGGGCGACCGCATATTAGATCATGCGGTGTACGGCATTCATCGTCGCAAATAACCTTAGTCTCGACGGATGATTAGCACAGAATTCTAAGCGTGTTCATGTATTTGCCCGCACATAATGCTAGGATGCGGGTTTAAAAATCATGAGAGATCCCTGTGCCCTCGTTAGTCAAAATACTGCTGCTTGTCGTAGCGTTATGTGCTGGTTTCTTTGCCGGAGACGTCTACGAAAAGCTCAAGAGTCAAGTCAATACTGTATCGCTGGATGACTACTGCTTGCTGTCGTCTCAGCCATGTATTCAAGATGGCGTCAGCATCACCGTTGATCGAGATGTCAGCCAACCACTTATTCCCACTCATATTTCCGTTGAATGGCCACAAACCAATGCTTCTGAGCTACTTCTCAAACTGGAAGGACACGAAATGGAAATGGGCACAGCGGTATTCAAACTGACCAAAAGCCCCAACGGCGCATTCACTGGTGACGTTATTCTCCCTGTTTGTACCACCGAAGAGATGACATGGGTTGGTGAGCTTTCTGATGGTCAACAAAACATTAAAACATCGCTAAGGATGGAAAGATGAGCAAGAACTGGTCATTAATTTTAGTTGTCGCATTCGCGCTGGGTTTCGGTGTCAAAACCTATCTTGATTCGCAGGCATCGGTACAGAGTAACCAAGCGCAATCTGATAGCGTGACTTTATTTGGTGAAGACAGCCAAGCGGTGGAGATCTTCGACCCGCAGGACCCACGTATCCGCGTTGTCTACTTTGGCTTTACTCGTTGCCCTGACGTTTGCCCAACGTCTTTGGCGATGTTGGCTGGCGCACTCAACCAAATTGACGAAGAGACCAAAGCGCGTTTTCGCCCTATGTTTATCTCCCTCGACCCTGAGCGTGACGCAGCGGCTGACTCATACAAATACGCGCAGTATTTCCATCCGATGATCGAAGGGTTGTCTGCACCACTTGATATCACTACCCCGCTCGCTCATCGTTATGGCGTCATCTTCCGTAAAACCATACTTGAGAATTCAGAGCTCAAATACACTCTCGACCATAGCTCGTACTTTTATTTCCTTAAGCCTGATGGCACCTTAATCACTAAAGTGCCGCACACCCTCACGCCAGCACCTTTGGTCGAAGCGTTTACTACCCTCACATCAGAAGGACAATAATATGAAGCTGAAAACTCTTCTTCTTATGGGGTTGGTACTCAGCCCTTTTGCTCAAGCAGCAACGGACGTTTCTGTACAGCACGCATACGCAAGAGCAACACCACCAAACGCGCCTACCAGTGCGGTGTTTGCTGAGTTTGAAAACAAAGGTGACGCAGAGCGAGTGATCGTTGCAGCATCCACCAGCGCAGCTGGCAAGGTTGAACTGCATGATGTAATAAAAGAAGGTGACGTGATGAAGATGCGTCAGGTTGAGCAAATTATTCTACCAGCGCAAAGCACCACGGTATTAAAACCAGGCAGCTTACACATCATGTTGTTCCAATTAGCAGAGCCTTTAGTGGAAGGAAACCAGATTGACGTTAAAGTGACGTTCGCCAATGGCGACACACAGAGCTTTAAAGCGCCGATTAAAAAAGTAATGAGTGGCATGAAGCATAACCACTAAAATATCAACAAAGACAAAATAAGGAGCGCAATGCTCCTTTTTTTATCGCGTTAAATTGAACAATTACGATACAAAAAGTAACCAATACTTTGCTGATTAATTTTTATTACTAAATTTAAATTAATTATAGACACATTATTTCAACACGATAGTATGTTTCCCGCAGCCCTACTCGCTGCAGTCAAAACAACCTATAAAACTAATCATTTGCAGGGATTCACTATGCAACACAACTCATTTATTGCCCGATTTGCGCGAGGTAACCTCGTATTGCAAATCCTTGCCGGTATCGTTCTCGGTGTAGGTCTGGCAACTATCGCCCCAGAATACGCAAAGAGCGCAGGATTACTTGGAAGCCTTTTCGTTGGCGCGCTAAAAGCCGTCGCTCCTATTTTGGTCTTTATTCTGGTTGCGGCTTCTATCGCCAACCAAAAGAAAAACCAACACACTTACATGCGCCCAATCGTGGTTCTTTACCTTTTCGGTACATTCACTGCAGCACTGACCGCAGTTGTACTTAGCTTCTTATTCCCGACCACATTGACGCTAGTCGCGGGTGCTGAAGGCGCAACTCCACCTCAAGGTATCGCTGAAGTTCTAAACACTCTGTTGTTCAAAATTGTCGATAACCCAGTTAATGCTCTGATGAGCGCAAACTACATCGGTATTCTCGCTTGGGCTGTCGGTCTTGGTTTAGCCCTTCACCACGCGTCTGGCACAACCAAAGCGGTATTTGAAGACCTAAGCCACGGCGTTTCTCAGATCGTTCGCTTTATTATTCGTCTAGCGCCATTTGGTATCTTTGGTTTAGTGTCTGCAACACTGGCAACCACAGGCTTTGAAGCACTGGCTGGTTACGCACAGCTGCTAGCAGTACTGCTGGGCTCAATGGCGATCATTGCGCTAATCGTAAACCCAATCATCGTTTTCGTTAAAACGGGTGAGAACCCATACCCACTTGTTCTGCAATGTCTACGCGAAAGTGGCGTAACGGCATTCTTTACTCGTTCAAGTGCGGCGAACATCCCAGTGAACATGGCGCTATGTGAGAAGCTTAAGCTGGACGAAGATACTTACTCAGTATCGATTCCTCTAGGCGCGACCATCAACATGGCTGGCGCGGCGATCACCATTACGACGCTAACCCTAGCTGCCGTGCACACGATGGGTATCGAAATTGACCTGCTAACAGCGGTACTATTGAGCATCGTTGCGGCAGTATCTGCTTGTGGTGCATCTGGTGTTGCGGGCGGTTCGCTACTGCTTATCCCTCTCGCGTGTGGTCTGTTTGGTATTCCAAACGATATCGCAATGCAAGTTGTCGCGGTTGGCTTCATCATCGGTGTGGTTCAAGACTCTGCGGAAACGGCATTGAACAGTTCTACCGACGTCGTATTCACGGCTGCTGTGTGTAAAGCAAAACACAAACAAGAACAGCAATAATCTACAAATAACGAAAAACGGCCTCTGATACAGAGGCCGTTTTTTTATCTTTTATCTACTGCATGGGCAGAGACTAAAACTGGCGAAAATCTAACTTCTCAGGTTTGTCCTCAGAATCGGTCGCAAGTTCGATTCCAACATCATCATCGTTTGCCTGGTTACTGCCTTGCTGATGACTTTCTTGCGAATGACCTTGTTGCATAGGGCTTTGAGCCTGCTCTGATTCCAAAACCTGATTGCTAAACTTGGTAAAATCTGGTTCCAGGTCTAACTCAGGCTCTTGGACAACATCATGTTTCGGCACATCTTGCTCTTGCAAAGGAACCGTACGTTTATAGAGCTTATTCAACGCTTTGATGATCGAGTGTTTACCCACTTTGTTTTCACGAATCTTCTTGATGATCGGCTTACACAACGCTTGTAATCCGACCACGGTATCCACACCTAAATTGAGCGCCACTCTATCACGCAACGTTTTGGCTGGCGCGTAGCCAAGCTGAGTCGCTAAAAACAGCCAGATGTAGGCGATCGCACTGCCATTCGGGCGATAGTCCATCCAAGCCTCGCCAGCGCGGTACATTGCTTCTAAATAGCCACGTTCACAAGCGCGCTCTAACCAGTAGCAACCCAACTCATGGTTAGCAGCAACGCCGATACCTTTGATGTAACACAGGCCTAGTTTCATCCGTCCTTCGTTACTTTTTAGCGCTGCCGCTCGGCGGAACAGTTCAAGGGCATACGCCGGTTCTTGCTGAGGGTTCGAGTCCGATATCCACCAGTCGCCTAAAAACAGCAGGGAGTTAACATGATTAAAGTTCGCTGCCGACTCAAGCACTTCGATCGCTTTAGGAATATCTCGCTCGGTACCACGCCCATAAAATAGCGCATTGCCCATCTCAAACTTGTGTTCCAAACTGCCTTCAATCGCTGAGATACAAATTTGCCAGAAGCGCGATTGTTCGCGCAGTACCATGTCCTGATTCATGCGATTACTAAGGCGGATAATCCCGTACATGCCGGTAACATTATCGAGCTTGGCCGCTTTAGTGTACCAATGCAGGGCTTCTTTTGGTCGAGTGCGCTCAGCTTCTTTCGCCAAGTACAAAATAGAAGGGATATCATCGTGCTCCGCTTTGTAAATGCGGTCTTCGCGCTCTTGCTTGCGGTCGCGTTCCATCGCTTTTCGATAAGCTAACTCGCGCTCTTTTCGTTCTTGTTCCATACGCTTTCGACGCATGGATAACGCGAGCATCCATAAAAACATGCCCAGTAACAGCAGTCCGGTGATACCTATCGCGATGCCTATAATATTCATTCAACTTTCTTTTTCTTGACCTAACGTATCTTGTATCGGCAGGTGCAGCAATTGTTTGAGTTTTATCATCATACCTTGTGATTGGAAACAAGACGCGAATCCACGCCATCAGATGTGATTGGTAAAGGAATTTTTTCTCTTTTAATCAAAAACTTTGCTTAACAACATAAAAATTAACGAAGAAAATTAATGATTAAACTATAGACAAATAAACTTGTCCGATAACGTTTTCTTACCTATTTATTAGGTATCGTCAAATAATTTGTGAAATTTTGACCAAAAACAATAGCAGAAGCTCCAGACTTATTTTATAATGCGAATTAATGAATCAGAGCATCACTAAATCCAATATTAGGGGCACACAATGAGACTTATCCCGTTAAAGCAGGCAGCACAAGTAGGTAAGTGGGCAGCGGCTCACATTGTTAAGCGTATCAATGACTTCAAACCAACAGCAGAACGTCCATTCGTTCTGGGTCTACCAACTGGTGGTACTCCGCTTGCTACTTACAAAGCACTGATCGAAATGCACAAAGCTGGCGAAGTTAGCTTCAAGCATGTTGTGACATTTAACATGGATGAGTACATTGGCATCCCAGCGGATCACCCAGAATCATACCGCTCTTTCATGTACAACAACTTCTTCAACCACGTTGATATCCAAGAAGAGAACATCAACCTGCTTGATGGTAACGCACCAGACAACGACGCTGAGTGCAAACGTTACGAAGACAAAATCAAAGCTTACGGCAAAATTAACCTATTTATGGGTGGCGTAGGTAATGACGGTCACATCGCGTTCAACGAGCCAGCATCTTCGCTATCTTCTCGTACACGTATCAAAACACTGACTGAAGATACTCGTATCGCAAACTCTCGTTTCTTCGACGGCGACATCAACCAAGTTCCTAAGTACGCACTAACTATCGGTGTGGGTACGCTGCTTGACGCAGAAGAAGTGATGATCCTAGTGACTGGTCACAACAAAGCACTAGCACTAGAAGCAGCAGTAGAAGGTTGTGTAAATCACCTATGGACTGTTTCGGCGCTGCAGCTTCACCCGAAAGCAGTGATTGTATGTGACGAGCCAGCAACTCAAGAGCTGAAAGTAAAAACAGTGAAATACTTCTCTGAACTAGAAGCGAAAAACATCGAAGGCTTCTAATTTAGTTAAGCACTAGAATCAAAAAATCCGAGGTTGGTATGTAGGTAACACCTACATCGCCTCGGATTTTTTATTGCTGAGAAAAGCGATCTAGTCTTCAGGAAATTCGCCTCTTGTTGCCGAATTGTCACCATTCGCGTGCCAGTGTTCATTCGGATCGAACGCTTCATCACATAGATCGATGGTGTAACCCATTTCCTGAATCTCTTTGATGGTAAGATTATCCGCCAATTGAGTAATCTCACCCCTTTCATTGCGCAGTTCCATGTTACCTCCTTTTGCCGAGCCACTACGGCATCCCACTAATCAGTATAGATAACCGTTTTGCTTTGGTAACAGTTTCTTCCGCTCAGATTTGTCGGCAAGCATTCGGACGCTTTCATTTACAGTGTAAAAAACGATACATCGCTACTGGTTCACCCTAGCGAATAAGCAATATACCGAGCCGCTTTTGCACGAAATTTCGTTGGCGAAGCAGTAAGCGACTGAGTGACTGAGTGGTAGTCAATTTGAAGGGTGGAAAGGATTTGAAAAAGCACTGATTGGAATGATCGCGGGGGTGTTTGGAGCATAAACCCAATCAGTGCTGGGTAGTGTGGTTAACCACAATCGCTATTCTGGCACTAAACTAGGATTATCAACACAGAGAAAATCCATTCTTTTACTTCCTATTTTTAGTGTTTTTCAACAAAACCAAACAGAGATTGCTTGAAAATAGGCAAAATAAGGAACACTCTTAAACCATCATTTTCATAGTATCGAGAATACTTTGTCCGACTTAACCCTATTACGCTACTACAGTCGCCTTTCGAATTGGGGAACGGGAGAGGAGATCAAAACCTCTCTGCCGAATGTGGCAGAAACGCTTTTCACCAGTCCTCGTCATGCACGTAACTTACTCAACGACATGCAAAAACTAGACTGGTTGGAATGGACGCCTAAGGTCGGTCGTAACCAACGTTCGTCACTGGTGTTGAAGTATCCGTTGAACGAGCTAAAAGGCCAGTTGGCCGCGATTCGCGTGCGCGAAGGTAAGTATGAAAAAGCACTCTCGATCTTGGATGACGACAAAGCGGCGTTTGGTCAGTTACTGCAAAGTACTTCGGGTGCGTCCATGCGTGAAGGCAGGTTACATATTCAGTTGACCTATAAACGACCATTGGAACGGTTAGTCCCTCACCTTTTACAGCGCTCGAGTGAACGCTATTTAATGCGCCAAGTATATTGCTGTCTGGTGGGGAGCAATGCACAAGGTCAGTTGGAGCCACAACTCGCCCACCATTGGGAATGCGACCAACACGCCCGCACTTGGACGTTTTACCTCAGACCTGGACTGTGTTTCCACAATGGGACGGCGATCGACGGCAATTGCATTGTCAGTCTTTTTGGCAAGCTAAAATCTTTACCCAATTACCAAAGCGAGTTGGCACATTTGCTTGATGTGCAAGCGCCGCAAAACAACAAAGTGGTGTTTCAACTCAGTAAAGCGGACCAAGGCTTTGGGGGGCTGATATCGGGCGTGAAATATGGCATTCAGCCCGCAAGTCAGGTCAACCAAGTGGGACAAACATTGGTGGTTGGCAGCGGACCTTTTGTGGTCACTGAACACTCAAACGCCAAATTGTGTCTCAAAGCGTTTGAGCGCTACTACGCCTGCCGAGCGCTGACGGACCAAGTCACTATCTGGCAATTTGACGATTCTCATGGCGCAGAAAAACAGATTGAGACCAATCAGCCCGAAGCCCACGACCAAGGCTGCAATTACTACCTTTCACATGCTGCAGACACAAGTACAGACAAAGACAGCCAAGAGTCTCAGACCGAAGATGGTTGTCTATTTGTCCTGTTCAACCAACGTGGTGAGACGAGTTGGGACAACGCCCAATGCCGCTACTTATCTGACATTCTTGCGCCAACCAACGTGTTTGAGCAGTTAAAAAAGGCCAATACCTTGTTTGGTTGCGTCCGGGCACAAAATTTACTGCCCGGTTGGCAAAAAGTCCTCCGCCCTAAAGCCGGAGCAGCGCCATTACCTACGCAACTTTCAATTGCCGTTTATGACTACAGCGCATTGAAACACTGCGCCTACGCGGTCAAGAGCATTCTGCAAGCGCTCGGCTGTAAAGTGGCAGTCAATGTTTACTCTTACCGAGAGCTCAACCAACGAGCGATGGATGGTGAGCTCTGCGAATCTCTGGTGATTACTAACATTAACTTAGATGACAACCGACATGCATCTGCGTTTAACAGCCTGTACCACAACCCCATTTTGCAACACTGCATTGGTGAATCGTCACAACATTGGTTGGCGCAATCACTCAACCAATTGCGCTCAGAGAACCCGCTAGAAGAGTACCTTAATGCACTTGAGCCGATTGCCTCGGCGCTGATCAATCAGTACTGGTTAATTCCTCTGTTTCACCACCGGCAGACACTGCGCTTTCATGGCGTACTCAAGGACGTAGCGCTAACTAACTGGGGATGGCCGGATATTCGCAACGTATGGTCGACCGACTAGGTTTGGTTCAAAAGGATGAATTTGCGCTTTCTCAGGCTGACTTGACGAAAATCACTTGAGTCGCAGGGCAGTTCCTGTAACGTATTCAGCTTCATTCATACAAGATATTCTCCGATTCAGAGCACCTTCGCGATTATGCCAAACAGTGATATTAAATTTATTGCCGCCGATATGGACGGTACGCTTCTTGACGAAAACGGCCAACTTAACCCTGAATTTTTCGACATTTATCCGCAACTGACACAGAAAGGGATCATTTTTGCTGCGGCATCGGGTCGTCAGTACTACAGCCTGATTGAAACGTTCGCGCCAGTAAAAGAGCAGATGATGTTTATCGCTGAAAACGGCACCTTGGTGATGCATCAAGGTGAAGAGCTGTATAGCTGCGAGATTGATAAGCCATCAATCAAAGCGATTATCGAGCAAGCACGCGCGATTGAAGGCGCACAGATTGTATTGTGTGGCAAAAAGTCCGCTTATATCGAAACTCAAGATCCAGATGCGCTAAAAGAGTTCGCCAAATACTACCACCGCTGCCAATACGTGGAAGACTTGCTGCAAGTTGAAGATGACTTCATCAAAGTTGCGATCTGTCATTTTGGCGGTACTGAAGAGCTGGTTTACCCTACTTTCAACCAAGCCTTTGGTCACACGCATCAAGTGGTTGTCAGCGCGAAAATCTGGCTAGACCTGATGAATGCAGAAGCGTCGAAAGGTGCGGCGATTGAGCACTTACAACGTACACTTGGCTTTAGCTTTGAACAGACCATGAGCTTCGGCGATTACCTAAATGATCTGGAAATGCTCAAAGCGAGTGGCCACTCGTACGCGATGGAAAACGCTCACCCTAAAGTGAAACAAATCGCTCGCTTTACTGCTCCGAGCAATAAACAAGCGGGGGTATTCACCGTCATCAAGCAACAACTGCTCTAAATCCTCTCTGGGTAAGTTGATCGCCGTCGGCTTACCCTCACTTTACTCTCCACCAACTGACTTGTAAGGCTTCGCTGTCAGCGAACACTTGAAATTTCGCTTTCGTCGGATGAGTAAACTTTTGCCCCATTACTTTGTGAGTAGCGCGTGACATATTGAGCGCAATCCACTAATTGATGAGGTTATCAATGAAAAAGTTCATTACGTTCTGTGCTTTAGCAGCACTCCCCATCACTCAAACCCTTGCGAACGAAGACACTACCCAAGACATGTCTGATCCTTTGGCTATTTTTGCGCAGATCGGCGCGGGCGTGACCAATAAAGGACTCAATCTGAAATATGGACAAACGTACGATACGGGTGTTGAAAACAAGGCAGGAATGAATGTCTTAGAAGTCAAAGGGATTGCTGGAGATACCCTTGGCTGGTACGACGATGAGTCACAAACCAACGACAGCATCGACTCATTTCGCATCCGCAATTTTACCGCTAATGTAAAAAATGGTCACGGTAAACAAATCGACATCAACTACAACACCAACAACGAATTTGGAACCGCCTCTTACAGTATGCTGCAAGCCCTACCCGCACTCGGACCGGTGAGCTTTTTTCCTCTCGCTGGCGCGGGTGTAGCGTTTGGCAATAACGTAGTGGGTGACGATGGAAAAGTTCAAAGCGGCTACTCTGTACCGGGCACTTTCGCGCTAGTAGGTACTTACACCAAAATTGCTGTTACCGACAAAATTTGGCTTAATTACAACCCGATGTGGATGACGACATTATCCGGCTCAGATAACTTCAAAGATCACGGTTTTGAAGGGGACAGCAGTGTGCTGAATCATGAGTTCGCGATTTCGTACCAGTTCACCCCACGCTTCAATATGCGTTACTTTGCCAACTGGAGTGAAAATACTCACTTTGGTGACGGCGACCACCGCATTGAGTTTAACTACCAACTTTGAAAAATGACTTAAAGAACTTGTCAGTAAGTAGCCTCACTTAAGCGGCTACTTACCCCATAACATTTCAAAACTCAGCCCCAATGAAGCCGCGACCAAATCTTCACCCGCTTTCAACTCCGCAAAGAACATGTCGTGATGAAAGCCCGCCAACATCGAAAATTCATCTTCCATCAACTCAGGAGAATTCAGTTCTTTTGAGGCTTCTACCCCAACATAGAAAGGATAACCCCAGTACTGGTTTAAATTGAGTCGATATCTAGCGATCGCCCACATTGCCCACTCACCATTAGTGATCGTATTTTGGTGTTCAGGGTCGATGATGCGCTGGTCAATTTCGTATTCTTCTTTCGCGTAAGTGCCCTTGTATTTTACGCTGATCCAGTGATTCGGATTGGGGCGATAGCGTATACCCAGCTCAGATGTGCGAGAGTTTCTCAGCTCCGAAGTGCCCATCGCCGCTTTGACAAACAAATCCCAGTTCTCAAAGTCATGGATATATTTCACTCCAATGCCAAATTCCAAACTATTTTCTTCGTAATAGAAACCTGGACTATCGCTATACGGCAAATCGTAATAGAACTTAGGTTCACCCACATAAGTGCCATCGAGTAATTCAAGGGAGACTTGTAGTTCAGCAGCAATCAATTGGCTAGGAAGTATTAACAACGAGTAGTACTTCTTCATAATCCCACCGCCTTTCGAGAGCGTCTAGCCTCACAATGACGCTGCGAGAACGCTCTCTCAGTTCGCTTTACCTATTCAAACTTTAGCTAAGATACAGTCGAGCCTAGGTGGTGATTGGAGCCGATTTCATTGTTACGACAAGATTACAATATTATCCCATTTCTAAGATAACCCATTGAGCTATATGCAACAAAAAAGCCCGGACATCCGGGCTTTTTGTATCTTCACAGGTGGGTTATTTCAGCTTGTAGAACACCGTAGAAAGCGGCGGTAAGCTCAATAGTAGTGATTGCGGTAAACCTTCGCTTTGTGTTGCTTCAGTTTTGACGTTCGCTTTCACCGCATAATCGCTACCGTGGTACTTGGCATCATCAGTATTCAGCAGCAATTCGTATGTCCCCTCGTTAGGCACACCTAGACGGAACGAATCGTGCGGTACTGGGGTGAAGTTGCTGATCACCAAAATACGCTCACCGCCTTCGCTGATACGCTCGTGTGCCAATACTGACGCTTCAGCCGAGTCTTGTAGTCGCCATTCGAAACCCGCTGGGTCACAATCTTGGTCATGCATCGCTTTTTCATCACGATACAGATTGTTCAGATCACGAGTGAGTGCTTGCACACCTTGGTGGCGTTCAAATTGCAGTAAGAACCATTGCAATTGGTCATCATGATTCCATTCTGCGGTTTGGCCAATTTCAGCACCCATAAAGTTGAGTTTCTTACCTGGCTGCGCATACATGTAACCTAAATACGCACGCAAGTTGGCGGTCTTTTGCCATTCATCACCCGGCATTTTGTCGTGAATCGAACCTTTGCCGTACACAACTTCATCGTGGGATAGCGACAACACGTAGTTCTCACTGTGCGCGTACACCAATGGGAAAGTGATGGTGTTGTGATGGTACTTACGATGAATTGGGTCTTCTTTAATGTACGACAGCGAGTCGTGCATCCAACCCATATTCCACTTAAAGCCAAAACCAAGGCCCCCCATAAACGTTGGCGCCGAAACACCAGGGAAAGCGGTCGATTCTTCGGCAATCGTCATCGCATTCGGGAAGTATTTGTAAACTTCTTCGTTCATCCACTTCAGCGTCGCGATAGCATCGTAGTTTTCGTTGCCACCATTAACGTTCGGGATCCATTGGTCGTGGCTGCGCGAGTAATCTAAGTACAGCATTGAAGCCACCGCATCAACGCGGATACCGTCGATGTGGAACTGTTCAAACCAATACAGTGCATTTGACACTAGGAAACGGCGTACGTGCTCGCGCCCCATATCGTAAATGAATGAGTTCCAATCTTGATGCCAGCCGCGACGAGGGTCCGGATCATGGTACAACGGCGTTCCATCAAAGTTGGCTAAGCCGTGATCGTCGGACGGGAAGTGTGCTGGCACCCAGTCGAGCACCACACCAAGACCGGCTTGGTGACATTGGTCAACGAAGTATTTGAAATCATCAGGAGAACCGTAGCGGCTAGTCGGCGCGAACAGGCCGACAGGTTGATAACCCCACGAGCCGTAGAATGGGTGCTCAGACACAGGCATTAGCTCAACGTGGCTGTAACCCATATCAACGAGGTACGGGATCAATTCATCTGCCAGCTCGCGGTAATTGAGGAAATCACCGTTTTCATTACGCTTCCAAGAGCCTACGTGCAGCTCATAAAACGATAGCGCTTGTTTGCGTTTTTCCGTAACCGGACGGTTTTGCCACTTCTCATCCTGCCATTGATAGCGGGTGTGGTCGTACGTCAACGAAGCAAACGACGGGTATTGCTCTGAATGCGCGCCCCATGGGTCCGCTTTATGTGGTAGCCCCTCACCGTTTGGCCCTTTGAGTTCAAACTTGTATTGGGTGCCTTCTGGCAGGTTCGGTACAAACAGGCCCCAAATACCGTAGTCTAGACGTTGCATTGGGTGGCGACGGCCATCCCACTGGTTAAACGCGCCCACCAAGCTGCATGAGCTCGCGTGCGGTGCATAAACCAAGAATCGCGTACCTGAGATTTGCTTGCCGTCACGCTCCATCGTAATGAACTGAGCGCCCATATGCTTGTACATATCTTTTGGCGTGTGCAGGTCATCGTACTCGGCGTAAATCGAGTGATACTGATACGGGTCATCCACTATCTGCTCTGTGCCGTTCCAATCAACTGCAAGTGAGTAATGGGTAAAGTGCAGGTTTCGCTCTTGTTTTAAGACGAAACCCGACTCTTCTTCACGTTCCAGTTCAACGCGGTCTTCACCGTCAATCATCAGAGATACTTTACTCGCACCTGGCATCCAAACCCGAAGTGCAACACCCTGTTTGGGGTCAATGAATGGGCCTAAAAAGGCAAAAGGGTCAGCAAACGCAGCTTGTGAAAGTTGGGCATATGCTTCTAATTGTTTGTTTAGAGTTTTCATTTTCAAAATACTTCTCTCCTAACCTAACTTTCAATTGAATCTTGTTATAAAAAAGCCCGCTAAAATAGGTGCGGGCTTAATAGCGTGTTAAAAGTTTACTGAATTCTATTTTCACATAGAGTGATTAACTCGAAACTTTCCGTGTCAACATTGAGATTGCTTTGCTAATTGCTTACCTTAGCACGGACCTCGGTCAACTTTTTCGCTATTCGATTCACCCCTTCTTGAGCAAACACTTCGTCAAGGTTCATCGACAATTTACGACGCCAGTTTGGATACTCATCGACTGTGCCCGGAATGTTGACTGGCTTATCCATTTCTAACCAGTCCTCAAGCTGCACGCTAAGTAAAGTCGACGCACCTGCCGCAACATGCAGTTGAAGCGCTTCGGCTAAGTAAGAGTCCATCGGCACGTATTGCGCATCGCGACCGACACCTTCAGGCAGATAGCCGTGCCACGCAACCGAATCAAGAATACCTTGCTTGCATTCTAGACGGTTCGCAAACAGCACCTCTAGCTGCTCAGGATCTGGATACAGACCAAGCTCTTGACCCATTTTCAGGTCATCGCAATGCCAAAAGCCACGTAACGTCGGCATATCGTGGGTACATAGCGCCGACATCGATTGTTCAGCATAGTGCGCTGGAGAAATAAAGCCACCGTCTTCTTCCGAAGTTTCAAAGAAGAACACTTTATATGAGTGCACACCCGCATCACGCAGAATCTCAACAATTTCATCAGGCACAGTGCCCAAATCTTCGCCGATCACGCTACATTGATGACGGTGCGATTCCAACGCCAAGATCGCCAGCATGTCTTCAACCGGGTAGTAGATGTACGCGCCATTGGTCGCGTCTTCACCCTTCGGAATCCACCACAAACGCAGCAGGCCAAGTACGTGGTCAATACGCAGAGCGCCGCAATGTTTCATGTTGGCACGCAGCAGTTGTACGTAAGCGTCATAACCAGTTGCACGCAGCACTTGTGGATTCAGCGGTGGTAAGCCCCAGTTTTGCCCCAAAGGCCCAAGAATATCTGGCGGCGCGCCGATGCTGGCATCCAGAATCAAGTTGCCTTCATCTGCCCACGTTTCGGCGCCAGAGTCCGCCACACCGACCGCTAAATCGCGGTATAAACCAACAGACATACCTTTTTCTTCGGCTAGCGCTTGCGCTTCGTTGATCTGAGTGTCTGCGACCCATTGCAAGTACATGTAAAGGTGCACTTGGTCTTGGTTCTGCTCGATGAACTTCTTCACCGCACCGCTCTCGAAACGGCGGTACTCTTCTGGGAAGACTGGCCAGCCCCACACGTTGCTGTCTTGCGCGTGCAATTTAGCGTGCAGTGCATCAAACGCGGCTTGATGCATCAGGCTGTCACCGCCCTCTTCAACAAATGCCAAGAATGCTTGTGCACGTTCGCTGTTCTTGTCCAGATGACGCTTTTTAAACTCGTCAAACAGCAGTGGTAGTACGCTCAGTTTGAGGTCCGCCACTTCGGTGTAATTGACCCAATGAGAGTCGCGCGCTTTTTGCAGACGTTGCTGGAACTCTGCGCTGCCAACTTGTTGCTGCGCTTCAACGCTCAACGCAAACTCAGGTACTGAGCTAACGTCGATGTAGAGAATGTTCAGCCAGCGACGAGAAGACGGGCTGTATGGGCTCGCCCCTTCCGGATTCGCGGGGAATAGAGAGTGGATCGGGTTAAGACCAACAAAATCACCACCACGTGAAGCGATGTCAGCAACCAGTTGTTTCAGATCACCAAAGTCACCCATCCCCCAGTTATGTTGGGTACGCAAGGTGTAAAGCTGAACACTTGGACCCCACATTTTTTTGCCGTGCTCGATTTGCTCCTGCTTGTAACACGCTTTTGGCGTCACAATCAGCGTCATCTCATACGGCGATTTACGGCGCTTACGAGTAATCGTTAGCTTGTGGTAACCCCACGCTAAATCACTCGGCAACGCAAACACTAGAGGGCCACCCTCTTTACGCTCATCTCTTACAACCTGAGATTGAAGATAGCCTTCAAGTACCTCTCCTTGCTCGGTATCTAAACGCCAGTTGAACTCGCTTTCACGCGCGCTCGCGCCTAAATTCAGCGCCACTTCAACCGGTTCACCGTCGCGAACAACCTGCACTGGCTCTAGCACAGGCTTCTTGTGCTTTTTCTCGGCAGATTTAAGAAGAGTGTCATCGTTGGTGGTGTCGTAGCCTAAAGACGCAAGTAAGCGACGAATGGTTTCGTCTTCGACTTTTGCTTCATCTCCCCACGCGCTCACATAGCTGTCGGCGATTCTTGCCATTTCAGCGACTTGTTTTAATGTATGTTGATCGTTCATCGCTCTCTCCGAAGGACTGACTTTGCCTTCAAATGTAGGGTGTAAATTAAGAGAGCCAAGGCTTCACGCCTTGGCTTTTTATCATGTGGAATTAACGTTTAACCGCTTCTAGTTTCCAAATATTGTTGACGTAGTCGCGAATTGAGCGGTCTGAGCTGAATTTGCCCACCAGCGCCGTATTCAGAATCGCTTTCTTCGCCCAGCCAGCTTGGTCGCGGTACTGTTTGTCCATCGCTTCGTGCGCCGCGACGTAAGATGCAAAGTCCGCAAGACATAGATACTGGTCACCACCGTCTAGCAAGCTGTCGTATGTGGCGCGCAGTTTGCCCGGCTCACCCGGAGTAAACTCATCACCCAATAACAAATCTAGCGACGCTTTCAATAGTGGGTCTGCGTTGTAGTAATCGAACGGGTTGTAACCTTGTGCGCGAATCGCTTCTACGCCGTCAACATCTAGACCGAAGATGTAGATGTTCTCATCACCCACTTCTTCACGAATCTCAACGTTAGCACCATCCATTGTACCGATAGTTAGCGCACCGTTTAGCGCCATCTTCATGTTACCAGTACCCGAAGCTTCTTTACCTGCAGTCGAGATTTGCTCTGAAACGTCCGCCGCTGGGATAATGATCTCAGCCATGCTCACGCGGTAGTCAGGGATGAACACGACTTTCAGCTTGTTGCCGATACGTGGATCGTTGTTGACCTTATCCGCGATCTTGTTGAGTGCGTAAATGATCTCTTTCGCTAGGTGGTAACCCGGAGCGGCTTTCGCGGCAAAGAACACCACGCGCGGCACCATGTCGAAGTTAGGATCGTTCAACAGACGATGGTAAAGAGACAAAATGTGCAGCATGTTCAGGTGCTGACGTTTGTACTCGTGTAGACGTTTGATTTGCACGTCAAAGATCGCGTTAGTATCCAGTTCGATACCCATGTTCTCTTTGACCCAATCTGCTAAGCGCTGTTTGTTCTGCTTCTTAACTGCCATGAACTCTTTTTGGAACGTCGCGTCGTCAGCAAATTGCGCGATTTGCTCAAGTTGCTCCAAATGCGCTGGCCAGTCGCTGCCAATCTTTTCGCTAATCAGCGCAGATAGGCCTGGGTTACAGAACTTCAACCAGCGACGAGGTGTAATACCGTTGGTTACGTTTTGCAGGCGAGTTGGGTATAGCTCGTTAAACTCAGGGAACAAGTCACGTTTGACTAATTCAGAGTGAAGCGCCGCTACGCCGTTTACCGCATAAGAGCCGATCACACATAGGTTCGCCATGCGTACCATACGGTGGAAACCTTCTTGGATGATGGACAGTTTTTGCTGCTTCGCCACATCGCCCGGCCATTTAGCGCGAACTTCTTGCAAGAACAAGTGGTTGATATGGTAAATGATTTCCATATGACGAGGCAGTAGACGTTGGATCAAAGACTCGCTCCACGTTTCTAGTGCTTCTGGTAATAGCGTGTGGTTGGTGTACGCGAATGTCTTCGAGCTGATATCCCACGCTTCTTCCCAGCCTAAGCCTTTCTCATCGATCAGAATGCGCATCAGTTCAGGGATGGCGATCGTTGGGTGCGTATCGTTAAGCTGAATCGTTTCGTACTTAGGTAGCGATGCTAGTGTATGACCCGCTTCTTCGTGACGACGAAGAATATCGCGTACCGACGCCGCACTGTGGAAGTACTGCTGCATTAGACGCAGAGTCTTGCCTTTCTCGTGGTTGTCGTTCGGATAAAGCACTTTAGTGATGTTGCCCGCATCGATAAGAGAGTGCTGAGCTTCGAAGTAGTCACCGTTGTTAAAGCTTGCGAGTGAGAATGGCGCGAGAGCCTGACATTCCCAAAGACGCAGCGGGTATACGGTATCTGATTCGTAACCGACGATAGGGAGATCCCAAGGCATCGCTTTCACTGTCATACCCGGAACCCAGCGGCGACGCTCTTTACCGCCCTCTTGGTACGTTTCAACGTGGCCGTAGAAACCGATCTCTTGAGCAAGGTCTGGTCGTGCGATTTCCCACGGGTAACCTTCTACACAGCGCCACGCGTCTGGTGCTTCTTGTTGGTGGCCTTCTTTGAAAGACTGTTTAAACAGGCCGTACTCGTAATGAAGACCGTAACCTACCGTTGGGAATTCTTGCGCAGCCAGTGAGTCCATGAAACACGCTGCCAAACGGCCTAGGCCGCCATTACCCAATGATGGGTCGCGCTCTTCTTCTAGTAGGTCTGTTAAGTTTTGACCTAGCTCTCCCATCGCTTCCGTGATTTGTTCGTACAAACCCATGCTGATTAGGTTGTTGCCCGTTAGGCGACCGATAAGGAATTCTAGAGATAGGTAGTTGACGCTTTTCGCGTTGATGATTCTTTCATCTTGCTCGGTTTCAAGCATGTCAAAAGTAGTAAGCTCAGCAAGCGCGCTGCCCATAGCAAGATACCAAGAGCGACTATCTGCTTTTTCAATTGTCGTTGCGTAAGTTGCGGTTAGGTGCTTCTTTACGCTTTCTTGGAAAGACGCTTTATCAAATTTTTTCTGCTGCGTAGGTTTCATTAGAGAAATCTCACTTATTGGTTTCAATCCATCTGAGACATATCGTGCATCTGCACGACAAGCAAAACATCCTCCTCCCCTCACGGTGGATTAGGAGGAGGAGTCAGGGCGTAGAAGGCTTACAACCAGAGTCTCAGTGATCAAACTCTCAATTAAGCACGTTTAACCCTAAGCTCTGGTGACTAAGATCACACCATAAACCTAGTTAACCCTACTGTTGGTGTATGAAAGTTAGATGTATACAAAAACATCCAATTGATGATTATGTATACTAGATCACATTAAGTTTTCCTCTATTTCGCAATTTTCATCATTTTTGGTGTGAAGTACGGTTTAAATCCCACTTCAAACACCACCTAAAGGTGATTAAAATCACAAAACTGAGGCGTAGATAAAGGCAAAGTGTGAATTAGACAAAAATCTAGCTGTTGATCAATAACTGTAGATAGAGTTCTCAAGTAACATCCCTGTCAACTGGCCGTTTCTGGCCAATATTTAAACAGCAATGCTCACCATTACATAACGATAATGAGCAACTCAGAACAGGGAAAAGAAGATGTGGATTCCTTCGAAACTAACCCGCCCGGGACGCTTACACAACGCGATTGTCCGCCCGAGAGTTCTTGATTTATTACAGCAGGCTCCTTGTTACAAGCTCGTACTGTTTCGCTCGCCGGCAGGCTACGGAAAAACTACGATGGCATCCCAGTGGCTTTCAGACAAAATGAATGTCGGCTGGTACAGCATAGATGAAAGCGACAATGACTCATTTCGCTTTATCAACTACCTACTTCAAGCGTTAAATAAGGCAACCAATGGCGCTTGCCCCAACTCGCAAAAACTTGCAGAAAAACGCCAGTTCTCTTCACTTCACTCACTTTTTGGCGAAGTTTTTGCGGAAATGGCGGAATTTCATCAAGAGTGTTACTTGGTGCTCGATGACTACCACCTGATTAGCGACGACGATATCCATGAAGCGATGCGCTTCTTCTTAAAACACATGCCAGACAACCTCACGTTGGTAGTGACTAGCCGTGCCACTCCACCGTTGGGGACTGCGAACTTGCGCGTACGTGACTTAATGATCGAGATCGGCAATGAGTTACTGGCGTTTGATACCGAAGAAACCACACGCTTCTTTAATCAACGTGTCGCGGATGGTATCGACGATACGACCGCTACCAACCTGAGAAATTATGTCGAAGGTTGGCCGTCTGCGTTGCAGTTGATCGCCCTGCAAGCCCAGCATCAACACAAAACGTTGGCACAATCAGCGGAGTCATTCTCTGAGTTCAACCACGCCCATTTGTGGGATTACTTGGTCGAAGAAGTGTTCGACCTACTTGACCAAGAAACCCGTATGTTTCTGTTGCAGTGTTCGGTGCTGGATCACTTCAATGATGCGCTGGTTTCCGCGTTAACCAAACGTGACGATGCGCTCAGTATGATCGAGTCGCTGAATCGCTTTGGCCTGTTTATTCATCCGCTTGAGGGAGAGCAAAACTGGTATCGTTTTCATAACTTGTTTGCAGAGTTCCTGACTCACGAGCGTTCTGCACGCATTCCACAGCAAGAAACGGAACTGCACCAAACCGCGGCTTGTGCGTGGTTGAAGCTCTCTTCCCCGCATCAGGCACTACGCCACGCTCAGCAAGCGCGCAACAGTCAGCTCACGGCCGACATTCTTAGCCAATACGGCTGGAAGATGTTTAACAGTGGTGAACTGCAAACGCTGGAAAAAGCGATCGATACCCTGACGCAAGAGCAGCTGTATAGCGACCCGAAACTTTGCATGTTGCAAGCCTGGTTGGCACAAAGTCAGCACAGGTACAACGATGTGGGTGATTTGTTGTCGAAAGCCGACGAGCAAATGAAAGCGTTTAACGTCGTGTTAAGCACCAAAGAACAAGGCGAATTCAACGCACTGCGTGCGCAGGTCGCGATCAACCAAAATGAGCCAGAAAAAGCACTCGAATTAGCCGAGTTATCCCTAAGCCAATTAGACAGCACGGTTTACCGAAGCCGCATTGTCGCCACATCAGTAGTAGGCGAAGTGAACCACGTGCTCGGTCATCTAAGCCGTGCGTTACCTATGATGCAGCAAACCGAAAAGCTAGCACGCCAGTATCAGGTATACCACCAAGCATTGTGGGCGATGTTGCAGCAAAGCGAGATTCTTATTGCTCAAGGCTACGTTCAAGCCGCGTTTGAAGTGCAGGATAACGCCTTCAAGCTGATCGAAGAGCAGCAGTTACACCAAGTCCCGCTGCACGAGTTCTTGCTACGAGTTCGCGCTCAAATCCTCTGGTGCTGGAATCGCTTAGACGAAGCAGAAGAGTGCGCGTACAAAGGGCTTAGAGTTCTCGGTAACCATAGCTCAAGTAAGCACTTACATAGCTACTCCATGCTGGCACGCATCGCGATCGGTCGAGGTGAACTAGACAAAGCAGGTAAGTTTATCGACCAGATCGTTCACTTGCTCAAGCAATCGACCTATCACGTCGACTGGACCGCCAATGCATCGCTGTCGTTGATTCTGTTCTGGCAAGCGCGTGGAGATATGGAATCGATCAAGCAGTGGCTAGAAACCACCGTGACACCAGAAGAAGCGTGTAACCACTTTACCCAATTGCAGTGGCGTAACATTGCTCGCGCGCAGATAAATCTTGGCTTGTATGAAGAAGCAGAAAAAACACTCAACTTCATTCACAAAGCGGCGCAAGACAACCACTTGCTGACAGACACAAACCGCAACTTGATTGTTGAGTCGGTACTGGCGATCGCGATGAACGATGAGGACAAAGCGCATCGATGCCTGAAACAGGCGTTAGAACTGACTAACCAAACCGGCATGTTGGGCAACTTCCTGATTGACGGTGCGAAGATCGGTCCGGTGTTAGAAAAACTTAACCACAAGAATGAACTGGGTGACTTGGAGCGTCATCGCGCGCAGCAACTGCTTAAAGAGATCTCAACCACTCAACGCAGTCGCTCGGTTCACTTCGACGAAGAGTTTGTCGAGAAGCTAGTTAATCACCCTAACATTCCGGAGTTAGTACGCACTAGCCCGCTAACTCAACGTGAATGGCAGGTACTTGGTCTGATTTACTCTGGTTTTAGTAATGAGCAAATCGCGCAAGAACTAGACGTCGCTGGCACCACGATCAAAACGCACATTCGTAACCTGTATCAAAAACTCAATATTGCCAACCGCAAAGAAGCGGTCAAAACCGCTGAGAATTTGCTGCAGTTAATGGGCTACTAAGCCGAAAAATAAGCCCAGCTCTCTATTCTGAGGGTTGGGCTTTTTATTGGTTTAGAGCAGTTCATCCCGTCAACTACCTCTATCAAACCGCCTTTTATTCTCCCAGCAAACCTGCGAGCATTCACGCCCAATATCGATACTTGCAAGCTCCTATAAAGCAAGTAAATACAAGGCTTCGAGCGTCAAAAAAATCCAAGAATCCTTATATAACTCTGACCTTTTCTGACAAAAAAATTTGCTACTCTCTGTGGAAATATTTTTTTACAGTTCGTAGTTTCTCTTTTTTCCGTTGGGGTATTTTCTTTTGAATATGAAGTTGTTTGGTAGCGCCTTGATATTGGCGGGTACAGCATTAGGCGCAGGTATGCTGGCAATACCTATGGTGTTAGCGCAGTTTGGTTTTGTTACCAGCGCTATCCTGATGCTGGTGATTTTTATCGGTACCACCTATTCCGCGCTCCTGCTTGCCGAAGCGTGCAGCAAAACCGAGCAAAGTAACAGCATGAGCAGCGTCGCACACTTAACGCTGGGAACCAAAGGTAAGCACTTTATCAACGTGTTGTTCTATCTATTACTAGTGTGCATGTCAATCGCGTATGTACTGGGTATCGGAGACATCATCCATAAATTGGCCAGCGACTTTGGTATCGAAGTTTCCGCAACCACCAGCTACACCTTGTTTAGTCTGCTTATGGGCGTGATTGTGGTTTCCGGCACTTCATACATCGACCGACTCAACCGCGGCTTGTTTTTATTGATGGTCGCGATGCTGTTTATCGTGATTCTGTCTTTGTTTGGTAACATCAATCTAGATTATTTGACCGAAGCGAGCGATTACTCTGGGCGCGATGTCATCAAATACAGCGCCATCATTTTCACCAGTTTTGCTTCTATGGTGGTGATTCCTTCCCTAGTGAACTATAACCGCGGCGCCAGCCACACGCAGATTCGCAATATGATCTTGCTGGGCTCAATCATTCCTTTGGTATGTTACTTGACTTGGTTGTTGGCGATTATCGGTAACCTCGGCACTGCAGCCATCTCCCAGTTCCAAACCATCTCCGAGCTCATCAACGCCTTTAGCGGCCAAAATGGCAGTATCAAAGCGATTATTGCGTTGTTCTCTGCATTGGCGTTAGTAACGTCTTTCCTTGGGGTGTCAATGGCGCTGTACGACCAAAACCGAGATATGTTGACCAGCAACAAATATACGGCTTATGGCCTGACGTTCATTTTGCCGATCGCGTTAGCGGCGCTATTCTCCAACCAGTTTGTCAGCATGTTGGACTACGCGGGTATGGTGCTCGTGTTCCTTGCCATCTGGGGACCGCTGGCGATGGTGCGTAAAGTGCGCCATCCTGCATTTGATCAGCCTGAGACCGAGATGTACTACACCGCGTCTGGCGGCAACACGGCATTAATCAGCACCTTTTTGTTTGGTGGTTTAATCTTTGTTTCTTGGTTTATGGGGTAACCGATAAGCCAAATGAACACCTCTTTTAGCCCTCTAATCTGAGGGCTTTTTTCTATCTCGCTATCAATACATCTCTCAACGAAGTTGCGATAGAGTTAATCCGCTCCCACTCTCTATACAACGCCTTGTATAACTCTTTGCACTCCAACAATCTGCTGCCACAATGGATACTCTTAATAGTTGGTTAAAGAAGGCGATCAATGGCTTGGTTTAAATCTAGTACTCTGTCGATTGCGCTAGTAAGCGCGTTTTCATACACACATGTTGTGCACGCTGACGTCGGTAACACACCCGTGATTGGTGGATTATTTAACTCCAGTGAAGTGCTTAAGAACCAAATCGTTTCGTCACTCTCCTACTCGACCCGCTTCGCGCGCGATATGACGCTGTTTACCATTGGCGGTATGACGCTAGAGGCGTACTTGTTGACGTTACCGCTCGATGCCAAGACCAAAACCAAAGTCATGGGGCAGTTGGCAGACCCAACCTACGCGATTCCACTCGGCTACTTTCTTTACCAATTTTATGACCGATACACTGGCATCGGTGATGACGACCAGTTTAAAGCGTACTTGCGGACCGTTTATGACCAACAAGCGCTAAGGGGCTTTGAACACACGCTGTTTACCACCCAAGATCACGCCAATGAGGAAGTCAGCAAGCACAGTAAAGACCAAGCCCACCAAGAAGGGCTGAAAGTCGATAGCGAATTTATGGCTTCGATGGTGACAGTGTATGACGCACTGTTCCAAGTGGGTGAATGGCAAGACATGGATCAATTGCCCGATCACTACACTTACTTGAGCAAAAACGACAATGATCTGGCGCTTGTGGCGAAGATTCAACCGATTGTTGTCGGGATCATGCAGCAAACGGCAAATGGGATGGAAGACGGCGAGATGAAAAACGCTGTGCTGGCGATCATTGCTGATAACGACCCAAAATACGCCAATAAAGTGAACAATAAAGCGCAAGCGATCACTATCAGCTTGATCGACTTTGTGCGCTTGAATGTCCTCAAAGCCTACCGTCAGTTTGTTTACTACGATGAACGAGAGCAGCGACTGAATGACTGGCTACAAGAGAGCTTTGATTCTGAGCCGAGTCAGGTAATTGAGTTTCTTAGTTCACAGCAAAACCGCCGCTTTGCCGTTCAGATTACCGTCGATGGCTTACAACAAGGTTTGATGGAAGGCTTGGTCGACCCAGATAAGCCTTTTATTGATAAAGCATACCAAGAGCACCTCACGCAACTCAAAGCTCAACCCGAGTTCTCTCAAGGGCAGCCGGAACACGTACAAGATACCCGATTCTTACAAATTCTCTCTGAGCAAGTTTATAAAGATCCACACTACTTACCGTTTTTTAAGCGCCTGTATAGCGAATATAGCGACTCAATCGCTCGCGTTGGCGTCTCCTCAACGCCAACCATTAGTGTGCGTAACCTGCCGATAATCAAAACGGGCGCCAAAGTCTCTGGGGACGCGGGCACTGGCATTCCAAACTTTCATTTTGTTGACCGCCATGAAGACCGCGCCTATTACTTCTTTGGCAATGATGCGCTACAACTCGACCGATTAATACAAGCCAACAATGTGCAAACCATGTTTGACCGTTTGGTGCACTTAAAAACGCTCAACTGTAATGCGCAATACGATTGGAACGCACACACCAGTTATGACGCCTTGGTGAACTTAGGTGCGGGTGAAACCCTGCGTGATTTTGGCGAGAAGCGCTGTCTGCGCGAGCTCAACCAACGTGCAGAGGTCGAGCAACAACTGACCAAGCAACGCCAAGCACTGATCGATAACATCAAAAGCTACCAAGAGATCCCAATTTGGGACATCTACACTCGTTTAACGCGTAAGTGGAAGATAGAACAAGATCTTGCGGCATTCGCCGAACTCGACGGTCAAGGCATGCCAGACTACACACTCATCTATAATCCTTGGCCGGATCACTTTGCCCATTTTGTCGGCCCATTTAGCGATGAGATCATAATGCCGACTGGCGAACTCAACCGTCTCGACTACTGGATTTCTCAGGTGGAAACCACTTTCCACCGTGCGGGTGTGTACGACAACACACTCTTTGGTATGGCAGGCGACCACGGTTTATCGCCGGTTTACCACACGCTTAACCCAGAAAAAGTAATTTTTGAGCCGTTGCAAGACAAGCTCGGTTACCCACTGGTAGTGAAGAAAATCTCTTCCGATGAAGGCGAAGGGCCAAAGATTACCAACGCGCTCAACTATCCGAGCAACAAAACCCTTGATGTCGTGGTGGCCTCCACAGCGGGGGGCAACTTTATGCTCGACACTTTTAACTCACGCAGCGGTTGGCAAGCACAGCCGACCTACCAAGAGTTAACCGAGTGGACGCCAATCAACGCGCCACAGGGTAAACACGTTGACTTGATTGCAGAAGCACTTGGCTATTTAGATGAGAGTTTGGACTACATGGCGGTGCGCAACACCGCGTGCAATGAGTCGAGTTGTGAAGTCCGTTTGATCGCAAACCGAGACGGTCAGAGACACGATGAGGTGATCATCAAAAACGGTGACCGCTATTTCTATCATTCATTGACCGGTAAAGTTCAGCTACTCGGAGCACAAACACTAAACCCTTATTTGCCAAAGCCCGATGCACGAGCGTTTGAGCAATTTAGCCAACTGGTCGACAAGTGTTTGCACAAAGCGCAGCAATCGGACTCATCAACCTGGTGTACTAGCGCAGAATGGAAAGAGTTGTCACGCTTTACGCCAAGGCCTAATTCTGTGGTTGAACTAGCAGAATTGTATGCAGAAGAGCGCGCAGGGACCGTTAACCTATTCCCGAAAGATGGCGTGGGTTACAACACCAAAGTGCCGGGGCGCCATGCGGGGGAAAGCTATCTTGAAAAGGATGCCTTTATTGGCTTCTGGGGCACACCAATTGGAGAAAAAGCGTCTCCACTCACCATTGAAGCTAACGGCTCACTAGCGCCGACGTTATATCAATACCTGTCCGGAGAAGACGTGCAAGCTGGTACAAACGGCTGGGGTTATCCGTCGTTGCTCAACAAGCTGGATATTCAACAGTAATAAGTAAATTACCACCTACTGAAGTAGGTGGTTTAGGGCTGAAAACGAAAAAAGCGCCAAACGGCGCTTTTTCATTTTATCTGAGCGATGGATTAAAACTCTTTTGGAGCAAAACCTGTCATCACTTCTAGACGTAACTCTTTGCCTAGTTTGGTCATCGGGTGTACTACCACTAGACCTTTGACTGACTTTTTCAGCTTACCCATGTCCGCTTGTTCTGCTTTGGTAATTTCACGCGAAAACGGCATGTCCAACAAGCTCTTGCGCTCTTTGTTGATATCGTAGCTTTGCTTACCTTTAAGCGAGTTAATTTTCTTCTCTAGCTTGTCCGCTTCGTCAGTAAAACGAGTTACGAGTTCTTGGTCACCACGACCTTTCGCAGCGTCCAGCTTACGTTTTGTGGTATCTAGGCGATTATGTAATTGCTGAAGTTCTTGCTTTAGGCTCATGGTTACAATCTCTATTGAATTCTGAAAAGGCGGCGAGTGTAGCATAAGCGATACTCACACCCTAGTGTTAATCACTGCTACCGATTGTAGCATTGTCAGCCTCAGGCGCGGTGATTTTTAAGCCTGAGATTTCAAACTGAGAACAACCCGTCGGTTGCACCCGTTCCGTTTGTTTTCCGGTAACGAGCAAGCTGGAGAGGCCTCGCCAAACGCAACGAGTTTGATTCGATTGCCCAGCTTCAGCGAATCTTTGAGATAGATCGCCACTTCGCGAGCACGCCGCTCAGATAGCCATTTGTTGTACCGCTCGGTTCCGGTACTGTCCGCATGCCCTTCAACCAAAATGTCTACATCGTCGCCCACCAGCTCGACATACTGCTTCAGAATCTGATGTTGAGAGCCCGTCAAACGGTATTGGTCAAACATATAATTCAGCAGCAGTGTTTGGCTTTGCGTATCATAGATACACTCTTCTTCCTTCGCATTGGTTGGCAGCGTGAGTTGTTTTCGGTCTAAAACCCGATTGTTCTCGATGGTTTTCTCTTCTTGTATCTTGCCCATCACCTGAGTAGTGACTTGGTACGTCGCGACCCACTCTGTACTTCGCACGCTGTTAACCTCGACGGGCAAACAGTTCGATAGCGACGGATAAGATAGAGATAGACAAATCAAACTCCAGACGTTGTTTATTCTCATCATTTACCCTTCTCTCAAACGACCGGTTTCTTCATTCATCAAATTGAGAATGTACTTATAAACATCCTCGCCATCGCGCGCGTGATAGATATTCTTTTGTCCGACACAGTCACCAAAGCCATCACTAGGGTCCACTTTGTAGTTCACCCCGATGACGCCCATCGTCACTTTGGTTTTTTCCTTGTCGGTTGGGGATTCACTTTGAAATCGATTCGGCTTGTTAGAAATACGATGTTTGAGCTTTGTACATAAGCCAAGGTCGACTAGGCTTTTTAAGTAGTGCAAATTCATATCGACCCCCTCTCCCTTCGGGTTATCCATGCCGTCAGATAAAATGATAAAAACTTGCTGAGGATTGAGCTCTGTTGCCTTGTCCGCTTCTTGCGCAGCCGACATAATGCCTTGCCAGGATTGAGTCCCGGTGCTTCCCAACTCAAATGAGTCACTGGTCAGTGTGTTTAAGAAGGGTTCGTAGTCCTCAGTTAAAGGGATATCATGGTATCTCAGTAACCCTCCTACACTGTCGTCAATTCGCTGTGGCGGGTTAAACATGTTCTCAACGGTTTCTTGTGGCGTATCGTATGACGCGTAATCGTAGGGAACCAATCGCGCGCCTTTTTTCTTAATGCTATAACCGGAATATGCCGCTAAAGCGACGCGGCTCTTAACGTCTGTTTTAAAATCTTTAATGTCATTCACTACACGGGCAATAACTTTTTTGACTACTTCGATTCGTTGTAAGCCCTCACTTCCCGAGTCTTCACTCATCGAAGAACTCACGTCCAGAATAAAGTACACATCAACAGGCAGCGGTAAGTATTTTCTTGAAGACGATTCTCCGCTTAAGCTGAACTCTGGTTCCAGATTGATGCTGTCGTACGCGATCCAAGATTGGTAGTTTGCTTTCACTTTGACAAAGAAGTCGACAAATGGCCCCGCTTCTTCACTTCGCTCAACGCAGCCATCTCCGTAATGACATTCCTCCCGGCTCACGCTAACGGAGATATCATCTTTGTTGTCCAGTACATAGCGGTCCACCACCGCTCTCACGTAGTCTTGGTTCCCGGCTTCGTCACCTTTCGGACTGGCAATCACCGCTAAACTGGCCACTTCCGACGCCTCCGCCAACTTGGCGTGAGAGAGAAACTGTTGCGACAGCTGCATGGAAAACGCGAGCACCATTACCATCAACGGCAGCATGGAAACATAAACAATGCCCGCGATACCTTGTTGCTTACTTTTGGACGGTTTCATTACACCCTCGCAAACGCATAAGACGTTGAAACAACGTAGTTGACTTCACCACTGGTGATACCAAGAAGATTAAACGGCACCGCATAACACACCGAAACCTGATAGAGCGGTAAACGCCTACCACGAGTGGTGAGAGGCAATAATCGCTTCGCATCCTCTTCGTTCATCTTCTGCGCTTCTGTCGTAATGTCGCATTGTGAAATCGCGCCTTTATCGACTCGCTCATAGCGTTTATCAAATTCGGCTCCGCCGCTACTGACGACTTCTCTATCTAGCGACACCTGCTCAACACGTAAACCAAACTTAGTTTGATCGAAGTTGGGCATCATGCTCGCCATGGAGGCGCTAACCAATGAATAGAGATCGTTCCCCCGTTGGCTACAATCGCCGGAGTTTTCAGGCTCACAGACATCAAGAGAGCTATTAAACAGTTGCCTGCGCTCCGCCACAATGGTCGCGAGAGAATACGCCACGCGGTCGAGTTGCCCTTTGGTGTTGATCGCCACGGAGTAGTTCACCACCATGGCAAAAAGGCTGGAGAAGACCACCAACACCAGTGCAAATTCCACCACAAAAGAGCCCCGCTGAGAGCAATGCATCGATGCTCTATCCCGCGCAGTCCCCGCCGCCATCCATTTGAAACGCACAGCGTTCATTTTCTTGAATTGAAATGATTTCACGACGTATCTCCATATTTGGCATGAGAAAATTGAACATCGGCTGATATTCATACTTCAGTTTGTAGATCGCGACAGGTTTGTTGCTGGAGTCCCCTTCTCCACTAGCACAGTTTTCACGTTCATCTGCGGGCAACAGGCTGCAATCCACCAGCTCTTGATAACCCGACAGGTATTGAATGGAAGATTGCACCGAGCCTTGCTTGGTGACAGCATTCCAAAGCGCGCCCCCCGAATTCTTCAACTCGGCAGTAAGCAAGCGTTCGTAGTCCACTTTTGTTGATTGATACAAGTTGCCTTGCTTTTTAATCTTCATTACACCAATTGTCAGGGCATGATCAGTTAAAGCGGTTGAATAGGTAAACACGCACACTTCTACCCAAGTCAGTACCGCCATGATCAAAATGGGTAGTCCTAACGCGGCTTCAACGGTGATGGAGCCCTTTTGCTTGTTCATAATTCGATGAACTTCTTCTGAACATAATTGACGACAAAAGCGCCTTTAATGTTCAAGCTATTCAAAAACAGTTTGGCTTGTTCTAAGTCGTTAAATTGACCAACACAATATCGCTTCCACAGACCGTGGTTGTAGACATAGACCTTACCGTAATTGTCTTTAAGGAAATCTAAGAATTCCGGCGGAATCGGTTTATAAGTTGCCAGAACTTGCACACGGTAAACTGGCGTCTTAAGTGGCGTTAATGTCCTGACAGGTTCGATCCTGCGTACGTTGTTAAGCTTGGCGTTGTGCTGTCCTATCTCTTTTTCAATCACGTTTGAATTGTTGTTCATAGGGGGACTCTTATCGATATTGAGTGATGGCTTCAATGTTTTGTGAGGTGGTTTCGCGCCCTCGTTTCCCATCCCAGGTTCATTCAGGTTGAGCGTCGATTTCCCCACCGATTTCATTAACGTCTCTAACTGTTTGTGGGCTTCTTTGTCAGGGCGGACTTTCCGCAATACATCGAAGGCAATGTCTGGACGTTGTGCGATGATCGACGCAACAATCAGGTTTGAACTTATTTTTTCGTCATTGGGATTGTTCGAGTACAGGTCGTAAAGAATATCCATCGCTTCGACGGGTTTTCCTTCCATCATTCGAACCACCGCGATGTTATTCAGTGCATCTCGGTCGGAAGCACCGTGTTTGCGACTCTCCTCGAAATGGTTAATCGCTTCCTGATACTGCTTTTTTCTCGCGTATACCTTGCCCATCATTAAGTGGTACTGATACTGCTCTCCACCATTGTCGAGGTACTTTCTCATTTCCATTTCGCTGCTACTGAGCATACCTTTTTCGTAGTGCAGCCGTGCGAGAGAGAGAATATATTCCGGCTCATCGGCTTCATCTTCGCTAAAAGTATTGATATACAGGTTCGCGGATTTAATATCGCCGACATCCAAATAGGAATTCACCAATCGATACTTATACTCTGGCACTCGGTTGATATTGACTTTATAAAACTCAATCAGAGGTTGTTGATCGCCAGATTTCAATAGCATGGATTCTTGCGTTACCAACTCGTCATCCATACCTGAGCACCCGCTAAGGCAAATCAACCACAGCACGGCGAGTTCTTTCGTAAATCGACTCATGCCAGCATCCTCATGATTCCCGGTGCCGCGATCAACACGATGATCGGCACCATGATAAACGCGATAAGAGGAATCGACATTTTGGCGCCCATCTTTCCGATCTTCTCTTCAAGGTCCATCATGCTCAGCTCTCGAATATCGCAAGCGAGCGTTCCTAGCACAGGCCCAACCGACGAGCCGTATTTGAGGCTTTGCGTTAAGGTCATCACCACGCTTTGGGCCTCCGCGGTGGGGACAAAGGTGTAAAAATCTTCCAACGCCCTCTCGATGCCAACAAGCTGAGCCCGCTCGAGCGTTTTTTTCAGCACGTAGGCAAGATGTTTATCTACGGTACGAAGCTCTTTCGCGAGATACTCTAGGCTCGCTTCTATCGTCATACCGGTATGGACACAGACGTTCATCAGATCGAGTAAAAAAGGTAAACGGTTACTGATTTTTCTGGTGATTCGATTACCGCGTGAAGCAACATAGGCATCGGGCGCAATCAGGAAGACAATCGCACTTAACGCGACGACGACAACAAACATTGAGATATCAAAGAATTCCGCTATCAATAGGAATATCGCTACGCACAGGCAAACAACGAATGGGACGATTTTTATCAAGTAATACACATTGGCAATCACATTGCTGTATATCCCCGCTTTGACTAATTTCTCTTTGGTTTCTTGCTGATTAAAGTTGAGCACTTTCAACAGAACCGCGAGCGCATCCATATATGGATCATGGTCACTTTCCTCGCCTATCGCTTTCCGCGCGGCAAGTTGTCCTTTGGCGTTATCAATCGCTTTCATGACAAATAACGCAATCCCCAACGACATAAAGAACAGCGGTAAGACGATCAGCAATGATGAATAGCTTTCAGTCATCAATCGACGCCTCGCAATATCATCCAAATACAGAAAAAACCAATGAGCTCACTGACGACGACGTAGTAAAAAATCACTTTTCCGCCGTCTTCAAACATCACGAAGTTATAATTTTCTGGGCTGGTAAACTTCAATATCGCTAAGAAAATAAACGGCAACGCGGCGATGATTTTCGCCGAAGAACGCGCCTCAGACGTCAACGCGTTTTTCTTCTTTTCGATGGCGCGAACGTTAAACATGATGCGGTTAATGCGGTTGATGACTTCTTTCAGTTGACCACCACGGCTTAGGTTGATGCGTATCGCAGCGATAAAGAAAAAGTACTCAACATAAGGAAACGATGAAGCGCTGCGCATCAACACATCATCAGCGTCTTCGCCAATCAGCAAACGCTCAGACATGAGTTTAAACTCGGCACCCACATCATTATCGAGCCGAACGCCAACGTACTCGAACGCGTGCACAATGCTCTGCCCAGCAGAAAGCGCTCCAGAAAGAATGTTTAACGCGTCCGGGAAGTTACTTTGAAATTGTTTGGCTCTGAGTGATTTGAGTTTAACGAGAAAAAAAACCAACAGGGTTGGTTGCAGCACAAGCAACACGTACCAAATGTTCTGTTTAAAGAAAGAGTCGTTAACGAACCAAATGATCAGTGCGCTTATGATGAAAAACAGCGCCAATTTTGCCAAAGGATTAGGGTCTAATAATCGCTCAATCTCTTTAGTGGCAAACTTTGCTCGCGTTAACCAGTCATCGTTAAAACGGCGCACATCGATCACGGATTTGACGCCTTCCACTCCTTCAAATGAGCCACTGTCATCAATCAGTTCTGAGAGTACTTTTTCGCTGTTTCTTCTGCTGTAGAAATAAAATCCCAGCAACCCCAACCACGCAAAAATAACAACCATCATGAAAACAGCTCCTTAAGCGCACCCTCCAAGCCAAAAAAACGGGCTCGCTCATAGATCACAGAACGCTTTGATAACCCAGGAGTATGGTACTCGCCCTGAATTTTACCCTCTTCAAAATGGCCGCTGTTCTCAAAACGGAAGATGTCTTCCATCACGACACTTTCGCCTTCCAACCCAACTATCTCTGAGATGTACATCACTTTACGCGAGCCATCATGTAACCTTTTGACCTGCACAATCAGGTCAACCGCACTGACGATGGTTCTGCGGATCGCCTGAATCGGCAAGTTGGCGGTGGCCATCATCACCATGCTTTCGATACGGGCAATCGCATCTCTCGGTGTATTGGCGTGCAGTGTCGACATGGAACCGTCGTGACCGGTGTTCATCGCTTGTAGCATCTCGAATGCTTCGCCGCCACGACACTCCCCAACAATGATCCTATCCGGGCGCATACGCAGCGCATTAATTACCAGATCTCGTGCTGTGACTTCTCCCGTCCCTTCGACGCTGGCTTCACGGGTTTCCAAGCGCACAATATGAGGTTGCTGCAGCTGCAATTCAGCCGCATCTTCTATCGTGACAATCCGTTCGCTGTCACCGATAAAGCCTGACAGCGCGTTAAGCAGGGTGGTTTTACCCGAACCAGTACCGCCAGAGATGAGAATGTTGCACTTACAATGGCTAGCAATAGAGAGGACTTTTGCCATTTCTACCGACATCGCACCAAACTCAACAAGGTGTTCTAGGCGGATTTTCTGCTCTTTGAATTTACGAATCGAAACCGATGTTCCATCAATGGCTAAGGGCGGAATGACAATGTTTACGCGGCTGCCGTCGGCTAAGCGCGCGTCACATAGTGGTTTCGAATCATCAATACGTCGCCCGACAACAGACGCAATTCGCTTTGCGATGGTATTGAGCTGTTTTTCGTTAACGAATTGGATCTCAGACTTTTGCACTTTTCCGGCAATTTCAATGAAGATGTCCGAAGGACCATTGATCATAATGTCAGAGATATGGTCGTTTTCTAGCAATGACTGAAGCGGCCCCAAGCCTTTTAATTCATCCAACAACGCTTTGACGATTTCGCTTCGCTGCGCGCTACTAACCGTCATTTTTCGCTTTTCTATCAATAAATTAACGGTTTCTTTCAACTGATTCGACAGTTCACTGTTGCTCGTTTCTGCTAACGTTGCAGCGTCCAGCGCATCAAAGATCTCGCTGCGCAGCTCGACATATACCTGTTTTAACTGCTCCATAATTGAAACCGCCCAAATCGATTGTTTTTCTTAATATTTTTACCGGTAAGTGACAGTACTAACTCGCTGATCGGAGTGCCAAAACGTCCCTGCAGCAGGTCGCCCAAACCATTTTGCAACACGGCTTTTTCCAGAGCGGCTTCATAGGGAATATCGATGCTTTGACGACATTTGATCCGCGCTTTGGCGTTCGCTAAAGTCATCAAAAAGTCTTTGTTCTGGCGAGAAAGAGAAAAGATCACCTCATGCTTGGCTTTGCCGAGCTTACGCTTCATTAGGTTATAGGAACGCAATGACGAGACCGACGGCTCACACACGACAAAGATACGATGGTAGATGTCGTTGATTTCTTGGAAGTTGATATCGTCAAATGCGGAAAACGGCAGTGAATCTACGATGAAATTGTATTTCGACGCCAACTGGGACGAAAGCGAATACAAACGCTCGGTATGACTCAGAGCGCCATCGCCATGCTTGTCCAGCACGAGATAATCGAGCTTGTCTCGCATGCTACTGATATAGGTCAGCGCGACTGCTTCATCGATATCTTGCGGATCAATACTAAGCTGCGGCTTAGACTTATTGCTTTTAACGCCGAGGAAAATATCGCAGTTAAGTGCGCCATAGTCGTGGTCTACCAGCAGCACTTTTAACCCCGCAAACTCAGACAACGAATAAGACAGCGCCGACGTTACCGTCGAAAGCCCCACCCCACCTTTAGAGCCAATCATGAGAATACGCTTCGCAACCCGAGTACTGGTTGTTTTGGGGCCCTCACTTAATGCACTCAATTGAACTGCTGTGAGCAACCCATTTAGCTCTTCGTCCCACAAAACGTACGTGGCACCAATACTCATGACGAGATCATAAATGCGGATAGAATCAACGACACCCACCACAATCAGTGACACAGAAATGTCCAATTGGCTGGCGATTTGAGAGACATCTTCCACCAAGTTGCTGCTCGAACGCATATCTAAAATGACATTCTGCAAGCTTGCGGTTTCCTTTTTCGGCTTGCTGGCAAAACTGTAGTCTTGCTGCGACAACGGCTTGGAGAAGCCTTCCATGGCGTATAACTCAACGACAGAGTCGATAAAGCTCGCGTTGTCTGATACCACCAGATCACGAGAGGTAATCTCTCCTTCTGGTTCGCGATTGGTTTGATTGAACAAGTTATTTAAGTCCACGTTAATCACCACTTTCTATTGGATTGACCAGACTGATGTTGCGATTGTGCTCAAGTGCACAACCAAATCGATAAGACTGAGCATTGTGAAAAGAGAGGTAGCCGCAATCCGAATTGCGGACCTTGAGATACACAGCGACAACTTTGACCGCTTTAGTCATGTCTTTATCTGTCGCGTTCAAGACAAACCTCTGCTGAGGAACCCCTTGATTTTTTAGACTGACGACCAACTCATCGATAAGCTCACTTTGATCGGGTAAGTAATTGATCTCAAACTTAGACTTCGCTTCACGCATATTGACGTCTAAGATAAATTCCGACACTTTTTGCAACGCTACGTCTTTGCGGGTTTTCTCTAATTCAAACGTTTCTTTCATTTTGACAATCGAAAGTGTGTTTGACGGCGTATGCACAGCGCAGGCGGCCAGCGCGAACACCACAAAACAGATCGTGACTATTCTCATCAGTTGAAGTCTCATCAGTTGAAGCCTCCCGCTTCGATGGTTTTATCTAGACCAGACTCATCGGCGTCTTGTATCGAAAATCTCAGTAAGCGCTCGATATCGCTGGTTCGTTTAAACGCAGGCAATTTGATCTGGTCTGTTTCTACTGGATCAACAAGATTGACGGTGGCAACAATGATCAACTCGGTTTTCTTGCTGTCTGATTTGGTACTGCTGAACAGCGCACCAAGAATTGGGATGTCACCCAAAATTGGGATCTTCTTCAGCGACTCCTTCTCTTCTGTGGTTAACAAGCCCGCCAAGACAAAACTCTGACCATCTTTGAGTTGAACCGTGGTTTGTGCCTTTCTTGTTTTAAGCGATGGGAAGTTGTAGGAGGCATTCTCAGTACGGTTAACAGTATCGATCGAACTTACTTCAGGAAGCAGCGACAACCGGATGTTTTCCGAATCGGTCACTTTCGCCACCATTGATAGCTTTACACCGTACTCCTTGTATTGAATGGTGTAGGTATCGTCCTGCTTGATCGCCAAGGGGATTTCACCGCCGACCAAGAAACTGGCGGTTTCACCAGAAATCACCGAGAGATTAGGTTGTGCGAGGATCTGCCCGACTTCATCGTTATCGCTGGCAGCAATAATCGACACGATGTCTTGTGCGGTGAAATCGAGGATCTTGTTATAGAACTTGCCCACTTCTCCCCCACCAATATCGGAATAGGAAACCCCTAACTCGGTGAGAAAAGAATTGGAGACCTCAGCGACCGTCAGCTTTAAATTGATCTGCTCGGTACTTAGCACTTTGAGGTTGTTAATGATGCCCTCGTAGAGGTAATTTCTGGTGTAAGTCAGCTCTTCCTTTTCATCGCTCTGCGCACTCTCGATAGTCTTCGTATTAAAACTGCTATTTTTTTTCAGTAGTTCTCCGACTAGGCGATACACTTGGCTTTTGATCTGCTCGCTACTGACCACACCGTCCAGTACAACTTGATCGCCGACGTTGGACACCGTGACAGATTCATCAGGAAAACGAGCGATTAACGTCTGCTTAAGCAGTCGCAAACTTTGATTAACCACCAACTCAGCGTTATAGATTTCATTTCCACCAATGTCGTAGACGATGACTGACGTCGATCCAACCCCGATCCCATAAACAACAGCTTTGGTCTGATCAACAATTTTGTAATCCGCGATCTTAGTGTCACCGATGAAGATGGTGTCTATTTTTCGATTTAATTTCAGTGTCTTAGCAGCACCTTGGTCAAGATTCATAAGCTCTGATGCCACGGCGTGAGAAGATAAAAAACACACCAATACTATTAGAGAGCGACGAAGTAGGACTTTCATTGGCTATCGTTTCCTCGTAGCTCACGAATTGTGTGCTTAGTGCCCAAAATATCGCTGCTTTTGAAAGTGAGATTGCCAGACACAAGGCCAGAATGAATGATTTGGACATCACCAAGTTTTCTCGCCATTTCTAGCTTTAAAATGTCCGAAACCGACAGGGCAATAATCAGCGCGTAACTTGCTTTCTCTTCGCTTGCGTCGTCTTTCACGACCTTCAACACCTTGGCATCATTGATGATAACGCGGCTAACCAGCTCGCCCCGACGGTTAGAATAGTCCGTGTCCGGCTTTGTAGAAGTCGTCGATAAAAAGCTAATTAAGTTGCCTGGCTTCAATGGAAGAGCATTTAGAAACTGGTTGTTTTCTTCCTCGTAGTAATAAGGCACTTCATCTTGATTTAGTGACAAGACCATATAGTCATCGTCACTGATGTTGCTAATCGTGCTGGCTTTGACTTTACGCTTGGCTTTTATACTCTCTCTATAGCGAGCGCCCTCCCCGATTTCAATATCTTTCTGAGAATCGTAGTTTTCACGCATATATTCAGACTTCAAAACGTCAACCACTTTATAGTCATGAGCATCAACGAGCTCCGCCTTATTTCTGTCTCGCACCATTTCCAAAACAGGAACTGTCTCTTCTTTTGCCTTTTCCTCTGGCTCGGATTCGGCTCCTGAGAGTAGAATCCCCTGCAAATAAAAGAGCGTCACAAATATGCAAAGCGCGACAAGAACAAATATTATTTTTCTATTCATAAGGCTAACCTAGAGGCCATTACGGCCTCTAATTAATTATGTTTTAAAAGGGTTTAAAAGATTTTATTTTCCTTGCTGGTTAGCTGTTCCTATGTTGGTTTTCACAGCATCAACTGCATCCACTAACGCTTGTTTCAAAGCTCCATTTTTAAATACAGCTAAAATAATTGCTGACATTGCTACGGCAATAATTGCATATTCAACCGCAGTAACTCCACGTTGATCATCGCGCAATTCGAGTAAGTACAGCTTAAACTCATATAACTTAGCCATTATATTTAAGTACATTGTTTTACCTTTAATAAATTAAACCACTAACTGGCTTAATAATAATATTTAAATTAATTCACATTGACCAATTAACATTTTAAATATAACAATAACAATGAGTTATAGTTTCTTTATTGTTTATAAGGTAATAAAAAACATTTATTTGAAAGCAATAGTGGATAATAGTTATATAGGTAATTTAATATCCATTAGCAATGAAAAATATGGTCTATATATTAGGATTATTATTTCTATCAATCATGGTATCTTGGAAAGATATAAAATATAGAAAAATCCCAAACCCACTCGTCATTTTTACACTATTGTTCACCTCTCTATTATCGATATCGCTTGGTTACTTTACTCAAACAGTTGGAATTGCAGTTTTGGTACTTATTGCGGCTATGTTGCTCTGGAGAAAGGGATTCATTGGCGGGGGAGACATCAAGCTTTTAGCTGTATTCGTCGTCGGTGTCGCTCCTCAATATCAAATATTGGTATTACTACTGCTGACCTGTGCAACGTTCGCTCAACTGGTAGTTGTACTCATATTTTGTCGATCTAGGTGCCATGGTCTTTCACTCGATAAAGGCATCCCTCTCGGGATACCTATATCGTTTTCATACTGGCTAGGCTGCTTGCTCTCGGTTTTATCCGCCTAATACTGCCCTATTGGTACAATCCATTGTCACCTAGCACCTGATGAATTCGACGTTTAATCCCTTTGGTGTCGAATTCTTTGGTCAGCGTATCACTACACCATACGTACATGTTCAAAAGCTGTTTGGTCGGCGACACATAACAGTCTATGCCCTTGATACACCAATCAGGGCATATGACTAGCGTATTATCAAACTGCAGCTGGCTTTTTATCAGCGTCGAGCAACTGGTTGTGATCCAATTTTTTACCTTGCTAATGTCAATATTGTTTTGGATTAATATTGTCTGGACGTGCGACTTTCTCAACGTTTGGCAATAAACAATCACTTCAGGTACGTGTTCTGAATTGAGGCTGTGCGCCATAACATAATGGGAAGAACTGATGTTATAAGACTTTCCCGTATTATTAACCAAGTGGTTGAAACTGAAAATAAGATCGAATTCTTCAGTTCTTTCAGGAAAAGAAGAAGAGCAAAAGAACGACACAGACGTTTCCATTTTGTCTAACATTCTTAGCTCGTTGAGTATCTGATCGATAATCTTTTGACTGAATGAGTCAGAAATCGCGATGCTGACTTTTTCTTTAGTGTTTGCTCGTTCCAAATCTTCAAACAGCTTTTCATACAAGTTCATTGATTGGTCGGCGTAAGAAAGGAGTATCTTTCCTTGTCTCGTCAGTCCAAACCTGTCCTGTCTATCAAAGACCTCTGTGCCAATGATTGTCTCAATTTTTTTAATATGTTGTGAGACAGCAGGTTGAGTCATAAAAAGTGCGTCCGCGGCGGCAGTTAGATTTTTATGTTTAACCACTTGATAGAAGGTTTTTAAGTACTTTACATCTATGGTTTTGGTTTGAGTTTTCATAACAGATTCTCAAGATCTTAATTATAAACACTTATACTTACTATCATGTTTATAACGTAACAACTATACGGTTTATTTTTATATTCATATAAGAAGAAATAAAATTAACACTCAATACGATTGGTATTAGTTTTGTTTATTCTTCAATAATAATTAGTCAATGCAAATCAAATTTAATTTATTATCTTGTCATACGTTCAGATAATTCATTTTTTATCGACGCGACGGCATAATATGCAACAGGAACAACAAACAGTGTAAACAAGGTTCCAGAAATTAACCCGCCCACTAATACCAAACCGATATTTTCTCGTCCTACCGAACCGGGGCCTTCACTTAAAGCCAACGGCATCGCCCCCAGAATCATAGTTACCGTCGTCATCATGATTGGTCTAAAACGTGAGCGCACACTCGAGATAATGGCGCCAAGCTCAGACATCCCTTCTCGCTGTCGCTTATTGGCAAATTCAACCAACAGAATGCCGTGTTTGGTCACCAAACCAACGAGGGTAAGCAAACCAATTTTCGAATAAATGTTGATGCTTTGACCAAACAACCACAGTGACAACAAGGCGCCAATCACACACAGAGGCACGGTAAGCAGTATTAACAACGGGTCTCTAAAACTCTCAAATTGAGCCGCTAATATGAGATAAATAAACACAATCGCCATCCCAAACAACAACTGTGTTCCCTGTTGAGACTCCATCAACTCTTTTATCGTTCCGTTGAAGTAGAACCTTTGATTGTCCGCTAAAAACTGCGGCAGATGCTCATCAATGTATGATTTAACTTCATCAGCCGTGTAGCCCGGCGATAGGTCGGCGGTGATCTCTGCAGCGTCCAAGCCCATAAACGTTTGCACCTTGGTGTCCAGCGTGGCCGGTTTGATCTCGACAAATTGCGACAGAGGCAGCGTTTCCCCTGTTTCGGAGACAACATTCAAGTTGTTAAGTACCGTAAAGTCCCCCAAGTTTTCTTGCTTCACTTGCACTCTGATTGGATAGGTAAAACCATCTTTGGCCTGCAAGTTACCAGGCTGAACAGCACTGAGATACGTCGATAGTGCCTCCGTGACTTCTTCATAGTCCACCTCAGATAAGAGGATCGCATTATTGTCTATCCATAGCTCATAGCCCAGTTCATCTCGGGCGGTAGAATTGAGGACGTTTGTTAATCCAGGGTACGCTTTGAGCAACTTAGTAATTTCGGCTACCGTTTGATACAGCTGCTCAGCATCTTTGTCCGATGTGACAATTTCGAGTTTGACCTGATCGGCGATATTAAGGTCAGCTGCGGAGCGAACTAAATAAGAGGCTTTATAGGCGGAAAGCTCTGTTTGTGAATCTGCAGCCAATCGACCTGCGACCTCTTCTGCGCTTTGTGCTCTTTCCTCCCAAGGTTTCAGCAGTATGTGGTTATAAGGATCATCTTCAATGTAAGACATATTCTGTTCGACACTCGCATCCCTATCGATAATGCGGTTTAGCTCTGCCAGATGTTCAAGGTGATATTGGCGATTTGCGCCATTTGGTGCTTGCACTTTCACTTCGATAAACCCCGTGTCTTCAGTGGGCAGTAGAACATTAGGTGATAGCCAGAAAATAGCTGCCGAAGCCAAGGTGACTGCGATTAATCCCCCGAAGACCCACCACTTACGATCAAACCATTTGGTCAGCTCTTTAACGTAGCGTTCAATCAGTCGTTTTAACTTCGCCTCTACCCATAAGAACCAACTGGCTGACTGTGGTTGTGGCTTAATGATGTAGGCGCACATCACGGGGGATAAAGTCAGTGCGACAAAGCCAGAAATCAATACCGCCGCTGCGAGGGTAAACGCAAACTGACGGAACAAGTCTACGGTCAACCCGGACATAAAACCGATAGGGGTATAAACCACAGCCAACGTCATCGTCATCGAAATCACAGGGAAAGCGATCTCTTTGCTGCCTTCAATAGCGGCTTCTAAGGGAGACTCACCGCTTTCGACCCGTCGATAACAGTTTTCAGCCACGATAATGGCATCATCAACCACTAATCCAATCGCCAAAATGATCGAAAGTACGGTAAGAACATTAATGCTGAAACCCAAAATGGCCATGACAGAAAACACACCGATGACGCAAATGGGGATAGTGATGATGGGAATAGAGGCCAGACGCAACGAGCCTAGAAATAAAACCATGATCAGCGAAACGAGGATAATCGCTTCAATGAGCGCATTGAATCCTTCTTGAATTGAAGACTCAATAAAATCCGCTTGGTCATAGACCACGCTCATTTTCACGCCATCTGGCAAAGCGGTTTGTAATTGCTCCACCTTATCCTTAACAAGTTTCGCAACCGTAACCGGATTCGCGCTGCGTAGCGGCTTAATTTGCAACGCCATTGCTGGACTACCGTTGACCGTTAGAATGCTCGGATCAATGACATGCGTCCCCATCACCACGTCAGCGACGTCTTTTAATCTCACGGTGTTGTCAGCTTCAGCTCGTACTACTAGGTTGGCAACCTCGTTCACATCGGATATTGGCGTTTCCGGATTAATCGAGTAGCTACGCCCTTCACCAATGATTCTGCCAGCGGTGAAACTCTCACTGTAGGCTTCTATCGTATCAACAACTTCCGATGGGTTGACCTTAAGCGCTTTCATACGGTCGGGCAGAAGCCAAACACGTACTGCACCGGCACTCCCGCCATAGGGGCCCCAAATCGCTCCTACACCATCTAATCGCCTAAACTGAGGCATGAGTTGTTGCCTGATATAGTCCACCAACTCCTGCTTCGTCATCTCCCCTTCACTGACAAAAGAAATGATATTGCTGGCGAAGCTAGCATCTGATGAGTTGTCGGTAATACTGGGACGCTTTTCCATACTCTCAGGAAAGTCGTCAATCGCTTCAATCCGGCTACGAAGTTTATTGAGCAGGTTAACGTACTCCACATCGGTAACATCATCATGAAAAACGAGTTTTAAGGAACAACTCCCATGTTGGCAGTCGGTCGACATGGTTTTTACTCGGCCAATAATCGCAGCGGCTTCTGTCAGTTTTTCTGCCACATTCTTTGACATAAACCGCGCGCTGGCTCCTTCAATAGTGGCATCGACGGTTGCGGTCAGTTTGCGATGCTCAGGGAAATATTGGATATCCAATGAACGAAACGACCAAACACCAAGCAAAACAATCGCAATACTAAAAACCATGGCAATAACAGGATGTTTGATACAAACTTCTGTTAACTTCATTAACTTAATCTCCGAAAACAGCTGTCACTTGTGTGAGAACTCGGGGTAGATATGATCTAGAGAATGTCTTCATTTCTATTTGAATCTAAGGCTCTACATGATTGGGGTTTGAATCTTTCACACTGACTTTCATGCCATCTTTTAGCCATTGACTGCCAATCGTCACAATCCGATCGTTTTCCTCGACGCCAGCTTTTATCACCACATTCCCGTCATTTAGATTGCTACCTAACTCCACTGTTTTTTTTGATACCGTGTTGTCATCGGACAACAGCCAAACATAGCGTTCTTTGTCTTTGACATTAATTGCTGTTTGCGGAATTAATATATTTTCCTCTTTAGTATCAAGAAAATGCTTAACATTAACGAACATGCCTGGAGATAATTTAAAGTCTGGATTCTTGACTCGGGCATGTACATCGACTCTACCAGAGTTAATATTCACGCTTGGTGAAATATAATTAACGACGCCAAAAAATCTTTTATCCTTAACAGCGGCAGATGTAATTTCAACTTTTTGATTTAAAGCTATTTCTTCAATTTTATCTTGGCTGACAGAATAAAATACTTCGATGGGATCGCGCTTATAAAGCGTGACAAGTGGATCAAACGATTCAATATAACTGCCAACGGACTGCTTGAAGTCGGCTAACCTGCCACTAAATGGAGCTAACACACGGTAGTTATCAAGAATGGCTTTCTTTTGTTCCAACTCCGCCTTAGCCAGATTGGCTAGCTCGTTGAGCTCGTAAATTTTTTGTGGCGGAATAGAGCCAGGCTCTCGATCAATCATATCTTGACTGCGACTGAGCTTGTTTCTCGCGAGGTTAAACTCGCTTCGCGCTTTGGCGACATCTGTTCTAGCAATGCTGCTATCTAATTCAGCAACAACTTGATTTTGTTTAACTTCATCGCCATCTTGAAAATGTATAACGTTAATTTTTTCAGCTATATTAAAACTTAATACTACTGAGTCGACAGCGTACATTTTTCCGACATCAGAAATTTCTAGCGGTACTGTTTTTAATCTTGCTTCAGACACAACGACGCGCGCAATTTCTTTTTCTTCGCCATTTTTAACTTCTGCTTTTAGCCCCGATGACGATATTAGAACCGAAAATAACGCTATAGTTAGAAACGTAAACCTGTACATTCATGTTTTCCTACAAAACTACAATTCCGGTTAAGACTTGTTGAAAGCAATGATAGAAATGTCATGATTTGGTAAACTATCGGAAATTTATTTAATTATTAGATCCAAAAACACAATAATTAAATTCAAATATATTTTTATTCTTATATGACAATAAAAATATATAATGACACATATGAATCAGCTACGACATTAATTTATTTACCTCTACAGGTTATTAATATTGTTTATAACCTTATAACATTAAGTTGCATAAAAACAGTGTTGTCTAAATTAAATATTACTGATTTTAACTTTATTAATATATTAATACCCAACGTGATTTATAAGTTAAGCGGATGCGTATCGGCAATAAATAACACACGAAAATAAATTGAGTGCCGTTTGATCCGAACTTGGCAAAATCACGTAAGCTAAACTTACTAGAAGCAATCAATGTCGCTATGAGAGTTGAAAGGAAAAATGAAAAATCTCACCATATTCTATGATGGTACTTGCCCGATTTGCGCGAGAGAAATGCGTGCGTTAAAGCAGTACGACAAAGCCAACCGCATCATATTGGTGGATATCTTTCATCCTGACTTTGAGCACTACCCACAAATCGATGCTCAAGAAGCAGCAACCATCTTGCACGCCTTAGACGAGAACCACCGCTTATGGCTCGGGTTAGATGTGACTTACCAAGCGTGGAAACTAGTTGGTAAAGGCTGGCTTTACGCGCCATTACGCTGGCCACTCATCAAACCGTTCGCCGATTGGGCTTACCTGCGCTTTGCTAACAACCGATATACGGTATCGAAGTGGATTCTCGGCAGTAGAAAGTGTGACAACAACCAATGTTCTTAACATTGTAGGACTAATGTCTAACACTAAGCATACATTTACCCACCTCGTTTCACAGTCCGACTCTAAACTTTTGGTTAAGCTATTAAACAAACTAATGTGTTACTAGTAACTCATTGTTTCATTAGTTAAATGAATCTCTCTCAGGGATAATTCAATACAGGAAGTTTGTATGAGTCTGAGCATAAAAAGCCGTCTATATGTTTTAGCGCTGATCCCCCTACTCGCAATTACCATCGGAATGTTGAGCGTAACCTACTTGAAAACCAGTAGTCTCAACTTAGAGCAGGCACAAGTCACTCGCCAAAATATGATGGATACTAAAAAATCTGAGTTAAAACAGTTCCTCCAACTGGCAACATCGTCAGTTGAACCGCTTTTAAAGCAAGGAGCACCACTTGAAGACGCACTGCCAATACTAAGAAGTTTAAAATACGGTGAAACCGGATATATCTTTGCCTACGATTCTAAAGGGGTACGAATCGTTACTGGCGACAGCGATAAAGGTATCGGTGAAAGCTTTTGGGACTTGCAAGACAAGAAAGGCAACTTCCTGATTCAAGACCTGATTCGAAATGCCAAAACTGGTGACTACACCACCTATTACTTTCCAAAACTGGGCGAAACCGAAGCACTGCCTAAACTGAGCTTTTCAGTCTTCATCCCTGAATGGGACGTCATGCTAGGTACAGGGTTCTATACCGACGATGTCGATGCAGTGATCGCGAGTATGGAGCAAACCTCTAATGAAGCATTAGAAGCAACCCTATCGACAATTTTCCTTTTCTGTATTGTTATCTCTGCGATCGTCGCATTGTTTGCCGTCGTGGTGAATCGAAGCATCATGCAACCGCTGAAAAAGTTTGACGAGTCAATCAGTGCGTTTGCCACGGGTGAGGCTGACCTCACCGCGCGTATGGAGACCTTTAACGCCCCCGAGTTTGCTCGTTTAAGCGAGAGCTTTAACGCCTTTGTCGCAAGCCTACAGTCTATTATCCGCAGCGTCAGTGAAGTCGGTCAGCAAGTCGTCGATGAAACCAACAGCATGTCCAACAGGGCGGCACAAGTAGATGAGTTAGCCACTGGTCAGCGTGAGGAAACGGAACAGGTGGCCACCGCAATGACAGAGCTCACCACTACAGCGAGCGAAATCTCCAACAACGCAAGCCAAGCGGCGCAATCCGCCAAAGAAGCGGACGACAACGCTAAAGACGCGCAGGACATTGTTAATTCTGCGGCTAAATCCGTAGAAGCGCTTGCCAATGAAGTTTCGCAAGCGAGCAGTGTGATTTCTCACCTCGAAGGCAATGTGAAAAACATCGCGGTTTCGTTGGGTGTGATTCAAGACATTGCCGAACAAACCAACCTACTCGCTCTTAATGCCGCAATTGAAGCGGCACGCGCAGGTGAGCAAGGCCGTGGTTTCGCCGTCGTCGCAGACGAAGTCCGCAAACTGGCAAGCCGCACACAAGAGAGTACTGGAGAAATACATCAGATGATAGAGCAGTTGAAATCGGCGTCTGATGCCGCGGTTAAGGCGATGGACTCCAGCCAAACCTTAAGCCACAGCACGGTAGAAGAAGCCAATTCTGCCACCCAAGCTTTGGTGAAGATTCAAGAATCCATCGGCACGATCATGGACATGAACGCGCTGATCGCCACAGCCACCGAAGAACAAAGCATTGTTGGTCAAGAGATCTCTCAACGCGTGGTTGTCATCTCAGACCAAAGCTACCAGTCTGCGGATTTGGCGAACGAGAACCGCTCTGGTAGTCAAGAACTCAACCAACGAGCCACTCAACTGTACGAACTTGTTGACCGATTTACGGTGTAAATTGAGATACAAACAAGCCCGTGACTACGCGGGCTTTTTTACTTCTTGAGATTCACTTATCTGCTGCAAAAATTCTTGTGCCATGTGTGGGGAACAGAGACGAATAAAACGAATATGCTGATACTCTTCGTTTTCCATGTCTTCAATATAACGCTGCCTATTGGAGTGGTACGTCTTTAGTGTCCACAATAAAATCGAATCCCGACTAAACAGCGAGCGGGAGAATGTTTCCACATTGTTGGTGTTCGGCCATAACTCTTTACCACTGACACAGCGTTGAAACGCTCGGGATAGCGCTTGATAAAGAGTGCGCTGAAAGGAGTAGTCGATCCATACGATGGTATCCACATCCTGCCATTTGACGGATCGGGTGCGATTGTAGTTCCCGTCTAGCACCCAATGTTCGACCGACAAGGCTTCCGATAGCTTTTGGACAAACTCTTCGTCGTTTGTCCCTTGCCAGTCCTTTTTCCAATACAGGCGATCCATTTCAATATGCGGATAGTTAAGCGCTTGTGCAAGTTGTCGGCTAAAGGTGGATTTACCACTTCCACTGGTCCCTACTACGTTTATTCTGCGCATATTCACCTCAGAAGCTTTGCAACCTTTTGCGTAAAGTAGAGCATTTGTTACGTAACAGGGCAAGAATCACAAACCTTAGGTAACAAAAAAGCGACCTGCTTGGTCGCTTTTAAACTTTAGAATGAATCGCCATCGGGCTTTACTAACTGAGCAGCAACCAAACGCCAACAGCCATCATCAAAGTGCCTGCAATACGATTCATCAGCCGCACGTTTTGCGAATGTCCTAGTACACGTTTTAATCCTTTACCGCCCGTTGCGTAAAGCGTCATACAGATAAACTCGAAACACAAGATGATCGCGACTAACACCACAAGCTGCGGCGCAAGGTCTACATTTTGGTCGATGAATGGCGGCAGTAACGAAATCATAAACGCCCAGCCTTTCGGGTTGGCTATTGCCGTCACAAATCCCTGCACCACAAGATCCCAATCACTTTGTGGTGCGCTTGGGCTGTCGTCCATGTTAATCGCCAGCTTACCGCGGGAGCGCCACATTTGAACGCCCAAATAAAACAGGTAGCCACCACCAATCAGTTTTAACGCGACAAACAACCAAGGGTAGTTGAGCATGACCGCCGCGATCCCCAACACCGCCGCAACAGCCACTAAACCCACACCGACCAGTTCACCAGCCATCATCCATAAAGTACGCTTGTATCCGACACTCATGCCAAGTGTCAGTGCGAGGGTCATACACATCCCTGGTGTGATTGAAACGAAGAAAAAGGTAGGAATAAACATCCCCAGCAACGCGGTATTCATCAGCTCACTATCTTTGTAATTATTTATTGTTCCAACAGATTATCATGCTTTTTACGTTTGTAACGCAGAATCCGCGTCGTTCTGATTTTTCATTCATAACAAAAGCAGAAAAGGCGCAAATGCGCCTTTAGATTTCAACATAGCAATACTTGTTACTATTCTGCTGCGCTTTGTATTCTCGCGTGGAGTTCGTCTTTCATCGCAGCTCGATTTTGTTTCATCTTAAGCATTTCTTCATCACTAATAGGGGAATCCCTTAGTTCTAATTTACGGATCTCTTTATCCAATAGGTCGTATTGTTTCATTTCATCAAGAAACGTTTCGTCAGATTTTGCTAGCGCGGTAATGGTGTCTTTGTATTCAGGAAATTCACTTAACAGAGAATGGTCTTCACCTAACATATTAACCCCTTCTTTAGTTCATGTTGGAACGACAAAATCGATGGTTATTTAATCAATGTTAGCAGCAATCCAGCCACTCATTTGAGATCTAAGTCCGTTGATGACAGGTAGAACGAAATAAAACTGTCAATTCGCAAAAGCGAACAATACAGCGCTAAGGTAGTATTCCCCTGCTCATTACGGTAGCATTGCCGACCTTTTTTATCGCTTGGAGGTTTTATGTTTATTGGCTTTGACTACGGTACCGCAAACTGTTCTGTGGCAAAAATGGAGCACGGCAAACCAGAGCTTTTAAAGCTAGAAGGCAATAACGTCTATATCCCCTCCACACTAGCGGCGCCTACGCGTGAATCCGTTGCAGAGTACTTATTTAAGTTTCGCGATATCAAGCCTTATGATGCGATTGGTGAGCAAGTTTTAAGACGCGCAATCGCCTTTAATCGCGAAGAAAGTATCGAGCTTGAAGCTTCAGACCTAGCGTTTGGCAACGCGGCTTTGGATCTGTATCTCGAAGACCCTAGCGATACTTACTATGTAAAGTCACCAAAATCTTTTTTGGGCGCATCCGGTCTGCGTGATGTGCAAGTCAGCTTTTTTGAAGATCTTGTTTGCGCGATGATGGATAACATTAAACGCAATGCTGAAGCTCATACCAACCAAATCATAACTGATACCGTAATCGGCCGTCCGGTTAACTTCCACGGCAGAGACAGCGAAGTCGCCAACCAACAAGCTGAAAGCATTTTGCTTAAAGCGGCTAAACGTGCGGGCTTCAAAAATGTCGAGTTTCAGTTCGAGCCTGTCGCAGCTGGATTGGAATACGAAGCGACGCTTAGCGACAACAAAACCGTGCTGGTGGTAGATATCGGCGGCGGTACCACCGACTGCTCTTTAATTGAAATGGGGCCGAGCTGGCGCGGGCAAGCAGACCGAACGCAAAGTCTGTTGGCACACAGTGGACAACGAGTAGGTGGTAATGACTTAGATATTGCGCTCGCGTTCAAACAGCTGATGGCACCTTTTGGCCTTGGTAGTAAAACCACCGCGAATATTGTGATGCCGACGATTCAGTTTTGGAATCCCATCGCGATTAACAGCGTGGATGCACAGAGTGATTTCTACTCTCGCGCTAACTTAGCCACCCTCAATCAACTGAAGAAAGACGCACAAGAGCCAGAAAAACTGGCAAGGTTGTTGGACGTGTTCCACGAAACATTGGGCTATCGAATCGTCCGACAAGCAGAAGAAGCAAAGATAGCGCTTTCTGAACAACCTCAATATCGCGTAATGATGCAGGTGCTGTCGGAACAACTTGAAGTGGATATCGACTTCAACGACATGGTTGAAGCGATAGCATCACCGAAGCAGAAAATGGCCGAGCTAGTTAAAGAAGCCGTTGAACAAGGCGGCGTAACACCTGATGCGATCTTCATGACTGGCGGCTCAGCCCGCTCACCAATTTTGCGCGGCGCAGTACAAAAGATCTTACCTAACATTCCGGTTGTGAGTGGCAACTACTTTGGCTCCGTCACAGCAGGCCTCGCGCGTTGGGCTGAGGTATGTTTTAAGTAACCAACCGATTAGCTAACCTTGAGCACGATTCAAGGCTAGCTATTTACATTGTAAACCACACCCTTTCCTTCGTTTTTCGACTCAACACACTCGAGTTATTGCTACTTAATATCCCTCTTTTGACGGCTTTTGTTACGTAGAATTATGCTACTCTTGCGTTGCGTAATTTTTCTCAGGAACTCTTCCATGTCTGCTGCAAACACCGTTATCGTTCTCGACTTTGAAACCACTGGCTTGTCTCCCAATATGGGCGATCGAGCGATAGAAATCGGCGCAGTTAAACTGGTTGATGGACAAGTGGTCGATACCTTTCAGCAACTAATGAATCCGGGATTTAGAGTCAGCTCGTTTATCGAGAGCTATACAGGGATCAGCAATGCAATGTTGGCTAGCGCACCGAGTTGTGAGCAGGTGATGGCCGAATTTAATCACTTCATCGGTAACGACAATTTAGTAGCCCACAACGCTTCGTTTGATAAACGCTTTCTCGACGCTGAACTTGAACGCTTGAACACAAACTACGCTGGCGAGTTTGCATGCTCGTTGCTGATCTCTCGTCGTCTTATCCAGCACGCGCCGACACATAAACTGGGCGATCTCGTGCGCTACAAAAACATCGACCACGACGGCGTGTTTCACCGCGCGTTAGCAGATGCTGAGATGACAGCCAAATTATGGATGTTGATGGTGAATGATCTCGAGCACAGTGGCATCGCATCACCTACGTTTTCACTGATGCAAACCATCGCAAAAACCAATAAGCGCTCTGTCGAAAAGCTGCTGTCTGTGCAGCGAGGTTAGAATGCCAATAACGACCCGCTTGGCAAACAAACAGGATTTTTTATTTCTGTTTGAGTTGAAGAAAGCTGCAGAATACGATGCTGTTAAAGCTCACTCACTTACAAGGGAATCGCGTTCACTCACTCTATCAGCGTTTTGGATTCACCATCACAGCGCAAGACGAGCATTTTGTTTATATGCAGAAAGCGGTCAGTCAACCTTAATCAAACCATCCGTAATCACTTTTTCATGATTACAATTCTTCTTCAAACGCTTCTTCGTCCAGCATTGAAGCACTCTTAATCTCGTACTGATTAAATGAGAAAATACTTGGTCCATGAGAACGTTTGGTGATGACTTTTTCTTCTCCAAACTGAATCGTAACGTGGGAAAAGACTTTGCTTTTCACCTCGATACGATTTTCTTCTAGCGCTTTATTTAGCTCATGCTCATTGGAGTCGCGCGCTAGTTTAATCTTTTCGAGCTGTGCGTTGGCTTGTTGCTTTTCTTTTTCCAACGCTTCTTCTTGTCCTTCAGCGCGTTCCGATTTCGGTGTTTTCTTTAGCTCAAGCTCTTTTCTCACCAACTTCATCGTCGCTTCCTGAGCTTGGTTGTATTGCTCTTTGAGTTTGTTTTGACGGTCTTTATACATCTGGAAACGGGCAAACGCTTGTACGTGTGTAGCGGTGTCGCCCTCAACGCCAAGTTCAACACAAGTAATTTTTCCGCCGACTTTTGTGTGGCCGCCGCTGAGTGTACCGCGCTTCTCGGGCCCGTCAGCAATGGTAAGGTTCTTACCGCACTTCACTTCGCTGTTCATGCAGTGAAGGGTGAGGTGAATATCTTCACCCGCTTGCAGCTCACTAAATTGGGCGTATTGCGCGGTAATATTCCCGCCAGATTTCACCACACAGCTTCGTGGTTCGGTTTCCGACAAGTTGTGGCCAATGATCCCTTTTGCAACTTGTATGTCGCCCTGAGCCTGCACGTCCGCTGACTCAATGAATCCACCAATTGTAATATTCCCCATCGCACGAACAATCATATCGGACTCAACGTTGCCGAGTACAATCACATCACCTTTGAACTTTACGTGCCCTGTCGCTACGCCGATCTCAGGTAAACATAGAGCATCACTCACATCGACACTGCGGTCTTTGAAAGTCGGCATACCCGAGACGGTCGCAATAAGTAGATTCGGATCTTTAGACGAGATTTCCGTGCCTTTACCCGCTTTGAGTAAGGCATCTTTGCCAGGTTTAGGATGGATAACTTGCCCGAGCACAGTGATGCCGGGTTTGCCGCGTGTTGCAGGCATTCGACGCATCACAGGTTGATGCTCAGACACATTGATGGTTTCACCTAAGTCCAGCATGTCCACTTTGCCTTCACTCTTGCCCTCTTTAGGCGCAAGGACTTGTTTGGCTGGGTCTTCTACTAAGGGAATAAACTTGGCGTCCTGACCTTGAACGGGATCAGTACCTTTGGCGACAGCCTGCGTAAAGCGCTCACCAGGACTGAGCTGGTGGCTCATTACTAACACTTTTTTTAGCGCTAGCTTGTTGATACCTCGTTTTACCTTGGCTTCTGCTAACGCTTGAACAATTTGCGGTCCTTTGAGGGGCTGTCCTTTGTACGCGCCAGTGACAGTGATGACGGCCAACATATCGTGATCTTTAAGCTCGACTTCCAGCGTTGCGTCTCTGACTTCGGCAATTGTTGTCCCTTCATATGCCTCTGGGTTGCCGTTTTTTGCCAGGTTGATAAATATCTCGACACTTTCTTCGAGAATGAAAAACTGGCTTGCACCAATTAACGACAACGCATCAGACAAGCCTCGACGGTCGAAGTTCTTATCAACATCGACTTCAGGCAACAACTTTGCGATAACGGAACGGTTATCATCTGACAAAGCGACAAATTTATCCCACATATGAACATCAGCCCGTAAAACTCCCTGTTCCGAGTGTATGCAATTTGCTCGCCGACCTGTATCAAAAATATGACAAATTAGACGCTAGTCACTTATTGGTCGCTATTTTTATCGGAAGTGTAATTGGAATCGAGATAACAAAATGGGGTAATCAATAATAATATCAACTACAAGAAGTGACGCGACGTTTGTAGCAGAGATAAAAATCAAACTAAGCTTATGAATTTACAGTGTAAAATAAAAACCCTTTACACTGTAAATCGACCAGCCAAGCAGTCGTAACACTCGCGTTTACAGTGTAAATTCAACCGCTCGATGGCTGGCTTGCTAACAACCTAGTCTTTAAATCGTGTCGGAATTGCTGCTCGGCTTGCTTTCTACCTGTAAGTGCAAACTCCTCTACACACTGTTGCCAAGTGTAACCTTGCACGACCTTGCGAACTACTAAATCACTAAACAGAGAAACGAACTCTGGCGAATGCTTCCATAACGAGTCCAGTACAGGGGCAATGCTGTCGTAGCTCGCTCCGCCATGACAGTAATGACGAATCAACGCCGGCACGTTAGGTAATTCAACGAAAGCATCCTCTTGCGCGACCAATTTACGGACGAGGTCAATCTCAATATCTTGGAACAAAGACGGCAATGAAAACTGAATGTACTGACGGAAGTAAACTCTGGTTTGTTTAATCAATTCACTAGAACCATGAATCATGATCAAGGAGTGCGTGCCGCTCGCTTGTTCTCTACTGCTACCTAATCGCACCGATTGGAATCCGCAACCTTGCCAGAAGGAAACCAACTCGTCTGTCGCACCAAAACTGGTTGAGTAGAAATCATATTTACCCTTTTCAATCAGTTGCGACAACATCGTCTGCCCTACTCCACTACGTTGACGCTGCGGATGGACTGCAATACGCATAACACGCAAGCTACGCATCTTTGCCGCCTCAGCCAAGCCGAGTTGATTGGCCAACGTCGTCGCGACCAAATGTCCTTTCGGCCGACGTTTGCCGTACTGAATGTCTGCGATCAGCTCATCAGACAGTCCACCTTCTTCAACGGTGAGCATGCAGCCAACACAAACTTGCTCCTCAAATCGCGCATAGACACGAATTGCATCATCGTTGAGCAGCAACATCAAATCGTTTGGTGAGGTTTGGTAGTGAGCGTTGACCAACAACGCAAAGCAAGAGCGAAGCAATTCAGGTTGTTCGAACAAACGTTGCTTATCAAGTAACTCAAGTTCACCATCACCAACTGAACTCGCCACATCATCCAGCTCAGCATCGAGGAGAAATGTGCTGAAGTGCCACTCTTCTAGTGGATCTAGGTTATTCCAGCGAATAGGTTGTTCAAGATGATAGTGGTGATAACCGGGACGATTAGCACTCAACCAAGTTTGAAACTTAAGCGTAAAACCTCGGCCACAACCTTCGTAACCATGCACCGTGGTGGAAAAGACGGTGCGATGATAGTGCTCAACCATTTGCTTGAGCATTGGGATAGGAATCGCAGACGCTTCATCGACCAACAGACAATCGCATTTTGGAAGACGGCGCAATACTTCATCCGGCGCAACAAACTCTAATATCGATTCTCCAAAAACAATGCAACCTTGTGTTTGCTCTGCACCATTAAGTAACCGTAACGCGTGTTCAAATACAGGTTGAACCGTCGCTATAGACGGTGCTGTCAAAACAATATGAATATTACGTTGGTTTATTAGTTCTGCCGCAGCAATGCCTAAGGCGCTGCTCTTTCCTCTCCCACGATCAGCCGTGATAACTAACGGACGCTTTCGGTGCCCTTCAACCACTTTTCTCACCAGCTCGACGGCTTTTTTCTGCTGGGAAAATGGCTCTACCAGCGACGCTTGGCTATCAGGGACCACCGGTAGTGGTTTGTCTTGTTCGATTGTAAGCAGTTGTTCCAATGCGCGTTGCAGCCAACGCTCACCAAACGACGTCGGTTGATTTTTCTTAGGTAGAATCACCACCAAGCCGCCACCAACAACGCAGCCAATTGCGGCGCTAAAGCTATTCGCGTCAAAGCCATCATCAAAATCACAGATGAGAAGACGACACTCCTGCCCCAATAATTGATGCCCTTTGGCGCTCCCTACACTCTTGCTCACATAATCCGGCGATTGACCACCAAGTTGAAATACGTGCTGAGGCGCAATGTGCTCTGCCGCTTGCTGTAACCATGATTGTTGCCATTGTTCGTCGCCTTTAAGCGCCACACCAAATCGGTGACGACGTGTAGCAGCACTAGCGAATAGCTGATTTATGTAGTTTCTGTTCTCAACCATGGAGTACTCAAGCGGATAATTAGATGAATGAGAGCAATATTATGGCATAAAAAAAGCCGCTCTCGGCGGCTTTTCATCTCTCTTGGGGCGCTATTGCAGCTTGCCCGATACGAAGTCTAGAATTTCCTGCATCAGCGCATCGTCAACTTTCTTCAAGTTGAGCGACAAACTATTGCCTTTACGCGTGTAGCTCGCTCTGCCTTTGACCAAATCAGTCTTAGTAGAAACTGCCGCTTTCTTTGGTGACAGTTCTTCTATCCAGGATTCAATAGTTTCGGTCACGTCTTTAGTGATACGCGCCACACCTTGTGCTGAGCTACGTTGCCAAACAAAACCGTCCTTAGAACTGCATTTTTCCAGTAGTACGGAACGCTTTTCGTCGCTGAGCGTATTGTACTGTTTGTGCAGTTTAACGATAGTTGGACGCCCCAAGTCCGCAACATTTGGATATGCTTGAAGTAATTCCAACGGCAAATCAGCAGCCTTAAGCGCGCCACTGACTAGTGCTTCGCTACACTGGAACATTTTCGCTAGTGCTTTTTGGTCTTCTGCTTCGCCGCTTTCGAGTTTGGCTAACATCTCTTTGCCCTTCTCGAAAAGAGACAACGGTTTATGAGCGTTTGCCACGTCAGATAAGAACTTAGCGTGTTCGCCACTGATATTCTCACCAACATAAATTAGGAACTCTTTTTCCGCTAGGATACAAGACATACGACGGCGGCTACCGTCTAATACTTCAATCTTGCCGTCTTCGCGTTTGCGACCAACCGCTGGGTATTGCTGACCACGCTCACGCAGTGTAACCAACACATCAGAAAGAGCGTGCTCGTTTAAGAAAGACTGCTCACGCGCATTTTCTGCAAACACAACCGTTTGTTCACTAACCTGATCTGCGGGAATACGCACAAGTTCAAACTGAACCGTCTGTTCCCCTGCCACTGCAAGTTCAATCACCTGTGCCTGCTCTTTTGCAGCTTGCTGCGCTTGTTGAGGCGTCGTCACATGGCGTTTGTTTGCTTTACCAAATAATCTTGCGTTTAAATCTGAAGTTTTAATTGCCATAACCTAATTACCCCTGATTCAGTGATGACCAATGACTGTGGAGAACGCGTTCAAGCTCTAAAGCACTCTTTTGTACTGCGTCCTGCGCGGTAGCGAGGGTTTTCTTACCGCCTTCAAAATCACCGGTTGTGAGGTCAAATACCGTGCTGTACGTATCTGCACAAGTTTCAAATGCGCGGCTACGAGGAATAGTCGCCATCATCACTTGGTCACCCAACAAGTAGTTCATCTCAGTAAGTACCGCGACTTGCTTCTTGTTGTCGTCTTCAAACATTGTTGGCATCAGGCGTACAAACTCTAAACCTTGCCAGTCTTCCGGGAACATTTCGTATACCGTAGGAAGATGCTGGAAGAAGTTAACCGTTGATGCCCAGTCCAAACGCTTCGCCGCACACGGAATTAGCAGCGCGTTTGACGCGTACATCGCATTCCATACCAACGGGTCAACGTGTGGACCAGTATCAATCATGATGACGTCAAACTCATCTGCAATCTTATCGATCAGCTTTTCTTTTAGCAGTTTCACGATGTCCAGAGATTGGTTTTGCGATAGATTCTGCCAAGCTTCAGCGTTAAACATGGCATCTTCAGGGAATGCCGATACCGTCTTCAAGTTTGGATACTGGGTAGGAAGCAGGACATTCCTTTGCAGGAACTCTTTGTCGATTTCAGTCCCTTCAGGCACGTTATCCAACATTACGTCGACAGCCGAGTAGATATTCTCGTGGTCAGTCAGACTAATTTGCGGGTTCAAGAACAAACGAAGTGAGCCCTGTGGGTCTAAGTCAATCAAGCAAATGCGGTAACGCTTATCAAGATTTAACGCTAGACACGCCGCTAAGTGTACTGCGGTCATCGATTTTCCCGTACCACCCTTCTGGTTCTGTACGTTGATGATCCATGGTTTGTTGTCACCATTTTTCTTACGTTCATGAAACTTTGGTATACCCGCAGCGTCCATCAACATATGTGCTTCTTGTAAAGAAATCGAATAATGGTTTGCGTTGTTTTTAGTGAACTGGTGACCAGACTCTTCCAGTTTATTGATCGCATCGTCAAGCTTGCGTCTTGTCAAACCTGACCGTGTTTCCATTAATGCTTTCGACATCGGTGGAAAGTGGTCATCGCTACGTTCTTCTAACACAATCTCGATACGGTCAGCTTGGACCTGTGCAGTTTGCTCAGCTAGCTGAATGAGACTTTCTATCGTTTGTTCTCTTTTCATTGCCAAATTCCGTTATTAATGATTTGCTTACGATTGTACAGCATTTAAAGACATATACAATAAAAAGGTGAACATTCACTTCTGCATTAACATCACATTAAATAGAATTATTTCAGTTGTTTTAATGACTATTAACAAAAAGCAAACCAAAACTGTCAATTTTCTACGTTGATAATGCACTTCAAACAGACACAAAACGAAAGTGTTACCACGTCACATATTTACATTGTAAACATGACATAACTAAATTAACCACCGGAACGATTAGCTTTCGAGCATACTTTACGGCGGATGTCATTTTGACTTTGAATGCGGGTAATTTAACCAATGCGATCTAGCTCGGGTAGGGCATCACTCGGAGGGTGAAAATCAAACTAAAGAAAACACGAAACGATGATCAAGGGAGCATTCTTGATCATGCTTTCGAGTATAATTTGTCTTATAGGAACAATGATCAAGGAATTTACAGCGCATCGAGCACATTCCTATTTACTTGATCGTTTGACTAAATTGATCGGAACAATGATCAAGTGAAGAACGCTCCGGAAGCATGAAAATTTCAAGACGAATTACGGACGAATGCAGTTGGACTAAGGTTTGAGGGGATTTCAGGTTAGATTACTGCCTTCGTCGAGCTACTTACGGTTGATTGTTCATCGTTCCGCGGTTTTCTTGATCATGCTTTCGACAAATTTGGTTTTCACTCTGAGATGTGGATAACAATATGGGCGTGTCATTCAAATGGTTTTGATTGGCATTGATGTGGAAAAATTGGCTATTTTACACTCCGCCTTGATCATTCTTTCGTAAAAATTAGTCATGGCGTAAAGCAAACTCAGAGAGAAAAAGTAAAGTTATTCTTTCACTTGTGGATAACGTGTGTTGTTTTGATGATCATGCTTCTGATATCTCTTTGATCATGCGTTCCTAAGTTTGATGATCATGGTTCTGAACGTTTTTGATCATGCTTTCAATAACTTATTGATCATGCTTTCGAGAATCTTATGATCATGCTTTCAGAGACTAAAAAAAAAACTTATTTAATTACATGACGTTATAAGCAAATCGCTTGCCTGATCAATAGATCATATAATCAATTTAGATCATATTAATCAGAAAGATCAGTTATTTAAAACAACAAGTTTTTTCTTTATTTATGATCTTTTTTTCTTTATTCTTCAGGAACTATAGCAATATTACGGCTAGTGTGATGCGGATCCAATAATGAGTTCTGAAGAAAAAATACTGATCAAAGCCCCAAGAAGCCACAAAGATGGACATTTGTTCGAGGTGTCTGAAACGGCGGTTAACTGGATAGAGCAATACCAACATTTCAAAGGGGTAACGAAAAGTATCGTTGAACTTCTGAACCTTATCTCACTGCGTGGATTTAGCAGCAAAGATGGTTTGGTCTCGACAACAGAACTGATCGACGCCACAGATGGACAAGTCACGCGAGCGGCTATCCAGCAAAGACTGAGAGCGGCTGTAAACATCGGTTTGTTCCAACAAGTCCCAGTACGCTTTGAAGAAGGGTTAGCGGGCAAAACCATGCTGCATCGCTTCATCAATCCTAACCAACTTATCTCTGTCCTTGGTGCCACCAGCTTAGTCACCGAATCGGTTAAGCAAAACGAAAAGCAAAAACGATCAAAAGCGCTGGCTCAAACTCAAGTCAATAAGCGTCTGCTTAATGAACATGGGTTAAATACACCGCCAGTGATGAAAGACGAAGCGGATCAGTTTGTTGTATCGCCGACAAATTGGGCAGGGATCATTGACCAAGCACTTGCGCCACCACGTACACGCAAGCAATACCAAAAAAGTATGGTGTCGATCTCCGGTACACGTGCGGTGATAGAAACTCGATCGTCGAAAAACATCATGACAGTCGACGATCTGATGACGTTGTTTGCACTGTTTACGCTCACGGTGCAATACCACGAACACCACCAACATCAGTACCAGTTAGACGGTACGCACGTGCCGAACAAAACCCCGTTGTACATCACCGATATTTTGTCTTTGCGTGGCAAGAAAGACAGTGGTCCGGCGCGCGATTCGATCCGCGACAGTATTGATCGGATCGAGTTTACCGATTTCCAGTTGCACGAACTGACGGGTCGATGGCTCAGCGAGAACATGCCAGAAGGCTTTAAGAGCGATCGTTTCCGATTTTTGGCCCGTACCATTACTGCATCCGAAGAAGCCCCTACAGAGGGCGCTGACGGCGAAATACGCATAAAACCGAACCTATACATCCTAGTGTGGGAGCCTTCGTTCTATGAAGAGCTGCTAACACGCGATTATTTCTTCTTGTTCCCACCGGAAATTCTGAAGCAGCACACCTTGGTATTCCAACTCTACAGTTACTTCCGCAGCCGCATGTCTCGTCGCCATACCGACGTTATGTTGCTAAGCGAACTTAACCAGAAGTTGGCGCGCAATATCGAATGGCGTCGTTTCTCGATGGATCTGATCCGAGAACTGAAACGGCTATCGGACGGGAAGGGGAGTGAGGATCTGTTTGTGGTCAACCTTTGGGGTTACCATTTGACGATCTCGGCAATCGTTGAAAAAGGTAAGATCAAAGATTACCAGTTTGATATTAAGTGCGACGCAGAAGAAGTATTGCGTTACTCACGTGCCCGTACGACTAACGCGGGTAAGCGTAATATGGCGCCGACGTTGCCTAACCCACTGCGTAATGAAATGGTGACCAAGCAGCAACTTGATGAGATGTCTCAGATCATCGATGGCGAGTTTGAACCGATCCAGCGCAAAGAACGATCGCCAAAAGGAAAGTTAGGTCGTCGCGTGAAGCTGCGTAAACACTTGGTAGAGATCAACGCTGACGAGATCACCATTACTCTATCTAAGTATACCTCCCCAGAGGCTCTAGAACGCTCTATAACCGCGTTAGCGGCGATGACCGGGCATTCCCATGGTTCTATCCAAGAAGAGTGTCTGGAGCTCATAGACAAGCTTGATTACCTGCGTGTTGGTGAAGAAGCGATCCCATACGAGACGTTGAGCAAAATGGTTGAGCTGTATAATGGCCAGAGCGAAAACAAACATTTATCGATTGAGCGCCTGATTGCTGGCTTAGCGGTGCGCCGGAAAGTGTGTAAACAAGTGCTGGAAGGGCATTTGGACGAAACCGTCTTCCGCGCATTAGACGAAGTCGCGGTGTAAGAAATACGAAATACAAAGCCAGCTGAAACGCTGGCTTTTTTATATCGCCGCTAATGTATCCTCTCGCAATAAACGACACAAACCGCACACATCTCTGACAGTCAACTGACATATGGCGCACTGCAACTGGTTATGATTTATCCCGAATAGACAACCTTAGTCCTTTCTTGATGGATAGGGATCTCCATCCCCTGATAGATTGGCTCATATTGTTACATTCATTCTGAATATTTTGGCGAGTTTTTTAACTCGCTATTTTTTTGTCTAAAATTCAGTAACTTCACTCTTCTGTACATTTATTCCCTTGATCATTCTTCCGATTTAGTTAGTGAATTTGGTTCGATGAGGCGAATTTTCCTTGATCATCTTTCCGAGTTTCGTTCCAAGACTGAGCCGCCATAAAGTGCACGTGAGCTTCGATCAACTGATGTGAGCGCGTCAGCCATCTCTGTTGTGTCTGTTGATTACAAAACTCGAGACTCAGTACCGCCAAGTGCTGCAAGCGCTTCATGCACCAATCTCTCAGGTTAAGCTCATTAGTAGGGTTACACGCAACTTGCTGAAGGCGACTGTAGGCGAATTGCAAGTATTGGTAGGCTTTTTCCGGTGCGTTATATCGAGTTTGCAAGTATATCTGCAGGCAACCGTCGAGCCAATATCCGAGCGCGGCACTTTGCGTTTCGTTGACTTCGGGTCCCCACAATTCAGTAGGGGTGTTGAGGATCAAAGCCTCCAGCTCTTGATCATGTTTCCGGTTTTGATGCAGATCTGCGATATCGTCTAACCACTTGTCTAGTCGTTTCATACCATTCCCCCCAGAAAATTAATCTATCGAGATGAATTGGGTTTGCTTTTTGTATCAGTGTGGTTGAGGAAATGGTGCTTTGCCAAATCGTACAACGTGAATAAGGTTGTGAGCTGGCTCGATAAATCGACGATTGAACGACAACTCCTAGGGCTGAGAGTGTGCGAAAAGAGCGCATCGAGGGAGAGAAAAATGAGAGCGCGATCTACTCATAAATAGTAGGGACAATTCTTTAAATGTACTGCCACTATTGGGGTCTAGCAAAGCCTATTTATAGAAAAATTGGTAAGAGTTTCTAATCTATTAGCGGTATCACATTCTGGAGCTAAAATTCTTAACAAGGGTATCGTGCTTTTGCTACAGATTAGCTGTCCCTTGCATGGTTTGTTCGGAGGTTACAATGTCCATTAATTCTATTGACCATGATGAAATGACTAAAATTGCAGAAACGTGGGACTTCACGGAAGAAGTAGAGTCACAAAAGCCAGTCAGAAGCGTTAAATCAGCGGAAGCTCGTCGTCGTATTGAAGCATTGAGAGAGATCCGAGAAAGTGGTTTAACGATTGAAGAGGCAAAAGAGCTGGGCCTTATTCACTAGCTCTTACTCACATTGCAAATACGTTAGGGTGGCGCAGTTAGCCACCCTTTGTTTTTCAGTATTTTTTTGATCTGATCCGCTACTCCCACCTCGATTCCTTCTCAACATTCCAGTTTGATGTGGTATATTCCCACTCCATATTTTTACAGATACAGAGCTGTCCTATGTCGATTAACCTTTCAAACCTTCCTGCTGAAGAGAAAAATAAGGTTGAACTAGATAAACAAGCATCGTTTTTGGTGTGGAAGCTGCGAGAAGCGAAAGCCGGTCCTGATGAAATCGATCAGGAAGCAGCGAAAATCCGAGATGAAAGCGAAAGGTCGTTCTTCTTAGAATCTGTGGCTAAATATAAGCAAGTAATGGGCGTGGCTTGATCCCCATTTCTTTGCAAATGGCGAAAAATTGAAATGATGACGCTTTTTGCTAAAATCCTTCGCGTTAAATTGAATTAGAGAGAACATCCCGATGGGAAGAAGTTTTGAAGTGCGCAAAGCCTCAATGGCGAAAACAGCGGGCGCAAAAATTAAAGTTTATTCCAAATACGGTAAAGAAATTTACATGTGCGCGAAAAATGGCGGTGCAGACCCAGACATGAACTTGTCGCTTAAGCACCTGATCGCGAAAGCGAAAAAAGACCAAGTTCCTGCACACGTTATCGACAAAGCGATTGACAAAGCAAGTGGTGGTGGCGGTGAAGATTACGCTCCTGCGCGTTACGAAGGCTTTGGCCCAGGTGGCACCAGTGTCATCGTTGATTGTCTAACAGATAACGGCAACCGTACTTTCCAAGATGTTCGCCAGTGTTTTGTAAAAACAGGCGCGAAAATTGGTGTTGAAGGCTCTGTGTCTCACATGTTCGATCACCAAGCGGTATTCCAGTTCAAAGGCGATGACGACGAAGTCATTCTAGAAACGCTGATGATGGATGACGTTGATGTGACTGACGTTGAACTTGAAGATGGTGTGATCACAGTATTTGCCCCTCACACTGAGTTCTTCAAAACAAAGACTGCGCTAAACAATGCATTCCCTGACTTGACTCTTGACGTTGAAGAGATCACGTTCGTTCCGCAAACTCACACGCCAATCGCGGGTGAAGATGCTGAGAAATTCCAGAAGTTCCTAGATCTTCTAGACGATTGTGATGACGTTCAGCAGGTTTACCACAACGCTGAGATGTAATCGCAAGCCAAAATACAAAACCGAGCATTAATGCTCGGTTTTTTTATGCCTTGGAAACCACATTCGGGTTGATAATCCATGCGGACAACTTACGCACTTGCGGCAAAATCGTCAGGTTGAGTAGCAGCGCTGATGGCCAAGCGAGCACAAAGCCCTTCATCCAGATTGCCGGCCAAGCCGCGTTAAAACCGAGATTAATTCCGCTCATCAGCCCTGACATCAAGAACGCCATCGTAAACGAAGAAAGTAGGGTCGTGACCCAAAATTGTTTACGGTTCATAGATTCTCCTCTTTTGGTGTTGTTATTTTGTTGTCAGTGAGGATATAACTACTCAATACTGAAAAAAATAGTCAGGTTTAGAACTATGAATTCCATATTTGGAAACATTGACGACTTATATCTATTTTGTAGTGTGGTGGAAGAAGGCTCGTTGCTTGCTGCGTCGAAGAAGCTTCAGTTGCCTGTATCGACGATGTCTCGCCGAATTTCAGCGCTAGAGGCGCGCCTTAACACGCGTTTGTTGGAAAAGAAGGGCAGAGAGTTAGTTGCAACGCAAAGTGGCTCAGAGGCGTTTGAGCGGCTTCGTAGCGGGATGGAATCGATAGAGTCGGGCTTCGCCCAGATGATTTCGCACACTCAAGAAGTGTCAGGAAAAATCAAGCTCGCTCTACCGCACAACTTTTATCGCGCTTTCGTCGGTGAAGTGGTGGAAGACTTTCTCGCCGAGTATCCTCAAGTGTCGCTGGATTTGGTGCTGAGCCAAGAGCAGGCGGTCCCGCAAACTGACCGAGATCTGTTGATCACCTTCGACCTGTCAGAAATGGATGACATGGTTGCTCGACCACTGTTTATGGCCGAGCACGGTTTTTTTGCCAGTCCGGATTATCTCGCCAACGCACCAGCCGTCGAAGACCTCGCTTCACTTGCCAGTTTAGATTGGGTCAGTGTTGACCGAGAAAATGATATTCCGGTCTACCAAGGCGAACGTCTCGTCGACATCATTCAGGTTAAACCTAAGTTGATCGTCAACGACATTCTTGCGGTTTGTACTGCAGTCGAAAAAGGTTTGGGCGTGGCGTCTCTACCGTTTCGTCATGTGCATGAAGAGATGAACATGGTGCGAGTTTTGCCGCAGTATAAACGCAGCCCGCGCCAAGCGTATTTGGTGTACCGCCAGCGTCGTTATCAACCCAAAGCATTGACGCTATTAGTCGAACGTTTGTTAAAAGGCGTTGAAAAAATGCCAATCACTCATCATTTTACAGTGTAAAGTTGAGTCTCAAATAAGGTCTAAGGATAGAAGATGAATAAAGTTGTTATCGTCACTGGGGCAGGGCGAGGAATCGGCGCAGAAACCGCAAAACTGTTGGCGTCTCTAAGGTTACGCGGTGTGCGTGAATTACCTCAAGAATCAGCGACGTGCTAATCAAGTCGTTGAAGAAATTGCGCAAAGTGGTGGGGTAGCATTTGCCTACCAAGCGGATGTGTCACAAGAAGAGCAAGTCCAAGCGATGTTTCGTGCCGTAACCGAGCATTTCGGTGAAGTGACGCACTTGGTGAATAACGCCGGTATTCTGTTTACCCAGTCAACGCTTAACGAAATCTCAGTCGAACGTTTTAAAAACGTACTCGATAGCAACGTCATCAGCTGTTTTGTTTGCTGTAAAACCTTTATCAATCAGCTCAGCGAGCACAGCCAAGGGGCGATTGTGAATGTATCGTCTGCGGCGTCGAGAAGCGGAGCGCCGTTTGAATATGTTGACTACGCAGCGTCAAAAGGAGCGATGGATTCATTGACCAAAGGGCTATCGCTTGAGCTTGCTGCCAGAGGCATTCGCGTGAATGGCGTAAGGCCAGGGTGCATTTATACTGAGATGCACGCCGATGGGGGTGAACCCGACAGAGTGGACCGCTTGGCTTCACAACTGCCAATGCAACGCGGTGGCACTGCGCAAGAAGTGGCGGAAGCGATCGCTTGGTTATTGTCTGACAGTGCGTCTTACGTCACAGGCTCGTTTATCGAACTCGCTGGCGGCCGTTAGTTCCGCTACAACTATAACGAGCCCATTGCTCGCTTGTAGAAGCAAGGTTCAATGTGAGTTAAACTTAACCACGTAATTCAACGCAGGGGTATCTATGTCCAATCCATCTTCTGATTCAACGGCACAAAAGAAAAAAACATTTTCACCAAAACCTGAAAACTACAAAGTTAGTCTAAAATATGAGGGCATGTCGCTGAAGGAAGAGTGTGAAAACCGCTCGATAGCCGAGTTAAAAAGGAAGTATGCGAGATAAATATGGCGCTTATCATGACAGATACTGTTACCCAGAGAGCGACGTTCTTACTAACCTGCTGAATCTGAGGGACGGTGACGAACTTGCTGAGGCTGAAATAGCCATTACGGCAGAGCGTTATCGTACCTATCAAAGTGAACTCACGTCTATCGAAGAGTTTACGTTTTCCCATCTTAAAGACTTACACTTCCACCTTTTCCAAGACTTGTATCACTGGGCAGGACAACTGCGCGAAGTGGATATTTCAAAAGGCGATACTCGCTTCTGCACCGTGCCGAGAATTGCAGTTGAAGGGGAAAAGCTATTCAAATTGATCCCTAAGCTTGCCGAGATTTCCGATCAAGAACAGTTGATTGAGGAAGTCGCTTCGCTGTTTTGCGAGATTAATTTGCTGCATCCGTTTCGCGAAGGTAACGGCCGCGTACAGCGCTTTTTCTTCGAAGAGATGTTATTTGTCCTCGGCTACGATTTAACTTGGCCGCCGCTTTCCAAAGCCCATTGGGTGGATGCCAATATCGCCGGTGTGTATCTTAATCTGGAACCGCTCAAAGCCATCTTCCGCCAAGCGATCGTTAAGCTATAAAAAACGCCAAGCCTGATACCAGACTTAGCGTTTTTGTTTGTGGATCAGTGACCGCGTTTTCCACTCAATGATTTATTGTGTGTACAGGTTTACGCTGCTTAAGTGCGATAACTAATTGTGGCAACAACGACATGGCGATCATCCCTGCCATTAATCCATATTGGACAACCGTGTAGTTTTCACCGAGTAGTATTAATCCGGTGACAATTCCTGCAATCGGGTTGGCGATGCCGCCAAAGGTAAAGTCCACCACGCTCATACGTTGCAATAGCCATACGTACATACCGTAACCCAGTGCCGTGTTTAGCACCGCCACCCAAATCAGCCCCAACGCGTTTTTTAGCGAGATGCCGCTCAGCGCCGTTACGTAGGTATCTGTGGCAAGCACCGAATGAATGGCTGACAGCACCACCAGCACCAATCCGCCCAAGATCAGTTGCCACGTTAGTACCTTCCACCAGTGCATGCGTGTGCCGAGTGATTTGGTGATCGAACTGCCGACGACGATACAAGAGATCGCCGCGAGCATCGCCAGTAAACCGATTGGGTTTAGGCGGATTGAACTTGGATCAAACAGCATCCATGCGAGCAATACCAAAGCGGCGCCGCACAGCGCTTGAATCGCATTGGGGCGCTGTTTGTTTTTAAGCCAATGAAACAGCATCGCAAATACTGGCACAGATACCATGCCAACGCCGGAGATCGCGGAAGGTAGCGTTAATGCCATAACAAAGATCAGCGCAAAGAAGGTCGCGATATTGATCGTTCCAAGTGTCAGTAACACTTTCCATTCGTCTCGCGCTGGCAAGGTGGGCTTGATCATCAGCAGCAATAATCCGGCCGGAAGCGCACGCAGTGCACCCAGCAACAATGGTGGCCAATCCGTCAGCGTAAATTGGGTCACCGCGTAGGTTGTTCCCCAAAAAAATGAAGGAATCATAGCGAGTAATATGTTCATCAATTTTATCTTTACGTTAAGATAATTGGCTTGAAATGTACGCCCTGATTAGTTCGTTGTAAAGTATCTTTATGTTAAGATACTTGCCAGTCTCAATTTGTTTGCGGAGAAGCGTCGATGGACGTTGTGGATCGTCTGACCCAACAATGGGCGTTGGAAAAACCGGAACTGGATACCGAACCTATGGCTATTATGGGGCGGATCTTGCGTATTGCTAAACACATGGAAATCGAAGTCGCGCAACTGCACAAACGCTATGGACTCAAACTCGGTGAGTTCGATGTGCTTGCAACACTAAGACGCAGTGGTGAGCCGTTTTGTCTCACGCCGTCAGAATTAATGGGCTCGATGTTACTTACTTCTGGTGCGATGACCAATCGGCTAGATAAGCTAGAGTCTAAACAGCTTATTGTGCGTACTCATAGCACAGCAGACCGCCGCAGTGTGACGGTGAAACTGACGGCGAAGGGCATCCGATTGATTGATGAATTGCTGGAATTGCACGTTGAACTGCAGCACCGCTTGATCAGCGGAATGGACGTCGAGCACAAAGCGCAGCTTAACCAAATGCTCAAGCTCTGCCTTGCTGAGTTTGAGTAACCGCTCATCCTAGCCCAAATTACACTGTAAATCGCCAACGTGACGTTATCGCGTTGAGTAAACATAGTTTTCACCGCTAGCAGCTCGTAATCGTCCCGTTTATTTGGCGAGGGTGTACTATAAATAAACCACTCGTATTAATTGGATTACCCCATGCATCAAATAACGAATTCTGACCTCCTTACGTTTATGGTTTCGAAGCAGGAACCAGCACTTGCGGTGAACAACCCTGCGACTGGTGAACTGCTCGGTTATGCACCTATTTTGCAACACCAGCAGATTGAAGCAGCGGTGGAACGTGCGCATCAAGCGCAGCAAGCGTGGGCCAAATTACCTGCAAAAAGCCGCTCACAACTGCTGAACAAGTGGTATCACTTGCTGCTGGACAACCAAGATGACCTCGCGCGTTTGATGACCTTAGAACAGGGTAAACCGCTTGCCGAAGCAAAAGGGGAGGTGCTGTATGGCGCCAGCTTTGTCGAGTGGTTTGCCGAAGAGGGCAAGCGCACTTACGGTGAATCGATTCCTGCCCCTTCTGGTGACAAGCGTATTGTCACCATCAAACAACCTGTTGGCGTGGCGAGTGCCATTACGCCGTGGAATTTCCCGATTGCGATGATTACCCGTAAAGCCGCACCTGCGTTGGCAGCCGGTTGTAGTTTTATCGTTAAACCTGCAGAGCTTACCCCGCTATCGGCTTTTGCTGTGGCGGAGCTGGCCTATCAAGCGGGCATCCCACGCGATGTGTTGCAAGTGGTGTTAGGAGAAGACGCGGCGCAAGTAGGGGCGATATTTACCTCGCATCCTCTGATTCGCAAGCTATCGTTTACCGGGTCAACGCGCGTTGGTCGTATTTTGATGGAACAAAGTGCGCACGATATTAAACGCACCTCAATGGAGCTGGGTGGTAACGCGCCGTTTATTGTGTTTGACGACGCGGATATCGATGCTGCCGTACAGGGCGCGATCGCGTCTAAGTTCCGTAACGCGGGGCAAACGTGTGTATGTGCCAACCGCTTTTATGTGCATAGCAGCGTATATGATGAGTTTATCGAGAAGTTTGCCGCACAGGTGGAGCAACTTAACGTCGGCAACGGTTTAGAAGAGGGGGTTAACGTCGGCCCGGTGATCAGCCAAACGGCGAGAGATAACATTCTTGCGCTGGTTGAACGGGCACTCGAACAAGGTGCTGAAGTGGCAACAAAACGCATCGAGCATGACGGTTTATTTGTCGCGCCAGTGGTGCTGAAAAATGTTTGCCATGACATGGAGATTGTGTCACAAGAGATCTTTGGCCCTGTCGCGCCAGTGATTGCGTTCGACAGCGACGAGCAGCTGATCGAAATGGCCAATGACACCATTTATGGCTTAGCTTCTTACTTTTATAGCCAGAATATTGCTCGAGTATGGAACGTTGCAGAAGCACTTGAGTACGGTATGGTGGGTATTAACGAAGGTATTATTTCGACTGAAGTGGCACCTTTCGGTGGCGTTAAACAGTCCGGCATTGGCCGCGAGGGAGCCAAGCAAGGTATCGATGAATATATGAATATCAAGTACCTCTGTTTTGGTGGACTCTAGACAGCAAAAAAGCCCGTGTTTACGGGCTTTTTTATTAGTGTTATCAGCGGAACGCTATGACTGAATTGGCACCACTAAAATATCGACAGGTGATTTGTTGATCAGGTGTTGAGAGTAGGAAATGATGCGGCTCCAGAAATCTTGGTGGTGGCCACAAATCAGCAAATCAATTCCATTGCCTGCGATTACTTCATGCAGTTTTTCACTCAGATCACCCGTACCAACGATGATTTTTTTCACTGGATAATCGGTGCTAGCGTCAAATTCTTTTAACTGCTCCATTGTGTGTTCGTTAACCGGTCTCAAATCGGGGTTAGCCTTAATATCCACCAAATCAGGATAGATCTCCCCATGAGTACCATCAATGTGAATAAACGAGATATCAGAGCCAAGCTGCTTCGCTAAAAACGTCGCTCGCTCAATAAGGATGTTACTTTGCTCTGAAAGCTCAATAGCGACCATGATGTGTTTGTATTGCATATCCAACCCCTAACTGAAATCGACAATTTAAGCATAGTCTTAATTAAGCGAAATTGGTGTCGTGCAGATCGCGAATTAATCACAAAATTCTCATATTCATCTCTTTGACTACTCAAGCGTTTTTCATTTTCCGAGTCGCGTTTATTCCTTCTCATACGCCTAGCATTTAAGTAAGCAATTGGGGCAGGCGGCAAAGCTGGTTTTGCTGTGCTTCGCACAAATGAAGCTTAACTGGTTGCTGTTCGGTGTTTTTCTTATCTTATGAGAAATAGTTGTTTAAATTGTTTATATATTCTTACTTATTGAGAATAAAATTTGTCGAAGAAATTATCTGACGATACAACATGAGCACCAACTCGATGAAACAAAGCAATGGACAGGTCAACGAAAAGGTATTGCAGCTTTTGATGCAAGTGGCGGTGAATGACGAGCCCGTCACCGCCAAGCAGTTGAGCGACCAGGTAGGCACGCCAATCAGCAGCCTCTATCGCCACATCAAGCTATTGAAAGAATGGAATCTAATCGAAGAAAGTCCAAGTGACAAAACCTTGATCATCGGTCCGGCAGCATTGATGCTAATGCGCAGCTACAAGAATAGCCAACACGACTTAGATGCAGTGGATTTGGTATTGAATCGACTGCAAAAACAAACCGGCGAAATGTCGGCTTACATGGTTCCGGTTGGCTATCGAGCGTTGTGTGTGAGCAGAAAAGAGAGCATGCAGGCGCTTCGTTGCAGTTACGTCCAGGGTCAAAGTCAACCCCTGCTGCGAGGCGCCTCATCCCGAGTCATGCTGGCATATATGCCTGCTCAGCGGTGCGAAAAAATACTGCGATACTTTGGTGAGCAAGACAAAATTGTTCAATGGCAACAAAAGCTGGAGCAAATTCGCAACCAAGGATATGCCGTCAGTACTTCTGAGATTGACCCGGGCGTTTCCGGGATCAGTGCTCCTGTGATGAAAGGCAGCAAGCTGGTAGGTGCCGTTTCTGTAATGGCGCCGGCACATCGGGTTGAAACGAATCAACAAAAAATCATTTTACATGTTCTTCAGGCAGCGAGGGCTTTGCCCCCAGAAAGGTAATCGCAATGTTTGGGCTATTTCGACGCAACAAAACCGAGAATATTATTGGACTTCCGTCTCACCAACTTACGCTGATCAGCGTGAGCGAACAGCTTAAATCAATGAAGCTGGTGGATTTCGAAATGGCAGACCAGAGCTTAGAAGAAGTGTATGAATGGCTATCGCAACAAGACAGACACCATTGGTTGAATGGTGGACATTTCAATCTCAAGCAGCAGCCGAGAGGTAAGTTCCAACTGCACCTCAGCCGTCACTTGGGCTCAGACTCGTTGCCAGTGGTTTTGACCAATAACACCGAGACGTTGCTGCACAGCTTGCCTTTACTGCATACGCCGCGCCGAGAGTTAGGCATCATCCATATTGGTCGCCGCTTTGAACTTAAAGCACCGCTTGAACCGGATATTGGTTCGGCTTACCACTTTGCGCTGTCTCGCTACAACGAATGTCGTCTGTTCTGTATTGGTATCGATAATTCACAAAACGATGAGCGCAGTATTGAATACGCCGAAGATTTAGGTTGTGACTGGATGACGATGCAAGAGTGCGGCTTCAGCCATCGCTTTCACGTCAAACAGCAACTCGCGAGTTACTTATCCCATTGTGAGGATATCGTCGTGAACATTGATCTGGAGAGCTTATACCCGAGTGCTCGTTTGGAGTCAGCAAGCTGGCTGGACGTGCAAATGGTGAGCCGTATGCTGAGACAGCTTTTAATATCAGGAAAGGTGCGTCACATTCAGTTGGTCGGATACAAAGACAAGCACCTGTACTCCAAACAGACACTGAATCTGCTGCATGATATGGCGGAGATGTTTCCGGTTAATCATCGAGCGGCCTGATAAGCCATAAATTTGTCAGGCGCTAAAAACACAAAAGCTGGCGTTAAAGCCAGCTTAGTTTTTTGGGTTTGCACATTAAGATTGTTTGTTCGCGTTTTTGCTTGAGTCTTTCCAGTACTGAATTCGAACGCGATGCAATTGTGCTTTTCTCATTTTCTTCATGATATTCCCTCATTTAGAACATTTGTGCTCGTCATTGAGCTTATTTGATTTTGGTTCCTCATGAACAGGATCCAATTTATCCAGCAACTTAAAATTTAGCTAGGTTTAAGATCACATTTTTTTGCATAAGTTCGATATATTACTCTGTAAAATTGAAGAGCAACGCACTTTAATAAGTTTGTCATGCAAATCGAGAAAAACTGTAATCTGCAATTAATCTTAAATAAACAATAGCTTAACGTATTTGTCATCTTGGTTGCCTAGCATCTGCTCGCTAACGAATAAAAACTAATCCAGCAAGGAGTCAGCGATGTGGAACCGTGATGAGCAAGATTCGCAGTTTAGCCAAATGATCGAAGCGAGATTGTCTCGCCGTCGTTTTTTAGTCGGTACAGCAGCGGTGAGCGCTGGTGCCTTCCTTTCATTAAACCCAATTGCAAAAGCGTTCGCAGCAGACAAGCAAAGCGCACTGCTCAATTTTGAGGCGGTGCCAGTGTCTACGTCAGACGAGATCGTCGTACCGAAAGGCTACAAAGCAAAACCACTACTATCATGGGGTGACCCAATTTTCCCGGGCGCACCAGAGTTTGATCAAAGTGGTAAACAAGATTCTAAAGCACAACAACGTCAGTTTGGTGATAACACCGATGGTATGAGTCTGTTCCCGATCAGCGACGATCGCGCGGTGATCGCGGTAAACAACGAATACACCAACTATGAATACCTGTTTGATCATGGCGGTGACGCGATGACAGCGGATGATGTATTAAAAGCGCAAGCGGCGCACGGTGTCACCGTATTTGAGATCGTTAAGTCTGGTGGCGAGTGGAAACTAGATAAAAGCGGTAAACGCAACCGTCGCATCACCGCAAACACAGAGATGATGCTAACTGGTCCTGCTGCTGGTCATGCACTGATGAAAACCGAGCTTGATCCATCTGGTATGAAGCCGCTGGGTACATTCAACAACTGTGCAAACGGTCAAACACCTTGGGGTACATACCTGACGTGTGAAGAGAACTTCCACGGTTACTTCGGTACTCGTGAGGAAGGCGCTGATATTTCTGCTGACCACAAGCGCTATGGTATTAAAGCGGCGGCAAGCAGCTACCAATGGCACGACGCCGACGAGCGTTTTGACGTAGCTAAACACCCAAATGAACCGCACCGTTTTGGTTGGGTTGTGGAAATCGACCCGCATAATCCAGACGCAACGCCACTAAAACGTACTGCACTTGGCCGCTTTAAACACGAAAACGCAGCGGTTGTGGTGAACGACGACGGTCACGTGGTGGTGTATCTAGGTGATGATGAGCGCGGTGAGCACCTATACAAGTTCGTCTCTAAGCATAAATACAAACCTGGCAACGACAAGGCTAACCGCGATCTGTTGGAAGAAGGTACTTTGTATGTCGCGAGATTCGACATGGACGACAAAGAGCTGAAAGGCAACGGTGAATGGATCGAGCTGACTTACGGCAAAAATGGCTTAACCAAAGAAAACGGATTTAACGATCAAGCTGAGGTAATGATCTTCGCTCGTCGTGCGGCAACTCAAGTCGGTGCAACGACGATGGATCGCCCTGAATGGGTTGCGGTTCACCCAGACAACAAACACGTTTTCTGTACCTTGACCAACAACAAAAACCGTGGCGTCAAAGAAAACCAACCAGTGGGTGGCCCTAACCCTCGTGCGCAAAACAACTACGGCCAAATCGTACGCTGGATGCCTCAAGGTGGCGACCACACTAAGAGCGGTTTTGAGTGGGATCTCTACCTCATTGCCGGTAACCCAGTGGTACACAAAGGCACGCCTTACGCGGGTAGCGAGAACATCAACGCAGATAACATGTTCAACAGCCCTGACGGTATTGGCTTCGATAAAGCGGGTCGTTTGTGGATTCAAACCGACGGTAAATACTCGAACAAAGGTGACTTTGCAGGGCAGGGGAATAACCAGATGCTTTGTGGTGACCCAATGACGGGTGAAGTGCGTCGATTCCTAACCGGACCAATCGCGTGTGAAATTACCGGTCTGACTTTCTCGCCAGATTACAAAACCATGTTTGTTGGCGTTCAACACCCAGGTGAAGACGGCGCACCGTCGCACTTCCCAGCTGGTGGCAACAGCAAACCGCGTTCGACCATTGTGGCGATTACTCGTGAAGATGGCGGCGTGATTGGCGCGTAATCGCTTTAACCAGAACCAGTAGTTTAAGGGGCTCAACGCCCCTTTTTTTATTGTTGGGTAAAGGCGGGATATTTATGCGCCCATCCGCATAATATTTGTGACTCAGAGATTATTTACCACTAAATGTAGTTGCCAGCGTCATACGGTAACCCTATATTGAAAAGGTACCTCAATAACATCAAGGTGTAGAGACCGAATAACTTTTTAAGTGAATACAATAAACTGAACGCAATAGAGACACGAGCCTTAACAAGTGCGGCTTGTTGAGAGTGAATCCAAAACGTAAAAGAATAAAGTATTGCATAACGGCCTTTAACTTCATCCGAAGCTGCATCTTGGGTTAGCCAGGTACTGGTGTTTAACCACAAGGGGAGGGTAGGTTATGGTTTCAGTGATTATATTCGCATTAGCCATCGTTGTTTTCTTTGGCTGCTGGACCGCACAGCATGGATTGCCAGTTCTTGGTATGAAGCTTGATGAGTCCGATCAGTTATTGCTCGCTGAAGTGTTAGGCGAGGAAGTCTTAGAAGCGTAGTTCGCTCAGCGAAGTAGAGACAAAAAGGAGCATTGAGCTCCTTTTGTCGTTTCTAGCACCGCTAAACCGTTTGTTTCTTCTCTGGTTGTCTTTTCGCCGGCAAATTATTGGTGCATTCGCATTTTAAATACTGCTATCATCTGCTGGAAATAGTCGGGGAGCCGAAAGGCTGAGATCGCATAGCGAGACCCGTAGAACCTGATTCAGTTAGCACTGGCGTAGGGAACTATTAGCGTCGCACCTTATTTCTGTGCGAGGCACTCGCTGTAAGTGGAATACTTCCATTCTCTACTTGGGCTGAGTCAGTTCTTATACGTCTTGTAGTAGGAGCGACCATGCCGCATTCACAAGACACCACCCCAATCGTATTAACCATCGCAGGCTCAGACAGCGGCGGCGGTGCGGGAATTCAAGCCGATATCAAAGCCATCTCTGCCACCGGCAGCTACGCATGTTCGGTGATCACCGCGATTACCTCTCAGAACACCCACGGTGTCAGCGCAATACATCCCGTGCCACTCGAACATATTGAAAGCCAACTCGACGCGGTGTTTTCCGACCTCAATATCGTCGCGGTGAAAATCGGCATGCTGGCGGATGCGGATATCATTCAGCTGGTGGCGCGTAAGCTAAGGCAATACACGCCAAAGTTTTTGGTGATTGACCCTGTGATGGTCGCCACCAGCGGTGATCTTTTGTTGCAACAGAGTGCGATCAGTACCCTCAAACAAGAGTTGATCCCTATGGCTGATTTGTTGACGCCAAACTTACCTGAAGGGGCGGCATTGGTGGGGAAACCTGTGCCGCAAAGTGAAGAAGAAATGGGTGCTCTTATCGCCGATTTACGCGCGTTAGGTGCACATTCGGTGCTGCTGAAAGGGGGGCATCTTGAGCAAGACGCCAACAGCAATGATCTGCTTATCCAACCGCACTCCAGCGAATTGTTGCGTGCCAAACGTCACCCAACGGTAAACACTCATGGTACTGGTTGTACGCTCTCTTCGGCGATCGCTTCTTATCTGGCGCAAGGAAACCGATTACACAAAGCGGTCTACCTTGGTAAACAATACATCTCGCAGGCGATTGCCCACGCTGACGAACTCTCGGTTGGTGGCGGTCATGGGCCGGTGCACCATTTCTTCAATGGCCATGTCAATGTGCGTTAAGGTGCATTTGACCGTGTAGGAATTTGTCTCACCTTAAAGACTTACTTTCACGAAATTGACAAGAAGTTGATTAAAGAAATCACGCAGAGGCGTCTAATAGAATTCATCGTCTATCAACGACCAATGAAGCGCACACGTGAAAGAGTATCTAATAAACAAGCGAGCTGGATTAGCACTGCTGGTCACATTTATTCTTGTGACAGCCGTGGTCTCATTCGTTGTATCTCCGATTAATCTGACGGGTAAAGTGTCAGATCACGCGGGGATGTTTTTTACTCTTTTGACGGATTCAGCAGGCTCGCGTGGTTTTCTTTTAACACTTGGTCTGTTACTCGCTGTTATGGTCAAACTGACTGGTGTGAATCGTCAGCTACTGGCTCAACTTCTACAACTTGGTGTCATTTTGGTGATTGGCTTTGCCGCTAAAACAGGATTAAAGCAGATGACAGAAAGCCCGCGCCCGTACACAGAAGTACTTGCTCACGAACTGCTCATTCCACAACCCGAACACTTTTATAATCTGACCACAGAGCAACAAACTCAGGTTCTTATAAAAGTGGCAGAGAAAGTCAGCCCTTGGCGAATCCAGCATTGGCAGGGTGAGACGGATTACTCTTTCCCATCGGGTCATACGGTGTTTGTCGCGATCTGCTTGGCGTTCTTTGGCAATATCTTGTTGCAACGCAAACAGTATGCGTTGAGTGCGGTTTTGCTCGTCTGGGCGCTCAGTGTTGCTTACAGTCGATTGTGGCTAGGCATGCATAGACCGGTTGATCTTATCGGTGCGGCGTCATTTATAGCGTTGGTGTACATGTTAACGCCAACCTTTGAAGGGATATCGTACAAGCTTCAGCAACGCTTAGTTCAGTTGGTGGAGTAATACACACAGAACGGGCAGTCAACACTCCGCTGCGCTACAGCAGACTCTGAGCAACGGAATGTTAGAAAAGGGCGTGAAATTCATAAATCACGCATTAAGGTTTCAAACTCTTCATTGGCTTCCACGATTAAGTGGTTTAGTTCAGACGCGTCTTTATCGTGCAGATCCAGTGCCCATTGCGCTTTACCTTGTTTGCCAAAAACTCGAGTGCTACCACTCAGTTTCTTAAAGCCAACGTCGCACAGTTCTGCTTTGTGGTGTTGCTTATTCTCAATAATTTCCACGTCCAGTATGCCAACAGGGTTAACTTCAATATGAGCATGGAAGTGCGTGGTGCCTTTCAGCTCGTATTGTCTGTGTACCGAGATCATTGTTTGCTCCTTGATTAGTCTGCCTATATTCCCACTAAGTGTAGGACAGCGTTCGGCGCTTATTTATGAAACAAACATGAACTTTGATACAGATTAATATTCGCCGAACTACATCCTGTAAGTGCTTGATTTTGGGTTGCTACAGGCGGGGGAATTGGGGTTAGTGATAGGGTTTTAAGCTCAAAATAGCTCAAGTCACACAGTTATTGGCGAACGGTGATTGCAAAAAACACATATTTCTATTATTTTGGAAATGTTAGTTTGTTTGGGAGTTTTAAATGGAACTGGAAGTTGTCGCGAAAGCACTAAAAGAATTAGGGCATCCGACTCGTTTGGCTATTTACAAGACCATCGTAAAAGCGGGCTATAAGGGCGTCGCGGTCGGCGCGATCCAAGAAAGGCTTGATGTGCCGGGTTCCACACTGTCCCACCATATTTCCAGCTTGGCGTCGGCGGGTCTATTGAGTCAGCGCCGAGAAGGGCGAACCTTGTACTGCGTTGCCGAGTATCAATGCCTTGACGAAGTGATTGGCTTTCTTAAAGCGGAATGTTGCACAGAAGAGGATTGCCACGCTGACAGTGTCTGTGCTTCAAACCCACCGTCAAAGTAGTCATTTTGTCGATGTGAAAAATACAAAAAAGCGATGGTATGAGACCATCGCTTTTTGTTTGTTTTAGTAACGCGTTACATCTAACGGAATAGCCACGGGTAGAGCGGCGTTTTTTCTAAGCCTTTGACCAGCAATAGCGTTAACAGCACGGTGCCAAACAATACCGTGAGGTCGTGTCCAAGCCCAGTTAGGCCGTGAAAGCCGGCAAAGTTCATCATCAAAATGATCACAGGTAGGTGGGCAACATAGATCGCGAGTACATACTTCGACAGGGAAGTAATCCAACGGCCTGCGCCGAACTCAGGTTTAGCTAATAGCCATAAGAAGATGCCTGTGCCCCACAAGAAAGTGCCAAATAAGTAATCGTTGCTATTGAACGCTTGCCCATGACCGTTGAGAAACAGCGCTTCGCCAAAGTGTAACAGCATGCCAACCCCTGCAAGCAGTAACGCTTGTCGGCTGGTGGCTTTAATGTTGTCTTGACGGATAGTAAAGCCAATCGCAAATAACAAGGTACTAAAGAACGGTCCGTTACGGGTGAAAAACGGCGACCAGAAGTCCGTGACAACTTGGTAGCTGCCCGCTAGTACCCCATACACGTAAAGAACAAACGCAAGCGGTATCAACATCTCAAGGCGTTTGGCTTTCGCTAAACAGGCGGTGATTGCCGCCGCCAAGATCAGTGCTGGGATAAACCATAGGTGAACGAGCCCGCCTTCCAGCAGCGAATTGAGTGGCGTTTGGGCCAGAAAGCCCCAGTATCCTTGACGCTCTGCTAAGTAACCGTGTTCGGCGAGCACCTGAAAGTTGAACGGCATCAGTAGACTGATGATGCTCCAAACCACAAACACTCTTAGCAAAGGTGAGCAGTAGCGACGCAACATCGCCATCGGCTCTGCGACCAGCTTTGGTTGGATAAGATACCCTGAAATCAAGAAAAATAGCGGAACGGCAAATCGGGTCGACTGGTTGAAAATATACGCTACCCAAGGGGTTCCATCATATTGCCAGTAACTGACGAATAGCTGGCAGTGCATCGCGAGAATCGCAAAAATGGCTACCACGCGGCCGAACTCAATACTTTGAATCTTTTTAGTTTGCATAACGACATTTTATAAAATTAAAAAACGAAGCAAGGTATATCAAACTTATTCACTGAGAGGTTTGTCTCAGAACCTAGGTTGCATATTAAAGACGAGCAGGTTGACGGATTTGCGACTCACTTCACTCCGCTAAGATCTATGCGCGTGGTCTCCATGCTCATAGATGTAGGCAAAATAAAAGTTGAAAAAAAGAACGTTCGTGCTAAAAATAAATAAGTCTGTAAGAGAGAGTTGTATGAGTAAAGGCAGAGTCACCAAAGAAAATATCCTTAGTAAAGCATTCGCGTTGGCGAGTGAGAACGGTTTAGAAAGCCTGACTATTGGTGAGTTGGCAAAGCATTGTGGCATGTCAAAAAGCGGCTTGTTCGCGCACTTTAACTCGAAAGATAACCTCCAGGTCGCGGTATTGGAGTACGCCAATCAGGTGTTTACTCAACGCGTGATCGCACCTGCTCGCGAGCAGAGTGAACAGACAATAGAGAAAAAGATTCATACCCTTTTGGATAACTGGTTGGGTTGGAACCACTCATTTCAAGGCAGTTGTATGTTTTTGGATGCGTGGAAAGAAGCCGGCGTTGAGCCTACGCCCACCCAGCAGAAGCTGAAGAAGACCATCGCAACCTGGATTGAGTATTTGCGTATTCAAATTGCCAAAGGGGTAGAACGCCAAGAGTTTCGAGCCGACCTCGACCCGAAGCAGGCGACGTTTGAGCTGTATGGACTGTATCTGAGTGCGCACCTGTTCTACTCGATACACGGACAACAAGCGAGTTATGATCACTTCTGGAATGGTGTTGAAAGGCTAATCGCTAGCTGGAAGTGATAATCCAAGCTGAACTGTGTGTTCGGCTTATTGTTTAATTAAAAATAGCACGGTCGTTCGTTTTTTTTACGGGCGACATATAGGACAACTCCAATGAGTGAGAAGATCTACTTTAATACGTCGAAAAAGTTCAGCTTTAAGAAAAGCATGATCAACTTGAGTACCCGTTTGCACCACACGCTAACGCCGAAACACGCGGAGAAGACCGCGCGTAAATTACTGCTCACACCGGCCCGAACTAAGCCTAAAAACGCAGAGCCGCAAGGGCTGGTCAAAGGTGAAGTGCAGTCGAAAGAAGGCATACTGAAAACCTATCGTTTGGGGAGCGGACCTGTTTGGGTGCTTACCCACGGCTGGTCAGGCAGCTCGAGCCAGTTTTATCCCTTGATGGAACATATCGCGAACCAAGGATTTACCGCGCTGGCATACGACCACCCTGCGCACGGTCAAAGTGAAGGTGTGTACGGGCACATTCCTGCGTTTGTGTTAGGTCTGGAAGCGGTGCTCGATAGCTTAGAGGATGTGGCGGGGATTGTGGGTCACAGTATGGGTACGGTGTCGGCGATTGAATGCCATCATCAAAAGCTGGTGGATAAACCTATGTTGTTGATTGCCCCGGTGCTCGACTACCTCAACAACTTGTTTGGCAGTGTGGAGCGTTCAGGATATTCCATGCGACTGTTTAATGCGGTAGTCGATAAGGTTCAAACGCAATACCGCTATCCGCTTCAGTCGATCGATCCAATCGGAAAACTGAAACAGCGCACGGCAGAGACGATTATTGTTCATGATGAAGGGGACAAATTTACGCCATTCTCTATCTCTGAAAAAGTGGCGCAAGAGATGGACAATGTCAGCTTAGTTGCTACCCAAGGACAAGGTCATGGACGAGTGATGAAATGCCAACAAGTAATGGACAGTTTTGATAGGTTGATGACTAAGTAATCACTCCTCGTATGGTTTAGTGTGCATTCTATTCACATTGTTAACATTCGTACGCATGAACTTGATATGCTTAACAAATTCGCAATGAAAAATTATTTCTCTAACAGGTTGTGTGGGATCATTTGCTATGCCACAAGGCCCTCTTAAGGAAATATAATAATGAATAGAAATGATAGTGTCCCTTTGCCCACTAATACCCGAGAATGGTTTCTAAACCGAAACAGTATGATCATCATCGCAGACATCTTTTTGTTTGCGTTGATGTATTTTACGCTGCCATTTGAGCCTCAAGTTGTTTTGGGACTCAGCATGTTGGTGTTTGTTGCGATTCTTTGGTTGACCGAAGCCCTGCATGTCACCGTTACCGCGATTTTAGTGCCAATCATGGCAGTGTTGTTTGGCGTATTTAATACGCAAACAGCGCTCAATAACTTCGCTAACTCGATCATCTTCCTCTTTCTTGGCGGTTTTGCACTGGCTGCGGCTATGCATCGCCAAGGACTCGACAAAGTCATCGCAGACAAGGTGCTGATTTTTGCTAAAGGCAAAATGAGCGTCGCGGTGTTTATGTTGTTCGGTGTGACCGCTGGTCTTTCAATGTGGATCAGTAATACCGCAACCACCGCGATGATGCTGCCGCTGGTACTGGGCGTACTCAGCAAAGTGAACTCAGAAAGCGGCCATAAAACTTACGTGTTTGTTCTGTTAGGGATCGCCTACAGTGCGAGTATCGGTGGTATCGCAACCGTAGTGGGTAGCCCACCAAACGCCATTGCCGCTGCAGAAGTGGGTTTGAGCTTTACTGAGTGGATGAGCTTTGGCTTACCGACTGCGCTTATCATGATGCCTATGATGATTGCGATTCTTTACTTCGTACTTAAGCCTGATCTAAACGGCCAGTTTGAGCTGAATGCTGAGCCTGTTGACTGGGACAAAGGTAAAGTGGTTACACTGGCGATTTTCGCGGCGACCGTAATCTGCTGGATCTTCAGCAAGCCGATTAACGCAATGCTTGGCGGTTACGCGAAGTTCGATACGATTGTTGCGCTTTGTGCCATTGTGGCGGTGAGCTTTGCTCGCGTGGTGCATTGGAAAGACATTGAAAAGACCGCAGACTGGGGCGTATTGCTACTGTTTGGTGGTGGTATCTGTCTGAGCAACGTTTTGAAAGCAACCGGTACCAGTGTCTTCTTGGCGAATGAGCTAAGCGACATGATTTCTCACCTAGGATTCTTCTTTATCGTGGCAGTTATCGCCATCTTCGTTGTGTTTTTGACTGAATTTGCCAGTAACACAGCAAGTGCGGCGCTCTTGATTCCGGTATTCGCTACTGTTGCGGAAGCGTTCGGAATGTCGCCAGTGGTCTTGTCAGTGCTGATTGCGGTGTCGGCGTCTTGTGCGTTTATGCTGCCAGTGGCAACGCCGCCGAACGCGATCGTATTTGGCTCTGGTCACGTGAAACAGAGCGAGATGATGCGAGTCGGTATCATCCTCAATATTGCTTGTATTATCGCGCTAAGCTTTATTGCGATGACGTTCTGGATTTAATCCAACGGAGTAAACAAAAAGGGAGCCATCGGCTCCCTTTTTTCATCGCTTAATCGCGATTACTGCTCTTCGCGGCTGCTTGCCCACGCGTACATCAACTCAAGCGCGATCGTCGCACCAGCCAGTGCGGTCACGTCGCTGTGGTCGTACGGAGGCGATACTTCTACCACGTCCATGCCGACAATGTTCACACCCGCCAAGCCACGCAAAATCTTCAGCACCTTGTCTGAGTTCAAACCACCGCAAACTGGTGTACCTGTACCCGGTGCAAAAGCTGGGTCAAGACAGTCGATATCAAACGTCACATACACTGGCTTGTTGCCGATGATGTCGCGGATACGAGTGACGATCGACTCAGCGTCTAGATCATTCGCTTCCATGGCGTTGATGACGTTAAAACCGTGATCTTCTTGCTCATACTGGGTACGAATACCAATCTGAACCGAGTGTTTCGGTGAAATCAGTCCTTCATTTGGCGCGTGATAAAACATCGTGCCGTGGTCGTAAGCGCTACCATTTGCGTAGGTGTCAGTATGGGCGTCGAAGTGAATCAATGCCATTTCACCGTGGTGTTTCGCATACGCGCGCAGGATTGGCAGGGTGATAAAGTGGTCACCACCGAGCGCCAACATCGTCTTACCGCTTTTGATGATTTCGTTAGTCGCTGCTTCCAAGCGGTAAGTAAAGTCTTCCGCATCACCACAATCGAAGACCAAATCACCAGCATCAATCACTTTTGCACGTTTAAATACGTTGAAGTCCCAAGGGAACTTCTTACCTTCCCACGCTAGGTTAACCGAAGCGCGACGAATCGCGTCCGGTCCCATACGTGCACCAGGGCGACCGGATGTCGCCATGTCGAGTGGCACACCCAGCACAACCAGATCCGCCTCGGTATCGACTGGATTGCGCACGTAAGGTAGGCGCATAAAACTCATCGAGTTCGAGTAAAGCGAGTAATCGGTTTTACTAAATAAATCGTTCATTTAGAAATCCTCTAAATAGGTGTAGCCACTTAAGCCTTGCTCAAGTTCGTTGAGTACACTTTGCTGCTCAGCGTGGTTAACACGCTCAGCAACCAATTCGCGGTAGTGGCTGCGAATATTGTCTACATCAATATGTACATAGCGCATCATGTCTTCGACACTGTCGCCTTCATCAATACGTTCGATAACCGGTTCACCTTGCGCGTTAACGGTAATCACCGCACTGTGTGTGTCACCAAACAGGTTGTGCATATCACCCAATATCTCTTGATACGCGCCGACTAGGAAAAAGCCCATTAAATACGGCTTATCTTTGTTCCAAGCCGGTACGGGTAAGCTAGTTTCAATACCTTGACCGTCAACATACTGCTCGATCGCACCGTCAGAGTCACAGGTGATGTCCAGCATAACTGCGCGGCGGTCTTCGACTTCATCCAGCCCTGACAATGGCAGTACAGGGAACACTTGGTCAATCCCCCAAGAGTCTGGTAGTGATTGGAACAGTGAGAAGTTAACAAAGAACTTATCCGCCAGTCTTTCGCTTAACTCGTCCAAAATAGGGCGATGGAAGCGGTTTTTCGTGCTCATCTTACGGCTTAGCTCGAAGTAAATTCTCAGAGAAAGCTGCTCCGCCCACGCGCGTTGTTGTAAGTTCAGCACGCCAGTAGCAAATTGAGAGTGCACTTCTGCTAAGTCACTTTGAGTGTCGTTGTAAATCTCAATCAACGCACGAGCATCGCCGTCGTCTTGTAGGTTTTGCCAGTTACGCCACATGTTTTGTAGCAGCATTGGGTCGTCAGACTCTGGCTCACTAACTTGTTCTGGGTAGTACGCTTCGGTCCCAATCACATTGGTGATTAACACCGCGTGGTGCGCCGTCAAAGAACGCCCCGACTCCGAAATAATCGTCGGCATCGGTTGTTGGTACTGCTTACATACGTCACCCACAGTGTTAACGATATTACGCGCGTATTCAATCAGACCATAGTTCATCGAGTTCGATGACTGGCTTCGTGTTCCGTCGTAGTCCACTGCCAAACCACCACCAATATCAAAGTATTGGATTTGTGCACCCATTTCTCGCAGTTCACAGTAAAAACGTGCAGACTCATTCACGCCGTTACGGATATCGCGGATGTTCGCCATTTGCGAGCCGAGGTGGAAGTGCACCAATTGCAACGCATCAAGCTGCTCTTCTTGTTTTAGGCGCTCAATCACAGTCAGCACTTGAGACGCCGCCAAACCAAACTTAGACTTCTCGCCACCGCTTGATTGCCATTTCCCCGCACCTTGTGACGCAAGACGAATACGGATACCCATGCGTGGTTTTACGCCTAAGCTGCGCGCCTCTTTTAGCACTAAATCCAGCTCAGAAAGCTTTTCTAGGACGATAAATACTTTGTGGCCTAGCTTTTCACCAATCAACGCCAAACGGATGTATTCGCGGTCTTTGTAGCCGTTGCAGACGATCACCGAACTGGCTTTTTGCGCCAGCGCCAATACCGCTAACAATTCAGGTTTGCTGCCCGCCTCGAGACCAAGCTGTTTGGTCTCTAGCTGCGCTTGGCTGGCGAGAATCTCGTCGACCACTTCTTTTTGCTGGTTAACTTTAATTGGGTAAACCAACAGGTAGTTATTCTGATACTGATACTCGTCGATCGCTTGGTTGAACGCGTGGCAAATACCGTGCACACGTTGGTGCAAGATCTGCGGGAAGCGAACCAATACCGGTAGATTAAGCTGGTGCTGTTCCAACTGGGTAACGATACGGCTTAAAGGTACTTGATGATCCTGACCGAAAGCTGGCGATACATACACTTCGCCTTGGTTGTCGATACCGTAGAAGCCTTGGCTCCAGTGTTGAACGTTGTAATCAGCGCGGACGCGATCGAGTTTGGAAGTTATTTCCACATCTAATCTCACAAAGAACAGAGAGAATAAAACATGAATCAGAAGGGCCTGAAATCATACCTGACACGACGCTGAGGTTGGGTTTATAAAGGCGACCGTGACGAGCGCATTAACGGACAAAACACGCCTTGAGTCTAACAAAATAGTTTTGTCTTATTGATTAATATTCCTCTGGGTTAGAAGGACAAAAAACGCGCTCGAATTTTGATCTGACGCACGCGGTAAAATGGCAAAACCACCTGTTGCTGCCGATACTTAAAATGTGAAAGTAATGAGGATAGTACCGATGAGAAATGAACTCGATCCGGCCAAAGTGCTACAAGCTTATGAGAACGTGATGGCGAACGGGACACCAACCGAATTTGGCAAAATCTATGAGGGCGTCGAAGCCTTTTCCGATTACGACGGTTACAACGTGTATATGCGCGGCAATGGTGTGGAACTCAAAGTCGGTTTTCATAACACTTATCATCTTGAGTACGACCAAGAACACTTGCGTGATAGCTTTTTGAAAAAAGTCGCGATGTTAGCCAAGTAGAGAAGGGGAAGGGAGCGGTCGCTGCGTGGAGACGATTTTGCTCGCTTGAGATAGCAGATAAAACAAAGCCCCTTCGCTTTTGCTCAGGGGCTTTGTGGAGAAAGATTAGTCTTCTTCCAATACTGCGTCGTCAGAGTAATCTTCAGATGCGTCCGGCTTATTGCGGCCATTTAATGTATGGAAGCGTTTGCGTCCACGCGCTAACTGTGTGTACTTCAACCAAACTCGTTCGAGTTTTGTTTTAGCCTTACCTGGGTTTTCGATTACTTTTACGAAATGCTTCTCCTCAGAGTTCTCAGGAGATAGTTCACCCGATTCCAAGCCAGCCATAGTGTCGCCATAAAGCATTAGAATTTCTTCTTCTGCAAGCGTAAAATCACCAGACTTAGCAAAACCTCGTGGAAATTTGCTGTTGTCGTAAAAACGTTTTTTGCCGTGACGGAATTGAGTGTCAGACATTTCAGTAGCCTCTATAAACCTACATTGATAATTACCCTGAACGGTACAAAGCGAAAATTAGGCGCAAATTTAATAAAAGAAAAACAAAACCTTTTTATCGTCTCAATTAAACATTTTTATGAAGCATAGGTAACAGTTTGTTTAAGAGATGGTCAGTAAAGTTTCCTTATTTGTTACCCTTGGAAGATTGCACCTAGAGGAAAGTAGATGGACGTAAAAGTCTTCAGGACGTTTTTAGAACTCGCCAATGTGCGCCACTTTGGTCGTGCCGCTGAAAACCTGTATATCACCCAAGCCGCCGTCAGTGCGCGCATCAAACAGCTTGAAAGTTATTTTGATACTCAACTGTTTATCCGTGACAGAAATAACATTAAGCTGACGTCTGCAGGCGAGCGGTTGATTGGCTACGCAGAGATCATGGTGTCTACGTTACAACAAGCCAAGTTGGAGCTCTCGCTTGAGAGTGGTAAAGCCTTGCAATTGACGCTTGGCGGGACGCCAAACGTATGGGATGCCTACCTGCAAAACTGTTTGAGCCTAGTGACCGATGCGTTCGAAGGCTATGGCTTTATGGCCGAAATCCTCAGCCGTGAATCGTTGAATCGCAGCCTGCAAGAGCGCACGTTGGATATGGCGTTTGCCTTTGACCCGATCAAAGCGGATGAGCTTAATTGTAAGAAAGTTGCCGATGTGGTGCTGATCCTAGTCTCAACGCATGAAAATGAATTAGACCAAGTGTTCAAGGATAAATACGTCTACGTGGATTGGGGCACCAAGTTTGCGTCAGAGCACGCAGAGCGTCATCCCAAAGTACCAGCGCCTTATTTAAGAACATCGACCGCGCGTATCGCTTTAGATTTCATTCTCGAGAAGGGAGGAAGCGCTTACTTACCTGCGTCGTTAGTGGAGCCGTTTCTTGCCAGTGGGCAACTTCATAAGGTGAAAGGGATTGCCGATTGGTGTCGCCCAATCTACTTGAGCTACCGTAAAGCGAGCACTTCAATTGAGGCGATCAAGCAACTGGAAGAGTTAGTAAAAAACATCGACCCAGTGACCGCATACAGCTTGCAGCAAATGGCGGATTTTCCGGTCGACGAGTAATACTACTCAGCGATAACAACAAAAAAACCTCGGCATGCCGAGGTTTTTTATTGCGTGTGGTTTTTATACCAGTTTAGCCAACTGCGCGCGCGCTTGTTCACGGGCTACTGCTGCTGATTCTTCACCCATGTTGAGCGCCTCAGCGTAAACGAATTCAACGTCTGTAATACCGATAAAGCCAAGGATAGTGGTTAGGTAGCTCTCGATAGAGTTGCGTGGTGAGTCTTTGTGTAGGCCGCCGCGCGTAGTCACGATGATTGCTTTCTTGTTTTCAATCAGTCCAATAGGACCATTTTCTGTGTACGAGAAAGTCACACCTGCACGAGCAATTAAGTCAAACCAGTTTTTAAGCTGAGTTGGTACCATGAAGTTGTACATTGGTGCGCCGATGATCACTTGATCCGCCGCTTTTAACTCGTCAATCAATTGATTCGATAGATCTAACACCGCTTTAAGTTCGTCAGATAGATCATCAGCAGAGCCACGTAGGGCTGTTGCAACGTTCATATCCAGTACTGGCAGTGGGTTTGCCGCTAAATCACGTTCAATGATGCCCGTTTTGCCTTCAAGTACGTGGTCGATCAGTTGGTTTGATTGCGAGTGTTCGCCAAGAATGCTGGATTTTAGTACAAGTGTGTTAGTCATATTCGTCTCTCTTACTGGATTGGGCGCTAGGTTATAAACCTGCCTGTTTTTGTTGAGATTGAGTTTATGACGAGAAGGGTAGCGACTGAATCAGAAGAATTTGAGCAACGAATTCAAAAAATTTGAACATAGACTTGGGGAAACAGCCAGTCGAGCACTGACGAAGCTCAACTGGCATGAGATTTGGCTTAAAGACTCATTAAGCTCTCGATGGACTCTTCTATGGATAAATTATTGTAAGAAAGAGTATTTTTACCATCAGATGTCGCAATTGTAATGTTGTCGATATTGTTCACACCGTGTTCATCGATGATGCCAAGCGTTTGTTCAACATTATCAAATGTCATAGTGTGATTATTTTTAAGCACAATTGTGCAAGAGCACAGATTCATAGCCAACGTTCCTTTTTTATTATGTTGTATGAGGTTCTTAATGTAGATGAGTTTGGTGAATTAGCCAAATCAATTGAGTTCCGAAAATGGCTAGTATTTGGCAAATAGTGATTTAAACTCGAGGGTAAGTTAACGGATTAACAGGAAATCCAGCGTGGTCGATATTTCTCCATTTGCGCTGAAGCAGTTCCAAAGTGCTAGGCAGGCGCGAGACGCTCGGTTTGACGGTCAGTTTTACATCGCGGTTAAGACGACGGGGATATTTTGTCGTCCGATTTGCCCGGCGAATTTGCCCAAAGAAGAGAACGTTGAATATTTCGTTGATAAAGCGCAGGCCTTGCAAGCAGGGTATCGACCTTGTTTGCGTTGCCGCCCAGACAGCGCACCCAGCTCTTGGGCTTGGAAAGGCGTCGAGACGACGTTTTTAAGAGCGTTAAAGCTCATCGAACAAGGTGAGCTGCAACACGCAACCTTAGCCGATCTAGCAGAGCGAGTCGGTATCAGCGATCGCTATTTGCGCCAGCTGTTTCAACATCACCTCGGTATGGCACCGAAGCAATACGCGTTGTATCACCAGTTGATGTTCGCCAAGCAACTACTTCACTCTAGCAGCATGTCGATTACCGAAGTCGCCTTTGCCAGCGGTTTCAATAGCGTGCGCCGATTTAACGATGCATTCAAACAGGTACTCAAATTGACCCCTCGTCAAGTTCGCAAAGACACCGAATCAGAAAATGACATCAACCACATCGACTTAGCATTTAAAGGCCCGCTCGATTGGCAGCATATGTTGGACTTCTATCGTCTAAGGGCGATTGAAGGACTGGAGCTGGTGGATGAACATAGCTATCAACGCGCATTCAAACTTGGCGACAGCAACGGCTGGTTTAAAATTTATCCTGCTAAAGCTGGCACGATGCGTGTCGAGTTTAAACTCGATGATACCCGTCAGCTCAAAGCGCTGGTCAATCAACTTAGACGAATGTTCGACTTAGATGCCGATGTATTGCATATCGAGAAGCAGTTAGGCGAAGTCGCGCCTGAATTGGTGAAACGCAGCGGGATCCGAATTCCTGGCGTCTGGAGCACTTGGGAAGCGGGCGTAAGGGCGATTTTAGGCCAGCAGGTGTCGATTAAAGCGGCAATCGGTCAACTGAATTTACTTGCGATTACACTGCAGCCTGAAGCGATTAGCCATTTTCCAACCCCGCAAGAAGTCGGCCAAGCAGATTTAAGCTTTTTACGCATGCCGCAAAGTCGCAAAGAGACATTAAGCCGCTTTGCCCAGTTTATGATGCACACGCCGGATGCATCGCCAGAGCAATGGTTAGCACTAAAAGGGATTGGCCCTTGGACGATTAACTATGCACGTCTGCGCGGTGCGTCAGAACCAAATTGTTTTCTTGATGGGGATCTCGTGGTGAAGAAAATGCTGCAACAATTCCCGTCAGTTAACGCACAATCTGTTGCTCCTTGGGGGAGTTACGCCACTTTTCATTGTTGGAGCCACGCATGAACACTTGTTACACCACGATAGACACGCCGCTTGGCAAGATGACCATTCAAGCCAACGATGAAGGGCTACTGGGCGCTTGGTTTGAAACCCAAACCACTCAACCGGAAGACTTAGGTCGACATGACCGTAGCCTGCCAGCTTTGCTTGAGGCGGAGAAGCAACTAACAGAGTACTTTAGCGGACAAAGGTGCGAGTTTTCGTTGCCACTGGCCGCCAAAGGCACGCCGTTTCAGATGCAGGTTTGGCATGCACTGACGACGATTCCCTACGGTGAAACTTGGAGTTACCAAGATTTAGCTGACGCGATCGGTAACCCGAAAGCGGTGCGAGCGGTGGGGCTTGCGAACGGAAAAAATCCCATCTCCATTATCGTGCCGTGCCATCGTGTGATCGGCAAAAATGGCAAACTTACCGGTTATGCTGGCGGTGTTGAGCGCAAAGAGAAATTACTCAAACTTGAACAAAATGGTTAATCGTCAGTAAGTGGTTACTTACTGGATATCGGTTGAATGTTAGTCTATTTTGACATCGAAGAGGCAAGGCGATATCGCTTTGCCTCTTTGTTTATCGGCGCTCTTAATTGAACAAGTTCCCGTTAAGCATGACGTGTACCAAGATACTGGCGATGTAACCCAAGGCAATTACAGGCATCCATTTTAAATGACCAAAGAAGGTGTATTTGCCGTGAGCTGCCCCCATCAGTGCTACGCCTGCGGCTGAACCGATGGAGAGCAAACTGCCCCCCACTCCCGCCGTTAGGGTAACCAGTAGCCAGTTGCCCATTGACATCACAGGTTCCATTGTCAACACCGCAAACATCACGGGAATGTTATCGACAATCGCCGAGAGAATACCCACCATGATGTTAGCCCACATAGGGTCCCACTGGGTGTACATCACCTCAGAGACGAGACCTAAGTAACCTAACAAACTCAGGCCGCCAACACACATCACCACGCCGTAGAAAAACAACAAGGTGTCCCATTCCGCGTGTGAAACTCGTCTGAATACGTCAAACGGCACCACAGAGCCTAAGCGTTTCAGAGCGAGGTCGTCTCGATTGGCAATCGCACGTGCGGCTTTTTTATGTAGTGATGCTTGCAGGGTTTGACGCAGAAAATAGCCAAAGAATTGTAAGTATGCCAAGCCCATCATCATGCCGATCACGGGAGGGAAGTGCAGCACCGCGTGGAATGCGACCGCGGTGGCAATGGTTAAGATAAACAGCGCGACAATTCGGCGAGCACCGCGTTTAAGCTCTACGTGCTGGTGGACAACATTTGGCTTCATATTCGGCACAAATAGCGACATCACCAACGCAGGGACGAGGTAGTTGACCACAGAAGGTAGGAACAGCGGCTGGAACTCAGAGAATGACACGTGGCCTGCTTGCCACACCATCAGGGTGGTAATATCACCAAACGGGCTGAACGCGCCGCCCGCATTGGCGGCTATCACGATATTGATGCAAGCAAGGTTGATGAACTTTTGGTTATCGCCCGCGACTTTCATGATCACCGCACACATCAACAGCGCGGTAGTTAAGTTATCGGCGATAGGCGAAATAAAGAACGCGAGGATACCAGTAAGCCAGAATAGGGCGCGGAAGTTAAACCCTTTGCTGACCATCCACGCTTGCAGGGCATCAAACAGTCTTCGTTCTTCCATCGCGCTGATGTAAGTCATCGCTACCAGCAAAAACAGCAGCAGTTCTGCATACTCAAGTAAATTGTACTCTAAGGCTTCTTTCGCGATTTCAATCTGCCCGTGCTGGGTATAGACATAACCGATCATCGCCCAGATTAAACCCGCGGCGAGCAAAACAGGCTTGGATTTTCTGAGCTTTAAGTACTCCTCAAGCATGACCAGTGCATATGCGGCAGTAAAAATAAGTAGCGACGCATAACCGACGGTCGATTGAGTCAATGGGATGGTTTCATGTGTGGTATTGGCGGCCAACGTTGAGAAAGGGAGTAATAAAAAAGTAACGAAAACAGACCACTGCAATTTCATGCGTCAATCCTTTAGTTCTAGTTATGATGAAATCATTCTAGTCAGGATTCACAGTCTGATATGTGAGATAGGTTTGATATGGTCGATTTTACGCCAATTTTCACTGGAAAATTATGGTGTTATGAACCAATTGGCATTGCAATATAAATCTATCATGTTGGATAAAAATTCTGCATATGTCCGAGATCACAAAATATGATAATGATTGATTGCTTATTGATAGTTGAGATAACTAATTGATGCGGATCATCCTGAGGCAATACTATTTACTTCAGAATCCTATGTGTCCTGTTCCACATAACAATACATAGGTGACATATGTCCGATTCTAGTCAAAAGGCGCGCAAAGTAACGTGGGGTTGCTATGTTGCGCTGGCTTTCGCTGTCGTATTTTTCTCAGGCTTAATGAAGTCTAGCGAATGGTACGGCGTCTTAGATTTTACTACGCTAAACGGCTCATTCGGTAAAGTTGCGTACGACGTGAAAGAAACCGCAGAAGGTGTTGAAGCGGCGACGACGTCACTGCGCGGCAAAGGCGGCAGCGGTGCGCGTGACGGTTTCCTTTTTGCTTTGACGCTTATCCCTACCGTGATGTTCGCCCTTGGTGTGATCAATGTGCTTGAGCACTACGGCGCATTAGACGCAGCACGCAAACTTTTGACTCCTCTACTGCGTCCTTTGATGGGCATTCCTGGCAGCTCTGGCCTTGCGCTGATTGCATCACTACAAAGTACCGATGCAGGGGCGGCGATGACACGCCAACTAAAGGATGAAGGCCGTCTTACCAAACGCGAAACCGACGTCTTTACCATGTTCCAATTTACCGCTGGCGCAACCATCGTGAACTTTTTCTCTTCTGGCGCGGTACTGTTTACTCTGACGATGGCTGACGGTTCATTGGCGGTCACTTCTTCGATTGGTCTGGCGGTGGCGATTATGTTCGTGTTCAAGTTTGTGGGCGCTAACTTATTCCGCATCTACGTAAATATCACAGAAGGTAAAGAAGACAAATCAGAAAAACCAGCGCAGCAGCTAAAAGAGGAGACAGCACAATGAGCGACGTACAAGCGAAAAAACCTATGGTGACTGACATCTTCGTCGAAGGTGCGAAAAAAGGTTGGACGATTGCCACGACTTCGACGTTACCTAACGTTCTGATGGCGTTTGTGATCATTAAGGCACTGCAAATTACGGGTGCGCTGGATCTGATGGGCTCGGTGTTTTCTCCTGTGATGGCGATTTTTGGCCTGCCGGGAGAAGCGGCGGCGGTATTGATCGGCGCTTGGATGTCGATGGGTGGTGCGGTCGGTGTGGTGATCACGTTGTTTGACCAAGGCATTCTAAACGGCGCGCACATTGCGATTCTTGCTCCAGCTATCTACCTAATGGGGTCTCAAGTGCAGTACATGGGACGCATCATGGGACCAATCGGTACTGAGGGTCGCTACATTCCAGTGATGATCGCAATCTCTGTGATCAACGCGTTTGGCGCAATGTTGGTAATGAACTTATTCGTTTAAGGATAAATTATGAACTTCTGTTTGAATGAGTACCTTGATGAGCTGCGCCCATTGATTGACGTCGATTGCGGGACTTACACGCTTGATGGGATTGAATCTATCGCCGCTCAATTTGAAGCGAAATTTGCCCAGCTTGCCGGTTGGCAGGTCACACGTATCGACTGCGGCAAAGCGGGGGTAGGTCTTGAGATCCGCAACCAACCGCACAGCGAACAGATCGATGTGATGCTAATTGGCCACATGGACACGGTTTTTCCTGTCGGGACAGTAGCGCAACGTCCAATGTCGACAGACGAAGACAAGGCGTACGGTCCGGGCGTATCGGACATGAAGTCAGGGCTACTGAACATCGTTTATGCTATGCGCAACCTAGATCAAGCGCTATTGGACAAGCTATCGATTTGTATCTGCATGAACCCCGATGAAGAAACGGGTTCACTCCATTCAGTGGATTGGATTCAGTCGGTGGCGAAGCAGGCGAAAACTGTGCTGGTGGCTGAAGCTGCGCGCGCCGATGGTGGCTTGGTGAAAGCGCGCAAAGGTATGGCTCGCTACAAACTGACCTTTAACGGCGTCGCTGCCCATGCGGGTAATGAACCAGAAAAAGGCCGCAGTGCGATCACCGAAATGGCCAACTGGATTTTGGCGATCAACTCGATGACCAGCTTTGAGTCTGGTACCACGCTCAACGTTGGCGTTGTATCCGGTGGTGCGGGGGCGAATATTGTCCCTGAGCATGCCCAAGCGATTGTCGATGTGCGCTTCTGGAGCAACGCGGAATATGATGCGATTGACACCAAGATCAAGGCCAAAGCGCAGAAGCCATTTGGCGAGGGCATGACGGTGCAGGTTGAGCGCGAAGCGTATAAACCATCCATGGTGCCGAGTGAAGAGACTCAAGCACTTATGGCGCTGGTACAAACTGCGGCGGATGAGCTGGCGATCGACATCAACTGGAAAGAAGTGGGTGGTGGCTCGGATGCCAACAACACCGCAATTCTCGGTGTGCCGACTTTGGACGGATTAGGACCAATCGGTGCTGGCTTCCATAGCGACCAAGAATATTTGCTCTTGGCGTCTATCGAACCAAGGATCAAGCTGTTGATGAGAGTGCTGGAAAAGATCGCTCAATAAACTCCATCCCCGGCATCAGTCGGGGATATTTTACCTCATTGTTGATATTAATTCTTATTTGTATTTGTGGTATTGTCTGTTCAACGATTCAGCAGATACTTCACAATGACAGCAAACACCAAGACCGCAATACGCTCGGCTAACGGCCATAGCCGTATTCGTAAGGTCTTATCCTACATTGACACGCACCTTCATCAGCCATTAAGCCTTGATGAGTTAGCTGATCACAGCTGTTGGTCTCGCTGGCAGTTGCAGCGCGTGTTCCAAGCTGAAACGGGGTTATCCGTCGCCGCCTATGTCCGTGAGCTCAAGCTCAGCGCCGCCGCTGAACGTTTGATCGATAGCTCAGAGCGTGTCATCGACATTGCGTTTACGTTTGGTTTTGCGTCTGAGGTAGCGTTCAGCCGTTCGTTTAAGCAGATGTTTGGCGTTAGTCCACGTGTCTATCGCGCGCTGGGAAAACGTACCGGACTGAGAAAACCGATCGTCGATTTGCCCGCTCGAGAAGCTTTACCAAGGCTGGGCTTTGCGGAAGTCAAAGTGGAGTCGAAAGAGGCATTTTTGATCCACGGCGTGCATAGTGAGATTCGCGGCTTGTTTGCCAGTGAACCCGACTTTCAGCGCAAAGTGCCGCTGTTATGGCGGAAGCTGGAAGCAGAACTGACCGCACTGGATTTACAGTGTAATTCGAGTATCGGTGTGGTGGATGTTACCCAAGCCAGTTCTGAAGGTAGCCCTATTCAATATTGGGCTGGTGTTGCCTTACAAAGAGCTGCGACTTTAGAGCGAAAAAGAACTTCTCAGCTCGATACTCTGACAGTGCCGAGTCAAACTTACGCGGTCATCTCTCACCGTGGACCGATCGAGTTTCTGCCCGCTACGCTGGAGTGGTTTTTGCTGCATTGGTTACCAGAGTCCGGCTACAAAGGAGTAGAAGGCTACGAGTTAGAGTGCTACTCAGAGAATTATCAGGCCGATTCGATGCAGGCGGTGATGCAATATTGGGTGCCGATCAGCTAGTTGGTCATATGCCCCAAATTGTTAACTTTATCATTCCCAAATCCGTAAAATGCAAATGAGATTCATTATTAAATAAAATGCAGTGGTACGTGAGGGAATCATGCGAACTCCAACTAACTTTCCGCGCTCAACATTGACGTTGGCGCTACTTGCCGTTTTTTCTGTCCCATCTTATTCAAGCGATCAACCCAGCGAAGATCTGACCGAGCTAGATGCTGTCACCGTGTTTGGCGAAACGTATCGTAATACCGCGACCAAAACCGCGTTAGAGCCGGAAGAAACGCCGCAGGGCATTACCATCATCGACCAAGAGCAGCTCGAGCAGCGGGGTGTGACATCGGTGAATCAGGCACTGAGGTATGTCGCCGGAGCATCGGCTGAAAACCGTGGTAACTCGGTAATCATGTTTGATGACTTTAAAATTCGCGGCTTCTCGACCAAGAACGTCAACTACTATGACGGCCTGTCGATGCTCTACCTCAACGGCTGGAACTTACAGCCACAGGTCGATATGGTCGCGGTACAACAAGTCGAAGTGTTTAAAGGTCCAACGTCGGTCCTATATGGTGCTATGCCTCCGGGTGGTATGGTCAATATGATTGCCAAAGCGCCACAACAGCAGGCGGCGACCACTTTGGGCTTAGCGACTGGGTCGCGTAACTTAATCGAAGCGTCTATCGATACCACGGGTCAGATTGCTGATAGCGATGTTTCGTATCGGTTGATTGCGCTTGCTCGTAAGCAGGACAGCCAAGTCGACAATGCAGAAGAAGAGCGTTATGTGTTGGCTCCATCGATTGATTGGCAAGCGACCGACAGTACGCTGATTAACGTCAATCTTTACTACCAAAATGACCCAGAAATGGGAATGAACTCATCGATGCCGCTTGAGGTACTCAAGAAGAGCGAGCCAAGTGTATCGATGGGCGACGTAAACTGGAGCCAGTTCGAACGTGAATTGCTCATGGTGGGTTATAAGATCCACCATCAATTCAACTCCAACTGGACCTTTCTGCAAAATGCGCGGGTCACGAAAGCGGATCTAAACCAAGAAAACACCTACCACGCCACGGCAGTCAATCCGGATGGCACATTGACCCGTTATCCGTACTCTACCGATGAAGAGCTCAAAGGGTTTGTGATTGATAACCAAGTCAGCGGTGCGATTGATATTGCGGGCGTGGAGAACAACTTACTGTTTGGCGTTGACTACCAATCGATGGATGGCGATGTCGCGTATACGTCTTATTCGGTTGCGCCAGGCAGTGGTTTTGTGTCATTTGACCCACTTAATCCAAACAACAATGCGCTTAACCGTGCGGATGTGACCGAGACGGGCGTATATCTTGACGACACCGAAGCCACACAGTTGGGTATCTACTTGCAAGACCAAATCCGCTTGGGCAATTTAGTGGTGATCGCGGGCGGACGTTTTGACCAGTACGAGTCGCAAAGCGATTACTACGCGCATGAATCAAACCATGACCACTTTACTTACCGCGTCGGTGCGCTTTATGTGTTGGACAGTGGTTGGTCACCATTTGTTAGCTATGCGACCAGTTTTGAGCCCGCGCCGGGCGTGGACAAAAACGGCAGCGCGTTTGATCCGGAAACAGGCGAACAAGCGGAAGTGGGTGTGAAATACCTGTCGCAAGATATGTCGACCAGTGCCTCTGCGTCGTTCTTCCACATCACTAAAAAGAACGCCTTGATGGCGGATCCGACCAATATTTACGGGCCAAAGATTCAAGTCGGTGAAGCGGTTTCTCAAGGTGTCGAACTGGAAGCGCGTTGGTACGCCAATCAGAACTTTCACCTTTCTGCGGCTTATACTTATCTGGATATGGAAATCACCAAAGATGCGGGCAACGGACTGGAAGGAACGACGCCAATCTACGTGCCGACACACAGCGCGAATCTATGGGCGAACTATCATGTTTACGCAGGCGCTTTAGCCGGAACGCGCATCAGCGGCGGGGCACGCTATGTAGGTGAAATGGAGATGGACGCTACCAATACGCAGGGCAAAGTGCCGTCCTATACCTCGGTTGATCTGTCACTGGGTTATGAACTTGGCCAGGCTAGTGAATCTCTCTCTGGCGCGACGGTGAATCTGATTGCTAACAACCTGTTTGATGAAGAGTACTACTCGTGTTACGACCAAAATAACTGCTGGTTCGGCGCCGAGCGTTCTCTGGAATTGAACGTTAAGTACGCCTTCTAGCCTCGAAAGCCAATAAAAAAAGCCCCAGCACAATGTCTGGGGCTTTCCATGTTATCAATGTCAGTTCACTAAGCGTTAGATTGCTTTAAATGGACTTCTTCTTCTTTCACACCTGCCATTGGGTCGTTGAAACGCTCTTCGTTCAATGCGCCTTCTGACTTCGCGACAATCACAGTCACTGCGCTGTCACCGGTGATGTTTACAGCCGTACGAATCATATCAAGTAGACGGTCAACACCCATGATCAGAGCAATACCTTCAAGCGGCAGACCTACTTGGTTGAGTACCATCGCCAGCATAACAAGACCGACCCCCGGAACACCTGCAGTACCGATTGATGCAAGTGTTGCTGTCAGGATCACCATCAGGTAATCACCCATGGTCAGGTCAATGTTGAATGCCTGCGCGATAAATGCTGTTGCCACACCCTGCATGATCGCCGTACCGTCCATATTGACGGTCGCACCCAGAGGAACGGTAAATGAAGAGATGCGGTTTTCAACACCCATACGGTTCTTCACGGTTTCCATCGTGACTGGAATCGTCGCATTTGACGATGCAGTAGAAAACGCGAACATGATGGCATCTTCCATTTTTTTCAGGAAGGTGATTGGGCTAAGACCAGTGAAGCCTTTCAGCATAACGCTGTACGTCACCAGACCGTGGAGCATTAGCGTACCTGCCAGAACCAAGAAGTATTCTGCGAGGTTAACGATAGCACCTAAGCCTAAACCACTGAACAGTTTCGCCATCAGGAAGAACACACCGTAAGGTGCTAAGTGCATCAGAATCGCGACTAACTTCATGATCACTTCGTTAAGATCAGAGAAGAAAGAAGCGATGCGCTCGCCCGGTTTACCCGCCGCACTGATTGCAACACCGAACAGTACCGCAAACACGATAATCTGAAGGGTTTTACCTTCCGCCATCGCGCTGATCGGGTTGGTCGGGAACATGTTGATCACTACCTGACCGAGAGACGGCGCTTCCGCTGATTTAAATGAGCTTGCTGCTGTTAAGTCTGCACCCGCGCCCGGTTGGAAAAGGTTACCCATGGTCAGTGCCAGAGTAATCGCGATTGCGGTGGTCGTAATGTAAAACGCTAGAGTTTTACCCCCCATACGACCCAAAGTAGACAAGTCTTTCAGCGAGCTAGTACCACAAACAAGGGAAACAAAAACCAGTGGAACAACAAGCATCTTCAAGCTAGCAACAAAGATCTTACCGCCAACTTCAAACAGTCCATTAACAATGTACGTGTCGACAAATCCGTTGTCGGCAAAAAGGGATTGAATTGCAAATCCTGTCAAGATACCCACTACCATACCGATAATAACGCGGCTGGTGAGTGACATAGGTTTCTTGGTATTCATAGTGAACACTCCTTATAGTTATGCACCTTGAGTTCACTTCAAGGTGCTCAGGAGGTTATCAGGCTCTTGAATTAATAAAAAAGTAAAAAACCTAATTGGATTTTTAAATGTGACATCTATCACTAGTAATTTCTGTTAATTAACGAATTTTTAACCAGTACGATTAATGGCTGCATCTAATTGTTCTAATTTTTAACACATAGAGTTCTGTCCGTTAAATAATGACAACTTCTTATTACGTGAGAAAATATCTGCATATCGTCGGTTGATAAGTTATGGGGTGCATATCTAATCGGCGGATATGCATTCCATTTTTGCGACGACGCAAATCGATACAAATAATATTGTTCCTTATGTCTCATTGCTGGCGGACAAATTTGCCCATACCTAAGCTGTTCTGCTTAAATTCTGCTCAGTCACTGTGATTGAGGGAAACAGGGGAACTGCAATGCTAAAAACGACGACTTCAGTTGTAGAAGGAAAGCCCGTTGAAGATTACCTAGGGGTGGTAGTTGGAGAGGCGATTCTGGGCGCGAACATCTTTAAAGACATGTTTGGTGCAATTCGCGATGTGGTTGGTGGCCGTTCTGGCGCGTACGAGCGAGAAATGGGTAACGCCAGACAAATCGCGTTTGCTGAAATGGAAGAGCAAGCCCGCTCTCTTGGTGCGGACGGTATTGTCGGCATCGATATCGATTACGAAGTGATTGGTAGCGGTGGCAGCATGATGATGGTGAGTGTAAGTGGTACTGCGGTGAAATTTAAGGTCTAATAGCCGCCTCATCAGAATTAAGGAATTAGTGAATGAAAATTTGGGTTGATGCTGACGCGTGTCCGGTGGTGATTCGAGACATCTTGTTTCGTGCTTCTGAACGTACTGGTGTAGAAGTGACCTTAGTGGCGAATCAGTTCATTCGCACTCCAGCATCACCTAAAGTAACGATGTTACAAGTGCAACAAGGCTTTGACGTCGCAGACAATGAGATCGTTAAGCGCTGTGAAGCGGGTGATATGGTTATCACCAGTGATATTCCACTGGCAGACGAAGTGATCAGCAAAGGTGCCCATGCGCTGAGCTCGCGCGGCGAACTCTTCACTAAAGAAAACATAAAGTCGCGTCTTAATATCCGTGACTTTATGGAAACCATGCGCAGTAGCGGCATTCAAACCGGTGGTCCCGCGCCACTTAACCAGTCTGACAGACAACAATTCGCTAATAATCTGGATAAGTGGCTCGTGCAGTGGCAACGCGCTAACTAAACAACTCGGTCAGTGTGAAACACGCTTACGAACGGATGCTTATCCAGTTACCTATCTAGTTACTTTCTGCAATCGCAATAATGCGTTTAATCAGCTCGTCGGATTCCATCTTGGGATTGCGGTAAAAACGGAAGATTTCCGAGTTTATCGCTTGCTGGGCAACCGGATTGACCGCCATCGAATCAATCATACTCGGCACAGCAAGGTTGTGTTTTACACCGTAATGAAAGTCTTGATATGACTGGACCTGACACGGATTAAAATTGCTGATGTCGATATCGGTGCGCACCGGAATCGAGCCTTTTACCTTATTGAACCTAGCTTGAAACTCGACATCTGCCAGCGCGCTTGCGGTTTGCTGAGCCGCTTTGGCAGAAAACGATTTGCTCGACATAAACACCAAACTGTCCATGTTGTAGAGGAATACGCCATCGCTGTCAGGCGTTGGGTAACAGCCGATTTCTTGCGGAACTGAGACTTGATTGGCGAGCAGCTCACCCAAAATCCAATCTCCACCGATTTGAAACAGCGCTTGACCGTCGGCTAACGCTTGGGTCGCCGTATCCCACTTACTGTCAGGTAATTGGTTGTCGATCAACAAACTCAGGCGACGAAATTGCCTCAACGCTTGGCGCAGGGTGTCACTGTCGATGCTGTCTCGCTCAAGTTTAACCATCGCATTGGTGTAGAACTCAACGCCGCCAGTGGAAATCACTAAGTTCTCGAAAAGTTGGGCGACTTGCCACGGCTGCTCACCGACTGCGATCGGCACGATGCCATTTTGCTTAGCGAGCTCCATGGCGGTGAACATCCCTTGCCAGTTTTTCGGCGCGGACAGATTCAGTTGTTTAAGCAGCTTGTGGTTGACCCACAACCAGTTCAAACGGTGCAGCGTAAGTGGCAGGGCGATATAGCCGTTTTGTGTTTTATTGATTTCGATAGACAGTGGGTAGAGCACTTCGTCCCAATGCTGCTCATCTGCAACCGCGTTAACGTTGTGCAAAATACCGATGGCATCCCACGCTTTAATACTTGGCCCTTCGATTTGCGCGAAGCTCGGTGGATTCCCCGCCAGCGCGCGAGCTTGCAGTACCGTCATCGCGCTGTCGCCACCACCGCCTAACACCGGGCTTTGTAGCAGCTCAATATCGTGCTGTTTTAGCTGAGCTTTAAGTGTTTGCAGCGCCTGCTGCTCGCCGTCAGAAGTCCACCAATGTAAAAACTCTACCCCTTGTGGCTGCTCCGCGTGAGCGACGCAAGGGGCGAGCAACAGTGGGAACAAGAATGCCAGTTTGTTCATAGTCAGTCTCTCGGGAAAGTCAGCGTGGCGCAGAGGCCGCCAAACTGAGAATGGCTCAGCGACAAACTGCCGCCGTGAGCCTTTGCAATGCTCTGTGAAATGGTTAACCCCAGCCCACTGCCTTCTTTATCGTTGCTAGCGCGGAAGTATGGCTGGCAGAGCTTTTCAAGTAATAAATCGTCAACACCGTCACCGTGATCTTCAATGTCAATCTGGATCGACTCTGGGCTTTCACTCAGCGTAATGTCCGCTTGATGGCCGTATTTGAGCGCGTTATCGACCAGATTCTGAATGCAGCGCTTAATCGCTAGTGGTTTGCCGGCAAAGTGGGTGCGGATTTCGCCGTGGATGCGAATCGTGTCCGGCGCATCGGCGATATTGGAGGAAATGTGTTGAATCAGTTGGGTGAAATTGATCGGCTCGATTTCTTCGTGGATATCGGTCTCTTTAATGCATTGCAATGCGCCTTTGACCATCAAATCTAGGTCGTTACTCAGACGGATAAAGCGTTCTCGGTCGGCGTCGTCATCCAGCATTTCCGCCCGTAGTTTTAGGCAGGCTATTGGTGTTTTCAGATCGTGGGAGATGGCGCTGAACAGCATTTCGCGGTCTTTAATGTGGCTGTCGATGCGTCGATTCATTTTGTTAAACGCACGTACTGCCGCTTTCAGTTCGTTGCTACCGCGTTCAGAGACTTCGGGCACGTCTAATCGGCTCGACATCAGGGTTGCGGCTTTTGCCAGCTCGCGAATTGGCTGAATTTCTTTGCGGACGATAAACCAGGTACACAGCAACAGCATTAGCGCGGACAACAATAACGTCAGCCATTGGCGCAGCTCAAAATAGTTAGTCTCTAGGTTGATGTAAGGCGCGGGCAGCACCGCCGCGAGATAAAACCATTCGTTCTGCGCCACTTCGACCTGCATCACCAGAATAGGCGGATTGAGGTCACCAAACGAAAGCGAATAATGCGCCCACAATAGCGGCAGTTCGTCGATAGGTAGCTCGTTGTTGAACACTTTGAGTTTGTCGCGCTGGGTGAACTCCACCTCGATATTAGGAATGCTGCTCAACTCACTTTCTAATACCTCACGAACTTGGTTGATGACCAACGTTTTGCGTTCGCTCTCTGGTAGTGGGTCGACCTCAATCTGGTGATTGTTGAGTGAGACGAAAAAGCGCGTGCCACCCATGTTGCGCAGTTGATTGAGCACCAAGTGACGATATTCCGAAGGGAGGGTTTGAAAGAAGGCGATGGTGGAAGAAGCGCTCAGCGCTAAGCTTTTGACCGTGGTGGTCAGGCCTTCTTTATCGCGCTCGCTGGCGTGTTGATACCAGATAACCCCGGATAATACCTGCGCCAGAATGATCACCAGCAACAATAACACACTGGTACGAACGACCAATGAGCCCGTCCAGCGTTTAATTCTCATAGTGCACGTCCGTGGTCAGCATGTAGCCTTTGTTACGCACCGTTAGGATCAGCGAGCGGTTTTTATCTTCAAGGTGATGACGCAAGCGGCTGATCTGCACGTCAATGCCGCGTTCAAACGGGTCGGCATCGCGTCCCCAGATCTCGCGAGCAATATCATCGCGCGACAATATTGATTGCGCGTGGTTGACGAACAAACCAAGCAGCGACAAATCTGCACCACTGAGTTGTTTAACTTCGCGGCTAGCAACGTGGATAAGTTGGCGGGTTACGGTATCTAACAACCAATCGTCAAAACGCACTTTACGCGTCAGTTTGCTATTGGCGGTCGATTGGCTGCGTCTCAGAATCGTTTTGATGCGCGCGAGCAGTTCACGCGGACTGAATGACTTGGTGATGTAGTCATCAGCGCCCATTTCTAGCCCTGCGACTCGGTCGGCCTCTTCAGTGACGGCGGTCAGCATGATGATCGGGATATCGGAGTTTTTGCGCAGTTTCTGGCACAGGGTAAAGCCGTCTTCACCGGGCATCATAATATCGAGGATGATTAAATCAGGATGGTGATCGTTGAGCAGTTGCCACATCACGCCGCCATTTTCCGCGCAAAGCACTTCAAACCCAGCTCGACCAAGGTAATCCGACAACGCTTCGCGAAGGTCTAGGTTGTCATCGACGACCAGTATCTGCTTGTTTTCCATCCTACTCTCCCTGTGCCTGTCCCTGCGTTTGGCGCTGGCCAATATGATGCATTCTTAAACGCACATTCACAATCGAGCCGATTACAGTTTTTACTTCTCGGTGTGAGAGATTTGTAAGCGACCACTTACAAACTGATTGCCTTTTGTAACCTTAGGCGCCGCCTTGCTCGCTATGATCATCCTGACCTTACGTGAAACAACATGACCTGAAGGAATCAGGTCCTACAACACTGACGTTTGTCAGGAGGAAACCATGTTTGCAAGTATATTTGGACAACTACAAAGAATAGGGCGGTGCTTGATGATGCCTGTGGCGGTGCTACCCGTTGCTGGCTTGATGTTGGGTATCGGTAACGCGGATTTTGCCTTTGTCCCAGACGCGGTTAGCAAAGTGATGCTCGCCGCGGGAGAGGGCGTGTTCGGCAACATGCAGTTGATGTTTGCGGTTGGTGTGGCGCTTGGACTATCAAAAGGCAATGACGGCGCTGCGGCATTGGCTGGCCTAGTTGGTCTAGTCATTATGAACGCATCGCTCGGTATTGTGACAGGCCTGCGCGGCTTAGAAACTGACGCCACCATCATGGGCGTTGAGACGTTGCAAACTGGTGTGTTTGGCGGCATCTTTATCGGTGCAGTTGCGGCGTTCATGTACAACCGCTTCTATAACATCAAACTGCCGGAGTACTTGGGCTTCTTTGCCGGCAAACGATTTGTGCCGATTGTCACTGGTTTATCGGCGATCGTCGTGGGTGCGATTCTCGCGTTTGCATGGCCACCTGTCGGACAACTTCTTGATGCATTCTCTCATTGGGCAGCGTACCAAAACCCTGTACTCGCATGGGCGGTTTACGGCGCGGGCGAACGTTCATTGCTCCCGGTTGGTTTGCACCACATCTGGAATGCGCCGTTCTTCTTCGAAGTAGGCAGCTACGTAGACCCAGAAACTGGTAAAGAGTTTACCGGTGAGCTAACACGATTCTTCGCAGGCGATAAAACCGCAGGTTATCTGTCTGGTGGCTTTATGTACTCCATGTGGGCACTACCAGCAGCGGCACTGGCGATTTACCACTGCGCGTCTCCAGAGCGTAAGAAAATCGTCGGTGGTTTGATGATGTCTGCGGCGTTGACCTCTTGGTTAACTGGTATCACTGAGCCAATCGAATTTACCTTCCTATTCGTCGCGCCAGTGCTGTACGTGATTCATATTTTCCTCACCGGTATTGCGTTTGCGATCACCGCATTTTTGGAAATCAAACACAGTACTGACTTTGCGCACGGTGCGATCCAGTTCTTCCTTTACTACCCAATGTCGAGCAACGCGTGGATGTTCATCATCATCGGTCCAATCTGGGCGACGCTGTACTACGGCTTGTTCCGCTTCCTAATTGTGAAATTGGATCTGAAAACGCCGGGTCGTGAAACCGACATTGCAGAAGTGACGATTGCCGGACAACCTGATGAAATTGCGGTGGACGTAGTGGCTGCATTGGGCGGCAAAGCCAACATCAAGTCAGTCGATGCGTGTATCACTCGTCTGCGTGTCTCGGTGAAAGACATTGCCAACGTTGATGTTGCTAAGCTAAAAGCGCTCGGCGCGCGAGATGTGTTAGTGATTGGCGACAGTTTACAAGCGATTTTCGGCACGCAATCTGATTCAATTAAGTCAGAAGTGCACAGCGTACTTGCCACCTCCTGATCTTACCTCCCCCAATCTAGGTAAGATTTGCCAACCTCCTTGTGAGGTTGGCTTTTTCGTTTTATGGGGCAAACTTCGCTCATTAATACGCAATCAAAAAAAAGACCAGCAGCGTTCACTACTGGCCAATCGGTTGTTGAAGAGTTTAACTACGCGCCTTTTGGCGGAGTGAATGCCATTAATGCTGGTGCTTGGCCGGTGTATTTCTCAATTTTCACCAACGCAGAGTTTGCCGCACAGCCGTTGCCCAAACGAGAGGTTGGGATATCGCTGGTTAATACGTTTACCCCGCCGTTACGACACATCCCGGTATTCGGGTCTAAATCTGGCCAGCCCCCTTCGTGGATACATACCGCTCCTTGTTTAATGCCATCGGTCACCAAGGCTCCGACAAGAACCTCGCCGCGGTCGTTGTAGGCGCGAACCAGATCGCCACTCTTAATGCCGTGTGCTTTGGCATCTTCAGGGTGAATCGAAATTGGCTCACGGTTAGCGATGGCGTATTGCTCGCGCAGTTTCGCGTAGTTGAACTGGCTGTGTAGACGGTGCGCCGCGTGCGCCGACATCAACTGCAACTCACCTTGTTTGGTGGAGCCGTAAAACTCGGTTGGTTCCATCCACGTTGGGTGCGCTGGACAGTCTTTGTAGCCGTAGCCTTCGATGGTTTTCGAATAAATCTCAATCTTGCCGCTCGGTGTGCCCAGCGGGTTCATGATTGGATCTTTACGGAAATCGGCATGACGAACAAAGCTCGCGGCTTTCTTGTTGAACTTCATCTCAATCAGTTCGTTCGCGTCCCAGAACTTACCGAAGTTAGGCATACGAACACGAGCTGCTCGTCCGCCTTTTTGCGCCGCTTCGTAGAAGCCTTTCAGCCAATCCATCTCTGACTTGCCTTCGGTGTAAACGTCGCGGCCGCCTGGTTTGATTAGCTCTGCCATGTCTGCAAACACGTCAAAGTCACTGCGCGCTTCGCCTTGAGGCTCAACCACTTTCTTCATTGGCACTAAGTGTTGGTTACTGTAGTCGCCAGTCATGGTTAAGTCGTTACGCTCAAACGAGGTTGTGATCGGCAAGACTACGTCGGCGTGTTTCGCTGCCGCCGTCCAGTAGATTTCCGAAATAACGATCAGCTCAGGTTTTTGCCACGCTTTGATCAAACGGTTGGTGTCTTGGTGGTGAGTGAAGTTCGCACCGCCAGCCCACCAAATCATCTTGATGTCTGGGAACGTACGCTCATGGCCGTTGTGCTGGTACTTCGCACCTGGATTCTCCAACGCTTCAACAATACGCGCCACAGGGAACGAATTCACCGCGCCAGAAACCGCCCAGTCGTTACCCGCTGACGAACCGCCACCGAGCGCCGCAGAGATTGCCGGTAGGACGCCAGCATCGCGCGCTGGGTTACCGCCGTTTGAGTAGTGGTATGAGAAACCGAAGCCACCGCCAGGTAGACCGATTTGACCTAACATCGCCGCCAATGTCGCGATCATCCAGTGGCGTTGCTCACCGTACTGTTGACGCTGAATGCCCCAGCCTGCCATGAGCATGGTGCGGTTGTCGCTAAAGATATCCGCCAGCAATTCAAGTTGCTTCGCTGGCACGCCAGTAATGTCGGCTGCCCATTCTGCGGTTTTCTCAACGCCGTCTTCTCTACCCATCAAGTAGGCTTCGAACTTGTCGTAGCCAGTGGTGTATTTGTCGAGGAACGCTTTGTCGTGTTTGCCTTTTTTCACTAGTGAGTGAGCGATACCCATCAGCATCGCTACATCGGTCATCGGACGTGGTGCAATCCACTGCACTTTGTCTTCAAAGAATTCCACGGTTTCTGAGCGCATCGGGTCAATAGCGATGATGGTTTTGCCAGATTTTTTCAACTGATGGAAGAACTCAAGTCCTGAGCAATCCGATGAGGTCCAAGCAATCTTAAGCGTATTGATTGGGTTCATGCCCCAAAGTACGACAACGTCGCTATTCTCTAGCACCATTGGGTGGGTGGTTTGCTGTTCGTATACTTCGATTGAGCCCATTACATGCGGCATGATGATTTGCGCCGCACCAGTCGAGTAGTCACCAAGGTGGCCAGAGTAACCGCCCGCCATACTCATGTAGCGTTGCAGCAATGTTTGCGCTTTATGCAGTACACCCGATGAGCGCCAACCATAAGAGCCTGCAAACACGGCTTCAGGACCATTCTCTTTGCGGATTCGCATCTGTTGTTCGTGGATAAGTTTGTAGGCTTCGTCCCAAGAGACGCGCACGAACTCGTCTTTGCCACGAGTACCCGTCGGTGCTGCTGGGCTGTCCAAGAACCCTTTACGCACCATTGGGTATTTCACGCGCGCTTGGGTATAAACTTGGTCTGGCCCTGTTAACTGCAAGCTGTTTGGCACGGTTTGCGGTAGAGCGTTTTTAGTCGCAACCAGTTTGCCGTCTTTGACTTCACATAGCATCGGGCCCATGCGACCCGCGGTCAGAACGCCAGAACCACGCTTGGATGCAGCAACTGCAGTGAGTGGCGTGATCGATGTGATAGCAAGCGCGCCGGCTGCAATACCTGATCCTTTGAGGAATCCGCGACGTGTAATATCTGTCATAACTATATCCTTTTGTTTCTAGTGACCCGCCACGTCTTTTGCGTGGTTTTGGAAGAATTTGGTTAGGATCTCCAAATCAAGTTCAGAGATGTCAGTACGCTCGCCCATGCCTTTGGCAACCGGTCCCCATGCATTGACGGTGAAGTGGTTCGCTGGAATTTTAGAGTGACAGGTTGAGCAATAAACGTTGTCGAGTTCTTCTGCGTACCCCCAAAGAGGATCAGGGCTTGCCAATACAGGCGCATCAATAGCGGCTTTGAGTTTTGCTGTGCGCCATTCGTTGCCGTATTCGTCGCTTTTAAACTCGCCGACCTCAAGCGCCTGCTGACCAGCATCACTAAGCATGGCAATGATGCTGCGTTGGCCTTTACCCATGTAGAGCACTTGTTCCGCACCTTTCATTTGGTAACCCGCAATGGCTACCGTACGCTCAGCCTCAGAAGTGCCGACCACAGACATTTCGACCGCAGGGTTGATAGAACCTAGCTCGCCAATGCTGATTGGCGCGATAGAGTAAACGGTGCTGGCGTCTGCTGGCGTATTTTCTGTTTGAGCAATAACGCGGTTGTACGCCTCACTGTCGAGTTCTGGCTCTGGCGCAAAGTGCGCGACGCCTTTGTGACAGTCGATACAAGTTTGGTTGTTCTCAATCCCATACTTATGCATTTTTGCCGCGTCTTCAGATTGTTCGTAAGTGTCCATCGCATCAAAGGAGTGACAAGAGCGACAAGTGGCTGAATCGTTAGCGCGTAGCTGTTCCCATACCGTTTCTGCCATCGCCATACGGTGCTCTTCGTACTTCTCTTCGGTATCGATTTTGCCAGTGACAAACTCGTGATAAATGTCTTTAGAAGCGCGAATCTTGGTGATGACGTAATTGATAGGGTCACTCGGAATGTGACAGTCAGAGCATTCGGCACGGATGCCTTTCGCGTTGGTGAAGTGAATGGAGCCTTGGTATTCCTCGTAAGGGATTTGCATCGTATGGCACGATACGCAAAACTCGGTACTGGAGGTTTTATGCATGATGGCCGCTGTACCACCCAAAACAATCCAGCCCAATACCACCCCGACACAAGCAATCAGTAATATGTATCTTTTTCTAATCTGCATATTATTAACCAATTTATCATTATTTACTCTTCATCTAACTCTTAAGGGGTAGATGAGGAGTTGATGCAAATCATGATTTTTTGGGCTTTGCCTCGAGCTGTACAAAATTTGTGCTGGAAGTCACTTTTAGTTTGTGGTTGCTGATTTTAATGAGAATGGTTCAATGTTAGGTATGAATAGCAAATCGTAATTTCTATTTATCTATTCATGTTACTAGTGGGGGGTTATGCGAAAATTATGCAGCTTAGAAAGCTAGGTTAGAAAGGTTAACAACCAACCTCAGAACGAGGTTGGCGGCTTAGTTATCATTGTGTTGGTGACGACAGCTTGCCGGAAGGATAGTGTTATTTAGCTGCAGCGTTGGTTAGGTTGCCTAATACGCCACTGACTTTATTCAGTACTTCGTCGCAGCCTTGCATGTTATGACGCTGCTTTAAATACATCGGATCGTTGTACGCTAGCCAAGTTTTGCCTTCTACGTCTTCATACACCAACACTTTTTGCGGTAAATCGATCGCCACTTCTTGCGCACAGAGCATCAAGGGAGTGCCAACTTTCGGATTACCAAAGATGATCACTTCAGTTGGCCTTAACGTCATATCGACCTTAGCCGCGTTCTCTTGATGGTTGATTCTTGCGAAGACGTTAAGCCCTTTTTCTTGAGCTATCGCGACAAACTTATCTGCGGTTTCTTTTACCGCGTGCGTGCTGGTCACTTTTGTCACACCCTGCTCGGCAAGTGCGTTAAATGACGTGACCGCAACCAAACAGCCCAACGTTATTGTTCTAACCATATTACTGACCCTCTTCATATTTATTCTGGCACTGAAGACACTAACTTCAGCTGTAGCGTATTGCCGTGACACAGACCGGATACGATAAAGAAGTCATTCAAGTTGTTTCACCGATAGCCTTGCAGTATCAAACATGAGAACAAAAATCGACTCAATGCTGTTCCAAAACAGTTTCGAGAACTTGGCGGATGGTTTGATAGCGTTGAGGCAAATCACGATGACGCTTTTGCACCAAATAGAGCGTTTCTCTTACTTGCGCTTGCGTATCAACAATGTACAGGCGCTCCTTATCGTGGAAGCTCGCTATCGCCGCTGCTGGTAGAACGGTGAAGCCGAGTCCTTTTGCGACCGCGAGCAAGATTTGATGCAGTTGGTTGATGTAACCCGTTTGCGGTAATTGGTCTAGATTGATGTCTGTCAACGCGTCGCTTTGGCACGCGTCAAAGTAAAGCGATAAGTAATGCTTGGCATCTGGGTGTCCGACGAAACCGCACTCTGCTAACAACTCGGCACTGAGCGGTTTATCGGCGTAAGCGCGTGGAAACACCAAACACAGCGCTTCTTCTCCGATCACTTGGCTTTGATAGAGGGCGCTGTTTGGTTGGTGTGTTACGATCCCTAAATCAATAACGCCTGCTTGCACATCATCGAGAATTTTATGGTTCGGCGCCGCTTCTAGATGAATCGTTAACTCGGGATGGCTCTGTTGCAACGAGAGCAGTTGAGGGTAGAGCAACAACGCGAGTGAACCAGAACACGAGAGTTTGCATTGGCCCGCATACGGGTCATCAAAGCGTAAATTCTCCAGCAAGAGCGCTTCATCTTCCGCTAACTTGAGTGCGTATTGATACACCAAACGGCCTTGCTCGGTCAGTTCAAAACTCTTCTTCTCCCGTTTGAGCAGGCTATGCCCACAGGATTCTTCAAGTTTTTTGATGTGCTGGCTGACACCCGGTTGGGTCATGTGCAGCTTTTCAGCCGTTTGGGTGAAGTGTCCGACCTCGACCAAGGTTTTAAAGGTGTTGAGCCAAAGCGTATTGAGCATGAGAGTAGAATAACTTTGATAATAAAAAATTATCATAATAAGAATTAACGATAATTTATAATATTTATCTTCGGCTTGTATCTTAAGCTCAACTTAGCAACGTTAATCACAGGATACAGAGGTCGATATGTCTATGACAGCGCCAACACCTTACCCGAGAACTTTCTCTCACATCGGTATTTCGGTACCGGATTTAGAAGCCGCAGTGAAGTTTTATACCGAAGTGCTTGGCTGGTATTTGATTATGGAACCGACGGAAATTATCGAAGACGATTCCGCCATCGGTGAAATGTGCAGTGACGTGTTTGGTGCGGGTTGGGAAAAGTTTCGCATTGCCCACCTAGCTACGGGTGACCGCATCGGCGTGGAACTGTTTGAATTCAAGAACCAAGAGAACCCAGAAGATAACTTTGAATACTGGAAAACGGGCATTTTCCACTTCTGTGTTCAAGACCCAAATGTTGAAGAGTTGGCGGAGCGAATTGTCGCTGCGGGCGGTAAAAAGCGCATGAAAGCGCCACGTTATTACTACCCAGGTGAAAAACCATACCGCATGATCTACATGGAAGACCCATTCGGCAACATTCTTGAGATCTACAGCCACAGCTACGAGCTTAACTACTCAAGCGGCGCGTACACGGGCTAATTAAGCGCAAAAAAAAGCCAGAGCGAATTAGCTCTGGCTTCTTAGTGTTGGTTTCGACCAATAACGTACTAAGTGCGGCTAGTTTGTTTGTAGCGGTCAAAAATAACGGCGGCGAGCAGGATAGAACCACGCACCACGTATTGCGCGAACGGAGACATATTCAGCAGGTTCATCGCGTTTTCTACCGTACCTAAGATCAATACGCCGGCAATAACGTAAGAAACTTTACCGATCCCGCCTTTTAGCGATACACCACCCAGCACACACGCCGAGATAACCACGAGCTCAAAGCCGACCGATGTCATTGGCTGACCACTGGTCATACGCGCCGCGAGAATCACTCCAGCTAAGGCTGAGATAAAGCCGGAAACGGTAAAGATGATCATCTTGGTTTTCACCACGTTGACACCAGCGAGGCGTGCGGCTTCTTCATTACCACCAATCGCGAGCGTGTTACGGCCATAAACGGTGCGATTAAGTAGAAAAGCGAACACGGCGAATGTGATGATGGTGAGCCAAATCGGCGTCGGGATGCCAATAAACGACGAGTTACCCAGAGTGAAGAAGCTTTCTTCAGTAATACCAACCGCTTTACCGTCAGAGATGATGTAGCCTAAACCGCGCGCGATCTGCATGGTGGCCAGCGTGGTGATCAATGCGTTGATTTGCAGCTTGGCAATCACAAAACCGTTGAGTAAACCGAAAGCGACACCAGATAGTAGTCCTGCGCCGATGCCAAGAACCACACTGCTGGTGGCGTTAATCGCAACAGCCGTCACGACGCCAGAACAGGCGATAATCGAGGCGACTGACAAATCCAGATCACCACACGCAAGGCAGAAGAGCATGGCACACGCCACCATTCCGCTCATTGAGATCGCGAGCCCTAGGCCTTTCATATTGATAAAAGTGGCGAAGTAAGGGACAAAGAAAGCACATAACAAAAACAGACCAGCAAACACCATCAGCATGCCGAATCGGTCCCAGACTCCTGCAAAATTCCACGAGCGTTTGGCACTGTTTTGTTCCAATGTATTGGTAGGGCTTGATACAGACATAGGATATTCCTTCATTAAGCAGCTGCTTGGTTATTGCCCAGCATGGCCAGACTCAAAGCGGTTTGTTCTTTAAATTCATGGCGCTGGAGTTCTCCTGTTACCGCGCCTTCTTTCATCACGAGCAAGCGATCGGAAATACCTAAGACTTCCGGTAAATCACTTGAAATCACCAGTACGGTGACGCCTCGTTCAGCAAGGTCAAAAATCAGATCGTAGATCTCAGACTTCGCGCCAACGTCGATACCTCGTGTTGGTTCGTCCAATAAAATCACGCTCATGTCGGTAGATAGCCAACGCCCCAAAATCACTTTTTGCTGGTTACCACCAGAAAGCTGACCAATGGCTTGGTCTAACGACGAAGTTTTTACATTGAGCGCTTCACGTTGCTGTTCGGCATTGCGTCGTTCCCATGAAAAGTCGATCAAACTGCCTAGTTTTAAATGCCAAGGTCGAGCGCTGATATTGGTGTTTTCTTCGACCGATAAAATCGGCACGATGCCGTCGGCTTTACGGTCTTCTGGACACAAAGTAATACCCGCTTTGATCGCGTCTTGCGGTTTCTTGACCGAGATAAGCTGGTCGTGGATGTAGATGTGCCCGGACTGCGCTTTTTCTGCGCCAAAGATAAGTCGGGTTAATTCGGTACGACCCGCGCCAACGAGGCCAAAGAGGCCGAGGATTTCACCTTGGCGGATATCAAACGAGACGGGCTGCGTCAGCCCTTTACCTTCGAGGTTTTCGATACGTAAGCCGCTGTCACCCAATGGGCGCGCGCGGTAGTTGTAAATATCATCGATTTCACGACCAACCATCAGCTCAACGAGTTTGTCGTGCGTAAGTGATGACATGTCATCAAAGGTTTGTACATGTGTGCCGTCTTTGAAAATGGTGATGGCGTCGCACAGCTCAAAGATCTCTTCCATACGGTGAGAGACATACAAGATGATTTTTCCGTCGTCGCGCAGTTCGCGAATGACTTTAAATAGGTTTTGAATTTCACGTTGCGACAAGCTGCTGGTTGGCTCGTCAAACGCAATAATCTGGGCGTTACGACTCAGGGCTTTGGCGATCTCGACCATCTGCCACTGGCCGATAGAGAGCTCTTTCAATGGACGCGCTGGGTCGAAGTTTTCACCCAATCGTTCCAGCTGTTTGCGCGCATCGGCATTTAGTTTTTCAACATTAACGCTACCGCCTTTAGTCGGCATCTGACCAAGATAAATATTTTCCGCAACACTGAGTTCCGGTACCAAGTTCAGTTCTTGGTAGATGATCGCAATGCCTTGCTCGAGAGCGTCGGTCGCTGAACTGAACGACAAAGGTTTGCCATCGACAAGCAGTTCACCTTCGGTTGGTTGATGTAAGCCGCTGAGGGTTTTCAGCAATGTCGACTTACCGGCACCGTTTTCACCCATCAAAGCGTGAATACTGCCTTTGTTGGCGCGAAAGCTAATGTTGCTGAGCGCTTTGACTCCCGGAAAATGCTTGGAAATATTGCAAAATTCGAGATAAGTAGGGGAGGTTTCCATGACCATTCTCTCCATTTACCGAGTGGCGACCTATAAGGTCGCCACTATTGGTGTTAAAGACCTTTCTTTTCTAGTTCCGTACGGAAGTTGTCGCGGGTAATCAGCACCACGTCAGTCACTTCAAAAAATTTCTCTGGTTCAACATCATCTGTGACCCATTTATAGAGCGATTCGATGCTCTTGAAACCGTTTACATCAGGACTAGGAAGAAGCGAACCATAGAATCCAGTTGGATTAGACTTCGCCAGTTCATTGACCGCGTCAACACCGTTGATACCGATACCAATCACGCTTGTCGCAGCAAAGCCTTGACCTTCGGTCGCGCGAACACCGCCCAATACCGTGTTGTCATTCATACCAACGATGAGCCACTGTTTCACATCTGGGTATTGCACCAGTAGCGAGTTCGCTGCATCCAGTGCGCCTGGGATGTCATTGGTTTTTGTTGGTACGCGGTAGATTTGACCTTCAGGGAAGCCCGCTTCTTTTAGCGCCTTAATTGAACCATCCACACGGCGACGCGCGGTATCCAGTTCATCAGCGGTAATTGCCATTACGCCTGTTGTTGAGGCATCCCAACCACGTTTAGTCATTTCTTTAAACAGTTCAGTCCCTTGTTGATAGCCAATTTCGCTTGCGGCCATCATCACTAGAGGCACTTCGGTCATTGGTTCGCCTTTGGCATTCAAGAATTGATCATCAACCGTCACGACTTTTAGGCCGTAGCTTTTCGCTTTTGCCATGATCGCAGGCCCCAATTTAGGGTCGGGAGTACAGATGACGAAGCCTTTTGCACCGCTCGCCGCCAAGGTATCAATCGCGTTTAGGGTTTTTTCGCCATCAGGTACTGCCATTTTGACAAGTTCAAAATCGTACTGCTTGGCCGCTTGTTCAGCGAAAGACCACTCGGTTTGGAACCAAGGTTCTTCCGGTTGCTTTACAAGGTAACCAAGTCTGATTGCGTCATCGCTGGAACCAAAAAATGCGTGAGCAGATGCACTAAGTACAGTCATGCTAGAAAGGGCAGCGATAGTGAGTATTTTTTTTAATTTCATTGTTATCCATCCACTGGTAGAGGTGAGTGTTCCCTGTACATACTTGTGTATTTAATGCCCAATGTTAGTGACAAGACTCACAGCAAAAAAATGTAGCAATTTTGTCCATTTATTTAGCCGAGGAGGATATGACCTAGCTCTCAATTAAGTGGTGTATAGATACTCGCTTGGTGCTCAATGGCATTTTTGAGGTGAAACACTGCGTTGTTGATGGTGATTTTGTTTTCATCTTTGGTGAGATGTTAATACTTGGTGTTGTGCGCGTTCTGGCGTTTTTGTCCATAAATTTAGCGCAGTTGTTTATGACAACATTGATGATTCTGCGTCGAAATTCTGTGAGACAACGAGGCTTCAAATGGTGGATGTGGAGTGAAAAAAACGCTCCTTTCGGCGCGAGTCTACTAGAGTCGCGCCGTTCAAATCAGGTGGACTTATAAGCTCAAGAGAATCTCTGATTCACTCTCTTGGTTAAATCGTGTGCTGAGAATATCGGTCAATTCGCTGATTCTCTGCTCATCTTGAATCGGTTGTACATGGACAGCCTGTTCGACCCTATCAGCAGTGAGTGCGATAAACCGAAAACGTGCGCTCCCTTCGCTAGATTGATGACTCACCAATCGCTCGATGTTGTGTTTTAGTCGCGATTTGAGATAGTTTGCGAGCTTATCAGCGCTAAGCGTTGATTCGATATGATACAGGTAACCTTCCGCTATCTTTTGTCTTGCCCAGTAATCCAGTGAGTTGAAGTTTAATGCCGTTCTTGACGCAAACGTCGCTCGACTTTGGTGCTGACAAACTGTTAGCGCAACGGGCGTGTGCTTGAATTCAGGCTGTCCAGAATGGCTGTCGGTTTGAGGGGCGATTAGGTTACACGGCTTACTGTTTTTCGCCGTTGCGTTGTTCCAGTGGATAGGCAAAAATAGCTGGTTTGGTTGGATTTGCTCGCTGATCTCTGCCCGTGCCAAACACTCTCCCTGTGCATTATGGAGTTTGACTAGTTGATGTGCCTTAACGCTGTGTTCTTTAGCCGTCGTCGGATGGATTTGCACATAAGGTTCAGGTTTGTGCTCCGCCAGACGAGCAGACAACCCGGTGCGCGACATGGTGTGCCACTGGTCGCGAGTGCGGCCGCTGTTAAGCAGTAGAGGGAAGTTATCGTTACATGCGGTTTGCGGCTCACGGTGGTGCACCGCAACAAAGTTGGCCTTTCGGTTCGCAGTATAGAATTCCCCGTTGCTGAATAATCTTTGGTTGGTTGTTTCTGTTTGAAGTTGAGTCACAGGCCATTGCTGCGGAGTTAATTGGTTGTAACCCTGTTCATCTAGTTGGGTTAAGCCCGAAAGGGTGAAATCGCGCTCTCCGTTGTTATTCCCTAACGTCGATAACTGAGCATACTCAGCAAATATTTGCCCTTCGTGACGATAGCGAAAAGCGTCGTGATATCCCATCTTGCGGGCAACTTGGCTAATGATCCACCAATCGGGTTTAGCCATCCCTGGGCTTGGCATGATCCTACGTTGGCGTGATATCCGCCTTTCAGAGTTTGTCACCGTGCCGGACTTCTCACTCCAACCTTGCGCTGGAAGTAACAGGTCAGCCATACGCGACGTCTCGGTATCTGCAATGCAATCAGAGACAACGACAAACGGGCAAGCTTCTAGGGCTGCTTTGACTTTAGCTGAATCAGGCAGGCTGACCAAGGGGTTTGTCGCCATGATCCATACCGCTTTGATTTTTCCGTCTGCCATCGCATCAAACAAATCAACCGCTTTTAAGCCCGGTTTGGTAGCCAGTCTGTCCGTCTGCCAAAACTCACGGATCAGCGCTTGGTGTTCTGAGTTATCAAACTCCATATGGGAGGCGAGGGTGTTCGCCAGTGCGCCAACTTCGCGCCCACCCATTGCATTGGGTTGACCTGTAACAGAAAAGGGGCCGCTGCCCACTTGGCCGATTTTACCTGTCGCGAGATGGCAGTTGAGAATGCTGTTCACTTTGTCTGAGCCAATGCTAGATTGGTTAACGCCTTGCGAGTAAACGGTGATCACTTTGTCTGAGTGAGCGAAGTCTTGGTAAAAGCGGTTTAGTTGTTTACGCGTTAGGCCTGTGGTTGACTCTAAACGATCGTCGTCTGACTCTGCCGCAGCCAAAGCTTGGTTGATTTGATTGGTGCTTGACTGGATGAAGTCATGGTCGAGGTGGTCGTGTTTATTCAAGAAGTGGAGCAGGCCATTAAACAACGCCACATCGGAGCCAGAATTCAGCGCTAGGTGATAGTCTGCAATGGTGTTGTTTTCTGTTTCTCGTGGGTCAATCACGACGATTTTTACATCGGGATTGATTTGTTTAGCAGTGCGCAAACGCTGGAACAGTACAGGGTGACACCACGCGAGGTTGGACCCGACCAGAATGACCATGTCGGCGTGTTCTAAGTCTTCGTAGCAGATCGGCACGGTATCAGAACCAAATGCGCGCTTGTGGCCAACCACCGATGATGCCATGCATAAGCGAGAGTTGCTGTCGATGTTACTCGCGCCGATAAAGCCCTTCATCAACTTATTGGCCACGTAATAGTCTTCCGTGAGCAACTGACCAGAGACATAAAACGCGACCGAATCTGACCCATAACGTTCAATCGCATGAGAAAATTTATCCGCAACTAACTGTGTTGCGCTATCCCAATCGAGTATCTTGTCACCGCTTTGTGACTTCTCTATTGGAGTTAATAAGCGTCCATCGTGGATAACGGTATCGCCCAAAGCAATGCCTTTGGTGCACAACTTACCGTAGTTTGATGGGTGGCTTTTGTCTCCTCTGATTTCAAGCTCACCGCTTAATTTAGGACGAGCTTCAACACCACAACCCACTCCACAATAGGCGCAAGTCGTTTTAATCCATCCATCGTTCACTAATGACATATTGCTCGCTCCCCAGAATTCCCGTTAAAACAATTGAGTTTGTATTAAGTGGTTGAAGCAACATGTAAGCCAAATGGTTATCTTTTGAGTTTTGTTATTTAAAGATATTAAAAAACAAATATTTAAAATTAAATATACCTCTAAAGTGGTAGATGGTTTTTGATAGTAAATAGAGGGATTTTCATGTGTTTTTGCACTGAATTGATCTTATTTGCACCATAAATGCTCATATTTTGATGTTTTATGGTTTTTTGCTCTGTTTCTTTTGTGTGGTGATAGTGATGATTTTGTTTTTAATTTATTGAATTTAAAGCATATAAAAAATAACCCTTACTTGTTTTATAGGCGTGGCACTCTAGTTGCTTAGACGGTTTTATGAACATTCTTTGCATCGCAGGAAACACGCTATGAAGACAAAGTTAATCCAACCGGGTGTCGTCACATTAGTCGGATCGGGTCCCGGAGACCCAGACCTACTAACGGTGAAAGCTGCTAGAGCTATTCAGCAAGCCACGCTGATTGTTTTCGACAATTTAGTGAGTGAAGAGATCAGGGCGCTATTTCCAGACACCGCAACCCAATTCTATGTCGGCAAAGCCAAAGGCAACCACTGCCTAACTCAGGACGAAATCAATCAACTGCTTATCGACTATGCGAAGTCAGGTGTGGATGTTTGCCGTGTCAAAGGAGGCGACGCGTTTGTTTTTGGTCGTGGTGGGGAAGAGATGTTACTGCTGGCTAAGAAAGGCATTCACGTTGAGGTGATTCCGGGTATCACCGCCGCGTCAGGCTGTTCTACATACGCCAATATTCCTCTGACTCATCGAGGCCTAGCACAGGGCTGCACTTTCATCACCGCACACGCCGACAAAGAACTAACCGCAAACTGGTCAGCGCTTGCGACCCTCAATCAAACCCTGGTGATTTACATGGGGCTGAGCAAGACCGAGATGATCAGTGATTCGCTGATTCATCACGGTATGGATAGCAATACACCTGTCGCGCTTATCGAAAATGGCTGTACCCGCAAACAACGGGTTTTCACTGGCAGGTTGGTTGAACTAACGCAATTGAAAAATCAAAACCAAATTCAGTCTCCTGCATTGATCGTGATTGGAGAAGTCGTGACGGTCGCCAACCAAATGCACTGGCTAGAACAACTGAGTGAACGCTCAAGCAGTACGGATGCTGCGCAGCAACAGATGAAGCTCTCTGCCTAGTCGGTTGTGACCAACTAGCAAGCTTCGCAAATTTTTACGAATAGGGAACACAAGCATGAGCAAACAAAGAGTCGTCGTTGTGGGCAACGGAATGGTTGGCCATAAGTTTATTGAGACATTAAATCAAAGCGGGCGTGAAGATATCGAGGTGATCACCTTCTCTGAAGAGTCTCGTCTGGCTTACGACCGCGTGCAGCTAACCTCTTACTTTAGCGGCAAAACCGCAGACGATTTAGCCCTGACAGACGAAGCGTACTATCAGCAGAATGGCGTTAAGTACGTGGTGAACGAGAAAGTCGTTGAACTGGACACCGAAGGGAAAAACGTCATTACCGCAAGCGGGCGTATTGAAGCGTATGACCAATTAGTCTTGGCAACTGGCTCGTACCCATTTGTGCCACCCATCCCAGGCAACGACCAAGAGCACTGCTTTGTCTACCGCACGATTGAAGATCTGGATGCGATTGAGCTATCAAGCAAACAGAGTCAACGTGGCGTCGTTATTGGCGGTGGATTATTAGGCTTAGAGGCCGCCAATGCGATTAAGAATCTGGGGTTAGAAACTCATGTGGTTGAATTTGCGCCGCGCCTGATGGCGGTGCAGCTCGAAGAGGGGGGCGGTGCGCTACTCCGCCGTAAAATTGAAGATATGGGGGTTGCGGTTCATACCGAAAAGGCGACTACAGAAATCGTCGCTGGCGAAAGCGCTCGCTATCGAATGAACTTTGCCGATGGCTCTCATTTAGAAACCGATATGGTTGTTTTCTCTGCGGGAATTCGACCGCAGGATGAGTTAGCGCGCCACAGTCATATTGATATTGGTGAGCGCGGCGGTATCGTCATCAACAATTATTGCCAGACCAGTCAACCTGATGTGTACGCAATTGGTGAGTGTGCTTTATGGCAGAACCAAATATTTGGTTTGGTCGCGCCGGGCTATCAAATGGCGAAAGTCGCGGCGAGTCACCTGCTTGGTGAACACGCGCCGGCGGAGTTTACGGGTGCCGATATGAGCACCAAGCTCAAGCTACTCGGGGTTGATGTTGCAAGTATTGGTGAAGTGCATGGTCGTACTGAAGGTGCTCAGTCATACACCTACAGCGATGAGATTGAACAGGTCTACAAGCGCCTGATTGTATCGGCGGATGGCAGCAAAATTGTTGGCGCAGTGCTGGTCGGTGATGCCGACGCTTACGGCACTTTGTTGCAACTGAAGCAAAACGATATGCCGTTGCCATCCAACCCTTCGGTGTTGATTCTGCCTAATGCGGTCGAAGATGACTCGGCAACAATGGGTATTGATGCACTGCCGGATAGTGCCATGATCTGTTCTTGTTTTGATGTCAGCAAAGGAGACATCAAACAAGCGGTCGCGTCAGGTTGCACCACGATGGCAGAACTGAAAGCGAGTACCAATGCGTCAACAGGGTGCGGCGGTTGTTCTGCGTTGGCAAAACAGGTATTGGATAACGAGCTATTAAGCCTTGGTGTTGAAGTCAATAACGACCTGTGTGAACACTTTGCGTATTCGCGCCAAGAGCTGAGCGACATTATTCGTGTTAATCAAATCAAGACCTTTGACGAGTTGCTCCACAGCCACGGTTCCGGTTTGGGCTGCAGTGTGTGCAAGCCTACAGTGGGTTCGATCCTCGCATCATACTGGAATGACTATATCCTCGATGATAAACACGTTGAACTGCAAGACAGTAACGATATTTACCTCGGTAATATTCAGAAAGATGGCACGTATTCGGTTGTACCTCGTGTGGCGGGTGGGGAAATTACGCCTGAAAAACTGATTATCTTGGGCGAAGTGGCGAAGGAGTTTGACCTCTACACCAAGATCACGGGCGGCCAGCGTATTGACTTATTTGGCGCACAGTTGAACGACTTACCGCTTATCTGGAAAAAGCTGGTGGATGCTGGCTTTGAGACAGGGCATGCCTACGGGAAGTCCGTGCGTACCGTTAAGTCTTGTGTCGGTAGCACTTGGTGCCGTTTTGGTGTTGGAGACAGCGTGGGCTTTGCGATAGATATTGAAAATCGCTACAAAGGCTTGCGTTCCCCACACAAGATTAAGTTTGCGGTTTCTGGCTGTACTCGCGAATGTGCAGAAGCGCAATCGAAAGACATCGGTGTGATCGCGACTGAAAACGGCTGGAACCTTTACGTGTGTGGCAATGGCGGGATGCGCCCTCGTCACGCCGATCTATTCGCCTCTGATCTAGATGACACCACCCTGATCCAATACATCGACCGTATTTTGATGTTTTACATCCGCACGGCTGACCGCTTACAGCGCACCTCTGTTTGGCTTGAAAACCTTGAAGGTGGACTGGAATACCTTAAGAGCGTCGTGATTGAAGACAAGTTGGGAGTGTGCGCAGAACTTGAAAAAGAGATGGCGGCTAACATCGCTAAATACCAGTGTGAATGGAAAACCACACTCGAATCACCAGAAAAACTCAAACGTTTTAACCACTTCATCAACAGTGATAAACGCGATGAGCGCCTGAAGTTTATCTCCATGCGCGATCAACGCTTCCCACAGCCATCAGAGCGCAAGAAAAAACAACAGAACATCGACGTGGTGGAAGTGCAGTAACACCGCCACTCAAGATTAAGTTATACGATTTCGCTTCAAAGGAGACTTGCTATGGAAAACTGGATAACTATCTGCCAAACCACTGATTTAGTGCCAAACGCTGGGGTATGCGCGTTGGTGGTTGATGAACAAGTGGCGGTATTTAACTGCACTCGAACAGGGGGGCTGTACGCGGTGTCAAACTACGACCCGATCAGCGATGCCAACGTACTTTCACGTGGTATTATCGGCTCGCTCGACGGTCAGCCTTATGTCGCTTCACCACTCTATAAACAGCACTTCCACTTAGAAACTGGCGTGTGCTTAGAGGAGCCGCATCATCAAATCAAAACCTATCCGATCCGCGAGCATAACGGCTCGGTTCAGGTTCTCGCTGCGGTTTCTCAGGCGGCTTAACACACCACATAGGTGCTCTACGCAGGACTCGTTGGCGCACCTAGTAATGGACTACTAGAAAGGACTGATTCATGGAAAGCAGCAAATTCTCGATATTCTCATTTAAAGGCAAGATGAAAATCTTACACTTGAGTTGGATGGCGTTTTTTATCACCTTTGTTGTGTGGTTTAACTTCGCGCCGTTACTGCAAATGGTGAAGGAAACCCTGGGGCTGACCACCCAAGAAATCAAAACCCTGTTGATCCTCAACGTCGCGTTAACCATTCCGGCGCGAGTCGTGATAGGTATGCTGACCGACAAGTATGGACCTCGGGTCGTCTATTCGGCGTTACTGGCGGTATGTTCCATTCCTTGTTTTATGTTCGCCTTTGCCGATTCGTTTCTGCAAGCCGCGATTGCGCGCTTCTTACTTGGCTTTATCGGTGCGGGCTTCGTGATTGGTATCCGCTTGGTATCCGAGTGGTTTCCACACCACGAACTGGGTACTGCAGAGGGCATTTACGGCGGTTGGGGTAACTTTGGCTCCGCAGCCGCCGCATTTACCTTGCCTACGGCGGCTTTGCTGTTTGGTGGTGAAGACGGTTGGCGTTATGCGATTGCCGTGACAGGCTTGATGAGTTTGGTTTTCTCGGTGGTGTTTTATCGCAGCGTATCAGACACACCGAAAGGCTCGACGTATTTCAAACCTAAGCATCTAACCGCTATGGAAGTGACGTCAAAAGGGGATTTTTTCTTCCTGCTGTTAATGAAAGTCCCGATGTATGCGGTATTAGCGTTGCTGGCTTGGAAACTGTCTGGCGCTGGAATCGGTATGCTGTCAGATGTTGCGGTGAACTCAATTTATGCAGGCTTGATCGCTTTGTTCTTGGTCGAGGCCACACAGGTTTGGAAGGTAAACAAAACCGTATTTGAGAAGCCAGTTGAAGAGGTGCACCAATATAAGTTTAAGCAGGTTGCAGTGTTAAATGTGCTTTACTTTGCCACTTTTGGTTCTGAACTGGCGGTGGTGTCTATGTTGCCGCTGTTCTTTTCCGAAACGTTTGAATTGTCACCAGTATTAGCCGGTATGGTGGCATCTGCCTACGCCTTTATGAACTTGATGTCGAGACCGGGCGGTGGCTGGATCTCAGACCGCTTTGGACGTAAACCCACGCTATTGATTCTGACCGCTGGTCTTGCAGTGGGCTACTTCGTGATGGGACAAGTGGGGAGCGAATGGTCGATCTGGTTGGCGGTGGTTGCTGCTATGGTGTGTTCGTTCTTTGTTCAGGCAGGCGAGGGTGCGGTGTTTGCCACAGTGCCACTTATCAAACGTCGTATGACGGGACAAATTGCAGGTATGACAGGGGCTTACGGTAATGTCGGCGCGGTGACTTACCTGACGATACTTTCGTTTGTTGACTATCAAACCTTCTTCTTTGTGATTGCGGGTACGGCAGTGGTAGGTTTCGTTGCTCTGATGTTCATGGAAGAACCAAACGGCAAAATTGCCGAAGTGAATGAAGACGGTAGCGTGACGCTGATAGACGTTTCGCATTAACCGATTATGAAATCGGAGGATGCGTGGGTCGTAAAGCTTAATCATTAGTTTACTGCGACTCACGCATCGTTCAAAAGCTCAGTATCTGTATTGGGCTTTTGTTCTTCGCCAAATACCTTGAAGAGTGTTTATGAATCTGAACAACGCAAATTCTTCATCAACGATCGTAGTGGAACATGCTGGTGTTTCATTAACCGGAACACGTGCAGAGAACCAAGACGCGATTCTGGTCAAGGTACCCACGCAGTCAAATCTATTGGCACATAAAGGTATCGTCGCCTGCATTGCGGACGGCGTCAGTTGCAGCGAGCAAAGCCAAAAGGCCAGCCACACTGCGGTAGTGCAGTTCATCAACGATTATTACGCCACACCAAAGAGCTGGAGTGTAAAACGGTCGGCGAATCAGATTTTGACCGCTCTCAACGCTTGGTTGTATCAAGAGGGAAGCAAAAAAGAGCTATCACATAACGGCTTTGTGACCACTTTTAGCGCGCTTATCCTAAAATCCAACACCGCCCATTTGTTCCACGTCGGCGATACGCGTATTTATCTATTGCGTGACGATAAACTGCGTTTGCTCACACACGATCATCAGCGAATGAATTTTGGTAAGAGTGCGTATCTGACACGCGCTTTAGGCATGGATAGCAAATTGGATGTGGATTATCAGACGTTGTCATTGCAGCAAGGCGACAGGTTTATTCTCTCCTCTGATGGCTTGCATGATTATTTGGAGCAAAACGAGTTACTGGAGGTGACGAGCGATGATCGGCTGGATGTTTCAGAGATTTGCCAGACACTCTGCCATCGAGCGTTAACCAATAGCAGCCAGGACAATGTCAGTTGTTTGCTTGTCGATGTGCAGCACTTGCCCGAACATTCTTTGCTTGAGCACCAGCAAGCCGTCTTAACCCGCACCATTGCCCCTGCTTTAGAGGTGGGAAATCGATTGGACGGTTACCGAGTTGAGAGAATCCTCTATGAAGGCTCGCGCAGCCATGTCTACCAAGTGGTGGAAGAGCATAGTGGTCGCCAGTTGGTAATGAAAGTGCCTTCTATGCAGTACAGTGAAGACCGCGAATATTTGCTTAATTTCGCCAATGAGTATTGGGTTGGATCGCAGCTAAATAGTGACAGAGTGATGAAAGTGTTCCCGACGCCAAAAGACTCAAAGTTCATTTATCAACTTTGCGAGTTGGTGGAAGGAACAACGTTGCGTCAATGGATGTACGATAATCCTAAGCCGAGCTTACAAAAGGTCCGGGATATCTTAGGTGAGATAGTCAAAGCGACTCGGGTATTTCAGCGTGCGGATATGGTGCACCGAGACCTTAAACCGGAAAACATTATGATCACGCCAGCAGGTGGGGTAAAAATCATCGATTTTGGTGCGGTAAAAGTGCAAGGCTTGCAAGAGATCGCGCAAGAAGCTCAAGAAGTGATTCCGCTGGGAGCGGTCAATTACATCGCACCGGAATACATCATTGGCGATAATGCGACCACTCGGTCCGATTTGTTCTCTATTGCGGTTATGGGTTATGAAATGCTGACCGGACAGCTACCCTATAAACCGACAACTAACCAAAATCTTCAATCGGCGAGGCATACCAAGTGGGTGTATCGCTCGATATGTTCTTTTCGTGAAGATCTTCCAGTATGGATTGATTTGACCTTTCGTAAAGCTGCCCATCATTTACCTGCAAGGCGTTACGAAGCGTTAAGTGAGTTTGTTGCTGACCTACACACTCCAAATAAAACGTTACAAGCAGAGTTTAAAGAGCGCCCACTATTGCAGCGTAATCCAGTTATGTTTTGGAAGATGACAGCTTTGATTACCACCTCCATTGCGGTTATTGAACTGCTGGTTTTATACCAATCGTAGTAAATAACTGTTCATTCTAGCTTGTTAAAATACTCGATAACTGCGTTAAAATTTTTGGATGTAGAATAACTACTTACCGAAAAATTTTGCCTTGTTCTCAAGCATTTTTCCTACGCTATTTCTGACCATTTACTTACTGTGATTGGTATTGCTCTGAATCAGTGAAATCTTGGGCTCATCCTCTCTGTATCAACGGTTCTTGTTTTTCCTTTAGTGCATTGACAATGTTTGATAATCAAAATAAATTGATATTCAAATAATTTGATTGTCAAACTAATGGTGCCATTTTGAACTCTTCGCAGCAGCACAACCACAACTTCTCTGGACACAACCAACAAGGTGAGAAACGAACTTTTTACGTTCTGTTGCTGACCCTCACTACGATGGTGGTTGAAATTACCGCTGGAACACTTTTTGGGTCAATGGCGCTGCTCGCTGACGGCTGGCATATGGGAACGCACGCGGCGGCGTTTTGTATTACCTTGTTCGCCTATCGTTATGCGCGTAAACACGCCAACAATGAGCGATTTTCTTTCGGTACGGGAAAGGTAAGCGTACTGGGTGGCTATACCAGCGCGATTGCCTTGGGGATTGTGGCATTGTTGATGTTTGCCGAATCGGTGCATCGATTATTTAACCCTGAAAGCATTCAGTTTAACGAGGCTATCATCGTCGCTGTTATCGGTTTGGCGGTTAACGTCGCGAGCATGTTCCTGCTTGGCGATCACCACCATGGCCACTCTCACGAACATGATCACGCTCATCATCATGGGCACGATCACCATCATCACGACCACAATTTAAGAGCGGCTTATCTGCATGTTTTGGCGGATGCGCTCACGTCCGTGCTTGCCATTGCAGCGCTCATCCTAGGCAAACTCTATGGTTGGAACTGGCTTGATGCCGCCATGGGGATAGTTGGTGCTGTGGTTATCAGCAAATGGACCATGAACCTTATCAAGCAAACCAGCCCAATTTTGCTCGATGAAAACATTGAACAAGAGTACAGAAGTGCGATTAAAGAAGAGCTTGCACCTTATGGTACGGTAACGGACTTGCATGTGTGGAAGGTGAGTGGTCATCATTATTCGGCTGCAATTACTCTACACGCATCGGTGGGATTAACCGTTGAGGAATACAAACAAAAGCTAAGTAAGTTTGATAAGATTAGCCATCTGACGTTAGAAGTACATTCATCATAATCATGCAAAACATTGAACAGCTAAACCAATTACTTACTGAGTTCTACGACAAGATGTCGTCGTGGGAGCAGTCTGTCGTTAAAGAGACTGGCTACTCTTTAGCTCAGGTCCACACCATCGAAGTATTGGGTGTGCATGGTGCGCTGCGCATGAAAGAACTGGCCGAGAAGTTAGGTATTACGACCGGTACGTTAACGGTGCAAATTGAAAAGCTGGTGGCTGCGAATCTCATTGAGCGTCAAGCCCATCCTGATGATCGTCGCGCGATTGTTGTGACGCTAACGCAAGAGGGCCAAGCGATTCATCGTCAGCATAACCAGCTGCACTTAGATTTAGTGAAAGACCTGACTCGTAATATCGACTCCGAGCAAGAGTCGGTGCTCTTGGCTTGCCTAGAGAAGATGAATCGCGAGTTTTAGGCTCCTCAGAGGGGGCATTTCTATGTTCCCTCGCTTGGCTGGTACCCATTATCGGCTCTCTCACCAGATCTGACCGACATAAGGATTTGTCATTGTTAGAAGAACACCAACAAATATGGCGTGATTACTACGCTAAAGCTCTGCAACGTCGTCATTTACCGCGGACTGAGTTGGCAGCCAAACTGAATGAATCTCGCACGCGAGTAGCGATAGACTGCGGCTGTGGTACGGGAAGTGATATTCACTATTTGGCTGAACTTGGTTATCAAGTGCACGGGTTTGATATCAACTCTGATTCTATCTCAATTTGTCGTGAACGCTTTGCGAACCAAGCCTTGGTTGAACTTTATCAAACCAGTTTTGAGAGTTTTGATTATCCTAAGAGTGGAATTATCATCGCCAACAACAGTCTCTTCTTTGCCAATCCCGATGGTTTCTTTGATACCTGGCAACGCATCACAGACAGCTTGGAAATCGGCGGCGTGTTTGCTGGTGACTTTATGGGGATAAATGATAGTTGGGCGTCAGAGTATCGTTCTCCGACTACTCCACTTAACGAAACTCAAGTGAGAGAACTATTTAGACAGTTTGGGATTGTCCGTTTTGTCGAGCGTGATGAACAAGGACAAACCGCACTCGGCCGAATTAAACACTGGCATACGTTTTCCGTAGTTGCGGTTAAGCGTAGTATTGGTGGATAGGAGATATGTACCAGTGTTATGGACCTGAAAATACCCAGAGTCTCTTAGAGGCATAAAAATAGATCTCATATCTTGTTTGGTGGTACTTCGGTAGTCATGATTAGTAATTAGGACAAAGGTCTAGTATAACTAAACTAGACCTTTTCTAGGGGAGTAAAACAACCTTCACGAAAGTCAGTTAAAACAAGTCAATTGATGTTTCATCTAGGAACATATTTGGTTTTATATCTTTTACAAACTCAGCTACTTGTTTATCCATTTCAGCCTGTTCTTGTTCGGTTACTAGAATTTCAAAAACAGGGTCCCCATTCTCATCCACGACTACTTGGCTATCTTTAATCATTAAAGTTTCAGTGACATTGCTTTGCCTCTCTTCTCCGCCTAGCGCTCCAGATAAACGATTATAGTAGTATGCCTTTTTAGGGTCTGGTTGAATAATTACCTTACCGGCACGGTCTTTTTCGCCTTGTGAATATGTGAAATAGAGAGTTTCTGCTGCTTCTGCGTAACCAAGTTTAATAGCTTTATTGATCCATTTCATTGCTTCGTCAAGGCCAATTATATCCATTCGATAATAAAGTGTTTCCATGGCGGGGGCGTAGCCTTGGTTGGCTGCAAACTTCAAGTATCTCACTTCTTCATCCGCCGATATATCGCTGAAACGGCTTATATAAAAAATAGCATTCACCCCCCCAGACTCAAGAGATTCAACGTAGTTAGTGTCAATGAGGTATCGACCTAAGATAGGAATGTAACTGCGCCATTTATTAGTAAAAAACTGCAGCTGTAAAAGCGCTTTGCCGTTGCCATTTTCTGCTTCTTGTTTCCATTTACTTACGGCTAAATCGTACCATTTCTCGTCACAGGGCCAACTTAAATAACTACATGGATTATTCACATAGTATTCATGACCAGATAGTACACCCATCGCCCAAGGGTCACCCATTTTGGCAGCTTTTAAAAAAGTGTCACCCGCTTGAAAGTGTTTGCGGTTTTTATATTGAACGACACCTAGCCAAAATGTGGCATAGGCACTGCCGTCGTTCGATTGCTGTTGTAAGATCTCCTCTGCTTGTTGGTATTCTTTCTGGTTGAAGAGGAGAATCCCTTGCTCGATTGGGCTTTGTGCCCAAACATTGTTATGAAGAAAGAGTAAAACAATAAATAGGACTTTTTTCATGGTTATTTCTCTGGTAGCCAATTTGTTAGTTGATAACCCAAGGACTTAAATTGCTCAAGTCGCTCCACACTATTCGCTGGCAATACAGTATAATCTTTACGGAAGTGACTAATGCGCCCTGCTGTATACGATGTTTTTTCGAGAATTTTATTTCTCATGGTTAATTTCAACAAATAGCTACGAAAATCTCTATAATCAGTGTTTAATCTGTTCATGTAATTGTTTTTTTTATCATCTTTTGGCTTTTCATAAGGTTGAGAATAGGCTTTAAGAAAGAAATCGCGTAAACTAATTACGTTGTTGGCGTAACGTTGCCATTGCTCTGATTTATTAAGTTCTGTAGGTTGTTTTAATCCCATTCGCTGTAATGCATTTTCAAAGCGATGAATACCGCTGTTGTCTGCTTTATCCCCACCTAGCCATAATAAAATCTTATTAATTGCCTTGCGTTGATTTTCATTTCTTGTAGCTGCAATCGCTTTTGAACTGTCTCCCCAAACTGGAATATCATTATAATGAATTAGAACTGATAGTAGTTTGGCCAACGTTTCAGCAGGCATCTTGGTAATCCACTTCTGGTTTTCTTTTTCGTGCTCTTTCGAAAGAATGAAGTTAGCTACAAAATAGGCGTTATCTTTATTGCTAGCTTGTTCTTCCAATTGACTAATAATGTTAAAGGGTAGCATCAACACTTGACCGATAGTAAGACCAAAAGCAGCGGCAACCGTCAGCACTTTGTTAAACTCAGCGAACGTATTAACTTTTCCTGATTCATCAAAAAATTCAAAACGTTGGAAGCCTTTGTTTTCCATTACACCCAGTAACGCAGCAAAAAAATCATCTGCAGCTTGCGGGTTTAGTTCAGTGGCAAACTTTCCGCCAATTCCCAATCCTGTACTTGCTCCTAAAGCTGTAATAAAAACAAAACGTCCATTATGGAAAGTACATTGAAATACGCCGTCGTACCCTAAGCCAGCACTCATTTTAAATCCTTGGCTAACCTTGAACAGGTTTTGCTTGGGTGTTTTTTGATCTTTAGTCCAATCATAACTGCAGCTCAGCATTCCACCCGCCTCTAAACCAGCAAAAGCGGAAGCTTCGGCTTTAACACCAGCCGCTATGTTTGCTTTTTTTACTTCTCGGTTGCCAATTGCTGAGGTGTAGTAGGAGCTGTAGTCTGATTTACTTGGAACCGTCCCCTTAATGCCCAATGGTTTGACGGTGTGCTCACCAAAACCTTCACTATTTTCTTCGATGTTGCCTATGTGGAGTTGAGTGCCCAATTTCAGACTAGCGCCTACAATCCCATACACTTTACCTTCAATATTTAGTACAGAAGTTCCAATGTTTTGAGTTTTACGCTCTTTGCTATCTTTTATTCTATAGGGAATGTCTAGAGACATTTCTCCTGAACTAGGGAAACGTAATTTAACGGTTCGCTCAACACTAGCAAGTGAAAGCCCAAGGCTAAAGTCTGCTTTAAGGCTGAGTTTGTCAGAGCTGAGAACTTCATGATCAATACCAGTGCCCGCACTATAAACATAGCGTGCAAACTGGGCACCACCGCTTGTTTCATAGGCGGTGTTAATGCCAAACATTTCGTTCTCGTAACGCTTCATCTGCCAAGGAAAGACAATATCTTCCACATTTGCCCAAGAGGCAGTTTGTTCGAATTTTAAGCTAGATAAAACAGCTTCACTACCAAGAGCACTTTTTAGACCATCACTAATTTTACCTTTCTCTCTTCCCGCCGAGCTCGATAAGTTTAGATTGACGATCGATGTACATTTTTTGTTTTCAGACAAATCAGATGAAAGCACAGGGCTGTCAGATAAAATATATAAGCGAGTAGTCGGATCGGACGAAAACGCACACTCAACGACAGTTCTTTGATTCATACCGCTGTCAACGAAAATTTGATTATTGAGGTTACGAGGTTGCCACTGTGACTCGCGAACTATCACTGTTCGAGTGGTTTCTTCTAAATATGGAATCTCTCCTGCAAACTTTATTTGTTCTTTTTGATAGTTCCACTGAGGCTTTTTGGTATTTTCTTCAGCTATTTGTAACAGATCGTCGAAGCGTTGTTGGGCTAGCTCTGCATAGCGAAACAAAGCTTTTACGTACTTAGCATATTCTAAATTCTCTCCTATCAACTCAGAGAACTCTTTTATGCGTAGTGCTACTTCGCGCAAAAGCATTAGGTTTAATGTATAAACAGCGTAATAACCCATCTCACTGGCAACAGGTGTACTTTTATTAATACTGTCTAATAGGCTTTTTAAGTCAGAGATGCTTGCGCGCTTTTCTGTTATTGCAGAACGAACGGTTTCAACTTGAGCCCAGCCTTTAAACAACTGATTTTCTGTGAGACATTGTTCCTTTAGTAAGGTGCCTGTTTGATTCAATTGATATACGGCCGCATAGAAACTCGGATTATCCAGTCGATTATCAGCATTTGAACTTGTAATAAAGGACCTTGGATTCCATTTGTACTTCTGATTACTTAGCCTATTTAATACTGGGTCAGCATAATCACGCCAATACTTATAACTTTTATAAGCTTTTTCTAAAGATGGGATAGGTGTGTCGACTGTTAGCTGTTCTTTTGTAATACTGTCGTCTAAACCTAGTTTGTGACGCTCTTTTTTTACTGTTTCAAGCGCTTTGTATATTTTTAAGTCGACGTTTGAGCTGTAATACGCATGTTTGGTCGAGAATTCATAGTGATGTCCCTCTTCTGAAATGGATGTTTTGGCCGCAAAGTCGATTGCTTCCTTTTCGAAATCCTGGATGTTCTTTTTAAGTTTATTAAGTAACTTTTTTTGTAATTTCTTCAATTGTGAGATGCGCTTAGCTTCTACTCCGGCGATTGCATCCTTCGTCAGCATTACTTCCCCAAAGCTAGTTCCTTCGATAGGTAACCACTTGGCTCCGTTGGATAGTTTTTTTACATCATCCAAGTCGTGTTGATATTGGTTCTCAATTTCAGCGATGCGTGATTCAATTTTAACCAACCCAATGCGTGGATTTTCTTGAGGGAAATTCAGCTCATTTTCTCGACAACAGATAGATAATGCCCGGTGTTCTAGGAGGGAGTTGCGGTAGTCATTGGCTTTATCTGCACTTATACGTTTTAAAAATGCTTCGTGGGCAATGCTATTAAACTGATCCATTACACCTAATTTAGTTAGTTGTTTTAGAACAGTTTCTTTGTCTCCTTCCAATGCCGCCTTACAACGCTTATCATCTTCTACAATATACTTCTTTGCTTCTTCAGTGAGCAGTATAAGCATTTGCTTTTGAGTGTTGGGATGCTCCGGAACATATAAGGCATCAACGAATTGAGGCTTTGAGCACTCTGTTAATTGGAGCTTTTCACTTGATAGGATCTGTTTTTCTTCCCTTTCACCACTCGTTAAGTCTGAAACGTCGGGTATAACAAGAGTTTTCCCATCATAGATGAGGTCAATGTCTTTAATTTGCTGGGCGTTTAAACGTTGCAGTGTACTAACATCTGTATTGTATCGCTTCGCTAGCACAGACAAGGTATCACCGCGTTTAATTTCGTGAGTACTCATTGCAGTAGTTCCTCAATAAGTGTGTTTGGTAGAACGAGGGATGAATTTTTATTATTTGTGTTTGTTCGTACTATTGAATCCACGTCGTAGTCGGCGCTAACTAAAGGGGATAAACGTGCGGTGTGTGATACCCCCAAGATCTTATTTGTAACAGTTTCATCTCCATGTTTTGCAATGAGAGATAATGTATAAGGTGAGTAAAAGCGCAGAAAGAACAAGCGTCCATCTTGGCTATAGGCTGTAATATTGTTTTTTAAGGCATTGATTGCATCCTGTAATAGAATGCCGGTGCTGTAAATGAACACGATTGCACTGGTAGCCCAATTCACTTCGTTTTCCCAGCGCTGCCAAATAGCGTCATTTGGCTTTACTTTGATCCAAATTGGGCTGTTGTCGAGTTGAGGCTGCCAATCTGTTCCGAGATAAAGAGGTTCCCATTCATTCTCTTCTTGTGCACAGATTTGCTTAGCATCAAGAACTCTAAGAGTATCGACCAACATAAGGTATAGTTCGCCACCATCAATCATTGGGCACACTCACAATTAGCTTTTGGACAACTTCCATCTGTTTTTTTCTGGCATAGCTCAGCAATAGATAAGTCCAATGTAGCCAAAGCTGGTAATAAGCTAGTCATAGTTGGTGATATTGGAGCGTAAAGTGCTTCTTCTGGTTCTGTCACAGCCTCCAACCCCAAAGGAAGTGTCGCTATCTGCCCAGAAAATCCGCTACCACTGCCGGGACTGCCGCCAGAGTTTAGGTTGATCGCTGGGCCGACGATGCTAACGCCGGAGGCATCCACTTTGACAAAACTGCCGCCTGCTTTGACGGTGAGTTCTGAGCCCGCTTCAATGACAATCTTTTGGCCTGCTTTGATGTGTATTTCTCTACCCGCTTCGTTGACCCAGAGTTTTCCCGCTTTGATATGCACGCTGCCATCGACCATCAGCGTCTGGTCTTTAGCGATTTTGTTGCGGCTTTCGCCCTCCACCGTCAAGTGATGGTTGTTCTTAATCTGAGTAAAACTGTCGTTGTCTACCGTAAGGTGCTTGTCGTGCTGAATTTGCGTGGTGTGGTCGTTGAGCACATCTGCTTCAAAGTCCTTTTGCGCGTGCAGGTAGACTTTTTCTGACTCGGCCTGGTCTTCAAAACTCAGTTCATTAAAGCCTTGCCCTTGGTGCGTCTCACTGCGCCACACGGTTTTGGTCTTGTGCTCAGGCAGGGCATACGGCGCGGTGTTGGTCGCGTGATAGGTACGCCCCGTGACGATAGGTTGGTCTGGGTCACCGTTTAAGAACGAGACAATCACTTCATGGCCGATACGCGGCAGTGCCATCATGCCGTATTGCGCGCCAGCCCAACCTTGTGACACGCGTACCCAGCATGAGCTGTGTTCGTCCCCTGAGGAGTAGCGGTCCCAAGGGAAATGCAGCTTAACGCGGCCATGTTCATCGCAGTAGATTTCT
>NZ_LHPI01000010.1 GCF_001274785.1 Vibrio hepatarius
ATTGGCTGCGGAATCTCGGATATAAAAACGTTAGAGATCAATGGCGAATATCAAGCTGTGTATGATTTGTTTGTGGAAAGAACCAGAGCATTGATTGGCCACAAAGCAAAGCTTCCCGAAGGGTTTAATGGTCGAAGCTGTGAAGAGATTAAGGCTGACCTGTATCGATGAAGAAAAGGCTGCATGTGCAGCCTCTTTTTTTATTGTTTGGTCATTAGTTTATGCATGTCTCGAGAGTGTTTATGTCCTATGGCGAGGATAAGAAACAGAATAACGCCGATAGTGACTAGAACGGAGGTTAGGCTGAACACATCCACCATCACTGCTAGACTGATGAACCAGATAAACATTACCGGTATTGTGAACCAATGAACTTTGCGGAAAAAGTTACCGACAGAATCAATTCGCGTACAAGCTATGATAAGCACCATCAATAAGAGTGGTGTCAACATGGCACCATATAAAAGCACTTCAAAATAGCGATGTTTGAAAAGGTAAATCATAGTTTCTTTATCATAGATGGCGAATAAAAGACAACACAAGACGTAACTCAACCCTGCAACGTGGCTTCCACCAAGTGCATGATAAGATCGTGTCTCTTTGTCAGGCCAACGAAGTACAAATTTTAAAATGCAAAAAGACAGTATATAGAACCAGACATACGTAAAAGTAAGTGATACTTCTACAAGGTGCTTGTAATGGTAGCGTTCAATAATAGAGTTATTCAAATCGGTTTAATAGTTGAAAACATAGCCCCCACAAATAGGACAATTGGAGCTATAAGGATTGCAAGTCTGGAATTTCCCTTTTCCCGGTACATAATTACCACCTACTAAATAATATAAATGCGCTTAAACGCTAAGTTGAAATGTTGTCATTGTTGATTTAGATTTGTACCTCGAACTGCAAAACGCGCCACTCAGTTCCCTTACGGGAGTTGAGTGGCGTTTTTCTTCCCGTAGGGCGACATACCTATAGGAAGAAACTATGTTTACCACTTTCATTGAAAATCTCAACGACAAAACACAACGCTATGAAGTTGAGGTAGTGTGCAAAAATTCATCATTAATTTTCTCTTTGGCTGATTCTACTCAGTATGCTTTTGTAACCACCCTAAATCTTCTTTCTGGGTTAGGTGTAACCCGATATGGACAAGGTGCGTCAAATACTGTCAAGGTAACAAAGAAAACGTGACCAAAAATAAAGATTCATACTAATTGCTACCACGAAGTCCGAATCAAGCTACAACTGAGTATTAAAGTATCATACTCGTTATGCGTACATGGGGATGTAACACGTTTCTGGACAGAAGTTTGTCAGTGATTTTGCTAAATTAGCTTTTCACGGATTATCAAAAGGGTTCTTCTCCGCTTAGGTGAGCTTGATGTTTGGGTAAAAAGTTGAGTGAGTATCAGGAACCGACGTTTGTCTGATCTTCAATTTGAAATAGTCTGTGTCTCTCACTCCTCTGGCTCTTCGCCTAAGTAAGCCAATCGAGACATTACCTGCTTCAACCCGAGCGTTGGTCAACTTGTATTTCCCGTAGTTACAGATGCCGACTTTTCTTTCCAATAAAACATCGGCAAAGTTACTTAAGGACAGAACTCTGGTCGATTTGGCGAGACTGCACCAGGCTTCAAGAGCTGCCACCATTGTTTCGTAATCGGGTTCATCCCATATGGCTTGTAGCTGCTCTTTTAGCATATAAACAACGCACAACGTCTTGTTGCTCTCGAGTAAGTCATCGAGTCTGTCAGACTGTCTATCATCCAATTTGTGAGCGTTTTTCAGCAGGAGGAAGAGTGTCCCTTTCAGCATCCTTTTCTCGTCGTGAGAGCCGTTTCTAAACGCTTTTGCTCTCTCTTTTTTGATTAAGATGCAGTAGTTCTGCATGACATGAAATCGGTCAAAAACAATATCTGCATGGGGAAGCATTTTCCTCACCGCCGATTGATAAGACTGGCCCATGTCCATTGACACTGCTTTGATTCCTGCCTTGGTTTCTTCTGATAACTGCTCGAAAAAGGAGATCAGAACTTCCGCTTTTCGGCCATGCTCAACCCAAATTAAATGCCCAGAGACGAGGTCATAAACGACCGTCATATAATCGTGTCTCTTGGCTCTGGCAACTTCATCGACACCAATATGGATTAGGTTATTCAGTTTCTCAGGGTCTAAAGCTGGCAAGCTTGAACGTAAGTATTCTCTATCGATATTTTTTACTGTTTCCCAACGGATCCCTAAATGCTGAGAGACGGCATGTATGCTCATGTGGCGACATAACCCACTGATGAACTTGCAAAAGCGAGCAGTATAACGACCGCCTTTAGCCACATACTCAGCCTCTTCAATTAACCGTCTTCCTTCTTTGTCTCTAGTTTTAGCCAGCTCAACTTCAATCGTGCAAGGCCGTCCACTCACAGGTAAATCCTTAAGACGTCTTTTAACGTAGTGATCGACAGTGCAGGAAGTGCCGGATATTGGCTCTTTGACCTTATACCTTCGATCTCGACGGCAACGAACGAATACTGATTGGGACACTTCTTCTACTGAACAAGATTCAACACACTGGCCTTTAAAGCTAAATAATGAGGAAGACAAAGACGACAAAATAGACTACTAACTTATTCTTAAAATAAGCATTATAAATCATGTAATTATGATGAATTGGTCAGTGCATTTAGACTCATGAAAGCGGAGAAGAGCCTCAAAAGTATGGCAAAACCTCTAATCGAGTGGCCAACTTCTCGCTTCTGTCAGCCGCTATATTAAACGCTTATATCTATTGTTAAAGGCCGTGGTTCCACCTTCCATAATCCTACAGATAGTTTCACGCATTTCACTGTCCTGTATCGAGCCTTTATTCTTAATAAAGCACTGATTATTAAAGTCAAGTGCATGTACCATCTCAGCATCACCGTTTACCACTATGTTGGGGTTGTGTGTTACCATGATTATCTGACGCTTGCTCTTAGTTGCCTTAATTTGAGACACTATCAAGTCATATATTAAAGAGTTATCCAAATCGTCTTCTGGTTGATCGATAAAAAGTGGCTTCTCGCTATGCGCCAATAAGAAAGCCAGCATTGCAGCTGCTCTTTGACCTGCTGAGCCTTGGGTTATTGGAGTGAAGTTTTTCCCGTCCCCTGTGCGGCTATACTCAACGTCCAAACCATCCTCTGGGAACCAGTACAAGAGAGAGTCAGCAAAGTCTTGATGCTGAGTATTCATATTCACCAGTTTGTTCCTGAATCTGGCGGAGAATGTCTGCTTATCTGTTCCAGTAGATACTTTGTAAAGCAAGCTTTGTATATCAAAAATGGCTCTATCACGATCCTCTTGATTTGGAAGCTTAGCCGCATTCAAAAAAGACGAAACAACACCTTGTTTACCGTTTTCGCCCTTTATGTAAATATCCGATGCGAACTCAGTTTTAGCTGAAAGCAAATCTCGAAATGCATGTTCCATGACCATAGCGCTGCAACCATATGGTCTTACAGAGATCTTCACATAGTGGTTATCAGAAAGCACTTCTTGAAGAAATAGTTTTCTACGCTCTGTTTGCTTAAGTCTTTGCTGCCTTATCTCTTTAAGATCCTCGTTAGCCAGTTTAACTTTTTCTTGAAGCTGCTGTTGTGCATTCATTGCCCTAACTAACTTATCAGCTAACTCCTTCTCAGATTGAACAAGTTGGCCATACTCTTTTAGGTTATTGATCCCTTCGCTCTGTAGTTGAAGTTGTAAATCAGTATATTGTTTTACGGCTTGGTCAAACTTTGACTTCCAATTACTACTTATTAAAACGGCCTCTATGTCATTAACACTTGTCTGTAGTCCTTCAATAGAATCTTTTATGGCATTTTTTGTTTTACCAACAGCAGTATCTAGAGAGTTAGTAAAAGCTTGAATGTCTGCGTCAAAGTCTGAAGGTGTCGCAATAGTGGAGACTATTTCCTCGTGCAAGAAAAATCCGCTTAATCTATTTATCAAATCCAATGTTTCAGATTTCTTGGTCTCAAATAGTTGTTTCTGTTTCTGAAACTTGTTGTATTCAGTAAGAATTTTCTGATGATTACTCTGTGAGAGCTTTTGAATTTTTGCTCTTATGTCTTGTAGTTGCCTCTTGAGTGCTGGTATCTGATCAGCAACTTGTTTCAAACTCCTAGCCTCAGCTCTCTTTGCGCAGAACTTCAATTGGGCCGTTTGAAGTTCATCATGGTCAATATTTGCCGAACGATCTATTAACTCAAGTAACGGCTGCTTATTTTCACCAACTAGAGTTGCTATTTGTCCCTGGCTATAAAGGTCAATAGGGAATCGGTCTTTGGTAATTTCCTGGTCTTGACTTTTTTTCCAATCACACCCGTCTTCCTCAAAAACTGTCGTTTCGTTAGTGACTTGCGACCAAATTAGACGATAACGCTTACCCAACCGCCTATAAATTAGCTCTACTTCAGTATCTTCCTTAAGAGCTCCAAAATCGTCCTTTGATTTTGGTACTTGCATGAATTTGGAATATGTCTGGTATGGCGTAGTATCTTCATCTAGCTCAGACTGTTTCCCTGATACAGCTCGTAGAGAGTGCGTAATAGTAGACTTACCAGTACCTCTTCCTCCTACAATCGCATTTGAATAAGGGCTAAATGAGAGCGACGAAGGAAGTCTCCCTTGTCCCATATATCGAGCATCTTTAACTTGTATCGACTCAATGAAGTTATCAGGTGTTTCATATGGATTGAATTGAATTAGGTCATCAAACCGCTTAATAGAGAACTCTTGGCCATCTATCAAAGCAAGTTTTAAAGATGCGAGCGTAGGGGTTTCCATTTTGACCCAAGTGTATCGACTACCTGGTTTATCATTCCCACGAAAACCATGACTATCAGATCCAACAACTTCTGATAAGTTAAGTCTGCTTTGAATATAGCTCTGCGGCTTATCAACTTCAGTATCGACAACTTCAATAGCGCTAAGTAATCCTGTTTCGAATATTTTACGAAGATACCTATCGTTAGCTACGGGTGACTGTGATTCATTCTTGGTTTGTAGAAGACCGTTATCTCGATCTGCGTGTGCCGCTATAGGAATGCAGTCAAATTCAGGCAGGGTTATAACTTCGTTAAGAACTCGCAGTAAACTCATAGAACCTGAGCCGCTGTGGTCACCACAATTTCCTCTGTAACCAGCGGAGGTAATGAACTGTTCGATTTTCTTTTGACTAGTACCTGGCGCGAATACAACTATTAAATGAAACTCATCCTCGGTTGTAAGTTCGACCCCAGGGAACACAGTTATATCTCTGAACCCTTCAGGCAGATTAACTTTCATTTCTTCGTATGTGCTTTGCAGGGCATCCACCCAACCAGCTCCGTTATGATCTGTTACTGCAACGCAATCAATCCCCTCCGCCATGTACTTTAAAAGCCAATCTTGGGGAGATAAATTATGATCGTACTTCGCCCACATTGAGTCTGTTGATTTAGGAGTATGCGTATGGAAATCGAACTTGTACCACTTAGCTCCCGGATATGGCCACGCACTAGTCATTTATTTTCCTTGTGTAGTGGCAAATTGAAATTGGCCACATTGTTATATGAAATCACTTTATCAGCACAAGAATGACTAGGTCAAATAGCTGTCTCTGTAAATGAGATTTTCGAGTATGGGCAGATACTTACGAGAAAATCCCTATTCTGCCTAACCAGGAAACGAAGCCCAATTATCTTGTAGACTTAAATCGTGAAGAAGAAGTCGATTTCTTTGATTGTGAATACTAGCTGCTTAGTTTCATTGTCCACTTCCAGACCAATTGTTGCACTGTTAAGCTCTTCACTGTATTGAGCTGACTCGAGTATTTGAGGCATATTGGCTTTGATAGTTTCAAATTTATGATTGAGCATGGCGATGACTTTCTGCGAATTAATAACAGCATTTATAGGAGAGCCATTTGCTGTAACTCCACATCCTGGGTTCATATACTCTGTGCCGTCATTAACGATTATATTGGCGTTAGCATGCTTGTTTCTTAAAGTTTTGTACTCAGCCTCGGTTAATTTTTGCATTCCAGAGTCCATCCTGAAAGCTGACATTCGATCTGCCCAGTTTTCATGCATAACTTCTATTAGATCTAAATCACACCAAGAGCGGTGATTGAAAATGCCGATGATATGAGCATAAGCACTATCAAAATGAACAAACAGCAGTTCACCAGTTCTTTTTACAAAACCATCACTTTGGCACTCAAGGCTTAGATGCAAATGTTGAATCCCCCAATGCGATAGCATGTCATCATCATAGTCCAGTTGTTTGAGCTTCCTACTTTGATATTTCCTTAAAGGATTACCAGCCTCAATATCGCTCTTAATAGCGGTATATGCAGACTGAAACTTATTTGGAACAATAAAACTATTCGCTTCTTTCACTTCTCTGGGAATGCTATCAATAATTCGATATTTATATCTTTGATAGGAATAAATAGGATCATAATGAGTAAGAGTATCTACCTTAAACTCGTCTAAGATTTTACGCTCGCAGTAGCGAGTGTAGTCATCTAATATCTCATTCCGCAGTTCCATCATTCCTCCTAAACCTGACACCATTGGGGCTGCTAACAGCCGTTAACCTATATTGCCGTCTCTACTTTGTGAACTCAATTTACAATCAGTAAGTTAGCGATAAAAAGTGCCATTCAGGCTGATAAACTAAACACGTATTCAGTTAGTATTACAACTTACTTTCGGATAAGTCTTCGTAGGGCAAACTCACATTAACAGCATGTGAATGAGTAAAAGATCTAGCGTACAATGGGGCAAAAACGTTTTAGAAATGGCAGCGTACCGATGTGCAGCGTACCGATGCGATCGTGTCGGAAGGCAATAATGTTTGAAACTTTTTAGCCTTCCCAGTCTGTTCCTTTCGTGTCAATAGAAGGTATGTACGACAATAAAGGTCAAAACTTAGATTCAATCAACGTGCCTACCCAAAGATAAATTGTGACAACAAAGGTTGAAACTCACTTTTGTCGAGTAGACGACACTTGTTACCAAGTGCCGCCCCTCTAAGAACCGTACGTGCAACTTTCACTGCATACGGCTCAAGCCTCCACTAAGGCATCATTGATACCCAGCAACTTATAACGCAGTCGGGACAGGCTCTTTCCAAGAGTTACGAGCTAGCCTTTTAGATTTTCTCTTCACCAGATATTCTTGGTATTGAGGGTCAAAAGGGGTCGCAGCACTCCTAATTTTTACGTGTCTTTCGATAGGCACTTTCGCTATTTGGAACAGATTGAAGTGACAGTCCATGTTCATGATTTTCTACCAACCGTGAAATTGCCACTGGCCTTTACGATTGAGAAAATACTTGTGCACAACCCAGTCTTTGGACTTGGTTGGATGACGTCTAACTGCCCAGTGCCATAACGCTTGGAATAGTTTATGGCCGACATACCCGAATACTTGTTTAGCAACACAGTGGCGATAGTAATTCGCCCATCCCCTAAGTTTCGGATTTATCAACTTGATAAGATCGTTAACAGGGATGGTTGCGTGCTTTTTAATAAGTTCACGTAGATTTCTAAGGAATAACAGCGTATTGGATTTGCTCGGTTTAATGAGCAATTTCCCTTTGTACTTCCTGTGATTGAAACCCAGAAAGTCAAAGCCATCATCAATATGAGTGACCTTCGTTTTTTCTTCGGAGAGGGTTAACCCTCTTTCTGCCAAAAAGCCAGCAATCAACGGTTTGATATCGTTCACTAGCACTTCCTTTGAAGAGCAGGTGACCACAAAATCATCCGCATAACCGATAAAGTTGGCCCTAGCACCCATTTTCAGAGCTGTAGATTTTATTTGTTGCTCTATTCCCGCGAGAGTCATTAGCATCAAGGTTGGAGATATTATTCCACCTTGAGGTGTACCTTCTTCGGTATCGTAGAACAGCCCCTTATCTACATAGCCAGATTTTAACCATTGCTCTAACATTCGTTTATCTACAATGATATTGTCCATCAGCCATTTATGCCCGATTTTGTCGAAGCAAGCCTTAATATCTCCCTCAAGAACCCATTTCGCGGATTGCTTTAGAGCTAAACATTTGAAGCACTGACTGACAGCGTCAGCCGTGCTGCGATTTGGTCTAAAACCATAGCTATTGAGGTCGGCAAACGTTTCGGACACAGGCTCTAATGCAAGAAGGTGGAGGGCTTGTTGCGCTCTATCAATCATGCATGGAATACCCAGTGGCCTGAGCTTACCGTTCTTTTTGGGAATATAGATACGTTTGAGTGGTTTTGCGGAGTAAGCCTTGCGACTCAGTTGATCGACTGCTTTCATACGGCGTGCATCTGTGTTCCAGATGACACCGTCTATTCCAGGCGTTTTACTGCCTTTATTCTGAGAGACTCGCTTAACCGCGAGAAGCTTGGCTGAGCGAGAATGAGTCAAGAGCCACTGTAAAGACTTCACCTTACCGTATTTCTTTTCTCTAGTTGCTTTTGCGATACGCATTTGAAGCTTCAATACGTGTACTTCAACGGATTTCCAGTCGATGGACTGCCATTGATCGCCGTCAGAAGATGCACTAATCTCTTTCGAGATCACCATTTGCTTTTCTCCTTGAATAAAGTTCTTCAAATTCTCTCGCAATGGAAGACCAGTCGGAAGTGGGCTCACTTTCGTGATCAGACATAAGTCTGTATCTGCATCATTACAATGTAGCTTTCGCTTTTTCCGACCTCCTATACCTGCACCACTATCGGCCACAAAGGCTTTCCCAAAGGGAGTGATACAGGCTTACCCTGTTCCGTATGTTGCGTAAAATGTCGGGTTAGATGCCCACTATAGTGCGGAGAGTGCAGTGACCACGAAAAAGTACTGTCCAACCTCTTTCCAACTCTCATTGCCTTTTGGCTACAGCGTAATAACCACTTCCGCTGCTTCATCATATAACGCACCTTGAATGGATTCACATATGTTCATCATACTGACTACCTAGCACTTACCCGAATTGTGGTTTTCAGGAGGAACGTCCTCTCACGATTCTTTTCCCACTCAGCCCAACGGCCAAGTTTCGTTACATTGTCCGAGCCGCTGCTTTATTCAGGCTCGTAGGTTCATCTGGTGATACAGACGGTTCACTCATAAAGCGGTGAACAACGCTTCATACGACTTCAGGTCGCACGGACAGAAATGAGTTAGAGCCGAAGGACGGCTCTGTGCCAAAAGCAGACAATAGAAGTTGCAGCAGTCGTATTATAACTTTTCAATGAAAGCTTAGGTTAATGAAGATAAACAAAGGCTTTAAAATTTTGGAGACAACAATGATTTGCGAAAAAAGTTAACAATGCTGGATTCTTAATTTTGTGTTTCAAGATGTCACAGGTTCTAGAGGACTTAGTGTGGCTAAATTGAAGTGTCCGAATCAGTCCGACCACACCGAAGCAATAGCAGCCGCCTGTCGGCAAGCTGCTATTAATTAATTGATCCTGTGGCTTGTTAAAGCTTCAATATTTCGCCATCGTTTGGGACTTTGACACTTTGCGTCAGGCTATTGGCTTTAACAAATTCTCTCAGTTCTTTACGAGACAAGGCTGCATGGTTCACTGCATCCATATGCACGCCAATAATGGTTGCTTGAGGTGCAATGTTTTTGGTTCGAGTCACGTCCTCTTTTCCCATGATAATAGAGTTTGGAAATCCCTCAAGCTGTGCATAGCCGGTATTCAGGATCACAACTTCCGGCTGGTGCTTGTTTAAAGCTTGTTCTACAACACCGTTCCAGATCGTATCCCCAACCACGTATGTTGTTTTGTAACCGGGAGCCTGAAATACAACGCCCATTGCTTCACCAAGCAAAGCGGCCAATTGCGGAACTGCGTACATGTCGTCCGTACCATGTTGACCACCGGTTTTAGTCAATGTAATACCTTCAAACTCAGTGCGATCATGGATGACAGTAACCTGTTTAAACCCCTGCGATTTGATTAATGCTGCATCTGCTTCATGCTGCACAAATATTGGCAGATCTTTAGGCAGTAATTGCTGTGCGGCTTCATCCCAGTGATCCAAGTGCGTGTGCGTGACAATAATGGCGTCCACTCCGGAAATGACTTCGTCAACAGACATAGGTAATTCCAGCAATGGGTTTCTTAACGTACTACGGTAGGTGCCTTCAAACCCCGGATAAGCTCCTTTTTTCGCCAACATAGGGTCGAGCAGAAAGGTGGTATCCGCATAGCTAATTTTGAGTGTCGCATTTCGCACCAGCTGGATTTGTGTCTGCTTGTGGGCTGGCGTGTTTTTATCCGGCGTTGCCTGAGCTAATGCAGGCCCGGTCAACAAAACGCTACCAACTATTAGACTGGACATTAAGGTTCTTAAGTTCATCTTTGTTCTCCATATCAACTAAGTGAGGTGTTCAACACAGTGGCTATGATAAAGAACAATACAATTGACAAAAACTGACCTAAATGACAATATTCGAAAGTATTGGGCCACATCAGTAGAATTCAAACTTTCAGACGTTGCGGGGACGCTATGACAAAACTAAAAATTGGCTTGGTGCTTTATCCTTCCTTCAGCCCATTTCATGTTTCTGTACCCTATATGATTTTTGGGTCTATCCTCCCTGAAGAATCGCTGTTTGAATTGTTTCTAATTGCACCCGATAGCAGCGCCATCAACGCCGAGCGGAGTATGTTTGTTCAACCTGACGGAGGGCTGGAGCTGCTGGCAACAATGGATGTGGTTATTGTACCCGGCTGGCATAAGCTGGATGAAAAACCCAGTGCTCAGGTGCTTTATTCGTTGCGAGAAGCCTACAACAGAGGGGCTTATCTGGTAGGGCTTTGTTACGGCACTTATGCTTTAGCCTACGCAGGTATTCTGGATGGGAAAAAAGCCTGTACTCATTGGTTAGCTGAGCAGGATTTTAAAACCAGATTTCCCCAAATCCAGTTAGACACCAATGCGCTTTATAGCGAAGACCAGCGGCTTATTACCTCAGCTGGTACAGGGGCAAGTTTAGATTGTTGCCTCTATATCGTCAGAAAGTTTTTTGGGGTGAAAATTGCCAACAAATTTGCCCGTTTAATGGTGGTTCCGCCCCATCGTGAGGGAGGGCAGGCACAATTTATAGAACACCCAATCGCTCGCTCGACTTCGGAAGCTCAAATTAACACACTGATCGATTTTCTGCGTGAGAACATCGCCAAACCACATAGTATCGATGAACTTGCTACTGTAGTTGGGATGAGTAGACGTACCTTTACTAGGCGGTTTCAAAAGGCAACCGGGATGACTGTTGTCGAATGGTTAGTGAATGAGCGCTTGCAGCGCAGCCGTGAATTGTTAGAACTCACCGCATTGTCGATTGAACAAATCGCTGAACGGGTTGGATTTCAAACCGCCACTTCATTTAGGTTACATTTTAAACAAAAACATGCAGTCTCTCCAACAGCATGGCGAAGGACTTTCGGTGCTAATACTTTGATAGAAATGCCCTTTCCTTTAAACCATTAATTGGATTTAAGTAAGGGACATTGAAATTCTCCGTGCTCATGTAAATTTCACCTATGAAAGTGTTGCGGACATTTGTTTTTGAACGAATCGACTCTTTTTTTGTCTGCTTTTCGCTCTTTTGAGGCATTCGCCTCAACACGTTTTGGGGCAAAAGTTTGTTAGAACAAAAGGCAGACTGCGATAAATAGCATCGAAAAGTTTCAAACTTTATTGCCATGGTTTCGGTATTTATTGTCGAGTTTCATACTTTAATGTCCTCCGACAGATCGCTGCCATTTTAGTATGATAGTTTAATACTTGGTATGAATCTTTATTACTCAGTAACAAACTTTATTCTACTCACACAGATGGTTTAACCAATGCAGCGATCGTTGATATTGAATCCAACTTAAAGACGTACCAAACTTATGCGAGTCTATCGAACGGTATCTACGATAGTCGTCCAGATCATTACGCAGCCGTGCTAAATAAGTTTTGTAGCGATTCTGGTGTTTCGTGTGAGGTAGAAGAGAAATCAAGTGGTTTACGCTCTCTAACAGCGATTGATGAATCTGATCCTGATAACCAGAAAATCACCATAGTATTCCGTGGTACGGGCGATGACACAGACAGTGGTATTGCTGCTAATGATGTCTCGACAGATATTGCTCAGCATCTAGGCAGGATGCCACCGATGTATGTTGATGCAATCGACTTAGTTCAAGATGTCAAAGTACAATATCCACACGCAAAGATCACAACTACTGGTCATTCTCTTGGTGGTGCTTTAGCTAATGTTTCAGCGCTAAAAAACAACACAGATGCGGTTCTATTTAGCCCTGCAACTCTAAATGTATATAACTATGTTGATGCTTCTATCCAATCCGGTTATTCGAGTAAAATGATAACTATCGTCAATGAAAATGATAGAGTTTCTGGAGCAAAGTTATTGTCATCACCAACAACATATCAGGGTGCTGTGTTCGTTTTGCCGGGGCGAGCATTGTGCTTTGGGCGCTGTAACCACAAGATTTCTGAACTACAGTCAAGACTTGAGGAAATAAGAAAAGACATGAACCCAAGTCGAAAACTATGTGAAATTTATAAAGGAAAATCGACACTTAAAATCGAATGATTGCATCCGTTAAGAGAAAGGGAGCTTCGGCTTCCTTTTTTTATTTTTGCGTATTCATCCAGCAATTGTTGATACCTGAATGATTTTTAATCTGTCTAAAATAAACCTTCAAAGTTTCTTTTAAAAAGTCTCTAATTCTATGTTGCGCGTTATAAGGTCTGCGGTAATCTTAACAACATCAATTGAACACGACAGACGAATTCTAAAAAGGAAATGCGCAAATGACTAAGCAACTTGTTCTAGCAGCAGTAATCGCAGCAACTTCACTAACATCTGTATCAGCTATGGCTAACGAAACGGATTCTGGTTTAGCTGAATACTCACCAAGTATCAGCAATTACGTTTCTCCATACCTTTCATCAGTGAGCATGGGTAACGGTCTTGATGGTTCTGGCCTTGGTGTACGCATTGGCTACAAGCTAACGGATAACTGGGGTGTAGTAGGTGATGCTTCTTTCTATGAGGTAAACGGCAAACTTCAAGAGAACGGTGAAGAACTAGAAACGGATTATGATGGCTGGATGCTGAGTGTCGGTCCAAGCTACTACATCACAGAGCGTCTAAGCGTCTTTGCAACTGTGGGTATGGCTCAACTATCTGGTGCTAACTATACTTACGGCGACCCGTACACAGCAAAAGAGTTTAACGAAGACATTCACCAAGTAGTTGATGTAACTAAGCGCGACAAAGAGAACATCAACACTTCGGACAATAAGAGTGTTGTGGTCGGTGTAGGTGTGAACTATGCACTTGGTGACTACTACGTGATTAACGCTTCATATAAGCGTTTTACACCTGACTTTAAAATGACTGGTGGCAACAACTCAACGACAGCAGATGTATTCGAAGTCGGATTTGGTTTCCGCTTCTAATTCGGAGTTACTGTAGAGCAGGGCATAGCCCTGCTTTTTTGGCTCTACACTCTACACCGCTCAATCTTTTCCACCAGCTGTGAGAATTTTCGATTCTTCCCAAAGCCCTTAAAGGCGATCATTTCGGGCGCAGCCTGAAGTCCCTTTCCGTTACGACTTATACTCCGCTTAACATCCGTTCTGTAGATGCTAAACCCACGGGCTTTATATAATTTTGCCAGCTCAAGGTTAAGGCTGTTGCAAGCTATCATCGGCATACTGTGGTCTGCCAGCCAGTCAGCTACCTGTATTTGATGCTTAAAAGTAAAACCCCGCCCCGAATAGTTAGCAAATGTCCCAGCGTAAGGTGGATCTGCCAGTAAAAAATCAACACCTTTTAGGTTTAGATCCAGAAAGCTACCATTAGTGAACGTCCAGTCTTTAGTAACCTCTTGGAACTGGGTAAACCCGGAAGGTGTCGCAAGCTCTTCGTACTGCCCAAATGGAACGTTGAAGCCTGTCTCTTGATCACAAGTC
>NZ_LHPI01000011.1 GCF_001274785.1 Vibrio hepatarius
CTTTGGCCACTCGGGAACCCCTCCAGGGTATTTTTATACTTAGAAAAGGTTTTCCCAACACGTTTTCCAAGTGTTTCTCACAATCAATCCAAAGGATAATCACAAGAAGAAATATGGTGGAGGGGGACGGATTCGAACCATCGAAGGCAGTGCCGGCAGATTTACAGTCTGCTCCCTTTGGCCACTCGGGAACCCCTCCAGGGTATTTTTATACTTAAAAGACGTTTTCCCAACGCATCTCTCAAGTGCGGAGCGCATCATAGCAAACTCAGTAAAGCTGTAAAGATTTTTCTTGGAATTTTGAATTGAATGCTGTCTTTTTCAACAAAGAAGGCGAGAATTGAGCATAAAGCGTATTAAAACAACAGCTAAACTTACACTTTATTTCGCTCTCTTTACACTCGTTGACGTTTTTATACCGTATAACCGAGTACAATACGTACAGTTTTTCTAGGCAGAATCATAAACAATGAAGAATAAAATAATTCTGAGCATTTTGTCGCTTTCCATCATGGCGAGCGCACCAGCAGTGAGCGCTACACGGCAAGGTCCATCCGCCGTCACCGTGGTGACTGAACAAGTTCAAACACACCAAGTTTCGCAATCTTTGTCCTTAGTCGGTAAATTGCAAGCGGAGCAATCTGTGGTGGTTTCTCCCGAGGTGGCCGGAAAAGTCGATAAAATCGCGGTCAAAGCGAATCAGGAAGTGTCGCAAGGACAATTATTGATTCAACTGAACGATGACAAAGCCAAAGCCGCACTCGCCGAAGCGAAAGCCTATCTAAAAGACGAACAGCGAAAGCTAAAAGAATTCACCCGTCTGGCGAAACGTAACGCGATCACTCAAACCGAGATCGACGCGCAAAAAGCCAGCGTAGAGATTGCACAGGCGCGTCTGGATGCGGCGAATGCCGACATTCGAGATCTACACATCAGTGCACCGTTTGCTGGTACGGTTGGTTTTATCGACTTCAGTGTCGGTAAGATGGTCAGCGTGGGCGCGGAGCTACTAACTTTAGATGACCTTTCTGTGATGCGCTTAGACCTGCAGATTCCGGAACGCTACCTTTCTCAACTTGCGACTGGGATGAATGTGAAAGCGACCACGTCAGCTTGGGGCAATAAAACCTTTGAAGGCAAAGTCGTTGGCATTGACTCTCGCATTAACCAAGAAACGCTCAATCTGCGTGTGCGTATCCATTTTGATAACCCGAGCCGTTTACTCAAGCCGGGTATGTTGGTTTCGGCTAATATCGACTTTCCACCTCTAGAAGCGCCAATCATCCCTGTACAGGCGCTTGAGTACTCGGGAACAAAACGTTACGTGTACGTAGTTGGTGATGATGCGAAAGCTAAACGCACCGAAGTCATTCTAGGCGCTCGTGTCGGTAACCAAGTCGTGATTGAGCAAGGTTTGGAGATCGGACAGAAGATCGTCGTACAAGGCATCGTCAATATGCGTGATGGTTCGAGCGTTGCCGAGTTAGGTGTAGATGGTAAGCCGAAGGCAGACAAGAAAGAGGGCAGTGAATAATGCTGTTGTCTGATGTTTCAGTTAAAAGGCCTGTTGCCGCAGTTGTTCTGAGTCTACTGCTGTGTGTGTTTGGTATCGTGTCGTTCAGCAAGTTGGCGGTGCGTGAGATGCCGGACATCGAAAGTCCAGTGGTCTCGATCAGTACGCGCTACGAAGGAGCGTCGGCAACGATCATTGAAAGCCAAATTACCTCGGTATTGGAAGACCAATTGTCCGGGATCAGTGGTATCGATGAGATTTCGTCCACCACACGTAACAGCAGTTCACGGATTACCATCACGTTTGAATTGGGCTATGACCTCAACACTGGTGTCAGCGATGTGCGTGACGCGGTAGCAAGGGCGCAGCGCTCACTGCCTGATGAGGCCGATGATCCGATTGTTTATAAGAACAACGGCTCTGGCGAAGCGTCACTTTACATCAACCTTAGCTCTTCTGAGATGGACCGCACCCAGCTAACCGACTACGTTGAGCGGGTGCTACTCGACCGCTTTAGCTTGATCTCTGGGGTGAGCTCGGTGGATATCTCAGGTGGTCTGTACAAAGTGATGTACGTGAAGTTAAAGCCTGAACAGATGGCGGGTCGTGGTGTAACGACATCGGACATCACCTCGGCTTTGCGTAGCGAAAACTTAGAAAGCCCAGGCGGCGAAGTGCGAAATGACCAGATTGTTATGTCGGTCAGAACCGCGCGCAGCTACAACCAAGTTGAAGACTTCCAATACTTGGTGATTAAGCGCGCCAGTGATAACTCGCCTATCTATTTGAAAGATGTCGCGGATGTGTATATCGGCGCGGAAAACGAGAACTCGACCTTTAAGAGCGATGGTGTGGTCAACGTGAGTATGGGGATTGTACCTCAGTCTGACGCGAACCCACTTGAAGTCGCGGATCTGGTTCACTTAGAAGTGGAACGTATCCAGAAGTTCTTGCCAGAAGGCACGCGTCTCGCGATTGACTATGACTCGACGGTGTTTATCGACCGTTCGATTTCGGAAGTCTACAACACCTTGTTTATTACTGGTGGTCTGGTCATTCTGGTGTTGTACATCTTCATCGGACAGGCGAGAGCAACGCTGATCCCTGCGGTTACTGTACCTGTCTCTTTGATTTCATCGTTTATGGCCGCTTACTACTTTGGCTTCTCCATCAACTTGATCACACTGATGGCGCTGATTCTCTCGATTGGCTTGGTGGTGGATGACGCTATCGTGGTGGTCGAAAACATCTTCCATCATATCGAGCAGGGTGAAAAACCGCTGTTGGCCGCTTACAAAGGGACCCGTGAAGTGGGCTTTGCGGTAGTAGCGACCACGTTAGTGCTGGTGATGGTATTCCTGCCAATCTCGTTTATGGACGGTATGGTAGGGTTGCTGTTCACCGAGTTTTCGGTGCTGCTGGCGATGTCGGTGATCTTCTCGTCATTGATCGCTTTGACGCTCACACCAGTACTGGGCAGTAAACTGCTTAAAGCAAACGTGAAACCGAGCCGCTTCAGCGTGTTCGTCGAAAAGATGTTCCACCGCTTGGAAAATGGTTATCGCAGCCTGTTGAAGCGTGCGCTGCATTGGAAATGGGCGGCGCCGTTGATCATCTTAGCCTGTGTCGGTGGTAGTTGGGGGCTGATGCAACAAGTACCGTCGCAACTTACACCTTCTGAAGACCGTGGCGTATTGTTGGCGTTTGTCCGTGGTGCGGATGCAACCAGTTACAACCGCATGTCGGCAAACATGGATTTGGTGGAAGAGCGCTTGTTGCCTTTACTTGGTCAGGGCTTTCTTAAATCATTCAGCATTCAATCGCCAGCGTTTGGCGGGAATGCGGGTGACCAGACCGGCTTTGTGATTATGATTCTTGAGGATTGGGATGAGCGTGATGTCACCGCTCAGCAAGCTCTGGGACAAATTCGCCGCGCGTTAGCGGGGATACCCGATGTACGTGTGTTTCCGTTTATGCCGGGCTTTCGTGGCGGCTCTAGCGAACCGGTTCAGTTTGTATTAGGCGGTTCGGATTATCCAGAGCTTAAACAGTGGGCTGAGGAGCTAGAGCGTTTAGCGGAAGAGTCGCCGTTGATGGAAGGCGCGGAGATCGATTACTCAGAGAAAACGCCTGAGCTGGTGGTGACGGTTGATAGACAACGCGCGGCTGAACTGGGTATTAGTGTTGCGGATATTTCCGATACATTGGAAGTGATGCTCGGTGGTAAAAGCGAAACCACCTTTGTTGAGCGCGGCGAGGAGTACGATGTTTATCTGCGCGGTGACGAGAACAGTTTCAACAATGCCTCGGATCTTAGCCAAATTTATCTGCGTACCGCTTCTGGTGACTTGGTTACGCTAGACACTGTCACTAAAGTAGAAGAGGTCGCGTCGTCGATTCGCTTGTCGCACTACAACAAACAGAAATCGATCACCATTACCGCTAACTTAGCGAATGGTGCGACGCTGGGTGACGCGCTTGATTATCTCGACCAAAAAGCGATTGAGCTGCTACCGGGCGATATCTCAGTGAGCTATTCGGGTGAGTCAAAAGACTACAAAGAGAACCAATCTAGCGTGCTGGTTGTGTTTGCATTGGCTTTGTTGGTGGCTTATTTAGTGCTGGCTGCGCAGTTTGAAAGCTTTATCAACCCGCTGGTGGTGATGTTTACCGTACCAATGGGCGTATTTGGCGGCTTCTTGGGCATGTTCATCATGGGGCAAGGGCTTAACATCTACAGCCAGATCGGGATGATTATGTTGATTGGTATGGTGACGAAAAACGGCATTCTTATCGTTGAGTTTGCAAACCAACTGCGAGATCGGGGCTTTGAGTTTGAAAAAGCGATTGTCGATGCAGCAGCGCGCCGATTGCGCCCGATCATGATGACCGCGTTTACCACGTTGGCCGGTGCAATTCCGCTGATCATTTCAGGTGGTGCTGGCTACGAAAGCCGTGTTGCAGTGGGTACGGTTATCTTCTTCGGCATGGGCTTTGCGACGCTGGTTACCTTGTTCGTTATTCCTGCGATGTATCGATTGATTTCGGCGAGTACTCAATCTCCTGGTCACGTTGAAGCTGAACTCAATAAAGAGCTCAGCCACGACGTCAAAGCTCGCGCTTCTCACTAATCTTTTTCACCTAGCAAAAAGCCCGCTAATACAGCGGGCTTTTTAGTATTCATCAGGTTTAACCGTAGTTCACTGTGTAGCGCGTTGGTTTGTGGTTCATCGCTAACACGACGTTCAGCAAAATAGCACCGACGATAGATAAGCCTATTACTTGCGGTGAAACAAAGAAGAACGAAGCGATCAAAATACTAATGTCGATCGCAAGTTGCGATTTTCCGACTGAAATACCAAATTTATCCTGAATGAACAGACATAATACGTTGAAGCCGCCGAGGCTAGAGCGGTGCCTGAACAGGATTAGCATCCCTAAACCCATCAACAAACCGCCTGCGACGGCGCAATAGACTTCGTTGACCGTTTCGAGCTTAATCACCAAATACAGGTGGTCGGCAAACACAGAAACTAAGCCACCCGAAATGGCGCTGTTAATTGCAAAGCGTGTACCAAAGCGCTTCCATGCCAGTAAGTAGAAAGGACTGTTCGCTAGAAAATACAGCGTACCAAATGAGAGAGGCACAAATTGCGTGAACAGCAGCGCTAGGCCTGTCGTTCCGCCAGTTAGCAGGTTTGCTGACTGGAGGAAGAAGACGCCTTGAGCGACGAGAAACGTGCCAGTAAGAATAGCAATCCAATCTTCTTTACGTGAGTGTTTTTCCATCAAATTGAAACTTTAACAGTAGATAATGGCGCGAATACTATTGAAAAAATGAGGATTTCGGTAGCTTGAGAGCCAAATTTAAGGTAAACCTATGTAATTATCGTTTTACGGGGTGTAAAGGATAAAATTGACACATCTCTGCCGATTGAGGTTTGAGATATGCCAATTATGACGCCTCTTGAAAATCATTATGAAAAATCTGCATGAGAAAAGTTAGAATTTTCTCTTTATGACCCAGATCAAATTATGTAGAATGCGCGCCATTAGGTTGATGCAAACGTTTGCGTCAGAGTCATAAGTAGGTTTTTTGCAACTTTAAGTCTTAATCTGAGTCAGGAGATACAGATGCTAAAGCGTGATATGAACATCGCGGATTACGATGCGGAACTATTCGCAGCTATCCAAGAAGAAACTCTTCGCCAGGAAGAACACATCGAACTAATCGCTTCTGAAAACTACACAAGCCCACGTGTAATGGAAGCTCAAGGTTCTCAGCTAACAAACAAATACGCTGAAGGTTACCCAGGCAAGCGCTACTATGGTGGTTGTGAGTACGTGGACAAAGCTGAGTCTCTAGCGATTGAGCGTGCATGTAAACTATTTGGTTGTGAGTACGCGAACGTTCAACCACACTCTGGCTCTCAAGCTAACAGCGCGGTATACATGGCGCTTCTTAACCCAGGCGATACCGTTCTAGGTATGAGCCTAGCGCACGGTGGTCACCTGACTCACGGTTCTCCTGTAAACTTCTCTGGTAAGCACTACAACGTTATTCCTTACGGTATCGATGAAGCTGGCCAAATCAACTACGACGAAATGGAAGCGCTAGCGCTTGAGCACAAACCTAAGATGATCATCGGTGGTTTCTCAGCGTACTCTCAAATCGTTGATTGGAAACGCATGCGTGAAATCGCAGACAAAGTTGACGCTTACTTATTCGTCGATATGGCGCACGTTGCGGGTCTTATCGCGGCAGGTGAATACCCAACACCTGTGCCACACGCACACGTTGTAACGACAACGACGCACAAAACGCTAGCCGGTCCACGTGGTGGTCTTATCCTGTCTAATGCTGGCGAAGACATGTACAAGAAACTGAACTCAGCCGTTTTCCCTGGCGGTCAAGGTGGTCCTCTAATGCACGTTATCGCTGGTAAAGCAGTAGCGTTCAAAGAAGCGATGGAACCTGAGTTTAAAGCTTACCAAGCGCGCGTAGTGAAAAACGCAAAAGCGATGGTGGCTCAGTTCCAAGAGCGTGGTTACAAGATCGTATCTAACGGCACAGAAAACCACTTGTTCCTTGTTGACCTAATCGACAAAGACATTACAGGTAAAGATGCTGACGCGGCACTAGGTGCAGCAAACATCACGGTAAACAAGAACTCAGTACCAAACGACCCTCGTAGTCCGTTTGTGACTTCTGGTATCCGTGTTGGTACTCCAGCAATCACTCGCCGTGGCTTCACTGAAGAAGACGCAAAAGAGCTAGCAAACTGGATGTGTGACGTACTGGATAACATCGGTAACGAAGAAGTTATCGAAGCGACAAAACAGAAAGTTCTTGCTATCTGTAAGCGTCTACCAGTTTACGCATAATCTGTTGCTTAACTGACGGATTTAAAAAAGCTCCTTTAAGTTACTGTCTACAGTAGTTAAGGAGCTTTTTTGTTATCTAGGCAGTTTCGAAAAACAAAAGGGTCGATGTAACCACATCGACCCTTTTCTATTTGTATAACGCTGAGGTTACTTGGTAATGCTCAGTAACGTGCCTGACTTACATTTAAACGAGTAGTACTTACGGCTTTCGCTGAATTTACCCAGACCTTCGCCATCACAGTAGTCGATGTTGATATCACGCATCGTCTCTAGTGTCTCTTCGCTATCTAAAGCAAACTTAGAGCCGTCAGAACAAGAGATACGAACACGACCATCATCGCTGACTGAGTACAACTCGACTTCGGTATTACACAGCTCAAAAGAAGCTTCACGGAAATTGTCTTGCTGTGTATTGGACGAGCAGCCCGCTGCGAGTGCGCTAAGTGCGATAGCAATAAACCCTAGTCTTTTCATAGTATTCCCAGTTATTTTTTTAGTGATAGAGCTAAGCCTATAGAAGAGTCCGTTCTCATTCAAGAATGGAAATGAAAAAGGCTGACGTTATCGGTCAGCCTTTTGAATAGTATTTGAGTTGCATAAAGCGATTAGCTTACTTCAACACCTTGAGCTTGAAGGTCTGCGTGGTACGAAGAACGCACGAAAGGACCACAAGCCGCGTGGGTGAAGCCAAGTTCTAACGCGATCTCTTTTAGCTCATCGAACTCTGATGGTGGAACGTAGCGCTCAACTGGTAAGTGGTGACGGCTTGGCGCTAGGTATTGACCTAGTGTCAGCATGGTCACGCCGTGTGCACGCAGATCTTTCAGTACTTCAACGATCTCTTCTTTTGTTTCACCAAGGCCCATCATTAGACCAGACTTAGTTGGAACGTTAGGGTGCTGTTCTTTGAACTTTTTAAGTAGCTCTAGTGACCATTTGTAGTTCGCACCTGGACGCGCTTTACGGTATAGACGTGGCGCAGTCTCTAGGTTGTGGTTAAATACATCTGGCGGATTGTCTTTCATTAGATCCAGCGCTACATCCATACGACCACGGAAGTCTGGTACCAGAGTTTCAATCTTGATGTTCGGGTTAAGAGCACGAATTTCGCGGTTACAGTCAGCAAAGTGCTGTGCGCCACCATCACGTAGGTCATCACGGTCTACTGAGGTGATCACAACGTATTTGAGTTTCATGTCTGCGATGGTTTTTGCCAGTTTTTTCGGCTCTTCCGCTTCCGGAGCAAGAGGACGGCCGTGGGCAACGTCACAGAAAGGACAACGACGAGTACAGATAGCACCAAGAATCATGAAAGTCGCAGTACCGTGGTTAAAGCACTCAGCTAAGTTCGGGCATGATGCTTCTTCACACACTGAGTGAAGGTTATTCTTACGCATTGCTGATTTGATGTCTTGGATGCGCTGGCTATCAGATGGCAGCTTGATCTTCATCCAGTCTGGCTTGCGCAGAATTTCTTTTTGCTCAGTTGGCATATTCTTTACAGGAATCAGTGCCATCTTATCAGCGTCACGGTATTTAACGCCTTTTTCCATTTGGATTGGTTTACTCATGCTCTTTTACTTCTCTTACTTCGTATCGCGTAGGGCGGCTTCTGTGCTGAATTCTACTTGCTCGTAACCAAGCAAAGTCACAAGTTCTTTGACCAGAGTCTGTTCGACTTGCTGAAGATCTGTTGGTCCACCAAGTTGGCTCACTTGAACCATTTCCATACCTGCGTAGCCACATGGATTGATACGTAAAAACGGCGTGAGATCCATATTTACGTTTAGTGCCAAACCATGAAAAGAGCAGCCTTTGCGGATTCTCAGTCCTAAAGAGCAGATCTTTTTACCATCAACATAGACGCCGGGCGCATCTGGGCGTGCCGCTGACTCAATATTGTAATTCTTTAGCGTGTTAATCACGAGGTTTTCGATCGTAGTGACGAGATCTCGTACGCCTAATTTTTTTCGACGGAGGTTAATCAGGAAATAAGCCACAAGCTGACCTGGACCATGATAGGTCACTTGGCCGCCACGGTCGCTTTGCACCACTGGAATGTCACCTGTATTCAGCAGGTGCTCTTCTTTACCCGCTTGGCCTTGTGTAAAGACAGGGTTGTGCTCTACAAGCCATACTTCATCGCGGGTTTCGTCAGTTCGGTTGTCTGTGAAGTCATGCATTGCTTGCCAAATTGGCTCGTAATCCTGTCTTCCCAAATGCTTAACTACCAGCTGGTTTTGCATTCCCGATCCTATCGTCTATTTAATAAAGTTTCCGGATTATAAACTGCTTCTGGTTTTTCAACTATATACCAGTAACACATTTTTAACCCTAGAGAATTTGCAGGATTATTATCTACTTGATATTTAAAAAGAAAGCAGCTCGTGCTGCTTTCAAATAAAATTGAATATATCAAATAATATTATAGAACCATGCGTACAATATCGATCTCGCCAAGCTCTTTGTACAGGATCTCTACCTGTTCAATAGAGGTCGCAGTGATATTGATTGACACTGAGTGGTAATTGCCCTTAGCACTTGGCTTCACTTTTGGGCTGTAATCACCTGGAGCATGGCGTTGAATCACTTCAAGAACCTTTTCTGGTAGTTCTGGTTTCGCGTGACCCATTACTTTGTAAGTAAACGAGCACGGAAACTCTAGCAGGTCTTTCAGTTTTGCATCTGAGTTAATATTCAGCATAGGAAACTCCAAGTTGGAAAGTCGTTTTAGCAGCGCGGAATAGTACTGCTAATACCAGTAAATCTCAAGCGACCACGAGTTTTACCTCATGAAACAAAAAAGCCGCATTCAGCGGCTTTTGGGCAGAATTTTGATAACCGATTGAATCGTATGAGTTGTTTAAAATTCAAACAACAAGTCGGTTGTCAGATTCACAATCTGTCTGGCTTAGAAGAAGCTCTTAAATAGCATTACAATGTAATCCCATAGACGGCTGAACAAGCTGCCTTGTTCTACATCTTCAAGCGCAAGAAGTGGGTATTCCGCGACATCGCTACCATCTAGTTGATAGTATAGTTTACCAACTACGTCACCTTTCATAATTGGGGCTTCAAGTTCTTTTTCAAGTACGAAGCTTGCTTTAAGGTTCTTAGCTTGGCCGCGTGGAAGTGTCACGTAAGTGTCTTGATCTAGACCTAGTGCCACTGTGTCTTTGTCACCCATCCAGATTTTTTCTTCAACGAACGTTTCGCCTGCTTTATGCGGCGCAACAGTTTCGAAGAAACGGAAGCCGTAGCTTAGTAGCTTTTTGCTTTCAGATTTACGAGCGTTCTGGTTTTTTGTTCCCATCACTACCGCAACCAAACGCATTTGGCCTTCCGTTGCCGAACTCACAAGGCTGTAACCTGCATTGCTTGTATGACCGGTTTTGATGCCGTCCACGTTCATGCTTTTATCCCAAAGCAGACCGTTACGGTTGTATTGAGTGATGCCGTTGTAAGTGAATTTTTTCTCTGAGTAGATACGGTACTCGTCTGGCACGTCGCGGATTAGCGCGCTGCCCAGTAGAGCCATATCGTAAGGTGTTGAGTATAGGTCTGGGTTATCTAGACCGTGAACGTTGGCAAAATGAGTGTCCTTCATGCCAATGGTATCTGCCCATGCGTTCATTAGGTCAACGAATGCATCTTCAGAACCAGCGATGTGCTCAGCCATCGCAACACACGCATCATTACCTGATTGAATGATGATGCCTTTGTTTAGGTCTTCGACTTTAACCGTGGTGCCCACTTCGATGAACATTTTTGATGAGTCAGGAAAGTTCTTTGCCCACGCATTCTTACTGATGGTGACGTCGTCTTGCAGAGAAATGTTACCGCGCTCAAGCTCTTGACCGATAACGTAACTCGTCATCATTTTGGTCAAGCTTGCTGGAGAAAGCTTGGTGTTCATTTCTTTTTCTGCCAGAACTTTGCCTGAATGATAATCCATCAGAACATAGCCTTTAGCGGCGATAAGTGGAGCGTCTGGTACAACAATTGGCGTTGCAAAAGCAGAAGATGCAAAGGTTGCAGAAAGCGCAATAGAAGTGGCAAAAACGGATTTGATTAGCGTTGTTTTTTTCATATTGACTACAGATTTGTCTTTAACTGTCCATATCTTAACAGAATCAACTGTATAGGCTAGTGTCGCAACAAAAGCCAAATAAGTTAAGGCTTATAAGGATTTAATAAACGCACTCGGGAAACCGAGCGATTTTACTTGTTCTAAGGTCTTTTGTGTCAGCATATAGTCATCGAATGGACCCAGCAGCACTCGGTGCTGGCGGTTATCTGAGTTGATGTAGCTTCCCACAGAGAGTTTTTGACCTAAATCTTGCGCAAGAGTTCGCACGCGATCTTCATGTTGCGAAGATGCCACCTGAATCGCGTACTTTGGTAAAGCTTTTTGCTTGCGCGCATCAGTTGGCTTATCTACTGTGATGACTTTAATTGAGACGTTTGCCGTCCCCGTGCGAATCACATCCAGTTTAGTTGCCGCCGCGTAGCTCAGGTCAATGATACGACCCGGATGGAATGGACCTCGGTCGTTGACGCGTACAATCGCTTTACGGCCATTGTCTTTGTTGGTGACTTCAACGTAACTCGGCAGTGGTAGCGTTTTATGTGCGGCAGACATCGAATACATATCATACACTTCGCCGTTTGAAGTCAAATGACCGTGGAACTTTTTTCCGTACCACGATGCTTGACCTTCTTCGGTATGCCCTTTGGCATCTTTGATGATGGTGTAGCGTTGGCCACGTAAGGTGTAGTCGCTGTTGCCACCACGGCTGTATGGTTCATATTGAGGATGAGCATCTTCAATATGCTCAACCGAAATTGGGCTGTCAGGTGCAATATCGTCGTCGATCGTATAGCGTTTTGACGGCGAAGAAGAGCAGCCTGCAAGAATAACGCTTGCACATACTAGTGCCAGCAGGTGTTTGTGATTCATCATTAAGTCGCCTTAGAAAACGCTTTTCTGTGTGTATGGATAGACATAAGAATGCCAAAGCCTGCCATCAACGTCACCATCGACGTGCCGCCATAACTGATCAGCGGTAGTGGTACACCTACCACAGGCAAGATACCGCTCACCATACCTATGTTTACAAAGACATAAACGAAGAAGCTCAGTACGATACTGCCTGCCATCATGCGGCCAAAAGCGGTTTGTGCTTTGCTGGCCATAAATAGACCACGTCCGATGATAAACAGGTATAGGCTGAGTAAGCCTAAAATACCAATCAAGCCCCATTCTTCTGCGATCACGGCGAAGATAAAGTCGGTATGACGCTCAGGTAGAAACTCTAGCTGAGACTGTGTTCCCTGAAGCCAGCCTTTACCAGCAATACCGCCAGAACCGATGGCAATCTTACTTTGGATAATGTGGTAGCCCGCACCAAGAGGGTCGGACTCTGGATTAAATAGCGTTCTTACCCGCACTTTTTGGTATTCGCGCATCAGGAAGAACCATAAAATCGGTAAAAACGCGCCAAGTGCACATGCCGCGCCGAATATGATTCGCCAACTGATACCCGCTAAAAAGATCACAAAGATGCCTGAAGCGGCGATAAGAATCGATGTACCTAAGTCCGGTTGTTTGGCGATTAGGATAGTGGGTACAAACACCATCACCAGCGACATCACCAGCGTTTGGAAGGTCGGTGGTAGTGGGCGCTTACCAATATAACGTGCGACCATCAGCGGTACAGCGAGCTTGAGTAGCTCAGACGGCTGGAAGCGGACGAAACCTAAGTTCAGCCAGCGTTGTGCGCCTTTGGACGCTTCACCAAAAAACAGTACCCCGAGTAGCAGTGCCACACCGGCAAAAAATACCAGCGGTGCCAGTGTCTCATAGGTTCTTGGCGGGATCTGGGCAAGTAGCAACATCACACCAAGTGACAAGCCCATGCGCATTGCCTGGCGTTCCATCATCAATAGGTTTTGTCCACTGGCGCTGTACATGACCACTAAGCCAAAGCCCATCAATACCAAGATGCCAAGCAGCATGGTTAAATCAATATGGAAGCGTTCGAAAAGGCCTCGGTTTTGACCAGTTGCTGGGTTCAAATCCATTATTTTGCTGCCTCTTTTCTCTCTACGATCACATGGTCGAAGATCTTACGTACCACCGGGCCACCTTGAGATGAGCCGCCACCTGCGTTTTCCAATACCATAGTGACAATCAACTGCGGGTCGTCGACCGGAGCAAAACCGGTGAATAGCGCATGGTCACGTAAGTGTTCAGCGATTTCGTCTGCGTTGTATTCTTCGTTTTCACCTAGACCAAATACCTGAGCCGTGCCTGACTTGCCTGCGCTGACATATTCGGTTTTGTAGAACGCACGTCGCGCGGTGCCTTTCTTTCCGTGGTTAACCAAACGCATCCCTTCAATTGCGATATCCCAGTAACGCTTAGGTACGCCGGTAATCGGCGGGTAGCTCTCAACTTCAGACAGTGTTTGTGTTTCAAATCGATCGCCGTTTTCAATCGTTGCACGCAGTAGGTGAGGGGCAAGCACTTGGCCGCGTTTGACCAATACCGACGTCGCTTTTGCTAACTGCATTGGCGTTGACGTCCAGTAACCTTGTCCAATACCGACTGGGATTGTGTCACCTTGATACCAAGGCACTCGATGCCGCGCCATCTTCCATTCACGCGTCGGCATGTTCGCTTTACTTTCTTCGTAGATATCGATGCCGGTGTAATCACCAAAGCCAAACATCATCATCCAGCGCGAAATGCGGTCGATGCCCATGTCATAGGCGATTTGATAGAAGAAAGTATCGACGGACTCTTCAATCGATTTAACGATATCGACTTTGCCGTGTCCCCAGCGTAGCCAGTCACGGAATGGCTTGGTTTTCGAGTTCGGAATCCGCCAATAACCAGGGTCATTGCGGGTCGTATTCGGTGTGATCACGCCTTCTTCCAACGCTGCTACTGCCATAAATGGCTTGATGGTCGACGCTGGTGGATAAATACCTAGCGTAGCGCGGTTTACCAGTGGACGGTTTTTATCGTTGAGTAACGCGCTGTAGGCTTTACCCGAAATACCGTGTACGAAAGCGTTCGGGTCGTAACTAGGGCTCGATACCATCGCCAGTACCCCATTGTCCTTTGGATCGAGGACGACTACGCTGCCGCGGCGCGAATCCAATAAGCTATGTACATACAACTGTAAGTCGATATCGAGGTTGAGAACGATGTCTTTACCCGGAACTGGAGGAACGTACTTGAGGGTGCGAATGATACGACCGCGGCTGTTTACTTCGACTTCTTGGTAGCCTGCAGTGCCGTGGAGTAAATCTTCGTAGTAGCGCTCGATGCCTAACTTACCGATATCACGAGTCGCTTGATAGTTGGCGTCTTTCTCTTCACGGATCAAACGCTGCATATCGCGGTCGTTGATACGCGATACGTAGCCAATAACGTGAGTGAGCACTTCGCCAAATGGGTAGTTGCGTTTCAGCGCCGCGTTGACGGCAACGCCTGGGAATTTGTGTTGGTTGACCGAAAATTTCGCTACTTGCTGCTGAGTAAGCTGATTCAGTATCGGTACTGACTTAAAGCGACGTGTCTGCACGCGCTCTTTGTGGAAGCGTTCAATTTGCTCGGGAGTAATGGTCAAGATTTGTTGCAGACGCGCAATCGTCTCATCCATATCATCGACTTTTTCCGGTGTGATTTCTAAGCTAAAAACGGGTTGGTTTTCTGCTAGAAGTACACCATTTCGGTCGTAGATTAGCCCACGGTTAGGCGCGATAGGAACGACTTTGATACGGTTGTCGTTGGAGCGGGTCTTATAATCTTGAAACTGGTTGATCTGTATGTTGTACAGATTAGTGACCAGTATGCCCATCATAGCCACAATGCCAATGAAAGCGAAAATAGCACGGCTCTTAAACAGTCGTGCTTCTTCTTGATAGTCCCTTATTTGGGAACGCTTCCTTAACATGAATACTTATTCTCGGTGGTACGGGTGGTTAGCGGTAATGCTCCACGCTCGGTATAAACTTTCTGCCATAACAATGCGGACAAGCGGATGAGGTAACGTGAGAGCAGACAGAGACCAGCTTTGATCCGCCGCTGCTTTACACGCAGGCGCGAGACCTTCTGGACCACCAATCAAGATTGATACGTCACGACCATCCAATTTCCAGCTTTCCAGTTGTTCTGCCAGTTGTGGCGTGTCCCACTTTTTGCCAGGGATATCTAGAGTAACAATTCGGTTGCCCTTTGGCACTGCAGCCAGCATCGCGTCACCTTCTTTTTGCAGAATTCTTGCAATATCAGCGTTTTTACCGCGTTTTCCCGCTGGAATTTCAATCAGCTCTAACGGCATGTCATGAGGGAATCGACGACGGTATTCTTGAAACCCTTCTTCCACCCATTTGGGCATCTTAGTCCCAACGGCAATCAACTGAATTTTCATTGATTAGCCCCAAAGCTTCTCAAGTTGGTATAGCTCGCGTTGCTCTTCTTGCATCACGTGAACAATGGTTGTACCCATATCCAGTACAACCCATTCGCCTTCTTTTTCACCTTCAATACCAAGCGGTTCCATGCCCGCTTGCTTCGCTTCTTGTGCGACATGGTCGGCGATAGAAGACACGTGACGTTTTGAAGTGCCAGTGCAGATGATCATGTAGTCAGTAATGCTGGATTTACCTTGAACATCAATCGTTTTGATGTCTTGTGCTTTCATATCATCGACTTTATCGACTAAAAAATCATTTAGCTCTTCAAGTTGCAAGGTGTTGTCCTCGTTGTATCAATTAGGTTCAAATTTGGGCGGCGAAGTATATCACGCTTTTTTAGTGCTTCATTGGTGGTTGGCACATCTCAGCGCTTAACTGGTGCAATAGTGGCCAGCTAGATTCATCATACTGGGTCTTGACCAGAAGCTCTATCTTCGCCAACAACTGAATTAGGTGGCGCAGATCACTCATCTTCAGGCGGTTCAACGCAGCTGAGTAGAGTGGTCGTTTAGATTGCCATACCTTGAATTGGTCAAAGACTTTACCCATCGGTGCGCTTTGTAGCATCTGCTGCATGGAAAGCAGTTGAGACAGTTCTTTTTGTACCGTTCTTGCCAAAATGACCAGTTCTACGCCTTCTGCTTCAAGTTGACGCATGATGCGTTGCGCGCGATTGGCCTTGCCAGCGAGCAGGGCATCTATCCAATGAAAAGCGGTAAAGTGGTTGTGTCGGCTAAGAGACTCTTCCAGTCGAATCAAGTTCAGTTGTCCGTCTGGGTAGATCAACGCCAGTTTTTCCAGGCTTTGGGTTAACGCAAACAAGTTACCTTCATGCCATTGCGCCAGCATTTTCACCGCTTCTGGGTCTGGTTTGAGGTTTAATGCACGGCAGCGCGCTTGAACAAATTGAGGTAAGCGCTGGATGTCTGGCGTGAGGCAATTTACCCAACAACCTTGTGCTGACAGCGCTTTAAACCATTTTGCGTTTTCTTGCGCTTTGGTTAGCTTAGTGCCGATGAGCACCAAAATGATGTCGCTATGCAGTAACTCACTGAGTGCGACTAACTCTTTGGCGATAGCCGCGTTGACGCCAGTCTCAGGCAGTTCTAACTCAATGATTTGGCGTGCTGAGAACAGGCTCATCGCTTGGCAACAGTCGTAAACTGGGCTCCAATCGAAAGAGTTGTCGATAGAGAAACGATGACGCTCTTCAAAGCCTTGGGCGAACGCGGCTTTTTGAATCGCTTGACGCGACTCTTGCAGCAGAAGTGGCTCGTTACCAAAGATTAAGTAAGTTGGGTGAAGCTGCTTGTTGAGCTGCTCCACCAATCGGTCAGCGAAAATTCGCATGGTGTCCCCTTACCTTACTGAGCAGAAGTCGATAACTCGTTCAGGTCAACTTCTTTGTCACCCACATAGGTTTTGATTTGATATTGCTGATCGTCTTGAGTTACTTCTGTTTCAGCGACTTCGTCATCGAATCGGTTGTGGGCAATATCGGCTTTTAAACGTGCCATCTGACGAACAATTTGTGTGGCTGCCAACTTGCGCATTTCATCTTCAATCATGTCACGTTCTACCGATTTAGCCAGTGCGCTGAGTGGGTTATCCAAGTAGCTGCGAGTTACGCTAGTCGATAGCGTTTTCGCTCCTAAACCCGGTGCGGTTACTCGGTATGATGCGCGGAAGGTCAGTTCTTTTTCTGCTGCGCGCGCGGTTTGGTATAGCGATAGTGTGCGTTCACTAATTGATTCACTGATAAGGTGTAGGTTAGGGACGTTGGACGCTGGTGACACGATTTTTACTTCGCTTAAACGCAGTTGGCCTTTCATCATACGAGTGAAGTTACTGTATTCATCATAACTGGTCAGTGACAGTGTGTTGAGTGACTCTGGAATTGAGTAGTCACCGCGTAGGTGAAAACCACAGCCTGCAAGTAAACTGGCGACAAGTACTGCCGTTGTAAGCTTAATAGAAGAGAAAGAAAACAGACGCGATGCTCTACGAAACATAGATTGATGGCTCTCAATTAATTATTGGATTATTTATCTCAGATCACTCGAGGAATAAGCTGAGATAAATAAAGCAGGGCGTGGTTACACCCTGCTTAAGACTATAAGGCGATAAATTAGTTCGCTACGATATTCAGAAGTTTACCAGGAACGTAAATCACTTTACGTACTGTTAGGCCTTCTGTGAATTTCACAACGTTTTCGTCGTTCAAACCTAGCTCTTCAACGTGTTCTTTGCTTGCATCAGCTGCAACCGTTAGTTTTGCACGTAGCTTGCCGTTAACCTGAACAACGATCAATTTCTCGTCTTCAACGAGCGCTTTCTCGTCAAACGTTGGCCATGCCGCGTTGTCGATGTTTGCTTGACCTAGTGCCGCCCACATTTCAAAACAGATATGCGGAGTGATTGGGTAAAGCATAACCACGATCGCTTTTAGCGCTTCATCCAGAATTGCACGATCTTGCGCAGATTCTTGAGGCGCTTTCGCTAGCTTGTTCATCAGTTCCATGATCGCTGCGATAGCAGTGTTGAACGTCTGACGGCGTGCAACGTCATCGGTCACTTTCGCGATAGTCTTATGAACGTCACGACGCAGTGCTTTCTGGTCAGCAGACAGTGCCGCAGCGTCAACTGCTTCTGCCGCGCCTTTCGCTGTGTGCTCTTTCACTAGTTTCCAGACACGTTTTAGGAAGCGGTTTGCCCCTTCTACGCCAGACTCTTGCCATTCAAGTGTCATGTCTGCTGGAGACGCGAACATCATGAATAGACGTACTGTATCAGCTCCGTACTTGTCGACCATCTCTTGCGGGTCAATACCGTTGTTCTTCGACTTAGACATTTTGATCATGCCAGAGTGCTCAACGTTGCGACCTTCGTTATCGGTAGCAGAAGTGATGCGACCTTTACCGTCACGCTCAACTTTCACGTCAGTTGGAGCAACCCACTCTTTGCCGCCTTTTTCGTTCTCGAAGTAGAACGCGTCAGCCAGTACCATGCCTTGACACAGTAGTTGCTTGAACGGTTCGTCAGACGTCACGTAACCTGCGTCACGAAGCAATTTGTGGAAGAAGCGTGAGTACAGTAGGTGCATACAAGCGTGCTCGATACCACCGATGTACTGGTCTACTGGTAGCCAGTAGTTTGCTTTTTCTGGGTCTAGGATGTCGTCAGCTTGCGGGCTACAGTAACGCGCGTAGTACCAAGAAGACTCCATGAACGTATCGAACGTATCTGTCTCACGTAGAGCCGGTTCGCCGTTGAAGGTTGTCTTCGCCCATTCTTTATCTGCTTTGATTGGGCTAGTGACGCCGTCCATTACCACGTCTTCGGGAAGAATCACAGGTAGTTGGTCTGCAGGTACTGGGTGAACTTCACCGTCTTCAGTGGTTACCATTGGGATTGGTGCGCCCCAGTAACGTTGACGAGATACACCCCAGTCACGTAGACGGAAGTTAACTGTCTTCGTGCCTTTGCCTTCTGCTTCTAGCTTGGCTGCGATTGCATCGAACGCCGCTTGGAATTCTAGGCCGTCGAATTCACCAGAATCGAACAGTACACCTTTCTCAGTGTATGCCGCTTCAGAGATGTCTAGCTCGCTGCCGTCAACTGGCTTGATCACAGGCACGATGTCTAGACCGTATTTAGTTGCGAACTCAAAGTCACGTTGGTCGTGTGCAGGTACTGCCATAACCGCGCCTGTGCCGTAGTCCATTAGTACGAAGTTTGCTACGTAAACTGGCACTTCACGACCGTTCAATGGATGAATCGCAGTAAGGCCAGTTGCCATACCTTTCTTCTCCATTGTTGCTAGCTCAGCTTCAGCAACTTTGGTGTTCTTACACTCTTCGATGAATGCCGCTAGCTCTGGGTTGCTCTCTGATGCGATAGTCGCAAGAGGGTGGCCCGCTGCGATACCAACGTAAGTCACACCCATTAGTGTGTCTGGACGCGTTGTGTAAACTTCTAGGTCTTGTTGACCTTTCACTTCGAATTTGAGTTCAACACCTTCAGAGCGACCGATCCAGTTGCGCTGCATGGTTTTAACCATTTCTGGCCAGCCATCTAGGTTGTCTAGATCGTCAAGTAGCTCTTGCGCGTATTCAGTGATCTTGATGAACCACTGAGGGATCTCTTTTTGTTCTACAGGTGTATCACAACGCCAACAACAACCGTCTTCAACCTGTTCGTTTGCTAGAACCGTTTGGTCGTTTGGACACCAGTTCACTGATGAAGTTTTCTTGTAAACTAGGCCTTTCTCGTAAAGCTTAGTGAAGAACTCTTGTTCCCAGCGGTAGTATTCAGGTGTACATGTCGCGAATTCACGGCTCCAGTCGTAACCAAAACCCAGCAACTTAAGCTGGTTTTTCATGTATTCGATATTTTCGTAAGTCCATGGCGCTGGTGCAGTGTTGTTTTTCACTGCTGCGTTTTCTGCTGGTAGACCGAACGCATCCCAACCGATTGGTTGCATTACGTTTTTGCCTTGTAGGCGTTGGAAACGAGATACTACGTCACCGATGGTATAGTTGCGCACGTGACCCATGTGTAGTCGACCACTTGGGTATGGGAACATAGATAGACAGTAGAATTTTTCTTTATTTGGGTCTTCACTTACAACAAAGGTCTTGTTGTCATCCCAGTGCTTTTGAACTTTCTGTTCAATGTCTTGTGGGTTGTATTGTTCTTGCATCGATGATATCCGGTTATCTTGGAATTTGTGAGTTCGGTTAGAACAGACTTAAATAGATCGTCATAGAATACCTAAAGGAGCGAGGTACAACAATAGCCTACACTCTTCAATTCTCAGTAAGGAGGGTAACTATGCCAAAACGTAAAGAAGGTTATGAGGAAATGTTTGAAGACGTTGTCGAAGCGCTCAAGCATAGCCCTGAAGAAGTTAACCGCGTTTTAGAAACATCCGGCAAAGTGGTCGAAGCCGCGAATGATCTGACCAAAGATGAATTGGCGTTGGTTTCGGCATACGTAAAGTCTGATTTGAAAGAATTTGCTGAAAATTACGAAGAGTCGAAAAACAGCCCGTTCTCTTTAATGATTGCTGACTCAATTTGGCAAGGTTTGCTCGAAATTACTGACCGCACCAAAGTGGAGTGGGTAGAGCTATTCGATGACCTAGAGCACCAAGGCCTTTATGAGGCCGGCGAGGTGATTGGACTTGGTGTATTGGTGTGTGATGAATGCGGGCATAAGACAGAGTATAACCACCCGACTGAAATCATTCCGTGCAGTAAATGTGGTTGTACTGGCTTTAGTCGCCAGGCGTTAAAACCATAAAATCGCATAAACGAAAAAAGGCACTGTCTGACAGTGCCTTTTTTGTTTTGGTGTAATTTAAATTGTTAAGTCACTAATCCTTGAGTCGCCAACCAATCACTAAGCTGAGTAGTACCCAGATGTACAGCGGCCATGTCCCTAACTTGGTGTATGGGGTGAACCCTTGCGTTGGAACCACTTCTGCGCGCAGGACGCCCGTTTCAAATTGAGGGATTTGCGCGGTGATATTACCTTTGTGGTCAGTGACTGCAGTGACTCCGTTATTGGTTGAACGAATCACAGGCTTGCCTAACTCCAGCGCACGCATGCGCGCAATTTCCATATGTTGCAGCGGACCAATCGAGCGGCCAAACCAAGCGTCATTGGATAACGTCAAGATGAAGTCCGTGTCATCGGTGATGTTGCGGCGTACTTGCTCGTTGAAAATAATCTCATAACACAAGGCTGGCGCCATCTGCGTGCCATTCGCATCAATGTTCGGCTGGATAAATTCGCCACGGCTGAATGACGACATCGGCAGATTGAAGAATGGTGCGAGTGGGCGAAGAATGCTCTCGAACGGGACAAATTCGCCAAACGGCAACAAATGGTGCTTGTTGTAGCGTGCGTTCACATCGTAGTTATAGTCACCCAGTGATGTTTCACCAACAGTGAGAATACTGTTGTAGAACTGTTTGTTCTCCGCCTGATTCACCACGCCAGTAATGACGGCGCTGTTATTCATTTTCGCCGCAGAATCTAGGTTGTGTAAAAACGAAGCAATCTCGAATTCAAACGCAGGAATAGCCGCTTCCGGCCAAATGATGATATCGGCATCCCAATTTTCGCGCGTCAGGTCGGTGTATTTCATGATGGTTGGCCAGCGTTGGCTTGGCAACCATTTAAGTTCCTGTGCGATGTTACCCTGAATCAGCGCGACTTTAGACGCTTTCTCCGGCATTGGACTCACCCAGTTGGCCGCTTTTAGACCGTAACCTGCCGCAAGGATGACGGCCGGAATCAACAGATGAAGCCATTGTCGGTTCAGCGCCGCATAAGCAATGCTTGCGGCAGCTACAACAACCAACAGCGTTAATAACTCGACGCCACCAATCGGAGCAAAGTTGGCTAATGGGCTTTCTATTTGACTGTAACCGAGCCATAGCCACGGGAAGCCCGTCATCACCCAACCGCGTAACCAGTCGAAGACCAGCCACAGTGCTGGGGCTGCTAAGAAGAAACGAGTGCGGTTTGAGTTGGGGAAAAAACGATTTAAACACCAGCTAAATAGTGCAGGGTAGATGGCCAAATAACCAATCAACAGCGCCATCAAAAATAGACTGGCCGCTTTAGGCATGCCACCAAAGTGATCGATACTGATGTAAACCCAACTGATGCCAGTGGCAAACTGACCTAATCCCCAAGCGTAGCCGATACCAAGTGCACGTTTAGTGGATTGACCATGGAGTAAGATTAATAACAAGGCGGGGCTGATAAAAGCCAATGGCCAAAGTTGGTAAGGAGCGAATGCAAGTGTGGTGATAGCGCCAACAAAAACGGCCGCGAGCGGCCGTTTTAGGCGATGAAAAAAAGCGTTATTCATCGTTCTTAGTCTGAGTATCCCTAGAGTACACATCTAGGTGAGATTAGCGTTACTCTTCTGTTGTTTCCGGAAGAGACTCTTCATCGGGGATGGTCACTTGTATTTGCAACACACGGCGGTTATCCGCTGCGGTTACTTTAAAGCTATAGCCTTCGATCTCCACCACTTCACCGCGTGAAGGTAAGTGGCCGAAAGCAGTCATAACCATACCGCCAACCGTATCGACTTCATCATCACTGAAGGTAGTTTTGAAGTTGTCGTTGAATTCTTCGATAGTGGTTAGCGCTTTCACTGAGTAAGTGTGCTTGCTCAGTTTACGGATATCTAACTCTTCTTCATCGTCGAATTCGTCTTCAATTTCACCAACGATTTCTTCAAGGATGTCTTCGATAGTTACAAGGCCTGAAACGCCCCCGAACTCATCTACGACAATTGCCATGTGATAACGTTCCTCACGGAATTCTTTAAGTAGACGGTCAACACGTTTACTTTCAGGAACAACCACCGCAGGACGGATAACTTGCTCGATATCAAATGGCGCACAGTCTGAGCCTAAGTATTTAAGTAAGTCCTTCGCAAGCAGGATGCCTTCTACATGGTCTTTATCTTCACTGATAACCGGGTAGCGCGAGTGCGCTGCATCAGTGATGAGGTTAACCAAAGCGTCGAGATCGTCGCTACGGTCAACCGTAACCATTTGCGAGCGTGGGATCATGATGTCGCGCACTCGCATCTCAGCGATTTCCATTACACCTTCAAGCATGTCGCGGGTGTCATGGTCAATCAGGTCATTCTCTTCAGAATCGCGAATCACTTCTACAAGCTCTTGGCGATCTTTAGGTTCACCCTGGAAGATTTGACCTAGGCGGCCGAAGAAGGACTTTCTACTCGGACCTTCAGATTTTTCTTTCTTACCTTCTAGAGATGAGGTCGAATTGTCTTCGTTCATTGTTTCTCATTTAAGTAACGCTATCAGAAGTGTGATAGCACACGTAAGCTAATCAAGATGATGCGGACTAGCTTTGCTTTTCAGCAATATAGGGGTCTTCAAAACCCATAGATTGCATGATTTCTGTTTCGAGGGACTCCATTTCTTCTGCTTCGTCGTCCTCGATATGATCATAACCTAGCAGATGCAGACTACCATGTACAACCATATGCGCCCAATGTGCCATCAAAGGCTTGCCTTGTTCTTTGGCTTCGCGCTCAACCACTTGGCGACAAATGATCAAGTCACCCAGCAGGTCGATCTCTATGCCCGGAGGGGCTTCAAATGGAAAAGAGAGCACATTGGTCGGCTTATCTTTACCACGATATTCGTGGTTGAGTTGATGACTTTCTTCTTCATCAACGATACGAACCGTGACTTCGGCTTGAGGTTGAAACTTTTCAACGGCATTGCTTAGCCAACGTTGAACGTCTTCAAAGCTAGGCAGGCCATTTTCATCTTCGACAGCCAATTGTAGGTCGAGTTCGATACTCATGACTCTTTGCTCTCTTTTAATGCTGCTTGAGCGACCGCTTGAGCTTGGGCTTCGCGCTCTTCACGACGACGCTTTTCGTACTCTTTGCGCTCTTTCTGGTCTTGAGCTTCCCACTTCTCGTAGGCATTGACGATGCGAGCAACTACAGGGTGACGCACAACGTCGTCCGACTGGAAGAAGTTGAAGCTAATCTCGTCTACTTCGTTCAATACTTCGATCGCGTGACGTAAACCCGATTTCGCTCCACGTGGTAAGTCGATCTGGGTAACGTCACCCGTGATCACGGCACGTGAGTTAAAGCCAATACGCGTTAGGAACATTTTCATCTGTTCTACGGTGGTGTTTTGGCTTTCATCAAGGATGATAAACGCGTCATTCAGTGTACGACCACGCATGTACGCAAGCGGCGCTACTTCAATTACGTTGCGCTCGATAAGCTTTTCAACACGTTCAAAGCCTAGCATCTCAAATAATGCGTCGTACAGTGGACGAAGGTATGGGTCGACTTTCTGGCTCAAATCACCCGGTAGGAAGCCGAGTTTTTCACCCGCTTCAACCGCTGGACGAGTCAGCAAGATACGACGAATTTCTTGGCGCTCAAGAGCATCCACCGCCGCTGCAACCGCGAGGTAAGTTTTACCTGTACCCGCCGGGCCAATACCGAAAGAGATATCGTGTGTCACCATGTTGACCAAGTATTGAGCTTGGTTTGGTGTACGCGGCTTGATCACGCCTTTCTTTGTCTTAATAAAGACTTCTTTGCCGTGCTCGATATCCGATTCAGTGTTTTGTTCCAAAATGCCTGTTTCTTTGATGGCTAAATGGATTTCTTCTGGTTCGATATCAGGGATATTGCCACGCACTGGCGCAGTATTGACGTAAAGCGTCTTGATAATTTCGAGTGCTGCCGCAGAGGTGTGAGGTTTACCCACGATGGTAAAAAAGTTGCCACGGTAGCTGATTTCAACACCTAAACGGCGCTCTAAGTGTTTGATATTGTCGTCGAAAGGACCGCAAAGACTTGCCAAGCGGCGATTATCTGAAGGTTCTAGATCGATTTCTAGAGTTACAATTTTATTGCTCAAAGTTGCCTCTCATTTTTTGCCATCTTGTAGAAGCCCGATTTAGACCGGGCTTCTAATGGCTTTACATACCTTTTTCTAAGATGGTCACTTAGTCAGGTATTTTCAAGCTTTAAGGCGTAAACGTTGCTACACCCAGCTCATCTTCGCGTTTGGTCTTCGCCATCATTTGTGTTGGAGAAATGATAGTACGTAAGTCCATGTCTTTTTCGGTACGTACGATTTCACCACGTAGTGAGTTCGCAAATACGTCTGTGATCTTCACATCAACAAACTGACCAATCAGGTCTGCGCTACCTTCAAAGTTAACCACACGGTTATTCTCTGTACGAGCGCGAAGCTCCATTAGATTCTTTTTCGAAGGACCTTCAACCAGAACACGTTGCTCTGTACCTAGCATCAAGCGAGAGTAACGCATCGCTTGGCTATTGATGGTTTGTTGCAGCTCGTACAGACGCTCTTTCTTCACTTCTTCAGACAGGTCACAAGGATAGTCTGCCGCCGGTGTGCCCGGACGAGGAGAGAAGATGAAGCTGAAGCTCATATCAAAGTCTACGTCTTTGATTAGCTTCATTGTGTCTTGGAAATCTTTGTCTGTTTCACCTGGGAAACCCACGATAAAGTCTGAACTGATCTGAATGTCAGGGCGCGCTTTACGCAGTTTACGGATGATCGATTTGTATTCGATGCCTGTGTGTGGACGCTTCATCATCGTTAGGATGCGATCGCTACCGCTTTGCACTGGTAGGTGCAAGAAGCTCACTAGCTCAGGTGTATCTTCGTATACCGCGATGATATCGTCAGTGAACTCTAGCGGATGGCTAGTGGTGAAACGAATGCGGTCGATACCGTCGATAGACGCAACCAAACGAAGCAGGTCTGCAAACGAGCAGATCTCGCCGTCGTGCATAGGGCCACGGTACGCGTTTACGTTTTGACCAAGTAGGTTAACTTCACGTACACCTTGTTCAGCTAGCTGCGCGATTTCGAATAGTACGTCATCCATCGGACGGCTTACTTCTTCACCACGTGTGTATGGCACTACGCAGTAAGTACAGTATTTAGAGCAGCCTTCCATGATAGACACGAATGCTGTCGCGCCTTCAGCGCGTGGTTCTGGTAGGCGGTCGAATTTCTCGATCTCTGGGAAAGAGATATCCATTACTGGCGCGTCGTCTGTTTGAGATTGTTTAATCATCTCAGGTAGGCGGTGCAGTGTTTGTGGGCCAAAGATAACGTCAACGAACGGTGCGCGTTCGCGAATGTGATCACCTTCTTGTGTCGCCACACAGCCACCAACGCCAATCACGACGCCCGGTTTCTTGTCTTTTAGCGTTTTCCAACGACCTAGCTGGTGGAATACCTTCTCTTGTGCTTTTTCACGGATAGAACAGGTATTAAGTAGTAATACGTCTGCTTCTCCTGGTTCTTCTGTCAGCTCATAGCCGTTAGCCGCATTCAGTAGATCCGCCATTTTTGATGAATCGTATTCGTTCATCTGGCAGCCCCAGGTTTTAATTAGCAGTTTTTTACTCATGTTGTTCGCTCGATCGTTAGTTTAAATTAAGGGAGCAAATCGCCCAATGTTTCCAGAAAGTCACCGGTGTAATAGCAATAGTGGTGACCAAGTTTTAGCCGCCCTCTCGGCGGTAAGCGGCGTATTGTACTGCTTTCAAAACCAACTGACCAGTGTTGACACTGATTCTCTTAAAAGCCATGTTACACAAGGGATTTGCCCCGATGGCTGACAAGGTTTTTCGTTACATTTTGATAATGAAATCGTACAATGAAAAACAGCCAAATAATCAATACGATGAAGTACAAAATATGAGCAAGTATGATGTTGCAGTCATTGGTGGTGGCATGGTCGGTGCCGCTGTCGCGATTGGTTTTGCTAAGCAAGGAAGAAGTGTGTTGGTTGTTGAAGGGAAAGAGCCAGAAGCCTTTACACCTGAACAGCCGATGGATATCCGTGTCTCTGCAATCTCTGAGCACTCAGTGGAGATCCTCGAAAGCCTCGGTGCTTGGCAAGCAATATCAGACATGCGCGTGTGTCCATACCGTCGATTAGAAACTTGGGAGCACCCCGATTGCCGTACTCGTTTCCATTCAGATGAATTGAACATGGAGCGTTTGGGCTACATCGTAGAGAACCGTTTGATTCAATTAGGTTTGTGGGCTGAGTTTGAGAAGTATCCAAACCTTACACTGCGCTGCCCTGAGACGTTGCAACACATCGAGTTTTCTGCAGCACCACAAGTGACTTTGTCTTCCGGCGAGTGTTTTACGGCGGATCTTGTGGTTGGCGCAGATGGTGCAAACTCAAAAGTTCGCGCTTTGGCGGGTATCGGTATTACAGCGTGGGATTATCGTCAGCATTGCATGCTAATCAATGTTGAAACCGAACTTCCTCAGCAAGATATTACCTGGCAGCAGTTTAACCCAACCGGTCCTCGCTCGTTTTTGCCGCTGTGTGGTCATCAAGGTTCATTGGTGTGGTATGACTCCCCCAAACGCATTAAGCAGCTTTGTGGCATGTCTACCGAACAGCTCAGACAAGAAGTGCTGAGCCACTTCCCCGCAGAACTGGGTGACGTTAAAGTGCTTCAGTTCGGTTCTTTTCCATTAACGCGTCGCCACGCGCAATCCTACTATAAGCCAGGCTGTGTTTTAGTGGGCGATTCGGCGCATACAATCAATCCGCTTGCAGGGCAGGGCGTTAACTTGGGTTTCAAGGACGTGGAAGCGCTGTTAGAAGTGACAGAGGGGCAACAAACTCTGTCTATGGACGTACTTAAGCAGTATGAACGTAAACGCCGCCCAGATAACTTGTTGATGCAATCGGGGATGGATTTCTTCTACAAGAGCTTTAGCAACGAGCTAGCGCCGCTTAAGTTTGTGCGCAACGCTGCGCTGAAAGTGGCAGAAAAATCTGGGCCTATTAAAGCGCAAGTATTGAAATACGCACTTGGCTTAAAGTGATTCTTAAATCAATAGATACAAAAAAGCGCAGCTTGAGGCCGCGCTTTTTTTCGTTTGGCTAAGTAGAGATTACTTAGTTACACGTAGTACTGGTGTTTCACCAACAGTTACTGTACCAGAAAGCTTGTTCAGCTCTTTGATTTCGTCCATGTTAGAGATTACAACTGGAGTAAGAGTTGACTTAGCTTTTTCTTCTAGAAGAGCTAGGTCGAATTCGATGATAGTGTCACCAGCTTTAACAGATTGACCTTCTTCAGCGATGCGCTTGAAGCCTTCGCCTTTAAGTTCAACTGTATCGATACCGAAGTGAACGAATAGCTCAACGCCGTCATCAGATTCGATAGAGAATGCGTGGTTAGTCTCGAAAATCTTACCGATAGTACCGTTTACAGGAGCTACCATTTTGTCGCCTGCTGGCTTGATAGCAATACCGTCACCAACGATTTTCTCTGCGAAAACAACGTCTGGCACATCTTCGATATTTACGATTTCACCTGATAGAGGTGCGATGATCTCGATTGCACCAGCATCAGCGCTGTCATCAGATACAAGCTTCTTAAGTTTATCAAACAGACCCATTGTGTCATGCTCCTAACGTTTTTATGTAATTCTGTCGAATTATAGTATACCAATCTTAGAAGATAGACGACTATTTTTGCCGTCTATCTTATTGGAATTAGCTGATTATTGAGATTTCTCTGCGATGAATTTTTCAACAACAGCTTCGATTTCAGCTGCAGTTGGAAGCGATAACGCTTCTTCTGCCATCGCTTTCACTTCTGCGAAGTTAGAGTTACGGATCACTTTCTTCACTGCAGGGATAGAGATGCCGCTCATTGAGAACTCATCTAAGCCCATACCAAGAAGAAGAAGTGTTGCGCGCTCGTCACCTGCTAGCTCACCACACATACCCGTCCACTTGCCTTCTGCGTGAGACGCGTCGATAACCTGCTTGATTACCGTTAGAACTGCTGGTGATAGTGGGTTGTACAAGTGAGAGATCATCTCGTTACCACGGTCAACCGCTAGCGTGTACTGAGTTAGATCGTTTGTACCGATTGAGAAGAAAGCCACTTCTTTTGCTAGGTGGTGTGCGATAGCTGCTGCAGCTGGCGTTTCAACCATGACACCGATTTCGATGTTTTCGTCAAACGCGTGGCCTTCTGCGCGTAGCTCTTCTTTGTACTCTTCGATCGCTTTCTTCAGTTCACGAATTTCTTCAACAGAAATGATCATTGGGAACATGATACGTAGCTTACCGTGTGCAGATGCACGTAGGATGCCGCGTAGCTGGTCACGTAGGATTTCGCGACGGTCTAAGCTGATACGTACTGCACGCCAGCCTAGGAATGGGTTCATCTCTTGAGGAAGATCCATGTATGGTAGATCTTTGTCACCACCGATATCCATAGTACGGATAATCACAGCTTGACCATTCATTGCTTCCGCAACTTCTTTGTACGCTTGGTACTGTTCGTCTTCTGTTGGTAGTGCAGAACGGTCCATGAATAGGAATTCAGTACGGTACAGACCAACGCCTTCACCGCCGTTGCGGATGATGCCGTCACAGTCTTTTACAGTACCGATGTTGCCGCATACTTCTACGCGGTGACCGTCAGTTGTTTCTGCGTGCAGGTCTTTCAGTTTTGCTAGCTCTTCTTTTTCAGCGAGGAATGCAGCTTTTACTGCTTTCGCTTCTTCGACTTCAGCCTCTGAAGGGTTGATAACGATTTTGTTGTTCATCGCATCAAGAATCAGCATGTCGCCATTCTTAACTTTCTTCGTGATGTCGTTGGTACCAACGATAGCTGGAAGTTCTAGTGAACGAGCCATGATTGAAGTGTGCGAAGTACGACCACCGATATCACACGCAAAACCAAGCACGTAGTCTAGGTTGATTTGCGCAGTTTCTGATGGAGTTAGATCGTAAGCAACCAAGATAACTTCGTCTTCAATATCGCTTAGAGAAACGATGTTGATACCAAGTGCGTTTTTAACGAAACGTGTGCCGATGTCACGGATGTCCGTTGCACGCTCTTTTAGGTATTCATCGTCTAGAGATTCAAGTGCAGATGCTTGCTCTTCGATAACAGTGTGGATTGCGTTATCAGCGTGCATCTTGTCGTTTTTGATAAGTGCTAGTATTTCTTCCTCTAGCTCTTCATCTTCAAGAAGCATGATGTGACCTTCAAAGATCGCTTCTTTCTCTTCACCGAAGGTTTCAAGTGCTTTTTGCTTGATTGTTTCTAGCTGAGCTGAAGATTTGTCGCGTGCTTCAAAGAAACGTGCAACTTCTGCTTCTACTTGATCGTCTGAAATAGTGTTTGTGTTTAGGACAATTTCATCTTCTTGAAGTAGTAGTGCTTTACCAATAGCAATACCAGGAGATGCTAGGATGCCTGAAATCATAGCGTTACCTTAAGTTGGTCAACTTTTAAAACGGGAGAATAATGAGTGCACTAACGATAATTAGTAGCTTATATATCGCTCTATTTCCAATAAAGCCATTTTGCTTTCACAAAATGGCTTTAAGAAATAGGAGACCGGATTAGTGTAGTTGATCCATTAGGGCAACTAGGTGGTCTACAGCTTGCTGAGCTTGTGGGCCCTCAGCTGAGATAGAAACTACTGTACCTTTTACTAGGCCAAGAGTTTGTAGTTTGAATAGGCTCTTAGCGCTAGCGCTTTTACCGTTAGAAGTCACAGTGATGTCCGCGTCAAATGCTTTCGCTTCTTTTACGAACTGAGCAGCTGGACGAGTGTGAAGGCCGTTTTCTGCAGTGATTTCTACTTGCTTCTCGTACATGTTATATACCCCAATTGATTTATTTTTTGATAGTTTCTTTGCCAGCACCAGCTTAGCTTGTCTCGGTCCATTCTACTACTTGATGAACGTCCGGTACGTGTCATAAGTGATACCGCTTGCAAAATTTTCACTTTTGATTCCAATCTTTGCTGGATCTCATAGTGTCATAATTTCTTAACTTAGCTCTTTTATTTTGAAGCTAGAAATAAAACTGTCCTGATATTACCAAAGGTGAGGTAAGGATCAACAAAAAAGCCCCTAAAAGGGGCTTTTTTAGACGAAAAATTGATTTCGCTACATGTTATTGCTGGTTCTCTTTTTCCGTAAAGATGCCGGCAAACAGTGCGGTGCTTAGGTAACGCTCGCCTGAACTTGGCAGTACTGTGACGATAGTTTTTCCTTCAAATTCAGGTAGTTCCGCTAGGCGGTTCGCTGCAACAACTGCTGCTCCAGAAGAGATACCGGCAAGGATACCTTCCTCTTCCATCAGGCGACGAGCCATTTCAATCGCTTCTTCAGAAGTGACTGTCTCAACGCGGTCAAGAAGCTCTAAATCTAGGTTGCCAGGGATAAAACCTGCGCCGATACCTTGAATTTTGTGTGGTGCTGGTTGAATTTCTTCACCTGCTAGCGCTTGAGTGATTACTGGTGATTCTGCTGGCTCAACAGCGACAGAGATAATGTTCTTGCCTTTTTCACCCTTGATGAAGCGGCTAGTACCTGTGATTGTACCACCTGTACCTACGCCAGCGACGAACACATCAACTTCGCCGTCAGTTGCTTCCCAGATTTCTGGACCAGTGGTCTTTTCGTGGATTTCTGGGTTTGCTGGGTTGTTGAATTGCTGAAGAAGTAGGTACTTGTCAGGGTTGCTAGCAACGATTTCTTCTGCTTTAGCAATTGCACCTTTCATACCTTTAGCGGCTTCAGTTAGTTCTAGGTTCGCACCAAGCGCTTTAAGTAGCTTGCGACGCTCAAGGCTCATTGATTCAGGCATAGTCAGAGTCAGCTTGTAACCACGAGCAGCAGCTACGAATGCGAGTGCAATACCAGTGTTACCACTTGTTGGCTCGACTAGCTCAACACCTGGTTTTAGCTGACCTTGCTTCTCCGCTTCCCAGATCATGTTTGCACCGATACGGCACTTAACGCTGAAGCTTGGGTTACGTGCTTCGATTTTTGCTAGCACTTTACCTTTACTTACTTTGTTTAGGCGAACTAGGGGAGTGTTACCAATGGTCAGTGAATTGTCTTCGTAGATTTTGCTCATGGCGTGATCCTTCATCTCATTCATTCACTTCGAGAGCATAGTGCGCTCAAAGTTATTACTGTTCAGTTTATATTTGACTGTGTAGAGAGTAGGACAGCTGAAAAAACTAGAAAAGGATTAAAAAGTTATATGATATGAAAGAGCTATGAAGAATATAAATAGAGAGGGGTAAGTCACATCGCTTACCCCTGATTTCAATGCAGGTGTTGGGTCTATTTCTTAAACTCGTGTACCCACATGGCCGTCGCGCCGCATACTGCAACAGGCATAACAATAAGGTTAAGTACCGGAATAGTGGTAAAAAACGCGACCAGCGAGCCAAAGCCATACGCTTTGCCCTGTTTTTGTTTCAAATTGTAACGCATGTCATTGAAGTGGATTTTGTGGTTATCGAACGGATAATCACAATATTGGATAGCCAGCATCCAAGCGGTGAAGATAAACCACAATACAGGGCCGACTGTTTGTCCAAGTCCCGGGATCAGTAACAACAGAAAAAGACCAATCGCTTTTGGTAACAAGTACACCAGTTTACGCCATTCGCGGGCAAGAACGCGTGGAACATCTTTGACCACAGCCAGCATGCCATCTTCATTGACCTTCTGATTGGTTAAGTGCTCTTCCACTTTTTCAGCGAGTAGCCCATTGAAAGGTGCGGCAATGAAGTTTGCCAGTGTGCTGAAAAAGTAGGAGAAAGTTGCCAAGATAGTGAGTACCAATAGCGGCCATAAGATATAACTTAGCCAAGATAAGAATTCTGGTAACTGTCCCATCAATTGCCCAATCCAAGTATCTAGATGGGAAAAAAGATAAAACAGCGCCCCACCGACTAAAATCACGTTAGTAAGTAGAGGAAGAAGAACGAAGCGACGAATCCCTGGTGTCAGTGCCAGTTCTAGACCGTAAGCAAAATAACCGAAACCCGAGCGTTGACGTGTTGATACATGCATATTTTTAAGTCATCTAGTGGTTTAAAAACGAACTCCCACTATCTTAACAAGAAAAAAGCGTGTTCAAAATCACAACATTATAGGAACTTCTAACATTAAGTTGTTCTAAAACAGGGTGGAGTTTTGGTAGAGTTACTGATAGTTAGGTTTAACCAGATTCGATGCATACGTAACGTTCGTATGATTTATTGAGTAATTGAGAGTAAAAAATGCAGGAACTGCGATTCGTACTCATAATTGTCGGAGCCTTAGCGATCGCCGCTTTGTTGTTCCACGGTTTATGGACAAGCAAAAAAGAAGGCGCGGCTAAGTTTGGTAACAAACCGCTTCGAAAATTAGATGTCGATAATGAAGACGAGTCAGAGTCGGTGGCAGAACGTTCATTTGCGCCGGATGACGACTTTGAAATTATTCGTAAAGAACGCAAAGAGCCGGACTTTGTTACTGAAACCGTAACGGCAGACCCGTTGATTGACGGTTACTCAGAGCCAGAACCAGAACAAACGGTTGAACCTGAAGAAAAAATTGTTGAAGAGGTCGAGTTAGACGTGCCTTCTATTTCAACTAAGTCATTTGATGAAGTTGAAGAGGAGCGACTTGAGCCTGTTGTTGAAGAACCATTGGTAGAAGAAGACGAAGTGGTCACGGCGGCGAAAAGCGAACCTAAGTCAGAGCCTGAGATGCAGGTTATTGTCTTAAACGTACATTGTGCAGGGGAAGAACCATTTGTCGGCACTAAGTTGTTCGACAGCATGCAACAGAATGGCTTGCTCTACGGAGACATGGACATCTTCCATCGTCACGCCGATCTCTCAGGCACCGGTAAAGTGTTATTCAGTGTGGCGAATATGATGCAGCCGGGGACATTAAAACATGATGATCCTGCCGAATTTACCACCAAAGGCATTTCATTCTTTATGACATTGCCGTGTTTTGGCGACCCTGAGCATAACTTCAAGCTGATGCTTAAGACCGCACAACTGATTGCGGATGATATGGGGGCTAATGTGTTAGATGATGCTCGCAATCTGATGACACCAAACCGCATCGATGGCTACAAAGCGCAAATTCAGGCATTTAAAGCGGCTAGCGCTTAAATAATCTGAACATTTTTCTAAGGGCTCCCAAGTGGAGCCTTTTCTTTTTACGAACACTCGTTTTCAATCGCTTCTCTATTGCCAAGCGAGAAAGGCGTGTTCATACTCCTTTGCAAGTCTTGCTCAGTCACTGTCTATAGCGGCTGGGTTTAAAATAGTTACATACCAGAGTCAGTTATGTCGCAAGAGATTCAAGAACAGCTTAATCAGTTACGTGAGACGCTCCATTACCACGGAGTTAAATATTACGTTGAAGATAATCCAGAAATCCCAGATGCAGAATACGATCGTTTGATGCGCGAGCTCATCGACTTGGAAGCACAACACCCTGATTTAGTCACATTGGATTCACCAAGCCAAAGGGTTGGTGGTGCTCCATTGTCTGCATTTGAATCTGTGGCACACGAAATTCCAATGTTATCGCTGGACAATGCTTTTGATGACAGCGAGCTCAACTCTTTCCATAAACGTATGCGCGACCGTGCCCCAACAGGTGCGTTTGATGTGTTTTGCTGCGAACCTAAACTCGATGGTCTCGCGGTGAGCTTGTTGTATGAAAATGGTGTGCTGGTTCAGGCTGCAACTCGTGGCGATGGCACTACGGGTGAAAACATTACCGACAACGTCCGAACCATCAAAGCGATTCCACTGAAGTTACGAGGTGAAGGCTGGCCACAAAGAATTGAAGTGCGTGGTGAAGTGTTCATGCCTAAAGCTGGTTTTGAAAAACTAAACGAACTGGCGTTAAAGAAAGGCGAAAAAGTATTTGTGAACCCTCGCAACGCCGCGGCGGGTAGTTTGCGTCAGTTGGATTCCAAAATTACCGCGACGCGACCACTAAGCTTCTACGCGTACAGCGTTGGTGTTGTGGAAGGTGCAACGCTATCTGAAAGTCATTATGAACGCTTTTTACAACTAAAAGGTTGGGGCATGCCAATGTGTCCGGAGACACGTCGTGTGGCCAATCTTGATGAAGTTAAAGCCTACTACCAAGATATCTTGCAACGTCGTGACGAACTGCCTTACGAGATTGATGGTGTGGTCATCAAAGTGGATGACATCAAACTTCAAGAGCAGCTTGGCTTTGTCGCGAGAGCACCGCGTTGGGCGATTGCTTATAAGTTCCCCGCGCAAGAGGAAATCACTACGCTCAATGACGTAGAGTTCCAAGTGGGTCGCACCGGTGCCATTACACCTGTGGCGAAGTTAGAGCCTGTTTTTGTTGGTGGAGTGACGGTAAGTAACGCCACACTACACAACGCAGATGAGATCGAGCGTTTAGGGGTAAAAATCGGCGACTGCGTGATGATCCGCCGTGCGGGTGACGTTATTCCTCAAGTGGTCTCCGTGGTGCAAGATCGTCGTCCTGCTGACGCACGAGATATTGTCTTCCCAACACATTGCCCAGTCTGCCACTCTGATGTCGAAAGAGTTGAGGGGGAAGCCGTTGCACGCTGTACGGGTGGTTTAGTGTGCCAAGCGCAGCGTAAAGAAGCGCTTAAACATTTCGTTTCTCGTAAAGCGTTAGATGTTGATGGCCTTGGCGTAAAAGTGATTGAGCAGTTAGTAGACCGTGAGATGGTTGAAACGCCCGCTGACTTATTCAAACTGTCAGCTGGTGTGATTACGGTACTGGACCGTATGGGACCAAAGTCTGCACAAAACGTTGTCGATGCATTGGTCAAGGCGAAACAAACTACGCTACCCCGCTTTTTATACGCCCTGGGTATTCGAGAAGTCGGTGAAGCCACTGCGGCTAACTTAGCGCTACATTTCAAAACACTCGAAGCTGTGCAAAGTGCAACTCATGAACAATTAGTCGAGGTGCAAGATATCGGTGCTATTGTGGCCAGTCATATCACGGCGTTTTTCGCTCAAGAACGTAATCAGCGGGTGATTGATGATCTTATCGCGCAAGGTGTTCACTGGGCTGAGGTTGAAGATAAAGCCCCCGATGCCCCACAACCTTTATTGGGTAAAACGGTCGTTTTGACTGGCACGTTATCCCAACTGTCGCGTAGTGATGCTAAAGCTGCACTACAAAACCTAGGGGCGAAAGTGACAGGTAGTGTGTCAAAAAATACCGATATCCTGTTTGCTGGTGAAAATGCAGGTTCAAAACTCGCTAAAGCTCAAGAATTAGGGGTAGAAATTAAGTCTGAACAGGACCTGATTGCATTAATTTAAATCAACTAAAATGCTTAAAAAGTCACCGTTTGGTGGCTTTTTTTTGTCCCGAAATAACATCTTGATAATGGAGTTGTAGCGCAGAAAAATACGTCAGTGATCGTGTTCAAATTCCCATTAATCAACACTTAATCTTATAAACGATGCGACGCACTTCAAGTTGATTTTATGATTTTATATTTTTAAGTGTTTGAATTGTATTTGTTTTTATTAATTTTGTCGTACCTCATTCTGTTTGTTGTCGATCATGATCACTATGCAACAAAAACTTTGTAGCGGCTCATATTTTTTTAGATAAAAACTAAGATCTGATTGATGTTTTTCTCCGCAAAGTTAGTCTGGAAACTATGGATACACAACGTGTATGCAGGAATAGAAAATCAACAATTAATGATTAATTAGAGATTTTCAAATATAGGAAATGCTTTCTCCCTTCGGCGGCCAACTTAAGGCGAGAAAAAGAAAATACAGCTATATCCATTTTTAGGAGTTTTTCCATGGACAAAATGTTTAAACGTACGCTTTTAGGAGCTGCAGTAGCATTAGCATCAACAGGTGTAATGGCTAAGCAGGTAGGTGTTAACTCTGACTTTACTGTTGAAGTTTACGGTGTAGCGGCTATCTCGCTAGTAAACTACAACACTACCAGCAATGACGTTGCTGATAGCTCTACAGGACAAGATCAAGGTTATGTAGTTGAGAACGAGTCACGTATCGGTTTCCGTGCTCACAAAGATATGTTTGAGAACTTTAAGATTACGATGCAAATCGAGTCTGGCTATGTAGACAGCACTGACTGGGGACATGGTGGTGTTTCTGGTGGTGTTCTAGGTTTCCGCGATACTTTCCTAGGTGCTTCAGGTGATTGGGGTAACGTTCGCGTTGGTCGAGTTCTGACTCCACTATACGAAATTGTTGACTGGCCATTTTCTAACCCTGGTCTAGGTTCTGTATTCGACTGGGGTGGCATTGGTGCACACTACGATCGCCAATCAAACCAAGTTCGTTACGATTCGCCTAAGCTTGGTGGTTTCTCTTTCGCTACATCTATCGGTCGCGATGACAACGACAATGGCGGTGGTCTAGCAACGGCTGATGACTCTTACTTTGTAAGTGCGAACGCTAAATACAGCTTTGAGAAAGTAACTCTAATGGGTGCTATTGAAACAGGTAATGATTTCCGTAAAGTCGAAAACCAAGACAACACGACTTACCTAGTAGGTGCTGAAGTTAGCCTTCCAGCAGGCTTTGGCCTTGCAGCAGCGTATAAAATGGAAGAGTTGGATAACGCTGCTGGTGTAAACGGAGCTGATGTTGAACAAGCGTCATACTCTATCATTGGTCAATACTGGAACGGCCCACTAGGTATCAAACTAGGTTATGCAGCTAATGAAGATGCAGAATTAAATGGTGATAAGATAAATAACAGTGACAGCAATACTGTTTCTCTACAGGTTATGGGTGTAATCGACGGCTTTGTACCATACGTACGTGTAGCTGGTCGCACCGTTGGTGACCTAGACACAGATATTGTAACTCGTTTTGGTCTAGAATACGGTTTCTAACTACATGTTCTAATTGCCTTTCTTTATAATATACGCCAGCATGTATGCTGGCGTATTTTTTCTAAAGGATCAAAAATATGAAAATATTAAGATGTTTGTTCCTATTATCAGCAGTATCTATCACTGCTGGTTGTAGTACCCTCAATAGCTCAAGTGACTTTTCTGATGCTGTTCAGAGTATTAAAGAAAGGAGTAATTATGTTGAAGTTGCTGCTAAAACTATAATACCCGACACGCAAGCGTTAGTCGGAGCTAATCTAGTGAGATCAGAACTAACATATACATCTGTGCAACCTATAGGCGAAAGTAACTTAACCAAAAAGTCTACCATTGATATGACGGTTACATTCTTTAAAAGCTATGATGTTTTTCATAGTGCTAGCGTCTTAGGTCAAACTGTGGCACTCGATAATTCAAAACCAATGGCTGAAACGTGCAGTGAACATTGCACAGTCACTCAATGGGTTAGTTTTCCTTTTAGCGAACGTGAGTTAGCAGAATTCAGCGGCGAGAATGTTAATTTTACGATTACGTCAGGCAACAATAATATCGTTGAAGTAAGTGTGCCCAAGGCATATTTCGAAGCTATTGAGCAAGAAGCTGACACACTAATAGCGAGAAATCAATCAACTCAACCGTATGTCAATCAAACGCCTGAGGTTACAAAAGTAAATGACTCAGCTCCTGCGAGTAAAGCTCTAGAAATGACGCAGTATTGGTATGCTAAAGCTTCTGCTCAAGATATCGATAAGTTTTCACAGTTCGCCATCTCAAACCGTAAAGGTGTTGTACAGAAATTAGAGAGCACTTCTCAAGAGCTTAATATGATGCAATATTGGTATTCAGAAGCGAGTGAAATCGAGCGTTCTCAAATATTACAGTGGCTAATCAGCCAATAGATTTGTTATTTTGATTAAAGCCCCATGACGAGTGCATGGGGCTTTAATTAATATTTGATGGTGCCATTACTATGCTTGCAGATGAGTATAGGAATATACTTCATTGTCCCATCTGGCATAGTACACTCCACATTGGGACCGGTTGTAGAATTCCCCGCACTGTTGTTCATTACTGCAACAGCATTACTACTAAAGAACACTATACTGCACGCAAGTAATATTATGCTTTTCATAAGCTCACCTCTCATGAGTTTAAATGTTAGACATATCGATAACTGCATCAACTCTAAGTATGTTTGTAACCAATAAAAGATCAAAAATAATTTAAACTTTAAAAGTTTTCTTTAATAAATAACTTCAACTTGTTGCGAGACAATAATTAATAATGCTCTGATTACTATTCGTTTTAATTTTCAGGTGTTGAGCTTTATCGTTATTAGCAGAGTCGAATGTGACGAATTACTACCAAGTTTTTTCGCACTAAAGAATATTTAATGAGCTGATAAATAAAGACAAAGTATTCTAGATACAAAAAAGAGGCGAATATATGCCTCTTTTTTAGCTTAGATGAGTAAAGTCAGACTAATTTTTTTCTTGGATGGTGAGGATAATACCGTTGACTTGAGTGATTTCGACCAATGTTCCTTTAGCGATTGGGGTGTCAGACCTTGCAGTCCAAGTGGTGTCACCCACCTTTAAACGTCCTTTACCTGCTGGGAAATCTTCGTCAAGCAACAAGGTCTCACCGATGAGTTGCTTTTCTTTCTGATTCAAGGTTCGGCTGGCATCACTTTGCTGATCGTTACTAAACTGGCGTCGCCACCATAGCCAGGTTGTCACCAAGCAAAACACACCAAATGATGCCCACTGCAACTGCCAACTCATCGGCACAAGTGCCAGAACGAGGGCAACGAGTAACGCTGAGATACCCAGCCACAACAGGTAGCCTGCCGCACCGAGCAATTCGCACGCTAACAGTGCTAGGCCAAATGCCAGCCAGTGCCAGTGGTTAATGGATTCCAAAAATTCTATCAAAACATACCTACTTGTTTTCTTTCGCTTGATGTTTAAACATTTCTGCTATGCCTGCAACTGACCCCATTAGACCAGAAGCTTCGAGAGGCAGCATAATGATTTTTCCATTTTCTGCTTGGCCAATGGTTTTCAGTGCGTCGGTATAGCCTTGAGCAATAAAGTAGTTCACCGCTTGCATGTCACCTTTGGCAATCGCTTCTGATACCATCGTTGTTGCTTTCGCTTCCGCTTCTGCAGCACGTTCACGAGCTTCTGCTTGCAGGATTGCGGCTTGCTTTTGGCCTTCCGCTTTTAAAATCTCAGATTGCTTTTGACCTTCCGCACGAAGAATCTCCGCTTGACGGATACCTTGTGCCTCAAGGATCTCAGCACGCTTGTTTCTTTCTGCTTTCATTTGTGCATTCATCGCTGCAGTGAGGTCAGCTGGTGGTTGAACGTCTTTAATCTCGATACGAGTTACTTTTACGCCCCAAGGGTTGGTTGCGTCATCGACGATCGTAAGTAACTTAGTGTTGATCATATCGCGTTGGCTCAGCATTTCATCGAGTTCCATTGAACCCAAAACGGTACGAATATTGGTTAAAGTCAGGTTTCTGATCGCATGTTCTAAGTCGTTAACTTCATAGGCGGCTTTTGCTGCGTCAATGACTTGCACAAAACAAACCGCATCAATGGTTACGTTGGCGTTGTCTTTTGAAATCACTTCTTGAGCAGGGATATCAAGAACTCTTTCCATCATATTGACTTTATGACCAATGCTGTCGATGAATGGAATAATGATGTTGAGTCCTGGTTTGAGAGAAAGGGTGTATCGACCAAAACGTTCTACCGTCCAGTTATTACCTTGTGGGACGGTTTTTACGCCGGCAAAAATAAGCGCAATTACAACAACTAGAAAGCCGCCAATTGCAATCAATGAGTCAACTGCCATGTTTATTTCCTTGGTTAAAGTGATATGTCGATTGTTTCTTAATTAAACCGTTTAAACAAAGAAATAAATGAGAAGTGGGACTAACTTTAGACAAAATTAAAGCCGGTATTACCGGCTTTAACATATTGATTTAATTCTATTCTAATAAAGCAGAGAATAGAGCTGACGGCGATATTTAGCAGAAATCGCGTTGCCTTGTCCAAGGGCGGCCAATATATCCATAAAGTGTTTTTTAAGTTCACCGTCTTGCGCATTGAGGTCTTTACGCAAAAAGCTCCACAATAGTTCCAGAGCTTCTTCATCTCGGCTTACCTGGTGATAACTTAATGCAAGCTCTGCTGCGACTTTACTATCCGTTGGGTTATTTGCTAGCGCAGTTTCGAGCGATTGAATTTCCGGACTGTTCGCAGACTGTTCATGTAATTCCAGTTTCGCAACTAGGCTCTTGTAGTAGTTATCTTTATATTCCAGAGGAATATCTTCCAACAGAGATTTGGCCTGGGCAAAATCTTGTGTTTCAAGGTAACACTCAACCATTGCCAATTTAACGTCGCCTTTTTGCTGCATTTCTACTGGTAGTTGCTGGAGAATCGGTAACGCTTGAGCGAATTGTTGTTGCTGAACGAATTCCAGCGCCTGCTTCAAACTCATTTCTTCTTGGCTTGGCAGGTGTTTTGTTAACATTGCTTGGATCGCCGCGAGTTCTTGCGGACCGCCGAGTCCATCAACTGGCTGTCCGTTAATAAACAGTGCAATTGTCGGCAAGGCCTGAACACCAAATTGAGAAGCAATCAGTTGTTCTTGCTCGCAGTTCAATAGTGCGAGCGTAAATGCTCCGTTGTATTGCTGAGCCAGAGTTTGCAGATCAGGAATAATTTGTGCGCTTTCTTGGCTCATTGGAGCCCAGAAGTGAATTAGCACAGGTGTCTGTACTGAGCCTTCTAATACTTGGCGGAAGTTCTGTTCGTTTAGCTCGACAATAAAAGGTGATTGCATCTAACGGTTCCTTGCAACGTTTGAGATAGTTCAAACATATGGGCTTTGGCTAGGGATATCAAGGTGAGCACGAGACAAAACACACTGAACAGCGAATGCAGTGTGTTTGTCATGTGAAGAGCGCGGAAGTGTTTACAGAACGATAAATAAAACGAGCGCAACACCCACACTAAGCCAGTTAATTTGGTTTAATGACATGTTATCTTTCCGAATGTAACGCTTGAATTGGTCAAGGAGTGTTCGAATATGAAGATAACGTTCGATTGTTACGATTAAATTACATTGCAATACATTATTTATGCCGCACGCATCAATATTTTATCGAGCAATCGAGTAGGTAATATTCTTTTTAATACCGCAAACATTATGGTGGGCGTGGTGATGCGATAACGAATCTTAGGATGAGTCGATTCCAACGCGTCAATAACAGGTGCAATGCACGATTCAGCAGGAAGAACAAAAGCATTGCCTGAAGACTCTTTATCCAAACGTCGTAATTGTTGCTGATACGCATGTTGGTGGACACTGGTGTCGATTGCGATCCACTTTAGAAAGGCGGCTTTCGCGTTGGCGCGAAATTGCGTCTCGATAGGGCCGGGCTCAAGCAAGCTGATATGAATATTCGAGTCCAGCAACTCAAGCCTGATGGTATCCGTCCAACCTTCAATCGCAAATTTAGACGCATTGTAAGCACCGCGGTATTTCATTGCCGCAAAGCCCAATACAGAACTGTTTTGAATAATTCTGCCATGTCCTTGTGCGCGCATCACTGGCAAAACTTCAGTGACCAATTGGTGCCAGCCGAAAAAGTTGGTTTCAAACTGCTCGCGTAGAGCTTGGGTAGGTAAGTCTTCTAACGCGCCAGGCTGTCCGTACGCTCCGTTGTTAAACAGTGCGTCGAGTCGGCCACCAGTGATGTGTAATGCTTGCTGGACGGCTAAAGAAATACTATCGCTATCGGTTAAGTCGAGATGAAGACACGTCAAGCCCTCAGCCTTTAATCTCTCAACGTCTTCAGCTTTGCGGCAAGAGGCAATAACTTGATAACCGCGTTGCTTTAATGCGTGCGCACAAACATAACCAATCCCTGTAGAACACCCAGTAATGAGAATTGACTTACTCATGAATCCCTTTCTTTATCTGTCGATTAAGTGATTAGATTAAAAGATTATTCATGATGTTGTAATAAGTTTTTTAGTGCTGGAGCTAAGCGTGAATAGCTAAATCGAAAGCCTAGCTCGGTTAACTTCCTTGGTTTGGCTCGAATGCTGTCAAACAACAACACTGAGCTTTCTCCTATGGCGAGTTTAAGTACCCATTTAGGAGTGAACAAGAAGTGTGGGCGCTTAAGCGTTCTCGCTAGCACCTTACTGAAATACTGGTTAGTCACAGGGTGAGGGGCGCACAGATTGAATGGTCCTTGAGCGTGCTCGGTTTCAAGCAGGTAGACGATGGCTCTAACCATATCGAGCATATGGATCCATGGCATGTACTGCTTGCCATTGCCGATTGGGCCACCGACGCCACACTTATACGGAGGAAGCATCTTCTTCAGCGCACCGCCATCAGGCGCAAGAACAATACCTGTACGTAGGGTGCAGACGCGTGTGTACTCAGAACGTGCTCGATTAGCGATATTTTCCCATGTGGCACATACGTGATGAGGGAATCCTTGGCTGTGGACGTGAAGGTCTTCATCAAACGGATGCGCTTGTTGGTCGCCGTAATAACCCACTGCGGAACCACTAATCAGTACTGCTGGTGGCGCTGTACTGGCGTGAATGAGATCGACCAGTTTTTCCGTTAGGCCCCAACGGCTATCACAGATTTCTTTCTTCTGTACTTTGCTCCAGCGTTTATCTGCTATCGGTTCACCAGCCAAGTTAATTACCGCGTCAAACTCGTTGAAGTCATGGTATTTATCTAGACTCGAAACATAGCTGATGTTTCCCATATCCGCGTGGTTTACGGCCGCTTTTGCTCTCGCTGGAGACCGCGTAAGCATAACCACTTGGTGAGTGGTCAGGTGCTTAACGAGTTCGCGACCAATAAATCCAGAACCACCGGTGAGCAATATTTTCATCCATTTCTCCTAGAACGTCCGTGCCCTGCTGTAAATGTCAGTAACGCTATTAATTATAGCGAGTTAGCTCCACTTCGGAACAGGGATTATGCAAAGCAAATGATTATCACAGAATTAATATTTTGTTACGTTTGTTTGTCGTCACCCTGTTTTCGTCACATCAAACCGTTAACTCATTTGTCATTATAAAGCTAATGAGCATAGGGATGGGGTGCATATGGAAGCAATTACCGCGCTAATGAAAGCGTTTTGGGCAAGTCTACGCGATTTGCTACCGATTATTATCGTGATTGCTTTTTTCCAGTTAGTGGTCCTTCAAGAACCACTGCCTAACTTGTTGTCTATTCTATTTGGTTTAGTTCTGGTTGTGTCAGGGCTGACCTTTTTTATTTTTGGCCTTGAGATGGGGCTGTTCCCAATTGGCGAGTCGATGGCTCAAGCTTTTGCTCGTAAAGGTAGCGTATTCTGGTTGATGGTTTTTTCATTCTGTTTAGGATTTGGCACCACAGTCGCAGAACCTGCACTGACTGCGGTCGCCGACGAAGCAGCCGAAGTGGCGGCTGAAGGAGGGATGATTGCTCATAGCGAGATTGCGATGGAGCAATATGCCACAGGATTACGTTTGACCGTTGCTCTGTCTGTAGGGCTGGCGATTATGGTGGGAGTACTGCGTATTCTCAAAGGTTGGTCTATCCAGTACATGATCATGGCGGGCTATATCGGCGTGGTTGTCCTCACCATTTTTGCCCCTGAGAGTATTATTGGCGTGGCGTATGACTCGGGCGGAGTGACAACTTCAACCATCACGGTTCCTTTGGTGACAGCTCTTGGTGTTGGACTGGCGTCGGCGATTAAGGGAAGAAACCCGATGATCGATGGCTTTGGTTTAATCGCGTTTGCTTCGCTGCTACCTATGATGTTTGTGATGATTTTCGGCATGGTGGTGGCGTGATGAATTGGTCCCACTTTGCAGACACTTTTCTGAGTACTATACGAGACGTACTACCAATTGCGGCGATCATCTTTGGTTTCCAATTTGCCGTATTAAGACGTCCAGTGACTAACTTGCCAAGGGTATTGTTTGGCTTTGTTTATGTCATCCTTGGCCTGTCATTGTTTCTGATTGGTTTAGACCTGGCGCTGTTCCCGTTAGGGGAGACGATGGCAATGCAACTCACCGCACCGGACTTTCTCAGCCAATTCCGTTTATCTGACGATGCCGCGATTCACTGGCAGGATTATTACTGGGTGTACATTTTTGCGTTTTGTATTGGTTTTAGTACCACCATCGCAGAGCCTTCATTGATCGCGGTGGCGATAAAGGCAAACCAAGTTTCTGGTGGGTCGATCAGTATTAACGGCTTAAGAATCGCAGTCGCATTAGGCGTGGCGATCGGTATTTCGCTCGGTAGCTATCGAATTGTGGTGGGCGATCCGATCCATTACTACATCATTGCTGGCTATATTGTCGTTGTGGTTCAAACTTTCTATGCACCTAAGCTAATTGTGCCGTTGGCATACGATTCGGGGGGCGTTACAACATCGACGGTTACTGTGCCATTGGTAGCGGCGCTGGGCCTCGGTTTAGCATCAACAGTTCCGGGTCGAAGTCCAATGATTGACGGCTTTGGGTTGATCGCTTTTGCCAGTTTGTTTCCGATAATTTCTGTTATGGCTTACGCCCAAATCACTCGCTGGCTCAACCGTGAGTCAGAATTGGAGGATAAAGAAAATGCGCTTTAAATTGATACTCGCTTTTGTTGAAGACAGCAAAACCGACTCTGTGTTGGACGCGGCAAGAAATGCTGGCGCAACAGGGGCAACGGTTATCAATAATGCTCGAGGAGAGGGCTTAAACAAGAAGACGACATTTTTTGGTTTAACGCTAGAGGTGCAAAAGGATGTGTTGTTGTTTGTCGTGGAAGAACACCTTTCACGTCATATCCTCGAAACCATCAGTGATGTCGGGGAGTTTGACCAAGAGTCAGGGCAGGGGATCGCGATTCAGATTGATATTGAAGACGCGGTTGGGGTTGCTCATCAGGTAGAAAAATTAACCAAGGTGGTAGAGGACGAACTATGAATAGCCACGAAAAAATCAGCGTTCGAGATGTCATGGCCAGTACCTATGTCATGATTGATGGTTTGACTACGGTCAGAGAAGGTATCCAATTGGCAAAGAAGCACAACGTCAAAGCGTTGGTGGTCAATAAGCGCAATGCAGACGACGAATATGGCTTGGTGCTGATGAACGATATTGCGAAAAAAGTACTGGCGCAAAACCGCTCACCCGACCGCACTAACATCTACGAAATCATGACCAAGCCGGCGTTGTCTGTGTCACCTGATATGAATGTGAAATATTGCGCGCGTTTGTTTGAACGCTTTGGTATCAGCCGTGCGCCTGTGATTGAAAACGATAAAGTCATCGGCATGGTCAGCTATAACAACATAGTGATCAATGGTATGGCGCGGGATGACGGCTAAACGTAAATTACGTACAATCTCCTCACTTATTTTGAGGAGATGATGTCGTGAAACTATTTTTTGCCTCAGACCTGCATGGCTGTTTGCCTGCAACCGAGAAAACACTACGAGCGTTTGACGAGTCAGGGTGTGAACATTTAGTGCTGCTGGGCGATATTCTCAACCATGGTCCGCGTAACCCTGTTCCTGAAGGTTATAACCCACCTGCGGTTGCAGAGTTACTCAATCAATACGCCGATAGAATCATTGCTGTGCGTGGTAACTGCGACAGTGAAGTCGACCAAATGCTGCTGTCTTTTCCGATGATGATGGACTTTGCTTGGGTGATTTTAGAGTCGGGACAACGACTGTTTGTTACGCACGGCCACTTGTACAACGCGAGTAAACGCCCACCACTTAAACATGGGGATATGATTGCCCACGGCCATACGCATATCCCTGTTGCGGAGTTGGATGGGGATCAGTTCGTGTTTAACCCAGGCTCTGTGACTTTTCCGCGCAACGGTTTTGCGCCGAGCTTTGGTATGCTGCAAGATAAGCAGTTGAGTGTGATGACATTTGATGGTGATGAAGTCGTATCAACCTCGATTGCATAACCGTGAATACAAAACAAGCTGCAATGTCTGCAGCTTGTCTGGCTTATTTTCGGTCTGAATGGCCGAGGTCTCGCTCTGGGTCAATAATATCTCTGACTTTTTGCTTCAGTACTTTCGCTTCAGGAAAGCCACCGTCGCGTTTTCGTTCCCAAATTAACTGACCATTACAGTGAATTTCAAATCGTCCCCCTGTATCTGGATGAAGCGACACGGTGTCAATTTCCTCACTAAAAGTATGCAGCAACTCTTGTGAAAGCCAGGTTGAACGCAACATCCAGTTGCATTGGCGGCAGTAGTAAATATCAATAATCGCTTTATCCATACATCCTCACAGTAAAAGCTTAATTCCAACCGCGAAGGTCAGCAGTTCAAAACAAATTTTAATCACTTGGTTACTGTATTTGGTGGTTAAGTACGCCCCCAAACTACCACCCAAGAATGACCCCAGCAATAGAATCGGTAACCAAGGCCAGTAGATAGGCGCGCCTGCCATTGCGACCGCTACGCCACCAATACCATTCCAAAATAAACCCACACACAGCATCGTCAGTGCGACTGCTTGTTTATAGCTGTAGCCGAACCAGCGCACCAGAAATATCGTGACCAATAAGCCTGAACCTGCGGTCAATGAACCGTTGATAATGCCGATAACAATTAGCCCCAATCCACCAATAATCCAGCCTTTAAGATCACGATGGGTTGGGCGGGCGGTTTGTCCGAGTTGTTTTTTCAAACGCGAGTAAATGCCTATCGCGAGGATCATTAGCCCGAGCATCTTCTCGGCGATTTGTTCCGGAATCAACAAAACAATATTGGCGCCGATGACAACGCCGATACTCCCAACCAATACCAGATAGGCTGCGACGTTGGGGCTAAAGCTTTTGTGTTTGATATGAGTGTAGGCTGCGCCTAACCCGAGCGCGACACTGGCGACTTTATGCGTCGCTAGCGCGATGGAAAAAGGCAGGCCAAAGAATATTAGTAAGGGGAATTGAAGTAAGCCCGCTCCGCCGCCTGATAGCGATGCTAAGGTGTTGGAGATAAATGAGCCAAAAAACAGTAAAAGGGAATTGAGCCAGTCCATGAGCAAAGATAAAAATTAAGGGGCATCATGCCCCTTATTTAAATGAAGTTAGTTAGAGAAAAGTACCGTAGAACCGTGGTTTAAGCTAGTCAAAAGCAAGGTTTTCTCATTCACAATATCGATTCGGCGACTCTGTTGAGCGTCCATCTTGAAGATTTGTGTAATTAATGAAAGCTGCTCTTCGGTAAAGTTTTTGCTTTGGTCTGAAGAGATATCTTTGAATTCAACCGGAGAGACCAGCAGGTAGTTGTCACTGATTTCCCATTTACCTGTTTCAGAGATATGGATAACGCTTTCATTCACTTCGCTTTCGGCAAACAGTTTAACCATTGCCACACGAATGTAGCTACCGTTTGGCAAGTACTTAACGTTCGAACTAATGTCTACTTTACGCAGTGAACCGACTGCGGTGTCTTGCATCGGTTCGGTGATGAAGGTGACCATCTTAGATTGCCATTCATTCGACGTAATCGCTTGTTCAACTTTTAAGTCGCTTCCCCAGTAAAGCCAACCGCTGAATACCACGGAAAGAGCAAGTAGTCCTACTGCAAATTTTAGTTTCATGTTCTTGTTCCTATTTGCACACTTTACTTAGGTCTTCTTGGCTCGCGTAGATCTTGAAGGTGATGTTCTCACCGGAATGTTCTAGCGAATGAATGTAGTTCAGTACCAAGTTGTTGTTCTGGCCGCCCGTTGCGATCACTTCTACCGGAGCTAACTCTCCCTTATGGGTTCCGTTGTAGCGTTTAACACATTGCTCGATAGATTTCGCCCAGTGGCTGAGGTCTGGGTGGTTAGTTGGTGTCAATACAGGTGTATTATCGTAGACACCGACTTCACGGAGTTGAGATTCACTAGGGGTAGTAAATAGAATCACACACAGTGGCAATAGCAATGCAAGGAGAATCAGTACGCGAGGTAGCCATGTTTTTTCCGTTTTCTCGGCGATTGCAGGCGCGACAGGTGCAGTTTCTATTTCTGCAGGCGTGACTTCTGGCTCTATAACCGATTCAACGAAGCTGTTCTCTTCTGGTGTGAGTAGTGCAGCGTCTTGCTCTTCTATTGGTTCTTCAACTACAGCTTCACCGCTCATCAACGGCACCGTTCTTTCGACCGACGCGATAAGTTGGTAGCCACGTTTTGGCACAGTTTTCACAAACTGAGGAGATTTGGTTGAGTCTTGTAGAAGCTTTCTAAGTGTTGAGATAGCTTGGGTTAAGCTTGAATCATCCACTTCGAAACCTTGCTGACGCCAGACGAAGTCATGTAATTCATTACGCGAAACGATCGCCCCCGGATTCTCACACAGCAAAGTCAGAATACGACTTTCATTGCTGCCTAGATGCGTGGTTTCGTTATCGTTTTCTTTATCTACAAGCGAATTTGTATTGGGGTCAAAGGTGAATCTATTCGCCAGATTGAACTTAGTACCTATGTTGCTCATCAATTTCGGCCATTCTTTCTTAGGGGTTTTTGTTATACAGCGTGCTCAAAATAAAGCACATACACTAAATTTGAGAGATGCTTATTTTTTTTGATTTTTTTGCAACTAGCAAGGATAGTCAAAATAAAAGTAAAAAAACACTGTTTTTATCGATTCTAACCTTGAATTTACAATTGTCACCCTCATTTTTATCACCAGATTGTATCAATCACCGCCTATTAGAGGCTTGATCAGTATAGATGTAATGGAGTTATCATGAGCGAGACAACAGCACCAAATAAAGAAACTCGTGGCTTTCAATCAGAAGTAAAGCAGTTACTTCATCTGATGATTCACTCTCTTTACTCCAATAAAGAGATCTTTTTACGTGAGTTGATTTCAAACGCGTCTGACGCATCGGATAAGTTGCGTTTCCAAGCTCTATCTAACCCTGAGCTTTACCAAGGCGATGCGGATTTAGGTGTAAAGCTGTCGTTTGACGAAGCAGCCAATACGCTTACTATTTCTGATAACGGTATCGGTATGAGCCGTGAAGACGTTATCGAGCACCTAGGTACGATTGCGAAGTCGGGTACCGCAGAGTTCTTCTCAAAGCTGTCAGAAGACCAATCTAAAGATTCTCAACTCATCGGCCAATTCGGGGTAGGTTTCTACTCTGCGTTTATCGTGGCTGATGCCGTGACGGTACGCACACGCGCAGCAGGCCTAGCGGCAGACCAAGCCGTTCAATGGCATTCTGCGGGCGAAGGTGAGTACACCATTGAAGGAATTTCAAAAGAAACTCGTGGTACGGACATCATTTTGCACATGCGTGACGAAGGAAAAGAGTTCCTTAACGAATGGCGTCTGCGTGAAGTGATCAGCAAATACTCTGACCACATTGGCATTCCTGTCTCTATCCAAACCGTCGTACGTGACGAAGAAGGCAAAGAAACAGGCGAGAAGAAGTGGGAGCAAATCAACAAAGCTCAGGCACTTTGGACGCGCAACAAAGCGGATATTTCTGAAGAAGAGTACCAAGAGTTCTATAAACACGTATCGCACGACTTTGCGGATCCATTAACTTGGAGCCACAACCGTGTAGAAGGTAAAAACGACTACACAAGTTTGCTCTACATTCCGTCAAAAGCACCGTGGGATATGATGAACCGTGACCACAAATCAGGTCTTAAGTTGTATGTTCAACGTGTGTTTATCATGGACGATGCCGAGCAATTTATGCCGTCGTACCTACGTTTCGTTCGCGGTTTGATTGACTCAAATGACCTGCCATTGAACGTGTCTCGTGAAATTCTTCAGGACAACAAAGTCACTCAATCACTGCGTAATGCGTGTACTAAGCGTGTCCTTACTATGCTTGAGCGCATGGCGAAAAACGACGCAGACAAATACCAGTCGTTCTGGAAAGAGTTTGGCCTTGTGCTGAAAGAAGGCCCTGCAGAAGACATGAGCAACAAAGAGAAGATCGCTGGTCTATTGCGTTTCGCTTCAACAGAAGTGGACTCAGCAGAGCAAACGGTGGATTTGGCTTCTTACGTTGAGCGTATGAAAGAAGGTCAGGATAAGATTTACTACCTGACAGCAGACAGCTACGCAGCAGCGAAAAACAGCCCGCACTTAGAGCAGTTTAAAGCGAAAGGCATCGAAGTTGTTCTGATGTACGACCGCATTGATGAGTGGTTGATGAACTACTTGACCGAATTTGACGGTAAGCAGTTCCAGTCGATCACCAAAGCTGGCTTGGACTTAAGCAAGTTTGAAGACGAAGCGGAAAAAGAGAAGCAGAAAGAGACCGAAGAAGAGTTTAAATCTGTGGTTGAACGCACTCAGGCTTACCTAGGTGACCGAGTTAAAGAAGTTCGCACAACGTTTAAACTGGCATCGACGCCAGCGGTGGTTGTGACAGACGACTTCGAAATGGGGACACAAATGGCGAAGCTTCTTGAAGCAGCTGGTCAGGCGGTACCTGAAGTGAAATACATCTTCGAAATCAACCCACAACACGAAATGGTGAAGCGTATGGCTGACGAAGCCGACGAAGAAGCATTTGGTCGCTGGGTTGAAGTTCTGCTCGGTCAGGCAATGCTGGCAGAGCGTGGTTCTTTGGCAGACCCATCACAGTTCTTAGGTGCGGTTAACTCGCTTTTGACTAAGGGCTAATAGCTAAAGATGTTCGAAAAGCTCGCAATTTGCGGGCTTTTTGATTTATTTGCGCTTATCGTGAATAAAAACTGCAAAAGCGGCGGCTAAGTGTGAGTGTTTAAGCATTCTTTAGTCGTACTGCGCGCTTACAACCAAGATTGTATGATAGAATGCAATCTTGAAACCAAGCGTACAGGTGTGTAATGTGCACGCCTGTCAGATGCCAACTCCATCAATTATGTGCTCATTGTTGCAAGAGAGAGCGGTGGATACCGAGATGTGGACTGAGACTGCCTACATTGTTGTCGGTAACGACGCTCAAGCAATCGATTGACTGCGTGATATGTGGCGTTGGTTTTTTTACTGTAAAACAGTTATACCGAAACTTACCGTGAGCTGGGCTAGCTCTGTTAGTCGGCATAGTGAGCTTCGGTATAAATTATTATTATCTTAAGAGGATTAAACATGCGCATCATTCTTCTAGGTGCTCCAGGTGCAGGTAAAGGCACACAAGCTCAATTCATCATGGAGAAATACGGTATTCCACAAATCTCTACTGGTGACATGCTACGTGCTGCAATCAAAGCAGGTACTGAGCTTGGTAAACAAGCTAAAGCTGTAATTGATGCTGGTCAGCTAGTTTCTGATGAAATCATTCTTGGTCTAATCAAAGAGCGTATTGCTCAAGATGATTGCGAAAAAGGTTTCCTACTAGATGGCTTCCCGCGCACTATCCCTCAGGCTGATGGCCTAAAAGAAATGGGCGTAGACGTTGACTACGTAATCGAATTTGACGTAGCTGACGACGTAATCGTTGAGCGTATGGCTGGTCGTCGTGCTCACCTAGCTTCAGGTCGTACATACCACGTTGTGTACAACCCACCTAAAGTAGAAGGCAAAGACGACGTAACAGGTGAAGATCTTGTTGTTCGTGATGACGACAAAGAAGAAACCGTACGTGCACGTCTTGGTGTTTACCATGACCAAACGGCTCCTCTTATCGCTTACTACGGTAAAGAAGCTGAAGCAGGCAAGACTAAGTACCTAAAATTCGACGGTACTAAGCAAGTTGCTGAAGTAAGTGCAGACATCGAAAAAGCACTGTCTTAATTTGTGACTCAATTATTTGAGCAAGACTTCGAGTAAGTTTTGAAATTTGTTATAGTGAAGGCGACCTTTTTAGGTCGCTTTTTTTATGCTTACACATTGATCTATAACGGTGTTATAACGTAAATAGCTAATTTAGTGGCGGTAGGATTCTATGCAAAATAATAACAAACAAGGTGTGTTGTTGATTAACCTAGGCACACCGGACGAGCCAACTGCGCCAGCGGTGAAACGTTTTTTAAGCCAGTTTCTACACGACAAGCGTGTGGTAGATATGACACGTTGGTTGTGGTGTCCTATTTTACACGGTGCGATTTTGCCGATCCGTGCACCTAAAGTGGCTAAGCTATATCAATCAGTATGGATGGATGAAGGTTCGCCACTGATGGTTTACTCTCAAAGACAAGCCGCAAAGCTCAAAGCGTTGCTACAGATGCCTGTTGAGTTAGGCATGACTTACGGCAATCCGAGCTTAGAAACGGGTGTTAAGGCGTTAGTCGAGCAAGGTGTCGAAGAAGTGATCGTATTGCCTCTGTATCCTCAGTATTCCGGAACCACTACGGCGGCGGCGTTTGATGGACTGGCAAAAGCACTCAAGCAAGTGCCAGTGATGCCAGCACTGCAGTTTATCAGCGATTATCACGATCATCCGCTCTATATTAAGGCACTCGCAGAAAGCGTTCGTCGCTCATGGGAGCAAAAAGGTAAGGGTGACTACTTACTGTGTTCTTACCACGGTATTCCTAAGCGCTATGCGGACAATGGCGATGTGTATCCAATTCACTGTGAGCGTACAACCACATTACTGGGGCGCGAGTTAGGTTTAGAGCCCAACCAAATTGGTATGACTTACCAGTCTCGATTTGGCAGAGAAGAATGGCTACAGCCATACACGGATAAAACCTTAGAGACTTTGCCTAGCAAAGGCGTACAAAATCTGGATGTTATCTCTCCTGCGTTTTCTTCTGACTGTTTAGAGACGCTTGAGGAGCTCTCTGATCAGTGCCGTGAGCTGTTTATGGAACACGGCGGTGGACGATTCAACTTTATCCCTTGTTTGAATGATGACGATTTGCACATTGAAATGATGGCGGACTTGATCAAAAACTAATTCTTTTTCCTACCGGAAACTTCAATAGAAAAGGTCGCTTGCGGCCTATTTTTATTTCTGCTGCTTATCTTCTGTCTTGTTACTCCGCTTCTAACCCAGAATCTGGCTCTGTTTGAAACTCTGATTCTGGTGATCAAGATCTGATTTTTTTTATCGAAAATTAACTCACCTAAAAAAGTCCACGTGATCTATTTATCGTTATTGATGAGTTTGTTGTTATTTTATGTGCTTCAGATCACTGAGCGTCGTTTTAGGTATTTTTATATATTTCCTAATTTATTGTTTTTAAATTAATTTATTTTAATCTTGTTTTTGAAAGTGAGGAAGATCTCACTAGTGAGAGATTTATTTTTCTTCGTGAATTAAATTGGTCAGTATGAAAAGCAAGCCAGGGAGGCTATCCCATTTTGCGGTTAATTAGTGGTGAAAACTAAGTTTATACCGCGGCTAATTTTAAGATTAAGGTAGATTAATTATGAAAAAACAATTCACTCTAGGCGCACTTTCGCTACTTTTCGCTTCAACTGCTTTTGCGGGTTCTTCTTACGTAACGGGTAACGTACAGCTTCACTCTGATGCAGACAAAATGCACGGTTCAGATGTGACTTCAACACTAGAAGCAGGCCACACGTTCGACAACCAAATGGGTGGTTTTACCGTTTATACTGAGTTTGATGGCATTCAACTTGGTGAGATTGAAGAAGTAAATGGTCAATCTATGCAAGACGAAGTGTATGTAACCGTCGGTGGTGAACAGTCTTTCCAAATTACCGACAATCTATGGGTAGCAGCGGGTTACCAACACCTATTCCATGAAGGTGAAAGCCTACAGTACCGCCCATTAGTTAAAATTGGCTACAACTTTGACAACGGTCTATCAATCAGCAACCGTACTCGTGCACACATCGATGCAACGAGCAATGATGCCGATACAGACTACCGTATGGACAACCGCATTGCTTACACGGTGAATGAAGACCTAGCACTAAGCTACAACAACGTGTACATGATCGATGCAGAAGTTATGGACCATGAGTTGCGTGCAACTTGGACGCGCAACGGCGTTCAACCATATTTTGAGTTCCGTAACCAAGGCGACAACACGAACAACGCATTTGTGTTCGGTGCTTCTTACGGTTTCTAACCCTTTCTAAAACTGTCCTTGTAATAAAAAGCCCGGCTCATCACCGGGCTTTATTTGATCGTAATGTTCTGTCGTATATAAGGTTACTTTCCTTCGTAACGACGGTATTCAAACACTTGGCCTTTATCGTTAAAGGCGTAAACCGTGTAAGCGTCTTGTTTGTTACCGTATTCCATACCCGGAGAGCCCATTGGCATACCAGGAACCGCCAAGCCTTTCGCGTTGCGTGGTGGGTTTTCTAAGAATGCCTTGATGTCTTCTGCTGGGATATGACCTTCAAACACATAGCCATCTATCTCTGCGGTATGACAAGATGCCAACTCCGGTGTGATACCAAGTTTTTGCTTTATCGGATTCATGTTTTCGTGCAGTTGCTCGGTGACGTCGAATCCTGCGTCTTTCATGTGTTTCGTCCACTCCGTACAACAACCGCAATAAGGCGATTTATGATTCAGCACGTCTGTTGCCAGTGCTTGGCCTGATAGCAACATAAATGCTGCGAGTGAGAGAGCTTTAACTTTCATAGGAACCTCTAGGAACGAATGGATGTTTTAAATAATCTTAGTCGGTTTGCATTGCTGACAACAGTAATCGAAGACAATGCCATGGCGGCTCCCGCGACTACGGGGCTAAGAAGAAAACCAAATGCTGGATAAAGTACACCCGCAGCGACAGGGATACCGAGTGTGTTATACACAAAGGCACCAAATAGGTTTTGCTTCATATTCTTTACGGTGGCTTTCGACAATTCGATGGCTTTAACCACGGCAAGTGGTGATGAGTTCAGTAGTGTCATTTGCGCGCTTTCTATCGCAACATCGCTGCCGCTGCCCATTGCAATACCAATATCGGCCAGCGCAAGGGCAGGGGCATCATTGACACCATCACCAATCATGGCCACTTTCATTCCGTTTTGTTGTAACTGTTTAATATGGCCCGCTTTTTCATCCGGTAATACCTGAGATATGACCTGCTCAATACCGATTTGTTCAGCGATGGCTTTCGCAACGTGATGGTTGTCACCCGTTAACATCACAGGGGTAATATTCAGTGCTTTCAACTCTGCGACAGCTTGTTTAGCGTCTTCTTTCAACGAATCTGCAATCGCAATGATGCCAACAACTTTTTCATCTAAGGCAATCACTATTGGGGTTGCCGCGTTTTGCTCACTCTGCTGAGTAGCATCGCGCAGTGGTGCTAAATCCCAACCTTGTTTTTCGGCGTAATTCAAAGAAGTCGCCGACAAGGTTTGCGATTGGTACTGGCCAAACACGCCTTTACCACGTTCATTATTAAACTCGTCCACCTCAACTGGAGCTACGTTACGATTATGCGCTTCAGTGACGATCGCTTTGGCGAGCGGGTGCTCTGAGTGCTGTTCAATACCCGCAGCAAGCGCAAGCAGTTGCTTGTCATCGTTATCAACCGAGTAAAGTGATTGAACTTCCGGCTTGCCGAGCGTTAATGTGCCTGTCTTATCAAACACTACCGTATCGATCTTGCTAGCACTTTGTAAAACATCGGCGTCTTTGATCAGTATGCCCATTTCCGCTGCTTTACCGATACCAACCGTCACAGAAAGTGGGGTCGCTAAGCCAAGCGCACAAGGGCAGGCGATAATCAATACTGTTGTTGAAACCACCAGCATGTAACTGGCTTTCGGGTCTGGACCAACCATAAACCAAACCGCGGCAGCAAGAATAGCAATCGCAACGACCACAGGTACAAATACAGATGAGATCTGGTCGGCTAACTTGGCAATGGCCGGTTTGCTGCTTTGTGCTTCTCTCACTAAAGAGATGATGCGAGACAGCATGGTGTTGCTACCAATGCCGGTCGCCTTAATAATCAAACCGCCATCTTGGTTTAGCGTGCCTGCAGAGACAAAATCTTCTGCTTGTTTATGAACGGGTACGGGTTCACCCGTCAGCATTGACTCATCTAGGTAAGATTGGCCAGAGACAACTTGTCCATCAACTGGCACTTTCTCACCAGGTTTGATTCTTAACTGCATCCCCAAGGTAATGTCGTTAATTGCAACGGTGACATCGCCATTCTCGGTCACTTGGGTGGCTTGGTTTGGCTGCAGGTTTATCAAGGCCTGCAGTGAACGCGTTGTTTTTGCTTTCGCTTTTGCTTCTATATAGTGACCAAGGGAAATCAAACCAATGATCATTGCGCTGGCTTCGAAGTAAACATGACGCGAGGCTTCAGGGAACCAAGTTGGGAACGCGACGACCAGCATTGAGAACAACCAAGCTGCACCCGTGCCGAGCGCAACTAGGGTATCCATGGTGGCGCGCTTGTGAGTCAGCGCTTGCCAAGCGTTGGTAAAGAAGCTTTTACCTGCTGTCGCAAGTAGCGCTAAACAGATGAGGCCGATAGCACCCCAGGCCAATTGATCGCTGGTGGAGCGGATCATCATATTGCCGCCCGCCAAGCCCCAAAGCATCAGTGGACCACCGACGAGTAAACCTGCCCAAGCACTTTTCTTAAAGTAGGCTTGTGTCTTGATTTGTTGCTCCAGTTGTTTGCTTTGTTGCTGTTGTGGATCGTCAATTACTTCCGCTTGATAACCCGCTTGCTTAACGGATTCCAACAGGGCTTGGATAGTTTGTGAGTCGTCTGATTTTGCGAATACCAAAGCACTTTGTTCAGCCAAGTTAACCTGTGCACGTTCGACATTGCTATTGCTAAGCAGTGCTTTCTCAACCGAAGCCACACAGCTGGCGCATGTCATGCCAGATAGCAATAAGTGAATCGCCGCCGCCGAATCCACGGGTTGTTCATTTTGCGCAGCTTGATTAACAGGGCTTTCTTCTACGATTGCTTCAGTTGAAGACTCTTCTACTTTTTGTTGATAAGCGTGATAGCCACACGCCTCAATAAGCTTGATGACTTCTTCCAGTGAAAGAAGGGTAGACACAGTTAGTTCTGTTTTGGATACCTCAAACTGACCCACCAAAGGTTGCTCTTCGAGTTTCGCTTTCACCTTATTAACGCACTTGCCGCAGCTTAGCCCTTCTAAGTAAAGGTGAAATTGATTACCTGCGTGATAGCCGAGCGCATTAATCGTCGTTTCTAGATCAGAGAACGGATGATCACTGGTTAAAACGACCTGAGTTGGAGACAGCTCTTTGATCGTGACGTCGTATTTTGATGTGAGTTCTCTTTCTACTTTCCTTGCACAACCCATGCAATTTAAACCAGAGAGAGGAATATCGAACTGAAACATACCTAGCACCCTCAAATATTGGATTGTTATTGAGAATAAACCTTTCCTCAAGGGTAAGGTCAAGCCTTTCGGAAATGTTTTTAAAAACGTCAAAATCGCCTTGCTAAGTGTCTGTTTTGACGGTTTTTTATGCGAGTTATATCAACATTATCTAATCGCAAATCTAAAGTTCCGTAAATTGAAAAAAAATCACCGTGAAGTGCGACGAAAGTTTGCGGCTTTCTGCTCGCCTGTAAGTGATGAAAAACAAAATTGACGTTTATGTTTAGCAATGGGTGTGTTTTAAGGTGTTGATTTAAATGAATTTGTATTGATTTTTGTTTTTTGACTTTGAAGGTGGTCAGAGTTTTTTTTGAGCTAATTCCTAACGCGAAAGAAGTTTGCCAACATTTCCCTTGTCCATGCAGGGTCTTTACGCAAACCGCGCTTTGGTCTGCGTAAAGACCCATATAAATAAAATTCTAAAATAGGGGTTTTTATTATGTCTCAATTCAAAAAAACAATAATTGGAGCGGCCATTGCAGCGAGTACCTTGGCCGCAGGTAGCGTGTATGCAGATGGTGCGAACAGTGATGCAGCAAAAGAGTATTTAACCAAAGACTCATTTGCCTATGAGGTCTACGGTATTATCGCAATGCAAGCTGCATATCGTGACTACGATTCTGGTAGTTCGGCGACAGACGATGAGTTAGGTGGCATGCAGCTAAATAACGAATCACGTATTGGTTTCCGTGGTAAAAAACAATTTGCAAACTTTGGCCCGACTTTTATCTGGCAAATTGAAGGTGGCTACGTAGACCCAAGCTTTGGTGGTGAAGGTGCAGGTCTGGGTGAGCGTGATACGTTCGTCGGTTTTGAAGGTGAATCACTGGGGCAAATCCGATTAGGTCGCGTTCTGACACCAATGTACGAACTTGTCGACTGGCCAGCCTCTAACCCTGGTTTAGGTGATGTTTATGACTGGGGTGGCGCTATCGGTGGTGCGAAATATCAAGACCGTCAATCCAACACCATTCGCTGGGACTCTCCTTTATACAGTGATGCATTCTCTATCGACGCTGCCGTCGGTGCGGGTGACAAAGCGGGTCTAGGTGAAGGCGACGACTACTGGGCGGGTATTGCTGCGCACTACAAACTCGGTCCTATCCAATTTGATTTAGCTTATGAAGGTAACCGAAACATCGTCGCAGAAGCACAAAACTGGGATAACGACACTTACCTAGTTGGCCTACAAGGTTGGTTTGAGAACGGCATTTCATTCTTTGCTCAGTACAAATACATGGAAGCGGACGCAGGTAATGGCGTGGATGAAAAACAAGACGCGGTTTCTGCTGGCTTGATGTACACCACTGGTGACTGGCAATACAAACTGGGCTACGCGGCGAACTTTGATTTAGAGCGCGATGGCAAGACAATCGACGATACCGCGGATGACGTGTTGTCAGCGCAAGTGATGTACTTTGTTGACCCATCTGCAGTGCTTTACGTACGTGCGCGCACTCTAGATTTCGGTGACGGTGCAGAGACATTAGACGATGCAACAAAAACTCGTTGGAAATCTGCTGACTACGATGAGTTCTCTGTCGGCGTAGAGTACTACTTCTAACTCTAATCATAAAAAGGGCGGCAACGCCCTTTTGAAGCGAGTACTCATTTACATAGGTCACTGAAATACCCGGCCTGTTGTTTCAGTGATCTATCTAAATTGGTACAAGATGAGAAAACCATGATGAAAAAAACAACGACAGTTTTAGGCCTATGCGCCTTACTTACTTCGCCTGCATTTGCCGCTCAACTGACGCTCCAGCAAGAACTCGTGCCTCGAGTGTTAAACGGAGAATTTGTCTACCCCGAGCGCATTTCTGCTAATAACAGCATTCAAATTAAAGATGGTCACAACCAACTTACGGTCACCGTAGGCCAGATCGTATTTGAAGATGGCAAACGCCGTAAGTTTGATTCCCAGCCGCTGATTTTGGAATTTAGCGCCGCGAAAGACGCCGAGCTTACGCTGAGCTACAACAAGCTACGCACAATTGAAGAAGCAAAAGCGTTTGAGCGTGACCCAAAAGTGACGCTGCTAGATGAGAGCGGTAATACAATAGAGTTCAGCATGACACAGCTACGCAAAGGTGGAATGCAAGGTTTTAGGGACTATGAGCGCGAAGTTGCGGACTACAACCTAGCACTTAACAAGCAAGAGACCAAAGAGAGCATCGCTCAGTCACCGCAAGAAACCCAAAGCCTCAAAGCCTCGTTCAACAACTTAAGCCGTGAAGAGCAACAAGAGTTTATGCAATGGGCAATGCGTAATTTGAAATAGCCCTATAAGAGGAGCAATGAGTTCAACGGGAAGGCAGTTCATTTATCAGGGCTGTCTTGCGGCTATTTCTGGCGTCAAACCACACGCAAGGATTGTAACCTTGCTTTACGGTGGTAAAATGTCGCCACTTTTATCCTTGATATTACAACGAGCTCACTCGTTGCTCATTACCCCTAAGGAACTCAGATGACGGTTAAAACTCGTTTTGCTCCTAGCCCAACAGGCTATCTTCACGTTGGTGGTGCACGTACAGCACTGTACTCTTGGCTATTTGCTAAAAACCAGGGCGGTGAATTCGTTCTACGTATTGAAGATACTGACCTAGAGCGTAACTCTCAGGAAGCTGTAGACGCGATCTTGGAAGGCATGCAATGGATGGGACTAGAGTGGGACGAGGGTCCTTACTTCCAGTCAAAGCGTTTTGACCGTTACAACGAAATGGTTGATAAACTGCTAGCAGAAGACAAAGCGTACAAGTGTTACGCGTCAAAGGAACTGCTAGAAGAAATCCGCGCAGAGCAAGAAGAGAACAAACAGATCCCACGTTACGATGCTAATCACCCTAAGATTGTTGCGGCAAATGCGGCGGCAAAAGAGGGCGACCCTTGTGTGATTCGTTTCCGTAACCCGAAAGAAGGCAGTGTTGTCTTTGATGACCAGATCCGTGGTCGTATTGAGATCAGCAACCAGCAGCTCGATGATTTGATCATCCGCCGTACCGATGGTGCGCCAACTTACAACTTCGTGGTTGTTGTCGATGACTGGGATATGGGTATCACTCATGTTGTGCGTGGCGAAGACCATATCAACAACACGCCTCGTCAAATCAACATTTACGAAGCGTTGGGCGCGCCAGTGCCAACATTTGCACATTGTGCGATGATTCTAGGTGACGATGGCGCGAAACTGTCTAAGCGTCACGGTGCGGTATCGGTAATGCAATACCGTGATGAAGGTTACCTACCAAACGCGCTAAACAACTACCTAGTTCGTCTAGGCTGGTCCCACGGTGACCAAGAAATCTTCTCTCAAGAAGAGATGATCAACCTGTTCAGCTTGAACGCGATCTCTAAGTCAGCGTCAGCGTTCAACACTGACAAGCTACTTTGGTTGAACAACCACTACATCAAAACATCTGAGCCTGAATACGTGGCTAAGCACCTGCAATGGCACTTAGATCAGCAAAAACTGAATGTAGAAAATGGCCCAGCGATTACAGACGTAATCAAGCTGGTTGGTGAGCGTTGCAACACCTTGGTTGAGCTTGCTGAGCAAATCCGTTACTTCTACGAAGACTTTTCTGAGTTTGAAGCGGGCGCAGCGAAGAAACACCTACGCGGCGTGGCAAAAGAGCCTCTAGAACTTGCGCTAGCGAAAGCGGAAGCTCTACAAGAGTGGACTACTGACAATATCAAACAAGGCGTAATCGCAGCGGTATGTGAAGAGCTAGAAATTGGTATGGGTAAAATCGGTATGCCATTACGTGTCGCAGTGACTGGCGGTGGTCAATCTCCATCAGTTGATGCCGTGATGGAGCTGGTGGGCAAAGAACGTGTAGTTGCGCGTATCAAAATGGCTCTAGACTTTATCGCTGAGCGTGAAGCGAACGCGTAAGCCTACGACTTATTTTGTTTGAAAAACCGCAGCTTATGGCTGCGGTTTTTTTATATCTCGAGTATCAATAATTAAACCTAGTTGCATAATGAACGTGTAAAAACCCTTATAAATTAACAGGATATATACCATTTGGATGAGTGCTTAGGTTGTCCATATCATCGGTTTATTCGTCTTGAAAGTGAGAATTACGTAAAATCGTAATCAAATAGTTAAAATTGACACAAACCAATTTGTACCGCTTATGAGATGAAGTTAACATTATGCCTGATTCATACTGTAACGCAGTGCGACTTAGAGTGTGGAGTGTATCTCTAAGTAGTATCAATGTAAGTGTCAATTAGGAATATAATAATGAAAAAGTTAGCAGCAGTAATTTCAACTACTCTTATCATGGCATCAGCTTCAGCCAACGCTGAAGTGTACTTAGGTGCTAAAGCGGGGGCGACCTTCCTACACAGCTTGTGTGATTCTGGTACATCAGGTTCTTGTGATGAAGATTCATGGGCACTGGGCGCTTTTCTAGGCTACGAAATCAACGATACGTTTGCTCTTGAAGCGGGTTTTGATGCTCTGGGTGACACGACGAGTGGCGATCTTGATGACGAGTCGCTAAAGGCTTACACCATCGCACCTCGTTATACTCAAGAGCTAGCTGATGACTTAGATGTGTTCGCGAAACTTGGTGGTGCATTTGTCGACTATGCCGATGAAGACGATTGGGCTCTACTAGGCGCAATTGGTTTGTCATACAACCTAACTAAGAACATCGATCTCCAAGCTGAATACCAGCACATCAACTACATCGACGTTGACGTTCGTGAGTTTAACGCAAACTCATTCACGCTTGGTTTCCGTACTAAGTTTGGTGGCAGCGATGAAGATACCGCTGAGCCAGTTCAAGAAGTCATGGTTGAAGAAGCAGTAGAGCAACCAGTTGAAGAGCCAGTAGCAGAACCAGTATCTAAAAAGTTTGAAAAAATCTCTATTGATTCTGGTAACTTCGAGCTAAACAGTGCAGAGCTAAACCCAGAAGGTCAGCAAGAAGCAGATCGCCTAGCGGTATTGATGAACGAGCACCCAGAAGCAAAAGTTGAGCTAGTTGGTTACACTGATTCACTAGGTGCAGCATCATACAACCAAAAGCTATCAGAGAAGCGCGCACAAGCTGTCGCGGACGCGCTAACTGAACAAGGTGTTGATTCTTCTCGCATCACAGTACGTGGTGAAGGTGAAAACAACCCAATCGCTTCGAACGACACGAAAGAAGGCCGCGCGAAAAACCGTCGCGTAGAGATCTTGGTTCCTGAGTTCGAATACGAAGTGAAGTAATTCACTACTCAATCGATACGAAAAAGCCTTGGTTAATCCCAAGGCTTTTTTATTGCAATCAAAACGGTCATTTCAAATCGATACTATTAAGCCTGCCCATAAACTCTAAGATTTCTAAGTTGTCTTTGTTGGCTTCGAGCAGCGCTTTCTTAGTTTTGGTGTAAGCCGCCAAACGGCCGTGTTTTTTGATTGAACAGACAACGCTTTTGTAAATCAATTTGCCGTTGTCATCGTAATTTCTCCACGCTGCAATATAGCACTCATCTTTAGCGTCAGGGTTGTCTTTGGTTGGGCGAGGTTTAAAGATGATTTTCGGTTCAACAGAGTGAGGCAGTCGGGTCATTAAGTACGGGTCTTTTAACAGTCTACGCCAGAATTTGCCCCACATCGCTGAGCCCAATTCATTGCGCAGCTTGATCGCTTTCTTTAAGCCTTTCTTTTCTCCGATACGCACGTAACCCACAGAGCGATGGAGAACCTTATCGTCTGGAGTATGGATATGTATCTTAAACGCAGTCTTCGCTTTGGAGATAAATCGATGACCCGTATTTGTCGTCAAGTTACTCTTTTTCATTCTAATACTATCGATAACTTTGTTAGTTATATTTTAGATGACTGTTACGATAACGCGTAGTTAGATGCGCATATAACGGGGGGATGTACCGATTGTCTCAAAATTGAATCTCATTGATTTATTGAGATGCGTAATTGCGACGTCAGATAGCAGTTTGGAAACTGGATTGATTATCTTTAATCTCCTCACAAACCAATGTGAATGCGTCCATCTTTAGACTCATGCTGGAAAGGGGAAACCGCCACTACTACAGCAAAAACTGATATGTAGGCAGTGTACAATGCTATTCACTTTGCTGGAGGCGTATAAGTTTCTGATAATGAGCAGATTAAATATTCTTAAGGTTGTTAAGAAAAGCAAAAGCCGACATGAGTGTCGGCTTGAGAAAAGTTGGCGCTCCCGACAGGATTCGAACCTGTGACCTATCCCTTAGGAGGGGATCGCGCTATCCAGCTGTGCCACGGGAGCGTGGGAGTATCATACTAAAAATATAGAGGATGTTAACCCTTAACTCACTGATTTAAAGTAGTTTGTGCATTACGTCGCCAATCTGGATGCTGGTGGCGAGTTCCGCTTGGTCGACCGTCAGTTCTGCTTCGCTGTCATATACGCGAGAGACCGTTAAAGTAATATCTGTTTCGGTTACTTTGTTACGCGGCAAACCACGCTGGTCGATGAAAGAGCCAGTATGCCAAAGTTGCAGTTTGTCGCCTTCTTCGACGCCATGGATACGACCTAAATCAATCGTAATCGTGTTGCCCCATTTCGCCACGACCTCCGGCAAAGTGATTTTGCAAGAAACTTCAGACTCTAGGTCCAGCATGATGTTGCGGCTAACACGTAGCATCATGTCACCAAACGTAGACGCCCAGAAGCGTGCGCTTCGTGTATCCACTTGGCTGGTTTTTGGAAATGGCCAACGCGCCACTTCACGGTAGTTTCGGTTGTACACTTCATTGCCGGTCTTGCCGTCGAACACAGTCATCTCTAGTGCGAACTGGCGGTTAATCACATCATCCCTAATTAAGTTCTGGTCGATAGTGGCTGTTAGGTCGGTGATCACCCCACCGATAATGTATTGCGCACCGCGGTCTTGAGCGATCATCTTGAGTCTCTCAGGGAAGCGTTTATTAATTTCGTAGTCGGTTGTGCCCACAGAGACAAAATTCACCGATTCTTGATCCAACTGGCGATTAATAACGTTGGCAAAGTCGTCACCGATGCTGTAAATCTGTCCCATTACCGCTTGCTGTGGTGACGCTACATCAATGTTGCCGACCAGAAATGTCTTCTTATATTGGTCAACGTGGCAACTCGTTGCCGACGGATAAATGTCGATCCTTGCTTTCACGAACATCACGCCACGTCTTATCCCTTGGTCTTCAATAAGAATGTAGCGAACTTCGCTGTTGGCAAACTGGTACTCTTTATCATCACTCTCTAAAAATGGGCGTAGGTTAGAGATGCTGCCGATGTCCGCTCCGGAAAACTTAACGGCTTTATAGAGTGCGTCCTCTAAGGCGTGGACACGCGCGACTTCTTCAGACGAAACCACGGTTGCCGTCCCTGTCACTTCATACCATCCCGCTGCAGCATTGGCTGCGAATAGGCTGATATACAGGCTTGAAATAAGTATAAGAAGCGATCTTTTCATGAGTGTTTACCAAGTTGGTTCGTTTTTTGCTTGTTAAGATTTAGCTAATTTTGGCATTGCTTTCGAATTGGTTTGCACAGTTAGAAAAGCAAGGAGTGTTCCACTTTTGAAAGAGAGCAAAAAGAGGAGCGCTTTAAGGCCTTAATGTATCGGAGATTAGAGAATGAAGAAATGGTTATCGTTAGTGCCTGTGGTTTTTCTTACCGCCTGCGCTTATGCGCCAATTTATAACGGTAAGGAACCTTATCCAGGTTCTCAGTTTATGTTGATGGAAAGCCCACGCCATACTCTCGACTTTTTTATTGAGAGCCTGACGGAAGACTTGATGATTTCAAACACCAGTGTATCAGCACGTACGCCTATTGCGGTGACCTCGTTTGTCGACCTGCAAAATATGGACGCGACGAACTGGCTGGGTAACTCGGTGTCAGAAGGTTTTATTCATCAATTCCAGCGACGCGGCTTTAAAGTCGTCGACTTTAAAACCACCGGTTCCATTCAGGTCACAAACCAAGGTGATTTTGCCTTAAGCCGTGACTGGAAAGATTTGGCGCAAGAGCAGGATATTCAGTTCGTACTAACGGGCACTATGCTGCGTCAAGAGGGTGGGGTGTTGGTTAACGCTCGTGTTGTTGGTATGCAATCACGTGTTGTTGTGGCAACGGCCCAAGGCTTCTTGCCGGCAGATCGCATTGGTCGTGACTTAGACACTTTGAACAGCATCCGTACGCAAGATGGTGTGCTGATTCGTTCAGACCCAATGATCTCTCAACCTTACACTGTAATTTTACGTCCATAGGAGTGAGTATGAAAAAGCTATTATTACTCGCATTCACTGTGGTTCTGTTTGGCTGTCAGCCGCTAACCAATATGCGTCCGGGAGACTTTCTGACTGCGGTGGGTTACGCGAGCATCAGTGAGCAGAAAGGTCGTAATGAAGAAGAGAAACAAGTGCGAGCGATGCGCGCATCAAAGATCGATGCTTACCGCGAGTTAGCAGAGCAAGTTTATGGTATGCGAGTGAGCGGCCGAGCAGATTTGCTTGACCAAAGATTGGGTACCGAGCAAACCTCAGGTGCGGTAGATGGTGTGATTCGTGGTGCGGAAGTGCTGCGTAGCTACAAGGTTGGCGACAGCTATGTGACTGAGTTAAGACTTGATATTCAGAAGATGAATCGACTAAGAGATTACGGCGAAGTACAGCAAGTGCCGGAGAAGCGTCAACAAACTCTCTTCTAATTGCGCTCCACTCTTTAATCTCCAAATAAAAAAGCGGCAAATATTGCCGCTTTTTTATACTTATTATTTGCCGTAGTTCTTTAAGCTTTCAGGTTCGTGCCTAAAGTAGTTACGTTCTTAGTTTGTCCATCGGCCGTGTAGGTCATACCTAACTTACCTTGAGATTGCTGCATCAAATTGTTCAACTTATTGAAGCTCAATTGTGCGCGTTGCAGGGCTTCGCCGTTTATGGCATTGGCTTGCTGGCAGTCTGCGATGATACTTCTGATCTGTGTCACCAGAGGGCTCAACTCTGGGTCAGTAGTCAGGCTTGCGACATCTGGGTGGCGGCTGATACGGTCATCCGTCACTTTGAGCTGCTCGATCAGCGTGATCTTTTGCTTTGCCAGTTGTTCAATGTCTTTGGAGTTTCTGCTGGTAATGGCGAGCTTTTCCTTCTCTAGCAATAGAGAAAGTTCTTCGGCACTTTTAAGTTGATACTCAACTAAACCTTGTAATGCTGCCATAATCTTCTTGCTTTAACTTATAAGCCGCCAAGTTCTTTTTCGAACTTCATCATGTTGTCTGCGAGTTTTTCAGGGTCAACAGTGTAAGAGCCATTAGCAATCGCTTCTTTTATTGCCGCTACTTTCGCTTTGTCAAAACTTGGTTGACTGGCCATCTGGTTATGCATTTCACCCAGCGCTTTACCTTGAGTGCTGAGAGAAACCGCATCTTGTGCAACGGTGGTTTTCTTTGCTGACTCAGTATTTTCTGTACTGTTGTCGCTACGAACCGAACTCCTCGTTGAAGTACCGATAGGGTGTCCAGTTCTAATGTTATCAATGCCTGCCATGTGTGAGCCTTTTACTTGTTACAAACCTGTAATGTCAATATCGGCAAAGCTGCATTTTACTTTAGCCTTTTTTAACACATATTTAGAACACAACCGTTACTTCAGAAATTCCGGTTACACGTCCCTCGATTATACGGTTACTTTTGCTGTTTTTCACTCTTATCTGCTCACCATGGGTTCCATCCGTGAGCGCGGTGCCTTTGGTTGTAATGGTCATACCAGACTTTGTCGCTTTTATTGTCACGATCTCGTTACGACATACCACGCAAATGTCGCGTTCTTCGATGATATCGCCGCTTTGTAGGTTTTTTTTGGTTTTTGCGCCAATAACTTCTGATACTGAAGAAAAACCTTGTCTTCTAAACCGTTGTAGATCGACCATACTTATAGTTACATCACTAGAAGAAATAATCTGACCACGTGAGAGCGGGGTGGTTAACGTGACTTGCGGACCTGTGCGAGTTAAACGAACTGGAACGTAGATACGCCAGTCTTCTTCTGGGCATTCAACCAAAACAGTGATGTTACTAGCATTTGGGTTGGTTGAACTGGACGACGTTTCTAAGCCACTTGGGCAGTTTGTTGCAAAAATTCGACTATCTATTGAAGCTGCGTCTGCTTTTAACGTGCCACCGATAGGATTATCAATAGTGGATGTGACATACTCTTCTGCAGCGTCGCGAATTTGAGATATCTCACTTTCCGTTGCAGAGAAGGCAGAAAAACTAAAGAAACACAGCAAAAAGCCGATAGAAATACTAAAAGTTTTATAGAACGCTTTACACTTTATGATGGAAAATGAGTTTTCGAGTGATGAACTGTATGTCATTCTGATCCTCTGATTCTTCATGGCATAGTGTAGACTACCATTTTTAGCACGAAAGTTTGAGACGGAGATGAGCTTATGTCGGGTATTCTGGATTCTGTGAATCAGCGTACACAACTCGTCGGTCAAAACCGATTAGAACTCCTAACATTTCGCCTAGCAGGGCGCCAGCGTTATGGAATCAACGTATTTAAAGTAAAAGAGGTTTTGCAGTGTCCTAAACTTACTTCAATGCCGAATTCGCATCGATTAGTTAAAGGCATTGCACATATTCGCGGCAACACTGTATCAGTGATCGACCTAAATCTTGCGATTGGTGGACGTCCGACAACCGACATAGAAAAGTCGTTTGTGGTGATTGCAGAATTTAACCGTACGATTCAGGCGTTCTTAGTGAACTCTGTTGAGCGTATCGTTAACATGCACTGGGAAGCTATTTTGCCGCCGCCAGAAGGTGCTGGTAAAGCTAACTACTTGACCGCAGTTACAACCATCGACAATGAAATGGTTGAGATTCTGGATGTAGAAAAGATTCTGGCCGAGATTGCGCCTGTTGATGAGACGATGGACGCGTCAATCAGCGAAGAGATTTCTCGCGCTGAACAAGAAAAACCCATTGTCCGTCGTATCTTGATTGCCGACGATTCACGAGTCGCGCGTAAACAGATTGAACGTGCAATTGCGTCTCTGGATTTTGAAGTAATCTCAGTGATTGATGGTAAAGAAGCCTATGAAAAGCTGGTAGAAATGGCAGCGGAAGGCAGCATCTACGATCAAATTAGTATGGTCATTTCCGATATCGAGATGCCAGAAATGGACGGCTACACACTGACTGCTGAAATCAGGCGCAATCCGGACTTGAAAGACTTGCACGTCATACTTCATTCTTCTTTGAGTGGTGTGTTTAACCAAGCCATGGTAGAACGTGTTGGCGCCAATACTTTTATAGCCAAATTCAACCCTGAAGAATTTGGTAATGCGGTCAAATCTGCGTTTACAAATTAAAGAGAAGTGAATGACAGTGATAACTATAAGCGATCAAGAATATCGCGATTTTAGCCGCTTTCTAGAGTCTCAATGTGGCATTGTATTGGGCGATAGTAAGCAATATTTAGTGAGGAGTCGCCTAAGCCCCTTAACTACAAAATTTAACTTAGGCTCTCTATCTGAATTACTCCGTGATGTTGTAAGTGGACGCAATAGAGAATTACGCATAGCTGCTGTAGATGCGATGACGACCAATGAAACGCTTTGGTTCCGTGATACGTATCCGTTTGCTGTTTTAGCTGATAAGTTGTTGCCAGAAATAGCGGCAAACAAACGTCCGATCAAAATCTGGTCGGCGGCAAGTTCGTCTGGTCAAGAGCCATACTCGATGGCAATGACGGTATTGGAAACCCAGCAGCGCAAGCCGGGCATGCTACCGAACGTATCGATCACCGCGACAGACATTTCTGCGCGAATGTTGGATATGTGTCGTGCGGGGGTGTATGACAACCTTGCCCTGGGTCGTGGACTTTCTCCTGAGCGTCGCCGCGCATTCTTTGAAGATGCAGGTGATGGCAAAATGAAAGTGAACGATAACGTTAAGCGGTTGGTCAACTTCCGCCCGCAAAACTTAATGGACAGTTACGCGCTATTGGGTAAGTTCGATATCATTTTCTGTCGAAATGTACTGATTTACTTCTCGCCAGACATGAAGTCGAAAGTACTGAACCAAATGGCCAATAGCCTAAATCCCGGTGGTTATCTGTTGTTAGGTGCGTCTGAGTCTTTGACTGGCTTGACTGACCGTTTCGAGATGGTGCGTTGCAACCCAGGCATCATCTACAAACTGAAGTAGCCAACCTATTGATTGATTTGAAAGCCCAGCGTTCTTGCTGGGCTTTTTATTATCTGCTCTTTTGATTCCTTTCAGCTGTTATACTTATCGAGACATTCCAAACCATCAGTCACTAACTCGCTGCGTATAAGTTGGCGTGTTTATTGCTGATAACCCGATGAAAGATGAGTAATCGTAGAACGGCTTTTAAAGTTGGTATGCTAATTGCTTTGTCTTTAGTATTAAACGGTCAGTTCTTTGTGTAGAGGTTAAGATGGCTATTTCTTTCGACAATGCTTTGGGTATCCACCAACACACGGTGGGAGTGCGCGAGCGCAATGCTGAGGTGATTTCCACCAACATTGCTCAAGCCAACACGCCTGGTTATAAATCGAAAGGTATGGACTTCCAAAAAGCTTTGCAGGCGGCAACGTCGGAGGCAAGTATTGGTCTTAACCGTACGGATGGTCGGCATATTGCTGCCTCTACACGAGTGACAGGGGAAGTGATGTATCGTCTTCCAACGCAACCTGACACTGGTGACGGCAACACGGTAGATATGGATTTAGAACGTAACTTGTTCATGCAAAACCAAATCAGACACCAAGCGTCACTGGACTTCCTAGGAAGTAAATTCAAGAACTTAACGAAAGCGATCAAAGGGGAATAATTAGATGAGCTTATTTAATGTATTCAATGTAACTGGTTCTGCCATGAGTGCTGAGTCTGTTCGTCTAAATACCACCTCAAGTAACTTGGCGAACGCAGACAGTATCTCTAGCTCGGCAAAAGATACTTATAAAGCTCGTCATGCAGTATTTGGCGCTGAATTAAGTAAGGCAAAGTATGGCAGTGACCATACGGTGCCGGTGAAAGTGATGGGTATCGTTGAAAGTGATAAGCCGCTTAGCGCGGAGTACAACCCTGAGCACCCACTAGCGAACGACGAAGGGTATATCTACAAACCTAACGTCAACGTGATGGAAGAAATGGCGAACATGATTTCTGCTTCTCGCTCGTACCAAACAAACGTGCAAGTGGCAGATGCAAGTAAACAAATGCTGCTGCGTACGCTGCAGATGGGTCAATAGGGATAAGGAGGTAACGTATGGCCGGTGGCATTAATAATGTTGGTCAAAACAGCTTGTCCTATATCGACCAGCTAAAACAGATCCAAGACAAGAATAAGCCGAATGAGACCACAGGTAAGCAAGACCTCAAGCAGGAAGACTTCTTATCTCTACTCACCAAGCAGCTTGCTCAGCAAGATCCGTTTAAGCCGGTTAGTAATGACCAGATGATTGCGCAAATGGCGTCATTCGCTACTGTCGATGGTATCGGTAAAATGAACAACCAGTTTGAAACGCTGAACGCTTCGATGACGTCGAATCAGGCGCTTCAAGCCTCATCTTTGGTTGGTCGTGATGTATTGGTACCGGGTGCAGCTGGCGTGAAGAAGAATGACGGCGGTATGGCTGCCATGGTGAAACTACCTCAATCTGTCGATAACTTGATGGTGAGAATAGAAGACCAAATGGGACAGCTAATCAGAACATTTGATGTAGGCTCATCACCAGCAGGTGATAACCGCGTGGAATGGGACGGTAAAGATCAAAACGGTAACCCATTGCCGGCTGGCAAATACAAGGTGAAAGCCGCTGGTTTGCTGGATGGAGAATCGAAAGAGTTTGAGGTTTCGACCTATGCAAACGTCAATAGCGTTCTTCTTGGTAAAGGCGATGGTAACGTACTGCTCAATCTGGCTGGCTTTGAGTCGCCAGTTCGACTTGCTGAAGTACTAGAAGTTGGTAAAGCGTAGCTCTTGATAAAGTAGATATGCTAGCTAGATAGGAGATTTTGGAATGTCATATGTTGCATTAAGCGGTCTATCCGCAGCTCAGTTAGATCTGAACACGACAAGTAACAACATTGCGAACGCGAACACGTTCGGCTTTAAAGAGTCACGCGCTGAGTTTGGCGATGTTTACTCTAATTCACTGTTTACGAATGCGAAAACCACTCCTGGTGGCGGTGTGCAGGCTCAAAAAGTTGCCCAGCAATTCCATGAAGGTTCGAGCATTTACACAAACAACCCAATGGACCTACGTATCAGCGGTACAGGTTTCTTTGCGGTGGCAAAAGATCGCCTAACACCAGTTAGTAATGAGCTAACTCGTAACGGCGCGTTCCACCTCAATAAAGATAACTACATGGTAACGTCTAACGATGAGTTCCTGCTAGGTTACCAAGTGAACAAAGATACAGGCGATGTTCTGTCTTACGAGCCTACGCCACTAAACATTCCAAAAGAATTTGGTAAGCCAAAGCAAACCGCTAACATCGAAGTTGGTGTAAACCTACCTGCTGGTGGTGAGTTAAAAGATCCGGCTCTGTTCGACTTCTCAGACCCTGAGACGTACAACCGCTCAACCTCTTCTACGATTTATGACTCTATGGGTCAGTCGTACAAGATGACCACTTATTACCTAAAAGATCAGACCCAACCGAATACTTGGCAAGCGTATTACACCGTGACGGATAGTGCGGGTGAGAAGCCAGTCAATATCGCAGGCGGTGACGCGAGTTCACCAACGGGTCATGTTGGCCATACGATGAAGTTCAACAACGATGGTACTTTGGCGAGCATTAACAACGGCCAAAACATTGTGACTGAAGCGTTAGGCGCAGGGGCAAACCCAATCGATATGAACGGTGCGGATGTTAACCAAACCCTGTCGTTTGGCTTAAGTGATGCGACTCAGTTTGCGGCACCATTTGAACTGACTAAGTTCGATGAAGATGGCGCAACAACGGGTTTCTTAACGAAAGTCGATTTTGATGAGAACGGTAGCGTGCTAGGTACTTACTCAAACGGTGAAAACGTGACACTTGGTCGTGTGGCACTGGTTCGAGTAGCTAACGAGCAAGGTCTGGACAAAAAAGGCGGCACTCAGTGGGACTCAACTCAGTTCTCTGGTGATAAGATTTGGGGTGAATCTAACAAAGGTTCGTTCGGTTCTATCAACAGCGGTACTTTGGAGCAGTCTAACATCGATATGACGCAAGAGCTGGTGGATCTGATTTCTGCTCAGCGTAACTTCCAAGCGAACTCTCGTTCACTAGAAGTGCACAACCAGACTCAACAAAACATCCTACAGATCCGCTAATCTAGGATTGATTGAGTTAACCATTCGCAATCTTCTGCATAGTAAGCTGGCGGCAAAAGTCAGCTTACTATGATTGCCACTCGCGGCAATGCCCCTCTGACTACACAATGTCCTTTCCGTATTTATCACTCAACTAATTGAAAATAAAAGATTTAAATAGTTGGCACGCCGATTGCTTTTAATGATCTGAATTATGATTGTTGGAGCAAATTATGGATCGCGCACTCTATCTCGCTATGAGCGGTGCCAAGCAGAATATGCAGGCATTGCAGCTTAGATCAAACAACTTAGCAAACGTCAGTACCACGGGTTTCCGTGCTGATTTGGCGCAAGCTCGTTCTATGCAAGCTTATGGCGATGGTCTACCGACTCGTGTGTTTAGCATGACAGAGCGTCCGGGACATAACTTTCAACAAGGCAGCGTGATCACCACAGGTCGTGACCTTGACGCTACAGTTCAGGGTGAAGGCTGGATTGCGGTTATGGATAAGATGGGCAAAGAAGGTCTGACTCGTAACGGCAACTTTAAAATCGACGCAAACGGTCTGCTGACCAGCGGCAACGGCAATCTGGTTTTAGGTGAGAACGGTGCTCCAATCACTCTGCCTATCCCAGTCAGCAAGGTCGAAATTGGTACTGATGGCACAATCTCTGTCGTTCCACAAGGTGCCCCAGCCGATGCAATGGAAATCGTTGACCGTATCAAGCTGACCAGAACCAACAATCAATCACTATTCAAAGATGTAAACGGATTATTCCGTGCCAAAGATCCTAATGCGGCATACGAAGCGGATGCCGGAGTTAAGTTGCTCACAGGTGCACTTGAAGGCAGTAACGTTAATGCTGTCGGTGAAATGACCAGCCTGATTGACCTACAGCGTCAGTTTGAAATGCAGGTCAAGATGATGAGCACAGCAGAAGAAATGGACAAGTCGTCTGACAGTCTGCTTCGTATGAGTTAATAGATTTTAGGAGATAACTATGCATCCGGCACTATGGGTAAGTAAAACGGGTTTAGACGCCCAACAAACCAATATTTCAACGATTTCGAACAACTTGGCGAACGCCTCGACCGTCGGTTACAAAAAGAGCCGCGCGGTATTCGAAGATCTTTTCTACCAAAATATTAACCAACCTGGCGGTCAGTCATCACAGAACACTGAACTGCCAAGTGGTTTGATGTTAGGCGCGGGTTCAAAAGTGGTGGCGACGCAGAAAGTGCATACCCAAGGTAATACCCAAACCACTAACAACAGCCTCGATATGATGATCGAAGGTGACGGTTTTTTCCAAATCCTGATGCCGGACGGCAATATCGGCTACACGCGTAACGGTCAGTTTACCGTGAACGATGAAGGCGTGATTGTGACATCTGGCGCTGGCTATGCGTTAGAACCAGAAATTGCGATTCCAGAAGACGCAATCAGCATCACTATTGGTACCGACGGTGAAGTTTCGGTGCGCTTACGTGGTCAACAAGACAACCAAGTGGTCGGTCAGATCGCGACCGTTGACTTCGTTAACCCAGGCGGCCTAGAGCCAATCGGTCAGAACTTGTACCTACCTACTGGCGCTAGTGGTGACCCACAAGAAGGCGTTCCGGGTTTCGACGGTTTTGGTGAAGTTAGACAGTCCATGCTCGAAACCTCAAACGTTAACGTTACCGAAGAACTCGTCAATATGATCGAAGCCCAGCGCGTTTACGAAATGAACTCTAAAGTCATTTCGGCGGTGGACAAGATGATGAGCTTTGTTAACCAGCAACTTTAATCGCGCAGCGTAGAGGATAGATCGATGACCCGTATACTTGCTCTATTGGTGGTAACTGTTTTATCAGGCTGTAGCTTGTTGCCGCCGCCAATTGAATCATCTGATGTTGTTCAAGGCACCACGACTGTTGATGCGGTTGAAGGTGATAAATCTAGCGAAGACGAAAGCGGCATCGTCGATACACTACGCGGCAGAAAAGATCCGGTGGCAGGTGATCCAGCTTGGGCACCAATTCACCCTAAACACCAACCAGAACACTACGCAGCGGAAACGGGTTCACTGTTCAGCGCGGCACGTTCAACGAGTCTTTATGACGACTCTAAGCCTCGTGGCATCGGTGACATCATTACCGTTACCTTGGACGAAAGCACCAAAGCGGCAAAAAGCTCTGATGCAGACCTGTCGAAAAATAACGACTCATCGATGGATCCGCTTGAAGTCGGCGGTCAACAGCTAACGATTGGCGATTACAATTTCTCGTACAACCTGAGTAATGACAACTCATTCAGCGGCAGCGCAGAGGCAAACCAAAGCAATAGCATTTCCGGTTCGATTACTGTTGAGGTTATTGAGGTGCTGGCAAACGGCAACTTAGTGATTCGCGGCGAGAAATGGCTGACTCTGAATACAGGTGATGAATATATTCGCTTGAGTGGCACCATTCGTCCAGACGACATTTCTTACGATAATACAATTGCTTCCAATCGTATTTCGAATGCACGCATCCAATACTCGGGTACTGGAACCAACCAAGATATGCAAGAACCTGGATTCTTGGCACGATTCTTCAATGTATCTCTCTAATCCCGTCTGAAGTCGCTTTTTTGGCACAGAGTTAGAGTGAAAGGTATTCCGATGAAGAAGTTGATTCTATTAATTACCAGCGCGTTATTGCTGGCAACGCATGCCCAGGCAGCACGTATTAAAGACGTCTCGCAAGTCGCAGGCGTGCGTAGTAACCAACTTGTTGGCTACGGTTTGGTGACAGGCCTCCCTGGTACTGGCGAATCAACTCCTTTTACTGATCAAAGCTTTAATGCCATGCTGCAGAAGTTTGGCATTCAACTTCCACCGGGTACGAAACCAAAAACGAAAAACGTTGCGGCGGTTATTGTTACCGCTGAGTTGCCTGCTTTCTCAAAACAAGGCCAGACAATCGACGTAACGGTTTCATCTGTCGGCGCGGCAAAAAGCTTGCGTGGCGGCACACTGATGCAAACCATGCTGAAAGGTCTCGACGGGCAAATCTATGCCGTAGCACAAGGCAACCTTGTGGTAAGCGGTTTCAGTGCGACGGGCGCGGATGGTTCGAAGATCGTCGGTAACAACCCGACGGCGGGCATGATTTCAAATGGTGCGATTGTTGAACGCGAAATCCCAACACCGTTCAGCCGCGGTGACTTCATTACCTTTAACCTACTTGAATCGGATTTTACCACTGCGCAGCGTATGGCAGACGCGGTGAACAACTTCTTAGGCCCACAGATGGCCTCTGCGGTAGACGCGACCTCGGTAAAAGTGCGTGCGCCGCGTGATATCTCCCAACGCGTTGCCTTCTTATCGGCAATCGAAAATCTAGAATTTAACCCAGCTGAAGGTTCAGCGAAAATCATCGTCAACTCTCGCACCGGCACTATCGTTGTCGGCAAGCATGTGCGCCTTAAGCCTGCTGCTGTCACTCACGGTGGTATGACCGTAGCGATCAAAGAAAACCTCAACGTCAGCCAGCCGAACGCGTTCAGTGGCGGTGAAACCGTGGTTGTTCCAGATAGCGAGATTGAAGTGACCGAAGAGCAGGGCAAGATGTTTAAGTTCGAACCGGGTCTAACGCTTGATGATTTGGTTCGTGCAGTCAACGAAGTCGGTGCTGCACCATCTGATTTAATGGCTATCTTGCAAGCGCTGAAGCAAGCGGGTGCGATTGAAGGCCAACTGATTATTATTTGATGGAGCTGAAGATGATCAATAACGGAACTGACATTGGCTTTATTCACGACATTGCAGGACTTGACCAACTTCGTAAGCAAGCGGTCAACGGTGATGAGAACAGTGAGAAAGAAGCGCTAACGGCGGCAGCTAAACAATTTGAAGCTATCTTCACTTCGATGTTGTTTAAGTCAATGCGTGATGCGAACTCATCGTTCGAATCGGGGCTGATGGATAGCCAGAATCAACAATTCTATCGCCAGATGATGGATGAGCAGATGGCGAGTGAACTGAGTTCATCAGGCTCGTTAGGTCTAGCGGATATGATTGTTGCTCAATTAACGTCTGGTTCGGTAGAGAACCCAAGCGCGGCAAATCGAAATACCGATTTTGAATCCTTGATGAAGAAAGTTGACCAGACGAGACGTGCGCGTGCCCAGCAACCAGAAGTGGAAATCGCTAAGCAAGCGGAAGTGTCAGCACCGGCACTCGCGCCGAAGCAGCGTCATTCGTTTGATTCTCCTGAATCTTTTGTGTCCTCAATGCGCCCTTATGCGGAAAAAGCCGCGAACGCGTTGGGTGTGGACTCGTCCTTACTGTTAGCACAAGCGGCACTTGAAACGGGCTGGGGACAAAAGCTAGTTGCCAATAGCCGTGGTAGCAGCAACAACTTATTCAATATCAAAGCGGATAAAAGTTGGGGTGGCGACAAAGTGGCGACGCAAACTTTGGAATACCATCAAGGTGTGCCTGTTAAAGAACGCGCGGCTTTCCGCTCTTACGCAAACTTTGAAGAGAGCTTTAACGACTACGTGCGCTTCTTACACGATAACCCTCGTTACACATTAGCACTGCGTCACGGTGGCAGTTCGGAACAGTTCATCCAAGGTATCCATAAAGCCGGATACGCGACAGACCCTCAGTACGCCGACAAGGTGCTGAAGGTGAAAGCGAAAATTGACCAAATGTAACTCGCGACATTGAGCTCACCAATCGGTGAGCTTTTTATTTTCAGCCACTTATTCCTCTTTGTTCTTCGTTTTTGTCTTTGGCATATAACTTGCTTTCCATAACTACAGATATTCAGTTAACTCTGATTTAGTAAGGTTTCTTGGGGGCAATATGGCGTCAGATCTTCTGAATCTAGGTGCGCAGAGCGTACTAACGGCTCAGAGACAACTCAACACCACCGGTCATAACATCTCTAATGTGAATACAGAGGGTTATAGCCGTCAGTCGGTGATACAAGGCACAAATATGCCACGCCAGTACGGCGGGGAAACTTACGGCATGGGCGTCCATGTGGAAAAAGTTCGCCGCTCATGGGATCAGTTTGCCGTCAACGAACTCAACATGTCGACCACCAACTTTGGTCGTCGCACCGATGATGAAGCCAATCTAGAAATGCTGTCTAGCATGCTGTCTTCAGTAGCATCGAAAAAAATCCCTGAGAACCTCAACGAATGGTTCGACGCAGTTAAATCTCTTGCCGACTCACCGAATGATGTCGGTGCGCGTAAAGTGGTGTTAGAGAAAGCCGCATTGGTTACGCAAAACCTTAATGACTTTCAAGAGTCGATACGAATTCAATCCGATGTGACTAATAAGCAGCTCGACGTTGCCGTGGAACGCATGAACCAAATCGGGATTGAGATTCGAGATCTACACCGTTTGATGATGCGCACCCCAGGTCCTCACAATGACTTGATGGACGAGCACGAGCAACTTATCAATGAGCTATCTGAGTACACCAAAGTCACGGTTACGCCGCGTAAAAATGCAGAAGGTTTCAACGTGTTTATCGGCAACGGTCATACGCTGGTTTCGGGTACCGAAGCGAGTGAGCTGACCATGATTGACGGTTACCCAGACGTACATCAGCGCCGTCTTGCGATGATTGAAGGCAAAGGCATTAAAGCGATCACAACTAAGGATATTGGTGGTAAGTTTGGCGCTATGTTGTCGATGCGCGACGAAAAGCTGCCGCAGTTGCTAGATGAGCTGGGCAAAATGGCAACGGCATTCTCACATGAAGTAAATACCCTGCAATCGCAAGGTCTGGATTTACGCGGCAATGTCGGCGGTCTTATTTTTACAGACGTTAACTCAGACGTGGTGGCAAAATCTCGTGTCGTTACCGGAGCTGGTTCCAATGCGGAGCTGGCCGTTTATATCGAAGATACTAGTCAAATCACCGCTGGGGAGTATTCGCTGCAATACAACGGTGGGGAATACTACTTAACTCGCCCTAATGGCGAGCAGTTTGCCGTACCTGTAGTGGATAACGCGATTAGCGTTGATGGTCTGCGAATTGAAATTAACCAGAACTTGGCATCTGGTGAGCGTGTCTTGCTACGTCCGACCCGAAATGCGGCTGGACAAATCAAGATGGAAACAAACGACCCAACGCATATAGCTGCGCAAAGCTATGAAGCCTCTACGACATTCGCTCAAGGTACTGCTCAGTTTGCGATTGAGAAAGCGGGCGATTTGCGCGAGTTTGAAGTGGTGATTTCTCCTGATGGGAAACAGTTTGCCGTTACCGATACCAAAGGCAAAGTGTTACTGCCGCCACAAAGCTATCCGCCAACAGGTGTCGTTACCGTGCTAGGAACCAGTTTTGAGCTGACAGACGGCGCGCTACCGAACGATAAATTCACGGCAAACCTTGTTCCGTCGGAAGGGGACAACGGTAACTTGCTGAAAATGCAAAATATCCAAACCGACAAAAAGCTTAACGATGGTGAGTCGACCGTGTTGGATATTTACCACAACTTAAATACCGATGTGGGTCTGCAAACGTCCACTGCCTCTCGTCTAACCGATGTGGCTCGTTTGGAAAAAGAGGCCGCGCAAGAGCGTGTCGCGTCGATTTCTGGCGTCAACTTGGACGAAGAAGCGGCAAACATGATGAAGTTTCAACAAGCATACATGGCATCGTCGCGCATCATGCAGGCGGCGAATGACACCTTTAACACCATTTTGGCACTGCGATAGGAGGCGTAAATGTTAAATCGAATTTCTAGCTTCCATAACTATCAATCTGTTCAAAACGATTTGCGTCGTCAGGAAACAAAAGTACACCACAACCAGGCGCAATTAGCGTCAGGTAAAAAGCTACTTAAGCCAAGTGATGACCCGTTGGCAACACACTACATCCAGAACGTCGGTCAGCAGAAAGAGCAACTTCGTCAGTACACGGACGCGATTGTTCTCACTCGTAACCGTCTAGAGCACGAAGAAGTGATTGTCTCGAATGCAGAAGACTACGCGGATGAAGCCAAGCGTACCGTGATGGAAATGATCAACGGTGCGTTGTCTCCGGAAGACCGCATTGCGAAGCGACGCGAAATCGAGGAAATCTCCAATAACTTCCTCAATTTAGTCAATGTTCAGGATGAAACCGGCAACTACATCTTCGCCGGTACTAAGCCGAAGAATCAACCGTTTTTCCGTGACAACAACGGTGACGTGACTTATGCGGGCGATGATTATCAGCGCAAGATGAAGGTCTCCAATAGCTTGGAAATGCCAATCAACTCACCTGGTAGCAAGTTATTTATGGAAATCGACAACCCGTTTGGTGATTTCGAGCCTCAGTACGAACTGAAAGATGCGTCTGAATTACTACTAGAACGTGCGACTAACTTAAACCCGTCGGATCAATCGACCTACAAAGTCACTTTTGTTGATATGCCGGAAGGCAAATACGGTTATCAGTTGGAGCAAAACGGTACTGTTGTTCAGGCGGATGTATACGAGCCTTCAAAAGGCATTCAGTTTGAAGACGTATCGATTCAGGTCAAAGGCCAAATTACCAAAGGGGATGCGATTACGCTTGAGCCGCGCAAAACCTTCAGTATCTTCGATACCTTTCGAGACACTATGGAGCTTTCGGTGGGCTCGGTTTCGGACTCGTCCAATACCGCTAAGCTGCATCAATTGACGCAAGAATTTCACGCTGCGTTTATTCACCTAAATAAAGCGCGTACCGATGTGGGTGCAAGACTGAATACCTTGGATATCCAAGAAGAGCAACACGCCGACTTCCAGTTAACGTTGTCGAAGTCGAAAAGTAACTTTGAAGATTTGGATTACGCAGATGCGATCATTGAGTTCAATGAAAACTCGCGAGCTCTGCAAGCATCACAACAGGCATTTGGTAAAACCAAAGATTTAACCCTGTTTAACTATATCTAGAGTGGTTGATTAAAACTGCTTCGCCTTAAGTGCTATGCCTTAAGCGCAACTGCATAACCTGACAGGAAATTCAGGTGGCAATAAAAGCGGCAATACGCTTGCCGCTAAAGCTGAATAAAAACTAGGCGATATTGTTGGATTTAAGCGCTCAGTCATAAGTGGTTGAAACTTAAATAAAATAAAAAATATTTTTTAGTTTTTTAAATTTGGCACACAACTTGAATCATCTAACTCAGAGTTTAAAAACAAAGTTTAAGCAGTTTCTGCTTAGCAAAGCATTTTTACGGTCAGTGCTTCCAAATGAGACTTAGCTGGCCGCTTCGCAAGCACTTGCGAACTCAATAGGAGAGCAAACTATGACCATTACAGTAAATACTAACGTATCAGCGATGACCGCTCAGCGTTACCTAAATAAGGCAACGGGCGATCTCAACACCTCTATGGAACGTCTGTCTTCAGGCCAGAAAATTAACAGCGCGAAAGACGACGCTGCAGGCCTACAGATTTCTAACCGATTGACAGCTCAGTCGCGTGGTTTAGATGTCGCAATGCGCAACGCTAATGATGGTATTTCGATTGCACAAACAGCTGAAGGTGCAATGAATGAGTCAACCGCGATTCTGCAACGTATTCGTGACTTGTCGCTTCAATCTGCGAACGGAACGAACTCATTGTCTGAACGTGTCGCGCTTAACGAAGAAGTGACCGCGCTACAGGATGAACTTAACCGTATTGCTGAAACCACTTCATTTGGTGGACGTAAACTACTGAACGGTTCATTCGGTGAAGCATCATTCCAAATCGGTGCTAGCTCTGGTGAAGCGATCATCATGGGTCTGACTAGTATCCGTGCTGACGATTTCCGCATGGGTGGTCAAAGCTTCGTTGCTACCGAAGCGAAAGACAACGAGTGGGGCGTACCAACGGGTGCAAACGACCTGAAATTTGAATTCACGACCAAAGACGGTGAAGCCGTTGTTCTTGATGTCCTAGCAAAACAAGGCGATGACATTGAGGAACTCGCGACTTACATCAACGGTCAGACAGACAAGTTAAAAGCGTCGGTTGACCAAGAAGGTAAACTGCAAATCTTTGCCGCAGAGCCAAACCTAGAAGGTAACCTAGCGATTTCAGGTGGCCTGGCTACTGAGTTAGGTCTGACTGGCGGAGCAGGTGTTCAAACTACGGTACAAAACATCGATGTTCGTGATGTTGGTGGCGCGCAAAATGCGGTAGCCATCGTTGACGCGGCACTACGTTACGTTGACTCACAACGTGCAGACCTTGGTGCGAAGCAAAACCGTTTGAGCCACAGTATTAATAACTTGGCTAACATCCAAGAAAACGTTGAAGCGTCAAACAGCCGTATTCGCGACACAGACTTCGCGAAAGAAACCACGGCGTTGACCAAATCACAAATCTTGCAACAAGCTGGTACTTCAATTCTGGCTCAAGCAAAACAGTTGCCGAACTCTGCAATGTCACTATTGCAGTAGTCGTAAGTATCTTCACTAACGCATTCCCAGACGTGGGGTTAGTGAAGGTGTTAAGGCAAGCATAGCGGTTGGTTTTACGAGACTCTCTCTCACACTGTCTCGTTAAGCGATAAGTTATGCAGCACTAGCCAAGCTTTGATCATTTCTCTCGATCTCCACATTGCATGGCTAACCCTATAGCCCCGGTTCTCTCAAAGGAAAGGGGCTTTTCTTTTGTCTGTCACTTAGTAAATCTCCTCTATTTCTTATCCCGACCAAGCTACTGAAAACTTTAATAAGATTTTTCAAAACTTCCTATTTGATCATAATTTCTAAGAAATATGCATATTCTCGTTATTTCTTATACGTTCCGCTCTAAAGTTAACCAGTCTGCTGTCGTTATAAAGGGTACTTTGAGAGAACTCATTGGTTTTCCGAGACGTCGGAAAGCACATCGGAAATTCCAATAGGAGAAACCATTATGGCAGTTAACGTAAATACCAACGTACCGGCAATGACAGCGCAAAGACATTTGAACGCAGCAACTGCTGCTCAGCAAACGTCAATGGAAAGGCTATCATCGGGTTATAAAATCAACAGCGCAAAAGATGACGCTGCGGGTCTACAAATCTCGAACCGACTAAACGTGCAAAGCCGCGGTCTAGACGTCGCAGTTCGAAATGCTAACGATGGTATTTCGATGGCGCAAACCGCTGAAGGTGCGATGAACGAAACGACGAACATCCTACAACGTATGCGTGACTTGTCACTACAATCAGCAAACGGCTCTAACTCAAAATCAGAGCGTGTAGCGATTCAAGAAGAGATAACCGCACTGAACGACGAACTGAACCGTATCGCTGAAACCACATCATTTGGTGGTAACAAGTTACTTAACGGCACATTCGCGACCAAGTCTTTCCAAATCGGTGCGGACAATGGTGAAGCGGTAATGCTAACCATGCTAAACATGCGTAGTGACAACAGCATGATGGGTGGTAACGCTTACCAAGCAGCGACAGCGAAAGATGCTGATTGGGAAGTGGCAAGCGGCGCAAATGACCTGACAATCACACTGACAGACAAAGCTGGTGACGAGCAAATCATCACTATCAACGCAAAAGAAGGCGACGATATTGAAGAACTTGCGACTTACATTAACGGCCAAACCGACATGGTGAAAGCATCAGTCGATGAAGAAGGTAAGATGCAGATCTTTACCGACAATAACCGTGTTGAAGGTGCAGCGACGTTCTCTGGCAGCCTAGCGACAGATCTCGCGTTCGGTGCAGCTGAGGCGGTAACTGTTGATACGATTGACGTAACAACGGTAGGTGGTGCTCAAGAGTCGGTTGCGATTGTGGATGCTGCGCTTAAGTTTGTAGATAGCCACCGTGCTGAGCTGGGTGCATTCCAAAACCGTTTCAACCACGCTGTGAACAACTTGGATAACATCAACGAGAACGTGAACGCTTCTAAGAGTCGCATCAAAGATACTGACTTCGCGAAAGAGACCACTGCGTTGACTAAATCTCAGATCCTGAGCCAAGCATCAAGTGCGGTACTGGCGCAAGCTAAACAAGCACCAAATGCGGCACTAGGTTTACTAGGCTAAACGGCAATACGCTAATAAATAAAAATCCAGCTTCGGCTGGATTTTTTGTGTTTGTACAATAGCAAACCTTAGATAAAAGAAAACCCAGCAAAAGCTGGGTTTCTAATCGATGGTGCGGAAGGAGAGACTTGAACTCTCACACCTTGCGGCGCCAGAACCTAAATCTGGTGCGTCTACCAATTCCGCCACTTCCGCATGATCGTAGTTATTAAGACTATTGGTATTCTTAACAACGTTTTATATGGTGGCTACGACGGGATTCGAACCTGTGACCCCATCATTATGAGTGATGTGCTCTAACCAGCTGAGCTACGTAGCCAATGGTGCGGAAGGAGAGACTT
>NZ_LHPI01000012.1 GCF_001274785.1 Vibrio hepatarius
GCTTCTGCTTCTGCTTCTGCAAGATTTTCTAGTTCAGGTTCGCTGTCAAGCGTTTGTTCATCGACAACTGCTAGGGGATCAAGCTCAGAATTTTCTTCTGCACCGGTTTCCGGTTCTTCATAGCTTTGCTTCTCAATATCCAGCAGTTCTTCGAATAAATCTGTGCTCTCGTCGCCGATATCATCTGCGTCGCTATCGTCAACAAACTCATCCAGTAGATCCGTACTGTCTTCACTAAGCTGTAGTTCGTCCTCGGCTTGATCATCACCAATCAATTCGTCCAGTTCAGCGTCGAGATTAAATTCGGAGTCGAACTCGTCTTCATCAACCAGTTCGTCCAACAAGCTGGTATCGTCGGCGCTGAGTTCTTCGTCTTCCTCAAAACCAATCAGCTCGTCAAATGCAGAATCGTCGTCTAAAGACGATTCTGCCGTTGTGTCTGACTTGTTATCAAACGCATCGTCAAACTCATCACTTAAGTCGATAGCCGCTTCGTCAGTCGCATCAGTATCTTGATTGCGTTCGCTATCAATTTCAGACTGTGCTTCTACCATAGCGAAGATGTCGTCGATATCATCATTTGGCGTCACGGCTTGAGTTTCTTCATCGTCGCTCAAATCAAACGAATCGGCGTTTTCAGCCAGTAAGCTATCGATATCTAAATCGTCTTCAAGCTGCTCAGATTCCGCTAATGGCTCTTGTTTATCCAGCTCAAACTCATCGTCTGATTCATCCAAAGTGACATCTTGAGCAAGGAGATCATCGAGGTCATCTTGTGACATCATCTCATCGTCAGAGTCAGACAGGTCAAACCCTTCGTTTACGCTTTCATCTTCGATAACCACTTCGTCGAAGGCACGCTCCATTTCTTCAAGCCCAAGCGCTTTTTCTTCACCTTTGACTTGGATATCACTGGTGCTTAAATCGACTTCGGTAAAGGCATCATCCAGATCGCCATCTTCATCAATACCCGCAAATGGATCTTCACCGTCTTCACCTTCTAGATTTAAGTCCAGCTCATCTTCATCTAGTCCAGCAAAGACATCTTCTTCAGTATCGTCTTCTGGCGCGCTTTCTTCTGCTTCTACTTCATCTGCGAGTAGCAAGTCGTCGTCTTCAGACTCACCAAACAGATCATCATCCAAGATCAACTCGTCATCGACGTCATTGTCTAGAGTTTCTGCCACTACTGGCGCGACGGTTTGCGGCGTCGTTTGCTGCTCTACTTCTTGCGGAGCCTGCTCTTGTTTACGGCGACCAAGCAGCATTAGCACCAATGCGCCTATTAACAAGCCAGGAATGATTGCCAGTGCAGCTACCAGCCAAGTATTCGAGAGCAGTTTATCCAATGCTGACGGCGCCATTTTTTGCTCTTCAGCAAGACGCAGTCTTTCCGCTTCGAGTAGTTTTTCCACTTCATTGCGGATACGGTCTTCGTCACCGAGTTCGTCTTTTAAGACATCAACTTCAGATTGAACCTGAGCCAACATCATGCGCAGCTTGAGGTTCTTCTCCTCCAGCGCCATTAACTCGCTTTCTGAGCTCTCGAGTTGCTTCTCTAACGCTTTTGTTTCTTGAACTTTCTCTTGTTGGGCGATTTGAGCCAAATCGTTATTCGATTGCGATACTGGCGCAGTGTCAACTTGTTGTGGCTGCTGGTTTTCAACTGGTTGTACGGGCTGTGGAGCCGCGACTTGAGCAGTCTGAGGTTCAACTGTTGGCGTTACCACCTGAGCCGGACGTTGAGGTGCTGGCTGCAGACGCGCTTGGTGCGCATCCATCACACGAATGGCTTGTTGTGTACTAACACTGCTGATTTGCTCTAGCGACGGGATGCGCAGTGTGCTGCCTGGAATCAGCTCATGGATATTCTGAGCGTCAAAAGCCTGTGGATTGAGCTGATAGATCGCGTACAACGTCTGTTGAATCGATACCGAGCGGTCGGGACGTAGACTAGACGCAATACCCCAGAGAGTTTCTTGCCCAGACGTTGGGCCGTAAAAGCGGGATGGCTCGGCACTGCGTGAAGTATTCAGTAGCGGCTCAGAGTATTGTGGAGATGACTGGATCTCGCCATTCGGCCCTTTCAGGCGGATGCTCTCTGCGCTTACAAATGATGTTTGAGTCACGGCAACCATTGCTAAAGGCAACAGTAGTCGCTGTAGAAGTCGTCGCATATAAGGCTCAGCTTTGTGCTCAATTAAAAGAAATTCGGTCAACTGCTAAATATATCGGATATAGAGGTGAAAACTATAGGTATAGAGCCAAAAAATGTGTGGCTTACGCCATAATCGCATTAATCTCACACAAATTTGCTTTGCACGATTAAAAAAGCCTCACACATCGGTGAGGCTTTGATATTGCTATCAGTAAGCGATTAGTAGTAATCGCGAATCAACACTTCTGCAATCTGCACTGCGTTGGTCGCTGCACCTTTGCGTACGTTGTCCGCTACCACCCATAAGTTAATGCCGCTATGGTGGCTAATATCGTTACGGATTCGACCAACCATCACGCTATCTTTACCGCCAGCATCGCGAACTTGCGTTGGGAAATCTTCACCGTGGAACACTTCAACGCCTTCTGTTTGCTCTAGCAAGTTAATCACTTCTTGAGCATCGATAGGTGCGCGCGTTTCTACATGAACCGCTTCTGCGTGGCCGTAGAATACTGGCACTCGTACACACGTTGGGTTAACCGTGATTGATGGGTCATTGAAGATTTTTTGCGTTTCCCACACCATCTTCATTTCTTCTTTGGTGTAACCGTTTTCCATAAATTTGTCGATTTGAGGAATACAGTTAAACGCGATCTGCTGAGAAAACTCGTTGGTTTCCGCTGGAAGACCGTTAAGCAGTTTCGCCGTTTGGCCTGCTAGCTCGTCGATACCTGATTTACCTGCACCTGATACAGACTGGTAAGTCGATACGTTAATACGCTCAATACCTACCGCATCGTGGATCGGTTTTAATGCAACCAGCATCTGAATTGTTGAGCAGTTTGGGTTCGCAATGATGTTGCGGTTGCGAAACTCTGCAATCGCCTCTGGGTTAACTTCTGGCACAACCAAAGGAATGTCGTAGTCGTAGCGGAAGTGTGAGGTGTTGTCGATCACGACCACACCTGAATCTGCTGCGATTGGCGCCCACTTTTCAGACAGTTCACCGCCAGCAGAAAACAGTGCAATATGCACTTGAGACCAGTCGAAGTTCTCTACGTTCTCAACTTTTACTGTTTTACCGTTAAAGCGGTAAGTTTTACCTTCGCTGCGTTCGCTCGCCAATAGGTATAGCTCACCCACAGGGAATTTACGCTCTTGAAGAACTTCCAAAATAGTTTCACCGACCGCACCGGTCGCACCTAAAACGGCAACGTTAAATTGTTGGCTCATTGACTTACCTCAACCTGAAAACCTAGTTTTGCCAGTGGCGAGAGATTACAAGACTCATCCCCAACTAGCGTGACAGCACTGTATTCACGACGATCCCAGTAGTTTTTACGCATCAGGTCAAATGAACCCGGCTTACTGATTTCGCGGCGGAACAATGCGTCATCTTTGCGCACATCATAAATGAGCTGCGTGATAGTGTGCAGTGTAGCTTCATCCCACGCTCTGTCGAGTACCAACTTTGGCACTGGCGCGGTTGGCAACAGCTCACTGGCATGCGCGTTTAATTCTTTATTTAAAAACTCACAGTAACTATTGAATATCATCGTCGTACCGCGAGCTTTCCCTTCAAGACCATAACCGGCGACGTGAGGGGTGGCGAATGCTAGCAGAGGCAGAAGCTCCATATCAACCTCTGGCTCGAATTCAAACACATCTAGCGCCGCAATAAAGCCATCATTTTTCAACAGCCTTGCCTTTAGCGCCGTGTTATCAACGATCGGCCCGCGTGCCGCATTAATCAAAATCTGGTCACCGCGAAGAGAGTTGAGGCGCGCTTCATCAAACATGTGATGAGTCGGATGTTCACCATCACGGGTGATAGGAGTGTGCAGCGTGATAATATCCGCTTGCTCAATCAAAGTATCAAGCGGTGTAAACGTTCGGCTATCGCCTTGTTCTTGCTTCGGTGGATCGTTAATCAGCACCTTGATGCCGATTCCTTCCAAACATTGCTGCAGATAACTACCGACTTGCCCTGCCCCGATGATCCCAACGGTTTTATCAAACACCGAGAAGCCGTGCTGCTGAGCCAGCACCATCATGACGCTGAAAGCGTACTCGGCGACACCGACCTTGTTACAGCCCGGAGCAGCGGTAAAGAAAATACCTTTCTCTTTCAATAGTGCTTGATCAACGTGGTCCATCCCCGCCGTAGCAGTACCGACAAATTTCAATTTATTCGCTTTGGCGATCAGCGCCGCGTTGACTTTGGTGACAGAGCGAATCATCAGAGCGTCAACATCCACTAAGTCATCAGCGGTGAGCGTGCGACCCGATTTAAGAACAACGTCACCAAGTTGGCTAAACAGTTGTTCGGCATAAGGCATATTTTCGTCGATTAGGATTTTCATGGCGTGAGTGTGCGACTTACCTGTCGTTATCTGTGAAATGAGAATAAAAGCGATTGTGCAGAAAAGTAGAGAGCCTGTCGAGATAAACACGGCTTAGAAAGAAAAATGCCCGGCAAATTGCCGGGCAAAGTTCCAGAACAAAAGGATCCTAACCCGCTCTCCATGGGTCAGAGTCTGCGTCTGTTCGACTAATCTCAATAGAGTTAGTCAGCTCTGGAAACTGTTTTGCCAAGACAGAGCTCGGCAAATTCAGTTAGCCTTGGTACTTTTTGATTACTAGAGTTGCGTTTGTACCACCAAAACCAAAGCTGTTTGACATAACAGTGTTCAATTCTACTTCACGAGCTTCAGTAACGATATCCAGACCTTGTGCTGCTTCGTCTAGATTCTCGATATTAATACTTGGCGCAATGAAACCGTTGTCTAGCATTAGCGTTGAGTAGATGGCTTCGTGAACACCTGCCGCACCTAGCGCGTGACCAGTCATCGCTTTAGTTGCAGAAATTGCTGGGCTGTTGTCACCAAAGAGTTCTTGGATAGCGCCTAACTCTTTCACATCACCCACTGGTGTTGACGTGCCGTGAGTGTTTACGTAGTCCACACCGTCAACGTCTTGCATTGCCATCTTCATACAACGAACCGCACCTTCACCAGATGGCGCTACCATGTCGTAACCATCTGAAGTTGCGCCGTAGCCAACGATCTCGCCGTAGATTTTCGCGCCACGAGCCAATGCGTGCTCAAGCTCTTCAACCACCAGCATGCCGCCGCCGCCAGAGATAACGAAACCGTCACGAGCTGCATCGTAAGTACGTGATGCTTTTTCTGGAGTGTCGTTGTACTTGGTTGATAGTGCGCCCATCGCATCAAACATCATAGTTTGAGACCAGTCTAGCTCTTCACCACCACCAGCGAATACGATGTCTTGTTTACCCAGTTGGATAAGTTCCATTGCGTGACCAATACAGTGTGCAGATGTTGCACATGCAGAGCTCATTGAGTAGTTCACACCACGGATTTTGAATGGCGTCGCCAAACAAGCAGATACAGTTGAAGACATAGTACGAGGAACCATGTAAGGGCCCACACGTTTTACGCCTTTCTCACGCATGATGTCAGTTGCAACCGTTTGGTTTAGCGCAGAAGCACCACCAGAACCCGCAACAATACCAGTACGGTCGTTAGACACTTGCTCTTCAGTTAGACCTGCGTCTGCAATTGCTTGCTCCATAGATAGGTATGCATACGCAGCCGCATCACCCATAAAGCGCATCTGTTTACGGTCAATATGTTCTGCTGGGTTGATTTTTAGATCACCCCAAACCTGAGAACGAAGACCTTTCTCTTTGAACTGCTCAGACGCAGTGATACCAGATTTACCTTCTTTTAGAGACGCTAAAACTTCTTCGACGTTGTTACCGATACTCGAAACAATACCCATACCGGTGATTACGACACGTTTCATTATGACATTCCTATAATTCTAAGTTCCGCTAGATAATAACTAAGTTACAGCACAAAAGTGGTCAGCTTTCCCATAAATCCGTACAATCGCTCCCAGTTTATCGCTCTAATCACACAAATTCTGACATTATGACTTCGATTACCAATGCACAACTTGGCTGGAATGACGCAGGCACACCCGTTTCTGACCAGTTTGATGACGTCTATTTCTCAAACGTAAACGGTTTAGAAGAAACACGTTACGTATTCCTTGGACAAAATCATCTCCCACAGAGATGGCAGGATTATGACGAGCGCCGCTTTGTTATCGGAGAAACTGGCTTTGGCACCGGGCTTAACTTTCTCGCGGTGTGGCAATGGTTCAATCAGTTTAGACAAGAGAACCCTGACGCTGCACTAAAAGAGCTGCATTTCATCAGCTTTGAAAAATACCCGCTGAGCAAAGACGACTTAATTAAAGCGCACCAAGCGTGGCCAGAGCTGGCCGAGTACGCGCAAAAACTGCAGCAGCACTACCCTATCGCGGTGCCAGAGTGTCATCGTATTGTGTTGGAAGATGGCGCGGTGACGCTGGATCTTTGGTTTGGCGACATTAAAGATTGCATGCCGAAAGTGCCGGTGGCTGAACAAGGCATCATCGATGCTTGGTTCCTCGATGGATTCGCGCCGAGCAAAAACCCTGAAATGTGGAATCAAGAGCTGTTTAACGGCATGGCGAAACTGGCCAAGGTTGACTGCACGTGTGCGACGTTTACCGCAGCAGGCTTTGTACGCCGAGGCCTGATTGACGCCGGATTCGAGATGAAAAAGGTCAAAGGCTTTGGTACTAAACGTGACATGATCGCCGGAGCACTTAAAGAGCGTCACGCTCATGGCAACGTTAAGCCTTGGTTTGCCCGTACAGGCAGCGCTTCTACGGAATCAATCGCTATCGTGGGTGGCGGCATCGCCAGTGCGACATTGGCTAAAACACTGTTACGTCGCGGTAAACGTGTGACCTTGTATTGCCAAGACGAACAAGCCGCACAAGGCGCATCAGGTAACCGACAAGGCGCGGTGTATCCACTGCTTAACGGTTCGCACAGTAATGTCTCGCGTGTTTTTGCCCCAGCGTTTCTGTTTGCTCGCCAATTTGTCGACCAAGCGGCTGAGTCAGTCGAGTTTGATCATGATTGGTGTGGCGTCACCCAACTAATGTGGGATGAAAAAGCGCAAGTCAAGCTAGAAAAGATGCTGCAAGGCAACTTTGCGGCTGAATTGATGACAAAACTCAGCGCTGAAGAAACCAGTCAAAAAATTGGCTTACCGATCGACCAAGCCAGTATCCACTACCCGTTAGGCGGTTGGCTTTGCCCTGCACAACTGACTCAAGGATTAATTACGTCGCTGCAGCAAAACCCGTTGTTCACCGCAAACTTCAACAGCAAAGTAGAAAAGCTGGACTGGGATAATGACAAACAAACTTGGCACGTGACAGCGAACGGTCAGCGTTTTGAACACGATACGGTCGTTGTCGCTAACGGCCACCAGTTTGGCGATATCGTGCAAACTGCTGATATCCCGCTCGGCCAGGTTAAAGGTCAAGTCAGCCACATTCCGACCACGGAAACACTGAACCAACTGAAAACCGTACTTTGTTACGACGGCTATATGACACCGGTGAACCCAAACAACGGCCAGCATTGCATTGGTGCCAGCTACGACCGCAATCATCTCGACTACGAGTTTGATCCTGCGGCGCAGCAAGACAACGGTGATAAGCTGCGTAAATGTATTCCAAATCAAGCTTGGCCTGAGCAAGTGGATACGTCTGGTAATCAGTCTCGTCAAGGGATTCGCTGCGTTAGCCGTGACCATCTGCCTTTCGTCGGTAATGTGGGAGCATTAGAAGAAACGAAAGCGGTCTACAAGGGTCTTCAAACCTCTACTGAACAAGACGCGGCGACCGTACCACACTACCCAAATCTATTTTGTATGTTAGGGCTAGGCTCTCGCGGTTTGAGTTCCGCACCTCTGCTAGCGGAAACACTGGCTTCGCAAATCTGCGGAGACCCACTACCGCTACCCGTTGATGTATTAGAGCAGCTTCACCCAAGCCGAATGTGGGTGCGTAAATTGCGTAAAGGCAAAGCGATCACCGAGCTATAACGATAAATAATACGCAATAAAAAACGCCTCAATCGAGGCGTTTTTTATTATCAATCGGTATTGGAATTACGCTTGATTGGCAAGGTCAGTCCAAAGGTCATTGACGATAGTACGGTCTGCTGGGCTAAGCTCAGAGCGCGCTTGGTCAAGGCTAGATTGGATACGAGCTTTTAGTTCTTCCACATCGTTAATGCCTTCTTCTTCGCACGACGCAGCTGACAGCGAAATATGACCACGTAAGTAACCACCAGCAAAGAGTTCATCATCAGACGCGCTAGAAATACGTGCATCAATCAGCTCAAGTAGCTTCTCTTCAAATTCAATAATCATTGTTGCTTTTCGCCTAAATCAGTTTGCGTTTTGAAATCAGCGCCGAGCTTCTCATATTGACAAAGTGAACGCAAATACTACCGAGTCGCAAACTATTTACGTAGCAGTCGCTACTTCACTTCAAATTGGCAAAGCTGTAATTCGGGAACTTGGTAAAACTCACGCAGCGCTTGAGAAAGCTGCTCCACACGCGGTGGAATCCCCTGTTCAAAAATGCGCACCACTTCTTGATGCACTTTTGCCATAAAAGCGAGTCGGTCTGGTTCAAAATCGCCATTGAGGTTGTCGCAACTTACCGTAAACGGAAAACCCGCACTTAACGACAAAATCCATTCATACGCTTGCGGCCTGATTTCAACTTTTTCGAATTCCGCCTGCACTTGCTCGGTACGCCCGTCCGGCTCATACCAATAACCGAAGTCTTCTAACAAGCGACGTTGTGGCCCAGCCACACACCAGTGCGCAATCTCATGCATCGCAGATGCGTAAAACCCACGAGCAAAAACAATTCGGTGGTAAGGCACTGCGTCGTCAGCAGGTAAATAGATAGGCTCATCGTTGCCTAATTCCAACTTGGTGTTGTACTCGGCAAAGAAGGTGTCATTAAAAATCTTAATCAGGTCTTGGTAAGCGTGGCTCATGCTAAATCATCGAAAGCTTATATACTGCGGGGGCATTCTCACTATTTTTGTGGATAAATGCAAATTTGAACACTAGCTTAGTGACATTAGAAATAGTTATAAGTCAAACGTTTTCACCCCCACAAAATCTCATTCGTCACAGATCACATTTCCTAATACACTCACGCATTCATTATATGATACCGCCGCCTTATAACGGCTTCACAAATTTGAGATATGGCTATGCTGTTAAGTGTCTTATATATCATTGGTATTACCGCTGAAGCGATGACGGGTGCATTGAGCGCAGGGCGCAGAAAAATGGACTGGTTTGGCGTAATGCTGGTCGCTAGTGCAACGGCAATCGGTGGTGGTACGGTTCGTGACATTCTATTGGGGCATTACCCGTTGGGCTGGGTGGAAAATCCTGAGTTCCTCGCCATCACTTGTGTCGCGGGCGTACTGACAACTGGCTTGGCGAAATGGGTGATTAAATTAAAAGGCCTGTTTATTCGCCTTGATGCGCTGGGTTTGATTGTATTTAGTATCATCGGTACCAAAGTGGCGTTAGGCATGGGACTGCACCCTGGTATCTGCATGGTGTCAGCACTAGTCACTGGTGTTTTTGGTGGTCTGTTGCGCGACTTAATTTGTCGTCAGACGCCGCTGGTACTGCACGAGGAGCTTTACGCGTCGATCGCATTAGTTGCGTCTGCGCTGTACCTAGCATTACTTGAATTTGGCATCAACGATGTAACCTCAACCATCGTGACACTCGTCGTGGGTTACATGCTGCGCATGGCTGCGGTAAGATTCAAATGGCGTTTACCGTCATTCCAGTTGGAAGCAGAAAACTCGCTCCACTAATTGCTGAATAGATGCAGATAGAAAAAACGCCAATCATTTGATTGGCGTTTTTTGTTATGCGATTAAATCTGCGGGGTTTCGGTTGTGACGCCGTGATTTTGACCGCGATGACGCAGCAAGTGATCCATCAGCACAATCGCCAACATTGCTTCTGCAATTGGCACCGCACGAATGCCCACACAAGGGTCGTGACGGCCTTTGGTAATTAGCTGAGTCGGCTCACCTTGTTTGGTGATGGTGTCACCCGGAACCGTAATACTCGATGTCGGTTTCAACGCAATGTTAGCGACGACATCTTGCCCAGTAGAGATGCCACCCAAGATACCGCCGGCGTGGTTACTGCCAAACCCATCAGGGTTAAGCGTATCACGGTGTTGGCTGCCTTTTTGGCTTACAACATCAAAACCGTCACCAATCTCCACCCCTTTCACCGCGTTGATGCTCATCAGCGCGTGGGCAATATCAGCGTCTAAACGGTCAAAGACTGGCTCGCCAAGACCAACAGGCACGTTAGTCGCAACAACCTGTAGCTTGGCACCAATCGAATCACCTTGCTTTTTCAGGTCACGGATCAGTTGGTCGAACGCATCGACTTTATCGGCATCTGGACAGAAGAACGCGTTGTTCTCGATTTCATCCCAGTCGACTTTATCAATCGATACGTCACCCATTTGTGACAGGTAAGCACGAATTTCGACACCAAATTCCTGCTTTAGGTATTTCTTCGCAATCGATCCAGCCGCAACACGCATCGCGGTTTCACGAGCTGACGAACGACCGCCACCTCGATAATCACGAATACCGTATTTTTGGTGGTAAGTGTAATCAGCGTGTCCCGGACGGAACTTATCTTTGATCTCAGAATAGTCTTTCGAGCGCTGGTCTGTATTTTCAATCAGCAGACCGATAGAAGTACCCGTGGTTTTACCTTCAAACACGCCAGAGAGAATTTTCACTTCATCAGGTTCACGACGCTGAGTGGTATAGCGAGAAGTGCCCGGACGACGACGGTCCAAATCGATTTGAATATCTGCTTCTGTAATTTCCAAGCCTGGAGGGCATCCGTCGACGATACATCCTAGTGCGATACCGTGACTCTCCCCGAATGTGGTGACTCGGAAATGTTGTCCGATACTGTTTCCTGCCATTACTTCCTCAAATTTTATTTGCTCCGTAAATTGAGCTTTACACGTCAATTGTTCGTAAATTCATAGTGTCTTTATTACGGTTTGATGTAAACCCCTAAAGTGGAACTATTTTGCTTTCCTTTTAGAATAAAAAAACGCTAAGCCTTGCGACTTAGCGTTGTTGTTCATTCAGCTTTACGAGACTTTATTAGTCTTTGTAGAGAGAGAATTCTTCTGCGTGTTCAAGCATTTGCTCACGCGTGAGCATAAATACACCGTGGCCGCCGTTTTCGAACTCAATCCACGTAAATGGAATCTGCGGGTATTGCTCCATCATGTGAACCATCGAGTTGCCGACTTCACAGATAAGAATACCGTTGTCAGTCAAGTAGTCCGGTGCGTTAGCTAAAATACGGCGAACCAGTTTCAGACCGTCTGTACCTGCTGCTAAACCTAGCTCCGGCTCGTGAGTAAACTCATCTGGCAGGCTGTTCATATCTTCTTGGTCCACGTATGGCGGGTTAGATACGATTAGGTTGTATTTTTCTTTTGGTAAATCGCGGAACAGGTCAGAGCGAATTGGGAACACCTGCTGCTCCATACCGTGGTCCTGAACGTTTTGTTCAGCCACTTGCAGCGCGTCGGTTGAAATATCAATCGCATCGACTTCAGCGTCAGGGAACGCATACGCACATGCAATCGCAATACAGCCGCTACCAGTACATAGGTCCATAATGCGCACTGGCTCTTCAACCAACCAAGGTTGGAATTCTGCTTGGATAAGTTCACCGATTGGAGAACGTGGCACAAGTACACGTTCGTCAACAAAAAACTCAAGACCACAGAACCACGCTTTGTTAGTCAGGTAGGCGGTTGGAGTGCGCTCATTGATGCGTTTTACCACGCGCTCAACAATACGCATACGCTCACTGGTGGTTAAGCGTGAGTTCATTACATGCGGAGGCACATCGATTGGCAGGTACAGCGTAGGCAAGATGAGTTGCACCGCTTCATCCCATGCGTTATCAGTGCCGTGACCATAAAATAGGTTCGCGGCGTTGAAACGGCTCACTGTCCAACGAATCATATCTTGAAGCGTGTGAAGTTCTGATACCGCTTCTTCTACAAAAATCTTATCCAAAATTGCCTCCGAAAAGCGCTACAATACTGCCAATAACATTTGATATACGTATTTATAAACCCGATGAGCAAAAAAGACACCGACATCGATGACGAATTCGCCCTTTTCAGGGATGCAGTACAAGGCGTAAAAAAGTTGCAACAGGATACCATAGTCCAGCAACCAAAAAGAAACACTAAGCAAAAAGAAATCAAGCGAGATGCGCGAGAAGCAAGCGACAGTGAATTTTACTTCTCAGATGAGTTTGTACCTTTACTGAGCGAAGATGGCCCGACCCGCTATGCGCGTGATGATGTTTCCCAATATGAGGTCAAACGTCTAAGACGTGGTGTGTATGTACCGGACGTGTTTCTTGATATGCACGGCATGACTCAGTTAGAAGCCAAACGCGAACTCGGTGCGATGATTGCGTACTGCATTAAGAACGAAATCGCCTGTGCCTGCGTTCAACACGGCATCGGCAAACATATCCTCAAACAGAAAGCCCCGCTCTGGCTCGCACAGCACCCAGACGTGATGGCTTTCCACCAAGCTCCGTTAGAATTTGGCGGTGATGGCGCGCTACTCGTACTGCTGTCGATTCCTGAGAAGTAACTCGAGCCAGTCGCTTCCGTTACTTACGTAAATCTGGCGGGATCGGCAGTTCAGACGTTTTGAGGTTTGGTCTCTGCCCGCCCCGTTTGCGGTACTGTTTAAGCTGGAAAACATAAGCCAGCACTTGCGCTACCGCAGTAAACAGGCCGTCTGGGATCTCCTGCTCCAGTTCCGTTGAGTGGTAAAGCGCACGCGCGAGCGGTGGTGCTGGAATCACATAGATATCGTGCTCGCGGGCTATTTCACGGATCTTGAGCGCCATATGGTCAGTACCTTTGGCGACCACAATCGGTGCGCGATCAGAGTTCTGCTTATAACGCAGTGCGACCGAGAAGTGCTCCGGGTTGGTGACAATCACGTCCGCTTGAGGTACTTCCGCCATCATTCGCCGCTGCGCCGCTTCACGCTGCAACATACGAATCCGGCCTTTTACCTCCGGCTTACCTTCCGTCTCTTTGTACTCATCTTTGACCTCTTGCTTGGTCATTTTAAGTTGATTGGCGTGTTGCCAGATCTGGAACGGAATATCGATAGCGACGACGATCAGCAGTGAGCAACTGATCAACAGGATAAAATTAAGCAGGATATCTAAGGCGTGGAAGATGTTTTGCGGAAACACATCTAAGCTGAGCTGGAACAAGTCCTGTTTGGCAGCGTTAATCAGGTAAAACGCCATACCAGACACTAGAGTGACTTTAAGAATTGATTTGATCAGCTCCACCCAACTCTGCATACCAACCATGCGTTTCAGGCCGCTGAGCGGGTTCATTTTCGACAGTTTCGGCATCGCCGCTTCGGCAGAAAAGCTGATCCCACCGACTCCAGCCGCGCCAGCGACCGCAGCGACAAACAAGGTAACCAGGATCAGAATCAGCGGAGCAATTAGACTGGAGAGTGAGCCTAACGCGATATCCATCAGCTTTGGTAGGTCAAATATCTCTTCGCGCGATAGGCTGAACAAGCGGCCCATAATGGTATACAAGGCGCGTGCAAGGCTCTCACCAAACCACATTAAGGCGATAGAACCAACCACTAAGACCGATACCGACGCTAACTCTTTTGACCTTGCAACCTGCCCTTTTTCACGGGCCTGTTGCAAGCGCTTGGGCGTGGCGTCTTCGGTGCGTTCTTGACCGTCTGATTCTGCCAATTCAGTCTCCTAACTTAACAGTTCAACCGGATAAGGCTACAAATCTGCGCCTCACCCTGTAGCCAGAATAGCTCATAGTGATTAAACAAGCCGCCAAGAATGTACCAACACAGCAACAAACCCACGATCAAGGCAAAGGCAAAACCAAGGGAAAAAATATTGAGCTGAGGCGCGGCACGCGTCATTACACCAAAGGAAAGGTTAATCGTCAGCAGCGCGATAATGCCGGACAACGACATACTCAGTGCCACCTTAAACATGGTTCCCAACCACAGCGCCAGCTCACGAAAATCGACGTTAGTCAGCGCGCCAGTCCCGATTGGCAGAGATTTAAAACTCATCACCACTAGCATGATCATCTTCAAATGGCCATCAGTGGCCAAAAAGAACATAGTGGCGAGAAACATAAACAGTTGACCGAGCAATGGCGTGTTTTGTCCGTTTGCCGGGTCCACCATCGAAGCAAAACCCAAACTCGACTGCATACCCAAGATCTGACCGAGAATAACAAATGTCTGGATCATAAATTGGGTAACGGTACCCATCGCGACACCGATGATGACCTGCTCAAGCAAGGTCATAAATCCGGCAAACGAAAGTAATTCGATATTGTCTGGAACCGCAGGGATTGCTGGCATCACCGCGAACGTGATCGCTAGACCTAAGTAGAGTCGCACCCGAGTGGAAACAAAACGCGCACCGGTCACCGACATCACCATCAACATCGCTGCGATACGGGTATACGGCCAAAAGTAATTGGCGATCCAGTCAAGTATGAGGCTAGCCGGATATTCCATAGGCTAATAGAGCACTTGTGGCAAACGCTCAACCATGGAGAAGAAAAACTCCATCAGGATTTGCGTCATCCAGTGGGCGAACAGCATCAACGCCAGCAGCGTAACGATCAAACGCGGTAAAAAACTCAAGGTCTGTTCGTTGATCGACGTTGCGGCTTGGAAGATTGCCACCACCAAACCGATAAGCAGGCTGGGAATGATAATGGCACACACCATGATCAGCACCATCCACAGCGCGTCTCTAAACAGTTCGACAAACATTTCAGGAGTCATCGTTTCCTCCCGCTACAAGGCAAAACTGCCGGCTAAGGTGGAGAGAATTAAGTTCCAACCATCAACGAGCACAAATAACATCAACTTAAACGGCAGCGATACGATCATTGGCGATAGCATCATCATACCCATCGCCATCAGAACCGACGCCACCACCAAGTCGATAATCAAAAACGGTAAGAACAGCATAAAGCCAATCTGGAACGCGGTTTTTAGCTCCGAGGTAATAAACGCAGGAATCAACACCGCCATAGAAACGTCTTCTGGCGCGGTGGCGGTTGAACCTGAGATATTCACGAAGGTTTCTAGGTCTTTGACTCGGGTCTGCTTGAGCATAAAGTCTTTCATCGGAACCTGGGCAAGGTCAAATGCCTGCCGCGCCGAAATTTGTTCGTTGATGTAGGGCTGGATCGCCTGATCGTTAATCTTATTTAGCACCGGCGACATAATGAAGAAGGTCAAAAAGATCGCGATACCAATAATGACTTGGTTTGACGGCGTTTGTTGCAAACCCATCGCCTGACGCAAAATCGACATCACCACCACGATTCGAGTGAACGAAGTCATCAAAATGACCATCGCAGGCAAAAAGCCCAGCATGGTCATCAGCGCCAAAATCTGCAGGTTTACCGAGTAGTCTTCACTGCCATCTGGGTTAGTGGTCATGGTCAGCGCTGGGATACCGCCACCACCACCGGTGACCATCCCAGTAGAAATAGTACGAGCGTTGGCTTCGGCTCTATCCATCGCAGACACGGTGACCGATTCGGCTGGCGCGGTATTGGCTGGAATAGGCGTCTCTATCTCTTCTTGCGCAAAAGTGAATGTCGAAAGCAGTGCAAGAGCAAATGTGAGTAAAAGAGCTGAAAATCGGCTAGTTCTTATCATTCTTTTTCAACAGCTGAGTCAATTGATTAGCAAATGGGCTGGACGCTAATGTCGACTGGTTCAGCTCCTCCTGAGACAAAGGTTTATCCAGTTTGGATATCAGTTGGATTGAGTGCGCGGTGACACCAACCAAAAACTGTTCTTCCCCTGCTTGAACAATCATGATGCGCTCTTTACTGCCGACCGCGATTTGGCGAACCACACTTAAACCTTGTTGGTTACCAAATGAAGGGATCTTCATGCGTTTTAGCACCCAGGCCAAAAACAAAATGAACGCAATAACGAACAAAAGCGACCCAAAAGTGGTCGCCCAGTCAAGTTGGCTAGTCGGAGTCGCTGCCAATGCAGAAGTTGAGAACAGCGTCAGAGCGCAGAGTAAGTACCCATTTACTTGATGAGCCATACTCTACCTTAGCTTTTTAATACGTTCTGTCTGGCTAATAACGTCAGTGAGACGGATACCGAACTTATCGTTCACCACAACCACTTCGCCATGCGCAATGAGCGTACCGTTAACCAATACGTCTAGAGACTCACCCGCGAGGCGCTCTAGCTCCACTACCGAACCTTGGTTCAGTTGCAGTAAGTTACGAATACTGATTTGCGAACGGCCGACTTCCATTGAGATAGTCACCGGAATGTCCAGAATCGTATCGAGCTTACGGCGCTCGTCGTCAGAAATCGGTGAAGAGGTGTCTTTTAGCTCATCAAGTTGAGCAGACATTACTTCATCGACGTCGACATCTGGCGCATTCGGATCTTCACCTAACGCAGCTGCCCATTCGTCAGCGAGTTTTTGGTCATCACTTGTTGCCATATTTAATACCTACAATTCTGATTAATCGTCGAGATCGCCTTCGTCATCTTCAAGTTCTGAGATAACGTCTTTGCCTAGGAAGGCGATGTCGGTTTTGACCACATCTGGTCGTCTAATTTTCTCTGAGACCTGAACCGCAATGTGGTCACCAGAACGTCCCATTTTCACTCGGAACGTCGGTAAGTCTTCCACAAACATCACGGCGTGTTCAGGCATATTTACCGGAATAATGTCGCCCGGTCTTAGTTCCATTAAGTCACGCAAAGAGATATCTTGTTCGAGCAAATCAACACGACAGTTCACTGGCACGTCCATGATCTCTTCGCGCAGTGCCGTGCTCCAGCGAACGTCAGTTTCCATCTTATCCGACTGGACACCCGCATCGAGTAGCTCACGGATCGGCTCAACCATCGAGTACGGCATCACAACGTGGAAATCGCCACCGCCACCGTCGACTTCGATATGGAATGAACTCACGACAATGACTTCGGTTGGGCTGACAATGTTCGCCATACTTGGGTTCACTTCCGAGTCGAGATACTCGAACTCAACGCCCATGACTGGCGACCAAGCTTCTTTATAGTCTTCAAAGACGATCTTCAGCAGTAGCTGCACAATGCGTCGCTCGGTTGGGGTAAACTCGCGACCTTCAATACGTGCATGGAAACGGCCATCACCGCCAAAGAAGTTTTCAACTAAGATGAATACCAAACGCGCTTCCATAGTGATCAGTGCCGTACCTTTTAACGGTCTGAAACGCACCATGTTAAGACTGGTTGGGACGTAGAGGGTATTTTGGTATTCACCAAACTTCATCATCTGTACGCCATTGATCGACACTTCAGCGGTTTTGCGCAGCATGTTAAACAAGCTGATACGCAAGTGACGCGCAAAACGTTCGTTGATCAACTCCAGCGTAGGCATGCGACCACGAACAATGCGGTCTTGCGATGAGAAGTCGAAATCTACGGCAGAATTACCTTCCGTTTCAATTTCGTCTTCGATTTCATCGACATCATCTACGCCGTGGAGCAACGCATCGATTTCATCTTGGCTTAATAGATCAGTCACGATTCACCTATTGGATGACAAAGTCGGTAAATAGAACACGCTCGATAACAGGCTGTCCTACAGCTCGGTTCAGGCTGGCTTTGATATCGTCCGTCGCCTTATCACGCAGCTCAATGCGACCATTGGCACTGCGCAACTGCTCAACCGTTGCTGAAGCAAACGTGCTCAATAAAGTACTTTCAACTAATGGCGAGTGATAGCGTGCCAAGTTTTCATTCTCTGTACCACGCACCATTAGCTGCACTTTAATCTGCACTAGACGGTCACGCTTGTCGCCAGTGATATTAAAGATGAATGGTTGCGCAATATTCACGTACGCAACAGGTTCAGCAGGCGTGACCAGCTCTTGCTGCGCCGCGTTATCACCTGATGCGCCGTCATCGGATCCCAATAGGAAAAATGCCGCGCCACCGCCACCAAGTAGAAGAACGACTGCCGCCACAATAATGATGATTAACTTGCTTTTTCCTTTCGGCGCTTCCGTTTCTACTTCTTCGATTGCCATAACTTAACATTCTCTTTATGTTGGTATTTTCACAGTTTAAGCGTAATAACTAATTCCATCACGCTTTGTTGTGACATTCAAATCAAGATTGATGTCTGCTTCAAGGTTTTCTTCACCTACGCCAGACGGACCGCTGTTTCCTTGACCAGAATGCGATTGCTCATTGGCCGCGTAGCGATTCTGCTGTTGGCCGCTCGATTGTTGCTGCACTGAGGTATCACCCAATTGTACCCCTTGCTGAGCTAACATCTCACGTAATCGAGGCATACTTTGTTCGAGTGCATCTCTCGCTTGTTGGTTAGCAACGGTAAAGTGCACGGTCGCGCCATCGCCATTCATATTCATGCGAATCTGCATTCGGCCCAGCTCTGGCGGATCTAGACGGATATCGATGTTCTTTAAGTTTTTCGACATCATCATTTGCACTCGCTCTGCCATTTGGTCACTTGCCATCTCGCGGTTTAGTTGCAGAGGTAATTGTGCACTCGCTTGAGCTTGTTCTGCTCTTGGCTGACCAGTGGCGGTTTGCTGTATTCCAGCCGCTTGAGCAAGTTGATTGGCAAACGACGATTCTCCTGCCGTCGCCGGCTCACCAGCAGAATTTGAATTTGACGACGCACTTAGAAGACTAGCGGCCGCTTTTGCGCCCATCGCGGCTTTGAGCATCACTTGCTCAGAAGCAACTGAGCTTGCTGCGGAATTGGCCGCTGCCGCCACTTGCTGTAATTGATTGGCGCTAACTTCTGCCACATCAGCCGCCGCGACATTCAATGCTTGCGCTTGGGCCTGAGCGTGTTGTGGAGTCTGCATCAAGGCACTTTGAACCGACTGAGCAACCGCGCCGTGTTGCACTCTCGGTGCTTCAACCACTTTTGGGCTTACTGCATCCGTTGCGACGGCCTCTTTGCTCCCAGCCCAAGGGATAACCGCTTCTGTCGCTTGTTCAGTTTCAGCCGTAGCTTTTATTTCAGTATCATCAGAAGAAACCGTGTCGTCTAATGATACTGTCTCAACGGATTTTGTTGCTGCGACTTTTTGCGACTCAACTATCTGCGGTTCAACTGTCTGAGTTTTGGCAATCGTCGGCGGCACCAACTTGCTTTCTACCATTTGCTCGACCTGCTCTGGCGTTTCTGTGTCGGTCACCACATTTGGGGCTTGCACCGCTTCATCAGGCTGGATAAACTTCTTCGCCGCTTCTGGCACAACAACCGCCTGTTTAGCGTCTGTCGTTTCGATTTCTTCAACGGCAACGTCAGATGTTTCTTCACCGCGTTTTAGTTGTTTAACCGATTCTGTATTAGTAGAGGTCGCAACTGCGTCAGCGACCTCACTCGTGTCAGCAATCTCACTTACATCAGCGACCTCTGCTTGTGGCAAAGGCTTGCCGTTGTCTACTTTCAACGCATTATTCGAATCGTTTAGACGCTTTAACACTTCTTGATTATCAGCAACGATTTTTTGCGCGTCGCGGTTACTCGATGGTGATTCACCTTTGGCATCGGCAGGTTTGTCTGTTGCTTCGGCCCGTGCCTTACTGGTCGCGGATTCGTCAACGTCGGAAACCACTTTTTTGCTCAGTAACGTGTCTGTCGATTCCTCTTCAGAGCTCTTGCTTTCAAGTGACTGAGTCTCGCTAGCTTTAACTTTGCTGCCGTCTTCGCCTGCAGTGACAACGTCTTCGTCAGCAGGAGCTTCATCGCTAGCCAGTAGCTCAGGAGCGATATCAGAAACAGTATTTGGTTGCTTGCCCTCAACCGCTTCACCTTTGGTTTCACCGCCTGTCAGCAAAGACGCCAGTTTTGCGAAAAAACCTTCGGTGGCTACCACCTCTTCGCCTTCGGGCACGACCTCAGAGGCGGCCTTTGTCGCTTTAGGGGTTTCCGTTACGGTGGATAGGTTTATATTCATACTCAAGTCACCTAAGCAGGCTAAAGGTAAAGCACAATTGCAGCGGCAATGATTGCCAAGTTAACCTCTAACCTTGCAAAAACTACGCCAAACCACTGAGGCTAGGTGTTTATTGATTACTTAGTCGACGCGAAAACTGCAGCGTCGCGAACTCATCCATCTGCTTTTGCTCGCGTGCATTTTCTAGCTTGGTGCGTTCGGTCTGCTTCTTTTCGATCAACCATTCGTACGAACGGCGTTGTTTACGGCTTTCTAACCAATTCTGCTCGCAATGCTCAACTTGGTCTTTAAAGTGCGCTTCCGCCTGCTTTTGCTTCGCTAAGGTTTCATCTAACGTCGTGAGGAATCGGTTTAAATGGCTGTACTGACTCGCGGTTAACCCTTGCTGACCACGGTCAACCAATTGCTGACAATAGTCGAGGCGATACTTTTCAATCTGTTGTAACTGCTGGTAGTAACCTTCGAGTTCAGAGCGCGCTTGGTTGAGCGCCAGCACCGCTTGGTTTTCTCGCTCTCTACTCTGCTCTAAAAGAAACTCTAACGCGTTATCCATCCCCTATTAGCCCCCTTGCAGCAGATTACGCAGCATGTTGACGCACATATCGTACGGCACACTCTCTTTCATCGACTGTTGTAAGTAGGTATCTAATTGCGGTTTTAAGGTGAAGGCGCTATCTATCGCAGGATCGGTTCCCGGTTTGTAAGCACCGATCGAAACAAGATCCTGATTTTTACGACAAACGGAAAGCACTTGGCGTACTGCTTTCGACATCAAGATGTGCTCTTCGCTGGTAATTTGAGGCATGACACGGCTGACCGATTTCTCGACATCGATCGCCGGATAATGACCCGCATCGGCCATTTCACGAGATAGCACCACGTGACCATCGAGGATCGCTCGCGATGCATCGGCAATTGGGTCCTGAAGGTCATCACCTTCGGTTAAAACGGTAAAGAAAGCGGTGATAGAACCCTGTTCTGGGCTTCCGTTACCCGCACGTTCAACCAACGCAGGCAACTTAGCAAACACCGATGGCGGATAACCTTTGGTTGCAGGTGGCTCACCCACTGACAGTGCGATCTCACGCTGCGCCTGAGCAAAACGAGTCAAAGAGTCCATCAACAATAGAACATCTAAACCTTGGTCACGGAAATATTCCGCGATAGTCAGCGCAGTTTGGCAGCCTTTTAGGCGCATCAAAGGGGAAGAGTCCGCTGGCGCTGCAACGACAACCGAACGTTGGCGCCCATCAACACCGAGGATTTCTTCGATAAATTCTTTAACTTCTCGTCCACGCTCACCGATTAGCCCCACGACCACTACTTGCGCGGTGGTTCCTCGGGTCATCATGCCGAGCGTGACCGACTTACCCACACCAGAGCCGGCAAACAGACCAATACGTTGGCCTTTGCCGACCGTCAATAATCCGTTGATGGCTTTAATGCCAACGTCTAGCGGCTCAGATATAGGCTTACGTGCCAGTGGGTTGATTGGTTCGGCGTTGAATGGAGCGCGTTTTTCAGTATAGATAGGACCCAACCCATCGAGCGGATTACCCACACCATCGATCACTCGTCCCAGCAGTTCCATGCCAACAGAAAGACCGGTTTCACTGGTCATTGGGGTCACTTTTGCCCCGGGTAACACACCGGTGATTTGCTCACTCGGCATCAAGAATAAGTTTTCTCCGGAGAACCCCACCACTTCGGCTTCCATTTCTCCGTGCATGGTTTCGACTTTACACAAGCTGCCAATAGGCGCTCGGCAGCCGGTCGCTTCCAGTGTTAAGCCAACAACACGCACCAGCTTACCGGACGCAACAGGTCGGCAGGTTAAACCGCTGGTTTTGTATTGAGAAAGACGATCTGCGAGTGCTAGCACTATTCACCACCTTGGTGACGGTTAACTCCACAGAAACTTTGAATCACGTTGCGAATACGATCTTCCATTCGATAATTGACGCTCGATTCGCCCGCTTCAATTTGGACGTCGCCGCGGTTAAGTGCTGGTTCGCTCATTAGCGTCCAGTTACGAAACTCAATATCGTCCTCACCATACGAAGAGCGAATGATTTCTACGTCGTCAGGATGAAGTTTCAGGGTAATCGCGTGACCAGAAATCGGCAGAGACTCTACCGACTGTTTAATCGTATCCAGGATAACTTGAGGATTGGTCTGAACTTCGACGTGTACCACTTCTTTAACTAGCGTCAGCACCATGTCGACAAGCTGCCTTTCCACCTGAGCATTCATCAACTCAAGCGGCTGGGCAAACTGGTTCGCCAAGCCAACAAAGGTTTGCACTTGCTGTTGGATAAATTCTTGTCCAGATGCGACGCCTTCCAGCTTACCTGCTTCTAGGCCTTCTTGATGACCGTCAGCTAAGCCCTGCTCTTTACCCTTTTCGTAACCTTGTTTGAAACCCGCTTCTTGCCCCTGATGAAGACCTTCTTGGTAAGCTTGTTGCTTAATCAGTTCGATTTCTTCTTCGGTCAACTCGACCGGAGCTTCTTCAACGGTTTCTGAAAAGTCAGGCATCCAGCTAGGGTCGTAGTTCATAGCCGTTTCTTTCGCCTTAGCGTGTTGCTCAGGCGTGTAGTCAGGCATGCCCCAACGTTCGGCTTTTTGAACGACTTCGTCGTCATCTAAACGCAAGAACCCGCGTTTTCTTTCCCCAGACATAGATACCTACTTGAGAATGGTCATTACAAGAATTCGTCTGCGCCGCCACCCAGCATAATTTCGCCAGAGTCGGCCATGCGACGCGCGATTGCCAGAATCTCTTTCTGCGCAGCTTCCACATCCGATACTTTGATCGGTGGCATCGCTTCAAGGTCATCGCGCATCATCTCAGCGGCACGCTTAGACATGTTCTTGAAGATCTTGTCGCGAAGTGAATCATCAGCGCCTTTCAGTGCACGTTGAAGTACGTCTTGTGGTACATCACGCAGCAATTTCTGAATACCTTGATCGTCGACTTCGACAAGGTTTTCGAACACGAACATAAGGTCTTGGATTTGCGTCGCCATGTCTTCGTCTTGATCACGGATTTGGTCCATCAAGATGCCTTCGACGTTGTTGTCCATGTAGTTCATGATCTCTGCCGCTGCCTTCAGGCCGCCAATCTTGGCTGCTTGTGCGCCCGCTTGACCAGCGAACTGTTTCTCCATGATTTCGTTCAACTCTGCCAGTGCAGATGGTTGAACTTCTTCAAGGTTGGCGATACGCATCATCAAGTCGAGACGGTCACGTTCAGAGAACTGAGACAGGATCTCGGCAGACTGGTCCGGTTCAAGGTAAGACAAGACGATAGTTTGAATCTGTGGGTGCTCGTTAAGAATAATGCTCGCCACTTGGCGCGGATCCATCCATTTCAGTGAATCCAGACCTTTCGAGCCGGTGCCAAGTAGGATTTGGTCAACAAGGTTATTCGCCTTGTCTTCACCTAGTGCGGCAACCAAGGCGTTACGCATAAAGTCTTCGCTGCCCATACCAATGTTGGTGTATTTCTGGATATCTTCCAAAAATGCACGGTGCACTGCACCCACTTTGTCTTGGCTTAAGTCCGTCGCGCGTGCCATCGCACTACCTACGCGCTGAACTTGTTTCGGTTCTAAGTGACGGATGATGCCCGCAGCGTCAGCCTCGTTGAGGCTCAACAGTAGAATTGCCGCGCGCTCTTCACCTGAAATCGTCGAAATGTCGACTGTATTGGCGCCTTCTACAAGGTCACCACCCTGCTCTTGAGGAACTATATCGTTAGCCATCGTCTCGCATCCAATTCTTCACTACTTGAGCGGCAAGCTCAGGTTCATTCGCCACCAGTGCACGAACTGCTTTCAGTACGTCTTCATCTTTATGTAGGTTTGGTAAGTCGATACTTGAACCAAACTCAAACAGCTCGCCACCGTCTAAATCACTGCCAATGAGGCTGGTCTCACCGTCTGCGCCAATCGGCAGACCATCAGGACCGTATAGTTGATCGTCATCTTCTTCTGCTGCTGGGTTAAGCAGTTTCTTCATCGCAGGGCGAACAAGTACAAGCACCACAACGATAATAACTAGCGCACTTGCAAACCAGCGAACCCAATCGTTGAAATTCGGGTGTTCCCAAATTGGCGCATCTTCGATGACTTGCACTTCAGGTTCTGCAAACTGCATGCTCAGTACGTTGAGTAAGTCGCCGCGGTTCTGGTTGAAACCGACCGCACCAATCAATACTTGGCGGATAGAAGCCAGATCAGCATCTGACAGCGGTTGATAAGTTGTCTCACCCGTATCTGGATTCACAATTGCGCGATTCTTAATTGCAACCGCCACCGTTTGGCGATTCACCACACCAGTTTGACGACGTTCGTGACTGATGGTGGTATCTAACTCAAAGTTACGCGTTGCTTCTTTATGAACCGAACCTTGGCCGACATTGGTGCCGTCTTTCATCTGAGCCACGTCTTGGGGAATCGAAGCATCAGCAGGTGGTTGGTTGCTCAGAGCTCCCGGAACACCAGCAATAACGCTGCCGTTGTTGTAGTCTTCAAGTGTGTATTCACTACGGGTAGACGGTGTATTTGGGTCAAAGCTCTTGCGAGTTTGTTCGATTGCACTGAAGTCGAGTTCAATATCAACCTGCGCGGTGTAGTTGCCAAAGCCGAGAATCGGGATCAGCACAGAATCAATCTTGTCACGTAACGCTTGCTCTTGCTTACGCTCTAGCTCGTGTTCCTTACGACGCGCCGATGAAGCCGCATCTTCACTGCCCGAGCTAAGTAGTCGACCATGCTGGTCGGTAACGGTAATACGGTTTGGCTTCATACCAGGTACGGCACTCGCGACCATATCAACGATAGAATCGACTTCTTCTTGCTTTAAATTTGCGCCGGTATTAAGCGTCAAGAACACCGAAGCCGACGCTTCCTGATTATGGCGAACAAAGACACTTTGCTTTGGTAGTGCCAATAAAACACGCGCTTTACGCACTTGTTTCATCGCTTCGATGGCTTTAGACAGTTGACGCTCGCGGCTGAGTTTTAAACGCTCTTGCTCAAGGCGCTGCGATACACCAAAGCCCATATCTTGCAGAAGAATGTCGTCGCCGGCTTGCTTCTCTTGGTTTAAGCCTGCACGCACCATATCCAGTTTTAGGTTGTTGTATTCGCTTGAAGGCACAAGGATGGTGTTGCCTTCCAGTTTGTAGTCGAGCTTTTGCTGGTCGAGGTAATCAAGAACTGGGATCAGTTCTTCGGTCTCATAAGCGCCTAACGGACGCATTTCTGGCTCTTTTACCCAGAAAAACAGCATCACGATTAACGCAACACAGATAGAAATGGAAAGGACGAGGACAATCTGACGAACAAGGTCAAATTCACCTACCGCCATGTCAAACTTAGAACTGCTCTTTTCATCCAGATCGGGATTTTGTACGCCAGAATCCATATCCGTCGTCGCCAACGCAGTCCCATCTGCACTCGCGTCAGAAATCGTAAGATCTGTTGATTGATTTTGCTCTGCCACAGACTACACCTATTGATTAAACTGGCATATTCATCAGTTCTTTGTACGCTTCAACAAGCTTGTTGCGTACTTGAATTGTCGCTTCAAAAGCCACACTGGATTTGTTTCTTGCGATCATCACATCCGACAGAGAGACGTCTTGGTCACCTCGGTCAAATCGCATTTGCAGGTCACTCGATGTTTTAGAAAGACCGTTGACGTTGTTGATAGCATTGTTTAGTAATGCGCTAAAGTCGGCGCCAACACTCTGACCTGTCGCGGTAGGCTTAGTGTTACCTGCTTCAAACATCATTGCTTGCATTTCGCTTTGGAAACCATCAATTTTCATCAAGACCTCTGCCCGTCAACTCTTTGACTGATATCGTTGTTATATTAATGACGCTGCAAACTACGTGCCATAATGCCTAAACAGCGAAAATAGCACGTTAGTTTGGAATATCAATCCCTGCATCACGCATTTTAGCGAGTTTGTAGCGCAAGGTTCGTGGACTGATCCCTAGCTTTTCTGCCATGTCTTTACGGCGACCATTACATTCAACCAGAGTCTCAAGAATGATGGCAAACTCTTGGTCTCGCAGTTCACCACCTAAACCTGCACCTAATGACGCCAGCTTAATCTGCTCTGGTTCAGCGACCGGTTTTACATCCGGTGCTGCAATCCCACCTGTTTCGACAACGCGTTGCAGACTGGAAGCGTCTTGCCAATCTAAACCTTCTAATAAGATATGATCTGCGCTGATCGAGCCATTTTCGCTCAAGATAAGTGCACGTTGAACAACGTTATCCAGCTCACGTACGTTACCCGGCCAAGTGTAAGTCAGCAGTTTGTTGACAGCGCACTCGGTGATCGACGGCAGTGGCATTCCCAATTTTTGGCAGTGGCGCTCGGTCAAATGCTGCGCTAGTGGCGCAATATCTCCCGGACGGTCACACAATGCTGGCCACGCGATTGGGAATACGTTCAGACGGTAGTATAAATCTTCACGGAAGTTGCCTTCTTGCACGTACTGCTTGAGGTCGCGGTTACTGGTCGCGAGTACGCGAACATCAAGCTTAATGCTCTTGCGACTACCAAGACGTTCCACTTCACGCTCTTGCAATACTCGCAATAGTTTCGCTTGCAGGTTTAAGTCCATCTCGCTGATTTCATCCAACAAGATAGTGCCGCCTTGCGCTTGCTCAAATTTGCCCGGACACGCTTGAACCGCGCCGGTAAACGCGCCTTTTTCGTAACCGAACAAGGTGGCTTCTAACATGTTGTCTGGAATCGCCGCACAGTTGATCGCAACAAAAGGCCCGTCTTTACGCAGTGACGCATTATGGATATAACGAGACATCACTTCTTTACCTGACCCGCTAGGACCAAGAATCATCACGCCCGCATCCGTTTTAGCTACTTTGTCTGCCAGCGCCAATAACTTAATACTTTTTTCATCTGCAACCACGGCATCGCCGTTGTCATCCGATTTAACCGGCGCATAGCGGCTGACCATATTCAGCAGCACTTCCGGTGCAAATGGCTTCGCCATGTAGTCAATCGCGCCGTCTTTCATTGCCGAGACCGCGTCTTCAATGTTGGCGTAAGCCGTCATCAATAGTACTGGCAAATTTGGCCAATGCTGTTTGATATTACGTAGTAATGCCAGACCACCCATACCTGCCATTTGAACGTCAGAGACCACAATATCGACATCGTTAGACTTGAGCTTAACCAGCGCATCTTCAGCACTGTCGGCTTCCAGCCATTCGTAGCCTGCAAGAGCCAGCGTATCGACTAACGCTTCGCGCAAACCTTCATCGTCTTCAACAATCAGTACTTTGCTTTGAGCCATTGTTACTCTCCAGTCTTTGGTTCTTGTTCATTGTTAGGGTGGCGTTCAAGTGGGATACACATCGTAAAACAAGCACCATCGCCGGGCTCGGAGATTAACTCCAGCTTACCGTCGTGGGCTCGACATACCATTTGCACCACCGCAAGGCCGAGTCCGGTTCCTTGGGAACGAGTGGTAAAGAAAGGTTCCATGATTTTGCTTTGCAGCTCTTTCGGTACACCGGGACCACTGTCTTGTACCGAAATTTTTAATTCGTTGTTTACTGGTCGGAAGAACACATCAATTTGTGACTCTTTGCCCGCGATTTGGATCGCGTTCATCACTAAGTTACTCAATGCAGAAGCGATAGCATTAGCGTTACCGAGTAAAGTGACCTCTTCCTGCTCAACTTCGAGGAAATAATCAATTTGGTTGTTTTTCAGTGCCGCTTCGACCATAGGTGAGAACTCTGCGACGAGATCTGCAATCGAGAACTGCTTGACCACTTTATTGTCGCCACCTTTAGCGAACAGCAGCATGTCATTCACCTGCTTTTCTAGGTCATGCAGGCGATCCATCAATTTAGTTTGAAAGCGCTCTTTGGTTGCAGGCTGTAAGTTTGGCGCGGCAAGGTTCGATGCGTACAACATCGCGCTGGACAAAGGGGTACGAACTTGATGAGCCAAAGAAGCAACCATTCGTCCCAATGACGACAAACGCTGTAAATCACTGATGCGAGACTGCAGCAAGCGTGTTTCGGTCAGGTCGGTAATTAAAATTAATTGCCCCGTTGCAGACGCAGAAATGGCCAAACGCACTTTGCGTCCATTACGTAGCGAAATTTCGTGCCCATCGTCTTCACGTGGTGCAAAAGCCTGCTGAATCACCTCAAACCAGCGTTCTCCAACAAGCGGCACTTCAAGCAATTTTTGCGCTTCAGGATTCGCTTCACGAACGATACCCTGCGTGTCGAGCAAAATGACACCCGCAGGCATAACATCTAGCACCTGTTTGTAGCGCTCTACTTGCTCTTCAACGGTTCCGAGCGGGGTCTGATTTTCTGAGATTGACGTGGGCTGCATGACGAATTTCTGCCTTAAAAACAACAATAGCCTGTCATGCAAAAAGCATTCCAGGCTATTTTATATATTTTTCAATGAGTTATGTTAAGGCCGAAATTTTGACGCTATGGTTAGCGCTGTAAATTATACTTGCGCATCTTCTCAACAAGCGTGGTACGACGCATGCCTAGCATGTCAGCGGCGCGTGCAACTACCCCACCCTGAGCTTCCAGGGCCTGGTTGATCATGTTCACTTCCAGGTCCGCCAGCATTTCTTTCAAGTTCACCCCTTCTGGAGGTAAATCTTGTGGAGCGTCCTCTTCATTATTGAAGATTTCCGATGACTCAATACTGAAGTCTTCAGAGAAGATGTCGTAAAACGCGTCACGCTCTTGCTCTTCGATAGTTAAAGCACTGTTGTAACCCGGCTGAAACTCCGGAATATCGCTGTAACGGTACTTGGTTGGTAAGTGGTTTACATCCACCAAACTGTTCGGATACAGGATAATCATGCGTTCAACTAAGTTCGCCAACTCACGAACGTTGCCCGGCCAATCATGTTCCATGAGCGAGTTGATCGCTCGAGGCGTAAAGCAGATTGGTTGCGCCCCTTCGGCTTCCATACGCGTCATCAACTCTTGCAATAACAACGGCGTATCTTGTTTACGGTCGCGCAGCGCTGGCATTTCAATCGGGAAAACATTGAGACGGTAATAAAGGTCCTCACGGAATGACTTTTCACCGATCATCACTTCAAGGTCGCGGTGAGTCGCCGCAATAACGCGCACATCAGCACGAATTGTTGCGTTTCCACCCACACGCTCAAAGCAACGCTCTTGCAGCACACGTAATAGTTTGACTTGCATCGGCATTGGCATATCGCCAATTTCGTCTAAGAAAAGTGTTCCGCCTTCAGCCAGTTCAAAACGGCCTTTACGTGATGTAATCGCACCAGTAAACGCGCCTTTTTCATGGCCGAATAATTCACTCTCTAGTAAGTCTGCTGGGATCGCGCCACAGTTGATCGGTACAAACGGACCACCTCGGCGAGAAGAATGATAGTGAATGTTGCGAGCTACAACTTCTTTACCAGTACCAGACTCACCCAAAATAAGTACATTAGCTTCGGTATTCGACACTTGTTCAATCAGGTGTCGAACTTCTTTGATACCTTGGCTCTGGCCAACAAGACTTCTGAATAACGTATTCTTACGCGCACTCGAAACAACGTTCATACCTTTACGGCCTAAGAAGTCTTTACAATGGCGCAGCGCTTCGCTTAGTTGCGGGTAGTTAAGAGGGTATTCTAGCTCACCGACATAATGTGGTAGCTCTTCAACTGGATAAGAGTGTTTGCCCGCAGTCAGCAAAGGAATATGGTTAGCGTAGAAAAGCTGCTCTGGCAGCTTATTGCTGGTCAACGAACCAACAATACAACCTGACCATATCGCCGACCAATCGATCCCTTCAACTTGGTCAGAGCCGATCGCTTCGCACTGCTCTCCAACAAATTCTAAAATATTACTGAGATTGGTACGCGCTTGCGCATCATCTTCAATCACAAGTAGTTTCGCTAAACCTTGCATAGGTGAGAATAATTGCCTTTATTTTTTTGAATGTTGTGGCTGGTCTACACTTCTAACGTGACTCCTACCAAGGATAGAAGAAACAACGATGAACTATGAATAAATTTCAGCAACAAAAAAAGCCACTAGGCTAGTTAGTGACTTCTATTCTATTTGATATAAAAAATAAGGCAACCAAGCAATGAGCAGGTGTGATGTTAGCCCAAAACCAATTGGCAAAATTTTGACTTAGTATACAACTAAATGCTTAATTATTGACGTTAAATACCAACGTCTGATGCAGTTAGGTTGTGGAACTCTTGCGGAATCTGATCCCAAGCCGACTTAATCTCACGAATAATCTCAACCACATCATCAATTAGTTTAGGGTCGTTCTTATGGTTTGCTTCCGTCACTTGCGTAATCATAAATTCGTAAAGCTGATCGAGATTCTTCGCAATATCACCGCCATCATCCATCGATAGACAACTACGTAAACTGATGATGATATCCAGCGCTTTACCTAGGCGCTCACCTTTGGCTGGGATGTTACCTTGCTCCATCGCCGCTTTTGCTTGAATCAAACGCTCGATCGCGCCTGCCATCAACATTTGAACAATTTTATGCGGGGAGGCCGCACTGAGCTGGCTATCAACCGATACCTTCTTGTAAGCCTGTAGTGAACCACGCATAAACAACCCTCTTAAACTATAAAAATTTCTTGTATTGCTGTACGGAACGTTTCCCGTGCTGATACTTACGTAACGATAAACCAAACTGATTGGTTTTCTCTTCCATCAACTTAACCAATGATTTGGTCTCATCGACGGCTTGTTGCCACTGCTTTGAATTTGCCAATTGTTCGTTTTGACCAATCAAACTCAAAAGCTGATGCAATAACTGTTCTCTTATATCGACCAAATGCGAAATTTCTTCAACATCTGGCTCGTCTTGATGCAAACACGCTAACATTTTGTGATTTAAACCACAAAACTCTCCCAAAAGATTGTCAAAACTATCGGCCGAGTGCATTCATCATACCCGCGAGTTGAGACTGCATCTTACCCGTCGCATCTTGCATCGCCGAGAATTTGGCGTGCGTACGCTTCTCAAGATTATCCATTCGGCGATCTAGCGCCGCCTGATCGTCTTGAAGCTTATAGGTACGATCCATCATACTGCGTTCGCGAGTACGAATCGCACCGGTCACCCCAGTCAGACCTTGAATCGCATCTTCTACTTTCTTAGCAAAACCTTGGTTACCACCAAAAAATGCTTCCAACTTATCAAAGTTATTGTTGAGCTGGCGGTCGAGTAAGTTGTAGTTGATTTCAAGGTTACCCTGACGAGTCGTCGTAATACCAAACTCAGTCAGTCTCTTGAGATCGTCCGACGCAGGTTCTATCGCGGTCGAGAAGACAGATTTCAAACGAGAATCTGCGCTACGCACAATGCTGTCACCAGATAGCGGTCCCGCCATTCCGGTTCTTGGGTCAACACCACTTAACTCTTGTGAGAGTTGATAGAACTGGTTGTACGCGGCGACAAATCGCTCTATATCTTCTCGGACGCCTTGACGGTCATATTCGATATCAATTTCCGACAGCGGTTTACCTTTTTCAGTACGCCCTTTTAGCGTCAGATCGACGCCATCGATCGCGTCTTCGATAATATTGTTGTTACTGGATAACTGAGCCACGCCATCCAGTACCACTTTGGAATCTTGCGCGGCTTGCACTTGCGTCATTCCGCGGTAAGTATCAAAAGAGCTTTGCGCGGCATCAAGGTCAGCTTGCGCTTGGTCTAAACGCTCTAGGTACTCACGCTCTTCTTTAGACAGTTTTGCGCGCTCAAGCTGCTTCGCCTCTTCTGCACTCAGCTCGCCCGCCGCCACTTTCCGGCTAAGTTCCGCTTTTTCTTGTGCGATTTGCTGTTCAATACGTGCCTGTTCCGCTTCAATACGCGCTTGCGCTTCTTTTGGCGTCACATAGGAGTCAGTCAATGTACCCGAAGCCGTGTTGGTCCAGCCGGGTACATCGGAAGATTTTTCCAGCGCTTTTGCGTCCAGTTCCGCTTCGGGTTCCCAGTAAGAGTCGAGTAGAGTCCCAGACGCGGTTTCTGTCCAGCCTGGAATACGGTCTTCTGGTCGAATGTATTTATTGGCATCGATACCTGCCTGCGCTGCGGCAGTTGCGGCGTTGGCCGACAATTCGTTACCCGGGATCGCTTCTTTGGCTGCGTTAGGGTCAGCTTTAATTGCCGCTTGCTTGCTCGCGTCGGCAATCTCTTGGTCGACAAGTTTTGCCGCCTCAATATTGCGCTGGGCAATTTTATCGGCAATTTCTTGCTCTTGCGGTGACAGCGGAACCAACAACTCTTGCGCAGCTGCGCGAGCATTCTCGAGGTCTTTCACCCGTTGCTCTAGCGTTTTGTATTCGAGTTGTTTAAGCAAGTTGCCCGGTTGGGCATCAGTCGTAATAGATAGGTCGTTTTGCTCACCTGATAACGTTGATGCAACGATCAGACGAGGTCCTGCTGTGTCGTTGATAACAGACGCACGCACACCAGGGTTAGATTTTGTACCGTTAATGCCACGAACGACATCAATCAGCTTTGAATTGGCGGCAACATCGATAGTGAATTTTTTGCTGCCGAGTGAAACTTGCAACTTACCCGGGCCAAATTTTGCGTCTTCCGGCAATACGTCTGACGCAATCTTATGACTCTGAGCAAGCTGCAACACATCGATAGAATAGCGACCGGCAATGGCATCTGTGGTTGCAGTCGCGGATACAACAGTATCATCCGTCGTCTCGACTTTCCGAGCGGCGAATGCTTTCTCCTGACGAAAATTCGACATGAGATTTTTCATTGTATCCAGCGACTCTCTGAGCCGCCCATAGGCACTGATACTAGAATCAATTTTGGTCCGCTCGTTATCGATACGCTGCTGTTTAGGCACGCGCTCTGAATCGACAACTTTGCTGACCATGGAATTGATATCCATGCCAGTATTCATCCCTATTGGGCCAAAACTCATTCAATCACCTCAAAATACGATTACACCGTTTGGTTCAGTAAACCCGATGAATATCTGGCTGTCTGTTCCCTTAGGCGGCGCACTATCTCTAGTACTTCTTCATCTGGAATCTGACGAATAATATCGCCAGTATCCGCTTCGTAAATAGTCACCACATCCCTGCCGGATGCTTCATCGACCCGAAACGATAACCCCTTATTGATGGATGAAATAAAGTCATTCATCTGCTCAACAAGTCTTTCCCGTGTTTCTCTGTTTAGCTTCTCGCGCTCTTTGCTCGCTTCGACTAACTTCTCAACAGATTGCACAGATTGAGCGTTTATCCTTTCGCTTACTTGCGGCTCCTTCAGTATAGAATCGAGCTGTGCATTTTCATTATTTGAAGCAATTTTAGTGCCACTTTCCAGGCCATAAGGCTGAATGTTCGATGTGTAGGATGGTATCTCCATAACAATCTCCCTTCCACCTTGGTAGTCAGCAGCATTACGCTGCTAACAATAAGCTACTATCAAACTACCGCTTAACCTAATAGGCTAAGTGCGGCAGATGGAGACTGCTTAGCTTGAGCTAGGATAGAAGTACTCGCTTGCTGCAAAATTTGAGACTTGGTCATCGCCGTTGTTTCTTTCGCGAAGTCAGTGTCTTGGATACGGCTGCGAGATGCGTTTACGTTCTCGTTGATGTTATCCAAGTTGTTGATCGCATGGCCGAAACGGTTTTGGAATGCACCTAATTCTGCACGCTGACTGTCAACGTTTTTCAAAGCGCCATCGATGATAGATACCGCCATTTGTGAACCCGAAACAGTCGATACGTCGATGTCTGCAACGGTTCTATCTTCCGCTGCGCCGAAACCGATTTCTGTACCTAAAGCGCCACCGATAGTTACGTCAGTTGCAACTTTGTTCGATGCGGCAAAAAGTTGTAGCTTACCGTCTTCACCCACAGACGCTTTCACATCGTCGTTTTGACCGTTGATGTAAGTTGCCAACTGTTCGATATCATCGCCTTCTTTCGCGTTGATCGTCAGTGACTTCACTTCACCGTGAACATCAGTATAGTCCAGCGTTAGGTCAGTAGAACCTGCACTCACTGTCCAATCTGCTGCTTGACCGCTCGCTGCAACGTACGCTTTACCACCCATATCGGTCGTATCAGAACGCATGTTTTTCATTGTAAGCTGAACAGCTTCACCTGAACTTGCGCCGATCTGGAATGATTTACTACCGAAGTTGCCGTTTAGTAGCTTGTTACCACCAAATGACGTAGTTTCTGCAATACGGTTAAGTTCGTCGTTCAGCGCGGTCACTTCTTCTTGGATCGCCACACGCTCTGAGCGCGAGTTTGAACCATTTGAAGATTGCAGCGCCAAATCACGCATACGTTGAAGGATGTTGGTCGTTTCATTCATCGCACCTTCCGCAGTCTGCGCGATAGAAATACCATCATTTGCGTTTTTCACCGCCATGTCGAGACCACGACTTTGCGACGTCAAACGGTTTGAGATTTGTAGGCCAGCAGCGTCGTCTCGGGCACTGTTGATTTTGTAACCAGACGATAGACGCTCCATCGACTTCTGCATACCTTCAGCCGCACCATTAAGGTGGCGCTGAGCAGTCATCGCAGACACATTGGTGTTCACGTTAATTGCCATATTCGATCTCCTTAGGCATTAGGGCGATGTGCGTCCGCGTCTCTCACCTCGCTTTCGCACATCTCATTTCTCTCAGTCTTGTAACGGCGGTGTTTCTATAACCTTTAGCAAAATTATGATTTTTTTCGTATAACGATAAGAAATGTGATCCATATTGGATAAATACGCCCAAGTAGAGTGGATGTGGCAGATTTCAGACATAAAAAAATCCAGCCGAAGCTGGATTTTTTATTAAAGCGATTTTGCTTAGCCAAGTAGGCTTAGTGCCGCGTTTGGCGCTTGCTTCGCTTGAGCAAGAATAGAGCTTGAAGCTTGAGAAAGAATCTGAGACTTAGTTAGTGCAGTTGTTTCTTTCGCAAAGTCAGTGTCTTTGATTCGGCTCTTAGACGCATTCACGTTTTCGTTAATGTTGTCCAAGTTGTTGATAGCGTGGTTGAAACGGTTTTGGAATGCACCCAATTCAGCACGGTGGCTATCTACATACTTAAGAGCAGAGTCGATGATAGCAACAGATTCTTGCGCGCCACCTACTGAAGTTACGTCGATAGTATCAACAGTTACTGCGCTTGAAGTACCCATGCTTAGTTCACCAGCTAGACCGCCTGCAAACGTTACTTCACCTTCAACTTTGTTTGTACCAGCGAAGATTTGTAGTGCGCCGTCTTCATCAACAGACGCTTTAACCATATCAGTTTGACCGTTGATGTAAGTCGCTAGCTCTTCGATGTCGTCGCCTGCTTTAGCAGTGATTTCGATAGTTTGCGCTACGCCGTCTGTATCTGTTAGAGAGATAGTTAGGTCGTTTGCTGTGTCTGATACTGTCCAATCTGAATCTTTCGCGTTAGCCGCTTTGTAGCTCGCGCCACCCATGCCAACGTTGTCTGAACGCATGTCGTTCAGAGTCAGCATTACTGCTTCACCATTGTCTGCACCAATTTGGAAAGACTTAGTAGTGAAAGTGCCGTTTAGCAGTTTGTTACCACCAAAAGATGTAGTTTCTGCGATACGGTTAAGCTCGTCGTTAAGAGCGGTTACTTCTTCCTGAATCGCTACGCGCTCTGATTTAGAGTTTGAACCATTCGCAGATTGAAGCGATAGGTCACGCATACGTTGTAGGATGTTAGTTGTTTCGTTCATCGCACCTTCAGCAGTCTGTGCGATAGAAATACCGTCGTTCGCGTTACGTACAGCCACATCAAGACCGCGACTTTGAACGTTCAAACGGTTAGAGATTTGTAGACCCGCTGCGTCATCTTTAGCACTGTTGATTTTGAAGCCAGAAGATAGGCGTTCCATCGACGTTTGTTGTGCGTTGTTAGCGTTGTTTAGGTGACGCTGAGCTGTCATTGCTGATACGTTAGTGTTTACATTTACTGCCATGGTGATCTCTCCAATTGATTTTCCGATGTTTCCGGTTTCCGACGTCTCGGAAAACCAAGTAGTTCTCTCAAAGTTACTTTTATTAACGGCGCGATTTGCGAAACCTTGAGGATTTTTTTAAGTTTTTTTTGAAAAAAGTCCGTTTGTGAGAAAAAACGTGATTAAGTGGAGAAAAGTGCCAAAAAAGGATTTTTTTCTCTAAAGCTTTAAACAGGCTTGTCGATAACATTATCTTTTTTGACAATTAAGTTAGTAGCGTCAGTGCTAAATTTGGTTGTTGTTTGGCTTGCGCCAAGATAGAAGTGCTGACCTGTTGCAGAATCTGCTGCTTAACCATCTGCGTGGTTTCTTTGGCATAGTCGGTATCTTTGATTCTGCTGTTAGAAGCCGCGAGATTTTCATGTACGTTATCAAGGTTATTGATCGCGTGACTAAATCGATTCTGCATTGCCCCTAACTCAGCGCGGTGGCTATCCACATACTTCAACGCCGTATCAATCACTGAAACCGCTCTTTGTGCCCCGCCCACATTAGAAATGTCGAGGTTATCAACCGCTTCATAACCCGCCAGATTCATCTGCAGTTGCTGCGCTAAACTACCACTAAACGTAATCGCACCAGAGGTCTCTTTGCCTGCCATATAAATCTGCAGTTGCCCATCTTCGTTGACCGATGCCGACACCTTATCGGTCTGGCCATTGATATAGGTTGCGAGCTCTTCGATGTCATCGCCAACTTTGGCTTTAATCTGAATGTTTTGCTCTACCCCGTTGCTATCGGTGTACTGCATGTTGAGCATGTGGTTGCCTTGCGAAACTTGCCAGCTGTCATCCACTTTCGCTGCGGCAAGATAGCTAAAACCGCCCATTGCTAAGCTGTCTGAGCGCATGTTTTTCAGAGAAACCTGTACCGCTTCACCCGATGCAGCACCAATTTGAAATGAGGAAGACGAAAACGAGCCATTGAGCAATTTTCGACCACCAAAAGAGGTCGTTTCGGCGATTCGGTTCAATTCATCGTTTAAAGCCGCCATTTCTTCTTGTAACGCATCTCGCTCTGCTTTGCTGTTAGAGCCATTCGCGGACTGTAAAGATAAGTCACGCATACGTTGAAGAAGATTGGTGGTTTCCTGCATTGCCCCTTCTGCCGTTTGCATAATCGAAATGCCATCATTGGCGTTTCTTACTGCGACATCCAGACCACGCATTTGCGATTCAAGACGATTCGAGATTTGTAACCCTGCGGCGTCGTCTTTGGCGCTATTAATACGACTCCCCGAAGCTAAGCGCTCCAGAGATTGGTTCAACAAATCCGTCGCATTCGTCAGGTGACGCTGCGCTGTCATTGCAGAGACGTTGGTATTAACAGTAATGGCCATAGTTACGTACTTTCCTCCTCGGGGTTACTTTATGTATCGGCCTGCGCGGTAATTCTTTAATTAAAAACGTAAAAAAGCCGAGCTAGTCAGCTCGGCTTTTTTGATAGTTAATGTGGGGCTGTCGTTACTTTACGCTTAAGCTTTGCAGCATGTCAGCCGATGGTGCAAAGAAGTACGCACCCGTTTTGGCACTGGTAAAGCGTAGCAGTTGGTCGGTTTTGCCATCAGTGGCGCCGTACATGCTTTCTAACATCGCTTTAAAGTTATGAAGTGTGTGACAGTAAGCGATGAAAAGTAAGCCGTGATCGCCCGACACCGTGCCGTATGGCAAGCTATGACGTACAATCTTAAGACCTTTGCCTTCTTCCTTAATATCAACACGACCGACATGTGATGCCGCTGGTACGTCATCCAACTCAATAGAGTCTGGCTTAGTACGACCAATCACTTTCTCTTGCGCAGAAACATTCAAACGGTTCCATGCAGGTAGATTGTGGACAAAGCGTTGCACCATCACGTAGCTACCACCCGCAAACTCACCACCCGGGATGATCGCGACTTCCGCACGTTGGCCGTCTTTCGGGTTTTCCGTGCCGTCGATAAAGTCTGTCATATCGCGCGCATCAAGGTAGCGATAGCCGTTTGTCTCATCGACAATGTCGACGCTGTCTGACACAGACGACATAAACTTACGCAACAGGTAGAAATGCAGGTCGTGACGGTTTGAATGAACATGAATCAATACGTCAACGTCTGTACTTGGCGCGACAATGTCACCTTCTCCCAGTACTGGGAAGTCAATCAGCTCTTCTGGCATCGCGACATCAAGCTGCTGCCAAAATGATTTAGTGAAAGCGATAGAGATCGCGAGATTCGCACCTGGTTGGTTGCTGTTCAGCTCTGCTACCAAAGCAGGTAGAGCTTGCAGCTGTTCCAGAACAAGCTGAGGGTTTTGTGTCACTTTCAGAAGCGTGTACTGAGCAAAAGGGCTCGCTTCAGGAAGAATTGCACTTTGAGGGTTAGACATTATTAGTTCCTCACTTTGTATACCAGTCTATATAAGTGACCGCTCTTTGGCTCTAGCAGAGCGTTGACTTATATAGACTTAACATATTTTATTAAGTTAGTTGCTTAGTGTATTAAGTTTTTATTTTAATATATTGATGGTGGTCATCTAGCTGGTGTTCAAGCCAACGCTGGAGTTTTCAAACTGTCGCGCACACTTCGACTTTGCAGGACATAAATGCCAAACCAAAGCAGCGCTACCAGCGTCATCCCGTTGACCCAACTGAATGCGCCGTGCTCTAGATAGACGTGGTACAGACTCTGACTAAACTGGCTGGCAACGGTTAGCAGCGTCACGGGTTTCCCCCAACTGACAATCCAGTTCACCCATTTTCGCTCTGGGCTGCGTAAACTTATCAGCCACATCAACGCAATACTCGGTAACCCCATGGCCAAACCAAGGTAAAGCATAGAGTGATCAGGATAGACGATAGTCAGGATCTTGCTACCGCTTTCTCGGCTCGCACCTGCAACAACAAACACCACCCACGCTTTCGCCATGAACAGCCATCCTAACCACAACCACTTGGGCGCTTTCAGGAAACCATGTTTGTCATATTGTTCGAGAGAATACCGCACTTACTGCCACAACCATCAATTTCAATGTGTTTCAATGTAACTGAATGAACAGAAAATACGAGTAGTATTTTGTTATAAAAGGAACAATCGACCAACAACAGAGCAATGCCGCACAGCGATATTATTCTCGCTCTGTCTTGCCCACCGATTTGAAAGAGACCAACAGAAACGCCACCAGCAATAACACTGGTAACCCCCACAACAAGGCGTTTTTCCAGGTAAAGCTCGGCTTGTAGAGAACAAACTCGCCGTATCTTGCGGTCATAAAGTCGATCACTTGTTGCTCGCTCTCACCGCTGTTGATCTTGTTGAAGACAATCAAACGTAAGTCTTTCGCCAATGGTGAATTTGACTCGACTAAGTTCTGGTTTTGGCACTGAGGACAACGCAATGACTTCGCAAGCTCGATTGCGCTTTGTTGTAGCTGAGGGGTTTTAAACTCGAACAGTTCAACTTGTCTTTCCAACTCGCTATCTGGTGCGACAAATATTTCGCTTTGACTCGACTGAGCGACACTGAACGTACTGACTAGCACCAACATCAATAAACAGATGGCTCGGTTCATAGCGTCGCGTCCTGTTCAAAGTAGCGGGCAAAACGCTTCTGCCATGCCTTTTCGGTCAACTTGCCATAGTGTTTATAAATGACCTCACCGCTGGCATTAACTAAATAGGTTTCGGGCGTACCCACTACACCGAGTTCGATACTCAGCTGTCCTTTGGGGTCGTAGATGATTTCTTCGTAAGGATTACCCGCATCCTTCAAGTAGCCAGTCGCCGCCAATTGCTGGTCACGGTAGTTGAGGCCAATAATGGGCACACCACTCTGTGCTAGCGTCATCAGATATGAATGCTCCGATTTACAGACCCCACACCAAGACGCCCAAACATTCACTAACTGATATTCGTTATCTAGTAATGAGCTCGCACTCTCGATCGACTGGCCATTCAGTAGCGTAGTTGAAACCAAGGGGAAAGTGCGCACCACCGTTTGACTGCGGTTACCGTTTGACTCGGATTGCAGCCCAGCAAGCAGAAAACCCACCAAACCGATAACTAACAAAATGAAAATGAAGACTTTACGACTCTTGAATAGCGCCATGTGATGTTCTCGTTGTCAGCACAGAGACCTGTTTCAGTAGCGGCAGAAAAGCGCCCAAAATGATCAACAAAGCCCCGCACCAAATCCACAAAATATAGGCTCGATATTGTATTTTCACCGCGTAGGACTGGCTATCAACCTTTGCGCCAAGTGTGACATAGTAGTCACCGTGCCAAGTCGAATAAATCGCGGGTTCGCTCATGTTCATCACTCGAACTTGGTAATGACGTCGCTCTGGTTTGACGACAAACGCCTGTCCTTGCTCGAAACTAAAACGGATACTCGCTTGTTCTGCGGTATAGTTAGGACCGACGTACCAGAGGGTTTCTTGATACTCCACGCGGAAGTTATCGATATCAATGCTGGTTTCTGGCGCCATTTTCCTATTCAGCTCATAGGAGTGATAACCGTTCATCGCCGCGCCAACACATAACATCGCGATACCGATATGCGCCAGCACCATAAAACTCAAACGACGGTGACGCCACAACAGATACAAATGCGAACTGATCACCCAAGCTGCTAAGCCCCATACCAAAGCGACAACAGCCTGCCAATCTTTCACCTGCGCAAGATAACAGCCGATACCCACAGTGAATGAAACCAACCAAACCAAGACAAGATTGCGCAGTGAAAGCAGCGTCCCTTTACGCCACTTGAGATAAGGTACGATGCCCATGAGTAGCAGTGCGCCTATCGTCAAGGGCAACATCAACGCATTGAAATACGGCGCGCCGACCGAAATTGCGCCTAAACCGAGTAGCTCATAAATCATCGGGTAAAAGGTGCCGAGAAACACAGTAAAAGTGGCAACACAAAACAAACCCGTCGCGAGAAAAACCGCGTAACCACGACTTGCAATAGCGTTAAATCGAGCACTTTTGATCCTGTCGGCGTGTTTAAACAGCAAAATAAATGAACACAGCAGTGTCACGGCCAAGATAGCTAACAACGCAACACCCTTGGTCGGGTCAACGGCGAAAGCGTGCACCGACGTCAACACACCTGAACGAACAATAAACGTGCCGAGAATGCTTAAACAAAACGTCACCAACGCGAGGCTCAACGACCAAAGTTTCAGTTGTTGGTGACGCGCAGAAGCAACCAGTGAATGCAGCAGCGCGCTGCCCGTCAGCCAAGGCAGCAACGAGGCATTCTCTACCGGATCCCAGAACCACCAGCCACCCCAACCAAGTTCATTGTAAGCCCACCAAGAACCTATCAAGATCCCAAGTGTCAGTAACATCCACGCCGAAATCACCCAAGTTCGACAATATTCTACCCAGCGATGGTCGTACTGGTTGTCTAGCAGCGCCGCAAGGGCAAACGCCAACACCGTCGAAAAACCGATATAACCGAGATAGAGCAAAGGGGGATGAAAAATGAGCCCGATATCTTGCAACATCGGATTTAAGTCTCGTCCTTCAGTGACAAACAACTCTGCATAAGAAAACGGATTGGACGCCAAAAGAGTAAACCAAGCAAAAGCGGCAACAAAACCACTCATTACCCACAACACGTTTTGAAAGTAACGGGACTGATGCAGAGAATGAAGTGATATCAACCCAGACCACAAACAAAGGGTAAACACCCAAAACAGCATTGACCCTTCATGGCCACCCCAAACTGCAGCAAACTTAAAAAATGGCGGTAACGCTGAGTTAGAGTGCGCAGCAACATAAGCAAACTGGAATTGGTCACTGAGAAACAGACTGGCTAATGCAGCAAGGCTGAACGTCGCCAACACCGCGTTCAGCCTAGAAATGAACGTAAGGGAAGCACCAGAACGCTTGGCTTGAAAACGGCACCAACCGTAATGCGCAAAACTCAAACTGCTGAGCAGTGCGATCAGTACCAAAGCTAAAAGTCCCGACTCCCCTAACATAGTTATACGACCGTCATTTGTCCGGCGTACAAGATAAAGGTACGTAGCATCAATACCCCAAACAAGCTCAGCATGGTCACAACAAAGATGTAGCCACCGTTATGACGTACTGATTTCGGTGAAATAGCATTGAGCGTCAGTGGCAATAACATCCCCACTAACACGACGCCAAACCAGAACCAGTTCGACCAGAAACCGCCACCGATCGCGTTCCACGCCGCCGCTTCGTTTTGCCCGCCGCTGAAAATAAGCCCTGTGAAGAATGTCACTAAGACAAACAACTCAAACAACACCACGGGACGCTCAAAACCGTGTACCCAAGAGACACTTGGACTGCTTGCCGACTCTTTGAACACCAAAATACCAAACAGCAAACACGCCGCAGCACCAGACGATAAACTCGAGAACAAGAATAAGATCGGCAGTACCGGGTTATTGAGCATTGGATAAGTTTTTAGTGCGGACAGCAGGAAGCCGGTGTACGCGGCGAGCACAATCGCCAAAAAGCCTAAGAACAACTCAAGTGGATTGTTGACGTTTTTCGCTTTGAGCAAAATCGTATCGACAAAGTTGAGCAGCCCGCCAGGCAGTTTGCCTTCGCAGAAGTTGATGACCTGATGACGGAAAATCACGCCAATCCAGACAAACAGTACCGCCATGTAGACTTGGAACAACACCACACCCATCGACATTACAGAAGTTGGGTTGTAGTAAATCATGATCTTCCAAAACTCGAGGGGTTTGGTTAAGTGGAACACCAAAATCAACAAGCCAACGATAATACCGAAAGGCGCTAACCAAGCGACAGCTTTTAAAATACCGTTGTTGGCTGGGTCACCTTCAATCACTTTGCGTTTAAGATAGATACCGATCATCACTGCGCCAGCAGACATACCCGCTAAAAACAGGTAGATCGCAATGATCCAATCCCAAACCAGAGAGTCAAAGTGGAATGCACTTTCAAATCCGTTCATGACTACACCTCCCCTTTCTGATGAGGAATTTTGTACAACTTAGGTCTGGTGCCTAAGTGGACTTTGTCGCGATACACTACTTCCGTCTTCAGCACGCGATTGATTTCGCTCTCAGGATCGTTGAGATCACCAAACGTCAGTGCTTTAGTCGGACAAGATTCAACACACGCCGGCAGTTTGCCCTGTGCCAAATTGGTGTCTCGACAGAAGTTACATTTATCCGCTGATTTGTTTTCAGGGTTAAAGAAACGTACTTGATAAGGACACGCGGCTAAGCAGTAACCACAACCAACACATTTCTCTTGATGAACGTCGATAATGCCGGTTTCTTCGTCTTTGTAAGCAGCGCCTGTAGGGCAAACATAAACACAAGGTGGATTTTCACAATGTTGGCAAGATTTACGGGTAAAACGGTAATCAACATCAGGAAACTCGCCTTGTGGCTCACTGCGAATGATTTCTAAGCGCGACACGCCTTCCGGCACATTATTCACTTCACGACACGCTTCGGTACAAGCCGTACAGCCAATACACGCCGTTTCATCGTGGAGCATGCCGTAACGTTTTTCACCCACCTGCTCGACATTGGCGAGCGTCTTACGGCTATTCAAAACCGCAGTACCCGCAACACCTGTGGTAAAAATCAACGCACCAGTGCCAGCGATGAAATTTCGTCTAGAACAACTCATCTCACTCCTCCTTTTTGTTTTGATTAAAGTCAGAGTGGCAATCCACGCACAGTTTTATCTGAGACTTACGGTCTAAGCTCAGCACTTTCGTTTTACTGGCGTGAACATCATGACAGTTCGAACAAGTCAGATTCTTTGCGTGCACGTCGTGTGTCCAGTTATCTTCGCGCAAGTATTTGGGCTGGTGACAATCGGTACACTGACTGTTCGCTTTGAGTATCTCGGATGGGTCTAAGAACACTTTGTCCGTACCTTGCTGCGATTGCGCGCTTGAGTACTTAGTGACTTTAGGCGCACCTTCACGGTGATCCGGACCTATGTTGTTATGACATTCGGTACAATTGACTTCACGGCCAAGGATCTTGTGCGCATCTTCGCCATGAGAGCCTTGTAACGTTTCTTTGGCATCCTTATGACATTGGACACATTTATAGTCCTTGTCACGGATAAGAGTAACTTCATGGCGAGCGTTTTGGCCTTCAGATTGCAAGCTTGAAGTGTCGGCAACGGCATGAAGAGAATAACCATAGAGGCAGAATGCGAGAAGTGATTTCAGCATTATGACTATGGCCAACTTTATATTGCCCATATTATCCTTTCCTTATTCCGGAGTTATATTCATCAAAATAAACATAATGTTCCGGTAAAAATTAATACCCTCTGACACTAAATTTAAATAGTGCCAAATGAGATCAATTCTTATTTTGAATAAGCCACAACGCTTCAATAAATATATTACTCCTATGACTCTTAAGAGGTAGATAAATCTGTCTAAATATCGATCTTTATCACCTTTATTTAACTAAGGTCATTGGCATTAAATATTTGATTATTAATAGACAACATTATCTAATACCTTGATACTACAACTACCCCTTTAGGGGTATATGAAATTAACTTTGGCATAAGTCACATATCAAACTTGATCTAAAACAATGATTAATCTTTAGCCTCTTATTTTGTTCTAACCTATTAATTAGAATTTAAAACAGTTCTCCAATTCTTTATTTTGATATAGCCAGTTCACAACGCTGTTTATAAAAATCAGAATCATGGAGATAGCACTGTGAAACAATTGCACTGGATACCAAAATCCGCAGCGGCAATGATATTGTTGGTCAGCTCAGCGATGAGCACCGGCAGCTTAGCTGCGTCTGAAGAAAAAGGCTTAATCGACCCACGTAACCAAGCGTACGAACAAGATCACCCCGATCAGTACCAGTCTTGGAAAGCAACATCTGAGAGCGAACATATAGAAGATGCATTAGCCGAAGATCCTAACATGGTCATCATGTGGGCGGGTTATGGTTTTGCTAAGGACTACAATAAGGCACGTGGCCACTTTTACGCACTCGACGATGTGCGACAAACTTTGCGTACCGGCGGTCCAACTGATGCTAACTCAGGTCCAATGCCGATGGCGTGCTGGAGCTGTAAAAGCCCAGATGTTGGCCGCGTAATCGAAGAGCGTGGTGAAGATGGCTACTTTGAAGGTAAATGGGCGCGACTAGGCGACCAGATTGCTAACCCTATTGGCTGTGCAGACTGCCATGACACGGGCAGCGAAGCGTTCAAGAATGGGGAACCAGCACTGGCACTGGCGAAACCGTATGTTGAGCGCGCGTTCCAAGCGATCGACAAACCTTTCGATAAACAATCGCGTTTGGACCAACAAGCGTCTGTATGTGGTCAATGTCACGTAGAGTACTACTTCACCGGTCCAACCAAAGCAGTGAAGTTCCCTTGGGATATGGGCACCAGCGTAGACGATATGGAGAAATACTACGACGCGCTTAACTTCAAAGATTGGACGCACAAAGTATCCAAAGCGCCAATGTTGAAAGCACAGCACCCAGGCTACGAAACATGGCGAGAAGGCATCCACGGTAAAAACAAAGTGGTGTGTGTCGACTGTCATATGCCAAAAGTGACCAAAGAAGACGGCACCGTCTATACCGACCACAAAGTCGGCAATCCGTTTGACCGCTTCGAAGACACGTGTGCCAACTGTCATACTCAGTCGAAAGACCAACTGCGCGAAATCGTCTCTTCACGTAAAGCTCAAGTACTTAACATGAAACTAACGGCAGAGAAGCAGATCGTCGCAGCTCACTTTGAAGCGGGCGCAGCGTGGGATGCAGGTGCAACCGAAGCTGAAATGTCTGACATTCTGCAAGACATCCGCCATGCACAATGGCGCTGGGACTACGCAATTGCCTCTCACGGCGTACACATGCACGCACCTGAAGTCGCGCTAGAAGTGTTGGGTACCGCAGTCGACAGAGCAGCCGATGCACGTACGAAGCTGGCTCGCTTACTGGCAACCAAAGGTATGACTGAAGCCGTCGCGCTACCTGACATCTCAACCAAAGAGAAAGCGCAACAGGCATTGGGCATGGATATGGAACAAATGAAAGCTGAGAAGAAACACTTCTTAGAAACCGTAGTTCCTGAATGGGAAAAAGCAGCGGAGAAACGTGAGGCCAGCTACCAATAGTGGCCATCTCGTTAACAAAAAAGCCGGCAAGTCGCCGGCTTTTTCATATCTGTTAATTCAGTTCTTGTCTATTTCAATAACTGCTTGGCTTGGTTAAGCGAGTGAATGATTGACACTCGGTCTAAGTCTCTATGCTGTGAGTCGAGCATCTGCGCCCAAACATCGATCGCTTGCTGATAACGAGAGCTGACAAAGTGGTCGTTGGCAATCAATGACAATGCCGTGAGATTAGCGTTGTCCAACGCCAACGCCTGTTGCAAAAGGTCGCTAACCGCAGTCGTCATTTGTTGCTTGTTCAGGTAGTAAAGTGCGGTGGCTTTCGCGGCCAATTGGCTTGCACTAGGTTCATCACTTAATCGCAGCGCGTAATCAAAACAGGTCAACGCAGATTTAAAGTCCTGCTCGTTCACATACCCGTGTCCGAGTTGAAACCAAAGTTCGGCCTGATTCGGGTCTTGCTTAAGCTTGGTTTGAATCTCCAACATCTGCTGGTCGTGGCTTAGTACTCCACGCTCTAACACCACCTGCTCCGGCGGCGTCCCGCGTAACCAAAGAAATACCGGTATCGCCAACGCAGCGCCAGCAATAACAACTTTATTCATGGAGTCAGCCTCTGTGGTATTTCTCAATTAAGAAAGCAGTATAACGTGGTACGATAGCTATATCTTTGATCCAGCAATAGTTATCACATGATGAAGAAAAAGGTCGTTCCATCGCAGGAAACTCAGCAGGAAGCAATGAAAATTGCCAAGGCCACTCAAAAGCCAGGCCAGACGAAAGAACAAACGAAACTGATCTCTCAAGGCATAGAAAAAGGCATCGCTTTATACAAAAAGCAGCAAAAAGAAAAAGCGCGACAAGCGGACAAAGCCAAGAAGAAGGTTCAGAGAACAAAACAAACTCAACAGACTGATGTGGATGACAGCGTTGAAACCACAGTTCTCAAGAGCACAGAGTCGACCAACTCGGCACTTATTCCGTGGGTGTTATTAGTGGTCAGTTGGGTGGGATTTGCTGTCTACTTAACGCAGTTCCAGTAGTACAAATAAAAAATCGCGCCAACCAATTGGCGCGATTTTAGCGTTATCGAATGAATGGTGTATGGCGATGAGTGCCCATACACAGAGACATAGAAATCTATTTAAGCTTTAAAGCCCAGACTTGCAGCAATCGCAGATTCTCTATCTAAGACCCATTGACTATCGAATGGGCCCCAATCGGACAGTTGATAATAGCCGTCGTTATGGCGACGCCCATCTTGAACAAACATCAACTCTATGCCGATTCCCGGCAGTGCCTTAATCACATCTTGAATGGTTCGGCGTGGCCAACCTGTTTTCTCGATTAGTTTTGGCACGTTTGGTCGCTCTAAACTCTCTACGAGTAGTGCTAAATACAGTCGCCTTGCAAAAACAGGACTCAGTTCCATTGATACCTCCTATAAATTTCTAAGGTCATTATTTCTGTTTTACGCGACATTGTGTTGCGTTTGATCAATAACTCTACGATCGCTATTGATTGCTATGGCTTTTATTCGACTTATGAAATATCTCCATCACACTTTTGTCTCTCCCGACTGTTCCTGATAGGATGCTGCAATAGCAAAAATACAAACTAAGTCACTTTTCCAAAGGGTTATTTATGACAATTACCATGTATGGCATTCCTAACTGCGACACAATCAAAAAAACTAAGAAATGGCTAGAAGCAGAAGGCGTGGAATACCAGTTTCATGATTACCGTAAACAAGGCGTCGACAAGGCGATGGTTGAAAGCTTTTGCCAACAGCTAGGCTGGGAAAACGTACTCAACAAACGCGGAACCACTTACCGTCAACTGACGCAAGAACAAAAAGATAACCTCAATGAAGCCAACGCCATTGAGTTATTGGTTGAACAGCCAGCGATGATCAAGCGCCCAATTCTGGTTGTAGGCAACGACTACCACTTAGGTTTCAAAGCCGATCAATACGCCGCTATTTTTTCATAATTTTTCGTAAGGATTTCAAGGATGACTGACAGCCCTACTCTGGCTCTCGCAAAAGATTTAATTAGCCGCCAATCGGTAACCCCAGAAGACGCAGGTTGCCAAGACGTGATGATCAAGCGTCTTAAAGCTTTGGGCTTTGAAATTGAGGTCATGGTATTTGAAGATACCACCAACTTTTGGGCTCGCCGTGGTAAAGAGGCTCCATTATTTGCTTTCGCTGGACACACAGACGTGGTTCCGGCTGGCAAGCTAGAACAATGGGATACCCCACCGTTTGAACCGACAATCAAAGACGGTTTCCTCCACGGTCGTGGCGCTGCTGACATGAAAGGCTCACTGGCGAGTATGGTGGTCGCGGTAGAGCAGTTTATTGCTGAAAACCCAGACCATAAAGGCTCGATTGGCTTTTTGATCACCTCGGACGAAGAAGGTCCGTTCATCAATGGTACGGTACGCGTGGTTGAAGCCTTGATGGCGCGTGGCGAAAACATCGACATGTGTATTGTTGGCGAACCCTCCAGTACCGAAGTGGTTGGCGACGTAGTGAAAAATGGTCGTCGTGGCTCAATCACTGGTGACCTAACGGTGAAAGGCGTGCAAGGTCACGTTGCTTACCCTCACTTAGCGAAAAACCCGGTTCATCAATCTCTGCTGGCCATTCACGAATTGGCGACAACCGAGTGGGACCAAGGCAACGACTACTTCCCACCGACCAGTTTCCAAATCCCTAACGTACACGCAGGCACAGGCGCCTCAAACGTGATCCCTGGTGAGTTCAACGTGCAGTTTAACCTACGTTTCAGCACCGAATTGAACAACGAAGCCATCGTGCAGCGCGTTACCGAAACCTTGGACAAACATGACCTCGATTATGATCTTAAGTGGACGTTCAACGGCGACCCGTTCCTGACCGATACCGGTGATTTGCTGGATGCCGTTGTGGATGCGGTGGATGCGGTCAATCAAACTAAACCTGCGCTATTGACGACAGGCGGTACGTCCGACGGTCGATTTATCGCGCGTATGGGCGGCCAAGTGGTCGAGCTTGGTCCAGTGAACGCGACGATCCACAAGGTGAACGAGTGCGTCAAAGTTGACGACCTAGAGAAGCTGACGCAAATGTATCAGAGAACGCTGGAGAATCTTCTCGCGTGAGCATGAGTGCTGAGCAGTTAACTGGAAAAGTATCCACCCACTTGGTGGATACTTTCGTCGGACAAAAATCGTTTCTCGTCCACCCGCAGGTCGCGCAAGACTTGTTGGCACTGAAAGACGCGGCGACGCAAGCCGGATTTAACTTGTGTCTTGCCAGCGGCTTTCGTGACTTTGAACGCCAAATGCTGATCTGGAATCGAAAAATGGCCGGTGAAACGACTATCTTAGATAGTCAAAGCCAACCAATGGACGTGGCTACACTCTCGGAGAGAGAGAAAGTACTGGCGATTTTACGTTGGTCTGCCCTACCCGGTGCAAGTCGTCACCATTGGGGAACCGATTTCGACCTCTATGACCGAGACAGTTTACCGCAAGGCGTTAGCTTACAGCTCGAACCTTGGGAGTACCTAACAGGTCACCAACAGCCGTTTTACGCTTGGTTAAAACATCATCTCGCCGATTTTGGCTTCTTTTTTCCGTATCAAGAAGATAGGGGCGGCGTGGCTTGCGAACCTTGGCATATCAGCCATCGTGCGACAGCACAGAGTTGTTTGGCTCAGTTGACTCTGGAAGTATTACAACAACAGATCCAAACCAGCGCTCTGATCGGCAAAGAAGTAGTACTCGATAATCTCGAAAGCATATACAATCAATTCATTACAAACATCTCTCAATAAGGGGGAAAGATGGAATGGTTAACGAACCCTTGGGTTATCATTGTCATCGTCTTGAGCGTGATCATCGGTAATATTGCGGCGTTAAAGTACACCGCGAAGATGAAATTTAACCTCAAGAGTCGACAGCCGAAAACGCCCCCGACTGACGTTCGAGATGAGAACGAAGAGAATAAAAAAGACCCGCAATAACTGCGGGTCTTTTATTGTCTAGCGAATCACTTAATATGATCCCAAGAGATATTCGATACAATTCGACAGTCATCGCACTTAAAGTGGAAAATGTCATGCAGCGGCTCGTCTAGCAGCCACTCGCCACCACACTTTGGACATTTGCGTGCCTGTTCATCGGCGAGGCTTTTACCACCCACGCGATATTGGTAGTAGTAAGTCGGAATCTTAGTCACGTACTCAATGCGACCACGCAAATCCCAGCCACGACGGAATAATACACTATCGGCATCGCATATCTCGTGCAGCGCCGCGTGCTCAGCACGACACGCGCCCGCCATTTGGATCTCGTCACACGCTTGCCACTCGGTTTGCCACTTAATCACCGCTTTGTGGTCACCGTTCAGAGTTGGTCCGTTGCGATAAAGTGGGATCGGTAGCAAAGACTCACCACTGCGCAGTGGCGAACAGGTATGCACGTAAGTCGTATACAACACTTGCCAGCTTGGTGTCTCTTCTTCTGCAGCCGCCTCTGAATTTAAATCTCGCCCGAGTAAACGCACTTTAGGCGCTAACAAACAAGCTTCAGCCAACCGACCGATGCACACGTTAACGAAATCCGAGTGATACTTCGGATGCAGGCTTTCTTGCTCTGGGCAAACCGCGCGCACAAAGAATTCGCCATCGCCCATAACGATTGGAAACTCACGGCCCAGCACCTGACCGTTGTAACGCAGTGCGTCCATTAATCCGTTGATGGCTTTGTCGACCGCAGACACGGTAGTGTTGTCAAAGCATTCAAATTGAAGTTCTACTACGTACATTGTTATACCGCTGGGGTTAAATGGGTTAAGAACTCAGCCACATCTTGTGCCAACACGTCCCGTTTATCTGTACCAAGTCGCTCAAGCACAACATTACCCGTCAGGTTACAGATCGAAATCACGTCTAACTCAGCGTCGGTGGCAGCAATAAATACCGTTGGCTTAAGCTTGAGTCGACGTTGCGTCACCAAGTGACCAAGGATATTTTCTTGCAGGCGGACGAAATCATCATCGCTCCATACTTGAAGCAAACATAGCTGATTGCCGTTCCAAGTCGCTTCCATATCCGCGCTGTATTGCGACCCATAGAAGGTTTTAATGTCATCGTGCAGAGTTAACTCAATGCCATTTTCTACATTGGTAAAATCGGCGGCTTGTTCGCGCTGATAAGCTTGCCACTCAACGTGATCCGCGTGTTTTTTCTCGACACACGGGGAAACCAAGTCCACTAACTCTTCGCTGGTAGGTAAATGTCCATGCTTTTCGAGGTAAGCTTGGCGGTAGTTTTCACTGAATGAGAGCAACGCTTGCAAGGCATTATCAGCCATTAGAATCTCCAATTTCATCGCGACACCACAGAGTTTAAGCACATCAGCGCTTATTTAGGTGGGTATCAGTATTCGCTTTTAGGCGCGGGATTTCGTAAAATTCTCGACATTCTAATAGAAAATGAACCTAAGTATGAGCAAATATTCTGATGCAAAAGAGTTGGCGGGTCTGACTCTGGGTCAAAAGACCGAGTACGCGAATCAATACGATCCCACTCTACTGCAACCAGTGCCACGTAGCCTAAACCGAAATGACCTCGAACTTGGCGAACAATTGCCGTTCAAAGGCTGCGATATTTGGACTCTTTACGAGCTTTCTTGGCTGAACGAAAAAGGCCTACCACAAGTTGCGGTCGGTGAAGTATCGATTCCCGCCACCAGCGACAATCTAATCGAATCAAAATCGTTTAAGCTGTATCTCAACAGTTTTAACCAAACTCGTTTTGCCAGTTGGGACGAGGTCGAAGCAACACTAAAGAAAGATCTTTCTGCCTGCGCAGGTGAAGAAGTTGGCGTCACGGTACGCTCTGTGGTTGACTACACAGACTCCGTGATCGTGACAATGGACGGCGATTGCATTGACGACCAAGACATCGAGATCCTAAGCTACGACTTTGATGACTCTTTACTCCAAGGCGCAACCTCAGAGCAAATCGTCGAAGAAAGCTTGCACAGCCACCTGTTGAAATCTAACTGCCTGATCACGAATCAACCAGACTGGGGCAGCGTTGAGATTCAATATCGCGGCCAACAAATCGACCGTGAAGCGTTGCTGCGTTACATCGTGTCGTTCCGTGAACACAATGAGTTCCACGAGCAATGTGTTGAACGTATTTTTACCGACATCATGAAATACTGCCAACCTGAGAAGCTGACGGTTTACGCGCGTTACACTCGACGTGGCGGCTTGGACATCAACCCGTACCGCTCGACTGAGCAAGCTCAGCCAAACCATAACCAAAGAATGGCTCGCCAATAAGGAAAAAGAATCGGATGGCTAAATTACGCTGGGCGCGCTGGCTAGGCGCACTTGTTCTGCTGCTGACCACGCACGTTGCGACGGCAACGGTCTACTCATCGACTATGCTTAGTGAAGCCAATAGTCTGGTTGATATTGTACCTAAGCAGTCTAAGCAACTCGCCAGCAACTATTTGGCTCAGCGTACCCTATCCGCTCAAACCGAGCAGAGTCCTTCTTCGGTATCACGCGATGAAAGTGATAGTCGCACCCGTTCGCCTGGCAGCTCTATCGATGCTCTGAGAATCCTCGCGCGCGCCGAGTTCAATTTGGGCAATCAGCACATTGCTCTGCAACATCTCGCGGAAGCAAAAGGCTTAGCCACCAAATATAACCTGCCGTTTTTAAAACTGGATTTGCAGTTGCTCGACATCCGAATGCGTTGGCTGATGTCTGGAGACTCACGTGCGGCCCTATCGGCATTGGATGACTGGCAAACAAGCTTCGAACAAATTCAGAATCCGCAGCAATTAGCGCGTGGACTCCAGTACAAGATGACCATGTTAAAAGCCGATATCGCCTCAGTTGATGGCCTATCGAGCAAAGCGGAAAGCTTGTATCAAATTGCTAAAGCACACGCCGATGAATCGAAATCGAACTATACCTCGATTCAATTCCATACCACTTTAGGTAAGCACTACCTTGCCAACAAGCAATATAACCTTGCGCTTTCAGAGTTACTGCTGAGCTATTGGAAAGCGATCGAAAGCGACTCCGGCATTTTGCTTGCAGAAGTAAACCGCACCCTAGGCCAGCTATTTTACGAACGCCGCGTACTGGATAAAGCCAGCGAACACTTGTCTCAAGCGGCTGACTTTTATGACAACTACGAAAATTCACCTTTACTGGCACCAACACTGAAACGTATCGGTGACATTAATTACGACCAAGGCAAATACAATCTCGCTCTGGTTCATTACTTCAACGCGATGGACCACGAACGAATCCAAAGTAACGTGGAAAGCGTGATTGATATCCGAATCTCTCTCGCCGCAACCTACTTACATTTGGTGAACTACCCGCTCGCCGAGCAATACCTAGACCGTGCACAAACTCTGCTTGAATACGCGGATATTCCTAGACTGAAGGCTCATGCCTTACTATTAGAAGCTGGATTGGCGAGCTATAAACAAAATGCCGATGCGGTCCTGAGCAACGCCCAGCAAGCTTTGGCTATTGCAAAACAAACTGGTGATGTCAGCGCACAAAAGTCAGCTTATCAGCTTATTTATTTGGGCTATGAACTTAGCGGTGACTATCAGAATGCGCTTGAGTATTTAAAGCACTACAACTCGCTGGCGCTGATTGAACAAGAAAAGCTCGACCTGATCAGTGAAGACGCATTCCGCCAACAAAAAGAATTCGTCGAGCAAACATTACACTTAGTTGGACAGAAAAAAGAGCTGGAAAAAACCCATAACGAGTATTTAAAGTTCCAGAAGATCACCTTCACTTTATTTATCATCAGCGCATTGTTGTTTATTTTTATTTTGCGTCGTGGACATATCATCAGTGTGCAACGCGAAGAACTCGACCGATTAAATAACGATCTATTTACCCACTCCCGTTCGGGATTAAAAAACCTACGGATGCTAAATGCAAAACTTCCAGTATCTTTAGAAGAAAGCATCAATAAATTCGAAAAATGGCATGTTGGCGAGCTAATTCATGAGCCACTCAACGACCGCCTACGTTTTACCATGATTGACGTTCCTTTCCTGCGTAATATGTATTTACAGCATGGCTATGAAGAAGGACTTAAACTGGAAAGAGCGTTCGGCGAATATTTAAGAGAGCGTGTTAAACACCCAGCGCGTATCTATCATTTTTCAGACGCAAACCTGCTCTATATCGAACCCAACAGCGAGCAAGAGACCGATCCTGAATTGGTGTTTAACAAAATTCAGCAATGGGTCGCAGAATTTGAACCAAAACGTAATATCAATCGTATCATTAGAATGGGAATGGCAGACTACCCTTTCCTACCCAGGGCTTATACTGCGGTCAACGATAAGGAATTGGTTGATATTCTACTGATGTCAACCAGCACTGCCCGCACATTAAGCATGAAAGAGCACTGCAGCCAATGGGTGTACCTGAAAGCGATTGAAAATGCACCAGCGGCAAGTTTGGCGACAGGAAATATTCGGAAAGCGTGTAAACATTCAATTAATCAAGGGCTAATTAAAGTTCATTCTTCTTATAAGAATGAGGAGAGTATCAAAAAATTATTAAAAGATGAATAAATCCTCAGCAATCGAGCATATTAAGCGGTGACGAGATTTATTATTTTGATACTATCTATAGATTCATAAATAAGAGTGGATACTGTCCGCTGGTCTGTAAGTTTAGTTTTCTATGGGCGTTCTAGAACAAGAGCTTCACGAATTAAAATCTCAATTAGAACAACTTCGGTTGACACAAAGAGATGCGTCGTTCAAATTTACTAGAGAGCAAAAGGTACTCAAGCGTATTATTGCGTCGATGACCGACGCCTATAAAAGCGAGAACCCACGATTACAGGCTGGTTTAAGAGAGCTAAAAAAAGCCATTGAGCAACAACAAGACGTAAGCTCCCTCATTCCAAAATTGGCCGTACTCGAACGCTTGCTCAAACAACAAGGCGTGGCTATGGACAAACAGACGGAACACTTAGATTCGCAGATTAAGCACAGCGGAGAGACACTGCTTCGCCTTGCTGGCTTACCGACAAAAATCAAACGAGACCTCAGAGATCTACTGAGCTACTCAAACGGGATTAAAAGGCCAAACACAGAGCAAGCGATGAAGCTTCTTGGTCTCTATGAACGTTCTGTCAAAATCATTACCGCTAACCCAAACACGCTTCTCAACCAAATTTCAAATACTTCTGACAGAGAGTTATTGCTACGACTTTCTGACCAATTACAGAATTTCATTACCGAACTCGACTTCGAAGGCGAATCCGGTGACCAACTCGCAGATATCCGCGCTAAACTTTTGGTCGGTGTGAACACACACGAGCTGCTTGAGCTAACGCTACAAACGTTAAAATTGGTTATTGATGGCACGCACTACGAGCGTAAAACCTCGGAACAGTTTCTTGAACAGGTGAATACTTCCCTCGCCTCTTCGATGAAAAGCTCGTCACAAAATGCCCACCAATCGCAAAGCTATTTCGAACAGCGTCAGGAAATGAATGAAGAGCTGTCAGAGTTGATCACCAAAACCAGTTCGACCGTCAAAGACGCGACCGAATTGTCGGCACTACGCAGCGAAGTTAGTCCGCTTATCGACCAACTCACCTCAGTTTCAGAGCGTTTGCGCCACGCTGAGCAACGCGAACAAGCGCTGATTGAGCGTATGAATCACGGTAAGAACCAACTCGAAGCGCTGTTTGAACTGACGCAAGACTATCGCCGCCGCCTAGAAGATCAGGCGCAACGCATCTTGCTTGATCCTCTGACTAAAGTTCACAACCGCACCGCATTTTCCGACCAGTTGGAGATTGAATATCGCCGCTGGATAAGAACCCAGCACAACCTACGTGTGGTACTGCTTGATATCGACGGGTTCAAATCCATCAATGACAGCTTTGGCTATACCGCTGGTGACAAGGCGCTGAAAATCATCGCGCGTACCATCAAAGGTGCAACCAACGACCAAGATACCGTCGCTCGCTTTGGTGGCGAAGAATTTATTATGATTCTACCGGAGCGCTCAGATACCGACTGCTTCCAACTGATCCAAAAAATTCAGACTCAGGTATCTAAATTACCGTTTAAGTTCCGCGACCAACACCTGACTATCACACTGTCGGCAGCCAGCACCTCGTTCCAAGAGTCCGACACCCCAGAAGAACTACTCGAACGACTCAACCGTCTACTCAAAGAAGGCAAATCACGTGGCGCCAGCCAACTGATGTGGAAATAACCCACGCAGTTCTACCAATGTCATATAAATATCAATCAGTTAGACTTTTGTTACAAAAAACGTGCTAAGCTAGTTATTACCTTGTCGTTCTGTTGTTATCACGATTAGGCCACCATAACTAGTAACTCATGGAGAGTTCGATTCTAGTCAAGGAGATTACTATGATCACTCATATCAGTCCGGCTGGTAGTATGGATCTTCTCTCTCAACTCGAAGTTGAGCGCCTTAAGAAAACCGCCTCCAGTGATCTGTACCAACTCTACCGTAACTGTACCCTTGCGGTACTGAACTCTGGTAGTCACACAGACAACTCCAAAGAACTTTTAGACAAATACAAGTCGTTTGATGTTAACGTCGTGCGCCGTGAGCGCGGGATCAAGCTTGAACTGACTAACGCGCCAGACCACGCCTTTGTTGATGGACACATTATCAAAGGTATTCAAGAGCACTTGTTCTCGGTGCTACGAGACATTGTTTACGTCAACATGCACTTGGCAGACAACCAGCGTCTGAACCTGACCAACGCCAGCCATATCACCAACTTGGTGTTTGGTATTTTGCGTAACGCAGGCGCGCTAACGCCAGGAATCGAACCGAATCTCGTGGTGTGTTGGGGCGGGCACTCAATCAACCCAACTGAATATCAATACACACGTGAAGTCGGCCATGAACTGGGCTTGCGTGAGCTGAACATCTGTACCGGTTGTGGTCCGGGTGCGATGGAAGGCCCAATGAAAGGGGCGGCGATCGGTCACGCAAAACAGCGTTATTATGACCAACGCTACCTTGGTCTGACAGAACCTTCGATCATCGCGGCTGAGCCACCAAACCCGATCGTCAACGAGCTGATCATCATGCCGGACATCGAAAAGCGTCTTGAAGCGTTTGTTCGTATGGCGCATGGCATTGTGATCTTCCCAGGCGGCGCAGGCACAGCCGAGGAGTTGCTGTACATCTTGGGCATTATGATGCACCCAGAAAACGGTAATCAACCGTTGCCAATCGTACTCACTGGTCCGAAAGAAAGTGAAGAGTACTTCCGTTCAATCGACCAATTTGTCGGTGATACATTGGGTGAAGCGGCGCAGCGACACTATGAAATCGTAATTGATGATCCGGCTCGCGTTGCGAGAATTATGAAACGCGGCATGGAAGACGTTCGCCAGCACCGCAAAGACACAGGCGACGCTTATAGCTTTAACTGGTTATTGAAAATCGAACCGGAATTCCAGTTGCCGTTCGAGCCAACACACGAAAACATGGCGAGCCTAGACTTGCACCTTAACCAACGTCCAGAAAACTTAGCCGCAGCATTGCGCCAAGCATTTTCCGGCATTGTGGCGGGTAACGTCAAAGCCGATGGTATCCATGAGATTGAGAAATATGGCCCATTTACCTTAGACGGTGACTTGAGCCTGATGAAGAAGATGGACAAGCTTCTGCGCGACTTTGTCGAGCAAGACCGCATGAAGCTACCTGGCGGCACAGCTTACGAGCCGTGTTACCGAATCAAGACTGGCGACTAGTCGCTGGTAATCTATCACTCATCCGATACAATAAGGGCTTCATTGCCCTTATTTTTTTAGCTTCTATGTCTATTCATCTTGTTATTATCGACGCCCTCAATCTTATTCGCCGCGTGCATTCTGCCCAGCCGGATCCCAACGATATAGCAAGAACCATTACCACCACGACGCGTACGCTGAATAAAATCATTAAAGAGTCTCAACCTACCCATATCATCGCGGTGTTTGACCACCACCTTCAAGACCGTGGTTGGCGAGCGGATATCCTCCCTGAATACAAACAAAACAGAAAGCCGATGCCAGAACCACTGATGGAAGGACTGGAGTCGATTCAGGATGCATGGTGGAAGTTAGGTATTGATTCGCTCCTGTCAGAAGGCGATGAAGCGGATGATTTGGTCGCAACCTTGGCAGTAAAAGTGGCGGAGCATAATGAGAAAGTGACGATTATCTCGACCGACAAAGGGTATTGTCAGTTGCTTTCACCGACGCTGCAAATCCGCGACTATTTCCAACATCGATGGTTGGACGAGCCGTTTATCGAAAAAGAATTTGGCGTCAAACCAAAACAGCTAGCCGATTACTGGGGCTTAGCGGGAGTGAGTTCGAGCCAAGTACCTGGCGTAGCAGGGATTGGACCAAAAGCAGCCAAAGAGATCCTGACTCAGTTCAACGATATTGAGCAAGCGTATGCCAGCGAAGAGCTGCCGGCTAAATACCGCAAAAAGCTCGACGAACACATTGACGCGGCACGTAAGTCGAAGCAAGTATCTGCGCTAAAAACCGATATCGAGCTGGGTTTTAACTTGCAAGATTTACGTTACAACGGTCCCAACGAAGTCTAGCAACTGGCAAATTACAGACATTAAAAAAGGCTCTGAAATCAGAGCCTTTTTCGTATCGATAGTGCGATTAATGCGGGGAGATGTTCGACAAACACTGAATGTGCACCGTGATCTCTTCGCGGTCATGGTATAAGTGTTTCGCTTGCAGTCTGAACTTCACGCCATGCTCTTTAAGAAAGATTTTCAGGTTTTCGATATCTTCCAACACTTCGTCATAACGGCCTTTCATCGGCAGTTTTAGGTTAAAGATCGCTTCTTTCGCCCAACCGCTGATGATCCACTCACCCATCAGTTGCGCAACGCGAGACGGTTTTTCCACCATATCACAGATAAGCCAAGTCACGTTCTTACGCGCAGGCTCAAACTTAAAGCCGTCTTCTTGGTGATGCTTAACCTGACCAGTTTCCATCAGGCTGTCTGCCATCATGCCGTTATCAACCGCATGAACAAACATCGAGCGTTTCACCAGTTGGTAAGTCCAACCACCCGGACAGGCACCTAAATCAACACCCCACATACCAGGCGCTAGGCGTTCATCCCATTCGTCACGCGGGATGAATACATGGAAGGCTTCTTCCAGTTTCAGTGTGGAACGGCTCGGCGCATCTGCTGGGAATTTCAGGCGCGGAATACCCATAAAGAATTGCGAGTTGTTTGACGGCAACGAGTAACCGACAAAACAATGCCCCGGCGCGACAAAACAGATGTGCAATACCGGTTTTTTCGGGCTGTCTTTCGGAAATAGAATGCCTTTACCACGCAACGCTTGGCGCATCGGTACCGTAAACTTACGGCAGAACTTGAGCAGTTCTTTTGCTTCGTTGGTATCTGGTGTTTCGATACGGATGTCACCGCAACGAGGCATACTTTCAACGTCGCTCAATTGGTCAAGAATTGGCGAAATGCGGTCTTCACGTGGCAGTTCTTGGATTTCAGTCGCAACAGCAAACATCTGACGAGCGAAAATCAATGACTTGAAATCGAGTCCTTTTACCAACTTTTCAGCGTCGCCGTCTTGGTAACATTCAAACAGGACGTAGCCCGTGTTGTTTTTCAGGCGAGGGAAACCGAACACTTCAAGTTGCGTCGCGCGGTCTTGAATTTCTCCTGCACATTCTTTCTCGAAACCTGAACGGCAGTAGAGCATTACCTGTTTCACTGATTCACCTCTTTATTATGTAGCGCTGCGAAAACGAACAGTCCCCAACCTAGCATAAAAGTTACACCACCAAACGGGGTAATTGGGCCAAACCATTTAATGCCCGTTAATGCCAATGCGTAAAGACTGCCGCTAAAACAAAAGATGCCGATGATAAAGCAAATCGCAGCGAGGGCGAAATATTTTTGTGATTTCTCGGTCAAAGAAGAGCGAATTAATACTCCGCACAACAAAATAGCCAGTGCATGAACGAATTGATACTGAACGCCAGTATTAAATACTTCAATCAAATACGACGACAACACCTTCTTCAACCCATGTGCGGCAAAAGCGCCTAGTGCAACACCAATACCTGCTAACACTCCGCCAAACGCGACCAGCTGATTACTTTTCACCATATACCTCAAAAATAAATTTCGCTAAACGTTGTACCGCCAAGTCAATATTGCCCTGCTCAGTGTGACCCGATTTTTTACGTGGTTTAAAGCTGTGGTCACCGTCGGGCAAAAACTCAACTTGTACACTCGATGATAGAGCAAAGTCGCTAAACTCTTCCTTTTTGCCAAAGGTATCTCGCTCACCTTGTAAAATCAGCAGCGGCTTTGCCACAGAAGCCAAATGCTCGCCTTTGTAATTCTCAGGTTTGCCCGGCGGATGGAATGGATACCCCAGACAAGCGACCGCAGCAACGTTTTCATCATTAGCCAGCAGGCTGGCCATTCGACCACCCATGGATTTACCACCGATAATCACGCTACGCTGCTGCGCGTACTCAGCAATCACTTGTTGATAAGCTTCAAGCAGTTTTGGCGCTCGGTCTGGCGGACGTCTCTTACCATCTTCCGCGCGCTTAACCATATAAGGAAAATTAAAGCGTATCACCTGAATTCCATGCTTAGCCAAGCCTTGCGCGACGGCAGACATGAAATCATGGTCCATTCCTGCACCTGCTCCGTGAGCAAAAATAAAAATCGGCGCGCCCTGCTCTCCATCAATCAGGTAATTAGTCATCTAACAAATCCTCTTGCTCACTTTGCGCCTTCGCTAACATCCAGTCACGGAAAGTGGCGATACGCCCCATGTCGGCTTGTTTCTCATGACAAACCACATAGAACGCATTTTTGGTAACCAACACTTCATCGAATGGCGCGATCAAACGCCCTGCTTCTAACTCAGGTTGCGCCAACACGTTGTTACCCAGAGCCACACCTTGTCCATGTGCTGCTGCCTGAAGAACCATTGTCGAGTGACTAAAGATCGGGCCGTGGTTAACATTGACCCCTTCGATACCGTTCTGCTTAGCAAATTGTTTCCAATCTTTACGAGATGTATCGTGCAGTAACGTATGCTTGCTTAAATCACTTAGTGTTTCTAATGGTTTGTTACCTAAAAGTAGCGATGGTGAACAAAGTGGAATCAAAAATTCTTGATACAACTTGTCGGCACGAAGCCCCGGCCAATTACCTCGTCCATAATAAATCGCCACATCAACGTCGTCAGTCAAAGATCCTTCGTCCATGTCCACCGCTTTGATGCGAACGTCGATATCTGGCTCTTGTTGGTTAAAGTCTGCCAAACGCGGCACTAGCCACTGAATAGCAAAACTTGGCGGTAAACTGATAGTTAACGCACCTTTTTCACTGCGTTCAAGAACTTTATCAGTAGCTTCTGCTAATGAAGTGAAAATATCTTTAATGTCTAAGAAATAGCTCTGACCTTCTTCGGTAAGAAGTAGAGAGCGATTTCTTCTGCGAAAAAGCTTTAAGCCGAGGAATTCTTCTAACGCTTTAATCTGATGACTCACCGCGGCTTGAGTAACAAACAACTCTTCAGCTGCACGAGTAAAGCTCAAATGACGCGCTGCGGCCTCAAACACCTTTAATGAGTTTAACGGAGGCAATCTTCTGGACATGGCACCCTTCTTTATATGGGATTAGTTTTTTTAATCTGAAACATTATAAAATGTCCATTGCCTGACGACCAGAGAAATTCTATATTTCCCCCCGCAGTAAAGAGCCTGAACGGCTTGATTCTTATGGAATCAATTGGCACTTTGCTGCGATGTTGTGTTTGCAAACTCGTATTTCGAGTTAGGTAGGATTTCTACCACCGTTTCGTACCAAGATGGAACGAAACATACTTCCTGTATTTATTTTGACCTGTCTGTCAAATTTTTTAGCACCGCCTAGATGGCGGTGTTTTTTTATGCCATTTTTCCGCAGATACAAAAACGCCACTCCTTATTAGCTGAAGCACTATCAAGTAGTCACCGCAGCAAAGAGTGACGTTCAATAAACCGGATTCGGTTCGCTGTTTAAGTGGGTATTAGATAATAGCTGGCAATAGCTCGACGCCAAGCACACCACTTATCCCCATCACCACCAGCAGCGAGACTTTAAATACCGATTTTGACCACGCGACGTAGTTACTGTCGTCAATACTGCGAAAGGTCACCTTCGTCCACATAAAGCAAACCACAGCTGCAACCGCTAAGTATTCATACCCGGCTTCACCAAGTAAAAATAATCCCAACGATACTGCGCCAAACGCCACCACATACGCTTTCATGTGTCGGTGCGCTTTGTGAATCCCCTCTTTGACTGGCAAAACAGGAATCTCTGCATCTCGGTAGTCTTGCATGCGGAACATCGCAATCGCGTAGGAATGCGGCATTTGCCATAAGCAGAACATGGTAAACAACAGAATTGCTTCTAAGCTGATGAAGTTGGTCACCGCCAAGTAGCCCACTAATGGTGGCACGGCGCCAGAGATACTGCCAACAAGAGTGCCGTATACTGAGTTGCGTTTGTACCACATGGTGTAGAAGAACACGTAGTAGACGTAGCCGAGCAGCACCACGACCGCCGAAAGCGGATTGACTAATTGGAACAGCAGTGCCGTTCCCACCAGCAACATCGCCAAGGCATAGACAAAGGCGACATCAATATTGATGTTCCCTTTTACGGTCTCACGATTTTGTGTCCGCGCCATCTTTTGATCGATATCGCGGTCAAAAATATTGTTCACCACACAACCTGAAGCAATCACCAGCCCCACGCCAGCCAAGGTTGTTAAAAACAACGTCAGACTCGCTGGTTCTGATTTTGCGGCGAGGAAGAACCCCGCCGCAACCGAAATCAGGTTGCCGAAAATAATGCCCGGTTTGGTGATAGACAAATAACTTTTCAGCATACCCGTGCCTACAACTTCATGTTGACGTTCATGTTGTAAACAATCCAGATCGAACCAGCGATCAGGATCAGCACAACAATGGCGGTAAACATCAATGACACCAAGTTCCAACGCCCGTCTGACGTTTTCGCTTCCATGTGTAGGAAGTACTTAAAGTGCACAAAAATCTGCACCAAAGCACAGGTAAACATCACAACGTAAGTGGTGCTCGCTGGCAGCGTTTGCGCCCAGACGAAGTAGAACGGAATCACCGTTAAGATCAGCGACGCAACGAAGCCTTTTACGTAATCCGACGAGCTAGTTTCAACATGTTGGCCCATTACATCACCCCCATTAAGTAAACGATGGTAAAGACACAAATCCAAACAATATCTAGGAAATGCCAGAACAGGCTCAAGCAGTTAAAACGCATCGCCATGTTGTCATTCAGACCTTTAGTAGAAAGCTGATGATAAGCCACCGCTAACCAAATTAGACCAAAGGTCACGTGCAGGCCGTGCGTGCCAACCAGCGTAAAGAATGCCGATAGGAACGCACTGGTCTGCGGGCCATAGCCTTCTTCAATCAGGTGATGGAACTCGTAGACTTCCATACAGATAAAGCCAAGACCTAGCGCAAACGTCACTAACATCCAACGCTTGAGACCCGCCACGTCGTTACGCTTCATCGCAATAATGCCAAAACCGAAGGTGATACTACTGAATAGCAGCAGCATGGTTTCGACAAACACGAACGGCAGTTCGAAAATCTCTTTACCTGTAGGACCTGCAATCGAGTTGCTCGACAGCACAGCGTATGTCGCGAACAAGGTCGCAAACAATACGCAGTCGCTCATCAGGTAAACCCAGAACCCAAACAGCTTGTTGCCATTCGTGTCATGATGGTGATCGTGGTCATGATGAGCTGCGACATTAGTTTGCATAGGTCACCTCCAGCTCATCGCTGTTTTCGCTGTCTTTCACGGTTCCTTTCTTCGCTTCTTCTAACTGAGCTCGGCGAGCGGCTTCGATCGCTTTGATCTCTTCCACTTCAACGTAGTAGTCCACGTCATCGTTGTAGCTGTGTTGAATACACGTCACAACGATCCCCACCAAACTTGCTGCCGCTAGCCACCAGATGTACCAGATCATCGCAAAGCCAAAGACCAACGCCCAAGCCGACACATAAATACCCGTTGCCGTATTCTTCGGCATATGGATGCGTTCGTATTCCACTTCTTTCATTGGATCGAACTCGCCACTTTGCTTCTGGTACCAAAACGCGTCCAGTACATCGCCTTTTGGCAGATGAGCAAAATTGTAGAACGGCGGAGGTGAAGACGTTGCCCATTCCATTGTACGACCGCCCCAAGGGTCACCCGTTAGGTCACGGTTTTGCTCTCGGTCACGAATACTCACGTAGATTTGGATGAACTGAGACAACACGCCCAGCGCAATCACAACCGTACCCGCTGCCGCAACAGCCAATAGCGGGAAGTATTCCGGGTTGATGTCTTGGCTCAAACGACGGGTCATACCCATAAAGCCCAGCGCGTAAAGCGGCAGGAACGCCATCAAGAAACCGACAATCCACAGATAGAATGCGCGTTTGCCCCAAGTTTCATTCATGGTGAAACCGGTCGCTTTCGGGAACCAGTAAGTGATCGCCGCAAAACAACCGAACACCACACCACCGATAATCACGTTATGGAAGTGTGCGATTAGGAATACAGAGTTATGCAGAACGAAATCCGCACCCGGTACCGCCATCAGTACGCCCGTCATACCACCAACGGTGAAGGTAATTAGGAAACCTACCGTCCACATCATCGGTGTGGTAAAGCGAATGCGGCCTTTGTACATGGTGAACAGCCAGTTGAAGATCTTCACCCCGGTTGGGATAGAAATGATCATCGTCGCGATACCAAAGAACGCATTCACGTTTGCGCCAGAACCCATAGTAAAGAAGTGATGCAGCCAAACTACGAACGCCAGAATGGTAATAACGATCGTCGCCCACACCAGTGAGGTGTAACCGAATAGCTTTTTACGCGAGAAGGTTGCCGTCACTTCTGAGAACACACCAAAGATTGGCAGCACCAAGATGTACACTTCTGGGTGGCCCCATGCCCAAATCAGGTTGACGTACATCATTACGTTGCCGCCAAGATCATTGGTAAAGAAGTGCATACCCAAGTAACGGTCGAGCGTCAGCAGTGCGATGGTGACAGTCAGAATAGGGAACGAAATGATGATCAGAATGTTGGCACACAATGACGCCCACGTGAAAACTGGCATCTTCATCATTGGCATTGACGGCGTGCGCATACGCAAAATGGTGGCGAAGAAGTTCACACCCGTTAGCGTGGTACCGACACCAGATATCTGCAGCGCCCAAATCCAATAGTCGACCCCGACGCCCGGACTCGCTTCAATGCCAGACAGCGGCGGATACGCCAACCAACCGGTACGGCCAAATTCACCCAAACCTAGCGACATGTTAGTCAGGATCACACCAACTACAAACAGCCAAAAGCTCAAGTTATTCAGATACGGAAAAGCCACGTCACGTGCGCCGATTTGCAGCGGCACGATGATGTTCATCAGACCAATCACGAGCGGCATCGCAACGAAGAAAATCATGATCACGCCGTGCGCGGTAAAGATTTGGTCATAGTGATGCGGCGGCAAGTAGCCGGCTTCACCCGCAGAGGAAAGTAGCTGCTGGCTACGCATCATCACTGCGTCCGCAAAGCCACGTACAAGCATCAACATCGCTACAGCGATGTACATGAAGCCAAGTTTTTTGTGGTCTACCGAAGTAAACCATTCATTCCATAGGTATTGCCATTTTCCAGCTTTGGTCACGGCAACCACCACAGCCAATCCCACCAACGCGACGATAGCCAGCGTGATGATGATGATCGGCTCGTGATATGGAATTGAATCCAGAGTTAATCTTCCAAACATGTGATTATCCTTGGTTGTCAGGCAAACAGTTCATGGAACCCGGATGTTGGGTCACGACGTTGCTGAACAGAAACGGAGGAACACTTGAGAACAGAGTGACGGGCGCAGCGACGCTTGGCTCAGCCAGCGAGCTGTATTGCTCCCAGTCTTCGATTCGATCAGGGCTCGCTTTCACTTTTTGCACCCAGTTGAGGAATGCTGCGCGATCCGGCATTGCCGATGCGGTGAACTTCATCTGCGAGAAACCTTCGCCGCTGTAGTTCGACGCAAAGCCCTTGTAGTCCCCTTCGTGGTTAGCGATCAGATTCAACTTAGTCACCATGCCTGGCATCGCGTAAATCTGAGTACCCAAACGCGGGATAAAGAACGCGTTCATGATGTTGTCTGAAGTCAGCTTAAAGGTCACAGGTACATCTTTCGGGAACGCCACGTAGTTTACCGTTGCGATGTTTTCTTCCGGATAGATGAACAGCCATTTCCAATCAAGCGAGACCACTTCAATCGTCATCGGTTTGACATCACTCACCAGAGGTTTGGATGGCTCTAGTTCGTGGGTAGAACGCCAAGTGATGGTGGCAAGAATGGCGATAATGATGATTGGAATTGTCCATACCACCACTTCGATTTTGGTCGAGTGCGACCATTCTGGTGCGTACTCTTCGTCGGTGTTACTTGCTCGGTATCGATAAGCGAAGTAAATCGTCATCAGAATCACAGGGATCACGACGATTAACATCAGCAAAAGAGCGGTGATGATCAGCTCTTTCTCTTGGACACCAATAGCACCTTTCGGGTCAAGCAAAGCAGAATTACATCCTGAGAGCATAAGTATGACGCACGCCAAACTCCCCCTCGACAAGATGCGTTTATATCTTGAGGCTTCCATTAACTTTCTCGATGGTTGTCTGGTTTCAAAGCAAATGCCATTACGATCGGTATCAAGCTAAGAACCAGTTGTTATAGTCATTAGAATGTTTATGTGTTGAGCATGAGTAACGTTGTTATCAGAGCGAAACAAAACGGGGTGAGTGAAGGTTAAAACCACACTCTTAGTGTGAGCTTATTGTTACACTCTGAAACACATTGTTACATCCGGCGCATTATGAGGAGTTAGCGGCAAAAGCTCATCATTCGAACTTGGAAACTAACCTTCCAATAATGAAATTACATAGCCGTATACTTGCGACTGCCAAGCAATACGAAGAGTACGTGCCACACAACAAACGCAGTTCTGATAAGGGCTAGTTATTGATGAAAAGATTGATATTTCGAGTGGGGATAAGCGCGGAATTTCTGTAGTTCGCTCGGTTATCGGCCCTACATAAACGTGACTTAGATCACCAAAGTTAATTCACTTAACTTTAGCATGGTGTTTATTAATCAAAGAATGTGCCCCTACCGCTTTAAGCGGGACATTGTATGAATTTGGCACATGAACAGCATACATATGAGAGGAAAAGCGAGTTCATAAGAGCTTATATAAAGGGGATTAGAACGCGTAATTTAGTTAGAAATGATTTTAGCTACCGCCGAATAACAGGCAATAAAAAAGCGCAAATCGATGGCCGATTTGCGCTTTAGATTCAACAGTTCTACCGTTTACGGACGGTACACTTTAACGTTGTTAAAGCCCTGCTCTTGCAGGTAAAGCGCCTGTAGGCGACTCATAACACCACGGTCACAGTAAAGCAGGTAAGTTTTGTTTTGGTCCAAGTCACCAAACTGAGTACCTAGCCTGTAGAAAGGAATGTGTTTCACATCCACACCTTCAATTTCTAGCGGGTTGTCGTCTTCCTCTTCTGGGCTACGAATATCGAGCACAATCGCATGCTGTTCTACCGCTTGAACTTGCTCAACTTCAGGTGCCGCTTGCTCAGTTTCTTTCGCGATATCACGAATATCCATCTGACGCGCTTCACGTACGACTTGCTCTAGAATCTCGAAGTTAAACTTCTCTTCTTCGGCTTCCAGCTTCGCTTTTACCGCTTTCACTGTTGGCTTCTTAGAGATCACGCCACAATATTCTGGCATGGTCTTAGCGAAGTCTTCCGTGCCGATTTCACGCGCTAGATTAATGATGTCTTCTTTATCCCAGTTAATCAGTGGGCGAAGGATAAGTGAATCCGTTACGCCGTCAATATGACGTAGGTTGGTAAGCGTCTGGCTAGACACCTGACCTAAAGCTTCACCGGTCACAAGCGCTTGAATGCCAAATTTCTCAGCGATCATTCCCGCCGCACGCATAAACATACGCTTAAGAATCACGCCCATTTGACCGTCATCGACTTTCTCTAAGATTTCAGCCACGACAGGTTCGAAATCTACTGAGATGAAACGTACTTTTGCTGAGGAACCGTACTTGTTCCATAGGTAGTGAGAAACCTGCTTAACACCGATCTCGTGTGCTGGACCACCTAAGTTAAAGAAACAGTAGTGTACTTTTGAGCCACGTTTGATGTGCAGGTAACTTGAAACACCTGAGTCAAAACCGCCAGAAATCAAGCTGAGTACGTCTTCTTGTGTACCAAGAGGAAAGCCACCCAGACCTTTATGACGAGCAATGACTTGGTTTAGCTTATCGCCAGCCACTTCAACTTTTACTGTCACTTCAGGGTTACGCAGTTTTACGCTCGCGCTTTCAACCGCTTGATTCAGGCCGCCACCAACGTAGCGTTCAAGTTCGATAGAGGTGAAGTCATGCTTACCACGACGCTTCGCACGTACCACAAAGGTTTTGCCTTCGATGTTGGCACGGTTCAACTCTAACACTTGCTCGAAGATGTTATGCAGGTCCGTAAACTCTGATTGCTGAACTTCAAGTACGTGATGGATACCTGGGGTATGAGTCAGAACTTCAACCACTTCTTTGTAGTACTGAGAAGATTCTGATGTCACTTCAATGTGGTCACGACGGTTAAACACCGCGACAGACTCAGTACGAGCCTTAATGATGTTGCGAATATTACACTCGAGAATCTTTGTGAAGCGCTTACGTACCGATTCACTTTTTACGAAGATTTCTGGATGGGGCTTAACGATAAATTTCATAATTCACTTCACAAGTTACAAGTTTCGCAAAACAGTTTCGCGTTGCAGCCGCTCTTAATTCTGTCCATCTGGGAACAAAATAGAGGCTACCCCGCTAAGGGCGCAAGATTATACATGATAGACCGCTCATAAAAAAGACGAGCTTAACGCTCGTCTTTCAGTTTAGGGGGTATTTTGCAATGCGGGGACTTCGTCGCTGTAGATTGGCTCACCCTGCATAATGCTGATCTCTACGCGGCGGTTACGCGCTCGCTGGGTTTCCGTCGTATTTGGCCCTAGCGGCTCGGTGTCGGCCATACCTCGTACTCGCAAGCGTTCATGGTTAAAGCCACGGACTTTTTCCATCTCCTGCGCTACCGAAACTGCGCGCTGAGCAGACAGATCCCAATTCGAGCGATACAGTTCAGAGTCGAGACGCTGGTTATCGGTGTGTCCAGATACGCGAATCACGCCCGGAACGTCTTTCACCAACTCAGCGATCTGACGCACCAGTGGTCTGAACTTAGGCTGCAAGAATGCCGAACCTTCTGGGAAAGCGCCCTTTTCACGAATTCGAATATCAATTTGCTGACCGAGGTTTTCCACCTCTATCGCGCCTTGCTCAATCTCACGTGCCAACGCTTTCATGATCGCTTCCATCAGCGTTTCCATCTCTTCAGACATCTCAGACTGTTGCTGTTGGCTGTCAGATTCAGAGTTCTGATTGTTTTGCGTCGACGTATCTGGTGATTGACCCCCAGTGAGTTTGCCAGTATCACGCTGGTTACCACCAGCACGGTCAGACTCACCTTCATGGAACTCAAGTGTTTGCTGAGTAATATCGATGGTCTGCTGCATGATGACGTCAATCGGCGTCGGCTCAGGTCGACCTGGTCGAAACTCTTGCGCGATGATGCTGGTACCTTTCGGAATGTCTTTGACTTCAAGGCGATTTTGCACACCAAAGGCGAACTTCATTGAACCGGCGATTTGTTTAAATTTCAGTACGTCCATTTCCGAAAACGAAAGCAGCAGTACGAAGAAACACATCAGCAGTGACATCAAATCGGCAAACGTACCCATCCAGAGCGGCAGCCCCGGTGGTGGACATTTGCATTCGTTATCATCATCCATAACGGTTCCTTACTCGTTATCTACATCAAGACTACGCTTACCTTCATTGAGGTAGTTTTTCAGGTAGCTGTCGATAACGCGTGGGTTTTGCCCATCTTGGATAGCCAATACGCCATCCATAATCAGGCGACGGTTGAGTTTTTCCTGCTCACGACGTAGCGATAGCTTGTCCGCGATCGGGAAGAAAATCATGTTGGATAGAATCGCACCATACAGTGTTGTCAAAAGGGCAACTGCCATCGCAGGACCGATTGCTTTTGGGTCATCCATGTTTGAAAGCATAGCAACCAGACCAACCAGCGTACCGATCATCCCCATCGCTGGAGCAACATCACCAAACGCGCGGAATACGCTTGAACCAAACTCGTGTCGCTCGTCGGTCAGAGAAATATCTTTTTGCAGTGCGGCGCGCACGACGTCAGCGTCATGACCGTCAACCAGCAAATCGATACCCTTTTGCATGAAATTATTGGAGATCTCCATTTCTTCTAAAGCGAGGAAACCGCCTTTACGCGCAGCGTCAGCCATTTCTACCACTTTAGCGATGAGGTCTTCTGGCTCATCCACCTTAAACATGAAGGCCTTACCCGCGATTTTGGCGGCACCGAAGAACTGTCCGATAGTAAACTTCATCAACACAACGAAGGTTGAACCACCAACTACGATTAGAATAGACGTGACATCGACGAACATCATGATACTTCCGCCAAGTATCATTGCCATGATGACGAAAGCCAAACCGCCAATCAGTCCTAACAGCGTTGCTAAATCCACAAAGCACTCCTCATGCTATCTCTGAGCTTCTACCAAATTATATCGGCTGCATTTTCAGATCTTTAGTAATTTCTAGCTCCTAATATAGAGACTTGTTCCAACTAGTAAACCAGCAAGTCACTAAGTGTTGACCAATATCCGCGTTATCACAGTACGAAGTCGATTTTTCTGACAAATTTACTCGGTTAAATTTGACCATTATTAGCCGCTAAGGTAACTTTCGTGCATCTTTATCAACGCAGATATATTATGGCGAGCAAGAAACCTGAAAATATGACCTTTGAGGCGACCATCCAAGAGCTCGATACGATCGTAGAAAGCCTTGAAAATGGTGACCTTGCACTGGACGATGCTTTGAAGAAATTCGAGCGCGGCATTGCACTGGCTCGTGCGGGTCAAGGTAAGCTAAATGATGCAGAACAACGCGTCAGTATTTTACTAAGTAACGATGACGAAGCGCCGCTTAGTCAGTTTGACGCTCAGCCAGAATAATTGATTTAGAAGATATACCTATGCAAGAGGCTCTAACCTCATTCCAACAACGTAACAACGTTCAGTTAGAAGAATGGCTTAACCAACTTCCTCACCAAGAGCAACCTTTGATCGACGCCATGCGTTATGGTTTGCTGCTAGGAGGCAAACGGGCGCGCCCATTTCTGGTTTACATCACCGGACAAATGCTAGGGTGCGACGTTGAAGCGCTTGACGCTCCAGCCGCCGCGGTTGAGTGCATTCACGCCTATTCGCTGATTCACGATGACCTACCAGCGATGGACGATGACGAGCTGCGTCGCGGTCAGCCTACCTGTCACATCAAGTTTGATGAAGCAACCGCGATTCTCACTGGCGATGCGCTGCAAACCTTAGCGTTTACGATTCTTGCTGACGGCAAACTGGCGCCAGAAGCAGAAGCGAATCGCATTAAGATGGTCAGCACTTTGGCTCAAGCGTCTGGTGCTAGCGGAATGTGTATGGGGCAATCTCTTGATCTTTCTGCCGAAAATCGTTCAATTTCTCTTGAAGAACTAGAAGAAATTCATCGCCATAAAACCGGTGCATTGATGAAATGCGCGATTAGACTTGGCGCGCTAGCTGCGGGTGAAAAAGGGGTCGAAGTGCTACCTTTACTCGATAAATACGCCGATGCGATCGGCTTAGCGTTTCAGGTTCAAGACGACATTCTAGATATCATCAGTGATACGGAAACTCTGGGCAAACCACAAGGTTCTGACCAAGAATTAAACAAAAGCACCTACCCTGCTCTCTTAGGGTTGGAAGGCGCTGTCAACAAAGCTCACACTCTGTTACATGAAGCACTTCAAGCATTGGAAGCTATCCCATACAATACAGAGTTACTCGAAGAGTTCGCCCGATATGTCATCGAGCGCAAGAACTAACACTATAAGCGCGCAAATATATGACTCTTGATATTTCAAAGTATCCGACACTGGCTCTGGCAAATACCCCAGACGAACTGCGTAGCCTTCCTAAGGAGATGCTACCTAAGCTATGTGACGAGCTACGTACTTACTTACTCAACTCAGTGAGCCAATCAAGCGGACACTTAGCGTCTGGCTTAGGCACGGTAGAGTTGACGGTCGCATTGCATTACGTTTACAACACGCCATTTGACCAGTTGGTCTGGGATGTTGGTCATCAGGCATACCCACATAAAATTTTGACGGGTCGTCGTGACCAAATGCCGACCATTCGCCAAAAGAACGGCCTACACCCATTCCCGTGGCGCGAAGAGAGCGAATACGACACCTTATCTGTCGGACACTCTTCTACCTCAATCAGTGCAGCATTGGGGATGGCGATCAGTGCCGGTAAAGAAGGCAAGGATCGTAAAGTTATCAGCGTTATCGGTGACGGTGCGATTACCGCAGGCATGGCATTCGAAGCGATGAACCACGCTGGCGATGTTCATCCAGATATGTTGGTGATTCTCAACGACAACGAAATGTCGATTTCAGAGAACGTCGGCGCGCTGAACAACCACCTTGCTCAAGTACTTTCTGGTAGCCTGTACACCTCTATTCGTGAAGGCGGTAAGAAAGTACTGTCTGGCGTTCCTCCAATCAAAGAGTTGGTTCGTCGTACCGAAGAACACCTCAAAGGCATGGTGGTTCCAGGCACACTGTTTGAAGAGTTCGGTTTTAACTACATTGGTCCGGTTGACGGACACGATGTTAACGAGCTGGTTAAGACACTGAAAAACATGCGCGAGCTGAAAGGCCCTCAGTTCCTGCATATCATGACTAAGAAAGGTAAAGGCTATGAGCCAGCGGAGAAAGATCCGATCGGTTATCACGGCGTACCTAAGTTTGACCCAAGCCACAGCTCTCTGCCAAAAAGCAGCGGTGGTAAGCCAAGCTTCTCGAAGATCTTTGGTGACTTCCTATGCGATATGGCCGCGCAAGACCCTAAGCTAATGGCGATTACGCCTGCGATGCGTGAAGGCTCTGGTATGGTTCGTTTCTCGAAAGAGTATCCAGAACAATACTTCGATGTTGCTATCGCAGAGCAGCACGCGGTCACACTGGCGACGGGTATGGCAATCGCGGGTAACAACCCTATCGTGGCGATTTACTCGACCTTCCTTCAGCGTGGTTACGATCAACTGATCCATGATGTCGCGATCATGAACCTGCCAGTGATGTTCGCCATCGACCGCGCAGGTCTCGTGGGCGCAGATGGTCAAACCCACCAAGGCGCGTTTGACTTAAGCTTTATGCGCTGCATTCCCAACATGGTGATTATGGCGCCGAGTGACGAAAATGAGTGTCGCCAGATGCTTTACACTGGTCATAAGCACAACGGTCCATCTGCGGTTCGTTACCCTCGTGGTACAGGCATGGGCACTGAGATTGAGCAAGAGTTTACCGCGCTTGAGATCGGTAAAGGTCGTATCGTACGTAAAGGCGAGAAAGTTGCTATCCTCAGCTTCGGTACGTTCCTAGCAAATGCGCTGCAAGCAGCTGACACGCTTAACGCTACTGTGGCTGACATGCGTTTTGTTAAACCGCTAGATGAAGCGTTAATTCGTCAGTTGGTGGCCGAGCACGATGTCATCGTCACATTGGAAGAGAACGCGATTGCTGGCGGTGCAGGGGCAGGGGTGATTGAGTTTATGATGCAGGAAAAACTGCTGAAACCTGTTCTAAATCTAGGTTTGCCAGACCAGTTCATCGCACAAGGCACCCAAGAAGAGCTGCATGAAGAACTTGGATTGGACGCCAAGGGCATCGAAGCTTCGATTCGCCAATATATGCAGAAGTAAGTAAGAAACACAAGAAAGCCCTCCGATAATGGAGGGCTTTTTAATACTCAACGCCCAACAACGGTCAAGCGGTTTGTTTTAGTTCTCTCAGCATGCGTTTCAAGCTGCCATTTTCAGCAAACTCTGCCACCAGCTTATCTTCAAAACGTAACCACTTACGCTGCACTTTGCGTTTGCCGAAAAAGCTTATATAGCTGCTGATAGGGATAAACTCTGCGTTACCAATATTATCAATCACAACCATCCGAGAAATACCGGTTGAGGTCTTCTGGCAGACGATGTTACGGTGAGCCAGGCTTTTGGTAATGATCCTATCGCGAAGCAAGCCATCTCTTAACTTGGCGAGTGCGTTGAGTAAATGTCGATAGTATTTACCCGTCCTGCTCTCATCGGCAAGATAATAGCCCAACGTTTTCGACACACTATCGTCGTCATCCAAAATCAAATCAAACACTGAGCCCACACCCAAGTCAGTTTGAATATCACCGTAGTAGCGAGATAGCGATTCCCAGTGGATCCCGCGTTTCTCAAGATGTTCGAAATAGGCGTTTTCACGCTCAATCTCGCGAGTGTCATAGTGTTCATCAACATTGATTTTTACGCACAGTGCTGACTGCTTGGGGTGACGGTAGACTTCTCTATGGTGACCTTTACCGACAAATTGTGACTTATCAATAATAATCATGGTTACGCTTTCACATAAACTGACACATCGATGAGCAGCCACAAAGCCACCCATCACTTACTAGTAGTCACTGTCTCATCCTCGATGAACAAACAATCACTACCGCCTCGAAGGCAAAGGAAGCTTGCCAGTTTATTAATAAGAGTAATAATAAAAAATTATTAATAAATAAAAACCAGAAATGCATTTAAAGGACACATTTTTATATCCAATAAATTCAGAAAGATAGTGATAAACTTGCTTAAAAAGCGCGCATTCTACTCTGGTATTACCCAACCAAACTCAGTGCACAGACGTTGCCAGGTTTGATCCACACTCGCTTTAATGACGATTTCTTGCTGCGTGAACGGATGAACAAACTTCAACGATGATGAATGCAGCAGCAATCTATGTGAGTCAAAAACGTCTCTAAACAGCTTATTATGTTTACCGTCACCATGAGTGGTATCACCAACAATCGGATGACGTAGGTGCGCCATATGGCGTCTCAGTTGATGTTTGCGTCCAGTTAGCGGCTGCATCTCCATAAGGCAGTAACGAGTGGTAGGAAATTTACCCGTCGAATATGGAATCTCCACCTTTGCCAGCGGCTTATAATCCGTAATCGCCTCTTGCGCTTCTTTATCTTGGCTAGCATGCTTATCGGCGATTTTGTCGAGTTCCACTTTTAGGGCGTAATCCAAACGCCCTTGCTCTTCAATCCAACCACGGACGATCGCATGATAGGTTTTCTCCATTTCGTGATTGGCAAACATCGGCATCACTTGCGACGCTACTTCACTCGACAACGCAAAAATCAACACACCAGAAGTTGGGCGGTCTAATCGGTGCAGAGGAAACACATGCTGACCGATCTGGTCACGCAAGGTTTGCATCACGAACTGAGTTTCACGCTTATCTAACCAACTGCGATGGACCAACATTCCCGCAGGCTTATTGACTGCAACGAAATACTCGTCTTGATAAATGATTTCCAACATTACGCGCATACCTCGTCAATGGAACGTAACAAAGAGATAAGAGGCATGTACTCACTATGCTCTTTCCAGCATTCTTCAAAATAGGGGGTGATCGCAAATCCACGCGGTAAAGGCTGTTTTTGCTCAATGATGACGAACATCTTCGGTATAAACACCCATTGAAGCCATTGCTCTGGCGCTAAGCGATCTAACGCGAAAGGTTCGCTACTTTGCAATGCTTCCACTTGCGGCGCGTGTTCCTGCCACAGGTTTAAACGCTGCATTAATGGTGACAATTGGTCGAGAAGTAATAACAATTGTTGTTCTTTTGTCATAAACACATCATGGTGACCTTGAAAATAGGCGTAAGAGTACCATTTATAGAGGAAAGAAAGTTAGGACTATTCACTAATGGAAAACATACATACCCTTACCCAACTATTGACCAATAGCGATTGCCACTACCAAGTATATGATCTTGGACGTCGTATCAAGCAGATAGACAATAAAGTCTTCGCTGACGTGGAAAAAGGACAGCTACCTTACCCTTTTCCATTACAGCGTAAAGCGCACTTGGCCATTGCTTACTGGAACGAGCATAAACAACCTTGGATTTGGTTTTTGAAGTTCGAGTTGGATGAACGCGGTTTATTAAAACAAGCCGATGTGGGGAACTTCATTAAGTATGTGGTAGAAGCGATGGGTACGCGCCTAAGCCAAGAGATGAGTGAAGAGCAACAACAAAAGCTGTCTAACAACCCTTATACCTTCAAACCAGCCGAGGAAAAAATGGCGGTGTTCCACAGTCAAGTCCGCGCACAACTCGACTTGCCGTGCAGCCAGTATTACGAACACGCTCAGCACTACTTCACTGGAGGCCTCGGCTGGGGTAAATGGCACAGCGTCGGCTTACAAGGCGTAACGGATATCTGTGCGAGATTGGGTCAAGAGCAAAATGGTGTCAATCTGCGTAAGGCATTGCCTCACCTACCAAACGAGCCACTCTACGCGCTGCTAGGCGCGCTAGAACACACTAACTTACCGGATAAACTCGCGCTGAGAATTGCCGAACTGGCGCTTGAGCAAATCACCAGTAATGATCCAGACATTTTCTTGTTGGGCGCATTAGCTCGTGCGCTCTCGGGCGCTGATACCTCAATCGCGCAGCCAGTTATACAGCAGATCCTCGCCTCACCTCGTTTGAGTCACCAAGAAGTATTAATTGGGATTGCAGGTAGAAGCTGGCATCTGCTCGCTCAAGCAGAAATGGCAGAAAGCTTCTTGTTACGCCTAGCGCAAACTGGCAACCAAGTTCTGTTTAATCAGTTATTTGCCGATTTGGTTATGCTGCCGGAGTTACGCATGGTCCTACTGCCATTACTGCATTCCAGCCCATCCCAAGAGTTAGCCAACGCACTGCTTTCTCTGCAACAAGCCGCTAAGGGTAATGAATGATCGCTGACCTTCTCGCCATACTCGGCTTAACGCTGATCTGTTTCCTATTTTGGCAGCAGAGACGCCAAGCCGAACTCGCAAAACTGTTCGCGACTAGAAAGTGCGACCAGCTTGATTTGCAGTTCATCAGTATCGCGTTAAAAGGTCATAAACTAAAAACGCCAGACGGTGTCTGGCGTTGGCATTCTGTCTATCAGTTTGAATTTTCTTCGCTTGGTGATGATTGCTACCAAGGCACACTCATTATGCAGGGTTTTCACTTAGCGAAGTTTGATGTTCCACCACATCGGATGTAAAACGAAACTCGTCATAAGGTCCAAATGTATCACGCTTGTGCGCCACTAATTTGAATCCGAGTTTTTGCAGTATTTTGATCGACGGAGTGTGGGCGCTATTCACCGTTGCGATGACATAGGACAGGTCTAAGTCTCTAACCGCACGATTGAAAAATGCCGTCAACACTTCGCTAGCGATCCCCTGCCCCCAGTAGAGCTTATCAAAGATGTAACCAAGCTCTGGCGCGCCGTCCAAATCAGAGATAAACACATGCCCCATATATTCACGAGTTCGGCTATCGAGCACCGCACGCGCATAGATAGTATCGTCGTGGATCATACGTGCGAAGAGTTGTTTTGCCGAAGAAACGGTATGCGGCCCATTCATTTGAGCTCTATTTTTTGCACAGCAATTTAGCAGTAAGAAGTCAGATTGTAACGACTCGTTATAGGGAACCAATAACGATCGGCGAGTCACTATTGTCATGAGACATCCTTGTAAACAGCAAGCTGTTTATTGTTTTATAAAAACAAAGCCGAAAAGTTATACCAACTTAATAATATTGTTATTGTTCTAGATTATTTTTCTTGGCATTAATGATGAAAATATTGTTAGAAACCAAGAAAAGCCCCGACACTTGCGTATCGGGGCTATAGTCTTACTCGCAGCAGTCCGGCTACAAAAGGTGCTCCATGCATCTTCCATAATAGTTACTGAATCCTTCAGTAAAATCCTATCCTCGCCGTCCTAGCGGTGTCCTATTCATCCTGATGGCTAACAATCCACGTTAGCGAACTTCACTTGTTCCTTGAGCGGTGTCCTTTGTATCATCCTGATACTTAATCCCGCCTCATCCTAGAGGTGTCCGTTCATTCCTTTGTCGCTGAAATCCTATCAACGAGCGTGTCCGTACACTGTCCTTCGCTTCATGCTGGTCAACTATCCTAGTCAACCAAATCTTCTTCCTGAAGATAACCAGTCCTTGGTGAGTTCCTGTTCCGTGTCAGCATCCTTCCGACACCTATTAATCTACGCTTTATAACGAATTAGACAATGCCTCGGAAAAATATCTTTATTGAAACATCTATTAAACAATCGATAAATATCAATATTTTCATTATGTTACGGGTAAATATCTACTTTTACTCAGCACGCGCAATCGTTTTATCTCACATCGCGTGTAAGAGATCTCGTACAACAAGTTTCCGAATTCTCTATTCGCTATCGATAGCAAACGTCAGTATTATTGGCAAAGAAAGGAATTTGGAGGTTATATGCTTACCCAAGATGTCAGCCAAGAGCTCAAAGATGTATTGGAACAGTTACATCAGGAAGGAAAAGAACCCACTGTCGCGTTGGTCAAAACGCGCTTGAGTACGCCAATCCCGATGCCAGCGTTAATCACTGCATTAAAAAGCTGGAAAAGTGCTAATCGAGTACCAAAAGTAGAAATTGCCGCTAAACAGCAAAGTGAACAAGACAGAATCAGTGAACTGGAAAAACAGGTTGCCGAGTTACAGCAAAGACTCACTGCACTGGAGAGTAAACTCGGTTAACGAGAAAGCTCTGCTTGTATCGAACCAGAAAACAAAAAGGCTTGGCATATTGCCAAGCCTTTCTATTTATCTAGTAACGGTTGATTACCAACCCGTTACTTCGCGTAGACCTTTACCGATCTCTGCTAGAGATTTAACAGTCTTAACGCCAGCCGCTTCTAGTGCAGCAAATTTGTCTTCAGCAGTACCTTTACCACCAGAGATAATCGCACCAGCGTGGCCCATACGCTTACCTGGAGGCGCAGTTACACCAGCGATGTAAGACACAACTGGTTTAGTCACGTTCTCTTTGATGAACGCTGCCGCTTCTTCTTCCGCTGTACCACCGATTTCGCCGATCATTACGATCGCTTCAGTTTCTGGGTCTTCTTGGAACAGTTTTAGAATATCAATGAAGTTTGAACCTGGGATTGGGTCACCACCGATACCAACACAAGTTGACTGGCCGAAACCTTCGTCAGTGGTTTGCTTAACTGCTTCGTAAGTCAGAGTACCGCTGCGAGATACGATACCTACTTTACCTTTCTTGTGGATGTGACCAGGCATGATACCGATCTTACACTCATCAGGAGTGATAACACCCGGACAGTTAGGACCGATCATGCGAACGCCAGTTTCTTCTAGCTTCACTTTCACGTCGATCATATCTGTTGTCGGTATGCCTTCCGTGATAGTTACGATTAGCTCGATACCCGCGTCAATCGCTTCTAGGATTGCATCTTTACAGAAAGGTGCAGGTACGTAGATGACTGTCGCTGTTGCGCCAGTCGCTTCTACTGCTTCACGAACTGTGTTGAACACAGGAAGACCTAGGTGAGTTTGGCCGCCTTTACCTGGAGACACACCACCAACCATTTGCGTACCGTATGCGATAGCTTGCTCTGAGTGGAAAGTACCTTGACCACCAGTGAAACCCTGACAGATTACTTTAGTGTCTTTGTTAATTAATACAGACATTATTTAGCCTCCGCAGCAGCAACAACTTTCTGAGCAGCATCAGTTAGCGACTCAGCAGCAATGATATCAACATCAGAATTAGCAAGAACTTCGCGACCCAAGTCAGCGTTAGTACCTTCTAGACGAACAACAACAGGTACGCTTACACCTACCTCTTTAACCGCACCGATAATACCTTCTGCGATCATGTCACAACGTACGATACCGCCGAAGATGTTTACAAGTACCGCTTTCACGTTGTCATCAGATAGGATGATCTTGAATGCTTCAGCAACACGTTCTTTGGTTGCGCCGCCACCTACATCTAGGAAGTTAGCTGGTTTGCCGCCGTGTAGGTTTACGATATCCATCGTACCCATTGCTAGACCTGCACCGTTAACCATACAGCCAACGTTACCGTCTAGTGCTACGTAGTTCAGTTCCCACTGAGCTGCGTGCGCTTCTCGCTCATCTTCTTGCGATGGATCGTGCATTTCACGAAGCTTAGGCTGACGGTAAAGTGCGTTTGAGTCGATGTTGATCTTACCATCAAGACATAGCAGGTTGCCTTCAGCAGTAATCACAAGCGGGTTGATCTCTAGTAGAGCAAGGTCGTACTGAGAGAACATAGTGCCAAGACCCATAAAGATCTTAACGAATTGTTTGATTTGGTCGCCTTCAAGACCAAGTTTGAACGCAAGCTCGCGACCTTGGTAAGCTTGTGGGCCTACTAGCGGATCGATCGCTGCTTTGTGGATTAGTTCCGGCGTTTCTTCCGCAACTTTTTCGATTTCCACACCACCTTCTGTCGAAGCCATGAAAACGATCTTACGGCTAGCACGGTCAACTACCGCACCTAGGTATAATTCGTTAGCAATGTTTGAAGCTTCTTCAACAAGGATTTTAGTTACTGGCTGACCATTTGCGTCTGTTTGGTAAGTTACTAGGTTTTTACCTAGCCACTTTTGTGCAAACTCTTTTACACCGTCTTTGGTATCGTGCAGTTCAACACCACCCGCTTTACCACGGCCACCAGCGTGAACCTGACACTTAACTACTTTCTTCTCAGTACTGATGCGGCCAGCAGCTTCAAAAGCTTCTTGTGGGGTATCACATGCGTAGCCTTCAGGCACTGGCAATCCGAATTCTGCAAACAGCTGTTTGGCTTGGTATTCATGCAAATTCATTTTGATATTCCGTTTGTTCTTCCCTTGAGGGATTTATTATTTCCATAACGCTGCAGTCTTGGCTGCGTATGCGTCTGTAGGGCGTTTTCAAATAAGTCATGAGACTCAAATGAAGGCCAGATGTTGAGCAGTCTAGCCTTGCAAACTATAGACGTCTAGCCACCTTGGGTGACTAGACGTTTTAGCGATATTAAACGTCTAATAGCAGACGTGCTGGATCTTCTAGTAGCTCTTTAATCGTTACTAGGAAGCCCACTGACTCACGGCCATCGATTAGACGGTGGTCGTAAGATAGTGCCAAGTACATCATCGGCAAGATTTCAACTTTGCCGTTTACCGCCATTGGACGCTCTTGGATTTTGTGCATACCAAGAATCGCTGATTGCGGTGGGTTGATGATTGGCGTAGACATCAATGAACCGAACACACCACCGTTAGTGATAGTGAAGTTACCGCCCATTAGCTCGTCTACTGTCAGTTTGCCATCACGACCTTTGATTGCTAGCTCTTTGATGCCTTTTTCGATGTCAGCGAAACCTAGTGTGTCACAGTCTTTCAGTACTGGAGTCACTAGACCACGTGGCGTAGATACTGCCATGCTGATGTCGAAGTAGTTGTGGTAAACGATATCATCGCCATCGATTGACGCGTTCACTTCTGGGTAACGTTTTAGCGCTTCAGTTACTGCTTTCACGTAGAAAGACATGAAACCTAGACGAGTACCGTGGCGCTCTTCAAACTGGTCTTTGTACTGCTTACGAAGGTCCATGATTGGCTTCATGTTTACTTCGTTGAACGTGGTTAGCATCGCCGTGCTGTTTTTCGCTTCTAGCAGACGGTTCGCAACTGTCTTACGTAGACGAGTCATAGGAACACGTTTTTGGCTACGAGCCGCAGCAGGAGCTTCAACCGCTGGAGCCTCTGCTTTAGGAGCTGCTTTCGCGTTCGCTAGGTGCGCATCGATATCTTCACGAGTGATACGACCACCAACACCAGTACCTTTCACTTGGCTAGCTTCTAGGTTGTGTTCTGCTAATAGGCGACGAACCGCTGGGCTTAGCGCATCGTTGCTTTCTTCAGTCAGTGCCGCTTTGTGGCGCTTATCAGGAGAAGCCTCTGTACCTTCCGTTTTATCTGCGGTTGGCTCTCCCGCAACTGCGCCAGGTTTTAGCTTAGCAAGCAGTTGCTTAGAAAGTACGGTTGCACCTTCTACTTCGATGATCGCTTCCAAAACACCCGCTTCTGGCGCTGGTACTTCAAGGACTACTTTATCCGTTTCGATATCAACCAGTACTTCATCGCGCTCTACTACGTCGCCTGGTTGCTTGTGCCATGTTGCTACCGTAGCGTCAGCGACAGATTCAGGTAAATCTGGAACCAGAATTTCAATTGTCATATCTGTTTCTTCCTTTAACTTCTAGTTCTTAATCCGAAGTTTTTGTATTCACGTTTAGTGCGTCTTCAACTAACGCTTTCTGTTGTTTCAAGTGTACTGACATGTAACCTACTGCAGGAGATGCTGATGCTGGGCGGCCAGCGTATTTGAGATCAGCGCCTGCTGGGATAGCAGCACGGAAGTTATGTTGGCTACAGTACCAAGCACCCTGGTTTTGAGGCTCTTCCTGACACCAAACAAAATCTTCTACATTGGTGTATGGTGCGATAGCTGCTTTTACGTCTTCCATTGGGAATGGGTAAAGCTGTTCGATACGAACAATCGCTACATCGTCTTGTTCATTGTTACGACGCTGCTCAAGAAGGTCGAAGTAAACCTTACCTGAACAGAACACTACACGTTTCACTTTCGCAGGATCCAGATTATCAATCTCTGGGATTGCTGGTTGGAAAGTGCCTTCTGCAAGATCTTCCATAGAAGAAATACATAGCGGATGACGCAATAGTGACTTCGGAGACATAACAATCAGTGGACGACGCATTGGGCGTACTACCTGACGGCGAATCATGTGGTAAACCTGTGCAGGTGTTGATGGCACAACCACTTGCATGTTCTGTTCAGCACATAGCTGTAGGTAACGCTCAAGACGTGCAGATGAGTGCTCAGGGCCCTGACCTTCGTAACCGTGAGGTAGAAGCATCGTTAGACCACACAAGCGAGCCCATTTCTGCTCACCAGATGAAATAAATTGGTCGATTACTACCTGCGCACCGTTGGCGAAATCACCAAACTGAGCTTCCCAGATAGTCAGACCACCTGGTTCAGCAGTCGCGTAACCATATTCAAACGCCAGTACCGCTTCTTCAGACAATACAGAGTCGAATACTTGGAAAGGACCTTGCTTGTCGTGAATATTCGCTAGCGGGATGTAAACACTTGCGTCATTCTGGTTATGCAGTACTGAGTGACGGTGGAAGAAGGTACCACGACCAGAATCCTGACCCGAGATACGGATACGCTTACCATCATCGACCAGTGTTGCGTACGCTAGAGTTTCTGCCATACCCCAGTCGATAGCTTTCTCGCCGCTCACCATCGCAATACGATCGTTGTAAAGCTTGTTTACACGGCTTTGTAGCTTATGACTTTCTGGGTACTGACAAATACGCTTGCCTAATTCGATTAAGCGCTCTTTATCAAACTGGTTTGCCCATTCAGTATCCCAGTCATGCCCTAAGTATGGTGACCAGTCGACAGAATGCAGAGCCATTGGACGCCACTCTTTTACCACAACTTCACCGTGGTCAAGGGCATCGCGATACTCGTTTACCAGTTGCGTTGCTGTATCGATACCAAGCACACCGCGCTCGATCAGTACGTCTGCGTATAGCTTACGTGGCGTTGGGTGTTTCTTGATTTTTTGGTACATCAGCGGCTGAGTCGCATTTGGCTCGTCCGCTTCGTTGTGACCGTGGCGACGGTAACAAACCAAATCGATAACAACATCGCGTTTAAATTCGTTACGGTAATCCAGAGCGATACGTGTAACAAATGCTACGGCTTCTGGGTCATCCGCGTTAACGTGGAAAATCGGCGCCTGTACCATCTTCGCGATATCAGTACAGTACATGGTTGAGCGTGTATCACGTGGGTTAGACGTTGTGAAACCAACTTGGTTGTTCACTACGATACGTACGGTACCGCCGACTTGGAAACCACGCGCTTGAGACATGTTGAATGTCTCTGCCACCACACCCTGACCCGCGATAGCCGAGTCACCGTGAATAGTGATTGGCAGTACTGTGCTGCCGTCTTTATCACCTAAGCGATCCTGACGAGCACGTACCGAACCGATAACTACTGGGTTTACGATCTCTAGGTGAGATGGGTTAAATGCTAGTGCTAAGTGAACGTCACCACCTGGAGTCGCAAAGTCTGCAGAGAAACCTTGGTGGTACTTAACATCGCCCGTACCCCATGTTTCGTCATGCTTACCCGCAAACTCATCAAACAGATCTTGAGGTTTCTTACCTAGAACGTTGACCAGCATATTCAGACGACCACGGTGGGCCATACCGATAACCACTTCACGCATTCCACTTGTACCCGCATGACGAATCAATTCTTTCGTCATTGGGATCAGTGCATCACCGCCTTCCAAAGAGAAACGCTTCGCACCTGGGAATTTAGCACCCAAGTAACGCTCTAGACCTTCAGCTGCAGTCAGCTCGTCTAGGAATGTGTGTTTTTCTTCTTCAGTGAAAGATGGCTGACCAACTACTGATTCAAGACGTTGTTGAATCCAACGTTTTTGCTCAGTGTCTGTCATGTGCATGTATTCTGCACCGATTGAGCCACAGTAGATTTTCTTCAGAGACGAGTAGATGTCTTTCAGTTGCATCGTTTCTTGGCCGATAGCAAAAGAACCTACGTTGAAGGACTCTTCAAGGTCATCTTGGGTGAGATTGTGAAATGCAGGTTCTAGCTCCGCCACAGGTGGGCGCTGCCATAAACCTAGAGGGTCAAGCTGTGCCGCTTCGTGTCCTCGGAAACGGTAAGCATTGATTAATTGAAGTACTTTAACTTGTTTAGCGTCGACATCTGGATCACTAACTTGGACACTGTAATGCTTTGTTTCTTGAGCGAGTCGTCGGAAGTAGTCACGGACACGCGAATGTGGTTGTTCGACCACTTCATCTGAAGGCTTAGGTAGGCCATCAAAAACGCGTTTCCACTCCTCACTTACCAGATCGGGATCACTTAGATACAGTTCGTAGAGGTCCTCTACATACGTTGCATTGGCGCCAGCCAAGTGTGAAGACTCGAGCCATGCCTTCATCACGCCGTTGTGCATATTTTCCCTTAACCAGTAGTTTTCACGTTTGCTTCGGTCTTTGCCGAGCTATTAAAAGCCGGTCACACCATCGTGACCGGCAATTTTGTTATTAAATTTAAACCGAACGGTTTACAAGCATAGTCTTAATATGACCAATTGCTTTCGTTGGGTTTAGCCCTTTAGGACAAACACTTACACAATTCATGATGCCATGGCAACGGAAAACGCTAAATGCATCATCAAGATTTGATAAGCGTTCGTCTGTTGCTGTATCGCGGCTATCAATTAACCAACGGTAAGCGGCTAGAAGACCAGCTGGGCCGATAAATTTATCTGGGTTCCACCAGAACGATGGACAAGATGTCGTACAACATGCACACATGATACATTCGTACAATCCATCTAAATGTGCACGTTCATCTGGAGTTTGCAAGTTCTCACGAGACGGTGGTAATGCACCATCATCAATCAAGAATGGCTTCACTTTCGCATAGTTATCGTAGAACTGCGTCATGTCAACGATAAGATCGCGAACAACTGGAAGCCCCGGTAGTGGACGGATAACAATTTTATCACCTTGCAGTGCAGATAGCGGAGTGATACATGCAAGACCGTTCTTACCATTCATGTTTAAACCATCCGAACCACAAACGCCTTCACGACACGAGCGGCGGAAAGAAATGCTTGGATCTTGCTCTTTCAACAGGATCAGAGCATCCAATAGCATCATGTCAGAGCCATCTTCCACTTCAAGTGTGTACTCTTTCATGTAAGGCTTTTGGTCGACATCCGGGTTGTAGCGGTACAAAGAGAAATTCAGTTTCATATTCTTACCCTCCTTTCCTTAGTACGTACGTGCTTTTGGTGGAAAAGCTTCACGATGAACAGGTTCCATGTTTACATCACGCTTCGTCATCGACTCAGTTTCCGGATTGTAGATAGAGTGACATAGCCACTGCTCATCGTTACGATCTGGGAAGTCAAAACGAGCATGCGCACCACGACTTTCTGTACGGTAGTTAGCCGCTACAGCTGTTGCAAACGCTGTTTCCATCAAGTTTTCTAGTTCTAAACACTCAATACGCTGCGTGTTGAACTCTGTCGACTTGTCCGCAAGGTGTGCGTTTTTCAAACGCTCGCGAATCGCCTTCAACTCTTCTAAACCTTTCGCCATTGCATCGCCTTCGCGGAATACCGAGAAGTTGTTTTGCATGCATTGCTGTAGGTCTTTGCGAATCTGTGCTGGGTCTTCACCGTCAGTACTGTTTTCCCAACGGTTGTAACGCTCAAGAGAACGTTCAATATCAGCTTCAGTGGCAGGTTTAGCGTCAGCTTGCTTAAGCAAAGTTTCACCAAGATGCAGGCCTGTTGCACGACCAAATACCACCAAGTCTAGAAGTGAGTTACCACCTAGACGGTTAGCACCGTGCACAGATACAGATGCGATTTCACCACAAGCGAATAGGCCTTGGATTTCAACATCTGCACCATTTTGATCTTGTTTGATTGCCTGACCTGATACCTGAGTTGGAATACCACCCATCATATAGTGACAGGTTGGAATAACTGGAATCGGTTCTTTAACTGGATCCACGTGTGCAAACGTACGAGAAAGCTCACATACACCCGGCAGACGAGATTCAAGTGTGTCTTTACCTAGGTGATCCAGTTTGAGTTTGATGTGTGGACCCCAAGGACCATCACAACCGCGGCCTTCACGGATCTCAATCATCATTGAACGCGCAACCACGTCACGACCAGCAAGGTCTTTCGCGTTTGGTGCGTAACGTTCCATGAAGCGTTCACCATCTTTGTTTAGTAGGTAACCACCTTCACCACGACAGCCTTCAGTAACTAGAACACCAGCACCAGCGATACCTGTCGGGTGGAACTGCCACATTTCCATGTCTTGCATTGGTACGCCAGCACGTAGTGCCATACCAACACCATCACCCGTGTTGATGTGTGCGTTAGTTGTTGACGCGTAAATACGACCTGCACCGCCTGTCGCTAGGATTGTCGCTTTAGACTTGAAGTAACAAACCTCACCCGTTTCCATACAAAGTGCAGTACAACCTAAAACAACACCGTCTTCGTTTTTAACGAGATCAAGCGCATACCACTCAGAGAATACGGTTGTTTTATGCTTAATATTTTGTTGGTAAAGCGTATGCAACAATGCGTGGCCCGTACGGTCAGCTGCAGCAGCTGTACGTGCAGCTTGTTCACCGCCAAAGTTCTTTGACTGTCCACCAAATGGGCGTTGGTAAATTGTACCATTGTCAAAACGAGAGAAAGGAAGACCCATTTTCTCTAATTCGATAACCGATTCTGGACCGTTTTTACACATGTATTCGATCGCATCTTGGTCGCCGATGTAGTCAGAACCTTTGACCGTATCGTACATGTGTTGTTCCCAATGGTCTTCGTGCGCATTACCGAGCGCTACAGTGATACCACCCTGTGCAGATACGGTATGAGAACGAGTTGGGAAAACTTTTGATAGTAGAGCACAGCTTAGGCCTTGCTCTGAGATTTGTAGCGCAGCACGCATGCCTGCACCACCAGCGCCGATTACTACGGCATCAAATTCGCGAACTGGAATAGACACTTACGCACCCCACAGAATAAATAGACCAGAGAAGAAGTAACCAAACAGAACAGCAATAACACCTAACTGTAGGCCACCACGAAGCTTAGCGCACTTAATGTAGTCTGTTAGCACTTGCCACAAACCAATCCAGGCGTGGATAAGAACAGAAACCAATGCAAGCATCGTAAAGACTTTAGTGAACGTGCCACCAAAGAATTGGGTCCAAGATACGTAAGAAATATCTGTGAAAGCGCAGAAGCTAACCAGATAAACAGTATAAAGCGTCATGATGATCGCGGTAGCACGAATCAGTAGGTAATCGTGTACACCATTACGACCAAATGAGGAAATGTGTTTTACCATACCAATACCCCTGCTAATAGTGACAGAACGGCTGTCGCTGCGAATGCAACCTTAGCGCTCATTGCGCCAGATTCCAGCTCTTCAAAATGACCTAGGTCCATAAGTAGATGACGAATACCGCCAGCAATATGGTAGGCCAATGCCGTTAGAATGCCCCACAAGATAAACTTCACAAAAAAGCCATCAACAATGTCGACTGCTTCTGCGTAGCCAGCTGGGGAATTTAAGGATATGGATAGTAACCAAAGCAGGATCCCGACCGCGACAAACGTAATTACACCGGAGACTCGGTGTAAGATAGATGCGATTGCAGTGATCGGAAAGCGAATGGTCTGTAAATCTAAATTAACAGGTCTTGACTTTCTTTCTTTCACGGGCTTGCTCACTCAGCTCCATTGAGCATTTATAGTTATGAACGAATTTTGGTTGCAAACCTACAAAAGTTAACATTTATTTAACAACTACCCCCATCAAACTGCTGAGTATTTTGTAAAATTTTTGTTAACAACAAGGATTAAAACTTCACCTCACTTTTGTTTCAAGCCTTGAATTTATTAGGTTTCCACCAAAATTTACTGCGCCACTATACGGCTGGCAACATTCTAATACAATTGATGTAACAATTTTTGCTACACAGGACAGGTTTTTAGCGTTACGTGTTCAAAAAATCATAACAAGTGCACACATCAGAGGAGATAAATTGACTTTGATAACGAATGCACGTACAAAAATGTCACACAAACATCCTGGACGGATTAAATAATAAACAAAGGAGATTGTTATGGCAGATAAGAAAGCTACCCTTCATGTTGAAGGTCAAGCGCCGATCGAGCTGCCAATTATGGAAGGTGCTTTAGGTACCCCTGTAATTGACGTTCGTACACTGGGAGCAAATGGATTTTTCACTTTTGACCCTGGTTTTCTTGCCACTGCATCCTGTGAATCTCAAATCACGTACATCGACGGTGGAAAAGGTATTCTTCTACACCGCGGTTACCCGATTGATCAGTTAGCTAATAACGCTGATTACTTAGAAGTATGTTATATCCTTCTTTATGGTGAAGCCCCTACACGTGAACAATACGAACAATTCAAAACCACAGTAACTCGTCATACGATGGTACATGAGCAAATCGCAAGCTTTTTCCATGGCTTCCGTCGTGATGCTCACCCAATGGCGGTTATGTGTGGTGTGGTTGGTGCACTTGCTGCGTTCTACCACGATTCACTCGACATTAATAATGATGAACACCGCGAGATCGCGGCATACCGACTACTGTCTAAAATGCCTACTCTGGCTGCTATGTGTTACAAGTACTCAGTTGGTCAACCGTTCATCTACCCACGTAACGACCTAAGCTACGCAGAAAACTACCTACACATGATGTTCGCAAACCCATGTGAAGAGTACGAAGTTAACCCTGTTGTAGCTCGCGCGATGGATAAAATCTTTACTCTTCACGCAGACCATGAGCAAAACGCGTCAACATCGACCGTTCGTCTAGCTGGTTCTTCTGGCGCGAACCCATTCGCATGTATTGCCGCGGGTATCGCATCCCTATGGGGTCCTGCTCACGGTGGTGCTAACGAAGCATGTCTGAAGATGCTTGAAGAGATCGGTAGTGTTGAAAACATTCCTGAGTACGTTGAACGTGCTAAGGACAAAGATGACCCATTCCGCCTAATGGGCTTTGGTCACCGTGTTTACAAAAACTACGACCCACGTGCGACAGTAATGCGCGAAACATGTCACGAAGTACTGAAAGAGCTAAACATTAAAGATCCACTACTAGACGTAGCAATGGAACTTGAGCGTATCGCGCTTTCTGACGAATACTTTGTATCGAAGAAACTTTACCCGAACGTAGATTTCTACTCAGGCATCATCCTTAAAGCGATTGGTATCCCTGTATCTATGTTTACGGTTATCTTCGCGATTTCACGTACTATCGGTTGGATTGCTCACTGGAACGAAATGCACAGTGACCCACTAAACCGTATCGGCCGCCCTCGTCAGCTTTACACAGGTGAAGAGCAACGTGATTTCAAACCTATGCACGAACGCGAGTAATCACTTTCGTTAGTGATATAGAAGCAATAAAAAAGGTTGGCCAAGCGCCAACCTTTTTCTTTTCTGCTTAGATTAAACCGGATTATCGATATCGATAAACGTCACGTCTAATTCATGTTCGCGTGCGAGCCACTCGCCTAACGCTTTTACCCCATAACGTTCTGTCGCATGATGACCCGCAGAGAAGTAATGGATACCCATTTCACGCGCGGTATAGGTGGTACGCTCCGAGATCTCCCCGGAAATAAACGCATCTAAACCGTTGGAAACCGCCAACTCTATAAAGTCTTGTCCACCACCTGTACACCAACCCACGGTTTCAATGATTTTGTCACCATCTTCAGGCGCGATATGTAATGGAACTCGATTAAGCACTTGGTTAATTCTATCGGCAAACTCTTTACCACTGAGCGGCTGCTTTAAACGACCGTACATAGCAACAGACTGAGGATGCCCTTCTAAACCACCTTCCACTTCTATTTCTAACAGGCAAGCCAATTTGGCGTTATTACCTAACTCGGGATGAATATCGAGAGGCAAATGGTAACCATATAGATTGATGTCATTTTTGATCAAGGTACGAATTCGCTTGCCTTTCATTCCTCGAATTGGCTCTGGCTCACCTTTCCAAAAGTAACCATGGTGAACCAATAATGCGTCGGCGTTTAACTCTACCGCTTTGTCGATCAATGCCTGTGAAGCCGTGACACCGGTTACGACTCGTTTGATCTCCGCTTTGCCCTCAACCTGCAGTCCGTTCGGCGCATAATCTTTAATCAATTGAGGAGACAACAGCTCGTTTAGTACTTTTTCCAGTTGTAAATTATTCATTCTGACTTCCGCTTACTTCGCCATTCACCCAGTGTATTCGAACGATATGGGTGATGCTAGATGCAATCAGAAATGGTTACAATAGAACAAGACGTTTACGGCAAGATGCCAACAATCAGGATTTAAGATGAACCAGCTGCAACGCTTTTATACATGGATTGCCAATTCGCCGTCACTTTTTGAGCTGACTCCACCGTTCGTCTCACTCGAAGACATTGATGTGAAACCATTCCAAAACAGCGAATACACTGGCAACCCGAGGCTCGGTTTTCTTTACCAGCATTTGTGTACTGAGTTACTCAAACAAAGTGGGCGCTATTCCATCGTGCTCGATGAAGCGCAAATCAATCACAATAACGGACAAACTCTCGGCGCGATCGATCTTATCCTCAAGAATCATCAATCCAATCAACTCGAACATTGGGAAGTCGCGATCAAATTTTACCTGCTACATCAAGGAACTTGGTTTGGTCCCAACGCCCATGATCAGCTAGATAAAAAACTGGCGAGAATGCTCAACCACCAACTAAAGATGAGCGCTTCAGAACCGTTTAAGCATCAATATCCGCATCTGGATAATTTATCCGAGCATCTGTTGTTACAAGGCCGCTTATACATCAACCCATTTACTCAAGAAACGGTACCAAGCGAATGCTTAGGTTTTACACTCAACGCCAGCCAAATTACAGGCTATTGGTGTTATCAAAGTCAGTGGGAACAAATTGAAGAGGAACTCTTCGAGTTGGATAAAGCTTGTTGGGCAACGGGCATCACCGAATTCAACCAGCCGTTAGAAAAACCACAAGGGCGATTTGTTCATGCTCAAACTCGACAAGGTCAATTTTGGTTTGTCGTACCCGACACTTGGCCCAATAACCATCGCAGTAACTAAAGTGGCAACAAAAAGGGTTGGTATAAACACCAACCCTTTGTTCTATTTTTCGCGTAACTCAGTGTCTTTTATAGACCTGCGTTTGCGAATACCTGATTCACAATCTCTTGCGCTTCCGCTTCGATTTGTTTTAGGTGTTCTTCACCTTTGAAGCTTTCACAGTAAATCTTGTAGATGTCTTCTGTACCAGAAGGACGAGCAGCAAACCAACCGTTCTCAGTCGTCACTTTCAATCCACCGATTGCTGCGCCATTACCCGGAGCGTGAGTCAAACGTGCCGTGATTGCATCACCAGCCAACGTATCTGCTGTTACCATTTCTGCAGACAGTTTCTTCAGCACGTCTTTCTGAGGTCCGTTGGCAACCGCTTGAATACGGTTGTACTGAGATTCGCCGTGTTTAGCGGCTAACTCTTCGTAGTATTCTTGTGGGTTCTTGCCTGTTACTGCTGTTATTTCTGCCGCGAGCAGACACAGAATGATGCCGTCTTTATCCGTCGACCAAGGTGTGCCGTCTTTACGTAAGAAAGAAGCACCTGCACTTTCTTCACCACCAAAGCCGAATTTGCCCTCAAAAAGACCATCAACAAACCACTTAAAGCCAACCGGAACTTCACACAGTTCACGGCCAAGGTCTGCGACAACTCGGTCAATCAACGCGCTTGATACCAGTGTCTTACCAACAGCAACATCTTTCCCCCAAGCTTGACGATGGCGGTAAAGGTAGTCGATACATACCGCTAGGTAGTGGTTAGGATTCATCAGACCTTTTGGTGTCACGATGCCGTGGCGGTCATAATCTGGGTCGTTACCAAACGCAAGATCATAGTCGTCTTTCAACGCCAACAAACCAGCCATCGCGTAAGGTGATGAGCAGTCCATACGCACTACGCCGTCTTTATCTAAAGACATAAACTGGAATGAAGGGTCAATGGCTTCACTTACCAGCGTTAGATTCAGATCGTACGCTTTCGCGATTTGGCGCCAGTAATCGATACCACTACCACCTAGTGGGTCAACACCGATCTTAAGGTTGGCTTTTTGGATCGCTTCCATATCGATAACGTTCACCAAGTCATCAATGTATGGCTTCACCAAATCCAATTCGACAAACAGTGGCGAGGCTTTCGCTTCAGCAAGCGGCATACGCTTCACGCCTTGTAGACCTTCGGCAATCAGCTCATTAGCACGGTCTTGAATCGCTTGAGTCAGTTCACCCTCAGCAGGACCACCATGAGTTGGGTTGTATTTGATACCACCGTCTTGTGGTGGGTTATGCGATGGCGTGATAACAATGCCATCTGCTTTTTGTTCGTTGTTTAGGTTGTACGTCAAAATCGCATGAGAAATACCTGGCGTTGGCGTGTAACCATTGTCTTGCTGAGCAATAACGTTTACGCCATTTGCCACCAAAACTTCGACCACGCTTGAGAACGCAGGTTCAGACAAGGCATGGGTATCTTTACCGACAAACAAAGGTCCAGTTGTGCCTTTTTCAGCTCGTACTTCAGCGATAGCTTGCGCGATAGCGAGAATGTGGTTTTCGTTAAAAGTGGATTTATCGGCTGTGCCTCTATGGCCTGAAGTACCAAACTCAACTTTGTGTGCCGGATTTGCTGGGTCTGGTTGAAGGAGGAAGTAGTTAGATACTAAAGCAGGAATGTTGTGTAAGTCCTGTTGTTGCGCTTTTTGTCCAGCGCGCGGGTGTATAGCCATAGTGACATCCTTTCTTAGAATAATAGAAGTAAAAACCTCATAATAACGGAGACGAGCCACGCATTATGAGGTTTTTATCAGAATTCTCTAAATTGAGTTAGCAACCTTTTCAGTCAGATCAGCAGGAAAACTCATGCGAGTCATCAATTGATCGACCATTTGGCGCTTGCGGCTAGTGTTATTGTTGGTAATAACCCAGAAAGGGGAGCCAGGAATCGCTTTTGGTTTCGTCGTATTGCCGCTCTCTAATAAGGTTTGCTCGTTGTCAGCAAAGTAAACGCGTTTACGGCCTTTAACTTGAGTTGCTTCAGAAAAACCAGTTGGGTCGATGCGGTGTAATGTAGAAAGCACCAGCATGAATCGATCAATCGCTTTTTTCAGTCCGGCAAACTCATCGGAAATCAGTAGAGAACGCATCTCTTTTACGCCATCAACTTTTTCTTCTTTGATCGCGTCTCGGCTTACCACAATTCCTTGTGGCTGAACCGGTACTACTGGTGCTGGTTGTCGATTTTTACCATCAACTTCCAAAAGACGACGTAAAATATCTGACGCACTCTCACCAATATGTTGGGTTTGACTTGCGATGTAACGGTATAGATCCTCATCAACCTCTATTGTTTTCATTCGCTTTTCACAATCTCTATGTTTAAACTCTGGGGGATTATATACCCAAGTAACCTCAAGATGCGAGTTTCAGATCCTATATCTAAAGCAGAATGAAGCCTTTAGTGAGACTCTAGGTTCAACCACAACGAATAAAATAAAATGTCACAACTGCTCAACTACAAAATTGAAGGTGAGGGTCACACCACCATTTTGATCCACGGACTGTTTGGAAACTTAGATAATTTAGGTTTGCTGGCAAGAGACTTGCGCCAAGATCATCAGGTGGTCAGCGTCGATTTACGCAATCACGGACTCTCTTTCCAAAGCGATGAGCATAATTACGAACTGATGGCGCAAGATGTGTATCAGTTAATCCAGTCGTTAGAACTCGAGCAATACTCGGTGATTGGTCACTCAATGGGTGGCAAGGTCGCGATGAAACTGGCAGAGCTTGCCAAAGAACAGATCACCCAACTGATCGTTTTGGATATGGCGCCAGTCAAATACAGCCAAAGCCGCCACGACAATGTGTTTGCCGGACTAAAAGCGGTATTGGCGCAAAAGCCAACTACACGTAAACAAGCTTTGGAGATTTTAGCCCAGCATATTGAGCTAGAAGGCGTACGACAATTTTTGGGTAAATCGCTGTATAACAGCGGTGAGCATCTTGAATGGCGTTTTAACGTAGAAAGCCTTTGGAATAACTATTGGGAAATTCTGGGTTGGAATCCAATTGAGAAAATCACCACACCTACCCTGTTTATCAAAGGTGGTGATTCTGACTACTTAACTACAGAACACCAAAGCGAAGTCCAAAAGCAATTTGCCAATGCGAAAGCGCACGTGATTGCCAATACGGGTCACTGGTTACACGCGGAAAAACCGGCGGAAGTGCTAAGAGCAATTCGCAAGTTTATTTCGTAAAAACAGAATGAGAGGTCTGTTGCACCCTGCCCGTTAACTTTATCTATTAACAGTGGTATAGTGCAGCGCAAGTATTTTGGCATAAAGGGATTCCATGCTCTACGACTATATGAACATGCTCGAGTCGATTGGTCTCGACTTACTTTTTGCGTCTATCTTTTTCTTAATTGGTATGGCGATTAAAGATGTCCTCAAAGCAGGCAATGTTCCTCCTTTTGGTCGTCGCATAGTATGGCTGGTTCTATTCTTAGGCTGTGCGGGTTTCATTGCCAAAGGCATTATTCAAATCAGCTGGGAAGGCACAGGACTGGGTTGATCTCCGGTTTAGCCACAACAAAAAAATAGTAAAGGTAACGAATCTATGGCAAGTGTAGGTATCTTCTTCGGTAGCGACACAGGTAACACTGAAGCTGTTGCAAAGATGATTCAAAAACAACTAGGTAAACAACTAGTTCACGTTCAAGATATTGCTAAGAGTAGCAAAGAAGACATCGATAACTTCGACCTGCTGCTACTAGGTATCCCAACTTGGTACTACGGCGAAGCACAGTGCGACTGGGATGACTTTTTCCCTGAGCTAGAGCAAATTGATTTCTCTACAAAACTAGTTGCTATCTTTGGTTGTGGTGACCAAGAAGATTACGCAGAATACTTCTGTGACGCTATGGGTACCGTTCGTGACATCGTTGAAGCGAAAGGTGGCACTATCCTAGGTTACACTTCTACTGAAAGCTACGAGTTTGAAGCATCAAAAGCACTTGTTGAAGGCGACGACAGCCAATTCGTTGGTCTATGTATCGATGAAGACCGTCAGCCAGAGCTCACCGAAGAGCGTGTTAACAACTGGTGCAAACAAATTCATGAGGAAATGTGTTTAGCTGAACTAGAAGGCTAATCTGCATTTCGATAAAAAAACCTCCGCGATGGAGGTTTTTTTGTATCTGAACGTTAAGCAGCTTGCTCTTGCACGCACTCTCGGTACTGCGGCTTCTTACGTACATAAAGTTGGCGCTGAACCTCAGACACCACGTTCCCATCTTTGTCCTTCACGTGAACAATAAATTCAGGAAAGCACTTTTCACCACTCGCGGTTTGTTGCAGGATATCGTCGAGCAACGGCTGAGAAATGACGAAATCTGCATATAAGTCGCTTTGACCCGGCTTGATGAAGTTGATGCTCGCCTGCTTATCCCAAACATAGTACTGCTTACCTAAAATTCCCATCAGCATGAGTGCGTACACAGGGTCAGTCAGTGAGAAGATACTGCCTCCATACTGAGTACGGTTGGCATTTTTGTTCCACCAGCGTAATTTGAGCTTCACTTTGACTTGGCGAAAGTCGTCACTTATTGAAAGGATCTTAATACCCGAACCCCAGAATGGCGGCCATAAGTTCAATGCATGCCTGACGACATTGGGCTTATCAGCGATATCCATCCATGATTTCATTTTTATTCCCTGAGTTTATTCGTTACAATGTTAATTAATTGTAACTGGTCAGAGTTGTATGATCAGTGACTTGGCACGGGTTTATAATAAATCCCTAGTAACCCTTTGAAGTTCGTGGTTTATTGTTATCTCCTACTGCCCTATAATGATAGGAATATTGAATTCTGTTAATTACTGCAGATCATCAACAGGAAAGTATATGTCAGACAACAACCAAGCGCTTAAGGATGCTGGTCTTAAGGTTACACTACCAAGACTGAAGATTTTAGAAGTACTACAGCAACCAGAATGCCAACATATTAGTGCTGAAGAGCTATATAAAAAGCTGATTGATCTAGGAGAAGAGATTGGTCTAGCTACCGTATACCGCGTATTAAACCAATTTGATGATGCAGGTATTGTGACTCGCCACCATTTTGAAGGCGGTAAGTCTGTATTTGAGCTATCGACGCAACACCACCACGATCACTTAGTTTGTCTGGACTGTGGTGAAGTGATTGAATTCTCTGACGACCTTATCGAAGAACGTCAGAAAGAAATTGCGGCGAGATATAACGTTACACTGACTAACCACAGCTTGTACCTATACGGCAAATGTGGCGACGGCAGCTGTAAAGAGAACCCTGACGCACACAAGCCGAAGAAATAATCTTAGATTTTAAAGCGCTCAATGAGCGCTTTTATTTTATCTGCTATTTATCGTCAGACACAAAAAAGCCAGTCCGAAGACTGGCTTTTTCATATATCTAGCAATTACTGAGCTTCAATTTTAGCCCAAGTATCGCGTAGGCCAACCGTGCGGTTGAACACCAAAGCATCTGCTTTAGAGTCTTTTGCGTCGGCGCAGAAGTAACCCATACGCTCAAATTGGTAACCTTTCTCAGCTTCCGCTGAAGCTAAGCTTGGCTCCACATAACCGCGCTTCACTTGCAGTGAATCTGGGTTGATTGTTTCAGCAAAATTATCCGCTGCCGCTGGGTTTGGTACGGTGAACAAACGATCGTATAGACGAATTTCAGCAGGAAGACCTTTATCCGCAGATACCCAGTGAATAACACCCTTCACTTTACGGCCATCTGCTGGGTTTTTGCCTAACGTTTCATCGTCGTAAGAACAGAAGATAGTAGTAATATTACCTTCTGCATCTTTCTCAATACGCTCCGCTTTAATCACGTAAGCACCACGTAGACGAACTTCTTTACCCAGAACCAAACGCTTGTACTTCTTGTTCGCTTCTTCACGGAAGTCTTCACGCTCAATCCAAACTTCGCGAGTGAACGGAACTTCACGCTCGCCCATTTCTGGTTTGTTCGGGTGGTTAGCAACCGTCAGCATTTCGACTTTGTCCGCGTCGTAGTTTTCAATCACGACTTTCACCGGGTCCAGAACTGCCATCGCGCGTGGCGCGTTTTCGTTTAGATCGTCACGGATACAAGACTCGAGTGAACTCATCTCGATCATGTTGTCTTGCTTAGTCACACCGATACGCTTACAGAACTCACGGATTGAGCCTGGCGTGAAGCCACGACGACGCAGACCAGAGATAGTCGGCATACGTGGATCATCCCAGCCGTTTACAAGCTTTTCGCTTACTAACTGGTTTAGCTTACGCTTAGACATCACGGTGTACTCAAGGTTTAGGCGGCTAAACTCGTACTGATGCGGCTGACAATCAATCGTGATGTTTTCCAACACCCAATCGTAAAGACGGCGGTTATCTTGGAACTCTAGCGTACATAGCGAGTGCGTAATGCCTTCTAACGCATCAGAAATACAGTGCGTAAAGTCGTACATTGGATAGATGCACCACTTGTCACCTGTTTGGTGGTGAGTTGCAAAACGGACACGGTAAAGCACAGGATCACGCATCACCATGAACGACGAAGACATATCGATCTTCGCACGAAGACACGCTTTACCTTCCTCAAAGCCACCAGCACGCATTTTTTCAAATAGCGCTAAGTTTTCTTCAACGCTACGGTCACGGTAAGGACTTGGCTTACCAGGTGCAGTCAGTGTGCCGCGGTATTCGCGGATCTGCTCAGGACTTAGCTCTTCAACGTACGCTAAGCCTTTGTTAATTAATTCCACTGCAAACTCGTACAGCTTGTCGAAGTAGTTTGATGAGTAACATACGTCACCATCCCACTCGAAGCCTAACCAGCTCACATCATTCTTAATTGACTCAACGTATTCTACGTCTTCTTTTTCAGGGTTAGTGTCGTCAAAACGCAGGTTACATTTACCCTGATAGTCCTGAGCAATACCAAAGTTCAAGCAAATTGACTTAGCGTGACCGATGTGCAGATAACCGTTTGGCTCTGGCGGGAAACGAGTATGCACGCTTGTGTGTTTGCCATCCGCTAAATCTTTGTCGATGATTTGGCGAATGAAATTCGATGGACGAGCTTCAGCTTCACTCATCTATAGCACCTCAATTGTTGTAGTATTGTTCAGAGAAAATCTCGTTCAGTGGGGATATTTCCCACCAACGTATATAACGTCTAATGATCCACAATTCTTAGCCTTAGCACAATAAGAACTCTTGTTTAATTCGCAAATATTGCTCGATTTCCACCGATTGATAGCAAACTCGCTTAGCTTTTCGCCAGTTCTATAATTACGGTCCATAAAAGCAAAAAGCCTCCCGAAGGAGGCTTTCATCGATATTGAGACTAACAAAGTACGTTATGGTAGTTTCACGTCCGATAGGTCTTCGTTAGCACCGATTGCTTTCATTTCGCCAGCAACGATTTCCGCTAGAGGACCAAGGATAACTTGTAGGTTGTTTTCACCTAGTTTCACTACACCTTTCGCACCTAGTTTTTTAAGTACGACTTCGTCAGCCACAGAGCGATCTTTCAGTGTTAGACGTAGACGAGTGATACAAGCGTCGATTGACGTTAGGTTCTCGTGACCACCTAGAGCTTTCAAGTATTGACGCGCTAAGTCGCCGTTCTTAGCTTCACCAGCAGGCGCTGCTACTGCTTCATCGTCATCTTCACGGCCTGGTGATTTCAGGTTGAATGCGCGGATAGCGAATGTGAAAGTGAAGAAGTATAGAGCACCAAAGCCTAGACCGATTAGTAGTAGTACGAACGGTTTAGTTGCTAGACCCCAGTTCAATACGAAGTCGATTAGACCCGCTGAGAAACCGAAACCGTGCAGTGTGCCAAACATGTTTGCAACGACTAGAGCAAGACCAGTGAATACTGCGTGCATTGCGTATAGTGCTGGAGCTAGGAACACGAACATGAACTCTAGAGGCTCTGTGATACCAGTTAGGAATGAACAGAACGCTACTGAGAATAGTGCACCACCCACTTGATGACGTTTTTCAACTGGCGCTGCAAAGTACATCGCTAGAGCCGCACCTGGTAGGCCGAACATCATTACAGGGAAGAAACCGTTCATGAATACGCCAGCAGACTTGTCGCCGCCGAAGTAACGGTGTAGGTCACCAGATTTAACTGTTTCAGTTACTTCTTTAACTGTTGCAGTGATTTCTGGAGTTACAGAGTTAGCGAATTCAAATGTGTGAGTTTGACCAGCAACAAGAGTCTTAGCTAGAGCAGGGTCAACACAAAGCTGTTGTAGAGCAGGAAGAGCGTTACCAGCTGCTTGTGCGCCAGTTACTAGAACTTCTTGACACGTACCCATACCGAACCAGAAGTATGAGTTAAGAACGTGGTGAAGACCTACAGGGATAAGTGCACGGTTAAGAGTACCGTATACGAACTGACCTACAGCGCCTGACGTTGATACCGCGTGAGCAAGAGCATCAAGACCACCTTGGATACTTGGCCATACAACACCAGCAATAGCACCAGCTACTAGCGAGAATAGACCCGCCATGATAGGAACTAGACGTTTACCAGAGAAGAATGCCAACCACTCAGGAAGACGTGTTGCGTGGAAAGCGTTGTATGAGTGACCAGCGATAATACCAGCGATGATACCACCGAAGAATGACATGTTAATGTCAGCGTTGATTGTTGTTGCTGTCGCAGTAATAACGAAGTACGCAACTGCACCAGCTAGGCCTGCAGCACCTTGACCGTCTTTTGATAGACCGATCGCGATACCTAGACCGAATAATAATGGAAGTTGACTGAAGATCGCACCACCAGCTTGCGCCATGAATGGGATATCCAGTAGGTCGCCTTGACCCAAACGTAGTAAGAGCGCCGCAACTGGAAGCGTTGCGATAGGAAGCATAAGTGCTTTACCTAACTTTTGCGCATATCCAAGAATATTCACCTTAAGTTCCCCCTATAGGATTTGTATTTTGGTTGAGCGACTTTTTTTAGCTGCTCAATTTAGTCCTGTTCAGTTTATGAGATTAATTTTGCTCCGCAAATTAAAACCTCTTCATTTGTGATCATAATCACCAGAAATGAGTAGGGACAAAGGATTTTGCTAGCGAGATCATAAAACTTATTTTACAATACAAAAAAATGGTAATCGTAAGATAAGATTCGCAGTATCCTTTAGACGATTAGATTGGCGTTATCCCCTATCAAACAATGCATTAATAATTGGTAGGCCACTATATGACTCACTCGTAGAGCCTCTGGTTCTCCATGTAAAATGCCATCCTAATCAGGAAGAATTTTTCGTTTGCTAAAAGATAATTTGCGATCTAATTGAATGTCACAAATAAAGTCCGCTCATCTGTGTTTATACTTCAATTAGACGACTGAAAAGTATTAAGAATCTCAACATAAGGATTAACTAACCATGTACGCGCTTACAAACTGTAAAATCTATACTGGCAGCGATGTTCTGGTTGACCACGCTGTGATCATCAAAAATGAACTGATCGACAAGGTATGCCCAGTTTCAGAACTTCCTAAAGACATCGAAACTCGCGACCTAAATGGCGCCAACTTAAGCCCAGGTTTCATCGACCTGCAGTTAAATGGCTGTGGTGGCGTGATGCTCAACGATGAGATCACAGCAAAAACAATGCAAATCATGCACGAGGCAAACCTAAAATCCGGTTGTACTAGCTTCTTACCGACTCTTATCACCTCTTCAGACGAAGACATGAAGCAAGCGATCGCTGCGGCTCGCGAATACCACGCTCAATACCAGAACCAGTCTTTAGGTCTGCACCTTGAAGGTCCATACCTTAACGTTGCAAAAAAAGGCATTCATAGCGTCGATTACATCCGACCTTCTGACGACAGCATGATCGATTACATGTGTGAAAACGCAGACGTGATCACCAAAGTGACGCTGGCACCAGAACACAATGAACCTGAGCACATCGAACGCCTGAAAGATGCTGGTATCGTAGTATCGATTGGTCACACTAACGCAACCTACGCAGAAGCTCGTCGTGGTTTTGAAGCGGGCATCTCATTTGCAACTCATTTATTCAATGCGATGACCCCAATGGTCGGTCGTGAACCTGGTGTTGTCGGTGCTATCTACGATACCCCTGACGTTTACGCGGGTATCATTGCCGACGGGTTCCATGTCGACTATGCAAACATTCGTATCGCTCACAAAATTAAAGGTGAAAAATTAGTATTAGTGACGGATGCCACAGCTCCTGCAGGCGCCGACATGGATTACTTTATTTTTGTTGGTAAGAAAGTATATTACCGAGATGGTAAGTGTGTTGATGAAAACGGCACGCTTGGCGGCTCAGCACTAACTATGATTGAAGCAGTTCAAAACACAGTTGAGCACGTCGGTATCGCTTTGGACGAAGCACTTCGAATGGCAACTCTCTACCCAGCGAAAGCAATTGGTGTAGAAGACAAGCTAGGCCGTGTGAAAAAAGGCATGATTGCAAACCTCACGGTATTCGACCGTGACTTCAATGTTCAAGCGACTATTGTTAACGGACAGTACGAGCAAAAATAAGAATGAATGGCGGACAAATAGGTAACGTAGATTTAGTAAAACAACTAAACAGTGCAGCAGTATACAGACTGATTGACCAGCAAGGTCCTATTTCAAGGATTCAAGTTGCTGATGCTAGTCAACTGGCGCCTGCGAGTGTTACAAAAATAACCCGCCAACTACTTGAGCGCGGCCTAATCAAAGAGGTCGCGCAACAAGCCTCTACAGGCGGTCGTAGAGCAATCTCTCTTACGACAGAAGTCGAGCCTTTCCACTCAGTCGCAGTGCGTATCGGCCGAGACTACATGCAATTCAGTCTTTACAATCTTGGTGGAAAAGAACTCGCGTCTGACTACACTGAGTTTTTCTACACCACTCAAGAAGAGTTGGTTGACGGTCTGATCGCCCATCTTAAGCAGTTCATCTCTTCTAATCAGAATGTCATCAATCAACTTATCGCTATCGGTATCTCTCTACCCGGCCTGGTTAATCCAGAAGACGGTGTGGTGGAATACATGCCGAATATCTCGATTGATAAGCTGAGCCTTTCTGAATTAATCAACAACACCTTCCACGTGCAGTGTTTCGTTGGGAACGACGTTCGTGGTATGGCGTTAGCGGAACATTACTTTGGTGCTAGCCGTGACTGCCAAGATTCAATCTTAGTCAGTGTTCACCGTGGTACTGGTGCCGGTATCATCGTTAATGGTCAGGTGTTCTTAGGTCATAACCGTAACGTTGGTGAAATTGGACACATTCAGATCGATCCACTTGGTGAGCAATGTACCTGTGGTAATTTCGGCTGCCTTGAAACCGTTGCAGCTAACCCTGCGATTGTTGAGCGCGTGAACAAGCTAATCTCTCAAGGTTATGAATCTAGCTTAACCACACTGGACTCTATTTCGATTAGCGATGTGTGTGAACACGCTAATCTTGGAGATGAGTTGGCTAAACAGAGCTTAGTCCGCGTTGGCAACCAACTTGGTAAAGCGATTGCCATTACGATCAACTTGTTTAACCCGCAAAAAGTTGTCATCGCGGGTGACATTACTCAGTGTGAAGATATTGTTTTCCCTGCAATTCGTCGTAACGTAGAAAACCAATCTCTCACCACTTTCCATAGTGATTTGCCTATCGTCACATCAGAAATCGACAAACAGCCGACACTGGGCGCGTTTGCGATGATTAAACGAGCGATGCTGAACGGCGTTTTGTTACAAAAATTACTTGAAGATTGATCGCCTACGCAATCAGTTGAGTTAGAATACGGGCTGCGTCGAAAGACGCAGCCTTTTTCTTTGGGACAAAATCATAAGAATAACTATGGAACTGATACTCATATCTGCTGCTTTTTTAGCTGGTTTTATTGCGCTTAAGCTCAACCTTCCCCCTTTAGTTGGCTTCCTGCTTGCGGGATTCGGACTCAACGCGTTTGGTTTTGAAAGTGATTCGACAATCGTCACTCTCGCAGATCTGGGGGTGACGCTACTGCTGTTCACCATCGGTCTGAAACTCGAGATTAAAACCCTGCTCTCCAAAGAAATTTGGGCGGGCTCAACCATTCATAACGTTTGTTCAACGGCAATATTCAGCGCTGCACTGCTGTGCTTTAAGTTTTTAGGCATTAGTTCACTCGCGGCAATGTCGATTGACCAAATCCTGTTACTTGGCTTCGCTCTGTCTTTCTCTAGTACGGTGTTTGCCGTTAAGTCACTGCAAGAAAAAGGTGAAATGAACGCGACCTACGGCACGCTCGCGATCGGTATTCTGGTTATGCAGGATATCTTTGCCGTGATCTTCCTGACCGCGTCTACTGGCAAACTTCCTGAATGGTACGCCATCGGCTTGTTCGCGCTGCCACTACTCAGACCGATATTCTACAAAGTCCTAGACTGGGTAGGCCACGGCGAGATGTTAGTCTTGTTCGGCATTTTCTTTGCGCTTGTCGTCGGTGCAGGTCTATTTGAACTGGTTGGCATGAAGCCCGATCTCGGCGCGCTTATCTTGGGTATGCTACTCGCTGGCCACAAGAAAGCCTCTGAGCTATCCAAGTCGCTGTTTAACCTCAAAGAACTGTTCCTTGTATGTTTCTTCTTAAATATCGGTCTATCTGAGCAACCAACATGGTCAGGCTTCGCATTGGCGATCTTGTTCTTGTTGCTGCTACCACTGAAAGGCATTCTCTATTTCGTAGTGATCAACGCGTTTAAATTCCGCGTTCGTACCTCGTTACTTGCCTCATTGAGCCTGTTCAACTACAGCGAATTTGGCCTAATTGTCGGCGGCTTAGCATTTAAGATGGGCTGGATGAGCGGTGATATTCTGGTTGCGATTGCCATTGCGGTATCCATTTCGTTTGTTTTGGCGGCGCCTATCAACCGTTATGGACACCGAATCTATCAACACTCTAGCCACTGGTTGCGTGAGCATGCTGCAGAACAACTCAACACCAGAGATAAATTGATCAATCCTGGGCATGCACAGATCCTTATCCTCGGGATGGGACGTATCGGCACTGGCGCATATGATGAGCTCAAAAACCGTTACGGCAGCATTAGCTTGGGGATTGAAGTACGCGAAGACGCGGCGAAGCAACATCGAGAAGAAGGCCGAAACGTTATCGCAGGCGACGCAACTGACTCGGATTTCTGGGAACGAATTCTCGACACTGCCAACGTGAAACTGGTACTGCTTGCCATGCCGCATCACCAAGGTAACCAAATTGCGTTAGACCAGCTACAACGTCGTAATTTCAAAGGGCAAATAGCGGCAATCGCTGAGTATCAAGACCAGCTAGATAGCTTAACGGAAAAAGGCGTCGATGCTGCGTTTAACATTTACAGCGAGGCTGGTAGCGGTTTTGCTCGCCATGTTTGCAAGCAACTCCAACCGTCATTTAGCCCCCCTACTCGCTAACTTTTTATAAGGCTGCCACTTAGGCAGCCTTATTTTTTGGATAAAAAACCGACAAAATATAGATCTCATTCAATAAAGTGCAGGTTAAATTAGAAAAAATTCACATCAATGGCTGTTTTATTATTTTTTTAATCGATGTTGGTTGCTTTTTTTAATCAAGATGGCAAATTGGAGTCAACGAGTTAAATAAATTTTAAAGGGAAGTTGTATGTGTTCTATCTTCGGCATTTTGGATATCAAAAGTGATGCTCAGGCGCTTCGCCCTGTTGCACTGGAAATGTCTAAAAAACTGCGCCACCGTGGCCCAGACTGGTCAGGTATCTATGCCTCTGACAAAGCAATTCTTGCTCACGAGCGTTTAGCGATCGTAGGTCTAAATAGTGGTGCTCAGCCTCTAATTAGCCCAGATAAAAAACACATCCTTGCGGTGAACGGTGAGATCTACAACCACAAAGAGATTCGCGCTCGCTACGAAGGCAAATACGACTTCCAAACAGATTCAGACTGTGAAGTTATCCTCGCACTATACCAAGATAAAGGTATAGAGCTGCTTGAAGAGCTAAACGGTATCTTCGCGTTCGTTCTTTACGATGAAGAAAAAGATGTTTACCTAGTTGGTCGCGACCACATCGGTATTATTCCTCTATACCAAGGTTACGATGAACACGGCAACTACTACGTTGCTTCAGAGATGAAAGCACTAACGCCAGTATGTAAAACCATCAGCGAATTCCCTCCGGGTTGTTACTACTCGTCAGCTGACTCTGAGCCACAGCGTTACTACACTCGTGACTGGAACGAATACGATGCAGTAAAAAACAACGTAACAAGCAAAGAAGAACTGACTGAAGCGCTAGAAGCCGCGGTTAAACGCCAGCTAATGACGGACGTACCTTACGGTGTGTTGCTTTCTGGTGGTCTTGATTCTTCTATTACTTCAGCTGTTGCAAAACGCTTTGCTGCAATGCGTATCGAAGACGATGAGAAGTCAGAAGCTTGGTGGCCTCAACTTCACTCATTCGCTGTTGGTCTAGAAGGCGCACCAGATTTGAAAGCTGCTCGTGAAGTGGCTGACAAGATTGGTACCGTACACCACGAAATGACATACACCATCCAAGAAGGTCTAGACGCCATTCGTGACGTGATTTACCACATCGAGACTTACGACGTAACCACGATTCGTGCTTCAACGCCTATGTACCTAATGGGACGTAAGATCAAAGCGATGGGCATCAAGATGGTACTGTCTGGTGAAGGCGCTGATGAAATCTTCGGTGGCTACCTCTACTTCCACAAAGCGCCAAACGCGAAAGAGTTCCACGAAGAAACCGTTCGTAAGCTGCTGGCATTGAACATGTTTGACTGTGCACGTGCAAACAAGTCTCTTGCCGCTTGGGGCGTAGAAGGTCGTGTACCTTTCCTAGATAAAGAGTTTATCGACGTGGCAATGCGTCTAAACCCAGCGGATAAGATGTGTGGCAACGGTAAGATGGAAAAACACATCCTACGCGAGTGTTTTGAACACTACTTACCAGATTCAATTGCATGGCGTCAGAAAGAGCAGTTCTCTGACGGTGTTGGCTACAGCTGGATTGATACATTGAAAGAAGTGGCGGAAGCGAAGGTAACGGATCAGCAAATGGAAACGGCGCAATACCGCTTCCCTTACAACACGCCAACGACAAAAGAAGGCTACGTTTACCGCGAGATCTTTGAAGAGCTATTCCCTCTTCCATCGGCAGCAGAATGTGTGCCTGGTGGTCCATCAGTGGCGTGTTCATCTGCGAAAGCGATTGAGTGGGATGAATCATTCAAAAACTGTGTTGACCCATCAGGTCGCGCCGTTCAGACCGTACACAACGACGCATACTAATCAAAAAAAGAGGCACCAATCGGTGCCTCTTTTTATATCTCTAGGTGTCTATTTTCGACGCTGACCTCAACAGGTTTACTGAGCATTTTCACCAGTAGAATAGAACGGGTTTCCCCATCTGCTTCTTGATAAATCGCTTCAATACCCGAAAACTGCCCACCAGCGACTCTCACCACATCACCTTTCGCCGGCAAAGAATCACATTGCGAATGCAATTGCAGTTGCTCGATCTCTTTCAAGGTTTCGATCAATGAATCATCCAACACTTGTGGCGTCGCACCTTTACCAACAAAGTCAATCACGCCACGTGTAGAGCGGATCGTAGTGAATGTTGGCCCTGTTTCAGGGTCGAAATGCGCGAATACATAAGACGGAAACAAAGGCTCGCTTTTAATTTGTCTTTTACCCCGAACGATTTTCTCAACCGCAGTTTCTGGGTAATAGCATGCGACGCCTTGGTTTTCTAAGTGCAATTTGGCACGCTTTTGTTCGCTGCGCTTACAATAAAGTAAATACCATTGTTTCATATATATAGCCAACCGTGTTTTTTGCACATCCTAGCATTTTGTCACTTATATGTATGTGCGAAATTGTAAGTACATTTCGCACTCTCATTTGGCCAACTTTACAAGTCACCAAATTGGAAAATAAGTTTTCCCACCGTTTAATCAGTACGTTTAACTAAACTTTTCTATTAATTTTCATAACCTTATCAACCAAACTACATAAAGTCTTAAATTTATCTCAATTGAAGTCGTTTTCTCTAAGATGTATACGTAATGACAAATTAAAAACTTTAATGCACGGCATTAACAAAACTTATGGCAAAACAACATCAAATTCTTGGCCACCCTCGCGGCCTATTCCTTCTTTTTGGTACTGAGTTATGGGAACGCTTCTCATATTACGCAATGCGCGCCATCTTGGTACTTTACTTAACCGATACAACAATTAATGGTGGTATGGGCTGGTCAACCAAAGATGCACTCGATCTTTACGGTATCTACACTGGCTTAGTTTATATCACGCCTTTAATTGGTGGTTGGTTGGCCGACAACTACTTAGGCCAACGCCGTTCAATTCTCATCGGTGGTGCGTTGATGGCGGTAGGTCAGTTCACACTGGCGATGCCAGCAGATGTTCTAGGACTGAGTGCAATTCACACTTTCTACCTTGGTCTAGCGCTCCTAATCTCAGGTAACGGTCTATTTAAACCAAACATCTCAACCATGGTTGGTGATTTATACCAAGAAGGCGACAACCGTCGTGACGGAGCATTTACGATTTTCTATATGGGTATCAACCTCGGCGCACTGCTTGCTGGCGTTGTATCCGGTTCTGTTACCAACGAGTTTGGTTGGAAAGCGGGTTTTATCGTTGCGGGCGCAGGCATGGTGATCAGCTTAATTATGCAAATGGGCCTAGCTCAGTCTTGGTTGGGTAATATCGGCGTTGAGCCTGCGGCAGTGCGTGATTTGGAAAACAAGCAAGCGCAGAAAAAGCAGCCACTAACCAAGCAAGAAGTCGACCGACTCAAAGTGGTTTTGGTCATGGGCCTGTTTGTGATTGTATTCTGGGCTGGCTTTGAACAAGCAGGTGGTCTGATGAACATCTACACCCAGCAATACACTGACCGTATGATTGGTTCATTTGAAGTACCAGCAGCTTGGTTCCAGTCGCTTAACCCATTCTTCATAATTACCTTAGCGCCAGTTCTCGCTGCGCTATGGGTAAAAATGGGCAAGAAAGAACCAAACTCTCCGGTTAAATTCGCGCTGGCTCTGTTCTTCTTAGCGTTAGGCTTTGTTTGTATGGTTGGCGCGGTTATGGAACAAGGCGGCGACACGAGCGTGAAAACTTCGATGCTATGGTTAGTTGGCGCATTCTTCTTCCATACACTGGGTGAGTTATGCCTATCCCCAATCGGCTTATCCATGGTCACCAAGCTAGCTCCGCTACGTCTAGCATCATTAATGATGGGCGCTTGGTTCGGCTTTAACGCCATCGCAAACTACGTCGCAGGCCTTATCGGCTCACACGTGGGTGAGTTGGGTGCGCTGTCTATCTTTGGTGGTATCGCAATTACTGCCACTCTCTCAGGTGTTCTGCTTCTGATGTTCTCGGGCACTCTGGTGCGCTGGATGCATGGTGCGGAATCATCTGCCCAACTAGCGGAAGAAAGCGAGCCTGCAGCGCAACCTGCTTAAGACCTTACGTCAAGTTACGAAATAAAGTGCAAGCGGTCGTTCCAATTCGTGGAATGACCGCTTTTTTATATCCTTCGTCAATCTGCATTGAATGTTTGTCCCTCACAGCTTTACCTAAGTCCCATTACCAAGCAGCAAAATATTCAGCCTCGCAAACTCACTATATACTTGAAGCAAAAGATTATTGTTCGAATAAGGACATTACATGTATAAAAGTTTGTTGGCACTACTGCTTTTTATCTCCACCGCAATAAATGCTGAACCACTCTACTGGCAAGCCGAAAAAGGAGGAGTGACTTATCTGATTTTAGGTTCCGTACACGTAGGTGACGAAACCATGTTCCCTCTCCCATCGACGATTAACGACAGACTGCAAACAAGTGATGGCTTAATCATTGAAGCGGATGTGCGTAAGACCCAAGGTGTCGTCTACCCAGAAATCACTATCCAAAGTAAAGATGTGCTGAGTAAAGAGCAGCAAACACGCTTGAACCAGATCGCTTCCCAGCTATCGATGAACCCAGAACAGTTACTCAACACCGCGCCATGGGCGGCTGCGATTGGTATCCAAATGAAGCAAATTGAAAGCTTCGGCTACCGCTCTGATGATGGCGTCGACTTGAGGTTGATATACAAAGCGACCACAAAAAATATCCCAGTATTCAGCCTAGAGTCACTTCAGTTTCAAATCGACTTACTGACAGGTCAAGCAGAAGGCGGCAAAGAGTTTTTGCTCAGCGTGCTGGATGAATTTGAAGACGCCGAGATAGCAACACATTGTCTGATCGACAGTTGGAAAGCCGGAGATCTGAACAAACTGAATGAGTTTGCGACGCTAACAGAAATGTCGCCGGAGTTTGAAGATGCGTTTATTTACCAGCGTAATAAAAACTGGGTCAATAAACTCGCTGACCCAAGTTGGCTACCAAACCCAAAAGGTTCATACGTTATGGTGGTCGGCACACTTCACCTGGTTGGCGAACAAAATGTACTGAGCTTGCTGCAAAACAAAGGCTTTAAAGTCACGCAATTGTCACACAGCAAAAGCGTCGACTGTCACTATCAGAGTTAATAGCTTAGGTTATAACAAACACAAAACGAAAAAGCCCCAGCATTTCTGCTAAGGCTTAGAATGTGGTCGGTGAAGAGGGATTCGAACCCCCGACCCTCTGGTCCCAAACCAGATGCGCTACCAAACTGCGCTATTCACCGAGACGTTTTATTCGAGCATTTTGCCCGTCAACGGAAGCGTATATTACGGATTCTGGCCTCTAACGCAAGCCATTTCCCGACTTTTTTCAAAAATTCCGTTCACTTGGCTAAAACGCCATCAGCGGGCTACAAAATGTGAGCAAAAACACACCAACAAAAACAAGTGCGCAACCAAAAGACAACAATTGATCCAGATCAGTGTTGCATATTTAACCTCAGTTTACCTTTACACCTGTCAACACACTTTGTATTCATTGGAGGAAATATGGACTTTTGGCTTGAACTCCTATTTGGTAATGCGGTAGGTCTGTCTTCAATGCTAGTAATTTTCGGCGCTTTGGGTCTAATGCTGTTTTACGGCGGCTACTTCGTTTACAAAGTGATGAACGACAAATCTCCTCACTAGAAATCGCTTAGCCCTATTCTCGTAATAGACGTTCGCTTTGCACCGAAGTAGATACATTGTCTACTTCGGTTTTTTATTTTTTGCTCCCACTTAATCCTATCGTTGATATACTGACAACACTGATTCCTTACTCTGAGATGCCGTTATGTCTCACGATGATGATTTAGCCCTGTTTCAAGAAATGATGGGCGATGTTAAACCAATTCAACAAGACACTGCCGAACACAAAAAACAACATAGTGTCTCTGATGCTCAATTGGCAAAACGCGAAGCCGCAATTTGGTTGACGGAAGATGACCCTGAATACCTTTCTGTCGATCACGCGCCAATGATCAAACCAGAAGACATCATTGAGTTTAAACGTAACGGCGTACAAGACGGGGTTTACCGCAAACTTCGCTTAGGCAAATACCCTATCCAAGCTAGGCTGGACTTACACCGCCGAACACTAAAACAGGCAAGAGATGAAGTTGTACAGTTTCTGAAACAGTGTATGGCGATGGATATCCGCACCGTAGTGATCGTTCACGGACGCGGAGAGAAATCAAATCCACCCGCGTTAATGAAGAGCTTTGTTGCTCAGTGGCTGGAACAAATCAACGAAGTCCAATGCGCCCATAGTGCACAACGGTTTCATGGTGGAACGGGCGCCGTTTATGTTTTATTGAAGAAAAGCGCAGACAAGAAAATCGAAACTCGCGAACGCCATCAAAAGCGTTTGGGTTAAACAAAGCCTCAGTGCTAGAATATTAAAGCAGCCTTCACGGCTGCTTTTTCATTTCCATCAACATGCCGTTGTGAAACGTTAGAGAGAACCAACATGTCACAAGATTTAGCCAAACGACTCAACAAATTCATCAGTGAAACAGGCTTTTGTTCACGCCGAGAAGCAGACAAGCTTATCGAACAAGGCCGCGTTACCATTAACGGTAAAGTGCCTGAAATGGGCACCAAGGTTGTTGCTGGTGATGATGTTTGTGTCGACGGGAAACCCGTTAGTGCCAAAGAGAAGCCGATTTATATTGCGTTAAACAAGCCGACCGGCATTACCTGTACGACAGAGCGTGACATTCCAGGCAACATCGTTGATTTCATCGGCCATAAGAAACGTATCTTCCCTATTGGTCGCCTCGACAAACCTTCTGATGGTTTGATCTTCCTGACCAATGACGGCGACATCGTTAACAAGATCCTTCGTGCAGGTAATAACCACGAAAAAGAGTACGTGGTACGAGTCGATAAACCGATCACCGACCAGTTCATCCAAAAAATGAGTTCGGGTGTTGAGATCCTAGATACAGTCACTTTGCCGTGCAAAGTGACCAAAGAAACCAAGTACGCTTTTCGTATCGTACTGACACAAGGTTTGAACCGTCAGATTCGCCGTATGTGTGAAGCGTTAGGTTACGAAGTATTCAAGTTGCGCCGCGTGCGTATCATGAACATCACCCTAGATGGTATTCCAAACGGTCAGTGGCGCTATTTGACTGATGCTGAAGTCGCGGAAATCCTCGCGATGTGTGAAGGCTCAATCAGCACGGAAGAAGCCTCGAAACTTGATAGCCGCGGCAAACAGATCCGCAAAGCGACCGATGCAAAACTATTTGATAGCCGCGATGAAAATCATGATTCGAAAGCTCGCCGTAATCAAAAGCAACGCACGTTTAAAGGCCGCAACGCTGATGAGCTTCGCCATGCGCCAAATTCAAAGAAAGGGCGTCACGGCAAACCAAATACCAACCAACGCTCTGATTCGGGCAAAGGGAAAACGGCTTACAAACCCAAAGCGGGCAATCAACCACGCACTGCAAATAAACCAAGAACAAACGGCACTTTGAGCTTAAAAAAGTAATCAAATAGCCAAAAACAACAAAGGGGAGCATCAGCTCCCCTTTTTCGTGTTCGATTACGTCAGTAATTCAATTACTTAGTACCGAAAATCTTATCACCCGCATCACCTAGACCCGGAACGATGTAGCCTTTGTCGTTTAGCTTCTCATCGATTGCCGCAGTGTAAAGCTCCACTTCTGGGTGCGCTTTTTCTAATGCTTCAATACCTTCAGGTGCTGCAACAAGAACCAGAACTTTAATTTGGTTACAGCCTTTCTCTTTTAGCAAGTCAATCGTTGCGATCATTGAGCCGCCAGTTGCTAGCATTGGGTCAACAACCAAAGCGATACGCTCGTCGATGTTAGACGCTAGCTTGTTGAAATAAGGAACAGGTTCCAGTGTTTCTTCGTCACGGTAGATACCAACTACGCTGATACGTGCGCTTGGCATGTGCTCAAGAACACCATCCATCATACCCAGACCTGCGCGTAAGATCGGCACTACTGTTACCTTCTTACCTTTAATTTGGTCAACTTCCACTGGACCGTTCCAACCGTCAATGGTTACTTTTTCCGTTTCAAAGTCTGCAGTCGCTTCGTAAGTCAGTAGGCTACCTACTTCTGTCGCCAGCTCGCGAAAGCGCTTAGTGCTGATGTCACCTTCTCTCATTAGACCAATTTTGTGCTTAACAAGAGGGTGTTTTACTTCAACAACTTTCATTTCCATCTCCGGGTATTTGATGATTTTTAAACAAACCTTCAGATTATAAACGATTTCATTAACAATTTCTTGCGATAGAACAAAAGAAAAAACCCACGCAAACGTTTGCTATATGGGTTTATCCACTGTTAGAATAGCGCCGTTTTCATACCCACTTTCAAAACCGAGGACTTCACTGTGAGTGCTAATAACACTTCTCTAAGCTATAAAGATGCTGGCGTTGATATTGATGCAGGCAACGCTCTTGTTGACCGTATTAAAGGTGCTGTAAAACGCACGCGTCGCCCAGAAGTAATGGGTGGTATTGGTGGCTTTGGCGCACTATGTGAACTGCCAACCAAATACAAGCACCCAGTTCTAGTTTCAGGCACTGACGGTGTAGGCACGAAGCTCCGCCTTGCTTTGGATATGAATAAGCACGACACCATTGGTATCGACTTAGTCGCAATGTGTGTAAACGACCTGATCGTACAAGGTGCTGAGCCACTATTCTTCCTTGATTACTACGCGACAGGTAAGCTAGATGTTGATACCGCAGCAGACGTAGTATCGGGCATTGCTGATGGCTGTCTACAAGCAGGTTGTGCACTGATCGGTGGTGAAACTGCGGAAATGCCGGGCATGTACGAAGGCGAAGACTACGACGTTGCTGGCTTCTGCGTCGGTGTTGTTGAGAAAGAAGACGTTATCGACGGTACTAAAGTCGCAGCGGGTGACGCGCTGATCGCGGTTGGCTCAAGCGGTCCTCATTCAAATGGTTACTCGCTAATCCGCAAGATTCTAGAAGTGTCTGGTGCAGACAAGAGCGAACAGCTCGCAGGTCGCACTATCGGTGAGCACCTTCTAGAACCAACAAAGATTTACATTAAGTCAGCGCTGAAAATGATCGAAGCGCATGACATCCACGCCATCTCTCACATTACAGGCGGCGGTTTCTGGGAAAACATTCCACGTGTACTACCTGAAGGTACAAAAGCAGTTATCGATGGTAACAGCTGGGAATGGCCAGTGATCTTCAAATGGTTACAAGAGAAAGGCAACGTAGACACTCACGAAATGTACCGCACCTTTAACTGTGGTGTTGGTCTAATCGTCGCGCTACCACAAGACCAAGCTGAAGCAGCAGTAAAACTACTGAACGCAGAAGGCGAAAATGCGTGGGTAATTGGCGAGATTGCACAAGCTGAAGCTGGCGAAGAACAAGTAGAGATCAAGTAATAATGAAGAGTATTGTTGTTTTAGTTTCAGGGAATGGTTCAAACTTGCAAGCGATTATCGATGCTTGTGAAACCAGCATTGATACCGGACGAGTGACGGCTGTTTTTTCGAACAAAGCAACAGCTTATGCGTTAGAAAGAGCAAAGAAGGCTGGCGCTGCTGGCCACTTTCTTGACCCGAAAGCGTTTGATACACGAGACGCTTTTGACCATGAACTGATGAAGCAGATTGATGAATATCGACCTGACGTGATTGTTTTGGCCGGTTACATGCGTATTTTGAGTGGCGAATTTGTCCGTCATTACATGGGACGTATGATCAATATCCACCCTTCTCTGCTACCTAAGTATCCGGGCCTCAACACTTACCAGCGTGCGATCCACGCTGGTGACGAAGAACACGGAACTAGCGTACATTTCGTTACAGAACAGTTGGATGGCGGGCCCGTCATCCTCCAAGCTAAAGTGCCGATCTTTGATGAAGACAACGTAGAAACGCTCACGGCTCGAGTACAAACTCAAGAGCATAAAATCTACCCATTGGTTGTTAAGTGGATGGTTGAAGATCGTTTAGAAATGAAGAACGGCAAAGCGTTTCTTGATGGCGAGCAGCTTGGTATTCACGGCTACGCGCAAGAATAACCTAGCCACCAGCTATCAATTTATTTATTCGGCGAGCCTAGTGCTCGCCATTTTAGTTAATCTTAGGTTCATATATGACTCGCTATTCTGAACAACATCAGGAGGTGGTCTATGGATCTTAAAAATCTACTCAACCAAGCATTAAATTCTGACCTGCTCAAACAAGGTCAGCAGCAAATCAAAAAACAATCCAGTTCTGGTACGTTCAAGTCATTAGGCGCAGGCGCGGTTGGTGGCGGCTTAGTAAGCTTGCTTATGGGCTCCAAAAAGAGCAAAAAGTTCGGTAAGAAAGCTGGCAAAAACGCGTTGAAAATTGGTGGTGTCGCGGCGTTAGCAGCCCTCGCTTACAAGGTCTACAACGATTCTCAACATAAGCAAGGGACCACTCCGACTGAAGACAATTTTAACCCTGAAGACAATGTCCACAGTGAGCTGATCCTCAAAGCGATGATTGCAGCGGCGAAAGCCGACGGTCACGTAGATCAACAAGAAATGCAACGTATCGAAGCAGCAGTAAAAGACGCGGGAGCAGACACGCACCTGCAAGCCCTGCTGCATTCAGAACTAAACAAACCACTCGACCCAGCAGATGTAGCTCGCTTAGCACAAACACCGCAGCAGGCTTCTGAGATTTATCTTGCGTCGTTAATTGTCGTTGACGAGCAAAACTTTATGGAAAAAGCGTATCTTCAAGAACTGGCTAAGCAGCTGCAGTTGTCCTCGGATGTCACCTATCAGCTTGAGCAACAACTGAAAAGTTAAAGCGTGTGCACAAAGAAAAAACAATTGTCACATCCCCTTGAGATAGCTCAATCTCTGGCTTTGAGTTTCCGCTGCGGGATGTGTATATTTGAGAGCAGTTATCATTTATTTAGGGTTTAACCATGCAAGTATACGGATGCTGTGAGCTGATTCGCGAACTTTATGCTCAGATCGGCAGCGGCGATCAGGCTTATGTTCCAAAAGCGATCTCATGTGCTGTTAAAGCGTTGAATGACATTGCTGCCGATGAATCTTTACCAATGGAAGCGCGAGAAAAAGCAGCGTTTGCGGCGGCCAATCTATTGATTTCAGACTTTGAGGACTAGAGATGAATCTAGCAAACTTTGAAAGCATGGATCCTGTCATGCTGATGAGCATTGTGAATATGAAGCTTCGTGATGACTTTGCCGGTGATCTCGATAAATTGGCAAACTTCTTCGATATCGACAAAGCAGCCTTAGAAGCTAAGCTCGCGAGTGCAGGGTTTGATTTCTTACCAGAAGCTGGACAGTTTCGTTAAGACAAATACAAAAAAGGTTGACGATATCGTCAACCTTTTTGCATCAAGCGTGTTATTCAGCGTTGCGCGCTTTTCTCTGCGCAGACTTACGAGAGTTTCGCTCAGTTTGGTTTTTGATAAAACCTGCTAACTCTTGTTCGCCCCAAGCTTTCGCCAGCTCTTCTGACTCAAAACCGGTTTCTCTTTTTGATACGACCGTTTTTCTCGATGTTACTTGGCGTGTGATTTCCGCACACCAGCCACCGCGTTTTTCCGATACACGTACAGCGAATTTAGACATTTGATTACCCTCAAGGAAGTTGTTTGTTGTGCTTTGAGCTATCAGCTATCCATCGGTATGAAGCTCGTTTCGCCCCTTCCCTTGGCAAGCGCGGTATTAGAGCATAAATGTTGTCGCTAAGCTGTAAAAATTTGCCCTATCGAAAAAATTTTTCTCTGTCCCAAACAAAAAGCGCAAACCACTTGGCTTGCGCTTTCTTCATCAAACATTTAACCAGCAGTTAGCCGATATTCTTACGTGCGTTTTGGAACATACGCATCCAAGCACCGTTTTCACCCCAACCTTCTGGAGCCCAAGAGTTTGCAACCGTGCGGAATACACGCTCAGGGTGAGGCATCATAATGGTTACACGGCCGTCAGCTGTAGTCAGACCGGTAATCGCATTTGGCGAACCATTCGGGTTGTTCGGGTATTGTTGCGTTGGGTTGCCGTTATTATCAACGTAACGTAGCGCTACAGTACCTGACGCTTCAATTGCGTTTAGGTGCTCACCGTCACGTACTTCGACGCGACCTTCACCGTGAGATACCGCGATTGGCATACGAGAGCCAGCCATGCCATCGAAGAACACAGAATCAGACTTCTGTACTTCAACTAAGCTAAAGCGCGCTTCAAAACGCTCAGATTCGTTGCGAACAAAACGTGGCCACAAGTCTGCACCTGGAATCAGTTCTTTCAGGTTAGAAAGCATCTGACAGCCGTTACACACACCTAGAGAGAAGGTTTCTTCACGGTTGAAAAACGCTTGGAACTGCTCACGCGCTTGTGCGTTAAACAGGATAGACTTCGCCCAACCTTCACCCGCGCCTAATACGTCACCGTAAGAGAAACCACCACAAGCGACCAGACCTTGGTATTCATCCAGTGCCGCTTGGCCTGTCAGAATATCGCTCATGTGGATGTCAGTTGCTTCAAAACCAGCACGGTCAAACGCTGCTGCCATTTCAACGTGAGAGTTTACGCCTTGCTCACGAAGAATCGCCATCTTAGGTTTCGCGCCTTTCGCAATGTAAGGGGCTGCGATATCTTCATTCACATCAAAGCTTAGTGAAACATTCAGGCCTGGGTCTGAGTTGTCTTTCTTCGCTTCAAATTCTTGGTCTGCACATGCTGGGTTATCACGTAGCGCCTGCATTTTATGCGTGGTTTCTGCCCAGATAACTCGTAGTTCGGTACGTGAACGCTTAAGCACAACATCATCACCAGACGTGATAACAAAGTCGTCTGATGCTTCAACGCTGCCAATCACATGTGAACATGCTTCTAAGCCGTTTGCCGCTAGCGTAGACAGAACTGAATCCAGGTCGTCGTTCTTAACCTGAACAACCGCACCTAGTTCTTCGTTAAATAGAACCGCCAGCGCATCGTCACCAAGCTCTGCGATGTTCGCTTTCACACCACAGTGGCCCGCGAATGCCATCTCAGCCAGCGTTACAAATAGACCGCCGTCACCTTTATCGTGGTAAGCAAGCAGCTTGTCGTCACGAACCAGTGTTTGCATTGCATCAAAGAAGCCTTTTAGCTGCTCAGCGTTGTCTACGTCTGCCGGCTTGTCACCCAGCTGCTTGTAAACCTGTGCCAGTGCTGTTGCACCCAAACGGTTTTTGCCGTTACCCAAGTCAACAAGAACAAGTGAAGAATTACCTTTGTCAGTGCGTAGCTGAGGCGTTACTGTCTTACGCACGTCTTCAACACGGCCAAACGCAGTGATTACCAGCGACAGTGGAGAAGTTACTTCTTTGCTTTCACCATTCTCTTCCCACTTGGTCTTCATCGACATTGAGTCTTTACCAACAGGGATAGTCAAACCTAGCGCTGGACACAGCTCTTCACCAACCGCTTTCACTGCTTCGTAAAGACCTGCGTCTTCACCAGGGTGGCCTGCTGGAGACATCCAGTTCGCAGACAGCTTAATGCGTTTAATATCGCCGATGTCAGTCGCTGCGATGTTAGTCAGAGACTCACCAACCGCCAGACGAGCAGATGCGCCGAAGTCTAGTAGAGCAACCGGAGTACGCTCACCCATCGACATCGCTTCACCGTGGTAGGTATCGTAACTTGCCGCTGTAACCGCACAGTTCGCGACAGGCACCTGCCAAGGACCAACCATCTGATCACGAGCAACCAAACCAGTAACAGAGCGGTCGCCGATAGTAATCAGGAAGGTTTTCTCAGCAACCGTTGGTAGACGAAGTACGCGATCAACCGCTTCGTTGATTTCGATGCCATCGCGCGCAATCGCCGGGCTATCTACTTTCAATGTCGTCGCTTCACGGTGCATCTTCGGTGTTTTACCAAGCAAGATATCCATTGGCATATCAATTGGCGTGTTATCGAAGTGAGAGTCTTCTAGAGTTAGATGACGCTCTTCTGTTGCCACACCAACCACAGCGTATGGTGCACGCTCGCGCTTACAGATCGCATCGAACGCTTCCATGTTTTCTGGCGCTACCGCAAGAACATAACGCTCCTGAGATTCGTTACACCAGATTTCCAGAGGGCTCATGCTCAATTCATCATTTGGTACATCACGTAGCTGGAACTTACCGCCACGCTCACCGTCGTCACAAAGCTCAGGAAGTGCGTTAGAGATACCGCCCGCACCCACATCGTGGATAAATGCGATTGGGTTCTCTTCACCTAGCTGCCAACAACGGTCGATCACTTCCTGACAACGACGCTCCATCTCTGGGTTTTCACGTTGTACTGAAGCAAAGTCCAGATCTTCTGCTGACTGACCAGACGCCATTGAAGACGCCGCACCGCCACCAAGACCGATGTTCATTGCCGGACCACCAAGAACGATTAGGCTCGCGCCTACTGGGATCTCTTTCTTCTGTACGTGCTCGTCACGGATGTTACCCATACCACCAGCAATCATGATTGGCTTGTGGTAACCACGCACTTCTTCACCTGCGTGAGAAGTCACTTTCTCTTCGTAGGTACGGAAGTAGCCTAGTAGGTTTGGACGACCAAATTCGTTGTTGAATGCCGCGCCGCCTAGAGGACCTTCAAGCATGATGTCTAGTGCGTTTACGATACGACCCGGCTTACCGAAGTCCGTTTCCCACGGCTGTTCAAAACCTGGAATACGCAAGTTAGAAGTTGTGAAGCCAACCAGACCCGCTTTTGGCTTACCACCGATACCGGTCGCGCCTTCATCACGGATTTCACCACCTGAACCCGTTGATGCGCCCGGCCATGGAGAGATTGCCGTTGGGTGGTTGTGCGTCTCTACCTTCATCAAGATGTGTGCATCTTCATGGTGGTAAGTGTATTGACGAGATTTCGGATCTGGGAAGAAACGACCGACTTTAGAACCAGTCATTACCGCTGCGTTATCTTTGTAAGCAGACAGAACGTGGTCTGGCGTCGTTTCGAATGTGTTTTTGATCATCTTAAACAGCGACTTCTCTTGGTCTACGCCATCGATAGTCCAGTCTGCATTAAAGATCTTATGACGACAGTGCTCTGAGTTCGCCTGAGCAAACATCATCAGCTCGATGTCGTTAGGGTTACGACCTAGCTTAGTAAAGTTCTCTACTAAATAATCAATTTCATCTTCTGCTAGCGCCAAACCTAGGGAAACGTTTGCTTCTTCCAGTGCAACACGACCGCCTGCTAAGATATCAACATGCGCGACAGGCTTAGGCTCTGCGACAGTAAATAGTGCTGACGCGGCTTCAAGTTCTGTGAACACGCTTTCCATCATACGATCGTGGATTAGCGCTTTCACTGCATCAACTTGAGCTGGAGATAGTTCTGACGTAGCTTCAACATAGTAAGCTGTACCGCGCTCAAGACGCTTAACTTTGCTTAGACCACAGTTTTTCGCAATATCGGTAGATTTAGAAGACCAAGGTGAGATAGTACCCGGACGAGGGGTCACTAGAAGCAAAAGACCTTGAGGCTCGTGCTCTTCGATCGTTGGGCCGTAAGTAAGCAGTTTTTCTAACTTTTCTAACTCAGGCGCATCCAGATCAGCGGTAAGATCAGCAAAGTGCATAAACTCTGCGTAAATACCTGTAACAGGTAAGTCTTGTTCACGACAAAGTTCCAGTAGTTTATTAACACGAAACTCAGATAGAGCTGGGGAGCCACGCAAAATTCTCATGTGCTTAGGTCTCTTATGCAATTGATTAAGGTGATATTGGAATAAATTCAGCCACTTAGATTAAATCTAGTCGAACTTATACCGATTCCACCTCTCCTTTGCGAGCGCATTATATAGCAATTGTTTTTGTGATGTAACACCAAAAGCAACCGTTTGCGTCACTTTTTTTGTCAATTTTGAGCTCGACCAAAAGGAAGAACTGTCTCCGATTACGAATTCCCTGTCTTGCCATGTCTTCTCACTTTGATATAAATGCTCTACTGGATTATGAGATTGTCATTGAATGAAAAAGCATTACTTAAATTACTTTCGCTATTTAGGCTCAATACTGTTGGCGGCGATCACGCTGACAGGGTGCCAAATCGAGTCAGAACCTAAGAGCGAACTCGAACAAATTCGCGAACGCGGTGTACTGCGTGTCGGGACGCTCAACAATCAGCTTTCCTATTACATTGGCCCAGATGGTCAAGCGGGTTTGGATTACGAACTTGCGCGTGAGTTCGCCGATGAACTTGGCGTCAAATTAGAAATGAAACCTGCGTACCGCATTTCGAGTCTTTACCCGGCGCTACGTAACGGTGAAATCGACATTATTGCGGCGGGTTTAACCCAATCGCCAGAGCGCTTGAAAAACTTCAGACCAGGTCCTGCTTACTACTACGTCAGCCAACAACTGGTGTATAAAAAAGGCCAGTGGCGCCCACGTAACCTTAAACAGCTTTTAGAAAAACAAGATGAGCTGATTGAGCAAAACGATGGCAAAGCCATTATTCAGATCATCGGAGATTCCCACTTTAATCAGACCCTTGCCGATATCAAACAGCAAAACCCTGACTTTTCTTACCAAGTCGATAACAACTCTGACGTCAACGATCTGCTAAAGAAAGTCGCAACTGGCGAACTGGCGTTTACCGTGGCTGACTCGGTTGAAGTGCATTTGTCTCAGCGTATTTATCCTGATATTGCTTTGGCGTTCGAGTTAACCGAAGACCAACCCATCTCTTGGTTCTTGCGCCGCTCACAAGATGAAAGTCTTTACGCTATGCTGATCGAGTTCTTTGGTCAGACTAAACAGTCGGGGCAATTAGCCTCGCTAGAAGAGAAGTACATTGGTCATATCGACTCATTTGATTACGTTGATACCCGCGCCTTTATCCGTGCGCTGGATTCTAAACTGCCTAAGTGGTCACCACTATTTAAGAAATACTCTGATGAGTTTGATTGGCGCTTAGTGGCGGCGTTGGCGTACCAAGAATCACATTGGAACCCGAGAGCCAAATCACCAACAGGCGTACGCGGTATGATGATGTTGACGCTGCCAACCGCAAAAAGCGTCGGCGTGACCGATCGTTTAAATCCGGAGCAGTCGGTCAAAGGCGGCGTCGAATACCTACGACGTATGGTTGAACGAGTGCCTGACTCTGTTGAAACCCACGAGAAGATTTGGTTTGCGCTGGCCTCGTACAACGTCGGCTATGGACACGTGATGGATGCTCGCCGCCTAACGAAAAAACAAGGTGGTAATCCAGATGCATGGTCTGATGTAAAAGAAAGATTGCCGTTGCTGCGCCAACAGAAATACTTTAGCCAGACGCGTTATGGCTATGCTCGCGGTGACGAAGCGAAAAACTATGTTGAAAACATCCGACGTTATTACCAGAGCATCATCGGACACGTGGAACAGCAAACTGTCGAGAATAATGACCTCGACAACAGCGATTTCACCGTAATTCAGGTGCCTGACTCTGCCCTTTCGGATGCAGAAGCTGCCTTTGAAGATGAGACAGAATCAGAGTCTGACCAAGAAGAGTAGCCTTCGTAAACTCGAGGAATTAAAACCAAGTACGTGCCTTTTATTCATCACAAAGAATTTTAGACACGTACTTGAGTTCCCCATTGCCCACCCGCATATAGTGCTAGTATCTAAACGTAGGTTTGCATTTATAAAACAGTAACAATTGGATGCTATAAAACGACAAATCGCGAACACTTTACGACGTTCACGATTGTCAAATATAGTCGATACGTAGTTTCCTAGAGGAGGTTGTTTTATGCGTCGACATAAAATGCCATCAAGACGAGTAAATAAAACTGTTGCTTCAAACCGCCGCAAGCGAAGACTGAGCAACAACAAGAAAAAAGTCATTGCGCGTCACCGCGCGTTCATGCAGTTAATCTCAGAGTAATCCCAGCAAGCAAACATCTAGTATTCGGATGTTTGCTTCAAATCTTACGACTCGTTCCCTTGCTCCAACTGCTGTGCCTTTCTTTCCGCTTTCTTTTCTTTTCGACGACGCTTAAAGAAGCTTTGTAACTGTTCTCGGCATTCCTGCTCTAATAGACCACGCTCCACGTCGGCGTAGTGATAAGCCGCTTGGTGCTCAAACAGGTTCAGCACTGTCCCTGCAGCCCCGGCTTTTAAATCAGGCGCGCCAAACACAATTCGTTTCACACGACTATGTAGTAAAGCACCTGCACACATCGGACACGGCTCCAACGTCACGTACAAAGTGGTATCCAACAAGCGGTAGTTTTGTAGTACTTCCCCGGCTTTACGTAGAGTTTGAATCTCAGCGTGCGCAGTCGCGTCATGAGCACCAATAGATCGGTTCCACCCTTCTGCTATCACTTCACCATCTTTGACTAACAACGCCCCTACAGGGACTTCTCCTTCTGATTCTGCGATGCGAGCAAGCTCTATCGCTCGGCGCATAAACTGTTCATCTTCTGGAGTAAATGACGATTGTGACAAGGGAGTATCCTATTACGTTCGGAGTAGTTCATTGCCGCTAAGAATAGCCGAAAATGGATCGGAGAAAAACAAAAAGGCCCGCGATAATGCGAGCCTTGAGCTTTAAGCGACGAACGGTTACATCGTGTAGGTGTAAGGTGCTTGGATGCCTAGCGGGATACCCAGCGCCCAGTAACCTAGTAGGAAGATAGACCAACCAATCAGCATCGCGATTGAGAATGGCATCATCAGTGATGCGAGTGTACCGATACCGGTCGATTTCACATAGCGTTGACAGTAAACCACAACCAGCGGGAAGAACACCATCAATGGAGAGATGATGTTAGATACTGAATCGCCCACACGGTATGCCGCTTGAGACAGTTCTGGCGAGATGCCTACAGCCATTAGCATTGGCACTAGGATCGGACCAATCAATGCCCATTTCGCTGATGCAGAACCGATCAATAGGTTTACCGCTGCTGTTAGCAGAATCATACCAATGATCGTCGCTTCACCTGGCAGATTCATCGCTTTCAAACCTTGCGCACCGTACAGTGCCAACATGGTGCCGATGTTTGACTGAGCAAAAGCAGACAAGAACTGAGCACAGAAGAATGCCATTACGATGTAAGCACCCATCGTCGACATCGTATCCGCCATTGCCTTAACGATGTCGTTGCTGGTCTTAAATGTGCCAGACACTTTACCGTAAACGTAACCAGGGATAATAAACAAGATAAAGATCAGCGGCACAATCGACTTCATGATCGGTGCTGAGAACGCGGTAATTTCACCTTCTGGAGAACGCAGAGCTGACGTTTCTGGAATCAGTGCAGCGACTAATGCTGCAATGCCCGCCAGCATTGACCACCCCGCGTAGCGGAAGGCTTTTGACTCAAGCTCAGTGAAAGAGCCAAGATCCGGAGCTTTTTCTGCATCCTCATCAATTGGTGTATTCGCTAAACGTGGTTCGATGATTTTCTCTGTCACATACCAGCCGATAGCTACGATGATGATCGAAGACAGACCAGTAAAAAAGATGTTCGCTAATGGGTTTACAACGTATTCAGGGTCAAGAACCTGCGCTGCAGTTTGAGTAAAGCCAGCCAATAGAGGGTCAATGCCCGAAGGGATAAAGTTTGCTGAGAAACCACCCGATACACCGGCAAACGCCGCCGCAATACCCGCTAATGGGTGACGACCTGCTGCGTGGAAAATAATACCACCAAGAGGAATAACCAGAACGTAGCCTGCATCTGCCGCTGTGTGCGATACGATCGCGACAAGAATCAGCATTGGTGTAAGAAGTTTCGCTGGCGTGAAGTTCAGCATCTTCTTAAGACCAGTAGTGATGAAACCTGAAGAATCAGCGACCCCCACACCTAGCATCGCAACCAGCACGATACCGAGAGGCGCAAAACCAGTGAACGTTTTCACCATGTTGGCTAGGAAGCTTGCTAAAGATTCGCCGGTAAGAAGGTTGTTGATCGCAAGCACATCGCCAGTTCGAGGGTTAACTAAGTCAAACGATACGTTTGAAAGCAGCGCTGACGCGCCCCAAGTGATCACTAATGCCCAAAAGAACAAAATCGCAGGGTCTGGGATCTTATTACCCGCGCGCTCAATAAAATTTAAAAATCTATCCATACCACTCGGCTTAGTGGCTGGAGTTGTATTTACAGCTTGGTTACTCATCGTAACTCCATAATGTGATGTTGTTGACCTAGACTTTTATGAATTATTATTTCAGTCGTCTTTCAGCCAAACATTCTATTAAAATCACTTTATGAAAGCACAGCATTCCAAAGGTTTTTCCATATTTGGAGATATATTTTGCAAAAATGCCATCACGTCACAACAGCACGTAAACAATACCTTTCATGTCTAAAAACAATCTCGATACAAATGTGCAATGTATAGAATAAAGCACTGTCGTACCTCACCACTCCTTAAAACAGTGTTGGTATCCACTAGTTATCAAATTCGCTGAATTTCGATAGCATGGTTTGTAGCCGAACTTTTTGAGTTTGCCCAAACCTATCCTGCCAATAGGCGTCAATCACCACCGTTTTAACCGCACCAGATAAGGTTGTGCTTGGTACTGACCAACTCAATGAATACAACGGATGGGTAGTGTCATTGCCATCAACAATGCTGGTATTAAAATCGGCAACCGCAATACTAGAGGCAGCAGCAGAAGCTCCGCGAGTCCGAAACCACTCCAGTTTCTTTTCCGCTAGGTGTAGCGCTTGGATACTGTGAGCCGCATAGTCGGCACGCTGCTCAACGTAAGTTTGCAGTTTGATCAATCCCAGAGCGCCAATACCTATCAAAACAAAGGCAATCAGAATCTCAATTAAGCTAAAGCCTTGTTGTTTGGATACACCCATAGCGTGCTTTGGTTTTACGAGATTATTTCGCATACCAACTCCCCTTTCTCCAGCGAGGTACAACATTGGCGTTGCGCGAGTTATCGATGATGTCTTTGTTGTATCTAAAGTCTAAGGAGTCAAAAAATACCGCTGCTTGACCATCAGAATCAAAATACTGCCCACCAGAAACTAAGAAAGCACCATGTTGGTAATACGAAGCAATAGTGCGGTAACTATCCTCAACAACTGATGGTACGTGGTTCAAATGTGCATTTGCCGCTAACCCAGACCAGTCTCCAACTGATGGGGTATAGGCATAGTTAAAGTGGAATAATACGCCTTTAAACTTATTGGTTGTTGCGCCCGTTGCAGGGGTCCCCATCACCGAGAACAAACCATCGTGAACCATAACGGTCACGCCATTCGTCCCCTGTGTCGCATTAACCAAACCGTTATATTCTGTTTGGGTAATCTCGCAGCTACCTTCTACCCAGAGGTGATGATTTCCACTCAGTATCTGAGTTGTCAGTTGGGTTCCGCAGCTAGGTAGGAGTGCACCTGAGCCACCCGCATCCAGAATGGTAAATGTCCCATTATCTCGAACTTTGTCGTGATCTGCTTCTTCGACACCGAAAAATGACTCAAACGGTTTCAGGTGTGTATTCTGTGCAAAGTCTTTTCCTGCTCCTGCGCCACCTGTCGCAGATGACAAATAGTTATTGGTCGCAGTGTTGGCACAATCAAGACTGCTCGGATTAGAGAAGTCAGCAAAAGGCGAGTCACCGTGGATAACACCTTTGTTGTCGACCACTGATGAGTAGAATCGGTTTTTATAAGTTAACGCTATGCACTCCCAGCCGTCGGAGCCCAAAGCGCCTGGGTCTGGGGTAGAGAATGTAGCACTGGAGTGAAAATAGACATCAGCACTGGATTGCATCGCCCCATACCCCAAGTCGCCACCCATCTGGATCTCTTTTTTAAGAGATGCAAAACCAACGTCAGCCTTGACCATATAACCCGCTTGTGTCACCTCAAACGAAGGAACGATCGCTAAGCCCGAACCACAGTCTGTCACTGTTGCGGGAATCGATTTGATTGGTTTAAATTGCGCCCAACCACATTCCAATGCACCTTCCGCCAGCCAGTGTTGCTGTCTACTTGTGACTTCATTTTGCGCTCGTTTAATTTGATAAAAAACATTGCGGTAAGAAGTTAAAACGATCACTAACGAGGCAGCGAGCAACAAACAGGTCACCAATAGCGCAGCCACGCCAGCTTGATACTTTCTCATTGCCAGTTCCTGTGTTTAATTTCAACGCTCATCGTTCGATTGACTGAAACGTTATTCGTCAACTGAGCGGTCATTGATACCGTCGTCACTGCACTGCTCACCTTACCCCCTGCTACCGAATGGGTGACGGCTGAAAACGCGGTAACATCGATTTGCTTAGGGTCGAAAACAGAGAAACATACCCCTTTGTAACCAGAGTCCGCGGCTGAAGCTACTAACATCGGCGACGACTGAGTCTTTTCGCATATCTTCAGAGAACTTGCGCTACCAGAAACTGGCGCGTGTCGATAGACGACACTCCGCAAGCTTGCAACACCCGAAGGCGCAATACGGTAAATGTAACCCAGCATGTCCGGTGAGCTTTGTACGTGAATGGTGTCAGTAGCGCCAGAGAGCTTTAATGATCCCGTATCGACACCATCATATCCCGCTCTTTGGGCGTCCTCTTTTATCTGCTGTAGCGTGCCTGCCATATTCTGCAGCAATAACAATTCCTGACCACGTTTGCTTGCCGTACGTTGTGACGAAATAAACAGCGAGCCGATGATGCCAATCGCAATCACGCCGATCACAGAGGCAATCATAAATTCAATTAACGATGCGCCTTTCTGCTTTTTAACAAGCTGGGTAACCATAGCGGCTTCCCCCTTCTCCACAGACTAAAATACGACTCGCTCCATACGAAGATTTAAGAACCAGCTCTTCGCTACTGTCGTCTGCCGGATGAAACGAAATGGAACCGCCGGTGATCTTCCCACGTACGCCATCAAACTTTATTTGGTCTGAAACATAGTTAGGCGCAACGCTAATGTTGATGAACGGAGAGCCAGAAAAGACCTTAAATGTGGTCCCCACTCCTGGGGTATCTGCATCTGTCAAAACAATCCGCCACGAACCAGTGGAATCTGGGTTAGTCGGTATATCAATATGTGCCCACAAATCTTGATTGCGAAACACCGCTTCTGATTTTGCTTGATGGAGAAATGTCTGCAATGAGCTCGCTAACTGGGTCATTTTTGTTTGCCCCGATAAAGCTGAAAAGCTCGGGACAGCAAACGCCATCATCGCTGTGAGCACGACGATAGTGATAAGTAATTCCAATAGAGTAAACCCGCGAGGCATTTCCCAAATTCCTTTGAAAACAATGTGATTTATACGAATCCGCTTGCACCGATGCTAGCAGCTACCAAAAATAGATTGACTGTAGAGGTGGAACAAATGGAAATGATTCGAAAAATTAGATGCAAAAGAATGGCTTGCAATGAGAAAGGTATGAGTCTGATCGAAATAATGATCGCCGTAGTGATACTCGGAATACTTGCAGCAATCGCGTTACCTAGCTACACCGCATATGTCGTAGAGGGGCACAGAAGCCAAGCGCTCGCAGACATGGCGAAAATACAACTTAAGCTAGAAGAAAATTATAACGCGGGTTATTCAGCGACTGGCATCATCTCTGGTGGTGTTTGTATAATCTGCGACAGTGATACGGACCGATACGCGATGAACCTTACCACCACCTCGACGGGGTACACGATCACAGCGACGCCTCAGTCCACCAAAGGGCAAAATAGCGATAAGTGCGACGGTACAAGTTACACCAGCCTGACCTTGACTCAAACAGGCGAAGGAACACCTTCAGCGTGTTGGAAATAGAGATTAAACCGATCAAAAAAGCCTGCATTGCTGCAGGCTTTTTTACTGTACTCAACCGGACTTAGCTGGTTAGGTCATCAAAGAACTTCTTCACGCCATTAAAGAAACCTTCAGACTTTGGCTTGTGCTTAGTTGCCGCTTCGCCGCCACAAGATTCTTCAAACTCTTTCAGTAAGTCTTTTTGGCGAGAGCTTAGGTTCACCGGCGTTTCAACAACCAATTTAACGATGAGGTCGCCGATACCACCACCACGAACGCCTTTCACGCCTTTGCCACGCATACGGAACATACGACCAGTCTGCGTTTCAGAAGGCACTTTCAGATTTACACGACCATCAAGTGTCGGAACTTCAACTTCCCCACCCAATGCTGCCATTGCAAAACTTACCGGAACCTCACAGTACAGGTTATTGCCGTCACGTTCGAAGATATGGTGGTCTTTCACGTGTACCTGAACGTATAGGTCACCGGCTGGTGCACCCATTTCGCCTGCTTCACCTTCGCCAGAGAGACGAATACGGTCGCCAGTATCCACACCCGCAGGGATCTTAACGTTAAGTGTTTTGGTTTTCTGCTTACGACCTTGACCATGACACACATTACATGGGTCTTTAATGATCTTACCTTTACCATGACAGGTAGGACAGGTCTGCTGAACAGCGAAGAAACCTTGGCGCATCTGCACTTGACCGTGACCATGACAGGTGCCACAAGTTTCAGCTGACGTGCCTTTCTTCGCGCCGCTACCGTCACAGCTATCACAGTGAACCAGTGTTGGAACTTCGATTTCTTTTGACACACCGCGAACGGCTTCTTCAAGCGTCAGTTCCATGTTGTAACGAAGGTCTGCTCCGCGTTGTGCACGCGCATGACCACCGCCACGACGACCACCACCGAAGATATCGCCAAATACATCACCAAAGATGTCACCAAAATCAGCGCCGCCGCCACCGAAGCCGCCACCGCCCATACCGCCTTGTTCAAAGGCTGCGTGACCGTATTGGTCATACGCGGCTTTCTTCTGAGGGTCGGTTAGGATTTCGTACGCTTCTTTTACTTCTTTAAACTTATCCGCAGCAGATTCATCACCCTGGTTACGGTCCGGGTGGAATTTCATTGCAAGGCGTTTGTACGCCTTCTTGATATCACGCTCTGATGCATCACGGCTTACGCCTAATACTTCGTAAAAATCACGTTTTGACATGTTCTTCGTCACCAATGTAGTACTGCAAACGGCCACTGCCGCTTGGTGTTTGTATCGTTTTAGGTAAAGGCTTTCATCAGAAAAGCGCTTAGCTAGAAAGACATTCTTATCTACAAACATGCGGGCGTTAGAGTTACCTCAAACGCCCGCAAAGAGATTCCAATAAGGAGCTTCAACCCGAGTAGACGTTCCCATCTACTCGGTGATTGAATTACTTCTTATCGTCTTTAACTTCTTCAAACTCTGCGTCTACAACGTCGTCTTCAGCAGACTGTTGTTGAGCGCCAGCTTCAGCACCTTGTTGTGCTTGAGCTTTTTGCTGAGCGATTTCCATTAGCTTTTGAGCAGCAGTCATTAGAGCCTGAACTTTTGCGTCAATTGCTTCTTTGTCTTCGCCTTTACGAGCTTCTTCAAGTTCTGTAATTGCAGCTTCGATCTTCTCTTTCTCGTCCGCTGGAAGAGCATCACCTGCTTCTTCGATTTGCTTACGAGTACCGTGGATCATTTGGTCAGCTTGGTTACGTGCAGCTGCTAGCTCTTCGAACTTCTTGTCCGCTTCTTTGTTAGCTTCTGCTTCTTGAACCATTTTCTCGATTTCATCGTCGCTTAGACCGCCAGATGCCTGGATAGTGATCTTCTGCTCTTTGCCAGTCTGCTTGTCTTTCGCTGATACGTGTAGGATACCGTCCGCATCAAGGTCGAAAGTTACTTCAATTTGTGGCATGCCACGTGGTGCAGGCTGGATGCCTTCTAGGTTGAATTGACCTAGAGACTTGTTGTACATCGCTTGCTTACGCTCACCTTGTAGAACGTGGATAGTTACCGCGCTCTGGTTGTCTTCTGCAGTAGAGAAAACTTGGTTCGCTTTAGTTGGGATCGTTGTGTTCTTCTCAACTAGCTTAGTCATTACACCCCCCATTGTCTCGATACCTAGAGACAGTGGAGTTACGTCTAGTAGTAGAACGTCTTTAACTTCACCAGCAAGAACACCACCCTGAACTGCAGCACCCATTGCTACTGCTTCGTCTGGGTTCACGTCACGACGCGCTTCTTTACCAAAGAACTCAGCTACTTTAGCTTGAACCATAGGCATACGAGTCTGACCACCCACTAGGATTACGTCAGTGATGTCGTTTACTGATAGGTCAGCGTCAGCTAGAGCAACTTTTAGTGGCTCAAGAGAACGTTGTACTAGGTCTTCAACTAGAGATTCTAGTTTCGCACGAGTCACTTTTACGTTCATGTGCTTAGGACCAGTCGCATCTGCAGTCACGTAAGGTAGGTTTACGTCTGTTTGCGAAGTAGAAGAAAGCTCAATTTTCGCTTTTTCTGCTGCTTCTTTAACACGCTGCATTGCTAATGGATCGTTCTTAAGATCGATACCTTGTTCTTTCTTGAACTCTTCAACCAAGTAGTTGATTAGACGGTTATCAAAGTCTTCACCACCTAGGTGAGTGTCACCGTTAGTTGCTAGTACTTCGAACGTTTTCTCGCCTTCAACTTCGTCAATCTCGATGATTGAGATATCGAATGTACCACCACCAAGGTCGTAAACAGCGATAGTGCGGTCACCGCCTTTCTTGTCTAGGCCGTAAGCCAGTGCTGCCGCTGTTGGCTCATTGATGATACGTTTAACTTCTAGACCTGCAATACGGCCAGCATCTTTAGTCGCTTGACGCTGAGCATCGTTAAAGTAAGCAGGAACTGTGATAACTGCGCCAGTTACTTCCTCACCTAGGAAGTCTTCAGCAGTTTTCTTCATTTTCTTAAGTACTTCAGCAGAAACCTGAGGAGCCGCCATTTTTTGGCCTTTCGCTTCTACCCATGCATCACCGTTGTCTGCCTTAACGATTTTGTAAGGCATGATTTCGATGTCACGCTGAACTTCTTCGTCTTCGAAACGACGACCGATTAGACGCTTGATTGCAAATAGCGTGTTTTCTGGGTTTGTTACTGCTTGACGTTTTGCAGGCTGACCTACTAGCGTCTCACCATCTGTGTATGCAATAACTGATGCCGTTGTACGCTCACCTTCCGCGTTTTCGATTACGCGTGGTTTGTCGCCGTCTAGTACAGCAACACAAGAGTTAGTAGTACCTAAGTCAATACCAATGATTTTACCCATCAGGCTATCTCCGAATAAATTCTATTTTCGTTTTGCTATATCCCCTATGTGGGGATGGAGAATCGGGTTTCAACCCTTGCTCACAAACAAAAATAATTATGTTTGCTTCTCTTATGCCCCATAGATAAGGGCGTCGAATAGGTTTTCAAGGGACAAAGTAAAAAAAAACGTATTTTTTTCTTTAAACCCGCCGTATATATCCTTTTATGGGGACTAAATATGGCTAATTCAATTTGAATAAGGTTATTTATGGCCAAAGAAAAAGCGAGACACATGGCCTCGCTTTAAAATTGCTCGTGAAAGAATAAGTAGCTTACGCGTTTGCTTGCGCTGGTTTTGCGTCGACTTCGGTTTCTACTTCCGCTTTATCAATTTCGCCTTCACTTTTCGCTACGATAGTGTTCACTGCTGTATCACCCACCACGTTTGATGAGGTACAGAACATATCGTTAATACGGTCTACCGCGGCAACAATTGCCAAACCTTCTGGTGGTAGGCCTAGTTGGTGAAGCAACACACCGACCATTACGATACCGCCGCCCGGAACACCACCCGCACCAACAGATAGCAGTAGGATAGTTAAACCAAGAGTAAACACGTCCGCTGAGTTGATTGGTTGGCCAAATGCGTTCGCGACAAAAATTGTTGCTAGCGTAATGTAAATAGATACACCAGACATGTTCATCGTCGCGCCCAGTGGCACACCGAAACCTGCCACTGACTTAGACACTTTCAGCTTGTCTGTCAGCGTGCGCATGGTTACCGGAATGGTTGCGTTCGAGCTTGCCGTTGATAGCGAGAACAAGATCTGCTCACGAGTTGCACGCAAGAACGTTTTTGGAGAAGTCCCTGTCGCTAGGCCTACTGCGGTTGGGTAGAACACGAAAATCCAGAACACCAACATGGCAATAACCAAAGCGACGTAGCCAGCTACAGACAGTAGCGTGTGCGCATCAAGCGTTGCACCCAACTGAATCATCAGTGCAAGAACACCGTATGGCGCTAGGCTCATCACAAGACCAACGAGCTTCATCATGATCTCATTCGCCATCTTGAAGGTACGAATTGCAGGACCACCACGAGAATCAAGTGCTTGAATCGCTAGGCCAGTTAAAATCGCCATAAAGATGATTTGTAGCATGTCGCCGTTAGCAAATGCTTGGACAGGGTTGCTAGGTACGATGTTAACCACTAGAGAGAAAATATCTGGGGTTTCAGTTGTTGTCAGTTGGATCGACTCTGAAATGGTCCCAGCCAGATGCGCGTCAGCACCCGGTTGAACAATCATACCGATAGTTAACGCAGCAGTGATGGCGATGATGGTGTTGATAATGTATAGAGCAAAAGTTTTTCCACCAAGACGACCAAATGCAGTGATGTCTTTTAGATCAACAATACCGCAGACGATAGATACGTAAACCAGAGGCACAACCAATAGTTTGATCAGTGATACAAACATACCACCTACCCCTTCTGCCGCACCTAGTAAGTACGTATCAAAAATCGCAATACCGCTAAATAAGTACTGAATCGCGGTACCGATGAGTAAGCCAGCAAATAGACCGACAAAAATCTTACTCGAAAGCGATTTATCCATGCCTCAATCTCCAATATGTTGTGTTAGATATTTATAGTTTTGTAGCTTATCTACCTAGAATATTCGGCAGACACCACGCACAATACACAAAAAAATCACAAATCAAAGCGTTTCTTTACAATAATGTTACATATATCGTATTGGAAACTTATTTTCCAAATTAACACCAAAGGAAACTTTTTCCCCAAATCAAAGCTTTACACCGAACCTAATAAACTGGTCTGACAGGATCAAAAAAAGAGAGGCTTTTGGCCTCTCTTTTACAAAATTTGAACGGATTGTCGTCTGCCGCTTATTTAGCAACCATCACCATCGCAGGACGAATCACGCGACCATTCAGCTCGTAACCTTTTTGCATAACGAACATAACAGTGTTTGATTCGTGATCTGGGCTTTCTTGAATCGACATCGCTTGGTGCAACTCTGGGTTGAAAGTTTCACCTTCTGGGTTGATTTCTTTCAGACCAAACTTAGCCACCGTATCAACGAAAGTTTTGTGAGTCAGTTCCACACCTTCCAGAATTGGCTTCACCGCTTCAACTTCACTATCCGCAGCTTGAATCGCACGCTCTAGGTTATCAATAACCGGAAGAAGCTCTTCAGCAAATTTGTTTAGTGCGTATTTACGCGCTTTGTCGATCTCTTGCTCAGTACGACGACGCATGTTCTCAACTTCTGCTTTCGCACGAAGAACAGAGTCTTGCTGCTCTTGCACTTTTGCTTCGCTGGTCAATAGTGCCGCTTCTAGTTGAGCAATTTTAGCGTCTTTCTCATCACCAATTTCTTCAAGTTCAGCTTCTGCTTCTTGTGCAGCCGCTTCCACCTTCTCAGCTTCCTCGATGATTTGATCTAGCTCTTCTTCAGTAACTTTGTTTTCTTCGTTGCTCATGATATCTCCAGAATTCAACTATATTTGGCTCCCAGCAAATCACATTTATCGCGCTGGGGGACACAAAAATTCGCATAAATAGCTAACTTGCCATTATTATGGGGATGAAGATTATTGATTCAAGCCTATTTAGTGCGGAAAACCTATGAAAAAACCTTTTGAAGTGATCGCCATCATTGGTAAACCACGAGATCAGCAGGCAATTCAGACTCACAGGGAGCTTTATACCTGGCTAAAGTCTGAAGGTTATCAGGTTTTTATCGACGATAGATTGATCGAGATTCTAGACGATGTTCCTCAAGAGGATTTTGCTAGCCTGATCCAATTGGGCAAAGTCGCAGATTTAGCCATCGTCGTCGGCGGCGATGGTAATATGCTCGGTGCAGCAAGAGTACTTTCACGCTTCAACGTCTCTGTTATCGGGGTAAACCGTGGCAACTTGGGTTTCTTAACCGACCTCAACCCAGAAGACTTTAAATCTGCACTCGAAGCAGTATTGAAAGGCGAGTTTATTGAGGAGCAACGCTTTCTACTCGAAGCTGAAGTTCACCGTCACGGTCAAGTCAAAAGCCACAACGCAGCATTAAATGAGGCCGTTCTGCACCCAGGCCAAGTCGCACACATGATCGAGTTCGAAGTCTACATTGACGACAGCTTTGCGTTCTCCTTGCGCGCCGACGGCATCATTGTGTCCACTCCGACAGGCTCTACCGCCTATTCACTCTCAGGTGGTGGCCCAATTCTATCGCCAAGCTTGAACGCAATTTCGCTGGTACCAATGTTCCCACACACGCTATCGAGCCGCCCATTGGTTGTCGATAGTAAACGCCGTATCAAGTTGATTGTCTCGCCAGACAATCGTGGCACACAAGAGGTCAGCTGCGACGGACAAGTCTCGTTACCTGTGTCACCCGGCGACGAGATTCACATCTATCAAAGTCCAAATGTGTTGAAGCTGATCCACCCTAAAGACTACAGCTACTACCACGTGTTAAGAAACAAGCTCGGCTGGTCTAGCCGTTTGTTTTAACTCTCAAAAGAGATTCGAGATCCCAAGGTTGATGCACAAACATCAACCTTTTTTATTGCCTACTCCCTACCACTCTTTGCCTGTCCCTTGTTACCAACAAACCCTCCTTGTTATTTAGCAGACGCTCCACCAGCGACAATTTGAACCCAACCACAAAAATTTTCACCGCCATCTTTACTGTATAAAGAAACAGTATATACTGCACTTATATACAGTATTGTTCATTTAAACAGGTACAACAAAATGCTGGCTCATCTAAGTGTTAATAATTTTGCTATTGTTAAATCTCTACAGCTGGAGCTATCTCAGGGCATGACCACCATTACAGGTGAAACGGGTGCAGGTAAATCTATCGCCATCGATGCACTTGGTTTATGTCTTGGCGGACGCGCAGAAGCCAGCATGGTACGCCAAGGGGAAGAAAAAACCGAAGTCAGTGCGGCTTTCTCCCTCGATAACAATATTCACGCAACACGTTGGCTAGAAGACAACGACCTATTGGATGGCAGTGACTGTATCCTACGTCGAATTGTCAGCAAAGAAGGCCGCTCACGAGCCTTTATCAACGGCAGCCCAGTACCTTTATCTCAACTAAAAGCACTGGGTCAATTGCTGATCAATATCCACGGTCAGCATGCTCACCACCATTTGATGAAATCGGAATATCAAATGGCCATGCTTGATCAATATGCCGGTCATACTAACTTGCTAAAAAGTACCCGCAACGCTTATCAAAGTTGGCGTCAGGCCGACAATGATCTTAAGCAGCTAAAAGAGAATAGCGCGGCGAATCTTGCGCAAAAGCAGTTGCTCGAATACCAAATTAAAGAGCTCAACGAGCTATCACTTGGTGAGGAAGAATATGCAGAGCTTGAACAAGAGCACAAACGGCTGTCCAACAGTGGCGAACTCGCCTCTACCTGCCAACAAGCGATCGAGCTTATTTACGAAGGCGAAGAAGTTAATGCGCTTGGTATTTTGCAATCAGCCAATCACTCCTTAATTCAATTGGCTGAGTTGGATGAAAGATTAGCTGAGCTACCAAACATGATGGCAGAAGCGATCATCCAAATAGAAGAAGCCAACAGTGAGCTAAGAAGTTACTTAGACAGTATTGACGTTGACCCAGCTCGAATGGCTTACGTGGAAGAGCGTTTTTCTAAAGTAATGTCGATCGCAAGAAAACACCATGTGTTACCGGATGAGTTATATCAGCACCATCAAGAGCTGTTAGCACAAATAGAAGCCTTGGATTGTTCAGACGAACGTCTTGGTGAGTTAGAACAAGATGTAGAAGCAAAATATCAGGCGTTCTTGAATGCGGCAGAAAAGTTACACAAATCGCGCTGCCGCTACGCGAAAGAGTTAAACAAGCTGATTACTGAAAGCATGCACGAATTGAGCATGGAAAAAGCCAAGTTCTGTATTGAAGTGGAGAATCAAGGGACTCACCCTTCGCCGCTGGGTATGGATAACGTCTGCTTTGTTGTATCGACTAACCCGGGTCAACCGATGCAGCCGATCGCTAAAGTCGCCTCTGGTGGTGAGCTTTCTCGCATCTCACTTGCCATCCAAGTGATCACCGCGCAGAAAGTTGATACACCAAGCCTGATCTTTGATGAGGTCGATGTAGGTATCAGCGGCCCAACAGCTGCCGTTGTCGGTAAGATGCTGCGTAAACTGGGCGAATCGACTCAAGTACTGTGTGTCACTCACCTACCTCAAGTAGCAGGTTGTGGTCATCAGCAACTGTTTGTTGCCAAACAAACTAAAGCGGGCAAAACAGAAACGCAAATGAACAGACTCGATAACGACCAACGCGTTTCAGAGCTCGCTCGCCTATTAGGTGGTAGCCAAATTACCGAATCCACCTTAGCCAACGCTCGCGAACTGCTTATCGCCGCTTAAGCGCACTTCTCAAGATAAAGTCGAGTTAAAATCACTTTCTGAACGTTTTTTAACTCGACTTTGCAACTTAATTCAAAATTCGCAGTCTGAATCAATTCAAAACATCACGAGCTTTTTACATTGACGCTCAGCTTGTTTATTATCGGCAAAGTTTTAAAAAATACCTGAATAAGAATTTAAGTATGCAACTAACAAAGTGGCTTATCGCAGTGCCTCTGGCTATGTCTACTCTGACAGGCTGCTCATTGCTCGAAAAATTGGTTTATCGCATCGATATAAATCAAGGCAACTACATCGAACAAGAAGCGGTTGATACCCTGAAATTCGGTATGACAAAAGAGCAAGTACGCTATGTAATGGGCTCGCCTATGCTGGTTGAAAATGGCTACCCAGATACGTGGTACTACATTTACCACCGCACAGAAGGTCATAGCGACCCAGAGCAGAAGAATCTCATAGTAAACTTCAACAGCAATGGTCAGTTAGTTGAGGTTTCTGGTGACTACCAGCCTAGTGCCGAGTTTTTCGAAAGCATCAACTAAGCCTAGCTTAGTCACGGCAACAACGTATTACTGCTTAACACGCAAACAAAAAGCCCATCACTTGATGGGCTTTTTCTATTTTCATTCTTACATTATTTACGCAGTGGATTCTTCTTACCGCCAGTTACGGGGTCTGCCGCCCCAGCCGCTTTGGCTTGCTCTGCTCGTTTGCGGCGAATCTCTTTCGGATCAGCCAGCAGCGGTCGGTAAATTTCGATCCGGTCTTTGTCTCTCACCGTCGCATCCAGTTTCACGTTGCGGCTAAAGACCCCGACCTTGTTTTTCTTTAGGTCGATCTCAGGGTATTGTTCCAACACGCCTGATTGTTTGATGATCTCTTCAACCGACATCTCTTTATTCACGACTAACGTGAATACTCGTTGCTCGTCTGGAAGCGCATACACCACTTCGACATGAATCATGTCAGACTCAATACTCATGACACTAATACACCTGTTTTGCGCGTTGAGTAAACGCATTCACCATATTGTTGGTGAGCTCGTTAAAAATCTTGCCAAACGCCATTTCAATCATTTTGCTAGAGAACTCAAACTCCAGTTTTAGTTCTACTTTACACGCTTGCTCATCTAACGCGGTAAAGAACCAACCGCCTTTAAGCATTTTGAATGGGCCGTCGACGAGGTTCATCACAATCGACTCGCCTGGGCTAAGCTCATTTGACGTTGTAAAGGTTTTGCTGATACCCGCTTTTGAAACATCAACAGAAGCAACCATTGCACCTGTACTCGACTCCAGAACGCGCGAACCTGAACATCCAGGCAAAAATTCTGGATAGCTGGCAACATCATTGACCAGATTGTACATCTGCTCTGCACTAAACGATACCAAGGCAGAACGGCTGACTTGCTTCATATTGACTCCTCATAGCAACTGCTTGAACCTCAAGCTGAATGCAATTTTACTTTTATTTGCACTCAGCGCAAATAAAGGGATTTCATAACGTCATGACTGACCGTATAATGCAGCCATTATGGCAAAGAAAAAATCCAAACAAAAAGCGGGTAGCAATACCATCGCGCTAAACAAAAAAGCTCGCCACGAGTATTTCATCGAAGATGAAATCGAAGCAGGCATGGAGCTACAAGGGTGGGAAGTGAAAGCCCTTCGCCAAGGTAAAGCCAATATTTCTGAAAGTTACGTATTTATGCGTGACGGTGAAGCCTTTGTGAGTGGCATGACAATCACTCCTCTAAATCAGGCATCGACACACGTAGTCGCGAACCCGACACGCGTGCGTAAACTACTTATGAGCCGTCGTGAACTCGACAACTTGTTAGGTCGCATCAACCGTGAAGGTATGACGCTAACAGCCCTTTCCCTATACTGGTCTCGCTCTTGGGTGAAGATTAAAATCGGTGTAGCGAAAGGTAAGAAACTGCACGACAAACGTACTGATATTAAAGATCGAGATTGGCAACGTCAGAAAGCTCGCGTAATGAAGAGCAACAACCTGCGTTAATCTTAACCACTTAGACGCATAGTACTAGACAGCGAAGCCTTTTCTGATACTATGCCGTTTATACCTTTGGGGCTGATTTAGGATTCGACGGGAATTTTGAAGTCCAAGGTGCATGCCGAGGTGCGGTAGGCCTCGTTAACAAACCGCAAAAAAATAGTCGCAAACGACGAAAACTACGCACTAGCAGCTTAATAACCTGCTAAGAGCTCTCTCGCCCTAGCTTCCGCACGTAAGACGGGGACCAACGAGGGATCAAACCCAAACGCGCTAGCCCGGATTCTCCCGCCTGAGAGATGAACGGCGAATTATAATTCAGGATAGCCATTCATTAGCGTGTCGGTTCGCAGGTGGGTGGTGAAATTAAAGATCGACTAAGCATGTAGTACCAAAGATGAATGGTTTTCGGACGCGGGTTCAACTCCCGCCAGCTCCACCAAACGTTTGGAAAAGGCCACCTTCGGGTGGCCTTTTTTGTACCTAAAATATCAAAAATTCAATCACTTAGCTCACTCCCCTGTCTTATTCTGTCTCATCGCGTCTCATATCTGCTCACGTTTTTAGTACCCGCCCAGTTACCCTATACTCTCATCCAAGATATTTCGGGTACTAAATAGGTTTAAAATGGCAAGACCAGCAGTTCAACTGACAGATAAAAAAGTCAAAAGCACAAAACCAACTGGCAAAGAGCAATTGCTCAGTGATGGACGAGGCTTGCAGCTTAGAATAATGCCAAATGGAACTAAATCTTGGCGTTTCGTATACAAGAGTCCAGCAACAGGGAAACGCAGCAATATAACCTTAGGCAAGTACCCAGATCTATCAATAGCTAATGCACGGAAAATAACCGAAGGTCACCGTGAGCTAGTAGCACTAAGCATTGATCCAAAACACCACAAAAAAGAAGAAAAGGAAAAAGCCGACGCTATATATAAGCACACGTTATTCAATGTTTCACAGCAATGGATGGAGCAAAAGAAATCAACAGTTACCGAAGATTATGCGAAAGATATCTGGCGTTCACTTGAGCTACATGTTTTTCCTTCTTTGGGCTCACAACCTATCTCTATGGTTACAGCTCAGACTGTAATTCAAACTCTAAGGGTTGTAGAAGCCAAAGGTTCTTTAGAAACACTCAAACGATTATCTCAACGGCTAAATGAAGTCATGCTGTACGCTATGCACAGCGGCTTAATTAACGCCAATCCAATAAGCAATATTTTTGCTACTTTTAAAAAGCCTCAACAAGAGCATATGAAAGCGCTAGAGCCACACGAATTACCCGAATTGATGGCAACTTTAAGCGAAGCAAGTATCAAGCGTTCGACACGAAACCTTATCAAGTTTCAACTACATACAATGACCAGACCAAACGAAGCAGCTGGAGCCAAGTGGTCAGAATTCGATTTAGAAAGTCGAGTTTGGACAATACCTGCAGAAAGGATGAAAAAACGCAAAAAACACCGAATACCTCTAACGGACGAAGTCATCGTTCTATTAAATGTGATGAGCTCGATGAGAGTAAAGAGCGAATATGTTTTTCCGTCGGCAACAGATCCAAAAAAACCAATGCATAGTCAAACAGCTAATATGGCTCTAAAACGCATGGGGTTTGGAGGTCGGTTAGTTTCCCATGGTTTACGCTCCATAGCTAGCTCAACGCTCAATGCAGCTGGACACGACTACATTTTAATTGAATCAGCACTCGCTCACCTTATTGGTAACAAAACACATCGTGCATATAGCCGAACAGATTACCTAGAACGTAGAAGAGATCTTATGGCTTGGTGGAGCAAGCATATTGTTGATGCAACTCGAACAGGTATTGCGCTGAGCTAGCGCACTTTGAAATACAACAATTATCGTGATGCTAAAAAGAAATTTAGTTGCTTCTAAACAGCGAAGAGCTGCTAAGTCATCGAACAGGAGTAAAAGAACTGACTTAGCCGTTAGAGTTGTAGATCAGCCTCAGGCGATAATGACATTAATTTTGACGACAACGTTTCAAAATGAACATCTGATAGCTTTATATGTAGTGAAATACTGTTAAATATTAGCATTGGAAGGCTGAGTGAGAATCCGTTAGTTGATTAAGCGATCTCGAGCGAGAGCAATCAGTCTTTCTTTTCTAACCCTCCCAAGTAGAAACTGTTACTCGTCAATTTGAAAAAAAATGTGACACCCATAACAAATAGAGATCATTATCAAGCAAAAGGAAAAATTTTAACGCAATCTCTGAACCGAAATCACGTTTTGATCGTAACCGTCTAGCCCCTAACAAGATAGTAAATAAATGGCATGCCGTTTTGTTATTTCAATAGTTTCTTGTGCGTCAGGATTATGACGCTTATTAATAATGAAAATATCAACTCAATCTTTTGTAAGATCAACGCGCTTAGTAGACGGAAAAGTGATGCATATAGATGATACGGAAAACAACATCAGTTCATTGAAGAATAATATGTACGAATATAACTACACGGACAGTGGAGTCATCGTAAGAAGCGATGCATCATTTGTTAAGCTTGAATTTTTGTTTCAACCAATAATCGACTTGAAGCATAGACAAGTAAGGCACCTTGAGATCCTATCTAAAGTCTTGAGCGATTCCGGTGAGATTTGTTACAACGAAACGTTTTTCTCTGAAATTGATCAAGAGTTCATAAAAATGGTCGCGCTAGCTCAAATTAAGTTCTGTAGTGATCTAAAAGTCCATATTCCTATAACTGTTAATATCACTTTGTCATGTTTAAAGGATAGGTTTTTTTTGCAGAGCCTCTTAAATGAACGTGACGTTAACTTTGATATTGAAATTACAGATATCGACTGTGATGTAAATTGTGGCCGCTTGCAAAGTAGTATCAGATTATTAAAGCGCTCTGGTGTAGGATTGTTATTAGATGATTATTATCATAAAAACAATGTTGCAAACATATCACTAGGATTTATTGATTGGGATTACATCAAAATAGACAAGTCTTTCCTTCACCATAACTGCGACGACATTAATACAATAAACTATCTATTGAGAGTAATATCTCCTTACGCCAAGAAAGGTATTATTTTAGAAGGCGTCGAAACTTCTTATCAGCATGACGTTGTGAAGAACCTTAATGTTCTGGTTCAAGGATACTTTTATTCTCCTCCAGTGAGCTGGACACAGCTAAAAAGAAAGATGAACATATTGAATAAAGAACATGTTTAAGATAAGAAAGATAAGAGTAAATTTAAAAACAAAAGATACCGGAAGCTTTGTATCTAAGTCAAAACACATAATTAAACTTACTGATTTTTTCGGGGCTATCTCATACCCAGGATGCGTCATCGTGATCGAGGGTGAAGCTTTGATTCAGTTACCCTCAAATACATTAATAAATTTTTCGTTGAAAGAAGAGTTATCCGATGACTTTTCTTTATATTTAGTGATGTGTGATATGGATTATGATAGCTATACGTTTAAAAAAATGAAACCTTATATCGATTCGTTGATCCATGTTCAAAATGGCATTTTCGACCATACTGATTTTTTACACGAATTGATAAATAGAGATGCTTTTAGAACTCTAAAGAAATTTGATCTTAAAAGAACTGATTCTATATCTGAACGTATTCATCGTCTAATATCTAAAAAAATCCAACATCGTTGGACAGCAGAAGAAATATCCAAAAGTCTTAATATGTCAAAAGCTACACTTATGAGGAGGATATCTCAAGAAAAAACCACATTATCAGACTTGATACTTTCAGCAAGAATGAATAAAGCTGCGTATTTACTATTAAAGAAAAAACATCCTATAAAAAAGGTAGCTCACTTAACAGGTTTTTCTAGCGCATCTTACTTTTGCAAAAAATTTAAGGAAACATATGGAAATTCTCCCAAGCAATTTGTTAACTTAATGGACTATAAACAAAAAGAAACGCAGCGCGAGCGCGTCTATTAAGTCAAAAAATTTGAAATAAACATCTTGTGACTAGAACACAATTAATAGTCGACTAGTGTTGTATTGGTGTTTCTTAAAACTACCTATTTAAGCATTCGAGATAGGTGGTATTCGTGTAGTCAACAAAAATCGTAGATTACACTTTGGACTTCTTTAACCACGCTCTCGCATTCCATTGAAATGGCAACGTTCTTCTGTCTTGTTCATCTAACCAACAAAGTGATTCACAGAACATCAATTTGTTCAGCCGATACTTCTTAGTCAGATTCGTCCCCCAAAACGATTGATAATCGCGAACTTCAAAACAAGCCAACTTATGTAAATAACTCAATTGCTTGAGAGGATCTCTGAACTCCTGCTTCATAAATGGCCTAGCTTGTCTATTCTGCTTAATGTGCTTAGGGTGAAGCTTCGATAACCTCTCTCCTAGCCGCTCAATCGCTTCTTCGTTACCCGATTTACGCATAAGAACATGATAATGAGGTAACCATTTTTGTGGTGAATCATGAAAATCTAACTCGAACGCCCCCAATACCGGACCACTGATACCACATCTAGATAGTAACTTTCTCAATCTGTCCTTATCTTTAGGGATATCATAATTGACGAAGTCATATGCATCGACTCCACGCGAGTATTGAACAATAGTATAGATACCGTATTCGGCATCCAGTGCTTGCTCTTGGTCAAGCAAGATTGAAGCAATGATGTTGTTAACACGTTCTATTTTAAACAGACGATTGCATTTTTTACATGCCACACTCTTACACTGGTATAAACCTTCATTGCAAGACTCTAGCTTATCTGCCAACTCATGCAATTGACCACAACTGTATCTTTGACCACGACTTTGATAGACATGATCAGCCATTTTTCTGAGCAGCTTAATACGATAATCGTTCTCTAAATAGGCTTCGTACTCGCTCATTAACCAATCACACTCTTCTAATCTGATGCCAGCTAAGAATATGTCTAGTTTCATCTTCTCCATACCTCTTCGAGTAGCTTTTGTCCTTTATCTAATTGCGGTACTAGAAAAATACTTTGCCGCTCTTCAACCCAAGCATCTACTTCAGATTCTTTCCATGCCACTCGGTTTTTTGAGAGTCTATATGCACTTGGAAACTCTCCTGATTTCATCAAGCGATAGATCTGAGCTCGGCTGTAGGAAGTTCTCTCAAGCACTTCTCCAATTTTCATATATCTATCATTCGCCATGTCTTTTTTCTCTGCTTCAAATAATGGAGCCATCTTATCAAACGGAAAAAGGCATCTTGTGAGCCTCACAAAATCTGTGAGCCTCACAAAATAAAAACACTTAAGAAACATAATGATACAACCATATATTGTGAGTCTCACATAAAAAAAGCATTCAATTAGATAGACAGATCGTGTAGCGTGTAGTTGGTAACAAGTAACGAGAATGGATTATGAAACGTAAAAGTGATGCCGCTATAAGACAACAATTTGTAACACAGAGAAGAAAAGATTCAGGACTCGTAACCAAGAGAATTCACGTGTCAGATATCTCACTAGACATACTTGATGCAATTGGAACTAAACTTGGCTTCTCAAGAAAGGAACTCCGTAACAGTGAAAATTTATCCGCTATTATCGAGCTTTGTCTTGGTACTTTTTTAGACGGAAGTTTTGAAGGTAAAGCGAGCCGCAAAGAAGCTCTATACCTGATGCAAATCCACAACATAGTTAAGTTCAAAGAACAACAAGGATTCAATGACAAAGCTATATCTAACTTTCTTGAAGACTCGGGATATGAGACACCGTTCATCGCTAAACGAGTGGTCAGTACACAAAAACATCGTTTAAGAATGGTAGAGAAATGGAGTGAGGTACTCATAGTAAGATTAAAAAAGGAAAGCTATATTAAAAAACAAATCCAGCTCATTGGCGAGTGTCGTCGTCCAAAAAGAGTAATTCGCAAGAAACCTCACGTAAGAAGAGAATCAGAAGTGTTTCGAGAAGAAGATTTCTCAGAATAGAAATGTAATCTATCTGGTGCAAGAGTTTAGGTCACAAGAGTAAGGTGTCATGAACATACTCGACATTGGTCACACTTTTTCAAAATAACTCAGTTTTTCTTTTAGTACCCATTAAGTTACCCAAACCAATAAATAAATTTAGATTTTAACTTTAAAATCAGTAACATAATAAGCAGTTTCAGATGACGCCAGCTCCACCAAACGTTTGGAAGGCCGCTAACTCAATGAGTTAGCGGCCTTTTTATTTGCCTTTTAACGCTCTAGAAATAAAAACGGTGATAACTTCTTATCACCGTTTTGCGCTTTCAGAGTAAGCATTAAGCCTTATTCCATAAAGGCTTGAATGTCGTCTTGAGCGTTAAAGTATTTCGCTTCTTGCTGGTATTGGAACAGCTTCAACGGAGCGCCTGTTGCGGTGTGGTAAGTAAGCTTGCCCCCTTCAACTTTCAACATAGTGCCTTCTGGAATCCCGACCACGATCTCATGTGGGTTTTGGATCAGAAACTCTTCGATACGTTCATCTCTTGTTTCGCCCATGTGGCCAGAAATGTTGGCTTCAATGTAGTGAGGGTTGATCTGAAACGGTACCAAGTTGAGTGACGGTAGAATGGCCGCAGACACAATTGGCATATCGTTAGTGGTTCGAATTGTTGGGCAGGCAATGTTGGTTCCCGCACTCCAACCAATATATAGCTTGTCTTGCTTCAAAATGGCGTTTCTCAGCGGTCCAATTAGTCCTTGGTCATGCAGCATCTTGTTCAAGACCCAAGTGTTACCGCCACTGACAATAAAACCATCTGCCGCTTTGATTGCCTCTACGGGGTCTTGCGCTTGGTGGATACCAGTAACGCTCGCACCAAACGGGGCAACCACACTGTTTAACTGTGCCAGCCTATCGTCATACTCTCCGCGAATCATCGCAAAAGGTATAAACAACAATTTCTTTGCGCCGGTACGTTCAATTGCTTCTGCAACCCAATCAATACCAAACTCCAGGAGTGAGGTATTTCCAGCAACTTTGCCATTACTAAACAACAATACATTCATGGCGTATCTCCGCTAATTACGATTCAAAGGTTGTTCACTCGTCAGCCTGATGATGTCTTTCACTACATCACTCGCCGCTCGCAGTGATTTCACAGGTAAGTATTCATAGATGGAGTGAAAATTATGTGCGCCAGTAAACAAGTTCGGACAAGGTAGCCCTTTTTGTGACAACACAGCGCCATCATAACCACCGCGCATCGGCACACGCTTCATCTCGATTTGGTTTCTCGCATACGCCTGCTCTGCGATTTCCACCACATACGCGCTGTCACCTTGCAGACTATTAGCGACGTTTTCATAGCGATCACTGAGTTCAATCTCCACACCGCCCCACAACGCATTACAACTGTCGGCGAGTTGCTGCAAAAATGCCATGCGTTGCTGGTAGCCCAGCTTGGAGAAGTCACGAATATCTAGGTTCAATACTGTTTTAGCACTGTTGCCTTTCAGATCTTTCACCCAGTAATAACCTTCGCGCCCTTCGGTATATTCCGGTGCTTCGCCAGGTGGCAACATCGCGATGAACTTGTGCGCCATCAGCAAGGAGTTCTTCAACTTGCCTTTGGCTGACATCGGATGCGCGGATTGACCAGTAAAAGTCACAACCGCGTTGCCCGCGTTCCAGTTTTCACACACAAATTCGCCGATACCACAGCAATCGAGAGTAAAGCCGAAGTCGGCGCCAAATGAATCCACATCGAACGCTTTAGCACCGCGTAAGCCTTGTTCCTCATCGGGTACAAAGGCAACTTTGACTGTGCCGTGGGGCTCTTCTGGATGAGATTGAAAGTGCTGCAACGCATCCATAATCGCCGCAATTGCTGCTTTATCATCAGCACCTAACAAGCTAGTACCGTCGGTAACAATGATGTCGTCACCGCGGTACTGCGCAAGTTCTGGATACTCTTTCTCGCTCAGATAAATCCCTAAGCGTTCATTTAAACAAATAGCATCGCTGTCGTGAGGTTTGATTTGCGCTTTGGTATCAGCGCTTTGTTCTGCGCTGGTATCTAAATGAGCAAAGAACGAAACCACTGGCGCATCTTTATCAATGTTTGCTGGTAGCGTCGCGGTAACTATCGCGGTCTCTGCGACATTGACCTCTGTCATGCCTAACGCTTGTAGCTCTTTCGCCAACTGCTGAGCTAACACCATTTGCCCCGGAGAGGAAGGCATAATGCCCGCCGCTCCGTTAGCGCGATTGGTTGTGGTATTGATTTGGGTATAACTGATAAATCGTTCGACGATATCCATAACACTTCCCCTTAAATTAGCAGTTGTGAAGCCGCAAGAACCGTAGCCAAACCACCAGCCATAGGGATCACGGTACGCTTCGCCAAGTCAATCGGAGAAACATTCGCGACCGCAGAACATGCAATGATAACGCCTGCCACTGGAGACGCTGAGCGCATCAAGCCGGAAGCTAACTGCATTGGCAGTGCCACCGCTGCGATTGGCGCGCCTACTTGAGCCGCAACATCCGGCGCTAGGTTAGAGAAGCTAAAGAATGACGCATTGCCTGAGCCAGACAGTAGAGTCACTAGCGTGATAATGCCGACCAAAACGAGCACCATCGCCAAGTAACCAAAACCAAAACTGGATGCTGAGTTAAGTAGCAGACCGATAAAACCAATAGAACCTAATCCTGTTACAAATACTTGCGCTGCGATGATCAAACTTACCACGCTCGCAAATACCGCTCCCATGCCATCTAGATATACTTTCAATGACGCCGCAACGGATTTGCCATCGCGAGTCACAATAAAATCGCACACCATCGCAACGAACAAAGAAATAAACATTGCTGTCACGACATCCATGCGAATACTAGTGATCGCAAACTTACTGAACGTTAGCAGAAGAACCAAAGGCAGCACAGGTAAAATCGCAAACCATTTAGGCACTTGGCGCTGCTCCTTTTCTTCGACATTAAACTCATGCTTAACGCCTTTCTCTTCGTCTTTGATATCGAAGTATCGCTGACAAACAAAGTGCAGCACGGCAATAACAATCATCGCTGCAACAGAAACCACCATTTGATAGCTCACGAAATACGTTGCTACATCAATGCCGGATACTTCCGCCGCTTTATTCGCCGCAGATGACGCTGGGCCTAAGTCCAAGCAACCTGTGGTTGCAACTACCGCAGCCGCAGCTGCTGGGTTACAACCAACCCCGACCAATACCGGATACATTGCAACCAACAGCAATAAGGCCAAACCGGTCGCGCTCGGAATAAAGATATTGATTAGCTGGCCGGTAATGTACGCCATCGCCAATACTAAGTAAGGGTTTTTAATGTAAGACAGCGGTTTAGTCGCCATTTGTACCATCGCATTGGCTGCACCAATATGGCTCATGTACTTTGAAAAACCACCAACGGCCATAATGATCAAGCCAAGTTTCGCCAGCGTCGAAGAGGCAATAACCTTAATCACTTCAAAAAAGTCAACGAAAGCGGCACCGGTAGGTTTACCGCCTTTAGGCATAAAATCTTCATGCCCGTTGAGTACGCCCAAGGCGATCATTAATAAACCCGCAATTAATAGCACCGCCTGAGTATTATATTTTTTAATAATAAAATATCCGACGCCAAAGATAATAGGAATGGCTAGGTATGTAATCATGTTACACCTCTAATATAATGAATATTCTTCCGAAGAAGAGCGTAATTTTAATTAGCTAAATAGATTTACTTTCGATTGAATATTTCGAACTCGTTGAAGGTATTCTCTATGCGGCTAAAGCGTTGGTCTTTATCTGCGTGAATAGACATTCCTTTGATCAACAATTCGATTAAAGAAAAGCCTGATGTGCGGTTATTGAACAGACCGTCACTATGGCTGGCGACCGAGAATTGAATATCTGAGTAAGAGACAAACGGGTTCACCTGTTGGTCGGTGAGGACAATGATCTTGCCTCCATACTGATGAAACCAACGTACGCAACGCACGGTAATACTGGAAAAACGGTGGTAAGAGATCGCCAACAAGGTGTCATTCTCATCTACGTCAACCAATTGGTGAGGCAAAGTCGATGCATCAGCTTTAAGCAGCACCACGTCTTTGCGCAAATATCTCGCGAGGAGATAGAAGTAATTTGAAAGCGCTTCAGCAGAGGCACTGCCCATAACATACAACTTGCCTTTCGGGTTTAAAAGGCAGTTAACCGCGTTATCAACATCATGTGGAGAAAGCGTACGATACGTTTCTTCCATGTTGTTCATTACTTCTTCAAAGTGCTGGCTGAGCAAACCTTCTTGAGGATGAACCGACTGTGAGCTGTGGCAGCGTTCAATCGGCGTGGTTAACTCTTGTACCAAATCTTGAGAAACCAGCTTCTTGAACTGGATAAAGCCACTAAAACCTAAACGGTTGAGGAAGCGCCCGAGTGTTGCTTTGCCCACGCCGATGTTTTTGCACAGCTCATCCATCTTGGCAAACGGCAACATGGGAAAGTTTTTGATGAAATAGCTGACGATTAGCTTCTCTGTCGGTGTAAGAGAGCCAATATCATTGACGCTATCGATAAATTCCTGCTTATTCATCGTTTTCCCATAGTTTAGTTTCTATGGGATAATTTTCCTGCCAATATAATGAGACCTTCAAGGGAATATATTTTTCCCATGATTAAAATGTGATTAAAGTGGGAAAAGATCTTTAAATAAACAATATCACTACGAATTATCAATATTTTTCACTCAAAATTATTCGTAAAAATAAATGGCGAATAATGTTTATATTTTTACTCGGGTATTTTTATCGAGAATAAATAAAAACCGAATAATAAAAGCGTTGGTTGAGACTGAGCTGAACTTTTTCACGATGTTCGTCTCTGGATTTCGCGACTGACACGCTTCTTAGAAGTTAACATGCACGTCCTGATCTGCGTTTATCCGACGCGGCATTTGCTCACTGGTGTCGTTTGCTTGTCGTTAGTTACTGAATCGTAATTACTTTTGAAGATGGCTTGAAGACATGGCGCTCATGACTGGCGAAAGCTCTAGAGGAGCAAGATGTTTAGATACAATTGATACTCAATAAATCGTCGAAAAATTTTTAAAGATGGCTAAAATGTCTGCCGGCAATCGGATGAGAAGTATTCTAACGACACCATTTACTCACGGTTGCTGTATTTAGTCATGCTACACCCATCCCCTGAGGAAGTTACATTGAACACGCTACACCTTTCAGCACGCGAACAAAAAGACATTGAACAAGCTAAGCAGATCTTAGCGAGCGGTGAACTTGTCGCGATTCCAACCGAAACGGTTTACGGTCTTGCCGCTGATGCAGCAAACCCAGAAGCCGTGAAGAAGATCTTCGCCGCGAAAGGACGTCCAGCGAATCACCCACTGATTGTTCATATTGGTAGCGTCGAGCAGTTGACCGATTGGACGACAGACATTCCAAGCGAAGCGTATACGATCGCTAGCGCTTACTGGCCAGGCCCTGTCACTTTATTGTTAAACAAAGCGCCTCAAGCAACGCCAGTTGTGACGGGTGGACTAGATACCATCGGGATTCGTATGCCAGCGCATGATGTGTTCAGTACTCTGCTCCAATCTTCCGGTATGGCGGTCGCGGCTCCTTCGGCGAACCCATATAAAAAGCTCAGCCCAACTTCCGCCGAGCATGTATTGAATTCTCTGGGCGGTAAGATCGCAGCGGTATTGGATGGTGGTGATTGTGCCCACGGTTTGGAATCAACCATTATCGACTTGACGCAAAAGCCATTCCGAATTTTGCGTACTGGTCCAATTACTGCGGCGCAATTGTCAGAGACTCTGGGAGAAGAAGTGCTGTCTCCGAAAGCCCATTCGGTTGCCGTGCCGGGCAATGTGACCAGTCATTACCAACCGAATACCAAAGTCCGTTTGGTGGATGCTGAGAACCTGCCTGAGACTAACGGCAACAAAATTGCTTATCTGCATTTAACACCTCTAGTGGCCAGCGCCGAGTTCACCGCTAAGCAGATGCCGAGCGATGTCGCACAGTACTCGCACGACCTCTACCGCTCACTAGACGACGCGGACAAATGGCAATGTGACGAGATCTGGGTGGAGCGCCCTCCTGTCACCGAAGAGTGGTTTGCGGTGCACGATCGTTTGAATCGCGCCCAATCAAAACTCTAATATCAAAAAACAAAAAGCCGGGAGACCTATACTCCCGGCTTTTTCATTTCAAGTGACTCACACTAGTGTTCATTTTCGGCGTAGATTTCCACTCGATTACGCCCACTGCGCTTGGCTTGCAATAACGCGTGATCCGCTTGTTTCACCACTTCTTCGTAGCTTTCTGTGCCTCGGTTAGTCGATACGCCAATGCTGACAGTCAGCGTTAAATCCTCGGCAACATCAGAAAAATCGCTTTGCTCAATGCGTTGCCTTAAGGCATCGAAGTAGTCATAAACATCTTCGCCGTTATACATAATGGTGAACTCTTCGCCGCCCCAACGAGCCACTTTAGACCTGTCTCCAACATATTCAGCTAACGTTTGGGCAATCGCGACCACCGCCTTATCACCGATAATATGCGAGTACTTATCGTTGATCTTTTTGAAGTAATCGATATCCAGAATCGCAACATAGAACTCTAATTGATTCTGCCGTGCGTGATTGAATGTCTCATTGAGATGGATATCGAAAGCACGTCGGTTGGGTAAGCGGCTCAAGGCGTCTTCTTTTGAAAGTAGCTCATAGTTTTTAGCTTGTTTTCTCAGCTCTTTGGTTTGAGCTTCAACCAGCGCTTTTAGTTTGTGTTCGTTTTTTTCGAGCTTATGGATTCTAAAGCGCACCAAGGAAGCGATCACAAATAGAACGACAATAAATGCCACAAGTCTAACATCTAGTCTCTGCCAGAATTGTGGCGCAACGGTAAAGCGATAGAGAGGCTTACTGTCTTGCCATTCGCTATAAGGATAGCGAGCACTGAGCATCAACTGATACTCACCCGGTGGAAGGTTGGTGTACTCCGCTATCGTCGAGTTGCCCCGATAGACCCAGTCACTGTCAAACCCTTGCAGTTTGGTTCGGTATTGCAGGCGATCAGGCATCACAAAACCCAGACCAACATAATCAAACACCACGCGGTGCGTTCCGGCTGGCGCTTGCCCTAACTCATCTCGGTTAACACTGTTCGAATCAAACGATACTGATTCAAGTACCACCGGGAAACGGTACTGACTGGCGGTAGTCAAACGCTCCGAGTTAATCGCTGCGACCCCATTGGCGGTAGCAAAATACAGCGTCCCGTCTTGAGCTTTAACCGCCGCTGGATTTGAGCCACCGTTAGCTTGGCTGCTCGCCATCCCATCGTTTTGATCATAGTGTTCAAATTCAATTTGCGTCGCATCACCATCCGCTACCTGATGCGCAGCTTGGTAGCTAATGCGCCAGATACCTCGGTTACTCGACAGCCAGAAATAGCCTTGATCGTCTTTGACCACTTGGAAAAATTTATCAATCGGTAGTCCTTGAGGGCGACCCACTAACGCCATTGCACCGTTACTTTGTTGGTAGCGAATGATGCCGCGGTCTGTAGCGATCCAGACAAAACCCGCTTCGATGTAAAAGCCAAACGCGTACTGCGCTTGTTCCAACTCGTCTAAGTCCAGAGAGACAAATTGGTCACCGTCGAAATAGCTCACGCCCACGCCGGTGCCGACCCATATTTTGCCAAATTCATCTTCGGCAAGAGACATCACATAACTACCATTTAACCCGCCGTGCTCTTTGGTGTAATAGTCGATTGTCTTATCTGGGGACTCTCGAACTAAACCCACAGGCGTACCAAACCAGAGATTCCCTTTACTGTCTTGCAAAATAGCTCTGACTTCATTCACTGGTAAACCATTGCGCTTATCGAACTCCGGCGTTAGTTCACCGTTATGATAGCGCAGCACACCGTGTTGGTAAGTGCCGACCAGAATTTGCTCTGATTGCGTGGCCGCAAGACTGAGTACCGAAACCGAATCCGAAATCACCTCTGCGCTGTAGCCAGTTTGGCTATTCACCACGCTTAAGCCATTGCTGCTGCCTACCAGTAGGCGCTGCGCGTCCAAACCCAACACACTGCGCACATAGTTGCCAACTAACCCCTGACGAGTGGTAATCGCGACGACCGGCGCTTCTCGCAAACGTATCACGCCACCATTGGTTCCGATCCAAATCCCGCCTTCCATATCTTGAAACCAAGAGAGAATCCGGTTGTTTGGTAATCCTTTGCTGGCATCAAAAAACTCTAGCCCAACCTGACTGTATCGAGCGACACCATTGTTTACCGTGCCGATCCACACGCAATCCGAGTTATCCTCTTCAATCACGGTTACGCTGATATTGCGTAGCGCACTATCGATTTCATTTAAACTTTGCCCGTCCCAACGCCAAGCGCCATTGTCTGTGCCCAATAATAGATCACCGTTGTTCGCTCTCGATAAGTACTGCACACGTTTAAACTCTGGAGTGGTAATCAATTCCGGTGTCATACCTTGTAAGCGGTACAAACCTTGCTCTGTCGCCACCAACACCTTTCCTGCGCGACCTTGAGTGATTCGATAAGCAGTCAGATCCTGCAATAACCACTGCTCTTGGCCGTATTCAGCATCATCAAGATAAGGTCGATAAACTAACCCTTTCCCCTGAATCGCTAACCAGAGGTTTTTGTTTTCATCCTGATATATATGATTGACCAGGCTCGGTGCGGCATCTTGACCAAACCACGTCGCCCCTTGTCTTAAGGTAAAACTGCCGCGCGCGCCACCGACCCAAAGACGATTTCCTTGCTCGGCGGTTAAGGCACGAGAGCCAGAATCAAGCATGTAGGTCGTTGGACTTCGGTCAAACAACGTAAACTCTAATCCGTTGTATCGAGCCACACCTTCCCAAGTCGCGAACCATAGGTAACCATCGTCCGTTTGAGCGATCGCATTGACGCTGTTATGTGGCAAACCGTTGTTCGAGTTCCAAGTTTCGATAAAGTAGTCAGAAAGAAGGGTTGGCTGAGCTGATGATTGGGTTGGAATGGCGAACGCAGCGATAAATAACAATCGCCAAGGCAACGCCTGCAACCACAGTTTTATTTTCATTTAAAGTCACTGACTCCGGCTGAAATGAGAAGAGTAGAAAGCTAATTTCATATTGATAAGGTGAATATAATTTATCTCTGATATAGCAACAACGTTTGACGTATGCAATTCACTATCTAGTAAATATCTACTCACGCCAATGTGACTAAAATCTCATTTATTGCACAATCCAAAGAATAAAACTGTACACCTTTTAATCTTTGCGTGATCTTGGTTCATAGATTATCTGCAACGAAGAGTCGAAGATTCATTGGTTATTTTTACAGAACGGCTCCCCTCTCCCATTTCTTGTTTGCCAGTTATGCTAGAGATAATAGCCAATGGGTTAAAGCACATCAGGAAGGCAATATGGAAGTCATCCACCACGGTGGTAAAGATACTGTTACAGGCTCATGCCATGAACTACGAGCAGGCAGACAAACAATTCTGATCGATTGCGGATTGTTTCAAGGCGTTGACGACAGACCACTTGAAATCGACTTCACCACGAGTCTGATTGACGCCCTACTGCTCACGCATACCCACATCGACCATATCGGTCGCTTGCCTTGGTTACTCGCCTCCGGATTTAACCAACCGATCTATTGCAGCGCGGCAACCGCCGAGCTCGTACCTTTGATGCTCGAAGACGGTTTGAAAATACAGCAAGGTTTAACCTCACGCGAAGCAGCGCATGTTATTAAAAGCATCACCAAGCTGATTCATGCCAAGAGTTATGGTGAATGGTTTGCCCTACCCTCAAAGATTTCTGAGCAACCACAATCTGACACGCTTTACGCGCGATTTCAGCCAGCTGGGCATATCTTAGGGTCCGCTTACGTTGAGATTCGCTTGCCAAACCAAGAGGTCGTGGTCTTTTCTGGTGACTTAGGTCCGAGCAACACTCCACTACTGCCCGATCCTGTTTCTCCTCAGCGGGCGGACTACTTGTACATTGAATCCACTTATGGCGATGCAGAACACGAAGACATTGCTGCGCGGGGAGAGCGCCTAAAAGCCATCATTGACCGCTCATTAGCGGACGGCGGCACGATTTTGATTCCTGCGTTCAGTGTCGGTAGAACGCAAGAGCTGCTATTTGATATTGAACAGTTGGTTTTCACTCACCAACTCGACGCCAATCTGCCGATCATTCTCGACTCACCAATGGCGCAAAAAGTGACCGAATCCTACCGGCACTTCAAACAACTTTGGGGGCAAGAAGCCAAACAGCGCTTGAGTATGAAACGCCACCCTTTAGCCTTTGATCAATGTGTCACGGTTGATGACCATCGCAGCCACTTAAAGTTGGTCAATCGTTTGAAGTCAACGGGGGAAGCGGCGATCGTGGTTGCTGCTTCGGGAATGTGTCAGGGCGGGCGGATTATGGATTACCTTAAAGCTTTGCTGCCAGACGAGCGGACCGACCTGTTGATTGCTGGCTACCAAGCCGAAGGGACACTGGGGAAAGAAATCCAATCAGGCGCAATGCTGGTTGAAATCGACAATGAAGAAGTGGAAGTCAACGCCCGAATCCATACGATGTCCGGCTACTCAGCGCACGCTGATAAACACGACTTACTGCGCTTTATTCAAGGCATCGCGGACAAACCTAAAGCCATCCATTTGATCCATGGAGAGCCTGAAACCCAGCAACGTTTTGCCGCAGAGCTTCGCCAACTTGGTTATCACGTTGAAGAGTAAAGTATACGAAACGATCCTGCTGATATTTGATATCAGCAGGAACTCAGAGCGAGATTACCACTTCGCTTCTTTCATATGGACTTGCGCGCCAAGCTCTAGGCTAAAATCGGAAGCGAGTTCGGGATAGTATTCACTCATCGCATCGATGAGTGCCGCGCTGTTTTTACTGCTGTTTTTTGCCGAGACAAAACGTTCAATCCAAGTGTGCGTGTAGCTGATGTTGCTCGCGTCCAGTTTGCCAGATGCTGTCATGTGGCCTGGGACAACAAATTTTGGCTTAAGGGATTGCATCTCTTCCAACTGCGCCAACCAAGCGTCAACCTCGGCGTCACTTTGGGTATCTGCCATCCAAACATGCATCCCTTCAACAATACCAACGTTGCCTAAAATTGCCTTTTCACTCGGCACCCACAAGTATGGTCGATGTGCCAACACGCCTTGTGTACCACGGATTTCGATTTTCGCATCATCCACCATCAAACTATCTGCTTTTAGTACCTCAGGCAGTTTTGGATTTTGCGGTGCGTTTAAACCCATTTTCGGTCCCCAAAAACTGATTTTCTTTTCTAGTTTTTTAGCGATCGCTTCACGTACCGCCGCCGTAGTCACGACGTGTGCTTCAGGGAAAATCTCCAGCAGTTGTGACGCACCAAAATAGTAGTCTGGATCCGCTTGGCTAATAAAAATCGTTTTTAGAGGCTTACCCGCATCAAGCACTTTTGCTGCAATACGCAGTGCGTCAGCGCGAGTAAAGCCAGTGTCGATCAGCAGGCTTTCTGTCTCGCCGACGACCAAAGTCGAGGTAACGTTAAAGCTGTGTTCATCCGCGTTATAGACGTCAAAGGTTAAGTCCGTTTTCGCCATCGCCGCAGTAGAGGTCGCCATTAATAAAGCTAGTGTAGTTAGCGCTTTCATTTGTTTATTCCTAATCATGTTGTGTGCTGTAAGCGCATAGTAGAGGGTGGATTTATTTCGAAAAAGAGCCTATTGTTTTCATCATTATTTCATAATTCGAACATATCGATGGATAGACTCACTGCAGTGAAAGTGCTGCTGGATGTAGCACAGACCGAAAGCTTTACCGCGACATCAGAGCGCTTAGACATCTCTCGGCCTATGGTAACCCGAAACGTCGAAGCGGTTGAAAACTGGCTTGGCGCGCGGCTGTTGCAACGAACAACCCGTAAGGTATCGCTCACCAGTGTTGGGGAGCAAATGCTGCCAGAGTTACAGCGCTGGGTGGAGCAAGCCCTGCTGATTGAAGAGAATCTGATGCCGAAACAAAGCCTACAAGGTTTCGTTCGTATTTCGGTCAGTATGTCGTTTGGCTTTTCGATGTTGATGCCAGCGTTGCAACAATTCCGCCAGCAATATCCGGGCATCAAGATCGATATCGACGCTCAGGACCGCGCGGTCGATATGGTCAGTGAGCGCATCGATTTGGCGATTCGTACTACCAATGACCCTGACCCAGCATTGGTCGGGCGCTGCTTTGCGATTTGCCACTCTAAACTGGTTGCATCTCCAGAATACTTGGCGTCGCATCCAGAGATCGCCCACCCAACAGACTTAACCAAGCACCGCTGTTTGGGTTACAAAAACTTTGGCCGCCATGTTTGGCAATTGACCAAAGGTGAACAAAAACACGATGTGGAAGTGTCGTGTGATATTAGCGCCAATGAAGCAACGGTATTACTGCACGGCTCAATTGCTGGGCTGGGCGTTTCGATGCAACCGGAATACTTGGCTGATGAAAAAATTGCACGCGGCGAGCTCAACTGGGTACTACCCGATTGGCAGCTCACCAGCTTAAAAATGTATCTACTTTATCCCTCGCGAAAACACTTAGCTCATCCAGTCCGAGCACTGATCGACTTTCTCGTCCAATATTTTAAGATGGATTAAGAATCCGTTTTGTTTGTGTTAGGCTAATTTTAATGCTGTAAAAAATGGAACACTGTTATGGATAACAACACACCTAAACTTTCACTTAGAACAATCGAAGCCAGTGATTATCCCGAGCTTGCTCAGCTCATGGACTTGGTGTTTCACGACGTGGGTGGCTCTTGGCCACGAATGACCATTATGGATTTGATCCACCAGTTTCCTGATGGACAAATATGCATTGAAGATAATGGAAAAATTGTTGGCGCGGCGCTGACAATCAAAGTCGATTACAACCGTTTCTCCCTGCCCCATGTCTACACCGATATCATTACCGAGAACAACGTCATCCAAAACCAAGTGACTGGCGATGCGATGTACGGACTGGATGTTTTTGTTCACCCAGATTACCGCGGTTTGCGTTTGGGCCGACGCCTGTACGATGCGCGTAAAGAGCTGTGTCGTAGCAAAAACTTCAAAGCGATTCTCGCTGGCGGACGCATTCCTAATTACCATAAACACGCCGACGAACTCAGCGTGACCGAGTACATTGAGAAAGTAAAACGCCGCGAGTTGCACGACCCAATCTTGTCTTTCCAGCTCGCCAATGACTTTGACGTTAAACGCTTAATGCGCGGTTACTTGCCAGAAGACGACTCGTCACAAGGCTACGCGACGCTGTTGGAATGGGATAATTTCTTCTATGAAGAAGACATCACCTCGGTTCACGATATCGAAAAGACACTGGTGCGTATCGGTGTTGTCCAGTGGCAAATGCGTGCGATGCACAACCTCGATGATTTAATGGACCAAGCCGAGTTCTTTGTTTCATCACTCTCCAACTACAAAGCGGACTTCGCCCTGTTTCCGGAATTCTTCAATGCACCACTGATGGGGATGAAGAATGGGCAAAACTCGGTAGAAGCGATCCGCTTTTTGGCCGAATTTAGCGAAGACATCAAAAACCGTTTCTCGCAGATGGCGGTGACTTACAACATCAATATCATTGCGGGCAGCGTGCCAGTGTTTGAAGACGGTAAGTTGTATAACGTTTCTTACTTGTTGCAGCGCGATGGCAGCATTGATGCGCAGTACAAAATCCACATCACGCCTCACGAACAGAGAGACTGGGTGATCGACGGCGGCGACAATGTCAAAGTATTCGATACCGATGCTGGTCGTGTCGGCATTCTGATTTGTTACGACAGCGAGTTCCCAGAACTCGGACGAATGATGGCAGAGCAAGACGTGCAAATCATCTTTGTGCCATTCTGGACCGATACCAAAAACGGCTATCAACGGGTTCGAATCTGCTCTCAGGCGCGCGCGATTGAAAACGAATGTTATGTCGCGATTGGCGGAAGCGTTGGCAACTTGCCGCGTGTAGACAACGTCGATATTCAATACGCTCAATCAGCGGTATTTTCTCCGTCAGATATCTATTTCCCACACGATGCGACGCTCACGGAAGCCAGTGCCAACACCGAGATGATCATCTTTGCCGATGTCGACCTGACCAAGCTAAAGCAGCTTAATACCGAAGGTTCGGTCACCAACCTTAAACACCGTCGAAAGGACATTTACGGAGAGTTCATCCGCTCAGATAGCTCGGAGTGAACGAGAAAATAAACAGCAAATCGCCAGCCCTTGAGGCTGGCGATTGTATTGGCGTTCGAGATAACTACAGCGCTAATTTAAGCGCTTAACGCTTGTTCTAGATCCGCAAGAATATCGTCAATGTGCTCGATGCCCACCGACAGACGAATCATCTCTGGTGATACGCCTGCTTGACGCTGTTCATCTTCGCTTAGCTGACGGTGAGTGGTTGACGCAGGGTGACAAGCCAATGACTTCGCATCGCCGATATTCACAAGGCGTTTGAAGATCTGCAGCGCATCGTAGAAACGTACCCCAGCATCATAACCGCCTTTCAAGCCAAACGATAAGATCGCTGAAGGCTTACCCTGCATGTATTTCTCCGCCAACGGATAGTGCTCTGAAGATGGCAAACCAGCGTAACTTACCCAGCTGACGTTATCGTGCCCGCTGAGGTATTCCGCCACTTTCTGTGCGTTCTCTGTGTGCCTTTCCATGCGCAGCGATAACGTCTCCAGACCTTGCATCAGCATAAACGCATTCATTGGAGACAGCGCCGCGCCAGTGTTGCGTAGTGGCACAGTACGCGCGCGACCAATAAACGCTGCTTCACCAAACGCTTCGGTGTACACCACACCGTGATAAGACGGTTCAGGTTGGTTGAACACAGGGAAACGGTCATTGTGTTGTGCCCACGGGAACTTGCCCGAATCGACGATCACTCCGCCCAATGTCGTACCATGACCGCCAACGTATTTGGTCAATGAATGCACCACAATATCGGCGCCAAATTCAATCGGCTTACACAATACCGGCGTCGCAACCGTATTATCGACGATCACAGGCACGCCCTGCGCATGCGCCAGTTCAGCCACGCGCTCTAAATCGATAATGTTGCCAGCTGGGTTACCGATACTTTCACAGTAAACCGCTTTGGTGTTTTCATCGATAAGCTCAGCCAAGCTCTCCGGTTTATCGTCTTTGGCAAATTTCACCTCAATTCCCTGATTCGGCAACATATGAGCAAACAAGGTGTAAGTGCCACCGTAGAGTTGCGGAGTCGAGACGATGTTGTCCCCTGCCTGAGCCAGAGTCAGGATCGCGTAGTTGATCGCCGCGCTACCTGCACTCACCACCAAACCAGCGATACCGCCTTCTAACGCCGCCATACGTTTTTCTAGCACGTCGTTGGTTGGGTTCATAATGCGAGTGTAGATATTCCCCGGAACTTCGAGGTTAAACAGGTCGGCGCCGTGTTGGGCATTATCAAACTCGTAAGCCACGGTCTGATAGATAGGCGTTGCTACGGCTTTGGTTGTTGGGTCAGTTTCGTAGCCAAAGTGGATCGATAAAGTCTCGTCTTTCATTCGCTTTCCTTGCTTATTATATGCGGGTCGTTGAACTCTTACGTCTATCTACGCTCACGAAGTGCTGCGAGATAAGCGCACGAATCTCTCGACACTATCACAACCAAGTTCCATTTAATTGGACATACAGCACTAAAATCAGTCGATTTATTCACCAAGTGTATCAAAGCAGCGCGCCACCAGATGGCGCGCCGCACAGTTTACCGTTCCACACGTCGCATCTACTTTAGCGCTTGTTTATACTGCCGCCTCAACTTGCCAACCCGATTTAGCTAACTATGAGTGCACCTGTTTATTCTTCGTCTATTTATGATTTTTCTCGATTAAACCTAACGGGTGGAGAGTCCGCTCTTGCTGCATTTATCAATCAGTTTGCGAAAAATGAGCGAGCAAAGTGGCAGAAGAAAGTCGCGTTGCTGCAGGAGCAATTGCAACAACTTCCACATCTATCAGGCAGCTTGTTGTTGAACCTTGAAGCGCCAAGACTGAATACGCGCTGTGATGCGGTGATTCTTTATCGTGGGCTGGTGTTTGTCGTTTGCCTCAATATGGATGCGGCCGACTACTCTGCTGAGTCCATTGAGCAAAGCGACAACCAAGCTCGTAGTTTTAAACAGCATCACCCGATCTGCGCGGATAAATTTATTGTGCCGGTCCTGCTTGCTACTGCAGCGCAACCGCAAGGCTCGGCGATTCATGTTTCGCAAGACCTGGTTGCCGATACTATGTGCGACACGGGAGCGCATTTAGCACTATTGATCGAGCACTTTGCCAATCAATACAAAGCCGATGAAATTACGTTGGAGGATTGGCAACAAGTCAGTTAATACAGACAAACCACCCCAACAAAAAACAGGAAAATTAATTACAATCAAATAATTAAGTTCAGTTAAAGGCGATAAAATAAAACTGTCCATCTGGATAGACCATTTAAACCGTGAGCTTAATGTATACTTCGGCGCAGTTTTAGCTACGTGATTGAAAATATGTTCCTGACACCGTACTTTTCGCAAGAAAACGACCAGTTCCAATTTACCCGCCAACAAGCAAGTCATTTTGCTAAAAAAGTAGCGGGTGACTTTAACCCTATCCACGATGAAGACAGCAAGCGCTTTTGTGTACCTGGCGATCTTCTGTTTGCCGTGTTGCTAAGCAAAGAAGGCATCAGCAAGAAAATGCGTTTTGACTTCTCGGGCATGGTTAACGACGGGGTTGCGTTGTCAGTTGAGAACAAATGCGACAAAGAAAGTGCGCTGGTTGATGCGAATAACAAGGAGTATTTGCACATGTCTCGCGAAGGCGAAGTGAGCCACGATGCAGCGTTCATCGAGCATGTTGTGACCAATTACGTCAAGTTTTCTGGCATGAACTTCCCACACATTATGGTTCCCCTAATGGAAGAACAGCAGATGATGATCAACTGCCAGCGTCCGTTAGTGATTTATGAAAGCATGGAAGTGGAGTTTACACGCTTTGACCTGACCCACCCTGAAGTAGAATTTACTGGCGCGAGCTTTGACGTTGAAGGTAAGCGCGGTGTGGTAACGATGAACTTTGCATTTAAAGAGCAAGGTGAAGTGATCGGTAAAGGCGTTAAACGTATGGTCGCAAGTGGCCTGAAACCTTATGACCAAGCCGCAGTAGACGATCTGGTTGAGCGTTTCCATGCGCGCAAAGAGGCGTTTATGCAGCAGTTTGAAAACGTTGCCTAACGCAGAATATACAAAAAAACAGCCCGCAAATGCGGGCTGTTTTTTTATGCCTATCGGGTAATTAACCCGCTTTCAGTACACTCTGTTCTCTTAACCAATGCTTGAATAGCCGGGTGTGCGGGTTATCAACGTGGGTGATAATAAAGTATCCAGCATTCGCTTTGATTGGCTTTAGCGGTGCGACTAAACGATTTTGTTCTACTTCTTTGCCTAGCAATGCCATACGGGCAAGCGCGATCCCCACCCCAGCTTCGGCCGCTGACATTGCCATGTCGGTTCGGTTAAAGAAGTGCCCTTGATTGGTATTAAAGTCGAGTTCATGCTGCGAGGCCCAATAAAGCCATTCGTAATCCTTAGGCGCACCGTGCCACGGCATTGCATCGTGCAGTAATGTCGTCTTCTTCCAAGTTGCACGATTCTCCGCCAAGTCTGGAAACTGGGCGTAATAACTCGGGCTCATCACTGGCAATAAAGACTCTTCCATCAACAATTCGGCCTCGGCGAATTTGTACGGGATTGGACCATAGTCAATCGCGATATCAAAGTCGCGGCTCTCGCTGTCTACCAATGCACCTTCGGCAAAGGTATGGATCTGGATATCTGGATATTGCTTTTGAAAGTTCTCTAGCCGCGGGACCAACCACTTAAACGCCAGTGACGGCGTCAGCTTCAAGCGGATCTCTTTACTATCCGACACTCGGGTGAGCTGGTAGATATTTTCTTCAATCGCCGCCAAATGATGATTGACCGAGTCCACCAGCTTTTTGCCTCGCTCGGTTAAACGAATCCCGCGAGCATGTCGTTCAAATACAGTAAAACCTAGTCTGTCTTCAATTGCTTGCAACTGTTGGCTGACTGCACCAGTGGTCAAATTTAGCTCTCTCGCCGCGCTGGTTAGGCTGTGGTGACGTGAGACGATACAAATCAGGTTGATGCCATGGAGTAATGCAGATTTCATATAGCTTTTAATTTTTCTAAACAGTGATATTAATTTATATCTATTGTTAACCAGATGTAAATCAATCATGCTTGGCAAAATTTCAAAAGTGTGGAGCTTATTGTGAAAGTTGTCGTATTAGGAAGCGGTGTTGTTGGATTAACCAGTGCTTGGTACTTGCGCCAAGCTGGATGTGAAGTAACTGTGATTGATCGTCAGTCACGTGCAGCGGAAGAAACAAGTTTCGCAAACGCTGGTCAGATCTCGTACGGCTACTCCTCGCCGTGGGCAGCACCAGGCATTCCAACTAAAGCGTTAAAGTGGCTATTGGAAGAGCACGCTCCACTAAAAATCAAGCCATCTCTAAGCCCAGAGCTAATGAGTTGGGCGACAAAGATGCTGTTCAACTGTCAGTTAGACAAGTACCGCATCAACAAAGCTCGTATGTTAACTATTGCTAACCGCAGCCGAGAGTGTTTAGCAGAGTTAAACCAAAAGCATAATCTTCAGTACCAAGGTCGTAAGCAAGGTACGCTACAGATCTTCCGTGATGAAAAGCAGTTGAAAGCGGTAGAGAAAGACATGGCGTTGCTTGAAGAAAGCGGTACACGTTTCCGTCTACTGGATGCAAAAGAGTGTCTAACTCAAGAGCCGGGTCTTGCAAACATTCAGGGTAACCTGGTTGGTGGCCTACACCTACCTGATGACGAAACGGGTGACTGTTACTTGTTCTGTCAGCACCTTCAAGCACTAGCAGAAGAAGCTGGCGTTGAGTTCCTGTTTGAGACCTCAGTAAAGAACTTGAAGCAGCAAAACGGCCGTATCATCGCAGCAGAAACGGATAAAGGTTTGGTAGAAGGCGATACGTTTGTGGTTGCCATGGGCAGCTACTCGAAGCACCTGATGGACTCTTTAGGTATCGATATCCCTGTTTACCCAGTAAAAGGGTACTCATTGACGTTGCCGGTTATCAACGAAGCATTTGCTCCGCAATCAACCATCATGGATGAGACGTACAAGGTTGCCGTTACTCGCTTTGACCAACGTATCCGTGTCGCAGGCACAGCAGAATTAGCAGGCTTTGACGCTGCGTTACCAGATAAGCGTCTGGCAACACTGAACCACGTTGTTAGCAACTTATTCCCAGACGGTGTAGATCTGTCTCAAGCGGATTACTGGACAGGTTTCCGTCCTATGACTCCAGACGGCACTCCAATTATCGGTGCAACACCGATCAGTAACCTGTTCACCAACACTGGTCACGGTACGCTAGGTTGGACAATGGCGTGTGGTTCTGCGGAAATTTTGACCGACGTTGTGACTCAACAAAACAAACAATACGAAGAACTAAGCGCGTTTAGATACCAAAAATAGTAGTAATCGCTAAAGTAAATCGTATAAATAGCATACAAAAGTTCCAATAATAGATAGCGCTGTACATATAATGCGCTATCTATTCGCTCAAATTAACTAGATATCCAAGCATTTCCCTCTACCTCCCACAAATAACTCCGTGTTTTAACATTTCTCTAGCATTCTGTGTCTCAGTTCACGCAAATCAATTAAAAAGCATAAATTCATTAACAGGCAAGTTACAAAAAGGTTAATATTCTGCTCATAAAACAATCACTACAAACACAACAGGGAAAATACTTATGCAGTCTTTAGTTGATTTTCTGAATGGAATCATATGGAGCCCGGTACTGATCTATCTGTGCCTAGGCGCCGGTTTGTTCTACTCAATCATGACTCGTTTCGTTCAAGTTCGTCATTTCACCGAGATGTGGCGTCTACTTCTTTCAGGCAAAAGCTCATCGAAAGGTATCTCATCATTCCAAGCTCTAGCGGTTTCGCTTTCTGGTCGTGTGGGTACTGGTAACATCGCGGGTGTTGCAGCGGCTATCGGTTTCGGTGGTCCAGGTGCAGTATTCTGGATGTGGGTGGTGGCGTTCTTCGGTGCGGCTACAGCATACGCAGAATCAACACTGGCGCAGATCTACAAAGAAGAAGACAACGGCGAATTCCGTGGTGGTCCAGCTTACTACATTGAAAAAGCAATGGGTCAAACTTGGTACGCTTGGGTTTTCGCTATCGCAACTATCTTTGCTTGTGGTTTCCTACTGCCTGGCGTTCAGTCAAACAGTATTGGTAACGCAGTAGAAGCGGCGTTTGGCTCTGGCGCAATGATTGAAACAGCACTGGGTACGTTCAGTTTCGCTAAAATCTTTACTGGTACTGTTATCTCCGTCATTCTAGCGTTCATCATCTTCGGTGGTGTTAAGCGTATCGCGAGCTTCACACAGATCGTAGTACCTTTCATGGCGCTGGCTTACATCATCACTGCATTTGTCATCATCCTACTAAACATCAGCGAAGTACCTCGCGTATTCTCAATGATCGTTGGCGATGCGTTCACGCCAATGGCAGGCTTCGGTGCTGCAATCGGTTGGGGTGTTAAACGTGGTGTTTACTCGAACGAAGCAGGTCAAGGTACAGGTCCTCACGCGGCGGCAGCAGCAAGCGTAGAGCACCCAGCACAACAAGGTCTGGTTCAGTCGTTCTCTATCTACATTGATACGCTATTGGTGTGTTCTGCAACAGCGTTCATGATCATCATCACTGGTGCATACAACGTACACGGCGCTGAAGGTTTCCTAGTTCAGAACGTAGCAGCAGACATTGCAGCAAACGGTCCTGTATTCACCCAGATGGCTATCGAAAGTGCAATGCCAGGTATCGGTAAGCCGTTTATCGCTATCGCACTGTTCTTCTTCGCCTTCACAACCATTCTGGCTTACTACTACATCGCGGAAACAAACGTGGCTTACATCCGTCGTTTCGTGAAAGTAAACGGTCTGATGTTCCTACTGAAAGTTGCTCTTATCGCGGTCGTATTCTACGGCACAGTGAAGACAGCAAACCTAGCTTGGGCTATGGGTGATGTGGGTGTTGGTCTGATGGCTTGGTTGAACATCGTTGGTATTCTGATCATCTTCTTCATGTCTAAACCTGCACTTAAAGCGCTAAAAGACTACGAAGAGCAGCAGAAACAAGGTGTGGAAGAGTACACGTTCAACCCTGTTAAACTAGGCATCAAAGGCGCTGACTACTGGGAAGACAAATACCGTCGTAAGACAGGTAAACAGCCAGAAGCAGAAGCTGAATCAAAGCCTGTAGAGCAACCGTCACTCTAAGCTGATTTGACCTACAACGTCAGTTGTTAGGCAACAACTATAAGAAAAAGCAGTGACCCACTCTAATTAAAACTATGGGTATGAAAAAGGGTTAGCCAATTGGCTAACCCTTTTTTTCACATTCAGTTATTTAGCGGGATAAACCTGATTCCAGTCTTTTGCCATATCAACCACTAGCCAACCTTTTTGCTTTGCTTCATCTAATCCTTTATCTAATCTACCTACCTCGGACTCGCGGTCATATTTCCACTCGCGCTGAGCATCCGTATGGTGAACATACAAAGCTAGACGCGCGCCGTCTCCGGATGTTGTCCACTGCAACATCTGTAAATCACCGTCAGAATTACCAAACGAGGCAATTGGACGCTTACCGATATGTTGATAGATCTGCTGCGGCTTCTCAGCTTTATCATCCACCACTTCGATGCCTGCGGTTCGCTTAACTTGATACTTGCCATCCTCGTTAACGAATTCGGTCGACAAGCGAGTTCCAACGATGCGCTCTGACGGAATACCGTATACATCCGATGCCCACGCGCGCATAAAGGCATTACCGCCACCAGAAACGATAAAGTTCTTAAACTGGTTTTCGTCTAAGTAATCCAGTAGCTCCAACATCGGCTGAAAAACCATATCGGTGTAAGGCAATCCTGTTACCGGGTGCTTCGCCGTTGCAATCCAGACTTTGACGGTCTCGGTAAATTCATCGCTACTCATACCGGTATGGGTTTCTTTGACCATGGTTAACACATCGTCCAACGCCAACTTATCGAGCTGCCCACTTAACACCAATGAGTACGGTTCTTTCTTACTCCACTCTGGGTGTTGTTTCGCTTGTGCCTTTATTTGGTCTAGCGCAAACAAAATCTGAAAGTACATCGGCTTCTCAGACCATAGCGTTCCGTCATTATCAAAAGTGGCGATGCGGTCAGCCGGAGCCACATAGTTTGGTGAGCTACTGTCGGTTACCTGATTCACAAAGCGGATGATCTGTTGTTTAACCTGACCATCATTCCACGATGGTAACGGGTCACTTGTTTGTGCCAACACGGGTAAAGACAGACTAGCGACGACCAGGGCGAATGTTGTTTTGATCTTTGTTTTCATCGATGAGTCACTCGTAGACTAAGGAAATATTTAAGGGAGTGTTAATAATGGATGATTGTTTAAGAAAAAACTCAGAATCGATCACAACAATCACGAAATAAGACGTTTCCTATTTAATACATCCACTTATAGAAAAGGCGAACTCAAGGTTCGCCTTCTTTATTACTCAATTTGTATTTTAGTTGCTGGTTTGCACTTTGAGTTTTTCATCATCGGTAGGACGTTTAGCCCAGTAGCCCGCTAGTAACGAACCCGATAGGTTATGCCAAACAGAGAAAATCGTCCCTGCCACTGCTGAAGCAGGCGTGAAGAATTTCATCGCCAACGCCGTCGCCAATCCTGAATTTTGCAAACCCACTTCAAGCGCTACAGTGCGGCTTATGGTGTGATTAAAACCAAACCAACGGCTGATCCAGTAACCTGATGCCAAACCAATACCGTTATGCAATACAACAGCGAGGGCAACAATTGGACCTATACTCGCCAACTGCTTCGCGTTCAGCGCGACAACGATAGCAATGATCAACACGATAGCCACCATAGAAACCAACGGTAAAATAGGCTCAAGCTTTTCGGTTACTCGGTGCATAAAGACATTCAGCAGTAAACCGACACCAACGGGCAGCAAGACAATCTTGACTAAGCTCATCAGCATCGCCATCACTGGCACATCAATATTCTGACCAGCGAGAAGCTGGACTAGAAACGGAGTTAGCACCACACCACAGAGAGTAGATATCGACGTCATGGTGATCGACAGTGCGACATCACCCTTGGCCAAGTAACAGATGACATTGGACGCGGTACCACCCGCAACACTGCCGACCAATACCATGCCAACGGTAAGAACTGGGTCGAATGCCAATAGCATACTAATCAACAGTGCCGCGCTCGGCATGACGGTGAACTGCAATACCAATCCGATGCCCACCGCTTTTTTATTGCTGAGCACGTTGAGAAAATCTTTCGGTCTGAGCGTTAACCCCATTGCCAGCATGATGATCGTCAATAAAGGCACGATTTGGCTTTTAAGGTCGACAAACGCAGCGGGAGAAAAGTAAGCGAAGGCCGAGAATAGCGCCGCCCACAAAGGAAAGAGTTGAGTGATTGTCCTTAACATAGTGATACATTCCGTTTTTGTATTTCAGTGGTATTTCTTGCTCCAATCTCTAACCTACCCCACTCGGCGTGATATATACAATTGTATTTATATCTAAATAGTCATTATCTCAGTGAAGCAACGCCGCTTTGCGCTCCTATGTTAGCGCAAAATTTAATTCAGCTAACGGCAGATACAAAAAAGGCCGGCACTTGGCCGACCTTTTCGCAACAAGGTTGAATTAAGCTGCGACAGCAGTTTCAACTTGGCGAGTCACTTTCGCTGTACCAACTGGTAGTACTGTGCGACCGTATTCGTTGTTTAGCACCTGCGCCATTGCGAAGTAGATTGCGCTCGCACCACAGAAGATACCCTCAATACCCGCGATAGTGCCGATAAACTCACTGCCTGTAAAGTCACGAGCCGCCAGTAGGAAGAACAGTACCGTTAGTGAACCGAACACGATCTGTTTTGCGGTTGGGTAGCATAGAGAGCCGATGAACATGAAGCCAGTGAAAATGCCCCAAAGCGCTAAGTACCAGCCCATGAAGTTTGCTGGGCTAGCAGGAAGGCCCATGTTAGGCATCACGATAATACCAACCAGTGTCAGCCAAAATAGGCCGTAAGAAGTAAACGCAGTGGTACCGAATGTGTCGCCACGTTTGAAGCACATCATACCTACAAGAACTTGGCCAAGACCACCGTAGAAGATTCCCATTGCTAGAATCATTGAATCAATTGGGAAAAAACCTGCATTATGGATGTTTAGCAGGATTGTGGTCATCCCGAAGCCCATTAGGCCTAATGGAGCTGGGTTTGCCAATTTCGTTGACATTTTGCGCACCTTTAAAAAAAGTTAATAAAAATTACGCGCGAAGTTTAATGAAGCAGCACTCAAACACAAACGCGTTTTTTCACAAACTAAGTTTGCAGTTTTGCTCTCAAAGTGGTGTAAGTTTGCTCAGCTCATAAAGCTTCGAAAAATACGCTTCAGTGCCTCGTGTAAAAATAGAGGTGAAGTCGGACGCCAGCTATTCATTTAAGTTATCAATAACAACTTAAGCCACTCAAGGATCAATCGTTAAGCGACTGAATAGTGTATAAAAACAGCAAAAAAACGTGACATATATTACATAAATTCTTTTATTCACCGCTAACTCATCACGATCTCAAAAGCAATTCACTAAATAGTCAGCAACATACGTACTTCTGTGCTTAAATTTCTATACTGATGAACAAAATGGGTGATAGTCGATTGAAATTATTGAATTTTGGACTAGTAAGATGGTATTTCAGCAAGGTACTTAACACCGTCTTGCGCCGTCTAATTCAAGTTGACTCAGTTAAAAAGCTACTGTATGCCTTCATGGTTAGCGTGCTTTGCTATGCCCCTACATACGCCCATGCCGATGAGCACAATGTGTTAATCCTCAATTCCTACCACAGCAGTTTCCCTTGGACGGATAATCTGGTTAACACCATCAAAAATGAGCTTGCGAAATCAGGTTATCACTCACTTGATATCGAGTTTATGGATACCAAAGAGTATGGTTTTGGTGAAGAATATATTCAGCGCTTAAGAAGTGACTATGGCTACAAGTTTAAAGACAAAACACTCAGTTTAGTCATTGCAACCGATGATAATGCACTTAACTTTGTTCGCAGATTTCACAACGAAATTTTCAAAAACAGTCCAGTTGTTTTTGTCGGTGTAAATAATATTGCATTAGCCGACGTATTAGACCGAAATTTATTTACCGGTGTTTTTGAAGTTGAACCCTTTGTCGAAAATATCGACTTGATATTGAAAACCAACCCTAAAGTAAAAAAAATACTGCTTATTTTTGACAAGACGCCAACTGGTGAAGCCCGTTGGGATACGATATCGACAACCTTTGAGCAGTACCCCAATATCACTTTTGAACGTATATACGGCAATGAGAAACTGGGTGATTTAGAACACTATGTAAATAAGCTGACTGATGATACAGGAATTATCTTCGGCTCGTACTACAGTGATGCGTCCAACCGCTATGTATCACTCGCAGAAGGAGCTAACCGCATCAGCACCGCGTCAAGCCAACCTGTCTATGCCATGCATGAACAATTGATCGATTATGGCGTGACGGGAGGCAAAGTGATTAACGCCAAAAAGTCGGGGCTACTAGCGGCAAACCAAGCGATTAAGATCCTTAAAGGTACCTCTACTGCCGAGATTGACATGGTCAAAGAAGATATTGGCAGTTATATTTTTCGTTATGATCGCTTGGTCAAATATGATATTTCGCCATCTATACTTCCCTCTTCCTCTTATATTATTGGCCAGCCTTTTAATCCATGGAAAGAATATTGGCTACAAATATCAATCACCAGCCTATTATTGACCGTACTACTGATTACTAATATCGCATTATTTAAAAACATCAGGAAAAGAGAAAGTATTCAAAATCAACTGGAGAAGACCAATTTACTGTTAGATAGAGAAGCCAATATTGACACTCTCACCGGGCTGAAAAATCGATTCAATTTCGAAACCTGGTTGAAATCGATAAAATACGAATCGAGTGACTATATTGTGGTCTATATCGATATCGACCAGTTTAAGTTGATTAATGATTACTACGGTCATAAAACGGGTGATAGCATCGTCAGTCAAGTCGCAGATAGACTTGAAAAGAACCTTCCTCATGCCAAAAGCGTGTTTCGGATTGGTGGTGACGAATTTTGCATTGTCTTTCCGGCTGATGGGCTTGATCAAAATGAGGTTTCATCTTCAATCATCAATTGTTTTAACCACCCCTATTACGTAGAGGACGAAGCGAGCGTAAAAGTCACGGTCAGTGGTGGGATGATTCACACAGCGCAACTCAGTGACTCATCTGATTCGCTCAAATACACTGATATGGCGCTTTATCAGGCCAAAAGTGCTGGCGGAAACAAGATCCTGCCTTATGTTCAAGAATACGACTCAAATGTCGCGCAACTGAACAACGCCAGCGCACATGTACAAAAGTTGATCCGAGAGCAGCGCGATTTTGACTTTTACGTCCAACCGATTGTCGAAATGAAAACAAGGCAAACCGTGGGTTATGAAATGCTACTTAGGTTGACATACGATGACGGTTCAAGCGTTCCGCCACCGTTGGTCGTACGTGCGTGTGAGTTAACCGGTGCCATACATACGCTCACGGTTGAAACCTTTAAAGCGGCGTGCCGTTTCCTTGCCATATCTGACCCCAATACGTTTCTAACCATCAACCTTAGTCATGCTCAGCTAATGGTGATCGACGTGTTGGACGAACTGGAGGCTCAATTTAGAACAAGCGGACAAGACATCAACCGACTCATCATTGAAATTACCGAAGATAAGTTTCTCGAAGAACCTACCTTCATCGATACACTCAATGAATTTAAAGCGAGAAACATTCGTTTGGCATTGGACGACTTTGGTAGCGGCTATTCCTCTTTGTCTTGCTTGAAGAGTATCCCGTTATACATTTCTAAGCTGGATAAACGCTTTGTCACTCATCAGGCATACTCCAAAGAGTCTCTGACCCATCTATGCCATTTATGTTCTAGCTTAGGTTTAAGAGTGTTGGCTGAAGGTATCGAAGATCTCAGTGACTACGAACTATGCCTTCAATCGGGTGTTGAGCTAGGTCAGGGGTACTACTTCTCCCACCCACTTCCGTTCGAACAAGCCGCAGGGCGCTCGTTATCTATAGAATCGACGACGCATTAACCAGTTGAAACAACAAAAAAGCAAAGCCCGTAGAAGCGGACTTTGCTTGATGCAATTGACTCTATAGAACTCATTAACGCCTTAGCTAACTGATCAGACGCCGAGTTACCACAGCAATATTATTGGCAGGAAATCTCGTCCCAAAACCAGTTTGATTGAGTTGGACTTTCCCATACACCAGGGCCGTTCTTAGCGATAAAACACTTACCGTTGTATGTGACTTTATCTCCGTCCGCGACTTGAGTTTCGCCCGGCTGCCACTGAATGAATGTACCTGTATCCGGATTTGGTGTTGGCTCAGGTTCTGGTGTCGGTTCTGGATCCGGAGTGGGTTCTGGCGTTGGCTCCGGAATCGGATCTGGAGTAGGCTCAGGCGCAGGCTCGGTTGGCGTTCCTGCGATCAACTCCCAAGGACCACCTAAACTCGGCTCGTGACCTTGAGTCCACCATTTCGCTCGATATGTCGCACCTTGGTAAGTCACCTCTTCACCACCGGAATACACCTTGTTGGCATCCCATTCGTTGCCTGTACCATCACCGGTGCCTGGGTCGACCGGATCAAGTTGCTCTACAACTCGAACTTCTGGCCAACTTGTGTGCGATTCATACAAGTTCGTCACACACTTCTCGTAATCCCCCGGAACCAGCGCAGAGTACGCGGTTTGGAAGCCCACTAACTCACACTCAAACGAGTAACCACCCGGTCGGTCTGCATAGTATTTCCAATTTCCATCCCAGTTGGTGTAGAGCACATCGGTTGCTCCATTTAAGTTTAAGCTTCCGTATGGAGTTTGCTGCCAACACGTGTTCTTTTCGTCGGCTTCAATAGGGATTTGGTAGTGTGACGACAATCCTTCCCAGTAACGAATGCGGTTGACTGGCTGACCTTTGTCTTTGTTTTGTTCACCACATTCGATCCCACCGTTGATGATGTTAATCGTGGTACCAAAACCATAACCAATACCGGCGTCAGTTTCGCGTTGAGACGGAACCCAAGTGCGGTCGATAACATGCAACATCGCAGGCTTTGGTGCTTGTGGAGTTAAGAAGAACCAAATCGCAGAAGCTAAGTTCAACCAAGAGTCCGCAACCAAGCCCGGATTGTTAAGTAGGACGGTCGCATCGCCGTCAAACATCACTTCAGAGAAGGCACCATAGTTAAAGTGATAAGAGAGCTGTTTAGCGCCACGCCCAAAGTAACCCTGCCCAGCGGCACATGGCCATTTCTTGTTTTGCCAATCGTTCTGACCACAACCTGTGGTGTAACCAGCTTGCCCTTCTGACCAGCCCATTTCACGCACGTGCACCAACGCTTGCTGCCACTCTTCTAGCGAAAGTGGGTTGTCAGACACGTTGTCTTTCGAAATGTGTCCACCGGTTTCCTGAGCAAAGTGAGCAAATGCAGTTACGATAGAACGCTTACAAATAGCGTCGGAATCACGCCCGTCTGTATACTCGGCACAAAATGCAGGGAACTTACCGATCGCTCGTAAAAATCGCGTGTACGTATATTCCGGAGCTGCCATATGAGTCAGAAAATCCCACTCCGTTTGAGGGAAGACTTTCTCTGCTCGCTTAACGTTATCAGGATTGGTTGCGCTGCCGGGTTCAATCGCTTCAACTAAGGTATTCGGTGCAGTTCGGAGCGCTTGTGACCATATTTGATACATAGGGTCAGCGGTCTTCTGCTGCTCGGCCGCTTCGATGTCTGCCCGTGAAACAACGTAACCGGTTGGATTAAGCGGATCGGGTTGGATATTCATACTTGCATTTGCTTGTGCCGCTAGGACACAACTCAATGCAATAGGAAGATGTTTGAGTGCAAACATATCTAGTCTCCTAGTTTAACAATACAATGTACAAGAAATGACTAGACACATAGTGGATCATATATAAAAAACACAGAGCGAAGTGAGTTCATTCTGCGAGACAAAATTAATAAATAAGTCCCTGCCCACATTACGTCGCAAGAAAAATGTTACCTTGACTCAAAAGAAAAACGGAGGCTGACTACGCCTCCGTTTGATGATATTTCTATCGTTATTACTCTGCCGAAATGGACTCAAGTTGCTCGGTTGGTTTCCGTTTGGACAACACATAGTAAATAGCTAACTGAGCCACAATCGCCGCAAGAACAATCACTGGCGAGGCAGCAATTCCGGCCAAGAGGAAGCACCCAAGCGCAATCACGCCATTCAACATCGCGTAAGGCAACTGTGTACGGAAGTGCTCATACTGCTCACACCCTGCCCCTGTTGACGACAAAATCGTCGTTTCAGAGATTGGAGAACAGTGGTCACCAAACAGACCACCAGACAACACCGCACCAATACAAACCAGCAAAGGAGCGTCAATCGCCACAGCAGTTGGGATCACCAATGGCATCATGATGGCGAACGTTCCCCAAGACGACCCCGTCGCGAACGAGATAATACTGGCAAGCAAAAAGGCAACCGCTGGCAATAGCCAATAAGGGAATCCTGCTTGAGCTTGTTCAGCAATGTATGCCGCCGCGCCCAGTTCTTTCCCAACTGAGCTAAGCGCCCAAGCCAGTACCAAGATAACCGCAACCGACATCATGTTTGACATGCCTTTCAGATAGACTTGGATACCGTCTGACAACTTTCTAACTCCATAGAACGCCATCAGCGCAATTAACGTAAATGCGGCAAAGAAATACGCCGATGAGAGTGCCGCTCTAAACGTTGAGCCCGCCACTTTTTGAAATGGAAAACCATGTGGTACTAGGATGGTACAAAGCACCACCAGCATAACGAGCAAAGGCGCCCAAACAAAACTGGATTTTGCATTTTTATGCATAAACACATTCATCGATTCCTGAACTTTCCCAAAGTCGGAACCTTGTTCGGCTAACTGTTCAGCCTTTGCCATCGGGCCGAAGTCCAACCTGAAGAAAGAGACAATCGGTACAATCGCAATCGCTAGAAAGGCGTAAAATTGGTACGGAATGGCGCCAACAAAAGCATCCCAATCACTCATAGTGACATTTAGAGCCGTAAATTCCTTTTGAATCAAGCCCATGATGTAAACGCCCCACCCGATAAAAGGAATCAAGATAGCAACGGGAGATGATGTGGAGTCGATAATAAAAGCTAATTTTTGACGTGATACTTTTAGCTTATCAAATAAAGGTCGGAACACGGGGCCCACAATCAAGGGCGTGCCAAGGTCTGAGAAGAAGATAACGACACCACCAAACCATGCAGAGATCTGAGCTTGGCATTTACTCGCCACCCACTGAGTGACCTTTTTAGCAAAGGCAACACCACCGCCTGACTTTTCCATCAGAGCGACGAAACCACCGATGAACACTAATAACAAAATCACACCAGCGTTATAGCTATCAGTAAGTTGCGGGAGTAGGTAACTTTTCATCAATGCACTAAACGATTCTAGCGGTCCTTTTTCGACAAAGGAGCCTTCAAGCATGGCGACACCACTAACCACACCGGCGAATAAACCAACGACGACATTTCGTGTAGTCAGCGCGAGAAAAAGAGTAATAAGGATGGGAATGAGAGAGGTAACGTCAGCCTGTTCCATAGCAATACCATTTTTAATATTTAAACAACAAAAATGAATATATATTTAATCCAATCGCATGTATATATCTATCACAAAAAGTTGAGTCACCTATTCACAAATTTTAAGCACAAAAAAACCAGCCCGAAGGCTGGTTTTATCAAACATGCTCGAAGCGGGTTATTCCCACTCGATTGTCGCTGGTGGCTTACCAGAAATGTCGTAAACAACACGTGAAATGCCGTCAACTTCGTTGATAATGCGGTTAGATACTTTACCTAGGAAGTCGTACGGTAGGTGTGCCCAATGCGCCGTCATAAAGTCGATGGTTTCAACTGCGCGCAGTGATACAACCCAGTCGTACTTACGGCCATCGCCCATTACACCTACAGAGCGAACTGGTAGGAATACCGTGAACGCTTGAGACACTTTGTTGTATAGGTCTGCTGCGTGAAGCTCTTCAATGAAGATAGCATCAGCACGACGTAGCAAGTCACAGTATTCTTTCTTGATCTCACCAAGAACGCGAACACCTAGACCCGGACCTGGGAATGGGTGGCGGTAAAGCATGTTGTAAGGAAGACCTAGCTCTAGACCGATCTTACGAACTTCATCTTTAAACAGCTCACGTAGTGGCTCAACCAGACCCATTTCCATATCTTCAGGCAGACCGCCCACGTTATGGTGTGATTTGATCACGTGCGCTTTGCCGGTTTTAGAAGCCGCTGACTCAATAACGTCTGGGTAGATAGTACCCTGAGCTAGCCACTTCGCGTTTTTCAGCTTCTTCGATTCTTCATCGAATACGTCTACGAACACGTGGCCGATAGTCTTACGTTTTTCTTCTGGGTCAGACTTGCCTTTTAGTGCTTCAAGGAAACGCTCTTCTGCGTCAACTTTGATGATATTTAAGCCGAACTTGTCGCCAAACATATCCATTACTTGCTGACCTTCGTTCAGACGAAGCAGACCGTTATCGACGAATACACACGTTAGCTTATCGCCAATCGCGCGGTGAACCAGCATAGCAACAACCGATGAATCCACACCGCCAGATAGACCTAGGATCACTTCGTCGTCACCCACTTGCTCTTTAATGCGAGCAACCGCGTCTTCGATGATAGATTCTGATGTCCATAGACGCTCACAACCACATACGCCAAGAACAAAGTTCTCTAGCATTTGTAGGCCTTGTTTGGTGTGCGTCACTTCTGGGTGGAACTGAACGCCGTAGTATTTCTTCTCTTCATTCGCCATCGCTGCGTAAGGACACGTATCTGTCTCACCAACTTTTACGAAGTCTGCTGGAATTTCTACTACTTTGTCGCCGTGGCTCATCCATACGTCTTGAGTTGCTTCAAGATCTTTAAATAGTGCAGATTCGCCAGAAACTTTAACTTGTGCGTAGCCAAACTCACGCTCGTTTGAGCCCGCTACTTTACCACCTAGCTGCTCTGCCATGGTCTGCATGCCGTAACATACGCCAAGCACAGGAACACCTGAGTCAAATACATATTGAGGTGCGCGTGGAGAGTTCTCTTCCGTTACGCTTTCAGGGCCACCAGATAGGATGATGCCATCTGGGTTGAATTCGCGAATATCCGCTTCTTCTACATCCCAGCTCCATAGTTCACAGTAAACGCCGATTTCACGTACGCGACGGGCAACTAATTGAGTGTACTGAGAACCGAAGTCCAAGATCAGAATACGTTGGTCATGGATATTTTTAGTCATTTTGAGCAGTCTTTTTTAGGCTAAGTGATTAAAACCGAGGCGAGTGTACTCGCCTCTTCTTAATGCTTCAAGGAAAAAGCAAACGTTTACGTTAGGCTATTAGTTACCTAGACGGTAGTTTGGTGCTTCCTTAGTGATCTGAACGTCGTGTACGTGAGATTCTTGCATACCCGCGCCAGAGATACGTACAAATTCAGCTTTAGTACGCATATCTTCGATAGTTGCAGAACCTGTTAGGCCCATGCTTGAACGTAGACCACCCATTTGTTGGTGTACGATCTCTTTTAGGCGGCCTTTGTATGCGATACGACCTTCGATGCCTTCAGGAACAAGCTTGTCTGCTGCGTTATCAGACTGGAAGTAACGGTCAGAAGAACCTTGAGACATCGCACCTAGAGAACCCATACCACGGTAAGCTTTGTAAGAACGACCGTTGTAAAGAATCACTTCGCCCGGTGCTTCTTCTGTACCAGCAAACATAGAACCAACCATCACACATGATGCACCAGCAACGATTGCTTTACAGATGTCGCCAGAGAAACGGATACCACCGTCGGCAATCACTGGAACGCCGTATTCGTTCGCTACTTCAGCCGCGTCTGCGATTGCTGTGATTTGAGGAACACCAACGCCTGTTACGATACGAGTCGTACAGATAGAACCAGGGCCAATACCCACTTTCACTGCGCTTACGCCAGCTTCGATAAGTGCTCTCGCACCAGCACCTGTTGCTACGTTACCGCCGATGATGTCTAGATCTGGGTGCGCTGCACGTGTGTCACGAATACGTTGTAGAACGCCTTCAGAGTGACCGTGAGAAGAGTCGATAAGTAGTACGTCAACGCCTGCTTCAACAAGTGCCGCAACACGCTCTTCGTTACCCGCACCAGCACCAACTGCTGCGCCAACACGTAGACGACCACGATCATCTTTACATGCGTTTGGTTTACGTTCTGCTTTATGGAAGTCTTTTGCAGTGATCATACCGGTTAGTTTGAACTCGTCGTTCACTACCAATACTTTTTCAACGCGCGCTTCGTGCATTTTCTCTTGAACTTCTTCGCGAGTTGCACCTTCGTTTACAGAAGCCAGACGTTCTTTCGGCGTCATTACTGCAGAAACTTTCTTAGATAGGTCAGTCACAAAGCGTACGTCACGGCCAGTGATGATACCGACCAGTTCGTTGTGCTCTGTTACTACAGGGAAGCCTGCAAAACCGTGCTTTTCAGTCAGAGCGACTACGTCAGCGATGGTTGCGTCTGGGTTCACTGTCACAGGGTCTGATACAACACCAGCTTCGAAACTCTTTACTTTACGAACTTCGGCAGCTTGTTGTTCAATAGACATGTTCTTGTGGATAAAGCCAATGCCACCCTCTTGCGCTAGCGCGATAGCTAGACGAGCTTCAGTAACGGTATCCATAGATGCCGAAATCATAGGAATGTTTAGGGTGATGTTCTTGGTCAGCTGAGTGCGAAGATCAGCTGTGTTTGGGAGAACGGTGGAGTGTGCTGGCACAAGTAATACGTCGTCGAATGTCAGCGCTTCTTTGGCAATTCTTAGCATTTGCAATATCTCACAATTAGAGGAGTAAAAGAACAATCCAAAGTCTCATCGTTTCGCATAATGAGGGCAGCGAGTTTTTGTTCACAAGCTACATTTGGATTAGATATTGCGGAGGGATTATACGGTTAACGCAATCGCTTGACTACAAATTTTTTAATTTTTTTCTTGCATTTACCCCCTTGCTATGTATTATATTGCCGCTAATTTCCATACCTATGTCCGCGAGATTAGCTGTGCCATCTCAGACCAACCAAAACATCTTCACTGTTTCACGTCTCAACGCAGAAGTCCGTCTGTTACTCGAAAATGAAATGGGTATTGTTTGGTTGATTGGCGAAATCTCCAACTTCTCAGCTCCGGTATCAGGACACTGGTACTTCACGCTTAAAGATTCCCGCGCTCAAGTAAAATGTGCCATGTTCCGTGGCAATAACCGTCGTGTGACTTTCAAACCGACAAACGGCAATCAAGTTATCGTTAAAGCTCGTCTCTCTTTGTATGAGCCACGCGGTGATTACCAATTGATCATCGAAAGCATGCAACCTGAAGGCGATGGCCGTCTACAGCAAGAGTTTGAAGAACTTAAAATGAAGCTGGCAGCGGAAGGACTGTTTGCCCAAACCAATAAGCAAACCCTACCCGAGCACCCTAAATGTGTCGGTGTGATCACTTCAAAAACAGGCGCTGCGCTGCACGATATTTTGGATGTACTTAAGCGTCGAGACCCATCGCTTCCAGTTGTCATCTATCCAACGACAGTTCAAGGGGATGCGGCGGCCATTGAAATCGCTCAAGCCATTGGGCGTGCAAACAGCCGTAACGAATGTGATGTGCTTATTGTTGGCCGTGGCGGAGGCTCATTAGAAGACCTTTGGTGCTTTAACAATGAGATCGTCGCACGAACAATTGCAGCCAGTCAGATACCCATTATCAGTGCGGTAGGACATGAAATCGACGTCACTATCGCCGATTTTGTTGCTGATATGCGCGCGCCAACACCGTCGGCAGCCGCAGAATTAGTCAGCAGAGACAACAGCCATAAAGAGCAGGCGTTTGTCGCACGTCAGCAAAAGCTGATGAGTGCCATGCGCTATTACCTCAGCCAACAAAGCAAGCTATCTACCTCGCTAACTCACCGTTTGGAAAGGCAGCACCCAAGCCATCAACTGCAACGTCAAAGCCAACAACTTGATGAGTTACAACTGCGTTTACAACGTTCGATGGATCATTTTATTGCTTCGCGTTTACAGAAAGTCGAGCGTCAGCAATATAAACTCCAATTGCACTCGCCAGTAAAACGACTCAACCAACAAAAGTCGTCTTTACAGTATTTGGAACAAAAGCTGCTTGATGCAATGGATAGAAAGCTGCTCAATACCAGACACCAACTCGCGTTGGCTGCAGAAAAGCTTGATACCGTCAGTCCGCTAGCCACCCTAAAACGCGGTTACTCAATTACACAAAACGAATCAGGTAAAGTGATTACCAAAGCGAGTGATACCAAAACGGGTGACACTTTGGTCACCCGCTTGTCTGAAGGCGAAATACGCTCAACCGTCGTTTAGTCTGCGAGTTTGTGAAACTCAAAACGGACTCGAGACTTAGATTTGAGTTCGTTACAGCTATTACAAAAGTAGTTTGCCGCACCACACGCTTGTAATTTCTCTAACTCTGCATCGCAATCTGGGCAAAAACCGACCTTTTTAAAGTCTCCCGCGCATTGATGACAATGGTATTGACCAGACCACTCAAGCTCTACCTGACAATCAGGGCATTTGTTTTCGTTCATTGTTCTACTCGAAACTGATTAAATTAGCTTTAACTAAAGTAAAGTCTATCCAATATCCGCACTATGACTTCTGTCATAGTTTTTGCTGTCAGCAATTCATTCACGGTAACCAACAGGTATGATAATCATGATCAAAGCAAGATCATCGGTAATTTCCCCCTTGATCAGCGATCTGCACCTAAAAGAACATTTATATAACCACACACCGAAAGCATAAGTTACATATCCTGTCTTTGAATTTTAAACGACACAAAAAACCAATACAGAAAGAAAAATTAAATTTTACGATATTTAATAAAAAGATCATCTCAAAATGCGTTCGAGTTACAACTGCATGTAATTCGAATTTTCACTCGCTGTCGTTCCAATTGTAGCCCTTATGACTCAAGAGGTTTCAATGTGTGGACGACGATATATACGTGTCGGTCTTCCGACTTTCCCATGCTCTAAGAAGGCGATCAACTCTCCGTCCTCTACCGCTTTATCCAAATAACGACGAGCGGTACTTTTGCTGATACCAAAGCTCTTGGCAATCGAACTTACGGTCATTTCAACATTAGCATGGTGGAACTGGTCGACAATTTGCTTCAACGTGTAAGCGTCTGTAGTGGTCGATTTTTGCTGCGCTCTTTGGTTATGGAATAAAGTATCGACAGCACCTTGGGCGAGTTTACAGCCTTGAGTCAATGTTTGTTGCATCAGGCAGTACTTATCTAAGCTTTCGGCGAGTCGGCTGTAGTCCAGCGGTTTTACCAGATAATCCAGTGCGCCGTATCTAAGCGCATTTTGTACTGTCGTCACATCATTGGCTGCCGTGACCAGAATACATTGAGGCTTCTTCGGGCTGCTCAAAAGCTCCAACAAAAACTCAACCCCGAGTCCATCCGGCAAATAGTTATCGACCACCAGCAAGTCGACATGGGTAATCGCGAGTAACTCACGCGCGTTTGCCAAGTTCGCCGCGATACCTAATACCTGAAAGCGCGTATCTTTCTCGATAAAGTGCGCATGAAGCGCGGCAATATCCCGATCGTCTTCAATAATTAATACCTTAAACATCGCCTTCCTTAGTGAAATATACTGTAAATGATGTTTCTTCTTGGTCACTGTCTAATTCGATATGCCCACCGACAGATTCCACAATCGACTGAACCAAATGCATACCAATGCCGTGATCATGGAAATCGGCTTTGGTGGTGTAACCCAGTTGGCACAATACTTCCAAACTGACATTGATGGCTGGACCGTTATTGGCAACCGATAACACGCGCTCAGTGGTGGTGTCGTACATCGCAATACGGATCAGACCATGCTGCGTTTTCTCCAAGGCCTCAATGCTGTTACTGATCAAGTTGCCAAACAGCGAACTCAGCAGTTCTTCATCCATTTTACTCGGTAGCGCACTCCAGCCGTGTAATTCAGCGAGATCAACGTCAATCCCCCTCTCCGCCGCTTTGCCGACATTGGCGAGGATTAACCCGGAAATGAGTGGCAAAGATTGCAGCTGCTTAACGCTGTCCATATTCGCTTGGTTGGTTTTCGCTTGTGATAACACCAGACTCAACGCTTGTTCAACGTGGCCCAATTGCAGCAAACCCGCGAGTGAAGAGAGCTTATTCTGGTACTCATGCCGAGTCACGCGCACCGATTCGAGATACTGACTGACTTGGCTAATCTTATTGGAGAGCAGTTGCAGTTCCTGCTGGGTACGCAGGCTGAATACCGCTCCGGCTTGTTGGCTATCCTGATTGCGCAGTGTCACTCGGGTTACAACGAGGCTGCGTCCGTTCACTCTGACCAAGCGGTCAATGTAATCTTCACCATGCAGAGAAAATGCCCCTTCGTCATGAATATAGTTCACAAGGGGTTCAGGTAGCTCCAAAGCTTGTTTAACACCGAGCAACCATTTTGCCGAATCATTAATTAAGTAGAGTTGTTGGTCGCTGTTGACCGCCATTAGCCCCTCGTGCGCCGCTTGAAGTACGCCTTGATTGGTTTTGAGCGCTTGATTGAGCTGCCACGGCTCCAAGTGTTGCATCTTATCTCGTACGTATTCGGAGAATCGCCAGGCAACCAAGCCGGAAATCGCCATACTCAACGCAGCAAATATCAGTAATGGCGAGAGCGTTTCGTGGTTCACAACGGCGATCGACTGCTTGAGATAACCGACTTTGATCATGCCGATAATCTCTCCAGACGAGCCAAACAATGGTGAGATATAGCGCACCGATGGTCCCAATGAACCAATACCGTGAGATAAATACGCTTCGCCAGTTGTCAGTGCTCTCTCAATATCGCCGCCAACCACAGGCAAACCGATACGTCCCTCAACTGGGTGCGCTAAGCGAATACCGTTGTTGTCACTGACAGTAATAAAATCCGCGTCTGTTTCTTGTTGCAGAACACGCACAATACGACTGACATCATCACTGCTTTTCCTTTCTACCGCGTCAAGCAACGAAGAGAGTTTCGCTAACTGTTGAGATTGAACTTGCGCGCGTAACGCGACTTGTTCAGATAACACCTGATTCAATCTTTGTGTGCTGACTATCCACCAACCGATGGAACTCAGCATCAATGCGCCACACAACAGCAGCGTTAGGTGCATGGTAAAAGAATGGGGGAATATTCGTGGCGCCATAGCTTTGTCTGTCGAAAACCGTGAGTAGCTAGAATACGTTGTTCTTTGGTGTAATTCAGCCCAGCTTGCCGCGAAATTGAAAAAGATCCCGCCTTTGACGTTTATGATTTTAATTATTTTAATGCGCCTAATCGCAGACCTATTACATGCGATATTTGCACTGCTTTTCAATGTTATTCACTCACTTGAGCAATGCTGAGCGTTTTTGATTTAACACAGGTTTCAATAAGATTTCACTGGTTAAGTTGGCAAAAAATCCACGGAGGTTTCTATGCTAACTTCAACCAACATACGATTACTTTCACTAGTCGTTATCGGGGTGATCCTTTGGTTCAGCCCAATCCCAGAAGGACTATCAGAACAAGCTTGGCACATGATGACAATCTTTGTCGTTACGGTGCTAAGTTTGATCATCGCCCCACTACCACTTGGCGCGATGGCTTTGATGGGACTGACCGCCGCCACCTTACTCGATGTACTACCGATTAAAACGGCATTGACTGGTTTTGCCCATCCAACTATCTGGATGATTGCCGCCGCGTTCTTTATTTCACGCGGTTTTATTAGCACCGGCTTTGGTCGTCGCGTCGGTTACTGGTTTATTTCTAAACTCGGTAACAGCTCATTAGGTTTGGCTTACGGCCTAGTGTTAACGGATTTACTTTTTGCCCCAGCGACACCGAGCACAACAGCGCGCTGTGGCGGGATCATTTCTCCTCTTTTCCGTTCTGTCGCCAACGCTTACGACTCCGATCCGGAGAAAGGTACCGAAAATAAAATTGGTGCGTTCTTGGTTCAGTGTATCTTCCAGTGTAATGCGATCACCTGTGCAATGTTCTTGACCTCGATGGCGGGTAACCCATTGGCGGCCAACTTCGCTAAAGAGCAAGGCGTTGAGATCACTTGGGGCGCTTGGGCATTAGCGGCGATTGTACCTGGGGTGGTATGTCTATTCTTGATCCCTCTCGTAATGTATCTCGTCTTCCCGCCAGAACTGAAAAAGACTCCTGAGATGCGTTTAATCGCGCGCCAGAAACTGTCAGAAATGGGCGCAATGACCCGTGATGAATGGATGGTGTGTATTACTTTCATCGGCATGGTCAGTTTATGGGTGCTGGGTCCAACACTAGGGATTCACTCAACCGTTACCGCGCTATTGGGCTTAGTATTCCTGCTTATCACCCGTACCATCACTTGGGATGCGGTGTTACAAGAAAAAGAAGCGTGGCACACCATTACTTGGTTTGCGGTGTTAGTGATGATGGCGGCGCAACTGAACAAACTGGGCTTCATTGGCTGGTTTGGCGATATGATCGGCAGCTCGCTTTCAGGCTACGGCTGGTTAACGACCTTGGCAATCCTGCTACTCGTTTACTACTACAGCCACTACATGATGGCGAGCGCGATGGCACACATCAGCGCAATGTACTCCGCCTTCTTAGCTATTGCCATCGCAGCGGGCGCGCCTCCGATGCTGGCAGCTATTGTGCTTGGTATCTTTAGTAACTTATACATGTCGACTACGCACTACTCGTCAGGCCCTGCTCCGATTCTGTTTGGCGCTGGTTTCCACACCTTGCAGAACTGGTGGAAGATTGGTTTCGTCTTCTCACTGATCGTTATTCCGGTATTTTTCTTTATCGGTGGCGCTTGGTGGAAGATGCTGGGAATGTGGTAATCCAGTGACAAAAAAGCCCGCTAAGTGCGGGCTTTTTTATTTGTCGTCAAGTTACTTCATCGTGACTCTTACTTCGCTGAGACTGTTACTTCTCCGTCACTAGGGTCAGCATTTCAATATTCTGCTCATCGATAGCTTTTAGTTGAACCTGAATTTGCGCATACTCTTCTAAACTTGACGCATGGGTGCCACCGCAAGGGATCACCGCAGGCTCACCCTCTCCCAAATCACACTGCCAGTAACGTGAATCCGTTAACGCTTCCCCGTGGCATTCGATATGAATTGCCGCGCCCAAAGCTAACCAAGCCGCGACTTGTTGGTTCACCTTTAGTTCGACATCAGCGAGGTTTTGTAGCAAGTCAGCGCTATTAAGACCACGTTTGCGCAGCGTTTTGCCCAGTCGGTAACAATCAAGGCACTGATCTGGCGTCACAAAGCTAGTCACTTGCGCGTAGCTGTTGAAGTCGTAGTGGCCATGAGGGTCTTTACGGTCTGCGTCTTTTCGCCAATAGCCGTTTTGATTGAGTACTTTATTCAGCGCGAGGTAAGCAATATGTCCAGCACTGTGACCCCGGCTGAGTGACTGTTGATACGCTTTGTCCACTTCCAACGTCACCTCTTGCCCAACCGATAGGCTTAGTGAGTTCTCAGCTAAGCAGTGAACGACAACAAATACCCAACCTGGTTGATCACGCTTTACTGGGATCTCTTGTCCAACGTATAACTCACCACTGGCAAGTTCAACGGCCCCGACTTGACAATCGATAACCACTTCACCATTCAACCAACCTTTATCCGCAGGATGGTCTGGCCAAATGTGGCTAACGGGATGAAACGGGGTTTGGTCAATAACGACATAGACACACTGCTTAGCTTGGCTAACGTGCTGAACTTGCGCGTCCAACGTCCACGTGCTGTGGCAAAACTGAGTAATGGTTGGGGTAACTTTCATGCTTCAAAGCTCTCAGTGACAAAAAAGCGCCAATAGATAACTACGGCGCTTTTTTTCAATCAAGGGATTGGTTATTTCTTGCGATTTTTCACCATGCTCATCAAGCGTTTGCGTTTACGCTCTTGAGACAGAGTCATCTTGTTTGTTTTGTTTTCAAACGGGTTATCGCTGCTCTGGAAGTTGATACGGATTGGCGTACCCATGATCTCCAAAGATTTACGGTAGTAGTTCATCAGGTAACGTTTGTACGAATCAGGCAGTTCGTTCACCTGGTTACCGTGGATAACCACGATCGGTGGATTGTAACCACCTGCGTGCGCGTACTTAAGCTTCACACGACGACCACGAATCAATGGTGGCTGGTGATCTTCTGTCGCCATCTTCATGATACGAGTCAGAACAGATGTACCCACGCGAGTTGTCGCTGATTTGTACGCTTCTTGAACCGATTCGAACAAGTGACCAACGCCTGTACCGTGCAATGCAGAAATGAAGTGAATACGCGCAAAGTCAACAAAGCCGAGACGACGGTCTAGCTCTTTCTTCACTTGCTCTTTTACGTCTGTATCCAAGCCATCCCACTTGTTCACTGCGATAACAATCGAGCGACCTGCGTTAAGAGCAAAGCCTAATAGGCTTAGGTCTTGGTCTGAGATGTTTTCACGTGCATCGATTACAACTAGAACAACGTTCGCATCTTCAATCGCTTTCAGTGTTTTAACCACTGAGAACTTTTCAACCGTTTCGTTGATGCGTTTACGACGACGAACACCTGCAGTATCAATCAATACGTACTCACGACCATCACGCTCCATTGGGATGTAGATGGAGTCACGCGTTGTACCCGGCATATCGTACACAACCACACGCTCTTCACCCAAAATACGGTTAGTCAGGGTTGATTTACCCACGTTTGGACGACCGATGATCGCTAGCTTGATCGGCTGATCCTGAAGGCGCTTAAACTCGGCTTCCGCTTCTTCTTCGGTGTAGTCCAGCTTTTCTTCTTCTTCGTCGATAAAATCAGTCAGGTCTTCGATTTCACCTTGCGCTTCTTCAGCCATTTTTTCTGCAAATGGGTTTAACGCACGGTCAATCAGCGCACCAACACCACGGCCGTGAGCCGCAGCGATTTGGTACATGTTTTCCACGCCCAACTGCCAAAAATCTGCTGATGCCGCATCCGCATCGATGCCATCAACTTTGTTTACTACCAACATTGATGGTTTTTCAATTTTACGCAGGTGGTTCGAAATCGCGATATCCGCAGGTGTTAGACCAGCACGGCCATCCACCATAAATAGCACAACATCAGCTTCGTCAATCGCCGCAAGCGATTGTTCTGCCATTTTTGTTTCCACACCTTCTTCGGTGCCGTCGATACCACCTGTATCGATAACGATAAATTCGTGTTCACCAAGTTTCGCTTGGCCGTATTTACGGTCACGAGTCAAGCCAGGGAAGTCCGCAACCAAAGCGTCACGCGTACGAGTTAATCGGTTAAATAACGTTGATTTACCAACGTTTGGACGCCCAACCAGAGCAACAACAGGTACCATAATAACCTCTACAATATTCTTTCTTATGTAGTTATAGGTAATGACTTGTCGCCTGACCAGTGTTTACCTATAACTACAGATTAAACTTATCTTTTCTCAATAAAACGGCTCCCAACTGTTACCAGCTAGGAGCCGAATGTGAATTGTATCACACGATTACTCGTTGATCGTCAGTTTCTTTACATCGCCATCACGGGTTGTTAATACGTAACCACCCGGCACTACGACTGGTGGAACCGCAAAGCCGCTGCTATCCACTTCTTGTTTAGCGACAAACTCACCGCTACTCGGGTCAAGCCAGTAGAGGTAACCTTCGCTGTCACCGACAACAACGTAGCCATCAATCACAGCAGGAGCTGTAACTAATCGGTGCTCTAGTTTGTCGTTGCTCCAAAGCTCGGTACCACTGCGTGCGTCAAATGCGACTAAGTGATCTTTCTCGGTGACGATAAACAGACGTCGAGCGTCACTCGCGATGTTGGTCGCCGACGAGTAGTTACGTTTCCAAACTGGTTTGCCTGAACGCAAGTCGATCGCCGTTAACTGACCGTTGAAGCCGATGATGTACAGCGTACCACCAAGAACCAGTGGTGAAGCGTCAACGTCAACAAGGCGGTCAATTTCCGTTGCGCCCTGAGGAAGACCGATAGGTTGTTGCCAAATCAACTGCCCACGCTCAACAATCGCCGCCGCTAGACGACCATTTGCTGTTCCCCAGAAGACACCACCAGACATAGTGACTGGAGAACTGCTGCCGCGTAGCGTCAAGTTAGGCACTTCAGTACTGATGGTCCACTTTTGCGTTCCGTCTTGCTGGTCAAGTGCCAACAAACTGCCTTTGTCGGTGTGAACGATCACTAAGTTATTGTCGGTGGCTGGTGCAGACAAAACTTCGCCATCTACGTCAACACGCCAATTCAGTTCACCAGTTTCTTCGTTAAGAGCCAGTACCTGACCGTTCTCGCTGCCGATAAAGATTTGGCTGTAGCCAGCGGTTAAACCACCAGACAGTCGCGCCGAGACTTCTTCTTCAACGTCTTGTTCCCAAATCAGTTTACCTGTTTCAGGATCAAGTGCTTTCACTTCACCATCACGACTGGCAACAAACACTTTTCCGTAAGCATACGCTGGCGTCAGCTTCGAATAGTAGTTTGACACACCATCACCGACTGAAGCACTCCACAACGTTTTTGGTGAGAATTCACTATCTACTTGAGGCACTGGAGCCATGATAATGGTGTCTTCTTCACCCGCACAACCTGCAAGTACTCCTGCACATATCGCGATTGCCAGCGCTTTTTTCAGCATTTCCTTCATGCTTATCGCCCTTACTTGGCTAGATCATCCAGCTTCATTTGAAGCGTTTGGCTAGCATCACCGCTTTGCTGTGCTTCAGTGTAAGCCGCGTATGCTGCTTGAGTGTCGCCTTTACGGAGTAAAATATCTCCGCGTAATTCAGCCACACGGCCTGCCCAGCTTTCGTCTGCGATTGCTGCAAGCTCGTTGATTGCGGCGTCAAACTCACCTTGCTCTGCTTTTAGACGAGCAAGACGGTAGTGAATCACTGCTGAAACAGCTTGGTCATCCGTTGCCGATTGTGCCCACTCTAGTTGAGCAAGCGCTTCGTCAAGGTTGCCCGCTTCTACTTGGACTTTTGCCAATTGCAGCGCGGCCAGTACTGAGTATTGAGAGTCTTTATTCGCATCAATAAAGCTTTGAACGTCCGCTTCTGCTTCTACGCCACTCGCTGCGATTTGTTGTACCGCTGCCGTGTAGCTTTCAGACGCAGCTTCTTGAGCCGATGCAACAGAATCTTGGTAGTAGCGCCAGCCAAGCAAGCCGCCAATACCAACAACGGCACCTAAGATCACCGCTTTACCGTTCTCTTTCCACCAGTCTTTGATCGCTTCTACTTGTTGTTCTTCAGTATCGTAGAGTTCCACTTCCTGTCCTCTTAAAATCTAAAAAAGTGGCGATATGTCATCGCCACTTCCAAATATGTTACTTAAACCAATTCTGCGAGTTTCGCAGTAACGTCAGCTTGGCTGTAGGTTTCTTGCGTGCCACCGATTAGGTCTTTCAATACCACGGTGCCGTCTGCAACTTCATTCTCGCCAAGTACTAGTGCGACTGCAGCACCAACTTTGTCTGCGCGCTTAAATTGCTTCTTGAAGTTACCGCCACCAAAGTGGTTCATCACACGTAGGCCCGGTACTTGCTCGCGTAGCTGTTCAGCCAGCTTCAAACCCGCCATCATGGTGCCTTCACCTGCTGTCACCATGTAAACGTCAACGCTGCGACGAACATCTGTCAGTTCAAGTGTTTCTAGCATTAGCACCAAACGCTCTAGGCCCATTGCGAAACCAACTGCTGGCGTTGCTTTACCGCCTAGCTGTTCAACCAGACCGTCGTAACGACCACCACCACAAACGGTACCTTGAGCACCTAAGCTTTCAGTGATCCATTCAAATACCGTGCGGTTGTAGTAATCCAAGCCACGAACTAAACGTTCGTTCACTGTGTATTCGATACCAGCCGCGTCAAGAAGTTCACACAAACCAGCAAAATGTTGTTTAGATTCATCACCTAAATAGTCAGATAAGCGAGGCGCATCACCTAAAACCGCTTGGATGTCTGGGTTCTTAGTATCCAGTACACGTAGCGGGTTGGTGTGCATGCGACGCTTACAATCATCATCCAGAACGTCGACGTGCTGTTCAAGGAAAGCAACCAACGCAATGCGGTAGTTTGCACGATCTTCTAGAGAACCGATTGAGTTCAGTTCAAGGCGAACGTGCTTATCGATGCCGAGCTCACGCCATAGACGCGCCGTCATCATAATAAGTTCTGCGTCAACGTCTGGACCGTTTAGACCAAAGACTTCCACACCACACTGGTGGAATTGACGGTAACGACCTTTTTGCGGGCGCTCATGGCGGAACATTGGGCCCATGTACCAAAGACGCTGCTCGTCACGGTTGATAAGGCTATTTTGAATACATGCACGTACACAACCGGCCGTACCTTCTGGGCGCAGCGTTAAGCTATCACCGTTACGGTCTTCGAACGTGTACATCTCTTTTGAAACCACATCAGTCTCTTCACCAACAGCACGACTGAACAGATTTGTTTCTTCAACGATTGGCATGCGCACTTCGTTGTAACCGTATGCGCTGATTACGTGTTTCACTGTGTTCTCTAGCTTTTGCCACAGTGGAGATTGAGTTGGGAGGCAGTCGTTCATGCCTCGAATTGCTTGAATAGTTTTTGCCACGATAGTTACCGTAATCTTCGTTGAATTTATTTAATCTTGAACTTTAACGTTAATGCGGTTTTGCTCGTCCATTAGCGCCGCTTTTGCACGAATTTTCGCTTCTAGCTGACTAACAAGATCATCGTTGTCAAAACGCTCTTTCTGACGTTTGCCGTCTTCGTAAAAAGCGCTCTTCTTGTTACTGCCCGCCAGACCTAAGTGCGACACTTCTGCTTCACCCGGACCATTCACCACACAACCGATGATCGATACATCCATTGGCGTAATAATGTCTTCTAGGCGCTCTTCCAGTGCGTTCACCGTACCAATTACATCAAATTCCTGACGTGAACAGCTCGGACAGGCAATAAAGTTGATGCCACGAGAGCGGATTCTTAGCGATTTAAGGATATCAAAACCGACTTTGATCTCTTCAACAGGGTTCGCTGCCAAAGAGATACGCAGCGTATCACCAATCCCTTCCGCCAAAAGCATGCCCAGACCGACCGACGACTTCACCGCGCCCGCACGAGCACCACCCGCTTCGGTGATACCCAAGTGCAGAGGCTGGTCGATTTTCTTCGCCAACAAACGGTAAGAGTCTACGGCAAGGAAAACATCTGACGCTTTCACGCTGACTTTGAATTGGTCGAAGTTAAGACGGTCAAGAATATCCACATGACGCATCGCCGATTCCACCAACGCCTCTGGTGTTGGCTCACCGTATTTCATCTGAATGTCTTTCTCTAACGAGCCACCATTCACACCGATACGGATTGGGATGTTCTTGTCACGAGCGCAATCAACCACCGCGCGAATACGGTCTTCTTTACCGATATTGCCCGGGTTAATACGCAAACAATCGACACCATATTCAGCTACTTTCAGCGCAATGCGGTAGTCGAAGTGAATATCAGCCACCAATGGAATGTTGACTTGTTGTTTGATCAGCTTGAATGCTTCCGCCGCTTCCATGGTCGGAACCGACACGCGCACAATATCTGCACCAACATTCTCGAGCGCTTTAATTTGTGCAACAGTCGCTGCTACGTCTGTTGTTCTGGTGTTTGTCATTGACTGCACCGCTATCGGTGCACCATCACCAATAGGTACATCGCCCACGTAAATACGAGTCGATGGGCGACGTTTGATAGGAGATTCGTGTTGCATAGTAATGTCTAAGGTAAGGTGAATCTTGCTACTTTGCCTGAAGTATACCCAGAAAGGTCGACAGGTTCACTTGATAATGTCATTGAAACGTTTTCTGGCGCACCTAAAATCACTTTATATGGCAGTTGACCCGCCAATTCGAGGCTTTGTCCGGCTTTTTTCACACCAGTAGAAAGTGTGTTACCCAGATCGTCTTTGACCGAAATCCAGCAATCACCGTTGAACGTAATCTTTAGTGTATTGCCCGCACTGGTCAGTTCTGCTGCAGAGACAGGTTCTTCTGCCGGGCTGTCATTTAGCGCTTCTTCGCCCGTCATCGGCTCTTCTGCCTCAACGACGGTATTGTCTTGCTCTTCGGTTGTCACTCCCGCTTGAGGTTCAACGTCTAGAGGCGCATCAGCTTCTAAAGTGGTGAAGTCATGCTCAGCAGGCAACTCCGCTAACTGCTCGTCACTTAACTGTTGTTCGATCTCTTGTTCTTGCTCGGTTGACGAGGTGAGGTCTTCAACCGCAGTCTCTTGGTTTTGCCACCACCACAATGAAGAAATACCGATAATGACAATCACGATACCCCAAGTCAGCGTCATAATGCGGCTGTCGTGTTTTTCACGATTGGTTTTGCGCGAAAAGCTTTTCATTTCTTGCGCTTCTGGCTCTACGGCTTTTTCTTCGCTGGAATAGGCTTTCAATACCGTGTTTACGTCCATACCGACCGCTTTGGCGTATGAACGAAGATAACCTTTAGTGAAAGTGGCGACTTGATCAGAAGCAAACTGGTTGCTCTCGATACTTTGAATAATCGAAACGCGCAGACGCAGACGGTCGGCGATTTGTTTTTGGCTTAAACCTAGTTGCTCTCGTTTTTGTTTTAATAAGGTACCGGCTTGTACCACATTGGTTTGTTCTTCTGGTGCTGTAATCTCTTTGTCAGCTGTCATGTCTTAACTTATCTCTCGACTGAATGAGTGGATTTCACATCACTTTTTTTATTCGTTATGGGTAGCGATGTCGTGGACGTACTCAAATACTTATTCGTTTGGAAACAGACTCCAAATCTCGTGCGTGCTACTAAATGCAGAGTTAATTCTCTAGAACGCTAACTTTTCATTCTAATAGATATCAAAGATGAAACAACATAGAAGAAGTGCATAATTTACAGGCAGCTCAAGGTTTTTCCTTAAATTGACATAAGATCGCGGCACATCTCGGTGATATATTCCATTTTATCGTCCTAGCGACGATAAAAAAGCCAGAGCATTGCTCTGGCTTTTTCATGTGAATATTTACTTATACCGCTTTCACGGCGATGGTATCGCCTTTCGCGGCTTTGAGCATCGCTGTACGTTTGGTTCGGTCAATGACATCACCAACCAACTGACCACATGCCGCGTCAATGTCGTCTCCACGAGTCTTACGTACCGTCACTGTATGTTCGTATTGCATCAGTGTTTTCTGGAAACGGTCGATGCGCGAGTTACTTGGTTTTTTGTAAGGTGAACCTGGGTACGGGTTAAACGGAATCAAGTTGATCTTACAAGGCGTGTCTTTCATCAGCTCCGCTAGTTCACGTGCGTGGTCCATATCGTCGTTGACGTGGTCGAGCAGCACATACTCTACCGTTACCTTACCGCGGTTTGCGTTTGAAGACGCGATATAACGACGAACTGACGCCAAGAAATCTTGGATATCCCAGCGGTCGTTAATTGGCATGATTTCGCTACGCAATTTATCGTTCGGCGCGTGTAGAGAAATCGCCAGTGCTACATCGATTTTGCCCGTCATTTGGTCAAGGCCAGAAACGACACCAGAAGTAGAAACGGTAACGCGACGCTTAGAAAGACCAAAACCAAGATCATCCAGCATAATTTCTAATGCCGGGATCAGGTTCTTCATGTTCAGTAGAGGCTCACCCATACCCATCATTACCACGTTGGTAATTGGGCGACGACCAGTCTCTTTCTGCAAGCCGATTTCACGCGCAGCGCGCCATACCTGACCAATGATTTCAGAGACTTTAAGGTTACGGTTAAAGCCTTGTTGAGCCGTTGAGCAGAATTTACATTCCAGCGCACAACCTACCTGCGAAGACACACACAACGTTGCACGGTCATCTTCTGGGATGTATACCGTTTCAACGTCTTGGTCGCCTACTTTCATCGCCCACTTGATCGTACCGTCAGAAGAGTGCTGAGCTTCTGCAACCGTTGGTGCTTTGATTTCGCACTTGTGCAGTAGCTTCTCACGCAACTTCTTGTTGAGGTTGGTCATGTTGTTAAAGTCATCAACACCGAAATGGTAGATCCACTTCATTACCTGATCTGCACGGAACGCTTTTTCACCTAACTCTTCAGCGAAAAACTGACGCATACCCTTGCGATCAAAGTCGAGTAGATTGATTTTTTCAGTGGTCATGTGGCCTCTCAAACGACGGAACATAGATTAAGGGCGCGAATTGTACAGCCTTTACGCAGTGACAACAAGAGCAGCAAGTCCCTTGATTTATTAAGGCATTAATAAATCGTGTGATTAAATTTTACACAGCAATTTTGACTACGTAAAATCGGCATAAAAAATGGCTCACTGATGAGCCATTTAGATAATTTGGATAGAATTTATAGACGTGGTTACAGCGCGGTCTGTTGTTTGATTTGCTCGACAATCGCTTTTAATCCATTGCCTCGAGACGGGCTCAAATGCGCGATCAATCCTAGTTGCTCGAAATAAGCATCGATATCGAACTGTTGGATTTCTTGACTCGATTTTCCTTCATACGCTGCCATCACCAAAGCAATTAACCCGCGCACGATACGAGCGTCGGAATCTGCACAAAAATGCCAGTGACCGTTCACTTGTTCGCTCACTAGCCATACTTGGCTTTCACACCCAGATACAGTTACCTGCTCAGACTTCAGCTCTTCCGGCATCTGAGGCAGCTTTTTCCCCCACTGAATCACTTGGCGGTAACGGTCTTCCCAACCTTTAAAGTTCTGCATAGTAGAGACTATCGCCTCTGCGGTGATCTCTTGACCAAATGGAGAAACAGGAAAAGATGACATAACACGCTCCAAATCAATGTGGCAATCAGCGTAACGCGCTTTAACGCTTATTTGCTGTATTTCTGAATGAGTTTTTCAACAATGCGCGAAACAGCAACAAAACCGAACGTAGCAGTGACAACGGTCGCTGCACCAAAACCACTCGCACAGTCCATGCGTTTGGGTCCTTCTGCGGTCGACTTTACGCCACACACGCTGCCATCAGGTTGTGGGTATTTAAGTTGCTCGGTCGAGAAAACACAATCAATACCAAACTTACGCTGTGGATTCTTTGGAAAATTATGATGACGACGCAACGTATCTTTGATTTTCTTTGCCAACGGGTCCTGAATGGTTTTGGTCAGGTCCGCTACTTGGATTTGTGTCGGATCCACCTGCCCGCCAGCACCGCCCGTAGTAATTACTTTGATTTTATTACTGCGACAGTACGCCAGCAAAGACGCTTTCGCTTTGACGCTATCAATCGCATCCAACACGTAGTCAAACTCTTTGCTGAGGTATTGGTGTTGATTGTCTGGCGTAATGAAGTCATCAATCAGATTCACTTTACACTCAGGATTAATCAGCTTAACGCGCTCAGCCATCACTTCGATTTTGCTTTGCCCAACCGTACCAGACATCGCGTGGATTTGGCGGTTGATATTGGTCACGCACACGTCGTCCATATCGATCAGTGTTAACTCACCAATCCCAGTACGCGCCAGCGCTTCCACGGCCCAAGAGCCGACACCACCAATGCCAATCACACAAACGTGAGCGGCACGAAGAATTTCAACTTCGCTGTTACCGTATAGACGACGCGTGCCGCCAAAACGTTGGTTGTAGTTGTCAGAAGCCGGAGTGTCGAGTTCGCGCATGGTGCTAGTTTTCCGCCAAAATATCGTGATACAAAAATAAAGAGTGCGTTTTATACGCACTCTTTATTAAAAAGTCTAGGTCAGAGGGTTATTGTAGCTTTTCTGGTGGCAATGCCCAAGGAGCTTGCGTACTTGAGTTGTCTAACCCTAGCTTCCAGACTCGACCAAAGTGTTTGTAATGGCCGGCCTCGGTTCCCGCTCGTGGTCCCATACCGTGGTAAAGGTCCAGATGGTTTTGCTTAACTGCGCCACCGGTATCCAACACGATCAGCAGACGTAACTGGTGCGCGCCACTCCAGCTGCCATCCGCGTTTAATAATGGCACTTCTGCAAGAATTGGCGTCCCCATCGGTAAGATAGAACGGTCTCCCGCGACAGACGCCATTGGCAACAACGGGATTCCAGCCGAGCCCGTCACTGGCGCATCGGCTTGAGGGTTAAAGAACACGTAAGACGGGTTTTGCTCTAGCAGTTCGCGTACCGTCTCTTCATCATTCGCTAATACCCACTCTTTGATGGCTTTCATCGACATGTTTTCACGTGTGACCAGCTCTCGCTCGATCAGCACTTTACCGATACTGATGTAAGCCTTGTTGTTTTTACCGCCGTAGGCAAAATACTCAAGCGTGTCGTCATCTTCAAAATGCACAAAGCCACTGCCCTGCACTTCCATCAAAAACGGATCAATCATGTTCGCTGCGTAGCCCAACTCTAGACCTTGACCTTCAAGCGCACCTGCATAGATTTGCGCGCGTGTTGGACAGTCTGAACTACAACTCGGTTTGCGGTATAAAGGGTATTTGAAGGTTTCGTTTGGTTCGTGGCGTAGCTCAATCACCGGAGAAAAATAGCCAGTGAACAACACATTACCTTTCTTGTCGCCACCGCCAAGTTGCGCAGCTTGGATATCAAAGTTGGCTAGCTCACTTGGATCGCCGCTTTGCAGCACCCACTCGTTGAGCTTGGCATACAAAGGCTGATACATCGCCGCCATTGACGATGACTTATTTACCACTTGCTCAGCTTGCTTTTGAAACTCAGTAAAGTCTCGCGGTTTATCCGATTCAACGACTGCAGATTTATTCAAAATGGAGTTGAACTCTCCATCAAGATATTGTTGGGCACGGTCGGTCGGTTGCGCACAGCCAAACAGTAAACTGGCTGCGGCGATTGGAAGATATTTTTTGAACACAGATTTTATTCCTTTCCAGCAATCCGCTCAGGATGACAAACTCAAAGGAATAGCGCAACGAGAGAGACGTTAACGAATGTTATTTTTGAATTTCTCTGACAATCGATAAACAGGTTGGTAGTGAGACTCGGAGATCAGCTTCATTTCGCTCATATTTGCATCTAGCACTTTGAACGTTTTTCGCTCTTCGCCAACGCTAAATTCGACCAATGTTCCATCAAAAGAAAACCGCGTACCTACATAGCGCCCAGCAATTTTCACGCCCTTGTCACTGAGCGTAAAAGAGTCAACAGAATAACCAGCGACATCTTGCTCAACCCAAGTGCCATATAAAGGTGCTTTCGGGTGAATCGCATCTTGAATGCGTTCAAAGATCGGCATGGATAGCGCGACAATTACCGCCGCGATAGCGATAATGCTGGCTTGCATCAAACGCTCAAAGCGCTTCTTCTTGCTTACACTGAGTGCGTTGACTTTCTGTTTAACTATTGCGGTATTGATAAGATCACCTGTTGATTGAAATCTAAGATCATCACAATGGCATCACAGCTCAATCGCATGAGTCCATTGTTCAGGCTTGTTTAAATACCACCAGTGACAATACCGAACAATGATCTAAATAAAGACTTTGTTCATCTGCATAGAAAAACCACTTGCCGAAAAAAGAATAAAATTGCACTATCCATAAATATAAATTCATTTCGGATTGTAGCGTGAAGATTAGAAACACAGCATTAGTAAAAGGATTTAGACAGTCTGTTCCTTACGTCAACGCTCACCGTGGAAAAACCATGGTGATCATGATTGGTGGTGAAGCGGTGGCAGATCATAACTTTTCTAACATCATCAGCGATCTCGCCCTGTTGCATAGTCTTGGGGTAAAAATCGTCTTGGTGCACGGCGCACGCCCACAAATCAATGCCATACTCGAACAAAACAACTACGACACGCCCTACCACAAAGGGGTGCGCATAACCGACGAAACCTCGCTGCAATACGTTATGCAGGCCGCGGGACAGCTACAGCTTTCGATCACAGCCCAGCTTTCTATGAGCTTGAGCAATACGCCGATGGCTGGTGCACAGCTTAACGTCGTCAGCGGTAACTTTGTAATCTCGCAACCACTTGGGGTGGATGATGGCGTCGATTACTGCCACAGCGGGCGCATTCGTCGTATTGATGTCGCGGGCATTAACCGTATGCTTGACCAAGGCTCGATTGTGTTACTTGGGCCAATCGCCAGCTCAGTGACTGGTGAATCATTTAACCTGTTATCAGAAGAAGTCGCGACTCAGGTTGCGGTCAAACTCAAGGCCGACAAGCTGATCGGCTTTTGTTCTGAGCAAGGGGTCATTGACGAACAAGGTAACGCGGTTGCCGAACTGTTCCCTCGAGAAGCAGAGCAGATATTGCAAAAGCTGGTCACTGATTCTGAGCTTGAGGGTGGCAATTCGTCAGGCACACTACGTTTCTTGCGTGCGGCAACTACTGCCTGTCGCGCAGGCGTTCCTCGCAGCCACTTGGTGAGCTACAAAGTAGACGGTGCATTGATTCAGGAATTGTTCTCGCTAGACGGTATCGGTACGCAAATCGTCGAAGCCAGTGCGGAGCAAGTTCGCCTGGCCGACATCGATGACATCGGTGGTATCTTGGATTTGATTCGCCCGCTTGAGGAACAAGGCATTTTGGTCAGACGCTCCCGCGAGCAGTTGGAGCAAGAGATCCATCAGTTCACCATCATTGAGAAAGACGGCCTGATCATCGGTTGCGCGGCGCTTTACCCCTATGTGCAGGACAAGATGGCAGAAATGGCCTGCGTGGCGATTCACCCAGAATACCGCGACGGAAATCGAGGATTGTTGTTGCTCAATCACATGAAGCTGCAATCAAAAGCACAAGGTTTGAAGTATCTATTTGTTCTCACGACCCACAGTTTACACTGGTTCAGAGAGCAAGGCTTCCACGAGATGGGGGTGAACTTCCTGCCGTCGCAAAAACAAAACTTCTACAACTATCAGCGAAAATCGAAGGTGCTCGCGATAGAACTTTGATCAATCAAAAGTATGAAATTTATCGTCTCAGTACGTTATTTGGTTAACTTGATGAAATTTCTTACTAGGATGCCCTTTATTTCATATCATCTCTTGGTTAAAATTTAGGCTCCCGTTTCGGGAGCCTATTGGACTTATCTCCGCTTAATCTTGTGATTAAGTCGCACGGATTGCTTGAGACTGAAACAACGTCATTAAGAGCAACATTCGATGAAACCCATCAAAACTATAATTTGTAACTCGGTTCAGAGCTTTTGGGATATGGCCGATAACCAATTGCTAGCAGGGCTAGACGTTCACTGTGTATTTCCAGTGACCGAAGGGATGAAGGCATTTATCCTTAACTATCAGGAAAAATACCAAATCCGCAGTATCTCATTTACCACATCACTGTAAACCTAACAGCAAACCAGGGATGGTTATGCGCTTCCCCACCCCACTCGTAATTTAACTAATGGTACTTAATTAACTGCGCGACAATCGACTGACTAAACCACTGGCTCGTTCGGTTTTCACTTTAATCCCACGCTTCACTACTCGATCATCAACATACAAGCTTAAACGATGTTTAGCCCGTGTAATGCCTGTGTAGATTAGCTCTCGCGTCAGTATCGGGGTAAAGTCCGGCGGCAAAATCATCAAGGTATGACTAAACTCACTACCCTGTGATTTATGGATCGTCATCGCGTAGGCAGTTTCATGCTCCGGCACTCGGCTTGGCAGTACCGACTTCACGCTACCGTCAGGTAATTCAAAGAACACCTTTAACTTACTCTCACCTTCGACCTCATCACGAATACAAATGCCGATGTCACCATTGTACAGACCAAGCGCATGGTCATTGCGCGTAACCATAACCGGTCGGCCGTGATACCAGATCTCATCCTGAACTTGGATTAACTTTCGTGCCGCGAGTGCTTTTTCGATCCGCAAGTTAAGCCCTGCCACGCCAAAGTCTCCTTCGCGCACAGCACACAGCAGACGACATTGTGCAAAAGCATCTAACGCAGCTTTTGCTCGGCGCTCAATGCGCTCTGGTTCGCCGCTGTCTGGATCCATCTCGGCTTGCGAGGCACGTTTGAGGTAAGGCGCGTATTCGGTCACTAACGACTGAATCAGCTGGTTGTAATGCTGGCTGTCGATTGGAAACTTCGCGATGTCGCTAAAGTCTTTGTGCCAAACATTATCGACGTTTTGCGCCGAACCTGAGTTAACCGCTTTAGCCAGTTGTCCGATACCGGAGCGCGCATCGAAGCGATAACTTTTTTGCAGCATACACAGACTATCGGCGATACTCGTTGTTTGACTATTTCCTTGAGCAAGGGTTTGATAACCCGTCAATTGTGCAACCAGAGCGCCTTGCTGAGCGCTGTAACCAAACTGGTTAAACGAGCAAATATCTCCCAGCACAGCGCCGGCTTCTACAGACGCCAACTGATCTTTGTCACCCAGTAGAATTAAACGTGCGTGCTTTGGCAGCGCGTCGACCAACTTGTACATCATAGGTAAATCAACCATCGACGCTTCGTCGACCACCAAAATATCTAGGTGCAATGGATTATCGTGGTTATGTCTGAATTCCGCGCTGTTTGGGATTGCGCCCAGCAAACGGTGAATTGTGCTCGCGTCAGTCGGGATCGCTTGCTTTAGCTCTGGTGAAACCGGAAGCTCGTCAATCGCTTTACCAATCGACTCGGTTAACCTTGCGGCGGCTTTACCGGTCGGCGCCACCAGCTTAATCGTAGGCAGCTCACCCAGTTGTTTCGCTTGTTCAATCAGTGCCGCAAGCAGTTTGGTTACCGTCGTCGTTTTACCCGTGCCCGGTCCGCCGGAGATCACCGCAAAGCGTTTGCTCAACGCAATCGCGGCTGCGACTTTTTGCCAGTTAACACACGCAGACAACGGCACCAACTGTTCCAACACAGATAGTTGCTCGATTTTTGATACGCCTTGGAGCTTTTGGCCTATCGTAGGCCAATCGAGATTTTCATCGTCAACGACATCTAAGTGGTCACACACCAAACGCTGTAAAGCGACCGGTGTAACTTTCGACTCTTGCTCTAATTTCTTAATATCTTCAAACAGATAGCGATAGTTTCTCGCAAACAAGTGCGCGAGCAGCTCTGAAAGTTTTTGTACTTCATCGGGCTTTAGGAGCATGGGTGTCCCAAAGCTATTTAATCTCTCAGCAAGGGCGATTTCATAATGCCAGTAGCGGTGCAAATAGAGTCGTTCACCGTCAAACATCAAAGGTAATGCTTCACCTTGTTGACCAACCAAAGCCGAAGCCGTAAGCAACTCACGCCAATCAGTCGCAATGAGCTGCTGGTTAAGTTCAAGTGCAGCATCGCCAAACAACCCGAGTTTGGCGGCCAAATCAACCGGCTGTCCTTGTGAATCATGCAATGGCAAACAGATATGACCTTTGCCCAACTCACTGCTGACTACACCTGCAATAAACGCTAATGCTTGGTCTTGTGACTGCGCCAAGATAAAGCGGGCAAATTGGTAATCAAGCTGACGAATTGAACCTTTCTCTGCTAGTTGTTTTAATTTCTCTACCAAGTTCTGCATGATTAAATCAACTCCATCTGGCCAGAACTGTTGTGTCTGGTATCGATATTTTGTCCGTCAATTAAGCGGTCCATATCTTGTAAAAACTCCAAGCTCGGTTTGGCCGAGAAGATGCCGTGCTCGCTTTCACCATCCATACCACGTAGGAAGAGATAGTAGACACCGCCAAAATGTTGCTGATAATCGTAGTTCGGTAAGCGGCTGCGTAAAAAGCGGTGCAGTGCTAACGCGTAGATTTGATATTGCAGGTCGTATCTGTGCTCAGCCATCGCCGATTTCAGCGCCTCGCCGTGATAGTGGCTTACGTCATCGCCTAAATAGTTCGACTTCCAGTCCAAGACAAAATACTGACCATTGTGTTCAAACACTAAGTCGATAAAGCCCTTGAGCATGCCGTGCACAGTTTGAAAACCAAGATCACCCGCTTTGGCTGATAATGGGTCATGACGTTGAATCACGCGGTTTAACGCTGGCGCCGCCAGCACTTCTATCGGTAACAAGAATTCCATTTCCACCAAGCGTTGTGACGGCTGCTTATGGTTGAGTGTTAACTTCTTACCGTCGAGTGGCGTTGCTAGCACCGTATCGATCAGCTGTTGTAAGACGGGTAGCCACTCTTCTTCGAGCTGTTCGCTTTCCATCAGCGCCAAGATCACCTGCGTGTTCTCATCGCCGGTCGCGGGTTGCGTAAACTCTACTTCTTCAAACAAGCTGTGCAGGAACGTACCTGGCCTTGCACCGCGTGGAAAAGTGAAAATCGTTCGTTCTGGCTCAAGCACTTCTTCTTGGTCTTGCTCTCCAGACGAGTCAACATCCAGGCGCATTAAGTCTGTCAGCGCATCGTCGCCATGGGTCGAGTGGCCTTGCTTAATCAAGCCAGAATAACTGGTGATACGCCAGCTGCGGTCGATGCCATTTTGCAGCTCGCGCGCGCGCAATGATTGCGCTTGTGATTGGCTAGCAACAAACGGCGTGTCGTGTGGTTCTGGTAAATCAGCCAACGCGACACAATCAAGCTGCTCGACCTGTTTCTGAATAGCGAGGGTTAAATCGTTGATGCCACCTTCTTGGCCATTTTGCAACAGGTAGCCCATTGCACTGCGGTGCACGCCAGTTGGCTCTTTGCTTGAACGTCCGTTACGAATCGGGGCAGCGCCGATAAAACAGCCGTAGACTGCACGGGTCAGCGCCACATAGATTAAGCGTAAATCTTCCGCAAGGCGTTCTTTGTCCGCTTGCTTGAGTGAGTCACCCTGCCCGCTTATATCCAGCACAGTGCGGTCACTTTCTGCATCGTAGTATTTGGCTTCACTCGCTTCTCGATAACTGAGCACAAACGGCAACATCACCAAGTCATACTCAAGACCTTTCGATTTGTGAATCGTGACGATTTGTACCAAGTTCCTTTCGGATTCTAAGCGCTGGATTTCGTCCTCACTGCCGCCCAAGCCATTTTCTGCATCACTGATCGACTGTGCCAGCCAACGCAATAGACCGTGGTCGCTATCGAGTTCAATACTCGCCTGCTGTAACAGTTCCCCGATGTGCATTAAATCGGTCAAAGTGCGCTCACCGCTTTGCTCTTCAAGTAATCGCTCGGCAATATGACGCTTGCTGATCACGCTGCGCAGCATCGGCAGCACACCGCGCTGAGTCCAAAGCTTACGGTATTCCTTGAACTCATTGATCGCGTTTTCCCACTCATTCTCATCGTTATTGAGCTTATCGAGTGTGCCGGCATCAAGGGCAAACAGTTCAGACGCCAAACTTGCGCGCAACGCTCGATCATTTTCCGGCGTCAGCACCGCTTGCAATAGTCGCTGCAAGTCCTGTGCAACCGTGGAGGTAAACACACTGTCTCGGTTTGAAAGATAAACGCTGGCAATGCCTTGTTTCGCCAACGCCTCTTTGATCATCCGCCCTTCGTTACCCGTCCTGACCAACACGGCAATGTCACCCGCTTGGATAACTTGTTTACCTTTACCGGTTTCAAAGTAGGCTTGCTCTTGTTGTGCAGCGCTAAGAATCGCGTGGATTTGGTCTGCGCTCGCTTGCGCCATCGCGTTTAAATACTCGCCTTTAGCAAGCGGTTTGTCGTCGGCGTCCTGCAGCCAATAGGTTAACGCAGGTTGCTTTTGACCATCGATGGTCCAAATCCGTTGTTCGGCATTCGGACTGTAATGGACAGGGGTAAATGGGATGTCTTGGTCGTAGATAAATGGGCTGTCAGGCAATGCAAACACCTGATTCACCGCCGAGACCATTTCAGCACTCGAGCGCCAGTTAGTCCCAAGCGTAAAATGAGAAGAGACCTGCTTACGTGCTTTAATGTAGGTAAAAATATCTGCGCCACGGAAGCCATAAATCGCCTGTTTCGGGTCACCGATCATAAACAAACCGCATTCAGGGTTATGCAGATAAATGCGGCTAAAAATACTGTATTGCAGTGGGTCGGTATCCTGAAATTCATCGATCATCGCCACCGGATAAAGTGAGCGAATGCGCTCTGCCAACAGCATTGATTCATCGCTATCAATCGACGCAGAGAGATTCGTCAATAAGTCATCAAATGATAGCCACTGTTTCTGCTGTTTTGCTTGAGCAAGCATGTCACGACAATGTTCGATCGCATGAGCCAGAATCGGCGCTTTAAGTGAAATGGGCTGGGCAAGGAAGCTTTCAATCTCCGCAAACACCGGATGTGTAGGCGGCGTGCCTTTCGGAGTCTTTTCGACCAGCACGTTTTGCGCAAACTTCTCCAGCTTATCCGGATAGTCATAGCCGCTGGTTTCACTCGCCGCCCATTCGTTCACTGCTTCAAGCCACGCAGGCAATGATTTTTTGCTATAACTGCGCTTGTTCACGTCCGAATCGCTGATCAGCGTGAGGTAGTCGTCTTGGCTTTCACGCCATGCAGCTTTCAACTCGTTGATGCGCGCTAAGTTGGCTTGGTGCAGATCGGCCAAGCTGCCTTGCATCGCTTCGACCGTCAGTTTCAGCGGCGCGCCCGTAAGATAACGACTGATATCACCCAGCAGATCAGACGGCGCAGACCAAATTCGGCGCACTTCACCCGCAAGATGGATCGGCAACGGATAGAAGTTGCGTCGCCAGTAGTCCGCGACAATCTGCGCTTTGAGGTGGCTTTCGTCGGTAACGAACTCGTTGCTAAAACGGCTGCCAGACTCAAACGCGTTTTGCGTTAACATCCGTTGGCAGAAACCGTGAATGGTATACACCGCGGCTTCGTCCATTTGTCTTTCGGCTTGAAGCAGTATTTCTGCTGCTTGCTTGTGGTCGGCAATCTCTTCCAGCAACGGCGCGATGACTGGGTCATCACTTTTGCTTCGCGAAAAAGCAAGCCTTGCGGCGTGGATACGCGCGCGGATACGGTCACGTAATTCGGCGGTCGCAGCTTCGGTAAACGTTACGACAAGGATTTGGTCGACCGTTAACGGCACCCGATGTTTTGTTTCAGGACTGCCATGACCCAAAAGCAAACGGAGGTATAAACCAGCAATGGTGAAGGTCTTGCCTGTGCCCGCCGATGCTTCGATCAAACGCGCTCCGTGCAATGGAAAAGTCATAGTATTTAGCGTTGTCGCTACTGACGTTGCTGTCATAAATATCTAGCCTTTAAAACAAAAAGTCGGAATGCCAATGTGATCCTGACTTAAAAATGCAAATTATTAGTAAAACTGCTTGGTACATAAGATCTTAATGAGATCTGCCTCACGGCAGAACGCTGTACGAACCGCTAGTATCCACCGCACGCGTTGAGCAGCAACCGCTGCAAGATACCAACCCAATCATGGTCCCTCTGACCTGTGGCCGTACAGCGAACGCCCTACACAATAATGATTTACTGGCGGCCACTTAATTTCCCAATTTGATCTTCACGACGATTCCATATCTTCGAGTGTTTTCGCCGCCAATCTTGGTGCTTGAATCACTAACGCCGCCAGAGTGCGAACCTGTTTCGCTAGTTCCTCGTTCCACGTTGGCCAAATGCGTGCAATATACGCGTTGTTACCTTCGCCATTCACCATGTAACCATCGTTAAATGTGTCTGCCATTTTCTTCAATGATTTTTCTTCATCATCGACCCAATTACCACGGCTAAAGCCCGCTTCAACGCTCGCGAGTGCGGTTTTAGGGAAATAGGCCAAAGGCTGCGTCATCCCTTGATAGAACAAACGAACCAACTCAGCCAACAACGACTTAGCTTGTGATGCGTCGTCAATCGGTGGGTAAACAAGGTGAACTACGCCCTCTTTGCGGTCATAACCGATAAGATGGGTTCGCTTAGCTTGTTTCATCGCACACATCGCAAGGTGGTCAATCCATGCGGCCAGATAATCTTGCGCGCGAATAGCCCCGCTGCGAAAACGAATTAGACCAGAGGCGTAGTGCTGGGTTAACCAACCGGTTAAATGGATCGGTTTACTTTCACCGAGCAGATCAAAAGTGAGTTTGACTTCTAAGTCATCACCTTGGGATTGACACAACCAAGTCAGTTTCTCTACTAGCTCTTGCGTTTGCACGCGGTTGGTTTCGAATTCGATGTCACCAAATGCACCGACAGGCAGTTTGCCCTGCGCTCGCTGCTGCTCAACAAATTGGGAAATGATCGCTTGAGTATCGGCTTGTCCCTCCAGTTGCTGCCCTAGCAAAGTAGCGAGTAAGTTGTCGCGCATTTGATAGCTTTCCAGCCCGCCCAGAACAAACGGTTCATCATCTTCCATGACTGGCAATGGCGGTTCAAACACCACCTTTAAGCGTCGGTTGAAGAAATACTGCACGGGCAAACGCCAAAACCGTTGCAACTCGACCAAATCGAGCTCCAATGGATACGTCGCACCGTCAAGGTAGTCACTCAACTGACGATTAAACTCGCCACCACCTTGTCCTTGTCGATTCGCCGCCGGCAACCACTCTTTCGCATAACTGGCTTGTTCACCGACAAACGCATCAACAGAAAACGGCACCATAGGATGGTGGTGAATCAAAACTTTCAGCAGTTGGTCACCTGAATCATCACAAGGCAGTGCTTCGTCACCAGCTAAACAATAGTTCTGGTGGCAATATTCCATCAGCTCAGATACCAATACCGACGGAACTCGCTCGGTGTTGTCTTGTATCGAACGGCCAACGTAGCTGATGTACAAAGTTTGCTGCGCCGATAACATCGCTTCTAAGAACAGATAGCGGTCATCGTCTCGGCGCGAACGGTCACCAGGTTTCGCGCGGCCGTTCATTAAGTCAAACCCTTCTGGCGGAACAGAACGCGGGTAGATCCCGTCATTCATCCCCAGCAAACAGACGGTTTTGAAAGGTATTGAGCGCATTGGCATCAAGGTACAGAAGTTGACTTGTCCGGCGAGGAAACGCTGACTCACTCTTGTACCAGACAACTTATTTTGTAGATATTGGCTGATGATCGATGGCGTCAGTGGTTGCTCAAACGCCGCATCGGTAAGCTGCTCTTTGAGCGCCGCCAAGGTATCGCGGATCGATTTAAGCGCCGCTTCGCCTTCTAACTCGACGGTGAAAAAGTCATCCAACAAATGGGTTAACACTTCTCGCCAACTGTCGACGGATTGCGTGCGAGCCAGCTTAGTGCGGTAGCTATCAATGGTTTCGATAAAGTGTGCCAGTTTACCCGCCAGCTCTGCGCCCATGCCCTGAACTTCGTTAAACGGCGAAATCGCGCCAGAGGTTGAAGCAAACAGCCCCGCAGATTCTGGCATCGCATAGCCCAATAACATCCGCTGAATACCAAATTGCCACGTGTTCTGTACCGTCTCTGGCAGATCAAATTCGCGTCCGGTCGATGCGTTCAGTCCCCAGCGAATGCCAGACTCTTCAACCCACTGTTTGGCTTGGATGAAATCGTCTTCGCTCAACGCAAAGCGCGCCAAGATCGCCGGTGTTTCCAAAAGCTCTAGCAGCTCAGAGGCCAGACAACGGGTGTTCGGCAGGCTCACCAACTGCATAAAGGCGTTTAAGATCGGGCTTTCTTGGTCTGCCGTACGGTCTGAAATCGAATAAGGAATATAACGTTCACCCGGCGCATTACCGAATACAGCTTGGATAGCCGGGCTGTAGGCATTGATGTCGGCAACCATGACGATGATATCGCGCGGCTTAAGCGTTGGGTCAGCGTCAAACATCGCCAACAGTTGGTCGTGCAGCACTTCCACTTCACGCATTGGACTATGACAAGCGTGCAGAGACAACGAGCGGTCGCCAGTCAAAACGACTTGTTTATGCTGGCTGGTTTCTAGCGCTTGGTCGTCTTGGTGTTCCTCAAGGTTAAGGATATCGGCTTGCAGTTGATGGAGCAGCGAATCGCGCTCAACATCGACAAAAGCTTCAATTTCGTGCGACTCCAACTGCGACAACAAATACATATTATCGCGGCCAAGTTTGCCCATTGACGCCAACAAGCTGTTGCCAACCACGTTGGTATGGAGCTCGTCAGAGAGATTGTCTTCGAGGCTGCCTTTAAGCTGGGCGCTTTCCCCATCTTGTTCTGAATGATCTTGTTGCCAGACGAGGTGTTTACGGTGCTGGGCTGCCAATCGCGCAAGGTATTTTCGATCGCGCACTTCACCCCAGTAATAACGACACGGGTTGGTGAACATTAAATGCACATCAATGTGTTCACCGATGGCTTTCAGTGCATCCATGTAGCGCGGCGGCAGTGAAGTGATACCAAAAACAAATAAACGCTTCGGTAGGTGTTCAAAATTGCCGCTGTAGTTATCGAGCGTTTCGATAAAATGCTCGTATAAATTGGCGCGATGATACGGTGATTGGTCGAGGGCAACAGTATGATCATAAAGCGCCTGCCAAAGTAGTGGCTGCCATGGGTGCTCATCTTCAAGCTCGGCTACGCGTTGCCCTGCTTCCCACGCGGCTATCCATTCTGGGCGATACACCAAGTAGCCATCAAAAATATCGGCGATTTTTTCCGCCAATTGGTACAACTTACTGGCATCAGGGTCATTGTCCAAGTAACGGTTGAGCGCGGCGAACTCTGGCAGCTCCAACATGCTTGGCAAGATCGTCATCAACTTCCACGTCATCGCTTCTTTGTTGAAAGCACTGCGTTTTGGCACATCGGGAAGCACTTCGGTAAACATGTTCCAGATAAAGGTCGCAGGCAGCGGAAATTCGATGTTGGCAGCCACACCAAACTCTTTCGCCAACTCCATTTTTAACCACTGAGACATACCTGGGCTTTGCACCAGAATCTGCTCCGCTTCGAACGGATTTTCGAGTGGATTGAGACGAATCAGCTCAACTAACAGCGACTTGAGGATATCAACTTGGTTGGAGTGGTAAACAGTAAACAAAATAAGTGCACCGAGCGCCAGTTTAAACTGTGAGCTAGCTTAGCACAGGGAAAATTTTTCCCGCAGCAATCTTGAGACTCGAGATAACAAAAGGTTAGCTAATACACAAACTGGTCACGAAACATCTAAATTTAACATGTAAGCGAAATCTTACACTTCAGTACACAGTGTGATTTACGTCGCAATATTCCGAAATAAAAAACACTGTTTTATACTTCAGCACTGATATTAATATAAGTAAAAAAACGTATGTTTCGTAAAGTTACTTCTAACAGCGCTTGGCTAGTTGCCTTTTTTGCTTGCTTTGTCCCTTACTTGGCAATAGCTTGCTATCCCTTTTTAGTGTCAAGCAACCAATCTGAACCACTGACGTTATTGCAGGGTTACTACCTGCTCTCAACTCAATACGCATGGCTGGGCTTGATTGCTGTGCCATTCATGCTGCTAAGCTTGCTGTTTTCTGTTCTGCCACCACGCTGGTTTAAAGGTGTGGTTATTGCTATCGCGATCTTTATGTTGGTGATGCTTAAAGTCGATATTTTGGTCTTCCAGCAATACAAACTGCACATCAACGCACTCATGATTCGGATGTTCTTTGAAGGCGCTGACGAAGTCTTTGGTATCTCTTGGATGAGTTGGCTGATTTTTATCGGCGATGTGGCGTTACTGGTCCTTGGTCTGGCGTGCACGGTTTGGCTGAGCACTAGATTGCTTCATAGCCGAGCGAAGTTCGTTCTGATTGGTGTGTGGTTCGCATTGTTGCTTAGTACCCAAGCCGTGCACGCGTACAAAAATGCATTGTACGACGATGAAGTCAGCCAGTTTTCCAATAACTGGCCGCTTTACTACCCGCTCACCGCACGCAAGTTTATCTATAAACATCAGCTAGTGGATGAGAGTATCGCGTCAAAGAATCGCGTTGAGTTGACCAACGTTGAAAGCAGTGCGCTCAACTACCCGCTAGAGCCAGTGAATGTGGTCGCCAAAAACAAACAACCCAATGTTTTGTTCATCTTAATCGATGCCTGGCGTTATAGCGATGTAACGCCAGACGTGATGCCTAACGTCAGTCAGTTTATCGGCAAAACCTCTAACTTCACCCAACACATGAGCGGTGGCAACTCGACGCAAGCGGGCATATTCAGCCTGTTCTACAGTTTGCCTGCGACTTATTGGGACAGTTTTCATGCTAGCCAAACCTCTCCGGTATTCATCAATACCCTGCAACAACAAGGCTACCGGATGGGAATCTTTGGTTCTGCGCCACTGACCAGTCCACCGCTGTCACGTACGGTATTTAAGAATGTGAAAAACCTGACGTTGCAGCGTGGTGGTGATAGCAAATCTGAGCGCGATCAAGAAATTACCGACGAGTTTATTCAGTTCCAGAGTGAGCAAAGCGATAAGCCTTACTTCAGTTTCTTGTTCTACGACGCGGCTCATGGTACCGATTTTCCTGAGCCTGACTTTGCCAAGTTTAAGCCTTACTGGGAACGTGTTGACCATATCCTACTCGACAATGAGTTTGACGCGTCGCTGTACCACAATCGATATAAGAACTCGCTCTACTACATTGATAACTTGATCGAAAAGGTGCTGGAGAACGTCGATTTGGACAACACTATCGTGGTGATAACGTCCGATCACGGTGAAGAGTTTAACGATCACAAGATGAACTATTGGGGGCATTCGGGTAACTACAGCGATACGCAGGTTAAAGTGCCGCTGTATGTCTATCTTCCCGACCAGCAACCAGCGCAAATCGACTATCGCACCACCCATTACGATATTGTGCCGACGTTAATGAATATGCTGTTTGATGTCGATGCCGATACCTCTTCTTACAGTGTCGGTTACGATCTGTTTGACGATAACGAATCTCGCGACTGGTTTATCGCTGGCAGTTACTACAACTACGCTCTGGTAGGGAAAGAGACAATGCTGGTGGTCAACCCCGGCGGTCATTCACAGCAATTTGATCGTCAATTGCAAGTCGAGGATGATCAACCAGTTCCGGTTGATGTGATTCGTTCAGCCTTGGGCGATATGTCCCGTTTCTATCACCGTTAACCTCAAAAATCTCAACAAAGCACCCCAGCACCGTTCCTGCTGGGGTGTATTTTTCCATTCACGACTATCACACTAACTCTCGTACTAAAGCCTTTCTGTCAGAGTTCGTTTCTGGACGAATAAGCAAATTGCTACAACACTTAATCACAACGTTAAACACTTATTAATCCAAAATTTAAAGCGCCTTGGATATGCCCTTACCGAGATGCCTTGTATCTCAATCTCTGAGTTTGCCCACACATAGGACAAGCAAAGTAAGGAGTCGATGATGGATTTTATCACTGGTTACTACCACTCTTTTATTGCCTCCATGTCCAGTGTCGAAACATACAGTCAGATTGGTATTATCACTCTAATCTATTTGCTCGCGTATCTTCTGGCGAATCGGGTGTATAAGTACGTCCCCATTCTGCGCGCACCACCGTCTCCAGAGAGTGACTTCCCAATTCGAACCTTGGTCTATCGCTGCGGCAAACTGCTATTCCCTATCTTGGCGATACTGCTACTGAGGATTTCTCTCGAGTTCAGCCAGCTCTATATCCAACATGGTTGGGTGATCAAAGTGGCATTTGCGATTGCTATTCTGTTGCTGTTCAACTCCTTTATTACGCTAGTGATCAGAACTCCTCTGGTTGCGATCGCGTTTCGCTGGATTGGTATTCCGATTCTGGTGTTTTACGCCATCGGGATACTCGATGACATCATTAACATCCTCGAATCGATGTCGATTGAACTGGGCAATATTCATTTGTCCGCGTACGGCCTGGTCAGAACGCTGATTTTTGGCTCGTTACTTTTCTGGCTCGGGCGCGTCTCAAACGCCACCGGTCAAACCATCATTCGTAAGCAACAATCACTCGACTTTCGTACGCGTGAAATTGTCGCCAAAGTGTTTGAAGTCACGCTGTTTTTTACCGTTATTCTTCTGATCCTGCAGTTGATGGGCATCAACCTCACCGCGTTGGCGGTATTCGGTGGCGCGGTCGGTGTTGGGCTGGGTTTTGGTCTACAAGCAATAGCCTCGAACTTTATCTCCGGCATCATCATTATTTTTGACCGCTCGATTTCCGTCGGAGATTACATAGAGATGGAAGACGGCCGTACGGGAACGGTCACCGAGCTCAATATGCGCTCAACCACACTCGAAACCTTTGATGGTAAAGATATTGTGGTTCCGAACGAAAAGTTCATCTCCAGCTCGTTTACCAACTGGACGCACAAAAACACCAAACAACGCTACCGAGTCGATTTTTCAGTCGCTTATAAAACCGATGTTCGCAGCATGGTAGAGCTAATCAAAACTGCGGTGGCCTCTCACCCGCAAGTATTGAGCGGCCCGAGTGTTCCGTTTGAAGAGCGCCCGGATTGTGAAATAGACAGCTTCGGGGATTCAGGGATCAATATGTTTGTAGAATTTTGGATGGAAGGGATTGATGACGGGCGCAATCGGGTCGGAGGTGACCTATTGCTAATCATTCTCGAAACCCTGCAAAACAATGGCATCGAGATTCCATTCCCACAACGCGATATTCGGGTGGTGTCTACTGGCGATGGCGAGGAGTTTGCCAAGAAACCTTAAATACTGGAGCAACAAAAAAGCCCCTTGGAGTCAGCCAAGGGGCTCGATTGAGAACGGACATTAAGCGTGGTGCGCGGTCATTAAACGCGGTTTGACCAACAGATGATTGATGTACTGCAGTGCAACATAACCCACCACAAGCGTCGCAACCACTAACTCAATACCCGCCAACCCACGCACTTGCGCGATATAGTGCTCGGCTAGTCCGTGTGTTTCCATCCAGTTCGCCATTTTAAATAACGCCGTCGCACCAATCACCATCGGAAAGGTAAAGGCGGCATAACCTGGACTGAATGGCAGTCTCAGCAGTTTGAAAAACGCCAAGTAGATAATCGCCGTCATCAACACTGCAATACCAAACAGCAACGCAATCACCACCGGAGATGGCGTGCTGACAACAGTTAGATACCCCGCCAGCGAAAGACTCGCTGGCGCTGCCATGATCGCCATCGTCGGTTTTGCCGCGTCAGGAATCTCATGAGTAAACATAAAGCGATAAATCATCATAGGTAACATGACGGCGTACGCACACATGCCAAACACTAAAGCGCCATGTGCGATCGGCGCTAACGCTGGGTTACCCGAAAACGACACGTCCGCGACGATAATGCCCACCGGCGGTACAAACCAGCTTGGAACCATATGATGCAATTCAAAATCTTGCAAACGGTGGTAAACAAAGCTCACCAAAAACACAATATGCAAAAGAACCGCAATCAACCAAAGCACATCACCTACGATTGAGTAAAAATGACCAAGTGAGTTCGACACTACCATGGTCGCCATCGCAAACGTCGGCACAACACTGCCGACTACAGGATGAGCAAGGTCCTCTCTTAGCAGGTGGTTATGCAGCAAAAACTTCGTCGCCAATACCACCAGCAACACACTCGCGATCCCAGAGCTCATCCACTGTCCGTAGCCTTGTAGCTCAATCGCATTCTCCCAACTCCAGCCCAAGCTGGCGATACCAAGCGCCAAACCCGCCATTGGGGTTGGTGCAGCCATTACTTTCGCTTTTGTTTTCTGAATCATGTTGACCTCACAGACAGACTCACTGTTGATGTCAGCGATATTACACTTGCACTTCGTTCTAATATATCTAATTATTTAAAACAAACGTTCAGTAATACTAAACATCATATTATGGCCAGCAATATCTCACTTAAACAGTTACGGGTGTTTATCGCCATCACCCAACACGACACGCTAACGTCCGCGTCGGAAGCCTTGTTTCTCTCCAAAGCGGCGGTGAGTATGTCGCTCGCCGAACTGGAAAAGCAGATCGGTCATTCTTTATTTGACCGGGTCAATAACCGACTGATTCTCAATCAGGAAGGACAAAAACTTCTGCCTCTCGCCGATGAACTGATCGAGCGCGCAGAGAACATTGAGCAGCTGTTTGAGGGTGACCAAACGCTTGTTGGTGCGTTGAGAATTGGCGCCAGTGACACTATTGGCAATCAAGTCGCGCCTTATTTGTTAAGCGATTTCAGAAACCACACCGGGCACAAATCGCAAAGCCTATTCATTTCCAACTCGGCATTGATTTGTGAAAAGTTGGTCGATTACGAGCTCGATATTGCCTTGATCGAAGGTAAAACTCTGCACCCGCAGTTGATTTCTCAGCAGTTTAGCGAAGATGAAATGTGCGTGATATGCTCACCGTCATCTCCGTTAGCCACTCAACAAAGCTTTACTGTCGGCCACTTAGAAAACAGCGATTGGATTTTGCGCGAAGCAGGCTCGGGCTCGAGAGAGTTTTTCCTCCGCGCGATCGCCCCACGTATCGAGCAGTGGCAAGAAGCGTTTCAGCTCAACACAACCGAGGCGCTGATTAACTGTGTATCGGCAGGATTAGGACTAGGCTGCTTATCTAAACTCGCCGCCGAACCAGCGCTAAAAGATGGCCGTGTGGTAGAGCTCAAATTGCCACTGGATATGAAACGCCGTTATTGGCTGCTGGTGCACAAAGAGAAATACCAAAGCCCTTTATTGAAAAGCTTTATCGAATTCTGTGACCAGTGGAGTAAAGAGTAACCACCTAGTTCGCATATCCTAGGGGTTGTCTGGACTTAACTGGTCAAAAACTGTATAAACAGACAGTAATTACTTGGGCAAATTTAACTAGAGGACCAACCATGGCTGTAATCGTCAAGTACGTGGTAGAACGCAATGGAGAAGAGAAAATGACTTTTACCTCTAAAGCGGAAGCTGACGCATACGATAAAATGCTTGATATGGCGGACGAGCTATTTGAGCTACTAGGTAAAAGTGAACTGCTGGAAGACGAAGGCAAGCAAGAAGACTTGGCTATGTTTCTGGCACAAAACAAAGAAGAAGTGCTGTACGCACTGGGCGCAAAACGCAAACCTGCACCAAAGAAAGCAAAAGTGGCTGCGGTTGATAAAGAAGAGCCAGAAGCTCAAGAAGACGCGGCATAAGCACCCAAACCAGCCAATCAGAAAACCTCAGCCATTGCTGAGGTTTTTTCTATTTAGGGAAAAGCAAAACCGTTATCTTTACCCTAATTGCACTATTTCAAACAGGCTAAAATACCTCTATTCCTCACCTGAGAGCAGTCCAATGAACTACCACATTGAAGTTTGTATCGACAACTTAGAATCCCTACACAATGCAATATCTGGCGGAGCAACGCGCATCGAGCTGTGCTCGTCCCTGTCGTTAGGCGGATTGACGCCAAGCTTTGGCCTGATGAAAAAAGCCGCCGAGATCTCAACCGTACCCGTTTACGCCATGATTCGTCCGCGCCAAGGGGATTTTCTCTACGACCAAGATGACATTGATTCAATGATGCATGACATCGAAGCTGCCGCAGAAGCAGGACTGCAAGGGGTTGTGTTTGGCGTCCTAAAAGCCAATGGTGACGTTGATCTCCTCTTAGCTCAGCAATTGGTAGAGAGAGCAAAATTATACGGACTGGGCGTGACTTTCCACCGAGCTATCGACCAGTGCAGAAACGCAGAACAAGCGCTGGAAGCGATTATTGGTCTAGGTTGCGAACGAGTATTAACCTCTGGCTTAGCGGCGAATGTCGAACAAGGGGCCGACACATTAGCCAAGATGGTCAAACAAGCAGACGGACGAATTTCAATCATGGCTGGCGCAGGACTTAACGCCAGCAATGTGGCGAAGTTGGTGGAAAAAACTGGCGTGCGAGAAGTACATCTGTCCGGAAAAACCACTCGCCCAAGTAAAATGGCGTTAGTGGCCGAGAGCGCAAAAATGGGCGCACAGGACGTCGATGATTTTGCGATTCCGGTTACCGATTCCAACGCCATTCGTCAGGTCGTTGAGGCTCTCAGTTCTTAACTTCGAGATACGTCTTTGCACACTCGCGATGCTAACATATTGAATATAGAGACCAATAGTTAGCTATCTCGCAAGGAGCAGAGTATGGGCAACGGAAAGCTGGATAAAAAGTTCTATCACAAAGAGCTAGAACGCTTGCAAGTCGAGTTAGTGAAACTGCAAGAATGGGTAAAACGTGACGGACTCAAAGTCGTCGTAATCTTTGAAGGTCGAGACGCCGCTGGCAAAGGTGGCGTCATCAAACGCATTACCGAAAAGCTCAACCCTCGTATCTGCCGCGTCGCAGCCCTACCTGCCCCAACGGAAAAAGAAAAGACCCAGTGGTACTTCCAGCGTTATGTGGCGCATTTACCTTCTGCCGGAGAAATCGTGCTGTTTGACCGCAGTTGGTATAACCGCGCAGGGGTCGAAAAAGTGATGGGCTTTTGTAACGAAGATGAGTACGAAGAATTTCTCCGCTCTTGTCCAGAATTCGAACGCATGCTGCAACGCTCGGGGATTATCCTGATCAAATACTGGTTTTCCGTTTCCGACGAAGAGCAAGAACAGCGCTTTCTGGACCGCATCAACACTCCGCTGAAACGATGGAAATTCAGCCCAATGGATTTGGAATCACGCAACCGCTGGGTGGAATATTCAGAAGCCAAAGACAAGATGTTTCTGCACACTGATTCGAAACATTGCCCGTGGTGGGTTGTGCCTTCTGATGACAAAAAGCGCGCGCGGCTAAACTGCATCAGCCATTTGTTGAGCCAGATTGATTATCAGGAAGTGGATTACCCACCAATTGAGCTACCCGAGTTGAATAAAGAAGGCTATATACGCGCCCCCGTCGAAGAACAAACCTTTGTCCCGCAGAGGTATTAGGGCGTATTACTTCAACGCGTCATCGATGCTTTGCTCACCAAGGTGGCGAACGTCTTTGCCTTTGACGAAGTAGATGATGTATTCACAAATGTTTTGGCAGCGGTCACCAACTCGCTCAATTGCGCGCGCTGACCACATGACCTGTAGGATATTGGGAATGTTTTTCGGGTCTTCCATCATGTAGGTCATTAGCTGACGGATCACCGCTTCGTATTCTGCATCAATTTTATCATCTAGCTTGTACACTTCTGCCGCTGCATCTACGTCCATACGCGCGAACGCATCCAGTACTTGGTGCAGCATAGTGATCGCCTGACGGCACAAAGGCTCGAGCGAAACCTGAAATTGGCGCTCTTTAGAGGAAGGACTTTCGATCGCCACATACGCCATCTTAGTCGCGACATCGCCGATACGTTCAAGGTCGGTAATGGTTTTGATGATCGCCATGATCAAACGTAAATCTTTCGCGGTCGGCTGTCGCTTAGCGATAATACGGGTACAAGCTTCGTCGATAGAGACTTCCATCGCGTTGACTTTATGGTCGTCGCGCACCACTTTTCTTGCTAGTTCAATGTCCTCTTTATTCAACGCCTGCATAGCGAATGACAATTGCTGCTCAACCAAACCCCCCATGGTTAATACATGGGTACGGATCGATTCGAGCTCGACATTAAACTGACCTGAAATGTGACGACCAAAATTCATGAAATGTCTCTAACTCCCTTAGTTTTCTTAACCGTATCTACCAGTAATGTAGTCTTCGGTCTGCTTTTTCAATGGTGAAGTAAAAATAGAATCGGTATCTGAGTACTCTATCAACTTACCCATATGAATAAACGCCGTGTGATCGCTTACCCTCGCCGCTTGCTGCATGTTATGCGTAACGATAACTACAGTATATTTGGTTTTCAGGTCATTGATCAGTTCTTCAATGGTCAAGGTTGAGATTGGATCCAACGCCGATGTTGGTTCGTCGAGCAATAGCACCTCTGGTTCAATCGCAATCGCGCGGGCAATCACCAAACGTTGCTGCTGACCACCAGACAAACCAAATGCGTTTTCGTGCAGTCGGTCTTTGACTTCATCCCAAAGCGCTGCTGAACGCAACGAACGTTCCACCGCATCATCCAACACTCGACTGTTCTTAATGCCTTGCAGACGTAGCCCGTAAACCACATTTTCATAAATCGATTTGGGGAATGGATTCGGTCTTTGGAAGACCATTCCGACTCGGCGGCGCAAGGTCGCAACATCCACTTCCGGATGGTAGACGTTTTTATTGTACAGCTTGACCTTGCCTTCCACTCGGCACCCTTCCACCAGATCGTTCATACGATTGATGCAACGCAGCAGCGTCGATTTACCGCAGCCCGACGGACCGATAAACGCCGTTACCTGACCTTTGGGGATTCGCATCGAGATATCGGTCAACGCTTGGGCGTTTTGATAGAACAAATTAAGCTCTTCGATGGCAATCGCGGTTTGCTCATCGCTTAAGTTGTTCACATCTAACGGGGCTGGATACCCCAGAGTTTGATCTACTGAAAACATCTTTAATCTTGTCCCAAGGTTCGATATTTCTCGCGCAAGTTATTGCGGATGCTAATTGCGGTCAGGTTCAACCCAATGATCACCGTAACGAGCAAAAATGACGTGGCATAAACCAGTGGCCTTGCACTTTCAATATTAGTGGTTTGGAAGCCAACATCATAGACATGAAAGCCTAAGTGCATAAATTTACGCTCTAGGTGTAAGAACGGGAACTGGCTGTCGACTGGTAAGCTTGAGGCCAGTTTCACCACCCCCACCAGCATTAACGGCGCTACTTCGCCAGCGGCACGGGCTACCGCAAGAATTAATCCGGTGATGATTGCTGGACTCGCCATCGGCAACACGATTCGCCACATGGTTTCAAACTGCGTTGCGCCTAATGCCAGCGAGCCGTGACGAACCGAACTAGGTATACGGGTTAAGCCTTCTTCCGTCGCAACAATCACGACTGGTAGCGTCAGAACCGCCAGCGTCAACGCTGACCACAATAGACCAGGTGTACCGAATGTCGGCGCCGGTAAGCGCTCTTCGTAAAACAGCGCGTCAATCGAACCACCTAGGGTATAAACGAAAAAGCCTAAACCAAATACCCCGTAGACAATGGATGGTACACCCGCCAAGTTAATGACCGCGACGCGAATGATACGGGTGAAAGCATTGTTCTTCGCGTATTCGTGCAGATAGATTGCCGCAATCACACCGAGTGGCATCACAATGATCGACATGATCAACACCATCAATACGGTGCCAAACATCGCCGGGAATACACCACCTTCTGAGTTTGACTCGCGCGGGTCTTGAGACAAGAACTTCCAACCTTGTTTACCCCAATGGATCAACTTTTCACCCAACGACATTTGATTTGGATACCAAATATCTAAAGCGTAATTGAGCGGAATTTTGTGCACATCGCCGTACATGTCTTGGATCAGCAACCCTTGCTGCTCTAGTTGGCGGCGTAAGTCATCCAAACGCGACTCCATTTCTGTCAACTGCTCGCTAATGATCGCCGACTGACTATCAAAACGGGTCATAAACGCTTGGTCCAGCGTGCCGTTGAGTTCTCTTTTGCGTTGCTCTAGTCGCAACTTTTCCGCTTGAGCACTTAACACACGAATCTGTTTGCTCACCAGTTTATCGATGTCACTACGCACTGAGTCGGCGAACTCCAAACCCAGCTGCATCTGTTGTTGGTAGTTTTTGACGACTGAACCGTCTTCTAGGTAGTAGCCCTGAGGCACACCGTAGAAGTCGCCGCCTCGTGTACGCTCGACCACCGCCCAACCCTGCGGTTTAGTGCGCTTCAACACATCGATTTCTAAGATAGAGACAAAGTCGGCCGGATAGATGTCTCGGTTAGCAACTTTGATGCTAAGACGTTTGACTAAGCCCTTTTCTTGTATCTCTTTCGGCAGTTCGACATCCATTTCTTCAAGGTGACTGATCTGAACATACTCTTCTGCGTAGAGCTGACCTACCAATACTTTGCCTTGTTCAGTTTCCCACTGATACAAAGGCGCAGGCCAAAAATAAGACAGTCCTTTCCAACCAATAAGCAGCAGCAAACCCAATACGGACAACAGACTGATGCTGACCGCACCGCCGGTTAACCATATCCATGGAGAGCCTGATTTGAGCCACTTAAACACGGCTATCTGTTCCTTCCATAACTTGCTCAAAGCGCACGATATTTTTCTCTTAATCTTTGTCTTACCCACTCCGCGACTGAGTTCACCGCAAAGGTAAACACCAACAGTATCAGCGCAGCGAGGAATAATATTCGGTAATGCGAGCTGCCGACTTCCGACTCTGGCATTTCCACCGCAATGGTGGCTGATAAGGTGCGCATCCCTTCAAGGATGTTCCAGTCCATCACCGGAGTGTTACCTGTCGCCATCAGTACTATCATCGTTTCTCCCACCGCACGGCCCAGACCCATCATAATCGCGGAGAAAATACCTGGGCTTGCAGTCAGTAGCACCACGTGAATCAGGGTTTGCCATTGGGTGGCACCAAGCGCTAATGAGCCATCAGACAAGTGTTTCGGAACCGAGAAAATCGCGTCTTCGGCGATGGTAAAAATGGTCGGTATTACGGCGAAGCCCATCGCAAAGCCGACCACTAACGCGTTGCGCTGGTCAAAGTCGATGCCCTGTTCGGCTAGGAAGACGCGCACATCACCCGCGAACAACCACTGCTCGATTGCGCCGCTTTGCGACAAAATCGCGCTAACAAATAACACGATGACTGGCATTAAGATCACCGCGTGCCAACCATTGGCAAAGCGGCTCACCCAAGCGCGAGGAAGCTTATGCCACGCCAATCCCACCAATACAATCAGCAATGGTAAAAACAGCATCAGGCTGACCACAGCGGCAAGGTGGCGCTCGACAATCGGCGCAAACCACAACCCCGCTAAGAAGCCGATGATTACCGTGGGCAGCGCTTCCATCAGTTCAATCGAAGGTTTCACTACGCGGCGCATTTTCGGCGTCATAAAGTAGGCCGTATAAACCGCGCCCAGCACCGCGATCGGTACAGCAAACAACATCGCAAACGCAGCCGCTTTCAACGTACCAAATGCAATTGGAACTAAGCTAAATTTCGCTTCAAACGAATCATTAGCTGAGGTTGTCTGCCAAACATAGGCAGGCTCTGGGTAGCTTTCATACCAGACCTTTTGCCACAGCGACGACAATGAAATTTCAGGGAACGGATTATCGATTTTCGCCAACGACAGCGTCGATGATGACAGCGCAATTAAGAACTTTTCATTGCTCGACATCGCCGCCAGTTGCGGCGCTTTTTCATAAGCGCGATTGAAGATCACCAGCTTTTCACTGGTGGTGTAATGGCTTTGGACCGTGCCATTGATGTAGAAGCTGTAGAAGCCCTTGCGGTACGTATCTGGCAATAAAAACTGCAGCGCCGACGCGAGCTTAAATTCACGAATATGAGTCAGTTTTCGCTCGCCGTCACTGAGCACGTCAAACCATTGCGAGACCAATCCGTCACGATGGCTAACCAGTAGCGAGTACGCGCCTGACAACAACTGGATATCGCTCACGACGTGTTTTTCTTCGCCTAGACTCAAATCGACAATTTCACGAACGACAAAACGTTGCTGCACTTTCTTCGCCACGACCAGCTCTGAGCCAGTACGCAGATAAAGTGTATTGCCGTCTGGCGTTAAAATCAGTTGTTCTAAACCAGCAAACGGTTGATTAAAGGTATAGCTGACAGGCGACTCCGCTTGGTCTTGCCACACCACTTTCACGCGCCCGTCCTGGTAGTAACCCGCTAAAGTAATCTGCTCGTCATAAGCAAACGCGAACTGCTTTAAGTCATCTTCACCCTTTAAGCTAAGCGGTACTGTTTGCTGTTCAACAGAAGGAGAAAATGCGCGTTTTTGTCCTTGCAGAGTACTGGTCATTTCAGGTCGAAATAACGTCACTTCACCAGATGGATTGGCAAAAGCAAACCAACCTTGAGCGGCGACACTTTTCGCAAACAAGCTGTAGTCACCCGAGATTTGCACGCTATGTGTTGGCTGAGTAGCAAGGCTATTGAGTTGCCAAAAATCGATGGAGCCTTGCTGGGAAATTAAATAAGCATGCTCACCGTAATCATCCACGCCAAGCGCGACAGGTTGCGCAACTTGCACGCTCTGTTTGGCGACGTTTGGCGTCAGCTGCGCGTCGGAAAACAACGGCAGAACCATCATCGCAAGATAAACAAAGATCAGCACCAAAGCCGCTAAAACACCGACACCACCTGTCGATACCGCAAACCGAACCAAACGGTCTTTAATCAATCGCTTTCGATCACGCTCACGTAATGAAAATTCGGCTTTGGCCATTTGTCTCACTTACTTAAATTAACCCAGATGTATAATATGTCGATTAGGTGACAATTATATTACAGATCCCATTAAACCGCTGAAAACAATGCAATAAAAAATTGCCATAAAAGTGTCATATAAAGATCTTAATTTGCTACGCTTGAAGGACAAATCAGTCCTCCACTTTCGTCAGTTACGTTAGGAAGATAAGACCATGAGCGCAGAGAAGCTGTATATCGAGAAGGAACTAAGCTGGTTGTCATTCAATGAACGGGTGCTACAAGAAGCAGCCGACAAGAGTGTTCCTCTCATCGAGCGCATTCGCTTTTTAGGTATATTTTCCAACAATTTAGACGAGTTCTACAAAGTTCGCTTTGCCGATGTAAAACGCCGAATTCTGATTAACCAAGAACGTGGCGGCAACGACAACTCCAAACACTTACTGACAAAAATGCAGACCAAAGCGCTCAGATTGAATGAAAGCTTTGACGAACTGTACGCCGAACTGATCCGAGAAATGGCGCGTCGGCGAATTTTTCTGGTCAACGAAACCCAACTCAGCGAAGCGCAACAAAAGTGGGTAAAAAAATATTTTACCAGTGAAGTCCTTCCGCATATCACCCCGTTGCTGCTGCATGACGATATCGATGTACTGCAATTCTTAAAAGACGAATACGCTTACATTGCGGTCGACATTAAAAATCAGGAGCAAAGCCAATACGCGCTGATCGAAATCCCGACCGACCACTTGCCTCGCTTTGTCATGGTACCGGAGCAAAAAGGCAAACGTCGTAAAACCATTATTCTGCTCGATAATATTATCCGCTACTGCTTGGATGAACTGTTCCGCGGTTTTTTCGATTTTGAAGAGCTGCACGGCTACGCGATGAAAATGACACGTGACGCGGAATACGACTTGAGCCACGAGGTTGAACACAGCTTACTGGAACAAATGTCGGAAGGTTTAAGTCAGCGTTTAACCGCGATGCCAGTACGCTTTGTTTATCAGCGCGACATGCCACCTGAAATGCTGGCGCTGTTGTGTGAAAAACTGCAAATTTCTAACTATGACAGCCTAATCCCCGGCGCACGTTACCACAACTTCAAAGACTTTATCGGTTTCCCTAATGTCGGTCGCGACTATTTAGAGAATAAACCGCTGCCACCGATGAAATGTGCCGATTTTGAAGGCTACGCCAACAAATTTGACGCGATCAGAGCGCAAGATATTCTCCTCTATTACCCGTACCACACCTTTGACCACATCAGTGAACTGGTAAGGCAAGCCTCATTTGACCCGAAAGTCCTGAGCATCAAAATCAACATCTATCGCGTGGCAAAAGACTCGCGCCTGATGAACTCACTGATCGATGCGGTCCACAATGGCAAGCAAGTGACCGTGGTGGTCGAGCTACAAGCGCGTTTTGACGAAGAGGCAAATATCGAATGGTCTCGCGTACTAACCGAAGCCGGCGTGCACGTCATCTTTGGCGCGCCGGGGCTTAAGATCCACTCTAAGCTACTGCTGATCAGCCGCAAAGAAGGCGACGAGGTAGTTAGCTACGCGCACATAGGTACCGGTAACTTCCACGAGAAAACCGCGCGTATCTACACCGACTTCTCGTTACTGACCGCCGACCCAGATTTAACCGACGAAGTGCGTAATGTCTTTGGCTACATAGAAAACCCTTACCGTCCGGTGCGCTTCAACCATTTATTGGTCTCGCCGCGTAACTCGCGTAAGCAGCTTTATCGTTTGATCGACAACGAAATCACCAACGCCAAGCTAGGCAAAAAAGCGTCGATTACACTCAAAGTGAACAACTTGGTCGACCGTGGTTTAATCAACAAACTGTACGGCGCCAGCACCTTCGGCGTCGACATTAAAATGATCATTCGCGGTATGTGTTCGCTGGTTCCTGGCGTGGAAGGGGTGAGCGACAATATCCAGATCATCAGTATTGTCGACCGATTCTTGGAGCATCCTCGTGTACTGATCACCCATAACGACGGAGACCCACAAGTTTATATCTCTTCGGCTGACTGGATGACGCGTAATATCGACTACCGTATCGAAGTGACCGCCCCAGTGCGTGACGAACGTCTAAAACAGCGCATTATTGATATCATTAATATCCACTTTACCGATACAGTGAAAGCACGCTGGATCGATAAAGAAATGAGCAACACTTATGTTCCGCGCGGAAACCGCAAGAAAGTCCGTTCGCAGATTGCTATTTACGACTATCTTAAAAATGTAGAAAGACAAACCAAAAAACGTAAAGAACAGCCTAAATATGAAGAATCAATCCCCGCAGATTCGAGACGTAGCCGCGATTGATCTCGGCTCTAACAGTTTCCACATGGTGGTGGCGAAAGTCGTCGACCAAGACTTACAACTCGTCAGCCGCCACAAACAGCGCGTTCGTCTTGCGTCGGGTTTAGACAGCCAGAAAAACCTCGATAACGCCTCCATCGAGCGTGGATTAGAAGTGCTGGCCATGTTTGCCGAGCGCCTGCAGGGATTCGAAGAAGACAACGTCCGTATCGCTGCGACCCATACTTTGCGTCAGGCAAACAACGCCCATATCTTTTTGCAGCGCGCTCAAGAAGTGCTGCCATTTCCGATTGAAATCATTCCCGGCGTAGAAGAAGCGCGTTTGATTTATCTTGGCGTTGCCCACACCCAGCCAGAGTCTGATTCTAAGCTGGTGGTCGATATCGGTGGTGGAAGTACCGAGATGATCATCGGCAAAGGGTTTGAACCCGAGCTGATCAACAGTAAGCAAATGGGTTGTGTGAGCTACACCAACCGCTATTTTGCTAACGGTAAACTGTCGAAAAAGAACTTTGCCAACGCCACACTCGCGGCAGAGCAAAAACTAGAATCGATCGCTCATCGCTACCGTAAAAAAGGCTGGGATATCGCCTTTGGCTCTTCGGGAACCATCAAAGCCATCCGGGAGGTTCTAATTGGTCTCGGGTTTGAAGACGGTTTAATCAACGCCAAGCGCCTGGATAAACTGGTCGAGAAACTGTGCGAATGGCAAACCATCGACGATATCGAGCTTGCTGGCTTAACGCCGGAGCGTAAACCCGTGTTTGCCGCTGGTGTCGCGATTCTGTCAGCGATTATCAAAGACCTGAAAATCAGCGAAATGCACTTCTCTGAGGGCGCGTTACGTGAAGGTCTACTGTTCGAGATGGAAGATGCGTTTAAGCGTTCTGACATCCGCATGCGCACCACAGAAAACCTTGCCAGCAAACATCTGGTCGACCTCGAGCACGCAGCTAAGATCAAAGGTCAGGCTCAGGAGTTTTTCCAGCAGGTCCATTCTGATCTGAGCATCAAGAAAAGCTCTGAGCTGTCGGACTTACTCGAATGGAGTGCGCTACTGCACGAAGTCGGACTCAACATCAGCTTACAGGCATTTCATCGCCATTCTGCCTACATCCTTCGTCACACTTATATGCCCGGCTTCAACCGCGAGCAACAGCGTGTATTGGCGATGTTGGTGCGCTTTCAACGTAAAGCGCTCAAACTGAATGAAATGGAAGAGTTTTCTCTCTACAAGAAAAAGCACATCATCGGTCTGATCCGCATCTTGCGCCTTGCGATATTGGTCAACGGCCAGCGTAACGATGACCCGTTGCCACCGTTGTCATTAACCGTCGACGGCGATAAGTGGACACTCAATTCGGATGAGCCAGATTGGCTGGAGCATAACAAGTTGCTCCACGCGGATTTGCTAACCGAGCAGGAGTATTGGCACAACGTAGGTTGGGAACTCGATTTCTAACTTCAGGTTGTGAAACATTCTCAGCGCAGAGCAAGTCTACTCTGCGCTTAACAACCCGACTTTTTGTAGCTCCTGACGGGCAATGTCCGCTGAGATTGGGATGTAACCGTCTTTCTCGACTTGCTCTTGTCCCTGAGCAGAAAAGATGTAACGAATAAACTCACTCGCTACCGGAGAAAGCGGTTTCGACGGATGCTTATTCACGTATACATACAAGTAACGCGATAGTGGGTACTTACCTGACAAGATGTTAGCTTGATTCGCTTCGATGTACTGATTGCCCTGTTTAGCAACAGGTAACAGCTTCACCCCCGAAACTTTATACCCTACCCCTGAGTAGCCAATGGTATTTACCGCAGAGGCCACCGACTGGACTACAGAGGCTGAGCCTGGTTGTTCGTTAACGCTATTTTTAAAGTCGCCGCCGCACAGCGCATTGTTTTTAAAGTAGCCATACGTGCCTGATACCGAGTTACGGCCAAACAACTGGATACTGCGTTTCGCCCACTGATAATCCAAGCCAAGTTCTGACCAAGTAGAGATAGATTGTGTTGCCCCGCAACGCAATGTAGCGGAGAAGATGCTGTCTAACTGCTGGAAATTGATGCCTTTGATCGGGTTGTCCCGATGGACAAAAATACCAATCGCATCAATCGCTACGCGCAATTCAGTCGGTTTATAGCCGTGTTCACGCTCAAACGCTTCTATCTCACGATTACGCATCGGACGGCTCATCGGTCCAAATTGCGCGGTTCGTTCGGTGAGTGCTGGCGGTGCGGTTGACGAGCCAGAGGCCTGTACTTGACCATTCACGCTTGGATACATCTGTTTGAACTCTTCAAACCATAGCGTCGTCATGCCCGCCAAGGTATCAGAGCCAACACTGGTTAAGGTACCGGTAATACCGTGCACCTTGTGATAATCGGGAATGGCTTCTGCATGCGCAGCAAAGCTGGTTAAAGACGCTGATAAAATCGTAGTGAGCACTAACTTCATTAGTACACCACTAAGCGTTTTGGCAGTACGAACGAGAACTTACTGCCTACGCCCACTTGGCTCTGGATATTGAGGTGTGAGTCGTGGTGCGTTAAGGCGTGCTTAACGATCGCTAGACCAAGACCGCTACCGCCCGTATCACGTGAGCGCGCTTTATCGACGCGGTAGAAACGTTCGGTCAAACGGTGCAAGTGTTGAGGTTCGATACCATCACCACTGTCCTGCACTTCTAAACAAGCACCTTGCGGTGTTTTATACCAACGCACATTAATCTCTGCGCCAGCAGGCGTGTACTTAACCGCGTTGTAAACCAAGTTAGAAATCGCACTGCGCAACTGGTCTTCATCCCCCAGCACACGCAGCTTTTCGTCAACTTCAAACTTGAGCTTATGTTCTTGGTCGCCACTCAAGCTGGCGGCTTCTTTTTCTAGCACTTCCAGCATCGCTGGCACGTTGACCACTTCGTCGAGCTCGTGCATCGGCGCAGCTTCAATTTTAGACAAAGTAAGCAGTTGGTTGACCAGACTGTTCATACGGTTAAGCTGCTCGGTCATCACACCGTGCGCTTTGCTCCACATCGGGCCGACGACCATATCCGGGTCTTCGGTCATTTCCAGATAACCTTGTAACACGGTCATCGGCGTACGTAATTCATGCGAAACGTTGGCAAAGAAGTTACGGCGCATGCCTTCCAATTGTTTAAGCTGGCTGACATCACGTACCACCATCAGGTGTTCACCTTCTGTGTACGGTACAATACGCAGTTCCAGCATACGCTCGACATTAAGCGGCGAGCGCATTTCCAACGGCTCAGAGAAGTCTTTCTTATTGAGGTATTTGATAAAATCGGGCGTGCGGATCAGGTTGGAGATCGGTTGACCAGAATCGTCAGGCCATTTAAAGCCTAATAGATGTTGTGCGAGTCGGTTGCACCAGACAATGTTGCCTTCACCACGGAAGACCACAACGGCATCGGGTAACGATTCCGCACCGTTACGGAAACGGCGAATGAGGTTGGTTAACTCTTTACGTTTTTTACGTTGGCGTTGTTGCAGACGGTAGATGCCGTTGAACAACGACTCCCAGTTACCAGTACCAGACGGTGGCGTTAAGCGCTTTTCGTCCCATAACCACGCCGACAATCGCATTTGATTGTGCAGGTGCCAAACAAGTTGAATCACCGTTGCTGCCAGCAGCAACCACGGCATGTAGCCGAATATCCACCCGACCACTATCCAAGGGGTGTAAAAAAAAGCCAGCTCCCAGGCTAGCTTCTTCCAAGTTAACCGTTCTACCACTTACCTCTCCAATATGTACCAATGAGTTCCGCCCACAAGACTTGGGCGGAGTTGCTCTAGCTAGGTACTATGATTTCGTTGAGAAACGATATCCCGCGCCACGTACTGTCTGAATCAGTTTGTCGTGGCCTGCATTTTCTAGTGCTTTGCGTAGGCGACGAATATGCACGTCGACCGTACGGTCCTCAACGTATACGTTGGTGCCCCAAACGTTGTTGAGTAGCTGCTCACGGCTGTAAACGCGTTCTTGGTGAGTCATAAAGAAATGCAGCATTTTGAATTCTGTCGGCCCCATATCCAGCGGCTGGTCATTCGCGGTCACGCGATGAGAAACAGGGTCGAGCTTTAAGCCTTGAACATCAATTACATCTTCTAACGCGGTTGGCGTAACGCGGCGAATTACCGCTTTCAGGCGTGCCACTAGCTCTTTTGGAGAAAATGGTTTGGTGATGTAGTCGTCCGCGCCCACTTCTAGGCCGCGAACTTTGTCTTCTTCTTCACCACGAGCCGTCAGCATTACCACTGGGATATTGCGTGTTAGCTCTTCACGTTTCATGTGTTTGATAAAGTTGATACCACTACCACCAGGTAGCATCCAATCTAGCAGAACAAGATCTGGGAAGGGTTCAGCCAGTTTAGTTACCGCAGTATCGTAATCTTCTGCCTCTACCGCTTGGTAACCCTTTTGTTCAAGAACAAAGCAAAGCATTTCGCGGATTGGAGCTTCGTCTTCAACAACTAGAATCCTTCTAGACATAATTGAATAACCTTATGTTAGTTAAATTATTTTAGGCCACATCAGGCCTCTGCAACGATAAGCATTATTACTAGCAATTATGACACTTTTGTGACCTTTGAAAACAAATTTTCATATAACTTTCATCCCACTATTGTGTATTTGCGTTAAGACAAGGGCGTAAAAAGCCTTTATGATTAGCAGCTAAGTCTAGGTATAGAGAAAGAATATGTGGTTTAAAAATTGTCTGGTTTACCGATTTAACCGTGATATCGAATTCAATGCAGACCAACTAGAAAAGCAACTTCAAGAGTTTCGCTTTACGCCGTGTGGCAGTCAGGACAAACAGAAGTTTGGCTGGGTGACCGCGATGGGTAAACACGGCGATATGATGACGCACGTGTCTGAAAACCGCATCCTGATCTGCGCCAAAAAAGAAGAGAAGATGCTGCCAGCATCGGTGATCAAAGAGTCTCTCAACGCGAAAGTCGATGCGATGGAAGCGCAAGAAGGTCGTCCTCTGAAGAAAAAAGAGAAAGACAATCTAAAAGAAGACATCGTGATGGATTTGCTGCCACGCGCGTTTAGCCGCAGCAACCACACTTATGTTCTGATTCTGCCAAAAGAAGGCTTTATTCTGGTTGATGCAAGCAGCTTCAAGAAAGCGGAAGACGTTTTGGCGTTACTGCGTAAGACGATGGGTAGCCTACCCGTCGTACCTGCGATTCCAGAACAAGCGATTGAAACCACACTGACTGAGTGGGTGAAAACTGGTAACACGCCAGTTGGCATGCAGATGCTAGACGAAGCCGAGCTGAAATCGGTACTGGAAGAAGGCGGCGTGATTCGTTGTAAGAAACAAGAACTTACGGCAGATGAAATCCGTAGCCATATTGAAGCAGACAAAGTAGTGACGAAACTTGCGCTTTGGTGGCAAGAGCGTATCGAGTTTATTCTTGCGGAAGACGGCAGCATCAAACGCCTGAAATTCTCTGATGACCTAAAAGATCAAAACGACGATATCCCACGCGAAGACCAAGCAGCACGCTTTGACGCAGACTTCTCGTTAATGTGCGGTGAACTGAGTGTATTCCTACCAAGCCTGTACGAATCACTGGGCGGCTTGCCTCACCCGAACGCGTAACACGCTCCCACACAAATCAGCCTTCTCAGAAGGCTGATTTCCTTTCCTGACGACGAAATTTGATTCCCACACCACCCGTAGTTTTCGCTTAGCATTCGAGTTTTATTTTCCATTTAAACGCCTACATTCAAGCGCTTATGCTGCGTATAAAAAACAGCCACAAATAAACAATAACCATTGAGGCTCTAGTTATGCGTACGATACCTATTCTTACTACCGCTGCACTTCTAAGCTTGTCTTTTGCCGTTCAAGCCGCCGATCACACGATCATGGCGGGTTATGCCGCAACCGATATCAAAAACGCCAAAGATAAACTGCACGGATTAACTGTTAAATACCGCTACGAAGGCGCAAGTCGCATCGGCTTGTTGGCCAGTGCCTCCGTCACCACGAACGAAGACAAAGAATACACTTTGCAACCTGGGATAAAGTTTGTCGAATCAGGCAAGACGACGAGTATTTACAGTAGCCTGCACCTTGGCCCAACATACCGCTTCAATGACTTTGTCAGTGGCTACGCGACGCTAGGCTATGCCGAATACTCGGTTGAACGCAAAGGTTATGGTCTACCTAAATCCACCCGCGAAGATGAAAGCTTTGCTATTGGTGCGGGTGTTGATTTCAACCTCACACGCAGCTTAGTGATCAACACAGGTGTCGAGCTCAGCGAGCATTTCTCCGATGCCAAAGCGACGAGTTATTCATTGTCACTCGGCTACCGCTTTTAATTACCTAGCCCTTAACCACCCGCGCCTGCTTCCCCTCAGGCGCACCTACTTTGCCCCGTATCGAATTCTGCTAGTCACAAGTCACATTTTAACGTAAAATTTGCGCCCCTATTCCATCTGGTGGAATAGCCCTGACTTGAGATCAGACTAAGAGAATTACACATGACAACTGAGAAAGCATTCGTACCTGAGCTACTGTCACCGGCAGGTAGCCTTAAAAACATGCGTTACGCATTTGCCTACGGCGCAGACGCGGTATACGCAGGCCAACCTCGCTACAGCCTTCGCGTACGTAACAACGAGTTCAACCACGAAAACCTAAAAATCGGTATCGATGAAGCACACGCTTTAGGTAAAAAACTGTACGTGGTATGTAACATCCAACCGCACAACTCTAAGCTAAAAACCTTTATTCGCGACCTTAAACCGGTAGTAGAAATGGGCCCAGACGCACTGATTATGTCTGACCCTGGCCTAATCATGATGGTTCGTGAAGCTTTCCCTGAAATGCCAATTCACCTGTCAGTACAGGCGAACGCGGTAAACTGGGCAACAGTAAAATTCTGGGCAGCAAACGGCGTTGAGCGCGTAATCGTATCTCGTGAGCTTTCTCTAGAAGAAATCGAAGAAATTCGCGAGCACTGTCCTGAAACCGAACTTGAAGTTTTCGTTCACGGTGCGCTATGCATGGCCTACTCTGGCCGCTGCCTACTGTCTGGTTACATCAACAAACGCGACCCTAACCAAGGTACATGTACTAACGCATGTCGTTGGGAATACAAAGTTGAAGAAGGCAAAGAAAACGACGCTGGCGACATCGTTGAGAAATTCGACCCAGCTGAAGCGCAGCCTGTTGAAGTTCAGGACGAGCGCCCTGAAACCACTATCGGTCGTGGCAAACCAACGGATGAAGTGGTTCTTCTTTCTGAAGCTCACCGTCCAGAAGAAAAGATGGCAGCTTACGAAGACGAGCACGGCACTTACATCATGAACTCAAAAGACCTACGTGCGGTTCAACACGTTGAGCGTCTAACGAAAATGGGTGTTCACTCGCTGAAAATCGAAGGCCGTACTAAGTCTTTCTACTACTGTGCACGTACTGCTCAGGTTTACCGTAAAGCGATCGACGACGCAGTTGCAGGCAAGCCATTCGATGAAAACCTAATGGGCACGCTAGAAAGCCTAGCTCACCGTGGTTACACCGAAGGTTTCCTACGCCGTCACACACACGATGCGTACCAAAACTACGACTACGGTTACTCAGTATCTGACGCTCAGCAGTTCGTTGGTGAGTTCACTGGCAAACGTCGTGGTGACATGGCAGAAGTGGAAGTGAAAAACAAATTCGTTGTCGGTGACAGCCTAGAACTTATGACGCCAAAAGGTAACGTTGTCTTCACGCTAGAAGCAATGGAAAACCGCAAGTCAGAGTCAATTGAAGACGCGAAAGGCAACGGCCACTTTGTATTTATTCCAGTTCCAGAAGATATGGATCTAGAATACGGCCTTCTAATGCGCAACCTAAACGCAGGTCAGGATACCCGTAACCCAACAGGTAAATAAGCATGGCTCTGCTGATCACTGATAAGTGCATTAACTGTGATATGTGCGACCCAGAGTGCCCTAACGGTGCGATCTCAATGGGTGACACTATCTTTGAAATTGACCCAGACTTATGTACTGAGTGTAAAGGTCATTACGACAAACCAACCTGTCAGTCGGTTTGTCCAATTACCAAGTGCATTATCACTGACCCGAATCATATTGAAACCGAAGAAGAGTTACTTGAGAAATTCGTAATAATTCAAGGTTTAGCTTAAAAACTAGAAGGTCCAACTTATTTATTAAGTTGGACCTTTTTTTAACCCGACTTTTCAATAGGATAGATATTACAAAACAGCTCTTTCTCGAAGTGGTACTCAAGGCGCTCTCGCCAGTTCTTTGTTAGGGTTACCGGCAGCAAATAGTAATTCTCCCGCCCCGTATCGGTGACAAACGCGAAACCGTGTTGCATCAACTCATAATGCACATCGTTTACAAACCCGAGATCAAGCCTCTGCCTTCCCGTCAATTGATTGATATCTTCGCGAGTTATTGATACGCCAGTAGTTTCACCGCTAAATCTATGCCTCAACCACTCTGCAAATTCTTTTGCACAAATCATCGTCATGGTCTTGTCCTTAATGAACGCTCTGGCAGGTTGCCGTCCACTGCACCCACCACTTCGCCTATCTATGTTGTTCAAAGATATTACTTAACCAACTCAACAAACTAATATCTAAACCGACAACTTTTACGCTTCGAACTCGTATCTCGACATCAGACGGAAAACCGACAAATAATTAGATAAAAAAATATTATTTATCAGTAATCTAATCTCGATACGTTTAAAGCAAGCTGGTTCGTTATTTATAGTTATATTAATCACTGTAGACACTAGCGTGATGTTTCTCCAGTTTCATACTTGATACTGTTCTGAAAAAGATATTGGTCGTATCAGTCAAAAAAGGAGGTTAACTTTGTGTGTCAGGGAGCAGCATTTCACACTGCGCAGGCATGATTTTAGGTGGCTTTTTCTTCGGCTTCACCGCCGCGACTTCGGGTTCATCGATTTGAGGTTTTGGTCGCCAACTCGTCAACTCATAACCGCAACCATCCCCTTTGGGCGGCGCTGCTTGAGGCTGACATACCGCACTGCCTTGAGGGCATTTTAGGCGCACGTGCATGTGGTAATGGTGGCCCCACCACGGGCGGACTTTTCTTAGCCAAGCCCGATCGTTGGAGGTTTCACTGCTGCACAGTTTCTCTTTAATCACTGGGTGAACAAAAATTCTCGCCACTGCTTGATCACTGGCAGCGCGCTTGATCAATTGAAAGTGGCGCGAGTCCCAATTCTGTTTTTGCAACCGGTACTGTTCGATATCGACCACGCTGATCGCTCTGGGCTGACTCAACTGCTGCGCTGATAATCTTTCGTCCGCCAGTTTCAACCAGATATCGATATCCAATCCGGTTTGATGGCTAGAATGACCGCTAGAAAAACGTCCGCCACGCGGCAGAGAAATATCTCCCACCAGTAAATTTGTCTGGAGCTGATGAGCAGAAAACTCGCCAAGGCGCTGAATAAAGCTGACCGAATTAGGGTGACCAAAGTATCGCAGTCGTTCACTACGCAAAACTTGGTAGCCAAGCCCTTCTAATGGCAACGCTGACGCACCGGAAAGGCATCCATTGGCGTAACTGCCTATTGATTGAGGAGAGTGGTGGGAGGGAGAATCAACATGCTCCCACGCGCTGGCAATAACGGAGGGAGCAACAATCAATAGTGATAAGAAAGATAGGTAACGGAAACTAACTGCAGATATCTTCCTCATCGATGGAGTCCTAATTAATAATGTTCGCCATTATCATAGTAGCCGCTCGCGTTGAGGGCGGTGAAAATAACTGCAACATCGACATCTTCGCCGATCATTCCGCGCACTTGCTGAGTGATAAGCTTAGCGACTTTATCCTGCGTCTCTTGCCCTCGGTCAAACCATAGCACTTCAACAAATGGGTAAGCCGGAGTGACTTCACCTTCATGGTAAAAAGTGGTGTAAACATATTCGAAGGTGAAATCTTCACGCGGGCAATCCATCAAAGGCTGGAGAACATCAATCAAAGATTTAGACAGCGGCTGAACCGTCTGTGGTTCTACAGCTCGAAAACGTAAATGCGGCATAACTTGCTTCCTTTTTTATCTGTCGAGCTATGATACCAAGTTAAACCATGATGTCTTGTTTACTGTGTATTAACTTGTTACTCGCGCGCACATTTTGTTCTATACACCTTGAGTCTAGTTGATTGGCGATGTGGTTGTTCTCTAGAAAAAACAAAGCCGCTGACAGGCAGCGGCTTTGTATCAGATAAACGAGACTTAAGGCATCTCGTCGAATTCTGCACCTTCTTTTTCTACTTGAGGTGGCATCAAGTGTTCTTTGGTAATACCCAGTTTCAGAGCCAGCGCCGAAGCCACGTAGATCGAAGAGTATGTACCCACTGTGATACCCAGTAGAAGCGCAGTCGCAAAGCCGTGAATCATCGCACCGCCTTGAGTAAACAGCGCAATGACTACGAACAAAGTGGTCGCAGAGGTGATCAATGTACGGCTCAATGTTTGCGTGATTGAGCTGTTCATGATTTCTGCTGGTTCACCTTTACGCATCTTACGGAAGTTTTCACGGATACGGTCAAATACAACGATGGTATCGTTGAGCGAGTAACCGACAACCGTTAACAGTGCCGCAACGATGGTTAAGTCCACTTCGATTTGCATCAAAGAGAAAATACCTAGCGTGATGATAACGTCGTGCGCCAGTGCCAGTACCGCACCGGCAGCTAAACGCCACTCGAATCGAACCGATACGTAGATAAGAATACAGATCAGAGACACGAGAATCGCAAGACCACCCGCTTCTGTAAGCTCGTCACCAACGTTTGGACCAACGAACTCGATACGACGCATTTCTACGTTCTCGCCCGTACCTTGTTTGATAGCGGCGATGATCTGGTTGCCCAGCGTTTCACCTGCAATATCTTCACGAGGACGAAGACGAACCATCACGTCACGTGCTGAACCAAAGTTCTGCACCGTCGCGTCACCAAAGCCTTCCGCTTCTAATGAAGAGCGGATTCGCTCTAGGTTCGCAGGCTGTTCAAAGCCGACTTCGATCAACGTACCGCCGGTAAAGTCCAGCCCCCAGTTCAACCATTTGGTAGAGAGAGTGAAGATAGCCGCACCGATCATCACAAGAGACAATACGAACGCGACTTTCGACCAACGCATAAAGTCGATCGTTTTTTCTGCTTTTAGAATTTGAAACATGACTAATTCCCAGCCTTAGATCGACAGTTTGTTTACGCGTTTGCCGCCATAAAGCAGGTTCACGACACAACGTGTACCAATAATGGCTGTAAACATAGAGGTTAAGATACCGATAGACAGTGTTACCGCGAAGCCTTTGATCGCACCTGTACCGACAGCGAATAGGATAATCGCTGTGATAAGAGTGGTGATGTTTGCATCGGCGATAGTGCTGAACGCGTTTGCGTAACCTTGGTGAATCGCTTGTTGCGGATTACGTCCGTCACGCAGCTCTTCACGGATACGCTCAAAGATAAGCACGTTCGCATCGACCGCCATACCAACCGTCAACACGATACCCGCAATACCCGGTAGCGTCATGGTTGCGCCTGGGATCATTGACATTACACCGATGATTAACACTAGGTTCGCCATCAACGCCATGTTGGCGATAAAGCCAAACTTACGGTAGTAAAGCAGAGTGAACAGCATTACTGCCACCATACCCCAGATACACGCTTGAATACCCATATCGATATTCTGTTGACCCATAGATGGACCAATGGTGCGCTCTTCTACAATCGAAATCGGCGCAATCAATGCACCCGCACGAAGTAGTAGTGCTAGGTTGTGCGCTTCTGCTGCAGAGTCGATACCTGTGATACGGAAGTTACGGCCAAGCGCTGACTGAATCGTCGCTTGGTTAATCACTTCTTCGTGCTTGGTCAGAATTACTTTGCCTTCAGGCGTACGACGACCACTGTCTTTGTACTCGGCAAATACCGTAGCCATCAGCTTGCCAATATTCTTCTTGGAGAATGCTGACATCTTGCTGCCACCTTCGCTATCTAGCGAAATATTTACCTGTGGACGACCGTATTCATCAACACTTGAGCTTGCATCCGTGATGCTAGAACCACCAAGAATGACACGCTTTTTCAGTACCACTGGGCGACCATCGCGGTCTAGCTTGATTTCGCTACCCGCTGGTGCGCGACCACTTGCTGCGGCAGCAAGGTCGGCTTTTGAGTCAACTTCGCGAAATTCAAGTGTTGCGGTTGCACCAAGAATTTCTTTCGCACGAGCCGTGTCCTGAACACCAGGCAGTTCAACAACGATACGGCTTGCGCCTTGACGTTGAACCAGTGGTTCAGCAACACCCAGTTCATTCACACGGTTACGTAGAATGGTGATGTTCTGTTCAACCGCGTAGTTGCGAATTTCAGTTAGACGTTGCTCAGTAAACGAAGCTTTAAGCGCAAAACGGCTATCTGAACCTGTTTCGCTAAACAGCATATCTGGGTGATTTTTTTCCAGTACGCTTTTCGCTTGCGCCAGTTGTTCTTCGTTACGAAGTACCACTTCAACAGCGTCTTTTCCTGACGGACGAATCGAACGGTAACGAATCTTCTCTTCACGCAGTTCACTACGGAAAGCTTCTTCTTGCTGACCAACCAGTTTTTCCATCGCGGCGTCCATATCCACTTCCATCAAGAAGTGAACACCACCACGTAGATCAAGACCAAGTTTCATTGGCGCAGCGCCAATAGACTCAAGCCAGTCAGGAGTAGAAGGTGCTAGGTTCAACGCAACGATTGTGTCGCGACCTAGAGCTTCGTTAATAATATCGCGGGCACTAATCTGAGTATCAGTGTCGTTGAAACGAACAAGAATGGATCCATTTTCAAGAGCAATGGATTTATGAGATAAGCCCTGTTTATCTAGAGCTTGAGTGACAGTATCCAGCGTTGACATATCTACAGAGGCGCCACGCGCCCCTGTAACTTGAATAGCCGGATCTTCACCGTAAATGTTCGGAAGTGCATACAATGCTGCAATGGCAATGGTAAACACCACCATCAAGTACTTCCACAATGGATAGCGGTTTAACACAGCGAGGATCCTTTAGCTGTTTTATAGAGACTTCAGCGTACCCTTTGGTAGCACTGCAGTAACGAAGTCTTTCTTGATCACTACTTCGTTGTTGGTGTTCAGCTCGATAGTGATGAAGTCGTTGTCTTCTGCGATCTTAGTGATTTTACCAACTAGACCACCGCTAGTTAGAACTTCGTCACCTTTGCCCATAGAAGCCATTAGGTTTTTGTGCTCTTTTACACGCTTAGCTTGTGGACGGTAGATCATGAAGTAGAAGATCACCGCAAACATACCTAGCATGATAATCATTTCAAAACCGCCACCTGCTGGTGCGCCTTCTGCTGCTGCATGAGCTTGAGAGATAAACATTAAAACGTCCTCATTATTTTATTATTAATAATCCAAATGGGGCTTTCGCGATTGAGAATCAAGAGAGAGTGTTTTTATTAGAGATCACTCTCTCAAAAATCACGCGCGTCTGCCTAATTTATTAGCAAAAGCCTTTGGCAAAATACCAAAGGCTTTACATCTATTATTGTTCTTTTGCTAGTGGTGGCACTTCGCGGTCACGACGAGCATAGAACTCTTCAACGAACTGATCGAAACGGTCTTCGTCAATCGCCTTACGGATGCTTTCCATCAGACGCTGGTAGTAGCGTAAGTTATGGATCGTATTCAAACGCGCACCCAGAATTTCGTTACAACGCTCTAGGTGGTGCAAGTACGACTTGCTGTAGTTTTGGCAAGTGTAACAGTCACAGTGTGGATCTAGTGGCGTCGTATCGGTTTTATGTTTCGCATTACGGATCTTGATCACACCGCCAGTCACAAACAGGTGACCATTACGCGCGTTACGCGTTGGCATTACACAGTCGAACATATCGATACCGCGGCGAACACCTTCAACTAAGTCTTCAGGTTTACCAACACCCATCAAGTAACGTGGCTTGTCTTCTGGAAGTTGAGGACAAGTGTGCTCTAGGATACGGTGCATATCTTCTTTCGGTTCACCAACTGCCAGACCACCAACCGCGTAACCGTCAAAGCCGATCTCAGTCAGGCCTTTAACAGACACATCACGCAGGTCTTCGTAAACGCCACCTTGAACGATACCAAATAGGTTGTTCGGGTTTTCTAGCTTATCGAAGTGGTCGCGAGAACGTTGTGCCCAACGTAGTGACATTTCCATCGATTTCTTCGCTTCGTCGTGTGTCGCTGGGTATGGCGTACACTCGTCGAAGATCATCACGATGTCTGAACCTAGGTCTTTTTGGATTTCCATCGACTTTTCAGCGTCCATGAAAATCTTGTCACCGTTCACTGGATTGCGGAAATGCACGCCTTGCTCAGTGATAGTACGCATTTTACCTAGGCTGAATACTTGGAAACCGCCTGAATCCGTAAGGATAGGACCTTGCCAGTTCATAAAATCGTGCAGGTCACCGTGCATTTTCATCACTTCCTGACCAGGACGTAGCCACAGGTGGAATGTGTTACCGAGAAGAATCTCAGCGCCAGTGCCTTTTACTTCTTCTGGTGTCATACCTTTAACGGTACCGTAAGTACCCACTGGCATGAACGCCGGTGTTTGAACAGTGCCACGTTCGAAAGTCAGTTGACCACGACGTGCAACACCATCTTTTTTCTTCAGTTCAAATTTTAACTTCACGAAGCCTCCGATTGTCAGAGAAACAGTCTGACGATGTGTTTAGGGCTTAACCCTACTTTAAGGAGCGGTCGCTTTTCCGTGCGAGAGACAAAGCGGCGTCTCCGCTTTGCTTCCTAGCTTACTGCTAGCACTCGTAAATCTATTTTTAACTATGCCGTTTTCTTCTTGATGAACATTGAATCGCCATATGAGAAGAAACGGTATTTGTTTTCCACCGCATGCTTGTAAGCATTCATGGTGTTCTCGTATCCAGCGAATGCGCTTACAAGCATGATCAGCGTCGATTCTGGCAAGTGGAAGTTGGTAATCAAACAATCCACCAATTGGTACTCGTAACCCGGGAAGATAAAGATCTCGGTATCACCAAAGAATGGTTTCAGTTCGGTACCCTTTTTCAGCGCGTCTTGAGCGGCACTTTCCAGTGAACGTACCGACGTCGTGCCAACCGCGATAATACGACCACCGCGTTGTTTGGTTGCGCTGATAGCGTCAACAACCTCTTGTGGGACTTCGACGTATTCCGCGTGCATGTGGTGATCGTTGATATTGTCAACTTTCACTGGCTGGAAGGTACCTGCACCAACGTGCAACGTAACATAAGCGAATTCAGCACCTTTTGCTTTGATCTGCTCTAAAAGAACGTCATCAAAGTGCAGACCTGCTGTCGGCGCAGCAACCGCACCTGGCTTTTGGTTGTATACCGTTTGGTAGCGCTCTTTGTCGGCGTCTTCATCCGGACGGTCGATGTAAGGAGGAAGCGGCATGTGGCCGATCTCTTCCAGAATTTCCAGTACCGTTTTGTCTGCGTTGAACTTAAGTTCAAACAGCGCATCATGGCGAGCCACCATCTCTGCTGAGTATTCATCGTTGTCACCAACAATGATGGTCGAACCCGGCTTTGGCGATTTCGAGCAGCGTACGTGCGCAAGGATGCTCTTGTCATCCAGCATGCGTTCAACCAGCACTTCCAGTTTGCCACCTGACTCTTTGCGACCAAACATACGCGCAGGGATCACTCGAGTGTTGTTAAATACAACCAAGTCTCCTGGCTGTACTTGACTCAATACGTCGGTGAAGGTGCCGTCAACTAACTCGCCCGTATTGCCATCAAGTTGCAGCAATCGGCTCGCGGTACGCTCAGGTTGAGGGTAACGAGCAATGAGTTCGTCTGGCAGGTCAAAGTGGAAATCTGATACTTGCATGTGCCTAATCTTTTACCGTGGTCTCTATTGGAAATAAAGCGCGTTTTTTCGCAGCCGACTAGTATATGTCGGACGATAGCAATAGCAAGAAAAGAGATGTGAATTATTGTAATCCAAGTGCTTAAAATGCGTAAAAACGCACCGTGCTGCGACAAGATATTCAGCAAGGTCAAATATACGGTAAATATTTCGTGTCTAGTAACAAAAACCTGCTTGGCTCTCAAACTCTGCGAGTAAAAATTACTATATTAAAAGAGGACAAAATAATAACTAGGAGGCTGCCATGATTAAGGTCGAAGACATGATGACGCGTAACCCTCATACGCTGCTTCGCTCCAATAATCTCGCCGACGCCAAGAACATGATGCAAGAGCTCGACATTCGCCACGTGCCGATTGTTGACGCGGAAAAACGGTTGCTTGGCGTGGTTTCTCACCGTGATGTACTTGCTGCGCAAGAGTCGAGTTTGCAAAAGCTACCAGATAGCAGCTCTTACACTCTAAATACGCCGCTACAAGATGTGATGAAAACGGGTGTCATGTCGGTTGCTCCGCAAGCGGGTTTAAAAGAGAGCGCCTTGTACATGCAAAAGCACAAAGTCGGCTGTTTACCTGTGGTAGAAAAAGGCCACTTGGTTGGAATCATCACTGACAGCGACTTTGTCACCATCGCGATCAATCTGCTTGAGTTACAAGAAGAAGTTGAGCCAGAAGAGCTCGACTAGATACACGGCTATTTTTATTGCAACTCTCGGTTTCAGGCGTGTTGCATCCTACGTGCAATAAGTCTGAACCCTACCCTGTCGCATACCCACTTCCCTGACCTAGGTGAGGACACACCTCAATCTAGTGCTACCACGAATCTCCCACAATCGCTTTAACCCGTTGTAAAAACACAAGATTAGATCACGTTTCCCCTAAAAGATTATTAATAAATTCATCAACATAGCGTACTGCGACTAAACTAACAAAAATAACAATAACGGCAAATCAAATAACAATAATCAGTTAACACAATTACTCGTAGCTAATTTCCGGGGAGCAATTATGAGTCTTAAAAAACTACTAACCATGGGGTTTGGAGCGATTCTCGCACTGATTCTCACCATTTCAGTTATCTCATCGTGGCGTTTCTATCAGTCAAATCATGGGTTCCAAAGTTATCGAGGGCTAGCATTAACCAACGTCGCGATCGGGCGAGTACAGGCAAACATTCTCGAAGCACGATTGGCCGCGCTGAAATACATTCGTACTCACGAAGCGAGCGAAATGGAGAAATTTACTCAACGCACTTCTGCCTCTCAACAACTGATCGACGAAGCGAAAGTTAACCACCTGGATGACGCGCAGAAATCTGCACTGGCCGCCGTTACCGAACAACTTCATCAGTATCAGCTTGGCTTTAACAGCGTGACCGAATTAGTCGATGAGAGAAATCGATTGGTCGACGAACTACTCACACCATCAAGAGTGACGATGAACCAATCTTTAACCAACATTGTCAATGACGCGATAGCAAACGATGATTTTGAAGCGGTAGTTAATACCAACCAGCTACAGCTCCATCTACTATTTAGCCAGCGTTACGTATCGAGCTTTTTAACTACCAATGCTCAGGCAGACGCAGAAAAAGCCGCTAACGAGTTTGAGTTAGCTCGACAGCAAGAGAAGTTAATCAGCTCACAACTCACGGCTTCTAGCTACCGCTCAGACCTCAATGAGTTGTCTATGGCGTTTGATACTTATCAAACCTCTTTTAAACAAATTTTAGACACCATAAATCAACGCAACGAGATTATATCAGGCACCCTAGATGTGCTCGGCGCTTCGATGGCAGCTTCAATTGAAGAACTAAAGCTCGCGATTAAAACCGATCAAGATACGCTAGGCCCTATAATGATCGAGCGCTTTAACACCACGCAGTTTATGCTGGTTTTTCTCGCCGCTTTCGTTGTGTTATCTGCACTGGTCATTGCTTATCAAATCTACCGCAGCGTTATCAAAACCGTCGGTGGTGAGCCAAGCTCGATTCAAGCGATCGTCGAACAGGTTTCATCCGGTGATCTCTCTAGTCAAATTGCCACCAATGGCAAGGAAACGGGGATTTATGCCAACATCCTCAACATGAGACAAGAACTACGCCGAATCATCGACGGATTCCACCAAATCTCCGACAATGTTTCATCGGCTTCCGTCGAGCTAACCGCTGTGATGAATGATACCGAGAGCAATGCGCGACAAGAACTGAGCCAGATGGAGCAAATTGCTACTGCGATCAACGAGCTATCAAGCACCGCCAGCGAAGTCAGCCAAAATGCCGCCAATGCGGAAAACGCCGCGGGTGACGCGACTTTGCAAGTGAAAGATGGCGCCAACGCACTTGATTCAACCGACGAAATCACACAAAAAGTCATCAGTTCGGTTGACGAAACATCGCGTATTGTCAATCAGTTACAAGAGTACTCGGTTGAAATTGGCACAGTAGTGGAAGTGATCAACTCTATCTCAGAGCAAACCAACTTGTTGGCACTCAACGCGGCGATAGAAGCGGCGCGCGCTGGTGAACAAGGACGTGGATTCGCGGTGGTTGCAGACGAAGTACGCTCACTTGCCGCCAAAACTCAGCAGTCAACGATCGATATTCATGAGATCATTTCCAAGCTGCAAGCTCAAGCGAATGATGCGAATGACTTTATGCAGTCGAACCTTGTGTTGACCGAAGAATCGAGCAACTACAGTAAGCAGCTCAGAGCCGCGTTCTCTTCGATCACCAACTCAGTTCAACTTATCTCAGACATGAACACACAAGTGGCGACCGCCTCTGAAGAGCAATCAGGTGTCACTCAGGATATCTCACAAAATGTCTCGCTGACCTTCGATCTGGTTCATCAGAACGTTGCGGGCATACAACAAAGCCAAAAAGCGAGCGAAGAACTGGCGTCTTTAGCCGAAAGACAAAAAGAGCTGTTAGGTTTCTTTAAGCTATAGAGCCAAAACACTCTCTTGAATTGGCTTTCGAGGGTATGCAAATAGAAAGTACGAAGTGGCGAGTGTCAGGTTGAAAGCTGGACTCGCCATATCCAATCTCAAATGTACTGCTTTTTATTGGTCTATTCGCTGCGCAGAATTTCTGGAGCACGCTCGAGTGCGGTTATCGCTGGAGCATGGCGAACGACTAATGTCGGCTCCAGCAAAGTTGGCGACTGTTCCAACTCTCCATCTTGCAATGCGGCAATCATCTTATCGAACCCCAATAGCGCGATTTGTTTCATCGGTTGACGGACACTGGAAAAGCCCAGCGACTGAGCGATAAAGGTGTCATCAAACCCGACGACTTCAACTTGCTTTCTCCGTGCTATCTCCATCGCTTTCATCGCGTTGTACAAATGGCTCGCACAGATATCATCGGAGCAAAAGACAGCTTCAAGCTGGGTGTCTTGTTGCGCGATCTCACGTGAGATAAATGCTTGCAGAGACTGCGAAGTGTAAGGTGCCAGCACACGTTGCTCTGGTAATTCCCGCCCTAACCGTTCCAGTTCACGCCTAAAGCCGATAAAGCGGTCGGAGAGTTTGTCACTCGCGCCGATAAAACCAATCCGGTGATAACCTTGCTCAACAAAATATTTGGCCACCAGCTCACCACCGTGACGGTGATTGGTACCAATGCTCGCGGTTTGATTGCTGGTTGCGGTGAGTAACACCACCGGAAAAGGAAGTGCGTCCAGATCGGCCAAATGCTGTGGTTTTAAAGAACGTGGGATCAAAAACACTCCGTCGACTTTGTGATTAACACACTCCGACATGAAGGTCTTCTCCAACTGCAAATTATTGCGGCTGTTAAACAGCAAGATACTGCGGCCGTGTTTGTAGGCCTCTTCTTCAAGCACATCAACCAACTGAGCGAAAAATGGGTTAGTCATGTTACGCACAATCACGGCAAACAGCTTGGTCGGCTTACGCCGTTTGATAGCAGGCTTCTGATAGTTAAGCGACGCCATTGCGCGGTCAACCGCCTGTTTAGCGTCAGGGGACACCTTGTCACTGCCGTTCAAAACCCTTGAGACGGTGGCGATCGATACGCCCGCTTGCTTGGCTACATCTCTGATTGTCATACCATTTACCGCCCCACTTTTAGTCGTGACTAAATGGTATCGCAAATCATGTAACAAGATTTAGTGTTACATCACAGAGCGCTGCATATTTGACCGTTTTTATCGACAAATCGGTGAATAAACTTGCCGCGCGGTTTTCTCCGCTTAGCGGTGTCACTATGATTTTCACAGGCAAAGAACTCAGGTGGCGTAACGTGGAAAACTTAAAATACAAAACGATCGACTTAGCAACAGAACGCGATGTGCGTAATTTTGAAAAGATCAAAACCAACTCGAAATACAGACCTAAGTTTCATATTACGCCACCGCACGGGTTACTCAATGATCCAAACGGTTTCTGCTATTACAACCATCAATACCATTTGTTTTATCAGTGGTTTCCTTTCGATACCTTCCATGGAATGAAGCATTGGATGCACTTGACCTCATCCGATTTAATCCACTGGCAAGAGCACGGCGCGAAAATCACGCCAACAGAAGGCTATGAATCACATGGTGCCTATTCAGGTGCGGCGATCGTTGAAGATGACCAAGCGTACCTATTTTACACCGGTAACATAAAGCTCGAATCCGACCGAGACGCGAACCAGTGTTTAGCACTACTCAGCTCGGACAACAGCGTGACCAAATATGCGGGCAACCCAGTGATCCAATCGGTGCCGGAAGGCTATACCGGACATGTACGAGATCCGAAAGTGCTCAAAGACGGCGGTCGTTACTTCATGTTATTGGGTGCGCAGCGCAAGGCGGATATGAAAGGCTGCATTATCGTTTATAAGTCATTCGACCTAACGAAATGGGAGTTCCAAGGTGAGCTAAACATCGAGATCAACGCTCCATTTCAATCTGCCTATATGTTTGAGTGCCCAGACTTACTCAAGGTGGACGGTCAAGATGTACTGATCTTTTCACCGCAAGGCGTGGAGCCACAAGAGTTTCGCTTCCACAACAAATTTAACGTCGTCTACTGCTTAGGCGCGGTCGATTTCGACAACTTGAGCTTTAAGGTTGAACATTGGGATGAGCTGGATCGCGGCTTTGACTTCTACGCGCCGCAAACCTTAGCGAACTCACCGGACAAGCCGACCTTAATCGCTTGGGCAGGTACAGACGAAGAATTGCCAAGCATGGATTACGGCTGGATTCACTGTTTAACCTTGCCGAGAAGTTTGTCGGTCAAACAGCAGCGCTTACATCAGTATCCGGAAAAACTGTTTGAGAAAGTGCTCGCGGTACAAAGCGAATCTCTGCAGCTCAACGGCGAGCAGTCTATTCACTTAGACAGCCTCTCTTTTGCTCTCAACCTAGAGCTTGAGCAAGGTGGTTGTAACTTCGAAGTTGCGCTGGTCAATGAGAACAACCGCTCGGTTAACTTAGTTGTGAATGACAATCATATCTCACTATTTCGAACCAACTACGAGCACCACGCCGAAGACTGGTGCTTTGGTTCAACACGCGAATTAGAAACAGATTACGACATCAATACGATTTCATTGATATGCGATGAAAGCATCATCGAAATATACATCAATGATGGCCGAGATGTTTTTACCTGTTTGTTTTTCCCACAAGACGTCGAACATCGACTGCATATTTCTTCAACCGACAATACCAAACTCAACATCAACCTACAGTACCTAACAAAATAATAAGTGGTGAACAGAATGAACTATCAAGCAACCGTCAACGAGATACTCGACAGTATCGGAGGTGTAGACAACATCCGCAATGCTGAGCACTGTGCGACCCGTCTACGTTTGATCCTCAAAGACAACGACAAAGTAAACAGTGAAAAAGCCAAAAACATTGAGCAGATCAGTGGTTACTTTTATCAATCGGGCCAGCATCAATTTATCATCGGTACGGGTAAAGTCTCGCACGTCTACGACACCTTGAAAAAAGCGCTAGGCGGCGAGTTTGAATCAACAGATTTCAAACAAGATGCATTTGCCGATATGACCATCAGTCAAAAACTGGTACGTACATTGGCCGATATCCTTATTCCGCTTATCCCAGCGCTGGTAACGACTGGTTTGTTGATGGGTCTACGCGGCATGCTGCTCCATTCAGGCGCACAGTTTTCTGCCGAGACCCTAGCGCTATTTAGCATGCTAACCGATACCGCCTTTGCCTTCTTACCCGTTTTAATCGCCTTCTCTGCGGCAAAGAAATTCGGTGGTAATACGATCATCGCAATCGTAGTCGGTTTGATGATGGTCGCGCCGCAACTGCCTAACGCTTGGGCAGTCGCCAACGGTGCTGCTGAGCCGATGATGGTGAAACTGTTTGGTTTCGACTTCCCGCTCGTTGGCTATCAAGGCACGGTTCTGCCTGCGATTTTTGCTGGTTGGTTTGTCGCTTATCTAGAGCGCAATCTACGCCGCTTTATTCCTGCGAGCATGGATTTGGTGTTCACGCCGTTTCTGACCATCACTATCGCGGTGTTTGTCATCCTATTCGGCTTTGGTCCAATTTTGCAGACTATCGAACACGGCTGTACCTCACTGGTTCGCATGGCGTTAGAGCTACCGATGGGGATTGGTTACATCCTATTTGGCGCGGTTCAGCAGATGATTGTTATTACCGGTCTGCACCACGCACTCGGTGTGATTGAAATCGGTCTATTGAACGAAACTGGCGCGAACCCAATTCAGCCACTAGCAACGGCGTCTATGGCTGGTCAGTTCGGTGCTGCGATTGCGGTTGCGACGCTACTGAAAGATAAGGTGAAAAAAGGTAACGCTTACGGTGCGTCGATGTCGACACTGTTTGGTATTACCGAGCCGCTACTGTTCGGTGTAAACCTACAATACGGCAAAGTGTTTATGTTCGGTATGATTGGCGGCGCAGTCGGCGGATTGGTGACTTACGTGCTTGGCATCAGCGCAACAGGTATGGGCATCACCTTCTTACCGGGCGTACTGCTTTACTCACAATCTTTGACGGCAGTGATCGGCTACTTGTGTGTGATTGCCAGCGCCTTCGCAACTTCGTTCCTATTAACTCGCTTTTACAACCCAATTAAGCGAGCGTAGAGAATAACGCTACGCGCCAGAGCGCACTATCGTTCTGGCGCCATTCATCCACCCGTGATGGGCATGTTCCATCAAACAATAAAATATAAGGATGCAGATGATGAGCAAAGTTTGGTTAACCGGAGACGCGGTCGTTGACCTTATCCCAGAGAGCTACAACACGTACTTAAAATGCCCTGGCGGCGCACCAGCCAATGTTGCGGTTGGGATTGCACGCCTCGGTGGAGAATGCGGATTTTTTGGTCGTGTCGGTAACGACCCATTTGGGCGCTTCATGCAAAAAGTGCTCAACAAAGAAAAAGTCGAAACCAGTCATTTAACACTGGATGACGAACACCGAACTTCAACCGTTTTGGTTGATTTGGATACGTTTGGCGAACGCACTTTTACCTTTATGGTCAAGCCAAGTGCCGACCAGTTCACCCAGCCACAAGATGTTCCGAGTTTTGCCAAGGGTGAGTGGCTACACTTTTGCTCGATTGCACTGGCCAACGAGCCAAGTCGAGGCACAACTCTGACGGCGGTTGAAGCGATAAAAAGCGCAGGCGGCTTTGTCAGTTTCGACCCGAACTTGCGTGAGGAAGTCTGGGCGGAACCAGAGCAGATTCGAGAAGTCGTGATGCGAGCGGTCGCACAAGCAGATGTTGTTAAGTTCTCCGAAGAAGAGCTACTTTTCCTTACTGAAACGGACACTATGGAAGCGGGTATTGCGGCGCTACGTTCGTTGGATATCCCCTTGGTACTGATCACTCTTGGGAAGCAAGGCTCACTGGCAATCTTCAACGGTAAACAACATCAAGTCGGCGTAACAGAAGCGAAAGTCGTCGATACGACTGGTGCTGGCGACGCGTTTGTGAGTGGACTATTGGCTAAGCTATCGCAACATCCAGAGTGGCAACATCAGCCGACGATTCTACAAGCGATTATTTGGGGCAATCATTGCGGCGCGTTAGCAACCACACAAAAAGGCGCGATGACGGCGTTACCAACTCGAGCGCAATTGATGGCGTCTTTGTAGAGCAATAAACGAAACGTGTCGTCAACATCGCCAAGTTAAAGTTGGCGGGAGAAAAACGAAAAAAGAGCGGTCTGCACCGCTCAAAAGCATGTCAAAGTTTATGCCTAAAACAGAATATCAATACCAAAATAGTGGCGAGTTAGAGGCCTGCACTCCTTAACTCGCCTGACGTGGTACTAAGGCTAGGGATTAGAATTGGTCTTCTTCAGTTGAACCAGTCAATGCTGTGACTGAAGAGTTACCGCCCTGAATAGTATTCGTCATCTTATCAAAGTAACCCGTACCTACTTCTTGCTGGTGCGCTACGAATGTGTAGCCCTTCTCAGCCGCCTGGAATTCTGGGCGCTGTACTTTCTCAACGTAGTGACGCATACCTTCACCTTTCGCGTAGTCATGCGCTAGCTCGAACATGTTGAACCACATGTTGTGGATACCCGCCAGAGTGATGAACTGGTACTTGTAGCCCATGTCTGAAAGCTCTTGCTGGAACTTAGCGATCGTTTCAGCGTCTAGGTTTTTCTCCCAGTTGAACGATGGAGAACAGTTGTACGCAAGTAGTTGATCTGGGTATTCCGCGTGGATTGCTTCAGCAAACTTGCGCGCTTCTTCCAGACAAGGCGTTGCTGTTTCACACCAGATTAAGTCTGCGTATGGTGCGTAAGCTAGGCCACGAGCGATAGCTTGATCGATACCTGCACGCACTCGGTAGAAACCTTCCTGTGTACGTTCGCCTTCAATGAAGTCTTTATCGTATGGGTCGCAATCTGACGTCAGTAGGTCAGCCGCATTCGCATCGGTACGAGCGATTACTAGCGTTGTTGTGCCAGAAACGTCTGCAGCAAGACGTGCAGCGACCAGTTTTTGTACCGCTTCTTGAGTCGGAACCAGTACTTTACCGCCCATGTGACCACACTTCTTCACTGATGCTAACTGGTCTTCAAAGTGAACGCCTGCTGCACCCGCTTCAATCATCGACTTCATCAGTTCGTATGCGTTTAGTACGCCACCAAAACCTGCTTCAGCGTCCGCTACGATTGGTAGGAAGTAGTCAATACCGCCTTCATCCTCTGGTGACTTACCGCTAGACCATTGAATTTGGTCTGCACGACGGAACGAGTTGTTGATGCGTTTTACTACCGAAGGAACTGAATCCACTGGGTATAGCGATTGGTCTGGGTACATAGTTGACGCAGTGTTGTTATCTGCCGCTACCTGCCAGCCAGAAAGGTAAATCGCTTCGATGCCCGCTTTAGCTTGCTGTACCGCTTGACCACCCGTCAGTGCGCCCAGACAGTTAACATAGCCTTTTTTCGCGCTACCGTTGACCAGTGACCACAGCTTGTCTGCACCACGTTGTGCAATTGTGTTTGCAGGAACCATTGAACCGCGTAGTTCAACTACTTCTTCAGCAGTGTATGGACGCTTAACGTGTTTCCAGCGTGGGTTTGTTGCCCAGTCTTTTTCCAGAGCTTCAATTTGTTGGCGGCGAGTTAATGTAGTCATTGGTCTATCCCTCTTTAGATGAGCGCCTCTTGTTTGTTAGAAATGGGCGCTGATTTTTCCTTTTCTTTGGCGGTACTTCCTGCTCCGCCGCGGAATGTTTACGTTATTGGTTGTGAAAATGTGTGTTTGCTTGTTAGTCCAGGTAGTCGTATCCCGGAACGGTTAAGAAATTCGTCAGTTCTTTGCTGGTTGTCAGTCTTGCCATCAGCTCAGCAGCTTCTTCAAAGCGACCGGAGTTGTAACGCTGTTCACCGACTTCGGCTTTCACCACGTTGATCTCTTCAGCGAGGTACTGCTCAAACAACTCGTTGGTCACCACTTGGCCGTTATCGAGCGCTTTACCATGCTGAATCCATTGCCAGATTGAAGCGCGGGAGATTTCTGCGGTTGCCGCGTCTTCCATCAAACCGTAGATAGGTACACAGCCGTTGCCAGAGATCCACGCTTCGATGTACTGCAATGCGACGCGGATGTTGTGACGCATCCCTTGCTCGGTTCTTTCACCTTCACATGGTTCAAGCAGATCTTTCGCCGTAATTGGTGCGTCTTCTTCGCGAGATACATCCAATTGATTGCTGCGCTGACCGAGTACGCTGCCAAATACTTCCATTGCCGTATTTGCCAAGCCAGGGTGCGCAACCCAAGTGCCATCGTGTCCGTTGTTAGCTTCAAGCGCTTTATCGTTTTGAATTTTATCCAGTACCTTTTGGTTCTCTTGCGGGTCTTTCGCTGGGATAAAGGCGGCCATTCCTCCCATTGCGAACGCGCCACGCTTGTGACAAGTACGAATAAGCAGTCGCGAGTACGCGTTAAGGAACGGCTTATCCATCGTGACCACTTGGCGATCTGGAAGAACGCGGTCTGGGTGTTTCTTAAGAGTTTTGATGTAGCTGAAGATGTAGTCCCAGCGACCACAGTTAAGGCCTACGATGTGCTCTTTCAGAGAGAACAAAATCTCGTCCATCTCAAATACCGCTGGCAAGGTTTCGATCAATACGGTTGCTTTGATCGTGCCAGTGTCTAAGCCAAAGTAGTCTTCGGTAAAGTGGAATACCTCACTCCACCACTGCGCCTCTTTGTAGGACTGCAACTTAGGAATATAAAAGTAAGGGCCGCTGCCTTTTTTCAACAACGCTCGGTAGTTGTTGTAGAAATAAAGCGCGAAATCAAACAGCGCCCCAGGGATAATTTGATCGTTAAACGTTACGTGTTTTTCTTTTAGGTGTAAGCCGCGAACGCGACAGATCAACACGGCTGGATCATTGTCCAACTGGTATTGCTTGCCGTTAACCGGGTTGGTGTAGCTAATGTCACCATTCACTGCATCACGCAAGTTAATTTGACCGTCAAGCACCTTATCCCAAGCTGGAGACATCGAGTCTTCAAAGTCCGCCATGAACACTTTAACGTTCGCGTTCAATGCGTTGATTACCATCTTACGATCCGTAGGACCGGTAATCTCTACACGGCGGTCTTGAAGGTCTTGAGGAATCCCCAGGATCTTCCAGCTACCTTCTCTGATATCTTGCGTATCTTGGAGAAAGTCCGGCAGTTCGCCCGCATCGATAGCGGCTTGCTTTTCTTCACGAGCAGCTAACAAGCTATCAATGCGTCCAGCGAACTTTGCACACAGAGTAGACAAAAAGTTTTGGGCTTCAACAGGGAAAACCGCTTGATGCTCTGGGGAAAGGGTATCCGTCACTTCAAGCTTGCCTTCTTGGGCTTCTGTTGTTTTTTCTCTATCTGGTGTTTGAGCAAGCATAATCTTTTCCTTACTAGAGTAATTGACGCCGGATTACATTTGTAAGTATCAAACAACAATTAACATCCAACTCAATTGTTATTCGTTTCCGGCTTATCTTCTGTCTGTGGCTTTACTTTCGCTAACCTTGGATCGCTTTGCAATCTAGACATAAGTCTTAAAAAGCTTGCATTTAAGCTATACCAGACCCGAGTATTTAGGAACCCCAAAAGTAAACAAAAAGTTAAATTCGAAGTTTTATTCCGTAAGGTAAAAAGCCCTATTTTTACACGCAAAACTGTAATTAGTTACGTAATTTAATTACAGTAAAATTGAGCATGTATAAATAGTTCAAACAAGCGTTTAACTTTGTAAGGGAGAAAGAGAAGCCTTTATTTGCACGGCTTAAGCAAGGATTTCTGAGGGTGTATTAAACAAGTCGATTTTGCGTTGCTGTAAAATTGACACTGTGAAATTTCACAATTTAATGAAATCTTCATCAAAATTTCTTTGTAAAATTTTACAAGTTAAAGTTAACCAACAGCATAAAATGCTAAAAAGCACACTAAAACTAGTGTGCTTTTTAAGTCTAATCGGGAGAATAGGTCTAATACTATTCGCTAAAGCAGTCCTGACACGACATCCGCTAATTGATTAAAAGTGCTGACTCGTGACGAACTTGGTCGCCAAACCAAGCCAATATGACGATGCGCCTGCTTACCTGGTGGATCTACTACGACCAAATTTTGATTCTCGATCAGACCATGGTCGATGGCCATTTGCGGAATAAAGGTAGTACCCAAACCATTCGCCACCATTTGCACTAGGGTGTGTAGACTGGTCGCAGAGAAAGGATTGATCTTTTCTTTATCGGTGAGTTTGCACGCCGACACCGCATGCTCGGTTAAACAATGTTCTCTTTCAAGTAAGAACACGGATTCATCCGGAAGGTCAGCGTAGCGAATCGGCACTTTGATCGAATCGGCCTGATTGCGGCTAATGATCATACGAAACGGGTCAGAGCCGACAATACGACTTTCCATACCATCGATATCGACAGGTAAAGCTAAGATCAACACATCCAATTCCCCTTGTCGCAGCGCGGCCAGCAAGTTCGTTGTGGTGTCTTCTCTTAATAACATGTTCAGTTGTGGGAAACGTTGGTTCACTTCTTGGACTAAATCGCACAATAAGAAAGGCGCAATGGTTGGGATACAGCCGACTTTCAACTGACCTTGCATTTCCCCGCCCTGACACAAACGGCCAAGCTCGACTAAATCTTGCCCTTTTGCTAGCAGCTCTCGCCCTTGAAGTACCACCATCTCACCGGCATGAGTAAACACCAGCGGGCTTTTCTTATCTTTCTTCTCGTATAAAGGACAACCAATCAGCTCTTCTAGGTTTTGAATGCCTTTACTTAGGGTCGACTGGCTCACAAAGCAGCGTTCGGCGGCTTCGCTAAAATGACGGGTTTCGTGCAAAGTCACAAGGTAATGTAACTGTTTGAGGCTGGGCCACTTATTCATAGTTTGCTTTCTAAATCAGAACAGATGTTGACCAAGTTAAAAGTTTTACGTTTATCGCTTTTTTCGATTAACTTAATCTATTTAATTCGCTTTTTTCCATACTACAATCTGTACTATAGTTTGTCTCGTACAAACACGGACCAAACCAATAACAATCAATTTGGTTTGGAACTAACCATACTTTTTAGGAGCAAAAAAATGGTACTAGTAGGTCGTCAAGCCCCAGATTTTACTGCTGCAGCTGTTCTAGGTAACGGCGAAATCGTTGATAACTTCAACTTTGCAGAGTTCACAAAAGGTAAGAAAGCTGTTGTTTTCTTCTACCCACTAGATTTCACTTTCGTTTGCCCATCTGAGCTAATCGCATTCGACAACCGTCTAGCTGATTTCCAAGCTAAAGGTGTTGAAGTAATCGGTGTTTCTATCGATTCTCAGTTCTCTCACAACGCATGGCGTAACACTGCTATCGAAGACGGCGGCATCGGTCAAGTTAAGTACCCACTAGTTGCTGACGTTAAGCACGAAATCTGTAAAGCATACGACGTTGAGCACCCTGAAGCAGGCGTTGCTTTCCGTGGTTCTTTCCTAATCGACGAAGACGGTCTAGTTCGTCACCAAGTAGTGAACGATCTACCACTAGGTCGTAACATCGACGAAATGCTACGCATGGTTGACGCACTAAACTTCCACCAGAAGCATGGTGAAGTTTGCCCAGCACAATGGGAAGAAGGTAAAGCAGGTATGGACGCATCTCCAAAAGGTGTTGCAGCGTTCCTATCTGAGCACGCATCAGACCTAGGCAAGAAGTAATTCTGCTTACACACCCTCGCTCATCGGGTGTGATGGTTGGACAATATAAAGCTAATTAAATAAAAGCACAGCGCCAATCAGTTCTAAGTAAAGTCCTATAAAAGCCCGAAGCACTGCTTCGGGCTTTTTTATTAACGTTTATCATCGCTGGCTGTACCTCAGTAGAGCAAACAAGAATTGATTGAAAACGGGATGATATATCCCAAAAGACACAATATCGCCAAAGAGACAAAACGTATCGTCTTACGGACTTTATCTTGCTCGGCTCTTTAAAGTCGAAAAAGCACTCTTTATGATGAAACACAGATGAGAGGCTAATAGCTCTCTTTACAGATTAAACTACATGGAGACTCAACATGGCTTACTTTTCACTAGCCTTTGGTACGGCAACTAAAAACCGTGATGGAAAAATTATCGAAGCGTTTTTCCCAAACCCAGTTCTTAACCCTGCAGACGCTGTTGTAGAAGCAGTAGCAAAAATCGCAGGTTACGAGCAAGGCAACCAAGCTATCGAGATCTCTGCGGCACAAAGCGCTGAGCTAGCAGCGGTATTTGAAGCAAACGGCGACGCGGCAAACGCAGCATTTGCTCAAAAAGCAGCGCAGTCAACACAGCCTCTTGTTCTGGTTATCCTAGCAACTGACGAACAGCCTCAATCGGTTGCTGAAGGCTTCTTAAAACTACAACTGATTTCTAACCGCCTAGTTCAGCCACATGGCACAGTGCTAGACGGTATCTTCGGCCTGCTACACAACATCGCGTGGACCAACGAAGGCCCGATCGACCTACCTGAGCTAGCGAATCGTCAAATCGAAGCTCGCCTTGCAGGTCGTACTCTGTCTGTAGACTGTGTCGACAAATTCCCGAAAATGGTCGATTACGTGGTTCCAGCTGGTGTTCGTATCGCTGATACTTCTCGCGTTCGCCTAGGCGCGCACGTTGGTGAAGGCACCACAGTCATGCACGAAGGTTTCATCAACTTCAACGCGGGTACAACTGGCGTGAGCATGGTTGAAGGCCGTATTTCAGCTGGTGTGGTTGTCGGCAACGGCTCTGATATCGGCGGCGGCGCGTCTATCATGGGTACACTCTCTGGTGGCGGTAAAGTGGTGGTTTCTATCGGTGAAAACTCACTACTGGGCGCGAACGCAGGTCTTGGTTTCCCACTAGGTGACCGTTGTACGGTTGAATCTGGTCTGTACGTAACGGCTGGCTCTAAAGTACGTATGCTGGATTCTGATGGTAATGAAGTTGAAGTGGTGAAAGCTCGTGACCTTGCTGGTGTTTCTGACCTACTATTCCGTCGCAACTCTGTTACTGGTCAAATCGAGTGCCTTGCCAACAAAACGGCTGTTGAGCTCAACAGCATGCTACACAGCAACAACTAATACGCGCGATCGATTCAATGTGAATCATCGAGAGTAGAATGAAGCCGAGCACAACGCTCGGCTTTTTATTGCTTTTCAGACCGCGTCAGCATTGATTGGATACTCGCGATCGCCACCAACTTATGGAATGGGATAATCGCCATTAGATAACCTTTGCCGATGCTTGAATGTGTTTCTACCATCGTACTTATCGTAAATTGGCAAGCCGAGCGTTTGTACACAGATAGCCAAACCCGCATATGCTTCTCGCTCGTGCTGCAGACAATTTCATTCTCATCCAAGTATTCGACCCGATGCAACCCTTCTCCCTTACCGACTTGTAACGCCTCTGCTGACGGGATGGCTTGGATATCTTGCACCTGAAAGCCCAGCGGTTTAACGAGCTTGTTTCGCACCGACATCAACTGTTGCACAAGCCTTGGCAGCTGACCAAAAATGGCGTGATAAACCTGTGCTGGAGTTTGCCCTTGCTTCGCGACTAAAAACGTAAACGCATCATGAAAATCGCTTTGTTTCGCAATTGGGATTAACTGACTCTGTTGCGGGAGTTTGTCGGGCTGAACCATAGCTGTTCCTTAATCATGTGAACCATTTCCGTACGAACTTCCTTCCCCCCTATCAACGCCAATAAAACCAGCCCACCAGGAATAAGAATAGCCATCAGTATTGGCCTAAGCAGATACGAAAAACAGAAAATCGTCGGTAAAAAAATCAGCAGTTGAGCCAATCTCTCAATATATTTCATCTCCATCACCTTTATTATAAAAATTGAGCATGCTCAATTTTTATAATTGAGCGCGCTCAATTTGTCAAATAAACGATCGATAGGTATGATCATCGACGAATCACTGACAGGATTAACGATGAGCAAACGACAAATCACCCGAGCGCGCATTCTATCCTCTGCTTGGCACTTATTCGCCGAGCAAGGCTATGACGAAACCACTACCCGTCAAATCGCTCGCCATGCAGAAGTCGCAGATGGCACCGTGTTTAGCCATTTTCCGACAAAATTAGACATGCTACGTGAAGGCATGTTGGCGCAACTGTCAGAATTGAGCGCCAAAGCACTCTCTTCAATCGGTGCAGCAAGCGATATCGAATTAGGGATGACATTAGTTGAAGAGTACTACCGCTTCTACTTCGCCAATGTGGCACTGAGCAAGGCGCTACTAAAAGAAGTGATCTGGGATCTCGATTACTATCAAAGCTTCAACCAAGGATTGTTTGATTCCGTTTGCATCACGCCCGAGTTAAAAAACAAAATGCAGTTGATCATCGATTGCTATTTCATGACGTTGATTACCCACCTTAGCAAGCCAACCCCTTGCGTTGAACAAGCTCTGGCTGAACTAAAAGATAAATTTCAGCAACTTATCAACTAGTGATAACGTTCATTTAATGAGCGTTATCACTCATCACTTTCACATTTGCTCAATAACATTCCATTTGGTATGACCAGTTAATAAACACATTGGTCAACCAATCGCCGTCCGTACAGCATTCTTATAATCAACATCACAACCAAGCAACAGAACTCATATCTTAAAGTTATAAAAATGTAATATATACATGGATTTACATTTACATCTTCAAGCATTCCTTTGAACAAAACACTTACCACCACATGATCTAAGGTAACTCTCCTCCTCGTGTGTAAAATGATCAAAAACGATGACTGCATTAACAAAAAAGCCACTTTTCGTTATCAAAATAATGCTCGAACGCTCATTTTTTGCGTTTGTTTGTTTTCGAATTGATTTGAATGTGCAGAATGTGCGATGTGCCATTACTAATAACGCACACAAATGGAACAAAAAGGACTCTCACTATGAACAATAAACAACCCTCTCTTTTCGGAGAGTGCCTGGCCGAGTTCATCGGTACGGGATTACTGATATTTTTTGGCGTTGGCTGTGTCGCTGCACTGGTACTGACTGGAGCTCAGTTCGGGCAATGGGAAATCAGTATTGTATGGGGCTTTGGTGTCACCATCGCAATCTACTGCACCGCAGGTGTGTCCGGTGCTCATATCAACCCAGCGGTTACTATCGCGCTTGCAGCATTCCATGGCTTTGATAAAGCGAAAGTTATTCCTTACATTCTTTCTCAACTTTTAGGTGCTTTCTGCTCTGCTGCACTGGTCTACAGCTTGTATGCAAACCTATTTACGGAATACGAAGTCGCGCATGATCTGGTTCGTTCAAGCCCAGAAGCGTTGGCGACTGCAGGTATCTTCTCAACTTACCCGAATGCTGCATTGTCATTCTTCGGGGCGTTTGCGGTGGAATTTGTGATTACCGCGGTACTAATGTTTGCGATTCTGGCGCTAGGCGATGAACACAACGGTGCATCACGCGGTGCGATGAACCCACTGTTGATCGGTATTCTTATCGCGGTGATCGGTGGCTCTTTAGGTCCACTGACTGGTTTTGCAATGAACCCTGCTCGTGACTTTGGTCCTAAGTTGTTCGCTTACTTTGCGGGTTGGGATTACGCTCTGACTGGCGCGAAAGATATTCCTTACTTTATCGTACCAATCTTGGCACCGATTGCTGGTGCATGCTTTGGCGGCTGGTTATACCCTAAAGCGATTGCGGCTCACCTACCAACTACAGGTCAAGGCTGCACTATTCCTAACCAATGTGACGACGCGGAAGACACAAAAGAAGTTCGCGCTTAATTAACTAAAATATAAAGAACGAGATTAAAAGGATCTGACCATGACCGACCCTAAATACATTGTTGCTCTTGACCAAGGTACTACAAGCTCACGCGCTGTCGTTTTAGATCATGATGCGAACATCGTCGCCGTGTCACAACGTGAATTTACCCAAATCTACCCTGAAGCTGGCTGGGTTGAACACGACCCAATGGAAATTTGGGCAACGCAAAGCTCTACACTGGTTGAAGTACTGGGTAAATCAGGCATCAGCAGCGATGAGATCGCAGCGATTGGTATCACTAACCAACGTGAAACCACAATCGTTTGGAACAAAGAAACCGGTAAACCGGTTTACAACGCTATCGTTTGGCAGTGTCGTCGTACCGCCGATATCTGTGAAGGTTTAAAAGCGCGCGGACTGGAAGACTACGTACGTGAGAACACGGGTCTGGTACTTGACCCGTACTTCTCAGGCACCAAAGTAAAATGGATTCTCGACAACGTTGAAGGTGCACGTGAAGACGCAGAAGCAGGCAAACTGTTGTTTGGTACTGTGGATACTTGGCTAGTTTGGAAGATGACTCAAGGCCGCGTACACGTGACTGACTACACCAACGCATCACGTACTATGCTGTTTAACATCAACGACCTATGTTGGGATGAGAAACTACTGAAAGAGCTCGACATTCCTGCATCAATGATGCCTGAAGTAAGACGCTCATCGGAAGTGTACGGCAAAACCAACATTGGTGGTAAAGGTGGTACTCGTATTCCAATCGCTGGTATTGCGGGTGACCAACAAGCGGCGCTTTACGGCCAAATGTGTGTCGAAGCAGGCCAAGCGAAAAACACCTACGGCACGGGTTGTTTCTTGTTGATGAACACAGGCCAAGAAAAAGTAACCTCTCGCAACGGCCTACTGACCACGCTAGCGTGTGGCCCAGCGGGTGAGCCAGCGTATGCATTGGAAGGTGCGGTGTTTATGGGTGGCGCGTCAATCCAATGGCTACGTGATGAAATGAAACTGCTAGCGGACGCAAAAGACTCAGAGTACTTTGCGACAAAAGTGGACTCATCAAACGGTGTCTACGTAGTTCCAGCTTTCACCGGCCTTGGCGCACCTTACTGGGATGCCTATGCTCGCGGTACAATCGTTGGTTTAACTCGCGGCGTGAGCTCAAACCACATTATCCGCGCAACACTGGAAGGCATTGCTTACCAAACTCGTGACGTACTAGACGCGATGCAAGCGGATTCAGAAATCAAACTGGCGAACCTGCGTGTAGATGGTGGCGCGGTCGCAAACAACTTCCTGATGCAGTTCCAATCTGACGTACTTGATACCGAAGTATTGCGACCAAAAGTAACTGAGGTCACAGCGCTGGGCGCCGCTTACCTTGCAGGTCTGGCTGTCGACTTCTGGCACAGTATTGATGAATTGAAAGGCAAAGCAGAACTTGACCGTACTTTCGTTCCTCATCACGATGAAGAAAAACGTGCTCGTCGCTACAAAGGCTGGAAGCGAGCGGTGAAATGTGCGCAGACTTGGGCCGAGCTGCGCGACTCCGACGATTAAGAACAAGACGACTGACACACTATTCGGTTAATTATGAGCAAAAGAGCATTCCTTGAATGCTCTTTTTTGCGTTTGACCCGTGATTCCCGTGGATTGCCGCTTCTCTGTGCCCATGAATTGTCGCACAATATCGCAAGTGAGCATTTTCGAAGATTTCATTTGAATCTTCCGTACACACTAGGGAGTGATGTGTGAAACAAATTCCAAGACACCAGCAGATTATTGAGCTGGTGAAAAAGCAAGGCTATGTCAGTACCGAAGAACTAGTAGAACGATTTGATGTCAGCCCACAAACCATCCGCCGTGACCTAAACGAACTCGCTGACAAAAACCAAATTCGCCGCTACCACGGTGGTGCAACCGTACCGCTAAGCTCCGAAAACACCTCGTACTCAACTCGTAAGTCACAGAACTTTAATGAGAAAGATTTAATTGCTGAAGAGTTGGTCAAACATATCCCTGACGGCGCGACCCTGTTTATCGATATTGGTACTACGCCAGAAGCCGTCGCCAGATCGCTCTGTGAAAATCACAAACAACTGCGCGTTGTCACCAACAACCTCAACGTGGCCAGTATTTTATTACCAAACCCAGAAATATCGGTGATTCTCGCTGGTGGTGAAGTTCGCAATCGCGACGGCGGTATCGTCGGCGAAGCCACTCTCGATTTTATTAAACAGTTCCGACTCGATTTCGGCATACTCGGGATTAGTGGCATCGATTATGACGGCTCATTGCTCGACTTTGATTACCATGAAGTCCGCGTCAAACAAGCGATTATAGAAAACAGCCGCAGCGTCTTCCTCGCGGTTGACCATTCTAAATTTGGCCGCAACGCGATGGTCAAACTGGGAAATATCACGCAAATCCATACCCTGTTTACCGATCAAGCGCCGCCGACTGAGATCCAAGACATCTTAAAAGAGCACCAAATACCAGTAGAAGTCGCCGCTTCTATCTAAAACGCGTGTTCGTTTAGTGAATAAAATGCTTAACCTCTCCCTATGGAGAGGTTTTTTTATGCATAAATCACATAAACGCTCATTAACGAAAATAAAAGATGACCAAAAACGAAACTTAAGCTACAGTTCCTTTATGTTCTTAAATGTTCGTTCGCTCAAAAATAGCTAGGTCAGTGACTATGGATACAAACAAACAAAACAACGACTCAAAAGTACTGGATGTACTGGTCATCGGTGGTGGGATCAATGGTGCAGGTATTGCTGCTGATGCGGCAGGACGTGGTTTGTCTGTTGCTCTTTTCGAAGCCAATGACTTTGCTTCCGCGACTTCATCAGCCAGTTCGAAACTGATCCATGGCGGCTTGCGTTATCTTGAGCATTACGAGTTTCGTTTGGTTTCGGAAGCACTTGCAGAGCGCGAAGTGATCCTCAAGAAAGCGCCACACGTGGCACAGCCGATGCGCTTTCGTCTGCCACACCGTCCTTACCTTCGCCCTGCTTGGATGATTCGTTGCGGCCTGTTCCTCTACGATAACTTAGGCAAACGTACCACTCTGCCGTCAAGCCATATGGTTAATCTGGCAAAATCTGGTCTGCTTAAAGAAGAGATGAAGGTTGGCTTTGAGTATTCAGATTGCTGGGTGGATGATGCTCGTTTGGTGGTATTGAACATCATGGCTGCGCAGGAAAACGGCGCGGAAGTCGCGAACTACTGCAAAGTTGAATCGGCGGTACGTGAACAAGGCATTTGGAAAGTCACCATCAGCAACCAACTAACCGGTGAACAGTTCGAACGTAAAGCGAAAGCGCTCGTCAATGCGGCTGGCCCTTGGGTGAAACAGTTCTTTGATGATGGTCTGAGCACACCGTCGCCACGTAACATTCGTTTGATCAAAGGCTCTCACATCGTAGTGCCGAAAGTACACGACGAAGAGCAAGCGTACATCCTGCAGAACAAAGACAACCGCATTGTATTTGTGATCCCGTATATGGATGACTTTTCGATCATCGGTACCACAGACGTTGAATACAAAGGCGATCCGCGCAAAGTAGCGATCGAAGAAGATGAAATCGAGTACTTGGTTGATATCGTCAATCAACACTTTATCAAACAGATTTCCGCTGATGATGTCGTGTGGACTTACAGTGGCGTACGCCCATTGTGTGATGATGAGTCTGACTCACCACAAGCGATCACACGTGATTACACGCTCGAGCTTGAACAAGAGTTGGATCAAGCCCCGTTATTGTCGATCTTCGGTGGCAAACTCACAACCTACCGCAAACTAGGTGAAGCGGCGATGAAGAAGCTTGAGCCATTCTTTGCGGCTATGGGTAAACCTTGGACAAAAGACCAAGTGCTGCCGGGTGGTAATTTCAGCTGTAGCCGTGACCAATTGGCAACATCACTCACTCAGCAACATCCGTGGTTAACGGATAAGCTGGCGATGCGTTATGTACGTCAGTTTGGTACTTACACTCACAAACTATTGGCGAATATCGCTTGTGAGCAAGACATGGGCGAGAAATTTGCGGACAGCGTTTACCAACGCGAATTGGATTACTTGATTGAACACGAGTACGTCAAAAACGCCGAAGATTTATTGTGGCGTCGTACCAAGCTCGGTCTCTATTTAGACGCGCAAGCTCAAGCTAAAGTTGCCGAATACATCGACGCAAAGCATCCTCAGGAAAAGGTGCTAAGCCTATCTAAAGTAAGCTAATCACAAATGGTAAAAATCCCTCGTCTAGCGAGGGATTTTTTTATCGATTCAATATGCTTAGCCAGGGTGTCCGTCGGCTCTAGGCGTCAGTAACATAAAGCCAAAGCGCCACAGATACATACCAAAAGCAACAATCCATAGTCCTGCACTAAGATTGACCCACATCATCATCTGCTCTGGCATAAATGCTACTCCAGCCGCACGTACAAGCGCAGCCAGTATAATTGCCGCAAAGGCGACAGCCATGTTCGGACCTTGATATATAGCGCGTCCTGTATGTCCCATGGTCACACGCGTAACCATCGCCAGAATCAAACCACCCAATGCGCCAATCGCAAACAGGTGAATCATATTGTGACTCGCAAAAGGATTTTGCAGCAATCCACGCAGCAGCAAACTAACCGGAATACACAGATAAGCGGCGTGCAATGACCAAACTAACGGCTCATTCAAGGTGCGCCAAGGTTGCCAGCGTAATTGACGAACCAAATGTGCAAGACCAGAGGCAATCATCAGCGGTTGGCCCAACTGAACAAAAGTCATCGGGAAGAAGCTCAGCACAAACAATCCAACTAGCGGCAGATTTGCAAGCCAATCCAACAACATAGAAGGTTGAGGTTTCTCAAAATTAAAGCGGCGCGCGGTGAAGAATGGGATCACGCGGCTGCCCATTACCGACAACAGCAAGGTAAACCACCAAAGCATCGCTTGCCAAACCGCTGAGGCAGGAAACGGCGGCATCCCTTTAATTGTGGCGTAGCTGGCAAAGTTAGCCACAATCGCTAATCCAAATAGCGGCACAAAGAACAGGTTGCGCCAACCTTTGGCTTTGACGACGCGAAGAGCGACTTCAAACGCAGCAAAAGCGATAAATAAAGCCTCAATGCTCGATATCAACCACAACGGTGCTGGTGTCCAAAATAGCACTCGCGGCAGCAGCCACAACAGCGCCAGTATCGCCAAACGCGTTTGTTTAGTACCGTTTATCCCCGTCCAATTTTGTACCGCAGTTAGCACAAAACCAACAACAATTGCCATTGCAAAACCAAACAACATTTCGTGTACATGCCACCAAAGTGCTGGCACTTTCAGTACGCTAGGCTGCCCCGTTTGGAACATCCAAACCCACAAGCCAATCGCGACAATGGCGTAAATCGTCCCAAATAAGAAAAATGGACGAAACCCTAAACGTAGTAGAGGTGGGATCGCCTCTTCGACTTTTTTATCGGTAATATTGAGCACTCTATGCCCCCTGACTAAAGATATACTGCATAGGTAACTGCAAAATTCACTCCAAGTTATTAATCCTTTATTTTTCAGGATAATATTACTCTTAACCAACAATAAAACGAGTCATTTAGACTCAACAAAAAAAGTCAATTTGACACACAAGAGTAGATAAATTACTGCTTCTCTTTTGCTGTCGAAATCGGTAGCTTAGAAATGTCAGTGCAAAGGAGAGAATAATGACGACGTATATATTTGGTTATGGCAGTTTAATGAATTCGGCGTCACGACAACTAACCGGACAAACCTCGACCGCAATCCCGACCATAGTGACAGGTTTTAAGCGCTATTGGGGGAAAATCGACAGTAGCTACACGATTTCACCTTTGGTCGTCGATAAAGGGGAAGGCTTAGTCAATGGCGTACTATTGCAAGTCGATGATGCTGAACTGGCTGAGTTTGATATTCGCGAACGCGGCTACCACCGAGTGTTGATTCCAGCTCTGCAAATCGACTGTGACCATGAGCTAGAAAAAGACGCTCAAGTCTGGGTGTACATTAAAGATAGCCCAGAGCCACCATGTCACTTAAGCCCAATCGTGCAGACCTACGTTGATACGGTTTTGGCGGGTTGCCTAGAGGTATCCGAGCAGTTTGCTAAACAGTTCGTTGAACATACTTTCGGCTGGCATTTCCCGTTAGAAAATGACCGCCATGCCCCAAAATATGGCAATCTTGCCGGTGTGACACCTGAGCATCATGAGCAAATTGACGCTCTGTTGAGCTCAGCTCGCGCTTAACTGTTCTCACGTTTCAAGATGAACTGGGGTCAACGCGCCCTAGTTCATCGAACCTTACCTTGCTCGATGTTATTTAACGACTTGAGCCACTAACCTTCTGATCCAGATATTCTTTTCTTCATACTGATTTGCTTTTAAAAACAGTAATCGTATATCAAAATCAGGCACGTCTACCGGCGGTGCAACAGCGGCAAGTGTGTGGTTGTACATTTCCATTTCAGCAAAGCGCTTTGGCACAATACACACCAACTCACGGCCAATCAGTAACCGCCTTACCGTTAGGAAATGCCGCGACGCGACACCGACCCTGCGCTCTAATCCTCTTTTCGCAAGCAGTTTATCAACCTGAGTTTGCAAACTGCCATCTGAGCTGACCAACGCGTGTTCAATCTGGACGAAGCGTTCAAGCGTCAGCGGTGAATCAAGCGACACACTCTGTGGATCAAACAGACATAAGTGCTGTTCCGTATATAGATGCTCACAGAGAAAACGGCGGTTCAGGTTTTCGATACTACCGATGATTACGTCCAGTTTTTCCTTGTCTGCAATTTCGAGGTAGTTACTGCGGTTAACGTTATAAAAACTGACCTGAGACTGGGGAGAGTGTTGTTTAATCGCATCATACAGATGGGAAGCGAAAAGCTGCTCGGCATAATCGGTCAGGCCGATTCGCCACACGCCTGTGTAATCGTCTGGTGAGAAGTGCTTTTTGCTGAGCAAATCATTTTTGATGCTACCGAGTAACTGGTCGATGACTGGAGCTATCTCATGTGCGCGCTGAGTCGGCTCCATTTTGATACCGACACGTTCAAACAGCGGATCATCAAACAAAGTGCGCATTCGTTGCAGAGTATGGCTCATCGCTGACTGGCTCACGTAGCACTGCTCAGCAGCCAAACTAACGCTCTTAGCGCGATACAATGCTTGAAATGCCACCAGCAGGTTTAAATCGATGCCTTTCCAGTTGAACTCTTTCATTCCACACTCTCATCCTATTTAATTCATAAATACTATCGAATTTATCAATTTGAGTCATTTAGAGTTTTTACGTACATTGTGCCCATATTGATTGATAAGAGTAGTACGCTGTGTTTTCGATTTTTAAGACATTTTTCTGGCTTGGCTGGATTAGCTTCGGCGGCCCAGCAGCCCATATTGGTTACTTTCGTCAGACGTTTGTTGAGAAACTAAAATGGCTGGATGACAGTGAGTACGCGCAAATAGTTGCTCTGAGCCAGTTTTTACCAGGCCCAGGCTCGAGCCAGGTGGGTTTCGCTTTGGGCTACAAACGTGGCGGTTTGGCGGGAGCATGTGCCGCATTCTTGGGCTTCACGCTACCTTCCGTCTTGATTATGTTGGCGTTGGCTGCCGCCAGTAGTCATATTACTGATACCAGCGTATTCCAAAACATCGTCCACGGACTCAAATTGCTTGCGGTTGTGGTTGTCGCTGATGCTACGTGGGGAATGTATAAAAACTTCTGCCGCGATAAGTTGACCGCAGGGCTGTGTGTTGCCACCGCTATCGCTTTACTTGTCGCTCCCGGTATCGCTACGCAGATGCTCGTCTTGTTAGTGGCAGGACTGATCGGCATGCAAATGCTTAAAAGCCCAAATCAAAGTGACAATACACCGTTTAAACCTAGCATTGCTCCACTGGCAATGTTTGCGCTGCTGTTGCTTGCGTTACCAATGTTCGCGCATATCACGCCAATGCTCGGCCTATTTAGTGACTTTTTCCAAGCAGGCAGCTTAGTATTTGGCGGTGGTCACGTCGTTCTGCCATTGCTACAAAACATCGTTGGCGATCAGTTAAGCCAAGACGCTTTCTTAACTGGTTATGCGGCGGCTCAGGCAGTGCCGGGACCGATGTTCACTTTTGCTACCTTTATCGGTTATGAGATGTCAGATATGCCAGTGCTTGGTGCATTAGTCGCGACTATCGCCGTGTTCCTACCTGGCTTTCTATTACTGCTTGGCGTATTGAAAAACTGGCAATCACTTGCAGCGAAACCACGCGTATCGGGTGCAATCAGTGGCGTTAACGCGTCTGTTGTTGGCTTACTGCTTGCTGCGCTTTATCAACCAGTATTTAGCAGCGCGGTGGCTTCTCCTATTGATATCGCACTGATCATTGCGGGGTTTTATCTACACAAAAAACTCAACCTTTCCATTCTGTGGATGATCGGTTTCTTTGTGGTTAGTGGCTTACTGGTCGGTAACCTATAACCTTCTCACGAGTGTTATTGAACTCTCACTTTTATTGCTTAATCGTTAACAAAGCAATCACTTAAACCCCGCTAGGCTATCCTTTAAAGATAGCCTAGACGAGTGGTTAGCATGGAAAGAGCCTTTAGCGATATTCACACTGTCGATTCGATTGAAAAGCGAATCTATCTCCTTTTGCTCTGCTCCGCATTTTATCATTTCTATACCCCCATTTTTGGCAGTGTCATCGTGATGCTCTTGGAGCTATCGATTGTCTGGCTTATCGCGAGTGGCCCAGTTCAACACAGCGACAGAAATGATGACAAATTTCGTCTATTCGTTGTCATCAGTTTGTTGTTGTCTGTTTCCAGTGCGATGTTTATCTATCGTTACCATACCGAATTCAAAGTTGTGTTTTCCTTGCTCAGACAGCTCACCAATATCAGTCATCTGTTTTTCTTTTATTTCATCTTCCGCTATATAACTCGTACTCACTACGCGCCAGATTTCTCTCCGCTGGTCTATTCTTGTGTGCTAGCCATTGCCGTGGTGTTTATTGACGCCAACCTCAACCTGTCTGGAATTGACTATGATAACGGTGAACATCGACTAGTCGTCTCAAGCAACATCCGACACTTTGGTCATATCATCATGTTGGGATGTCTCTATTCATCCATTCAGTTGCTCACGGAAAAGCGCCAACTCAGCTTGATAGCCTTGGCTGGCATCACGTTTGCCACCTTAGTTTGGTTAGGTGGCCGCGGGGCGCTGCTCTCCTACGTAATAACGTTGCTATTGGCGATCGGTGTACTTAAACGTACCTATCGCTTAGTGCGCCAGCGAGTCGTACTGTTACTATCTACTCTTTTGATATCGTTATTGATCTCGGCACCACTACACATTTATTCATGGAATGGACTGACTAGGCTCGTCAATCCAGATGTTCTAAGTACTGAGCAGGTGGATTTGAACTCTCTTTCTTCGGGTAGAATAGAACAATGGCAGAAAGCCTGGGCGTTAACTGCTGATAAGCCCATTTTCGGTCATGGTGCAGAGTCATACTATTTCGAAGCTCAAATCAAAAGTCGTCATCCACATAACTTCATCCTTCAATTTCTAGTGGAGTACGGCGTTGTAGGACTGGTTATGACACTGGTTGGTTTGGCGTACCTCTGCTATCTCGGCTTAGCCAATACATTGCGAGAGTGCAATAGCATTAACCTATTCTGCTTAGCAAGCGTACTGTCACTGATTATTCATGGACTGGTGTCTGGCACTTTATTTTACTCACCGCCATTGTTGGTGCTGTGTGTTGCCGCGGCTTATATTTGTGCCGAGCACTCAAGGCAAAACCGTATAAAGTAAAATCCCCACCAGTTGCGAACTAGATGGGGATTTGTGTTTATTACGTTGGCTTACAAAGTCACTTTAGAGGTATCACGCTCTTTTCTGATCATTTCTAATGCCCTTTCTAGGTTTTCATTCGCTTTAGCATAATAAGCCGGACTCTTGTTGATCGCTTGTTGTAAGTAAGGAATGGCCTCGTCTGGCTCTCCCTTTAAGATGAGGAAGTAACCCACGCTGTTGAGCGCTTCAGGCTCTGTCATATGACGATTGAAAATGCTCAGTGCTTGCCGTGGCTCGCCGTGTGCAATCGCGATCAAAGCCAGATTGTTGATCGCCTTTTCATCATTCGGCTTCTGCTTCAAAGCCAAATTTGTGTAGTAACGGGCACGCTCGTAGTCTTCAGACATGTAATAAGAATAACCAATACTGATGAGCGCGTTGACATCGAAAGTTTTGATATCTAAAGCTCGATTCAACAAGGTTTGCGCCAGTTGGTGTTGCCCCTCGATATCCAATAACACGCCTAGCCCTATGTAGGCATGGATTGGAGAGTTATCGTCAAACAGTAGATTCTGCACGTTTTCAGAATTGATATTGTTGCTCTTCATATTCGGCGTGCCGCCAAGACGAAGTTGGTCAGCATTAATCGCCCGTAAATAGTAGCTTTCGCCAATATCGCTTCGACCTTGTTTAGTATTGAGTTTACCAAGCTCTTCTAAAGAACCGGTATGGTTAGGGTTCTGTTCCAGTGCTGCTCGGAACGCACGATCCGCAAGCTGATAGTCATTTTTCGCCAAATGAATTCGTCCGACGGTATACAAGGTTTTGTCTTTATGTTTGGCATCCGCAAAGGTCATCGAGCGTAAGTACTCATATAAGGCCAAATCGACATTATTGTTAGTCAGCGCAGCATCACCACGTGAGATCGCCTCTTCCTCGGTCTTCGGCGGTTCGTCGTTGGTTAACGCTTCAATTGGTTTGCCTGAGTAGAGACTCTTATCAAACTCGGCTTGCTGGTTATCACTTGAAGCACATCCTGAGACAACGAGAACAGATATCATGAGTAAGTAACTTTTCCACATAATAACCCCTATTATTTTTCTACTTAGAAAATGCTTCGGACAAGGTGATCAACGCAGGTCCTATTGCGACAATAAAAAAGCACGGCCAGATGAACAGCACCATTGGAAACATCATTTTGACGGGTATTTTGGCGGCGATTTCTTCCGCGGCTTGCTGTCTTTTATCTCGATAATCTTCGGTATACTCTCGTAACGAGTCGACTAAGCTACCACCGACTCGCGACGCATGGCTCAGCATGCTCACTAATCCCATAAACTCTTCGAGTCCAGTTCGGTAGATGAACTCGCGCAACGCTTCGGGCATCGGTTTACCCGCTTGAATCTTCACGCACACCGTATCCAACTCATCGGCAAGGTCGGGGTGAGAAATCACCATTTCATCAGCTACTCTTCGCAGCGCAGCATTAAAGCCTAAGCCTGATTCAGTACACACAACGAGCAAGTCCAACATGTCGGCCATACCATTGCGAATTGCGTTTTGGCGCTTTTTGACTTTTCTCTTGAGCAAGATATCAGGCAGGATCAGGCCACCAAAAATACAGCCCGCCATGTAAACATAGAGCTTATTGTTATCCGGCAACGCGACATACATGGCTAACGCGATCATCACACCAACAATGGTGGTGAGAGACTTAATTGAGTAGAACAATGACAGTGCGTTGCTCTGGTGGTAGCCAGCGTGCATCAGTAATGTTTTAACCGATTCACGCTCTTTGGTGCTTTTTGACGAAGTCAGTGGTGCCAGCGATTCCAAGGTGTTGAGCATTTTGGTGTTCTTAGCGGGCGTGGTGACTTTTTCACCCGTAGTGATCTGCGCGAGTTTGCGTTTTAGTGGTGAGTTAACGCCAATAACGACGTAGCCAATGGTCATCACCAAAAGAACGGTGGTGATCATCACGAACGCGATAAACAACATCTCCTGATTTAGCTGAAAGCTGGATAACCAATTAGCAATGCTGTCCATACCTACACCTCGAAGTTAACAATCTTGCGTATCCACAATGTGCCGAGCAATAAAGACACCATCCCCCCGATGATCATCTTCACCCCAGTCGGGTGATTGTGGAGAATCGAAATGTAATCGGGTTTGATTAACGCAATGATGATGTACATGCCAAACGGCGCCAGAACCAAAATCCAAGCCGACATGCGAGATTCCGCAGAGATGGTTTTGATTTTCCGCGCCAGTTTGAAACGAGCGCGTAATACTCGAGAGAGCTTCTCTACGTTCTCGATTAGGTTGCCCCCGGTTTCTTTTTGCAACATCACGGCACTGGAAAAGGCCAACATAGAGACCGTTGGCACACGTTCAGACATCTGCATAATCGCCAAACGCATATCGTAACCATAGTTAAGTAAGCTGAAAGTACTCTTGAACTCAGGGCCGATAGGCGCTGGCATCTCCTTGCCCACTTCGCCAAATGCCTGACTAATAGGTTGCCCGGCTTGGAGTACGCGTTTAATGATATCGAGCGCTTCGGGTAACTGCTCTTCAAAGCGCATCAAACGATCGGCAGTTTTCTTTTGAATATAAAAGTACTCGCAAACGAAGATGGTCACGACGCTGCCCACGCAGATGTACCAACGCTGCTCTAGTAAAAGGAGAACTAAGACCGTGATAAGAGCGGCGAAAAAAGACAAAATCAAAAACTTACCAAAGGTCATTTCAATCCCAGCAAGTTCCAATTTCTTTTTCAGCGTCTCAAAGAAGGTCAACCGCACCAAAGCACGCTCTAGCGATGACAGATTCTTGAGTGAATTTTCACGCAATAGCGAAACACTCTCTTGGTCGATGTGCTTGTGGCTATCTTTGATTCGTTGGATTAGATGCTTATGTTTAACCTTTTTCCCGGCAGAAGGCATGATCAACGCTTGGCTGATAAAGAACACCGAGAGAAAAAGCAGTAACAAAAAGAGTGGTAGTTGGCCGCCCATAACGCCTCCTAACGAAGTTTTTCGTTAAATATGTCAAACGGAACATCGAGTCCACGCTTGATCAATTGGTCATGACAGCTCGGCACGATCCCAGTTGCAATATACTCGCCCAACACGTTACCGTCATGATCGACCCCTTGACGCTGGAACTTGAAGATCTCAGACATGGTGATCACCTCCCCTTCCATGCCATTGATCTCCTGTATGCTGACCATACGACGCTTACCATCTTCTTGCCTGTCCATTTGCACTACTAAGTGGATAGCCGAAGCAATCTGTGAACGTAGGTTTTTAGTTGATACGTTCCAGCCCGCCATCGAAAACATATTTTCTACCCGACTTAATGCGTCGCGCGGGGTGTTGGCGTGAATCGTCGCCAATGAACCATCGTGACCGGTATTCATTGCAGACAACATATCCACGGCTTCGCTACCCCGCACCTCACCGACCACAATACGGTCCGGCCGCATACGTAATGAGTTTTTCACCAACTCACGCTGGGATATCTCACCTTTGCCTTCGATATTGGCTGGTCGGGTTTCCAGTCTTACGACGTGTGGTTGCTGCATTTGTAGCTCAGCCGAGTCTTCTATCGTGACGATACGTTGGTTCGCAGGAATAAAGCCGGAGAGAATGTTCAACGTGGTGGTTTTACCCGACCCGGTACCACCAGAAATAAGGATATTTAGCTCACCGATCACCGCAGCATTTAAGAATTTGGCCATCTCGGGTGATAGCGAGTTCAACTCAAGCAGATTGCCCATATTGAGTCGTTCCACAGAGAAGCGTCGAATGGAAACCGACGGCCCGTCAATCGCTAGCGGCGGAATAATCGCGTTGAAACGAGAGCCATCTTTTAAACGCGCATCCACCATAGGTGAGGACTCATCAATGCGTCGACCAACCTGACTCACAATCCGGTCGATAATGTTTCGTAGGTGTCGGTCATCTAAGAATGTATGTGGCGTTTTTTCCAACTTACCAAAGCGTTCCACATAGATACTTTTGGGTCCATTAACCAGAATGTCAGATACGGTTGAGTCTGCGAGCAGCGGCTCAAGCGGACCTAAACCAAACACCTCGTCCTCAATCTGCCGAATCATTCGATTCCTAGCTTCAGAGCTAAGGGGATGAGTCTGGTCTTCCGTAATAAGCTGCATCACCGCTTCACGCAGTTCTTCTTTGGCTCGGTCTTCGTCTAAATGCGACAACAAACCTAAGTCGAGCGTATCAAGCAACTTTTTGTGGTAGTAATGCTTGATCGCCAGATCATGTTCGAGCTGCTTTCTTTGCTCATCGATCGCCTGAAGTTTGGACTCAATGGCAGCAGAGCGAGTCACGTTGTCTGCGCTCTGAGGCGTAACAGACATCGAATCAGGCGTTGTCTGTGTTTCTTGTGAAGAGTTTGGAAATGCACTCCCTACATTCTTTCTTTTAAAAAACATAGCAACTCCCTGCTAAGAAAATAGTCGACCAATCCAGCTCTTTTCTACTCGCTCCTGCGGGGTTTCAAGTAGGTGTGATAAATCGGTCAAGGCTGACTTGATGGCAGTATTCTTTTTCGCTTTAACAATCGGCGTGCCTAAGTTCGAGCACTCCATGGCGACAGCAAAATCATTGGGCACTAAATGAATATCTTTGTTTGGAAAGGTGCCTTCGATATCTTTCAGAGAAATCGAGACTTTTTTATCGAATCGGTTGACGATCAATTTGACTTGCTCACTACTTAAACCATAGTCCAGTTGCAATGACTTCACATAGTTTGCTGCGTGTTTAATTGAGGTAACGTTTTGCTGCATAACCAAATAAACCCGCGCGTCAGAAGTCACGGCTTTCTGGAATACATGCTCAACACCGTGAGACATATCGATGATGATGTGTGAGTAGAACTGACGAAGAATCGGAATTAAGTTCACCACTTCCGTCGCGCGTTTATAGTTGTCCTGAATATTATCTTGGCTGAATCCGAGATAATTGAGCCCGGATTCGTGCTGGAAAACCAAACCATCAAGCGACATTTCATCTAAGTCATTAAGATTATCCACCACGTCATTGATGCTGTATTTAGGTTTACTGTTTATGTAATCCGCCGCATCGTTGAACTGCATATCCAAATCCACCAGCAAGACGTTTCCGGCCGTGTAACTAGATAATGAAATCGCCGTGTTCAAAGCGAGTGTGGTTGCACCGGAACCACCTTTGGTATTAATGAACAGAGATAGCTCTCCGAGTGTTTTAGTGGCGATTTTTTCATGCGCCAAATCTTGTAAGAACGGATAAAGCTCTCCGATTTCCGCACTACGTGATAAGTAATCGGAAGCCCCCAGCTTGAGCGCCATTTTCAGCGACGTCGCGTCATGCTCATCACCAAATACCACCAAGGAAGTTTGGTTGTGCTGCAAGCTGCCCTCCGAGGAGTAGACATGGGCGATTTTCTGTACCCAATTATCGCCTGACTCAATATAAATCAGGTCCGGAGTACGTTTATTGGCAATGGTCTCCATCGTCACCGTACTTAGATCAAGCCATTCGAGGTTGATGCTGATGCACTTTGAAAGCTCGGACTCGATATGGTTTTTGAACATTTGCGTCGCATAAACCACCCAAACGGTTAAGTTTGTTCTTAGGGACTTATGTTCGATCTCTGATTTATCTATATTTAGTTCTACTGGTTTCAACATATTCAGTTCCCCTAACAATCTTCGATATCTTCATTGCCACTTTCTGGCCTTCTCACCCCTAAGCTTTCCGCGGGTAAAATGGTGATGAAACTCGGTGTCGTCCCTACCGCATCAATTAAGAGTGACAACACCAAAAATCTAAACGTGTAATCTGCTTCAGCACGGACAAACTTGATTTGACCAAAGGTAGTATTCAACTCACTATCACTCGCTGGTGGAGTGGCAAAAAAGCCTGAGACGTCCACCTCCTCACCATTAATATCCAGATAGCTGATAGTAAGGTCTTCAGGTTCAAAACCTGGCGGGTAGATATTGGTCAAAGAAGGTAAACTCGGAATATCATCGCGGTCTGCGATATAACATACGGTCGCTAACCTCGCGGCTCTGCGTGTGACTTCATTGGCCATTTGCGCGGAGAAGAAATACAACGCGAACTCGATGATCGCGAAAATTACTAACAACACCGCCAGCGCAATCATCAAGAATTCAACTTGAGTCACCCCTTTACTCGTTGCTCTTTTCATGGCGCGGTCCTCATTTTTGTGGATGCTCCAAAAGTGAACTCTAACGACGTGTCAGTGAAAGGAAGTCGGGTAAAAATAGGCTCATAAGAGAAACTGGCAGAAAGCGTGACTTCTTTGGTTGCCGCGGTAGGTTGAGTTATCAATACGTCAATAGGATCTAAATATTTGATCACTTTGCTGTCTTGATCGGTGGGAAAAGCCTTGCCGTAAACAACTACATTCTTAATTTCGTCTTCGTTGGCAATATCAGTAAAATTAAGCGTGCCGTAGGTATTCACGACCGCGTATCGCACTCCGTTTTGCAACGCTTTATTGATTTCCGTGTATTGGATTAATGCTCTGCCGACATCAATGAGTAGTACGGCCATAATGAGCAGCACAGGCAAGCAAATAATAAATTCAACGGCGGCTAAGCCGGATTGTTGGTGCTTGTATTTGATGTTCTGGGTGTAATGGTTCATATCATGATGCTCCATTACCTAAAGGGTCTTTATACAGTTGAATTCTAAAAAGACCGTTATCACTCGGATCAATGCCCGTAGAGCCGTTATTGATGCCGCAGTCATAGAGAAACTGACCGATGACTTCAGAGTCATTACCTTGCTGCTTCACTTTCTGAGTCAAAAAGAAACAGCCTAAGCCAAGCACTGTTACCGTTTGCTTACCTCCAGTCGAGCTTGAACAGTCGATAATAGGGACTTGGAGTACACGACGACCTTCTAAACCATCAGCGTCGTAGTATTGAGAATTGCAACTGTTGCCTTCAATACAACTATTTAGTTTTTGGTAGTAATCGGCGTAGTAAAACGCCCCCGGCTTATTGTTTTCGTAAATATCTTTGTAGTTGCTTTCGGTGACGTTTGACTCTTCGATATATTTATCGGATTTAACCGTTTCGCCTTCTTCGGTTGGGCCAGTAAAATCGCCAAAGCGCGTGTTAATGCCTTGAGCGACTGGACCGGTCCCTTTACCCGTTTCAGTATCAATCGCTTGACCAGCAGTAATGCAGTTTTCTGTTGCACCTGCAAACGCATCTCGCACGCCATCTTTACCATTCAAGCCGAGGTCCAACAGCTGGAAGTTACCTGGCCCCAACTCCCCGTTTTGATGGCTAGACGGTTTAATCGCGTAGATGGTGTCCGGTACTTTGTCTCGGGTCGAGTCATAATTGGGATAGTTAGAAGGAATGTAACCCCAAGCGGTTTCATCGGTTAATGCCGGATTACCACACATCGCAACAGGCGCAATGTTACACGTAGTCTGGATACTGGCACTACGACCCGCCACAGCGCTAGCAGACACATCTTTATCACCGCCAAAGATAAAGCTGAGGTATTGAGTAAGCGGCACACTGTCGACAACAACACGGGTGTATATGTCGTATTTTGTGCCGGTTGGTGCGACAAACGCCTCCGCAGTGACAAAGGTTTGTAAATCAGTAGAAAACGTGATGTTAGCGTTGACCGTATCAAAACTATTACCGGATGCATTGACGCCAAGTAAATCGACTAACTCAGCATTGCCTGACTCCGCAACATAGCTGTTAAGCGTATCTATCGCAGCCGATCTCGATGCATATACATTGCTGGTTTTGTCTGCGACTACCGCCGAAGCCAGTGCTGCTGCATCAACCGCGTTTTGCAGTCGTGTCTTGTTCAACACTTGGTGGTTTAAATCAATCACAAATGCCGCCATACCGATCAGGATCAGCATCAATAGGCTTACCAAAACCAATGTGATCCCTTGCTGGGATTTCATGGTCAATGTTTGCTTTGCGTGCATCATCATCGTTCCTTAAGTGACTAAATCACTTACTTCTTCTTAGATGACCCATTGTTGTTATAAATGGTCAAACTCGTTTCAGAACGCTCACCGCTGCCTTCAGGCAGGTAGCCGAGATTTTCTCTCCAAGCATTTGGGTTTTGCGTCTGCTCTGCTCGCAACTGACTAAGGGAAACACCAAGCTCTGGGTCATTTGCACAACCGCTCAGACTCAGTGAAGCGCAACAAATAGCGAATATCATTGTATTTTTCATATCAGCCCCACCTATAAACTGTGCCCAAACGAACCATCTGTACCACCTTCTGACCCGCCGTATCGATACGCATCATTCTCATCATTGCTATTGGCATTGTTGTCGAGTTGGTATTTGTCAAAATCTAGTCTTGCCCCTTTACCCAAGAGATAAAACTCGATGTCGTTCGGACTGACATATCCGTCGGTCGGTAACGTGATATTGCGGCGATCGATAGGTTTGGCTAGTTTCGGTGTCACTAAAATGACGAGTTCAGTTTCACCGGAGGTGTACTCTTCACTCTTAAATAGGCGACCGAGTATTGGTACGTCCGAAATACCGGGTAACCCTTTGTCAACATTACGAGAGTTCTCGCTGAGCAAACCTGCAATCCCCATGGTTTGGCCATCGGCAAGTTCAAGTGTGGTTCCCGCACTTCGCTTGGTGATAGGCGGAATAAAGTAAGCCGCGTTCGTATCCCCTGGGTTGTAGGTCAGTACACCCGTGGTCGCAAGTTCGCTCACGTTAACGCCCAGTTTCAGGTTGATTTTCTTGTCACTTAAAATGTAGGGAATAAAGTTGAGTGACACACCGTACTCTTTGTACGCGATAGTAATACCGTTCTCATTAGGTACGGGGATTGGGAATTCACCGCCAGCTACAAACTCAGCTTTTGTGCCGCTTAGAGCCGTTAAACTTGGCTCCGCCAACACTTTAGCAACGCCGTTTTGTTTAGCGATATCAAGCGCAAAGGTGAACAAGGTATTGCTGTCGATAAATGAACCTAGGAACCCAAATTCATTTACACCCGGCGCATTTAACACTGGAGAAATCGCGCTACCGACACCTTCTAACGAACCACCTACGGTTGTCCCCCCCCAAGTGATATCACCGCTTTGTTGGAAGAAGTGGAAGTTAGTATCAAAACGTCTCACTAGAGAGCGTTGCACTTCAGCGACTGTCACTTCCAACGTCACCTGTTGCGCACCACCAATTGAAAGCAAATTGATCACTGAACCATCTTTATCATCGTCATCACTTTCATCGGCAGAGTTGCCCGCCGCGAAGGTTTCAGCAATTTTCAGTGCCATATCCATATTCTGCTGATTACTAATCAGACCTTTAAGAACAATTTTGTCTTGGGTGCTGTGGACTTCGATGCTTTCATTGGGTAAAAACTGATTGAGCTTCGCTTTTAATGTATTGAGATCATGAGTGACCTCGACGTTAAAGGACTCAATGATTCGCCCTCGACTGTCCCAAACCGATACATTGGTTGTGCCTAGTCGTTTACCGATCAAGAACAACTCATTCGATCTTAGAACCAAAATATCCAACACGGCTGGATCGCCTAAAGTTACTTTCTTCGCGCTTCCCGAAATCATCAACTGAGTAGATTGGTGATGAGGTACAGAGACAACTCGTCCAGACTGAGCGGCCGCGTGTACGGTGAAACTCGAACCCACCAATAGTAACTGGCATAAAATTAATATTATTCTTTTCATAATCCACCTAATTACTTACTCGGACTTTCGAAGCCTGAGATCCTTTGATGACAGTAACACTAGGAGCTGGAACGTAACGTTTTACTGGAGCTGGCTTATCGACGGTATGAGGGTTACGTAACGCAAGCTGGATCTGACCTTTGCTGTTTTCAGTGAGCAGTTTTTCTGCTTCTTTGGGCGTCACTTCCAACGTCACAGCTCGAACGATAACGGGCTTGTTGTCATCCGTTCTAGCTGTCTGGTCAACCGCCAATACTTTGAGGTTCTTCAATACCGTATCCGTCCTTGAGCCCTTAGTATTGAGCACATCTACCTTATTTCCCGGCAACAGGAATCCAGCAACACCAATAACGTCATTGACACGGATAGTCAGCGCGCGTTTATCTTCAGGAATTAACGCCGCCAATGTAACCCCCTCCCCCGGAACCGCAATACGATTCGGATTGATCAGTTCATCTTTAAAAATCGAAGTGGTGACAACTTTGCCAACGGCTTGCTCAGGCAGCTTAAGGGTTTCTTCGGTAATCCAATCCACTTCCATCATTTTGGTCGTCAGATGTTTATCCTCCAGAATAATCCCTGGCTCTAACTCAACAGCCGCAACCAATACAGGGTGACGTTCAACTTCTTCCATTTGCACGGTAGGTTGAGTTCGGCTATCCAACCATTGCTTTGCAATCAATACTGCCCCTAAACCAAAGGCGATAGATAACAGTAAGAGCATGGTGATTTGTGTCTTACTCATGGCATCCTTTCTCCTCTACTCGTCAACCGTGAAATACAAATTCCAGGCGCGATTAAGAATTTCGCTGGAGACACTGTTATTACTCGCTTCAAATAGCAATATGTCTCGACTAATCCCCAAAATGTCTTTGGGTAAACACGGGAAATACCCAGTGCCGCTAACGCTATGTAGCTGTTTCAGTTGTTCAAAAAAACCGGCTTCTAAGTTGAGCTGATATTCTTTGGCTAAATCCGTCCACAACTGGACATAATCCATCAACTCAAGTGGCTCAAACTCAATCTTGTAACCAAGTCGTCTTAAGAATGCAGGGTCGGCGATTGCGCTTGGCGGAAGGTTAGAAGAGAAAGCTAAGGTCAATAGAAACGGGACCGATATTTGCTGACCATTGGGTAGACCTAAGTGGTCGACTAAATATTCCATCGGTACAATCCAGCGGTTAAGGAGCGCAGCAACTGGCATCGTTTGGCGACCTAAATCGTCTATCACTAAGATGCCGTTATTTGCCATCATCTGTAGTGGCGCAATCCAAACTCGGTTGTGCTCACTGTGATTGACTTCAAGCATATCCATTGTCAATTCCCCACCGACTTGGATATTTGGTCGCTCACACAAAATCCATCGCTTGTCATAGTGATGATCGAGTTTGACGTAAATTTCCGAATGGGTGTTATCCAAGCGGCGATGGTGGTGCTCAGAAAACACTTTGATAATGTTCCCATCCGCATATACAGCATAAGGAATGAATACTGAGGTGTTTAATGCATTCAACACTCGAGCTGCAACGAAGCTCTTACCCGTACCAGCATGGCCGTAGAGCAACAACGCTCGACCAGAATTAATTGCAGGACCAAGCACTGGAATAATTCGCTCTGCGCCATAGACATCGGATAATGCTCTTTCCACATCCGGTCTAGTAATCGGTTGATTGCGAAGATCTTGCTGTTTTACGATGTCCCAATATTGGGTCAAGGAAACGGGAACAGGACCGATATAGGCGTCCTTACGAAATGCGAGCTCAGCTTCAGCGAGACCTAACTCTGTTAGTCCGTAACGAACTTTATTGTAGGCACTGCCAGAACTAGACATCGGTTGATAGACTTCAACCCAACTTTTACTTCTCAAATGAGCCAAGGCTGTCTCAACAATATGAGAAACGACACACATCCGGTGGGTAAGCTCGACCAAATCTGACTTTGGGTAAGCAGAAAGATGCTTGAGAAGTAAGTTTTCTGTGACGACAGGAGGAACGCCCAAACTTTCTTCATCAGAAGGAACCGCTGGCGGAGAGATTTGAGGTATTAGATCGTCCTTAAATACCGTTCCCATAAATTGTGCCCTCCCATGATTGGCACTCGGGTCAGTCTCCAGCTAATCAAAAGAGACACTAATGCTAATGAATGTAGAAAAAGTAAGCCAAACCAATAACGACTGCTGGAGCAAAAGGAATCACCAGAGGTTGACTGGATTTCCATCCTGGTGTCACTTTCTGCACTGCGTAACTACGCATCTGTTCTGTCATCGTTACCGGTGATGAGGCTAAATGCCTTGCTAGGAAAAGAGTCGCAATTACGCCACCAGCGATAACGATATAAGGTGTTGCTAGCCACATTTGCTCTGAACCAAGCCATAGACCAATAGCAGCCAACAGTTTTACGTCTCCACCCGCCATCGCTTTCATAAAGTAGAAAACAAAACACAAGGTTGTCGTATAGAAAAAGCCAGTCAAATGAAGACGCCAACCTAAATTACTCCCAAAGCTCAGCTCTGTTAGTACCGCGACGATAAGCAGCAAAATCATTTTGTTGGGAATACGGTGCCTCATCACGTCAGAGACACCAATCACGATAAGTAAGGACCAGATTACTAAATGAAATGTCATAGCCATTTATCGCTCCCTGTACTTAACGTTAGTATTCCAAATCCGTAAGCTTTACTTAGTTAACCACCAGAGCCAGCGCCACCACCAATGCCTTCAATGTCACTAGACACATCAGAGAATACGCCCGCTAGTGTGTCCCAGAAGCCAAGGTTTAGCATTGCAGCCACGATCAAAGCAGCACCTAGGATGTACTCCAAAAGTGTTAAGCCTTCCTCGTCGTTCCAAAACTCTTTTATTAAGTGAGTGAACTTGTCCATTTTCCTTCCCCTATATCCTATTCGAAGGTTGATTCGAATTTCGTGTCCATCAATCTTTAGGTCGATGTCACATTTTAAAAAGTAGGTTAGTGTTTAAGTTGTTAGTTAGGACTTTTTTGTTTTTAGGTAGGACTTTTTTGCCCTATTCATCTGAGTGCTATCAAACAGTGACTCCACCAGCATTACAGATAGTTAGGTGGCTTTTATTTTTGATTTTTTCTTCTACGCTTAACTTTAGCACTACCCGCATTTTCTTGAGTTCACCCTTGAAATTGAGGATATAAAATAAGAATGAAGTCCAGAATCCACTGGCTAGGTAAAAGTATTAACGAGCTTCCAGCATCATGTATGAATGCGTTAAGAGAAGAGTTTAATGTCAACGAATACGCAGATGATATTTCGGTGTTAAGCGAGCCTAATGTCCATTTTTGCGTGGTTTACCTAAGCGGATCAGAGACTCTGCCCATCTCTTGCGTCAGCACATTATGTAAAAATTTAAACAAACGATTATTTGTCTTGCTAGAAAAAGGCTGCGCTGTCGATCTGCCCGACCATTCCGTGGTGTGTGAGCAACACGAGCTAGACGTCAAATCATTCCCTAAATGGCTAAAATATTTAGATAAAAAATATTATTCGACCTATAGCGATCCCCATAACAAGCACGCTACTTTGAACGGTGGACTACCTCCCAGAACAAAGGAGATCAATAAAGTATTACGCTATGTTGAACAAAACCTCCATAAAGAAGTACGAGAGGAAGACGTCGCCGCGCTTTGCCACTACTCTGCCTCATACTTCTCTAAGTATTTTCGTAAGCACCTTGGCGTTTGCTTCCGCGATTACTTGATTGAAAAACGCCTAACACTGGCGAAAGATCTTCTCAAGAACCAACCGAATGTGAAAATCGCCTATATCGCTTATCAGTGTGGTTACCAAGATATCTCTTATTTCGCTCGCATTTTTAAAAAGCGGATTGGTGTTTCTCCAGCCACGTATCGACAGCAATACCTCAAAGCGAAAACCTCCATCCATCACAAGTCTGCATAGAACTTGCTGAAGAAATATTCACCACCATTCCCTTGCCAGTACAAATCATGCTAAATTTAACAATGCATTAACAACTATAAATATAAATACCGATAATAAAGACATGGAGTCACCTAACATGAATCAGCCAAACTCGAGAATGATAGCTGGTTGCGCTCTCCCTCCACCAAACGAGATGATCCTCAAATGGGCCGAAGAGCGTCCAAACGACGTATATCTAAAACAAATTATCAACCGACAATTTGTCGAATTCACATACCAGGAAGTCGCAGACCAAGCGCTTAAGCTGGTCACTGCGTTAAGAAATCTCGGGGTTAAGCCCGGAGACAAAGTCGCACTGATTTCCAAAAACTGTGCCGAATGGTTTATCACCGACTTAGCTTTGATGCTCGGCGATTATATCAGCGTGCCAATTTTCCCTACCGCAGGTGCCGAGACTATCGAGTACTGCATTAAGCATAGTGAGAGTAAAGCTCTGATAGCAGGCAAGCTAGATAACGCACAAGCCACGCAACAAATCATTGATGCTCAGAGTGAACTCATCAGTATTGCACTGCCCTACGACTCCGCACCGAATTGTCAGCATCAGTTCAAACAACTAATTGAAAACGTAGAACCTAGTACAGAAAGACCCGAGCATTATGATGATAAGCTAATGTCTTTGGTGTACACCTCTGGGACATCTGGATTACCTAAAGGGGCGATGCTGACATACGGCGCATTTAGTTGGTCTGCACAGCAATTGATCAATCACATTGGTATCGAAGAAAACGACCGCTTGTTTTCTTACCTTCCTCTCGCTCACATCACGGAACGTGTCTATATTTTTGGTTCGTCAATTATGGGAGGTGTACCAACCGCATTTCCTGAATCGCTCGACACCTTTATCGAAGACGTCAAAATGCAGCGCCCAACTCTGTTTATCTCGGTCCCACGCTTATGGACGCTTTTCCAACAGCGCATCCAAGATAAGTTGCCACAGAAGAAGCTCAACATCTTACTTAAGATCCCTTTGGTGAATACGTTACTGAAAAAGAAACTGGCGCAAGGCTTAGGTTTGGATCAAGCGCGAGTGCTCGGCTGTGGTTCAGCCCCTGTATCTCCGGCCCTGCTAGAGTGGTATCACAGCTTAGGACTCAATATTACCGAAGCGTGGGGAATGACAGAATCTTTCGCCTACAGCACACTTAACTATCCGTTCCGTGCCGACAAGATAGGCAGTGTCGGTAACGCAGGCCCAGGTATCGAGCTAAAGATAGCGCAAGACGACGAGATCATGGTGCGCAGTAAAGGGCTCTTCTCTGGCTACTATAAAAACGATATTGCGACGCAGGAATCGTTCGATGTTGACGGCTGGTTACACACCGGTGATATCGGTGCAATTGATGCTGACGGTTACTTAACGATTCAAGGCCGCAAGAAAGACTCTTTCAAAACTGCGAAAGGTAAGTTTGTCGCTCCTGTGCCCATTGAGAAAAAACTGTTTGAGTACAGCCGCGTCGAGATGATGTGCTTAATTGGTTTGGGGTTACCCGCACCGATTTTGTTGGTTGTCCCACATGATTTCCCGAATTTCGACCGAGCTCGCTATGAGCGCACAACGAAAAAGGTCATCGACAAAATGAACGCCCAATTGGAATCTCACGAAAAAATCAAAGGGGTTCTGATGATCAAAGATCCGTGGTCTATCGAGAATGGCATTTTGACGCCAACGCTGAAAATCAAACGTCACGTGCTGGAACAAAAGTACCATGATATCGGACATAACTGGCCAAAGGACAAATTGGTCGTGTGGGAAGAATAAAGATATAAGGAGAGCTACGGCTCTCTTTTTTTTTACGCGGCTAGCCATTATCATGCTTAGCCCAAGGATGAGAAATTAGGACTGCTTGAATGGACGCAAGGCTACACCACTTACCCGGACTTCGTTATTTCGAAGTCGCTGCACGACTCAATAGCTACAGCCGTGCAGCAGATGAGTTGTTTGTAAGCCAAGCTGCAGTTAGCCAAAAGATACGTCAGTTGGAAGATGGATTAGCATGCAAACTGTTTGTTCGCGATGGTCGTGAAATGCGCCTAACCGAGCAGGGAAAAATTCTCTATAAACATGTTTCGCAAGGACTAGAACAAATTGTTACCGGCTTGAATCAAATCCAAAGCGAACCCGTTGAAGGGCTATTATGTGTCAGCTCAACGCCTTCATTTGCCTCTCGCTGGTTACTGCCCCGCCTATGGAAATTTTCCACTCAGCACCCTAACATTCCAATTCGTATTCTTACCAGTTGTGACGCGCCCAACTTAAAACAAGGTGCTGCGGATCTCGCCATTTGGCAAGGTGAAGAACTAGAATTAACCACAGAGAATAAACTGCAAAAACGCTTCCTGTTTGAAGAAACCATCTATCCGTTTTGCTCTCCCCACTTAGCAAAAGCGATCAATCTGACTAAGCCTGAACAACTACTTAATTGTTGGTTAATTCACTATGAATCTGGTGGTTACCCTTGGCAAAGTTGGTTCGCACAAGCAGGGGTAACGATGAACAAAGAGTCTGTTCAATGGATGGATGTCAGTACGTTCGATCACGCAATGAATGCCGTTATGGCTGGCCATGGCGCGTGCTTAGCCTCTGATTCGTTAGCCAGCGATTATGTTGAGCGAGGGTTACTCATTAAGCCATTTGATATCGGTATGACGCCGGGTATCCAATTTAACTTATTCTATGATGAAAGTTCCCCTCGCCGAGACAGAATCGCAGCGTTTTCTAACTGGCTCCACAGCGAGATTGCCGAGTAGCGACGCACTTAGCCATCCCAGAAATGTCTCATGCTTTCTTTTCTGGCTTGCTCGTGAGTGATACCAATATCTTCCAGCAAGTGATTAGACAGCTGCGGTAGCTGTTTTCTGGTTCGGTAGTTTCTCCACCACCGAGTCAGATTAGCTAAAATTTTCTTATTCCAACTCAGCGTCTCGCTTAATTTCACTCTGTAGCCAAATTCCGAAGTTTCCATAATCTATACTCCTATTGCATTCAATGAGTAAATAATCGACTATGGATGAGATTCTCTCAAACGATACTACCTGACACTCGGTTAAGGAAAACTTAAGTGAAAGAACGGTTACCTCCCCTGCAAGGACTCTACTACTTTTACATGGCCGCCAAACTTGGCAGTTTCAAACTTGCTGCGAGTGAATTATTTGTCACTGCGGCCGCGATAAGCCAACAAATAAGACAGTTGGAAGAGTTTTTAGGCGTAGAGCTATTTATTCGACAGCACAGAAAAGTCGCGCTCACGGTAGAAGGCCAGCAGTTGTTTGAACAAGCACAAAGAGGGTTCGAACATCTTGCTCAAGGGGTCAGACAAATCAACCAAGACCCTAACCCTACCCAACTTTCCATCTCCACGATACCGTCATTCGCTCAACACTGGTTGGTGCCTCGAATTGGTCACTTTAGGGAGCTTTACCCGAATCAGGAACTGATGATCGAACCCACCAACAAACTGGTGAACTTTCAAAATTCCAGTGTCGACCTATGTATTCGTTACGGCCCAGGACGATATTCAAATGTAGAAAGTCGATTCCTAATGGAAGAGTTGCTTTATCCAGTTTGCCACCCGATCTATCAACAACAACACGGCATTTATGAGTTAAGTGACTTAACTGGAGCCGATTTAATTGAAGACTATTGGCCAGATATGAACTGGGGAAATTGGCTACATAATGTGGGCTATCAACGACAAAAGCCGACGTTGAAGTACAATGGTTCACACTTTGTGTTGGAAGCTGCATTGGCAGTACAAGGGGTTGCATTAGCAAAACACAGCCTTGTACATCGATACATAAAAGAAGGGAAATTAGTTCGAATCGGGCACCTTGCGCAGCGAACAGACTTTAACTACTTCCTCTGTGCACCTAGCGCCTACTTTAAGCGAGAAAAGATCCGTCATTTCTGTGATTGGATTTTCAACCAAGTAAAAGAAGCGCAAGCCTTTTGCGAACTCGATTGTGAAATCATCGATACACGTAGCCTTGAGTAGTCTAGGTTTAAACATCGCAAGCAATAAAAAGCCCCTGAAGCTTTCACTTCAGGGGCTTTTAAGTTATTGAGTTAACTTAAAGAATTACTTCTTCTCGTTACGCTCTTTAACTTCTGCGATTACTTGCTCAGCAACGTTTGCTGGACATGGTGCGTAGTGAGAGAACTCCATAGAGAACTGACCACGACCAGAAGTCATTGTACGTAGAGAGCCGATGTAACCGAACATTTCTGATAGAGGTACATCACCCTTGATACGTACGCCAGTAGTACCAGCTTGTTGGTCTTTGATCATGCCACGACGACGGTTAAGGTCACCGATTACGTCACCAACGTGATCTTCTGGAGTGAATACGTCAACTTTCATGATTGGCTCTAGAAGCTGTGGACCAGCTTTAGGCATAGATTGACGGAATGCACCTTTCGCTGCGATTTCGAACGCGATAGCTGAAGAGTCAACTGCGTGGAAGCCACCGTCGAATAGTTCAACTTCAACGTCTAGCGTAGGGAAGCCAGCTAGTACGCCGTTTTCCATCATGCCAGCGAAGCCTTTCTCAACTGCAGGCCAGAATTCTTTAGGTACGTTACCACCAACAACTGTTGATTTGAACGTGAAGCCAGAGTTTTGCTCGCCTGGCTTGATGCGGTAATCGATCTTACCAAACTGACCAGAACCACCAGACTGCTTCTTGTGAGTGTAGCTATCTTCAACTGCTTGAGTGATAGTTTCACGGTAAGCTACCTGTGGAGCACCTACTTCTAGCTCAACGCCGTAAGTACGCTTCAGGATGTCTACTTTGATGTCTAGGTGAAGTTCACCCATACCTTTCAGGATTGTTTCACCTGAATCTTCATCAGTTTCAACCTGGAATGATGGATCTTCTGCAACCATTTTACCGATCGCGATACCCATTTTCTCAGAACCACCTTTATCTTTAGGCTTAACAGCGATAGAGATAACTGGATCTGGGAAGATCATTGGTTCTAGAGTACATTCGTGCTTAGGATCACATAGAGTGTGACCTGTTTGAACGTTCTTCATACCAACTACAGCGATGATGTCGCCAGCTTGTGCTGAATCGATCTCGTTACGCTCGTCTGCGTGCATCTCAACCATACGGCCGATACGCTCTGTTTTACCAGTTGCAGAGTTAAGGATTGTGTCACCTTTCTTCATCTTACCAGAGTAGATACGGATGAATGTTAGTGCACCAAAACGGTCGTCCATGATCTTGAACGCAAGCGCTTTTAGTGGCTCATCTGCAGATACAGTTGCAACTTCACCAGTCGCTTCACCTGTGTCTGGGTTAGTTAGAGGCTGAGGATCTACTTCTGTTGGCGCTGGTAGGTAATCTACTACTGCGTCAAGAATAAGTTGGATACCTTTGTTCTTGTACGCTGAACCACAGTAAGTTGGGAAGAATGCTAGGTCACGAGTACCTTTACGGATACAACGTTTGATGTCTTCTAGAGATGGCTCTGCGCCTTCTTCTAGGTAAGCCATCATTAGATCTTCGTCTTGCTCTAGAGCAGTTTCGATTAGCATTTCACGGTATTCAGCTGCTTTCTCTACCATGTCTGCTGGGATGTCTTGAACTTCGTAGTTCTCTGGCTGACCAGACTCGTCCCATACGTATGCTTTCTGGCTTAGTACGTCTACAACACCAACGAAATCTTCTTCGATACCGATAGGTAGAGTCATTACTAGAGGAGTCGCTGCTAGAACGTTCTGTACTTGGTCTACAACTTTGTAGAAGTCAGCGCCCATACGGTCTAGTTTGTTAACGAAAATCAGACGTGATACGTGAGATTCGTCAGCGTAACGCCAGTTAGTTTCTGACTGAGGTTCAACACCACCAGAACCACAGAATACACCGATACCACCGTCAAGTACTTTCAGAGAACGGTAAACTTCGATTGTGAAGTCAACGTGTCCAGGAGTATCGATGATGTTTAGACGGTGATCGTTCCAGAAACAAGTAGTTGCCGCAGACTGGATTGTAATACCACGCTCAGCTTCCTGCTCCATGAAGTCAGTTGTAGTTGAACCGTCGTGAGTATCACCGATCTTGTGGATCTTACCAGTTAGCTTAAGGATACGCTCTGTAGAGGTAGTTTTACCCGCGTCTACGTGAGCAAAAATACCAATGTTTCTGTATTTTGATAAATCAGTCATTGTCTTACTCTGTTAATAAGGTATAAAGTGCGCGCAGAGTATATCACATTCTGTCAATACTGATACCCTTGCGTGCGGCTGTGATAAAAAAAATCTGCCAAGCAATAATGGTACGTAAAACCGTTATTTTCCAATAAAGAAAAGGCTATTCACTTGGAATAGCCTTTTACGTAGCAATCCAAGTTATCGTGGGCAGATTTCTGACTCTGGGAAAAAGAACTCGATCTCGCGAGCGGCTGACTCTGGACTATCAGAACCATGAACCGAGTTGTGACGCATGCTCAGTGCGTAATCTGCACGTAGCGTACCACATGCCGCTTGTTCTGGATTGGTTTTACCCATCAACTCACGGTAGCGTGCAATCGCATCCTCGCCTTCTAACACCTGAACCATAATTGGACCAGAAGTCATGAACTCTTTCAGTGGCTGGAAGAATTCTTTACCTTCATGCTCCGCATAAAAGCCACTTGCTTGTTCTTCATTTAGATGAACCATTTTAGCGGCAACAATGCGTAGACCTGCTTTCTCAATACGATGATAAATTTCACCAATCAAGTTACGTTCAACGGCATCGGGCTTAATGATAGAAAAGGTTCTTTCTAGAGCCATAGGGTTTCCTTTCGTCTTCTCTGTATTAATTATTAGAATGAGGCCTTTCGGTCTCGAAATTATTTTTCAGCTTGGTCCAACAGTACACGAGCAATAGTGCGAACACCAACACCTGTCGCGCCCGCAGCCCATTTATCTGCTGCAGTTTTGCGGTATGTCGCAGCGCAGTCAAAGTGTAGCCAGCCTTTTTTGTAGTCTTCTACAAAGTAAGACAGGAACGCTGCAGCGGTACTCGCACCTGGTGTGTAGTCACCGTTACTGATGTTGGCGAGATCGGCAAAGCTTGATGGCAGCATACCGCGGTGGAAATCAGCCAAAGGTAGCGGCCAAAGTCCTTCTTTCTCTTCGCGAGCAGAGTGCAGTGCTTGGTGTGCTAACTCGTCATCAAAGCTCATGAGTGCGTGGTAGTCATTACCAAGTGCGTTCTTCGCAGCACCAGTCAGTGTCGCACAGTCGATGATCAGCTCTGGGTTTTGCTCACTTGCGTAGATCAATCCATCAGCCAGCACCAAACGACCTTCAGCATCGGTGTTTAAGATCTCAACCGTCTTACCGTTTTTGTAAGTAATGATATCGCCAAGCTTCAGTGCACGGCCTGAAATCATGTTCTCCGCACAACAAAGGATCAGTTTCACACGTTTGTTCAAACCACGCATGATCGCAAGACCTAGACCACCAGTGATCGTGCCCGAACCACCCATATCTGCTTTCATCGATGCCATAAATCCAGACGGTTTGATGCTGTAACCACCTGAGTCAAATGTGATGCCTTTGCCCACTAGGCAAGCGTATACTGGCGCGTTTTCATCACCCGTCGGGTTGAAGTCCAATTGAAGCATCGCTGACGTGCGTTCTGAACCACGGCCAACGGCGTAGATACCTTCCCAACCTTCCGCAAGCAAGTCTTTATCTTTAACGATGCGCGCGGTCACTGTACCTTCTGGGGCCACAGACTTAATGAATTCAGCAGCCATCGTCGCAAGCTGGCGCGGTGCCACTTCTTCAGCGGTTTTGTTGATGATATCGCGAGTAAATTCTGTTGCTTTGATTCGAGCTTCTAGCTCAGCTTGATCCGCCTGTTCAAGTGGTTGCCAAACGACTTGGTTGGATTTCTTCGCGTCACGGTAACCTTGGTGAAATGCCCAGATGCTTTCAAGATCCCAAGCATCACCTTCTAAAGAAGCAAAACGTACACCTTGAGCTTCTAGTTTGCGAGATGCGCGTTGGATTGCGCCTAAGTCGTGACCTTCACCCAAGTGAACTGTCGCGCCTTGATCAGAAAAAGAAAGGATCGCTTTTTCGCCCCACTGTGGAGCTGCGGATTCTTGGCTAAGAAATACTGACATCTGTGTAGACATGGTTTCTCCTTGTCTTAATCGGCGTTGCCTACGCCCTACTCTGTTAACCCTCGGATGTTAGCATTTTGTAGAACAAAATTGTCAAGTTGATAAAAAAACGGACCCTAAGGTCCGTTATTTTTAGTAAATTTTGTTAACTGCGCTAGTTTTTAGCAGTCAAACCTAATCCATCTCATCCATCCAGCATAAAATTACTGCTTCTAGGATTTTTTCATTAGATCGATTTGGCTCGTCATCAAAATCTTCCAGATCCAGAATCCACTGGTGCAGATCGGTAAAACGTACGGTCTTAGGGTCGATCTCTGGAAACTTATCACATAGCTCAATCGCGATATCGCGAGAGTCAGTCCATTTCATTGCTCAACTTCCTTCTATTTTTGCTTTGCTGCTCAGTTAGAGAAGTATTAGTGATCTTCAGATGCGTGGTTAAGCGTGTACTTTGGAATCTCAACCACCAAGTCTTCGTCAGCGACTTTAGCTTGGCAGCCTAGGCGAGATTCTGGCTCAAGACCCCATGCTTTATCTAGCATGTCATCTTCTAGTTCATCGCTCTCATCAAGAGAATCAAAACCTTCACGAATCACTACGTGGCACGTCGTACAAGCACACGACTTTTCACAAGCGTGTTCGATGCCGATACCGTTTTTCAGCGCCACATCAAGAACAGTTTCACCCGCTTTAGCTTCAAGTACAGCACCTTCAGGACACAGATCTTCGTGCGGTAATACAATAATCTTAGGCATAACTTTTTATCTCTTAAATATCATCAACTGATTGACCTGACAGCGCAGCTCGAATCGATTTATCCATACGACGCGATGCAAACTCTTGGCTCGCTTTATCGGTATCTTTGATACCTTGTTCTATCGCGTCCGCATCGTCACCGTTACGTAATTCAATTAAAGACTCAATCGAATTAATCAAGTCTTGTTTCTCTTGCTCAGACAACAAATCGTCACCGTCTGCTTGCATCGCTGCGATCAAGCCTTCGATCACTCGATCCGCTTCTACTTTTTGCTCTGCTAGGGCGCGAGCAAGCATGTCGTCTTTCGCGTGTGTCATCGAGTCACGGAGCATGTTTGCGACTTCGTCGTCACTTAGGCCGTAAGAAGGCTTCACTTGGATCTCTGACTGAATACCCGTGCTCTTCTCCATCGCCGTCACAGACAACAAACCGTCTGCATCCACTTGGTAAGTCACTCGAACATGCGCCGCACCTGCTGCCATTGGTGGGATACCTTTCAGCGAGAAGCGCGCTAATGAACGACAATCGTCAACCAGCTCACGCTCACCTTGCACAACATGTACGCTCATTGCCGTTTGACCATCTTTAAACGTGGTGAACTCTTGTGCACGAGCGACAGGAATCGTGGTGTTGCGAGGGATGATCTTTTCAATCAAACCGCCCATGGTTTCAATGCCCAAGGACAGAGGAATAACATCGAGTAGCAACATTTCAGAATCAGGCTTGTTGCCAACTAAAATGTCAGCTTGGATACCAGCACCAATCGCCACGACTTCGTCTGGATTAATGCTCGTTAGCGGTTGGCGGCCAAAGAACTCACCGACCATTTCACGAACAAGACGTGTACGGGTTGAGCCGCCTACCATGACAACTTCAAGCACCTCATCACCGTCAACATCTGCGTCTTTAAGCGCGCGACGACAAGAGAGCAACGTCTTCTTCACTAGAGGACGAATCAGTTCTTCGAACTCTTCGCGAGTGACTGTACCTTGCCAACCAAGTACGCTCACTTCGACGCTGTCTTGCTCAGAGAACGCGATCTTGGTTTCTGTTGCAACGTTAAGCAGTGTACGATGCTGCTCCGCGGTCAGTGGAGTGGCTAGACCAGCTTTTTCAATCAAGAGGTCGGCAAATAGGTGGTCAAAATCATCGCCGCCTAGTGCTGAGTCACCGCCTGTCGCTAGAACTTCAAACACACCTTTTGATAGTCGCAATATAGAGATATCAAATGTACCGCCACCTAAGTCATAAACCGCAATCACACCTTCTTGACCAGAGTCTAAGCCATAGGCAATTGCTGCTGCCGTTGGTTCATTGAGTAAACGCAACACGTGCAGACCAGCCAGTTTCGCGGCATCTTTGGTTCCAGCACGCTGCGCGTCATCGAAATAAGCTGGAACGGTAATAACCACACCAGATAAATCGCCACCAAGTGACGCTTCAGCACGTTGGCTTAGTGATTTCAGAATATCAGCAGACACTTCGATTGGGTTTTTGTCACCCGCCGGAGTTTGCAATACCGGTAAGCCGTTTTCACTCGCTTTAAATTGGTATGGCAGGCTTGGGTATCGAGTTTGAATGTCTTGTAGTGAACGACCAATCAGACGTTTTACCGAAATGATGGTGTTTTTCGGGTCAAGTTCTGCTTTCGCTTTCGCATCGTAACCGACTTCTGGCGCTTCGCCCGAGTAGTTAACTATCGAAGGTAAGATGCTGCGACCTTGTTCATCTTGCAAAGTTGTTGCACTGCCGCTACGAACAGAAGCAACCAACGAGTTAGTCGTACCTAAATCGATACCTGCTGCCAATTTATGCTCATGTGGTGCCGAGCTTTGACCCGGTTCTGCAATTTGAAGTAGTGCCATGATTGGTCCTTGTTATTTGCTAGCCGAGAAGTTTGTCTTCGACTTGCTCGATTTCATTTTTTAATTTGGCAATAAACTTAAGCTTGCGCACGCTATCTGCGGCTTGCAGCCAAAGTTCGCCATTGAGCTCATCTTCTACTGTACGCAAATGGTGTTTGTACATTTTGCTGACTTTGCTTTCAAAGTCGAACAGAGCGTCTTCGGGATCGGCTTTATCTGCGATCTCTTCTAGTTCTTCACGCAGTTCCATCTGTTCCATTAGGAACATGGGGTCTTGCATGGTCTGTTGCTCTGCGCGGATATCAACGCCATTTTCAGACAACATGTATTCAGCGCGAGAAATCGGATTTTTCAGTACTTGGTATGCATCATTGATTTGCGACGCTTTCTGCACTGCAAGTAGGCGGTCACGCTCTGATGCACTGGCAAAGTTATCCGGATGAAAACGCTTTTGAAGTTCACGGAATTGTGAAGAAAGAAGGCTACCATCCAGAGTAAACTGACTTGGTAGCCCAAATAATTCGAAGTAATTCATGGAGAATTCGGCCCTTGGTAATCTACCTGTAGGCGATCTTCACCCACAGGTGCTATCAATTAAACGTTGAAGCTCTCACCGCAACCACATTCACTTTTCGCATTTGGGTTGTTGAATTCGAAGCCTTCATTCAACCCTTGCTTAACGTAGTCGAGCTCGGTGCCGTCTAAGTAAACTAGGCTTTTCTTATCGATGATAATTTTCACGCCAGAGAACTCAAACACTTCGTCTTCTTCGTTAAGCTCGTCAACGAACTCAAGAACGTAAGCCATGCCAGAACAACCAGTCGTTTTCACACCCAAACGTAAGCCGATACCTTTACCACGGCTTTCTAAGAATGTTCTTACGCGACTCGCCGCGTTATCTGTCATTGTGATGGCCATACTGCACCTTAGTTTGTTTAATTTGACGATTTGAATGGGAGGACGAGCCTCCCATTATATACAGATTACTTATTCTTGGTGTTTTTTCTTGTAGTCCGCAACAGCAGCTTTGATTGCGTCTTCAGCAAGAATTGAGCAGTGAACTTTAACTGGTGGCAGCTCTAGTTCTTCAGCGATTTCAGCATTCTTAATTGCTGCCGCTTCGTCAATGCTTTTACCTTTAACCCATTCAGTTACCAATGAGCTTGATGCGATTGCACTACCACAACCATAAGTTTTGAATTTCGCATCTTCGATAATACCTTCTGGTGTTACCTTGATTTGAAGCTTCATTACGTCGCCACATGCTGGCGCACCAACCATGCCGCTACCTACTGATGGGTCTTCTTTATCAAATGAACCAACGTTACGTGGGTTCTCGTAGTGATCAATTACTTTTTCGCTGTATGCCATGATATTTTACCTCGAATCCTCTATTAAATTCCTTAGAAACAACCGCTCAGATTAGTGGTGTGCCCACTCAACTGTGCTCAAGTCGATTCCTTCCTTGTACATATCCCATAGAGGAGACATGTCACGTAGTTTGTTAACCGCTACGCGAACTTGTTCAATTACGAAATCAATTTCTTCTTCAGTTGTAAAACGACCGAATGAGAAACGAATCGAGCTGTGTGCTAATTCGTCGTCTAGGCCTAGTGCGCGTAGTACGTATGACGGTTCTAGGCTCGCTGATGTACATGCACTACCAGACGATACTGCTAGGTCTTTCAGAGACATCAGTAGAGATTCACCTTCTACAAATGCAAAACTGATGTTTAGGTTTTGTGGTACGCGCTGCTCTAGGTCACCGTTGATCGTTACCGCTTCTAGGTCTTCAACGCCATCTAGTAGACGGTTACGTAGTGCCAATGCGTGGTCGTAATCTTTCTGCATCTCTTCTTTCGCGATGCGGAACGCTTCACCCATACCAACGATTTGGTGAGTTGCTAATGTACCTGAACGGAAACCACGTTCGTGACCACCACCATGCATTTGCGCTTCAAGACGGATGCGAGGCTTACGACGAACGTAAAGTGCGCCGATACCTTTAGGACCGTAAATTTTGTGCGCCGACAGTGAAATCAAGTCAACTTTCATTTCTTGCACGTCGATTGGCAATTTGCCCGCTGATTGAGCAGCGTCTACGTGGAAGATGATTTTACGTTCGCGGCAAAGCTCGCCAATTGATGCGATATCTTGGATGACACCAATTTCGTTATTTACGTGCATGATAGACACAAGCACCGTGTCTTCGCGCATCGCAGCTTCAAGCTTTTTCAGGTCGATGATGCCGTTTGCTTCAGGCTCTAGGTAGGTAACTTCAAAACCTTCACGCTCTAGTTGACGACATGGGTCTAGAACCGCTTTGTGTTCTGTTTTACAAGTGATGACATGCTTGCCTTTCTTAGCGTAGAAATGCGCTGCGCCTTTAATCGCTAAGTTATCAGATTCCGTTGCACCTGAAGTGAAGACAATTTCACGTGGATCTGCGTTTAGTAAGTCAGCGATTTGCTCGCGCGCAGTATCCACGGCTTCTTCTGCCTGCCATCCGTAACGATGTGAACGTGATGCTGGGTTACCAAACGTGCCGTCCATAGTCATGTACTGAACCATCTTTTCAGCCACACGAGGATCAACAGGACAGGTCGCTGAATAATCTAAATAAATAGGCAGTTTCATTATCTACTCCAATGTAACAGGCAGACCGCTTAAGAGCGGACGTTTACACCGATGGGTGCGGTGTTTGAGTTCTTATTAGTAAACCCATGGTTTACCGCAAGACCAATATCTTGGCGGTCTGAAATTTCTAGTACTTCATTATCTGTCATCAACTCTCCAAGAGTGATGTTATTTAGGAAGTCACTAATACGCGAGCTTAGGTCACGCCACAATGTGTGTGTTAGGCAACGAGAGCCACCTTGGCAATCTCCTTTGCCGTTACACTTGGTTGCGTCAACAGATTCGTCAACCGCAGCAATCACGGTACCGATTGCAATTGTGTTAGCATCAGCACCAAGACGGTAACCACCACCAGGACCACGTACACTTGCAACCAAGCCTGCTTTACGCAATTTAGAGAAAAGCTGCTCTAGGTAAGACAAAGAGATACCTTGGCGTTCAGAAATATCCGCCAGTGGTACTGGATTTTGCTGTGAGTGCAGAGCCACATCTAACATGGCTGTCACTGCGTATCTTCCTTTAGATGTAAGTCTCATATAACACCATATCCACATCGTTTATGTGGTATGAAGTTTTTCATACTTGAGTAAAATGGTCAAGTATTTAATTGACTGTTTTACTCAAGTATTTACCCTTATGAGAAACAAGGGGATTATTTGTCAGAGATTTTCTTCTCTATCGCACTCAAAATTCCGCGTAAGATATTGAGTTCTTGAGCCTCTGGACGAGCGCGGTTAAACAAACGACGTAGCTTGTTCATCACTTTTCCCGGCTGGTCTTGGCTAATGAACTGAGTATCAACAGCGACTTTATTCAAGTGCTCAAAAAACAGATCTAGCTCTTTGTGTCTTGGATATTCTGGTTGTGGTTCTTCAGTATACTGACTTTGTTCACGGTCTAGATAAGCCATGCGAATTTCGTAGCTCAGCGTTTGCACGGCCATCGCCAAATTCAGCGAACTGTACTCCGGGTTAGCAGGAATACAAACATGGTAATGACAGATTTGCAGTTCTTCATTTGTCAAACCTGTACGTTCACGACCAAACACTAAAGCAACAGGTGAAGTTTGTCCTTCTTGAACAAATTTCTGACCACATTCTCTTGGTTCAAGCATTGGCCATTCCAAGGTGCGCGAGCGAGCACTTGAGCCCACAACTAAGCTACAGTCAGCCACAGCTTCGTTCAGCGTGTTTACTATCGTGGCATTTTCAGCAATATCGGCTGCACCTGCTGCCAACGCTAAAGCTTGTTCATCCACTTCACAATTAGGGTCAACCAGTACTAAATTGTGCAGTCCCATCACCTTCATCGCTCTTGCTGCAGAGCCAATATTTCCGGAGTGAGAGGTACCAACCAGTACGACCTTTACGTTGTTAAGCATTAATGAAATTCCAAGACAAAAAATGAGCTGCAAGATATTACCATATACCTGAGTAAAATGGTCAGGTCCTTTATACTAATAAAATTAAAAGTTCAAAAAATCACCACTTCCTTTTAACGATTATTCTGTTATACTGCCCGCCGTTTTTCTGTTCTTTAACATCCGTTGGGAAATTAGTATGCATCCTATGCTTAATATCGCTATTCGTGCTGCACGAAAAGCTGGCAATCATATTGCTAAATCTTTAGAAAATGCTGAGAAGATCGAATCGACTCAAAAAGGCGCGAACGACTTTGTTACTAACGTAGACAAAGAAGCAGAAGCTATCATCATCGATACTATTAAAGCTTCATACCCTGAGCACTGTATTGTGGCTGAGGAAAATGGCGTTATTGAAGGTAAAGACAAAGAAGTACAATGGATCATCGACCCACTGGATGGCACAACAAACTTTGTAAAAGGTTTGCCTCATTTTTCTGTGTCTATCGCTGTACGCTTCAAAGGTAAAACTGAAGTAGCGTGTGTTTACGACCCAATGCAAAACGAACTGTTCACAGCACAACGTGGTTCAGGTGCTCAGTTGAACAACGCTCGTATCCGCGTTAAGCAACTTAAAGACCTTCAAGGTACTGTTCTAGCAACAGGTTTCCCTTTCAAGCAGAAGCAACATTCTGAATCTTACTTCAAGATCATGTCTTCTCTATTCGTAGACTGTTCAGACTTCCGTCGTACTGGTTCTGCAGCTTTAGATTTATGTTACGTTGCTGCTGGCCGTGTGGATGGTTTCTTCGAACTAGGTCTTAAGCCTTGGGATATTGCAGCAGGTGAACTTATTGCTCGTGAAGCTGGCGCGATCGTGACTGACTTTGCAGGCGGCACCGACTACATGAAGTCTGGCAACGTTGTTGCTTCAAGCGCACGCGGTGTGAAAGGTATGCTTAAGCACATCCGTGAAAACGGTAACGAAGCGATGCTTAAATAATCCAGCTCCGTCACAGCTGAATAGCCCACTCATTGAGTGGGCTTTTTTGTATCTATACTTTGATTGCTTCACAGAAACTGACATCAGCACGACCTGTTTGCTGATCATAAGAGTGGTAGAGTTCAAAACAAGGACGTTCATCTAATTCAATCCCTTGTGCGACGGTTTCCTCAATCAACTGGTTCCAAAATTGGCCGTACTGCGGCTTCTCTTCTACTGTCTTACGCAGCACCGCGTAACTACCCGCCGGGACAGTAGTCACTTCGATACCATTACTAGGCTCTATGTCATCTGGAACGACAAGCGCGATATCAGTACGGCACTTGTCCGCAGGTGTGATATCTGGGTTATCGTGGTAGATAAATAAACATTCACCTGTGACGCCTTTGGCACCGGCCCATAGGTAGAGTTTTTGTACTGCAGGTTCATAATTTTCACCGTATGGTCCAACAACTCGCACATAAGCGATCGTTCTTTGTGGGTGGTTTTCTGTTTTCATCTCAACTTTCCCTGACTGGTTTAACTTGAACTCAGAATAGCTAAGTCCATCAGGCAGTTCGTATCGATTCTTGCGCAGTATGGATCCAATCTTGCTGTTTCTCATTAGAGCTGAATAAGATTCGACGGTCTGGCACTCTTTGATCTGTGAAGGCGTCACCCCAAGGTAAGTTTTGAAGCTCCTAGCCATTGCTTGTGAGCTCGAAAAGCCAAACTCAAACGCTACCGTTGTAACGCTCTTATCTTGGAACATTAGGCTTTGCGCCGCTTTCTCATGACGCATTCGGCGAATAAACTCCGCTACCGTTTCTCCGACTAGAGCTTTAAAAACTCGATGAAAATGAAATGGGGATAAATTCGCGATTTTCGCAGCTTGTTCTAGATTGAGTGGTTCACTGCAATGTTGCTCAAGATAGCGTACAACTTCCTTTATCTGTACTTCTCGGACCATTACTCTTCCTTTGACGACAATAACTAGAGATTTACAAAAACCAAACTGACTATATGAGCCGCTACTAAATTTGGCTAGCGAAACTTATCAGGCTCGTGAGGTGAACGATCGGTTTGAAAATATAAGTACGCTTTGCTTTTTCGCGGAACTGGTAGGCAATCAATATTTTAGAGAAAGGTACAATTAACCTAGGGAAATGAAAAAGCCTCGAGTTTTCCGACAAAAACCTGAGGTATGGCAAGGGTGTAGAGATTCGAAGATTTCGCCCCAACACGCGCAGTTCCGGTAATTCGGGGAATCCGCTGCTCAATCAATTAAAAACTCAACAAAACGAAAAAGGCTCCAGT
>NZ_LHPI01000013.1 GCF_001274785.1 Vibrio hepatarius
TGCCATGCTCGCTTTAGAGTGAAATGTCTCCCACGTGGGAGACTTTGGCAAAACTACCTATTTGTCTATATTTTTCAATAGGTTAAGTTAGAAATTAATTTTTAAAAAATTAACTCTGAGCACTACTGCCATGCTCGCTTTAGAGCGAAATGTCTCCCACGTGGGAGACTTTAGCAAAAAAGACCTTTTTATCTAAATCTATCAATAGGTTAGTTGCTATTTTAATTTTTAAAAAATTAACGATCTATAGTTACAAGGCTTGCTCAAATTATAAACAACAACAATCAGGTAAAGTAAATATAAACGGCAAATCGAACCGAAAAATGTACTACTTTTCAGTCAGGATATAAAAAACATGATGTTGCTGGGGTATTATGGCATAGATTTATTGATAAGGCCTAACTGGTGGCGTAATATCACTAAAAGCTTAGATTATTCAAGAGGAACTGGTGTTTATGGCTAAATCTAGAAAGCCCATTTCGCTTATTTGCTACAACCATAAGGGTGGTGTGGGTAAGACTTTTATTGCGAGTTGGTTAGCATACTTATTTGCAACCGGCGGAGTAGATAAGAAAGGTAAGAAGTATCGCGTTGTCTTAGTTGACCTTGATAGCCAACAAAACTCCAGTAAAACATTCTTAGAGATGCAATATAGAAGTGGGTTGCCATATCTATTACCGCCACTACATCCAGACTACGTAGATGGCGACCCAGATAACGGCACGTGGAATGGTTACTCAACGAGTTCAGACATACTCTTCGATCGTCAATTTGTATACTACCCAGTTAAAGATGTACCTAACTTGAAAGTTCTTCCATCTGAGGGGCGTGTAGATAGGCTGAATGACGTTTTCTCTGATAGAGATGCATACATTCCACTGATCTCTGAATTGACAGAAACATACCTTGAAGTAGAAGGTGACTTGGATGAAGTTGATATTATTATCTTTGATTCACCACCAAGTAAGACAGCGATTACTGAAGGCTTTATGACAAAGTGTTCACACGTGATCATTCCGACACAGCTGGAATATGATTCTGTAGAGGCTGTACCGAATCTACTTGAAACAATTCGAATCAACAATGAATCCACTGACGAACCAATAAACGTTGTTGGTGTTATTCCGAACCTCGTTCGTTCTAGTAGTTTGACTAATAGTGAGTTAGAACAATTCACAAACCTCATTGAGAATGTGAGTCGATACGAACCGGTACTAAATACTAGTAATCTTGTACCGGATGACTTCTTTTTAGTGAATCGAGTAATTTTCAAACCTAGACGTAAGCCAGATAACTTAGAAGAAGTTTTCTCATTAAAGAAAGATGTTAAAGCTACGGAAGAAATGACTAAGTTATACAAATTTGTAAGTGAAAGAATTGGTGTTTAATTATGGCCGAAAGTAAAAACAAAGTTACTGTAAGAGGACGTAATCGACGTTCATCTGGCCTCGATAAAATGGAGCAAGCTCGTTCTAAAGTACGTGAGCAACAGGAACAGCAAGACAATGGAAATCAAGAGTCTCAACAACCTTGGGAACCAGCAATCAATACAGGTGCTAAAGATTGTATCCGTGATGATTTAGCTATCGCTTCTGTCAGTCCTGACCCTCAGAATGCTCGTGACTTTCCTGTTATCAGGCCAACAGCTGAGGCTATGTTTCTGGCTCAGGAAGAAAATGTCGGTAAGCCTTATGTGATTATTGATAAAGGAACCATAGTTAATAAGACCCCTAAAAACCATCCGTTATACAAACACATTCAAACTCAGATTGATGAAATAGTTCTACTAGCTGAACAGATCCGTGAGGGTGGTGGAATTTACCAGCCAATAGAGGTGTACCGTGTCGGAGGTACTGATTACAGAATTGTGTTTGGACATAGACGTTTTTATTCAGTTGTATATCTAACTGGATGGGATGGTGTATGGCCGTTCCAGGTACACAGACAGAAACCAAAATCTCCTAAGTTAAGACAGTTTGCTGAGAATAACTCTAGAAGTGATTTAGCCCTCCATGAAAAAATATATGCTTTTAAAATGGCATATGATGAAATCAAAGATGACGAATCCAAAGAACTGACTGCTGTCGAAACCATGAAGTTGATGGGTTTGAAAAATGCGTCCTTCTACCGGTATCTGCTGCTAAACAAATTCCCGTTCATCTATGATGCCGTTCGTGATGGCATTGACTTTATGACCATCCGGGAACTTGAAGAAGCTCTCAAATTACCAGATGGAACGGAAGATGAAGAACTAGCTGTTAAGATGAACCTAGCAGAGATGTTCTTAAATAACTCCATGTCAGTTCCTGAATATTTGAAAGCAGTTAATGAAGACGAAGAGCTGGAGTCACCAAATGATTCTGATTTGGGCTTAGATGGCAATGACCAAAACAACGAGAATGACGATTCCCAAGCTGGTAAAGAACCACAAAATGAGATTCGAAGAGGTCGTAAAGCCAAATATTATGTCCCGCCAAGAATCAAGAATACCAATGTAGTTAAAACGCTTCTCACAAGCGACATAACTAAAATGGAGATTGAAGGTATCAACTGGGAAGAGGTTAACTGGGAGGATAGGGCACAAGTAAACCAATGTCTCGATGCCACGATAAAAGCTCTTGAAGAGATGAAACAAGAAGATTAGGAATTATAAAGGTCACCAAGTGACCTTTTTTTTATATTAGAATGTAAAGAAAATACTAATGAAAAAACAAAAAACCACCCTACTGGCCAGTAGAGTGGTTTTGGATATTTGATTAGTCTAGCCCTAGCAAATCATCGCCAAAATCAAGATCACTTTCATCTAGGGAGACAGTATTCGAATCTGCTGGCTTGGTAACATTCGAACTTGATTGACTGTCAGCAGATGTGCCACTACTCGTTACTGTTTCCGATGTAGGTGCGCTACTTGGAATATCTTGAGCAACTACGTGATGAACTGGTGATGCTACTGCAGGCAATCCTCCTAGCTGTCCATTCTTTACCATTAAGCCGAGTCTCATTAGGTAACGAATTTCTTCCGCTCGGCCCTTTTCATTGATTCGTGAAAGATGGTCAAAAAGGTCAGGGTGGATGTCTTGAAGTACACGTAGATTACATCTTACAAACTCTACGTCGTTTTGAAGCTGTTGAGGCTTACTCATAACATGCTCCTATTACTTCTTGAAAAGACCTTTTCTCACCATTGCATTCATTCGTTGCATGCCACCTTCTTGGAAACCAATTACGTTTGCACGCAAGCTATCTTGAAGAATTTGAATATCATGGTTTGGAAATGCTTTCTGTAAAGCTGGTTTGTAAAGCGCAGCCGGGCCACCTACGATAATGATGCGGTCCAAATCTTGAGCGTCACCAACCTTGTTTACTACAGTTGAGATTGCTTCTTCCGCAACTGAATTGATAGCATCTGTGAAATCAAATTGCGGTGTTTTATCGCATCCTTGATGAACTGGGAAATCCATAGTACGACCAAACAATTTTAATTTACCAGTTACAAACGCTTGATCTAATAGCTCAACATTGATGTCGTTGATACGTGTAAATGACGGATGCTCTTTGAACACCTCTAATGCAGCATCTGCTACGGTTGCCAATACACGTGACATGCCAGCTTCATAATCGCCAGAACGGTTTTCATTGGCAATTAGACCACGAGTAACAAGCCAGTCGACAGTTAGGTATCCTGGGTCAACTACAAGCAGGTTCTCATTCTTCATTTCATTAAAGCGACCTTGACCACCTTCACGCGCATAAGCTAATAAACCACCTAGTGGCTGTGCAATAACCCAAGCTGACTTAATAGTAATCTCACGGCCATCGCCAAGATCATGCTTTCCTTCTACCATTTGTTTTAGTTCTTCACGGCGAGGCATAACCGAAACTGGTAGGCCACAAACAAGCAAATCTACTTGTTCATCAGGAATCATTTTTAGAGCGCCAAGTAATAATGCTTTGTATCGCTCAGAATCAATATATCCCTCAGTGTTTAACACGCGAGAAGATCGCGGGTCAGAAGAAGCGTGAACATCTTCACCGACTTCATACTTATTTTTACCTACTGGTACCACAACGGTTTTACGTGAACTAAGGATGTCACTGCCTAAATTCTGCTTACTGTACTTAACAGGTACTGGTACGGATGGGTAAGTACGAATAACAAAGCCTTCTTTTGTTACTCCAGTCACTGTAGATGACGTGCCGTAGCCAATTTCAACAGATCTAACGATTGGATCAGTCATATTTTACTCCAGTAAATGGTTTCAACCATCATTCAAAAATTGGGTGGTGTCCTCTGCGACCTTATAGCAGTCGCGTGGGACTTCTGAAATATAAACGCTACATATTGAAATTGCAATAAAATCATTAAAGTGTTCGTTGTGACTTCCATGAAGTTACACAAGACTTCTTGAGTAGAATCCAAAGTATTTCCAAATACAAGCAAGTGTCCTACATGACTTCTAAGAGGTCACATGGAACACCCGTCACCATTGAGATTTTTGACTGATTAAAAAGAATTGGGCTAGAAGCGAGTAAAAAACGAGCAAATCAAGCGTTTTACTATGGTTAGTAGTGCTGACGCTGATGTTAGGTAAGCCAATATCAGAAAATATCGACGTAATTGATACCTATGAGCGTCCCATTTAGAACTTAGCCATAGAAAAACGAACCCAAATGACCAATTAAAGTGGTGTAAATAAGGCTAGATAATCACCACGGTTGCAAGAAAACTCCTTCAAAATCTCCAGTCATAAATTCTTCAATATTTTGATTAAAGTCGGCGCCGAACTGAATGGTTGCATTTGTTCATAACTTGCCGATTTGCATAAAAGTCGGCACCGAACTCGGTGCGGGTATTCAATAAAACAAAATTTGTTGAAATTGAGATAGTCGGTGGTTTTAAAATCGGTCTGGACTAACTCGGCACCGAACTAGAGTGTTGAGTTAAACCTAACTTATGCAGGAAACCAGCAATGTCGGCACCGAACTAGTGCCGGATATTAGTCGTTAATTTTCAGTGCCTGGATTTGTCAAAAAACAACGAAGTTTAATGAGCATTAAACCCGGCACCGAACTGCAAAAGAGACGTATCTCTAACATTGCCGAAATCCAACTAACTCGGCACCGAACTATTGCAGGGCTTGCTTGCACTTTCCTCTTCGTTTTTTACGAATTCATCAAGGAAATGCAAACCCGGCACCGAACTGAACGTGGAGGCCATTCCTTCACCCGTTGCCGGAATATTCAAACACGGCACCGAGCAAATAGGTGTAGAGATTGAAAAATAAAAAGAGGTTTGAGGGGGCGTATGCCAAGACAGTCAATCGAAACTGCTAGGGCAGAAATTAGAACCACCTTAGAAAAGCTCATTGAAGAGGCAACCACGGTTGTTGATGGCTATTGGATTGAATTCAGAATGATGAATATGAAACTCCAAGAGCGTGAGCGGAAAGAAGGGGCTCCAGAAGGTTATCTTCGAGGGAATTATGGTCCTCGCATTACCGTTCGAACGGGTAAGACATATATCGAGTGGGTTTTTTACGGGCCTGGTCGTTATGGGGGAAGAAAGAAATCGTGGGGTGAGCGAGTAGCTCCTAGAAAGGGTCCGGTATATCAAATGTCCCAGTTCGCTAAAAAGGCACAACCTTGGGAACTTGAGATGATTGAAGAAGCTGAAAACAAACTTCGCCCTTTACGTTATGCAATTGAACATGTGCATGGAGCTCAGGCTTATCTAAGTCGTCTCCTTTCAAAAATGGATAAAACCGAAACAGAAACACTGAACTCTGAGGAACAAGAATAATGGCAGAACAAAATTCACAACAAAATGGAACGGAACAAAGCAATCGTCCATCTGCGCGCAGACCACAGCAAAGACGCAATGAGTTTGTACAAACACGCAAGTCAGTTCCTTACACTTTGCAAGTGCAATCAAATGCAATGCTGGATTATATGTCACGTAATGGTGGAGCAGCAGCTGGCGCATTCCAACGAGTAGCAGGCCTTATCCAGTTCACAGCGAATGACACAGTTGTACGTGAGCGATTGGATACGTGGTTTGAAAGTGTAATCGCCAATGCATCTGAGCGTGCTAACGCATTATCTGTACAGCAGGAAAAATATAGCGAAGGTATTGTGACTAATGTGCCTCGTCCAAAGGTTCCTGAAAACTACAAGTACGTCGTTGAGATCACTCACCCAATTTTTTGGAAACTGATTGGTCTGGTAGAGATGATTGATAACGTTATGGGGGAGATAGAGTTCCTATGGTTATCTGGCCAATTGGAAGACGTTCACCTGCAGAACGCTCAAGGCCAAGCCATCAATACTATTCGTACAATGGTCAATCGTATCTACTACGTTACCAATGCATCACGTAATCGTAAGGGTGGTTTATACAATCCTGATGCATACAACGAGCTAATGCAGGCTCTAATCAAAAACGAAGAAGCTCCAGAGCACCAAGAGAATGAAACTGGTGAGCAGGAAGCCGCTGCAACAGCAGCGTAGTGATTGGAGTCCTTCATGCTTAGCCGCTTAAGAGGTGCGGTACACAAAATGTTATCAGGAGCTGCCGAAAGGGTGGCTCCTGATACTGGTAGTGTAGTTATGCCTGCACCAGAACTGTCTATTGAAGATCTGATTCGATACCCGCCAGAAACAAAAGGTATTCCAGTTATCTCATTGGAAAAAATACTTGCTTCTCAAACAGAGATATTACGATTGATGCATCGTGATTCTGGCTTGCCTGACCCAGAAGAGGATAAGGGGAATTCAAAAGGTGACAAAAAGAAGAAAGAGTATCAGCTTAACTTCGATACACTTTTTCGTCAGGTTGTTACCAACTACATTCGATATGTCCATTTACTTCCTGCATCTGAAAACCACCATCATAGTGATGTTGGTGGTTTGGCTCGTCACAGTTTAGAGGTTGCACTCAACAGTTTGCGCCGTTCACAGCAACAAGTGTTGCCAGCAATTGGTCATTTAGATGAAGAGCAAGCTAGAAAACCACGTTGGCAATACGCAGCGTGGATTTGTGGGTTGCTACACGATGCAGGGAAAATTCTATACGACATGCGCGTATATGATGTTGATACCGGTGAAGACTGGAACCCATACCTTTCTGACCTAATTTCTTGGGCTCACGAAAACAAAGTATCTCGATACCGTGTTACGTGGAAGCCAGAGCATCGCCATAAAAAACACGAAAACCTAAGTGTCCAAGTTTTGGAATGGATTCTCACTCCAGAAGCCAAGTTCTTTCTAATGGACAATTCTGATGAACTTCCTATAGCAATCAACCATGCTCTTGCACATTACGGTGGAAGTGATGGCTATCTGCAGACGTGCATCCGTGAAGCTGACAGCGCTAGTACTGAAAAAGACATTCGAACTCAGTGGCATGAAATGATTGGTAAGCGTCGCTACCCATTGGAAAGCGCAATTGTTAAAGCAATGCGCCGGCTTCGTGATAGTTGGGATGTAAATAAACCCAAAGGTCATATATGGATTATTGGTGAGGAAGTTTATCTAGCGTGGCCTAAGTCAATTCAACTGATTGTGCAGCAACTACAAGAAGACAAGGTAGATGTTCCTGTAAACCCAACGCGAATTCTGGAGATTTTGGAAGAGCGTAATTTGGTTAATCGGATGGATGAAAGCGTTACATACAGCATGTTTACACCAGAAATGGAAGATGTGACTGGAGCAGAGCGTGTCATTCAACTTGCTTGGCCGGGGCTGCTATACGAAACCATGCCCGTTCCTAGATCGGTACCTGGAGTCTTGCGTCTAAATAACGATGGCAAGTCACTTGAGTATAGAAAAGATGGTTCTGTTGTTGAGATCGATCCAGAGCATGATGCTGATGAAAAAAACACTGGAGCATCGGAATCACAGTCTAGCCGTGAAGCGACAAAGCAGCGTAAGAATCTGAAAAATACTACTAAGGCAGAATCTGAAACAAATGTTGGGTCAGTGGATTCCAATGCCTCAAATAAAGCCGAAGAAAGTAAACCTAAGAAGCCACGCAAGAAACCGGCGGCTAAAAAAACAGTCGATAAAAAAGATAGTTCTACTCAGGCATCAACTCCACCTAAAGCAACTGATAGTAACAAAGGTTTAGTGTTTGCCAATCAGGGGGCTCCAGCACAACAAGATAAACCAAACAAACAGAAGCCAATCGAAGAAACGCAAAAGCAGGTGTCTACTCATAAAACTGTTGATACCGGCAATGACGCAAATATGGAAGTGCCAGCGTTCTTGATGGCCGATGAATACGACGGTGAATTCCAGTCGCAGGCTGGTGGTGATATGGATGTGCCAGCATATCTGCTTGAGGAACAGGAAGTAGTGCATAAACCTTCAACGGAGAATGCAACACAGCTTTCACATAATCCTGAGATGGAGACTGCTGCAAATAAAGAACCTACTGAATCTGTAAGTCAAGAAGCCTCACAAATCAAATCTAGAAAACCACAAGCACAAAAAACTGACGGTGTTGTGCCTATGGGAACTCTTCTTAAGCGGAAAGAAGCATTTAAGAAAGAACGACCACAAGCTGCACAGCCGAAAGGTTGGTTGGGGCAGAAAAAACACGGTCGTTCTCAAGCTGATTCGTTCCTAATTGATTTGGCAAATGCAATGGCAAATGGCGATTTGACTGTTGAAGCAGGTAAGGGAATCTTCCTGACCGATGGCCAGTTGCACATCGATACACAAATGATGACAAAAGTGCTCGATGTTGAGGCTGGTCCAATTTCATCGATCTTGAAGAATGAGCGTTTACTCGATTACGACAAGCTGAAACCAAACCTACTTGTTCAGCGAAAAACATTTGGTCGCCATAAGGCAATGGTTTTTTCTCTCATTAAACCAGTTAGCCAGCAAATTTGTTCAGAGCTCGGGATAACTATCACGAACATTGACTATTCCGCTGAGGAACAAAGCCAAACCGTCAAAGTAACTAATCCAAAAAGTGATGCCTTAAGTCCAAAAGAACCTAAAGGTAACAACAACGCTAAACAGCCTGTTCCAACCCCTGAAATAACAGGAGGTCAAGCCGTTGGAGAGGAAGACGAAATCACCATGCTTATGACGTACCTAAATGCGAAATCAGAAGCTGGATGTGAATTCATGCAGAAAACAAAAGATGGCCGTCATTGGGGGATTTACGCCCAAGGCGCTATCAAATCATTTATTCAAGATGTACGCCCTGGGGCAAGTCGAAATGGGTTATCTAAGGAACTGACTTTGATGGCAGATGGAGTGACTGACTTAGAAACCGATTCAGGGCGTAAGAAGCATCTCTTGATTAGAAAAGAACTAATTGGGTAGTGAGGTTCAATGATAGATAGAGGTAAACAATTCTGGATGGAAAACATGTTCCGTCCAGTATTCGAACTTAAACAGGCGCAGATATGGTTTTTTGGTGGCTTTATAACTCTGTTTACAGGGGGGCTAGCCTTAGACACTTCTGTACCTATTCATGTAATCCTCTTTGGGTACATGATGATTCAATCTGGAATTCGCGTTAAACAAGGCCTGCCCTTGTTAAAGCGCCAGTTCAAGTTGTTTGTTAATTATTTTTACGTAATCAGTGCACTGGAGTTTCGAGAGAAAAATCTCAAGAAGAAGGATACCGCGTTTCTTGGTCGTGGCTTTCCTTGGGGGCCAGAACATGCCCAGCGTGCTTATCAAGTTATGTCTATGTCTACGGACTATCTAGAGATAAAGCTGCCGTTGGTGCTTCGTCCATTCAGTAAGAAGTACGAAAAAACAACACGTAAGCTAGGTGGTCGTCCTTGGATACATGGTCTTGGTGAGGAAAAGGAAGTTACAGCTGATGAAAGCGTATTCCATGCTCACTCAGTAATTTTTGGAAATCCGGGTACCGGAAAAACAACGCTGTTAAACATGTTATCAAGTGGTGCGCTTCATCGTGGGAACGTAATAATCATTATTGACCCAAAAAACGATGCGGATTGGCGAAAAACAATTCAGCGTGAATGTAAAGCTCTTGGTATGGAAGATAAGTTCTATTTCTTCCACCCTTCGCACCCAAGTAAGAGCTGTAGGATTGACCCGTTAACTTCGTATGTTCGTACCACTGAACTCGCGTCTCGCTTGTCTTCGTTGCTTCCGGGCGAAGCGGAATCTGACCCATATGTTCAATTCGCATGGAAATGTATTTATCAGGTTATTGAAGCTCAGTTATACGTTGGCGAGAAACCGCAACTTACGAATATTGCCTATTACCTAATGAGCGGCAAGTTCCAACTAGCCAAACGATGCCTTGATAAATTGTTCTGCGAAGTATTGGGGCCTGATTGGGTTACCACTATGGGTAAAGACATCGAGAAAATGGGACAGGGCAGCTTGATCGCTGGAATGTGTTTTTACTACACGCAAAATCTACAAGCTGATCATCCAAACCCTGCGGTCAACGGTATTGTTGAGATGGTGTCACACCCTCAAGAACACATGACGAAAATGTTAGGTTCGACAGCACCATTGTTTGCTCAGCTGACATCTAAACCACTTGATGAATTGTTATCTCCAACTCTACGTATGGATGAAACCGATGATGAACGACCTATCGTTGACACGGATAAACTCGTTCGAACTGGTGGTGTTTTGTATGTTGCGCTGGATAGCTTGTCTGACTCAATGGTAGCAAGTGCAATTGGTAAGTTAATTCTTGCTGATGTTTGTGCGGCAAGTGCACGTCGATACAACTATGAAGAAGGTAAAGGACGTCGCGTTAGCTTGTTCGTAGATGAAGCCCACGCATGTATAAATGACCCACTAATCAATATGTTAGCTGTCGCTAGGGGCGCGCAATTTGAGTTGTATGTGAGTAGCCAAACTTTGCCCGATTATATTGCTAAAACCAATGAGGCACAGGCTCGTCGTATCCTTGGTCTAGCCTCAAACCTGTTCTGTCTACGTGTGAACGACAACATCACACAAGAATATGCGACAGAGAACTTTGGTGAAGCCAGCATCCGTGAAGTTGGGTTCTCTTTGAACTCTGGTACATCGACTACAGGTGCACTAGGTGAATTCTCTGGTGGGTTGAAGGAGCAGCTCAGTCAATCCCGCGAGAAGGTTTTCCCTGCAACTTTGCTAGGTGACTTACCAAACCTCCAATACATCGCACGTTTATCTGATGGCCGTAAGGTGAAGGGGCGTATTCCGTTCCTCAAGGCTGCGTAAGGACTAAATATGTTTAGCGATAAAGATACCAATAAGCAGAAAAACTTCTTTGCCAGAATGGTGGGAGCTGTTGCCATGATCTCACTTGCGTATGTGTTGATTATGATGACACCAGAGGGTTACCGACAAACCTTACAGGCTGAAATTAACGCCTTTAAAGGTGTTGTTGGCCCTGCAGATTCAGCTCATGTATTACAGAATGCAGCTGACATGTATAGCTACGCATTTTTAGAAACCGGTGTTGTTTCTTCTATGGAAGAGTCAGTACAGATTACGGGGGTTGGTGGTGAGGAATTCTGGCGCACACCAATGATTCGAATTGTTGAAAACTTAAAGCTGATGTTCTACCAGACGGTTTTCAGAATGGCGGTGTTTTTCCACTGGTTAATACTTGGTGCTCCATTCATCTTCGCTTTGGCGTCGGATGGTTACTACAAACGAAAAACAAAGCAGTACGAGTTCGGTATTGCCAGTGCGAACTTATTTCGTATCTGGGTTAAAGCCGGGATGTTTGCCTTTTTCATTATCGATGTTTACTTCATTTTCCCCGCGGCAGGCGTGTTCGGAGTTCTACTGCCGCCGATTATGTTTGTAATCCTCGGTTTCTCACTCAGATATGCACTTAGCAACGTAAGTAAGGTCTTCTGATTTTATAAGCCCTCTCAATGGGGGCTGTTCATACACGGAGTTTTAAAAGATGTTCCCCTTTAGAAAGAGAAAGAAAGTACAAGAGCCAAGAAACTTTAAGGAAGCAATCATTCAAGAGTCTGCTCGCCATCTAAAAGTTAAAAAGTGGACGGACGGCGTTAAGGCTGGCGCTATCGCAATCATGATGATGGTTAGTGTTGGGTACACTCTTAGCGATACGGCAAGTGAAAAGATTGGGCCTCACATTGCTGTCATTTCGCTAACAGGGCCAATTGAAACAGGGAACCGTGAAACTGATGGTTGGAAAGTAAGCCAAGTTATCACTGACGCTATTGAAGACGATAATGTAAAGGCCATACTAATTGAGGCTAATTCACCTGGTGGTTCTCCAAGTGACGCGGAGATGATTTATAAAACAATCATGAAGTACCGTTTCTCAGAAGAAAACACAAAACCAATCTACACGACAGTTAGAACTTCATGTGCAAGTGCCTGCTATTACATTGCGGCAGCAACAGACGAAATCTACGCAATGGATTCATCGCTGGTGGGGTCTATCGGTGTACGTATGGATGGTTGGGGCTTCCAAGATGTAATTAAGAAAGTTGGAGTTGAACGTCGAGTATTCCATGCAGGCACACATAAGGCATTAATGGACCCGTTTAAACCAGTATCCAAAGAGGAAAGGGCGTTCATACAAGACTCTATCTTAACCAAACTCCATACACAGTTCATAAATGCAGTAAAGAAAGGCCGAGGCGACAGGTTGGTTGATAAGCCTGAGATTTTTTCTGGGCTTATCTGGACAGGTGAAGAAGCTGTTGAACTGGGTCTAATCGATGGTGTAAAGACCCCGATGGAGATAGAAGCGTACTTGGAAAAACAACTTGGTGTTGATAAATACATATATCATGGACGACAGAAGTTTAAGTTAACAAATCTGTTTTCAATGGATGCGAGTACATTGGTTGATATGATTTCAGAGTCAATCTACCACGAGTTCAAATCTGACGTTAAAAGCAATTCCCTAACCCCTACATATTAATTAAATACCTCTAAAAAGCCCTACATAATCGCTGTGTGGGGCTTTTTTTATTGGCATTCTACCCTCTGTCATAAAGACACGATCAATCAACAATTCTTACGTGATTAATATAGAGAGTTAAGAAAATGCAAAATACTGCAGTAATGGACAAAAACATGCTTGGCGCGGGCTTCGACAGCAAGAAAGTAATGATGTTTCTCGTTGCGCTTGTTGGTGTAGTGGCATTTGCCCTAGCGTTCAACGCCTTAGCCGCAACCGGTACCCTTGAAGGTGAATTTGCTGACATGTGGGACGAAGTGAAAGGTCTAGCTGGTGGTGCTCCGGGCAAAATTCTAATGATGCTTATGGTAATGGGTGTCGTGTTCTTCTCAACTGTTAAGCCAAACCTGGTTGGTTTCGCTGGCTGTGTTGTGTCAGTTCTTGTACTAGCTAACGCTGGCAAGATCATCGATTCATCATTGACTTCAACAATTTTTGACGCTCCAGCTGCATTACTACCACTTATTGGTGGCTAACCAACCCTTGATTGAGGCGCTGATCATTTCAGCGTCTTAATTTTTCCAATTTTGATGAATGAGAATGTATGGAAGATTCACAACAGCAAGCGCTTAGAAGTGACCAGCATTACCTCCCAATGCGAGTCAATGAACCAATGATGGTTATCTTTTGGGACGTAGACGAAGTAAGGCCAATCATCCTTTCTTTTGCTTTAGGTGTGCCGTTTGATGCTATCAACTACGTGCTACCTGTTGGGCTTTTGTACTTCTACGTGGCTAGAAGAATTAAAGCCAAATACGCCAAAGGAATTCTAAACCACATTGCATGGTGGCACGGAATTCTACCAATGAAAACCACGCGTTCAATGCCTGACCCGCTCATTAGAGAACTTTTCAGATAGGAGCACCATAAGTGTTTAAAAATTCCAATGCGCTGCGCTCATGGAGCTCAAGCGTAGCCTTATCTCGATTTCTAGTACAAAGCAACTTGGCTTTGGCCATTGCAGTAGTGGCATTGGCTTACGCCGCTTTAAGCAAAGATGAAACTGTCATCGTAGTGCCGCCAACGTTTACAGAAGAAATCACAATGGCAGGCAATAAGGCAAGCGAATCCTACAAAACAGGGTGGGGCTTATTTGCTGCGAACATGGCAGGCAACATCTCCGATCGTAACGCTTCATTCGTTGTCGATACGTTGAGAAAAATGTTCCTAGCACGTGACGCTGATGACTATGAACGCCAACTTCTATCTCAGGTAGAAGCCCTCAAGGTTCGTGGTGTAAGGGAAAACTTCACACCATTAGATCTAATTTACAACTCGCAAGTAGATACCGTTTGGGTTTACGGCGACAAGAAAACCACTTCAACACGCTCTGGCGCAACAACTACTCAAAAGTGGACATACGAAATCAAAATCGCCGCTCGTAATGGTCAGCCTAAGATTACCTATTTTTCACAATATGCAGGCGCACCAAATACACGTAAGCGCGTAGTTGAACTTAAACAGCAGCAAGTTGAAGAGAAGAAAGCTGCGGAAGAAGAAAATAAACAGGCCGAGGAATAGAAAACCAAATGAAGTATAACTCTATGAATAAATCAGCCTTGGCAATGTTGCTTACTGTTGCCTTTTCATCATCTGCATTTGCTGCAGAGAAAGATGTAGCAGCTGACATACCTGTTACACCAATGAACGCAAGCCGAGTGCCCGTTGACATCTCTGTTTCAAATGGAAACGTCGCCAATGCTGTAGACCAAGCGATTATGGATGCTGTTGCTAAAAGTATGCCTGCAAAATCTGTTGCGGAATACAAGGCTTCACAGCAAGCGCAGCAACCGGTAACCGTAGACTCTTATGGTATGCCAGTGGTTCAAGGTACGAAGGTTAAAACCGTAGATACTGCGCCAGTTTATACGCAGCAAGGGCAGCCACCAGCTATTGCGGCAACTCCAGTTCCGTCTGCAGCGCCACAGGTTAAAGGTTCTTCTGACCCAATCACTGACTCAGTACGTTCAAAATACAAACCACATCAAGAAGTAACTATAGAGCCTGGTCACGGTGAGTTATTACCCGTTGCTGCAGGGCTTCAAAACCGAATCGCAACGCCTTTTGTTGATGCTGTTGTTAAAACCGCTGATATGGAAGTGCCAATTCAAACAGATGGCGGTTTTGTTTACATCACGCCTTTAAGTCAGGCTCCGATCGGTCTAATGGTCGGTGAGCGCGGTATGCCAGAAACGATGGTAAGCCTAACTCTTATGCCTTTGGACGTTCCACCAGTAATGGTAGACGTCAAAGTGAAAATGGATGCAAAAACTAAAGCAAAGCACTCTGAATACATCGCCAAACTGAAATCCGATAAAGAGAAAAACGATTTCCTTACAGAAGCGCGTAAAGGTCCAACTGTTAAGAACGACCCTCGAGTGAATACTGAACATGAAGACCGTGCCACCAGCGTTCTGTCAGAAGTTGCGGGCGGTAACATTCCAAATGGCTTCGACATTACTACCGATATTCCAGCTGAGGAACGCTACCCATGTGACATCGTGCGTTTGGGGATGTACCACGAAGTGGGGCAGCGCATGATTAGTGGCCGAGAAATTATCGATGTCGTTCTGGTTAAAAATGACATCAATGGATTCCGCGAAGTGCGAGAAGAATACTGCTTGGCTGATGATGTAATTGCTGTTGGTGTGTTTGACCGTGCAACGCTGGCTCCGGGTGAAACCACAGAGTTATACATTTTGCGTGACAAACTTTACAACGAAAAACTTAAGCGCGTTCGTACTCGACCTCGTTTAACAAGTTCTTACTAAGGGGGAAATCAAAATGGATATGACCTCTTTGAAAGGCAAAGCTAATCAGCAATGGCAGAACCCTAAAGTACGTTACGGCGTAGTGGGGGCGGTACTGCTAGGTATTATTTGCTCTATTGCATTTAGTACTGACGACATCGATACAGGTGGTACTCGCAAAGACAATAATGGTGCTGTAGTTGTTCCTGAAAAATCTCGTCGTGTAGAGGCTAACTTCTTTACACAAGATGGCGCTGACGATATTGACCAAGGTCGAATGGATGAAATCTACGGCTTAATGGAAGACCAATTGGCAGAGCGTGAGAAAGCTATCGACGAACGCGAAGAAGAAATGCGCCAAATGGAAGGTCGCGTAATGAAAGAGCTTGAGTCACTACGCTTTAACCAGAACGACCTTAAGCGTGAGTTGGAAGTGCAGAAAACCGCTTCTGAGGAAGTTCAGAAACAATTTAGTAATCAGAACTCTCCAATTTTTACGCCACCAGCACAACAGCCGGTTACCCAGACGCAACAGCCTGTAACCACGACAAACCCAATGGCAAATGCTGTACAGAAAGTTATGCCAAAGGTTATTGACCACAAGCGTATTGGTATCCGTACCATCGATAGCACTGGTGACCGATTCCAAGATGCGACGGGTGAGATTAAAGAACTACGAGTAACCGAAGAGGTTGAGGAAGAGGTTGTTAAGGAAGACACTGACAAAGATAAGACCAAGGATAAGGCAGAAATCTTCTTGCCGGCTGGTTCAATTATCAGTGGTGTACTTGTAACAGGTATGGACGTACCTACAGGTAACTCGACTAAGCGTGACCCATTCCCTGCAATTCTTCGAATTAAAGAGGAAGCTCTGCTACCAAACAACTTTACCGCTGATATTAGAGAGTGTGTGATTGTTGCTTCTGGTATTGGTGACATCGCAAGTCGTCGTGCTTACTTACGAGCAGAAGCGATTTCATGTGTAACGGATGCAGGGAAAGCAGTTGAAGCGAATCTAAATGCATTTGCAGTAGGTGGTGATGGTCGTAACGGTATTCCGGGACGTCTAGTTTCTAAGAATGGTGAAGCGGCTATGAAATCGGCGTGGGCAGGTTTCTTGAGCGGCATGGCTAACTTAGCGGGTCAATCTACTTACAGTATTGGCGATAACGAAACAGGTATCTTTGGTCCAATGCAAAACCCAGAAATCATGAAATCAATGGCTGGTACCGCGGCGTTACAAGGTGCTGGTGATGCGATGGAACGATTAGCTGACTACTACATTGAACTTGCAGAAGAGATGAAACCTTATATCGAGGTTAACCCTGGTATCTCTATCGACTTTATTATCCAACGCGGTTCCAAACTACCCCTAGAGTAATCTAGGGGCCACAACCCTATTAAGAGAATGTATATGAACGTTACGAAAAAGAGTCTTTTTGGAATCCTGACAGTTTGGACAATCGTGCTTTGTGTCGCTTTTGGCTTAGTGCTTAAGTTCTTTGTGTTAACAGGTAATACAGAGTCACGACTCGACAAGGTTGATCATGAAATCAAGGTGCTTGCCCAACAGACAGCTGTATCTCCAAAGATTGTTGTACTTGATTTGGCTAAGGTAGCCAACGAGTGGAAAGGACGTAACGATAACCTGGCAATTAAGGCAGTAGAAACAACTATCAAGTTTTATAACGAGAAGGGTTACCTAGTGCTTGATAGTGCAAGTGTTGTTGGTGATATTGGCAAGTATTCAGGCATGGTACCAACACCTGAGAAAATGAGTCAGATGATTCGACAGGCAGAAGGCAAATAGTCTGAGTAAAGGAAATACAGGTTGTTTTGCAAAACTGCCTGTATTGAATGCGCAAGAAAAACTTGCAGAAGGATTTGTTTTTGTTTAACTAGGCGTATAAGTAATGCAGAGGTAATAACGGTTATGAAACTACGCTTAGGAAAAGCTCTACTATTGGCACTGACAGTAATGGGTACACATGTATCTCATGCTGCTGTCACAGCACAACAAGTAGTAACTAGCGCTAGCTACCAACTGACAGAATACGACACGTCAAAAACTGGTCGTCAGCGCGCAATCGAAAAAGTTAAAAAATCAGCATTAAGTAAAGCTGAATTTGAATACCTGACAGTCACAAAAATGGACTTATCTTCTGGTATTACAGAAACAAAGAGCGCTTCGACAGGCCGTGTGACAGATATGCACATACTAAGTGAAAGCTTGGCGCCATGCGATAACAAGCACTCTGCACGTTGTTATAACATCGAGGCAGAAGTCACGGTAACAACCGCTCGTATAGCACCATCACAGAGAGCAATCGACTCACGAGTTAACGCGGTAGAAATGGCGAAAGCTATGGAAGAATTGTTCTAATCTAATTCCAATACACCTCCCAATTTAGCCCTGGCCATGTTCAGGGCATTTTTTTATTCAGAAAACATTTTCTAACGCTACTTGTTGATAGCGACGAATAACTCCCTCTAATTCGAACCACATAATCGCCACAACCGAAACCCCGGATGCTTACTATCTACGGATTATTTTAGGTGGAAGGTAATTATGAGACTACGGGGAGTATCAAAAGCATTGGTTGGTACTTTAGCAGCGCTAACGTTCAGTAATGCAATGGCTGACCCTTTGCTCGACCAAGCGGAACGATTAGCCCAGCAAGAAGCAGCTAAAGGTAAGTTGAGTGCTAAAGCATTGGTGGGTGGCATGAGCGATCTGGATGTTAAGACTGCACTCCAGAACTTCAACAAACTCCATTGGACTCAAATCCTTCCGGTTAACGACCTAATTATGGTTGAGAACGATAAGGGCGAAAAGTTACTGATGGATTCGAAGGCTCGTATAGCTATACGCGGCAACGTTGAAGTTTATGACATGTGGAATAAGCGTCCAATCAACACACAGGCCGATGCAAAAGCTGCATGGATGGTAACACTAGAAAGATTTGGTGTTCGTTCAGGTGACTTAGCTAGTTTCCGTTATGGATTGAAGAAAGACAAACCTGACGTAACTGTGCTTGTAGACCCAAGTGGTGACTTCAACCTAAAGCTTTTCGACCAAATGAAAGCTATGGCAGACAAGTACTCCTTTGAGATTGTACTTGCTCCGCTGCTTGGTGGTGAATCTATTAATGAATCCCTAAAACTCTGGTGCGCCAAAGACCGTCAGAAATCACTTGATGAACTGATGGCTCAAAAGAGTGCTACTGGAGAGATATTCCCTACTTGTAATAAAGACCCCTTAATCAAAGCCCTTGGTGTTGCAGGTGTTCTGCAAATCAAAGGTCTTCCATTTTTTATCAGAGCTGATGGACTTCAACTGCAGGGAGCCCCTGACAGTCTTTCTGAATTCATGAGCCGAAACGTAGACAACATTGGAGAGGTAATCGTAAATGATGTTAAAGCATCTAAGTAAGGCTCTGATTCTTGCTGGTATCACGCTAATGAGCACAGGCTGTTCTAGCATGTTCGAGATAGGTGAAGACCCAACCGAGTGTCCGAAGGCACAAAGTGGCGGTATCACCTGTACGAGTGCGCGTGAAATCTGGAAGTTAACGGATAACAAGAAGGATTTGGAAGAGGCTCGAAAACGCAGTAACGGTGAACTTCAAGACAAAGATGATTCAGATGATGATGAAGAGAAAGAAGTTAAGCCAATGCCGTATCCTGGTGGTACGCCAGCTGAGCGTCAAGCCATTTACCGTGATTACGAATCAAATCGTTCAAAGTTGGCAGCTCCAGAACCTATTGCAGTGCGTCAACCAGCAAAAGTGTTGCGTGTTCTGATGAATTCATGGGAAGACGATGCAGGTCGTTTACATATCCCTGGTTATACCTACGTTGAAATCGAGAAGCGACGTTGGGTAGTTGGCCGTGGTGCGAGTTCAGCGCCAGCGCGTATTACGCCTTTAAGTATTCGCAAGATTTCCCAAGAGGAAGAACGCCGCAATAACCCAGTAGCAGATAACGGCATGGGTATCATTCAACCTGTCCCTGTTCCGCAACCACGACCAGTTAAGTAAGGGGTAGCGATATGGCAGGAATCCTAGATAAACATAACGCTATAGTAGGGCATAACCAATACGGTGATGTCCTACCTGTGCTTGAGTATATCCCGGAGATGAACGGGTACATACTTGACGGTGGATACATTGGTTTCACTTTTATCTGTCAACCACTGACAGGTGTAAACAACGACCTAATGAACTCTCTGGATGACCTTTACGAGCGTCAGTTTCCAGCAGACAGTTTTTTACAGGTGAGTTTGTTTGGTTCCCCTTACATTAAGTGGATACTCGAACGATTCGAGAATATCCGTGAAGGCCGTGCCGAAGGTGAAATGGGTGAGCTGTACGATGAAATCGGTCGTACTACATACCAGTACTATGAAGAAAGTACGGATACGCCACTACACCCAGTAACAGGCTTGAAGGTGCGTGACTATGAGGTTTGGGTATCTTTCAAGATGCCACTCAAAAAGCAACAGCCTTCAAAAGCCGAATTGACCGCGTTCCGTCGTCTTTACCTACAGCTTAAATCAACGCTTGAATCTATTGGGGCGCACCCGGACGACATGACACCTGAACTTTATGTTCACCGGATGCAGATCTTACATAACCAAGCGAAGAATGCTGATTGGCGTGAAGGTGTTAAGGGCCATGATGCAGGTGTACCGCTTCGTTACCAAGTTATGGAGAGAGGTGGCAGTTGTTTCGTCCACCAAGATGGCTTGGAATTCGGTGACATAGAGAAGGGTGAGGGCTCGTTCGTTAAGATGCTCTCCGTGCAGAAATACCCAGAGGTATTAACATTTGGTGATATTTATGACCTGGTGTGTGATTGGCGTAAAGGTAGAGAGGGCTTACGTGAGCCATTCTTGATGACGTTAAACATTCACTTCCCGCCACAGGAGAAAGCTAAGCGTGAGTTTACCAAGAACCGTGGCTGGTTAACGCACCAGGCGTCGGGACCGATTGCTAAGTGGGTTGACCGACTCCGCTTCCAGAAGAAGGACTACGACGAATTCTACATGTCCTTGGAGAACAAGGGCGCGCAGATTGCAAACTGTTACCTGCAGATGATCATATTCAGTGAGTCGAAAGCCAAAGCTGAAAAGTCTGTCATGGATGTACAGTCATTTGCATCTAAGCGTAAATGGAAGTTTGTGGAAGACCGCTACATTTGTTTACCACTCTATCTGTCATCTCTGCCTATGGGTTGTGATGAAGCGACAGTTAAAAACCTTCACCGATTTAACCGCTTCGCATCGGATGCATTGAAGTACATCACACCTATGATTGCTTCATGGAAGGGTAATGGTCTTGGGCGCCCGGTAGTGCCGTTAGTTACTCGTGATGGACAGATGTTCTGTTTCGACCCGTTCACCTCTGATGGTAACTATAATATGTTTACCGCGGCGGCATCGGGGTCAGGTAAGTCTTTCTGGATTAACTACTTGGTGTCTCAAGTACTGACGTCAGGAAACATCGGCGGCGGTAAACTGTATCGAGATAACCCTCTACCGAACGAGCGTAAACCTTTAGACCGTGGCCGTGTATTTATCATCGACGTTGGTCGCTCTTACGAAAAACTCTGTGAGCTCTACAATGGGCGATTCTTAGAGTTTGGCGAGAACTTTAAGTACTCACTAAACCCATTCAAGTCTATACACGAGTTTGCGGGTAAAGACGGTCAGGGTGACATGGTATTGTCTCTACTGAAATTCATGGCGTCACCATCGGGTACTCTAACCGACTTCCAGACAGCGCGTATGAACGTGTTGTTGAACCAACTATGGAATGAAAAGGGTAACAACTCGACCATTGATGACTTTGCCGAGATGTGTAAAGCCGATCCTGAGCCGCGTGTTAAGGATATTGGTTTCCAGTTAGAGCCTTGGTGTAAAGATGGTCCATATGGTGAGTTCTTCGATGATAAGAACCCTCCAGTAGACTTCTCCGGTGACTTCGTTGTTATCGAGCTTGAAGAACTTAAGTCGCGTAAACAGTTACAGATTGCGGTACTTCTGCAGTGTATCAGCTGTATCCAGCACGAGATGTTCCTGTCAGGCAAAGACCGAAACAAGTTGTTCATTTTGGATGAGGCCTGGGAATACATTAAGATCAAGGGCGGTGCAGGTTTAGCAGTAGCGGAATTCTTAGAAGCTGGCTGGCGTCGTTTCCGTAAGTACCAAGCTGCGGGTATCTGTATTACGCAGAGTATTTCCGATGCGTATGAGACAGAAGTAGGCCGAGCTATGGCTGATAACTCACAGTTCAAAGTGTTCTTACGACAAGAGCCAGAAGTTATCGAGAAAGTACGTGAGAACAAACAGTTCGACGGTAACGAAACTGACTTCGCGCTGCTTAAGAGTATCCATACTGTGAAAGGTGAGTACTCTGAGCTTTATATCCGTACTGGTAGCTCGAGGGAAGTGTGTCGATTGTTTGTACCTCGATACCAACAGTTGATGTTTACCACTGATGGTAAGGAACTTGCTGCTATTGACCGATATAAAGCACAAGGCCTGACGATCGCACAGTCTATTCAAGCTGTAATTGATGAAGAGCACGCAACCGGTAGACGAACCTCCACTGAGGAAACTGATGATTTCTCTGCAGAGGAACTAGAGGCTATGTTGGCCGCGTAGAACGGTACTACTTCCAGTACTTTAAAAGGCACTCTAAACGGGTGTCTTTTTCATTATTGGAGGGATTGCGGGATTTGCAGATTGGCTGATGATGTAGGAATCAAATGTAAGAGGTAGCTATGCACAATCATCGATACATTACCGGCTTATGCTCTGATGATGCTCCAGAGAGCGAGAAACAGTTTCTACGTGTCGTTACTGAGCGTCTTATGATGTCAGGCTACACTATGCGTACAGGCGGTCTTATAGGCTCACCTGAGCCGTTTATACGCGGTGCTATGGACGCGGCAGATACTTAACTATCTCGAACAAACGAGCGCTTGAGTATGAAACGTATGTGCCGGCATTAATGGGCGACGACTTGAACGACATTAGTCGATTCATGATTTGCTGGGCGCCTATGCCTACATTTGATAAGAACCAACGACAAAACGATTGTCATGGCTGTATGAGCACTGCAATCAGAATTGCACACACATATGGCATGCAGGTATTCAATACCGCGATACCTGCTCACAAAACAAGATTGCTAAGATGGATAACTGGAGATGTACGCTAAATGACTAACAAAATAGAAACCCAAGCAGTAGAGAATTTCTGGAGCCGTTTCCCTGGACACATCAACTTCTTGGAAGAAAGCGTGAAGTTAGGCCACAACGAAGAGTTTCAGATCCGTTATGACGCAGTAAACAAGTCTGCCCAAGAGTTTCACCCGGCGCTACGTGTCGAATTCTCTCTTGATATGATGGAAGCGAAGGTAAACGCGATCATTATAACTTCAAAAGAGAAGGGAGAAGGTCGCAAGGTAGCTATGAAGCTTGCAAAAGCTTGCCCAGAAGAATATCGAGAGTTGGTTACACCATATCGCTTACCTGCATTGCCGTGGGATTCTGAGGTTACCCAAAACTGGGTGACAGACATGGCCGGACAGTATGGCATGAGAAGTATCGCTAACGAAGTTGGAGCGGTGCTATCTGATGTCACGGTTGCGGTTAAGAGTAATCCTCACAACGGCAAAGTGTTGATACAGGTTGGCTTCAAAAACAAGCGTGAACTGAAAGCGGTTGGTGAAGAAATTGTATTGGTAATGCTGGAGTTATTGCTTGGCGAAGAGATTATTGCGGAAGGTGTTGATCTTCTTAGTATTAAGACAGCCAAGGAATTAAGTTCTGGTAAAATGGGCTGGGAACATACAAGCGGCTTAAATGCCCGTGATGTAATTCTCCGTAACCTGCTCTAACGGTATCCATTTATGTACAATTAGATGTATAATCAAGTAAATAAGAGCAAGGATAGCTCATTACGGATGTAAATTATTAGGAAGCTGCTGATGAATCATGTAAATCTGTTTATGCCAAAACCCATTCCGGTGCCAGATGCCGAAATGGAGGCGTTACAGGAAACAATGAATCATTTGCAGCACCTTAGTCATAACACTTCAATTCCCAATGGTAAGCAGGCTCTTACCGACTTCTTAGAAACAACTCCAATCTTACTTGCTGGTGGCTTTGCGAATCGCGGCATGTTGAACACAATGATCCCGTTTGCACACCAAGTCAAAGCCAGCACGAACTTTATCCCTTGGTTAAACATTCAAGACACTGTTAACACATGGCTATCGTGGGCTGAGAAAAGACGTGATGGTCTGTTTAACGATGACATAGATGAACAGTCACTTTGTGTTGATAGAGCCACAAAACAAATGCCTGTATTTGCGGTACAGCACAAAGGGTTAAAGCGAGTTATCTATCTACATGACCTACCAATTGAATTGGCTACATGGTGCGTACACTCTGAACAAAAGGGGTACTGCGTATTTGCAGTTAATGAAAGTTCAGTCGTGGCTAACTTTGAAGCCTTTAAGTACACCTCGGTTAACTGCGATCTAATACCTGTTAAAGCTGTGCTTCATTTTGGCTACGTAATACGAGATGGGCTAATTGTTATGAAAGGGGAGTCCTACGACCCTGAGAACGACAGTCAGTTCTATGAATTTGAGATATAAAAAAACGACCAGATAAAACATCTTGGTCGCTCTTATGTTGTTTCTATGTGTCTCACCACACACCTCCAGTCCATTACAAGTTAAAGTGCTTTGTAACGTCCTTAGAAGCGGTGAATAGCTGTTTGAGTAGGGATGTGTTTAGCGACTTCTTTAGCAAGCGCCTGATTAGGAGTCAGCTCTTTTGAGAAGTCATAGTGTTTGTAAGTTTTCTGCTCAGGTTGGTTTGCCAAAGCTACTACACCTAATACGATTACTAGTACAATTACTGCTGCCATAATTATCACCTTTGAAAGTTAGTTGGTTAATGTATCGTCTTGATATGTTTATAATCGCATCGATTGAAATTCGCGCAAGACCATATTTTAGACACAACCATCCCTGCCAGTTCTTTAAAAAAAGAACAGCATAACCCTCAAGTCACATCGAAACTGAATGTCACCCAAGTACCCGCAGTTTATCGGCTCTGCAAAGGAAACCTCCTAACTACGGATGCATGTTTTTAAATCATTTCTTTTGGTGGCTCTCATACAAAAGCCACCAGCGCACGATAGTTAATCCACTTTGATAAACACAATCGAGCTAAAGCCGAACGTGTGAAGCCCTGTACTTAGACCTGACGCGCTTGCCAACTCATTCAATTGCGTTGCCTGCTCGTAATTCCTAACAACCAAACCGCTTGTATATCGATTAGGGTGATTTACCGTTCTACACTGGTGATAGTGATGAACAGTTTCTTGAACTGGGATACTGTGTTCTTCGGCAATTTCATTAAGTGTGGTTAGTGCTGCATTCGTTGTTTGCATGATGACGTCCTTATCTTAGCGGTATCGAGGGTCTACGAATTTATTGATGATTTCTTCACTCGGTACTGCTGAGCAATGAGTAATGAGATCCGCGATAGTTAGCGGTTTATTGAATGCAGCTATACGCCAACTCATGTATGGAAGAGTTTTGTTGCCTATAAGCTTTTCATCAGCACCGAGCCACGTATACAGCTGAGCTAGGTTGTGGAATTGAGCACCACTGTTGAAGCCAAGGGCAGGGCTAAGGCGTACACCTTTGAACTCCAGTCGTAATCGAGCAGGGATATGCGATATAAGGTCGCGTAGAGGTGTTGCAGGAGTATCTGACACACTTGGTAAGCGTCCCGTCATTTGATAGTCCATTAACAGCTTTGGGTTGCGCATCATTGCGTTGATTGCGTGGTGGCTCATGATTAGTCCTTGTTGCTTGGTTGATGTGACCAATCTAAATGCAAAGGCTAATCGTGCAACTCAATAAAATGGTAGGGTGGTGGGAGATAAGGGGCGAACCCCTTACAGTTTGCGGATAACGTAGGTTACATTGTCACATGTTATTTCTATCTGACCGTTTTCCAGTAACTGAGAGTCAATATATTCAGCGTACTTCATGTAGTCTTCGACCGATTTAACCATCGTGACTGCCTCTCTATCGAAACGAGCTATGAAGCCGCTCACATCGATATGGGTTCCTTCATCGAGTAACTGCTTGCCGCAGGTTTTACACAAGGTTTCTTTGTGAACGATATAGCTATTCATGGTTAACTCTCAGTATGTTATCAACAGGGTTATTTCTTAGCATCCGTGTAAGGTTTATACGCCAGTTCGATAGCTTGCAGATAGGCGAGTGCGCTTTGGTCTTTCTCAAGAAACTGTCGCTCAAACGATAAACCTTTTAGGTAACGCTGTCTCGCGGCCACATAACGTAGGTTGCTTGGCTTATCCTCTAGGTACCGAGTCATCAAGCTACTAACTTTTGTCCGTGCAATGGGGAACTGAGCCATAACGATAGTGGAGTTTATCTCTAAATGCAGTTCAACATAAGCATCGATAAATCTCAGTACGATCTGATTAAATGCTTCGTTTTGATTCACTTATTTTGCCTCATTTATAGTGTTTTAGTTGTACACACTGTTCACGCACCGAGCAGGGTTCGTTAGTGTCTCTTTAACCAAGTTCTAAGCTCACGGATTGGTTCTTGTAGTACTACCCAGATAAACAGCATTCCAACACCGATAAGAGTCAGGCAGAGTGGTACAAACAGTACCTTTGAAGTCAGGGTGTTAATTCCGTAAAGCAATTCTTCTGGGATGCTGTCACTAAATTGAATGATCCCAAATCGCAGTAGTAGGCCTAATACACCAAGATTGAATGCCACAGCACCGAGAACGAGTTTTTGTAGGTCTTCTTGCCATGTAGTGGGCTTGTTATCTTTAGCTGCTTCAATCATTGCCGCTTTCCTTGTTGAAGAGTAACGATTCAATTTCTGTAACCAGTGAACCTGCCTCAAGTGCGTGATGTATGCTTAAGTGATGATCCCTTTTATAGTCGTTACCTGTATTCACTATGAATTCCAACGCTTGGTTTAAGGCGTATTTCAGTGCCTCTTCATTAGGCGAAGGGAACAAGGGGATTTGAGAAATAACAAAGTCACTTGGATCCAATGGCTCTGCAGGATTGGCACTGTCGTAGGAGAAGTACTGTTCCCCGTTCGAGTAGACGGTTATTTCTGGCGAGCCTGCACAACCCCACAGTGTGGCTTTGTAGTAACCTTTCGGTAGAATTTCTTCTTTCTCTTCGTCAGTAGCATACACAGCTAGTGGTTTATTCAATACATCATCGCTGGTGGCATGAATGCTCATTGCTAAAATCTCTTCTTACGGTTGCGTTACTGCAGTTAGGTATTGCGGTGAAGTTAACCTGGTCCACCGCGTTAAAATTTATTGAGCGCTTAAAATCTGTTTGGTTCGTTCATTATTCATTGGGCAAAGCGCGTAAGCAGTATCTGAGTCATGACAGCTTGCATTGGAAAATGTCACCACTCGGCCACTTGGTAGTTGGTAGAAATCGTAGCTACCGCGGCACAGCTCTTCATACTCGTCTGCATCAATTGGGATGTATGGGCGTGACAAGCAAACTGTATCGCTATTCAAAGCCGAACCCATAAGCGGTGTTAGGTGTTTAATGCCTAATGGGTTTTGGTAGATATACGATTCAATGGCCTGAATTACAGATAAGCCTTTATTAAATGATTCGGTAAAGTAGGCTTCCGACATTGAGTAATCCGGGTCAATCGCACTTAATGCCTCTCGAACATCAACAAGATAAAGGGGGAGTGATTTTTTAATTATCACGTCCTTTAGTGTGATATGAATATTTGTGTCTGAGTCATCATGGACTGTGCTCAGGAAAAATACGCGATCGCCTGCAGTGTGGTTACCTTCTGTTTTAGGGTAGGTCAGGTTAAGCAGGTAACTAAGCTGCTCAGATGGCTGACCATTTAACGATTGAAGGATCTGATAAAACTCCGAGTTGAGTGGAAAGTTTTTTGCACTTGAATTGGCTGTCACTACGACTGAGGAAAGTTGCGTGTCGTTCAAGTGGTTAAGTTGTATGTTGATACGGTGTCCCATTGTGTAATGCCTATATAATTTCATTAATCCATTGTGTGCCTATACGCTCAAAGCTAATCACAAGTGCCTAACGCGCAAGGCTAAAAAAAGTGACCGTATTAAACGGCCACCAGCTACAAACAAATGATTCGGTCAATTAGTCGCAACTAGAGTCGCCGCCAGAATCAAAGCTTGAGCTTGAACCGCTATCACTCGAACCGGAGTCAAAACCTGTTACAGAGACACTGCTATAGGTCTTAGTGGTGTCAGGTTCGGCTGAATCCATAATGGCCGCACCTACAACAGCGGTCGCAAGTAGATCATCACCATCGTCGTAATCTCTGCCCGATCGAGATGGGGTTGGTTTCACTCGAGCAGACTGAGATGCCGGCGGCACAAAAGCATGCGATGTTTTACCTGCACTTGGTGTACGTGGAGTTGGCTTATCCAATTTGTCGCCAGCTGTCTTAAGTGAATCTGCTGCTTCCTTGTCTTCGCGTGCTTTCTTAACTTTAAAGTAGAAGTGCATAGCAATGCCCAGTCCTAGACCAATGGCAATGGTCGTTCCGGTGTTCAAATCCATAAATCTCTCCGTATAGAAAATGGTTACGCCAACGGTGTTGATATGTGGCCGTGATAAAATAGTTACTGGGTAACTAATCTCATTACTCGCAGGATTATACACTACTGCAAGTTCAATGTTTATTGTATGAACATACTTAAAACGCGATAGTTTAAATTTGGGGTATTTATTTAAAAAATTTTCAAATAATTACCTCTATATGATTTTTAATACCAAGAGTCACTTGTGACTTATGTGAAGACTTTCAAACTAAATCTGTCAGTACGTGAACAACAGAAGCAGTCTTGGGTGACTGTTGAGAGGTAGATAGTAAGAATTGTTGTTTAGGTGAAGTGTTCTCTATGACTTCCGGGAGGGTATGAACGGGAAAGGTGAGAAAAAGAGAGGGGTGAGAACCAGTTTAACGAGGGTTGTTTTTATTCTCAAAGTGGGTATTGTGTAGTTGAAGGTTAGTTTGTCTCCAGTTGAGCTGGCTTTTATGGGTGGAAAAGGGCGTTAGTTGGCTGAAACTAGCGCCCTTTTACTTTTTATGACTCACACACCTCAAGTTTTACCTGAACCTGCTGCAGCTTCTCATAGAGAGCCTGTGCATTCTCCGACTTCCCCTCTCCGCGTTCTGCCAATACATCGAGAACACGAACAAGTTGAGACTCAAATTCAATGAGGTATTCGTAGTCTTCGGATACAGGTGCCTTCAAGCACTCAACAATTGCATTGTTTAGCTGGTGGGTTGAGTTAGACAGAGTTGGGCGTAACATTGCTTGTGGGTTGTATAACTCCGACCGAACCACGAGCCATTTATCACTAGCTGAAACATTGATTCGAGCCTGTCGATTGCCTGCTACCTTAGTGACTACAAACTGAATTCCATTTGCTTTGAGGTCTTCTGCAGCTTCAATAGGGGATACGCCCGGAGCACGCACGATGAATAGCCCCTGACCTGCACCGCGTGAAAGCGCTAGTGTTTTACGGGTATTCTGTTCGTAGTTGTGTTTACGAGCTGTTCTGACATGCACATCTCTTTGGTTGTGGCGATAATGGACTACATCTGGTGCAATGCAATTTAGTCGAGCAGCCTGAGCAAGTACTTCTCCCGGATGCTTCTTCGATGCACCGCCGAGGAAAACTTCTGTCACCATGATCATAATCGGAGTTGCATCAAGTTGGAGAGCTACATCTTCAAGGTTCGCGCCTGTCTTGGTCAACAAACCGAAGGAATCGATGTCTTTAACTTTGTAGCCTGGGCGACGTAATTCACGGCCGACATACAGCTCTTTGTTTTTCTGGTTCATGTTCTGCCTATAGCATTAATACTTACGTTATTCCTGTATGCCACCAGCAGGGATAATTGCTGGTGGCAGTCACGATTACTTGCCGTTGAAATTCACACCGATGAATCCTTGGATGTTTAGTTGTGTGCTCTTGGCAAAAATCGATGCACCGGTTTCACAAGCATCCGTAATAGATAATTCGTCGAAGATTTCTAATACTGTTTTGAGTTCAGCTAAGAAAAGTTCTTCTTGCTCTCCAAAGAAAACGACACCCATTTCGCCGTCTTCTGCGCCTTCCTCCTTGATGTTCATCATTGCCTGTAGTGTTTTAGGCAAATAGAACTTCTCGCGTTGTTTAAGGCTAAGAGTCAGCTGCGCATCTCGGTTACCTTCTAGTGCTTCAATCATCTCTAAATCGATGTCATCGATGACCCACTCAAGCTCACTGCGATTAACTATGATGACGCTTTCATCAAAGATGCAGCATTCTTCAATTGGGAGCTGATAGGTTTGACCGCGTTGATTTGTGTTCTCTATGCAAACGACAGACACATAGCCTTCATCAGCGTCGTAGTTAGTCGTTAGGTATTCGACGCCATTACGCTTAATTACGATGCCCGGTTTAAGTTTGCTTGCGTGATCCATGCTTCTACCTTTGAATGTTGAACGTGTTTGATAGAAACAATTAAATGCGATTTTGCTAAACGCACAATAGTACTGGACAGGTATTTGTAAGGATAAACGTTAAATTTTAAATGTGAAGTATAAGATTTGAGTAAATGAGCGACACCTTAGTTGGTCACGCTCATTTATAAAGAGTGGGAGTTATGCTCGGTCAGAGAGATTTTCTAGTGCGATGGCGAATTGTTTTACGACACTCGATGTAAGCGGGGGATGGTCTTCCACAACGCTGGCAGGAATGAACATTTGAGGCCATATTGAGTCGTTATCGATAAGCCCAATGTTGATGTGGCGAGTGCCATTAAATTTAGAATAAACGGGCATTAACTCAGTTATAGCGTTATCTCTCAAGGACATGTCTGAAAATTCTTGTTCGGCCATAACGCCCAAAACTCCGTGTCTTAGTACTACCGCAAATTCAGCCCCAGCCCATTTGGATACGATACTGTTCAGGTCTTTTGCGCGTTCAGCATCATAGTAAACGGTCAAATCCTCTGCGACAAAATCCCCGGCACAGTTGTACAGGTAGGTCGTATCGTTGATGTTGAATTTTGGCATGATGTTTTTGAGGTTTGAGCTCATGTTCGGTTCCTTAATGAAAACTGGCAATAGAACGCATTAGTTGAAAACAAGGTGTTTAAAACGCAAAATATGCGCCATGTGAGTATTTATAAAAACACGGTTAATTAAATGTGCAATAGCATTTGATTTCCATACTGCGTTCACTCAGTTGGACCGATATGTGAGGGTGAAGATTTGAAGACAATTCTCAAGCTGAGATACAAAAGTCTCATAGCTACTGTAGAGAAAGATAGGGCGCTGGCAGCACATGAAAGGTATTTGACTGGTGAGTTACCGGATCCTGTGAGCTTTGGTTGGAAGGGGATGGATGATGTCATTAAGGTATCGAGGAATATGCCTGTCGAACCACAGCCATATAACTGGATGTTAGGCATTGTCTCAGGATTTATTTTTGCACTGCTATTGGTGTTTATCCAAGACAAACAATTGTTATCTCCTTTGGTAGAACTAATACATGCGAAGGGTGGAGAACTAAAGGTAGTTCCTGGAGTGCCAGCAACCATTTCATCGTATGTGACTGACTTTGGCGCGTTCTATTTACTGGGGCTAATCATCAGTGCTCTGTACATGACCTTGGTAAAGGGGATTAAGCGCGTATATATCTGGCTGCTCATTACGCCTTTCCCGGCATTATTCATCGCGTTAGGGCTAATGTTAGTATCTATCAACTTTGAGCCCATGAACCTTCCGTTACTGACATGCTTATCTCAGCTGTGTGCCAATTACCTCCATATCAATTGGGATGTCTATGACAATTACCATCTTGTGAACTTCACGGTTGCATTCATTTTGATGTTGCCCCTTGGGTTATTTCACGCCAAGGCAACTCAAGGTCAGAATGTGGATTACAAGCAGCAAGTCGAAAGGCAGTACGATGCTAACTCGTTCATGAAGCAATATACGACAGAGTTCTTGTTGTGGAATAGGAATACGTTTGAGGCAAACCAACTGTTTAAGGCGGCTGGTGAAGCCGAAGAGAAGCTGGCCAAAATCCTAAACCAAATCATGAAGAACCAAGATGTAGAAAAGCTGGGGCAACTGTACAAAGAGGAAAGCCCAAGGGAATTTTGGGTTTTAGCTTATGCACTTCTGCAGACGTTAAATGAGGCTACTGCAGTCATCAGAGAACACATGGATAGTATCCGAAGTTTTCATTCAATTGTGGAAGGTCAGGACACAGACTTTGAATACATTGAAAGTAAGTTTACCAAGCTATTTCATAAAGCTCTTGAGCCTCAGATCGGCACGTTGACTAAATTGGTAGATCAAGCACTAAGCCATAAGGAATTTAGCGCGGAACTGGAGCATTCAAATCGAATCAATGAGATGAATTGTACTGGCCCAGAATTTTGGCAACAGGTGACTACGATTAGTAACGACGTGAAGATGCTAAACGAAGAGATTTTAGAAATTGAGCGAAAAGAGCAGGGTAGAGAGATGCGTATTCTTACCGGGTTAAGTCAGACTCTCGCAGAAGAAATGCGAAAATCATTCAATGTAGTGACCACACAAATAGATTGGGTCAAAGGGCTGTAATTTATTTTGTTCGACATTGGCGCCTTGGTTTTCCGGGCGCCTTTTTTGTGTCTTGCGCGTTTAGTGAGTGGCCGTAGATTAGGAGAAAACCAAAAACAACCAAAGGCAAAACTATGAATCCACTAGTAATTAACCCTCTACAGATAAAGTACCTAACAAACGGGTGCGGTGAAGCGGTAGATGAATCATTCAAGTACCTGGACAAGCATCAGCTGGACTATGACAAAGAAGCAGGGCATACACTCACTGCTACAGAGTCGGAGTTTGTAAAAGAAGATGTTATCGGGCTTGCTGGTGGGTTGCTTCACTGTAATGTCGCGTATTCGGTCCTCTATAGTGGTACTAAGTTCCTCTGTTTAGTGCACAGTGAATCATTTGGGGAGGATTCGAACGAACAGTCGAGAGAAGAGGCTTACGACAATCACAAGCAAGCTCTAGAAGCGGCTAAAATGATGGCTGAAACATGCGGTGGTCATGTTGCGTGGCTATCAGAGCCAGATGATCTTTTCGCTGTAAGCAATGGCTTTGGCGGTGAATACGTAACGCGCATTCTGATTCCGTTCAGTCATGCCGAGCAATTTGGTTGCTACTCGATTTGGGCTAGTCACCTGAAAGGTATCGATTACTCGGTGCTCTATAAATTTACTAAGTTGAAAGCAATACTTCCTATGCTGGTACCCAACGCTAAGTTTACAGATCAGGAACTCAACGATTTGTGCAGCAGTGAGGACAGTTTGAAGGATGCGATTAATCGCTGGCTGAACAAGCAGCACGTAACCATAAAACCTCTTGTATCTCAAGTGCATCAAGAATATATCGACTTTGATATTGACGGTGCAACTAGAATCCGACGCGCTAAGATGCGATTAGACCTGAAAGATGGCGATGTTTTTAATGTTTACTATGACGTTAGCTCAAAATCTGGGGCCGAGTGGAAAGGTAACTTGGTTAACTCTATCACTCTCGCCAAGCTGTGATGAAATAGCAGACTAAATTTAGGTGTAGGTAGAAACCAGACACAATTAAGGCTCCAGAGGGAGCCTTTTTAATGCAACCGGTAAAAGTAATTTCTACGGATGCGTTACGATAACTTAACCTTCTCACTGTGGGTGCTTGGGTCAAACAAAAATAGTTTGGCTTTACCATCGTCAGGAAGCATTTTATTGATTGCTTCTAGTAGCTCCTGAGAGGAATGCCCGGGATCCAGAACAATGATTGGGGAGCCAGATGCAACCCGTTCATCAAGTAAGGCTTTCATGTCCACCAGCGGCCTTTCTTCATCTTTCTCTGACTCTGAATTTAACTTGTGGCCTTCGACCAACCTAACCAGTTCGTCGCCATCTGTAATGGAATAAGCGCGATTTATTAAAGCAAGAAAACGGACCTTTTCGGGTATCGATTTAGTACCAAGTTCAATACCGGAGAGTAGGGAAGAAGAGTAGCCAAGTGACTTGGCCATGTCTCTTAGAATGACATCGTGCTCAATTCGTAAAGCTCTTAGAAACTTTCCAAGTGGCGTTACTTTAACTGAGTTTTTACTAGAGTTGAGTGCAGGCAAAATCGTTCTTTCTGATGGATCAGACATGTCTAAAATCCCATATGTTTAATTTACAAGATTATTAAAAAGCAGTGGCAACAACCACTGCTTTAATATCAACATGACCATCATAAACATAATCTGGTAGATGGTCACAAAACAAAATTAAAAAGCTAATCCTGACATTTTAAAAACATTCCAGTACTAAGCTTGATATGAATGCGAAAGAAACTTTATTTGACTATCGACTGTGAATGCTCTCGGCTCAAGTTTAAATCGTTTGTTTTTAGATAACTCGTCGAGATAGTGGATAGTAAAATTCATAGCATCAAGTCCGTGCTTACAGATAGCTTGTTCAACTGTGGATAATGATTTAAACGCTTTGCACAAAACATCTGACGACAAAGCCTCTTTATGAATAAATATGTCCTTGTAGTTCAGGATGCGTTGCAGGGAATAGTTGATATACGTTTTTCGTTCAGCTGTCGCTAGGGCGCTGATTTCGCTGCTTAGCAGCTCTACTTGATCTAGGTATTCCGACATGGTTAAGCCCTTTTGTATTGGTCGAAATGTAAAATGGGTTGCATAAGACATGCTAGCCTACATACGAACCAGATAGATGAAGACGATTCTGGAATAAAAGATTGCCATAAGGCATAAGACGCGCAAGCGACAGGAAAGTAGAGTTTATATACTATTGCAACTATCTGACATTGCTAATGTAATTTGAAAAACAAACAGATATGGTACAAATGAAAAGAGACGGGTTACATATTCATGCACGTAATTGTTCTTTTTAACAATTATAAAGTATGTATAATCCCGTCTTTCTTGAAGTTGCCGTATGTTGTTTAAAACCGATTTTAAAACGTAGCGTTTACGGTTTTTACAAAGGCAGAGAAGCGGTCTAAGACGTTTAAATTAGTTACACCATACGTTAGATAGAACGCTTCCTCAGCCAAAATGTCATTGCCATCAAGATAGAACTTGGTGTTTGGGTGAGTGCGATTTAGCTCGTTCAGGTGTTTAGGATCTACAGACAGAATAGCTCTAAGAGCGAAGAAGTCAGTAGTCGAGTTAGCGTCCCATGTTTGATATGGGTCCAAGTCACCTACAGCGATCGAGCCATTGACTCCGTTAATATCTATTAACAGTGTCATGGTTTCCCCGTCGAACGAATAGGTTAGATCACCGTTACCAAACTCCGCTGCAATGTCAGTGAAAAGGTTGATGACGTTTGAAGGTGTTACCTCTACAACAAGGTCGTCAGACTCAATGTTGTTAGGTTGGTGATCTATACAATTTTGAGTTGTTTTAGCGTTAAACATAATTTTTTGGCTCATGTTTATTTTTGTTATATGTCACAAGTAAGCGATGGTCAGTTATCAACTTATGTTGATCATTTATAGTTATTTGACCTAGTAAGCTCCCTAAAATTGAAACATTCATTTTTTGGGAGAAAGTCACAATAATTGAAAATGAGATGTTTTCAAAATTTGTACGATTGGTAAGTTAATTAATGTGCTTAAAATTCCAATGCTGTTAACTAACAGTTCAATTATAACAAGCACTTAGATTTTTTTTGTTCATCGAAAAATATTAGGGAAATTGTCATTTGTGAATCGAAATTTCGTTAACTATTTGCTTCAAAAGCCATCAAATCGGCACAACTGGTTTAATAGAGCCTGGTTGATGTGCCGTGCCTTGGTGCTATATGGCTGTTTGTCGTTTGTTAGCGCACAAGCTTTACCATATGAAGAAGTTTCGAGGGCTGTTCACCCGTTAAAGGTGGGTGTCATTATTAGCAGCAGTGCTAACAAATCCAATTTCATAAACTATGAACGCTCATGCATTGTTAGAGGTATGGCGCGTTCATACTTCTTGAACAACAGTGACGCTCAGATCCGTTTTATTTTCGAAGAAGTAAGCGACATTTACGCGATGGCAAGTGCCAAAGCCGCTCAAGATCTAGTTAAACAGAGTGTTCAGCTTGCGGTGCTCCATTTAACGTCAACTCAAGCTGAGGCTGCAGCTGATGTATTTTCTAATGCTGGCATACCCTATATCACAAGTGCTACCTCACTGAATACCATCAAGCCTGGTTATAAAGGCGTTAGCATTTCATCTTCAAACAAAACGATGTCTAAGATTATTGCTCGTTACTTTATGGCTAACTTTCAATATCGCTCAATCGTCGTGGTACCGAATCTCTTAAATAACTACTCAGATGAATTTAGTGAGTTGTTTAAAAGGGAAATCTACAGCCTTGACCATCGTAAACACATCAATACCTATCCGTTTGGCCTTGAAAACGAACGACTTGATGATCTGGTGGCTCGTATCCCCGATGGAGCCTTTGTGTTCGCACCGTTATACAACCCCAAGATAGGTGTGCTTTACAACCGTTTAGTAAGGGCCGGGAAAAAGGACATTATTTTCTTTGGTGGAAACGTGCCAATGAATAGAACTGAATTTTTAAAAGTGTCTGGTGGTATCTCCGAGGATGTACGAGCGCTGTTTATATCTGATTGGGACATAGACCATCCAGCTACTAGCAAAAGTACTCTTGAACAACGAAGAGCACAAAGTTCTATCCAACGCATTGTGGATGCCTATTGTGATGTCGACGGCGTAACAACACATGTAACGGTTGCATACGACCTAATGAAAATGCTGATGGCAATAAGTGATGATTTCAAGGAAGGAACAACACCAAAAGAACTTATGCGGATGATTAAACAGTCACCCTATAGCACTGTTACTACGGGTAACCACTTTTCATTTGATGATGATGGATTTGCTTATAAGCCTATGTACCTGTTCGAAATGACAGGTGAGAAGCTTATTCACCTTGAAACATTTGAACCGCTTAAACCTTAAGTGAAGGCATAATGAATTATCTTAAACATAATGCGATGATTATATTCACTGCGAGCTTTATAATTTTCGCAAACTATGGGCTTTTCTTCCTTTCAGGTGTTGATTCTACGAACCGCCTGAGAAATGAGAAGGGTGTGTTTGTTGAAGCCGCTCATTACAGGTCCACTTCTGACTTAGTGTATGAAAATGCATACTACTTCAATGTGGACGGGCTTGAACGTCATATGAAGGCGTTCATTGAGCGATTTGAAAAGCAGGCACCGTTTATTAGTGCGTGTATTAGCTTGAAGTTGAGTTCCGTTGATGGCCACCAGCAAGCAGAAAGGGTGGCTTGTACGCGTGAAGATACGTTGGCCATGATCAGTTCTATGCCAACGCGAGAAACATCACGTGGACAATCTCTATTAAAAATTGGTGATTTGGACTTAGGTAAAGTCCAATGGATTGTTTCGAACCGGGTAGGAATGCCTTGGTATGAACACATGTCCTTAAACCCTTATTTATTCTTTCTCTTTGCGCTGTGCCAGCTTGGGGTGTTTTGGTATGTTCATCGATACTACGAAATGCGCCGTGACCGTCAGATTGCTGCGTTAAGAGAAATACCAGCGTCACCTGGTGAGACGATTTCCGATGTCCGTTTGAGGAACATTCAAAAAATCATATCCAAAAACAAGCGTGGCTTTGTCCTGAACAAAGATTTTCTATACGCCACGTACAAGCATCCATACGCTACATTGCACTTTACGAATGGCACGAAACAGAATATCCGCTGCTCAATGGCCGAACTGGAAAACTCATTTAGTGACCAGTATTTGAAAATTAGCCGAGCGTGCGTGATCAACACGGAGATTATTGGTGAGTACAGCCAAATTAAACTCGGTCGAAGCGATAAGGATCACGTGTTGATGATTGACGTAAAAGGGGAAACCACAAGGCAGGAAATTGGCGCGGTTTACTTTGCCTCACTAAAAGATAAGTTGATGAAAGTTAGTTCCAACAAAGCCAAGATAGAACCAGATAACAACAGCGAACAAGTTGACGAATAAAGAAGGGAGCATGACGCTCCCTTTTTCCATTATATGGCGCCAGAAGATTCAGTACTGAACGCGCCTTTAGGTAGTGTCCAAATCTTATCATCCGGGACAAAGATAGGCAGAGTGTATTCCTTTCGGAATGATTGCTGTAACGCTTCCTCGTCATCGATAATAAACGGGGTAGTGCTGGTGGCCCTCTCAAACACGTTCTTGCCGCTACGGGCGATTGTGACCCCAAATTGGTCTTCGTAATCAGCAACCTCTAAGATTTTTTCTGGCCAATACTCATTAATCGTTGCAAGTACCCGGTCAGAGGAAAAGATACAGAGCTTACAGCTCGAGCGACCCCAACCTAAGCGATATGGTACAGGTGGTGTAATTCTCCAGTCAGAAAGTATTTGCCATACATCTTCTTCGGTTAGATGAAGCACATTTCTCCAAGAGTCGATATAACGCGGCTTTTTCGGGTTTTTACTCTTCCTCTCAGTATCTACGGCATGCGGGGCAAGTTGTGACATTTTCGCTCTAGGGGATGATTCAGCTCTCCTTTCACCAGTTATGAACAGGATACGTTGGCCAAGGAATCTGTCTTGATTGGTCAAGGCTCTTTTAGCTGGATCAACTTTGAGTGAAGATGAGCACCATCTCGTGCTTAATGACCCGCTTTGTTGAGGAAACTTTCTACGGGTGCCTGGTTTGCATGTTTCGCGGCCAAGCTCAATGATGCCGGCAGGCGTTTCAAATGAGTGAGGGTGGGGAATAGAATTATGTTTTAGCATCTCCCCTCGAAGCCCTTTATTTAGCCAGCTGCAGTACAAAGGGATTCCGAACGCTTCTGCAAGCTTCTTGTTGTAGGAGTACATGAAGTTCCAATCAAAGAAGATGTCATCATTTAGAGGGTCGCCGTCGACATGGTTGTGCCAAAGTTCAATTTTCTCTTTGGGGTACCCCATTTCCAATAAGCGGCATAATCCCGCGATACTATCTTTACCTCCACTCATGCTCACGATGGCAAGGTCATAATCACTCAGATCTAAATCGGGACAGTCAAATCTTACGTGAGGGTCGGCAGGTTCAAGAGCTATAAGACTGTCACTTCCGAAAATATCTAATTGAACATTGCGACGAATTGAAGGGATAACGACGCTATCATCATAGTGGTCAGTATTGGTCATTTTCATATGATTTTTACCAGAGTGATAATGAATTGAATTTAAAAAAACAATATGTCAAAGTTCATTACCTGCAATGGTAATAATTATTTAAAACGCTGTATTTTGAATGTGATTGTTTATCAGGTATAATTGATGGGTTCTTATGAAGGCGGTCTGTAGTTCACTGGGAGAACGCTCATAGCGTGAGTGGTTGGCAAGGTGAGGGATAGCAACCCGAAACCATCTCCAACCGGTTTGCAAGCCGATGCGGGTTCAAATCCCGTCAGACTGTCCCCATAAGAATAATGGCCAGCTTATGCTGGCCACTGTTCAACTCCAACCACAACCCCTTGGGATCATCCAAGAGTGTTCCGGTTTACCTGTCTTCATGTCAGGTGTCATTGGGAACGTTTTACCCGTTATTTTTTCCAAGTCAGCCACCGACACCAAGTATTTATCAAGTACTGCTTTTTTCATGCCTGCTTTGTTTGGCAATATCCAAGCAAGCGCCCGGTCTTTACGTACAATGAGTTTGTAGAAGTAACCTGGTGTGACTATGCCATGAGATTTGAGATAGTCAGAATTGGCTGGTGTCGCACCTGCTATGATGCCGCCGTAAATCTCAAGAGGTTCTATATCACGGTAGCATTCAGCTATTAACTCAGTCTGCTTCATCGCGCCCCGGTTTAAATCTCGATGTTGTGGCCAGATGTTTACCATGAAGTTTGTCTGTTTAATGCCTAGTTCTGAATTATCAATATGATTCGCTGGTACGCCGTGGCCGCGGTCAAACGTACTCTTGCCGTTTACCTTGTAAGTCGATGTGCTTGTTTGCTGGCAACGGGCAGGTACCTCCGGGTCAAACTCAAAATCTTGTTTGCGGTCTATGTCGCCTTTGTCTCTCCCAAGGGTGTAATGATATTGGACTGCCCCGCGTAGATCACAGTCGATGTCCAAATCAAAACCTTCATATTGTCGGTGGATAATCTCAGCATTTGCTATGCCGGCAAAACTTAACAGCATAGTAAACAGAACGGTTCTCATGTTTTAGTTCTCTCCGTAGATGGTATGCATGGATGATTGATTTCAATGAGTCACAAATGGCGCCAACTCAACTGATGGCTAAAGGTTTTGCGAGATAACGGAAAAAGCGGCCATAAAGCCGCTCTTACCGGATGCAACCGTAGTTAGGCGCATTTGATTGGTGATGTTTCAAGACTCTCTTTCACTGAGATCACGTTTGTGATTTCGAAGGTTGAACCTTCGTGATAATGAGCCCGAATGCGATTACTCACATCGACTTCAATGTCGCTATGCGCTGGTGGTTCACCGTCGAGAGTTTGTACATGGTACGTTTCTTCGTGCTCGTCATCGATCAGGATGTCTACTGCAAATATGTTCTTCAAATTGTCGTTGAATAGGTCACGGAGCAACGTTGCGCGTGTTTCTTCCACTGGTAGTTCATCTACTGGCAGTTCTTTGTTTTGGTTGCCAAGTTCAAAGCGATAGGCCATCAGTAAGGTAGATAGGTCGTTCTTGCTTATCTCGCAGGTACTCAAATCAGATTCGTTACCAAGTGCTGCGCGGGCTAGGCGAGTGAACACACTTGAAATATTTGTCGTATTAGTTGTTACCATCTTCTTCATACTCTTCTGGTAATTGGTTAACGAGCTGGGCCAGTTCGTTAAATTCGTTAAAGCCCAGCGGTTTTGTGCTTAATCGCGGTGGGCGCTTATTTGCTAATAGCAAGGGAACGCTTTGGTGCTTCGGGCATATACTGCCAGCCTGTGATTTTGTGATATGTCTGGTCAATAATTTCACCATTACGTAAGTAATTAACGCCATCCCAAAGTGCTTCAAGTACTGAATTAGGAACGTCCTCGTGGTCATACTCGATCAACACTAACAGGTTCAAAATGCGCTCACGGCCATTTAGTTGTGGTTTTAAGTCCATCAAATTGAAATGGTGCTCAACGTTTACATCTTCGACTAGAGATTCAATTTGCTCTGCCGTCGGGCATTTCCAACCATCTTCTATGAAGTCTGAAAAGTGGTTAACGATGTTCTCTGAGCCACCTTGTTTCTGTATAAGGGATTGCATTAGACGCAAAGCGACAACAACAGTGGTTTGGTTTTGAGGGTTAAGAAGCTGCGTGTCTTTCATGTTGATTACCTTGAATTGAATTAGTCATTCAACGGTAATCGAGTTCGACCAACGCGCAATAGAGATAAAAAGGGATTTAGGTAAACGGTGTACCAGGGGGAATAGGTAATTGGTACACCGGGAGAATGGATAAGATGAAGCTAAGCTACGGTTGCTTTCATTACTACAACATGACGCGGAGAATCATTTAGTGATGTTTTTGGCTTGAATTGAGCCAGTTCGTCCCATTCTTCGCCAGCGCAAATGCTACCAAACGAGTGGGCAGCAAATGGCAACTGATCAAGTGACTCGAAAGTCGTATACGCAGTGCTGTCATTTTCGTAGTCAGTCAAAACCCATTGGTCGCCGTTGTGTGAAACACTTAAGGCTATGACGTTGGAATAATCTATTGTTGGGATAGCCAGTATAAGTGGACTGTCAGTTACTTGATCCACAAAGGCAAGAGCACGCTCTTTCGTATCAAAGCATCCACAGAAAAGAGGGGATATACACCAATTCGAATCAATGACTTTTTCGATAAATTGTTTAGCAAACATTGTAGGCAAACTACCGTGTATGGAAGTGATATACCGTGGATTGTGGCTGTCAGTGATGTACTGAGTAAAGTCGTAAAGGGGAGTTGTCGCAGATGTCATTTGAAGTAGTCCTATTTTGTTTAGATAGCACCAGTTTACGGGTTCGGTAGAACCCGCAACTATCAACTCATTCACTTATCGTCTTCTTCCTTCTCATTCGTTACTGTGTGCTTCTGTGGAGCACCCAATGTAATTAAATATAAGCAAATAATAATTGGTAGAATGACGGTAACAACTGGGCGTACTTGGTCAGGAGTGATAACCCCTTTAGTGAACCAGACATAGAGCAGGGATCCAGACATTAATAGACTTAGGATGATATAAAACCCAGCTATGAATTTTCCTGTTTTTGTCCCGAAAAAATTCAATAGCCAGTTACTTATTTGAGGTGTCATTAATCTCTCCTGTGGGTGAATGACAATGGTGCCGGGCACAACTACCCGACACTGATAAAAAGGTCATGCAAATAGTTTTAATGGAGGCAAAGAATCAATCAATTGCGCCCCGTATTTTTTGCTACTCAGACGGCGATCGAAGATCAGCACTTCGCCGCTGCAATCAGCTGATCGAATAAGACGACCCACTTGTTGAATGAGTTTTGCGCTCGCTTCTGGCAGGCTCAACTCAAAGAAAGGGTTACCACCGTTTTTACTGATGAATTCGCTCTCAGCTTCATCTACAGGCTCTTTAAAGTTAGCGAAAGGTATCTTGGCAATTCCAACACAGGTCAAATATTCACGTGGTAAATCAAGCCCTTCTCCTAGTGATGCGACCCCGACTAAAATCGATTTGAGGTCATTATCGATACGCTCTTTGTGTCTACGAATCAAATTAGGTCGGGTATCTTGCCCTTGAATAAGCATGTAAGCTTTAAGTTCCGGTGATACCAACTCAATGTAGCGATTCAACTGACGGTAGGAGGTAAACAACATAAGCATCGCTTTGTGTTTTTGTGCCATTTGTCCTGTGTAGTGAACAATTTCAAGTGTGTGCTGTTCTTCGTTTTTAGCTGTAGGTTCTACCTTCATTGGTGGAATGATTAGCTTAGCTTGGTTCTGATAATCGAACGGGCTATTCACGCGGCAATACTGGGTACCATCATTCGCGCTTAGGCCAGCTTCAAGCATAAAGCGGTCAAAGTTACCAAGGCTTGTCACGGTTGCGGATGTTAGTACCGCGCCAGCTGCTTTCGACCATAGCGTGTCTTCAAGTTCTTTACCTACGCTGATTGGCACTGCGTTAAATGAGAGGTCAGGTCGACCATTACCGCCGCACGATACCCATTTAGCGATAGCTGACCCTTTCTGCTCAATCTTGGTGAACATCTGCCACATATCTGCAAAACTCTCTGTATGTGCCTGTAGGCGATTTGATTCAGACAGAATTTTTTCAATAGCAGGTGTGGAAGGGATTTTGCGTTTTTCCAAAGCTTCTTGAAGCTTACTTGTGTGAGCTGACACGCAACGGTTAATCTTGCCCGACAGCGTTGATAAATTGCTAAGCGATGTATCTAACACTGATGGTAATAGACCGTCTTTAAAACGGTAAATTTGCTCTTGAGAGTAGTCACTAGAGAAATTGCAGTTTGCCAAAAGCATGTCAGTAACTGAGCGTAGTTCCTCTACACAGCCTTTCACAACTTCATCAAGCTCTCTGCCATCTTTAACGATAGATTGGCTGATCTCTTGACCATGTACCATCGAAAGCTTGGACACCGCTTGTGATACCTTTTTAAGCCAAGAAAGGCTACCTTCAATAGTTACTTTTTGCTCAAAGGAAGAACGGAATTGCTTTGGGATATGATGTGCCTCGTCGATAACCCAAATGGCGTCTTCCGCTGGCGGTAGGACATTGCCACCATTCGCTAAGCTGGTCATGGTTAACGCATGGTTTGCAATAATCACATCAGTTGTATCCAGAGTCTTACGAGCGTTATGGAAAGCGCATTCTTCGAAGTAGGGGCAAATACGCTTAGTGCATGTGCCTGACTTACAGTTCACTTTGTTCCAAAGCGTAGAGGCGATAACTTCACCTGTCACTGGCCAGTTATCCATAACCCCGTCCCAACTTTTGTTGTCGTAGTTTTCGATCATGCGCTCAAGTAGTTCAGCGTCTGCACCAGAAACTTTCTCTACAGGTTCTTGAGAGTCGAATAGGGTATCTTCGCTACGGGCTGGTGGCGCGCCCACAGCAACGGTTTCAACATCACGGCGGCACAGGTATCGGTTACGGCCTAAAGCCACCTTAAACGTCATGTCAGGTCGTATAGATTGAAGTAACGGTAGGTCTTTGAGTTCTAGCTGACTCTGCAAACTTACGTTGGCAGTTGAAACGATCAGTTTCTTGTTTAGCGCCTTGGCTAAGACGATCGATGGTATAAGGTAAGCAAAAGTTTTACCTGTACCAGTGCCAGCTTCCGCAGCGATGATACGGCGCTTCGCACCTTCATTTTGCGCGTAGACACCACCAAGCGTTTTAGCAATTTCTGCTATAAGAAAGCTTTGCTCTTTTCTCGGCTTAAAACCAGAGAGAGCATCCTGAACACTTTTATATAATGTTCTGATTTCTTCTTTGGTTTTGTCATTCAAATCCAGTTGCTTGGCTGGTGCTTTCTCAATCATGTGGTGACTCTCCATTAACTTTATACCGTGATGGTAAGACGGTTTAGTCAACGCGCAAGTCACTAAAAAATAGTGGAATTATAAAACTCAGAGTAGGGTGTGGGTTGTGAAAAACTGCCAGTACTGGGAGTAAATGGAAGACAAAAAGAAGAGTAGAAACGCAGCCACTTTGTAACTGTCAGTAATAGAAACACAAAGAGAAAATTAACCACAAAATAAATGCACCCGTTGTTAGTAATGGCCATAAGAACCCCACTAATTACGGATGCATTAATGCACGTTATTTTATGATTTCACAATGGCTAAACATGTTCTCTTCCCCGCCCTCTAAATTGCCTTTTTTATCAAATTTCAGGCGAACAAATTTGCCATCTGGATATGGGCCATTGGCATCATACTGTGTTCTAAGTTCAAAGTACGCTCTTTCACTTTCACCATTATTTTTCTTTGTAATTACATCTGCTTCGAATCCATGAGGATTTTCTTTAATTACAGTAACCGTTCCCGGTGCATAAGAGAATTTAGTAAGGTCGAAGACCTTGCCAGTGTTTTGAAGATTCCAGTACAGCTTATTGCCATTCTTACGGGTAAACTGATAGCCATACTGATCAGAAAAGCGCAATTGACAAAAAATATTCAAGTTCGGGTCATTTAAGTTTAAAGGCTGGTATGCAGCTGCTGCGTAACCTGAACTCAATAAAGATATTACTGCTAGTGTTTTTAATCCCAATTTCTTCATAATCATTCCTATACTCCGAAGATAACTGTCTTCGTCACTGTTCTACTTTTAATATTGCGGCGTTTTTCAAGGTAGTTGTCATCATTCGCTTGTTTATTAAGCAGCTTCTCTCTCTGGATTTAGATGTACGTCACCAACTGGCTTACAGTTCCTGATATCACCAGGCCATCGTTCGGGTTTTCGCTTTTTTGCAGCGAGTAATACCTCCGCTCGACGCTTCAAGATCTCTTCGTCTTTTCCGTTATGACGCTCTAAGGGCGTGACGTAATTTAGCTTGCTGTGCTTGTGCTCGGTGTTGTACCAGTGCACGAAGGCTTCAACCCAACCTCGACTGCTTTCGAGATTTTCAAAGCCCTTTGTCGGCCAGTTCGGCATGTACTTAACCGTGCGGAACAACGACTCGACATACGGGTTATCATCACTGACTCTTGGGCGGCTATACGATGAGGTAATGCCTAGCTCATCCATCTTCGCTTTGAACGTCAGCGACTTCATAGGCGCACCGTTATCTGAGTGAAGAACTAGCGGTTGATTGAAGCACTGCTCTCGCATCAAGGTTCGTTGCAGGAGCTGTGACGCTAACTCACCGCACTCACGTTCATACACCTCATAGCCCACGATTTTTCGGCTGTAGATGTCCTCTATTACATACAGATAATAATGCTGGCCTCGAACCTTTGAAGGCAAGTAAGTGATATCCCATGTGTAGACTTGATTCGAGCCTGTCGCCGTATAAGTCGTTGGCTTCACTTGCTTTTGTCTACTCCTCTGACGGCCTCGGTTGTTAAGTTGTCCTTGAGCGCCCAACACCCGATAATAGCTCGACTCTGAGGCGATATACTCACCTTTATCAAGCAGTGTCGGCACTATTTGAGTCGGGGGTAAGCTCGCGAACTCTGGGCGGTTACATACCTCGATAATCGCATCACGCTCTTGCTTTGACAGCTTGTTAGCTGGCTCTGGTCTGAGGCAGGTCGGTCTTTTATCCGCCTGAACCTTTCCTTGTAGATACCATCGACGATAGGTTCTCAGATCAATTTGAACCTCATGACAAGCGCGTTCTATGCGACAACCATTTTGTTTGGCTTCGTGGATAAGAGCAATCAGGTGCTGCCTTTCATCGGTTGAGGTTAGTCGTCCTCTGGCTCTTCCCCGTAAAAGGCTCTGAGCTTTTTTCGCAGAACCAACAAGGCAGCAGTTTCAGCGAGCGCCTTTTCTTTGTGGCGTAACTCTTTTTTCAGCTCTTTAATTTCAAGTTTATCGGCTTTGGCCTGTTTCTTTGCTTCAGCTTCCCGTTCTTTGCTTGACTGAAAGCCTTGCATACACTCTTCTCGCCAACTCTGAACTTGCTCTGGAAAGAGACCTTTTTCACGACAGTAATGGCTGAGTTCACTCTCCGTCATCGAGTAGGTTTCGGCAACGATGGCAAGTTTGGTTTGAGCAGACCACTGCTCTGATGAAGTGTTACTATTTGGCACTGCGGCTCCTGAACGTCTGAGTTGCTGCCGCCAATGATACAGGGTCGCGGTGCTAACGCCTTCTTCTTTTGATAGCTGGCTCACTGACATTGAGTATGGAGGCAATAGCTTCTTCAATATGGCTTCTTTTCTTTCTGCTGGAATGCGAGACACAATTCATTCTTACCGCCCTAAACTGGTTAAATTTTAACAGTGACAACTATCCTGCCAGAGGGGGATTGTTAGGGGCTATGTTTTAGCACGGAAGTACTAAGTTAATCGAATGAAAAACATAGTTTTTTGTACAATGTTAAATTCCAATATCCCAAGAATTACCTTCTTGTCGACGCTCCCAAAGTAGCGCTATTGCTTCATCTCTTGTTTCACAACTATCGATCACTACCATGCCGTACCCTTTGGCTAGTTCAACATCCCATTTCTTCGTTTTGATATTGAAACAACAGACACCTTGGCAGGTGATTTTATCTTCGAGAAAAACAGGGCAGTTTTCTTGGCCACTCAACCACGGCTTTTCTGCCAAATGGAAATATTCATCGCTATAAACATCAGTAAGGATAGGGGTCACTTTGTCACCTTGTTTTGTTTTGCCAACTGCTCACGCTTTTCTACTGCTTGGTAGGTTTCTTCGGTCGTTGCTCCGCGCCAAATTAAGTTACGGTGAATGGCTTCACCCATAAATTCAGGATTAATCAAATCACGTGAACCAATAGCATTCACAAGCTCTCTATCGGTCATATTCGACATCGCTACACGTACATGTTCACGAATAGGCATATCACCTACAGGAGTGGGGTAAGTTCGTGCAATTTGATCCAGTGGGTAAGCTTGTGGAACCTCATGCCAAAAAAGGTCAACCTTCAAACTGTCACCATTTTGAAGAAGCCATGAACGGCCATCTTTTAAAGCCTCATTCTTGGTCATACCGAGAGTTTTATATATCTCCAAACCAAAGTTGATTTGATCCACGCCCAATTTCTCAGCGGCAAGTTTCAGTGCCAACTTTCGTAGGTGTTTTCCCGGCAACTCGCCAATCGTTTTTGCGGGTCTTGCATAGTCACCATTCGGGCCACATGCGATATAAGTTGGAATTCGCTCTGGCAGTACATCGATTTCATTGGTGTTGTAAAAATCGCACTCATTCTGATAGTGAGTGATAGCAGGATTCAGTTTCAAAATGGGTAACCCTCAAATGTTTCTTCTGTAAATACCATTCCCTGCGCCGAGGTTTGGACAGTCACTGGAGCTGGGTGCTCTATAAGTAATGGCTGGTCATCTTCCTGCTTTTCTTCGCGTTCGCTTTCACAAGGGCCATTACACATCGCTTGCACGTGATGTTTCCAAGAACGACGCAATTGGATGTCTGTAAAATGGGGTTCAAACTCACCAAGCAGTGAACCATCAGGGGCGGTAACCACTGTTTGATTTGGATTAGAACGGTTTATAAGGATTTCATCAGGGTGAATAGCTGCCATTTTTATTCTCTCTATATTTAATTTTTGTGCCCACAGGTCTTGTTGGTGGGGCTGTTTATGATTAGTCGATGTCAATTAGTTCATTAGATGGAAGACGTTTGAAGTACTCGTTGCCTTTATCAGAAGGCTTGAAACAGCGGCCATTAGGTGAGAACACTGCAACGACTTCTTCGCCATCAAAAACGTCACCGCCCAAGGTGTAACGGTTGTAATCTTGCTGTTCTGTGTGTTCGCGCCATTTCTCTCTGGCATCCTTTAGATCAACCACATCAATGAATTCTTCTGTCTCGATAGCGTAGCTATGAGTCAATGTTCCAACGCGAAGCTTAAGTTGACCTGTCGTTGTCGGTTTCGAATTTTGTTTTGTCATGAGCGTTATCTCCTGTGGTTTGATTCCATTAAAAGCGAGTTAGCGAATCACACAAGATGCTCAGGTTTAGGTTTGATGATTGAAAGGCGCCACGTAACAGCAGCGCCATTTTTAGAGTTTGGTTTAGATAGGTAGGGTTGTTTGAATCGCTACGCGCTGACCGTCAGAGAACAACCGAGTGAATGTTTCCGTTCGCTTTTCAAAATTCGTTGCTTGATGATGGCGGCAGGTGAATGACTGCCAATAAGCAAGCTTTAGCCCCTTAAGAAGCTGGTCTTCTATATCGCGGGGAAAACTGCACAATAGGTTTAAGCAATACTCTTTCGCGTCTTCTTCCTGCATGTCAGATACATCCAGTTCCCAAACTGCTTCCATTGATTCATTCCATAGCTCGACAAAAGCAAACACATTTTCCTCGATAGCCTCTGCCGCCGAAGTAAAAGCAAGTGGGTCTTCATATTCCTCGGTGCAATCATGTCTTGCATATTCAGTGGAGCGGAGCGTTTTATCTTTAGTGATTTCTACGTTTACCTCACGCAGTAATTGGGAACCAATGCGCGATGACGACTTCTCATTCCCTAGAACGGCTGCAGTTCGGCAGGCATCGAAACTTGCATCAAAGCCGTGGATATGCGCGAGAGTTTTTCGTTCTTCATAGACACCACCTCGGGTTACTTCGGAACAAGCTAGAAAATGAGCTCCAGTAAATAGCCTCTCCTTATTCGGCGCCTTTAATTCAAAGAGCTGTTCAATTTCCAAAGGTGACAATCTGACGGGTACATTGACTTTGACCTCTTGGCCATCAACAACCTCGATAGTCGAAATGTACTTCTTGCAGGGTATACCGACGCGAATAGGTGCAAAACTTAGTGCTTTCATCATGGACATAGCGTGCTGGCCAATGTCTGGTGCCTTATGAATCGGCAGGATCACATCACAACGACGTGCTAACCACTTAATCACCGATTTGTTCTCTTTGACTATCGCTAAGCTGGCCGCTGGGTCAAATGGGTTGTCTGGTATGACGATACTTAGCTTTTTAGCATGGCCTTTGAAAGACTCCACGATACGCTTATACCGCGAGAATACTTCTTGAGGTTCTACGAAGTTACCTTTGCCAACTTCGGTAATGACACCGTTGTCGAGAAAAGCTCGGTTTCCCCTAATCAATGACTGTTTCATCATGTCGAGTAGGTGAGGTTGCTTGATGTCGCTAACGTAGGCAAGAGAAGCGCCCAAGCAAGCGTTGGCAGCTGAATAGCCGGTAAACTCGTCAGCTGATGCTAAGCCTGACCGATACAAAACAGGTGAAAATGGTTTTGGTATGTTATTGAGGATCTTCTTTAGTCTACCTCTAAGAACTCCAACGCCAATGTGTTTACGGCAAAAGTACGTCGAATTGAAGGTATTAAGCAGCTTCTGGGAGCTTGGCTTTTCAGTCATCATGTCGAAGACTTTCAAATAGTCATTTGACAACACGACAAACAAATCGCGGGATTTCTCTGCGTATTGCTTCAACAGCTTATTGGCGCCTGCTGTGTGCTTATCAACATACGCTTGCATCGCCGCGGTTTGGGTTCGCTTAGGCATTTGCTGATCATAATGGCCAATGACCTGTTTAGAATGAATCAGGCCATGTAAACCTGACAGTATAAGCACTTCAAAGTGATCGTGTACATTATCTATGTTCGCACGAATTAACTCGTACACATGACCCAAATATAGGTCGAAAGCTTGAGCTTCGGTCTGAGCTTTATTGTCACTGCAACCGATGATTAGAAGTGGTTTAGCCATTGAATCTACCTCAGTTATGCCGCTCGTAGAGAGTGAAACAGTTCGCCCGATAAATGTTTGCTGTCTGGAATGCTTGAGCTGGTACCAATGTCGATAAATGGATGCTCGTTTAAAAGCTGTTTGACAAAATGTGGCCATTCTTCAAGTGAGTCGAAGGGACGGACAATATCGTTGTAGATAACTTCAATCTCGTTGGCTTCTGTTACATAGCCTGCAAATAGAACATTGCAGTACTCGGTATTGAACTGCTTCTGGGCTTCTTCTTTGCTTGGGAATGAAAATAGGCATAAGGACACACGCGGGGCTTCCGTCGCGCATGTTTTAGGATGCTGGTGGAGAGAGACAATTTGATGGATTTCAGGATTCACGTAAGCACTGTCCCAACTATCATCTGAGTAACGCCCATTTCCGGTTATAAGGCACTGCTCATGACAAATATCACCATCATCAAATACACGGTATAGAGTCAGATCTTGCGATTGATAGACGCGTGCCTGACCGTGAAAAAGTGGAGTGTGGCTAACGTGTTGTAGGTGAGGTAATAGGTAGTCGTATAGTTTCATCGTGGAATCTCCTGTGCTTGAGATTCAATTTTCCGACACTTCTCTAATCGCGCCAGTGGCTGCAGGCTGGCAAGTTGCCAACCTGCATGGTCAAGTTATGCAGCTTTGAGCCAGTCGTTAACACGCTGTTTGATGGCTTCAACAACAATCTCTTTGTCAGTCTCAAACATAGAGTTTAATTGTTTGTCCTTAGCATCCCTCATATCGTCATAAAAGGTCTGTGTAATATGACTAGCAAAGTTTGAGTTCCCTTTGATATGCCGAATGCCGCTAACGAATGCCAGATCGGTGGTGGCCGACGCCGGGTTAGAAATGACGGCATTGATATATTGAAGCACCCCTTCCACGGTTGCATTCAACTCAAGCTCAAGGTATTGGCCAATCCGAAATACTGCCTGCTTGTAAGCTTTCATGGTCATCGCATCTGCAGGTTTGTTCATGACTTCCTTGATGTACTCGCCAAGCGATGCAAGATATTTAAGCTCAACCTCATTTTGGTAAGGGCGATGTATAGAATAATTCACGGCGTGCTCTAGGCCGTAAAGGTGAAGAAATACTTCCTCATTACCTGTCCACTGCTCTTTGATCTCAGAGGCGCTACGACGAATTAGTGGATAAATTGCTTTGTAATATTGGTCACAATCCTCTGTTAAACGAAACTCTTTGTAGCAGTTCGTGATAAAGCTTTCATAGTCAAAAGAGACATCTTGATGGGATTCTGAAAGGGGTGATTGTGCAAATTCTTCCGGTGTAGCAATGCCGGTAACATGGAACGTCCACAGAATGGAGTCGACAAACTTAAACGGTGTCCCGCCGTAAATCATGATTTTATTATCGAAGTCTACAGGAAGGTTTTTATCTGTTGAGCGAATTCCCATTAGTTGACCCGAAAAGTGTATTTTGTGATTCATTTTGCTGTTCCGTATTCATTCGGCACCAAGAAATCACGATTTAAGTGGTACTCTTGATGCCAGATAGTTTGAGAGATAATTTGAAGGGAAGGAACTGGTTGCCAACCCATTCAATTGAACTGACAACAAGTATCTCTCACATTGGAAAACGCGCTAGATGGGAAATGCTTAGTGACTATTTGAAGAATTGGACATAAGCCACGAATGTAAGTAGAGCTGGACCAACTGAAAGGAAAAACACCACCATTGATTCATATGAATCGTATCTCAATAGGTCGATTGGCGTTTTCACTGGTTGTTGAACAACAACAGCCAATTTATGCTGCACCATCGTTCTAATTTTAGGGGTGACGATCCTGTACAGAGAGATGATGGCCAATAAGTTCATCGCTGCTATGACCAATTCAACCACATACGATGCCTTTACCGGATGCAGTAACAATGTAAAGACACCCATTTGCAGTACCAGATAAGCAAAATACTTCATTTGTGTTCCCTTCTGTTAATAAGCCAATCGTGTGTGATTATCTGGATAGCCTAACATACGTTCTGCAAACACGGGGTTAAGACCACCCTCAGTCGCGCCAAGGCGCTGCAGATCGCCTATCAAGCCACCGAGTTTACCGGGCCGTGACATTCGGCTACCGGAAGTAAAATTGTTGTTGCCGTCCTTAGCAATGCATGTAGACAACAAGTTCGGGAAAGTGGTTTTGGTCGGGTTAAGATTGCGATCGGGCTCTCCAGTATAAATGTTACCACCGATCAGAATGCCGCGTGATGGCATGTTCGTTACCAGTTCTAGATTGTTCATAGAAAAAATATCGAGTTGAGATACACCCCAGCCAGCAGCAAGTTTGGATGCCATGTAAGTTTCGTTCTTACGTGATTTTGGCTGTTTTGCTTTTACAGGGGCAAACTCAGCATCTGTGATGGCGTCAAATATTGCCTTAGCGATAGCTGGAACAATAGCATTGCCAACGCCGTTGATACGCTTTGTTCTCAGCTTAATTGAACGAGGCTCTTTTACCACGGCTGCATTGAGGATGTATTCAGGATCTTCTGATGGCAGGGGCATAAAGTGGTTCGGTTGCTTGTTCGCTTGCTTACGTACCGTATCGAAGATGCGGCGGTTACCACGAGCGACAGCTGTCGTTGGTAGATACGCGACGATATAAGTGCGATGGCGGTAATGTGGGTAGCCAAACGCAGTCGCTGCAATGACCTCCCACTCAACGATATAACCAAGTCTGTTAAGTTCCATAAGAATCACATCAAGCCCACGGTTTAAGAGGTTGCTTGAGTTTTCAAAAACCAAATACGGTACTTCCAAGTCTTCTGCGATATTAAGAATGTCGTGCACTAGGCCTGATCGCGCACCGTTGATGCCGATATGATTGCCTTTGGTATTAGCTGGAGTCACATCCTGACATGGGAAGCCAGCAGATAGGATAGTTGGGAAGGGCAATATTCCTTCCATAAAATCCTCCATACAAAGGCTTGTGAAGCCAGTTTCTTCAACTGGCACCTTATCCTCGTCTATAAGTGCTTGATGGCTGTGACAGGCGCGAGGAAGGCCAATTTCAGACACATCACCGCAGTTATCTAGATTGAAGTTACGGTCAATCAATTTTGTATTATATGGGTCGATTTCAGCGGTGCAAATCGTTTCTATAAGACCGTTTTGCTGTGCGGCAAGGTGAAACCCGCCTATACCAGTACATAGCTCTAAAAGTGGTAGTTTGTTCATTGTGATTGACCCATAACGTATTTGATATGGGTCAGTATCTGCTAGAAGTCTAATCGCACAAGTCAGCGTTGAGCGACCATAGCTTCGTGGTAACGAAGTGAGGTAGGCGTAGAGCGTTCAGGTAATTCGGTTCTCTCTGTCACGGCATTACAGAGAGCAATAGATAGATCTATTTCTGACTCACGAATGAATTTACTTGCTTTTGTAAGGTGATGTTCGCCATCTTGAGCTTTGGCGTGAAAGATCCGAACGGTTTTTTTAGCCCTTGTCATGCCTACATATGCCAGTCGTCGCTCTTCCTCTTCATCAACACCTAAACCAGTTTCTGACTTTTTCTTAATGGGCATGGTATCCGCATCCCAAAAAGGCAGTAGAACAAGGTCATACTCACAGCCTTTTGAACGAAAAATGGTTGTCAGTGTTACACCGTAATTATTCTTTGTTTGTTGTTGCGACAAATTGATGAGTCTTTGGAAGTAAGAGAGTGCATCCGCTGGTGAAAGCTTCAGGCTTCTTAATACGGTTGCAAGTGAGTTAAAACGCTCTTCGGCCTCTGCCAGTTCAGCATCACTTGTCGCGCTATTGGCCAACCATTCAGACATGTTTGACTCGTCAAGGTACGCATCAAAAACATCAAGGGCAGAGGCATCTTTCACTCCCTTCAATGTGTCGATGATATACAGGCGTTCCCTTACGTTTTCGTAACGGGTTTTGCTGGTGGTATCAGCTAATTGGATGGTATCGATCGCGGATACCCAATGCTCTACATCAATGCCACTTAAGCGGCGTGAAAGCTCCATCAGCTTCTTATTCGGCACGTAAGTATGAGGGAACCGGAGAAGGTCGAAAATAAGTGTGCTGCGCGCTTCCGAATCAAGCACCTTATCGTTTCCGGTTACAAAAGTTAGTAAAGTAGTGAGAAGCTTAATCTCTCTTGTGTTTGGTAATGCGAATTCTGGGGGCATTTTATACGGTACCCTTCGAAGCAGAAACGATAACTCAAAAAGCATCGACTGTGACCAACGGCGGATCAGGACGGCGCAGTCTGCAGGTTGTCCACCGGATTCTAAATGTTTGTTTATGGATTCGATAACGTCAGCTGCTGGCGTACCTGTAGGGCAGACTTCAACATTTGTAATTGGTGTACCTGGAGCAGAAACGGTCAAAGTGTCGAATCGTTCTTGGTTGTTCACAATCAGGTGGTTTGAAGCCAGAGATAAACGGTGACCATAACGGAACGTCTTACTTAATGTCAGCTTTGTACACGGCGGGAAATCTTTCTCGAAAGTTAGCATAAATCCCGGGTTTGAACCGCGCCAACTGTAAATCGATTGGTCAATGTCTCCGACCGCGATTAGAGAAGTATTCTGGGCCTTAATCAGCTTTACCAGCTCATACTGGGAGGCATTAATGTCTTGAAATTCATCAATCAAAATTTTAGAGAATTTTGACTGGTATAGAGTTCTTAACTGTCCGTCCTTGCGTAACAGAGCTACGGTTTCAGGACACCAGTCATCAAAGAACAATACTTTTTCGGCCATACGAGCCTTTTCAAACTCATAAAATGCAGGGATTAAAAACGAGTAAGTTTGGTTGATCCCCATAATGTTAAACACTTCTTTTACAGGTAACATCATCGCTTTCACGAGGCCGACAAACGACAATAGGGTATCTGCAGTTTTGCTATCACCAATAACGGATGCAATCTTCTTGCTTCTCGTGTTTGCGGCAATCACTTTAAGTGCAGACCTAGCTAATGACAGCTGGAATGGTCCAGTGTCCATGTTAAGTTCGAAGCCAATTCGATTCAGGTGGCCAGAATTACGCAAAACGCTGTAGCAAAAACCGTGAAAGGTTTTGATTAATGGAAGGTCTGCCAATCTTTTAGCTTTGATACGCGCAGTGAACTCGGTGGCGATGTCACTATTGAACATTAGGACGCACATATTGGTAGCCGGCATCGTTTTGACTTGTTCCAGAATGAACTCAATTAGAGTTGTCGTTTTGCCAGTACCTGGGCCTGCGTCAATAAGTGCATTTCCAGAGTTAAACGAGACAATGGCTTCTTGTTCGGACGTTCTATTCATTTGCTATACCTTTAAACTTTTCTCTATTCACTAGTATGCAGGCAGATATATATGCCGCAAGAGCCCTAAGTCGCTAACATCGGATTTTGATAGCGTGGTAGGTATATTCCTTAATGTACAGCAACCGGATTGAGAAATGCACTACTTAACGAAGTGCAAAACAGAGCAAGCCATTACCTCAAATAGCAGAAAAGGCGCACTATGTGCGCCTTTCGTTATGGATTAGAAATAGGTACCATTCTTTCAGTAGCAGACTAGGGTTGAAAATTTCCTTCTGCTTGTCGAATAGCTTTGTAGCGAACCATACCTTCGGTCAAAAAGATGATATTGGCCAAGTCATAGTAGGTGACCTTACCGCCCCGATAATCGTAGACCTGTTGTACTTTCTTCGTTATGAAATCCTCATTAACTTCGAGTACCAATTTTTCCAATTCATCGTAATGGTCAGGGGTGATCTCCCGGCCTTCATGCGGAACCAGCCAAACATTTAGCGGAGGATAGTTCTCAGGGTTTTTGTATACCTTCATCGTTACATTTGCTGACGATGCATGAAAATGGTCACCCGCGCTCTTAGTTATGTGTTGAAAGTACCAAATGGAAGCACCAATGACGATTGCATACAGATCAAATCCGTAAATGCCGATACCAAGTAAAAGTATGCCAGCTACTTGGAGTTTTCTAGCGTGTACCAATAGCAGTTTGGCTCTATCAGTTACCTTTCCAGATAGCTCCATTAGGAGCTTGTAATTGTTCAATTTCGGTACCTATTCTTTCGATGTTAAGTGGGACTCTGAGCGGTTGCGTGTTAATTCAATCCAAATTGTCGTTGAACCGTCATCACCACGATTAGATGGAGTAGGGCAAAAGTTCTCGTCAACTTGCTTTAGAAAAAGCTGTTCGCTCAAAAATTCCAAGCAACCGGTATCTGTCGCGGCCATATCAACGCCATATTCTTCGATTGATGGCATTGCTACTGTAACCGCCTGTACGGTGTAAAGATTGGCAATGTAAGCCCATTCATCGCTTTCAAATATGGGCGGCTGAGAAGGGGTTTCAGAGTCATAGATCACCAAGTCTGCATCTTGCTTATCGTGTTGAGATTCCAAACAGCTTGGTTTAGTAAAATGGATTAACACTTGGCTGACAGATGGGTCTGTGTAAACCCATAATTGCTCAGGCACTTCACGTTCATAGCGTGAACACTGTTCACTAGATGGTAAGAGCAAGTCTTTTGATTGTGCACTTAGCCACTGAGTTTCACCCTCTGAATACTGCAGCATTTCAAGAACGATGTTTTTAAGGTGAAAATCATTACCTATAAGATGCTTACCCAAAACGGATTCCATTTTATTTAGCTGGTCTTGAGTAGGGATAAAGTAGGGTTGAGCCATTTTGTTCTCACTTAGTCATTAACTCGTAATAACCAATACTTTAATCGGCAATCCGATTCCCGCAACAAGCTCTATTTAGAGTTAATGATAAATTATAACGCTTAAAAAAAATAGTGAGGTAGATTTTGTTGGTAGGAGTAATTCAAGGAGTTCCCAATAGGTGGGGGGAAGGGAACTCCTTTGGAGCTAATTATTGTGTCACATACTCATTTGAAAACTTGATTGACTCAAGTTCACTGATCAGCTCATTAAATTGAGAAGTATTGCCTGCCGATGTTTGTCTTACACACTCGGAAATGAGTGCTGAACGGTAAGACTCCGATAATTCAGCTAGTTTTTTCTTTTCAATTTTAATTGCCTGGCTATCGTCAGGAAGTCGATTAATCGCATTTAGTGAAGTAGTCATGATTTGGAAATAGCGTTCAGATGCATCAGCGAGAGTATCTTTACGGGAGTCTGATAGATTTCCCGATAGCCTCATATCCCAGTACATTTTTAGCAGTGATCTTGAGTCCTTTGCTAAAGGCGAATCTTCCAAATTATCTAGCTGAGATTCAACAACGTCCATTTGATAACGATGTAACGCGGAGAAGTACAACGCACCATACTGCTTTGCTTTTCGCTGTGTTGTAAATGCAACCAGTGCTATGTATGTCGAAAGGCTCGCTACTGCACATACAATCAATGCGATTTTTCCTTGCGATACTACAGCGTTGACTCCAAAGAAAATTGATAAGGCTAGTGCTGCGATATTTTTGGGGTCGATAGCTGCATTAAGTATGACTGTACGTAAAAGGTTTTTTCGTGAGTATTTCATGTCAATTTCCCAAGATTGTAGAAGCAATTGTTGATGCGTTAGCAAGGAAAAGCACAGCTAGGATACTAGAAGCAAACATAACTAAGTTGGGGCTAACAACCGAGAAGAAGATGACTCCCATGATGAATAACATCATCATAATTTTTACCAATGGGCCATCAAGCATTTTCACCATATTGTCTGCAACACTACAGAACGGAGAGCCATTGGTGTTCTCTAGACACTTATTAGAACTTGGTTGCTCTGGCTCAACGGAAATAGTCTGGGTATCTTCCTCTTGAACTGGTGCTTTCTCTGTGTTCTTAGTAATCGTGAGATCTGGTGACGTTTTGACGATTCGAGCTGCCAATTCCGATTTCACCAAGTCTTTCATTATCGAGTCATTAAATCGTGAGTAGGGATTTGATAGGCCGCGTTCAAGCAAAGCCGAAACTAATCCTAAATCTTGTTTACTGCTCTTACCAATACCCCAGTAGACAGTACCTGAATCCAGAACATCAGTACCAGTCACGTTCAATGCGTTAGAAACGAATGCCTTTACCACGTCAGATTCAACAAAGCTTGGTAGTGTTGCAATAACATCAGGATCTGATGTTCGATTGCCACTTAGTACAGCTACTACTTTGTAGACGTTTGTGTCCAACTTGGAAAGCTTCTGTATTACCACTGAACTATCTAGCTCACTGCCTTTAGAAATTGTTGAACAGTTTAAAATAAAGCCAAAATCATCTTTTGAAGTGACTTTGAGAGCACCTGGGCAGAACTCTTGATCAGCATATACAGATAGAATTGGGGGTGGAGCATTTAAGTAATCCACTAAACGGATAATCCCGGAGAACACAAACGAGAACAGTAGTACATAAACAAGGAACTTCTTGGCGTTAACCAAGTGTTTAGAATTTACTGGGTACTCGTTGAGCAAAAAAACACAATTTTGAACGTATGAGCTGTGCATTGATTCTCTCAAAGTAGTTGGTTGATTGAGAGAATCCTACCTCATAACATTAATTGTTGAAAGTGCAGTAGTTGAAAATCGGCCATTTTCAAAACTACAACACTTAACAATTAGCCCGTGAAGTAATTCATGCAGTAGTAGGTAAGAAGTAATACGAAAGCAATGAGAGTCCAGCCAATAACTTTAGATAACCGTGTGCCTCTTGAGTCTTTTTCAGAATCAATAATACGAATAACGGATGCGCCAATCCAATCAATAAACTCAAGTAAAACGCTCCGCATTAAGAACGATAATACCTTGAGTATGCCGCGTATAATGTCATCATCCATAGTCTCACTTCTGTGGCTTGCCAAAAATACTTTCTATTAGCACATCCACCCAACCGAATGGAAAAAGTTTTACCTTTTCCACTTCTGCTTCATTATGAGAAATTTTGGATGGCTTATTTACATGCTCTTCGAGAGCTTCCTCAAACTGGTTAGGGTTCTTTAAGAGGGTGTAAATAAGGGAGTTCGCGTAAGTGGTGTCACCCTCAAGTTCAAGATTGTTCTTTTCTGCATAGTACTTAGCAACGGCAGCTGATCTGGAGCGTCCAGCGTCACAGTGAACAATGATTTCTCTGATATTAGGTGATTCTTCGATACGCTTGAACATAAGCAAAATTTTGAGAGCGTGAACTTTACGGGCGCAACCGTCAAAATAATTCCAGAAGTCAGCGCCATACTCTGAGATTAGTTCTTCGTCATATGCTGCATCATCAAACCCAATGTGATCAAAGTATCCCCAATCTTCTTTCGGAACTTGAGAATCAACTTCCTGTCCAGCATCGTGAATAGAAATAAGTGCAATAGAATTGTCAGGTACTAGTTTTCTCGCATCTCTGACAGGCATGAATGAAATTTGATGAATCATAATACGCTCCGCATTAAATGTGTGAGCACATAATACACGGAGCGAATAGAAGTTTAAATTAGGAAATGATCAGGTGTGCGCGAGTGTGGAGGCAACTTGGAGCTTTTCTACCACAACACCGTTTGTATTGTAGTGATTAAGGTGTAGGTCATTGCCGTACTGGACTATTTCTACATGACCGGAATCGTCAGGTAGCAGTATCGCTGTTCGGTTACCCAGTTCGCTGTAAGTGAATGACGATTCATTTAAATCTGTCAAACCATCTGGAAAGCGCAAAACGCCTTCTACTTCATTTTCTCCGTGGAAGACTGTCATACACTTATCAGTAAGCGATACTTTAAAGTCTAATATACTGGCGACCCACTGATCGCCATTTAAAGTGAATTTATTGTTGTTCAGCATTCTCTAGATTCGCACTGGCATAATTAGTGATTTGCTTGTTACTACCTTTCCAACAGGTGATACACAGCATGACGCATTAGCTTCTGTGAATTCCATTGTTACGTGTTCAGTGTAAATGTGGCTTAGAGCATCAATCAGGTACTTAGGGTTAACACCGAAGTCATAAGTGATTGGGTCGCCAGATGTTTGAGCAGTGATCATGTCCTCACCTAAGCCATCTTCTTCATTATCAATCACAGTTTGTAGCTTAATACCGTTTTCGGTAGTTGAGAGTTTAACTTTAGGGAACTTGTCATCTGTTAGCAAAACAGACACGCGATTTAATACTGATAATAGCTCAAGACGATTAAATTTGATCTTGCTTGCGCATGTCTTAGGGAACATTTTAGAAATATCAGGGAACTTACTATCAATAAGGGCTGTGCGGTAAACAAGACCGCCCCAATTGAATTCAGCTCTTGAACCATTGTAAGCAATAGTAATTTCTTCCGCAGACTCGTTTAGGCGAGTAAAAACTGTCATTGAGTTGTAAGGGAGCAATAGACCCATTTTGTTTACTGCTTCACCTACTTGCATTTTGTTCACGCACAGGCGGTGACCATCACTCGCGTTAGCGAACAATGCACCACGATTAACGTTAAGGTAAACACCATTCAGATAATGACGCACATCGTTACGACCAGAAGCGTACAGCACGTTGGAAATTAGGCTCATAAACTCTTTAGCAGGAACGGTAAAGGTGCTCTCAACGTCTTTGATGATGTCAACTGTTGGGTAATCGGTTACTGGAATAGTTTTTAGTTGTAGGCGTGATTTACCGCAGCTCAATACTGCACGGTTTTTACCTTGTACTTCTTTGATTTTAACTTGTGTGTTCTTTGGTAGTGCGCGAGTCGCTTGAAACAGTTTCACTGCGTCAACACATAGACTGCCATTGCCTTTTACTTGGATCTCGTCTGTAGCACAAATTCGAGTAAATGACTGGTTGCCGTTAGAACCAGTGATTTGAAGTTGTCCGTTGTTCGCTTCAAGCAACACGAAATCAAATGATGAAATGCCTGTTTGACGGCTATCAGCGTTATTACAAGCGTGACCAACGAAGTTTAGCAGAGCTTGTTGTGAGTTTGATATAAGTTCCATTATTTGCCTCCACAGCATTTTGATAATTCGGGGTGGTTAGCCCGTCTGATATGAAAATATTAAGACACTTGCGAAAACGCGCAACTCTTTAAAACGCTACTTTTTGAAAATAAATTAATAATCAATATTTTGTTTAAAAACAGTGATTTATTATAAAATTCTGTGGGGTGGTACGATTTCTAGGTAACTGATCTGATTCAAAAAATTGTAAACTTACGAATTCAATAAATGTTGTGTAAGTGGTACTGGAAATGAATACAGAGTTAGACACAAACCTAAACCTTGAAGATCATCTAAACAAACTGATTGCTGGTGGACAACCGGTAGAATTAATTACTGCTCAAATGCTCCATGAAGTAGCTGGCAACTGTACGTTGGAACAATGTGCACGATGGTTGTTGGACTACAAAGAGACAAATGAACTCTCAGTGCGTGTTCAACAACCAGAATGGGTTGGAATGTTTATCGATAAATTGAAAGGGCTGGGGGATCAGATTTGGCCTCTAATCGAAAGTGAAATCCAATCACAGGTAGCAACTCAGGTTAGGGATAGAACTCAGGAGTTAGAAATCGCACAGACATCTCTAACGGATGCAAATGCGAAACTGGCAGATAGCGCGAAAGTTATTGAGAACCTGGAGCAGAAGCTAACCATCTCTGAACAGGCGAATGGTCAAATTCAAAACTTAATCCAGAATGTTGAATCTGCTAATGAAAAAGCCCTAAATGCTCTAGAAGAAAAAAACCAATTTTTCGAGAATCGCGTCCGGGATCTCGAAGCTAGTCTGGATACCTCCACGCAGCAACTGACTGAAACACAGGAACAGCTTGCTGAGTCACAAAGTCAGGTAAATACACTATCTGCAGAGTTAGATACCGCTGGTAGGAAAGCAAAAAAACTTGATGAACAGATTGAGAAGCTAACTAATCAGAATTCCGAGTTAGATTCTGAACTGGGGACAAACAAGAACCTGGTGAAAGATCTTAAATCCGAGCTGTCAGCACTTAAGAAAAACCGTAGCCCGGAAGAGAAGAAACTGGAGCGCTTACAGACCAAGACAGAAACACAGAAAACAGAAATAAAAAATCTAACTGACCGTTTGGTACAAGCAGAAGGGACTATAGAGCAATTAGCGAATCAAAACGCTAGACAAGGGGAGCAATTAGAGCGGTCTAGCGAAAGGCTCATTTTGGCCTCAGATGCTTGCATGAAGGCTTCCGAAGAGGTTGGGGTGCTACAAGGTAAGCTTGAGGTATATGAAGCACAGAAAGAATCCTAGAGCGTTTAAATCACCTGTATTCATAAACAGGTAATATTGAATTCGAGATCAAAAGTGAAAATTGATTCGTTCAATTAGATTTATAAAAACAAAAAAGAAAATAACAATTATTTTTGAATGTGGGTATGTGGGCAGCTTGCTGTCCATATATCCACATTTTTTTTGCGTTGGATATTGTGGGTTATAGCGAAGCGAAATCCACATATCCAAGGACATACATTCTTAAGGATCTTTCTTATGATCTTTCTTAAAAGATCTTATTAGGTTCTGCAATCCCTTATGTATCAATGCTTGTGGCGGTTTAGCCGTGACATATTGAAGGGTAAACGTGACAGATTGAAGGGGATAAATAGACAATGTGAAGGGATAGTCGTGACAGATTGAAGGGATGGAAACGCGGTTATTCATGGGTTATTCACAGGTAAAAAGTGGCCTTTAAAGGTTGAGCTGTAGTTCAAATTACTAACTTCTAGTATTTGCCTGTCACACACTTTGAGTATTCGAATTCAATAAATAGCGTTTTATGCTTGCTAATTGATAATTAATTAAATTAGAATTCGTGACTTCTATAATTCAGCTGTCACGAGTTTTATGAATTTGCCAATTAGCGTTAGTCAAAAACAAGCTAAATCCGTATACCTTAGACAGTCGAACGCACTGACTACGGCAGCGTATACACTCTCACGCAATGAAAAACGCTTGGTGTACCTTTCTCTGGAAAAAATCTTTAATGGTTCTGTTACAGAAGAACGAGGAAGGTTTGATGTAACTATCAACCACAGTGAGTATGCGCGGGTTTTTGATGAAAGCGATAAAAACATCAGCCGTGACATTGCCAAAGCATCAGCAGCACTGAATAAACGGGAGATAGTCTTCTATGTGCCAAGTGAAGATGCAGATAATGGCGAAAAGGCATTGGATGGACTCAGTTGGACAACCAAACGATCTGTACGTCCAAAACGCGGAACGACCGTTCTTTCATTCAACGCTGAACTAGTCGACTTACTTCGAGCTGATGGCCGATATACCGGCTATTTCCTCCATGTAGTTGCAAAGCTAAACAACCAATACGCATTGCGTTTGTATGAATCTATCCGTCAGTGGGTGACATTGAAACGAAATGCTAAAGACGCCGAAAAAGGGGTTGAGCGTTCGGTCACCTTTGGTATTGACTGGCTTATTAACCGATACGAGCTACCTGCATCATACCAACGCATGTCTGATTTTAGACGCCGATTTCTAATTCCTGCCGTCACTGAAATTCATAACAAGTCCGATATTTGCTTATCGTATGAAGAAAATGCAGCCAAAGGCGGCCGACGTAATTCTATCGTTTCTATCACTTTTCGTTGGATAGAAAAACAAGACCCATTTAAGGATGACTATCTGGGCTTTGAAGATTTCACAGACGTAACAACACCTCCAGTTCGTGATGAACTTGATGATGATGTTTGGGTTGAGCTCGGGTTGGTATATCTGGATTCATTTAGTGACGAAAGCCAATTGCCCTCAGTTGAATGGGCTATGGACTTCTTAGTTACATATCAAGCTGTACGAGGCGAATCCCCGCCTAAGAAACTTAAAGATTCACTACTCAACTTGGTTGCTTAACCGGGTAGGGACGGCTTTGCCGTGTGTAATACGCTCACTATTGAGCACATTTGTAATTGGTACCGGGAATCTAGGTGAGAATCCTATGAACTGACGTCGCAGCGGTATTTGATGACGCAGGCTTTGTATCACACTGCAATTCGTTTTTGTGGGAAGTGAAAGTCAGCGGTGAATGGAAAATATTCCTTTCAGATTCATAAGTCCGAAGACCGACCATTTTTATTTTAAACGCGAAGGAAAACACATGAAATACACTTTAATTGCATCTGCTATTGCTACGTTGGTTTCGACATCCGCATTTGCAACTGCAACTGACACCACTGAAACTATTGTTGTTACAGCAAACCGTGTAGAGCAGGGCATCAACGAACAATTGTCTCCAATTGACGTGATCTCGAAAGAACAAATCAAAGACTTAAAGGTTGAGTCTTTAGCAGAATTGTTAAAGCGTCTACCTGGCATTCAAGTGGCCAACAATGGTGGTCCTGGCGCAACAAGTAACTTTTATATCCGCGGTCGTTCAGGACGTAACGTACTTGTGATGATTAACGGTATTCGTGTCGGTAGTTCAACAACAGGTACAGCTAATCTCAATGCATTACCGATCAAGAGTGTTGAACGTATTGAAATCCTTCGTGGACCTCGTGCATCTGTTTATGGTTCTGATGCCGTTAGTGGTGTTATCAACCTGATCACAAGTGAAAAAGGTAGCGATGCAAGCAGTGTTTCAGCGGGTATTGGTTCTAAAGGTCGTCGTGACGCGAACGCGAGTTTAGCGACTTCTTCTGATAACGCATGGTTTAGCATTTCTGCTAATACACAAAGTGCTGACGGCTATAACGTATTACCAGATAGTACAAACCCGGTGAACACGGATGATGATGGTTACAACAATACATACGCAACCGTAGATGGTGGTTATCAGATTAATGATCAGCTAACAGTTAAGGGTACCGCTTACTATCAAAACGGGAAAAATGATTTTGACAGTGGTTACACTACAGGTGGCGCTGATCAAAGCGAAGACACGACTTACAATCTAGGTCTTGTCACTGAGTACCAAGGTTCAAATCTTCTATCATCGCTGACTGTTGGCCACAACAAAGACAAGTCTGAATCGTATGGTAATGGTTCGGATGCTAGCGATATTTCTACCACACGTAGTGTGATCACTTGGCAGAACAACTACGCCCTGAATGATTCTACGAATTTAATGGCTGGCCTTGAGTACAATAACGAGAAAGTAGATAACGTTAGTATTGATTATGTGGACGATGACCGTCAGACACAATCTGTATACTTTGGTACCTCTAAGTCTGGTGAAGACTATCTGATTGAGGGTAATGTACGTCTGGATGATAGTGATGCATACGGTACATTTACAACATATCAACTTGGCGCAGGTTATGACATCGATGATTCGCACCGTTTAACGGCTATGTACGGTACTTCGTATAAGGCACCTACATTCAACCAGCTATACTGGCCGCGTCAATGTGATGTTTGGGGTTGTTACGAAGGAAACGCGAACTTAGAGCCAGAAGAAGCGCAATCAGGTGAAATTGCACTTGAAGCGAACTATGACTTTGCAGATCTGCGTGTTGCTTACCATCACTCAGAAATCGAGAACATGATTTCTAGTGCGAACTCAAGCCTTGATAACATCGGTAAGGCACAGGTTAAAGGCGTAGAGTTTGTGGCAAGCTTTGACACCTTCGGTATTTATCATGAGGTTTCTTACGACTACCTTGATGCAAAAAACAAAGATTCGGATAAGCAGCTAGTTCGTCGCGCTCGCAACAGTGCTAAGTGGAACATGTCTTACGAAATCTCAGACTTCAAGTTTGATGTAAGTTACTTGTACCAAGGTAAGCGATACAACGATGCATCAAACAAAGTTGAACTTGGCGGTTATTCACTGACAGACATTGCTATGACGTACCAGATCACTGAGCAACTTTCTTGTGGTGCTAAAGTGGGTAACGTATTTGATAAAGAATACGAGACAGTTAAAGGCTTCGTAACACCTGAGCGTAACTACTACGCTAACGTAACATACGATTTTTAATCTAGGTCACTGATCGACAGGTAGTAAAAAGGGAGCATCATGCTCCCTTTTTTATTGGATTAATAAGTTAGAAACTTTGAATGGTCATTGAAACGAAAGGTATCAATTACGTAGGAACTTTTCATTGGTAAACATGGCCTCGATTGTATCGGCAGGGAATACAAAGCTCTTGCCTTTGTTAGCTCCTTCTACACACGATCCGATAAATGGGTTTTTTCGTGCTCTGGAGTTGAATCCAGTTAATACATACCACTCGCCATTGCATTTAAACTCACGTTTTATCTTTTCTTCGTTAAGGTATGGGAACGCATATAAATACGATACAAGCGTTTTGTACTCAGGTGATACAACAGTGCCATCTTCTGAGGTGCCAAGCATGGTGATTTTAGCTGTTGCTTTAGAACCATCAGGATCGTAAGACATATTACCTACTTCAATAGTTACACCAGTCTTTCTCTTAATTTCTTCAAACGCTAGATTAAGTTCTGAACGAAGTGTTTGGCACATTTTTTTGTCGATTTTGATTGCAGTCATTTGATTTCTCACAGTGTTTTGGTTAGTTGAGCTTTTATTTTCTGCCAACTTGCTAAACGCGCAACAGGGCAAATAGACCCCTTTGAGTAAGGTTGAGTTGAGTGCTCAAAGGGGAGGTAGGGAGTTAGACGCGACCGCGTTTTGGCAATGTCAGTAAAGTACTGCCATTTCTCTGTGTGTATCCCGGCCAGTCATTTTCTTCTAGTGAACGGTGTAGATTTTGAATGTGACGATGGAAGTTTCTCTCAGCAATTTCCCAATCGGCATCTGACAACTCAAACACTTCGCAAATGTCTGCATCTAGATATTCCACAGCAACGAAGGGGAAGACGTTGATTGGGCAGGGTATACCAGCCAATCTACCGACATAGGTGTACATGTAAGCCTGTAGGTCGTACCCAAGATCACCAAACTGATAGGCAGCCATTAAAGGATTGGCGCTGCGTGTAGTTTTTACATCAGCTGGAACACCATCTTTAGATAACCAGTCGAAACGCACCTTAAGCATCATTCCTGTTTCTGGACATTGAGCAATGACAGACAGTTCAGCGAAGCCATTTTGCAAAATGGTATTTGCCCACTCATGGTTGCGTACTGTTTCACAAGCGCGGTGTGCATCATCCCAAACAATAGGGTCAATCGGTGTTTTCTCTAGTAACGGTTTCACCTGATCGTCAGTCATGCAATCTACTAGCGAAGGTCGACCCGTAGAGTCAGCTTGTACCTCTAATGCTTTAAGTACAGCTGGCTCACCTGAGTTATCAATTAAGTGACGCTTTTGCTGTTCTTCAAATATAAGTACTGATGGATCAGCTTGTAGGATACGTTCGGTTAGAGCGGCTTTAGTGCCTGACACTGCCAGTTTCAGTTCTTTACACTTCTCTCTAAGGTCGTCAGTAGTGTGTAAGCTGTTCTCATGCTCAACAGGATTAAGTAAGCGATAATAGCGGTCATAGAAGCCTTCTGGCTCCAATATAAGCTCATGTGAGTATGTACCTGCATCGTAGGTGCGCTCAGTAGTTTTAGCTGTACGTTTACGGTCGATTTTGTCGATGTAAGCTCGCTTGTAGTGTGCAGGTGACTTTGCGTATTTTTTTACTTGGCTGGAACTGGTCGCAGGTAGGGAGTGATAAACCTCATTAGGCATATCGGCATAGATGCCAGCCACAAGGTTGCCATTAGCATCGAAGAAATTTGGATTACCAGCTGTGTCATATGCAGGGGTAATTACAAACGGTAAGCCTTCATTAAGCTTCGCTGCCGCAATGTCATCGTCTGTGAAGAAAAAGCCATTACGCGCCACTGTAGTTGGTTGTGGTGCGTGTTGAGATAAGAATGCCTCAACACTAGCCATATGCGCTGCGTCAAACTTATCATCTGTTAGGAAAAGCCCGTTCATAAATAAACCCTTAATTCGTAATTACTCAACTCAGGGATTATTCTCAGGTATGTTACGGATCGCGCAATCACGTAGATTGCGAAAAGTACGGTGGTAGTGAGTGGGGTAGTGGTAATGGCGATTGAAACAACCGCCACTACGGATGCAATCTGATCTAATCAGTGAAGCCTAAAGACACCTTTTCTTCTTCCTCTGGCTCCAATAACAGAGCGTCGTAGAAGCCATGCTCTTTGAACCAGTCAATTGTAGAGCCATCAATTTCAGGCTCAAGCATTAAGCTACCCGTCGTTTGCAAATAGAGAAGGTTTACGAGAATAGCTTTATCGATGTCGCTAAACGTTTCCGTCTTTTGAATTAGCTGATGTGAGAACGATGCGTTGTTCATGGTCAATATCCTTAAGTCATTAGGTTATTAACAAGAGTAAGGCGAGTTAGAAAACGCGAAAGGGTATAAAAAAGCCCAGTTCAATGGCTGGGCTAAGTTAGGTTAATTATCCAAAGAGATTACTGTGTCCACCTCTCTGTTTGTGCTCAACATTAGAGTTAGGTTAGTGGCCAACCTGCTTTTATCATTGTCACTGAGCTTAATATCATCTTCTTCCGAAAGATTTCGTACAGCGTTGGCAGCGATCTTTACGATACCGGTTGTTAGTTCTCGTTTGGCTTTTACAACCATTTTTGCCTGCTGAGCCTGGGTCATTGCCGCCGCGATTTCTGGCGCGTAACCCATTTTATTAAAACTCACATCGATGGCTTCAAGACCATACTTGGTAACGTCTTCATTGATAGACTTGATGATCTCTTTTGAAATTTCATCTGTTGATTGGGTTAGTGTGGCAATTGTACCTGCATCGGCTTTTTCCTTATCTCCATCTATCTCAGAATATTTATCATCACCAAACTCAGCGACGTGCTCATACGGATACTTCCCAGCAACGTTGCGAATATTACCTTCAACTTGAGAACTGAAAAATTCATCAAAATCATCCAGTTCATAAACTACCAACTCGGGGTTAGCTACTCTCCAACTTACTACCGCTGAAAGCGTAATCAGACTACCGTTAGCATCATTTATTTTTAGGACATCAGTCTCAAAGTTTTTTACCCGATAATTCAGAAGAGTTGTTGAAAAGAAAGGGTTAATCCAGTGAAGTCCCTCTTTCTTAAATACGCCTAAAGGCGTGCCGAAAAGCTGTACAACACGAACCTCTTTGGGGCCGAGAGTTTTCAGCCCAATAAGACAAAAGAAAGCAAGAACGCCAAGAGGGATGCTGAACCATCGATATGGAGTTGTTTCCGTATATCTGGTAGCAAGGCTATAACTGGAAACGGACTGTACCGTTTTAGTTCCAATCACGCCAAAGCCAATCATGAGAGCAGAGAAGACGATAAAGCAGATGATAAATAGCATCAAATAGCCGTTAATCGTAAAAATTTCTTTAGACGGTACTTGAACATTAACAGCCGATTCGCTGGTGGATTCTGTCATTGGTGATCCCTATTTTGAAAGTTGTTGTGTAACTGAGAGTAATCAAGCTTCTTTGAACAATGGAACAAGGCACTTGTAAGTTCTAAACGCCAGCAGGCCAAGCATGCCAAGGCATAAAAGTCCGAACATTTGAATAACAGCTAATGCGATATGACCAGCCATTACCGGATTCTGGGCAATGTATTCAACCGTTGGATAGACCATTTCATTGAGCTGATATTGGATGAATGTAGCTCCAAACATCATAGGTATTCCGAGAGACATGATTAATGTGCAGTATTTGCATGTCGAGGTAAGGTGGCTGTAGTAGTGTCTAGCTGTTGCCGGGGCGCCGCGGCCAAATAGCCAACCAGTTATCCAAATGATGATTAGTAGGGGGATAAAATACAGCTGTATTTGTGAAAGCAATATGCCTCCAGTACAGAGCAAGGTGTACATCAAACCTATCGATATTTTATGTTGTTTCATTCATCCTCAAAGCATTGCTGTGAATCGATATAATCTAGCGATTGTACAATATTTAACTTTTAAAAACGCTAAATTTTGAACGTGAAGGAATATGAACGCCATATTCGATGGCGTCCAATGAAAGTAATTAGTTGGGTAAGTCCGGTAAGACGCGGGTTAAATTATGTGAGGCTTTTTGCATTAAGTAGTCTGGTAATTCTAATTCTTTTATAGCTCCAGCCATTCTGTTTGGCAGTTGTGAATCGATTTGAGAAATCATCACTCCCGACAAGCATATGCCTGCAAGTCTTGGGTGACCGTTATTGTCCTGCCTAGCACGCTTAGCAATGCTAGCGGAAGGGTGATCATACCAATTGGATAGGTTTGGGTTCTTAAACCAAATCAGTCCGTCCGTATCGATGAAGACCTTATCAATCATGCTGCGTCTCCCTCTGCGGGTGCATATTTGCCGGCATTAGTGATAATCACGTCGTCTAATTCAAATTGATCGTTCCATGACGCGTTACAGCAAGGACAACTAACAGCCATCTTCCCTTTAGAGGCTACCTTCAAAAATTCATCGCAATTCAAACCTAAACCTGAACCATCCATATTGTCGTATTGGCAAATAACGCAAGCTTGGCCATGAGACAGGTATCGCTCTTCTTGAAGAGGGCTTAAGGCCTTAATGTTCAGCTTACCTGGCTCAAGAAGTTTCACAGCTGATAATACGTATTGATTATTCCATTCTGCGAAGCAATGTGAGCATTGGCAGTCTTGGGACACAGATGTATCTCCGAAGTCGGGTTCGTCGTGCTCGATCGAGCTGTCTGAACATATGGGGCAGATGTCACCACCGTGTTCGATAAATTCCATTTTCTGAGTATCAGTTAATTGCATTTTTTAGCCCTCATTTAGTGATATTTCAAATTTTCACCCATAAGTAAAATCGCGCAATATCAATCTGATACGGTATTATCGTGACATATTGAAGGGTGTTTGTTTGTGGTGACAAATTGAAGGATATGGAAAAGCAGGGAGAATGGATCGAGGGAATAAAAGCTTGAATAGCTTGCTGGTGGAACAGGGATGGAGAATTGTTTTAAGGGCGGCGCAGCCATATAGCTGCACCATCAATTAAACGTATCTTACGGCGGCAGTAACGCCATCGAACTGGGTACCCGTAAGATTGAGCCGCATCCGACTAATTAAGTTACTGACCGCGTTAAATAAGTCACTGGCTTCTCGGGGTTCACAAAACATACAAAATGTATCGCCTTCAAACCTTGAGCTAATTTCTCTATTAACCGATAACAGGGATAGGGCCTCTTGGATGTTCTTTTCATTTACGGTTTTCTCCGTCGCGGCATAATTTTCAAAAGTGATTTTGGCCGTGAACGGCATGTTTGCTTTTGCACGATTAGCCGCGACTTTCTGCGGGTTATAAACGTAAGCCGCGTATAACACATATGGCTGGGCTGACTCAGGCGTTACAACGACCGCATAAACCACGTCAGAACTAACCATAAAATCTTGGGTCAAGGCTTCTTCGGCGTCCAAACGACAGGTGAACGTTTTGTCATTAATCACTTGAAAAGTTGATGATGGGCCTAGTGCCTGAACGCCCGTTTTTGAACAGACCTTATTCATTCGTGATACACGAAATAAAGCATGTTCCTTATCAGTAATCTCCAGAGAATCTCCAGTTATAGGAACATCTATGGTGTGAACGTCCATAAAGCCATTAACATTCAAATGGTTGATATTAAGTTCATACATCACACTTTTCCTCTTGAACAATTTTTCTGAATTGGACCAAACCACCTTGATCAAAGAAAAACTGGAGCCCGGCAGCTCGACATCTCCGGTTAAGTTCAGTCTCTTGCTTTTCCGTATTAGCAAATGACTGTAGCTGGTCAACAACCCGACCTGGGCTCAAGTGTCCAAGCTTTTCAGATGCACTCATTTCTTGTTCAGACATGCACGGTACATCTTTTAAGCTTCGTAGAATTTTGTAAGCATCATTACGTGGAATTTTACGGGCTATCATATGTCTACTCTCACTCTGATAGTATTTGGCCTGCTGAGCAGGCCATCTTTTTTAAGCCAATTTCAAACCTGTCCAGAAGGAGTCATCTACTGCTGGTTCTTCTTCAATGACGATTTCAGGTATAGATGGAACCATTTGGGGCGCTGGTGTGCCTCTAACAACTTCATTAGGGCTTGTTTCTCGCATTAACGAGTAGGCATCACGATTACTAAAGCGCTTAGAGGAAACTAACTCTTGGCCTTTAGTCAATGCAGATTCAAAGACAGAAAAAGTGTCTACGTCTCGCGGTTTACTATTGGTACCGATTCGGCCATAACGACGTGTAACAGCAAATGAATCTATACCGCGTTGGACAATCGAAACCTCATAGAACTTATGCTTGTTCTCTGAACTGTTCGTGTGTTCAAGGTACCACTGGTAAACAACCTGTTCTTTCATGAATATATCCCCAATTCGTTTTAATTTTTATATGGTTGCACACTCCGAATATCGCGCAAATGCACGCTTAGACGCCCATGCCGAAACACTTACAGGTAGCATGTAGCAATAGACTGAACAGATTATTGCAAACCCGGTAAGGAGCATTAGTTCGGTCAAAGCCTGGCTGAACTGCAATTCTCCAGTCAGGTAGTTGGAGAAATGTCGAAAAGTAGGGGTTAAGACAGTATCAACACTCTGGGCGATCGACACTGACATAGAGACTATCGATAGAAAGATCCACGGTGTTTTGGAAATACTTTCAGTTGGACGGTTTTGATGTTTATAGGCACACATCAGGCCGATAAGCGACCAAAGTAAATAATTAATAGCAGTAAGCATTGTTGTCTCCAACGTAGTTAAATTTTTACCCGTAACGGGTGCATGAATTTCATTTCTGATTGTTCTTGATGTCTTCTATGGGACGTCAATGGTGTCTTCTGTGACATCAGAAACCGCGGCCACACTCTGTGCCCAGAAGGGCTTTTGGCAAAAAAGTTCTCTGCGACTTCAATTAAGTCTCCGTAGACATCTTTATGAGGTCGAAATACGCATGTAGATCTTGTTGTAATCTTCGTGCGAGCAACACATCCAAGGTTCTATGCCATTAGGTGTTTCAGCCATCAACATCCGGTACCGACTGCCAATTTTGAACGACAGCACTTTTCGATTAATCGTCAGTCGTTTCGCTTCAAATTCACCAGTTGGTGTTCCAGAAGCAATTTGCTGAGTAATGTTTCTGGCCTTCTTTGCTATCTCGGGTGGCATCCCTGATAAGCTCTTCTTAAAAGTTCGCGGTAAATTGCCAATTTTTATTGATAGGTGTTTGCCCATTTTTCATTCTCCAGTTCGTTTCAACATTTAAGGTGTGGCGCCGGGTTACAGGAAATTTCCTGATACATGGTTTCCGTGTTGATCGCAGGGATAACCATCCGAATCCATGTCGAAATGCATTTCACCGCACTCCCAACAACTGATGGTTGAATTGAACTGGTAGATGTCACCCGTAGACGCGTGAAAATCCTGGCTGGTTCTACTGCCAATTTCAGCAAGCTTTGCCATGTCCAATGAGCTCACGTCTTGAGGAAGATCGTCGTTTATTGCAAGAGCGGTAATTGCTCGCTTAACCAGTGACAATAAGAAGGCATCTTGACTTTGTTGAATCGCTAAGCGCTTACACCAAAGCTTTGTTAAAGCACCAATTGAAGTGCCGTCTAGCTCTTCGTCGAGTACAAATATTGAAGCTGGGATCGCTTCATCAACATCTGCGCTTTGCGGGAGGGATACAGAGCATCCTTCAATTGCTTCTATAAGCATATCGATGGTGCCATTGAATTCGCCTGTTGCGGCAACCACGTTGGCCAACTGGTGAGGAAGAGCGTTGCGTAGTATTTGTGGTACATTTTGCATATTTAAAATCTCAGTCGTTTGTTATCTGATATTTCAAATACTGCGGTCAAAACGAGATCGCGCAACTCCCTGGGCAGATACTAAAAGAGCCGCGTAATTGCAGCTCTTTTATCAAATAGAAGTTGGTATTAATTCGTCACTCTAAAAGTAGCTATTTCGGAAAACCTAACTGTAGACTCTGTGTATTTGCCTGACGGTGAGCTAAAACCGCTTGAACCGCAATAGTAGGATGGTAAGTTGTTACCGTATAAACGTTCTCCGGTACCATTTGAACCAAGCACATAAGCCGATAGATATTTTGCAGCATGACTAGCCATGCCGGTTGCATTAAAGCCGGGGTTCCCGCATTGAGATTGCTCGGACGAAGTGACGCCCCACGGTACAATTATAACGTTAGCGTTTGTTTTTTTTACTCGATCTAAAGTACCTGTGATATTGCCTTGACCTGGCACGTAGGCATCCGCACAAACGAGTAAGGTTGTTTGGCCAAAATCAGTCTTGACCGTTTTTATGTCTTCGACTTTTCCTGGTGTGTAGCCGCATTTGGTTTTGTTTAAGTACCGTTGGCAGTCATCGGGGTCAAACGCATTACCTAATACATTCACTTTGCGATTATGGAGAACTATTTCTCCATCAGGATTAATGAGTATTCCACTATCATAGACGTTATAAGCGCCTGGTAAGCTGCCTGCTCCAGCGCGCTCAGCTCTCTCTGCAAGGCCAACGGCGACCCAAATATTTAAGCTAGATGCAATCTGGGCAAACTTCTCACTATATTTTCCGGGTATTGGTTCTGCCTGCATAAATGCGTTGGGATTTAGCCAGCCAAAAACAGAGCTCTCAGGGAAAATGACCAGTTCGGCGCCAGCGGCTTTGGCACGAGAGGCAAGTAGCTTCATTTTGAAGAAATTACCTACATCAGATGATTTGAGTTGAACCGCGGAAAACGTAAATGGTTTTGCTGGTGGTTCGGGCGAAGCGTTTGTCATGTTAGCGAATAGCATTACAGCACCGCACAAAAGAAGTCTGATTCTCATTTATTCACTTAAATTTGTTGTCCATAAATTTCAATCATTGTTGAATAGCCTTAGTCCCTCGGATGCGTTCTTTCCCTCTGCCGTTGCAACTGCCACACGGAGGCGAACCATTAGAGTCATAATACCCACTGCCATTGCAGGAAGTGCACGGAACTAGTATCCAACCATAAATAAACCGGAAGTAATATTCTTTTCTCGATGCCTTTCTTTCGTGAAACGTAGTCAAAACCATTTTCCTTTTAATTTAGTGTCTGGAGAAACTTTGTTGTTACTGCAAAGGCATAATCGATCGAGCTTTCCAACAGTTCATGATTTAGTTGTTCACCCGCTTCACTTAACTTGTGATCAAGTGCAGAAATGAAGTTTTTTACTGTCAGAGATTTCAAATCGTCGTTACAAACCGGCAATTGAATATATCGGCCGGCGCAATTGATTTTTAGCACGTGGTCGTTATCAGTAGATGACCATTCTTTATTGAACTTATTACAGCCTGATTCGCGTAACTTTCTATTAATGAATGGCAGATGACTACTCTCAATGGATTCAAGTACGGTAGCAACCTTAGTCACGGATGCAGCTACATCCAACGCGTGTTGAGTTCTCTGGTTTTCAATGTCCTGATCGCGTTTGACCATAGCGGCTTGAACGTCGGTGATTGAAACGCGGCCACCGATCAAATCGGAAAATGTAGGCAATGCCGAACGGCTTGAATAACCAAACTCAATGTTATGGATGTTCGTCAAGATTGGTTCTAGTAGATCTGATGCATCACTATCGATTAGCGTGCTGACCACCAACTCAACAGGAGTTTTTGAGTTGAATATTGCCTTGTTCATGATGATAAAAGCCATTCTTCTCGACTGATAATCGATGCGGTTAAGTAGATGGTTATAAGCTTCATTCATTTTTTCTAGTGTTGGGGTGTCAGCTCGCATGAACCATCCGTGTAAGCAATCTGATAATTTCGTGCATTGTTCTTTTGCCGTTGATGCCCGGCGATAAGCGAAAACAGCGCTAAAGGCTTTCTGACCAATTCGGGCTTTTAGTGTTTCATCAAAGCTGGTGGCGAGTTCAATGAGCCTAGCTGTCTTGTGATGTCTAAAGAACCATGTATCAAAGGCCAACCACTCTGCAGCTGCGTAGTGGGTATCAGAGTGCATTGGAACAGGAAAATCACCCAGCAGGTGTCGGGCTGCCAGTTTTGCCGCATTTTTTTTCTTTGTTGAGCTTAACCCGGCATCCTGCTTTGACAATTTATTTGCCAGATGCTCAAGGATGTCTTTCATTGGATCAGTGCTGCAGCGGTTAGCCCGGATTAAGCGCCTAGCCAAAGATAGGGAATCACTGCACTCGTAGTTTGGTAATGTGCTGTCTTGAAAATAATCCTCGGTATTTGCGTCGAAGGTTATTTCAGTTGAGTCTTGTAACTGGCGAACAACCGAAGACACGTAGGCATCCGATCCGTTCGGTAGCAATTTCTTGATCGGAATATTTACCGATTCGCCGGCATCATCGATGCAAACTGCACTTTTCGCGTTCTTCTTCTCAAGCTTGAAAATAGAACCATCAGGCATTTTAATGTTGTCACCAATCGCCACTTTGACCCATGAAAGTGCTTTTTCATAGTGTGTACCTTCACCTACTAGCATTGTTCCCATGACAGCCTCACTTAACAGATTGTGGATATTGGTTTTGAGTAATTCGCTTTACGGCTGCACTTATTACCTCGTGCTCGGATTCCGAAAGCAGGCGGTCAAAGTGTTGGAAAGGTAAGTCCGTTTCTGTGCTAAGAGCTTGAACAAAATCAACATACTCACTGTCATCGTTAACATTTAGCCAGTGTTCGCGCATATTTTCCTTGGTTTCTGGTTGTACGCTGCCGAATTTAACTAGGTCGCAGTATTGTTGCTTATGAAGAGAGATCCCCTTAAGTGTTAAATCAGACTTCAAACGATACGGTTGCCCTGTGAGGTCAGACCAAAAGGGCTTACGGTAGAAAGACATCAAGGCATCACCTTGCAAAGCGTCCAATAACGTCTCTGTATTTTTTGTTAAATCTCTTTCCATGAAGAATGTAATAAATTCATCCGATTCAACCGCGTTTGTTGAGCGAAACAAATAGTGTCCGTCAGTCGGTACCAGATTTGCTTTGTCTTCAATGACAGAAACTACCGCCAGTCGATTTAACTCAGTCGGTTCATTTTCAAACTTCTGGTTGTCACGCCCAACAATTACACCACCAAACAAGTTTGCTTTATCTGATTCGAAACGACGCCATATGTCATTCGTTGGTAATTCAGAAAGAGAGTGCTTTTCATAAGTCTCGCCAAATTCGTTTTTTGGAACAAAGGACGCCTTACGAACATGTATAAGGAAGGTGTTATCACCTGTTTTCTCACCGTACATCTCGTATCCAGATGCGTCACCCGCAGTGAGGCCATTAGTCAGCATTACGCCAGCAGCTATAAGGTTGTTGTGAATCTTTCTCAAGACAATTTCAAACTTATTAATCATGTTCATTTCTCGTATTCAATTGGTATACATGTATTAAACGACAGATGTAAAAACGCGCAAATTTGAAAACGATGGACTGTGTTGTATTTGATCTTGCGCGATTCTGATAGTCGTGTAATTTTGGAAATATGAGTTGGCTTGTATACTGAAATTACAAGCTGAATTGTTATGTGTATATGGAGTAGTTCAAATGGGAAATGATTGCCAAGAATTGAGTTTTTGGAATCGCTTGTATGTCTTGTTTACAGGTAAGTTACCAACCTCTGCTTTGGAAGTTGAACAAGAAGATAAATCACCAAATAGTGTTGAGCTTATGCTCGATTCTGATTTGAAACAGTGGGTAGAAAACTGTTCATATCAACAAAACTGTTCAGCAGTAGATTTCATTCAGAACACGTTAACTTCTGTGAAAGAATCAGAGACTGGGAACATTTCTGTATGCCTTGAAACGGTATGTTCTCGCTTCCGCTATGTTTTTGAAGTGCATAAGATAAATCCGTTCGACATCCCTCTGTTAATCAACAGCAAGGAGATTCCACGTTCAGTGCTAATGGATGATGAAAAGCTTATCGATACTTTAAATGATGATGTATTGGCTGAGGTATCGGAGCGTTTCAATGTCGACATCAAGTGGCTCAAAGGGACCGGCAAAGAATTCCAGAAACACGATGGTCAATTTAAAGTTTATAAAAACGTTGGTTCTCTAGCAGCAAAACTTGCAAAACTTAAACTCAAGAATGAACGAGTGGAACTTCAATTTGTGATTGGTACAGATGAACCAAACACAGAGTATGAATTGTCATTAGGAGATAGTGCCAAGAACGAAACTCAGATAGGAGTGATCTTCAAAAGAACGAAAGTAATAAATGGTAAAGAAATTGCTACTTACAGCGTTTCTGGAAGTGATGATTGGAACTACAAAAAATGCAGAAAACATTACAAGCTCTTGATGATGTTTTGTAAAAAAATGGACATTACGTACTCTGGTCTGTCACTTTCAAAAGATAACTTTAATAAGGTATTTTTTGGTGAATTACCTGCCATTTTAGTTGCTAAGTTCAAGAAAGATACATGGTATCCAACTAGCTACGTATCAAATGATTCTGAAAAGAATCCTGATTTCGAAGGCTACGAGCAATTAAAGAGCATTTACGGCACCCGAGAGGACGAATGCCATATGACTGAAATCGAGCATATCGAACGGGCGTATCGTTTCCCACATTTGGTTGTTGATCGTGACTTATTCGAAGATGGCTTATACGAGAAAAGCTTCATCAAATCAGAAGAAACAGAGAAGTAAAAAGGTTCAAATGAAGAAATTAAGTCTATTCGGTGCTATCTGTTCCGTGTTGCTCCTGACCAACACCTCCACCGCAAGTAGTGAGGAATACAGCACATATATTTATAACGGTTTGACTACTACTACAGATACTTGGCCTTCCTACGCGGCTCTTTATTACGACGCATCAAGTTACACTGGTGTTTATGGCCAATATTGCGGCGCAACAATTATAGATGCTAATCATGTCGCTACGGCTGCGCACTGTATTAGTGATGGAAGTGGAGGGTTGAACGAGGAATATCTTGTGTATACTGCAGTTCTTCCGCAGCTGTCGAATTCAAATCAATTTTTATCTGGTGCAGTAGAGAACATCAGAATTACGAATGTTTACCGTCATCCAGATTATGTGGATTCATCTAGTGAAAGCTCGGTGCCTTGGCCAAATGACATTGCAATCTTAGAGCTTGAAGATGATATGAATGTTTCCAGTTCTGATTACGCGGTGTTGGCAGAATCTACACAAGCAGATTCATACAGAGTAGAAGATGAAAGCTTCATTGCTGTTGGTTTAGGAATGACAGAGAGTGGTAGCTACTCAGATCAATTGTTATACACAACACTGACATATGTCCCAACTGACTCATGCGACATGGGAGCTGGGGAAAATCAGCTGTGTATGCAAGGTGCATATAATGCAAGCACTGGCGTTCGGAACTCTACATGTTCAGGAGATTCGGGAGGTCCTTTATATTGGTATGACGATGACTTGGCTGAATACGTGCAGGTAGGCATCACGAGTTATGGTTGGGATGGCTGTAAGAGTTCAACATCGAGTGATACGTCCGTATTCACTGAGGTTGCGGATTATAGTGACTGGATTGAGTCTGTGTTAAACGACGAAATTACTCCCGATCTGGTTGTGACATCAACAATGCGCGATTCATACAATACAACCGTTGAAGATGCCGATGACATCGATGTTTCAGGCGATGATGAATCAGATTATCAGGCAAACAGTGGTAGCTCTGGTGGTAGCACATCTTTTGGCGCCGTATTCTTCCTGTTAATGGCTGCTTTCATTCGCAAAAGATCTACAAAATAAATCAACGAAAGGGCGGTTTCACGTGTTGCGCGTTTTTTACTTCGATTTTTAATTGTGGGAGTCGAAACGAATAAAGGGCAACACAGTGAAACTATTCCACTACACACTTGGCATTAAACTCGAATCTATCTTTGAAATGGGGCTTTTACGTACCAGCCCGTTAAAGCCTCAGTATCCTGAGAAGCCTATATGCTGGCTATCATCCAACCCTAACTTTGAAATGTCGGCTCTAAAGCTTGGAATGGATATGAGCGGCCAATCCTCTCTGATGACACTCGCACAGATGGCAAAATATGGCGATGGCCTCTACCGTTTTGTTTTTGACTCTGAACAAATGCCGGTAGATATTTACCCTTGGGCGATCTTGAAGCCGCGTTCGAAAGCAAAGCCGAAGATTACTAAGCGACTCATTGAACGGGCTAAATTGGCCAATGCGAATCCAAATGAATGGTTTGGTACTTTGGACCAACCAATTTCAATTGCGAATGCTGTGCTTGAAGTAGGGGAGATTAAGCATAATGGTGAAATTGAATGGTCTGCAGTACACGGCCCTATTAATATTGATAGCCATGTTCTGCAAGTAACTTTAACAGATTTAAAGCGCGCTGGCTTGGGTGTGGAGTGCAGCAATCAAACTTGGGCCGTTGGTCAATAGCCAGTTAGTTTCTAGAGTCCTCGGCTTACGCTGAGGGCTTGTTCATTATCCATAACACCAATTCTTTTTTAGAGTTACCAGGTAGGTCGAAACAAACTTCATCACCATGCCAATGTACACCCTCTGTATCTTGGATACGAAATTCATTCCCCATGAAGTTCAAGTCGAGAGCAAGAACACCTAATTCCCCAGTGCTCGCGCAAATCTTAAACTTAGCCCAGTTACCCAAATCAGTAGAATCCACCTGCTCAATAGTTACGCTTACGCTATTAATAGTTAGCGTTTGTGTTGGTCTGAGAGTTATACTGTTAGATATGTTCTCACTTTTGTTGAACATGATCCGCAGTGAAACACTATCTTCACTTGGGATTAAGACTTGAGCTGATATTGGGAAATTAATTGCGTTCATCTTGATTTTGGGCTTCCACAGTTTTTGTTCAAGTTTCATAGTCTAAATTAGCAGCGGTTTTAAAGCCACTAACTTTCAAAATTGAATTCGTAATAGCAAAGGGAAAGTATGTCAAAATACGAGGTATACATTGTTTCTGCATCCGTAGAACAAGACTGGTCAGAAAAAGCGATTGAGGCTCATTCGTTGTATACGTCACCAATGTTCTGTGCGTGTAAGACATACGTTGAGAAAAAAGGCTCGCCTTGGCTGATTCTTTCGGACATGCATGGAGTCGTTTGGCCAGATACTATGCTTGCACCATATGATTCGGCTCAACTGAGCGATCAGGAAAAAAGTCATCGAATAGAAAGAGCATTTGACCCGGATGCTTTGGCATCAACCTTGATAGTTACCCTGCAGATTCAACCCGAACGCGGATTAGCAATGTCTCAATGGAAGAAAAATATTCTTTCCCAAACAAAATTCATACTCCTTGGTGAGTCTGATTCTCTAGGTTTAGCAGTGACAGAGCTGGGTTTAATTGGATCTCAGGTCGAGTTTTCGCATAAGGGAATCCCTGCATAATTGGCATATTGCGCGTTTACGAAACTGCAATTTAATTGGGGTATCAATTCACTAAATAGAGAATACCCCATATGAATTCTATCAATATCAATCTTACCTTTTCCGTGGAAGGTGTTGTTTTCCCCGAGTCTATATCAGAATCTCTCAAAGAAAATGTTCGTGCAGCAATTGAGGCAAGCATTGCCAACGGTCATCTAACAGACCCTGACGATACACAATCGGTCGTAAAACTTGAGTCTGTGAACGCAATCTCACCATCAGTTTATATTGAGCAAGAAAACGGGCGGTTGGACCGAGTTTTCACAAATGTTCCCGGATTAGAAGTAAACGCAGTAGACCTTGCAGATTGCGAGGAAGAAGAGAATATTTTCGTTCGTGAGGGAAACCATTTCTACCTTTATTCTGGACTAGATTTTAACTACCTATCAGACGTATGCGAAGACGGAACTTTCGACGCACAAGCCTTGAAAATAATCCGAAATGGTAACTTTGTTTCGGTTAGCAAAGAGGATTTTGTTCATAGCAATGCAGATATTGAGATGCGCGATGTATTCCATTCAATTGATGGTGGCTGGTCGACAACAATGCCTACAACGGAAAATGAAGGGATTATTGAATCTGGTTACGAACTTTTCTATGTCAAAGATGGACAAGAATATGTGTTGCACCGTTTTGCTAGAAAAAAGGCAGCTGAACGAGCTATGCCAATCTTTAGCGAAATCCGAGAACGCTTACGTGAAGAATACTAGGTAGGAGTACATATGATCCCAACACCAATATTAATCATGAGTATCGCACTGACGTTAACTATTGGGCTTTACTTTAAGTGGCAAGAGTTGAAGCAAAAGCAGGTATGCATTTCCGAAGGGTGGCAGGAATGCCGTGACAACATAGCAAACTATGAACTTGCAAGAGAAAACACGCATTTAGTTTACATTGGAATAACGCTAACCCTAGCTGTGTTGATTGCGATTGCTGGTGGAACCAACAATGTCGGCAATACGCTGGCAGCAACAGCTGGATTGTTACTCGTATACGGAACATCACGTCAGAAATAATGAAGACAATTTGACGATAATTACGCGGCCATTGCCGCGTTTTTTATGCCTTGCAGGTTGAGTGTTCCATGATTTCATTGGGCTTAACCTAGAAAAATGTGGAGCAAGACCCGATGAAAAGAACGATCTGTTTGATTGATGCTGAGAACTATTCAGCCAAGAAACTGAGTGAAGTGACTAAGTTTATTCAACGAACCGACAACCTTATAGAAATGCGTGTGTATGGTGACTTCTCAAGGCCGGGGCTCAAGACCTGGAAGAAATACGCCATCTCTAAAAGCATGGTTTTAGTTAATGAACCTGGGGCTGTTGCTGGGAAAAACAGTAGTGACATATCTTTAGTGGTAGATGCAATGACCTTGCTGTATGAGCGACGCAGTGAGTTTGACCAAGTAGCTTTGATCACTTCGGATTCTGATTTCGCAGTTCTAGCTCGACGATTCAGAAACTTGGGGGTCGATGTTCAGGGGTTTGGTGAAGCTAAGGCTCCTGAGAGCTTCCGTATGGCTTGCAATAACTATTGGTGCTACAACGAGGTGGTAGAAGAAAACAAACGTCCTCACGGTCTTTCTGGGCCGCTTTTAAAGCTTATCAAATTACTTAAGAAGGCCATTAAACAGAATTTGAATTCTGATGGCTGGGCTATGACCGCCAGTGTTAATAGAAGTGTACGTTCACTAAACCCTAGTATCCATCATAAACGTTATGGTGCGAAAAAATTCTCTGATTTGTTCAGGAGATCGGATTTGAGAACTATGTTCGAATTGAGAAGAGTAGGGGATTCATTACAGGTAAAAATAGCATGTTAACTTTTCATGGTGTTACAATAACGCTAAATATTGAAAGCGGAGTAATACGTGTATTTTGAAAATGGTTATCTGAGAAGCCGTACAATCGAGCAGTATCTAGAAAGACATCGATCAGGTCATTTAAGCAAGAAACAATCTACTCTGTTCCTGTTTTGCCTGTATATCCAAAACATTCTTGAGTCTTGGCTCTTTCACGGATTAATGGTTGTAACTATTGCGGTTAGCGCTACAGGCGCATTTGGAATTGAGCCGCCATTGTGGTCAATCCTGGTCACGAGTTTTCTTACGTTAACGTCACCACTGTTTCCTGTTGTGAAAGTGCTAAAAATTAGCTCTGCATACAAGGCAGGACGTGCAGATGCTGAAAACAATAAGCCATACAACAATCGATATAAGCGTTATAGCCAAGCCTTTGACGCATATAGCGCGGGCTATTCAGAGGGCTGATTCTAAAGATGGCAGTACTCCCGAAAGCAGAGAGACTGGCGTTACTTGCGCAGTCCACATACGGTAGTGGCAAGCATACTGGCAGCAATAGTAAAACAGCCAGTAAACAGCGTCGAACTGGGTTCAGGCAAGTTAGTGCAAAGCAACTACCTCAAAACGGAACCCTATCACTTGTAGAGTTCAATGACCTTACTGCACAGCAAGAAAAAATTGAAACCAATCCACATAAGCAAGAGATCATCCGTTTAGACGAACGTCCAGACCTGATTTCTAAAGACAGGGAGCATTACGAGCAAACTCTATTTTTTGACTACGTATATGAGCGTTATCCTGAGTATTACAATTTTTTAGCAGCAACACCAAACGGCGGTTTTAGACGCAAAGGTGAGCGTTTCAGGTTGTGCGCAGAAGGGCAGAAAGCTGGTTGGCCAGACTGCCAATTTGCCTGCCCAAAACTAGGGTTTCATGGGCTATACATTGAATTTAAACGACCTGTTGATTCATATCGCTCAATATCAGAAGCCAGAAATGCATTAAAGCCTCACCAATTGGCTACTCTACGGATGCTCCTATCACAAGGGTATGCAGCTAAAGTTGCTTACGGGGCACATGAGGCCATAGCGATTTTTGAATCGTATATAGGAGTTGGAGGTGATTATGACAACGTAGTGTTATTCTGTCCTAAATCGGTATTGAAACCACCTGAACCTGGGGAAGTATTAGAGCTTAAGCGAAATTCATTTGAAATATTAGAAGCCGAGTACGCTTAGCCCAAAGTAAAGGCGCATCATAGAATGCGCCTTTAGCTTTTATGACGTTAAGACAATACCAACCGTGGCGGTCAATATGCTTAGGCACAATACAAGAACAGAGAGTTGTACCAGTATTGGTTTGTCATCGAGGGTTTTGATCAACTTTGTTAGCGCGTTAATCAGCACTGTTAGAGCTTTGATATATTTCATTTGCTTTTTTATTTAAAAGAAGCATAGAAATTTTCTCTGGTGTACTGCAAGGGCAGCTTAGAAATAAATGCAATTTATTTTTTGCCAGAGGGTAGGGTTAGGTATAAGTCGTCTGCCGTGATTCGCCCCATAAACAGCATTATGTCAAGCACGTCCTTGTAGCCATCCAAGATTGCCTTTTTGGTCTGTTTGTAGGCTTCCTCTCTACCTCTGTTTCTGATCGAACGTACAACAGACTTCATCTTTCTTTGACCATTAACAACAACAGGGAATTTAGCCAAATAGCATTCATCAATGGTATCACCCCGTGGTTTAAATATGATCTTTGGTTCAAGTGTATGAGGCAACCGTGTGAAGAGATACCTATCTCTTAATACTTGATGCCAGTACTTACCCCAAGCTCGTTCGCCAATCTCGTCACGTATTTTAACAGCCTTTATTAACGCTAATCGTTCATTACTCTTTATGAATCCAATACTTTGAAAGGTTGTAGTGTCATCAGGTAAATGGACGTGGATTTTCACGGCTACATCCGATTTTGATATAAACCGGTATTTCACAGATGAAACCAAGTTCGACTTGTTTACACTCATTTTCTTCCCAGTCATACGGTTGTGATAGTCGATGTTTAGAGATCTTTAGGCACGTCTATCGTAGACATGAAATCAGTAAGATCTCTTGATGTTTTGATGTTCCTCTCTACACGAGAGACAGAGAAAATAACGCCAGATCCTGCTTGCCATGTTCCGCAGTGACCGTCATTCACATAAAACAAGGTTAGGTCTGAACCGTGCTCACTATGCTTTTCGGTAGTTATACTACAGTCAGAATATAGCGATTCAATCTTGTTGCGAAAAACGGCTAGTGAAACTGTGCCATCAAAGCGGTGTGCATCTGAGTTGTTCTGTGTGTTGTTCATTTGTATCTCAATGAGCTGTTGGATGATTTAATTAGGCTACGTTACTTGCTGCAACCCGCAATGAACAAAGCCAGCGTTTTAAGCTGGCCTTGTATGGTAGGAGATGGTTAGTCTTTATAGCGCTCCCAGTATTCACTCTCGGAGATGATTTCAACACCAAGCTCTTTAGATTGCTCTAATTTTTTCTGTCCCACTTTCTCGCCGCAGCAAAGTACATTCGTTTTCTTGTTAATAGATTTCTGAACGTTAGCGCCTTTCGATTTCGCATCTGCCTGCATTTCATCGCGGCTACCGCTCATAGTGCCAGTGAATACGATGTTAACGCCACTTAGTGAGCCATTCGCAGATGTCTCGCTTAATTCCTTTTCAATGTCCTGTGTATGCTGGATATTGAAGCCACGAGACAAAAGAAAGTTCAGAGAGTCACGACGCGCTGTAAGCGATTCTGAGATGTGCTTTGAGTTTTTCTTACCGAATCCATGAATAGCACTTAAATCACTCTCAGTAAGGCTACCCAGTTCGTCAATGCGGAAGTGTTTTAGAATGTTCATACTCGCTGAACGACCGAGTTTTGAAATACCTAAACTAGCGACAAGGAACTTATCTTGAATAGGCTCACGGATTCCTCGTTGAATTTCAGATACAAGGTTGGCAGCTTGTCCCGAACCAAAACCAATATTGATAAATGACTCTTCGTTCATTAGATAAATCTGTTCAAAACACGTGAAATCATTGTCAATTAGACGCTGAATCGTTGCGCTACCAAAGTTGTCAATACCAAGCATTTTGAAGTGATGCGAGATAGCGCGACCTTGTTGTGCAGGGCATGAAATGTTTTTGCACGCGATGAATGTGTTAATACCAGTCATAGGATTTTTAAGCCATTCTGTCGGCTCACCGCAGCACGGACAGTTAGTTGGAATGTTGGGGGTTACAGGCTCTAAAGTTGTTAAATGATTTGGGATAACTTCACCAGATCTTATCAAGCGAAATTTTGCTCCAATACCTAGACCGTGGTCTTTCACGTACTTTGCATTCTTCCCTGAAATCTTTGTAATCACTGCACCAGACAGTTCCGTTGGTGGGATAGTGAATACGTGGGTAATACGACCAGTCTTGCCAACAGAAAGTGTTTCACCAATGATTTCCACATCTACGGTTTCACCAGCCTCTTTCTTGGCTATTTGCCAGTTGTGGTAGCGATTGTTGCTACCCATTTTTACTTTGAGTTCATCAGATTCAACTTCAATGACAGTTCCGTCCAAAGGATATGGAGATGATTCTTTTGTGCGTAGTACAAGTTCATCAAGGTTAGCCAGTAGTTCGTCACCACTCACTACAATCACTGGCATGTCGCGGTACAGTACAAGGTGAATGGCTCCGTCCTTGAGAGCTTTTAAAGCCGCGTCGCTATATGTTGATGCACTAGCTGCTCCGCTTACGAAATTACGTGGATGTGCGAAGTCATCTGCTAGATTGTCTTCGAAATAGGCAGTAGGCATTACCACCTCACCCACGCCATCACGACTCGCGTCACCGACAATCACAAGCCCATTATCTAGCAGTTGGCTAATGTCGTTACCGAATGTTCCATCGCCTCGTGTTACAAGTTGGCGAGTGGAAGCTACATAGCGGCCTGCAATACCGTCCAGTTTTGCTAAGACACGGAACTTAACATCTTCTGGATTCATGCCAATTGAGGAAGCGATTGAATGGCAGCGATCAACATAGGTTTTGATTTCACTTAGTTCATACGCCTTGTCTGTCGAAAGCATGGGGGTTGGATGCCCTATACGACCTTTCGCATTGTCAGCGGCGGTGTCAGTAGGTTGTGGTTGTGAGAAGAAAACATTTTCAGGATCTTGAGCAAAAAGCTCACTAGCATAAAAGTCAAATGATTCGTCAGACACGACTGGAGAGCCTTTACGGTACTCGCTGTTTAGGTAAACACATAGCTCTGATAGCTGAGTAGTTGATAGTGTCTGAACTGGTTGCGTAAGTAGATTTTGCATTTAAATTTCCACAGTGTTTTGGTTGGTTTAAAACAACTATATTTACAATTGGAGATCGCACAATAGCTGAAAACATAGCGATATATGGGCAATAAGAGGGGAGGTTTAGGGGTATTAAAACTACGTTGAAGATAAACAGACAGAAGTCCCACAAGACACCTGCCTGTTATTGTTCTTCGGTGAGAAAATTGATTGTGACTTCTATGCAGCCCGGCGCGACTGCTCAACAGTAAGTTATTGTACTAGGCTAAGTTGCGTGGAGTTCCCTGTAACCTCTAAGAAGTCATGTGAGCACTCAACTAATCGAAATGCGCCTTTGGTTGGAATCTCTCTAACGGATGCAAAATACTGTTGTGCTTCCAGCTTTAGCTCGTTTTTCAGGTAACCTTTTTGGAATGTTGATCGGAGCGTCCTTAGACCGTCTTGCTCACGAACACCCTTTAAGCCACGGTCAGTGGAAGAACGAGCGGCAATGTACGCTTTTCCTTTACAAACCGAAGCCATTTGTTTCCATACATGGTCACGTGCAGCTGGTGGTAAAGTGTTAACGACGAAAGCAGAAAATACCGTGTCGTATGAATTACCCAGCAGTTCCGGGAAGGGAGCGTACACATAATCATAATCGTGGCAAAAAGCCACTTTGTTAATCGCGTCTGAATCTTGGCTAGTTCTGCCTTTGCCATAATTCAAGACACTACCTTTAATCAATCCTGCTTTGAGCAACTGCTTGAGTGGAGCCGATGGAGAGCTACGAGCTATAGAAGTCCTCGCACTGATTTTGAAGTCTTCTATGAGCGATTCTGTAGGCACTGTAGGCTGTAGAGAATCAATTGGTACAGAGAGTAACTGTTTGGGCATGTCTAAATCCTTCATTGTTAATTAGGATCTATATTTGCAGGCACTTTAAAACGCGCAAAAAAAATGGCCGCTGAAAGCGACCATTGATACGTGTTTAAGCAGCTTGCCAATCAACTTCATCGCTCATGACTCGATTAGCGGCGATGTAGTGAATAAAATGACCAGACTCTACCAAATGGTTTTCATCGGGATTAAGGATTACGTCATCACCAGACTGTAGTGTTGAAACTGCAATCAACGTGGCTTTATTTCTTTTCCTCATTATGTCGGATAGTTGCCCAATGCTTACTGGAGAGTGTAAAAGAGGGACTTGCAGAGAAAATTGAGTCGCACCCGTTAGAGGATTTAGCAACTGGCTAATCACTCGACTAGAGCCGGGGTCTTGCATCGATCGTGCAAGTAAAGATGATGTCCGGTTCGTGCCGCATTCAACATTCTTGCAGTGTTTGTCTAACAGCTCTGCGTTCGCAGGTGAATCAAAGTAAGCAACGATGTGGCATTTTTCATTTACAGCAGATGATAACGACAAAGAGGCCGTCAAGGTCTGTTCATCATTCTCTGCGTGGATAATTACTCGATTTGCCGCGTGTGCCGCGATTCGTTCAAGTTCATTTACATCTGAAAATGAGGTGACTTTAGCAAAGGACACCTCTGATAAGTCAGGCAAAGGGTGTGTCATTGAAGAATCTTTTACGCATAAGAGAATATTTCCGTTTTGGCGTCGTTCGTCAGATAAAATGCACTTGATCAGTGAATCCGTTTCTTCGCCCCGGTAGCCGACAACGAGAACGTGTTTATTAAAGCTATTAAAATCTGAGGTTCCATTCATGTTTCGCTCGATAATTTCCCGTGTTTGATTAATCATTTTCCCAAGTAACGCCCCGAAGATGGCTAAAGATACCGGTAACTGGTAGATGGCCATGAACAATGAGCCTGGGTCAGTTACAGGGGTCAGTACGCCGAACCCAACTGTGCTTCCTGATACCGACATGTAGCGGATAAAATTAATAGGTTGAATTAGTTCAAATTCACCACATAAGTAAAAGCCAGCCCAACAAATCGCGTAATGCAGCCCAACGACACCGAGCAACGACCGCCATGTCACTTTGTGTAGGTGGTGTGCAACAATCTGATAGACCTTACGTATCATTATCACTTGTTCACCCTGTAATTAACGAAAAATGCAATTCTAACGTTGAATATTGAACATGCAAGATGCGTGAGGGGAATAAAGTCTGCGTCATTACAAAACTGAGAGATTTTCAAGAGGTAGAGTGTAGGGTAATATTTACCACACTTTCAAAATATAATGTATGGCGGTTACCGTGGTAAACTTTTTCGTTTTGACACTGGCGTTTGTTACGTTGGTTTGTGCAATCATATGGCTGTTGGAGCGCCATGTATGGATGCCTGCACGCTATAAATCAATAGTTACATTGCATAGTGAGGTCACTAGCGACGTCAAGTTAACAGCCCGTCGCCCGGTGTTGATCTCAGTCATTTGTATGCTGTTTCCCGTTATCCTCTATGTATTTCTAGTACGCTCGTTTTTCTTTGAAATCTATAAAATCCCAACAAAATCCATGTTGCCGACGTACAAGGTTGGCACATCAGTGTTGATCGATAAATTTGCCTACGGGGTGAGCGACCCGTTATTCCACAATGTTTTGTTGTACCGGGAGAAACCAGAGCATGGTGATGTAGCTGTGTTTATGCTGCCTGATAATCCTGGAATAAATTACATCAAACGTATTGTAGGCGTCCCTGGCGACACGGTTATATACAAAGATAAAGTGCTTACTGTGGAATCTAAATGGCTAAAGTTAGTTGAGTTCGATAACGCCATTCAGATCGATAACACTAAATCCGACAGAATAGATAGCTTCTTCATTCAGAAAGACATGGAAAAGGGAGTCTGGAAAGTTCCAGAAGGTCAATACTTTGTTATGGGAGACAACCGAGATGAAAGTCAGGATAGTCGATTCTGGGGCTTTGTCCCTCAAAGCAATCTGGTAGGGAAAGTCATATACAGTTGGTAATCGGATTCAAGAAAAAGAAAATCATAGGGAAAGTCGACGTTTGGATACACATATCATTTCTTGCTGACAAAGGGCAGCATAGACTACAGGAAGAAGAGTAAATGAAGTCTTTGAAAGCGGTACGCAGTAAGTTCGTGGTTGCATTCATGGTGGATAAGATGGATATACCAAGCCGACTTAGTTTGTTAATCGCTATTGTCGGATTAGGCTGTCAGTTTTTGAGCACGTTGCTCGGTGGAGTGAATCACTTTGTCGGTAGCAGTGTAATTCCTCATGTTGCGGCAATACTGTCGATCACCTCCAGTGTATTTATATTAATCCTGTGTGTGGTTGTGGTGCAGGGGTTTATGTTACGTAACTATCTAGTTAAAAGGCGCACAGCCAAAAAATCAGCATTACAGTCTTCGGGATCTATCTAATCATGTAACAAGGGAAAAAACATATGCATTGGGTAATTGGCTCTTCCGGTGTGGCACTTTTAATTGTTCATTACCTAATAGAGCAGAATGTAATTTTAAATACTTTTGGTTGGATAGGAATCGGTTTAGGTGTGGCAATGTGGTGGCATAATGAAAAGGAATTAATTGCAAAAATCAGCAACAAGAAAATGTAGTGTAATTGCCAATAAAAAAGCCACCGTCTGGTGGCTTTTTGTTTATGTCTAACAAGGAGTTTTGTTACTTAACATCAAAGCTGATTTGGAAGTTAACAACACCATCTTCACCTGCTACTACCGGGATAGCTTTAACATCAACAACGCCTGGTGATGGAATGTCATAGGTAATCACTGTAGGTACACCCGGTTCAATTCTTTGGCCAAGAATAGTCACAGGGAAAGTTACTGAACTATCCATCGTGATGGTTAGGTCATATGTACCGGTGATTAGATTACCAAGACTGTCTTTAATGCCGGTAAAGTACACCGCGTTCATCTTCTTACCTGCTGGTGTTTCGAATTCCTGTGGAATACTGAACGTCTTAAGCAGGATAGAAGTTAGAGTTACTGGACGATCATCACGTACATATACCGCAATGCGTTTCATTGCCATACCGCTGTGGCCATCATCGACAAGTAATTCAAGTGTGTAATCACCCATGTCTGTATCACTAGGGCTCAACGTCAGAGTACCTTTTGAACCATCAAATGCGAACTTAGCCCACTCAGGAAGTGACGATTTGTTAAGTTCAGTCATTGTGGCCGTCAGGGTATCACCGTCAACGTCATTAGCGAGGTACGTGTAATCCTTAGTGGTTTCCACAGTGATCTTGATTTCCTCTTGTCCATCGACTGTAGGAGCATCCTGAACGCATTCAACGTTGATGTTTGATGTTGCTATGTTCGATTTGCCACCCTCAGTGGTGATTTGGTAGGTAAATGTATCAAAACCACAGTAGTTCTCTGCCGGGGAGTACAGTATGTTGCCATCTACCCATTCAGCTGTACCATTTGCTGGGTCAGAAACGATGTCATACTTAGAAATTACGCCGCCATCGATGTTGTAATTTGGCGAAAGTAATTTCGGTGTATCTTCAATAACAGTTTCGGTCACACCATCGAGTATTGGAGCGTCTACGACACACTCGACAAAAACGTCACCTTTCGCCAGTTCAGACTTACCTGCAGAGTTTGTCACGCTGTACTGGAACTCATCGTTACCACAATAATCAGGGTTTGGCGTATAAAGTAGTGAAGCACCTTGCCAAATTACCGTTCCGTTTGCTGGAGCAACTTCGATGTCACGTGATACGAGGTCACCACCGTCAAGGTTAACAGTCGGTGTCGCGCTCTTAGAGTTGTCTTCTAGTGTTTCAATGAAGACGTCACTAACAATCGGCGGATCAACAATACAAGTAACATTGAGGTTTGCAGTACCTACGTTTGAGTTGCCGGCTTCTGTAGCCACTTGATACGTGAATGTGTCAGCACCACAGTAGTTAGCATCCGGGGTATAAACAAGATTGTTACCATTCCAAACTGCCGTACCATGTGCAGGCAGAGACTTGATAATTCTCTTAGTTATTGTACCACCATCAATGTTGATGCTTGGACTTAGAGACTTGTTAGTATCTTCATCAAGCGTACCGCTCACATTACCAATGATCGGTAAGTCAACAACACAAGCAATACCAACAGTACCGGTTGCTATGTTTGAGTAGCCACCTTGAGTTTTAATGCGGTATTGGAAAGTATCTGAACCACAATAGTTATTCGTTGGGGTGTAAACAAGTTGGTTACCTGACCATGAGACAGAGCCGTGAGCCGGTTGAGTCGTCACGTAACGCCCAGAGATGGTGCCACCGTCAAGGTTCATGCCTGGCGATAGTGTTCCTTTAGTGTCTTCTGTGATGTTGGTGTTCGAATTACCAAGTACTGGAGCATCAACTACACAGGCCACGTTGATAGTCGCGGTACGCGTAGCAGACCAACCAGAAGAGTTGGAAGCAGAGTAGGTGAATGTATCTCGACCACACCAGTTAGCAGCTGGTTTGTAATAGACATTATTGCCTGACCAGCTTGCTGTACCATGTGCAGGGCCGCTATTGATTCTACGTCCAGTAATGGCAATAGAACTGCTTAGGCCCGGGTTCATTGTCGTAGCGCCGTCTTCATTGATTGAGCTAGATGTATTGCTCAATGATGGGACAGGAGCGGCAGCTGGTGGAGAACCACCACAGTTAGCACTTGCCTGATGACTTGTGACTATAAGAGCCATCATCAGCGCAAGTTTACGATTAAACGTTGGAGTTATTTTCAACTTGGAAATCTCCCTGTTTTGCATACACATCTAATTTCTCTTTTGCGCGTGTATCACCAATTCGATGCGCTTCCTTATATAAGCGAAGGGCAGCTTCGGTATTGGCATTAATCCCACGGCCTTTCTCATACATTTCGGCAAGGTTATAAGTACCTGATGGGTCATCTAGATCCGCGGATTTTTGATATAGCTTTATTGCCATTTCATAGTCTTGCTTGGTGCCAATTCCGTTCTCATACATCCAGCCAAGGTTGTAAATCGCGTTCGGATAGTTCATGTCAGCTGCGGCACTAATCAGTTCAAAAGCTCGCTTTTCGTCTTTCTCGATGCCTTGGCCGTGGATTAGCTGCCAACCTAAATTAACCATCGCATCAGCATTACCAAGTTCGGTACCGCGAATAAAATGCTCGACTGCTCTAGGAATATCTTGTTTTGTTCCGGTAGATGACAGGTAGAACTGCCCGGCATATGAGTGGGATAGTGGGTAATCCTGCTCTAATGATTTTTCTATCCAATGGAAAGCATCTTTATCATCAACCGTAATGCCTTCTGGTGCTAAGTCATTAAGGGATGAAATGGCAATTCCTAGCATGGCTTGAGCCCGAGGGTTTCCATTGGTCGCTGACTCTTTTAGCCACTCGACAGCTTGAGCTGGATTTCGGTCAACGTCATGGTCATACAACAAGATCTCGGCAAGCATTGTGTGCGCAGAATCGTTTCCTTGTTCTGCTGCATCTTCGAAAAGTTTTAGTGCCATCTCTTTGTCTTGCTTTACCCCGGTGCCTGAGTAGTAAGCATTACCGGCATCTAGCATGGCTTTCATGTCGCCAGTTTTAACAAGAGAGAGGTTCCATTGCATCACTTGAGCTTTTTTAGCAAAGCCTGGCTCAAAACGGGCACGTTCGACTAACCAACGAAGAGCTTTAGGACTCTCATTGTTTGCGGCGGTTAGATATAGTTCAGATGCCTTGTTTATGTCTTCTGGTACGTTGATTCCTAACTCATAGAAACTTGCTAAAAGTAGCGTGGCATCAATAGAGCCGAGGTCGGATGCAGTTTGATATAGCTTTAGTGCACGCTCTATCTTTGGTTCGCCGCCGATAGCACCCATTTCAAGGAGCTCAGCCAGCTTAATAATTGCGGATGTGTTTTTGGTTTGTGCTGCTGCAGAATAAAACTTATATGCAGCAAAATAATCATTAGATGACAACGCCTGGTCGCCATCTTCAATTAGCTTAAGGGCGTCAGGTTGCTGAGCAAGTGTAAGTTGATTTGCAGAGATTTCATCGGCGGTTAGGTAATCACTTGCCGATATTTGATCTTGCACTTCTACGGCTAACTTATCGTTTGTTGTCGCTTCACTAGATGGCAGGGGTAAAACGCCCTTGTAGCCAGCGATAGCGACACCAAGAGAAAGTGCCAATAGTGAATATTTAAATGGGCGTTTCATTGACCCCTCCGGTTACTTTGCAAAGTAACCTAGAAGGGTAGAGGTTATTCAAATACTGGGTGTTTAATAAGTAGTAGTATTTAGGTGGTGATAATTACTGGCTGAACAGCTGGGCTATTAATGATCACAAGCGTTTTTAACATCGAAAGACCCATTTTTATGGTAGGTATCGAGTTTGCGCTTTGCGCGTATATCACCTAACTCATCTGCCTTTTTGTACCACTCCAAAGCTTTGTTGGTATCTACGATTAATCCTAAGCCTTTTTCATACATAAAACCTAAATGGTATGCCGCCGAGGATATATTTAAGTCTGCAGCTTTATGGTAGTACTCCATTGCCTTTGCATAATCAACAGGAACGCCAGCACCTTTCTCATAGACAAAGCCTTTTTGGAAAATCGCATCCGGGAAATTCATCGATATTGCCTGGTCGATTAGCTGATTTGCGCGGTCATAGTCCTTATCAATACCGGTTCCCGACTTAAGTCGGAGAGCAAGACCAATCATAGATTTTGGGTCACCCAACTTCGCACCTTCTTCGAAATGCTCAACAGCTTTTTTAAGATCTACACCTGGTCCAAATGACGCTAGATAGAAATCTCCAGCGTACCCATGAGCTAATGGTAAGTTTTGGTCCAGCGCCTTCTCGATCAATTTAAAAGCCAGTTCGTTATCTGGTTCAATACCAAACTCTTTATAGTCGTTAAAACCGGATAGGGCATTACCTAATAAAGCCTGAGCTCTCGGATTGTTGTTGCCAGCAGAAATTGACAAAAGCTCTGTCGCTTTTACTGGATCGGTTTGTATGTCATGGTCATCGAGAAGTATTGTTGCCAACATAACTCTTGCTGAATCATTGTCGGCCTGTATCGCTTTCTCTAATAATTTGATAGAGGTAGTTTTGTCGATTTTAGTACCTAGCCCAATATAATACGCGTTGGCAGCGTCAATCATTGCTAGGGCATCACCTTGATCGACTAGAGATAGGTTCCATGCTAATACCTGCTCTTGACTTGCAAATGCAGGCTCACTTTTAGCACGCTCTATTAGCCAATGAATTGCTTTGGAATTCCCTTTATTTGCGGCTATTTGATAGTAATGTGATGCCTTATCAACGTTCTCTGGTACGTTAATTCCCAGCTCATAGAAATTAGCAAGGATAAGAGTCGCATCTAATGACCCCAGATCAAATGCGACGTTATAGAGTTTTAACGCACGATCAATTTCGGGCTTCCCGCCAATGGCTCCCATTTCCAGTAGTTCAGCAAGTTTGATAATGGCCGTGGTATTGTATTTTTGCGCGGCTGCGCTGAAAGCTGAGTATGCTGCGAAGTAATTGTTCTCAGAGAGGGCATTATTACCGATGTTTAATAAATCTAATGGGTCAGGGTGCTCGTTCAGCATGATTAGGGATGACTGAATCTCTTCATCAGTTAAGAACTCAGTTGCCGGTGGCAGACTGGCAGACGCAGTATCCTGCAGTTTGTTTGAAGCTGTAGGACTTAGAGTTTTATCGGAATAGCCGTGATAGCCAACAAAAGCCGCACCTAATGCAATTGCTAGGAGCGTAATTTTAATAGGGCGCGTCATGACCCCTCCATTTGATTGTTACAATTCAGTTGCTAATGTAAACGTTTGTTTTTTATTGAGCGGATGATAACTACTGCTATTTAGCTGGGGTTGTTTGATTGCATAGCACCTTGGAAATAGAAACCAAGGTGCTTTTGGTCGCGGTATTAAGCGGCTAGAAAAACAGATAGGTCCAATTCAATTTGGTCTTTTTCATGAACCTTGATGACGATATTTCTATCCTGCGTACAAGATGATTTATGGCCACCACCTTTATACCAACCGGTTAGTGACGCTTTGCATCGCTGAATGCTGTCTCGAAGCTCTTGTTTGAACTGGGCAGGTGCAATCCGGGCGTAATCAGCAAGATGATCGGAATCGAAATGATCAAAGTTTCCAGATTCAAGGATAGTTAACCATTTTTCATTCATCTCTAATTGATGCTTGTAGCCTTTCTGAATGTACTTTTCAGTTTGAATCTCACGTAGAGAAGTGATCTCATTACGAAGGCCGTTCAGCACCTTTAAACGACGGGGAAGCTTGTCACTGTTAAGGTTTCCTGAAATGGTATCAACTTGAATCTCAGCATGAATGCTGGTGGCCATGACAAACAGAGACTTGAATGACTGTTCGTTGTGGCGCTGCATCGAAATTTCTTTCTTGAGGCTTTTGGCTTTTGCTGCCAATTTCGGATTGGCTTTAGCCCAAGCTTTACGCTTCGCAGCGATTCTCTGTTCTTTTTCTTCTCGAATAGCTTCGAGCTCTGCAGCCTTGTCTTGTTCAATTTTCAATTCTGCAGCAAGTACTTTGTACGCCTTGTTATCAAGGATTAAACCCTGATATTTAGGGTTGTTGGCAATCTCTTCCATAGATAGTTGGCCAGTTAAACCAAGCGTGTGGTAGGTCTGACCGCGTTGAGCCATTTCGTGATAGCGTGCAGCCTGACCTTTTCCTAGTTGTACAGCACCAAAGCGAAGTAAATATGCAGCCGCGTAATAAGGCGTGTAATAGCCGTCATGGGCTTTTGGACGAAGCCGCGTGTACTCTTCGTTGACAATGAATCGCGCTGAATCGATGTCGACATCAAACAACTCTGATTCAACGTAGTCCACAACACGTCGTAAACCTTCCTTAGTACTCACTAGGCGGTGAGTTTGGTCTTGGTGACTATCAAAGTAAGCGAATTCCGTCATATTGTCGCTTAAACCATCAAGGCCAGAGTTGTCACCCCATTCGCCAACATGCAACCAAAATGGTGCTGGTTGGGGAGTTTTAGGGGTGGCGACCATGCTATCTACTTCTTCTAGCAGCTCAAGCTCACCATCTGTATAAACCTGATGCCATATATCAAGCGCTTCAAATGGGCGCTTCTGGAAGTGGTGTAGCGACCAAAGCATCTCGATAGCAATCAGTTGGCGTTCATCAATGATCTGGAATTGTGGCTCTGACATACGCAGGTTGTATTCTGTCTCAGGTAATGTGCCGTTAAGTACCTTCTGCTTAATTTTGGCAGCTCGTTTTTGTTCAAGATAATCGAAGCTAAGAATCGCGTGTAGAAGTCGTTTAAGAACAGCAGGTGAGTATACGTCCGGCTGAATCTTAATGTACCCGCCGATGTTAATTGTTCGGCCAACAGGATGACGCATATCCCAGTTGTAACGCGTAAGCTCAAGAAAGCGCTGTACGCGGTTCAAGCCCGTCATATAACCATAACGTTCTGGATCAGTTTCAAGCAATGTAAGCATAGATTTATCAGCTGGAGAGGCGAGGCAATATACGCAACCATGACGACTGCCACACGAGCTTTGTCCAGCTCCACCGTCTGTATCAGTATCCGCTTGGAAAACTACGCATTCACCCGCGCCGCTATCGCGGTAAATGTCGACCGTCTGGTAGTGGTCTTCAAGGTAACTTGGTAGCACTGAACTTGGGCGGTTACCCGAATAGGTCAGGTACTCCCACACATTAGCTGATGACCAAGTTTTTATAGGGTATAGAGAATACTTGTTACCTGATTTACTGATCTTGATGTCATCACCACCCATTTTGGCGATGTTGTTTTTGCGGATAGTACCTTCCAAGTCACGAGAGCCAAGAAGCATGATCAGTTTTGCTTTCTGCTCTTTCGACATCAATTTTGTATGTTTAGAAACAACTCGGTTAGCGCCAGTGATTTTTAATTCATGGGTACACTGACGGAATTTTGATGAAACAAAGGTTGGTAGGCCACGACCACCAAGAACGCGAGAAGCCCATGTAGAAGATAAGCTAGGGTGTGCAATGTAGGTCACTAAAGGAAGCGAGTTTTCCATAATGAAACTATCAAGGCTGTTGATTTTGTTTTGGGCAAGATTACGAATTTCAGGGTTATCAATACCTGTATCAACATGCACCAAAAAGTGGGCGTTTGAAATAGCTTTACCTTCACGCTTAGCACGCATTAACGCAAGCAAGAATAACCCTAAAACAGTCTCACTGTCCTTGCCTGAGCTGTACTGAATTTGGTAAGTGTAGCCTTGTATAAGATAGCGATAGATTGCATCCACTGAACGTAATGTAAGAGGTGTGATTTCACCGTCAAAGTCTATAAGATCTTGTTTCCATGTATCCCATGAATCCAACTCTTTTACGTCGATAGTGTTAACTGCATTAATCATTTCTATTCGCCTTACTCGCTATTTGAATTCCCAAGATACTGCAGAGTTTCAAACGCACAAGAGCGTGGTATTATGGCAATAGAAACATAAAATACTTCGATATTAAAAATAACGTTTAGGTTGATATGAATACATTGATGAAAGTCATCCTCACGGGTGCAATTCTATCGGCTAGTGCTTCTGTGGTGGCTGTTAGTAAAAACGATACAGGGATTACAAAAGTGCTCGCGGATACTGCTGAGTACTTCATGGAACAGTACCCAGAGATGCGAAGGGAATCTGAGTATTTCAATGTCCAATTAGTAGAAGATTTTGCTTTCAAAGCCACGGAATCCACCAGCTTGAAGGAACAAAAAGATGCTTTGGCATACTTGGAGTTGTTCAACAAAGAACTCAAATCCAGATGCGATGAAGGTATAACGGACGAACGCGTATGTGAACGGTTAGTGCATCTAAAAAGTGCAGAATCAATGTTACGACAACTTGCAGCAGCAAAACATGAATAGGTCACTTATGGAATATGCACAGACCACCCATAACTCAAAGTTAATTTGGGTTGGTATGAACGAACTGGCATTCATGGAAGACGCGGCCATACAAGAAAACGTAGCAGTTGGTCCGGTTGTGCAAGATGTTGTTCATACACCAGAGAAGTACGAATTAACGCATAAAATTGTGTATGGCATTTTGCTCGTGAACCGCGATGAAGATTATGAACAATCCTTCCAAAGACTGACTGAGAGCACCAACAGTTTTTTCAGCACCATATGCTCAAATCAGTGCCATACATACCGCTTGGTTGATTTGGTAGTGAAGCAGGATAGTCGGTTAGCAAAAGCGCATAAAATAAAGTTTGCTGCAGTAATTAATGTACCTGGAGACTTTTCAATTCAAACAGGGAATAGACGTCTTTTAACGGGTTTCTTAAGACCTCAGTCAAGCGTTGACCCGGTAACTGACATTTATAATCGTCAGGGGTTAATCCTTCTTACTGGGCAGGAAGATGACCCAAAAGAGAAGTGGAACGGAAAGGGGTGGAAGCAGTACATCAACCTGTCGCGCTTAAATGACTCAATCAAAGACCTTTAGGTGAGTTATAAGACAAAAGCCACTGTAAAAGTGGCCTTTGCTTTAGATATTGAAAATATGCCCCGACAAATTGAAGGCTGGTGGGCGTTCCCGCGTTAGTCTTGATAATGCTCATGGTAATAGCGATGCATTGAGCAACCACCTTTAGAGCAAGGCTTTGTTGATGCAAGACTTGCAAAAGCAGCTCTCGATAAATGAGTGATAATGTCTTCGTGTTGCTCATTCATCAGTCGAAAGCCTGTATCAACGGTTTTTATCTCTTCGAATTCGCTGAACAGGGAAGATAGAACTCGTTTAAACACTTCACTTCGATATTCTAAAGGCACATAGGCTTTTTCTACTGGTACACCACTGATCCCCAGTTTTGGCCCTACAAAGTCAAACATTGACGCTGACATTTTACGATCAAGCATAAACAGGTCTAGAGCCGCAGTACTAAACTCACTGTCTGGTATTGGCTGAGTTGCTTCGTCACTAGCACGTTCACTGGCCGTAGCTTGGTAGGTCAGCAACCGTGACGCAGAATAGGCGTGTCTGCCAATCTCTGCCGGTAAGAACGTCATGTTGGTCAAGTGCAGGAAGTTGTCGTGTCGCTTGATAGAAGTATCAACGTCAGCCCCAACGATGTCAGCGGCATACGACCAGATTGTTTGCACCGAATGAAGTATGACAGTTAGACCATATCGCGCTGCGTGGCGATAAATGGGGTTAGGAACTGGCTCACCATCTTTGAGAATGCTCAGTACAGGGAATTCATCAGTCGCTTGTTTTACCCACGACTCGTAAGCCGCATCAATAGCTTGAGTTATATTCGTGAAGTATTCTCTTGTGTCTTGCTCTCTCTTTTTCATTCATGTTCCTTGGTTAAAGCAAATGCAGGGGCGACCCCCTGCAATAGTTGGTTAATTAATATTTTCTTCTTGGTAGCCATAGAAAGACCACTGCAAAGGATCTACCGGCATTTTGGTAATCTCGGCTTGATGCAAGTCGATGAATAAACCGTGATGCTCAAGCTTTCCGAAGCGAAGTAAGGGAAATAGCAGCATTGAAGCTGCCGCACGTGCAGTCATACCATTGATGCCGAATGTCTGCTTTTGAATGGCTTCCTCGGTACTACATGAAGCGGTATCGACCTCAGTTTTTGCGGCTTCTTCCCATTGCGAACCAAACAACTCGAAAGGCGTTGGAAGTCGTTTTTCACCGTAGAACTTTTGACGACTCGCATTACCGAGCAGGACATTTGATTGATGGTTATCATTGCCCATATCTAGCCATAGAGCACGTTTAACCGAGGTATCAAGTGCGCGACCAATCTCATATCTTACGGATGCTTTATCTACAGCCGTGATTAGTAGGTCATATTCCTCAGTAGCTGCCATTTCGCCAGTGAAGAAAACAGGTTTTGATTTCCAGTTAACGCCACCGAATTGATTAAATCGCGTGATCAGAACATCAGCTTTGTTGTTGCCAACATCGTGTTGCCAGAAGTTTTGGCGAAAAACATTGCTTTGAGAAACAAGGTCACCGTCATAGGCTGTCACCTCGAATCCATCACAACCTAACTTGGTGAGGATCCCGAACATTTGGAAAAGCTCGGTCAAAATCGAAGAGCCAGTGCCACCACAACCTACGAGGGCAATTTTGAGTTTACGGTCTACCCAATCACTAGGGACGTAGAATGTACGAGCTGTGTTTTCGAAGCCAAATTTTGAATTAGTCATATCTGTTCCCTTAGTCTTATAGTTCTTCTAGTACTTTGCTTAGTTTCTCGTATGGATAAAGCTCATTAGCAACATCCACCAGCTCACCTGTTAGGTTTTTACTTTCCCAAAACGCACGTTGGTCGGGGATGTCGTCTGGAAGCTTGATAGCGAGGTTATGCTTAAAACCATCAAATGCACTCATGTACAACGTATCTTGAATTTCTTTGATGTTGCTTGAGCTAAGTTGCTTCGGTAGGGGAGCTGACCCCTGACACAAGTAATGACTATCAAAGACGTTTGCCAGAGGCGCGTAATAAGTCATTGTGTCGAGGGTTGGGCGTTCATCACTTTCTAAGGCAAACACATACAGTGTTTCGCTGTGCTTATTCAGAACAAAGAGCAACGGTGTCCAAGTGACATTACGAAGTGCCTTTGGGTGAGTGCCTGACATTCTGTACCACATCGGGCATTTAGTCGCAGGGGTGTGCCATACAAGCAATCGATCTGATTCTAATAAGACATTTTGAGGGATTAGGGAGTACTTGGCGACTTCCGAGCCTTTAGCTTGTGCTTTGGCTTCTGCTGCCTTTGCTGCATCGTTAGTGTCTTTGATTTTTTCAAGCAGCTTAACCACAGCATCGGTATCAATGATCACGCCACCTTGCATTTGTTCTTCATGGAACTCATGGCGCGTGACCGCGTAACCTCTAGGACTGTCGAAGAACACTAAGCCGAATTCTGGCTTAGGGTCTTTATGTTGGTTATTGATGCTTAAGCGCGGTTCTTTCTGAACTTGCATGGTACTTCTCCACAGTGATTTTGTTGGGTGGTTAGCCCTTGGTTAAATGGGTTGAAGTGGTTAGCCTCAACCGATATTTAAGATGGTATGCTAAGTTTGAAATCGCGCTAGACCGAAGCAAGCAACATCAAGCACTTGTCAGCTAGATGAATGTTTTCGATAGTGCGTAGACCTGTGTCGTTAGCCGATAGGTCAAGGCGAAGTGCGCCACATTCACCGATTGATTGACGGTGCTCGTTTTCTACTTCAAGAGTGTATTTCTCGATGTCGCTACCAGTTGTGATAAAAGCGAAACAATCGATCGGATTATCACTGCCAAGTAACCACGGTGAGTCATATGCTTCATGCCCCAACTCAATGACAGTGCGTAACGCAGTTTTTAGCGCGGCAATACCTTTAACGTCATTTGGATTTAGTGGGTTAGGACGGATTTTATTTACAGTTTCTAACAGTCCCATAGCGTTCATAATGACAGATTGACCGCGATAGAATGGGGTATCTTTCTGATACCATTTCGTTGCTACGGTTGCTTTGTAGTACAAGGCAGCGTTGATAACGTTATGTAAATCAATATATTCATCGTGCGAACCAATAGCTTTGAAAATTAGTGGGTTGATGTCGTTCAACACTTCTTCGATGGAATCTTCATCGCAGCCAGTGATCTTCTGTACTTGTTCAGAAGTCAGGTCAAATACTTTGAAAATTTCAGCGTATGCTTCAAGCGTTCCCTCGGTATCACAATATTCAAGTGCCATCGTTTTAAAGTTCATAAGTGATAGCAGACGCAGGGTTTGAAAATACATTGTGCCGACACTTGGGCTGAATTGGTCTAGGTCGAATGACAACGCTGATACGCGAGAGCAATGCTCAATACGGATGCTTAGGTCATTGAAGCTTTGGTCTAGTTCATCGTAGTCTTCGCCATAGCACTCGTCTTCATCGAGAGTTAAATCAAAACCCCAATTTGATTCGGTCGGAGTAACGTACCAATGGGCAATGTCAGCACGGATAGAAACAGGGGCTTCAAATGCCTTAAAACATGCTTCAATTTTGTATTGCTGATCAGTTAATCCAGTTTGGTAGAAACCAAGTACCTTTTTGCCAAGCTCTTTAGCAGCAGAAACCTGCTTTGTAGTGCCGATAGGAGCTTCTATAAGGTTCTCGATGTCGAACTCGGTCAACATGCCGTGTTTGAGTCCAAACAGCGCGAGAGCTTCCCAAAATGAGGTTTTTTCGATGATGGTATCTTGGTAAACATCTTCGCGTTTATAACCCAAATTATTACGCACACTCTGGCTTAATATAAGCTCTTGCGGCTTAACCGCAGCGTACCAAGGGGCTAATGGCTTAAAGCCACCAGCCGCCTTGCTTGAAGCTTTCTTAACATGCGCTACATTAGCGGTGGAATGTCCTTTAGTTCCATTGATTCCGGTAAGGATGGAGAAAGGTGTTTGATTTTGTGAACCACTGAATTCAACTGATGTATTACGCATGATTTTTCTTCCAATTCAACTTCTTCGACAGAATGATTAGCCATGTTGGTGGCGCACTTATCGCGCCACTGGTTTAACTTCTCTTTGATATTGTCTGCCATGTGCTTAACCGTTTGTTTTCACTGGTGGCGGAACAACAGGTAAAACCATACAACCATTCTCTAATCGCGCATCTTCCTCGTAGATTTCAGTCCAACGTAATTGAGGAAAGTGCTGTGCCAAAAGTCGTTTATTGTCTTGGATTGAACCAAAAGGGTTTGGGAAATCAATCAGTGTATTGCCTAACTTGAATTGCCATTTCAATTCTGGTGTTGCTGTATTACTCATATCTCGGATACCCCTAAACCTTAAAGTGCGCCATTCTGGAAGAAATCAAAGTTGTCGCTCTCAAGTGACATACCCTCGTCATCAGCCTCTACCGCTTCTGGCGCATCTTGAGTTGCAACTGCATCAGTTGGTGCGGTTTCTACCTTATCGGCTTTCTCTGGAGCTTTTGGCGCGGTTTCAGTGGTGTTTTTAGTTTCTACTGCATCTGGTTTTTCAGTTTTTGCAGCATTCTTTTTGTTACTTGCTTTTTTAACCGTAGTTTTAGGGGTAGTTGTAACGGCTTGAGTTGAAGCCTTAGCAGCCGCAGCGTTAGTTTTTACGCCTTTCAGTTGAAGTGAAGCAGGAGCAAAGCCCTCACCAAATTCTGCAAGCTGTTCATCAAAGACCGCATCAACATCTTCTATCTTGCCTAAAACACGCATAGGCGTGGCTAGAGCTGAACGTAGTGTCATCTGTTTGTCGTCTTCAACCTTTGGAAGACAAGCAGCGTTAGAGGTTGGAATATTAACGATGATTACTGCATCTTCGTTATTAGTGTCAATTGTGATGATTGCGCGAGTTTGACCGGCAGCTTTAACTAATTCACATACGTTTTTTAAATTCATTTTGATAATCCACAGTGTTATTGAGAGTAGGGAGTGGTTAGTTCCCGTTGGTTATGTAATTCATACTGAGCGAGTTTCCGCATCGCGCAATAGGGTAAGTTTGGGGAGTGTTGCCACTCCCCGAATGGTTAACGAACTAAGGCAAGGTAGTCAGAGGGTGCGAAGTGTGACCAATCGAATTTGAAGCCCATAACACCGCTAACGATGTCATCCTTACGGTTTTTGAATAACAGAGAGAATGACGCTTCACCGTTGGCAGCTTCATAAGCCTTATCGAATCCTGCCTCAACACACATTTGGTTAATTTGCGCGATGTTATACATGCCAAGGCGTTCTTTACTTGGTTTCCATGCTTCGATTGCGATGCTCTGACCTTTAGGGTTCTTGCCGAGAACATTAATCATCAAATCAGTGTTGGAATTCTTATCTCCAACGGTTGCATGGTGAATGACCGCCTCTGCCATGTATTCTTGGATTTGTTGTAGGCTCAGATCCATAAATGCAAGCACACGGTCATTAAAGCGAGGCCAACGGTTCTTTTTAATCGCGTCAACAGGTGGCTCGTAACCGCTAACGTCACACAAGGCGGCTAGGGCAGTAGCCATACGAAATTGTGGGTCGGTAATTGCAACGCTTGCACTGGTTGCACGTAGAGACTTACGGTAATCCTCTAACACGGCTGCAGATGTTTTACGCTGAACTGGAGCGGTAGTAACGACAACTTCTTCTTGCTCAACGGTGACTTTCTTTTCTTCTGTCGGTTGGTCAGCCACATCAACATTTGAAGATTCTGCCTGTTGTTCCTGGGCGGCAACTTTCTCTTTCTCTTTAGCTTCACGCGCTTCTTTCTGCTTACGTGCTTTCTCTGCCTTTGCTTCTTTCAAAGCACTTACACATGAATTGAAACAATCAGTATCAATACACTGATCTTGAGTGTATTCACCCCATTTCATCGGGCGGTCATCGACTACAGTGCATTTGCTTTCACAACCCATGCATCCGCTAGTGAATTGCTTCTTACCTACCACTTCCTCAGTCACTGTGCGGCGGTCAGATTCTGGTTTGGCTTCCCAAGCAATGACACGACCATACTTTTCTTCCAGTTCAGCTGTGCGCTCGTTGTGTACCCATGCCTGAGCCTTTTCAATAAAGCATGAGGCTTTACTACATTTCGCATCGGTATCGCCATTGCCAAGTAGGTCTAGCTGTTCCCCTGTGTTGTGGATACAGCTGTCACATGCTTTGGTGTCGAAAGGAGCCTTAGCTAATGGGATCTGGCGCTGAGAGGCGCGTAGTTTCAGATTTTTAACTGTGTATTCGGTAGGGTTAGCCAGAATTGCAGCAAGTGTTTTCTCCTGCGTTTCAGCATCAAATGTACTCAGGATCAGTGCGTGACCGAGAGTAAATTTGTTAGTTGGATCAGCTAGGTGGTCCAAAACGTTATCAGTAAGGCGTTTTAGTTGCAGACGTTCGCGGAATGTCTTTTCTGACAGGCCTAGAGCCACAGCAGCCGTAGCGTAATCACCATCATGGTAAGACAGGTAGTTTTGGGCCAGATCAGCTTCATCAACGATCGTGATATTTTCACGGTCGTGGTTTTCAGCAAACATCACCGCCAGTGCTTCACGGTCTGAATATTGGTTTACTACAACTGGCACAGATTCAAGGTCAAAACGTAGTGACATGTCGCGGCGACCATAACCGGCGCACAGCTCTAAGCGGTGTGGGTTATCAACATGAGGACGAACAGACAGGGACTGAATAACACCGTTAGTACGGATACTCTCTGCGAAGTCATCGCTTCGCTCTTTCTTACGGCGTTTGTTGCCTCCAATGGTCAAGTCATCGATCAGCTTTGGTGATACACGTATAGGCGTACCAGATTCTAAAGCGGTGAAGTCGAACTCTTGGCCCTCACGGATAACAACAGGAAGGTATAGCTGTTCAGTTTGTTTTACTTGCTCGGTTTGCATGATGATAATTCCACATAATTGAGTTGTAAGAGTGGTTAGCTCTTTTGGTTACTTCCCAATTCTCTGATTCTTTCCGTAACGCGCAAGTAGCGATTTAAAGGAAAAATATCGAAGGGGATATCTCTATATTTTTCAAAGTTATAGCTTGAATGAAGTGTTTTAGGGGGGGGAGGAATAGATTGAATTTTAGATATTAAAAAAGCGGGTAACCCCGCTTTTTAGTAAGTTTAGTGATAGTGAGTTATTTTTAATCATTTTGAATTTCACATCCATTATTAGGGTCTTTGAAGTCTGCAATTGACCCTGAATTAACAAAGAACATCTTCTTATCCTTTTCGCATATTACGAAGTTCAAATCTGTCGTTTTCGTAATATGTTTAGCGATGCCAATTGCTCTATCAACCCAGTTCGAGTTCTCTTTAAGCACGCTATTAATCGCCATTATGTTTATACGGTCAGGCCTAATCTGATTTCGTTCAACACCATTGACCTCTGTATATTCCTTAGTATAAGTCCAGCCTGTATCTTCGAGTGTAATTAGCATTGCGTCATCAATAGTTCTTGTAAACGAAATGAGGCAAACATAAAACACCAAAAACAAAAACAGATTAACCTTAACAAAAAAGAAAGCGATTCCTCTTGATTTCACTATTTCCTTTAAGCAAATTTTTAGATACTTCACTATAGATTCCTATTTATCCGTTTACGTATTTTCTTATTCATGGCGTATTAACGAAGATGTGTCTTTTCCTTCCTAATACACCAACTTACTTTTTATAAAATAATTCACATATGTTAATAATATTTAAAGTATTATTATTTACTGACTCCAATTTTAACTACCCAAAAATATCAAGACTTAAATACCAGAAACCACTCCAAATAGATAATGAGTTAGATATTCGTGTGTTGCGTCTAACCAATAGAGTGAGCATTGTATAGACCATCCGAAATTCTACAATTTGCAAGTTATAGCCTATCTGGTTGAATGAAGGTTTTGTGCTCATACCATTATTGTGATTCGGTCATGTTCCACTTGGTCAGAGCTTTGCCAATAGCAACGATCATGTCTCCTGACAATTGCTCGGTACGTTTGGGGAACCAAGTATATTCATCACCATCGAGTGTCGCAAATACCCCAAAATTGACGTTATTGATTTCTACTTGTACCAGACCCTGACGATCTTCATTTAAGCTAACTTCAACGGATGCGGTGTCATCCTCTGGTAACATGTCGTCTGTCAGTGAACTTAATGCCACCAATTCGTCACGATATTCTTGACCAACCTGGATCAAACTGCCTTCAAATTGTCGACCTGAAATGATGAACTGGCGGTCAAAGTACTGTCCTACAACTGGTGACCAATAGACTGCGTTGTCGGGCGCGTTTGCCAGAATTTCTTGTGCATTCATGTGGTGAATCCTTCTAATAATTATCGTTTGTTCATTGCCATTTTGACTTTGCCGGCAATCAACAGATCAGCTAAGTTCAAATCGCGGTTACTTGTTGAAAATTGGACTTCAACTTTTTTGTTCGGTAATCGTTGAAGCTCGTAAATACCGAACGCACCATCTATAGCTACAAGGTATCGCCCTGAACTTGGTAATGACTCTTGACGGTCGATAAACAGGGTTTCATCATCATGGTCAACGATAGTGAGATGTTCACGGTTTAGCCCGAAGAAATCTAATGTTCCTTTACCTAATATCATTGTTCTACAGACAGATAATTCGCCATTTTGAATCATGTGAACAACATTGCTTTCTGGCTGTTCATTACTTACAGGAAGGTTGGCAGCTTGCTTCCCGTTAGGGAATGGTTCGCCTATACCAAACGCAAGATATTGGATAGATGCACCAGTTAATAGGTGAACAAGGATCATTGCCTCATGGTTAATTCTGTTTTTCTGCTTCCACGTGGCGATTGTAGATTTCGGTTTACCTAAGATTATTGCTAACTCACCATCTCTTTTTTCACCAGTGGCGACTTTCAATCGGTTTATAAACGCTTTAGCGTCTCCGTAATCTGGCATTGGGACAGTTGGGCTATCGGCTTTCATCGCCACCTCGCAATGCAGTTTTTACCGCGTCTTGGTTAATCTTCTCGCCGCAATTCATACAGTATTTGGCAAACTTGAATTCTGGCGGTGGTGTTACAACGTGGGTTCTGTTCTTCTCGTTGAAATCTTCAACCTGGGCTGTCCACTCACGGTACTGTGTCGCAACATCGCCAAGTACTATGAACTTACCGCCCACAGAGGCAACTACGTGACTACATTCCATTATCGGTACCTCAAATGCCGTACTGAGCGACAAGCTTTTGTGATGACCCTTGATAGATGCGGTCGAGTTCCCCTTGTGCGCTTAAGCCACTCTCGATGATAGAGGTCTTGATTTCGGCCTTACACACACAAGCAACGCTTGGTGATTGGTGATGGATGATGTACGCATCCGTTTTACGTGGGTGACCCTTTTGAAGAATATAAGGGGTAGACAACTGCACTTTACGGTTTTCAGTGATCAGACCGATTACCTCTGCATCCTCAATAGAAAACATGTGTTGCTCAATAACCGGCAGTTTATCCACTGAAATACCTGAAACTGGCATGTACTCAGTGACTGGGGTTAGAACAAGCTCGCCATACTCATTGGCATAAGTAATTGGAGCTATAAGGTCAGGTGTTTGTGCTTTTGAATTCGTCATTTGTGTTACGCCTCTAACTAAGATTCTTCAACCTTAAGCGAGAGTAGTAATCGCGCAATACCATTACAGGTAGAGAAAAGGCGTAATAACAAAAATTTGTTACTACGCCATAATTTTAAGCAGCGGCTAGAGTTTCCTCATTTTGTGTCATAAGTTCATGCTTAACCTCGGCTAATCGTTTCTTAGCGTCAATCAGGTTCTGTAGACCGTCAAACTCGCGCCCAATCTGAGACTGTGCCGTTTTCAGGTTAACGCGGATTTCTTCTAAGTAGCTTTCTTGGTTTTTAAGCGTTTTGTCTAAGCCTTTAAGCTGATTAATCACTGAATAAAGGATCGATGTTCCACTTGTTTTAGCGCCACCGGATAGGATAACGGAATACTCGTTATCACCCTCGATATAAACGGCGTGGCTACCGTAATTCACGCCAAACCTAACCGCAAAGCCGCAATAGTACATAACAGGTTTGTAACTGGTTTTATTAGCTTTAGACCAGTGTTGTAACTCAGCTTCTAACAGCTCCGCAGCTGTAGCGAATTTATTAACGTCATAGCCTGACACTACGGCCTCAAACTCACCTTTTGGCAATGCGTTTGCTTCATACTTTGCCATATCGTTTTTAATGTCTTGAATCAATTGTGCTTGCGTCTTCTCACGGCTTAGGTAACGTTTAATACCGTCCTCGTATTGGTGCTGCTGTTGCTGGTGGCGTTTGTGTTGCACCGTCAGTTTAGTGATTTCTTTGGACAATTGAAGATGTTCAAGCACTAGCGGGTTACCTGAGATCTCCGCTTTAATCTCAGCAAACGTGATGCTGTCTGCTGATAGGGCGTTCATTGTACGTAGGTTAGTTTCACCAGCGCGGAATGCTTCAATCCAGTTCGCCTTTGTTTCCAGCGTTTGATATAGGAAGCTATCAAGGCTGTTACGGGTCGCGTAATAAATTACATTAACACCTTCAAAATTAGCTGGGTCGGCTTCATACAGGTGGTTGCCTTGGCGCTCTAATCGACCTGTGCGTTGCTCCATGTCAGACGGTTTGTAGCATGGATCTAAATGGTGCACCGCTACACCTAAGTTGTTGATATTACAACCAGTTCCCATTAACTGAGTGGATGCTAGCACAACGCGTTTTACACCGTTATTGATCTGCAAGTAAAGCTCTGCCTTAGCCTTTGGTGTTTTGTACTCCTGAGCAAAAGCGATCTCATGTTCAGGGATGCCAAGCGCAATTAGCTGTTGCTTAATATCGTCATAGACTGAATAGCTAGATTCAGCCGCCATGATTTGGTCATGACCGATTGTTTCTAATTCTCTCTGTGCTGCTTCGTCGCCAGTGTTCGCATCTTTCATTAGCTGGCGAATTTTGGCGCGTAACTTCTCTTTACCTTTATTCGGAGTCGACAGGTCACAAAAAATTAGTTGTGTGCCTTTTACCGCGTCATATTGACGGTAAATCTCCGCGACTTTGTTTGCACATGCTGTTGCTTTTGAGTTCTCATTTTCGGCTTTGCTCGGGTCAAGTACTCGCAAATCCAGTGACGCGCATCGTGCGTGATACATCAACAGCAACATATTGTCGTTATCGATTGGAGAGCTTTTGAAATCCTTAGCTCTTTCTACTAATGAATCGATGAATTCTTTTTGTTGATCTGATGGGTCTACAAAAATTGTCTGCGGCTTTCCTCCGACTACTGGCGGTATCATGTTATAGCCACCAGCTAATTTAGGTAGGTAGTCGTTAAGCTGTTTCTTAGTAACGGTTTCCGCAATACAGCCATAAATAGCCTGCAGCTCTGGCAAGTTATTGAATGAGCGTAGGCGTGACACTGGTTTGAAGTTGATACCTGTCGCGTCGATCTCAAATTCGCTGCTGGTGGTTGTGTACAAGTCAGCCCATGAATCCAACCAGTGTAAATTAGCTTGTTTCAGCTCGTCGTAGGCAAGGTATTTCTGAATGCTCCAAAGCTCGATAATGCTATTTGAGATCGGTGTACCAGTACTAAATACAACGCCTGCATGGTCGTTATTTTCGTTTAAGTGACGGATTTTACAAAACATATCCCAAGCGCGCTGGCTACCGTCAGGGTTACCAATGCCGCGAACATTTGACAGTGCAACCGTCGAGAATGATAAATTTTTATAGCTGTGCGCTTCATCCGCAAGAATTGAATCAAAACCCAGTTCAGCGAAGTCTAAATACTCGTCTTTCGCTTCACGGTTGGTCAGTGATTCCAGTTTGAATTCAAGGTTTTTCAGTTTGGTTTCAAGCTTCTTAACAGAGAAACGAGCGCTTAGAACTTCGATAGCGCGGCGAGTCTCCCAAATTTCATCATGGATGATCTGAGATTCGGCTTCTTTCGGTAATGCAATAGCTTTAAAGGTCGACTCAGGGATCAGTACAATCTTTGCACCTGTCTTGATTCGGTTAAGTGTCTCGCGGCGCTTTTGTGCGCTCATATCTTCCGGTGATAGTACCAGTAGCTTTTCAGTAGGGTATAAAGTCAGCCATTCTACAGCGATTGCTTCAACCAAATGGTTAGGTAATACAACAGCTGTACGCTCTTTAAGGCCTAAGCGGTGCCACGTGTTACAAATAGCAGCTAGCGCGTAAGTTTTGCCTGAACCTACCGACATATCCATGAGAAAAGAACCTTGCGCCAGTGCGCGGCGTACACATGTTTTCTGGTGTGCACGTAAAGAAATACTGCTATTCATGTTCGGGAATACAAGCATTTCACCGCTGTATTTAGGTTTCACATAGCGGTTAAATTTCTCGTTATATAAGCTTTCAAGTTCAGCGCGGCGTTTGTCACATGACCAAATCCAATCCTCGAATCGAGTTGTGATTTCTGTAGCTATTGACTCAACTTGAACGGTCGCTTCTCGGTCAATGAACGTACCGTGTGTGTTAGTACGACGTACAATTAGGTCACGGCCTGCCATCATACGAGAAATGATTTTTGTCGCTGGGTAGCCATCGATGCCGAATTGTTGAGTATTGATAACACTCGGCACACCTGTGGCTTTAACGAACCATTGACCTAAAACGTGTTCAGCATCGACACTACAGCTCAACAGTTGGCTAATGAAGTCTTTCACTACGCTAATAGGTAGCCAACCCGCGTTAAGTTCGACATTAATGTCTACAGCTGGGACGTCTGCAGGCTGTATAGCTTTTAGAGCCTCGTAGTTAGGCAGTAACGAAGAGTTACCGTTTACTAAAGCACTGACAACCTCAAACTTGCTCTTTACATCGCCTGATAGGTAGGTTTCTGCAAATTCATATTGGCCGTTTTTCGGGTCTAGAAAGATTAGGTTACCTACGAGTTCACGTTTAGTCTGCTCGATTGATTGACCGCAAAGCGCAGCAATACGCGGAATATCAATAGTGTGGCTGTCATTCCAACACACCCACAATGCGTCAGTGCTGTTGTCTGCAGAAGTAGGCGCAACCCACGGCTTGATGATACGACGGCTAAAAATCTCTGCTTTGTCGGCGTGAGGTTTTTCTGCTGGTACGTTTAGGCGTTTAGCTTGCTCACGAGTAACACCGCGATTGAAATTAGACTCAAGGCTAGCCAGATTTGCATAGAAAGGGTCTTTACCGAAAGCGCGGCGGTTGGCGCTTTCCTGAATGAAGCCGTGTTGACGAACAAAGGCATCGTAACGGTCGTTCAGTTCTTGACGGGCTGTTTCAATAGCCAGTTCGTGACCATCTGTGCGCTCTAGCTCAAGTAACTGAGCCATAGACTGTTTAACTGCAATCATAGAAGCGATACGGGCAGCGCGTTTGCCTGTGATCTCCTGACATACGTCAAACGTCATGTTTCCGTGTTCGTCGTCCTGCTTTCGAATCGCTACTTTGTCATCTTCGGTTAGCGCAAAGCCGCCAAAGTCGATATAGGCATTGTCTGAGACTAGGCCAGCCATAGGCGCTAAGAATTCGTCATCATCACTTTCTGAGGTCTGAGTCGATTCAAAGTAAATATCTTTCGGGAAATGAGCGGCAAAAGCTCTCTGAACATCAGCTACGATGTCTTTTGAATCTGACATGCATTGGATCTGTTTACCTTGAATGCCTGGCTGTACTTCCATGACACCGAGAATTGCATCTGGATTTGCAACGTAGTGGTTGTTTAGGTAGTACGATTCGCCTGTAGGTAAAGTTTGTTCGAAAGCATGAACCCAATCAGCCGTCGCCGCAGTTGCAGTGTTAGAACGTTGCAGTAATAGGACGTCAACCGAAGCGTTAGCGCCGCTGTGCTCTTGAAACACACTTTTAGGTAGTCGTATAGCACCGCGCAGCTCGGCAAGGTTAGCGACGATTTCTCGAGCCTTAGTGCTCTTGGAGTCAAGGAACGAGGTAGACACGATAGCGACCATAAGGCCACCCATGCGTAAGATTTTTGCACCTTTAGCCATAAAATAGTTGTGCAGAGTCATACCGTTAAGCTGCGAATCCAGCTTATCAATCACTTTTGCACTGCCAAAAGGTGGGTTCTGGATTACTAGATCTTGATTAGCTTTGATGTTCAGTTCTTCAAAACCCTTATTACCATATACGGTTGCATTCGGGTAAAGGTGTTCTAGTGCCTCTGCAGTCACGCTATCAAGCTCACACAGCGTAACTTTGGAGTTTTCAAACATATCGGCAGACATAGGAGCTATAAGGCCACCCATACCAGCTGCAGGATCGCAAATTCGGCCACCAGCATTAAAGCCGGCATTAGCTAACATCGTGTAGATGCCACGCGTCAAATATAGGGGCGTGTAAAATGCCGATAGGGTAGATGTGCGCGCACTGTAGTACTCACTTTCGGTGAGCATGTCTTTTAGTTGCTGGCGCTTTGATTCGGTCTTTGTGTTCTTCTCGTCAAAGATAGAACTCAGAGCGCCCCAACCAACGTATTTGGCTAGCTTCTCTTGCTCTAAGCGAGTAGCACTGCTGTTACGACCACGGAGAGCTTTAAGGACACGTATAGCCGTTACATTAGCTTTAAATCGCTGCGCGTCTGTCGATGCTACATTCAGAGCGTTTGATATAAGGAAATCACGGGCAGCCGCCATTATAAGATCACGTTTTTTTGTATTGTTGTGCTTTTCGGTAAATGTCTGCAATTCTTGGTTGGTACCGAAGAATAGGCCCATTTGACCAGATTCATAAGTGATAGTTTGAACGTCTGACATGATCTGTTGCCCTTAATATGTTGCTTGTCTGAAAGTTACCTTTCTATAAAAACATCGATCATCATTCCCGCAAGTAGTAGAGCTCTACTACTACATTTTCAAAATTAGAAGTTTTTAAAATCTATTCAGATGATAAAATGACACCATTAATCGGAACGCATAATCACCAATAAGGCAGCAACTTAAGGTATGGCAACTACAGAGAGCGTTAGAGAATTAGAGTTCCTGTTTAGCGATGATAAGCAGGGCGCTTTGGCTCAAACCCCATTTGGACAGTATGAGGTTTTCATGGGGCAGTCCGGTTCTTGGTGTGCAGAGTTTCAGTTTGGTAATGCTTGCAGAGTCCTATCTAGGAAGCTCGGTGTGACTTGTGAGCAGGCAGTATTGATGTGCCAAGAAGATTTCAAAACACGGGTGCATGCCTGTCTAACAGAAAATGAAAAGTAGAGATTGAATGAGTTATAGAGTTGCACATAAAAGAAAGGTAAACGCTAAGAAATTCGGTAGAGTTCTAGTCCGTTATTCAATGGCAATAGCTGGTACTCCTTTCACTTTCCCAGTAAAGCCCGGGACTGGGAAGAATATAATCCATCAATATGTCGTCGGGGTTGCTTCTCAGTCTGGTCGCGGCAGATCTATTATTTCAATGATGCAAGAACTAGATAAAAAAGACGGTGGTAACCGACTTCAAACTTTTTTGAATTGAAATGGGTAATTGATGAAAAAGATAGTAAGTTTTCTAGCAAGTATTTCATTTGGCCTTGCGGTATCAATGCCATTTTTCTTCAATTATGTGCCTGCGTATGTACTGGCTATCATGGTAGGGCTTCCTTGGGTTGCATTCATACTGCAGTTGCGTGACAAGGAGAAAACTAAGGTTGTTGACTGACGCGAAAGAATGGTTTTTTCTATTGTACGAAGGTAAGCAGACAGATGAAATCCTTCATTTGGGAGCGTTGCAATTTATTCATTGGGTAAACGCCTTAAGCTTTAATGAGAGATTCGTTTTCTCTATCTTGACTATGCTGATTTTAACTGCCGGGTGTAAGTTGATTTTGAGGCTTGTTCGTCAACTACTTAACGTTGGACGCTAGTGTCAAAGATTATAAACTCCGAAAAAAGAATCTGAACCTGGATAGAGAGGGCGATAACGCTGTTGCGCGATCGGAGGCTTGAATTAACCTAAATTACATTGAAGTGATAGTGATGGTCGCTATCCAGTCGTAGTAAGGAAGATTCATGTCTCGCGTTAACGTTTCAACTTTAGAAGGTGCTGTTCTTGATTGGGCGGTAGCGAAATGCCAAAACCTTCCAATTAAGTATGACCCTATGGGCTTTGGTTCTGGCTCAGAGGCTGGGTTTTGGGTATGGGATGATGACCCTAAAGGTTATATTACAAAAATCGGTCGTGGCTACAGTCCTTCCACTAACTGGCAGTTGGGCGGTCCAATCGCTGATGCACAAAACATTAGCCTCATTTCTCCAAGTGATGGCTCAACAACCTGCTCGGCGTATGTGAAGGGCGGTGAATGTACACAAAACGGAAATACGTTATTAATTGCTGCTATGCGCGCTTACGTATGTAGTGTGCTTGGCGAAGAAATTGATCTACCAGAGAAAGCTTTCCATTAAAGCCTCTGTAGACCATACACAGTAAGACTTAGGTAAACACGAATGCAGTCAACCGCAGAATTTCGAAACATTACAAAACTTCCCAAAGGTGAGGGGTTTCAACTGAAATTCAAAGCTAATGGAGAAGAGTTCCAACCATACGCAGCGAACATCAGTGAAGCTATATCAAAACGTAATGACTACTATCTGGATAACAATTACCGCCCAGCCAGACTGTTCAAGAAATTCTATACCTTGGACTGTCTAGCGCCCAATGTTGGTATAGAAACCAAATCTGGTAACCCATTTCATCGCTGGCAGGTTCATTCACGAACCCTTGAAACAAGCACATATAGCCCGAAGTCATACAATGACCATGATGCTGCCGTGGAATTTACGACTAAATGGATTGCTTCTCATAACGCAATTGCAGCGGTTTACAATGGCCGTCGTGAAGAAATGTTTTTGCAGTGGATTGAGCAGGAAGCAAAGCACGGGACACCATATATTGATGTCGAATTTGACGCAGAGTTATGGCGCCGTTCAGCTCGGTTACTGTTTGGCACCAACATACCTGAATACTTTGTAGAAGATAATGAGCGCTCTCCAATATGGGTTCCAAACACTCAACACGTTTTTACTGCAAAGGAAATGGGTTACGGAAAGGGCAAAGAATCAAATTTCCGATCAAAGAAGATAGCTACGGGTTTCACAGCTGCAATAGGCAAATTTAATAGTGGGTATGGGGGCTACTTTAGACCTGGTTTTGCAGTCTCAGGCGGAACTACAGGATACAAGTGGAAGTTTTTTCGAATATCCGAACAAAAACCTTTTTTAAAGGCTTATCTTGAAGCGGTAGATTACTACGTGTTTATACACGCGTTAAGCAAGAAAGAAAAAGAACAGTTGTACTCAAAGTGTCCACCTCGAGATATTTTTTATCTCGACTATAAGCGTCGGTATGATCAGGGAGAAGATATTTCAATTATCGAAATTCTTGATATGTTGGATCTGGATGATTTCAATCTCAACAATATCAAACCGTGAGAAGTTACCCTTAAAATATACACTTTAAGAACTCTGGTCGCACGATCCTGCTATCGTAGAACAATATCGATGCCTCTTTGCAGCAACTGCAATACATTCGATACTGAGCACCCGAAGTGTTAATAGTGGCTTCCTTGCTGCTACACTTCGGGCATGCTGATGGCAACTGGATAAATCCATCGCATGCAATGCAAAGACAAGAGTATTTTCCTCTACCTTTTTTATCCCTACCCATAACTTGGCCGACCAAATCTGCCTTGCTGTTACATGACGGGCAGTTGATTAGTGCTTGGTATTGCTGTGTTTGAGTCATAACTTATTTCTTGCTTACCAAAGAAAATGCAAATACGAAAAATGCCAAACTGCCTGCCAGTAAAATACAAATAGAATACGTAATCGATAACGAGAGAAGACCCGAAGCTAGGTGGTCGAGTAAAGATTCCCATGCCTGGTCGGAAATTAAACGAACGCAACCGAGTACGAGCAGTAATAGTAATGCCCCTTTAACAGATCCGCGCAGGTCTGCCGGGGAAGGTGACATATGCAAAGCGATGGCCGCGGTTAAATACATCCAAATGGCAAATTTGCCCGGACTGTCTTGAGCAATCACCCAAAGAACCGAGCTCAGCTTTAGCACTGCGTCAAAAAGGGCCGTTACAAATGTGGTAAATCCTGATGTGTGGCTGAACGGGGCGCTTAACGAGTCAATGACATCAATAACGTTTTCACCGTATGGCAGAAACGAATAGGTTAATATGTAGATCGCCGCAGTACCACCGAACAGGGGAGCTACACCAATAAAAAAGTTGCCGATCTGCTGCCAGAGGTTCGCGGGGTTGTATGAGTGAGTCACGTAGCCTAATGTTCCAGTGCCATCAGGCTTGAATAGCGCCACCTCGTTTATCTTATGGAAAAATGGGAGGCAGATAAGAGCGTGCGATATTTCATGTACAGGGGTACCTACGATCGCGCTAAGGTATATACTTTTCCCTCCAAATTGTCGTGCAGCTAAGCCGCAAGTCAGCCTTTGAAGTAAGTATAGGGTCACAACGAACGCGAGGAATAACCCGGAAGTCGATAGTAGCGTTGTTAGTGTATCGATAAAAAACGATGTGACTGTATTAGGCATTCAGTAAGGTCCGATTGATTCCATTTTAAACGTTCAGTTTTGAAGTCGTGGTATCTTATCAAAATTCGCTTGAGGATATTTTCTTTTTAAGCACACTAAACGACATATTAATAAGCCTTGTACGAGAAATACACAGACATTGCCCGAGAAAAGCGCATCTGGATAGCCGTACAAGCAGACAACTAGCTAATAAGATAAAGGGATGTAATGACCTATCAGACGACATTGAATGAAGACGATATAGAACTAGCCGAGCGTACTGCAGCATCTTTACGACGGATGCAGATCTTTTTTAATGAAAATAATATTGGACCGGAACTTGGCAATGAATTGTTCTCAGCTTTTGTGAAGTTTACGTTTGATGGTAACGCGTCTTTTGGCCACAGTGCGGAAGACTCTTGCAGAATTGAGCGAGAAGACCCGCTACTTAAACAATGGATGGCCGAAGTTCAGCATATCATTGACTATATCCGTCTGCAGAATGCCGGCACTATTTCCAGCATGTATGCACATAAAGAATCTGATCATTCAAACAACCCAATGTTGAAAGGGGCGTTCCTTGATGTCCTGTTGGATGCTGGCACGAAGGACGAAAATCCGGTGGAAGGCACTGTAGCGGTATTGACTTGTTTGTGTGTAAACCACATCAAGAATGCTCAACATGCTCCAGCTGGTGGCCGGGCGTTACACTGATGTCAGAACAAGTACAAATAAAAGTTCAAATGTTAGCAGCTACCTTGAACGAAGTAGCAAATGAACTAATCGCAGAATGTAATTTTGATTGGAGTCTACTTACTGTTGAAGGCAAATCAGTTTGTGGAATGATGGTAAGCAATGCGTATTTGCTCGTAAACGGAGCTAAAAAAACTTTATTGGTTACGCCCGAAATGGGTAATCGTATTCGTGATTGTAGTAATAGCCTCAGCGTTCTCGATGAACGTATAGAATCTTATTTATTTACAGTGAACAGCAATGGTGAGTACGAATTTGAAATGCATTAACATCTGTTGATATAGCTGACGACGTTACTTGTATTCTCCATTCACTAAGGGACTCTCAATGGAGTCCCTTACTATTTCTAATCACTATCAAATTTCGCACTATTCATTGGGCTTGTTGTCACTGAGTGATACAAAGTGAGTTTTGCCGATGTTTGGTATAATGAATGTGTGGTTATACACGTTAAAATTTAAATTCTCTCCAACCATTTCATTAAGCGCTTTTGCTTGCTCGTACTCAGAAGGGTCGACTAATAGCTCAACGTTACCAGTGTCTCTTTTAACCGTAATAACATTTTTTCCCTGACCACGATCGACATCAACATGTAAAAGTTGGCCACTTAAATTGTAAGTGTTCTGGTGCGAAATATAGCTCTCTATCAACTTGTCTGAGTTTAATACAAACACAGCGGTACAAATGAGTGCAATAGCTGTCTTGTTTGGGCAGTATCGTCTAAACCCCTTTTCTTTGTTAAATATCACCAAGTTGGTTAGAAACGACTTGTTAACCCAAAGAACCGTTGAAATAAGCACCCCAACAATCACGGCAGTAGCGGCCATCAGTAACGATTGGTGCCCAATGAGTTCAATTATGGACAAGTCTTTTTGTAGGATAAAGGAAGCCGCGAAGATGCCATAAATTACTATTGAATGTTTGGTCAGGTTGTTTGTGCTGATTTTGTTTATAGTATTTTTGGCAACATTCAACTTAGAGTTTTTATCATCATCCGATGTAGATTGCACTTTACCTTCACGCTTTGAAATCATGCGTTTATAAAAGATAATTGCGAAATATATAGCTATGAAAAGCGGCGATATTGTTGCGAGGAAAGCTATCCAAAAGAAGAATAGTTTAAGTACTGGCAGGCTGTCCTGTAGTAGCTCACCACTTCCAAAATATACAGGGAGTGTAAGAAATGTCCCTAGTGCTAACCAAGCGTTTCTAGTTTTTCTGAACGTATCATTCATGCAGGTATTTCCTCGGACTTAATCGTATTTACTTGTTAGCTCAGGCACCTCAAGCATAAATGATGCAATGCCTTCTGAATTTGATGATGGATAAATCGGTACATCGAGTTTTCCTCCCAAATCACCCAAGTCTAATGGGATACTTTTTGTTTGACCTGGTGATACCTCAACACCTTCAACCATCAAGCCGAATGGAGCGTCAGAACGGAGTGTAACAAGAGCATCCTGCAAACCGGTTGCTAAGTTTCCAGAGTCAGTACGTAGTTCTGATGATGTGACTCTAGCTAGTGGCTCTCCCTGTCTGTTAAGCAGGTTTTTGCTAATGGCTAATGTCTTCAAATTCTCTAGTTTTATCCAGTTCTCAGGGGTGTATTGAAATCTCGCGGTACCAGTGCCTATGTTGTTATATTCATCTTTAACTCGTACTGTCAGCGTGTAACTTTGTTGTTCCTGCAAAGCAGGGAAAATACGGGGTTGTTCGAGTTTCCATGTGTCTTGGCCAAGGTCAGTAATCGCAAGATAAACTAAATCCTCACTTGGTCCACCTGATAAGCTCGCGTCGAGAATAGTCATGGCTGTGTTGTCTATGGCGCTAACGGTGATGCCGTTAATACCTTGGATCATGTCACCAATAATGGCACCGTTATAAAGCAGCGTAACTGCTGGTGGGGTAGTGTCATTTGTGAAGGATACAACGTCTTTTCTAGCGTAATTGTGGTGCTTCTCCATCACTACTGCTTCAACGTTGTATGAGCCTTCGGGTAAAGTGCTCAAATCAAATTGGTACTTATAGTTAGTGCCATTTTCCTCAGATAATATACGTTTGACAGAGAGTTTCTGACCATTCGATTCTAGATAGGCTTGAGTGATCCGGGTGTTATCAAAGTAATAGCCGCGGTTTGGTTGGTAAGCATAGACCGTAACGATCTTAGTATTCTTATCCCATTCCGTACTAGTGATTTCAGGGTGGTGAGTATCGTTCCAGTGAACACTTGCCCAACCGGGTTGACCATACAAACTACCATCCAAGTTTTTGATTGAAGAACCACTATGCAGGTTGCCGTAGGTGCCTGTATCTAAGAGCTTTGGTGGGTCGTAGGTGATAACACACTCTGTATCCCCAGCCGGCACAGTACATTTCCCCATATGCTCAAATACTTGGTCATAGTCTCTTGGTTCAACTATGATCTTTGCAGCCGTGACAGAAACTGGTAATTCCTCCGTGTACACTTCACGGCCCCAACTGCTCCAACCTATATCGGAATACTGATACTGGTTACCTTTACGAACGGGCTCTTTAGGCGCGGAATCATCAAGCTTTAAATTGTAACTCACACCTTGAATAGACCAAGAACGGCGGTCATGAAATCGCACATAGTTCCCGTTTGTAAAACCATAAGGCCGCGTGAAAACAACATACACATACTGGTCATCGACATCATCGTAGATTGCTGAGTGCCCTACAGGAGTGATACCACCACGAACTAGGTTGGCGTAGTTAGATCTTGGTATCCGATACATAAAAGAAATAGGGTTCTCTTTGACAGTCATTGCCGCAACATAGGGCTCGTAACCTGCTTGGCCACCCATAACATTTGTAGAATCTGGGTCATGGATTGCGAAAAGCTGCGCGTTGCCTCCAACGGTATCAAAATACAGGTCTTGTTCTTTCGAATATGCAATGTTGCCGGCATTATCGACCACTTCAAACTGTAAGCTGTAAACAGTCTCCGCGTTGTCACCACTAGGAAACCACGATGATCCATTGCCTATATAAGCTTGCATGGCTTGAGGGTCAAAACTTGCGGCGGCTTTTTTATAAACCTTTTCGCCAATCCTGGTTATCGCGTTAACTACTGATACGCCAGAGTTTTCATCGGCAATATCGGATACATAATATTTGTTTGTACTGTAATAGCCGGTATACCAAGTGTCTGCAGGCATGTTTATGCCATCTAATCCACCATAACTGGTTGCTTGTGGAGAACCGAGAGTGGGCGCGGTCGTGTCGATAACGATAGGGTAGGTGTTGGTTTGTATTATTTCACCAGATAGATCCTTTATGTCAGCAACGACCGAATAGGCTCCATCATTTGGCGCCGACAAAGTTAAGGTTTTACCGTAATAGTCACGTCCTAGCGCAGTAATCCTGTCATTTACACCTATGACATTGCTTTCCGTAGAGCTAATTGCGTTTCCGCTGCTGTCTTCAATCCTTAAGGACAATTTGCGGTCAAGGCCACCAGATACAGAGAAGGTTATGTCTGTTGTCGGGTTGAAAAACTCATTAGCACTATCTAGCTCAACTAAAGAATTGTTTGTATCAATAAAAGATAAAGACAACACCTCGGCATTAACAATGGCACTAAATAAAGTTAAAGGTATCAATGGCCATATGTACGTTATTTTCTTCACAGATCATCCCTCGAATAATTTCTGCCGATATTCTAGAGACATTAAAAAAATCATATGTTCATTAAGTAGCGGTAACTAGCAGTATTAAAACGACATCATTAGTAATGGTAGTAGTTTAGGGGCATTAGGATGGGTGAACACAAAATTGCTCCTGTTTGGTGCGTTGATTAAGTGCGGCTAAAAAGACGGGGAAAATCGAAGTGTGGGTACTTGAAGATGCGTATAACTACACACTCAAACTTTTGAGTAAGTGATGCCAGTTCAAGAAGGAAACCCAATGATTATTCAGGAACAGTCAAAATTGAGAGTAGAACCACTATTGGTTCTGGCTACTGAGCTAATTCAACTACGTAATGTTTCCAATTGGACAGAGGCAACCATCACTTCAAGTTCTAATTTTGGCATGATGTTGACGACTCTCTCATACAAAACGACCTCGGGCGAAACTATCGCGTTAGAGATCCCGACTGAATTCTGTGAGCGATTCAATGACTTCAAAAAATCGTTTAACCAACAGAGCCAAAATCAAATCAAACAAATACTACTCAAGGTGAAAGCCGCTGGTGGTGTTTACGAACTCCGTATGGAATGAATGAGGTCTTCAAAAAAATGGTAAGTAGCCGTAAATTATCAACATTACTAATCGCTGGAGCACTGTTCGGTGGGTTTTCTGCTCAAAGTATGGCAGCAATCAACTCCAATACAGATCAGCCTATTGCTACAGGGAGCTCATTGCAGGTAGCGCCACCACAACTGAAAAACCTCATTGACCAAGGTGTCATTGAAGTTATCGAAGTGTTCCAACATGATTCATTTACTGGGTGGCTAGTCAAAAACCAAGGCGAATACCATTTATATTGGGCAACTAAAGATAATTACGTTGTTGCTGGACCTCTAATTGATCAAAACGGTATCAACATAACTTCTAAGTATTTAGATGCGAAGAAGCCCATTCCTGACTACAACAAAGTTTTTGAAAATTTTGAAAACGAAGGTTGGTACTTCTCAACACACCCTAAAGGAAACAGCAAAGGCACGATGTATGTATTCATCGAACCATTCTGTGGTTGGTGCTCGAAATTGTTTAATGAAATTGAGCCAGCAATTCAAGATGGTTTAGAAGTTCGCTGGGTACCTGTGTCATTCTTGTCTGCTCAAAGCCCGGATGTGATTGAGTACATTACTAGCCAGCCAGATCCATATGCAGCTTTGCAAGAGCATGAGCATATTCGAGCTCAACGTGCCCGTCCAAATACTAAGCCTGCAACCGTTAAAACTCGTGAACTAATAGAGAAAAACGGTGACTTCATGAAAGCGTTCGACATCGCGGGTACGCCGGGTATTGTCTATGTTCAAAATGGAAAGGCTAAGGTGGCTGGCTATATGAAACCTGCGCAAATGCAGGAATTCATAAAAATGATTGAAAGCCAAAAATAACCAATATGACCCGCTTTCTAGCGGGTCAAACATATCAACAAAGCAAATAACGCTAGTGGACGTAAAATCACTATGGGAGAAGGCATGAAGGCCTTGAAGGTTCAGTTATTAGGCATATTAGCCACTGTGTGTTTATTTAACTCCATGAGTGCATCTGCTCATGATTCTACACCCAACAACGTAAGAGAGCTGACAACTGCCGAAGTAGAGCTCCTTGGGTCTGATATTGATAACAATGGTGTTCGAGATGACATCCAAGAGTATCTAGAAGGTCGTTACTCTGGGTACCCGATCATTCGTCATGAGATGGAAAGGTATTCAAAAGCAATTGATAAGCTGATGATTGGTAGAACAATCAAGGAGCGGTTGGAGGCATATCAAGAAATGGATTCAACCAAGTACTGTGCGTTTGGCTGGGGGTACACCGAAGATGAATTCACAATGCATGTATCACAAATTTACGACATGCAAGTAAATACGCCGCAAAGAATACTGGCTGCCAGTCGCGCCGAGCGTTCAATGAGAGGGTTTGAACGCCCACAATATCGCACTAAACCTTACAAAGAATACTGCCATCAAGAAAAATCATCACAAAACTAAAAATTAGGGCTTGCACATTCAAAGTTTAGCGTTATAAATGTGGAAAGTCCTGATTAATAGGGTGGAAGCTTGGAATTCAAAATGATTGATACCGTCATAGCAAAGGGGATTAACCCAGATATGACGACCAACGTCCTTGTTTCCCCACTACCAGAAGAATTGAAGCAAAAAATCGTCGATTCTGGCTTATGTCTGCCTAATCGCTGCTTCGATAACAGCTGGTCGATAGTGATGAATGATTTGTTCCCTGGAGCGGAATACGTTTTAGCCTTTGCTTGTCGAGTGCTTCCTGTTGAGCACTCGATCATTTGTGTTAATGGCAAATACTACGATCCGACATGGGAGCTGCATTTGGGAAATATAGGGACGAAATACGTAATGCTGGCTAAGTGGTCTAAGAAGGAGTTACCCGAAGTTGCCAAAAAAGCAAAAGGTCATGATGGGTATTTATATCCTCCAATGGTCCGATTTTTGGAAACTAGTCATCATTTTAACAAGTTATTTTTACGCTCAAATGTATGTAAGGTTTGAATAATGCAAGTACACGATTTTCTGTCAGAACAACAATTAAATTGCATCCGAGAGAAGGTTTCCCAAGGGATTGCCAACATTCAAGAAAGACTAAGTTCAGAACAGAACACATGTTTGTCAGAAGGTGTGAGTATGCCTGACCCGACAGACCGAGCAACTCTTGAGACTGAACGTAGTTGTGGTGCAGCTTTACGCAATCGTGAAGAGAAACAATTGCTTAATTTACGTAAAGTACTCGGCCGTTTAACGCATAAACTGGATGAATTTGGCTTTTGTGAAGGCTGTGGAATAGAGATCGATTATGACCGCTTGATTGGTGTTCCTACAGCTGTGAAATGCCTAGAGTGCCAGCGCATTGAAGAATACAAGAAAGGCCAAATGCATTAATCGCATTGCGATCAGCTAAATACAATGAAGGGTTATTAAATGACATTAACTAAGCGTGATTTAGGAAGAAGTCTCCAAGAGGTATTGCCCGTAGCGTCCCGCGAGGCAGAATCCTTGGTCACTGATATTTTTCAACAAATTAGTGATGAACTCCAGAATGGTAACGAAGTAAGTTTGCATGGTTTTGGCCAGTTCCGAATTCTTGAAAAAAATTCTCGTCCGGGGCGCAATCCAAAAACGGGTGAAGCTTGTGATATTTCAGCCCGTAAAGTCTGTGTTCTTAAACCTGGAACACAACTGAAAATCTCAGCTAAAAATAATGCCAAGAAAATGGCTGTTTGCATGTAATTCTAGTTACAACCATTTCCCTCAAGAACATCAAATAAAGCCACTTTTTATTAAAAAGTGGCTACTTTCATGCGCCTTCAATTTGCCAAATCATGTTGATTAATTGCACTTACAAAGTGGGTTTTATTCACCATGCGGCATAGTTCAATTCAGTAAAGTACTGTTGACTTTTAGCTCTTTAACTGGTGCTTACATGAAATCCACAAACATTAAAACCTTAGCGGTAGCAATACCCTTAGCTTTGTGGGCCAGTCACGCCGTTTCAAAATCGATTCTTGTAACAGGTTCGATTGAGGCGGTTTCACCAAAAGTATCTTTACCCGTACTAAGGGACCAACAAGCTTACGTCAACCCTTTCCAAATGGTTGCAGAAGAAGCTGACGGTTCCGGTTGTCAACTTACGGGAGATCCTAGTGTGGCGAAAGCTGACCACGGGGATAGTTTAGTCTGTTTGTTTGAATGGACCGAGCTACCGTCGGGGATAACAGCTGCAGGGATGGCCGTAGATGGTTATCTGTTGAAGGAAGGTGCTAACCAGTTCGGTTACTCCATTTCATACTTCTCAGGTACAAATCTAGACAAAGTAGAAATTCTATCAGATGCAATCAACGTAAACGCGGTTGCACCGATCGCCCCTGACTTCACCGGGGTTAAAACTACGTTAAGTCATGGAGCCTTTACTGGCCTCCAAGTGACTAACTACAACAAAGCGTCTGGAATTTCAAAAATCCAAGTTTCAGCAGAATCTAGAGACTACCGTCAAGTTGCGACTGTCGACGGGCTAGGTTCATGTATTATTGAAATTGGTAACACCGCCTGTGATATTAATGCCGGTTCAAGAAGCATTGGTGTTGAAGGGCAGGTTACTGGCCAGACAAAATACAGTCTAACGATTGACTCTCTAAACGGCTATTTTGAATCTAAAAACAAAGTCGTGCCAGAAGACTACGTAATGAAATGGGACTACCGTACCCCAGAAGCGAAAGGTCTTTATATCCAAGCTCGTTCAAAAAGTAGCGCGACAACTGATAAGTATGACGTTGAAGGCGTTAGCGTAGTTGTTGAAAACGAACAAGCTAAGCTGATTGTTGATACACCACACTTTGGGTTATCCGGTAGTTGGTGGGTGCCATCCGCTAAACTTGAGTTAACACCAGACCCTGATTTTGAAGCTTTGATCCCGGTATTTACTGTGGACGGTTTGAACGTGGTCGAAACTCAGGAAATGGTCTCTCAGCCGCAGGAGAACTTTGTCCTAAACGCAGTCGGTACGCCAGAGGTTCGTGACGGAAAGTATATCTTTACGTATGACCTTCACTCGGTTGCAGATGGTCAATTCCTTCCGATTGTCACGTTAACGGACCAATACGACAACAAGACGACGAAGCAATATCCATCAGTTACGTTAGACCGTAATCCACCTACAGTGCAGGTAATGTACAAAGGGCAGAACTTCATCAATGAAGGTGACGTCTACTTCTTTGAAAACATGGCCATCATCGCGTTGGATACTTTCGACGGGGGTGCTGAGATTGTTTCGGCTAAAGTGAATGGTATTTCATTAGAGTTGAAGGGCGATAGTAAGTACATTAAATATCCACAAGCAGCCTCGTTGAACCTTACTCCTGCTAAAGAGTATCCGTTTGAAGTGACTGTTAAAGATACTGCCGGTAACTACTATACCCAGTCATTCATCGTTAACTACATGCCAATGGACTACTCATTGGATGGTTCTGATCTTGATTACTACAAGAAAGTTCAAAGATTGGACTTGGAAGTTGACCAGATAAAAGGTAATACGTGTGCGCTTTATAGCTCAGAAGAAGAGCTGCATGAGCGTGACTTCCGTTATGGTGAATCAATTCGTTGTTGGTTGGAGTGGACTAACTTGCCACCTGGCACTGCCGGCTCATATATCCGCGGCATTCACTCTTTGACAGGTAGCTTTACCATGTCGTCTGATGAAATGACCAACGAAGTGGGTTATCGAGTATGGATGTACGATAGCAATGGCAACCATTCGCTAGCTGCAGAAGAAAGTGCGGTAATCAACGTTGGCGAAGTGGATCCACCAGCACTTACAGTGAAGCAGGATAAAGTGATCAGCGAAAACCTTTTCCCTGTAGAACTGGACGGTAGCCGTTTCACTACAGCGATTGCTAAAGGTGTGAATGCTGACCTGCAACTCGTCGTTAATGATGGTTCAGAAGAAACTACGACTCTTGCGGTTCAACGTAACGGCCGTACTACAAGTGTTTCTGCTTATGACACGCTTGAGGTACCAGCAGGTAAATTGTGGGCGAGAAAGCAATTCAATGTTAACGCTAAGTACTCTTTGGACTCATCTAAGAGCACAAAAGTTGACCTAGAAACTGTATATGTTCCATCGCGTCGTATTCGTAGCCGTATTTCTACAGATGATCTGAGAACGTTGGACACAGTTAATCCAACTGTAACGATGAAGCTTGGTATCTACGACAGTGATAGCCGTGACTTTGTATACAACAAAGAAACAATGGGTGATTGGAAAGTCTACCTTGCTATTGAACGTCGTGATAAAGAAACGCGTGAGACTTACTACGATAAGATTACTGATGTTAAAGACTTCTCTGGCCAATCAGTAACTTTTGACCTTGATGTTAGCGATGTTGGTTATGGTTCATACCGTTTTATCGGTGTTGCTGAACTGCAATCACCAGTTGATGGTTACACTCGTACAGTACTTTCAAACTCAGCGTTCTATCGAGTCCTTAAAGGTGGCCCGATTGATGGTGAAATTAAGACGTACCGTATTGCGGCGCCAGTGCCTTTCACCGCGTCTGTAACGTATCAACCAGAAGAACGTGAAGACCGTGAAGCAATGGGTGACATCACTTGGGAAATGTCTGTAGATGGAACCAATGACTGGACAGTCATTGATGAATACCAAGGTTCACCACGTCTACGTCAGGTAATTGATAAAGCGGCACATTACTTTGTGCGTGCAACTGTGAAGAACAAGCTTTCAGGCGCTATCAGTCGAACCGATACACTTGAAATCCTGGGCTATGAAGTTCCAGATCTTAAGTCCGATGGTCCGATAGCTCTGTATGAGGGTGAGAAAGGGACAGTAACGCTTTATGACAATGGTGAGTTGGCTAACGAGCTTAAAGGTAAGATCGAATGGTCATTCGATGGTGATAACTGGGAAGAGGGCGGCAATACTATAGACATCGTTGGTACAGGCGATCGTATGAAGGTTTGGAGTCGTATGTCTTACTTCAATAATGAATTGGCAGAAGATAAGCGTTACGACGTTTACCGACGTCAAATATCAGTGAAGAAGCCAAAACCAGTTCGTATCTCAATTCAACAACCTCGTATTGTTGAAGCGGGTGTACCGGTAGAATTGAATGCTGTAGTTCGGTTGGCCACAAGTCAACTTAAATCAGAAGTGGTGAATCAGTGGGTTCTACCTGATGGCACTATTGTTGATGGAACTAAGCTGACTTACACCCCAACTGAATCGGATGCTGCACTTGGGCATACTGACATTACGTTCGTCTCTTGGGTTAAACAGCTTAAGGATGATACTTATGCTACTAAAGACTTGAGCATCCGTACTTGGAAGTATGAATTCCCTGAGTATCGATTTGATGTGAACTACCGAACTCGCTATGCACCAGTAAGTGCAACAGCAATTGCTCGTAAGCTTGAAAGTCAACCAGTAGCTGTTGAGTATACCTATAACTTCTTGAAGTTTGATGGTATGGAAGTCGACCGCCAATCAAATGAGCGTTTGTACTTCTCAGCAACGAAACCTGGCTTACACCAGCTGACTGTTGTTATCTCGGACGATCGCGGTAACTCGAAAGAAATTACTGAAATCATGGAGGTTCTTGAGCCACCTGAAACTAAGATCGAACTGACAGCTAACTACAGTACCGAGTTTATGCGTGACCCGTTAGATGCGTCGATTCGAGCTCGCGTAGAATTAGGCCATCCTGATGATCGTGTAGATACCTATGAATGGTACCTAGATGATGTATTGCTCGATGACCAAACTTCTACAAGGGCATATGTTGAGGGTATGACCGAAGGCAAACACCAAATCAAAGTTAAGGTAACTTCTGAGTTTGGTATTGTTCAAGAGCAGCTACTTGATGTCGAAGTCGCACCAAACAAGGCGCCGGTATGTAATATCACATACAAGCAGTACAGTAGTACTATCGCGGTTCAATCAGGTTGTGTTGACCCTGATGGTGATATGGCAACGCATAACTGGTTTGTTGATGGTGAACTGGTGCACGTCCATGCAGATAACCTCTCTGTAGCGGGGCGTCCTGGTAAGTCGATCCACTTCCGAGTTGTCGGTTACGATGATAGTGGTGATAAGTCTGAGGCTACTTTGGTAGTAACACCAAACTAATCAGGCATAAATAGAAAAGGGCATCGATTCGATGCCCTTTTTATTGCCTGCTAAATACGAAAAAAGCCGGGCAAAGCCCAGCTCATTCGGAGGGAACCACCCCTCGTGATTATGTCGGAGGACACAATCGGTGGGGACAACCAAATCCCCGATTTGCAACACTGTGGAGGAGTCGCAAAACTTTTAATTCTTTTCGCCCATACTGCCGGGCTGATGTTTGTAATATCCCATAGTGAAAACGTTCCGCAAGCCTTTTTTTAAGAAATTTAGCCAATTGGTTAAAAACTAACTGACTTGGATTTACTTGACCTAGATAGGTGCACTTAATCGCCACGGTGAATGGGGGGGAGTGACAGAATCAATACCATTAATTCATTGGTGTTGAAGATGTCAGAACAGTCAGCAGTTATTCCAATTACAGGAAAGCTAACCAGCAAGCGTAAAGAGCGGCTAATCAAACCTCTAATAACAGGCGTTATTTGCACGGCTGCAGTTATGGGGTTTAGCTCTCGGTATACCTTGTTGCCGCCAGTTAGTGATTATCCATGTATACCAGGTCGACTATTTATCATGGATAGAGCTGATCAGAATGTTGGTGTAGGTGACCTTGTTACCTTTAAATCCAAAGATACAGTGTTATTCCCTGATGGAACCCTCTTCACCAAAATCACCGTAGGCGCGCCGGGCGATACTGTCATTGTTAATCGCAATGAAGTTTTTAACGGACGTCACAATTACCACTCAGATGTTAGTGTCACAGCTGATTATCTAAAAGTTACCCTCGACTCATTATCCCGAGAAGAACATCTCACAAGTGGAAAACTCTTCGCGCTCGGAACCCTACCTGGATCACTTGATTCAAGATTTTGGGGAACCGTGGATATAGCTAGTCAGGTGGTTGGAAAATCATATGTCATTTTTTAGAAAGAAACTGGGCGCGGGAATACTCTTGGGCCTTACCGCTAGTTCGTCATTCGCTGCGCCGACGCTGACAACAGAAGACATGGCCACATTTGAGCAAAATAAAAAGCTCATTCAACAGTCGAAAAAGATGGACGCACCGAGTTGGCTGCGTCAATACGATGCGAGTGCTCCCGTAGAGAGTGCACCGGAAGGTGTAAAACGATGGATACCTGCAGCGCAACAGATTGGTGATGATAGTCATTCATTTATCGAGAAAACTATCCAAGATACCTATAAGGTAGTGGATAAAAGTAAGATCCGAACTATCGATATGAAGCCTCGCCCAGATAGCCCTTTGAAAGAAGGTGAAGAGCTGTATTACTTCGTATCTTTCTCCCAACCGGTATCTGAAATTAAAGACATCCTGAAAACCGCTTCGGAAGTTGATGCTCGCGTGATTCTTCGCGGCATGCGTCCAGAAGACAAGATGGTTAACCAAACGGCCGCGGCAATGTATGGCATTGCCAAGGAGTTTCGCCCAACGCCTAAAGTATCCATTGACCCTCGACTTCATAAAGTGTTTGGCATTACCCAAGCGCCGGCAATGGTGTACCGCAATAGTAAAGACAATCATATCGTTTCAGTTAACGGCGTTGCTTCGTTGGATTGGTTTTTAGAAAAGGCGCGAGATAGTAAAAAGACTGAAAATCTAGGGGTAGTCTCCACTACTTACGACATCACCGAACGCGATGTAATCGAAGAGATTCAAGAGCGTGTTGCAGCCGTAGACTGGGATGCTAAACGTCGCAAAGCAATGAATCGCTATATTCAAAATCTCCCTGACTTCCTCATACCGACAGCTCAAGAAGATGCCATTTATAAGATTGATCCACGAGTCCAGTTCCATAAAGACGTTAAGGCGAAAGATGGCACGTTGTTGGCGACCAAAGGGCAGGTTGTAAACCCAATTGACCATTTCCCCGGTATGAGCCTGACCCTGTATATCTTTGATGGATTAAGTGAGCAGCAGCGCGCACTCGTCCATGAAGAGATTAAAAACGGTTATGGAAAGATCGGCCTGATGACTTCTCGAATCGATAAAGAAGAAGGTTTTAAGTTCATCAGTGATTTGAGTAAAGAATACAAGCAACAAGTTTACATGCTTCAAGAACGCATGATTAATCGATTCCAGATAAAAAAACTGCCGGTACAAATTTATTTAGGTAACGGTGAAATCGTTGTTAGAGAGTATGGCGTTAAGGCTCAGGAAGACGCCCTTATGAAACAACGAATGAAAGCTGGGATAGAGCCAAATACGGTCACTGTGACGGGTACTGAGGTAGTAGAAACACCCTCAGTAGTAACTAAGTAAAAGAATAAATGAGAGATTAGGGAAACGACATGAGATTTTTATTAACAGTAGGTGTGTCTTTTGTAGGTGGTGTTTACTTTACTTTAGCGAACCCAAGTCTTGGCCGAACGATTACCTCATATGCAGACATTGTGATAGCTCAAGCAAGTGCTTTATTAGGTGGCTAATGATGTCCTTAATAAGAAAAGCAAAGCGGTTTCTGGCCCAGTTGGTTCTCGCTACATCCATTTTTTGCACGGTAGCCTCACCAGCACTAGCCGAAGAGGGGGCATCATTTCTTAGTGATGCCGCTTGCCCGGACACAAAATACTTCAATAACTTGATCAATAAGTTCTGTTGGAGCTGTACATTGCCATTTAACTTGATGGGGTTCTCTTCTGAACCGCCAGATGGTGCGAATACTGATGCGATGTGTTATTGCCAAGATGAACTTGGTGTACCAGAGCTGGGATTTAGTGTGGGCTATTGGGCGCCCGAACAGATTATAGAAATCACAACGACGCCTTGGTGTAGTCCTACCCTTGGTGGAACAATGGTACAGGACGACCTAACCAGCATGGGAACGACCGGGGGAGGGAAAAAAGCCGATAGGACAACGATGGCCACGTTCCATTACAATTACTTCGCCAACCCCGTATTTAAAATGCTGTCGATGTTCATGATTCCTGAGTGTGACAAAGACCCTGGCATAGTCGACCTTGATCTTTTATACATGTCGATGCTCGATATTACGTGGTACGACGATATGTTGGCAATGGTATTTAACGCGGATGCAACGGCATTTGCAAATCCCGTAGCTCAGGCAGTTTGTATGAAAGATTGTGCTGTGTTGACGGCTACGTCAGACCCGTCAGATCAAAACTGGTTCTGTGCTGGTTGTGAAGGAAATATGTATCCATTCACTGGTAACGTTACGACAGATAACAACCCAATCCGTACTAGTAGCTTGATTGTTACGAGGGCACTAGCGTCAATGCACCGTAGGGGGCTCGCTCGGACTACCTATGGCGAAGATGCGATGTGTGAAAACGTGTATAGCCCGATGATTCCAAAACCCATGTATAAGGTCAGTATGGCTTGGCCAGTGGCCGAGGTGGACAGTTTGGGGAACCAGATTACAGACTCTTGCTGTCATCCTCTTGGAGATTTTTGGATGAAGTGGGGCTTAGGGCGTATGGCTGCTGGCGGGGGGAAAGATAATACATTTGTGTACAATATCTTCCGCTACAACGATTGTTGTGTACGGTACTACTAACCCTCTAATGAATGCGATGTTTGACATCGCATTTTTTTTAGAAAAATCCTATATGGAATTGTATTTTGTATGCTGCTTACGCATTCAATAAGTCCATCTAGTTAGGGGCACTTAATTGAAATGCGTGACCCCAAAACCTGACAGACTCCATTGATAAAATTTTATCTGGAGTCACCATCCTCGTGTTCAAAAAATCCTTATCAATGGTGCTGGTGGTAACGTACTTAACGAACCTTATGTCTGCAGCGTATGTTGGCATATTGATCGGAATGTTGACGGCTTCCACTCCAAGTTTTGCAGCACTGTCGCTAGATACGCCTATACAAATGGATTACAGCTGTCCATCTGGTTACACGCTGACTGGCGGTAAATGTATCAAGAAAGAAGTCCGTTCTATAAGAGAATCTTGCGCTTCTGGCTACAGTCGCTCTGGAGACAGTTGTATTAGAAACGAGTCGACATCGGCCACAGTTATTTGTGCAACAGGTTTTACTTTTGATACCGCTCAGTTTCCTAACCAATGTTCAATGCTTGCTGGCCGGGATAGTGTGGAAGAAGGCAGTTGCTCAGATCGATTTGAAGGAACTACTCGAGTTGGGACAGCATGTTATTACGTGGAAGCACCGGAAGAAATTAAATGTCCGGCCGATGCTGCGAACGCTACTCCCACAACAGTGAATATGAGCTGTAGTAGTGGAGCTCAAATCATTGGTGAATGTAATAGCAGTGGTACTGCGTACACTACACCAGATATGCGTTGGAAGTTAAACGCACCAGCATTTATGTGTTCTCGTACATTGTATAAAGGTGTAGAAAAAGCATGTGACAGTGGTTTTTCTATGGAAGGCGATGCGTGTACGCGTACTTTGTCCACGGTTCCTAGTGCTTCTTGCAAAGCGGGATACTATCAGAAAGGTAATCAGTGTTTCCCGGGTGAAGCAGAAGAAACCTGCGGGGCAGGTACAACCATGCGTTATGGTGTGTGCGTTTCACCGAGCGGTGAACTATCGTGTCCTAGCGGTCAGTATTTAGAAGCAGGTTCAAACCTATGTGTTAAAAATCGGACTGACTCAAACCCCGCGACATTCGATGACAATGATTTTAGCTATTTCTTCAATCAAGGCTCTGAATTAGGACGAAACACAGCGAGCACCATATCTATGCCATCTATAAGTGGATCCGGTGGTACAAGTGGTATTAACGTAAGTGCTGAATTCATGGATAACGAAACCAAGCTATCTAATGAAGACTTATTTAAAGCTATTTCTAGTGGCGGTGTCGATACAAACAATGGATTCTCAGCGCCAGATGGCACTTATCAAGACGAAGAAGCACAGAGCCAATTCATCCGCGGCCAAATTAGTAGCAATCAAGAATTTTTGGATTCATCTGGCGAAGTAGAAGGTGATTCGAGTGAGGAAGTAGTCGATAACACTAACCACTCAGCATTAGCGTATGGCGCTTTGATGGATGCCCGTAATCAGAATCCTGCACGTAAACTCAGCCGTGACTCGGCAATGTTCCAAGTTAGCCGAAATACGGTAACTGATGCATTTACAGGGCAGGGGGCATATTTCGGTGACTGTAGCGCGGAGAGTACTACATATCAGGAACTAGACCCGACCAAAATTATTACTAACCGTGCAACTTGCATGAAGCCAAACAAAAACAATCAATCAGGTTGTATCGTTGACCGCAAGTTATTGAAGCCGACCTTAAATATTATTGAAGGTGCAGATAATGCCAGTCTATCAATGTGTGGTGAGGATTGTGTAAGGCTTACTCTAGGTAAAGAAGGGGATGACTACCTTCACCAAACAGGTTCGTGTGGTATCTACAAAGAGAAAATAGCGATTTCTCTTGTAAAAGGTAATGCTGTAAAAAAAGCAACCGTGTTGACGGGTAGTTATGACGACCAATTCCGTCTGAAAGCCGATGGTGAGATGTTCTATAACGGTGTTCACATGGGCTTCCCGACGGAAGATGGTTTCCCAACAACAGCTACTGGATGTGAACAAAACACAAGCCGTACCGTACCGAGATTTGATGCGACTAAAGCATTCCAAGATGCATTCGCAGACGATGACCGCATTGAATTCGACTATCAAGTTGGTGTGGGCGGTGATGGTGAAGCCTATGCAGTTGTTGAACTTATCTTCGAAGATCCGGTTCGTACACACTGGGAAGAGCGATTCGACTATTTTCCAGAAGGCTGTAATGAGCGTTTAGAAGAGCCCGATAGCTACTGCACATCTGGCCCATTCCAATGTGATGATGAAGTTGAATGGACAATTATCGATTTAGGTACCTGGGGAACCGAAGATTCAAATGGTAAATGGGAAACCACAAATGATAAAAATACTGTTAAACAAACGATCAATGGTAACCCGACCAGCTATCTCTCTGAATATTCCTATGAGTTGAACTCGTTTAAAGGCTACATCAAAGTAAATACTGACGAAGACGATGACTATATTGGTTTCGTCTTTGGAGTACCTGAAAAGGGAGCGGATCTCACAGATCCTGACAATAGTTATTTTGTTATTTCATGGAAACAAGGGAATCAAGAAGGCGCGGCAAAAGGACTGGTATTGGCCAAAGTTACAGGGCCAATGGGTGTAATACCGAAAAAACATCAATTATCCAAGGATGATGGAACATATGAAGTATTAGCGACTAATTTGGGTACCGGTTGGGCAGACAATAAAGAATACGAGTTTCAACTCGATATTGAGCCTGAGCATTTTACTCTGTCAATCAATGACAAGGTATGGATTGACACTGATGGAGAGTTTCATAGTGGTCGTGTAGGTTTCTACAACAGTTCACAAAGTGATGTTAGCTACTCCCAAGTTAAGCAACTGTATCCTGCAGGCCTTGGTCGTGATGCGAAATACTTGTTTGCTCCACTATGGGACGGCGCGGCAAAATTCCCGGTATGCATGTCAGCACACCGCGAAGACTACGTTTGTGATCCGCTAAAAGGCAAGTCACTTTCTATGAATGGAGGTAGCTTCTCATTTAGTGACATTATCCATCTTGATGACGGTTGCGCTGTATACGACGAAGACGATTCATGTGACGCGGTATCTCAAGAGTGTGTAGAAGGTTGGCTAGATGAAGAATCGGGTACATGCTATGCATGGAATGTTACCTATGAGTGTCAGGATACGAGCAACGCAGTCATAACTAAAACGCGTTCAAACAATACATGTTTAACAGATCAGAACTGTATTGATGGTTCCTGTACAGTAAGGGCCGATGAAACCAACCAAGACTTTACTAATGCATTAACCACTTACGCGACCATGAATGAGATTGGTTCGACAAAAGAATGTTCGGACCCAAGTGATGTGACATCATGTGAAGTGTTTAGCGGTGAAGCACGTTGGTGTGGATGGGATCAGTTAAAAGTGAATGACTGTTGTGAACAGCCAGCTGGAGTCAATACATTGAACGTTTTCAAGCTTGGTCAGAATATATACACGGTGACCGGATATGCAGCATCTGCAGAAGGTGCGTTCGGTGGAACAGCGATTCAAACTGGTCTTGAAGCTGCCGGCCAAGCAGTTGAAGGCGCATGGGATACTCTATCAAGTAAGGCAGTAGATGTAGGTAAAAGTGTTTGGAATACAGTTTCTAGTAAGTTAACTGGCGCTGTCGGTAATACTGCTGGAAATACTTCTGCTAACCTGGTCTCAAATAGTGGTAGCGTTATTGGTAACTTTTCTAGTTCGGTAACAACCGCGTTATCAAACTTTAAAAATACCCTAATGCAGAAAATCTACGACATGCTTCCAGAGACATTGCAGAACGCTATTAACTCTGCAGCCACGTCTATCGGTGGTAGTGGTGCCGCTGCAACAGGGGCAACAGCAATGAACACAATTGCCACGTCAGTAATGAACGTGATCAGCTTCATTGGTTGGGTATATGCAGTTTATCAATTGGCAAAACTGGCATACACAATGTTGACGGCGTGTACCGAAGAAGAAGAAGACATGGGAGTTCAATTACTCAGTAAGAAATGTTTTAAAACACACCATGAAGACTGCGACAAAGTATTCGGTGTTTGTACTAATCGTGCAAAAGATTTCCATTGTTGTTATGAAAGCGTAATTAGTCGAATCATCATGGAACAAGCGATTGTACAGCTTGGATGGAGCGCTAAATCGTTTAGAAACGAAATGGGTTGTCGAGGGCTAAAGATCTCCGAGCTCAGCAAAGTGAACTTTTCAAAAATTGACTTTACTGAATGGGTAGAAATGATGGCCGAGTCAGATGAGTTGCCGATCGATAAATCAATGGAAGATATAACCGGCGGGAACATTTCTAACGGATTTGGCCGATCAGATGCTCTCGAACGTAACCAAGAACGTTCAGTCGATAATGCCTGGGTTCAACGTCGAGAAGAGATGGAAGAGGCTGATGTAGGAAATAATGTCGATTGTACAACGCGACCAAGACCGAAGAGTTGTGAGCAAGGTGCGTTCACTCCGAATCAGTAAATAGAAAAACAAGGCGGCCCTCGGGTCGCCTTTTTAATACGTAACTGAAAGTAATGTAAGTTAACAACTAAGAGTAATTTGAATGCATAAGTGAAAGTAACCCATGCGCGTAACTGAAAGGAAAATAAATGCGTAAGTGAAAGTAATGCATTTGCGTAACTAAGAGTAATTTAAATGCATAACTGGGAGTGATATACTTTTAGCACTCACTGATAATTTAAAAGATGGACACAGTTATGGCTAAAACCGGTAATGAAAAACTTGCAGAGGCGTTAAGAGAGGCGTCTGCAGTTCGAGCGGGGAACATCGTTAATAGTAGTAATCTTAAGCCTACAACGCGAACCTTATTGGTGTCCGAAGGCTATCTAAAACAAATAGTTCGAGGTTGGTACCTGTTCGATGCAGACATTACAGTAGAGAAAGCTGGTGAGTCAGCTCTCTGGTACCAATCCATTTGGCAGTTCGTTGGCCAATACCTGCAAGAAGCATACGGTGACGATTACTGGCTAAACCCGGAAGCATCCATCGATATTCATACGGCAAACAACTCTTTGCCAAAACAGCTAGTTGTATTTACCAGTGAGGGGGCAACAAAAAATATAGTATTGCCAAACGACATGAGTCTTATGGTGATAAAGAAATCTGGTAAGCCTACTCACATCACTGAATACCAAGGTGTTCAGGTACTTACACTTGAGTTCGCATTGGCCGGGTTAGCTCCCACAATTTACAGGTCTAATCCTTTGGCTGTGCAAATCGCACTTGGACAATCTGACGTTAATGCAGTTGCAGACAGTTTACTCGTTACTAAGAACGTTCAATCGGCCAATAGATTGATTGGTGCGTATCTCGAGATTGGTCGTAAAGCTGACTCTCGAAACCTTACAAACATTATTACTGCTGCTGGGCTATCACCAATTAAGGGTGAGAACCCTTTTGAAGTGCCGGTCATTAAAATTGGTAATAAACGTCAAGAATCTGCGGCGGCTGTGCGCGTTCGTTTGCTATGGCAAAAGCTGCGTGAAGATGTAGAGCAGGTGTTTACCGATAAGGCATCTACTGACTTCTTTAAGAGCACTCTTAATGAACTGCTAGATTCAATGGATAAGGTATACGTATCGGATGCTTATCACTCGCTGTCCATCGAAGGATATGTTGTTACCGAAGAACTGATTAACCGTGTAGCAAATGGCGAGTGGGATTCAGAACACATAGCCGCAGACAAGCAACAAAGAGATGCACTGGCAGCGCGAGGTTATTATGAAGCATTCCAAGCATTACGAGGGTTGATTCAAGAGGCGCACGAGGAAGGATCAGAGGACTTGGATCTGGAGTACCTTATCGATGTTAGCATAACTCAAATCTATACCTCTTTGTTTAAGCCTTGTGTTACGGCTGGCATCATTAATGAGCGTGATCTTGCTGGCTACAGAAAGGGGCCGATCATGATTCGGACATCACGCCATATGCCACCACAAAGTGAACATCTCATGGACTGTATGGACGCGCTAAAAGAGCTTATTGTGGGTGAGCCTAATTTTGCTGTAAAAGCTGTTTTAGGACATTTCTTCTTGGGATACGTACACCCATTTCCAGATGGGAATGGACGTACTAGCCGATTTCTAATGAATTTCATGTTTCTTCTTGGTGGTTATCGTTGGACGGTGGTGCCAGTAACGGAAAGAACTGCATATCTTGACGCATTAGAAAGCGCATCGATCGATTGTGATGTGGTGCCATTTGCTAAATTTCTACACAATGTGATGCCTGACTGATCAAAAAAGGCGACCAATGTCGCCTTTTATCAATGTGTTTAGAGTTCTATTTCTGAACTTTCACAAAGAAGTTAGGAACACCTTTGCGAATTACAAATGGAGTATCTTGGCTTACTAAAGGCTTATCCGATGGAGAAAAACGGTTAAGGTGTTCTGCTTTGTAGCTCATTGCTGGTACGTAAGCTGAAACCATGTTTGTTTCGATAAATGGTAGGAATGTAGCCGTGTTCAGTAGTCCATCTGTCAAACGCACAATAATGTATCGATCAGCTTTTACGTCAGGGTTAAATGGAATACCTGATTCTTTAGTCGCATAGCGAACTACATCAACTGAATATTTAGGGAATAGGTTGCATTCACCATATTTAGCATCGCCGTGCATTACAGGCCAGCATGCACCACCTTTAACACGGTATGAGCCATCTTTGTAGCTAACAAACTCTGTTGGGTGTTCCATTTGCTTATTGAAATCAGAAGCAATGAACGTATCCGCAGCAGGCTTTAAATAGTTAGTCTTTAAGTAATCATCAAGAGCCGCTTTGTTGGTAATATCAATGTTATCGGCAGGGATCCAAGCAATAATTTGAATAAAATCGGCTTGTACGTTACCACCAGCGTTGATGATCGCAGCCATACCAAGACCGCCCAAGGCGCCTATGCCACCACCAGCAAGAAAACCTAATCCAGCACTTGCACCATAGCCTACTTTGTTATCATAAACATCTTTCGCTACTACTGCGTCCTTAATATCAAACGGAACATAATCGTAACCAGATTTCAGAGTTTGCATTGCTACTGAGTCTGACGTGTTTAATTGCAAAGGTGTTGGGTCGATAGCTTTGTTACTCGCACAACCAGAAAGAGCCAAAGTTAGTGCAGCCATTGCAGGTACAAATAGTTTCTTCATTGGTAAATCCTTTAACGTGTGTTTTATGTCGTTGATATTTAAATGCTATAGCCTATTGCAGAACGTGCAATACTGCTCGGTGAAGAAAATTAAGGGCACTGGAAATATTCAACCGACGAATGATACGTAACTACGGTTGCACATCAACAAGTAATTTCAGTTTTTGGGGTAAATTTAAATCAATTCTGTACGTTGTTGCCAAACCAGATAAAAACGCTAACCATTGAACTCGTAAGATAATTCAATCTTGTTTATCATAAGCCAAACATTTAGAAGTACATGTGAGGTAATAGTGTCAGGATTAACAGAAGACCAACAGCTGGTGGCTGATAGTGACGGCCATACTATGTGTTGTGCACTGCCTGGTAGTGGTAAAAGCCATACAATGGTGGCCTTAGCGGATAATCTGGTAAATAAAGACCCGTCATACAAATTGCTACTCATTACATTCACCAAAGCTGCTGCAGAGGAACTCAATGAGCGTCTTGCTCAGAAGATTCAAGGTAGTGGTAAATATCGCGCTAAAGCTGCAACGTTTGACTCTGTATTTGGTCAACAGCTAAGAAATGGTGGCCGAAATACTAAGAGAACCCTAGTGGGTGGTGAGCAATATAACTTCCTTGAAAGGGCAATGCGTCACGCAGGCCTGTCAATGGATATTGAAGAAGCAATGAATGCCATTGATACCTATGGACGGATGCTTAAGCCTGAACCAATAAGTGGGAAGGGGAGCAATCCGGGATGGTTAATTTATTTAGCATATTCGGACCTACTTAAGAAAAACAATTGCCAAGACTTTAACCTGATAGCGCGCTCAGCATACCTGGGTGTGCAAAACGGCACGTTGCCGCCGTGGGATGCAACCCATATCCTCGTTGATGAATTTCAGGATACGAGTGACATGCAGTATGCCTGGATACAGATACATGGAGAAATGGGTGCAAAAATAGTGGTGGTAGGCGATGACGACCAATCTATCTACTCGTGGCGCGGGGCGGCAGGTTACCAGAATATGGTCAACTTTCAGGGTGACTTTAATGCGGTTGGTTACGTTTTGAAGATGTGCTTTCGCTGTCGGCCAGAAATACTCGCAGCCGCGAAAAGAGTTATAGAGTACAACGAGGACCGGGTATACAAAGATATGGTGTCCGGCAGGGAAGAGGGCGGCATAGTTAAACTCAAAGGATACTTAACAGCTGCGGATGAATTTCAGGGCATGGTACAAGCCATTACATCGGACAATCGCCAATGGGCTGTCCTTGGCCGTACTAACCGTATATTGGATGAAGCCGAAGGTTACCTAAAAATGCACGACATTCCATATCGTCGTTTAGGCGGTAAGAAGCTTTGGGATGATAATGTTGCGAATATTGTCCTCAAGTTGCTATGGAGTTTAGTACGTCCGAAAGACACTCGCTTCATTGGTGAGATCCTTGGTTGGTTAGGGGAAGACGAAGAAGCGATTCAAATGGTGACTCAAGGGTTAGCTCAAAAACGTACTTCTTTTGGAGACTTTATGCCACCAGCTTGGTTGGATTGGCGCCACAGCTCTGAACAATTGCACCTCCATTGGAAAGACTGGGGGAGTGATACAACTACCAAGTCTGATTTGAATGTGCGGGTTAAAGCGATAGTTGATTTCCTTAAGACGCATCGCGGTGGGAAAAGTCGAGAAGCTAGGCTTATTGAACTGGTTGGAGACATCCTAATCAACCTGAAAGTTGAAGGTGGTTTTGTCGACCGGGTTGAATTGCTTTCAAAGAACTTAGCACCAAGCCAAAAGGGTGGCGATGAAGACACTGAACGTGGAGTGGTAACACTGTCGAGTCTTCATTCATCGAAAGGGTTGCAGTGGGAGCAGGTTTGGATTTGTGGATCAAATCAAGGCGTATGTCCATCTAACAACTCGCTGGAGGAAGAATCAACGGGCGGTGTCCCGGAAGAGCGTAGGCTGTTCTATGTTGGAATGACTCGAGCAGTTGACGAACTTTATCTATCTTTTAACAGCGATCCTGATTCATCGGGAACGGCGAAGAAGAAAGAGCCATCTCAATTCTTAGCAGAAGGATTCCCCGAAGAATTGGCCTTAGCTGAGGAAAAACTACAGTTATTGGCCAAACAACGAAAAGATGAAGAACAGGAAGAGGCAGCATAAAATCCGTGGCGATTAAGTGGGTCTACAAAGTCGTATTTAATCGCCGCTGGTAAGGGTATTTATAGGTGCTTACGCTTTCAACGTGGGTTACTATTACAAGGTAAATTTCTTCTTTGGCATTAGCCCTTTCCCACAACTTTCCTCTCTTTTGAGAGACTTTGTTGGATTGTTTCAAGAAGAGCTGTGTTTTTTACTCACAACTGAATCCAAAGTAAGCTCGTTTGATAACTTTCAATCGTGATAAATACATAAATCTTATGTTCGCATAAGTAACTAAATATACTGCCGATTAGCTTGCCAGCTTCTCTGTAGTCATTAACAAAATTTGTTCTCATAAGGAGACTATGACTCTCCTTACGGGAAAAACTCATAGTATTCCTTTGTGCAAATTTTATTCATTTAAAATTTTCGGAGGAAATATTATGGCGTTTTTAGGATTGTTCGTTCTTGGTGTTTGTGTAATTGCTTTGCTTTACACCGGTGGTTCTGCTATCGAAAACAAGATTATTGAACACAAAAAGAAACTAGAAGAAGAAGCGATTATTGTACCAGAAATTGGTGGCTTCCTAGTTCATACCCACTCTGATGCTGAACGTGTTCACAACTTAGAAAAACTAACTGTGAGATTTGGTAAGCATGAGGGTAAGACATGGGCACAAGTTCCAACTGAGTATTTAACTTGGATGGTTCATGAAGATCACAAATACGTGCAACTTGCTCGTGTGATTCTTGCCGCTCGTCGTTCTGACTATACGTTCGTCTAACACCTAGTAGGTAACCACATTGCCTTTTAGGTGACGTGGTTTTGATTTATTCAATTAAAGGAAAATACCATGTTACTTTTAGACATTATCGAAGCTATTACTGACGTCATCCTTTTGTTGTCATAGTAAAGCTCGTACTGTAAGGGTCGTACCTTATAGTGTTATGCACATTTTCACTTAGTGATTTTGTCATAACCGTTATGGAGCATATCTAGCTAGATGTAAGTTGAAGTTAACGCCTTTTGGCATTGGCTTTGGCTTACACTTGCTAGGTTTCTCTTTCAGGTCTACCACCTCAAGCGTTTTTACGCGAGAGCGTTTGAGGGTAGATCTGAATACAAAGAGAGGCATTCCATGACGACTGAAACCACACCTGAAACTCTAAACAGCACACTCGATACTGAATCAAACGTTTCATTGCATTACCGCGATAACGTAGTGAGCTTCCGAAAGAAAAGACCATCAACCACTATAAATTCTATGGCTAGAAAAAGTCATTTGCACCGCTGGGCTCGATACACAGAGCAGCCAGTAAAGTGCGCGGTTGTTGCAATTTCTAGATAGGTCGCAGGGTTTCAGTTCGTCCTAGCTCGTTATCTTTATAACAAGCCTGGCAAGCTGCTTGGGGGAGGTTACTCTCCCCAGCAGTTCATTAATAAAACCAATTCAATCAAGCTGTTGGTCACACACCGACAGTTTAGGCGTTAGGCAGCAACTGTAAGACCTGACTAGCCTCCGAATTTATACCTGCACCTTAGTTGATTCATTTGCCTTTTGGCCTTTCCTCCCCATATTTTGGGATCGGGAATGTTGATGATCTAAGTGCTATCGTGACTTGTCTAATTGGATACTTTTCCTAACTGACACTATTACCTGTAATAGCATAAGTCACACCCCAAGTAGCTAATCTCACTACTCTAAAAAGAGATGTTTACTAGTCATTGACCAGCTATATAAATGGTCTTCAACCTGTCTTCAAGCTAACCACTTGTTGATAGATTTTACTTCCCGAACGGGTGGAGCTTTGTCCTTTACCTTTTTGGGTAAGATACTATATGCTCCGCTTACACGTTCAATAACAAGCGTTTTAGCTTGTTTATAAACAAATCTGTGGAGCAACAAAATGATTAAAACGAACGAAAACACTGTTGGATTTGGTGGTACATGTGGTCGTGACTTGAAGATACTTGGTGGTAATAATGGACCTCGCTTTGGCGTTGTGTCTGTTTGTCAAACTACTTCATGGCGCAAAAAAGATGGACCCGGATTCAATGAGCGTAAAGTTTGGATGAATTTAAAATTTAACGATTATCAAATTCAGAAACTTGAACGCAATGGCGGTCTTTTTTCTGGTGATGATATTTGTGTAAAAGGTTTTCTCGTTCAGCGCGCTATAGGTGAAGAAGGTCATATGATTACTGAGATTCAAGTTGAATCTATAGTGTCTCATCTTCCTAAAGCACTTAAAGAGTTAGCTAAAGAGGCTGGTTTGAATTATTCATCTCAACCTCAACAAGCACCTCAACAAGCTGGTGGCCAAGGTCATTATGATCGTCAACCGCAGCAACATGCACCGCAGCAGCAAGCACCTCAACGTGCTCCGCAGCAGCAACAGCATTACAGCGCACCTCAGAGCCCTGCACCGCAACATGCACCGCAGTACACTGATGACCAAATTCCACAACAAGGTGGAGATTGGGACGAAGAAGATTTCTATGGTAGCCGTCAACAGTAATAACTGACTGTTTGGCATTGCCATTGAAATTTAAACCTAAACCTAACCAACTTAAAAACCCATTTGGGAGATTTACTACTCCCTAATGGGGCAGTGATCTCCCTTTTTAAACCGACTGTGGAGGTCACCATGTCTACTAACAACTCTTGTAACTCAACCGATCCTAAACAAACAGCAGCTTACCTGAAACGTCGTTCGACGCGTCTACGTAAGAAAGCTCGTTTTGCTCGTGATGCTTCTACATGTGACCGCCTTATACATATGGCCGATCGTGCAGTAACTCGCGCAAACGAAATTTACTTTGCTGCTTGTTAAGGTGATGTCATGGCTAGTTTGATGTTTCAACTTGCGTCGTCCTGCAAAGGTCGAATCGAGCGGCACCGAACGGTAGGGGATAAGAATGCTCCTAAACGGATGCATATCTACTTTTCTCTTGATAGCCGGCAACGGTTTGTCATGACAGAAGAGAAAACAAAACAAGGCCGAGAATTTACAGAACTCAGAGAAGAGCAATTAGGCAAAAGTCTATGCGCTATCGAAGGGGAATGTATGCAAGAACTTGGCCTCGAGTAAATTTAGTAACTAAACCAATCTTTAATTAAACCAATCTGCCTAAGCAGGAATAACTCCTGCCAAAGCAGAAGTGTATTCCTCGTTTAAGCAGAACCAAAATTCTGTGGAGGAATTACACATGCAATACGACATCTTTGGTTCTATCGAAACTGCTTCTCAACCTAAACCACGTCAAGTTAAACCTAAAGCGAAGAAGAGCACCGCGCCTAAGAAACGCGTCACTGCACCTCGAGCTATGGTTGAAGACAAAGACGGTATCACAATGCGCCATGCCAATGCGTCACAGTCTATGCCTGATCACATGCTCTTGCTTTGCCCTGAGTACGATCCTGCAACTGATGAACTGTTACTTGATTGGGATGAAAACACATTGCTTGAACTATGGGATGGGATGTTACACGAACACCTTAAACAGCTACGTCAAACTAAACCTGGCTCAGCGACTCGTGAGGAAATCGTATCGTGGCAAGAAAGCGAATCCTTTAAGGATTTGTGTGCTGCGATTGGTTACCAACCTGACGATATTCGTGATGGTGTTCTTGAAGCGCTTCAAAACTACGACAGTGCCGCCCAGACTCGCAAAGTAATTAACATGCTTGTGAAGCTGGACCACAAAGTTGTAGATGAAGTAAATGAAATTGGCCTTTCACCGCGTGAATGTAATTCTCGTCGTTTTAAAGACCAATTAGCTGACTGGTTCTTGTCTGAGTTTCGCAAATGCAAAACCAGCAAAGCTAAGTGGGCAAAGGTAGCAACATTGATGCACTGTGACGAACTACGTGAACTAACCAGTAAAATCGGTATGGACATGGCAGGCGTTATCAACCGTATCAAACCAAAAATGTACTTTATTCAGAATCCAGAAGATTCTGAGTTCGACGTTTAATTAAACAACCAAAAACCAAACCAACCATGCCCAAAGGGGACGGCATAACTTCCCCTACGGGATAGTTGTGTTTGTCCTCTGCGGGTTTCTAAATCCTGTGGAGGAATTTTAAAATGACTAATACTGCAACTATTACTGCTCAACCAACTCAAGTTATCAACCGTGAAACAGCTAGCCAAATGTCTAATGAGCAATTGGTTAAGTTATTGGAGCTTAAAAACCCAATGATTGAGGACATTGTTTACAGTGACCCTCGCTGGAGCGAATTGGAACTGGTTGATGCCGGCGAAGTATTTGCACCACACATTCCGAAAGGCATGTTCAAGATCCAACGCCCTAAACACCGTCATCCAAAATGCATCGATTCGAATCCGACTTACATCCCTCAACGTGATGTACTTCGAGCAATCCTTGCTTGGTGGTGTGCTCCAACACGTAAGCTATCGCTTTTCATGTTTGGTGAAACAGGTACTGGTAAAACTGAAATGCTTTTATGGTTTGCTGACCGTATGAACTGGCCAGTGTCTTTAACCGCGGTGAATGAGAGTATGCGACCTGAAAAGGCTCAAGGCTCTTACATCTTGTTTAATGGCAAAACACCTTACCGTTACGGTAGTGTGGCAAGCGCTATGAAATATGGTTGGTGTCAGATTATGGATGAATGTGATAAAGGTTCAGGAGATTTCCTGAGCAAGCTTCACACTCCTGCTGAATACAAACCTTGGCAATTAGACGATACAGGCGAAATCATTACCCCACATAAAAACTTCCGTTTTTGCGCAACCGCGAATACGAATGGTGGTGGTGACATGACAGGTAGATACCATACCTCTCAACGTCTTGATGAAGCTTTCCGTCGTCGTTTTGCTTTCGTTGAATGTGATTATCCATCAGCTGCTGTGGAAGATAGTATCTTGTCTGCAAGTTACCCTGACATCAGCAAAGGCACTCGACACAAGATGATTAAGTTGGCTGGCCAAATGAGACTTGCACTTCGTGCACCTCAGCTGGAAGCCAAAGCGACCACAGCGGAAGCACTTAAGAAACTGGCTCTGCCAGATGAACGTCTGTCTTGTGCATTCTCTACTCGTGTTCTAGTGGCATGGGCAGATTACATGACAATCTTTGGTGTTAAAAATGTTCCGTTGAGAGAGTCTTTCGACTTTGTATTCGGTAACAGCCTTGATGAAGCGGATGAACCTGCAGTTTATGCAATCGTTCATCGTATCTTCGGAGAGTCTTTCGACCATCCTGATGGTTGGAACGAGGCTAATGCATCGGGAAAGTAAGTAAGGGAACTGATCAGGAGAAGGACTATTGTTCTTCCCCTGAACAAGATGTTTCTAGCGTCAAATTTGAATGCTATGGAGCAATCCGACCGGATGGCAAGCAAAAGACTTGGGCAATAGGCCAAGATCAACGCGGTGTCCATACCTGGTTCACTGAGCCGGGCGGTTCCCAACTTGTTTATTACTTTAAGCCTTTAGTCACTGACTTTAATGGGTCAAACATTGAAGGTGAATTTTATGTTCGCAAGAAGATCACTGAAAAAGAAGGGAAAGGTTATGTCTCAATTGGGCAAAAAACCTTTAACTCTTTGACTCGAACTTTTGTGTAACAAACCTAAAAATTAATCCTATGGGGATGCTTTTTACAATCTCCCCATAGGGGTTGATCTGTGACTGGTATTCCCTGGGTTGATTTGAATAACCAAACCAAACCAATATTCTGTGGAGGAATAACCATGTCACTATCAACTACTACTAACTCGTCTGTTATCGATCATGCAACGGCTGCTACTCAAGAGCTGTTGGATAACCACAAACAACTCAAAGAGGGGTGTGTGATTATCGGTTACGAAATGCGTAACTGGAGCGGTAAGAAGACATTTAGTGAAGGTAAAGTAACAGCGCTTGATTCAGGCGGTAAATCTGTTGAACTACCTGACGATCTAGTTTCACCGGGTCGTAAGTCACTTCTGGATACAAGAACACACCTTAGTTTCTGTAATAAGTTCGCTTCTCGATTTGGCCGCTTGTTCAATAAGTTTGGCGTTAGATTTATGGGTAACCATTTACTATCTGACTCTGCTCTTATCGAGCTGCTAAAAGAAGCTGAACCATTGGTTGAAGAGTATGAGCAAGAAGTTGATAACTTCTGTAGCAAGTATGAACAGCTGATCACAGATTGGTGTCAGTCACATCCGGGATTGGAATCTGTCATTCGTGATGGGTACATGACTGTTGAGGAAGTTCGCGCTCGTTTCCGTCTGCGCATTTACAAACCTGTTCGTTTCACACCACGCGTTGAAGAAGATCTGGCAGATATTGTCGGTGAAGCTGCAGCACAGTTGTTCGAAGACATCGCTAAGGAAGCACAAGCACTCCTTAAAGACTCTTTAACAATCAAAGATGGTAAAGCGAAAGGTTCACGTAAAGAAGAATGTACTCAAGATATTAAACGTCCACTGCGTCGCCTACGTGACAAAGTGTTCTCTCTGTACATGCTTGACCCGGTATTTGAAGGCGTTGTCGATATGTTTGACGATTTGCTGGATAAGGCTCTACCGAACACAGGCAAAATCAGAGGATCGCATTTCAGTAATCTTATGGCTCACGTCATGATGATGACTGACTCACACAAGCTTAAGCTACATGCATCGGGTATTAACCAGATTGCAGCTAAGGTAGCCGAAGTTGAAAGTGAGGAAGAAGAGCAATCAACAACGGCTGCAGATAACGCGCCTCAAGTTGATACCGGCATCGATGATGTTGAAGCGGAATTACTGCGTCAGCTAGAAATAGTTCGTCGTAATAAAGCTGCTAAAGCTCAAGCTCCAGTTGTTGAAACACCTGTTGTTGAAAAACCACAGGCAGTTCAATCTCAGCCAGTTGTTGAAAAACAACCAGTTGTAGATACACAACCTGTTGTTGCAGAACAGCCAGTTGTCGAACAGCAACCTACTGTTGACCAAGCACCTGTAGAAATGCCGGCGCCAATGGTTGAAGTACCTGTCGCTATGGAAGAACCGCTTCAAGTTGAACAAGCTGATGCTTCGTTTGACGATGTGGTTGTTGCAGAAGATGGTATTACAGTAGACCTTGATGCACTTGATACATTTAAAACTGTTACACCTGAGATTCCAGTAGCTGAGCCACAAAACGTGACTACATCTGGTTTCTTCTTTTAAAAAAACCTAACCCACGAGGGGAGTTATACTTCCCTTTGGGTTGTATTTCTCCCTGTGGGTTGACCAAAAACCAAACCACAGTGGAGGAATATCCTATGTCAATCAATACTGCAGATACTGCAATCGCTAAACCAGAAAACCCTGCGTTAGTAATGCGTCGTAAACAGGCACTTATACGTAAGTTTACTTTGCTTCAAACGATGAATACTGGCCGCAGCGTTGGTGTAAAAATTCAAGGTACTAAAGCTTGTACTTCGGGAAATACGACCACTTTGCCGCTAGGTAATATGGAAGACCCTGAGTACTTAGACATGCTTGAAGGCATGATTGATCATGAAAATGGTCACTGTAAGCACACTGATTTTTCAGAGTGGTACAGCATCAACAATAAGATGGTCAGACGCCTTACGAATATCTTTGAAGATGTTCGAATCGAGAAACTTGTCGGGCATGAGTACCCTGGCTCTAAAACTAACTTGTTAAAGCTGGTTCAGATTGCAATTAAACGCGGTTTATTTAGTGCACCATCTCATGAGGATGACCTTGTACGATTGGTTCAGAAGTACATCTTGTACACTGGCCGCTACAAGCACCTCGACCAATACCCACTCAAAGACTTCTCTCAAGATGCTGCTTTTTACCTAAGTCGCGCATTACCAAATGCGTTTCCTAAGTTAGAAGCCATTCTTACTGATTCTGCCAATGACCATTCAACTGCTGACGCTCGTCGTCGTGCGGAAGATGTACTAAAGGTTTTGCAGGAAGAGTTTGAAGACCAACAGCAACAGGAAGAAGAACAGGATCAAGATGAAAACCAAGATGATAAATCTGGTGACTCTGGTTCTAACTCTGAAAATGATGAAGAACAGTCCGAGTCTGATGACTCTGATAACTCAGAAAGTTCAGATGATAAGGGTGAAGGTGATCAGTCTGGTGACCAAGATTCTGAATCTGATGATAAAGGTGATGATAACCAATCTGGTAAATCTGAAACTGAATCTGATGATGAAGAAGGTGACGATAACCAATCTGGCGATTCAAAGTCTGACTCTGAGGACGAAGGTGATGATGAACAGAATGGTGGTTCTGACGCTGAATCTGACGATGAAGGTGACGATAGCCAATCTGGTGATTCAAAGTCTGATTCTGATGACGAAGGTGATGATGAACAGAATGGTGGTTCAGATGCTGAATCTGACGACGAAGGTGATGATAACCAATCTGGTGATTCAAAATCTGACTCTGATGACCAAGGCAATGATGAACAATCTGGTCAATCAAACACTGATTCAAATGATGATGCAGACGGCGATGATTCTGAAAGTCAGTCAGAAACTGACAGCTTTTCAAATCAGGTAAGCTCTCAAGAAATTGAGAAAGCTATCAATGCCGACGACGACGACCTATTGGAAGACATGCATGATGGTATTCGCCGCATGATGGAAGATAAGGCCGAAGAAAACTTGGAAGAATTCCAAGAGGAATACGGTAACGAGTATTCGGCGCCTACAATGGCCTACCGATGCGATAAGTCACCAGATGCCGCAGGCATTCCATTATGGATGTCACAGGCTAGACAGCAATCACAGCGAGTAAAATTGGTGCTTAACAGCATTCTAAATGATCGCAACCGTGTAAAGCGTAGCTATGAAAACTCAGGTACTGAAATCTGTGCTGGCACTCTTTGGGGTGTTTCTGCAGGTAACAACCGCGTTTTCAAAACAGAAACTATCTCTAAGTCGCCTAATACTGCTTTTTCAATCTTGATTGATAGAAGCGGTTCAATGCAAGTCCCAAACATGGAGATGGCCAATGTAGCAGCTTTCGCAATCGGTCAAGCTATTGAGTTCATCAAAGGCGCTGAGTGTGAAGTGCTTTACTACCCATTTTACGACGCAGTTCGTCAAGATGGATATGTTCACATTGCTAAGTCATTTACTGAGCGAATGAACTCTGTTGCCCAAAGAAGCTTCAACGTCCATGCCGACCACGGCACACCGACTGCCGAAGCTCTTCAAGGTGCAACTGCTCGTTTAGGTTTACGCAAAGAACCTAAAAAGGTGCTTTTCCTAATTACAGACGGACAAACCAGCGGTGCTACGGTACAAGCTGCTTTGCGAGAATGTGATGTTATGGGAATCACCGTTATTGGTATCGGTATCGGAACAGGTCAACTGGCCGGCTTCGAACATCGACCTTACTTTGCGATTAATAGTGCGAATGAATTAGCAAATTCATTATTCGCCTACCTAAGAACATACTACCGCGGATAGGCCTCAACCAAGGTCACCGCAAAAACAACCAAACCCAGAGGGGCGACATACCTGACCCCTTTGGGGATCAGTGTGTGTCAATCCTCTACAACCAACAATTCTGTGGAGGAATTATTATGCAAGTGACTATCATTGAGACATTTAAATACGGCGTGTATATGAAAGCTGCAACTACTGTCATTGACGGTCGTGAACAATTCTTAACTGGAAGAATGATTTCGGGTCCTGGCTTTGCCAAGTTCTTAAGTCAATTCGAAGACGGTATGGATCGTGTAACGATTGTTGAAATGTCTAGTTCGGCATTCAAGATGAAGGGCGTAATGAAGCTTGAGAAATCAGCTGTTGCACCGAGTAATCAACGTGAAGAAGTAGTGGCGTAAGCCACTTACTTTTTTCATATCAACTGTTGCCGTGGGGACTACCAAAACTTCCGGTAACAGGAGTTTTGGAGTCCCTACGGGAATTCAATTGTACGATTATTCGGAGGCAACCAATGTACGCACAACGCCAATCAAAAATAGAAAAAGTTCGCGCAATCGCGGATGGTAAGTGGGACGTAGTATTTGGGGCTTTCCCTCAACTATCCACTGCTATCAAGAAGGCGCCGCAACAAGTTCCATGTCCAGTTTCACCAAATGCTAAAAAATCCTCAACACAGTTCCGATTCTTTAAAGATTGGGTTCAAACTGGGGGCGCATACCACAATAAAGATGGCGCTATGCCTGATGGTATTGAGGTGGTTAGCTGGATTGAAGGATGCAGTAAGTCAGAAGCAATGGATACGATCGTCAGCATTTTAGGTGGCGATATTTCCACAGTGTCTGATGAACAAATCCGATGGAAACAACAACAAATGCAGCAAGCTCGTGAGCAGTACTGTGATGAAGAAGAAAAGCTAAAACGCATGAACAGAGTTCGTGGCGTGGCGCAAACTTCTATTCCCGCAGCACAAGCTCCAGAGCTACATGCATATCTACGTAGCCGTGGTTTAAAAGGTGATTTTTCAAAATTGCCTAACACTATTCGCTATCACAACCGATTACGTTACCCAACTTCGTTCCGCGAAGAAGGTGATAACCGTAATCCTTGGTACTCCGCAATGCTTGGTACATTCAGAGATAAAGATGGAAAGAACTGTTCTTTACATCGTACTTTTCTTTCGAATGGCAAAAAGGCGCCGGAAAAGAAAACCAAGCTTCTTATGTCTCCACCGTGGGATATTCGAGGTGGTTACATTGCTATGGATGATCCAATCGTTTACGAAGCAGAAGACGGCCTTGATTTGGCTATCATCGGCTACTGTGAAGGGATGGAAACTGCTTTGGCAATTCGTGAAGCAACCGGCATTCCAATGCGTCCTCACTACTCGAGCTCATTACTGAAACTTGCCAGTGGCGTAGTTGTTCAGGGAGTTCCTAAGCACCGTACTCTTATTACTCTTTGGGGTGATAACGATCGTTCTGGTGATGGTCAAACGACAGTTCAAGAATTGGCTGAAAGATTGAGAGAAGAGGGCTATTTGGTTGAAGTATTCGTACCTGACTATGAAATCCCAGAAGGTAAAACTTCTGTGGACTGGCTGGACGTATACGTAGAAGAAGGTGCGGTAGGTTTTCCTATCGAACTGAGTCAAAGCGTAGGTATCAACGCGTTTTAAATTAACTGCGATGCTCTGTCATCGCCTTTACCCACAGGGGAACACTTTCCCCTGCGGGATAAGTGTTTCCTTGTTATGAGGAAATACACAATGCAAGCTTCAAAACATGTTTCAGATTACTACTTCAATATCTACTCTGCTGGCCAACAGGCTCATGCAGATAAGAAAGGACGTAATGCTAATCCATACCCGGTTTTAAGTAACCAAAGAGCGGTATGGGAAAGCGGTTATGCAGATTCAATGGCACTGGCTCGGGAGGCTGTTATTTAACAACAAATAACACTCACTGTTGTTCATCAACATAGAAAACCAACTTAAGCAAAGACAAGGAATCAAGATATGACTGTACAACGCGCTCCAATTGAAATGACATTTGAAGAATGGTTCGAAAAATTCAAACCAGTAGCAAACCCAACCGGTGACGGCTTCGTGCAAGTTGACGATGTTTGTTATGTGTTTGGTCTGCATGGCGCGGATTTATCGAAAGTTCAGGCAGCTGACCCAAACTGTGTTTGGACCCTTATAGAAAGCGATGATGTTGACTGCGATGAAGATGATGAAGACTACGATACAGTTCTTCTCATCTCTGACGGTTACCACAGAGTGAATCGAATGGGGCATTTCATCACAGAGGTTCCTGCAGACCCTGAGAGCTTCTATGAAATTAGCTACGATTAACCGTGGCTTCGTCCTGACCCTTTTTCCTTATTGGATTAAGGGTTTGGCACCACCATTTATGTAGGACGCATTAGCGTCCTGCTGGTGGCTTATTCGAGAGTATTGAATTCAGTACTGCCGAATGTGTCATCATATGACTCCACCGCGTGTCATGCGCGCTGAAAGAAAAACCATACCCTATAAACTTTTTCATATCGTAGCTTTGCTGCCTTCCACTTCCTTCTTGGATGCCTGGATGATGATTAGTTCTTAGGTTCGCTAGCCAGTAAGATTCAAAAACTCTTTGAAACTGACCGGGCAGCATCAAGTAGAAGATAAGCACTACTCTAAAATCGCTTTCAAATAGGTCACAACGTAACGTTATGACACCCTCAAACTGTCTGTTTGCCAACCACACTCAGATAGAAACCTAGTAATAAAGCCAACTGGCCACAAACGCCATTGGCGCATGTGGTCTATCCCTTATGTTCTCGGAGGAACACATGTATAAATTAATACGAAAACAACCAATCATTGCATTAGTTCTACTGATCGCCCTTATCTGGTTTTGCTGGTCGAAAATCTTTGACGTCTATTCGGACAACGGTTTTTTACCCGCTTTTGGTCTTTTTATCTGTTTCGTGTGCTTTTTTAGAGCATTGACAGAAATGGTTAAACGTTCAAAAGCAAAAGTAGAGTCAGAAGGAGTCGAACATGAATAATGCACAAATTATCCGTTCAATTATTTTTGCTTGGGCAGATATAGAAACAGGTGGTCTGGATGATAAGTTAAAGAATGGCGAACTCGGTATGCAGGTTTATCCAATACTCGAAATAGCAATTCACCTAACGGATGCTGATCTGAATATCATCGATGGCGATGGTTTCAGAGTTGTTATCCACCACCCAGAAGAAGTTCTACAGTCAATGGATCAGTGGAGCATCGACCAACATACTAAAACCGGTTTGTTGGATGAAGTTCGTCAATCGACAATAACACTGGCCGAAGCGGAACAGATGGCACTTGCTCATCTTAAGAAGCATAACGCTGAACCTTATAACATGAAGGAAAAGCGCGGGACAGTCATGGCAGGCAATTCAATTAAATTGGATCGCAATTACCTGTGCTGTCAAATGCCAGCTCTTCACGAGTACTTTCACTATCGACAAGCTGATGTATCTGCCATCGCACTCTTCGTAAGAGAGTGGCGCCCAGATATTGAAGCATCCGTTCAGAAGAAATATCAACACCTGGCTATGGAAGACCTACGAGAGTCCATCATGGAAGCGAAAGTCTATAAAGACCGACTCTTCAATAAGGACGCTGTAGTTTCTAAGTCAGGTAGCACTGATGTTTTGGGTTCCATTTTGTTTTTGGCCGAGGATATGACTCGCGCATTACAGCGATTTGATTTTGATGCTCCTGAGTATCTGAATGATCCTGCTATCCAAAACTTAAAAAGGGACTTAAAGAATTTGCACGATAGACAAGTTGGCCTTGCCAATGATGTTACTCAAGGTTAAGGAAAGCTTTATGTTCAAGATCGCTGACTATGGAAATGACACTGAATGTGCCAATGGCGAAGAGCTAATGGCCTCTCTCAGAGAAAAGTATGCTGGTAAATCTGTCAGTATTCATTATCGCCGCAAATCCGGGATTACCCGGACTGAGTTTGTTGACGTAAGTACGGAAGGTCATGTGACTGATTCATACAACGGCAACGACTTTAACTTGGCTGATGTACTGGAAAAAGCCGCCGGCTAACAAAACCACCAATAATAAACCACCCATAAGGGACACGATTCTCCCTTAATTGGGCGAGTTGTGTCACTTCAACCATTCTGTGGAGGAATGACACAATGAAAAAATTACCATCAAAACTGTTTAACTTAGTCAAACGTATTACGACTTACCTATACCTAGCGGTTACCTTTTATGTGAAGACCCGCGACGTAAACCTTTCCTTGGAGTTAGTCGGTATTAACCGAGCAATTGCAGGTGTAAAGGTTGTTAGATTGATTCGTGATTATCGTGTAGCTGGAGTATTTATGGATTTCATAAATACGAGCTCCGAACGTGACCGAAAGTTAAAACGTAGATACTTGCTTTCTCTTTTACCTAAAGACGAAAGTGTATTGGATAGTTATGATCTGCATGCTCGATATAGAAAGGAATACGATCGGCTAACAGTTCGACCGTTAAAAAAAGCTTCAACCTTTCTTAAACGTCTAATCCGTGATCTGCCTACTTTACCATTTGCTGTCCTAATAATTGTCCTTGCTGTTCCTGCAAACAAAGCCATACAACGCTACCTTGGTTTGACCAAGAATGAGGGGTATGAGCTTATGGGGACAGTTTTTGACATGTTGCATGGATACCTTACGCAAGGTCACTCATTTGAGTATATTTGGCCGTTCTATTTCGGAGATTCAACGAAACTAAGTAGTTGGACCAAGTTAGTGCGTTACTCGATGGTTGCTGTGCCATTTGCGTGCCGCCAAAAAGTGATATCTGACTTTCGCAATCAGCGCAACGCATACCGCGTAAAGTCAAAAGAGTACACATTGGCACGTAAGGCATTAGCGTAATCCATCCTACCCATTGAGGGCGACCTCATTGGGGGAGCTCTCGCTACTTAAAGGCGTCAACATGAAGTTCTATTACTACCCAACCATTAACTCCGCTAAAAACAGCCTAGAGCTTGCGGAAACCCCTGAAATTCTCACTTATGACCAACATACAAACTCTTGGAAACATGAGGATGGCACCTGTTATCAAACAGCAGGTTCTACATTGGTACCGATCAGCAATGACGAAGAGAAATTCGAATGCCTAACAGGTCACTTCCTTATTGAAGTAACAGACCCTTATGGCAAAAAAGGACGTTTCAAATTGCAAGCTGCTAATGACATCGTTGATTACTGCAGCGCTCCTGGCGTTGTATGCGACGATGAAGTAGAAGGGCAGGCACTCGCTGACTGTGGAATTGCTAAACCAGAAATGGAACATAGCTTCATTCCCCATATCGTTTCTTATGGCTTTAATGAAGTGTCTGAAACCAAAGGCACTATGGAATTAGAATTATATGTAAGTGAAGGCGAGCCAACCGGTGAAGAGGAAATATTTCACTGGGAAGTTCTCTGAGTTAATAAACCAATAAACCAACCCATGCGGGACACACCGCTGGGTGTTGTTCCGCTTTTTTCTGTGGAGGAACAACGATGGACATTGAAACACAAGTTTTAGTCGAACTGATAAAAGCTGGTGGTCATATCCTAACGGCAACAATCCCAAGCCTGACAACTTTTGTTGTTGGTAAAAAGATTATTAAGAATGCCAAACTCAAGGAAAATTACCTTATCGCGCTAAATGACATCCGTTATTTGCTGGGTGTTGAAGCTCTCCATTGCAGAGAACACACTGAGCGCGACGGTAAACCATTAAAGCAAACCATTCGTAACGCGGTCACCGCTGAGCGAAACTTAGAGTGGAGTGGTAAAAACACTCAATCTCAAGTAATTCGACGTATTGAAAAACTTAAATAAACCAACTAACCCAGAGGGTAACTAATGCCCTCTGGGTAATTAGTCCCTCTGAAATTTATGTTCGGAGGAACAACAGATGAAATACCAACTTAAATCAGGCCTATCAATCTTTCTAGTCACTGTAATTTTCGAAGACACTGTTCACGTAAATTGCGGTCAAGGTTTTACTGATACAGTGCATCGTTATGCGATCGCTGATTCAAAATCTGTGGCTGAAAAACTTGCTACTGAGCATTTTGAGCGTCAGGGACTAGCTGTGAGAATAAGTGATGGCTTTGAATCAACGCGAACCACAGTAAACAGTCTTATACGCAAAGACGTTCTTGGTTTTGATGCGGGAGTAACTGAAAGTGCTTAATTTAGTTCCGATCGCCAAATCAAGTCTCGTCACTACCAAAAGTCGCGTTTGCCGTGGAAGTTGGCTTAAGCCAACGTTCATTGCTGCACTCAAATGGCAGTGGGCATCAAGTACCTGTAAAACACATAGTGAGCAATTAAACAAGCAGCTGGATGACTTCGATTGGAGTATCCACTGTGACCTTTACAGCTTATCAAGCATGCTTAAACAGCATGTTGGATTAGAGGGTAGGGATTTCTATTCTCGTGTTGTGTTTACTGAAAAGCCGCATGATGGCCATTATAAATACTGGAAGTTAATTGGTTCGAGTTGTGCAACCGGGGAAGATAAACTCCTTTCGTTTCGCCTTTACGAGTCACCGACTAATCCAGACAAAATGGCAATTGTATTTGACACAGTAAGTGGGTTATTTGGGAAAGCTGCTTGGGACTTCGATAAGCTGGAAATCTTCTCGGAAGAGATGTTTTCAGAATTGACCTGGGCGCCTGACTTTTGACCTGACTTCGTGTTCAAAAACAAGCGTTAATTTATGATCGACCTCGACCAGTTATCGTAGTAAGATACTTTTACTGGCAACACAAACTATGAGTGCATTAGCACTCATGGCTTGTGTCTAACCGGTAAAGCCATTCTAAAGTGAATAGGGTACTGTTCGTTTTACAATTGCTTTATTTAAGAATTACCAAACCCCTAAACTCTTTACATATCGAAGCTTTTGCTTCCTCTCACATCCTGTCTTGGATTGCTGAGTGATGTACTGAATTTTGGGTCAACAACCGACGTTTTGACAGATACTTTTCTGCTTTAACTTAGGTTGTTCATAGTAGCCCAGAACACTACTCAAAAAAGTTCTGTATTACGTTCGATCTCGTATTGAACAACTAAACTGTTTGCTCGTTAACCACGACCAGATAGGCTATAAACCAAAAACCATTACCATTAGGGAATGCATTATTTCATTCCTTGATGGACTGAATAATTGTCTTTCCTTCTCGGTGATTCTGTGGAGGAAACACTATGACTATCAATACTCAACCTAACACCCCGGTTGCCTTTTTCTATTATGGAAATCGTTTTCTGGGAGCTGCTAAGGTCGAAACTTCAATCAAAGCTGCATTTGACGTTAATCGTGAATATTGTATTTCTCTCGATCGTGAAAGCTTGCCTTACCTTCCTTACTGTACTCATGCTGAAATAGTGTGTGTCGAACTGGATAAAGAATTGAAGATTGAACCCAGTAATCCAATTTGGAATGCTGAGAACGGTCATAAGGCGTGTCTTAATGCTTCGGCTTAAGATTCGATTATTCATTAAACCAAACCAACTAAACCATAGGGTTGCATCAACCTTATGGGGTTGTGCTCCCTGTCTTCGGAGGACACAACCATGCAACTATCATCTATCTTACCTAAATTCTTTTCTCCAAAAGCTCAACAACCTGTTAAGCCACAGAGAACCGTTTCTAAAAACGCACCTCAATGGAAAGAACTAGGAAAGTTATCTCGTAGCGGTGTACGCGGTATTTTCTACTCAGTGGACTGTACTGTTTATCTGGATACCGGTGATGTGATTATTCTTGATACCAAGATTCATTCACGCACAAACAACAATCGCCAAAAAATCTCTGCAGAAGTTCACAAATGGGCTTCATACCGTGGTTTTATCAAAGCAGGCGAATGTATCGCTATCCGTTAATTTCATCGCAACAATCCCAATCCGGGCATACTTCCCGGTAGGGAAGCTATGTCCACCAACTCAATAAAGTCTGTGGAGGACATACACATGATCGTAAACAAAACTATTGGTAAATTTGAGACTAACCACTTCTCACTGAATACTCTTGATGATTCTCTTTTTGAGGTTTTCGAGACAGCTGAGCATGAAGATTCTAGCTACACACTGACTAAATCAGTGGCGGTTAAAATCACGGAAGATCAATTACCAAAAAACTTCTTTACCACTCACCGTTATTCTCACAACAAAGTCGAAGGGACTGAGGTGTCTTATGGCGTCAACATCGATTCTCGACGTGGCCTAAGCATCGATATTAACTTCGCGTATTCGCTTCATATAAGCCGCCGTCGAAATGAAAAAGGACAGCAACTTATACGTGATACTGTTACTACTGAGTTTAACAAAGTGAATTTTCTTCAAGCTGCCAAGGACGCTCTTACCGGAATAATGGAAAGAAACATCCAAGAGCTGAACCATGAAGAAGAACAGCAAGTACATCGATTTTTTGAGAATAATGCGGCTAAATCTGCAGAAAATCTTCTCATTGAGTCTGATTGTCAAGAATGGAAGTTTCTTAAAGAGCAAGAAGAGCAGTTAACTGCAACTCTCGCTAAGTTAAAAGACCGCCAAGCTGTTCTGCGTAAAGAAGCCTTAAGGAAAAGTTTGAAAGAAGATGAACGCGAGTTTCCAGAAAATATTCAGAAGTTATTCGATGACTATCTGATGAATGTTCCTGGTATCAAACAGCGTAGAATGTTCTCATACTAATCTTTTTAAATATTTGACCACCCGAGGGTAAACATCACCTTTGGGTGTGGTGTTTTCTCTCATAACCAACCAAACCTGTGGAGAACACACCAATGTCTATTGAATTAATCGTTTTAAATGCTGATAAGTTTGTAAAAGAAATCAATGACTACATTGATGGATCTGGCGTGAAGCTTATATTTCATTCGGATTATACGTTTGAGTTTAAGCACCGAACATGCCTGTTTACAAACGACGCTATGATTCCGTCGAAGATGTTACAGAAGAAAGTGAAAGAGTTATTTAAGCAATTTTTCACTGGCTACTTACCTCATTTCAATAATGTAGGTAACACATTCTGGCCTGAGCTAGAAAGCCGCTTCATAGTCAATGTCTACGACAATAAACGTCACGTACATCGTTATAAAGTTCTATCAACCACTAGCTCATTGGACTCGCCGCTGAGTAAGGAAGTACTTGCCTTATTTGGTTATAAGCATAGTTCAGAGTGTAAGGTCATCCAATTTGAGCGTTGCACTGGTGGTAATGCCACAATGCTCAAGACCATCGAACCATCTATGTTTAATGCTCTTATGGAAGACAGCGAGAATTTCACTGTGGAATATAATCCTCAGATTGATAAATCATTCAAGCTGGTTTCCGAGCGCGACTTAGATGCCGAACTGGATGAAGAACTAAACGCAGCGATCAGCTAATTTAAACTACAAACCAACCTAGAGGGTTACACAATACCCTCATGGGTCAGTGTTTCCCTCTTACTAAATTCCTGTGGAGGAAACACTCATGTCAACAAAACGTATTTTTCTAGACCGTAAATCAAAAACTATTGTTCATGCCATTGAAGAAGAACGCCAAAGCTTCCGCGATATGCGAGCTGGCCTTGAACCTGAAAAGCAATTTACTTCCATTAGCCGAGTATTACTCAAGCAAGGAAGTCGCCAACAGGGAAGGGGAAACGACGTTTTTAACGAGCTAATGAATGAGGGCCAGTTTGAAGAGGTAACCGCGGATTCACTCATTGTTAAGAAGCAACTTTCTGACACTGACCTGGATTTCGTTACCGGTAAACTTCTGGCAAAACTTGGTATGACGGGTGCTAAGAAATTTGAATATGCCAGAGCGATTATCGCTGCCTTGGATGTCGGAGAATCACTTATAGAAAATACACAATCATGTACGGCACAGCCACAAAGTGAAGACGAAATGAGCTCAACTATTCGTGAGTTGATTCTTGTTGAAGCTAAAGTGGTAGCAGATGAATTTGATAAAGAAGGCTTAATCGACTGGCGAGTTCGTGACTCACTTATTGCGAGATTTCGCTTAAGTGTACGCCGTCGCCTTAGAAATGTTGAAGGGCATAACTTTGTTACCACTTCGGTCAACAGATGCCTGGATCAATTCTTAACGTCACAACCTGCCTAATCAAACTCTCTGTGGAGCAATAACATGAAAAAATTTAACCATGCATTAAGTACTCACCGCACCGTTCAACTGATGCGCGAGGCTATTGATATTACCAAAGAAGAAAAGGGTTTCTATCGTAAGCTATTTGTGATTTCTGGCTTTAATCAAGGGACAATGTTGATGTTGTTCGTTGTTGCCTACTTTGCGATTAATTTCACAATGATGATCACTGAGAAGCTTATATGGGGAGATTCGTTTTTAAATCCGGTCGACCCTATTATGAACATGATATTTATCGGTACTTACGTTAGGGCAACCAAGCGACTTAGTAACCTGATGATTGAATGTGCCTTACAAGGTAAAGCCCCTGAGCCAGAACCAAGCCAGCCAAAATCGGCCGGATTGGTTTTAGTTCCTTCCGCGAAAATCAAATAATGTAAAACCAACCAACTCCCAAAGGGTAACGCTTCCCTTTGGGAAAGTGTTCCCTTTGGTAACAACCAAATACTGTGGGGAATCACTATGTCTATTAAAACTGTTATTGAAAAGATGAAAGAACACGCTGAATCAGTCAACCTTCCTAAGTTTTACAAGGAAGACTTGGATATTGATTTCAGTAATTTGAAGAAGTATGGCAACCGTGAGTACGTATGGATGCTTCGAGAGTGTGGTTCGTTGCTACTTCCATTACGGATTGGCGCGTCACCGTTCTTACTCGAGTACTACATGCGTCAAGATTCGACTGCACGCTTCTTTCATGTCAAAGGGTATGATGAAGTCACCTTTAAGGAGTTAAAGCACAAAGATGTTGAGTCTTTGATATGTAAGCCACCAATTGAATTTGGCTTGATACTTAACTCTGATGACTTGATCGCTAAGGTGAGGAAAGTACTTAATGATCGCAATGTTGCCTCTAGTGGTCTTGTGACAAAGGAAATCCCTACAACACCCACTCATTGGAGTGAATGGCTGTCATTCTTCAACGGTAATAACGACGTCATGACGCAAGTTATGACTCGCGCTATCAAAATGTTGAATGAATTTTCCAGTCGCCCACGACTTTCACGAGTCGCTTAATCAATAACAACCAATAACCCAGAGGGGCTACCCTCTGTGGGTTAGCTCCCTCGCAATTCTGTGGAGGAATTAACCCATGTCAGATAAGTGCGTATCTATCGCTCGTTTTATCGAAGATCGATTCAAAACCAACTATGCAAATCTTTCAGAACTCGCGTCATTTGTGAAGTTTGAAGCTGATGATATAGGACAAGTCTTTGCTTTTGATTTTGTTCCTAAAAACAAAGTGAAACTTAGCTCTCAAGGTAAGTATTCTTTGATCAGTGAGTTGTTCACCGGTGTAAACCTTTGGACGTTGCTCGATAACATTGATGATTTTGATTTAATCGTTGGTAAGAACTCTGTTGTACCAACAGACGATGAAATTTACTGTCGTCCTGTCGTTACTAACACTCCGATTTCATACTTGATCCCGGAAGTGTCGAGAGTATTGAAAGCGAAAATTGCTAAAGTTCGTAATGAGTTGGAAGCTGCAGCAAAACAGCTGGCCAACAATCTGTATATCCATAATTCAAGACACGGTGAGACACACATGTTACGTACCATCAAGCATGGTCGATGTGAGTTAGAGATCCGTAAAGTTCATTTGGATTATGAGATTGAGGACTACGCGAACTTTGACCGCGAGCTTTTATCACTTCAAAAAATATATCAACGTGATGGTGAGTTATTCACTATGTGCTTTGAGTTGAAGTGGGATGGCGAAACGGTGCAGCACACAGCTCTTGAAGGTTTCATTATGGATTTGGGCAAAAACCCATTAGCTCTCTACAAAAGAGCAGTTCGTATGCAAATCGATAATGTGATGCTTTGTGCCCGCAGCAAACTTATAAGCAGTGGAAAAATTCTAAGCCGAGATGTTAAGCAAGATCGCGCATTCTTTGGCTCTTTGAATATTGGCACCAACGCTTAGTACTTACATTTTAACTACCCCGAAGGGATAACCCCTTTGGGCTATTCCTTCATAAATTCTGTGGAGGAATAACCATGTCTTTATCTACTTTTGTGAAATTGTCTTATGGCCTTAACCCGGCTGAATTAGTACCTGTATCAGTGCAACCAATGAATGAACAACAACGTGAGATTGCTCAGGAAGTTGTTTTACCAAAGCGATGCTTTGATAACAGCATTCAATTGGCCATGCATCTCGATGCGACTTATGTCTTAGGGGTGTATCAAAGCATCATTCCTATTGAACATGCCTGGCTTAAAGTTGGTGACACGTACATTGACCCAACCCTTGAAACGGTAATCGGTGATGTCAGTGGAGAGTATTTGTCTCTTATGGAAGTGAAAGCTTCTGAACTGATGGATCTTGTAGAAGCCATTCAACGGTATTCCGGTGATGATGCCGCGTACCCGCCGATGTTCCATACGATTAGAACTTTCCCGGAGTTTTCTCATTTGTTTATTTCAAACAAAGACAGGCTTCGTTTCTTATCGTGTGAATCGCTCCAAACAGCGTCATAACGACGTTTCTATCTAGTAATTAACCAAACCCATGAGGGATGAATACAACTCCCTCACGGGCTAGTTGTGTTCGCTTTCCCCTCACAAACAATTCTGTGGAGGAATTAAAATGCAAGCAACAAACAACAACACTACTTTTTCAGATACACCTGCATGCGTACTAAACGATGTTTATGACGTACCAATGCCTGGTGATTTTGTTGAAGTAATTGATTCTTTTGATAGCCAAGCTCCTGCCGGTTGCTTTGGTGTCATCTTAGGTTTCAAAAACAATTCTAAAGATGAATACGACATTTGCTTTAACCCGACTCGCGCCCCTTGGGGTGGTAAGTTTACTGATGCTCAGATTACTGCAGCTGGTGGCTCAACTTACCCAATGGTACCGACTGAGTTGCTTAAAGCTACGTCTACGGTAATGGTGAAGGAGTTTCTAACCAAAACACCTTACATTCACCCAGTGAAGAACGTTGTTAAGGTATGGACTATCAACCTGTGCGATTACGATCGTGCCGGCATCCGTAGTTCATACATTCAGCGTTACGCTCACTAAACCGATTCAACTTTAAACCATCAACCTAAAAGGGAGTGTGATTATCCCTTTTGGGGATAGTCCCTCCTGAATAACAATTCTGTGGAGGAATTATGACTACAAAAACACTAACTGCTTATTTCAACTCTCAACTCAAAAGCTTAGGTTACGACGATATTGCTCGAGAAAATAACACCACTTGGTCACTTAATTATTGCCAAGGCGATGGTGTGTTTTTCCCGGAAGCAAAACTTCACTCTGATGATGCGAAAACATTATGTGATCGCCTTATGACGGGTAAACATCGCGCAGCCGTGAAACGAGCTATTGATAAAGACATCGAATTTTCCGCTGGTGGTAAATACGATGCCGAGTATGAAGATTGGAGAATGTCATCAGATCCTACGCCACTCGAAAGAGAGGCATGTGATTTGTTTGTCAAAGCTATTAAGCAAGACCTTACAGATTTGGCCGCTAGGTTCGAGTCTGAGGGTTATGCGTTTCTTGAAGCTACACCAACCGAAGATGAACCTGAAATCGTGTCTACACGTCACCTGGGGCGCCTTCGTGTGGTTGTTAGCAAGTGCAATGAAGATTGGTTTGACCTTTTTGGCTGTGATGCCGAAGAGGACATCCAAAACGATACCGAAGTAATGCAATCCATCATTAAAGGTGAACTCAAGTTTTTCAGTTTGAAGGTAGAAGTTTTTGACCTGACAACTTTAGATGAATTTGAGGACTACGATGCTCTGGATAGCTTAGCTACAAATTACTTAGGCGGTTGCGTATTGGGAATAAATGAAGATTTTAACGCTTCTTTTCGCTGCGAAGTACGTGGGCAAATTCATGAATTGGTAAGTGAATGTCGAGTTTTACTCGATATGGAACGACCAGAGCGTGAGGCCTTCTTTGCAGCAGTTCGTGAGCAAAAGCGATTAGCACTTTTAGCTGAACGAGATCGCCAAGAAAGCGAACGTCGTGCAGCTGAGTTAAAAGCAATTGCAGAAGCCGAAGAAGCTAAAGAGCAACTTGAGATGGCTAAATGGAGCGGAATGGTCTTAGACAATTCAGTATCTGTTCACTCAAGTGCAAGTATCTAAATTTTCAATTAATAGCAGGAAAACAATTATGAAATTCTCTACATACAACGAGTTTAAAAAAGAAGTAGTAAACCTATTGAAATCACGCCTTGGCGTGAACGATGGTGACATCGATGAAGTCTCTTTGCGAGATTCCTTCGAGTCAGGTTGGTTGCCCTCTGATCATGTTGATTTAGTAGCGGCGAATATCTAACACCACATTTCAATCACACTAATGCCCGTTCGGGGAGTTTCCCGGATGGGATACTCCTTTGTTCAGGCTGGGGAGAAAATATGACTATAGCGAACAAGCCTCAAAGTGATTTTTTTCACAAGGTTGAGGAACTGTTACAGCAACAATTTGGGATAGGTATCGATGATGTTGGACCTGAAATGGTTGAGTCGTGCTTCGCGGGGAATGAAACACCTGCAGAGTGCGTTGGCCAACTGGCATCAAAGTACGAGTTAGACGAAATCTAATTCAACTTAACTATCTATTTCAATAACTAGTCAGTTTCAGTTCTACGGACCTGAAATAAAACACACAACCTCTTTCAAAATGGAGCAGTAACTTAAAGAAGTGCGAAGTTTAGGGCAGGGGAAAAGGACAATAAAAATATGAAAAGCAATAACAATACTAATTCAGCTAAAAAACTAATTTTGGTTTCTGCAGTGGCATGTGTCATTTCAGCAGCTGACGGTTCTGAATTTACGAATGTCTTTGAGGCAAACGTAAAAACTCTATCGTTTTTGGTCATTGTAATGGGGTTAAGTGCTCTGGCACTTATTAAACCTCAGTTTGTTAAGGAGTGGTGTTCTAAGGCATCAGTTACGCTTGCTGTGCCACTAGTGGTACTAAGTGTTCTGAAGGTATTTATTGCCTACGCAGTAGAGCCTATGTGGTCTGTTATAGCAGTGTCTATCTTCATTAGTCTGAGTGTTCAGATCATTGCTGATATACGCATCGTAACACCACAGCTTCGAGAAGTATTTGTTGTAAAAAAGAAAGTAAATTAAATCAAAATATCCCCATTTGGGAGCATAGCCTCCCATATGGGTTCGCTGTGTCTCTCACCTGGGTTTCAATAACGTATAGGTGAATATTATGGCGAAACATAAAAACAGAAAAAACAGAAATACACGTCGCCAAAACGCTCTTCAAAAGAACGATAAACGACGTCAACAGAAAAACAAACAGCTGAGAAAGTCGCAGCAAGCAGATTTGGGTAATTTCCTATCTGCTACTGCAGCTAACGCAGCGGCAGCTGGACTTATAGGTATAGCGGTTACGAGTGGAGACAATATCGGCTTAACTGTCGGATTGATTCTTATCGCAATCAGCCTTGGTCTATTTTGGCTATCTCTGATAGTTAAAAGGCTGTAGTAAATAAAAAACCCGTAGGTTGTCCTCTAATGAGGCGCCTACGGGTTTTTTTTTGGTTCAAATATATGGGGAGTTACACGTTTGTTTGCGGCATATGCTTGTCCGGGCTTCCATTATTATCTGGCCATATCTCGATAGCATACTGTGTTCGACCCTTATGACGATTTTTCTGATGCAGGAATAAAACGATGCCTGAGTCATAGAATGCGTCAACGAGCTCTTGAACGTTGTTGCTAACGACTAAAAGCGTGATTGGAGCTGTCAAACGGCCAAGGTTATCAAAGGATTCAAAATGCTCGCGCATAATGAAAGCAGTATTCTCGGCTGTAGCTTCGTATGTGCCTTCTGTTTCCCAATCTCGGTCCAAACCCCATGTAATTTCCCAACCAGCTTCTTTTAGCTTATCGCCGGCATTATTGATACGGCGTTTGTAGCTGCCTGGGAATCGTTTTGCGTGCTCAACTTTCTTCTGATAAGCCTCAATAACTGACTCAAGACTTTTCTCCATGTTACTCAGCATTCCGTTCTTTATGCCGTTTGAAGCCCAGATGTCCAGTTCGTCTTTGAAGGCGTTTCCAAATCGACCAGATTTAGCCGCTTGAATCGCCCATTGGCCAATGAATTTATTCGCTGCTACACGGTTTTTAGGTGGGTTAGGGTACTTACGCTCAATTCCAAGAGCGACAAGGGCGCACCACGCGACGTGCGCAAGCTTTGCTGGATTATCGTGTCTTAAACTTAAACTCATAATACTGTCTTTCTGGTTAGGTTTTTATCCATTATACAACGAATATTGAACATGCAAGACCTTGGTTGTTTAAAAATCTAGTGTTATAGTGAAAGGCAGGTATTGGTAGGAGAGCAGAATGATTGTCATCCTAAGTGTTGTAGTAGTAACCTTGATTATCATTACCCTTTGTATTCGTTATAGAAATATCCGTTTCCTTTCTAACTTTGGTAACGGTTGCTTTATCGGTTCGATAGCAGCATTTTTTTTCGAATGGACAAACAATAATAATCAAGAGGTTCTGGTATACCTCGCCCTTATCTTTGTGGCAGGGATTATATCAAAATTGGTCGCTTTATACCTTGGGCGACGCGAAATGAAAAAAGGCTAGAGAGCAAATGCAATCTAGCCTTTTTCTGATCAGTAACTTAGTAAAATTCTTTCGTCTCACCATCAGTGTCATTAAGCATATCTAGCATTTGTTTAACGACTATATCCGCCTTATAGTAGTCTTGCTTCGGCATCGATAAAGTATGGATGTTGAGACTACTAAGCAAATCGAGCGCTTCAAGCGTCTTTGATTCAGACTCGTTATACCAGTCTCGGCCACCAGCAGTCACAAAGAATGCCAATTGTGGTTTCAATGTTCTTGGGTCCAGAAGCAGTATATCAATTGCCACATCAGGCACATCTTGCTCAATCTTGCTAACTATTGTCTTTAAGCTCGTACCGAACTGGACTAGGTAACAATCACCAAGTTGCTCATTCACATCCAAGTACAGCCGCATTTCGGACTCTGTTTCACCGATCGTTCTAGTGAGATACTTTGCATCCGATTTAGATTTTTTTGGCTTATTCTTTCCCATACTTCTTTTTACTATGTGGTATATCGATATTAAAGCGACCGCCACGAGAAGTAGGACAGCTGGGTAGTTTGATACTATATTCATATTTAAACGCTCAATTTAGAACGTGTAGTTTATATCAGTCTTTACATTGTTCCAATTTATCTAAGAACCCAATCTCTTCGCTTGAATACAATTCACGCACAGTAATGCTTTTTGGGTGAAGATTGAATCCAAGTTTTCGAGCTAAGACTGGATCTAATAACGCGGGTTCATCACCTTCAAGTTTTGAGATAATCTCAATGTTTTTGATTTCTCCTGTCGCCGCAGAACTAAATTTTACCCTTACATTATCTAGTTCTTCGACGTCGAGCTCTAGCGAGTTGTTCGCTTTACCCAACTCAATAGGAATACCATCGACATAAGCGCAGAGTGTTACTGTGTTCGTGACCTTGCAAACTGTCATGACCTGGAGCGTAGTTTCGTTTTTCAAATCCATCTTGTGCTTCACTCTTGTTATCTGATTAGAATCTCGTACATGGCCTTTATGTACTAAGACAATTTCATTTCCAGTCACTTCACATGACTTAAATGCGAAGTGCTTTTCCTCTTCGGTTACAAGAGGGTTTACAACATAGGTGTAGGGGATTTCTCGGTCAAAAATCTTGTTTAAGTATCCGATTCGATCCGTAAGATTATCTTTGGTTCTGTCGCAACCGTCATAGTAAATGTCTTTGATATACACTGAGCCATCAACTGCCAGTTCAACATCTACAACAAGTTTACGCCCCTCTAAATACTGATTGATTTTGCACAGGACAGCCATGTTTCGCTGATTCACACAGATAGGAATACCTGCAGGGCTCATTACCGAAATTGCATACTGAGCGTCAGCGTCAAAACTGACCAGTGCTTCGACACCATACGCAGGAACCACTTGGATCGCGTAGTCAGCGTTATTAAAGCGTTCTTTTAACTCAACTTCATTACATGCATCTATATCAGTTGTCAGTGGGAAGTTTGATTCATCCACGTTGTTTTCAAATTTGAATGGCATGGTTGAATCAATAACGATTGAGCCTTCCTTGATATAGGCATTCACAACAGTCTTAAACACCTCAAAGATGATGTCTGATGGAATTGGCTTTGGAGTCGCTGGGTGAAAACTCTTCTTAAGCTGTCCACCGGCAATCACTTCCGTCAATTCAATAATGTGACCTTGGCTTCCTCGCTTAGTCTCAAGTTCTAATGTTTGGCCATCTTTAGTAATCAGTGCAACAGTTAATGCTTTGTTGACTCCCATTCTTACCTCAGCTTATTGAATGCCTGGCGCGCAGGCCATGATGTTCAAATGCCGTGGTGCACTAACAGCTAGGGCATTACTGGTGTGTTTGAATGAACAGTTAATCTTAACGCCATCGAGCATGTCGATAGCAGCATCATGTCCTACTACTGTCTCAACTGCTTGTGAAGCTACTGCAACCAGTTTGTTTAACGCTTTTTGAGCGTCGGCAGCTGTCGTGGCACCTGATGTTTTCAAAAATAGGGCGATAGCTTTTTCAGCAAGAATTTCTGTTTGAGAGTTTGAATGCATAGTTGATATATCTCATTTTGTTTGCCCCGGCGAACCGGGGCTGGTTAATTAGTATTGTGGTTGGTAGTAAGGCATCTCTTCGTGATAAGGCAAGTGTTCATCGTGCCCATTTACTACCGGTTGCGTGTCATATTCAGGAACGGTATCTGTATTGGCATCGACACCTTTCAAGTAATCCTGCATTGCACTTAAACGCATTGCGATTGGACCTGTGCTATTGATTGGCCAATCTTTAAAGCCTTGGCGAATGATGCTTTTTGAAACCATCTGCTCGAACCAATCGTTCCATATTGCACCAAATGACAAATTGCGCACTTTATTGATTAGATCCATGCTGACTGGTGTACAGATAAAACTTCCGTCCGGGCGTCGAGCTAGACAATAGCCACCAACTAATTCACCACGAGCTTTACTATCAAAAGGGTTGTACTCGTGAATAGGCTTTGTGAATCGGTCTACCCATTTAAAGTCATCATTTTTATAAACCAGTTCGGCAACAGCACTATCAATCGCGCCGCTGTCTATACCAAGACGGCGAAGACCTTTGTATGAAGGCTCTAAGTGGCACTCAACGCGCTTAAGGTTCTTATTCCAACGTGGGACCAAGTAAGCAAGACCAAGCTGCGGGTTGAGCGTCAGGCCACTATTGGCAACCAGAACAAGGGATTTCTTAATTGACTCGTGAGTAGCATACGCAAGGCTAAAATCTTTATTATTTGAATTATTGAAGTTAGCTTCGATCAGTTGCTTCGCATAAATCGCTTCTTCATAAAACCGGATGTCTAGTCCCGAGCTTTTTGCAATTTTCTCAAACGAATCCTTAGCGCCATCTAATACCGAGCCAATTTCATTGAAGTTTGCTGCAGGCAATGTATTTCTCGACTGTTGCTTGCGTTGATTATTCTGTGCTTGCCATTGAGCTGGTGGCTGATTCGGATGTTGTTCTTGTGGGTGACTTTGAGCACGTTGCGCCGGCTGCTGTGGTCGTGTTTGAACAGAACGTGATTGGCCACTTCTTTGGGGTGCACGTTGCTGCTCCATCGGTGGGCGCATGTCATTATTGCGACCGTGGTGTTGACCCTGATCCATTGCAGTGTAGCCAGAATGCTGTTGAGCTGTTCGTTGCATTATTAAGTCCTCAATTTATCGCTTTAATACATAATCGTTTAAAGTACTAATCCCGCAACTAGGCAATTACGTAAAATACAGTCCTTGTGTAGTTGCTGTTTCTTCTGGCTCAATAGATGGTGTGGCCACGGTTTCAGTTTGTGGAGTACGTTTGAAATATGCTTCTGCTCGAGTGCGGTGGTTTGCTTTAGCTTCCACTTGGCGTGACGAATTGACGATTGCGCGTCGCTCGGTTCGTTCATAAAGATCTAAATCATCTTCTGATAAGTACTTCGCAGCCTTTGATAGACGACCGTGCTGGGCGCTTGCCAATGAATGTAGCGCTCGTTTTAATGTCTGTTTTTTGCGAAATTCATCTGCAAACACTCCGAACCACGCTTCATTGCCACTAAGCAAAGCAACTTGGTTAAGCTCGTCAGCTTTCATGAGTGTCGTGAGATAATCACCACTTGGGGTACATACACAGCAAAGGGCGCCAACAACTGGGCCGCGGTCACCAAATAAATTTGGAATATCAACTTGAGGTTTACTTGTTAAGTCGTTACTCAGTCTCACAGTGTCTTTTTCATGGATAACCCATGTCGTTACGTGAGTTAGAGCTTTAGCTTCCGCGCATAGATGAAGTAGGCCTTTGTAGGTGACATGCAATTTTGCAATTGCTTGCCCGGATGCACTCATTTCACCTACAACCATCGCATGGTCAAGTGATGGGGATAAAGACAACCCTAGAGCACCCGCGTTAAATAAAGCGTGCGCTACACTTTCAGGGCTTGTTTTAGACAAAGGAACTCGACTGTGGGAGTTTGCAATCAATCGTAAAGCTATACGGGATTCAACACCGAAGTCTAAATGATCGTAACCATTTTCTTGCACGATATTGCTGTAGTCATGTTTTATTTGATTAATGGCGAACTGGTATTTTTTCATGCTGGATTCCTCTCTTTCCCCAAATTAAACCCTATGTTTTAGATCGCGCTAGTCTGCAGAGCCTTATGCTTGAGTGGAAAACTCTCTGTTATGGTTAAACAAGGCTATGTCTATATCTTTTGTTGCTTGCTGCAACTCTGACATGAGAGAGTGGGGAGGGGCGATTAGGTTCTTTAATGCCCGTTTAAACACATGACGTTTTGCAAATTCAGGGGATAGAGATTTGAGATCGCCAGAACTTAAACGAGAAAGCTCTTTAAGTTCTCTAATAGTAATGGTGGTAACCAGACTATCTCCGTTAGGTACTTCAATAATGCAGATAGCACCTTTTATCATCTCATTCTTTACGGGTGCTTTTACCGGACAGTTGGTACCGAAAACATCACCACTCCAGCCAATACCATCATCACCTGTTACAACATCAAGATACGCCAATTTGTACTCAGTTATACGTGACATCGTAACTTCAATGCCAGCCAATGGCACATCAAGGTAATATTCGAGTGAATTGTTAGATGTAGTTATTGCTGACAATGTTGCTAAGCCTTTATCTGGGGATAACGTAAGTCCTAATTTGGCTGCGTGACTTATTGCCTGGATTAGACTTTCCAATGTACCGCCTGTCATCGCATGGCTACGTTCGAGATCAGGGATTAAATTGTGTAAATATTTGATCTCAAGGTCAGTGTTTAAAGTAGCGTTGTTTAAAAATAGCTCGTACACACCACGTATATCACTCATTAAGTTTTGGTAATGACTTTTCATATCTCAATCCAGTTTTAAAATATACCTATTTAAAATATTTATAAGTTCAAAACGCGCAACAATGAAAGCGTGATATTTACGCTATATTAGCTTATTCAAGATTGTTACAATGCTTACATTCCGTTGAGCATATACACCCGATTTAGGCTACTAAATTGGAAGGATTGATGGTCTTTCAAGCTATTAGAAAAAATTAAAAAAAGTTGGTTTTTGGGGACTTGCGGGATCTGTGACCTGCGCGATGATAGTCGAGTAAACCAACTGAAAGGAAAAATTATGCAATTAGTAAAATCTAACGTTATGGCATTTTCTCTACTCGCTACACTTGTTATGGCTGGCTGTTCAACTACGCCTGCCGAACAGTATCAGGAAAAGCTTCAACAAGAGAAAGAAGTGAAGTACAGCAAAGAAGAGCAGAAATTTAACTCTGTCCCTAGCTGGTTCCTAAATGCACCGCAGAACGATGATCAAGGCATTTATGCTGTAGGTACAGCCACCAGCAATAATCTCCAGTTCACAATGAATCACGCTAAGCTCAATGCAGAATTCACGCTCGCAAAAACTTTGAGTCAGGAAGTGTCAGGCCGTGAACGTGCCTTTATGCGTGCAGGTTCTAACGGTAACGTGGAGTCAGATGCAGAATCAGTAGTGACGAAGTTTGTGGACTCTGCAGACATTGTTGGTGTCACAACGGTAAAAAACGAGGTAGTGCTTATCGATGGTAAGTACACCGTCTACACACTCTTGCATTTGTCATACGAGAACCAAGCAAAGATCCTTTCTCGTAAAGCAGGTGACACTACACAGGCAACCGCAGCAAAAGCATATGAAGAAGTTGAAGCCGAGGTTCGCCGCCGCGCAGAAGAGCGTCGACAGTTAGAGATTGATAAAGCTGCCGCCGCTGCAAAAGCTAAGGCCGAAGTTGAAGCCGAAGTACAAGCTAAAGCCGATGCAGCTGCAGCTAAGCAGGCATCTGCAGAAAAAGAATCTCGTGCTAATGAATTGACGTCATCAGCTTCTTCTTTAATTCAAACCGTTGAAAGCAAGATTTAACCGTGCTTGGCAGAAATCATGTGATCAGTGCTGGTGCGGCTTGGCTGTTAGCTGAACCGTACCTTTTGAATTACCAACCGCAACCGCTTGAATCAGCAGCTATGTTCTTGGCGGTATTGTTCGGCTCGCTGATTCCAGACATCGATCATCCTGAGAGTTTGCTAGGCCGGCGAGTGAAATTTATATCAGTACCATTAAGTTGGCTACAAGGGGACCGGGCTTTGCTTCCTTGGAATGAGGATTCGCATAGTCGGGGTATCACACATTCAATTTGGGCACTTGCCGCTTGCTTTTACTTTCTAAATGGCCACATAGGTATAGCAGCTGCAGTATGCTTTGGATTCGTCGCACACTTAATAGGAGATGCATTAACACCAGCAGGAGTTCGTCTATTCTGGCCATTAACTATAAAAATTAGAAGCCCCATATGTTTTAGGACAGGAGGGTTCATTGAGTACTTATTTACGACAGCTTTAGCTACGGCTGCAATTGCCGTTTGGCTTGGTTATGACGTTTTGAACATATTACAAGGTTTAATAACAACCTGATTTTGAGAAGGTGATAATGCATGATTAATGAAAGCATTACGGGGGTTATCAGCATTAAGGGGATCATTCCTCAATTTGCCCTTAAGGAATTTGATGCTGATAGTGTTTTAGAAGAAGCTTCACCCGAGGACATGATTAGCCTGATTTCAAGCGTAGCATCTGAATTTGGCGAAAGTGGCCTACATTATTCTTTTATGCCAGAATGTCGAGACTTGCATATAAGAGTCATTGATCTTGGTGTAGAGATTCAAGTGTCTAATTTGAGTCAGCATATTGAATGGGACTTAGAGTGTAAGTCTGATTTTATTCTTCTCCGTTCAGTGATGCCTAGTACTGTCTCATTTGATAGTGACACTGTTATGGCCATGAATGAAGCTCACCCAAACATTAAGCTGTATTTAAAGAATGAAAGGCTGGTAATTGAAGAAGCATATTATCTTTCATATGGTGTTAACGTGCTTAACTTAATGGACCGATTAAGTGCACTATTGAACACATTAAGTACGATTGAATAATTGATAAACGCTAGATTTATTGTATTCGTTGACATGATTCAAAATTTAGCGTTTAAATAGGCTCCACTGATTTATATGATTTCATAACAAGGAACTAAAACAATGAACAAGACGCAACTAGTAGAAGCTATCTCAGAAAAAGCTGACATCTCTAAAGCAGCAGCAACCCGCGCACTTGACGCAATGCTAGAAGGTATTACGGAGTCTTTAGCAGCTAAAGAGCCAGTGCAGTTTGTCGGTTTTGGTACATTCAAAGTAAATGAGCGTGCCGCTCGTACAGGTCGTAATCCAAAAACTGGTGAGGCTATTGAGATCAAAGCCGCCACTATTCCAGCATTTACCGCTGGGAAAGCATTGAAAGATGCAGTAAACAAATAAGCGTTCCGCAAATAAAAAAAGCTCGGTATTCCGAGCTTTTTTTATGTCTAAAATTCTGTATTTCTATAAGGTGTCGGCCAAATCTTCATAGAGATTTTTTGCGTGAATAAGCTGGTGGACAGAAGGGGTAATATCATCGCTTATGTCGATGTCGCGGAATTTTTTCTCCCGGACGATTGAGCTACTGATGTTTGTCAGTTCGGGGTTCACCAACAAAGATATTCGACCCACTAGGTGTGATGTATCACTCGATGTTGAAAACTTAGCAATGTGTTCTGGCTTTACGACTAGAGTCACATCTGCAGATGGGTTCTCAGACTCTATGTATTCAATTAACTGGCTAGTTTTGACGTAAGTGCCATCAGGGTGAATAAAATGCTCTACAGCGTACACAGAGGCGTTTTGAGTAGGAACGTCCTTAAGGAAGGCTTGAAGCATATCAATGCGTGTTTCGTATGGAGTTAAGTGCTCCCCTCGGGCATAGGACTGAATAGGTACTAGAAAAACACGGTCATATAGATTCAAACTCTCAATCAACTTTAAATGGCCGACAGTAGGGGGGTTAAATGCACCTGGTACAACGGCGATTTTCTCTTTCATAGCTTTCTCTTACGGCTGCATTACTTAAACGTTGGAAACGCTCAATATTGAATGTGAAGTATTATAATATTTTTTCAGCGTAAGTCATGTGCGATGTAAGCATTCTTTATCTTTTGGTTAGTTGAAAGCAATGATGACTAATCATAAACCAAGTCATTACTAATGAACGTTCATACCTACTAACTTCATAAACTGGCTCTTAAGATCTTGTGTGATTTGGAGTTGAGATTAAAGTAATAAAATAATGCTTTAGTAAGGAATCGAACATCAATGAACAATAAGACTGTCATAACCGATTTGGAGTTGAGTTATCTAGTATCATCAGAAGTCGGTGAACTTTATGGCAAGGCGATTGAGTTTGCTAAAAATATGCCTGACTACTCGTTGATTCAGTATCGCCACATCGTAGATTCTACGCTTACTCAATTGGCCGACAAACATGATGTTTTGTTCGACCGAACTGACTTGATTACGCGAATTGAGACACTATTTGAATCACAAATCATCAGTAAGACAACCAAAGATAGTTTTCACAAGGTAAGGATTCTGGGAAACAAAGGGGCACATATCGAGCGTGATCTACCAAATGACGGAAATGCTGTTCGTGATTCCTCTGAACAGAAAGAAAAAATGGTTCAGTTGGTTGAGCAAGGCCGTAAGCAGCTAATTTCTCTTTTTGAAGATTTGGTCATCTTAGAAGATAGCAGCATCCGTATAGGTGATGTTGAAATGATAGAGCTCTCTATCCAAGAATTTCAACAGGTCGTTGCCCAAGGAATCCTGTCTTCTGATTTTGAAGCAAAGATGAAAGCAGCTCTATTGGTCGATAACGCGGCCAATGAGCAAAGTTTACGTGGCAGCTTAGTAGTTTCAGCAAATGATAAAGCCCACTCAGAGTCAATGAGATCGGTCGCTATGAGTCTTTATGATGCCTGCTGCACTTTAAGCGCTGACATTTCGATGGAAAAAGAACTCTTAGGTCAATTCGATGACAACTCACAAGAATTGTATATTCAAAGGCATGCCGACCTAGAGGCGCTGTTTAACTATGCACTGACTGCTGAATTGGTTACTGATGCGAATATCGAAAAGAAAGTAGGAAGGCTAAAAGCTGCAGCTGAACGCGGGTTTGAACCAGCACAGCTCTTTTACGCAGAAGAACTATATTTCAACCAGCACAAGTATGATGAAGCTTTAAAGTACTTTGAAATGAGCATCGATGGTGTAGAGCCTGGCGTATATCTTTCCCTTTTCCAATTCTATAACGATAAAGCAAATCCGTATTTCGATCAGAAAGTTGCATACGACTATTTAAATAGGGCTGTTGATGAAGGAGCCCAAAGTGCTAAATCTACGTTGGCAATGGAATATATAAGCGGAGAATATTTACCTAAAAATGAAAAACTGGCGCATGAACTGATTGAGGAAGCAGCTCAAGAGGGGTGCCGAAGGGGCATGATGATGCATGGAATGTTTGAGCTTCATAAGTTTGCGAAACAATACATCGATCTCGAACCTGAAAAAAAACTCAACCCACATGTTAAACAAGAAAAGCTCGGGCCAAATGAACCTTGTCATTGTGGGTCTGGTAAAAAATACAAGAAGTGTTGCAAGGGCAAGCCACCTCAATTGCTACCGCATGATTTATTCTATTAAGAGTGAATGCCGGTTTAATAATTAATGATGATTACTGACAGAAAATGAAAAACAAACCCACTAAAATAACAATTACCTTAGTTCTAACTGTTTTACTTTCAGCTTATGGTTTCTTGGGAGATACAGCCTCGATTGCTGGCTTTTCTTCAAGTGACGAACCAATTGTTGTAAAAAATACGCATATAACCCAGCAACAGTTGCCAGATGTAGAGTTGAGGAGTACAAGTTTTCATAGTACAACAATGGAAGTTAGAAAGTTAGTCATATTTGACACTATGGCTGCACATTCGGAGTTTAAAGCGGTTATTTCAAATAACAGTAACATAGAGTTGACAAATTGCGCCCTTAACTATGAATACACCTTAGAGGGGGCTCCAGAGGGACAATTTTTCTATGCTACCAAAGCTATCCTTTCATCCGCTTATTATAAATTGAGTGATGACGATCGCTACAATTTCAAAATTGGCCACGTAAGGCCTCTTAGCTTGCCTGTAGAAGCTCATAGGTTTAGCTTAGAAAGCAACACCGATAAAGAGATGTCGTTTACCACAGAGCCCTTCATGAGCCTTCCAGAAGCAATCCGGTTCTATGTCTCTTGTGACCAAAAAATATCTGAGAATGTTGTAATCAATAAAAAGAACATGATTTACAGGCAAGGTTAATTTTAATCCCCTTAATGAAACAGCCTCCCGCGTGGGAGGCTGTTTTGTTATTAGCTCAAATTGACTCTTGGCATCCAATCCGGGATAACTGATTTTTCAAAGAATGGTAGTAAATCTTCGATTTGTAGCATTTCTTTATCTTTGAGTACTTCTGATAACTCAACCAATAGCAGCTTGTTGGCTTCCATAAATGCTACCAGCTTAGTTAAGTATTCTTCTTTTAAGACATTTATTGACTGGCAATTCACATCAACTTCAAGCTGTGATTCTGGCTCATTGTAGTAGGGTAGTTCAGAGTAACCCGCTTTAAGGTAATGTCGTGCTAGATTCTGATAACTGTCTATGTCACTACGACCGCCATCTGCGTGTTCGCCAAATACTGCCAGTTCTGCTGCTAGTCCACCAAGCTTAAGTAGCATTTCAAAATCCAATTCAGTACCAGTATTTAGAAAGTGGCCAGAGCGAGGGCATGTTACTTGGCCAAGAGTAGCGTCTGATCGATTTTTATCGTTGAGTACGACCTTGAAAGAATCAGGGATACCTTCTGCTGCAGAGTAAATTAATGCGTGGCCAGCCTCATGAATTGCTGCCGTGTTAATGTCCCGTTCGGTTGGCGAGATTGAAGGTTGAGCTTTCATTAACCGAGCTTCACCCATGCGACTTTCACGGAACTCAGTATGGATTAGGCGAATAGGCATCACATAGTTTATTGCAAATGCGATCACAACACCTGCGAGAACCATCAACGACAGTCCCTGGTTAGCCAGTATTTTATCGATGATTGTAGTCGCATCATTCTCTATGACATTAACTAACAAGAACGTCGCAAAGAACTGGATAATCAAGCTGTGCTTTGAAAGTTTGGCGCCCAAAAGCATAGATATGATTGGGCGCATAATAAAGTTGAAACTCATTAAGCACACTACCGTAAGGTAAAGTGGTGCAGTTAACTCAGTAAGATCTTTGGCATCAAACCAGCAGTTAAATAGGTATGTAGAGAAAGCAATCCCCATACAGAGCGTAAGAAAAGCGTTTGCAACTTCACTAATGCTTTCTGTTGGAGCTGGTATCGATTTTAATAATTTGGACAATTTGCCAAGTAACTCATGATGACGCTTTTGTTTCATTGGTACTCCGGGTTCTATTCACAGGTATTTGCACAGAAAAAGTGGATAACTATTTGAGTGATTGAAATGGTTGTTTATCACTATCGCGGGTAATGATTTGTCCAGCGTTAAAGCTCAGGTTGCCGATGGTAACTGGTTGGTGAAGGACGCCTCTTTTAATCTGGCCGTTAGGAAATAATGTAATTTCCTGGTTAGGTGCGAAAACTAGTTGACCGTACTGCACTGGGGTTTTGCTTGGTACATAGGAGCGAATAGATCCACCTTCGTACCAACTAAGCTGACCAACAATAGGGATGTTCATGTACCGAGTAGGGCGCGATAGGTTTACTCCTAAGCTTTTGTCTACCGGGTCAACGTAATAGGTGCTGCCGGCAGGTATGAGGATGTCATGTCGCCATTCATCAGCTAAGGAAGGCTGGGCTCTGTTGTTATCAGATAGGACTTTAGAGCATTGCTTTGATGCCCGGTCTTTATGCTTGATCAAGCATTTCAGTAAGTGCTGTGTATCTCCACTACTTGAAGTACAGAAACTACTGATCTCATTTTGGCAGTACCTCTGAACCTGATGTAATTGGAACTCACCTTTAACGGATGCGATGTCCCTTACTTGGCCAAGTATCTGGTTCATCCGTTCTTGACTCATTGTGCTTTTAGATTGCTGAGGTTGAGCATCTTGTGCAGCTTTAGTTTGACGTTGAACTTGAGCAAGAATTTCCTGTTGCCAATCTTCCGTTTGTTCAGATGAAAAACCAAAACTGTTTGTAGATAGCAAACTAAGAGAAGTACCAAGCAATAGAAATGAGTACCGAATAGGTCTTCGATTTACAGAATTGTTGAATATCAAATTTACACCATACTACGCATTCAAAAAGTGTAGTTATTATTGCATGCTTGATACTTAATCAAAAAGAATTGTAGTGTAAATATTATCGGGTAGGGATGTAAAAAGCCTCCCGAGTGGGAGGCATTTAGGAATTATTCTTCGTCTTCTGGTTCTAAGTTACGAGCTAGACAATCTTTATCGATGTTGACCCCTTTCTCTATGAGGTCAGCAAAATACTTTGGTGTTCTACCTTTGCCGTTCCAGCGATGTTCTTCGCCTTCATCATCAATATGTAAGTACTTTGGTTTGCGCGGTTTCTTGCCTTCTTTTTTTACCACTTGATCTTGTGACCCAGTGCCAGTCAGGTCGGATTCTGATAACCCTTTGGCTTTCATCATCTCTTTGACTTCTTCAATACTACGTTGTTTTTCTTCCTGGGCTTTGCGTTCTTCTTCTTCTTCAATTTCGCGCTCAAGAATAAGCTCTTCTAAGCGATCTTTCATCGCAATCATCGAAGTTGAATCAGAGCCCTTAAGATACTTACGCATACGTCTGATTCTGCTCATGACACTCAAGAATTCAGCTTGAAAGTCTTCTACCGCTTCTTTTGGATTAGCCACCTTGCTCACCTCTATAGAAAATAATTACTTATGTCCGATAGCGAGTATATAGCAGTAGTAGAAATAATGAAAAGGAAGAGGCTTACTTAAGCCTAGCTTTTGCGTAATCATTAAAAGTTTTGTTACTAAAACTTTTAATGTTTGAAGGTTCAGGTGATGGTTCTTGAGTAGGTTGGTATCCATTGATTGGTGCTATACGCACATTTCTTGGAATTTCATAACTGGCAGTGCGACCGTCTGCCAGTTCGATTGAGGCGCCTTGAAATCGACCAAAGTACTTAGCAAATAGGGACAAGTCATCTGTCATTCCCGCCTCTGTAGCAAGTTGAAAGAACTGCTTTCTTTCGTCAGCAAGTGACATCTTTATGCATTAACTTGCTGCGATGCAATGATACTTTGCAGTACATCTGATGGAAGTTTACTTAACTCTGAAATTTGACTCGCTCGGATCTTTGATTCTTCTTTTCTTGCTTCGTTTTCTTCGATCAAGTCTGCACACCAAGTCTTTACATCATCAGCCGACACCTTTTCCAAAATTCTATTGATGATAGAAGGCTGAGTTAAACCAGTCGCTTGACGGAACTGGTCAACGTTTGACTTAGCTTCTTTAGTAAATTGAAAACTTGTTGAGGTTGAGGACTCTGTACTCATATTAAAAACGCTTTTTATTGAATGTGTGGTTAAGGATACATTTGAAACATAGGTAATTTCAAGATGTAGATGACATACAGAGAGATTTTACCATGTTAGTGAATGACAAGGAGTACAACAGCATCTCAATGAGTTATGTGTGATCTATCGCTTGTTCAGTAATGTCCGATGTAATTGCCAACTATGGCTTGACCAGAAGTTATTGAATTTCATATTACATAGTCGTTGATTTATTTAAAACGCAAGGTGTAGAATTCGAAAGACATGCTTGGTGTAGGAAGTGTTATGTATCAAATTGGAAAAGTATCAACGAAAGAATTAGCTCTCAAATTGGCAGAGAAAAATAATCAACTTACCGTCGAAGAGTTCGAGAAGGCGATCAAGGTTGTCATGAATGATATTGCTGGTGGTATTGAACGTGGTGAAAGAACCGAGATTAGAGGGTTTGGAACATTTTCACCCGTAATATATAAACCTGGTACAAAACGAAATCCACGAACTGGGGATACGCTTTCTACTGGTTACCGCGGCAGAGTGCACTTCAAGCCGGGGAAGGCTCTTAAAGAATCAATCATGTAGTTTACTGGAGATTTAACGTTGAAAATTAATCGTACATTTCTTGATGCAATGTCTATCCTAATTGTACTGACATATATCGAATTAAAGTACACTCACTTCTTTATCGAACAAACACAGCTAACGGATAGCATGGGTTCACTGTGTATCATTGCTCTAATCGTGCCAATTTTGTCGATCTTGTTTCGTATTACAGACCGTTTGAACAAGATTGTTAGAAATGATCCTTTTATTATGTACATCTACGAATCTAAGATTTTAATGAAATGGAAAGGGCAAGAGAATGGTATTGCGCTAGATGATACTGTTCTCGATCTCTTGCATAACGATAGACACGCGTTAGAGAAGCTGATTCAGAAAGGTATCGCTGAAACTGCTAAGGAACTACCTAAATTTCTACCTAGCCCACTTGTAGTGGTTATTACTGAGCTTAAGTTTAGCAACCTTGAACGGGAGGCTTTAGGTGGTGCGATTTGCAACGCTGGTGCTATCGAGATGACTTTTAGTGAAAGTAACGATAGTCGTGACATCGAACTGGCCGCGAAGAATGCAAAAATTAATGATTTGCTCGATAGATAATTGAAACAGCTGGAACTAGAAAGGGTGGCTCAGGCCCTGTCTCTTGATCACAAGTC
>NZ_LHPI01000014.1 GCF_001274785.1 Vibrio hepatarius
TTTATCACCACCGACTATTTGCAACAGTGCCCATAGGCTTCATCAGCGCCTGACTGGCGAGCACGATTCCGGCCCTAGCCGCAGGATCGCGCAGGACGACCTAGTTACGAACCAGGCCGAGTGTTCCTGACATCCATCGGCACCATAGTTCTGCTTATCCGGCACGCGCGCGTCAGGGGTGTGGTGAACTACAAAGCAGACCCGTTGAGGTTATCAGTTCGATGCACAATCAGCAGCGCATAAAATATGCACAAGAACAGGAGCACCCTTCGCATTAAGCTGTGGTGGTAACAAGTAGTGCCGGGCTACCATCAGCGAGCATGATGCGCTCCCACAGCATTCGCCTTGGCAGTATGGAAGTTCCTCGCTCCAGTTCGGGCCGGTATCCACCTCGAGTGACCCCAGCCGCCCCTCATGCCAACCGAGCCCATTAAGCGCAGAGTCGGCCGCAACTATCTCGGGGACGCATAAACACGCAGCGATTTACCAAGGAGTTCGGCTAGGTCAATCCGCAATTCCCTTTGCCTGGCCGGAGATGCCGCGAGCAAACAATGTGTCCGGTCGCTACCAGATGGACTTTGTGGGCGGAGGATTGCACCAGACGCTTCAGCGCAGCGTCGTACGATGAATCGGAAGGCCCGGTAAGCAATTGAAGAACCGCTGACCACCTCCCATCCGACAATGCAAGGGTGCCCCGCTCCCAGCGCGACACGGTTGCCTGATCCACACCCATTAATTCAGCTAGGTGACTTTGCTTCATATGACGAAGCAACCGCGCCCTCCGCACCTGCCGCCCCCTGTCATTCGTCAACATTCTTCAGCACCTCAATGTCGTTCGTAGTGAGCCTCATTTTTTCAAGACCGCCGATGATGAGAGCCAGGCCTCGCTCGAATGCCGCGTCCGGACCGCCTTCGTAGACGATTTTCATCGCGCTCTGTAGGCGCGCCGGCATCGTAGACGCTGAGGTGGTCAACTGATCTTCGCCCCGCTCCTCGGCGTCTGCCTCGCTAGCTTGCTGCTCAAGAACAGCGCCGACGGTGAAGTAGCTGATTGCCATCAACGCATAGGTCGCGTCACCTGCCGAAAAGCCAGCATCGCAAAGGAAGCGAAGCTGCGCGTCGGCTTTTTCCATCTGCGGCGCGGCTGGCCGCGTCCCGGCATGAATACGCGCGCCATCGCGATAAGCGAGCAACGCCCGTCGAAAACTGCATGCATTGCCCTTCAGGAACGAACGCCAGTCGTCGTCATCCCTTGGCGTCGAATGCGTGTGATTTATCGTCAGCATGGCTTCGGCAAGTGCGTCGAGCAACGCACGCTTGTTCTTGAAATGCCAGTAGAGCGCTGGCTGTTGCACCCCGAGGCGCTCAGCCAGTCGGCGCGTCGTTAGACCTTCCATGCCCACGTCGTTAAGCAGTTCGAGCGCGGTTCGGATCACGGCCTCGCGTTGGAGCTTGTTCATTCGCGAATTCTCATGTTTGACAGCTTATCATCGATAAGCTTTAATGCGGTAGTTTATCACAGTTAAATTGCTAACGCAGTCAGGCACCGTGTATGAAATCTAACAATGCGCTCATCGTCATCCTCGGCACCGTCACCCTGGATGCTGTAGGCATAGGCTTGGTTATGCCGGTACTGCCGGGCCTCTTGCGGGATATCGTCCATTCCGACAGCATCGCCAGTCACTATGGCGTGCTGCTAGCGCTATATGCGTTGATGCAATTTCTATGCGCACCCGTTCTCGGAGCACTGTCCGACCGCTTTGGCCGCCGCCCAGTCCTGCTCGCTTCGCTACTTGGAGCCACTATCGACTACGCGATCATGGCGACCACACCCGTCCTGTGGATCCTCTACGCCGGACGCATCGTGGCCGGCATCACCGGCGCCACAGGTGCGGTTGCTGGCGCCTATATCGCCGACATCACCGATGGGGAAGATCGGGCTCGCCACTTCGGTCTCATGAGCGCTTGTTTCGGCGTGGGTATGGTGGCAGGCCCCGTGGCCGGGGGACTGTTGGGCGCCATCTCCTTGCATGCACCATTCCTTGCGGCGGCGGTGCTCAACGGCCTCAACCTACTACTGGGCTGCTTCCTAATGCAGGAGTCGCATAAGGGAGAGCGTCGACCGATGCCCTTGAGAGCCTTCAACCCAGTCAGCTCCTTCCGGTGGGCGCGGGGCATGACTATCGTCGCCGCACTTATGACTGTCTTCTTTATCATGCAACTCGTAGGACAGGTGCCGGCAGCGCTCTGGGTCATTTTCGGCGAGGACCGCTTTCGCTGGAGCGCGACGATGATCGGCCTGTCGCTTGCGGTATTCGGAATCTTGCACGCCCTCGCTCAAGCCTTCGTCACTGGTCCCGCCACCAAACGTTTCGGCGAGAAGCAGGCCATTATCGCCGGCATGGCGGCCGACGCGCTGGGCTACGTCTTGCTGGCGTTCGCGACGCGAGACTGGATGGCCTTCCCCATTATGATTCTTCTCGCTTCCGGCGGCATCGGGATGCCCGCGTTGCAGGCCATGCTGTCCAGGCAGGTAGATGACGACCATCAGGGACAGCTTCAAGGATCGCTCGCGGCTCTTACCAGCCTAACTTCGATCATTGGACCGCTGATCTTCACGGCGATTTATGCCGCCTCGGCGAGCACATGGAACGGGTTGGCATGGATTGTAGGCGCCGCCCTATACCTTGTCTGCCTCCCCGCGTTGCGTCGCGGTGCATGGAGCCGGGCCACCTCGACCTGAATGGAAGCCGGCGGCACCTCGCTAACGGATTCACCACTCCAAGAATTGGAGCCAATCAATTCTTGCGGAGAACTGTGAATGCGCAAACCAACCCTTGGCAGAACATATCCATCGCGTCCGCCATCTCCAGCAGCCGCACGCGGCGCATCTCGGGCAGCGTTGGGTCCTGGCCACGGGTGCGCATGATCGTGCTCCTGTCGTTGAGGACCCGGCTAGGCTGGCGGGGTTGCCTTACTGGTTAGCAGAATGAATCACCGATACGCGAGCGAACGTGAAGCGACTGCTGCTGCAAAACGTCTGCGACCTGAGCAACAACATGAATGGTCTTCGGTTTCCGTGTTTCGTAAAGTCTGGAAACGCGGAAGTCCCCTACGTGCTGCTGAAGTTGCCCGCAACAGAGAGTGGAACCAACCGGTGATACCACGATACTATGACTGAGAGTCAACGCCATGAGCGGCCTCATTTCTTATTCTGAGTTACAACAGTCCGCACCGCTGCCGGTAGCTATTGACTATCCGGCTGCACTAGCCCTGCGTCAGATGGCTCTGATCCAAGGCAAACTGCCAAAATATCTGCTGGCACCGGAAGTCAGCGCCCTGCACCATTATGTTCCGGATCTGCATCGCAGGATGCTGCTGGCTACCCTGTGGAACACCTACATCTGTATTAACGAAGCGCTGGCATTGACCCTGAGTGATTTTTCTCTGGTGCCGCCTTATCACTGTTGAAGGCCACCGCTCATCACGCGTTTGCTGACATTGAGCCCTGCCGGCCGATCGGCCTGAGACTCTCAGCACAGGAGACGGCGGGTGACGAGCGTATACTTTTTCGACGCTTGGTTGCGGTCGCGCTAGGCGTGGCCGCCGACGAACCCGCTGGTGTCGCCCTTGCGGAGCAGCGCAAGGCGGACCTTGCCACGACATCCCCTCGCCCGCCGATCGTCTAAATTCGTCGAGGTTAAGAAATTCCCGCTCCGGCGAGGCCATCACCATCACCGGCGTCAGGTAGTGGACATGGCAGCAGCGCACGCAGGGGCACTGTTGCAAAGTTAGCGATGAGGCAGCCTTTTGTCTTATTCAAAGGCCTTACATTTCAGGGTAAGCGGATTAAATGGT
>NZ_LHPI01000015.1 GCF_001274785.1 Vibrio hepatarius
AGGGTAAGCGGATTAAATGGTTGATCTTACCTTTGCATGAGAGTGAGACAGACCGGCATCTCATCGGATTATCTGGTTGATGCTTCACCTACTGCTGGTGCATGTTTCCTTCGCTAATTCCAGCAAGAACCCCACACGCCTCAACTTCCCGGTCATCGTTGCAACTCGCTCTCAGTGAAACGAGTTGTTTCTCAAGCGCTTGCAGAGCGGTTATCTGCGACCGCACATGAGAGATGTGATCATCGAGCAAGGCGTTGACGGCGGTACAAGGCTGATGAGGGTCGTCCTGATAGCTCTGTAGTTCGTGAACCTCAGCCAGTGACAGGCCCAGGATTCTGCAGCGACGGATGAAGGCCAGCCCCTCACCATGCTTCTCGGTATAGACACGGTAACCGTTGTCCTGCCGATCAGGCGGCGGCAACAAGCCCTGCTGTTCATAGAAGCGGATCGTCTGTGTTTCGACCCCTACCAACTGCGCCAACTGACCAATGCGCATCAGCCTCCTCCCCAACGGATTCTTTACTCTATTGACCTTATAGTAGCTTTATAGTTTTAAATGGTACCACAACATTGTTCAAGTGGAGTCGTATCATGAGCAAATCCTGTGGTGGCGCCTGTGGCGGTGATGCAACGTCCGCAGCGGATACCGATATACAGGCCTCCTCCGAGGCGCCAGGGAGATGGGTCAGTGTTTATGCCGTGCCGAAGATGGACTGTCCATCAGAAGAACGAATGATTCGCCTAGCCCTGAACGGCTTTGAGGAGATTCGGGCGCTGTCCTTCGACTTGTCGAACCGCCGGCTGAAGGTCGTGCATGACGGCGAGGTCGAGCCCGTCACCTCGAAACTGAAGACCTTGGGGCTAGGCGCCTCGCTTCAGGAAACCGTCGCTGCAAATCCGGAGACCATCAAGGCCGCCGAGTTTTCGGCAGCTTCTGCTAAGCAAGAATCCGGGACCCTGCGCTGGTTGCTCGGCATCAATGCACTTCTGTTCGTGGTGGAAATGACTGCCGGTCTGATGGCTCAGTCAACTGGCCTCATTGCAGAGTCCCTGGACAATTTTGCTGATGCGGCAGTGTACGGACTCGCTCTTTATGCGGTTGGGCATAGCGTGAAAAGGCAGGTCCGTGTTGCGCACGTTGCTGGTGTGGTCCAACTGGTTTTGGCTGTTGGCGTACTCGTAGAGGTCGTGAGGCGCTTTGTATTCGGTAGTGAGCCTGAATCGCTGGTGATGATGGCTATCGCATTCGTCGCATTGATTGCCAATACCAGTTGTCTGCTGCTCATATCCAAACATCGGGAAGGCGGGGCGCACATGAAGGCAAGCTGGATATTCTCGGCCAACGACGTGGTGATCAACCTGGGGGTCATCACCGCCGGCGCCCTGGTCGCGTGGACCGGTTCCAATTATCCGGATCTGATTATCGGCACCATCGCGGGGGGCATTGTACTTAACGGTGCCAGACGCATTTTGGCGTTGAAGGGTTAAATAATGCTCATTATTGGCAAAAAGCTCTCGCCGTATGCCCTATTGTCCATATCGGGCCTGCTGGCAGCGTCTGATCAGGCTGTAAAGTGGCTGGTGCAGCAATCAATGGCCTATGGCGAGTATGTTTCGGTGACCCCGTTCTTTAACTGGGTGCACCTATGGAACACCGGTGCCGCATTCAGTCTTTTTGCGAATGGTGGAGGCTGGCAGCGCTACTTTTTTATCGGAATCGCGGTAGTGGTCTCGATTTTTCTGATCAAGCTGATCCTTGAAAATCGTCATAAAGGAGAAGCCATCGCTTACAGTCTTATCCTCGGTGGCGCCATGGGCAACCTGATTGACCGGGTCTTTCGCGGCTATGTTGTGGATTCCTTTGATTTCTATTGGCGAGACTGGCATTGGCCGGCCTTCAACCTGGCTGATATTGCAATTGTCCTCGGTGCCTTACTTTTCGTTTCCAGCAGCTTGTTGGGTAAAAAAGCAAACACCAATGCCGAGCCGGATGGATCTGACTGACACCTACGCCTATACAACACCATGACCGAACTTCCCGACAACATCCTTCACCTGCCGCAATACCAAGTACTGGGCTGCAAATCAACCGACGACGAAATGCACTTCCAGGTGGACGTGCCCGATCCCATCGCCTGCGAGGAATGCGGCGTGCAGGGTGAGTTCGTACGGTTCGGCAAGCGTGACGTTCCCTATCGTGATCTGCCCATCCAC
>NZ_LHPI01000016.1 GCF_001274785.1 Vibrio hepatarius
GGACATCGCCAGGCTTTAAATATCGTTACCCGTACTACGTGTAACAACATCCTCAGTGTACTAATCTGACGATGACAATTTGTGGAGAGATGGCTGAGTGGTTGAAAGCACCGGTCTTGAAAACCGGCATACGTTAATAGCGTATCTAGGGTTCAAATCCCTATCTCTCCGCCACTATCTAAAACCCCAGTCGAAAGACTGGGGTTTTCTCGTTTTGGCTTCCGCTTAATCACATCTCACAAGCTTGAGTGTACTTGTTCGCTAGGACTCGGACTTCAAAAGCCCGCTGAATGATCAGCGGGCTTTTTACATATGGAGCAATCATAGAAGCGTACGTTCGCTAGTAATGGGTCAACCCGTAATACTGTTGGTATATAGCTTCGGTTTCACCACTGTCTTGCATTTCGTGCAGTGTTTGTTCAAGTTGCCGAGCTTTTGACTCACCCAAACTGATCGTTGTCGGAAAGTTTGTTGGGCTCAGCGGCTTTGATGAGTCAAAGCTGTCATTTTCTTGCTCAGTAATATATGGAGAGTTTTTGGAAAAGCCTAAATAGGTCGGCTTTACGCCTCCACAGCAATTGAGGTGGGTTTTAATCCCCTTCGGTTTATTTTGCTTAAGGTAGTAGTCAAGCGAGGCTCGGTTATAAATATAAAAGTCGCCACGTTTTTTCATTAGCAACTGCACCGCTCTATCTATGGTCATATCGGCTTCAGTATATCGATGAACATTCTCCACATTGCGGACAAAGTCGGGTGAACCCAAAGATTGTAAGACGGTGGCTCCGGATAGCTGCGTCAGTTTTTCTACCTCTGGATAGCCAGCTAGTGAAATACCTATCTCACCGCCTGGTAGACCGTTATCAATAAAGTAGGTGTATTTTGCTCGGGTTGGGTTGAAGCTAAAGCCAAGATAAAAATCGATTTGTCCTTTCTCTAATTGTTTGAGAATGCGTTTTTTGGGGCCTCTAACGATATTTAACTGACAACCAATCTTTCGGGCAGCCGTTGTATAGAGCTGTAGATACAAACCGGAATTATCGGGCGCGGCGGCGATAAGAGGCGGTCTTTCATTGGTTCTATAGCCCATAGTTAGTGTGCACGAAAAGCTCGGAAATGAGCTGAGAGCCGCCACTAACGATGATGAGTAAATGAAGAGTTTGTTATGCATGCGCGCCTCCCATTCTTTAAATCTTAGTCGAGTGGGTATAAAAAAGCCGACCATTTAGGTCGGCTAAAGGTTAATTCATACTAGTGATTAAGCGCGTTTCGCTGCAAGTTCTTTTAGCGCTTGCTTCTCTTGCTCAGAGATAAATGCGAGCTCAAGGCCATTAATTTGCGCTTGACGAATTTGATCTTGAGATAAACCTGCTTGAGGCGCTGCGACTTCGTATTCGTAAGGCAGTTCAATACCTTCTACAGCTGGGTCGTCCGTATTTAGACACGCTAATACGCCGTGATCTAAGAACTGTTTAAGTGGGTGGTTAGCCAGAGACTCCACTGTACTGGTTTGGAAGTTTGAGGTTAGGCACGATTCAATACCAATACGATGTTGTGCTAAGTAATCCATCAGTTTTGGATCGTGAATCGCTTTTACGCCGTGACCAATACGTGTCGCACCAAGTTGTTGGATTGCTTGCCACATGCTTTCTGCACCCGCTGCTTCACCCGCGTGTACTGTGACGTTCAAGCCAGCATCTTTCACTTGCGCGAAGTGTTTTACAAAACGGTCTCCAGGTTGGCCCAGTTCATCACCTGCAAGGTCAACTGCTACGATGTGGTCTTTTTGCGTAAGGATGGCATCCAGTTCCTGCTGACATGCGTCTGTACCGAACGTACGGCTCATAATACCAATCAGGTTAGCCTTGATGCCAAAATCACGAACACCCGCCTGCACGCCATCAACAACTGCTTCTACAACGCCTTCGACAGGTAGCTTGTGTTTCATTGCCATGTAGTATGGAGAAAAACGCAACTCTGCATAGTCAATTTGAGCGTTGAGTGCATCTTCAACGTTTTCATACGCGACGCGGCGACAAGCGTCTAGATCACCAAGAACCGCTACGCCCCAATCTAGCTTAGATAGAAAGGCAACAAGAGAAGGCTCCGCTTCAACAATCTGAACATGTGGAGTGAGAGACTCAACATCATAAGCAGGCAGTGCAACGCCAAATTTCTGGCCAAGATCTAAGATGGTTTGCGTACGGATGTTACCGTCAAGGTGACGGTGCAAATCAGTAAGAGGTAGGTTCTTAGTTATCATTATGGGTATTCCGATCAGATGAATTGAGCTAAGTATAAGAATCAATAACAGGACTGTCAGTACGCAAAGGATAGAAAATCAACGATTAACGTTGGTTTTTATTTCATGTTAACTAAATTTGTTGGCCAGTCGTGGTACGGAACAGGGCGACTATAAAGGAAGCCTTGACCGAGGGGACAAGCGAGCTGAGAAAGCAATTGGGCTTGCTCTTCGGTTTCAATTCCTTCAGCAACAATTTCGACTCGCATGCTTTTGGTCATGTTGATCACCGCAGCCACAATGGAAGTATCCAAGTTGCCTTTATTGAGGCTGTTGACGAACGTGCGGTCAATCTTGAGGCAATCAAATGGCAGTTTGTGTAGATAGGCGAGTGAGCTATAACCTGTACCAAAGTCATCGATAGCGATTTTTACGCCGAGCTGGCGAATCGTCTGCATATTTTGCAGGGTAATCGGGTCGTTATCGACAATGCGTGACTCTGTGATCTCTAAGGTTAGATTGCGAGCGGGCAGTCCTGACTGTTGCAAGATGTCTTGTAAAGTCACTATGAAACTCGGTTGTGAGAGCTGTTTCACTGATAGGTTGACGTGCATGTGGAAGTTTTCATCCCACTTCCCCTCGCGCATCCCTTTGATTGTGTCATTGCACGCTTGGTTAAGTATCTGTTCACCAATTTGCCCAATAAGGCCGCTTTCTTCGGCAATCGAGATGAACTCCAGCGGAGGTATCATTCCCGATATCGGCGATAACCAGCGGGCCAAGGCTTCTGCACCGACGACTCTGCCGCTGTTGAGGTCAACGATTGGTTGATAGAAAGGCACAAACTCATTGTGTTCAATGGCATCTTTAATTTTCGCCACCATCAAAGTGCGATTGCGAGAAATGTCTGCCATTTCAGGGCTATAACGGCTAATTTGTGTCGAATCTTGTTTGGCATTACTCAGCGCAATGCTGCCATTGCGGAGCCATAATGTCATATTGTGCTCAGGACAACAGTCGACAATACCGACAGATATATTGACGATGACATTATCTTTTTCCATTACAAATGGAGACGCAAATACCTGCAGGATACGGTTGGCCGTTGCGGTATTTTGTTCAACCGTTTGTGGATTGGGGAGATAAACCGCGAACTCATCACCGCCAATACGAGCCAAATAAGCCTCGTCAGGAAATAGCGAACGTAGTCGTTGGGCGATGATAATGAGCAGTTGGTCCCCTTTGTGGTGACCGAGACTATCATTGATATACCTAAATTTGTTGATCCCAATAAGCAGCATGCTGCCGTTCAGTTCAGTCAGGTTATCGCAGGTCTCTATCAACCCTTCTCGGCTGTAGAGTTTAGTCAGTGAATCATGCAGCAGTTGGTTACGCAGCGCTCGGAAAGAGGCTTTGAGGTTGTTGGCCATTTCGTTAAACGCAGACACCAGCATCGTGGTCTCATAGATATGGCCCGGCTTAGGCATTGCGCTATCCCAGTCCCCTTTAGCTAAATGCTTAGAGGCTTCCACAGTTGAGGTGATGGGTTTGACGATTCGGTTCAGGGCAAAAAAGCCGAGAATGATACCGATCGCGCTAATGATAATACCGATCAACCAGCTGTTTCTTTGGTTTGCTGGCAGTTCGCCGAGCAAATCAGCTTCGGATATCGCGACACCGATCCGCCAGTTAAGCCCATATTGGTCTGTGTACGGAGTTAAATGATTGAAGTAACGTTCGCCATCTAAGTCGATAGAGAAACGCTGAGTCCCTTGTTGATTGAAAATACGCTGTTGGCTTGCGTGTATCGCGCTGGTCTGAACTACTGGGTTGGCGCTTTCACTCGCCAGTAAGCGATCTCCTTTAGGACTGAGCGGGGTTCCCCAAGAAACGACGCTCCCGCCTGTAGAGTGCGCAACCAAACGCTCTTGGTCGTCGATGAGGTAAATCATTGCACTCGATTGGGATTGGATCTCTTTGAGGAAAGCGTTGAAGGTATCGATTTTCACATCGGTGACCATCACCCCCTGAAACTCTTGTTGCTGAAACACAGGCGTCAACGCGGAAAGGGTGATCTCTTGTCGCTCGTCCGCGTTGGCGTAAATCGAAGACCATATTGGTGCTCGCGACTGTGCCACTGGCACATACCATGGTCGTTTTCGCGGGTCGTAGTTACTAATAATCGAGCGAACGTCTTTGCTGATTTGGGAACCACGGAAGATGATCAGTTCACCTTTGGTTCGGTCATCTTTGACCATCAAAGTCAGCTCTTTGTTGGCTTCCTTTCGCAAACCAATATATTCACCATTAATACCACCAAAGCCGATCACGTCAAGCTGCGGAATGGTAGTGTATAAGTCGCTAAAACTGGCAAAAAGATATTGCTCTATCGGTTGGGTATCACCGGGGGTGTAGAAGTGGTTAAATCCCACATTGTGGCTGAGTGACAAGCTAGCTTGAAAAGGCTTCTGTAGATATTGATTTAGTTCTAGGGTGACATTTTCCGTGATCGAGCCGAGTTGTTTGTTGCTGATATCGACGACCATCGCTTCATAGCTCTGTTTTTGAAACGCGATAATGACACCCATCGTAATGATAAAAATCATCACGAAGGGGATTATGACTGCGGTTCTGAGCGTGATCTGTTTAGTCGATAACATACATTCGCTTCTACTCGTCGATTGTTGTCAGTAGTGTTTCACTTATTGACACCACTATCACTCGCATCCTTTTCCAGAGTCAATCCGCGAAAGGCATAGTTGAGATCATATCCCCAATCTAACGGAACCTAGCCGGCTAATAGAGTTCTTTCAATTTACGCGTTAGCGTGTTTCGTCCCCAGCCTAGAACTTTCGCAGCATCTTGTTTATGACCGTTGGTGTGTTCCAGAGCGGCTTCTAAAAGTATACGTTCAAATTCAGGAAGTGCGTAAGAAAGTAATTCGGTATCTCCTTGAGACAACGAGTTTTTCGCCCAGCTCGCCAGTTGTTTCTGCCAAGTGCTACCTTCAGAAAATCCGTGCTTCGCTTTCTCTTCTAACAGCTCTGGTGGCAGGTCGCTCGGCAGTATTTCGCTACCGCTGGCCATGACAGTAAGCCAACGGCAGATGTTTTCTAGTTGGCGTACGTTACCCGGCCAATCTAACCGATTAAGGATTTCTACTGTCGATGAGTGGAGAGTTTTCACATCGACGCCCAACTCTTCTGATGCCAAGGCGAGAAAATGCAGCGTCAGCTTTTCTATATCTTGCTTGCGTTCGCGCAGCGCAGGAATGTGGATACGGATGACATTAAGACGGTGGAATAAATCTTCACGAAAGTCGCCTTTATGTACCAGTTTCTCTAAGTTTTGGTGCGTTGCTGCCACAATACGTACGTCAACTTTGATCGGCGAATGACCACCGACACGATAAAATTGACCGTCGGCCAGCACCCGTAAGAGACGGGTTTGGATGTCGAGTGGCATATCACCGATCTCATCCAAAAACAGTGTGCCACCGTTGGCCTGTTCAAAACGCCCTTGTCTAACACTATTGGCGCCAGTGAACGCGCCTTTTTCGTGGCCAAACAGTTCAGACTCAATCAAATCTTTGGGAATCGCCGCCATGTTGAGGGCAATAAACGGCTTGCTGGCTCTTGGACTGTGGCGGTGCAATGCGTGGGCAACCAACTCTTTACCTGTACCGGATTCACCGTTGATCAGCACCGAAATGGACGAGCGGGACAATCGGCCGATAGCGCGAAACACTTCTTGCATGGCTGGCGCTTCACCGATGATTTCAGGTGCATTGTACTCACCCTGCCCAGAAATCGACTGTTCGCGCTTTTGTTCGTGGCTGTGGGTGATGGCGCGCTCAACCAGCGTTAAGGTCTCGTCTACGTCAAATGGCTTGGGTAGATATTCAAACGCCCCTTTTTGATAGGCGTTAACCGCCGCATCGAGATCCGAGTGAGCAGTCATAATGATGACTGGGAGATCAGGAGAGCGCTCATGCACTTGTTTCAGTAGTTCAATGCCATCGATGCCTGGCATACGAATATCGGACACCAACACATCTGGACTCTCGCGTTCCAGAGCCAGTAGTACGCTTTCGGCATCGGCGAACGTTTCACATTTTATGTTTGCCGAAGAGAGGGTTTTCTCGATCACCCAGCGAATGGAGCTGTCGTCGTCTACCACCCATACGTATCCTTTGCTCATAACGTTGTCCTCACAGCAATGCGTTTAATTTTTATTGAATTGGCAGGTAAATAGTGAAAATGGTTCGGCCAGACCAACTTTCAACGTCGATTTTGCCCTGATGCTGGTCGATAAGGTTTTGGGCAATAGACAGCCCAAGCCCGGTTCCGCCTTCGCGGCCACTGACCATAGGGTAAAACAAGGTATCTTGTAGGTCGGCTGGAATGCCTGGGCCGTTATCAATGATCTCGACTCTCGCCGCGAGTTTGCAGCGTTGACCATGGATATTGGCTTGATGCACCGTTCTGGTGCGTATGATTATTTTGCCATTTTCTTGTGCTTGTAATATTTGCCCTGCGTTGCTGACGATATTCAGCAGCGCTTGTTCGATTTGGTCTGCATCCATCAGAAAGTCTGGCAAGCTTGGGTCGTAGTCGCGTTCGATGATCACCGATTGGCTCACTTCTAACTCAACTAATTGACGTACTTTTTCCAGAATCAGATGCAGGTTTTCGTATTTTTTCTTGCCCGGTTTTTGCGGCCCTAGCAGGCGGTCAACCAACGAGCGCAGTCGGTCTGCCTGTTCGATGATGATTTGTGTGTATTCGGTTAAGGATTGGTCTGGCAGCATCCGCTCTAACAGTTGCGCCGCGCCACGTAAACCGCCAAGCGGGTTTTTGATTTCGTGGGCTAGGCCGCGAACCAACAGTTTGGCTGCTTGCTGCTGGGCATGTTGATTGAGTTCTTGAGATAAGCGGCGCTGTTGACCAATTTTTCGCATCTCAACTAACAGCATCAGCTCTTTGTTCCATGAGATAGGGCTGACTGTCACCTCTAACATCAACGGTTTACCATCGACGACAAAGGTGACGTCGCTGTCGGTAATGCTTTGACCACTTTGCAGCGGTTGAGAGAGCAGGGCGAGATCCAAAGACGCGTGTTGGATCAGGTTCGACAGTGGTTGATTGACGATGCGTTTTGAACTTTGCGAGAACACTTGCTCTGCAGCGGGATTGGCATAGCGGACCTGCAGCGATTCGTTCATGATAAGAATCGCTGTGACCTGATGGTTTAAAATAATGTTATTGAGCTCGCTACTCACAAGTTACCCCTCATCCTTGACCTTAAAATGTGCAATGCACCATTTTGGTGCGGGGACAATTTTAAGTATGGCGCAATCTCGCGGGTAGCAGAAGAAAAAACTCCTTTAAATCTCGGCTTTTTACTGAGATGTGGCTTTTTTCTGTATTGCTCGCTGAAGATGCACCGTTATAGGACTGGATGATGCAATAAGCTTGCCGTCTTTAATTGCTTGAACTACAAAGGAATGGCTTCCTCGGTCAATGTTCTTGAGCTCCCAAAGAGGCTGGTTTGTTGGTGCACCGTAGCGTTTATTGTCCATCACCAACTGCAGTGTTTCTCCGATAGCCAGTTTTCGGTTAACTTCGGCTTGGATGGTAATCATGCCTGCGTTGCTGCGTAAGGCTTGGTCATGTTGAGGGGAAATAATATCTACGACCAATGGCCCAACTGATTCAGGTTTGGCTTCGGCGCTATTATTCTTATCAGCATCGACCGCTTGTGGTGCGTCAAATTTAGGTGGCGGGGCTGGTCGCTCGTGATCCGGCAGTTGAATCGCTTTCACTTTGCCACTCGACGGGTTGTCACTAAAGTGCACCACACCGTTGTCATCCACCCACGAATAGACAGTTTGAGCGATAGCGACAGGCGCTTGGAGCACGAATAGAAAAACAAGTTGTTGATGCCATTTCATGAGAATCTCCTAGTATTAGAGAGTTGAACAATACTAGCTCCATGAAATGCAACGAGAAACACGAAAAAGGCCCGCCTGCGAGGCGAGCCTTATTATTATGTAACGTGGTTAAACTTTGTACACTCGGTATGGTTATACAGAGTAGTAAAGTTCAAACTCAAGTGGGTGAGTCGCCATGTTGATGCGCTCAACGTCTTTTGACTTAAGTGCGATGTAAGAATCGATAAAGTCATCAGAGAATACGCCGCCAGCTGTTAGGAACTCACGATCTTCGTTTAGTGCATTCAGAGCTACTTCTAGAGACTCAGCCACTTTTGGAATCTCAGCTGCTTCTTCAGCAGGAAGGTCGTAAAGGTCTTTATCCATCGCTTCGCCTGGGTGGATCTTGTTCTTAATACCGTCAAGACCAGCCATTAGTAGAGAAGCAAACGCTAGGTATGGGTTCGCTGCTGGATCTGGGAAGCGAGCTTCGATACGGCGTGCTTTCGGGCTTGGTACCACTGGGATACGGATTGAAGCAGAACGGTTACGTGCTGAGTAAGCTAGCATAACTGGCGCTTCGAAGCCTGGTACAAGACGCTTGTACGAGTTTGTTGATGGGTTAGCAAACGCGTTGATTGCGCGAGCGTGCTTGATGATACCGCCGATGTAGTAAAGAGCAGTTTCAGATAAGCCGCCGTACTTGTCACCTGCGAATAGGTTTACACCGTCTTTCGCTAGAGATTGGTGAACGTGCATACCAGAACCGTTGTCACCAACAAGTGGCTTAGGCATGAATGTCGCTGTCTTACCAAATGCGTGAGCAACGTTATGTACAACGTACTTGTAGATTTGGATTTCGTCAGCTTTCGTTGTTAGCGTGTTGAAACGAGTTGCGATTTCGTTCTGACCAGCAGTTGCCACTTCGTGGTGGTGCGCTTCAACCACTAGGCCCATTTCTTCCATGATTAGACACATTGCAGAACGGATGTCTTGAGAAGAGTCAACTGGAGCTACTGGGAAGTAACCACCTTTAACGCCAGGACGGTGACCTTTGTTACCACCTTCGATTTCGCTGCCTGTGTTCCACGCTGCTTCTACGTCGTCGATCTTAAAGAAAGAACCCGACATGTCGTTTGAGTACTTAACGTCGTCAAATAGGAAGAACTCTGGCTCTGGACCAACAAGAACAGTGTCTGCGATACCAGTTGCGCGCATGTAGTCTTCAGCGCGTTTAGCGATAGAGCGTGGGTCACGGTCGTAACCTTGCATAGTTGCAGGTTCTAGGATGTCACAACGCACGTTTAGCGTTGCATCTTCAGTGAATGGGTCAAGAACTGCAGAGGCAGCGTCTGGCATCATTACCATGTCTGACTCGTTGATACCTTTCCAGCCAGCAACTGAAGAACCATCGAACATCTTACCTTCTTCGAAGAAGTCTGCGTCGATCTGGTGAGCAGGGATAGAGATGTGTTGCTCTTTACCTTTGGTATCAGTAAAGCGTAGGTCAACAAACTTAACTTCGTTTTCTTGGATCAGCGATAGAACGTTTTCTACTGACATGTTGGATAACCTCCAGTGTTATTAAAGCGGTGATGGCGTGATTCTTAATCTAATCTTAAGTACCAGCATTGATTAATTTCTTTTCAATCGTGTTAATCGATGCTGAAAATACTAAAGCCAAAACCGTGCCAAAAAAATTAATCCATTAATTTCAAAGAATTAGTGGCTTGGGCATTAATCTGGTGCAAACATTTGCACCAAAATGATCTACGTTTGCACTTATTTGGTGCATTATTAAGTGGGCGCACCAAATTAAGACAAGATCGAACATCATTCAGCCTAGTTTTCGTAAGATTGTCAATTGAGTTTTAAACAGATGAAATGGCTTATTGCGCTGTATCAAGTTGTCCTGAGTGTAAAATCAACGGAACAGATCACATATTTCTAGGTTTTTCGCCAAAATCTGGTACATTATGGCCGTTTTTTTAATCAAAAAAGTCCCTTCATATAGAAGGAGCTTCTTATATCGAGTGAATCAAATCCATGGCTACTCCACAGATTGATAAATTAAGAAATATCGCGATCATCGCGCACGTTGACCACGGTAAAACTACACTGGTTGATAAACTGCTACAACAATCAGGTACTCTAGAGTCTCGCGGCGAAGCTGAAGAGCGAGTCATGGACTCAAACGACATCGAAAAAGAACGTGGTATTACCATTCTTGCTAAGAACACTGCGATCAACTGGAACGATTACCGCATCAACATCGTAGATACTCCGGGACACGCGGACTTCGGTGGTGAAGTAGAACGTATCATGTCGATGGTAGACTCTGTACTACTTATCGTTGACGCGGTTGATGGCCCAATGCCACAAACACGTTTCGTAACGCAAAAAGCATTTGCACACGGTCTTAAGCCAATCGTTGTAATCAACAAGATTGACCGCCCTGGCGCGCGTCCTGATTGGGTTATGGACCAAGTGTTCGACCTATTCGACAACCTAGGCGCAACAGATGACCAGCTAGACTTTAAAGTGGTTTACGCATCAGCACTTAACGGTTGGGCTTCTCTAGAAGAAGGCGAAACTGGCGAGAACATGGAACCACTATTCCAAACTATCGTTGACGTTGTTGACGCACCAAATGTTGACCTTGATGGTCCACTACAAATGCAAGTTTCTCAGCTAGATTACAGCTCTTACGTGGGTGTTATCGGTGTAGCTCGTGTAACTCGTGGTAGCGTTAAAGCAAACCAACAGGTAACCATTATTGGTGCTGACGGTAAAACTCGCAACGGTAAAGTGGGTACAGTCATGGGCTACCTTGGCCTAGAGCGTCACGAAGTTGAGCAAGCGAACGCAGGTGATATCATCGCAATCACTGGTCTTGGTGAGCTAAAAATCTCTGACACTATCTGTGCACAAAACGCAGTAGAAGCGCTTCCACCACTGTCTGTTGATGAACCAACAGTAACGATGACGTTCCAAGTAAACACGTCTCCATTCGCGGGTAAAGAAGGTAAGTTCGTAACGTCACGTAACATCCTTGAGCGTCTAGAGAAGGAACTGGTACACAACGTTGCGCTACGCGTTGAGCAAACAGACGACCCAGACAAATTCCGCGTATCAGGCCGTGGTGAACTTCACCTATCTATCCTGATCGAAAACATGCGTCGTGAAGGCTTCGAACTAGCAGTATCTCGTCCAGAAGTAATCATCAAAGAAGAAGATGGTCAGCTAATGGAACCGTTCGAAACAGTAACTATCGACGTAATGGAAGAGCACCAAGGCGGCATCATGGAGAACATCGGCCTACGTAAAGGTGAGCTGAAAGACATGTCTCCAGACGGTAAAGGCCGTGTACGTATGGACTTCGAAATGCCATCTCGTGGTCTGATCGGTTTCCAAACGGAATTCATGACACTGACTTCTGGTTCTGGTCTTCTTTACCATACGTTCGATCGCTACGCGCCACACAAAGGCGGTAACATCGGTCAACGTGTGAATGGTGTACTAATCGCGAACGCGATGGGTAAAGCGCTAACTAACGCGCTGTTCAACCTGCAAGAACGTGGTCGTCTATTTATCGGTCACGGTGTTGAAGTTTACGAAGGTATGGTTATCGGTATTCATAGCCGTGACAACGACCTAACGGTAAACGCACTGAAAGGTAAGCAGCTAACTAACGTTCGTGCATCTGGTACAGATGACGCACAGGTTCTTACTCCGCCAATCAAGATGACTCTTGAGCAAGCACTAGAATTCATCGATGATGATGAGCTAGTAGAAGTAACACCTGAAAGCATCCGTATTCGTAAGAAGTTCCTAACGGAAAGCGATCGTAAACGCGCGTCTCGTTCAGCGAAGTAATTTTTTCGCGATAGCGAAATAGAATAAAAAAGCCCCGAGTTACGCTCGGGGCTTTTGTGTTTTTACAAAGGAAAGATATGCAGCCAATCATTATTACCGGCGGTCCGGGAGCGGGGAAAACGACGTTACTTAATGCACTGGGTGAGCAGGGGTATGCGACGTTTGCAGAAGGCTCTCGAACCTTGATTGAACAGCAAAGCCGACTCAAGGATGGGGTATTGCCGTGGACTGATTTACCGCGATTTGCCCAGCTGTGTCTTGATCTCATGGCAGAGCAAAAACGTCGAGCACTTGATCACCAAGTGGCGTTTATGGACCGCGCAATCCCTGACATCGTCGCTTATCTGCGAGTGGGTGGCTGCGAAGTGCCACAAGCGTTTATTTCTGGCAGTGCTGGCTACCATCGACAAGTGTTTGCCTGTGCGCCTGAAGCATCGATCTATGTTCAAGATGAAGTTCGCCCACATAGCTTTGAGGAAGCGCAGCACATTCATCAATTGCTGGTGGAGAGTTACACTGAGCTAGGTTATCAAGTAGTGGATGTGCCGTGGGGAAGTGTTACCGAGCGGGTGGCATTTATCCGCGAGCACTGGCTAGCGAAGCAATGCTGAGTGACTAAACCTCCTCGAATGAGGAGGTCAGCCAAAGTTGATTATTTTTGATTCAGTTTTTGTAGGAACTTGTCTGATTCGGCGATTGCCGCGTTCATTTGCTTAATCGCGTACTGAATATCTTGTTCTAAGTTTGAAAATTCGCCTTGGAGCGCACCAACCGCACTCGCGTTTAGGTTATGCTTTAAATACAAAGTGTTGTCACGAAGCGTATTGAGTACTGGCGTCATTTTCTGTTCAGCGCGTTTCATCGCTTTGAGCATGGTGTTGTATGAAGTACGGGTCTCACGCAGTTTCTGTTCGCTCGCACGACGTAATGAGCGGTTGGTGTAGAGATCGAGTTCGTCTTGCCACTCGTCGAACAGTGCTTCAGACACATCCTCAATGGCGGCGATACGCTCGCGCACTTCTTCTGCAGCACTTTCACTGTCTTGGTATTTGTCGTTGATCTTGTTGTAGACGCTTTCCAGTTCTCCACCGTCGAATTGAGTTAGGGCTGAAAGTGCTTCGAGCGCGCTGCTAAACTCTTGTTGAGCCTCTTGTTGTGACTCTTTGGCTTCTTCAACGCGGTCTACCATGATGTCTCGTTTGTGGTAGCCTACTTGTTCCATTGCAGAATAATAGGCGGATTGACAACCTGTTAGGGTAAAAATGGATAATACCAAAGCCAGTAAGTACGGCATGAATGAGTCCTTTTCTTTAGAATTATGGTGCTAGGATGACCGAGTCGTTTGGGAGTTACAAGTTGAAATTTGAGCAAATGGGTAAGCAAGGACTTGCCTTTGGACAATATCTTTTGACTAGGATGGCGCATGACCGTGTGAACGTGAACGCCGGCTACTTGGCCTACATCAGTTTGCTCTCACTCGTACCTATGATGACGGTGTTGCTGTCGGTGTTATCTTCCTTCCCAGTGTTTAGTAATGTTGGCGATGTCATTCAGGACTTCCTGATCACCCATTTTGTTCCCGCCGCAGGTGATGCGGTGAAGAGTGCCTTATTCGATTTTATCGCCAATACCGGCAAGATGACTGCGGTGGGCGGTGCATTTTTGTTTGTTGCTGCACTGATGCTGATTTCCAACATCGATAAAAACCTGAACTATATTTGGCGAGTAAAGAAAAAGCGCCGCGCGGTGTTTTCGTTTTCGATGTATTGGATGGTGCTGACTCTCGGCCCGATATTGGTCGGAGCAAGTATCGTCGCGACCTCTTACATCACGTCGTTAAAAATCCTCGAAAGCAACACCATTTCGAGTGCGTTTGAGTTCTTCCTACGATGGCTACCATTCTTACTCTCATTTTCGGCGTTTGTCGGTTTGTATTTGTTGGTGCCAAACAAGAAAGTCTATTTTTCCCATGCGGTGGTTGGTGCGATTATCGCCGCGCTGCTGTTCGAAGCGAGCAAGAAAGGCTTTGCCCTATATATCACCGAGTTTCCTTCTTATCAGTTAATTTACGGCGCTTTGGCGGCGATTCCGATTCTGTTTGTTTGGGTCTATTTGTGTTGGTTGATTGTGTTGATCGGTGCGGAAGTGACCGCCGCGCTGGGCGAGAAAGAGCACTGGCGCGCAACCGAAGAAGAAGTGGTAAAATGCTCACCACAAACATCCCAAATAGAGAAAGGAAGTCAAAGTGATAGCACTGATCCAGAGAGTAAGTGAGGCAGCAGTACGCGTAGATGGTGAAGTGGTAGGAGAGATCGACAAAGGCCTACTTGTTCTACTGGGTGTGGAAAAGGACGATGATGAAGCCAAGTCAAAACGCTTGGTTGAACGTGTTACGACTTACCGTGTTTTCGAAGATGACGAAGGTAAGATGAACCTAAATGTGCAACAAGTCGGTGGTAAAGTTTTGGTGGTGTCGCAGTTCACATTGCCTGCCGATACTAAGAAAGGGACTCGCGCGGGTTTTTCACGCGGCGCGCACCCAAGTGAGGCCGAGCGCCTATATGAACACTTTGCTGACTTGTGCCAAACTGTATTGCCAACCGAACGCGGCCGTTTTGCCGCCGATATGAAAGTCTCTTTGGTTAATGATGGACCAGTGACGTTTTGGTTGCAGGTTTAGCACCGTTATCACAGTAATAATTTGGACATATTAGTATCAACGAGCGACAGTAAGCTCTGAGATGAAATACTGCTGCTAAATGGATATTTGGTGGCAGTGATAAAAAGGAATTTTATGTTTAAGCTGATCACTCCAAAAACGGATAACCAACTTAACAAGTATTATCACTTTCGCTGGCAGATGCTGCGCGAGCCTTGGCGCATGCCGCTGGGCTCGGAACGTGACGAATATGACCCGATGAGCTTCCATCGCATGATTGTCGACGGGCGTGGACGTCCAATGGCGATCGGCCGCTTGTATATCACGCCGGACAATGAAGGCCAAATTCGCTACATGGCGGTAAAAGGCTCTCGCCGTAATAAAGGGATGGGTTCTTTAGTGCTGGTGGCGCTCGAGTCGTTAGCGCGTCAGGAAGGCGTTAAGCGATTAGTATGTAACGCGCGCGAAGATGCAATCTCGTTCTATGAAAAGAATGGCTTTGAGCGCCGTGGTGAGCTGACCGACGAACGTGGTCCGGTGCGCCACCAACAAATGGTCAAGCCGCTAGACCCGATGGCTAATGTCTTGCGTAAGCCAGAATGGTGCGCCGAACTGCAAGAGCGCTGGGAAAATCAAATCCCAATCAGCGACAAGATGGGTATCAAAATCAACCAATATACTGGCTACCAGTTTGAGTGTTGCGCTCAGCTGAACCCTAACCTCAATCCTCACAATACGCTATTTGCAGGTTCGGCGTTCACGCTGGCAACGTTAACTGGCTGGGGTATGACTTGGCTGCTGCTCAAAGAGCGTAACTTGCAAGGCGATATTGTTTTGGCTGATAGTCAGATTCGCTACCGCCATCCTGTGATGCAAAACCCAGTCGCGGCGACTTCTTTAGATGGGATCAGTGGTGACTTAGACCGTTTAGCGTCGGGGCGTAAAGCTCGAATTGTTATTCACGTCACCATCTACAGTGGCGATGCTGCCGCAGTGGAGTTCGTCGGCACTTATATGTTGATCCCTGATTACAAATCTAAGTTAGACGGTGAGTTGACCGTGTGATCGTGGCTTGCAGGTGGGGAGACATTTGGCTCGGGGCAAACGTGGCTAATGACATTGGTTAAGTCGAAAATCTCTGACCACAACTGTTGGCACTCTTGGTTGATATTCAGAATCAAGGTGCCAAATTGCGGTTTGGTTAAATCAAGCTGGCCAACCAGCGCGCCCTTCTCTGCCTGAGACTGGATACGAATTCGGCCTCGATCAGCGTTGACTTCAATCACTTCCAGAGGCCATGGCTGCGTAAAGCTTACCTCCCCATCGGCACTTTTAGCATCGATCATGCCTTGACGGATTTGCGCTTTGACCTGGCCTGACGCGCTGTGCGCCAGCATAGAGTAATCGCCAGATAGGCCTGAAAGGTCGAGCTCTATTTCCGCCAGTCCGCTTAATGAGAATGGTAAACGCGATTGAATCCATGCTTGTTCCAGTGGAATGCCGTCACCATGCAGGGAAAACGCCCACGGTGCGCTGAGTGTGGTCTGGTCCCATTTGCCATTGGCTTCGATATAGCCTGAAGGAAGGGGAAGAAACGCGCGCTCTAAACGGACATCGCCTTGCTGTGACGAAGCGCGAATCATCGCCTGAGTCGTCAATAGCTGGTCCAAGCTGGCATTGTTGGCAGTCACCTCTAAGTGGCCGTTAAAGAAACCCGCTTTACCGCCTTTTATCAGCGAAAGCTGCTCACCTTCGATATTCACACCGGATAACTGCCAATAGGGTTTACGCTCAATTTGGATGATTTGGCCGTTGTTTACATCCAGCTCATCAATCGACAAGGTGTTCAACGACTGCGCCGCCTGATGCAGCGAGCTTACCAACTCAGAGGTGTTCTCTAGCCATTTAATCCCAGACATACGCAGCTGTTTGAGCTGAACATCAGACGGTGAGATCCGCCCCTCCAACTGAATACGGCCTTCTTTAAAGTCTGCATCGAATTCGTCAAACGTGATTCCCTTGTCGCTAACCGCCAGTTTGGCTGTTGGAGCAATGAGCTGTAAATCCTGATAAGTCACGCTGTCGGCGTTAAATGACAAATAGCCTTGCTGCTGTTGCCAGAGCGAGCGTTCAAGGGAGAGGTTTTCCAGCGACGCATCAAGCTGTTCAAAGCGCCAACCAGCGTAGTCAAAACTGCTGCTGAGAATATCTAAGCTGTTGATGTGAGTAATAGGCAAGCTGAGTGAGTCTAAGGTGGTTAGCAGTTGTTCTGCCGGTGTTGCGCTGGTCAGTTGCAGTTGGTTGACGGTGACATTGACCAACGACCAGCCGCTTTGATATTGCTCTGCCTGACCAGAAACGTTCGCCCCGCGCCAATTGAAAGACATGCCGTAAAGGGTGCTGTCAGCGGCTTGGTATTTAGCGTCAATCAACAAGTCGTCTAGCGCTTCACCACGGGTGTAGAGCTGTTTTGCCGAAAGTTGAATGTCACCATACGGGAGAGTTTGTTCGTCATCTTGCCAAACGGGCTGTTTGACTTGAAGGCTGACGCCGCGCGCAGACCACTCGTGGCTTGAGACGTCGACGTAATCGAGTGCTAGATGGTTCAGATAGAAAGGTTTGAGCAGCGTTAAGTCAAAGTGCTGCAGGTCGATATTGGCCCCTTCGATCAGCATGGAGTCAAACGCAACTTTGCCGCTATTGATTAAATACGGATTCAGCCACAGCGTGAGTTTGGGGATTCTTACGTTACGTCGCTCGGATTGGATTTCGACGTCATCGAGCTCCAACTGGAGCGGTGGAGTATAGCGAACCTTCTGGGTGACGAGGTGATACGGCGTTAGGTGTTTGAAAAGTAGGTTGATGGTGTCTGTCGCGTAGCGGGTTTGTAGCAAGGCAAACAGAGAGAGCGCACTTAAGCTAAGCAAGGCAACAACCATGATCGTACTCAGCAGCAATATTCTCTTCAAAACTAAGACCTTCCTGAATTCCCGTTCGCTTGCGATGTTCTAACTACCAGATACAGAGTCAGTTTGCTTAGCTTGAAACATTTTGCACACAGAGGCAACAAAAAGCCCCTCAAAAGAGGGGCTTAGATAGCTATTTGAAGCCGATGTCACTAATCAAGCTGAGGACCAGCCGCAACGAGTGATTTACCTTCTTCGTTGTCGGTGTACTTATCAAAGTTGTTGATAAAGCGAGTTGCTAGGTCTTTTGCTTTGCTTTCCCATTGTAGTGGGTCAACGTAAGTGTCACGTGGGTCAAGGATAGTTGGGTCTACATCGTGCAGTGCAGTCGGAACTTCTAGGTTGAAGATAGGGATATGTTTGGTTTCCGCTTCTTCAATTGAACCGTCTAGGATTGCGTCGATGATGCCGCGCGTATCTTGGATAGAGATACGTTTGCCGCTGCCGTTCCAGCCTGTGTTGACTAGGTAAGCTTGCGCGCCTGCTGCTTCCATACGTTTAACCAGTACTTCTGCGTACTTGGTTGGGTGTAGCGTTAGGAACGCTGCGCCAAAACATGCAGAGAAGGTTGGCGTTGGCTCGGTAATGCCACGCTCAGTACCCGCTAGTTTTGCAGTAAAACCAGATAGGAAGTGGTACTTCGTTTGTTCTGGAGTTAGTTTCGATACTGGCGGTAGAACACCGAATGCGTCCGCTGACAAGAAGATCACTTTGTTCGCGTGACCGCCTTTCGATACTGGCTTAACGATGTTTTCGATGTGCTCAATTGGGTAAGACACGCGAGTGTTTTCTGTTTTTGAACCATCGTCAAAATCGATTGTGCCGTCTGAAAGTACCGTTACGTTTTCTAGCAGCGCATCACGACGGATTGCGTTGTAGATGTCTGGTTCTGCTTCTTTCGATAGCTTGATGGTTTTCGCGTAACAACCACCTTCGAAGTTGAATACGCCGTCGTCATCCCAGCCGTGCTCGTCATCACCGATAAGTGCACGTTTTGGATCGGTAGATAGCGTGGTTTTACCTGTACCAGATAGGCCGAAGAAGATCGCAACGTCGCCGTCTTTGCCCATGTTGGCACTACAGTGCATTGACGCGATACCTTTTAGCGGCAAGAAGTAGTTCATCATCGCGAACATACCTTTCTTCATTTCACCGCCGTACCAAGTACCACCGATAAGCTGAGTGCGCTCAGTCAGGTTAAACACCGTGAAGTTTTCAGAGTTAAGACCGTGCTCTTTCCACTTCTTGTTGGTGCATTTCGCGCCGTTCATTACGACGAAATCTGGTTCGAATGTTTCAAGTTCCGCTTCTGTTGGGCGGATGAACATGTTTTTCACGAAGTGTGCTTGCCATGCAACCTCAGTAATGACACGGATGCTTAGGCGAGTATCAGGGTTAGCACCACAGTAACCATCGATAACAAACACACGTTTGCCCGAAAGCTGCTCTGTTACCTGCTCTTTCAGGTCGTTCCAAATCTCTTGTGAGATCGGTTTGTTGTCGTTTTTCACCGCGTCTGATGTCCACCACATGTGTTCTTCAGTGGTGGCATCTTTCACGATGTACTTATCTTTTGGTGAGCGGCCAGTAAAAATACCGGTATCCACAGCGACTGCGCCAAGGTTTGTGACGACGCCTTTTTCGTAACCTTCTAGCTCAGGGCGCGTTTCTTCCTCAAACAACACTTCGTAACTTGGGTTACGAATAACCTCTTTTACGTTGTGTAGCCCGTGTTTAGTAAGGTCAATTGTTGCCGCTTTTGTATGTTCCATAACGGTCATTGGGTGCTCCTTATCGGAAATATTTTGTAGGGATTTTGTAAGTATCTTTTTATTTTTGTCTGCTCACCATGCTAGCAATGGGTCTAAGTTAAAACAGGGATATAGCTCAAAAAATACCCGTGCTTATTATGGGGCTTTAAGCGACGCATCACATATTGGCTCGATTAGTGTATCGTGCACGCAAAGCTTTGCGCTAGAGCAAAACGGTTATTAATTGATTAAAATTAACCAGTTGTTTTATTACAGGAGAGGCTAGGTATAGCAAGGGTTGGATCACAAAAAAGCCAGCATTGTGCTGGCTTTTTGACGGGTAAATTACGTGCTTGATAAACTATGTGAATTAATGCAGCGTTTTATTGCTTGGAGTTGCCTGTTCAAACAGCTCAGCCACGTCAGATTCGTCGAACGAATAATTCGTGCCGCAGTAATCACAATGTAAAGAAATTGAGCCAGACTCGCTCAACATGTCATTTACTTCCGCTCGATCAAGGGTCACGATCGCCGCGCCGCTACGCTCACGAGAGCAACCACAATGGAACTCAACTTGCTGAGGTTCGAACAAGCGTACCTTGTCTTGGTTGTACAGACGGTACAACAGCTCGTTCGCTTCTAGGGTGAACAGCTCTTCATCTTTCACTGTGCTGGTTAGCTGCTCAAGGTGCTCGAAATCTTCCGCCGTGCCGGTGCCATCTGGCATAACCTGAATAAGCATACCTGCTGCGTGCGCTTTGCCTTCGTGTTCGCCAGTACGAATCCAAAGGCGAGTTTTTAACTGCTCAGATTTTTCGAAGTAGCCTTCCAGAATCTCAACTAGGCTATCGCCTTCAAGACCGACGATACCTTGGTAACGTTCGCCCTGTTTAGGCTCGATAGTGATCACTAGGTAACCTTTACCCATCATGTCATGAATGTTTGCGTCGTCAGCGATATCGCCTTCCCAACGCGCCACACCACGTACTTGCTGGTTATTGTCACCGTTAATTACGACCAGTGATACCGGACCGTCACCTTGCAGCTGCAGGGTGATTGAACCTTCAAACTTCAGCGTTGCAGTTAGCAGTGTCGTCGAGACAAGTAGCTCACCTAGCAGGTTTTTTAGGGCTGCTGGGTATTCCTTGCTAGTGATAATACGTTGGTATGCTTCATCCAATTGCACCAACTCGCCACGTACTGATAGGTCTTCAAAAAGGTAGCGGTTTAATACATTGTTTGCCATGGAGTTTATTCCTAGTACGTCTGGTACTTATTGATGTTTAAATTTGATGATGTCGCGACGCTGCTTTTTATCTGGACGACGATCAGGGCTAGGGTTGTGAGCGTGGAGTTTACGTCGTGTGGCGTTTTCCTCGCGCTTAGCAATGCTTTCAGTCGTCTCTTTATAGAGCGTCTGAGCTTCAGGTGCACCACGACGTTGATCAGAAATCTTTTCGATAACAATGGTTTTCTCTTCATTGCCTTGGCGAAGAGTGATAACTGCACCGAGCTCGACCGCCTTACTCGGCTTACTACGCTGGCCATTATAGTGGACTTTGCCACCATCGACCATATTTCGCGCAATTGAGCGTGTTTTATAGAAACGTGCAGCCCATAACCACTTATCGAGTCTGACCGCTTCTGTTTGGGAACTCATAGTGGAAAATGACCTCTAATGAATCTAGCTAGATTAATGCTGTTGTAAAAATGGTGACAGGATGTCCATTTTTCAAGCGAGATTATCAAATTTATCATTTGCCTAGTGGTTCTGACACTGTTAAGTGTTTAGCTTGATTGATATTTTGCTACAATGCTCTGCTACACTTTTTATTAATATTTACCATATTATTGGGCGCAAACGAGAAGGAAACTCAGTGAAGCAGCAAAGCGTAAGCGCACTGTATAAATTGGGCGAATCGGTAAAGGAAATTCGAGTTCAGCAGCGAGTCAGTTCTGTTGTGGCTGTGGTGTTGCTGGTTTTAAGTGCTTGGATTTTAGGCCAGTTGGTTTGGCAGCCTTTTATGACCGAATCAATCAATCCTTGGCAGCCAACGGTATCGGCAAAAAATTCCTCTCAATCCAGTTCATCCTTTGACCTTGCTGAAGTGCAAAACGGTCATCTTTTTGGTCAGTATCAAGAGCAGCGCGTAGTGGTTGAAAAACCGAAAGTGGAAGACGCGCCAAAAAGTCGCCTTAACGTTGTTCTTGTTGGGGTCGTGACAAGTACCAATGCAAATAAAAGTCTAGCGGTGATCGCCAATCGCGGTCAGCAAGCGACGTACGGCATCGGTGAAGTGATTGAAGGAACCCGAGCGAAATTGTATCAGGTGCAAACCGACCGCGTGATTATTGATAATGCTGGGCGTAACGAGACCGTGATGCTGGAAGGGTTGAAATACACCCAACCTCAAGCGCTTCCAGAGTCTAAGCCTCTCGCTCGTGAAGCTCAGGTATCAACAGATAAACTCGACCAAATTCGTGACGAGATTCGCCAAGACTCGAAGCAAGTGTTCCAGTACGTGCGTATGTCTCAAGTGAAGAACGATGGTGAAGTCGCAGGCTATCGTCTCACTCCGGGTAAAGACCCGATCTTATTTGAGTCAGTTGGCCTACAGCCAGGTGACATAGCGACACAGATTAATGGATTAGATTTAAAAGACTCAGCGACGATGGGCGTTATTTTCCAATCCTTGTCCGAAATGACTGAGTTAACTCTAACGGTTGAGCGCGATGGCCAGCCGTACGAGATATATATTGAATTATAGATAGCCGCGTTAATCGCTATCTTAATGAGGAGTAAAGTGTGAATCATTGGCTCAAAAAAAGCGTATGGCTTTTGGCAGGAAGCTTATTAACTTCGCCTAGCTTAGTCACGGCTAATGAATTTAGTGCAAGCTTTAAAGGCACTGATATTCAAGAGTTTATCAACATTGTTGGCCGCAACTTAGAAAAGACCATCATTGTTGACCCGTCCGTTCGTGGCAAAGTCGATGTTCGTAGTTACGACATGCTTACCGAAGAGCAGTACTACAGTTTCTTTTTGAACGTTCTTGAGGTCTACGGTTATGCGGTTGTCGAAATGGGCAACGGCGTGATTAAAGTCGTGAAGTCAAAAGACGCGAAAACATCGGCTATTCCGGTTGTCGGTGACGGCAAAGTGCAAGGTGACGCAGTGGTCACGCGCGTTGTGGCGGTCAAAAACGTATCGGTACGTGAACTCTCTCCTCTCCTACGTCAACTGAATGATAACGCTGGTGCGGGTAACGTTGTGCACTATGACCCGGCGAATATCATCTTGATCACTGGCCGTGCGGCGGTGGTAAACCGCTTAGCGGACATCATTAAGCGAGTTGACCAAGCCGGCGACAAATCGATTGAAGTAGTAGACCTCGCGAATGCTTCCGCGGCAGAAATGGTGCGAATTGTTGAAGCGCTGAGCAAAACCGACGCCAAAACCACCCCTGAATTTCTTCAGCCTAAGCTGGTGGCAGACGAGCGTACCAACGCAATTTTGATTTCTGGTGACCCTCAAGTGCGTCAGCGTCTGCGCAAGTTGATTAAACAGCTTGACGTTGAAATGGCGTCAAAAGGCAACAACCGCGTGGTGTATCTCAAGTACGCAAAGGCGGAAGACTTAGTCGATGTGCTGAAAGGGGTGTCGGATAACCTGCAAGCAGAGAAAACGCAAGGCGGGAATGTTGCGACGGCCAAGCGTGGTGAAGTGATGATCGCGGCGCATCCAGAAACCAACGCGCTCGTATTGACGGCGCCGCCAGATATCATGATCGCACTGCAAGACGTGATCGGTCAGTTGGATATTCGCCGAGCGCAGGTACTGATTGAAGCACTGATCGTCGAAATGGCCGAGGGTGACGGTATCAACCTTGGCGTACAGTGGGGCTCGTTGGAAACGGGGGCGGTGATCCAGTACAGCAACACCGGAGCACCAATCGGTCAGGTAATGGTGGGTCTGGAAGAAGCCGACGATCAAACCAGCACTGAATACTACACTGATAACAACGGCAACCGCGTACCTTACTCTGTGACTGAATCGGGTGACTACTCGACGCTGGCTTCCGCTCTTTCGGGTGTTAACGGTGCAGCATTGAGCCTTGTGATGGGTGACTGGACCGCATTACTTAGCGCGGTCGCAACTGACTCCAACTCAAACATTCTTTCTTCTCCGAGCATCACAGTGATGGATAACGGCGAAGCATCATTTATTGTTGGTGAGGAAGTGCCGGTTATTACGGGTTCTACCGCAGGTTCTAATAACGACAACCCATTCCAAACCGTTGACCGTAAAGAAGTCGGTATCAAACTGAAAGTGGTACCGCAGATCAACGAAGGTAACTCGGTCCAACTGGATATTGAGCAAGAAGTGTCAAACGTACTGGGTGCGAACGGCGCGGTTGACGTACGTTTCGCTAAGCGTCAGCTCAATACCTCGGTCATGGTCGAAGACGGTCAGATGATTGTGTTAGGCGGTCTGATTGATGAGCGTGCGCTGGAAAGTGAATCGAAAGTACCGCTATTGGGTGATATTCCGGTGCTTGGTCACCTATTTAAATCGACCAGCACTCAGGTTGAAAAGAAAAACCTGATGGTATTTATCAAGCCAACCATCATTCGCGATGGCGTGACCGCAGATGGTATCACACAGCGTAAATACAACTTCATCCGTGCTGAGCAGCTATATAAAGCCGATCAGGGCCTGAAGTTAATGGATAATGAACATATCCCGGTACTACCGCGCTTTGGCGATGATATCCGTCACCCAGCAGAAATTCAGGCATTCCTAGACCAAATGGACGAGCAGTAATGGCAATCGATGTAGCAACTTCATTTCGTCGCCTGCCGTTTGGCTTCGCTAACCGCTTTAATTTGGTATTAGAGCAAGCGGAAGACGGTTTGGTGTTGTCCTATGTCGCGCCATTGGCAGTACCCGCATTACTCGAAGTGCAGCGGATTGTTGGCAGCGGTTTTGCGGTTAACGAAATCGACAAAGACACCTTTGAAAAAAAACTGACCGAAGCGTATCAGCGCGACTCATCAGAGGCGCGCCAGTTGATGGAAGACTTGGGTGCAGACAGTGATGACTTTTTCTCACTGGCAGAAGACTTACCGCAAAACGAAGACTTACTTGAATCAGACGACGACGCGCCAATCATCAAGCTAATTAATGCAATGCTTGGCGAAGCGATCAAAGAAGGCGCGTCTGATATCCATATCGAGACGTTCGAAAAGTCATTGATGATTCGTTTCCGCATCGACGGTGTGCTGCGAGACGTGTTATCACCAAGTCGTAAGCTAGCCCCGTTGCTGGTCTCGCGCGTGAAAGTTATGGCGAGGCTGGATATTGCAGAAAAACGCGTCCCTCAAGATGGGCGTATTTCGTTGCGTATTGGTGGCCGCGCGGTCGATGTGCGTGTATCGACCATGCCGTCTTCACACGGTGAGCGTGTAGTAATGCGTCTGTTGGATAAGAACGCGACGCGCCTAGATTTACACAGTTTGGGGATGACCCAAGCCAACCATGACAGTTTCCGTTCGATGATCAGTCGCCCTCACGGGATTATCCTCGTGACCGGTCCGACGGGCTCGGGTAAATCGACCACGCTGTACGCGGGTCTGCAAGAGCTTAATAGCAACGAGCGCAATATTCTTACCGTCGAAGACCCGATTGAATTTGATATCGATGGTATCGGCCAGACCCAAGTGAACCCAAAAGTAGACATGACGTTTGCGCGCGGTCTGAGGGCGATTCTTCGTCAAGACCCGGATGTGGTGATGGTCGGTGAGATCCGTGACTTGGAAACTGCACAGATCGCGGTTCAAGCCTCGTTGACGGGTCACTTAGTCATGTCGACCTTACACACCAATACCGCTATCGGCGCGGTGACGCGTCTGCGTGATATGGGCATTGAGCCTTTCCTAATTTCTTCATCTTTACTCGGCGTGTTGGCGCAGCGTTTGGTGCGCACATTATGCCGCGATTGTAAGCAGCCTTACGAAGCCGATAAAGAAACCAAGAAACTGTTCAACGTTTCGCAGGATGAGCGACTGACTTTATACCGAGCGCACGGGTGTGAAAAGTGTAACCAAAAAGGTTACCGAGGCCGTACTGGTATCCACGAGCTACTGATCGTTGATGAGCAGGTGCAAGAGCTGGTCCATAGCGAAGCCGGTGAGCAAGCGATCGAGAGAGCAATTCGACAGAACACACCGAGTATTCGTGATGACGGTTTGTCGAAGGTGCTCACTGGCGTGACTTCTCTTGAAGAAGTCTTGCGAGTAACCAAGGAAAGCTAATGGCGGCGTTTGAATTCAAAGCGTTAAACGCAAAAGGTCGAACCCAGAAAGGCGTTATCGAAGGAGATAATGCTCGTCAGGTGCGCTTGCGCCTAAAAGAGCAAGGCTTGGTGCCGGTTGAAGTAACCGAAACACGGCAGAAATCCAACAGCCAGTCCTCGAATACTAACAAAGGCTTTAAACGTGGGATCAGTACGCCAGATTTGGCGCTGATTACCCGTCAATTAGCCACGCTAGTTCAGTCGGGGATGCCGCTGGAAGAGTGCTTAAGAGCCGTGTCTGAACAGTCAGATAAGCCCCGCATTCGTAGCATGATGTTGGCAGTTCGCTCCAAAGTGGTCGAAGGTTACACCCTTGCGGACAGTTTGGCGGATTACTCGCACATCTTCGATGACTTGTTCCGTTCGATGGTGTCGGCGGGGGAAAAATCCGGCCATTTAGACTCAGTGCTAGAGCGTTTAGCCGACTACGCAGAGAATCGGCAAAAATTACGCTCTAAGTTACAACAGGCGATGATCTACCCTGTGGTGCTGGTGGTGTTTGCGGTCGGTATTGTCGCCTTTCTACTTGCTGCTGTGGTGCCAAAGATTGTCGGCCAGTTTGTCCAAATGGGGCAGGAACTTCCGCAGTCAACGCAGTTCTTATTATCGTCCAGTGAGTTTATCCAGAACTGGGGGATCCAATTGCTTTTGGCGATCATCGCTTTGATTTACGGTATCAAGACGCTGCTTAAATCACCGGATATCCGCTTGAAATGGGACCGTAAAGTGGTGTCGATGCCGCTGATTGGTAAGATTTCCCGCGGGCTGAACACCTCACGATTTGCGCGCACATTATCGATTTGTACCTCGAGTGCGATCCCGATTTTAGACGGCATGAAAGTGGCGGTCGACGTAATGTCGAACCATTTTGTTAAGCAGCAGGTGATGACGGCGCGAGAAAATGTACGCGAAGGGGCGAGTCTGAGAAAAGCTTTGGATCAGACCAAACTGTTCCCACCGATGATGCTGCATATGATTGCCAGTGGTGAGCAGAGTGGTGAGTTAGAAAGTATGCTCACCCGCGCGGCAGATAATCAGGATGCGAACTTTGAGTCGACGATCAACATCGCCTTGGGTATTTTTACTCCGGCTCTGATCGCGTTGATGGCGGGTTTGGTGCTGTTCATCGTAATGGCGACCCTGATGCCAATTTTAGAAATGAATAATTTAATGAGTGGCTAAGGCGGTTAGCCTGAAACGCTCATCGTTAGTTTGTGGTTTGGAGAGAATAATGAAAATTAAAATGAAGAAACAATCTGGTTTTACCCTGTTAGAAGTCATGGTTGTGGTTGTTATCTTGGGGATTTTGGCGAGCTTTGTTGTACCTAACTTGCTGGGTAACAAAGAAAAAGCGGACCAACAAAAAGCGATTACTGACATCGTTGCTTTGGAAAATGCGTTGGATATGTACAAGCTGGACAACAGCGTGTACCCAACTACAGACCAAGGTCTGGATGCTTTGGTAACTAAGCCATCGAGTCCAGAACCACGCAATTACCGTGAAGGCGGCTACATTAAGCGTCTGCCAAACGACCCATGGGGTAACGACTACCAATACCTAAGCCCTGGCGATAAAGGGTCGATTGATATCTTTACCCTAGGTGCGGATGGTCAAGAGGGTGGCGAAGGTGCCAACGCTGATATCGGTAACTGGAATATTCAAGATTTCCAATAATCCATTTCTCGGACGTAGGGGCGGCTTTGGTCGCCTCATACATATGACGCCTAAGCAAAAGGGTTTTACCCTACTCGAGATCCTGTTGGTATTGGTGCTGTTGTCGGTTGCCTCCGTGGCGGTGATCGCCACCCTACCACAGAAAACGTCTGATGAAGCCAAGCAACAAGCGGTGGCGTTATACCATCGTCTGCAGCTTTTGAACGAAGAAGCGATTTTGAGCGGTAAAGACTACGGTGCTCGTTTTGACCAAAAGCGTGCCAGCTATCAGTTGTTGGCGTTAGGTGAAGAGGGATGGCAAGCGTTAGACGATGAACAATTACCAGAGCAGGTCACGTTACCCGACGGTTTGGCGCTCACGATGCAATTGGGGGGTAACGTTTGGAAAGACGAAGACCGCTTGTTTAATCCCGGTAGTTTGTTTGATGACGAGATGTTTGCCGAGTTAGAAGCCGAGAATAAAGTGCTGCCACCACAGGTATTTATTATGTCGAGTGGTGAAATTACCCCATTCTCTATTGCCATTTATCCGCAGAACTTGAGTGCGGACGAAGACGCGTGGCGTGTAGTGGCAAAAGAAAATGGCGACATCATTCTTCTCGCCCCAGGAGAGAGTGATGAGCAAGCGTAGGTCAGGTTTTACGTTATTAGAAGTACTGGTGGCGTTGGCGATTTTTGCCACGGCGGCGATCGCGGTGATTCGCTCGGTCAGCCAGCATATCAATACGCTGAGTTATCTCGAGGAAAAGACCTTCGCTTCGATGGTTGCTGACAACCAAATGGCCAAGGTCATGCTTTCTGAACGTAAGCCAACTAAAGTGAAGGGCAAAGAAGAACTGGCAGGACGTGAATGGTATTGGTCGGTAGAACCGGTCGATACCGCTGGTAACTTGCTGCAAGGTTTTGATGTCAAAGTCGCGGCGGAAGAAAAAGGCGCTTCGATCGTTACGGTAAGAAGTTATGTGGCGAAATAGAACCAGCCAGAAAGGCTTTACTCTGATCGAAGTCTTGGTGGCGATTGCTATCTTCGCCAGTCTCAGTGTCGGCGCGTATCAGGTACTCAACCAGGTACAGCGCAGTAACGAGCTTTCTTTAGAACGCAGTGAGCGACTAAAAAGTTTGCAGCGCGCACTGGTGTTTTTGAACAACGACTTTCGTCAAATGGTGCTGCGACAAACGCGTACCAATGGTGAAGAACCGTCGACGCAGTTGTTGCAATGGCAAGACTACCTGCTGGATTCAGACGCTAAAGGCGTGATGTTTGCTCGGGCTGGTTGGCACAATCCGGAGCAGCAATTTCCGCGTGGTGAAGTGACCAAAGTGGGTTATCGCCTCAAAGACCAACGCCTTGAACGACTGTGGTGGCGTTATCCGGACACACCAGCGGGGCAAGCACCGATCGTGATGCCACTGCTTAATGACGTCAAAGAGATCTCGATGCGTTTTTTTGATGGTAAAGAGTGGAAAGCTCAATGGGAAGCCCCCAATCAGCTGCCTAGCGCGGTATCGGTCGAGTTGGAGTTGGCCGATTATGGAAAAATTGAGCGCATTTACCTGATTTCTGGCGGCGCGTTAAAGATCAGCGAGGTGGGCGATGACGAGGGCTAAACCTCAACGCGGTGTGGCGTTAATCGTCGTATTGCTGCTTCTGGCGGTGATGGTCAGTCTTGCGGCCAGCATGGCAGACCGATTGTTCGGCCAGTTTAAGCGTGCATCGAATCAGCTTAACTATCAGCAAGCGTATTGGTACAGCATCGGTGTGGAAGCGTTGGCGAAAGTGGCAATTGAACAGAGCTACGAAGACTCAGACACTATTAATCTTTCGCAGCCTTGGGCGTTGGAAGAACAAACCTACCCATTGGATTATGGAACGCTGAAAGGTCAGATTCGAGATAAACAGGCGTGTTTTAACCTCAATGCTCTAGTGGCGGAAACCCCAAGCGCGGGTTCAGACCGATTGCCGTTTCTGGTCGAAACGCTGCAAAACCTGATGGAAGAGTTGGAGATCGACAACCATCAAGCAGAGGAAGCGTCGCAGTCGCTGTGGGAATACGTTGATATCAACAACTCGGTAGATTCAGTGTCAGGGGTGGAAGACAGCTATTACGAATCGATGTCACCGGCATATCTCGCGGCAAATACGTTGTTGGCCGATAGCTCGGAGCTTAGGGCGGTCAATCAGGTCTCCGGAGAAGTGATGACCAAGATCGCGCCGTATGTTTGCGCTTTGCCGACGACAGAGTTTCGCGTCAACGTGAACACGCTCCAGCCAGAGCAGGCGGAGTTGCTCAGCGCGCTGCTGCAACCGCACCTGAGTGCGCAGCAAGCCAAAGATATTTTGCAAAACCGTCCTTATGACGGGTGGGGTAATGTCGATGATTTCTTACGGGAAGGGGCGCTGGCCAATCTTGAACCTGACGTGCTACAGCCAATAAAAAGCTATTTGGCGGTAGACAGCTTATATTTTGAATTAGACGCAGAGATATTGGTGGACCAATCAAGGGTCCGCATCCGTAGTTTAATATTTAGTAATAATCGCAAGAACGCAACGGTAGTCAGCCGTCGCTTTGGAGGTATCGGTGAACGAGTTTCTGATCGTTCGACTGAGCAATGATACAAGCTCGGCCATTCAGTGGATTGTCTGGTCAGAACAGCAAAAGGAAGTGATTGCTTGTGGCGAACTGGCTGATTGGGATGCTGTGCCAGAGTTAGCCGCTTACGCCGAAAATCGCCGAACGTTAGTTTTGCTTTCTGCGTCTAGCTTAGTGTTGACTGAGGTAGAGATTCCAGCCGGCGCAAGCCGCCAATTTGAAGGCATGCTGCCATTTTTGCTGGAAGACGACTTAGCTCAAGATGTTGAACAACTGCATTTCTCTGTGCTGCACAAGGCATCGGGGCGCGCTCAAGTATGCGCCGCGGATAGTCACTGGGTGGAGACAGTACTGCAGACATTACACGCTGTCGGTTGTCAGGTGCAAAAAGTCCTACCGGATGTGTTGGCGTTACCCGAGCATTCAGGGATCAGCGCGGTTGAACTCGACGGGCAATGGTTGCTGAAAAAGAACGCTTACAGCGGTATCTCAATACCGAGTGAATGGCTGGCGATGATCGCCCAATCCGAGTGGGTCAAAGAGGGTGAAGAGTACTTACCTCTCAATGCTTATACTGCACTTCCTGAACTGGAGTTGGCCGAGGGTCAACAGTGGCAAAATGTTGAGCCGCAGCTTGTGATGCAAATGCTCGCCGAGCAGGCGGTCAGCAGTAAAATCAACCTGCTAACCGGCAGCTTTAAGCCTAAATCGTCGATTCTGCGTTACTGGAAAGTGTGGCAAAAAGCGGCGATCGCGGCGGTGGTGTTACTTGCGGTGATGATGATAGATAACGTACTGAAAATTAATCAGTATGAATCCCAAGCTCAAGCGTATCGCGCCGAGAGTGAGCGAATTTTCCGTCAGACTCTGTTTGGCAAGAATAAGATTCCTACCGTGAGCTACCTAAAACGCGAAATGGAGCGTGAAGCGGAGCGATTGTCGGGCAATGGTGGCGATGAGTCGCTACTGAAATGGATGGAAGGTTTACCGGCATTACTAAAGCAAGTTCCGACCCTTAATCTGACCAGCTTCAAGTTTGATGGCCCGCGTGGCGAAGTGAGGTTACAGGCACAAAGCTCTGATTTCCAAACGTTTGAAAAAGCGCGCGAAATACTGGCGTCTAAGTTCGTCGTCGAGCAAGGTCAGTTAAACCGTTCAGGGCAGCTAGTCAATGGCTCCTTTGTGTTGAAGCCATTGTGAGGTAGAGAAGATGAATTCATTAATGATGTCGCTGCAAAACTGGTGGAGTCAGATTAGCGCTCGCGAGCAACGTTTGGTCGTAGTGTGCGCGGTGTTGCTTGTGCTTGGTACGCTTTATTGGGGTGTCATTCAGCCGGTCTCACAGCGTGCTGAAAACGCGCAATTACGCATCCAAAGCGAGAAACAACTGCTCAGTTGGGTTCAGGACAAAGCCGACGAGATTGCCTCTTTACGTGGTCAGAACGGTCAGGTGATTTCAAACACACCGATGAATCAGGCCATCTCGTCAACCGCTGGACGCTTTGGCGTCGAGCTGATTCGCGTTCAACCGCGTGACGAGCAACTGCAAGTCTGGATCACGCCACTGCCTTTTAACCGTTTGGTTGAGTGGATGAGCTTTCTGCAGGACACGCATGGCATTTCTGTAACGTTTCTGGATATCGATAAAGGTGACCAAAGCGGTGTGGTAGAAGTTAAGCGATTGCAATTCACTAAGGGGTAATTGGGTGAAGAAAATCATTGTATTGAGTTTTGGTTTGCTGGTGGTATTCGTGGTTAGCGCCATTGCTCATCTTCCCGCGCAATTAGTGGTGAATAACGCGCCGCTACCCGCCCAACTGACATTGACGGGAGTGCAGGGTACGGTTTGGCAAGGCAGTGCTACCAATGTTCGTTGGCAGTCGATGAACTTAGGTCAGCTTCATTGGTCGTTAGCGCCAGCCAAACTGCTCACGGGCGCGGCCGAAGCCCAAGTTCGCTTTGGTCAAGGTAGCGATATGCAGCTAACCGGACGTGGCACGGTTGGATACCAATTTTCGGGGACGCCGTATTTAGAAAATGTCGTCGCGTCGATGCCAGTGGAAGAGATTATCCAGCGCGCACCAAACATGCCGATTCCTTTGGCGCTTGATGGTCGTGTGGAGTTGATGGTCAAACAGCTCAATTATGCAGCGCCTTTCTGCTCGAGTGCAGAGGGCAGCGTGGTGTGGAATACCGATAAAGTCGGCACACCGCTAGCGGATTTGACCGTCGGTCCTGTGATTGCAGACTTTACCTGTACCGACAGTACGATTAATTTGAACGCGTCGCAGCAGAGTGCTCAGGTGGAAAGTGCAGCAGAAGTGACTCTACAACCGAACTTTAGCTACCAGAGCAAAGGTTGGTTTAAGCCGAGTGGAGAGTTCCCGGCGTCATTGACTGAGCAACTACGTTGGTTGCCTGATCCCGATTCTTCTGGCCGTTACTCGTTTAACTACAACGGCCGACTGTAAAATCAAAGCGGGGTTATCTGCTGATAACCCCGTTTTGCTATTTCATCGCTGGGAAGCTGATTTGCACCCTCAACCCGCCACCGCTACGGTTGTTGACCACCACCGAGCCACTGTGCTGGCTGATGATACGTTTTACGATTGTCAGGCCTAACCCTGTCCCTTCACTGCCTCGCGCGGTGTCTCCACGGGTAAATGGCGCAAATAGCTTACCGATCTGGCTTTGTTCGATGCCCGGGCCATTATCTTCCACGCACACCCACACCAGTTTACTGTCGGCGGTAATCCCGGTGCTGACTTTGACCCAACCATTGCCGTAACGCAGCGCGTTAACCACCAAGTTGCTCACCGCCCGCTTAATCGAGATTGGGCTACCGAGCGTCATTTTCATCGGCTGGTGGAGTTCGGTTTCGATTTTAACCTCGTAGCCACCTTCAGACAGCGCAACGTCATTGGCGATCTCGTTGAGGTCGACTTCGACAAACGACTGTTTGTTGACCGGCTTGAGGTAGTCCATAAACTGGCTGATGATCTCGTTGCACTCTTCGGTATCGCTGATGATTCCCTCGGCCAGATAGCTGTCTTCAGGTGACATCATTTCCGTTGCGAGGCGAATTCGAGTCAGCGGGGTACGTAAATCATGGCTGATCCCGGCCATCAGCAGCGCGCGGTCTTCTTCCAGCGCTTGAATCCCTTTTGACATTTGGTTGAACGCGCGTGTCACAGAGCGAATCTCAGATGCCCCTTGTTCTGGTAACGGTGGTGGAATTTCTCCTCGGCCAACGCCCTTAGCGGCCTTTTCAAGCGCGATCAGCGGACGATTCTGTAAGCGGATGAACAGCCAACCGCCGGCGATGATCAGCAGCGCCATGATCAAACTGTTGCGAAACAGCGGCGCAAAGTCTTCTTCTTGCAATTCTGAAAGTGGAATGCGCAGTAGCGAGCCTGGCATGGCGTCGATCTTCATCCATAAAATGTAACTCTCAGAACCAAGCATCATCCGCACGTGCGTTGTGGAGCCTAACTCGTTGCTCATCTCCTCACTCATCAAGTCAATCGGTACCGCGTGATAAAACTCTTCCGCGATTTCGCTGTCTTCGCTGTGAATCGTCACGCCAAGCTGCTCAAGAACGCGGCGACGCAACGGACCATCCATATCCAGACCGTCTTCTAGGTTTGCCGAGTCGCTGAGCATCAGGTTGATCTCGTGGCCGAGAATCTTATTGAACTGCTGCAAACTTGGCATCACGGCGTAGTTGAACACCGCGTAATACGAGTAGACCTGACTGGCAATCAGTAGCGTGAGAAAAATGAAGATGGATTGAGTAAATGAGCTGCGAATGCGCATATCAGCAACCTTGATAACGGTAAAAACAAAAAGTGCGAGACCATGTCTCGCACCCTAGCATAATTCTGATTAGGCTTCTTTGCCGTCTGGGACGAAAACATAACCTAAGCCCCACACGGTTTGGATGTAGCGTGGCTTGCTTGGGTCAACCTCCAGCATCCGACGTAGGCGAGAGATTTGAACGTCAATCGAGCGCTCCATTGCCGAGTATTCGCGGCCACGCGCCATGTTCATCAACTTATCACGTGACATCGGTTCGCGAGCGTTGGTCACCAGTGCTTTGAGCACCGCGAACTCGCCAGAGGTCAGTGGCATCGGCTCGTCACCACGGAACATTTCGCGTGTGCCTAAGTTCAAACGGAACTCACCAAACTCCACCACCTGCTCTTCGCTGCTTGGTGCGCCAGGCAGTTCGGTGGTTTGACGGCGTAGTACCGCTTTAATGCGAGCCAGCAGTTCACGCGGGTTGAACGGTTTTGGTAAGTAGTCGTCAGCGCCAACTTCAAGGCCAACAATGCGGTCAATCTCGTCGCCTTTAGCGGTCAGCATCAGGATCGGCAATGTGTTGTTAGCGTTACGTAGACGACGGCAAATCGACAGGCCGTCTTCTCCTGGTAACATCAGGTCCAACACCATTAGGTGGAAGTTTTCGCGGGTCAGTAGGCGGTCCATTTGTTCGCTGTTGGCCACACTGCGTACCTGGAATCCTTGTTCAGACAAGTAACGCTCCAGCAACGCACGTAAACGCGCATCGTCATCAACGACTAAGATCTTGTGATTTTCTTGCATGTAATGATTCCACCTAATAACTATAATGGCGCTTTTGCGCTGGGCTTAGTGCCCTTTTTGACCAGTAGAAATGTAACACTGTTCTGACCAAAGTGGCGTAAAGAATTGTTAACGTTTATTTCCTTTTTAGCTAATGTATACGGTAGTTTCAATCCAGTAACGTCAGAAATATGAAAACAAACCTAATCACGCGTGAAGGCTTTGATCGGCTTAAAAAAGAGCTCGATTTTTTGTGGAAAGAAGAACGTCCAGAAGTGACCAAAAAGGTCACGTGGGCAGCCAGTCTTGGTGACCGCTCGGAAAACGCCGATTACCAGTACAACAAAAAGCGTCTGCGGGAGATCGACCGTCGTGTCCGCTACCTGCGTAAACGCCTCGAACAAGTCAAAGTGGTGGACTATTCGCCTCAACAAGAAGGCAAAGTGTTCTTCGGTGCGTGGGTCGAAATCGAAAACGAAGCGGGCGAGGTTAAATCGTTCCGTATAGTTGGCCCAGATGAAATCTACGGTGATGCGAAAGGCTATATTTCGATCGATTCACCAATGGCGCGGGCGCTGTTGCAAAAAGAAGTGGACGACGAGTTTAGCGTTAAGACGCCTGAAGGCTATAAAGAGTGGTTCGTTAACCGCATCGAATATAAGTAGCTTTATATCGCGGCCGTTTGCCCCCACATACTGATTAATACATTGATGCTTTCATGGCGTCATACATAAAACATACAAAGAGATTCAACGGATGAGCCAAGCTATCTGTCAAATGATTGCTCAAGAACTCAATGTTCGCGCTGAGCAAGTCACCGCTGTTGTTAACCTGATTGATGATGGGAACACAGTGCCATTTATTGCCCGCTACCGTAAAGAAGTGACGGGTGGTCTGGACGATACCCAACTGCGTAATCTAGACAGCCGTCTTTCGTACTTACGTGAACTTGACGAGCGCCGTCAAACCATCCTTAAGTCTATTGGCGAGCAAGGCAAGTTAACCACAGAGCTAGAAGCAGAAATCAACCAGGCGGACAGCAAAACACGTTTAGAAGACTTATACCTGCCTTACAAACCGAAGCGTCGTACCAAAGGCCAGATCGCGATTGAGGCAGGGTTAGAGCCGCTGGCAGATAAGTTGTGGAATGAACCACAAACAGAACCAGAGAGCGAAGCCGAGCGTTATGTTGACGTAGATAAAGGCGTTGCCGATACCAAAGCGGCGTTAGATGGTGCGCGTGCCATCATCATGGAGCGAATTGCTGAAGACGCCAACTTACTGGAAAAGATCCGTCATCACCTTAACCGCAACGCCGAGCTGGTTTCTCGTGTCGTGGAAGGTAAAGAGCAAGAAGGCGAGAAGTTTAAAGATTACTTCGAGCACAACGAGCCGCTGAGCAAAGTACCGTCGCACCGAGCATTGGCGATGCTGCGTGGTCGCAACGAAGGCTTCCTGACTCTGGCTATGAACGCAGACCCAGCGCAAGAAGAGGGCGTACGTCAATCGTACTGCGAAACCATCATCGCGGATCACTACGGTATCTCACTCAGCAACGCGCCAGCCGACACTTGGCGTAAACAAGTCATCAGTTGGGCGTGGCGCATCAAGGTATCGATGCACATGGAAACCGAACTGATGGGCGCGATGAAAGAGCGCGCGGAAATCGAAGCGATTGAAGTGTTTGCCACCAACCTGAAAGACCTGTTGATGGCGGCGCCTGCTGGGCCTCGCGCGACGTTAGGTCTGGACCCAGGTCTACGCACGGGTTCGAAGATCGCAGTTGTAGACTCGACTGGTAAAGTGCTGGCGACGGAAACCATTTACCCGCATCCACCACAAAACCAATACGACAAGGCTGCGCAAGTAGTCGCAAGTCTTGTGACCAAGCACAAGGTTGACCTTATCGCGATCGGTAACGGTACCGCTTCGCGCGAAACCGACAGTTTTGTTGCCGACTTAATTAAGCGCAACAACCTGAAAGTGCAGAAGATCATGGTCAGCGAAGCGGGTGCGTCGGTGTATTCGGCGTCCGAATTGGCGGCGAAGGAATTTCCAAATCTCGACGTATCGCTACGCGGTGCGGTTTCAATCGCCCGCCGCTTGCAAGACCCGCTTGCGGAGCTGGTAAAAATCGACCCGAAATCGATCGGTGTTGGCCAATACCAGCACGATGTCAGCCAATCTATGCTGGCGAAGCGCCTCGACGCAGTCGTAGAAGACTGTGTAAACGCGGTGGGTGTCGATGTGAACACCGCCTCGCCGGCGCTGCTGACCCGAGTTGCTGGCCTATCGAGCACCATCGCACAGAACATAGTCGATTACCGTGATGAAAATGGTCGCTTCGAAGCGCGTACAACGCTGAAAAAAGTCGCGCGTCTCGGGCCAAAAGCGTTCGAACAGTGTGCGGGCTTCTTACGTATTATGGATGGCAAAAACCCGCTTGATGCATCATCGGTTCACCCAGAAGCGTACCCAGTGGTGAAAGCGATAGCCGAGAAAAATCATAAGGACGTGAAGTCTTTGATTGGCGATACGGATTTCTTACGCGGTCTACGCGCGGTGGATTACACCGATGACAGCTTTGGTTTGCCTACGGTGAGCGACATCATTAAAGAACTCGACAAACCGGGTCGTGACCCGCGCCCAGAGTTCAAGACCGCTACCTTTGCCGATGGGGTGAATAAAGTCTCTGACTTGGAGCCGGGTATGGTGCTTGAAGGCGTGGTTTCCAACGTGGCTAACTTTGGTGCGTTTGTGGATATCGGCGTACACCAAGACGGCCTAGTGCATATCTCTGCGCTGACGGACCGCTTTGTTTCTGACCCACGCGAAGTGGTGAAAGCGGGCGATATCGTTAAAGTCAAAGTAATGGAAGTGGATGTGCAGCGTAAGCGAATCGCGTTGTCGATGCGTTTAACCGATGAGCCAGGACAAGATAACCGCCCACAACGCAGCTCTGCACCGCGTGGCCAGCAACGTCAGCCGAATCAAGCGGGTCGTCGACGCGAAGAGTCCTCGAACAGTGCGATGGGTGGGGCGTTCGCCGCTGCGTTTGCTAAAGCCAAGCGTTAACTATCACCGAGCTAAAAATACAAATCCCCGTGTTTTCTGAGAATCCACGGGGATTTTTTTCGGTATTTCCTAATTCTATATCGTCGAACATTAGGTACTACAACACCGCAATGACATCGGACGGCGTGTTCGGCGACACCGCATGGCCGTAGTGAAACTTAATCACGGTTCTGCGCTTTGCCATTTTGCCTTCCGTTATCGCCGCATCGATTATACGTTTGGGTAACCGAAAGCGCATCGCATAGCCTTTGCCCTGGTGTTGACTATAGCTTTCTAGGGCAAGCAGCTGGAAAATCCTCGCAAGAGTATCGTCTGGGTTCTCCTGGTAAGCAGCACTCACTTCATCGTGTTCACCGGTTTCATAGCTTGGATGCTCTGACGGATCCCAAGATGATTGTTTGCGCCTTTTATCGTCTGCTTTGACTTTTCGCTCAGCATTACTCTTGGCCAATGCCATGGTTGGAGTGACTGGCTCGCGGACTTTATTGTCGCGCGCGGCCTGCTCCGTCTGAACATTCACCGATGGGGCGATTAGCGGCACACTTACGTTCGTAGGTGATACGAGCATCGCTTAACCTCCTCGCTCCCAACCAGACGCTCTTCACGAATGTTTCTCTTCGCGTAAAGTTATCTAGTTCGTCTATATATCGACCAGCTTGGTGGAATATTTAGCGTCAATGGTGATTTTTTATGATGATATTTTCATAAAGCGAGTGATTTGCTGGCAGAACTCTTCAAACTCGGTCATAAACGGCGCGTGAGACGAGGCACTAAAGACGTAACTTTGGCTATCTGGCATTAGCTGGTCGACATCGGTCGCGACTTTGGCGGGAACGAGGCCGTCTAAGCGACCATAAAGGCGTAGTGTCGGTAGCGTCAGCGCGCTCAGCGTATCGCGATAGTCGATATCGGCTAACAATTGCAGCCCTGCGAGCAAGGATTTCGGGTTAGGCGTTGGCCGTGACAACACCGCTTTCTTGAGTGATTTCACGTCTTGACGTGCTGAAGGGCTACCCATGGCTTGCAGCGCCATGAATTGCTCGATGGTGCGCTGGAAGTCCTCGACCAGTTGTTCGGTGAAGGCGCTGAGTACATTGGGCTGAATGCCACGCCAAGGCCGTTCTGCGGCAAACTTAGGTGAACTCGCTACAGTGATCAGCTTTTCCACTCGTTCAGGGTGGTGCAGTGCAATGTGAGTGGCGAGTAGACCGCCCAAAGACCAACCAAGCCAAATCGCGTTTTGCGGCGCGTGATCGAGCACCAGCTCTGCCATATGTTCAATCGATTCGAAGTGAGAGTGGTGACTGTGGCCAAATCCGGGTAGGTCGACGACGTGCACGCGGAAGTCTTGGCTTAATGCATCAACCGTTTGTTGCCACACCGCGCCATTCATGCCCCAACCGTGCAACAAGACAAGGTCTTGTCCTTGACCGGTCGATTGCCAATAGAGTGGTGATTTTGAACTCTCACTTTGTGCCACTTTTTTCATCCTTTTGTTGCCAGTAACCGATGCACAATGCGGTATTGATATCGTGCGAGGTGGACATGTTAGCGCATTGGTTGAAGAAATACACAACGGACCTGTTACCCGCTCACTGCGAAGTGTGTCAGTTGGATATTGCGGCTGAGGCCGAACTGAGTTGGTTGTGTGAGCACTGCCAGCGCTATGTGGCTGAAAGTCCTCGCTGTTGCCGCTGTGGGCTCCCGACACCCACGTATGTTGAGGTGTGCGGTCGTTGTTTGGTGCAACCACCTAAGTGGCAGCACGTCTATTGCGTTGGTGGTTATCAGGCGCCGTTGTCGAGCTATGTTCATCGACTCAAATTCGAGCGTCAGTTTTGGCAGGCAGCCAAGTTAGCAGAGTTACTTGCACCAAGAATCTCTCAGCCAGCGGAGTTGATTACCTCGGTGCCGCTGCATTGGCGACGGCACTGGCATCGCGGTTTTAATCAAAGTGAGATGATCGCGCTTAATGTTGCTAAGCGGTTAGACCTTCCGTACCAGAAACTCTTTCAACGCATTCGAGCGACATCCCCACAACAAGGAAAAAATAAACGGCAAAGAGAGCAAAATTTGCGCGGCGCATTTAAATTAATTCAACCCGTTAACGTTAGCCACGTCGCGATTGTTGATGATGTGCTTACGACAGGGAGTACCGTGCGGCATTTATGCAAATTACTGCTTGATGCGGGGGTGAAAAGCGTTGATATTTACTGCATCTGCCGGACTCCTGAACCCTCAGAAAAAGACTAGAAAGTGAGTTTTCATCCGCAAGGGCTAGATCTTGCAAAAATCAGGAGTAGAATGGTGACTAAATAGCCTACAAATTTACTCAGGTATTCGTCGTGTCAAATCCTATTACTATTACAGAAAATGCTCAGAAGCATTTTGCTAACCTTTTGAGCCAACAGCCAGAAGGGACTAACATTCGTGTATTCGTAGTGAACCCAGGAACTCAAAACGCTGAGTGTGGTGTGTCTTACTGCCCACCTGAAGCGGTAGAAGGTACTGACACTGAGTTTGCGTTTGAAGGTTTCTCTGCTTACGTTGATGAGCTTAGCCTACCTTTCCTTGAAGACGCAGAGATCGACTTTGTGACGGACAAAATGGGTTCGCAGCTAACGTTAAAAGCACCAAACGCAAAAATGCGTAAAGTCGCTGACGATGCGCCGCTGATCGAGCGCGTTGAATACGTGATTCAAACTCAAGTCAACCCTCAGCTTGCGGGCCACGGTGGCCACGTAAACTTAGTTGAGATTACCGAAGAAGGTATCGCAATTGTGGCATTCGGCGGCGGCTGTAACGGCTGTTCAATGGTTGATGTGACGCTGAAAGAAGGTATCGAGAAGCAACTGCTTCAAGAGTTTGATGGCGAACTAACTGCGGTACGTGACGCAACAGAGCACGACCGTGGCGAACACTCATACTACTAACTCAGTGGGTGTTGAGTGAGTAACGTTTGAGAATCATAAAGGGTTGGCAGAAATGTCAGCCCTTTTTTGATTTCCAACCCTTGTTTTTTCTCATATATTAAGAAGATTCAACCTTGACTAAGGAGTAAGCGCGTGGCGAAAAGAACGCCGCCTGAAATATTGGCAAAAGAAACAGTGGCTCGTTCTCGATTATTTGCAATTGAAGCTCTCGACTTACGCTTTAGTAATGGTGAAGAGCGTACCTACGAACGTATGAAGCCGAGCGGTCGTAATGCGGTGATGATGGTACCGATTACCGAGCAAGGCGATATTCTGCTGGTTCGTGAGTATTCAGCGGGTACGGAACGTTACGAACTCGGTTTCCCGAAAGGGCTAATCGACCCAGGTGAGGAACCAAGACAAGCGGCGGATCGTGAACTCAAAGAAGAGATCGGCTTTGGCTCGCGTAAACTCACACCGTTGAAAGAAGTGGTGCTAGCGCCGTCTTATTTCTCCAGCAAAATGACCCTGTTTATCGCAGAGGATCTATACTCAGAACAGTTGGAAGGCGATGAACCTGAACCATTGGAAGTGGTCCGCTGGCCGTTAGCGCAAGCAGTGGAGCTACTCAACCATCTCGATTTTTGTGAAGCACGGAGTATCACCGCGCTATTACTCGCCCTACGCACATTAGAAGCATAACAAGAATAGGGGCGTAAAGGATTTATTATGCCGATGACACAAGACCTTTCCCATCATCTTAATGCAGTGATTGAGATTGCCCGATCTGCGGGGCAATTGATTCTCGATATTTACGAGAAAAAAGAGTACCAAGAGTTCACCAAAAGTGACGAAACCCCAGTCACCAGTGCGGATATTGCCGCGCATAAATTCATTGTGGAGCAGCTATCAGAACTGACACCGGACATTCCGGTATTGTCTGAAGAAGCCGCTGATATCAGCTTGGAAAAACGCTCGCAATGGGATCGCTACTGGTTGGTGGATCCGCTGGATGGCACACAAGAATTTATCGCCCGTAGTGGTGACTTTGCTACCATCATCGCGCTGATTGAAAACAACAAGCCGATCATGGGCGTGGTTTATGGCCCAGTTTCAGGCGTGACCTATTATGCGTATGCGGGGAAAGGGGCGTGGAAGATCCCGGATATGCACGAGAGCGTGCGTATCCATAGCCACAAGCACGACGGTCGTACTTCGCCAATTGCGATTGCGATCAGTCGTCGTCAAGACATCAATCGTATCACCAGTCGCATGAGCAGCGCGTGGAACTACGACTTGGTTCCATTGGGTTCTGCGGCGTTAAAAGCGTGCTTGGTTGCAGAAGGCGCGGTCGATTGTTATCTACGTTTAGGACCAACTGGTGAGTGGGATACCGCCGCGACGCAGTGCATTGTCGAAGAAGCGGGCGGGCGTATTTTAAGTACCCAGTTAGAGCCGTTGTCGTACAACGAACGCGACACCTTAGAGAATCCGAACTTTATCGTCCTTGGTGATGAAAGTCTGCCATGGGATGAGATTCTAAAAGTGAAAGACTAGGACTAGCCTAGCTCAGCTCAAGTTAATGGCTTACGTCATAAAGACAAAAAGGGTTGATACTGTTGTGGTATCAGCCCTTTGTTGTTTTAGGCTTTGGCGTAGACGTCTCGGTCGCCGAGCCAACGGTCAATGATCGCGACCGCGTTGTCTGGGTAGTTGTCATGAATGTAACGCGCGATGCGTTGAACTTCTGGGATTAAGCGTTGATCTCGGACTAAGTCGGCGATCTTAAAGTCAGCCATACCGGTTTGTTTGGTGCCGAGTAATTCACCTGGTCCTCGTATCTCCAAGTCACGCTGGGCGATGACAAAGCCGTCATTGCTTTCGCGCAGGACTGCTAAACGTTTTTGTGCGGTTTTTGACAACGGAGCGTGGTAGAGCAATACACAATGGCTGGCGACGCTGCCTCGACCAACGCGGCCTCGCAACTGGTGGAGCTGAGCCAGACCAAGGCGTTCGGGGTTTTCGATGATCATCAAGCTGGAGTTCGGCACGTCAACGCCGACTTCAATCACCGTGGTTGCGACCAACAAATGCAGCTTGTTGTCTTTGAAGTCCTGCATCACCGCTTGCTTCTCAGCCGGTTTCATTCGTCCGTGTACTAGACCGATTTTGACATCCGGCAGCTTGCGTTGCAGCTCTTCAGCCGTATCGGCCGCCGCTTGCGCTTCCAGCACTTCAGATTCATCAATCAGGGTACACACCCAATACGCTTGCTTGCCTTCGGTTAAACAGGCGTGACGCACGCGCTCGATAATGTCGTCGCGTTTGGTATCAGGGATGGCGACAGTTTGAATCGGTGTTCTGCCCGGTGGTAGCTCATCGATCACCGAGGTTTCTAAGTCTGCATAGGCCGTCATGGCCAGCGTTCTTGGGATGGGCGTGGCGGTCATAATCAACTGGTGGGGAAACGCGCCTTGCTTCTCGCCTTTTTCACGCAGTTCCAAACGCTGGTGGACGCCAAAACGGTGTTGCTCGTCAATAATCACTAAGGCAAGGTGGTTGAACTTGACGTGTTCTTGGAACAGAGCGTGAGTACCAACTACCATTTGCGCGTCGCCACTGGCTATACGTTCCAGTTCTGATTCTTTGGTTTTGCCTTTCAGCTTGCCGGCTAACCAACCAACTTTAATCCCCATGGGTTCAAACCAGTTGGCAAAGTTGATTGCGTGTTGCTCGGCCAGCAGTTCCGTTGGCGCCATCAATGTGACCTGATAGCCGTGCTCTAACGCGCGCAGTGCCGCCATCGCCGCGACAAGGGTCTTACCTGAGCCCACGTCTCCTTGCACTAAACGCATCATTGGGTGTGGCTGAAGCAAGTCTTGTTCGATCTCTTGCACCACACGGTTTTGCGCGTTGGTCGGAGAGAAGGGCAGTTGTGCCAGCAGTTGTTGTTTAAGCTGATTGCTCTCTGGTAACGGCAGTGCTACGTCTTTTTGTCCTTTGCTGCGCACCGATAACATCGATAAGTTCTGCGCCAACAACTCTTCCATGATCAGGCGCACTTGTGCCGGATGTTGGCCTTCATCAAACTCTTCCAGATTGATGTTGGGTGGCGGACGATGAATGGTATGCAACGCTTGGGCGAGAGTAATCTGATGGTTGTAGAGACCCGATGGCAGTAGCTCTTGTACCGCCGCTTTATCAAGTAGTGCTAACGCTTGGTCGGTGAGGTTGCGCAGTGTGGCTTGGCGCAGTCCTTCGGTGGTTGGGTAGACTGGCGTCAGGGTCTCTTCGACGTCCGCTTTTTGGTTCGGCGCGTAGAACTTGTAATCCGGATGGACGATTTCGAGGCCAAAGCTGCCCCGTTTGATTTCACCGTAAGCGTGAACGGTTTTGCCTTCGGCAAAGTTGTTCTTCATTGCCGCGGTGAAGTTAAAAAAGCGCAGTGTAATCGTGCCGTTGCCGTCGCTGATTTTCACCGCCAGCATTTTGCGTTTACCAAACAGGGTATCAACGCTCATTACCTTGCCTTGTACCGCTGCCCATAAGCCAGCATGCAGTTTTACGATCGGGTAAATCCGGGTACGGTCTTCGTAACGAAGCGGGAGGTGGAATAATAGGTCTTGAACAGAGTTGAGGCCAACTTTTGCGAGTTTCTCAGCGACTTTGGCGCCGACGCCAGAGAGAGAAGTAAGTGGTATCGCTGATAAAAGCTGGGACATAACAAAACTCGTAAATCATTCAATGAACTAGAGATAGTTAACCACCCAGCTGTGTATTTGTACAGGAAAAATAGTCTCTCTGCAGACGCAGGGCTACTTTTTCTGCATCTCTTTCCACCATGCTTCATCAGCGACGATTTGTCCTTCGTCGTCGAGTGGTGGATAAGGCAGACCTTTACGCTTCGCGACTTTCGCCAGCACCGGATGACCACGTTCAAACAAGGTGCGATGGATAGTCTCTTCTGGCAGGGCACTGTGCTGTTTATCGTACATGCCCGCTGCGTCGCGTTGACGTTGCGCTTCGTACAGAATCACCGCGCTTGCTACCGAGACATTCAGCGACTGCACCATGCCGATCATCGGGATGATGATGTCTTGGTCTGCCAACTGCTTCGCTTGCTCTGATGCGCCGATTTTTTCACTGCCGAGAATGATCGCAGTCGGTTTGGTGTAATCGATCTCGCGAAAATCAACCGCGGTATCAGATAAGTTGGTCACCAGTACCTGCATTCCTTGGTTCTTTAGCTCTTGAATGGCTTCGGCGATCGAGTCGTGAGTTTCCACTTCGACCCAGTTGCGAGCGCCAGCAGACGTGTGTCCGAGAGTGCGCATTTCGTTTGGCCAAACCGCGTGGACTTTATGCAGGCCCGTAGCATCGGCGGTACGAATTACTGCAGAGACGTTATTGGGCTTGTGGACTTCTTCCAGACACAGAGTGAGGTCGGTTTGACGAGTCTTCAGGACTTGTTGGATTCGTTGGTAGCGTTCTAGATTCATAATACAAAAATAAAAGCCCTTGAAACGGGTGATTTCAAGGGCATTCAGTTAATTCTAAGCGTTAGTTTTTGCGTCGGCGGACTTTGAGTGTCTGCGGCATCGCTTTAATCTTACGCATAATTCCAGCCAGATGAACACGGTCTTTGGTGGTCAACAATACGGTCACTGTGTACAGTCGGCCATCACGCTCTTCGGTCGACAGACCATGAATATTCGAGCCAGTCTTGGAAATCACGTTGGTCAGTTCTGCTAATGCGCCTTGTCGGTTTTGTACATCGACACGCAATTCCGCAATGAACTCTTGGTCGTAGTCTTCTGACCATTCGACCGCCATGTATTTATCTGGTTCTTTCTGGTAGCCACGTACGTTTGGACACGTTTCGCGGTGTACAACCAGTCCACGACCTGGAGAGACGTGGGCGATAATGTGGTCGTCTGGAATCGGGTGACAACAGTTGGCAAAAGTCAGTAGTAGACCTTCTGCGCCGCGGATCGGCAGTTTCTTCTTCGGCTTACCGTCTGCGTTTGTCACTTCTGTCAGCTCGTCAGCATCACCAAGCAAGCGGCGTGCGATCACGATACTCATCAGTTCGCCAAGACCGATTGCAGCGAGCAAATCTTCCAGAGTCGCGACTTTGAGTTCAGCCAAGACATGGTTGATGTTCTCTTCACTGATGTCGGTGATCGAGAGCTCACCCAGCGCGTGGTTGAGTAGGCGTCGACCTAGCGTCACTGATTCTTCACGGCGCATGGTTTTCAGCACTTGACGAATCTTAGTGCGCGCTCGCGATGTCACAACGTAGTTCAGCCATGCTGCATTTGGTCTTGCGCCCGGGGCACTGATGATTTCGATCGTTTGACCGTTTTTCAGTGCTTTGCTCAGTGGATATGGGTTTCGGTCAACGCGAGCACCAACACAGGTATTGCCCACATCGGTATGTACCGCGTAAGCGAAATCGACCGCAGTTGCACCCACAGGGAGCTCAACGATACGACCTTTTGGCGTGAAGACGTAAATCTCGTCTGGGAACAGGTCTGATTTTACGTTTTCGATAAATTCGAACGAGTTACCCGCACTTTGTTGCAACTCGAGTAGGCTCTGCATCCAACGCTGTGCTTTGACTTGCGCTGTGGTGCCCGTACGTTCGCCGTTGCCTTTGTAAGACCAGTGCGCCGCGACACCTTTGTCCGCCATTTGGTCCATGTCTTCGGTACGAATTTGCACTTCAACAGGCACACCGTGAGGGCCAACCATAGAAGTGTGCAAAGACTGATAGCCGTTGGCTTTCGGTACCGCGATGTAATCTTTCATCCGACCTGGGCGTGGCTTGTACAGGCTATGTACTTGGCCTAATACGCGATAACAAGTGTCGGCATCTTCAACCACAACACGAAACGCGTAGATATCCATAATGGTGTGGAAACGCTGCTCTTTGGTTTTCATCTTGTTGTAGATCGAGAACAGGTTCTTCTCGCGCCCGACGACGCGAGCTTTCAGACCGACCTCTTCTAGGCGGCCTTCAATCTCAGTATGGATGCGTTGAATCATCTCTTTACGGTTACCGCGCGCGGCCTTAACCACTTCTTTTAGTACGCGATAACGGTTTGGATACAGCGCTTCAAAACCCAGCTCTTCTAACTCGGTTTTAATGTTGTGTATACCTAAACGGTGGGCAAGGGGAGAGTAGATTTCTAACGTTTCACGGGCAATGCGACGTTTCTTGTCTGGGCGAAGCGCGCCCAACGTGCGCATGTTGTGCGTGCGGTCAGCCAGTTTGATCAGGATTACGCGAATGTCTTGCACCATGGCAAGCACCATCTTGCGAAAGTTCTCAGCCTGAGCTTCCTTGCGATCTCGGAACTTCAGTTTGTCCAGCTTGGACACACCATCTACCAGTTCTGCTACCGTAGTACCAAATTGAGTTTCTAACTCTTCTTTGGTCACTTCGGTATCTTCAATCACATCGTGAAGAAGTGCTGCTTGCAGAGTCTCAATATCGAGGCGCATTTCGGCCAAGATGCGAGAAACCGCAACCGGGTGGATGATATAAGGTTCCCCGCTTGAACGGGTCTGCCCTTCATGGGCATCTTTCGCTACCACATAAGATTGACGCAGAGCCTCAATTTGAGGCTCTGTTAGGTATTCTTGGGCAACGTCTTTGAGGCTATCGAATAGATACAAACTTTAGGCCCGGAAGATAGTTGTTGTGAAGAGAGTCAGATTAACGACTGTGAGCAATGCTGCTTACTGCTGCTAATTCTGCTGCTTCTTGCTCTTGTTGCTCTTGACGCTCACGTGCATCAAGGATCTCTTTCGTGATAAGACCTTCTTCGATTTCGCGTAGAGCGATAACCGTTTGCTTATCGTTCTCTTCTGGCACTAGTGAATCTTTACCGCCAGTTTGCATTTGACGAGCGCGGCGAGCCGCAATTAGAACTAGGTCGAAACGGTTGCCAACTTTTTCAACAGCGTCTTGAACAGTTACGCGTGCCATGAGGACTCCAAATAGTTAACTAAAATTTTGTATGACGAGAAATTATACAGCGTGAGTATTCCCAGTGTCTAGGACTTACTCAGCCAACAACGCATCAAGCATGCCTTTATATTTAGCAGCTTGCTTGTCTTGCTTCAATCTTTCTGCGCGAATGATGGCTTTAAAATCCATTAACGCATTGTCGAAATCATCATTGATGATCACGTAGTCGTATTCGTTGTAGTGAGAAATCTCAGACTTCGCTTCAGCCATGCGTTTAGCGATAACCGCTTCGCTATCTTGACCACGAGTGTTCAAGCGGCGTTCTAATTCACCGTTTGAAGGAGGCAAGATAAAGAGGCTTTTTGCTTGCGGCATTTGCTGACGAATTTGACGCGCGCCTTGCCAGTCAATATCTAGAAACACGTCGATGCCTTTATCAAGGTTCTCTTCGATCCAGATGCGTGAAGTACCGTAGTAGTTACCGAACACTTCAGCGTACTCAAGGAATGCGCCTTGCTCGATCAGATCTTCGAACTGCTCTTTCTGTACAAAGTGGTAATGAACACCGTCTTGTTCACCCGGACGCATGCCACGAGTGGTATGCGATACAGACACTTTCATTGCGTAAGTTGGGTTTGTTTCCAGCATCGCTGAAATCAAGCTCGATTTTCCTGCGCCACTTGGTGCAGATACGATATAAAGAGTGCCTTTGCCCATAGGTACAATTCCACGTTTGATTTGGTATCGCCGAAAAGAAGTTATCGACATGTTTAAAGATAGCACTGACCGTGGTGGATCACCGAATCGGTGAAATTTAGGCCAGAAAAATGGACGCGAAGAGTAGCACAATCGCAGCGTTTTTAACAACCAGTTCTCGGCCAAGTGTGATGCCAGCGCGCGTTGTGATGCGGTTTTTGTGTGCTGATAAAATCACGCCCGCTACGCAAACGGTTGCAAATTTACTCTATCTGGCTAGAAATCCATTGAGTTTTTATTCCAAATCCTTACAATCCGCGCAAACGATTAAATGCTGTATATCTCTAGTGATTTGGACTAGAAGTTTCTACCGCCGAGCCTATCTTGGTGACTACAGTTTTTTGGTGAAGCCTAGCTCTATTGTCGCACCCACAGCATTTGCTCAACGTTGCAATTTTCCCCACTTTAATAGGTTTCACTGTGAGTTTCGACACCACCCTGAAAGCCCAGAATAACCCTGGCATCTTAGAGTCTGTTTTTAAAATTTCGGCGCGTAAAACCACAATCGGTACTGAGCTGTACGCGGGTTTTATCACCTTTTTGGCCATGAGCTACATCCTTGCGGTTAACCCGGCTATTTTAGGTGGCATTCCGGGGATGGATAAAGGCGCGGTGTTTACCGCTACTGCGCTGGCTGCCGCTGCCGCAACATTGATAATGGGTATTTGGGGCAACTACCCTGTGATGCTCGCGCCGGGTATGAGTATGAACGGCTTCTTTAAAGGCATGCTGCTAAGTGGCTCGGTTGCGTTGGTTTGGCATGAGGCGCTGTTTGGCATCTTCCTATCGGGCGTGCTTTATCTGATCTTGTCGATGACCAATATCCGTAAAGCGATGATTGAGTCCATCCCCGAAGATCTCAAGCTTGCGATTACAGTGTCTCTTGGTTTGTTTATCGCCTTTTTGGGGCTGAAGAACGCCGGTATCATCGTATCGAACCCAATTATTCTGGTGAGCATGGGTAATATCTCTGACCCTAAAGTCATCATCGCGTACATCAGTATTTTTATCGCTTTGGGTTGCATGGTTCGCGACATCAAACTGGCGACGTTCATTTCTTTTGTTTCCGCTATTGTACTCACGGTACTCGCGGATGCGTTTCTAGGTACAAATAACGCGCCGATTCCAGAGCAGATTATTTCGACTCCGCCGAGTTTGGCGGGCAGCTTTGGCGCGGTGTTTAACTTTTCCGGCTTAACCGCGGATAAGCTGTTTGATTTACTGTTTATCGTGATTATCTTTCTGATTGTCGACTTTTTTGATGGTTTGAGCACCATTGTCGGTGTTGGTCGCGACGCTGGCATCATCGACAAAGACGGCAAAGTGCCGAATGCTCGCTCTGCGTTGGTTGCTGACGCAGGTGGTACGGTGATTGGTTCTGTACTTGGTACTACATCGATTACAGCCTTTTCAGAGTCCGGTATCGCGTCGTCACAGGGCGCAAAAACGGGTTTGGCTGCAGTCGTGGTGGCGGGCTTGTTCCTCGTTTCGCTATTCTTGTATCCATTGTTCTCGATCTTCTCTGCAGCCATGGTTGCGCCAGCAATGGTCGTGGTTGGTATCTATATGATCGGCCGTCTGGGTGAAATCCAATGGCAGCAGAAAGAGTCACGTATTGCGGCTTTCTTTACCATTATGTTTACCGTGCTGAGCTTCTCGCCGGCAAACGGTATGGCGATGGGCTTTATCAGTTACGCGTTTGCGATGGTTGTGGCGGGCAAAGGTAAAGAAGTGCATCCGGTGATTTTTGTGCTGTGTGCGCTATTCCTCAGTTACCTGATACTGCTTTAAAACGCTGACGCGTTATTGTTAGCAATATCTAGATTTCTGCTTAATAACATGGCTTCGCATTCGCGGAGCCATTTTTTCTTCCGCTTAGCGTGATAGTATTGCGCCAACATCGACACTGACAGTGGAATAAGGAAATGCCGTCTCAGTTACCGCCTTCGTTTAGCCGCCCTTTTCTCAAGATTTACCATATATTGGAAGCCATGCTGCTGGTCGCGATTACGCTTGCGACTGTGTTTGCGATGGTGGAAGAGTTTATTCATATGTTTGTGCAAAAGCGGGTATTGCTGACCGATATTCTGTTGATGTTCATCTATTTAGAAGTGCTGGCGATGGTGCAGCAGTTTGTCGTCAACGGTAAGATCCCGGTGCGATACCCGATTTATATCGCGATGATGGCGATTGCCCGTTATATCACGCTCGGCATGAAAGAGTTGGATGCGGTGCCCGTGGTTTGGTTGTCGCTGGCGGCGTTTATTCTTGCGGCGGCGACGTTATTAATTCGAGCCGGGCATCATTATTGGCCGTATGTCGACAGAAAAACGCAAGAGAAAGACGAATAAACGAAGCCCTGCGATTGCAGGGCTTTTTTGTGGTTGCTCGGCGTTATTCTGCCTCAACAATAGACTCATCATTCGGCGTCGTTTTGAGGGTACGAAGTGCTTGGGCAATGCGTTTGGCTAACTCATGGTTGGCGCCCGACAACGAGAGTGCAGTCCGAGTGTCTTCAACCAACCGCTGCATATGGCTTTGAATGATGTGAGACTCTTCGAGTTGCTTACGGACTTTTTGGATCACATGCTCGACAGCGCTTTGACTTTGGTTTGCCATCGAAATCAGCTTTTCCGTGCTGTTGACCGTCTCGTCGGCGATCTCCGAGCTGTAATTGATCACATCAGAGACTTCTTTTTGCTTTTCAATAATCAATGAAGAGGTCGCCATGATGGTCTTCATCTCATTATTGATGCTTTCCGCCGAGTGCGTTGCGGTATTGGCTAACAACCTGACTTCATCGGCTACGACGGCAAATCCGCGGCCATGCTCTCCCGCACGCGCGGCTTCAATCGCGGCGTTGAGCGCCAACAAGTTGGTTTGCGCCGCAATGCCTTTAATTGATTCGACTAACTGACCAATGTTTTGGTTGTTCTGCTCTAGCGAAGTAAGTAATTGGGTAAACTCGAACAACTGCTTTTTGGAATCATTAATTTGCTCTAGCAAACCGTAGAGTTTTTCAATCGATTGAGAAGCGGTGCTGACGGTTTCTGTCGTCGCGGTAAACGAGTCATGAGACAAACTTTCAATGTCGTTCGACTGTTGAATAAACTCTTCGATTCGCTGTGAGCTTTGGGTGATCGCATCCATCCGGTTGGACGACGCTTTTTGGACGTTACCCGCATTTGACTCGATTTGCTCTGCGTGGCTTAGCGGGTTATCCATCACCAATTGTTGATACTGGGCTTCGATCGCTTCTAACTCCGCCAGTCGTTCTGGTGTGATAGAAACACGAGGTTCTTTTGGTGGCGATTTGAATAATCTGATCATAACGATGGCTGTTGGGTTTTCTGGGCATTGAGCGTCGCAAGTACACTCGCCTGGGTGGAAACACAGAAAGGAACAAGGTAGGTCAAAAGAATTTTACCAATACGTGCGGGCTCTACTTCTCCCATTAATAGGGCGTCACCGTGATTAATCGCCATCAATATAGTGCCGACAACCAACGCGACTTTAACCGAGCGTTTTAGAATGGAAGGAGTTCTAGCCGTAGTTATTATGTCTTTCAGCGTGATTGGATCTTGCATACTCGAGTGATTCCTTTTTATCTGATGAAAACAACAGAGAAAAAATAGCGCCCATATGAGCGCTATCTGCATTAGGTATGTGGTCAAAGATATTGACGGCAGCGTTCAACACTCAACCAAGCGATACCTAAGAAGACTAAATCTTTGAAGATGAAAAACTCCGTAATAGGAACACCGTCCACCACCTTCCACACACCGGACAACGTCAGAAGGAAGCTCAGGGTGGTTAAAAAGATTACAGTTGCGGCTAAACCACTCCAGTAACCAATACGCGGTTTCCAAATACCAATCACCATGCCGATTGCAACAATGATTTCGACAATGCCAATCAGGTTAGAAACACCTTGCACGGATAGAATGGCAAATAACCAGTTCATCAACGGATGACTCTCCACTAATGGACGAATCGCTTCTGCTTCGGTGGGAGTAAACTTAAATACGCCAATCCAAAGCAGGGTTAACACTGCGCCACTTAATGCAATCAAGTAACCTTTTTCATGCTTCATCGTTTTCTCTCTCTAACGCCTATACCGTTAAACTAACAACTGGGAAATCGATTTCTGTTTCCGCTACATGGTTGGCGTAGTTGGTAAACGTGTTGGCAACCACTTGTGCAAGGACTTCAATCACCAGCTCGTCATCGACACCATGTTGACGGGCAGAATCCAGTTGCTCGTTTCTCAGCTCGCCACGCTGTTCAACAAGCTGCTTGGCTAACGTAATGATGGCTTGATCCAGTGCGTTGTAAGCTTTGCCTTGGCGCACTGCGAGGACTTGCTCTTGTTCAATGCCAACGCTACCAGCGATCAGCGTATGTGCAGAAAGGCAGTACTGGCACTGGTTTGCCTGACCAACCGTTAGAGCAATCAGCTCGCGTTGTTTAGCGGTTAAGTGACCATTGCCTAGCGCCTCATTAAACGCGAGGAAAGCGTTTAATACGGTAGGTGAGTGCGCGACCGTCGCGTAAAGATTGGGTACCATGCCTAACTTCTGATGAATAGCCGTTAACGTTGCAGCTGCTTCACCTTGAGGTTGAGATACAGGAAGAATACGACTCATAATTTTATCCTTAACAGAGTTGAGTGAATGGACGCTGTTATCTTCCTATATCTGATGATACGATTTATCACCATCAGTCCAGATAAATAAACCAAGAGTCTCAATATGGATGCGTTATCCGCGTTACTTTCCCATGCTGCGCCTAAAGCAGATTTGTTTTTTTCCGGTAATTTGTGCGGCAGTTCATGCAGCGAAGAGCATCCCGGAGAAGGGCAACTGCATTTGGTTCGCAGTGGAGAACTCGCGCTTTATGAAGAAGGTGTGCTTCGCTACACGATCAGTGAGCCGACGTTGGTTGTGTTCCCAAAAGGAAAGAAGCATCGACTGCAATCGTTGACTTTAGAAGGATGTGATCTGGTTTGCGCTGGTTTGAGCTTTAAAGACTCGCCGCTGTATCGAGCACTGCCAAACGCGATAGTGGTGCCTTTGAGTGACTTGCCGTCGTTAAGCCCTGTCATCACGTTACTGTTTGAAGAAGCTTTCACAGAGCGTTATGCACAAACCACCGTGATTGCCACGCTACTTGATTTGATTCTTTTACTCCTGATCCGCCACTTGGTCGATACCAAGGCTTGCCAAGCCAGTGTGTTGGCGGCGTTATCTGAGCCTAAGTTAGCCAAAGCAATCGAAGCGATTCATTCTCAGCCAGACCAAGCGTGGACGATTGAAACGTTGGCACAGCATTGTGGGATGTCGCGAGCCCGTTTTGCCGCGCTGTTTCACCAAGTGATCGGTCAGCCACCACTGAGTTATCTCACTGAGTCTCGTTTGTTGCTCGCCCAGCAATTATTGCTGGCGGGACATCCGATTAAGTCCGTTTGCTTAGATGTGGGCTATGGTAGCAGCGTAGCGTTTTCGCGTGCTTTTCAACGCCAGTTTGGTGTAACACCAAGTAAGTGGTTACAAGAGGAAGAGACTAAAGAGTAAAAAGCCCCGCGACTGCAGGGCTTGGAAATAGTTACTCGATGTTTTGGATCTGTTCTCGCATCTGTTCAATCAGTACTTTGAGCTCGACACCGGAAGCGGTGATGTCGGTGCTGATTGATTTGGACGCTAGCGTATTAGACTCTCGGTTGAACTCTTGCATCATGAAGTCTAAACGACGGCCAACTGCGCCACCTTTCTTAAGGATATTGGTGGTTTCTTTGACATGAGAATCTAGGCGGTCGAGTTCTTCGGCTACGTCAGATTTTTGTGCCAAAAGAATCAGCTCTTGCTCAACGCGAGAAGGGTCTAGTTCAACTTTTGCTTCTTCAAACTTAGTGAACAGACGTTCGCGTTGCCACTCTAGGATTTCTGGCATACGTGCGCGAACTTTGGTCACTTCGTCTGAAATCGCGCTTAGGCGTTGGTCGATCAGTGCTTTCATGTTCTCGCCTTCACGGCCACGCGCTTCGATAAACTCATCGATCGCAGCGTCAAACGCGCTAAGCAAGTCTTTGTTTACTGCATCCATGTCTTGCTCTGGCGTTTCCATCACACCTGGCCATTGCATTACTTGGAATGGGTTGATGCGACTACGCTCACCAGTCATGTGCATGACTTGCTCGGCAGCTTTAACAACTTGTTCGGCGAGGGTTTCGTTAATAGTCAACTCACCTTTCGCAGCTGGGTTGGCTTCAAAACGCAGGGCGCATTCCACTTTACCGCGTGCCAATTTCTTGCGAAAACGTTCGCGAAGGATAGGCTCTAAACCGCGGAACTGCTCAGGCAAGCGGAAGTAAGTTTCTAAATAACGTTGGTTAACCGAACGGATTTCCCAAACGGCACTGCCCCAATCGCCTTTCGCTTCTTTTCGGGCGTAGGCGGTCATACTATAAATCATCGAATTTTCCTGTTTTATCATCTTTGAAAATAACGCCAAGCCATAGTAGCACAAACCGAGCATGACCACTTAATGTACATAGCTTTGTTTTGTAAACTTCGCTATAATCTTGCCCCAACCAAATTTGTCTCCCCCTATCATCAGATAGCTAACTAAGGTAGAGCCAATGCGTCCAAACGATCGCAAGGCGGATCAAGTTCGCCCAATAAAAATTACTCGTAACTATACTGCTTATGCTGAAGGCTCTGTGTTAGTCGAGTTCGGCAATACCAAAGTCCTGTGTAATGCGACTGTTGAAGAAAATGTACCCCGTTGGTTGAAAGGCCAAGGTAAAGGCTGGGTAACGGCAGAATACGGCATGTTGCCACGTTCAACGCATTCACGCATGCGCCGTGAAGCGGCAAATGGCAAGCAAGGCGGTCGTACGATGGAAATCCAACGTCTAATCGCGCGTAGTCTGCGTGCGGTAGTCGATTTGGAAGTGATGGGCGAAATCATGGTGACTGTAGACTGTGATGTCATCCAAGCTGATGGCGGTACACGTACGGCGTCGATTTCAGGCGCGAGTGTCGCAATGGCGGACGCATTCCAACACCTTATCGACAACGGCAAGCTAAAGAAAAACCCAATGAAAGGTCACGTTGCTGCAGTCTCTGTTGGTCTGCTAGGTCAAGATGTCTTGTGTGACCTAGAATACGTTGAAGATTCTGCCGCTGACACAGATATGAATGTGGTGATGACCGAAGATGGTCGCATGATTGAAGTGCAAGGCACCGCAGAAGGCGAACCGTTCAGCCATGAAGAGCTGCTGTCGCTGCTTGAGTCGGCGAAGAAAGGCATTACCGAGATCGTCGCAGCGCAGAAGGCGGCGTTAGAAAATTAATGATTAAGATGGCTTCCCTGATACGGAAGCTATTTTTTTGCCTGTACGACTTGTCGTTAGCTAGGCGTTGAAAGAAAAACTGTAACTTAGAGAGAATGTAATGAAAGCATACCAGCGTGAATTTATTGAGTTTGCACTAGAGAAACAAGTCCTGAAATTTGGCGAGTTCACTTTAAAGTCAGGCCGTAAGAGCCCTTATTTCTTTAACGCTGGTCTTTTCAATACAGGTCGTGATTTGGCTCGCTTAGGTCGTTTCTACGCAGCGGCGTTGGCGGATTCTGGTATCGATTTTGATGTGCTATTTGGCCCTGCATACAAAGGGATTCCAATTGCAACGACGACTGCGGTCGCGCTGGCTGACCACCACGATGTGGATACGCCGTACTGCTTTAACCGTAAAGAAGCAAAAGACCACGGTGAAGGTGGTAACTTGGTGGGGAGTCCTTTGGAAGGGCGTATTATGCTGGTGGATGATGTTATCACCGCGGGCACGGCGATTCGTGAGTCAATGGAAATCATCCAAGCAAACGGTGCAGATCTAGCGGGTGTGCTGGTGGCAATTGACCGTCAAGAGAAAGGCAAGGGTGAACTGTCTGCAATTCAGGAAGTGGAACGTGACTTTGGTTGTGCGGTGATTTCTATCGTTAGCTTGGGCGACTTAATTACTTACCTAGAAGAAAAAGGTAACGTGACCGAGCACCTAGCCGCAGTAAAAGCGTACCGCGCTGAATACGGCATCTAGTCGTTCGAAATCAAATAGTAAAAAGGGTCTCCATTGGAGACCCTTTTTAGTTTGTATCGGTTGGCGCGGTTACTTATAGCGAATGCCTTTCTCGACATTTTCGTCCTGCATGGTTTTGTAGCGTTTATGCAGCCACATCCATTGTTCAGGAGCGCGAAGAATCAGTTCTTCGACGTATTTATTCATATAAGCCGCGGCGGCCACTTCATCTTTCTGCGGGTAGTCTGCCTCAATGCATTTATCCGCCATGATTTCGTATTTACCGTCGCTGTTTCTAAAGCCGGAGCCCGGGATGATCGCACACTTAGAGGTGTACGCGAGAATGCTGGTTCCGGTGGTGGTACACGCATCCTCAATCGCAAAAAACGGAACAAAAACCGATTTGTTGCGCCCGTAATCATGGTCGGGTAAATAGAACAAACGTTCACCGTCTCGCAGTACACGAATCATTTGCTTCACGTCTTTACGGTCAATCAGTTTGTTACCGTTGTGTGTGCGTCCCCAGTACTGGATAAAGTTATACGCCGGGTTGTTGTGCGGGCGAAAAACGCCGTATCCGCCAATCCCAAGAACGCCAAAAGCACGCGCGGTGATCTCTAAGTTGAGCGCGTGTACGCAGCACAGTAAAACCCCTTGGCCTTGCTTGGATTTTTCGCGCATTGCGTGAGTATCTTTATCAACGATCAGTGTCTTAAATCGCCACGTTGGCCAAAACCAGGTAATACCGGTCTCAATCAGTGCCATACCTGTGTTTTTGAAGTTCTCTTCAACTAGGTGTTGGATCTCTTGCTGCGGCTTATCAGGGAACGATAATTCAATATTTCGCGTCGCAACGTGAACCCGTTTTGCTCCGTAGCGCATACCAATTTGACCGAGCTTGCGACCGAGTGACAGCAAAATGCGATAAGGAAGAATATTGACCACTAATGCCAGCAAGCCAAAGCCTAACCAGACGCCCCAGTTTTTTGGATGCAATAAGGATAGTGAAAACTCTGGCGGTGTAAGTTTGTCTTTACTCATGATAGTTACTTAATTTGTGCACTTAGCAGCGCCCAATACTCTTCAAAGTTGGCCGTTGGTTGATATTTGAAATCTGAACGGACAAAACGGTTCAGACTACCTTCAACTTGCCCGAGGAGTTGCGCGGCTAAAATTTTCTCATCAACAGGGAAGGACTTTCCTTCTCTCAGTTTACGTTCACGCAGAATCTGTCGTAGAGAAGTTTCAATACGCTCAAATAGTTGATTGATTCGCTCTCGCAACCTTTCATTTTCAAACATAAGTGCATGACCAGAAAGAATGCGGCTTAGGCCTGGGTTGCGCTCGGCAAACGCCAGAATGAGCTGCAAAACCAAACGAATGCGCGTTAGCGTGTCTTTCTCTTCATCGAGGATACGGTTAATGCGAGACATTAATGACTCTTCGATGAACTCGATCAACCCTTCGAACATGCGAGCTTTGCTTGGGAAATGGCGATATAACGCGGCTTCAGAGACACCGACCTGCTTAGCGAGTTTTGCGGTAGTAATGCGTGATGCCCCTTCATTGGACTCCAGCATTTCTGCCAATGCTTGCAAAATTTCATCTCGGCGGTTGGTTTTTCTTGTTCCGGCCATGAACGTTTTCCTTTTTACCATTCTGAATAAAAGGCTAGAAAGCCGAATGATCGGCGTGCCTAGCCAGACAACCTGAATAAATACGGTGTAAGCGTGTTATGAAGTTTTAAGCTTCTAATTTTTCTGCAATCGTTGCCATGATTTGAGTGGCAATTTGTTGTTTTGAAGCAAGAGTAAGTGATTGCTTACCATCTTTCCAGTATATGGTGATTGCGTTGTCGTTACTATTAAACCCTTGGCCTTCTAGCGAGACATCGTTAGCACAAATCAAATCCAGATTCTTTTTCGCCAGCTTGTTACGGGCGTAGTGCTCAACGTCTTGTGTCTCTGCGGCGAAGCCAACTGTAAACGGCCTCGAGGTTTGCAATGCCGCAACAGAAGCGATGATGTCTGGGTTTTTGACCATAGTAATCGTCATCTGGTCGCTATCATCGGTTTTCTTGATTTTTTGCTCGGCGACCGTTTGCGGACGGTAATCGGCCACGGCAGCACAACCGATAAACACATCATGCTGTGGAGCGTGTTGCATCGCGACGTCATGCATTTGCTGCGCGCTGGCGACATCAACGCGTTTTACCCCGATTGGTGTCGCTAACGAGACCGGACCGGCAATCAAGGTGACGTCCGCTCCAAGTTGCTGAGCCGCCTGTGCTAGCGCAAAGCCCATTTTCCCTGAACTATGATTTGAGATATAACGCACCGGATCGAGCGCTTCACGTGTAGGACCTGCCGTAATTGCAATGGATTTACCTTTTAGCGGCTTGTCTGCGAAGAACTGCTCACAGTGCTCGACAAGCTGCATGGGTTCTAACATTCGACCCGGACCGACATCGCCACACGCTTGTTCGCCTGCCGCAGGACCCCAAATCGCCATACCACGACGCACAAGGGTCGCGATGTTTTCTTGGGTAGCGACATTGCGATACATCTGCTGGTTCATCGCAGGTGAGACCGCAACAGGAGCATCGGTGGCCAAAACAAGTGTGGTTAACAGGTCATTGCCCATTCCCGCCGCCATGCGCGCGATTAAATCTGCGGTTGCCGGTGCTAGTAAGACGAGATCAGCCCATTTTGCCAGTTCGATATGCCCCATTGATGCTTCGGCTGCTGGATCCAACAAGCTGTCCGAAACGGGCTTGCCTGAGACCGCTTGCATTGTCAGAGGGGTAATGAACTCTTTTGCTGCTTTGGTCATGACCACCTGAACTTCAGCGCCTCGTTCGATGAGTCGACGAGTCAGCTCAGCACATTTATAGGCGGCAATGCCGCCGCTGATACCGAGGAGGATTTTTTTTCCTGCGAGTGTTTGCATGTCGCTGTCCATACTAATTTGTCAAAACTGCGCCAATATTATCACAACTGCAAACGGGAGTGGTTTCGCGTCGTGTCGGCTCTGTGAATCGAAAAGTTTTTATACAATCGAGTAATTAGTCAATTGATAAAACCCTAGCCTGACTCACAGACATTTTATCGTACAGCTGCATGATACACGCGTAGTCTATTCATAATAATTAGGTGACAGGATGAAAAGCCGTACCAAACTTTTATTACTTACTTTATTGCCCTTAGTTGCAATCACAGCAATGGTGACCAGTGTTTATTACTGGAGTGGTCTTAGAGCGCTAGAGAATGAGTTACACAACTATCGTAGTGAGTTGCTCGAAACCAAGAAAAGTGAACTAAAAGCATTTTTGATGATGGGGGTTACTGCGGTTAAACCTCTTTACGATGCAGATGTAAACGGAGAAAACCAAGAGCAAGCGAAAACGATTCTGAAAGCGATGCGCTTTGAAGATGACGGTTATTTCTTTGCTTATAACTCGCAAGGAGTGAACACTCTGCACGCGATCAAGCCGCAGCTAGAAGGGAAAAACCTTTACGGTTTGAAAGATGAAAATGGCGTGGCGGTGATCGCAGGCCTTATCGACGCGTCGAAAAGTGGCGATGGATTCCTAAATTTTTCTTGGCATAAGCCAACCATTGATGCGCAAGCGCCTAAACTGGGCTACGCCGAATACCTGTCGAAATGGGATTGGGTCTTGGGTACCGGTATCTACATTGATGATGTCGATATCCAAGTTGCGCAATATCAGGCGGAGCGCTTAGCTAAGTTGCAAGAACAAACCTTGTTTGCCACTGGCTTGTCGTTGGTCGGTCTGATTCTTACTGGCGTTGTGGTGAGTGCGCTGGTTTCGCGTGCGACACTGCCTTTGCAGCATATTGTTGCTTCATTGGAAGATGTTGCCGCAGGTGGCGGTGATTTGACCGCACGGCTAAAAGTAGAGACCAAAGATGAGGTTGGCGATGTTGCTCGCGCCTTTAACCAGTTTATGGACAAACTCCATCCATTGATTGCAGAGATCCGCCAGTCGGCTGAAGTGGTGCAGAGTGCTGCCTACGATCTAGACGATCAAAGCTCGTCTGCCAACGAGAAGATGCAAAATCACTGTCTGGAAACCGATAAAGTCGTGACCGCTGTAACCGAAATGAGTGCGACCGCACGTGAAGTGGCAAACAACACCAATTCGACCGCACAAGCGATTGAGTCGGCTAACCGTCAGATTGATGAAGCGCAGTTGGAAGTGGGCCAAGCGATCGAAGGTATCGCGCAGCTGGTCGCGGAAGTGAACCTGACTTCGGAAGCGATTCAAGAGTTGAGCGATCACACGGATCAAATCACCAAAGTATTGGATGTGATTGGCGATATCGCTGAGCAAACTAACTTATTGGCACTCAATGCGGCGATTGAAGCGGCGCGTGCGGGCGAGCAAGGACGCGGTTTTGCGGTGGTTGCCGATGAGGTGCGCACGCTGGCAAGCCGTACACAAAATAGCACGCTTGAGATCAGCGATATGCTCAAACAGCTTCAGTCAGGGGTCGCTCGCGCGGTAACCACGATGAATGCTAGCCAGGCGCGCGGAGAGAAAACCGTTAACGAGTCGGAGCATGTCAAACACTCGCTATCAGGGATTCAACACGCGGTGAGCTCAATCCATGACATGGGAATTCAAACCGCTTCTGCGGCTGAGCAACAAAGCGCGGTAGCGGAAGACATCAACCAGAATTTGGTCGCGATACAGCAAATCGTCAATGAATTGAGTGACAACTTCAACAGCACGCAAACCATCACCGCTAGCTTGTCAGCATCAGGGCAAGATATGGGTAAGCTGGTTGGTAACTTTAAGCTCTAAGTAACTTATGAGTTGCAGCTAAGCTTGATCTCAACCGATAAAAAACGAAGGCCAGTTGCGGCCTTCGTTTTTATTTGGCTTGAATAAGCTTCCATCCACCCCATTTGGACGCTCTAGATGAGCCTGAAGCGCTTGCCCGCAGAATCCATGCCTAGAGAAAAGCTATTAAGTCATGGCCCTCAATCGCTCACTGACGCGGAATTACTGGCTATTTTTTTACGTACCGGCACGCAGGGCATGAATGTGCTCGAGCTAGCGAGTCATTTGTTGCAGGAGTTTGGCTCTTTGCGTGCGCTGTTCTCGGCGCCAGAGGAGAAATTTTGTGCTTATAAGGGGCTAGGGCAAGCGAAGTACGTTCAGTTGCGTGCGGTGCTGGAAATGACGCAGCGTTATCTTGCGGAAACGTTAAAACGAGGTGAGGCGCTGACGAGTCCACAGCAGACTAAACTGTATTTGTCTGGGTTGTTGCGTGACAAACAACGCGAAGAGTTTTTTGTGTTGTTTCTTGATAATCAGCATCGGGTAATTTGCGGCGAACCATTGTTCCAAGGTACCATCGATGCCGCTTCGGTCTATCCGAGAGAAGTGGTGAAGCGTGCATTAGAGCACAATTCAGCGGCACTCATTCTGGCCCATAACCACCCATCTGGCGTGGCAGAACCGAGCCAATCAGATCGCCGGATCACCCGTAGAATAAGCGATGCGCTCGCATTAGTAGACATACGAGTGCTCGACCATTTTGTGGTTGGTGACGGCGAGGTTATTTCTTTCGCAGAAAGGGGATGGATTTAAATCACATTATTTGTTGTGAGTTGCTGGTTTTCTGCTACAATCGCCCGACATTTTTTGAACTAAAATTCAGCTCTGCTTAAAAAAAGATCACGAAAACCTTGAAAAAGGATCTGTTCGGGTCTTGAGCAATGCTAGTCAAGTTAGTATAATGCGCGACCTTTGATAGCCTTGTATGGGTTTCCATAACGGCGCTAGACCTCTAACTTCTTGTTTAGAAATAGAGAGGTTCGGCCACCAAGGTTGATATCGAGCTGAAACGATTTTGGAGAAGACATTCATGTCACGAGTATGCCAAGTAACTGGTAAGCGTCCAGTAACGGGTAACAACCGTTCACACGCACGAAATGCTACTAAGCGTCGTTTTCTGCCGAACCTACAAACTCATCGTTTCTGGGTAGAGAGCGAAAAACGTTTTGTTAAACTACGCCTAACTGCAAAAGGTATGCGCATTATTGATAAGAAAGGCATCGATGCTGTTCTTGTTGATATTCGTGCACGTGGCGAAAACGTTTAAGAGGAATATAGGCAATGGCAAAGAAAGGCGTTCGTGAGAAAATCCGTCTAGTATCTTCTGCAGGTACTGGCCACTTCTACACAACTGACAAGAACAAGCGTAACATGCCAGGCAAATTTGAGATCAAAAAGTTTGATCCAGTAGTTCGCCAGCACGTTATGTACAAAGAAGCTAAGATCAAGTAATTGATCCTTCTTTGAGCTTCCTTCGGGAAGAGTGAAATTGGAAACCCAGCTATAGCAATATAGTTGGGTTTTTTATTGCTCGTTATTCAGAGATTCTTCTCTGATAGCCGATTGGCGCAATTTCTGCTACGTTTCAGTGACGACTTTTATCGATTAGGAATCATTGGCCATGCGAGTCTCTGTGGCGCGACGCCGTCGCTGGAATAACATCCTCATTCTCGGCATCATTGCTTTTATTGCAATACTCAACCTGCCAACCATCATTAAGACCTACTTAATTGATCCGCCTGCAGAGCAAAGCACCGTACCGCTGTTGTTTAACCCGAATACGCAAGTCGAGGCGATTCATTTTTCCGACTGGTCGCTGCAAAAAGTGGATGGACAATGGCAATCCACTCAGGCCATCGAGATTCCTGCCCAAGAATTAGTCTCTCGCTGGAGCGCATTAGTGGGTACCGAAGTCGATCAAGCAACCTTTGACGGCCTAAAAGACAAACTGAATGCTCCACAGACGATAGAAGTCTGGTATACCGAGCTTGAAGAGCCCCAACGGATCACTTACTACCAACTTCCTCAGTTTTGGTTACTAAAAAACTGGCAAGAACAATGGATTGCGGTTTCGGTCGAGCCAAATTTCTTACTGCCTTTGAGCCAGTAGGGCGCGAGTGATTTGGAGGTAAGCGGATGTGCACATTACAATATGCGCGCGTTTATCATCCATTTGCAGAAAACATAACAGAGAGTAGGTCAGAGCAATGCCGGAGTTACCAGAAGTCGAAGTCAGCCGCATGGGGATATCACCTCACTTGGTGGGAGAGAAAATCGCTAAGTTGACGTTTCGTACCCCCAAATTACGCTGGGATATTCCCGCTGAGTTAAAGCAAATGGAAGGCCAGGTGATCCGCTCGGTTTCCCGTCGAGCGAAATATCTGATGATCGAAACCGATCTCGGCAGTGCGATCGTGCATCTTGGTATGTCAGGCTCATTACGCGTTCTGGATGCAGAAGTTGCCCCAAGCAAACACGATCATGTGGATCTAAAACTCGAGAATGGCAAAGTACTGCGCTACAACGATCCGCGTCGCTTTGGTGCTTGGTTATGGACGGAAAATGGCGAGCATGCTGCACTCAGTCACATGGGGCCTGAGCCGTTAACCGATGCCTTTAACGCTGATTATATGCTAGAAAAAGCGGCGAACAAACGTGTTACGGTGAAGCAATTCATTATGGATAACAAGGTTGTTGTGGGCGTTGGAAACATCTACGCCAGTGAATCACTCTTTAGTGCTAAGCTTCATCCATCTAAAGCAGCAGGCCAACTCACGCAAGAACAATGGCAAAAACTGGTGCAAGAGATAAAACAGGTGCTGGCCACGGCGATCAAGCAAGGTGGAACAACCTTAAAAGACTTTTCTCAAGCTGACGGCAAACCGGGTTATTTTGCCCAAGAACTTCAAGTTTATGGTCGTGCTGGAGATGCATGTTTAAGTTGTGGAAATGAGATCGATGAATTGAAAATCGGTCAGCGAAATACGTTCTTCTGTCCTCACTGTCAGCATAAGTAGCGCATTCAGTGCTGCTTTATGCGATATGCTCCCATATTCAATTAGGTTCTTGAGCTTTCTCTCTATTCTCAAGCCTATCTCATAAATTAGATGATCGCCTCTTTGCGAATCAGTGCGCCTGTTATAACGTATGCGGCTTACTGTGCAAAGAGGTAGCGTTTTCCGTTGGATTGCGACCAATATTTCCCCGTTCCAGCGCCCTGCCTTCGTTTGCTTATTTAGTTACCGTATTTCACTTTTCATCAGGTCATTATGAGTTCTTTTCAGTACAACTATCGTTTACTCATCAGAATTGTCTTACTCATTAATCTGTTAGGGATTATATTTCTCACTCTTTCGCGCGGGATCTTTTTCTCTTTGGTCGCCGAGCCTGAGATGCTGGTGGGAATCAGCCAAGATGTCGTTCGAGCATTCGTCGTGGGCGCTAGGTTTGACGCTAAGATAGTCCTGATCGGGTTTGCACCACTACTATTGATGGGCCTGTTGATGGCAGCGAAGCAAGGCACTTTCCAAGCTTGGCTTCGTTTGACGCCTTGGTACAGCGCGGTAATTTTCTTCCTACTCTGCGCGTTGTCGATCGCCAACTATTACTACTACGACACGTACGGCAATTATATCGATGTCTTTGTGTTCGGCTTGTTTGATGATGATACCAAAGCCGTATTGGATAACGCGTGGGAAGACTATCCGATTGTCCGTTCGTTTTTAGTTTCTGTTGCGATGGCAGGGAGCGCGTGGTTTGCTGTCCGAGCCTTGCTTAAAAGAGGTCGACGCTGGAGCTGGCCGTCCAGACATTGGGCGATGACAACCGCCTCAATTCTATTGACGATTGTTGCTTACGTCATCGTTGCGCGCGGTTCGGTGGGTAGTTTGCCGCTGAAGCGCTATCACGCCAACGTGTCGCAGTATAAACCGCTGAATGTTATTACGCCGAATGCCTTTATGGCATTAAGTTGGGCGAAGAGTGACTACAAAAAGCAGGCGACGTTTGAGCCAATCAGTGAGCAAGCGCTTACTGAGCAGATGGTGAAAGTGCTCGGCCAGCCGACGCCGGAATATCACACGCAAGAGAATCCATACTTAGAGAAAAACCCACCACACGTAGTAATGGCGTTAATGGAAGGGATGGGCAATAACATCCTTATCGAAGATGACTCAGAGAAGAATGACTTATTGGGTAGCTTGCGTGATGCATTTAACGAGGACTTTGTCTTCAAGCGTTTCTTAGCCGGCACCACAGCGACGATTGATAGTATCGTGATGATGTTGTTCCACAGCGACGTTCCGACCATTAGCCACAGCGCGGCACAAAAAGTGGCGTTGCCGAGCTCGGCGGTACTGCCTTACAAGCGAGCGGGCTACGATGTTGTCTTTGTTTACGGTGGTAATAGCATGTGGCGCAATCTGGCCAATTACTTACCTATCCAAGGCTTTGACACGGTTTATGATGAGAATAGCATCATTCGAGCGTTCCCTGAAGCTAAGGCCTACGCGGATACATGGGGAGTGCCAGACGGTTACACCTTTAAATTCGTGAAAAAGCTACTCGATGAAGCCACTAAGCCGACCATGGTGTATATCATGACCGTGACGAACCACTCTCCTTATCGTGCGCCTAAGTATTACGAGCCAAAAGCCGTGCAGGTGAGCGAACGGCTTAAGAGCTTGGTCAGCAGTATTGCAGGGCAAGAACAAAATCTGCTGGAAGCTTATCAGTACGCCAATGACGCTTTAGGGCAGTTTATCAAAAGTGTGAAGGGTTCAAACTTAGCGAGCAAGACGATCATTGCTGCCTCGGGAGACCATCGCGTACGTTCCATTTCTACTAAGCGACGCGAAGAATTTGCCGCGAGCTATGGCGTGCCTTTTTATCTCTACGTGCCTAAGACAATCCTTGAGCATACGCGCTACCAGTATGATCCCCAAAGGGTGGGCTCTCATCGAGATATCTTCCCAACGCTGTACCACTTTAGCTTATCTAAACAAAGCTATATCAGTTTGGGTGGTGAGAACATGCTTTCAAATGAAGGAGTAAGCAACCGTGGTTACAACTCCCGCCGTTGTATCAACCAGTGGGGAGCGTACGACAATAAGAGCCCTGAAATGCTGTACCCATGGGGGGAAGGGTTTATGACACAAGTCGAGGCGAGTCAGAATCCTGATGTAGAATGGAGTAAAGATTACAAGAAATTACAGAACTATTATCTGCGCTCACAAGTCGCAACCCAGATGTAGTGAAAAGAATGGTAGGCGGGCTAGCTCCGCCTACATGTTATCGACGTTATTTCTTTTTCAGCGCTTCTGCGACTGAAGGTGGCACGAACTCTTCCACATTGCCGCCATGAATAGCGACCTCTCGGACGATAGTCGAGGACAGAAAAGCGTACTCATCCGATGGTGTTAAGAAGATACTCTCTAAACTCGGTAGCAACTTTTTGTACATACTGGTTAAACCGAATTCGTATTCAAAGTCGACTGTGGTACGTAATCCGCGGATAAGAATGTTGGCTTTAACTTCTTTGGCAAAATCCACCATCAACCCGCTAAAACCTTGCACTGACACGTTATCTAAATGGCTGGTGACTTGTTCTACCAGCTCGACGCGTTCTTCTAGTGAGAACATCGTGTTTTTACTCGGGCTCGCTGCTACTGCGATCACTACCTCTCCAAACATCGAAGCTGCACGTTCAATAATATCGAGATGGCCGTTGGTGATCGGATCAAACGTACCGGGATAAATCACTTTATTTAACGCCATTATTTAAGACCTTATGGTAGATATCTTGGTAAAGGGTAGCAGTATGACGAATATCAAACGAGCGCATTTTTTCCGCGCCGCCAGTGATTAACTGCTCTCTCAAATCGGTATTTTGTGCTAATACATCGATGTGACTTGCCAGTGTTTGAGCATCACCGGGTTCAATCAGCAGACCGGATTGATTGTGTTCAATAATGTCAGGAATTCCTCCCGCATTGGAACCAATGGCGGGTAAGCCTGCGTGAATCGCCTCCAAGATCACTGAGCCCAAACCTTCTGAGTAAGAGGGATGTATCAGCAAGTCTGCGGCTTGAAACCATTCTCCCATACTCGATTGTTTGCCCTCAAAGCTTACATTACTTAAGCCTTGAGCTTGATGTTCTAAGTTTGCTCGCTCACGTCCATCACCAAGAATTGCAATATGGATATTTGGGTTACGCTGGGAAAGGATTTCTGCCGCTTGAATGGTCACATCATGGCCTTTATGCTCCAGCAAGTTGGCCGCTTGAATGACCAAAAACTTACCGTTAAAGCGCTGCTTGATGGCCTCAACCGCCGTATCGTTGTGTGGATAGGTAACCGGAGAGCTGGGAATGATCGAATTCAGATGTTTTGGATGGCGCAGTTGAATTTGTTTCACTATCTCTCGACTCAAACCTACAAGCGCACTGGCGTTATTGTAGGCCAGCTTTGACAACCACTTGTCTTTGAGCGGGTTATCAATTCGACGCGTCACAATGTAGGGCACATTAAATAGCTTTGATTGGATTAGAGCCCAGTAAATTGCACGGCCTTCGTGTACGTGGATCACCTGGCAGTCAGCGGTAATACTACGTTGGTGTGAGCGTAAAAAGTGCGTCGCAGCAACCAGTGTACAGTCTAGTTTTTCGATTTCAGCATAAAAAGGGCTGGCTGGATTTGCTACGACAGTCAGTTGATAGTTCAACATTAACTGTTGTTTAATCAATTGCAGCGTTTGACGTTCACCACCGCTGAATCCAGAAGCTAAGTTGACATGGCAAATTCTCATTACTTCTTATTATCCTGTTGTTTCACGTAGTCTCGAATCCACAAATCAGCGTAGCGAGTGAACGTGGTATTGGCACTAAGAATCGCAAGTAAGAGACCGTGTCGACCATCGAGGAAGCCGCGTTTGATGATGTACATTTTGAAAAAGCGGAAGAAGCCGTGCAGTATTGCCCCTGTTAAGCCACTGCGCTTTTTACCTTCTCTTTGATCAGCCCAAGACTTCATATAAAGCTGGGTTTTTCCCGTATATTGGCTCAAAGAATCAAACGTATAGTGCAGTAAGTCACCCGATAAGTGAGCTTTAGTCATACCTTTGGGAATCTCGACGCTTTCGTGAACTAAGGAATCGTTGTACTGAGTTTCTTCACGTCGATAGAGTCGAGTAATGGTGTCTGGGTACCAGCCCGAGTGACGGATAAATTTGCCTAGCGCGTGTGTCAGCCTATCCAATGTGTAACAGGTTTGCTTAGGGTTATCCGCGAGTACTTTCTTAATTGATGATTTTAGTTCGGGTGTAACGCGTTCATCTGCATCAAGCGGTAAAACCCAATCGGAAGTCATGTATGACTGTGCGACTTGACGCTGCTTACCAAAGCCTTGCCAGTCAGTATGGGTATAAAATTTATCGGTGTACTGACGTGCAATGGTTTCAGTATTGTCGGTGCTACCTGAATCAACAATGACGATTTCATCCACCCAGTCTTTTACCGTTTCTAGGCACTCTGCTAGGTGTTTAGATTCGTTTTTGACGATCATCAAAACGCCGATCGTGGCTTTACTCATGATGCATTACCTTCTAGTAACGGTTTAAGTTTGTCTATTACCATGTTCGTTGTGATACTGCTCATCACATGCTTACCTTTGACACGGGTGCTCCAAGGAAGTTGCTCTGCTGGTTTACCTTGTTGCTCTTCAACAAACTGTTCATATACGCTCGCAACAGAATTTAAATCGTTGTACGGACCGGTGCGTTTTGGATTGCTATGGCCATACAATCCAATCACAGGTGTACCTTGAGTGGTAGCGATATGCGCAGGACCAGAATCGGGAGCGATGACGATTTTGGCTTCGGCTAAGATTGCTGCGAGTTGTTTTAGCGATGTTTGTCCGATTAGGTTGAGGATCGGGTGCTGCGCTAAGTGAATAATTGCTTCACCGAGATTTCGCTCTCTTTCGGCGGGAGAGCCGCACAGCACGACCTGATAACCTTGCTCAAAAAGCCAGTCGGAAATTTGGGCGTATCTGTCAGTCAGCCAATTACGTTCATCTTTACTTGCCGCAGGACTGATGACAACCGTAGGGCGGTTGTTTAGCTGTTGTTTGGCAAACGCGATGTCACTGCCTGCAAGAGGTAATTGCCATTGTGGCGCCGTTTTAGGCACGCCCAAGTATTCGATAAATGACATAAAACTATCGAGTACGTGTTGCGAACTGGTATCTGAAATCTTTTTATTGGTGAACAGCCACTGACCTTCTTTCGCACGTTGGAAATTAAAGCCGACTTTGTAAGTGGCTTTAATGCCCATAGTCAGCAAGCTGGCGCGGAGTGCAAGTTGCATGTGGACGAGCGCATCAAATTTACGCCTTTTCAATTGAGCCCAAATCTTTTGCATCCCCTTGAGGCCTTCTTTTTTGTCGAAGACAATTAGCTCGACGCCTTCTAGTCCATCCAACAGTTGTGCTTCTACCTTGCCGATAATCCAAGTCACTTTGGTGCTTGGCCAGTGCTTCTGCAGTGCTTGGACCGCCGCAACAGCATGGCAAGTATCGCCAATCGCAGAAAGACGTAGAAAACAGACCGATTCTGGTGCAGAAGAGAACAGTGGCATAGAAGGTGCTCAAGAGATAAAAGTGGTTAGAATTATGCAGACAACGCTAAGAAATGTAAAATAGCCGCCATCACTATCAGTCGAAAGGTAACCTATGGTTCAGCAAAATAGTGGCAAGCCTGGTGCAACAGGATTGACACGCGTTATTAACGCAACCGGATATTCCATGAAAGGGCTCAAAGCGGCCTTCCAACACGAAGCTGCCGTTCGTCAAGAGTTGGCTCTGTTACTCGTTGCAATCGTTGCTGTCACTTGGTTACCACTGCCTGTAATCGAAAGCATTTTGATGCTAGGTGTGGTGGTGTTAGTGTTAATCGTAGAGCTACTCAACTCAGCGATCGAAGCGGTTGTGGATAGGATTGGTCCTGAGAGACACGATCTTAGTGGGCGCGCGAAAGACATCGGCTCTGCTGCTGTGTTTGTTGCACTAAGTTTTGCTGCGTTCACGTGGTTGTATATCCTCTACCACCAGTTTATCGCGTAGCCAAACTTATCTTTAGACATTCAGGAGTGAAGATGGTTAGGCAATTGACTAAAGACAATCTTCGTATTTGGTACGACGCGGAGCTACTAAGCGAGCCTGCTGAGCACGCTTTTGATATCGATTTCTGGCAACAGAATGGTGCCGTGATTGGAAGCGCGCAAGGTAGGGGAACTACTTGGTTTATTCAGACTCAAACCATTCAAGCTGCGTTGAGACATTATCGACGTGGTGGGCTATTCGGTAAAATCGTTTCAGACCAATACTGGTTCACTGGCTGGGAAAAGACCCGTAGTTACGCTGAGTTTACGCTTTTGCAGACTTTGGCTAAGGCGGGCGTTCACGTCCCTAGACCAATTGCTGCGCGAGTAGAGCGATGTGGGTTGGCCTATCGAACCGATTTACTTAGCGAAAAGATAGCAGATGCGAAAGATCTCGTCAGTCTGCTGGAAGCGGAATCACTAACGAAAGAGCAGTATTATGCGGTCGGTCGTGAGATCGCAAAGATGCATCAAGCTCAAGTGAACCATACCGATTTGAACATCCATAATCTGCTGCTAGATACCAGCGGACAAGTTTGGATTATCGATTTTGATAAGTGTTACCAACAAGCTGGCTCAGACTGGCAGCAACATAATTTAGATAGATTGCTACGCTCGTTTCGTAAGGAACTGAATAAGCGCTCTATCCACTGGCAAGAAGATGAATTCCAACACCTGCTTGCTGGATATAACCAATAATAATTAAGCCATAATTACACTGTTACTTGCAGTGAAGTCTTGCTACCTCTTAGGAATTGAAATGCCTTTTAAACAAAAACTACATGCGCATGGCTGGTTTATTCTGGTCAACGCACTCATCGCGATCGCGATAGCTAGCCGATATTTTGCATTTTTGCCGGAATTTCCGTCTGACTTATTGGGTGTCACGTTCATCCTAGCTGGAACACTCGGGCAGATGACACTTCTTGCTGTTGTGATCGGTGGATTAAGTATCCCTGCGTTGCTACTGCCTAAAGGCGCGAGGAATGTCGCTCAAGCTCTTATAGCTTCCATCGGCTTGGCAGTCCTATTTATTGATACGATTGTTTACGCTCAATACCGTTTTCATATCAATGCGGTGGTGATGGAGTTGGTGCTGTCGGGTCAGGTAGTGAGCTTCCCTCTTGTTACTTGGTTGACAGTAATCGGGGCCGTGGTGGCTTTGCTGGCTGGACAGTGGTGGTTGATTCGCTGGTTGGAAGCCGGCGCTCCTATTCGCACTTTGAAGTTAGGGCGTAAATTCGCGTTACTGACTTTTGCCGCGTTACTGGTGACGAATGTCATTCATATCTGGGCTGCAGCCCACGCCTATCAGCCTGTGACTATGGTGAAGCGATATTTACCGCTGTTCTACCCAGCAACAGCCAATGGGTTTATGGAAAAACAGGGCTGGTTGGATAAAGAAGCCATCGCACAACAAAAGGCGATGAGTATTAAGCCGAAAAGCGACCTAAATTACCCACTTAACCCGCTGGAGTTCAAAGAGGTTAATCAGCCGACTAATATTATGCTGATAACAGTGGACTCTTGGCGTGCAGATACCTTAAATGCCGACAATACACCTTATATGTGGCAGTACGCGCAAGAGGGCGTCATCTTCCAAGACCACATCGCAACGGGTAATGCAACGCGCACGGGCATCTTTGGCCTGTTTTACGGTATGCCTGGTACTTATTGGCATGGCTTTCTAGCCAACCATCGTTCCCCAGTGTTTGTTGATAGATTGCAGCAGTTGGATTACCAGTTAGGACTATTCTCTGCCGCGAAACTGACCAGTCCAGAGTTTGATCAGACTGTGTTCGCGAACGTACCAAATATTCGCGTCACTTCTGAAGGTAACTCACCATCGGCTCGTGATAAGCGCCTCACCGATGATTGGGCGGAATGGTATGACAACCGTGATAAAAAACTGCCAACGTTCTCGTTCTTGTTCTACGATGCTCCGCATGGTTATGATTTCCCGGATGATTTTGCGCACAAATACGAACCGATGATTCCTCGTGTGGATTATTTGGAGCTGGATAACAATAGCGACCAAGAGAAGTTTTTTAATCGCTACAAAACGTCGGTGCGTTATGTTGATACTCAAGTAAAACGTGTTTTGGATAAGTTGAAAGAAGCAGGTGATCTTGAGAACACTGTAGTGATCATTACTGGCGACCATAGCCAAGAAATGAACGACAACAAACAAAACTTCTGGGGTCACAACGGTAACTTTACTCGTGCTCAGACCCAAGTCCCTTTTGTGATGTTAGGTGCTGGTATCGACAAGCAGGCACTTACTCAAAACGCTTCTTACACCACTTCACACGAAGATGTCGTCCCGACATTAATGAAGAACTATCTGGGTGTTAGCAGTGAGATTCCAGATTATTCTACAGGTGTTGATTTGTTTGGCGATAAGGTAGAGCGTGATTGGATGATGACGTCAAGCTATAGTGCATACGGCATCATGTATGACGATACGATTATTGAAGTAAACGGAGCTGGTCAATCTGAGATCTACGATAGTACTTATCGCCCTAAGAAAGACGCCACAATGAATTACCAATACGTCCAAGAAGCGCTAGGGAAGATCAGTCGATTTAGGAAGTAATTGGAATAAAAGCCCCTCTAACCTTGTTAGAGGGGCTTTTATTTAACTTGCGTGATTAAGGATTTTAGCGGCTATTTCGCTAGTTATTAGTAAGCCTGGATGGTCATCATCAAAGTAGAGTGGCACTTTATCTCTTACGGCGTAGCACTGATTCTCATCACAGAAAAAGTCTCTTATTTCAATGGGGTGCAATCCCGGCTTAAAAGTTGATTTAGACATAAATGAATAAAACAACTGATTTCGCTTTTCGTAGTACGACCCTGAGACAGACGGAATGTTCGTCAAGTCTTTCTTCTGTAAGTACGCTTGGTCAACAAGTGTTTTTATACTGACTCCCATTTCTGGAACTGGCATGAGTAAGTACACTTCTTTTCCTTGCTCGAGAAGAGTATCAACTGTTAGTTTTAGTGATTGTAGCACCAGTTCTCTTCTATCATCTGAGTAGTCATTGGGTAGTTCTGGGTAAGAATCTTCATTTCTACCAAACAAATGATCAGAGTATCGGTATGCAATGACGACTTTTTGTATCTGATTCGAGGATGCCACAAAATCCACAACATCGTTTGTCCAGCGCGCACAGTGGCTAAAGTTTTCTGCTTGCTTGTACGATGGAGGGCAATTGGTCATCGTAAATTGGGTTAAGTCTTTATCTATCTTGTTTAACTGGTTAGCTAATGAGAACGCTAGTTCTGAAGCGTGGCTGTCACCAATAACAGCCCATTCAGGTTCCATAGAAGAAAAAGTACAGGCATCACCTGGTTGTTGTCCGGTATATCTACTGATATGACATTTAGTGCGGTAAGGGCTCATTTGAGTGCTTTTGTCTAATTTTTCATATAGGGCTACAAGTTCAGGATCTAAAGTACTCCTTGCTGGAAAGCCTTCTTGTTCAGCGATGAACTTGGTTGTACCGACCAAAATTAGAATTACCCACAAAGGCTTACATTTAATAAACAGGCGTTTAGCGGAGTGTATGTTCTTAGTGAATTGGATTTGTTCTACGGTATGGTAACTGAGTCCACCTATCAATACGCTCAGGGCAATTCCAACAAACAACCATAATGGTGAGTGTAGGTTCAGTTTGTAGAAAAGCACGACGACAGGCCAGTGCCATAAGTAGATAGAATATGAATATAAACCTATCTTTTGAACAATATAAGAGTCGTTCACTCGACTGTTCTGGTTTGCCCATAGAACAATGAGTGTGCCGAGTGTAGGGAACAACGTTATCAAACTTGGCCATAAGTAATCCTTGTTTATAACAAATGCAGCACCCAAAACTAACAGCCAACCTACATATGCAGAGCAGTGCTTTTTCGGTTTATAGATAACCGCCCATGATCCGATAAGCATTTCCCAAGCGCGAGCCGACAACATAAAATAGCCGCTTGTATCACCAATAAATGACAGGTATCCGCAGTAACATAAACTGGTTAGTAGTAGTGTATTGATTGTGAATGCAAGACGAGATCTTGAAAACAGTTTTAGTACGATTCCAATAAAGAGTGGGTAAAGTAAATAAAACTGCCATTCAATAGAAAGTGACCATGTATGTAACAACCACTTTTCTCTAGAGGTCGCTGCAAAGTATCCGGCTTCATCCAAATAGACTTGGTTTGATAAGAACGTCAAACTGTATCTAGCATGCTTTGCTAGAGTCTCGTACTCTTCTCCAGCGAAATAGAACCACCCTACGGTTAACAATGCAATACAAAGACATGCGAGTGCAGGGACTATACGGTTTAGTCGTGCTACATAAAAAGTGATTAAAGATGAAAGAGTTATCTCATTCTTGTCGAGGATTATCTTGGTCATCAAAAAACCAGAGATGACGAAGAATACATCGACGCCAATATAACCCCCTGGAACCCAAGAGGAATTAAAATGGTAAATGACTACTAAGAGTACGGCTAATGCTCTTAGTGCATTGATATCTTTTCTAAACTGCATGTTTTGAACTTGAAACTACTTAGATGGGCTTTTTGTTTCAGTTACATTTCTAAGGTATATTGGACCCTATCTAGGAGTAGACTACTGCTCATGAGTTATTGGTAAGGCGTACATTATAAATGAAAATTGCACTTGTTCACATGAGGCATGCGGAAACTGGTGGGACAGAGTTGTTTCTCAATCAATTATCTCGCTATTTAGCTGAGAAAGGGGAAGATGTCACCATCATTTGCCGAACTCATGTTGCGCCTACTCAACCTAATATTAAATTTGTAAAACTAGATGGTTTTAGTTTGGGTAAAGCGCACCGTATCTGGAAGTTTGCCAAGGATGTGGAGAAGCATCTGAGTAAGCACCAATACGATTTTGTCTATGGTTTAGGTAAGACATGGTCTCACGACATGCTGAGAATCGGAGGAGGGACGCATATCCACTTTGTCGATTCGATGAAAAAAGGCAAACTAACGTTTAAAGACAAAGTTGCTATTGCGATTGAGCGTAAAGCAATGGCGCAAGGCGCTTATAAACATGTTGTCGCCAACTCATATAAGAGTGCTACTGAAATACAAGAAGCTTACGGTGTGCCTGATGATAAAATTTCGGTAATACACAACTTTGTTGACACGCGTCGATTCTCGCGAGAAAAGCACAAAAACGTTGCTGCTGAGTTAGTGCAAAGCCTTGGCATTGATACGGCAAAACCTATCTTTTTGTTTTTGGGTTCAGGCTATAAACGAAAAGGACTCAAAGAAGCGCTGACTGCATTTTCTATGCTGGACTTTCCAGCAACTCTTCTCATTGTTGGGCGAGAAAATCATGAAGAAGAATATAAAGAGTATGCTCGCTCCTTAGGCATCAGTGATAGCTGTTATTTCTTAGGCACTCAAACCAAACCCGAACATTATTTTTCTATGGCAGATTGCTACATACTGCCGACACACTATGAACCTTTTGGTTTTACCGCAATTGAAGCACTATCATGTGGTATTCCTGTGATTACGACAGAAAATTGTGGGGCGAAAGAAGTACTAAAAGAACATGTCGCAACAGTTGTTGGCTCTGATGTTAAACCTAGCGAGCTTGCTTCGGCCATGACGTATTGGGCTGCAAGAGTGGGTGAGGTCGAGTTAAGAAAACAATGTCGTGACCTTGCGTTAGACCTGGATGTCAACGCTGTAATGGAAAAAAACTACCAGAAAATTCTTTCGGTTTATAATTTAAAAAGTGGCGTGAATGCAAGTAAGTGATTTTAGTCAATGGGAAATTATTGGCCAAGGTACGGAAAGGGTGTGCTATAAACATCCAGATAATCCGAGTCGTTGTATTAAAATAAGTAAAAAGAGCCAAGCTAAGCAAACTAAACGAGAAATTAAGTACCTGAATTACCTCAAGGCTAAGGGAGTGAGTTTTTCTCATATTCCTGAGTTTTATAATGTTATTGAAACACAAGATAGCATTGGGATGGAGGTAGAGCTTGTTTCAAATTTTGACGGTTCAAGAGCACTTAACATTAGGCATTATGTAGAAGAGAATCATACCTCAGAGGATATTACACAACTAAAATTAGCTTTGAAAGAGCTCAAAGATAACTTAATTGAGAATAATATTATTCCGTGTGATCTTCTGATGAGTAATTTGTTAGTGACGAGACTAAACCATGGAATAAAGGTTGTTCTTATAGACGGTTTTGGAACCGCTGATGCTATCCCGTTGGCAAATTACGTGAAATTCGTTGGAAATAGAAAAATTGAAAGGAAGTGGAGTAAGTTTATAGACAAATTCCTTACTCCTTGTATAGAACGAGTGACGTCTAAGTAAGTAATTAATTACTCTTCCTGACCTTTAGTGAATACAAGCCAGCAAGAATGATGGTATGTACATATAGTCCAAGAAACTTATGGTTATATGATTCAAACATGCTAATAATGAACCAGAAAATAAGAAAGCTATACAATAAATAGCGTTCTTCTTTTCCATGGTGATTTACAACGTTGACTGTTATCTCTCGATAAAAAACAGCTAAGAATATTAGTCCTACAATACCAAAGGCTACCCACACTTCAAGGTAATAATTGTGTAAATGACCAAAGCCTTGAAGTTTTTCAGTTTGAAACTTTTCAGCGGTTCTTGTTACATAAGAAATTGCGTTGAAGTCCGAACCTAAAATAGGCCTTTCTGCAATCCATTTACTTGCTTCTAGCCATGAGTTCACACGTATACCTACGCTGGTCATAGGTATGTTGTCTAAATCGCCTTGGATCAAAGTTGAAATGACAGTTGACTCATTGAGTACTCGTTGTCTTACAGATTCTAACTGGAAAACACTGAATAGGACAAATGCAAGTAACGTGTATGCTATTGTAAGTTTTCTTATGTGTTTTGTACCTACCACAACGATAGGTACTAGACTCAAGAGAACTATCACGGCGAGCCATACCTGTCGGCTTTGACTTGCGTATAATGAAAACAGTGCGAAAGCAATAACAGAGCTACCTAAAGCGTATAGTGAAAGTTTTACTCCCTTTCTTTCACCTGGCAGTTTTGCGAGTACGTATACGGTTAATATACATACTACAACAGATAACATTGAGGTAAACTGAGCATTATGCATACCATAGTCAATTCTGTGTCCTGAAAGTGCTAGAGACAAGCTATTGTTTGTATAAATATCATAGAAAGCAGTACTAACGAAGCTCAAGATAAAACTCGAGAAAAGAGTTATTCTTCTCAAATTGCTTCCGTCAATCCAAATAGCTATAAGAACGAAAAGAAACAATGATGAAAGTGGTTTTAAATCAGGGGAGCTTTTCGCAAATTCAGGTACATAAACTAATGCATGAGCCCAACTGATTACTTGTAATAGTATTGATGTTAAAGCTAACCAAAAAATACTCTTGTTATAACTTGAAAAGTTGTAAAACAGAGCTGGTAATGAGCCAAATATAATTATATTTTTGAATAAATCACTGATCTCTAATCGAGGCAATGCTGATATTGTATAAAGTATGCATACAATAAATATTGCTAGACTGTATTTTTTTGAAGTAAATAGACATTTTGTTTGTTGTTTTAAATTGCGTAGCATTATTAGGAAAACTCAATATTAAAGTGCTCAATAACTTTCTTTGCTTGGATATCGTTTTGACTGTTATTAACGTTTTGTTTGTTGAGTCCAATATCTTGATTGGACTCTAAATGTAAAAATCGAGATACAAACTTTCTATCATCAGAAAGCTTCCACCTACCTATTCCGTGCTTTAGTGCGACAAGGTTAAACCATATGTCATCAGCATTAGGGCAGAGGTTTAAAAACTCTTTTGGTTCTAATGCCTCTTTAGGGAAAACGCCTGCTGGGAATAGTGTACCAGCGCCAGTTGTAAGAAATGTCTTGCTTCCATTGTTCAGGTAAGAGCATTCTTTAGGCCAACTTTTGTATGGTAGTAAGGACTTATCATTAACTAACATTTCATGAGCCCTAGTACCAATAATGCATTGAGGATAATCTAACTTCTCTTTGACGAGCATCTCGATCATGTCGTACGGGTATAGCAAATCATCATCAACAGTGATGATGTCTGCATTGGGCGCGAGCTGTAATGTCGGGACAAGCTTTTTGTAGGATCGGTAGTTAGGACAGAATCGTACTTCCAATCCTCGGTCTTGCTGAAGTTTAAGTATTCCTGGAATAGTTGATTGAGAAAACTCATCCTCATCTAGCCAAAGAATGATTCTATTTGCTTTAACGGTTTGTTCAGATAAGGATTCAATAACAAGGTGGACATCATGGATACGTTTTGAATAGGTCGTTAGACTAACGATCAGTTCGTGTTCACGTTGTACATTATTGTTAACTAAAGAAGAAGTGTTATGAAGTGCTAGATTTTGGAGATACTGCGACCTAGTTGTGGTTGCAATAGTTTGCTCCACTTTACGCATTTGACGAAAGCTTTCATTTTTTTTTCTCAGTGCTTTTCTGATGCTTTTAATCATAGTTCTTGAAAACCTGGTTGATGGTTTTAGCGATTGGTCCCGGAGATCGAGCTAGCAAAGGTACTTCGGTCTTCTTTGTCTTTAGTAGTGTCGCTACCGCATTGCATAGATCTGAAGGTGAATGTATAACCGTTATCGCTTTTTGTTCATGCAGATCATCGACAATTTCTTGAAAGTTATAATAACTGTTTCCTGTAATAGTTGGGACATTTAATGCTAAAGGTTCGAGAACATTGTGACCTCCGACCTTATCGCCTAATAAACTTCCTCCCATAAAGCATACATCGGCCGCACCAATCAGTGTTAGCATCTCACCCATAGTATCGCCTAGATAGACTTGCGATTCATACAACTCAGAGCAACAAGGGTTGTTTGTACGTCTTTTGGTTAGAAATCCTTCGCTCTGACACAGTGTATATACTTGTTCGAATCTTTCAGGGTGTCTTGGCACCAGTATTAACAGTGCGTTTGGTTGCGATTTAAGTAACGTTTTATGAGCAGATAAGACAATCTCATCTTCTCCTTTATGTGTGCTTGCCGCTATCCATATAGGTCTTTGGGAACCCAGTTTCTCACGAAGCTCTTTAGCATTGTCTTTGTCCATATCAGATATACTGATATCAAATTTAATCGAGCCAGTAACGAATAATTTATCTTCGGGTACTCCTAGCTGCGCAAACCTACCTGCGTCTTTTTCACTTTGACATAAAATCTGAGTGATGTTGCTAGAGATATGACGGAATAGTGGAAGAACTTTCGCGTAATTTCTACAAGACTTTTCTGATAGACGGGCATTAATGATCTTTATTGGCACACTGGCTTTGTTTACACAGTGAAGCGTATTGGGCCAAAGCTCCGTTTCAATAATGAGTAACTGAGTTGGTCTAACTGTTGCGATAAATCGTTTGATTGCGAAGCCAAAATCTAGCGGCATATATCTGTGTTCGACAAGATCACCCAGCTTCGCAATTTGTTCGGCCCCTGTCGATGTGGTCGTTGTAACTACAATGGGGAGATCTGGAAACTGCTGCTTGATCGATTTAATTAGTAGTGTCGCTGCGATACTTTCACCTACAGAGACGGCGTGTATCCAAATAGGTGGTTTACTATTGTTTAGTTTCGGAGTAATACCAAAATGTTCTTTCCAACGGGAACCAAAAGAAGGTTTATTCGCTCGTGGCTTATACAAACCATAGAGGAAAAATGGCGCTAATAGTATCAATATAAATGTGTAGGCGATTCTAGTAATCACGACAGTTACTTCAATTTATCAACGACGTTATCAGGCGATAAGTCTTTTAGACATTTCAAATGTCCGAGTGGGCATTCTCGTTTAAAGCACGGACGACATTCAATATCTGTATTCACTATGTCTACTTTTTCAGCCAAAGGCGGCGTGTATTCTGGTGATGTTGAACCATAGACGCCGACTACATGACAGCCGACTGCAGCCGCTACATGCATTAAACCTGAGTCATTGCTCACCACGCTGTTACATGCCGATAGCAAGTCAACTGCCTCGATTAGAGACGTTTTACCTGCTAGGTTGTGGCAAAGTGCTTTCTGTGATTCTGATAGTAGATTCTGAATTGTATTCGTCGTTTCTTCATCTTTAGCCGAACCAAACAACCAAACTTGATGACCACGCTCAATCATCTCAGACGCGACTGCAGCATAGTGTTCAGTTGGCCATTGTTTAGCTGGTCCGAATTCAGCACCAGGACAGAGACCTAAAACTGGTGTTGTTCGATTTAGTCCAAACTTAGTGAGTGTTGAGCATCGAGTGTTTTCATCAATAGTTAGACGAGGCTTTGGCAACGTAGATAATCCGCCAAGCGAGGCTGAATTCTGCATTTCACTTTTAGGGTGTGCAAGTGCTACGTAACGTTCGACCATATATTGAAAGTCATTCTTGTTTGGTCGCAAGTCGTTTAGTAAACCGTATCGCATTTCCCCTTTCCAACCAGTTCTGACCGGAACTTGGGCAAAAAATGGGATAAGAGCTGACTTGGCAGAGTTTGGTAATACAAATGCATGGGTATATTCTCCTTTGCGGAGTTCTTTACCAAACTGCCTGCGCCCAAGGAAGTTAAACTCGCCGTGCCCAAATGGTATTTCTATAGCTTGGTTAACTTCCGGCATCCGCTCTAGAATAGGTTTACACCAAGCCGGAGCTATGACATCAATGATAGCGTCAGCGTCTTGTTGCTTTAGAGTTGTGTAAAGTGACTGTGACATCACCATATCACCGACCCAAGATGGGCCTACTATCAGTATTTTTTTCACATTGCTTCTCTTAATTCATTTTATGCGTTATTGCGAAGCTTTCTGTATGGGTTGCTCCCATCTTCTTGTGTACGCAGAAGTCTTAGTATCCACATATATTGTTGAGGTTGTGCTCCAACAAAATGCTCAATGGCCTCATTCATTGCCCTAGCATCTGCAATCTCAGTCTCTTGTAACTCGAGTGGTGGCATGAACTCAATGGTGTAGTGACCATTATCAGGGTCAATTGACGCAAATGTTGGAATGACCTTTGCCTTTGATAATTTGGCTAACTTGGTTAGTCCTGGCAGCGTAGCCTTGGTTGTGGCAAAAAAGTCGACAAACTCACTTAGCTCTGCACCATGGTCTTGGTCTGGTAGGTAATAGCCTAGGTAACCGTCTTTAATGGACTTGATAAAAGGTTTGATACCACCAGAACGCTCATAGACTCGCCCTCCATACTGAACTCGTTGGCGATGCATCAGCCAGTCTGTCACAGGGTTTTTCTGCTTTTTCGCCATTGCAGATACAGGTAGCCCTTGAGATGCTAGAAGTACTGCTGGAATGTCTATCGCCCATGAATGAGGTACGAGAAGAATGACATTTTCGCCTTTGTCTTTAGATTGCTTTAAATAATGCTCATTTTTGAAGTGGCATTGTCGTTGCAACCACTGAGGTGAGCGCAATGAGAGCAACCCGAATCGAAGCATAAACACACCAGCAGTATAGAGAGTTTTATATACCAACTCCTCGCGCTGTTGTTCATTCAGTTTGGGAAAGCATAGAGACAGGTTGACTCTGATATTGTGAGTAGCACCACGTTTCTTTTTCGCTAGTTTGCGTGCGACCTGATGAGACAACCACTTGTGAAAACCTAGCGGTAGCAGTGATAGAGGAACAGAGAGTAAAACCCCAATCCAGGTTCCCCAGTATTTTGGTGCAAGAAAACCCCACTCGAAAGTAGGGTTATAAGCTTTGGGATCAAAATCGTTTCGTTTATCTGTCATAAAGCGCAACGGTGTGTGTCACACCTTATCGATTAATTATCTTCATGTATTCTGCCACGCCTTCGGCAACAGATTTAAATTTGTGATCACACCCAGCCGCTCGCAGCTTAGTTAGGTCCGCTTGGGTGAACTCTTGGTATGCCCCTTTGAGGTGTTCTGGGAACGGAATTGTCTCAACAGAGCCTTTACCATGATAGTTAATCACAGCGGTAGCGACTTCATTGAATGACTCTGCATTGCCTGTACCAAGGTTAAAAATACCTGAGACACCATTTTGCAGAAACCATAAGTTGACTGCAGCGACATCACCCACATAAACGAAATCGCGTTTGAAGTGCTCGCTGCCTTCAAAAAGTTTTGGATTCTCACCCGCGTTCATTTGGTTGTTAAGGTGGAATGCGACTGAAGCCATTGAACCTTTGTGCTGTTCACGAGGGCCGTAAACGTTAAAGTATCGAAAGCCCGTGACTTGAGATAAGGTTTCACCGTGTTTCTCAGCGTCTTCCCATACTCGGCGCACATAGTTGTCAAACTGCTGTTTTGAGTAACCATAAACGTTCAATGCGCCTTCATATTGTTTTTCTTCAATGAAGGTATCAGTTTCACCGTAAGTGGCCGCTGAGGAGGCGTAAAGGAATGGAATTTCTCGGTCTAAACAGTAGTGAAGTAGTTCTTTTGAATACTCATAGTTATTGAGCATCATGTACTTGCCATCCCACTCAGTGGTAGCAGAACAAGCACCTTCATGAAAAATGGCGTCAATCGGACCTAAGTTTTCACCAGACATGATTTGCACAAGGAAATCATCACGATCCATGTAATCAGCGATATCGAGATCAACTAAGTTCTGAAATTTCTTACCATTTTTAAGGTTATCGACGACTAAGATATCGTTAATACCCTGCTCATTGAGTGCTTTGATGATGTTGCTGCCAATCATGCCAGCACCGCCGGTTACGATGATCATATGTGCCTCTGTATGCAATGTATAGTGATTAACAGATTGTATCAGCAAGAAAAGTTGGATGCGATATGATACTAATGTTATTTAACAGAGTAGCTTAACTGCGATAGGAGCGTGGGGTATCTCTATCAATTCTCATGAGCATGAATTATAATTGAAAATGTGTATGTAAGTGGTTATTTTAAAAGGTTTTTGTTTTTATGCTGAATGAAAGGTTGAGGTTTTAATGGTATGTTTTTTGATCTGGCAGTGTATAAAAATAAAAGTTGAATGTAATGTGCATTTTTAATTGGCTAGGGTAATGAATTCTACAATAAAATATTCGATAGGGAATATGTTTCCGCAACTTTGTGGTTTTCTTCTGCTACCAGTATATGGGAAGTATCTCTCTTTAGATGAGTATGGTCAAATAGCAACTGTAGAAATGGGTGTTTTTTTTCTATCTATTGTAATTTTATTTAGTTTAGATAGATCTATTCAGGCCTATTACTTTGAATCTGATTCAGAAGAGGGAAGAAAAACTCTCTTAGATACTCTAATAAAGTCAGTTGCAATTATTGGTGGAGGGCTGGGTCTTTTAATTATATTTATAATGATGATGTATTTTGAATATGATGATGCGATTAAATTTGTCTACATAGTCCTCTATTCATATTTTAGTTCATTGTTAAACGTTTTATTATCATCGTATCAAATTCGTTCTCAGGTAAATGCATATGTTGGTATAGTAATCTCAAGAACAATTATTATGCTATTTTTTATTTTTTATTTTTTGATATATATGAAATCTGGAATAAATGGCTATTTTTATTCTATGTTAATGTCTGTTGTTATTTCTTTTCCATTGTCGGTTTTTTTTGTTTTAAAAAATAGAACTAGATTTGATAAAGAAGTATTTGTAAAGTGTATAAAGTACTCAATTGTTTTTTTACCTATGATATTAGTGACATGGATTGTAAACTTTTTAGATCGTGCATTCATAGCTCATTATTTAGGCAGTGAAAGCGTAGGTATTTACTCAATGGCATATAGAATATCATCTGCATTTACTATGCTTACAAGTGCTGCTTCTTTAGTCTTTATTCCTTATTTTTATAAAGTTATTAACTCTAAAAATGAACATGATATTCATGAATTAAAAAACAATATGGAAATGATTGTTCACACATTGCTTTTTGTGTTTTTATTTATGGGGCTATTTATAGGAGATATGATTGATGTATTCTTTAGTAATGAATATTTAAAAATTGAAATAATATCAATTTTATTACTAAACTCTTTTCTTGTTTCTTCTATTATGTCGTTGACGACAGTGTTATTTCTCTTGAAAGATAAAAGAACTAAAGATAATTTAATAGCGTGTTTATATAGTGCCTTTGCAAGTGTGATCCTTAACCTTATTCTAATACCTGTTATTGGGCTTTGGGGAGCTGTATTATCTAATCTATTTTCTAAATTAGTACTGTTAGTAATACAGTATTTTAAAAGCAAGAATGGATTTTATATTTTACTCCCTTGGCGGAGTTTTATAATAAGGTTTTTATTGTATAATGCAATTGTATTTTTCTTCTATGAATATATTGACTTGTCAATGTATGTTGAGGTTTTTGTAAAGTTAGTTTTGGTTATTTTGTTAGGTGTGAATACGTTTTTTATTATTGGCTTTAAAAGAATAGGTGTGTTTTTTTATGGAAAATGACTTTAAGAGAGTTATTAGTTTTGATATCGATGGTATTCTTGTAGATTATCCAAAATGTTGGCTAAAGTATATTGAAATGCAAAGAGGTTCCTTATTTTTATCTACAGTTGAAGCAAAAGAGGAATTAGGAATAAATGAGTACGAGATACTAAAATTTCAATATAGGATGAGTGATTATAAATACAGTCTAGATATAAATGTTGTAATGTTAGAACTCAATAATTGGTTGTATGAAAATAATTTTGAAGTGATTGTGTCTACGTCTAGGCCCATTGAATCAATAGATTATCCTAATATGAAAAAAAATATCGAAAAATGGCTGGATAGTAAAGGTTTCTACTTTAGTAGAATAATACATAAATCTCAGAGTATTAAAAATCTTGATAGTGTATACTCTAATGTTTTGTTCCATATAGATGATGAAGTTAAGTTTGCAAAGTACTTTTCAAAGAACTCTATCAATTCGCTACTTCTATCGGAAGAAAATGTTTCTCATGAAGGTGTAATCGTATTTAGTTCGTTAAGTGAAATGTCAGAATACATAAAAGGTAATGTTTAAATAATGATAATTCTAAGTATTATTATTCCTGCAAATAGTCGAAGCGAAACTCTAGTTCGTGCTGTATCATCTATTTTTAAGCAATGTGTAAATAATGTTGAAGTTATTATTACTTTGAGAGATGGAGATATTGATACACTTCATGTGTTAGATGAGATTAAAAGTAAGTTTGGCGATAAAGTAAAATTATTAATTATAAATAAACCAATGAATAGTACCGATGACTGGAATGATGGCCTTTCTATTGCTAGCGGTAAATATTTAATGTTATTAGAAGGTGATGATTACTTGCCACCTAATTGTCTTGATGAATTTAGAAATGCAATTGATATATATGAAAATCTTTCTCTATATGTTATGGCAACAGATAGCTTTACTTTCAAATTAGATGGCTATATTTATAGCTCTACTTTTCTAAAGAGATTAAGAACATTAAAAGAAGTACCACCTCCATCTCAAACTATATTTATAAATGCTAATGGTTTTTACAAATCGTCGTTGTATGAGTATGCTCCAGAAATAGACTTTTATTATGAATTAATCTCTAAAACTAAACTTCCTATTTTTGTTAATAATGATGTTAAAGTGTATCGAGAGCCGTCTTTAGATAGATACAAAGGTCTAAAATGGAAGCATTTTAAAGATCATTATCAGTTTGTTAGTTCTCATGTGCACGATTATAGCTTTTCACAATTGATAAAAGTGCTATTTAGTTTAAAATTTAGGTGTGTTACAAAAATCATTGTTACATTAAAAAATAGCTTGAATACGGACAAGGAACTTATATTTAATACGTTTTCTTTTTTTAAAGACTTTAGTATTTTCTTAAAATGGTTCAAAAGATGAAAAAATGCAAATTATGTAAAGGTGATCTTTCTATTGAGTATGGAAATTGTAAGGATATTAACTTTTCAATTTCAAATGAGAAGTTTGATTGGTATAAATGCAAAAGATGTGGTTCATTTTCCATAGATGATCCAAATTTAAGCGTAAGTGAGTATTATAAAGATTATAAGCCTCATAAAATAGATGTTTCAAATTTACCTAATTCTCTTAGTATATTTATAGAAAAAATTTTAGCTGTATATTCAGAAGATGATAAGTTTGACATTATTGACGTTGGTTGTGGGTCTGGTGTACTTCTTTATCAACTAAAAAAGAAGTTTCCAAATGCAAGGCTGTACGGTACAGATGTAACTATATCTCCAGCGATAAATAATTTATCAGATTACCAAGATATTAATTTTTTTGAATCGGAAATTAAAGATTTATCAATAGAAAAAACATTTGATGTTGTGGTTTCTTCTCAGCTTTTGGAACATTTAGATGATCCTGAAACTATGGTTGAATTTTTAGAATGTCACACTAATAGTAAATCATTAATAATATTTGATATACCAAATGTAGAGTCTGTTAGTTTTAAGCTCTTTGGAAGGAATTGGATTCATTTAGACACGCCTAGGCATAGGGTTTTATATACTAGAACTGGTTTGAACTACTTATTTAGAGAGTTTAAATTGACTAACGTTGTTTATACTGGTAGTAACTTAAGTTTGTGGTCTTCATTTTGCAATAGTATAAGTGTTAATCTACATAATAATTCTCTTTTTTTTAAAGTTATTAGAAAGGTAGTTATAAAGCTTTTAGATTTATTTGTTGTTCCGGATGATAAGATTAATTTTACATTGAGCCGTAACAAGTAGAACTTGAAGGCATTGAAAAGTTATACCGTTCTGAATAGTCGATGTATTATATGTTGTGATGTGTTGTGATTTTTAATATACAAGAGGGTTAATATGAACTCGGTTATTTCCTTGATTGGGCGTGATGAAGAGATTTTCTTTAATGATGTGAATAAATATGAAGCAGAACTTAGGGAGGTTATTTCTTCCTCATGCTTTTTAGTTCTAGGAGGTGCAGGTTCAATAGGTCAAGCTGTGACCAAAGAAATTTTTAAGCGCAATCCTAAAAAGTTGCACGTGGTCGATATTAGTGAAAACAACATGGTTGAGTTGGTTCGAGATATCCGCAGCTCGTTTGGTTACATCGATGGCGATTTCCAGACATTCGCTTTGGACATTGGTTCTCTGGAGTACGATGCGTTCATTAAAGCTGATGGTAAGTTTGACTACGTTTTGAACTTATCAGCACTCAAACATGTTAGGAGTGAAAAAGACCCTTATACATTAATGCGAATGATTGATGTAAATGTGTTTAATACAGATAAAACCATTCAGCAGTCTATTGATTCTGGTGCTAAAAAATACTTCTGCGTTTCTACAGATAAAGCTGCAAACCCAGTCAACATGATGGGGGCATCAAAGCGTATTATGGAGATGTTCTTGATGCGTAAAAGTGAGCAAATAGTGATCTCGACAGCGCGCTTTGCTAATGTCGCGTTTTCTGATGGCTCACTGCTTCATGGATTTAATCAACGTATTCAAAAACGGCAGCCTATCGTTGCACCATGTGATATTAAACGTTACTTTGTTACACCTCAAGAATCGGGTGAGCTATGTTTAATGTCTTGTATCTTTGGAGAAAATCGCGACATATTCTTCCCAAAACTGAGTGAAGCTTTGCACCTTATTTCGTTTGCAGATATTGCAGTGAAATACCTAGAACAGCTTGGTTATGAACCTCACTTATGTGAAACAGAAGACGAAGCCCGCCAACTTGCGCACACGCTTCCAGATCAAGGTAAGTGGCCATGTTTGTTTACAGCCAGTGATACGACGGGTGAAAAAGACTTCGAAGAGTTTTTTACAGACAAAGAAGAGTTGGATATGTCTCGATTTGAAAATCTAGGCATTATTAAAAATGACCCTCTTTATGAACAAGAGCTTCTTACTTTGTTTGAAAACCAAATTTCTGAGATGAAACACGCGCGAGCTTGGACTAAAGAACAAATTGTCAAATTGTTCTTTACCATGATCCCTGATTTTGGACACAAAGAAACGGGTAAATACCTCGATAGCAAGATGTAAGTGGAGCATTCAATGAAAGCGACATCTATTGTTGAGTTTGTGAGAGATACTTACAAAACTGACGACTTTATTCCCTTGCACGCACCAACGTTTGAAGGCAATGAAAAAGCGTATGTAATGGAAACGATCGAAAGTACATTTGTTTCTAGCGTTGGGAAGTTTGTTGATGACTTTGAGCGAAAAATCGAGGCTTATACTGGTACTGCAAAAGCGGTAGCGACAGTTAACGGCACGGCTGCATTACATGCAGCATTGTACATGGCTGATGTTCAAAAAGGCGATTTTGTCATAACGCAAGCTCTGACTTTTGTTGCTACTTGTAATGCCCTTTATCATATGGGTGCTGATCCTATATTTTTGGATGTGTCTCCAATGAATTTAGGGCTTTGTCCTAAGGCTGTGGATGCCTTCTTAGAAGAGAGTGCTGAAGTCACAGATGCTGGTTGTCTCCATAAACAAACAGGCAGAAGAATCAAAGCGGTTGTACCAATGCATACATTTGGTCACCCTGTAGAACTTGATGAACTGGTTGCCGTTTGCTTAAAATGGAACATTGCGTTAGTTGAAGACGCAGCAGAGAGTCTAGGTTCATTTTACAAGGGTAAGCACACTGGTACTGTGGGTGATTTCGGTGCCGTTAGTTTCAATGGTAATAAAATTATTACCACTGGTGGTGGTGGTATGGTTTTATGTAAAACTCAAGAGTTAGGGATGCATACTAAGCATGTTACAACGACAGCTAAAGTTGCTCATCCTTATGAGTTCTTTCATGATGAGCCTGGCTTCAACTACCGTATGCCTAACCTAAATGCGGCTTTAGGGTGCGCTCAGATGGAAGTCATCGAACAGTATCTGAAGCAAAAGAGACGACTTGCAGAGCGCTACGCTGATTTCTTTAACGGTACAGACTTCAAGTTTGTCACTGAGCCAGAATATGCACAGTCTAACTACTGGTTAAATGCGGTCATTTGCCCTGATAAAGAAAGTCGAGAAGAGATTCTTGTAGGTACAAATAGTTCAGGTGTTATGACCCGGCCGATTTGGCAACTTATGCATAGGTTGCCTATGTTTGAGAATACAATACGTGGTGATCTTAGTTACTCTGAATTTATTGAAGCGCACTTAATTAATCTTCCAAGTACACCCGTCGAGATAAAGTAACATGAAGAAAGTAGCGGTGTTTACAGGCACACGTGCTGAGTATGGTCTTCTGTACTGGCTATTAAAAGATATACAAGACGATCTAAGCTTAAAATTACAGTTATTGGTATCTGGTATGCATTTGTCGCCAGAGTTTGGGGAAACTTATAAACAGATAGAAGAAGACGGTTTTAAAATTGATGAGAAAATAGAGATTCTTCTTTCTTCAAACTCTGCTGTAGGAACTGCAAAAAGCATAGGGTTGGGAGTTCTTGGCTTTACAGATGCGCTCTCTCGTTTAGAGCCTGATGCTCTAGTTATATTAGGGGACCGTTTTGAAGCGTTGGCTGCTGCTCAAACTGCAATGTTCTTAAAGATTCCTGTAATTCACCTGCATGGTGGAGAGATTACTGAAGGGGCATATGATGATGCGATTCGTCACGCTATTACCAAGTTTAGCTACCTTCACGGCACATCTACAGAAGAGTATAGAAATAGAGTTATTCAGCTGGGAGAGTCTCCGGAGAGAGTTATAAACATAGGAGCTATAGGGTTGGACCATCTAATGAGAGGCTCTTTTATGAGCGTCGATGAATTAGGTGATTCTCTAGATTTTAAACTCTTGCAACCATACTTTGTTGTAACTTATCACCCAGTAACGCTAGGCGATGAAGAGCCAGAGCAGAGCTTTCAAGCGTTACTAGATTCGTTAGACGAGTATCCTGACCACCAAGTAATATTGACATACCCTAACGCAGATGATGGTGGTCGCCGCATAATTCCTATGCTTGAATCTTATGCTGTTTCACAACCGAAAAGAGTACTAGCAATACCATCCTTAGGGCAGGTACGTTATCTTAGTGCCATAAAAAATGCTGCTGCTGTTGTAGGTAATTCATCTAGTGGCATTATAGAGGTACCGTCTTTTGATATTCCAACAGTTAATATTGGTGTGAGGCAGAAAGGTCGTTTAGCTGCTAGAAGTGTAATAAATGCAGAACCTAATGTTTCTAGCATCTCTTCAGCGCTTAAAAAGGCTGTTACTAGACAATACAAATTAGATAATGAAGTGATTGTGAACCCATATGGTCAAGGTTGTGCTAGTAAACAAGTTATCAAAATGATCAAAGATATGAAATTTAACCCTTGTAAAAAATTTTTCGATACTAAGTAGGTCTTATGACGGTAATAATTGCTGAGGCTGGAGTTAATCACAATGGTAGTCGTGATCTCGCCTTTAAACTGATAGATGCAGCTAAGGATGCTGGTGCTGATATTGTTAAGTTTCAAACATTTAAAGCGAAAAATTTAGCGTCAAAAATTGCACATCAAGCAAAATATCAAGTAGAAAATACTAGGAATCAGGAATCGCAACTCGCTATGCTGACAAGGCTAGAGTTGCCTTACGAATTGCATCATGAGTTGATAGATTATTGTAGTGAAGTTGGTATCGAGTTTCTCTCTACTGCGTTTGATTCAGAAAGCTTAGAGTTTCTAGTAAATGATTTAGGGCTGAAAACACTCAAGCTGCCTTCTGGAGAGATCACCAATGCACCTTTAATATTGGAGCATGCAAGAACGGGGTGTGACATAATTTTATCGACGGGCATGGCTACATTAGCAGAGGTAGAGGATGCTTTAGGTGTCATAGCGTTTGGTCTTACTCAAGATAAAGGCACTAAACCGTCTATTGCGGCATTCAAAGAAGCTTACGCTTCAATCGAAGGGCAAAGTGCCTTGCAAGACAAAGTTACCATCCTCCACTGTACAACAGAGTATCCTGCACCAATGGCAGAAATAAACCTGCGTGCGATGGACACACTAAGAGTATCTTTTGGTTTGCGTTCTGGTTATTCAGACCACAGTGAAGGGATCACAATTCCTATTGCGGCAGTAGCACGAGGAGCAGTTCTAATTGAGAAGCACTTTACTTTGGATAAAACGATGGAAGGTCCAGATCATAAAGCATCGTTGGAGCCAGATGAGCTCAAATCGATGGTAGATGCAATTAGAAATGTAGAGCTGGCTTTAGGTACGGGCGTAAAGGTTCCTACTACATCTGAAATTAAGAATAAGTCAGTGGCGAGGAAAAGTCTTGTTGCGCAGAGTAACATCGCCATTGGAGATTGTTTTACAACAGACAACCTGACTGTAAAGAGGCCAGGAACCGGAATTAGTCCGTTTTATTACTGGGATATCCTGGGAAGTACCTCTCAAAAAACGTATGAACAGGACGACGAAGTATAATGAAGATTGGTTATTTTGCTGATGGTCCATGGTCTCATAGAGCGATTGAATTGATAGCTGACACTGACGGCTTAGAGATTGTTTTTATTGTACCTAGGTATGATACACAAGATCCGATCTTAAAAGACTGGGCAGATAAGCTAGGTGTTCCTTATATTCCCGTAGAGAACGTAAACACGAGTAAATTCCTTTCGGTAATGGATGAATATGAGCCTGATCTTCTCGTGTCAATGTCGTTCAATCAGATATTGAGGAAAAGCATTATCGAATATGCCCCTTTAGGTTTTATCAATTGCCATGCGGGGGCTTTACCATTTTATAGAGGACGAAACCCACTCAATTGGGTTCTGATTAATGGTGAGTCTTCGTTTGGTATCACAGTCCACTATGTGGATGAAGGTATTGATACTGGTGATATCGTCGAGCAGAGACTATATCCGATTACGCGGAAGGATAATTATGGAACACTTCTAAACAAAGCGATCAATGAATGCGCAAATGTTTTATATTCTGCGATATTAAAAATCTCTAAAGATGAGGTTGTTCGAATTGTTCAAAACGATATTCATCCTGTAGGAACATACTTTGGTATTAGAACCTTTGGTGATGAGATTATTGACTTCAATTGGAGTGCTGAGCGTATATATAATTTTGTTAGAGCAATTAGTTACCCTGGCCCTCGCGCGCGATTCTTTCTGAATAACGAAGAGTATGCAATTGAGTCTGCAGAGTTGATCCCAGAAGCACCAAACTATATTGCAACTGTAGGTGAAGTTGTTGGTAGAAATCAGAAAGGAGTTGTAGTTAAAGTAGGTGATAGCACAATACTTCTAACTTTAGTTGGACGTGAAAAAAGTGGTGCTACTGAAAAACTAGAAGTTCCCAAATTTAGAATCGGTTCTAGGCTAACAAATAGAGGGAAGGAATGAGTCATTGCTGGCAAAAGATCTTAGTTTGCTCCTCTGAAACTATTCGCTCGGTACTAGAAATTATAGATCAGCAAGCTCTTAAACTAGCACTTGTTGTTGATGATAAAAATAAGTTGCTGGGTACAGTGAGCGATGGTGATATTCGCAGAGCCATCTTAAGTGACGCTTCATTAGAAGATAAAGTCGCTACTGTGATGAACACCACCCCCACTACTGCTGATGTTAGCATGACTCGGGATAATATATTATCTCTAATGGAGAAAAAAGAACTTCATGCTATCCCCGTGCTCAATAACCATGTGGTTGTGGGATTAGAAACTCTACATGGTCTGTTACATAAGCCTCAATACGAAAATCCTATTTTTCTCATGGCAGGAGGGTTTGGCACTCGTCTAAAGCCTCTTACTGACAACTGCCCTAAACCACTATTAAAGGTCGGTGAGCGACCAATCTTAGAAACTGTGATTCTAAGCTTCATTCGCTCAGGCTTCAGTAACTTTTATATATCCACTCATTATTTGCCTGAAATGATTAAAGAAACTATTGGTAATGGTTCTAGATGGGGAGTGAAAATACAATACATTCATGAAGATAGGCCATTGGGTACGGGCGGTGCACTAGGATTGCTTCCAGAGGACCTTCCTGATTTACCGGTGATTGTGATGAATGGAGACGTATTGACAAAGATCAACTTCGAAGAAGTGCTAGCCTTCCATAATAGCAAGCAATCCAATGCTACTATGTGTGTGCGCGAATTTGAATATCAAGTGCCTTTTGGGGTGGTTGAGGCGAATGAATTTAAGATCACTGATATTGTTGAGAAGCCAACGTATCGTTTTCATGTCAATGCAGGCATTTATGTGATTAATAAATCGTTGATATCGCGGATTAAAAAAGATGAGTATCTGGATATGCCAACCTTATTTGAATCACATATTGGCAACGATGCTCATGTCTTCCCTTTCCATGAATACTGGTTGGATATTGGGCGTATGGATGACTTTAAACGTGCTCAGGTTGATATTTTGACATTAGGTCTATAATAAGAATGAAAATACTAGCCATTGTTCCTGCGCGAGGTGGAAGTAAACGCCTGCCAGGAAAAAATATCAGATCTTTACATGGTAAACCGTTGATCCAACGAGCCATCGAATCAGCGTCTGGAGTTAAAGACATAAGCCGTTTGATTGTATCAACTGACTGTCTCGAGATCGCGGATATAGCTGCGAAATATGGTGCTGAAGTACCATTCATACGCCCCAAAGAGCTAGCTAGCGATACAAGTTCTAGTGTTGATGTCATTAAACACGCGCTTCAATTTTATGAAGCACGAGGTGAATGTTTTGATTATGTTCTGGTGTTACAACCGACTTCTCCAATTCGTAATGCTAAACATACACAAAAGGCAATCGAACTACTGAATGATAAGCAAGCGGATGCCATTGTTTCTGTTTGCGAGTGTGATCATTCTCCGTTATGGTCGAATACTTTGCCTGATGATATGTCAATGGATAGCTTTATTCGTCCTGAGTTGAAGAACGTACGAAGCCAGGACCTCCCAACTTATTTCCGCTTAAACGGTGCAATTTATATTACGAAAGTCTCACGCTTCTTTGAAGAGAACGCTTTATTATTGTCATCCAATCTTTACGCTTATGTCATGGATGGAGAGAGTTCGGTTGATATTGACCATGAGCTGGATTTTTTATTGGCGGAAACGATTTTGAAGTATAAGGAAAGTTATGAATAATGTGTTGATTGTAGGAGCGGGTCAATTAGGTAGTAGACACCTTCAAGCATTAGCTCAGCTAGATAAAAAATTTGCTATATATGTAATTGATCCTTCGATAAAATCTTTAGAAATAGCACAACAACGCTACTCAGATGTTTCCAGAGAACATTCCCCAACAGTAGAATATATTCCGGATATTAAGTTAATTGAAGGTCTAAATATCGAAGTTTGTGTTGTTGCAACCAATGCTGCTATTCGCTTTGAACTTGTCAAGAAATTAACTCAGTTAGTTGATATTAAATACCTTATTTTAGAAAAAGTACTATTTCAGTCTATCTCACAACTTGATCAAGCTAAAGAACTGCTGAAACAATCGAAGATCAAAACTTGGGTGAATTGCCCAAGAAGACAATTTCCAGCATATCAGGACTTGGCAAAAAAATATCAATATGCGCAATCAATTTCTTTGCATGTAATAGGGAAGAACTGGGGATTAGCATGTAACGCCATCCATTTTATTGACCTCTTACACTACTTGACTAACTTTTCACAATATAGTTTAAACTATCAGAAAGATGTGAAGATTATCGATAGTAAGCGCGCTGGATATAAAGAGATTGTTGGGGGACTTGATGCTCACTCTGACGATCAGAAACATCATTTGTTTCTAACTTGTGAGCATACCGAATGCGGGCAGGTAATGCTAGATATTTCAGTGGAGATAGATGGTGAGCATATTGAACTTTTGGAACGTGAGGGAATCGCTCGTTGGCTCGATAAAGAAGGTGATGTGATAAAAGATGCTCCGCTTAAAGTGCTCTTCCAAAGTCAGTTGACACATAAGGTAGTTCTGGATCTTATTGAGCGAGGAGAGTGTGAGCTAACCCCAATTAGTATATCAGCTATGCTTCACCGAGAGTTTTTGGAAAAAACATCTCTGTTATTTACATCTGAAGGTAGTGATTCTATAGAACAAGTAGTTCCAATTACATAAGGTTTTTACATGATATTGATGGTTGGTGCCGGAAGTATGGCACAAGAATATACAAAGGTTTTAAAAGCATTAGATACCAAGTTCACAGTAGTTGGGCGTAGCGAAGCTTCGGCACAAAAGTTTAAAGATGCGTCCGGAGTTGAGCCTTTTGTAGGAGGCTTGGATCGTTTTTGTATAGACAAAGGCCTTGAACCATATAAGTCGGCGATTATTGCAACGGGTGTTGAGCAATTGGCCTCAATTGCAACCAAGCTGATTTCGAATGGTATTAAACACATATTGGTCGAGAAGCCAGCAGGCTTGCATTATGAAGAGATTGAAGCTCTTTCTAATTACGCAGAGCAGCAACAAGCTCAAGTGTATGTGGCATATAACAGACGATTTTATTCTTCTTTATTAGCCGCTAAAAGTATCATCGCTCAAGATGGTGGCGTCCAAAGCTTTAATTTTGAAATTACGGAATGGGGGCATGTGATATCAGACCTAAAAAAGGGGCCTGGAGTAAAAGAAAACTGGTTTTTGGCAAATACAACTCATGTGACAGATATGGCATTTTTTCTAGGAGGTTTTCCTGAAAAAATAAGCTGTTTCTCTAATGGTGGTGCACCGTGGCATCCTCGATCATATAACTTCTCAGGAGCTGGAGTTTCTGATACAGGAGCTTTGTTCTCTTATCATGGAAATTGGGGAGCACCTGGTCGATGGAGTGTTGAGATTTTGACATCAGTGCATCGCTTGATATTTAGGCCAATGGAAAAACTCCAAATACAAAAGCTGGGAAGTATTACTATTGAGCCATTTGAAGTAGATGATGTTCTTGATGAAAAGTTTAAACCTGGTTTATACCTTCAGGTAGAATGTTTTTTGAACAATGAGTCTGATTCTTTATGTTCAATACATGAACATAAAGATAATGCGAAAGTTTACGCTTTAATGGCTGGTTATATCAAAAAGATATAGTGATTAATGAAATAAATTGATTTTCATATCAGTTTATTTAAAAGTATATTAATTGTATTTTATCTGTGATACGTATCTATCCGATTCTGACTGTTTAATTATTTAAGAGTAAATAAATGGAAATTGCACATCTATGTATTACTTATAATCATCTACTTTATGCATTAAGTAGTGCAATAATCAAGAATAAAGCTAGGCATACTATTTATATGCCAACAGATTATCAGTTTGTTCCTGAATCGACAAGGATTAACTTAGTAAACACTTTTCCAGAAGTAAAATTTGTTTTTGAAGAAGAATCCTTTTTCTTGGAAGAGTTTATGACAATGCCCAGTTTCTTCCCGAGTATCGTAAAAAGAAACCTATCAATTCAAAAATATCGATTCATAAGACCATTTTCTTGGAAAGGTTCGCTGTTATCTAAACCTTTCTCTTTGTTGTATATTTACCATTCTGGACCTTTTTTAGCGAAAGTATTAGCGGGAAATAGTAAAAAAACTATTCTAAGAGGAGATGGCTTTGCCAATTATAAAGAGAGAAAAATAGGGGTTTTAAAAGGGAGCATAAGGTTTGCATTTGGTCTCCCTTTTTCAAAACAGGTATGGGGTGAGGAACCATGGGTTGATGAAATTGAAGTAGTCGATCCTTCACTTCTTCCTAACAATGTTGTTAAAAATAAATCTTCTAAATTAGATATAGGTTCTATTGTAAAGGTATGCAATGAAGATCACTTTAAGCGTGCGATAATCGATTGTTTTTCGTTGAATATACTACCTAATAGTGATTTTGAGTCTTCGGTATTGTTTCTTACTCAACCATTGGACACTGCTAAGCTATGTTCCACTGAGGATATGCACAGAATTAATAATCTAGTCATAGACTTTTTTGTACAAAGAGGCCTTACAGTATATATTAAGCAGCATCCCAGAGAAGATTATAAGACGTACAAAAATACTTTGGAATTATCTAGGTCAGCCCCCATAGAGATATATAGTCTTCTAGGGGTGAAATTTGCCTATGCAGTATCTTTGCATAGTGCAGGAATACAAGATGAATTTATCATAGCAAAGATACAAAAAAACCTTGTCCCTCTTTGTGACTTCCATGCTGAGTCATTCCACTTATGGAAAGGCTTTGTGGATAAGAACTTAAATGAAATCTTTAGAACAAGTAACTAATGACATTACTTACTTTTAACAGTTTGATTCTCTCTTTTATATTTGTCTTGTTATGTTCTTTCTTTGTTTTATTTAAATTTGAGGTGTTTAATAAGATATATATTTTTATTGCCACTGCTTTTTGCTACAGTATTGCTATTCGTGATAGGGGATGGGATGTTCAACTCTATAAAAATATATATTCTTCAGTTAATGGCTTATCTTTTCTTTCAGAAGAATTAACGTGGCTTGAACCCAGTTTTATTTTTATTATAGCTACACTTCGAACGATAAATGCGCCTTTTTTTGTGTTTAGTTTGGCCTGGGCTATTATTACATTTTGGTTTCTATCTAAGGTCATATGTAAGCTAGATAGATATGTTCTTATTATAATATCTTTGTTTTTTTTTCTATACTTTTATCGAGGCCCTTATGGACAAGTAAGGCAGGGCTTGTCGTTGGTTATGTTCCTTTACTCTATTTCATTTTTATCTAATAAAGAGTACTTGAAATATACATTCATAAATTCGCTAGCTCTAACTGTCCATAGTACTGCCATTATGAGTTTTCCTTTTCTTTTCTTTTATTTGATATTTGAGAAATCAAATAGACAGTTTTTAAACATTTTTGTTGCGTGTGCTGTCATAATCAGCTTTATTGATATCTCCAGCTTGTTTAGTACGTTATTGAATTATATAGATTTAGGGAGAGTAGGATATAAATTTAATTACTATCTCTCTAGTTCTAGACTGAAAGGTCTCAGTGTCAATATAGAAACTGTAAGGATGTTATTCGTTATTTCGGTTGTTTCTTTTATTTATCCTAGGATGGATGAGCTTGATAAATATCTCAGAAACCTTATTTTAGCTTATTATTTTGGTGTTATTTTGTATTTTATTTTGTCTTTTGACCTAAGAATAGCATCGAGAAGTGCTCGAGCGTTTTTGATGACTGAGATTATCATCCTACCTTTTGCGCTAGATTTTATTTATAATAGAACCAATAAATTTTTCTACAGGTTAACGCTACTAATAATATGCTTAGGATACTTGGCTCTTGAGTTATACATGATGGGAAGCGGAGAAATTATCTATGGGTGAAATGCCTAATATTCAAATACTTATGGCAACAATGTTCAAAAGTAAACTAGATGACATTAATTGGTCTTCAAAAGGTGTGGTAAGTGATGTGATCCTGATAAATCAAGGTGATTTCGAGGGTGTTGAGCAATCAGAGCAAGTAAAAATGGTGTCCACGCAAGAACGGGGTAGCTCTAAAAGTAGAAACTTGGCGTTAAAACATGCTGATGGTGATATTTGCATTATTGCCGATGACGACGTCAGTTACTTAAGTGGCTACGAAGAAATTATCAGAAAAGCCTATGAAGATTATCCTGACGCTGACATCATTACATTTCAGATTCAAACGACAGAAGGTAACCCTTTTAAAGGAAACTACATCACTGAAGCTCGTAAACATACAGCTTTATCCGTACTTAAATGTGCCTCAATTGAGATTACTTTCAAAAATCAATCCATTCGGGAGGCGGGTCTCAATTTGGATTTGGAGTTTGGCTTGGGTAGTAAGTATCGAGTTCATGATGAGATTATTTTCCTTAAAGATGCGTTAGATGCAGGGCTTAGATGTTACTACGTTCCAGTACCTATTGTTGTTCATCCTCCAGAAAGTTCTGGTACTGATTATAATCAGGATTTACTTTATTCAAAAGGTGCTGCTTTTTATAGGCTTTTTGGAATAAAAGGTCTTGCATTCGACCTGATTTTTTCTATAAAAAAACACAACGAATACAAAGGGAAATTCAGCTTTATTGAATGTTTAAGATTAATGGTAAAAGGCACATTAGAATATAGAGAGGAACATATTAATGGATAAGGTAAAATATCTTATTATCGGCGGAGGTGTTTCTGGTTTAGCTTTTGCTAATTTTGTCGAAAGTGAAGACTACCTTATTCTTGAAAAAGAAAATGAATTAGGTGGATACTGTCGAACGATTTACCAAGATGGTTTTGTTTGGGATTTTGCAGGACATTTTTTTCACTTTGCGACTGATACGTTAAAAAGATTTTTCCAAGAGCGTATAGATACTAAAGAGCTTGTAGAGCGTGAAAAAGTGACTAAAATCTACTTTGATGATAACTATGTAGATTTTCCATTTCAATCAAATATCCATCAACTTCCAAAAGACAAGTTCATTGAATGTTTATACGATCTTTACTTTAGGGAAGATAAAACTGAATATAATTCTTTTCTTGATATGCTTTACTCAAAATTTGGTAAAGCCATCACTGAATATTTCCTTAAGCCTTACAATGAAAAACTATATGCTTGTGATCTAGATAGTCTTGACGTTGACGCTATGGGACGATTTTTCCCCTATGCCAACCTAGACCAAGTTGTATCATCATTTAAGAAACAATCTGTTTCTAGCTATAATGCCACATTCCTGTATCCAAAAAATGGCGCTAAGGTTTTTGTAGATGCTTTGTCTAAAAGTATACCTGAACGTAACGTTGCACTGAACGAGCAACTACTTTCTATTGACTTAGACAAAAAAACTGCTATTACCAATCTTCGAGAAATCAAGTATGAATATTTGATTAACTCTATGCCACTTAAGGCATTAATGAAGTCTGTGAATCGAAACGATTTAAATATGCTTGCAGAAAACTTGACATATAATAAGGTCCTTGTTTTCAACTTGGGGTTTGACAAAAAGTCATCACTGAAAGATGTTCATTGGTTGTATTTCCCTCAGAAAGAAATCAACTTCTATCGTGTAGGATTTTACGACAATATACTAAAAACTGATCGCTTAAGTATGTACGTTGAAATAGGTTATAACCCGTTTGAAGAAGTAAATATCGATGAGCAACTGTCTAAGACATTGGAGTGCCTAAAGTCTACTGGAATTATTACTGATCACAAGCTTGTGTCAAGTTGCTCCATAATCATGGATCCGGCCTACGTACACGTTAGTGAAAGATCAAACCAGATTAAACGCAATGCATTATTAGTTCTTGCCGAGCACCAAGTGTATTCAATTGGCCGTTATGGCGATTGGAAGTATTGTTCGATTGAAGACTCAATGACAGACGCTATTGAACTAGCTAAGGAAATCAGTTGACTTATATTTCAGGGGTAGTTTCGATTGTAATGCCTGCTCACAATAGTGAGAGGTACATTAGTGAAAGTATTGAGTCTATCATTAGTCAAACCTACCCAAACTGGGAACTAATTATTATTGATGACGCTTCTACTGATAATACTGCTAGTGTGGTAAAGGAGATAGAGGATAATCGTATAACTCTTGTCTCCAACAAAATTAATCTTGGGGTTGCATTAAGTAGAAACAAAGCTATTGAGCTTTCACGCGGGCAGTATTTGGCCTTTTTAGACAGCGATGATATTTGGATGCCAACAAAGCTTGAACAACAAATCGAAACCATAAAAACTAATGAAAATGCTGTTTGTTGTCATACTGCATATACACGCTTTTATGATAAATCAAAAAAATCAAATCTTGTAAGGGCACGCAGAGTTGTTACTTTTGAAACTTTGCTAAAATCTAACTTTATAGGTAACCTTACTGGGCTGATTGATAGAAGTAAGGTAGAACAGGTAATTCAAAAACCGGTTAAACATGAAGATTATCTTATGTGGTTAGAGATATTAAGCTCTAAACCAGATTGTATTTCGATAGGAATAGATCAAAACCTAGCGAAGTATCGTGTTCATTCTAACTCACTGAGCGCAAATAAGTTGAGATCTGCCATGTGGCATTGGAATGTACTCAACAACATCCCAAGTGTTAGCCGAATAAAAGCCATATATTTTTTTTCTAACTATCTATTCTACTCGTTGGTGAAGAGAAATTCGATGAAATAAGCATAAATCTACTCTCTGGATTTATGTTTATTTTGCTCCAAATCCAGTCATCATTGTTTTGAGTGTTTTCAGCACGATATTCATATCCAGCCAGAAAGAAAGGTGTTTGATATAGTAAAGATCGTGCGCGAGCTTTTCTCTGGTTGAATCCGTATCATCGGCATAACCTTGTACTGTTTGTGCCCAGCCGGTGATTCCGGGCTTAACCATATGGCGATAACCGTAGAATGGAATCTCTTGTTCAAACTGTTTTACGAAGCTTTCTTGTTCTGGTCTTGGGCCAATTAATGACATCTCACCTTTTAGCACATTAAAAAACTGAGGAAGTTCGTCTATTCGCACTTTTCGAATTACTCGTCCTACCTTCGTTACTCGAGCTTGTTCTTCTGTAGCAAACTTGTCTTCTGCTCCGGCTTGTTTCACCGTCATGCTGCGGAACTTGTATATTTTAAATACTTTGCCACCTTGTCCTACTCGTTCTTGAATAAACATTACAGGTCCTGGACTTTCCAGCTTTATTAGAATTGAAGTCACAAACATTATCGGTAGAGTAATGGGAAAGCTCAAAATGATAAGTACAGATTCCCAGACACGTTTGATGTTGTGATAAATAGGACTAGGAACAAGAGTACCAATCGCGTTTTCGGAAAGATGGCACGTTTGTACTTTTCCTTCGATCATTTCGCGAATGCTTTCAGAATGGAAAACTGGAATGTTGTTGATACTGCAATCTGCAACAAACTTTTCCTGCTCGGGAGTGAGTTTGTTATGCAGATCGACAACTAAACCATCTGCTACAGCCGCCATTGCTAACGGTTCGTTTAACGGAGATAGATTGATACGCTTGTTTTGAGAGTCGATAGAATTGACGTCAAAGTTATTGATTGCGCTGAGCTGGAGTTTTTCTGGGCCTTTAATGAATATTGCTGAGAAGTACATCCAGACTAGATGAGAACTAAAGGCATACAACAAAACTTCTCGAGAATAGTCGATTCTAAGTAGCAGTATCAATGCCATTGCGATGGCGTATACCGAAGTTAATACAGGTAAAATATAGTATTTTCGATCGACTAATAGGTAGTTAGTGATTTTGGGAATAGTGATCGATGTTGCTATATAGGCGCAACTTACAAGCCAAAAGCTATTGACGACACTTAGAGGTAAGTTGTCTCTAAAACCTGTGATCGCATGTAAAAGAATCAGAGTTCCAAGTACACCTATACCATGGCATACAATCGAGTTTTGTAAGAGTTTGCGCACGTTTACTTACCTATTATCATTTTAGGACGGGTATGCTACCACAATTGCTATGGCTTTAAAGGTTGTCTGTATTATTGCGTGATTGCATAAACACACCTTCTTTCGCCTTCCACGATGTGTTCTGTCCGCGAGACCAAATAATCGTCACCGATCAGTCTTTGGAATACATTGAGTTCAGACTGGCACAACGAGCGGCATCGTGTTGCGGCTTTACAAATAGGGCAGTGGTTTTCAATAAACAGAAAGCCAGATGGTGTTTGTTGTAGCTCTGCCATATAGCCTTCAGCACTTCGTAGTTCGACCAGTTTTTGGAGTTTAGAATGAAGTGTCAGGCAATCTTGCATCGCCGTGCGATATGATTGATAAACACTGTTTTCGCGCTCTAGGGCAACTTTTTCCAATCCTTCCTGGCCAAAAAGATGTTCGACGGCATCAATCACTTGAATAGTTAGGTCTCGATGACGATCTGAAAACTGATCGTGTCCTTTTGGCGTTAACGACCAGTGACGATTCGGGCGACCAACCTTAGCTTTGATATCTTCAAACTGTAGCAAGCCGTCTTCTTCTAAAGCTTGCAAGTGTTGGCGCGCGCCCATCGAAGTCATCCCAAACTCTTCAGATAGTTGTTTGGCTGTTACCGCTCCGTTACGTTTGATTGATTCTAATATTCGGTCAGTCGTTTTCATCACTACACTCCATATACCTGAAATATTATGGAGGAATGGCTTAATAAAGCAAAGGTTTGATTAAGTCAGGGTGAGTGATTAGCTCTCTGTTCCGCGTAGAGAAATTTCACCACCGATGAAAGACTCCACGCCATTTTCTGTTTCTAGTAATACTGCGCCTTGCTCATTAATTCCTTTGGCAATACCGGTAATTTCTCTTGGACCCATGATGAGTTTGATCGGACGGCCTAAAAAGTTATCTAATCGGTTCCAACGTTCGACAAAGCCTGACATACCGTAGATCTCATAGTCGTTTAAGGCATTATTGAGTGTATTAATCATTGTAATCGCGAGCTGATTGCGGTCGATATGTTCTTTATCTGCCACTTCGGCAAGGCTTGCCCAAGGTTGGGTGATTCCTTCTGTCTGCTCAGACATCATTAAGTTCATGCCCATACCGATAACAAGATTTGCGGCGCCGCCAGCTTGACCTGACATTTCGACTAATATCCCTGCCAGCTTTCGGTCTTGGTAGTAGAGATCATTTGGCCACTTTAGCTTTACGCCGTTGAGTCCAAGTTTTTCTAAAGCTTCAACAATAGCGACACCAACCACCAGACTAAGACCCATAGCCGCGGCCATTCCCGCATCTAGGCGCCAAAACATCGACATATATAAGTTTGAGCCGAATGGTGATACCCATTCTCTGCCGCGTCGCCCTCTGCCTTTTGCTTGATACTCAGCAATACACACCGAGCCTGATTCTAGCTCGTTGACCCGATCCAATAAGTATTGGTTGGTTGAGTCAATGATCGGAATAAGTTCAACGGGAGCGTTTAGGCTCGCTTTTAATATCGATTCGTCTAGTAACTGCAATGGTTGAGAGAGTTGATAGCCTTTGCCCTGCACGCGAAAGATATCGATTCCCCAATCTTGTATGCCTTTGATATGTTTGCTGATTGCCGCTCGTGAAACGCCGAGTTGTTCGCCTAACTCTTCGCCTGAGATAAAATCCCCTGTTGAAAGGGTTTTTAGGATTGCGAGTTTGATCGTGTGCTCTTTCATTGGCGTTGCTCCAAAATCTCACTCAGGTTGGTCTCTGCTAATGCTCCGATAAAGCGAACTTCATGTTCTAGCTCGATACCATACATCTCTTTTACTTGCGCACGAACAACTGCCGCTAGTTCAACGATATCATTGGCAGTTGCATTGTCTCTGTTTACCAATACTAGGGCTTGATTCGGATGCACTTGCGCCCCGTTAACCGCTGTACCTTTTAAGCCACATTGGTCAATTAACCAGCCGGCTGCGACTTTAACACCGCTGTCGGTTGGGTATGCGACAAGATCTGGGTATTTAGATTTGAGTGCAGTGTAGTGATGTTCTCCAATCACTGGGTTTTTGAAGAAACTCCCCGCATTACCAGTCACTGCTGGGTCTGGCAGTTTATCCATGCGTACTTGGCAAACTCGCTCAAAGATCTCTTGCGCAGACACAGTTTGAGCATCGAACGATTTGAGCGGACCGTACTCAATGTTGGGCTCCCAGTTCTTGCTAAGTTTTAACCCAATTGCCACCACAATGGCCTTTTGGTACAGCTCGTGTTTGAAAATTGAATCGCGATAACCGAACTGACACTCTTGGTTAGTAAGACGTTTAATTTCAAACGTTTCTAAGCAAAGAACGTCCACGTACTCACATACATCTTTCAATTCGATGCCGTAAGCGCCGATGTTTTGAATGGGGGCACTTCCCGCACAACCGGGAATCAGCGCTAAATTTTCCAAGCCGGCGTAACCTTGCTCGACACTCCACTCAACTAATGACGGCCAGTCTTCTCCCGCTTTAATATGTAAGTGCCAATGTCGCTCCGACTCCAACACTTGCTTTCCTTGTAAGCGATTGACTATGACCACGCCTTGATACGGTTGGGTAAACAACATATTGCTACCTTTACCAAGCATGAGCTTAGGTAAATCTTGCCATTGAGGATTTTGATACACAGAGATCATCTCTTGCACCGAAGATATTTCAACAAGGTATGCGCAAGTCTGTGAAATGGAGAAAGTGTGGTAAGCCGATAGGTCGGCATCGGTCAAAATTTGCATCACGGTCATTGGGTCATCTAAACTGCGGACATTCTACATTAAATTAGTCTATTACGATAATGAGCAACCTTAGCTTCGGCATCTTAGACCCGATTAAACTTCCTCTTGTCAGCAGACTGTACAAAGCGCATTACTCATCAGGAAAAGCGAAGAAAGATGAACTTACGGTCGTTGCTTACCATGAGGGTAAGTTAATTGCGGTAGTACGCTTTCGCTCGGTAGAGCAGTTTCGTTTGTTAACAGGTATGTTGGTTGTACCTGAGCACAGGGAGCAGGGCATCGGACATAAATTGATAGAGTATTGCCAACATTCTGTTCTGCAACATGGTGATTTTTGTTTTGCCTATGAACATCTGGAAGCTTTTTATGCGGCGCATGATTTTAAGGCTGTTGAGCCTCATCAGTTACCTAATTCGCTAAAAATGTCTTTTGAACGCTATGTTAACAGTGGAAAGAGACTCGTTGCGATGCAATATCAGGCATAATTCGCTTCGCTTTGATGACTATCAACGAACTCTCAATCTTGCGTACTCTTTCACCATGCTGTGAGCTAGAGGCAATTCTTGACGTCATAAGGCGAAAACTCAGAGCTCATTTCTAGGCAAATTCGACCATATTTTGTTAATATCGCTCTCCACTTTAAGTAAAGGTACTGCATCCAACATGATGACCAATAGGAACATATTCGAACAACTGCCTACTCTGGCTCAAGATCCAGCTCAGTTTGAAACGCTGTACGCTGCACGCGATTTCAGAGCTCGCTTAATTGAGGCGATTCAAACGGCAAGTAAACGAATTTACCTTGTTGCCCTTTATCTTGAAGATGATGAGGCGGGGCGTGAAATCCTCACCGAACTTTACGAAGCGAAGCAACGCAACCCTGGCTTAGAGATTAACGTCTGTGTCGACTGGCATCGTGCGCAGCGTGGTTTAATCGGCGCAGCGCCTGGTGAAACTAACGCTTCGATGTACAAAGCGTTTGCTGACAAGTACCAACACAAAATTCCCGTATATGGTGTGCCGGTACGTGGTCGAGAAGTGTTTGGTGTGCTGCATTTAAAAGGTTTCGTGATTGATGACCAAGTCATCTATAGTGGCGCGAGCCTAAACAATATTTATCTGAATTATAAAGAGCGCTATCGTTTCGACCGCTACCATATCCTGACCAACAAAGCATTGGCTGACAGTATGGTTGATTTGGTGCAAAACGAAATGATCGCGCATCCTGCTGTGAACGATTTAGCTTGTCCGAAGAAGCCGGAAACCAAGGAAATCAAACTGCAGATTCGTCAGTTACGAGCGTCATTGGCCAAAGCTGCGTACCAATTTGAATCACAAGAAGTATCTCCTGAGCAGGTCGCAATCACACCTATCGTCGGTGTGGGTAAAAAGCGCAACAAGCTCAATCAAGGTATCAACCAGTTACTTGCGCTAGCGAAAGATGAAATCTTTATCTGTACGCCTTACTTCAATTTCCCACGCAGCGTGGCAAAAGAAGTGAAGAAAGCCATCAGGCGAGGTGTAAAAGTCACCATTGTTGTTGGTGATAAAACGGCTAACGATTTCTATATTTCGCCAGAAGAAGAGTTCAAGACTATCGGTGGTTTGCCGTACCTTTATGAACGTAACTTACGTTTGTTCGCTAAAGTTAATGAGGCAAACATCGCTAGCCGTAAATTGTCGATCCACCTTTGGAAACACGAAGAAAACAGTTTCCACTTAAAAGGCATTTGGGTCGACAAACGCTACATGCTTCTAACAGGGAACAACCTAAACCCGAGAGCATGGAAATTAGACTTAGAAAACGCAATCTTAATTCAGGACCATTACCATCACTTGACGCCTCAGTTCGATAAAGAGGTGAAAAACATCCTGAAGCATACGCAATTGATTTGTACCTACAAACAACTAGAGAAGTTTGAAAACTATCCAGAGCCGGTGCAAAGACTGATGCGTAAGATTACGCGTGTGAAAGCGGACAGGGTGTTGAGGCAGATTTTGTAGGTATATTAAATAGTAGAAGCTTTTCGACGCTAAGTTAGGTATCTATAGTGCCCCGCTTTTTTGTGTTTGGCTAGTTGTATTAGCAAAGGAAGAATAGTGACTAAGAATACTTCACCTCCCTCTCAAAAAAACGTCTCACGTGATGAGATAAGCTTTCGTGAACTGATTGATATTATATGGCGCAGCAGAGCGGTGGTTATTTTATCAACAGTAGTATTTTCACTGGGTTCAATGTTTTATGCTTTGTTTCAACCCAATATTTATCAGTCCACGTCGTCATTTTTGTTAGAAAACAACTTCTATAGTATCGCGGGTATAAGTGAACCTTATTTCACACCAGAATATTTTGAGAGTAGGGCACTCTGGGATGGCATAAGTTTATTCTCGACTATTAGTGAATCAGAGCTAGGTACTGTCGTACTATCGTATAAAGAGTCAAAGAGCAAGCTAGATAGTGTTAAGAGTGGTGTAATTACTATTTCAACGTTATCTACTGACCCGCAACTAGCATTCGATAACGTTGTTAAGGTGGGGAATGTGTTAAATGAAGTGATGAAACTGAGAGAGTTGGACAAAGTGACTTTGTCTCTTGATAAGTTAAGTAGAAAAACTGATTCTTCATATACTCATAAAACGAAAGAATACCTAGATGAAATATTGGCTCAACAATTATTTAAAAAGGCTATTCTGGAAAGCCCTGAGTCTAGCCTTCTGCAAGTTGCGACTTTGCCTGCCAAACCTGATTCTCATATTAAACCCAAACGTATATTGATCACGATTATGGGGGCCATTTTGGGTGCTATGATTGGTATTGTGTTGGTGTTGTTTAGATTTGCTTATAAGAATTAGCAATATACAAACTGAGTGTATTGAGTTGTTTGATTTTTATGGTCTCTAGGGAAATTGTATTACTATTGAGACTGAGGTTTTTTTAGTCAATGACAGGCGCCAAGTTAGCTACCCTATAACTAATAGTTGATTGATTTGTTATTAGTGAGGCGGTATGCAGTCAGTTCCTATCACTCAAACTCTTCCTTCATTTGATGACTTGGTTGAGCTTGCAAAGAATGATCCTGAAGCGTTTGATTCTCTTAAGCATAATTTATGTGAAGAAATGATCTTGTCTGCGTCTCAAGAGATGCAAGGCCGCTTGTGGGCGCAACAAAGTCATATTGATTTAGTCATTAGTCATTGTAAAAATCCAAATCACGTCAACGTTGAGTTGATGCGTGAACTCGCTGTTCAGATCAACAAGTTTCAAGAAGCTTTGGATGGTAGCGCAGATGAATCAAAAGCTAACAACGCGGATATTATTCCTATTGAACAATGGCGTTAGGTTCAAACTCTGCTGATCATTTGTATAGAAACTCTCCTTTAACCCGTTTCATTAAGTAGCATCGCACCTCGTTGCTACTCACTCCCTCTGCGAACTCCAACTTAGATCACAAAAAACTTTCTCTCTCCCCTTGGGTTTACCAATTCCATCCCTCATATAGTTACCACAAGGCCTTGAAGCCCGGTTTCGGGGTAATTATCAAATAACATGTAAATTTTCAGGAGAGACGACCGATGAACATTCGTCCATTACACGACCGAGTTATCGTAGAACGCCAAGAAGTTGAGTCAAAATCAGCTGGTGGCATCGTTCTGACTGGTTCAGCTGCAGAGAAATCAACTCGCGGCGTAGTTCTAGCTGTTGGTAAGGGCCGCATTCTTGAAAACGGCACGGTACTACCGCTAGACGTAAAAGTGGGTGATACAGTTATCTTCGCTGAAGGTTATGGCACTAAAACTGAAAAAATCGACGGTAAAGAAGTGCTAGTTATGTCTGAAAACGACATCATGGCAATCGTTGAGTAATAGCAATCATTGAGTAATTTTTTGCTCAGATTCAACTGCTAATCAAAAACAAAGAATTTAGAAAAGGAAACTAAAGATGGCTGCTAAAGACGTTAAATTTGGTAATGACGCACGAGTTAAAATGCTAGAAGGTGTAAACGTTCTAGCTGACGCAGTTAAGGTAACACTTGGCCCTAAAGGCCGTAACGTTGTTCTAGACAAATCATTCGGTGCACCAACAATCACTAAAGATGGTGTTTCTGTAGCGCGTGAAATTGAGCTTGAAGACAAGTTCCAAAACATGGGCGCGCAAATGGTGAAAGAAGTTGCGTCTCAAGCGAACGACGCAGCAGGTGACGGTACAACAACGGCAACTGTACTTGCACAAGCGATCGTAAACGAAGGTCTGAAAGCAGTAGCAGCGGGCATGAACCCGATGGATCTTAAACGTGGTATCGATAAAGCCGTTATCGCAGCAGTAGAACAGTTAAAAGAACTATCAGTCCCTTGTGCAGATACCAAAGCGATCGCTCAAGTAGGTACGATTTCAGCAAACTCGGATACAAGTGTAGGTAACATCATTGCTGAAGCGATGGACAAAGTGGGTCGCGACGGTGTTATTACTGTTGAAGAAGGTCAGGCTCTACAAGATGAACTAGACGTAGTAGAAGGTATGCAGTTCGACCGCGGTTACCTGTCTCCTTACTTCATCAATAACCAAGAAGCAGGCAGCGTTGACCTAGAAAACCCATTCATCCTTCTAGTAGACAAGAAGATCTCCAACATCCGTGAGCTTCTACCAACCCTAGAAGCGGTAGCTAAAGCTTCTCGTCCACTGCTAATCATTGCAGAAGACGTTGAAGGTGAAGCGCTAGCAACACTGGTTGTGAACAACATGCGCGGTATCGTAAAAGTTGCTGCGGTCAAAGCACCTGGTTTTGGTGACCGTCGTAAAGCTATGCTACAAGACATCGCTATCCTAACTGGCGGTACAGTGATCTCTGAAGAAGTAGGTCTAGAGCTTGAAAAAGTGACACTAGAAGATCTAGGTCAAGCGAAGCGCGTTGCGATCACGAAAGAGAACACAACCATCATCGATGGTATCGGTGAAGAAGCGATGATTCAGGGCCGTGTTGCTCAAATTCGTCAGCAAATCGAAGAAGCAACTTCTGACTACGACAAAGAGAAACTACAAGAGCGCGTAGCTAAGCTAGCTGGCGGTGTTGCAGTCATTAAAGTCGGCGCAGCAACTGAAGTTGAAATGAAAGAGAAGAAAGACCGCGTAGAAGATGCACTGCACGCAACACGTGCTGCTGTTGAAGAAGGCGTGGTTGCGGGTGGTGGTGTTGCACTAATCCGCGCGGCATCTAAGATTGCTGACCTTGAAGGCGACAATGAAGATCAAAACGTTGGTATCCGCGTTGCGCTACGTGCAATGGAAGCGCCAATCCGTCAAATCACGAAGAACGCCGGTGACGAAGAGTCAGTAGTAGCGAACAACGTGAAAGCGGGTGAAGGTTCTTACGGTTACAACGCAGCTACGGGCGAATACGGCGATATGCTAGAGATGGGTATCCTAGACCCAACAAAAGTAACTCGCTCTGCACTACAGTTCGCAGCGTCTGTTGCTGGTCTGATGATTACAACTGAAGCGATGGTTACTGACCTACCACAGAAAGAAGGCGCAGGTATGCCTGACATGGGTGGTATGGGCGGTATGGGTGGCATGGGCGGTATGATGTAATCATCCCAAGCACCTATAATGCTTTAAAAAGCGGAGACTTCGGTCTCCGCTTTTTTTGTTATGTTTCGTCAGTGGGGCGAAATGTGGTATTTTACGCCCTTAATCCCGATATTTTTTGATGTTATAAGAATATCGGCTACAGCTTTATTGGTACTATCCGGTTTGGCTGAGTTTAGACTAATCATTCTCGATAGAGTTGCTGGTGAGTTTCGTTGATTTGCGATGGTTGCTATCGCGCTCCCTCTCTATGAGTAAGTAATGAGGTAAGTAGTGAAGATTGCTGTTGCAGGTACGGGTTACGTTGGTTTATCCAACGCAATGCTATTGGCGCAAAACCATACGGTTGTGGCGCTGGACGTTGTAGAGAAGAAAGTCGAACTTCTCAACCAAAAAATCTCTCCTATCGTTGATGCAGAGATCGAAGATTTTCTCGCCAACAAACAAATTGATTTTGTTGCGACAACGGACAAGCAGTTAGCTTACAAAGGTGCACGTTTCGTTATTATCGCCACACCGACCGACTACGATCCTGTGACGAACTACTTCAACACATCATCGGTCGAATCTGTAATTAAAGATGTGATGGCGATTAACCCACAAGCGGTAATGATCATCAAATCGACGGTCCCAGTTGGGTATACCGAGCGTATTAAGCAAGAACTGAATTGCGACAATATCATCTTCTCACCAGAGTTCTTACGAGAAGGTAAAGCGCTTTTCGACAACCTAAACCCATCGCGAATCATCGTTGGTGAGCAAAGTGAGCGCGCGCAAGAGTTTGCTGATCTGCTGGTTGAAGGTGCGGTGAAACAAGATATCGCGGTACTTCTGACCAACTCTACTGAAGCCGAAGCAGTAAAACTGTTCTCTAATACTTACCTTGCAATGCGTGTCGCGTACTTCAACGAGCTAGATTCCTACGCAGAAGCGCATGGACTGGATGCACGCCAGATTATCGAAGGCGTTGGTTTAGACCCGCGTATTGGAAATCACTACAACAACCCGTCGTTTGGTTACGGTGGTTACTGCTTACCAAAAGATACCAAACAGTTGCTTGCTAACTACCAAGACGTTCCAAACAACATTATTGGTGCGATTGTAGACGCCAACCGCACTCGTAAAGACTTTGTCGCAGAGTCTATCCTTAAGCGCGAGCCTAAAGTCGTTGGTATTTACCGTCTGATCATGAAGGCTGGTTCGGATAACTTCCGTGCGTCTTCCATTCAGGGCATCATGAAACGCCTTAAAGCGAAAGGTGTGACGGTTATTGTTTATGAACCAGTGCTGGAAGAGGATCAATTCTTCAACTCGGAAGTGGTTCGCGATCTTGAAGCGTTCAAAGCTCAATCGGATGTGATCGTTTCTAACCGTATGGCGCAAGAGCTGGCCGATGTTGCGGACAAAGTCTACACCCGTGACTTGTTTGGTTCTGACTAAGCGATCTTGATGAAAAGCTGGCTCGGAAACTGTCGGAGTCAGCTTTTTAAATGCTGGTGGACGTAATCACGAATATACGGCAACACTTCAGCTTCAAACCACGGATTCTTTTTCAGCCAGAGCGTATTTCTTGGTGATGGGTGGGGCAGAGGTAAGTAGTGAGGCGTCCAGCGTTGCCACTGTCTGACCGTTTCCGTCAGCGTTGCTGGTTTCTGTTGTAGGTAGTAGTTTTGCGCATACTGACCAATTAACAACGTCATCCCGACATTCGGCAATTGTGACAAGACCTTTTGATGCCACTGAGGTGCGCATTCTTTTCTTGGTGGTAAATCGCCACTCTTTCCTTTCCCTGGATAGCAGAGCCCCATCGGCATGATTGCGATTTCTTCTCGATTATAAAATTGCTCATTATCGAGTTCTAGCCAGTCTCTTAGCCTGTCTCCGCTTGGATCGTTCCATGGAATCGACGTGTTATGCACTTTGACACCCGGAGCTTGGCCGATGATTAGCAACTTAGATGACTCACTGGCCTGAATTACGGGGTTGGCGCCGAGCGGTAAGTGTGGTTCGCAGAGCTTACAGGCTCGGATTTGTTGTAATGTATCGTCTAGCTTTATTGAAATCATAGTAAATTGCTCTTTGACGAGTTGGTGATCAGTAACCTTTTTCAATGTCGACTCTGTTGACTAGGCTAAATCCATCTCGCCAGCGTTGGTAGTTGTCTTTAAAGATATCAACCACTTGTTGTGGAAAGCTCAGTGCTGCGATATGCGGAGTGATGGTAATCGCAGGGTTGTGCCAAAATGGATGGGCGTCGTCGAGCGGTTCTACAGCAAAGACATCTAAAAATGCGTGTTCAATATGGCCTTGAACGATAGCGGACAGCAGGTCATTCTCCTCAATAACATCCCCGCGCCCAACATTAAACAACAACGCTTGCTGACAATGACTGAACGATTGTTGGTTAAGCAGCGCTTTTGTTTCAGCAGTACTTGGTAGGGTGTTGACGATGATATCTGCTTGCTCAAGTGCAGTGTCGAGTTCCTGAATATGATAGGTGCTATCAAAGGCGGCGTTTTTGACTGGGATACCACTACGGTTGACACCGGAAACATTCAATCCCATCGCTTTTGCTGCATTGGCGAGATAGCAGCCAATTGAGCCAGTACCTAAAATCAGCATGCGTTTTTCAGTTAGTGATTGATACGGTTTAGGACTCCAGCGCTTTTCTGCTTGCAGGGTTTGATAGTCCTTAAAGTGCCGATAATGCTGGATTGTGTAGCCTAATACATACTCGGCGATCAGTTGGCCAAATATCCCTTTGACGTTGGTCAATTCAATCTCACGTTCTTGCAACGCAGGGATCAGCGCGTCCACGCCAGCGTAAACAGACTGAATCCATTCCAATTTAGGAAACTCAGACAGAGTGTTCGAGGCCTTAGGTGGTGCAGCAAGCAGAATGGTCGCCTCTTCCTTTTCGTTAGTGATTTCTAGCTCTGGCCACTGGCTTTGCTCAATCAGACTTTGGTAGGTGGAGTTATCATCCGTCAATAGGTACAGTTTGTGAGTGAAATTGTTCATCGCCTTTGCTTTTTTCCCTGCTGGTTATCAAGTAAACTCTCGCTGTTAATTTCTGCAACCGATGAGTCGCTATGCTACAGAATCCTCTTCAGCTTCGTTTAGAGAAGTTAGAACCCTGGAAACAGATTACCTTTATGGCGTGTCTATGTGAACGTATGTATCCAAACTATGCCATGTTTTGTCAAAGTACTGAGTTTGCGCAAGAGCGCATTTACAGGGATATCCTTGATAGTGTTTGGGAACTTCTCACGGTAAAAAACGCGAAGGTGAACTTTGAGCGTCAGCTTGAAAAGCTGGAAGAGATCATCCCAAGTTCGGAAGATTTTGACTTTTACGGCGTCTATCCCGCGATTGATGCGTGTATTGGCCTTTCAACGTTGTTGCATGGCTTGCTGGATCGCGACGATTTGTTTGAAAGCATGCAAAAGGTCAGTCAGCAGTCGGTGGTAACGGTAGCGCAACTAGAAGAAGCGCAAAGCGGTGAAGAGATTACCAATGACAATCAGAAAGATAACGAAGCGGTGTGCGCTGAGTGGGATGTGCAGTGGGCGATATTCCGTCCACTTAAAGATGCGCAGGAACGTGATATCGATTTGATTAAAGACCTGCGTGAAGAACTGCGTGATGAAGGCATCAGCAATATCGGTGTGAGCGTTAACTAGTACCAATCGTAGTAAATAACTGCTCATCCTAGCTTGTTAAAGCACTCGATAACTGCGTTAAAATTTTTGATTGTAGAATAACTACTTATCGAAAAATTTTGCCTTATTCTCAAGTGTTTTTCCTACGCTATATCTGATCATTTACTTACTGTGATTGGTATAATCGCTGACTAGTGTTGCTTAAAGCGAACAAACGATAAGGCTGGCCATTTGGCCAGCCTTATTAGTATCTATTTAACTGAAACGTTGTCGGTTTCTTCTTCGTCACGATTTTCGATTACGCTGTGGGTTTTCTTCCACTTTTCCCAGCGTTCGAAGGCGAGTTGTTGCATGTCGGTGGCTCGGTCTGCCTCATCGACAATTTCTTCCCCCACCAAATGCTCAAATATATCTTCCAGTGTCAGGATACCTTGTACCGTCCCGTATTCATCGACGACCATCGCAAGTTGTAGGCGTTTGGCCATCATCTGCTCAAAAGCCTTTGGCAATGCGATGGTATTAAGCAGAACGTGTACCGGTCGCATCACTGACCCCAGTTGTTTCTCACCGAGTCCCGCTTGTTGCAGCTTAAACAGCTCTAAACGGTGTACAAAGCCAACAATGTTGTCATTGGATTGGCTGTAGACTAATGGTCTTGAGAACGGCGTATCCTTATGATCACGCAAAAACTCGTTGATACTCATTTCAGCGTTAACGCGAAACACAACAGGACGCGGTGTCATGACTTGTGTTACCGGAACATCTTGAATTCCGAGTAAGTTATCGAGAATCTTGGATTCACCCTCGGCAAACTCACCACTCTCTTTCGCCAGCACCGCCATTGCAGACAGTTCATCTCGCATCTTTGGCGCTTCGTGGCCGCGCGCTAGTCGCTTGGTGATCTGTTCTGAGAACCAAACAAACGGCGTCAATGCCCACACCATCCAACGTAGCACAACTGCTGAAGTCGGTGCCAACTGTCGCCAGTACGTCGCACCTATGGTTTTTGGCACAATTTCCGAAAGCACCAAGATCGCCAATGTTAATACCGCAGAAAATACCCCTAGCCATTGGCTACCAAACACAACTGCGGCTTGTGCACCGGCACTTGCAGCGCCAATCGTATGAGCAATCGTGTTGAGTGTCAGAATAGACGCTAACGGTCTATCAATATCTGACTTCAGCGCTGATAGCTTCTCAGCTGACGGATGGTTTTGTTGGCGCATCTGCGCTAAATAACTTGGGGTAATACTCAGTAATACCGCTTCTAAAACCGAACAAATAAACGATACGCCAATAGAAATACTGACGTACAAAGTTAGCAGCAACATAAAGCTCCCATTGAGTTGAGTTCATCGCTTATATCAACAGCGTAGTGTTTGATACAGCAATCACAATTGTATTGCCGTTGATATAAACTTCACAACCGAACTTTGCATGTTACCTATTGGAACGTGTCATTCCTGTTAGGTTCAATCATACCTGGGCATTATTGGTGTGATAATTTTTTAACGTAACATTCCTGCAATATCAGGCTTCGCAGGCCGTTATCGGCTAAATAAATAAGGTCAGAGCAAGATAAAAACAAGCGCTTTCTGATGTTCAGATAGTAACAAATTGTGAGTTAATACTCAGATTATGGTTAAAAGTACGTCATGAAAGCCAAAGATCGCCTACAAACCTTTGCCAGATAGGGCATTTTTGTTTTAGAGTGAGCTGAATTCGATAACCTATGAGAAGGGAAACCTAATGAACAAGACCCAATTAATCGACTTTATCGCAGAGAAAGCAGACCTATCTAAAGCACAAGCGAAAACTGCTCTTGAAGCTACTCTTGAAGGCGTAACTGGCGCACTTAAAGAGGGTGACCAAGTTCAACTAATTGGTTTTGGTACATTTAAAGTTAACCACCGTGCAGCACGTACTGGTCGCAACCCTAAGACTGGCGCTGAAATCCAAATCGCTGCAGCAAACGTTCCTGCATTCGTTTCAGGTAAAGCACTGAAAGACGCAGTAAAATAATCTAAATAAGCAAATCCAGCGTTTTTCTCTGGAATAGTTTAAAATACGCCAAGGTAGCTCACTATCTTGGCGTATATTTTTATTATGAAAAAAATTTTATTACCGTCACTGCTGGTCACTTTACTGGTCGGTTGTTCTTCAGGTCCATCTAACTCTAAGCTAGAGCAGTTTACCGAGTACACCGGCGGCCAAACGATGGGCGACACCACGAGCCTTTACTGGTACACAGAGAAACTTGTTTCACCATACACCGCAGCCGATTATGTAGCGGCTGGGGATTACGGCTGGTATCAAACCGACTACCGTTGGGCGGACGGTGAGCTACGTGAGCTTATCCGCGAGGGTGAGCAAATCAAAGACAACCAAAAGCTTGTGCCTTACCGAATCCACGTTCGATTCAGTAAAGAGGGCGATGCGGTATACCAGCAATATCGTCTTGATGGCAAAGTGCTCCCACTGACTCAGAACAAGCTCAGCTGGTTGAAGCAAGAAGCAACTGATATTACTAGACTCACCAAAGAACAAGACGATCAGGATTTAAGACTGGTTCAGGGCTATTGGGATGGTAGCGAGTTTGAAACCTGCGCGGGCAGAACATTTGACCAGGTTGAGTTTAACCAGACGTTACCAAGCTTTGTTGTGAATCGCTTAGCGCTGGTAGACAGCTATGTGGCTTTTCTTGGTGCAGAATACAGCGATAAAGTGGTGGTTGAAGAACTGCTAATGTTGGCCGAAGATGACCATGACTGCATCGAGCGTCCGAGTTTGATTGAAGAATAACGCTATCCGTTGATATATCCCCAATGTAAAATAAAAAAGGCGCTCACTGGAGCGCCTTTTTACTCATCACGATACACGTTACTTTTGTTGCTCGCGCTCAATCGCACGGTAACCGATGTCGTTGCGGTGGAACATACCATCCCAACTAATTTGTTTTGCAAGCGCGTATGCACGTTGCTGGGCTTCAAAAACGGTGTTGCCAAGCGCTGTTGCACAAAGTACGCGGCCACCGTTTGTCACGATATCGCCATCTTTGTTGTCAGTGCCTGCGTGGAAGACTTTCTCGCCTGCCACTTCTTGCTGAGGAAGGCCAGAAATCACGTCACCTTTATTGTACGCCGCTGGATAGCCACCCGCAGCCAGTACGATACCGATTGACGCTTGTGGTGCCCACTTTGACTCTACTTGGTCTAGCTTCTTGTCGATGGCGGCCAAGCATAGTTCCACAAGGTCAGATTCCATACGCATCATGATAGGTTGCGTTTCTGGATCACCGAAGCGGCAGTTGTACTCGATGACTTTTGGTGTGCCGTCTTGGTCGATCATCAGACCTGCGTATAGGAAACCCGTGTAAGGATGCCCTTCTGCTGCCATTCCTTCTACCGTTGGGTAGATCACTTCCTGCATGATGCGGTCGTGAATCTCAGGTGTGACTACAGGAGCTGGGGAGTAAGCACCCATGCCGCCCGTGTTTGGACCCGTATCTTTATCGCCGACGCGTTTGTGGTCTTGGCTAGTTGCCATTGGCAGAACATTCTTGCCATCCACCATCACAATAAAGCTTGCTTCTTCGCCGTCTAGGAACTCTTCGATCACTACTCGGCTACCCGCATCGCCAAATGCGTTACCTGCTAGCATATCTTTGATCGCGTCTTCTGCTTCTTGCAGTGTCATTGCCACGATAACGCCTTTACCCGCGGCTAGGCCGTCTGCTTTCACTACGATCGGCGCGCCTTGTTCACGAACGTAAGCCAATGCAGGCTCGATTTCAGTGAAGTTCGCGTAAGCAGCCGTTGGGATATTATGGCGTGCTAGGAAGTCTTTAGTGAACGCTTTAGAGCCTTCTAGCTGAGCCGCTGCTTCGGTTGGGCCGAAAATAGGTAAGCCAGCCGCTTGGAATGCATCAACCACACCGATAACCAATGGCGCTTCAGGGCCAACGATCGTTAGCTCGATGGCTTTCTCTTGAGCGAATGCAACTAGGCCTTTGACGTCTTCAACGTCGATGTTTACGTTTTCTAACTTTGGCTCTAGAGCCGTACCAGCGTTACCTGGCGCAACAAAGATGGTTTCAACATTTGGGTTTTGTGCCACTTTCCAACCAAGAGCGTGCTCACGACCACCAGAACCAATAATTAAAACTCGCATAGTAAAATCCTTAATTTCTAAATTCGGTTGCTCAAACTCAGATATTTCTCAAAGACCTGAGTATGGTCTCTCTAATTCAGTGGGACGAGGACAAGGCGACAAGTGACCTTATTCCTATGAGCATAGTGCGCTATGTGATTAGGATAAGTGAACGCCGTCAACGCAGTTATCGTCCCAGTGAAGACGAGAGGATTAGTGGCGGAAGTGACGCATACCGGTAAAGATCATCGCCATACCATGTTCATCTGCTGCAGCGATAACTTCGTCATCACGCATAGAGCCACCTGGTTGAATCACACATTTGATACCAGCCTCTGCAGCGGCATCGATACCGTCACGGAATGGGAAGAATGCATCCGATGCCATCACGCTACCTGCAACTTCAAGGTTCTCGTCTGCCGCTTTGATGCCAGCAATTTTCGCTGAGTAAACACGGCTCATTTGGCCTGCACCCACACCGATAGTCATATCACCCTTTGCGTACACAATCGCGTTAGACTTCACGTACTTCGCGACTTTCCAACAGAATAGTGCGTCTTTTAGTTCTTCGTCAGTTGGTTGGCGTTTAGACACGACTTTCAGGTCGTCTAGGCTTACCATGCCTTGGTCACGGTCTTGAACCAGTAGACCGCCATTCACGCGTTTCACGTCAAAGCCTGTTGTCTTAGTTGACCACTCGCCACACTCAAGTAGGCGAACGTTCTTCTTCGCGGCAACCACTTCAATCGCTTCTGCCGACACTTTAGGGGCAATGATAACTTCTACAAACTGGCGCTCAACGATAGCCGTTGCTGTTTCTGCATCTAACTCTTTGTTGAAAGCGATGATGCCGCCGAAAGCGGACGTTGGGTCTGTCTGGTAAGCGCGGTTGTATGCTTCTAGGATGTCTTTACCTAGTGCCACACCACATGGATTAGCATGCTTAACAATCACACACGCAGGCTCAACAAACTCTTTCACACACTCAAGTGCTGCGTCAGTATCTGCGATATTGTTGTAAGAAAGCGCTTTACCTTGGATTTGTTTCGCTGTTGAAACAGACGCTTCTTGTGGGTTTTCTTCCACATAGAAAGCTGCGTCTTGGTGGCTGTTCTCACCGTAGCGCATGTCTTGTTTCTTGATGAACTGTTGGTTGAACGTGCGAGGGAACTTCGATTCTTCGTCACCTTCTTTGTTCTCGCCGTAGCTAGGAACCATAGTGCCGAAGTAGTTAGCAATCATGCCATCGTAAGCCGCAGTGTGCTCAAATGCCGCGATAGCTAGGTCAAAGCGAGTTTCTAACGTAAGAGACTTAGCGTTTGCATCCATTTCTGCAATCACACGGTCGTAATCGTGAGCATTCACGACGATAGTCACATCTTTGTGGTTTTTCGCTGCTGAGCGAACCATTGTTGGACCACCGATATCGATGTTTTCTACCGCGTCTGCCAATGTGCAGCCTTCTTTCGCAACGGTTGCTGCGAACGGATAAAGGTTTACCACGACCATATCGATAGGGTTGATGCCGTGTTTTTCCATCACGTCATCATCTTGGCCGCGACGACCAAGCACACCACCGTGAACTTTCGGGTGAAGCGTTTTTACACGACCATCCATCATTTCCGGGAAACCCGTGTAGTCAGATACTTCCGTTACAGAAATGCCTTGCTCAGCCAGCAGGCGAGCGGTACCACCAGTAGATAGGATATCAACACCGCGATCAGCCAGAGCTTTTGCAAACTCAACAATACCTGTTTTGTCTGATACGCTGATTAGGGCGCGGCGAATAGGGCGAGCGTTACTCATGCTTCCATTTCCTCTAAGTCACAGAGTTAGATTAAGATAAAGATATTTGCCAAAAATGAACTTGTTCTTACAGCGAGTAGTAAGATATTGGCCAGTTTTGGTAAAGACCTTTTGACCGACTAAATTTGCTCAATTAGTCGCCTCTGAACTTGACGGGGTGCATTCTAACCAATTTATTACAAAAAAGCTCGCGCAATCGTTTGGCATCGCAAAAATATTTGCAAAAAACTCTATTTTTACCTTTAAAAGTAACGAGATGGTTAATAAGGAAGGTTATGTTCCAAATCGGTGAACTAGCAAAGCGTTGTGGTGTGACGGCAGACACGCTGCGCTTCTATGAGAAAAACCAGCTAATTCGTCCTGCTGGTCGCAGTAAGTCTGGCTATCGGCTCTATGATGAAAACAACCAAAAGCAGGTCGGTTTTATCCTAAAAGCTAAAGACCTTGGGCTCAGTTTAGAAGAAATCAAAGAGCTACTAGAAATCAAATTGGAGGCGACAGAACACAGCTGCGCGGAGGTAAAAGCCATTACTTCGGCCAAGTTAGAGCTAATAGACGAGAAAATTCTCGAATTGACCCGAATTCGCAATGCGTTAAGAAAAATCAATGACGCTTGCTGCGGACATGTGGATGACGATGCCAGTCATTGCTCCATTCTTGGTGCTCTGGCCAATGAGTGAGGCAAAGCATTAGATAAAGAAAAAGCCGAGTCCAAATTGAACTCGGCTTTTTCACAACAGAATGTACGTATGAACGTATTAGTTCATGCCGTATTTCTTAAGTTTTTTGCGAAGAGTACCGCGGTTGATACCCATCATAGTTGCTGCGCGAGTTTGGTTACCGCGAGTGTACTGCATGATAGTATCTAGTAGTGGTTGTTCAACTTCAGCTAGAACTAATTCGTATAGCTCTGTGACTTCCTGGCCGTTCAATTGAGCAAGGTAGTTTTTAAGAGATGCTTTAACAGAGTCACGTAAAGGCTTCTGAGTGATTTGGTCTTGTGACGTTACTGTCGTTACTGTTAATGCTTCTGAAGTCAGATTTTGTTCGAACATATTCGGTCTAGCTCTTCTCTTAATTATGATGCAACGTTATCAAAATAACCCTCTAGCGCCTCGAGTTGCAGTTCTGCCACATCGATAGCGTTGAAGGTACGGCGAAACTCACTCGCTTGCTCATGCTCTTTTAGGTACCAACCCACGTGCTTACGCGCGATTCGTGGACCTAGATACTCACCATAGAAACTATGCAGAGCATTCACATGGCCAAGCATAATGCTTTTTACTTCCTCAGCGGGAAGCTCAGGCATTGTGGTGCCGTTTTCCAAAAAGTGGTGGATTTCCTGGAAAATCCACGGACGACCTTGGGCAGGACGTCCAATCATCAAAGCGTCTGCACCGGTATACTCCAGTACAAATTTGGCTTTCTCCGGGCTATCGATATCACCGTTTGCGATAACCGGAATGGATACGGCCTGTTTTGCCGCTTTAATGCTGTCATATTCGGCCTCACCTTTGTACATACAGGCTTTTGTTCTACCGTGTAGCGCAAGAGCTTGTATGCCGCAGTCTTCGGCTAATTTAGCGATTTGGACGCAGTTCTTATTGTCTGTGTCCCAGCCAGTACGGGTTTTCAACGTCACGGGAACGTCTACTGCATTTACTACCGCTTTCAGAATATCTTCGATAAGTTCTGGGTACTGAAGTAAAGCAGATCCGGCTAGCTTCTTATTCACTTTTTTTGCTGGACAGCCCATGTTGATATCGATGATTTGAGCACCGTTCTCAACACTAAACTGAGCAGCGTCGGCCATCAGCTGTGGATCGGAACCCGCAATTTGTACAGAACGAATGCCCGATTCGCCTTCATGTACCATGCGTTGTTTCGACTTAGACGTTTTCCATAGCTTAGGATTTGAGGACATCATTTCACTGACGGCCATACCCGCACCATAGCGGAGGCACAACTCTCGGAACGGTCTATCGGTCACACCTGCCATAGGGGCAACGATGAGATTATTCTTAAGTTGGTAGTTTCCAATTTTCAAAACGTCTTCACAGTTCTGTACCAGCAAGGGCGCGCATTTTACGCATTTTTTCACTGCGTGAAAAGACTAATATTTGAGCATTTACAATTTGTTTCTGTAAATAGTATGAAATTCAGTCAATTAGAGCTGAAAGTCTTATCTAGCCTTGCTTGCGACCCGAGATGCGACACCATTCGTTCTGTTCAACGATAGGGTCAATTTGAACTTCGTCACGGTAATAGTTAGCGACATCTTCTGCTTGAGTATCCAAAACGCCAGACATCGCAAGCTCGCCATTTGGCTTAACCAGAGACTTAATAATGCCTGAAAGCTCACGTAGTGGACCTGCAAGAATGTTAGCAACAACCACGTCCGCCACCAATCCTTCAGGTTGGTCTTGAGGAAGGTATACTTCTAGTTGATCCGCCACTCCATTACGCTGTGCGTTGTCTTTTGACGCTAGTAGCGCTTGAGGATCGATATCGATCCCGATCACTTTCTCTGCGCCCAGTTTGATCGCGGCGATCGCCAAGATGCCAGAGCCACAACCGAAGTCGATAACGGTTTTGCCTGACAGATCTAGACTTTCTAGCCACTCTAAACACAGTGATGTGGTTGGGTGAGTACCGGTACCAAATGCTAAGCCAGGGTCAAGCATTACGTTGATCGCGTCAGGTTCTGGTACTTCACGCCAGCTAGGGCAAATCCATAAGCGCTCGCCAAACTTCATTGGGTGGAAGTTTTCCATCCATTCGCGTTCCCAGTCTTTGTCTTCAAGTTGCTCGACTTTGTAAGCGAAACCTTCCGCCAGCATGTTGCTCGCTTTGATTTGCTCGATAACTCGGTTGCTGTCGGTTTCAGCGTCATACAGTGCCAGAATGTCAGTATCACCCCATAAACGAGTTTCGCCCGGTAGAGGCTCGAATACAGGGGTATCTTGCGCGTCTAGAAAGGTAACAGACAGTGCACCAGTCTCTTCCATGAGCATATCGCCGATTGGTTCAGCGTTTTCATTGGTCGCGTTAAGTTTGATTTGAATCCAAGGCATGAGTATGTGCTCTCTTAGATGGTGAAATATTGATTGGCGGTGAGTGTAGCAGAACTCGTCACGTTATTTGAGTGTAGTCTCTGTTCAAAACAAAAAATGCTCACCGAAGTGAGCATTTTGATTCGAACATTGGGTCGATTATTGCAGACCGAGTTTCTTCTCAAGGTAATGAATGTTTGTACCACCGTGCTGGAAGTTCTCATCATTCATAATAGAAACTTGTAGAGGTACGTTGGTCTTAATACCTTCAACAATCATCTCACCAAGTGCATTCTTCATTCGTGCAATCGCTACGTCGCGGTTTTCACCGAAAGTGATCAGTTTACCGATCATTGAATCGTAGTGAGGCGGTACTGTGTAGCCTGAGTAGATGTGCGATTCCCAACGAACGCCCATACCACCTGGAGCATGGAAACGTTCAATCTTACCTGGTGAAGGTAGGAAACGCTCAGGGTCTTCTGCGTTGATACGACATTCGATTGCATGGCCGCGAATCTTGATATCGTCTTGAGTGAACGACAGAGGCTGACCTGCTGCTACGCGTAGCTGTTCCTTGATTAGGTCAACGCCAGTCACCATTTCTGTTACTGGGTGTTCAACCTGAATACGAGTGTTCATTTCGATGAAGTAGAACTCACCGTTTTCGTATAGGAACTCGAACGTACCTGCGCCGCGGTAACCAATCTCTAGACATGCACGAGTACAACGTTCACCGATGTACTTACGCATCTCTTCAGTAATGCCCGGAGCTGGAGCTTCTTCCACAACTTTTTGGTGACGACGCTGCATTGAACAGTCACGCTCACCTAGGTGGATTGCTCCGCCTTGGCCATCTGCGATTACCTGTACTTCAACGTGGCGTGGGTTCTCAAGGAATTTCTCCATGTATACCATGTCGTTGTTGAACGCTGCTTTCGCTTCAGCACGAGTCATTGCGATAGCTTGAACTAGTTCGGCTTCGCTACGAACGACGCGCATACCACGACCGCCGCCGCCGCCAGACGCTTTGATGATTACTGGGTAGCCGATGCGCTTAGCATGAGCTTTGTTTTTTACGTCATCATTGTCTAGTGGGCCGTCAGAACCCGGTACACATGGCACGCCCGCTTTTTTCATTGCGGTGATCGCTGACACTTTGTCACCCATCATGCGGATAGTGTCCGCTTTAGGGCCAACAAAGATAAAGCCGCTGCGTTCTACCTGTTCTGCGAAGTCTGCGTTCTCAGACAGGAAGCCGTAACCTGGGTGGATAGCCACAGCACCAGTCACTTCTGCTGCAGAAATGATGCGTGGAATGTTTAGGTAGCTGTCGATACCACGAGCAGGACCAATACAAATTGATTCGTCTGCTAGTAGTACGTGCTTAAGATCGCGGTCAGCAGTTGAGTGCACTGCCACGGTCTTAATGCCCAATTCTTTACAAGCGCGAAGGATTCGAAGTGCAATTTCACCTCGGTTCGCGATGACTATTTTATCTAGCATAAGAGAAGGCCTCTATTATTCGATAACAACAAGTGGTTGGTCGAATTCAACTGGTTGACCATCTTCAACTAGGATTGCAGTTACCACGCCAGACTTGTCAGCTTCGATTTGGTTCATCATCTTCATTGCTTCAACGATACATAGTGTTTCGCCAGCTTTAACAGATTGACCTACTTCTACGAACGCTTTTGCGTCTGGGCTTGGAGAACGGTAGAAAGTACCTACCATTGGAGAAAGAACTTGGTGACCAGCTGGAACTGCTGGAGCCGCTTCAGCTGCTGGAGCAGGTGCTGCTGCCGGAGCCGCTGGAGCAGCAGCTACAGGTGCTGGCGCCGCTGCGTAATGAACAGGAGCAGGTGCTACAGCAGGGCCACTACGACTGATGCGTACCGATTCTTCACCTTCAGAGATCTCTAGCTCAGCAATGCCAGACTCTTCAACTAATTCGATAAGCTTCTTGATTTTACGGATATCCATCTTGTCTTTCTCTTTTATCTTGTGAATAAGACAGCCCTCAAGGGCTGCAGAGTGTATGTGTTACTTTGCCTGTAGCTTTTTAATCGCAGCAGACAGAGCGAATTCGTAGCCTTGTGCACCTAAGCCGCAGATCACGCCTTCTGCTTTATCAGAAAGGTAAGAGTGATGACGGAAAGGTTCACGGGCGTGTACATTTGAAAGATGCACTTCGATAAATGGGATCGCGACACCCAAAAGAGCATCACGCAGAGCGACACTCGTGTGAGTAAACGCTGCTGGATTAATAATGATAAAATCCACGTTGCCATAGGCTGCGTGGATCTTCTCGATCAGTTCGTACTCGCGATTCGATTGTAAATGCTCTAGTTCTACGCCAGCGTGCTGGGCTTGTACCGCGAGTGAATCGATAATCTGTGTCAGAGTCTGAGAACCGTAATGTGCTGGTTCACGAAGACCTAACAGGTTGAGATTAGGACCATTTAAGACAAGAATGCGTAATTTTGTTGTCATTGTGTCGCTATCTTCCTATTTCATGATACGAACTAAAATATTCCCATATTATCGCTGATTCAGCATGGTTTCTTTGTGAAATTTAGACTGAATCTTTGAAATAGACCAAGATTATAGCTAATTCAGCGCATTTAGCAGCAATTTACTGGTCTTATCACTTTTATTTTGTGAAAAAAGCGTACAAGAAATGGGAGCAAGGGCACAGTGTCGATCTCCCTGTCACCATTTTCATCGCTCGAAAACTACTCAAAGGTCAGAATTTGCTGATATTGATGAATATTTGCGCTAAGTAGAGTGTGAAGTAAGCGGTGCTCCACTATAGTGACGCGCAATATTGCCGCTTATCTTATCGCCACTTTTCCCAAACGGCTTAAAAGTTGAGTCAGGCACAATCCACGCTTTCTAATTTAGGTGCCTGTATATGAAGGTAGCGACCTTAATCACTATCGCTTCTCTCTCTGTGACTTGTTCAGCAATAGCCGCGAAACCTGCCGTGCAAGCTAATCATGAAAAACTGGCTGACGACCCGACCAAGGTGATTACCAAAACTGGTATCTCTTACGCCAACAACTATGACTTTGATGATGCTAATGTGTCATTTTCTGGCTCTTTAGCGTTAGACGCGGCGAGAAAAATCAACGTGCGCCTGAATGAAGACGCCAGTGAATGGCGTGTCGGCGGCTCTTGGTTGTTTCCAATCGGGATCCTAAATTTCAACTTTGGCAAGAATGAATACACCAATGGCGCCAATCAGACCAACTACAGCGTTGGGACCTTTATGCCACTCAGCTACTTTGGTATTGAGCCTGCAGGAATTCAGCTGTTTCCCATGGCGGGCTATACCTACAATGATGGTGAGTCTCCACGCTGTGCTAAAGGCTCAAAGTGCGACGATATTGCTTTCCAAGGAGTTCCGAGTGCAGAAAACGGTTTCTACATGGCGGAATCGGCTGGCAGTAGCGGCTATTTGGGTACATTTGGCTTGAAGTCGCTGACGCCAGAGTTGACGATGATGGGTTTTGCCGCGGCCACTTACGGTTCAGAAAACGATGAGGGAGAGAATTACAAAGGCTTCTTCGCCGGGTTAGGTGCAGGATACCTGGTGAACAAAAGCCATTCGTTTAATTTGATGACCTTTATGATGGATAACAACACCTATCTCGACGACCCAGATAAGCGTGTAATTGCTTCGTATACCTATCAATTTCACGGATAGAAAAACGCCCCTGACTTCAGGGGCGTTTGTTTGCTTAAACCAATTCTGCTTTTTCCGCGATGAGCTTATCAACTACGCTTGGATCTGCCAGCGTTGATGTATCACCTAGGTTGCTCGTATCGCCAGTGGCAATCTTACGTAGGATACGACGCATGATCTTGCCTGAACGTGTCTTCGGTAGAGAGTCTGTCCAGTGCAGTACGTCTGGCGTTGCGATTGGACCAATCTCTTTGCGCACCCAGTCTTTCACTTCTTTGTGCAGCTCAGCGGATGGGAACTCGCCATCGTTTAGCGTGATGTACGCGTAGATCGCTTGGCCTTTGATGTCATGTGGAATACCGACAATCGCCGCTTCCGCAATCTTATGGTGTGCAACCAGTGCTGATTCGATTTCTGCGGTACCCATACGGTGACCCGAAACGTTTAGTACGTCATCGACACGACCTGTGATCCAGTAGTAACCATCTTCATCACGACGAGCACCGTCACCAGTAAAGTACATGCCTTTAAAGGTTGAGAAGTAAGTTTGCTCGAAGCGGTCATGGTCGCCGTAAACTGTACGCATCTGACCAGGCCAAGAATCGAGAATAACCAAGTTGCCTTCGGTTGCGCCCTCAACAACGTTACCCATGTTGTCGACTAGAGCCGGCTGTACACCAAAGAATGGGCGAGTCGCTGAACCTGGTTTTAGGTCTGTCGCGCCTGGTAGTGGCGTGATTAGGATGCCGCCAGTTTCGGTTTGCCACCAAGTGTCAACGATAGGTGATTTCTCGTCACCGATGGTTTTGTAGTACCACTCCCAAGCTTCTGGGTTGATTGGCTCACCCACCGAGCCCATGATGCGTAGACTGTCACGAGACGTCCCTTCAATCGCTTCATTACCTTTTGCCATCAGCGCGCGAATCGCTGTTGGTGCTGTGTATAGAATGCTTACTTGGTGCTTGTCTACCACTTCGCTCATACGCGCTGTGGTTGGGTAAGTCGGTACGCCTTCAAACAGGATAGTTTTCGCGCCGTTAGATAGCGGACCGTAAACTAAGTAAGTGTGACCGGTAATCCAGCCCACGTCCGCGGTACACCAGAAGGTATCGCCTGGCTGGTAGTCGAAGACGTATTTAAACGTCATGGTCGCGTACACTAGGTAGCCACCTGTGGTGTGAAGTACGCCTTTAGGTTTGCCGGTTGAGCCTGAAGTGTAAAGAATGAACAGTGGGTCTTCTGCTTTCATCTCTTCTGGTGGGCAAACATCAGACACTTTTGCTGTTGCTTCGTGCCACCAAACGTCACGGTGTTCGTGCCATTCGATGTCGCCGCCAGTGCGTTTCAGTACTACTACTTTATTAATGGTTTTCACTTCTGGGTTCGTCAGTGCTTCGTCGACGTTTTTCTTCAGTGGCACTGCGCGGCCGCCACGAACGCCTTCGTCTGCAGTGATAACCACTTTTGCGTCTGAGTCGATAATACGACCCGATAGTGCTTCAGGTGAGAAACCACCAAATACCACAGTGTGAACCGCACCGATACGGGTACACGCCAGCATAGCGACTGCCGCTTCCGGAACCATTGGCATGTAAAGACACACAACGTCGCCTTTACGCACGCCTTGTTCTTTTAGTGCGTTTGAGAAACGACAGACTTCTTTGTGCAGTTCGTTAAACGTCAGTGTTTTATCGTCTGCTGGGTCATCACCTTCCCAGATGATGGCGACTTCGTCACCGCGCTCTGCTAGGTGGCGGTCGATACAGTTTTCAGAAACGTTGAGTGTGCCGTCTTCGAACCAGCGAATATCTACGTGGCCAGTATCAAAAGAGGTGCTTTTCACTTTAGTGAAAGGCTTAATCCAATCGACAATCTTTCCGTGCTCGCCCCAAAATGTTTCTGGGTCTTTCACCGATTGCTCGTACATCGCTAGGTAGGTGTCATTATCCGCATGCGTATTCGTTTTGATGTTTTCTTTTACCGGATAAATATGGGCTTCACTCATTGCTTTTCTCCTTGTGCCTAATTCCGTTGTTATGGGGTCGGAATTAGCAGTGTCCGTTTAAAACAACCGACGTTGTACAAAATCCCTATGCCTATAACTTTCAAGCACAGGGCTGGATTCGACAATTAGACTTTAGGATGAGAGGGAAGCTTCTGCTTAAAAATTAGATTGTTATGTTTGAAATTGAGAGTTAGATCAGCACTTATGCTAGCGGGTATAAGGCAGATTTAGACTAGGTAGATCACCTTTTGTCAGTCTAACGAACACCAAGGCGGCGGCGATCGCGTCTTGCAGAGCGTCGTGTTTGTTGCGGATAGGGATGTCGAGATGCTTGCAGATCGCGTCTAAGCTCAGGTCAAAATAGGCGTTGGGTAAGTGCTGCTCGAGTTTGTCATGGTAGATCTGACTGACTTCAATCAGCGGGTTGGGCAGCGGAAAACCTAAGTGACGACGACACGCTAAGTCGAGAATCTTCTTATCATAACGAATATGGTAGCCAACCAGAGGTCGGTTACCAGCAAACTCAAGCAACTGGATCAGTGCCTGCTTTTCATCGATGCCATCGATCAAATCCTGATGACGAATCTGGTGGATTTTGACTGAATTTGAGTCAAGCGATTGTGGCGCTCTCAACCTGACTTCAAACGGTTTACTGGTAATGATGCGGTTGTCGATGATTTTGGTCGCTGCGATGGTCACCAATTCAGCGCGATTCGGGTCAAGGCTGGTGGTCTCGCAGTCGAGAGAGACGTACTCATCCTTTTTCACCCCAGCAAATAATGCTTGGTAAGGTGAACCTTTGAGTTTATGGAACCAGTAAAGCCTTTGAATCCAGTTCATACTCGTGGCCTTAATCGCGGATCTGATAGTGGTAGCCGAGGAACTGCTTAAACTTCTTCACCACATGTAAGCTGTGACGAAGTAAGTCGCGTTCGGTGCGCTCCAATAGTTTCAGGTCGATTCGGTTGTGACTGTGTTGGTTAGCCAATTGCTGGGCGAGTCGCAGCTTAAAGAAAAGCTTGAGCGCTTCGCTTAAATTGTCCGCGGTATCGGGTTCTAAGATGCGTTTTTTACGCAGTAGCTCAATGCGTTCAAAGGTGTTGTTTTCATCAACGCCGTACTCTAGGGCGAGAGTGCGGATACCGTGCACGATTGGGAAGATGCCGCCACTTTTCAAATCCACGCCTTGCTTATCTTGTTTGACATTACCAAACAGCGTCAATGGCAGACTAAATTGCAGCGCAGGGCGACAAAAATCTTGTAGCGCCAGCATGTTGTTTAGCATGTGGCTGTAGAGATGTTGTCTGACTGGCTCGAGCAATTCTTTGTTGCCAGCCACGGCATGGGCGTCGGTGAAAATCGCCAAATCCATCACCTGTTCAGACGAGGTCGCTTTTGCCCAGTGGGTGATGGTTTTCTTCCAATCGGTTTGTGACTTGACCCATTTCGGGTTGTTGACCATCACGTTGCCCGGGCAGAGTGGATAGCCCAACTGCTGCAACGTATGGGTGAGTTGATTCATCACTTGCTCGCATTGGTGCCAGTGCAAACCATCTTTAATGATCAATGCGTTATCTTGGTCGGTCTTAAGAATTTGTTCGCCACGCCCTTCTGAGCCGAGCACGACTAAACAGCAGTGATCGTGCAGCGCGGGTGGCACGACTAATTCAAACGCTTTCTCGATGATCTGTTCGTTAACCGCTGAAATCAGTTCCATGATAAAGCGGGTACGAATACCGTTACTCAACAGGCTATCGACCAACTGACGCTGACGGTTAGAGGCTAATGCCAGCTCTTCGATGCTCGAGGCACGCGCAATACTCAAAGTGAGTACATGGGAATGTGTTGAGAAGGCGCTGAGGATTTGTGTCATGTCGAGCATGCCGACCGCTTGCTTGCCATCAGCGACCATCACGCGTTTCATGCGATTTCGCGTCATCTTTATCATCGCATTGAACAAGAAATCACCGTCTTCCACATGAATGACTGGGAAGGTTGCGATCTGACCGACAGGCGTATCGAGTGGGTGGTCATCCAGCATCACCGCATGAAGCATATTGGTTCGAGTGATAATGCCGTAGGGAAGCTCGTGGTGTTGGCTGAGCAGTCGCGGGTCATCGTCGTTTAACTTGACCAGTGCCGAGTCAATGCCGTTTTCTTTCAGCGTTCGAGTCACTTCATTCAATGGCTGATCAGGCTGAAGGATCATCGGTGGGTGGTAGATGTCGCTGTCCACTTTGGTTAGGATAAATTCGGCAAGGTTTTGCTGTTGCTGTGCCGCTTCGATTAGCTCTTGCCTTTTGGCGAGGTTGTTATCGAAGTACGTGGCGAACTGACCGTTCTCATTATAGAGTTCGAGGAAAACGTCTTTTGGCAGCAAGTAGGCGAGGGTATCTTCTAGCGCGACATAGTGGTGGCGGAGCTTGTCCTCAAACAAAGCGCGTACATCAAATAGATCGTCATTAGCGTAATGAGCAAAAATCTCACTGCCGTTTTCCGATCGCTCTTCCACCGCTCCCTTGATCAGAATATGTAGATACTTGGCCTCAGAGCCAGTCGACAAAATGGTTTCTTTACCTCTGAAGTAGGCGACGTCGAGTGAAGAACGCAGCTTTTTCTGCTGGCTTTCATCTAGGCGATCGAAAGGGGGAGAGTGCATGTTAAATTTATCAGGCATGAATCACCTACAAGTACAAAGAGACCATAGTGCTAGTGTGACAAATTCTTTGGGAAGTGCCAGACGACTTTGGTCGAACGGTTACCAAACACTGGATGCGTATCAATAGGGAAACATTGTGGTGAAGAATATTCCCTTTTTATGCAGCGTAAAAAAGTAGATACTAGGCGCGCTTTTTCATATGCATTCGAGGTTTTTATGCTTACCCCATCTCCTTATGGGTGGATTTCCCAGTATTTTGGCGGCTTTTTCTTTGCATACGGCGTTTATCTTCCGTTTTGGGCGTTATGGTTCGAAGAACAAGGCGTTTCGCCGACCGATATCGGTTTACTGGTGGGGATTGGTTTTGCTACGCGCTGCGTCGCGAACATGACGTTAACGCCTCGAATTCATAAAGTGGAACACCTGATGCCAGCACTACGTTGGTTGAGTTTCGCTGCTCTGGTGTTTGTGGCTTTCCACTTCTTTACTGGCGGCAGCTTTTGGTTAATGGCGATCGCGACCATTCTGTTTAACTTGTGTTGTGGGCCGATTGTGCCGCTTTCCGATGCCATGGCGAACTACTACGCACGTTTAAAAATGTTGGATTACGGCCGCACACGACTATGGGGTTCGATTGCGTTCATCGCAGGTTCTACCGTGGTGGGCTTTTTGGTCGCGAAATTCGGTTCTGACATGATCATCTATACCGCGCTGGCGGGTGTGTTTGCCTCGTTACTATTCAGTCTTCGCCGCACGACGCCAATGCCTGTGACCACCGAAGAAGAACACGCAGAGCGCCCTAAACTCTCTGAGTTATTGCGTGAATTGTCTGTCGTGAAGTTCTTGGTGTTGGTTGCGCTGATTCAAGGGAGCCACGCGGCGTACTACAGTTTTAGTTCGATTTACTGGAAAGAAGCGGGCTACTCAGAAGACATCATTGGTTACTTGTGGAGCTTGGGTGTGGTCGCTGAAGTGGCGGTGTTTGCTTTCAGTAAGCGTTTGTTTTCTGGCTGGACACTGCGCACTCTGTTTGTCGTTGCCTCTTTAGGTGTCGTAGCGCGTTGGGGCTTGACCGCTTCGACGACGGCACTCGTCGCATTGGTGATGATCCAACTGCTGCACGGCGTGACGTTTGCGATGGCGCACATTGCAGCGATCCAATACATCCAAAACTCAGAGCAGCGTAAGATGGTGGCGTTACAAGCGCTATACAACGCGATTCCTCTAGGCGCGTTTATTGCGTTAATGACTGCATTAAGTGGTTGGGGTTACGAGAACTGGGGCGCGAATGTGTTCTGGGCGATGGCCGCGATGGGCGTATTGGCGTTGTTTATTCGTGTTGAGCCTAAACGTCAGTCGAAAGAACAGGTTATGAAAGCTGAACCACAGAATTAAACCGAACGCATTGAGATAAGTGATTATCCTTAGTTAAATGAAGCCTCTCCAAATGGAGAGGCTTTTTTATGGACGCGACTCAAGATAAGGATATCTGATGCAAGGTTGGCTGGTAATCGTGGTGCTGCTGATGTACCTCGGGCTGCTGTTTCTCATCGCATGGCACGGCGACAAACACCCAAAATGGTTGGCGAAATGGCGTTCGTGGATTTATAGCCTGTCGATTGCGGTTTACTGTACCTCATGGACGTTTTACGGCACGGTCGGACAAGCGAGCGATAATCCTTGGTCTTTTTTGCCGATCTATCTTGCTCCGATTTTGGTCTTTACGTTTGGCTGGCGCATTCTCGCGCGCTTAATCATTACTGCCAAACGGGAACACATCACGTCGATCGCCGACTTTATTGCCGCGCGTTACGGTAAGTCACAAGGGTTGGCGGTGGTCGTTACGCTGATCGCGGTTGCGGGTATCTTGCCTTACATCGCTTTGCAGCTGCGCGGGATCACCATGGGCTTAGAAATCATCGCCCCAGACCTGTCGCAGAGTTTTGCCAATAACGGTTCAGATGTGTCGTGGTTTGTCGTTGGTGCACTGGCGGTGTTTACCATGCTGTTTGGTACGCGTCATATCGATAATACCGAGCACCACCGCGGCATGATGATGGCGATTGCGTTTGAATCCTTGATCAAGCTGGTCGCTTTTTTGGTTGTCGGCTGTTTTATCCTTTATCTCGCGCTGGGTAGCCGCGATATCGAGCTAGTCGAGATCGCCGCACAAACCTATGAATCTCCCAATTTACCCACGCTCGCGATTCACACCTTGTTGACCATGATGGCGATTGTCTGTCTGCCACGTCAATTCCATACCATGGTGGTGGAGAACGAACGCGCGCAAGACTTGCACACCGCACGTTGGCTATTTCCGATTTATCTGGTGTTGATGGGGATTTTTGTCCTTCCGATCGCGTGGGTGGGGCAAAGCCTACTCACCGACGTGAGCCCAGATACCTTTGTGATCAGCTTGCCGATGGCGGTCGGTGCGACCGATATTGCGTTGCTGGCGTTCTTAGGCGGCACATCGGCGGCGAGTGGCATGGTCATCGTTTCGACTATTGCGTTAGCGATCATGGTCTCGAACGACTTGGTGATGCCGCTTATCTTGCGCCGGATGCGTTTATCTCATCGTAACCATCGTCACTTTTCTGGTTTATTGCTGATCATTCGCCGCGCGCTGATCCTGTTGCTACTGTTTGGCGCTTGGGGTTTTTATCAAGCATTGGGCTCGATTCATTCGCTCTCGGCGATTGGCTTTTTATCTTTTGCCGCGATCACCCAGTTTGCGCCAGCGATTCTTGGCGGGATGTATTGGCGTCAAGGCAACCGCAAAGGCGCGTATGTCGGCTTGGCGTTCGGTTTTACCATCTGGTTGATTACCTTAATGAGCCAGACCGATATGCTGGCGGGCGATGCGAGCAACAACTTCCTGTTGTGGATTGTCACGCCGCCAGACTACTTAGAAGCGGCCGGTATCTCAGGTTCAGACTGGGGCATTGTGCTGAGTATTGTCGGTAACGCGATTTGTTATGTGCTGGTCTCTATGCTGACTCGAGCCAGCCTGAGTGAGCGCTTACAGTCGGCGTCATTTATTGGTACGCCGCTGCCAGAAAACGAAAACATGAGCCTGTACCAAAGCCGCGTGACCGTAGGTGAGTTGGAAATGCTGGCGTCTCGTTTTGTCGGCAGGCCACGAGTTCGCACTGCATTTAAGCAGTATTGGGCGCAGCAACACGAAACCATGATGCCAAACCAGCAGGCGCCGTCGACGTTAATTCGACATACCGAGCGCGTGTTGGCGGGTGTGTTTGGTGCCTCTTCGGCGAAGTTAGTGCTAACGTCGGCGCTGCAAGGGCGCAATATGCAGCTTGAAGAAGTGGCAACCATTGTCGACGAAGCATCGGAGCTGTACGACTTCAGCCGCGGCCTACTCCAAGGGGCGATTGAGCACATTGGCCAAGGTATCGCGGTAGTGGATAAACAGCTCAGGCTGGTGGCATGGAACCAACGTTATCTAGAACTGTTTACTTTCCCGACTGGATTGATTCAGGTCGGCCGTCCAATCGCCGATGTGATTCGTCACAACGCGCAGCAAGGCTTATGTGGGCTCGGTGACCCGGAAGACCATGTACGCCGTCGTATTTACCACTTAGAGCAAGGGACGCGCCATACCTCTTCTCGCGTTCGCCCAGACGGACGAGTGATCGAAGTGCAGGGTAACCCGATGCCAGGTGGTGGCTTCGTGATGAGTTTTACCGATATCACCGTGTTCCGTGAGGCGGAGCAGGCGTTGAAAGAGGCCAATGAAACGCTGGAAGAACGTGTACACGCGCGAACCGAAGAGCTGGAAAAGCTCAATAAGAAACTGGTGTCGGCGACCCAACGTTCAGAGCGCGAATCTCAGTCTAAATCTCGCTTCTTGGCCGCTGTCAGCCACGATTTAATGCAGCCACTCAATGCGGCACGCTTGTTTGCTTCGTCATTATCGGAAGTGGCAAAAGACGATGAAACCAAAAAGCTTTCGCACCATATCGAAAGTGCGCTTGGCGCCGCAGAAGACCTTATCGGTGATTTGCTGGATATCTCGCGTCTCGAGTCAGGTAAGTTGGACGTCAACATTCATAGCTTTGAAGTCAATGATGTCTTGTCGAACCTTAATGCCGAGTTTAGTGCATTAGCCAAGCAGCAAGGTGTGCAGTTTGAAATGGTGCCGAGTAGCTTGATCGTCCAGTCTGACCCGAAACTGCTGCGTCGCGTGGTGCAAAACTTCCTGACCAATGCGTTTCGTTATAACCCGAACGGCAAAGTGGTGTTGGGTGTTCGTCGGGTGAGAGGGCAGGTACGCATCGAAGTGTGGGATAACGGTACTGGCATTGATGAAGATAAGCAGCAAGAGATTTTTGAAGAGTTCACCCGAGGCAGCCAAGTACGCTCCGATCAGGGGCTCGGGCTTGGTTTGGCGATCTCTAAAGGAATTGCGAATGTCTTAGGGCATCAAATCTCGATGCGATCTTGGCCGGGAGATGGCAGTGTCTTCTCAATTACCCTTGAACGCAGCTCAGAAGCGCAGGCTAAGCCGCAAGTCGAGTCAGCAAGCGCGGCATCTGACTTAAGCCATTTGCGTGTGCTGTGCGTTGATAACGAACCGGATATTTTGGTCGGGATGGAAAACCTACTGGCGCGTTGGGGCTGCGATGTGCGTACCGCGACCGATATTATCGGCAGTTTGAAATCCATCGATGAAGAGTGGCTACCGGATGTGATTTTATCTGACTATCGTTTGGATAACGGACGTACGGGATTAGAAGTGCTGCAACAATGTCGCTTAAGGCTCGGTGATAGCTTTAAAGGTGTCATTATCAGCGCTGACCGTACCAACGACATGATGGCGGGGATCACTTCCAACGGCTTTAGCTTTATTCCTAAGCCCGTTAAACCGCTTAAGCTTAGAGCGATTCTCAACGGGTTATAGCCAGTATCAGAGAAATAAAAAAGCCTGCATTGTGCAGGCTTTTTTCATTTGACTGTCGCGCCTTAAATAAGGTTGTATCACTGCTCAGTAAACAGCGTTTCGTACTTCACAAATGCGGTTTGTGTTTCACCGTAGTAAAGCGTGCCATTGGATTGAATCGCAACACGCAACCAGCTTTCAGGTGAGCTTGGTGTTGGTAAGCTGATGTACCAGTTTTTACCTTCACTCCCTGCTGCCGTCATATCGAGCGGTTTGCCAGTTTTGTCTTGGTCGTCAACCAAAGAGAGTTTTACTCCCTCAAGAGCAAAGTCAGATTCTAGAGATAATTCTAGCGCTGACTTTGTGAGGTTTTTAGAGCGAAACAGCACTTTAAACTCACCGTTCTCCATGCCACACAAACCGCTGGTGTAACGACAGTTGGACTTGGACACGAGCTTGTAGGTTTCACCTTCTTGTGCAGCATGCGGCTTTTCACTTATCGCCATGTCAGTACCGAAGTAAGCGATGATAGATAAGATGGGTGCTATGAGTAGGGCGATGATTAAGTGCTTGTTTTTAAACATTTGGGCTTCCTTGCTACAACGTTATTTGGCCTAAATTACCTCAATCAAGGGTAATAAAAAAGCCCCCTGACGGGTAGTCCAAAAGGGGGCTTAGAGTGTTTTATTTAACGATTAGTGATCGACTGCGTCACTTGCACCTGCTGGTACACGTACGTGTTCAACCAGATCTTTAACTTCTTGTGGTGTTTCCGCTGTTACTTTAGATACACCGTACGCTACTGCGAAGTTAAATACCGCACCTACCGCACCAAATGCGTTTGGCTCGATACCTAGGAACCAGTTGCTGCCCCAGCTTTGTAGGTAAGTCCAATCTGAGATGAATAGGATACCTTTGTGCTGGAATACGTAGAACAGAGTAATACTGATACCAGTGATCATACCTGCGATAGCACCTTCTTTGTTGATGTTCTTACTGAAGATACCCATCATCAGTGCAGGGAAGATGGAGGACGCCGCCAGACCAAAGGCCAGTGCAACCGTACCTGCTGCGAAGCCTGGTGGATGGAGACCTAAGTAACCCGCCACCGCAATGGCTACCGCCATCGAGATTCGACTCGCCAATAGTTCTTTCTTCTCGGATATATTCGGGTTTATCACGCCTTTGATTAAGTCGTGCGATATCGCCGAAGATATTGCCAATAGGAGACCTGCTGCGGTTGATAGTGCTGCTGCCAGACCACCTGCCGCGACGAGTGCGATTACCCAGTTAGGTAGTTTCGCGATCTCTGGGTTAGCCAGTACCATGATGTCGTTATCAACGCGAAGTTCGTTGGTTTCAGCATTTGACGTGTACTGGATGTTGCCATCGCCGTTCTTATCATCAAAGCCTAGCAGACCTGTCTTCTCCCAGTTTTTGAACCAGTCAGGACGTTCGTCATACGCTAGGTGCTGACCTGGAGCTGGGTTTACAGTATCCATTAGGTTTAGACGAGCCATCGCAGATACTGCTGGTGCAGTTGTGTATAGGATAGCGATGAACACAAGTGCCCAACCTGCTGACGTACGTGCGTCACGTACTTTTGGTACCGTGAAGAAACGAATGATTACGTGTGGCAGACCTGCTGTACCGATCATTAGCGACATAGTGTAAGCGAACATGTTTAGTGTATCGCCACGCACCTGGGTGGTGTATTCACTAAAGCCGAGTTCGGTCACCACTTGGTCGAGCCTATCGAGTAGATAGACATCGGTGCCGGAAATGGTGCTCCCTAGCCCAATCTGCGGGAATGGGTTACCAGTAAGCTGCAGAGAGATAAAGATTGCTGGGATAGTGTAAGCAAGAATGAGTACGCAATATTGAGCAATCTGCGTGTATGTGATGCCTTTCATGCCGCCAAGAACCGCGTACAGAAATACGATACACATACCGATTAGTAGACCTGTAGAGTAGTCAACCTCTAGGAAGCGACCAAACGCAACACCCACACCTTTCATCTGACCGATAACGTAAGTTACCGACGCGATGATTAGACAAACAACCGCTACAATACGTGCTGCGTTTGAGTAGAAACGTTCACCTACAAACTCTGGTACTGTGAATTTGCCGAACTTACGTAGGTAAGGTGCAAGAAGTAGCGCGAGAAGTACGTAACCACCAGTCCAACCCATTAGGAATACAGAGCCGCCGTAACCCATGAAGGCGATAAGACCTGCCATAGAGATAAATGACGCCGCTGACATCCAGTCTGCTGCTGTTGCCATACCGTTAGCGATAGGGTTTACACCACCGCCTGCAACGTAGAACTCTTTAGTTGATCCAGCACGTGCCCAAATCGCGATACCGATGTAAAGGATAAAGGTCGCACCAACAACGAGGTAAGTGATTGTTTTCAAATCCATCTGAGTGACTCCTTACTCGTCCACGTTAAATTCGCGGTCAATTTTGCGCATTTTCCACGCGTAGTAGAAAATAATGCCGAGGAACGCATAGATGGAACCTTGTTGAGCAAACCAGAAACCTAGCTTGTATCCACCTAATTGAAATTGATTCAGTACGTCGACAAACAAAATGCCACAGCCAAATGAAACGACAAACCAAATGATCATCAAGTTGATCATCAGTTTTACGTTTTTGTCCCAGTAGGCTTTGGCTTTATCCTGACTTTCAAACGCCATTGCCGCCTCCTTACGATTGCTTATGTTGTTAAGAAAATGTTTCACCATCTACATTAGCAAGGTGTTGGCAAGAACTCTTTTCAACTTTAGTCGTGGGGGTATATAAAAAAAGCGCCTTTAAAATAGGCGCTTACAGATGGGTGGGGTTATTTTTGTGATGTTAACGATGTGTTAATTTAGCCAAAGGTCTAATAATTCATCGCTTTGAGTCGTATTTATTTTCAAACATAGAAGTCTTTTATACCCATTAAAAGATTGTTTAATGCGACGGCGGCCAAAATTAACCCCATAACACGACTGATGATCGCGGCGCCGACGTTGCCAATCCATTTTTGGATATGCGTCGCACCAAGCAGCAACAGCAAGGTGATAAGCAACACTAGAATCATCACGCCCGCCGTCATCCCTTGATCCAGAAAAGAGTTACGGTGATTGTCGGTTAACATCACAATTGCCATCATCGCACCCGGTGAAGCAATCGATGGGATCGCCAACGGATACACCGCCAGGTTTGCCAAATCAGATTTACTGAGATCTTGAGACAGCTTGGTTTCTTGGTCGGGTTTGGATTCACCAAAGATCATGCTGAGTGCAAACAGCAGCAATACTAAACCGCCTGCGGCTTGAAACGCAGGCAATGGAATTTGCATCGCTTCTAGCAGTAACTGACCAGCTATGAGGAAAAATAGCAGTACGCCCGTGGCGATGCCGACCGCTTTCAGAGCCACCAACCGACGCTGTTTAGCCGTCAGGTGATGAGTTTGTGAAAGGTAGACAGGTACAGTACCAACAGGGTCGATCACTGCCCACAGAACAACGAATTGAGTAATTAAGATACTAAGCAAGCTTTTGGCTCCCAGAGTTAGTGAAACAGAGGGATAACATACTTGGCGACGGGATGAGGGAGTGCTCAGGAGCCCCGTTAGCCTGAGTTAGTCACAATAGCTTAAATTGGGCTCAATTGCGTTAAATTACAGTGAATTAAGACTCGGATTCGAGTTGTTGCAGCAAGATAACGGCTTGGGTGCGGTTTTTCACCCCAAGTTTGCGGAAGATCGCGGTCATGTGCGCTTTGATGGTCGCTTCAGATACATTGAGTTCATAGGCGATTTGCTTGTTAAGTAGGCCATCTGACAACATGCCTAATACTTTGTATTGCTGTGGTGTTAGGGTCGAGATCTTTTCAGCAAGGTCGCTACACGCAGCGTTGTTCGTAATCAAGCCTTCAGGGAAAAACGGTTCGCCATTTAATACTTGGTTCAACGCACTTACCAACTCACGCATATCGCTCGATTTCGGAATAAAACCAAACGCACCGTGGCTCTTTACTTGCGTGACAACCGACGACTCTTCGCTGGCAGAGACAACCACGATCGGCAGATCAGGGTATTCTGCGCGCAGGTGTATTAAGCCCGACATTCCGTTCGCGCCCGGCATTTTTAAATCAAGCAGCAGTAAATCTGGCTCTTCTTCTTTGGCCAAAACTGCGAGTAGCGCTTCAAGCGAGTCGGCTTCCAGCAAGTTGGCGCCACTTACCGCCATGTGGACGGATTGGAAAAGCGCGTTGCGGAAAAGGGGATGATCGTCGGCGATGATTATGTTGTATGTCGAATCCATGACGTTAAACACTTATAACAAACTAGTTAAATGATTATTGTCACCTTTGCGTTACGGGACAATGTTTATTCACTAAAAGTCTGAACTAAATCGGGTTTTATTAGAAAAATTGCATATAAATGTTTGTTCCCTTGTCACCAATAGAACCGGTGTCATCCCAAACGCCAATCTCGATTTAAACTAGCACGGATTCGAATTGGCAAGGTTATTGATTTTTCAGACAAAACAACGCCGCCTCAAACAGTGAAGGCAGCGCTGGTTAGCATGGTTTCTTGCGGCGTTTAAAACACCGATGAGCTTAAAGACTATGGGTGGTCAAATGCTCTAAGAACGGCTCAGCTGGCATAAATCCGGTAATACGGGCGTTAGGGATATGTTCGCCTTTCGCGTTCCAAAATTCGATGGTTGGCAAACCGAGAACGTTCATTTGTTTTAACAATTCAATGTCTTGTGGGGTGTTTTTCGTCACATCCGCTTGGAGTAAGACAAAGTTCTTCAATTTACCTTCGACATTGGTTTCGTGAAAAGTGTACTTTTCAAACTCTTTACACGCGACACACCAGTCGGCGTAGAAATCGAGCATGACGGGTTTGCCGGCAAGCTTGGCTTGCTCAAGCTGAGTTTCTAGTTCTGACGCCGTTGAGATACGGATAAATTCAATGCTCGCCTGCTGTTTCGCCGCTGGTGGATTAAACCAATAGTTCAGTGCAGGCTGTGCTGAGGCGAATAACCCGAGTACGGCAATAATACCGATGGTGCTTTGCTTCCAGCCGCCAAAGGTGAGTGAATTCTTGACATGGTAAAGCCAACCAAACGCGGCGATACCGAGTGCTGACCACAGGCCAGTTGACCATGCTTCTGGCAGGATACGTTCGAGTAAGAAGATTGGCGCAGCCAGCAAGATAAAGCCAAACAGTGTTTTTACTCTGTCCATCCAGTTACCTGCTTTTGGTAGCAGTTTATTGCCGAATACCGCAACCAACATCAGCGGAATTCCCATACCGATTGCTAAGGCGTAGAGTGCAACACCACCAGTCAGCAGGTCGCCACTTTGCGCGACATACAGCAGTGCACCAGACAGCGGTGCGGTTGTACACGGAGAGCAGACCAATCCTGAAATGGCACCCATGGCGAAGACGCCCAGTGAGCTACCACCTTGTTGCTTGTTGCTAAGGCTATTCAGCCAGGTTTGTACGCCACTTGGCAGCTGTAGGTTATAAACGCCAAACATTGACAGCGCCAAGGTGACGAACAATACGCTCAGACCGATCAGGACATACGGGTGCTGCATTGCCGCTTGAAATTGCATGCCTGCGGATGCAACCACTAAACCGAGCAGGGTATAGGTCAGCGCCATCCCTTGAACGTAGACAAAAGATAGACCTAGTGCGCGGCGATGGCTTAACTGACCGTTGCCAAGCACGATACTGGTCAAAATCGGGTACATCGGCAGTACGCAAGGCGTGAACGCTAAGCCCACTCCCAACGCTAAAAACAGGAGCGGTGTCCACCAGTTATCGCTGAGCTTCGACGCTAGGTTGGAATCTTGTGACGCTGGTGTCGATGGTGTTTGTGCTGAGTTACTTGGCGCGGAGTCAACTTGCGCAGGTGTTTGCGTCACACTGTTGCTGTCCGAAAACGCAAAGCTGGTGACATCGATAACACGTGTTTCAGGCGGATAACAGAAGCCAGCTTTCGCACAGCCTTGGTATTGAACGATTAAGCGAGCGCCTTCTTGATAGTCTGACAAAGAGACTTCAACAAACAGCGGTGTGGTATAGATGTTTACCTCACCAAAAAACTCGTCTTTGTACGGTTCGCCGTCGCGCATGCTGACTTCGTTGACGGTAACATTTTCGCCGCTGACCGCAATGCGGTGTTGATAAAGGTAGTACTCAGGTTTGACCTGCCAGTCGATCAGGACGCGATTACCTTGTTGGAAATAATTCAACGGAAAAGCTTCGTCTACAGGAACAAATCGGTCCTTGTTATCAAAACTGAGCGTAGAGTTGTTGTTGCCAAAAACCGCCAGAGCTGGCGTTGAAAGCATGGAAAAACAAAGAATTATCAGCGTAAAGGCAAAGCGCATAAAGTCAGTCACTTGAGTTAATTTTGTTCATTTTAACTCATTAGGACAGAAGAAAGGACGAAGAAGTTTCAAGCCAAAGAAAATAATCTCACCGCGCGGGTTAATAGAAAAGTATGAGAAGGGGTAAAGTCGCTGAGAAACCCTGATGATTCAGGCTACAGAGTTTCTCAGCTTTGACTGTTTTGCTCTCGCTTTACGCGACGCCTAAACGCGCTCGAACAACACGTTCACAAGCGTCAATGTTGTTGGTGTCTTTTGGTATCACCAACACGGTGTCGTTACCACCGACCGTTCCCAAGATCTCGGTGTGCGGGTCGATATCGACTAGGCGAGCGACAAGTTGCGCACTGCCGGGGTGCGTTTTTACCACCACCATCGATTGGTTGTGGGTAATGAATTCAATCTGCGATGAAATCGAAGATTCAACGCGTACCGGTGCGGTTTCTACGGTAATGCAGTACACCTTTTTACCACACGCGTTCTGCACTTTGACGACACCGAGTTGAGAAAGCAGACGAGAAACCGTGGATTGGCTAATGCCTTCAAAGCCGATATTAACCAGCGCTTCGCGAAGGTCATTTTGCGTCGCAAAACTTTGCTGTTGAAGCAGGCGTTTGCAGGCAGCGGTAAGCGTTTTATCTTCTGAGTAATCTACTGTAATAGGGTTTAGAGTTTCACTCATGGGAACTCCTTAACGTGACGTACGAATAAACCGTCCATGTAAACTAAGGCACTTTTTTCTCCTTGCTGTGCCCCTCGGCCAATCTCTAAGAAAATTGGTTTGTTGCTTGAGCAATCACTTCTTTGGCGATCTTATATTTATTGTGAGAAATGAGTTTACCACCAAACAAAGTGTGGCTTTGTGAATGGGATCGCCAAACAAAAATAATGCATAAAGCGGGGATTTGAAGGAATATTCTGATAGAAAGTGGATATTTATTCCGTGTAAGGAATAAATATCCAGTACGATTTACGCTATCGACGTCAAGGGATTGAAGCGATTGGTTAACGAGCTTCTGTCATGATTTCGCGTGAGAATACTTTTTCACAGTAGTGGCACTTCAGATGCACATTGTCCTGTTTTTGTTGAACTTTAAATTTACTTTCAACAGGTTCACCGTGCGAAATACAGTTGCTGTTTGGACACTCAAATACGCTTTCAATGTGCTCTGGAAGAGCCAGGTTTAGCTTGTTGACGACCTTGTATTCTTCGATCTGGTTGACTGTTGCTTTTGGTGCATAAAGTGCCAGTTGGTTCGCCTGCTCTTTAGTGAGATAAACGTTCTCAATTTTGATCAGATCTTTTGCGCCTAGCGCTGAAGAAGGTAGGTTAAGACCGATTGTGATGCGCTCATTAGTTTTGTGCATCTTGAACAGTTTTAGAATTTTGATCCCGATGTTAGCAGGGATGTGGTCGATCACTGAACCGTTGCGAATCGCTTCTACTTGTAGTTGAGTTTCTTTCACCATGATATCTCTCCTGCTAATTAAATGGTTTCGTTAAGAACTAGAGCCAGTAGCGCTTCGCGAGCGTAAACGCCGTTTTCTGCCTGCTCAAAGTAGTAAGCGTGTTTGGTCTTATCTACGTCAGTGGTGATTTCATCCACACGTGGTAGTGGGTGTAGCACTTTCATGTTGTCGCGTGCTTCTTTTAGGGTTTCAGCGGTGAGGATAAACGCTGATTTGAAGTGCGCATACTCAGACTCGTCAAAGCGCTCTTTCTGTACGCGTGTCATGTAAAGCACGTCTAGCTCTGGCACCACTTCTTCAATGTTGCTGTGCATGCTGAACTGGATGCCCGCATCTTCAAGCTCTTCACAAATGTAGTCTGGCATCGCCAACGCTTCCGGTGCGATAAAGAAGAAGCGCACGTTGTTGAACTTCGCTAGTGCTTGAGTCAAAGAGTGAACAGTACGGCCATATTTTAGGTCACCGACAAACGCAACGTTGAGGTTGTCTAACGTGCCTTGCGTCTCGTAGATCGAGAACAGGTCAAGCAGAGTCTGCGTTGGGTGTTGGTTTGCACCGTCACCACCGTTAACTACAGGTACGCCGTTTGAGAACTCAGACGCTAAACGCGCTGCACCTTCTTGCGGGTGGCGCATCACAAATGCATCAACGTACGATGAAATCACTTGTACTGAGTCTGCCAGTGTTTCACCTTTTTTCGCCAGTGACGTGTTACCGCCGTTATCAAAGCCAATCACGGTGCCGCCCAAGCGCTGTACTGCGGTTTCGAAAGACAAGCGAGTACGAGTGGATGGCTCAAAGAAGCAGCTTGCTACAACCTTGTTTTTTAGCAGTTCAGGATTTGGCTCGGCTTTGAGTCTTGCCGCGGTATCAACGATAAGCTCTAGCTCTTCACGGCTAAGCTCTGGGATAGAGATAATGTGCTTTTTAAATAACGAATGCGCCATTGCTGATTTTCCTCGTCTCGTAAATGACAGACAAAAAAAAGCCCCCTAAAAATAGGAGGCTTCAAATAGGATCGATGGAGAAAAAGAAACAGCGAACGTCCCTGAACCAGGGTGCGAAAAATTGTCGCGATACGTTGTAAGTGGCTGTTTCATTTTGTGCTCCGTAGACAAATTGCGGAGGATTATACGTACAAAAAAACGCCTTGCAAGCGTTTGTGAAAAGTATCCAGAAATTGGATTTTTATGCGAAGATGGCATCTTTTCGACTCTTGTTCTCAGGTGTTGTGAGAACTTGCTTGGTGGCGTTTTTGTTGCTGTTTTATTTGTCTTTCGCTGAAAAAAAATGCGGGCTTTATTCAGGGTAAATTGAGGGTCTCCCTTCCTGCCGCCCGCATTTCCCTGCAGAAATACTCGTTCTCGATGAAGTTGTAGCTGGATAATTCTGTTTCCTTGACGGGGTATCTATCGGGAAACAACCCCTGCTACAACCTCAATCTCCTGAGTATTCAGGCTGCTAATATCGGCGTGATATTAGTCGCCTAGTGTTGCTACCATGATAGCTTTGATAGTGTGCATGCGGTTTTCCGCTTCGTCGAAGACGATAGAGTGTTTAGACTCAACCACTTCGTCTGTTACTTCCACACCATCTTTTAGCTGAGGGTATTCTTGAGCAAGCTCTTTACCAACTGTTGTGTCTTCACCGTGGAATGCTGGTAGGCAGTGCATGAATTTCACATGTGGGTTGCCTGTTGCTTTTAGCATCTCCATGTTCACTTGGTAAGGCATCATTAGGTTGATACGCTCAGCCCAAGCTTCTTTCGCTTCGCCCATTGATACCCATACGTCAGTGTATAGGAAGTCACAACCTTGAACGCCTTCTTGAACGTCTTCAGTCAGTGTGATTTTCGCGCCAGTTTCTTCTGCGATTTCACGACATTGTGCCACTAGTGCTTCTTCTGGCCAGTACGCTTTAGGTGCTACTAGACGGATGTCCATGCCCATTTTCGCTGCGCCAACCATTAGAGAGTTACCCATGTTGTTGCGAGCGTCGCCTAGGTAAGCAAACTTGATTTCGTGTAGTTGTTTGCCACGGCCGTGTTCTAGCATAGTTAGGAAGTCAGCTAGAATTTGAGTTGGGTGGAATTCATCTGTTAGACCGTTCCATACTGGCACACCAGCGTAAGCGCCTAGCTCTTCTACGATCTCTTGACCGAAACCACGGTATTCGATGCCATCGTACATACGGCCAAGAACGCGCGCTGTATCTTTCATTGATTCTTTGTGACCGATTTGAGAACCAGATGGGCCTAAGTAAGAAACTTGTGCGCCTTGGTCAAACGCCGCAACTTCAAATGCACAACGTGTACGAGTTGATGTTTTCTCGAAAATTAGCGCAATGTTTTTGCCTTTTAGACGAGGTTGCTCATAGCCGTTGTATTTTGCTTTTTTAAGCTCCGCAGAAAGGTCTAGCAGGTGCTGAATTTCACGTGGAGTAAAGTCTAGTAGTTTTAGGAAGTTACGGTTACGTAGATTGAAAGCCATGATGTTTTCCTTCTTGTGTTTAGCGCTTTCCCATTTATGCAGGGTAAAGAAGTAAGAAAGCGCATAAAAATTGACAGTTAATTCAGTTGTTTTTTTACTCGGTCATCCGTTTTGGCAGTGGATGAGAGAGGGTTAACCTTTAGTGATGTTGGTGCCCGCTGTGCCTTGCAGAATGCGTAGGCCATCTTCTAGTGCACCAATGCCGACCACTTTGCCGCCTTGCTTGATAAATTCGCACGACGCTTCAATTTTTGGTCCCATTGAGCCAGCATCAAATTGGTATTGAGCCAGTTCTGTTGGGGTAGTGCTGCGCAGAGCGTGTTGTGTTGGTTTGCCCCAGTCTAGGTAAACCGCGTCTGCGTCAGTCAGGATCAGTAGCGCATCTGCGTCGAGTTGTTTCGCCAGGAACGCAGCTGACATGTCTTTGTCGATTACCGCTTCTACGCCAACCAGTTTGCCGTTTTCACGTTTCACTGGGATACCGCCGCCACCGGTACAGATCACTAGGTGACCTTCATCGATGAGCTTAGTAATCGCGTCGTTTTCGATGATGCCAGTTGGTTGTGGGCTAGGAACAACACGACGGAAGTGTTTGCCGTCTGGTTTGATGATCCAGTTGTACTTCTCAGCCATTTCACGCGCTTCAGCTTCTTCGTAGATCGGGCCAATTGGCTTAGTTGGATCTGCGAACGCTGGGTCATTTGGGTCAACGGTCATTTGCGTTAACATGCAAGTCACGTTGATGTCTGGCAGTTGGTTTTTGAATTCTTGCATCAGCATGTAGCCGATCATGCCTTGAGTTTCGCTGCCCAATACATCCAATGGGTATGGTGCAACTTTTTTGTATTCCAGGCCTTGAAGGGCTAGAAGACCGACTTGTGGACCGTTTCCGTGAACCAGTACCACGTTGTATTCTTTAGCGATTTCAGAAATCGTTTTGACAGCAATTTCAATGTTGTGGCGCTGAACGTCTGCCTCTAAAGGCTCACCGCGACGAAGTAGGGCGTTACCGCCAAGTGCTACAACTACAGTTTGTTTGCTCATTGTTTTATCTCTCTGCAGGGGGCAGAAGCGCAGTGCACTTCTGCCTTTATCATCACGACTTAGATGCCATCACGCTCGATTGGGCAGCTCATGCAGCGAGCACCGCCACGACCACGACCTAGTTCGTCACCTGGGATTGGTAGAACTGTGATGCCTGCTTTGTCGTATTTCTCGTTGGTGTAAGTGTTGCCTTCGTAGCCGATAACTACGCCAGGTTTCACAGTTAGAACGTTGTTCGCGTCGTTCCACTGTTCACGTTCAGCGTGGAAGCTGTCACCACCTGTAGTGATTAGGTTTAGCTTGTCTACACCTAGTGCTTTCTCGATAGCGTGTACGAAGTAACCTTCTTCTTTCACGTTCACTGCGCCAGACTCATCGCCAGTTAGGCTCCAGCATTTCACGTCTTTGCGAACCACTTCTGGGTATACAGAGAAAGTGTCTTCACGCATGTGAGTCATTACTGTATCCAAGTGCATGCAAGAGCGGTGTTTAGGTAGCTCCATTGCGATAACTTGTTTCGCTTGACCGTGTTTGAATAGGTTAGACGCCAGGTGTTCAACACCTTGAGCCGTTGTACGCTCAGACATACCGATAAGAACTGCGCCTTTACCGATAACCAGTACGTCGCCGCCTTCGATAGTTGAGTTGTCGTAGTTAATGCTTTCTTCGTCGCCGAAGTACTTGATGAAGTCTTGGCCTGCGAAGGTTGGGTGCCAACGGTAGATAGCACGAACATGGTTAGTTTCACGTTGACGAGCTGGTTTAGCCATTGGGTTGATAGAAACACCGCCGTAAACCCAGCAAGATGTATCACGAGTAAATAGATGGTTTGGTAGTGGCTCGATGATGAAGTCAGCAGGAGAGTGCATGCCTTGCATCATAGAAGACGATTTCATTGGCATTTCGCCGTAAGCCAAACCACCAGTTAGGATTTTCGCTAACTCTAGGTTAGGTAGGTCACTTAGGTAGCAGCGAACGTCATTCGCGAAAGTTTTGCCTAGACGGTAATCAGAAACCTGACGGCTTAGTAGCCAATCTTTTGCTTCAGGAACCGCTAGTGTGTCAGCCAATAGGTCAGTCAGTAGCAACACTTCAACGCCTTGGTCACGTAGAGTTTGCGTGAACACGTCGTGTTCTTTACCCGCACGTTCTACAGCAAGTACATCATCAAATAGCAAGTCATGGCAGTTAGATGGTGTTAAGTGAGTGAGAGCGCGTCTTGGACGATGAACTAGCACGCGACGTAATTGACCGATTTCAGAACCTACATATAACTTACTCATGATCGTATCTCTCTTATATTTTTATTTAGTCTTAATATAAAACTAATAATTAATTTCGTAAGGGAAGAGGTGTGAATTTAAATATTCACTTCTTTGCTCTGGAATTAAATATACGCCTCTCTGAATAGGAAACTTAGAGGTCAATCACAGTTCATTTTTTATGCCTCAGCCCAGTGTTTTCAAGGGTTTTAACAATATCTATGCACTTGTTATTTGCTTGTGAACACCCTAATTAGGTACTTGTTTGGGAAGTTTATGCACAATTTATTCGTATGCATCAGATATCTGGATTTTTATGGAAAATGTATTCAATAAAAAAGAGGTGATAAAAAAGTGAATTAAATTAATTTATGCATTCAAACTTTCTAGATAATTGCTTTTTAGCGCTAATTTAATGCTCTGATAACAAAACTTTTGATAATAAATTTAATCTTGCTCACATTTTTGAACTGGTACTTTTAATTTATTTAATCGAATCAAGGTCACTATTTCTTCCTTGATTAAAAATATCGACCATTTAGAACACCTTATGTAATAAAAAATAATTAAATGGCATGATTTGATGTGTGTGCCGAACGCTATTTTTTATCAATACATGATTATTTTATTTGGCGCGTTCCAGCTGCGTCTAAAGGACGAAGGGAGAAAAGGGAGGGTTGATCGACAGGCAATAAAAAAGCCGCACAAGGCGGCTTTTGGAACGTATGGGGGCTAGGGTTAGATAAGCGCACCCACACTTAGAACAACAATGCAGAACAGGGTAAGGATCGCGAGCAGTGGAGCTACCCATTTCACGTAACGAACGTACGGTACGCGTGCGATTGCCAGACCACCCATCACCACCGCAGAGGTTGGTGTCACTAGGTTGACTAAGCCAGAAGCCGATTGGTATGCAGTCACTACTAGGTCACGGCCTACGCCTGCAAAGTCAGCCAATGGCGCCATGATAGGCATGGTCAGTACCGCTAGGCCTGAGCTTGAAGGCACTAGGAACGAAAGCAGTACTTCCAGGAAGAACATCACGTTGATGAACACCACAGACGATAGACCGGTAACCATTTGCTCTGCAGAGTACAAGATGGTGTCAGTGATCATGCCGCGGTCCATGACCACAACGATACCACGGGCGATACCGATAATGAGCGCTACGCCAAGTAGGTCACGGGCACCGTCGATAAAGCTCGAAGTGAATTCTTCTTCGCTCATACGAGCCACAATACCGATGATGATGGTTGACGCTAGGAACATTGCTGAGATCTCAGCCATCCACCAACCTGCAACCGATACACCGTAAATCATGACAGCGAAAGACGCACCGAAGATAGAAAGAATCAACTTGCGAGTGCCGGTGAACTCTAGGCTTTCACCTGATTGGTTACCCAAGAAATGCGCTTTGTTTTCTTCGTATTTGTCGTAAACGATAGATTTAGTTTGGTCTTGGCGAACCATGCGCGCATAACGCATCACGTAAGCCACACAGATAACCCAACCGATAAGCAGTGCGACAACACGTAGGATGATGCCGTCTGTGAATGGGATGCCCGCTGCGTTTGCCGCGATTACGGTTGCAAATGGGTTGATGGTCGAACCTAGCGTACCGATACCCGCGCCCAATAGTACGGTTGCCGCTGCAACGAGAGGGTCAAAGCGCGCTGCCATCATTACAGGGACGAGTAGGGTGTAGAATGGTAGCGATTCTTCCGCCATGCCGTAAACCGTACCGCCTGCAGCAAAGAGCGCCATCAGTATCGGTATCATCATTTCTTCACGGCCTTCCAAGCGATGAGTGACTCGCTCGATACCCGCGTCGATTGCGCCTGTCTTAGTCACTAGGCCAAGGAAACCACCGATAACAAGGATAAACAAAGAAACGTCGATAGCGGCTGCTTCGTAGCTATTGTGGTCGTAGAAACCGTCAATAGGCGCGAGCAGAACGTCAACCACGCCTTGTGGGTTGCCATCTACAGCTTTGTAGGTGCCAGTTACAGGAACTTCACGACCCAAATCTTCGTTCATCGCACGGTCGTATTGACCAGCTGGAACAATCCAAGTCAGTAGCGCAACCAGCGCGATAAGAATAAACAAAATGGTATAGGCAGAAGGGAACTTAAAGTTGGCAAGGAAGCCGCCTTTTTTCTCTTCGGTAGGTACAGTTTGCGTTGTCATGGTGATCTCCTTACTTTTATTTATTCACCAATAAATAAAAGTGAATCAGCGACTAATAGTTATGATTTAAAAAACTTATATGGATTAAAGTTCTAGGGAAAAATTTATATTTGAGCGTTATTCTTATTTGCTCTTTGCACCTATTCTAAAAGCAGATAAATCAACGGACTTTGCCGATCTTCACAAATTTAAATGCCCTTTATATTCCCCATTTTTTCAGAAATTTTTTCTAAGGGTAATTGGTTGATAAAATCGGATTTCTATTCCCTTGTTATTGGCTAAGTTTAATAAAGTAAGGTTTTGTTATGCAGGGTTGGTAAAAACTGGGAATTTTATGCATTAAGCTAGATTTTAATTCACAGTCAAATTTTCGAACTTATTTTGATTTAAGTCAAAATCGTATTTTGTACTGCTTATCTTTGTTGGAACAATAAAAAAGAGAGCCGAAGCTCTCTTTTGAATGAAGTTGATGATCTTTTCTTCTACTTGATCAATAAACCACCGAAAGTAAAACCTAACGCGACCGCTGAAGCGATGGTGACGACACCCGGAATAAAGAATGGGTGGTTAAACACATACTTACCAATACGCGTTGAACCTGTATCGTCCATTTCAACCGCTGCAAGCAGGGTTGGGTAGGTTGGTAGTACAAACAGCGCACTAACTGCGGCAAAAGAGGCAACCGCTGTTAGTGGTGCGACACCAATGGCCAATGCTGCTGGCATTAGCGCGACCGTGGTTGCACCTTGTGAGTAAAGCAGCATCGAAGCGAAGAACAATACCATGGCTAGCATCCATGGGTAGTCAGACAGCAGTGCGCCCGCCACTTCTTTGATGCCGTCAACGTGCGCGTTAACGAAGGTTGAACCTAGCCATGCTACACCCAGCACGCAGACACACGCTGTCATACCAGAGCGGAATGTTGATGCTGATGGGATTTTCGCTGCGTCGATCTTAGTGATTAAGACGATAACCGCCGCTGCGGCTAGCATTACTGTCATGATCGCTTCGTTACGACCGAGCGCAGGGTCAACGATAAGACCAACTGATTTAGAAATCGCCGCCGCGTAGCAGACAACAAAGCCAATCGCCGCTAGGAAGATGTAAGTAGCGGTTTTTGCGGTTGGCAGGATTTCGCGTTGAGTTGTGCTCGACAGTTTCACCAAACCTTTCTCTAGACGCTCTTGATAAATAGGATCGTCTTTAAGCTCGCCGCCCATAAAGTTCGCAACAAACGCGCCAATCATACAAGCAAGGAACGTGGTTGGAATACACACCGCAAGCAGAGTTAGGTAGTCCACGCCTTTTGGTGCCAGCATCGCTGCAAAAGCGACAACTGCGGCTGAGATTGGTGAAGCCGTGATCGCGATTTGTGAAGCGACAACGGCAATAGACAGTGGGCGTGAAGGACGAACGCCTTGACCTTTTGCTACTTCCGCAATCACAGGTAGGGTTGAGAACGCCGTGTGGCCAGTACCCGCCATCAGTGTCATTAAGAATGTCACGATTGGCGCGTAAAAGGTGATGCGTTCAGGGTGTTTGCGCAAAAAGTTCTCTGCTACTTGTACCAACCAGTCCATACCACCGGCGACTTGCATTGCTGCAATCGCGGTAATGACCGACATGATGATCAAGATTACGTCAACAGGGATAAATGCTTGGCTAGTTGGAACACCTAAGATCAACGAAAGGGCGATAACACCTGCGCCACCCGCTAAACCAATGCCAATGCCACCAATTCGTGCTCCCAAGAAAATGAAGAGCAGAACGGTAAAGAGTTCGACTGCTATCATGAGAATACCTCGTAAAGTTAATTATTAATTTTGTTTATCTAAAAACTCTGGTGCGGAATGCTTAGATAAGCAGATTTAAGGAGATGCTGGTACGTAAAGCGTAAAAACGAGCAAAAAGGGCCCCGTTAGGGACCCTTTAAATCAACGTTTATTCGTAGCGTTTCGCTTTATACTTAGGATGCATAAAGTTATCAACTGAAAGAATGTCGTCTAACTCTTCAGAAGTTAGTAGACCACGCTCTAGTACGACTTCGCGTACGCTCTTACCTGTTTCTGCACAAATTTTACCAACGATGTCGCCTTCGTGGTGGCCGATGTATGGGTTTAGGTAAGTCACGATACCGATAGAGTTGTATACGTAGTTTTCACAGATTTCTTTGTTCACTGTGATGCCATCAATACACTTGTCGCGTAGGTTGACACACGCATTAGCCAGTAGAGAGATAGACTCAAACATGCTTTGCGCGATAACCGGTTCCATAACGTTCAACTGTAGCTGACCGCCTTCTGCTGCGAATGAAACCGTGTTGTCGTTACCAAGTACTTTAAAGCAAACTTGGTTTACGACTTCTGGCACTACTGGGTTTACTTTCGCTGGCATGATTGAAGAACCTGCTTGAAGCTCAGGTAGGTTCAATTCGTTCAGACCCGCACGTGGACCAGAAGAAAGCAGACGTAGGTCGTTACAAATCTTAGACAGTTTAACCGCAAGGCGTTTTAGCGCGCCGTGAGTCATTACGTAAGCACCACAGTCTGACGTTGCTTCGATCAGGTCTTCTGCAGGCACCACTTCTAGGCCAGTTACTTCAGCAAGGTGTTTCACCGCTAGTGCTTGGTAACCTTGAGGTGTGTTAAGACCAGTACCGATTGCCGTTGCACCTAGGTTGATTTCAAGCAGTAGCTTAGAAGTGTACTCAAGCGCACGGATTTCTTCGTTTAGTGTGACTGCCCAAGCGTGGAACTCTTGACCAACTGTCATTGGCACAGCGTCTTGTAGCTGAGTACGACCCATCTTCAAGATGTCTTTGAATTCTTGGCTCTTAAGCTCGAATGCACCTTTTAGGTATTCAATCGCTTCAATCAGTTTTTGCACGCTGTTGTATACCGCGATACGGAAACCCGTAGGGTACGCACAGTTAGTTGATTGGCTCTTGTTTACGTGGTCGTTCGGGTTGATGAACTCGTATTGGCCTTTTTCCTTGCCCATTAGTTCAAGTGCCACGTTCGCGATCACTTCGTTGGTGTTCATGTTGACAGAAGTGCCCGCACCACCTTGGAATACGTCTGAAGGGAATTGATCCATGCACTTACCTGTTTCAAGAATCAAATCACACGCTTCGATGATGTAGTTAGCAACGTCTTTTGGAATCGCGCCCAACTCTTTGTTGGCAAGAGCGGCTGCTTTCTTCGTCATGATCATGCCGCGAACGAATTCAGGCACGTCAGAGATAGTTACGTTGGAGATATTGAAGTTTTCAATCGCACGTAGGGTGTGGATACCGTAGTAAGCGTCAGCAGGAACGTGGCGTTCACCTAGTAAGTCTTCTTCGATACGTGTAGCTGGGGCTGCTGTTTTTGGAGCATCAGTAAGAGTAGCCATCACAGGATCCTTAGATAATTATTCTGATAATAAAGTAATTTACTAGCCAATCTGCAATTTAAGAATCCATTCGTCAGAGTTTTAGGCTGTCAAATCTGTCCTGACTTATGGGGCTCATCATACTGTACTTGCCGCATAAAAATAGTAACTGGATCACCTTTTTCGCTTTTGATCAGTCAAAGTTTTGCAAGATATGAACAGGGTATAAATAGACTGCTATTTCTTCGCCAACATCGGGCGTAGGAACTGCGCTGACACGATTTTTTACCGCTTAGATTTGAGCTAAACCAGCTGAGCACGTACACTGAATTCAACAAAGGAGGGCGTGTGTTTCCTATCTTATTATTACTGTTTATTTTTGTTCCTATTATCGAAATAGGCCTGTTTATTTCGGTGGGCGGTTACTTAGGTTTGTGGCCGACTATCGCTTTGGTGTTGATCACCGCGTTTGTTGGTGCCTCTTTAGTACGTAGCCAAGGGCTACAGACGCTAATGTCGGTACAAAACAAACTTCAGCAAGGTGAGTTGCCAGCGCAGCAGATTTTTGAAGGCGTAATGCTAGCGTTCGCCGGGGTGTTGTTGTTAACCCCAGGGTTTATGACCGATGCTCTCGGTATGTTAGTCCTGTTACCAGCCCCTCGTGCGGCCATCGCCAAATATCTGATGAGTAAAATGGTGGTTAAGTCGGTCGGTGGCGGTTTTCAAGGTGGCTTTCAGCAAGGTCCATTTAACCAAGGACCATTTGATAACGACCCATTCCATCGTGACCCATTCGACTCTCAACGTGGTGACCCATTTGACTCTCAACGTGGTGATACGTTTGAAGGGGAATACGAGCGCAAAGATGACGACGATCGTAACAAGCTGAATTAAGCCGCTCGTTAGTCCAAACACTCAGAACAATAGAGACGCTCTTCGGAGCGTCTTTTTTTGTTTTTGCAATCGAGTAATTGTTCTATTTATTAGTTATTTATTAATTAACTCAATGGATTAATCTCAGTTTTGAAACAAACATTTTCTAGTGGTGTGTAAAATTTGATAAGGGTTCAAATATTCATTAAATCTATGAGATCTACATCTCGATGTAATGGAACTTTGTTTTTTTGTTTCATAAAAAAGGTCAACACTGGTCGAGATTTATCAGTCAAATTTCGTACTTGTAGTGACATGGAACGCACTTTCTTTCTCGGTGGTGGAAGGAAGTGATTTTAAGGTGGACATAATGAAACAAAAACTTACCCCAACCCTGATCGCAGCGGTGGTCGCAAGCACGCTTTCGGTTCAAGCACAGGCCGATATTATTATCTCTCAATACGTTGAGGGGAGTAGCTTCAACAAAGCGATCGAAATCGCCAACACTGGCGATAGCGCGGTGACGCTCACTGGTTATCAACTCGCTAAATCAATAGATGGTAAAGGAAACTGGGACGAAAAATACGACCTCAGCAACGTAACGTTAGAAGCGGAGAGTGTGTTTGTACTTGCTAATAGCGGTGCGAATAGCGCCATTAAAGCGCTTAGTAATGATACAGACAATTCGGTAACAAGTTTTAACGGCGATGATCCTATTGCGTTACTCAAAGATGGTGCTGTCCATGATTTATTGGGCGAGATGGGTGATAAGGATTTTGCTAAAGACGTAACTTTAGTGCGCAATACCAATGCGATGAAGCCATCTGCGACGTACTTTGCTTCTCAGTGGACAACGCTAGAACAAAACGACATCACGGGGTTGGGTGAACTGGATGGCGGCACGGCACTACAACCATTTGCTTGTACGCAAGACGGCCTAGAGCCTGAGTTTACTGCGATTCAAACCATTCAAGGTTCAGGCAAAACGTCACCATTTATTGACGGTTACCCATACATTACTAACGAAGAATTTTTCGTGAAAGGCGTCGTCAGTGCGGTCACCACTGGATTGACCAAAGGCTTCTATCTACAAGCGCTAGACGATGACAACGACCCACAGACGTCAGACGGCTTGTTCGTTTACACCAATCAATCCAGCTCTGAACTTCAGCCTGGTGACGTTGTGTGCGTGAAAGGTAAAGTGCAGGAATACTACAACCTGACTCAGCTTAAAGCAGAGAACAACGATTGGGTGAAGCAAGGTGAAACCAGCGCGCCAGACGCTACGGAAGTGGTGATTCTGCCTGGCGACGAAACGTTTGAAGACACGTTAGAACGTTACGAAGGCATGCTGGTGAAAACCACCGAAGCGTTAGATATGCGTGTGACGCGTACCTTTGGTTACGATTACGCGGCGCGCCGCAATAATATGGTATTGGCACAAGGACGGATTAACATGCATCCAAACCAAGTGCATCCAGCCGGATCTGAGGAAGCCAAACAACAAAGCGCGGAAAACGCTGAGCGCCGTCTGTTTGTTGAATCGGATGCCAAAGCCGCTGACGGCCAAATCCCGTATTACCCAGAATTCGGCCGTACCGACGCTGACCAAAATGGTTCGACTGAAGACTACATTCGTATCGACGATAGTGTCGTTGGCCTAGAGGGTGTACTGAGCTACAGCTACAACGATTATCGTCTGATCGTCACCAACCAACTGAGTGCCGAGAACTTCGTTCACAACGATCCGCGTACCGATTCGGTGGATATGAAAGAAGGTGACTTGCGCATCGCGACGTTCAACGTACTTAACTACTTTAACTCCCCATTTGGTGGTGACAGCAACCCACATGGCGATAACCGTGGCGCGGACAACTACGAAGAGTTCGAAGTCCAACAAGAGAAAATCGTTAACGCCATTCTTCGTTTAGACGCTGATATTGTTGGCTTGATGGAAATCGAGAACAATGGGTTTGGTGATGCAGGTGCTGTGCGTCAACTTGTTGAGCAGTTAAATCAGCGTATCGATGACAAAAAACTGCGTTACGATTTTGTTGCGATGGACAGCAATGGCGATAAGCGAATCGACGAGAACGACTATGTCGGTAGCGATGCAATCACCACTGGCGTGATCTACCGTCCTAAAGTTGTGAAACTGAAAACGCCACGCGTGATCCCAATGCCAAGTCAACAAGCCCCAGCGGTGCTAGATGACAACGGTAAAGTGATTGAAGACGGAAAAAACTACCAGCGCGATACATTAGCGCCGACGTTTAAAGTTAAAGGCTCAAAAGAGAGTTTAACCGTCGCGATTAACCACTTTAAATCGAAAGGCTCGAAATGTTGGGAAGACGCTGCGCCAGTTGAGCAAGGTGGCCAGGGCGGAAAAGACTTAGACCAACAAGGTTCTTGTGAGAACTTTCGTGTCGCCGCTGCGGTTGCGTTGGGTGAAGCGCTGAAAGAGATCAAAGGACACAAAGTTATCCTCGGTGATATGAACTCGTACGGCATGGAAGACCCAATGCTAGTGCTGACTGACTACAGTGCCGAGAAATACGGCAAAGAGATCAAAGCAGCGCGTAACACTTACATCGCCGACGAGCCTCAGTTTGGTGATGCGGGAGCGGTGATCGAGCAGAGCTATGGTTACATTAACGCGGTTGCGATGAAACACCCTGATAGCTGGAGCTACTCATACAACGACGAAGTGGGCGCGCTTGACCATCTATTGATCAGCCCAAGCCTGAAAGCGCATTTTGTTGACGCGACCGACTGGCATATCAATGGCGGTGAATCGACGCTGTTTGACTACAACGACGAGTACAAAGGTGACATGCCGAAGTATAACGACCACTTCCGTTCTTCAGACCACGACCCTGCGGTTCTGGAACTGAAAATGGCTGGTTCATTCGGTATTGGCGGACTGATGGCGATGCTAGGTTTGGTCGCGTGGCGACGCCGCGGCTAACTCGCTTGTAGTTTCACGGTAATCAACGCCAGCCGAATTCGGCTGGCGTTTTTATTGCGATGACGAATCAATGTGAGGACAAACACACCCCGTTATTGTTGCAGGCGCTTAGTGATAGTTGAATCGGTATACTGTGTTGGTAATTGTTACAGCAACGGATAACGCCGGATATGGACATCAGCTATCGTCAGCTCAAAGCTTTTATCGCTTTGGCTGAGGAACAAAATTTTACTTATGCCGCTGAAAAGGTGCACATCACCCAGTCTGCGTTGAGCCAGATGATGAAAAAGCTAACCCAGCAACTTGCCAGCGAACTCTATCAGCGCCAAGGCAGAAAAATCATCCTCACTGAAGCGGGCGAGCAGTTGTATCAGGAAGCGCGATTTATCGTCAATCGCTTGGATAAACTGGTGCAGCAGAACAAAGACCGCCAACACGGCTACAACAAATCGCTGGTGGTATCGTCGCTCTACACACTGTGTGCATCCTTAGCGCCGAAAACCCTCAATGACCTGAAAAAGCGCCATCCAGATTTTACTTTTCGCTTAATTGAAGAACGGGTTGATGACATTACCCATTCAGTACTGCAAGGGCAGGCAGACATCGGCATCAACACCAATCCGAATCACCCAGAATTGAACTTTGATTTACTGTTTCGCGATTACCTGTGCTTTGTTTGCCGGCAAGACCATCCGCTCGCCGAGCATAAGCAAGTCAGCTGGGAACAAGCGCATCAATACGCGTCGATTGGTGTCAGCCCCGGGAACAGTTTACGCACCCTTGCCGACGAAGCGTTTCAACGCATTGGTTTAACCTATGATCCGGAGTTGAGCGCTTCGCATACCTCAACGTTATTAGGGATGATTTCCAGCGGACTAGGTTCGACGATTCTGTCGTCCACCATCGGCGAGTTGAACAACAACGCGGAAATTCGCTTTATCCCGATTATTCAGCCGGTTCAGTACCGCTCGGTTGGGCTTATCACACGTAAAGAAACTCATCGAGAGTTAGTTGATGAGTTCAGTTTGATTTTGAAAAAGCATGTCAGCGACTGGGGCTTTGCTGAGTTCATCCCCAGTCGTTAAGCGGGGTTACATTGGTCCGACAGGTAAACCCGTCAGCATGTAAATCAGGAATAGCCCGCCCCAAACACTAAACAGCACCAGAGCGTATGGCACCATCATCGCGAGGAAAGTACCAAATTTCACTTGCGGGTTATATTTGGCTATCAGTGCTAGCACCATCGGAATATATGGGTTGGTCGGCGAAATGATGTTAGTGGTTGAGTCGGCAATACGGTAGCCCATTTGCGTAACTTGCGGGTCCACGCCAAGCAACATAAACAGTGGGATAAATACCGGAGCCATGATCGCCCATTGCGCCGAGCCACTAAACACAATCATGTTCATCAGGCCAGCAAGAATCATAAACAGCGCCATCATCGCCAGCTTTGGCATCTCGACAGACGAAATCCACTCCGCACCGTTGACCGCGATAAAGATGGCTAAGTTGGACCACTTAAACCAAGCAATGAACTGGGCAATCACAAATACCAAGACAATGTAGCCGCCAACGCCTTTGAGCGCTTTGGACATCAAATCAGGGATATCACTGGCTTGTTTTATCGTACCTGCTTTGACGCCGTAAACCACCGCATTCATAAAGAAGAACGCCATAATGATCGGGATAATCCCTTTTAGGAAAGGTGAAGGCACCAAACCGCCGTCTGCATTACGCAGCGGTGAATCGGCTGGCAGCAGGACGGCCAAAAGCAAAGCGATAAACACCAAAGACGCTGCTCCAGCCCATTTCAACGCACTCTTTTGCTGAGCAGTAATTTCAAAGGACTGTTCACTATCGGCGTGGGTAGTCGCCATTTTATGCGCGAATTTAGGCTCGATGTATTTGTCGGTGATGAGCGTCCCTGTGACGACTAAAATCGGAACGGAAAGCAACATAAAGTACCAGTTTGCTGCCGGGCTGACTTCGACATGTTCGACGATGGCAGACGCTTCGGTTGAAATACCGGAAAGCAACACATCGGTGCCGGCAATAAATAGGTTAGCGGTAAACCCAGCGGCGACCGCGACAAAACCTGCGGCGATACCGACGATTGGGTTGCGGTTGGTTGCCGCAAAAATCAGACCTGCGAGAGGGGGAACCAAAATGAATGCGGCGTCTGAGGCGAGGTTACCGATGATACCAGTGACAAAAATCGACGCGGTGACAAACTGACGCGGCGCGTTGAGCAATGATTGCTTGATTGCGCTGTCGGCCAAGCCCACTTCTTGCAATAGCCCCACCGCTAGCATCATACATAAGACCAATCCGAGCGGTTTAAATGAGACAAAGTTGTTCACTGTCGATTGTAGGATGTAAACCAGACCTTCACCGCTGATCAGGCTTTTAACGTGCACCACTTCACCCGTAGACGGATGGGTCACGCCGCCGCCAATAAACGAGAATAGCCAAGAGAGCAGCATGACGCCGAGGCAGAGGAAGATAAATAGATAGAAGGGATGAGGGACTTTATCGCCCAGTCGCTCAATGCGGTCGATCATCGACGAGCCTGAACTCGATTTTTGCGTAATTGCAGTCGACATTGTTAGAACACTCCTTTGTGTAAAGAGGGGAGTCACTTCCCCTCATTTGTTGTTATTGCTGTTCAATCAAATTGATAAAGTAAGCGGCGCCAATCGGCAGCAGCCGGTCGTTAAAGTCGTAGGCTTTGTTGTGCAGGCCAACGCTGCATCCTTGCTCCTCAGTGCCGTTGCCGATAAAGCCGTAGCAACCCGGTACTTTGTTGAGGAAAAAGGCGAAGTCTTCACTGGTCAGCATCGCTTCGCAGCTTGGGTTAACGTGCTCAGCACCAACGGTTTGAGCCGCTGCGGTGATCGCCCGTTGAGTTTCGTTTTCGGTGTTGACCGTTGGTGGGTGAGAAATGGGTCCGAGTTTAAATTCCGCTTGCATCCCGTGCGCTTTGGCGCTGTGAACCACCAGTTGCTCGAGTCGTTCAACCAAGCTGTCTCGTGTTTGTTGCGACAAAGTACGGAACGTACCGCTCATATGGGCCTGGTCGGCGATGGCGTTGGTGGTTTCTCCACAATGCAGCTGTGTGACCGAAACCACCAGTGGGTCAAACGGATCGTAGCTGCGGCTGACCATGCCCTGAATACCTTGGTAAATATGGGTTGCGACCAGTAATGGATCTTGGGTTGTGTGGGGTAAGCCAGCATGACCGCTTTTACCGTCGACAGTGACAAACAGACGGTCAGAGCTCGCCATGATTGGGCCCGTCTTAAACGCAAAATGCCCTTCAGGAATCCCCGGCATATTGTGCAGTGCGTAGCATTCGTCGATCGGGAAGCGCTCTAACACGCCGTCGGCGATCATGGTCTCGGCGCCACCGCGACCTTCTTCTGCCGGTTGGAATATCAGCACCGCTTTGCCAGCAAAGTTACGCGATTGGGCCAAGTAACGCGCCGCGAGTAGTAACATAGTGGTGTGGCCGTCGTGGCCACAAGCGTGCATTTTACCGTCGTGGCACGAGCGGTGGGCAAATGTGTTGGCTTCATGGATGGGTAGCGCGTCCATGTCGGCGCGCAGACCGATGCTTTTCCCGTCCCCGAGCGAGCCGTGAATCACACCCACTACGCCCGTTTTGGCGAAATCAGTACAGATTTCATCGACGCCGTACTTTTCGAGCTCGGCAACCACTAGCGCTTGGGTGTTATTTTCTTCAAAACCTAATTCTGGTTGCTTATGAATGGCATGACGGATACTAATCGCGTCGGCTAACCAAGGTTCTAAGACTTCAATAATGTTCATACATCTCCCCTTTAATTGAGAGTGATTTAACACTATTGAAACAATTCAAACAAACCGGATTACTACTGAAACTATTAGCGTTGCTAATAGTTACTTGGAGAGAGGCTAAACTAAAAGCCGCCCAATACTGAGCGGCTTAAATGACGATTACATCCCATAGGTAAATGGTTTACCGAGCGGCAACATGTCCTGATGCACTGGTGCTAATGCGCTCGCGTAGCAGCTGAGCAGTTTCAAAGTGTATTGGGTGCGAGCGACAAAGTCACTGTCATCGCTGTGCGCATCTTGATCGATGAGTTTATCGCTGTTGCGTACAATGAGGTGGTCAGGCAAAAAGCACACGTGGTTATTTTTGCTGCCAGTCATGCGTAATTCGCTGATCGGGTAAACACCGTTGATACTCACGCTGACACTCACCAATAGTGCTGGTTTATGTGCCAGCTCGTTTGCTGTTGTCAGCAATAGGAAGTTTTTCAGCACTGGGGTCGCCATCCCGTGCCATTCCGGCGTGATAAAGACAAACGCGTCAGACTCTTTCAGTTTTTGCGCAATTGGTGTCCAAACATCCCACTCTTGGCTACCTTGCCAGACGCCTTCATTCCAAAATGGCAGGTTCAGTTCATGCAGGTCGAGGATCTCCACTTGGTCGAACTCTTGCAAAGCGTGCTGTTTGAGAAAACGAGCTACGTTGAGACTTTGTGAATTTGCCCTTTGGCTGCCAGAGACAATCGTTAGTTTCATAATCATTTCCTTTTGAATTTAATATCTTGTTTATTGGTGTTATGCATTTGCAGTTTTAGGACTATGGGAGGCCAAGAAGATCGAAACCAGTATTGCTCCTGCACCTAACAATTGCAGTGGTGTGAGTATTTCATCTAAAAATACGTAACCCAACACGCTTGCCGAGACGCTACTCAGAAATCCTAGAAACGCGACGTTTGTTGCGGGAAGGCGCTCGATTCCTTTAAACCACAGTGCGTAAGCGAGTACGGCGCCCACAATGGTTAGGTAGCTGTATCCGGCCAAGTTTTTTAGCGAAATGGTCTCCGGTAGACCTTCAAACCATAGCGCGGCAGGTAATAGAAGGATGCCTCCGACGAGGAGTTGCCAGCCAGTGAACGCCAATGTCGACATATTCTCCGGACGTCCCCAGTATTTGGTGAGCACCACGCCACTTGCCATGCTTAATGTGCCTAGTACGGCCAGAACAATCCCTTGCGCGCTGATTTGCACCGTTTCATTGATGACGATAAGCGCCACTCCAAGCACACCGAAGATTGCTGCGATGCAGTGGCTCAAAGCGATCTTACTTTTTAATACCAGCCCACTGAGCAACATCACAATGATCGGTTGGCTCGACATGACCAGTGCCGCGGTTCCTCCAGGTAGGTAGCTCGCCGCAAAAAACAGGCAGTAAAAGAACAGTCCAATGTTGAGCACGCCAAGGCAAGCGAGTTTTCCCCACCATTGTTGACTCGGAAAGCAACGCGTATAAGCGATGAGCAACAATCCCGCCGGCAGCGCACGTATCGCAGACGCGAGTAGGGGACTGTCTGCGGGTAGCAACTCAGTAGTGACGATGTAGGTGCTGCCCCAAACGATGGGAGCAATCGCGGTGAGCAGTATTGCTTGAATCCTTTCTGCGCTGGTCATAATGACTCCTATAAAAGTATCTTTTTTGAAAGATTGTTTTTTAAAAGTAATGGCGTTTTTTCTTTTGGTCAAGTATCTTTTTGAAAAGATTTTAAGTTAGTAATGATCGTGAGGATGATGTAATGGACGGTGTAGATAAGATTCTTCAGCAGTGGCAGCAAGCACGACCTGACTTAGATTGTTCTTCGATGGGCGTGGTTGGGCGCATTCGTCGCGCGGCAAACTTCTGGGAACAGATCCATGGTCAAGTGTGCGGTGATGCTGGGATCAGTGCAATCGAGTTCGATATTCTGGCCACGCTAAGACGTAGCATCGAACCTGTCACGCCGACAACGCTGTACAAAACGTTGATGATTTCGTCTGGTGCGGTGAGTACGCGCTTAGAAGGGTTGGTACAAAAAGGTTGGGTGCACCGTGTAGCGAGCGAAAGCGACCGCAGAAGTAATCGAGTGACATTGACGGAAGACGGTGTTGCCTTTTTAGATCAGGTGCTTGAAGCGCATGTCGCGAGCATGGAACAACACTTAACTTGTCTAGACTCTGAAGAGAGGAGCGCGCTGGAAAGCCTGCTGAGTAAGTTCCTGCAAGCCGAAGTGGAATAACTGATCGTACTTGCGTTTAGACAAAAAGGCGGCACAATACTCGCTTTCAGGTTTCCACGATGTATTCCAATGCTGTTAATTATCGATAATTACGATTCATTTACTTACAACCTCTACCAATACTTCTGCGAGTTAGGGGCACAGGTGAAAGTCGTACGTAATGACGAAATTGATATAGCGGGTATTGAAGCGCTCAAGCCAAGTCATTTGGTGATCTCTCCTGGGCCGTGTACGCCTAACGAAGCAGGGATCTCGCTGCAAGCGATCGAATACTTTGCGGGTAAACTGCCGATCCTTGGTGTGTGTCTCGGTCATCAGGCGATTGCGCAAGTGTTTGGCGGTGAAGTGGTCCGTGCGCGACAAGTCATGCATGGCAAAACATCACCAATTCGCCACACCGACCAGAGCGTGTTTTCTGGTTTAAATAACCCACTGACGGTGACGCGCTATCACTCTTTGGTGGTTAAAAATGGCACCTTACCAGAGTGTTTCGAGTTGACGGCTTGGACAGAACTCGCGGATGGCTCAATGGATGAAATCATGGGCTATCAACACAAGACGCTGCCTATCGAGGCGGTACAATTTCACCCTGAATCGATCAAAACAGAGCAAGGCCACGAGCTTTTAGCGAACTTTCTGCGCCGCTAAATCCTGACAGGGATCACTTTTCTTAACATTTTCTTCATATTCTCCGCTGTGGATATTTCTTGAAATAATATTCGCAGCCTTTGTCGCGCCTACCGTTTAGCCCTTGTTATATCTATGCTTAACCAGAGCTTATCTTTGCTATAAGAATATATTGCTTCATAAAAGTAGTGGCTTGATGCATAAATACTCACACCTTATGAAGGTTGGTCTGATTTGATGCCTTCAAAAAGAACAAATCACTATTGAAATGGTTAATTAATTGTAAATACAATGCCGTAATTGCTTAAATGCAAAACAATGTGTGCTTTCATATTTTTGAAAGCAAGGATGCAAGAATTACCTGGCATGCGGTATCGAGAGGGAATGTGCAATGACAATTGAAAATAAAGTAGAACGCGGTCTGTTTGATGAGGTAATGGTACCTTGTTACAACCCAATGGAAATGATTCCAGTAAAAGGCGAAGGCGCGCGTGTATGGGATCAGGAAGGCAAAGAGTATATCGACTTTGCTGGTGGTATTGCCGTGAGCTGCTTAGGTCATTGTCATCCTGCAATGGTTAACGCATTGACGGAGCAAGGCAACAAGCTTTGGCACCTAAGTAACGTAATGACTAACGAGCCTGCACTACGTCTAGCGAAAAAGCTAACGGAAGTGAGCTTTGCAGAAAAAGTTTTCTTCGCTAACTCAGGCGCAGAAGCAAACGAAGCGGCGCTTAAACTTGCGCGTCGTTACGCAGCAGACCAATTTGGTCCAGAAAAATCAGAAATCATCGCATTTAAACAAGGTTTCCACGGTCGTACATTCTTTACGGTAACCGTTGGTGGCCAAGCAGCTTACTCTGACGGTTTTGGGCCTAAGCCAGGTGATGTCACTCACCTGCCGTACAACGATGTCGACGCACTTCGCGAGCACATCTCGGATCGCACCTGTGCGATCATGATGGAGCCACTACAAGGCGAGGGCGGCATCATCGCACCAACAGATGAGTTCATTCAGACCGTACGTGAACTGTGTGACAAGTACAACGCCCTGCTTATCTTTGATGAAGTACAAACAGGTAACGGTCGTACTGGTCACTTCTACGCGTACCAAGGTCTAGGTGTGACACCTGATATTCTAAGCACCGCGAAATCACTGGGTGGTGGCTTCCCTATCGGTGCAATGCTGACAACAACGGAACTTGCCCAGCACCTGAAAGTAGGTACACACGGTTCAACTTACGGTGGTAACCCACTGGCGTGTGCGGTTGCTGAAGCGGTGGTTGATGTTGTGAGCCAACCTGAAACACTGGCAGGCGTAGCGGAGCGTGAAGCACTATTCCGTGAAGGTCTAGCTAAACTCAATGATAAATACCAAATCTTTGCAGAAGTACGCGGTAAAGGCTTACTTCTGGGCGCTGCTCTGAATGATGAGTGGCAAGGCCGCGCTCGCGACGTACTGGTTGCAGCGGGTAAAGAAGGTTTGATGGTGTTGGTTGCTGGCGCGAACGTGGTTCGTTTCACTCCATCACTAGTCATCACTAAAGAAGAAATCCAAGAAGGATTATCTCGACTAGATAAAGCTCTAGCGACACTAACAAAATAACTATAACACCTAGGAAGATCGCTTATTCAAGTGATCTTCCATACCATTGCCACTGGGCATGTGTTCAAAATATTGCTTAGGGAAAATCACTTAGAACAAGGCGTAGATTGCAGCGAGCTAGCGGGTCTAACTTCAAAATCTACAACGCAGTTATTAGTGATTTAAGCAAGCAAGGATGAATAGATGACCGGTGGCAGTGGTATCAAGCATCAGGAGGGAGTATCGATGCTGGTTGTCCGCCCTATCGCAATGTCGGATTACGATGCACTGCACACGTGCGCAGTGGAATCGGGTCACGGATTTACATCATTACCGGTTAACGAAGAACTGTTAACTAACCGCATTACACACTCAGAATACAGCTTCTCAAAACCAGAGGTCACAGAACCAGGTGATGAGGGTTACCTAATGGTTGGCTTTGACAGTGATACTGGTGAAGTGGCTGGCTGTACGGGTATCGAAGCCTCGATTGGCTGGGATGTACCGTTTTACTCATACCACATCAGTACCGTTGTGCATTCATCAAGAAAGCTTGGCGTGAACAACACGGTTAAGCTGCTGACATTCGGTAACAACTACACAGGTTGTAGTGAAATTTGTACGCTGTTTTTGCGTCCGACCTTCCGCCAAGGACTGAATGGTCGTTTGATGTCGAAATGTCGTTTCTTGATGATGGCTGAACACCCGCACCGTTTTTCTAAAACCATCTTTGCTGAAATGCGTGGTGTGTCTGATGACGACGGTAACTCGCCATTCTGGCAATGGCTGCAAGAGCACTTCTTCTCGATTGATTTCACCATGGCAGATTACCTAACGGGTATCGGTGCGAAAGGTTTCATCGCCGACCTGATGCCAAAACTGCCTATCTACATCAACTTACTGAGCAAAGAAGCACAAGAAGTGATCGGTAAAGTGCACGAGAACACCAAACCTGCACTACGTCTGTTAGAGAAAGAAGGTTTTACCTGCCGTAACTACGTCGATATTTTCGATGGCGGTCCGACTGTCGAATGTGACCTGCGCAATATCGAATCAGTGCGTCATTCATTCCGTGCGAAAGTGACGATTGCTGAGCATTCAAGCTCGCAGGATTACTTAATCTCGAACACTTCATTTGAAAACTTCCGTGCAACCGCAGCGAAAGCGGCGTACGACAAAGAATCTGATTCAGTGATTCTTTCACCAGCGGTAGCAGAAGCGCTACAGGTTAACGATGGTGAATACGTTCGTATGTTGCCTCAGTAAATTAAGGAAAGAGTAATGACACATTGGATTGCAGGAGAATGGGTCGCTGGACAAGGCGAACCAATGAATTCACTAAGCCCATACAACAATGAAGTGGTATGGGAAGGCGACAGTGCGACTCCGGCTCAAGTAGATGCGGCGGTGAGCGCTGCGCGTGAAGCGTTTCAGAGCTGGAAAAAACTCAGCTTTGCAGAGCGTGAAGCGATTGTGCTGGCGTTTGCCGAGCAAGTAAAAGAACACAGCGAGCAAATCGCAGAAGTGATCGCGAAAGAAACCGGTAAGCCGATTTGGGAAACGCGTACCGAAGCGGGCGCAATGGCGGGTAAGATTGCGATCTCTATTCGCGCGTACCACGACCGCACAGGTGAGTCGACACGCGAAGCGGCGGGTAACCAAATTGTTTTACGCCACCGTCCATTGGGCGTGATGGCGGTATTTGGCCCGTACAACTTCCCAGGTCACTTGCCTAACGGTCACATTGTTCCAGCGCTTTTAGCGGGTAATACCGTGGTATTCAAACCGTCTGAGCAAACCCCAATGACGGGTGAGCTGGCGATGAAACTTTGGGAAAAAGCAGGTCTGCCAAAAGGCGTGATCAACTTAGTCCAAGGGGCGAAAGAGACAGGTATTGCTCTGGCTGACTCAAAAGGTATCGATGGACTGCTGTTCACCGGGAGCGCAAACACCGGTCATATCCTACACCGTCAGTTTGCTGGCCAACCGGATAAGATGCTGGCGCTAGAAATGGGTGGTAATAACCCAATGGTGATCACTGATAACTACGGTGACTTAGACGCAACGGTTTACACCATCATTCAATCTGCCTTTATCAGTGCGGGTCAACGTTGTACGTGTGCGCGTCGCCTGTATGTCCCTGTGGGTGAGAAGGGCGATGTGTTGGTTGAGAAACTCGTCGCGGCAACCAAGAAGATCCGTGTCGACCAGCCATTTGCTGAACCTGCACCGTTTATGGGGCCACAAATCTCAGAAGCGGCAGCGAAATTCATCCTTGATGCACAAGCGAATCTACAAAACTTGGGTGGCGTGAGCTTACTCGAAGCCAAAGGCGGCCAAGCGGCATTTGTCACACCAGCTATCATCGATGTGACACCGATTGCCGAGCTTCCGGACGAAGAATATTTCGGTCCATTGCTGCAAGTGGTGCGTTACCAAGGTCTAGAGAAAGCGGTAGAGCTGGCGAACGATACTCGCTTTGGTCTATCTGCAGGTCTAGTCTCAACCAATGACAGTGAGTGGGACTACTTTGTTGACCATATCCGCGCGGGTATCGTTAACCGTAACCGTCAATTGACGGGGGCGAGTGGTGATGCACCGTTTGGTGGTCCGGGCGCGTCAGGTAACCTACGTCCAAGTGCTTACTACGCAGCTGACTACTGTGCTTACCCAATGGCTTCAATGGAAGGTGGCGAAACCTTGCTACCCGCTACGCTAAGCCCGGGTGTAGAGCTATAAGAATTTAATAATAGAACGTCACAGGTTGAAGGCTATCTGATTGATTCTCTGGACAAGTCGATTAGGTGGCCTTTTTTATAATCCAATCACCGTAAACAACCCTTAAACAAGGAGGCGTTATGACGCCAGATGTTTTATTCCAGTCGTTATGGAATGACTATATTCAACGCTTATGTCCCTCTGCAGAAAAAGTTCATCAACTGCTTCAGGAAGATGAGCCACTGATCAACGACCACATTGCGCTGCGTACGTTTAACGTCGCCCCTTTGGGAATTGCGACGCTTGCTCAACCTTTCCTCGATGCGGGCTACAAGCCTTGCGGCGACTACGAGTTTGAGAGCAAGAAGCTGGTGGCAAAACACTTTGAACACCCAGACCCAAAACAGCCAAAAGTGTTCATCAGTGAGTTGAAAGTTAACGAGTGTTCTGACGAGCTGCAATCGATCGTTGCTAAGCTTGTCGAGCAATTGGACACCGATAAGCTAAAAGGTCATGAGTTCCTATACGGTGGCCGTTTGTGGGATTTGAGCTTTGCTGACTACCAAGTACTGGCGAAAGAGAGTGAGTACGCGTCATGGCTAGCGGCGCACGGTTACGGTGCGAACCACTTTACCGTGAGCGTTAACCAACTCAGTGCCTTTACGGAAGTGAAAGGTGTGAATGACCACTTACGCCAAGCAGGCTTTGCAATCAATGAGTTTGGTGGCGAAGTGAAAGGCTCGCCTGAGGTTCTATTAGAGCAGTCTTCAACCATGGCGGATAAAGTGCCAGTGCAGTTTAGCGAAGGCACAGAAATCGTACCGGGTGGTTTCTACGAGTTTGCTAAGCGTTACCCGATGAGTAACGGTGAGCTTTACCCAGGATTTGTCGCAGCATCAGCGGACAAGATCTTCGAAAGCACCAACGGATAATATCGAGTTCTTAGACGCCATAGCTATTATCGAGCCTTAGCTATGGCGTCGCCTTCTCGCTAGAAAGCCAATAAAGAAAAAGCCACCAAACTTGCGTTTGGTGGCTTTTGTATTCTTGCTCGGTTAATCAGAGATTAACGAGTACCGTAAACCACGATTGTCTTACCGTGTGCAGAAATTAGGTTCTGCTCTTCAAGCATCTTAAGGATACGACCTACTGTCTCACGAGAACAGCCAACGATTTGACCGATTTCCTGACGAGTGATCTTGATTTGCATACCGTCTGGGTGAGTCATCGCATCAGGTTGTTTCGCTAGGTTAAGTAGCGTTTGCGCGATACGACCGGTTACGTCTAGGAACGCTAGGTCACCAACTTTTTGGCTAGTTACCTGAAGACGACTTGCCATTTGCGCAGAAAGACGCATTAGGATGTCTGGGTTTACTTGGATTAGCTGACGGAATTTCTTGAAAGAAATCTCTGCAACTTCACAAGGAGATTTAGCACGAACCCAAGCTGTGCGCTCTTGATCTTCTTCGAACAGACCAAGTTCACCGATAAAGTCACCTTGGTTTAGGTAAGAAAGGATCATTTCCTTACCTTCTTCGTCTTTAATAAGTACTGCCACAGAACCTTTAACGATGTAGTACAACGTCTCTGCTTTCTCGCCCGCGTGGATCAGCGTGCTTTTTGATGGGTACTTATGAATATGACAGTGTGAAAGGAACCACTCTAATGTTGGGTCGGTTTGAGGTTTACCTAGAACCATAATATCTCACTTCCTCTGCAGGGTACGCTTGCCGCTTTCCATATTTTAGCTAAGCCTTAAGTTTGGCTTACTAGGATAAGAGCACTTTATAAATGCTGCAAGCTATCTTGTGTTTCGGTTACAAATAGTATCCTTTTTCGAAACCGATTTCTTGATTTTAATCGGGTCCGCATGCTAATTCTCTAAGCAAAAATGTGCACATGATCACGGTATGAAAAGTAATCGCACATTGGACACTAGCCTTAGCCAATTTTTCCCGTTTCGATGAGTTGCTGGAGAATCGGTCTTACGATCAGCTCCATGGCGAAACTCATTTTTCCGCCCGGTACAACTAATGTGTTATGGCGAGACATGAATGAGCCATCGATCATTGCAAGCAGGTACGGGAAATCGACATTCTTAATCCCACGCAGACGAATGACAACAAAACTTTCGTCTAAGCTCGGGATACCTTTCGCGTTTAACGGGTTTGACGTATCCACGGTCGGAACACGCTGAAAGTTGATATGGGTACGCGAAAATTGTGGGGTGATGTAGTTGAGGTAATCGTCCATTGAACGCACGATTGAGTCCATCACGGCTTCACGTGAGTGACCACGGTCTCGGGTATCACGGACGAACTTTTGGATCCACTCCAAGTTGACAATCGGCACCATGCCAATCAAGAAATCAACGTGCTGCGCAACATTGACCTCACCGTCAACCACGCCACCGTGCAGCCCTTCATAAAAGAGTACGTCGGTGTTTTCTGGCAGATCTTGCCATGGAGTAAAAGTGCCCGGCATTTGGTTGTACGGCACGGCTTCGTCAAACGTGTGCAGGTAGCGACGCACCTGACCGGTGCCGTCGAAGCCGAATTGACGGAAAAACTCTGCAAGGCCAGCAAAGTCATTCGCTTGCGGGCCAAAATAGCTAATGTGGCGACCTTGGTCGCGTGCTTTACGGATTTCCACGTCCATTTCTGGGCGCGTGAATCGGTGAAAGCTGTCGCCTTCTACCCACGCAGGTTTAATGTCCATCATATTGAACATCTTGCGGAAGGCTTCAGACGTCGTTGTTGTTCCCGCACCGGACGAACCGGTGACGGCGATAATCGGGTGTTTTGCTGACATGACAAACCTTGTCTGTTAGTTACTTACCTTGTATTTCAGCCACACTATAACATGCTTTTACGACAGTTTATGGATGTGCTCGCTGAGCATTGAATCTTAACGATTAAACTGTCTTCTCAGCTGAATATCAACGGTTTCATGCAGTTCTGAGAACACAACCACGGCTTCACCCGTTTCGAGCTGCGCTTTGATTTGTGCGACTTTGTCGTCGAGCGATATTTCGTTTTCGCCGTAGTCTGTCCCTTCGCGTAAGACAAACTCTTTGATTAGGTTATCCAGGGTGTCTGGGGCGATTTGTTGCCATGGGATGATCATAAATACCTCAAAACTTTATGCAGCAATTCTATTGGAGCGTGGTTTAGATATGCACTTACTGGCGTTTAGCACTCAAGCTTTGGTAGTACGCCGGAAGTGCTTCTTCAAGCCAGAACTTTGGTTTTAGTGCGCTACCCGCGACAAACCCCACATGACCACCTTGGTCAAACAAACGGTAGTCAATATTGTCCGGAAGTACGTATTTCGGGATGACGTCTTCGGTCATAAACGGGTCGTCTTTGGCGTGGATGATTTGCGTCGGCAGTTTGATGTCTTTTAAACGGTGGATGCCAGAGCAGCGCTGGTAATAATCTTGTGCGTCTTTAAACCCGTGCAGCGGCGCTGTGATCAAATCGTCGAACTCGTAAAGCTTCGTTACGCGCTTGATGCTTTGATAAGACAGGTCGAGCTCGCCTTTTAGTAGGTGATGTTTGCGCAGTGCGTTTCTTTTCAACGAAGAGAGCAGATAGGTTTTATAGATCTTTGAGAAGCCTTGCTCAATACGCTGTGAACAGGCAGAAAGGTCAAGCGGCGCTGAAACAATGGTGGCGGCGTCTAGTAGAGGCTCTTGATTGTATTGCGCAAGATAGTTGGCCAGCATGTTTCCGCCAAGCGAGATGCCAACCGCCACTTTGGTTTGATTTGGAAACAGCGAGTCGAGGTGCTGAAGAAACAGTCGCGCGTCTTCGACTTCGCCCGAATGATACGCTCTGGCTAGGTTGTTCGGTTTGCCGCTGCAACCGCGAAAATGCATCATCACCGACAGCCAACCGTTCTTGGCAAAAGCGTGCATTAAGCCGTTGGCATAAGGGCTATAGAAGCAGCCTTCCAAACCGTGAAACAATACGAAAATAGGTTTGTTTTTCGCTTTTTCTGATTGCCAATCCTCACTCCAGGCGAGATCGAGAAAATCGCCGTCTTCGGTATCCAGCGTTTGCCATACAGGTTCAAACAACGCTTTCTTGCGAATAAAGCGCGGAGCCAGAGTTTGTACGTGAGGATTGGTCAATCCTTTAGCAGCGACAAATTGAGTCATAAGCACATCTACATGTTGGCGGTGTTATCAATCGGCTCGGCGAAAGCAGGATAGAGGTGCTCTGCTCCTAGTTGGCGACAGTAACGCAGGGTTAACGGCGAACCTAAGTTTTTTTCTAGTTCTAAGTTATTGATGCAGTCGACCAGATCAGATTGCTGGCAGCGTTCTAACTGCAGTTCAAACTGCAACGACTCACGATATAGCGCATCTGGAACATGGGATTTGAGTCGACGGCGAATGTCTCGGTAGCTGTGCAGCAGAGTTTCAGAATGCCCAAGGCACTCTTCCACTTTGAGCCAGTCTTGATCTTTGAAACATACCTGCTGCTCGTCGAGCCATTTGAGCAACAGCAGCAGGTTAACGTTGCCTTTGAAGTGGTTTTGTAGATTTAGGCACGCGTCTTTCACTCCTCGCATACTGTAGTACTGCAAGCTAAATTGCCACAGTCTTTCAAGGGTGAGTGATATGTCTGCGTGCTTTGGACTCATTGGCTATTGAATTCCTGTTCCATCTGTTCAAGCTCTTCTTGCAGAGCCATCCATTCCATTTCGACGTCTTCAAGTTCGCTTTTGCTGTTCGCCTGGGTTGCTAATACTTGATTAAGTTTAGTCTTATTTTCCGCCTCATACAGTGAGTTATCTGACAATTGTGTTTCTGCTTCTGCGAGGGCTGTACTTAACTTATCCATTTTTTCTTCAAGCTTTGTCAGCGTTTTGCGAATTGGCGCGGTCTGTTTACGGAAATCCGCATCGCGACGCTTTTGTTCTTTCTTCGCTGCGGCGCTATTGCTGGAGGTTTTTTCCGGTTGTGCTGATTGCTCTTCTTTACGCTGCACTTTTTGCTGCTCGGTCAACCATTTGTAGTAGTCATTCAAGTCGCCGTCGAATGGTGCCACTTGGCGGTCATGGACAAGGTATAAGTCGTCCGTGGTTGCACGTAATAAGTAACGGTCGTGCGATACGATCACCATCGCGCCTTCAAAGGTTTGCAGCGCTAAGGTCAGCGCTTGGCGCATATCGAGGTCAAGGTGGTTGGTCGGTTCATCGAGTAGCAATAGATTCGGTTTTTGCCAGACGATGAGTGCGAGCACTAGACGCGCTTTTTCACCGCCCGAGAATGGCGCGACTTTTTCCAGCGCTTTGTCACCTTGGAAACCAAAGCTGCCCAAGTAGTCACGTAACTGCTGCTCTGTGTGTTTCGGCGCGATCTGCATCATGTGCTGCAGCGGCGTCTCTTCTGGGTGCAAGGTTTCCAACTGGTGCTGTGCGAAGTAGCCAATTTTCACGCCTTGAGAATAGGTCAGCTCACCGCCCTGGCTGTTTAATTCGCCAGACAGCAGTTTGATCAGAGTGGATTTACCCGCGCCGTTGCGGCCAAGCAGACCAATGCGGCTGCCCGGAACTAGGTTCAAGCGGATCTTTTCCAGAATCAAGTTGTCGCCGTAACCCGCAGACACATCATCCATCATGATGATTGGGTTTGGTAGCGCATCCGGTTCGCGGAACTCAAAACTGAACGGGTTATCAAACTGCGCAGGTAGTACTTTCTCCATCCGTTCCAGCGCTTTGATACGGCTTTGCGCTTGGCGTGCTTTCGACGCTTTGTAGCGGAAGCGGTCGATGTAGCTTTGCATGTGCGACATTTGCTTCTGCTGCTTTTGATACATCGCTTGTTGCAAGATGAGCTTTTGCGCGCGCTGTTCTTCGAACGACGAGTAGTTACCCGTGTATTCGTTAAGTTGTTCGTTTTCGATGTGGATCACTCGACCGACGATCGGGTCCAAGAAATCACGGTCGTGCGAGATAAGTACCAAAGTACCTGGGTAGTTTTGTAGCCAGCGTTCAAGCCACATTACTGCGTCCAAATCCAAGTGGTTGGTCGGTTCGTCGAGCAAGAGCAAATCAGAACGGCACAGCAGCGCTTGCGCTAAGTTAAGACGCATACGCCAACCACCAGAAAACTGGGTTAGGTTCCAACTCATCTGTTCTTGGCTAAAGCCCAAACCGTCTAGCAGTTCTGCCGCGCGAGCGCGAATACTATAACCACCGATGGTTTCAATCTGGCCGTGGATCTCGGCGACGAGCGTGCCGTTATCGTTCGCTTCTGCGAGTGCGAGCTTTTCTTCCAAGGCGCGGTATTCTCGGTCACCGTCAATCACGTACTCAATCGCACTGCGTTCAAGCGCTGGTGTTTCCTGCGCAACCCAAGCTAATTCCCAATGCGCTGGTTTGCTGAAGTTACCAGCATCCACCGACAACTCGTCTTTAATCAACGCGAATAAGGTGGATTTACCACAACCGTTTTTGCCAACTAGGCCGACTTTATCGCCCGGATGAATGGTTGCAGAAGTTTGGTCCAGAAGCGGTTTACCGCCACGAAGAAGCTGGATGTCAGAAAAGGTAATCATAGTTTTGCGCTTTATCTTTGCTCGTATCGCGCAGAATAGTAGGGGGAATGAGATTAAATGTCGATCATTGTATTATGTGTAACAAAGACGTATAACAATCTGATAACGATAATATGAACTTAGCCACAGTGAGTCGGCTTCACCACTAATAAGGATTGCTGTCCAAGGAATGCAGACGAGACCATCGAAAACGCCCAAAGTACTTGTTCTTTACGCTCACCCAGAGCCGGATAGTTCAGTCGCCAACCAAATGATGATCAAGAAAATTCAATCGCTTGATCACGTTACTGTGCATGACCTTTACGCCCATTACCCAGATTTTTTTATCGACGTCAAAACAGAGCAACGACTACTGCTGAATCATGATGTTATCGTCTTTCACCATCCGCTCTACATGTATTCCTGTCCCGCGCTGTTAAAAGAGTGGCTGGACCGCGTACTGTGTAAAGGTTTTGCGTTCGGTTCAGGAGAGGCGCTGAAAGGCAAAGTATGGCGTAGCGTGATCACCGCTGGTGGCCGTGAAGACGCGTTTAAAGCCAGCGGCTATAACCGTTATCCGATGTCTGAAATTCTACAGCCGTTTGAGCTAACCGCGGCTTTGTGTCAAATGGAATGGGTTGAACCTCTGGTGTTGTACTGGGCGAGACGAGTACCAGAAATGGAGCGCTATCAACATGCTGAAGCGTATCGTCAATGGCTGATGAATCTTACCCATGACAATCACCATCGAGTAGGAGGTCAGCATGGCAGCTGAAAGCGACTTTCTACAAAGTAGTGTAATTTTTCTTTCCGCCGCGGTATTGGCGGTGCCACTCGCGCAGCGATTAGGGTTAGGCTCGGTACTCGGCTATCTACTCGCGGGTGTGGCGATCGGTCCTTGGGGCTTGGGTTTAATCAGCGACGTTGAAGCGATTCTGCACTTTGCCGAGTTTGGTGTGGTACTGCTGCTGTTTTTGATTGGTCTGGAGCTAAACCCGACCAAACTACTACAAATGAAAGGGCCGATTCTCGGGCTTGGCGGCGCGCAGGTTGTTATCACTACTTTATTACTTGCAAGCGTGGCTTATCTATTGGGCACGAGCTGGCAAACCAGTTTAGTGATCGGTATGGGCTTGGCGCTGTCTTCCACAGCGATTGCGTTGCGGGTTATCGAAGAGCAAGGCTTAGAAGGCAGTGAAGCCGGTCAATCGGGGTTTGCGGTGCTGCTGTTCCAAGATATCGCCGTGATTCCGATGTTGGCGATATTGCCAGTGTTGGCGGGAAACACTGCCGGTGACTGGTTCGATGTATTGTGGATGCTCGGCGGTGTCGGTGGATTGTTGGTCGGTGGCCATTATCTATTGAGGCCGCTGTTCCGTTATGTGGTGATGAGTGGCGTACGTGAGTTGTTCACCATTGCGGCTTTGCTACTGGTGATCGGTATCGCTTTGATTATGAAGCAGCTAGGTCTATCGATGGCACTTGGCACTTTCTTGGCTGGGGTGCTACTGGCAGAGAGTGAATACCGCCACGAACTAGAGATCGCGATTGAACCGTTCAAAGGTTTACTGTTGGGACTGTTCTTTATCGCGGTTGGCATGGCGGTTAACTTAGGGTTATTGGCGTTACAACCAGTCGCGGTGCTGTTGGCAGTAACGGGGTTAGTGACGTGTAAAGGGCTGATCCTTTATGTGCTGGCCCATTTGTCTGGCGGGCGAGCCAAATCACGCAGTAAGATGGCGGCGATTCTCAGCCAAGGTGGTGAGTTTGCTTTTGTTATCTTTACCGCTGCCAGTGCGGAAGGCTTGTTAACCCAAGACCAAATTGCGTTTTTACTCGTAGTGGTAAGTTTGTCGATGGTAACGACCCCCTTGTTACTCACGGTGCAAAATCGCTGGTATGCGCGTGGCCTGAACGCTCAGCCAGGCAAGCAACGTCGCAGTGATGTGGTGAACAAACAACCCCGCGTGATCATCGCTGGCTTTGGTCGTTTTGGTCAGATCGTTGGTCGTCTGATGTACGCCAACAAAATAAAAGTAACGGTACTGGAAAGCGACGCCAGCCAGATCCAACTGTTGCGTAAATACGGTTATAAAGTCTTCTTTGGTGATGCGACCCAGCTCGATTTATTGCGTGCGGCTGGGGCAGACAAAGCCGAAGCGATGATCATCTGTACCGATTCACCAGATGAACTGATGAATATTGTTGAGTTGTGTAAACAACACTTCCCAAGGCTTAAAATCCTCGCACGGGCGCGTAGCCGGGTTGAAGCATATCAATTGCTCAGTCACGGAATCGAAAGCTACTCGCGCGAAACCTTTTTAGGTGCGTTAGACTTGGGGCGTCAGGCATTGGTCGAGTTAGGTATGCATCCTTATCAGGCCAAGCGAGCGGAAGCACATTTCAGGAAACTGGATAATGCAATGCTGAAAGAGCTGTTGCCTCAGCACACCGACGATAAGCAATTGGCCCTAAGAGCCAAAGAAGCACGAAAAGAACTGGAAGAGATTTTTGGTCGCGAGATGGAAAGCGACCAACAATCGAAAAACTTCTGGGATTAATCCAATCGCCGATGTATACGCCGGCTTTTAGGTTGGTGTATGAGTTGGAAGAGACTAGTGAAGTAAGAGAGATGAAAAAAAGGTTTATTGCAGGCGCGAGTTGCCCTAAATGTTCGCAGCAGGACACATTACGCTGGTGGATCGAGAACAATATCGAAATCGTCGAGTGTGTCGAGTGCTCGCACACCGATCAGCGTAAGCCGCAATCTGTAGAAAAAACTGAACACAGCGGTCAAGAGATGATCGGAATTTTTAAGCCAGAATAATTGAGTTTCTATAATCAATCCCCATAATACGTGGATAGACACTTTGTTAATCGGAGCAAGTTTTTTGCTCCGTTTCTCTAACTCCTTGGAGTAATTATGAAAATTGAAAAGAACGTAGTAGTAAGTCTTGCTTACCAAGTAAAACTAGAAGATGGTGTGGTTGTTGATCAATCAACAACAGACGCGCCACTAGATTACCTTCACGGTAACAACAACCTGATCACAGGTCTGGAAGATGCCCTAGAAGGTAAAGAAGCAGGTGCTAAGTTCTCAGTAACTGTTACTCCAGAAGAAGCATACGGCGAGCACAACGACGCGCTAGTACAACGCGTTCCTGCTGATGTATTCCAAGGCGTTGACCAGATCGAAGTTGGTATGCGTTTCCTAGCGGATACAGACCAAGGTCCAATCCCAGTTGAAGTGACTGAAGTAGACGGTGACGAAGTAGTGGTTGACGGTAACCACATGCTTGCAGGTCAAACACTGACTTTTGACGTTGAAGTTGTCGCGCTACGTGAAGCAACAGCAGAAGAAGTTGAGCACGGCCACGTTCACCAAGCTGGCGGTTGCGGTCATGATCACGACCATGATCACGAAGGTGGTTGTTGTGGCGGCGAAGGCCACAGCCACGGTGAAGAGAAGAAAGATGGCTGCTGCGGTGGCGGTAGCTGCGGTTCTCACTAATCTGAGCCGATGCTGAACTTACGTTTAGTAAGATAGAATAACAGAGCGCAAGCTAACGCGATTAGCTTGCGCTTTTTTATACCCGTTGAATTGATCAACTCCAGATACTCGGAGAGTAAACCCATGAGCAAGCCATTTTCTATCGCTATCCACGGTGGCGCCGGGACGATTTTACGCGAGCAAATGACGCCAGAGTTAGAAGCGCAAATCAGACGCGACCTCGAGTCCTCGGTCAAAGCGGGGTATCAAGTGTTGGCAAATGGTGGCGATGCACTGGATGCGGTCGTGGCTGCAGTCAAAGTGCTGGAAGACTCACCACATTTTAATGCGGGTAAGGGCTCAGTATTGACCAACAAAGAAATGGTCGAGATGGATGCGTCGGTCATGCATGGCAAAGAGATGAATGCCGGCGCTGTGGCGGGTGTACGCCATATTCGCAACCCGATTGAATTGGCCCGTGATGTGATGCTCAACAGCAATCACGTCTTGTTGATTGGAGAAGGCGCGGAAGAGTTCGCGTTTGAGCACGGATACGAATACACAGAACAAGATTACTTCTACACCGATCGTCGTTATGAGCAACTGCAATCGATGAAAGAGAAAGGCTTGTTCGCTTTGTCTGAGTCTAAGTACCCAGATGACAGTAAGCACGGTACGGTAGGCGCAGTGGCGCTCGACCAGCAAGGAAACTTGGCCGCTGCAACCAGTACTGGTGGCGTGACCAATAAGAAATACGGCCGAGTAGGTGACTCATCAATCATTGGTGCGGGCACTTTTGCCGAAAATGGCAACGTTGCGGTATCGACGACAGGCATGGGAGAGTTCTTTATTCGCAAATGCGTGGCGGGTGACGTGGCGGCAAGAATGCGCTACTTGGGTGAAGATGTCGTGACGGCGAGTGAGACCGTGATCAATGGTGAGCTAAAAGCCATGGGGGGAGAGGGCGGTTTGATCGCGTTAGATGCAAGCGGCAACATCAGTTATGCGATGAATAGTAGCGGCATGTATCGCGCTGGAATTGATGCCCACGGAGCGATGGAAATTAAGATATACGCCGCAGAAAAATAAGCCGTATTGTTTGAAAAAGATAATATCAACAAACACTTAGTTAAGCGCTACGCAAGCGTGATTAAAAAATAACTGCAAGAAATGTGATTCAGTGCTAGAATCCATTTTTAATCAGCAATCAGACTTGGAAAGATGGGTAATAACGTAGTCGTTCTAGGCACCCAATGGGGTGACGAAGGTAAAGGTAAAATCGTAGACCTTTTAACTGAAGATGCAAAATATGTGGTTCGCTACCAAGGCGGTCACAATGCAGGCCACACTCTAGTAATTGACGGTGAAAAAACCGTTCTTCACTTAATTCCATCAGGTATCCTTCGCGATAACGTAAAATGTGTTATCGGTAACGGTGTAGTACTATCACCTGAAGCTCTACTTAAAGAAATGAAACCTCTTGAAGAGCGCGGTATTCCTGTACGCGAGCGTCTTTTCATTTCTGAAGCTTGTCCTCTAATTCTTCCTTACCACATCGCGCTTGACCAAGCTCGCGAACTTGCTCGTGGTAAGAAAGCGATCGGTACAACTGGCCGTGGTATCGGTCCAGCATACGAAGATAAAGTTGCTCGTCGCGGCCTACGCGTTGGCGACCTATTCGATATGGAAGCGTTCGCTGAGAAACTAAAAGAAGTAATGGAATTCCATAACTTCCAACTAGTTAACTTCTACAAAGCAGAAGCAGTAAGCTACGAAGAAGTACTTGAGCAGGCACAAGGCTACGCTGAGCTACTCACTTCAATGGTTATCGACGTAACTGACGAACTAGACGCAGCACGTAAGCGCGGCGACAAGATCATGTTCGAAGGTGCGCAAGGTACGTTGCTTGATATCGACCACGGTACTTACCCATACGTAACATCTTCTAACACGACTGCTGGTGGTGTTGCTGCAGGTTCTGGTTTCGGTCCTCGTCACATCGGTTACATCCTTGGTATCGCGAAAGCTTACTGTACTCGTGTAGGTTCAGGTCCATTCCCGACTGAACTTTACGACGGTCAAGAGAAACAAGATCCAGTAGGTAAACACCTAGGTACTAAAGGTCACGAGTTTGGTGCAACAACGGGTCGTCTACGTCGTACTGGTTGGTTCGATGCAGTTGCTATGCGTCGTGCAATCCAAATCAACTCTATCTCTGGTTTTTGTCTAACTAAGCTAGACGTACTAGACGGTCTAGAAGAGCTAAAAATCTGTACTGGTTACAAGATGGAAGATGGCTCTGTACTAGAAGTTTCGCCAATGGCTGCTGAAGCATTTGAACAAGCAACGCCAATCTACGAAACCATGCCTGGTTGGTCAGAAAACACATTCGGTGCGAAATCAATCGAAGAGCTACCAAAAGCGGCTATAGATTACATCAAGCGTATCGAAGAGCTAACGGGCGTGCCTGTAGACATTATCTCTACTGGTCCAGACCGTAATGAAACAATCATCAAGGTTCACCCATTCGAATCTTAATTCTGATTGTTATCAGTAGATTAGAAAACCAGCGCTATGTCGCTGGTTTTTTTGTGCTTGTCGATCGCTGTTTTTTTCGACACTCTATGGCAATCTTTTGCCATTACACGGCAATTTTGATTAAAGAGTTAGCGGTACTTGCCGATATTAATATCAAACTTGCCGCAACTGCGGCAATTCCGGCATTGGTGAAAAGCGAATGCCAATTATCGAAGTTAAGAGTGCAGACAATGAAGCTAAAACAATTAGCGGCTTCGATGGTATTGGCGGCCAGCACCTTTATGGTCAAGGCCAATGGCTTGCAGGAGATTGGCGAGCCAGTACCTATCTACTCCGAAGCAGAACTGATTAAGTTGGTGAACGAAAACCAGCACCTTGCACGCATAAAAGCCGATAACTGCCAGTTAGTGGAAGATATCGTTGCTCGTGCTACCCGTATTAACTTACCGTCATACGAGTTTCTCTATGGTGATATGTTGGCGTGGGGTGTGTGTGTCGACCAAGACGTCGAACTGGGGCTCTATTATATGGAAAACGCAGCGCATCAAGGTTTGCCTGCGGCGTTAGAGCAACTCGGTCGTTACTACTCACGTGGTACCTTGGTTCAGCAAGATAAAGAACGTGCGATCCCATATCTACGCGAAGCTGCGGCGATGGGCAATCTAAACGCGCGTATTCAATTGGCGGAGTTGTTACTTAGAGATTACGGCAGTCCGCTGGATTATGAAGATGCCTACCGTTGGCTGTACAACTCGGTTACGGCTGATCAGCGCACTCACAAGCGAATTTCGATTTTGCGTCGCGGTTTAGAACAGCGCATGCCGATGAACATCATTGCTCGAGCGAAAAAGCGCGATACTTTCTGGTAAACAGAATTTCGAGAACCATTTTTCTGCACTCAAGTTGTTCTCAAAAACAAAAATGCCCAGCGGTTGCTGGGCATTTTTTATTGTCTGCTGGTTATTGAACCACTTCGCCTGACTCAATCACAGTGCTGCGTACCACTTTGGTAAATTCTAACGCTTCTTTACGAATCGCGTCTTCATCTACGGTCAGCATGTTACGGTCTTTCATCAGGATTTTTCCATCCACGATCGTATGACGAACATTGGCTGAGTTCGCTGAGTACACCAACGCAGAATATGGGTTATATACCGGTACCATGTTTGGCGCTTTGGTATCGATGACGATGATATCCGCCAGCTTGCCCACTTCGAGTGAGCCGACTTTATCTTCCATATGCAATGCTTTGGCTGCGCCCATGGTTGCCATATCGATAACTTTAATCGGTGGCATTGCCGCTCGGTCTTGATTGACCAGTTTATGCACTTTCGCGACTTGGTTGAATTCGTCGATGGTACTTAACGTGTTACCCGACATTGGGCCATCTGTGCCCAGTCCGATACGTACGTCTTGGTCGTACATCTTCAATGCGGGAGAGACGCCTTTCGCCGATTTAATGTTGGCACTCATATTATGCGCCACACCCATCTGCGATTTTTTTACTAGCTCGATATCTTCATCGTCGACCAAAATCATATGCGCGCCGACAAGGTTCTTGTTGAGTGCACCAATGCTATCCATATATTTGACTGGCGATAATCCGTCTGAACGCTCGGCGATCTTTTCTTGTTCGCGGTGTGATTCTGCAAGGTGGATCATCACTGGAACATCTTTTTCCAGTGATAGCTTAGCGATTTTCTGCAGCGTTTCGGTGGTGTTGGTGTAAGGTGCGTGTGGCGCAAATGCTGGAGTAATGCGGGAGTGGTCTTTGTACTGCTCAATAAAGTTGAGTGCATACTGAATGCCTTCTTCGGCGTTAGCCGCATCGGCAACTGGGAACTTAATCACCGTTTCACCGAGTACCGCACGCATGCCAATTTTATCGACCGTCTTAGCCACTTCATCCTCGAAATAGTACATGTCTGCGTAAGTGGTTACGCCACCTTTCACCATTTCAACGTTGCCTAAGTTTGCGCCAATACGAACCATGTCACGCGAAACCAGTTTGGCTTCTAGAGGGAAGATATAGCGATGCAGGCGGTCCGGCACATCGTCAGCCAGTGAGCGGAACACCGTCATCGAAACGTGAGTATGCGTATTGATAAGACCAGGCATCACGATGTCACCATCGACATCAAGCACCGTATCGGAACTGTATTGTTTGGCAAGGCTGCTGTCACCGACTGCGACGATCTTATTGCCATCAACGATGACAGTTCCGTTTTCGTACACCGTCTTATCTTGATTCATAGTTAACACCATCGCATCGGTAATGATCAGGTCGACTTTTTCATTGGCAACAGAAGAAAGGGGCAGTAGACCTAAGCCAGCAATGGCAGTGGCTAGCAGTGTGCGTTTTAAACTCATAGGATCACCAGTATTGGTAAGAACGGATTGTCTGACCGGATCATACCCCTTTAGCTATTAGCTACAATCGTTTGCTTAGTGCGTTGCACAGAAGTGTGATCTGGATAAATTCACGCTACCCACGGAATTAATCCACGCTAAGTGATGAAAAAGACATTAAAAAGTAATGGATTTGAAGCGAGTTGCCTGTAGCTTCTACCGTGAGTCAGATATACTAGTTTCCATACCTTCCTTGCTAAATTTAGGCGAGCTTATGTCAGATAATATCAATAACGACCCGTTTGCAGATCGTGAATCGGAAAACTATGAAAACCCAATCCCTAGTCGTGAATTCATCCTAGAGTTCTTGGCTCAGGCGGGTGTGCCGATGAACCGCAATGACCTGTTTGATGCACTGCAGCTCAACGGTGAAGACCAATACGAAGGCCTTCGTCGTCGCTTAAGAGCGATGGAGCGTGATGGCCAGCTCGTATTTACCCGTCGCCAGTGCTATGCCCTACCAGAAAAACTCGAAATGGTAAAAGGCTATGTTATTGGTCATAAAGATGGCCATGGCTGGGTGCGACCAGATGGAAGCACCGGTAAGGACAACGACATTGTTCTTCCTCATCATCAGATGAAAAACGTTATCCACGGTGATTACGTACTCGTGCAACCGACACAAAATTCAAAACGTGGACGTAAGGAAGGGCGTTTAGTCCGCGTGTTGGAAGAAAGAACCGGACAAATCGTCGGTCGTTTCTTTATGGAGTACGGCTACTCTTATGTGGTGCCGGATGACTCGCGTATTTCACAAGATATTCTGATCCCAAATGAGCTCAAAGCCGGGGCTCGTATGGGTAACGTGGTCGTAATCGAGATTACCGATCGCGGCTCACGTTCACGCGGCATGATGGGTAAAGTGGTGGAAGTACTGGGCGAAAACATGGCGCCGGGTATGGAAACACAAATCGCGATTCGCACTCACCAGATCCCACATGAATGGCCAGTAGCGGTAGAAAAGCAAATTGAAGGCCTGGGAGAAGAAGTTCCAGAGGAAGCGAAGCAAGGTCGTGTTGATCTACGTGAACTTCCGTTAGTGACGATTGACGGTGAAGACGCTCGTGACTTCGATGACGCTGTTTACTGTGAAGCGATCCCCGACGGTGGTTGGAAACTGTGGGTGGCAATTGCTGATGTAAGTTATTACGTTCGTCCAGATTCAGCGCTGGATAAAGAAGCCATTAATCGTGGTAACTCGGTGTACTTCCCGTCACAAGTGGTACCAATGTTACCTGAAGTGCTTTCAAACGGTTTATGTTCACTTAACCCGCAAGTTGATCGCTTATGTATGGTGTGTGAGATGACGTTGTCTGAATCGGGCAAATTGACCGGGTATAAGCATTACGAAGCGGTAATGAACTCGCACGCTCGTCTGACTTACAACAAAGTGCACGATATTTTGGAAGGGGACGAAGAGCTACGCCAGCGTTACCAACCGCTCGTTCCACACCTTGAAGAATTGCACAAAATGTACAAAGTGCTAAAGAAAGCACGTGACCATCGTGGTGCGATCGAGTTCGAAACCATCGAGACCAAATTCATCTTTAATGCTGAGCGAAAAATTGACAGCATTGAGCCTGTGATTCGTAACGATGCGCACAAGATCATCGAAGAATGTATGATTTTGGCTAACATCGCTTCGGCTTCTCTGGTGGAAAAAGCGAAAGAACCGTCGCTATACCGTATCCACGAGCCACCTGGTGAAGAGCGTCTGATGGGCTTCAGAGACTTCTTAGGCGAGTTGGGGCTTGATCTGAAAGGAGGATTGGAGCCATCACCAACCGACTATGCGGACTTGGTTAAACAGATTGCCGAACGCCAAGATAAAGAATTGATCCAAACCATGCTGCTTCGTTCGATGAAGCAGGCGGTGTACAACGCGGATAACGCGGGTCACTTTGGTTTGGCGTTGAAACGCTACGCGCACTTCACATCGCCAATTCGTCGTTATCCAGACTTGCTATTGCACCGCGCGATTAAATACCTGATCGCGAAACAAGAAGGGCGCAACCAAGACCGTTGGACGCCGACTGGCGGATACCACTATTCGTTTGATGATATGGATTTCTACGGTGAGCAGTGCTCGATGACTGAGCGCCGTGCGGATGATGCAACACGTGAAGTCTCGGATTGGCTCAAGTGTGAGTACATGCAAGACCATGTTGGCGAAGAGCTAGAAGGTGTGATTGCGAACGTCACCAGCTTCGGTTTCTTTGTCCGTCTGACTGACTTGCATATTGACGGGCTAGTCCATATCTCCGCCTTAGCGAACGACTATTACCAGTTTGATCCGGTTGGTCAAAGACTTATCGGTGAAAGCTTTGGCGCCATCTACCGCTTAGGCGATGCGGTGAAAGTGAAAGTCCTGTCGGTGAACTTAGATGATCGTCAAATTGACTTTGAATTAGTCGAAACAAGTCGTAAGCTACGCGGCAAAGGCAAAACGGCGAAGAAACGCGCGGCAGAAGCTCAGCAGAAAGCCAAAGCGAAGAAACGTGCGGCGAGCAAAGGTGGCGACAAAGCGTCACCAAATATCGAGCCAACTGTGCGACCGGATACGGCGGAGCATAAGAAAGGTGCTAAGAAAGCGAAAGTCACCAAAGCACGCAAGAAGAAACCAAACAGTAAGCCAAAGAAAGCTAAAAGCAGCAACAAAGCGAAAGCGCAGTAACGAAACAGGTTTAGTTAATGAGTAATGAATTTATTTACGGTATTCACGCAGTAAAAGCAGTATTGGCGCGTGAGCCGGAGCGTTTTATTGAAGCGTTTGTTTTAAAAGGTCGCCAGGATGACCGTTTGATGCCAATTCTTAACGAACTGCAACAAATCGGCGTTTCGATCCAGCAGATGACGCGTAAAACACTCGACGACAAAGCTCGTGGCGCGAACCACCAAGGTGTGATGGCGCGAGTAAAACCGGCTAAGCAGCTAAACGAGAATGATCTCGACGATATCTTGGCAAAACATGATGCACCACTGTTATTAGTGCTTGATGGTGTCACTGACCCACATAACCTAGGTGCTTGTCTGCGTAATGCGGACGCGGCGGGTGTGGCTGCGGTTATCGTACCAAAAGATAAGTCAGCCAATATCAATGCTACAGTCAGTAAAGTTGCTTGCGGCGCAGCTGAAACCGTTCCGCTAGTGCGCGTGACCAACTTGGCTCGTACGATGCGCGCGCTGCAAGAGCAGGGGATTTGGTTTGTTGGCACCGCAGGTGAAGCGACGCACGATATCTATCAAGCCAAGCTAACAGGGCCATTGGCGATCGTGATGGGAGCTGAAGGTGATGGGATGCGCCGCCTAACGCGCGAAACTTGCGATGATCTGATCAAAATCCCAATGGCGGGTAGTGTATCGAGCCTAAACGTATCGGTTGCTTCAGGCGTGTGTTTGTTTGAAGCGGTCCGTCAGCGACTCGCATAATCATCGTCACTGAATCGTTGGTTAATTAAGCGCACAGGGTTTGGTTCTGTGCGCTTTTCTTTGTCCGCAATTAATTCCGCTTAATTTTCAAACACCCCTTGCAACTGAAATTGTGATCTGTATAATGCAGCGCACTGGTTAAGCCAGTTGTGAACCAATGAGCAGTGAGGAGCTAATAAACTTAAGGGTTTGTTAGGTAATGTAGACTCAGCTTATGTTCGCGGTTAATACAATTAGCTATCTTTTCTTCGGAAAAACTATCCCCAGAGGTGACTTTGGCATGTAGGGATAGTTAATCGAAAATTAACTGACAATGCGTCCTAATCTTGGATGCTACGGTTTCACATAAATCAATCGGCATTCTCTCGTCTTGACGAGTCTGAGTGGCGATATTGTTTGTGTAATTTTTTATAATTGGAGCTCTGTCTCATGCAGAACCAACGTATCCGTATCCGCCTAAAAGCTTTCGATTACAAACTAATCGATGCTTCTACAGCGGAAATCGTTGAAACAGCTAAGCGCACTGGCGCACAGGTTCGTGGTCCAATCCCACTACCAACTCGTAAAGAGCGTTTCACAGTTCTTATCTCTCCACACGTTAACAAGAAAGCACGTGACCAGTACGAAATCCGTACTCACAAGCGTCTAATCGACATCGTTGAGCCAACAGACAAAACTGTTGATGCTCTAATGCGTCTAGACCTTGCTGCGGGCGTTGACGTTCAAATTAGCCTAGGTTAAGGGAGATTAGAAGTATGATTGGTCTAATCGGTCGTAAAGTGGGCATGACCCGCGTATTTACTGAAGAAGGCGTTTCTATCCCAGTAACTGTTGTTGAGGTTGAAGCTAACCGTGTTTCTCAAGTGAAAACTCTTGAAACAGACGGCTACGCAGCAATCCAGGTTACAGCTGGTTCTAAGAAAGCTAACCGCGTAAACAAAGCTGAAGCAGGTCACTTTGCTAAAGCTGGCGTTGAAGCTGGTCGCGGTCTTTGGGAATTCCGTTTAGAAAACGGTGAAGAGTTCGAGGTTGGTGCTGAACTAACTGTTGAACTATTCAACGAAACTAAGAAAGTAGACGTTACTGGTACATCTAAGGGTAAAGGTTTCCAAGGCGCAGTTAAGCGTTGGAACTTCCGTACTCAAGATATGACTCACGGTAACTCATTGTCTCACCGTGCTCCTGGTTCTATCGGTCAATGTCAGACTCCAGGTCGCGTATTTAAAGGCAAGAAAATGGCAGGTCACATGGGTGCTGAGCGTGTAACGACTCAAAACCTAGAGATCGTACGTGTTGACGCTGAGCGCAACCTGCTTCTTATTAAAGGTGCAGTCCCAGGCGCAACTGGCGGCAACGTGATCGTTAAACCAGCTGTTAAAGCATAACGTCTCAGGAGTAAGTAATGGAACTAATGGTTAAAGGTGCCGATGCACTAACTGTTTCCGAAACTACTTTCGGACGTGAGTTTAACGAAGCTCTTGTACACCAAGTAGTTGTTGCATTTGCAGCAGGTGCTCGTCAAGGTACTCGTGCTCAAAAAACACGTTCAGAAGTTTCTGGCGGTGGCGCTAAGCCATGGCGTCAAAAAGGTACTGGCCGTGCGCGTGCTGGTACAATCCGTAGCCCAATCTGGCGTACAGGTGGTGTTACTTTTGCTGCGAAACCACAAGATCACAGCCAAAAAGTAAACAAAAAAATGTACCGTGGTGCTATGAAGAGCATTCTTTCTGAGCTTGTTCGTCAAGAGCGTCTAATCGTTGTTGATAACTTCTCAGTAGAAGCACCAAAAACTAAAGAGCTAGTAGCTAAGCTTAAAGAGCTTGAGCTTAACGATGTACTAATCGTTACTGGCGAAGTAGACGAGAATCTATTCTTAGCTGCTCGTAACCTATACAAAGTTGACGCACGTGATGTTGCTGGTATCGATCCAGTATCTCTAATCGCGTTTGACAAGGTTCTAATGACTGCTGAAGCAGTTAAGCAAGTTGAGGAGATGCTAGCATGATCACTGAAGAGCGTATCCTAAAAGTTCTACGTGCACCGCACATCTCTGAAAAAGCAACTATGGCTGCAGAGAAAGCGAACACTATCGTTTTCAAAGTATCTATCGATGCAACTAAGAAAGAGATCAAAGCAGCTGTAGAAAAGCTATTTGAAGTTGAAGTTAAGTCTGTAAATACTCTTATTACTAAGGGTAAGACCAAACGTCAAGGTCTACGCCAAGGTCGCCGCAGCGACGTTAAGAAAGCGTACGTTACTTTGAAAGAAGGTCAAGATCTTGACTTTGTTGGCGGCGCGGAATAACAGGAGTAGTTGAGAAATGGCTATTGTTAAATGTAAGCCGACTTCGGCTGGTCGTCGTCACGTTGTTAAAGTTGTTAACGCTGACCTACACAAGGGTAAGCCTTACGCACCTCTTCTAGAGAAAAACTCTAAGAACGGTGGTCGTAACAACAACGGTCGTATCACAGTACGTCACATCGGCGGTGGTCACAAACACCACTACCGTGTAATTGATTTTAAACGTACTAAAGATGGCATCCCAGCGAAAGTTGAGCGTCTAGAATACGATCCAAACCGTAGCGCAAACATTGCTCTAGTGCTGTACGCAGACGGTGAGCGTCGTTACATCCTAGCACCTAAAGGTGTTCAAGCTGGTGATGCAATCCAGTCTGGTGCGGATGCACCAATCAAAGCTGGTAACGCACTTCCAATGCGTAACATCCCAGTAGGTTCAACTGTACACAACGTTGAACTTAAGCCTGGTAAAGGTGGTCAGCTAGCTCGTTCGGCTGGTGCATATGCACAAATCGTTGCTCGCGACGGTGCATACGTAACTATCCGTCTACGTTCTGGTGAGATGCGTAAAGTATTGTCTGAAGGCCGTGCAACAATCGGTGAAGTAGGCAACTCTGAGCACATGCTTCGTGAACTAGGTAAAGCTGGTGCTAACCGCTGGCGCGGTGTTCGTCCAACCGTTCGCGGTGTGGTAATGAACCCGGTTGACCACCCACACGGTGGTGGTGAAGGTCGTACTTCAGGTGGTCGTCACCCAGTATCTCCTTGGGGTATGCCAACTAAAGGCTTCAAGACCCGTAAGAACAAACGCACTGACAAGTACATCGTACGTCGTCGTAACAAGTAATCTATATAAAGAGGAATCGCCATGCCACGTTCTCTCAAGAAAGGTCCTTTTATTGACCTACACTTGCTGAAGAAGGTAGAGAAAGCGGTGGAAAGCGGAGACAAGAAGCCTATTAAGACTTGGTCCCGTCGCTCAATGATCATCCCTACGATGATCGGTTTGACCATCGCTGTCCATAATGGTCGTCAGCACGTACCAGTTTTCGTAACCGAAGAAATGATCGGTCACAAACTGGGTGAATTCGCACCAACACGTACTTACCGCGGCCATGTCGTGGATAAGAAAGCTAAGAAGCGTTAAGGAGTAGATGATGGAAGCACTAGCTAAACATAACTTTGCTCGCATTTCGCCTCAGAAAGCTCGCTTAGTTGCGGACCAAATTCGTGGAAAATCTGTAGACCAAGCTCTAGAAATCTTGACGTTCAGCAACAAAAAAGCTGCTGATCTAATCAAGAAAGTTCTTGAGTCAGCTATCGCTAACGCGGAGCACAATGAAGGCGCAGATATTGACGATCTAAATGTCGCAAAAATCTTCGTAGATGAAGGCCCGATCATGAAGCGTATTATGCCTCGTGCTAAAGGTCGTGCGGATCGTATCTTGAAGCGTTCAAGCCACATCACTGTTGTTGTAGCAGATCGCTAAGAGACTAGGAGAGTAAGCAATGGGTCAAAAAGTACATCCTAATGGTATTCGTCTAGGCATCGTTAAGCCTTGGAATGCTACATGGTTTGCTAACACCAAAGATTTCGCTGACAACCTAGACGGCGACTTCAAGGTACGTCAGTTCCTTACGAGTGAACTGAAAAAAGCATCACTTTCACGCATCGTTATCGAGCGTCCTGCTAAGAGCATCCGTGTGACTATTCACACTGCTCGTCCAGGCGTTGTAATCGGTAAGAAAGGTGAAGACGTAGAAAAACTACGCGCAGCTGTAGCTAAAATTGCAGGTGTACCAGCGCAAATCAACATCGCTGAAGTACGTAAGCCTGAGCTAGATGCACAGCTTGTAGGTGATAGCATCGCGTCTCAGCTAGAGCGTCGTGTTATGTTCCGTCGTGCTATGAAGCGCGCGGTACAAAACGCAATGCGTCTAGGCGCTAAAGGTATCAAAGTGGAAGTAAGCGGTCGTCTAGGCGGCGCTGAAATCGCACGTTCTGAGTGGTACCGTGAAGGCCGTGTGCCTCTACACACTCTACGTGCTGACATTGATTACGCAACTTCTTCGGCTCACACTCAATACGGTGTGATCGGCATTAAAGTTTGGATCTTCAAAGGTGAGATTCTAGGCGGTATGCCAGCAGCTAACGCTGTAGAGCCTAAAGGCGATAAGCCTAAGAAGCAGCGTAAAGGCCGTAAGTAAGGAGTCGACAGATGCTACAACCTAAACGTACTAAGTTCCGTAAGGTTCACACAGGTCGTAACCGTGGTCTAGCTAAAGGTACTGATGTAAGCTTCGGCGAATTCGGTCTTAAAGCTGTTGGCCGTGGTCGTCTAACTGCTCGTCAAATCGAAGCGGCACGTCGTGCGATGACACGTCACGTTAAGCGTCAAGGTAAAATCTGGATCCGTGTGTTCCCAGACAAACCAATCACAGAAAAACCACTTGAAGTTCGTCAGGGTAAGGGTAAAGGTAACGTTGAGTACTGGGTAGCCCAAATCCAACCTGGTAAGGTTATGTACGAAATGGGTGGTGTACCTGAAGAATTGGCTCGTGAAGCGTTCCGCCTAGCGGCTCGTAAACTGCCATTCAAGACTACATTTGTAACTAAGCAGGTGATGTGATGAAAGCACAAGATCTACGCGAAAAGAGCGTTGAAGAGCTTAACGCTGAGCTATTGAATTTGCTACGCGAACAGTTCAACCTGCGCATGCAGGCTGCGACTGGTCAACTACAGCAAACTCATACTCTGAAAGCTGTACGCCGTGATATCGCACGTGTGAAAACTGTTTTGACTGAGAAGGCAGGCGCATAATGAGCGAAGTAAAACGTACTCAACAAGGTCGTGTTGTTAGCGACAAGATGGACAAGTCTATCACTGTTGCTATCGAACGTTTCGTAAAACACCCAATCTACGGTAAATACGTTAAACGTACGACTAAAGTACACGCACATGACGAGAACAACGAGTGTGGCCTAGGCGACACAGTTGAAATCGCAGAGTGTCGTCCACTGTCTAAGACTAAGTCTTGGACTTTGGTAAAAGTTGTAGAAAAAGCGAAAATCTAATTTTGTTTCTTCTATAAAAAAAGCGGCTCCAAATTTTTTTTGGAGCCGCTTATTTTTTGACTACCCAATCACAAAAAAGGGTGGTACAATTCGCGTCCCTTTTAAAGAGGCAGCCCGACCCGTGAGGGTCTAGTTTTTTTATATATTTAGCGGAGCACTAACATGATCCAAATGCAAAGTATGCTGGACGCAGCTGATAACTCAGGCGCTCGCAGCGTAATGTGTATTAAGGTTCTGGGTGGCTCTCACCGCCGTTATGCACATATCGGTGACATCATCAAAGTTACTGTTAAGGAAGCAATTCCTCGCGGTAAAGTTAAAAAAGGTGATGTACTGAAGGCGGTGGTAGTTCGCACCCGTAAAGGCGTACGTCGTCCAGACGGTTCTGTCATTCGCTTCGACCGTAATGCTTGCGTACTGTTAAATGACAATACTGAGCAACCAATCGGTACACGTATCTTTGGTCCTGTGACTCGCGAACTTCGTGGCGATAAGTTCATGAAGATCGTTTCACTGGCTCCAGAAGTTCTGTAAGGAGCACGTAAGATGGCAGCTAAAATCCGTCGTAATGACGAAGTAATCGTTCTTGCTGGTAAAGATAAAGGCAAGAAAGGTAAAGTAACTAAGGTTCTAGCAACCGGTAAAGTTATCGTTGAAGGTATCAACCTTGTTAAGAAACACCAAAAGCCGGTTCCGGCTCTAGGTCAACAAGGTGGCATCGTTGAACAAGAAGCAGCAATTGACGCTTCTAACGTTGCAATCTTTAACGCAGCTACTGGTAAAGCTGACCGTATCGGTTTCCGTTTCGAAGATGGCAAGAAAGTTCGTTTCTTCAAGTCTAACGGCGAAACCGTTTCTAACTAATAGAAGTAATTTGGAGTTCTACTATGGCGAAACTGCATGATTACTACAAGTCGTCTGTAGTCGCTGAACTGACCAAACAGTTCGGTTACACAAGCGTCATGCAAGTCCCTAGAATCGAGAAAATCACCCTAAACATGGGTGTTGGTGAAGCAATCAACGATAAGAAACTGCTAGAAAATGCAGCGTCTGATATGGCAACGATCTCTGGTCAAAAGCCACTTATCACAAAAGCGCGCAAATCTGTTGCAGGTTTCAAAATCCGTGAAGGCTACCCTATCGGTTGTAAAGTAACCTTGCGTGGCGAACGTATGTGGGATTTTCTTGAGCGTCTAATTTCGATCGCTCTTCCACGTGTACGTGACTTCCGTGGTGTTAGCGCTAAGTCTTTTGACGGTCGCGGTAACTACAGCATGGGCGTTCGCGAGCAAATCATCTTCCCGGAAATCGACTTTGATAAAGTTGATCGAGTACGCGGTCTAGACATCACTATTACGACGTCTGCTGGTACTGATGAGGAAGGCCGTGCTCTGCTGGCTGCCTTTAACTTCCCATTCCGTAAGTAAGGTGAAGGGTTACTGTTATGGCTAAACAATCAATGAAAGCACGTGAAGCTAAACGTGCAAAGCTAGTAGCTAAGTTTGCTGAAAAGCGTGCTTCGCTAAAAGCTATCATCAGCGATGTAAACGCATCTGAAGAAGATCGTTGGAATGCGGTTCTAACACTGCAATCTCTTCCACGTGATTCAAGTGCATCACGTCAGCGCAACCGTTGTAACCAAACTGGTCGTCCACACGGTTACCTACGTAAGTTCGGTCTAAGCCGTATTAAGGTTCGTGAAGCTTGCATGAAAGGCGAGATTCCGGGTCTTCGTAAGGCTAGCTGGTAATTGCCACTTAATCATTTGGAGTAAATCATATGAGCATGCAAGATCCGATTTCGGATATGCTGACCCGCGTTCGTAACGGTCAGGCAGCAAACAAAGTTGCTGTAAAAATGCCTTCTTCAAAGCTTAAAGTTGCAATTGCTGCACTACTAAAAGCTGAAGGTTACATCGTTGACTTCGCTGTTGAAGGCGAAGCAAAACCTGAGCTAGAAGTTACACTTAAGTACTTCCAAGCTAAACCAGTAATCGAGCAACTTAAACGTGTTTCTCGTCCAGGTCTACGTGTTTACAAGAAGAAAGATGAACTTCCTTCTGTAATGGGTGGTCTTGGTGTTGCTATCGTTTCAACTTCCAAGGGTCTGATGTCAGACCGTGCTGCACGTAAAGCAGGTCTTGGCGGTGAAATCATCTGCTACGTAGCTTAATAAGGAGTAGACTATGTCTCGTGTTGCAAAAGCACCTGTCGCTATTCCAGCTGGCGTAGAGGTGAAACTAAACGGCCAAGAAATCACTGTAAAAGGTGCTAAAGGCGAACTATCACGCGTTCTTAATGATGCGGTAGTTGTTGCTCAGGAAGATAACAATCTTACTTTCGGTCCACGCGAAGGTGTTGTAAACGCATGGGCACAAGCAGGTACTGCTCGCGCTCTAGTTAACAACATGGTTGTTGGTGTTACTGAAGGCTTTACTAAGAAGCTAACTCTTAAAGGTGTTGGTTACCGTGCTGCTATCAAAGGCAACGCTGTAGGCCTAACACTAGGCTTCTCACACCCAGTTGAGCACGAGTTGCCAGCGGGTATTAAAGCGGAATGTCCAAGCCAAACTGAAATCGTGATCACTGGTTGTGACAAACAACTAGTTGGTCAAGTTGCGGCTGACATTCGTTCTTACCGTCAACCTGAGCCTTACAAAGGCAAAGGTGTTCGTTACGCAGATGAAAATGTGCGTACTAAAGAAGCTAAGAAGAAGTAAGGTAACACTATGGATAAGAAAGCATCTCGCATCCGTCGTGCTACACGCGCACGTCGTAAGATTGCAGAACTGGGTGCGACTCGCCTAGTTGTACACCGTACTCCTCGTCACGTGTACGCTCAGGTTATCGCAGCGAACGGCTCTGAGGTTATCGCAGCAGCTTCTACTGTAGAAAAAGCGATCCGTGAGCAAGTGAAAAACACTGGTAACATCGATGCAGCTAAAGCAGTAGGTAAAGCTGTTGCTGAGCGCGCTCTTGAGAAAGGCGTTGAGTCAGTTGCATTTGATCGTTCTGGTTTCCAATACCACGGTCGAGTAGCGGCGCTAGCAGAATCTGCTCGCGAAGCTGGTCTGAAATTCTAAGGTAGGGTTGGACGATGGCTAAAGAACAACAAGTTCAAGCGAATGATTTGCAAGAAAAGCTAATCGCCGTTAACCGTGTTTCTAAAACGGTTAAAGGTGGTCGAATCATGAGCTTTACTGCACTAACAGTAGTTGGTGACGGTAACGGTCGCGTAGGTTTCGGTTACGGCAAAGCTCGTGAAGTACCTGCAGCGATCCAAAAAGCAATGGAAAAAGCGCGTCGTAACATGACTACGATCGCTCTTAACGAAGGCACTCTTCACCACCCAGTGAAAGGTCGCCACTCGGGCTCTAAAGTTTACATGCAGCCTGCTGCAGAAGGTACTGGTGTAATCGCAGGTGGTGCGATGCGTGCAGTACTAGAAGTTGCTGGCGTACACAACGTACTATCTAAAGCATACGGTTCTACGAACCCTATCAACATCGTTCGTGCAACGATCGATGCACTAGGTAGCATGAAGTCGCCAGAAATGGTTGCTGCTAAACGTGGTCTAACTGTTGAATCTATTTCGGAGTAAGAACACCATGGCAACTATTAAAGTAACTCAAACTAAAAGCTCAATTGGTCGCCTACCAAAGCACAAAGCGTGTCTTAAAGGTCTGGGCCTTCGTAAAATCAACCACACAGTAGAACTTGAAGATACTCCGTGCGTGCGCGGCATGATCAACAAGGTTTACTACATGGTTAAAGTTGAGGAGTAATCAGAATGCGTTTGAATACTCTATCACCGGCTGCGGGCTCTAAGCCTTCTGCGAAGCGCGTAGGTCGTGGTATCGGTTCTGGCCTAGGTAAAACTGGTGGCCGTGGCCACAAAGGTCAAAAGTCACGTTCTGGCGGTTCAGTTCGTCCAGGTTTTGAAGGCGGTCAGATGCCTCTAAAACAACGTCTACCTAAATTCGGTTTCACTTCTCGTAAGAGCCTAGTGTCTGCTGAAGTTCGTCTAGCTGAGCTAGCGAAAGTAACTGGTGACGTAGTAGATCTAAACAGCCTTAAAGCTGCTAACGTTATCACTAAGAACATCGAATTTGTAAAAGTTGTTCTATCTGGTGAAATTAACAAAGCAGTGACTGTTAAAGGTCTACGTGTGACTAAAGGCGCTAAAGCTGCAATCGAAGCTGCAGGCGGTAAAATCGAGGAATAATCTCGAGGAACGAGGTACAGATGGCTAAGAAACCAGGACAAGATTTTCGTAGTGCTCAGAGCGGCTTAAGTGAACTAAAGTCGCGCTTATTATTCGTAATTGGTGCACTTTTAGTATTCCGAGCAGGCTCTTTTGTGCCGATTCCTGGTATTGACGCTGCTGTACTTGCCGATTTGTTCGAACAGCAAAAAGGTACCATCGTAGAAATGTTTAACATGTTCTCCGGTGGTGCTCTTGAGCGTGCATCTATATTAGCGTTGGGCATCATGCCGTATATTTCGGCATCTATTGTTGTCCAACTGCTAACTGTAGTTCATCCAGCGTTAGCTGAACTCAAAAAAGAGGGTGAAGCAGGCCGTCGTAAGATCAGCCAATACACACGCTACGGCACGCTTGTACTTGCGACATTCCAGGCTATTGGTATTGCAACAGGCTTACCAAACATGGTCGACAATCTGGTTGTTATCAACCAAACCATGTTTACGCTAATTGCTACCGTAAGTTTAGTAACCGGCACCATGTTCCTAATGTGGTTAGGTGAACAAATTACAGAGCGTGGAATTGGTAACGGTATTTCGTTACTAATCTTTGCAGGTATTGTTGCTGGATTGCCTTCGGCAATCGGTCAAACAGTCGAGCAAGCGCGTCAAGGTGAATTGCATGTACTTCTTCTGCTGTTAATTGCTGTACTAGCATTCGCGGTTATTTACTTTGTTGTTTTCATGGAGCGTGGTCAACGTCGTATCGTTGTAAACTACGCGAAGCGTCAACAAGGTCGTAAAGTATTTGCTGCGCAAAGCACTCACTTGCCACTTAAAATTAATATGGCAGGTGTTATTCCAGCGATTTTTGCATCAAGTATTATCCTGTTCCCAGGAACACTGGCTCAGTGGTTTGGTCAGAACGGTGAGAGCAGCGCGTTCGGTTGGTTAACTGACGTGTCTTTGGCTCTTAGCCCAGGTCAACCTCTGTATGTAATGCTTTATGCAGCAGCGATTATTTTCTTCTGTTTCTTCTACACGGCGTTGGTTTTCAACCCGCGTGAAACAGCAGATAACTTGAAGAAGTCCGGTGCATTCGTACCCGGTATCCGCCCAGGTGAGCAGACAGCTAAGTACATTGATAAAGTGATGACGCGTTTAACCCTTGCTGGTGCGTTATACATCACCTTTATCTGTCTGATTCCGGAGTTCATGATGGTCGCGTGGAACGTACGTTTCTACTTCGGCGGTACATCACTACTTATCGTAGTGGTTGTTATCATGGACTTTATGGCACAGGTACAGACTCATATGATGTCTCAACAGTATGATTCTGTGTTGAAGAAAGCGAATCTGAAAGGCTACGGCCGTTAATTCGGCGGTAGTTTCAGTTTCATTTACGGAGTTTAGCAATGAAAGTTCGTGCTTCCGTTAAAAAAATCTGCCGTAACTGTAAAGTTATCAAGCGTAACGGTGTCGTTCGCGTGATTTGCAGTGAGCCAAAGCACAAGCAGCGCCAAGGCTAATCAGCAGAAATTTTTACTTGAAATATAAGGTAGTGTCGAGTATATTCCTCGGCCTACCTTTTGCGTGCAAAAGAAGTAGTATCCCACAGCGTATCCATAACGGGCTTTGCTGTGGCTAATTCTTTTATAGAAACACTTAGGAGTGAATAATGGCCCGTATAGCCGGCATTAACATTCCTGATCAGAAGCATGCTGTAATCGCTCTAACTGCGATCTACGGCATCGGTAAAACTCGCTCTCAAGCTATCCTAGCTGAAGTGGGTATTGCTGAAAATGTTAAGATCAGTGAACTAACTGAAGAGCAGATCGATCAACTGCGTGATGGTGTAGCTAAGTACACTGTAGAAGGTGATCTACGTCGTGAAGTATCTATGAACATCAAGCGTCTTATGGACCTTGGCTGTTACCGTGGTCTTCGTCATCGTCGCAGTCTACCACTACGTGGACAGCGTACTAAAACCAACGCTCGCACCCGTAAGGGTCCGCGTAAGCCGATCAAGAAATAATCGGGAAGGTAGAGTACAATGGCTAAACAACCAACTCGCGCTCGTAAGCGCGTACGCAAGCAAGTTGCAGATGGCGTTGCGCACATCCATGCATCTTTCAATAACACAATCGTAACTATCACTGACCGTCAAGGCAACGCTCTTGCATGGGCTACTGCAGGTGGTTCAGGTTTCCGTGGTTCTCGTAAGTCTACTCCGTTCGCTGCACAGGTTGCTGCTGAGCGTTGTGCTGAAATGGCTAAAGAGTACGGTCTAAAGAACTTGGAAGTTATGGTTAAGGGTCCTGGTCCAGGTCGTGAATCTACTGTTCGCGCACTGAACGCAGCTGGTTTCCGCATCACAAACATCGTTGATGCTACACCAATCCCTCATAACGGTTGTCGTCCACCTAAGAAACGTCGCGTATAACGTTTCTAGGATAATTGGAGAAAGATCATGGCAAGATATTTGGGTCCTAAGCTGAAGCTTAGCCGTCGTGAAGGCACTGACTTATTCCTTAAGTCTGGTGTTCGCGCGATCGATACCAAGTGTAAAATTGATAACGCACCAGGTGTACACGGCGCTCGTCGCGGTCGTCTATCTGAGTATGGCGTTCAGCTTCGTGAGAAGCAAAAAGTTCGTCGCATGTACGGCGTTCTAGAAAAACAATTCCGTAACTACTACAAAGAAGCAGCTCGCCTTAAAGGCAACACTGGTGAAAACCTACTTCAGCTTCTTGAAGGTCGTCTTGATAACGTAGTTTACCGCATGGGCTTTGGCGCAACTCGCGCAGAAGCACGTCAGCTAGTTAGCCACAAAGCTATCCTAGTTAACGGTAAAGTTGTAAACGTTCCTTCTTTCAAAGTTGCGGCTAACGACGTTGTTTCTATCCGCGAGAAAGCTAAACAGCAATCTCGTATTAAAGCGGCTCTAGAAGTTGCAGAACAACGCGAAAAACCAACTTGGATTGAAGTAGATGGTGGCAAGATGGAAGGTACGTTCAAGCGTCTGCCTGAGCGTTCAGATCTGTCTGCTGACATCAACGAACAACTGATCGTCGAGCTTTACTCTAAGTAAGGTTTAAACTAAAGAGAGGACACAATGCAGGGTTCTGTAACAGAATTTCTTAAGCCACGTCTTGTTGACATCGAACAAGTTAGCACGACTCACGCAAAAGTAACTCTTGAGCCATTAGAGCGTGGCTTTGGTCATACTCTAGGTAATGCACTTCGCCGTATTCTTCTATCTTCTATGCCAGGTTGTGCAGTTACAGAAGTAGAGATTGAAGGCGTTCTACACGAATACAGCACTAAAGAAGGCGTTCAGGAAGATATTCTTGAAATTCTTCTAAACCTTAAAGGTTTGGCTGTACGCGTTGCCGAAGGCAAAGATGAAGTGTTTATTACACTGAACAAATCAGGCTCAGGCCCTGTGGTTGCAGGTGACATCACCCATGATGGTGATGTAGAGATCGCTAACCCAGAACACGTTATTTGTCACCTAACGGATGACAACGCTGAGATCGCTATGCGTATCAAAGTTGAACGTGGTCGTGGTTACGTTCCAGCTTCAGCTCGTATCCATACTGAAGAAGATGAGCGTCCAATTGGTCGCCTACTGGTTGACGCTACGTACAGCCCAGTAGACAAGATTGCTTACTCTGTTGAAGCAGCTCGTGTAGAGCAGCGTACAGACTTAGACAAGCTTGTTATCGACATGGAAACGAACGGTACTCTAGACCCTGAGGAAGCAATCCGTCGCGCAGCAACTATTCTTGCTGAGCAATTGGATGCGTTCGTAGATCTACGTGATGTACGTGTACCTGAGGAGAAGGAAGAGAAGCCAGAATTCGATCCGATCCTACTGCGTCCTGTAGACGATCTTGAACTAACAGTTCGCTCTGCTAACTGTCTGAAAGCAGAAGCGATTCACTACATCGGTGATCTTGTACAGCGTACTGAGGTTGAGCTACTTAAAACGCCTAACCTTGGTAAAAAATCTCTTACAGAGATTAAAGACGTACTTGCATCACGTGGTCTGTCTCTGGGCATGCGCCTAGAAAACTGGCCACCAGCGTCTATCGCTGAAGATTAATCGATAATAGTTAGAAGGATTAGGTCATGCGCCATCGTAAGAGTGGTCGTCAACTCAACCGCAACAGCTCACATCGTAAAGCGATGTTCAGCAATATGGCTAGCTCTCTAGTACGTCATGAAGTTATCAAGACTACACTGCCAAAAGCAAAAGAGCTACGTCGCGTAGTTGAGCCTTTGATTACACTAGCTAAGACTGACAGCGTTGCTAACCGTCGTCTAGCATTTGCACGTACTCGTGACAACGAAGTAGTTGCAAAACTATTTAACGAACTAGGTCCACGTTTTGCTGCTCGTCAGGGCGGTTACACTCGTATCCTAAAAGCTGGCTTCCGTGCTGGTGACAAAGCTCCAATGGCTTACATTGAGCTTGTAGATCGCCCAGCTGCTGAAGAAGCTGCTGAGTAATCAGGTTCGTAAGAACGGAAAAGCCGAGCATTAGCTCGGCTTTTTTGTATCTGAAATCTGCCCAGCCTTTAGATATAAAAAATCGCCGATGGTAGCAATCTATCTCTACGGCATCAGCGATATTGTTTGTTCGTTAATCTATCTGGTGATAGAACTTACTGCCAGATTGTACCTAAGCTGCTAAGTAGGCTTGAGCTTGCACCTTGGCTTTGCAGTGTTTGCAGAATGATTGGTACAAAAGTTGAAATCAGTGATGGATCCATACCAAGTGCTGTAAACGCGCTTTTAACGGTCTCGTTATTCGCGATCATCGCTGTTAGACCTGTCGATTGAAGACTGTCATAACCTGGGATCAAACCAGCAAGTTCGCTGTTTTGGCTTTCACCTAAGTTGTTTTGCGCTAGAGCCAGTAGTGAACCCACACCACCTAGAGCCTGCTCAGAGGTTACGTTAGTACTCTGTTGAATCGCGTCAGCCAACGTTGATGACTGTTGATTTTGTTGTCCCCATGCGTTTGCTGCTGCAAACAATGCGCTGCTTGCCATAGAGCTGTAGCTGTTAGTTGTTGTTGAGCTCTCTTGCGTACCACTAGAAGTGTTTTGGCAGCCGAAAAGTACCGCGCTTGCCAGTACTGCAATAACGAGTTTGTTATTCATCATTTCTCCTAATCGCTCGTTTATTATTATTGTTACATAAAACAAAAACGGTGGCATTTAGGCCACCGTTTTAAGTTAAGCTCATCTCATTAATGATTATAGGATGTCTAGTAGCTCAACTTCGAATACTAGTGCTGCAAATGGAGGAATTGCTGCACCTGCACCACGCTCACCGTATGCAAGGTCTTGTGGGATGTATAGTTTCCACTTAGAACCAACAGGCATTAGTTGAAGTGCTTCAACCCAACCTTTGATTACGCCAGTTACAGGGAACTCAGCTGGTTGACCGCGTGATACTGAGCTGTCGAACACAGTGCCATCAGTTAGCTCGCCGTGGTAGTGAACACGTACTTGCTTGTCTGAAGTTGGAATTTCACCAGTACCTTCAGTGATAACTTCGTACTGTAGACCAGACTCAAGAACAGTTACTTCAGGACGTAGAGCGTTGTCTTTTAGGAATGCTTCACCATCAGCAGCTGCAGCTTTAGCTGCTTCTTGACGTGCTGCTTCAGCGCGCTGGTGTAGCTCTTGAAGTGCTTTGTTGATTTCGTCGATTTCGATAGCTGGCATGTCACCAACTAGAGCAGTCGCGATACCCGCTGCGATAGCATCAACGTTCAAACCTTCAAGACCAGAACCCGCAAGTTGCTGACCCATCTGTAGACCGATACCGTAGCTTGCTTTTTGCTCTACAGTCTCAAATTTTACTTCAGACATTTAGTGTCTCTCTTTATATGGTGTGTGAAGTGCGTAAGGATACCAGTATTAGCGGCACGATGAAATGTTCACCTCTCAATCCATTCTTGCACCAAGCAATGTGAGATTTAGATCTACTTTCCCTGCATTGCCGCTCAATTTTGACTTCTGTATAACTAACTTGAGAGAAATTTCCTATACTCATGTGCGCTTGGTTTTTATACTTGAACTGAAGCCTTTTCGGGAGAAGAGATGCGATGAATCGCAGAAAGAAAAAGAAGCAGCAAAACGTAGATTATATTGAGCTCATTAAGCAGAAATGGTCTTCGATAGATTGGTCAGAAATCAAAGATAAGATCCAACAAAACTGGAATCGACTGCCTAAGTTGCATCAGCGCGCATTGATGGTATTAGCGCCTATCGTTCTTCTACTGCTGTTGATTCCTTTTCCTGATTCAAAGCAGGAAGTCACGCCATCTACGCCACAACGAGTAGAGATTGATATCAACACTTCCGGTTTAAGTGAACAGACGATCGCGGGTGAAACTGAGTTAACCTCAAAAGAGTGGCAGGAATACGAAGTGAAAAGTGGCGACACATTGGCGCAAGTATTTCGCAGCAATGGCTTACCGATGGCCGATTTGAATGCGTTAGTAAAAGTTGAAGGCAATGACAAGCCGCTTAGCTATATCAAGCAAGGCCAGTTAGTGCGCTATAAACTGACCGAAGAGGGTAAATTGGATATCTTACAGTTAGAGAAAAGTGGCCAATCGGTGATGTTCTTCCGTTTATCGGACGGTGGATTCGGTCGCAGCAAATAACTACTACTTTGTCGCTCTGCGCACTCTTAGCGAATGCCAAGGGATCAGTGGAGCGACAATCATCAAAATTCCTACCGCAGTTAGCCAGTCAGGCACTTCATCAAACCACATCACGCCAAAGAGTGTTACAAACAGCAGCCCGGAGTTCTCTGCCACTGCGATATTCCCAGCTTGTGCCTTTTGGTAAGCGGCCACCGCTAAGCCGTTGTACAGCAAAATCAAACTCGCACTGCCAAGAATCAATAACAAAACGTGGGAATCTATTGGCGTCCAATTAACTAAAGCGACGCTTGCGGTAAGTGGCAATGACAACACACTGGTCCAAAACAGTGTCGTGACGATCGATTGTTCGACAGGTAATTGACGTGCGGTAATGTTGAATAACGCAATAGTCATCGCGGTTCCTAGAGCGAAAACAGCCGCCCAGTGAAACTCTGACGGTCTGAGCACCACCAGCACACCTACAAAACCTATGATGGTGGCGATGACTTTGCCAAGCGGTGGCGTTTCTTTCAACAACAAGGTTGAGAGTGGCAGCATCAGTAGCGGCGCCGCGTAGAAAATCGCGTTGGCGGTTGCCAGCGGGAGGTGCGTTACCGCCACGACCATGCAGCCACTACCGATGATCAGAATATGAGCGCGAAAAATATTGAGTATCGGTTTGCGTAGCCTTCGTTGCTCAGACGGTTGTCGTAACCACAGTGGCAAAATCACTAACGCTGACAGTAACTGACGAATAAACACATATTGATATACAGGCACGCCACCATCGAGAATTTTCACCGCAACATCGGATAAAGAGGCGGCTAAATTCCCGATGACCAATAATAAAATTGCCAAGTAGTGAGGGGACACGAACGGGTCTTACTTAGACAGCTTCATATCGATATGGGGGATATCGTCTTCGAGATACATTGCTGAAGTTGCAACAAAACCATGTTGAGCGTAAAAGTCAGCGAGGTGCTCTTGCGCACCGATCTCGATATCCGATTGAGGCCAAAGGTGTTCACAACCAGCCAAAGCTTGCTGAATCAACTGATGGCCAAGACCACCACCACGATGTGTTTGCTTAGTTGCGACGCGTCCAATACTGACAGAAGGGTAGCTTACGCCTTTAGGTAATAAACGCGCACAAGCTATCAGTTCATCCTCTTTATATCCCAACAGGTGATGCACTTGCGGAAGACAATCTTTACCATCCAGCTCTGGGTAAGGACAAGTTTGCTCGACGACGAATACATCTACTCGCAGTTGGAGTAATTGATAAAGTTGCTGCGTAGTCAGTTGAGTAAACGGGACAAGTTGCCAGTGGATCATATCGCTCTCAAAGATAAACAAAAGTCTCTGAAAATTAACAGGCTAGCGAACAAAAGGCATTAACAATTGTTAACTTTGTGCGCGCTTTTTAATCCGGCTCAAACTGATCGGCGTAATACCCAAATAGGCCGCGATTTGGTAGTCGTTTAAGCGTTCGAGTAGCTCTGGATAATGCTGGCAGAACAATTCGTAGCGTTGCTCGGGGCTGTATAGCAGCATAAAACGCTCTTTGTTTTCTTTATACATCAGTTGGGTTTCAAGCAGCTTGAGGTAGACGCTGTGTTTCTGTTCGCGCCAAGCTCGCAGTGTTTCAACTGGCAGCGTAATCAAGGTGCAAGGCGTCAATGATTCCAAAAGATACGGCGAGGCTTGCTGTTTTATCAGGCTCTCAAATCCAATGATCCAATCGTTCTCCCAATAAAACTCTTTACTGAACTCTTTGCCTTTGTCGGTCAGATAGGCTGAGTGACAGATACCCTCTAGCAGGAAGAATATCTCCTCTGCGACTTGGCCTTGGTGCAACAAGATATGACGAGTCGGCAGTTCAATTAACTGCGCAGAATGGGTCAGTTGCTCAATCTCTTGAGGGTTAAAACCGTTGTCAGTGAGTTGTTGTTGGAAACGTTCAAACATGGCGAGTAACAGGTGAGTAAAACAGTGCTCTGATTTTACCGCACTTTTGGTCATCACGAGGATGAAAAAAGCCGCGACGGTTATCGCGGCTTGGGAGGATATCTTACCAATTATTTTTGCAAGTCGATTTGGTAGACCGCAAAACCGACATCGTCGGTAGCGACGTGTTTCATCGGGTATTGGCCTTTTGCTTTGATGAAGTCAGCGGCTTTTTCGCTTGGAGAAGTTTCAAAGCGAATATCCAACGCTTTCTCCGATTGAATCGGCGCAAACGACCAGTTGTTGTCCGCACTTGGTGCAAACTCGCCATTTTCTTGGCTCACGCGAGTAATGTAGGCAGCAATCACAGAGCGGTTTTCGTCTGGTGAATCGAACGCAACGAAGTCAGAGCCTGTGCCCGGGAACTTATTGCTGTACGCACGGTAGTTATTGGTCGCGATGATGAAGTCTTGCTTCATGTCGATCGGTTTTCCTTGGTAGGTTAAACCAACGATACGCTGCGCGTCTGGGTTGACGACTTTACAGTCACCATCGTACTTCGCTGGCTGGGTCACGTCGATTTGGTAAGTCAGACCATCAATCACGTCAAAGTTGTAAGTGCGGAAGCCATCCCAGTCGATAAGACTTTGAGGTGCGGTGCTGTTGATGTCGATTTGTTTGAATTGACCCGCGCTGCATTCCAACCACTCTTTGACTTCTTTACCGGTTACTTTCATCGCCACTAGGGTGTTCGGGTAGAGGTAAAGGTCGGCTGCGTTGCGGAACGTTAGCTGTCCTGATTCGACTTCGGTGAAGTTTGCTGGGTCATTCTTACGGCCACCGGCTTTAAACGGTGCGGCTGCTGACAACACAGGGATATCGGCCAAGTCTGGATCACCTTGGATAAAACGTTCTACGTAATCTTTTTGTGCGAGGTTAACGATCTGTACTGTTGGGTCGTCTTGCACGAGTGCTAAGAAGCTGTACATCACATCATTGGCTTTGCCAATTGGCTGATTAACAAATTCACGCGTCCCTTTATGGTCAGCTTCAAGTGCTTTAACGATTCCCGCATCGGCTTCTGCCAGCGGTTTCTGGGCGCTTTTATCGTAAATAGGTCGGGCTTCAGACTGTGCAGTTACTACCTGCCACTGACCATTTTGCTCTTTTAGCTCAAGGTCAATCACACCTACATGGCTACCCCAACGTCCCGGCATCACCGCGGCTACACCGTTGATGGTGCCTTTCTGATTATCAACACCTGGAATGTTGTCAAAACCTTTACCCGGGAACACCGCGTGAGAGTGGCCAAAGGCAATCGCATCGATGCCTTCTACTTCAGATAAGTAGTAAGTGGAGTTTTCTGCACCGACTTTATGTGGGTCAGACGAGACACCAGAGTGAGGAATCGCCACGATCACATCCGCGCCCGCCGCTTTCATTTCTGGGACCAGTTTTTGTGCGGTTTCTTTGATGTCTTTGGCAAACACTTTGCCTTCTAAATTCTTCTTATCCCACACCATGATTTGCGGTGGAACGAAACCAATGTAGCCCACTTTAATTTCGTGTTCAGCACCGTCGACATCTTTAAAAGTGTGCGTTTTGATGATGTAAGGTTTGAAGTAATGTTCACCCGTTTTCTTATCAAATACGTTAGCGTTTACATACGGGAAATCAGCGTCGTTAAGGGTTTCTGCGAGGAACTCTAAACCATAGTTAAATTCGTGGTTACCAATATTGCCTACATCGTAGTCAAGCGTATTCATCGCTTTATAAACAGGATGGACTTCGCCTTTTTCGATGCCTTTCGCAGCCATGTAGTCACCCATTGGGCTTCCTTGAATCAGGTCGCCGTTGTCGACTAATACGCTGTTTTCCACTTCCGCTCGGGCTTGTTTAACCAAAGTAGCAGCGCGAGTCAGACCAATCTTTTGGCTTGGTTTGTCTTTGTAGTAATCGTAATCCATCACGTTGGTATGGATGTCAGTTGTCTCGACAATACGTAGTTTGATGGTATCAGCCATTGCTGGACCAGCCATGGTCAGCATCCCACCCAAGACTGCTAAAGAAAGAGGTTTCACTGCTAATTTCATTTTTAAGCTCCGATAGCGTTTGTTAGCACCATGCTTAATGTAACAAAATGATATGAAACGATGATTTCAGTGAGTCGTAAAGTGTGATCTAACATGTTGGTTATACTGGACTCTGCTGACAATCTCTCAAAAATCTCTCGTCTATATTCTTCCTCTGTATGTTGTCTTATTAATAAATAGTATAAAAAATGAAATTTTAGAATTTCAGGTAATATGTATTGAACGCCATAATGCCCTCATTAACAGAAAGAGGATGACATGATGGCGAGTAAGGATACGGTTTCTCAGTTTCCTCTGAGTAATCCACACAAGCAGCGCAATGAACAAACAAACTTAAACTCGATTGGTAGCAGTTTGCTTGGCCATGGCGAAGTCGCGCTAGTGGGCTCAGGACCGGGCGACGTTGAGTTACTGACATTAAAGGCGCTGCGTTTTTTACAACAAGCAGACGTTGTGCTGTTTGACTACCTTGTCTCCGATGAAATCATGTCTCTTGTGCCTAGCGACACTATCCAAGTTTGTGTGGGTAAACGCGCAGGTCACCACAGTGTTCCTCAAGAAAAAACCAACCAGTTATTGGTCGACTTTGCCAAGCAAGGTCATCGCGTGGTGCGCATCAAAGGCGGCGATCCATTCATTTTTGGTCGTGGCGGTGAAGAGTTAGAAGTTTTAGCAGATGCGGGCATTTCATTTCATGTTGTCCCTGGAATTACCGCCGCTGCAGGTGCGACCGCGTATGCCGGGATTCCGCTCACCCATCGCGATTTTGCTCAGTCAGCGATGTTTATTACCGGACACTTGAAAGCAGAGAGCGACCAAATGGATTGGTCGACACTGGCGCGTGGCAACCAAACCTTAGTTATCTATATGGGCTTGATGAAGTCTGAGTACATTCAAGCCCAGTTAATTGAACACGGACGTAATCCAAACACACCGATCGCCATTATTGAGCGCGGGACACAAGCAACCCAAAAGGTATTTAAAGGTCAGCTTGCTCAACTCGCTGAACTTGCCCAAGGCGCGCAGTCACCGTCGCTAATCGTAATCGGAGAAGTCGTATCACTGTCAGAAAAGCTGGCGTGGTTCTCGACTTCACAGCAGGCAGATGAGCAGCAACGCCAATTTGCCTAACACCAAATTTTGACTAGTCAGAAGCTCATTAAGAGTCGTAAAGGAAGCCCTAACATGGACCAAGAACGATTAACCCATTTGAAGCAGTTGGAAGCGGAGAGTATCCATATCATCCGTGAAGTCGCTGCTGAATTTGATAACCCAGTGATGATGTATTCCATCGGTAAGGATTCATCAGTCATGCTGCATCTTGCACGTAAAGCGTTTTACCCAGGCAAGATTCCTTTCCCGCTTCTACACGTTGATACGGATTGGAAATTCAAAGAGATGATCGAGTTCCGTGACCGTACGGCAGAAAAATACGGCTTTGAGCTTTTGGTTCACAAGAACCCAGAAGGTTTGGCAATGGGCATCAGCCCGTTTGAGCATGGTTCGTCAAAGCACACCGACATCATGAAAACTCAAGGCCTGAAGCAAGCGCTGAACAAATACGGTTTTGACGCTGCATTCGGCGGGGCGCGTCGTGATGAAGAAAAATCGCGTGCGAAAGAGCGTGTTTACTCGTTCCGCGACAAGAACCACACCTGGGATCCTAAGAATCAACGTCCAGAGCTTTGGCGTACTTACAACGGCCAAATCAATAAAGGCGAAAGCATCCGTGTATTCCCACTATCTAACTGGACTGAGCTAGATATCTGGCAATACATCTACTTAGAAAATATCGAGATCGTACCGCTTTATCTTTCAGAGAAGCGTCCGGTAGTAGAGCGTGACGGCATGTTGATCATGGTCGACGACGAGCGAATGAAGCTACAACCAGGCGAGAAAATTGAAGAGAAAAGCGTTCGCTTCCGTACGTTGGGTTGTTACCCACTGACTGGTGCGATCGAATCAGAAGCCAACACGCTGACAGGCATTATCGAAGAGATGCTGGTTGCAACATCGAGTGAACGTCAGGGCCGAGCGATCGACCACGATCAGTCAGGATCGATGGAGCTGAAAAAGCGTCAGGGTTACTTCTAAACAGGATCTAAGGAAAGAAAATGAATAGCGCAGTAGAAGCTCAATTAGCAGAGCTAGGTATCGAAGGCTACCTCAAACAGCACCAATACAAGTCACTACTTAGATTCTTAACGTGTGGCTCAGTCGATGATGGCAAAAGTACTCTGATCGGTCGTTTGCTGCATGACTCAAAACAAATTTATGAAGATCAACTAGCAGCCGTTCACTCAGACAGCCAACGTGTGGGAACAACGGGTGAGCGACCAGACTTAGCTTTATTGGTTGATGGCCTACAAGCCGAGCGTGAGCAAGGGATCACGATTGATGTGGCTTACCGTTACTTCTCAACTCAGAAGCGTAAGTTCATCATTGCCGATACGCCGGGACACGAGCAGTACACGCGTAACATGGCGACGGGTGCGTCGACGTGTGATCTGGCGGTGATCTTGATTGATGCGCGTAAAGGCGTACTTGATCAAACGCGTCGTCATTCATTCATTTCGAACTTGCTTGGTCTGAAGCACTTTATCGTTGCGGTTAACAAGATGGATCTTGTCGACTACTCACAGCAGCGTTTTGAAGAGATTCGTGAAGAGTATTTAGAGTTCTCTAAGCACTTGCAAGGCGAAACAGATATTCAAATCATTCCGCTGTCTGCACTGGAAGGCGACAACGTGGTCGAAGCCAGCGCAAACATGACATGGTTTGAAGGCCCGTCATTGCTTGAGCTGTTAGAGAATGTTGATGTAGACCGCGAGAAGAAAGTCGGTGAATTCCGCTTCCCGGTACAGTACGTCAATCGTCCTAACCTTGATTTCCGCGGTTTTGCGGGCACGGTTGCCGGCGGTGAAGTGAAAGTGGGCGACCGCATTAAAGCGCTCCCTTCGGGCAAAACGTCGACTGTCGCGCGCATCGTAACATTCGATGGCGATCTCGATAAAGCGCAGGCAGGTCTTGCGGTCACTCTGACTCTAGAAGACGAAATCGATATCAGCCGTGGTGACTTGATCGTGTTGGAAGACTCAAAAGTCGAGTCAAGCAACCATCTGCTCGCCGATGTGGTTTGGATGACAGAGCAACCATTGCAACCGGGTCGCGAGTACGACATCAAGATTGCGGGTAAGAAGACTGTTGGTCGTGCAGAGGCGATTCGTCATCAATACGACATCAACAATTTGTCGACACACAGTGCGGCTGAGCTACCTCTGAATGGCATTGGTCTGTGTGAACTAACACTGAACGAGTCAGTGGCCTTGGATCACTACCTCGAGTGTCAAGATACCGGTGGTTTCATCATTATCGACCGTTTATCTAATGTGACGGTTGGGGCGGGGCTAGTACGTGAAAGTCTAACCCAAGTTGAAACACAAGCAGGTGATATCTCAGCGTTTGAACTAGAGCTGAATGCGCTTGTACGTAAACATTTCCCGCATTGGGAAGCGAAAGACATCAGTCAGTTACTTAAATAAGTACTCACTTACTGACAAGGAAGAGTTATGTGGCAACAAGGTTTTGTGTTGGCGTTGTTACTGGGGACAGTAACCTGCCTATTAACAACACGCATTAAACCGAGCTTCATTTTTGCTGGCGCGGCATTTATTGCTTTTATGGCTGGCATGATTGAAGTCGGCGATGTTGCCACTAACTTTACCAACTCTTCGCTGGTGACGCTGGTGCTACTGATCGTAGCGTCGGCGGCGCTGGAAAAAACCATGCTGATAAGCTGGGTGAGCCGCTCTTTATCAACCGGCTGTTTAGGCACTGTGGTCGCCAAATTGGGATTATCGACCGCTTTTTTGTCGTCATTCACCAATAATACTGCGGTAGTGATTTCACTGATCAGTGCGATTAAACGTAACCAGCAACACGCGCCGTCCAAGTTGTTGATCCCGCTATCTTATACGGCGATCTTAGGCGGTACTCTTACCCTGATCGGCACTTCGACCAACTTGATCATCAACAGTTTTGTTGAAGATGCAGGATTGCCAAGTTTAGGCTTTTTTTCTCCGACGATGATCGGTTTATCGGTGCTGGTGGCGGGCTTGTTGATCCTGATCCCGCTGAGTTACCTTCTGCCGAGCTATGAAGATCAAAACCAAGAAGAGCTGTCTTACTTTCTAGAAGCGAAAGTCGAGCCGGGTTCACCGCTAGTCGGTCGTAGTATCAATGAGAATAACCTGCGCGCTCTGCGTAAGTTGTTCTTGGCTGAAGTCGTGCGTGACGGTAAAACCATCGCACCAGTTGAGCCAGACTTTGTCTTGCAGGCACGTGATAGCTTGTTGTTTTGTGGTGATGTTGAAAGCGTAGCAACACTGCAAGATATTCAAGGGCTGACGCTCTTTGGTCAGCACCATCTTAACGGCCAAAGCTTTGTCGAAGTAGTCGTGAGTTCTTCGGCGAGCTTTTGTAACAAGACCCTGAAATCGAGTCATTTCCGTGACCGTTTTGACGCGGTGGTTGTTGCAATCCGACGTGGACATGAACGACTACAAGGCGGCTTAGGTAATATTACCTTAAACGCTGGCGATACCTTGGTGTTGGTACCTGGTAAACGCTTTGAACAAGAACGTCGCGCGCACCGCAAAGAGTTTGTCGTTATCAACGACCTCGACTCCAGTGCTCGTTTAGATTCGCACAAATCAGCAATGGTTTTAGGTGGTTTCTGCGCGGTGATCGCATTTGCACTGCTTGGCTGGGTACCTCTGATCAAAGGTCTTTCGGTGTTTCTGTTGGTAGCTTTGTTTAGCGGTATCGTCCAACTCAGTGAACTGCGCCGCCGCTTCCCAATTGATATCGTGGTGATCGTTGGTTCAGCACTGTCGATCGCCCAATTGATGCTCTCATCTGGTTTGTCTGAAAGCTTAGGCCAGATGTTTATGGAGAGCTTTAACGGCTGGGGCGTCTTTGGTGCCTTAGTCGCGACTTATTTGTTAACGCTGGTTCTGACCGAGTTGGTCACCAATAATGCCGCGGCAGCTCTGGCATTTCCGCTGGGCTACAGTATGGCGATCAGCTACGGCGTAGACCCGATGCCGTTTATTATGGCGGTACTGTTCGGCGCTAGCGCAAGTTTTATCTCTCCTTACGGATACCAGACTAATCTATTGGTATACAGCGTAGGGAATTACAAAATTACTGACTACATAAGAGTAGGCATACCGATCTCTATCGTTTATTCGGTATTGGTACTAGCGCTTATTCCTCAGTTTTTCCCGTTTTAAAAGGATTGAATTATGACAACGGAAACGCCGATTAAAGACGAGAACATCGTTTGGCATCAGCACTCCATCGATAAAGAGTTCCGCGCTAAGTTAAAGCAGCAAAAACCAGTGATATTATGGTTTACGGGATTATCGGGTGCTGGTAAATCGACGGTTGCTGGTGCGTTGGAAAACAAGCTGGCCGAGCAGGGTTACCACACCTATTTGTTGGACGGTGATAACGTACGCCACGGTCTATGTAGTGACTTGGGTTTCTCTGAGCAAGACCGCCGTGAAAACATCCGTCGTATCGGTGAGCTAGCTAAGTTGATGGCTGACGCCGGACTGATTGTTCTGTCGGCGTTTATTTCTCCCCACCGCGCTGAGCGTCAGTTGGTCAGGGAAATGGTGCCAGAAGGTGAGTTTCTTGAAGTGTATGTCAATACATCGCTTGAAGTGTGCGAACAGCGTGACCCTAAAGGGCTGTATAAGAAAGCGCGAGCGGGAGAAATCCGCAACTTTACTGGTATTGATTCTGACTATGAAGCGCCAATCAATCCCGAAATTGACTTGTTAGCCGGAGAGAAGGCGATTGACGAGTTAGTAGACGATTGCATTCAAATACTTAAGCAACGCAATATCATCGCTTAAATAAAAAAGCTTCCGACATGGAAGCTTTTTTACTTTTCTCAATACTGTCTATTCAAAACAGATTTCAATGAAGGCATTACCCCATTGAGAGGTGAAAGGCATGATGATGATAGAGCCTTCACACTTGTGGCGAATGGTATGGCCTTTACCCGATACAATGATCGGCGTTGCCATATCAAAATCGAAGCCACTCTCTGCGAGAATGCGCTTTGCGCCGCCTGTGACCATATTCGTGATTTCACCGACCATATCGGTTACTTCATCATTCAGGCCATTTGGACGCTCACCAAGCATCTTGTGCATGATCTCTAGCGCCAGAGTTTCATCAAACGTAATTGACATTGAGCCACGTGTTTGCGGCCCCACCATACCAATCAAACCGGATACATCGCCACGTGCGATTTCATCTTTTTTGACTCTTGGTTTTTGTGGCTTTAACTCTAGTGCTGCCATCGTCTTTAGTACGTTCATCAACGAAGCTAAAAACGGGTTAACAAATTCAGCGCGCATAATTATCTACTATATTTTTCTTTCGCTAATCAGCCGAGCAAGCTTTACAAACCCCATGAGTCTCGATGACGTGGTTGGTGATCGTAAAATCATGCTTTGCTGCATTATCAACAAGTAAGGCTACCAAACTATCATCTTGAAGTTCAATAACGTTGCTGCATTTATCGCATATCAACAAATGCGAGTAATGTTTGTGTGCGTTACAAGAGCAACACTGGATGTAACTATTCGTTGATTCTACTCGATGGATGAAGCCTTGTTCGAGTAAAAAATCCAACGCTCTGTATACCGTAGGTGGCTTAGCTTGCGGTTCAACTTTTTGTAGCTCTTCCAGCAATTCATAAGCACTAAACGCTTTTGGACTTGAGCAGATAAGCTCAAAGACACGCTTGCGCTGCGTAGTCAGTCTAACTCCACGGGCTGCACAGATTTCTTCAATTTGTTTGACTAACTGATGGTCCAAACTATTCACCATTACTATTGGACATTGCTAATAATATACCATTTATTGAATTATATCGTTGCTTCATAGAGTAATTCTGATGGATCGCTCAATAAGGTATATCGGAACATTTGTTCAATAAGTTTTACGGCACTTGCTAGTGACAGCGTAAACCCATTGATTGCAGGACATTAAACCAGTTTGCCACAGGATGAGAGATTGTTAATCACTGTGCCGCTCTGTAAATGTGCTTCTTCAGTGGTGTATAATACGCGATTACTTTGCAAAATTGCAGAAATTGTGAACTTTTAGAGCCCAGGCTCTATTCTAGGCTATTTCTGTGATCAGATTCCACCAAACCTAGACCTTATGAGGAATACTCAGTGTCTAACATCGATGTAAACAACGACTTTGCCTTACAGCGTTTTTCTATCGCACCCATGCTCGATTGGACAGATCGCCATTGCCGCTACTTCCATCGCCTGCTAACGAGCGAAACTTTGCTGTACACAGAGATGGTTACCACAGGGGCTATCATCCACGGTAAAGGGGACTTTCTTGCTTATAACGAAGAAGAGCATCCTGTCGCGCTTCAACTTGGTGGTTCAAATCCGCAAGACTTAGCAACCTGTGCCAAGTTAGCCGCAGAGCGTGGCTATGATGAAATCAACCTGAACGTTGGTTGCCCATCAGACCGAGTTCAAAATGGTCGCTTTGGTGCGTGTTTGATGGCAGAGCCGCAGCTGGTGGCTGACTGTATTGCAGCAATGAAAGAAGTTGTGGACGTGCCAGTAACCGTGAAAACGCGTATCGGTATCGATGACCAAGACTCATACGAGTTCTTAACCGACTTTGTTTCTATCGTTTCAGAGAAAGGTGGCTGTGAGCAGTTTACCATTCATGCTCGTAAGGCGTGGCTCTCTGGTCTTAGCCCAAAAGAAAACCGTGAAATTCCACCATTGGATTACCCGCGAGCTTATCAGCTAAAGAAAGACTTCTCGCATCTGACGATTGCGGTGAATGGTGGCGTTAAAACACTCGAAGAGACCAAAGAGCACCTTAAACACCTCGATGGCGTGATGGTGGGGCGTGAAGCTTACCAAAACCCATATATCCTTGCTGAGGTGGATCAACAGATCTTCGGTTTGGATAAGCCAATCAAGAAGCGCACCCAAGTGGTACAAGAGATGTACCCATACATCGAACAACAGTTGGCGAAAGGGGCATATCTTGGCCATATTACCCGTCATATGTTGGGCTTATTCCAAAATATGCCAGGAGCGCGTCAATGGCGTCGTTACATTAGTGAAAACGCGCATAAACCTGGCTCTGGTATTGAGGTGGTGGAAGCGGCATTAGCCAAAATTCCCAAAGAACTAGATGTGTAAAAATGACCACGCATAGTGGTTAAAATTACCAACATTGTTTTACAAAAGGTGCTCTTTAAGAGCGCCTTTTTATTTTTATTCATATTATTCAAGTGGATAGACTAATTTTAAATATTGGCATACATCCTGAAAGATAAAATGAAACAAAGGAGATGCGTATGTTTGAGTTAATCTTTATTTTGGTTTTCACCGCGACATTATTAGTGACTGGCGTCACTATGCTGACCGTTTTCGCGGGAATCGCGTTTGCTATGGTTGTTATGGTGTTGCTCGGTATGATTGGCGCGGTACTTAAGATACTGCCGTGGCTGATTGTGATTGCTCTTGGGGTTTGGTTCTTTAAATCCTTCGTTGTGCAGCCTAGATCATAGCGGGTGGCAAAAGAGAAATAGTTGCTGGCTTAAGCTGTGTGTATGGTAGAATCGGTGCATATCGTATACACATCTTCCCAGCATTATTAAGCTGTTATACAACGGAAGAGTTCAAGTTCCACACTGGAGAATCAATTTCATGGGCTTTAAAACCATTGCCATTTTAGCCGCCGCTGTTATGTCAGTATCTGCCTACGCAGAATCTTCGCTGACAACAAAGTTTGGAGCTGAAGGCTGGTGGACCAGAACAAAAGTCAATGAAGTAAATCGCGATAGAGACAGCACGCCAAGTTTCTATGCAGGAATAGAACACGATGTTAAGTTCCTACCAAACGCTCGCGTTCGCTACTCTTCAGTAGATGCAGACTACATGGCGTTTGATAAGTTAGATTTATCGCTTTATTACCGCATTTTAGAGCACGACTTGATGCGTTTTGATGCCGGTGTGACGGTCAGTGACCTTTCAAATACCTACTACCGCAACGCTGATACTCAAGCGGAAGTGAGCTTTGATGAGCTGATTTGGGCATTTTACGGCTATGCAGAGTTAAGCGTACCTAATACTAACTTTGATGTGATTGGTGAAATGAATTTTGGTGATTCTCAAGGTATCAAGAACACCGATCTGATGGCGGGTTTACAATACCGTATTGATGTCAAAGAGCGGCAACTGTTACTGAAAGGTGGTTATCGTGCGATCGACTTGGAGTCTGATGACTTCAAAGTGGTCGGCGAATCTGAGTTGGGCAAACCATTTATTTTCGCTCACGGTTGGTATGCTGGTGCAGAATACCGTTTCTAAGCTGATTTGGATTTTCTTTAAAACGTCGCTCGATATAGCGGCGTTTTTTTATACCCTTTGATTATATGTAAAATTATTCTTTAGCACTTTTCTCGGTTTGACCCATCCTTAATAAGGAGTCTTATATCTGGCAGAGAAAGGAATCTCATGACGATCACTGAGCTAAGAAACCTATTCAGAGAAAAACAGTTGGTAGAAGCCATTATTGAACCGTCAGCCCAAGAAGGCAGTTGGATAGTGGAGTTCAGGCATGCACGTGGTGGTTTGGTGCTACTGACCGATTCCCACGGTGAAGAATGTCACTACGGAGACTTAGACCTCGCCTCCAAATCAGCAATGGCGGTTGGCTTTAAACAAGTTCGAATCGAAGCCAAATAGTTCAATGAGTATTAATTAACCGCTCTTTACTTCCAAAAGTTATAAAACATTCACTTCTATTCTTTCTTGTTATTAAAGAGAGTGGTTAACCTATGCTCACGCAATGAATAGGGATGTCGTGACCATGTCTTTAAACAAGAATGTTCCCTCTCAAGGAAACACCTCACAAGAATTACCGTCAATTGCTGCTCCTCTCAATGATCAGCAGCTTGGCTCATTACAACAAACGGTAGCTGGTCTATCGTCACAACAGCTCGCTTGGGTGAGTGGTTATTTCTGGGGCTTAGCCCAGTCTCAACCTCAGACGGCTTCGGCGACAGCACCATTAACGCAAGCGGCCGCTGCGGTTGCAGCTCAACCTGCTGGTAAGCTAACCATTATCTTTGCCTCTCAAACGGGTAACGCAAAGGGTGTAGCAGAATCACTGGAGCAAGAAGCAAAAGCACAAGGTATTGACGTTGCGCTGTTTGACGCCAGTGATTACAAAGGCAAAAACCTAGCGAAGGAGACCCACGTGATCATCGTGGCGTCGACTAACGGCGAAGGTGAAGCTCCAGATAATGCCATCGAACTTCACGAGTTTTTGCAGTCAAAGAAAGCACCTAAGCTACCAAACCTGAAATACGGCGTGATCGGTTTAGGAGATTCGAGCTATGAGTTCTTCTGCCAAACTGGTAAAGACTTTGACACGTACTTATCGAAATTAGGTGCGACGCCATTTATTGACCGCGTAGATTGCGATGTTGATTACGAAGCGCCTGCATCAGAGTGGAAAGCGAAAGCGCTAGACAAAGTTAAAGATGATCTAGCGGCTGGCCCTCAGGCTGAAGTGGTACAACTACCAGTTGGTCAAGCGTCTGGCCATTCTCAGTACAACAAACAAAATCCATACACGGCGACGTTACTGACCAGCCAGAAAATCACTGGTCGAGATTCAGGTAAAGACGTGCGTCATGTAGAAATCGACCTTGAAGGTTCAGGTTTAACGTATCAACCAGGTGATGCGCTGGGTGTTTGGTTCGACAACAGCTCTGAGCTGGCCAACGCGATTCTTGGCAAAGTCGGTCTTTCCGGTGTAGAGAGTGTTGATGTCGATGGCGAAAGTATCTCTATTCATAGCGCTTTGGTTAGCAAGTTTGAGATCACGGCGTCTAACCCTCAACTAGTGACTAAGTTTGCCGAGCTATCAGGCAGCAAAAAGTTACAAAAGCTGGTGGAAGATAAAGACAAGCTACGTGAGTATGCGACGAATACCCAAGTGGTTGATGTCCTAGCGGAGAAGAAAACCAAGCTGTCAGCTGAAGAGCTAATTGGTTTGCTACGCCGTTTGACGCCACGCCTATATTCAATTGCTTCGAGCCAATCAGAAGTCGATGAAGAAGTGCACCTGACTGTTGGCTTGGTTGAGTACGACAAAGACGACGAAAAACGCTTTGGTGGCGCGTCGAGCTTTTTGACTCAGCGTCTAGAAGAAGGTGGTGAAGTGAAAGTGTTTGTTGAGAACAACAATAACTTCAAACTTCCTCAAGACGACAATACACCAATCATCATGGTTGGTCCTGGTACTGGTATTGCGCCATTCCGTAGCTTTATCCAAGAGCGCGATAACCGTGACGCAGAAGGCAAAAACTGGTTGTTCTTTGGTGACCGTACCTTTACTCAAGATTTCTTGTATCAGGTTGAATGGCAAAAGTACCTTAAGTCAGGATTATTGAGCCGTCTTGATGTCGCGTTTAGCCGTGACCAAGTAGAAAAAGTTTACGTGCAACACCGTATCCTAGAAAACGCAGCGCAAGTGTGGCAGTGGATTCAAGAAGGAGCCTACATCTACGTATGTGGTGATGCGACTCGTATGGCGAAAGACGTTCACGATGCCTTAGTTATCGTTGCTGAGCAAGAAGGTAAGATGCCACGCGATGATGCTGAACAATTTATTAATGACTTACGTAAAGCTAAACGTTACCAAAGGGATGTGTACTAATGACTTTTTCTATCGAAAATAATAAGCAGGTTGTATTAGGCGAAGAATTAGGACCACTTGCGGATAACGAGCGTCTAAAGAGAGAAAGTAATTTTTTACGCGGTACGATCGAGCAAGATTTGCAAGACCGTATCACGGGGGGGTTTACCGCTGATAACTTCCAACTGATTCGTTTCCACGGTATGTACCAGCAGGATGACCGCGATATTCGTAACGAACGTGCTAAGCAAAAGCTAGAGCCGCTACACAACGTTATGTTACGCGCTCGCATGCCTGGCGGCATCATCACTCCAATCCAGTGGTTGGCGATCGATAAGTTTGCAACAGAGCACTCTCTGTATGGAAGTATTCGTCTGACGACGCGTCAAACGTTCCAGTTCCATGGCGTATTGAAACCAAATATCAAGCTGATGCACCAAACGCTAAACAGCATCGGTATCGACTCAATTGCAACGGCGGGTGACGTTAACCGTAACGTATTGTGTACGACTAATCCAGTTGAATCAGAGTTGCACCAAGAAGCGTATGAGTGGGCGAAGAAGATCAGTGAGCATCTTCTACCTAAGACTCGTGCGTATGCGGAAATCTGGTTGGACGGTGAAAAAGTCGAAACGACTGACGAAGAGCCAATTCTAGGTAGCAACTACTTACCGCGTAAGTTCAAAACGACAGTAGTCATTCCACCGCAAAACGATGTTGACGTGCACGCGAACGACCTTAACTTCGTCGCAATTGCAGAAAACGGTAAGCTGGTGGGCTTTAATGTCCTAGTTGGTGGTGGTCTGGCAATGACTCACGGCGATACTTCGACTTACCCGCGCCGCGCTGATGACTTTGGGTTTATCCCACTAGAGAAAACACTCGATGTAGCTGCAGCTGTGGTTACCACTCAACGTGACTGGGGTAACCGTTCTAACCGTAAGAATGCGAAAACCAAGTACACTTTAGACCGTGTTGGTAGCGACGTATTTAAAGCTGAAGTTGAAAAGCGTGCTGGTATTACGTTCGAAACCAGCCGCCCTTATGAGTTTACAGAGCGTGGTGACCGTATTGGCTGGGTTGAAGGGATCGATGGCAAACATCACTTAACATTGTTCATTGAAAACGGCCGACTACTGGATTACCCAGGTAAACCGCTTAAAACAGGCGTTGCTGAAATTGCGAAGATCCACAAAGGTGACTTCCGCATGACCGCAAACCAGAATCTGATTGTTGCGGGTGTCGCTAAGAGCCAAAAAGCGAAGATCGAGAAGATCGCCGTTGAACACGGCTTGATGGACGAGTCTGTGAGCGAGCAGCGTAAGAACTCAATGGCGTGTGTCGCTTTCCCAACCTGTCCGCTGGCAATGGCCGAAGCCGAGCGCTTTTTACCTGAGTTTGTTACTGATGTGGAGGCTATCTTAGCCAAACACGGTTTGCCAAAAGAAGACAACATCATCTTACGTGTGACTGGCTGCCCGAACGGATGTGGTCGGGCGATGTTGGCTGAGATCGGTCTAGTCGGTAAAGCGCCAGGTCGCTACAACTTACACCTAGGTGGTAACCGTGGTGGTACGCGAGTACCGAAGATGTACAAAGAGAACATCACCGACAAACAGATCCTAGAAGAGATTGACCAACTGGTTGGTCGCTGGGCGAAAGAAAGAGAAGAAGGCGAATGCTTCGGTGACTTCACTATTCGTGCTGGCATCATTGAAGAAGTATTTGTGTCGAAGAGGGATTTCTATGCTTGATTCTGTAGCTTCAAAATTGGAGCTGGCAGAACTACTCAAACTCACCAAGACGGAGCAAATCCTCCGTCTTGCAGAAATCAATGTGAAGCTTGAGCAGTTGTCAGCGCAAGAACGAGTTGCTTGGGCGCTTGAAAACTTGGAAGGGGAGCATGTTGTATCGTCAAGCTTTGGTATTCAAGCTGCAGTAATGCTTCATCTAGTCACAGCGCAAAAGCCGGATACGCCTATTATTCTTACAGATACTGGTTATCTGTTTCCAGAGACATACCGTTTCATTGATTTATTGAGTGAACAACTGACTCTCAACCTCAAAGTGTACCGAGCTAAAGAAAGTGCTAACTGGCAGGAAGCTCGATACGGGCAACTTTGGGAGCAGGGGATTGAAGGTATCGAGAAATACAACAAGCTCAACAAAGTCGAGCCGATGCGCAGAGCTCTGGATGAGCTTAATGTTGGTACTTGGTTCTCTGGACTTCGCCGAGAGCAATCGAAGTCTCGTGCTGGTCTTCCGATCTTGTCGATCCAGAATGGTGTGTTTAAGTTCCTTCCGGTGATCGACTGGACGAACAAAGATATCCACTATTACTTAGAAGAGAACAACCTTCCTTACCACCCGCTATGGGATGAAGGTTACCTGTCTGTCGGCGATACCCATACCACTAAAAAATGGGAACCGGGCATGTCAGAAGAGGAAACACGTTTCTTCGGTCTAAAAAGAGAGTGTGGATTGCACGAAGAAGACGATGAACAACATGGTTCGGGTATTTAAATAGAAAGTTACTTCCATATAGATGATGAAAAGGTCGCTAAGGCGACCTTTTATTTTGGCTAAAAAACACGATCTGTGGATAACTCTGTGTGTATTGTGTTGGCTATATTGGGGTAAAGTTGGATAAATAAGGCTTTGAGTGAAAGTTGCGCGTTTAAGCGTTATTTTTGCAATTTTTTCAAAATAACGCTTGCCAATGTGATGGCGATCTCTATAATGCCTCCTCGTCGACAGGGCAAGGGCTCACAAGAGTTTGAAGCCAGTCAGACGGGCCAAAAAGAAAAAACGAAATAATTTGAAAAAAGTGTTTGACACTGAAGATTATCTCGCTAGAATGGCCGCCTCTTCCGAAGTGATGTAAGTCACAAAGAAGAGTAGCTCTTTAAAAATATAGACC
>NZ_LHPI01000017.1 GCF_001274785.1 Vibrio hepatarius
GTCTTTCGCTTCACCGCCGTATACTTTAGCAAGAGTAGTACAGATAGCTGCAGTTAGAGTTGTTTTACCGTGGTCAACGTGGCCGATAGTACCAACGTTTACGTGCGGTTTCGTACGTTCAAATTTTTCTTTAGACATGGGTTGTCCCTCTAGGTACGGATTTAGGTGGCTTTGATGACCACGCAACCAAAAGTATTGGTATTAAACTTACTCTCAAACACTAAACTTAGTTTAGTAAAAAGAAAGTATCAAAAGGAAAAGTTTGCTTGAGAGCTGGTGCTGATAGGCAGACTCGAACTGCCGACCTCATCCTTACCAAGGATGCGCTCTACCACCTGAGCTATATCAGCACTCTAAATGAGTGGAGCGGGCAGCGGGAATCGAACCCGCATCATCAGCTTGGAAGGCTGAGGTAATAGCCATTATACGATGCCCGCAACACGTAACTCTGTGAGCTATTTCCTAAAGAATATGGTGGAGGGGGACGGATTCGAACCATCGAAGGCAGTGCCGGCAGATTTACAGTCTGCTCCCTTTGGCCACTCGGGAACCCCTCCAAATTTTTAAGCCATTCTAACTACTAAAGGAAAGAATGGTGCCGACTACCGGAATCGAACTGGTGACCTACTGATTACAAGTCAGTTGCTCTACCTACTGAGCTAAGTCGGCATAAGTGGTGCGCATTCTATTGAATGATTTTCTAGCTTGCAATAGCAAAACCGAAAAAAAATGGGTTTTTAACCAGTTTCTGTTTATTTGCTGAAAAATCGCTCAATTTAGTTGAGAAAAGCGCCTTAATATTGCGCTTGTCATTTGCATTCTGCGCTTGATATTGTATTTTCGCTGCTCTTATCGCGAAATCTGGTTAGGAAGACTATGACACCATACCTCTCTTTTACTCGTCAGCAATGGGCAGAGCTACGTAACTCTGTGCCGATGACGCTATCCGAAGAGGATTTGACCGAGCTTCAAGGGGTCAATGAGAACCTAACCATGGAAGAAGCGGTAGAGATTTACCTTCCTCTGGCTCGATTGTTGAACCTTTACGTGGCGGCAAGACAGAGCCGCAACTCGGTACTCAACAACTTTCTCGGTAACCAAGAGAGTGCTCCTCCCTTTATTATTGGTATCGCAGGAAGCGTCGCGGTAGGAAAAAGTACCACTGCGCGTCTGCTCAGAGCCCTACTCGCGCGTTGGGAAAACCATCAGAAAGTGGAACTAGTCACAACCGACGGTTTTCTTTACCCGAAAGAAGTGCTTAACGAACGCGGCATCATGCACCGCAAAGGCTTTCCTGAATCATACGACATCAAACGTCTAGTCGAATTTGTCTCCGATGTGAAAGCGGGCAAACCCAATTTAACCGTGCCGATCTACTCACACATTACTTATGACATCACCGAAGAAGTGAAGGTTGTCGATCGCCCAGACGTGCTGATCATCGAAGGCCTCAATGTACTGCAAAGTGGCATGGATTACCCGCACGACCCACATCGAGTGTTCGTTTCTGACTTCTTAGATTTTTCTCTCTACGTTGACGCCAGCAGCGACGTGATCGAAAACTGGTATGTCGAACGATTCTTAAAGTTCCGTCAAGGCGCATTTACTAAGCCTGGTTCCTACTTTAGCCACTACACTAAGCTAACGGAAAGCCAAGCGATTGAAAAAGCGCACGATATTTGGCAAACCATCAATGGTATCAACCTGCACCAAAACATCTTGCCAACCAAAGGGCGTGCACAGTTAGTGCTGAAGAAGGGTTCGGACCATAAAGTCGAAGAGATTTTACTGAGAAAATAAGATAGCTCGACTAGAGCTGGGAATACCGCACTCTAGTCGAAAATAGGTAAGATTTATTCGGGTTCAGGGCCGAACTGGTTGTCTCCGTCTGTCCCTTTCAGGAATCCACACTCAACCAATATCCACACTCCACAAATGACCGCTGTAAGCGAACTAATCACCTGTAATGTTGAAGGTTGCGCTGCTTGACTTGGGTCTGCAGCAATTGGCATCGTCATACGGCCAATCACCAAAGGCACGTTGAGTAACAACCACCAACTGGTCTTATTGCGGTCATGCCAGCGTTTGGCCGTAATCGCTAAATCCGGAATCAGAATGACCAACAGGAACACAGGCAGGATCAGATGTGCCAACGCTGGGAACAGTACATTCATCCCCTGGGCAAACCCCACGATCAAACAGTAATAAATAACATTCCAAATCCAGTAAGTTTTACGCCCTATCCGGCCTTGAAATGAAAACAGCAGTTCTTTAATCGACATTTTATTACCTAAAAATCAGAAATATACAAAGAAAACTAGTTAATCACCTTTTGAAAGCACTCTCTGTCCATATCTCTTACGTTGACCGTCAAGCTGCGGATATGGCTGGCTTGCCCTTGCAGCTCCGCCATCAACTGACGAGATAACTCTCTTTTCTGCTCTGGAGTACGGCCATCGAGTAGTTCAAAACTGATATGGATAAAGTCTACACTATTTCCCTCATCACCAATCAGCCAGTCGTGGCAACGCAATGCTCGAGACTTCACTGAACCAACATCAAACAGCCCGCTGAGCAGCGCAACTTGATGTAAGTCTTCCAGCAATCCTTGAACATTAACGCGCTCATCTACCGAGCTAGAGTATTCCATTACTAAATTTGGCATCGTTATCCTCAAATGTAAGAGAGTTTCAACATGGATGATTCACAGTTGAGCCACTATTATCAATTTCTACACAGATTTCCGAGTCAGTTACCGCTATTCTGCTTATGAGATCACTGAACTGGTCACGACAAGGCGAGATTGGTGTGAGTGACAGATCCAACCAATGGCTGAGATCCGGTTAAGACATGATACTAGTCATGATCTGGCTTATTTAATCTGTTATATTCCTACGAAGATTTTTTACATTAATACACTTTTTACATTAAAGATAAGGGAGATATTCCTATGCGTCGTCCTGTAGTGATGGGTAACTGGAAACTTAATGGCAGCAAAGCAATGGTAAAAGAGCTGCTAACTGGTATTAACGCTGAGCTTGAAGGCGTTGAAGGTGTAGACGTAGCAGTAGCTCCACCAGCGCTATACATCGACCTAGCTGAGCGTGTAATCGCAGAAGGCGGTAACAAGGTAATTCTAGGTGCGCAAAACACTGACCTAAACAACAGCGGTGCGTTCACTGGTGACATGTCTCCTGAGATGTTAAAAGACTTCGGTGCAACTCACATCATCATCGGTCACTCTGAGCGTCGTGAATACCACAACGAATCAGACGAGTTCGTGGCTAAGAAATTCGCTTTCCTAAAAGAGAACGGCCTGAAGCCAGTTTTCTGTATTGGTGAATCTGAAGCTCAGAACGAAGCAGGCGAAACTGAAGCAGTTTGTGCACGTCAAATCAACGCAGTTATCGACGCTTACGGTGTTGAAGCGCTAAACGGCGCGATCATCGCTTACGAACCAATCTGGGCTATCGGTACTGGTAAAGCAGCAACAGCTGAAGATGCACAACGCATCCACGCTTCTATCCGCGCAATGATTGCAGCGAAAGATGCAGCAGTTGCAGAGCAAGTAATCATCCAGTACGGCGGCAGCGTTAAACCAGAAAACGCAGAAGCATACTTCGCACAACCAGACATCGATGGTGCTCTAGTTGGCGGTGCATCTCTAGATGCGAAAAGCTTTGTTGCAATCGCGAAAGCAGCAGCAAAAGCAAAAGCTTAATTTTAAGCTAATTTCTCTAAGGCCAGCGAATGCTGGCCTTTTTTGTATCTACTGAGCGAATCAAGTATGCTACGTTTTTCTTCCGCTAGAGTAGCTATTCGCAATGCAGGATAAGCACGGCCTGTTAACGGGCTCCATCCCCCAAGTACTGCGTCAAATGACGGTGCCGATGATCTTCGGCCTAGTTGCGATTTTGATGTTCAACCTAGTGGATACCTTCTTTATCTCTTTGCTTGGCACACAAGCTCTCGCCGCGATCAGTTACACCTTTCCAGTAACCTTTGCCGTAAACTGCATCACCATGGGGATTGGCATTGGCCTATCAACCAACATCGGCCGATTGCTCGGTCAAGGCGAAGCACAAGACGCCGCCCGCTTTTCAACTCATGGATTGATCCTCGCCGTTGCTCTAGTTGCCACCACCTGTGTGATCGGTATCAGCACCATCGAACCCTTATTTCTTTTACTAGGCGCGGAACGAGAGCTTATCCCATTGATTCATCAGTACATGCAGATTTGGTATCTCACCATTCCGCTGCTGGTTATTCCGATGGCAGGAAACAGTGCGATTCGCGCCACAGGCGATACAAAAACACCCGCCAAGATCATGATGCTGGCGGGCTTAATCAACGGCGTACTCGACCCATTGCTGATCTTTGGTATCGGACCATTCCCTGAGCTGGGTATTCAAGGTGCCGCGATCGCCAGTGCATTCAGTTGGTTTGGCGCATTATGCGGATCGTTATACGTGTTAGTGAAACGCGAAAAGCTGCTCGCATTGCCATATTTTCCAAGCCTATTATCCGACTGGCGCTTAATCTTGAAAATCGGTACCCCAGCAGCGATGTCGAATGCGATGAACCCGATTTCAGGTGCGATTCTGATGATGATGCTATCGAGCCACGGTACGGCAGCGGTTGCGACCTACGGCGCCGCTCAGCGTATTGAATCGATACTGATCTTGGTCCTCATGTCTCTAACGTCAGCTCTGACGCCTTTTATCGCGCAAAACATCGGTGCAAATAACCCTGACCGCAGTTTCGCCGGACTGTTCCTAAGCATCCGCTTCTCGGTTGTGTTTCAGCTCGGTATTTTTGTCATGATGGTACCGCTCAGCATCCCTCTTGCGGCGCTGTTCTCTCAGGAGCAAGAAGTTAAAGATCTGCTTTGGCATTATTTGTTGGTGGTGCCGTTTAGCTATGGCTTCCAAGGGATTGTGATGATGCTGATCGCCGGATTGAACGCGTTGCACCAACCACTGCGCGCGTTCCAATGGAGCTTTATGCGCTTGTTCGTGTTTACCCTGCCGGGCGCTTGGGTAGGCAGCTTAGTGTATGACATTGAAGGGTTATTTATCGGTATTGCGGTAGGTAATATTGTCGGCGGTGTGCTCGGCTACCTATATGCGTTGAAGCTCCGAAAAGAGTACGTCGCGATCCCTGTTTCTTAACGCACAAAAAAACCGGCCTAACGCCGGTTTTCATTTATTCGTTAACTAGTCATTGACGACTTCATCGTCTTCAACTTCTAGCACCACATCCAGTGGTTCTTGGGAAAGAATCACTCCGGTATTATCTGCGTAGAGGTAATCTTCTGGTAGGAAAGTCACACCGCCAAAGTTGACTGGAATATCTACTTCGCCAATACCTTGTGAGCTGGCACCAACCGGAATAGAAGCTAATGCCTGAATACCGATGCTCATGTCTTCAAGCTCATCGACTTCACGCACACAGCCGTATACTACGATACCTTCCCAGTCGTTTTCTTCCGCTAATGATGCAAGCTCTGCGTCAATCAACGCACGGCGAAGAGAACCGCCACCGTCGATCAGCAGCACTCGCCCCAGACCGTCTTGTTCGAGAATCTCGCGGATGACACCGTTGTCTTCGAAACACTTAACCGTTGTAACTTGTCCAGCAAATGAGGCACAGCCACCGAAGTTACTGAACATTGGCTCAACAACATCTACTTGTTCAGAGTAAATATCGCATAAGGCAGACGTATTGTATTCCATCGTGTTCCTTCCCATAACGTTCGTATCTCCATCGAGTATATAGGGTCACTAAGTCATTGCAATGACAACTATCACCTAACTAAGCTCGAAACGTCTTTCCGGTGATTTTAGTCACGAAAGCCGCTTAAACCCGTATCAATGTTTGGACGATAACCACACCAGCAAACAATAGGTTAGTCACCAAAGAGCACTTCACTATCACTGGTAACATAGGCGCAATCTGCGCAGGTTGCTCGGCAAGCCACACCGCTTTGCCGTGTTTATAAGTGATAAATACGCTCAAAAGAAAAGGCAGGCTGACCCACCACGGCCCCGGTTGCAGCAGCAAGTAAGAGGCAAATACCGCAATCGCAGATACCAGCAGGATTGAGTGATACTGCTTAGCGCGTTTTTGTCCTAAACGCACCGCGACCGTGCGCTTCCCGCACTCTTCATCGTTCTCGATATCACGCATGTTGTTGATGTTGAGAACCGCAACAGCCAACAACCCACAACCAATAGCAGGTAGCGTTAATAACGGCGCCACCATACCAGTATGTAAGAAGTATGTGCCCGCAACACCGAGCAGACCAAAGAAGATAAATACCGACACGTCACCTAAACCGACGTAGCCGTACGGCTTGTTACCTACGGTGTAAGCAATCGCAGCGATGATCGCCAACACACCCAAACCGATAAAAGCCAAAATACTATTTAACGAATCAAGCGCGTAGAACACCAACGTCAAACCGGCGATCATAGTGAAAACCACGTTAATGATGATCGCTTGCTTCATATTCTCTAAAGAAACACTCCCCGATTGAATCGCGCGTAGCGGACCAAGTCGTTTCTCGTTATCGGTGCCTTTTACTGCGTCACCATAATCGTTGGCAAGATTGGACAGAATTTGCAGCAGCGTCGCAGTCACAAATGCCAGCACGGCAACTGCTAAAGAGAATTGGTGTGTAGAGTACGCCAACACACTCCCGGTCAAAATGGACACGAGGGCCAGCGGTAGTGTTTTTGGTCGTGCGGCATCAAGCCAGATTCTTAAAGACTGTTTCATGGGCATCAGTTTAACCACATAGTACAAGACAAGAATTGTGGCACATCAAATGCCAGACTGAAAAACAAAAAAGGTCACCGAAGTGACCTTTTTACAAAAACTTTATCGAAGTAGTGCTTACTTCACACGACCAACGTATTCGCCAGAACGTGTGTCTACTTTAATAACTTCACCGATTGAGATGAACAGAGGAACACGTACAACCGCGCCAGTTGATAGTGTTGCTGGTTTACCACCCGTACCTTGAGTGTCACCTTTTAGACCTGGGTCTGTGTCTGTTACTTCTAGCTCAACGAAGTTTGGTGGAGTTACAACGATTGGGTTACCGTTCCATAGAGTCAGCATGCACTTGTCGTTCTCTACTAACCACTTCGCGTTCTCACCTACCGCTTTAAGGTCTGCAGCGATTTGCTCGAATGTTTCGCTGTTCATGAAGTGGTAGAATTCACCGTCGTTGTATAGGTAATCTAGGTCGATATCCATTACGTCTGCCACTTCTACAGTGTCGCCAGACTTGAATGTTTTCTCTAGAACTTTACCTGAAAGCAGTTTACGGATCTTAACGCGGTTGAATGCCTGACCTTTGCCCGGTTTCACATACTCGTTTTCGAGAATGACACACGGCTCATTATCAAGCATAATTTTAAGACCGCCTTTGAATTCATTCGTGCTAACAGTAGCCATTTTTTCCTCTTACCATTCTTCGAGTTTAAATTAATGCCGCACATCATAACCCGAAATGTCGATTCTGTTGAGCAAAACTGGCTCAAACAGCTAGCGAATGGGATCTCCGATCCTCAAAAACTGCTGGAACAACTGGAGATAGATCCAGAACCTTGGCAAAACGGGTTTGACGCGAGAAAGCTTTTTGCTCAGCGTGTGCCGCAAAGTTTTGTCGAAAGAATGCAAAAAGGCAATCCTTTTGACCCTCTATTACGTCAGGTTCTTCCTTTATCGGCAGAATTTGAGGTTCATCCGGGGTATTCGAACGATCCTTTGCAGGAACAAAACAACGACATCCCCGGCTTGTTGCATAAATACCGCAACCGAGCACTGATGATCGTCAAGGGTGGCTGCGCGATCAACTGCCGTTACTGCTTCCGTCGCCATTTCCCTTATCAAGAAAATAAGGGCAATAAAGCTACGTGGCAGCAGAGCCTCGACTACCTCGCTCAACACGATGAGCTGAACGAAGTAATACTCTCAGGTGGCGACCCATTGATGGCAAAAGACGATGAGCTGCGATGGCTGATTGACCATATCGCCGATATTCCCCACATCAAACGGCTGCGTATCCATTCGCGCCTGCCGGTAGTGATCCCAGCTCGCGTCACGGATGAGTTGGTTTCTTTATTAGCGGGAACGCGCTTACAAGTCATCTTGGTTACCCACATCAATCACGCACAAGAGATCAATCAAGAGCTCAGCGACGCACTATCTAAGCTCAAACGTGTGGGCGTGACACTACTTAACCAAGGTGTGATGCTAAAAGGGGTGAACGACAGCGTCGACGCTCAGGTTCAGTTGAGTGAGGCGTTGTTTGATAGCGGCGTGCTGCCCTACTACATCCATGTTCTAGATAAAGTACAAGGCGCGGCGCACTTCTATATTTCTGACCAGCAAGCCAAAGCGATTATGGCTGGCGTGATTGAGCGAGTATCCGGTTACCTAGTGCCGAAGCTCACACGAGAAATCGGCGGACGCAGCAGCAAAACGCCGCTTGACCTTCATTTAGAATAATCCACACGACAAAAAGTTTTTGTTCGATAGCAACTTACATTAACTGCATACTCCACGGTTTGGGGAGGTCAAAATGCAACCATCTATCGAACAAATTCTCGATCTCGGGCCATTTAGCTGGCCTGCGTTACTCTGTTGTGCCGTAAACGGTATTCTCATCGGTGTTGAACGACAAACACGCGGTAAGCCTGTTGGGATTCGCACTTCAATACTGATTATCTCAGGCACCTATTTCTTTATGTCTATGGCGGTGTCGTTATCACCAAACACGCTAGACCAAGCTCGGGTACTCGGCCAGATCATCACCGGAGTTGGCTTCTTAGGCGCTGGCGTAATGATGACTCAGGATGGAAAGATCCACGGCGTTACCTCGGCAGCGGTAATCTGGGTATTGGCCGCGCTTGGCATGATGATTGGCTTGGGTTACTTGCAGCAATCGGTTTTGATCACCGCGCTGGCCTTATCCGTGCTGTTAGGCGTGGACAAGGCAGAGAACCGAGTTAAAGCACTGCGCCGCGGCGTGCATCAACGCTTTCAAAGCCGCAAGCTACCGCCAAGACGAAGCGCTGAGGTGTACCATCCGGCTGAAAAAGCAGAAACACCGGTGAGCGAACTACATAAAACCACCGCGTAGGGCATAAAAAAACCACCTGACATCAGGTGGTTTTTTGTATCTGCTTACTCAATCGTGCTTAGAATAACTCTTCAGCCACTTTGAATAGATCGTGACGAACCGGACGCTTCATGTTTTCAATCGCGTCGATGATGTCATGGTGAACCAACTGTTCTTTTTGAATACCAACACAACGACCACCATGGCCTTCCATCAATAGGTGAACTGCGTAGTTACCCATGCGAGAAGCTAGCACACGGTCAAATGCTGTCGGACGACCACCACGTTGGATGTGACCTAGAACGGTGGCACGAGTTTCACGACCTGTCGCCGTTTCGATCTCTTTTGCCAGCTCGTTAGCGTCCATCATTAGCTCAGTCAGCGCGATGATTGCGTGCTTCTTACCTTTAGATATGCCGTCTTTGATGTTGTTGATCAGCTTCTCTTTATCTAGACCCGTTTCTGGCGTGATGATGTATTCACAACCACCCGCAATCGCAGACATCAGAGTCAAGTCACCACAGTGACGGCCCATGATTTCAACAATAGAAATACGCTGGTGAGAAGAAGAAGTATCACGCAGACGGTCGATCGCGTCGATAACTGTGTTCAACGCAGTTAGGTAACCGATTGTGTAATCTGTACCCGCGATATCGTTATCGATAGTGCCCGGTAGACCGATACATGGGTAACCCATTTCAGTCAGCTTCTTCGCACCCATGTACGAACCATCACCACCGACAACAACCAACGCATCGATGCCGTGTTGTTTTAAATTTTCGATCGCCTTTTCACGAACCGCTACTTCTTTAAACTCTGGGAAACGCGCAGAGCCAAGGAAAGTACCACCTTTGTTAATCACGTCTGATACGCTTGAACGATCAAGCTTCTCGATACGGTTTTCGTAAAGGCCCAAGTATCCGTCTTTAACGCCGTATACTTCTAAACCTTCCGTCAGAGCAGTACGAACCACGCCACGTAACGCTGCGTTCATGCCTGGTGCGTCACCGCCACTTGTCAAAACACCGATCTTCTTAATCATGCTCACCCTCGAATTTTTTGGAAATCTTATTTCAATTTTTACGTTAGAGGCTTACAAAAGCCACCGACAAAATTCTTATAACTGCGCAATATGTTACCTTTCCCGACTAGGAATACTACTTTTATTTGCACAAATTTATGTAACTTTTCTACTTATGTAAGAGTATTACAGTTTTACTATTTAACTAATTTGATACACGTCAGGATCGCAGTAAAAAGTCATAACGATGAAAAGATAGTCGATAAGTTGTGCTTTTTCCTACCACCGTTTTCTGCATCCTTATTACCAACCTTGCGACTTCTGCACTCGCTCTGGCCCAACGACGACGGAATACGGGTCCTGATGAATAAGAACATCCGCTCCCGGAAAACGTTCGAGCAAACTTTCTTCGACCAGATCAGATATGCGATGCGCTTCAAGAAGTGGCATCTGATCTTCTAACTCTAAATGCAACTGAATGAAACGAGTCGGCCCAGACATACGCGTACGTAATTGGTGAACGCCCAACACCCCTTCAATGGTTAAACAGCATTCGCGGATCTCTATTAACTCTTCGTCCGGAAGTTTTCTGTCTAACAAGGTTTGCGTTGCTTCCCTAACCATCTTAAAGGCACTGTAAAGAATGTAGCCACCAATACCAATCGCGAACACCGCATCCGCTTGGCCGATACCAAACCAACTGAGCGCTAACGCCAGCATAATTGCCGCGTTCATGTAAAGGTCAGACTCGTAGTGCAGAGAATCCGCGGCAATCGCCTGACTGCCGGTTTTCTTCACCACGTATTTCTGGAATCGAACGAGGCCAAACGTCACGACAATTGCGAACAAGCTAACGTAAACGCCGTACTCTGGCGACTGAAGAGCGTGCGGGCGGAAGAAACGGTCGACACCGTTTAAGATGAGGAAGACAGCAGAACCAGAAATAAACATCGCCTGTGCTAGTGCAGCAAGCGACTCCGCTTTACCGTGACCAAAGGTATGCTCACGGTCGGCGGGTTGCAATGAGTAACGCACCACAACCAAGTTAACCAGAGACGCTGCGATATCGAGCATCGAGTCAATCAGTGACGCCAACAAGCTCACCGAACCTGTCACCCACCAAGCCCCCACTTTGACGATCAACAGCAAGGTGGCCACAATGGTTGCGGTCCAAGCGGCCATGGTAACTAAACGCGCATATTCTTGTTTCATAAAGTAATTCAGTTTCTAAACAAATGCTGTAAGTATAACCTGTCAAAAGTTGAATAAAAATGAAACAAAAAAGGCGACCTAATTGGTCGCCTTTCAATTCACGTTAAATAGTTAGCTATTTTTGTTATTCATGCGCTTTTGCATCTTGTCTGAACACTCACCCATTCGCTCATTTTGAAGCTCTACGAACTGTGCTTTCTGTTCTGGAGTTAGCACACTTAGCATTTGGTGCTGCTTAGCCATCATCTGCACTTTACGCTCTGTGTGCTGCTCTACCATTTCTTTAGCCAGCTTGTTGGCCGCTGCTTCGTCAAACGTATCGGCAAGTACCAACGCTTGAACTTTGGCATGGTGAGCCTGCATTTGCGCTTGTCTTGCTTCAAAATCACCTTTGAACTTTTGTTTCATCTCGGCGCGGTTTTCGTTACGCATCTCTTTTAGCTGAACTTGCTGTTCATCAGTGAGGTTTAACTGACGCATAATGCCACGGTCAAAACCCATTCCACATTCAGAGTCAGGGCCGCCTTTGTGGTGTTTGCCACCGAACGCAAACGCACTTGCGGTGCCAAGAGTTAAAGGAAGAACAACAGCAGCCAATACCAGTTTCTTAGTCATTTTCATAATCTGTACCTTTCAAGTTTTTGGATTTAATGGAGCTGTCTTCACAGCGCTTGAGTATAGATTACGACCTGCTATGTAAAGTGACGTCTAGGAAGCGTAAATAATCGTAAAGAGCAAAAATTAAGCTAAAGATCAGCGCTATTTGCCAGTAATATAAAGGCAAAGAAGCAAACCGAGATGTAGCCATGCCACACATACTTTTGATCGATGATGACACCGAGCTCACCAGCCTGTTGAGTGAAGTCCTCTCCTTTGAGGGGTTCACCGTATCAGAGGCAAACGACGGAGAGGCAGGACTCGCAGCGTTAAGTGAAGAGGTCGATCTGATTTTGCTCGATGTGATGATGCCAAAACTCAACGGTATGGAGACGCTCAAACGACTGCGCGAAGATTGGGACACGCCAGTTTTAATGCTCACCGCAAAAGGTGAAGAAATTGACCGAGTGATCGGGCTTGAGCTTGGCGCAGACGACTATCTACCAAAACCTTTCAGTGACCGTGAACTATTGGCGCGCATTCGAGCCATCTTACGTCGCACCCAACCAGTCGCACCGACGAAAGTGTGTGACTACGTGCAATATCAGGACCTCAAAGTTTACCCTGGCAAACTGGAAGCCTACTGCAACGAACAATTGCTTGAGCTGACTACTACTGAGTTTGCGCTATTGAACCACTTTGTTCAGCACCCCGGCGAAACCTTGACCAAAGAAGAACTAAGCATGGACGTGTTGGGTAAAAGACTGGCCGCATTCGACCGCGCCATCGACATGCACGTGTCCAATCTGAGAAAAAAACTACCAGAGCGCCGCGATGGCAAACCACGGATCAAAACCCTCAGAGGCCGAGGTTACCTGCTGGTTGAGGAAGACTGATGCGCATTCCTAAAATCAGCAGCCTTTATGGGCGCATCTTTGCCATCTTCTGGTTCACCATGTTTTTGGTGTTATTGGCGGTTTTAGCGCTGCCGCATCTTGACCCGCGTATCGCACGTGATATTCCACGCGACCATTTGCAGCGTTTAATGGAAGCAAAACAGAGTATCGAAAAACGCTACGTCAACGACAACGATTTAGGCCGGATCATTTTTCAGCTCGAAGGCAGTGACCGCTCTCACCGTGATAGTCGTCCGCGTTTTTTCTTGACCGATCTGGAAGGCAATATTCTCACCACACGCAGCCATAAAGACTTCAAACTGAAAGCGCTGAAGAACTTTGTCACTTCGATCGATACGCCAGATCGACCACAACAAAAGCTGTATGGACGCTACATGGTTGCCGGTCCGTTACCGATTAAACTCGCCCAGCAAGACCTGTTGATGTACGTTGGCATCAAATGGGACCAGCCTCCACCGTTTTTGTTGCAACTTTTCGACCGTCCGTTCCGTTTGTTATTGGCTGTGATGCTTGTAAGTACGCCGCTGCTGTTATGGCTGGCATGGGCGTTGAGCCAACCCGCCCGCAAACTTGAGCGCGCCGCACAACGCGTCGCGAAAGGCGAATTTGTTACCGACCCAGAGTTGGAGAAAGGCACGTCAGAGTTCAGACAAGCCGGAGCAAGCTTCAACCAGATGGTCGGGGCGGTCAACCAGATGATCTCCGGGCAACAGCGCCTGCTATCAGACATCTCCCATGAGCTACGCTCGCCATTAACCCGCTTAAGAATGGCAACCGCACTTGCCACGCGCAAACAGGGAGATAGCCCTGAGTTAACCCGCATCGATACTGAAGCGCAACGCCTAGAGGTCATGATTGGTGAGCTATTGGAGCTCTCGCGCATGCAAGCCAATAGCCATGTCATGCGAGAAGAGCAGCCGCTCTCCAGCTTATGGGAAGCGATTCTCTCTGACGCCCAATTTGAAGCCGAGCAAATGCACAAAAGTCTCAGCTTCACAGCGATTCCCGACCGGGTTATTTCTGGCAATCCGAACCTGCTGATGAGCGCGGTGGATAATATCGTGCGCAATGCGATCTACTACGGTGAAGATGTCATCGAAGTCACGATGCTCGAGCAAGACGACCAGTTAGTGATCACGGTTGACGATAACGGCGATGGCGTACCCGAAGAAGAGTTAGAGGCGATATTCCGCCCGTTCTATCGTGTTTCTACCGCGCGTGACCGACACAGTGGCGGAACTGGGCTTGGTATGACGATCACCGAAAGTGCAATTCGTCAGCACAGCGGCACCATCATCGCTAAGCGCAGTCGACTCGGCGGCTTGTGCGTAGAAATCACCTTACCGTTACTGGCAAAGAAATAACCTTACAAACTCACAATTGATAATAAATATCATTATCATATAAAGTAAATCCTTCAATTATGGAGGATTTACTATGTCTCATGTTTTCCCAGAACTGCCCTACCCATACGACGCATTGGAACCGTACATTGATGCTAAGACCATGGAAGTGCATTACAGCAAGCACCATCGTACCTACTACGACAAATTTACCTCGGCGATAAAAGGCAGCGCTCTAGAAAAGCAATCTCTCAGCGAGATTTTTGCCCAAGTTTCAACGCACTCACCAGCCGTGCGTAATCACGGCGGCGGTTACTACAACCATGTCTTGTATTGGAATTGTATGACGCCGAACGGTGGTGGAGAACCGCATGGAGCACTCGCGGCAGCCATCGCGAAAAACTTTGGCAGTTTTACCCAGTTCAAGGAGGCGTTCTCCCAAGCGGCGATCAACACCTTTGGTTCTGGCTTTGTCTGGCTTGTAGTGAAAAATGACCAATTAGCTATCACCTCAACCAGTAATCAAGACAATCCTTTGATGGACATTGCCGAGATGCAAGGTGAGCCAGTTCTCGCGCTGGATGTGTGGGAGCACGCCTATTACATCAGCTACCAAAACCGCCGACCAGAGTACATCGACGCATGGTGGAATGTGGTCAACTGGGACGCGGTCAATGAATATTACGCCGCGGCTTTAGTGCAAGGCCGATAACAAAAACTCACAACGTCAGACTTGGCGGCTGTAACAAGCCGCCTTATACTTTCAGGCCTCAATCCCACCAGCCATTAAGAATCGCAATATGTTTGATATCGCCCTATATGAGCCAGAGATCGCTCCCAACACCGGTAACATTATTCGCCTATGTGCCAACTGCGGAGCCAACTTGCATTTGATTGAGCCACTAGGGTTTGATTTGGAAGAGAAGAAAGTTCGCCGCGCGGGTTTGGACTACCATGATCTGGCACGAGTCACTCGCCATAAAGACTATCAGGCATTTATTGAATACCTCGAAGCCGAGCGCAAAGACGGCTACCGCATTTTTGCTTGTACGACAAAAACCACAGGTCATCACGTGGATGCCAGCTTCCAGCAAGGCGATGTACTTTTGTTTGGTCCAGAGACTCGCGGCCTACCCGCAGAGCTGATCGAAAGCATGCCGATGGCACAACGAATCCGCATTCCAATGATGCCTGATGCGCGTAGCTTAAACTTATCTAACGCAGTCGCGATCATCGCATTTGAAGCGTGGCGCCAAATGGGCTTTGAAGGCGCCCAATAATATCGTCAGAGATTAAAAAGCGGACGCCAAGGAGTCCGCTTTTTGTATGTAGCTAGCAGCAAGTCTTATGGACGAGCAACAAAACCGACAGCTTCGTAGGCTTTTTTCAATGTTTCAGCCGCACGCGCTGATGCTTTTTCCGCGCCTTGCTTCATCACTTGATCCATGTAAGCACGGTCTTCACGAATGCGGTGGTATTCCGCTTGGATTGGCTCCAGCATCGCAACCACGGCTTCACCGACATCTTTCTTAAACGGACCGTACATCTCTACACCCTGGTATTTCGCTTCGATCTCTTCAAAACTCATACCTGTAGCTGCCGAGTACAGACCCATTAAGTTTGAGATACCCGCTTTGTTATCCCAATCGTGAGCGATACGCGGTGGTGTCTCTGTGTCTGTCTGAGCTTTGTTAATCTTCTTGATGATTGACTTCGGCTCTTCAAGCAGCGTAATCACGTTCTTACGGTTATCGTCAGACTTAGACATCTTCTTCGTTGCATCTTGAAGACTCATTACACGCGCGTTCACTGTCGGAATGTACGGCTCTGGCACTTGGAAGATTGGTTGCTCTGGCGAGTAGATGTTGTTGAATCGGTTGGCGATATCGCGCGCAAGTTCAAGGTGCTGCTTCTGGTCGCTGCCGACTGGCACTTGGTGAGCACCGTAAAGCAGGATATCTGCCGCCATCAACACTGGGTAATCAAATAGACCCACGTTAACATCACCAAACTGGCTAGACGTGTCTTTCGAGTAACGTGCCGACTTGTCTTTAAACTGCGTCATACGACCCAGCTCACCCATTTGGGTGTAACAGTTAAGAAGCCAACCAAGTTGAGCATGCTCAGGTACATGTGACTGAACAAATAGCGTGCTCTTTTGCGGATCAACACCAACTGCAAGACAGATTGCAAGTGCGTCTAGCGTCGCTTCATGCAGCGCTTTCGGGTCTTGACGAACCGTAATTGCATGAAGGTCTACTACACAGTATTGGCAATCGTAATCATCTTGCATCTGTTGCCATTGACGTAGAGCACCCAAGTAGTTACCGATACTTAGTTCACCTGACGGTTGAACACCACTCAATACAATGGGTTTGCTCATGGGAATAGTTCCTTTGACTTCTTATGCTAAATAATGAAAAAAACCGTGTGGTTTCTATCCACACGGTTCACTCAGTGTACTCATTAACGAGTATTTTGGAAGATCTTTTGCTGCAACTAAGCGGAAACAGCGACCACGTCGATCAAATCTGCGATGGTGTCGGCGACAAACTCTGGGTTTGACGCAGCGATTGGCTCGCCATGGTTGTAGCCGTAGGTTAAACCAAACGCCGCACAACCCGCGTTTTTCGCCGCGAGAATATCGTTCTTAGAGTCACCCACCATCAACATCTCTTCAGGCTGACAGTTATGTTTTTCCATCAACCAGTTCAACGCAACTGGGTTCGGTTTCTTCTCAGGGAAAGCATCGCCACCCAACACATCCACGAAGTATTTGTCGATGCCGTGCTTCGCCAAAATCTCAGGGACAAACTTAGACGGTTTATTAGTCACCAATGCCAGCGTGAAGCCCGCTTGTTTTAGCTCGGCTAGTGTCTCGGTTACCGCTGGGTAAAGATGACTGAGCTTATGACCGCTCTTGTCGTAGAAATCGTCAAACAACTCACGCGCCTTCACCAGGAGCGCTTCGTCTAACGCTGGGTCAATTGTCATGCTTTGACTCAGAGCTCGACCAACCAACACATCCGCGCCGTTACCAACGTAATCTCGAACTTGTTCTTCTGATACCGCTGGAAATCCAAGTGCTTGAACAGCCTGGTCCGCGGCAACGGCCAAATCAGGAACACTGTCGAGTAGCGTACCGTCTAAATCGAATGCGATCAGTTTAATGTTGTTAGACATCAATTATTTTACCTCTGCTAATTGTGCGCGCATTTGGTCAATGACCTGTTTGTAATCTGGCTGATTAAAGATCGCAGAGCCCGCGACAAACATGTCTGCGCCCGCTTCCGCGATTTCTTTGATGTTGTCGACCTTAACGCCGCCGTCAATCTCAAGACGAATATCACGGCCAGATTCATCAATCATCTTACGCACTGCACGAAGCTTGTCTAATGTATTTGGAATAAAAGATTGACCGCCGAAGCCTGGGTTTACTGACATCAGCAGAATCATGTCCACTTTGTCCATAATGTACTCAAGGTGGCTAAGCGGTGTTGCTGGGTTAAGAACCACACCCGCTTTACAGCCGTGCTCTTTAATCAGTTGCAGCGTACGGTCAACGTGTTCAGACGCTTCGATATGGAAAGTGATCATCGATGCCCCCGCTTTGGCAAAGTCAGGAACAATGTTGTCAACTGGCTTAACCATCAAGTGCACATCGATTGGTGCCGTGATGCCGTAGTCACGGAGTGCTTTACAGATTGGCGCACCAAAAGTCAGGTTCGGTACATAGTGGTTATCCATAACATCAAAGTGAACCACGTCCGCACCCGCTGCGAGTACTTTTTCAACGTCTTCGCCAAGGCGAGCAAAGTCTGCAGACAAAATGGATGGAGCGATAAGGAAATCTTTCATACCTGACCTCTAGAGTAAATGGCATCATTGCACTGAGTAATTGTTGCGCGCAATTCTACCTAAGCTAGAGGTCAGATGGTAGGTAAACGAAGAGAAATGTGATTATGCGTGTTCGGCTGGTTTAAACAGTGCCAGCAGTTCATCCACTTTATTTCGGCCCGCTCCGTTGCGGCTGATAGTACGTTTTACTTTCACCACGTTGAGCTCCGCGCCGTGATACAAGCGGCGTGTTAGCGTTGTATCGTGGTTTGAGATAAGTACCGGAATACCACGCTCTGTCGCGGCCTTCTCGGCGACATCCGCCAACGCAGCTTGGTCGTCCAACGTAAAACCGTTCCCTGAGTAGGACGTAAAGTTTGCCGTTGTCGATAGTGGCGCATACGGCGGATCGCAGTACACCACACTGCCTTTGCGGGCACGAGAGAAGGTTTCTGGGTAGCTTTCACAAACAAACGTCGCTTTTTTCGCTTTTTCAGCAAAGAACTCCAGCTCAGCTTCCGGGAAGTAAGGCTTTTTGTACGAACCAAACGGTACGTTAAACCCGCCTTTTTTGTTGTAGCGGCATAGACCGTTAAAGCCAAAGCGGTTCATGTAGAGAAAAGCCAGCGAACGGTACATGATGTCATCGGTCGCGTTGAACTCAGCGCGAACATCGAGATAAGCTTCTTTTCGGTTGTTCTCAGGAATAAACCAACGCTTCGCTTCAGAGATATAATTTTCTGGCTTATCTTTCAGCAGGTTATACAGATTGATAAGATCTGGGTTGATGTCCGCCAGCAAATACTGCTCATAGTCAGTATTGAGAAATACAGAACCAGCACCAACGAACGGCTCCACCAGCTTTCGCCCTTCAGGCAAATAACGCTGGATATCTTCGACAAGTCCGTATTTTCCACCCGCCCATTTCAGGAAGGCACGCTGTTTCTTCATCTACTGCTCTATTTATCAACCGAAAATTAAGGCTGCGGAATGTAACATATTTTGCGACTAATCTCAGGCTATTTTCCACGCTCAAGTTCACGGTGTACTTGGCTTAAGGATTTTGCCCACGGTTCGAGCTTCTGCAAATCGGCAGATAAGCTGCTGACCGCGTCTCGCGCCGCCTGAATGGTCGGGAAGTTATCGTAGGTCACGATGTACCAATCCACATCGTTACGCACCGTTGGGTAGACGTAAACTTTTTCGCTCAACTGGTAGCGGTCAAGAAACGCCTGCACATCTTCGAGTTCGTTGACAGCCGCCAGCTGCAAGGTGTAGCTGCGAGCAGAAAAGCTTAAGAGTTGTTCCTTAGCGAACGAGAACTGAATCACTGGTTTGACGGGCGCCTCGTCCACTGCCGTTGTTGTTGGCTGCGCTTGAGGCTGCGGCGGCACCGATTCTTCGACCACTTTCTCAATCTCGCTGGTGTCAGCTTCTTCCGGCTTTTCTTCCAATAGCGCATCGACCACTTCTGAAGTGATCACCACGCGTTGATGTTCTTTGTTTGAATCTCCGACGCTGGTCACTTCTTCGGTTACGGCTGGCGGCAGAGCCTCGGTATCATCGTCTGCGTTCGCCAACGACGGGTCGACTACTTCTTCTGGAGAAATCACGCCCAAAGCATCGGCATTGTCTTCTGGCAACGTTGGAATGACGGTCTGTTCACTTGATTGGGTAATTTGCTGCGCTTTGTCATCCGGCGATGGCTGTGACATCATCCACCAGTAACCACCGCCTATCAGCAGTAGCAAAGCGAGTACGATGAGCGCGATGTTAAGCGGAGAGCCAACAATCGAGCGAATTATGATCCTCTTTTCCACCTTGTAATCCCCTAAAGCCATGATTTCACCCGGACGCCGAGCAACCGCGCGATACGCGTTACGAACTCGTTTTTCTAAATCATCTTCGACAAAACGAATCACCAACTGCTCAAAGAAACGGTCGGCCTCTTGCTGCGAAAACGATTCGATTTCTAACTCTATCGGTTTTTGCTCTTGTCCATAACTCAAACGCGCCAACTGGTTCTCTAACCCCTCAGCTGCGCCAGTGCGGGTAAACAGCACGACGTTGACCGTCCACAGAGCGTTCTGCTGAGACTCTAATACCAGCATCCATAGCTCAGAAAGCAAAGTCTCGGATAACAAATGCGCGTCATCTATCGCAATAACCACATCACAAGCTTCGCCATCCATTAAGTGAATAAAGGAATCGATGAGCGAATCTGCTGGATTGAACAGTGGTTCAGAAACCAGTTGAGAAAGAATGGTCAAACGACGTTGTGCGTCGTCTTGGTTAGCAAAACACATCAACAAGGATTGATTCTTATCGGGAGCCCAAACCTCTAAGTAGCGTTGAGCCAGCCAGGTTTTTCCTGCGCCTTGAGCTCCAGTTACGGTGATCAAGTTCGATCCAAAACGTGTTAACAGTTGCAAACGCTCCAGCAACTCTCGCTGGGAGTCCAACTCCAACACATGTGAATCACGCATCATGCTCATTTCGCCACCTTATAAAGACCTATCAATACCAACTTAACTGCGCCAAAAGACACTTTACCGCGTCGTGAGCTAAGCGGGTATCAATAGAGACAAAGATTAGAGATCGCGCCCAAAATCAATTGCTTGCTCAATGATCGATTCAGGAACACCTTTGATCACTTCCGCAGTACCAATGCTTGTCGGTAGTACCAGTCTCAGTTCGCCCGCGAGCACTTTCTTGTCGCGCATCATGTGTTTCATGAAATCAGCAAACGTCATCTGTTGCGGGGTATGAATCGGCAACTGAGCTTGCTTTAGAATCGCAATGATGCGTTCAAGTTGCTCAACAGAGATCAAGCCTTGCAACTGAGCCGTTTTCGCCGCCATCACAGTGCCAGCCGCAACCGCTTCACCGTGCAGCCAGTTTCCGTAACCAAGTTCCGCTTCGATAGCATGACCAAATGTATGGCCTAAGTTCAGTAAGGCACGGATACCCGACTCTTTCTCGTCTTGCGCCACCACGTCGGCTTTAATCTGACAACAGCGTGCAATCGCGTAAGTCAGTGCTTGTTCGTCCAGAGCGTAGAGCTTATCGAGGTTCTCTTCTAACCACACGAAGAACTCTTGATCGTAGATGATGCCGTATTTGATCACTTCAGCGATGCCAGCGGCAAACTCTCGTTTGGGTAATGAGGCTAGGCAATCAGTATCGATAATCACAGACTTTGGCTGATAAAAAGCGCCAATCATGTTTTTACCCAGCTTGTGGTTAACCGCCGTTTTACCACCCACTGAAGAGTCCACCTGTGACAGTAGTGTGGTTGGGATTTGGACAAAGTCGACACCGCGCTGGTAACACGCCGCAGAAAAGCCAACCAAATCACCGATAACACCGCCACCCAGAGCGACAATCACGACATCACGGGCATAGTTGCCTTCCAACAGGAAGCTCATGACAGTGTTAAAGGTTTCGAGAGACTTGTATTGCTCACCGTCAGGTAGCTCAAGTAGTGAGGCTTCACAACCTTGCTGTTCGAGGAGTGAGATAATTTTATCAGCGTAAAGCGGGGCGACCGTGACATTACTGATCACAACAACTTTCTGTTTTGCTGATGAGTTAGAGCGGTTTAAAAATGAAAGGTGGGCCGGATCATTAAATAATCCGGCGCCAATTGAAATGGGATAGCTACGTTCGCCTAAGCTGACCGTAATCCGTTCCATGGTGCTTCTCCAGTTACTAAAATAAACGTATTAACGTTCTTCTAGCATTTTTACAATCTGGTTGGCTACCACTTTTGCACTTTGATCGTCCGTACGTACTGTGTAATCCGCAATTTCTTCGTACAGTGGATTACGCTCTTCAGCTAAATTTTCCAGTACATCACGTGGATTGTCAGTTTGTAGCAGAGGACGCTTCTTGTCACGGTTAGTACGTGCAAGTTGCTTCTCGATAGTTGTTTCAAGGTAAACAACAATACCGCGAGCCGATAGACGATTGCGGTTTTCTTTGCTCTTGATAGAGCCGCCGCCAGTAGCAAGTACGATACCCTGCTCTTCTGTCAGGTCGTTGATTACCTTCTCTTCGCGAGCGCGGAAACCCTCTTCACCTTCCACATCGAATACCCAAGCGATATCTGCACCAGTACGCTCTTCGATCACAGTATCAGAATCAACAAACTCCATATGAAGCTGTTGGGCTAAATGTCTACCTATTGTGCTTTTGCCGGCGCCCATCGGGCCAACAAGAAAAATATTGCGTTTCTCAGCCATGTTTAGCAGTAATTTACAACGTTAATTCAATGACATCGCCACAAGAACACCAGCGTCTCGCTGGGATTAGAAATGCTTGTGGCACCTATTCCTCACAGATAATTCGTGATAAGACCCGAAATTATCTAGATATGGTGCCACTAATGCAAATTTATTTTTTTGCTGAACAGTTTTACTTATTGAATAACAACCTTAGGTGTTACAAAAATAAGCAGTTCGCTTTTCCCCATCGATTGATAGCTACGACGGAACAAGCCACCCAGCAATGGTAAATCACCCAACAGCGGCACTTTATCGACCGTATCGGTCACGTTGTGCTGGAAGATACCGCCGAGTACCACCGTCTCACCGTTATCCACCAAAACTTGGGTGCCGATACGCTGCGTATTGATGGATACGGCTTCACCAGTGCCCGTTTTTACCACTTCACCCGGTCTATCCTGAGTCACGCTTAAATCGAGCACTAAGCGGTTGTCTGGCGTGATTTGCGGCGTTACTTTTAAACTCAGCACTGCCTTTTTAAATGCGATACTCGTCGCACCGCTCGACGATGACTCCAAGTATGGGATTTCCGTACCCTGTTCAATGTAAGCCGGCTTCTTGTTGGTGGTGATCAATCGAGGGCTCGAAATCACTTCCGCTTTTGATTCACGTTGCAGCGCAGAAAGCTCTAAGTCTAGCAGTAAATCAGAACCTAATTTGGCGACCTGAAATGCGATTGACGATGCGTTGCTCGCTGAAGCGGCTAAGTTGACGTTAAGGAAATCATCGACCGTGCTGTCGCCCTGAAGCAATCCAACTTGATCGAGGTTACTTTCAATCGAACCACCCGCCGTAGTGCTGCCGTTTGTCGAGCTAAAGCCCCAGCGAACACCTAATTCATCCAAGTTACCTTCACTGACGCTGACAATACGCGCTTCGATTTGAACCTGTTTGACCGGAATATCCAAGGTATCGACGATTTCACGGATAATATCGATGTTCTCTTTGAGATCACGAATCAGCAACGCGTTGGTGCGCTCATCGACACTCAACGAACCACGCTCTGAAAGCATACTCAACGCGCCATCGCCACCGATCATTTCAGCAATTTCTGACGCTTTTGCGAACTTCACTTTGATGATCTCAGACGTTAGATCGCCCAATTCTTCCTCTAAACGCGCTTTTTCCATCGACTGTTTCTCGCGCAAGTCCAACTCTTCGGTTGGAGCGACCAACACCACATTGCCGTCGACACGTTTATCTAAGCCTTTAACCTGCAGGATAATATCCAGCACTTGCTGCCAAGGTACACCATCCAAACGCAAGGTTAGGTTGCCCTGCACCGAATCTGACACCACCAAGTTGAAGTCGTTGTAATCGGCAATCAACTGAAGCACGTTTCTGACCGGGATATCTTGGAAGTTAATCGAGATCTTTTTCCCTTCTTTTTCTAGCACGCTCTTTTGTTTAGGTGTGTCTTGGTCTTTCGGTTTATTGATCACCACTTCTAGGTAGTTACCGTTTAGCGAGTAGTCGTAATCGTATTCACCGTTAATACTCGCAACCAGCAAGGTACTCGGCTGTTTACGGAACACTTCAATAGACTCGACGTTAGTTGCAAAGTCTTTCACGTCGAGCAAGTAGATTTTTTCATCCGGTACATCGGTGTTAAGTAACTCAATACTCAACCCTTCTTGTGCTTTTTGCACATCGACCGCGACACGTGGGTTCGCCAGTTGCACAATGATTTGAGCGTTCTGTTTGTTGTCCACTCTAAAATCAATGTTCTCTAGCTTATTACTCTCTCCTTCTTGCGCTGCATGGGCGGCAGAAAGCCCTATTCCTATCACTAGCAACATGACTTGGAGCATGTACCTATACAATTGCTTCATTCCTTTATTCATGATTTCATCTCAACCTACGACATCTATTTAAGCGCTAACTTGACGTTACGTTTATTCCAACAACCTAACCCGTCGGGAAGTGTTTCATTAATCTGTAAAAACTTATCTGTCACTCGCGTGACCTTTCCATTGTTCAAACCGATATAGTGGCCAGCATTGACGCGTACCACGTTACCTTTTGGTGTTTGTACCAACGCGGATACTTGGCCGTTGCCACTCATCACCCCGGTCAAACGCAGTTTGCTCAGCGGGTATTTCTCCAACTTACCGCTCTTAACCCGTTTCACTGGCTGCCAACAATCTTTCTTCGCCACCGGTTGATTCAATACCAACGCCGCTTGAGGCAACACAAAAGGTTCACGCTGTTTGTGAGCGAAATAAGTAGAAGTTTTGAAGTCGATGACTGGCTTCAGCGCTACCACATCCTTGCGCGCTTTACGCTCCACTTGTGCGATGTAATCATCGAGAGGCTCTTGGTTCGCCTTACAGCCCACCAACACCAACAGCAGTGATATCACCGTCAGGCTTTTACTTTTCATCTTCTACCTCCGGCTTAAATTGGTAGGTATAAGCGCGAACACGAAAGTGCAGCGTGCTACTTTCCTGACTGACCCGCTGCCAATCGATATCATCGAAGTTGATGATTCGCGGCAATTCGGCGATGGCCTGTGTAAAGTCGCCAATGTTGTGATAGTCCCCAGTCAGCTCGATATTGAGCGGCAAACGATAGAGAAACTCTTGGTTTTGCTTTTCGCCCCAGTCGATTCGGGTAAAAGTGAGGGAGTTTTTCAGCCCCACCTCGTTCACTGACGCCAACATATTGGCCAGTTCTTTTTGCACCGGAAGCTGACGCGACAGGTAATCGTAACGCTCTGACAACTCATCCAATTGTTCTTTGAGTTTTGGCAGTGTCGCCGCTTTATTGGCTTTGATCGCGACGGTAGTTTTCAGTGTTTGTTCTTTTTGCGCTAACCCTTCTAACGCTTCCAGTTGCGGCTTCAGGAAAAACCAATAGCCCGCGCCCTGTAAAATCAGCACCATCAATACCACCATGACAACTTGCGGTATCAGCGGCCATTCTGGGATTTCTTCGAAATCTAATTCGGTGTAGTTAGCCATTGTTCACCTCCTGGGCAGGAATCGGTGTCGGTTTCGCAGGAATAAAAGAAAACGAGACGTTAAAGGTTTGGAATTTTTTGCCAAACCTGCGCTTACCGTGCACGATTGAGTGCATTTCCACATTGCCGACTAACGGCGAGCTCTCTAAGTTGTCGAGCATGGTCGCTAAACGTGATGTGGTATCACTGATGCCAGAAAGACGAATATGGGTGCCATTCATTTTGATTTTGTCGACATAAACGCCTTCTGGGATCAGAGGCGGTAATAAGTTCATAAAATCAGTTGGCTTATTGCGCTTCATCTGCAGTTTTTCCACCACCGCCAGACGGGTTAACAGCGCTTTGTGTTCCTGCTCGACCTTCTTCAACGCTTCGATCTTTCTATCTAGTTCAGCGATATAGGAGTTGAGATACTGCAGACGAGCTCGCTGATCGTTCGCCTGTCCCTCGATATACACCCCCATTCCCCACTGCAAAATAAATGCAGCCAAAAGGCCGAGTACGACGATGCCAAAAAAACGATTCTTATGACGCGCACGCAGCTCGTCACGCCAAGGAAGTAAGTTAACGCTATGCAGCATGGGTTTGCTCCATCCAGTTCAATCCTCTTAACGCCAAGCCCGCCGCAGTTGCGTAAACGTGGCCAGAGCTAAGTTGACCATTCGCTTTTGCACTACTGGCGTCAAACAGGTTAAGTGGATTTAGTACTTCACATTCGATATGTAAGCGTTTAGCGATCTCTTCGCTCAACATCGGCACGCTCGCACCTCCACCCGATAACCAAATTCCTTCAATCTCGACGCCATGAACCGAAGTCAGCAGTTGAATATTGCGTTGCAGCTTCTCAACCAATCCATGAACAAAGCGCTCGCTCTGTCCATGCATCACGTGTTCTAACTGCTCATCACCTTCCATCAACTGTGTACCGAGCGGAATGTCTTTACAGAAAGGGGCTTTGTCTTGCAGATCCATGCACACTGAGGACTGGCTCAACCCAACGTCGAGCAGTAACCAATTTGGCTTTTGCTGTACGCGTGAGGCGATTTGCCAGATATGGGTTAGGCTGTGCGCTTGAATCTCAACCAGCAAAGGTTGATAACCCGCTTTGGTGACGGCTTGAACTCGACTGTCTACGACCTCTTTTTTCGTCGCATACACTTGGTAGCTACTCATCGTCTGACCACTGCCAGATTTGGGTAGCTCGATAAAATCCAAGTTCAGTTCCTCAACAGGAAACGGAGATTGATGTGAAAAAGCCTGAACTATCGCGAACTCGCGTTCTTGTGTATCAAGTTCGCTATCTATCTGTAATACTTTACTAATTACAGCGTTATCAGGGATCGCGAGTGCGACTTTACGACTAAATAGTGGTAAGGACTTCCTTAGTTCTTTGAGTTTCTTTACAATTTTCTGATAATTTAGCAGGTGGTTATCAGAGAAAATGTCTGCTTCGATTGGTAGCTCTTGATAACTAACAAGTGTAAATGTGCCTTTTGAGGGCTTGAGAGCAACCGCCTTGATACTGTGGTGACCAATATCAACGCCTATAACTAGAGATTTACCCATACAGCTTCGCTCCATGCTTTGCTTAGCTCTATGTGCTTAAATTGAAAGTTTTCACACGCACATTAACCAAAAGAGCTAAGGTTTTAGCTTAAAGTACAAGGGTTTGCATAAAGTGAACCTAATTAATCAGGGATTCTCCGGTGAAGTTCATAAAGCGATTGTTTATATTTACACTGGTTTGCATGATTCTTGGAGTCGGTACAATTTTCGGCTTCTATTTTTATGTCAAACCAGAATTACCCGATGTAGCCACTTTGAAAGACGTGGAACTACAGACGCCAATGCAGGTATTTAGCCGTGACGGCAAACTAATATCTCAGTTTGGTGAGAAGCGTCGCATCCCGGTGACGTACGACGAAATTCCTCAACACCTTATCGAAGCGTTGATTGCGACCGAAGACAGTCGTTTTTATGATCACCCTGGTATCGACCCAATCGGTATTACCCGTGCGGCGGTGGTCGTGGCGCTATCTGGCTCGGCGAAACAAGGGGCGAGTACCATTACTCAGCAGCTTGCGCGTAACTTCTTCCTGTCTAACGAGAAGAAGATCATGCGTAAGATTAAAGAGATCTTCATCGCGATCCACATTGAGCAGCTACTGACTAAGCAAGAAATCATGGAGCTGTACGTTAACAAGATCTTCCTTGGTTATCGTTCATACGGCTTCGGCGCCGCGGCGCGCGTCTACTTTGGTAAAGACCTACAAGACTTGACGTTGAGCCAACTCGCTACGCTAGCGGGTATGCCAAAAGCACCGTCAACGATGAACCCAATTTACTCACTAGAACGCGCGACCAACCGTCGTAACATAGTATTAGCGCGTATGCTGGACGAGAAATACATCACCCAAGAAGAGTACGACCAAGCGCGTTCAGAAGCGTTGATTTCTCGCTACCACGGTGCAGAAATTGAACTCAACGCGCCTTACGTTGCAGAGCTTGCCCGTGCTTGGATGGTGGCACGCTACGGAGAAGACGCGTACACCTCGGGGATGAATATCTACACGACGGTTGACTCTAAACTGCAAGCGGCGGCGAATGAATCTGCCGTCAACAATTTGTTGGCGTACGACGAGCGCCACGGTTACCGCGGCCCTGAGACGGTACTGTGGAAAGATGGTCAAGCTGCATTCGACCAAGAGAAAATCGAAGCGACACTGGCGAAAGTACCGACTTACGGTCCTTTAACACCAGCGGTAGTGACTAAAGTTGACAGCAAAAGTGCGACAGTTTGGGTTAAAAACCAAGGTGAACAAACCATCGAATGGGATGGCATCAAATGGGCACGTAAGTTCCTAACTGATGAGCGTCAAGGCTCGGCGCCAAACCGTGCCAGCGATGTGATGACAACCGGTGAGCAAATCTGGGTTCGTCAGGTCACCGATGCTGCAGAAGGTAAAGAGAGCACTCAGTGGCAGTTAAGCCAAGTGCCAAATGCCAATACAGCATTTGTCGCAATGAATCCTGAAAATGGAGCGGTGTTGTCTCTGGTCGGTGGCTTCAACTTTGTCCACAACAAGTTTAACCGTGCGACTCAGTCTGTTCGTCAGGTGGGCTCAAGCATCAAACCGTTTATTTATTCTGCGGCGATCGATAAAGGCTTAACGTTGGCAACCCTGATCAACGATGCACCGATTAACCAATGGGACCAAAGCCAAGGTACAGCATGGCGTCCGAAGAACTCACCGCCAACTTACGTTGGCCCGACACGCTTGCGTATTGGCCTTGCTCAATCGAAAAACGTCATGGCGGTACGCGTACTGCGTGAAGTGGGCTTGGACGAAACGCGTGAATACCTTACTCGTTTTGGTTTCAACATCGACCAGATCCCACGCTCTGAAACCATTGCCTTGGGTGCTGGTAGCCTGACGCCGATGAAGATGGCGCAAGGCTACTCTGTTTTCGCCAATGGCGGTTACTACGTCGAGCCGTACTACATCGAGAAAGTAGAAGGCCCATTCGGAGACTTAGAGTTTGAAGCGACACCACAAGTTGTTTGCCGTAAAAATTGTCCGAAAGGCGTGACTTCTTTGGATGACTTCCAAGAGCAAGATGTCGACAGCAGTGAAGACATGCCACGATACGCACCGAAAGTACTCTCTGAGCAAACCGCATTTATGGTTCGTGAGATGATGTACAGCAATATCTGGGGCGGTGGTAACTGGCGTGAAGGCACAGGCTGGAACGGTACTGGCTGGCGAGCTCAAGCACTTGAACGTCGCGATATCGGCGGTAAAACGGGTACCACTAACGACTCAAAAGACGCGTGGTATACCGGCTACGGGCCAGATGTTGTTGCGATCTCTTGGGTAGGTTTTGACGATCACAATCGTGCTCTTGGTCGAACAACGCCAAACCGCAATCTAGATGGCAAGCAAGTGTCTGGCGCTGAAGCAGGTGCCAAGACGGCTCAACCTGCTTGGGTAGACTTTATGCGTATTGCCCTTGATGGTGTGCCGGAGCAAGAAAAACAGATCCCGAACAATGTTATTCGTGTTCGTATTGACCGAGACACGGGTTTGCTGACCAACAAGAATGATGAGACAGCAATGTTTGAATACTTCGTCGAAGGCACCGAACCAAAAGAGTACGCGTCGAGCCAATCGACCGACAGTATCTATACTTCGGAAGACGGCACTGAAGAGCTGTTCTAAACCGACTGAAACAAAAAGGGCTGATGTTTACGCATCAGCCCTTTTTTATTTTCTACGCCGCCGCTTGGTACTTAGCGAGCTGCTCTTTTATCGCTTTCGCCAGTTGTTCAAAACGTGCTCTCAGCGGAGAGCCAGGGCGATACACCAACACAATCCGACGCGATGGAACCGGATTAGACGCTTTGATGTAGCAAACGCCGTCTTTTTGTTTCTCTTTTGGCAACGACAGCTCCGGTAACAACGTAATCCCCGCCCCCGCAGCCACCATGTTTCTTAACGTTTCCAAACTCGTCGCCTTAAAACGTTCATCGTCTTTTGCTCCCGCTGCAAAACAAAAGCCCAATGCTTGGTCGCGCAAACAATGCCCGTCACCTAAAGAAAGAACGGTACGTCCTTTTAAGTCGTGCATATCGACTTCTTCTAAATCAGCCCACTCGTGTCCATAAGGTACAGCGACGCTAAGTGGTTCGTCGTAAACATCGATCTCTTTAAACTGCTCGGTTTCCGCCACCGACGCCAAAACCAAACAATCGAGCTTGCCGTCTTCTAACTGGTCAACCAACTGGTTGGTTTGTGCTTCGTGTAGAAACAGTTCTAGTTCAGGGAACTGCTCTTTCAACGCGGGAATGATCCGCGGCAAGATATAAGGTCCAACAGTCGGAATAAAGCCAATGTGCAATGGTCCGGTCATCACCCCATTTTGCCCACTGGCCATATCTTTAAATGTTTTGACTTCGCTGAGAATGCGCTTGGCCTGATCCACCAACTGTAAACCTGAGTCGGTAAACAGCACTCGGCGACTACTGCGCTCTAATAACGCCGTCCCCAGTTCATCTTCCAGCTTGCGAATCTGACCACTTAACGTTGGCTGGCTGACAAAGCACGCCTCTGCCGCTTTACGAAAGTGCTTATGTTCAGCAAGTGCCACCAAGTATTCAAAATCACGAATATTCATTGTCGTTTTCCATATTCAATTAGATAGAAACCACCTATCAAAACCATAACATCAAACGATTAGAGCTATCAAAGAATTTTTTTAATAATGAACTCAACGAAAAGATGCTGAGCAACGTACAACACAACGCTCTAGCAACGATTGATAAAAATTAAAAGGAAACTATTGATGTTTGCAACGAAAGAAGGCCAAAACGTTCCTCAAGTTACTTTCCCAACTCGCCAAGGCGACCAGTGGGTAAACGTCACAAGTGACGAACTATTCAAAAACAAGACGGTGATTGTCTTTAGCCTACCTGGCGCATTCACTCCGACTTGTTCTTCTAGCCACTTACCACGCTACAACGAGCTATTCCCTGTGTTTAAAGAACACGGCGTAGATGCAATCTTGTGTGTTTCGGTTAACGACACGTTTGTGATGAATGCGTGGAAACAAGAGCAAGAAGCAGAACACATTACTTTCATTCCAGATGGTAACGGAGAGTTCACCGATAGTATGGGTATGTTAGTCGATAAAAACGAACTGGGCTTTGGCAAACGCTCATGGCGCTACAGCATGCTGGTAAAAGACGGCGTGATTGAAAAGATGTTCATCGAACCAAATGAACCGGGTGACCCGTTCAAAGTGTCAGATGCCGATACCATGCTGAACTACATCGCACCGGACTTTAAAACCCAGGAATCGATCACTGTATTTACTAAACCGGGTTGTCCGTTTTGTGTCAAAGCGAAACAGAATTTGATTGATAAAGGTCTTCAATACGAAGAAGTGATTCTAGGAAAAGACGCGACAACCGTGAGCCTACGAGCTATCTCTGGTCGCACAACCGTTCCTCAAGTATTCATCGGCGGTAAACATATCGGCGGTAGCGAAGAACTTGAAACTTACCTAGGCTAATACTCAGAGCCCTCGGTCTTCCGGCCCAGTAATGGGTCGGTGGACCTCTTCTTTTTAGACTTCTGATTTCAAATTCATTCCTCCAAACATGCACGTCACTGGAGGGCACAACACGAGAGTCCATTATGAAGCAGCTAAACGTTGATGTCGCCATTATTGGTGGCGGTACCGCAGGCCTAGGAGCATATCGCGCCGCTAAAGCACACACGAAAAATGTCGTAATCATCGAAGGTGGACCTTATGGTACAACGTGTGCCCGCGTCGGTTGTATGCCATCAAAGCTGTTGATTGCGGCGGCGGAAAGTGTTCACCAAATTGAAAAAGCGCCGGGGTTTGGTGTTCACCCACAAGGTGAGATCAGAATCGATGGACGTGAAGTCATGGACCGAGTCAAACGTGAGCGCGACCGTTTTGTTGGATTTGTCCTAGAAAGCGTGGACGAAATCCCAGCATCAGACAAAATTTCAGGTTACGCAAAATTTGTTGACCATCACACATTGCGTGTTGATGAGCACACTGAAATCCGCGCTGAGCGAATCGTTATCGCTACGGGTTCACGTCCAGCTTACCCAGCGGTTTGGAATGAACTGGGCGACCGCCTTGTCATCAATGACGATGTATTTGATTGGGAAGATTTGCCTGAAGCAGTTGCGGTGTTTGGTCCGGGAGTGATTGGCCTCGAATTAGGGCAAGCGCTGCATCGACTCGGCGTTAAGGTTAAGTTGTTTGGCCTCGGCGGCCAAGTTGGCCCACTAACAGATCCGCAAGTGATGGCTTACGCAGACAAAGCGTTTAAGCAAGAGTTTTATCTGGATGCCGATGTCAAAGTCGAAAGCATGAAACGTCTTGATGACAGCGATAAAGTTGAGATTCAATTCATTAACCACGATGGCGAATTAGAAACCTTTATTGTTGACTACGTATTGGCCGCGACAGGACGCCGTCCAAATGTTGATAAGCTGGCCCTCGAAAACACCGAGATTGAGCTGGATGAACGCGGCGTACCGACTGCAGACCATTACACGCTGCAAACCTCGGTTGAAAATATCTTTATCGCTGGTGACGCAAGCAATCAGATCCCACTGCTGCACGAAGCGGCGGATCAGGGAAAAATTGCCGGCGACAATGCAGGACGCTACCCAGATATTCGCGCAGGCCTACGTCGCTCACCGATATCTGCGGTGTTCACTGACCCTCAAATTGCCATGGTGGGTGAAACTTACCGACAACTCGAGACGCGTTTAGGCGGTTGCGGCTGTTTTGAAACCGGTGAAGTGTCATTTGAGAATCAAGGCCGCTCACGAGTGATGCTGCGCAACCAAGGGTTATTGCACGTATACGGAGAGCACGGTACAGGCCGTTTTCTTGGCGCGGAGATGATGGGCCCGAATGCTGAGCACTTAGCGCACCTTCTGGCTTGGGCTCACCAGAACAAGATGACGATTTCAGAAATGTTGGATATGCCGTTTTATCATCCGGTAATTGAAGAAGGCGTACGCACTGCCTTACGTGACCTTAATGCGAAACTGCACCTAGGCCCAGAAATGGTGAAGCACTGTTTGGATTGCGGCCCAGGTTGTTAACCCTAAGTTCAAAAGTAAAAACGAGCCACAAGGCTCGTTTTTTGTTTATTTTTCAGCGGCAATGACCGAGATTTCAACCAGTAGTGCATCGCGAGCCATATCAGCTGTAACACATGCACGTGCTGGAGCGTGGCCTTCAGGAACCCAAGCGTCCCAAACCGCGTTCATTTCTTGAAAATACTGCATGTCTTTTAAGTAAATCGTTGCTGAAAGCATGTGCTCTTTGTCACTGCCCGCTTCCAGAAGTAATTCTTCCACTTTATCCAACATCGTTTGCGTTTGTTCGGTAATACCTTGTGTCGCGTCAGCACATACCTGACCACATAGATAAATAACACCGTTATGTTTAACGATACGACTCATACGTTGTTTAGTTTGTTGGCGTTCTATCATTTTTCTCACTTTCACATTTTGGTTGCGGTATTCTAAGAGTCGGTATGTTACAGAAATATCAAACACCATGACATGTCATAACTGTGAACAATCTCATTGGTTCTGGAAAAAGATTGGCCGTTGCCAGCGCTGCATGGATCAATTGACCGTACTTTCAGTGCTTTGTTGGATCGTTTGGTGGTTTCTCTGCCGCGATAACCCTAAAAGTATTGAGTCTATTGCGTTGATTTTTGCGGGATTTGCTTTTAACACGCTACTCGCCCTGCACCTTTGGATGCGTTTTGTCATCCTGCCATGGCGCAAACGCAGCGGTAAAAAGTAGTAGATAGAAAAAAGCCCCAAAACCAATCTCGGTCTTGGGGCTCTCTTAGATTTGTCTAAGAAAAAGCAGTGGTACTTTAATAGACCGCGCCTTTTCTCAAAGGTTCCTAAAAAATCGATGATCTTTTGGATCTTTTTTTGAAAACCTTTCTATTCAGTACGTTATGCGACGTTTGAGCGAGCGATAGCTTTCTCAACCAGATTGACCTCTAATGCGACCTCATCACAAGCATGCTGACGTGGACACTGTTCGCAGTCTTTCAGCACTTTTTCTGGTAATAAAGACTTAGACGTCGGTAAGAAGCTTTGCTTCATAAAGAACTCAGGCGTACGAGTCAAAACGAAGACCTTTTTGATCGCCATTTGGCGCGCTTTTTCGACCAAGTATTGTACGATCGCAGTGCCCTGTCCTTGGTGTTGCCACCCGGCTTCAACCCCGAGAGAGCGAATCTCCGCAAGGCCCGAATCATACACGTACAGCGATGCACAACCCGTCACTTCACCGTGATGTTCTGCTACCGCAAACGAGCCAATGTCTCTAACCAGTTCACTTCTCGAACGCGGAAGGTTTTCACCCATGTTCGCCCAGTACGTCACCATTCCCTCAAGCGCTTCAATATCGGTCAGACGCGCAGGTCGTACTTTCACGGTTGATGTATCACGCTTAATCAAACGCGACTCTGCCTGCTCAACCGCGTACGCGACTTGTTTTGGAGACACGCCGCCTAATGCGCTACGTTTCTCTAAACACGAATCGATAGTCAAAATCTCGTAGACGTCCGCTTCAATCACTGGAGAAAATTCTTTCAGCTCGGCAATCGATAGCTCTTCGAGCGCGCAGCCCTTCGCAATCGCACCGACAACCGCGACGCCGACAATATGGTGTGCTTCACGGAAAGGAATACCTTTTGCCACCAAGTAGTCCGCCAACTCGGTTGCGTTCGCGTAACCTTGTTTTGCCGCTTCCAATGTACGTTCGCCGTTGACTTTGATCCCGTCAAAACACAGCGCCGCCATTTCCATACAGTCGTTCCACGTATCCAGCGCGTCAAACAGACCTTCTTTGTCTTCCTGCATGTCCTTGTTGTAAGCCAGCGGTAACGCTTTTACCGTCATCATCATCGCCGCGAGTGAACCATAAACGCGTCCCGTTTTACCACGGATAAGCTCTAGCGCGTCTGGGTTCTTTTTCTGTGGCATCAGCGACGAACCTGATGTAACGGTATCGGCTAACTCGATGAAGTTAGATTCACCCGAGTTGTAGAAAATCATGTCTTCAGCGAGGCGTGACAAATGCAGCATTGAGATCGATGCAACCGACATCAGTTCCATCACATGGTCACGGTCAGAAACAGAATCGAGAGAGTTGCGAGTTGCTCGGCGGAAACCCAAATTGTGAGCCAGTTTCTCACGGTCGATTGGGTACGCGGTACCGGCTAACGCGCCGGAACCCAACGGACAAGTATCCAAACGTTCAATCGCATCGTGCAGACGTGAGTAGTCACGTTCAAACATTTCAACATAAGCCAAACACCAGTGAGCAAACGTGACTGGCTGAGCGCGTTGCAAGTGGGTATAACCCGGCAGTACGGTGCCTCGATGCTGTCTCGCTACTGACACCATTTGCGACTGCAGACGGTCGAGCGCCATGAGTAGTTGTTGACCCTGCTGGCGACACCACAGTTTGAGGTCTGTCGCGACTTGGTCGTTACGTGAACGACCCGTGTGAAGCTTTTTGCCTAAATCACCCACTTTGCTGATCAATTGCTGTTCCACCCACGAGTGGATATCTTCAGCGTCAGAGCGCAAAATCTGATGAGGATCTTCCATCACTTCGAGTTTCAGCTCATTCAGTGCTAACTCGAGTTTTTGCTGCTCTTCTTCACTCAGCACATTCACAGACAATAGTGCTTTTGACCAAGCTATTGAGCCAACAATATCTTGCTCAGCCAATCGGTAATCGAAGCGCAATGAATCGTTGAATTCTTTGAATCTAGTATCTGCTGCTTGGGTAAATCTTCCGCCCCATAATGCCATTGCGTATCTCCTGATTACCAGTGCTCACTGCTGCTACTGGCAGTGACTTTACCTATACAATCTCTGAATGAAATTCAGTATTCTTTTGATGGGTTCAAAGTTACGGCAATTCCAGACAAAAATAAAGTATTAATTCATTATTTTTACATATTTATTCAAAGGGTTTTTGTCCAGTTTTCTGTACGCTAAAAACGACAAAACCCACCTTTTAAAGGTGGGTTTTACTCAGTAGCAAGAGCTCAGAGATGACTATTTCTGGCTATTTAGCGCACGGATGCGGCTCGATAGAGAGTAAAGGCGGATAAAGCCACCAGCATGGCTGTGATCGTATACGTCATCATCACCGAAAGTTGCAAACTCTTCTGAGTACAAGCTGTTATCAGAACGTTTTTGCGTCACTGTCGCCTGACCTTTGTAGAGTTTTACTACAACTTCACCGTTAACGTCTTGTGCTAACTCTTCAGAAGCGGCAAGGATAGACTTACACAGTGGCGTAAACCAACGGCCGTCGTAAACCAAGTGTGACGCTTTTAAGCCAAGTTCTTCGCGGAACTCAAATGATGATTTATCCAACACCAGTTGTTCAACTGCGCGTAGAGCTTCCATCATGATAGTGCCCCCTGGAGTTTCGTAACAACCACGAGACTTCATACCCACAAGACGGTTTTCTACGATATCGATACGACCGACACCATGTTTTGAACCTTTGTCATTCAGGTAAACTAGCGCGTTGTATGGTGTCATTTTCTCACCGTCAACCGCGACCACTTCGCCTTTTTCTACTTGTAGAGTGACGTATTCAGCTTCGTTTGGCGCTTGCTCTGGGTCAACTGTCCATACCCAACAGTCTTCGTTTGGCGCATTCCACGTATCTTCCAGCACACCACCTTCTGTTGAGATGTGCCATGCGTTTGCGTCACGCGAGTAAATTTTGGTTAGCGATGCGCTACACGGGATGTTGCGCTCTGCTAGGTAATCGAGACACTCTTCACGGCTGACAAGGTCCCACTCACGCCAAGGCGCAATCACGTGTAGGTCTGGGGCAAGTGCGGCAAACGCACCTTCAAAACGTACTTGGTCGTTACCTTTACCAGTACAACCATGACACAGTGCATCAGCACCAACTTTACGTGCTACTTCAACCTGTGCTTTGGCGATGATAGGACGTGCCATTGAAGTACCCAGTAGGTATTTACCTTCGTAGTACGCACCTGTCTTCAACGTCGGGTAGATGTAATCTGCTACCATCTCTTCTTTCAGGTCAACGACGTAGCATTCTGATGCGCCCGACGCTTTTGCTTTTTCTTCGATACCGATCAGTTCTTCTTCGCCCTGACCAACATCAGCAACAAATGCAACCACTTCACAGTCATAGTTCTCTTTCAACCATGGAATGATTACCGAGGTGTCCAGACCGCCAGAGTATGCGACAACTACTTTATTTACTTCTACTTTGCTCATCTTCTTTTCTCCAAAATCCCGGCGCTGCGCTTGGCGGTCAGTGCTACGGGTACTTCCTATTAATTCTGTATTTTCTTAACGCTTATTGCGGTAAGAACTGTGTTCCAATGCTTTGTCCAGCGAATAGCTCAGCGAGTTTTTCTGGGTAACGCCATGTCGCCACTTCAATTGGGCGACCTAGGTCGTTTGCCGCTTCTAGTGCTGCATTCACTTTGACGATCATGCCGTCGGTAATCACGTGGCCCTTAATTAAGGCTTCCGCTTGCGACTGGTTGAGGCTTTTGATCAAATGACCTTTGCCATCCAGTACACCGCTCACGTCTGAAAGCAGTACCAATTCAGCGTCTAACGCTCCCGCTACGGCAACCGCCGCTTGGTCGGCATTGACGTTCATCATCTGGCCGTCATCGGTGAGGCCGATTGAGCTGATGATTGGCAACGCACCCGCTGACAAAATTGCCTGTAGCACGTCTGACTTACCTGGTGTTGCCTTGCCCACGGCACCCAACTCTGGGTCAAGTTCTGTAACCTGGCACAAGCCACCGTCCGCTAGACTTAATCCCACTGCATTCAAACCATCTTTGATAGCTTGACCTTGCAGCATCTTGTTCGCTGTACCTGCAAGCGCACCAGCGATGACGCCAATTTGATCGTAAGGCGTTACACGTAGACCATCTTTCTTCACTGTTGGCAGTTGAAGCTGGGTCATTAGATCGTCCACCAGATAACCTCCCCCGTGGACGATCACAATTCGTCGCTGAGCCTGAGCTTGATACTCGGCAATCGCGCCAAATACCTTACTTAGAGTCTCAGAACACGACAGCGCTGCGCCGCCTAATTTGATCACTAATGGAGTTTGATTGTTATCTGTCATCACTTTTCCTTTGCCTACTCGCTTATACAAGGGCAGTTAATTCTGGAAATCCGAAGTGGATGTTTAAACATTGCATCGCTTGACTCGATGCGCCTTTTAGCAAGTTATCGATCGCAGAGACCACGATGATATGCTCGCCTTGCACCTTCCAGCCGATATCGCAGAAAGGCGTATTCTCAACGTTTTGAATGCTTGGCAGTTCGTCCGTCAATAAACGTACTGCTGGTTTACCTTGGTAAGCCGATTCAAATGCGTCTTTTACTTGTTGCTCAGTGGCACCTTTAGCCAACTTCATCGTGATAGTCGCTAAGATGCCTCTTTTGAAATTGCCTAGATGTGGCGTGAAGATGACATCACAGCCAAGATGCGTGGCAATTTCTGGTTGATGACGGTGGCTAAACACACCGTAGGGTTTTAAGCTCACTTCGCAAAAGCTGTTGTTCAGCGTCGCTTTTCTGCCAGCGCCTGAAACCCCACTGGTCGCGTTGATCACTGGCCATTGCGCCGTATCAATCAAGCCACTTTCTAATAGCGGTTTGACCGCCAATTGAGACGCGGTTGGGTAACAACCTGGCACTGCCACTAACTGGCTCTGCTTCACCTGCTCTGCGTTCCATTCAGCCAAGCCATATGCAGAATTATCGAGTAAAACGTCATATTTATGCTCAAAGCCGTAATATTTCGGATAAAAGCCTTCTTGTTTAACGCGGAATGCGCCTGATAAGTCAAACACCTGGCAACCCTGAACCAAGAACGACTGAGCAAGGTCATGGCTCACCTCATGCGCGGTCGCGAAAAACGCGACATCGCACTCTTTTGCAACTTTCTCAACATCAACTAATGGTTCGACTGCTACGTCAACCAGCCCAGCTAGCTTGCGGTGCAGTTGTGAAATGCTTTTTCCTGCGTCAACACTATTGGCGGAAACATATAAACCTGATAGCGTGAGTTCAGGGTGTTTGTGCACCATAAGCGCAAGTTCTGCTCCGGTATAACCAGTTGCGCCAATGATCGTGGTTTTCAGCATTTCAGACATCCATTTTCGTTGAAAAACGCCACTCAAATAGTGACTACAAATTTACTAAAACACAGCTTTTAACGGTTTTTTATTCATCAAAAGTGATTTATTATGTGTTTTACCTTCTTAGCGAATTTATGTCAACAGGGAAAGTAAACTAAATATGCAATTACCTAGTTTTAAAGAGGTCTACAGCGGCCTTATTTCTACCTCTTCAATTAGCTCTACTGACCCGAGTTGGGATGAAGGAAATGCGCAAGTAATTGAAAAGCTAGCGACATGGTTAAAAGACGTCGGTTTTAGTGTCGAAGTCACCGAGGTTGAAGCTGGCAAACTCAACCTGATCGCGAAAAAAGGCAGCGGCGAGGGAGGACTACTTCTGGCGGGGCACAGCGACACCGTACCGTTTGACGAAGGACGTTGGAACTTCAATCCTCATCAATTGACCGAAGCGAACAATCGTTTTTATGGGTTAGGGACTGCGGATATGAAAGGTTATTTCGCCTTTATTATAGAAGCGGTAAAAAAGGTCGATTGGAGCAAACAAACCAAGCCACTCTATGTTTTAGCAACTTGTGACGAAGAAACCACCATGTTGGGCGCACGCCATTTCACTGAAAATGCGCCATTTAAACCGGATTACTGCATTATTGGTGAGCCAACGAGCCTAGTTCCGATTCGCGGACACAAAGGTCATGTGGCGAACGCTATTCGTGTTACAGGCAAATCTGGGCATTCTTCGGATCCTGCTTTGGGCGTCAATGCCATCGAGATCATGCACGAAGTGCTGTTTGCGCTCATGAAACTCAGAGATAAATTGATCAAAGAATACCATCACCCGGGTTTTGCGATTCCAAGCCCTACTTTGAATTTGGGGCATATCCATGGTGGTGACAGTGCCAACCGAATCTGCGGCTGCTGTGAATTGCACTATGATGTGCGCCCATTGCCGGGCATCAGCTTGGATGGGTTGGACAACATGCTGAGGGGCGCACTGAAAGAGGTCGAAGCCAAATGGCCAGGACGCGTTGAGATCACACCGCTACACGAGCCGATTCCGGGGTATGAGTGCCAGCATGACCATCCGTTTATTGGTGGTGTGGAAGAGATCTGTGGTCTTGACTCCCAGACGGTTAATTACTGTACCGAAGCGCCATTCCTACAGCAGTTATGTCCAACACTGGTACTTGGTCCTGGTTCGATTGACCAAGCGCACCAGCCAGACGAATTTTTGGCATTTGAATTTATCGACCCAACCATCAATGTGCTGTCAAAAGCAATGTACAAATACTGCTTCTAGCCCTACTCAAGGTCATCGTGAGTGCGATGACCTTTGCTTGAGTACTCGGCCCATCTCGATATTGATTTTGTAATAAAATTTCAGCAACTTTGACTAAAAATCGTTGCTTACTAAATTTGTGTCTAGTTGAACAATATTTGCAAACTTTGCATGCGATAATTGACTCGAAGCAACATTTTTCGCTAGATTGGTTACCGAACAAAAGAACATTGGATGTAATTTTTTTACAAGGCAGGACGACAATGAATGAGAAATACTCTGCACTCAGAAGCAACGTGAGCATGCTGGGACATTTGCTCGGTAACACCATCAAGGATGCACACGGTGAAGAGCTTCTAGAGAAAGTAGAAACGATCCGTAAACTTTCCAAGTCGGCTCTCGCAGGCAATCAATCAGACCGAGAAAGCTTGATTGAGGAAATTAAGAGCCTGCCTAATGATCAGCTCACCCCAGTCGCACACGCATTCAACCAGTTTTTGAATCTGACCAACATGGCCGAGCAATACCATACGATTTCTCGCCATTGTGACGCACACGTCTGTGAGCCGGACGCGATCAATTCTCTATTCTCCAAGCTGAGCCAAAACAAAATCGGCAAACTGGATACGGCTCAGGCGGTTCGCGATCTCAACATTGAACTGGTACTGACAGCTCACCCGACAGAGATCACCCGTCGCACGATGATCCACAAGCTGGTTAAGATTAACAAATGTCTGTCAAAACTAGAGCTTAGCGACCTATCGCCAAAAGAGCGCCAAAAGACAGAGCGCCGCCTAGAGCAGTTAATCGCACAAAGCTGGCATTCAGATACCATTCGTAAGCAACGCCCAACCCCGCTAGATGAAGCGAAATGGGGCTTTGCTGTAGTAGAAAACTCACTTTGGGAAGCGGTACCAGATTTCCTTCGTGAAATGGACGTTCGCCTGAAAGACTACCTCGGTGAAGGTCTGCCGATTGATGCGCGCCCTGTACACTTTTCCTCTTGGATGGGCGGAGACCGAGACGGTAACCCATTCGTGACACACACAGTCACTCGTGAAGTGATGTTGTTGTCTCGCTGGAAAGCTGCAGACCTATACCTAAGTGACGTTAATGAACTCGTCAGCGAACTATCGATGACGCGTTGTAATGACGCGGTACGCGCGTTGGCGGGTGAAGACGAGCACGAACCTTACCGCGCGGTATTAAAAGGCCTACGCTCACTGCTGACCGAAACCAAAGAGATTCTGGACGCTAAGATTAACGGCCAGAAGCTGGCGGTCAAAGCGCCGCTTCAACGTGTAGAGCAGCTTTGGGAGCCACTATACGCGTGTTACCAATCGCTGCACGAGTGCGGTATGGGTATTATTGCCGACGGTTCGCTGCTTGATACGCTACGTCGAATCAAAGCATTTGGTGTGCATCTGGTGCGTCTGGATATTCGCCAAGAAAGTACTCGCCACTCAGACGTACTTTCTGAGCTGACTCGTTACCTAGGTATCGGCGATTACGACCAGTGGAGCGAGCAAGACAAGATTGCTTTTCTGACCAACGAACTGGCATCGAAACGCCCACTGCTACCTCGCGACTGGCAACCATCAGAGCCGGTTAAAGAGGTTTTGGATACCTGTAAGATTATTGCTCTGCAACCACGTGAAGCGTTTGGTGCTTACGTAATTTCAATGGCGCGTACTGCCTCTGACGTTCTGGCGGTTCACCTATTGCTGCAAGAATCAGGCTGTCCTTACCGCATGGACGTGTGTCCACTGTTCGAAACGCTAGACGACTTGAACAATGCAGAGTCAGTGATCAAACAACTGATGAGCATCGACCTCTACCGCGGCTTTATCCAAAACCACCAAATGGTGATGATCGGTTATTCCGACTCAGCCAAAGATGCAGGCGTTATGTCTGCGGGCTGGGCGCAATACCACGCGATGGAATCATTGGTGAAAGTGGCCGAAGAAGAAGGCGTTGAACTGACGCTATTCCACGGCCGTGGCGGTACGATTGGCCGTGGTGGTGCCCCGGCACACGCAGCACTACTGTCTCAGCCACCGAAGAGCCTGAAAGGCGGCCTGCGCGTAACAGAGCAAGGTGAAATGATCCGCTTTAAGCTTGGTCTGCCAGAAGTCGCGGTCAACAGCTTTAACCTGTACGCAAGTGCAATCCTTGAAGCAAACCTACTGCCACCACCAGAGCCAAAACAAGAATGGCGCGACCTAATGAACGTGCTGTCAGAGGTGAGCTGCGAAGCCTACCGTAAAGTGGTACGTGGCGAGCCGGACTTTGTTCCTTACTTCCGCCAAGCAACGCCTGAGCTGGAACTCGGTAAACTACCATTGGGTTCACGCCCAGCGAAGCGTAATCCAAACGGCGGCGTAGAAAGCCTGCGTGCGATTCCTTGGATTTTCTCGTGGAGCCAAAACCGTCTGGTACTGCCAGCATGGCTTGGGGCAGGTGAAGCGATTCAATACTCAGTCGATAAAGGCCATCAAGCACTACTGGAAGAGATGTGTCGTGAGTGGCCATTCTTCTCGACTCGCCTAGGTATGCTAGAGATGGTGTACACCAAGTGTAACCTAGAGATCTCGCGCTACTACGACGAACGCCTTGCCGATCCTAAGTTGCTACCACTGGGTGACCGTCTACGTGAACAGCTTCAGAAAGACATTAAGTCGGTACTGAACGTAGAGAACAACGAGAACCTAATGCAAAGCGACCCTTGGGGTCAGGAATCGATCCGTCTACGTAACATCTATGTAGAGCCTCTCAACATGCTTCAAGCCGAATTGCTCTATCGTACGCGCCAGACTGAAGAAACCTCTTCTGAGCTGGAAGAAGCGTTGATGGTCACGATTGCCGGCATCGCTGCGGGCATGCGAAATACAGGTTAACGGACTAGTTATCCAAATACTAAGGTTGGCATCATCGCCAACCTTTTTTTATAGCTATCACTTGCACTTGATTATTTTGCAGTCAATCAATCTAATATAAGAACAATTAATACCATTTTGCAGAATCTATATCTGATACTTTAGTTTATTTAGGAAATCATAAGTTTTTTGGTATATTTTGTCCTTCTATTCCACTTTATGCTTATTATTTAGATATACTACTCGCCCTCTGCACTACTTATAAAAATATCCACAGTGCAGCACTTCGATACTATGTATATCGATCTAGGTGATAAACGGCTTTTTTAAGGTGACATGGCCAACTTTGTTGGCGCTGCTTAAACAACCACTGATGACAAGTGCCATAGAAGCACAACAGTACCTAAGCAGTTAATTTTGTTTATTAACCAAATTTGGATTGAAGACATGTCATTACCACACGTTATTCTCACAGTTCTTAGCACACGCGATGCAACTGGTTACGATATCACTAAAGAGTTTTCCGCTACCATCGGCTACTTTTGGAAAGCGAGCCACCAGCAAGTTTACCGCGAGCTCAACAAAATGGCTCAAAACGAGTTGGTTACTTGTGTATTGGAGCCTCAAGAAGGCAAACCAGACCGTAAAGTTTATTCCATCACTGACGCCGGCCGTACTGCGCTTGGCGAGTGGTTCGATCAACCGACAGCACACCCAACAGTGCGTGATGAGTTTTCAGCAAAACTCATGGCTTGCGCTGTACAACCTTCAGAACCTTTCCGCGTGCAATTGGCGGAGCTGGTCGAAGAATCACGTAAATTGGTAGCTCACTACCAAGAAATTGAAAACGCTTACTACTCTTCAGCTTCAACGCTAGACAAACAGCAACGTTTAGAACGCCTAACACTGCGTCGTAACCTGTTGATTCGTCAAGCTTGGATCGAGTGGGCAGAAGAAGTTCTTGTTGAACTGAATTCTATGGCTTAATCACTGAACATCAATGCCCTAATAGAAACCATCACTTTGCTTTCTATTGCTGGCACCAAACAAAAAGAGCTAACCCAAGGGTTAGCTCTTTTTTTATCAAAATCTTTAGCTGAGGCTAGATTCCATCACCGCCGATAAAGCTTTGCGACTTGCCGTTAAACTGCTGGTCCATATCCAGAGATGGCTTATCGGTTTTAGGACGACCAACAATCTTCGCTGGAACACCCGCAACCGTGGTGTGTGCAGGTACGGGTTGCAATACCACAGAGCACGAACCAATCTTCGCCCCTTCTCCCACTTCGATGTTGCCTAGGATCTTAGCCCCAGCACCGATCATCACGCCTTCGCGGATTTTCGGGTGACGGTCTCCGCACTCTTTACCGGTACCACCCAACGTCACGTCCTGTAGAATCGATACGTCATTCTCAACCACTGCGGTCTCACCGATCACAATCCCAGTAGCGTGGTCGAGCATGATGCCGCGACCAATACGCGCCGCCGGGTGAATATCCACTTGGCAGGCAACAGAAATCTGGTTTTGTAGATATGTCGCCAGCGCAATACGCCCTTGACGCCATAGCCAGTTTGCTACTCGGTAGCCTTGTAAAGCGTGGTAGCCTTTGAGGTAAAGCAGCGGCATCGAATACATGGAAACCGCCGGATCTCGATTCACCGTTGCACAGATATCACAAGCCGCTGCTTCCGTGATCGTTGGGTCAGCATTGAATGCCTCTTCAACCACTTCACGTACTGCCATTGCTGGCATAGACGCAGTGTTTAGCTTGTTGGCAAGAATATAACTCAATGCTGAAGCCAAGCTATCATGTTTAATAATCGTCGCATGATAAAAGCTTGCCAACATTGGCTCTTGTTCGGAGAGCTCTCTTGCTTCTCGAACGATCGCTTGCCAGACTTTCTGTTTTTCGCAATGTTTCATCAATATCCCTAATCCCTAGATGTTGCGTTCGCGGTTATGCTTCTGCTTTCTTATCTCGTGCCAGCAGATCTTTTGCTGCCAGTCTTGCATCCTTTCCTTGATACAATACTTGATAAATTTGGTCAACAATCGGCATCTCTACGCCCATGCGCTGCGCCAACAACCACACCTCTTTTGTGTTGCGGTAACCTTCCACCACCTGACCGATTTCAGTCTGTGCGGTATCAACGTCTTTGCCCTGACCTAACGCCAAACCAAAGCGACGGTTGCGTGATTGGTTATCTGTACATGTTAGTACCAAGTCGCCTAATCCCGCCATGCCCATAAAGGTTTCAGTTTGCGCACCGAGTGCAGCACCCAGACGAGTCATTTCGGCCAAACCACGAGTAATCAACGCAGTACGCGCGTTTGCGCCAAAGCCAATGCCGTCAGACATACCTGCGCCAATCGCAATCACGTTCTTCACCGCGCCGCCAAGCTGCATGCCGACAAAATCGCTATTGGCGTAAACTCGGAAGGTTTTGCTGCAGTGGATTTTCTCTTGTAGGTCAGCGACAAACTGAGCATCAGGGGACGCAACTGAAATCGCTGTCGGCATTCCCATCGCCAGTTCTTTCGCAAATGTCGGACCAGACAACACCGCCAACGAGTAACCTTCGCCGATCGCATCGTGTGCGACATCTTTTAGTAGTCGACCCGTTTCTGGCTCTAGACCTTTGGTTGCCCAACAGATACGTGAGTCTTCGCGCAAGAAAGGTTTGACGTTATTGAGCACGATACCAAACACATGGCTCGGTACTACAACCAATAAGTCACGGCTTGCTTGTACTGCTTTCTCAAGGTCCGATTCGACAATTAACGATTCTGGAAAATCGATACCAGGTAAAAACTCATGGTTTGAGCGGTCGGCTTCAAGACGAGCCATATGTTCAGGTTCGTGTCCCCAAATCACCACATTCGCACCATTACGAGCCAACGAAATCGCTAACGAAGTTCCGTATGAACCAGCACCCAGTACTGTCATCGAAATCTCTTTGCCGTAAGCATTCTTGCTATTTTTATCTGTCATTGTTCCGCCTGATTGTCGTTAATTGACTAGAATTCAGTTCTTAGCACCCAGCAAGCTATTAGGGGCATTAAGAGTTGAACTCTGAGGGTTAGTTTAAAACAAAAAATGCACATCGCATCGTTATCATAGATGCTCTGTGCATTTTTTCACTCGCTGATGATTCAGAGCGAGCTAATTACGCTTCAGCTTGGCCTTCGCCTTGTGCAGCTTGCTGCTGTAGGTAGTTCATAAACAGAGCATCAAAGTTAACTGGTGCTAGGTTTAGTTGAGGGAACGTACCTTTAACCACTAGGCTAGAGATAGTTTCGCGAGCGTATGGGAATAGGATGTTCGGGCAGAACGCACCTAGGCAGTGTGCTAGTTGACCCGCTTCCATTTTCTCAGCGGTGAAGATACCACCTTGCTGAACTTCACATAGGAATGCCGTTTCTTCAGCGTTTTTCACTGTCACTGTCAGACGTAGAACCACTTCGTAAACACCTTCGCCTAATTCACGGCTTTGTGTGTCTAAGTCTAGCTTCACATCTGGGTTCCATTCTTTTTGGAACATAGTTGGTGAGTTAGGCGCTTCGAAAGATACATCTTTCAGGAAGATACGTTGAATTGCGAAGTTTTGCGCTTCTTGTTGTGGTGCTGCTTCAGCCATTTTAAAAATCCTTTAATCCTTGAATTACGTGTCTGCTTCGAGACTAACCGAGAGACGTTTTGAAGACTAGGTTTCCACTAAAAATCGTGGGAGTGTTCACATCTCTCTCAGTCAAACGCTGATTTTTCAATCAGCGTTTCAGGTATTCGGTGAGTGAATTACTTTTTGCCTTTCACTAGCGGTAGGTTCGCTTCGTTCCAAGCAATCAGACCATTCTTAAGCACGCTGACTTTTTCAAAGCCCGCTTTAGCTAATAGGTTAGCGCTCTCTTGAGCTGTCTGACCTGACTTACATACCACGATGATTGGGTCAGATTTATGGTTTTCAAGGTTACCAAAGCTACCTGCTTTAATATCAGAAGGTAAAATGTGAAGTGCATCGGTAATATGACCTTTGCGGTATTCATCCTTCGTACGGATGTCGACGACTACACCGTTTTCGCGGTTTAGCAGAGTCGTTACTTCTGAAACGGTGATTTCTTTATACGCAGCGGTGGCTGACTTCACGATGCTCGCGATAAGGGCAATCAATAGACCTACCCATACCAGAGATAGAATCATGTTCTCTTGAAAAAATGCGATGTACTCTTGCATGTCCTGTGCTCTTCGATGATAGCGCTGCCCTCCAACTTGCAGGAAATAAGCAGCGCTAGGCTAAAATTCAGATTGGGAGTATAACGAGGATGGAGTGCCTACGCGAGTCAAAAGCACTCAGAATAAGAATCTGTTGCACATTTCCTTACGCACGAGGGAAAGGAAATGCGGTAACTTGATCAATATGATCGCAACCCAATGACAGCATAATCAGACGATCAATCCCCAACGCCACGCCCGCGCAATCCGGCAACCCCGCCTTAAGCGCTTCAATCAGATGATAGTCAATAGGCTGAGGCGCAAGCCCCATTTCTTCGCGCTTGAGGTTGTCCTCTTCAAAACGTTTGAGTTGCTCAGCCGGATTGTCGAGCTCGTGGAAACCATTCGCTAATTCGATGCCCTTAAAGTAGACCTCAAAGCGATCCGCGACTCTTGGGTCTTGGGGGTTAATCTTTGCCAAGGCGGCTTGCGATGCAGGAAAATCAAACACAAATGCTGGCACATCCAGGCCGATTTTGCCCTCTACGCCGATACTAAACAGCAGTTGCAATAAAGTGTCACGGTCTTGCTCTGGCTCAGCAATATCGCTTAAACCCAACTCGGCAGCCACGCGTTTAAGCTCAGTCATACTCGCTTCAAGCGGACAAACACCAAGTACCGTGAGAAATGCCTGTTGATAGCTCATGCGCTGCGCATCGCCGCAACCAAGCACAAGCTGCAAAAGTTCGTCCATTTCATCCATCAACTGATGGTGGTCAAAACCAACCCGGTACCACTCAAGCATCGTAAACTCTGGGTTATGGTAACGACCGTTTTCTTCATTACGGAAAGACTTACAGATCTGATAAATACAGCCACTGCCTGCGGCTAATAGCCTTTTCATATGGAACTCAGGACTGGTCATAAAATACAGTTTACGCCCATCAGCGTAACCCGGACCGACGAATTCAGTTTGGAAAGTATGCAGATGGATATCGGTCACCGTGGCGTGACTCATCGCTGGTGTGTCTACCTCTAGCACATCTCTATTGGCAAAAAACTGACGAATGGTTTGGATAACCTTCGCCCTTGATTTTAACTGCTCGATACTTGCCGTCGGCTGCCAGTTCATACTCATACCTCAAACACATAAATTTCGGCAAAAGTACCATTATTGGAAGGCTTTGCAAGCAGAGTTTTTGTTACCAACAAGCGCAAATTTCACGTATTACAGCCAATAATCATCAGCGAGCGTTATTGATAATTCAACTCTCTACCCAACAAGCGCAACATCTTTGTAACAGCGGTAGTTTAAGGCAAAAATCCGCCAGAGACATGTGCCGTGATAGCTATCACATATCCTATATTTTTTATGCCTTTATATGCATTTCCGGAGCAAAAACCTAAATACGTCAATTTTTCTATCATGGTGCTCTTCTACACTAACCCTACCACTTTTGGGGTGTTCCCCGAATTAACAATAACAAGCGGACTCTTCCGCAATTTCACACTGGAGGATAACTGTGCAAATTATCACCACAGATATCGCAGTAATCGGCGCTGGCGGCGCTGGTCTTCGAACTGCTATTGCAGCGGCTGAAGCAAACCCTGACTTAGAAGTTGCACTGATTTCTAAAGTTTACCCAATGCGTTCACATACCGTGGCAGCAGAAGGTGGCTCGGCGGCAGTTATCAAGGATGAAGACAGCTTAGACAACCACTTCAACGATACCGTTGGCGGTGGTGACTGGCTGTGTGAACAGGATGTTGTTGAATATTTTGTAGAAAACGCGACTCGCGAAATGATCCAGATGGAGCAATGGGGCTGCCCATGGAGTCGTAAAGAAAACGGTGAAGTTAACGTTCGTCGTTTTGGTGGTATGAAAGTAGAGCGTACATGGTTTGCTGCGGATAAAACCGGCTTCCATATGCTTCACACCCTATTCCAAACGTCAATGAAGTACCAAAACATCAAACGTTTTGACGAGTACTTCGTTGTTGACCTAATCGTTGACGACGGTGAAGTGCAAGGTCTGATTGCGATTCACATGTCAGAAGGTGAGCTGGTTACGATCAAAGCGAAGTCTGTGGTACTAGCAACGGGTGGAGCAGGTCGTGTTTACCACTGCAACACCAACGGCGGTATCGTAACAGGCGACGGCATGGCGATGGCGTACCGTCACGGCGTTCCTCTACGTGATATGGAGTTCGTTCAATACCACCCAACTGGTCTTCCAGGTACAGGTATCCTGATGACCGAAGGTTGTCGTGGTGAAGGCGGTATCATCGTCAACAAGAACGGCTACCGTTACCTACAAGATTACGGCATGGGTCCTGAAACTCCAGTGGGTCAGCCAAAGAACAAATACATGGAACTGGGTCCACGTGACAAAGTTTCTCAAGCTTTCTGGCACGAACAGCAGAAAGGCAACACCATCAAGCACCCTCTTGGTGATGTGGTACACCTTGATCTTCGCCACTTGGGTGAAGAATACCTGCAAGAACGTCTACCGTTCATCTGCGAACTGGCAAAAGCGTACGTTAACGTTGATCCAGCGAAAGAGCCAATTCCAATCCGTCCTACGGTTCACTACACCATGGGTGGTATCGAAACCGACCAACAATGTGAAACTCGCATTAAAGGTCTGTTCGCGGTTGGTGAATGTGCTTCTGTGGGTCTGCACGGCGCAAACCGTCTTGGTTCTAACTCACTCGCAGAGTTCGTCGTATTTGGTCGCGTTGCAGGTGAACAAGCGGTTCAGCGTGCAGCAGAATTCAAAGGCTGGAACGACGCTGCTATTGAAGCGCAAGTGAAAGCGGTTGAAGCACGCATCAAAGCACTGATGAATCAAGAAGGCGACGAGAACTGGGCCGACATCCGTACTGAAATGGGTCACACCATGGAAGCAGGCTGTGGTATCTACCGCCAAGAAGATCTGATGCAAGCAACCATCGATAAGATCACTGAGCTTAAAGAACGTTACAAACGCATCAGCATCAAAGATAAAGGCAAAGTGTTCAACACTGATCTTCTGTATGCAATCGAAGTCGGTTACGGCCTAGAAGTAGCAGAAGCGATGGTTCACTCTGCGATCCTACGTAAAGAATCTCGCGGTGCGCACCAACGTCTAGACGACGGTTGCACTGAGCGTGACGACGTGAACTTCCTGAAACACTCGCTTGCTTTCTACCAGCCAGATGCAGCGCCTAGCATTGACTACAGCAAAGTGACTATCACTAAGTCTCAACCTAAAGCGCGTCTATACGGTGAAGCTGCAGAAAAAGCCGCAGCGGAAGAAGCAGCGAAGAACGCAGAGGAGCAAGCATAATGTCAGCAAACCGCATCCAGAAAGTCGACATTCTGCGTTATGACCCAGAGAAAGACGCAGAGCCGCATTTACAAACCTTCGAAGTGCCATTCGATGAGACTATGTCTGTACTCGACGCAATTGGTTACATCAAAGATAACCTAGACAAAGACCTCTCTTACCGCTGGTCTTGTCGTATGGCGATCTGTGGTTCGTGCGGCATCATGGTCAATGGCGTGCCTAAGCTCGCGTGTAAGAGCTTCTTACGTGACTACCCAAATGGTCTGAAAATCGAACCGTTAGCGAACTTCCCGATTGAGAAAGATTTGATCGTCGATATGACGCCGTTTATCGAACGTCTTGAAGCGATCAAACCTTACATCATCGGTAACGACCGCAAACCAGAAGACGGCACTAACCTACAAACCCCTGAGCAAATGGCGAAGTACAAACAATTTGCGGGTTGTATCAACTGCGGTCTTTGTTACGCAGCGTGTCCACAATTTGGCTTGAACCCTGAGTTTATTGGTCCTGCGGCGCTAACACTGGCACACCGCTACAACCTAGACAGCCGTGACAACGGTAAAGCAGAACGTATGAAGCTGATTAACGGCGACAACGGCGCTTGGGGTTGTACGTTCGTTGGTTACTGTTCTGAAGTTTGTCCGAAGAGCGTAGACCCAGCAGCAGCGGTTAACCAAGGTAAAGTTGAATCTTCAATGGACTTCGTGATTGCGATGCTGAAGCCTGATGGCAAACCAGTAAAAGAGGAGGCATAAGGATGAGTAATCGTAAACCTTACGTTCGTGAAGTAAAACGCACTTGGTGGAAAGATCATCCGTTCTATCGCTTCTACATGCTACGTGAAGCAACGGTTCTTCCTCTGATCCTATTTACGATCTTCCTGACTTTCGGTCTGGGTTCGTTGGTTAAAGGTCCTGAAGCATGGCAAGCATGGCTTGGTTTTATGGCGAATCCGGTTGTAGTTGCGATCAACATCGTTGCTCTAGCTGGCAGCCTACTGCACGCACAGACATTCTTTAGCATGATGCCGCAAGTTATGCCTATCCGCCTAAAAGGCAAGCCAGTAGATAAGAAAGTTATCGTACTGACTCAATGGGCTGCTGTGGCGTTTATCTCGCTGATTGTTCTTGTTGTGGTGTAAGGAGCCGTTGAAATGAATACGAATTACAAAGTAGACAGAGCACCAAAACGTTCAGACGAGCCAGTTTGGTGGGGACTGTTTGGTGCAGGTGGTACATGGTTCGCGATGATCACGCCAGTTACGATTCTGGTGTTAGGTGTCCTTGCACCGCTGGGTATCATCGATGCAGAAGCACTCAGCTATGATCGCGTGGTCGACTTTGCCACCAGCATCATCGGCGCACTATTTATCATCGGTACGCTAGCATTGCCAATGTGGCATGCGATGCACCGTGTACACCACGGTATGCACGATCTAAAAATCCACGCAGGTATCGCGGGTAAAATTGGCTGTTACGCTTTCGCAGGTCTTATCTCAGCATTAGCGGTGGTTTTCATCCTGATGCTATAAGCGACACCCAAAAATAAACATAGGCTGATCGTTCGCTATCAGCCTATTTTTTGCCGATAGAAAAAGAGCCGCTCTTGGGGCGGCTCTTTTATTGCTCTTTATGCTACTTTACAGAATAAAGCGGCTTAGGTCTTCGTCTTCAACAAACTCACCTAGGCGCTGCGATACGTACTGCGCGTCAATCGTCAGCTTAGTCCCCGCTTTGTCTGTCGCGTCAAAGGAGATTTCATCCATTAGACGCTCCATCACGGTGTGTAGGCGACGAGCACCAATGTTTTCTGTGGTTTCGTTAACCGTCCACGCCGCTTCTGCGATCTGCGTGATACCATCTTCGGTAAACTCAATGTCGACGTTTTCGGTCTTCATCAATGCGATGTACTGCTCAGTCAGCGACGCTTTTGGCTCCGTCAGGATACGTTTGAAGTCGTGACTTGATAGCGCTTCAAGCTCAACACGGATCGGCAGACGACCTTGTAGTTCAGGGATCAAATCCGATGGCTTCGCCACTTGGAACGCACCTGACGCGACAAACAGGATATGGTCAGTTTTCACCATGCCATGCTTGGTAGAAACCGTGCTACCTTCGATCAGCGGCAGTAAATCACGCTGTACACCTTCGCGCGAAACGTCTGGGCCTGAGCTTTCACCACGTTTACAGATCTTATCGATCTCATCGATAAACACGATACCGTTGTTTTCAACGTTATAGATCGCTTGCTCTTTTAGCTCTTCTTGGTTAACCAGCTTCGCCGCTTCTTCTTCAGTGATCGCTTTAAACGCGTCTTTGATTTTCAGCTTGCGTTTTTTCTTGGTGTCACCCGCTAGGTTTTGGAACATACCTTGTAGCTGGTTGGTCATCTCTTCCATACCAGGAGGCGCCATGATTTCCACACCCATTTGCGGCGCTGCAACATCGACTTCGATCTCTTTATCGTCGAGCTTGCCTTCGCGCAGCTTTTTGCGGAACACTTGGCGCGTATTCGAGTTTTCTTCCGACTGCTCGTTTTGTCCCCAAGCGTCACGCGCTGGCGGTAACAAGGCATCAAGAATGCGTTCTTCTGCTTGCTCTTGCGCACGGAATTTTACTTTTTCCATCGCTTGTTGGTGGGTCATTTTAATCGCAACGTCAGTGAGATCGCGGATGATCGTTTCCACTTCTTTACCAACATAGCCCACTTCGGTGAACTTAGTCGCTTCTACTTTAATAAACGGCGCATTTGCCAGCTTCGCTAGGCGGCGAGCAATTTCTGTTTTACCCACACCAGTCGGACCAATCATCAGAATGTTCTTTGGCGTTACTTCAACACGTAGGCTTTCTTCAAGCTGCATTCGACGCCAACGGTTACGCAGCGCAATCGCTACTGAGCGTTTGGCTTTTTCCTGACCAATAATATGGCGGTTAAGTTCATGAACAATTTCGCGAGGAGTCATTTCAGACATAATCAGTTTCCTTAAATCTTTGGGCCACTATCTTTGGTTTTATTCAGCGATTTTATCTGCTGGGATTTCTAGTTCTTCGATAGTGTGGTGATGGTTGGTGAACACGCAGATGTCACCAGCAATTTTCAGTGATTTCTCTGCGATTTCACGCGCATCTAAGTCGGTATTTTCTAGTAACGCAGTCGCGGCGGCTTGGGCAAAGTTGCCACCAGAACCAATCGCAATCAGATCATTCTCCGGCTGAACCACATCGCCGTTACCAGTAATGATCAGAGACGCGGTTTCGTCCGCGACAGCCAGTAGCGCTTCAAGCTTACGCAGAGCACGGTCGCTACGCCAGTCTTTCGCTAGCTCCACCGCCGCTTTGGTTAAATGGCCTTGGTGCATCTGTAGCTTGCTTTCAAAACGCTCAAACAGGGTGAACGCGTCGGCAGTACCACCAGCAAAACCTGCCAGTACTTTATTGTTGTAGAGGCGACGCACTTTGCGCGCATTGCCCTTCATTACTGTGTTACCTAGTGATACTTGTCCGTCACCAGCGATGACGACTTTGTTATTACGGCGTACAGATACAATGGTAGTCACGAGTAGGGCCTCATAGTTGCTTTAATTTCTGTGTTAAAGGATATATGAGGATCTGAGTAAAGGAATTCAAGGGGAGAACACAGGCAACAAAAAACCCACAATAAGATTTTCTTAATTGTGGGCTTTCAAAAGTAATGAAGGATTAGGTGTCTTTCCAGATCGCACACGGCTCAATCTTAGCGCGTTGCAGTTTGTGCTTATCGCGTTCTGCATCTCGCTTGAACTTATATGGACCTAAAACCACGCGATACCAACTGCTGTCTTCTTTCTTGCGTATCTTGCTATTGATGCCTTGGAAAGCGATATCCAACTTACGCGCTTCTGCTTGCTGCGCTGTTTTGTAAGCGCCACATTGCATGATGTAAGGAATTTCGGAAACTTCCAACTCCTTCGCTTTTACCGAGATTTCACTGTTTGGCAGCGACTCCACGTAATCCCATTTCTCTTCAGGAGGTGGTGGCAATGTTTTCTGTGGTTTCGGTTTTGGCTTAGGTTTGGTTTGCACAACAGGCTCCGGCGGAGCAGGATCGTTACTCAGCGTGTATAGGCCATAGCCAAATCCACCAACCAATAAGACAGCGATAAGCCCGCTGCGCCAAGGTTTTCTGCGTGGCGCGGTTTTCTTCGGCGCTGGTTTACGCCCTCCGTTGCCACGACCACGTTTTACATAATCTCTGTTTGCCACTGTTGTACATCAATCGTTTGTTACCACTACCGCTATGTTAATTCAGAACGGCATATGATGACAGAGTTGAAATAAAAGCGGCGCTATAATTTGAGCCGCCGAAATGGATTTAGAATACGCGCGGTGGCGCGGCACTTTCCCTGACCACCAGCTCAGTTTCCAATAGTCGAGAACCCGCACGCACATCGTGACCACGCAGCAGTTCTAGCATCATCAACATCGCCTGGCGGCCGATTTCATATCTTGGCTGAGAAATGGTCGTCAATGGTGGATCGCAGAACTGGGCGAATTGGATGTCATCAAAACCGACGACAGACAGGTCCTGTGGTACACGCAGGCCCTGTTTTTTCGCCTGCTGAATCGCACCAATCGCCATTGCATCATTGTGACAGAAAATCGCTGTTGGTGATTCTGGTAGCGCCAGTAATTGTCGAACCGCTTTCGCGCCTGCTTCAAACGTGAAATCACCATACACACAGTAGTTGGTATTCATGTTAATACCCGCACGACGTAAGGCTTGTTGATAGCCTTGGTGACGGAACTGACACAACGCAGCATTTTCTGGACCGGAGATCTGCGCAATGCGCTTATGCCCCATCTGCGTTAGGTAGTTCACCGCTTCGAAAGCCGACGTTAGGTTATCGATATGAACAGTTGGCAACTCTAGCTCAGGAGCAAACTCACACGCCATCACCATTGGCGGCAAATTCTTTTGTTCTGGCTTGCTGACATCAAAAGGGAGGTCGGTGCCCAAAAGTAGCATACCGTCAGCTTGCTTAGTAAAGACGAGGTTTACGAATGAACTTTCGCGTTTTTTCTGCTGGCCACTGTCGCCAAGTAGAACAATGTAGCCGTGCTCCATCGCCGCGTCTTCGATGCCACGAATAATCTCTGTGTAATACGGGTCACAGATGTCTGGAACAATGGCAATAATGGTTTTTGATTCGTTACGACGCAGGTTTCGCGCTAAAGAGTTTGGTGAATATCCAGCTTCTAGCACGGCATCTTCTACGCGTTTTCGCGTCGCTGAAGATACTTTCTCCGGATTCATCAACGCTCTAGAAACTGTCGCTGTCGAAACTCCCGCTAGCTGGGCAACATCCTTCATTGTCGCCATAAGTTTTTTACCCTCTTAACTTTCCGAAATTGACAGTCTGGGCTGTCGAAATTTGAAATTCTCGCACATTAACCGCGCAGAATGCGCCATGATGAGCTAAAGCTCACTCTTATCTAACCCACAAAAGCAAACGATTAACTTGTTGTAATTTATGGTGCTATAAAATAAACAACACCTAGTTTATTCATTTCGTCGCACAAAGTTACGGGAGATTTAACAAAAATAGGAGTCACAGCAAGATCTGAATCACAAATAAATGAAAAAAGTGCAAGCACGAGACACATAAGCGCGATATGCATCTTCGTTAACAGCAAACTCAATAAAAACACATGACGGTAAAAGCGATTATTGATAACAAATTTTTAGCTTAGATCTTGCGGCTCGATATCCAATGTCCAACGTACTTTCTTGGCGTCCGGTAAGATTTGTATCGCGGGTTTGGCGCTTGCCAGTAACTTCTGCATCGTCGAACGATTTTGCGCTTGTAGCAGCAACTGCCAACGGTACTTCCCTGCTCGTTTCGCCAATGGCGCAGGGGTCGGCCCCAGTACCATACAAAACTCGTCAAACAGCGGGTGTGCTTCGAGTGTATGACGCACTTGTCTAAGGAAGCTTTCGACTTGCTCGCTGTGGTTGGACTCCGCTCGGAACATCGTCAGAAAGGAAAACGGCGGTAACATTGCCAGTTTGCGCTCTTGCAACGCTGTATCGGCAAAATGACGATAGCTTTTGGTCAGCAAAGCCTGCAGTAAACTGTGTTCAGGGTGATGAGTTTGCAACACCACTTCACCGGGTTTACTCGCGCGGCCAGCACGACCAGCGACCTGAATAAACAACTGTGCCAGCCGTTCAGATGCGCGGAAATCGCTACTGTAGAGCGAACCATCCACGTCTAATAATGCGACTAGCGTGACGTCTGGGAAGTGATGCCCTTTTGCCAGCATCTGCGTCCCAATCAAGATTTGATATTCGCCGTTGCGGATCGACGTCAGTGCGCTTTCAAGACTGCCTTTACGTCGAGTACTATCACGGTCAATACGAATGGTTTTGAACTCAGGAAACAGCTCGGCCAACTGATTTTCAAGCTGTTCTGTCCCCACCCCAACCGTCACTAAGTGCGTTGAACCACATCCCTGACACTGATGAATGATCGGTTGTTGCGAACCACAATGGTGACAGCGGATTTCATTGCTGTTTTGGTGATAGGTGTAATAGGCATCACAACGTTTGCACTCGGCAATCCAACCACACTCATGACACATCAACGCCGGAGAAAAACCACGACGGTTGAGAAACAGCATCACTTGGTTGCCTGCTTGCAGGTGTTTACGCATCTCGGCAATCAGTGCGGCAGATAAACCACTTTCCAGATACGCACCTTTAATATTCAGTACTTTGTTGGTCGTCGGTACCGCACTGCCCGCACGATTCGACAACACAAGATGATGGTACTTGCCAACCAAAGCGTTATGTAAGGTTTCTAGTGCCGGAGTGGCAGAGCCAAGAACGATCGGAATCTGTTCTTTGTTGGCACGCATGACAGCGACATCACGAGCGTGATAGCGCAAGCTGTCTTGCTGCTTGTAAGAGGTATCGTGTTCTTCATCCACGATGATGATGCCCAAATCAGCAAACGGCGTAAGCAACGCAGAACGCGTACCAATCACGATCCCCGCCGCTTTATCGCGCGCGCAGAGCCATGAATTAAGTCGTTCGGTCTCATTCAAACCAGAGTGAATAACTTCAACCGGCACATTAAAACGTTTCTTAAATCGGTTGATGGTTTGTGGCGTCAGACCAATTTCAGGTACCAAAACCAGCGCTTGCTGGCCCTTTTCCAATACGGGTTTGATTAGGTTCAGGTACACCTCAGTTTTGCCCGATCCCGTCACCCCTTCGAGTAAAAAGCAGCCAAAGCCTTGTGAACTGTTGACCGTCGCAATCGCGACCGCCTGCTCGGTATTGAGCTTGGGCTTGTCGACATCCGCCTCTACATCTTTACTCCAGTCACGCACGACTGGTTTGTTTTCTATCGATTCAATCCAACCTTTCTCCACCAGCGTTTTTAACACCGCAGAGCCTATTTCTTCGTCGATAAATGTTTGATGAGCAACAGGTCCAGATTCAAGCATGTGCATCACTTTGGCTTGCTTGACCGCGCGACCAAAGCCAACCATTAGCTGGTCTCGTCCAGCCGCAGTCAATCGCCACTCAACCAAGGCGGCGAAGTCCGCTTCTTTGCCTTTTCGCAATGCACTGGGCATCGCGTTAAGCAACGTATCGCCGAGGGGATATTGGTAGAACTGACTACACCAATGCAGCAACTGATAGAGCTTTTCTGGCCACACCGGTTGGCTGTCGAGCACTTGCTTTATCGACTTGAGTTGCTGTTCGCTGAACTCCGAATGATTGACCAGCGCGGTAACGACCCCAACAAGAGTCTGACGTCCGAATGGCACAGAAACACGCCCACCGATGATCGGAAACAGGTGAGGCGGAATCAAATAGTCGAACTGTTTATCAAGTGGAACAGGCAGAGCCACTCGGGCAATCGTCGGTCGCATATAGGCCATTAGGAATGAAGAAAATCAACTCAGTTAGTCTAAGGGAAAAGCAGGAGACGTCAAAGCCTCATCCAACGCTCTGGATTGCCATCCGCCTCTTTCCGTACCACGGGATAGAAATGAACAAAAAAGTACCACTTTCTGCGGTAAATTGGTTGATCCCAGCCAGTGGATTCATTACTATATCGCGCCTTAGAGATATGGCTTGCTTTTTGAGCAGCGGTATCCAAGCTAATTTTTTATTAACTACGTGTGGTGTCCGGCTAAGATTCGGATAGCGACACGGCCTATATTTAGAGGTTCTCCCATGAAAACTGGTATCCACCCAGAATACAAAGCAATCAAAGCGACTTGTTCTTGTGGTAACTCTTTCGAGTTCAACTCAACTCTAGCTAAAGATTCTATCCACCTAGACGTTTGTGACAAATGTCACCCATTCTACACTGGTAAGCAACGTATCGTTGATACTGGCGGCCGTGTTGATCGCTTCAACAAACGTTTCGGTGCACTATCAAGCAAGAAGTAATTTCTTCCTTGTAACCGAATTAAAAAAGGACGCTACGGCGTCCTTTTTGTTTTTCTTCTCTCGGCAAACAGAGCTTTGCCATTCCATAAACGACATTTCTCAGCGTGTTGTTAGCGTATCTGGTCTTATCTCCAGTGAATTCCCACATTTTGTAGTGATTGGTCGCATTACCACCTATGCAGCTTGACTTAGTTACTCTAAAATGGGTGCCCCCTTTCCTTATAATTATTAACGAGTACCCACACCTATGTCAGAAGACAATAGCCAAGAACTATCTCCTGAAGAACAATTTCGTCAGCAAGCGCTTGATTACCATGCCTTCCCAACAGCAGGTAAAATTTCAGTTGAACTCACTACACCTGCAGAGACGGCTAACGACCTAGCTCTAGCCTACAGCCCAGGTGTTGCAGAGCCTGTTCGTGAAATCGCACAAAACCCTGACAACATCTACAAGTACACGTCAAAAGGTAACATGGTCGCGGTTATCTCAAACGGTACGGCGATTCTTGGCCTAGGTAACTTAGGTCCTATGGCTTCTAAACCAGTAATGGAAGGTAAAGCGCTACTATTCAAACGCTTTGCTGGCTTAGACTCAATTGATATTGAAGTAAAACACCGCACGATCGAAGAATTCGTCGACACAGTAGCGAACATCGCTGACACATTCGGTGGTATCAACCTAGAAGATATCAAAGCACCAGACTGTTTCGAGATTGAAAAGCAGCTGATTGAGCGTTGTGATGTACCAGTTTTCCACGATGACCAGCACGGTACTGCAATCGTAACGGCAGCGGGCATGCTGAACGCGATCGAACTGCAAGGTAAGAAACTAGAAGAAGCGACTATCGTTTGTCTGGGCGCGGGCGCAGCAGCAGTCGCGTGTATGGAACTACTGATCAAGTGTGGCGCGATGCGCGAGAAGATCTACATGCTTGACCGTAAAGGTGTGATCCACACTCGCCGTGATGACCTGAACGAGTACAAACAGCTGTTCGCGAACAACACCGACAAACGCACACTTGAAGACGTTATCGACGGTGCAGACCTATTCCTTGGTGTTTCTGGTCCAAACCTACTATCTCCAGAAGCACTTAAGCTCATGGCTGACAAGCCAGTTGTTTTTGCCTGTTCAAACCCAGATCCAGAGATCAAGCCAGAGCTGGCTCATCAAGTCCGTGATGACCTAATCATGGGTACTGGCCGTAGTGACTACCCGAACCAGGTAAACAACGTACTTTGTTTCCCATTCATCTTCCGTGGCGCACTTGATGTTCGTGCTAGCGAAATTAACGATGAAATGAAGCTGGCAGCGGTTGAAGCTATCCGTGAACTAGCGAAAGAAGAGGTACCAGCTGAAGTACTAAAAGCGGCGGGTGTAGATAGCCTTGAGTTTGGTTCTGGTTACATCATTCCAAAACCAATGGACCCACGCCTACTTCCTCGCGTAGCAAAAGCAGTTGCTCAGGCGGCAGTAGAATCGGGTGTTGCTCGTATCGAAATTCCAGCAAACTACATGGAAGCTTAAACGCTCAAGTTTCAAATAAGAAAAAGCCGCTGATTACAATCAGCGGCTTTTTTGTTTTTAGACAATGACCAGCATAAGCGAAAAAGGTGTGCTTTGACTTTATCGTGTGTGCGTCAACACAACACTTCGTTATTAGTCGTCAAACGCCTCAAACTCAATCCCCATCTCCGTCATCAGTTGTTTTGCTTCTGTTGGGATGTCATCAGGACGGTCTTTACGTAGGTCTTCATCGGTTGGCAGTGGCTGACCGGTATATGCGTGCAAGAACGCTTCACACAACAATTCACTGTTTGTTGCATGGCGCAAGTTGTTAATCTGGCGGCGTGTACGCTCGTCGGTTAACACCTTCAATACTTTAAGAGGAATAGAAACCGTAATCTTTTTTACTTGTTCGCTTTTCTTTCCGTGTTCAGCGTATGGACTAATGTATTCGCCGTTCCAATCTGCCATTGCGCACCTTTGTAATTCTTCGTGTTTAAAAGTTAGGGGTGCAATTTTAGCGGGATTCATGGCTATAAGCAAAGACATATGGACGTCTAGAAGTGTTGACGTCTTTAAAAATGAGAAGTAAAGTGGTCGCTATGGAACCGGAGTTACATATATCTAACACCTTCAGGTATAGCGTAATCCCTACAAGATGTCACCAACGTTCGAAAGGAAACACTTATGAGCGCCCGCAAGCCAGCCACTATCGCGGTACGAACTGGTATCGAATCTGACACACAGCACCACGCTGTCGTACCCCCTATTTACCTATCGACTAACTATGGCTTCCCGGCTTTTGGTGAAGTACCAACTTACGATTACACCCGTTCAGGAAACCCAAACCGAGGACTGCTGGAAACAGCACTGTTTGAACTGGAATCTGGCAAAGGTGCTGTCGTCACCAACTGTGGTACTTCGGCGCTCAACTTGTGGGTTTCCGCCTTCATCGGACCGGATGACTTGATCGTTGCACCGCACGATTGTTATGGCGGCACATACCGCCTGTTCAATACGCGCTCGCAAAAAGGTGATTTCAAAGTCTTGTTTGTTGACCAATCCGACGAACAAGCGCTTGCGGATGCACTCGCACAGAAACCTAAGTTGATCTTGCTAGAGACGCCGTCTAATCCGCTGGTTCGTGTGGTCGACATCGAAAAAGTATGCACTCAGGCAAAGCAGATTGGTGCACTAGTTGCGGTAGACAATACCTTTTTGACACCCGTGTTCCAAAAGCCTTTAGAGCTGGGCGCAGACTTTGTTATCCACTCAACCACTAAGTATATCAATGGCCACTCAGATGTAATTGGTGGAGTCGTTATAACGAAAACGGCGGAACACGCGGAAGAACTGGCTTGGTGGGGCAACTGTATCGGTGCGACGGGTACGCCATTTGATAGCTATATGACGTTAAGAGGCATTCGTACGCTGGGGGCTCGTATGAAGGTGCACGAGGAAAGCTCGCAGCACATCCTCGCATATCTAAACGAACAAGAACTAGTGGGAACCATCTATCACCCTAGCCTACCAAGTCATCCAGGCCACGAGATCGCCAAAAAGCAGCAGTCGGGCTTCGGTTCAATGCTGAGCTTTGAGTTTGCAGGTAGTTTTGAGCAGTTGAAGTACTTCGTTGGTGGATTGGAACTGTTTTCTCTTGCCGAATCTTTAGGTGGTGTTGAGAGCTTGATCTGCCACCCAGCCTCTATGACACACCGCGCAATGGGAGAGCAAGCGCTAGCAGAAGCAGGCGTAACTCAGCAGCTATTGCGACTGTCTGTCGGCCTAGAAGACAGCGAAGACCTGATTGCGGACCTTGAGCAAGCCTTTAATAAAGCGAAGGAGGCATTTTAATGACTGCTTCACGTCAGTTGCACAAATTTGGTGGCAGTAGCTTAGCCGATCCTGAGTGCTATCGCCGCGTCGCGAAAATTCTCAAAGAATATTCTGGGAACGAAGACCTGATCGTTGTCTCTGCAGCAGGCAAAACGACCAACCGCTTGTTGGAGTTTCTCGACGGATTAAACAAAGACGGACGCTTGGCACATGACGCATTGAATTCACTGCGTCAATTCCAAACTTCGCTAGTTGAAGAACTGATTCAAGGTGAAGAACAAGCATCACTGCTCGCGACATTAAAAGACGAGTTTTCGACTCTGGGCGAGTTAACTGCACCACTCAGCGAAGCGGAAAAAGCAGCAGTACTCGGTCATGGTGAAACGTGGTCGTCTCGCCTTCTGGCAGCGTTGCTCAATCAGGAAGGGCAACCAGCCATCTCCCAAGATGCAAGAGCTTTCCTGCGCGCCGAAAGCGGAACTCAACCTGAGGTTGACCGCGGTGCATCTTACCCATTGCTCAAAGAAATTCTTGCACAACATGCTCATCACCGAATAGTGATTACGGGCTTTATGGCGCAAAACCATCAAGGTCAAACCGTCTTGCTTGGCCGAAACGGTTCAGATTACTCGGCTACCGTGATCGGCGCGTTAGCCGAAGTATCACGTGTGACCATTTGGAGTGACGTTGCCGGCGTTTTCAGTGCTGACCCACGATTTGTGACTGATGCTTGCCTCTTGCCACTGCTAAGACTGGATGAAGCAAGTGAGCTTGCTCGTCTGGCAGCACCAGTACTCCATAGCCGCACATTACAGCCTGTCGCTCAAAGCGCCATGGATTTGCACTTACGCTGCAGCTATGAGCCAGAATCAGGTTCAAGTCGAATCGAGCGTGTCTTAGCTTCTGGTCGAGGTGCCAAAATCATCTCTTCACTCGATGAAGTGCTGATCATCAAACTGAATTTTGCTTCTGGGCACGATTTCCAACGCCTAGAAAAAGAAGTGCTGGCCAACTTAAAGCGCGTACAACTTGAGCCGCTTACCTACGAGGTGCAAAAAGACAAGCACAGCTTACGCTTGGCTTACACCGCTGAGATCGCAGGTGGCGCGCTAGAGTACTTACAAGATGCAGCCATCGAAGCGGAAATTAAACTGCAAGAAGGTTACTCATTAGTTGCAGCCGTTGGCGCGGGTGTCACGAAAAACGCCAACCACTGTTATGGCTTCTACCAAAAACTCAAATCCGCGCCGGTTGAGTTTATTTCCGAGTCCAATTCGGGCCTTAGCTTAGTAGCCGTGCTGCGCACAACCGATACCACACCGTTGGTTCAAGCTATCCACAGCCAATTGTTCCAAGCACAGAAGCGTGTGGGTATTGCACTGTGTGGTAAGGGCAATATTGGCTCAAGCTGGTTGACGTTGTTTGCTGAGCAAAAAGCAGAACTTGAAAAGCGTCGTGGTATGAGTTTCGAGTTGATTGCTGTCGTTGATAGCCAAACCTACTGGTTTAACCCGCAAGGAATCGACCCTGCGAGCGTCAGCGCCCATTTTGACGAAGAGTCGGTGTCTTACCAGTCCAGTGAGTGGATTCGCAAGCTAGGCGCCGTACAGGGCTATGACGATGTAGTCGTACTCGACGTCACAGCAAGCAAAGAATTGGCCGGTAAATATCTTGAGATCGCCGAGCAAGGCATGCACTTAATCTCAGCCAACAAGGTGGCGGGCTCCGCGCCAAGTCACTACTACCACCAAGTCCAAGATGCATTTGCAAAAATCAATCGCTACTGGCTGTACAACGCGACAGTAGGCGCAGGCTTACCAATTAACCACACGGTAAGAGACTTACGTGAAAGCGGTGACGAGATCCAAGCCCTATCTGGGATTTTCTCTGGGACACTCTCTTGGTTGTTCCAGCAATACGACGGTTCTGTCCCGTTTGCTGAACTGATCGACTTGGCTTGGCAACAAGGTTTGACCGAACCTGACCCACGCAACGATTTGGATGGTTCCGACGTGATGCGTAAGTTGGTGATCCTTGCCCGCGAAGCCGGACTCGAGTTAGAGCCTGAATCAGTCAAAGTCGAAAGCCTTGTACCAGAAGAACTGGCTGAGCTGTCACTGGATGACTTCTTAGATAAAAGCCAACTACTTAGCGAATTGCTGGCAGAGCGTTTAGCGAAAGCCCAACGTGAAGATAAAGTACTGCGTTATGTGGCTCGTCTTGAAAAAGATGGCAAAGCCACCGTTGGCGTAGAAGCTCTGAGCAAAGAACACGCGTTAGCTAACCTACTACCGTGCGACAACATCTTTGCCATTGAGAGCAAATGGTACAAGGATAACCCACTGGTAATTCGCGGACCAGGTGCCGGACGAGAAGTTACATCCGGCGCGATCCAGTCGGACTTAAACTTGCTTTCGAGCTTCTTGTAATCTCTTCAAGCAATTGATAATTAAGGCTTAGCACAAGAGTTACTGTGTTAAGCCTTTTTTCTTTTCTCTACCCTTCAACCTGATCTTCAATCTATCTCATACTAAACTTGAGAAAAATTCATAATCACAGTGTTGACATTAAATCGTATTCAATTCATTCTGTGGACATATAGACGTCTAAACGTCAATTCAAGGATTATGAAGTTTGTGGGCTGAGTTCTCACAGGGAGAGAGTAAGATGGGATACACACACGCAGGCCATATTGACGCCTTAAACCAGAATATCGCTGATTTTTCGGACAACATTAATGTTTCTTTTGAGTTCTTTCCGCCGAGTAGCGAAAAGATGGAAGAAACACTGTGGAACTCAGTACACCGTCTTAAAACGCTAAAACCAAAATTTGTCTCTGTCACTTATGGTGCAAACTCTGGTGAGCGTGACCGCACTCACTCAATTATTAAAGAGATCAAAGCGGAAACAGGTCTGATTGCTGCTCCCCATTTAACTTGTATTGATGCAAACCGCGACGAACTGATTCAAATCGCTGACGACTACTGGCGTAACGGTATCGAAAACATTGTCGCTCTGCGTGGTGATATTCCACCGGGGGGGGGTAAGCCTGATATGTACGCATCTGACCTGGTTGAACTGCTGAAGTCGCGCCATGACTTTGATATCTCTGTCGCAGCTTTTCCGGAAGTTCACCCTGAAGCAAAAAGTGCTCAAGCGGATCTATTAAATCTAAAACGCAAAGTAGATGCTGGTGCTAACCGCGCGATCACACAGTTCTTCTTTGACGTTGAAAGCTACCTACGTTTTCGTGACCGTTGTGTGGCTGCAGGAATCGATGTAGAAATCGTTCCTGGCATTCTTCCTGTTTCTAACTTTAAACAAGCGTCACGCTTTGCCGCTCAAAATAACGTGCGAGTACCGAGCTGGATGGCAAAACAGTTTGAAGGCCTAGACGACGATCCAACAACTCGCCAGTTGGTTGGAGCAAGCCAAGCGATCGACATGATTCGTGTTCTATGTCGTGAAGGTGTGAAAGACTTCCATTTCTACACACTAAACCGAGCAGAGATGACATACGCGCTGTGCCACACTTTAGGTGTTCGTCCGACTGTCGCTTAAGTTTATAACTCTCTCTTCCTGAAACGAAAAAGGTTGGCATATGCCAACCTTTTTACTATTCGATATAGAGTAAAACTTACTCTACTTCATCCATCTTACCTAGTAGGTTACGGATGCGGTCTTGCCATGCAGCGTGCTCTTGCTGCATTTGCTGTGCTTTCTGCTCTAGTTCTTCACGGTGAGAACGAAGTTCACTTGCTTCTGCTGCTAGTTTGTCTTTCTCTTCTTTTAGTTCTTCAACTTCCATTTGTAGAAGAGAGATAGTGTCAACTGCAGTTTGGATTTTTGCTTCTAGCTGTTCTAGTACTTCAAAAGACATCTGGGCCTACCTTTAGATTATTCGATTAATGTGAAGGGCTCTCCACTCAATACCCTCATTCTACTCAGCCAGAGAATGATAAACACGCCCTATATTCGATATTTTGCACCATTCGGTCAAAAAAACATCACAGATTAACAAACTTCTGACGTAATCCAGCACTGCGTACCAGATGAGCATATTTGAACACTGTTTTGATCGAGTTCAAGTCAGATTGGCTAAAATAGCAAACGTTTCCCTTCCATTGTGTTAGAATCCTGCCGTTTTCTTAATCCCTTACTTTGGAGTCATCATGAAACGCGATTTAGCAATGGCATTTTCACGAGTCACAGAAGGTGCTGCGTTGGCAGGCTATAAATGGCTTGGCAGAGGCGATAAAAATGCGGCCGACGGTGCTGCGGTAGAGGTCATGCGCACCCTACTCAACAAAACCGACATCAGCGGCGAGATCGTGATCGGTGAAGGTGAAATTGATGATGCTCCTATGCTTTATATTGGTGAAAGTGTTGGTCTAGGTGGCGACGCAGTGGATATCGCTGTCGATCCGATTGAAGGTACTCGCATGACGGCAATGGGACAATCCAACGCGCTAGCGGTACTTGCAGCAGGTGAAAAAGGCAGCTTCTTAAAAGCGCCAGATATGTACATGGAAAAATTGGTTGTTGGTCCTGGTGCTAAAGGCTGCATTGATCTCAATAAGCCGTTAAAAGAAAACTTAGAGAATATCGCTAAAGCGCTAAACAAATCGTTAGATAGCTTAGTTGTGATCACACTCGCTAAGCCTCGTCATGACCAAGTCATTGCTGAAATGCAGTCAATGGGCGTACGCGTATTTGCAGTGCCTGATGGTGACGTAGCAGCCTCTATTCTGACTTGTATGCCAGACAGCGAAGTCGATGTAATGTACTGCATTGGTGGTGCTCCAGAAGGCGTGGTATCAGCCGCTGTTATCCGTGCACTTGATGGTGACATGCATGGCCGTCTACTTCCCCGTCACGAAGTAAAGGGCGATACCGAAGAAAACCGTATCTACGGGACTGCAGAGCTTAAACGCTGCGCTGAAATGGGCGTTGAAGCCAACCTAGTACTCAAGATGGAAGATATGGCACGTAGCGACAACGTTATCTTCTCAGCCACGGGCATCACTAAAGGTGACCTATTAGAAGGTATCTCTCGTCAAGGAAATATCGCGACAACAGAAACACTGCTTATCCGCGGTCGTTGTCGTACTATCCGTAGAATTAAGTCTATTCACTACCTAGACCGCAAAGATCCAGAAGTGAGAGAGAATATCCTCTAATACCAGCACTCTATTTTAAGGTCAGCAAATATGCTGGCCTTTTTTGTACATAAAACTGACGTAACAACCAACGATGCGATGCCTTGAAACCTAGAATCGTGGATATGCAAAAGCCCAAGTCGTCAGACTTGGTCTTTTTCTTAATTCGAAGAGCCGATTATTTCTCTGGCTATGTCTTTGTTAGGGGAGGTACTGGTAGCTAGAAGCGAAGAAACTCTGTCCTAAGCTCAGTTTTGAATAAGCGATGAAATGGTCGGTCTTACGCTCAATTGGATTCGAACTCGAGCAAGGCTCATTCGATTTCCTTTCCACATACGAAAAAGCCCTAGAATTTCTGCCGGAACGCGTAGTTTAGGGCTTTGTCTGAATCAGTGGCTGACGGGCGGGGACGCCTGGTTCAGGGTTGCGGTCAACGGGCAAACCTTTTGCGGGACTCGTTGGTCGAAGACC
>NZ_LHPI01000018.1 GCF_001274785.1 Vibrio hepatarius
GTTTATATTGTTAAAGAGCTTTGCTATGAGACTTACTCAAAGCGGACGGTCATTTTAGCGAGATAACTTATTGTGTCAAACACTTTTTTCGTTATTTCTTTGAAAGTAACTTTGGTTAACTTTCACCGTCTTGCTGCCTTGCTTTTCAGCTCGGTTTCCCGTGACAACGGAGGCGCATTATAGGGAGGAATTCAAAAGGCGCAATAGAAAATATGGAAAAAACTCGCATTTTGGATTCGTTCGTTCACATTTCAACCAAACTGTATTAAAGACAAACAAAAAGGGCCTATCAAGGCCCTTTTTAGTTAACTTAATTACTGATGCGCAATGATCTGGTCGTTGCTAACTACCAACTTAATTGGCTTATCTGGAACTACATTCCCCGCCAATATTTCTTTGGCTAGTGGGTTTTCGACACTTTGTTGGATCGCACGCTTCAACGGACGCGCACCGTATACTGGGTCGAAACCGACTTGAGCAATATGTTCGAGCGCTTTGTCTGACACCTCAAGCACAAAGCCTTTCTCTTCCATTCGTGACGCTAAGCGTTGCAACTGAATAGAAGCAATCGACTTGATATGGTCTTGTCCGAGTGGATGGAACACGACACTCTCATCAACACGGTTAAGAAACTCAGGACGGAAGTGTTTGCTAACAACATCCATCACCTGCTCTTTCATACCTTCGTAATCCAGCGAGCCGAAATTCTCTTGAATACGTGTTGAACCCAAGTTAGATGTCATGATAACCACAGTATTACGGAAATCTACCGTTCTACCCTGCCCGTCAGTGAGTCTACCATCATCCAATACTTGCAGCAGAATATTAAACACGTCCGGATGCGCTTTCTCTACTTCATCAAGTAGGATGACAGAATAAGGTTTACGCCTTACCGCTTCGGTTAGGTAACCACCTTCTTCATACCCCACATAACCTGGAGGTGCACCGACCAATCGCGCCACAGAGTGCTTCTCCATGAACTCAGACATATCGATACGAACCATCGCATCTTCACTGTCGAACATAAAGCTCGCCAGTGTTTTACAAAGTTCGGTTTTACCAACCCCGGTTGGACCTAAGAATAGGAACGAACCAATTGGTCGATTTGGATCAGACAATCCAGCTCGACTACGACGAATCGCATTCGATACCACTTCCACCGCTTCGACTTGACCAATCACACGTTTGTGTAACACGTCTTCCATGCGCAGCAGTTTCTCTTTTTCTGCTTCCAGCATTTTGGATACTGGAATCCCCGTTTGTTTCGAGAGTACTTCGGCGATTTCGTTGTCTGTAACCTTATTGCGTAGCAAGGTCATCTCTTGCATTTCAGCCTGTGTCGCAAGATCGAGTTGTTTCTCTAACTCAGGGATACGACCGTACTGAAGCTCAGACATTCTGTTTAAATCGCCCGCTCGACGTGCGAACTCCATATCCATACGCGCTTGCTCAAGCTCAGACTTGATATGCTGCGTACCAGAGAGGGCTGCTTTCTCTGCGTTCCAAACTTCTTCTAACTCAGCAAACTCTCGCTCTTTCTCCGCCAACTCTTCGTTGAGCATGTTTAAGCGTTTTTCACTCGCGTCATCATGCTCGTTGTTTAGCGCTTGCTGCTCAATTTTAAGCTGGATGATTTTACGCTCCAACTTATCCAGAGCTTCTGGTTTCGAGTCTATTTGCATTCTGATGCTAGACGCTGCCTCGTCGATCAAGTCAATTGCTTTATCCGGCAACTGACGGTCAGAAATATAACGGTGCGACAAGCTTGCCGCTGCAACGATAGCAGGGTCAGTAATTTCTACGTGGTGGTGTAATTCGTAACGCTCTTTCAAACCACGCAAAATCGCTACTGTATCTTCAACCGACGGTTCATCCACCAGCACTTTTTGGAAACGACGTTCTAACGCTGGATCCTTTTCAATATATTGGCGGTACTCATCTAATGTCGTCGCACCAACACAATGTAGCTCACCACGAGCAAGCGCAGGCTTGAGCATATTACCTGCATCCATAGAGCCTTCGCCTTTACCCGCACCGACCATAGTGTGCACTTCGTCTATAAAGAGGATGACGTTGCCCTCTTCTTTCGCCAGTTCGTTAAGAACTGATTTCAAGCGCTCTTCGAACTCACCACGGTATTTGGCACCAGCCACTAACGCGCCCATATCCAACGCCAGTACGCGGCGGCCGCGAAGGCCTTCCGGAACTTCGTTATTAATGATGCGTTGAGCAAGCCCTTCAACAATGGCCGTTTTACCCACACCAGGCTCACCGATGATCACTGGGTTGTTTTTGGTACGACGCTGCAACACCTGGATAGTGCGGCGGATTTCATCGTCACGGCCGATCACCGGATCCAATTTACCTTGCTCAGCGCGTTCGGTCAGGTCAATGGTGAACTTCTCAAGTGCTTGGCGAAGCTCTTCCGCATTTGGATCATTAACTTTCTGTCCGCCACGCACTTTATCGATCGCTTCGCTGATCTTTGCTTCGGTTAGACCTTGCTCTTTTAGCAATGCGCCTAATGGACCACGATCTTCAATCGCCGCCAGCAAAAAGATCTCTGACGAGATATAGGTATCTTGGCGCTTTTGCGCGACCTTATCACACAGGTTAAAAAGAGTGCCCATTGAGCTAGAAAGCTGCACATCCCCACCAATACCACTCACTTTCGGTAGTCGGTCAAGGATTTCGCTCAATTTAGAACGCAGTTGAGTCACATCGACATTAAGCATGGTTAGCAATGGACGGATCGGACTACCGTCTTGATCCATTAATGCCACCATCAGGTGTACCGGTTCGATGTATTGATGGTCGCGGCCTAACGCCAACGATTGAGCGTCAGATATCGCGATTTGAAATTTACTTGTGAATCTGTCAAGACGCATATCTACCTTCCTAACCTCAAATAGAAGAATTCTTTAGTCAGTTAGAAAGATGGTTACGTCAGCGAAGATTTTCAAGGGGAATAGATCGCTTCCCCTAAAATTTAGGTGGGTATTATTGCTCGATCCAGATAAAACTCGCTTGGCGGCCAGTTTTACCGTCTCGGCGGTAAGAGTAAAAACGCTCTGCGTCGTTGTAGGTACATAAATCGCTGTAGTAAACCGCCATCACTCCCGCTTTATTCAAACGTTGAGTCACCAGCATATTCATATCAGCATGCCATTTGCCCTCAATGTTTTTGGGCGTAAACGCTTTTTCGGCTTGAGAGTCAAACGTGCAAAACGCATCCAGTACATCTTTACCGACTTCAAATGCGCTTTGACCAATCGCAGGACCAATCCACGCCAACACCTCACCGTCAAACTTTTGCAGCGCTTGTTCAACGATGCCACCCGCTAAACCTCGCCAGCCCGCATGCACCGCCGCAACTTGGGTCCCTGTGGTGTTGGTGAGCAACACAGGTAAACAATCAGCGGTCATAGCACTACAAACCACATTCGCAGATTGTGTAAACAAACCATCTGCATCCAGAACCTCGTCGGTCGGAGAGCTGACTTCCAATACAAGCGTAGAATGAGTTTGATTAAGCCAAATTGGTCGTGATGGCATATTGGCATGTTCGAACAACCATTGGCGGTTACTCGCAACGACTGCGGCATCATCCCCAACATGGCTACCAAGGTTTAAACCTTGGTAAGGCGCATGAGAAAACCCGCCAATGCGAGTCGACGCAAAAGCTTTAATATTGCTCGGTGCTGGCCAGTTAGGGACGATCATTTCCATGCTTAGTAATCTTCTTCCAAGCCATGTTCTTGCGTATCTTGACGAAGCGCTTCTGCCATTTCAACCATGTCATCAGGTACATCAGCATGAAACTCTAATTGTTCGCCAGTAACTGGATGTTCAAACCTTAGCATCACCGCATGGAGTGCCTGACGGTCGAAACTACGGATCTTCTCCGCCAATTCCTGAGTCGCACCAGATGGAATACGCGCGCGACCACCATAGGCAGTATCGCCCAACAGCGGATGTTGCAAGTAAGCCATGTGTACACGAATTTGGTGTGTACGACCAGTTTCCAAACGTAGACGAATACGAGTATGTTCGCGGAAATGCTCCGCTACTCGGTAATGCGTCACCGCTGGCTTGCCCATTGGGCTGACTGCCATCAGAGTACGTTTGGTAGAATGGCGACCAATGGGTTGTTCAACCTTACCACCTGCAGTCATACGACCAATCGCAATTGCTTCGTACTCACGAGTGATATTGCGTTTTTGTAGCGCACGAACCAAACGCGTTTGCGCTGGTACCGTTTTCGCTACCACCATAAGACCCGTGGTATCTTTATCTAGACGATGGACAATACCTGCGCGCGGCACTTCTGCAATCGCTGGGTAATGATGCAACAATGCATTCAATACTGTGCCATCCGGTGTGCCAGCACCTGGATGAACCACGAAGTCACGTGGCTTGTTGATCACAATAATGTCGTCATCTTCGTAGACGATATCCAAAGGAATATCTTGCGCTTCCCAGCGCTCTTCATCTTCAAGTTCCGCTTGCAGTGTAATGACCTCACCGCCCATCACCTTAGTACGGGGTTTCTTGACAACTTCACCATCGACTTGGACTTTACCTTCCAAAAGCCACTCTTTTAAACGAGAGCGAGAGAAGTCGGCGAATAATTCGGCGATAGCTTGGTCAAGACGCTGACCTAATTGGCTATCTTTAATTGTGTTGGTTAATTCAATCTGCTGAGCCATGTCGAACTTTTTTAAAAACTGAGAGACTAATCGTCACTACTGTGGAAAAATATAATATTTGGACATTGTATCTGTTACCGTCCAGAAAGTAACGGAAGCAACGAAATATTTATCTGAAGGAACCGAATCCTGACATGAAAAAGCATACCTTATCTGGCTTATTGGCGTTATCAGTACTGGTTGGCTGCTCAAGCAGCGACGAGGTCGTCCCAGATGTTCCTCCATCAGAGCTTTACTCTGAAGCTCAAGTTGCACTGCAAAGTGGCAATTGGCTGTCGGCAATCAGTCAGCTAGAAGCTTTGGACTCTCGTTATCCATTTGGTGCTTATTCAGATCAAGTTCAACTCGACCTTATCTACGCTTACTACAAAAATGACGATTTAGCGCTGGGGCTGGCGACTATTGAGCGCTTCACACGCTTAAACCCTACTCACGAAAAGTTAGACTGGGTGTTATACATGCGTGGTCTGACTCACATGGCACAAGATCGCAACTTTATGCACGACCTATTTAACATTGACCGTGCTGACCGCGACCCTGAACCCGTTAAAAAAGCGTTTGCAGACTTCAAACGCTTACTGGAGCGTTACCCAACCAGTCCATATGCAGAAGATGCGCAGAAACGCATGTACGCGCTTAAAAACCGTCTTGCGGAATACGATTTAGCCACAGCAGATTTCTACTTACGACGTGAAGCTTGGATCGCGGCAATTAACCGTGCTCAAGAATTACAAAAGACTTATCCGGATACAGAAGCGGCGCGTAAATCGTTAGACATCCAACTGGAAGCTTACAAAGAGCTTGGGTTGACAGACGCTATTGAACGCACAGAGAAGCTGATGGAACTCAATCCGCGTTAAGCTTGCAAAATTGATAGTCTGAAGCCGCCTACTTAAAGGCGGCTTTTTTTGTGCTTTAGCGAAACAAGCACGTGGTGAATTCGATGAATCCAAGCACTGCACTGTATCAATGCGGCTAAACATATCGCACAACATTCATCGGCATAAATTGCTTAAGAAGACACTGGAATAAAGAGGGGAAATGAAACGGGAGAAGTTCTGGAAGATAATTCACATTTTGAGTTGTTCAATCTTCACGCAATGACTTTTATTGAGCCGAACCCCGCCCCTAAAAAGTAGAAGATTTTTAGTAACTTACTCTTCTCAATCTAATGAGTTTTTTCTTCAAAACAAGCTTTTTTATGCATAAACACAACTACTCTTTGAGTTGGATCACGTTTAAATTTAGTCGGTAAAGCACCCCATAAAATAATGATCTATGTCACATTATTTTGTGATGGGATGGGTAATCTGGAGTTAACCCATGAGGGATTACACAGAGGAAACATATATGAAAGTAAACATCACTGGTAAAAACATCGACATCACCTCTGCAATCCGTGCTCACATTGAGAGCAAGTTTAAAAAACTAGAAAAGTGGCAAGTAGACATCATCGGTTGTCAGGCAAGCTTCAGCGAGGAGCCAAATAAGCAGAAGAAATTTGAAGCTGTCATCACCGTACCAAAAGGCAAACTTGTTGCTTCAGCAGTACATGAAGATTTATACGCTGCCGTTAATGAGGTAGAACAGAAACTAGAACGTCAGCTAAACAAACTACGCCATAAACCAGAAGCTCGCCGAGCAGATAAGCCGGAGCTGGAAGAGGCTGAAACAGAGTAATCCTTGTAAGAATGCTCAATTCGCAGAGGAATCAAGAAGTAGCGCCGAAAGGCGCTATTTTTTTGCTTGACGCTCCATGAGCGGTTGCTTATTGTGTTTGCAGCTTAATTGAAAAGTAACGCATTATGACACCAACTATTCTGTTCTTTTTTGACTTCTTTTTTCTCCACTAACACTGGAGGCTCTCTCGTTTTCGAAAGATAAGTCAAGAACGAACAGAAGGCCTCCCAAACGGGAGGCTTTTTTATTTTAAGGAATACAGGATGACTGAACAAAAATACTCTCTTGAAGAGATACGCTTGAGACTTAATGAGCTTGATGACCAGCTATTAAAGCTGCTCTCTGAGCGCAGAAAGATGAGTATTGAAGTCGCCAAAAGTAAAGTGGAAACCTCTAAGCCTGTGCGTGACGCCTCTCGCGAACAGCAGTTGCTGGTCAAGCTGATCAACGCTGGTCGTGATAAATACGAGCTAGACGCGCAGTACATCACCAAGCTGTTCCACACCATCATTGAAGATTCAGTTCTACTCCAGCAGTCGTACCTACAAAACCTTGCTAACCCAGAACTCAGCCGTAAGCCTTTGGCGCGCGTCGCTTTCTTGGGCTCGAAAGGCTCTTACTCTCACCTCGCGAGCCGTGAATTCTTTAGCCGTAAGAACACCGAGCTTATCGAGCTCAACTGCGAACAATTTAAGGAAGTCGCGAATACGGTTGAATCGGGTCACGCCGACTACGGTGTACTGCCGATTGAGAACACCAGCTCGGGCTCAATCAACGAAGTGTACGATTTGCTACAGCACACCACGTTATACATCGTCGGTGAACTGACACTACCGATCGAACATTGCTTGGTGGCTACCTCAGACATCCGCTTGGAAGAGATTAAAACCCTCTACTCTCACCCTCAGCCTTATCAGCAATGCAGTGAGTTTTTAAGCAAATTAAAAGGCGTGAAGCTTGAGTCATGCGCCAGCACTGCAGATGCGATGCGTAAAGTCCAAGAATTAAACCGTAGCGATGTCGCGGCGATTGGAAACTCTTCGAGTGGCAAGCTATACGGTTTGCAAGCGATCCAAAACAACATTGCCAACCAAACCGAAAACCACACTCGCTTTATCGTGGTTGCCCGTAAACCGGTCGAAGTGTCGGCACAAATACCAGCGAAAACCACATTAATCATGTCAACAGCACAAGACGCAGGCTCACTGGTTGAGACACTGCTGGTGCTTCAACGCTACGGAATCAACATGACGAAACTTGAGTCTCGTCCAATTATGGGCAATCCATGGGAAGAAATGTTTTATGTTGATCTGGAGTCTCACCTGGACTCCGAAGAGATGCAACAAGCCCTAAATGGACTAACCAAGATCACAAAACATCTGAAAGTTCTTGGCTGCTACCCGAGTGAAAATGTGAAACCGACCCAAATCAAGTTGCAGTAAAATAACTCTACCGAGTTCAAATAATTCTATTCTTTAGCTGACACCTCTAATCGATGCTCTTACTATTCATGGCTTAAGTTGCATATTAGTTGTGTGTCAGCCTAATAACTGACGCTGATAAGCATTGATCGACGTAATTGTTTTACCAATCACAGTAAGTAAACGGCCAGAGACAGCACGATAAAAACGCATGAGAACAAGGCGAATTTTTTCGATAAGTAGTGATTCTTCAATCAGCTTACTTTGAAACGAAAAAGTCGACGACGTTAACGAGTGTTTTAACAAGCTAAAATGAACAGTTACTTACTCAGGTTGGTATAAAAGGTGCCAAACAGTCAGTATGAAAACCTCATTCCCACTTATTCTTCTCTTTGTTTCATTCTTTAGCGTTGCCGGAAGAACACCGCTCAACGTTTATTTGTGGGAAGACACACTTTCTCCTCAAGTCGTCGAACTGTGGGAACGCAACAATAACTACCAAATTCAACGCTCTCATTTCGACAATGATGACGAACGCAGTTTGTTGATGATGAAAAGCGTCCAGTTACCTTTTGATATCGTGGTACTGGATAACGTTTCAGCACAAATCTATGGCCGACAAGGCATCTTCGAAGATCTATCTAAACTGCCGAATAGAAAACACAACGCGGCCAAATGGAACCAAGCGTGCGGCACTCACGCCGTACCCTACTTTTGGGGCTCAGTAGGAATCGCATATCGTAAAGACCTGATTGCCAACCCACCTAAAACATGGGATGAGTTTGTCCACCCACCCGCTGAGCTAGAAGGCCGAATCGGCATGATCAACGACAGCGTGGAAACCTTCTTGCCGCTGTTTTATAGCTTAGGCATTGCCCCAACCACTGAAGATGTCTCCCAGATCCAGTCTAGTTATGAGGCTCTCCAACGCTTTAGCGAAAAAGTCCTGACTTTCGATTACATCCTAAGCTACATCCGCAGCCAGAAAAATTACGACAAGTTACAAATGGCACTGGCATACAGCGGCGACCAACATTCGTTGAATCGCTTTTTTACTGGCAACAATTGGGATTTTTCGGTCCCAGATGGTGAGCTTTACATCTGGGTCGATTGTCTGGCCGTCAGCAGTCATTCAGAAAACAAACGCGCCGCGCTCTCGTTTTTGAATCATCTTTCAGATCCCGAAAACGCTGCAAAGAATGCAATCCATATCAAAGCTGCAACGCCCAATTTAAGTGCACTAAAACTAATGCCAGATTGGTACCTAAATGATGCATCATTGTTCCCGGGTGAAGAAAGAGTCGCCAACGCTCATATCGACAGCGAACTTTCGGCACAAAATATTAGCCTAAGAACAAAAATAATTAATCGTATTCTTAAACGTCATGAAGCTCAGTACTAGAGTTCTGTTACTAGTCACGCCAGTCATTCTCCTTAGTGCTGCTGTTTCTAGCTACAGCATATACTCGAACCAAAAAGAAACTCTGATCAAGCGCGAAAACAGTTACTTACAACTGACAATGGAAAAGCTTGCGGGGCACTTTCGTCAGTCAGTTTCCTTAATCAATAGTTACTCATTAACGCTCATTAAAAGCGACATCATCCGCCATTACTTTGGTCAGCCAGAAAATCCCTACCGAGAAATGAAGCTGATCGAGAGCCTGCAAACTACGATTGATGACTTACAACCCAACCAACAAGATGCACTCGCAGTCGCCATTGTCGACAGCAACGAAGAAGTGAAATTCTTTGCTGATAATCAAAGTGACCCTTTTGGTACTTTAGATGAAAACGTCCTGACTTACGTAAAGTACATGTATAAGCACACCGGAGAGCTCTCTCACACGGGCTTTGCACACAATTATCAGGGGCAGAGCATTTTGATCCGCTACGATATTCTGGACAAAAACACCCTAACCTCTCCGCTGAGTTACAACAAAGACCAAATTTTTTTCGTCATCGTTTCGTTGTCGCTGGAAAAGTTTGACGAGATAAAACACGTTCTCGAATTTGATAACGACAGCAGCATCTACTTTTCTCTTGAACCGGTGAAAAAACCCGGTTTAACGCAGTCTGTCGAATTGAAACCCAACCTGTATGCGGTACTTGACCCTGCGCAGTACTTGTTGGATGAGCAATTGAGTAAGATTGAAAACAAACTCCTGATAGCTTTCGGTGCATCAGCGCTCACGACCGTCATTATTTTATTGCTACTGCTTTACCAGCATGTCATCAAACCAATCACCCGTTTGGACGACCAACTGAGAGAAGTCGAGCAACAGCGCCGCACGAATATCGACCGCCTGCCAAACGACAACGAAATCGGCCGTCTGTCGGTGCGCTTCTACGATATGTACCGTGAGCTCAACTCAAGCTACCAAAAAACTAAAGCGATGGCCGAAAATGACCATCTGACCCAGCTGGCGAACCGCTATCAATTCCAAACCTTTGCCAGCCGGAACATCGCCAATAAAATGCTTAACACCCGTGCTTGGATTCTCTATATCGACCTAGACAACTTTAAGTACGTTAACGACAAATACGGCCATAATGTCGGTGACAAGCTGCTAGTTAGCTTTGCCGAGCACATCAAACAAAGCTGTCACGAGTTCGAACGTAACTTCGGCATTAAGTGTCTTGCGGCGCGTTTATCGGGTGACGAGTTTGCTATTTTTGTTTCTTCTTCTCATCGTTCTAATTACGCCGAGCAGATGGCGAATGAAGTGCTCGACCCAATCCAAAATAGCGCTAACTCGCCGCTTGGCAACTTACCCATTACCGCCAGTATCGGCATTGCGTCTTACCCAAAAGATGGCCATGACCTCACCACTCTACTATCCAACGCCGATACCGCGATGTATCAAGCCAAGCGCGCAGGTAAGAACCAAGTCGCGCATTACTCTAAAGAGCTAGACCAAGTGGTTAAACGCCGGACGCAAATCGAGCGAGCGCTGCGTAACGGTGACCTTGATAAAGAATTTACCCTGATGTATCAACCTTACTTCGACCGTAGCGGTAAGGAAGTCAAAGGGTTGGAAGCCCTGTTACGTTGGGAGTCGAAAAAACTAGGTAATATTCCTCCAAGTGAGTTCATCCCTATTTCGGAGCAGATTGGCTTATTTGGCTCTATTGACCGTTGGGTGGTTAAACAAGCTTTCCTCGATTTTGAAGCTATCCAAGCGTGCTTTAATCAACCAGTGCAGATTTCAATTAACCTCTCCTCAGCAGAGCTGGATTCTTTGCAGCTCGCCCAAGACATTATGGCGTTGTCGCGACAATACAAAGTCCAGCCGTATTTGATTGATTTTGAGATCACCGAAACCTTCGCGTCTGACTCGCAAAGTTTCTTGCTGCTGCATAAATTATCCCAAGCAGGTTTTAAGCTGACGATTGATGACTTCGGCTCTGGTTACACCTCTATCACCCAACTGGTCGAATACCCGGTACAAAAAATCAAGTTCGACCGCGAGTTTTTAGGCACCTTAATCAAGACCAATAATCAGGCCGTCGTCAAACCTCTGGTTGACCTTTGTCATTCACAATCTATGCTAGTAACCGCAGAAGGGATCGAGTCTCATGAGATGCACACATGGTTGGCCGAAAACCAATGTGATTACATGCAGGGCTACTATTTATCCGCCCCGTTGTCACTCGAGCAACTGCAAGCCAATAGCCCAAAGATGAAAGGAATGATTGATGTCAGTGAAGAAAGTCGTCGTCGCTTCGCTTAACCCAGCCAAAATCAACGCGGTTAAGAGCGCGTTTCAATCTGCATTTCCACACCAAGCTTTTGAATTTATTGGTATGAGCGTCGAAAGTGAAGTCGACGATCAACCAATGAGTAATGAAGAAACCCGAGACGGTGCGCTTAATCGTGTTAGAAATGCCAAAATCTCGCAACCAGACGCTGACTATTACGTCGGTTTAGAAGCAGGGATCGAAGACAACGTTACCTTTGCCTGGATGATTATTGAGTCAGATACCCACCGAGGAGAATCGCGTTCAGCAAGTTTGATGCTGCCGCCGTTGGTGATTGAAAAGCTCGATCACGCCAATGAACTAGGCGATGTGATGGATGAGGTGTTTGGCACTGAAAACATCAAACAAAAAGGTGGAGCAATTAGCCTGCTCACTCAAGACTTGCTCACTCGCAGCAGTGTCTATCATCAGGCATTGATTTTGGCGTTAATTCCTTTTACCAACCCAGAGCACTTTCCTGCCAACTTATAAAAAAAGGTGCCGATTTGGCACCTTTCTATTTACTTACGTTCCAGCAGTTGAGTGATCACACTCTTTTCTTGCTCAGACTTTGATTTTAATTCATTCGAGCCGCGTGTGATGGTTGCAATCCCGACGCCGAGTAGCTGACTAATCTGTCTTTGCGAAAGCTCACCTTTCAGCAGCTCACGAAAGATGTTAACCCTTGAAATCAGAGACTCTCGCTCATCAGGGCTAAGCAACATAGTTAACAACATTTCATGCTGATTGGTTGCCGTGCTTTCTTTGACTAAATCTAATATTTCCTGCCACTCAGTGTACTCAGGTTGTGTTGCCATCTTTTCTCCGCCTAGGAATTTAATACCTGGTATCGACCTCATTCTGGTTCAAAAACGCGCCATCGACATTCAAGAGATCACGATAGTAGGTTTCGAACATCAAAATGTTTTGCACGTAACCACGGGTTTCATTGAACGGTATCGCCTCAATGAAAGCATAGGCATCCAACTTGCCTTGTGTACGTTCGCGCCAGGTTTTGACTCGATGTGGACCCGCATTATACGCAGCAAACGCAAAAATTCGATTGTTATCGTATTGCTCCAACAAACCTTTTAGGTAGTGGCTGCCAATCTCGATATTTTTGCCGACTTCGTACAAGTCATTACTGCTATCGTAGCTTAGTTCGTATTTACGCGCGGTATATTTCGCCGTTGAAGGCATGATTTGCATGATACCACGAGCGCCAACCGGAGACTTCGCTTCGATGTCCATCGCGCTTTCCTGACGAGCTAACGACATCAAAGTAATCGGGTCAATGCTGTGCTTTTCGCCATAGAAATTAAACCACCAGCGGTGAGCAATTGGGAAACGCAGCTTCAGGTTATCCCACATTTTCGCCTTGATACTGGCAGTAACCGTTAAATGGTGCCAACGCTTGTAGGAAGCATACGCGGCCAACATCTCTTTCTGCTCTTCATTCGCTCGTGCCAGCAACCAGTACCATTCACTTTTTGCCGCAGCAATTTTATCGCGCTCGATCAGCTCTTCAATTCGCACCAAAGACGAGTTAAACGGCTTGATGAGCGCCTTGTTTAACGTCACCGTCGACACAGGGTAATCGATAGAGCGCTTGATCTCTTTCGCCGCGGCAACGCTGTAGAAGTTACGTTGACCGACCAGTTTTTCAAGTCGTTGATGGCCTTTCTGTTTCTCGCCAGTTGCCACTTCACTTCTGCCTAGCCAGTACTGCCAGCGCAATGAGTTCTGCAGCTCAGGAGGCATACGCGCAATCCAGTCCATAACACCTTGCCAGTCCATTTCTTGGATTGCCAAACGCGTTCTGCGCTCCAGTAGCGATGAGTTAGCAGAACCAGCAATCGCGCCATCTCGCCATTGTGCTAGCTCGGCAGAGTCGGTGTTGATCAGACGAATCGCCAGATAATCGGCAATGGATTGACTCTGTTCCTTTGTTAGCTTCTGCGCTTTAACTGCACTGTCAAAGACAGCCTGAGCTTGTTTCACATCTTTACGCGCCAGCTTTTTCAAACCGAGTATGGTTTGCTGCTGATAAAATTCACTCGCGTCATGTTGGCGAGCGAATTCAAGCACACTCTCTGGTTTGGTGAACAACGCTTTCATATCTGTAGCTTGCTGCTTGGCTTGGTCTGATTTGAGTAGCTTTTGCAGGTAATTCATCAAAGCGCCATTACGCGCCTCAAATGCGAGTAGCATACGCTCCATCACTTGCGCGTCGGTTCTTAAGCCCGCTTCGCTCCAAGCGTTAAATAGCGGGTCGCAGGCACCTGAAACACTGCTACCGGACAACCAGAGTTTCTCGGCACCTTTAAACGCTGCGTCGTGCTTGCCTTGCTGATATAGCGCATTGTAGTAATGGCACTGGTAAGTCTCTCCTGCCGGCTCGTGCTGTTGAAACTCGAGTAGCCTTGCCCATTGTTCTTGACTGGCTAGCTGGCTAAGGTATGGCGCACTGATTCGTCTGGAAAACGGAAAGGCCTTATGCGACTCGATAAACTGTTCGACTTCCGCTGGAGAGCGCTCGCCAATATCGACTAAAAACGCACGGTAATCCACGTAAGGCGTTAGCGGGTAATCTTTAATTTGATTGCGAATTGTCTGGTACTTCGCAACATCTCTCGCATCTAAGAGCTCTTGCGCTTGATCGTAAATATCACGTTGTTGCTGAAGAGTCATAGCCACAGCAGAGGTGGCATAACTTGCGCTGCAAACCATCGATGTCATAACCAACAGCGATGAAGGAATGCGATGCAGCGACTTTGAAAGCGTCGACACCATGTTTCTCTTCCCATTGAGAGTAGTGAAATGAATCCCTAATTAAGCTCATTGTAAGCCGTGCTGTAAAGTGAGATGGCGAAAATAAAAATAATTTCACATTACTGTGACATTCGACGAGCCTCATTAAATATTTACTGCCTGAATCATCAACTAAATTAATGATTTTTGTCGTAACCGTTTTCAGGGTAACAAACGCTATCATCTTGGTATAAAATGTCGGTTTACCGTGAATTGAAATGTTAGGAACGATCGGCAATGGCTGAATACGTATATACGATGTCGCGCGTGAGCAAAATTGTGCCACCAAAGCGACAAATTCTTAAAGACATCTCTCTGAGCTTCTTCCCTGGCGCAAAAATTGGTGTGTTAGGTCTAAACGGTGCAGGTAAATCGACGCTACTACGCATCATGGCGGGTATCGATACTGACATCGATGGTGAAGCACGTCCACAACCTGGATTGAACGTGGGTTACCTACCACAGGAGCCGGTACTGGATGAATCAAAGACCGTTCGTGAAATCGTTGAAGAAGCAGTCTCTGACGTAGCTGGTGCACTTAAACGCCTTGATGCGGTATATGCTGCATACGCAGAACCAGATGCCGATTTCGATGCGCTGGCAAAAGAGCAAGGCGAGCTTGAAGCGCTGATTCAGGCGAAAGATGGTCACAACCTTGATAACGCGTTAGAGCGCGCTGCTGACGCTCTTCGTCTTCCAGAGTGGGACCAAAGAATTGCACACCTATCAGGTGGTGAGCGCCGCCGTGTTGCCATTTGTCGCCTGCTACTCGAAAAGCCAGACATGCTGCTGCTCGACGAACCAACCAACCACTTGGACGCAGAATCTGTTGCATGGCTTGAGCGTTTCCTAGTCGATTACTCAGGTACTGTTGTGGCGATCACCCACGACCGTTACTTCCTAGATAACGCAGCGGGTTGGATTCTTGAGCTTGACCGTGGTGAAGGTATTCCATGGGAAGGCAACTACACCTCTTGGCTAGAGCAGAAAGATGCGCGTCTACAACAGGAAGCATCGCAAGAAAGCGCTCGTCAAAAGACCATCGAGAAAGAGCTTGAATGGGTACGTAAGAACCCTAAAGGTCGTCAGGCAAAATCTAAAGCGCGTATGGCTCGCTTCGAAGAACTGCAAAGTACTGACCACCAGAAACGTAACGAAACTAACGAACTGTTTATCCCGCCAGGTGAGCGTTTGGGTGACAAGGTTATCGAAGTGAATAACCTAACCAAGTCATTCGACGGTCGCGTACTGATTGATGACCTATCATTCAGCATCCCTAAAGGTGCGATCGTCGGTATCATCGGTGCCAACGGTGCAGGTAAATCGACGCTGTTTAAGATGCTTAGCGGCACTGAACAACCAGACTCAGGTACGATTGAGATGGGTGATACTGTGAAACTGGCGTCTGTTGAGCAGTTCCGTGACTCGATGAACGATAAGAACACCGTGTTCCAAGAGATCTCTGAAGGCGCTGATATCATTAAGATCAACAACTTCGAAATCCCAGCACGTGCTTACTGTTCACGTTTCAACTTCAAAGGCTCTGACCAACAGAAGATCATCGGCGAACTGTCTGGTGGTGAGCGTAACCGTGTCCACCTAGCAAAACTGCTTAAAGCGGGCGGTAACGTATTGCTACTCGATGAACCGACCAACGACCTTGACGTAGAAACACTGCGTGCGCTTGAGGAAGCACTGCTTGAGTTCCCAGGCTGTGCCATGGTTATCTCGCACGACCGTTGGTTCCTTGACCGTATTGCGACGCACATCATCGACTACCGCGATGAAGGCCAAGTTAACTTCTACGAAGGTAACTACACGGAATACATGGAATGGCTGAAGAAGACCCTTGGTCCAGAAGCAGCAGAGCCACACCGCATCAAATACAAGCGTATCGCAAAATAATACGCTTGAATTATGTGCAAAGGCCGCTTAAATTAGCGGCCTTTATTATTTGCCTCGCATAACCGAGAATTTCGCTGTCGAGTACAAATAATTATTGCGAAGCACTCAGCATAGCGACTAACCTTATTTTGATAATCCAATAATTTCGAGATAAGAGAGATATCTATGCCAGAACGTCGCCATTTTTCGCGCATTGTCTATCGCACTCCTGCCATCCTTGTACAAGGTGAGCAAACGATCAATGCGTCGATTAGAGATCTGTCATTGCACGGTTTACTTATCAAAAGCGATCAAGCCAGCGAGCTTAATCTCGACAAGCAAATTGATGTGGAATTTGCGCTTTTAGGTAGTGATATCACTATCCAGCTTACCGGCAACATCGTCGAAATTAATAATAATATGATTCGTCTTAGCATTGATCATATTGATATTGAAAGTATTGGATACCTGAAGCGTTTAGTTGAACTCAATGTCGGTGACGACGAGTTGCTCTACAGGGATATAGAGCACTTATCCGAACTGGGTGAACATACTTAACGAACAACTTATGTCTAGAAAAATTACTATCTCCATTCCCGGCTCCAACGGTGAAACACGCTTTTATCTTTCGCGCCCCGTTTTCGCCGTTTCTCTTACCGCTTTACTCGCGTCAATTATTTCAGGGGCAGTCTATGTCCATGGCAATATTGAAAAAGACCAAATCGCGCAAGCGAAATACGACGCGCTGATTGATAAACTCAGCCAAGTTGAAAAAGAGAAAGACGATCTTGAACAGCTCTATACCGCGCAAGTGGGTGAAACTCATTCACTCTCGCAAGAGCTAGAAGATAAAAACAACATGATCAACATCTTAGGCCGACGAGTTTACGACGTTGAATCCGCGCTTGGCCTCGCTGACCCATTCGCGAATGAAGAGAGCAGTCTCGAAAACCGTCTCGATGCCGCCGCGGTGGATTCTGCGGTACGTGCAACGCTATTTCGCATGATCCCTAACGATACGCCGATCGATTATCAGCGCATCTCATCCTCTTATGGCAGACGCACTAACCCAATCACTGGCAAACGTCATACCCATACCGGTATCGATTTAACTTGTGACCGTGGTGACCCGATTTACGCGCCGGCTGACGCTGTCGTAGAGACGGTTCGCCCAAGCTCCAAAGGCTTCGGTAACTTCCTGACGCTAAGACACTCTTTTGGCTTTATGAGCTCATACGCGCACCTGTCCAAATTCAAGGTACGCAGCGGGCAATTTGTCAGTAAAGGGGATTTGATCGCGACCTGTGGCAACTCAGGTAACTCTACCGGCCCTCACCTTCATTACGAAGTACGCTTTTTAGGCCGTCCGTTGAACCCGCGCTACACCATGGAGTGGACGCCAGAGAACTTCAACTATCTGTTTGAAAAAGAGAAGACGGTGAAATGGGCACCATTGGTGGACTTGATTGATAATACAGTGCGACTACAGATCAACTTGACCAATAACCCATACGTTGAAAACAACGTGAATACGGTTAAAAACGAAGAAACGCCCGCGAAAGCTGAAATTACCAGCGTGCAATAATCCAAAAAAGAGCTGCCATTGGCAGCTCTTTTTATTTTTCGATGAGCGATAGGTTATGCTCGGTGAATCGAATCGTTGGCCTGCTTCAGCAAATTCTGGCTCTCATGCATAAACTGCTGAGAGTAATCACCAAACCAATCACTCACTTTGTTGAAGTTCTCAACGAATGCCTGCTTATCTTTACCATCCAGAATCGTTAACGCTTCACCAAAGCATTGGTGGAAACGCTTGATCATCTCGATGTTCTCTTCGGAAGAGAGAATAATGTCACCGTAAAGGTTCGGGTCTTGTCCAAACAAACGTCCAACCATCGCCAGCTCTAGTCGATAAATTGGCGAGCTAAGCTGCAGCAACTTATCGATACTTGGGTTTTCTCGGCTTAAATGTAGACCGTAAGCAAACGAGGTAAAGTGACGTAAGGCTTGAATCAAAGTCATGCCATGGTCGTGCTCTGCCGCATCGATATGGCATAAGCTCGCTCCCCAGATCGAGAACTGCTTGAGCAGCCATTCGTACTGCTCTTGACCACGACCATCACAGTAAACAATCACCTGTTTCGCTAAGCTTGGTACATCTGGACCAAACATCGGGTGTAACCCCACTACTGGCCCTTGATGCACCGCCATCATCGCTTGTAGCGGCTTAGATTTAATCGACGTCAAATCACACAAAATGCAGTCTTGTGGCAAGTTAGCGAGCTTTTCAATCACACCCTGAGTGAGATGAATCGGCACAGTCACGACGACTAATCCCGCATCCGCCAAGATCTCATCAGCATGGTCCCAATCTTGGCTACCCAACACTTTTACTTGGTAACCAGACAGTTTAAACATGCGGCCAAACAATCCACCCAGTTGGCCGTTACCCCCGACGATAACCACCGATCGAAGTTCAGGGTTAAGGCACTTAAAGCCCGAGTCTTTTTCACTCGCGTAAGACTCACGCATCGTACGACGCAAAATGTCTTCAATCAGTTGCGGAGGAACGCCCTTTTTCTCAGCTTCTTCTCGGCGAGAGGCCAACATGGCTGCTTCTCTATCTGGGGCATAAATCGGCAAGCCATGCTCGCTTTTAACCTCACCCACTTTCTCTACAAGCGCTAAACGCTGCGCCAGTAGGTCTAAGATCTGCTTATCTACTGCGTCTATTTGGTCGCGCAGCTCGTTCAGTTCAACAGCCATCGATATTCCCTGCTAAATTCTACTTCTTACCCTTTCAGGCGGTCTTCCAAGAATGGCACTAGCTCTTCGTGTGCATGACGCAATAGTGCCTCAGTTGTATCCCAATTAATACAAGCATCGGTGATAGATACGCCATATTGCATTTCTTTTAAAGGAATATCAGACGATTGATTGCCTTCATTGATGTGGCTCTCAATCATCAGGCCAATCACTGACTTGTTACCTTCACGAATTTGATGGATAACATCTTCGGCCACCAGCGGCTGACGACGGTAATCTTTACGCGAGTTCGCGTGGCTGCAGTCAACCATTAACGATGCATCTAAGCCCGCTTTCGCCATTTCTTCTTCACACTCAGCAACAGAAACTGAATCGTAGTTTGTCTGTTTACCACCACGCAGAATCACGTGACCGTTTGGGTTACCTTGTGTGGTGAGTAGCGCTACCTGACCTTCGCGGTTGATACCCATGAAACGGTGACTAGATGACGCCGCTTGCATCGCGTTTATCGCCGTAGCCAAGCTACCATCGGTGCCGTTTTTGAAGCCGATAGGCATAGATAGACCACTCGCCATTTCACGGTGAGTCTGAGATTCCGTCGTACGTGCGCCAATCGCTGCCCAACTGAATGTATCGGCCAAGTACTGCGGACTGATCGGATCCAGCGCTTCTGTCGCAAGTGGGATTTCCATTTCTGCCAGTTCAACCAGCAGCTTACGCCCAACATGCAGGCCATGCTCGATATCAAACGTACCATCTAGATGCGGATCGTTAATCAGGCCTTTCCAGCCAACGGTAGTTCGAGGCTTTTCAAAGTAAACACGCATAACAATATACAGTTGGTCATTAAGTTGAGCCGACAGCTCTTTAAGGCGACGCGCGTATTCCTTCGCCGCGTCCACATCGTGAATAGAACATGGACCACAAACCACAAGTAGGCGGTGATCTTTCTTATGAATAATATTGGCGATCGTCTGTCGGGATTCTTGGATAAAACGACGCGCTTGGTCACTCAACGGGATTTTGGCTTTTAGCTCATCGGGAGTAACTAAAACCTGTTCATCACTGATATTGATATTGCTTAATTCACTTCTTTGCATGACTCTTAACCTGTATATTTTATTTTACACCTAGATAACCCATCTATCTTTATCGGTGAATAACCACACCTTAACAGCCTAAATTTAAATTTCAACCGTAAACTTTAAAAAACACTTAGTGTAAAATTAAATTTACAACACTAAATAAACTCAGCTTTATCCGAAAATAGTAAGATAAACATACTTTCTCTACTCGAAGTTATCTAAAATAAGCCAAAACCACTGACTGAAATCGTTATGGATCTCGTCCTCTCCTTACTACAACAGATGTGTGTCTATCTTGTCTTAGCCTATATGCTGAGCAAGACGCCGATCTTTCTCCCTTTGCTGAACATTTCCAATCGGCGTAGCCATAAACTCAGCGTTTATGTGTTGTTCTCTCTATTTTGTATTATGGGGACCTATTTTGGTCTGCAGATTAACGACGCGATTGCCAACACTCGAGCAATGGGCGCGGTCATGGGCGGCTTGTTTGGTGGACCGGTGGTGGGATTCTTCGTCGGCCTAACTGGCGGGATACACAGATATACCTTGGGTGGTTTTACTGACTTAGCTTGCGCGATCTCGACCACTGCAGAAGGCCTTATCGGTGGTTTACTGCACAGCTACTTACTGCGAAAAGGCAAACGCGAGCAACTGTTTAATCCTAGCGTAGTATTCAGTATCACCTTGGTTGCCGAAGTGATTCAGATGGCGATCATCCTTGTGGTCGCTAAACCGTTCGACCAAGCTTACACGCTAGTGTCGGCAATCTCAGCGCCAATGATCATCACCAACTCGGTCGGTGCTGCGCTGTTTATGAGCATTCTGCAAGACCGCAAAACCATTTTTGAAGAATACTCTGCGACATTCTCACGCCGAGCACTCAATATCGCAGAGCGCTCTGTGGGGATACTGATCTCAGGGTTTAACACCGAAAATGCCGAGAAGATTGCGCGTATCGTTTACGAAGAAACTAACGTTGGCGCGGTTTCGATCACTGACGATGAAAAAATCCTCGCGTTTGTTGGTATTGGCGACGACCACCACCGACCTGAAACCCCAATATCTTCACAAAGTACGTTAGACGCGATCAGCCAAAACGACATCATTTACCTCGACGGCAAAGAGAAAGCGTATCAATGCTCGATTTCTCCGGACTGCAAACTGGGTAGCGCGCTGATCATTCCTTTGCGCGCCGGCGATAAGGTGATCGGTACCATCAAACTCTACGAACCAAAGCGCAAACTGTTCTCAACGATCAACATGTCGATGGCCGAAGGGATCGCGCAATTGCTGTCGAGTCAAATCTTGTTCGGCGATTACCAACAAAAGCGTACGCTGCTTTCTCAAGCCGAGATTAAGCTGCTGCAGGCGCAGGTTAACCCACACTTCCTGTTCAACGCGTTAAACACCATCAGTGCTGTGATTCGTCGTGACCCAGCCAAAGCGCGTGAGTTAATCCAACATCTATCGCACTTTTTCCGCAGTAACCTCAAACAAGATATCGACACCGTTACACTGAAAGAAGAGCTGGCGCATGTAAACGCGTATTTGACGATAGAGAAAGCGCGCTTTACCGATAGACTTGAGGTCAATATCGATATCGACGACGCCTTACTCAATCGCAAACTGCCGACCTTTACCTTGCAGCCTTTGGTCGAGAACGCCATTAAGCACGGAATCTCGAACTTACTGGAAGGTGGTCATGTCCACATCTACAGTCAGAATGTGGTCGGCGGTTATCAGCTGGTGGTTGAAGATGACGCAGGCAGTTATGTCGCACCGCAGGACGACCATGCTGGACTTGGCATGCAAATCGTCGATAAGCGACTCACCAATAAATTCGGACGACTCTCGGCGCTTAAAATTGACGTCGAGCCAAACAAATTCACCCGAATGAGCTTCTTCATTCCGGATGAGAACACGTATTAGGGTATCTACATGCTTTCTGCTTTAGTCATAGACGACGAACTTTTCGCCCGAGAAGAGCTAACGGAACTACTAGAAGAAACAGGACAAATTGAAGTCATTGGTCACGCCAGCAACGCGATCGAGGGGTTGAAAAAAATCAACCAACTCAAGCCTGACGTGGTGTTTCTCGATATTCAAATGCCGCAGATCACCGGTATTGAACTGCTGGGCATGTTAGACCCTGACACCATGCCAAAAGTGGTATTTGTGACCGCTTACGATGAGTTTGCCATTCAGGCGTTTGAAGACAATGCGTTTGACTACCTGTTAAAGCCAGTCGATACCTGTCGATTAGAGAAGACCGTCAAGCGCTTACTGAAATCTGAGTATCAGGAGCAGGCAAGTCCTGCGGTTCTCGCGCCGCAAACTCTCGACCAAGTTCCGTGCATTGGCCATAATCGAATTATGATCATCCCTACCCAAGACGTTGAGTTTGCTTACACCGATATCAGCGGCGTGCATGTTCAAACGCGTGAGCAGAAAGCGACCTCTCAACTGACGTTAAAAGTGTTGGAAGAAAAAACCCCGCTGGTTCGCTGTCATCGCCAGTTTCTGGTCAATATCAAAGCGATCAAAGAGATCAAGTTGTTGGAAAACGGTCTGGCCGAAATCATTACCGTCAGCAACCACCCGATTCCAGTCAGTCGCCGTTACTTAAAAACGCTCAAAGAGCTGCTAGGTTTCCACTAAGCGAGTCGCCAATACAAATCGATAAAAAAAGAGCCACAATCGTGGCTCTTTCGTTCAATTTAGGCTCTCTTAGCCCAGCATGCGCTTCATCGCTTCTGACGCTTGCTTCCACTTTTCACTGCTTTGGAGCTCAGACAAACTAAAGCTTTGCTTTTTAAGCAGTCCTTGCGCCGCTGGCATCTCAAGGATTGGCAAGTTATCGAGTACTTCAATCTGAGCATCTCGCTGATTGCACACCAACAGCATGTCACAACCCGCGACCAAAGATTGGTGAGCACGCTCGGCTGGCCCGCCCATGATCGCTGCCCCTTCCATGGTTAAGTCATCAGAGAAGATAATGCCTTTAAAGCCAAGCTGTTGGCGAAGCACTTGTTTGAGCCAATATTCTGAACCACTTGCTGGCTGCTCATCATAATGCGGATACACCACATGAGCAGGCATCATCGCGTCTAGAATCCCGCTATCGATCTGAGCTTTGAATACCTGCATATCCAGCTCAAATATATCGTCACGCTGATCAAATGGCGTTTCTAAGTGAGAGTCAGCAATCACACCGCCATGACCAGGAAAGTGCTTACCTGTGGTTGCCATACCCACCGCTTTCATACCGTTCATATACGCGGTGCTGTGGCGGATAATGCTATCGACATCCTCGCCAAAAGCACGATTGCCGATCGCTTTACACTCATGTCCTTTATCCAGCACTGGCGCAAAACTCAGGTCGATATCATGAGCGATCAGTTCTGCCGCCATCAACCAACCGCCTAACTCGGCCAGTTGCTCGCCGTTGTTGTGCTTGGCGTATTCCTGTGCGGCGGGAATAAGTGAGAAACCTTCACGAAAACGCTGCACGCGCCCTCCTTCCTGATCCACACCAATCAAGATTGGACGTTTCGCAGCTTGGCGAATTGCCTTGTTCAGCGCGATAAGTTGCTTGTTATCGTGGTAATTTCTTGCAAACAGAATCACCCCACCAACGGTAGGATGCTCTAGAATTTCTTTATCTTCTGCGGTCAGCTCACAGCCTTCCACGTCTAGCCACAACGGTCCCATAAGGTTTCCTTTATTATTTCTAAGCTATTGTTTTAGCGCCGCAACCGCGGACTTACTTTGTTCTATTAGTTGGTCGGCCTGCTCTTCCAATTGAGTTAAGGCAATAAAGAGCAAGTCGGTAATCATTAATTGGCTGTCTCGCGCGGTAATGGACGAGCTACGGATCTGTTCTTCATCAGCCGCGCTGACCAACTTAATATCCGCGTACTTGTCGAGCGGTGTCGGCGCAAACTGGCTGACCGTGATCACCTTAGCCCCTTTACTGCATGCCAATTGGGCGATCTTGATCACCTCTTGGCTGCGCCCAGAATAAGACAAGGCCACCAGCACATCTTTGTCGTTCAACGCCGAAGCATTGGCAATCTGCACATGGGTATCGTGCTCAGCGTGCACCGCATGCCCAATCTTCATCAATTTGAACGCTAGGTCTTTTGCCACCAGTGAAGAAGCTCCAACACCTGCAACCTGAATTTTTTCTGCCAAATGCAAAAACTGAGCGGCATTTTGCACCTGCTCACCATCGTTGAGAATAACGGTTCGCTCTAGCGACTGATGTTTACTGGCCAGCAGTTTCTCCATCACCAAATCAGGGTGGTCGTTGCGGGTAATGGAACCATGGATCATTTTGCGCGAAACAGGCTGATAGGCAAGCTCATTCTCATACAGCTTGAGCTTCATTTCTGAAAAGCCGCGATAACCCAGTTTTTGGCTAAACTTCACAATCGTCGACTGGCTGACACCGATCGCTTTCGCCAACTCGGGGGACGAACTCTTCTTAACCAACTGCGGGTGGTCCAGCAGATATTGGCCTATTTTTGCATCAGAGGGTGAAAGCTTAGGCAACAACGCTTTCACCTTTGCCAGTCCTTTCATAGCCAGTCTCCTTCGCGTCGCTTTCAGCCTGAAACAGGAATAGATTGAGTGTAGCGAATTTTACTTCAACACTGGAATAGGTATTCCTACCCACTATCCCATTTGGAATAAAAATGGCAGAACTCTGATACTCCGCTCACACAATTCAATTGGTCATTATTCCACCAGGGAATAGATTTTGCGAACCGCTATTCATCCCGCCACTCTATACAAAACGACAATAATATATTCATGCTAAGGAGTTGCTATGAATACCCTCTTTACCTCGCTTGATTGGGCAGTGTTTGCGGTCTATTTCGCTGTCATCATCTACACTGGCTGGTACTTCAGCCGGACCAAAGTCACTACGACCAAGGACTACTTCTTAGGCGGGAATAGTATGCCGATGTGGGTCGTTGCGGTTTCTGTTTTGGCTACCTCACAATCTGCTGCAACTTTTCTAGGTGGGCCAGAATCAAGCTACCGTGGCAACTTGACTTACCTCGCGACGAATATCGGTGGGATCATCGGTGCGCTGTTTGTTGCTTGGGTACTGATTCCTCGCTTCTACGAGAACAAAGTTTCAACCGTGTATGAATTACTGCAGGTCCGTTTCGGCGATAAAACCAAACGCCGCGCGGGTAGTATGTATTTGGTCGGTCGTGTCTTTGCTTCAGGTTCGCGTCTGTATATGGCGGCCATTGCGGTTTCAATGATCTTGTTCACCAACATCGACCCACAAAGCGTGATCATGTCAGTCATTATCTTGGTTGCGGTCGGTCTCGCTTACACCTATATGGGCGGCATTCGCTCGGTAATTTGGAGTGACTTGATCCAGTTGATTGTCTACGTTGGCGCCGCGATTGCGGTAATTATTTATCTGCTTGGTCAAATCCCGGCGGATATGGGACAAATCGTTAATGCACTGCAAAACCCTGGCGGTGATCAGCAATCAAAACTGACCTTACTGGATTTCCGTCTTGATTTTGGTCCGGCGGGCACGTTCAGCTTCTGGGCATGTATTACTGGTTTTGTGTTGTTGAACATTGGTGCATTCGGCCTTGACCAAGATATGACTCAACGTGTGCTGACGTGTAAAGACGCTAAACAAGGTTCGCGAGCGATGATCAACTCAATCATCTACTCTATCCCTGTGGTTCTGGTCTTTATGACTATTGGCCTGTTGCTATACATCTTTTACCAACGACCAGAACTAATGGGCGGCGGCGATAAAGAAGTGGTGCAGAGTTTTAACGGTGAAAACGTGACGATCTTTATGTATTACGTGCTGAACGAAATGCCTGCAGGCTTGCGTGGTCTCGTAACGGTTGGCGTCGTCGCAGCAGCGCTTTCAACCCTCAACTCTGGCTTGAACTCGATGTCATCGGTAGCAATTCAAGATATTTACCGTCCATGGAAAGAAGCGCGTAGCGGCAAACAAGCAGAGCTGCACTATGTAACAGCGGGTCGATTCGGTATGGCGGCGGCAGCGATTGCGCTTGGTAGCATGGCCATCCTTTGTTACTACTGGCAGCAGTACACAGATATGCCATTGTTGTCGTTCGCATTAAGTGTAATGGTGTTTGCTTACACGGGGCTACTGGGGGTGTACTTTACCGCCATCTTCACCAACCGCGGCAGTGAGTCTTCGGTTGCCATGGCGCTTGTATCAGGCTTCTTAACCACTTTACTACTGCAAGCATACATCTGGGACAGCGTGATGAGCATCATCAACCCTGACTGGGTCGGCGTAAGACTCGCGTTCCCTTACCAACTATGTATTGGTACTGCGGTATCAACCATTGTGTGTTTGATGGGTAAAGCGCAAAATCAAGAGCAGAATCAACTACAGGCTGCCAAAGGATGATCACCCATTACTTAGCCGTGGATGGCGGTGGTACCAAAACCGCCATCCAATTAACGCCCGCAATTCATAACGGGGGCGAACACGCAATCACTCTGACGACAGGCCCGTCTTCGTTGACCCAACAAGGCGAACAAGGCATACAAACCATCGTCGGTGGATTACGAGAGATACTGCAACAACACCAACTTTCACCAGCTCAATGTATGTTGGTGGCAGGTGTGGCTGGCGCAAGCAATAGCGAGCTAAAGCAATTACTTGATGACGCGCTCGCGCCATTTCCACATCGCTTGGTCACAACGGATGCACATATCAGCTTGGCGGGCGCTAGAAATGGCAATGCGGTCAACTGCATCGCGATTGGCACTGGCACCGTTGCAACTCGCTTAAACCCCGACAGTAGTGTCTCTTTGATTGGCGGCTGGGGCTTTCCTATCGGCGACCAGGGTGGCGGCGCTTGGCTTGGTTTTGAAGCGGTTCGCGCGTTAATTCGCTCAATAGATACCGGCCAGTCGAGCGTGTTGGCCAATGTGATTCGTTCGGCAATCGGCTCACAACGTTCTGAGATTTTAAACTGGGTTAAAGCGGCCAATGCCACGCGCTATGCGCAGCTTGCTCCTGCGGTAACCGACAGCGCAAATCAGGGTTGTGGAGTGGCTAAAGCCATCATCCAGCAGGGCGTTGAACATATCGAATCGCTAGTAAAAGATTGTTGTCAAAATAATGACTTAGATATCGTTTTCCTTGGTAGTCTAGGTCAATACTATCAACCAAAGCTTGCAAACCAATGGCAGACTCGCTGTATTGCACCACAGGGAAATGCACTAGACGGTGCGACCCTGCTGGCGAGCCAGTTATCAGGAGAATGAACATGACTCAAGAGTTGTATATCGGTGTGATGTCCGGCACCAGCATGGACGGCGTAGACACTGCCTTAGTCGCTTTTGACGGCAACCAACCGTCGTTACTCGCACATGATGAATTTCCGATGCCAGAGTCATTAAAACAGCGACTGCTTGACGTGTGTATTGGTCAGCAAACAAATCTGATCGAAATTGGCGAGTTGGACCATCTCCTTGGCCACTTATTTGCGGATGCGGTCAATCAACTGCTGGATAAATCCGGCTACCACGCTGAGCAAATTTGTGCGATCGGTAATCACGGCCAAACGGTCTACCACCAGCCGCAAGGCGATGTGCCGTTTACCATGCAGATTGGTGATGCCAACATCATCGCCGCTAAAACCGGCATCGATACCATTGCCGACTTTCGTCGAAAAGATATGGCATTGGGCGGCCAAGGCGCACCGTTAGTCCCTGCTTTCCATCAAACCATTTTCCATTCGCAAGACTCAAGTGTTGTGGTGTTGAACATCGGCGGCATCGCCAATATCTCGGTGATTCAACCTCAGCAAAAGGTGCTCGGTTACGACACTGGACCGGGCAATATGTTGATGGACAGTTGGTGCTTACGCCATACGGGTAACAAGTACGACAAAGATGCCGCATTTGCCAAAACGGGCAAAGTCAGTGCTGAGCTGTTAAAACAGTTGATGAACGAAAGCTACCTTGCTCAGCCTGCACCGAAAAGTACCGGGCGAGAGCTGTTCAACTTACCTTGGTTAGACAAGCAGTTGAGTCTGTTCGATTTAGCAGCCGAAGACGTTCAGCGTACCCTGTGCGAATACACCGCACAAACCATCGCCAACGAAGTCGAGTGCTATGCGTTTGGGCCTCAACCTGAGCTTTTGGTATGCGGAGGCGGTGCAAGAAACCCGCTCGTTATGGAAAGGCTTACAGCCTTGTTACCTAACTGGAACGTGGCGCCAACCAGCGACAAAGGCGTCGACAACGACTACATGGAAGCGATGGCTTTTGCTTGGCTTGCTTATCGCCGTGTTCACAATTTGCCAAGCAATTTGCCCGAAGTCACCGGAGCCAGTAAGCTAGCTTCGCTCGGTGTGATGTACTTTGCGGATAAATAAGGACCATTATGACTAACGATGCGCTCATTGCAGCCCTATCTCACTTAGTGTCTGAGGGACGAAACCCAGACACCATGGATATCGACTTGCTGCCGTCTCTCGAAATCGTTAAACGTATTAACCAACAGGATAAACAAGTCCCGTTGGCGGTAGAAAAAGTATTACCGGAAGTCGCGCAAGCCGTCGATAAAATCACCGCCGCATTTAAACAAGGTGGTCGTCTGATTTACATGGGAGCTGGCACCAGTGGCCGACTCGGGGTACTCGATGCCTCTGAATGTCCACCAACCTTTGGTGTTTCAGACCAAATGGTGATTGGCTTAATTGCTGGCGGCCCAGAAGCGATTCTCAAAGCCAAAGAAGGTGCGGAAGACTCACCAGAGCTTGGCGTTGAGGATTTAAAAAATATCGATTTCAGCGCCAAAGATGTGGTGGTTGGCATTGCAGCCAGTGGCCGAACGCCTTACGTCATTGGTGCTTTGGAATACGCTAACGCGATTGGAGCAACAACAGTAGCGCTCTCTTGCAACCCAGATTCTGCTATTGCCGAAGCTGCGCAAATTGCCATCAGCCCGGTGGTGGGGCCAGAAGCGTTGACCGGTTCAACACGTTTGAAATCGGGCACGGCGCAAAAGTTGGTGCTTAATATGCTCACCACCGCGTCGATGATTCGTTTAGGCAAAAGCTACCAGAACTTGATGGTTGACGTAAAAGCAACCAACGCCAAGCTGGTCGCGAGAGCAGCTCGCATTGTGATGCAAGCGACAGATTGTGATAAAGCGGAAGCAACAGAAGCATTACGCCAAACCGACTACGATGTGAAATTATCGATTCTGATGATTTTAACCGGATTGGATATCGAGCATGCGCGCGAACAGCTTCATCGCCAAGATGGTTTCTTACGTAAAGCGGTACAAATCCATAGCCAAGATTAAGTTGAGTAATACGAAAACAGGGAGCGTTTTGCTCCCTGTTTTATTTTTTATCAATTACTGAGACAGGTTATATTCACTCCAGCCTCGTTGCCATTCCATACGGAATTTCTGCGCTTGTTCGGTGCCCTCACAGACGCCTTCATAGTTTTGTCCAGATAACCCCATTTGGTATGCAAAGTCTGCGTTGCAGTATTCGGCAACGCCCTCTGAATAGCCTTGTTCATAGTCACTTTGATTAACGCCACCAAGAGCTGACATTTCTTTGTACGAACGCTGGGTATGCCCTGCGACGCCATCTTGGTAACCAATTTGGTACCAGTTTCCATCTTTAGCCAATTGTTCTGTGCTTACTGCACATCCTGCTAATGACGCTACCGCTGCTAATACGACTAGTTTTTTCATTGTTATACTTCACGTTTTGTAAACTAGATTAACTAAACCACTAAATCTTGTTAATTGCCACTCGCCGTTGACAAAAACCACTCAACCTCACTTAAAACCACTCAATACCGTATACGACCACTCACTACATTAGCGAATGCTTATTGCCATCGTGGTGCGTAATATCCAACCTGAGCTTATAAAATTTACCAAGGAACAAGTGTTATGTTGTGGTTTTTAACCTGTGTTGCCGCACTGATTGGCGGTTACTTTATCTACGGTGCTTTCGTTGAGAAAGTATTCGGCATCAACGAAAAACGTCAAACTCCGGCGCACACTAAGCAAGACGGTGTTGACTACGTACCAATGTCGACCAAAAAGGTTTATCTAGTTCAGCTACTTAACATCGCGGGTGTTGGTCCAATCTTTGGCCCTATCATGGGCGCACTTTACGGTCCTGCGGCAATGTTGTGGATCGTCATGGGTTGTATCTTCGCGGGTGCAGTTCACGACTACTTCTCAGGTATGCTGTCTGTTCGCAACGGTGGTGCTTCGGTACCTACGATTACGGGTCGCTACCTAGGTAATGGCGCAAAACACTTTATGAACATTTTTGCCATTGTCCTACTGCTTCTTGTTGGTGTGGTTTTCGTATCAGCACCCGCTGGCATGATCACTAACCTAATCAACGATCAAACTAGCCTGAATGTAAGCATGACAACAATGGTTATCGCGATCTTCGCGTACTACATCATTGCGACTATTGTTCCTGTTGATAAGATCATCGGCCGCTTCTACCCACTGTTTGGCGCGCTGCTCATCTTCATGTCTGTTGGTCTAATGACTGCGATTGCTTTCTCAAGCGAGCACACAGTGATGGGTGACTTCCAAGTGTCAGACATGTTCACTAACCTAAACCCGAATGACATGCCATTATGGCCTGCGCTATTCATCACTATCGCATGTGGTGCTATCTCTGGTTTCCACGCGACTCAGTCTCCTCTGATGGCGCGTTGTATGGAAAACGAGAAGAACGGTCGCTTTGTATTCTACGGTGCAATGATCGGTGAAGGCGTTATCGCATTAATTTGGTGTGCTATCGCGCTATCTTTCTTCGGCTCTCTAGATGCACTATCTGAAGCAGTGAAGAACGGCGGTCCAGGTAACGTTGTTTACAGCTCTTCGTTCGGCCTACTAGGTGTATTCGGCGGTATCATCGCGTTCCTAGGTGTGGTTATCCTACCAATCACTTCAGGTGACACAGCGTTCCGCTCAAGCCGTCTGATCCTTGCTGAATACTTCAACATGGAACAGAAAACACTACGTAACCGCCTACTGATGGCTCTTCCACTTTTCGTTATCGGTGGCATCTTGACTCAAGTAGACTTCGGTATCATCTGGCGTTACTTCGGCTTCGCCAACCAAACAACTGCGGTAATGATGCTATGGACTGCGTCGGCTTACCTACTACGTCACAACAAGCTGCACTGGATTACGACTATCCCTGCAATGTTCATGACTACAGTGTGTGTAACTTTCATTCTGAACAACAGCACACTAGGTTTCGGTCTACCAATGCAAGTGTCGACTATCGCAGGTATCCTGTTCACGCTAGCAGCAACGGTATACGTAATTAAAAGCTCAAAAGGCAAAGGTGACATCGACCTTGCAGATGAGGAAAAACCACAAGCAGTGACAGAAACTGCCTAACCTCTTACATCACCTTTGATAATCAATAAGGGCTTCTTCAGAAGCCCTTTGTTTTGCCTGCTTTGTTTGTGGATTAAAGCCATTAGATTGAGGCAATAAAAAAGCCAGTGTATTCGCACTGGCTTTGTTCTCTCTGCAATGAGTAGGATTAGTCGACCTGTTTAATCTGTAGCTCTTTTGGCACTTCAAAGAACATGTTTTCTTCACGGCCTTGGATTTCTTCCACTGACTTAGTACCAACGATCTCTTTGATACGTTCCAGAATCTGGTTAACCAACTCTTCAGGAGCAGAAGCACCAGCAGTCACACCTACTTTGCTCTTGCCATCAAACCACTCGGTCTGGATGTCTTCAGGGCAGTCGGTTAAATAACCCGGTGTGCCTAGCTTTTCTGCTAACTCTTTCAGACGGGTTGAGTTCGATGAGTTCTTTGAACCCACCACCACAACCACATCCACGTCTTCCGCCATATCGCGCACCGCGTCCTGACGGTTTTGCGTCGCGTAACAGATATCATCTTTGCGTGGGCCTTGAATGTCAGGGAACACACGACGCAGCTCTTCAATCACATCAGCGGTTTCATCCACTGACAGCGTTGTCTGACTGACGTAATGTAGGTGGCTTGGGTCTTTGACCATTTCACGCAGCTTTTGCACATCTTCTGGCTTCTCAACCAAATACATACCACCAGTGTCGCTCGCGTACTGCCCCATGGTGCCTTCCACTTCTGGGTGACCAGCGTGGCCAATCAGAACCACTTCCATGTTCTTTCGGCTTGCGCGCGCTACTTCCATATGCACTTTGGTCACCAACGGGCACGTAGCGTCGAACACAGTCAACGCGCGCTCTTTGGCTTCTTTGCGTACCGCTTGCGACACACCATGAGCAGAAAAGATAACGATATTGTCGTCTGGCACTTCACTCAGTTCTTCAACGAAAATGGCGCCACGCTGCTTTAGCCCTTCCACAACAAAGCGGTTATGTACCACTTCATGGCGAACGTAAATCGGCGGTTGATACATTTCTAGTGCGCGCTCAACAATACTGATGGCACGGTCAACACCAGCGCAAAAACCGCGAGGGTTGGCTAACAGAATTTTCATTTCATTGCTCATGGTTCTATGTTCTATTCGGTGGGCTATTCTACTGACAAAATCTCGACTTCGAAAGTCACGTCTTGCCCTGCCAGAGGATGGTTGAAATCTACAGTCACAGAGTCACCTAAGATTTCCGTAATGATACCTGGAATTTCCATACCGTCTGGGCCAGAAAATGCCATGATGGTGCCGACTTCTACTTCTGCATCACCGACAAATTTCGTTCGGTCCATGTGATGGATATTATCTGGGTTTGGCATACCAAATGCGTCTTGCGCTTTTAGCTCAATCGCTTTGCTGTCGCCAGTGCTTAAACCCAACAGGCATTGCTCGAAATTTTCACTCAAGCTGCCGTCACCAATGACTAACTTCGCTGGTTTCCCCATGTTATGGGTACTGTCCGCCACGGAGCCATCTTTCATTTTTATTGTAAAGTGCAAGGTTACTGCTGAATCTTGGGCAATTGTAGTCACGTTACTGCTTCCTTGAAGTTATTGTCGATACTAAAGCGTAATCGAACTTTCAGTTGTTCTTATATTAAAAAGCGCTCTCCGGATCAACGGACAGCGCTTAGGGTTATTCGCTAAAACAAAGCTTATGCGGCTGAGTTTTCTTTTTTGCGAAAGCCATCCAAGATGATCATCGCTGCACCAATACAGATAGCGGTATCTGCAAGGTTGAAAGCGGGCCAATGGTAGTTGCCCCAGTAGAAGTCTAAGTAGTCGACAACAAAGCCATGTACCACTCGGTCAAATACGTTACCGACTGCGCCGCCGATGATCATCGCATAAGCGCTGTTGTTCCACTTTTCTTTCGCTGGCAGTTTACTCATCCAGTACGTCAGCAAACCCGTCACAAAAAATGCGATTCCGGTGAACAGCCAACGTTGCCAGCCCGCTTGGTCACTTAGAAAACTAAACGCCGCACCGTAGTTGTGTACGTAAAGCAGGTTAAAGAACGGCAGAACCTCGATGCGGTTCGCCCATCCGTAACCCATGTTGTCAATCACAACCAGTTTGATGCCGATATCAGCAATAAAAATCACAGCCGCCAGCCATAGCCAACGTACGCCTGATTGTTTCAATGTTAGTGCTTTTTCACTCATTACTTTACCTAAAAACAGCCCCAGTAAATACTGGGGCTGTTAAAACTAATGAAAGTTCAATGAATTAAGCGTACTTACGCTCTTCACCTTCACCGTCAACGTTCGATACACAACGACCACAGATCTTCTCGTGACCCGCGATAGTGCCAACGTCTGGCGTGTGGTGCCAACAACGGTCACACTTCTCTGATTCCGTCGCTTTCACTTCAACAAACAAACCGTCAACGTCAGTCGCTTGCGCTTGCTCTGTCTTCTCGCTCAGTGGCTTAACCACAGCAGCAGATGTCAATAGCACAAAGCGTAGCTCGTCTTCCAGCTTGTTGATCTTCGCTGCCAGAGCGTCTTCAGCAAACAGAGTGACTTCTGCTTGCAGTGCGCCACCAATAGTCTTTTCACTACGAGCTGCTTCAAGAAGTTTGTTTACACCGCTACGAACCGATTGGATTTCAGTCCAGAAGTCGTTGTTTAGCTCTTCGCCTTCAGCCAGACCAAATAGACCATCGAACCATTCGCCAGTGAAGACAAACTTGTCACGTTGACCCGGCATTTCGTTCCAGATTTCGTCCGCTGTGAATGACATGATTGGTGCCATCCAACGAACCAAAGCTTCAACGATGTAGTAAAGCGCTGTCTGACAGCTACGTTGCGCATGACCACCACGTTTCGCTGTGTACTGACGGTCTTTGATCACGTCTAGGTAGAAAGAACCCATTTCGATCGAACAGAACTGCATCAAACGCTGCGTGACTGCGTGAGTGTTGTATTCGCCGTACGCTTTCACAATCTCTTCTTGTGCTGCTAGTGCGCGACCTACAGCCCAACGATCCAACGCTACCATTTCGTCAGCTGGAACAAGGTCTGTTTCTGGGTTGAAACCGTTGAGGTTTGCAAGGAAGAAACGAGCCGTGTTACGAATACGACGGTATGCGTCCGCGCTGCGTTTAAGGATTTCATCCGATACTGCCACTTCGCCAGTGTAGTCTGTTGACGCAACCCAAAGACGCAGGATGTCTGCCCCCAGCTTGTTGGTCACATCTTTAGGTGCCACAACGTTACCGATAGATTTCGACATCTTACGGCCTTGACCGTCAACCACGAAACCGTGTGTCAGTACTTGCTTGTATGGCGCTTCGCCTTTCATCGCGATCGATGAAATCAGTGAAGACTGGAACCAACCGCGGTGTTGGTCAGAACCTTCTAAGTAAAGGTCTGCACTGTGGCCGTTGTATTCTTCACGAGCATCAACCACTGAGAAGTGAGTCACACCCGAGTCAAACCATACGTCGAGTGTATCCAGTACTTTTTCGTAGTTTGCTGCGTCTTCTTCGCCCAGTAGTTCTGCCGCATCGACATCCCACCAAGCTTGAATACCTTTTTGTTCAACCAGTTGAGCCACTTTTTCAATCAGCTCAGACGAGTTCGGATGAAGTTCTGCTGTTTCTTTATGAACGAACAGAGCAATTGGCACACCCCAAGTACGCTGACGAGAGATACACCACTCAGGACGACCTTCGATCATGCCTTCAATACGGCTTTGGCCCCATTCAGGCATCCACTGAACACCTTTGATTGACTCTAGTGCTTTTGCACGTAAGCCAGCTTGGTCCATAGAGACGAACCATTGTGGTGTTGCACGGAAGATGATTGGAGTCTTATGACGCCAGCAGTGTGGGTAGCTGTGCTCGTAAGCGTGGTGATGTAGCAGAGCACCTTTCTCTTGTAGCGTTTCCACAACTGCAGCGTTCGCTTTAAATACGTGTTGGCCAGCAAATAGCTCAGTGTCTGGTAAGTAAACACCGTTTGAACCTACTGGGTTCGCAACTTCTAGACCGTATTTTTGACCAACTGCAAAGTCTTCTTGACCGTGGCCAGGTGCTGTGTGAACCACACCAGTACCTGAATCTGTTGTCACGTGATCGCCAAGGATCGCAGGAACAGTAAAGTCGTAGAATGGATGGTTGAACTGAGCAAGCTCTAAGTCCGCGCCTTTTGCGAAGCCAAGGTTATGGAAGTGCTCGATACCTGCACGGTCCATGACGTCTTTCGCTAGCTCTGAAGCAACGATAATACGCTCTGGGTTGTCACCCTCAACTTGGATTAATACGTACTCTAGATCATCACGCAGACACACAGCACGGTTTGCAGGCAGTGTCCAAGGCGTTGTAGTCCAAATAACGATAGAAATATCGCCGTGACCTTCATGGCCTTCGCTTAATGCAAATTTAGACAATAGCGCAGCTTCGTCTGCCGCTTTGAAGCGCACATCAATCGAAGGTGACACTTTGTCTTTGTATTCTACTTCTGCTTCTGCCAATGCAGAGCCACAGTCTGTACACCAGTGAACCGGTTTAAAACCTTTCAACAGGTGACCTTGGTCAGCGATTTTACCCAAAGCACGGATGATGTTCGCTTCCGTGTCGAAGTCCATAGTGCGGTAAGGTTTGTCCCACTCGCCCATGATGCCAAGACGCTTAAAGCTCTCTTTTTGGCCTTCAACCTGACCTGCAGCGTAGTCGCGACATTTTGCGCGGAACTCAGCAGCAGTAACTTTTTGACCTGGCTTACCAACCTTTTTCTCTACCATTAGTTCAATTGGTAGACCGTGGCAGTCCCAGCCAGGAATGTAAGGAGCGTCAAAACCTGAAAGTGTTTTGGATTTAATAATAATGTCTTTAAGAATCTTGTTTAGTGCGTGACCAATATGAATGTCACCGTTGGCGTATGGAGGGCCATCGTGTAGAACGAAAGATTTTTTGCCTTTCTTCGCTTTACGGATTTCACCGTAAAGGTCTTCTTTGTACCAACGCTCAAGCATTTCTGGCTCGCGGTTCGCCAGATTGCCGCGCATCGGAAACCCTGTTTCAGGAAGGTTCAGGGTATCTTTATACTCACTCATCGATTCTTAATTCCGTTGTGTTGGGCGAATGTTAGACATTATGCTAAGTCGGTGGACTAAACCACTTAGCGATTAAGCTGACGCAACCACACCCTTGCTGCCTCAGCATCCAATTCAATTTGTTGTTTCAATGCTTCAAAAGACTCGAACTTTTGTTCGTCTCGAAGCTTATGTAAAAGTACAATTTCTAGCTGTTTGCCGTATAAGTCGGCATGAAAGTCGAATAAATGCACTTCTAATTGTTGGCGAACACCATTTACTGTTGGTCTGTTGCCAATGTTTGCCACGCCACCAATTGGCTGCTCGCCTAAGCCCAAAGCTTTGACAACGTATACGCCAGATACTGGTGAAACACGGCGTTTCAGTGGAATATTGGCGGTTGGGAAACCGATCGTTCTACCAAGCTTACGCCCATGAGAAACACGCCCACTGATACTGTAATCTCGCCCAAGCATTTCTGCTGCGACATCCAGTTTATCTTGCGCTAACGCATCACGAATCGCCGTGCTACTCACACGCAGTTTCTGCATACAGAAACTTTGGGTACTGACCACTTCAAAACCGTATTTTTCGCCGGCTTGTTTTAGCATGTCAAAGTTGCCCTTCCGGCCGCGACCAAAACAGAAATCATCGCCTACGACCAGAAACTTAACACCCAAACGCTTCACCAACAAGTCACTAATAAACTCATCCGCCGTGAGATTGGCAAATTGCTCGTTAAAATTGACACAAAGCAGTCGCTCAAGCTTGAGTTTACTAAGCTGAACAAACTTATCTCTTAGTCGGGTTAACCGAGCGGGAGCTTTCTCTTTAGCGAATAACTCCAATGGCTGTGGGTCAAAGGTCATAATCGTGGAAGGCAAGCCTAATTTCTCTGCTTGCTCAGACACTTGACGCAATACTGCTTGATGACCTAGATGCACTCCGTCGAAGTTTCCGATCGTCAATACACACCCGTAATGGTGTGGTTTGATATTGTGAATACCTCGGATTAATTCCATTGGAAGTTACTAAAACCTGTGTTTTTTATTATTTACGCTGCGTGAAACTGACGGATTATATACTAATCGCCATCAGTCTGTCGCTGCTTTTAGATCTTTTAAACGCACGCCCATTATGACAAGCGACAGCAAATAAACCGCTGCACCAAGCGCGATTAAAATCGCTAGGCTGGTTGAGCGCTCCAGTAAGCTCCACTGCAACCACACTGGCATCTCTTCCAGTTGCCATAAGATAGCCGCAACCATGAAACCACCAGCAATCGCGAGTTTGATCGCGAATACGATGGTTTGACGTGTCAGCCGATAAACACCAGCGATGTGTAAGCCTCTATATAGTAGAGACATGTTGACCAGCGCCGACAACGCCGTCGCCATTGCGAGGCCAACGTAGCCGTAGAACCAAGCGAAGATCGCATTGAAGACCATATTCGACACCATAGCAATGATGCCGTATTTGACTGGTGTTTTGGTGTCTTGGCGCGAGTAGTAACCTGGCGCAAGCACTTTAATCAACATGAAATTCAACAAGCCAGCAGCGTAAGCCATCAACGACATAGAGGCAAACTCAACGTCTTGTGGCGAAAACTCACCGCGCATAAATAGCACCATCAGCATCGGTTTAGCGAGTACGATCAAACCTAACATCGCCGGCACACCAAGCAAGCTGACCATACGCACACCCCAATCCATGGTATGCGCAAAGCCTTCCCCTTGAGCGTCAACGTGTTTACGCGATAACGCAGGCAGAATCACCGTTGCGATTGCAATACCAAACAGACCGAGTGGGAACTCCAATAAGCGGTCCGAGTAATAAAGCCAACTGATTGAGCCGGTCTGAAGAAAGCTGGCGATAAAGGTATCAAACAGTAAGTTAATCTGGCTGACCGAAACACCAAACAGTGCAGGAATCATCAGGGTTCTGATTTTCACAACCCCAGGGTCACGCCATCCCCATTTAGGGCGCACCATCACGCCTGCTTTAATAAGGAAAGGAAGTTGGAAAAAGAACTGAACTAATCCACCTAAAAAGACCCCGATCGCTAAACCTATTTCAGGTTGTGCTAACTGCGGCGCGATAAACCACGCCGACAGAATGATCATCACATTGAGAAACACCGGAGTAAAAGAAGAGACGGCAAACTTGCCCAAGGTATTGAGTATCGCCCCAGAAAGCGCGACAAAGGTAATAAACCAAAGATAAGGAAAGGTGATTTTGAGCATCAAGCTCGCGAGCTCAAACTTTTCAGCCGATGGACCACCGTTAAGCCAATCTAAGAACCAACCAAAACCAAACATTGCCGTCACGACGCCGGAGCCAAGTACCCCGAGTATTGTCACAACCGAAACAATCACACCGAGCGTACCCGCGGCTCTCGCAATCAACTGGCGCGTTTTGTCCATATCACCGCTGGCGTGATATTCAGTAAGTACCGGCACAAAGGCTTGCGAGAACGCCCCTTCGGCAAATAGTCGGCGTAAAAAGTTGGGAATTTTATTGGCAAAAAAGAATACATCGGCACTTGCCCCTGCACCCATTAAATTTGCTACTACGACATCACGCACCAATCCTAAGACGCGCGAAATCAAAGTCATAGCACTCACAATCATGCCTGACTTGAGGAGACGTTTACTCACAGTTACCTCGGGAGTCCTCTAATACTAAATGCAAAGCGCTTCTCTTTAGCATGAATAAATGCCTGAGAGCAGATTAGTATTAGCATTGAAAAAAAAATACTGTTAGAATCCCCGCCATCTTAACCGTGAAGACCTTTCTAATCCAAAATTTGTTTGGTTTCGATTGGTTTTTGCACAAATCATTTGACATTTAAGCGCAAATAGGGGATAGTCCTCGCCCTTAAATTGTCACCGAACTAAAGTTTTTGGGAGTTAGACCCTTGGCAAATAGTAAATCTGCTAAGAAGCGCGCTATCCAAGCTGAGAAACGTCGTCAGCACAACGCTAGCCGTCGTTCTATGATGCGCACTTACATGAAGAAAACTGTTGCTGCTATCGAAGCAGGCGACAAAGCTGCTGCAACTGAAGCATTTGCTGCAGTTACACCAATCCTAGACCGCATGGCGACTAAAGGCCTTATTCACAAGAATAAAGCTGCACGTCATAAGTCTCGTTTCTCTGCTGCAATCAAAGCTCTTTAATAGAACTCTGATTACTCAGTGAAAGAAAAAACCGGCTCTGCCGGTTTTTTTATACCTGCTAAAAATAAAAAAGAGGCTCAAGGCCTCTTTTTTGTTTGTTCGATTAGCTGCAGTACATACCATGAAGTAATTGGATCATCGCTTTTACTTCTTCACTGCTGAGTGTGTAGTAAACGGTTTGTGCTTCTTTACGCGTTTCAACCAAACCATCGCGTCGCAACCAAGCAAGGTGCTGAGACAATGCCGACTGGCTGAGTTCGAGCTTATTACACAATTCGCCGACCGACAGTTCGTTATTGTGTAGCAAACACAGTATCTGCAACCGTCTCTCGTTGGCCATTGCTTTCAGTAGTACTACCGCTTTTGCAGAGTTTTGTTCCATCGCTTGTAAATTCATCGGTCAGTACCCTTTGAAACCACACTAAAATACATCTGTAGACTACTTTCAAATCTAAATCGCTGAGCCAGAATTGTGTTAGCAATCTAAAACTAAAATCGATTTAACTGTTTATGTAGCGCTATAGCACCGTTGATTTTAATCGATCTGTAATAACTAATCTATTTCTTATACAGAAAAGGTTATTTAAACAACGAGGTAAAGTCAGCATCACACACGTTTTTCACCGCTGGGTGCTGAATCATACGCTCGGCGAAAATAACGTAATACTCTTCTTTGAGCTCTTCGATATGACCGATCAACTGCAGTGCTAAATCACTGTCCACTTCCGTGACATAGAGTGACGGAGCAAGAAAGATGACATCATCATGATAACGGGCAAATGCCTTCATTAATGCGACATCATCAAATTCTCCCAACACATTAGGTTGAAGGCCTTGGCGGTCGAACCATTGTAGGACTTTGCGCCCCATCGCCGTGCGGCTACCAGGGATCAGCAGTTTTCTCTGCTCCAACACTTCAGGGAATTTGACGCTATCGACTTTACCCGCACAGAAAAAGCTCATATTGCACTCGCCTAGCTTTTTACTGTACAGACCAGGGCTTTGACTGGAGTCCACTGGGCAATCAGACAAAATCATATCGAGCTTATGTTGTGATAACTGCTCTAACAGCATTTCGTGGGTCGATTCGAAACAGCGTAAGTGAATGCTGTTATCTTCAGGCACGGTCGTCATCAGTATCTTACTGACCAAGCGTTTTGAGAGTGCGTCCGCGACACCGACATCAAACAAGATATTGGAACGCTGACTGTAGTTAACGATATCCAACATTTCGTAACTCAAGCCAAACATACGGTCTGCGTACTTGAACACCAACTGCCCCAATTCAGTAGGCTCGATGCTCCTACCGTTACGTTTAGTCAGCTTACCGTCCATTCGGTCTTCTAACGCTTTAATTTGTCCGGTGACCGTTTGCGGTGTCAGGAAAAGTGCATCTGCAGCTTTCGTGACTGACCCTTGTTTGCACACCATCCAGAAGTAATAGAGATGGTTGTAATTTAAGTGCGACATGACTCTGAACTCGAATTGTTTATCGAAGATAGCGTTATAGCAAATGCGCCTAATGACAACAACACTTCGGTAAAAACGAAAAATATCAACAGTAAAGCTATCTTTACCGAACATTGAAAATCACTTTATGACAGTTCAGTGTCATCTTGTCATAAAAGAGCCATCTTTTTAGCAAAAAAATCGGCAAATTTTCAGACTTAAATCACAATTTTAAAGCCAACAAAAACCATTAAAAATCAAAAGCTTAAACATAAAACAAAACCAAGATTTCGAGAATATTATCCGGAGTCACACAAAATCATCCCCATTACACATAACTGTAATATTACTGAAATATTTGCCCTCTAACATCGCCCTCAGTTTCAACAACAGACCACTATTCAGATTTTATCGGTCCACGGAGAAAAATTATGAACCAAGCTACTACTACAGCGGCTCCTATTTCGAGCACGACTCGCTGGTTGCGCTGGGCTAACTTGGCATTCATGTTATACCTACTGCTTCTGGCTGTATCTATGGTCGGCAGCGGCTTCAAATGGGCAACTGGTGATCAAGCAAAAGTTCTCTTTGAATTTGCCTCTCACCCTGTAGCTGGCTTAATGATCGGCTTAGTTGCAACCGCTCTTATTCAATCTTCAAGTACAGTAACGTCTATCATCGTGGGCCTTGTGGCTGGCGGCTTACCGGTAGAAACGGCTATCCCTATGGTTATGGGTGCAAACATCGGTACAACAGTCACCAACACGCTTGTGAGCCTTGGTCACGTTCGCTGTAAGGAAGAATTCAAACGCGCATTCGCAAGTGCAACAATCCACGATTTCTTTAACTTATTAGCAGTTGCGATCTTCCTACCATTGGAAATGATGTTCGGCATCCTTGAGAAAATCTCTCATTGGTTGGTTTCACCGCTACTTGCAACGGGCGATATGAGCCTCAAAGGCTTTAACTTCATTAAGCCAATTACCAAACCAGTTGTAAGCGCAGTTAAAGAGCCACTATCAACATTTGGTGATACTGTAGGTGGCGTAATGCTTATCGTACTGGGTATCGCAACTATCTTCGTCGCAATTACTGTGATGGGTAAGCTGATGAAGAGCCTAATGGTTGGCCGTGCTCGTGAAATTCTGAAGAACGCCATTGGTCGTGGCCCTATCCACGGTATTATGTCTGGCTCTATCGTGACAGTATTGGTTCAGTCTTCTTCAACAACCACTAGCTTGATGGTTCCTCTTGTAGGCTCAGGTGTACTGAAAGTTCGTGATGTATACCCATTCACTCTAGGTGCAAACATCGGTACTTGTATTACCGCCCTACTGGCAGCAACTGCAGTATCAGGTGAGTTCGCAGTGTTCGCACTACAAATTGCTCTGGTTCACCTAGTGTTCAACGTAATGGCAACCGTATTCATCTTCGGTATCCCGTTCCTACGCGAACTGCCAGTAAAAGGCGCAGACCTTATTTCGGACATGGCAGTGAAGAACAAAGCCGTCGTTGCGGGTTACCTACTGAGCGTATTTGTGGTTCTACCTGGCGCTATCCTTGCGCTAACAGCATAAAAATAAATACCAATTACACCATCGCTTGCGAGCCCCTAACGAAAGTTAGGGGCTTTTTTCATTCTTCGGTAAAGCAAACTTATCTACCCCTCTCAATATCTAGTTACTCTTTGCTATCCACCCAACTTGCTGCTGTGATTCGATAAACATCAAGCAATAAAAAAGGCTGCACACTGGCAGCCTTTAATCATATATCATTGATTAGACAGAGAACGGATACTTAATCGCATCATGATGTTCATAACCTTCTACCCAGAAGTCATCCAGAGTGACCCAAGTTTCCAAATCTTCTAGAGATTTGATTTCTGGGTTAATGTGGAACGTCGGTGATTTCAACGGCTCACGCTTCAGCTGTACGTCTCGCATCAATTCAAGTTGGTCTTCGTAGATATGAGCATTCACGATCTTATGGTACGCCTGACCTGCTTTCTTGCCGGTGATCTGCGCCATAATCGCTAAGAACACGTAAACCTGAACCATATTGAAGTTCAACCCGAGCGGCACATCACAAGAGCGCTGGGTACTATTAAGGTACAGCGTGTCACCCAATAGTGAGAAGTGGTGGCTGTACATACATGGGCGCAAACAGCCCATATGGAACTCACCTGGGTTGTAGAAATTAAGGATCTCACCTCGATCATCCACACCACGAGTTAGGTCATCGACAATCTTGCGTAGTTGGTCGACATGGCCGCCATCTGGTTTTGCCCAAGCACGACCTTGGACACCGTATACACGCCCCATATCGTCCTCGCCTTTGCGATAAGGGTTGTTAAGCCAAGCATCATTCAGGTTGGCATTCGCATCCCAAGTTTTGGTGCCCAGTTTGCGAAAGTCTTCAGCATTGTCGTAACCTCGAATGTAGCCAAGTAGCTCGGCCACCGCCGCTTTCCAGAAGCTTTTACGCGTTGTTACGAGCGGGAACTGGTTGTTGCCAACATCGTAGGTCAAGTCAGCATTGATAACCGTCAGACAACGCTTGCCTGTACGTTCATTTTCAACCCACTCACCTTGCTCAACGATTCGTCGACAGAGATCTAAATACTGTTTCACACCAATTCCTTACTTCGTCTGTTGTGGTAGTTCGTCTTTGTAGTGACCGCGTTTGTATGCCCAAACCATCATCAAAATGCCGATGATAACCATAGGAAGTGACAAGATTTGTCCCATAGAGATAAACCCGCCAAACAAACCTAAGTGCGCATCCGGTTCACGTACGTACTCGACAAGGAAGCGGAATGTACCATATCCAGCTAAAAATAGCCCTGACACCGAACCCAGTGGTCGAGGTTTCTTGATAAACCAGTTTAGGATAAAGAACAGGACGACACCTTCTAACAACATTTCGTATAGCTGAGACGGGTGACGAGGCAACGGTCCGCCATTAGGGAAGACAAACGCCCAAGGCACATCGGTAACGCGGCCCCAAAGCTCGCTGTTCATAAAGTTACCTAAACGTCCAACGCCCAGCCCAAATGGCACGAGTGGTGCGATAAAGTCCGCCACACCAAAGAAGGTGCGACCGTTCTTTTTCGCATACCAGAACATAGCCGTAATGACGCCAAGTAAGCCGCCGTGGAATGACATGCCGCCAGTCCAAACCTTGAAGAGATAAAGCGGGTCTTGCAGGAATAAGTCAAAGTTGTAGAACAGCACGTAACCGACACGGCCACCCACAACGACACCTAAAAAGCCAGCAAACAACAGATCTGACACTTGGTCTCGAGTCCAACCACTATCTGGCTTGTCTGCACGGCGATTCGCTAACCACAGTGCGAACGCAAAACCGACTAAATACATTAAGCCATACCATCGGATCGACAACGGACCGATAGAGACCAACACAGGATCTATATTTGGAAATTCAAGGTATCCCTGAGACATAGGAGCATTACTCTTTAGAAATTCAAAATGTTGAAAGGTATAGATGAGAGTGCGTCACAGTAACATAGTTCCAGCAACGAACATTAAAAATACTGCAAAGATTTTCTTTAGCCTGACGGTCGGCATGCTGGTCGCTAACTTCGCCCCGATACGAGTGGTCAACATAGAGGTCGACGTAATGCCAATTAACGCGGGTAGATACACGTAACCCAAACTATACGCAGGCAGCACGTCCGCTTTGTAACCGTTGAGAATAAACCCAACCATTCCCGACAGCGCGATAAAACAGCCACACACAGAAGAAGAACCCACCGCGCGTCGCATCTCAACGCCGTGGCGGTTTAAAAACGGCACGGACAACGAACCACCGCCGATACCGGCTAAGCTCGATACCATACCAATCCCCGTACCGATCACAACGGTTGCCCCACTACCCGGCATCGCGCGTTCCGTTTTGCCTTTAATGGAAAACAACATCTGAATCGCGAGTAACAAAACAATCACGCCAAACACTTTAGGTAGGTATTGCGATGGGATCCAATCGGCAATGTTCGCACCTAGAAATCCCCCCACCACCACGCCGGGCATGAGCCATTTGACGACGAACATGTCGACGTTACCCAACCGGAAATGGTTAAAAGCAGAAGAGCCGGAAGTGACGATGATAGAGGCCAGCGACGTCGCCAGAGCGATGTGCATGCTGATCGACGGGTCAATCCCAGCCATCGGCAACAGAAACAACAACGCAGGAACCACGATAAGACCGCCCCCAATCCCAAGTAACCCAGCCATGATTCCAACAAAGCCACCCAGCAGGAGCAGTAAGCTCAAAAACTCAATGTTCACGGTATTTCCTATCGTTTACCAGCGCGAATAAAACCTGCAAATCCTTTCTCTTCAAGGAAAGTCTGCATCATTGTATAAATATCATTGCCGTAAGGCTGCATTAATGCTTTGTCTGCCAAAGCTTTTAGTTCTGTACTGTCGGTATGACAAAGCAGGTATTTTACTTTTGCCACGTTGGAGGTGTTCATACTTAAACTGCGGTAGCCGAGCCCGACCATCAATAGTGCGCCAATGGGATCACCAGCCAGTTCACCACAAATACACACCGGTAAGTCGAGTCGAGTACACACTTTCTGGATATGGTCGAGCGCCATGATCACCGCAGGGTGCATCGATTCATACACATCGGACACACGGGCATTATTACGGTCAACCGCGAGCAAATATTGAGTTAAGTCGTTGGTACCGATTGAGACAAAATCCACTTTGTGAGCGATCAATGGCAGCAAATAGATCATCGATGGCACTTCAATCATCACGCCGATTTCAGGCATCTGGACCCGCTCATCGAGCTCAACCACTTCTTGATAGGCACGCTCGATAAGCGCAATTGCATCATCCAGTTCTTGAGCCCCTGAAACCATCGGCAATAAGATACTGAGGTTTTGACTTTCGGCACTGGCGCGTAGCATCGCGCGGATTTGCATCAAAAAGATATCTGGGTGGTCGAGTGTGAAGCGGATACCACGCCAACCCAAGAATGGGTTGTCTTCATCGATAGGAAGATACGGCAACGCTTTGTCACCACCGACGTCCAAAGTACGCATGACCACACGCTTGTTTGGGTAGGTGTTGAGTACCATTTGATACTGCTGCGTCTGTTCTTCTTCGGAAGGAAAACGGTGCTGGAGCAAGAACGAGATTTCAGTCCGGTACAAACCAACACCATCTACACCTTGGTTTTCAGCGATATTGGTATCGGCACTCAAACCGGCGTTGAGCATGATTTCGATACGTTGATTGTCTTTGGTACACGCAGGCTCAAGGATGCGCTGGTTAACCATGCTGGCTAACTCACGCTCTTCATTCGCCAGCGCGCGATATTCTTTAAGCAACTGACGGTTAGGTGAGACTAAAATCTTACCACTGTAACCGTCGACAACGCCTTTTTTGCCGCTGATTGCGCCAAGATTAACGCTCACCCCCATAACCGCTGGAATGCCCAGCGCGCGCGACAAGATCGCCGCGTGAGAGTTCGCCGCCCCTTCCGTCGAGACTACCGCCAGCAATTTATCTTTCGGGATCGACGCCAAAATCGACGCCGTTAGCTCTCGCACCACCAAGATGATTGGCTTCTCGAGCAGTGGCTGCTCTTGCTCGGTATTGTTGAGGAAGTACAGCAGACGATGACCAAGCTCACGAATGTCTTGCGCTCGTTCACGCAAGTAGACGTCAGACATTCGGGCAAATCGGTTGGAGTAACTCTCGACAACTTGTCTTAACGCCCAGTCTGCACGGTCACCTTTTTGGATTTGCGCTTTAAGATCTTTACGCAGCATCGGATCGTTGAGCAAGTGGGTGAACAGATCGAAAATAGCCAGTGCGTCTTTGTTGATTTCGCTGTCGAGCTTTTTACGCATCCGACGAAAATCGCTTAAGGCCGCTTCAATTGCCAATGCCAGCAGTTCTTGTTCACGCTCGATATCTATGGTCGATGCAGGACACACCTCTGAAAGTTCAGGTTGGGTATCGTCTAGCCAAAACTCGCCAATCGCCACACCAGATGACGCCGGTACACCGCGAATCGCTTGTTGTTTTTTCTCAAGACGCCATAAACCTTGTGTTTGTGCATGGGCAATGATCACCGCAAGCTGAGCCGCTAGCGTTACAAGAAATGACTCTTCCATTTCGTCAAACTGGCGCGGCTGCTTTTGCTGCACCACCAGCACACCGAGGACTTGCTTGCGATAGATGATCGGCGTACCGAGGAAGCTTTGATAAACCTCTTCGCCCAGTTCAGAGAAGTATTTAAAGTGAGGGTGTTTAGACGCTTCAGCTAAGTTGAGTGGTTCAGCCGTTCGCTTAACCATGCCAACTAAGCCTTCACTGAAGCTGATATGAATTTTGTCGCCTTTGAAGCGCAGACCTTGAGTTGCCATTAGCTCAAGGCGCTGCATCTCTTCGTTAGCAAGATAGACAGTACAACACTCCGTGCTCATCGCGCTGCACGTTTGCTTAACCAAAATATCTAAAGCCTGGTGGACATCTTCGACTTTAGATACCTGTTCAACTATGTCCCTTAGTTGAGAAAGCATGTCTATCCTCTCCTGTGTTTACGCTTATTCTTGGCTCTACGCTCTCTAAACGGCATCGCCATCGATGCAAATTCTTTCATCGCACGTCGGTAAACGTCACGCTTAAAAGACACCACTTGTCTAACTGGATACCAATAACTTACCCAACGCCAACCATCAAACTCAGGGGAGCTACCACGTAGCATATTGATCTTAGATTCGTCACAATCTAAACGTAGTAGAAACCATTTCTGTTTCTGACCGATACAAACAGGTTTTGAATCCCAGCGTACAAGGCGTTTGGGTAACTTATATCTTAGCCAATGACGACTTGTCGCTACGATCTTTACATCTTTCTTTGTAAGACCAACCTCTTCATATAACTCCCGATACATTGCTTGCTCTGGAGTTTCACCTTCATCGATTCCCCCTTGAGGAAATTGCCATGAATGTTGTCCGTATCGCTTAGCCCAGAAGACCTGACCATGGTTGTTACAGATTACAATTCCCACATTTAAGCGGTAACCATCGCCATCTATCACTGGCCAACCTCTAATAAAATCTTTAATTACAGTGATTTTTCCACATATCCCCAATCGGAGCAAACTTACTAGTGTGACTAAGGCGTAAAATCTCACCTTAGCCCTCCATATTGAATAAGTTTTAGCCAAAATAGAGGTTATACACACCAATCTGAGACATAGCCCACATTTATACACCTTTTCTGTGTATAACCATGTGAAGAATCTTTGTTAAAGCGATCAACCAACGAGAAAATGGAACACTTACAACTAATAGTGAAAACTAAAAATAGTTATTTTATCCCTTAAAAACATACAATTAAATTCACACCAATAAACTCACCTCGTTGAAATTACTTGGTCAAAACTGGTGAAAATCCGATCGGTCAAAGATCCACCAACCATACTCTTATCCACAAAACGTTAGCCCAGATACAACTTTATCGTGTTTTATCAAGTGGAAACTTACGACAAAAGTACTGTTAATTCATACATACGCACAGAAAAATGAAAAAAACTCGCCACCAACTGTGGATAAGTTATTGATGAATGATCCAACCATCAAAATGATCAATTTTCGCACAACCATCAAACTAGGTTTTCCGTTACAATAGTGGCGAGTGGTAATGGGTAACAAACAAATATGAAGTCGGAACCAAGATCGGAACAAGAACTGATAGAAAGAGCAATGGACATCGCGGGTGTCACCTTTGCTGAACTGGCCGAAGAAGCCGGAATGCCAGTGCCTCCTGATCTGCGTCGAGACAAAGGTTGGGTTGGGCAATTGCTAGAATGGCACTTGGGCGCAACGGCTGGCAGTAAACCCCAACAAGATTTTGAACAACTAGGTATCGAGCTAAAAACGATTCCGATCAGCTACAGTGGCAAACCGCTAGAAACCACCTTCGTTTGTGTTGCTCCTTTGATGGGGGTGCACGGTTTAAAGTGGGAAAACAGCCACGTCAGAAACAAACTCTCTCGCGTACTCTGGATCCCGGTAGAAGGAGAGCGTGAGATCCCGTTGGCAGAGCGTCGTGTCGGATCACCGTTGATCTGGTCACCGACAGCAGAAGAAGAGCTGCAACTTAAAACCGACTGGGAAGAATTAATGGAAATGATCGTGATTGGTCAGGTTGAACAGATCACCGCACGCCATGGCGAGGTACTGCAACTACGACCTAAAGCCGCGAACAGTCGTGTCTTAACAGAGGCTTACGGTGCCAGTGGTAAACCGATAAAAACACTCCCGCGCGGCTTTTACTTACGTACCCAATTTACCGCAAAAATACTAGAACAAAACTTCGCCTAGTGGGTGGTTAGAGAGAGTTCAAGGTCGTGATAAAGTGGACCATCCCCTGCCCCACATTCATCATAAGCATTGTGCAGCCTTAGATAAGCTCTCTCTACGCCCAACCTACTGAGCTCTTCTTTCACCTGATCTAATGAATCGAAGTGAATCGGTTCGTCATTAATTTTGAGCGGCTCAAGCCGATGCTTGTACTCCACCGCCAAAAGATACTGCGATAGATCTGAACAGCTAATCACAAATACCTTAGGGGGCTCATAACTCGATTTGTGGCTTCCATGAATCCACTTGTCCAACTGAGTTTTTTGCATAACTTACCTCCGTCTATCCAGTGTAGACAACGAGACAAATTTTGCTAAATTGTTAATTCCATCCATGTTTTGCGACAGTGTTATCCCCTATATTGAGGAGACAATGAGAATAAAACAAGGAAGGCTCATGCAATACAATAAGTTACCGCACTCAACACTCGAAGTGAGTAAGATCTGCCTTGGTACTATGACCTTTGGAGAACAGAACACTCAGCAAGAAGCCTTTGATCAGTTGGACTATGCACTGGAGCGAGGCGTCAACTTTATCGACACCGCTGAAATGTACCCAGTTCCTCCTAAAGCAGGAACCCAAGGTCGCACTGAAGAATACATTGGTAACTGGCTTAAGCAGTCCGGAAAAAGAGAGAAAGTTGTCCTCGCGACCAAAATTGCCGGACCGCGCAACGTGCCTTACATCCGCGATAACATGAGCCTAGATAGACGCAACATCCACTTGGCAATTGACGACAGCCTCAAACGCCTACAAACCGATTACGTGGACTTGTATCAACTCCATTGGCCACAACGACAAACCAACTGTTTTGGTCAACTAAACTATCCCTACCCTGACGCACAAGAAGAAGTCACGCTGATCGAAACCCTAGAGGCGTTAGCAGAGTTAATAAAAGCGGGGAAAGTCAGATACATCGGCGTGTCTAACGAAACCCCTTGGGGCGTGATGACGCTGCTGCGCCTAGCGGAGAAACACGAACTGCCACGTATCGTGTCAATTCAAAACCCGTACAACTTACTCAACCGCAGCTTTGAAGTGGGCCTATCTGAAATCAGCCATTATGAGGGAGTAAAACTGCTCGCCTACTCACCACTAGCGTTTGGCTGCCTGAGTGGTAAATACCTCAACAACCAACGACCAGAAGGCGCAAGATGCAGTCTGTTTGAGCGCTTTGTGCGTTACTTTACTCCGCAAGGTATTAAAGCGACCGAAGCGTACGTCAATTTAGCCAGAGAGCACGGTCTAGATCCGGCACAAATGGCACTCGCGTTTGTCAATCAGAGACCGTTTGTCGCATCCAACATCATTGGTACGACAAACTTAGAACAACTTAAATCAAACATAGATAGTTTAGAGGTCGTATTGAGTGATGAACTGCTTCAGGGTTTACAAGAGATTGGGACGACTTACTCCAACCCTTGTCCTTAGGTAATAGACCAACTCGACGACGTTGGCCAAAAATCTACGGGGCTGGTGAAGCAACCAGCCCCTTTTGTTACGTTGGTATTCGAGCACTTAATACACGACGAAGGTGACGAATACGACGTTCTGCTTTAACAGCATCAGGTTCAGTATGACCCGTAAAGCGACCTTCTTCATCTAGACCAATATCTTTCAACAAGTGTTTATTGTCCCAAGGAATCGCGTACGCGCTACGTCTTACTTTACGTTTCCACGCACGCTCTTCACGACGAAGGTCTGCCTTTACTAGTACTGTCGCTAATTTTAGGTATACAGAATGACTCATGATAATTCTCCAGGTGTCGAGAGCTGGGAAAAGATCAACGAATCTTAAAAAGGGAAAGTGATTTTTAATTCGCTGCTTTTCCGCAGCCAATTAAAAATAAAAGGATACGGATTAATTACATATCTGATTTAGAGGTAGATTTACGATCTGTTGCGGTAGCCATAATGCTGGCGATGGCAGCCATATGAGCAGATAGATCATCAGACGCACAATCGAATGAGATAACGTTAAATAGTTTCATTGTGCGCCTCCTAGCTATGTATTAATCCAAATTGAGATTTTTGCAGATATGAGCCTGAGCTCATGGTTAAATTCTAAGCATTGATGATGCTATTTCAACCACTTTATGCCGTTAAATTTTAAAACAATTTTTTAACCCAAAAACAACCGATATATCACTTAGGGAATAAGATATTCAGCCTAGAAATATATTATTCGCGACAGATAATGTCGGATAAAAAATAAGCCGCAACCAAAGTGGTTGCGGCTTATTTAGATAAAACAAACAGTTAAACCGTCATATCGCTGATCAAATTGTGTTTGTTGAGTAATCGGTACATAGTTGCACGCGAAACACCGAGTTCTTTCGCGGCCATCGAAACCTGACCAGAGTGTGACTCCAAGACCAATAGCAGAGCATCACGCTCGCTGCGCTCACGGATACTTTTCAGGCTACGTTTACCGTCACTGCGTTTCGGCAGGTCAAGATGTTCGTCGTCCAACATCACTGTATCCGACATCAAAACCACACGCTTGATCTGGTTCATCAGCTCACGAACGTTACCTGGCCAATGGTAGCGAGTCAAAGAGCGTGCGGCTTGTTCAGTAAAGCTGCGAGCCTGCGCGTTGTACTCTTTTGAGTATTCTTTAAGGAAATGACGCGCCAGAATAGTGATATCGCCAGCGCGTTCTTTCAAGCTCGGTACGTTAATACGCAGTACATTGATGTAGTGGTAAAGCTCTTCGTTGAAGTCTCCGTCAATCAGTGCTTTCTCGATATCAGACGAGTTTGCCGCCAAGATACGAACATCAATTTCTTTACGACCTTTTTCTGTATCGACCGTCCCTTCTTGCAAGAAGCGCAGCAAATTGACCTGCTGAGATTTTGGTAGCGTCAGAATGTCATTGAGCAAGATGGTGCCACCGTGGGCTTTTTCCAGTATCGACGGTTGAGTACTATCTTCACGATTAATACCAAACAGGTCGCTCTCAATGCGTCGTTCAGACATCGCTCGACAATTGACCGAAATGAACTCTTTATTAGCACGTGACGAGGTTTTATGTACTGCTCTCGCAACGGTCTCTTTACCCGTTCCGCTTTCGCCGTAAATAAGAATACTCACGTCTGTAGGACCGATACGTTTGATTTGATCACGCAAGCGCTTCATCGGGATAGAATCACCGATAAGTCCCATATCGCCATTATTTCCGTAGTGAGGCCATACTTTTTTCTCTAGTTTGAGCATGCCTAACTGGTGACCAATCGTGCTCAACAGCTGAGCATCCGGAATCGGTGCGGTAAAGAAATCGATACAAAAGTTGACGATAAACTGGCAAATCGTATCGGAGCTAAGTTGAGATTCACGGATGAATGCAATCCAACGAACTTGCTTATGGTTACTTACCAAGTTCGCAATCCCGTTCAAACTAAACTCATCGTGACTGAGGTCAACAATACCGATACACGGACCGGTTTCATTGAATAATTCATCTGCTTTGCGTAAATCGGCGCATTGAGTGCATCGCCAACCTACCTGTTCCAAAACTGAAAGCCATGGTTCGTATGTGCCTCCGACCACTATCAGAGACCCCGGAACCGAATCCATTCTGAACTGACTACGCATACTGCTTGATCCTTATTATTTTTCTAACGTTCACGCAGTGCCACTGCGGCACATATAACTTTTTCTGTTACATTATAGAGACTAGGACAGAGAATCTGTCTCATTCATAAGATTAGGGGGCAGTTAGTACTTTTTCCACCGTCGATGGAATGAACTTCAAAAGTTTTTTTCCGCTCTAAGGGAAAATTTCCCCATTCAGTATTCCATCTTGCGGCGTACGCTGTAGGTAATAATGTGCTCAGTTAGGTATAAAAAAAGCCACCCGAAGGTGGCTTTTTGACATGATTTAAACCAGTTAGTTACGCTTGTGGGCGCATCGCTGGGAACAGAATCACGTCACGAATCGTGTGCGTGTTGGTAAATAGCATCGCTAGACGGTCGATACCGATACCTTGACCTGCTGTTGGCGGAAGACCGTGCTCTAGTGCAGTGATGTAGTCTGCATCGTAGTACATTGCTTCGTCATCGCCCGCGTCTTTCGCGTCAACTTGCGCTTTAAAGCGTGCGTCTTGGTCTTCTGCATCGTTAAGCTCAGAGAAGCCGTTCGCCACTTCACGACCACCGATAAAGAACTCGAAACGGTCAGTGAAGAATGGGTTGTCATCGCTACGACGCGCTAGTGGAGAGATGTCCGCAGGGTAACCAGTGATGAATGTTGGTTGAATCAGTTGAGGTTCAGCCGTTTCGCCGAAGATCTCTTCTAATAGCTGGCCACATGTCCAGAATGGTTCCACTTCAACGTGTACTGATTTCGCAATCGCAACCATCTTTTCACGGTCTTGTAGATCAGCTTCCGTTAGGGCTTGGATTTCTGCGTGCTCAGGGTTGTAGTGTTTGATCGCTTCAAACATGCTCATGCGCGCGTAAGTACCGCCAAATTCAACCGTCTCTTCGCCGTAAGGCATTGATGTTGAACCTAGAACTTCCATTGCCACTGTGCTTAGCATCTCTTCAGTCAGATCCATCAGATCTTTGTAGTCCGCATAAGCTTGGTAGAATTCCATCATAGTGAATTCTGGGTTGTGACGAGGAGACAGACCTTCGTTACGGAAGTTACGGTTGATTTCGAATACACGGTCAAAACCACCTACAACCAAACGCTTCAGGTAAAGCTCAGGAGCAACACGTAGGTACATGTCGATATCTAGTGCGTTGTGGTGAGTGATGAACGGACGCGCAGTCGCACCGCCAGGGATCACGTGCATCATCGGCGTTTCAACTTCTAGGTAGCCTTTTGAGCTCATGAAGTTACGAATCGCAGAAACCAGTTTAGAGCGAACGATAAACGCTTTACGTGAATCTTCGTTCACGATTAGGTCAACGTAACGCTGACGGTAACGCATTTCCTGGTCAGTCAGACCGTGGAATTTTTCTGGTAGAGGACGTAGTGCTTTGGTTAGTAGCTCGTACTCTTCCATGTTTACGTATAGGTCGCCTTTACCAGACTTGTGCAGAGCACCTTTCACACCGATGATGTCACCGATGTCTAGACCTTGGTACTTCTCTTTAAGCTCTTTCTGTACATCTTTTGCAGCGTACGCTTGAATGCGGCCAGAAGTCTCTTGGATGACTAGGAAAGGACCACGTTTCGCCATGATACGACCAGCGATCGCAACGACGTGGTTAAGCTCTTCTAGCTCTTCCTTCGTCTTCTCACCGAACTCTTTTTGAAGGTCGCCCGCTAGCGCGTCACGACGGAAGTCGTTTGGGTGGCCATTTGCTTTGCAGCTCTTACGGATCTCGTCCAGTTTCGCGCGGCGTTCTGCAATTAGCTTATTCTCTTCTTGTGCGTTGTCGTTTTGAACAGCATCAGTCATTTTTCGATGTATCCTGTTTCGATTTGAGTGTCGGTGAAAAGCTTAAAGACCTGATTTCAGGCTAGCTTCAATAAATTTGTCTAGGTCGCCGTCGAGAACCGCTTGTGTATTACGGTTTTCAACGCCGGTACGTAAATCTTTAATACGTGAATCATCCAGTACGTAAGAACGGATCTGGCTACCCCAACCGATGTCAGATTTCGCATCTTCGTTGGCTTGCTTCTCAGCATTCTGTTTTTGAATCTCAAGTTCAAACAGTTTTGCACGAAGCTGCTTCATCGCTTGGTCTTTGTTCTTATGTTGAGAACGGTCGTTCTGACATTGCACCACTGTGTTGGTTGGAACGTGGGTAATACGTACCGCAGATTCCGTGGTGTTAACGTGCTGCCCACCCGCACCCGATGCGCGGTATACGTCAATACGTAGATCAGACGGGTTAATGTCGATCTCAATGTTGTCATCAATCTCTGGGTAGACAAACGCAGATGCAAACGAAGTATGGCGACGACCACTTGAGTCAAATGGAGACTTACGCACCAGGCGGTGAACACCGGTTTCTGTACGTAACCAACCGTAAGCGTACTCACCGGAGATCTTAACCGTTGCACCTTTAAGCCCGGCAACCTCGCCTTCAGACACTTCGATCACTTCCGTTTTGAAGCCTTTCGCTTCAGCCCAACGCAAGTACATGCGCAGCATCATTGAAGTCCAGTCTTGTGCTTCTGTACCACCCGAACCTGATTGCAGGTCGATGTAGCAGTCTGACGAATCGTGGTCGCCCGAGAACATACGACGGAATTCAAGCTGCTCTAGCTTCGCTTCAAGCTCAGCGAGTTCTGGCTCGATCTCATCGAAGGTCTCTTGGTCTTCTTCTTCAACCGCAAGTTCCAATAGACCTTCAACGTCTTCTACGCCTTGCTCTAGTTGGTTGATGGTTTCAACCACCGCTTCTAGTGATGCACGTTCTTTACCAAGCGCTTGTGCACGCTCAGGTTCGTTCCATACATCCGGTTGTTCCAGTTCTGCGTTAACTTCTTCTAGACGCTCTTGTTTGGCGTCATAGTCAAAGATACCCCCTCAGGACATTCGTGCGTTCAGACACGTCCTGTAAGCGGTTTTTAATAGGATTGATTTCAAACATGTTTGCTCAACATTTATGAGTAGAATTTAACCGAAGAATTGTACTGAAAAGTGTGACGAAGATACAGGAATATTTTGAAGCTGAATAATCTTTCATTAGATAGAAAAATCCCCTGTCACGCCTTGCATGACAGGGGATTAAATTACATCAAGAGCAACTAATTATGCCGTCTCTTCAACCAATACTTGTTCGTTTGATTTTGAGACAAAGAACATGCAAACAATGGCTGCGGCTGTTGGAATCAACCAACCCATGCCCACATCAAACAATGGCAAAACACTCAGTGCTGAAACATCGAAGCCAGCAACTTTCGCTGCGTCAACCATTGCGAATAGTAGCGACACTAAGATAACCACACGGTAAGCCACTTTTGGATTAGGCAGTTTGCTACGAACGAAAGTCAATGCAACCAATGCAATCGCCACAGGGTAAAGAGCGAACAGTACTGGCACCGATAGGGAAATCAGCTGAGATAGACCCACATTTGCCACGACCGCACATGCAGTACCCACAATGATCACCCATCCTTTGTACGATACTTTTGAGATTGACTTAAAGTAATCTGAACAAGCAGAAATCAGGCCGATAGCGGTAGTCAAACACGCTAATAGAACGATTGCTGACAGAACTAGCTGACCGTACGGACCAAATAGCGCCTGAACGTAAGCACTTAGGATCGCGCCGCCGTTATCAGCACCAGCAGCGACAGCGGAACTAGTCGCGCCTAAGTAGAACAGTGAAATGTAAACAAATGCCAAACCAGCCGCTGCGATAAACGCTGCGCTAATTAGATATTTTGTTGTCGCTGCACTATCAGTAATGCCTTTGCTACGCAGTGCGTCAACAACCAATACACCAAACATTAGCGAAGCGAAGGTATCCATAGTGTTGTAGCCTTCTAGGAAACCTTTCTGCAGTGGGTACGCTAGGTACTCACCTTGTGCCGCTAGCACTTCACCTTGAGGATCAAGGAATACGCCTACCGCAAGAGTAATTAGACCGACAAATAGAACTGGTGTCAGGATCTTACCGATCATGTCGATCAGACGACCTTGGAACCATGCAAATAGCATCGCGACCGCAAAGAAGATGATCGAAAACGCAGTTAAGTGGAACTGGCCCGCATCAGCGATAAACGGTTTAACCGCCATTTCGTAAGCCACTAGACCAGTACGCGGCGCCGCGAACGCAGGACCGATAATGATAAAGATCAGTACTGCCATCACGATAGCTGCACGCTTAGGCAGATCTTTGGTCATGTGTTCCCAGCTACCACCAGCTAATGCAATTGCAATGATAGTGATCAGCGGTAGACCTACCGCAGTTAAAAGAAAACCTGTCATGGCTGGCAAAAGGTTGTCACCGGCAAGTTGCCCTGCAAACGGTGGAAAAATGATGTTGCCTGCACCTAAAAAGAACGCGAAAAGCATAAAGCCTACGGCGATAATATCTGTTAGTTTTAAAGTCTGTTTCACTAGAGACCCTTTACTTATTCTTCAGTGGATGTTGTGTGCGCTAGATAGTACAAATTTGCTATCCAGTCGATAGATTTACACGAGCATAATGACGAAACGCTCATCTATCCGCAAGGTAAAAGCAAAAAACACCATATAAATTTATACAAGCAGCAATAAACCAGTCAGTTCGACTAGATTAAATAATTTATACAGCACTTAACCCTACACAATCAGGTAAAATAAAAACCTAAAAATAGAACAAATAACTATACATTGCGTTAACAACCCCACTAAATAACCGATTAAAGACAAATATACAGAATAAAAAATGAACAAACAGAATCCCAAAACTAAGAGCTTTACGTTTAAACAGTTTGCCATTCAAGGCGGAGATTCTGGGATGCCTGTCAGTACGGACGGCGTACTGCTTGGCGCTTGGACCGACGTGACAAAAACGCACCGTTTACTCGATATTGGAACAGGCACTGGGTTGTTGGCTTTAATGTGTGCTCAGCGATCACCAGATTGTCAGATAGAAGCGATCGATATCGATCCGCATGCCATCGAAGCGGCGAGTTTTAACTTCGCGCAGTCTCCGTGGTCAAAGCGCATCACTCTTCACCAAGGAGATGTGTTGAGTTATTCATTTTCGGCGTGTTTCGACACCATTATCTGTAACCCGCCGTATTTTAATAACGGTGAGCAAGCTCAACTAAGCCAAAGAGCGACGGCAAGACACAGCGACCAACTCGCCCATTCTGCACTGTTATCTCGTTGCTACGAGTTACTCACAGAACAAGGCACAGCAAATTTCGTCTTGCCAATCACCGAAGGTAACCAGTTTATCCACTTGGCTTTAAAGAATAATTGGTATCTAAGCCGCGTGTGCCACGTGCAGCCAACGGAGAGCAAAACGGTCAACCGCTTATTGATTTCGTTAGTAAAAACACCATGCCAAAGCAAACAACAGCCACTGATCATTCGTAAGAACAACCAGTACAGCAACGAGTTTGTTGCACTGACCAGAGACTTTTATTTAAAGATGTGAAAATTAAGGTGTGATCCTTGTCACCGAACACACTATAATACGCCCCCTTAAACCAATTGTTGCTTGTGGAGACACCAGAGTGATCAAAAATTTTGCTGAATTAGAGTTAGACCCGAACTTGCTCGAAGCAATCGAAGAAATGGGTTACACCCGTCCAACACAGATTCAAGCTGAAGCGATCCCACAAGCTTTAGAAGGTCGTGACATCCTAGCCTCTGCGCCAACAGGCACAGGCAAAACGGCTGCGTTCGTGCTGCCTGCACTACAGTTCCTGCAAGACTTCCCACGCCGTAAACCAGGGCCTGCTCGAGTGTTGATCCTGACGCCAACTCGTGAACTGGCGATGCAGGTTGCTGACCAAGCGCGTGCACTGGCAAAAAATACCAAGCTGAATATCTTCACCATTACTGGTGGTGTTCAATACCAAGAGCACGCCGATATTCTCGCGACCACGCAAGATATCGTAGTTGCGACACCAGGTCGTTTGATGGAATACATCGAAGCAGAGCGTTTTGATTGTCGCGCGATCGAATGGCTAATATTAGATGAAGCTGACCGCATGCTGGATATGGGTTTTGGTCCAACAGTAGACCGACTCTCTTCTGAGTGTCGCTGGCGTAAACAAACCCTTTTGTTCTCCGCAACACTGGAAGGCAAAGGCGTAGAAGGTTTTACCGCTGACCTACTGAAAGAACCAGCAGAAATTGATGCTGAACCGTCTCGTCGCGAGCGTAAAAAGATCGCTCAGTGGTACCATCGCGCCGATGACATGAACCACAAGCTCGAGCTGCTGAAGAAGATCATCACTGAACAAGCTGAACGTTCGATTATTTTCCTTAAAACACGTGATCGTCTTGCCGAGTTGCGCGTTGAACTAGAGAAAGCACAAATTCCGTGTGCTTGGATTCAAGGCGAAATGCCTCAGGATCGTCGTAACAACGCGATTGCACGTTTCCGTGATGGCACGGTCAACGTACTATTAGCCACTGACGTTGCTGCGCGCGGTATCGACTTACCGGACGTTAGCCACGTAATCAACTACGACATGCCACGTAGCGCCGACGTTTACCTACACCGTATCGGCCGTACAGCACGTGCGGGTAAGAAAGGTAACGCGGTTTCTTTGGTAGAAGCACACGACCAACCGATGATGGACCGTGTTGCACGTTACGTAAAAGAAGAAATCAAAGAGCGCTTTATCAAAGAATTGCGTCCTAAACACAAAAAACCTGTGTTTAAGAAAAAGAAAAAAGACGACAAGAAAAAGACCGCTACAAAAACGAAAAAGAAAGTCGTAAAAAAGAAAAAGTAACTATTACTGTTTAGCTAATAAAAATGCCGCTTCAATCGAAGCGGCATTTTTTATATTGGTATGTAGGCGATGAATAATCGAATCCGGCTATTCGTCACCTCTTCAAAGCATTTGAAGCTAGAACAAGCGACAAGATTCACGCCTAAAGAGCCCTTCGCTAGACGCTATACTCAAAATAGTTGGTGCTATAGCAAGGCAGCAATCGAATCTGACCCCAGGAGCATAGTACGCTATGTGACTGGGGCGGATGAGTGAAGCTAACGCATCTAGAGCTCCAAATATGAAGAGTATTAGTGTTCGCGGGTCGCTCGGAACTCAACCTCTGGAAAACGCTCTTTCGCCAAATTCAGATTTACCATCGTTGGTGCGATGTAACTTAGGTTATCACCACCATCCAACGCTAGGTTGCTCTGGTTCTTGCGCTTGAACTCTTCCAGTTTTTTCTCGTCGCTGCAGTCAACCCAACGGGCGGTTGCTACGTTTACGCCTTCGTAAATCGCTTCTACGTTGTATTCTGCTTTCAGACGCGCAACAACCACGTCAAACTGAAGCACACCAACAGCACCCACGATAAGGTCGTTGTTTTGCAGCGGACGGAACACCTGTACCGCACCTTCTTCTGAAAGCTGTACTAGACCTTTTAGCAACTGCTTTTGCTTCAATGGATCTTTTAGGCGAATACGACGGAACAGTTCTGGCGCGAAGTTAGGAATACCTGAGAATTTCAAACTTTCACCTTGTGTAAAGGTATCACCAATTTGGATCGTACCGTGGTTGTGTAAACCAATAATATCGCCTGCATAGGCGTTTTCTGCACGCGAACGGTCACCCGCCATAAAGGTTACCGCGTCAGAGATATTGATCTGCTTGCCAAGACGAACGTGGTTCATCTTCATACCTTGGGTGTACGTACCCGACACAATACGCATAAACGCGATACGGTCGCGGTGTTTAGGATCCATGTTTGCCTGAATCTTAAATACAAAGCCTGAGAACTTCTCTTCGGTCGCTTCGACTTCACGTTCATTTGCCTGACGAGGCATTGGCGCTGGCGCCCACTCAGTCAGGCCATCAAGCATGTGGTCGACACCAAAGTTACCCAATGCTGTACCAAAGTACACTGGCGTGAGCTCACCCGCTAAGAACATCTCTTGGTCAAACTCAGGACACGCACCAATAACAAGCTCAAGCTCTTCGCGCAATTGCTCTGCTAGCTCGGCACCCACTGCTTCATCTAGCTCTGGGTTGTCCAAGCCTTTAACAATACGCAGTTCTTGAATCGTATGGCCTTGACCTGTGGTGTATAGAATCGTTTCATCACGGTGAATGTGGTAAACACCCTTGAACTCTTTACCACAACCGATTGGCCATGTGATCGGCGCACAGGCAATAGAAAGCTCGCTTTCTACTTCATCCAGTAGTTCCATTGGATCACGGATATCACGGTCAAGTTTGTTCATGAAAGTGATGATCGGCGTGTCACGCAGACGCGTTACTTCCATCAATTTACGGGTACGATCCTCAACACCTTTTGCCGCATCGATAACCATCAGACATGAGTCAACCGCGGTTAGCGTTCGGTAGGTATCTTCTGAGAAGTCTTCGTGTCCCGGAGTATCAAGTAGGTTAACCAGACACTCGTTGTATGGAAACTGCATCACAGAGGTTGTTACCGAGATGCCACGCTCTTTTTCCATTTCCATCCAGTCGGATTTCGCGTGTTGTGCTGAACCACGACCTTTAACTGTACCCGCAGTCTGAATTGCGCGTCCGAAAAGCAGTACTTTTTCAGTAATGGTTGTTTTACCCGCATCCGGGTGAGAGATGATAGCAAAGGTCCTTCGCTTATTGATTTCATTAAGAAAATCTTGGTTTGCCATGTATAAATTCTTTTAGTTTGTACACGGATTTGTACACACTTTTGGAAGTACTCTCTTTTCAGTTCTTCGCTTGTCAAATCCGTCGTGTTAATCGTAATTGGCCGCTATTTTCGCTGATCTTGACTTTATAAACAATCAATGGTTATCTAATCGGTTACCATTTACTCTCAGCGTGCACCAATGCTCAGTTGTAGCTGTTTGCAATCGTTGCTTCTTCAGCTAATGAACAACTGTGGCTAAACCACAAATTCCTTCGCTACCAGAAATCGATGATAGCTTGTCGTACTACACCGATGATGGTGCAGTTGCCGTTGATCGGTATTGCAGGGTATTGCGGGTTCAAAGGTTTTAGATACTTCTGTTCACCATCAATAACCAACTGCTTAAAGGTTGCTTCTTTCGAATCATCCAAACGCGCAACAACCAATGAACCTGAAGAGTAAGGTAACTCAGGATCAACAACGATCACTGCCCCCTCAGGTATGGATTTTTTTCCGCTTGGATTTTCCATACTGTCGCCTTTTACGCGAAGTGCGAAACAACCCTCATGTGCTTTCCCAGTGACTTCACGCCACTCCTCAGCATCTTCATGGGCAAATCCCTCCGCTATTTCAGTCCAATCACCGGCCTGAACCCAGTTAATGAGAGGAATTCTTCCCTTAATATCAGGCCCGACTTCTACATTACCGACCCCCAAGCCAATCTCGCCATCACCTGTGGCGAGCCAATGAGCATTCACGCGAAGCGCCTCCGCGATCTGCATGGTGTAACGAGACCTAGCCGATTTACCAGAGCAAATCTGGCTGATCGACTGCTGTTTGATACCAATGCGACGAGCCAACTCAGACTGAGTTACCCCAGTAAGCTGCAAGGCATGGTTTAGTCGTTCGGATAAAGTTTTCATAAGCCCGCATTCTACAAATAAAACTGTAGTCTTTCAACAATTTTAACTGTTGACTTATCTACAGTTTAAACTGTAACATTCAATCTTGTAACAGTTATTATTGTAATAGGAGACGGTATGGAAGTGTTCAAAACGACACAAAAACATCTCCGCCGTGCCATTGACTTGGTCGGCGGGCAATCAGCATTAGCAAGAGCCATCAACTCAAAACAGCAAAACGTCTGGTTTTGGTTGAATAAATCAGGGCGTGTTCCCGCTGAATTCGTTTTACCCATCGAACAAGCTACGCAAGGACAGGTAACCCGATCTCAGTTAAGACCGGACATCTATCCCGAATGCCCAAGCGAGCTGAAAGCCAGTAACCAGTAGGATTAAGGGCAAGTAATGGTCAGCATTTTACGTAAACACAGAAGCGAGTACCTCCATGCGTGATTATGGCAAGGTCTATACCCGCTTTTGGCTAAAGCAAAACGTTTTGTCCTGGAGTGACTCTGCGAAGTTGCTAGGACTGTATTTGCTTACATGCCCACATTGTAATTTGCTTGGCTGCTTTCGACTGCCGATTGGTTACGTTGCTTCTGACTTGAACTGGGATGAGCAACAGGTTGCCAAGGCGTTAAGTGAGTTAGAACAAGATCAGTTCCTGATTCGTTGCGAGGGATCTGGTTGGACTTTGATTCGAAGCTTTCTGAAGCACAACCCAATCGAAAACCCAAACCAAGGTAAGGCAGCCTTTCGGTTGCTTAAAGATGTACCTGCCGACTTCGTTGGTATGGCATCGCTTTTGAAATCTCTTGCCGCTTTTCAAGCTCGGCTTCCAGAAGAATTTTCATCATTGTTTATGCCTGATGGCAACCCGGTAAGGGACTCTCAACGGTCGGATGACTCTGAGAGAAGCAATAAACCAACAGTTAAAACTGTTGACCAGATACAGTTTGAAGACTTCTGGGATGTACAAATACGCAAAGAAAAAAAAGCGAAAGCCAAAGAAGAATGGCTACGCATGGGCCTCAATGAAGACCATGAACTCGCCTTGGAAGTGCTAACACGCTGGAAAGAGCAACGAGACAACCGATTGCAGTATCAAGATCGGACTAAGACCCCTATGCCACATAACTGGCTTTTAAACCGGCAATGGGAAGACGAGTACGTTCGCATTGATGAAGTACAGCAATCATCGACGAGCCTAAAGGGCAGCAATCACCAATTGAATATTGAAGAAAGCAATCGCCGCATTGCTGAAAGCTGGGCCGGACCAGGTATTCGGGAGGTTCGTTCAAGTGCAGGAGGTTGATAAACGCGAGTTTGCTGAAATTTGGGGAGCAGCTTGGGCCATGTATGGCAAAAGCGTATCACCGCAATTGCTATCCATCGCATTTGAAGCCCTTCGTGCTTATAGCATTGAAGAAGTGCGAATCGGTCTGACTCGGCATATTCAATCACCGGATACTGGGCAATTTTTTCCAAAGCCCGCTGACGTCATCAAGCATATCGACGGCAACTCAGGTTCAAGAGCCATGGTTGCTTGGAACAAAGTTGACAAGGCTGTTCGTCAGGTTGGCGCTTGGACATCCGTGATGTTTGACGATGCGCTTATCCACCGCGTGATTTCAGACATGGGTGGATGGGTTGAACTCTGCAAGGTTGATGACAGGGAATACCCCTTTAAGCAAAAAGAGTTTTTAACACGCTACCAGGCTTACTTGCTGCGGGACGAAGTGGGTGAATACCCAAGGCTATTACAGGGTATTGCAGACCATCAGAACCAGCAAAAAGGATTTGATATGCAAGCGCCGGTTGCCGTAGGCGACTGGTCAAAAGCGGCACAAGTTTATACGAGAGGCATCGCCGACTTTAGCGCAGTGCCATTAAAAAGAATAAGCCCGAAAGCCATTCAGGCGCTTCTCGGAAATCAATTAGAGGACAAAAATGAAAACGATTAAAGCAAAAACCATTGCCCTAGTGATAGCCATGTCCGCAAGCACTTCAGTCTATGCGTTTCCGGGCTATCAGTGGGAAAAAGCAGCACATAGCGTTGGTATTGATCCAGTCATGCTCTACGCCGTTGCCTTGGCTGAGTCGGCCTCACATCGTGGTCTCAACATGACCAGTCCATGGCCATACGCAATTCGCAATGGTTCAAACGCAACCTACGCCAAATCTAAGACAGAAGCAGAGCAACTGTTAAACCAGGCACTGCAAGAGACTGAAAAATATCAGCTCGATATTGGCCTTATGCAAATCAATTTGCATTGGCATGGGCATCGGGTGAGCTCAGCAGCGGAACTGCTAGACCCCATCACCAACCTTACGGTCGGCTCAAGTATTTTGGCCGAAGCAATCAAGTCTTCACCAAATGATTTAGAGCTTGGCATAGGCCGCTATCACAGTTGGAACGAAGAGCGTGCACGCTGGTATGGGCAAAGAGTGCTTTCTATCTATCGCAATATTTTACATGAACTGGAGGTCCGTCAATGACAACCAATCAACAAGACTTCTATCAATTAAATTTGGCGTACCTACACGCAGCACGAGAATTGGCGCGAATTGATCCGCAAGAGGCCGTCTTGCGCTTTGGACTTACACGCGACGTGGTTGATGCTCTGATTAATGCTGGTGTTGACGACCTGCAACGAGTGGCGACCTCATCATTCATGCTGTTTCAACCAAGGGGTAACCAAAGCCAACTGATTGAGATGGTGAAGAGCAAAGGCACAGGTATCCCAAGAATCGCTTATTTATTATCAACCCTAAACAACAAGGGGGATGCATGATTGATAACCTGTCCAAAAGTGAGCTATTTACCCGAGCCTCGCTGCTTATTAAATACGGATTTCGAACAACCATTATCGCGCTCGATACAGGTTTGCCAATCCACATTATCAGAAGGCTCCACAAAGAAGTGACTGGCAAGTCACCTTGTCCTGGTCAATTGCCAGAATCTGATGCCATCGTCAAAAGCAGAAGAGCATTAGTTGAAGGCTCCCTGCTTATGGCGCTTTATGTCAATATTGGTGGTGATAATGTCTACAAGCAATTAAATATCGATGCTTTGATGAAGGCTTACGATGCGTATTTGGTTGCAAGAAAAGAAGCAGATCTTCCAGCTGAGATCCCCTGGAAAAAACTGACCATCAATGAAGGTTGGGTTCTAGCTCGTGATTTAAGATCACAGCTTGCATCCTTACACCGGTGTCGATGCGGCAGTCTGTATTTGACGGTATCACAACAGCGCATTCAGCTTAAATGTCCTGTGTGTGAGATTATGGCCGAGCAAACCACTAGAGCACTTTTTGAGAACTAACATGCAGATGCATGATTTGATTGTGCACCTCCCGTGCACTTTGAGAGTACTAAGAAGATGACAAACTTACTTAAATCTTTACCAGCACGCTGCTGGTTTATATCACTGGGGCTTTTTCTGGCGACTTTGGCTGCGGCTCATTTCTTTCCTTCAGAAATATTAACGGCATCTGCCAAGTTAGCGGCTTTGCCATTTCTGTTCTGCACCGTCGTTTTTTTCAGCTACTTGGGTTTCAAAGCGACCTGTAATCCCATCGGACTTATAGCCATAATCACTATGCTTGTAGCAATCGCATATTGGCAAGCGAGTTGGACAATTGTTGGTTTGGGACTCTCTTTCTTAGCTATTTGTACTGGAATTAGATTCTTGAGTAGCCAAGTTAAAGATTCGGGTAGAACTTTGAGCATTGAAGAAAAATGGTATTGGTATAAGCTCCATTCGTTTTTTGATGGCTTTTATCCAAGGTATCCCAAAAAGCCAAAAAAATAGCCAGCCAACCACAAGCTGGCTACCTTCTATTTTCAGTTCCTTCCTGATGCCTGGTTATAAGCCCTAATATCGATCAAGTTGTTCTGAGCATAATCTCCCGCAAGCGATGCATTTGAGATCACCGCTATCTGCTTATCCACAAATGCTTTATCTTCTTCGGACACACTGTCAGGAATGTAAGCGCCACTCTCATCCTTTTGACGATACTCATTTAGCATTTGCTCCCTTAGACCTAGCATTTCAGGCGACCAACTCGATGAGTCTTCAGAGTTGAATACGCGCCCCGCCAAACCTTCATTGAAAGCTTGAGCAAACACTTGACTTTGAATCGGGGTCAATCCCATTCTCTGCCCTTCGCTGTATGCTTCCTGTTTAAAATCATCGGCGTACTGTTCTAAGAACTCACCGTATCGATTGTTAACTGCCGCACCGAATGCCCCAGCCAACATGGCTTCAGACTTAGTGCCCCAGTTAACTTCGGAGGCATACTGCGAACTCGATCCACTGTATGCATCATTAAACGCCGTCAAAGGATTTTCCAAAGAGGTTCCGGCATCAACGGCTGCTTTTAACCCATCCCATGTTGATTTGCTGGCCACAGTTGCATTGTGCAAGAAACCTCGTGAGCCAGGTTCTGCAAGGGCTTGCTCCTTGTAACTCTCATAGTCTTCGCCAAAATGATTCAAGGTATGCAATGCTGCATCAGTATGCTTGCCACTGAAATCACCAATAGCACTGGCGCTGTTGAAGAACATTTCAGCACCAGAGACTCCGCTATCATCAGCCATAATGCGAGATCGCCACTGAGAGCCAGCTTCACTGTTTAGTCCAGATTGATATGTACTTGTGTCAGAAGCTACGGCCTGCTGGGCTTGTTGCTGATGCGCATTCAGCTGTCCATCTACACCAGAAAGATTGGTTTGGTAAGCGGATTGAGCCGAATTGAACTGCGTTTGAACTGTTGCAGCATCCTCATAGCCTCCCAGAACACCGGATTCAACTTGGCTTTGAGTGCCACCAAAAGTAGGCGCCGTTGATGACAAGCCTTCATTAGAGCGTGGCTGAATAGATCGTAAATCGGCTCCGGTAGCCATGGCCATAACAGTCATTGCTGCTTGATAGTCATTGTCTCGTTCAGCGGGCGTCGAGGAGTTGCTATAGGTTAAAGACTCCATAGCTGCGGCCACATACGCCTGATTATCATCAGGTAGCAAGCGCTGATACATTGGAAGGTTTTCACGTAATCGGTTACCTGCTTCAACATGCTGGTTCATATAGCGACCTAAATAATCCATGACTTCAGGATTATCCGCTGCTAATCGAGTTAACGTCGCACCATCCGTGTTCCTTTGTCCTGATAGACTGTAGCTGGCCTGATCAAGCTCACTAAAGCGGTTTGATGCCGTGATAACGTCTTGTGCTGAACTCTGAAGTGACTGATAGTCTTGATTAGACAACGACATCTCAACGCCAGAGCGTCTTGAATCTGAAAGGTCCTTAACCATCGCATCGCGAAACTCAGCACGTCGTGAATCACTTGATGCCAAGCTTTGCATCTCCCCAGTGAGCGTATTTGCGGTCGTAGATCGAGAACTGCCCTCTGATGACTCAACTTGGCCACTAAAGTTACCACCTAAATCCAAGCCTGCTCGTACCCTTGATAGTTTTGGTACACGAGATGAGTCTGGCTTATCGACTCCGGGCAAGTTGCCCTGTGGAGAATCATTGCCGCCAGTACCAAGAAGCCTTCCAAGAAAGCCCTTATCAGCAACTTCTTTCTCACCGGGATTAGTAATAGTTCCATCGCCACCGACCCTTAGGCCTCCCGATAGCACGCCAGATACCAAGCCACGTACAGCGTCTTTTTTATCGTCTCCGAAACCATACCGTGTTTGCAGGTCATCAGTGACCTGATTAACAACGGCGCTAGATGCGGAATTAGAAGAACCGATCTGACGTCCAACCGAAGAAAGGTTGTCGTAACTTAGCTTTTCACCAAAGGTTCGACTCATGGTATTGCCAACCTGACGGCTAAAGGCTTGAGTTGCCTGAGTCATGGATTCTTTTGCAGAGCCGACCATTGAACCCACTGCGTTTCCGACAGAGAAACTGCTTAGTAAGCTTGACGCGCCGGTCATTGCAGAACCCGTGAGGGCTGAATTTTGGAACATTGACTGTGATTGCATCACCGGGGCATTTTTCGCGACATCTGGACTTGCCAGCTTTTCATCAATGGCATCGCCGTTTTGAAGACGTCCAGCCAAGTGGGTAGCGGTTATTGCTGAGCCATACACGAGCATGAGCGAAATCGCCGGAACACTCGACGCCAACATGCCGCCAGTAGCTATCCAGGTTTGCAGCACTGAATCCATCTGCATCATCCCAGCAAAAGATGGCACTTCTGTACCTGCAAAGGCATCAAGAGCCGACATTTTCCCAGCAACGGTTAAATGGATATATAGGTTAATGATGGCCATGACGGGCATCCAAAGTTGAATCCAAAGCAGGATTAACAAGTACTTCCCGGCCATTCGCATCCCGATTTGGCCAAGGGCAATCACAAAGGCCATCAATGGGGTGATGGCGTAAATGAACCCCTCAAAAAACGTCATCATCGGACGTACGATACTTTGGAACAGGGTCTGCTCCGCCGCCCATTGTGTATTGCGCTGCTCAATCGCTTGGTTAACCATCACGGCTGCGGTGAAAGCTTGATCATCCATATACTTGCCTGTCACGCTTTGCTCATAAATAGGCAAAAGCACTGACGCGGTCATGTACTCTTGGGTGTTAACCGAAGCTAAACCAAGGTTATTCAGTGCATTTCGGATCACGTCATCAGTGTCCGTTGCAGACGAAGTCCCCAATGAGGCTGACAGAACCTGTTTAAGCCTTGGAATGAAGGTTGATTCTGTCATGAGTTTCAGCTGACTATAGGCATCGGTGCAGTCCAAATCGCTACTGCTACCACTGAGCATGATGCGCGTGCCATAAATGCTAGAGTCAAACCTAATCGCAGTCATCGGGTTAGGATCACTCAGCACCTGATCGAGGTTCTTTTGGCCGATGTCGATACCAATCAAGGTGCACTCTTTGATGTAGTTAAACCACGATTGTTCGATATCTGAGCCACCGACACGATTTGCATCACCCAACCCAGAGCGATCCATCACCTGTTTTCTCACTTTAATCAGTGACTGTAAACTGGATGCAAAGCCGTATTCCGTCATGGCGGGAGTTGAAAACGCCGTTTCAAACAATCGCGTGATTTGAAAGCCAACAGTCGAAATCGTACTACCTGCGGCAGCAACACCGATGGGCACATTATCAACCACTCGAACTTGTCCCGTGTACGCATCCTCAATGCTCACGCGGGTACTGGGTCCAAACATGGTTGCAAAGACTAGCCATGAGACTAAAACGTGTTGAAAGTTAATCCCACGACCACCTTGCATTAAGGCCTGAACAGAGACCATCAATACCCCAATGAGCAAGCCAATGCGAACCATTGAAGTAAAGTCGCCTGTACCAGTGATCATCGCGACAGCGTTCAAGACCTGCTCTAAAAAAGCCGAATCCCCGATGGAATAGATTTCCCACATTATCTATTCCCCCAGTGCCGTAGATTTAACGGTGTAATAACGCTGCTTGCGAATGGTCTGAATCACCTGATTAAAATGCGCCAGCAATTCTTGCTCTGAACCGTATCTTCGCTGTAACGCGGCGTATTCCTCATTGATTTGGCGACGTGCACGTTCAAGGTCTTCAGTTAACAACTTCGCATAGGCATGATCTTCTACACCAGAGGTGCTTCTAGCTGCATTGAGCATGTCTTCAACCAATGCTCGGGCCATCTCAACAGCAATAAATGGCGCCGCTCGTGAAGCAAACGACCTAGCAGCCCCTTCATTTAATGCAGAAAGTGTTCGAATCATGCCGCCAATGCTCGCAGGAGCCGATGTCATAAAAGCCTTTTCGGTGGTGCTAGCAGCTCCTGTATTTCGAGCAAACTTAAAAATAATGCCGTTACTGGAACCTGTACCAAGAAGTAAATTTTCTACTTGGGTTGATAATCCCGTCAGGGTCACGTTAGTGATTGTCGGATTCAGACAGCCGTCTTGTGTCACTGTGTCACATCGGTACATAGCGACGTTACCGCCGTGAATTAGATGCTCAATAGTCACTTTATTGCCATTCAGTCTGGTCAGTTTTGGGGCTTTACCTTGGCCATCAGCGGCATTCGCTAAATCACCAACGATAATCGAACCAGTCACCGACATAACCGCTTCAAGAAAACGGTCATCCCCCGATGCAAACCAGCTTGATGCCGAATGACGTTTCAGTGCTCGCCAAACCAAATTACCTTTAATCGTTCTGTTTACATCAGATGCCGCGACACTCGAAGCGTTCTCATATGGGTTCTTACCATTGGACTCACTCCAACTGGTAAAAACGTCTCCAGCCCCTTTAAGTGAGCTCAACATGCTGGCTTCTGTTTGCCCCTTTTTACCAAAAGCAGCCAGGGTATCGTTCACGACTCCCTGAGCCATTTGACAGGAATTGCCAAAATACTCGTTCAACTGCTGGATTTTCTTTTGCAGTGTCTCCATGTGCTGGGAGCATTTCTCACACATAGCACTGAGCGCCAATTGGAATGCGTACCCCTTGGCGTTTGCAGCAACAGAGCGAAGTAATTGAACAAACTGATCCGCGTTAACAAATGACAAACTTCCCGCGAACATATCAATGCCGCCACAACCAGCTTGGAATGACGGAGGCACCATAGAGACGAGGTTTTCGTTCATGATCCTGTTACGAACAACAACGCTTCCGCCAGATATCACACCACGCCGCTGACTCTCGAATACACCAGGCGCAGTGGTGTTGGTCATTGAACCAAACAACTGGTTCATCTCCTGTTGCAAGCTTGCTTGGCTCATAGATGAAAAACCAATCGCACAGGCGATTAGCGATACTCGGAATACTTTTTTCATCGTTATAACCCTCCTTGTGCACGCAGATAGCGAACAAGGAACTCAGGGTCCTGTAATATCTTTTCGTTAAGCTCTTGGGCTGACATCGCGAGTGACACGCCGGGTTGAACAGGTCGGGTGGCATAGTAAGTTTGATCGTCAATCCAACCGGCTTGATGGGCTGCGAGAATGATTCGATTATTGAGCTCATCAAGGCTCATTGCGCCTTGTCCAATCGGAGTAATAACGTTAGGCGGGTCAACTAAGAACACGGCAGGGACAGTCGTAACGGACAAGGATTGGGCTTGTCCTGAATCGACTTTGTAATTGGGAAACTCTCCACCGGGTAAAGGCAAGCCATCGACAGCAATAGCAAACACCTCGAACCCATAGTTCAAGGCCATAGATTCGATGATAGGCGCTTGAGCATGGCAATAAGGGCAATCCGAACGATAGAAAAAGAACAAACCAGCCCGCTTCGCTACTTCACCTAAAGCTACATCACGTTGAGTGCCAGCTTCTCGATCCATCCGATTGGCAGCATAGGTCGCCAAGGGTCTGCGACTGATTTCATCCAAAACAGGATCGCCCATGACCACCTGCTGACTAACATCAGCAAACTGTGAGCCCTTATCCATCATGACGCGCTGGAGATACAGATAGGCTCTGACGTTCTCATTCGTCGGCTCATCAATTGCCTTGTCCATGAACGACTGCATGTGCTCACGAAACCAGGCAGCACTGAAAGGCTTTAGCCCGTCCTTAGTGGGCTCCACAACACCAGATTTCGGCTTCATTAGGTCTTCAGACTCGGCTGGCTCGGGAATGACCTGATACCAAAACCAACCTTCCTGACCACGCTGATAGAATTGCCCATCACTAGCATAGGCGGGCAAGATGAATAGAAAGAAAATAATGATTGGGATGGTCACCCATAGGATGAACCAAGGTAACAAAGGCGTTCTCATTGTCAGCTCCAGAAATTTCACAGAGCTAACATGCTAAAGATCCCCGTAAGAGCGATTGGCCAGATAGATGAAGGAATCGTGTGTGTTTCTGACTATCTATTAAACACTGTTACTAACGTAAGTGCTTTGGCTGATGGCACCATCACAAAGTGCATACCAGAGCTCCCATGACACCAAAACTCTGCCTGTACGAAATATTTTTTTGCTTTCTTTGAAGCTATACATTCTGGCAATAAAGATTTTGCCAATTCTGTGCTACACAATTTAGCGCACAAAGCCTTCCAAGGATGCTTAGGTACACCGCCTGAAAGCCGTTCCACAAACCTTTCCAGTGCATGACGAGTCACCACGACAGGCCCAATGTTCGGAACGTTGATGACCTCATCGATTTCTCTCACGGTAGCATTATCGACGCTGTATTCTTCGAAGGAATATGAGAGCCAATCTTCCCGTTTCTCTACCGATATCTGTGCTTCCTGGTATCGAGTGAGCAAAAACCTAGTCAGGCTGTAAAGTGAATGCTGAGTTGAGCGTTGTTTCTGTAACTTTTTGATAGCTCCTTTACTGACCCGGATTTGAAGCCCATTACCGCTTCGGTTACTCCCCATCACCTCTTTCACTGACAGTAGGTGATGAATCGCATAGAGCTCAGCTGCAATTGGCTTTTGCTGCTCAGTTAGCTTGTCGTATTGCTCACCTAAATCGACCTTTAGTTCACCACCTCTTCGAAGGCCGGTCTTCCAGTAAACCGTAAACTCACCATCAATCTGCTTTGTTAACAGGGTTAATACCATCATGTTTGTTTCTCCTATTGGTTATCTATTTTTCATTCTCCATGATTTTTCAAATATGCAAGGCGCAAAAAAAGGGGCCGAAGCCCCTTAGATCAGATATGAACTTTCGGAAAGCCCATGGCTCCGTAAACATTCAGCACATCATTCCAATCCCAACTTTTCACGCCAAGTGACGTTGGTATCGGAGGGATCAGAACTTGTGTCAGAATGCCTTTTTGCCAGGCTTTTTTCTTGAGTTCATTCGCTGCATTCAGGCCGGTCTCAGAGAGATCGTGATCTGCCCAGATGTACAGCATTTTCACATTACTTGGTGGTTCAAACCTAGCCAGTAGCGTTGCATTCACAACCGACCAACATGTCTGTCCCGTAGCTCTGGTAACCGCTAAAGCTGTTTCGATGCCTTCAGAAACACCTAATACCTCACCAGGCTCACCTATCGGAATGGCACCACCAGTGATTGTTCTGTCACTTGGTATCGGCATCATCTTTTTAGGCTTTTCAACCGGCGCTTTGAATCCATCTTCACTTAGGTAGATCCGATGAAACGTGGCCGAACGCCCTTGCTGAGTAACGATTTTACCTAGCAGCGCTGGGTAGCTATCGATAAACAAGCCATCTTCATCATGGTAAGGCAAGTTTGGATGATACCTCAGCACCGAATCCCATTCAGGACGAAGCCGGGTAACAATGCCACGACGATGCATGTAGTTCCAAACTGGTTGCGCACGAGTATCTGCAAGAGAAAACGTTTCTCCCCAGGTTTGATTCAAGCGATGGATAATCGCTTTGTCCTCGTCCTGCTTTCTAGCCTTCCAATCAACTGCGTTACTCGGTATTGGCCGAATAGGCGCTTGTATTTGTCCGGGTTGAATACCAAGAACCTGGCCGATTGCTTCAATAGACTGAGCAAAGTTCCATCCATTAATCCAAGACAACAGTTCAAAACCATCATGAAAGATACCGCAGGTGTTACAAACGCCACCTCCGGTATATTCAGCATCTTTGAATAGCCTAAAGCCATCACGACCGCCATGAACAGGACAAGCCACATGACGGCCCTTTCGAGCAATGGCGGCATCAAGTTCTGGCACCAATACCGCTAATACTTGAAGCCATTGGCCATTAAGATATGGCCTTACTGTTTCAATTTGTAAAGGTAACGCCATATAACCTCCTTAAGTAAAAAGCCGACTCCTACCACTGGTGGTAAAAGTCAGCTTGGGTCCTGCATTGAGCCGTTTGGTTAATGCAGGAACGTTAGTCAAGCTGGATACCATGTCGTCTTAATAGCCACATGATGGAATCACGAAGCACATCAGGATCGACAACCGCAGCCATCGCGCAAACACGAAAGCAAAATGGCGTTAATTCGTCATTTTGAATCCACGACAACACATCCCTTCGCAATCGAGTACTGACACGACCGTCCAGCAATACACGGATCGCATCCAATAGAATGCCTTCGCGTAACTGCCAGATTTCCGTGTCAGACCAAGTGACTGGGGCATCATCAAACTCAAATAGAAATTCGAGCTGTGATGACGTGTGTTGATAGGACTGCTTTTGTGATGAAGGAGAATGGGCAATGCGCCCATTCATTAAAGATAACCGCGTTCGGCAAGCGAAACGCAGCCCTCGGATGCGACCACGACATGGTCAAGCGTTCGAATATCAACAAGTGACAAGGCGTCACGGAGTCGATGAGTGATGCGTTTATCAGCTTCACTGGGTTCAGGATCACCCGATGGATGGTTATGAACCAGTATCACTGCTGCCGCATTAAGTTCTAGCGCTCGTTTTGTTACTTCCCTTGGATAAACGCTCGCTGCATCTAAAGTGCCTTTGAACAGCTCTTCAAATCGAATAACGCGATGCTTTGTATCAAGAAACAGTACGCCAAAGACTTCGTGCTCATACTCGTGCATCAGTGTTTGCAGGTATGAGAACGCCGACGATGGCTGTTCAATTTTTCGACCTTTACTCAATCGACCACGGGCAAGCTTGAGCGCCATATCTAAGATATCCGCTTCAGTCACTTGCTCAGGAACGATGTAAGTACCGGCTTCTTCGCCAGCTAAGAACTTTCTGTTTTTCATAGGAGTCTCCAAAAAAAACGGAGACGAACCCATGCCCAGGCGGGGACGGAATCGTCCCCGCAGGGTGGTAAAATGGATGTGGTTACTGAATTATCAGTTGTTGTGTTACTTCGAATAACTCACGCTTCAGATCTTTGACGTCGTTAATCACGATGCTTCGAGGAAAGAATTTCTCAACACTGCGTGTTTGAATCCCGATCCCCAGCAGCTCAAAGCCACTGCGTCTGCACCGGTCAACAATGTCATGCGTGGCAGCCCAATCATCTGGGTCACCATCCGTTAGCACTATCATTAGCTTTCGCTTCTGTTTTTGTGCCAACAAACTGTTTGCCGCAAACCACATAGCTTGTGCCATAGGCGTACAACCTCTTGGTTTTTGGTCAAAACAGGCGGCCCGATGTCGAACCGATTGCTTGGGCAATAACGCGATAGAAACTTCCTGATGAATACCAGGAAAATAACTGACCGCAGGTACAACACCCGGTATACCTTCCAATGCCATGGCTAAAGCCAAAGCGGCTTCATTGGCAACATGAAAATACTTGCGATTACCTTCGCCAATGGGCTTACCCATTGAGCCCGATATATCGACAAGCAAGTGCACAGCAGCATTAGGCGCAATGCGGGGCTGCCTTTGAATAAACAATCTCGACTCACCTGCTTGTGAAGCGGCAAGACGATGAGTTGCCACTCGAAGACCGTACCGTTTGGCATGATTCCGATTGTCCTGACTGGACTGAACCATGCCCCTAAGTCGGGCTCGAATTTGAGCCGACTCAGACGCCGATAAGGTCAAGATAGCCTCATCACCCAACATAGCTTGCTCTGCTTGGGGCAAACTGAGTGGAGTGACGCCCTGATGTCCTTCTGCTTGTTCCGACAACACTTCTGCCACTTGTGCAAAGGTATCGGGTTCAAAGTGAGCGGCACTGGCCTCTAAGGCTTGTCGCAAATTATCAGCTTGATCAGAGTTATCTGAATCACTCGTTTCAGCAGCATCCCCTGTTGCAGACGAACTTGTTTCCGGGGTTTGACTGTCACTACTGCTATTGCTGTCATTACTCGCATCTTGTCCAATGTCATCACCGCCATCAGCATCAGACTCATCCTGTGGTGGACGAGATTCTTCTTCCAACATGGCAACGATGGCATCGACAAGTTTCAGCACTTCACCTGTAGATGCCAGGCTAGGCACTGCTGTCAGCATGGCGCTTAACCGGCTCATCGCTGCGGCAGGAAAGAGTTGTCTCACTCTTTCATCAACAGCTTGATACAAAGGCGTCAGCGCTTTCTGGCCCAGAAAATGGCATCTCAAGCGAAACAACAACCAGGCTTGCAAGTTAGATGCAGGCTCAGGCTGTTCAGGTACACACATTTGCTGTGTGTCCACCATGTACTCAATCACTTGCGAAATACTGCGCCGGGTTCCGGGGTAATCCTTTGCCAATTCGTTTTCAATGCGCACATCCTCAATAATATTGAGAAGTGCCTTACGGATCGGCTTAGACGACGCCTTCTTCACCATGTCAAAATTGGTATGCCGAATATGCGCCGCTTCATGAGCCAGATAACCCCAAGCTATTTGTTGATAGTGTGGGTCGTCTGGGTTTGCTGTTGGGATCACAATCCGCTCACCATCGGTAAACGCATCTTGTCCTTGAATAAGCACCTTCACACCAAACTTTTCGCCATAAGCGGCGGCAACGATTGGCAGTGCATTTTTTAATGGATGATTCATGGGAGTCTCCTAATCATTAGGGGGAATACTCCCTCAGCGGGAGCGTTTCCCCGCTGGGAATGTAAGTGTTTAAACCTGTGCTTTTAGCTTAACCAGGTCGTATTTTTGACCTAACCAAGCCACCAATTGAGCGGTACTCTCGTGCTGCTCAAATGACGTTTTAAGCTGGTCTAAACTCAGGATGTCATCCAATGTCAGACCATACTGGTCTTGTAACTGAGTAGACACCTCGTGTTGATATTGCAGCCAGGCCCGCTCATGAGCGGTTTGCTGCAATGCCATGTTTGGAACAAACACCATGGCCGTTACCCAAACACCTTGCCCGTCCGCATCTGCGATCAATACAGGGTTCTTGGGGATCACGACACTATGTGTTGAGTACGATCGTTGTACTAACGTTCGACAACACGCCACTTCTGGTATCGATTCACTTTCAACCGCATCAGTCACACCACGAAAATGCGGTTCAAACTGGTTCAGTTGGCTGGGGTTATGGATGGTTGATTGCATAATTTCCTCTTACATAGTTCAGAGGACATGCGCCCTTAAGGGCAACATGCCCTCAAGGACGTTAGAAATAAAATGAGTTTGGTACAGTCGAACCAAGGTTTGGTCTGACGGTTGGTTGTGGTATTGCACGTAAGTTATCTGCCTGAGCAGATACTGGCTGTGCGGGTTTAGGTTCAGGTTTGGGCATCAGTTGTCTGATATCCAATTGACCTTCACCGTGCATTCTCATCTTGTCTGGATCAGACAAAATTAAAATGGTCGCCATCAGTTCGTGATAGAGATTGTCTGTCACAGGGCCGGTCTTCGGCAGACGAACAAATAAATTGTCCATCGCTTCAACCATCGGCTGAACTCGATGATCCAGGAATGACAAACCATCCAACTTGTCTCTTAATCGCTTGAGAGGATTAAGGGCACGCTGACTGATTTGATTCTTTCCTGCAACGGAACGCTCAAACAGTTCATTAGCATCACGAGCCACCTCCCTAAATAGGGTGTGTCCCATGCCATTGACCTTGTCATCTAAGCCACCAGCTTGTTCAGCCGGTTGCATTCGATAGATGGCATAATCGAACTGAAGCCGTTGTTCCACGTCTTCGATGGGTGACAGCGCACGCCGAATTGCATCTGCAAATTCCGGGTGTTTCGCAACCCAGTCAAACGTCACCTGATCATAGTTGTCCAAGAACAACTGCTTGCACTGCGCAAACTCCTGACCGATCCTGTCAAGCTCTGGAACAATCTGATCAATTCGGTCTTCAGGGACGGCATAGCCACCTAAAAACCGCACACCGACTTGCTCACACAAGCGCTGCGCTTCTTTCTTAAGCCTTTCAAAGTTCGCCAATGCCTCTGGGTCGCAAATTTTTTTACTCCCTAAGCTGGCAACATCCTTCGGTGGAAGTTGGCTGCCATTGGCTAATCTGAAATCTTCAGGCCTTAGCTTTTTTCTACCGCTCCAGATGGAACAGTCGATGTGACAAATCAACAGTTTGTCGAGGGTTTGAATACTCATAGTGCATCCTCATGCGAGATGGGGACGCACCACTCCCAACAGGAGCAATGGCCCCCGTTTGGGTGGTAGTAGTTGACGCGCTAATGGCAATACCACTATCAGAAATAGTAATTTTGCGAATCAGGCGACGATTGGTTGAGATCGATTTTCACAGGCATTAAGTCCAGTGCTTCAGCTATCGGGCGAACCCGCTCTAAATCACTGCCTAGCAACCGCAATACATCTTTTTCCAACTTCAGTTGGTCGGATACTTCTATCCCTTCAGGACTCGCTACTGTGAGCGAACACAGTGGTGGTAATTGACGCTTAAAAGCCAGTAACAGCAACAATGGCCACGGGCCATCATCAGTGTTAACAATGCCAGCGCCTTCACCTGACACCATGCTGATTTGATTGGTACTAGGTAATCCGCTTTTGCAAAACCCTAATGACCATTCTCCAATCCTGACTTGGTTATCATCAATAACAGCCAAGCCATAGGCTTCAAGCAGCTTTGCCATATCGAACAACGCTTTTTTCGCCAGCGATATTTGGCCATTGACGTCCTTGCGAGTACGAAACTCCCAACTGACGTTATTGACGCACGCGACACTATCTAGCGCATTTGAGAGTTCAAATGGCCGCCCTTGATGATCAATGCCGACTTGTCCAACCAATCGATAACCCTTGTTGATTTTCTCATTGATTCGTCGGTCTGCTTCAGCGTTAGGATCAGTCGAATCAATCAATCGCTGCTGCGACAATTGACCGGCTTTTCCAAACCGAACTTCAATCTCCTGGGTATCCGATCCAACGTAAATGGCCCATTCTTTGGCTGTCCCATCAGAATGACGGTAACGGTAAAGAGCAAAGCACTTATCCATCATCAATCCTCCCAATGGTCACCGAAGACATCAGCGGCAATACGGTGAATGGCTTCTCGTTGCTCCAACTCAGCACGAGCCGTCAAAGACCGAACCAGTGCATACTCCACTGCGTTAGGAGCGCCTTTAAAAGCAAGTGTTAACTTTGCCCAGCGCACCAAGGTCCGAGTGGACATAGTGATACTAAGCTCAGCACCACCATCCGCGCCCCCAATAAAGAGACGACGAATGTCACCAGCCACTTTCACCATTTTTTGGCGAAAGACTTCTGGCAAGCCCGGCGCAACGTTCTCCAGAATGGCTTCCTCTACAGAAGGCTCTGCATAGGTCGCTTCGATGATTCTAAAGCGATCAAGAAAAGCCAAATTCTGTTGGAGCACACCTTGATACAAGCCCGTTTGGTCACCGCTGCCCGCACTGTTGCCGGTAGCGATAAAACGAAACTTGGTATGTGGCATGATGATCTCACCGCCATTTTGTGCGATGACCAACGGGGCACCTTCCAAAATGTCATTGAGCCCAGCCAGTTCAGCAGGCTCAGCAAGATCCATTTCATTAATGATCAGCAAATGGCCATGCTTGACAGCCAGTGCCAGCGGCCCATACACAAAGGTCATGTTGCCATTAACCAGTGTGTGGTGACCGATAAGATCGGACAACTCCAATCGACCGTGCGCAGTAATTTGCTGAACAGGCCAATTCAATCGAGAAGCAACTTGGCAAATTAGCGAGGTCTTACCGCATCCAGTGGGGCCTGTAATATACAAACCGTCACCGTCTGGGTGAGACAAGAACGCCAATACGTCACGTAAGTCTTCTTTTCTAAAAACATACTCGTCCTTGCGAACGGGAATGTTTGGATGGGTAGTGTCGGCACTAAATCCTTCCAGAACGAAAGCATCAGGAGCCGGGACATTAAACGCTTGATTCACTTGAACCAAAAATGGGGATTGTTCTGTCATGGTAAACCTCATTAGTTTTAACGAGGCCCCATGCCCCAACAGGGAATGAAGTCCCCGTCGGGTGGTGTGTTGATTGTGGTATGGCTGTGTATGTAAGAGTTCAGCTCGCTCTATCATTCGTACCCAGCATTGGCTACGAGTGAAACTGCTTTCTGATGCACTCGATGTAAGCGCATGAGAAAGGAGCCGAAATCGGCTCCAAGTGAACGTTAAAAGTAAAATGAGCTCGGCGAGTCACCTGGCAGAACCAAGTTATCTTGCTCAAGACTGATTTTGATTGGTGTTTCAACGGGCTGCTCTGGCTTATTGGTGCTAATGCGCAACCGCTCTTGTGGCGCTTTTCGGTAAGCGGCTAAAACCTGTTCATCCAGCTCGCCTAACTTATCGGTGGCCAATTGCTTATAGTCCACCGTGCCCGCCATCATGTAGCGGCTGAGTTTGACCCCAGCATAGTCGGCATGAGCGTAGTTACCCATCATGGCGACCAATTTTGACTGGGCGTCTCGCATTTCCTCTTTCAAAGATTTAATGTGATTTTCCAGTCGGACCACTTCGGCATGTGCTGAGCAATACTGTCGAGACAGCGATGTCCAACGGTATTGGGCTTCACCCTTGGGAACAAAACAATCTTGCTCAGGGCATTTTGACGGCTCTTTTTTGGTCTGTACTAACTCCCAAAACTGAAGCGCTGTTTCTTGCAACTCAGTTAAGAACGCCGCGTCTCGCTGTATTTCAAACTCAATCAGTTGATCCTCAAAATAGAAAACCAACCAACCTCGCGTGCTATTGGCGACCAGTATTTGATGCTGTACTTGCACCCAATACAACTGGTACGCCTCGCTTTGTTCTCGGTGAGCTTGCACATCCTCAAAAACTGACTGGCAAGGACATTTCAGTTCAACGGGTTCGCCCGCATCGTTGATGCCATCAAAGCTGGCTCGAAAGATTGCGTTATGATCGGCTTCTGCACATGACGGCAGAAGAAAGTCATTATGCGCATTCTCAAATGCTCGCCTTGCTTGAGGCTCCAACCTTATACCACGAAGCACATTTGGATTATTCGACAGGTCTTCCGGTAATACGAATCCGGTTTTTTCTGCCCATAATCGCCAAGGTGTTTTGTAGGGTGAACGCCCCATAATAATTGGGGCTTCAGATGCCGTAACCCCTGCAATGCGCCACTGGTGCCATGCAGGAGTACGTTGTGATAGGTCGATAACCTTCATATTGCCTCCTTTGAAGGGAGACTCCCCTGAAGGAGAGAACTCCCCTTCAGGGTTAAGTGGTTACTTTGCAGCTTGTGCTAACGCTGTTTGGTGCTGAACAACACTTGCTTGAACCGAATCAATTGCCGCTTTACCGGCTTGAATCGAACCTAAGACAAGGGCAACAACCAATACCAAGCGAAAAAGTGAGGCTGATTTAGTCATGGAAGATCTCCAAAAAAAAGACGAGACCTTCCCCCTGACGGGAGAATAATCCCGCCAGGGTTAGTAAAATGAATGCGTGGCGCTAAGAAGCTAAAGGCTGTGTGAGCGCTTTGGCTGCTTGTTGCTGAGCATTAAAGATTTCTTGCTTCGCAAACGTCAGCTCAACACCTTGAAAATGTTCATTGGCATATTCCAATGCACTATTCCAAGCGTTTGAAGCTTCCGCCCGCTCGATAAGCTTGTAAACAAGCCCTCGGGTTCGATCATCAACTTGCTCGGGTGGAATCACAGATGGCTCAACAACGTGTGTTGCTTGGCCTTCGATAATTCGCTCCGCTTCGTCTTGATCGAAAATTCCCACAAAGCCAAACGCAATGCGGGAACACTGGATCATGGATTTATGTCTTAGCATTCGCTTAGTGTGCGTCTGCCATGGACCATCTACACGGTAAGGGCCATTTTTGCCATTACCTTCAAAAGGCGGTCGATAGACTTCATCCAGATACTCAGTGATTTTGACTGGGTGCGAACGGTCGCGCCGATAGATGATGCATTCCATCCATTCAGGGCATTCTTTCGCGCCATCCAGTGAGACTTTGTTTTCTGAAGTCTTGAACTCCATGCCATCAAACTGGTCGTGTTGATTGATGATGCGAGACCATCCATCGACACCTACCACTGGGATAATCCCAGCTTGTTTATCAGGGAACGCAAAAATCTCTTTGGTGAAAGGGTTCAAACCGTACTGATCTGCAACCACCAAGAGCGCCATCATCTGCTCATTGGTCGGTGCACTACCGTCACGTTGCTTGAATGCTGTTGCTTTTAGGGTATCGAACAACTTGTTTGGATCGACACTAAAGCGCTCAGCAAAGCGTTGGATTAGCTTTGGTTTTTCCATTATGGACTCCGACAATCAAAGTGGGAGTCTGCCCCTGACGGGAAAGTACTCCCGGCTGGGTTAAAGCGTTATCGCTCGGTTAAAAATCTGGTTCAGGATAAGTTTGTGCCCAATTAGCTTGGGAGCTCGCATCATCCGCCGGTGATGGCTCAGATGCTTTGTTCACACTATCAAGAAGCAGAAACTCATCCGCGTCCACTTCGGTCAATCGATGCTTAATGCCATCTTTCTCCCATGAGCGCGTGCGCTGAGGCCCTTGAACAAAAAGCTTCGCTCCTTTTTGGATCAAATCTTTTGCTCTTAGCCCTAACTTAAATCCACCACGATCTCGAAAAACGACCCGATGCCATTCCGTATGCTCTTTGAGCTCATTGGATTGACGGTCGCGCCATTTCTCAGAAGTGGCCAGTGAAATGCTGGTCACTAAATCACCTGATGGATAGGCTCGCGTCTCTGGCTCAGAGCCAACGTAGCCTATGAGTGTTACTTGGTTTTTCATGATGTTCTCCTCGTCTTAGTTGAACTCTGTGCACACAGTTGCTTCTACCCGACTGGGCAAAGAAGACTGACGACGCAGATAGGTTGGTATTTCGAGTAAAGCCATGTCGTACTGATGTGGCTCTTTGTAAAACGCAGATGTCAAACGGGGCATACCAGGAGCTTTAGGCACTGCCATTGGACGACGTTTTGATGTTGGTGTGAGCAATCGCTTGATTTGAGTAAGTACAAATCGAAACGGGCGCACGGTTTGACGAGCAAGTAATCGCAAAAGCGACCAGCTCAGTTTTGCAAGCAACATAATGCCTGCGATTTGGATAATAAATCCGAAGATATATTCCATTGGTGACTCCTTAATTTGGTTGTGAAGGAGTCACCCCAACTGGGGAAAACTCCCCCAGTTGGGTGGTGAAAAGGCGAACCGTAAGGAACGCATGGTTGCGCATGTAAAAACATGCAGGCTATTTGTTTAAGGAGGCTAGCTACCTCTTAGTACCACTGAGAAAACTCAGCGGCGGGCTTCCTTTGAGCTCATGCTCTCAGGCGCAGATATCACTGAAACAGATCAGCAATATTTGATAGTCAGTGTAACCGTCTTATCCAGACAGGATAGTTAGAAAGATGCTCAATTCTTCCACCTAGCTGAAAGGCCATTACCGCACAGAGGATTAGGCTAGGGACTGATTATTGTCATATCAGGAGCAAACTTATGGCCCAAGCAAGACCCAATTACTCAAAACCCATCTTTGAACAATCATTCACAATTAATAGCTTACAGGCGCAACGTGTCGTTGACCGTGTTTTTAGACGGACGGTCAGTGCGCTTTACGGAATCGATGTCATCCTGCGCATCATCGGCGATGAGAACGAAATTGATGAAGTGGAACAGATCATTAGCCAGTTGATCGAGGATTGCGCTAAGGCGGTAGACAACGAACAAGCTCGTTTAGACAAATTGATGGAGTCCAACGGTATCGATGAAGTACCTGACTACACCGACCCGATTACCTTCAACGCCAAAATAAGCTCGCCTCAGGTTGGCCAGTTTGTCGGCTTAGTGCGCAAACTCGATGCGTTAATGATCTCAATGGACACTCTCTGGTTGTCTAGCGTGCTTAGCAACAAGCAACGCGTTGATGGCAACTACGCATGGCAACAGCGCATTATCAAACTTGCACGACGCATTATTGATATCGAAATTCGAGCACGAAAATCAGCCCAAGCTAAGGGTAAAGAAGCAGAAGTTGAGCAAGCGGTGCCTTCAACCGATGACGATATCACTGAAGAGGAAACAGATAACCCCGCCAACTAGCCAACTAGGCTCCCATCAACCAGCCCCTCTCGAAGGGGCTCTTCATCTTGCTGTATTTTCTATCAAAATCATTAAAATGAATTTAACTGTCATTTTTGGCCAAGCTACATGAATAGAACTAATTTTTTCGTTACTTTCTTTAGGGTAAGCGGATTAAATGGT
>NZ_LHPI01000019.1 GCF_001274785.1 Vibrio hepatarius
GATTAAATGCAAAATAGTATAGGGGGATATTTAATTTTCGACGCAATTCAAATTTTTCTAATTAATTGAACTTGCTTCCATAAATGGTGCATTTGAAAGCATGTTTAACCCATTCATTAACCTGTGCAACTAGGTTTATTGCTACTCTTTTATCTCATCATCTTCCACGTAACAACTTCTGCTGAATTGATATCCAGCCAAGTTTACCTATCACTAGAATAGTATATTGACGACTGAGTCTTTGAATAAACGAGCTCTATACGAATTGCAGTTGCGTCGTGGCGAGACGTTCGTTAGTTAAATGAAGGTGGGTAAGATGGGGCAAAAATTTCCAGATAACTTTTTATGGGGTGGCGCGGTTGCGGCTCATCAACTTGAAGGCGGTTGGGACAAAGGTGGCAAAGGCCCGAGTATTATCGATGTGGTAACTGCAGGGTCACATGGTCAGCCTCGTAAAATTACTGATGGGGTGATTGACGGAGAGTTCTATCCCAACCACGAAGCGATTGATTTCCATGGCCGTTATAAGCAAGACATCAAACTGTTTGCTGAAATGGGTTTTAAATGTTTTCGAACCAGCATCGCCTGGACGCGAATCTTTCCAAAAGGAACTGAAGATGAGCCCTGTGAAGCGGGGCTGCAGTTCTATGATGATATGTTTGATGAATTACTCAAATATGGCATCGAACCCGTGATTACACTGAGCCACTTCGAAATGCCTTATCACTTAGCGAAAGAATACGATGGCTGGATGAGTCGAGAAGTGATCGACTTGTTTGTTAAGTTCTCTATGACCGTCATCCAACGCTATCAACACAAAGTTAAGTACTGGATGACGTTTAACGAAATCAACAATCAGGCGAATGTTTCAAATGATATCTTTGGCTGGACTTGTTCGGGCGTTAAATACACCAGTAAGGAAAAGCCAGAGCAGGCGATGTATCAGGCGGCACACCACCAGTTTGTTGCAAGTGCTCTGGTGGTAAAACAGGCCCATGACCTGAATCCTGAGCTTAAAATTGGCTGCATGGTCGCAATGATTCCTTACTATCCATATTCGTCGCACCCAGACGATGTCATGCTGGCAGAAGTATCGATGCGCGATCGTTTCTATTTCGCAGACGTGATGGCAAAAGGTTACTACCCAAATTACGCGAAGAAAATCTGGAGCCGTAAAGGTTATGAGATTGTCATGGCAAAAGAGGACGAAGAGATCCTAGCTCAAGGTAAAGTGGACTACATCGGCTTCAGTTACTACATGTCCAATACGGTTAGTTCACAGGCTGAGCAGAGTACCAAAAACAGTCTGGATGGCAGTAATCAATATTCGGTGGCAAATCCTTATTTGCAAGCGAGTGATTGGGGATGGACGGTCGATCCCGTTGGGCTGAGATATTGCCTCACCAAGCTGTATGAGCATTACGAACTGCCGTTATTTATTGTTGAAAATGGCTTTGGTGCGGTTGATACGGTCGAAGCCGATGGCTCAATCAATGACGATTACCGTATCGACTACTTACGCTCTCATATTCAAGAGATGGAAAAAGCCATCAATATCGATGGTGTGGAGTTGATGGGATACACCCCTTGGGGATGCATCGACTTAGTCTCTTTCACGACTGGTGAGATGAAAAAGCGCTACGGCTTCATTTACGTTGACCGCGAAAATGATGGTTCTGGCACGCTTCAGCGCTCGAAGAAAAAATCCTTCTTCTGGTACAAGGACGTGATTGCTTCAAACGGTGAAAAATTATAGTAGTAAAAATGCCAGTCCAGCGCTGGTATTTTTATTTTCAAAGTTACGGATATACAAATATCGACTATTACTACTTTAATTTAATCATATTAAGATAAATTTAATTGATGTCAGCCGTTGTAATAATGCGTTCGTTAAAACTTCGGAAAGTTATGTGTAGAGGCGGTCTTCCAAGTAAGCGCGACAATAAACGTTGGGAAGCAAAAAGTCACCAGAAATATAGGTAACTCTTCAAATATGCTGTAACCAGCACTGACAACACCGACATACATGTTGATCAGTGACGCAACAAGCCATAGAGGGATGAAGAGTTTGGATCCATAAGAGATGAAGTTCTTCTTACCATCGAGCATAAAACATAAACCCAAAATAACGGCATAACCCAATAAACCACTAATGATAAACAAGATGGTGTGCATTAATTGTTCCTGTTGATACTTATATTTTTATTGGGTGGATGGTAATGAAGTTAGATATCACTCTATATAAACTTTGGAGTGAAATTAGTGGGTGGATAAATGGATCTTATTTTTAAGAATCTATTTCAGTACGAAAGTCGATTAATTTGTCATAAATATTTAATTAAAATTTAATATTTATCGTTCTAAATGCTATTTATTGCTAGGAACTTGCATTGTTAGGGTAAAAGTCATTCCTTGATCCGCATTGTTTCTCGCTACGATAGTACCTTGCATATCACGCATGTTATTGGCGGTGATTGCTAAGCCTAGCCCGAGTCCTTCACCAATCTTTTTGTTGGTGTGGAAAGGTTCAAAGATTGTTGCCAGTTTGTCTTCTTCGGCACCGCAGCCGTTATCGGTAACTTGAATCGTCAGTTTGTCGCCATCTTGGTGCGCACTCACAATAATTTTTGCTGTCGCTTGATGTTTAGTGGCGTCAATTGCGTTGCTAATTAGGTTACCTAACACTTGTCTCAGCCGCGCTTCTTCCCCCATAACTTGGGATACGTCTGAAGCGATCCTGACTCGGATATCAACATGCTCTAACGCCTCTTGGTGAATGCGTAAGACTTCTTGTAATGCATCTGTTAGTGAGACTGGCTTCGGTTTTTCTAATCGGTTGAACGCAAATGACTTTAGCTGTGAGGTCATGCTTGCCATACGGTCTATCAGCGTATGTACTAACGTCATGTTGGCTTTCAATAGTTTGGTTTCACCGCGTTCCATCAGTAACTCGTTACTCGACAGCAATGTTCTCAAACCTGTCAGGGGTTGGTTGAGCTCGTGGGTAATTGCACTCGACATACGCCCTAATGCCGCCAGTTTGCTGGTTTCGATCAGTTCTTGCTGCGCGTTTTCTAACTCTTGAGTGCGCTCTTGAACGCGTTGCTGCAAGTGTTTATTGGCCGATTGCAGGGCTATCTCTGCCTTTTTACGCTTGCTGATGTCAATGATGGTGCAAAGGTAATAGTTGGTTGAATCCCACGGAAACTGACTGATCGAGAAGAGCACCGGAAAACAGCTACCGTCGCTGCGCCTTGCCATAGTTTCGACGCTACTGATTTCGGCCAGCTCTTGGTGCTGAGCTAAGTTCTTCAGCAGTTGTAATGTGGTCGAGTTAGGGTTACCCGCATCAAACAGTTGCCATGCTTGAATACTTTTTATCATCGAATCTGACAGGCTAAAGTAACGTTTTGCCATTAAGTTGATGTCGTGAATAGCGCCGTTCTTATCCAATAACAAAAGACCAACGTGAGTTTTGTTGATCATACCGCTGAGACGTTTTTCCGACTCTTTGATTAGCCTTTGAATGCGCTGATTACTCAGTTGCTTCTGATAGCGCTGAAAGCTAATCACCAACAACATTAAGATAAACAAGCACGCCACCGCGACACTCCAGCTCAACCAGCTTACCGTTTGATATAGGGACTGGAGGGGAGTTAGATAGGTCAGCCGCCAATTTAGGTCATCAAGTTGGATGGACTGAACCAAATAGCGTTTATCGTTCAGGCGCCACACTTTGATTTGAGATTGATCATACAGCTGTTGGCTGCTTTCGACTTGCTCAACATCGAAATGTTGATTGAACCAATCGGCGTTGAGCTCGCGATCACTGGATAAGAAAAACTGCTGTTGTGGGTTTTGCAGCAAAATGATTTCGTCGTTTGCCAGCCATTGGTCGTTTAGCAGGCTGAGGTCGATTTTGACCACCGCGATACCTACAATATCAAACGCCAGATAGATTGGCGCCGCTAAGTAATAGTCTGGCGTCGTACCGATATTCTTAGTGACGACCGAGATTGCCTCGCGCTGCTGGTGGATGCGACTGACGATGGCTTCTATAGCTCGCTCACGTAAGTTTGATGATTCGACACTGGATGAGAGCACATCGCCGCTGGAGGAAAGAACGTACCATCCTTTCGTGTTGGCGGCTTTATCTAGCTGGATTAGCTGCTTTTTAATTTCCGGTTCGAGTGACGCTTCGCCTTTAAAATACCGCAAACTGATCGCGTCGTTAGTCACCAAATAAGGAAGGTGATAAAAGCGCTGTAAAGAGCGTCGTGCCTCGGCGATATAGTTGAGAAAGCGTTGTTCCGCATGTCTTTGCGCTTGTTCCATTTGCCATTGTGTCGCAACTTCTTGGCTCGATAGTTTTACAACCGCGATAACAAACACGGTGACAATAATAAACCAGTAACGGTGATTACTAACCAAGGTTAAACGTCCTTTTTCTTTGGGTTTCAACCCAATAGTTGGCAAAAGCGCGCGAAGAGGTGTGTCGCTGAAGCTAACAAATAAATAATTAGTTGTTAAGGAAGCGTTGTTGAGAAGTGAGAGCTAGCTCCTTTTCGAATTCTCTATTTTTCCTTAATTTGAAGACACTAAAATATAGGTGTCTATAAAATGGAATTACATATGACTCGCAGTATTGCTTTGATTGAAGATGATGAAATCGTCCGTCAAGCAACGAGCCAATGGTTACAACTCGCAGGGTTTGACGTTACAACATTTGAAACGGGGCAGGGCGCACTGGATCAAGTGTTCACGAGCGATTTCGATACGATCATTACAGACGTCAGACTGCCTGATATCGACGGCATCGACTTACTCAACCAGATCAAGCAGCGGTTGCCCGATGTGCCCGTTATCCTTATCACCGGACATGGCGATGTCGATATGGCAGTGAAAGCTTTGCAGCAAGGGGCATACGACTTTATCGAGAAACCGTTTGACCCTGAACGTTTGTCTCAAACGGTGTCTGAAGCTACAGAGAAATATCACCAAGGCCGAGAGCGTGAAAGCCGCTTGTCTTACCTTGATAACATCACTGGCATCGAACAAGTCCTGATTGGCCGCAGTAAAGTGATGTGTGATTTACGTGAGCAGATCCTTAAAGTCGCCTCAATCGACACCAATGTGATTATCTACGGTGAAACGGGTTGCGGCAAAGAACTGGTCGCCAATTGTTTGCACGAGTTCAGCCAACGCAATAAGCATCCATTCGTACCGTTGAACTGTGGCGCCATTCCTGAAAACCTGTTTGAAAGTGAGTTGTTTGGCCACGAAGCCGGTGCGTTTACGGGGGCGGCGAAAAGACGTATTGGTAAGCTAGAGTTTGCAGACAAAGGCACCGTGTTCCTAGACGAGATCGAGAGCATGCCGCTGTCGATGCAGGTGAAAGTTCTGCGTACGTTGCAAGACAACGTGGTTGAGCGGGTGGGCGGAAATCAACAAGTATCGGTCGACCTAAGAGTGATCTCCGCAGCCAAACACGATCTACTAAATCATCCGGATTTCAGGCAAGACTTGTTCTACCGCCTCAACGTAGCGCAAATTCATCTGCCGCCTTTAAATGAGCGCGAAGACGACGCTTTGCTGTTGTTTGAGCACTTTACCCAAGAAGCCAATCCAGAGACTCGACAAGCGAGCGAAGCCGACAGACATGCGTTACTTTCGTATGCGTGGCCGGGTAACGTCCGCGAGCTGCGCAATGTCGCGATTCGTTTCGCTCTTGATGAGATGCTCACGGTGGGGGAGATCCTTTCTTGTCGTCCTAATGCTATTTCTGAATCTGCCGCCGCAGGGGTCCCACTGGCGGTACAGGTACAAAGTTTTGAGCGTAAAGTGATTCACGAGTCTTTGGTGCGCCATCAAGGTCGTATTAATGAAGTTATGCAAGAGCTGGATTTGCCAAGGCGTACACTCAATCAGAAGATGGTACGTTATGCGCTTAATCGTAGCGATTACGTTAACTCTTAGTCGACACAGCCATGTGTGAAAATTGCGATGAGCAAAAAATGGCTCATCGCAAAAATGACCTTTTTATTAACATTGATCACAATAAATTCATTTATGTGACACATCTATTTAAATCCGATTGTGAATTCCTCCGAACTATCGGCTGTTTTTTGCTTACTCTCTAACATAGGTATAAGCAAAAAATGGCTCATTTCTTCGCTTTGAAATTATAAAATTCAATTAAATCAAATATTTAAAAATTGGCATTGGTTTTGCTGTATAGCGATTGTTGTTAACAAAAACATAACGTGAATAACTCTACATGGAGAGTAACAATGAAATACAACAAGTTAGTGAAAACGTTAGCCGTCGCTATCGCTTCTTTTGGTCTTGCTGCTAATGCTGCCGCTGAAGACCGCAGCTACATTCTGGCGACCGCTTCAACGGGTGGTACGTATTACCCAGTCGGCGTTGCGCTTGCGACATTAAGTAAAGTGAAAGTCGCCCCGCAGCACCATTTTTCTCTATCTGCCATTAGCTCTGCAGGGTCAGGTGAAAACGTAAAAATGCTTAACGAGAACGAAGCGCAATTCGCCATTCTGCAAGGTTTGTACGGAGCATGGGCGTGGAGTGGTCAAGGCCCATACGCGAAGTCGGGCAAGCAAGAAAAACTGCGCTCAGTCTCTATGTTGTGGCAAAACGTTGAGCACTTCATTGTTCGCTCAGACCTAACAAAAACAGGCACAGTGAGTGACTTGAACAACCTTTACGGTAAAAAGTTCTCGATTGGTAAGAAGAACTCGGGCACTGAAAACTCAGGCCGTCAGATCATGAAAGGTCTATCGGTTGACCCAGACAAATTTAACTTGGCATTTATGGGCTATGGCGGCAGTGCGAGTGCGCTACAAAACGGCACGATTGATGGTATGAATACACCTGCAGGTGTTCCAGTGGGTGCGGTCACACAAGCGTTTGCGGCACTTGGCAATGACATTCAAATCCTATCGTTTACTGATGAGCAAATTAAACAGGCGAATGGCGAATTTGACTTGTGGACTAAGTACGAGATTCCAGCTAACACTTACCCAGGTGTCGATAAACCAATCACGACTATCGCGCAGCCGAACTTCCTAGCGGTTCGTGACGATATTTCAGACGAAGACGTTTACCAACTAACTAAGACCATCTACGAAAACTTGCCGTTCTTGCAAGGTATTCATAAAGCGACCAAAGCAATGGCAATCGAGAAAGCCTTGTCTGGTCTGCCGTTACCTTTGCACCCAGGCGCGGCTCGTTACTACAAAGAAGTGGGCATCGAAGTCCCAGCATCATTGATCGTCAACTAATCAGTCGACCATTTACGCCCTCGCAATGAGAGGGCGTAGTTTTCCTTTTTCATATTCGTTTTTTCTCCGTAGCGTTTTCGTGACGGGGCATTGGAGCATGTTATGAGCGATTCGTTGCAGCAGGAATTGCAGAAGTTCGAACTGCCAACCCGTACAGATTTCCCTTGGGTGGGTAAGATGATCACCGTGTTCGGTGTGGTGATCTCGTTACTGCATATCTGGTTTAATACACTTTCGACACTGCCTGAGCTGTGGATTTCAGCGACCCACTTTGCGGGTTTTGCAGTGATCTGTGCGTTGTGGTACCCAGCCCATATTTCATTAAAGAAAAGCAAAATCGCGCTCGCCTTTGATGTGCTGATCGCTATTGGCGCTTTGGCTTGTCTTATTTATATCCCTTTTGCCGAAGACGCGCTGTATGAGCGCGGCGTTAAGTTTATCGCCAGTGACTGGTTCTTTGCGATCCTTGCAATCGCCATCGTGATTGAATTGATCCGTCGCACTATGGGTTGGTTTATTCCAGTGCTGATTTTGATCTGTTTGAGCTACGTGGTGATTTGGGGGCAATGGGCGACGGGGATTTTTCACTTCCCGGGGCTGAGCTTCGAAACGCTGCTTTATCGTAGTTTTTATTCGTCAGACGGGATGTTTGGCTCGATCTCTCGCATCAGTTGGACATTCGTCTTCATGTTTATCCTGTTTGGCGCCTTCTTGGTGCGTTCTGGGGTCGGTGACTACATCATCGATGTCGCGCGTGCTGCCGCGGGTAAAATTATCGGTGGTCCGGGTTTTATCGCCGTGATCGGCTCTGGTTTGATGGGCTCAGTATCAGGCTCGAGCGTTGCAAACACTGTATCGACAGGGGTGATCAGTATTCCGTTGATGCAAAAAGCGGGCTTTCCATCGCGCTTTGCGGCGGGTGTTGAAGCAGCGGCCTCTACAGGTGGTCAGCTAATGCCACCAGTCATGGGCGCGGGCGCGTTTATCATGGCGTCTTACACGCAGATTCCTTACGTCGACATTATTGCTGTGTCGTTTGTTCCTGCGTTGGTGTATTTCCTTTCTGTTGCATTTTTTGTGCGTATCGAAGCCAAACGTAGCGGCGTGCAAAAAGTCACGACCAGCAGCGAGTCACTGCTAAAAGTTCTGATTTCAGGCTGGCACAATTTGATCCCTCTTGCGGTGTTAGTGACCTTATTGGTAAAAGGCTTCACGCCAACGTATGCCGCGGGGCTTTCGATCATTTCTGTGGTGGTCGCGTCTTGGTTTTCGAAAAATCACAAAATGGGTCCAAAGGCGATCATTGAAGCGCTCTCTCAAGGCGCAAAAAATATGGCGACCACTGCGGTATTGTTGGTGGGTATCGGCTTAGTAATTAACGTTATCAGCACCACAGGTATTGGTAATACCTTCTCGTTGATGATTGACGGCTGGGCAAATGGCGACTTGCTAACCATGATTGTTTTGATTGCTCTCGCTTCATTGGTGTTGGGCATGGGTTTACCGGTGACGGCGGCGTACATCGTGTTGGGGACTTTGTCTGCACCTGCGTTATACAAACTGCTGGCTGAAAGCCAATTGTTGGACATGCTGATGGCAGGCCAACTGCCAGAACAAGCGAAAGCGATCTTTATGCTGGCGGCGCCGGATCAGTTGGACTTGCTGAATGCACCAATGGCACTGGAAACCGCGAAAGAAATGCTATCCAAAGTGCCAGCTGATTTTATGGATACGCTGCTTAACCAAAGCTTGGGTCTGGAAGCGGTGAGTCTTGCTTTGCTATCGGCACACTTGATCATCTTCTGGCTATCACAAGACAGCAATGTGACCCCACCTGTGTGTTTGACGGCGTTCGCCGCGGCAACCATTGCCAAAACTCCGCCAATGCGTACTGGTTTAATGGCATGGAAAATTGCTAAGGGGCTCTATTTAGTTCCGCTACTGATTGCGTACACTAACTTGGTCAGTTGGGATGTGACGTCGGTATTGGTGACGGGGGCATTTGCCATTATCGGCACTTACGCATTTATCGCAGCGATTGAGGGTTACTTGGAAGGTGAGATCAATTGGCTGATTCGAGCGGTGCTTGTCGCTATCGGTCTTGCTCTGGTTTGGCCTGAAGTCTCTGTGGTGATTCGTCTAGCTTGCAGCGCGGCATTTATTGCAATCTTTGTCTACAGCGGTCGTAATACCAATACGAAAGCCGCTGGCTCTATCGCTAAACCTGTTTGATGAAAGGAATGGATGTAGAAACGTTATGAACGCAATGTACGATTATATTATTGTCGGTGGTGGTATTGTGGGTGTTTCAACTGCGTGGCAGTTGCAGCAAGCGTATCCAAATAAGTCGATTCTGCTGCTTGAAAAAGAATCGGGCTTTGCCAAGCATCAGACTGGGCATAATAGCGGTGTCATTCACGCGGGTGTGTACTATGCGCCCGGCAGCCTGAAAGCGGATTTCTGTAAGCGTGGCGTAGAGCGAACGATTGAGTTTTGCGCCAAGCACGACATTCCGGTCGAGAACTGCGGTAAGTTGCTGGTGGCGACTGATGATGCAGAAATGGAGCGCATGAACGCGCTTTATCAACGCTGCCACGAAAACGGCATCGAGGTGGAATTGTTGGATGCTGTACAACTTAAACTCGCCGAACCCAACATCACCGGCTTAGGCGCGATATTGGTCAAAACCACCAGCATTGTGAACTACACCAGAGTCACGGAAATGATGGCGAAAGAGTTCAGCGAGCTGGGTGGTCAAGTGTGCTTAGGCACTGAAGTGATCGCCGCGAAAGAATTGCCTGAAGAAGTACAACTGACCTGCAAGGTAGACGGTCAGACTATGCAGCTCAATGGCCGCTTTATGATCACCTGCTCGGGTCTAATGGCAGACCGCATGACTAAGATGCTGGGTATTGAGACAGACTTCCAAATCGTCCCATATCGCGGTGAATATTACTTGCTGGACGAAAAGCATAACCAAGTGGTGAATCACCTGATTTATCCAATCCCAGATCCCGAGCTGCCATTTCTCGGTGTTCACCTGACGCGTATGATTGACGGTACCGTTACTGTCGGGCCAAATGCGGTACAAGGTTGGAAGCGAGAAGGGTACGGCGCGATTAACTTCAGCATTAAAGATACCTGGCAGATGCTTAACTTTGCTGGCTTTTGGAAAGTGACCGCCAAACATTTGAAAACCGGCCTGGTAGAGTTTAAAAATTCGTGGTGGAAGCCGGGCTATCTTAAGCTGGTCAACAAATACTGCCCGAGTATAACCGTTAACGATCTCAAACCGTATCCGGCAGGTATTCGCGCTCAGGCGGTAATGAAAGATGGCACGCTAGTGCATGACTTTTTGTTCGCTGAAAGTCCGCGTAGTTTGCATGTGTGTAATGCACCATCACCCGCAGCGACCTCAGCGATGCCAATTGGTGAGTACATTTGTGAAAAGGTCATCGCCAAGAACGCCTGACACGGTCATCGTATAACGATAAGCCAGTTCCACTGCTGTTAATTGGGGAGCTGGCTTATTTTTTTGTTTGTCTTTGGCTTTTGTTGCGTCGCGCTTTGCTCCGAGTCTAACTGAAACCACTTTAACTGACCGTTGGTCTCAAAATCATTCGCGCTCTCGCAGGTTAAGTAATGATCACCGACTTGCAGGATTGCGCCTTCTGAGTAGGCCATATCTTGGTAAAAGCAGACGCGTTTGCCGACCTCAGATGCGTTAACGCCGATGATCGCTTTACCAGGCGTCGATATCACGTGGTTTGACGCAGCAACATTGGTGCTGGCGAGCAGCAGTAACAAAGTGAATACACGCATTCACACTCCTTATTCGGGTGACAAGCCAAACTTTCTTTCATAACGAGGCAGCATGCTCTCGTTGCCCAATAATCCACCCTGATGAAGGTAAATCAGAGTCTTATGTTGGTTTTCAGGATACCAAGATTGTAGACACTGCCACATCATCGGATCGTAGAGCAGATCAAATTCTATGTTTGTTTGCTGCTGTAACTCGTACCACGTCAAATAATCTTGTCGATATAGGTGACCGAAATGGTGTTTGGTCGCAAGTTCGAGGATGGTCGGAAAATGGGTTTCACCCAGCTCCGAAAACTGCTGTTCGAGATATGCTTTTCCGCCAACACAAGGGCAGGTGATGACCTCAATACCATGTGGGCTCAGGTGTTTATGTAAATAAAGCGCTGTGGTTCCCGTGCCGGATGGGAGAGCCACGGTAAACTGACTGGCGTTCTCGAATCGCGTCCAAGATAAAATCTCCGTCGCTAATTGCTTGATTCCCGCTTCTGCGTGCTGAAAACGCCCGCCTTCAGGTACGACTAGGCAATGTTGATCTGGCTGACGAACTTGCTCAATAAACTCTCGTGGATGCAGACCTAATTCACTTACCGCGGTGATATCGGCGCCCATGTCTAATGCCGCGCGGTAATTTCCTTTGGGTGATTCGGCCAACCACTGCGGGATGTGGTCGACATAAAACTCAAACGCCCAGCCTTTAATCGCAGCCAAAGCAGAGAGGGAGTACATCGCGTTGGATTGTACACTGCCATAACTGATCAGAATGTCGATATGTTCAAGGGGCTGCTCGAGTAACGCCATAAACTTGCGCGCTTTGTTGCCACTAAAATGGCTGTGCAGTTGGTCATCCCGCTTTAGATAGAATGGGATGTCATTGAACTGGTGTTGGGTAATGGGCGTATCGGCAAGTTTCATAACCGCAGAAGCAATAAGGAAATTAGGAAGCGCATTCTAGCGAATAATGTAGGTAAAGCTCAATCAAGATTGCAACGTGAAAAGCGGGAAGAAAAAAAGCCCAGAGCAATCTGGCTCTGGGCGGATACAAACATAGGAGTTAATAAGAAAAAGCAGCGTAAATTAGTAGCGCTAGTTAAGATGACAAGTTTGACGGCCTGTAAACTTCGAATGCTCTGCTAACTACAATTAATCAGACTGGCACTTTTCCATTCAGTTCCCTCAATCGCGAAAAAAATTCAAATTTTTTTGTTCGCTCTCCGTACTGCTGACTTCTTATCCTGGTCAGACCAATCTGCAAAAATGTGATGTTAATGGCTTGTTGCTTAAATGTATCGAGTGTATATTTTCAAACAGATGTTTAATACGAGTGATTAAAATGGCTGGCAGAAACAGTACCAAAGATAAAATTTTAGATGTCGCCGAGGCACTCTTCGCAGAGCAAGGCTTTAAGGACACGTCACTACGCACGATTACCAGTAAAGCAGGGGTCAACCTTGCGTCGGTTAACTACCACTTTGGTGACAAGAAGACGTTGGTGCGTGCCGTGCTCAACCGTTACCTAGAAGCGTTTATGCCCGCGGTGCAAGATTCATTGATCAATCTTAACCTAAATGACAGCTACAAAATGGAAGATGTGTTTGAATCTTTGCGTTCTCCACTGCGTTCATTAAACGAAGTACACCCTAATGGTACGAGTCGCTTTATGTTGTTGATCGGCCGTGGATATACCGACGTGCAAGGTCACTTACGCTGGTTTATTACGACGCGCTATCAAGAGACGTTGTCACTCTTTACCCAATCAGTGATGAAAGCGAATCCTAAATTATCGGAAGAAGAGTTGTTCTGGCGTTTGCACTTTACGCTGGGCACCTGTGTTTTCACCATGGCATCAAGCCAAGCTCTGCTTGAAATAGCAGAAAGCAACTACGGTAAGCAAATGGACGCGAAATCTGTCGTTGACCAGCTGATACCGTTTTTGGCAGCAGGCGTCGCTGCAGACTAAATTTTATATATAAGACTTAAAACAAAAATAAATTGGACCACAACTGTGAACAAAAGGATCTGACTATGAGCTCTCTAAGAAGAAAATGGGTAAGCGACCCAGCTTTCAAACTGTTTAAGAAGGTGTTGCCACCGCTATCAAGCACCGAGAAAGAAGCAATGGAAGCGGGCAGTGTGTGGTGGGATGGAGAGCTTTTCTCTGGTCGTCCTGATTTTACTAAGCTACACCATTACCCTAAACCAGCACTAACAGCGGAAGAGCAAGCGTTTATGGATAACGAGCTCGAAACCCTGTTGGCCATGCTGGATGACCATAAGATCGTCAAAGAAGACCGCGATTTACCTAAAGAAGTGTGGGATTACCTGCGTAAAGAGCGTTTCTTCTCATTGATCATCTCTAAAGAGTACGGCGGTCGTGAGTTTTCGTCGTTAGCGAACTCAACCATCGTTTCACGTATTGCGACTCGCAGTATCAGTACCGCAGTGTCTGTGATGGTGCCTAACTCGCTTGGTCCGGGTGAGCTACTTTCACACTACGGCACGCAAGAGCAGCGCGACTACTGGCTACCTCGTTTAGCGGACGGTACCGATATTCCTTGTTTTGCGTTAACTGGACCAGAAGCGGGCTCTGACGCTGGCGGTATCCCAGATGAAGGTATTGTTTGTTACGGCGAGCACGAAGGGAAAGAAGTTCTTGGTGTGCGAGTAAGCTGGAACAAGCGCTACATTACGCTGGCGCCTGTCGCGACGGTACTGGGCTTGGCATTCAAGATGTACGACCCAGACGGTTTGATGGGTGATAAGAAAGACATTGGTATTACGTGTGCGCTTATCCCTGCTAACCATAAAGGTGTGGAGATTGGCGAACGTCACGACCCAATTGGTCTTGCGTTTATGAACGGTCCAACGCGCGGTAAAGACGTCTTTATCCCGATGGATTGGCTGATCGGTGGCCAAGACTATGCTGGTAAAGGCTGGCGTATGCTGGTGGAATGTCTTTCAGCAGGTCGTGGTATTTCTCTACCAGCACTTGGCGCTGCGATTGGTCATTTAACTTCTCGTACCACGGGTGCTTATTCGTACGTGCGTAAGCAGTTCGGTATGTCGATTGGTAAGTTTGAAGGCGTTGCAGAAGCGTTGGGTCGCATCGGCGGTCTCACTTATCTGCTTGAAGCGACTCGTACATTAACGACCACTTCTCTCGATCTTAAAGAGAAACCGGGCATTGTGACGGCGATTGCTAAATACCACATGACCGAAATGGCGCGTACTATTCTCAATGATTCGATGGACATCCACTCTGGCCGCGCGATTCAAGATGGGCCGATGAACTATTTAGCGTCGCCTTATCTTGGTATTCCGGTTGCTATCACTGTAGAAGGTGCCAACATCCTAACGCGTAACCTGATGATCTTCGGACAAGGCGCGACACGTTGTCACCCTTACGTTTTGAAAGAGATGGAAGCGGCGGCAAATCCAGATGAGAAACAAGGCGCGAAAGAGTTTGATAAGCTGTTGTTCAAACACATTGGTCACGCAACGAAGAACACCTTTGGTGCATTTGGTGCGGCGCTGACGGGCTCTCGCTTTATCAAAGCAGACATGAGTGGTCCAACGCAGCCTTACTACAAAGAAATGACGCGTCTAAGTCGCGCGCTGGCAGTCAGTGCGGATATCGCAATGGCAACACTGGGCGGTGATCTAAAGCGTAAAGAGATGATCTCGGCAAGATTGGGTGATGTGCTTGCGTATCTTTACATGGCGTCGGCGGCGTTGAAGAAATACGAAGACGAAGGCCGTCAACAGCAAGACCTAGATTACGTTCACTACGCAGTGCAGCACTGTTTGTATAGCGCGGCGAAGTCACTGCAAGAAGCGTTTAGCAACTACCCGCAAAAATCAGTCGGCCGCTTGCTTAAAGTGCTGATCTTCCCGCTTGGTAACCATTACCAAAAACCGAGCGATAACCTAACGGTGAAGATTGCTGAAAGTTTGATGACCCCGGGTGCACACCGTGACCGTCTAACTCACCTTTGTTACATCGGTAAAGAAGAAAACGACAACGTAGGGCTGATGGAAAATGCTTTCCTCGCAATGTATGGCGTGAAGAGTATTGAACGCAAACTGATGAATGCAGCGAAAGAAGGTAAAGTGGCGCGTAAAGGGCTGCTAAAAGACCGACTTGCTCAGGCGTTGGAAGCAAATGTATTGACGCAGGAAGAAGTAGATAAAGTGCTGGCAGCCGATGAACTGCGCTACAAAGCAATTCAAGTTGACCACTTTAGCCATGATTTCAGCGAAGTAAGGACGCATGACCAAGAAGTAAAGCACAAGCTTGATAGCGTGGCTTAGTCGCTTAATTGATAAGCTTTGCTATCTTAAACAACAGAAAGGCATCGATTATGATGCCTTTCTTTGTTTTGCTTGAATAATTGAACCAAAGTCATCCAACCACTTGCATTTTAGTGACATTTTTACAGAAATTAGATGCGAACTGGCGGTGAACCTTTTATCCTAGCGGGGTTTTGTAAAGGAAGTTGAATATGATCATCAAACCTAGAATTCGTGGATTTATCTGTACTACAACGCACCCAGTGGGTTGTGAAGCTAACGTAAAAGAACAAATTGCTTACACAAAAGCACAAGGCCCTATCAAAAACGCTCCTAAGCGCGTTCTTGTTGTTGGTGCATCAAGTGGCTACGGTCTATCTTCTCGTATCGCTGCGGCATTTGGTGGCGGTGCTTCAACTATCGGTGTGTTCTTCGAAAAAGAAGGCACTGAAAAGAAACCAGGTACGGCAGGTTTCTACAACGCTGCGGCATTTGAAAAGCTAGCCCGTGAAGAAGGTCTATACGCTAAGAGCCTAAATGGCGACGCTTTCTCAAACGAAGCGAAACAGAAAACAATCGAGCTGATCAAAGAAGACTTAGGTCAGGTTGATATGGTGGTTTACTCACTGGCTTCTCCAGTACGTAAAATGCCGGAGACAGGTGAATTGGTTCGTTCAGCGCTAAAACCAATCGGTGAAACTTACACGTCAACAGCGGTTGATACCAATAAAGACGTGATCATCGAAGCAAGTGTTGAACCAGCAACAGAAGAAGAGATCAAAGACACAGTAACCGTAATGGGCGGTGAAGATTGGGAACTTTGGATCAACGCATTGTCTGAAGCTGGCGTTCTTGCAGAAGGTTGTAAGACAGTAGCGTACAGCTACATCGGTACTGAGCTGACTTGGCCAATCTACTGGGACGGCGCGCTAGGTAAAGCGAAAATGGACCTAGACCGTGCAGCAACGGCACTTAACGAGAAACTTGCAGCGACTGGCGGCAGCGCAAACGTAGCGGTTCTTAAGTCGGTAGTGACTCAGGCGAGCTCTGCGATTCCAGTAATGCCACTGTACATCGCGATGGTATTCAAGAAGATGCGTGAAGAAGGCGTACACGAAGGTTGTATGGAACAAATCTACCGCATGTTCAGCCAACGTCTATACAAAGAAGACGGCAGCGCAGCAGAAGTGGACGAGAAAAACCGTCTACGTCTGGATGACTGGGAACTACGCGAAGATATCCAGCAACACTGTCGTGACCTATGGCCACAAATCACAACTGAAAACCTAAAAGAGCTGACTGACTACGTTGAGTACAAAGAAGAGTTCTTGAAGCTATTTGGCTTCGGTGTTGACGGTGTGGATTACGAAGCTGACGTGAACCCAGCGGTAGAAGCAGATTTCATCGCTATCTAACTTGCTTTGACTCCAATGATAAAAAATCCGGTGCGCATGCACCGGATTTTTTGTATCTAGAATCTAGCTGGCTAGCTTAGCTTACTGAAACGTTGACCAAATAGGTGCGTGGTCAGACGGTTTTTCAATACCACGTAATTCGTAGTCGATGTCTGACTCAATACATTTTGCCGCGAGTTTTGGTGTCGCAAGGATCACGTCGATACGCAGGCCACGGTTGTCATCAAAGCCGCGTGAGCGGTAATCAAACCACGAGAAACGGTCGCTGACTTCTGGATGAATCTGGCGGAAAGTATCGACAAAGCCCCAATCCATTAACGTTTTTAACCATTCACGCTCTTCTGGCTGGAATGAACATTTACCTGTCTTCAACCAACGTTTACGGTTTGGCTCTCCGATACCGATGTCTGAATCGATCGGACTGATGTTGATGTCACCCATCACGATCAACTGTTCATCATTGGTGTGGTTCTCGGTCAAGTAGCCCATTAGGTCTTTGTAGAACTGGCGTTTGTATGGGAATTTAGTTTCGTGACTGATGTTATCACCCTGCGGGAAGTAGCCATTGAGTACTGTGACTTTTTCGCCGTTGTCATCTTCAAACGTCGCCATGATCATGCGTTTTTGATGTTCTTCGTTGTCGGTAGGGAAACCTTTCTGGATAGAGATTGGCTCTTTCTTGCACAGCATGGCAACACCGTAGTGTGCTTTTTGTCCGTGGAAGTACACTTTGTAGCCCATCGCTTCAACGTCTTCGATTGGAAAAGCTTCATCGTGAACTTTGATCTCTTGAAGGCCGATGACATCTGGTTGATGTTTATCAATCACCGCTTGTAACTGGTGCAAACGAGCGCGCAGACCGTTGATGTTGAACGAGATGACTTTCATCCTAAATCCTTAATTATTCATCATTCTAATTGGCATAGTCGCCGATCTTATCATCTTCTGCCACAACACACTAAAGCAAACATCATTAACTATATTTGTTAACATTCCCTTAAACTTTCGATTGATAAATGGCCGTGTTGTGTTGTAATAAAAGGCTAATATAGCGCCATAGGCCTTATCGAGTTTGCTTAAAAGGATGTAATATGCGAACCCTTTCAGTTCAGTGGAAAATCACACTCTTAGCTGGTTGCTGCCTGCTTATCACTTCTATCTCGCTCATTGGTTTTTCGGTCTACAACGCGGTGACCAATCAAAAACAGATCAAAGCGCAAAGCAGTGAATCGGTCATCACCAAATCCGAACAACTGCTAGAAACACGAGCATTGCTCAACGCAACAGAGGTCGCAGAGTATTTAAATGAAGCACTTTATCGTGCTGAAATGCTTGCTTCGAGTGCCGAGTTTCAAAAGAGCAACACGGAAGAAAACTTCGGTGACAGCGAAGAGCTGCGCACAGCATTGGATGAAATGGTGCGTAAAGCAGTACTGAACTTTGATTCGATTCAGGGCGCGTATCTGGTGTTTGAGCCAGATTTACTCGACGGGGAAGACAGTAACTATGTTGGCGCTCGATACGTAGGCTCTAATGATATCGGTCGTTTTGCGCCTTACTGGATTATCGCTGAAAACGGCGAAAATGTGGTTGCTAATGTACTGTCGGAAAAAGACATTAGTGCGGAAGCAAACAGTGAGCGCTTTTTCTGTCCAATCGCGTCAGGCACATCTTGTGTGACAACGCCTCGCATGCTTAAACAAGGTGACACTCAGTTCCTTGCTACTTCGATTTCCGTGCCAGTATTTTCTCAAGGTGTCGCGGTAGGTTTCTTTGGTATCGATTTACGTTTGGACGTATTGAAAGATGTTGTGATTGATTCGGACAAACAGCTGTTTTCTGGCAGTGGCAACATCAACATCATCAGTTTAGATGGCTCGTTGATTGCTAGTGATGATGCGACTCGCCCACTGGGCCAGCCTTATGTCAGCGATACCTTGTCAAACAATCAGATTACCGACCTGTTATTTGGCCAGGGCGTTAAAACTCAGTGGACTGAAAATAGTCAGTGGCTAAGTGTATTTGCGCCAATTATTGTCGCAAACCAAACCTGGGGTGTACTGTTTGATATGCCTCGTGCAAGCGTATTGACTGACGCCAACAAGCTGGACGCGATCATCAGTCAACAAGTGGAAGAAAGTGTCACAACCGAGCTGATTGCGGGGTCAGCTTTGGTACTACTTGGTCTTGCAACCATCGCATTAATGGCGTCTCGTTTGGTGAAACCAATTCGTGAAGTCGTGGCAAGATTAGATGACATCGCGTCGGGAGAAGGTGACCTAACTCAGCGTCTAGACGTCAAATCACAAGATGAAATCGGTCAACTGGCTGGTGGCTTTAACCAGTTCCTCGATAAGTTACAGTCAATCATCACTGATGTAGTGGATACGACGTTCCAAATCGGTACTACCACCCAGCAATCCACTGTTGCCGCGCAGCAGACACGGAATAGCAGTGACTCGCAGTTTAAAGAAGTTGATCTAGTTGCGACCGCTTCCGAGGAAATGACACAGACCGCAAGCTTGGTGGTGCAAAATGCGGAAACGGCAGTGCAAGAAGCGCAAAAGGCGAATGATGCGGCGCTTTCTGGTCAACAAGTAATTGAACAATCACAACAGGAAATGCAGCACTTAGTTGAGCGTATGACCGCTGCCGTTCCAGTGGTAGAAGAGCTGGCGAAGAACAATGCCAATATTACTGAGATTCTCTCGGTTATCGAGGGTATTTCTGAGCAAACCAACTTGCTCGCGTTGAACGCTGCGATTGAGGCTGCTCGCGCGGGTGAACAGGGTAGAGGCTTTGCGGTGGTTGCCGATGAAGTTCGTAGCTTGGCAAGTGGCACTCAAGACTCGGTTGGTGAGATTCGCCAAGTGATCGAAAGTGTCCAAAAAGGCACTCAGGATGTGGTGGCGGCGATCCAAGATGGGAATGATCTTGCGAATGATTCAGCGCAGCAGGTGGAAAAAGCGGTTGAAGAGATCCGACGCATTTTCACTGCGGTTGAGTCGATCAGTGATATGAACTCGCAGATAGTAAAAGCGGCCGAAGAACAACAATCGGTGAGTGCGGAAGTCAACCAAAGCGTGGCCAACATTCGTGACCTTAGTGCGCAGATACTCACCCAAGCAGAAGAGTCAGAATCGGTTAGCAGCCAAATTGGCGAACTTTCGCAGAAGCAGCAACAATTGGTTAATCAGTTCAAAGTATAAGAAAAGGCGACCTAGAGTCGCCTTTTTTGTGTGTTTTCGGTTTAGCTTGGAGCTTAATCCAAGTACCAATAGCCTTTATTGAGCAATGTACAAAGTAGATCTGTGTTTCCATCTTTGTGTAACTGCGGCAAATTAGTCGCGGTAATCGTCTCATGATCACACAGCAGGTGGCAGAGCTCTTTTGACGCGGTGAAACGCTCACCGTTGATGTAGGCACTGGTTGGTTTTTGCTGATGGTAAAGCGCTCGAACACCCGAGACTTTTCTCAAAGCGCCACCTTGGTGCAAATGTTCGAGCAGTTCTTCACTTGTATATGGCTCTTCAGGCTCGACAATATCCAGCTGGTGACGAGACTGACTTAGCATGCTACCCATAAAATCCGCGATGTCCTCTTCTGAGCGAAGAGCAGACATCAACATATCGGTTAACTTGGCTAAGTCTTGGCTTTGGATTTCACCATTATTGGTTTGAGCCTGTAGATCTGGGTTGTGCAGATGAATATCGCCTTTATCGTAGGCTAAGACGTAGTCAGCAAAATTGCTCAGTAGCTCTTGTTCTTTCGGTGAGCGGAAGCCCATCGAGTAGCTCATACTCGGTTCAAGCGTATTTCCTTCGTGAGGAAAACCTGGCGGAATGTAAAGTATGTCACCAGGTTGCAGCACTTCATCGATAATCGCATCAAAACCCTCGATTTGTCTTAACGCGCCACCTTGTATCGATTCTTTGTATTGGCCTTTATCCATATCACCGACACGCCAACGGCGCTTACCACTACCTTGGATGATGAAGACGTCATATTGGTCAATGTGAGGTCCAACTCCGCCTTCCGGAGCAGAGAAACACACCATGAGATCATCAAACAACCACTGGGGAAGTTGCTTAAAAGGTTCAACTAGTTCCGCTGCACCGAGGTGCCAGTGATTACACGCCTGAACGATAAGCTGCCAGTGGCTTTCATCCAGCGTTTCAAACAGTGATTCTGGGAGAGGACCGTGCTTCGCTTTCCATTGGCCTCCTTTGTTGGAGACAAATCGAGAGTCGATCTCTTCTTCCATTGCCAACCCAGCAAGTTCATCGGGGGTGATTGGGTCAACAAAGTCGACAAATCCTTGTTTGATGACCGTTGGTTTCTTGTGCCAATACTCTGCAAGAAATTGTGCCATATCAAAGTTAAGCTGATACATGCTTAATTGCTCTCCAGCTTACGTTCTAAATCGGTCTTAACAATATTGAGTGCTTTGAGCGCTACAAGAGGGTCGACTTCATTGCTTTCTAGTAGATAGATAAGATCAACCGCGAGTTTCACTTCATCTGGTGCTTGTTCCAGTTCTGATTGAGCTGATGACATTTACTGATTTCTCTCTCGGTAGGTAATTTGGTTTTCAATTTTGAGCTTGGATTCCTGACAGCGTTTAAGTCGCTGCTCGGTAGCGAGTAAAGCTTGCTGAGCTGCCTGTTGCTGGAATGGTGGTGCGTACTGCATTGCAAGCTCTTTCTCGCGCACCATCTCCATTAACCGTCTTTCCCATTCTTGGTGTTGGGCGAGGTTTTGATAGAGCTCGTTGATCGGCTTTTGGTAGTAGCTTTTATGCTTGGGCTCTTGTTTGCGAATAGTGGTTGTCGCTAATTCACGTTGAATGGCACTGATCTGCGAATACAATCGCTCGGTGAGGTACTCAGCTCGAAGCGCCGTTAATTTACCCGCTTCCTCTTCTTTTACTAAGCTGTTGAGCGTGCTTTGAGTTTCAGTCACACAAGGAACAAGCAACTTTGCTTTGCATCTGAACAGGCGCTCATCAAAAAGCGGCAAGTGATGTTCACCACGCTGTCTATCGAGAGCGGCCGCTTGATTTGCTAGTTGCTCTAATGTGTTGGCTAACTCTTTAATACGACTCATTACTTTATACGACTCATTTTATGCGCCAGATTGTTCGGTTGCTTTAAAACCTATCGCACTCATTGAAAGTTTAGTACTCGATAACTCGTTTGAATGGAGGTAGCGAGTCAAGAAGTGCTTTGCCGTATCGCTTAGTCACAATACGTCGGTCAAGTATCATAACTCTACCAGAATCCCGCTCTTTTCGCAGCAGACGCCCAACAGACTGAATCATCTTTTTACTCGCTTCGGGCACGGTAATTTGCATAAACGGATTGCCGCCTCGGTTCTCGATGTATTCAGCATGAGCTTGCTCAACTGGCGAAGTTGGTACCGCAAACGGTATTTTGGTGATGATTAGGTTCTCTAAAAGTTCACCCGGCAAGTCGAGTCCCTCAGAGAAACTACCCGTACCAAACAAGACGCTTGTTTTCTGGCATTGGACGAGGGTTTTATGTTTTTTTAGTATTTCTGAGCGCGACTCTTGTCCTTGAACTTGCAATGCCCAGCCTCTTTTAAGGAAATATGTTGATAAAGCTTCCGATACTTGATTCATTTGCCAGTAAGAAGAAAACAGCACAAGGTTGGCTTTGTTCTCTTCAATCAGGTTTGGCAGGATATCGATTAGATAATCGGTGTACTGCGGAGCCTGAGGTTCGTACTTCATTTTAGGGACAAAAAGCTCGGCTTGATTCTGGTAGTCAAAAGGCGATGCGAGCGCAAGGTAGCGCACACCGTCTTCGGCTTTTTCGCTGATACCTGCTTGTCGACAGAAGAAGCTAAATGAGTTCAGCGCTCGCATCGTGGCGGACACTAGTACTGCGCCTACACAGCGGCTCCACAATTGTTGGTCTAATTGCCAACCGACTTCAAGCGGAGAGACGTTGACTACGAAGTCTCCTTCGCGCTCTTTGCTTACTTCGAGCCATCTCGCCAGCGGAGCGCCTTTTTCGCGGGTTGGCTCTGCCATGAGATGCCAAACTTGGGCGAGGTTATCCATACGTTGGATATAAAAGCCCAACTCGGCTAATGCAGGTTCGGCCAGTCGATTTGACAGCTCACCGTCTTTGACTCGCTCTGATATTAGGTCTGCAATTTTCGCGACGGCTTGTGCGCCTTTTTGCGATAGCTTCTTGAGTTCTTTTGCTTCTTCTTCTAACCAGCTAGGCAACTCCCCGTTTTCGAAGCGGTAAATGTTTTCTTCAAAATGAGCTGGGTCAAAGCGGGTGGCTAACTGGGATAGGGAAGGGATCAACTGCTGAACCGAATCTTGAAGCTCATTGCGAAAACGGCTCACGCGCTTTTCGTCTGCCATGCCCGCAAACTTAGTGACAGATTGATTGAGTCTTTCAAGCCAACTGGCCGCACCTTTTAAGCTCGCTGCAGCTGAGGAGTGATCGCGCGCAACATGAGGTAGGTGATGAGCTTCATCAAAGACATAGATGGTATTTTCCGGTTCAGGAAGAATAACTCCGCCCCCCAAATCAGCGTCTGCCATTACTAAGCTATGGTTAGCGATAACCACGTCTGCTTTATCAAGTTCTGAGCGCGCTTTCTGAAATGGGCAGTCTCGGTGGGCAGGCATACTGCTGTTACAGCTGTGTTTATCACTGACGATCAGTTGCCAAATCTCATCTTTAATCGGCTTTGGCCAGGAATCGCGGTCGCCGTCCCACTTGTTCTGGGCCAGCTTTTTATACATCAGCTCTAATTGTTCGATGTCTTTCTTTTTTGGTTTTTGTTCAAACATGGCCAGTTGGCCGCCATCCACACCCGAAGCGGAGGCAAGCTTCTCTGCACAGCAGTAACGTTGTCGACCTTTCGCCAAGATAAAAGAGAATTCTCGATCGGTGATGCGTCTATATAGAGGCAAATCTTTGTTTACGAGCTGTTCTTGCAGCGCAACCGTTGCTGTTGAGATAACAACTTTGCGATTGCTAAACAGCGCCACAGGGATCGCTGCCATTAAATAAGAGAGAGATTTGCCGATGCCAGTTCCTGCTTCCGCAACAATCATTCGTGTCGATTTGTGATACTCGCCACACAGCGTTTTAACAATTTCTGCAACGAGGTAGTTCTGCGCTCGGCGAGGGACAAAGTTATCTAGCTGAGATTGCAAATTTTGATAACTAGTGCGAACGGCATTTTGTATTTTACTGGCTGTCATTCTGTGATCTCGATTACGGGGAGGCGATGATAGCACAGTTTGCTAAAGGCTACTTAGTTCACGAAATAGAATTCTTGATCGCCAAATGTGGATCTCCTTCACAAAAAAAAACTGAACCATCAGGAACTTAGATTAATTTCTAAATGTAAAAAATATATAACTCTAAATGAGGTGCTCCAATGAAATATTATCCTGTAATTTGTTTTATTAATGCGCCCATAAAGATAATTAATCTAATCATTAAAAGTTGGCATGGTTGAACGTACGGTTTGTAAGGTTGTAGGTTTTGCTCGCAAAATGAGCTGTTTTATATGTAACTATCTGATTTTTATTTGTTTTAGGTTTTTTTATTAAATTTTTTTTGATCATTTGACAGGTAGGATAATCTTTTGCAATCTAAGACTCGCATTTACTGGCGATGACATCCCGCCCAATAAGAGGTAAGAGTCATCATCAAAAAACATAAAGGGAACCGGACAAGGAATTCCCATCTTAAGAAAAGGCAGTGGATTATTATGAAAAAGACTCTAGTAGCTCTTTCAGTTTTACTTGCAGCTTCATCACAAGCTAGCATCGAACTATACAACCAAGATGGCGTAACAGTTAATCTTAAAGGTGACATCGAAGTTCGTTACAAGAAGACAACTTCTGAAGACGACAACTTAAAACAAGAGATCGACGATGCTGACATCGGTTTTGACACTCGTTACGCAGTAAACGATGACTTCCAAATCGGTGGTTACATTGAGTACTCTGGTGACTCAAGTGACCGTGCTCAAGGTAATGTTGCAAACGGTAACACTTACGTAGGTTTCTACTCTCAAACTTACGGTAGCCTAATCGTTGGTAAACTAGATACTGTACTAGATGACGCAGGTATCGGTAGCGACTACATGTTTGGTCTATCTTCTTTCTTCGGTGATGATCTAGACTTCGGTGGTGAAGAAGCAATCCGTTACGACTACGACAGCGGTTCTTACTACTTCTCTGTAGGTTACAACCAAGACGCTTACGAAAACCACATTTACAACCGTGATAGCTACGTTGATGCTAAAGTTGGTGCACGCGTTGCAGATTTCGACTTCACAGTATTCTACGGCTCAGCTCACGTTGACAACTCTGATGATGATCTAAGCCTAGTTGCTCTTGAAGCGCGTTTTGCAGGTATCGAGAATGTAAACCTTGAAGCTGCTTACTACTACACTGATTTTGGTACTGTTGAAGCGGATACATTTGCTATTGCTGCTGACTACACAATGGAAGCATGGACTTATGCTGCAGGTGTAGACTTCGTTGACCCTGACGAAGGTGATGAAGTTACAAACTGGTTTGTTAACGCTGGTTACGGTATCGCGCCAAACACTACTCTATATGCTGAAGTAGGCGGCAGTGATGAAGACGACACTGACGTTGCATACGGCTTTGGTGTTAAAGCATCTTTCTAATCAGTGATATCAACTGATAACGATTTATCAAAGAAGCCACCCTCGGGTGGCTTCTTTTATTTCTAATGTTAGTATTGCAAAAAGACCTAGTCACTCCAAAGAGATTTGGGGTTTACACAGAGAGAGAAAATACGTGAAAAGAGTTTTAGCTACACTTGCAGCCTTAACTTCCTTGTCAATACATGCGGCAGAGTTAAATGCTGAGAATGGTATATCCGTACTGTACATTAATGGTCAGCAGGCTGAGTCTAAATTGGGTGTGAATGAAATTGGCGAAGGCTTTAATCAAGTTGTCATCCGTATGGATAAAACAATTGGTCGTGGAGGAAGTGAAGAAGTATTTACCTCAAAACCTTTTGTCATAGATTTACAAGTATCAGGTAGTGAGATTTTAATAGAGCATCCTAGTGCGAGAAGTCTTCAAGAGGCAGAACGTGCTTTTAAAGGGGATGACCCTAAATGGAAAGTCACCCAAGATGGCAGCGCATTGCCTTATGAACAAGAAGTGCTAGAAGGAAAGTCTGGTTTATTTCCGTTTTTGAACATGGAAGAGCTGGTTACGGAGCACAACAAAAAACGTGGAATTTATTTCGAGAACGGTGACTTAGTCGATAAACCTGAAATTGCAATTGCTGCTACTGCTGGAAAGACAGATTCTACGTCAAAGTCCGCACCGATCAATAATGTGGAACAGCTTAAAGCATGGTACTTAAAGTCCTCTGCAGAAGAACGCAAAACATTTCGACGTTGGATAATCGAGCAAGATTAATGGTATTGGTTGTCAAGAGGCTTCTAGTAAGAAGCCTTCTGTCGTTAGGAAAAGCAATCTGATGATTGAAGTGCGTTTTGGATTGCCGCTATAAGTTGTTCGATATTTTCTTGATTACTAATAAACGGCGGCATCATATAGATAAGTTTGCCAAATGGCCTGATCCATACGCCTTGCTCGACAAAATGAGCCTGAATCGCCTCCATGTTGACGGGTTTGGTGGTTTCTACCACTCCAATGGCGCCAAGCCAACGAACATCCGCTACTAACTCATGTTGTTTCAGTGCTGGTAATAACTTGGCAAATATTTGCTCAATCTGCTCTGTTTGATGTTTCCAATCACCTGTTTCTAATAGCTCCATACTTGCCGTTGCGACCGAGCATGCTAATGGATTTCCCATAAAGGTTGGTCCATGCATAAAGCAACCTGCTTCACCGCCGCACACAGTATCTGCTACGTGTTTAGACGCTAATGTAGCTGACAAAGTCATGTAACCGCCAGTAAGCGCTTTACCGACACACAAAATATCGGGCTGTACATCTGCGTGCTCGCAGGCAAACATTTTACCTGTGCGTCCGAAACCGGTTGCGATTTCATCGAGAATCAATAGCACGCCATACTGGTCGCAAAGCTCACGCACTCCTTTTAGAAAGTTTGGGTGATAAATACGCATCCCACCTGCGCCTTGTACGATCGGCTCTAAAATCACAGCGGCGACCTCGTGATGGTGAGCGTCAATAGTGCGTTTAAAATCATCTAAATCACTCTCATGCCACTCTTGCCAGAAACCTATGTTAGGAGACGGCGCAAAGATATGCTCCGGTAGAAACCCTTTGTACAACGAGTGCATAGAGTTATTCGGGTCCGTCACCGACATTGCCGCGAATGTATCGCCGTGGTAGCCGTCGCGCAAGGTTAAAAACTTCGGCCTTGTTTCACCTCTAGCATGCCAATATTGCAGTGCCATCTTAAGGCTGACTTCTACTGCGACTGAACCAGAGTCTGCGAGAAACACGTGTTCTAAGTTGTCTGGAGCGAAGTTGAGCAGTTTTTTACACAGGTTAATCGCAGGATCATGTGTAATACCACCAAACATCACATGCGACATTTTATCAATTTGGCTATGTGCGGCGTTGTTTAGATGAGGGTGGTTGTATCCATGAATCGCTGACCACCAAGAAGACATACCGTCGATAAGTTGAGTTCCGTCTTTTAGCTCAAGGTATACGCCGTTTGCAGATGTCACTGGATAACAGGTCAGAGGTGCGAGAGTGGAAGTGTACGGATGCCAGATATGGTCGCGGTCAAAGGTAAGATCCATGTTTTAAGTGCTCAAATAGTGGTGATTAAAAAATAATCAAATGTAAACTTTTGTGTTTTTATCTTGTTGACAGTGTTTATGTTGTCAGTAGACTAGCCATAAATCAATCTAATAATGACTAGTAAAAGGAAAGCACGTGGAAGTACGTCACAACTGGACTGTTGCACAAGTTCGTGAGCTTATGGACAAGCCGTTTATGGATCTTCTTTTTGAAGCACAAACGATCCACCGCCAATACCAGCAGCATAACCATGTGCAAGTCAGCACATTACTTTCTATTAAAACGGGCGCCTGTCCTGAAGATTGTAAATATTGCCCTCAAAGCGCACGTTATCAAACCGATGTAGAGAAAGAGCGTTTAATGGAAGTTGAGCGCGTTCTTGATGCCGCGCAGAAAGCAAAGAATGCCGGTTCGACACGTTTCTGCATGGGAGCGGCGTGGAAAAACCCTAAAGAGCGCGATATGCCGCATCTAACTCAGATGATCAAAGGCGTGAAAGATATGGGGCTAGAAACTTGTATGACGCTGGGCATGTTGACGCCCGAGCAAGCGCAAGAGTTAGCTCATGCAGGTTTGGATTACTACAACCACAACCTAGATACATCGCCTGAGTTCTACGGCAACATTATTACAACCCGTACTTATCAAGACCGTTTAGATACGCTTTCTCACGTGCGTGACGCGGGGATGAAAATTTGTTCTGGCGGCATTATTGGTATGGGTGAAAGCGCAAACGACCGAGCGGGTTTGTTTGTTGAGTTAGCTAACCTACCAACCCATCCGGAAAGCGTACCAATTAACATGTTGGTCAAAGTGAAAGGCACACCGTTGGAAGAAGTTGATGACGTCGACCCATTTGATTTCATCCGTTTGATCGCGATCGCTCGTATTATGATGCCACAATCAGCAGTACGCTTGTCTGCAGGGCGTGAGAACATGAACGAACAGATGCAGGCACTGTGCTTTATGGCAGGCGCAAACTCTGTATTCTACGGATGTAAGCTTCTCACCACGCCAAATCCTTCAGAAGACAAAGATATGCAGTTGTTCGATAAACTGGGTATCAATAGCCAACAAGTTTCGCAAAAGCCAGACGAAATTGAAGAAAACGACTTGCTAGACCGCGTTGTGGAACGTGTTGCCGCGCGACCAACAAAGGACGACTTGTTCTACGATGCCAGCGTTTAATCAGCGTATCGCTAAAGCCCTTGCAACGCGTAAGCAGCAAGGGCTATCAAGGTGCTTGCGTTCAATTGACGGTGGTAACCAGGCGCAACTTCTCTTCAATGATTCGCTGTTTACCAACTTTTCGAGCAACGACTATCTCGGTTTAGCCAGCGATAAGGAACTGTCTCTTGCTTGGCAGAGAGGTATCGAGTTATACGGAAATGGCAGTGGTGCGTCGCCGCTAGTAACAGGTTTTAGTCCGGCTCATCAGAATTTGGAATCAGCGCTATGCGATTGGTTGGGGTATCCACGTGCGGTGCTATTTAATTCTGGCTTTTCAGCTAACCAAGCCATGCTGTTCAGTTTGCTAGAAAAGGGTGATCTGCTGTTACAAGACAAACTTAATCACGCCTCTTTAATGGAAGCTGGGGCATTATCGCCAGCGACAATGAAGCGTTTTTTGCACAATGACCCTCAGTCGCTAAGCAAGTTGCTGACGGAAGAGGCGTTAGTCGTCACTGAAGGCGTGTTTAGCATGGATGGAGATTTAGCTCCATTGGCTGATTTGCATGCTTTGTGCGAGGGCCAAGCTTGGCTAGCCGTTGATGATGCGCATGGAATCGGCGTTTTAGGTGAGCAAGGTCGCGGCAGCTGCTCGCACGCTAAGGTTAGACCTGACTTGTTGGTAGTCACTTTTGGTAAAGCGTTTGGTTTGTCTGGTGCCGCGATATTGTGCAGTGAAGAAGTCGGTAATTATTTGACTCAATTTGCTCGCCACCACGTCTACTCAACAGCTATGCCTCCGTCTCAAGCGTATGCGCTAATGCATGCTGTCGGTATGATTCAGCGCCAAGAATGGCGCCGAGAAAAACTATCCGAACTCCAGCAGTGCTATGCCGAGCAGTTTTCTCATTTCCCCGGTTATACCGAAACAATTACCCCAATCAAACCGCTATTGGTAGGGGAGTCTGAGATAGCACTCTCACTCGCTGAACACGTCAAACAGCAAGGTCATTGGTTGACGGCGATCCGACCACCAACCGTGCCTAAAAATACTGCTCGGATACGCATCACATTGACAGCGAATCACACGACAAAGCAAGTGAGAGCGCTGGCAGAGAGTTTAAACCAAGCGATGGAGAAGTTGAGTTGATGGAACATGCATTCGCATTGAACTCAGATGCAGCATTGGATAAAGCTGCGATCGCAGAAGCATTTGGTAAAGCGGCGAGCACTTATGATGCGCATGCCCAGTTTCAAAGAGACGTTGGACATCGATTGTTGGGGTTCTTACCGGAAGATTTGAGTGGTAAAACAGTATTGGACGTAGGCTGTGGTACGGGGTACTTCTCTCAGCAGTTACGCCAAAGAGGAGCCGAGGTTATTTGCTTTGACCTGTCCGAACAAATGTTGGCCGCGGCAAAAACGCGCTGTGGTGAGCACAATGTCACTTACCAACAAGGAGACGCCGAATGTCTGCCATTTGAATCAGATTCGGTGGATTTCGTGTTTTCCAGCTTAGCCCTACAGTGGTGTGAAGACTTATCGGTACCTTTGCGAGAAATGCGTCGGGTAGTGAAGCCTAGTGGAAAGATTTGTTTTTCTACGCTGCTAGATGGCTCTCTGTGTGAGCTTAAACAAGCGTGGCTAGAAATTGATGGATATCAACACGTCAATGACTTTATCGCCACCAATCAGGTAAAAGTTGCGTTAGCGCAATCTGGTTGCGTGAACCATCGTCTAGACTTGCCCACCATTACACTCTGGTACGAAAGTGCATTTTCCTTGATGAAAGACTTGAAAGGCATCGGCGCTAACCATGTTAGCGGGCGCTCTCAAGGCTTAACAAGCCGCAAGTCATTGCTGCAAGTTGAGCAATCGTACCAGAAATTTAAAAACCATCAGGGTCTTCTTCCTGCCACATATCAGGTTTGTTTAGGGGTTATTCATCTATGATTGATGCTTTTTTTATTGCTGGTACGGATACCGATGTTGGAAAAACAGTTGCGTCGAAAGCGATTTTAAACGCGCTAGCAAACAAAGGATTATCTACAATTGGTTATAAACCAGTTGCCGCAGGAAGCGAAAAAACAGCGGAAGGGTTTCGAAATTCTGACGCGCTTCATCTACAAAATGTTGCAACGGTGGATGTCGTGTATCAAGACGTCAATCCATACGCCTTAGAGCTGCCAGCTTCTCCGCACATCGCGGCTAAAAATGAGCAGGTAGAGATTGAATACTCAGTGCTTAGCGAGAAACTTGCTCAACATAAGCGAAATGCCGATATCGTCTTGGTTGAAGGCGCAGGCGGTTGGCGTGTTCCTGTTTCTGATTCAGATTGCTTATCAAGTTGGGTGCAGCAAGAAAAGCTACCTGTCGTTTTGGTGGTAGGAATCAAATTAGGCTGTTTGAGCCACGCGATGCTAACGTTTGACGCGATTAAAGCAGACGGTCTTCAAGTCGTGGGTTGGGTAGCGAATCGAGTGAATCCAGGTACAGAGCATTACGCGGAAATCATCGATATGCTAGAGCAGAAAATTGATGCGCCTAAGCTGGGTGAGATCCCTTACGTACCAAGCGTTAAACGCAAAGAATTGGGTAAGTACATCAACGTTGAGCCTTTATTATCGGCTTAGATATGTTCCTCTGAAAATGCAAAAGGGCAGCTAGTTGGCTGCCCTTTTTAATGTGCGTAAGTAACGGCTTACATCTCTGAAGCGAGTCCAACAAAAGCTTGTTGGGTTTCGACGATGTGCTTTTGTACACTTTCGTCACAAGAGATGCCTAGCTGCTTCATTGCTTCTTCCTCTGAAAGACCTAGATGACAGCATAGTAAATCAATAGCCATTTGATAGTTGCTAGTTTCGACCATGATGCTTTTCCTTTATTCACATGGAAGTGGTTGTCTGCGATAAATCTAGCATGATTCAACGGCTACACAATAAGACCAAAGTCTAAGTCTCGGTATGCTGTTTTATAACTGATTGAAATTATGTTTGAATTTATTTGCCTTCATTTACACAACCTAAAGTATGAAATTTACGAAATCAAATGTTTCAATTTGCGACTTAACCTTGTAAATAAAAGAGATAGACTATATCTAGGTAATAAATAAAAAGGGTGTAAGCCCCTTAGCACGTAGCTTGGTCGTCAGGCTACGGGCGAATAATAATAAGCTTCCGTTTTTGGAGAAAATTAAATGAAGCGAGTAATGTTGTTTTTGGCAACCAACCTAGCCGTCGTGCTGGTTTTGAGCGTTGTGCTCAATATTGTTTACGCTGTAACGGGGATGCAGCCTGGCAGCCTGTCTGGGTTGTTAATCATGGCTGCGGTGTTTGGTTTTGGTGGCGCGTTTATCTCACTATTAATGTCGAAAGGCATGGCGCTACGTTCAGTTGGCGGTATGGTTATCGAGAGCCCGCGTAACGAAACAGAACATTGGCTTTTGGAAACCGTGCGCCGTCAGTCTGAGCAAGTTGGCATCGGTATGCCAACGGTTGCGATCTATGACTCGGCGGATATCAACGCGTTTGCTACGGGTGCTAAGCGCGATGATTCATTGGTCGCAGTATCGACTGGCTTGCTACACAACATGACGCGTGATGAAGCTGAAGCGGTACTTGCGCATGAAGTGAGCCATATTGCCAATGGCGATATGGTCACCATGACGTTAATGCAAGGCGTTGTGAACACCTTCGTGATCTTCCTATCACGCTTTATCGCTAACTTGGTCTCTTCAAATAGCGATGAAGAGGAAGGTGGCAGCAACATGATGGTGTACTTCGGTGTCTCTATCGTACTTGAGTTGGTGTTTGGCTTCTTAGCAAGCTTCATCACTATGTGGTACAGCCGTCACCGAGAGTTCCACGCAGATGCAGGCGCAGCGCAACTTGTGGGTAAACATAAAATGATCGCTGCACTAGAGCGTTTAAAAGTCAGCCATGAATCTCAGCTAGAAGGCTCAATGATGGCATTTGGTATCAATGGAAAGCGTTCAATGACAGAGCTACTGATGAGCCATCCACCGCTAGACAAACGTATTGCAGCGCTGCGTAACTCATAAGTTACAACAGTTTAAATGCTCGAAAGGCTTGGTAGAAATACCAAGCCTTTTTTTGATCCCTTTATCTCAACCTACGTATAAAAGTTCACAAAGTTTTACAAACTTAAAAGTTGTACAAGTTTCTATGATGTTCTATCTTAGTTTTATTGTACATAAATTTAATCTGTACAATATTTGGAGAGTGGAATGGACATCGCCTCAGTCGGTGAAATTTATCAACAGCTATCAAAATCAAACCTTCACACCTTAGAGCCGGTTTATCACAAAGAAGTGGTGTTTGAAGATGCCGCCCATCGCTTAGAAGGTTGGACGGAGTTACAGCGTTACTTTGACTCACTGTACTCCAACGTAAACCGCTGTGATTTCGATATCAAAGAGCAGCAGCAGGTGAACGACAATGGCTTTTTGACTTGGACCATGACGCTAGAGCATCCCAAGTTGCAGAAAGGCAAAACCATCTGTGTGAATGGTGTTAGCCACCTCAAGTTCAGAGACGGTCAAGTGATTTACCACCGTGATTATTTTGATCTTGGTGAGATGCTGTATGAAAACCTGCCTTTATTGGGTTCGGTGATTAAAGCGATCAAGCAGAGGTTAGGCTCATGAAAAGTGTACTGATCACTGGGGCAACTTCTGGCATTGGGCACCAACTGGCGAAAGACTACGCCGCGCAGGGCTGGAGAGTGATAGCTTGCGGTCGTAATCAACAGGCATTGGAGCACCTGCAAGCTCACTCTACTTTGATTACCGGATTAGCGTTTGACTTGACTGACCGCGTTCAAACTCACTCAGCGCTTAGTTCACTAGAAACAATTCCTGAGCTCTGGTTGTTAAATGCTGGAGACTGCGAGTACATCGATGATGGTGTTATCGACTCAAAACTGATTGAACGCGTCTTCTCAGTCAATGTGATTGGTTTGGCTAACGCCTTTGAAGCCTGTCAGCAGCACTTTAAGCCTGGTCACCACGTTGCTCTCGTCGGGTCTATCGCGAGTGAGGTTGCGCTACCTAGGGCAGAAGCGTATGGCGCTTCGAAAGCCGCTGTGAGCTATTTTGCCAGAGCGCTACAGCTCGACTTAAAAGCGAAAGGGGTCAAAGTTTCAGTCATCTATCCAGGGTTTGTGAAAACGCCACTGACTGACAAAAACACCTTCCCGATGCCGATGTTGATTGACACAGAGCAAGCATCACATGCCATCCGTCAAGGCTTGGCCAAAGGGAAAGAGCACATCTACTTTCCCAAACGCTTTACAACCATTTTACGACTTATCGGGTTGCTGCCGTATCGGTGGCAAAACGCAGTCACGTCGAAATTGATTTCGAATTAAAAGGAGTTTTCAATGAGAGTCGCAATTATTGGTAGTGGTATCTCTGGGCTGACGTGCGCGTATCACTTGCACCCATCACACGATATTACGGTGTTTGAGGCCAACGATTACATTGGCGGACATACCGCGACTGTAGACGTTCATGTCGAAGGTAAGCCTTATTCTGTCGACACCGGATTTATTGTCTATAACGACCGCACGTATCCACGTTTTATGCAGATGATGGATGAGATAGGCGTGGAAGGCCGTCCGACACAAATGAGCTTTAGCGTCCACAACGAAGCAAATGGGCTGGAGTATAACGGCCATACGCTCACGACCTTATTTGCTCAGCGCCGCAACTGGTGGAATCCACGCTTCTATCGATTCATTTTCGAAATCCTGCGCTTCAATAAGCGTGTTAAACAGCTAGTTGAAGATGGAGAGGGGCAGTCACAAACTCTCGGTTCTTTTCTCGCGCAAGAGCGTTTTAGTGATTATTTCTGCCGAAATTACGTACTGCCAATGGGAGCTGCAATTTGGTCCTCCACGTTGGCTGATATGCGTTCGTTTCCACTCGACTTTTTTGCTCGATTCTTTTTAAACCACGGACTACTTGATGTGACCAATCGCCCGCAGTGGTATGTGATTGAAGGTGGTTCTAGGGCATATATCGAGCCGTTGATCCACGGTTTCGCAGACCGAATTCGTTTATCGACGCCAGTGGAAGAGGTTGCGCGCGATTTTGCGGGTGTCAAAATCAAAGTAAACGGTGCAATTGAACGCTTTGACCAAGTGATTTTCGCTTGCCACAGCGACCAAGCGTTAGCGTTGTTGAAAGACGCCGATACGGTTGAAAAAGACGTCTTGTCTGGACTGGAATATCAAGCTAATGAAGTGGTACTGCACACTGACGAGTCTTTGTTACCAACGCGCAAAGCAGCTTGGGCATCGTGGAACTACCGATTAGGGAAAGGCGATATTGACGGCCAGCCACCGATGCTGACCTACAACATGAACATTTTGCAACACATCGAAGCACCGGTAACGTTTTGTGTGTCTTTGAATAGCTCAGAACACATTCAGCGTGACAAGATTTTGCGTAGCTTTACTTACCATCATCCAGTATTCACCAAACAGTCGATGGAATCGCAACAACGTCGCGGAGAAATCAATGGTGTCAATCAGACTTGGTTCTGTGGAGCGTATTGGTACAACGGATTCCATGAAGACGGCGTGAGAAGTGCGCTAGATGTGGTTTCTGGAGTGCAAAGAGTTGCGCAGCATACCCAGCAAAAAGGTGCGGCGTAATGCAAAGCGCGCTTTTGGTTGGTAACGTCAGGCATCGACGTTTTACTCCCATCAAACACCAGATCAACTATCCTTTGTTTATGCCCTGTATCGACCTTGATGAGATAGAGATGTTGCAGGATAAGGTATGGGCTTTCGGTACGCGTTGGTGGCATTGGGCAAGGTTTAGACGTGAAGACTATCTTGGCTGCGGGGACTTGAAACAAGCGGTGTTTGATAAGGTGCTTGAATTGACTGGTGAGCGCGTTGAAGGGCGTGTTGAGGCGGTAGTGCACTTGCGTTATTTGGGGATCTATTTCAGCCCCGTCAATTTCTATTATGTCTACGACCAAGCTGGAAGTTGGCGTTACCTTTTGGCAGAAGTGAGCAATACACCATGGAATGAACGTCACTACTATGCCATTTCAGCGACGTCTCAAGCGGCATGGACGCATGACAAAGCGTTTCACGTTTCACCGTTTAATCCTATCGATCAAAAGTATGTTTGGCGGATTAAACCGCTGGACAAGCGCTTATCTGTACATCTTGAGTGTCATCGAGACGGCAAAGCCTTTGATGCAACGCTCAGCATGCAAAAACAGCCATTAAGTTCGGTATCTTTACTCAAGCGACTGATCTCGACGCCAATAATGGCAGTAAAAGTAGTAAGCGGTATTTATTGGCATGCCTTGAAATTGTGGTGCAAAGGCGCACCATTTTATTCCCATCCTAAATACCATCAGGAAAAAGACGCTCATCAGAAAAATAAAGCTAAGGAGCATAGAACATGATCAACTCGCAAGTGATTCCTTACCCAAGACAGCTTTCCAGTGGTCAGAAAACCGCGAGAAATCTTGTATTTACACTGCTTCAAAAGTTGGAAGTTGGTTCGTTGACCATTCTCGAATCTTTCGATGAAGAGCATGCGAAACAGCGAACGTTATTCGGTTGTCCAAAAAATGGCACGCCGCAAGCGATGATTGAGGTGAAGAACCCTGCGTTTTATTCACGCGTATTATCCGGTGGGAGCATTGCTGCCGCTGAAGCATATATGGATGGTTGGTGGGACAGCCCTGACCTGACATTAGTGATGGAGTTGATGGCGGCGAACATCTCCACATTGGATTCTATTGAGAGCCGGGTCAGTTTACTTTCGAAACTTGCTTATCGGGTTGGCCATTGGTTTAACCGCAATACGGTGGAGAACTCAGCGAAAAATATCGAAGCACATTACGACTTGAGCAACGATTTATATCAGACATTTCTCGATAAACGAATGCTTTACTCTTCCGCTCTATATTGCAATGAAACGGATTCTCTAGAGCAGGCGCAAGAAAACAAAATGGAGCGTTTGTGTCAGCAACTTAACCTTAGCGAGCGCGATCACGTGATCGAGATTGGCACTGGTTGGGGGGCAATGGCGATTTACATGGCACAGCATTACGGTTGCCGAGTGACGACGACGACGATTTCTGAGCAACAGTACCAGTACGCCCAACATCTGATCGAAAAGTTAGGCTTACAAGATCAGATTACCCTGCTTAAAGAGGATTACCGTAATCTGAGTGGGCAGTACGACAAGCTTGTTTCTATCGAGATGATCGAAGCGGTCGGTAAAGAGTATCTAAAATCGTACATTAAAAAGTGCCAGTCGTTGCTGAAACCAAAAGGTTTGATGGCAATTCAGGCGATTACCATCGCCGACCAAAGATACGATTACTACAGCAACAACGTTGATTTTATCCAAAAGTATATCTTCCCTGGTGGCTTCTTGCCTTCGGTTACCGCGCTTACTCAAGCGACAACGCAGTACAGTGATCTGGTGTTGAGGGATTTGTTTGATATTGGAGAGGATTACGCCAAGACGCTCAGCGATTGGAAAACTCGCTTTAACTTAGCGGAGTCACGTGTGCGCGCACTAGGCTTTGATACGCGCTTTATCCGCATGTGGAATTATTATTTCTGCTATTGCGAAGGCGGCTTTAGAGCAAAAAGCATCAGCACCGTGCACATGACGTTCCAAAGGCCGTAGCGCGATGGACTGGCGTTTTGTAGCCTATTCGGTGTGGTTTCAAAGCTTTTGGTTTCTCGCCGTACTAGGCAATCAACAGTGGCAATGGCTGAGTGCGTTGTTGGCGGCTTGCACCCTGTTAGGCAGCTATTTACAACATGAGATTAAGTTGCAGCGTGTCGCGTTACTTGTCGTCGCGGGTATTGGTCTTGATTTTGGTAACGCACAGCTAGGTCTTTTGATCTTCGAGACAACTTTTCTGCCTGTGTGGTTAGTATCTTTATGGCTGCTGTTTGTTTGGTATGCGTACTTTCTGTTGCAGAAACTAAATCGCTTCTCTGTTTGGAGCATATCGCTGCTGGGCGGCATTGGCGGTGCACTGAGTTATATCGCTGGTGAAAAGCTTGGCGCTGTAGAGTTCGGATTTGGTATTGAAGTAACAATGGCAATTCTTTTTAGTGAATGGCTCGCAATGTTCTGGTTGATTCAAAAGGTATATGGCTATGAGAGTGAAAACCATAATCAACGCGCTTAGTTCACTGCTACTTATGCTGTACACGCAGACAAGTTATGCGTCTGCAGCGCAAGCCAGTCTAGAGTGGAAAAACTGGTCGATGGTGGGACAAGCGCAGTTGAGCGTGCTGTTTTTCGATGTCTACCAATCTAGGTTACTCACGCCAAACGGTGTTTATCAATCAAGCGATGATATTTCTCCGCATCCTTTGGCTCTTGCCATCGACTATCAACGAGACATTTCTAGCCGACAGTTGCTTGAAGCTACGGATGAGCAATGGGAAAAACTGGGTTATCAAACCCCGATGCGAAAACAGTGGCTTGTGCAGCTAAAATCTATTTTTCCTGATATCAAAAAAGGACAACAACTCGCTTATGTGACAGATGGTCAGACTGGTCAATTCTATTACCAACATAAAGGGCAGGTTGACGCCATCGGTACCATCAGTGATGAAACGCTCAATGATGCGTTTCTCGCGATTTGGTTATCTCCCAACACTCAATATCCAAAGTTACGTAAGCAATTAATTGGAGTTAAATGATGAATAGGTTTTTACAAATGTGCGGCATTTGTATCGCGCTGCTGCTTGGCGGTTGTTCGAGTGATATTAAGGATTACCAATCGAGTATGCCGGCTTTTAATGTGTTTGAGTACTTTGACGGTGAGTTGACCGCTTGGGGGATGGTGCAAGACTATACGGACAAACAAACCCGCCGATTTGAAGTCTCGATCGTCGGCACTGTTGAAGGGGATACGCTGACTCTGACCGAAGATTTCGTCTTCGATGATGGAGAAACAGACCAGCGAATATGGAAAATCACTCGTCTAAGTGATAGCGAATATCAAGGCGTAGCCGATGACATTATCGGTGTCGCTAAGGGTAGAGAAGTTGGCAATGCGCTGCAGTGGCAGTATGACTTTGAGCTGCAGTTGGAAGACTCTTCGGTGGTGGTGAGTTTTGATGATTGGCTCTATCGTCAAGATGACAAGCATGTATTCAACGTCACCAGTATTAACAAGTTTGGCGTTGAAGTCGGTAAGATAACTCTATTTTTTCAGAAGAAATAGGGCAAAAGAATTAGGGCGTGTTGACCTTTCGAGATGATTTTTGCAGCAGTTTGTGGGTTCTTTATACAAGGCAGAGGCTTTGAAATGTAGTCACTCTACCTGATAAGCCGATAACGCAGTAGAAAGGATCCACAAACGCTGCCCAACGGGTTCGGCTAAAAGCGTTTTACTCATTGTTGAGAGGTATTTGCTTAGAATGACTAGGCGGCAAACCTCTCACCGCGATTAAAACGCTTTTATCTCGAACAAAATTTAACCACGAAAGGTCAACACGCCCTAAAAAAGGCTGATGGTTCACATCAGCCTTTTGCAATTTAGAGAGTCGCTGTTACAGCTTGTCAGTCAGCTCGATTGCTTGACCGATGTAGTTAGCAGGCGTCATCTCTTTCAGGCGTGCTTTCTCATGCTCAGGAAGCTCAAGACCGTCAATGAAGTTACGCATTGCTTCGCCGTCTACACGCTTACCACGTGTTAGCTCTTTTAGCTTCTCGTAAGGTTTCTCGATACCGTAACGACGCATAACCGTTTGTACTGGCTCTGCAAGTACTTCCCAGTTCTGGTCTAGTTCTTTCAGTAGCGCTTCGCGGTTTACTTCTAGCTTGCTGATGCCTTTTAGCGTTGAAGTGTAAGCGATGATCGCGTAACCAACACCAACACCTAGGTTACGTAGAACCGTTGAGTCAGTCAGGTCACGTTGCCAGCGAGAAATAGGCAGTTTTTGCGCTAGGTGGCCGAATACTGCGTTTGCTAGACCAAGGTTACCTTCCGAGTTTTCGAAGTCGATTGGGTTCACTTTGTGCGGCATTGTTGAAGAGCCGATTTCGCCAGCAATGGTTTTTTGCTTGAAGTGACCTAGAGCGATGTAGCCCCAAACGTCACGATCGAAGTCGATTAGGATCGTGTTGAAACGTGCAACCGCGTCAAACAGCTCAGCGATGTAGTCGTGAGGCTCGATTTGCGTGGTGTATGGGTTCCAAGTTACGCCTAGAGATTCGGAGATGAACTCTTCAGAGAACTGGTGCCAATCTAGCTCAGGGTAAGCAGATAGGTGAGCGTTGTAGTTACCTACTGCGCCGTTGATTTTTGCTAGGATTTCAACGTTTTCGATTTGCTTGTATTGACGTTCCATGCGGTACGCCACGTTCGCCATCTCTTTACCCATTGTTGATGGAGATGCTGGCTGACCGTGTGTACGAGACAGAAGTGGAATGTCACGGTATTCAACTGCCAATGCTTTGATCGCGTCGATTAGGTTGCGGATCTCAGGCAGGATTACCGTTTCACGTGCTTCTTTAAGCATTAGCGCGTGAGAAGTGTTGTTGATGTCTTCAGAAGTACACGCAAAGTGGATGAACTCGTTAACCGCGTGTAGCTCAGGTACGCCTGCAACTTTCTCTTTCAGGAAGTATTCAACCGCTTTTACGTCGTGGTTAGTCGTGCGCTCGATCTCTTTGATGCGAAGCGCGTCTTCTTCACTGAAGTTTGCTGCTAGATCGTCTAGGAACTGATTTGCTTCTGCACTGAATGCTGGTACTTCCTTGATCGCGTCTGTTGCGGCTAATTTTTGTAGCCAGCGGATTTCAACGATAGAGCGGTACTTTAGTAGGCCAAACTCGCTAAAGATGCTGCGTAATGCAATTGTTTTACTTCCGTAACGGCCGTCTACTGGTGAAACAGCAGTCAATGCTGACAGTTCCATGGTGTTCTCCTGAATTGAGTTTCTAAATTTCGTGAGCTTTATACCAATAACAATGGCAATTGTCACGAATATTGCGCAAACGTTTGCGCCAAAGTTATATGAATCAAAAAAATGAGCTCGCGACAAGGCGCGAGCTACGGAATAAATGTCTACATTCTGGCGAGGAGGATTTGCGCCTGCTCAACCATCTTTTTACGTCCAAAAATCAAATGGCGACGCTTACCGCCAACTTGGCGCCACAGTACTGCACTGCGGATACCGGATAGCAACAGGGCGCGAACTTTGTGCTGGTTGCCGGTTTGCTGAAGCACTGCTGGAGTACCTGTAACTTGAATTCTTGGGCCGATAGGGCTGATGACGTCGAGGTAAACACTCGCCAGATTGCTGATCATCTGCTCGTCAAGGAGCTCGAAGTGCTCCAATTGGCGTTCTAACATTTGGATGCGGTCGCCAAGTTGTGACATCGCATCATTACGTGAGCTTAATTTACGCTCCAGCGCCATTAAGCTGATGATGTAACGAGTGATTTCACTACCTGTTGGCGTGCTGTCGATACCTTTGACCAAACACTCCAGTCCGAGTTTTAGGTCGGATTCACGACCGTACACACTGACGGTATTGCTTGGGTTGGTATTCAAAATCGCCTTGAGAGAAGTTTCGAACGCGTCAGAATCACAGTAACCGTTTTTCGCCACTTGTTGAACCAATGCCACAGCTTGGCAAATACCTGCAAAAGCGATAGTGCGGTCGTAGAGTGTGTTAGCCACGTAGTAATACTCCTAAGTCAGACGATTAACTAAATACGTTGTTCGATGATGCCGCCACCTAGGCAAACGTCACCACTGTAGAATACTGCCGATTGACCTGGAGTGACAGCAACTTGAGGTTCGTCAAAGATAACTTTAATGTTTTCATCATCGATAGGGATGATAGTACATGGAATATCGGTTTGACGGTAACGTGTTTTCACCGTGCACTGCACAGGTTCTTTAATCGGTGTACGGTCAACCCAGTGCAACTGAGATGCAATTAAGCCTTGCGACTTAAGGAGCGGGTGATCTGCGCCTTGTACCGCAATTAGTACATTACGCTTAAGGTCTTTGTCTGCAACGTACCACGGGTCTTCGTTACCGCCGCCGCCTTTCTGGCCACCAATGTGTAGACCTTTACGTTGACCTAGAGTGTGGTACATCAAGCCTTGGTGTTCACCAATCACTTTTCCTTCTGGGGTTTCAATTTTACCCGGCTGAGCAGGCAAGTAGCGTGACAAGAAGTCCGTAAACTTACGCTCACCGATAAAGCAGATACCGGTTGAGTCTTTCTTCTTCGCTGTGATCAAATCTTGTTCTTCAGCGATACGACGAACCTCAGGTTTCTCAAGTTCGCCCACAGGGAATAGGCTGCGCGCAACTTGGTCGCTGCTGAGTGTGTACAAGAAGTAACTTTGGTCTTTGTTACCGTCTAGGCCACGTAGCATTTGTGGCTTTTCACCATTTTCAGGGAAGGTACGGCGCACGTAGTGACCCATCGCGATGTAGTCTGCATCTAGCACTTCATCCGCGAATTCCAAGAAGGCTTTAAACTTGATTTCTTTGTTGCAAAGAATATCTGGGTTCGGCGTACGGCCTGCTTTGTATTCCGCAAGGAAGTACTCAAACACGTTGTCCCAATATTCCGCAGCAAAGTTGATGGTATGTAGATGGATGCCAAGTTTGTCACAGACTGCCTGCGCATCAGCTAGATCTTCCGCTGCTGTACAGTATTCTTCGTTGTCATCTTCTTCCCAGTTCTTCATGAACAGGCCTTCCACTTGGTAGCCCTGCTGTTTTAGAAGATATGCAGAAACAGATGAATCAACACCGCCAGACATGCCGACGATTACTTTCTTTTTACTGTTGTCAGTACAGTTATCAGACATTACTCAACACCACTTAAATTAACTGGACGCAGATTCTAACAGAAAGCCCAGCGAGGGGACAGATCCGAGATCGGACTCACACTTCGAAAACGCTGAACTTTTGCCCACTTGCTCACTCTATATTAGCTTTTATCACTATCGAATGTTTATATGTGGCATAGTCGACAAAATTCAAGTCAAAGCGGAAACAATATATGAGTGAAGAGAACCAAATCTTTGAGGAAGCACAGCTTATCGAGGTGGTGGAAAACCAACTAGAAGATGGTAATCCGATTAAAGTCAAAGAGACATTAATGCGTCTTATGATGACAGGGACCAGTCGCGAAGACGCGGTTGCAATGATGGCGTGCGCGGTTGCAATTGAGATCTTTGACGTGATGAAAAATGAAGGCGAGTTTAACCTCAAACGCTATTCAGAGAACCTAGACCAACTACCAGATTTGAGCTTTATGGAAGGCGAATAAGCCCTCTTATTTCTACGTATGCCATCAGCTAAGGACTTTCTTACTGATGGCAAACGTTTGCTATAATCCGAGATGTTGCCGCACTGTGAAGTGCGATGTAGAATCCGGCATCCTTTCAGCCCTTATTCAGAATCATTGTTATGAAATTTCCTGGTCAACGTAAATCGAAGCACTACTTTCCAGTGCATGCCCGTGACCCGCTAGTCAGCCAGTCACAAGAAAGCAAGAGAATGTCTCGCACGCATATTATTGGTATTGACCAGACGTTGGTGGATATTGAAGCGAAAGTTAGTTCGGAATTAATCGAGAAATACAAACTGAGTAAGGGACACTCGCTGGTTATTGATGATGACACGGCAGAAGCGCTTTATACCGAGCTTAAACAGTTTGACCTCATTACCAATGAATACGCTGGTGGCACGATCGGTAATACGCTTCACAACTATTCTGTACTAGCCGATGACCGTTCAACACTATTAGGTGTAATGAGCCAAGACATTAAAATTGGTAGTTATGGCTACCGTTATTTATGTAATACCTCTAGCCGAATGGATCTGAACTACCTGCAAGGTGTGAAAGGCGCAATTGGTCGTTGTTTTGCGCTTATTACAGAAGACGGTGAACGAACGTTTGCTATTAGTGAAGGCCAGATGAACCAACTGCTTCCAGAAAGTATTCCTGAGAAGATTTTTAAAAATGCCTCTGCGCTGGTTCTCACTGCTTATTTAGTACGTTGTAAAGAAGGCGATCCAATGCCTGAAGCAACAATGCGAGCAATTGAATATGCTAAGAAGTACGATGTACCAGTGGTATTGACGCTTGGGACTAAATTCGTTATTCAAGACGATCCTGAATATTGGCAAGAATTCTTACGCGAGCATGTTACAGTTGTCGCAATGAATGAAGACGAAGCCGAAGCATTAACGGGTGAAACCGATCCTTTGGCGGCTTCAGATAAAGCATTAGACTGGGTTGATCTTGTATTATGTACCGCTGGTCCTGTAGGACTATTTATGGCTGGATATACAGAAGACGCAGCAAAACGCGAAACTTCTTTACCACTGCTTCCAGGTAGTATTGCTGAGTTTAACCGTTACGAATTTAGCCGCCCGGCATTTAAAGCGGGTTGTGAGCAACCAATTAAAGTTTATTCTCACATCTCGCCATATATGGGTGGTCCAGAGAAAATTAAGAATACTAATGGTGCCGGTGATGCCGCGTTATCGGCGTTATTACATGATATGGCTGCGAATAAATACCATAAAGAAAACGTGCCTAATTCAAGTAAACACGCGCATTCATTCTTAACGTATTCTTCGTTCTCTCAAGTATGTAAATATTCAAACCGAGCAAGTTACGAAGTTCTTGTTCAACACTCTCCACGCTTGTCACGCGGCTTGCCAGAACGTGAAGATAGCTTAGAAGAGGCGTACTGGGAACGATAATAAATAAAAAGGCCCTGCATTAGCGGGGCCTTTTTATAACTACTACTTTCGTGCTATAAAAAAGCGCCCAGTTGGGCGCTTTTTTATATTATTTCGCTTAGATTAGGAAATCGTCTAGAGATTTACCCGCATCTAATTGCTCTTGGATTGCTGAAGGCGTACGACCTTGACCAGTCCAAGTTTTCTCGTCGCCGTTTGCGTCTACATATTTGTATTTCGCAGGGCGAGGAGCACGTTTAGATTTAGATTTTGTTTTCGCCTTACCGTCGCCAGCAAGAGCAGAAATAAGCGCATCAACATCGATGCCATCTTTAGCAATTTGATCAGCAATAGCAGCAAGCTTAGCTTCTTGCTCAGCACGAGCAGCGCGCTCTTCTTCTTCCGCTTCTTTGCGCTCAGCAACTACCGTGTTTAATTTATCTAGTGCTTCTTCTAATTGTTCCAGAGTTAGCTCACGGGCGAAAGCGCGTAGGCTACGAATATTTAATAGTGTTTTAGTTAGTTCCGACATATTTTGATCTCACTAAATAAGGAGTAGCTAATAGATAAGATAATAATCCTGAATTTTATATATTACAATCCATTCTAAGTAAAATTAGGTAAATTCCGTTCTACATAATTCATTAATGTCTAAAAACTAGATATTTCTTCAATAAAATTAGTGGCAAAAAGATATTAATGACACAAAAAATATAAGGCAAGTCCATAAATTAAGTGTTGTTACTGAGTGCTGTGTTTCATATCTTGGAATGATTCGTTCAATTTATCTTACGTTTGATTTATTCAATGTTAATCATATTGAACACTTACGACACTTATAAAATTTTCAGATGACGACAAATAATCTTTTTCAGTTACTCTTCAATATTTGGGTATAGGATACTGGATGAGTATGCGAGAGAGGTGAAAACTTACTCGGCTAAAAAACGCTCCATTTTTTAACAATATTTTAGGATGAAATATTGAAATGCCTATAGGGATAAGTACAATGAACGTCACCTAATGCGAGACGTTGGTTAAATCATTGTTAATTTAGTGTTTGAATGGTTTAAAATTTCAACAATCGCGGTAGAGGAGCGGAATAAATAAGTACTACTTGTTGGGGTGATGCCAATGAGCAAGTAAGAAAGGTTATTTCGCCGAAGTGAGTGTCTATATCAAAAGCGCTTGCTGGGGTTACGCTCGAATAGGGCTAACACTGCCATAGTCTATAATTTGTAAAACTATGGAGCGCTACTGTAGGGTTGGGTGAAGTGTTCGCTTCCCTTTCGCTTAGTTCAACACAATTGTGTGGAATAGATTTTCCACCAATGAGTCTGCAGTAGATCTCTAACCATTTATTACTGGTTTTTGAAGATCATGAATTTAATTGATTTTGCATCATCTCCTTTGTCACTTTTGCCTCCCCTGGTGGCTTTAAGTCTGGCGATCATTACACGTCGTGTCCTTGTTTCTTTAGGTGTTGGTATTGTTCTCGGTGCCATCCTACTCAATGACTATTCTGTTGGTAATACTCTGAGCTACGTTAGCTCGACTGTTTCAAGCGTTTTCGTCGAAGATGGCGGTCTTAATACTTGGAACATGAGTATTGTCGGCTTCCTATTGCTACTCGGTATGATGACAGCGCTATTGACGTTGTCAGGTGGCACACGCGCATTTGCAGAGTGGGCGCAGTCACGTGTGAAGAGTAAGCGCGGCTCAAAACTTTTGGCGGCTTTTTTAGGCGTATTCATTTTTGTCGACGACTACTTTAACAGTCTGGCAGTTGGCGCAATCTCGCGTCCTGTGACTGACCGTTTCTACGTATCACGTGCAAAGCTTGCGTACATTCTTGACTCAACCGCAGCACCTATGTGTGTGCTAATGCCAGCATCAAGCTGGGGTGCGTACATTATTACCATTATCGGTGGTATTTTGATGTCGCACGGTGTTGAAGAGTACTCAGCGCTAGGTGCGTATGTTCGTCTTATCCCGATGAACTACTACGCGGTATTCGCTTTGTTAATGGTGTTTGCGGTTGCGTGGTTTGGTTTAGATATCGGTAAGATGCGTGAGCATGAAATTTCGGCTTCTCAAGGCCGTGGTTTTGATAACGACCAAGATACCGATACCCAAGAAGCACACGATCTTAACGAAGAGCTAGATATTCGCGAGAGCGAGAAAGGTAAAGTTGCCGACTTGGTATTGCCGATCGTGATGTTAGTAGTAGCGACAATTGCGTCTATGCTGTTTACAGGCGCTCAGGCACTGGCTGCGGATGGTAAACAGTTTGCTCTACTTGGTGCATTCGAGAATACCGATGTGGGCACATCGCTGATTTATGGTGGTCTAGTTGGTTTGGCTGTGGCGTTAGTGACAGTGTTAAAGCAAGGCCTGCCAATGCTAGAAATCGCCCGCACACTGTGGATTGGCGCGAAATCTATGTTTGGCGCGATTCTAATCCTAGTCTTTGCTTGGTCAATCGGTTCAGTGATCGGTGACATGAAGACGGGTTCGTACCTATCGACGCTTGCGCAAGGCAATATTGCTCCGCACTGGTTACCTGTAATTCTGTTCCTACTGTCTGGTTTGATGGCATTCTCAACGGGTACTTCTTGGGGTACGTTCGGTATCATGTTGCCAATCGCTGGTGACATGGCAGGCGCGACAGATATCGCTCTTATGCTGCCAATGTTGAGTGCGGTGTTAGCGGGTTCTGTGTTTGGTGACCACTGTTCACCGATCTCTGATACCACGATTTTGTCTTCAACAGGTGCACGTTGTAACCATATCGACCACGTGTCAACGCAGCTGCCATACGCGCTGTCTGTTGCGTTGGTATCTTGTATCGGCTTCATTGCGCTTGGCATGACCGCGTCTATCGCGTTTTCTTTCATCGCGGCGATGGTAGCGTTCATCTTGGTTTGTGTGGGTCTTTCTTGGTTGTCTAAGTCAAAGATTGCGTCTTGCCAGAGCGCTTAATTCAAGCGATTGAATAAAAGAAAAGCTCCGTTAAATAGCGGAGCTTTTTTATACCTGTTGTACTAGGGAAGGAAACGTGAGGTCGTGGAACTCAATGCAATCACGTAAATCCACAAAGGTCGGCGGCTCTATATGTCGAGGTTGTACTTATTGATGCGTTGGTAAAGGGTCGTGCGCGACATCGGCGAAGATGCATCAACTAAAAACACCAAATATCAGTCAGTTAACAATTAATTTACTAGAAAGTGAAAATAGGTGTTGAAAAAAAAACAATCCTTAGTTAGTGTGGTTATCAACAGTTAGAAACACCTAGAGCTTAAATAGTTATGCGCAATTTTGTAATGAACATTCATCATCACCATCACCCAATCTAGTCTTTCGGGAGATGTGCGCATACCCGGGAGGCAGGAAGCTCCCGGAGGTGAAATCGCTAAATTCAGATTTAAAACCCTCGGGAGACCAACATCTCCCGAGGGTTTTTCAGTTTTAGCGTTTTAAAAATTTTATAAATATCAGAAATTTATGCAGGGATAATGCAATGCAAACACAACGCCTAAGAATCGCAATTCAAAAGAAAGGTCGCCTGAGTAAAGAGTGTCAAGAGCTACTTAAAAAGTGCGGCGTGAAATTCAACATTATGGGTGAGCGTTTAGTTGTTCACTCACTAAATATGCCTATTGACCTACTACTAGTTCGCGATGACGACATCCCAGGTTTGATTATGGATGGTGTGGTTGATTTAGGTTTCATCGGTGAAAACGAACTTGAAGAAGTCCGCCTTGACCGTAAAGCATTAGGCGAACCATACGACTTTGTACAACTCCGTCGCTTAGACTTTGGTGGTTGTCGTTTATCTATCGCGATTGATAAAGACGAGCAATACAACGGTCCGCAAGACCTCGCCGGTAAGCGTATTGCAACTACGTACCCTCAACTACTGAAAGCGTACATGGACGAGCAAGGTGTTCCATTCTCAACCTGTATGCTGACTGGCTCAGTTGAAGTTGCGCCACGTGCAGGTTTGGCGGACGCGATTGCTGACTTAGTTTCAACTGGCGCTACTTTGGAAGCAAACGGTCTAAAAGAAGCGGAAGTTATCTTCCAATCGAAAGCGACCTTGATTCAGCGTGCTGGTGAGTTTGCTGAAGATAAACAAGCTTTGATTGAAAAGCTGCTGACTCGCATGCAAGGCGTGCAACAAGCAAAAGAATCAAAGTACATCATGTTACACGCGCCAGTTGAAAAACTAGAGCAAGTGAAAGACCTGTTACCTGGCGCGGAAGACCCAACCGTTCTGCCTCTTTCTGCTGACAAGCAAAAAGTTGCCGTGCACCTAGTGAGCACTGAAAACCTATTCTGGGAAACCATGGAAGGCTTGAAAGAGTTGGGTGCGAGTTCGATTTTGGTTCTACCGATTGAAAAGATGATGGAGTAACGGGCGATGAGAACGGTAGTTTGGCAATCATTGAGTGAATCTCAGCAAGATTCAATTTTAGAGCGCCCAGCCATTGCAGAAGGCGCGAACATCACAGCGGCGGTTTCAGAGGTTATCGCAAAAGTTCGTAACGACGGTGATGCTGCGTTACTGGAATTGACAGAGAAATTTGACCGAGTTCGACCAGATTCTATTCGTGTTTCTAGCCAAGAAATTGATGCTGCTTCAGCGCGTTTATCGGCAGAAATGAAGCAAGCGCTAGAGCAGGCTTACAGCAATATCGCGAAGTTTCACAAAGCGCAAAAGCCACAGCCAATCAAAGTTGAAACTCAACCGGGAGTGGTGTGTGAGCAAGTGATTCGCGCAATCCAAAAAGTGGGTTTGTATATTCCCGGTGGTAGCGCGCCACTTCCTTCAACTGTATTGATGCTTGGTGTACCAGCGAAAATTGCGGGTTGTCGCAAAGTGGTGCTGTGTTCACCACCACCAATCGCGGACGAAATTCTTTACGTTGCTAAGTTGTGTGATATCGACGAAGTGTACAACGTTGGCGGCGGTCAAGCGGTAGCTGCCATGGCGTATGGCACCGAAACCGTTAGCAAAGTGGACAAGATCTTTGGCCCAGGTAATGCCTATGTGACAGAAGCGAAGCGCCAGGTCAGCAATGATTTTCGTGGCGCGGCGATTGATATGCCAGCGGGTCCATCTGAAGTGTTAGTCATTGCCGATGAAACCGCAGACCCAGACTTTATTGCCGCTGACTTGCTGAGCCAAGCCGAGCACGGACCTGATTCTCAAGTGGTACTGGTTACGCCATCACCAGTGATCGCCGACCAAGTAACGGATGCGGTCCAACGTCAACTTAAAGAACTATCACGTGCGGAAATTGCAGAGAAAGCACTGGCATCAAGCCTGATCATTATCTCTGAATCGATTACCCAAGCAATCTCGATTTCTAACTACTACGGTCCTGAACACTTAATCGTGCAGACGAAGAATCCTCGTGAGTTACTTCCTTTGCTTGATAACGCGGGTTCGATTTTCTTAGGTGATTGGTCGCCAGAATCGGCAGGGGATTACGCGTCTGGTACTAACCACGTGTTGCCGACTTACGGATACACCCGCACTTACTCAAGTTTGGGTTTGGCGGATTTCTCTAAACGCATGACCGTGCAGCAATTGTCTGAACAAGGCTTGCAAAACTTAGCGCCAACGGTAGTTACGATGGCGGAAGCAGAAGGCTTAGATGCACACAAACGTGCAGTGACGATTCGTGTAGAAAAATTGGCAGCAAAAGCGTAAGGGCGATTGAGATGGAAAAGCTAGCAAGAAAACAAGTACAAAAACTTACGCCTTATCTGTCGGCACGCCGCATTGGCGGTACAGGCGACGTGTGGCTCAACGCCAACGAATCTCCGTTTAACAACGAGTATAAAACAGACTTTGCTCGCCTTAACCGTTACAGCGAATGTCAGCCTAAAGAGCTGATCGAAGCGTACGCGAGTTACGCTGGGGTGAAGCCTGAACAAACACTGACGTCTCGCGGCGCCGACGAAGGTATCGAACTATTAATCCGTGCATTTTGTGAGCCGGGTGAAGACGCGATTCTCTACTGTCCGCCAACTTATGGCATGTACGCAATCAGCGCTGAAACGATTGGCGTTGAGCGTAAGACAGTACCTTTAACCTCAGACTGGCAGCTTGACCTTAAAGGTATTGAACAGAACCTTGATAACGTCAAACTGGTGTTTGTTTGTAGCCCAAATAACCCAACCGGTAACCTCGTTAAGCGCGAAGATATTGTCTCTTTGCTTGAGATGACCAAAGACCGCGCGATCGTAGTAATGGATGAAGCCTACATTGACTTTTGTCTGGAAGCGTCGACGGTTGATCTACTGGCGCAATATCCAAACCTAGCCATTCTTCGCACGCTGTCAAAAGCTTTTGCGCTGGCGGGATTACGTTGTGGCTTTACTCTGGCAAACGAAGAACTGATCAACGTCCTGCTTAAGGTGATCGCACCCTACCCAGTGCCTATTCCAGTCGCGGAGATTGCAACTCAGGCGTTGTCTGAAGCGGGTTTAGCTCGTGCTAAATTTCAAGTATTGGATTTGAATGCAAACCGCGCTTACCTGCAAGTGGGGTTATCGATGATCCCAGGATTGGAAGTGTTTGAAGGTTGGGGCAACTACCTGCTAGTTAAATTCCCTGATGGCGATGCACTGTTTAAAGCCGCTTGGGATACCGGCATCATTTTGCGTAACTCGCCAATTGATGACTGTGTGCGTATTAGCGTCGGCAGCCGAGATGAGTGTGAAAAAACGCTTGGCTTTATTCGCAACTACTACGCGTAGATTGCCGTATTAAAAAGTTTATGAGCTTCGGCCACTGCGGGAGCTCAGCAAAAAATAGAAATAAGGAAGTTCAAGTGAGCACACAACAAAAAATCCTTTTTATTGACCGCGACGGTACTTTGATCGTCGAGCCACCGATTGATTTTCAAGTCGACCGCTTAGACAAGCTAAAGTTAGAACCGTTTGTTATCCCAAGCCTGTTGTCGTTACAGGATGCGGGCTACCGATTGGTTATGGTAACTAACCAAGATGGCCTAGGTACAGACAGCTATCCACAAGCAGACTTCGATGCGCCGCACGATATGATGATGGAGATTTTTGAATCTCAAGGCGTTAAGTTTGATGACGTCCTGATTTGTCCGCACTTTGAAGAAGATAACTGCTCATGCCGTAAGCCTAAGCTAGGCATGGTCAAAGACTACCTTCAAGGTGGCAAGGTCGACTTCAAGAACTCGGTTGTGATTGGTGACCGTGCAACTGACCTGCAACTGGCAGAAAACATGGCAATTCGCGGCATTCAATATCACCCAGAAACCATGGGTTGGAAACAGATCCTGAAAGACCTGACGGTGAAAGCGCGTATCGCTGAAGTTGTGCGTACGACCAAAGAAACCGACATCAAAGTGAAGGTTAACTTAGACGAGCAAGGCGGCAACCAAATCTCAACGGGTCTGGGCTTTTTCGACCACATGCTGGATCAAATCGCGACACACGGTGGTTTCCAAATGATTTGTCAGGTGGAAGGCGATCTGCACATCGATGATCACCACACTGTTGAAGATACCGCGCTGGCGCTAGGTCAAGCGCTAAAAGAAGCGTTGGGCGATAAACGAGGCATTGGCCGCTTTGGTTTTAGCTTGCCAATGGACGAATGTCTGGCGCAATGTGCGTTGGATTTATCTGGTCGTCCATACCTTAAGTTTGATGCGAAATTTGGCCGTGATCAGGTTGGCGATCTTTCAACCGAAATGGTCGTGCACTTCTTCCGCTCATTGACCGATACGCTCGCTTGTACGCTGCACTTATCTTCGTCAGGCGACAACGACCACCACATCATCGAAAGTTTGTTTAAGTCGTTCGGTCGCACGCTTCGTCAGGCGATCAAGGTCGAAGGTAACGAGCTGCCAAGTAGCAAAGGCGTGCTGTAAGGAAGGTAAACCATGACAGAACAAAAAGTCGTTATTATCGATACTGGTTGTGCCAACGTTTCTTCGGTCAAGTTTGCTATTGAGCGTTTAGGGTACGACGTCACTATCTCTAAAGATCCAGCGGTAGTGCTCGGCGCAGATAAATTGTTTTTGCCAGGGGTGGGAACAGCCAGTGAAGCGATGAAGAACCTAGAAGAGCGCGACCTTATCGAACTGGTCAAAAAGGTCGAAAAACCTCTGTTGGGTATCTGCTTAGGCATGCAACTGCTCGGCAAATTATCACAAGAGAAAGGTCAAAAAGCCGATGAGATAGTGGAATGCCTTGGCTTATGCGACGGCGAAGTCCGTTTGCTGCAAACGGGTGACCTACCGTTACCGCACATGGGCTGGAACACCGTTAGTGCAAACCCGGGACATCCGTTGTTTAAAGACATCGAAGAAGGTGAATACTTTTACTTCGTACATAGCTTTGCGATGCCTGTTGGTGACTATACGATTGCACAATGTGATTACGGCAATCCGTTTAGTGCCGCGGTTCAAACGGGCAACTACTACGGCGTACAGTTCCACCCAGAGCGTTCTTCAAAAGCGGGCTCGAAACTGATTCAAAACTTCTTGGAATTATAAGGATATAACTACGTGATTATTCCAGCATTAGATTTAATTGAAGGTCAGGTAGTGCGCCTATACCAAGGTGATTATGGCCAAGTAACAGAATATAAAGTCGACCCGGCAGAGCAGTTCAACCTATACCACCAAGCAGGCGCCAACTGGCTGCACTTAGTGGATCTGACGGGCGCAAAAGATACCTCAGCACGTCAGCTTGATTTAATCGCTAAGTTGCTAGCGAGTACACCAGCGAATATCCAAATCGGTGGTGGTGTGCGCAGCGAGCAAGATGTTGTCGATTTGCTTGAAGCGGGCGCACAGCGCGTTGTCGTCGGTTCGACCGCGGTCAAACAACCCGAACTGGTTAAAGGTTGGATGGAAAAATATGGCGCTGAGAAGATTGTTCTTGCACTCGATATCAATATCGACCAAGACGGCACGCGCAAAGTCGCGATTTCTGGCTGGCAGGAAGATTCCGGCGTGACGATTGAAGCGCTGATCGACGATTACCTAACAGTCGGTCTTAAACACGTGCTGTGTACCGACATTTCACGTGACGGCACGCTAGCGGGTTCGAACGTGGAGCTATACATTGACCTGTGCAAGCAATACCCACAAGTTCAGTTCCAGTCATCAGGTGGCATTGGCTCTCTGGCGGATATCGAAGCATTAAAAGGCACTGGTGTTTCTGGCGTGATCGTTGGCCGTGCGTTATTGGATGGCAAATTTACCGCAGAGGAGGCGTTTGCATGTTGGCAAAGCGAATAATCCCTTGTCTCGACGTGCGTGACGGGCAAGTTGTAAAAGGCGTTCAGTTCCGTAACCACGAAATCATTGGTGATATCGTTCCTCTGGCGCAGCGTTACGCGCAAGAAGGCGCCGATGAATTGGTGTTTTATGATATCACCGCTTCCAGTGATGGTCGTGTGGTCGATAAAAGCTGGGTTTCACGTGTGGCAGAAGTGATTGATATTCCTTTTTGTGTCGCAGGCGGAATCAAATCAGCAGAAGACGCGGCGCGCATCTTAGAGTTTGGTGCAGATAAAGTGTCAATCAACTCACCAGCACTGGCAAACCCAGAGTTAATTACAGATCTCGCAGACCGTTTTGGCGTTCAGTGTATTGTCGTCGGTATCGACTCGTACTATGACAAAGACACGGGTAAGTATCAGGTTTACCAGTTTACGGGTGACGAAGCTCGCACTAAAGCAACCCAATGGGAAACGCGTGATTGGGTGCAAGAAGTTCAAAAACGTGGCGCTGGCGAAATCGTGTTAAACATGATGAACCAAGACGGCGTGCGTAACGGCTACGACATTGAACAACTGAATATGGTGCGTGAGGTGTGTAATGTACCGTTGATAGCATCAGGTGGTGCGGGTGCGATGGAGCACTTCGCAGAAGCCTACCAAAAAGCGAATGTAGATGGTGCGTTGGCGGCGTCTGTATTTCACAAGCAAGTCATCAATATTGGTGAGTTAAAACAGTATTTAAAACAACAAGATATAGAGGTGCGTCTATGAGTTTTGCCACCGAAGAAGTGAATAACCTCGCGCAGCGTATTGATTGGGACAAAGTGGATGGATTGGTCCCAGCGATTGTGCAAGATTTTCAGTCGAGCCAAGTATTGATGATGGGCTACATGAACAAAGATGCGTTGGCAAAAACCGGTGAAACGGGTCAAGTGACTTTTTTCTCGCGCACCAAAGAACGCTTATGGACCAAGGGTGAAACCTCGGGTAACGTACTGCAACTTAAGAACATCGCTTTAGATTGTGATAACGACACATTGCTTGTGAAAGTCGACCCGATTGGTCCAACTTGCCACACTGGCACAACCACTTGCTGGGACGGCGATTCGCAAGAAGAGTCGCAGATGGTGTGGCTTCATCAACTTGAGCAGCTACTGGCTGCCCGCAAGAGTGCCGACCCAGATTCGTCTTACACCGCTAGCCTTTATGCTCGTGGCACCAAGCGTATTTCGCAAAAGGTGGGCGAAGAAGGCGTTGAAGTCGCGCTTGCGGCGACGTCGGGCGATAAGGCGGAGTTAGTGTGTGAGTCTGCCGATTTGATCTATCACTTGCTGGTTTTACTGCAAGACCAAGGCCTTTCTATGAACGACGTGATTAACAAACTCAAAGAGCGTCATAAATAACCTCGATTTGTGATAGAATCGCCCTCAAATTTAAAGCCGTAAGCACCCCTTACGGCTTTGTTGTTTTAAAGGGAGACTCAAATGGCTGGTCATAGTAAATGGGCTAATATTCGCCACCGCAAAGCAGCCCAAGATGCAAAGCGTGGCAAAATTTTCACTAAATTGATCCGTGAGATTGTCGTTGCGGCAAAAGAGGGCGGCGGTGAGCCGGAAAACAACCCACGTTTGCGTGCGGCGATCGATAAAGCCCTTTCCAACAACATGACGCGTGATACCGTTAACCGAGCGATTGCCCGTGGTGCGGGCGGTGAAGGCGACGAAGGTATGGAGACCGTGATCTATGAAGGTTATGGACCAGGTGGAACCGCGGTGATGGTCGAGTGTTTGACCGACAATCGCAACCGAACCGTATCAGGCGTTCGCCACGCGTTTTCAAAAGCAGGTGGTAATCTAGGTACCGATGGTAGCGTGAATTATCTGTTTGATAAGAAAGGGGTGATCTCCTATGCGCCGGGATTAGATGAAGACGATGTCATGGAAGTGGCGCTAGAAAGCGGTGCGGATGACATTGAAACCGCAGACGATGGTGCAATTGATGTGTTTACTGCGCCGAGCGATTTTGGTGTGGTTAAAGATGCGCTGGATGCCGCTGGGTTTGAAGCCGATAACGCAGAAGTTTCTCTAGTGCCATCAACGAAAGCGGAGTTAGACGCGGATACCGCGCCGAAACTACTGCGTCTTATCGATGCCTTAGAAGATCTCGACGACGTACAAGAGGTGTATCACAACGGTGATATATCCGATGAAGTTGCTGCGAGCCTATAAATGTAACGCCCTCGTTTGAGGGCGTTTCTCTAGCCGAAGTCGTTGGCAGTGAGCTAGATTTCAAACAGAAAGTAGAAGCTGTAGCCGATGACAAACGCGGGAATGGCTGAATAGAGAGTTGCGATAAACGCCGCCTTTGGAGCGAGGGCAATCATTGGAAATAGCGCGTCGCCATCATTTGAAATCGCATTTGAAATTTGCGCTGATAGCGGTGCAGCGCCGCTAAGGTATAAGCTGGTCACCAGTATTTGCGGTCCACATCCAGGCAGTAAACCAATCGCTAGCCCCGCCAAAGGCATCCAGATTCCCCAGTGAGAGAAGAGGATGGCGAAGTTAACATCGGCAAATGTGCTGGCCAGTTCAAACGTGAGAAAAGCGACCACAACCCAAGCAGTAATAAAATTGGTATCTTGCGCTGCCTTTTGTAGTGGGTGAGAAGAAAGGCTTTTGTTATCTTCGGCAACTGTTGACTCGTAGTCCTTTATTTCTTTGGTTAGCGACCATAGCAACATGCTAATGACCATGAGTCCTGCCCCAAGCCATTCAATGCCCAACGTCGGTAATGAGAGTAAAGCATTCACATCAACCTGAAACGACCCTAGCAATGCGACCATGATTGCGGGAATCAAACACCATTTCCAAAATGCCCCTTGTAGGTTGATGGCGGTTTGTTCAATGTTGCTGGATTCAGATGTCGGACCGTTGCTATTGCTCGTAGAATTCCCATCCGGTCGCAAGAAATCATCATTATGGAGTAGGTTGACTACCCAGCCAGAGACGCACCCAACAACCACACCCAAAGCCACAACCATAAAGCCAATCTCTGGCTTGCTTGCGAGCAGTAAAAACGCGGCGTCGCCCATGGTCGAAGTTAACACCGCGACAATAGCGCCGAAGCCAACACGACCACTAACAAACTGTGAAGTGACAATGATAGCGCCACCGCAACCAGGCAGTGCGCCCAACAGGGCAGCGAATATCACTTGATAATGTCGCGAGCGGTGAAACAAGTTGACGAGTTTGTTCTCTTTACTGACGTATAGAGAGACATAGTGATAGATTGCCAATGTAAACGCGACATAAGCGGATACAGCCCAAAACGCGTCGGATAACGTGTTCACCGCGAGCTCGCGAGTGGTTTCACTCGTGAGTAGTGCGAGTAGCATCACTGGCAGAATAAGACGCTTGTATGCGGGACGGAATTGGCCGAGAGAAAGCCACTGTGGCAGTGACGATGAAAGCCTCATTGAATGCATAAAGTCCCCAAATGATAATACGAATAATTCTCAATATATGTTAATGAGAATTATTTGCAACAATAATTAGAAAGAAGCGCTTTTCTTTTTGCTAACCCATGACAAATCTCAAAAATCAGGTAAAGTAACGGGCTTCGTGAGTAAATGCCCAAGCTGGGCCTGTTTTAGTCGAATAGGAAATAAGATGATTCTAGTTGTAGGTCACAAGAACCCTGATAGTGATAGTATCTGTAGTGCTCTAGTTGCAACTGAGCTACTAAAAGCTCGTGGCGAGCAAGCAATGCCGATTCGCCAAGGTGAAATCAACCGCGAAACTCAGCACATTCTCGAAGTTGCTGGTGCAGAAGTTCCTGAACTTCGCACATCTGTCGCTGGTGAGAAAATCTGGCTTGTTGACTACTCAGATCTAGCACAAGCACCAGATGATGTGGCTGAAGCTGAAATCCTAGGTATCGTTGACCACCACCGTCTGGGTGACGTGATGACTGTGAACCCAATGGAAGCTTGGATCTGGCCTGTTGGTTGTACAAACACAGTACTGTTCAACATGTTCAAGATCGAAGGTCACGAGATCACTCCACAAATCGCTAAACTAATGATGTCAGCAATCCTATCTGACACGGTTGGTTTTGCATCTCCAACATGTACGCAAAAAGACAAAGACGCAGTAGCGGAGCTAGCGCAGATCGCTGACGTTGCTGATGTTGATGCGTTCATTAAAGATCTTCTGATCGCAAAAACTAACATCGAAGGCCTTTCTGCTGCTGAGCTAGTAGAAAAAGACTTAAAAGGTTACCCATTCAACGGTCGTGACGTGGTTGTTGGTCAGGTTGAACTTGCAACGCTAGAGCAAGTTGACGGCATGATTGACGCACTAGAAGCAGACCTTGAACGTCGTTGTAACGATGAAGGTCTAGCGTTCGCTGCAGTAATGCTAACAGACATCACAACAGCGCAAACTCGTCTACTATACAAAGGCGAGTGGGCTGAGAAGCTAGTGAAGCATGAACAAGACGGCATGCTAATGATGGAAAACACGCTAAGCCGTAAGAAACAAGGCTGGCCGTGGCTACAAGCTGAACTAGCGTAATCGCAAGTTTCAGATGAGTTTTTAAACGCCCATGGTTATGCCGTGGGCGTTTTGTTTAAGGAGACATTCATGTCAGAGGCATTAACTCAACAACAGATCGATACGGTTAATAAAATGCGTCCGGACGAGCGTTTTAACTACTGCATCAAAGAAATCGCAAAGCAGCGTAAAGTGTGGATCCTGACCGATGAACATGGCTGTGTAATGCTCAACACCGAAGATGAAGACTGTGTACCAGTTTGGCCAAATGAAGAGTTTGCCAACGAGTGGGCGACAGGTGAGTGGGAGCATTGCAAAGCAGAGTCGATTTCAACCGCTAAGTGGTTCAGTCGCTGGACATATGGTCTGGAGGAAGATGAACTCGCTATTGTGGTATTCCCAAACAGCAACGAAGAAGGGGTAGTGCTTTACCCTGACGAGTTTGAATTTGAGTTGAAAAAGCGCGGTTAGTCAGCGGTTTTCTATCGATTAGCCAGTAGCAAACTATTGCTGCTGGCTATCAATCGCAAATTCTAGAGCAAGGCTAAAATTTAGGTTTACTAAAGTGACTCTCGACCAGACGCTGCGTAATGATGTGTTCTGGGTTAGCGAGAACTTGTTGCGTATCGCCGCTTTCTACCACTTCACCTTCATGCATCACCATGATCTTATCTGTGATGTGTTTGATGATTCCAAGGTGCTGCGACACATACACAAATGACACCCCCATCTCTTCTTGCAGTTCCAAGAATAAGTTGATGATTTGCGAGCGCATTGCCATGTCTAAGCCGTTTAATGCTTCATCGGCGATAATGATCGACGGTTGCAGAATTAACGCCCTAGCTAAGCACACACGCTGTTTTTGGCCCGTTGCAAGCATCTGCGGATAAAAGTAAGCGTGTTCAGGAAGCAACCCCACTCGCAGTAGAGTATCTTTCACGCGCTTCATGCGCGCTTCTGGCGGCATATTAGTGTTTCGTTTTAGCGGACCTTCCAAAATACGCCCGATTTGAATACGCGGGTTTAACGAGGTGTTAGGATCCTGAAAAATCATCCGGATAAGCTTACATCTCGTCGAATAGTCTTTGTGTTCAAGCAACTCGCCATTCACGCGGATTTCACCACTGGTTGGCTCAACAACGCCTGCCAACATGCGTGCAAGTGTCGATTTACCAGAACCGTTTTGGCCGATGAAGCCGATGGTTTGTCCGACCTCTAAGGTAAAGCTAACCGGTTTTACTGCTTGGTGTGTGCGTTTACGAAATAGTCCCGGACGACTGATAAACTCTTTCGACAGGTCGTTGACTTCTAACAATGCGCTCATGCTTTTTTCTTCTCCATGTTCAGTGGGAAGTGGCAGGCAAACTTGTGGTTTTTAATTCGTCTTGTCATAGGTATTTCGACACATTGGCGCTGTGCATACGGGCAACGAGGACCCAATCGACACCCAATAGGCAGATGCTGAAGGGGAGGGATTGAACCAGGCAGCGATTGCAGTTTCTCTTTGTGAGGGATCCAGTCGTTAAAATCTGGCATCGCTTTAAGCAACGCGACCGTATAAGGGTGCTTCGGTTTCTCAAGAATTTTCTGCGTATCGGCGGATTCAACCGACTGACCACAGTACATCACCGTAATACGATTCGCCCACTGAGTAATGGTGGTTAAGTCATGCCCGATCAACATGATTGAGGTATTGTTGACCTGGTTCATACGGCTGAGCAAACGCAGAATTTGCGACTGAGTGATCGGGTCTAAATCGTTCGTTGGTTCATCGGCGATAAGCAGTTTTGGTTTTGCTGCGATGGCCATCGCGATCATGACTTTTTGACACTCCCCATCGGTGAGTTCGTATGGGTAGCTGCTCATGATCTGACGGTGGTTTTTTATCCCAACTTTGTGCAGTAGGCCAATCGCCTGTTTTTTTCGCCACTTAAAGCGCTCCCACCACTTGCCTTCAAATGAGCGTGATGGAATAGCTTCGATCAGTTGGCGACCGACTTCTTCTGACGGGTCCAAACAGGTTGAGGGTTCTTGGAAGATCATCGCGATATCACGGGCGATAACGCGCCTACGTTCGCGTGGGGTCAATTGCAATAAATCGATATTCCCCAAGCGCATGCGGTCCGCAGTCACTCTCCAGTTGTCTTTACATACCCCAACGATGGCTTTGGCTACGAGGCTTTTACCTGAACCTGATTCTCCCACTAGGCCGCGGATTTCACCTTCATTTAAGGTTAAGCTCATGCGGTCAACGGCTTTCATCAGCCCTTGTGGCGTTTCAATTTCGATGGTCAGATGTCGAATATCTAATAACGGCATTATTCGATCCCCGCGTTCAGAGCTCGGCGAACTCCTTCACCTACTAAGTTAATCACGATAACAGTAAACATAATCGCTAGGCCGGGCAGGGTCACCGTCCAAGGTGCTAAGTAAATCAGTTCAACCGAATCGCCCAACACTGCTCCCCATTCGGTGCTTGGTGCTTGTGCGCCCAGCCCAAGAAAACCAAGAGCGGTTATATCAAGTATGGCAATAGAAAGGGCAGATGTAATCTCTGCGGCGATAACGACCAATACGTTTGGCAAAATTGAGTTCCACAACAAATAAAACTCGTTAGCGCCATCAAGACGCGCAGCCATGATGTAGTCTTTCTCAACTTCAGTGTGTACCGCGATATAGACCGAGCGGACAAAGCGCGGGATCAACGCGAGGCAAATCGCCAAGAGCACATTGAACTCACCAAAGCCTAAGAAGGCAACGAAGATGATCGCCAACAGCAACGACGGGATCGACATTACCGTATCAAGCAAGTGGTTGAGCGTGCTCGAGAGCAAGCCCTTGGTCATGCCCGCCAAGATACCAATCACACAACCAACCAAGCCTGCAATGGTGGTGATGATCACCGCGGAGCCAAAAGTAAGCTGTGAACCTGAAATTAAGCGAGAAAGGATATCGCGGCCAAGGTCGTCTGTGCCTAAGAAGTATTCGACGGTACCAGCTGGATTCCATGACGGTGGGATCAGTAGTTCGCCCGACTGAGCTTGTGGGTCATGTGGCGTAATCCAAGGCGCCACAATCGTAATGATGATGATGAACATCAAACACCACAAGCCAAACATCGAGAGGTTGTTACCTCTGAAGCTACGCCAGAAGCGTTCGAATTGAGTTGGAATGTGTTCTTCCTGATAGACGCTATCGGTTAGCATACCATTCCTTCCTTACTAGTGGGTTGATCATTGCGCCAATCAAATCGGACAGAATATTTGCGGTAAGAACTAGTGTTGCCACCACAATCACACCGGCTTGAATCGCGACATAATCCTGGTCGGAGAGGGCGTCAAGCAACCAACGTCCAATTCCTGGCCAGTTGAAAATGGATTCGGTAATGATTGCCAGCGTTAGCATGCTCGACAGCTGTACGCCGATTTTAGGAATGATTGGTGGAATCGCGTTGCGTAGTACGTGCTGCGTGACGATCTCACGTGTTGATAAACCTTTAATACGCGCGGCGCGGATGTAGTTTTGACTCATGACTTCCGCCACCGAGGTACGCATCGAACTGATAACCTGCGTGGTTGGCGCTAGAGCCAACACCAAGCACGGTAAGATCAAGTGTTCGATGACGCTTTGCAGTGCATGAGCTCGGTAAGGGCCTTCGGCAAAGAAGGCATCGATGATGGCAAAGCCAGTCACATGATCTATCTGATACAACATGTCGTAGCGGCCGGCGACCGGGAAAAACTCAAAGTGTAGCGAGAACACCATGATCATCAACAGCGCAACCCAAAACAGCGGAGCAGAATAACCGGTCATCGAGGTAAACGAGATGATGGTGTCCGTCCACTTTCCTTGCTTCATGCCTGCAACGGTGCCGAGTGGAATACCAATCAGCAAAGAGAGTACAAACGCGATAAAACAGAGTTCAAGCGTGGCAGGGAAGACAACCGCCAACTCTTCCACTACTGGCATGCCGTGTTTGTCTACGCCGAAGTTAAGCTGCATAAGTTCGGTAAGGTATGTCATCCAACCGGACCAGAAGTCTTGAATCGCCCAAGGCGAATTGGGCTCTAAACGGAGAATGCTGAACCCAACCATAGTCAAAATTAACATGGTAATGATGAATAGATTCAGGCGTCGAACGGTATAAAGAAACATTATTTAACCCTCTCGACGTTATCAAAAGGTTGAGAGTTAAACGGACTCACTTTGAATCCTTTTAATGAATGATGCTGAGCTTGTAATTGCATGCCGTGGTTAAGTGGAATCACTGGAAACTGTTCATTGAGAATGTTTTGCGCTTGACGGTACAAGTTCAAACGGTAGCGCTTCTTGTCGACTTCGAGTGCTAAGTCCAACAGGAAGTCAAAGTCTGGGTTACACCAACTCGATACGTTCAGTCCCACGCGCTTCGAATCGCATGAGAGCAATGGTCTGAAGAAGCTATCAGGGTCACCCGTGTTGGCAATCCAGCCGGTTAAGTACAAGTCGATATTGGCGCTTGAATCGGTGCGATCGTATCTATCATCGGTCAAAAGATGCAGCGTGATACCTACGTCCGCTAAGTTTGCTTGAATCAGCTCGGCGGTTTTGCGTGGGCTTGGATTGTAAGCGCGTGGCTCAAGCGGAACAGACATCGTTAGTTCCAAACCTTTGCTATAACCCGCTTCTCTCAGCAACGCGATGGCGTAGTTACGGTCATAACGGATTTGGGTGGTGTCTTTTTGATAGGCCCAAGACGAAGGCGGAAGAATCGAATAAGCTTGCGTACCTGTGCCGTAGTAAACCGAGTCGAGGATGTTTTGGCGGTTAATCGCATAGTTGAGTGCTTTGCGTACCCTGGAATCATTCATCGCAGGGTGCGACGTGTTTACCGCGACAAACGAGATATTCATCGCTGGTTTAGCGGTCAGAGTAATATCTTCACGACTTTCAATCACTGGGAGCTGGCTCGAAAGTGGCGCGCTCAACACATCACATTCTTTGCGCAGTAGCTTCGCTAACGTGCCTGTGCCTCGGTTGGAGATATCAAACACAACCTGGCTCATTTTCGTCTGACCTTTCCAGTAGTCTTTGTGTTGCTTCAAGCGGATCAGGTCATTGAACTGATACTCATACAGATAGAAAGGACCGGTGCCGACAGGGTGCGAATCGAGCATGCCTTTATCGTCACGCAGTTCAAGTTGGGTTGCGTACTCTTTTGAGTGAATCACCGCATGGCTGGTGGCAATACTGGAAAGGAATGAGTTGTCAGGTCGGCTAAGGACAAACTTGACCTGATTTTTCGATACTGCAGAGACGTCAACCACAAGGTTTTGGAAATCGATCCCGTTAAACCAAGGGTAAATGCCACCACCTACGTAATGAAACGGATTGGTGGAGTCGAGGATACGGCGGAAACTGAAAACCACATCTTCTGCGTTGAGTGCTCTTGAAGGCGTAAACCACGGCGTGGTTTGAAAAGCGACGTTATCACGCAGATTAAAGGTATACACCGTGCCGGACTCATCGACTTGCCAGCTTTTTGCTAGGTTCGCGACGGGCTCATAAGTGTCTGGGTCTATGGTCAATAAAGAATCAAACAGTTGTGGGCTGAGCGTTTCAGGCGTGATGCCGCTGTCGGTGAGCTGCGGGTTAAATGTGTATGGTCCACCTTGGCCACAATAGACAAAACCATTTTGTCTGATTTTCTCGTGGTCAATGGCTTCGCCACAGCCTGTTAAAAGACCGAAGCTAAATAAACCTAGTGTTAGTTGAATGATTGCTTTCATAGAAAGAACGGCTGTCAGCGATGAGCACAATGAGATCAATCATTATGCCTTACTATGTTATTAATTTACCATCATTTGTTAGATTTAACCAAAGTAAAGCTAAGGTTTTACTGCTGGTGTTTCACGCCAAATGGGTTCTGTCATCATCTTACTCTGGACTGGACAAGTCGTACTTTCGCACCATGCCTCTAAGTTGATGATAACTTAAGCCTAGCAGGTCGGCAGCCTTTCTTTGGTTGTATTTACTTTCCTTAAGCGCAGCGTTAAGGATGTGGCGGTCTTGATCCTCTTGCCACTGCTTGTAATCCAATGGAAACGTTAATTGCGAAATCGTCGCTTCTTCGGCCAGTTGCTCTAGCTCTTCACTTTGTTGCCACTCGGCCATAAACGGGTCAAAAATCAGATGCTCGATGGGGAACTCTTGCTGTCCGTGTTGGTAGATCGCCCGTTCAATCACATTCTTGAGTTCACGAACGTTACCCGGCCATCGGTAGTCTAATAATGCTTGTTCAGCTTGATGACTAAAGCCAACGAAATACTCAAAGCCAAGTTCACGACACATTTTCATTGCGTAGTACTCGGCAAGCAGCAAGATGTCTTCCTGACGTTCGCGGAGTGGAGGAAGATGCACCACGTCAAAGGCTAATCGGTCGAGTAGGTCGGGGCGGAAACTACCATTAGCGGCCATTTCCGGAAGGTTTGCGTTAGTCGCGCAAATCAATCTTACGTTTGCGTTCAATAGTTGATGACCACCGACGCGTTCGTATTGGCCGTACTCAATGACGCGCAGCAGCTTTTCTTGTACCAGCAGAGGCGCCGTGGCTAGTTCGTCAAGGAACAAAGTACCGTTTTCAGCGCGTTCGAAACGACCTTTATGGCGGCCTTTAGAACCGGTAAAAGAGCCTTGCTCATGACCAAACAATTCTGAGTCGATCAAACCTTCGCTTAGGGTTGAGCAGTTGAGTGACACTAAAGGCTGGTCCCAGCGCTTTGACAGATAATGCAAGCGTTGGGCAATGAGCTCTTTACCTGTGCCTCGTTCACCAATGATGAGAATCGGGCGCTCTATCGCTGCAAGTTTCGATACTTTATCCAGTACAGACAGAAAAGCAGGGGATTCGCCGATAAGATTCTGTTGCATGTGCACACTCCATTGGTGAAATTTACCTATAGTTGGTTAAATTCATCATACACAGATAAGTGCAAGAGTTGTAGTTTATTTAAGTTATTGATTTTTAGTGGTTTAAAAGTTGGCATGCATCTTGGAATACTTTAGGAAACGCAAGAACTGGCTGACATCGAACCACGCTGTCGCTGAAATTATAGATAAGGAGCTGTGCTATGGGTATTTTTTCTCGATTCGCGGATATTGTTAATTCAAACATCAGTGCACTACTTGATAAAGCGGAAGACCCTGAAAAGATGATTCGCCTGATCATTCAGGAAATGGAAGATACGCTGGTTGAAGTACGTACGAATTCTGCAAAAGCGATTGCTGATAAGAAAGAGTTGGCACGTAAAGTCGAAGCTTTAGAAGATCAAATTGAAGATTGGCAAAATAAAGCAACGTTGGCGCTAACCAAACAGCGTGAAGATTTGGCTCGCTCGGCACTGATTGAAAAGCAAAAGCTGCAAGACGTGCTTAAAGGTTTACACACAGAGCAAACTCTCGTTGAAGAAACGATTGACAAGTTGACCGGGGAAATCGGCAAATTAGAAAGCAAGATCACTGAAACTCGTGCTAAACAACAAGCGCTGGCGATTCGCTCTCAAGCGGCATCTAACCGCCGTGACGTGCAAAAGCATTTACACACCGCACGTACGTCTGAAGCGATGGCGAAGTTTGAGCAATACTCACGTAAGGTTGACGAGCTAGAAGCCGAAGCGGATGTGTATGCGAAGTCAGGTAACTCTAAGTCTCTTGAGCAAGAGTTTGCTGAGCTTCAGGCTCAAGATGAAATTGAGCAAGAACTCGCAAAACTCAAACAGCAAATGGAAGATAAAAAGTAAGTTTTTTATCGAGTTAACCAGATAGCTTCGTTGTGATGTCTCATTTCGAAGCTATCGATACCTGTTTGTGCCAGTTGACCATGGGCGTATGATATTGTCCCAAGGTAAAGTTGGGATTCTCTAGATATTATTTGTTCATTGTCGAGTCAGGTGATCTGATACGACGATGTAGTAGGAGTTACTTATGTCTTCATTTTTTATTGCTGGACCGCTGATCGTCTTTCTCATCTTTGTCGCGCCACTTTGGCTGATTCTTCACTACAGAAGTAAAAAGAAAGCGGCGAGTGGTTTGTCTGAAGATGATCTAACTCGTTTACAGACGTTGTCTGAAAAAGCGGAAAAGATGCAGCAACGTATTGATACGCTAGAGCGTATTCTAGACAGCGAATCACCACAATGGAGAGGTCGATATGAATAATAAAGAGCTCTATCGTGATACCGCCAACGGCAAAATATCTGGTGTTTGTGCTGGCTTAGCGAACTATTTAGGCGCAGAAGTTTGGTTGATTCGTATTCTGGTCATTTCTGCCGCTTTGCTCGGTGGTAGCTTTTTGGTTTTGCTTGCGTATGTCGCGATGACCTTGATGTTAGAAAAGCAACCTGAAAACTATGTTGAAGCAATTAAAAACCAACAAGAACATAAGCTTAAGAGTAAACCGTGGCAGCAAGGACAGTCACCAGTGGCGTTGTTGGATACGTTGGAAAAAGACTTCGATAAGCTAGAAAACAAGTTACGCTCGATGGAAGCGTATGTTACATCGGATACATTTAAAGTTAACCGGGAGTTTAATAAATTGTAACCTTTGTGCAAAGGTTACATGCTTTTTTCAGCAAATTATTAATTTTAAAACGATTTTCCGTTTTCCCTATTGGCAGTAGTGTCATCAATCATCTATTCTAGTCCTATCGGTTAACAACGTAGATGATTAACTATGCGAAAATCTGTTTTGCTCCTTGCAATCACCGCTTCTTTAAGTGGGTGTGGTAAGGAGCTTCCTCCTGTTCCCGAGCCTGATTCTAGGCCAGCAAAACTATTCACTATCTCTGTTGGTAATTCTTCTTTTGAGCGACAGTTTCCCGCAACTACAGAGGCTGGTGATAAAGCCGTTCTCGCGTTCCGTGTTCCAGGAATGCTGCAATCTATTGATGTCGTCGCAGGTCAACCTGTTAAAAAAGGTGATGTGTTAGCGACACTAAATCCAGACGAATACACTCTTCTTGCAGACCGTGCCAACGCGGAGTTTAAGCTCGCGGATGTTCAGTTTCAGCGCTACAAAAAGCTGAGAGAAGATAAAGTGGTGTCTGAGCAGGATTTTGACCAAGCGAAAGCCAACCGCAACGCAGCAAAGGCAAGCCTTGAGCAAGCTCAAGCAAATTTGCGCTACGCGACACTTGTGGCACCTTACGATGGCACCGTTTCACTGATTCCGGCAGAAAATCATGAATATGTCGCAGCCAAGCAAGGTGTGCTGAATATTCAAACGAATCAGTTGATCAAAGTGACTTTCCAATTGCCAGACTACTTACTTAACCGCTTTTCCAACGGTGAGAACGTCAGTGCAGCCATGACCTTTGACGCGTTTCCTGATATTGCCTATCCGCTGACATTCCAAGAAATTGATACAGAATCGGACTCTAAAACGGGTTCATATAAAGTCACCATGAGCATGGAAAGACCTGAGAATGTGGGTATTTTGCCGGGTATGGCCGGTTCTGTTCGGGCGGTTGTTGAATCGATGAGTGATACGCCGATTCCGCATTCAGCTCTGTTTGAACAAAACGGTGAGACGTTTGTTTGGCGCGTTGGCCAAGACGGAATCGTCGAGCAAGTGGGCGTCGTGCTGAATGAAAAACGCCAAGTGAAGAGCGGCCTAAATGATGGTGATCGTGTCATTATCTCCGGTGTGGGTGATATAGAGGCGGGCATCAAGGTTCGCGAGTGGATCAAAGAGCGAGGATTGTAAGATGAATAAGTGGATAAGTGTTTTCGCCCTTTCATCGGCGGCAATCTTAGCTGGCTGCGGCGGAGAGCCTCAACATACCGATTTCGGTTTACCTAAAGTCAAAGTGCTGGAGATTGGTTCTCAGTCGCAAAACGAAGCAAAACTGTACTTTCCCGCGGTTGCGAATGCGGCAGAACGTTCACACTTGAGTTTTCGCGTGGCAGGTGAAATAAGTAAGTTGTATGTCAAAGAAGGCGACAAACTGAAGAAAGGCGACGTGATTGCGGAGTTGGACCCAACTGACTACAAACTAGATGTCGACAATGCCAGCGCACGCTACAGCGTGGTGAATAGCCAGTTCCGTCGCTCTAAGCCGCTAGTGGATAAAGGCTTACTTGCCAAGTCGCAGTTTGATGAAATTGCAGCAAACAGACAGATAGCTTTTGCCGAGCTTCAACTAGCGAAACTAAGGCTCTCTTTCACCAAACTGACCGCGCCTGTTGATGGTGTCATCTCTCGTGTCAGCGTTGACCAGTTTGAGAATATTCAAGTCGGACAAAACATCGTCAATATCCACAGTTTGGATAGCGTGGAGATTTTAATTCAGTTACCAGATCGTTTGTACATCAATCAACCAACTCAAGAAACACTCGCGGAAGTCGACGCGCTAGTAAAAGTGCCGAGTGGGAATGAATACCACGCGGCTATCAAAGAGTTTACCACTGAACCTGATCCTGCTACTGGAACATTTACCGTGACATTGTCACTTCCTATGCCGGAAGATGAATACATTCTCGATGGCATGGCGGTGGAAGTGACCTCCAAAGGTGAAGACGTTGGTTTGGATCTAAACCTTGGCGTTCAGATCCCGATTGAAGCGGTGTTTAACCAAGATGGCGATGATATCGAACGCGATAACAAATATGTTTGGCTACTGAACCAAGACGGGACGGTATCTAAACAACAAGTCGTGCTGGGTAAAGCAAGTAAAGAGGCGGTTCAGGTGCTGAGCGGATTAAGTGAAAATCAAACCATTATTGTCTCCGGTATTGCGCGACTGCGCGAAGGTATGCAAGTAGAGATCGTGGAACAGGAGGCAGGTAATGAGTGAGCAAAAAAACAACGTGCCTCAAAGCGATGATGACGTAACAGGCATTGCGGCGTATTTCATCCGCAACCGTGTTATTAGCTGGATGATCTCGCTGATCTTCTTAATCGGCGGTACTGCGGCGTTCTTTGGTTTAGGGCAACTTGAAGACCCAGCTTTTACCATCAAAGATGCGATGGTTGTGACTTCTTACCCGGGAGCTACACCACAGCAAGTGGAAGAAGAGGTAACGTATCCACTTGAAAAAGCAATCCAACAGCTGACTTATGTCGATGAGGTTAATTCGATTTCGAGTCGCGGCCTTTCACAGATCACCGTAACGATGAAAAACAACTACGGTCCTGATGATCTTCCTCAGATCTGGGATGAGTTGCGCCGCAAAGTGAATGACGTAAAAAACCAGCTTCCACCAGGTGTTAATGAACCGCAAGTCATTGATGATTTTGGTGATGTTTACGGTATCTTGCTAGCGGTGACGGGCGATGGGTACAGCTACAAAGAACTGCTCGATTATGTCGACTATTTGCGTCGTGAACTTGAACTAATCGATGGCGTGAGCAAAGTATCGGTATCGGGTCAGCAACAAGAACAGGTATTTATCGAAGTCTCGATGAAGCGCTTGAGTAGCTTGGGCTTGTCGCCAAATACCGTGTTTAACCTGCTTTCGACGCAAAACCTAGTGTCTGACGCAGGGGCGATACGTATCGGTAATGAGTACATTCGTATCCATCCAACTGGCGAGTTCCAAAACGTAGACCAACTAGGTGATTTGATTATCACCGAGAGTGGTGCTCAAGGGCTTATTTACCTGCGAGACGTTGCGGAGATTAAGCGCGGCTATGTCGAAGTTCCAACTAATATCATCACATTTAACGGCAAAATGGCGTTGAACCTCGGTGTCTCGTTTGCCCAAGGTGTGAACGTGGTGGAAGTGGGTGAGCGCTTTGACCGTCGTCTGGCGGAGTTGAAATATCAACAACCTGTTGGTGTCGATATCTCTGAAATCTACAGCCAGCCAAAAGAAGTCGATAAGTCTGTAAGCGGATTTGTGGTCAGTCTTGGTCAAGCGGTAGCGATCGTAATCATCGTGCTGCTGTTCTTTATGGGGCTTCGTTCCGGCCTACTGATCGGGCTGATTCTCCTGCTAACCGTCTTAGGTACCTTCATCTTTATGAAGTACTTTGCCATCGATCTACAGCGAATTTCGCTTGGTGCCTTGGTCATCGCTTTGGGTATGCTGGTGGATAACGCCATCGTGGTGGTCGAAGGGATATTGATCGGTACGCAAAAAGGGCGAACGAGACTGCAAGCCGCGACGGATATTGTTACGCAAACCAAATGGCCATTGCTTGGCGCGACAGTGATTGCGGTAACGGCCTTTGCACCGATCGGTCTGTCCGAAGACTCGACGGGTGAATACTGTGGTACCTTGTTTACCGTGTTACTTATTTCACTCATGTTGAGTTGGTTTACCGCGATTTCGTTGACGCCATTCTTTGCCGATATTTTCTTTAAAGGGCAAAAACTTTCCGAAGAAGGTGAAGATAGCGACCCATACAACGGCATGATCTTTGTGGTCTACAAAGGTTTCCTCGAGTTTTGTATGAAGCGTGCTTGGCTAACAGTGATTGTGCTGATTCTAGGCTTGGTCGCGAGCATCTACGGCTTTACCTTCGTTAAGCAGTCGTTCTTCCCGTCATCGACAACGCCGATGTTCCAAACCGATATCTGGCTACCGGAAGGGACAGATATTCGCGCAACCAATACTAAGCTCAAAGCGTTAGAAACTTGGTTGGCGGAGCAAGATGGTGTCGCCCATGTGACTACGACAGCTGGTAAAGGTTTGCAACGCTTTATGCTGACCTACGCGCCAGAGAAGAGCTACGCGGCTTATGGTGAAATCACAACACGTGTTGAAAACTATGAGCAGCTACACGACTTGATGACAAATTTCAGAGCGTATCTGGAAGCTAACTTCCCTGAAATCAACTACAAGCTGAAGCAGATTGAATTGGGCCCTGGTGGTGGTGCGAAGATTGAAGCGCGTATTATCGGTTCAGATCCAACGGTTCTGCGTAGCATTGCTAAGCAAGTTGAAGACATCATGTACGCGAATCCAGGGGCGACCAATATTCGTCACGACTGGCGCGAGCGTACTAAAGTGCTTGAACCGCAATTTAACGAAAGTCAGGCGCGTCGTTACGGTATTACTAAGTCAGATGTGGATGACTTCCTAGCGATGTCGTTCTCAGGCAAAGCCATCGGTGTCTACCGAGACGGTACTACCTTGATGCCAATTGTGGCACGTTTACCAGAAAACGAGCGCGTTGATATCCGTAACATTGAAGGTATGAAGATCTGGAGTCCTGCATTGAGCGAATACATTCCGCTACAACAAGTGACAATGGGTTACGACCTGCGTTGGGAAGATCCGATCATCGTGCGTAAGAACCGTAAACGTATGCTAACGGTAATGGCTGACCCAGACATTCTTGGTGAGCAAACTGCCGCGACGCTGCAGAAGAGCCTCCAGCCTCAAATCGAGGCGATTGAGCTGCCGCCGGGTTACTCGTTAGAGTGGGGCGGTGAGTATGAGTCGTCAGGTGATGCGCAAGCGTCTCTGTTTACGACCATGCCGATGGGCTACCTGTTCATGTTCTTAGTCACTGTGTTCCTGTTTAACTCAGTGAAAGAGCCATTGATTGTTTGGTTGACGGTGCCGTTGGCGATCATGGGGGTGACGACAGGTTTGTTGGCTCTAAATACCCCATTTGGCTTTATGGCGCTACTTGGTTTCTTGAGTCTATCGGGTATGTTGCTTAAGAATGGTATCGTACTGCTGGATCAAATTGAGATTGAAATGCAGTCAGGTAAAGACCCTTACATCGCGGTGGTAGATGCGGCGCTAAGTCGTGTTCGTCCGGTATGTATGGCGGCGATTACCACTATTTTGGGTATGATCCCACTGCTACCGGATATCTTCTTTAAACCGATGGCGGTAACCATCATGTTTGGTTTGGGTTTTGCTACCGTGCTAACACTAATCGTGGTTCCGGTGCTTTACCGATTGTTCCATAGGGTTAAAATACCAAACTAGAGAGAATACGGAACGACGCCCCTGACAATCTCAGGGGCGTTTTTTATAAGGAGAAGTCAATGAGTACCGACAATACCTGCGCTTGGGCAATGAACCATGAGTTAGAACGTGCGTACCACGATGCAGAATGGGGCGTACCTGTTTATGACGATCAAGTTCTGTTTGAATTTATTACTTTGGAAGGTGCTCAAGCCGGCTTAAGCTGGATCACCATTTTGAAAAAGCGGGAAGGCTACCGCGCAGCATTTGAAAACTATGACTTGGAGAAGTTGGTGAATTTCGGTGAACAGGACGTCGAGCGCATTATCGAACAGTTTGACGTGGTGAAACACCGTGGGAAAATTGCCTCGGTATTTAGCAATGCTCAAGCTGCAAAAGCGCTAATTGAAGAATACGGCAGTCTTTCTAAAGCGCTTTGGCAATTTGTTGACGGCAAACCTATTGTCAACCAATGGACTGAGATGAGCCAAGTCCCTGCCTCAACCGAGCAATCTAAAGCCTTGAGTAAATTCTTAAAGAAAAAGGGCTTTAAGTTCGTTGGTGAGACTATTTGTTATGCGTTTATGCAAGCGGTCGGCATGGTCGACGACCACCTTGTCGGGTGCCCGAAAAAACAACAGGCATAGTTTATTAAACAAAAATCCCCGCTCTATTAAGCGGGGATTTTTATCGTTTAATCGATAATCGAGCGATAACTACGCGGTGGTTTCTTTCTCTAGAATTAACGCATTGTAGCGAGCAAAGCCTTGCTCTAAATCGGCAATCAAATCGTCTACATCTTCAAGGCCAACGTGAATACGGAGTAGCGTGCCTTCAAAGTTAGGGTTTGCGACGGTACGTAGACTGTTGAAACTCTTTGGCTCGTTCGCCAGAATCAAGCTCTCAAAGCCTCCCCAAGAATAGCCCATGCTGAAGTGTTGCATGCCGTCGAGTAGCGCGGTGGTCGCGCGCGGGTAACTCGTCTTCAATACAAATGAGAACAAGCCGTTACCGCCAGTAAAATCACGTTTAAAGAACTGGTGACCTGGACAGCTTTCTAGTGCAGGGTGGCGAACATGATCTACTTCTGGGCGAGATTGAAGCCACTCGGCCACTTTAAGACTGTTCTCAGCATGCTGACGCAGGCGAACATCCAAAGTACGGATACCACGTAAACCCAAGTACGCATCATCAGGCGAAACGCATTGCCCCATTAAGTAACTCTGCTCGCGCAATTGATCCCAGTATTTTTCACTCGCAACTGCTGTTCCTAACATGACATCTGAGTGACCGACGATGTACTTCGTCGCTGCTTGAATAGAAATGTCTACGCCATGGTCAAACGGAGAGAAGTTGACGCCTGCTGCCCAAGTATTATCGAGCATGACGATGATACCGTGGTCGTGGGCGATACTGGCCAAAGTTGGCACGTCTTGCACTTCCATGGTGATAGAACCTGGCGATTCTAAAAATAGCACTTTGGTGTTTGGCTTAATCAGCTCTTGAATGCCTTCTCCAATCACTGGGTCGTAGTAGGTAGTCTCAACCCCTAACTTCTTCAGAATTTGGTCACAGAAGTCTCGGGTTGGCTCGTAACAGGTATCCACCATTAAGATGTGATCGCCTGTTTCAACAAATGAAAGGATGGCATTGGAGATCGCAGCCGTACCACAAGGGTAGAGTGCGCAGCCTGCGCCACCTTCGATCTCTGTCATCGCGTCTTGGAATGCGAAGTGAGTGGTGGTGCCTCGGCGTCCGTAGAAAAGGGTTTTGTTGGTGCGATTTACACCTGCGTGATGCTTCTCGGCAACGGTGTTAAACACCACCGTCGATGCGCGTTGCACAGGCGGGTTGACGACTCCATTCGTCCATTTTTTATCTCGACCTGCGGTAATGTATTTGGTTTTCTTGCCTTCCGACATCTGAAGTCCTTATCAAAAAGTGTGTTGCCCCTATTTAAAACATGGCAACACATTATTATCAAGGCCCTAAAGAAGCGGATTGAACAAGTAAAACACCCGCTCGAGGAATCGAGAGTACATCGAACGCTTATGCCACTCTTTAAGTTTGACCTTATGCGAGGCGTCCATGTAGCTCTTTTGTAGCCAGTACATCTCTTTAGTAAAGGCTTCATCATCAATGGCAAGCGTCAATTCAAAATTGAGCCATAAGCTACGCATGTCCATATTTACCGTTCCCACCAAACAGAACTGTTCGTCAATCACGACCGACTTAGTGTGTAGCAAGCCGCCGTAGAACTCATAAATCTCAACACCTGCTTCCATTAATTCGGTATAGAAAGAACGCGAAGCCCATTGCACCATTATCGAGTCGTTTTTCAGTGGGATAATCAGCTCAACCTTAATCCCCCGTTGCGCGGTCATCTTCAGGGTTTCTAGCAGATCCGCACTTGGTACAAAGTAAGGGGTAGTAATGCACACCGATTTGTTGGCCTGATTGATCGCCAGAGTCAGTACCTGAGAGATCAAATGCTCAGGCATACCCGGACCAGATGGCACGACTTGAACCGGATGCTGGGGCTCATTGGGGTCAATGCGGCACTCAGGAAGCTGAGGCATTGTTCGAGACCCGGTTTCGACTTCCCAATCCCAGCAGTGAATCGCTGAAAGTACGTTTACCGTTGGGCCAGTAACACGCACCATAATATCGACCCACTGACCAACGCCCGAACTTTGCTTAAAGTAAGCAGGATCGACGAGGTTCATCGAACCTGTATAGCCGACTTTGTCGTCAATAACGATGATCTTACGGTGTTGGCGTAAGTCGAGTCGACGCAGGAAAATACGCCAAGGGCTAACTTCAAGAGCCTGAAGAACCTCGATACCGGATTCTTTCATCATGGTGTACCACTGACTTCTGAAAAAGCGTGGACTCCCTGCTGAATCGAGCAGTAATTTAACGTCGACACCTCGTTTGGCCGCGCGAATAAGCGCTGAGGCCACAGAATCTGCCAGTCCGCCTGGATGCCAAATATAAAAGACCATACGAATGTGCGACTTGGCATTTTCGATGTCTTCAATGATCGAGTGAAGAATGTCGTCTGGTGAGCTTTGTAACGAAAGGGTGTTGCCACTCAGTGCAGGCAAGCCTAATCGGTTGTTGCACAATTCATCAATACGATAGATATGACGACCAAAGCTCTCTGGGCTATGGGCATGACAATCATTGAGTTTTGCGAACCACTCGGCAAACGGAGCCAACATCTCTTTTGCACGTTCAGCACGTGTGCGACCTAAATTCAGTTCGCCAAACAAGAAGTAGCAAGCTACACCGACAACGGGCAGGATATAGATGATCATTAGCCAAGCGAGTGACACACTAACAGCACGACGTTTAAGTACGACGCGAATCGTGACACCAGCAACCAAGACCCAGTACAAGACGATGCTTGCGATTGTTAGAAAGTGATAAAACTTGTCCATTCAGTTACCTAGGAGCAATAGCGCCACTTAATAGTACATGCCACATGCGCATAGCGACAAGGAATAGCGTAGTCAGGTGTGGGAATATGCAACGAAAAGTTAAAAACAGTTAGCTAATCGTAAACGGCAGGCAAAAGAGTAGGCTGCTGAGCAAAAAAGCAGCATTTAAACATATTATTTACAATTATGTCGAAAAAATATACTGAGCGCTCTTCCAATTTTAATCCTAAACTGATTTACTTGCTATAACGTTAGCGTCACTCAAAATTCTAATAAGTGTAAAAAAATAAATACACTCTACTTTTAAAGACGTCTAACCGAAGCATACACAACATATAAAACTAGTTTAATGGAGTAACCGTGGCTACAACTACAAGTTCAAAGCCCCGTGATACGTGGGGGTCTAAATTAGGCTTCGTAATGGCTGCAGCAGGTTCTGCTGTTGGTTTGGGCAACATTTGGAAGTTTCCATATACGGCGGGTGAGAGCGGCGGCGGCGCGTTCGTTGCAATCTACCTATTCTTTGTAATTTTCATCGGCTTTAGCGTGATGCTCACTGAGTTCACTATTGGCCGTAAGACAGGTCTTTCTGCAGTTGGTGCATTTAAGTCAACGGATCGTCGCTGGACGTTTACCGGTGTCATGGGTGTTGCCAGTGGCCTACTGATTATGGGTTTCTACCCTGTAGTTGGTGGCTGGGCTGTAGCGTATATTTTTAAAGTGGGCGGTGGTCTTCTGAGCACGCCTGAAGCCATTGGCGACAGCTTTGGCGGGTTCATTTCTGACCCTGTTCAGCCGCTAATGTGGATGGGTCTATACCTATTCCTTAACGTACTTATCGTAATGAAAGGTATCTCTGGTGGTATCGAGAAAGCGGGTAAGATCCTTATGCCGCTACTGTTCCTGATTCTGATTATCGTGTCAGTGAAAGGTTTGATGCTACCAGGCGCGACCGCGGGCTTAGAATTCCTATTTATGCCTGACTTCTCTAAAGTTGACAGTACGGTTGTACTTGCGGCTCTTGGACAAGCGTTCTTCTCTCTAAGTCTGGGTATGGGCTGTATGATGACTTACGGTTCTTACTTGAAGAAGAAAGAGAACCTAGTTCAAACCACGGGTATGGTTACTGCGATGGATACTGGTGTAGCGATTCTAGCGGGTCTAGCGATGTTCCCTGCGATGTTTGCATTTGGCATGGAACCAGCAGCAGGTCCTGGCCTAGTATTCGTGGTTGTTCCTCAGCTATTTGCTGAAATGGGCGGCATCATTGGTCTATTGCTAGCGCTACTGTTCTTTATCGGCCTAAGTGTTGCGGCACTAACATCTTCAGTATCGCTACTTGAAGTTGTGGTTTCGTACTTGATCGATGAGAAAGGCATGAAGCGTTCAACAGCGGTTGTGGCAGCAAGCTCAGTTATGGCGGCGCTATGTATCTTCGCTTCGCTATCACTTGGCGGCGTTGGTCCTCAACTATTCGGTACAGGCGCGTTTGATATCTTCGACCTACTAACAGACAAGATTTTCCTTGCTGTTGGCGGTATGTTGGTATGTATCTTTGCTGGTTGGCGCTTAAGTCGCGCAGACCTAGAGAAAGAAATCACCAACGATGGCGAAGTCTCTTTCCCACTATTTGGTCTTTGGTACAACCTAGTTAAGTACGTAATTCCAGTAGCAATTGCAGTCGTTGCATTCATGGGTATTAAGTCTGGTTTCGATAGCGGTAAAGGCGAAATCATGATGCTAGGTATCGCAATCATTGCACTAACGGGTATCTTCTCGAAGAAACTCTAAGCTGAATCAAAAGCATACTAAAGCGGGAGCTCGCAAGGGTTCCCGCTTTTTTTGTGCATTTTTCGCACTGACCTTTTTAGATTAATTGAGCGTTTTTACATAAATTTAATTGTAATGTGATTTATGTCACATAAAATATGCACGCAATGTAAGGGGTTATTCCCAACCCCGTATGAAATCACGAGCAATAACTTCAGATACTGAGAAGTTAATTAAGCACATAATTTAAAAAGGAACCTAGACGGTGAGAATGTCAGTTCGCAAAAAATTGTATACGAGTTTCGGTGCCATATTAGCAACAATGCTAGTGATGATTGGGATTATTACCGTAGAAGTGGTCAATTCGCATACTATCGCGGAAGAATTGAGAACCGATGATGTCCCTGAAACCGTTGGCTATATGGCTTTGATTGATGAGTCGGGTGACATTTACCGAGATGCAGTGGGCATCATTATCAATACCAGTGGCGCATCCAGCGAATATGGTGCAAACAAAGAGCAGTTTTCAATTGCGCTCGAAGAGGTTAAACGCCTAGAGACTGTCGGTGGCGAAGATTACCGTAACATTGAAAAGATCGAGCGTTACATGAATACCTTTATCGACGCGTTTGAAAGCCAAATTTTACCTAATGTCAGTGACGCAAACCTACGAGACAACGTAGAACACGTTCGACAATTGTATGAAGCAAACCTAGCACCGATCGAAGATATGCTGAATGCAGCAACGACCGATGGCCGCCAAGGTACGCAAGAAGCATTATTAGAGCTCACAGACTCTTTTAACGATATTGAATACTCCATCTACACTCTTGGCAGTGTTGCGTTTATTGCGACTCTAGTGATCGCTTATTTGCTGTCTAATTCTATTACTGGCCGTCTAACCGCGCTTGATTCCTTGGCGCAACGTGTGGCGGAAGGTGACCTAACGGCAGAGCCAATTAAAGATGACTCTGGCGATGAGCTTTCGAATCTCGCTAGCTCTTTAAACCAGATGCAGTCTTCGCTAACCAGTCTGATTGGTTCAATTTCGGTGGTATCGGATGAAGTGAAATCAGTGACTGGTGAGCTTTCCGTGATGAGCCAAGACATCGTATCTGGTGCGAGTAGTCAGGCCGATAAAGCCAACTTAATTGCGACCGCAGCAGAAGAGCTCAGCTTGACCATTGCTCAAGTGGCAGAGCAGGGCGCTTCAACGTTTGAAGAAGCACGCAGCTCAGAGGCGACAGCAGAGCAGGGTCGTGGCGTTATCGTTGAGATGGTGCAAAGCATTCAGCAGGTCTCTCAACAAATGGCAGATATGTCCGTGCAGATGAACAGCCTAGGTGCGCACGGTGAAAAGATTGGTGCGGTAATTAAAGTGATCGAAGATATCGCGGAACAAACTAACTTGTTGGCACTCAACGCGGCAATCGAAGCGGCGCGTGCTGGTGAGTTTGGTCGAGGATTCGCTGTTGTCGCAGACGAAGTTCGCGCGCTAGCCGAGAGAACCACCAAAGCGACCCAAGAAGTGGGTGAGATTATCCATGCAATCCAAGTGGGCACCAACGAAGCGGTAAGTTACACCGAAGATGGCTGCCGTCTAGTGGAAATTGGTGTTGAACAGAGCTCCGGTGCAGTGACGTCACTTGAAGAAATTGTCGCGGGCGCGGGTAATGTTCAAGGAATGGTGAACTCGATTGCCACCGCCGCAGAAGAGCAAACCGCGGTGACGAAAGAGATCGCGGCTGACATTACTTCTATCAGTGACATCTCGGTACGCTCACTACAGTTGGCGACGGATAGTTCGCAAAGCGTTGAAGGGCTAAACCATAAAGTGCAAGAACTTGAAAGCTTAGTCGGCAAGTTTAAGCTCGCCTAATCGCTTAGAATCGGTATACTTCTGGCTCCAAACGTGGAGCCAGTTTTTTATGTTCACAATTCTACATACGCATCCAGACTTTCTGATCATCAACAAACACCCCAACGTCTCTGTTCATAAAGACGATGGAGATACGATGTTGCTACAAGAAGTGGCAATGCAATCGGGTGACGAAAAGCTCTATCTTATCCATCGACTGGATAAAATGACTTCGGGGATTTTGTTGCTCGGAAGAACAGCGAAGGCCGCGAGTGAATTGTCTCAAGCGTTTGCTGATCGCCAAGTAGATAAGTTCTATCTGGCGATTGGCAGTAAGAAACCCAAGAAAAAGCAAGGCCTGATCAGTGGGGATATGGAACGCTCTCGACGCGCGTCGTGGAAACTACTCAACAGCCAAAACAATCCAGCCGTGACGCAATTTTTCTCAGCCGCTGCGGAGCCCGGTGAACGACTGTTTCTTTGTAAGCCCCACACTGGGAAAACTCACCAAATTCGCGTTGCACTGAAATCGATTGGCTCAGCGATTGTTGGCGATCCGATTTATAACAGTGCTAGCCAAGCCGACCGCGGTTATCTCCATGCGTTTGCACTCTCATTCCCATTTCAAAATGAGATCTTTCGCTTTGTCTGTGACCCGAGAAATGACTCAAAAATGGGTGAGAAATGGAATCAAGAGACAGTCAGTCAAGGGATTAACGATTGGCTGACACCATGGGACATTTCGTGGCCAAAGATCAACAAATAACAGGACCCAATATGCAAGCATCGTCACTCGAACTCTTTTTTGCTAAGCTCAAGCAACAGCTTACCAACGCTCCGCATGAAGTGCGCCGTTTGTTCCATGGCCGCGGTAGAAAATATCAGGGTCTTGAGCAAATTACTTGTGATTGGGCACAGGGACAATTGCTGGTTAATCTGTTTAAACAAGCCGATGAAGCGTTCTTAGCGCAGCTAAAACAAGGCTTGCTTGAGCTTACTCAGCAGCCTGTTTGGCAGGAAGTGCAAGGCTCTGCGATTGTTCTCCAGCACCGTTACGATGACGGAGCGCCGTCGGAAGTGCTATTTGGTGAACTGAACAGTCGACCTGTAGTGGTGGAGTCGGGGCTTAAGTACCAATTGGATATCGGTCGTAACCAGAACTTTGGCCTGTTTTTAGACATGCGTTATGGCCGCGATTGGGTACGTGAACATGCCAAGCATAAAAACGTACTTAACTTGTTTGCTTACACCTGTGGTTTTTCTGTTGCAGCAATTGCTGGTGGTGCCGATTTGGTGGTTAACGTCGATATGGCTAAAGCATCTTTATCGAAAGGGCGTGACAACCACAGACTCAACGAACATAACTTGAATCAGGTGAAGTTTCTCGCTCACGATATTTTCAAATCTTGGGGCAAGATTAAAAAATCAGGGCCGTATGAGTTGATCATTATTGATCCACCTTCATTCCAAAAAGGCAGCTTTGCACTAACCAAAGACTACAAAAAGATTTTGCGTCGTTTGCCGGATTTACTTGCACCGGGTGGGCAGGTTCTAGCTTGCGTCAACTCTCCTCAAGTGGACTGTGATTTCCTTATCGATAGTATGAAAGAGGAAGCACCACAGTTAAGTTTTGTTAAGCGGCTGGAAAACCCGCCCGAGTTTGCTGACATTGATGAGCAGGCAAGTCTCAAAGTGTTGGAGTTTTGCTACTAAGATGAAAAGGCCAGTATCAACGACATACTGGCCTTTACGTTATTTGAGAGTGTGGAAGCCCGAATAAATACGGGTGAAGGTGGTGAACCAGCACGCTGCACCAAATACATAGGCTATCACGGCAAAGTGTTGCGGAAGAAGGCAGAACAAAACAAAGCACGCGATGGTTTCGGTTCCCTCGGTCAATCCACTCATGTAATACAACGACTTGTTCTGATAAACCGGATTCTCAATACCACGCTTGCCCGCCATCGTCGCAAAGGCAAGAAAACTACTGCCTGTACCGATGAACGCAAAAATCAAAAACGCGCCAGCGATAGCATTTTGCTCAGGATTTGCCAAGACAAAGCCAAACGGAATCAGTGAGTAGAAAAGGAAATCTAAACTGATATCCAGAAACCCTCCGGCGTCCGTGATACCTTGGATCCTCGCCAATGCGCCATCAAGGCCGTCGCAGATTCGATTGAGAGCAATGAACAGCAGTGCTAAACCATAGTGCTCGAAAATAAGCGCCGGAAAAGCCATGCAGCCCAATATAAAGCCAAAAACGGTGACTTGATTTGCGGTAAAGCCTGCTTTATCAAGCACCTTCGCCCCTTGAGTGAGAGGCTGGCGAATCACTTTTATACTGAGTCGATCAAGCATGTTCTGGCTCCCATGGCCAATGGATACAACGACTCCCGTCGGGAATATCATCTTCATCGTGAGTTACTAGTAGCGCAGGGATATTCGCCTGCTTTAACTGCTCGATAACCCAGCAACGAAATTGCACTCTTAACTCTTTATCGAGCTTACTATAGGGCTCATCCAACAACGCGACTTTAGGTTCGGCTAATAGCATTCGACTTAAGCTAATTCGTGCGCGTTGGCCGCCAGAAATCTGGTCAGGAAATGAGTCGGCCAGCTTAGACAATGAAAGGTGCTTCAGCGCTTGTAAGGCTTTTTCCTTTCGCTCGCTTGCTTTGATGTGGTTTGGCAATGCAAATGCTAGATTCTCCCAGATGCTCAAATGCGGAAACAACAAGTCATCTTGAAACAGAATTCCGACTTGACGCTGATGTGCAGGTAGAGCTTGCAAATCCACACCGTTTAGAGCGATCGCTCCGGTGCAGGTGAACTCCGAAGACAAATGGCCAGCAATGGCATCCAATAGGGTGGATTTACCACAACCACTTGGTCCCATTAACGTAATGATTTCGCCGTTTTCTACGGTGATATTAAGCGACGAGAACAAGGCCTCACCACTTCTTTTACGGATGGCGAGGTTTTCGAGACAAAGACTCATTAATTGATAGACCTTTAATTGTTAGTCTGCGGTATCGGCTTTGTAGTCGACTGATGGCAATCGCAAACGCAAAGAACATCAGCGGTAAAATTGCTTGCCATATTGCGTAAATCGCGGTGACACGGCGGTCAAAGCCACTTGATAATGCCACTGCTTCAGTCGTCAACGTGCTGATGCGACCTGCGCCGAGTACAAGGGTTGGCAAGTACTGCGCCAAACTGACACTAATACCCACTGCCCAAGCGAATACAACCGCTGGTAGAAGAATCGGCAGCTTCACCTTGAACCACGTATACAGTGGTGATTTCCCTAAGCTTAGCGATACGCGGGTTAAACCATCATCAAAGCCTCGCCATGGTCCATCGAGAGACAGATACACGTATGGGAAGGCGAAGAAGATGTGTGACCAACATACCCATAGCCAATAGCTATCGCTGCTCACATAGAGTGTGGCAACCTGCATGCCAAACAATATAGACAACTGCGGAACTAGCATTGGTACTGCGATAATGTAACCTGGTATTTGCCAGCGATGACGCAGGCGATACTCATGGCTGAGCAGCGCTAAAACGAGCGCTATAGAAGCACTGACTACGGCCAATAGCAAACTTTGCTCTAGGGTACTGAGGATGCTGTCCCACTCATACTGCCAAAATCGAAAACTAAAACGAGAAGGGAGTAAGCCAGGGAAGCGCCAACGCTGTGCGAAACTCCAGATAACCATCAGTGGTAGCATTACCGCAGTAACGATCGTAATCAGGCTAAATAGGCTTTTCCCCGGTAGTGACAAACCTTGTCGACCGGAATATTGCCAGCTTCGGTAGTAGCGTGTAACCAGCCATTCAATCAACCGAGAGATAGCGATGGTGATACTGGCGAGGATAAACAGCACCACGGCACCAGCTGCAGCGCGGGGTAGCAGTGAGAGGTCAGGGTCATTGAACCATCGCCATACCAATACTGCAAATGTGGGTGGGTTACTCGGACCGACGATTAATGCGACGTCAACCACCGACAAGCTGTAGGCAAGCACCGCCATCATTGGGAAGCGAAGTTTACTAAACCATTGTGGCAAAATACATTTCCACCACGTTTGTGATGAGGTGTAGCCCATCGAATGACTTACTTTTTCCAACTTATCTACGTTGAGCTGTTGCAAAATCGGTATGCTCATTAGCAGTAAGAAAGGCACTTCTTTCAGTGCTAACATCACGATCAAGCCAATCGCTTTGGGATCTCTGACTAAGCTAGCTAAGTCATTTACGCCCTGACCGCTTGGATCATAATCAAAGAGGCTTGCTAGTAGACGTACACCCATGCCTGTTGGCGCAAATAGAAAAGCAAACCCGATCGCAAACGCGACATGAGGCATCGCAAGCAGCGGTGATAATGCCAGCTCAATCTTGCGCCAAAATCGTGTTCCCCAAGCGGATTGGAGTACAGCGAAAGTGATTAAGCAAGCCAAGTAACTACTGATGAATGCGGTGTAAAGCGTCATGCTGATTGACTGCCAAACACCGGCCCATCCGAATACTTCTCTAAAGCCATCAAAGGTAAACTGATGCAGTCCAAGAGGCGGAATATAGCCCAGCGCTGATACGACTACCCCCAGCAACCCGGGGATAGTCGGTAGAATACACACCGCAATAATGACGAGATAGAGCGCTCTTAACATTGTTGGCCTTAGTTACCGTAGCGTTTAAGCCACTCTTTCTCTAGCGCGCTTTGCCAGCTAGGGTGTGGCTCGGCAATCGACTTAAACTGCTGGGTGTTTTTCGCACTGCCCGTTAAGTATTCGCCGCTTAGTACCGATGGATCACCCCAAACATTCAGATCGCCTTTACGTGACTGAGCTTCAGGGCTCAATAAAAAGTTAATCGCCACTTGAGCACCTGCTTTGGCATTCGCATTCCAAGGGATAGCCAAGAAGTGGATATTCGATAACGCACCTTGATTCATGGCATAAGCGGTTGTGCTTTTTGCTAAATTGCCATTGGCTTGAGCTGAGTAAACCGCATTTGGGTTGAACGTGATGGCGAGGTCAATTTGGCCGTCATCAAGTAGCTGAATGGTCTCTGCTGTGCCCGCTGGAAACTGCTTGCCACCACGCCAAGCGACGGTGTGAAACTCATCTAAATAGCGCCAAAGTGGTTTGGTCACAAGTTCAAAGTTATCTTCAGAAACGGGTTGCTGCAACGCTTGATCATTGCCTGTCAGTTCGATTAACAGCGCCTTCAAAAAGCTGGTGCCGTGAAACTCTGGTGGACGAGGGTAGGTTAGGCGGTTAGGAAACGCTTTGGCATAGCTTAGCATTTCAGAAAAGGATTCTGGTGGGTTGTTCAGCGTCATTTTGTCGTGAATAAACACTAGCTGACCGACACCCCATGGGGCTTCAAGACCGTTTGTTGGTTCTGAAAAGTCGACATCCACTGGCAGTGTCTTATCAACGTATTGCCAGCTAGGTAACTGCTCAACGAAAGGCCCAAACAGCAACTGGTTATCTTTCATCGATTTAAAGTTCTCACCATTAATCCAAACCATATCGACGCTACCGCCTGTATTTTTGCCTGCTGCTTTTTCTGCGAGTAGGCGAGTGGTGGTTTCCGCGATGTCGGTTACTTTCACGTGGTTAAGCGTCACGTTATAACGGTCTTTTAGCTCTTTGCCCGCCCATTGGATGTATCGGTTGATCTCTTGGCTTCCACCCCAAGCGTGAAAATAGACGGTTTGGCCGTTAGCTTGTTGCTCTACGTCTTGCCAATTATCTGCAAAAGTGGGTGCCGAAATGGTGGCAGCCAGAATACCTATGGTGCTCAATAGCTTTTTCATGCTGTGTCCGTTTTATCTACTTATTTGAATTTAGGCTTGTACTTAGCCCTTTCCCTTACAAAGGATAGTAATTCATATTGAACGATTATCAACGTTGGATTTGATAATAGATTCAGTCAATTAACATCACTGCGGCATAGAATTATTGGAGTGGCTGGAATTCTCTTCACCGCATAACCACATGAATCACCAGACCGGAGAAGTAGAGCGTTTCTTTCATTAAGTAGAGGGTTTTCGTGCGAGAATATCGAAAGAGATGATGATTTAGGCAAGCGGTTGGATAATCTATTTGGTTGAGATAAACAAAAAGCAGCCGTTTGGCTGCTTTTTTAATTCAGAGTTATAAATGCTGAGGAATTAGTTTTTCCAGTCGCTTAACTTAAATGACAACGTGTGCACATCATTTTTCAGTGTCAACGTGTTGTCTGTTAGCATGACATCACTCCACTCAGTCAGTGTTTGCGATACCGCTTGTTCAACATCCATGATGTCGCCGATACACATCTTCATTGTCATACCCATCTTGTTGATGCGTAGTTGGTTGTTTTTTAGTTCGCTTTGACCAAAGAAGTTGTTACAGCCAGCGTTACCGTTAGCCATCATGTTTTCGCCAATTTCTAGACGAGGTGCTTTTGCTCGGCCTTCTGCTACGAACTCTTTACCATCAATGCTTACTAGCTCCCAGTTGTGGTGCTGTAGATCTTGAGCTGTAATTTGTTTCACATCTTCACCAGTGCTTGAACAAGCTGTCATCAGTACAGGTAGGGTAATTGCTGCAAGTAGCGTTTTTGGACTAAGCTTCATAATAATCAACTCCAATATGTGGATAAGGTATTGAACACTGGTTGTTGTTCAATTCAATGCATTATAGGTAATAAAACACTGTTTTTGTCAACGGAGCGTCATAGTTTGGACTAAGTCACACTGTTGAATTACTTGATAAACATTCAACGTTAGATGGCATAAAGTCGGTCATTATATCAAGGTTAGTGAGGCGAAATTGGAGCAGTTAGAGTTTTTCAACGTCCCCAGTCCTTGCGTCGGTGTCTGTACTGTCGATGAGCGAGGTTATTGTCGTGGTTGTATGCGCAACCGCGATGAGCGCTTCAATTGGCTGAATATGTCTCCTGCTCAGCAATTGCATGTCATTAAGTTATGTCGGCAGCGTTATCTTCGTAAACTGCGTAAAGGCCAGATTGATAATATCGATGGGCAAGAGCCAGAGAGTCCGCAGCAAGACCTATTTTAACGTCCAAAAGCTGCTGTAGCCTAATCATCAAAGAGAGCCTATTAGTAGACTCTCTTAGTTTGCTTACTATGCGCTATTTTAAGCCCCAATGATCGCTAACCCATCCGCCTGCGTGCTCGTCATAATGACTGCCAGAAAATCGATGATTCCGTTCTACGTTTTGTTCATTTACGGGTTTTGCGTCAATTAACCGTTGAATGTAGCTCGCCATAGGATCACCACTTTGCAGTCGTTCGTGCCGAGTTGCTACCTCTTTAATCAGTTGAAGACGGTATGAGTTGCTTGCACGTTTCATTAAGTGATCCTCCTTGGTTATGACACTAATATGAAAAGTTAGAAGCTGATTTGGTGATCGTCAACGTGGAAAAATGCCTTTACCGGTCGCAATACCCATCGAACGATTTTAGAGTGGGGACATCTATCGGGCGGCTTAAGCCTAAGCCGTTAATAAACCGAATGTTTCAATAACTAGATCTCTCGTGGAATGACACAAAAAATTCATATTCGGATTTGTTATAAACTTGAAGGCTATAACAACCTTTTGTTGGAAGGGGTTCAACAGCCACAAAAAAGCCCTGCGACGGCAGGGCTTAGAGATTAAGACTCGCAGGTTTTCTGCGTGATTAATTCGTCAATCAGCAATTGACCGCGTGAGTTACGCATTTTGATGCGGTAACTTAGACCGACCTCTAAGTTACTCTTGGTGTCTTTGTTTGTGCAGTAAGTTTGGATGCTACGCTTTAACACTTCACTAATTGGCTTCGCGCCAGGCGCATCTTGGTTGTAAACCATCATAAGCTCAATAGTGGTGCTTTTCGCTGTCGCTCTGAGTATCGAAAGAGGCCCAGCTTCAAGCGGCAACTCAGCAGCGAGTAAGCCCGCTCGGTTATCCGCGAGTAACTCTAAGTGGCGCTGCTTTTCAGCTGAAGAGGAACATCCACCAAGGATCGTACCTGCTAGCACTAGAGCACTAAGTTTTAAGTAGTTATTCATAATTAGAATACTTTTTTGAATGGCTTAACAATGACGCTTTGATAAACACCAGCTTCAATATACGGGTCAGCATCTGCCCACGCTTGTGCTTGCTCTAGTGAGTCAAATTCGGCAATAACGGTAGAGCCGGTAAAGCCTGCTTCTCCGGGATTATCTGAGTCAATGGCTGGCATTGGACCTGCGGTTAGCAAACGACCTTCATCTTGCAGTTTCTGTAGGCGCTCTAAGTGGGCAGGGCGGACACTCATGCGTTTTTCAAGTGAATTTTCAATATCTTGAGAAAAGATAACATACCACATGACTCAATTTCCTTATTTGGTATTTTCGAGAAAAAATAAGTTCTTACTGTACCGCAACACTTTAATAATAGAAGTCAATTCAAAGACAAAGTGTGAATCTTATCGTTAAACCGTGCGGATAGGGCGCGGCTTTCCTTCGGTATCAATGGCAACATAGTTAAATGTCGCTTCGCAAACTTGGTAGCGGTCTTGAATACCATCTTCCGTAACTGGCTTTACCCACACTTCTAGGTTGATCGACATTGATGTTCTACCTATCTTGGTGCATTCACCATAGCAACAAACCACGTCTCCGACACGAACCGGCTTTTTAAAAGTGATACTAGAAACGGAGACGGTAACGATACGACCTGACGAGATTTCTTTGGCTAAGATGCCGCCTGCAAGGTCCAACTGAGACATGATCCAACCACCAAAAATATCACCATTGGCGTTGGTATCTGCTGGCATGGCTAAAGTTCGAAGTAATAGTTGGCCTTTCGGCGCGCTGATTTGCTGACTCATATTCTGACACCCGTAACAAACGAAACAGCGACCAAAGCGGTCGCTGTAAGCCCTCCGCAAGGAGGGAAAATAATCACGATTGTAACAAAGTTATAGGGTTAATCGCTAGAGTCTGGTTTGCTGAGGTCTTTTGGCATGTGCTTGTAGATGTAGATACCAGTTAGCAGAGTAAAACCAAATGTCGCAGCCAGGAGGCCGAAGACTTTAAAGTTGACCCATACATCAAGTGGCAGTTCGTACGCGACATAGATATTTAGACCCGCACAGAACGAGAAGAAAGCAACCCATGCCCAAGTGACTTTGGCCCATACCGCGTCTGGCAGTGTGATCTCTTTGCCTAGCATACCTTTGATTGCTGACTTGCCGATCGCATGGCTCACCGCTAAACCAATTGCAAACACCATGTAGACGATGGTGACTTTCCATTTAATGAAATTATCGTCGTGGAGGAAGATAGTCATACCACCAAATACGGCAACCATTAGGAAGGTGATTAACTGCATTTTCTCTACTTTTTTGTACATCAAGTAGGTCACGACAACCTGAATGGCCGTCGCGACAATCAGCGCACCTGTTGCTACGTAAATGTCTTGCATCTTATATAAGGCAAAGAAGATTATCAGCGGGATAAAGTCGATCAGTTGTTTCATTAAAAATATCTTGTAGTAATCAAATTGCTCTCAGTCTAACCAAATCAAACCGGAAGACAAAGGGCTTAGTGACAATCTGAAACAACTCAGTAGTAAACTTGCTTGAAATGCAAATAGTTATGAGTTGATTCGAAAGGTGTGGATGCAATGAATTTGACTATACGACGCTTTCGGCTGAGAAGACCGATTCTAGAGTCGAATTAAGCGCATCTTTGGTGGCTGGTTTAGACAAACGCCCGTCCATCAACTCGCCGATTTTAGCCAGATCTTCTTCAGCGGCTTCGCCTGAAAGCGCAATAATCGGGATGGCAGGGAACGACTTCTTAATGATTTCCGCCGCTTCAAAACCATCCATTACTGGCATCTGAATGTCCATAAAGATTAGGTCAATCGGGTTGTTTTGAATAATCTCAATCGCCACTTTACCGTTGTTGGCAAGAACTACTCCGTAGCCCAATTGTTCGAGATAAAGTTTAACTAGGGCGCGTTGCACTTCTTTGTCATCAACTACCAAAATCATCTGGTTTTTGCTCACAGGTGCTTGTTTGCTTGATGAAGTGACAACAGGTTGTACTGGCGATGCTGGTGTCTCTATTTGTTCACGTTGAACATTCGCTAAACTGATATTGCTGATTGGGAAGGCGAGAACAAATTCGGTGTAGTGACCTTCTTGAGAAAAACAGCGTATAGAACCACCAAACGACTTCATAACGCGTTTACAGTAACCTAAGCCCAAGCCACTACCACCACTTTTATTATGACTAAAGAAGTCATCAAAAATGCGAGCAAGCAGCACTTCGGGAATGCCCGGGCCCGTATCACGAACAATGATCTTATTCTCGAACTCGTCGGCTTCGGTACGAATTTCAACTGTACTTTCAGGGAAAGAATCAAAGTAATAGACCGCGTTGCGCAGCAGGTTAAACATCACGAAGTTAAACAAGGTCTCATTGATGTTGGCGACAAAGTCGTGCTCTAAATGAACATGCACACGTTGCGCGTCTGATTCTTTGTCAAAGCCATATAAAGTGACCGCGTTTTGAATAGTGGTTCTCATCGAAATAGGCTCAACCGGCTCTAACTCCAATGAAGACGAGTTGACTTCACGCAGAATGATGTCGATTAACTGACGACCACGAGTAATCGCGTGTTTGCCTTTGACGACATGCTGCGAGAGCTGATGGTACGGTGCGGAATTGGCTAAGTTCTCGCTCAATGATTCAAATTCAAGTTGAACTTGTGCAAGCGGGTTTCTCATCTCATGAGCGATGGAGTTTGCCAGCGCTTGTGCTTGTCGCAGCTTCTGATCGTAGTTGATGTGAACCTGAACTTTTTTCAGTACGCGCTCAAGTGCTTTGAGCTCCTCATAAGAGAATGTCACGCCAGCCAGTTTATGGCTTGAAACCAACACGTGAGACAGTTTGTTTTTACTCTCGTAAATTGGCAACACCAGCGCAGATTGAGTTTGGTGCATGCTACTGTGCAACTCTGAAAGTTCTTCAGTCGTTGATTGTTCAAGTTTGTCTTCCAGCTCATCAAGCACGAGAGGTGTAGAGTTAGTTTCAAAGTAGCTACGGAATTTACTCGCACCTTGATAATCATCAAGCAGTTTCAGTTTATCGCTTGGTACGCCTAAGTATTGGGCGAGAGTGTCCATTGCTGCAGTGGGTGAGTACTGAAACTGGCTCTCCAATCGCGCGATTTTGTCGGTAGGAGAGAGCGCATTACCATACAACACATAGTTGACCAGTACTTTAAGTCTTTTAAAGCAGAGTGGCCAAGTCACACCAACAAACATTGATGTCGCTAAAATCGACATCGTGGTGACCACAAAGTAGCGATCTAATAGCAAGATAAGCCCTGTGTAAACGGTCGCAGTGAGAGTCACGGTTAGCGAGACTGCACACATGTGGCGCAGGCTATAAAAGCGCGACGCCAGGATCGCGTAGCCCATGAAGATCATTTCGCTGATTGAGAGCGCTGGTGGCAACCAAGTAAGCGAGAAATCGTTAAACACATAGGTGAAGCCAAGTTGTATCACCGCCGTAGAGCACATGAAAATCGTCATACCGAGAATCATGTAGTTGATTCGTGTGCGGCGGATTCGACTGGCGCTCCCACGAATCGAGAACAAGTTGATAAACGATAAAACAACCAGCACGGTCAGGCCTAAGAAAAACGGTTTAGTGTATTCACCAAAATCGAGCACAAATTGGCTAGGCCCATCGATTGATACGCCTTTAATGGTTAAATCTGGTAGCAAGTTCCATGTTAGGCAGAGCAGAATGGTCGCATTGGAGATAAAACTCTGAATGAAAAACGGCTTGGTTTGTGTGTAATGAGTTTTCAGTTTGACGGTAAAGAAATACGCCGAGCTAAATGCAAGCAGCGCAGAGAGGTTTGCCACTAAAGCCATAATCTTGGCTGAATGCTCACCAAACTCGACCAAGTATCCGGTGTGGAAATACGCATTACTCATAATCCAAACGAACAGGCCAAACGTGTAACTGATGTAGTAGCTGTAAGACTTGATACTTTTGGAACCGTATTGGCGGTTCATTGAGGTACAGAAATACCCCGCCCAAACGAAAACGAGTATTCCCGTGAGGATAAGAACGATAGCTTTAGGGTAAAGCAGGTGCTCAAGTAGTGAATTAAGCATGATTCACTCCCTGCTGTTTTTGGCTTCTCTGTTTCATTTGAGTAAAGGCGAGAGATTTGTAACGTTTGAAATCACAACGGGTCAGTTCTTCGTTAAGGCGTGGAATCACCCACAGGCCTTTATGAGTTGGGTTTTCGGAACCAGAAATATGGTTGTAAACCAAAGGACAAAAGGCGTCATTAGGCAGACTGGCATAAAACTGAATCATCAATGGTTGCTCGATAACAACGAACGCTAATTGTAAACTGCGTTCAACGAGTCTTTGCATCAACCGCTTTTGCGATAGGTACAAATAGAAAAGCTTCTGAGCGGTGGTTCCGCTAACGGTAAGGCGAATAATCTCACAACAAGCTTGCTGATTAGACATATTCTGCCACAACCAAGTGTCGAGGTGTTTCACGTTGCTATTGTCTATGTTCTTGGTCGAGTTTAACAGCTTTCTTTCTTGCAAAACTCGCAAAGGCTGTTGCGACGTTGACGTGCTCCATTGTGACGTCTGGAAAAAAGGCGAGAAGTAAAGCCACTCGTAGGCAGTATGGTGTGGATTTACTCTCGCACTGGAGACAAGGATAGGGTAGTCGCTACCACTTGGTTTGGCAGTTAAAAGAAAATGCGTGCCACAAGCGGAAAGCTCAAGGTGATTAAGCACTTCATACCAACGCTGTTGTAGGACAAAGGTCGATAAATTGATCATCATGATCGCATCTGGCAGAGTCACTGGCTTGGAATAATGCAAAGTATAATAAAGCTGCATAGATGACTGCACATCGTCAACCAGCTCGTCCTGATAGATTTGCTCGTCCAGTGACAGCAGAGGCTGAAACTGGTCAACCGTTTCCGTTTCGATACTTTCGCTGCTCAGTTGATTGTACTTACGCATCAGCTTCCATAGTAGGAAGTAACACCATGCTTCAGCCCAATTATTAAATAAGCTAAGTGCAGAATGTTCCAGCTTTGACCAGAGTGTTGGCCAGTGGCTAGGGTGGCTGCGCAATGAGTGTTGGAAAGCAAGAGAGTTAATTTGATAGGCGATCGTTTCATTCGCCATGTCTGGATAGCGGGCATGAAAAACCTTCAAACGATCCGTAAGGACTTGTTTGAAAAAGGAGTGACTGTCTGTACCAAACTGATGATGAATTTCAGTAAATAAGGCGACCGCGCTTTGAGAGGTATTCGCATCCATGTAAGCGCTTTTCTCAATCCATGCCATTTGACGAAATTTGTGTTTATTATTTTCTCCTAATACTAGGTTGATCGATTGAATACGCAAATGATTTTATAAAAAATCCCATTAAGCTCACTAATATTGTCGCATAGGCAGCAAATACGACGGGGGAGTATGTTTACTCAACCACGTTCTTATGAGCGTGTTCACAGCTTGAATTGAGCGACTAATCAGCCTAACCAACTGATTTAAAGGCAAATGCGATCAATAAATGACGATTCAGTCCAAAGTTTAGATTTTTATATCGATAAATTTGTCAATTTGGCTTAATTTACTGAAATTTAAAGCTAAAACTTGGTTGTTTAGTGATGAAATAGCGTTGCAACAACGCGAAATTACGCATGTTTTCGCTATAAATCTTATACATTAAATAAAAAAGTTGGCGAAAATCATAACGTTGGCATACACTTTCCAAAGTACGGCTGATATGTTGTTGATTGGCCTGCGAAAGTTCAGGTGTCACCTGTCTGGTGGCAAGGTTTAACACAGCTTTGAGGAAAGTTTTATGGCGCTCACAAAGGCCGATTTGGCTGAGAACCTGTTTGAGCAGCACGGATTCAGCAAGCGGGATGCCAAGGAAACGGTTGAGGCGTTTTTCGAAGAGATTCGTAAAGCACTAGAAAGTGGCGAACAGGTAAAACTGTCTGGCTTTGGTAATTTCGATCTCCGTGATAAAAATGAACGCCCTGGTCGAAACCCAAAAACTGGTGAAGACATTCCTATCAGTGCTCGACGTGTAGTTACCTTCCGTCCTGGTCAAAAACTGAAAGCACGTGTAGAGAACATTAAAGTTAACGATTAATGCTGCTTTTAAGCTTTAATCTGAAGGTCTACTTGACGATTCAGCTTTAGACTACAAAAAAACACCCAAGTCATGCTTGGGTGTTTGTGTTTCTGGACTGTGTTAATCACGCTTCCAAAGAATGTGACAGAATTTATTTTCTGGGTCTCGGCTTACCAGTAGGCGAGCAAAGACATCATCCAGCACATCATCTTCTTCGTTAACTAAACCAACGCGAACTTCTGCATAGATTTCCTTATCTACTTCAAACCCCACGTGACCGTTCCAGTCATCGCCTGTTTCAACCAGCTCTGCAGCTCCGCGTTCTTCAAACTGTGCAGTAAAGATGATCACGTCTGCAGCTTCTAGATTGTCCGGTGCCATCTCTAGAAAGATGTCGTAAGCGGTGTCGATGGTGTCGTCGTAAGAAATCAAATCAGACATAATTAAGCGCGGCTCATGTATTTTCGTTCAGTAGTATTGATGATGATACGGTCACCCGTTGCAATGTACTCAGGTACTTGAACAGTCAGGCCAGTAGCAAAACGTGCAGGTTTTGTACGAGCAGACGCTGACGCACCTTTGATTGATGGATCCGTCTCTTCGATTACAAGTTCAACAGAAGCAGGTAGTTCGATGCCTACAGCAGTGCCGTTTACTAGGATGATGTGCAAGCCTTGAATATCTTCAGTGATGAAAAGTAAATCGTCTTCAATTTCTTCTTTCTTGAACGTGTATTGAGTGTAATCTTCGTTGTCCATGAAGATGTACTCGTCACCGTCTACGTAAGAGAATGAAGAAGCGCGTTTGAACATGTCAACGGTTTCTAGTACGTCGTCAGACTTGAAACGTTCGTCAACACGAGCGCCTGTCGATAGGTCAGTACAGCGTAGCTTGTAGATTTTTGCGCCGCCACGGCCGCCTGGAGTCGTTACTTCGATATCTTTGATTAGTAGTGTTTTACCATTAGATTCAATGGCAAAACCTTTTTTCAGCTCACTTGCCTTAGGCATGAACGTCTTCCTTTGTATGGTATTAAATCAGGGCATTATATACCTAGGTGTAATCAGAAGGAATATCTTGATTCGTACTCAGTGCTGAGAGAACATAAGCAGATTCGTAATATCTGCATTCATGGCTAAATGTCTCTTTCTACTATCGATCCCAAGCAACCTTTCCAGTCGCAGTACCAACCTGCCATCGATGATCTTTTGCGTTTTTTAAAAGGAGGTTTGGGTGCAAATCTTCATAGCGTCTATCTTTATGGTAGTGTTGCGCGCAAAGTTGCTCAGCCGGGGAAATCGAATTTAGACGTTATCGTTGTGACGAACCAATCGTTTTCTGACTCGCGCACGGCGCTATTGAACTCGATTAAGTGGCGTTTTCAAAAAAGTTATCCGTTTATCACTGAAGTTTCATTTAAATGCGCTTTGGTGAGTGAAATCGCGAGCTTGGAGAGTATTTTTTCATGGGGATTCCAGCTTCGTCATTGTGCGGTGTGTGTTTTTGGCGAAGACTTGTCACAGTGCTTTGGGGATTACGAGCCGAGTTGGGAAATTGCCAAACACTGGAATATGGACGTTGAAGATTGGATAGCGGTCTATCGCTATCGAATTGTGAAAGCGGATAAGGACACGGAGCAAATTAAAGCGCAGAAAATCATCGCAAAGAAGTTGCTCAGAGCTAGCTACTCTCTCGTTATGTACCGAGACAAGCAATGGTTTGACGATCCGATTGAATGTGGTCAGCAGTTTTTGCGTTACTACCCAGAGAAGAAAATCGAGATAGAACGTTTAGGTATCTTGTTGTCTGGTCGCCTTATCGCCAAGCGTTCAGTTATTGGTATCCTCGATGGGTATGGAGACTGGTTGGTAACCCAGTACAAAAAGACAGAATTCAAAATAGGCTAAGTTACCGAAATCTAGTTGTTTTTTTACTCACTTAATTATCAGTTGTGCTAGCTTTATAAGAGAACCCATGAGGGGGCTAGTATGGATATTGAGCCTAATAAACACCCAGATTTATATGAGTCTATTAAATTAAGATTTAAACGCTGCGTGTTTGCTTCACTTCAAGCGATTAGGGATGGCATGATCTGGCTAATCCCTTGTTTGATGCTTTCTTCTTTTGCCCTGTTTTTTGCCAGTATCGGTGAGTTTGCGACAGGAAACAGAGCGGCTTGGATTGAACAACTCTATTCACTTCATGGTGCGATAGCTGACTTCTTTCCTTACTTGATGACAGCCGCCATCTCCTACGTTTTAGCGATGCAATGGCGTCTGCCAAGGCCACCTGTAATGTTGTTAATGGTGGTGTTTCTTCTCACTGTGACTCAGATTTTACCCTCTGCGGTAATGCTGAAGACGTTCCAAATCGTGATTGCGATTACCACCCCAATTTATGCGGTACCAGTGTTAGCTAAATTGCTGCAAATCGACGCGCTAAAACTTACATCAACCGACAGTGCTGGGAGAATCGTTAAAGAATCTCTCAACTTTGTTATCCCGTCTATTCTCACCTTTGTTGCGGTGCTATCGGTTAACTATGCCATCGTTGGAATGAGCAGCAGTATTAACGTTCTTGATTACATATCAGTGGACTACGCCAATCAGCCGACCATGTTTGGTGTTGTGTTCGCTGCGTTAAATTCGGTTATCTGGTTTTTTGGTGTCCACGGTTACTATGCTTTGCTGCCGATGGTTGACCTGTTGCAAGAGGCAAGCAATCTCAATCAAGCGACGATTCTCGCAGGCGGGCAGGTGGTTTATGACATGAATCTGTCCTTTATGGGTTCGTTTGTGTTTATCGGCGGCAGCGGTGCGACTTTTTCTCTGGTGATGGCGTTGTTATGGTTTTCAGACCAACGTAGCCTTAGGTTGCTTGCTTTGGCGAGCATTCCAATTGGCTTGCTGAACATTAATGAAATCTTGCTGTTCGGCTTACCGATCATTTTAAATCCGCGTCTTTTCTGGCCGTTTTTAATCGTACCGATTGTTAACGTGCTAACGAGTATGTCAGCGGTGTCACTCGGATTGGTGCCTTCACCCTCGGTGTCGGTACCATTTAACAGCCCAATTTTGCTTAACGCTTGGATGGCGACAGACGGAGCGATGTCAGCGGTGTTGTTGCAATTGCTCAATATCGGCGTGGGAACATTGTTGTATATACCTACGGTAAGAGCATTGAATGCCAGCATGTCAAAGGGCGATATCCACTTGTCAGTTTTCGACACAACCTATTCTCGGCGACAAGAAGAGGCTGAGATGTTAACGGATGATCCGATCGCGCGTGCGCAAATTAAAGAGAAAGACAACTTGCTGGTGGAAAAACAGCTGGTGATCATCGGCCAACGAGACTTTTGTTTAGAGTATCAACCGCAAGTGTGTCCAAATACCGGTAAAACGGTCGGTTGTGAAGCGCTGATTCGCTCGATTGATTCAAATGGTACCGTCAAATATCCCGGTACGTTTTTGCCTTGGTTAGAAAAGGCGAAACTAATGAAAGACGTCGACTTGTGGGTGTTTAAACAAGTCATCAAGGATCTGGACAAAATGCAGCAACAGGGCGTGTTTGTGCCCGTCAGTATTAACGTCTCACCAGATACTCTGATGGACTCTGAGTACTTAGCAAAAATTGAAAAGCTAGTCCGTCCTTATGCAAACTATATCCACATTGAAATTACTGAAGATACTCTGTTAGTCGATGAGCAGCGTATCAAAGAGGCGTTCAAATATTTCCATTCGATGGGAATCCCAGTCCATATTGATGATTTTGGTACGGGCTACTCGTCCCTGAGTTATTTAAACAAGTTCGATGTTGATGTGATTAAAGTGGACCGCTCGTTTGTGCTATCACTTGAAAACGAGAAAGGCGAGAAAGTCTTTAAAAGTATCATGTCGATTGCCAAAGAACTTGAGATGGGTGTGGTGGTTGAAGGTGTAGAAACCGATCAACAGCTCAATTTTATCGTTGAAGAAAATGATCCGGTGGCGATTCAGGGATGGTACTACTCCAAATCACTATCGTTGAATCAATTTGTCGAATATGTACTTAAACGAGACTTAGAACAGGCCGAGCTGAGGCTCGCTCAATGAAGTAAAATCTAAGCCAATAAATGGCAAAATTGCTTCTGCGACAGGCTTAAGCTGTTTATCGATATAGTGTTGATAATCGATGGTGCTCTTTAAGTACTCTTTCGGTTCTGGCCCTGATACGGTAATCAGATACTCAATTCGACCTTTGCTCTGGTATTGCAGCGGTCTACCAAGCTGAGCATTGATTTCATCAGCCATGCGTGCCGCCCGTACTTGAGGTGGGATGTTCTTTTGGTATTCGTGCAATTTACGACGCAGGCGCTTTTGGTAAACCAGTTCATCGTCAAATTCACCCGCGAGCGTGCGCTCAACGGTGTCACGCACGTATTCACTTGGGTCTTGGTCGTGAAAAACCATCGAATAGAGGTTGGACTGAAAGCGCTGGGCAAGTGGCGTCCAGTCTGTTCGTGCACTCTCTAATCCTTTAAACACGATGCGCTTTTGCTCACCTTCGCCAATTAAGCCCGCGTAGCGTTTTTTGGACCCCGTTTCCTGCCCGCGAATAGTCGGCATTAAGAATTTGCGATAATGCGTTTCGTATTCCAGTTCAAGAATGGAAGTTAAGTTGTACTCTTGCTTAAGGTGCTGCGTCCACCATTGGTTGATATGTTCGACCAACTGATTACCGACTTTATCTGCTTCTTGTTGACTGAATTGACCATTCAAAGAGACAAACGTAGAGTCAGTATCACCGTAGATCACTTGATAGCCTTTATCTTCTATTAAGCGTTTGGTTTGTTTCATGATTTCATGGCCGCGCATAGTGATACTTGAAGCTAAACGCGTATCAAAGAAACGACAACCGGAAGAACCCAAAACGCCATAAAACGAGTTCATGATGATCTTGATTGCTTGAGAAAACGCTTTCTCGTTATTCTTCTTTGCTACGTCACGCGCTGCCCACAAATCTTCGATCATCTTAGGCAAAAAGTGCTTACGTCGGTCGAACTGACCGCCGCGAAAACCAGGTACCGCTTGATTATCCGCTTTGCCAATTTCCAACTTGAGTCCTTCAATTAATCCCATTGGATCGATTAAGAAAGAACGGATAATCGAAGGGTACAGACTCTTAAAATCGAGTACCAATACAGAGTCGTAGAGATTCGGGATCGAATCCATCACATAACCACCAGGGCTTGCGATCCAGTTTTCTGGATGTAAGTTTGGCGCGACATAACCAGCACGATGAATCTGAGGTAAATACAAGTTAGTAAACGCGGCGACCGATCCTCCAACACGGTCCAGTTCAACGCCGGTTAACCTTGAGCGTTCAATGGCAAACTCGAGTAGGTGAGTGTGGGCGAAGATCTTATTCACCAGTACGCAATCTTGCAGATTGTATTTCGCTAAAGACGGTTTGTCGTTTTTGAACATCTGGTTAATTTCGTCCATGCGGTCATGCACGTTGTGGATCTGCTTACCTTCGCCCAGTAATTCTTGTGATACGGATTCTAGCGACCAGCTACGAAAGTGATAAGTCGCGGTTTTGAGCGTATCAATGCCGTCCATTACCACACGTCCGGGAATCGAGATAAATCCCTGTTGCGTTGTATTGGAAGTACGGAAGTAGCTGGCTTGATTCCCGCGGCCGATATAAAGCTTCAGCTTGTTCCATTCTGCTCGTTTGTGCAGCAACCTGAAGTCAAAATCAATCACGTTCCAACCGATGATGACATCTGGGTCAAACAGCTTAAACCAGTTGACCATCGCGAGTAGCAGCTCGCGCTCGTCTTTCACCCACTCAATGGATGTCTCTGCGGGTTGAGGTTCGCCAATCATAATGACACGGCTATCCAACGGGCTGTCGAGGCCGATCGAATAGAGAATGCCTTTTTCCGAGCACTCAATATCGAGGGACACCACTTTGAGTTGTGGTGTGTAATCCCCCTGACGACACTTTACGTTTGTGATGCGCTGATAACCATTTCGAGATTGGCCGGTGCCAGTAAATTCCACGCTGCCTTTGATGAAGCGCTCCATCAAATATCGATCGGCTAAGCGAATGTCGTCTTCGAGTACCAGCAACTCTTGAAGTTTGAGCGCCTGACTCAGCGCTTGTGCGTCTTTTACCGTTGCACAATAACACGCGGCCAGCGGCTCGGAGTCAAAGCTGTGTAGAGGCAACGGCTTGAGTTCGGCTGGTATCGCCATATTGGCAATCTGTTCTTCGATGAGAGCTGTGTCTTGTTGTAAAACGAAGAATACCGGCTTTTCACCCTCAATGATCAGTTGTGCAGGACCTTGCTCGGTCGCGAGCCATAAGTCAATATTGGTGGTGCCTGATACGTCTCGCGCTTGGCGAGTAAGGAGAAAGCCTTGGTTAATGGTCATCGAAGTACTACTAAAATAAAAAAGCGAAACATCAACGTAATGTTTCGCTTCAGTAGCTTAGCACAATGTTAGCTAGTAGTAGATATAACCAGTAATTTTTGCGCTGACGTCTTCTTCTTGCCAGTGTTGGTAGGTCACTTGACTACGCACAGCTAAGTTGCGGTTAAATGACCATTGCCAGCTCGCAGTTGCACTGGCATTTTGGTCGGCGTCTGTTTTGAACAAAGAGAGGTATTGTCCTTGAATACCAATGCGGTGGCTGTCACCTAATTGGTAGAGCATACCTGCTTCGATACCCGCACCTGGTACTGCGTCGTAGTCAGTGAGTTGTCCGCCGCTGAGTTCTGCAGAGAACAAACCGTACAAATGCAAACCGTCCGAATCGCCCCACGCTTTACCGAATCCACCTTGCGCAAAAGTGCGTCCGGCGAGTTTGTCTTCATCTGGTCGGCGGTCAAAACCTAGGCGTACATTCCATGCCCAGCTGTCAAAGATACGGTTCGATGGCGCCAACGCCATAGAGTCCATAAAGTAGAAGCGATCGACGCGACTCGTTCCATTTTCATCAACACTGAATTGTGTATCCAAAAAGCTGATTTTGGCTCCTGGAATAAACCCATCTTGAGAGTCGAGTAAGTCGTGGTACGCCGGGCGCCATTCAAAGGTCGCTTTGTTGGTGTAGTTATCACTGTACTGGTAACTCAGACCAATTCTTGCTGACGCGTGGCCTTGCTCCGGCGATATGCTTGGTTTAGGTACTTGCGAGAACGGTGAGTCCACTTTAATACGACTGCGTTGATACAGCAGTTCAGTAAGACGCTTTGCCGTCGGATCTCGCTCAAGACCAACATCATACAACTCAAAGTTCAGCCATTCGTACGCAAATTCCAAAATGGCTGCGCGCTCGGTGTCACTGTATTCGTCAGCTGAAGGAAATTGCCCCAGCTTAGCTTGCTTGGCCGCTTCGAATAGACGTGGATCGATCTCTTCGCTTTGATGGAGAAGGCGAGTACCGAATGCTTCACGATACTTGGGCTCTTCAAGTAAGCCATTCTTTGCGAGCGTTTCAACGGTGTCCGATGGAATCGCTTGTAAAGGGAAGTCGGCAATCAGTGATAAGTCATCGCGTGCCAATTCAAGTAGTGCGAGCAACTGATAAGAGCAGTTTTCGTCAAGGAAGTAGTAGTCAAATTCAGCGCGTTGCATTTCCCACAAGTGAAGCAAGACACGATTCACTTCTTCTTCGTTTAGCTTGAGTTTGTATTCCCAAATGTCTCGAGATTCGATGTCGTTGTACTCGCGCACCTTACGGTAATACGGCATCACGGTGAAGCGCCCGGGATAGCTGCCGACCAAGCCTTTGAAAGCGTATAGCGCAGCGTTGTCTTGCGTTTCTGGCTCTGCGGCGAAGTTAATGGCAAATGCGACCAGCTCTTTATGTCTGGTTTGATCTTTTGCATCCACACGCAACAAGGTATGGCCGAACATCGAAGATGGGTTATTCATAAACGCGGTCGGAAACACCAGTGTCATGCCTTCGGGATCGATCACATCTCGCCATGTTTGCATCTCTTCACACTCTAGCTGAGCTTGACGACCTGCTTTGGATTCTAACCAGGTAAAACGCGCAGGGTATTGGCAGCGTGCTTCGTTGGCGGCCTCAGAATCACTGTTATACAGAGCGGCGACAGTCGCATTGAGCTCCGCAAGTGGTGAAGTTTTACCTTGTGGAGAGAAGAAAAACTCATCCTTGTCGACACTGCTCTCATAGCCTGAAAATGTATTTGGCAAGTAGTGACCTAACTTCAGCCAGTAAGGATCGCTTGCGAGTTGTTCGGTATCAAAGTTCGATTGTGCGACCGTTGATGCACTGACAAGTACGCCAAAGCTGGCGAGAAGAGATGTACAAAGGGGAGATAGCTTCATGTAATACTGCTGTTCAATCCGTGAGAATAGCTAAGCACTCTATAGGTAATTACCTGAATATTAAAGGACTTAGCTATTAAGGACGGGATGAGGGCATGAAAAAGGTGCTCAATGAGCACCTTTCATAGCATTAAGCAAATTTGCTTAGATAGCGTAAGCTGCTAGAGCGTCGTCGCCAGCAACTAGAGTATTCAGGTTAGTGAATACTTCTTGAGAAGTTACGTTTTCAGATTTGAAAACTTCTGCAAAGTTTTGTTGAGCAAGCTCGTTGAATGCAGACTTGTCTGCTTCGTTGATGCCCCAAACTTCAGAAAGAGTTGCTAGAGTCTCGCCTTCGCCTTTAGCGATATCGCGAGCTAGGTTATCCATGTTGCCATCGATAAATAGAGCTAGTTTTTGAGCCGAGTTGATAGTGCCTGAACCGTCACAACCTAGAGTACCGAAAGTGATACCGAAAGTTTGGTTACCAGAAGTACCGTTAGTAGTAGCACCTAGCACTTTGAATACTTTGCCAGACTTACCGTCAAATACCATAGTACCTAGACCACAACCGATGTCTGAGTCAGCCATTGCAACGTTTGAAAGTGGTAAAGTTGAAGCCAGAGCTGCCACTGCTAGTAGCTTTTTCATAACAATTCCTTATTAAATTTAGTTCTTTGCTAACAGAGAGTTAGCGCACGGTGGAATTTAATTTTATTCACACCTTTTTACAAATAGATGAAAACTCTCCGGATTTCAATCGATATTTGGTTGGTTGCACATTCGAGTGCCGTTTTTGAGACTTTTTAGTCTTCATCCCCCTAAAATACTGATTGAAATATAATTAAAGAACGTAGGCGCAGAACTTCAAATAAGTTCTTGCTAAACTTTGCGTTTGAGCACATATTCAAAGGAAGCAATTTTTAAATATTGCGTTAAAATGGGCAACCATCCCGTTACTCGCGCTTGAGCGTGATGACAAAGCTGAACATATAGTGTGGAGATACAAGTTTGATAAGTGTTTTCCTTGTAGATGATCACGAGTTGGTTCGCACAGGGATACGACGTATTATTGAAGACGTCCGTGGAATGAACGTAGCAGGGGAAGCTGAAAGCGGTGAAGACGCAGTAAAATGGTGTCGTAGCAATCATGCTGATGTCATTTTAATGGATATGAATATGCCTGGCATCGGTGGCTTGGAAGCGACTAAAAAGATCCTGCGATTCAATCCTGATGTGAAAATCATCGTGTTAACCGTTCATACGGAAAATCCGTTTCCAACCAAGGTGATGCAGGCCGGTGCAGCCGGATACCTGACAAAAGGCGCAGGACCAGATGAAATGGTCAATGCGATTCGAGTGGTTAATAGTGGCCAACGTTACATTTCGCCAGAGATCGCTCAGCAAATGGCGTTAAGTCAGTTTTCTCCCGCATCGGAAAACCCTTTTGCCGATCTGTCTGAACGTGAATTGCAGATCATGATGATGATTACCAAAGGCCAGAAAGTTACTGACATTTCAGAGCAGTTAAACCTGAGCCCTAAAACGGTAAACAGCTATCGTTATCGTCTTTTTAATAAGCTAGACATCAGTGGAGATGTCGAGTTAACCCACCTTGCAATTCGCCATGGAATGTTAGATACCGAGACTTTGTAGTGACCCCTTCTTTCGACTCGGTTTCCTTCCTAAAAACAGTAACTAATCAGCCCGGTGTTTATCGAATGTATAACGCCGAGGCTGTCGTTATTTATGTTGGTAAAGCCAAAGACCTAAAAAAGCGCCTTTCGAGTTATTTTCGTAAGAAAGTAGACAGCGAAAAGACCCGCGCTCTCGTCAGCAATATTGCTAAGATTGATGTCACCGTGACCCACACGGAAACGGAAGCTCTGATCTTAGAGCACAACTACATCAAGCAATATCTGCCTAAATACAACGTTTTGCTGCGTGACGACAAATCTTACCCTTACATTTTTATTAGCGGGCACAAGCATCCTCGTTTGTCGATGCATCGTGGCGCGAAGAAGCGTAAGGGTGAATATTTTGGCCCGTATCCAGATTCTGGTGCGGTGCGTGAAACACTGCATTTAATCCAAAAGATCTTTCCTGTTCGTCAGTGTGAAGACACGGTTTACAGCAACCGTACTCGTCCTTGTTTGATGTATCAGATTGGCCGCTGCGCTGCACCTTGCGTTAGCAGTATTATTTCTGACGAAGAGTATGCCGATTTGGTGGGTTTGGTGAGACTATTCTTGCAAGGCAAAGATCAACAGGTATTGGCGTCGCTGGTGGATAAAATGGAGCAGGCGAGTCGAGCGTTAAAGTTTGAAGATGCAGCGCGATTCCGCGATCAGATACAAGCGATCCGCCGGGTGCAAGAACAGCAATTTGTCTCTGAAGATTCGATGGATGACATGGATGTGCTGGGCTTTGCCCAAGAAAACGGCATCGCGTGTATACATATTTTGATGATTCGTCAGGGTAAAGTGCTGGGCAGCCGAAGCCACTTTCCTAAGATCCCAAATGACACCACCCAGGAAGAAGTATTCTATAGTTTCCTCAGTCAATATTACTTGAGCCACAACGAAGCTCGAACTATTCCTACTCGGATTATTCTCAACGATGGATTGATCGACGATGTGCAGCCGCTACTACAGGCTCTGACGGCTATCGCTGGGCGAAAAGTGCACTTCCATGTGAATCCGACTGGAACACGTGGCCGGTACTTGAAACTCTCGAATACCAACGCGTTAACGGCGATAACCACTAAGATCAATCATAAAATGACGATCTCTCAGCGCTTTAAAGAGCTGAGAGAAGTGTTGGGGATGGACAACATCTCGCGCATGGAGTGTTTTGATATCTCGCACACCATGGGTGAGAGTACTATTGCGTCTTGTGTGGTGTTCAACCATGAAGGGCCGCTCAAGCAAGAATATCGACGTTACAACATTTCAGGAATCACTGGCGGTGATGACTATGCCGCAATGGGGCAAGCGTTAGAGCGACGTTATTCAAAACAATTGGATATCGATAAGATTCCCGACATCGTGTTTATCGATGGTGGTAAAGGGCAACTTAACCGAGCCCACGAGATCATTTCCCATTACTGGGGTGATTGGCCGAAGAAACCGCGATTGATCGGTATCGCCAAGGGTGTCACGCGTAAACCAGGTTTGGAAACTTTGATTACCACTGAGGGTGAAGAGTTTAACTTACCAAGTGATGCACCTGCGCTTCACCTGATGCAACACATCCGTGATGAAAGCCACAACCACGCCATCGCAGGCCACCGAGCGAAGCGCGGTAAGACCCGTAGAACCAGTGCTCTTGAAGGGATTGAAGGCATTGGACCTAAGCGTCGACAAGCGTTACTCAAGTATATGGGCGGGCTGCAGGAATTGAAACGTGCGACCGTTGAAGAAATCGCCAAAGTTCCGGGCATCAGTCATTCTTTGGCAGAAAACATTTATCAAGCATTGAAACAATAGTAAAAATCCCGCACCATAAGGGCCTGTTTTAAAGCAGTAAACAGCGCTACACGATAAGAGCCACTAATAAATATGCGTCTAAACATCCCTAACATTTTATCTTTGATGCGACTTCTTCTGATCCCAGTATTTGTTGTCGCTTTTTATCTTCCTTTTAGTTGGGCGCCTTTTGCTGCAGCTATGGTCTTTTGGGTAGCGGGTTTCACGGATTGGCTGGACGGTATGCTAGCCCGTAAGTTAGGGCAAACCTCTCGTTTCGGCGCCTTTATCGACCCAGTAGCAGATAAAGTGTTGGTCGCTACGGCTCTTATTCTGATCACCGAACATTACCATTCTATCTGGATTACGATTCCGGCTGTGACCATGATTGCGCGTGAGATAATTATTTCTGCGCTGCGTGAATGGATGGCGGAAATCGGCAAACGTGCCAGTGTCGCGGTATCATGGGTTGGCAAAGTGAAAACATTAACGCAGATGTTTGCACTTTGGGTGCTCATTTGGCGCTATGATGATTGGATGATTTGGCTCGGGTACGCTGCACTTTATATCGCAACAATCCTCACTTATTGGTCTATGGCGCAATACTTGATGGCCGCTAAAGACGATTTGCTAGACGAAAAACATCACTGATTTTGAATAAAATGGGTTACGTAAGTAACCCATTTTGTTATTAGTGTGTAACTCGCCTAGCTAGTAACGGAAGTGTTGCTGGATTTCTCTATAATCTTCGGTTTGCGTTAGCGACAACATCAACAATATTCGCGCTTTTTGTGGATTTAGTGTACCTGACGCAACAAAGCCAAATTTCTCATCGTCAATTTCCGCATCCAGAGTCGTTGAACCAGAAACGACTCGTGAACTTCTTACGACTGCAATACCTTGTTGTCTGGCTTTTACAAGTTCATTGAAGACGGTGTGATATAGGTTTCCGTTGCCGACCCCAGCACTGACAATACCATCATATTTGGCGCTAACTAACGCTTTCACTGGCAAATCAGATGCATTCGCATAGTTGTAGATAATTCCGACTTTTGGCAGCTTCTTGATATTCGAAATATCAAAGAACAGATCTTTTTCGATACGGTCTGTTTGCGCAGAGTAAGTGACATCTCCATTGTAGACCTGACCAATTGGTCCGGAATTTGGGGACTGGAAAGCTTCGACGTTTGTTGTACTGGTTTTAGTAACATTATGCGCATCAAATACCTGATCATTCATTGCCACCAGAACCCCACGCCCTACAGAGTCGTCATCTATTGCGGTTAATACCGCGTTGTAAAGATTGCGGGGGCCGTCTGCCCCTAGAGAGTTTGAAGGGCGCATCGCACCAACAAATACAACTGGCTTATTACTATTGGTGACCAAATCTAGAAAGTAAGCACTTTCTTCCATCGTGTCTGTCCCGTGAGTAATAACAACGCCATCAACCTCATCGTCTTCAAGTAGTTGATTGACACGTTTAGCAAGTTTGAGCCAAACAGAGTCACTCATATCTTGGGAACCAATATTGACGATCTGTTCACCACTAATATTTACGATGTTTTTGATTTGGGGAACGGCTGTGATGAGTGCTTCTACGTTAACCTTGCCAGCGGTGTAACTCGCGGCAGTGGTAGATTGGCTGGTTCCGGCAATGGTCCCGCCTGTTGCCAATATAACGACGTTAGGCCGCCCGTTACCTGCAATACTAAAGTTACTGAGTAGCAAGCAAGTTATCAAGGTAATACTCTGTATCATTATTTTCTTCATTTCATTCACCACTTGAATTTAAATGTCGAGAATTAGATCTCAATTGGGATAATATATGGTTTTGTTGAGACTTCTTGGCAGGGATTCACTATTTTCGTTATTGGTTAAAATGATGAGAAAGTAATGGGACTTAACTTTACGTCGTAGAAATACGCCAAATCGTTAAACGGTAGTACTAGCGTGATTCGAACTAGAGAGCGAGTGCTAAAAGTATGAAAAATGGATCTTTTTTAGAATTTACGTGACTGATACCTGTAAAGGTATCGGTACTTATCTCTTTAAAATACGGGCGTTTTTGCTACTAAATTGAGCAAATTAGAGCTTTTTGGATGTTAATTAGACAAACGATTTAAAAATTGAAAAATAGTGTTGACTCATAAGTCCGAATCCGTAGAATGCTTTCCGTACCCAAGAGGAAGCCGATAACGAATCGCTTAAGCTTGGAGTTACAAAGGCGCGTTGGCAGAGTGGCTATGCAGCGGATTGCAAATCCGTGGACCTCGGTTCGACTCCGGGACGCGCCTCCATTTGCGACACTAGCTCAGTTGGTAGAGCGCAACCTTGCCAAGGTTGAGGTCACGAGTTCGAACCTCGTGTGTCGCTCCAAATTTTTGGATAGCGATTTTATTCGATATCTTAGATGGTGTTTTACTTACTTCAGTAAAGGCCTCACAAATTTAGATTTGTGTGCCCTGGTGGTGGAATTGGTAGACACAAGGGATTTAAAATCCCTCGGCGTTCGCGCTGTGCCGGTTCAAGTCCGGCCCGGGGCACCATCTAACCGACATATGCGACACTAGCTCAGTTGGTAGAGCGCAACCTTGCCAAGGTTGAGGTCACGAGTTCGAACCTCGTGTGTCGCTCCAAATAAGAAATCCCAGCAGAAATGCTGGGATTTTTTGTATCTACCGTTCGCCAATTTTTACTATGCGCTGAATGGCTAACTGTGCGACTTTCACGTTTGACTATCTTACTGTTCAACTAAGCGATAGACCTTTCCACTGTCGGTGCTAAAGATAATCTCTCCGTTGGGGAGTGCCTCGATATCTCTGATCCGTTCGCCAAGTGATTCGAGAATACGCTCTTCTTTCACTACATTGTTGTACTGATCTAAGTTGAGTATGTTGATGTGAGTGAGCTTTAACGCACCAGCGAGTAATTTCCCGTCTAGGGAAGGGTAACGCTCCCCCCGATACAGCACCAAAGAACCTGGCGCGATTGAAGGAATATAAACTTTGCGTGGTGAGACGATTCCTTCTTTTTCTTGCGCCTCACCGACCGAAATGGGTCCCCAATACTCTTTGCCGTGTGATGTTACGGGCCAGCCATAATTGGCTCCTCTAGTGATCAAATTGATTTCATCACCGCCGCGTGGACCATGTTCGATAGCCCAAAGTGAGTTTGTTTGTGGATCAAAATACAGACCTTGTGGGTTACGATGGCCGTAACTCCATATTTGTGGTTCGATCTTAGCGTTACCGACAAAAGGGTTGTCATCAGGTACGGAGCCATCAGGGTTGAGTCGCAAGATCGAGCCGGCATGTGTTGCTCTGTCCTGACCATTTTTTCTTTCCCCCCGATCGCCAACCGAGAAGTACACGAACTTTTCATCAAAGGCGATACGACTGCCGAAGTGGCGACCCGTATCTGAGCCCGAATAGGTAACCAACAAGTCTTGCCAATCGTTCAGCGTTTTACCGTCATAAGTTGCTACAGCCAACGTGGTTTCGATAGCATCGTCAACTCGTTGGGAGTAAGTGAAATAGAATTGGTTGTGCGAAAAAGGAGAGCGGGCGACATCCAATAAGCCACCTTGTCCATAGGCCGCTACACGTTCTACTTGGAGTAGTGACTTGATGGTATTTGTCTTGAGGTTTAACACACTGACTTGTCCGTTTCGCTCAGTAAGCATGACGTTGTCAGCGTCAACAGCACTTAGTCCCCAAGGCACATTCAATCCTGATACCACTTCTTCTGCCGACCAGTTGGCTGCCAAACTTTGCATTGGCAGCAATAGTGCAGCACACAGTACTCGATGTTTAAACGACATTGCATTTCCCTAGCTGAAATTGCTCTTGTAAATATCTTAGCATTGAGAACGATAAGTTAGGCTAATAAATTATTTTCATAAACCTCTTGTAATGATCGATAAATGAACTATTATGACGAAGTGTCAAAAATGACGAGTCGTCATAAAGTGAATTTATAGCGCCTCTGATATTCGTGTTACAATCGGTACGTGTAAGGAGCTTCAAAGAGACGGATTAATCATGTTTGGCTTTAGCTGTAGTAAAAATGACAAGAAAGATAGTGGCGGCTGTGGTGTGGGTTTAACCAAAAAGCAGCAAGCGATAGCGGATCGAGAAGTTGAACTGACGCTGTTGGCGAAGTCTATCGTAAGAGAGCAAGGGTGGAGCAACTTAACAATGGATAAGTTGACCGCTGCGAGTGCCTATTCGAAAGGGACTATCTACAATCATTTTTCGAGCAAAGAGGACGCTATCCTCGCGTTGTGCATTCACTCGTTAAAAAGGGAAAGTGCACTGTTTGCTAGAGCGGCGGCATTTGAAGGTTCGACACGAGAACGAATCATCGCAATGCACGTTAGCTTTAGTGTTTATGCGCGGATGGAGCCAGTGTTGTCTACTTGCCCAATCATGGCTAAGAGCCCTTGGGTATTAGAAAAGGCGTCACCTGAACGTGTGAATGAACTCAATAAGCTCGAAGAGCAGATCATAGACGAAGCGGATTTGTTGGTTACCAATGCTGTGCAAGCAGGGGATTTGAAATTCTCACCCGGTATCAGCTCTGATGCGATTGTGTTTGCGAACTGGTCTCTCGCATTTGGTTCGAATGCGCTCGCGCAAAATGCGTCAAATAGCCGTTGTATTAACCGTATACATGACCCTTATTCATTACTGAACAATGCGAATATGTTGCTTGATGGTCTGAACTGGAAACCGCTCTCATCTGAGTGGGATTACCGTAAGACTTGGCGCCGTGTAGAACAAGAGCTATTCCACGAAGAATTGGAGTATCTCGAGTCGGTCGGCAGATAGCATCGCAGTTTAAAAAGCCCAGAGTGGGCTTTTTAAATCTCCTTTGGTGACGAATCGTCAATTTTTGATAAAAGCAATCTGTACGGATATTTGTGTCCGAAATTTTGCTTGATGACCAGCATTTGCTGGTTTTTATATCACTTATTTTGACGAAACGTCATTAAATGGAGAATGTGATGACGACGAATAACTCAACCCCAGACGCGGCAACTCATTGGCTAACGTTGCCGACGCGATTTAGTTGGTGGGTGTTATTGGCAACGATGCTCATACTTATCGCGGCTTCGATAGGCGCAAAAAACCTCTACTTCAGAGGTGACTACAGTATCTTTTTTGAGGATGACAATGTTCAGTTGCGAGCCTTTGACGAGATACAAACGACGTTTGCCAAGTCTGACAACCTCGCGATCGTAATCGCACCAGAAAGCGGCACGGTCTTCGAACCTGAAACGCTTACTTTGCTGCAGCAAATTACCCAAGACGCGTGGCAAATTCCTTTTTCTAACCGCGTTGATTCGTTGGCTAACTACCAGCATACCGAAGCGTATCAAGATGATCTGATCGTTGAAGACTTGTTACTGGAAGATTATCCACTTACGTCAGAGCGGATTGAGAAAATTAAGCAAATTGCCCTATCAGAACCAGTGGTGAAAGACTCGTTGGTGTCACGTAACGGTGATGTTGCAGTGGTCAACATTACGCTGCAACTGCCGCAGTTGGATGAGACGGCGGAAATACTGGAGATCAGCCACAGCTCAGACCAACTGATTGCTAAGTACCAGCAACTGTATCCGAATGTAGAGTTTCATAAAGCGGGTATTGTCGCGCTCAACTACGCGTTTATGGACTCGGCGCAGGAAGACAGTATGACGCTGATCCCGACCATGTTGCTGGTGATATTAGTCTTCCTCACCGCTATGTTGCGTTCATTGTTGAGTGTCGTAGCGACGCTTGCGGTGATTATTATGTCGGTGCTCGCAACGTTTGGTATCTCAGGCTGGGTCGGTATATTTCTTAGTACCTCAACCGTCAACATTCCCACGCTAGTGATGACGCTTGCTGTGGCCGACTGTGTCCACGTGATCTCGACCATGCGTCAGTACATGAAAAAAGGGCATAGCAAGCAATACGCGATCGATCAGAGTATCGTCATTAACTTTGTCCCGATCATGATCACTTCGGTCACTACCGCGATCGGCTTCCTGATGATGAATATGTCTGATTCACCAATCTTGCGTGACTTCGGTAATTTGGCGGCACTCGGCGTTATGATCGCCTGCTTCCTTTCCGTCTCTATGTTGCCTGCGATGCTCAAGCTGCTACCGATTCGCATCAAGCCGCAGCCAGAAGGTGAGCAAGCGCCGTCTGATGTGATGGATAAACTGGGCGATTTGGTGGTTAAGTATCGCCAATGGCTGCTACCAAGTTCGGTATTAGTGATCGCTGCAACCGCTGCTTTGATTCCATTGAATAGAGTCAATGACGAATCGGTGAAGTACTTTGATACCAGTAGTGAGTTCCGCCAAGCCGCCGACTTCATGGAAGATCATATTAGCGGTATGACGAACATCAGCATTGCGGTGAAAACCAATGAGTCACAAGGTATCGCCGACCCTGAGTTTTTGAAAACCATCAGCGATTTTACCGATTGGCTGCGTAACCAACCGGAAACCGACCACGTGGCGTCTTTGTCAGATGTCTACAAGCGTTTGAACAAAAACATGCACGCTGATGATGAAAGCTATTACCGCCTGCCTTTAGAGCGTGAACTCGCCGCGCAATATTTGTTGCTGTACGAGATGTCTCTGCCATACGGCTTGGATTTGAATAACCAGGTCAATGTCGACAAATCTTCAATCAAGATGGTCCTGACTACCGATAATCTCGGCAGTGTTGAGCTGGTGGATTTAGAAAACAGAATCTACAACTGGTTTGCGTCAACTGCGCCGCAATATGAGGTCGTCGCTTCGAGTCCATCACTGATGTTTGCCCACATTGGTGAAACCAACATGGCGAGCATGCTTTCAACCTTGCCAATCACATTGATCTTAATCTCCGCTTTGATGGTATTTGCGTTGCGTTCATTCCGACTGGGTATGATCAGCATCGTCCCTAACATTGCGCCAGCGGTTATCGGCTTTGGTGTTTGGGCACTGTTTTCAGGTGAAATTAACCTTGGCTTATCGGTGGTGGTGACGTTGACCTTGGGTATCGTTGTCGATGATGCGGTGCACTTCCTGTCGAAATACCAACGCGCACGCAAAATGGGTCAATCGGCGGAAGAAGCGGTGCGCTATGCCTTCCACACCGTAGGTCGCGCGTTATGGATCACCACAGTGGTATTGGTGTCTGGTTTCTTAGTCCTAGCGATGTCGAGTTTCAGACTGAATGCAGATATGGGACAGCTCAGCGCGATGGTGATCTTCTTGGCGTTAGTGGTCGACTTTGTCTTCTTGCCAGCCCTGCTGATGCGATTCGATACCGCGAGTTACGCCGAGTCGGAAAAGAGTGAAGCGACACCTGCTAACAATGTGACTCCACAGATTCAAAACTAAGGGATGAATAATGAAAACACTATCAATGATTAAAGCAATCTCTGTATCGGCGTTGGTTCTTTGCTCTGCGCAAACATTCGCTACACCGGAACGCGGCTTAGAGATCGCCACGGAGCGTAAAGCCCGTGATGAAGGTTGGGGAGACTCAATGGCAACCATGCAGATGATCCTCAAAAACGCACAAGGAGAGAGCAGCACGCGCGAAATGCGTTTGAACTCGCTGGAAGTGGACGGTGACGGTGATAAAGGTCTGACGATCTTTGACGAGCCAAGAGACGTGAAAGGAACGGCTTTTCTAAACCATTCTCACGTCACTCAAGCAGATGATCAATGGCTCTATTTACCAGCGCTAAAACGCGTAAAACGCATCTCTTCCCGCAATAAATCGGGTCCGTTTATGGGCAGTGAGTTCGCTTATGAAGATTTAAGCTCGTTTGAGTTGGAAAAGTACCGCTTCAACTATATCGGTGATGAAGAGTTGGATGGCTTTGCGACTTACTTGGTTGAGCAAGTGCCGACGGACAAAAACTCAGGCTACACCAAGCAGTTAGTGTGGCTTGACCAACAGCACTATCGACCGTTGAAAATTGAGTTTTACGACCGCAAAGCCGCGTTACTAAAAACGCTGACTTTCTCCGATTACAAACAGTATTTAGATAAATACTGGCGAGCGCATACGATGAGTATGGTCAATCATCAGTCAGGAAAAAGTACGCTTCTTACCACCAGTGAACTCAGCTTCCAAACGGGTCTGGGTGACAAAGACTTCCAGAAAAATATCCTCAAGCGCGTGAAATAAGGAGTCCCATGAAACAAGCAATGAGTGTTATTGCCCGGCTAACAGGTAGCGCTGCACTGACTTTGGTGACGCTGCAATGCCACGGTGTTGAGCTGTCTGGGCAGTTAAACCTAGAACACCGACAGTTTTTCTCTGATGGCTTACAAGGTCAGGATAAAGGTCAGAGTTCGCTGGTTCTGCAACCCGAACTATTTTGGGAAATCGGCGAACAATCGCAGTTTACCTTCACGCCATTCTATCGTCTCGATAGCTTGGATGACGAACGTAGTCATGGTGATATTCGCGAAGCGTTGTACTTAACCTACTGGGATGACTACGAGTTGCGGGCTGGTATCGGCAAAGTGTTTTGGGGCGTCACCGAATCGGCACACTTAGTCGATGTGGTTAACCAAACAGATGCGATTGAAGCGGTTGATGGTGAAGATAAGCTGGGACAACCAATGCTTCATTTCACTTCAATAAAAGAGTGGGGCACGCTGGATGCGATGATGTTGCCGTACTTTCGTGAACGTACGTTTGCTGGGAGTGATGGCCGCTTGAGACCAACCATTGCAGTCTCAGAGGATGGGCTCTACGAGTCATCGCGAGAGCAGAATCATTTGGATTTTGCGGCGCGCTATTCCAAGATGATCGGTGATTGGGATGTCGGTGTCAGTTACTTTCAAGGGACTGACCGCGATCCTTATTATCGTTTTGATTCTGGTGAACTAAAGCCGTACTACGTTCAAGCTAAACAGTTTGGGTTGGATGTCCAAGGGATTGTTGGAGACTGGCTGTGGAAGCTGGAAAGTATTTATCGCGACAGCCTACACCATCATACTGGTGTGGTGACTGGGTTTGAGTACACGGTTGTCGGAGCATTGGGTAGCGTGTGGGATGTTGGCCTGATCGCCGAATATCTTTACGATAGCCGCGGCAATAACTCGCAGACTATCGGTCAAAATGACATGTTCCTCGGCACGCGGTTAGCACTCAATGATGCAGACAGCACAGAGATCTTGTTCGGAGTTACTCAAGACTTGGATAATAGCGATGTTTACAACGCAAAGCTCGAAGCCTCTAGTCGCCTAACCAATCATCTGAGTTGGCGAATCGACGGCTGGTTGTTTGAAAATGACACACCGGATGATTTGCTCTACTTTGGCCGTAAAGACGACTTCATCGAAGTCTCTTTGGAATATTATTTCTAGGTCAACACGCCCTAGTAGCATTACTCCAATTCGGCTACGAAATGTGCAGTTAATATCTATATCAATAAGCGGAGCTGATCTAGCTCCGCTTTTTGTCTTTCCAGCCTTAGCATCTCTCACAAGCTATGTAAAAATCCACTCGCTTAATAAGGATAAAAAGCGTCACGCTTTGTTAGATGACGTACTCTTGGTGTGGACAACAAAGGCTGAAACGGATGAATTCATTTCAATGGGACAATTGCTACGAAACGGGGATCGGGGACGTTGATGATCAGCACCAATATTTGGTTGAGATTATCAACCGCTATGGAGAGCTCATCGCGGATAACAATATCTCTTTGCAAGATATTCGCATCGCGCTGTTTGAGCTATCGCGCTACTCCGAATTTCATTTCAAAGAAGAAGAGCAGTTGATGCGTGAAGCAGGGATCTACCATCAACATCTCGAAGAGCATATCAACATTCACCGCGCATTTATGTCTGACATTGTCAGCATGCAGGCGTTCATCAGCGAAGAAAACAAACAAGCGTCAGAGCAACTTCTTAATTTTTTGATCCATTGGCTTGCCTACCATATTTTGGGTATTGATCAAAATATGTCTCGCCAAATCAAGCAGATTGAAGCGGGCGTCGATCCAAAAGTCGCTTATGAACAAGAAGAGAAAAAACAAGACAGCTCAACCAAACCGCTACTTAAAGCGCTGAAAGGTTTGTTTGAACAGGTGTCTGACCGCAACAAAGCCCTGCTGGAACTGAACCAAAACCTCGAAGATAAAGTCACCGAGCGTACCCGCCAACTTTCAAACGCGAACAAAAAGCTTGAAGAGTTATCGCTTACCGATTCTTTAACCCAATTGCCTAACCGTCGCTGCGCGATACGCAAACTGAAAGCCTATTGGCATGAAGCGGAGCAAAACGCTGAGCCGTTAGTTTGCATTATGATTGATGCAGATAACTTTAAACAAGTGAACGACAGCGCGGGGCACGACGCGGGCGACCGATTATTGGTCGAGCTTTCGCAAACCTTAAGCGACAGCTTCCGTAGTGATGATTTGGTGTGTCGTCTCGGTGGCGATGAATTTTTTGTCATCTGTCCGAACACCGATTTGCAAGGCGGCGTGTATATCGCCGAAATCACCCGCCAAACCGTGTCTGAAATGCTGATTCAGACTGGGGCCGGTGTATGGCACGGCAGCATCAGTGTTGGTGTTGCAGAGAAGAGTTCTGACATGGCGGATTATAATGATTTGATCAAGCAAGCAGACAATGCGGTGTACGCGGCTAAATCTCAAGGACGCAACCGCGTTGCCACTATAGAGATTTAAGCATCCACACATCACAGCCATTATGTTCGGTGCCATCCATCGGTTTGTCTAAATGTTCAAAGCCGAGATGCTCATAGAGCTTAATGGCTGATGTCATGCTCGTGAGAGTATCCAAATAGCATTGCTCAAAGCCTTGCTGTTTTGCGAATGCCAAACAGTGCTCACTCAGTTTTTTGCCTAACCCTAAGCCGCGACTTTCTGGTAGCAGAAAGAGCTTTTTGAGCTCACAAAGCTGCTCGGATTGATTGAACGGTGCAATCCCGCAACCACCCATTACCTTGCCATCAACGCTTGCGACAAAATAACAACTTTTCTCACTCAATGTGTAGTGTTTACTCATGGCCTCGACTTCGGCATCAGAGGGGCCAAACCCTTCACCAATCGCGCCAAATTCTGCCCCGACAGATTGGATGATCTTGCAAATTGCATCATCTTGAGATGGGGTAATAGGGGTGATTTTGATTTCCATTGATTGCACCTTGATTGCTGAGTCCGTCTTATTTAGGTGGGTGTTAAATCCTCTTTTATCAAGCGTTGGGACGAAATTTCAACCAAAGGCGTTAAATAAAAGCATTTCAGTTTGGATTTGCACCTGTCATTCGTTACTATGTACAGCTATTTATAGACCAAAAATCCCTGTCGGGTATTGGCGGCTTTGCTACGCGATACCCAGAATGGACACTACCACTTATGCCTATTACTTTGCAGGTGGGCATAGGTAGATGAGGAAACGATGCAACATCTAGAAGAGATCATTGCTAACGCGAGCACAGCAATTGAAGCTGCAGATTCGCTAGTCGCACTTGATGAAGTGCGTGTTCAGTATCTAGGTAAAAAAGGTGAGCTAACGGCTCAGCTTCAAAGCCTAGGTAAACTACCACCAGAAGAGCGCCGTGAAGCTGGTCAAGAGATCAACAAAGCGAAAGGCGTTGTTCAGCAAGCTATCGCTGCTCGTAAAGACGCACTACAACGCGCAGAGCTAGAAGCGAAGCTAGCAGCAGAAACTATCGATGTAACTCTACCAGGTCGTCGTATCGAGAACGGTGGTCTACACCCTGTAACTCGTACAGTTGAGCGTATTGAACAGTTCTTTGGTGAGTTAGGCTTTAATACTGAGTCTGGTCCTGAAATTGAAGACGCATTCCACAACTTTGATGCGCTGAACATTGCAGAAGATCACCCAGCTCGTACTGACCACGACACCTTCTTCTTTAACCCAGATTTGATGTTGCGTACTCACACATCTGGTGTACAGATCCGTACGATGGAAAACGGCAAACCTCCGTTCCGCTTCATCGCTCCGGGCCGTGTATACCGTAACGACTACGACCAAACGCACACGCCAATGTTCCACCAAGTGGAAGGTATGCTGGTTGATGAGAACGTTAACTTTGCACAGCTGAAAGGCATTCTGCACGACTTCCTATGTAACTTCTTTGAAGAAGAAGTTGAGGTTCGTTTCCGTCCTTCATACTTCCCGTTTACAGAGCCTTCAGCAGAAGTTGACGTGAAAGGTAAAAACGGCAAATGGCTTGAAGTTTTAGGCTGTGGCATGGTTCACCCGAACGTTCTGCGCGCAGTAGGCATCGACCCTGAGAAGTACTCTGGTTTCGCATTCGGTATGGGTGTTGAGCGTCTGACTATGCTTCGTTACGGCGTAAACGACCTACGTGCGTTCTTCGAGAACGATCTTCGTTTCCTAAAACAGTTCAAGTAATCCAGGGGATTTATCACTATGAAATTCAGCGAATCATGGCTTCGTGAGTGGGTAAACCCTGCGGTATCGACTGACGAGCTTACTCACCAAATTACAATGGCGGGTCTAGAGGTAGACGACGTTCTACCTGTAGCGGGTTCATTCACTGGCGTTAAAGTTGGTCACGTTGTTGAATGTGGTCAGCACCCTGACGCAGACAAACTACGTGTAACAAAAGTAGACGTAGGTGAAGAAGAACTACTAGACATCGTCTGTGGCGCGCCAAACTGTCGCCAAGGCCTTAAAGTTGCAGTTGCAACGGTAGGCGCGGTTCTTCCGGGTGATTTCAAAATCAAGAAAGCAAAACTACGTGGTCAACCTTCTCACGGTATGCTTTGTTCATTCACTGAACTTGGTATCGACGTAGAGTCTGACGGCATCATGGAATTGGCTGAAGACGCAGTCATCGGCACCGATTTCCGCGAATTCCTGGGCCTAAACGATGTAACGGTAGACGTAGACCTAACAGCAAACCGCGCTGACTGTTTCAGCATCCGTGGTCTTGCTCGTGAAGTAGGCGTACTAAACCGTGCAGACGTGACTGAGCCAGCAGTTAACCCAGTTGCGCCAGCAATCGACGACACAGTATCAATCGACGTTAAAGCGTCCGCGGCGTGTCCTCGTTACCTTGGTCGTATTGTTAAGAACGTAAACGTTCAAGCTGAAACGCCACTGTGGATGCAAGAAAAATTGCGCCGTTGTGGCATTCGCTCAATCGACCCAGTGGTTGATATCACAAACTACGTTCTGCTAGAGCAAGGCCAACCAATGCACGCATTTGATCTGGCTAAGATTGAAGGCGGCATCGTAGTACGTATGGCAGAGCAGGGCGAAAAACTGACTCTTCTAGACGGTACAGAAGCAGAGCTAAACGCGGACACACTAGTGGTTGCAGACCACGTTAAAGCGCTAGCAATCGCGGGTATCTTCGGTGGTGAAGAATCCGGCGTAACGTCTGAAACAAAAGACGTGCTACTAGAGTGTGCATTCTTTGCACCTGACCACATCCGTGGCCGCGCTCGTAGCTACGGTCTGCACACTGATTCTTCAATGCGTTTTGAACGTGGTGTCGACTTCGCACTACAAGCAAGCGCAATGGAGCGTGCAACTGAACTGCTCGTTGAAATCTGTGGCGGTGAAGTGGCACCAGTTGTCGCGGTAGAATCTGAATCAGACCTACCAACAGCAAACACAGTGGCACTACGTCGCACTAAGCTAGATAACCTACTTGGTCATCACATCCCTGATGCCGACGTGGTAGAAATCCTAGAGCGTCTTGGCCTGACTGTTGAAGCAACAGAATCAGGTTGGATCGCGACGGCACCAACATGGCGCTTTGACATCGCGATTGAGCAAGACTTGATCGAAGAAGTGGGCCGTATCTACGGTTACGACAACATTCCTAACCAGCACCCAGTTGCTGCGCTTAAGATGCACAACCACGTAGAAGCGGACCTTCCTCTTAAACGTGTCCGTAACCTGCTGGTTGACCGTGGTTACCAAGAAGCGATCACATACAGCTTTGTTGAACCAGAGCAGCAAAAACTGATCGTGCCAGACGTAGAGCCTTTGATTCTGCCATTCCCAATTTCTGCGGAAATGTCAGCAATGCGCCTAGGTCTTATCCAAGGTCTGTTGAATACTGTTGTTCACAACCAAAAACGTCAGCAACCACGCGTTCGTCTATTCGAATACGGTCTACGTTTTATTCCTTGTGAATCGGCAGAAAACGGCATGCGCCAAGAGCCAATGTTAGCAGGCGTGATTGCAGGTACTCGCGGTGAAGAGCACTGGGACATTGAAACCAATACTGTTGATTTCTTTGACCTGAAAGGCGATCTAGAAGCGATTCTTGAGCTTTCTGCGAACGAAAAAGCATACTCGTTTGCAGCAGCGAAGCATCCAGCACTTCACCCAGGCCAATCTGCGGCAATCATCGTAGACGGCAAAGAAGTAGGTGTAATCGGTACAGTTCACCCAGAGCTAGAGCGCAAGTTTGGCCTGAATGGCCGCACTATCGTATTCGAAATCGAATGGTCTGCGATCAACACGAAAGTGATCCCAGAAGCGGTACAACTTTCTAAGTTCCCATCAAACCGTCGTGACATCGCAGTCGTTGTTGATGAAGCTGTTGCTTCGGGTGACATCGTTGCAGCATGTCTTGAGCAAGGTGGCGAGTTCCTGAAAGACGCGAAACTGTTCGACGTTTACGTAGGTAAAGGTGTTGAGGAAGGTAAGAAGAGCCTTGCGATTGCACTGACCCTACAATCTGTTGAGCGTACGCTTGAAGATGCCGATATCGCGGGTGCGGTAGAAGCAATCGTCGCGCACGTATCAGAGAAGTTCGGTGCAACACTGCGCGACTAAATCGTAAATAAACGATATTAAAAAACCTGCTAATTGTTAGCAGGTTTTTTTTTCGCCTTATTCTTGTGAAGATCGCTCCACAAGCATTGGCTTACTTAGCGTTTGATATGCATAACCACTTGATTTAGTTCGTTCACGTTGTTTTGCAAGTCAATCACGATTGGCTCAACTTGGTTAATGGCATCACTCATATCGGACGACAAGTTCTTGATGTTGGCCAAGTTACCCGATATCTCATCACTAACAGTTAGCTGCTCCTCCGTTGCTGCGGCGATAGAAGTGTTGAGGTTATGAATCTCTGACGCAGAGTTTTTGATCGTTGTCAGTGCTTCATTGGCAATGCCCATGTTACTTCTCGTCAACTGCATCTGCTCGGCGCTATTGTGAATCGTTTGTGTGGATTGTTTAGCTTTATCTTGCAGAGATAAGATGATGGTTTCAATTTCGCCGGTTGAATCCTGAGTTCTTTGGGCGAGCGAGCGAACTTCGTCTGCTACGACCGCAAAACCTCGGCCTTGTTCACCCGCTCGAGCGGCTTCTATTGCGGCATTGAGGGCAAGCAAGTTGGTTTGTTCAGCAATACCTTTGATGACATCAAGGACATTACCGACGTTATTGGATTCTTCCGCTAAATGTTCAATGATCTCTGAGGTAATCGTAAACTCTGACTCTAAGCGACTAAAGTCAGATGTGGTCGTTTCAAACACCTCTTTGCTGGTAATTGCTTCTTTCTCGGCACTGCCTGCATACTCTTCAGCTAGGTTTGTGTTTTCTGAAACATTAGAAAGGGCTGTGGTCATCTCTTCCATCGCGGTAGCGGCGAGTTCCATCTCTTGGCTTTGTTGACCTGCTAAATCAATATTTTTTCGGGTGATATCCTGCATCGTTTCCGAAATATGCGAGATAGTTCGGTTTACTTGGTCAATTTTGTTCACCGTATTCGCGTAGCTTGCCAGCACTTTATTAATGGTGGTACTAATGATCCCTAACTCGTCTTTGCGAGTATCGTCGGTTCTTAGCGTGAGGTCAGAATCATCGTCCACTTTTTGCAGTATGTTCGCCATGGTATCGATTGGTTTAACCACTTTGCGGTTGACCATTACGTAGCCAAGAATCGCAATGGCAAACACGGCGATTAACGAGATGTTACCGATTAACACCACTGTTTTAACCTGTTGAGCTTGAGCTTCAAATTGAGCGGAAGTTCGCGCTTCAAGTTCTTTGAAAAACTCATCAATCGGCGCCATGATTTTGGCTTTCTCTTGATGGTACTGCTTGGAATGCAGCAACTCTACCGCCATTTGATTGTCTGGCGTTCCACGTACCGAATAGTTACCGTTAGCGTCAGGGAACAGGCCTTTAACGGCATTCATCGCTTTAACTTCCATATTGACGAGCGCGTCGGAGTTATTTTGTGCTTCCTCGAGCAATTTGAATTCGGTCTCGGTAAACCCTAAGTTTTCCATCATGGTATGGAGGGAGATGCGCTCACCATCTGGTTTCGGTTTTTGACCGTAATTAAGCACTAGATCCCAATAGATCGTGTGATAGTTTTCTGGACGGGGGATGTCCCCATTGCGGATTGCTAAGATGTCCATGTACATCTTCTCGTAGTCTTCGTTCCCTGTAACTACGTATGTTCTTCCTAAGCGAGTTAGGTCATCTGAGCTTTGGCGTAATTCGTCAGCCGCTTGATAGGACTGATAGCGTACTGAGGCCATATCATCCAGTTCTTGCAAAAGGCTGCTGAGCTGAAAGATGGTTACTACACTAATGATTATTCCCAAACCAATTACACCAAACACTACTTTCATCGTGTTGTTAATCGTCATAGCACTAAGTCCCAATAAGTGCCGGGCCAAACTAAGATGAAACCGTTATCTAACGTGTTCCCCTTAAGCCGATAGTTTTCCAGCAAAGTGTTAAATCCTAGAAAATATAAGGAACTGAAGCTCTAATATTTATATTTAACAGTTCCATCAATAATACTAGTCAATAATTAATGCTTTAGTTGAGGAATTTGAGGGAAAATTAATAGAGAAGAAAAGTAGGGTTTGTTTTCGTGAAAAAGCGCCCATTTTGGGCGCTTGAATTGCAAACAATATCTTAATTAACCAGCTATATCCTACTTACTTCAAACAACTACATACGTAGGGCCAATGTATAAAGTAAGTCAGCGGAGTTATCGTAGATCTTGAATGGCAATGTGGTCCATGTCAGTGAATACTTGGTTTTCGCCCACCATACCCCAGATGAAAGTGTACGCTTGCGTACCCACACCTGAGTGGATTGACCAACTTGGAGAAATAACGGCTTGCTCGTTGCGAACAATAAGATGACGGGTTTGCTGTGGTTCGCCCATAAAGTGGAAAACCGCGCTGTCTTCTTGCATGCCAAAGTAGAAGTACACTTCCATACGACGGTCATGAGTATGGCAAGGCATAGTGTTCCAAAGCGAACCCTGTTCAAGCTTGGTTAGACCCATAAGTAGCTGGCACGTTGGTAGTACGTCAGGAACGATGTACTTGTAAATCGTACGCTTGTTGCTTGTTTCGCTATCGCCAAGTGTGACTGGTGATGCTTCTTCAAGCGTAATACGCTTATTTGGGTAATTCGTGTGTGCTGGCGCGCAGTTGTAGTAGAACTTAGCTGGCGCATCTGCATTGTTACTGCTGAAAGAAACTTCACGTGCGCCCATACCGATGTACAGTGCTTCTTGAGAATTAACCGTGTATGTCTCGCCATCAACAGTGATAACACCGTCACCACCTACGTTGATCACGCCAAGCTCGCGGCGTTGAAGAAAGTACTCTACACCGATCTTCTTGCCCAGGTCTGCATCGAGTTCAACCTGAGTATTCACTGGCTTAACGCCACCAAATACGATTCGGTCGATATGACTGTAGGTCATGGTCAACTGGTCTGCGACAAAGATATCTTCTACAAGAAACTCATTACGCAGTTCTTCAGTATCTAGCTGTTTTGCATGCTCACTGTGAATAGCTTGACGAATTTGCATTCTACTTCTCTCTTTATTTTTTGTCCGAATGTTCGGGAACCATAAATTGTATGAACGAATCCTAGCACTTTGATGACCGTCATTTCCAATTTGAAATGCTGTTTTACTATTTAGGTCACATAATTGAAATTAGTAATTTAATTAAAATGAAAAGGTGTTTTAAAAACATTGAATGAAATGTTGGCGTTAAGTATAGTGACAGCAATTAAATAAGATTTGGTGTGGATCATGCACGACAAGAAAGTAGCGATCATCGGCGAATGTATGGTGGAGCTACGCAAAACAGAAGATGGCATTGAGAAGGCATTTGGTGGCGATACGCTGAATACCGCGCTGTACATGTCTCGTTTAGCCAAGCAAAACCAGCAAGCTTTTCAGGTCAGCTACTTTACCGCGTTAGGTGAAGATAAATTGAGTGACGACATGGTGTCTGCGTGGCAAAGCGAAGGCATTGATGCCAGTCAGGTGAGTCGTTATGCCGATAAACTGCCTGGCCTCTATATGATCGAAAACCGCCCGTGTGGCGAACGTGATTTCTTTTACTGGCGCAATGATGCTGCGGTGAGGCAATGGTTAAGCCGCGAAGACCCAGAGCATCTTTATCAAAGCCTAAAGCAATACGATGTGATTTATCTTAGCGGCATCACGCTGGCCATTCTGACCGCCAATCAAAGCACTTTACTGATCAATCTGCTTAAACGACTCAAAGCCGAAGGTTGTGTGATTGCCTTTGATACCAACTACCGGCCGAATCTATGGCTGACTAAAGCCCAAGCGCAGCAAAGATTCATTCAGCTTTATCAACTGAGCGACATCGCATTACTGACTTTTGAAGACGAACAGTTGCTGTTCGGTGATGACTCGACTCAAGCGACGCTTGAACGCCTACGTGAATTTAACATCTCGCAACTGGTGATCAAATCCGGTGCCGACGGTTGCATGGTTATAACGAACGAAACCGAGCAGTGGGTGACAACGGATGAAGTGCCACACGTCGTTGATACCACCGCCGCAGGCGATTCGTTTAACGCTGGCTATCTGTACCAATGGCTTGTGACTCAGGATTGCATCAAAGCAGCGCGTGCCGGACATACCTTAGCAGGCACTGTTATACAGCATAAAGGCGCGGTGATTGATATCCAGCACATGCCTTTGATTTCTAATTAATCCTTGGAGAGGAATATGAGTAATTTATCGCTTGAGCAACAGCTGCGTAATGTCAAAGTTGTGCCTGTTATTGCTATCAAAGATGCAGCATTGGCCGTGCCACTTGCAAAAACCTTAGTCGATAATGGTCTGCCGTGCGCTGAAGTGACGTTCCGTACTGAAGCGGGCCAAGAGTCAATTCGTCTGATGCGTGAAGCTTACCCGGATATGTTGATTGGTGCAGGCACAGTTCTCACTACACAACAAGTGGATCAAGCGATTGAAGCTGGCGTTGATTTTATTGTTAGCCCAGGTCTTAACCCAACGGTTGTAAAGTACGCTCAGCAACGTGGTGTGGTGATTGTACCTGGCGTGAACAACCCAAGCTTGGTCGAGCAAGCCATGGAATTAGGACTGAAAACGCTCAAGTTCTTCCCGGCAAGTGCGTCAGGTGGTACTGCGATGCTTAAAGCGCTTAGCGCGGTTTACCCAGTAGAGTTTATGCCAACTGGTGGCGTTTCGGCTGCCAATATCGAATCGTATCTCGATATTCCTAGTGTGCTTGCTTGTGGCGGCACTTGGATGGTGCCTAGTGATCTGATTGACGCGCAAGACTGGGCAACAATTGGCAAGCTGGTGGAAGAAGTAGTTTCCGCTCTGGCTGAGCAATAGGGTATAGGGGTAGCCTTCATGATGGCAAAAAGCAGTCGTAAGCTTGCCTTGTATTTTCCGTTCTTGAACTGGTTACCCCAAGTAACCTCACACACACTAAAGGCGGACTTTTGGGCGGGGTTAACCGGCGCAATTATCGTTCTGCCACAAGGTGTTGCGTATGCAATGATCGCTGGTTTACCGCCCGAATACGGTTTGTACACAGCGATCATACCTGCCATCCTCGCCGCATTATTTGGCTCTTCTCATCATTTGATCTCGGGGCCAACCGCTGCACTTTCCGTGATCGTATTTACTACCGTCAGCCAGTTTGCTGAGCCGGGCACATCACTTTATATCCAGTTGTGTTTCACGCTGACGCTGTGCGCAGGGATCGTGCAACTGTTGTTTGGACTGCTGCGTTTTGGCGCGGTGGTGAATTTTGTCTCTCACTCGGTCGTGCTGGGTTTTACTGCTGGGGCGGCAGTGATCATCGCGGTTAGCCAGCTTAAGCACGTGTTGGGATTAAGCTACGCGTCTGGTGAGACGGCTATCGAGAACATTAACCTGCTATTTTCTCATTTGGCTGAACTCGACATCAAAGAGATGATCATCGGTTTGGTCACCATTGCGACTTGTGTATTAGTCAAGCAGGCTGCGCCAAAAGCGCCACACATGCTGTTAGCCACTCTGGTGGCAATGGGCGCTGCGTATGGCATGAATTTATCTGGCAACGACGTGGCGTTAGTGGGCGAAGTAAGCAGCGCCTACTTGAGTTTATCTTCACCGTTTACTGGTTTTAGCCATTTCGAGCCAATGCTCGGTGGCATCATTGCTGTAGCCATGCTGGGTTTGGTTGAAGCGATTTCGATCGGCCGTTCTGTGGCGATCAAGTCTCGCCAGCAACTCGACAGCAATCAAGAATTTATCGGCCAAGGCTTATCAAATGTCGTGGGCTCTTTCTTCTCTTGTTATGTCTCTTCTGGGTCGTTTACCCGTAGTGGGGTGAACTATAGCAGCGGAGCCAAAACGCCGTTAGCTGCCGTATTTGCTGGCTTGATTCTATTGGTCATCATGGCGCTGTTTGTTCAATACGCGGCGTATATTCCAATTGCAGGTATGGGCGGTTTGTTGCTGGTGGTGGCATGGAACTTAGTCGACTTCCACCACATTAGAACGCTGGTTGAACAAGATATCAAAGAAACGGTGGTGTTGGTCACGACCTTTGTCGCCGCACTGTTGCTGCATTTGGAGTGGGCGATCTACGTTGGTGTTGCCGCGTCATTGTTTTTCTATTTACGCCGGACTTCACAGCCTGTGATCGAGTCGCTGACTTCGGAGTTAGTCAATCTGGAAGATAAAGACGTTGAAGTTATTCGTATCAACGGTTCGATCTTCTTTGGCTGTGTTCAATATCTCAACCAAGAGTTGCAAAACATCACCGCAAAGCGAGTGATCATTCTTGGTCGCGGGATCAATTTCATTGACCACCTCGGTGTGCAAATGCTCGATGACTATATCGCAAGCAGCGGTCGTCAGGTTTACTTCTGCCGATTTAAATCGAAGGCAAAAGAGGCGTTACTCAGCGGCTCTAAACATGTTCAAGAAGAGAACTTTTCCGAGCGCTTAACCCCTTTATTAACTTTGACTTCTAGGAAGTAACACTATGAACGTACTTGTAACTGGTGGATGCGGTTACATCGGTAGCCACGCGTGTGTCGCGTTACACCATGCCGGGCATACACCAATCGTATTGGATAACTACTCAAACAGTCATCCAAGCGTGGTAGGCCGAATCGAAGAACTGAATGGCACCCCTCTGACGGTTTATCAAAGTGACATTCGAGACAGCAAAGCATTGGCGAGAGTGTTTGCCGAGCAAGACATTGGCGCGGTGATGCACTTTGCTGGCTTGAAAGCCGTGGGCGAGTCCGTGGCTAAACCGCTGGAATACTACGACAACAATGTTACTGGCACGTTGAACTTGCTAGCCGCAATGCGTGAGGCGCAAGTCAGCAAACTGATCTTCAGCTCTTCAGCCACGGTTTACGGTGACCCTGCTGTCGTTCCGATTGATGAACACAGCCAAACTGGCGGAACAACCAACCCTTACGGCACCAGCAAATATATGGTTGAGCGATGTCTTGCGGATTTCGCCAACGCCAATTCGGACTGGAGCATCACGTTATTGCGTTACTTCAATCCTATTGGGGCGCACCCAAGCGGCCGAATAGGTGAAGACCCAAGTGGAATTCCAAACAATCTGATGCCGTTTATCACGCAGGTAGCGATAGGTCGCCGCGAAGCGCTGTCTATTTTTGGCAACGACTACCCAACCGAAGACGGAACCGGAGTGCGAGACTACATCCACGTTGAAGATCTGGTTGACGGTCATGTGGCGGCACTGGAAAAACGTGGCGACGTTGCTGGTTTGCATGTTTACAACCTAGGGACGGGTAATGGCGTCAGTGTATTGCAGATGGTGAACGCGATGAATGGCGTGTTGGGACGAGATCTTCCGGTTCGAATGGAAGCACGCCGCGCGGGTGATATTGCAGAGTGTTTCGCTAATCCGGCGAAAGCTGAACAAGAATTGGGTTGGAAAGCGAAGTACAGCTTAACAGACATGGTTGAACATAGCTGGAACTGGCAACAGTCGAACCCGAACGGATACCAATCTTAAATTAAGGAACCCACATGTTGGAAACATTTGATGTCTCTGAACATCCACACCGTCGTTACAACCCATTGAGCGGTGAATGGGTGCTGGTGTCACCTCATCGTGCAAAGCGTCCATGGCACGGACAGCAAGAAACACCGAGCATCGAGCAGTTGTCGACCTACGAGCCGGATTGCTTTTTATGCCCGACGAACACCCGCGTAAGCGGCGATGTTAACCCAGATTACAAAGGAACGTTTGTGTTCAAAAACGACTTTGCCGCGCTAACAACAGAAACACCAGAATCGCCAGTAAGCGATGATCCTCTGTTTCAGATGCACAGCGCAAAGGGCGAGAGCCGCGTGATCTGTTTCTCTCCTGACCATAGCCGCACTTTGCCAGAACTGGAATTGGATGAGTTGGACCAAGTGGTTTCGACTTGGATCCAGCAAACCGATGAACTGAGCCAATCGTACCCTTGGGTTCAAGTGTTTGAAAACAAAGGTGAGACGATGGGCTGCTCACAGCCGCACCCGCATGGGCAGATTTGGGCAAACAGCTTTATTCCGACCTTGGTTGAGAAAAAAGAACTACATCAGCAGCGCTATTTTGCTGAGCACGGCACCCCAATGCTGTTGGATTACGTTCAGCGTGAACTGGATTCTGGCGAACGAATCGTAGTGGAGACCGAGCATTGGGTGGCGTTAGTCCCTTACTGGGCGGCATGGCCATTTGAAACCTTGTTGTTACCAAAAGAGAAAGCGGGCCGTTTAACAGAGCTGTCATTGGCACAGCAGCAAGACCTTTCTCTCGCGCTAAAACAGTTAACAACACGTTATGACAACCTGTTTAAGTGTTCCTTCCCATATTCAATGGGCTGGCACGGTGCGCCGTTTACTGAAGGGAATCCAAGTGAACATTGGCAGGTGCATGCCTGTTTTTATCCACCTCTACTGCGTAGTGCGACAGTCCGTAAGTTTATGGTGGGTTACGAAATGTTGGCGGAGAGCCAGCGTGACCTTACGCCAGAGCAAGCTGCAGAGCGTCTGCGTAACGTCAGCGACGTGCATTTCAAATCTGCACAGAGTGAGTAAGAAGCGAGTCACATAACATAGAGTCAAAATTTTTTTGTCTTTATTTTTTAGTGAAACGATGTTTCAATATAATGGAATTTGCGTTTTCTTTTTTGGGAAGGGGCAAGAAACAAAAAAGGTAAAATAAAAATGGTATTAGATGCTTTTAATCTAGAAGGTAAAGTTGCGTTGGTAACGGGTTGTAATACCGGGCTAGGGCAAGGCATGGCAGTTGCACTCGCTCAAGCAGGTTGTGACATTGTTGGCGTGAACTATTCAGACGCGGAAGACACGCCAAGCTTAGTTGAAGCGGCGGGTCGAAAGTTCCATCCAATCACGGCCGATCTCAGCGATCACTCAGTTATCCCTTCCGTGATCGAGCAGGCGGTTAGCCTTGCAGGTCGTGTCGACGTTTTGGTCAACAACGCAGGTATTATCCGTCGTGAAGATGCGATCGATTTCAGCGAGAAAGACTGGGATGACGTGATGGATCTGAACGTGAAGTCTGTATTCTTCCTTAGCCAAGCGGTGGCAAGACAGTTCAAAGCGCAAAACAGCGGCGGCAAGATCATCAACATCGCTTCGATGCTTTCGTTCCAAGGCGGGATTCGCGTGCCTTCTTACACAGCATCTAAGAGTGCGGTTATGGGCATTACTCGTTTGCTTGCTAACGAATGGGCAGCACAAGGCGTGAACGTTAATGCGATTGCACCGGGTTACATGGCGACTAACAACACTGCTGCGCTACGTGCAGACGAAGAACGTAACCAAGCCATTTTAGAACGTATTCCTGCTCAACGTTGGGGTTTACCAAGTGACTTAGCTGGCCCGGTGGTCTTTTTGGCATCGCCTGCCTCCGATTATGTCAACGGTTACACCGTGGCGGTCGATGGCGGTTGGCTGGCACGATAAACAACTTAGGCTGCGTTGCAGCCTTTTTTTGAATTTAAATTTAAAAGTGAAAAGGTGTTTTAAAAAATGTGAGCGGTGGTTGTGTTTGATTTTTGATAAGCCGATACACTAACGCCATTACATTTGTGAACCCTTTTCTTTGCGTTGCAAAGGTGTTGAGAGATTTTTTATGACCGAAGCTATTACCTTACGTCCGTTGCCAAAAGCGCTGGACGAGCAGAGAGTGATTGACCATTTACCAACGGTAGTGGAATCGATTAAGCGAAACATTCCTAAGATTGGCGAGCGTAACCCGAAGATTGGTACCGAAAACAACCAATGGGATTACTGTGGTCAGTTTGACTGGGTATCTTCGTTCTGGACAGGTGAGTTGTGGCTTTGCTACCAGATGACCGCTGACCAACAATTTAAAAACAGCGCAAAGCTGCGTAAGCGCTACTTTGCCGACATGTTGTTGGACCCGTTTTGGTTAGACCACGACCTAGGTTTTCAATACAGCTTGAGCTGCGTTGCGGACTACAACCTAACCGGTGATGAAGAGTCAAAAATGATGGCGATCCGCGCGGCTGACCATCTTATTCATCGTTTCAGAAAAATTGGTGGCTACATTGTCGCGTGGAATGATACCCATCCATTGGGGCCTGAAATCACCCAGGGTAAATCGATCATCGACTCGCTACAGAATACGGCTCTGTTGTTCTGGGCGGCGAAGGTAACGGGCTCTTCGGTTTACGCTCATGCGGCGAAAACGCACAGCGAAACATTGGCAAAACACATTGTTCGTGACGATTTCTCAACTTACCACTCGTTCAATTTTGATCCTGTAACTCAACAGCCGATCAAAGGCGAAACTTTCCAAGGTTACGCAGACGACTCTTGTTGGGCGCGCGGTCAATCGTGGGCGGTGCATGGTTTTGCGCAAACTTACCTATACACAGGTGAAGAGAAGTTCCTGACACTGGCGAAAAAGCTGGCTCGTTACGCGGTGGAACAGATCACTGATGATGGTGTACCAGTTTGGGACTACTCATTGCCAGCAGATGAAATTCAATACAAAGACAGTTCAGCGGGTGCGATTACCGCGGCAGGTTTACTGCTGATTGCACAATGCATTGAAGATGCAGAAGAAGCCAAACAGTACCGTGATTGGGGTCTATACCTGCTGCAAGGTCTGATGGATACGTGTGACCTGACGGGCGATGAGAATGCGCTTGGTCTACTGGCTCACGGTGCATCGTTCGTCAAAGTTGGCCTGTGCGACAACATGTTGCCATACGGTGATTACTACTACCTAGAAGCGCTGATGCGCGCTAATGGCTACCAGAACTTCTTCTGGTAATTATTCGATTTCTTACGGGGGAGTCACCCCCGTTCTACCCACATTTTTGGAGCATATCATGACCAAGGTTGCCTCTCGTAAAGGTCATATGACCCTGCCTGTAGAAGTCGGTCAGGAAGACGTTGTGCTGGATCTTTACCAGCGTTGGCAAGCGGATGCGTTACGTGACAGTGACGGCACCAGCATGCCAGATTCATTGGCAGAACAAGACAGCGACATCTACTCAGTGATGTGTCTTGTGCGCGCAGACCAAGACTACGCTAATCAGCACCCTGAATATCTTCACCGCAAATATCTGATGTCTTTCCCTGTGACGGCAATGAGTGACAGCGTGACTATTCAACCATTGGATGGCTACAGCAAAGACAAATATGAGCTGGACGACGACAGCGATCCTAAACAGTGGTGGGAAGTTCGAAACCGCACCACAGGTGAAGTGATCTCGGTTGATAACTGGTCGTTTGACGCGCAGACGCAGAGCGTTGAAGTTATCAACGTGACTCGTTACCACGAGTACACAGTGACGTTTATGGCTCGCCAAGTTTGGGACAGCGTGTCAATGTACAACGCGCTAACCAATGACTGGGATGGCCCACGCATCAAGAGTCTTGACCCTTACCACCCAGAGTGCCGCGCGCATCTGCTTAAGCACTTCCAACACTGGTTAGAGACGCATCCAAACACCACAGTCGTGCGTTTTACGACGTTCGCGTTCCTGTTTGTGATCGATACTGGCGAACAGAACCAAGACATCTACCGCGACTGGACGGGTTACGGTGAAACAGTCAGCCCACGTGCGTTACAGGATTTTGAAAAGCGCTTTGGCTACAAGTTATCGCCAGAAGACTTTGTGGATGCCGGTTACTACAACGGCACCTACAAAGTGCCATCACAGCAATACCGCGACTGGATGACATTCGTGCAAGAGTTCGTGGTCGAGTTTGCCGCGGAATTGGTGAAAATGGCGCACGATGCAGGTAAGCGCACAGCGATGTTCCAGGGCGACCACTGGATCGGAACTGAACCATTCTTAGCGAGCTACCAGCAAATTGGTATCGACATTAACGTTGGTGCGGTGGAAGACGGTGTTGCACTGCGTCGTTTGACGGATTCGGGCGGTGATCAAATCCGTGAAGCACGTTTCTACCCGTACTTCTTCCCAGATGTGTTCAGTGAAGGCAATGACCCAGTAGTGGAATCTATGTCGAACTGGACTAAGATCCGCCGTGCGATGCTACAAAAGCCGCTTGATCGTATTGGTTACGGTGGTTATTTGTCTTTGGCGAACAAGTTCCCGCACTTTATCGACCACGTTACTGATATTTCTCAGCAGTTTGGTGAGTATCTCGACAATACTCAGCGCACAGAATCACAAAAACTGCCGGGTAAAGTAGCTGTACTCAGTGCCTGGGGGGAAGCGCGTAGCTGGTTGCAGAACCAAGCTCGTGACCAGCGTTTTTATGTGCCGCCTCGTCCGGACGTGATGGAGCTGGTGGGTAACAACCTGCTTGAGTGTCTGTCTGGGCTACCGTTTGATGTGGAATTCATTAGCTTTGATGACATCAAACAAAACGGCATCGACCCTGAAATCAAAGTCATCATCAATACTGGCGACGCAAACTCGGCATGGAGTGGCGATGAATGCTGGGATGACGCAGACATCATCGTTAAGTTGCGTGAGTTTGTGGCTCTTGGCGGCGGTCTACTGGGTGTATCGGATCCTTCTGCCTACCAGAAAAACGGCCGCTACTTCCAGCTGGGTGATGTATTCGGTCTAGAGAAAGAGACGTCTCTGACTATGGGTCGAGTAGCGATGCCGCTTGAAATTGCTCAAGACCACTATCTGAGCCAGTTTATTACCGGCAACGAAGACTTTGGTAACGCAAGCTATGTGTATCCGCAAGCGCAGGATCTAACCGTGATTGCGGCTCAAGGCCAGCACTTGGCGTTTACGGCGCGTAATTATGGTCAAGGCCGTGCGGTTTACCTAGGTAACCTGCCATTCACCATGGACAACGCACGTTTACTGCAATACGTGTTGATTTGGTTAGCACAGCAAGAAAGCACCTCCTTTAGCTGGTTGTCAGCCAACCCGAACGTTGACGTTGCGTTTTATCCGCACACCAACAAAGCGGCGGCGGTGAACTTTAGCGACCAACCGCAGACTGCGATGGTATGCAATACCGAAGGCCGCGTCGTTGAAATCAGCTTAGAGCCGTATCAATGGATATGGTTGGATAATTAATCTGAATATAGAAGGCGCGTGAGCGCCTTCTTTTTTATATAGGGATCGACGTTCCAATGATTTCTCAGCATTTGATGAATATTCAATCTGCGGTGACCGATGAAATCATCCGCCAACAGTATGAGGTATACCCTCGAGCCAGTTGGTACAAGCATTTATCTAATTGGCAGCAAAGTTTCTGCCATGAGAGCGGTTGGTACGATATTGATTTGCCGGATGCTGAGCAAGATGGTGAAGTCATGCGTACCTACTTACAGCGAGTATTGTTGTTGGCGTGCGAATATCGCAGCAATCAAAGCTCAGTGGCGGCTGAGCTGGCGCTAGAGGCTCTGCAATATTGGTATCGTGTTAATCCACAGAACTGGAACTGGTGGTGGAATCAGATCGGCAAGCAGCGTTTGTTAGGCCCGATAGCTTTGTTGCTGTCATCGAAACTAACCCCTGCATTAAAAGCGCAGTTGAGTGCCGATTTCCCAACCTGCGCGACGATGACGGGTGCGAACAAAGCTGACCTTGCCCACGCTATGGCATTTGGCGCACTGCTAAGCAGCGATGAAACACGGTTCAAAGCCGCGATGGAAGACATCTGTAACACTATCTGTGTGACCGAAGATGAAGGTATTCAGGCCGATTACTCTTACCAACAACACGGCCCGCAATTGCAAAACGGTGGCTACGGCGAGTCGTTTTACAACGTAGCGCTGCCTTGGTGTTATGCCACGCACAATACGCCATTTGCATTTCCAAAACATCTTCAGTGGATACTGGGCGAATACTTCTTGCTCGGTAGCGTCTGGATGACTCGAAATGGCCAGTGGGATTACAACGTATGTGGTAGGGCGATTGCCAAACCCGATCTGGAAAAGCCTTATAGTAGCGAGATTCTTGGCGCGCAAGCTCGGATGCTGAAAGCGGTTTTTCCTCAGGATGCTTGTTTATTTGACAGCTACATTGCGCACTTGAATGGTGACAGCTATCCCTTCGTTGGCTACAAGCATTTTTGGCGCTCTGACTATGCAGTGTCGGTATCAGACCGTTACTCAGTGACGGTGAAAGCCAACTCATCGCGGACTAAGCCAATCGAAACCGGTAACCAGGAAAACTTGCTCGGGTATTGGTTAGGTTTTGGCAGCATGAATATTGGGGTTAATGGGTTGGAATACCGCGATATCTTCCCAATGTGGGATTGGTGTCGGGTTCCTGGCGTGACCAACCCGCAAGTCGCAATGCCCGCGCATGAGTGGGGTAGAATTGAGCAGCACACCCATTGGACGGGAGGCGTATCGAATAGTCGCTGGGGCATTTTTACGTTTGAACTAGACGTGCAGCAAACTCAAGCTCTGAAATCATGGTTCTTCTTTGGCGATATTGTGGTTGCGTTGGGGGCAGGTATTCGTTCAACTCATCCGCAGCCAGTCGTCACGACCATTAACCAGTGCCATTATGAAAGTCGATTGTGGAGAGATGGTATCGCTGAATCTGGCGAGCTCAATGCTCACGTGCAGCATTGGCTTCATCATGGCAACGTCGGTTATGTGTTGCACAGTGCCAGTGCTGATCTGAAGTGCGAAACGCGCTCTTCTTCTTGGCAGTTGATTAACCAACATTTGAGTGACCACCGCCTAGACGCAGAAGTGTTTGAGCTGACAATTAACCATGGTGTTTGCCCAAATGACGCGAGCTATCAATATACACTCTTACCAGGCGCGAATGTTGAGCAAACGCGGCAATACGCTGACGCACCCAAGGCGCGAGTGATATCGAATAGCAAGCGCACTCAAGCGGTGATGCTCGATAAGTGGATCGGTTGCGTGTTTTATCAAGCGGCGACGTTGAACCTCGAAAGTGGATTGTCGATCCAAGTCGATCAACCATGCGTAATTGCGTGTGAGAGCGAAGCGCATTGTTATAGCCTTTCCGTGGCAACGCCAGGACGTGGTACCACTGTAAACATTGTGATTGTTGAGCAAGGGCGCACATACCAAACGCAAATGTGTACACATTCAGATGCAGCCAGATTAGGTGAAAGTGTCCATTGTTACATTACCAAAAGCGTCAAATCTTGCGTTTAATTGTTTGAGCAATAGCGTTCTATTTCACCCTCTATTTTATACATTAAGGTGCTTACGCACCTTATTTTGTATTAACGAGGGATAGCTTAGATCTCTGGCAACAGTTTGTAAGTAACGAATGAATGCAATCGCTCAAAATAAGATCAAAACCATATTTTCACAAAAATAAAATACAATTTCATTTTGTTGGTTGTAATGTGGGGCGAGTGTTTAAAGTCGATGAAAAGAACACATCTCACCGTTTTTATAACTACCTTACGCGAGAACAATAAGATGAAATTAAAACTCACTGCAAAACAATGGGTGCTCCCCGCACTCTTAATATGCCAGCCTGCTTTGGCGAATGAATTAACGACATTATCGCAACGTGTTGCACCAGATTTTGCTATTGCTGAATCAGTAAAAGTTCAGAGCAAAGACGACACCCTAGAACAACTCACGGCGCAGTATATTGCTTCACAGCAAGCGGATGGTAGCTGGCCAGATATTGATTACAGCGTGATCCTCACCGACGAAGCCCCATTTCGTGCTCACCTAGATCGTATCGTCACCTTGGCTTCTGCGTCTCACTTAAATAACGATGTCAACGCCGCGCAAGCTGCGATTTTGGCGATTGATTATTGGTACTCAACCGACCGTACGAGTAAAAACTGGTGGTGGAACGAAATTGGTAAACAGTTGAGATTAGGTCCTGCCGCTTTAATGTTGGGTGACCAGTTACCAACAAGCTTAATTAACTCAATCGCCGCAGATATGCCGTTAGCGCCATATAAAACTGGTGCCAACCGGACCGATATTTCTAAAGGCGTCATATTTGGCGGACTACTCAATAACGATCCGTTACAAGTTCAAAAAGGTCTAGATGGTATTGAAGAAACCATTATTGTGACGGAAGACGAAGGTGTGCAGTCCGATTACTCGTTCCAACAACACGGCCCACAGTTGTACATCGGTGGTTATGGTGAAGTCTTCTTTGGCGCGGCTTCTTACTGGGCGTACCAAGTGCGTGACTTACAATGGAAGTTTGCCGCAGACAAGGTCGATGTGTTGGTGAACTATTTCCTTGAAGGGGTTCGCTGGGCAAACAGCCATGGCACATTGGATTACAACTCCCGTGGGCGAGGTATCAGCCGATCGGCAACTTTGGATCGAACCAGTCTTATCAATCAAGCGGATTACATTGCGGCACTGAAACCGAGCAGAGCCACCGAAGCTGCTCAATTTAAGCAACATATCCAGGGTATGAACTCAGGGCTTGAAGGTTACAAGCAGTTCTGGCGCTCGGATTATGCGACCAAAATTGGCGCTGACCACTTTATCGGTATCAAGATGAACTCCAACCGCATTCGTCCAACGGAAGCGGGCAACGGTGAAAACTTACTGGGTAACTGGTTGGGTTTCGGTAGTACCTTTATCATGCAGCGTGGGGATGAGTACCACAACTTATTCCCAGTGTGGAACTGGGCTCTAGTTCCGGGTGTTACCTCGCCACAGTTCGCGACTAAACCAGCAGACTGGGGCCGTATCGAAATGCAAACGTCTTTCGTCGGTGGTGTCTCTGACGGCACATACGGCGTGTCGGTCATGGATATGGACGCGTATTCTACGCAAGCCAAGAAAGCATGGTTTAGCTTTAAAGATGAACTGGTTGCTCTTGGCGCGGGAATCGCATCGACGCGTACAGAATATGTGAATACTACCGTTAACCAAACCCGCTTGAATGGCCCGGTCACTGTGGATGGACAGGTCTATCAAAAAGGCAGTCGCCAACTTGTGGGTTCTTCTTGGGTTCATCATGATGGCGTTGGCTACGTCTTCCCAGATTTCTGGTACGGTCAGATGGAAAACGATACCAAGCAAGGTAACTGGCGTGCGATCAACAACGGTCAGCCGGATCAAGTGGTATCGGATGACGTGTTTATGCTGAGAATCGGTCACAGTTGGCAGCCAACCAATGCGTCTTACCAGTACATTATTTTACCTGAAAGCACGGCCAACGATACTCAGGCATATGCAGCGAATAAGCCAATCACTGTCCTGAGTAATACTGATACGCTACAAGCGGTTACTCACAGCCAGCTTAAGGTCACGGGAATTGTTTTCCACCAAGCAGGAAGCCTTGTACTGAGCAGCGGCAAAGAGATCGCGGTTGATAAACCAAGCGTGGTATTGGTGAACGAATCTAAAGCCGAACCTGAAGTGACTGTTGCTACGCCGGGTAAGGGCACGCAAGTCAACGTGACTTTGACCAATAACGGACAAGCGCAAGCGACAACGGTTGTGACGTCAGCAGAGAAACGTTGGATGGGTAAAAGTGTGGTGGTGGATTTCAACGCGCCAGTATTACCACCGCAAAAAGAAACCGTGGCGGCTCAATCGGATGCTTTCGTGCGTGACGGTCAGTACGCTTCACAAAGCTATGGCAACAACAGCTATCTAGTGGTGAAAAGTGATGGTAGCGGTTATAGCCGTAAAACCGCATTGAAATTTGACCTAACCGGCTTGGATCTTACCAGTTCGTCAACAGCGTTGTTGCGCTTACACATCCGTAACGTCAACGCGGATGCTAGCCGTGATATTACCGTTTCTCGTTTGTCGGGCTCTAACTGGCAAGAGAGTAATCTAACTTGGAATACTCTACCTGCTGTCGACCAAGTTGGTGCAAGCGTGGCGATCACGCCAAGCCAGATCGGTACCTGGTTGGAAGTGGATGTCAGCAATTTGATTCAAGCGGGCACTCTTTCCCTGTTGCTGGAAAACAATGGTCCAGCAAGTGGCAAGTCAGATGTCAGTTTCTCTAGTCGAGAAAGTGGTAGTGGTCCAGAGTTGATAGTGACACCATAAAAACAAAGCCCAGCGATATCGCTGGGCTTTTTAGTTTCTGAGTCAAACAAGTCAAAGGAGTCAAAGCTTAGCGAGTTTTCTCGCTGTTAATCACATCTTGCAGCTTTTCTTCTAGCTCGGCCACTTTCTCTGGCATCTGCTCTGCTAAGTTCACCACTTGACCAACATCGTCATGAAGGTCGAACAGCTGCGGTTTAGATAAGTTGCCTTTTTCATTGCCTGTGTATTGGCAGACAAAATCATCGTCGTGTGGCGGAATGTAAGCATAGCGCTGGTCACGGAAGACTTTCTTGTATTGCATCCCTTCTAGCACCATTGAGTCTCTACCATGTGTATCGCGGCCAGTTAACGTCTCAAGTAGTGCTTGGCTATCTGGTGCTTCTACCGAATCAAGCGGCTGATTCACTATTTGTGCGAACGAATGATACAAGTCAACCTGATTGAACAGTGCGTCGGTTTCGCCTGGTTGAATTTGCGCAGGCCAGCGAACAATAAACGGTACTCGGGTTCCGCCTTCAAACAGACTGTATTTGCCTCCGCGCAGTGGGCCAGCCATGCGATGATCACCGTTAAACTCAACCGCTTGATCCTTATAACCGTCGTTCAATACTGGACCATTGTCACTCGAGAAGATCACTAGCGTGTTGTCTTTCAGGCCCAGCGATTCTAATCGATCTAACACCTTACCGATGCACCAGTCCATTTCGACGATCACATCGCCGCGTACACCATGAGGCGTCACACCTCTAAAGCGTGGGTTCGGGATGCGCGGGACGTGTGGTTGGTGCAGAGCGTAGTAGAGGAAAAACGGTTCATCTTGATTCCGCTCGATAAACTCAATCGCTTTGTCCGCGAATACTTCTCCCATGGTCTCATCGTCCCAAATAGCGGATTGACCACCGCGCATGTGACCGATACGGCTGACGCCATTGATGATGGTGCCGTCGTGACCATGATCGTACATCACATCCAATAGCTCTGGGTTATGACGACCAGTGGGTACGTCAGCAAACGCTTTATCCCAGTCGTAGGTCACTTCAATTGGGTCAGCAGGGTCAAGATCATCGACATGACGATTGTCGATGTAGACACACGGTACGCGGTCATTGGTCGCGGCCATAATATACGAATCGTCAAAGCCAACATCGTTAGGCGTGCCTTGAATTTCGCGATTGAAATCGAGGTCACCATCACCGAGACCAAGGTGCCATTTACCGACAATACCGGTTCGGTAACCGACTTTTTGCAGCATTTTCGGCATGGTGTTGTCGCGAATGCCGATGATCTGCGGTGCGTCGCCCGGCAGTACCGCAGCATCTGGGTTGCGCCACGGGTAAGAGCCAGTTAATAAGCTATAACGCGAAGGGGTACAGGTCGCCGCAGTCGCGTAACCTTGGTGGAATTTAAGACCTTCTTCAGCCAATTTGTCTAGGTTCGGTGTTGGAATGTCGTTGGCGCCATAGCAGCTAACGTCGCCAAAACCTAAGTCGTCAGCGTAGATGATGATGATATTTGGGTGCTTAGTGTCACTCATTCGTTATCCTTGATTGGTAAATAGTGGGTACGGCAATAGCTCTGCGAGCACGTTGTCGGTCACCCAAGGGTCATTGGTTCGCACCAGTTCTTCCGCTAAAGCAGCGAGTAAACTGCGCTCTAAAGGTGCGCTTGGGGTGAAGGAAAGATTGTGGAGTTGATAAGGGTCGTGGTGGTTATCGAAAAACAGTATGCGGCTTAAGTTAGCGTTACCGTCGATTTCTAATGCTAATGAATAGCGGTTGGTTTTGATTCCACGGCTGACAGGGAAGTAGTCAACCACCTTATTGTCATGGTCGCGTTTGCCATCAATGTTCTTGATATACAGCGCGCTCTTTGGCAACTCAGTGCCGATATCGGTTTTGAATGCCGACGCTAAATTTCGGCCATGAATGCCTCTTGGGCTGAGTGAATCCAGCCCCATCGCGCCCAAAATAGTCGGCATGATGTCGGCACTGCTTAGGAATACAGGGTTTTGCTTTGCGTGATTCTGCTGAGCCGTTTTAACGATAAAAGGCACCGAGAACGCTTCGTTATAGATGCAGTTCTTGGCGTCGTTTACGCCTTGGCTACATAAGGTTTCGCCGTGGTCGCTGGTAAACACCACAACGGTGTTATCCCATTCGCCGAGTGCTTTCAGTGTCTCGACCAAGCGACCGAACTCACTGTCTGTTCCCGTCACATTGGCAAAGTAATAGGGCGCGCTATGTGCCTTCTCGAGGCTTGTATCGGCATTGTCACGCAGCAACAGCTCATCTATTGGCGTGTCTTTGTAACGTAGCCAATCCTCTAAGCGGCAATCGTCAAGACTGTCATATGGGCTGTGCGGCGGGTTCATTGAAATAAACAGCGCAAATGGTTTGTCTCCGTCGCGCTCGCCATTCTCATTTTTTAGGTACTCAATCGCCTTGTCGGTTTCATGTTCTGCCGACCACACCTTTGGCTCATGACGACGACCGTGGGTGTCGTAGTAGTGCGGATTGTTGTGCTCATCAAACGTACCGTAACCATACCAATAATCGATGCCATGACGGCGTTGCGGCTCGGTGTATGAGTCCCAAGCGGGAACATTTGGGTCAACATAGTGGCCAGGCTTAGCTGGATCGTTTGGCGTTGGGACGTCCAAATGCCACTTACCGATGTAACCGATGTGATAGCCAGCCATGGAAAGGGCATCTGTAAAGCAAATCGCGGTTTCGGGTAACTCGGAGTTCACGCGGTCTGAGTTACAGTTTAGCGGTACGCCGCTGCGTGACGGAAATTGTCCGGTCATTAGGCTGCCACGGTGCGGGCTACAAACCGGGCAGTTGCTCACGGCGTTGTTGAGCAGAGTCGATTGCTTGATAAAAGCGTCAAGGTTCGGTGTGTAAACAGGGTCTCCCACACCGGGAATAAAATCGCGATAGTCGGGATCTTGCCAGATACCCAACGACATCAGTCGGAACTGATCGGGGAAGACATAAAGTAGATTGGGCTTTTTCATGATTCACAATAGTAAAGAATTTAAAATATTATATTGAAACGTCGTTTTAAAATTGTTGTTTGTGATCACGGATTGATAATAAATTAAAATGGCGTTTTAAAATAAAGCGTCAATAATGCAAAAGGCGTAGTTCAAGTGTCACTCATCATTCCCACCAGTAAAGTTAAAGCAAAGCGTCCGTTTCATATTCTGTCTAAACCGATTGGACCTCTGTGTAACCTGGACTGCGAGTATTGCTTCTATCTCGACAAAACCGACTATTACCCAGAAACCAGGCAGTTTGATATGGGTGACACCACGCTAGAGGCACACGTAAAAAACTACATTGAGAGTCAACCGGTTGGCTGTCGTGAAGTGACATTTGGTTGGCAGGGCGGGGAACCTACACTTAGAGGGTTGGATTTTTTTCGTCAAGCGGTGGCGTTACAGCAGAAGTACGCGCGTCCGGGAATGAAGATCATCAATACTCTACAAACCAACGGCGTGCTGATTAACGACAACTGGGCTGCCTTTCTTAAACAGCACGAGTTTTTGGTTGGCATCAGTATCGATGGTGACGAAGAGCTGCATGACCACTATCGTAAAACACGCAGCGGTAAAGGTTCTTATCGTCAGGTAGTTCAAGGTCTGCAGGTACTGCAAAAGCATCAGGTTGACACTAACGTGCTGACCGTCATTCAAAACCACAATGGCGACCATGGCAAACGGGTTTACCGACACTTAAAACAACTCGGGGTGAGGTTTATTCAGTTCATCCCGATTGTTGAGCCAGAAAAAGGCAAAGGTGTCTCTGAGCGAAGCGTATCACCAGCGCAGTTTGGTCAGTTTATGGTGGATGTGTTTGAAGAGTGGCGCAAAGGGGATATCGGCAAGGTGTACGTTAGCCACTTTGATAATGCGCTTGGCATGCACTTAGGGATGCCGTCGTCTATCTGTGTCCATGCACCTCAGTGCGGTGAGAACCTAGTGGTCGAGCATAATGGCGACGTATATAGCTGCGACCATTTTGTCTATCCAGAGTTTAAAGTCGGCAACATCAATCAGCGTGATTATCCTGACTTGATTGAAACGCCCATCCAGCAACAGTTTTCTACCCGAAAGCCGATTGGTAGCCAAACCCATTGTCAGCGATGCGACCAGCGTTCGCTTTGTCATGGTGCTTGCCCTGCGCAGCGCATCGATGAAAATGGCGAGCTCTCAATTTCAGCTAAGCACTACCTGTGCGAAGGGTATTATCAACTGTTCTCACACCTTCGCCCTTATCTTGATGCGATGGGACAATGTTTGCACCGCGGACTACCACCGCTGTATTACGCAAGATTTATGCGCCAGAACTAAGCTGGCGCATACATCGCCTAGATGACGGATTTCATGCGGTAGAACCAGGTACAAAGTGGATCATGGTATTGCTGCATTGCTAGGTACATCTGCTCGATAAGCTGTTGTTTGATCGCTTGGTATTCGGGATCGTCAATGCAGTTGACCATTTCGTTTGGGTCAACCGCCAAGTCATACAGCTCGCTACGGCCACTGGCGTTGAACACCAGTTTATGTGTTGGTGTGCGCCACATTCGTTGTGGGAAGGGGGTAAAGTGACCATTTTGCTGGGCGAGAATGCCCTCACGTGAGCAGAAAGGCTGATTTCTAAGCAGTGGCAGTAAAGATCGCCCGTCGAATGAGTCAGGTACTTTGCCTGATCCAAGCTCTGCATAAGTTGCGGAGACATCGTGTAGGTAGACCATCTCATCGCTGCGAGCATTTGGTTTCGCTGCGTTGGGATCTTTAATGACTAAAGGCACTCGATAGGTTTGGTCGAACATAAACTCGCCTTTCTCTATCATGCGATGTGCACCCATCGCGTCACCGTGGTCAGCGGAAAGCACCACAAACATCTCGTTATATAGATCGCGGCTTTGCAAGTAGTCAATGAAGTGGCCTATCGCGTCATCAATCAGGCTGATATAGCCCCAATATTTGCATACAATTTGTTTCCAACTGTCTTCGTCTAGCGTCCACACGCCCCACATTTTGGCAATATTGGAGTAGTGCTCTGGTTTGCCTTCTAGCGGTTGGTAAAAGCTTTCATCAAAGGTGACTTGCTCCGGTTGGTACATCGAGAAGTACGGCTCTGGGATCACACAAGGTGTGTGCGGGCCCCAAAAGTTCATCCATAAGGTAAATGCGAGACCATCCTTAATGCACTGCTCAATGTGTGTGATCGCTTCATCAACCAAGAAGTACGGGATAGACGCCTCGACTGGTGCGTTTAACAAACCGTAGAACTCTTGAATCTGCAAATTGGGATTATTACCGAAGCGACGTTCGGTCACTTCAGGGATCGCGAAGCCTTTCTCTGTTAACCACTCTAAGTACCGGTTGCCGTTCTGCGGCACGCTGTCAAACGCGAGATTCTTGTAGACACCACTTCCGGGATAGGCGTAGCCATCAAAGTTATGGCCAACAAAACCGTATTCATCGGGAAGCTTTTTATGACCGATATGCCATTTGCCGATATAGATATGTTGGTGCTCTGGTAGCTCAGAAATCAGATTGGCGTCTTCTAAAGGCACATCGCACTTCTCGCCTTCTTTGTCGGAATTGCACATCACACCGTGGTGAGAGGGCATCTTGCCAGTAAACAGCGAGGTTCTCGAAGGCGTACAAACAGACGACGCGCAATAGGCGTTGTCAAATCTCATACCGTCTGCGGCAAGTTTATCCATATTTGGTGTACGTACGATCTCATGGCCATAGCAACCCAACATATCTGCACGAGTTTGATCCATGAGTAACAGAGCAAGATTCATACATTCTCCAAAATCAATAATTGAAACGTTGTTTTAATTATATTGTCATTGTGAGTTCAAATTTGTGAGCTAAGTGGTCGTTGGATTAAAAAAATGAAACGTAGTTTTGATCTCCATATCATAAATATAAAAAAGCGTTTCAATAATTAAATTTGATGGGTTTTAATTCACCTCATTGATGGTTTTGTTGTTAAGCGAGTAACCCGTGGCAATAAGTTTGAATTGTTTGGCAAATACGGTGCAAGGATGCGTAGGCCGTTCTGAAACGCTACAAATGCTAAAAGCGATTGTAGATCGTCAGATGGCGGTGATTCGTGGAACAGTACAAGACCTGCCAAACTTCAATAGCGCGGCGCACTACACAGCAAATGTTGCTCGTATTGAGCATATTTGCCGTTTAATGTGGGGCGCGGTGCCTGCTGGTGATGAACTGAGTAGAGAGCACGCTGAGCTGCGCCGATTGATCGTCAACGGTACCAATCCATCACACCCAGACTTTTGGCAGTTTCCACGTAACTACGATCAACGTGTCGTGGAGATGTCTTCGATTGCCGTTGCACTGATTGATGCCAACGAACTTTACTGGCAACCACTGGATAACGAGCAGCGCGCCAATCTTGCGGCTTGGTTAAATTCGGTTGCCGATTTAGAGCTGCCACCTAACAACTGGCGCTGGTTTCGAGTTCTAATCTTAAAAGCACTGTCGTTATTAGGCGTCGAGATTCAGCAACAAGTGCTTGAACAAGACCTCGCGTTTATTGATGAAATGTATTTAGCAAACGGGTGGTACCAAGATGGTCTCACAGGAGTAGTGGATTATTACAACCCGTTTGCTTTCCAACTTTATGCTTTGGTTTATGCGCGTTGGGATAACTCACACAGCGAATTCAGCCAGATTTTGCTGCGCCGTGCGATTGAATTTTCCAACAGCTACCAATATTGGTTTGGCGAAGACGGCAAACCGCTTTGTTATGGACGCTCACTAAACTACCGCTTTGCGGGCGCTGCGTTTTGGGTTGAATTAGCTCGCTCTGGTCATCCGGACGTTGATGTTCAACTTGCCAGAACTTGCTGGCAGCAAACTATGGGCTGGTGGAGCGAGCAGCCGATTTGGGACAACAACGCCCAACTACTTCCAGGCTTTGCCTATTCAAACTTACTAAGCAGTGAATTTTACACCTCGTACGCGTCGCCAATGTTGGCACTTAAGGCGTTTAACGCGCTGGCGTTATCTGATGACCATCCGTTCTGGCAAGCGTCGTTAACACCACTGCTTGATACCGAGCAGCCGGTCAAACTCGCCAAACATCTGCTAATGCGCCGCGGGGGCGTGTACCTGTTAACTAATAGTGCAGGCTCTGCCGAATTGCGCCACTGTGACGATAAATACGCTAAGTTTGCTTATAGCTCTGATCATGGTTTATGTGTTGAAAGCAGTCAGTGGATCGAACAAGGCTGGGCGGGCGATAACATTCTGGCTTTTCGTCATCCTGATACCCAGCAATGGATTAGCCGTTCACGTAACCTTGAAGCGTACGCACTCGATGACTCTTTAGTGTCGGTTTGGCAGCCATTTCCGGGCTGCGAAGTGAAAACCACTCAAAGATTTGCTGACGGTAAAGAGGTGCGTCTTAATCAGATCACCACCGATCAACCGCTGGAGTTTTTGATGACAGGGCACGCGGTTGATACGTGGAGCCAGTGGTTTAGTCACAATGAGCCTCGTGCAGCAAAGGTTGAATCCGACAAGCTGTATAGCGAACTGATTTTGGTCAGTGGACCTGGCGAAACACGCGTCTATCCGTGTGCGCCGAACACTAATTTACTTTATCCCCACGCCAGCGTACCGGCGATAGCAGGGCAGTTCCCACAAGGGATATCGAACCTGCTTGTTGAAGTGTGCGCTGGGAAACAAGAATCCCCCTTTAATAATGAATCACATCAGGGAGTGACTGATGAACTATAACAAGAACTTACCTCTACTTGGTAAAGTAGCAGTTGCAGTAGCGGCTTCAGTATCGGTATCTGCATGGGCAGATACCTACAATGAAGCGCCTCAACTTAAAGATATGGTTAACGCAGGCCAGCTACCACCAGTGGTAGAGCGTTTACCAGAGAACCCACTGGTAGTACAACCTTTTGAATCTGTAGGTCAATACGGCGGTACACTAAACCTAGTGGGCAAAGTGGTTGATAACGGTCATCGTATTCGTACTATCGCTTACGATAACTTGTTCAGCTTTGACGTAAACTACTCAAAAGTACTGCCCAACCTAGCAACAGGTTTTACAGCTAGCCCAGACAACAAAGAGTTCACCATTACACTGCGTAAAGGTGTGAAATGGTCTGACGGCGCGCCGTTCACAGCGGAAGATATTGCGTTCTACATCAATGATGTAGTGGGTGACCCAGAGCACTCTGGTAACCGTCCACTAGCGTTACCAACGCACGATGCGGCGAAAGCAGAAGTGATTGACCCATACACAGTGAAGATCACTCTGGCGAAACCAAACGGTCTGTTTATCCGCAGCCTTGCAACAGTAGATAGCGAAAGCTTTACTGCGTTCCCGAAACACTACTGCTCTCAGTTTCTTCCTAAGTTTAACGACAAAGCAGAAGCGAACGCGAAAGCGGCAGGTTTTGACTCTTGGCGTCAGTACGCATCAACGAAGTGTGAAGCTCATTACTTTATGGAGCACTACAGCAACGTTGATCGCCCAGTTATGACTGCTTGGAAGGTGAAAACACCACCGGGTCCAAACGCAAGTTTCGCAGAGTTCGAGCGTAACCCTTACTACTGGCAGGTTGACACAGAAGGCAATCAGCTTCCTTACCTAGATTCTGTACGCTGGCGTTACAGCGAAGACCAAGAAGAGATGGTACTTCGTGCAGCAAACGGTGAGGCAGATTACCAACACCGTCACATCGGTAAGCCAAACTACCGTTCACTACTGATCGAAAACGAGAAGAAGAGCGGTTACACCTACGAGTTCCGTCCAAGCACTCGCAGTACAGAGCTGGCCATTGCACTAAACCAAACGGCAAAAGATCCAGTTAAACGTGAGCTTTTCCAAAACAAAGATTTCCGTATCGCACTTTCACACGCGATTGACCGTGAAGAAATCAGCGAAACGGTATTCTCTGGTGCGGTAGGTCCATACCAAGCTGCACCATTAGAAATCTCGCCATTCTACGATGAAGAGATGGCGATGCAGTACACTGAGTTCGACCAAGACAAAGCGAACAAGATCTTAGACTCTCTAGGTTTGGATAAGCGTGACAAAGAAGGTTACCGCTTAATGAAGAACGGCGAACGTCTACGCATCGAAGCGATGTCTAAAGTGAACGACAAAGGCGTTCTGGCTGACTCGTTAGAATTGGTTAAGAACCAATGGAAAGACGTCGGTGTGATGCTGGATATCCGTATCCTAGAAATCAACCACGTGGTTAACCTGCGTTTGACTAACGACTTCGACATGATCCCAATCGTGGGTGATGGTGGTGTAGGTATCATCGATGAAGCGCGTCACTACATGCCATTTAGCCCAGAATCAACATGGGGTCTAGGTTACTACCTATGGGCAAGTAAGCCAGACAGTGAGTTCGCCGTTGAGCCGCCAGCACACGTTAAGAAACAGCTTGATTTGTGGAAACAGCTAGAAGCAACGTCTTCACAAGAAGCACAGTACAAGTACATGGAAGAGATCATGGATATCGCTAAAGAGAACTTCTATGTTATCGGTACGGTTGAATCACTGCCTGTCGGTGTTGTCGTGAACGACAAGCTACAGAACGTGCCTGAGAACATGCCACAGTCGTGGACGTTCCCAACACCGGGACCTATGCGTATGGGTCAATTGTGGAAAAAACAATAATCTGACTCTTTAAGACCAAGCCCCGCTGATCCAGCGGGGCTTTCTTGTCATTAAACGTTTCCATTTTGACTGAAATATAACTTAAATACCGTTTATCAATACCAACTAACAAGCAATCCACTATTAAAAGAGTGGATATTCAATAAATGTATTCAAGTTCTATTTTGATTTTATAAATGATTTTAAATCTTAAATATTTTTCTCTGTAGATATTTTTGTTAGTAGTGAGTTTTGTATTTAACCTACAACGTCAAAGGATTAATAATGAGTAAATCAGTTATTGGCGAGTTATTAGAAACCAACCAACGTTTAGCTCTCGACCGAAAACCAAACAGTCAAGTTTCTGCACAAGGGTTACTAAAATGGAAAAAGGCGACCTTTGGTATATTCATTCATTGGGGATTATCCGCTCATAAGGATCTTTCTGGTGGTTATCAAGGTGTTCAATACGACACGTTAGCTGAATGGGTTCCTTTCGCGGCGCAGATTCCGATGTCGGAATACAAGCAATTGGCACAGAGCTTTAACCCGAGTGAGTTTGACGCGCAACGAGTGGCGCAACTCGCTCACGATACGGGTATGCGCTACATGGTGTTTACCGCAAAACATCACGATGGTTTCGCCATGTATCACAGCAAAGCGCATCCGTTTAATATTACCACCGCAACACCTTTCGCCCGTGACCCAGTCCGAGAGCTGAGTGAGGCCTGTCAAGAGCAAGGCATCGGCTTTGGCCTTTATTACTCCCACGTGATCGATTGGGAAAGCCAAGATGCATGCACTAAATCATACAATAGCTGGGATTATGATATCTCGCAGGGTAATTACCAGAGTTACTGGAAAAACAAGTCGTTAGCGCAAATGGAAGAACTCGCGTCAAGCTACGGCGAATTGACGTCGATGTGGTTTGATATGGGCGGCTTTGACCTGCAGACCGAGTCGGAGCATGTCGCCAAAACCAACGAGCTGATTCAGCGTTTGCGTCATCATCAACCCAACATGGTGATCAACAGTCGTATTACTTCACCGGAGAGAGAACATCTTATCGATTGGGATATTGTCACAGGCCACGACAATTACATGGAGCCGACCAAAATTAAACCTTGGTTCTGGGAGGGGATCGCTACGACCAACGACAGTTGGGGCTTTAACCGATACGACCAAAACCCGAAACGTGCACGTGATGTGATCAACCAACTGTGCACAGTCGTCAGCCGTGGTGGTAACTTCTTGCTCAATATCGGTCTGGATCATTTGGGGCGAGTCCCACAAGAGATAGAACAGTTGCTGGCTGGAGTGGGTGATTGGATGCAAGCACACGGCAACGCTATCCATGAATGTTACGCAAACCCATTTAACGGCGGTTTTGACTGGGGATGCGTGACTCACAACCCCGAGACGAGAACTCTCTATTTTATTTTGCCGCGTTTGCCTGAGCACCAGTTGATCAGCCTGAAAGGATTAAACAACGCAGTGTGTTCCGCGCGATTCATGGATGACAACACAGGGCGAGTGGGAGTGCTTCAGCAGAAAGTCAGTGACACAACCACACACACTCAGCTGACGATTCAAGCACCTGAGCAAGCTTTTAGCATGCCGCAAGTGATCGAAGTGTGCTATGACGGTGAGTTGTCAATCAACAATGAGGTTCATCAAGATAGACTGTATCAAGTTTATTTGGATGGCCAGAACTGCTATGAAGCTAGGCAAGGTGATAAGCACTACCAATGGCAGTTCCATGTGACTGTGCCGGGGCGTTACGACGTGTCGCTTCGTTCGACTGAGTCTATGCACCACAAGCAGCCGCGATGGGTACATCATGGCAAGCGAGGCATTGTTCGTTGTGCGGGCAGCGAGCAAGCGTTTTCTCTCACTATGAATGAGCTAACAGAGAGCAACGCGCAAGTACCTTGGAAGGATGTGCTCAGCCATTTGGCGACCATCGAGATCGAACAACCTGGGGTCTACACATTGGATCTCAATGGTATTGAGTTGTCGATTGATGAGTCTGACAAATATGGTTCAGATATGGTTAATTTCGAGTCACTGACTATAAAACCGAGTGCGCATTAAACACTATTGGATTTAAAAAGTAGTGGCTTTGTCACTACTTTTTATCTCCATTTATTTTTCGATTCGGGCATGAGTTTTATTTAATCGGGCATGCTCAGATACAAATTTAAACAACCTTTGTGAGGCTTATCTCATTAGAGAATTTTCTGATTATTAAATTGCGTTTAAGTGGATATTATTTATAAAAATAAAATAACGTTTTAATTTTTATTTTAACTTAATGTCAGAGTTTTTTGGCAAACCTAATCCATCCGCTTATTTAATATCAGGAGAAAATGATGCAAATCAAGCAAGTATCTTGTTTTGGCTTTAACGCTATCGTCGCATCCCTCGCTCTTATCTCTGGTAGTGCCATTGCCAACCAATATGCAGAAGCACCAGCGCTTGCTGAGTTGGTAAAAGCTGGTCAACTTCCACCCGTGGAGCAACGTCTTCCAGAAAACCCTTTGATCGTGAAACCACATGACTCTATCGGTCAGTATGGTGGCACACTCAACCTGCTTGGTCTGGCTTCAGATAATGGTCACCGAACCCGTATTATTGGCCACGATAACTTATTTACTTTTAACACCAGCTACACTGGAGTGGTTCCTGGTCTTGCATCGGGCTTTGATGCCAACGAAGATTCAACCGAATACACCATCTACTTGCGTAAGGGCGTTAAATGGTCAGATGGTAGCGAGTTTACAGCCAACGATATTACCTATTTCATTAACGATGTTCTGGGTGACCCAGAGCACGCAGGTAACCGCCCCCTTAACTTAAAAACGCCAGATGCAGCAACCGCGGAAGCGATTGATAAATACACGGTGAAAATTACCCTCAAAGAGCCTGACGGTTTATTTATCCGTGCGCTTGCTGGCTACGATGGCACAAGCTTTGTTGCGTACAACCGCGCCTACTGTTCTCAGTACCAGCCTAAATTCAACAAAGATGCGGTTAAACTCGCGAAAGACGCAGGCATTGCGAACTGGCGTACTTACTTTGAAGATAAATGTGGCGTGCATTATTTCGATGGTATGTACAAGAACGTTGATCGACCAGTGCTGAGTGCGTGGAAAGTAAAAGTACCGCACGGGGTGAATGCACCGTTTGCGTTGTACGAGCGCAACCCGTACTACTGGCAAGTCGACAGCGAAGGCAATCAATTACCATATTTGGACGAAGTCCGTTGGGTATTTACCGAAGATAAGAACGATATGGTGCTACGCGCAATCGCTGGTGGTACTGACTTCCAAGCGCGCCACATTGATGCGGCCAACTTCCGTTCTACGATTTTGCAAAACGAAGAGAAAGGCAATTACAAGGTTCACTTCAGACCGAAAACGGACTCGTCGGTGCTTGGTTACCAAATTAACCACACGGTAAAAGATCCAGTTAAGCGTGAATTGTTTACCAATAAAGATTTCCGTATTGCATTGTCGATTGCGATGGACCGTGACGAAATTGCGGAATCGATTTTCTATGGCACGGTAGAACCTCGTCAGACTTCACCGCTTAAAATGTCCAAGTTTTATGATGAAGAGATGGAAAAGCAGTACACGGAGTACAATCCAGATAAAGCGAACCAGATTCTCGACTCATTAGGCTTAGACAAATACGACGAAGATGGTTACCGCTTGATGAAAAATGGTAAACGCCTGCGTATTGAGTTCTTGACTGCTTCATTCCTCAACCCGTCTCAAAGAGACATTATTGAGCTGACTAAAAAGCAATGGAAAAAGGTCGGTGTCTTCCTCGATATGATGTTGGTGGATACGCAATTAATGACAACGCGACGCCTGACGGGTGATTACGATGTGATTCCTTCAACCATGAGTGGCGGTGTTGGCATTATCGATAACAGCATTGCTTACGCGCCTACCGGTCCTGGTGCCGACTGGGGATACGGATATTCACGTTGGTTGCAAGACAAAAACCACACAGATGCGGTTGAGCCGCCTGCGTCGGTCAAGCAACAGCTTGAGTTGTGGAGACAGTTAAGAGCGACATCGTCTCAAGATGAGCAGAACCGTTTAATGAAAGCGATCATTGATATTGCGAAAGAAGAATTCTTTACCATTGGTACCGTAGAGCCAATTGAATCAAGCGTTATCGTGAACAATCAACTGCGTAACGTAGTCGAAGAAATGCCTGCATCTTATAACTTCCCAACACCAGCGCCGATGCGCTTAGGTCAGTTGTGGAAAGAAACTAAGTAGTTTTCATTCAACAAACCAACCGCGTCTTGTGAAGTCATAAGACGCGGTTTTTTTTTGTGTCTGGCGTATATAGATGATTCCCTTACTACGTAGGCTTTTTCTGCCTTAAATCGATACACACTTTTCTCGACTTGATTCCGGTTCTCATTCTCTGTTCTTAGCCCTTTTGTTCCGTCGCGCTCTAAACATGTAATTCGTGAATATCTAGTACAAATAGTATGGACTTGATCACGATTTGTGTCTTTCTAAACGATCGTGCACACACAAAAATGAAAAAGCGTTTTAAAAATAAATAATGGTGCGTTCTAATAATAATGAATAGGGAGCGTGATTATTAAATCTGTTTCATTACAGATGAGCGCTAGCAGAGTTCCGTACTCACACTCTCAAATTTCTATGATTGACTATTCCTCAACAGGACTGGAATTAAGGAACAAACATGAGCAGTTTTTTTCTGTTTATAGGTAAGCGGTTGTTATCCATATTGGTGACAGTTTTCGCCGTATCTATTGTTATTTTTGCGGTGATAGATTTGCCGCCCGGTGACTTCGCTTCATCGAAAATTGCTGAGCTTCAATCAATGGGACAAACCGTTGACCCTCAGATGATCTATACCCTGCGTGAAATGTACGGCTTAGATAAGCCATTATTAGTTCGTTACGCTGATTGGATGTTAGGTCTAATGACAGGCGACCTAGGCATCTCTCTTACCAACAACCAACCAGTATGGGAAACCATCGAACCACGTATTTGGCCTACCGTTGCATTAGCAGGCGCTGTATTCCTATTCCAATTCCTTATCGCAATTCCAATCGGCATGTATTCTGCGCTTCGTCAGTACTCTTGGGGGGACTACGTTGCAACGATTTTTGGCTTTATTGGTATGGCGACACCTAACTTCGTTATCGCAATCCTAGCACTACTCATCGGTTACTACAGCTTTGATACTGTTGTATCAGGCTTGTATTCAGAAGAGTTTCTTGACCAACCGATGTCTTGGGCGAAGTTCCTTGACGCCGCGTCTCGCAGCTGGATTTACATTCTAGTAGTCGGTACGGCAGGTCTGGCCGGTATTATCCGTATCATGCGCGCAAACTTACTCGATGAGCTGAAAAAACCTTACGTTAAGACAGCCCGTGCGAAAGGTCAGACTGAAGCAAAACTGATCATGAAGTACCCGGTACGTATCGCTATCTTACCAATCGTATCGACTATTGGTTGGATGCTGCCAGCTCTGCTTGGTGCAGACATCATCGTTAGTCAGGTAATGAACATTCCAACGCTTGGTCCACTAATGCTTTCGGCACTGCGCGCACAAGACATGTATGTAGCGGGCGATGTTCTGCTGATTATGTCCATTCTCACCATCATCGGTACGTTGATTTCAGACCTGCTGCTCTACTGGGTTGACCCACGAGTTCGAGTAGGCGTAGCGAAGGAGTTTTAAGTCATGACCGCTTCAACATTGAATTTATTTGGTCGAGTTTTCGGCCGTAAGAAAAAACAACTGGATCTGAGCACTGCAACCCAGTGGCAATTGATCGGTCTTAAAATGCGCCAGCATAAACTGGCTTGGTACAGCATGTGGTTCTTGGCACTCATCTACTTTGTGGCCATCTTTGCTGAGTTCTTCGCCCCGTTTGATCCAAGTGATAACTGGCGTCGCTACACTTACGCGCCACCACAGGCGGTGAGCTTTATTGAATCGACGGATGACGGCTGGCGTTGGGCGCCACATCTGGACTTCTACAAGAGCAAGACAGATCCACGTACGTTAAAGCGTCATTACACCTTGGATGAAAGCAAGAAAGTGTACTTCTCATTTTTTGGCAAGACAGAGACTTACCATTTACTTGGCTTTATCCCGATGAACCGTAAGTTCATCACACCGGATAATCCAAAGCAGCCGTTCTTTATCCTCGGTTCTGACCGAATGGGTCGAGACATGCTTTCGCGCTTAATTTACGGCGCTCGTATTTCGCTTTCCGTTGGCTTGATGGGGGTATTCACTACGTTCGTGCTTGGTATCGTGATTGGTGGTATCTCAGGTTACTTTGGCGGCGCGATCGATAACTTCATTCAGCGTAGTATCGAATTTATGAAGTCGATTCCAACCCTACCGCTATGGATGGCACTGTCTGCGTCCTTACCAGCGGAGTGGAGTTCGCTGACGAAATACTTCCTGATCACCATCATTCTTGGTTTGGTTTCTTGGCCAGATATGGCGCGTGTCGTACGAAGCCGCTTCATGTCACTGCGCAGCGAAGAGTACGTTGCTGCAGCGTGGTTAGATGGCAATACACCGTTTGAAATCATCCGCCGCTACATGGTGCCTAACTTCCTTAGCCACATCATTGCGGTAGTAACACTGGCGATTCCGGCAATGATCTTGGGTGAAACAGCGCTAAGTTTCCTAGGCCTTGGTTTACAAGCGCCAATGGTGAGCTGGGGTGTACTACTGCAAGAAGCGCAGAACATCCGTGCACTTGCGGAAGCGTCTTGGTTACTTATTCCTGCGGTGGCAGTAGTGGTGGTTATCTTAGCAATGAACTTTGTTGGTGATGGTTTGCGTGATGCTTGCGACCCATACCATGACCAAGGAGCGAAATAATGAAAAAGCGTATTTTACAGGTTAAAGATCTTAACGTGAGCTTCCCGACCAGTACGGAACATTTCCACGCAGTAAAAGGCGTCAGCTTTGAACTGTTCCGTGGTGAGACACTGTCTGTGATTGGTGAGTCGGGTTCAGGCAAATCGGTGACGTCGTCTGCCATCATGCAGCTATTGGATAAACCGGGTCGAATCGACTCAGGGGAGATCCTCTACGAAGACGAATCTGGACAAATTGTTGATATTGCTCAGATTGACCCACGTAGCAAAGAAATGCGTTACATGCGCTGCTTTAATATCTCTTTGGTATCTCAAGAGCCAATGGCGGCGTTGAGCCCAGTTCACACCGTTGGCGACCAGATTAAAGAAGTGCTTTGTTTAGTTGACCCAAACATCACCAAAGAAGGCGCGCATGCTCGTGCACTAGAGCTACTTCATCAAGTGCAGATGCCAGAGCCGGAAACGCTGATCAACAAATACTCGTTTGAATTGTCAGGTGGCCAGCGCCAGCGTGTGGTAATTGCGATGGCAGTGGCGTCAAACCCAGACATCTTGATTGCTGACGAACCAACGACGGCGCTCGACGTTACCACGCAGGCGGAAATTCTTGACCTGTTTGCGGATTTACAACGTCAGTTCGGCATGGCGATTCTGTTTATCACCCACGACTTAGGTGTGGTCGCGCAAATCTCAGACCGTGTTGCGGTAATGGAGAAAGGCGTGTTGGTCGAGTGTGGCGAAGTCAGACAGATCTTCGAAAATCCACAACATCCATACACTTGTAAACTGATGGAAGCGACTCGCGCGCTAGAAAAACCTTCAGCGGTGAAAGTCCCGTTTGATTTGTCAGCGCAAGGTGTGACTAGCCCAATCCTTAACCTTCAAAGCGTATCGAAAGTGTTCGAGAAGCCAGCGAAGATGTTCCAGAAGAAGCAGTTTATGACTGCGGTAGACGATGCAAACTTAATCCTTTATCCGGGTGAATCGTTGGGCATCGTTGGTGAGTCTGGATCGGGCAAAAGTACGCTTGGGCGTGCGATTCTCGGTATGTCACCGGCAAGTTCGGGTAGCATTCAATATGTCGATTTGAAGACGAAGACGGATATCGAGCTTTCAGACTACAAACGCCAAAAACGCGACCCATTGTTTGCCGATCTACGTTTGATCTTCCAAGACCCGTGGTCTTCGCTTAACCCGCGTATGACGGTATTCGATATCATTGAAGAGCCGCTAATCAAACTGCGCACGGAGATGAACAAAAAAGCGCGTGAAGAACGCGTGCGTAACATCATGAAGTGGGTTGGGTTGCCGCCAGAGTTTTCAAGCCGTTACCCGCATGCCTTCTCGGGTGGTCAGCGTCAGCGTATCGTTATCGCTCGCGCATTGGTGACGATTCCGAAAGTAGTGATCGCCGATGAAGCAACTGCAGCACTGGATGTGTCTTTGCGTTCACAGGTTCTTGACCTACTGATCGAGTTCCAAAACACCTACGGTACAGCGTTTATTCTGATCACTCACGATATCGCGACTGTGAAGTACTTCTGTGACCGCGTATTGGTACTGCAACACGGAAAAATTGTTGAGCAGGGCGACGTTGAACAAGTGATTTTCAACCCTCAAGAAGAGTACACCAAAGAGCTTATCTCTGCGGTTCCTGTCGCGGAGTTACCGCCAGAGGTGGCGATAAAAAAGAGCGCATAACCTCATAGATTCTATGGGGTGAAGCCTGTGAAAAGCCTCCTGTCCAACTGGGGGCTTTTTTATCGGTGCAATTCAAACCTTTGAGGGAACAGAGAATGTTGAAAAACTTGTCGATTGTTAAGCGTGTCTACCTGATGGTCATGTTTGTCACCGCGCTATTACTGACCGTTTGTGCCATGTCTATTTGGCAGGGAAAACACCTTATCGCGCAACTCGAGCAAATTTCGGCTTATCAGATGGCTGACATGCAAACCAATGCGAGCAGCTTGAGTCTAGTCAGCGACATTAAGAACAAAGTGTTGTCGATACCTGGTGCCGGTGAGCAGCAGTTGGTCAAGCTCAAACAAGAGTTGAAAAGTAGCGTACAAACACTTCGTGAAGCGGCGGCTCAAACCCAAAGCACTGGCTATATTGGCAGTGGTCTTAATGACGATTTGAATCAGCTGTTTATCAATATGGATAACAGCCTAGCGCGCAGCGAAGAACTGGAAAAAGATCAGCATCGATATCAATCAGCGATCAATCGAGTAAAGCGAACCATCTATACCTTGGCAGCGACAACCGATGATATGAACACTTCGATGGTGGCGGAAAACTATAGCGGCCAAATCGACAGCCTAACGTTCAATACCGACCGCGCACTGCTTAGTAACGATATCAACGTTGTAGAGCAGTTGATTGGCAAAAACCGCTCGCTCGCCGCATCCATTCGCCAGCAAGGGAGTCAGTTAGACGAACGCAGTCGCCAGTTTTCTAAACGCGACTTAGCGTTGGTTGAGAAAGTTCTTTTTAGCGCCACTGACGAACAAGGCGTAGTGAACAAGCATCTTACCGCGTTAGAGAATCAGCGAGCGATTCACGTGAAAGCGCAAATGATTTCTGAAAAGCTTCACTTGCTCGAAACTAATCTTGAGTTAGCGAAACAGCAGTTGCTTGATCAGGTCAACATGCAGGTGTCGGCTTCACAAGAAAAGCAGAGCCAGCATCAACTGCAATTGGTCTTATTTGTCTCGATTATGGGCGGCGTTGGTGTTGTATTTATCGTGACGTTGTCACGAGAGTTAAAGCGCAGTCTCAAGAGCCTAATCAGTGCGATAGAAAAAATGGCGAACAAACAACTCACGTTTGCTGTCGATGAAAAACTGACAGGAGAGTTTGCCCAGTTAGCCGAACACTTAGAAATTTTGCGCCTCTCGCAACTCAGCATTGTTGATACGCTGCAACTCAGCGCAAAGGAGATGGGAGAAACCACCACAAAGAATGCCGAGTACACATCTGCAATCACAGACTCTATGGCTGTACAAGCCGAGACATCGGCGCTGGTGGTAAAACATACCAACGAACTGCAATGTTTGATTGAGAATATCGCCGTGCAGAGTGAATCCGGTGCGCAGCAGTCTGACGTCGCAACAGAAGAAGTGCTCAAGAGCTACCAGAACGTGAGTCAAAACATTGTTAGGCACAATGAGTTGGATGAAAGGCTGAGATTGGCAGTGGAAGTGATTCATCGCCTGCAGCAGCGCGCGATGCAAATTACTAAAGCGATGACCTTTATCGAAGAGGTCGCCCAGCAAACTAACTTGTTAGCGCTAAATGCCGCGATAGAGTCGGCCAGAGCCGGCGAACACGGACGCGGTTTTGCTGTGGTGTCTGATGAGGTAAGAAATCTTGCAGAGCGAACCTCAAAAACCGTGGACGAAATCCACGGCGTTGTTGACGCGCTAAACCTTGACGTTGACAAAGCGGTATGTGAGATCGAATCCTGTAGCCGCGATATGAAAGTCTCAATGGAAAGTGCTACGAATACGTCTGAGTCTGTCACTAAAGTTAAGATTTGTTTGGAGCAAACTAATCGAATTGCTCAGAGTATTTCGACCGCAACAATAAAACAGCGACAATTAGCTAATTATATAGTTGAACAATTAGCTGTGGTTGAAAAACACTCACAAAATAACCACAAAAAAGTTAAGAACTTAGCCCAATTAGGTACGCAGCTAAAATTAACATCCGAGAAACAAAATAATATCGTTACGCAGTTCTTTATTTGTGATGAAAATTAATTGGCAAGTAACCATCACACATTCGAATGATATATTGATTAATGTGATATTGCTTCAAAAACCTTTAAGGTCAAAAGTTTAGCGTTTCAATAGCTTAGAGGTGCTTCCGCGGGTAGATATGAGAGCGCCTATACAAAAACAGAGTAATGACTCTTTTTTTTTGTAGAACATTATTTTAAATTGTATGAAAAATTGTATGAAATAAATTTGTCAGCATAGCCTAAAAAATTAAATAATAGGCATCACTGGAAAAGCAAAGAAGTTTTGCATGACGCATTGAACTTCAATGAAGTGTGCTGGATAACGAGATAGGTAATAATAATGACTAATGGGAAACAACCTGAATCAGTTTCTTCTGTACTAAAAACATTCGGTATTTTGCAAGCTCTGAGCACTCAAAAAGACATCGGCATCAGCGAATTGGCTCAGCGCTTAATGATGTCAAAAAGCACGGTTTACCGCTTTCTGCAAACAATGAAAACAATGGGTTACGTATCACAAGAAGGTGAGAGTGAAAACTACTCACTGACTTTAAAGCTGTTTGAACTGGGGTCTACAGCTTTAGAATACGTTGATTTGGTCGATCTAGCGGATATCGAGATGCGTCGTATCTCTGATCTAACGCTAGAAGCGCTTCACTTGGGCGCGCTAGACGGCGATAGCATCATCTACATCCACAAGATTGACTCAAAGTACAACCTACGTATGCAGTCGCGCGTAGGCCGTCGTAATCCTCTTTACTCAACTGCTATCGGTAAAGTCTTGCTTGCAGAGCGTGAAGAAGACGATGTAAAACGCATTCTAAGCGACGTAGAGTTCACTAAATCGACAGAACGTACACACGAGACGATTGAATCACTGATTGACGAGCTACACACTGTACGCGAAGTTGGCTTTGGTGAAGATAACGAAGAGCAAGAAGTGGGTCTACGCTGTTTAGCGGTGCCAGTATACGACCGTTTCAACAATGTAGTGGCCGGTATGAGTGTCTCACTACCAACGATCCGTTTTACTGAAGAGAAGAAGGCTGAGTACATTGCTGAGCTTCACGCAGCCGCAGCGCGTATTTCTCACAAGCTAGGTTGTAAAGAGTACCCTCACGGTAAATAATCGCTCATACAAGCTTCTACAAGCCCGCTATCGCAGCGGGCTTTTTTGTTACCTTTTGATAACCAATATGCACTTGAATGCTCATGATTTGCCTAGATTTTATACCGAGATAATTCAGGCCGCTAATTAAGCGCTTAACGACGATGGTCGAGAGCGGTTAAAGACATAGAGTTAGATAGACAAAAAAGCCCGGCGCAGGGCCGGGCGAAGAGTAAAAGACAGGTTTAAAGGATTACTTAAGCTTCACGCTGTATGAGATAAGAACTTTCAGGTCGTTACGATCGTTCTTATGCACAATGTCGTCGCCACGGAACTGAGCGCGGTAAGTACGAATGTTCAAACCTTCTAGCGCACCGTCTAGGAATTTGTAGCCTACGTGCCAGTCAAATGAAGTCATTGAACCATCGTATTCTTCCGCATCTTTGCTAGAGCGAACGTTTGTTGCGTAGTTACCGCCAACACTCGCGGTTAGTTCAGGTAGACCCCAATCGGCAAAGTTGTAGTTCACTGCCAGTTTCGCTGCGCGTGCACCATCCACGTTGTAGTCTTCTAGCTGAGAAGTCGACTGCATGAAGTTACGGTTGTCTGAGTTCGCCCAAGGCGTTAAACGGAAGTTGTAAGTCAGTTCTTGACCACGAGTATCGGTGTCACTCAAGCCTGCGATCCAGGTGAAACCACCGTGTTTTAGGTTAGCGCCTAAGCCGTAGTAGCTTTGTGCTTTTGGATCTTTCACGTTTGGATTCAGATCGCTTTCTTCAGCGATAGAGCCGTGGTAGAAGGCGGTTAGACCCAGATCTGCACCGCCTAAATCAAAACTGTACTTACCTAGCGCTTGCCAGTTTGTGCGGTAATCTTTACCGACACCGTAACCAAGGTCGATTTGACCGTCACCGAATTTGTAGATCGCACCTACTGTTTGGATATGATCAATGATGGTATTAGTCGTATCAGAACCTGCTTTTTGATTTTGATGCCACTTAGTGGTCATAGGCAGGAATTCTTTTTGCCAGTCGTTCTTGAATTCGTCAGCAATCGCGTAACCCAACACCAAGTTACCAAAGTGTGCTTTTGCTTCTATACCGCGGTATGCATGTGGGTTAAGACCCCAGCTTGAACGGATAGTACCAATGTTGATACGAGTGTAGCCGCCGCGTACAGCAAGACCGACATCTTCATCGCCAAATTTTGCTTTCAATGCCGCGATTGTCAGCGCTGCATAGGACTTTTCACAACCTTTGCCGTCATAAGATGAGTTACCTTCACATTCGTGATCATAGTAAAGGATCTCAGATATGCCTGTAGTATCACCCAGCTTCAGGTTGGTATTTGCCCACAAATCAAGGCCGATCGTATCTTTGAAGTAGCCTGATTTGTAATCCCAAGCCAATTGCAGAGTTTGGTTTTCGATGTTTGGTACCCAATGACCATCTGCATTTTTTTCTTCACGATCACGAATGTATAAGAAGGAGTGAATAGTAGATGTTGAACTATCGTAAAACGCTTGTTTCGCTTGCGCTGCTAAATCAACCGCTGCTGCACTCTCGTTAAGTACGTCCGTCGGATCCGTATCATTTGCTAATACCGAGCCAGAAACTAGCGCCGCAATAATAGAGGCACTAACCAGAGAGAGATTGGTTCTATGTTTCATATCCATGCTTTCCATTTAGTTGTATTGATTGTTTTGATTTCTTGTTCCAATAATATACAGAAAGAATGTTTTTTAAACAGAAACGATGTTTTAAAAATTAAAAACCAGATCTTCATCAAGGTTAAAATAACATTTCGATACATTAATGTGACGTAGAAAGAGTAAACAATGTGAATACAAAATGTGTTATGAGAAACCGATTGCAAATCGTTTATAGATAGGTGGGGTGTTCGCTGCTTTTAGAAGGCGGAGGCGTAAAGAGCTGGCTACCTCTTAAAGAGCTAGCCAATTTCTAATAGTGTTATAGATGTGAGAATAAAGGACTCAGCTCGGCAGAAGTTGAATGCCCACCTTAAGGAAGCGTGAGTACAAGTCTTTCGCGTCACTTTGATACCAGTCTGCGGGCATAGTATTTAATAACCCAGCCTTTCTAAGGGCCGATTTTTCATCTTTGCTGATTACCGCGTAGTGGAGCAGGCTGTTTAATATTCGCTGCAATACGCTTGGTGTAAGTCTGCCATCTCGCTGATAACGCTTTATTTCCCCAATAATAACCGTTAGTGGAACAAGTGGCTCTAGCTCTGAACATTTGAGGTGCGTTACCGACTTAGAATGTATCGTATTGCTACGCGCCAACTCCCAATCGGGCTTGCCTTGTTTGCTTAGGTAGCCTTCCCGCATACAAAAGTAGCTAAATAAGAAACGCTCTATCAAAGGCCAGCGTTCAGCTCTTGCTTCTATATAGATGTGTTCAAACTCAAGTTCTAGATCGGTCATAAGGAGCCCATGTCGGAGTAGGGTGCAAATGATAGAACTTCTGGACAATGCAGTGCAAGAGTAAATCGGACGTATACATATGTCGGCGATCTCTATTAATCAAATGCCATACCGAATAATTGAATAGGACATATATGATTAAATATTGTTCTTCTCCTTGTTATTTATATGCATCTATTTTTAATTCCTCTACTTTTATATATCAATATATTCGCATAGCATTTTTATAATATTATTTAATATTCACTATAAATGTAATTGCGAGTCACTTCAAATTTTTATTTTTCCGTTTTCATGATTTTATCATCTATATATTGGTTGTTTTTAAATCATATTTAGAAATTACACTTTGTTACATTTGTGGTGAGTGGTTTATATTTGATTTTGATCAATTGTTCACGTCGTATTTTATTATTTTTAACGCATCAAACTGCATATAGTGACTTTGCAAATATGGGTTTAATTATGATCTCGATCTTGTTTATTAATATTAAAATAATATTTCAATTTTAAATTGTATTTATTTCGATAATATTATCTCCGAAACGCATTCTGGATATGAATGCAATTTCTTAGTCTAAAAATACTTTAAATACAATTAGTTGCGTTAACTCTTTTTCAATGCAACATATGGAGTACGATATGAACATCAAACCTTTAGCTATTGCAATGTCTGTTCTATTCACTGGTGCAGCAGCCGCTGGCGAAATTTACAAATCAGACGCTAATACAGTTGAACTATCAGGTTGGGCAAAAGGTATCGCAGTATACGTTGATGCGGATGCAGGCGATAAACAACCACACGTATTTACAGATGCACACCTTAACGTTAAAGGTACGCATGAATTATCTGAAGAAGCGAAGCTAATTGGTTCTTTTGCAATTAATGCTGGCGACAGTGTGACAAAAGAAAACCGCAACGCAGAATTTGCTGATATTAAATTAGAATTTGACCACGTTGGTTACGGTAATTTTTCTTTCGGTGACACTGGTAACTCGTTTGGTGCAATTGAAAAAGCGAAACAAGGCGAAGGTTCTAACCTATACATCATCGGTCAAGGTGGTGTAGACGGCCAAGGTATCCGCTACAAGAAAACAATCAACGATCTTGAGTTTTCTGCAAACTACGAAACTGACAGCGATTCAGAGAACGAAGCGAACTATGCTGCATCTCTAAACTACAAAGCAGAAGATTTCTCAGCGGCGGTTGCTTACGGTTCTGACGGTGATGAAGCAAACTCTCTAGGTTTAGCGGGTGACGTAACGTTGGGTGATTTCACATTTGGTGCAGCATTCATTTCTTTCGAAAACGCAGCGAGCTTGAAAGCAAGCGACAGTGTTGAACTGACTCTTAGCTCTCCAAACGATGGCGAAACATACTCTCTAGCAGCAGCTTACAAATTTGAATCTTTCAAAGTTTACGGTTCTTTCCAATACGCAGATGGTGACCTACAAGGTACGGCTGTAGAAGCACAAACGGCATACCTAGGTCTTGGTTACGACGTAACAGACGCATTCAAAACAGACTTCGTACTGCAAACAGGTTCTGTAGAACAGGATGGTGACAAGCAAGACGGCTACGGCGTTAAGTTTGTAGCTAAGTACTCGTTCTAATTCCCGGTTCTATCATTAATCCACTGCTTTACTTTTATTAAAGCCACCCGCATTCCGGATTGAATGCGGGTTTTTTTGCTTTTGATGGGGCAGGCATAGCGATGTTAATGTGCCAAGCGAACTTGCATCGAGCGGTTAAGTGAGGCAAGTAATTGGGCAAGTAGCAAAATGCCAGTAACGCCGAGCCCGATGCCGATACCCGCCCAGATACCGCCTAAACCAAACTTTTGCATGAGCAACCAAGCTGCAGGTAAGCCAAACAACCAGTAGCCAATCGCTGTCATAATCGTTGGTGTCACGACGATTTTCATGCCGCGCAATAGGTTAATGGCGAGTAACTGCCAAGCGTCGACAATAAATGACAGCGCGACAACCCAAAGAACCGCGATAAGTAATTTGGTCAGCTCGGCGTCTAGGTTAAACATACCCGCGATCAACTCAGGCCAGAGCATAAATCCGCCCGCTAGTACGATGCTCAAGACAGAAGTCAGAGCAAAGCTGCGAATCGATGTGCGTTTGATACCTTCGTAGTCATCGGCACCGAAATCCTGTCCTACTAGGATGGCGGCGGCTTGAGCAAAGCCAAAGTTGATGTTCCAGGTAAAGCTCAGGCACTGCAGTAGGATCTGATGTAATGCGAGCGCGGCCACGCCAATCGTTCCTGCCATTAAGGTGCCACCATAAATCAAACCGTGTTCTAGCAAAGCCGCAAGTGCGATCGGTAAACCCATTGCCAGAAGAGGATTCATCAGTTTGAGAGAGTAATCCTCTATGTTTAACCACGGAGCAAAAGATTTATATTGAGGACGCTTAAATACCCAAGCACCGTAACCTAGCATCACAATCAATGCCGCCATTGACGTACCTGCGCCTAAACCAGCCAAACCAAGATCCAGCTCGAATGCGAGTACGTAGCTAATTGGAACGTTAAGCGTGACGGTCATTAATGACATCACCATGATCGAGCGAACATTGCCAAACGCACTGGTTAATCCACGCAATACAAGGAGTAACAATGAAGGCAGCATCGCCCATTTTAACGTATCAACGTATTGCATCGCTGGCGCCGCCAACTCAGATGGCTGACCTGCTAGCGCAAGCAACTCTGGTACAAACGCAAAACTGAACGTCAGAATAACGCTCAAGAATACCGATAACATGACAGCGCCTTTTACCGCTAAGCGAATCTGTTGGTTGCCAAATTCTGGTCTAGCGATACGTTGACCGTAAGCGATCGCGATCAAGTTGGCCACACAGCTTACGGTGCTGCTGGCAATAATAAAGATAAATGAAAAGACTGATGCGCCCAATCCACCGGCAGCAATTGCAGATACGCTAAGTCGTGACATCATCCAAACATCAGTCAGCACCAATGCCATTGCGATGAGTTGTGAAATGATAAGCGGAAATGCCAGAGCTAGGATTTTTTTCATTGTTAGCCTCGTGATCGTTATCACATAAAGGTAAAGGCTAATCGTCTGGTGTTCAAATGACATTTATGCCAATCTAGCATGATCTAAAGTTATGCGTAATCAACTATGTCTCCTTATCCTCATTTGCCATATTCGCACAACGCGTTAAAAGTATTTGAATCTGTCGCGCGCCTTATGAGCTTTACTAAAGCGTCGCAAGAGCTAAACGTGACACAGAGTGCGGTTAGCCGACAAATAAAACAACTCGAAGACGAACTTGGTTCACCTCTGGTTATGCGAAAACATAGAGCCATTGAGCTGACGGAAAGAGGCAAAGATCTCTACGAGGTACTCAGGAAAAATTACACCAACCTCGAGTCGCTAGTGGCACAGTGGCATATGCCGAGTAAGAGCCGCATCGTGATAAAAAGTGCACTGAGTTACGCCACACGTGTACTGCTGCCCAAGGTACTTTGGTTAAATGAAAAGTATCCCGAGCACGAGATTGTTATCATTCCTTCTATTGAAGAGGACCCTGTGTTGGAGTCTGAAGATTGCGATTTGCTGATCATCAACACCTGCAAAGGTGAGCGGTATATCGGCAAACCAGGGGTGACTTTTCTACGACATGAATACATGGCTCCGGTGTATTCAGAGCTGCTCTCAAGCAATGAGATTCAACTGCAAGATGTCCTCAATTTGCCACATTTGCACGCTACGCTCGATCATCAAGATTGGAAGTTGTGGCTAAAAACCTCGGGTATAAAAGGAGTAAAGAAAGGTCGTGATACGGTCTTTTATAGTCTGGATATGGCGTTAAGTGCGTGTTTGGCGGGGCAGGGTGTGACAGTCACGGATTTGTTATTGGTTCTGCCTGAAATTAAGCGTCAGTTCCTTAAGTGTCCAAACAACACCGCACTGCAGCACAGTGAGTGGCAGTACTATTGCTATCAAAAACGGCGCTCAGCGATTACTGATGAGTTACTCAGTTGGTTAATCAATCAAACAGAAGCCGAGTTACACGAGTTGGAACGCTTGTGCGACAAATTTGATTGGAGCCACCAAGAAGTGGCGCTGCGTTAACTCAGCTAACACGAGCCATCCGTCTTATATCAGCGAATTACCATTCGTAAACTGCTGGCAACTTTGAGCCTTACCACTTGTTCTGTTAACGTTTCCTTTACGCGAACGAGAACAGCGCTCTATATAAAGGAATAAAAATGAAAGACCTAGATAAATTGTTATCCGAAATCCAAGTCGTACCTGTTATCGCGATTAAGGATGCCAACAAAGCGGTGAAATTGGCACAAGTGCTGATTGATAACGGTCTACCATGCGCAGAGATTACTTTTCGCACTGAAGCCGCATTGCAATCGATAAAGAACATTCGAGACGCGTTCCCTGACATGCTTATTGGTGCAGGGACGGTGCTCACAACCGAGCAAGTTGACCAAGCAATCTACGCTGGCGTCGATTTTGTCGTCAGTCCAGGCTTGAATCCTACAACGGTGAAGTACTGCCAGCAAAGACACGTTCCAATTATCCCAGGCGTGAACAATCCAAGCCTTGTTGAACAAGCAATGGAATTAGGATTATCTACGTTAAAGTTCTTCCCAGCCGAGCCATCGGGTGGGGTAGCCATGCTTAAAGCGCTAACTGCGGTTTACCCAGTGAAATTTATGCCAACAGGCGGCGTATCACCAAGTAACGTAAAAGACTACTTGGCGGTTTCCTCCGTTGTAGCGTGTGGCGGTACTTGGATGGTTCCGGGAGAGTTGATTGATAATGAGCAGTGGGATGAGTTAGCAAAGCTCGTTCGCGAAGTAGCAGGTGTGATTGCCTAATCGCTCTGTTTTACGGCTCCACTTTTTCAAAGTTAGCTAACAGAGATTGCTCGATTTTTTAATGTTGAAGTGGGCGCAGGTCGGCGCCCACGAATAGTTCTTGAGTTGTTTGCGGCGGCTGCATTTCTATCGTTATACCGCCTTTCGCAGCGGCTTGCCCGATACAAGCGAAGAAGATAAGTATCGCTGTAACGCTTTTCATGCTTTCCTCACGTTAGATATATCTTGTTGTAGCGCTGTCGCCTAATGGGTGAAGCTAAATTAGCCATTAGACGCACGACTGATTGTAAATTGATGGCCATCTTCCCCAGCATCGTAACTTTGGCCAGCATTTCTTATCAGCAAGTCATACAATCGCCAAAAGGTATGACCTGACGTTAGTTATCGAGTTATTTAATAAACTTTTGTATCAGTAAAAAAATGCAATCTATAGTTAACTCAGTAGCGAATCATCGGTTCCCTTCGTTGGAATCAGCGGAGTCGCGGCTACAAACCCTAGTATCATGGTTTATAAGGTATTCATGGAAAGGAGAACCCCTATGAGTCAATCATCGTTGATATTGCGCCTTAATGAACTACCACGCATACAAAAAGTATTACAAGAATTGCTTGATATGGTTAATCAGGATGAAGTTAGCTTCGAACAGATTTCTGAAAAAATCGCTATGGATCAAGTGTTAAGTGCTAGGTTATTAAGAATGGCTAACTCTGCCTATTTTGGTGGAAGTAAAACTATCTCGTCGGTGAATGACGCTCTGTTACGAGTGGGTACCGGGCCTGTCAAAACTTTGGTTGTCGCTTCTGTATTATCAAGTGCATTTCCGAAAATCAAAACGTTAGACATGAATCGATATTGGGAGGACACTTTTGAAGTTTCAGTAATTTCGAGTAAGCTCGCCTCAGCTTCAGGGTTGGATGAAAATGAGGTTTTCACCGCTGGTCTTCTGCATAATATTGGTGAGTTAATGATTCATGCTTTAGTGCCAGAAGAAGCGGAAGAGATTACGCGACGTGTCGAGAAAGGAGCCGATCCAATAGCAACGCAAGAAGAAATATTGGATATTTCAGCGCCTTCTCTTGGTGCGAAACTGGCGCGTGCTTGGAAATTTCCTGATGAGATGATAGACGCTATAGAGCATTATAATGAACCAAGGGAAGCTGATATTTCTCCTACGCTGGCGACGACGATACATTTGGCTCGCGCCATTCATCAAGATTGGGATGCTCTGGGTGACAATGCGTTAAAAGCCATTTACTTATCTGAACACCCAGACTCAAGACTTTTATGTCTCTCTAGTCAGTTTTCGGAAATAATCGACAAATATCGAGGTACTGGACGTGAACTTGCTTCTCAAATGATAGCCGCGTAAGTTTGTTGAATAAAATCAGGGAAGTAATGCGTCTAACCACAAAATCTATTTGTTTAGATAACATATACCCAAAAATGTAAAAAGAAGAGAAGTCCTCAGCTTGCGAGAGATACTTAATCCGTAATAAACACAAGGAGCTCTCTTCTTTTTCTTCAAGAGCTTAGAACTTCATGATGGCATGATCGCGTTACTGCTTCACCGACAGGTATTGATGCCAGTTTTCGTTGATAAGATCGAAATTACTCACGCAAAAGTCTTTTCTGTTTTCTAGGTAATCGTCTTCAACTTCATCCAGTAGGTATTGATATTTTTCAGGGTTGCTGCCGTACACTAAGCAGAGCGTGGAAAAATAGCGTTGTAAATCAAAACTGTGCTCGTCGGCGTAGTCGCCCATCTCGTAGTAATTTGGTAATTCTTCAGACTGTGATTCAAAGGCAAACATGTCGGCGGCGCTGATCGCCACGTCATCTCCGTTTTCGATATAGTTCAATAGAATAATGGTCGCGAAGTTATCTACCGCATCCTCTTCTTTACCCAGCACAGGAATGTTCTGGTCTTCTACGTATGCATGACCTGCTTCGTGAAGCAATGTATGCAGAAGAGTGTCGGTCGCGCCATCTTCTGCGGATTTACCGTATTTCTCTTCGTAGCCATGTTTCGAGAAGTAATCATGGGATTCGAGATAAAAGCTGTAAGGGATGTGGATAGCGTGACTTTCTGGGTCATAGTATGGACCATCAGAGCTACCATACTGAACACGTAACGTCCGATTGAAAGGGAAGTACTGATTCGATAATTCTGTAAAAGTCTGATTTATCTCACTTCCTTTAATTATCGACGCCGCCTGCTTTTCTTGAGTTGTTTGCGGCGGCTGCATTTCTATCGTTATACCGCCTTTCGCAGCGGCTTGCCCTACACATGCGAAGAAGATAAGTAGCGCTGTTACGTTTTTCATGCTTTCCTCGTCCTGAATACCTGATGCTCATCTGACGTTAGTTTCGGCTGTATCTGCTTCTCTTGCAAGCAAGAGAATGAGTCCTCTCAGCTCTTGGTGTCCTTAAGCTATTTACTGCATGTCATTCATATTTTTAATATTCAGTTGTGTTCTGTTTGTCGTTTTGTTCATTCGCTAGATTCCCAATCGTCATACTTTAAACCTCTTATCGCTCCTCCGCTTTAAATAGTCAGACGTTTAACCTGTTGTTATAGCGTACTTTATCGGTGGTGTAGGCAATGAGTTTATTGTGTGTCCATTTTAATTACATAAAGATTCAAGCATTTAGCGTCTGGTCAACTTCTGAACGAGGAACTTGGCTAGACGAGAATAGCGATTTAGTCATCCGTCCTTTAAAAGGAACAGTTAGCAATGAACAAGCTTTTGTATAAATTTTTGGTCGCGATTGTATCTGCACCGTTTATCTCTGCCTGTAACACCGAGAATCAAACAGATGCTCCGTTATCGATTCGTGATGTCACAACAATCGAAATTACCGCACCAAAAGCAGATATTGCCAAAAGCGAGAGTGTGCAATTAACAGCGAATGGAACAACGAGTGGCGGGAATGTTATCGATATTTCCAGTGAAGTAGAGTGGCGTAGCTCAGACACTGATTCAGTTACCGTCGATTCTAAAGGCATTGCAACTGGTTTTGAAACAGGTTCAGCGACGATTACCGCTCATGTAAATGGGATTACCAGCAATGAAGTGACGTTGACGGTTTTACCTGCGCAACTGAGCGAAATCCAAATCTCACCGCCTTACTTATCACTTATTCAAGGTAAACAGCGCCAGTTGAGTGCGCTTGGTATTTACGATGACGAGACAACGGCTGAGATTAGCGCATCGGTCGAATGGCACAGTGACAACGAAGCGGCAGCGACGATTGACGCGTCTGGTCTGCTGACAGCATTGGATGATGGAGAGGCAGTCATCACGGCAACGGTTGAAGGTATTGTTAGTGAACCAACAACTAGCAAAATCTGTCAGCTACAGGACGAATGCTTAAGCGAGGTCGATAAGCAAGGCAAGCGATTTACCTCTTCTCCTAGTGAGGTGTTGCTGACTTCTTTGGCTTACAGCCAATATGACTCTACTTATAGTGAGGAGGGGATTGATGGGCCCGAAGGAGAGTTTGCCGTTTTTACTCACTCGAATGCGGTCAAATGGTGCAAGTATCTGGCATCAAATCAATATGAAGGTCGGAGCAACTGGCGTTTAGCGTCTCGCAATGAGTTACTGCAAGAGCTATACGGAGAGTTTGGGCATATGTATTTAGCTCAAGGTTGGCCTGCCAGCCGGGTTTACTGGTCGAACACCGCCAACGGTTCTAAATATTACAATGTTGGCCTTTATGATGGCTTTACTCTTGCCGACTTCCCAAACCGCACGGTCTACGCGTCTTGCGTGTCGGTCGCTGCATAACTTCTTGTTTGAAAACGAAACAGCCCGATGACTATCGGGCTGGCTGAGTGCTATGTATAGCTCAACATCGCTTGTGACTAACGCTTCAACAATCCTTTACTGTTTAGATAAGGCAAAATATGTGGTCGAGATTCCCCGCCAATTTTGTTGTGACTTCCTGAGACCAAGTACTTTGCTTTTGGTTACTTGAACGGTTTGCGTAGTAGTCGTGCATGGTCTGGTCGTAACGCTTGATATCGTCAAGGTCGAGCTCTTGGTATTGGTTTTCATGGACAACCACGTGCGCTGGTAAGCGAGGTTTCACTTCCGGGTCTTGGTCTGGGTGACCAAGGCACATCCCAAACAGTACCGCAGTGTTTTGTGGTAGTCCTAGCAGTTCGTCTACGTGTTGGGCATTATTACGTAAGCCACCAATGTATACACCACCGAGTCCCATAGACTCCGCGGCGAGCAGGCAGTTTTGCGCCATAATGCCAGAATCAACGGCGCCAATGAGTGTCAGCTCAGTGAAGTCGGCTTGTACCTGTGGGTTGATGGTTGCGTGGCGCTGATAATCAATGCAGAACACCAAAAACTCAGCAGCAGAGTCCACATACGCTTGGTTGCCTGCATACTTGGCTAGTTGCTGACGCTTCTCTTTGTCGGTGACTCGAATGACCGATACAACTTGCAGCATACTGGATGACGATGCGGCAAGGCCTGCCTGCAAAATAGTATCTAGTTGTTCTTTGTCGATAGGTTGAGCGGTAAATTTACGAATGGAACGGTGACCTAACATGGTTTGGATCGTACTGTTCATGACGACTGAAATCCTTCTTATTGTTATCTTAATGTAACGCCTCACCATAACGGCATTTTCGGGTAGGGTAAACCATCTCAAAAGCAATAATTGTCAAATTTAGTTTGCATAGTTGCCGTAAATAAGCCGCCAGCCACCACTTAGTCTTCAGCATAGGTATACACTTCTAAGAACCAGCAACAGCCGAGTGGGCAACAATATGAAAGAACTAATTATTCACACTGTCACGGTGTTTATGGGGTTCTTCGCTATCATGAATCCGATCGCCAATACGCCGATTTTCTTGAGTTTGACCGCCGACGAAGACAGAGAAACGGTACGCTCAATTGCATTTCGCTCTGTACTTATCGCCTTTATTATCGTCGCGGTCGTCGCTATCTCGGGGAAACTTATCTTTTCACTGTTTGGCATCACTCTTTATGCATTGCGAGTGACGGGCGGGATCTTAGTATTTTTGATTGGCTTTCATATGTTATTTGGCGATACCAGCCATCAGCAAACTAAAGAGAAAGCAAAATCACCGGCGCAACAAAAAGCAGCGCTCAGTATCGCGGTTTCGCCACTTGCAATGCCAATCTTAGCGGGGCCAGGAACAATCGCGACCGCGATGAACTTCGCTACCACCGGCGGATTTAACGAAACTCTTGTTACCATCGTTTCATTCGGTGTGCTGTGCATTGTCACTTACTTGCTGTTCTTATTTGGCGATAGGATTGTTAAAGCGGTTGGCCCGAGTGCGTTGAGCGTGGTGACAAAAATGATGGGGTTGATTCTAGCGGTCATTGGCGTGCAAATGTTACTCGAAGGTATCGCAGAAGCGATCAAGACAGGTTTTTTCTAAGCGAATTTGATGTCTACTGAATGGAATTAACGGTACGTTAACATTACAATTGCAAACTCGATATTCAAGCCAAAGTAAAATTGCAGCGTTCTTAACAAGAAGAAATAAGGGAACTAAGTATGTGGAAAGTGTCTAGCATATCAGTATTGGGGCTGTTAACGGCTCCGATGACAATGGCTGAAGACGTAAGTGCTAGAGATTTGTGTTTGCTCAAAGCGATTGAACAGAGCAGTGGTAGCGAAACCATACAAGAGATCCGTCAGCAATGTGAACTGGAAGCGGTGACTCAAACAAAGCCCGTCGATCCCGTCGCTAATCCAGAGACGGTGGAAGAGAACTTGGTCAACAAACGTTTGGAGTCAGAAAAACAAACCGCATTTGAACCTTTTAGTTTGGTGGCGCATCGCGTTAACTACATTCTGCCGTTTACATATAGCGACCGTGCCAACAAACGCGCTTACGCTGAAACCCAATATGGCGATGAACTGCGCAAAGAAGAGGCAGAGTTCCAGATCAGTTTTAAAGTCCCGTTAAACTACGACGATTTGTTGTTTGATGGCGATGGCTTGTTCTTCGGCATGACGCTCAAATCATTCTGGCAGGTGTATACCGGTGCCGCTTCGCGACCATTCCGTGAGACTAACTATCGTCCCGAGTTCTTTTATTACACGCCAACCGACTGGCAACCGTTTGATGGTTCGACTTGGCTGGGTTTTGGTATTGAACATGAATCCAATGGTCAGAGACAAGACTTATCGCGTAGCTGGAATCGAGTGTATGCCAACTTGACCTTCGCGAAAGACAACTTTGCGATTGCGGTACAGCCTTGGTGGCGCATACCTGAAGATGACAAAACCTCACCAGATGATCCAAGTGGTGATGATAACCCAGATATTGAAGATTATATGGGACACTTTGAACTGACCAGTGCTTACAAATGGGATGAGTATGAGTTTACATTTGTCGGGCGAGAGAATTTCAAAACGCATAAAGGCTATGCAGAGGTCGGTGTATTATTCCCGATTTGGGGAAAACTTCGAGGCTACGCGCAATACTCGACTGGATATGGTAAGAGCTTAATTGACTACAACCACAACCAGCAACGTATCGGTATTGGTGTTGCAATTAACGGTGTACTGTAATTTATCGCAGTAATTAAAATAATATCGGTGGCGTAAATATTATTTTAATTCGTACATAAACCAGTTTAATGACCGCTGAGTTTGATGAAATATTTACCGGATTAGAGTTCGTATAATTTATCAAACTCTCTTTGAGCTAAGATATCTTCAATCTTCTTTCTTGTCTCATGAGCCGTTGGCGCCTTTGGCTCTTGAGCTTTTTTCTTTGGGCTTCTTGCCGTCTCTTGCTGAGTTTTTTTGCTCATATTTCCCTGCCTTCTGATTGGATAAAAAAATAAATATTAGGCTTAATAGATCTTAAATGTTCCTAATTTAGTTCCTTCGTCAGTCAATATATCACCTTGGTTGCTTTTATCGCAAAAACTAAAGTGAATAGCAGAGTTATTTGTTGTGATTCTGGGGTGAATGTGGCGTTTTAATATATCGCTATTTAGTTGGTTTATTTGTGAAGACCATTGCGTGTTTTGCTGTGATAAGTCGAAATCTATTCTATACATTTGCTTCCTTTTTTTGTTGTGCGTCTTTATCGCGCAGTAATTGATACCAATGTCGTTGGCGTGTTGTTCTTCTGGACATAATTTTCCTATGGATGTGTAAAAGCAGCCGTGAGAGGAGGTGGCTAAATGAAAAGTGTTAGGTAGTTGAGTAAGGGTAGAGAAACTAAAAGGGGAGAAGGGGGAAGTTGGTGTGGTGAAAGCTCACCACACCAGAATATCTTAAAGCGCAGTTACGTTAGCAGCTTGTGGGCCTTTTTTGCCCTGCTCAACGTCGAAGCTAACTTTTTGGCCTTCAGCAAGAGTTTTGAAGCCTTCAGAAACGATTGAGTTGAAGTGTACAAACACGTCAGCGCCGCCGTTGTCTTGAGTGATGAAACCGAAACCTTTAGTTTCGTTGAACCATTTTACTGAACCAGTTGTTTTAGACATAGATACCTCTATATAAATAAAATTTAAATTGAAGCTGATAACAAAAGCTATTTATGGATTATGAAGAGAAGCAGTCGCAGGAGCTAAACGAAAGGTATCGAAAGGTAACTGAGAGAAGACTTTTACTTGTTTTACATACATAGCTCGTTTGTAAGAGCTAGGAACACTATACACGTTGTTTCGATAATCACCAGAGTTATTTTCGTTTTTTTACAATAATTAGTAATAAACATGTGTAATGCAGAAACAAAGACGACGGCGATTAGTAGCTCTTCTACTTGTGTTGGCGTCGAATCGCGTCCCTCTTTTCACCCAGAGTGCTTCGCGGGTGAGTTGTCTCTCTTAACCACAGCCGGATAAACCCTATGCTTCTCCAAAAGTTTGCTTATAGTGAAGCTCCACCGCAAACAACTAATTCTTGACCCGTCACCGCATCTGCGGCTGGAGAAAGAATAAATCTCACATATTCAGCAACTTCATTTGGAGAAATGTATCGGCCAATCGGTGGAAGTTTTGGTGATGAGGATTGTCGGTTAGGATCAAGAAGCATTGGCGTTTCTGTTGCACCTGGCGCGATTATATTTGCTGTTATGCCTCTTGGCGCAAGCTCTGCTGCCCAACTACGAACCATGCCGAAAAGAGCCGACTTAGTTGCGACGTATTGAGACCGTCCAGCGACGCCTTTAGATGTTCGACTGCCAATGACAATAATTCGTCCACCTTGAGGTAACTGGGAGGCAAAATGATTGGCAAGTATTTCTGCGACAGAAACGTGTAGGTGCCATATGGAGTGGCTTTCTACAGTATCAATTTGTCCCAAAGGAGCTGCGAGCATTTTGCCCGCAGCATGGATAACTGTATCGACATTAGTGAGCTTATTTAAGCAATCTGTTAGTTGTTCTTGGTTGTATAGGTCAACACTGTGACTCGTGAAATTTGGGTTCTCATGTTCAACCTTAGTTCGACTCAATCCTGTCACTTTCCAACCATGAGATAACAGTAATTCGGAGATCGCTTGACCTATACCGGAACTCACCCCGGTGACAACTGCGTGACGTGTCATAAGCTGTCCTTAAAGAACGATAGTGGCACTTTAAATACCGCTTTTCGAATTTGAGTTGGTACGGATACCGCACATAAGGCTTGATGTGCTTCCCCTGGCATGAACACGGCAAAATCGCCGGGTTTTAAGTGTACTGATTGAGATAGGATAGGCGAGGATAGTATATAGAGATCGGGTTTCTTTTCTATCGCGGGTTCATCAGTACAGTTGACGACACCGTAATTGATAATCTCTTCACCTTCTAAGACAACTTGGATGTCGGCATAGAGTCGGTGGAACTCTGTCTGACGAAGAGGTGTTTCTTCAGTATTTGCCAAACCAATGTTACAAAACCACTCTTGGTGTTCGAGTTGTAACTTTCCATCATCTGCATTTTTTAGAGCATCATATGTACATTGAGTATTATCTAGAATGGCTCTTAAACCCTTGGGTAAGCCACAGGTGTTTAACGAAGATAAGTTTCCACAAAGCATGATCATATTCCTTATCAACGAGTAGCCTCTAAACAGAGGCCACTCGCAATGGTTTACTTAGTTAAAGATTGTTGATGCGCACATACTTGATTGCTTGTCGGAAGTAGGTGTATGCCACATGAATTACGCCATCTTCAGATTGGGTGATGCTTGGGTAAGAAAACTCTCGATTGAGCTTTTCTTGAGAGTTGTTTGTCATGCAGAAGCCGTCACCTTCATCAAGGTTGGCAACGATCGACCAGCTTTCTCCATCATCTTTTGATATTGCAAGTGTCATCGGCGCACGTGGCGCTCCCCAGAACGCACTTTTTCCATCAACAATTTCCGGTTCTTTAGCGTCACTACCATCATCAATTTCATCGTAGAGTGAGCTACGACGATCAGTTGCGCCTTCTGCACTCATGTTATTGAACACCATAGCTAAACCACCGTTATTTAGAGTGGTTAGCTGTATGGAAGAATTGTTATTTGGTAATGGTGTTGCTGTTGGCTCACTCCATGTTTCACCATTGTCATAGGAATAACTTTTATAAATGTTATCCGCCCAGCGGCTGCGATAAACAGCGATTAGTGCTCCGCTTTTTAGTGGAGAAACACACATATGAACGCACCCCAAGCTGTTTGGTACGTCAACATCCCGCCATGTTTTACCTTTATCTTCTGAAATCTTTACGCTGCTTGTGTCGTAGTTTCCGACCCATTTTTCACCTGGTTTAACGGTGCAGTTAAAGATAGGTAGCAACCAATTTCCATTGGGTAAGACAACGACAGGTTGGCGAATGAATGTACCTGGTTTGTCAATCAGTACCTCAATTTCATGCCATGTTTCACCAAAATCAAAAGATTTTCGGCAGCGCACAATAGCGGTATCTTGATTTCCAGACACTTGAGCTGTCCACATTAACCATAAGGTATTGTCTGGGTCTAAAAAGAGCACAGGGTTTTGTTCAGAACGTTCTGGGTCATCGGATAGTTTGATTGCTGCGTCCCATGTTTGCGCACCTTTGCGTAAACGTGAGCATAAAATGGAAATGTCCGCGACACCTTCTTGAGTGCCAGCAAACCAAGTGCAGAGTAGGTCACCGTTTGGCAATACGAGCAAATTAGCGGCATGATTTTGAGGGTAATCTGAAGGCAACATGGCACTAATGTATGGAACAGCTCGGTTTTCAGTGATTAGTTTTCCGTCACGTTCGACAGTAACAGTTTCTTGATTCATTGATTCGACTCCATAAATTGAATCGTATTAAAACGTTGTGAGATATAGCCCACCTAATGTGGGCTACAGTTTATTATTTACGCCGCTGAAATATTTGAAATTTTGTTTGGCGAAGACTTCCAACACCAGAAAATCAATACCCCAGCCATTGAGATGAATAGGAACCATAATGGTGTGGCGGAGTTATCCAATACAATTCCTAAACTAGCGACTAAGAAGAGCAACCTTTCCACTAAGTTGAGCTTTTTCTTCAACCAGCCTTGTAAGAAAACGGCCCAACAGAATGTCGCCATTAACATGCCTAAGAATGCGACTAAGATTAGGTACCAAGCACCCTTCCAAAGTACAACTGGGTCGGTAATGAAGCTGAATGGAACCAAGAAGATAACAAGTGCATACGAGAACGCGATAAATCCAGTTTTAGATGAATCACTGTGTCCGATGGCCGAAGCGGCGTAAGCACATAGCGCTACTGGAGGTGTAACCATCGATAGCACGCAGTAGTACATGATGAACATGTTGGCTGCCAAGACATCAACACCCATTGAGATCATGGCCGGTGCAAATATGATTGAGCCGATAATGTATGCCGCTACTGTTGGTAGCCCCATGCCCATGATGATACAGCCAACAATAACCATAACGAGCGAAAGATAAAGATTGTTCTCTCCAACAGAGCTCAATATCTCGACAAACTTGAACGCCAAGTTAGACTGAGTCGCTAGCACCATGATGATACCGACAGAGGCCAAAGGAACAGAAACCCAAGACATCTGTTTAGCGACATCCATTAGCATTGGATAGATGATTTTGTAGCTATAACGCGTGTTTTTTCTAAACAGTGGTGCAATCAGTGCGAAAACGGTCCCGATAAACGCAGCGTAAGGCGCAGAGTATCCTGATATAAGAGCGATCACTAAAAACGCCGGAGAAATCAGCAAGTGGATGCGTGGCAAGATAGGTTCAAATTGCAGGTCTTCTTTAGAGATATTACCTGTGCCTGTTTTACGTGCTCTTAAATCGATAATTACAAATAGAGCAAAGTAAAACGCTGTTGCAGGGATGATACCCGCTGCTGCGATATCAGCATAGGGTATGCCCAGCATGTCAGCCATAACAAATGCTGCAATACCCATGATTGGTGGCATCAGCTGGCCACCTGTTGATGCGATAGCCTCGGTAGCTGCAGCTTGCTCTTTACTGTAACCGGAGCGCTTCATGATTGGGATAGTCAATACACCTGTAGATGTAGTGTTAGCAACCGCTGAACCACTAACCATACCAAAGAGCGCCGAGCCCAAGAGTGACATTTTAGCAGCGCCACCAGTAAGAGATGCGGTGGCTTTCATCGCAAGGTCGATGAACACGCTGCCGCCACCTGTCATAGTGAACACGCTGCCAAACATGACGAAGAAGAAGACAAAGTTAATGGCTGTGCTCGCCGTAATACCAAACAATCCATCTGCTTGCATGCTGATTAGTTCGGTCATGGTATCTAGACTGAAGCCCTCAAAAGCGGTCCAACCTGGGAAATAAGGCCCGAAGAAACCGTAGACGACGAAAACAATGACGACAGAGAGCAACGAGAAACCGACAGAACGTCTGACTGCTTCAAAAAGCATAAGAAGTCCAACAATGAAGGCATACTTATCTGACCAAAGCACGTCATCAATCATTTCTAAGCGGGTTTCAAGCCTTGGGATTGAAGTGTAGTAGTGATACACCACCGACAGAGTTAAACCGACGAAGATTAAGTTAATGACTCTTCCTATGTAGAGCAAAGAACGATTCTTAAACTCTAAAGGTTGGAAGCACAATACAAGTGCTGTTGCCATATAAACGTGGATACTAGCTGCCGTGAGTGGTGATAGTGGAAAAAAGAACTGTCGAAGCAAAAATAGCAGGTAAACTATTCCGATAGTCGCTGCTAGTGCATTCATTAAGTGACGATATTTCATAAAGATATCCTACTTACCAAGCCAAATAAGTGTGTTCTATATTTGGTCAAGGGAAGGGTGCATATAGCGAGAGCCTTATATATGCACCCTGTTGGTACTAACTAATTGGCTTAGGCTTATTTGATCCAACCTTGCTCACGGTAGTATTTTGCTGCGCCTGGGTGTAGCTCAACTAACTCTTCTTGAGAACCAATGGTTTCTGGGTGCCAAAATTTAAGAGGAGAGTGTGCTTTTTTGATGTCGTCTTGATTTTCAACCAACGCTTTTGTCACGTTGTAAACCACGTCATCACTGACTTTCGAGTTAGTTAAGAAAACAGTAGCACTTACTGGGTTTACATAATCTTCACTTTGACCATCGTAAGTTTTTGCTGGCATTGTTCCGGTAGGCAAGCCAACTTTCGCCAGTTCATCTAAAGTTTTTTGAGGATATGGGATGTAAGTGACATCACTGGTTAACGTCATTTCAGTTAAGTTAGGGTGCATTGCTGGTACGTTATCGATGTATACGTCGATAGCGTTGTCTCGCATCATCTGGCTTGCTTGACCACTACCCATTTGCACGATCTTGCCTTGCTCTTTAAGGGTATTGAAGTCTGTGCCCAACGACTTGAATACGTAATCCGCAATAATAGGTACCTGAGAGCCAGTTGGTTTCATCGCAATAATGACTTTATCGGCATTGATGATCTTCTCCCAGGTGTCATTCCCAGTCTGCTCAACCCAAGCTTTTCGTGCAACGGTGATAGTGTAGGCTTGTTGGACGTTGTCTAGAACCATTCTCAGTTCTTTATTGGTGCGGCCTTTATAAATGTCGGTCAGTCCGTCGCGAGCCCATACTGCAGCATTGGAAGTTGCGAAACCGAAATCCGCTTTCTCCTGATTCACTACCACTGGGTTAGTCATACCGCCCCCGCGAGGAATCAATTTAATCTTGTACTCGTCATTCGTTGCCTTTGGAATGAGCTGAGAAAAGGTGGTGCCATAGGTGTACCAACCGTTACCCGGAGGCTGAGAGATGATACTTGCAGTAGATGCCGCTTGAGCGACACCTACTACCATAGATGAACACAGTGCAGCTGTTTTTATGGCAGTCTTTAGATTTTTGCTAAACATTATTGGGTATCCTTTTTATTTATATTGAGAATTATCCATTCAAAATAGACTGGATTTGATCCTCGTCTCCGGTGCTAAAGTGTACTGGGTAGCGGCTTTCTCCTACCTTTTCACCTAGTAAATTCAACGTCTTTTTGACAACTGCTGGTGCGAATGCAATGGGGTACAGATTCGCACGCAGGTAGTTGATTCGTTCTTGTGCTTGATCAGCGAGTTGCATGTCGTCATTAATAAAGCCGGCATACACTTGATTGACCAACTCTGGAACAATATTGGCAATACCAGATATACAACCAACACAGCCTTGTTGATATCCAGTGAGAATTAGGGAATCAGGACCAGTTAGCACGTCGAAGTTTTCGATGCGTTGGCTAATAGAAAGGAAGCCTTGCAAGCTTTCCCATGATCCTGCGCTGTCTTTAATTCCATAAATATTGGAATGCTTCGCAAGTTCAGCTGCGATTTCAGGAGTAATGGTATTTCCGGTCCTTGCTGGAATATTGTAGAGATAAACAGGCACGGGAACGGCATCAGCGACTTGTTGGTAGTAACGCACTAGCTCTTGAGGTCTTAGTGCCGAAAACCAAGGCGTGATGACTGAAACTGCTTTTACACCCATGGCGGCAACGTCTTTACCATGAGCAATTGTTTGAGCGAGTGTCGTCTCACCGATATGCGTCACAACCAGATCTCGGTCTTGAGCTTCGTCGAGGCAAATTTCAGTTACTCGACGCTTTTCTGCATCGCGAAGAACAAAAAACTCGCCATTGGTACCGTTACAGAAAATTTTGTTTCCGTGTGAGAGCTGTCTGCGGACTTGGGCCCTTAGCGCTGCTTCATCCAGTTGTCCTTGTTCATCGAAAGGAGTAACGATCGCAACATGTGGACCTGTAATTCGGCTAGTCATAGTCTGTCCTTATTTAGTAATGCTTTGATATAACTTCAGTACGTCTTGTTCTGTGACCTGAACTGGAGAGTGATTGAGTAAACGAGTCACTTGCATCGCTGCAGCGGCGAGCTCAGGTAATTGGTCGCGTTGAATTCCTATCTCATTTAAGGAGGTAGGTAACCCTAGTTTGTTCACTAATTGCTCTAGATATTCCACAAGAGCTTGTGCCATCTGTGCATCTGATAAATCAAGATTCGCTGATGGCAGTAAACGATATACGTTAGCCAATTTTGTTTCGCAGTGAGGGTAGATATGTTTCATGACCGGTACGAGAAGCAAAGAATTCGCTAGCCCGTGGGGAATTTTGTATTTACCTCCGAGAGGATAAGAAAGCGCGTGAACTAAGTGGGTTCCCGAATGAGAGATAGCCGCGCCACCATAATATGACGCCCACAACAAGTTTAGCCTAACCAGCAAATCTTCTGGGTTTGAAACGACCCCCTCGATGTTGCTAAAGAACTTTTGCATCCCTATTAACGAATAGTTATCACCAACTGGGTTAGCAACGCTTGCCGTATAACATTCAATCAGATGACAGAGCGCATCAATACCCGTCGAAGCGGTGATATGTGGCGGCATAGAGGTTGTTAGTTCAGGTGCGAGGACAACATAGTCAGGTAGCATGACCGGAGAAATAATACCCACCTTGGTTGCTTTGTCTGGGATTGCAATGATCGCATTGGGTGTCGCTTCTGCCCCTGTCCCCGCTGTAGTGGGAACCAAAACTAAAGGGATGCGAGATTCAGGCTTTTCTCCATTGAGTAGCTGGGTAAAACGCTCTAAGTGTTTTGAAGGCTCTGTATAGAGCACTGCGACTAGTTTTGATATATCTAGAACGCTTCCTCCACCAATACCGAGTATCGTTTCAACACTATTCGGTACTCTCTCTAATAACTGCTCAACGTCCTTATCGGTTGGTTCTGCAGGTAGATCGCTAATAAGTGTGTATTGGTAACCAGAGCTCTCTAACAATGACACGAATGATTGCACTTTTTCTAAGTTCATCACGTTGGCGTCTGTCAGGATTAAAATGTGTTGTTCTACCGAAAGAACCTGCAACACTTGGTTGACGTTACCACTAAGCACTGTTGTAAAAATATTCATTCCCTTTCCTTACTTTGATTGATTAAATTCAATCATTGATGGCAGTGATTGTTCATATTTATACCTAATCTATAAATTATTTTGCGAGATTTAGCTCACAAATAATCATTATGATTAAATTTAATCATAATTTGCTTTATTTAAGTGATTTTTTGATTACAATGGATTTGTTGTTGAAAGTGGAGTTGCCTCATGAAAGAGGGAAAAAACAAACTACGTTATATAGTTGCCGACGATTTTACTGGTGCGAATGACATCGGTGTGGCTCTGGCGTCGTCAGGATTAGAGACTCATGTCCTATTTGCCCAGGAAGACAGGCATGAAGTTTCTGAGTCTGTATCTATCATTTGCACGGATTCTAGAGATCTGGATGCAGACGAAGCGAAAGAGGTAGTGGGACAGTTAGCATGCCGTTATCAGCTGGCTGATAGCCAACCCCTTCTTATTAAGAAAGTAGATTCTACTCTTCGAGGTAATATCGGAAGTGAAATAGAGGCTTTGCTTGAGAATGGGTTTGGTCTTGCCGTTGTTGCGATTGCTGCCCCAAATGCACACCGAAAGACGCTGGGCGGTTTGTGTTATGTAAATGATGTTCCGTTAGCTGATACCGAGTTTGCATCAGATCCTAAGTCACCTATCAACTCTTCTCGAATAAGCGATATTCTCAAGCAACAAACTCACGCTAAAGTAGAAGAATATCGTTTCGAAGATCGAGGTGATTCAACACATTTGGAATGCTTAACTCGTCTTTATCATTCGGGAGCAAAGATCATTGTATGTGATGCGCAGTCTAGCTGTGATCTCTCGGAACTTTATCTTTCAACAGAACAATTAAACGTACCTTCAGTATTTGTGAGCACAGGTGAGCTTACCCAAGCTTTATTTACTCTAGGTAGTCACACAGCGACCAATCTAAAACCTACACATGCGCCAGTTTTAGGTGTCATTGGATCGATGAGTCAGACCACATTTCTCCAAGCAGAATACCTGTTAGAACACGATATCGCTCAAGTGGTGGAGTTAGAGTTGGAGCAGCTATTGTCTCAGAACTTTGAAACATATCTGGGCGTTAAAGCAAATGAAGCTATCAGAATACTGGAACTGCAACAGAACTGTGTGATCAGAAGTTGCCAGGATCTCAGCTTGCGTTACGAGCTTGGTCGTATAGCAGAGCAAAACAATTTGTCGCAAAAACAGCTATCTGAGCATGTTCGGGGCTGTTTGGCGGAGTTAGCTAGCTCGATCGTCAAACAGCTATCACCTAAAGCACGATTGGGCGGACTGATTTTATGTGGAGGCGATATTGCTATCGCAACCGCAGGAAAATTACATGCTTCTTCTTATCAAATTGGTGGAATAGTCGCTGATTGTGTTCCATGGGGAACCTTAAACAGTGATTTCACTCCATTCCCGATCTTCACCAAAGCTGGTGGTTTTGGCGATGTCACCACTTTTGCTCAAGTAATTCAGTATTTAAATCAAGAGGTAAAACAATGAAAGGTATTATTGGTATTACAATGGGAGATCCTGCAGGGATCGGTCCTGAAATCATTCTAAAGGCCCTCGCTACCGAGTCTCTATCAGGTACAAACTGTGTGGTAATTGGTAGTGCCGAAGTATTACAGATGGTGCTCGACAAAGAGTTGGCTACTCCTCAAACAATCAACATTATTACTTCTGTTGAGCAGGCGAACTTTGAACCTGGGATTGTTAATGTATTGGACATTCCAATGTCGGATATGAATACCTTTGAATTCGGCCAAGTTCAGGCTCAAGCTGGTGACCTCGCATATCGATGCATCGAGAAAGCCACGGAGCTGGCTCTTGGAGGCGACATTAGTGCAATTGCGACTGCTCCACTTAATAAAGAAGCGTTGCACTTAGCGGGTCATAATTATCCAGGGCATACCGAACTACTTGCCAAGTTAACCGACACGAAAGACTATGCGATGGTGCTGTACACGGATACCCTACGTGTAATCCATGTCACTACCCATATTGCGTTACTTAAGTTTTTACAAACGCTAAATAAATCGCGTGTAAACACGGTGATAAAGATCGCTGACGAATTTATGAAGAAGGCAGGATTTTCTCAACCAAAAATCGCAGTTGCTGGCGTAAACCCGCACGCTGGAGAAAATGGTTTATTTGGACATGAAGAGATTGAAGTCCTCGGCCCATGTATTGAAACGATGAAGCAGGAAGGCCTTGATGTATATGGTCCATGTCCTCCTGACACCGTGTTTTTGCAAGCTTCTCAGGGGCAATATGATATCGTTGTCGCTATGTACCATGATCAAGGACACATCCCTTTGAAATTGATGGGCTTTTATGATGGTGTTAACATCACGGCAGGTTTACCATTTTTCCGTACTTCCGCAGATCACGGTACGGCTTTTGATATCGCTTGGTCAGGAAAAGCGAATCCAGAAAGCATGGTTAAATCTGTGGAGTTGGCAGTCAAATTGAGCAATATATGAAGAACCAGCGCGTTGAGCAGATAATTGAATACCTTAAACACCATAACTTGGTTACGGTAGATGATTTGGTTAAAGTCGTAGCAGCATCGCCTGCTACGATACGTCGGGATTTGGTAAAACTTGATGAACAAGGCGTCATTACTCGAACACATGGTGGCGTTTCGTTAAATCGTTTTGTGGCAAACCAACCAACGACAAATGAGAAGATGTTACGTAGCATACGGGAAAAGCAAAATATTGCGGATGCTGCAACTGAGATGGTTAAGGCCGGGGATTCTGTCGTTTTAGATGCAGGTACTACATCGATGGCGTTGGTCCGAAATCTCATTCATCTACCGCTGCGTGTGATAACCGTTGATCTGCACATCGCGCTTTACCTTTCTGAATATAAGCAAATAGAAGTCATTATTGCCGGAGGAACCGTTGATCATAGTAGCCAATCGACGATCGGTGAACACGGTAGGCAGTTACTCCGTTCTATTAACCCAGATGTCGCTTTCTTAACATGTAACAGTTGGAGCGTCGAAAAAGGTATCACTACGCCAACGGAAGAAAAAGCAGCGCTTAAGCGAGACATCATTGTGAACTCAAATCGAAGAGTGCTTATCTCTGACAGTTCTAAATATGGTGCATACTCATTGTACAAAGCTTGCGATCTGACTGACATAACTCATATCGTTACCGATGATAATTTAGATATTCAAGCCCAAGATCAGATCAGAGCTAAGAACATTGAGCTGATTTTGGTGTAAGTGAATCTACCCTAGATCATAAAGTTAAAAGCAAATACTCTTCTTAAAGCCTCTGTACTTCAGAGGCTTTTCAGTATCTAGGCGTACTTCTTACACGTGCTAAGCCATCTGCAACTATCATAACGGTAACGAGGTTAATCAGTCCCGCCAGCAGGAACCGCACTATGAGCAATATAAACAAAGATGTGATGGGTGATTGTGAGCTTGGTGAAAGATGTGGTTCTGTTCGAATGGTGCTGCAGCCAAGGGATAAAGATTTAGGTGGCTTTTCTGTTCGCCGTTCATTACCTACAAGACAACTTAAAACCATCGGGCCTTGGATTTTCTTTGATCACATGGGACCTGCTACCTTTCCAGCGGGCGAGGGGATTAATGTGCGTCCTCATCCCCATATCGGTATCGCGACAGTCACTTATTTATTTGACGGTGAGATTTTACATCGAGATTCGCTTGGCAACGTTCAGCCCATCACTCCGGGCGATATTAACTTAATGGTGGCGGGCAGTGGTATCGTCCATTCTGAGCGTGAACGACCAGAAGTCACTCAAACGGATCACAGCGTAAATGCTTTGCAGCTTTGGCTCGCGTTACCATCAGATCATGAAGAAGACGAGCCTGCCTTTCATCACTACCCCTCAAGTTCAGTTCCAGCCGTTCGTGTTGACGACGTTCCTATTCGCGTGATGATGGGAAGTGCTTATGGTGTGATATCTCCGGTCAAAGCATTCTCAAAAACACTCTATCTTGAAGCCGAGCTAAAACGAGGCCAATCATTGTTGTTGCCAACAAGCGAAGAAATGGGCGTGTATGTGGTGCACGGTCATTTACGTGCTAAAGACACCGATATGCCACAGCATTCTATGGTTGTCTTGGATAACCCTCAAGGCGTAGTTATCGAGGCAACGCAAGACTCCCGCATTGCTGTGATAGGCGGTGATAGCCTTGGGAAGCGATTTATTGACTGGAATTTTGTCTCTAGCCGCAAAGAGCGGATTGAACAAGCCAAAGATGACTGGACACAAGGTCGATTTGCGAAAATTCCCGGTGATGACAAGGAACTTATCCCTTTACCTTAAGTGGGGTATTTTACAGCGAATGAACCTGCGCTTGAGTGAGCCGAGAAAGCATCGTCTCGCGTCGAAGGTCGAGGATTTCATCGATTAGCTTTTGTTTGGCATTTAGGCCGAAATGCTCGGCGTAGTTATTGATTTTAACCACTTCATCCGCGTGTAGGCGGTAAACTTCACTCTTTAAACGCGTCTTCACTTCACTTTTGATTAAGCCTTGCTGTTGGAGTAGCTGAACGATCTTCTCGTCTTTCGGGTGAGTTTTTTGTCCCATTTCAATATGTTGCTGTTGTTCAAATTGCCGAGAGAGCCTACTTGTCGAGTGTGACAAGTTTATGACTAATTCAGTCTTGAACATGCTGCGTTTCGAAAATGGGAGGAAAATGGTAAAGGAGCAGAAGGCAAAGTCACTTCTGTTTAACCTATAGTGAACTTACTCGTTGATTAGAAAGTGTTTATGCAGTCCGCGACAGCCTTTGTCTGTAACAACCACTTCGCGGTATCTAGGAATTATCTCAACCCAGCGGTTACTTTCAAAAAATCGAGTAGAGATGCGCGTAAATGCCCGCCAACATGGAACTATGTGACTTGTACGACTCGGATGGTTTGAGATTTGTGAGGAGCCGTATTTACCGACCATACATCATACTTTAAGATAATTATCACCATAAATTCAGTTATTTGACCAATTAAGTCTAATATATGGTTATGGATGTAAATTCGAGATAAGGCTGAGATATTCGTGTTACTAAGGACGTACAAATTCAACCCATGGTATTTCGTTTTTTTGACGATAGCGTACCTCTTGTTTTCTCATACTGTAATCGGCTTGGTTAGCGATAAATTTGTTGAAAAACAGGTGCAACAGGTAAGAAAAGAAGTACAGCATGAGCTGGCTTTGGTTCGATACGCTATAGAAGCGAATGTTTATCGGGATACTTTCCTTGCCGATAGCTTTGCCTCGTTTGTGGCCCTTAACCCTGATTTTGCGATGAAAAACTGGAGTGTTATCTCAGAGCAACTTCTATCCAAAGCAAGACTAGTAAGAAACATAGGCTTGGCGCCCAATGACATCATATCTCACGTTTATCCTTTGGAAGGGAACGAAAAAGCCGTCGGGTTAGATTTTCGTACCGTTCCTAATCAGTACAAAACTGTGCTGCTCGCGAAAGAGAGTAAGAATGTATATATCGCCGGACCATTAGAGCTGGTGCAAGGGGGCAGGGCAATTATCGCTCGATATCCAATATTCACTGATATACCACATAATAATGAATATTGGGGGGGACTCAGTGTTGTGATTAACTATGAAAAGTTAATCGAAAAGTCAAACCTTCACACGTTGAAAGGAGTAGACATTGCTCTAGTGGCTAGTCAACAAGATCAACTAATCGAAGGGGACGAAAAGGTTATAACGGAGTACGATGTCATTTATCCCATCTACCTGCCCAATGGTAACTGGACGTTGTTTGCGAAATATACCGATTTTGATGAAATCGAAAGTATTGGTAGTTTTAAGGTTTTATTTTCTGCACTTGGTTGGATGACATTCAGTGTTATTTATATCTTAGTTTTATTCCTAATTAACAACTACTTACGTGCTCACAAACTCTCGCTACATGACGAGTTGACGAAATTGCCCAATAGACGTTATTTGTTCAATGAGTTGGAGCGGATCATGTCAAGAAAAGGTGCTTCGGTTCAATTTACCGTTTTAAATATTGATTTAAATAAATTTAAGGCAATTAACGATTCGCTAGGGCATGAGGCAGGAGATGAAGTTTTAAAACATACTGCGTCATTGCTGACTCGATGTGTGCGATCATCAGATTTTGTTTCACGAGTAGGTGGTGATGAGTTCGTTGTAGTTTTACAGCGATCCGCGAAACCTGAAGACGTTGAACAAGTCATTCGAAATATACATTCTTTTATAGAAAACAATGTATTACGTTGGAATGACCACAAAATATGGTTATCAATTAGTATTGGATATTGTAGCTATATCGGTAAAGCTGACCCATCAGCAATCAATGACATTCTGTCAAAAGCAGACAAGAGTATGTATCAAGAAAAGCGCGCTTATGAACCTGCGACATGAAGCGCGATAAGAGTTGATTAGATTGCCTGAAAGACGTCGTCAATCAGACAGTTAACCATCTAACTTAGTTAGGTTGCTTAAGCATTGTTTAGGTAACGCGTTTTCAAATGTTGTTTGAAATACGTTGCGTTAAGTGTTTCACCTGTCGCTTGTTTCACCAATTCATCTGTAGTGAGTAAGCTGCCTTTACTCCAAATATTGTCTGAAAGCCAAGTGAAGATCGGTGTTAAATCACCAGATTGAATCACTGAATCCACATCCACGCTTTGCTTCATTGACGCCATAAATTGTGCTGCGTACATCGCGCCCAATGTATAACTCGGGAAGTAACCAAACGCGCCATCTGTCCAGTGAATATCCTGCATACAGCCATTTTTATAGTTATCTTTGGTCGACAAACCCAAGTAGCTTTGCATTTTTAGATCCCAAAGTTCAGGGATATCGGTGTGCTTGATTTGACCGTTGATCAGATCTCGCTCAATCTCATAACGCAAGATAACGTGCGCAGGGTAGGTGAGTTCGTCTGCATCAACACGGATGAAGTCTTTTTTCACGCGCGTGTAGAGCTTTTGAAAGTTATCCTGTGAGAACAGGTTTGCATCGTGGCCAGTGAAGTGTTGGCCTGCAAGGCGTGCGAGATGGGCGATAAAAGCATCGTGTCGACCAACCTGCATTTCAAAGAACAGCGATTGTGACTCGTGAATGCCCATAGAGCGCGCTTCACCTGAAGGTAGACCCGCTAGTGACTTTGGTAAGCCTTGTTCGTAACGAGCGTGACCTGTCTCGTGTACGATCCCCATCAACGACTGTACGAATTCTTGCTCATCGTAGCGCGTGGTAATACGTACATCGCTTGGCACGCCGCCACAGAATGGGTGAACGCTTTCATCAAGTCGGCCGTGCTCAAAATCAAACTGCAAAAGCTTCATTACGTCTAACCCCAGCGCCTTCTGAGTTTCACTTGGGAAGCGGCCTTGCGGCTCAATGAATTTTTCTGCAGATTGCTTCTCGATCGCTTGGTCGATCATCTCTGGAAGCCAGCTTTTCACATCGCTAAACAGCACATCTAGAGACTCAGTTGTCGTACCGGGTTCATAGATATCAAGCATTGCGTCGTACGCAGAAAGGCCGGTAGCTTCTGCGCGAATCTGCGCTTCTTCCTGAGACAGCTTAACCACTTCCGCCCAGTTCTTCTCAAAACCTTGCCAGTCGTTTTGGCCGCGCTGAGTGCGCCATGCATGTTCACATTTTGAGCCAGCTAATGACTTGGCCTGCACGAGTGATTCAGGTAGAACGTTCGCTTGTAGCCAAGTGCGTTTAAGCTCACGCAATGTCGCGCTGTCTTGGGCATTTAGCGATTCTTGCTCGGCTTCAGCAAACCAATCTGCTAACTGTGGCTGTGTTTGCAAGTTGTGCATGTGAACAGACAACTCTGCCATCGCCTCTGATCGAGCTTGGCTGCCACCGCTTGGCATTACAGCTGCTTGGTCCCAGCCACAAATCGCGGCTAGATGTTGAAAATGAGAAAGTTTTTGAGAGTGTGCTTTGAGTTTTTCGAATGCGCTCATGTGTCGCCTTCCATGACTATAGAGAAAACAAAAGTTTACCAACGCTGCATGAGCTTACCAAGTCATTCGCAAAGAAATTGTCGCGACTTAGTGTAAAGCGCATGAGAAGGCGAGGTTTTAAGGGGGTGATGAAATAAATTTGATTGAAATGCCCGTGTAAATATGACAATAAAGGATCAGTTTTATCTTTTTGCTTGGTGGATGTAAGCGTGATACACAATTTTGAAGCGTTTTTGATCGCGATAACCATACTGACGTTAACTCCAGGGTTGGATACGGCGTTGGTGATTCGTAATTCTTCCCGTGGTGGATTCACCGACGGTGCCGTTACCAGCTTGGGTATTTGCCTTGGTTTGTTTGTCCACGCGACTTTTTCTGCGATTGGTATTTCAGCCATTCTTGCTCAATCGGCAGAGCTGTTTCATTTGGTTAAGATGGTGGGTGCAGCGTATCTGATTTACTTGGGTTTAACGACGTTGCGAGGTTTGTGGAAAAACCATGCGGCGCCTCAAGCCGCGACAGGCTCGGTTGCTCGCCATGAGTTCAGCTTCTCTCGCTCAATGCGTGAAGGGTTCTTGTCTAACGTACTAAATCCGAAAACGGCGGTGTTTTATCTTGCTTTCTTACCGCAGTTTATCAATCCGGAAGGCTCTGCATTTTTGCAGTCGACCCTGATGGCATCGATTCACTTTGTGATCGCGATGGTATGGCAATGTGGTCTTGCTGGCGCGTTAACCTCGGCAAAAAACTTACTCAAAAGCGCGCGTTTCATGCACTGGATGGAAGGCACAACCGGTGTAGTGCTGGTGGGGCTTGGCGTCAAATTGATGTTGGAAGATAAGTAATTGGGATTCCCAAACTAACAAAAGAGCGACGGTGACGTCGCTCTTTTACTATCTATGGGCTGTAAATTACTTGGTGAGTGTTGCCACTGACTTTCTCAGCGCGTCTAGCGTTTGGCAAAGGTCGCGATATTGCGTCGCGGTCAAACCATCAAGGATTTGTGATTCCCACGCCATCGCACGCGGAACGATGTGCTGGTAAAGCTCCAACCCTTTCTCGGTTAGCTCAATTTTAGACGCGCGCAAATCGTTTTCTGATTTGGTGCGTTTGATCAACTGCTTGTCTTCGAGAATGGTTAACGTGCGTGACACTTTCACTTTGTCGAGCTTAGTGATTTCGGATAGGTCACGGGCAATCACATTTTCACGCGCTGCTAAGTTGGCGATGATTCTCCACTCTGAGCGGGTAATACCAAATTCTTTCTTGTACAGAGTCGCGAGACTCTCTGAGACTTGCTCGGAAGTCTGTATCAGTTTGTAAGGTAAGAAGTTGTCTAGTGAAAATGCAAATTGTCCCATGTTCCCTCAATTAACCGCTGTATAGCCAATGTGGTAAAGCTAATGACAATGCTGGAATCAGTGCAACGAGCACCAATCGAAGCATGTCTACCGTCCAAAATGGGATGATACCTTTAAAGATGGTCTTCGTCTTTATATCTTTCACCACACCAGAGAGGACAAAAACATTCATCCCGACAGGAGGAGTGATCAAGCTGATCTCCGTTACTACAACTACAAGAATGCCAAACCAAACTAGGTCGTAGCCCAAGCTTTCTACTAATGGGAAGAAGATAGGCACGGTTAACAGCAGCATCGACATACTTTCAAAGATACAACCGAGAACAATGTAGATACAGATAATCGCAATGATCACCATAAATGGTGCCATGTTCATGCTGGTAATCAGTTCCAACAGTTGATTGGTGAATCCAGAGCGGTTGATGAAGTTTGAAAAGATCAACGCAGAAATCACCACACTGAATAGCACGCCAGTTGTTTTGGCCGAGTCGAGCAGGATTTCATGCAACACTTTGATGGTAATTGCGCGCTTCATCATGGCGATCAGTAAAGCGCCCGCCGCGCCGATGCCTGCCGCTTCAGTTGGGGTAAACGCACCCGCGTAAATGCCGCCCATCACCAAAATGAATAGCGCAATGGTCGATAGCACACCTTTTAGCGCAACCAAACGCTGTGGCCAAGGTACACGCTCCATTGGTGGTGCCATCGTGGGCTGACGGTGCACCGTCCAGCGGACCGCAACCAGGTACAATACGACGCCTAAAATGCCTGGGACTAAGCCCGCCGCAAACAGTTCACGAATGCTGGTTTCGGTCAGTAGCCCATAGACCACCAACATAACGCTTGGCGGGATCAAAATCCCGAGAGTTCCGCCCGCTGCGATAGATGCGGCAGCCAAGCTGTCTTGATAGCCGTATTTACGCATCGGTGGCATGGCAACTTTCGACATCGTTGCCGCAGTCGCCAAGCTAGAGCCACAAATCGCAGAGAATCCACCACAAGCAAGGATTGTCGCCATGGATAGCCCGCCTTTACGGTGCCCCACAAACGCGTTGCTGGCTGCGTAAAGCTCTTGTGAAATACCGGCTCGGTTGACCAAGTTGCCCATCAGTACAAACAATGGAATGACGGAGAGGCTGTAATCTTGACCAGTGTCGATGATGCGTCGCGCCGCCATTGATAACGTCGCAGACCAGTTAAAGTCGACCAGAACACCAAAGCCAACAAAACCGACGATCCCCATCGCGTACGCCAATGGAATACGCAATAAAACCAAAATAAGGAGGGCTGCAAATCCCACTAATGTTACCGTCATGAGTCACTCTCCTGTGTGGAATTGCTAACGGGCGTTTTGCTAAACAAGTATTGGAACGCCAATGCCAAAGCGATAACCATCGAAATCCAGCCGATAAACGAGACAAAATACATCACATAGCCGATAGGAATTTCGAGTACGTCAGTGGTTTCACCATAAGAGAGTGAACGCGCGCCTAAGCCCCATACTTTCCAAGCGATCAAACCGAGTGCAAACGCACTACATAGATTGATGAACGCTTGGCGCAGATTGGTCAGTGAGACTGGAAACCAGTCATCTAACAAGTCGACACAAATGTGTTCTTCGCTCCAGGTAATCAACGAAAACGCGGAAAAGACCACAATCGCCAGCATGATCTCGACCAGTTCGACACCGCCGGGAAACGGACTATTAAAGAAATAGCGTCCGACGACATCGATGACGGTAAGCACCAGCATGCAAAACAGGGTAAATGAAGCAATTACGCCCAGTATCTGGCGCAATTGCTTAAGGACAGAAAAGGTCAAGTTCATTACTCAGCTCCAAGAAGCTCAACTTGCTCGTGGTAGTACGCCAAAGCTTCTTCTGGGTTGCTGATGCGGCGTTTCTTCGCTGTTTTCAGCCACTCTTCTTCTAGGCCTTGTGCGAAACTCTTCGCTTGCGAAACCATCTCTGGTGACGCTTCTTGAATGTTGCCGTTTCTCGCAAGTGTATCTTCTACGCCAGCTTGGTCTGCTTGGTCCATCATTTGGCCAAATAGGCGAGACAGTTTTTCACCCGATACCGACAGTACCGCCTCACGGTCTTTTGCTGACAGGCTATCCAACGTATCTGGGTTCATTAAGATACTGAAGCTGCCGCGATACAAGCCGCCAGGGAAGGTGATAACGTTTGGCGCGACTTCATTCAGGCGGAAGCTTTTCAACGCCTCAAGTGTGAGGAAAGCACCGTCAACGACGCCTTGAGAAAGGGCTTCGTATACTTTGGTTGGTGGAAGTGCCACCGGAGCAACGCCCATTTTCTTGCCAAGTACCGACATTACTTCGCCTGCAACGCGCATTTTTTTGCCGTCTAGATCGTCAAACGAGTTCACTTTCTCACGAGTAATGATCGTGCCCGGACCATGAACTCCAACACCGAGTACCACGGTGCCACGGTGTTCTTTACCTTTTTTCAGATACTTATCAAAGACGCGCCAGTAAGCTGCAGAAGCTTGTTCAGATGAGAGGGTGTTAGAAAAAGTTGGGATCTCTGGTAGCGTCGTCAACTCAAAACGTCCGGGTTTAAAACCATGAAAGTACCAAGTGACGTCTGCAACGCCATCCGTGATCATATCCGCTTGTGCTGGTGGCGGCGCCATATTGTGCTCAATTCGAATATCGACTCTTCCTTCCGTGGCTTCGTTGACCCATTTGCCCCATGTCGGCCACACCAAAGTATTAATTCCGTGGTTGGGTGAACCCCAAGAACTAATGATCAATGTTTTTTCAGCCGCGAAAGCTGAAGTGGTGGTTCCAATGCATGTTGAAGCGGCAGCAATCAAAGTCAAAACTAACTTCTTCATTTTTAACCTCACCTGTTACTTTTGTAACTTTATTTTTTGAGTGTTTGCGATTCTCGCTCGGATTTTCGGCTTGTTATTTCGCCTTTCCCCACAAATCAAAGCACATTGAATGGATAAAAACAACATTAATGTAAGGTATTTGTTACGACAATGTATAAATGTTTGCACATTAATCTTGGTTTGTGTATAAGTTAATTACAAATGAAACTAAATGATTGTATGTTTGAACGAGCGGATTGATGACGAAAGGTAACCAGAATGAGTGAGAGAACTGAGATTAAATTGTATGACTACGTGCGTTCGACGGCGGCTTATCGAGTGAGAATCGCGCTGAATCTAAAACAACTGGCGTATCAGTCTATACCCGTCTCATTGCTCGACGGTGAACAGCGTAGTGCGGAATACCTAAGCTTGAACCCTACTGGTTTAGTGCCTTCGTTGGAGATCGGTGAGGGCGTTATCACTCAATCTTTAGCAATCATCGAATATTTGGAAGAGCAGTATCCAGAGCCTGCTCTTTTGCCTACCGATCCAATGAAAAGAGCAGAGTGCCGAGCATTGGCTTTGGATATCGCGTGCGACATTCATCCACTGAACAATTTACGAGTGTTAAAGCATTTAACATCGACACTTGGCCACAGCGAGCAAGAAAAGCTGGCTTGGTATCACCACTGGTTAAAGCAAGGGTTTGCCGCCATTGAAAGCAAGCTCGCCCAGAGTGATTCCCCGTTTTGCTGTGGGACAGAGCCCACCATGGCTGACGTTTGTCTTGTCCCACAGCTTTTTAATGCGCGCCGTTTTGAACTGGATTTAATGCCTTATCCAAGAATGGTCGAGGTTGAGCAGAACTGCCTAGCGTTGGCCGCGTTTGCCAATGCAAGCCCAGACAAATCGGTATAACGGCGCGTGTTGGAAAAGTATCCACTGCGCGCAAGTAAAGTTAATGAAACAGAGTAATGACAGAGGCTAACCATGAACATCAAGAAAATTCACCACGTTGCTTATCGTTGTATTGATGCTAAAGAGACGGTGGAGTGGTACGGAAAATATCTCAACATGAACTTTCTCGCCGCGATTGCAGAGAATGAAGTGCCATCAACAAAAGAACCAGACCCATACATGCATATTTTCCTCGATGCAGGTGCAGGCAATATTCTCGCGTTTTTTGAGCTGCCAAACAGTCCAGAAATGGGGCGCGATGAGAACACCCCAGAATGGTGCCAGCACTTAGCACTTGAGCTAGAAACGATGGATGAGTTGTTAGAAGTAAAAGCCAAACTTGAAGCGGATGGTATAGAAGTGGTTGGCGTAACGGACCACACCATATTCAAGTCGATCTATTTCTTTGACCCATCGGGCCACCGCCTAGAACTTGCGGTGAATACAGCGACCGATGAGATGAACAGAATGATTGATGAAGCCAAATGGGACATGTTGAACGAGTGGGCGAAGACCAAACGTGCGCCAGAGCATGTGCGCTGGATGCACGACGGTAGCTTTAATTAGTGCCATCTTGTTTTAACTGCATCTTTACTAATACGCCGGATCGTCAATCTAACCAACTACAAAGTACGACCGGTTACTTCTTCACTAAGTCTGCCTGATGGAACAACATATGAACTTAAACGAAACACACGATAGTGACTTGAAATCATGGGTTGAAAGCGCCAACGCGCCTGAATGTCCTTTTCCGATCCAGAATCTGCCTTTTGGCGTTTTCTCGATCGAGCATCTACAACAACCGCACGTCGGTGTCGCGATTGGTGACTATATCCTCGACCTAACTTTGATTGAACAGGCTGGGCTGTTGTCACTAGAAAACAAGGTGTTCGACCAGAGCAAACTGAATCCATTTATGGCATTGGGAAAGGCGGCTTGGTCTCGTGTGCGTCGCGATGTTTCCAATCTCCTTAACATAGATAACGCTGTACTGCGTGATGACGAGTCGCTTCGTAGCCGTGTGTTAGTTGCCCAATCAGAAGCCACCATGCATCTGCCGTTTGAAGTGATGGAATATACCGACTTTTACGCGTCTCGAGAGCATGCGACCAACGTTGGCTGCATGTTCCGCGACCCAGAAAATGCACTGATGCCGAACTGGCTCCATATTCCCATCGGTTACAACGGTCGCGCGAGTACAGTGGTGGTCAGCGGTACGGATATTCGTCGTCCGGTTGGCCAGCTCAAAGCCCCAGACGCCAAAGCTCCAATATTCGCGCCGTCGAGAAAGCTGGATATTGAGCTCGAGATTGGTGCGGTCGTTGGTTATGGCAACGAGATGGGTAGCGCGATCACGACCTCTCAAGCGAACGACATGATCTTTGGTTACGTGCTGTTGAATGACTGGTCGGCGCGAGACGTTCAGGTGTGGGAATATCAGCCTCTTGGACCGTTCCAAGCTAAAGTCTTCGCCAGCACCATCTCTCCTTGGGTGGTGACTCAAGAAGCACTTGAGCCTTTTAGAGTGTCAGGACCAACTCAAGATCCTGAGCCGTTGGAGTATCTTCAGCAGAATCAGGCGCAAAACTTCGATATTAAGTTGTCGGTCGAGCTATTACCGCAAGACGCTCAGCAGAGCACGGTGATCAGCAACACCAACTTCAAAGGTATGTACTGGTCTTGTGCGCAGCAGCTAACCCATCACGCGTCCAGTGGTTGTGCAATGCGCACTGGTGACTTACTTGGCTCGGGAACCATCTCGGGTCCAACGCCTGATTCTTGTGGCTCAATGTTGGAGATGACTTGGAATGGTCGAGATCCAATCACGCTAGCGGACGGTTCAGAGCGAACATTTATCGAAGACAACGACACGCTGATCCTCTCCGGTTACAGCCAAACCGCAACGTATCGAGTTGGCTTTGGGCAAGCGGTCGGAAAAATACTGCCAAGCAAATCTAACTAACGTTCCACCAACAACGCCGAGAACTTATCTGAATCATCGGATAGGTTCACGGGGTTGTTCGTGCCAAGAAAATAATAAACATAACTATCAATTGTTTAAGTGAATTTCTAGAGATTGAAACTATGAAACGGATTTTTATTGTTGCCGCAAAGCGAACGCCGATAGGCAAATTCTCCGGCTCCTTATCGGCGCTGTCGAGCGTGGAATTAGGTGCGCATGCAATATCTGCGTGTTTAGATCAGGCAAACCTTAACCCAAAGCTGGTTGATGAAGTCATCGCTGGTAATGTACTTAGTGCTGGTACAGGAATGGGGCCTGCGAGACAAGCCGCGATCAAAGCGGGTATTCCTTACCATGTTCCCGCTCACACACTGAATATGATTTGCGGCAGTGGCATGAAAGCGGTCATGGATGCCGCCAGCCATATCAGGGCAGGAGACGCAGAGGTTGTGATGACGTGCGGAATGGAAAGCATGTCCAACGCTGCGTTTTTAGCCAGTGGCAATATCCGACAAGGGGTTCGCATGGGGCATCAGGTGATGGAAGATTCCATCCTCAAAGATGGGCTGACTGACGCTTTTCACGGTTACCACATGGGCATTACCGCAGAAAACATTGCTAAGAAGTTTGCTATCTCCCGCGAGCAGCAAGACGAGTTTGCCCTCGACAGCCAGCTTAAAGCCGCAACAGCAATAAAAGACGGACATTTTAACGCAGAGATCGCGCCTGTTTCTGTCACCTACCGCAAACAAACCCAAACGGTCGATCAAGATGAGTTTCCCAAACTCGATTGCACGCTCGAAGACTTGCAGAACCTGAGACCAGCGTTTGATAAACAAGGTTCGGTTACGGCGGGCAATGCATCCGGCATTAATGATGGCGCTTCGGCTATTTTACTCGCCTCTGAAAGTGCCGTTGAGCAATATGGCTTGACTCCATTGGCGGAAGTGATTGAGTACGCGCAAGCCGGCGTTGACCCAGCATTTATGGGGCTCGGCCCTGTTGCTGCGATCGGCAATGTGCTTGAAAAGTCCAACCTGCACTTGAGCGATATTGAGGTATTTGAACTCAATGAAGCGTTCGCTGCACAAGCTATTGGAGTCAATCAACAATTGGCGAGCGCGCACAACGTTGAGCCGTCTTGGCTCGAACAACGCGTCAACTTAAGCGGCGGCGCGATAGCGCTTGGTCATCCGATTGGCGCGTCTGGCAATCGTATTTTGACTACCTTGGTGTATCAGTTGGCACGAACTCAATCAACGTTTGGTTTGGCCTCGTTGTGCATCGGCGGCGGTATGGGAACTGCTGTCATCATTAAGCGTTGTTAGGGGGAGAGCGATTATGAAAAAAGCGATCAACGCAGCAGGCATCAAAGCGCTGCTGCACGACGGAATGACGATCATGAGTGGTGGATTTATGGCTGTTGGAGCGCCAGAGAAACTCATCGACTTATTAATTGAACACGATATTAAAGAGATAACGCTGATCACCACAGATACGGGCTCTCCCGGGAAAGGGGTGAGCAAGCTAATCGCGCAGAAACGCGTTAAGAAACTCTATGCCTCTCATATCGGTACTAACCCAGAAACCGGACAGCAGATGTGCGACGGCAGCCTAGAAGTGGAGTTAGTCCCGCAAGGAACATTAGCCGAGAGGATTCGAAGCGCAGGTGCGGGCTTAGGTGGTGTGCTAACGCCGACGGGGTTAGGCACGATTGTCGCGGAAAACAAACCAGTCATTGAAGTGAACGGTCAGCCTTTTCTGTTGGAAACCCCACTTAAAGCGGATTTAGCGATCATTCGCGGCTCGGTAGTCGATAAACGTGGCAACATTCATTACCACAAAACCACGCAAAACTTTAATCCATTAATGGCGACGGCAGCCGACGTAGTGATTGTCGAGCCAGTCGAACTGGTGGAAGTTGGCGACATTGCGCCCGAGACCATACATACCCCGAGTTTGTACGTTGACCATATTTATATGGAGGAGCACGCCTGATGAGTCAGTTAGATAAAGAAGCGATCCGCAAGCGTATTGCCTCACGCGTGGCGCAAGAGCTTAAAGATGGTGATGTGGTCAATCTGGGGATTGGCCTACCAACCTTAGTAGCTAACGAAATCAGTCAGGATGTGGAATTACTCTTTCAGGCAGAAAACGGCCTGTTGGGTATCGGTCATCTGGCACAAAGCGAAGAAGTTGACTGGGATTTGGTCAATGCAGGTGGACAACCGATAACGGCGATCTCGGGTGCGAGCTATTTTAACAGCGCGGATTCTTTCGCCATTATTCGTGGTGGTCATGTTGACGCGACCGTATTGGGTGCTTTGCAAGTAGACCAAAAAGGCAATCTCGCCAGCTGGATTGTACCGGATAAGATGGTGCCGGGCATGGGCGGTGCGATGGATTTGGTTGTCGGTTCTAAGCGCGTCATCGTTGCGATGGAGCACACGGCGAAAGGTCAAGCCAAGCTGATGAGTCAGTGCTCATTTCCCTTGACGGCAGTTGAGCAAGTTAACTTGATTGTGACCGAAATGGGTGTATTTGAGATCACGGAGCACGGCATGGTGATGACAGAAATTGCGCCGGAGTTTTCATTTGAAGATGTGCAGGCGGTGACGGGCGCAAGGTTGATTTGCTCCCCGAGTCTGAAAACCATGACGGTTTGATAGCAAAAGAGCGACTCTAAAGTCGCTCTTTTTCTTTCACGGTTCTACAGACTTTTTATGACTGTTCACTTTTCAGCTCAGCCAACAATTCGTAAGAGCGTAGCTTCTTCTGGTGGTCGAATATCACCGAGTGCGCCATGATCTCGTCAGCTTGCGTTCGCTCGACTAAAGATTGAAGTTTCTCTAGCACTAGCGCTTTGTCACCGTGGATCGACTCTCTCAGTTGGTTATTCACCTGTTGCTTTTCATGCGGCTGCCATAGTGAGTCCATATCGCTGACTGGTGCAGGTATTTTGCCTTGTCCGCCACGGATCAACTGCAAAAACTTCTGCTTTTCTGTTGTGGCTAAAAAGTTCGCTTCTTCCGTTGTTTCTGCAACGACAACGTTCACACCTATCATCACGTAAGGTTTATCGAGTTGCTCTGAAGGTTGGAAGTTTGAGCGGTAAATGTCCAGCGCTCGCATCATCGCATCCGGAGCGAAGTGTGAGGCAAAGGCAAACGGCAGTCCTTTTAGCGCCGCAAGCTGTGCGCTGTAAGTGCTTGAACCCAGTAGCCAAAGCGGAACATTTGAGTCAGCTCCCGGACAAGCTTTGACAGGTTGCCCTTGAGATACCGGCCCCATAAAGAATTGCAGCTCTTCCAATAACTCAGAAAAGTCTGGGTCGAATCTTTCTGGATCTCGGCGCAGTGCGTGCATAGTCGGGTAATCAGTGCCCGGTGCGCGTCCTAAGCCAAGGTCAATTCGATTGGGGTAGAGGGCTTCGAGCGTACCAAACTGCTCAGCAATCACCAACGGTGCGTGGTTAGGCAGCATTACGCCGCCTGAGCCTAAACGGATCGATTGAGTCTGTGCGCCAATATGGCTGATCAATACCGACGTTGCCGCACTGGCGATATCAGGCATGTTGTGGTGTTCTGCAAGCCAAAAGCGATGGTAGCCTAGCTTCTCAGCAAGTTGGGCTAGGGAGACCGACTTTTGGTAGGTTTCCCGATAGTTGGAGCCGTCTGCGACAGGTGCTAGGTCTAAGACGGAGATTCGTGGAAATTGCATATGACCTCAGAGTTGCGTTGTTCCTAATCACTATGTGGAGTTGGTGTGGCACGAAATAAACCCTGAATTTATCAATAATACAGACGCGATTAATAACCTTCCTGTATATCTAAATGATAAATGGGAGCAAAAGGCTCCCATTAAGTTAAGTCAATATGCTGAGTTATCAGTTAGTTCGCGTTGGCCAGTGACGCTTTACCGACGGCATTGGCAAAGTACAGTTTGGTTTCTTCGAGAACCACTTGGCGTAGGGCGATCAGACCAATTAAATTTGGAATCGCCATCAAGCCGTTAACGATATCCGCAAGAATCCAAATCATATCCAGTTGCAGGAATGCGCCAGATGCGACCAATACAACAAAGATGAATTTGTATGGCAGCACTGCTTTAGTACCGAACAAGAACACTACGCAACGCTCACCGTAATAGTTCCAGCCTAAGATGGTCGTGAATGCAAAGAACATCAAACCAATCGAAACCAGAAGCGGGCCAAACGTGTCTGCGTTCAAGCCAACGGCAAAAGCATGAGTCGTCATTGCGGCACCCGCGAAATCACTTTGCCACGCACCAGTGAGAATCAGTGCTAAACCCGTCATGGTACAAATGATGATGGTATCGAAGAACGTACCCGTCATCGAAATCAGACCTTGTTTCACGCAAGAATCGGTCTTCGCCGCTGCGGCCGCCATTGGTGCACTACCTAGACCAGATTCATTTGAGAATACCCCACGCGCGATACCAGACTGAATCGCCAACATGATGCTAGCACCGAGGAAACCACCCGTTGCAGCTGTTGAGGTAAATGCCGAAACCAGTACCAGCTCTACCGCATCCAGTAAGTGCTCTGCGTTCATGATAATCACGCTTAAACACGCCAGTACATAAAACAGTGCCATGGTTGGTACCACTTTGCCTGCGACTTTGGCGATAGACTGAATACCGCCTAAAGTGACAAACGCGACGAGCAGCGTCAGCACACTTGCGGAAATTTCTCGCGATACACCGAACGAAATCTCAGAGGCATCCAAAATGGCATTCACTTGCGGAAAGGTACCAATACCGAAGCACGCTACACCCAAAGCAAACACGGCAAACATGATCGCCAGCGCTTTTGAGCCAACACCGTATTGTAGGTAGTACATTGGTCCGCCGACCATCTGACCTTTGTCGTCGACTTTGCGGTATTTTACTGCCAGTAAACATTCCGCGTATTTGGTTGCCATACCAAACAGCGCCGCAAGCCACATCCAGAATAGTGCGCCTGGGCCACCGAGTTTGATTGCGGTTGCAACACCAACAATGTTACCCGTGCCGATGGTTGCTGATAGGGCAGTACATAAGGCAGCGAAGCTAGACACATCGCCTTGTTTTGCAGAATCATCTTTACTAAAGACCATCTTTAGTGCGGAAGGAAGGTGTCGAAATTGAACTAAGCCAAGGCTAAAAGTGAAGTAAACACCTGTTCCCACTAGCAAGATCAGTAGTGGTGGTCCCCAGACAAAATGGTCAATGGTAGTCAGTAAAGATTGAAGGTTATCCATGATTTCCCCTTTAGTGATAAAACGTTACTAAGGAGAAGAGAGAAAAGCAGAGATCATTGATCTCAAAGAGCCAAAAGACAGAAGGCTTATAGCTGGTAAGTACTTTCCACTCCTCTGTCCTTTTGCCTGAGAGTTTCACTTAGCTGCAAATACGCGGCAAAGCTTGCTCCTTCGGCGACCGATTTAACGGTTCTCTCCAGAGGTTCCTCCAACTACAGTCCCTGCTGTACAGTACAGCACCTGAAATAGTTAATTCTTCGGCGGGTTATGCTGACCAATTGTTAATAATTGGTTAATAACCTCTCTCCTGCAGTCTTCATCGGAACAATTGCTCATCTAAGTGAGCAAAAGTTGGTCATTAGTGTTGTGGCTAATGACTTGTGAACTCTATCATGTTTTTATGCTATTTCAACAGTCTTATTGGGGAAACTCATCGAAAGGCTAAAAAGTGAGCAGAAACAAAAAATCCCCAGCATATAGCCGGGGATTTTTGCTGATGAATCAGGCTTAGAAGTAGTTCGCGTCTACCAGTTCACCTGCTGTCACAGATTTCACTTCAGCACGCGCTTCAAGCCAAGCAACAACTTGCGCTTTCTGTTCTTCAGTCGCGTTTTGGTAACGCTCTTGCGCGCACAAGAAGCCTTCAAATACTTCAAGGCCGCCACCACCGAAACATAGACCAATGCTGTCGATGTAGTCGATGAAATCATCAACAAATGAATCGTAGCTATCGAAGTCTTTGATCGTGGTTTCACAGCTGATATCAAAGCCAAGCATTGCGAATTCGCCTAAGAATAGTTTCTTCTGAATGCGGCGTTTTTTGTTTTCCAACTTAAATGGTTTCATTATTTGGCCTCTGTTAGTTTACCGGGTCTTTATACCTTGTTTCTTGGTATCAACCAAACAGTATTCTAAAGTGGTGGATAGGTTTGGCTAATCGTTACCCACATTTGGTGGGTTTTGCGCACAATTGTACAAATACTCGACTTGAGTTTAAAGAAAACTACTCAGTTCTGACTCTTTTCCGCGATTTGATGGTATAAATTAAAGGGTTAAGGAGCATAACTCGTGTTGAGCAGTTTAGCTAAGGAGTGTCTATGACTCGATTGATTGCGATTGCCTTTTTGGTCGTGCTGGCGTTTATGCTGGTGCGTTATCGAACCAGTGAAAAATTGCAAAAGTATGTCGTGGTTACTCTGCTATCTGGCTTTGTTATCTACACCGCGACCTTGATGATTTCTGAATTGATACGCTAGTTAGGAGCCGTTACGTGAGTAAGCAAACAGAGATAGAAGACAATAATGACGACGTTGTTGTGATTGAAGAGCGCGACAAGCGTACTTATCTCTATATCGCGATTGCAGGAGTGCTTGGCTTAGCGTTGGGTGGTTTGGGCGGCTCTGCGTGGACAGCAGGCAAGTGGGAGTCAACCTACAACGAAATCGAAGATAAATACCAAGCGCTGGTGGATGAGAAGAAGCAATTGGCTGTTCAGGTTGAGGAACGTGTCGCCAATGTAAATGACGAAGTCGCGCAAAAGCTTGAACTGAAATTGCAGGAGCAGCAAGCACGGCATGAAGAACAGCTGACGACGATAAAAGCTCAAGTTTCGGAGCTAGAGAAGGTTAACCTTGCTCTGGAAGAACAGATTAACCAGCAAAAAGAGCAGATGGCGCAAGTCGACAAGCGTAATACGCAGCTAAACCGTCAAGCGGATATGCAAGCGACGATGTTCGAACGTTCGCGTGAACTGTTCCAGAAAGAACTGAAAGTCAAAATGGAGCTGGAAGCGCTACAAAAAGAGCGCGAAGAATTGCAGCCGAAGCTCAAAGCATTGAAGAAAGACTGCGATGCGTATCTTGAAGGCACGTCGTGGGAAGCAAAGTCAGACGCGTGTGACAATCAGGACAAAGTCAACTCCCGCCTCAGTCAGATTAATCAAATGATCAGCGTTTACAAGATGGATCTTGAGCAAATGAAAGCGCTGTCTGAAGAGCTTGGTTTGTAGTAAATCTGCTTATTGTATGTCGCATACACAAAACATGAATTAGTCTAAATGCAATCTGTCAGTTTCGTTGTCTCGATGTGACTAGATCTGACAGGTTGCCCTAAATCGGTTCTGCCCCAAGACGAGTTTGCGCAACAAAGTAATGTATTTCACGTCAGAAATTTGCCCAATTTTTACTAATCTCTATTTGCCTTTTGGAAAATCCGCCAGACAGCACTTTCTAGCTTTACAAGCGCAGTTTCCGTTCTTTATTCTTCTAATACAAACTGACGTCTCATAGGGTCGTTTTTTGCCTCTGCTTTAGTAATACTTTAGCAACAACAGACAAAATCGTCATCTGACTGTGATTTAATTCGGAGTGCATCAGACTTAATTACAGAGCCATCCTGACCAAAATAAACAACCGAACAATTAGGATCTGAGCAGAAATAGTAACCTTGATTATTAGACTTCCATATCCATGGTTTTTTATGCGATGCTTAAAAATTTCGGAAGAAACTAAGCTACAGGCTTATTTATTTTCTGGGCAAATATGTATCCTTGGAAAAGGAGCAACACTATTGGACTTTGAACAACAATCAGACATTTTTATTTCCTTAATTAACGCATAGAGTCTGGCTCTAAACGGAATATTTGAACCAATTTCACTATGGCAAAACTAGAGACCTTTGAGCGACATTTTCTAATATGACGGAAGCGCAACATGTCGCACAGATCAAGAATGACACAACCTGTTTAAACAATACCAATCGAGCCACTACACATCGTGTCTTCGTTAATGCCTAGATCATGTTTACAAATCGTCGGAACTAATACAGTTTAGGTGCTAAAAATCTTCGGTTGTTAGTTCAATACAAGTAGAATACTCTATTCGTCATCTTGAAAGATCCTCACAATCCACGGACTCTACCACTACATTAACTACAATCCAATTCTCAGGAATTGACGGCTTATCAGCAACTTCTAGTGGGTTTTCGCCAGCACTACTTGGCCAATAGCTGCCAAAAGACCAGTCCTCTATTTCATCATTGAAAACATCGTATAACTCTACTTTATAATCAAAGTTTCCTCTGTGGTAATCTGAAGAATCACAATAAATTTCAAAGGTGATCTCCCCATCTTCAGTAAAATCTTTTACTGTTACCTCTGCATCACAGTTTGAAATAATTTTTTGACTAAGTTCTTGTGCATCCACTGGGTATTTATCTTCTTGCCTCTTAGACGTATCGACCACGTTCCATTGCGTTATAATTGAATTTTTTCCATTAACAACAACATACTTATTGACTAGCATCCAAGTAGCAAGCTTTGTGTTGGCTTCATATTTACGCTTACTAGTTATTTCTCGCTTTCTAAAGTTTTCTGTTTCCTCGGTAATTTTGAGGGTGTTAGAGTTTTCGAGTGTTCGTGAATAATTATCTGTTAGGGTATACTTTAATTGTTTAGAAGGACTGAATTCTATTTTTACACCTAAATCTTTTTTTATCGTTAGGTTCGTAGATTCTTCAATTTCCTTTGTTAGAGTCCCTTTAACTGATACAGTGATCGTTATATCTATTTGTTCTTCAGCCCCCCAAGCTGTCATATTTTGCCTTTCCCAATATTGATACCTCTGAAGTAAATAGTACGGGGAATTTTCTATTTGCCATTGAGGACTAGCCTCGTTTATGTAGAAACAAGGAATGACTGTTGATGCAACAAGCCTCTCTTCGGATTTCCCCTCAGGCATGTGATCGTAGTTACGCATCTTCAGACTTTCGGGAAAATCGTAATTATCTGGTTTATACGCAGGTTTTTGTTCAACAATATCTACATACGGTTCTATGGGTATTAGTTTGAACTCGTTCGGTTCAGAACTTTCAGGACCTCCGAAGCAATGAAAGACAGCATTATCGGGGTGGTATTTTGGTGTCGGCGTTAATAGAGTAAAAGTCATCCTTTTAACTCCATCCTTAAGAATCACCCATTTATCAACTTCTAAATCATCACAATAAAAGTATGGGTAGTGGAAACTGTCCGACTTACGATCTCTAAACATTTTTGAAACGTGATTTGGAGTAGACGATTTCTTATCAGTAAAGCCACTTAAAGAAATAGAGCTACCAGCAACAAATGTTGAGCATAAAAACCTTCCTGTTTGGCAATTGACAAATGCGTGCTCCCCGTCACCCAAATTAAACCACAAATATTCAGAATAATAGTCAGCCAAAACATAGTGAGACCTTTGCTTAGAAAAATATTGGTCGTTTACCCAACCTACTTTTCCACCAGATCGAACCTGAATTTTTACCTTTCTAATTTTCATACTAGTCCCTTAGACGCCAGAAAGTCATCTATCAGTTCTAGCAATGAAATCTATTGTTTACAAGATAATTACATTTGTATAACGCAACTTGCTAGTCTGCACCAGCAGATAATTGGACACTAAGTTAACAGACGTTACATACCTATGGTTATTTATGAAACACTCCATTATCGAAGCCACTAACAAGCTTATGTCCAACTGCGAGTTATGACACCAGCAAGCCGACTGTATGATCTAGTTGTGGCTAACCAGCGGATGTGTAAGATCGAGTATGAGTTACTACACATAATAAAAGAGCCACATCATTGATGTGGCTCTTTTGTTAATGGAGGCTAAGCTAGTGCGTTAAATAGTGCTTAACAAACTCAGTCACTTTAACCATATCATCGATAGCGATGAACTCTTCAGTGGTGTGAACTTTTGCCATGCCCGTTGAAACGTTGATCGTCGTTAAGCCTTTAGCATTGAAGTTGTTCGCATCGCTGCCGCCACCAGTACCTTTGGTGTAAGGCGACGCGCCAATCGCTTCGAAAGACGCTTTAACCGCAGCAATATGCGGATGGTTGTCATCTAGGACGAATGCGTTGTAGGCACGAGTCGATTCGATCTCGACTTCGGCACCGTGTTTGGCGGCTACCGTCTCGAAGGTTGAAATCATGTGCTCGACTTGCGCTTCTAGTTTGCTGTCATTCAATGAACGCGCTTCTGCAACAATTCGGATCTCTGGCATGACGATGTTCGTTGCGTTACCACCTTGGACGATGCCAATGTTTGCGGTGGTTTCTTCGTCGATACGTAGCAGTTTCATTTGCATGATCGCGTCAGCCGCGACTTGAATCGCGCTAATGCCTTGTTCAGGCGCTAAGCCAGCATGGGCAGGGCGACCTTTGATCGTCGCAACGATCTTTTGCTGACCCGGCGCCGCATTGACGATAGTGCCAATTGGGCCGCCAGTATCAAGTACGATGGCTTTGTCTGCGCTGATGTAGCTCATATCGAAATGCTGTGAACCAAACAATCCGCCTTCTTCATGGACAGTGAAAGCGATTTCAATCGTTTTATGTTCAAGGTTCTCGGCTTGAATACAACGCACGGCTTCGATGATCGCGGCGATGCCCGATTTGTCGTCGCCACCAAGAATCGTGTTGCCTTTAGAGCGGATAATGCCATCTTCGATGACGGGCTCGATGCCTTTTCCCGGCGTAACCGTGTCCATATGACAGCTTAATACGATGCTGTCGTCTAACTTGCCTTCTAGGCGAGCGTAAATGTTGAAACCATTCGATACCTGTTCTGGTACCGGAAGCTTGTGCACAGTGAAGCCGAGTTCGCCAAGCTGCTCTGCAAGAGCTTCGCCAATTTGTTTTTCATCACGGGATTCACTGTCGATTTTGACTAGCTGAATAAAGTGTTCAACTAAGCGTTCACGATTAACTAGGGTCATTGTTCTACCTCTTATAGGAACAGAGGCGGATACCTTATCCTTGTTCATCGGAGTCTAGGGTGAGTTAAATCAATGAATGGATAACTCCTAGCGAATAATTCGTATCGAGCGATAGACCATTCCTTCTCTATGTGAATCTTTGTAACTGAATGATATCCATGCTGTATAGCGAGGTGTTGGTGGCATTCGTTTGGTGTATTGGCGTCGGATTCCAAAATTAATTGCTCAAAATCATCACATGGATTGAATGGTGCGAAATTCAGCGCCTCTGTCGAGTGAAAAACGCATCTCAGAAGACGTACGAAAAGTTAGCCATTTGACATGTTAATGTAAACAAAATGTTACTCGGTTGCGTTGTTATCTCATTGTTTTTATTGGGAACGAGCAATGTGTAAAGTCTTGGTTTACACGTTTGGTTAACTTTATGTAAACGCCCAAGTTGTCGGCAAAAGGTTCCCTTTAACCACGTAATCAGCAAACTTAAGGGTAGACACGCTGGAACATGAAAAGAGGGACCAAGAATGAACGAGGCGTTTAACCCATTAGGCACTGATGGTTTTGAGTTTGTTGAATACACGGCGGCGGATGACAAAGGTATCCAAGCGCTTAAAGACTTGTTTGGCTCACTAGGTTTTGCCGAAATTGCAAAACACCGCTCGAAAGAAGCGTGGCTATATCGCCAGGGCGACATCAGTTTTATCGTCAATGCGCAACCACACAGCCAAGCGGAAGCTTTTGCTAAAGTTCATGGCCCGTCAGTTTGTGGCATGGCTTTTCGTGTTCATAACGCAGCTGAAGCGCTACAACATGCGTTGAACAATGGGGCTGAAGAATACAAAACCGAAATTGGTCCAATGGAGCTAAGCATTCCGGCCATTTACGGTATTGGCGAGAGCCTGCTTTATTTTGTTGACCGTTACGGTAAGCAAAGCATATACGACGTGGACTTCAAGTTCTATGAAGATGCGCAGCAGCGTTTAGATAACATGGATGTGGGTCTGTACGAGATCGACCACCTGACGCATAACGTTAAGCAAGGCAACATGGACATTTGGTCCGGTTTCTACGAGCGTATCGGTAACTTCCGCGAAATCCGCTACTTTGACATCGAAGGTAAGCTAACTGGTCTTGTCAGCCGCGCAATGACCGCGCCGTGTGGCAAGATTCGCATCCCTATCAATGAATCGTCTGATGATAAATCACAGATTGAAGAGTTCATTCGCGAGTACAACGGCGAAGGGATTCAACATATCGCATTAACGACTGACAACATCTACCAAACGGTGCAAACACTGCGTGATCGCGGTATGGACTTTATGCCGACGCCAGATACCTACTACGAGAAAGTCGATGAGCGCGTAGAAGGGCACCAAGAAGACGTTGATAAGCTACGTGATCTGCAAATCTTGATTGACGGTGCGCCGATGAAAGATGGCATCCTACTGCAAATCTTTACCCAAACAGTGATTGGTCCGGTGTTCTTCGAGATCATCCAACGTAAAGGTAACGAAGGCTTTGGTGAAGGTAACTTCAAGGCACTGTTTGAGTCGATCGAAGAAGACCAGATTCGCCGCGGAGTATTAAGCGATGCATAAATGGATCACATTCCCTCATCGGGAGGGAGTGTGCTCAAAACAAGCACATGCGGACTTCCCGGAAGAGGCTATCTATGAACGTGAAGCCGGCCGAAGTGGTTTCTTTGGTCCGGCGGCGCACTTTCATCACCAACATGCACCTACAGGTTGGACTGAATGGGAAGGGGAGTTGCGCCCAAGAGCGTTTAACTTCAATTTGGTTGAGAAAGCGAGCCAGATTTCGCCTTGGAATGTTCCGCACCTGCTGCACAACTCGGATTGTAAGATCCGAGTTTGGCGCATGGATGAAAAGATGGATTTCTTGGTGCGCAATGCCGATGGCGATGAGTTGCTTTTTATTCACCAAGGCAAAGCCGATCTGTTTTGTGACTACGGCCATATCCAAGTGTCGGAAGGTGATTATGTGGTGATCCCACGCTCGACCAACTGGCGATTAGAACCATCTGAACCGATGTTTATTCTGATGGTGGAGAATACTGATGCGGCCTACACCTTGCCTGATAAAGGAATGGTGGGGAACCACGCAGTGTTTGATCCTGCGGTGCTGGAAGTGCCGTCTATCAACGCGCCATTCAAAGCGCAATATTCTGAACAGCCAACGCAAGTTCACGTCAAACGCCACGAAAAAGTCAGCGTAATTTCATATCCATTTAACCCACTGGACGCCATTGGCTGGCATGGTGATTTAGCCGTGGTGAAAGTGAACTGGCGCGATATCCGTCCTTTGATGTCTCATCGTTATCACTTGCCTCCTTCTGCGCATACCACGTTTGTCGGCAGTGGATTTGTCGTGTGTACTTTTGTACCGCGTCCAATCGAAAGTGATCCAGGTGCGCTGAAAGTGCCGTTTTACCACAACAATGACGACTATGATGAAGTGCTGTTTTATCACGCCGGTGACTTTTTTAGCCGCGATAATATCGAAGCAGGCATGGTGACGTTTCATCCAGCTGGGTTTACACACGGACCACATCCGAAAGCGTTTAAAGCTGGTCAGGAATATAAGAAAAAGTTCACTGATGAAGTCGCCGTTATGATTGATACCCGTCATGCACTGAATTTCAGTGATGAGGCACAAAGTGTCGAAAACAAAGAATATGTCTACAGTTGGAAAGTATAACGCTACATAAGAAAGGGATAGAAAATGAAGTTAGCGACCCTGAAAAACAACACTCGTGACGGACTACTTGTGGTGGTCAATAAACAGCTGACCAAATGCGTCGCTGTACCAGAAATTGCAGAACACTTACAACAAGCGCTCGACCACTGGGATCGAGTTGAACCGCAGTTGAATGAAGTCTACACCGCTTTAAATGAAGGTGAGCTAGTCAACGAGATGGACTTCGATCAAGAGTTGTGTGAATCGCCTTTACCAAGAGCGTATCAGTGGGCGGACGGCAGTGCGTATGTCAATCATGTCGAATTGGTGCGCAAAGCGCGTGGAGCGGAAATGCCGCCAAGCTTTTGGACAGACCCGTTAATGTACCAAGGCGGGTCTGATGAGTTTATCGGTCCACGTGATGATATTCCTGTCGCCAGTGAAGAGTGGGGCATCGACTTTGAAGGTGAAGTCGCGGTGATCACCGATGACGTGCCAATGGGTGCCTCTGCCGAACAAGCCGCGTCAGCGATTAAGTTATTAATGCTGGTGAATGATGTCTCACTACGTGGCTTAATTCCTAATGAGTTAGCGAAAGGCTTTGGTTTTTTCCAGTCCAAACCGTCATCGGTATTCTCACCAGTGGCAGTAACACCTGATGAGCTTGGTGATGCTTGGGACGGTGGTAAAGTCAACTTACCCTTGCTGTCTCACTACAACAATGAACCGTTTGGTTGTCCGAACGCGGGTGTCGACATGACCTTCGAGTTTCCCGAGTTGGTGGCACACGCGGCGAAAACGCGCCCACTTTCCGCAGGCGCGATTATTGGTTCTGGTACGGTATCTAATAAGCAAGGTACAGACTTTGGCACCGCAATTTCAGAAGGTGGTGTGGGTTATTCGTGTATCGCGGAAGTACGCATGATCGAAACTATCCGCGATGGTAAACCATCAACCCGCTTTATGAAGTTTGGTGACCGAATCAAAATGGAAATGCTGGACGCAAACGGCCAGTCGATATTCGGCAGTATCGACCAACAAGTGGTGAAGTACTGATGTCCAGTCTCATTCTCTATGGCTACTGGCGTTCTTCGGCAGCGTATAGGGTTAGGATTGCGCTCAATCTTAAGCGTCTGGACTACGAGCAGCGCTCGGTGCACTTAATCAAGCATGGCGGTGAGCAACACTCCGCCACGTTTCAGCGATTGAATCCAAGCGAGCTAGTCCCAGTGCTGATGGACGGCGATGTATGCTTAAACCAATCTTTGGCGATCATCGATTATTTGGATGAGCAGTATCCTGAGGTGTTGTTAACGCCGAGTGATCCGAAAACGCGCTATCTAGTCAAAGCCCTAGCGCAAGATATTGCGGTGGATATTCATCCACTCAACAACTTGCGTGTGCTTCAATATCTGACCAATGAAGCGCAGCTGTCAGAGAGTGCAAAAGGCGAGTGGTATCGACATTGGATTGAAACTGGCTTTAGCGCGCTAGAGAAAAAACTGGCTCAAACCAGCGGTGAGTACTGTGTTGGCGATGAGATCAGTTTAGTCGATGTGTGTTTGGTTCCTCAGATGTACAACGCGGAGCGCTTTAACGTCAACCTAGACCCTTTCCCAACTATCCGTCGTGTGACATCGTCACTTCGCCTCCATCCCGCTTTTATTAACGCAGCACCAGAGCAACAGCCAGACGCTGTGTAATTCATATTCCCAGAAGCCGGAAAACATAAAGGCCACCTAAATGGTGGCCCTGTGCGTTTGGATAATCTGCTTAACTGAAGTTTATGCTCGCTGTCTTTCGCGCTGCTGGAGTTCAGCGATATTGAATTGACGCACGTCCAAAGAAGCTAAGTCATGGCACTCTTGGCACGAGTGGTTGCACTTGCCATCAATGTATTCGTGTTTAGTTAACAAGCTTGGCTTTTTACACCAGTCGCAGATACCTTCGATAGTAAACATTATGATCTCCCCACCTTTAAAACTAGGTGATATCTTCGCGACGAATTATTGCACGAGAAATACGTCGAGGTTAATCATTTGTTATTGGATATGGGAGAGTGATCGATTGCGCAGCCCTTTAATATCGAGTGTGTCGAAAAACGCCGTGTTAAAAATTGAGTCTTTGTAACTAATTGTTAACGGAGGTGAGCACAATTTTTAGCGCTCCATTTAAACGTTTCATTTCTTCTTCACTTCCTTGTAAATCAGGATGATAGATTTTACAAAGTTGCTTATATCTTGCCTTCACTTCTTTACTGCTTGGAATATTGGTCGCTTTGTAGCCGAATACCGCGCAGGCGAGGGCAAGTTTATTGTCTCTAGCGGTAGTTGGTTCAACACTCGGTTGTTTGCTCGCTTGTAGCTTTTTAAATTGGCGGTACAAGGTATCCAGCTGGCGCTTTTGCTGCTTGAGTGTCGTGTCTTGCATTTTGACCTGTTCGCGCAGTTTTAGCGTCTCTTGTGAAGACTTTGCATCGGCGTTGCGTTCTTGTTGGGCAAAAGTGTTCATTGTCTTTTTGTGCCAAACCAACAGCGCTACAATCGCTAGCACAAGGGCAGCAACCACATAAATCCAAGGCTCTGCAGCATTACTTGCGCTGGCTTTTGATTTTTCTACGGGGTTAAGTTCGATTTCGGGAGAATCAAAAGCCACTTCCAACTGATCGATGGAGGAGACTTGTTTGGCACGCTGAGCGTTGAACTTCTGCTCCAGTACTCTTTCATATCCTAGTTGTGCGTTTTCGTCGTGCTGTGCGGCGATTCGATACCAGATCTCCGCCATATCCAGAGCTTTAGGCGGCGCAGTTTGCTCTTCGTATAACTCGCCTAGTTTCAGTTGTGCTTGCGTATCGCCATCGATCGCCAGTTGCGTCAGCCAATAGATGGCTTGATTAAGATGTTTGCTGTCTTGCGATTGCTGTAACGAGAGGGTGATTAACGTTTGTATCGCGCCGTGGTTACCCGAGCTAGCCGCACGCTCAAGCCAGTAACGGGCTTCTTGATCGGAAGCTTCTACACCATCACCGGAGAGATATTTCTCTGCAAGTTGAAACTGAGCGTCAGTGTCGTTTTGTTGTGCTTTTTCGGTTAACTCGTCCACCGTTATGGCCCACGTGGAAGTAGAGAGTAGGAGCAGTACAAAGGTGAGCAGTTTCAATTCAATCCCTTAATTTTTGGTGATGCTAAAGGTAGAGTTTAATGCATTTAAACGACAAATAAAAAATGGCTTCCGAAGAAGCCATTAAAAATTATCGAGAAACCGCGAGCTGTTATTTCAGCGGCAGGATTTGAATCTCTACGCGGCGGTTACATGCACGTCCAGCGGTTGTGCTGTTAGTACATAGTGGGTAGCGCTCGCCGTTACCACGTGCGATTGCGCGACCAGATGCTACACCTTGAGAAATCAGGTAAGTACGTACTGCTTCAGCACGGCGCTCTGAAAGGACTTGGTTAAGTGTGTCGCCACCAGTGCTGTCTGTGTGACCATCGATCACAAGGCTTGTGTCTGGGTATTCAACTAGGATACGCGCCACACCACGTAGTGTATTGTGGATGCTTGGGTCTAGATCGTATGAGCTAGAGGTAAAGCCAATGCCGTTTTCCATACGAAGTAGCAATTGGTTTTCACCAACACGTTCAACTTGAACACCAGAGTTTAGAAGTTCTTGACGTAGCGCTGCTTCTTGACGGTCAAAGTAGTAACCGACACCGCCACCCACTGCCGCACCACCTGCTGCACCGATTAGCGCACGCTGACGACGCTCTTTTGCATCATCGCCTGTTGCTACACCAACAGCAGCACCTGCGATTGCACCGATGATAGCGCCTGTCGTTGCTGAGTTAGTTTCAGTTTCGCCTGTGGTTGCGTTTTGGCGTTGCGTTGCCGCACAGCCAGATAAAGAGATAGCAACTGCTAGAGCTAGTGTAATTTTTTTCACAAGTACATCTCCATGTGTCCCGGAATCATTTCCAAGATTAATTAATAATTATATTAAGACTGCAGAATCATCCAGATACAGCCTATATAAGTCAATCAAATCTAGTGTAATTGACATATCCTTAACCGGAGATTAACGAATGTCAGCGTAGCATCTTGCGCGCTTGAGCGCCGTTGATCGGGCGATTGACGGAGACAGTACGACCTTTCTTTAAACCGACTTCGTAATCGTCGGTAAGGTTTTTCATCGCTTCTCGCAGCTGTTGTTTAAAGGTCTCACGGTCGATATTTTGAAACTCTTTATCGATGTAGTCGTCGATCTTTTTCGCGGATTCTTCATCCGGGCTGATGATAGGTAGTTTCTCAAGTGCGCCTTCTACCCAGCCAGACAAAAATGAGCCTACGCGTCGCGTGACTTCGCCTGATGGCGTACCAGTACCGGCAAAGCTATTGCGGAACTTACCCGTTTGTTCATTCATCTCGCGGTAGATGATATCGAAAGCGAATGCGGCAAAGATCGCGCGGTCAGCTTCACCAATGAACTCAGCGCGTTTTAGACCTTTGTGATTAAGCAGCACGGCTTCCACGCCAAACTTGGTATTAATACCACGAATGATACGTAGCAAATGTGAGCCGACATTAGAAGGAAGTAGATGTGTCGATTGAGTTTTCCCCATTTTGATGAACTCAATATCGTCTTTATCAAGACCATATTTCATCATTAAGCGGTGTGCCATTTTAATCGCGTTAGCAGCTTCGTTTACGTTAGCTGAATTACCAAGCTCAAGACACTTCGCAATTTTTTTAAGGGCTTTTTGTTTATCCATCGACAGCTTAAGAGTTACCAATTTTGAAAAGTCGGACATTTTAACGTGTTATCAGGCAAAACGGAAATCGAGTTGGATAGAATGAGTGCTGAGAAGAGATAAACGCCGTCATCGACTCTATTCGAGGTATTCGACAGTGAATTAAACTCGTAGCCGGCGTTAACAAGCGTCGAGTTTTCCGCATCTATCAAAATCAAATGGACCTTGTATTGCAAAGTTAAGACAACAACCCTTTGAGCCTCTTTATATACTCAAGTTATTCATCCATTGAATAAAAATAAAAAGGTTGAGCGCGTCCTTGGGCTTAACCATCGCGCTGGATTTAAAACATCGTCACTTCAAATGCTATACATTGCGTTGTGAAGCATAAGATTGCCGCGGCGTTTTAGGATCCAGCCAGTTTGTAGAGGTGGCAGTGTTATGAATATGCAGAAAAGAAGTCGTCACAGTCTATTTGGGGTAACTTTGCTCATTTTGTCTTGCCCAATCTATGTGCAAGCTGCAGAACATTCTGATGTCGACTTTGGCCCGCTAAAAGTCTACGCCCAATCTCCACTGCAATCGAGCAGTTTAACGCCCTTGGTGAGGAGTGGTTTTAGCTATCGTCCTGATACGATTGAACTCTATACCAGTGGGAGTATCGCGAGCGTTTGGGCAAGGACCGATGATTACCACGCCGATTATTATCAAAATGCTTTAGCGATAGGCGGTCTGTGGCAATTGGACGAGCGCTGGTCTTTAGATGCCAGTTACACTTGGCGTTTTGCGGCCGATAATCGACTGGACAGCTTAACCAAGGACTTCCATGACTTTTTCGGATTGGGTCAAAACGGGCGAGATGAGGTCGATGATCACTCATTTGATATTTCTGCGCCCAAGTACGGCGCTGAAGTTCATGACTTTAGAGGTGAAACACTTGGTAATGCGTTCAATTTCTATCTTGGCTATCAAGTATTAGAAAACGACACGCACGGTTTATCCCTTGGCGGGTCACTCTACTACAACTATGTCAGCAGCGGGCCATTTGAAGTCAGCAATTTTGAGCAAAGCTTGCAAGCAAACTACAGCTATCGTACTGGCAAACACAGCATCTACACCTTACTTGGCGTCACTTATCGCCATGATGATACCGTGCTGGCAGACATCAAATATAAGACGTTTTCTTTCTCGTCTGGGGTGAGTTATCAGTATGAGATTCATCCTAAGCATCGAATTCTCGCTGAATTCCACCTCTATGAAGGTAACTCAGACACCATTAGTGACTTAGATGAACCGTCGACGGAGTTTTTGCTCGGTTACCGTTATCACACTCGCTATGGGGCGATTGAAGTGGTTGCAATTGAGAATGTGTTCAACATGGATAACAGTACCGATATCGCATTTAGCTTAGGCTACCGTCATCAATTCTCTAGCTCGGACTGAGTCCCGACATCACTAGCGTGAAATCAAGAGTCAGTCCAAAGCGATAACAAAGTCGTAGCGCTTGGCTAGATACCCAGTTCGTCGAGTAGGTCATCTGGGTTGATGTTCGTGACGTTATCTTTGTCTTTTTCTGCCGGAGTTTGCTTCTGGCGTGCTTGCTCTAAGATCGCGTCAGGGCTTTCATCTTCAGCGACTTCAAATTCTTCCAATTGAATGAACTCGGTTTTGTCCATCGCTAACTCTAAGTAGAAGATGTTACCTTGCTCGGTTGAGAAAGTAACACGGCGCGCTTGAGGGCGATCTAGGTTTGTGTCAACCGATAAAATCACCTGCTTGTTAAGCGATAGCATTTTCGGCTGGTTTTGAGTGATATGTGTTTGCAACGTTTTGCGAATTTGATTGGTGAAATGCCCAACCAGTTGGTTCATTAGTTCCCCCAAAACGTCCGCAACTTCATCTGACGTATGTAGAATAGCCAGTTCTTCTTCTGGCATGCCCATACTGCGCATGTAGTTGGTGTAGATCTCCAGTGCGGCTTTGGAGGTAAAGTTGATGATCACTAACCCAGAGAAACCACCGTCAAACAGCACAAAACATCCAAAATCGGGTTTTAGGCTGGTTTTGGAGATTTTTTGCACCATCGCTGAGTAGCTGACATTTGAACTGGTCGCTGAAGTCAGGACCCCTGATACAGACTGGCAAAGCGTTAAAAGGATGTCATCTGTAGTAATAATTTTTGTTTTCTTCATTGGCGATTTGCTCGTAAAGACTCTTTAAATCAAGTCCATGATTTTAAAGAGTTGAAAAGAAATGAACTAAGTTCTAATTTGACACTGCATTTCTGTTTTGATCACTCTTTTAAATGTTGTAAAGTGACCTAACTCAAAGATTATAACTCATCATATTGAACCCAATGCTGACAGGATCAGCGTAGTAGGGGCAGGAAGCAAATGTTACCAAGATTACACTCTCAATCTGACGTGGATCCCGTCGTCCTCAGTTTTCTGGAAGAACTCAAAGCATCAGGCTTTTCCGGAGACATCGAAAGCCAATATTCAAGTCGTTTAGCCGTTGCCACTGATAACAGTGTTTACCAGCAACTTCCTCAAGCTGTCGTTCATCCAAAGTCGACACAAGACGTGGTGCTGATCGGCAAACTGAGCACTAAGTCCAATTACGAACGCATTACGTTTTCTCCGCGTGGTGGTGGTACAGGGACGAACGGCCAGTCGTTGACGAAAGGGATTGTGGTTGACCTGTCGCGCCATATGAATAAGGTGCTGGAAATCAACGAAGACGAAGGCTGGGTACGCGTTCAAACGGGTGTAGTTAAGGATCAATTGAATGATGCGGTTCGCCCTTATGGTTACTTCTTCTCGCCGGATCTTTCAACCAGTAACCGCGCAACGTTGGGCGGTATGGTAAACACTGATGCGTCGGGGCAGGGCTCTCTTAAATACGGTAAAACCTCGGATCATGTGTTATCGCTACAAGCGGTATTTGCCGACGGTTCCGTCCTTGAGTCTGATCTGTCAAAAGGTCTGCCTGAAGAAGGCGAGTACGCTCACCAAGCCTACAAAGTGACCGAACAAGTTTGTCGCGAAAAACGTGAACAAATTAACGCTAAATTTCCGCCACTAAACCGCTTCCTGACCGGTTACGATCTTAAAAATGCACTAGATGAAGAAACCGATCAGTTTAATCTGACTCGTGTTTTGTGTGGCGCAGAGGGTTCATTGGCGTTTATCACGGAAGCGAAACTTAACCTGACGCCGATTCCCAAAGCGCGCACCTTGGTTAACGTAAAGTATGACAGTTTTGATTCTGCTCTGCGCAATGCACCATTTATGGTGGAAGCAGAGGCGCTCTCAGTTGAAACCGTTGACTCGAAAGTCCTTAACCTCGCCAAAGAAGACATTGTTTGGCATACCGTAAGTGATCTGCTAACCGATGTTCCTGGTAAAGATATGCAGGGCATCAATATGGTGGAATACGCTGGCCAAGACGAGCAAGAAGTGGCTCAGCAAGTGGCGGCGTTAACTGCGCGTTTGGATGAGATGCTTGAACAAGGCGAAGCTGGCATCATTGGTTATCAAGTGTGTGACGATTTGGCGAGCATAGGCCGCATCTACAACATGCGTAAAAAAGCGGTAGGTCTACTTGGTGCGGCGAAAGGTCGAGCTAAGCCAGTCGCGTTTGCAGAAGATACCTGTGTTCCGCCAGAAAATTTAGCAGACTTCATTGTCGAGTTCCGTGAACTGTTGGACGCAAAGCAACTGAACTACGGTATGTTTGGTCACGTCGATGCGGGTGTACTGCACGTTCGCCCTGCGCTGGATTTGTGCGATCCCCAGCAAGAAGCACTGATGCACGAAGTATCAGACGAAGTGGTTAAGTTGGTCGCGAAATACGGCGGCTTAATGTGGGGTGAACACGGTAAAGGCTACCGATCTCAGTACGGGCCTGAGTTTTTTGGCGAAGAGCTGTTTACTGAGCTACGCCGAGTTAAAGCAGCGTTCGACCCGCACAACAAAATGAACCCGGGTAAGATCTGTACGCCGTTGGACAGCAACGCTGAGCTCGTTAAGGTTACAGATACCAAACGCGGCTTTTATGACCGCCAAATCGACGTCAAAGTACGCGACAGCTTCAAACAGGCAATGGAGTGTAACGGCAACGGCTTGTGTTTTAACTACGATACTTCTTCACCAATGTGCCCTTCGATGAAGGTAACAGCAGATCGTCGTCATTCGCCGAAAGGACGAGCTGGCTTGGTTCGCGAATGGTTGCGTCAATTGACCGAGCAAGGTGTCGATATTCTCGATTTAGAGAAGCAAACACTGGAAAATACAACGTCCATCAAAACAATGATCGACCGCGTTAGGAACACACTTAACAAACGCCATGAAGACGACTTCTCACACGAAGTATATGAAGCGATGAATGGCTGTCTTGCGTGTAAAGCGTGTGCCAGCCAGTGTCCGATCAAAGTGGACGTACCGAGTTTCCGTTCTCGTTTCCTCAATATTTATTACTCGCGCTACCAACGTCCGATGAAAGATTACTTGGTCGCGAATATTGAAACCATGCTACCGACCATGGCGAAAGCGCCAAAACTGGTTAACGGTGCGTTGAAACAGAAATGGGTGCAGAACTTGACGGCTTCAACGGTCGGTTATGTCGATGCGCCTTTGCTTTCTGTGCCAACTTTGGAACAGCGCTTAACAGAGCTTAAAACGTTCGACCTGCAATACCTTGCTTCGCTTTCTAGGGAAGATAAGCAGAATCATGTGGTTATCGTGCAAGACCCATTTACCAGCTACTACGATGCTGAAGTGGTGGAAGATTTCGCCAAACTCGCGCTTAAGCTTGGTAAAACACCTGTGTTGTTGCCATTTAAACCGAATGGTAAAGCGCAACACATCAAAGGCTTCCTCAAGCAGTTTGCGAAAAACGCATCGAACACCGCCGCATTCTTACAACAAGTGGCAGATATCGAGATTCCACTGGTTGGCGTCGACCCTGCGTTGGTATTGTGTTATCGAGACGAATACCAAGAAGTGCTTGGCGACAAGCGTGGTGATTTCCAAGTGCTAACCGCCCATGAATGGCTGTTACCTCGATTAGCAGAATTCGGCACGCAGTCTGGCCAAGAACAACAACCTTGGTATCTGTTTGCTCACTGTACAGAGAAAACCAAAATGCCGAACTCTGAAAAAGAGTGGGGGGCGATATTCGCTCATTTTGGTGGACAGCTAAACACGGTACCAGTGGGATGCTGTGGTATGGCTGGAACGTTTGGTCACGAAGTCGATAAGCTGCAAATGTCAAAAGACATTTACGGGCTAAGCTGGAAACCGAGCTTGCAAGATCTACCAAAAGAACGTTGCTTGATCACCGGTTACTCTTGCCGCAGTCAGGTCAAACGTTTTGAAGGTGTGAAGATGAAACATCCTGTCCAAGCTTTATTACAACTCGTTTAGTGTTAAGTAGCCCAGTTTCAGACACTGGGCTATTTTTTAGGTATCACAACAGTACTAAGAGTCATATGGACAAGTTAGAGAGAAAAATCCCACCCGTTGCGGTGTTCATTATTTTGATTATCTTGATTAACCGCGTCACTCACGCGTTGCCAGTGTTTACTGTCGATCTGCCGCTGCATTCGCCACTTTTGGCGGTTTGCTTCGTCTTATCCGGTGTCATTGGTGTGTCTGGTGTTTATCAGTTCCATCGAGCGAATACCACTGTTCATCCAGTCAAAGTTGAAGATGCTTCTACAGTTGTACAAACTGGAATATTTGCCTACACACGCAACCCAATGTACCTAGCGTTGTTCATCCTCTTGTTCGGCTTTGCTTACTGGCATCAGAACCTGCTTGCTCTAGGTTTCTCCTTTTTATTCATCCCTTACATGAATCGATTTCAAATTTTGCCCGAAGAGCGAGCGTTAGAGAAATTGTTCGGTAATGAGTATATTGTTTATAAACAAAAGGTTAGGCGCTGGATTTAGTGATGACTCGCATTTTAGAGTAAAGTATCGCTGTGAAATAGGGTTTTAGTTTTTAACCCTATCAGACAAATATATTATTCCTGCCAATGTATGTGAAATTTATAGGAAGTAAAACTTATGATACGTTGGCATTTCTCCGCATTAGTCGGTGCCGCGACGTGTGCGATCGCAGCTCCGAGTATTGCTCAAGATTTCTCTCCACGAATTATCGACGGAACGGCAGCCAGCTCTGTTGACTGGCCATACATGACAGCGCTTGTTACCCGCGGAGCTTCTGCTTACGATGGTCAGTTCTGTGGTGGCAGCTACATTGGTGATCGCTATATTTTAACTGCGGCTCACTGTGTTGAAGGTCAAACAACGCAAGACTTTGAAGTGATTGCGGGCATTAACAACCTCAACCATGAAGCGACAGAAGGTGTGAGGTTAACTCCGCGGCAGATTTACATTCATCCCGCTTATAGTAATTTAGCAAATGATATCGCTATTATAGAGCTGCCTAGGGTTTTAGCAGCACATGAAGCAACGCCTGTTACTATTGCTGACTCAACCACTCGATTAAGTACTCTTGATGGTACTGACATGACGGTTGCGGGGTGGGGCTCAACCACTCCCGAATACGGCAACCATACAACTTCGGCGCAGTTGCTCCAAGTTACCGTGCCTATGGTTGACCAAGCTATCTGTGCGATGACATTTGACTCTGTAGTAAGTGACAAAGATTCAGATAACTTTTGTGCAGGCTACGCTTATGAAGGTTTTGACTCGTGTCGAGGCGATAGTGGCGGCCCACTAGTCATCGACTCTTCAGGTGTACAGCTTGGGATTGTCAGTTTTGGTTCGACACGATGTGGCGCGACCAACTCATATGGCGCATACACCAATATCAGTCACTATACGGATTGGATTACTCAAATTAAGTCAGGTTTGAGTTATAGCGAGATGAGTCCTAGAGCGTACAAAGAGACTGGCACCAATACGCATGAGTTTGTTATTAAAAACGTTTCTGCAAATGATATAACAATCGATAACGTGACAGCACCGTTTTGGTCGAATGATATTAATATTTCGACTACGTCATCTGAGCGCTGTTTTGACGGAACAAATCCACATACGTTAGCTTCAGGTGGCTCATGTACCGTTGAGGCGAGTTTTTATTCTGCCAATTATGGAAAAAGGAACTTAGGTATTACGCTGAACTATACGGCTAATGGCGTAACTTACAACGTGGAGTTGGAAGCACAATACACGATAGCTAAGTCCCAGAGCACAGCTATTGCGGATGCATTTTCTATCTCTAATGTTGACGTGTATTCTAACGAGCATCCATGGCAAATCACGTCAGATGGTTTACGCTCTGCAGTTATTGCTCAGGGACAGCGTTCATCAGTGATATTTGAAGGCATTCCTTCTGGATACTATGAATTTGATCTAACAGTATCTGCCTCGATAAATGATGATGCTGATTTGTATGTCAATGGGAATTTTATAGGCAGCGTGAATGGTGTCGGTGTTTACAAACCATGGGTATATCTACCTAGCTATTCCAATAGTCTTACATTTGAGTTCAACAAGAACAGTAACGATTTTGTAGGTGATAATGCGGCATATATTTCCAACTTCCGTAAAGCGAGTTTTGAAACACAATCCGATCGCCGTAGTAGTGGCGGAGGTGGTGGCAGTTTAGGCTGGTTAACGCTGATAATGTTACTACCGTTATTACGACGTAAATAAACAAAATAGCCCCCACTCAAGAGTGGGGGCTATTTTTATCTCTCAATGTTAGAAGCTTGGAAGAATGGCTTCTGGCATTAGATGATTATGTACTGCCAGTTTTAACAGTGAGTTCGCTTGCTCGATATCCGGTGCGAAGTAACGGTCTTTGTCGTAGAACGGTACTTTTTCACGCAGAATCTGTTTCGCTTCTTCTACTTTCGCCGAAGACTTATTTGGCGCACGAAAGTCGATGCCTTGAGCTGCTGCTAAGTATTCAACCGCTAAAATGCCGCGAGTGTTTTCTGCCATGTCACGCAGACGACGGCCCGCAAACGTTGCCATCGATACGTGGTCTTCTTGGTTTGCAGATGTTGGCAAACTGTCGATTGATGCTGGGTGAGCCAATGTCTTGTTTTCACTTGCTAGCGCCGCAGACGTCACTTGAGCAATCATAAAGCCAGAGTTTACGCCGCCATTATCTACCAAGAATGGTGGCAGTTTGCTCAGTGCGCTGTCGATAAGCAGAGCCATGCGACGCTCAGACAGGCTACCAATTTCGGCGATTGCCAGGGCTAAGTTATCCGCTGCCATCGCTACAGGTTCTGCGTGGAAGTTACCCCCCGAAATGATGTCGCCATCTTCAGCAAAGACTAATGGGTTGTCAGATACCGAGTTCGCTTCGATCTCCAGTGTCTCTGCAGAGTTTCGAATTTGCTGCAAGCATGCCCCCATAACTTGAGGCTGACAGCGCAGTGAGTAAGGGTCTTGTACTTTTTCACAACCAGTGTGCGAATCACCAATCTCACTGTTTACATCCAACATATGACGGTACGCAAGTGCTGCATCCATTTGTCCGCGATGACCACGTACACGGTGGATTCGTGGGTCAAACGGACGACGGCTACCTAATGCTGCTTCTACCGACATTGCGCCACATACCGTTGCAGAGGCAAATAAATCTTCTGCAGCAAACAGACCTTCCAACGCAAATGCCGTTGATGCTTGTGTACCGTTAAGCAGTGCGAGACCTTCTTTGGGCGCAAGTGTTATTGGGTCTAACCCCGCCACTTTTAGCGCTTCTAAACCAGAGATGATTTTACCATTGTGGCGAGCTTGACCTTCACCCAACAGCACCGTACTCATGTGAGCTAAAGGAGCCAAGTCACCTGATGCGCCTACAGAACCTTTTTGTGGTACACAAGGGTAGACTTGCGAGTTCACCAGTTGGATTAACGCCTGAATGACACTTAAACGAATGCCAGAGAAACCACGTGAAAGGCTGTTGATCTTGAGAACCATCATCAAACGTACAGTTTCATCAGACATAAACTCGCCGATGCCCGCAGCGTGCGATAACACGATACTTTTTTGTAGCGTTTCTAGGTCTTCTGGAGCGATACGAGTATTCGCCAGTAGACCAAAACCCGTGTTGATGCCGTAAACGGTACGGTCGTCAGCAATGACCTGTTCAACAACCTTAGTGCTTTCTTCGATTGCTGGAAATGCTTCTGGGTCGAGTGATAGATTCACAGGGGAGCGGCTCACTTGACGCAGTTCTTTTAAGCTAAGATTTCCCGGCTTTAGCATTAAATTTAACATTTTCATTTTCCTTAATTCAGGTCTGCTTATTTTAGCTTTTTCAATTCTTCGTTGAGCATTGGTAGGTCTAGACCTTGCTCTGCTGCGCATTTCTTGGCGATGTCGTAGCCCGCATCTGCGTGACGCATAACACCAGTGCCTGGATCATTGTGAAGAACGCGTGCGATACGCTCTGCTGCGTCATCGGTACCATCACAACAGATCACCATGCCTGAGTGTTGAGAGAAGCCCATGCCTACACCGCCACCATGGTGTAGAGAGACCCAAGTTGCGCCGCCTGCGGTGTTTAACAGGGCGTTAAGTAGTGGCCAGTCTGACACAGCGTCTGAACCGTCCATCATGCCTTCTGTTTCACGGTTTGGACTTGCAACCGAACCTGAATCTAGGTGATCACGACCGATAACGATAGGTGCTTTCAATTCGCCATTTCTGACCATTTCATTGAACGCTTCGCCTAAGCGTTTACGATCTTTCAGACCAACCCAACAGATACGAGCAGGCAGACCTTGGAACTGAATACGTTCGCGCGCCATGTCGAGCCAGTTGTGTAGGTGAGGATTATCTGGGATAAGTTCTTTCACTTTTTGGTCTGTCTTGTAGATATCTTCTGGGTCACCAGACAGCGCCGCCCAGCGGAAAGGACCGATACCTTCACAGAACAATGGACGAATGTACGCCGGTACGAAGCCCGGGAAGTCGAACGCGTTTTCTACGCCTTCTTCCAGTGCCATTTGGCGAATGTTGTTACCGTAGTCCAGCGTTGCCGCGCCGCGCTCTTGTAGCTCTAGCATCGCTTTTACTTGCACAGCCATTGACTCTTTCGCTGCTTTGACGACGGCCGCTTCGTCTTTCAAACGCATTTCAGCCGCGTGTTTCATTGACCAACCAAGAGGTAGGTAGCCGTTGAGAGGGTCGTGTGCCGAAGTTTGGTCGGTGACCACGTCAGGAGTGATGTTGCGCTCTACAAGCTCTGGGAATACATCCGCCGCGTTTGCAAGCAGACCAACAGAGACTGGCGTATCAGATTCGTAAATGATCGCCAACGCTTCATCAAGGCTAGTGGCTTTCTTATCCACATAACCCGTACGTAGACGGTAATCGATACGTGATTCGTCACACTCAACCGCAATCATCGAAAAACCCGCCATCGTTGCAGCAAGAGGCTGCGCGCCACCCATACCGCCAAGACCACCAGTTAGGATCCAGCGGCCTTTCGGTTTGCCGTCGAAGTGCTTTTTCGCCACGGAAACGAATGTTTCGTAAGTGCCTTGGACGATGCCTTGAGAGCCGATGTAAATCCAGCTACCTGCTGTCATCTGGCCGTACATCATCAAGCCTTGCTTATCTAGCTCGTTGAAATGTTCCCAGTTTGCCCAGTGTGGCACTAGGTTTGAGTTGGCGATCAAAACACGAGGAGCATTTTTGTGAGTAGGGAATACCGCAACAGGTTTACCAGACTGGACTAAAAGCGTTTGATCATCTTCAAGACGCTCTAGCACTTCAACGATTTTGTCGTAACATTCCCAGTTGCGAGCTGCACGGCCAATGCCGCCGTAAACGACCAGTGAATGCGGGTGTTCCGCCACATCAGGATCTAGGTTGTTCATCAGCATACGAAGCGGTGCTTCCGTCAGCCAAGATTTTGCTCTCAACGTTGTGCCGTGAGGGGCACGGATTGTGCGTGTTGTATCGAGACGCTTATCTTCTACTTGGCGTTCCGTCATGGTAAGACTCCTTGTGTTTCACTAAATTCAGGTAGCAGTAGGGTGGCCAAGCCCGTTAAGGCCTAGCTTCACTGCTCACTGGTTTCTACTATTGTTCTGAAAGTGCGTTGGCGATATCCCAACAAAGTCGAGCGGCCAACCGAGCAGTCTGACTGTCTACGTCATAGGTCGGGTTGTACTCGGCGATATCGGCGATAACCAACTTTTGTTTGTAATGTAAAATTCGGTCCAAAAACGGCGACAACGTTTCCATGCTGACGCCTCTTGCCGCGGGCGCGCTTACTCCCGGTGCTGTGGCGGCTGGGAACACATCCAAATCGATCGTTAAGTAGATGTAATCGCAGTTGTCGATAAAGTGTTGCAGCTGAGTTAGGTGATAAATATGGTTCAAGTGGGCAAGGTCTTTGTCTTCCACATACCAAACATTTAACTCATCTGCGCGCTTAAATAGTGCTTCGGTATTGCTTGCACGGCTGACACCTAAACAGGCGTAATGAAATGGCCAGCCTTGTTGTTGGCAATAGTGTTGAATTTGATTAAATGGTGTACCCGAGCTTGGTTTTACGTCCGCTTGCATGCTTTCAAAGGCTCGTAAATCAAAGTGCGCATCGAAATTAATGATGCCGATTTTCGGAGGCTTAGCTGGGCTGAGGTATTCAAAATAACGTGCCAGACCTTGGAAAGAAGCCCATGCCACTTCATGTCCGCCGCCTAACGTAATAACGGGGGTAGAACGCAATGCTTGGGCAATCACAGCCGCACAGTCCGATTGGGCTTGCTCGAGTAAATCGTCTTCGCATACCACATTGCCGAGGTCGATCAACGTGCTTTCGTTGTGCCAAGCCATGTTCGCGAGTGCACGACGAATAAGGTCCGGCGCTTTACGTGCACCAACGCGACCTTTGTTACGTGCAACCCCTGCGTCACAGGCAAAACCAAGTACACTGACTGCATTGCGATACGGTTCTAATTCCTGAACCGGAATTTTTTTAATTACATGATGGACACGCTTACCTAAGCTGCCGTCTTCCGCGTCATGTCTGCCTTGCCAATGAAAATCTTGGTTCGTATTGGGTAGGCGAGTCGTCATTTGATCAGACATGATTCAGTTCCCCGTTGATGATACGAGCGGACAAACGCGATACGCCTTGCTGGTAGCTAAAATCCGCCGGATGTTCGATATCCCAAATTGCGAAATCGGCGTCAAATCCAGTCTGAATCTGACCTCGACTTTCTGCAAAACCCAAAGCTTGAGCTGCATTGCAAGTCACACCTCTGAGCGTTTCTTCCGGAGTGAGTCCAAACAAGGTACAACCCATATTCATCATCATAGTCAAATCTGCAAAAGGTGACGTGCCTGGGTTCAGATCAGTGGCAATCGCCATCGGCACTTGATGTTTACGCAGCAGCTCGATGGGTGGAAGTTGGGTTTCTTTTAGGAAATAGAACGCGCCAGGCAGTAGGGTCGCAACCGTGCCTGAATCTCGCATTGCAACAACGCCTTGCTCGTCAAGATATTCAATATGATCCGCTGACAAGCCGGAGTACTGGGCTGTTAAGGCAGTGCCGCCAAGGTTTGAAAGCTGCTCGGTGTGGCCTTTAACTTTTAAGCCATACTGCTGCGCGGCGATAAAGACTCTCTCGGTCTGTGCGAGGTCAAATCCAATTGATTCACAGAAAACATCGACGCTACTAGCGAGTTTTTCTTCTGCAACAAGTGGGATGATTTCCTGACAGACCATGTCGATGTAGTCATCTGCTTTGCCTGCATACTCTGGCGGCAGAGCGTGCGCGGCGAGTAATGTGGTCTCCACGCGGATCTGGCGATGATCTTCGAGTGCTTTTGCAGCGCGCAGCATCTTGATTTCATCATTGAGGGTTAAACCATAACCAGATTTCACTTCAACGGAAGTGACGCCAGTTCGAATCAGCCCATCTAACCGAGGTAAAGCCAGTTCAACAAGTTGTTCTTCACTGGCTGCACGCGTTGCTTTGACCGTCGATAAAATACCGCCACCTTGTTTGGCAATCTCTTGGTAAGGCACTCCGTTCAAGCGCATTTCAAACTCGTTGGCACGGTTACCGGCGTAAACAAGGTGGGTATGGCAATCGATGAAACCCGGTGTAACGAGCTTGTTTTGGCAGTCGTAAACGTGACCAATTGCAGGTAAATCGCTTGAGACAGCAACGATTTTTCCGGCACGAATATGAATGTGAGTAGGTTCCGACACCTGATAACCGGCAGCGCCCGAAGTCATCGATACGATACGCGCATTGATGAGCGTCATGTCGTTGCTTTGGGTCGTATTATGGTGATTGTTATGAGTGTCCATTTTGCCAGTTATATCCATATGCTTAAATGTATATACAAATAATGGTTTGGGTTAGTCAAATGATCAAGTTTAATGTTATAAAAATGTGATCATTAAGCAAAATAATTGGCTGGATTAGAGTAGAACTTTAGAGCTTAATTTGTACTTCGTGCCTGGATGGTAGAGTAATGCTGAACTCACCAGTTTGTCTTGGCTCCAGGTTCTACGGTTTAACAGCAAGCAAGGTTCATTGCCGCTTAGGTTTAAGGAAGCGCGGACATGGGAATCTGCGACGATCGCTTCAACCGTGTGCTCAATTGCGCTAAGAGGGCAGTTTTGCGACAGGTACTGGTTGGGTGTGATTTGCGTAAAGTCTTGATCTAGATAATTCGGCGCGTAGGCGGCGTTTACCCAACGTAACTCTAACTGAATTGGCGCGCTATCTTCAAAGTGTATGATTTCACTATAGAAAACTGGCGTATTGAGCATCACGCCGAGCTTGGTCGCAATGCGTTCATCGGCTCGTATCGCGGCTTGTTTGATTACTTTACTGGTATAAGCTTTACCGCGCTGCGTGACTTCTTCCGCGATGTTTCTGATATCTAACAGTGGGGATTCCGCTTTCTCTTCAGGCGCACAAACAAAGGTGCCTAAACGTGGCTTACGCTGAAGTTTGCCCTCGGAGACTAAATCCCGTATCGCTTTGTTGACCGTCATACGGCTGACGTCAAACTGCTTGGTGAGTTCAATTTCGGTGGTGATTTGGTGCCCAACAGGCCACTGACCAGACTCAATCTTATCGTTAATGAACTGCTTAATTTGCAGGTATAAAGGTGCGTTGCTCATGTTGTGTTCTTATATTCTTTTTGACTATACAAATGTTTATACATTTAAATGGAATTTTCAAGCAAGCTGTTAAGCATTGAGTCGAATCTGCGAGTTCGCCACATTTTCCTTGGCAAATCACTAAAATGGCTTGATCTATCACAAAGGGCACGTTAAACCAGTGTTGCTAACAACGAAAGGCAAAAGGAAAAAGAATGTTCGGTAAGTTAAAGGCTTCATTAGGCATTGGCGCTGCGAAAGTCGATACAGTTTTAGAAAGTATGTCAGTGTTTCAAGGTGACACGCTAAAGGGTGTTGTACATATCCAAGGTGGGGATGTCGAGCAACAGATTGATGCAATCAACTTGAAGCTATGTACAGAAGTGAAAGTCGAAAGCGACAACAGTGTCAGCTATCAAAGTTTTGTTCTTGGCAAGCTACAAGCTGTACAGCCATTTACGATTCAGCCCAATGAAAACAAACAAGTGCCTTTCGAACTAAAACTTGATGATGAAACACCCATCACGGCATTAAATGCGCTAAAGAACCTGTGTCACGTTTGGGTAGAAACGTCGTTGGACATCGATTTCGCGATCGATCCTAAAGACCGTGATTTTATCGAAGTTAAACCTCTACCAGTCGCTGCGAAAGTGATTAGCGCCATTGAGAGTGCGGGCTTTGCTATGGTTAAAGCAGATGTAGAAAAAGGTTACTTACGTGGCGGAAACTTCTCATCGAAGTCAGGTTGCTATCAAGAAATTGAGTTCCGCAACAACGGTTTTATTAATAAAAAGGAAATTGAGCTGTCGTTTATCTTGGAAGGCGGCGTGATGCATTGTCTGGCTGAAGTGGATCGCTCACTGAGTATGCGTGGCGATCAATACATTTCCTTTACGCTGCCGTTAGGTGCAAGTGACGGTGAAATCAGCCAAGCGGTGAGCCGCGTGTTGTCGGTGTAAACGTGAGAAAAAGCGCCACCTGATCATCGTCAGGTAGCGCTTTGATTATTGATGTTTAATCAATTGGATAGACTTTTTCAAAGCACTCTAACACCAACTCTGAACTGAGCGTAAACTCAGCTCCAATTTCTTTGGCGTATTGGGTGAAGAAATCGATATGCGCCTTTCGCCACCATTCATAAGTCCCATCTCCTTCGCCTTCCGATTGAGCAAACTCTTCGCTTACCTGGTCAAACGGACAGAAAGACACATCGGTTAATTTCACAATGCAGACGGGTTCTTCTTTCCAGTTGAGAACAACGGTAAGTCGACCAACTTCTGGGAAAGGTTCGTTCTCAATCTCATAACCCTGTTTAAGGCTACACGACGCCCGTTTTTGACCAATATTGATCAAGCGCGCGCATTCGTTCGCGTTGTATTCATCAGCACAGAAGTATTCAGCGATGGTTTGAGGAATCGCATCACGTTCTTCAACGCTCAGCGTTTGCAAATATTGGTCGAGAAAAACTTGTTGCTCGGGTGTCATACGGATCCTTGTAAATACGCCTTTCAACAGTGCTGAAAGGCGTTGTCGTTGGTTTATGGCCGTTAAGCAGCACTTAGGTTTGTGGTCAAATAAGGCTGCCAAGCGTGTTGGTAGAGCTCTTTTGACTGGTTGCGCATAGTGCGGATCTGCGCCATTTCGAACTCAGACAGGTCACGGCTTTCTGCTGCAGCTTGTCGTTCAATCTTTTGAATTTTCTCATAAAGATCGTGTTCAGGGCCACTTTTCACATCTGCAATCGCTTTTAAGTGAATTTGTACTTCCGCTACGAGTTGAGTTTTTGGCAATTGAACAAGCAGGTTTAGATCGCGATAGCCTGATGCTGCCGGGTTTTTAAAGCGATTTTTCACTTTTACGATGGTTGTTTCGCGGTTAAGGATTTCGTACACGGTGGTCAGACTCTCAATGTCATCGGCAACGATGGTCGCGCGCGCCAAGTCAGTGATGCGCTCTACTTGTCCGTCGAGCTCGTGTTCGATTTTCGCTTTTGCTCGGTCAGAAGACTTCACACCAGCGAAGTAAGCTTCAGTGGAGGTCAGTAGTGCGGCACTTTTACATAGAGTTTCCAGCTCGGCTTGAGCTTGATGTGCTTTGGAGTAGAGGATATCGAAGTCAGAATATGGCTGGCGTGGAGTGTTGTCGGTAGAGGCAATGCCATACAGACCACTCAAGTTATGTCTAAACGCTTTAGAACACATTTCGTTCTGATTACCAGAACGATTTTGTTCCCCAGCCGGAGCGGTTGGAATCGCGGCAAACGCCGGTGCTCGGCTGAGCATTAATAGCATCAGTGCTGTTGTTCGCAGGAATAAGCTCATTCACTCTCCTTAGATTCGTAGCGGCTTAGAAAAAGGTGTCGAAAAAAGGTTTCAAGCACTAAGTCCTACGACTCTCTGTTTGATATCTTGGGGCAAAATAGTGAATCCCAATCCAAACAACTCTGACTATTTGCGTTTTTAGAGCTAGCTCTCATTCGTATAGAGCGGCAAAAAAGCAAACGTTCAATTTTGAGTACGTGTTTGAGTATAAAGAACTAATCTGAACCAAGTATGAACAGTCAGTTAATGTGGGGATACCACTGCTGGCGGCTTTCGTATAGTCTATGGCTATTAAAGTCAGACCCGAGATAACAATGAGAGATCCAGAATTTTGGCACGGAAAGTGGGCGAGTAATCAGATCGGTTTTCATCTTGATGATGTGAATCCACTACTGATCAAATATTGGCAACACACCAACCCAAGTTATGAAGATAAAGTCTTGGTGCCGTTGTGTGGTAAGTCAGAAGACTTGGTTTGGTTGGCGACTAAACACGAGGATGTACAAGGTGTTGAGCTAAGTAAAATTGCAGTTCGAGCGTTTTTTGCTGAGCACTTTTACACACCGATGGTGACGTCAATCAGTGGCATGCACGAACTGTATCAGTTCGACGAGTTATCGATTTACACTGGTGATTTCTTTACTGCGCCAGTTCAGAACGCGGATATCATTTATGACCGTGCAGCGCTGGTTGCTTTGCCACAAGAGATGCGTGAAGAATACGCTCAGCGCGTGAAATCATTACTCAATCCAGGCGGCCGTATCTTATTGGTGACTTTGGACTATGTTCAGGAAGAAATGTCAGGACCTCCGTTCTCGGTTTCTGAGCAGGAAGTACGTCGATTGTTTGCAGAGTTCAAGATAACCAAACTCAATCGTGATGACGCGGATGAAGACCATCCTAAAATCGCCAAGAAAGGGCTGTCGCGCTTTGCTGAAGAAGTCTATTTGTTGGAAGCTTAAACGACATAAACAAATCGCTTAAAACGTAAAAAGGCTTGGAATATCCAAGCCTTTTTCTTTTCGGTTGTTTATCGTTAGTAGATAACTTTAACCTTGTTTGCGTTGCTGACCGCGTCTTCAATGGCTTGTTCAATGGTGTCACGGCGTGTAATGGCGACGCCAAGACGGCGGCGGCCATCGATATCTGGTTTGCCAAACAGACGCAACTGAGTCTGAGGTTGAGCCAGAGCCAATTCCATGCCTTCGAAGCGAATGTCTTGAGAAGTGCCTTGACCAAGGATAACCGCAGAAGCGCACGGACCGTATTGAGTAATGGCTGAGATTGGTAAGCCAGTGAATGCACGAACGTGTAGAGCGAACTCTGAACTGTCTTGAGACATTAGGGTGACCAAACCAGTATCGTGTGGGCGAGGGGAGACTTCGTTAAAGATAACTGTATCGCCTTTTACAAACAGCTCGACACCAAAGAGGCCGTAACCGCCGAGTGCGTTAACCACTTTGCCTGCTGCGTCTTGCGCTGCTTGCAGAGCCGCGTCTGACATCACTTGTGGCTGCCAAGACTCGCGGTAGTCGCCGTCTTCCTGACGGTGGCCAATCGGCGCGCAGAAGTGAACGCCATCAACCGCACGCACAGTCAAAAGGGTAATTTCGTAATCAAAATCGATAAAGCCTTCGACAATCACACGGCCTGCGCCAGTACGACCACCTTCTTGAGCATAGCTCCACGCTTTATCTACATCATCAGCACTTTTGATCACGCTCTGACCTTTGCCTGATGAACTCATCACTGGCTTACAAACACAAGGAATGCCAACCGCTTCAATCGCAGCGGTAAATTCTTCATAGCTGTCAGCAAAACGATATGGTGAAGTAGTCAGTTGTAACTCTTCCGCGGCTAAACGACGAATGCCTTCACGGTTCATTGTCAGTTTGGTGGCTTTTGCTGTTGGTACAACGTTTAAGCCTTGGCTTTCTAGCTCAACGAGCTTGTCGGTCGCGATAGCTTCAATTTCTGGTACGACGTAATCAGGCTGCTCTTTTTCAATAATGGCCTGCAAAGCATCACCGTCCAACATATCGAGAGTGTAGCTGCGGTGAGCAACCTGCATTGCTGGAGCCGATTCATAACGGTCGCACGCGATCACTTCCAATCCAAGACGCTGACATTCAATCGCCACTTCTTTACCTAGTTCACCAGAACCTAATAGAAGTACGCGAGTAGCATTTTTACGAGTAGCCGTACCAAACATAATTAACCTTTCTAACAGAGCGGATTTGAATTAATGCGACGGATCATACTGATTAATATTCAAAAAGCAAACGTTTGCGCAAGCTTGTTTAGTGAGTAGTACACATCGTGATTGGTAATTTTTGCAATATGATGAAGATCACACTTTTGAAAGTGTGTTAGTATTATTACTCTAAATTTTTATGCAACTTTATGTTCATTCTCAAAAATATTCATGGGGTCAATGCAAGATTTTTAAACTATATTTAACGGGTCGCCATGGATCGCGGTGATACCCGATGTTCATTCCTCACTCAATTGGGGTGAGGGTTTAATAGATAAAGTGACATTGATTGCCACAATAGAAATTGAATAGATGCATTACGATCCTAAAAACTCAATAAAAATACCTTTAGACACTTTAAGCATTGGTATGTTTGTTACCGCGATTGAAGACAATAAGCGGGTAAACCTGTCGAATGCAGGGCGGGTGTCTTCTCAACGTGCGATTGACGAGCTGAAAAAGAACAGCATCAAATACGCTTGGGTTGACCAAAGCCTGTCAGTAAAAGGTTGTGTGTTTAAGCCAGTAAAGTTGACCGAGGATGATCCCGAAGAGACATCACCGATTAAGTTTAAACGCGTACATAAAAGTCGTTTTTCTCACCAGAAGCGTGCTTCACGAATCATTCGAGAGGCGAAAACGCTCGCGCATAGAATTCTCAACCAAACATTTGCTGGCAATTCGGTTCACGTCGATGAGTTAGAGCGTTGGGCGGATGATTTGATTGAGCAAGTCTTAGTTGATTCAGACGCACTTCATTGTGTTTCGGCACTACGAAACAAAGACGAATATTTGCTTGAGCATTCAGTGAATGTTGCAACCCTGCTTGTATCTTTTGGTAAGCATTTAGGACTTTCCAAAGAGGAACTAAAACAAGTGGCAATTGGCGGCATTATCCACGATATCGGCAAAATCAAAGTGGATGATAAGATCCTCCACAAGCCAGGGCGTTTGACACCAGAAGAATTTGAGCACATGAAAGGCCACCAAACACACGCCCAACAGATGATTGGTTCGGTGGTTGGTGTTAGTGATATCAGCCGCGATGTCTGTTTAATGCACCATGAGAAGCTCGATGGACAAGGTTATCCCGAGGGTTTGAGTGGCGATCAAATTTCAATTTACGGTCGTATGAGCTCGATTGTTGATATTTATGACGCGTTGACCGCAGACCGCTGCTATAAACGCGGTATGAGCTCGGCTGAAGCGTTTAAGATTTTGCTTAGTCTGACACCGTTTCAGTTGGATAAGAAAATGGTCTATAAGTTCATCAATTGCGTCGGTATCTACCCAGTCGGGGCGTTGGTTGAATTGAGTGACGGGAAAGTAGGGATTGTCTGGACGTCAAACAGCGGTAATCCTCTTAAGCCAGAAGTAAAATGCTTCTACTCGCGTAAATACCATCGTTTTATCGATGTCTGTTTCGTCGATCTCAAACACAGTCAGCTCAATATAGAAAAGGCGATTGCCCCGAGCCAGTTGGAAGTCGACCCAAGTCCGTTTTATGACATATAAAAAAGGCGCTCATTGAGCGCCTTAATCAATTTTATACTGCGAGGTATGAAACCTGAATGTCTGGGTTGACAGCCTCTAGTGTCGCTTGTGTATCGGCTAAATGGCTAATGCTGCCATCGGCCATTTCAGCTAACGCAACAGAGTCAATTTGCTCTAAAGACTGACCGTCTAGCAACATTTGAATCATCGCGACTTGTAGCGGTGGTAGGCTTGGGTTAAATGCCGCATTCTCTGCGTAAGCACCCAAGTATACTTTGTCGTTTTTCGCTTTGATTGCGACACCGCTTAGGTTATGCGTATATGGCGCGTGGCTCTTGTTAAGACCTTTGAGCGCTTCAAGGACTAATTCGTCGGATTCTTCGGTTGTTTTGCCGTGATCAACTGCCGTCATCAAGCCTGATTCAATACCTAAGTCAGCAGGGCCGAATGACTCTGGCAAGTATTCTTGCAGTGTCATTTCGTCACGTTGTGGAAGTTGAACCACCAGTTCATTTGCCGTCGTCAGTTCGTTCATAAACTGGCGACAGTGACCACAAGGACTGAAGTTAATCGTGATGTCCGAGATGCCTTGTTCGCCTTTCATCCAAGCATGGCTAATCGCTGATTGCTCTGCGTGAACAGTCTGTCCTAGCTGAGCACCTAAGATTTCGACATTAGCACCAAAATAAAGACGACCAGATAAGCCACGCACGATGGCACCTACGTAAAAATTAGAGATAGGTGCGTAAGAATAGGCAGCAGCAAACGGCAGTAATGCAACGCGCAGTTCGTCATCCTGCAGACCAGAGATCGTAAGTAGTTGTTGGAACTGCTTAGCAGAAATAGTCGCGTCAAAATCATCAGCGAGCAGAATCGGAGACAGGTACTCTGCTACCTTGCTTGGCGCTTCTGATAGCGCTTGTTCAATGCGGCTTCTCATGTTGAATCCTTGTGTAAACATGTGGTGATATCGAAGACAAGCAGTGCATTACAGCGTGAACCCACTTCGATACTGGCATTTCATTTTATGGAAAGCAGTAAATAAATCTGTGAATACAATCACATTAAATAATGCAATGAAACTTTGTGTTTCATAGTTAGAGTGATGTCACACATGATAACGATTGCAGTCCAAAATTAAGTGAACTACGCCGAATAAATATCCCGATACTCGGCGTAGCAGATTATTGTTATGCCGCTAGCCAGACTGCAAAGGCAAAAAATGATGGAGCGAGTATTGAGGTGATCACGCCGCATAGCACGAGTGCTAACGAACTGAACGCAGCATCTTGCCCGTCTCTTTCTGCGCAAGCCGCAGTACCCAGTGCGTGAGACACTGTGCCCATGGTTAATCCTTTCGCAATAGGGTGGGTAATGTTGAGCAGGTTGTAAATTGGGTAAGCGACGATTGCCCCAAATAGACCAACTAACAGGACTAAAATTGCCGCGATTGCAGGTTCACCACCTAAGTGGCTCGATACTTCCATCGCGATAGGCGTTGTCACTGATTTACCTAGTAGACTAGCGATGAGCGTAATATCAGCTTGCATGTATACAGCGATAACGCTGGTGGTCAGCATTGACATCGCGCTGCCAACACCACACGCGAGCGCGATAATGCGCCAGTTGGCTCGAATCTGTGGCAGTTGTTCGTAGAGTGGAAACGCTAAGGCAACAACAGCCGGTTGTAGCAGATAGTTAAGCCACCCATTCGCTTCGTAATAGGTTTCAAACGGTACTTTGAAGTAAGTGAGAGTTGGGATTAGCACCACAAGACTGATGATGAGTGGGTTCATCAACGGTGTGTTGCATTTTTTGCAGATCCAGCGTGCTGCGAGGAAGACGATTATAGTAACTAATAACCACATTACTTGTTTCCTCCCTTAAGTACGCGATCTAAGAACAATCCGAGTACCACCAACACAATCGCGGTACCGCCAATGGCACTCGCGAGAATCGGCACTGCGTTAGCAAACAACAAGTCAAAATGGTCCATGAGGCCGACACTGATCGGCACAAACAATAGCACCATGTAACGGATAAGCAGCGTGGCACCACTGCGAACCCATTCAACCGGTACCAATCCACTCGCCATAAGGCCGAATAGAATAAGCATGCCAATGATGCTGCCCGGGATAGAAATGTCTAAGAGGTGTTGAAGATTAATGCCTGCCATTAGGCACAAGAAGATCAGCCCCAAAGATACGACGTATTTAAGCAAATTTTTAGCCATATGAAGTTGTCGTCCAAGTATATAAACTGCTCGTTGCATTTTCACAACGTAAGATTCCAATCGGAGTTGGAGTTCAAAACCTCACCAGCTGTTTTAGTTTAATAATCGGTGAGGAGTAGGGTGCAGGCGTTTTGACTACTTAAGATACTAGCTTTTGAACGTATTGGTATACGGATTTTAAAATAGCCATCTTCTTTTCATCACTTCCATGTTCGTGAACTAAGTTTTCCAAATTGAGCATATACTCTTCAATACGACTTTCGAAGTACTCTCGGCAGTGCATTGCCCAGCGTTGTTGCTCAGTTTCGTCCAAAGTCCATGGAAAGTTTCGGGCACGGTAGCGGAATAGCAGTGGAGCGATTCGTTGGTCATTAAACGAAATGTCCAGTGCGGCTAGATTGTTTGGGTCAGTTTCACGGATGATATCCATCGACGCTTTGTCTGCTGGAGAGAAAAAACCGTCATAGAGTTGAGTGTCAACGTCATTGCTGCCTTCGTACTCGCGCTCGATGCTGTATAAGCCCAACAGCTTTTCACGAACTTCTGGATTCTGGCGCAAGGTTGCCAAATTCTTTAAGCATTGCTCGCGGTTGATACCAATGTTTTCTGCGTTTTCAGCGGTTAGCGTTTTAGCCGGAGCGAGAATAGGGCACTTATTCAAATGAACCAGTTTAACTGGGACTGGAAGCTCACCTTCTGCCAACTCACTATGTTTGGTGTACAGACGCTCATGTAATTGCTCGGTAGTTAAATCGAGTAATGGCTGAGGGTCTTTCGCCAAATCCACCGTGATGACTGCGTTTTTATTGGTCGGGTGCCAAGCCACGGGCACAATCCAGCTGGTGTAGTTGCATTCACGACCTAACATGCCCGATACGTGCATCAACGGCGTCATATTGACGATGTCGATAAGCTCATTCAACTTACGTTTATGGCGCATATTGAGGAAATAGTCGAACAGTTTTGGCTGTGCCGCTTTAAGCTTTTTCGCCATCTCAATAGTGGCAATAACGTCCGCCATTGCGTCGTGCGCATTCGCGTGTTCAATACCGTTGGCAACCGACAAGTGTTCGAGCTTAAAGCTGATAAAACCTTCTTCGTTCTCTGGCCAGTTGATCCCTTCAGGGCGCAGGGCATGACATGCACGCATAACATCCAGTAGATCCCAGCGAGAGTTGCCGTTTTGCCAGCTCCACGCGTACGGGTCAAAGAAGTTGCGGTAACAGGTGTAGCGAGTGACTTCGTCATCAAAGCGAATGCTGTTGTAGCCAAGGCTAGTGGTGTTTGGTGTTGCCAGTTGCTCATGGATTTTGGCAATGAACTCTGGCTCAGAGAGACCTTTCGTTTGCGCAGTTTGTGGTGTGATGCCAGTAATCAGCGCCGCTTCTGGCGACGGTAGATAATCAGTAGGTGGTTGGCAGTAGATGACAAGAGGCTCACCGATAATATTAAAGTCCTGATCGGTGCGAACGCCTGCAAACTGACACGGACGGTCTTTAGCAGGGCTAGTTCCCCACGTTTCGTAATCAAAAAAGAAAAACGTAGGTTGGTGCTCTTGTTGCATGCTCTATTACCAAGTATTTGAAATTCACTTAGGTATTAGAACACTGCCGCTTCATCAAGGCAATCGGCAAGGGATATTCTTGGCCTGAGTGCTAAAAAAATGGCCGACATGATGTCGGCCATTGAGGAAGGAACTATTCTGTTTACGCTTTTTGCGTTTCCAGTTCTTCGCTTACTGTCTTCTTGCCCATGATGCGGCTGGTGATTGTGCCTGCCGTCATCGCACCTGATACGTTCAGCGCAGTACGTGCCATATCGATTAATGGCTCGATAGAGATAAGTAGTGCCGCAATAGTCACTGGCAAGCCCATTGCTGGCAGAACGATAAGCGCTGCGAATGTTGCACCACCACCAACGCCTGCAATACCGAACGAACTTACTACGATGATAGCAATTAGCGAAAGGATGAAGTTGATATCCATTGGATCGATTCCGACCATTGGCGCAACCATAACCGCGAGCATTGCAGGGTAGATACCCGCACAACCGTTTTGACCAATCGTCGCACCAAATGACGCGGAAAGGTTCGCAATCGCTGGCGGCACGTTTAGTTTTTCGATTTGAGCTTCTACGTTCAGTGGGATAGACGCTGCAGAGCTACGAGACGTAAACGCAAAGGTCAGTACCGGCCAGATCTTCTGGAAGAACTCTTTCGGGTTCACACCGAAGAACGCCACAAGAATACCGTGAACAACAAACATCAGAGCAATTGCCACGTAAGACGCCACGATAAAGCCAAGCAGGTTCAGGATATCACCAGCACTTGATGTCGCGACGACTTTCGCCATTAACGCTGCAATACCGTAAGGTGTTAGCGCCATGATCATTTTCACTAAACGCATGACGATAGATTGAATCGCTTCGACGAAAGTGCGAATTGGCGTTTCTAGCTCTTGTTTCTCCGCCATGACTTTACGTGCAGCAATGCCTGTTAGCACGCCAAAGATAACGACAGCGATGATCGAGGTAGAGCGAGCACCAGTCAGATCAGCAAATGGGTTGGTCGGAATAAAGCTAACCAGCATTTGCGGGATAGTTAGGTCACTAACACGGTCTGCACGGCTCTCTAGTACTGCTATACGAGCTGTTTCACGCGCACCTTCAGTTAGACCTTCAGCCGAAAGACCAAATGCCTGAGTGACGAAGATAGCAACGATGGCAGAGATTGCTGTCGTGATCAAAAGGATAGAAATGGTGAGCGCTGAAATTTTGCCTAATGAACCGCCTTTTTCAAGTTTCACGACCGCAGCGATCATAGAAACAAGTACTAACGGCATGATCACCATTTTCAGCAGGCCGACGTAACCACGACCCACGACGTTTACCCATTCTAGGGTTTCATTAATTACAGGGTTGCCTTCACCGAAGATCAGTTGAAGAGCCAAACCAAAAGCACTACCTAGCACTAAACCGAAAAGTACCAGGCGCGATAGAGTATTCTCTTTTCTTTGTTGACCGAACAGCAAGAAGAGAATGCCGGCGAATACCGCTAACGACGCAATAGCAGCTACTGACATATCTGATTATCCTTATGTATTTTTAAGGTGCATTAAGGGACTTAATGCTTATGAAGAATAGAATTCGGATGGGCAAGATAATGATTCGTGGATAATGAATAAAGTGATTAAAAGTAATTTCTTATGCCTAAAAGTTATTAATTTTTCTCTTAGGCATGATGTTGCTATTCAATTGAAGTAGAAAAGCTATTGATATTGTTTGATTAGCTGGCGCATATCGATGCTGTTTAAAATGGTGACTCGCTTATTGGAGTGCTTAAACACGCTGTATTGCATCGCTTTGGCGACGTCGCTGGCGTGGATAGGAATCAGTTTTGCGAGCGGGCCAATCATTAATGGACGAAGTGCGCCTAAAATAGATTGGACGACTTGCTCGTCGGTACGTGGGTTATCGCGAATACCGACCAAAGGCCCTGGGCGGACAAATACCAGTTGTTCAAACTCCATCTTTTCTAGCGCTAACTCCATTTTTCCTTTGCAACGCAAATAGTGAGAGGGCGAATGAGGCGAAGCGCCAAGGCTGGAAACCACACACAAACGTGTCACGCCCAGCAGTTTCATTTGTTGCGCGACTTTGCACACCAACTCGTAGTCGATTTTTTCTAGTCCTTGCTGGCTACCGGCTTGTTTTTTAGTTGAACCAAGAGAAATGAATCCGTATTGCGGGCGCGCATGTTCGTCATCCCAATGTTTCACTTCTAGGTTTGCATCGGTAATGACGTCCAACTTATTGTGAGTAAAGGGTAACTCCCGTCGGCTGAGTGCGTAGATTTTATCAATCGGTTCTTGCTCTAAGAGCTGTTTGATCAGTTCGTGTCCAATTAAGCCAGAACCGCCGGCCGTGATGACGATGAGATTACCCTGATTAGTCATAAGATCTCGAGTTTGATTAAATTACAGTCAGGTAAGAGATAATGGCACACGTTTTTGTGTTTTTGGACTCGATTTTTTTTGTTTCTGTTTCTTTTGTCGTTGATTGGCAAGCATAACAGACCTCCTTCACTACACGCTGAGTCGAGCTCAGCATTCTTGTTAGAATCATGTTTTTTATACCATTCAGTATCTGAAACCTTTCCTCGTATTTTGCTTAAAATAAAAAAAGGTGTTCGATTATAAGGATAGACCGAACGCCGAAAAAATTTCATCTTTCTTGTTCTTGTCTCATTTTCAAGTATGAGTCGACAAACCGCGGCTCACCCTAAAGCATAAAGCAGATGTTAACCCTATGATTTCACGTTACACTCAGGGTTTCTCAGGAATACACGCCAAGAAAGGGATTTACGATGAATATCGACCTCAGCACGCTTGCGCCGACTCAAATTTATCATCTGATGACTCAAACCATCATTCCGCGTCCGATTGCGTGGGTGTTAACTGAATCGGGTGATGAAAACTACAACTTAGCGCCATTTTCTTATTTCACGCCAGTATCGAGTAATCCTCCGTTGATGATGTTTTCAGTCGGCAAAAAGCCGAGTGGAGAGGTAAAAGATACAACGCGTAATGCCTTGGAAACAGGGCGAATGGTTGTCCATATCGCCAGTGTTGATTTTGCAGATGCGGTGACGCAAAGCGCTGCAACGCTAGAACACGGCGAGTCTGAAATTGACCTTGCAGGTGTTGAGTTGGTTGAGTTTGAAGGCTGTGAGCTGCCGAGAATTACAGGATGCCCAATCGCATTTGGCTGTAAGTTGTTTGAAGTTAAAGAGATCGGTGAAACGCCTCAAAGCCTGATTTTCGCCGAGATAGAGAATATTTATATCGATCCGCAAGTGATCGGAGAGCGTGAAGACCGTGTGGTGGTTGACGCGTTACAAGTGAATCCGCTGTCACGTTTGGGCGGCAGTCAATACGCTGTGTTAGAGAAGACCTTTTCAGTAGCGAGACCGAAGTAAACCATCATGTTAGACCAATCCTATTCTGATGCTATCTGGCATCGCATTAACCAAAAAACCAAACCGCTTGGCTCACTAGGACAATTAGAGCAACTTGCTCATCAACTCGCGCTGATTCAAAGCAATCAAAAAGGTGAGCGAGTTACCAAACTCGAGATTACGCAGCCAACCGTAGTTGTGTTTGCCGGTGACCACGGCATCGCCGATGAAGGCGTAAGCATTGCGCCAAGTGCTGTGACGCAACAAATGGTGCTCAACTTTATTGCGGGTGGTGCGGCGGTCAACTGTTTTTGCCGTGCAAACGATGTGGCGCTAAAGGTGGTTGATTGTGGCATCTTGCTGCCAGTGGAGCATCAAAGTGACGACTTTATCGTGCAGCGATTGGGCAACAGAACAAATAACTTTGCCCAACAAGCCGCAATGACGGCCGAGCAGGTGAGTGAGGGGATTTTACTCGGTCGACAAGTGGTCAAAACCATTATCGAATCAGGCTCTAACTTAGTGATGTTTGGCGAAATGGGTATCGGTAATACATCGAGTGCGTCGGCTATTTTAGCAGCACTGTCTAATCGTCCGGTGGCTGATTGCGTTGGTCGTGGCACAGGCATTTCTGACCAACAATACGCTAAGAAAGTGACTTTGGTGGCACAAGGCGTAGAACGCTGTGCAGGACAAGATGTGTACAAGGTTTTAGAACACGTCGGCGGATTTGAGATTGTCCAAATGGTGGGCGCGTATCTCGAAGCAACGGAGCAGAAGACACCAGTATTAGTCGACGGTTTTATTGCCACTGCAGCGGCTTACGCGGCGACGCAGTTAAATCCGCAGTGTCGAGATTACATGATCTTTGCCCACCAATCCCACGAGGCCGGACACAAGTACATGCTGGAAGAGCTACACGCTGAGCCACTGCTTGACCTCTCGTTGAGACTGGGAGAAGGCACGGGCGCGGTACTGGCAGTGCCGTTGGTACGAGCGGCAGTGGAGTTCTACAACAATATGGCCAGCTTTGAGCAAGCAGGAGTGACAGTGTAATGCTCACTGGGCTTAAATATCAGCTTGAGCTGTTTTGGCTCTCTTTAGGCTTTTTCTCCCGCTTACCGATACCGAGTGATACGCCGTACTCTGAGCAGAGAATGAACCAAGCCGGGCGCTACTTCGCGCTGGTGGGGTTATTACTTGGCTGCTTATGTGCGCTGGTTTACTGGGTCGCCAGTACGCTGTTTAGCACGGAAGTCGCCGTGTTTTTGATGATGTGCTTTAGCTTGATGCTGACAGGCGCATTCCATGAAGACGGTTTGACGGACATGGCCGATGGCATCGGTGGTGGTATGACGGTCGAAAGACGTTTGACCATCATGAAAGATAGTCGCATCGGAACCTATGGCGCGAGCGCTCTAGTCATGGCGTTGCTGGGTAAGTTTGTGTTCCTTTCACAGCTTGCGCAGTCAGCCGACTTAGTCGTCGTGATCATCGCGGTATACGCGTTCAGCCGAGGCGTTGCTGCAAGTTTAATTTATGACATGCCTTACGTGTCTGATATTGATACTAGCAAAAGCAAGCCACTGGCGAATAAGCAATCGCAATTGGAGCTGACGATCCTGATCGTGACCTCGTTACTGCCATTAATCTGTTTTGACACCGGATTGATGGTCGCACTCGTCGCGGCGGGGCTGATATTTCGTTTTGCACTAAAGCGCTGGTTACTGAAGCGATTAGGCGGTTTCACGGGTGACTGTTTGGGCGCTGCTCAACAGTTAACGGAACTGCTGAGTTATCTGGTTATCCTAGCGTGGTTTGGAGTGTAAATGTCGGTACATTTGATCTTAGGTGGCGCGCGCTCGGGCAAGTCGAGTTTTGCGGAAGCAAACGTTAAGCAACGTAGGGAAGGTAAAGCACTTCATTACGTTGCCACGGCAATCGCGTTTGACCAAGAGATGCATAATCGCATTCAGCACCATCAACAAAGACGTGATGAAAGCTGGCAAGAGCACGAATGCCCATTGCAACTGCCACAACTGATCAGCCGCTTTACTGCTGATGACGTTGTGCTAGTCGATTGCCTGACATTATGGTTGAACAATGTGATTTTTGAACAAGGCGAAGCTGCGCAAGACGACACCATCCGTAGCAAAGTCGACGAGTTGGTGGGTGCGCTTGCCAATAGCTCTGCGCATATTGTCTTGGTTTCCAATGAAGTTGGTCTTGGGGTTGTACCAATGGGCGAGGTGACTAGGCTATTCGTTGACCATGCTGGCTGGATGAACCAAGCGCTGGCAAAGGTTGCTGATGAAGTGACTTTTGTTGCGGCGGGTTTACCGATGAAACTAAAGGGCTAAGATGAGCAAAACCATCAATATCTATCTGCTTCGACACGGTAAAACGCTCGGCGACCCCGCGCTTTATGGCAAAACTGACGTAAAAGTAGACGTTAGAGTACAAGAGCAGATCTGTCAGCAGCTCGTTAAACGCCAATTACGCGTGACTAAAGTTGTTAGTTCTCCTTTAGCCCGCTGTCGAGACCTCGCGTTAAAGTTGCTTCTCGCTCAACCTGAGTTGGATCTCGCTATCGCACCAGAACTGCGCGAAATGGATTTCGGAGATTTGGATGGTCAGGCTTTTGATTCAATCCCCGAGCACTGGCCGCAGCTTGAAAGCTTCTGGGAAAACCCAGCGCAACACAACCTACCTAATGCAGAAAGACTAGACGAATTTTATACAAGAATATCAACCTACTGGACGCAGTTTGTCGAAGATGTCGCAGACGACACATTGATTATTTGTCATGGTGGTACGATAAGGATGATTTTGGCATCACTGTTGCCGCTCGATTGGAAAAACAGTGCGCTTTACTCAGTATTGCAGATAAACCATCAGTCAATTAGCCATATACAGCTCATTAAAGCAGAGACGACTTACAAACGGGTATGCTCAATTTCAGCACCGATTCAATAAGTCACTGCAGTAAGGAATTCAAACAGATGACCACACCAAAATGGGATCTTACTATCGCTTACCAAGGGCTAGGTGATAGCAAAATTACGCAAGATATTTCACTTATTCAGCAGTGCATTCAAACGCTTGAAGTTCACGCCGATTCCAGAAACTCAGTATCGGTAATGCAAAACGCAATTCAAACCCGCGAAGCCGCCGGTAAGTTACTCTCCACCATCAACACATTTGCTAACTGTCATGCGTCGGTGGATGCAACCAATGCTGAAGCAAAAAGCTTGGTGGGACGTCTGGCGAAATTGAGCTCTGAACTGGAACAGGCATTCACTCCTTTCCAAGATGCGCTGGTCAGCGCGCCGGAAGGTTTTATTGATGAAGTGTTGGCACACGAAAGTGAAGATGTCGCTGGTCAACGATTCCAGATTGCTTGTCAACGTAAATTGGCGGATACCAAACTGAGTATTGCCGAAGAGCAACTTGTGTCTGCGTTGCAAGTGGATGGTAAAGATGCTTGGGGTCGCTTGTACGACAATATTACCGGCTCACTGCAAGTGACGTTAGAAGACGGCTCAAACAATAAAATGGGTTTCTCACAAGCGGCGAGTGTGCTTTACGGTACGGATTTCGATGCTCAGAAGCCAGCGTGGCAGGGCATCCAAAACGCGATGCGTCAGAACCAAGAGTCCTTCGCTGCGATTCTGAACGCACTGTCGGGTTGGCGTTTGACTGAGTATCAAAAGCGCTCGCGTCTACGAGACGTTCATTTTCTTGAGCCGAGTTTGCACGGTAGCCGTATTGAAGCAAGTACCTTAGACGCAATGATGGACACCGCGAAAGCAAACCGAGCGGTCGGCCAGAAAGCAGGCGCGTTGATGGCTCGAGTGCATGGCCTAGACAAGATGAAACCATGGAACCACTTAGCGGGAATGCCAAGTCTGACGGATGCTGAGCCGAAAACTTACCCGTTTGACGAAGCAATCGAAATCATTCGCTCGGCGTTTGCGACAGTGGATCCTGAAATGGCAGAGTTTGTCACGACCATGGTCAACAATGGTTGGATTGATGCGGCGCCAAGTGACAATCGCCGTCTTGGCGCGTATTGCACCAAGTTCGCCGCAACCAGAACCCCACTTGTATTCATGACTTGGGGAGGAAGCCGATCAAACCTGCTGACACTGGCACACGAAATCGGCCACGCGTTCCACAACTGGGTGATGCGTGATATGCCACTGTGTATGACGCGCTACCCGATGACTCTCGCTGAAACCGCGTCAATCTTTGCGGAAAACATCGTTCGCGATTACCTCTTAGATCAAGTCGAAACTCGCGAAGAAAAACTCGAAATGCTGTGGGAAGAGTTGTCGAGCTGCTACGCGCTGATGATTAATATCCCGGTTCGATACGAGTTTGAAAAATCATTTTATGAGCAGCGCCGCGAAGGTGAATTGGAAGCATCACAGCTATGTGAGCTGATGAGTTCAACTTGGCAGGAATGGTACGGTGACTCAATGGAAGGGAGTGATCCTTACTTCTGGGCGAGCAAGCTGCATTTCTCAATTTCAGAAGTGAGCTTTTACAACTACCCATACCTGTTTGGTTATTTGTTCAGTATCGGTGTTTACGCGCAACGCGAAGCGAAAGGTAAACAGTTCTATCAAGACTACGTTAACCTGTTGCGAGACACAGGCTCAATGATGGCTGAAGAAGTGGTGCAGAAGCATCTGGGTATGGATTTGTCTGGTGCTGAATTCTGGCAACAAAGTATCGATCGAGTCGCAAGTAAAATCGATGAGTTTGAATCTTTGCTAGATCAACTATAGTCATTTTTCATTTATGGTATTATTGCGTAGCCGAGCAATCCTCGGCTATTTTGCATCGCGAGAGCATAAAGTAGCACCTCATAGTGCACAAACTGACCAAATTACAAATCGGGATAGCATTTAGAGTCGATAAGTGAGATCCCCCCTACATAATTTGTCAAAACAATTCATTAACATACTCGCTGTGCAATAAAGGAGTAGCGCATGACGAAAAAACTCTTTCGCCAATCTTTTCTTTTCGACAGCTTAGATTTAGAACAAGAAATGCCAGCTGCAGAAATGACAGTAGCTGGTGGAACCGTCTTTAAATTGCATCAACGCGGCGTTCTGGAAGTCATTCCTAAGAACCTTTCTGCGGATAGCAAACACATTATTCTATCTTGCGGTGTTCACGGTGACGAAACTGCGCCGATGGAAATTGCCGACAAGATCATTTCCGATATCCAAACTGGTTTTCAACCAGTGACCGAGCGACTGCTGTTTATTGTTGCCCATCCAGAGGCGACCAACGCACATACGCGCTTTATCGATGTTAACCTAAACCGACTTTTTGACGACAAAGAGTACGAGCCTTCAAAAGAAGTCGATATTGCCGCCAATTTAAAACGTGTTGTGAGTGACTTTTATCAAGGCACAGAACAGCATCAGCGTTGGCATCTAGACATGCACTGTGCGATTCGCCTTTCTAAACACTATTCGTTTGTTGTCAGCCCGAAAACGCGTCATCCGGTGCGCAGCAAAGCCTTGATGGATTTTGTTGCAAGTGGCCATATTGAAGCGGTGATGTTCTCCAATGCGCCATCTAGTACCTTTAGTTGGTACAGTGCTGAGAACTTTGGCGCACAGGCGTTAACGATTGAGTTAGGACGCGTCGCGCGTATTGGCGAAAACGAGCTAGAAAAGCTGGTTGCGTTTGATTTAGCACTGCGTGATTTGGTGGCGTCTAGTAAACCAGAGCATTTGCCTCGCACGCCAGTGATGTACCGCGTGAGTCGCACCATCGTTCGTCTGCACGACGATTTTGACTTTATGTTTGACGACAATGTAGAAAACTTCACAGCGTTTAAGCACGGCGAAGTGTTTGGTCACGATGGCGACAAACCGCTCATGGCGAAAAACGAAGGTGAAGCAATTGTCTTCCCGAATCGTCATGTCGCAATCGGTCAGCGTGCTGCTCTGATGGTATGCCCGGTGAAAACACGCTACGAAGAAGGGCAAGTCGTTTACGACTAACGCTATCCTGCGCTAAATTCATTGTTCAGGCTTTCTATTTAAATGGCTTAACGGTATCGTTAAGCCATTAATTGTTGTACCAAAAAGGATCAACAAACTCGTTTTGTCGGACACACATGGAATTTAGCCAACTTATCTACAGAAAGCAGCGCCGTTGGAACCTCTTCGCGATTGCGGCCATTGTGAGCCTTCTGCTTTTCTCTTCGCTCTACCTAATGGTAGGGGAAGTCTTTATCTCCCCATTTTCTGAAGTGACTCCGCTAATGGAGCAACTGGTACTGCAATTACGTTTACCGCGATTGTTGACGGCAATTGCTATTGGTGCCTCATTGGCTGTCTCGGGTGCGGTGCTACAAGTGCTGCTCGGCAATGTGTTAGCTGAACCGGGTGTACTTGGCATTTCTGGCGGTGCCAGTGTCATGATGGTGTTGGTGCTGTTTTTCATTCCCGTGTTTGCCACGCCTGTCGGCTTTATGTTGGCCGCGGTGGTTGGTGCGTTACTCTTTACCTTGCTTTTGGTCTCTTTCGCACAAGTTGCCCGCTTAACCACCACGCGTTTGCTGCTGGTTGGTGTGGCTCTAGGCATCTTGAGCGGCGCAGTAGTGACCTGGGCGTTCTACTTCAGTGATGACCTAAGCCTAAGACAGCTTATGTACTGGTTAATGGGTAGTGTTGGCGGTGCGAGTTGGTATCACCATATTCTGACGCTAATGCTCTTGCCAGTTTTGATTTGGCTCTGCTTTAAAGGACAAGTGTTAGACAAACTGATGATGGGTGAAACGCACGCGAAACAATTGGGTATCGATGTGGAAGCTGTGCGATGGAAGCTGATTCTCGCCGTCTCGGTATTGGTTGGCGGCGCAGTGGCATTGGGCGGAGTGATCGGTTTTGTTGGATTGGTAGTTCCACATTTACTGCGCCTTTCACTTGGCAGCGAAAACCGCTACTTGTTACCCATGTCGGCATTGAGTGGTGCGGCCTTGCTGGTTTTCGCCGATATTATTGCTCGCACCTCACTTGACTCAGCGGAGCTGCCTTTAGGCGTCGTGACAACGTCAATCGGAGCACCAATTTTCATTTGGATGTTGGTGAAAAATCATGATTCGCGTTAGTAGTTTATCGGTCGGCTCACGTCTTTTACCGCTCTCATTGACGGTAGAGCAGGGTGAAATACTCCATGTTATTGGCCCGAATGGCAGTGGTAAGAGTACGTTTTTATCAGCGATTTCGGGCTTGCTTGAGCACGGCGGTGACGTCACGATTGCGGATCTCAATGTACAGCAAGCTTCGGTGGAAGCGTTGGCGAGTTATCGCGCTTTTTTGAGCCAAAGCGACCGACCTGCGTTTAACTTAGTTGTTGCCCAGTACCTCATGTTATCTGTACCGACACGTGCTCAAAAGCAGCTGAACGTCGTCGATGGTGTAGTGCGAGATCTCGCGCAGCTACTTGAACTCGAAGACAAGTTGATGCGCCCAATTCATCACCTTTCCGGCGGTGAGTGGCAACGTGTACGTCTATGTGCGATTTGTCTTCAGGTTTGGCCGACGCTCAATCCAGACGCCAAAGTTCTAATGCTTGATGAGCCTGCGGCGCCGTTAGACATCGGGCAGGAAGGGCTGCTGTATAAATTGATTCGCACGGTTGCTGACATGGGTATTGCGGTGGTGATGTCGAATCATGACCTTAACCGTACTCTGCACAACGCAGATAAAGTTTTGATGTTGGATAACGGCGTACTCCAGCAATGGGGAACCCCAGAATATGTGCTGAGCGAAGAAGAATTGGCTCGGGTATTTAAAACCAGTGTCACTAAAGCTTGGGTTAACGACAAACCCGTGCTGATCTTTGAATAACTGAGGAATTGTTTGTTCAATGTGGTGCAAGTTGCACTCACTTTGCTCAATCTCATCAACTCAAATAGAGACAGGAAATCGAGCTGTACCATAAATCAATAACTTACGAATGTATGCAAACTTGGCACGCTAATCGCTTTAGTTAAATCGATACATTCTCGTTCTTGTTAGGCTTGGCCAATTTGAAGGGAAACCAGAGAATTGGTTTAAATTAAAGCCACTTTGTTTTATGGCAGCTTCCGCCACCTAGGGTTCGCCCAAGGTGGCGGCTTTTTATCTGACGATTGATTATGCCGTCAAAGACGCAAGATCCGCTGGGCGGTAGTATACCGATTTCAGTACTTTTCCTTGGCGAATAGTTTTGCTGTCAGACACGAAATCTTCTGCACATTTAGCGATGATGTAATCGCCTTTCTGAACCGCCATCAGCTTGATGCCTTGCTCAGCGTAGTACGCTTCTGTATCTGCGTACTCTTTTTCGTTGCGACATACTTTGCTCATGTTGCTTGAATGCACTTCATCCCAACAAGGAACAAAGTCGATGCCACGGTTTACAGCAACGTTAAGTAGCAGATCAATTAAGTAGTTAATCGCAAGGTTATCTTCGATTTTATCGTGGCCCAAATGAACCAGACGACCCATTAAGACATAAACACTATCAACGATCGCATCTGCTTGCTCTGTTTTACAATCCGCTTCGGCTAACTCAGTTAGCTCTTCAATTGCTAATGATGTGTGTAGCGTATCTGCTTTCTCATCTAAGCTTTCTGGAGAGGCGACTGGAAGGTCGAAAGTACTGCGGAATTCAGTGATATCGCGGTAAAGATGCTCAAAGATTTCGTTGGTAAGTTTTGAAAGGTGCATGTCTTGAACCTGGATTAATTTATGGTGGCGCAATACTACCAAAGCTGGGCGCAAGCTGCCATTTTTATGCAAGATAGAGCGGTCAATGTTGATGGCCAGACAGAAACCAAAAGAGCACCATTAAGATGCTCTTTGTGTGCTGGCGTTTACCTGAAGAGATAAGGGAATAGTTTGCGTTTCTCTTCATCAGTCAGTGATTCAACGCGTGCAATATTGGTATCAGGAATCGCTTCTGGATTTGGATAGTGCTTGAGTACTTTTTCCATGCTCTCTTCGCGGATCAGGTGGAAGACTGGATACGGCGAGCGATTGGTCAAGTTCTCATCGTCTTCTGGATCTGTACCACCAAAACAGTAGTCTGGATGGAAAGTCGCGAGCTGGAAAACACCTTCCCAGTTTTGCTGACGAATCAGCGCTTCAACCCAGTCAATAAACAAATTGTAATCGTAGAAGTCACTCAGCATGTTGGGTACAACCACCAGCGTTGTCTCTAGCTCTTCCGCGGTTGTCGAGTCCAGTTCCATCAACTGGGTGAGAATATCTTCTAGCAGTGCTTCTTCTTGGCTTGCTTCACTGACGTAGATTTTGATCTGTTTATTGCGTTGAGGCTTAGCGGCGAAAGGGCATAAGTTAAGCCCGATAACCACATCGTTGAGCCACTGGTTTACTTGTTCAGCGATCTCAACCGTTGAGCGATTCATTGTCATTTTGGTTCCAGATTTGAATTTGCTGCAAGAATAGCAGAATCTCTGGATTGTGGCGCGTTTTGTGTAGCGCTCGAGCTGACCCTAGACGCGTAGGTCTTAGACAAGATGAAAAACAGCGCGAATAAAGCAGTGTAAAGTGCTAAGCCACCCTGAATCACCGTTCCCCACCCACCATGCTGCCAACAATAAATTAGGAAGAATCCACCCAAACTACCACCGACATAGTAGTGCACTAGGTAGAGTGCCGTTGCGGTGGCTTTCGCGTGAGTGGCTTTTTGGCTCACCCAAGCGTAGGCAAGTGTGTGAGTGAAAAACGCGCCCGAGCTTATCAACATCAAACCAATGACCATCGCTGGAATGCTCTCGAAGTAAGCGATCAACATTCCAGATAAGCTAATCAGAGAGCCCACCACCATACCCGGAATCGGCGCGTAATGTTTGTTCCACACCGAGGTGAGTTTTGAGCTCAGCGTGCCAGCCAGATAGCACAAGAAGATCAACGATGCTAAACCAATCGGTAGGGAATGCGGCTCCGCGACCATTCTAAAGCCCATTACTGAGTAGAGGTTGACGAACAGTGCAAAGTTAACACCGCCGATCAGCATCGCAATTAAGATGGTCTTATTTTGAAGATGTTTGACCAACGCGCGGTTGTGATAACGCAGCATGCCACGTTGCGGAGTAAAGTGTTGCTGCTTTGGTAATAGATACGCAACGGCAATGCCCGCAATTAATGTGACAATGGCGATAACAACCACTGCTTGTTGCCAGCCAAACGCATCGGTTAACGTACCGCCAGCGATTCGCCCTACGATACCACCCAATGAGTTAGCTGCAATGTAGCCACCAATGGCGCGGCTAAACGCTTGCTCTGAAAGTTCTTCCACCATGTAAGCCACGGCAACCGAAGCAAACGCAGCTAAGGCAATGCCCATGATCGCTCTAAGTATGATAATGCTGATTAACGTCTGGCTAAGCAGCATCGCGATACCGATGACAGGCATGGCAAGTAAGCCGAATAGCATCACGTTACGGCGACCAAAGGACTCGGAAGCCACCGCCCAAGGCACTAAACAAACAGAAAGAGCCAATGTTGAAGCGGCGAAGATCCAGTTGATTTGTGTTTCACTTACGGCAAAGTGTTGCGCCATGTAAGGCAACATTGGCTGGAATAAGTACAAGTTACAAAATACAAGGAAAGAGCCCAATGCCAAACATAAGGTGACTTGTCGATACTCTTTCGTGCCTGATTCAATCATTTTGCCGTTAGCTTTTGTGTGGATAGTGTGAGCAATGTATCAGTGGAAGTTGGATTGATAAAATATATTAAAAATATCGACCTCATATATTTTATATATCAAGAGTTATGGACTCCAAACACCTACGCCATTTTGTCGCCGTTGCCGAGCACAATCACTTCACGCTCGCGGCGAAAGCGCTGCACATCGCTCAGCCCGCATTGAGTATTTCTATTAAGAAATTCGAGCAGCAGCTGGGCGTTGAATTGTTTCGCCGCGAAGAACGCAAAGTAGCATTGACCGATGAAGGCAAAGTGCTTTACGAACACGCCAAACGGGTTTTACAGCAAATTGAAGATGCGCAACTGGCCATCGATGAGCTGAAAGGGTTGGAAAAAGGCGAAGTGCGATTGGGTGCGCCAAGCATGATGGGCTCATACTTTTTTCCAGAGATCATGATGGCGTTTAAGATGCGCTACCCAAATTTAAAACTCACCTTGGTTGATGCGGGCACGGGATCTATCAAACAGATGTTGCTCGATGGTGAACTCGATATCGGGGTGATCAATAACGAAAACGTACCTGATGACTTGGAAGTAGACTCGTTACTCGACAGCGAAATGGTCGCGGTGGTCGGCAAGCAGCACCCCATCGCTCAGCAACAGACCATCAGCTTTGAGCAGTTTTTTGAGCACGAGTTGGTGATGTTCCAGCGTGGCTATTTTCATCGTGATTTTATTGAGAAGAAAGCGCAGCAATACGGCACAGAAATGCAATTTTCGTTTGAGACAAACTTGCTGCCGATGATTTTGAGTATCGTCAAACACGAGTTTGCGATTACCGCTTTGCTCGAACTGGTCACCGACCACGAATCGGAAGTCGTGGCGGTGCCGTTTGACGAGCGAGTGAAACTCAACCTTGCGCTTGCCTGGCGCAGGGATGGTTATCTTTCTGTTGCTGACCGTACATTTATCGAGTTCGTTAAGCAGTATGCCGCGCATAAATAAGAGGTACAAAGTTAGATGCCGGTATCACGTTTTTTACATCCTTAATCGCACCAACTGATTGATTACAGTAGTTTGTCTAAAACTCTAAAAAGAACGAGGGTAAGGAAGCCTAACCATGCAAATCAACATTAAAGACCTGAGCGTAGATTCGGGAACCAACCGCTTAACCATCGACAACTGGAACGTAGCCGACAAGGAATCTTGGGGCGTATTTAGTACCGAGGGCGATATTGGCTCAGCGCTAGGATGTTTGCTGTGCGATGAATTGGATGTAACTGCGGGCGTCGTGAGCAAGGGAGAAGGTAAAATTGCTCAAGTCTCTTTGGTTGAACAACAACGATTATTGGAAGATGAGATCGCCAAAGATGACACCGATTTTCTCGACCGAATTGATAAAGGTAGCAGCGTCTATGCGCTGGTTTTTGACCAATGCCAAAATCAAGAGTTAACCGAGCGGTTAATCGAAGACTTAGACTTAGTCCACTTAGCATCGAGCGGCTTTCGAGTACTTTCTACTGGTGAAACAAGGCGTGTAATGATTGCGCGCGCGTTAGCCACTCAGCCTGAATTACTGGTGCTGGACAACCCATTCACTGGTTTGGATATTGCACACCGAGCAACGCTTGCGACTTACCTGACTGAGTTGGCGAAAACCACTCAGATGTTGGTGACCTTCAACCGCGAAGAAGACATGCCAGATTGGGTAGAGCATATCGCGCTGTTTAATCACGGCCATTTAGAGAATGTGATGTGCAAGAGCGAGTGGGAAAACCATCCTGTCATTGCGCAGATCAAGTCGCAATCCCAACAGCAAAGTGAAGAGATGCTGGCACTTATCCATCGTCACCAGCACGATCCTTATTTCTCCAATCCAGTATTTGAAATCCGTAATGGGCGAGTCGAGTACACAGATAAAACCATTTTCACCGACCTCAACTGGCGCATAGAAAACGGCCAGCATTGGCAAATCAAAGGCCCGAACGGCTGTGGTAAAAGTACCCTGTTAGGGCTTATCTTCGGTGATCATCCTCAGTGCTATTCCAACGACATAGACATCTTCGGTAAAAAGCGTGGCAGCGGTGAAACGATTTGGGAAATCAAAAAGAATATCGGTATGGTCTCTTCCGCGCTGCATTTGCAGTACCGCGTGAGTTGTAATGCGTTAGAAGTGATCCTTTCAGGCTTTTACGACTCGATTGGCTTATATCAGCAACCGTCGAAGAAAGAGATTCAAATTGCTCGCGAGTGGTTGGAAATCCTACATATGACCGAGTACGCCAATGTGTCGTTTCGCTCGTTGGAATATGGACAACAGCGCCTACTGCTTATTGCTCGAGCGATCGTCAAACAGCCTGCTTTGCTGATTCTTGATGAACCATACCAAGGGTTGGATTATTTAGGGCGTCGCTTAGTAAAGAATGCGTTAGAGTTAATCGCGCGCGAGAATCTAAGCCAATTGCTGTATGTCTCTCACTATCAAAAGGACAAGCTCGAGAGCATCAAAAATGAGTTAGAGTTTGTGTTTGACGACAGTGCGCAGTGCTACAAAGCGCAAACCATTACAGATATGAACAGATAGGTTGGGATTAGCTACCTAAGCGCGGTAGTGACTAAGCGCGGTTGTGAAATGACCGCGCAAAGTGGCTTAGCTATCTTTATACATACGCTCAAAGTTTTTCTGATTCCAACCGATCATATAGCGATCACCGATCTTTAAAACAGGTAGAGAGCGCGCACCGATGGCGTCTAACTCTTTACGTCCGCGTTGCATTTTCGCGTTGGTTAAACGGTACTGGTAACCTTTTGAGTCAAGATAACGCTGCGCATCTTTGCAATGCGGGCATTTGTCTTTAACGTACAGTACAAGTCGTTTCATTCGTGAGCTCCTAATTCCGAGTCTGGTGAAGTGTAATGAAAAGACGATGAATGGCAAGTCCGGTGAAAGGACTCTTTTGAAAGTTAGGAGTACTTTTGTCGTATGGTGGTGTTTCGCTCAGTTGTCTTTAATGACGAGTTTAGAAGGAAGAACAGGTATGGAGATCACTAGCGCGTTTGAAGCGTTATTCAAAGTTCTCGACAATCTAACGCCAATCTCGGATGACTCGAAGGCGTTACTCGTAAAGGCTGGCAGGTACGTTAAATTTGCTTCTGGTGAGAGTATTTTCAATCCAGGAGATATCACTCGCGAGCTAAGATTTGTTTGCTCTGGTATTGCCTGCCATTACTACATCAAACTTGATGGTACACGGTGCAATAAGTCTTTTTTGCAAACTGGAGAGGTAGCCTCAAGCTTGTCTTCAATGCACCAGCAATCTCCGGCAAGATTTGGTTGTGATGCACTCACAGCGGTGGAATGTATTAGCCTGCCGTATGACAAGTTACAGACACTAGCGAGCCAACAAGCCGACCTACAGGTCTTAACGCAAGCGATGTTAATGCGCTTGGCGCTAAAGAAAGAGAATCGAGAAGCCGACTTACTCCTATTGTCGCCAACAGAGTTGTATCAGGATTTCTGCTTGCGCTATCCGTCATTACGTCAGGTACTACCGAACTATCATATCGCTTCTTATCTTGGTATCTCCGAAGTGTCTTTATCGCGTATACGAGCTCGATTGGGAGTACAAAATGCCTATCATAAACGTGGATAAAGTTTACTTTTAACCTTTGTTAAAGTTGTTTAGCAGTTACCTCGCTATCGTAGTTGCTCGTACAGATAACTAGCAGGGGAATAGCTATGCAACATTCAACACTCGTCGGTAAAACCATCGTCATTTCGGGAGGCAGTTCTGGTATAGGACTTGAGTTGGTTAAAAGGTTACAAGCGGAAAATCAATTGATCGTGATTGGTCGGGATAAGAAGAAACTCGCCGAGCTGGAAGCCAGAGGTGTCACTACCTTTAGCATGGATATCAGCATTAGAGAGGAGCGAGCCGCGTTCTTTCGTTGGATGGATGAACATTATCCCAATTTCAATGTGCTGATAAATAACGCTGGATGGAGTCGTTCACATAAGTTGGTCGAACGTATGTCTCGCGCCTTGGAGTTGGACGATCTGGATGATTATGAGCTGGAACTCAAACACAATCTTGAAGCTCATATCGGTATGTCTCTTGAAGCACTACCAAGATTATTACGCCAACCGGGTTCAATGATAATCAATGTGACCACAGGTTTAGTGTACAAGCCTAAAGCTGCTAATCCATATTACTGTGCGGCGAAAGCAGGGCTGCACAGCTTTACGCAAAGCCTGAGAGAGCAGACCAAACACCACGACTTAAAGGTGATTGAAGTGCTACCGCCATTGGTAGACACGCCATTTCACGCCAATGGCTTGCCTGAGACAGTGAAAGCGACGACGCCACAGAACGTCGCGAAAGAGACGCTGCAACAGCTGGGGCGAGGACAGGAAGAGATTCGCATCGGCTTGTCTAAAGTTGCTTATTTACTCGCGAGGCTCAAACCGACGCTCGGTTTTTTGGTTGTTAATCGCAGCTAATAATGCAGGGCCGCGCTATGTTTAGTTGCCTACAGGAATAGATAGACGGTATCCTGTAGGCGCTATAACTAATGAACTGACCAATGAATCCTGCACTTCGATACATTCAGGGCTACCCAGAGCACATAACGACGCCAGTGACTAAGCTGGTGGACTCTGGTCGATTGAAAGCCTGGTTTGAAAACCGCTACCCTGAGAACCACACCATTAAGAGTGAAAAAGCGCTGTTTGAATACACCATGGCGATCAAAAATCGTTATATGAAAAAGACCGCGCCGCTAAGTAAAGTGGTGTACGACAGTAAAATCCACCTAATCAATAATGCACTTGGCCTACATACCTATGTCGCGAAAGTCCATGGTGGAAAAATTAAATCAAAGAACGAAATCCGCATTGCCAGTGTGTTCAGAACCGCGCCGGAGCCGTTGCTGCGCATGTTAGTCGTGCATGAGCTGGCACACCTAAAAGAGAAAGAGCACAACAAATCGTTTTATCAGCTGTGCTGCCACATGGAACCGGAATACCATCAGCTAGAGCTGGATGCTCGTTTGTTTATGATTTATCTTGAAACCGCTAAACAGAATGAACCGAAATGAACCAAGCGAATAAACCAAACCGAGCCAAAGCCAAGCCAAACACATCAGCGAAGCCGGCGGTCAACGCCTCTGAGATGAAAGTGACCACCGTCAAAGGTAAAACGGGACTGCATTCTCGAAATGTTCATCAAGGGCGTTATGATTTTCCTAAGTTGGTTGCTGCACTGCCAGAGCTGAAACGTTTTGTGATTAAGAATCCAAAAGGTGAACAGAGCATCAACTTTTCTGATCCGGCTGCAGTTAAGTTGTTGAATAAGGCGTTGTTAGCTCATCATTACGGTGTCACTTTCTGGGATATCCCTGAGGGGTATCTTTGTCCACCCATTCCGGGGCGTGCAGACTATGTGCACCGTATAGCGGAATTGTTGACGAAAGAGTCTAAGTCGCTAAAGCATAACTTGGTTCGTGCATTGGATGTTGGCGTCGGTGCGAACTGTATTTACCCGATTGTCGGCAGCACACAATACGGGTGGACGTATGTGGGTTCTGATGTTGATCCAGTATCGGTGAAAAACGCCAATTTGATTGCGAAGCAGAATAATGGTCTGAAAGGGAAGATCGAATGTCGACTACAAAGTGATAGCCGACATTTTTTCAAAGGCATCATTCAACCGGGCGAGCATTACGATCTGACGACTTGTAACCCGCCATTCCATAAGTCCTTGCAAGAGGCCCAACAAGGCACAGATCGCAAATTGAGGAATCTGTCGGCGAACAAAGCCAAAAGAGGCCAAGTAAGTCAAAATATTAAGCCAAAAGAATCACCTATACTCAACTTTGGCGGTCAAAACGCCGAGCTTTGGTGTCCGGGTGGCGAAGCCGCGTTCATCAAGAATATGGCTTTTGAAAGCCGAGATTTTGCTGACCAAGTGCTTTGGTTCTCAACCCTGATTTCGAAAAAAGACAACGTGCGTTGGATGCGTAAAAACCTCGAGAAAGCAGGGGCGAAAGAAGTTCAGATTGTTGAAATGAGCCAAGGACAAAAAGTGAGTCGCTTTATGGCTTGGACGTTCAAAACGCCTAAGCAGCGCCAAGATTGGTTAAAACTAAAGAGTTGATAAAGGAGAGGGTGTATGGACTTTGAAATTTATATGCCCTGTCAACCTGAATGGTTTTGTACCAGCTTTCTATGGCTTTTTAGCGTTCTGTTGTTGATTGGATTAGTTGGGTTCATTCGAATTCTCTACAAAGAACATCAGAAGATCCTACGCGCTTCGAGAGTACGTCGGAGGCGCAGGACGCACCACCGACGTCGAAAATAACTTATCCCAGCTGTTCAAGCGTCTTACGATACTTCTGCTCTAGCGCTTCGTTTCCGGCTTTGCTCTCTAACTCTGCCAGCAGTTGTAGCGACGCCTTTTGCACTCCGTATCTCTGATTAAACTTCATTAGTCGAATTCTTGCTTCGGTAAATTCGCCAGCGTCTATTTCTAGCTTCGCCAAGTTAAGCAGCGCTCGAACTCGGTTTGGATCGTGGTCTAGAGTGCGACTGAAGTAGGTTTTCGCTTGATCGACATTTCCCGCTTTCAACGCGCAAAACGCAGCATTTTCGTAGCTGGCAGAAATGAGATAGTAATAGGGCTGTTCAACGGCTTTCCTAAAAAATTTATCGGCTTTGTCATAGTCACCGAGCTTACATAGGAAAGTGCCGTAGTTATTGAGTACGTTACCGTTTCGTGGGTGCTGTCTTAGCGCCGTTTCATACATACGTTGTGCAGACTTTGCTTCACCGACTTTCTCAAAGTAGTGCGCCATCGAGAGCTGAGCACGGTAGTAACCAGGGTAGTGCTCCATCGCCTTCTCTAGATTTTCTCGCGCTTTGTACATGTTGCCTTGCTCTAGGTATCCAATCCCCAGTGCAATTCGCGCTTCTGCGCGCTCTTTTGGTTCGGCGACGGGTTCCGAGTTGCTACTCGTTTCCACAGTGACACAGCCTGATAGAGTTATCGCCAACAGAATTCCTAAACGACGCATAATATCTTTCTACCCTGAAGAATTTAGTAGCATGTATAACGTAAACAACGGCTTGTGATTAGGTGCATAACGGAAGTATGCGACTGACTCGGCAATTATCGCCAGAATGAAAAGGCAGAGAAAACAAAAGGGCTTGAAGTCAGCCCTTTGTTGGATGGTTTAATCGTCGTCTTTAGTGAAGTTGGCTTCGCTAAAGTGTTCAAGATCGTATGGAGTTTGCTGGTAAACGCAGTAATTGAGCCAGTTTGCGAACAGAAGATGTCCGTGGCTACGCCAGCTTGCGCTTGGCTTATTATCTGGGTTGTTGTTCGGGTAATAGTTAACTGGAATCGCTGGTTCCATACCTTCGCCCAAATCACGGATGTACTCGTTATGCAGTGTTAACGGGTCGTACTCAGGATGTCCGGTGACAAACACATTACGCTTGTCTTTGGTTGTTGCAAGGTAGACACCCGCGACATCAGACGTCGCAAGAATATCAAGGTCAGTATGCTCTTCGAGGTATTCTGGCGAGAAGTCTGCATAACGAGAATGCGGCGCTAAGAATGTGTCATCAAAACCACGTAAAACAGGATGGTACGGGTGATGGATTTCGTGATGATACACGCCAGACAACTTCTCTTTGCGAGTGCGTTTTGGCAAATTGTAGAGCAGTTTCAAACCCGCTTGCGCCGCCCAACAGACATACAATGTTGAGGTGACGTGGTCTTTTGCCCAGCTCATAATCGTTTGTAAGTGATCCCAGTAGATCACATCTTCAAACTGAACCAAGCCCAAAGGCGCGCCAGTAATAATCAATCCATCAAAGTTACGTCCTTTGATGGTTTCGAATTGACGATAAAAATTATCCAAGTGTTCGGTTGGGGTGTTTTTGCTCGGGCGATCATCGATTCTCAGCAGTTCGATATCGACTTGCAGCGGACTGTTAGACAGTAGACGCAGAAACTGAGTTTCCGTCTCAATTTTCTTAGGCATAAGATTGAGGATCAGAACCTTGAGCGGACGAATCTCCTGCGTGGAAGCACGAGATTCTGGCATGACGAATATGTTTTCCTGTCTTAATACGTCAGTTGCAGGTAATTGATCGGGGATCTTAATAGGCACAGCTTACTCCCTAAGCATTGTTTATGGACGTCTATACATCTAAACTTAACCCAATAAGATCGGCTTGTCGATAGCAATTTAGAGCCATTTCATATTATGATTCGGGCAAACAAACTCTAATCTCACATTTGATGACCCTCAAACTGACCCTTATTCGTGGTTTACCCGGTTCAGGAAAAAGCACTCTAGCGAAAACCTTTCCCGCCAATCATTACGAAGCTGATATGTACTTTGTTGATAACAAAGGTTGTTATTCGTACCAAGCTGAAAAGATCGCGTTGGCGCATCAATGGTGCCAGGCGATGACGGCGAAAAGTTTGGCGCGTAAGCAAAGTGTTGTGGTCTCCAATACTTTTGTTCGTCGTTGGGAGATGGCGCCTTACTTCAAGATGGCAAAGCGCTACGGGGCTACACTTGAAGTGATCGAATGCACAGAGAACTTTGGCAATATTCATGGCGTCGAGCCTGAAACAATCGAAAAAATGAAAAAGCGGTGGCAAGAATGGCAAAGCGTTCCCCAGTAGTTGAAATGACTTCTTATGGCATTTACAAAGAGTGGGATTCTCATTCTAAGCATCTACCGAAGATCCAAGAATTCACCACCAAAGTACCCGCTGACGAAGAGGTTGAGTTTGGCTACATCATCAATATCAAGAAAGCCAAGGGTGAAGTGATTGAGTTCTGTATCGAGCATCCGGGCGTGCTGGGTAAAAAAGGGCAGGTACTCGAACCGTTTACCGGTGATTTGCACGTCGGTAGCAATGACTGGGACTTCTACTTAGGTGACACGATTCAACTGCTCGACCCAATCAATGGCATGGAGTCTAACATCGGTAAGTGGCGCATGACGATCACGCTAGGCGGCAAAGTGATCGCAGACAAAACGTTCGACGTTTACGCTAGAGACGAAGGGGAGTTCTGGAAAAGCCGCGGTTTCTAGCCAGTCATCATATGGCGCTGGTTTCTTAATTCAGCGCCATTTTTACAGGATACTGTGACGTATTAATCAATAATTTAGAACTATATCAAACCCGCATACTGATAAATTTCATAAACTCTTTGTAATTATAAAAATATAACAATTACATATGAGACTTTTTCGCTTTCTGAACTTCAATTTGCAAACCAAAACCGCGCTCTATTTCGCCATAGGCTTACTTGGGGTCACACTAAGTAGCTTATTCATCATTCGTTATTTCTTTTTGGTCAGCTTAGATGAGCTGGAAAGGATGGACGCAGAAGCCGCTAGAAAACAAGCGAGTAGCGTGATCAGTATGATGGTCACCAGCCAAGAAGACCATTCTTACGATTGGGCGATGTGGGACGAAACACATGAGTTACTTTCTGGCGGGGACGTCGACGCCTATATAGAGCGCAATTTGATGGCGGAAACGCTCGATGCGTTGAACCTTGATCTTATGGTGTTTATGACACTAAAGGGTGACGTTGTCACTACTCTTTCTCGTTATGAAGGGGATAGTCATCTAGATGGGTGGATTTCTGAGTTATTGACCAACCAATATGTTGTTGGTCACATCAAAGCAATGAACCAGACGTTAGACGACAAACGCGTCAGCAAAAGTGGTTTGGTTTGGCTTGGCGATAATATTTGGTCGGTGAGTTTAACGCCAGTCAGAAACAGTGAGGGGACATCGGCCTCTTCCGGTTGGATGATTTGGGGTCAAAATCTCTCGGCACGTTTTCCAGGGGATTACTCGAATATTCTGACTGGCAATAATGTGATTGAGAGGCTCCCTGAGTCTTACGTCAGCACTGAAGATGGTCACATCCACATAGACAAATCGGCAACAACGTTAACCGAATGGTCTGAGCTGATTGGCCTATCGGGTCAACCGATTGCTGCGCTATGCACGCAAATTGAACGCACACACTATATTAAAGGCAGTCAGTTATTTAAGTACTTGCTTGCCGCGTTTGTCGCCGCTACTACGGTTATATCACTCATCACGTTATTGTTGTTCCGTAAAAAGGTGGCGATACGGTTTTCTGATCTGGAAAAGAACATTGAAGAGTTGTTCTCGACTCATCAACTTGAGCGTTCAGAGTCGAAAAGCAAAGATGAGCTGGATCTTTTAACGCACCTTCTTCAGGCGCTATCAAGCAACACATCGACAACTCAAGAACGTTTAAAAGATACGTTGCAAAAGTTTGAAGCTCTTTATCAGAGCCGTAATATTGCGATGGTGCTGGTACGTGACAGAGAAATTATCGATATAAATCAGACCGCATTGGAGCTTCTTGAGTACGAGAAGGAAGATGTGTTACAGCACCCGCTGGATTTGCTTTGTCCTGATAATGAAGACCAACCAGAGTGTCAGGTGGACATCATGTATCGCGAATTTAATCGCGGTAAAAAGCACTTCGAAGCTTGTGTGTTGACCAGCAAAGGAGAGCAGGTTGAGTGTACGATTGAGACGACACTGATCCAGCATGAAGGTGAAGACGCGATCATGCTAGCGATTCAGGACCAGCGAGAGAAGAAACTGCAAGAGCAATTGATTGAGACATTGAGTGAACGAGACTACTTGTCTGAGCTTAGCAACCGTAAAGCCATTTTTGATAAAGCAAACAGCTTTATTACATCTACACCGAACCAGTTTTCCTTTATTTACATCAGTATCCCACGTTTAAAAGTCGTATCAGAGGTGTTCGGCAACCAAATTTTCGATGATGCGATTCGCTATATCGCTTCTATGTTTGTTAATTATCTACCGCAGTTTCAGGTAGGTCGTATTAGCGTGCACGAGTTTGTTGTACTGATCCCAGACTACAAAGCGTGCGAAGAAGCAGTTCACGGTACGACCCGTGTGTTAGACGAATTGTCTTCGAAGAAACAGATCTTGGGTGTGGAACTGGACTTGAGCGCTCAAGCGGCAATGTTAGACCCTGAAATCACTCATGAAGAACTAGACTACTTACTCCAAGCAGCGGTGTATGCGGTGCAAAATGAGGCGAGTAAAGAATCGACATTAAAGATCATCAAAGTTGGTAGTGAAATCTTTGAACGCGCGAAGCTTTCTTCTGATATTTGTCGCGAGCTACCTAACGCGATCCGCGAGCAACAAATTGTGGCGTATTATCAGCCGATTGTAGACACCAAAACCGGAGAGATTAACGGCTTTGAGGCTTTGGCACGTTGGCTTCATCCGACACTGGGTATTGTTTCGCCGGGGGTGTTCATTCCACTTGCTGAGCAGAACAACCTTGAAATCGAGCTAGGTGAATCGATTATTGAACAAGCCTGTCAGTTTATCGAAAAAGTGAATACCCAACGTGGCAACGCGAATCTTCGCCCAGTGACGGTCCACGTTAATTTGAGTTCAACGCACTTCTATCACACCCACTTAGTGAAATACTTAGAAGAAGTCACCGCTCAGCACCAAGTTCAAGCGGGGCAGTTAGTGGTAGAGATGACAGAAAGTATGCTGATGGGTGTCGAAACTGAAGTGATAAGCCGAATGGAAGAGATTAAGTCTCTGGGTATTCAGCTTGCGTTGGATGACTTTGGGACAGGATACTCGTCGTTCAGTACTTTGTGCAGTTTCCCGCTGGATATCGTTAAGCTGGATAAGTCTTATATCGATCAGTTGGACCAAAACGAGCGGGCTAAAATTCTTATCCGTAATATCGTTAAAATGGCGCAGGAACTTGGTTTGACCACAGTCGCGGAAGGCGTTGAAACGGCGTCTCAGGTACGTAAGTTGAGAAACTGGAACATCGAAGAGATTCAGGGGTTTTATTTCTATAAACCGATGCCAGTGGAAGAGGCGTTCGTTATCGCTCAGCGATAGTCGGTGGTATATCTCACCATAAAAAAGTAGCCCAATACGGGCTACTTTTTACTTTGGGGGATGGGCTGGTGGTGATTACCACATTAGGTCGTCTGGTACGACAAAATCCGCGTACGGGTCATCCTCGTCAACCGCATCCGATTCAGTTTCGTTTTGTGCAATGATCACTTGCTCATCACGTTGTGCAATCTTGTTTGCCACACTGCTCGGAATCACTACATAACTTTCTTCATAACGCGCAATTGCAAGAATGCCTTTAACAAGCTGGTCGCGGACAAGGGCTGGTGTGTAAAGTGACTTAACCAGTGTTCCATCGGTAAAGTTGTATTTAATGTCACCGTCAGCCAAATCAATTTTATTCATCTCGATCAACTGCTTGATTTGAGCCTGAACTTCTTTACTTAAGCGCTGCTCTTTCTGTTGCGTGCTGAGCTCTTTATCACGCTGTTGTTGCAGGCGTTTGTTCTCTTCAACTGCGGCTTTCACTTCACGTGCTTGAACGCGAGATTTTTTGGAGCCTTTCTTCGCTTTTTTCAGCTTCTTCTCATTCACCAAGCCAGCTTTTAGCATCTGCTCTTGTAGCGTTAGTTTTGCCATGATTAATCCGTTTTTTCCAATTTGTCCGCATTGTATAAGGACAGCGAAATCAAATAAAGAATAGCAGGAAAGATTCCTTCTTTTTCACCAGTCTATTCTCTAACCTTGAGGGATAAGAGATAGCATTAGAGCGCAATCTGGGCGTAAAGTAGCCCCACCACCACCGAAAATAGGAAAACGTTAATGATAAGCTGCAATGAATATGACTACATCGAAATCGCGTGTATGTATCGTTACCCAATTAAACTGACACTCAAGTCTGGTGAGGTGTTGGAGTGTGTTGCTCTGGATACTGCACGCAATAACGTTCGTAAAGAGTGCATAAAAGTCGAACAAAACGGCGAGCACACGTTGATTGAGCTCGATTCGCTCGTTAGTTTAGACGTACTGGTCGCTAATCCTCATTTTCAGTCGGTGCGCTTTTCACAATAAGAGGTAGACCGAAGCTGTTGTTGCGTATAGATGCCACTGCTTAATAGATGAGTGGAGGGCTGTTAGGTGAATTTAGTTTCATACGCAAATGTTGATACTTGACGATATTCTCTCGGCTCCTTTCGTGACGGAGTACGGCAAAATTTCCCATCGATACAAATAAAATTCATTGTACGCTGTGCTCTAAAGCACAAATGCTCACACAAGTTGGTGATCTGGCTGCAAAACTTTAGTTCTTAGCTATGCTCAAAATAGAGAGTAAGTTTGCGTTTGAATCCACGTGCAAACTTTACGTGGTAGAACCAATAGCGAGCAGATATGGCAAGTAGTGGTTTTCATGTTCTGTACATTGACGATGATAAATTCATGTTGAAAGCGGCCAGTCGACTGTTGAGACGACTCAGGCCTGAATGGTCTGTTACGCTAATTGAAGAGCCGATTTCATGGCTGAACTATGTGACGTCGCATTCCATATCTCCAGATTTAGTTCTTTGTGATTTACTGATGCCGGGAATCAGAGGGGACGAGCTACTGGTTCAAGTGCGTAAACAGTTTCCCAATAGCACACGAGCTTTGATTACTGGTGATACTACGGTCGAGATTGATGCGCTTAGCAACAACTGGACGCACTTCATCTTACCTAAACCGTTCACTGAGAAAGACTTCGAGCTGGTCTTAACGTGTGCTGAGCGTTTAAGAACGTTTCCATTTTCTTCTTTGTGCCGAGAAAAGCTAGCAGGTATCGAATCCTTGCCTGTTATGCCCAGCATCGTCAAACAACTTGAACGTTGCATTAAAGATGACCAATGCGGTTGTGCTGAGTTTGCACAAATAGTGGCAAATGAACCTCCGTTGGTCGGCCAAGTCCTCAAAGCGGCTAACTCTGCTTATTTTGGATTTGAAACGCAAACCAGCTCTCTCAACACCGCCGTATCAAGGCTGGGTATGAGTGTTGTGAGCGCTTTTGCACTTGCGATGTTGAGTCGCCATTGTTTTAAACGACTGAATAATACCGAACATGAACGCATAGTGCTGCATCATCGGGATCTTGCTAGCGTCTCAGTGACTATTGCTAAGATGCTCGGGTGGGATAGTGAACAGCAAGAGAAATTGTATTTGGTCTGTTTACTCTCTGCTATTGGCAAATTGACCTTGCGAGAAATGGGGTACGTACCAGAAGTCTGCAAGGAAAATCCACTGGCTTTACAGCATCAGTACCAAGATAGTGATGTTATCAGTGCCTATGTTTTGATTTTGTGGGGCTATGATTTAAAAGTTGCCGAAGCCGTATTGGAGTTAGGTCGCGCCAAGCTTGGTGAAGATCCAACCCACTGGGGCATCTGCCACATTGCTAAGTTTGCTAATACTTTTCTAGAGGCGCAGTCAGAAGCGTCATTGAATGATTGGCATGATTCATTGCCTGATAAACTCGTCATGTTGTCTAAACCTTTGTTATCACCAGTAGAGTAGGAGGAAGCTATGTCGTCCGTTTCGATTACTATTGTTGATGACTCCAAAATGTCGAGGAAAGCGGTTATCCGCGCACTTCCTCCGGAGTTAAGCGACAACGTACATGAAGCTGCTAATGGATTAGAAGCGTTGGAAAAGTTTCGTGAAGGCAAAGCTGATGTGATGTTTTTGGACTTAACCATGCCAGAGATGGATGGGTTTGAAGTCCTTTCTGAGTTAAAAAAACAGGCCGCGAGAAACTTTGTGTTCGTCATTAGCGCTGATATCCAACCAGCATCCCAACAAAAAGTTATGGAACTTGGGGCGGTTTCGTTTCTGAAAAAACCGTTAGACGCATCCTCATTGCGAGAGCTGTTACATGAGGTAGGCCTGATATGAATCAAATACTCAGTGCTGATCACGAAGACTCTCTCAAAGAGTTACTCAATATCTCAATGGGGCAAGCTGCATGTAAACTTGCCATGTTATCTAACCACCCAGTGACGTTAACCGTCCCCAGTGTTGATCTTGCATCGCCTGAGAGGTTAATGGAAATGTTTGGTGATCTTGACGAGTACTACTTCACGCGCCAACCCTTCTTTGGACAGATGGCAGGGGAAGTGATAACCCAGTTGACCAAGCAAGGTGGGAGAACTCTCGCGGGTGAGTTGCTTGCTCTTAACGATGAGGACGCGATGGATAGTCAAACATTTAAAGACTGCCTATTGGAGATCTCAAACATTTTGTCAGGCGCAAGCTTGAGAGGGTTATGTGAGCAAATTCAGTTAGCGACAAGAACTCAACCTCCTGTCATGTATTCGCCAGCGCGCCAACCGATACCAAAGAACAAATGGAAGCAAGCGCTTGTGCTGCACGTGTCGTTTCTCGTTGAGTCCGTAAGTTTTGAAACCAAGACCATTATTTGTTTTTCAGAAGATGGATTTAATGTCGTGGTTAAGCGGTTGGATGAATGGCTCTAGGAAGGAGAGATTATGAAAGCAAAGTTAGCACTCTCGGATTTGCTGAATCAACTGTCTGTGGCCATATGTATCGTTCGTAAAGACTACACCATTGCTATGGCGAATGCCTATTTTCAGACTCGTTCTGGATTAGCGAAAGAGGATATAGTTGGCAAGAACGTCCTGACAGTGTTCCCTGATGGGGCGTCTGTATTGAAGAGAAAGATTGATACCGCTTTTGTGATCGAATCGCCCAGCTTTTCTTCGTGGGAGCAAGCGCCTCACGTACTGCCATTCCAATCTTCTCGCCAAGTCTCGGGGCAAGAAGATGAAATGTTCCAGAACCTAGAGTTTATCCCAATTCACACTCAGGATGGTTCGCTCGACCACGTGTGCATTTGTGTTTATGACTTGACGACTCAGGCGTGTCAGCAAAATGAACTGACGACATTATCACGCCGTCTTCGTCGTGAGCAGAATGAGCTGAAAAAAACACTGATCAACTTGAAAAAGGCTCAGAGCCAATTACTACAATCCGAAAAAATGGCCTCTATTGGTCAACTATCGGCGGGCATTGCCCATGAGATCAACAATCCATTGGGTTTCATTACATCGAATATTCAGACGCTAGATGACTACTTTCGCAAGATTACGGAAGTAGTGAAATCGTTAGAGCAGGTAATTGATGATACGGACGATGAAGCGCTAGTTGCCAAGAAGCGCATGTTGATGGAGCAGTCGCAATTAGCTTATGTGCTAGAAGATGTCACGGATTTGATTTCAGAGTCACTTGAAGGTTCATCACGCGTTATGGCAATCGTGAAAAATCTTAAAGAGTTTTCTCATGCCGATGATTCAGAATGGGCGTACAGCGACTTATGTCAGGGCTTAGATTCCACACTACGCATCATTAACAACGAAATTAAATACACAGCAACGGTTGAGCGCGAATATGACGACGAACTGCCTCTTGTCTATTGTCAACCTATGCAGCTCAATCAGGTCTTCCTTAACCTTCTGGTCAATGCGAGCCAAGCGATCAAGGAAAATGGGGTTATTCGAGTTAGCTTGCAATCAATTAACGACGACAATGTTCAAATTAAGATTCAAGACAATGGCACAGGAATACCTGAAGAGAACTTGAGTAATATATTCGAACCCTTTTTTACCACCAAGCCTGTTGGTCATGGGACCGGATTAGGACTGTCGGTTTCCTATGGAATCATCAAAGAGCATAAAGGCAAGATTGAGGTTGAGAGTGAAGTCGGAGTAGGGACGACGTTTACGGTTACCCTTCCGGTCCATAAAACGAACGAACAAGAAGCGCAAGCGGTGGCTAAGTAAAAGCATATTGATAAGCCGTTAACGCTTAGCTGAAAAATAACTAATTAAATCAGTCTTATACCATTCATGGATGAATGTAATGTATTTCTAACACACTGTGTTGCAGGAGCCGATATATGAACGACGACCTGAACTCTCCAACAGAAAAATTGAAGCTGTTGCTACTGGACGATGAACCAGACATTTTGAAGTCTCTGACTCGGGTTCTGAGATATGACTACGATGTGGTGTCCTTTACTTGTGGGCAAGAAGCATTGGATCATCTAGCGGATAACGATGTGTCGATCATTATCTCTGATATGCGAATGCCTGAAATGGATGGGGCGGAATTTCTGACCAAAGCAAAAGTGATAAAACCTGATTCTATCCGTTTTTTGCTGACAGGTTACAGTGATATTGAATCAACGATCCGTGCGGTAAATGGTGGAGGTATTCAGACTTACCTCGCTAAGCCGTGGGATAATGAGAGCTTAAAGCAGACACTATCACAGGCATCAGAGCTGTTTCAGTTACGCTTGCAGAAACAGGCGTTAACCGAAGAGCTGCAACAAAAAAACCAACAGTTGAGCGAGTGGAACAACGTATTAGAAGACAAAGTGAAACAGCGAACGGCTGCCTTGCAAGAATCGAACAAAAAGCTGGAAGCCTTGTTGGCTAATCGTACCCGCACATTTAAAGATATCCTCGCTGCGTTGTCTGCCATCATACAACACGCGACAGGACAGCCGCATAAACAGAACGATCGTATTGCCGAGTATACTAAACTCATAGCAATTCGAATGGCGTTGTCAGAAGCACAAGTGACACAATGTTATTTGAGTGCGCTTTTACACGAAATTGGGCTAATTGAGCGAAGTGATACTCACAATGTAAGGCACAATACTGCACGCTCTGATGGTACTCAAATTCGTTGGGCACCACCTGCGAATGCAGAAGTTGGTGCGATTATTATTGGTCAGATCAAACGCTTCGCCCCTTTGGTGGATATCATTCGTCACCAAGACGAAAACTTTGATGGTACCGGGAGCCCCGATCATTTAGCGGGCGATGCTATCCCAATCGGTGCGCGTATTATACGTGTCGTTAAGAACTATGAGTTTTTTGTCTCTAGTGAACAAAACTCTGGTCGCTTAAAACCAAGTAGCGCTCGAGCTTTCTTAAGTCAGAATGCGGGAGGGTTGTATGACCCTGATGTTGTTAAGCATTTCATTGACGTATTAAAACACGATGTTGAACAGTCGAATGTTGACCTTTGTGTTGGTCTGGATGAACTGAAGATCGGCGCGGTTTTAAAGCAAGACGTTTACCATCCAAATGGACAAATGATGCTATCAGCAGGACAAGAAATTACTTCCGCAATGTTGAGTCGATTGAAGCAAATTGAAGCTTCCGTATCGGTGCCCATCGCTGTTTATATTTAGCTACGCCAAGTTTTAATCCGCAATTTTTCTCCCCTTGAACCTAATTGAAGTTAGATTCAAGGGGCTCATTGTAACTGAGAGACGGATAAAGCCAGCTTCTTACTCTATTTGTTCAGACGTTCAGATATATAAGCACGTAAGGTGGATTAGGCATTACTTGCAGTATCATTTGCGGTATTCGCCAGTATGGATATCGGGAATGTTAGCAGCACCGTTGTTCCCTCTGAGCCGTGGTTTTCGATGTGCATAATGCCTTCATGGCTATGAACGATGTTATAGGCAAACGTAAGGCCTAATCCCATCCCTTGTCCGACTGGTTGTGTTGTGAAAAATGGGTCATAAATACGTGTCAGGTTATCATCAGAAATGCCTTCGCCATCATCGGCTACTGAAACGATGATATGGTGCTCGGTTTCTTCCGCTGAAATCTCAATTGTTCCTTGAGCTTCATGACCTTGACGCGCGCACGCCTGGATTGAATTCTTAATTAACTCCGTGAACAGTTGGCGGAAATCGTTTTGGTGAATCAGTAGAGGAGGGAGTTGGGATAATGTCGGAGCAATCGACACCTGTACTTTCTCAGGGCGAGGGAGATTACTTACGCATTCAGACAAAAGTTGATCGAGGAAGACCGGCTTCCGCATGCCTTTTTCTTGGTTGATTTGGTTGGCGTATTGCTGCAATGCAGTCACGATATTGCGTACACGTTCGACGCTAATCATTGCGTCGTTCAAGCTGTCATTAAAGTCTTCATCGAGATACTCAACGTAATTTTCTTGTTTCCAGCGAGCAAGCTGTTCTTTATCGGCGTCAGTGATTTGTTTTTGGTGCATCAACTCGCTTTGTAACAGCCATTCTTGGTAAGTTGCTAGGTACTTTTGACACATTTGAAGGTTACTGTTTACAGACGCCATCGGATTGTTAATCTCGTGGGCAACGCCTGCTGCCATTGTACCTATTGACGCCATTTTCTCTGACTCGACCAGTTTTTTCTGAGTACGTTTCAGTCGCTCGTTGGTGGCGGTAAGTTGGTTATTCGCATCAAGTAACGCCTGTGTACGCTTTTTCACTCGAGTTTCCAAAGTCGCATTGGCTTGTTCCAGCTCTCGATAGTAACGCTCCGCTTTACCCTCGGATAGTTTGATTTGATCAACCATGTTCTTGAACGCACGCGATACGGTTGACAGTTCATCTTTGCCCTCATCCTGGATGTGAATATCACGGCCACCTGCGGCGATCACATCCGCTGCATCTCTGAGCTCACTAAGTCGTTGGGTCAAGTATCCGCCTAAGAAGTACGAAAACAACGCTACTAAAGTCATCTCGCCGACAACGATGAAGGTGCTCCATTTTTTTGCATCATTGATTGCTGCATTTAGTTCAGACATATCATAGCCAAGCCAGACAGAACCAAAGTTGATTCCCGCTTCTTCAATAGGGCTTGATACATCAAAAATACCGTCGTTTACTTCGCTGGATTTTCGTTCAAGGCGGGAGGGGTTAAAATCATCGGGAAGCTCACCGACGCCAGAGAGAAGCTGTCCTCCGTCGCTAAATACCGCGACATAGTCGATACTGTCGTGGCTCACCAGTTCCTGTGAGAATGATTCAACAGTCGCTAGATCGTAAGACAAAACGGCATTTTTTACCGTAGAGGCAAACAATGCCGAAGTGGAGAAAGCCCGCTGATCCAAACCGTCAAAGTTGGTGGTGCGAAGGTAATTGAGCGTAAGCGACAGTAATATCGCCAACAATACCGCTTCAATCAGTGCAACACCAAAAATGGTCTTTAATCTTAAAGACATTGCAAACGCCTATTGCTCAAGGAGTTTATCGAGCAGGGTAATATTCAAGGCTCTCACGTCGTCCCAATCTTCATTTTGAGCGGCTTCGATCCCTTTGAACTTAATACGTGATAAGAGCGTTTTCCCTGCGTCTGTATCATTAAGTGCTAGCATCGCGCTAGACACTTTGTCACTGACTTCTTTCGGTAGGTCAGGATGGGTAGCAAACGCATGTGGAGTATAGTCTGGAGTTCGCCAAAGTACTTTTAGGTCATCGCGTACTGCGTTGTCGGTGTTGTTTAGTGTACGTTCAATGCCTCCACCAGCTGGGAACAGTCCTTTGACGACATTCAGATAAACCGAATCATGAGAAGAAACATATTGAGGCGTGATGTTGATTCCCATTGCCTTAAGCGATGAGCGAGGAATTACGCTGGCGGCAAAGGCGGCTGGGGAAGGGAAAACCAGAGTTTCTCCATCAAGCTGTTTGAGGTCGGTAATATTGCTATCCTTCTTCACAACAATAATACCCCGTATACGCTTGTCTTGTTGTTTTGCAAAAGCTTGATAGCCAGGTTTTTGATGAAAAACGGTGTAGTGATAAGGATTCATGTAAGCAATGTCATACTCCCCATTCAAAACGCGCTGTTCAAACTCTGGGATGTTTTTGGCCGTTCTAAACACGATTTTATAACCCGTGTCTTCAGACAGCTTTTCTAAAATTGGTCCCCAGTTTTTCGCTAGGGTTATGGCGGATTGCTGCGGAACAATGCCAAACGTTAATATCTTTTCTTGAGCGTGAACGGGAATGCAAACGAATAATGCTAACAACCATAGTTTCTTCATACTTTAACCTTACCACCTTCGTTGACAGATCTAATTAAAGCGTAGCCAATAGACTTTCATTTACGAGTTTTTTCCCCAATTTTCATGACTTTGAAAGCAAAAAGTTGAACTATTTGACGTAAGCGCCACTCCCTTAGTGCGAATTTGTTTCTCTTACGCTTTTACTGTGAAGGCTGTTCGGTTTTATTATCAAGATAATTATATTGAACTGATTTATTATCCATTGCGACGCCCATGAAATAAAAGCCACCTGATCATAGGTGGCTTTGTCGATTAAAGGCTTCAACATATGATTAGGCTTGCGGCGCTTATCGATATACTATTTGTGAGCTTCATCTCTCAAATATATGCAACACCATGTTAACGGATTGTTTAAAGAGGAACTCGATCACAAATAAAGCTTTGGTTCTAAAATAGTATTCATCTGATTTACCTACAATAGAATGAATAACAATATGAAAAAGAACTTCCTCTCTAGCGCAATTCTACTTTCGCTGTCACTGCCCACATGGGCGGCTGACGGTGATATTCACCAAGTCACCGTTTTGGGCACGTCAGACCTGCACGGGCATTTTATGCCTTGGGATTACGCCGCTGACAAGCTCAATATGCGCGGTAGCTTGAGCCAAATCGCCACCAAAGTACAAGAAATCCGTCAGCAGCAACCAAATACCATCTTGGTTGATGCGGGCGACACCATTCAGGGCAATTTCGTTGAAACATTTAAAGACGAGCCTGTGGATCCAATGATGCTCGGCTTTAACCAAATGAAGTACGATGTTTGGGTGCTGGGTAACCACGAATTTGATTTTGGTTTGAATGTGTTAAACCGTTCTCTTAGCCAGTTCAAAGGCAAGTCTTTGGGTGGCAATATCAAACGTCCAGATGGTAATCCTTTCTTACCGGGTTATACCGTACTTGAGAGAAATGGCATTAAGATCGGTGTGATTGGTATGGATACACCGATGACGCAAGTATTTGCAGAGGGCACCAATCGTCTCGAAGGCGTCACCTTTACCAATCCAACCCTCGAAGTGAAAAAGCTGATCGCCGAGATTGATGACAAAGTCGATGCGATTGTGCTGGTTGCCCATATGGGATTAGACAACGAGAACGATATCGCTGATACCGGTGTGAGTGACATCGCCAATTCAAACCCAGAGTTAGATGCTATCGTTGCAGGCCACATGCATACTCGCATCGATAAAGCGGTGATCAACGGTGTTATCGTGACTGAACCGGATAAATACGGTCGCGCGCTATCTAGAATTGACCTCCAATTCGAGGAACGCGATGGCAAGTTCACCCTCATCAACAAAGACAGCTTTACCTACAAGATCAATGGCGTTGAGTCTGATAAGACGATGGAAAGTCTCTATCAGCCGTATCACAAGCGTTTGCGTGAAATGGCGAACCGCGAAGTGGCCGAGTTAAAAGGCGTCGACCTTGTTCCTGAAAATGAAATTCGCGGCATTCCGCAAGTCCATATTCAAGACACTGGTATCAGTGCGCTATTCCAAGAAGCGAGTTTCTATTACGCGCCAAAAGCGAACGTTATCGCGCTACAAATCGACAATGACAACGCCGAGTTGGATGTTGGCCCGATCAAAGCGAAAGACATCGCTTATAACTATCAATACGCAGGTGGTGAAATCACGGTTTACCAAATGACAGGCAAAGAGCTGAAGACGTACATGGAGTGGTCGGCAGGCTATTTCAACTCCGTAAAACCGGGCGATGTGACATACAGCTTTGACCCTGAAAGACGCGCATCGAAATACTCGACCAATGACTTCTTTGCTGGCGTGACTTACACCATCGACCTGACGCAACCGAAAGGCAAGCGAATCACAGAGCTCAAATTTGCAGACGGAACACTGGTGCAAGATGACAGTGAAGTTCGTATTGGTATGAATAGCTACCGAATGGGTCACTTAACCAAAAAAGGTGGCGTGTTAGAAGGGCGCGATTTCCCAGTCCTATTTGACACCGAAGCGGAATATGGCGAAGAGCAGGGTACCATTCGCAACTTAACCATCCGTTATTTAACTGAGGTGAAAGACGGTGTTTATGTGGGTAAACCAATGCAGCGTTGGCAGCTTAAAGGGTTGGAAGACAGTTATGCCAAACAGCGTGACGTGGTTAAGCAGTTGATCAACGACGGCAAGTTTGACGTACCAAGCAGTGCAGATGGCCGCTACAGTAACATTGAATCGATTAATGTTAAGTCATTGATGTTCGGTTCAGATAAAGATAAGCAGCAAGCGATTGCTGTGCGTAAAGATATGTTGAAGAACGCGAGTGATGCAGAGAAAGTGGCACTAGAGCGCGAGTTAATTCTAATCGACGCACTGAACTAATTCTTTCCATCAACTCTACGTAGAACGTAAAAAGGCTTGGATCACTCCAAGCCTTTTCTGTTAGTGCAGATAGAGCTATGACAGCAAATCTACCAGTGCTTTACCAACGCCGTGAGCACTTGCTGGGTTTTGACCAGTAATAACGCGCTCGTCAACAATCACAAACTCTTGCCATGGCTGAACTTTGTTATAGCGAGCCGCGCTACGCGCCAGCGATTCTTCTAGCAAAAATGGAATGTCGTTGATGGTGTTAAAATCAATTTCTTCTTCACGGGTAAAACCTGTCACCGATTTAGACGCCAGTAGCTTCTCGCCATTGCTTAGCGTGATTGGTAGCAACGCACCAGGACCATGACAGACCGCCGCAATCACACCGCCGTTTTCGTAATGTTTCGCTGCGATACGAGCAAACTCTTCGTTGCTCGACAAATCTGAGAGCAAGCCGAAGCCGCCTGGATAGAAAATCGCATCATAATCTTCGCCATTAACCTGTGAAACAGGAATCGTGTTGTTGATACGGTTTAAGAAATCATCGTTAACTAAAATGCTTGCGTTGACGGCATCTCCCTCAATGTCTGTGCCGTACAGTGGCGCTTTACCACCTTGGATAGAGGCGATGTCATACTCATAACCCGCAGCAAGAAGCTCATTGAGTGCATGAGTAAGTTCTGGAGCGTAAGTACCGTTCGCTTGATCGGTATCGCCAAGAGTCGCGTGGTTAGTCACTGGGATTAGTACTCGTTTCATAACGCTTTCCTATTTGTTCTGACTTGTCTTTGTTTGATGCATTGATATTAAACTTAAACCAAATGAGTGATAATACGGCTTATAAGCAAAACATTATTGCTATATAGCAAAGGTGAGTGATGGACAGTTTTGAAGGTATCAATGAGTTTGTTGTTGTCGCAGAGAGTCATGGCTTTTCTGCTGCGGCGAAGCAACTCGGGTGCAGCACCAGCCACGTGAGTCGTCAAATATCACGGCTAGAAGAAAGAGTCGGCGTTGCGTTATTTGCTCGTTCGACGCGTATGGTCACCCTGACCGAAGCGGGGCAAGCGTACTATCAACACTGCAAGGACTTGGTGGTGGGTCTGCAGCAAGCCAACGAGCAGATCACCTCACAACAAACCCAGCTAAGCGGTACATTGCGCGTCAGTGCGGCCGGTGCGTTTGCCGAAAACTATGTCGCGCCTGCACTGATGGAGTTTTGCAAAGCACACCCAAACCTTAGCGTGGAAATGAACTTCAATACGCGAATGGTTAACTTCATTGAAGACGGCACTGATTTCGCGATTCGCTACGGCCGACTCAACGACTCTGGTCTGGTTGCGAGAAAGCTGGTGGACAGGCCAATGGCAGCGGCGGCCAGTCAAGGCTACATTGAACAGTTTGGTCTTCCAACACATCCAGAACAACTGAAACATCACAGCTGTATTATTGCGAACAATGATCATTGGTTGTTTGAAAAAGACGGCGCGCCGCTAAATCAGGTGCGGGTTCAAGGGCGCTGGCGTAGCAATAGCTCTAGCGCGGTGATTAAAGCGTGTGAAGAAGGGCTTGGCATTGTTTATTTGCCTAAAAGCAGTTACAACGGCGCGCTGAGTGGTGGTCGACTCGTTCCTGTGCTTGAGGACTATTGGGGAAGCGGCACCAGCAGTTGGATTGTTTATCAAAACCGACGATTTTTGCCCTTACGAGTCAGACTCGCGATCGATTTCTTAGTCGCCCATTTTTCTGATTGGAGTGAGTAGCAGAGATCGCGAGTGACTGTTTTAGGTCGGGTTCTGCTAGACAGAGTTTGTGGAAGTATCAAATTTGACCATAGTTGTAATGATAAAATCGCAAACTAGCGATTAAAATTTCAAAGCGAGTAACCGCTTCGCTAACGTAATACCGATAAATAAAAATACTTGTATTAGATTCAATAGATACATGCTCAACTAAATAACTTGCGAGATACAAAATGCATGAGGAAATGATTGGCTTAACATTGGCCGCGCTTGGTGTAGTCGGCTTAATGTGCCAATGGTTGGCTTGGAGATTAAAACTTCCAGCCATTTTATTGTTATTGATTGCTGGCTTGGCGATCGGGCCATTTACTGGTTTGTTCGAGCCCAACGCATTGTTTGGCGAACTGCTGTTTCCTCTCATTTCGTTAGCGGTTGCGGTGATCCTGTTCGAAGGCAGTTTGACGCTCAACTTTAAAGAGATTAAAGAAGTCAGCAGAACGGTGCAAAGTATCGTCACACTAGGGGCGCTCGTAACTTGGGTGATCACCAGTTGTGCGACTCATTATATTCTCGGCTTTGATTGGCCGCTGGCTTGGCTATTCGGCAGTATGACCGTCGTGACTGGCCCAACCGTGATTGTGCCTTTGCTACGTACTGTTCGACCTAAAGCAAAACTCGCCAACATATTGCGCTGGGAAGGGATTCTGATTGACCCAATTGGCGCGCTGTTTGTTGTGATTGTGTATGAGTTTATTGTCTCGAACAGTAAAGCGCACAGCTTTGAAGTGTTCGGCATTATCATCGTGGTCGGTTTCTTAATTGGCGCCGCCGCGGGGCAATTTATCGCGGTGGTGTTACGCCGTCAGATGCTGCCGGAATACCTTCAACCCTTTGCGGTGTTGGCGGTGGTACTTGGTGTATTTGCTGGCTCGAACGCGATTGAATCTGAAGCGGGACTTTTGGCAGTTACTGTCATGGGGATGTGGCTTGCTAACGCCAAAGAAGTCGATATTAAACATATTCTCCACTTTAAGGAAAACTTGACGATCTTGTTGATTTCAGGTCTGTTTTTACTGCTTGCATCGCGCATTACGGTAGATGATTTCCATGCGTTAGGTTGGGGCGCTGCGCTGCTGTTTGTCGTGATTCAACTTATCGCCCGTCCGGCATCGATCTTTATTTCTACTTTACGCAGCAACTTGAGTTTTAAGGAAAAAGCGTTTCTCGCTTGGGTGGCACCTCGCGGTATTGTTGCGGCGGCGATTTCATCACTGTTTGCTATCAAACTCACCCAAGCCAATGTGGAAGGGGCACAGTTACTGGTTCCTTTGACGTTCATGGTGATCATCGGCACCGTTGTGCTGCAGAGTATTTCAGCCAGACCAATCGCGTTGATGTTGGATGTGGCTGAACCATCACCACGCGGTGTGATGATCGTCGGTGCGAACGATGTAGCGCGTGCTGTCGGTTTAGCGATCAAGAAATACGACTGCCGTGTTGTGGTTACAGACTCGAACTGGGATTACATTAAACAAGCGAGGATGTCTGGGCTAGAAACCTATTATGGTAATCCGATGTCGAGTCACGCAGACGAGTATCTGGATTTAATCGGCATCGGTAAAGTGATGGCAATGACGCCAGATAAGCACTTAAACGTCACTGCGGGGATGCGTTTTATCAACGAGTTTGGCGAGCAAAACGTTTACTGCTTAAACGGCAATACAAACGGCGGTGATAAGCATATTACCGCGGAACAGCACCACGGAAAAATCCTCTTCTCAGAGCCTGTGAGCTACAAAAAGCTAGCAAGCCTAATTAACCAAGGCGCAGAAATAAAACACACCAAAATTAGCGAAGCATTCAGTTTTGAAGACTATCAAAACCAATATAAGAGTGCACTCCTACTGCCTTTGTTTATTGTTGATGCGCGCAATAAAGTTCGCATGTTCAGTACCTCAAACCAACCAGAGATCGTAGCCGGATCAACGGTGGTAGCATTGGTAAAAGAGAACGAGAGCAAAGAAAGCGCAGCCAGTTAAGGTAGCCAAATAAAGGCATTGGTTTGCTTAGAATAGAGTTCAAAAGGCTTGGAGTATCCAAGCCTTTTTTGTATCTCAAGAGCTAAGTTGTATAAGCTTAAATCAGGAATACTTTACGAGTAACTGAGTGATGGCGAGCTTACGGATGAGTGTGCTTATAGCGGGCGCTTTATTATCAGCGGCTGTGTGGGCACAAGAGAACGACTACTGGCAATTTGATAGCGACAATGACGGGATAACTATCTATACGCGAGAACACAAAGATGGCTTGGTTGAGATTCGAGCTCGAATGTTCACGCCAACCAGCTATGGCGCATTTTTAACGTTATTGGAAGACAGTGACAATATCCCAAACTGGATTGATAACGCCAGTCATAGCCGTGTTTTGCAGCAGATTTCCGCGACAGAGAACATCGTCTATACCCAATTCTCTGCACCGTGGCCAGCGAAAGACCGTGACATGGTCACGTATTCAAAATATTCGGTTGATGAGTTCGGATTTACTTTAGCCATCAAAGCAGCGCCGGAGTCCGCTATGGCTGAGCAAAACGGCTATATTCGTATCCGTTCAGTCGATGCTACTTGGGTGTTACAAAAACTCACCAACGGCACCACATTAATCGAGTACAAAGCCTTTGCTGATCCGGGAGGTTTGCTTCCCAACTGGTTAATGAACAAACTCTCTAAGCAGAGTGCTAGAGCTACCTTTCATAACTTGCGCGAGCAACTACCCAAATATCAACAATATACGCACCCACAAATCGATGAGTAGGGCTACGGTTTGAACGGTAATTTGAAATGCCACCAATGCCCTTACAAACCTCCAAAAGCTATGATTCCGGTTGATAAACCTTTAATGATTCAGCCCAAGTTTTTAGCGGGGTTTCTCCCTGATCTTGGATAGCTTGGGTGAGAAAGTCGATGAATACTCTCACCCTCGCTGGCAAATATTCTCGCTTGGCATAAAGGAGATACACACCTGTTCCGCTTTGGCGAACACTTGGGAATAGAGGCAACAGGCGACCTGATTTCAACCAGTCTCTAGCGATAAAATGCGGCATTTGTGAAAGCCCTAAACCGTCGGCGCAAAGCTCAGCCATCGATTCCCCATCATTGACGATAAAGTTGTTGAAGGGATCATACTCACTCTCGCCATTCGATTCTGGCATCTTGATCGGTAACAGTTTACCCGTTTGCTTAAAGCGAAAACGTATCCATGAATGATCGTTAAATGATTCAGAACCACGTGGGACGCCGTGTCGTTCCAAATAATCTTTACTGCCACAAATGATAAGGTCGATGGGGCTGAGTTGTCGGACAATTAACTGACTATCTTGAACTGAGCCAGACCGAATCGAGACATCAATTCCTTGCTCAATAATATCGACGTAAGCGTCGTCATAATGAATATCAACGCTGATATTCGGGTAGCGCAAGCAAAACTCTTTTATCAACGGACGGATATAAAGCCGGCCATAGGAAACGGGCACATTGATCTTGAGCGTACCCGATAACTCATCATTCTGACGCTTTAACGCCTCTTCACAGGCGGTGAGTTCTTCTAAAACAAGTCTTGCGGTGTTTGCGTATAAGCGTCCACCTTCGGTCAAGCGGAGTTGCCGCGTAGAGCGCTGGAAGAGCTGAATACCTAAATCACTTTCAAGTCGATGGATGGCCTTGCTCACCGTAGAAGGGTCGGTGCCATAGCTTTTGGCTGCCGCCGCAAAACTTCCGCCATCTAGAGTCGCGATAAAAAAGCGCAAAGACCGAATCTTATCCATACCGTGAGTCAATTCTATTCATGAATATTGTTCACTATAGATAGTGGAAAGCGGGTCTTCAATCACTAATTTGCCTAAATATAATGGAACTCAACAACTTGATGCTCTAATAACGAGGTAAAAAATGATGGTGAAAAATGGATTAAAAGTCTTACTCCGCACGTCGGTAGCAGCGTTGATCATGTTCTTCTCGGTGGCGACATCTGCAGAAGCCGCGGATAAACGAATCGGTATTCTGGTCTATGACGGCGTACTAACATCGGACGTGACCGCGCCTTTGGAAGTGTTTGGTGTCGCGAGTCGACTGACTTGGTTTAGTGACTATGAAGCGATCACGGTTTCAGTCTCGGACCAGAAAACAATCACCACCGAAGAAGGCTTAAAGATTGGTGTCGATGCTTGGATAGGGGAGCTTCCAGAGTTGGACGTGCTCATTCTAACTTCCAGCTACGATATGGACCCACTTATCGAGAACAATCAGTTAATCGAGTTTATTCAAGCAACGTCGAAAGAGGCTGACTGGATGGCGAGCAACTGCTCAGGCGCGTACCTGTTGGCGGAAGCTGGTCTTCTGAATGGCAAAAAAGCCACAACTTGGGCTGGTGGTGAATCTGATCTACAAAAAGATTACCCAGCGGTGAAAGTGCAGGTGAATCAGAACTTTGTTGTCGATGATAAGGTCATTACCTCGAACGGTAGTCTCGTCAGCTATCAAGCGGCGTTAAAGTTACTTCATCTTATGAGTTCGGAGTCCAAAGCGCAGGAAGTCGCCGACGCGCTTCAATACTCGCGCTTTTCCACTCAACCGTTTTAAGGGTGTTTGATTGGGGAATGGCTAGAGCGAATAAGGATCTGGGTGCTAGGTAATGTTAAGCATCGAATCAAAAACGTATTCGCCTAGCTGTTCCTGACTAAAGGTTTAAATGGCGATGACTGACTTATTGAACAAGAGAGACCGAGTAGCACCTGACCTTTGCACTGTGGACAAACAGAGCCGCTATGAAGCGGTTGTTCAAGATACGTATCGAACCATTTACCGCTACGCTTTTTGGCTGTGCATAGAGCAGAAAATGACGGAAGAGTTAGTACACGCAACTTATCGCGAAGTGTGGCATCGTCTCGACAGCTTAAAAAACGAAACAAGCGTTATATTGTCGCTTATCTCTATTTTGCGTATGGAGTACACAAAGCGTCTTGCGTGCTTTGATTGCAACAAACGTGACGGAAAATATTGTTCGTCATCGAACAGTGAGCACCACATGCTCCAACAGCAGATAATGATTCTGCCATTGGAATACCGCGAACCGTTGGTGCTGAGCTTAATGGTTAGGCTGAACAACGCGCAAATCTCCGAGGTTTTGGGAATTAGCGCCAATACAGTCGAGACTCGTTTGTTTAACGCACGTATGCAACTGAAGAAACAACAGGATGATCACGCGTTGGCCACCTTAACCTGCAGTAGTGCAACGCCAAGTGTATAAGTACTTAGATCGAACCTAAATCGTCGAGTAGGTAATTGGTTATCGATGTTCAGAGATCAATATTGCACGTGTTCCTTCTTGTAAGGCTTCAAACATGTGCGGTAAATCTCCCGGATAACAAATGTAATCACCTTCATTTAACTCATAGCTTTCTGAGACCAAGCCAAGTCGCGCGCTTCCTTGCATAATCAGGACGTGCTCGATCACTCCCTGATTGTGTGGCTCCGAGTAATGCGGTTGCCCAGGCGCAACTTCAATCATGTATATATCTCGATTGGCATTCGGCGGACATGCAGCAAGCAAAGTCGCTTGGTAAGTCTTACGTTTTGATGCAACGGTTACGCCTTCCCCGTAGCGAATCACTTTTATCTCTTGCTTGGGGGCTTCAAGCAAGCGGGAGACTGGAATATCAAGCACCACACAGATAGCCCACAGCGTTTCTATACTCGGGTTTCCGACGCCGTTTTCTAGTTGTGACAAGGTCGATTTAGCAATGTTCGCTTGTCTGGCAACCTCCGCAATACTCAGCCCTGATCGCTTTCTTTCTGAACTTAATGTAGCGGCAATTTGTGCAATAGGTGGTTCATTTTTATGCATGGTTAAAAGCCAGGTAAGAAAAACTTCGTTCATTATAACAAACGATCGTTTTATTGACAGTACGGTTGTTCTTGTTCATTATAAAAATCACTTGTTCAGTTAAATGAACGAAATCAGGACAGCCAACATCAAGAGGGAATGGAATTGGACTACATGATATCTATAGCGCTATTTGCTATCTCTGCCTCGGTGACGCCTGGCCCCAATAACATTATGGTTATGACTTCGGGATTGAATTTTGGTGTTAAAAAGAGCTTACCTCTGCTTACAGGAATTTGTGTCGGGTTTGCGATCATGCTTTTGCTGGTTGGTTTAGGGTTCAGCCAACTCTTTAACATGTTCCCTCATCTGAGCTTGATTATAAAAATAGTAGGGACAGCGTATCTTCTTTATTTAGCTTGGCTTATTGCGAGCACTAGCTCTGTCGCTAACGGAAACCAGCAGGCAAGGCCTTTGGGTTTCTTGAAAGGCGCTATTTTCCAGTGGGTGAATGCGAAGGCTTGGGTCGTCGCGATTGGAGCGATTTCAGCATTCACAACAGTAGGGGAGCAGTACGCAACTCAAAACCTTACAATTGCGACAACATTCTTTATTGTTTCGTTTCCCTGTGTTGGGGTTTGGCTCATGTTTGGTTCTTTACTGCGTCAAAAATTAGAGAATCAAACCTATTTACGTTGGTTTAATATCTCAATGGCTTTGTTACTCGTGATTTCGGTTTTGCCTGTCGCTCTCGATGTATGGTCGCAGTTAACGGCTGTTTAGGTGCAGTTCGGAAACAAAGTCGAATCCCGTAAACCCATTTAGTTCAGCTTTGCATATTAGAGCCAGCGGAGATCTCGCCGGCTCTAATCTGTTTTGTTAAAACAAGCTATTCAGAAAATATTCAGCCCAAAGATCTCTTTAACATCAAACAGGATCTTTTCTGTTTTCTCTCGAGAGATTTGGCTTCCTTTGGCTAAAATATCAATCAGCTGAGCTTTATCACTTAAATACTCTGCGCGCCTTTCTCTTATTGGTCTAAGCATGTCTTGCAAGCACTCTTCCAATACCTTCTTGGTTGTCCCGTCACCAAGGCCACCACGTTGGTAGTGTTCTTTGAGCTGACTTACATAAGCCTTATCTTGATGAAAAGCATCTAGATAGGTAAACACGACATTTCCTTCGATATTCCCAGGGTCTTTAACTCTTAGGTGGTTTGGGTCGGTATACATTGATTTGACTGCTGCGGTTATCTCTTTTTCACTCGCGCCGAGGTTAATCGTATTGCCCATCGACTTAGACATTTTGTTTTTTCCATCGGTACTAGGCAGGCGAGGCGAGTTACTCAACAATGGCCTGCATTCATTCAAAACCGCGCGTCCTGCTAGCGAGTTAATCTTTCTTACAATCTCATTGGTTTGTTCAAGCATTGGTAATTGGTCATCGCCAACCGGAACCAAGGTTGCATTAAAGCCGGTGATATCGGCTGCCTGAGAGATGGGGTAGGTTAAAAAGCCAGCAGGAATAGAACGTTCAAAGCCCTTGTTTTGAACCTCATTTTTGACCGTTGGATTTCTTTCTAAACGGCTGATGGTGACTAGGTTGCTGTAATACATAGTCAGTTCCGCAAGGGCAGGTAGCTGTGATTGAAGACAAATCGTCGTTTTTAAAGGGTTGATGCCAACAGCCAGATAATCGGCAACCACATTGAGAATATTAGAGGAGACTTTTTTCGGGTTATGGGCGTTGTCGGTAAGACCTTGCATATCAGCAACGAGGATAGTTTGTTCGTGGATTTCTTGTAGCGCGACTCGTTGCTCTAAAGAACCAACATAATGACCGAGATGCAGTGGGCCTGTTGCTCTATCGCCAGTCAAAATAATTTCAGGTTTGTCGGTAGGTTGCTTGGTGTTCATGGGGATATCTCCTAGTTAAAACAGATCGCTACTGGAGATATAAAGAGATTACAGTCTTAGCTACCTTCCAGCAGCTAAAGAATGTAAGAATTCAGTGCCGCTCTAATTAGAGCGCCACCAAAAGAAGAATGATGTAGTCGTTGGGATATATTTCATTCAGCCAATCTAACAACAATGATTTAGAAACTCAACCTGTTGGTTAATGGGGATTTATCTTAAAAGACAAATGTTTGGTACTGGTGTGTGGGGTGGGGACTACAGATTAAGGATATGCTGTTGGTAACACGGAGTTGGGCATAAATTGTTTAGAGTCATAAATTAAATTATTGAAGGACGAATAACTTCAGGTATGGCAAATGACGTTGAAAATCTCAGTCTGTTCAGTATTCCTACCCATTTAACGATTATGAGCGAAGGTCTGACCCAACCTCTCCGCACAATCAACATAGTAGTCCTGCCTCGAATCACGCCTAATCCCACCAGCAAAATCACATCTCCTGATTACTCGCATGTTATGACTGACGTCGCCGTCGGGAATTGTTGAGCGTGGTTAGTACGACGACACTGACGAGAAATTAGGGTTAAGTTTGGGGGGAAAGACAGCACCTCCTTTCGTTTCTTGTTTTTCGATCTCGATCGAGGTTAGAATATAGGAAATAGAATTGAGGATGACAAAATGAACTCAGCACTAACCAGTAACGCCCAGACAGAAAAAAGCAATCAAATCGAAGAGCCCCAGCGAGCTCGCTTAGTTTCTAATCTTCCACATATTAAGGAAGCATTGCAACGAGGTTTAAGTGCCAGAAAAAGAATGACTGAAAACAACCCTGTGACAAGTGGTGGTCAGTATTTTTATGGTGATACTATCCGCGCTCTCCGCGAACTACTAAAACCACACGGATATGTTAGAGAGTCCATTCGTAATGTAGAGCTTACGATCAATAAAGAAGAAAAAATTGCAATCTACCTTTGTAGTGCTTGTGAGCAGACTGGAAACCTAGCAGGTTTCCCGCAATCCATTACAGAAAAAGGCGACTTTACTCTTGATCTTTTAGCGCTTAAGTTTGAAGAAAATCTCAACTATGACTTGTTTCCAGAAACCCTTCCTGAGTCGAATCCCAAAACCAAACTAAATTGTGATGTTTGGTTCCTTCTCCATAATTTTGATAAAAATACCAATAAACTTACCGCTGAGCTGGCGAGACCTGTATCCTACAATAAGAGAGGTTACGTGACAGGATTTGATCTTGAAAACCGTATAATTATTGACATGGACAACGAAGAAATCGTTGATTCACAAGTCGATTTCAATGATGAAATTGACTTTGATATCGAAGAAGTAAGTAACGACAATGTTTAATTCATTAAGACTAAAAATTGCTAGAGAAAGAAGAGGATATACAAAAAAGGCGTTGGCCGAACTGACAGGGATTACTACGAGAACGCTTTCAACATATGAAAATAAGGGTCTTCTGGACACAACTGACTCAACCTTAGTTAGTCGTATAGCAGATATACTCAATTACCCTGTTGAATTTTTCTACGCCGATAATCCTGAGCAAATTGTAAAAGAAGGCGTAAGCTTCCGAGCGATGACGAAGCTTAGTGCGTCCAAAAGAGACGCAGCTCTCAGTGCCGGAACATTGGCTGTTGAGTTTAATACCTGGTTAGAAAGTCGATTCAATTTAAAGCAACATGATGTTTTAGATTGCAGCAGCGAAGATTTCGCAGATCCTGAAAGTGCCGCACAACTTCTACGGGAACATTGGGGCTTAGGTGAACTGTCTATTTCTAACATGATCCACCTTTTGGAATCTAAAGGTGTGCGCGTCTTTTCATTGACAGAGAACTGTGTAGAAGTAGATGCATTCTCATTTTGGCTAGACGAGAAGCCTTTCGTTTTTCTGAATACAATGAAAACGCCAGAACGCAGTCGTTTTGATGCTGCCCATGAACTTGGTCATCTAGTGTTGCACAAACATGCATCCAACAACGGACGCCAAGCCGAGGAACAAGCAGATCGATTTGCGTCAGCATTTCTAATGCCGAAAGGAAGTATTCTTGCGAAAGTACCTTCATATCCTTCTCTAAACCAGCTGTTGAAGTTGAAGAAGCATTGGAAAGTATCATTAGCGGCTCTAATACGAAGAACTTTTGACTTAGGCTTGTCATCCGAGTGGCACTATCGTCAATTAAATATTGAACTATCAAACTGTTATGGCAGGAAATCAGAGCCGGAGGGGTTAGAGAGCAGGGAAACATCTTTAGTATTTCAAAAGATTTTCAATAAATTGAGAGAAAAAAATATATCTCGGACCGAAGTACTCAATGAGTTGAAACTACCTCAAGATGAGCTTTCAGCCTTAACATTTAACAATCCATTTTTTCTGTTTAAGGCTGTTGTATCAAAAGTCAGAAATGGGAAAGCTACCCTTTCCAGTAACACCTCTCAGCCAACTCTGAAAGTGGTTAACTAGCGACACATATACACAGAGGGATCAAACTACAGATCCCTTTTCTTGCTACCCTTTACGTTTTGTATCTCTAAACTAGTAAATTATCGGAAACAACAATTAGAGCCATAGCTCATTTAGGGTGCACCTTCACACCTCTGAACATAAATAAGTTAGGGTCTGTGTTCTGATTTGTCTGTATTGATATGTACATGCATACCCAATACAGACAACACATAACCAAAGCACTAACCCAGAATGCTATTGGCAGTTATATACCGCGGTTCGAAAAGTAACGCGTGGGTGACTCACCGTAGACCCGACGAAACATCGCGATAAAGTTACTTGGCGTTGAATAGCCTAGAGCATAGGCGACATCTCCAATTGATTCTCCGCGTGCCATCATTTCTAACGCATGGATTAGCAGTATCTGTTGCCGCCATTCGTTAAAACTCATGTTCAACTCATTTCGAATTAACCTTCTTAACGTTCGAGATGAAATGGCTCCTATACGTGCCCAATGCTCGACAGAGTTTTTACTGTTTGGGTCAACTAAAATCGCTTGAGTTACCTTTTGTAACCTTGGGTCTTTAGGTAATGGGAAATAAAGTGATTCGTGAGGGCTGGTGCAAATTTCATCAGAGATAACGGCAAGTACACGTGAATGCTGTGCAGATATTTCTTCTGTTTTGCTCCAAGTGGACGCCCTGTTCGATAGGACTTTCAAGACATCACTCATTTCAATCACGCAAGGTTTCGTTGGAAACTGATTACAGCTCTCGGGAGTGAATAGTAATGAGCGACCTTTGAGAGAACCACAAAAATACACACTGTGCATAGCGCTTGGAGGAATCCACCCCGCACGGTGAGGCGGTAGTATCCAGGTTCCTTCATCCGTTTTAACTTGTATCAGCCCTTCATCGATGCACAGAAGCTGGCCTCGATAATGCTTGTGCCAATTATGCGGCCGCTGATCCAAATGACTGAAGTCACTCCGTTCATGTTGCCATTCTTTGACTATTAACGCTGCGCCATTTTCCCATTCACTGTAATCACAGTTTGTCGTGTTCTCTGCGTGTTTTAACATTGGCCACTATTCATTATTTTCTGTCCTTTTAACGTTACCATGACAAGGTAGCTTTCGAGTAACATTTTCGCAACTAACATCTTTATCGAAGGCAGAACCAGGATGAACGAACCTATCTTTATCTTTTATTACATTACAGCAGGCTTGGGGATTGGCTTTCTCGCAGGACTCGTTGGCGTTGGAGGAGGAGGAATGGCTGTTCCTATTTTTGCGTTTCTGTTTTCAATGCAAGGAATAGCGGATACGGAAGTCGTTCACCTAGCACTAGGGACGTCGATGGCTTCGATGATCATTACCACATTGGGTAGTATGCGCGCTCACTACAAAAGAAAGAATGTCGACTCAATCATGGTCATAAGAATGTTGAGCGGGGTTCTAGTCGGGACATTTTGCGCGACGTTCTTAGCGTCATATTTACAGGGTGTCTATCTAGCCGGATTTTTCAGCGTATTCATGTTGTATGTTGCTTATAAGATGTTTCGAAACACAGAGCATGAGTACAACCCAAATCCACATGGAGCTATCGGTAATATAACCGTTGGGTCAGTGATTGGTTCCATTTCAGCGCTTGTCTCTATAAGCGGCGCGGGCTTAATTATCCCTTATCTTGTTCAGCAAAATTTTGAGGTGAAACGCGCTATTGGCACATCCGCTGCGATAGGTTTCCCTATCGCACTGTCTGGAAGCCTCGGCTACATGTTCAATGGTTGGGAGAATACCGACTGGAGCAACTTAGTTTTAGGATACATATACCTTCCTGCAATGATTAGCTTCTCCGTTAGCAGTTACTTGACGACTAGCCTCGGCGTTCGCTGCGCTGAGTATTTTCCAAGTAAAGTACTTAAGAAGATAGTAGGCATTCTGTGTGTTCTTCTAAGCTTTAAAATGTTGCTACAAGTATTAAATTGAGACTATTTTCTAAAGTCTTTGTTTAAACTTCTTCTAAATGCGAGATAAGAAAATACGCTCCACACAGCTGCCAACACCCAAAGTTGAAGATAACCTTCGCGGATTTGTGTCCAGTCGGCGCCCATTTGATTTAATGCTAAGAAGCTTTGGATTGCTGGTGTGCTTGGGAATAGTTGTGACAGCCAGACGATAGGTGATGGGATCATCTCCACTGGCCAGATAAAACCTGCACTGAAGATAAGTGGCATAGAGCTAATCAATACCACCAAGGTGACTAACTCTCGCCTTGGTGTGACTGAGCCAAGCCAGATGCCGATCGCGCATGAGCTGATAAAAAACGGCAGCATTAACGTTAAAAGCTCACTCGCATGAGCGAGTTGGTTGACGCCGTGCATGGTAAAACTTGCGCCGAAGTAATACATACTCAGTAGGTAGTAGATAACGATAAGAACGGCAAAACGTACCGCAAGCAATTGCGCTGGCCGTGCGCTGCGCCAGTAACCGTTACCAAGCTTTTGGCTGCCGACCATCAAACCTGCGGCCATTGCCAGCGTTTGCTGTAGAATCAACACAAATACTGCAGGAACAACGTAATCAACGTAACCCATACGCGGGTTAAAGGTTGGTTTTAAATTGAGCTTGGTCGCCGAGTATTGCTCAGACGCTAAGGCGAGTGGTTGACCATCTAGCACTAACTTACTCACGGTTGTTTGCGCCGCCAAAGTTCCGCCGGCTTTCGCCAAACCTTCGACGATTGTGCCGTAAACCAAAAAGTAAGAAGCATCACCGGCATAAGCGAGAGTAGGGCTTTTGCCCAACAAAATGTCTTTATAGAAGTGTTCAGGAATAACCAAAATACCGCTGATTTCACCGCTTAAGAATGCATTACGTGCTTGTTCTATAGTGTGGTCGCGTCTGACTACTTTTACTTGTGGCGTCGCATCCACCATTCGTTCGAGCTTGAAACTGGTCTGGCTCATATCCAGATTCACTACGCTGATCAGCTGCTCTCTTGGCGTTTGATTGGTGTAGGGTAACGGATACAAAAACGAGTAAAACACGACGCCACCAAACACCGTGAGCACTACAACAGGGTTAGTCAGTAGCGCTTTAAGTTCTGCTTTGAGGAGTTTGAAAACACTCATACCGACTCCTTAGTTGCAGCGGCGTTGTCGTTCTTGAGGTGTTTGCGAATCAGCAAGATACAGAGTAACAATGGCAATAAGTAGCCAAACATTGGCAACAAGTGAGTAAGCGATTGATGCCAGCTAAGCCCATAACTGACTTGGCTTACTTGTACCTCAATGTAGTGGCTAACAGGCAGTAAGCTGCGCCACCACTGAGCAAGGCTGTTCATGTCGGTGACTGGGAACGTGATGCCCATAAAAGCAAAGCTTGGCGCGGTAAAAGCGCCAGCAAAACTCATTGCGCGCGCTGGGTCTAGCGTGAGTAAAAAGAACAGACTGCCCATAATCACGCAGGCGAGAATCGTGACCCATTGAGCGCAAAGGATCACCGCGAAGCTACCGTTCATCGGCCATTTGAAACCCAAATAGAACCAAAGTAAAAAAGCGAAACCTTGTAGAGCGAATACCGGGGTATAAGGCAAAAGGGTGTAAAGCACTGATGAGATAGGTCTAGAGCCAAGCCAATGGTTTAAGCCTTTGTCTCTGTGGTTGGCGGCTAATATCAGAATCGTACTCACCACCACAATGATCTGCCAAAGCGCAGGAATAATCGCAGAGAGTAAAAACTGCGCATAGTTGGAGTTTTTATTAAACAGCGGCGTAATTTGCGTTCTGACGGGCACGGCTTGTCCTATCGCAGATAGCCATGTCGCGTCGCCTTTTACCAAATGTCCAATGGTGCTTAGCTGGGCGTTAAACGTTGCCTGTGCTTGGGTAAACGCAGAACTGAGCAACTTGCCAACCAAGATCATCTGGCTGTTGTAATAAACGCTAACTTGCGGCGTAAACTGCTTGTAGATGTCTTGGTCAAACTGAGTTGGGATAACCGCGTACGCGTAAATATCACCTCGGACCAACGCCTCTTTTGCTTGCGATACATCGGAATATTGCGCGTGTACCTGCATGGTGGAAGTGGCATCGTAGTAGCGAATCAACTGCTGCGAGAGCGTTCCCGGTGTTAAGTTCACCACACCTATGGGCAAATCGCGGGCGATTCCATGTGAGAATACCGCCCAAATCATCACCGCCAAGGTGACCGGAATCCAAGTTAAACTAGACAACAGCCATTTATCGCGGTGAATGATTGCTAATTGTGAGGTAATAAGTTCACGCATTACACAGCCAACTAGTTGAGTTCAACGGCTAAGCTCATACCCATTCTCAAACCCTCGACAGGTTGAGTAGGGCGGGCTTCCACTTCAAAGGTGCGTAGGTCAAACCCCTGTGATGCGTCGGTAGAACGCCAAGTGGCAAAATCACCCATTACCGCGACGTGCGTTACTTTGAATGTCACGTTTTTATCGAGTGCAGGCAAATAAGCGTCAAACGTCGAATCTTTGTTGAAGTGTTTTAGGTAGTCTTCACGCACGTTCAGTACTGCCCAAGAGTCTTGGGTATCAATCACAGTGACAACGGGGAAGCCTTGTGGCGCTAACTCGCCGCTTCGTAGCAAGACCTGTGAGACTTCACCGTTGAACCAACTCTTGATTGAGGTATCTTTCGCGTAGGCTTCAACTTCCGCTACTGCGCCAGCAGCCATGCGGGCTTTTTCTGCTGCCGCGACTTTGGTCTCGTTACGCGCACCTTCTTTGGCCATTTCATACATCTGTTGCGCCGCGCTTTCAGTGTACTTTGCGGCGTCCCACTGGGTTTTCGCTTCGTCACGTTTTTGTTCTGCAATCACGCCATCTTTGTACAGGTTGTTTACGCGAAGGTAGGTTTTCTCCATCAGTGCCGCCGCGGCTTTCGCTTTTAACCATTGGTCTTTCGCGGCTTGAACTTGTTGAGTTCGTGCGCCTTTCTCGGCTTCTAATGCCAAGGCTCCCGCCGCCTTTTCGCCCGCTTTTGCTTGTTCCAACTTGGCTTCAATCTCTGGGCTGTGCAGGGTGAAAATCAATTGGCCTTCTTCAATTACATCCCCTTTACGCACCAATACCTGATCGATTCTACCCGGAACTTTGGAAGAGATGCTGTACTGCTGAGATTCAATTTGCCCTTGTAGTCGAACCGGTTTTGGCTGATATGCTTGATAGAAGCTGTATCCGACCCAAGATGCCAGAGCTAACGCGGCTGCAGTAAGTACGAGTGGTTTAGCGGTTTTCATCTTAGATCCTTATTTGCTCGAAATCGTGATTGCGTTGTGTTGATACTGGCTAAAGGCGTCCATTTCGCTGGAAAGCGCCAGCAATTTGGATAAAGAAATTAAGTAGTTAAAGCTCGCCGCTGCTTTTTGTGTTTGAACACGCGCGACGTACAATTGGGCGTCAACAACGTCCGTTGAAGTCGATAGCCCCTGAGAAAAGGCTTTTTGGCGCAACTTGAGGTTTTCTTCTGCGAGCAAAATCGAAGACTCAAGCCCCTGAACTTCTTCTTGTGCTTGTTGAGCTTCTAGGTAGTTTTTTTGCACCAGTACACTTAGATCTTGCTTAGCTTGCGCTTTTAAGTACTTCACTTGCGAGACCGCGCTGTGTGCCGCGCGTACTTGATCGGTTCGACCGCTCGACTCAATAAGCGGAATATTCACGCCAACGCCAACTAACCAGTCTGGTTTCATCTGGCTGGCAAGTGAGTCATCTTCGTAAAGGCTATAATCACCGTAAAGGTACACTTCTGGATAGTATTTGCCTTTCTCCGCTTTGATAAGGCTGGTGGCTTGCTGCTCTTTGGCGTCCAACAAGTCTAGGCCCGGATAAGTATCGAGCGTTCGTTGAGTAAACACGTCTAAAGGTGGTAAAGACGTGTTGATAAACAAAGAATCCGCTGGCTCAACTGTTGAGCTTTGGTTGAGGATCTGAGTCAGCGCTGCAGTGGCGATCTCCAAACTTTTCTCTGCTTTTTTGCGTTCGATGATCGCTTGATCAAGAGCCGAATCGGCTTGCAGGCGTTCTACGCGAGCGATTTGTCCTTGTTGCTCTAACTTGACGGCATCATCGCGGTGTTTGGTGAGTCCTTGCTCGACCAATTTACGGGTTTGAACCACTTCTTGGGCAAGCAGGACGGAAAAGTAGTATTTACTAAGATCTTCAAAGCGCGCTTGTGTTTCCATCGCCAGCTCGCTTTGCGCTTGGGCCTTTTTGCCTTCAGCGGCAGACTGCGCGGCATTGATTCGACCACCAGTAAACAGAGGCCAGATAGCGCGAATGGATGAGCTGAAAATGTCGCGTTCAGTGATGGTTGAAGTCGTCGCGGCTGCGCCAGCCAACAGTTGTGAAATCCCCGGAATTGGCACAGCACTTAAATCAGGAAGAGTGCCGCCCGTACTATCAAAAAGCTGTTTGCCAGAGACAGTAATGTCTTCATCTAGGCGAGTGTAGTTTGCGCCGATAGTAATCGATGGAAGATTGAGATTGTCGGTGGCGTTTTGCAAGTGCTGATAACGCTCGACATTGGAACGCTGCGCGGCGAGTGAGTTGTTTTCTTGCTGCAAAACTTGCCAAGCTTGTTCGAAACTTATCGCCGCTCCTTGGGTTAGCGGGGCGTACATTCCTAAGCAACCGATCAGCAAAGCAATAGGGCGCATCGACATGAGGATGTTCTCTAACTGTTAAAAATTAGAGTATATGCTCTATGGGTGAGACGGGCAATAATGCGATGGTATAACAAGCAATAAAAAAGGGAGCAAATGCTCCCTTTTGGTCGTAATAGCAGAACTTATTGTTCCACTTTCGCCGGGGTAGGTTTTAGCTTTTGGAACAGCTTGACCAAAATTGGACTTGCCAGAACCAGAACCGCCAGTACTGTGAATACCAGTGTGATTGGACGTTCCCACAGGAAGCTCAGTTCGCCATCGCTGATCATCAGTGCGCGGCGCAGGTTTTCTTCCATCAAGCCACCTAAGATAAAGCCAAGTAGCAAAGGAGCAAGTGGGAAGTTAGCCAGTCTGAGCGCAATCGCCGCCATCGCAATCAACAGCATGATAAATACGTCCATGGTGTTGAAGGAAACCAAGTACACACCCGTGATTGAGAAGAACAGAATCATCGGTAGAAGTACGGTTCTTGGCACTGCCAATAAGCGCGAAATGTACGGAATCAATGGCAGGTTAAGGATCACCAGTACAATGTTACCGAAGTACATTGAGATGATGACTGACCAGAAGACATCTGGGTGCTCAACAAACAAACGTGGGCCTGGCTGAATACCGTAAGCGATCAATGCACCAAGCATGATTGCTGTCGTACCTGAACCCGGAATACCAAGTGTCAGTAGCGGTACAAATGAACCACTTGACGCGGCGTTGTTTGCTGATTCAGGTGCAACCAGACCACGGATGCTGCCTTTACCAAATTCTTCTTTTTTATCTTTTGGTGCAAGGTTTCGTTCCATACCGTAGCTTAAGAAGGCAGCAATCGTTGCGCCCGCGCCCGGTAGAACACCAGTGAAGAAACCAAGGATCGAAGAGCGAATCGAGACTGGCGCGACTTCTTTGATCTCTTCTTTGGTTACCTTCATGCTGCCAATGTTGCTCATCTTGCTTTGCTCTTCTGAGCTGGTGTCTTTCTCTGGTTTTAGAATACCCATTAAGGTTTCACCCAGAGCAAACGTTGCCATCGCAAGTAGCAAGAAGCTAAAGCCATCCATCAAATCAGTTAGGCCAAAGGTGAAGCGTTCAACACCGACGCCTTTATCGATACCCACCGTTGATAGCATCAAACCAAGAATGGTCATCATCCAAGCTTTGATTACTTGGCCTGGGCCCGCGAAAGCCGCGACGGCAGAAAGACCAAGCAACATCAGCGCGAAGTAGTCTGAAGACTGGAAGCTCAGCGATACGCTTGCCAATGCAGGCGCTGCAACCAGCAGCATGATTGCTGATAGCGTACCACCAGTAAACGATGAGTAAGCCGCAAGCGCGAGCGCTTTACCTGCTTGGCCTTTTTGCGCCATTGGGTAGCCGTCAAACGCGGTCACTACTGTTGAAGAACAGCCCGGAGCGTTAATTAGGATTGACGATGTAGAGCCGCCAAATACTGCGCCGTAGTAAACACCCGCCATTAGGATCAGACCAGAAGAAGGGTCTAACCCGTAAGTGATTGGGATCATCAGTGCGATCGCTGAAATAGGGCCAAGACCCGGAAGCATACCGATGAAGGTACCCACGAAACAACCAACGATCACCATCATGATGTTCATTGGCATTACTGCGGTCGAAAGACCTTGTAAGATTCCATCTAACATTTTGTTTTCCCTATCTTATTACGACCACATAGTGAAAATAACGCCCGGTTCAAGATAGATATCCAGTACCTGAGTCAGTAACAGGTAGAAACCAAGGACGAATGGGAATGAAGCGCCGAACAAAATGCCTTTGCGTCTTTCGCCAAGTAAGTAAAAGCCTGCAAGCAAAAAGAAGCCAGTCGCCAGGACGAAGCCAAGGTAAGTTAAACCGACACCGTACAGCGCCATCAGTACTAAGAAGCTAATCAGCAGTTTCCAATCAAATTCAACGACTGCGCCGCTTTTCTTGTCTGGTTGACCCATGACTAGCAACAGCAACGAAAGTCCAATACCCGCGAAAGTGAGTAGCATTGGTAGAGTGCGAGCGGTAAACGGTTCGTACTCATCACCAGGAAAAAGGGGGATCAGCGTGGTTTGGTAGCCGTAGCACAGGCACACGATCAGGAATATCATCGCGCCCACACGATCACGGCAAAGGAGATTTTCTTTAGTGAAGAAATTTCCTTGGTTGAAAGAGTTCGTTGGCAAGTCCGACATATCCAACTCCATTTGCTAATAAGGGAAGAAAAGGCCGCGTGCGAGGATTAATGAGCATGTTTCATTAATAAGGTCTGCCGATTTGCTGCTAGTCAAATAGGTGGACGTGTTTATATAAAGCCATAAACAAGGAGATTGTGTTTATCTCGTACGCGGCGAAAAGGTCAGGGCAGGCATTAGTCAATACCAAGACTGCCCTTGTTTACTGAGTTACTTCAGGAAACCAAGCTCGCGCATTAGGTCGCCCATCTGTTTCTCTTGGTCTTCTAGGAACGCGTAGAAGTCTTTATCCGCTTTGTAGTTGTCGATCCAGCCGTTGCGGTCACGTACAACTTGCCACTCATCTGTCTTGTACATCTTAGTCAGAGCGGCATTCCACTCATCGATTTTCGCTTGGCTTGCACCCGGAGCGGCGAAGAAACCACGCCAGTTAGCAAACACGGTTTCGTTACCGTATTCAGTTAGCGTAGGGATGTTTGGTGCTGCTTCCAGACGTTTAGGAGCCGTGACTGCCAGCACTTTTACTTGACCAGATTTAGACATTTCTAGTACTTCGCCTAAACCGGTTGAAAGCAGTTGAGTTTCGCCAGACAGTAGTGCCGCCATTGCTTTACCGCCTGCATCGTATGCGATGTAGCGAACTTTCTTAGCGTCAAAGCCTTCGCCTTTAAACGCCGCTGCAACGACTAGGTGGTCCATACTACCGCGAGCCGAACCGCCCGCGATTTTAACTTTGCGAGGGTTCTCTTCGAAATCTTTAACCACGTCTTCCCAAGTGTTGTACTTAGAGTCAGCAGAAGCCACGATCGCACCGTAGTCAGCAATGGTTGCTGCAACAGGTGTTAAATCACGGAATGATTGAGGGAAAATACCAGTTAGTGAGCGAACAACGATTGGTGTTGAGTTCACCATTAGAGTGTCTTCTTGACGCTCAGCGGTTTCGATTAGGTGTGCGATAGCTTTACCGCCGCCGCCACCAGATAGGTTTTGGAATGATACATTGTCAACAATGTCAGATTTAACCAGTACGTCACCAGTACCGCGCGCAGTCATATCCCAGCCGCCACCTGCACCGCCAGGGATTAAAAAGTGGATTTTTTCGAGGTCTGCTGCAAGAGCACCGAAAGAAAAGGTCGCGGCGATGATAGACGCGGCTAGGGTAGGTTTGAGTACCTTGATCATGATTCACGTTCCTTATGTAAACGCACGTTCCTCTTTGGGAACCTGCTTATTGTTATGAATTATCTACTAGCAAGTGAAGGGTTCTTGTTAATAGATAGAGTCAAGGTTAATAGAGTGTTAAATCTGTGTCTGCAATGCGTTGATAAAAACAATATTGGGCATTAAGTGAGTTTTGTTCATAAAGTTCACGGAGGGTAAGAGCGCAGAAAACGCAATAAAAAAGCCGCACTCTAAGGTGCGGCTGGAATAAGGAATGGTGTCGCGGTTATTCGCGGTCTTGGTCAAAATCACCGTGGAAGTGATCGTGATCAGAAACGCTGTCAGCCGCTTTCAGCTTCTCGCCGATACGCAGTTTATCAACTGGCTCGACGTTGACGCTCAATGAACGTGCCATCGCTTTAGGTTCAGCTTGTTGCTCTGGGAAGATTGGCTGACTAAATGCGTAGAACGTCGTTACGTAAGCAAGTGACTGGGTGTTAACATACAGCGCTTTCTGGCTGATGTTGTTTAAGTCGTCACACGCTTTGTGGTAACAAACGTCGTAAGCAACGCCAGTATCGCCGCCGAACAGATCCGCTTCTTCCGCTGATTTCGCTTTCTCTGCACCCGTAAACAAACCACCAAACGCTACGCCCCAATCGGCGAATCCTGCGTAGTCAGAACGTTTTGAAAGTGCTTGAGGTACAGTCGCTTCTTTCTTCTTGTTGAAGAAATCATTGAACTTAGACTCAATGTGAGACGTGCCGTATGGTGGTTGGAAGTCACCTGTGTACGCGTTGTCTGGGCTGTCTTTTGTATCAGACAAGTCGCCATCCATAACGCCGAAGATGTAGTTTGGCGAACCAATCATATCGAAATTCAGGTATAGCTTAACTTTGTTTAGCTCGTTGTAACGTGCTTCAACCAGTTCTTGTTGCTCTGGAGTAAACTGACTTGGGTCTTCTAATTCAAACTGAGCTAAAATCTCTTGCTCTGCCTGAGTGTAGAGTGGGCCAAACAGTTCAGTCGTGTAGTACTCTGAACCTACCAGACCAGCTTCTTCCGCTGCCCACCAGGCGAAACGGACTTTGTTTTTCACTGGTGCGTTTAGATCTGCCAAAGTGACCGCGTATTCTAGTAGGCCAGCGGTACCTGAGCCATTATCGTTGATGCCCGGACCTTCAGGAACAGAGTCTAAGTGTGCACCAAGCATGACGATCTGGTTAGCATCGCCGCCTTTGGTTTCAGCGATGATGTTTTGAGTCACGACCATTTCATCTTGAACATTGATATTTAAGATGACGTTAACATCGCCAGTTTGGCTGGCATCGTACCACTGTTTACCGAGGTCAAAACGCGCGCCAAACGCCGGAATCGTTGCTCCGCTGTCACTGCCGAGTGTGCCGTTGACTACGTCAGTACGACCTTCGTCATTACCTTGGTTAAATACGATAACACCTTGTGCGCCTGCTCCCTGAGCGTTGACGACTTTGTCGTTAAAACTACAGCCACCGCGCTGAATAACCGCTACTTTGCCAGTGACGTCTAGGCCGTCAAAGTCTGAGGCTTCACAACCATCAGTACTGTCGTAGTCAGGGGCATCAAAGCGGAAATCAGGAGTAATGAATACCGCTGGTGCATTGACTTCACCGCTTCCTGAGTAGGACATCGCAGCAAAATCCGCTTGTTCACCTTCAGCCGCGTTACGAACGCTGACCAACTCCACACCAGCCACATTGAGTGAGGTACCAGCCAGTTCTTCCCACGCGCGGAAGTCAAACTCTTGAGTTCGCACATCGTAGTTGTGCTCTCGCATCGTCTCAACGATGTACTCAACTGAATATTGGTAGCCATCTGTCCCTGCAGCACGAGTAACCGAAGCGCCGTCCGACGTTGCGGATGCGCGTCCTTCTAGTTCTACAAGGTGTTCAACCACTGCCTTGCGGTCGATTTTATTACTGACGTGTTTCGCCGCTTTTTCAGGATCATCCCAATAACATCCAGATAGTAGGGTGGCACTGATAACGCTAGCGAGGATTGTTTTTGTAGTTGTAATGCTTACTTGCATGTGTGACTCCTTGTATTAAATAAGCCACCCCATGGTTGCTGAAATGCAAGGTTAATAAAATGTTAATTAGAGTAAAATTTCTAGATTAGGAATCCATATCAACGAAGTTTCATCTGTTAGCTTTGTAATTTACATCTTGATTCGGCAGGCAATCACATAATCAACGTTTCTAGTAACACATTAATAAATAAAGAAATTATGTGAAGTTATGTCCAAATTTGTTCTTTAATTTGGCAGGCGCCTGAGTTTCTACTACACGTTTTTAAGCGTGTATGCTGGCGACGGAATGACTCAATGCAACGGAGCAAATTGCGATAGCGCCTCCGTTATACTCAATTTTTCTCATACCTTAGTCTAAATTGTCGACACTTTGCTTGATTGTCGACACTTTAATGGTCTATTTTAAGTGTTAGAGATTGGATTGTAGACACTTTGAGTGTTGTGAAACGAGTGATTTGTATATGAACGTTGAAGTTAAAACTCGTCTTAAAGCGGTAAACAGCGAAAAAGAAAACACCAAATCAGAGACGCTAACAGAGTCTTTGGTTGAAGCGATTGTGAATGGTGAAATTGCGCCGGGGAGTAAGATCTCCGAGCCAGAGCTGGCAAAGCGTTATCAAGTTAGCCGTGGGCCGCTGCGTGAAGCGATTATGCGCCTAGAAGGCCTAAGTCTTATTGAGCGAATCCCGCATGTCGGTGCTCGCGTGATTACATTCTCACCAGAAAAACTGATCGAACTTTACGCGGTTCGAGAAGCACTTGAAGGCATGGCGGCAAGACTAGCAGCGCGCCACATCACTGAAGAAGAGCTGGTTGGTCTAAAACACTTATTGTCGACACATTCAAATCATATCGAAGAAGTCGAAGGTTCGTCTTACTTTCATCAGCACGGTGATTTTGACTTTCACTACCGCATTATCAAAGCCAGTCGCAACAGCAAGCTGATTTCACTGCTGTGCAACGAGCTTTACCACTTATTACGCATGTATCGTTACCAATCGCCACGCTCTCAATCGAGACCAAAAGAAGCGTTAAACGAGCATAAATTTATTCTACAAGCGATTGAGAACCGAGATGAGGAGCTGGCAGAAATGCTGATGCGACGCCATATTTCGGGCAGTCGCAGTTTGATAGAGCAACAAATACTGATTGCCGAAAATGACTAGAAGGAAAGTGTCATGAGTTTATCTCCGGGGGCGAAATTCAGACTCGCCATTGAGCAAAATGATCCGCTGCAAATTGTCGGTACGGTTAACCCATACTGCGCCATGATGGCGAAGAACTTAGGTCACCAAGCGATTTACCTATCAGGTGGCGGCATTGCGAACGCGTCTTACGGTTTGCCTGATCTGGGTATCACCACATTGAACGATGTGCTGGTTGATGTTGACCGCATTACCAACGCGTGTGATTTGCCTTTGCTGGTGGATATCGACACTGGCTTTGGTGGCGCTTTCAACATTGCCCGCACGATCAAATCGATGGAAAAAGCAGGCGCAGCGGCGGTTCACATGGAAGACCAAGTGGCGCAGAAACGTTGTGGTCACCGCCCGAACAAAGCGATTGTCAGCCAGCAAGAGATGGTTGACCGAGTGAAAGCGGCAGTGGATGCCCGTAACGATGAAAGCTTCGTGATTATGGCGCGGACTGACGCGTTGGCCGTTGAAGGCATCGATAGCGCAATTGAACGCGCGATTGCGTGTGTCGAAGCGGGTGCAGACATGATCTTCCCAGAAGCGATGACCAAGCTTGATCAATACGACCAGTTCTCTACTGCGCTGCAACAGGCAACTGGTAAGCATGTGCCAATTCTAGCCAACATTACTGAGTTTGGTGCTACGCCGCTTTACGGCTGTGAAGAACTGGCAAAAGCGAAAGTTGATATGGTGCTTTACCCATTGAGCGCGTTCCGTGCGATGAACAAAGCCGCAGAAATGGTTTACAAGCATCTGCTTGAAGTTGGCAATCAGGAAGCGGTTGTCGAGTCTATGCAAACACGCAAAGAGCTTTACGCACACCTGAATTACCACGAATACGAAGACAAACTTGACCAGCTATTCTCAGAAGGAAAATAGCGGGGATAGAGACGGAAGCCCAAGAAAAATCGGAATCATTAAATCCAATAACGTGAAATTTGTCTGGTCAATAAAAGCTCCATAAAGAGAGCAGTCAGACTGAAAAGGAGTTCGAAATGCCTACCAAAGAATTAGGTGGCGCAGGTCTACGCGGCCAAAGCGCTGGAAGCACCGCTTTATGTACTGTCGGCAAAACGGGAACGGGCCTGACTTATCGTGGCTACGATATTACAGACCTTGCAAACAATGCTCAGTTTGAAGAAGTTGCGCACTTATTGCTGCGCGGTCATCTGCCAAATCAACAAGAGTTGGATTCGTACAAAACTCGACTTGTTGGCCTGCGCGGCCTGCCAGCAGAACTGAAACAAGCGCTAGAGCTTATTCCAGCATCTGCTCACCCAATGGATGTGATGCGCACCGGCTGTTCTGTGCTTGGTAACCTAGAGCAAGAGATGGATTTCTCTGAGCAGCTTGATGCCACGGAGCGCATGTTAGCGCTTTTCCCGGCGATCATCTGTTACTGGTACCGTTTCAGCCACGATGGCGTACGTATCGATACCGAAGACCAATCCGAAGATTGCATCGGTGGTTACTTCCTAAAAATGCTGACCGACAAAGCGCCGAGTGAACTGCATAAGAAAGTGATGCACTGCTCATTGATTCTGTACGCTGAGCACGAGTTCAACGCTTCTACCTTTGCCGCGAGGGTATGTGCGTCAACTCTATCTGATATTCACTCTTGCATTACCGGTGCTATCGGTACGCTACGTGGTCCTCTGCACGGTGGTGCGAACGAAGCGGCGATGGAAATGATCGAGAATTGGATGACGCCAGACGAAGCAGAAGCAAACATCATGCAGATGCTGGCAAACAAAGACAAGATCATGGGCTTTGGCCACGCTATCTATCGAGAAAGTGACCCGCGTAACGCATTGATCAAGCGTTGGTCGAAAGAGCTGTCTGAAGCGGTAGGCGATACCCATCTATACGCGGTCTCTGAACGTGTTGAAGCGGTAATGAAGCGCGAGAAAGGCTTGTTCTGTAACGCCGATTTCTTCCATGCGTCTGCTTATCACTTCATGGACATTCCGACGAAATTGTTCACGCCAATCTTTGTGATGAGCCGTTTAACGGGTTGGGCTGCGCACGTTTATGAGCAACGCGCGAACAACCGCATTATTCGTCCGAGCGCGGACTACGTTGGTCCGGAGCACCAAGATTGGGTTCCAATCGAAAAACGATAGGCAAATGCCACATGCTGACGACCTCACCTTAGAGGTCGTCAGAGCCGCTGTATATTGTGAGTGGAAGCAAAAACATGACTATAAATACCCAATACCGCAAATCGCTTCCGGGAACCCATCTTGATTATTTTGATGCCCGAGAAGCTGTCGAAGAAATTTCACCGGGTGCTTACGACAAGCTCCCGTACACCTCTAAAGTGCTGGCTGAGCAGTTAGTACGTCGCTGCGAGCCATCAACCCTAACGGATTCGCTCAAGCAAATTATTGAACGCAAGCGAGACCTCGATTTCCCTTGGTATCCTGCGCGCGTCGTGTGCCATGACATTCTTGGTCAGACTGCGCTGGTGGACCTCGCTGGTCTGCGTGATGCGATTGCCGAGCAAGGTGGCGATCCTGCTAAAGTGAACCCTGTGGTAGAGACTCAGCTGATTGTTGACCACTCGTTAGCGGTTGAGCATGCAGGTTTTGACCCAGATGCGTTTGAGAAAAACCGCGCGATTGAAGAGCGCCGTAACGAAGACCGCTTCCATTTTATCGAGTGGTGTAAAACTGCGTTTGAAAACGTCAGCGTGATTCCAGCGGGTAACGGCATCATGCACCAGATTAACTTGGAGAAAATGTCTCCAGTAGTGCAAGCAAAACAAGGCATCGCTTACCCAGATACCTGTGTGGGCACAGACAGCCACACGCCACACGTTGACGCGCTCGGTGTCATTGCCATTGGCGTGGGTGGTTTGGAAGCCGAAACCGTGATGCTAGGTCGTCCATCGATGATGCGCCTGCCAGATATTGTCGGCGTGAAATTAACCGGTAAACGCCAGCCTAGTATTACTGCAACGGATATCGTCCTAGCGATTACCGAGTTCTTGCGTAATGAGCGTGTGGTGTCGTCGTACCTTGAGTTCTTTGGTGAAGGCGCGAAAGACCTAACCATTGGTGACCGAGCGACTATCTCCAACATGACACCAGAATATGGCGCAACCGCTGGGATGTTCTACATTGACGAGCAGACCATCAATTACCTGAAACTGACCGGTCGTGAAGAGCAGCAAGTTGACTTGGTAGAGAAGTACGCCAAGCAAACTGGCCTATGGGCAGACGACATGGTCGAAGCGCAATACGAGCGCGTACTTGAATTTGATTTATCGACTGTGACGCGCAATATGGCGGGCCCTTCGAATCCGCACCGCCGTTTACCTACCTCAGAACTGGCGGCGCGTGGCATTTCTGGTCAGTTCGAAGAGAAAGAAGGCGAATTGCCAGATGGCGCGGTCATCATTGCGGCGATTACGTCATGTACCAACACCAGTAACCCACGTAACGTTGTTGCGGCTGGTTTGGTGGCGAAGAAAGCGAACGAGCTAGGTCTTGTACGTAAACCGTGGGTGAAATCGTCATTTGCGCCGGGTTCAAAAGTCGCTAAGTTGTACCTTGAAGAAGCGGGTCTACTTCCTGAGCTTGAGAAGCTTGGTTTCGGCATTGTCGCTTATGCGTGTACCACCTGTAACGGCATGAGCGGTGCGTTGGATCCAAAGATCCAGCAAGAGATCATTGACCGCGACCTTTACGCGACGGCTGTATTGTCGGGTAACCGTAACTTTGACGGTCGAATCCACCCGTACGCGAAACAAGCATTCCTTGCGTCGCCGCCATTGGTGGTGGCTTATGCTCTTGCGGGGACTATTCGCTTTGATATCGAGCGTGACGCGTTGGGTAAAGACGCGCAAGGCAATCCAATTTATCTCAATGATTTGTGGCCGACTGACGAAGAGATCGATGAAGTGGTCGGTAAGCACGTTAAACCTGAGCAGTTTAACCAAATCTACATTCAAATGTTCAAATTGGACGATGCTGAGCGTAACAGCAATCCGCTTTATGATTGGCGTCCAATGAGTACTTATATTCGCCGTCCGCCATACTGGGAAGGGGCCCTGGCGGACGAGCGAACCTTATCTGGCATGCGTCCATTAGCAGTCTTGGGTGACAACATCACCACCGACCACTTATCGCCTTCGAATGCGATTATGGCGAGCAGTGCTGCGGGTGAATACCTAGCGAAAATGGGAGTGCCGGAAGAGGACTTTAACTCTTATGCGACGCACCGAGGTGACCACCTAACTGCGCAGCGTGCCACCTTTGCTAACCCGAAACTGTTTAACGAAATGGTCAAGGAAAACGGCGAAGTCGTGCAGGGTTCTTATGCTCGTATTGAGCCAGAAGGCAAAGTGACACGTATGTGGGAAGCGATTGAAACCTACATGAACCGCAAGCAACCGTTGATTGTGGTCGCGGGTGCAGACTACGGCCAAGGTTCATCACGTGACTGGGCAGCAAAAGGCGTGCGTTTGGCTGGGGTAGAAGCAATCGTTGCCGAAGGTTTTGAACGTATTCATCGTACTAACTTGGTCGGTATGGGCGTATTGCCGCTGCAGTTCAAAGACGGTGTAAACCGTAAAACGCTTGAGCTCGATGGCACCGAAACCTACGACGTTGCCGGTGATATTCAACCAGGTACGGATTTGGCGCTCGTCATCACCCGTGCAAATGGCGAGAAAGTCGATGTGCCAGTGACTTGTCGACTCGATACCGCTGATGAAGTACTCGTCTACAATGCTGGCGGTGTTCTACAGCGCTTTGCTCAAGACTTCTTGGCGCAATAGGAGAGTGGCAATGAATCAAGCAACTCAAAGCCAGATCAAAGTGCCCGCTACCTATATGCGTGGCGGCACGAGCAAGGGTGTCTTCTTTAGCTTACAAGACTTACCGACAGAAGCTCAGGTTGCCGGAGAAGCGCGTGACAAACTGCTGATGCGCGTTATCGGCAGCCCCGACCCATACGGCAAGCAGATTGACGGAATGGGCGCGGCGACATCGAGCACCAGTAAAACGGTGATTGTGTCGAAAAGTACCCAGCCGGATCATGACGTCGATTACCTGTTTGGCCAAGTGTCGATTGATAAACCGTTTGTCGATTGGAGTGGTAACTGCGGTAACTTGTCGGCGGCGATTGGTCCGTTTGCGATTCACGCTGGCTTAATTCCGGCGGAGCGCATTCCACAAAACGGCATTGTCACGGTCAAAGTGTGGCAAGCGAACATCAGTAAAACGATTCTGGTCCATGTGCCTATTGTGAACGGCTTTGTGCAGGAAACCGGCGATTTTGAGCTCGATGGCGTTACCTTTCCAGCCGCGGAAATTCAGGTCGATTTTATGGACCCAGCAGACGGTGACGGAAGTATGTTCCCAACCGGCAATCTGGTGGATGACCTTGAAGTGCCGGGAGTGGGAACGTTCAATGCAACACTGATTAACGCAGGCATCCCAACCATTTTTATTGATGCAGAAGCGATTGGTTATCAAGGTACTGAGCTGCAAGACGACATCAATAATGATGAGCAAGCTTTGGCGAAGTTCGAAACCATCCGTGCTTACGGCGCATTGAAAATGGGCTTGATTGAACGTTTGGAAGAAGCCGAAACGCGTCAACATACACCGAAAGTGGCGTTTGTTGCTAAACCGAAAAGCTATCTGTCATCGAGCGGTAAATCTGTTGAGCAAGGCGAGGTCGATATTCTGGTTCGAGCACTCTCAATGGGTAAACTGCACCACGCGATGATGGGTACCGCTGCAGTCGCGATTGCCTCTGCGGCCTGTGTACCAGGCACATTAGTTAACTTAGCCGCTGGTGGCGGTGATAAAGAATCGGTCACCTTTGGTCATCCGTCAGGGACGTTAAAAGTCGGAGCCAAAGCCAATAATACCAATAACGGTTGGGTGGTTGAAAAAGCCATTATGAGTCGAAGCGCTCGTATCTTGATGGAGGGCTTTGTGCGTGTTCCCTCCGATGTCTTTGAATAGAACATTTCGTAAGCTGCATCTATGCAATGTCGAGACATACTGGAGGAAGCAATATGTCTGCATATCAAAAAGAATATCAATGGGCACAGAATGAACCTGAGTCATTCTGGAAAGCTCAAGCTGAAAACATCGATTGGTTTGAAGCTCCAAAAACCATTCTGAAAACGGACGAGAATGGTATCGAGCGCTGGTTCCCTGATGGCGTGCTGAACACCTCTTGGTTGGCACTCGATTATCATTGTGAACAGGGGCGTGGCGACAAAAAGGCGCTGATCTATGACTCGCCAGTGACCGAGACAAAACGCACTTATACCTATTATGAGATGCGAGACCAAGTTGCCAAAATCGCAGGTATGTTGGCAGCGCAAGGCGTGACCAAAGGCGACCGTGTGGTTATTTACATGCCGATGATCCCAGAAGCGGCAATGGCAATGTTTGCCTGTGCACGCTTAGGTGCGATTCACTCGGTTGTATTTGGTGGCTTTGCGCCAAACGAGCTGGCGGTGCGCATCGAGGACGCTGAGCCAAAAGTGATCATGACCGCGTCATGTGGTGTAGAAGTCAACAAGGTCATCCCATACAAGCCAATGGTTGATAAAGCGATTATGGATAGCCGCTGGAAACCAGAAAGCGTGTTTGTTCTGCAGCGTCCTGAATGTGAAGCGGAACTTGGCCAAGAGCGCGATATCGATTGGCAACAAGCGTATGACAACGCATTGCCGCACGCGTGCGTTCCTGTGTTGGCGACGGATCCGCTCTATATCTTGTATACCTCTGGCACTACCGGTAAGCCAAAAGGCGTGGTTCGTGATAACGGTGGTCACGCAGTCGCAATGAAGTACTCGATGCACACTATCTATAACATGCCGCAAGATGGCGTGTTCTGGGCGGCGTCTGATGTCGGCTGGGTAGTTGGTCACTCCTACATTGTCTACGCGCCGCTTATTCACGGTTGTACAACAATTCTGTATGAAGGCAAACCTGTGAGAACGCCGGATCCCGGTGCATTCTGGCGCGTTTGTGAAGAGTACTCCGTGGATGTCCTTTTCTCGGCGCCAACAGCGTTCCGCGCCATCAAGAAAGAAGATCCAGAAGGTGAGTTTCTTAAAAAATACGACTTGTCTAAACTCAAAACCATTTTTATGGCTGGTGAACGCTTAGATCCACCAACGTTGGAATGGGTACAAAGCAAAGCGAACAAACCCGTGATTGACCACTGGTGGCAAACCGAAACAGGTTGGGCAATCTCAGGTAACCCAGTGGGCGTTGAGTTAATGCCAGTTAAGGCCGGGTCATCGACCAAACCGATTCCTGGGTACCAAGTGGAAATCTTGAACGAGTTGGGTGAATCGGTAGGGCCGAATCAACAAGGTTTTGTCGCGTTGAAGCGTCCGCTACCACCAAGCTGTTTGCCGACGGTTTGGCGCAACCATGACCGTTTCGAGTCGGGCTATTTGAGTCAATTCCCGGGTTATTACGTTTCTGGTGACGGTGGTTACTTGGATGAAGACGGGTATCTGTTCATCATGGGTCGTATTGATGACGTGATTAATGTCGCAGGTCACCGTTTGTCGACAGGGGAAATGGAAGAGATCGTTGGCGGACATCCAGCAATTGCCGAGTGCGCTGTCGTAGGTATTCACGATGATTTGAAAGGTCAACTACCGCTCGGTTTCGTTGTGTTGAAAGACGGCGTGAAGGTTGATGCACTCGAATTAGAAGGTGAGCTAGTTGGAAAAGTACGTCAAGAAATCGGTGCTGTGGCGTGTTTTAAGCATGCACTTGTGGTTGAACGCTTGCCTAAGACGCGATCCGGAAAAATCCTACGTAGAACCATTCGTCAGATAGCCGATGGCGAGCAATACACCGTCCCATCTACGATTGACGACCCATCTAGCTTAGATGAAATTCAGAAAGTTCTGAACTCTTAGTCTCTTAAGTTGGAATATACGCCGATAAGCCTCCAAAGCTGGAGGCTTTTTTGTTGATCATTACTTGTGAAACCATCACACTGTCACTTAATTTTCCTTAAAAAAATACCCCTATAGCCATGCAACGCCCGCTGACGATAAGATCCGCAAACGACCGTGACTTGGAACAGTTGAACCAGTTGATGTTCCAGCTCCACGATGAGCATCATAAACAGTGCCCTGATTACTTTAAGACCGCAGAAGAAATTGAGCAGGAGAAGAGTATTGCTCGTTATCTCGATAACCCAGAGTGTTTAGTGTTTGTCGCCTGTGAGCAAGATAAGATTTGCGGGTTTATTAGCGGACATTTCTGCGAACTGATTTCTACGGTCAGCAAACCGATTCAAATGGGCAGTATTGACGAGTTGTATGTGCTCCCAGATTACAGACAATCGGGTATCGCTCAGCAGTTGTGTGCTCAGATTGAGCAACGTTTTGAAGAATACGGCGTGGTAGAAGTGTTTGTTGAAGTGTGGGAGTTTAATCAGCCTGCTAACCAATTTTATCAGCGATTTGGATTTGAGAAGCATATTAACTGGTTAAGAAAGCCCGTGGTTAAAAAATAAAATGAATCCATACCTAAATTTATTCCGTCAGTTGATTCTTGTCTTAATGAGTTTCGTTGCGACCAGTGCTTATGCTCAGACAGAACAGGAAGCGATTAAAGGCGGCGTGTGCGTCGTTCGTGTCGACGACAAAGTGGTACTCGTACACGAAATACTCACTAAGAAGCTCGCATTGCCCGGCGGTAGGGTTGAGCGAGGGGAAGACCCAGCAATCACCGCGCAGCGTGAAACGTGGGAAGAAACCGGTTTGGTGGTGAGCGTTAAGCGCGAACTCGGTCGATATGATGACGCGATTTTTTACGATTGTGTGTCCGACTCTCATATTGTCTCTTTCCAGTTCAACAATGTTTACGATGGCTTAGAGTTACCGGTTTGGTTTGCGCCGCATTATGGGGTGGAAGTCTCCTCGGCTATGTTGGTTAATCCGAGCAGTATTCCTGTGGAGGAGTACCGATTCCCAGAGCAGATTGATTGGCTCAAACAGATGCGAAATGAAGCAAGCAACCAGCCGATCACTTATGTGGGAAATCTTGTTGAAGCCGCCCCTAAATTCAATCAGGTTGAACTGGATTGGATGATTTGGCTACAAAGCACGATCCATGAGTTGCCCGATTCGTTAAGAACGTTGAGTCGCTGGTTTATCATGGGCGGTAATTTACTGGCCGAGCCTTTACTGCTCATTATACTGTTGCCACTTGCTTACATGCGCTATGGCCGTGCAAGTGCATTCAAAATCTTTTTTGCCGCGACTGTCACTGCATTGATGAGTTTGGCGGCTCAACAAGGATTTGCGTTCCCACGCCCTCACGTTTATTTGCCAGCGGTCGAATTGGTTCAAACCTACGGGTACAGTTTTCCAAGTGTGCCAACCGCAATATGGTTAGCGGTGGGACTATTAGTATTGAAGAAAGAGCGCAGGTTGTCTGGGCATAGCTATACATTGCTGTTTACAGCATTGTTCTTGTGGTTGGGTTTAGCCAAGTTTTACACGGGTTCGGCGTTTTTGGTTGATGTTATCAGCGGTGCTTTGCTCGGATCACTTTGTGCGTGGCACATTACTCGCTTAGAAAACAACCCTGCGTTTAAATCATTGCATCTGTTCTCATCCAAACAAGTGTGGCTGGCTTTGCTGGCATTTTGTGGTGTGATGGTACTGCTTTGGCCGAGCGCCATTTTGGGGAGCTGGTTTACTGCGATTGCGTCTGTAGCGGTGGTATTGTATTTGACCAGCGACGAAGAAAAGTGGGTTTCGCCGAGTAACATGCTACTCCTCATCATGGCGATTTTTGCTGCGAATGTTGCGCTGTCGGGCGCAGCATCGCTTGTTTCCCACAGCTCTATCTTAAGTTTTTCGCTTGAGATGTTGCGTTATCCATTGTTGATTACCTTGTTTGTGATGGGATTCCGCAAGGTCAGTCAAGTAAGCAGAACCAGTAATCATTGCGTGTAGAAAAATGGAGGCCAAGGCCTCCATTTTCTTATTCAGCTTCAAGCACAAACTTTTCAATCGCTTTTGCAACACCATCGTCATTGTTGCTGTCAGTAATATAGTCGGCGAGTGCTTTGGTTTCTTCCATCGCGTTGGCCATCGCAATACCTAAACCTGCGTACTCCAACATATGGTGATCGTTTTCTGCATCGCCCATGCAGATCACTTCACTTGCTGCGATGCCTAAGTATTCAGCAATAGATTGGATGCCGATCCCTTTGTTGCTGTCTAAGCTCAGGAATTCAAGGAAGAACGGTGCGCTCTGTACGATAGTGAACTCGTCTTTAAACGCTTGAGGGATTTTCGTAATCTGAGCAGTCAATTTCTCTGGTTCACCGACAATCATCACTTTAATGATCTTGTCATCATCACTGATTGAGTCAAAGTTCATTTCAGTGGTTGGGATTTGGTTGATGTCAGACTCAATACGCGTGTACTCGTTGTTTTCTGGCGTGATAAGACCATGCTCAGTACTAAAAGCGTGGCAGTACAAGCCTAGTTCTTTCGCCAGATGCGCTACGCGTTTGGTTTGAAGACCAGTGATGGTCGCTTGGTGAATGACTTTATTACTACCAAGCTCTTTGACCACCGAACCGTTGAAAGAAACGACAAATTCGTTTTCTCCGGTGATCGACAACTCGTCTAATTTGGGTTGGATTCCTTCAAGAGGGCGACCTGACGCTAAAACGACCTTAACGCCTTTGTCGCGAGCAGCGCGAATCGCTTGCTTGGTTCTTTCACTGATGCGCTTGTCGCTGGTCAGCAAAGTGCCGTCCATATCCAGTGCGATTAACTTGTACATAACTTACCTAAATCACTTAATTAAAAAGCAAACAAAAAAGCAGCATAAAGGGTCGTAGCACAATGATCAATTTATGAATTAGTTGACCTTCTTTAGCCACTCCTTTATCGTCACGACCCTGTGAAATTTTGACGACGAGTCAGGCTGAGAGTAAGTTGTATAAAGTTAACGAAATGTTCGAAACCATCCAAGGGGAAGGGGTGTTCACTGGTGTTCCTTCTGTGTTTGTTCGGCTGCAACAATGTCCGGTTGGCTGCGCGTGGTGCGATACTAAGCAAACTTGGGAAGCTCTTGCGGACGACGAGCGTAACTTTGGTGAGATCATCCTCAAGACTGAAGACTCACCGACTTGGTGTAGTGCATCGGCTGAAGCGATCGTTAACGAATACCAAAAGCAAGCGTACACTGCGAAACACATTGTGATTACCGGTGGTGAACCTTGTATTTATGACTTAACTCCACTGACAAGCGCCTTTGAAGCGATTGGCTGCCAGTGCCAGATTGAGACCAGTGGAACATCAGAAGTGTTGGCGACGGAATCTACTTGGGTGACAGTGTCACCAAAAGTGGCAATGAAAGGCAAGCTGCCTGTGTTGGACTCTGCGCTACAACGCGCCAATGAGATCAAACACCCTGTGGCGACAGAGAAAGACATCGACCAGTTGGACGAGTTATTGTCTCGCGCAGAGGTGTCGTCCCAAACGACGATCGCTCTTCAGCCTATCAGCCAAAAGCCGCGCGCAACCCAACTGTGTATTGATGTCTGTGTGAAACGAAACTGGCGTCTATCAATCCAGACACACAAGTACCTCAGCATCGCATAAAGGAACCTATCATGAGAAAAGCCGTCGTTGTATTTAGTGGTGGTCAGGATTCAACTACCTGCCTTGTTAAAGCGTTAAAAGAGTTTGATGAAGTCCACGCGATTACATTTGATTATGGTCAGCGTCACAAGCTAGAGATCGAAGTCGCACAAAGCTTAGCAAAAGAGCTAGGTGTCACCGCACATAAAGTGATGGATGTTGGTCTGTTGAATGAGTTGGCGATCAGCTCATTAACGCGCGATGATATTCCGGTCTCTCACGAGCTTCAGGAAAATGGTTTACCGAACTCTTTTGTGCCTGGTCGTAATATTCTATTCCTGACGCTTGCGGGTATTTACGCGTACCAAATCGGTGCACAAACGGTGATTACAGGCGTATGCGAAACAGACTTCTCTGGTTATCCAGATTGCCGCGATGCGTTTGTAAAAGCGATGAATAATGCGTTAGTGCAGGGGATGGATCGTGAATTGGTCATCGACACTCCGCTAATGTGGCTGAATAAGGCGGAAACTTGGGCACTTGCAGACCAAAACGACGCGCTGCAACTGGTACGTGAAAAAACGCTGACCTGTTACAACGGCATCATTGGTGATGGCTGTGGTGATTGCCCGTCTTGTGAGCTGCGTAAAGTTGGCTTAAACGATTATCTCGCTGATCGTGAGGCTGTTATGGCTGAACTGACGCGTAAGCAGTCGTTGGCAAAATAATCGGTTCGTTGAACGCATCAATTGTGCTGTTCTTACCGTTCATTTTCACTTGATAGAGCGCTTGATCCAAAATCGAGTAGAGCTCATCAAAATCGGCTAATGACTTTGGCGTTGAAAGATATGAGAAGCTTGCAGTAATACTGAGCTTCTCATGGTTCTCCGCTTCAAATGTCAGACTGCCAATCGTTCTGTGTAGATTCTCTACACGCTCTTTGACGTCGAGTTCATCGATGTTCTTCAATACGATGACAAATTCTTCTCCGCCGAGTCGACCAAATATATCGTCTTGCGAGCTGTGTGCTTTGACGATTTCTGCCAAATGTGTCAGTGCCAAGTCACCAGTAGGGTGACCATAGGTATCATTGATACGTTTGAAATCATCTAGGTCGAGCAAGATGACCACATAGTGTAAGTTTGGCGCGTCTGTCCTGGGAAGTTTGCGGATATTGCGAATCGCTGCGGCTCTATTCCATGCACCCGTTAAGAGGTCTTTTTCCGCGTAGCTCATCGCTTTGCGTTTAAAGTAAAACGAGCCATACAGCACCAGCACAAGAACCACGATGACGAAGTAGAGAAACTCTTTAAACGCGACCAAACGATTGATCTCTTCACTTTGCTGCTGGTTCTTTTCAATCAGTTGGGTTCGCTGAAGTTGCTCTGTGTAGTTTTGTCGTTCGTTGTCGAGAGCCAAATACGCCGACTGGTTCTGTTTATTGCGCTTATCCAACTCACTGTCAAAGTACTCTTGGTAGTAACGTAACGCCTTTTGAAACTGGCCACGTTGCTCTGCGATATCAGCGAGGCGCTGTAGTGCCATGCCTCGCAGCGGCGCACTATGGATAACTTCTGCTAGTCTACTTGCGTTGTTAGCGAAGTCCTCAGCGAGAATAAAATTGTTCTGTAGTTGATGAGATTTGGCCAGTGTCAGGTACACCTCGCCGCGGATATGGTCATTCTTTTGCTCAGAGGCCTTTTCAAGCGCATCCAGTAAATAACGGTTTCCGACACCAAAGTTCCCTAGTTCAATATTGGCTCTACCCAGCCCCAGATAGGCGTATGTCAGACCATAGGTATAGCCAAAAGGATGCAGAATGTCTTCAGTCCTTTTAAAGTGGTAAATCGCGCCTTGATAGTCTTTGTCGCTGAGTAGGATTTCGCCCATACTGTGATGGGATTGGGCGAGTTCTAATTGCGATGCGCCGTTATCACGAAGTTTTATCGCAATGTTCAGGTACTCTTTTGCTAATTCAATGTTGCCTATGTTTTTCAGCAGTAGACCCGCATCGTTGTACACGCCAGATGGGTCTGCGTAGGCAGGGATTGTTGCGAGGTAGTCTTGGTAGGCGATAAGTGCGCTGTGGTAGTCGCCACTGTACTCAAAGTTGTTGGCAATTACTCTTAATGCTTTGTAACGAGGCAGAATGCTGAAGTCATGTGATTTCACGTGATCGTTCAGTGAAGAGCAATACAGCCTTGCTTGTAGAAATTGACCTTGACGGTTAAGAAGCCGACATAGCTGATACTCGAATAACACCTGGCCTTCAACCTGTTGAGAGATCATCGCACTTTTCAGTAGGGATAAATAAGCGGTTTTCGCAGCGTCATAGTTAAGCGCTTCTTCTTGGTTTAGCGCTTTGATAAAGGTCTGCTCTATCTCAGAGTATTCAGAGTGGTAAGTGAACTTATTCCCATAGTAAGGCTGACCGCGTAGGGTCATAAAGGCGTGAATCTTTGAGCTGATGTAAAGTTTTTCGATACCTGGAGGCAGCACATTGTAACGGTCTTGAAGCATGGCTAGCGCTTTTTGATCGCTTTGAGCGAGGATCTCATGGTAGGTTTCTTTCCAACTGCTTAAGTCGTCTTGAGCGTGGAGAAAGAATGGCACTGTCGACAATGCTATTAGAGCTAACCGAGTATATAGACGTTTCATAGTGTGATGTTAATTCAGTTTGTCTACATTCTAGAGAGAAGTGTGTAATGCGCAACAAGTAGGAGATTGGAGATGAGGAAATTGAGAGCTGGGTTGTGTTGAACACTAAAAATAAGAAGAGCGCTCGGGGTGAGCGCTCTGAATCAAGTTAGTCTAGGTACATCTTTGCTAGATCACTAGGTTCAACTTCTTTACCTTCAAGCTGAGCATTCCAGTTTGTGCCCACTAAGACGCCGTCTTCAGAAAGAGTCAGTAACCAGTCTTCCACAAAGATATCTAACGGAATTTCTAGCACTTCAAAATCAGCCCATTCTTCAACGTTATGAGCTTGTGCATCTTCTTTAGCAGACCAAAAAGGCATAACTTCGCTGTTTTCGAATTCAGTCGAATCGCATGATAGCCATCCTTCTTCGTTGCGAAGGCCCCAAACTAGGCTGTTTTTCTTCGTTTCAGCAACGAACAGGTCTAAGTTTGCTTGAATGTCTGAAGTTAATTTACTCATTACACTTGTCTCTTGATTAGTATCGCCACTAGAGTAGCACTGATGAAGGCAAAGCAAAATAAAAAGGGGCTTAATCGCCCCTTTAAGTCATTATAAATTTGGTATTTTGGTGAAGATTGTCCACTCTTCCTTAACATGGCCTTTGTAGCCGACCACGGTAGCGACAACTTTTCGGTTGCTGGCATGCGTGGACTCGTCATCTACAATGCCTTCGACATTGGTGTCACCATAACCAACAATAGTTACGCGTCTTGGTTCAATGCCATAATTCAGCAACTGTCTTTCAACCGCTTCTGCTCTGCGTTTTGATAGCGCCATATTGTAGTCAGCACGACCAACTTTACTTGCGTATCCGCGTAGTTCAATCGATGTCGACGGGTACGCCTTTAGGAAGCGCGACATCTCTTGGATCTGCTTCATAAATACAGAGTGAATTTGGCTAGAATCATTGGCGAACAAAATGTGCAGATTCATCTTGTCAGATGACTTGACGTAAGTCCCGCAACCGTCATTGTCGACTTCTGCACCTAATGGTGTGTCTGGGCATAAATCACGCGCGTTTATCACGCCGTCATCATCTTGGTCTTCTAGGTCAGCGATCTGCTCTGGAACTGGCGTTGCAACATAGTCGTATTCATCTTCGGCAAACGAAGGAGAGCAAGCAACAATCGCACCTAATAACAATGAGAAAGATAACTTATTCATAATTAATACTCTACAGCCTCATTCCAAGCTTCTGGTGTGTCTACGCGTAGTGCGTCTAACAGTCCGCCCGTTGCGTTTAGTACACGGTATTTCGCGTATTGCTCAGCGTATTTTGCGTCTAGGTAGCCTTTACGCGCCTCAAACAACTCGTTTTCTGTGTTCAAAAGGTCAAGTAAGGTACGTTTTCCTAATTTGTATTGCTTGTTGTATGCAATCACCGTTGATGACGCGGCATCGACATGCTCCGCCAAGAACTCCTTTTGTTGTAAGGTGAGATCGAGAGCGCTCCAGGAAAGACGCAAACCTTCTTCCAACGTACGGAACGTGCGGTCACGTAGATCTTTCGCTTTGTTTAGCTGGTAAACCATGCTCTCTGAACGATCAGCATCGGAACCACCGTTGTAAAGGTTGTATCGCATTCGAAGCATCGCCGAAAATTCGTCACTACTACCTTCAATACCGCCAGAATCTTCACGCCAAGTTTGGTTCGCTTCAAATGAGAAAGTTGGCAGGTTAGTCCCTTTGCTTTGCTTGTACTGGAAACGTGCAGAATCCACATCACTTTGCGCGACTTTAATCACTGGGTGATTGTCGAAAGCGCGTTTAAGTGCATCGTCAATGTTGGCTGGAATCGCGTTCTTATCTGCGCGAGGGAAGACTAAGTCCTGCGGCGCTTGGCCAACAAGGCGCATAAACTGGGTTTGCGAATCATAAAGGTTGTTTTGAGCCGCTAGAAGGTTGCCGTTTGCTTTCGCTAAACGCGCTTCAACTTGAGTAAGGTCAGCGGTAGAGCCGATGCCTGATTCAACCCGCTTTTTAATATCTCGGTGGATGTTCTTGTGAACGGAAAGGTTCGCTTCAGACAGCGCAAGCACTTCGCTGGCTTTCACCACATCCAAGTAAATTTTCGACACTTCCAAAGCGATGTCTTGGGCGTCTGACAATAACTGTAAACGTACCGATTCAGCTTCCGCCGCAGTACGGTCCATATCGTTGAGTGTTGAAGAACCGTCCCAAATCAGCTGAGTCAGAGACAGCGTCGCTTCTTTTCGGGTCAACGAATTGTCTATACCTGAAGCTAAATCGACATTCTCGTAACCAATGCCCGCGTCTAAGTCAATTTTTGGTAAGTAAGCACCAGAAGAAGCCTGTGAGCTATAAACTTTACTCTTAAATTCGTTGTAAGACGCTTTAATGCTTGGGTTGTGGGTAATGCTATGTGCGACAGCTTGTTCTAGTGTCTGACTATAGGCTGGAAAACTAAGTGTGATAGCACAGCTTAAAGCTTTCAACTTGTTCCAATTCACTCAAAACTCTCCTAAGCGATATATTTATGAGGTGGATAATACGCAATTCTTCGTCTCATTTCTGAGGCATTATCATTGTTGGTGTCAATAAAATAACACCGTTTGAATAATAACACTAACGGATTTAAATAAATTGTGCTTATGACATTTGGTCACAAAATAATACAGGATGCATGAGTGTAAAAATTGTGACCTAGTACTATCTTATTAATTACTGGAGGTATTGAGCTGTCTTATACACCAACTTTTACATAATTAGTTCAAAAAGTTGAGATCTAAAGGTGTTGATGAGCTAAATAACAGTTTTGAGTAACTATTAATAATGTTATTTTATAAGGTAACTGAATATATAAGTTGCCAAAAAATTGTCGCACGCTGTATTGCGAATTAGTTGTTAAGGGTTAGAGGCAGAATTATGGGTATTGGTACATATGTAGCGCTAGTTAATCTAGCTAGTAGACAAAAAGTTGTAGTGGATGCAAATGGTCTAGTACGAGTGTTGCTTGAAGGTGAACAACCTAAACCGGGTGAAGTTGTCTTACAGCAACCAAGTGACGATGCATCTATAGAAGCTGAACTAGTCCAAGATGATGGCCAGTCTCAAGACCTAACCGCAGAACTTGAAGATATCTTCGCGGCACTGGAAGAAGGTGCTGACCCAACGCAGCTAGGTGAAGATTTTGCTACTGCCGCTGGTGGTCAGTTGAGTTCAAGCTCAACTCAGCTTGGAACCATTGAACGTAATTCTGCAGAAGTCGTCGTATCCACTGAGTTCTCGACACAAGGCTTTGCAAACTTAGGTCTGTCAGAAACACAAAGTCTATCTCTACTCGAACAATACCAACTGCTAAGAGAAGGTTCTGCAGCAGTTGAAGTCAACTCAAGCCCAGTCGGTCAAGATCTCGCGCTAACGACATTAGAAGATGAAGAACTCGACGGCCGAATCGTTGCAACCGACGACGATGGCGACTCTCTAACCTATACAGCAGGTGAAACTCCAACCAACGGCTCAGTTGTAGTTAACGAAGACGGCACTTGGACATACACACCAGACCCAGATTTTAACGGCGAAGACTCTTTCACCGTGATCGTCTCCGACGGCAAAGGCGGCACAGACGAAATCACAGTTAACGTAGGCGTAACTGCGGTGAATGACGCGCCGACGGTAGCGCTGTCG
>NZ_LHPI01000020.1 GCF_001274785.1 Vibrio hepatarius
GAGGTGCATTCTAGCGAGATAATTTGAAGAGTCAAACACTTTTTCAAATTTATTTTCTCAAGAAGTTTTCACCTCTCTAACACCGCTGAAGCCTTGTGGCGTCTGCCGTGTCAGTGGATGCGCATTATAGGGAGTTCTTTCGCCTTGGCAAGCGAATTTCGCGTTTTTTTTCATTAAAAAAACCCGAATGAACACGTTTCATCCAGGCTGAGTTTTACGCTCACGATACCCTCACCTTACCCCTAGCTTATTCACAAAATCCTGTGGATAAGTAACACTGGCATAACGATAACGTCTCTATCTGTTCGATTAGGAACGAGAGAAGCGCGTTATAGCTGATTCACTTCCCTCTATATAGAGAAACATAACCAGACGTCATCGTAAGTGTTGGGGGATAAAATTAAGATGGTCTTTTAGTTGTTAGCTCTGAGCGTTAGGCGATATTACAGTGCAACATCCAACGTACACCGAACTTATCCTCTACTTTACCAAAGCGTGCCCCCCAAAACGTATCGGCTAATGGCATCATGACACGTCCATCGAGAGATAACTTGTCAAACAACTTAGACTGCTCATCTAAACTGTCCAAGACTAATGATAATGCAACGTTGTTACCTTTCAGCTCTTTTGCCACCACACCATCGGATAACATTAGCTTCATACCGAATGCTTCGAACTCAGCGTGCATTACCCAATTGGGGTCTGCACCTTCTATGACTTGAGGAGCGTCTTTAAAGTGTTGCTTCGTTACCACAACACCTCCGAAGCAAACAGAATAGAAATCTAAAGCCTCTTCACAACGACCAGCAAAGAACAAATATGGGGTTAAGTTATACATCGTTTATCTCCTTCATCTATCTAAAAGATAGACAACTTTTTGATATGTGGAGGAAAAACGATAGTTAGCTGTCAAATTCTTTAAGTGAATCACGTTCAATCAGTCGCGGCGCAAATTGCATTTCAATGCCACATTGCTTGCCCGCAATCATATTGGTCAGTAGTAATGCGGCTGCTCTTGCCATTTCGCTGATAGGGAAATGAACCGATGTGACGGTTGGATATAAATCTTCGCATCTCTCAATACTGTCAAAGCTAACTATCGACAACTGCTCAGGAACGCGAATACCGACTTCATGAAGATATTGCATCGCACCTACGGTCATCTCTTCACTACAGGAAAAGATAGCGCTCAGTTCTTGGTTAGACGTTAACAGCCGTTTGGCCGCCTGATAGCCACTTTGTCGACCGTAATCTCCTTCGGCACACCACTCTGCTTTGACTTCTATCTTCGCCGCTGCCATGGCATCAAGATAACCTTGTTTACGTCGAAGGCTGTTCTCTCTAGAAGAAGGACCAGAGATACAAGCAATATTGGTGTGCCCTTTACTTAATAGATGCTCGACAGCTATGCGGCTGGCTTGAGCATGGTCAAAGGTAATGCAGCGATCTTCGAGGCCTTCAACGTCACGGTCGAGCAGAACAAATGGCGTGGGTGACTGAGCAAGGACTTGCAGCTCTTGATCCGACAAGTAACGACTATGGAGAACATATCCTTCGCAGCGCAAATCGTTAAACCTTTGCACCGCTTCTTTTTCTCCATCTGATGAATGATGGCCTTGAGCAGTAATCAAGAACTTACGGTGCTGGTCCAGCTCCGTTTGTACTTGGTCCATCATGGTTCCAAAGAAGCCACCAGTATAGTAAGTCACTAGCAAACCGACCATATTCGTTGAAGACGTCGCTAACGAACGAGCAATCGCACTCGGGCGATAGTTCAACGCTTTCATTGCTTCTTCAACTTTACGGCGAGTCTCTTCTTTGAACTTACCTTCACCGTTGATAATACGAGATACCGTCGAGCGGTTTACACCCGCTAGCTCCGCAACATCTTTAATCCTTGCCATACATTCCTTTACGTATAAATAGAGGGAAGACTGCCAGAACAATTGAGTTTACGTTAGGGGGTGTTCTGGCAGCCTTTAATTATCATACTCTTACGTTATGTTAATTCACATTTAAAGCGGAGTAATCCGTGACTTCGATTGCGTGACGCTGCAAAAGCACCACTAACTTATCGTCGGTTAGAATCGACAGTTCTTTCTCGCGCTGATTGGCATAGCTACTACCATCAAGCAATGGTTGATCAACGATCGCCGGATGACACATCACTTCTACCACCTGATATTCTTGGCTAAGATCAACAAGCTGCTGTACCAATCGGTCAAGATCCACACCTTGATCGTAAAATTCATGACAGAACTTATAACGAGTAGGATGTGTAGGATGGTCAGTCATATCAACGCCGCGCAGTGGAACCGCATATTTCACCGCAACCTCTTCGACAACGGGAAGTAAACTAGGATGCACGTGCACATGATGATGGCTGTCAATGTGGCTCAATGTCAGTCCAAGGCTTAGAAAATGCTCGACCTGCGCAATGCACTCGTCGTACACCGCTTTTGCATCAAACGTCTCTTTTTCCCAGAACTGGTTGTAGCCAAGGAAATGACCGCTCTCATCGGTAAAGCCGGCGTACGACGTAAGAGGTTTTCCTAGTGTAAACCGCAGGTGAAGACCTACCTTTAAGCTCGGTAAGTCTTTCGCCAAGGCTACTGCGTGTTGCTCAGCAGGCATCCCCACCAGCATAGTGGTTGATTTCACTACCCCTTCTAGGTTTGCTCGCACAATACCGTTGTTCACCCCTTCCGTCAGGCCAAAATCATCCGCGTTGAAAATGACTTTCATCGTTTTATCGTTCCTTACAAACTGGTGAGTTTAAATTGCGGCAAGAATTCACTGTTTTGCTGGAGAATGTCGTCTAAGATTGCTTTGGCTCGGCCGATGTCAGGCACTAGCGGGTTGTTAGCTAAGGCCATCAATGCACTGTCATAACTGCCATGAACCGCAGCTTCGATAGCCAATTGTTCATACGCTTTCACCTGATGTAACAGTCCACTGATATTGGGTGACAACTCACCAATCGCCAACGGTTTTGCTCCCCAGCTTCCAATCACTGCGCTACATTCGATGACTGCATCATCTGGTAGAGAGTTAATCGCACCATTATTCAGCACGTTAACCACATGGATTGAATTCTTGTTGTTGTATATCGCGTCGACCAAATTGAGTGACGCATCAGAGTAATACGCACCTCCGCGCTCCTCTAGTTGAGCAGGCTTATGATCCAATTCAGGTTGCTTGTACAACTCAAACAACTCCGCCTCGGTTTTCATTACTTGCTCAGCTCGAGTCCCTTGTTCCTGTGCACTCTGTTTCTCTTCCGCTAACATAGCATCAGTTTGATAGAAGTATCTATGATATGGACAAGGGATCGCGTTTAACGCTTTCAAAAAGCTTGGGTCCCAAGGTTCTTCCCAGATATTCTTCATGCTGAAATTGGCACCGTCGCCAACTTTGGTCAGTACTTGCTGAGTGATATCTTCACCCGCTAACCAGGCTCGATGTACCCAAACCAAGTGATTTAAGCCTGCGAACTCTAACTGCAACTCATCTGGCTCACACGCCATCATTTCAGCGATCATCATTTGCATTGAGACCGGAACGTTACACAAACCGATACTCTTTACTTTGGTGTACTTATTGACGGCTTCCGTCACAAGTCCCGCTGGGTTAGTAAAGTTAAGCATCCAAGCGTTAGGCGACAATTCTTCGATATCGCGACAAATATCTAGAATCACCGGAATAGTACGAAGTGCTTTTGCAAAGCCGCCCGGCCCGGTAGTTTCTTGACCGACCACATCGTATTTCAGAGGGATGCGCTCATCGTTCGCTCGGGCACTTAACCCTCCGACACGAAATTGGGTCATCACAAAGTCGGCGTCTTTAATCGCCGCTCGGCGGTCAAAATCGGCAATAATGTCTATCTCAGCGCCCGCTTTCTTCACCATTCTTTCAGATAAACCGCGGATGATTTCTAGCTTTTCAGCCCCCGCTTCGATATCCACAAAATGGATAGTTTTGACTGGTAATTTATCCAGACGTTTTAACACGCCTTCTACCAGCTCTGGCGTATAGCTACTTCCACCACCAATGATGGCTAACTTAATCGAATCTTTAGACATGTTACCCCCTTACTGAGATATCTGCTTATGAAGCGCCACCATCTCGGTCGCCAGCTCTTGCGCGAGAATAGTTGTCATCAAGTGGTCTTGGGCGTGGACCATAACCAAGGTCATTGCCACCTTTCCTTCGCCTTGATCTTCTTCAATCAACTGAGTTTGGATTAAGTGTGCTTTATTCAGACACTCTTTCGCGGAGGCCAGTCTTTGCTCCGCAGCTGAGAAGTCTTTTTCTCTCGATAAACGCAGTGCTTCGTAACATAGGCTGCGCGCTTCACCTGCGTTGCAGATGATTTCCATAACGACCAATTCTTGTTCCATCTCTTTACCCTTATAAATAGAGGACCGCAGAGTCGCAGCCCTAGTATTGATTTACGCAGTAGCACCTTGACCTGCGACAGTGCTCGGTTGCTCGGCTTGTTTCTCAGCCGGAACTTCATCTGCAAGTAGCTGCTTTTCAAACATCTTGAAGAATGGCAGGTAGATGAAGAGGTCAAGGATCAACAGTCCACCAACCAATAAGACAGGGGCAAATGTCCAACCGCTACCCCAAGACGCACCAATCAAGGCTGGTGTCGTCCAAGGTGTCGTTGCGACACCCATGCCGACAAAACCCAAATGCACAGCAAAGTAAGCAATGGTGGCATTGATAACCGGAGCAAAAACAAACGGAATGAATAGAATTGGGTTCATTACGATTGGGCTACCAAAAATTACCGGTTCGTTGATTTGGAAGAACCCAGGCACCGCACTCATGCGGCCGATGCTTTTTAGGTGTGCCGAACGACTAAACGACATCAGAATCACAAGCGCCAGTGTTGCACCAGAACCACCGATAAAGATGTAGAAATCCCAGAACGGTTGTGTAAATACGTTCGGAATCGGGTCGCCCGCGACAAAGGCTTCAATGTTGGCACCGATGTTGGTTAAGAAGATTGGCGATAGCAGACCAACAACAATCGCTGCACCGTGGATACCCGCGAACCAAAGTAACTGACATAACAACAACGCACCGATAATCGCAGGCAACGAGTTAGACGCACTGATCAGCGGTTTAAACATCGCCATTACGGCATCTGGGATCAGCATGTCATATTGGCTTTGTACGAACAGGCTCAATGGATACAGCGTGATAAAGATCGCCAGTACAGGAAGTAAAACTTCAAACGAACGAGCGATCGCTGGCGGTACTTGCTCTGGCATTCTTATCGTGATGTTGTGCTTTTTCATAAAGCGGTATAGCTCTACCGAAAAGAATGCACACATAACGGCGGTGAAGATACCTGTTCCGCCCATATGGGACATCGCCAATGCGCCATCTTTAGCTGGCGCCGCGACTAACAAGAATGACATCAACGACAATACCGCACTGGTAATCCCGTCCATCTTGTACGCTTTTGCCAAGCTGTAAGCGACACCAAGTGAGACAAAGATCGTCATGATCCCCATCGACATGTTAAATGGCATCATGATGATGTCGAAGTTACTGGTGGCGAAATCGACCCAGACACGACCAAATATATTTTGGGTATCCTCAGAAAAGGGAGGAAAAGCAAAGATTAAAATAAAGCTACCGACAATAATAAACGGCATAGCCACAATAAACCCGTCTCTCATAGCACGAACATGTGGTTGATTACCAACTTTAGCCGCCAACGGTGCTATATGCTTTTCAACGATTCCGATAATTGAATCATAAAGCTTCATAGATTCCATCCTTAAATTTTGGACAAAAGAGTCCTCACGCCAAAATATATTGGCGTCTGTTAAACGGTTTAAATTAATGAAATTAAATTAGTTAATTAAATCGAGCGCTTGCTGAAGTACTTCATCCCCTTTCATCATTCCATATGCTTGAGGAGAGATTGCGGCAATGCTCTTGCCGTGCTCCTGAGCGGTCTTGCTCAACTCTTCAAGCTGAAAGCGCACTTGCGGGCCAAGCAAGCACACATCGTATTCTTTGATTGCCTCATCAAACGCATTAACCGACATTGCATCGATCTTGCATTCAATTCCTTTACTTTCAGCAGCTTGCTCCATCTTTTTCACTAACATACTGGTCGACATACCAGCACTGCAGCATAAAAGTATCTTCTTCATAATCTTACTCCACTGTTCAATATTCAATCTAAGCAAACTGTAGCAAGTTTAAGCACAACAAAAAAGCGCAACCGGTTGCGTTGTGCGTGAACAAAATCTCATTTTATGAAGAAAAATAAGTGGGTGTTGTGCGCGACATGATCGAAATCAAAAAATATGTATGCTTTAAATCGCTAATCACCGCCTATTTAATTGTTAAAAGCATAAATAAAATAGACGACCTATCATTTGAGGTTAATTGAAGAGAAATAGATTTTTATAATGCATAACATATAGATTAATTAATCCATGTAACCATTTAATTTTTATATGGTAGTTTGTAAATAACGATATAACTTGCTAAACCCGTTTCTATTATTTATAGATTGAAAAGAGCTCCCACTCGTTTCAACCCTGATAGTCATCATTAACAAGCAAAGATAAGACCGAAAAAGAAATTTTAATTTCACACATTATAAGCATCCAGTTTTAAGTCGTAGAGAGTTGAACATTCTATTCCCGTTTATTCACTTAAATTCAATGGAAATAGCGCCTAAGTTTGTATTTCCTCGTAGCATATTTAATACGCATAAAGCCGCGTATGAAATCCTTATTCAGATGCATACTACTCCTTGCTACTAAATCTCTCCTTACGTTCATACTTAGCTCATACCAGAGCAAAACAGAACTCATAACCAGATGATTTAAAAAAACTTTTAATTGATAGCAAAACAAATTCCTTATCCGTTCACCCCCTCAAACTCAGCCGTCTTATTTACGAGACGTTGCTAAACCAGCGAGTACCTATACTCACTTTGCCTGACGAAAAAAAGCATTACTCAAGGCACAAATAGACACCTATTTAATACAACGGATATACATAGAGATACATGGAGATAAGATCATGCAACTTAAACAAACTTCAATTGCACTAATCATCTGCTCATTATTTGTTTCTGGTGGCGTACTTGCTAATGGGGGCCATGGCGGCGGCCCTTCTTTGGATGTTGCTGACAGCTTCAACACGGATGACAGCTTCAACAAAACCTACTCAAATTCGAACAGTGGTGATGACAACAATACGCTAACATCGAACACATACAGTGCAGATGACAGCTTCAACCACACTTACACCAAGTCTAACGACGGTGATGACGGCAATACCTACTCAAACGATCAAGATTGGTCAAACGATCAAGATTGGGATATGGACTACACCCAAACTGACATTGATACAGACGTGTCATTTGATCTAGACATGGACACTATGGTGGCAACCAGTGCTCTACAAGGCGAGCTATCTAACGTTTCTGTGATGTACAGCTCAGGTGGTTCGAAAAGCCATGGTCGCCACGGTAACAGCGGCTGTTGTGGTTCTGTAAAAGTACATAATAGCAACTCACTAAGCGGCTTTGGTGGTGCATCTGGTATTACGTCAGTTGCACAAAACGTTGGCGGTAATGCTCTGACTCAACAAAGTGTCGCAATTAACGCACAAAACTAAACCATTAGAGGGAGAAAGCAATGCGTATTGCACTAATCACTTTAGGTGCGATGGCTGCGCTATCCGCTAATGCCGATGATATTGTAACTGCAGATCTGGAACTGTCCGAAGCAATTCTGGACAGTTCCAGAGGCGGCGAATATCACATCGACATTGAGAATGTAACAGCATCCTCAGACATCAATGGGGTGATCAGTAATAGTTCAGCGAATAATGCAGTGACCGGCAACAACTACCTTTCATCAGGTGCGCTTGCTGATACAGCGGGGGTCAACAGCGTTATTCAGAACACTGGTAATAACGTGCTGATACAGAACTCTACGGTTGTTAACCTGACACTTAAGTGAATATGAAAATATTACGTAACTCAATTTGGGCAGTGCTGGTGTTATCAGCATCTGCTCATTCTTTAGAATTTTACCCAGCTCGAGGCCAGTTTTCGGTGCCGGTTAAAAGTCTGAAAGAGATCCAGTTTGGAGATGTCTATCGTCAACAGTATGACTTTAGTTGTGGCTCCGCGGCGCTGGCTTCGTTATTGACCTACCACTACGAAACCCCCTCCAACGAGCAAGATATCTTCGAGAAGATGTTCGAAAAAGGTGACAAAGCTTTGATCGAGCAACGTGGATTCTCGTTACTTGATATGAAGAACTACTTGGCGTCTATCGGTTATCGAGCGGATGGATTTCAAATCGGGTTAGAGAAGATGCAAAAGATTGGCGTTCCAGGTATTACCTTAGTGAACTTTGATGGCTATATGCATTTCGTAGTAATCAAAGGAATCAATTCCGATTCGGTCATTATTGGTGATCCATCACGTGGCACTATCACGTTGAGTTATGAACGTTTTAAGCATCATTATGAAGGCGTGACTTTGTTGATAAGAAACCGTGCCGACGTAGGCAAGGAACACTTTATCACCAGTGACGAATTCGCTTTATACACACCATCCCCAATTGAAGTTGGTGTAAGAAGGGAATCTTTAGGGGTGTTCAGTACCACGCTGCCTGAACCTGGCGAGTATTGATTTCACCTAGAGGAGATCAGCTATGGGATATATGACAACAGTTGGTGGACTACTGGTAGTGTTCGCAGCAGCTCCAGTTTCAGCCAGCTCATACACCGAGGAGAGCAATATAGATGCGTTTAGTAATCTAGCTCCCTTACAAACCGAAGCCCTCTCATCGTATCGAGGCGGTTTCAGAATGAGCAATGATTTTACTATTGATATAGGATTAAGTATCACAACCTCGTTTAATGGTACCAATATCTTTAATAACCATATCGCCAATTTCACCATCAAAAATGGCAATTTGGATAAAGTGTTTGGTTTCAATCAATCAGGGGTAACCAACGTTATTCAAGTCGGTGAAGGTAACGTCATTGACCAGGTGAGTAGCAACAATGCAGCGGTCGGTGATACTGTCGAAAACAGTGTCGCAAGTACAACCAATACGCCAGAGAGTGTAACCAGTAGTGATGTTGTCGGTGGTGCGAACGTGAATGTGGAAACCAGTGTGCCTGATTTTACGCAGTCGATGCTCGTCTCCAATTCGATTACCAACATCATTCAAAACACCATGGATAATAGTACGATTGGTTTGAGCACCGTGGTCAGTATTGACGCTCAAGTCAGCAATATTATTCAGCAGATAAAAGTGAATCAGAAGCTCGAAGACTCCATCCTTTCAAGCTTCTACTAATTTTCACCCGCTCACCTCTACAAGCTAAACGGCATTCTAAATGTAAGTTGAAAATCAGGACTATCCTCTGTTAGTCCTGCTTGTGCGCTAACGCTAAATGAGTTGTTTGGGCTGTACATATAACTTGCACCAAAGTTAATCGTATCTAGCTGGAGTACTTTTGAGTTCTCAGTCGTACTACCGTTCACTTTACTTTTTAGGATTGTTTTGTGGTTTAGACCAAAAGAGAGCGATAAGTCAGGGTTAAGAGCAAAACCAATCCCCGCACCAAGAGAGATGGTATCCCCTAGATCGATATCGACGCTTGTACCATCCACATTGACGTCATCTTCAATGTTATAGATGTAGCTAACATTGGCGAACAACACTGCAGGGTCGGTTGGGTACAACATAGAAATGCCCGGTTCGACACTCCAAAAACCCGAGCCTGTCGGCACATCCTTGAACGCACCGGTATTTGGGTCAGTGTCGACTTCATAAGGTGAATCACCAGTAGTGGATTTCACGGTCAAACTCCCCACCCAATACGGCGTGGTTTCAAAGTTGAATTGGTGTCGAATAGCAAACTCAATATCCCCTAAGCCGCCACCGTCGATACTATTGTCGTCGGTTTCTGCTTCCGCACCGTCCTGAATTGGCCTAGAGCTAATATCATCATCTCGATAAACATAAGGCACACGAAGTTCAATCTCAGTATCGTCTCTGATCCCGTACCTCGCAGACAAACTGGTGGTTAACGTGGTTCTGTCTGAGTCTGAAACTTCAATTCGCCCCACCAGCAAGGCAGGCAAAATGGTATAACCGACAACGGAAACCTTGTTGGAAGAGTTTTGTGTGTAGCTAAATGAAGCATCAAAAGTCAGTTGCCCTTTGGGTGTTAACACCCCGGATCGAACGATCACATCATTCACGGTTTGCGCACGTCTTGCTTCGGACTCCTCTTCTGCAATCGCATTCGCAGATACACATAGAGTGACGAGTGAACATAAGGTGGTTTTCCTTAACATAGGTAGCCTCTTACAGTTGTTAGTATCAAGGCGACAGGGACGCATCATTTCCTTACGAACTAAATCATTAAAACTACATCAACGACTTACAGGACACCCAAACGCTTGTGGTACGATCGCACCAATACAATCACCTAGAATATTTAAACACTTAGCCGCTACTTCGCAGTACAGCTAACCAATAAACAGAACTAGCTAACATCATTGAAACCGCTTTTTGTTAGCGTGATTGCCTCTTTACGGCAATGAACATCGAGCTTTTTATACAGTTTGTATATATGAGTTTTGATAGTGCATTCAGCGAGAAATAGTTGGTCTGCAATTTCTTTGTTCGAACGCCCTTGCGCCAACAGATCGAGAATCTGTCGCTCGCGACTGGTTAGCAGGTTATAACGAACACTCTTATAAACGCCCAACTCTCGATAACAATGAAGCATCTTTTCCATGAAGCCTCGCGGCAGCCACAACCCGCCATTCAAGATGTGTTTGACACTGTCAGTGAGGTGTTCGACGGACGCATTTTGAAACAACAAACCTTTCAAGGTTCGACTACTCATCAGGTTTTCATTGAAACCCTCACTAGGAACGTTGTGCAATAGAACACTCAACCCAAGGACATCAAAATTGGGCAGAGCGTTTGCACTGGTTAAATCTTCAAGATATTGGTAGTCGACGATCACCAAGTCGACCACTAGGTCCCAACTGAGCTTTGTAAGTTCATCAGGATTACAGACTTGGACGGTCAAATCCTCTATAGAAGCCAACTGCTGCTGCACTAAGCTACTGTTTAAACTTTGCTCTGCTAGGATAATGAGAGTGCGGCTGTTCATTATTATCCTCGATGCAAAATCATCAGTATTTGGCTTAAGTGTATGCCATGCAGAGCGGCGCAAATCCTTATCTACAGAATTAATACTTTAGTATCAGCGATGAGATTGAACACTTCCAAGATGTGAGATAACGTTGAACAAGACGCTGTGTTTGTCTCAATCTTTGCTACAACCTTGGATGGACTTGAATTTAAAAGAAAATCATAGAAAGCGGTGACATAGATAGGCGATAGGCCTCAGAAAATCGTATCCGAGGCCGATAAAAATTAAGGGCAACAATTAGCGTTATAGTCGGTTCACCGTGATATCCGAAATATAGCCATTTCCGATACTACTCAGTGCGTTATCAATCATAGTAGCGGCATCTTTAGCGCTCATAAACCCGCTGGTATTAAGTGGCTTACCACTACTCGGCCAAAACTCAGTGTCCATACCACCCGGATAGACCGCGACGATTTTCATCGCATGACCTTTTAGCTCCAAACGAACAGATTCGATCAACCCTTTGACAGCCCATTTGACCGCGCAATAGGTTGACTCTTGCGCCTTGGGTTGTTGAGCCGCGGTCGACATGATCATGACAAGATGAACAGGCTGGTCTTTGTACCGCTTAACCGCGTGTTGCACGACATTAATTGCAGAGCTTAAGTTGTTCTGGATAAGCTTGGCCACTTCTTGTGGATCTTGGTCTTCCAATAGACCAAAGTAACCACTGCCAGCACAATGGACGATGGCCTCTGGCACATCCGCTAACCCATCAAATAAACGAGCGACGGCGTCATGGGAGGCTAAATCACACGTCATATGACCTGTGCTGTGCTTTAAACTGCCAACAACCGCGGAGAGCTTCTTATCACTTCGTCCAGTAAGGTAAGTCGATTTTCCCTGCGCGTCATAGCGTTTCGCGAGTTCAGCGCCCAAGCCGCTACTTGCGCCAGTAATCACTATCATCTTATACCCCTCTTTTTTGCATTTTATGGCTAGGAACGGTATGAACTTTCCCCAACTCTATGCTTCCATTACAAGGCGGCTATGGTACGCGAGTTTTCTCAACTAAGTCTTAGCGCCGTGCCACAACACCACAATAAAATAGGCAGTAGTGAACAACTGTCACTACTGCCTAGACTAGACCAATAAACCAGTATCTACCGCTGATTAGATATTAGGACGTGTAGTTTCATTGGTTGACGGCGGTAAGTTTGGCAATACAACGCGTGGTTGTTCACCGGTCAAAGAGCGCAAAAACTCTGTGATTTTTACCGACTCATCTTTAGTTAATTTCTGACCTAGTTGTAAATCGGCCATCATCTCTACCGCTTCCTGTAAATCCCAAACTGAGCCATCGTGGAAATACGGATAAGTCAGTTCGATATTACGCAACGTTGGAACCTTAAACACAAACTTATCGAACTCGTTACCAGTAATCGCCTTACGACCTACATCTGGGTTGTCGGTCGCAAACGGCTTCACTAGGCCCATTTTCTGGTAAGACTGCCCACCAGCTAACGGTCCACTGTGACACGCGGTACAACCTTTGGCTTTGAACAACTCATACCCTTCTACCTGAACTGCGGTTAACGCGCTGTCATCCCCTTTCAACCATAGGTCAAATGGCGCGTTTGGCGTTCTCAACGTTAGCTCGAATGTCGCGATAGCGTCGGTAACATTGTCGATGGTAATGGCGTCACTGCCGTAAGCTTGCTTAAACCAATCACGATATTGTGGAATTGACTGAAGCGTATCGATCGCCAGTTCATGACTGAATGCCATTTCCAACGGATTCTCAATCGGACCTGCTGCCTGCTCTTGTAAGTCTTTTGCACGACCGTTCCAGAACTGGACAAAATTCAAGTCAGAGTTAAACACCGTCGGAGAGTTGATCGGGCCAATCGACCATTTATGGCCAATCGAACTTGGCAAGTTATCCACCCCACCTTTCGCTAGGTTGTGACAAGAGTTACACGAAATGGTGTTGGACGCCGACAAACGCGGTTCAAACCATAAGGTTTTGCCGAGTTCGACTTTTACCGCATCCAAACCAACCACAGGTTCGATCACCTGAATTGGCTCACCATTTTGTCTTTCAGCGTGGGCGACAAATGAAAGGGCTGACAAAATGCTCACTGCTATTAGAGTTTTCATAACAATTTCCTTTGTAAGTAGGATCGAATCCTCACTACTTGGTGTACTTCTTGGTTGGTACACTCTGCAGGCAACGCTATAACAGTCGTTTTTATCGATAAAACGCAAAAAATCGATTACTTCTATGGCAAAAATCGATGTTAAAACTGAATGTTTTTTGCACACCTTGATTTCATTGACCCACAACGATTTGATTAACTTTTTAGTTACAAAGCTATAAAAAAACACATCGAACCAACCTTTGATTTAAGTCAATTCGCATAACTGGCTACACAGTGTCTTTAACGTCATAAAATCAGAACTTCTTCCAACAAAGTGCACCAAAGAGTCCCAATTTTCATACAGTTATTACTTATGACACCAGTGACACATAAGGACTAATTAAAGAGATGTAAATCACATTTAACGCAATCCCCTTTGTTTTAAAGGGTTATATTCGTGATATTCTGCGCAAAATTTGTAACAAACCATTGCGAAATCAAAATCAAACAAGAACCAGTTACAGAATATGAAATGAATATAATATCCACGCAACGGAGTCAGATCAGGGCTGCAGGAGAGCTATTGGAGTATTAACAAATACAGAATATTGACACTTTTGTTGTGTGTATAAAAAACTATCCAATTTATTGTAATTTTGTTGTGTTTTATGGATGTGTACCTCTTTGAGGTTTAGTATTGGTTATTCTGATAACATCTAATGATAATGGAGCTCATCATGTTTTCAGTTGAAAATATAAAAAGTGGCATAATAATAAAAAAAGGCTCTACTTATGCAGAATTAGATTTTCTAGTACAACCAATCATTGATACTGAAAGTTCAGAAATTAGATATTTTGAAGTTCTATCGCGAGTAAGCAAGCACTCGGGCGAACAGTTAAATAGTGAAGACTTCTTTAATGAAATTGATGATGAATTTATTAAATTAGTCTCAATTCATCAGATCTATTACTTTCAAAGACACGGAATAGAGAAAGATTTCTCTATTAACTTGACGATATCAACTCTGCTTGATGAGAAATTTATATCTAAGTTACTGAGTTTTAATAACAAGAATTTTATTTTAGAAATAAATGACGTAAACCATGATGCTAGATGTAACACTCTACTTCAAAATATAGCTAAGCTACAGAGATCTGGAATAAAGTTCTGGTTAGACGATTATTACCACGAATACAATAGTGCCAATCTCACCTTTGGTTTAATTGCTTGGGATAGAATCAAAATTGATAAAAGCGTTCTACATCATAACTCAGACGTCAGCTTTTTGGCAGACTCTATATACTATGTGCTGCAACCATACTGCAAAGATGGGTTGGTTTTTGAAGGGATCGAGAGCTCGTTCCAGCACAACGTAGTTAAAGGAGAAAATATATTAGGCCAGGGGTATTATTACGCCTATCCCGATACATTAGACTCATTCAAAGGGCAAACACTTAAGCTGCAAAAAGATAAAAATGTTACTTACTAGAAAAATAACAATAAATAACAGCAATTTTAAAGTTAGATTTTTTTCAAAGCGTTATCATATAGTCTCAATTCAAGGCGCTGTAGGGTATATCTCTTATATCGGAAATGTAATAAAAGTTCCTAATAATGGATGTATTCTTATTCCTAAAAACAGCTTAGTTAACTGCGCAATTGTACCTATGAATGGATGTAATTTTTATATAAGAGTTTACAGGATTCAAAGAGTACGACGAGACATATTCTTAAAAATAAACTTTGAGAGCATCTCTGCATTAACCGAAGTTGAAAGTTCAAATTTATTTTCAAAGTCAGTTTTAATAGATGCTCTGCATGAGAAAATTTGCCAGTCTCTATCTAACGAAAGTCGGATATCTGATTGCTCTTACTCTGGAAAAGTCTATAGTGTTATTCGAAAAGACTTATGTAGGCGTTGGGAGCTTGAAGATATATGTTGTATTCTTTATTTATCTAAAACAACTTTATATAGAAGGCTAAAGGAAGAAAATACTTCTCTTTCACAACTCCTTACTACTGCAAGGATGGCCAAAGCTGCACATCTACTAAAACATAGCTATTTGTCTATTTCTTCCATATCGGACAAATGCGGGTTCAACAGCACCTCGTATTTCTGCAAAAAGTTCAAAGACGCATATGGTTTTCCTCCAAAAGTGTACCGTACTCTAGATGATTAATTAGCCCACCTTTCAATAATTATGCAACCTCACACCCATTATATTACGCTTCATTTAGTGAGCGTTCTTCCTCGTTACTCTTTAATACCGGATAGCTTTAAGCGTCTTGAGTTCGTTGACTTTAAAAATCTTTAATAGGGATAAATTTTAGACCAAAGCACTGAATGAAACGACGAGGTTCTAACGTTGCCTTAATGACAGCAATCTGGGTGACATGAAGGCATGTGGGGTAATAGTGTGATAAGCGCAGATACGAAAAAGCCCCGACTTTCGTCGAGGCTTTATCGTTTAAATATGGTACCGGTGGGCGGACTTGAACCGCCACGCCCGAAGGCAACGGATTTTGAATCCGTCGTGTATACCAATTTCACCACACCGGCATCTTGGACTAACGTCCTTTGATGTTTGGCATTATACGTAACCGTTCGCTTCACGCAAGTGCAAAAGTCTGAAATACATATTGTTTGCTGATAAATTCGCCACAAAGCAGCTATAAAAGCAATTTACGCCTAGCAATCAGTGCCAATGTTCCTTAGTGGAGCCTGAATTGTGTCAACATTGGTGTCGTCATCCGAGTAACGAAACAAACCATCCGACACAATCACTCTTCTCAATAGGTTCTACTGGCTTATCTAATCGACGCTGAATAAATCCGCTTAAGACAAAAGTTGCAGCAGAATAAAACTGACCATCTGTGGCTGAAAGTCATGCACAGCATTGCCTAGCGCGGATTAAATAAAATTTAAACGTGAACAAGATCCCTTGCCTTACTCTATGACAAACCAGTACTATTGAATGAATTGTCCGCACTTTAAATATTGATTAGTCATGAAAATTAAAAACTGGTGTTGTGTCGTGCTAGGTGGTCTTTCTTTTAACGCATTCAGTGCGGTTGAACTATTGGACGCCGAATTGCTTGCCAAAAAGAACATCGATAATAAATACCAAGTTTATAACTCCGAAATTGAGCTTAAGCAGTTGTACGATGAAGCAGATGTTTCTCACTACAACATTGAGAGTGTCTCAAACTCGCTTGATGCCACGTTAAACAATTTTCAGATCATCGCCGAGTCGGTAAAAAAGACCATGGGCGAGAACTCAGAAATCAATAACAACTCACTCAATCGCCTTTCTGAAAGCATCAACAGCTACAACGCCGACCTTGCTAAACTGGTCGAAGAGCGTAACAAGTATGTTGAATTGCAAAACAAGATTCAGACAACTGAAGCGAGAAAGGTAGCGGAAGACAGTGCGAGAGAAGAAGAGCTGGATACCCTACGTGATTCAATCATCGCGCGTCTGAAAAAAGAAGCCATCGAAGTAAAAACGGTAAACTTTACTGGCTCCACGAAGTGTAAAAGTGTCGAAGCGCCAGCGGCGTGTTTAAAACGTAAACAAGACCTACTTGTTGAAGACCACATGCGTGCGGTGAGCAATGGTTTTCGAGTGCAAGACACCAAAGTTCAGGATGCCAGCCTAAACCTTGAAGGTATCCTAAGCTACAACATCAAAGTGGATTATGTGATTCCTTTCTCTGCTGACCACATCAAAGAGATCAACAACCAATTAGGCATAGACTCTATCAATCTCAAACTAACTTCTAACGTCGATGCCTCATACTCGATTAACGGCATCAAAGTCGGCAGCGGTAAAGAGCTAATGATCAAAGATAAATTCAGCGGAAAAGTGGTCATCAAAGCAAATTACAACGACTACACCCAGTCGAGCATTGAAGACTTAAGTGAGAAAAGCGAGTTCTACTACCCGTTTCAATAAGATTTAAGCTCAGTTCAATCAGCGGCTTTGATACTTAATCAGTATCAAAGCCGTTTTTGTTTCAACGTGACGCTCATCAAGCCAAAGCAGATAACCTGACTCTTTCTTCTATATCTCATTGTTGAACAAAGCATTTCATCTATGCTTAAACAATGATAACCATACTTCCCGGCATCAACTTAGCTGACTTGGTTAACGATAGGAGAACACATATGACGGGGTCTAAATGGCAGTGGCTACTTTCTCAAATGACGCGCAAACTCTGGTTTCGAACTTCCTTGTTTGCTTTGCTTGCGGTCGTTACTGCGCTGTTATCGATTGCACTCAACCAAGTGATTACCCTGCCCGCTTCCTTCAACGTCAGCATTGAGCTACTCGATAACATTCTTAATATCCTTGCCACAACGATGCTCGCGGTCACAACCTTCTCTCTGAACATTATGGTGTCCGCTTACAGTGCGGCCAGCGCAGGGGTAACCCCCAGAGCTACCAAGTTATTAATGGAAGACAGCACTACGCAAAATGTACTCGCGACTTTTATTGGTTCTTTCTTATTTAGCCTGGTTGGTATTATTGCGCTCGGCATCGGCGCTTACCACGAGCAAGGACGGATTTACCTCTTCCTTGTCACCATGGTGGTGGTGGTAATGATCGTGTTGACCTTGTTACGCTGGATTCAGCATTTGTCGGTTCTCGGGCGGGTCAGTGAAACCACGGCCAATGTTGAGCAGGCTCTACTAGATGCAATTCAAAAGCGCGGAGAATCTCCTTGGTTGGGCGCGCATCCTTGGAGTCACCCTGAGAGTAAACCAAGAGATAGTAAACCGATTAATAGCCCTGAGATTGGTTACTTACAGCATGTCGACATGCACCATTTGAATAAGCTCGCTCAGGACAACCAGTGCTCGATATACCTTGCTCGCCAGCCGGGAAGCTTTGTCTACTTAGGGCAGCCTCTCGCCTGGGTATGTGGCGAGTTGCCTGACGAAAATGAACTGACCAACGCGTTTACCATTCGTCCAGAGCGTTCGTACGATCAAGACCCACGCTTTGGCCTAGTTGTGATGGCAGAAATTGCCTCACGTGCGCTCTCTCCAGCAGTCAACGACAATGGCACTGCTATTGATGTAATTGGTCGTTCGGTGCGGGCGTTGTCGCTGTGGGGAGAGTTACTGGCAGAGCCACCTAAGAAAACACAATTTCCGGGCTTATTTGTTCCGGCGCTCAACTGTCAGGATTTGTTTGACGACGTTTTTCTGCCGATCGCGCACGATGGCGCCGGGCAACTACAAGTCCAGATTCGTTTGCAGAAAGCCTTGTTCGCGCTAGCCAGTATGCATCCAAAGTTATTCGCTACGCCCGCGTTAAAACTTTCAGGGAAAGCACTGGAGCTCGCTCTCACCCAGCACTATACGGAAGACGAAAAGTCTCAGTTGTCTCAACTAGCGCACCAAGTTGCCGATAAAAGCCAGAAAGGATAGATACCAGCTTGAGCAAAAGCCTGAAAAGCCGCGGCTTTGCTGTTAAAATGCCCTCAAGTTAACAAGCTGTGCGCGTGGTCTCTTTTCACGGCCAAAGCGAAGCTTTATCCTGACGCCTACTTAAATTTGGGTAACGAACCACTATGTCTACGACCGACTCTCTGCCACCAGCAGGTTTGATGCGCCGCTTGGGTGCTCTTTTTTACGATTGCCTTATCGTGATCGCGATTGAAATGATGGCTGCCGGCGTTGTTATTGCCGTCCTGCACGCGCTATTGGCCATGGGCGTATTTAGCGTTGCTCCTTATGCAGACGTCAGTGACTTACTCACTAATCATCCGTTTTGGAGCCCTGTGTATACGCTGTACCTAGCCGTGGTATGGATTTATTTCTTTGTATTTTTCTGGACGCGAGCAGGACAAACGCTGGGTATGCGAGCGTGGAAGATCCAAGTCAGAAACGCAGACGGCTCGCCAATCTCTGCTACCCAAGCCTTGATTCGTTTGGCGACTTCAGGATTTGGCTTAGCTAACCTGACAGTACCATTTGACCCGAAGAAGCGTGGCTTTCATGATATTTGGGCGAAAACACAAGTGGTCGTGTTACCAAAAGTGAGATAAAGAAAAAGGAAGGCATCGCCTTCCTTTTTTAATGAATTGATTTTGCTTAGTCGATTCGCAGTTCTTTCAGCATCTCTTCTGGTAGTGCCAGCTCATCATTCTTGTTGACGCTGATTCCAGCGGCAATGATGGTTTGTGCAATTTGCTTTGCTTCATCCAATGAATGCATTGCTGCTGTGCCACACTGATATTCATTCAGCTCTGGAATCTTGTTTTGGCTTTCCACTTTCAGTACGTCTTGCATCGCTGCAAGCCAAGCGTCCGCCACTTGCTGTTCCGTTGGCGTACCGATCAAGCTCATGTAAAAACCCGTACGACAACCCATTGGTGAGATATCAATAATCTCAACACTCTCACCGTTAAGGTGATTACGCATAAAGCCTGCGTACAAGTGCTCCAAGGTGTGGATACCTTTCTCTGAAAGAATGTCTTTGTTTGGCGCGGTAAAACGCAAATCAAACACAGTAATGGTATCCCCTTTTGGGGTGGTCATGGTTTTTGCCACACGTACCGCAGGCGCATGCATACGAGTGTGGTCAACAGTAAAGCTATCTAATAACGGCATTATCCCTCTCCTATCCAGCTGGTTTAAAACCACCAGCTTTGGTTATCTTCCAGTTCTTGTCGGCACTGTTTCAGTTGCCAACCATAGTCCTTTGCTTGCTGCTCGACCTTTCGAGCAACCCTGATCAATGAAGGTTTGGATTGGTAGCTTTTGCGTTTAAAGCCGCCTCTTCCCTCATGATAGGCTAAATACTGATTGTAAGGGTCCCACTTAGAGACGCCTAATTGCTTTTGCGTTTCGCTAGTATACCAACCAATAAAGGCGAGCGAATCAGCAAAATCGCTACGCGAGCCACCGTGGTCTGTGGCGGTTTGGAAATCTTCCCACGCAGGGTCTTGCGCTTGTGCATAGCCATACGCACTGCTCACTCGTCCCCATGGAATAAATCCCAACACATAATCTTTGGGCGGGCGCGCATCATGGCGAAAGGCACTTTCTTGTTTTACAAATGCCATCGCTACTTGAATCGGCGTACCCCAGTCTTCTTGCATCTCTTTCGCATCACCATACCAGTCGGGCTTTTCACGAAAGATCTCACACAGGTTACTTTGATTATTAGGCGGCGACGTCGCACAGCCGCCTAATATGATGGTCGCGAGAATGACAGCTAAGGCTCGCACAACGAGACCTTACGCTTTTAAGTAAGCAAAGTAGTCGTCAAGGAACTCATCAAAGCTCAATGTATCTGCGGCTTCTACCGCTGCTTGAGCTTCTCTTGAGCGAACCACTTCCGCTTCCATTTCCGCTTCACTGTAAGTGCGATACTGGTGAGTGAGGTGCTGTTCACGGTATTGCTTGCCGAACTCGCAGCCCACTTTACCCAATCCACCTAATCGTTTGGTGTCTTCGAGTAGTTGGCCTGAAATCGTCAGCTCAGGGTTATCAATCCAAGACAGCAGTTTAAAGCATACTTTTTGGTATTCTTCGTTACCGTTTGCTTGATCCATCTGCTCGGCAATTTGTACTAGCTCGACAAAAACGCGCTTCGCCCACGCTTGCAGCGTCAGGACTTCACCTTTACAACCGATTTGTAGCTCAAGGCCTGGCTTGCGCCCTTCTACGATCACTTTGTTCCAGTTATCACGCCAGCACGATTGCTCGCAGAAATCCATCGGCTCTGAATCGCTTAATGCCGCCCACGCCAAGAACAGATCTAAGAAGCGCACTTGATCTTCGTTGATACCAACAGCGCTGTAAGGGTTGACGTCCAGAGAGCGTACTTCAATGTACTCAACACCGCCACGAGCCAAGGCTTCAGACGGTTTCTCGCCAGATTTCGCCACGCGTTTCGGGCGAATCGGCGCGTACAACTCATTCTCAATTTGCAGTACGTTACTGTTTAGTTGGCGATATTCGCCATCGACTTTAACACCGATCTCAGCAAACTCTTCCGATGGGGTGCGAATCGCAGTATTCAAGCCTGTTAGGTACTCATCTAGGCTGTTGAATCCGATCTTCAGCGCGCTTTGTGCACTGTTGGTGTAACCCAAGTCACTCAAACGAAGAGACGTCGCGTAAGGCAGGTATAACGTGCCACCGATGCTCTCAAACGGCAGTTTGGTATCACGACCTTGAATAAACGACGAACACAGCGCTGGCGACGCACCAAAGAAATAGGGGATCAACCAACCGAAGCGGTAGTAATTTCGGATCAAACCAAAGTACTCTTCTGACTTCGCCGTTTGACGCTCCTGCTCTGATTGCTGTCCAAACAACTGATCCCAAAACGTCTCTGGGAACGAGAAGTTAAAGTGAACACCAGAGATAATTTGCATCAAACTGCCATAACGGCGTTTCAGACCTTCGCGGTATAGCGTCTTCATTTTGCCCGAGTTGGACGTACCGTATTGAGCCAAATTAATGTCGTCTTCACTACCAACGTAACACGGCATCGAAAGCGGCCACATTTTCTCGTCACCCAATTTGGTTTGAGTAAAGTGATGAATATCTTCCAACTGCGCTTTGAGAGTACCGATGTCTTTAGAGACAGGAGTAATAAACTCGAGCAGTGATTCAGAAAAGTCGGTCGTTATCCAGCTGTTCGCATAAGCTGAACCCAGCTCGGTTGGGTGGGGGGTGGTAGCGAGATTTCCGTCCAGTTCGTAGCGCAGAGTTTCGCGCTCTACACCACGACCAAAGGAGGTAAATACTTCTGGGTTTTGTGCAACTCGCTCTAGTCGCGCAGCAAAATCAGTCAAAATGGTGGTTCGCTTATGTCAATTGGTCCGGCTAACGCCGAACTCGGCTAAATTGATGAATAAAGAGTGATTCGCATCACTCTTTCTCGTAGCTTTATGTTATGTGTACTCTAACGGATGATTTCAAGCTCTTCTACGGGGATCTGCAAACTTTCTAACTGAGGTTTTAGACTTTTCGCATCACCAACAACGATGATTTGGTAATCTTCCGGCGTAAACCACTTCTGAGCAAGCTCGTCTAGGGTCGATTTACTCACCGTCTCAACAATGTCATTACGTTGCTTAAGGTAGTCTTCGTCCAAGCTGTAGGACAGAATACTACTAAGCAACATACTTTTCTGTGAAGGCGTTTCATACTTCAGAGCATCTTGTTGACCGACCGCCAAGCGTAAAAATTTCATTTCATCGTCAGTCATGCCACTTTGGCTATATTGTTGCAGCTCTTTTTCGATCTCTTTGATTGAAGCAATCGTCGAATCTGCACGCACCTGTGCTGAAAACACAATTGCCCCTACTTCGCGGTTTGCGGCTAAGTAACCACTTGCACCATAGGTGTAACCTTTGTCTTCACGTAGATTAAGGTTAATCCGGCTGTTAAAGTTTCCGGCTAGGTTAAAGTTGGCTAACTGAGTCAGATACGTTTCGCCTGTCGCATCAAACGGCAATCCTTGACGCACAAAGCGAACGATACTTTGTGGCGCTCCCGGCTTGTCGACTAAGTAGATTTTTTGATCCTTCAGTGGCGTCACAACTTGGGGGCGCAACAACGGTGCTTCTTTCCCTTTCCAGTTTTCGATAAACGCTAATTCACTTTTGATCTGACGAGTAGAGACATCACCGACGACGACAATTTGTGCCCCTTGCGGCGTGTAGTGTTTCTTATAGAAAGATTTCACGTCAGCCAACGTCAAACCGCTGATCGACTTTTCCGTGCCATCATTGGAACGTTGGTAAATCGAACCCGCAAACAACACGCTACGAGTCGCTTGCGAGGCTAACCAACTCGGTTTTTGGTGTTGGTACACTACACCTTCCAGCATTTGCTTTTGGATTCGGTCAAAGTCTTGCTGTTTAAATGCTGGTTCAAACAGAATCTCTTCCACAATCGCTAGGGTTTCAGGCAGGTATTTGTCTAGACTAGAAATCGATATGCTGGTCGTGTAGTTACCCGCGTCAATCGATACCGTACTGCCTAGCTTATCCAACTCGCCTTGCAACTGTTCAACGCTCGACTTCAACGTACCTTCTTGCATCAGCATTGCCGTCATGTTCGCTAGGCCTTCTTTGCCTTTCGCCACATAACGCTCACCCGCAGGCAAGCGAATGCTGATTTGTACTGTTGGCGTTTCAGAACTTACTGCACCCAGTAGTTCCGCGCCGTTATCAAAGTAACGTCGGTACAACGGCGGCATTTCTGCTTTGACGGCCTGAGCGACCTGCGGCATCACTGAACGGTCAAAGTCATCTTCTGCAATCCGGTATTGGAGATCTTCTTCGCTGGTTTCTACGTATTCAGGTAACGTCCGTGGTGGCGTGGTAAAGGTCGCTGGTGCGACGGCAAAGTCCGTCTTACCTTGCGGAACTACGCTTAATGTCACTTTGTGATGACCATTAATGAAATCTTTATAAACCTGCATGACAGACTCAGGGGTTACCGCCTTAATCTGCTCTAGCTGTGTTTGCAATCGGTCAGGATGACCATAAAACGTCTGGTTAGACGCCAGTTGTGAAACTTTACCTTTGACACTTTGCAGCGCAAATACAGCATTGGCTTCTGACATGCCAGTGATTTGATCCAAACGCTCTTGTTGAACGCCTTGTTTTTCAAAGTCATTCAGCACTTGCATCATTTCTTGGTAGAGCGGCTTCAACTTGCCTTGCTCACCCGAAGGCGCCATCGCATAAACATAGAAGTTACACGCGAGTTCAGCACAATCATGGAAGACGCCAGCATCCACTGCTTTTTGCGTTTTCACCAATTTTTGGTAAAGCAGACCATTCGCGCCACCGCCTAGCACATTCGCCAGCGCGTTGAATGACGCTTGGGTGTCATCACCGCGGTAGGTGGTTGGCCAGCCGACCAAAACCATCGGTTGCTGTATTCGGTCTTCGAGTGTGATGTAACGGTCTTCGTTTAATGTCGCAGGCTGTTTAGGCGCTTTCTCGACTTTCGGCCCAGCTGGAATCGAACCGAAGTATTTGCTGACCCATTCGAGCGTCTGCTCAACATCGATATCACCACCAATCGTAAGCACCGCATTATTTGGTCCATACCAACGGAGGAAGAACGCTTTCAGGTCGTTGACGTTGACGCGGTCCAAGTCTTCTACGTAGCCGATGGTTTGCCATGAATAAGGATGACCCTCTGGGTACATCGCTTCGCTCATTTTCTCCCACATCAGACCATACGGACGGTTATCGTAGTTTTGAGCTCGTTCGTTTTTCACCGTATCGCGCTGAATTTCAAATTTACGCTGCGATACTGCATCCAGTAAAAACCCCATGCGGTCAGACTCAAGCCAAAGCATTTTTTCGAGCTGATTCGAAGGCACGGTTTCAAAGTAATTGGTGCGATCTCGGTTGGTCGTACCGTTGAGAGACCCACCTGCTTCGGTGATCAACTTAAAGTGCTCTTGGTCACCCACGTGTTCACTGCCTTGGAACATCATATGTTCAAAGAAGTGGGCAAAGCCTGACTTGCCGATTTCTTCTCGCGCAGACCCGACGTGATAAGTCACATCGACGTGCACCAAAGGATCGGAATCGTCAGGAGAAAGTATCACGGTCAAACCGTTATCTAACTGATATTTCGAGTAAGGGATCATCGCCTTACCCGGCTGCGCGTTGACTTCTTCAACTAACGTCACGCCATCAGGCAGCGCAGAGAAAAGGGAAACATTCGAAAGGTCGTTACTAGAACAACCGTAGAGGGCGACGAGAGAAAACGCACCAAGCCAGATTTTTCTCATGACATATCCTTAGAAAAAACCAAAATATATGGCAGCAAGTAAGCTGTATCGGAAGGCTTTCCCCACAAGGATAAGCCATAAACACGGCCAGAATCGCATACGAAGCCAACCTGCGGCCAAACATAAAGGGTCACCGATAATAGGCAACCAACTGAAAAAAAGAGACCAGTAGCCATATTTACTAAGCCACTGCTTAGCTCTATGACCTTGATTTTCGTTATGAGTTCGATTGGGTAACCACCAGCCAAGCCAGTAGTTGGTCAAACCACCTAGGGTGTTCCCCAAAGTGGCAACAAGAATAACGGTAAAAACCGAGTATTGATTGAGGCTCAGCGTCGCCACCAAGCCAGCTTCAGAACCACCAGGAAGTAAGGTGGCACTCAAAAAGCCCGTGAGTGACAATACCCACAAGGCGGAATCAGAAAACCACAGCGCTATCGACTGAAATGCGGAATTAAACGCCTCTAGCATTGCATATCAAGCAACACTTTGCCTCGCGTGTGGCCAGTTTCAATCTGATGGTGCGCTTCAACTGCTTTATCCATTGGGTAGACTTTGAAAATCTCAGTCTTCAGCAAACCAACGCTCACCATATAGATCAGGGTATCGAGCTGTTGCGGATTCGGGTCAACCAACATACCCGTAGCTTCAAAGCCAAGCAGTTTTGCTTTCTCACAGATAAGCTCTGCACTCAGAGTTGGAATGGTAACTACGGTCGCACCATCTTTTAGGCACTTGAGCGCGTCTAAAGCGGCGTCCCCGCCGACCAAATCAATCAGCACGTCTGCGTCAGTCACACGTTCAGACACGGGTGAGAATTTATAATTAATTGCGTGCGCGCCCAACGTCGCCATGTAATCTAGGTTAACGTCACTGCAAGTAGTAAACACTTCGGCTTTGGCCGCCACTGCCACTTGCACCGCGATATGCCCTACGCCGCCAGCACCCGCTAAAATCAGGACGCGCTGACCTTCCTTTACGCCTCCTTTGTCTAACGCTTGCACTGCGGTTTGTCCGGCAAGTGGAAGCGCCGCCGCCGCTTCTAAAGTAATGGAATCTGGTACTAAGCTCAGCTCACTTTCAGGCACACACACATACTGGCTATAGCCGCCACCTTGCAGTGGAAAGCCGATAAAGCCCGCGACATTCTGCCCGGCATTAAACCGTTCGCAGCCCTCACCGCACGCGACAACCTGTCCAGAAATATCGTAACCCGGTACCCACGGTAATTTGTCTTTGTTTTGCGAGGCTGCCCAGCCGAGGCCTGCACGCGTTTTTACATCGATAGGGTTAACACCCGCAAAGGCCACTTTAACCAACACCTCTCCAGGCTGCGGAGTAGGAACTTCTGCGGATTGAATGGCTAATACTTCCGGTTCACCAAACTGTGTAATAACGATTTGTTTGTTTTCCATTTCAACGTTTCCCGATCGATAAAAAAAGGGATGCGATAGCATCCCTTTGAATATATACCAATTCTTTTGGTCAAGTTAACAACTTACTCTCAAATTGACCATTAATTTACCAGTGCTAGCAAAATACCCGCTGCAACCGCAGAGCCAAGTACCCCGGCAACGTTCGGTCCCATTGCGTGCATCAGTAGGAAGTTTTGTGGGTTAGCGTCTAAGCCCACTTTGTTCACCACTCGCGCAGCCATAGGAACCGCAGAGACCCCTGCTGCACCGATCAATGGGTTGATGTCTTCTTTTGAGAACTTGTTCAATAGCTTCGCCATCAACACACCACCGGCGGTACCGATACTGAATGCGACTGCGCCCAGAGCCAAGATACCCAGCGTTTCAATGTTCAAGAACTCATCGGCTTGTAGCTTTGAACCAACACCTAGACCCAAGAAGATGGTGACGATATTGATCAGCTCGTTTTGAGCCGTTTTCGACAGACGATCGACCACACCAGCTTCACGCATCAAGTTACCGAGACAGAACATACCAACGAGCGGTGTTGCTGCAGGCAGGAAGAGTATCGTCATTAACAATACCGCTAACGGGAACAGAATTTTCTCCGCTTTGCCTACGTGACGCAATTGAGCCATCTGGATTTTACGTTCTTCCGGAGAGGTCAGCGCTTTCATAATTGGCGGTTGGATGATCGGAACCAAGGCCATGTAGCTGTATGCCGCAACCGCGATAGCACCTAACAAGTCTGGAGACAATTGGCTGGCAAGGAAGATCGCCGTCGGGCCATCTGCACCACCGATGATCGCAATCGACGCCGCGTCCGCCATGGAGAACTCCATGCCCGGTACATAGTTTAGTAAGATCGCACCGAATAGAGTGGCGAAAATACCAAACTGTGCCGCAGCGCCTAGCCACAATGTTTTTGGGTTAGCAATCAGCGCACCGAAGTCCGTCATCGCCCCGACGCCCATGAAAATAAGCAGCGGGAAAATACCAGACTCAATCCCTACGTAATAAACGTAGTAAAGCAGACCACCAGGCTCGGTAAACCCCGCATTTGGGATGTTCGCTAGGATGGCACCAAAACCGATTGGCAACAGCAGCAAGGGCTCAAAGCCCTTACGAATGGCCAAAAACAGCAGTAGACAGCCGACCAAAATCATACAGATTTGGCCAAACTCGAAGTTAGCGATCCCTGTTTCTGACCAAAGGGTCATTAATCCTTCCATGATACTCCCTTACGCAAGACTCAATAGTGGAGCGCCTACAGTCACGGCATCGCCTTCTTTAACGTGAAGATCCTGAACAATACCACCACGTGCGGCACGTACTTCCGTTTCCATCTTCATCGCTTCAAGGATCAGAAGCACATCGCCTTCTTCCACTTGAACACCGCTTTGCACGTTCACTTTGAAGATGTTGCCAGCAAGTGGTGCCGGAACGGTTTCAGAGTCACCCGCAGGTGCTGCCGCCGCTTGTGGTTGGCTTGATTTCGCTGGAGCAACCGAGGTCAATTGACCTTGAGGGCCGACTTCCACATCGTAGACTTGGCCGTCGACTTTAACGCTATACGTTTCAATACCACCTTGCGCAGGCTGAGCTACAGCAGCTGGTGCCGCTTCCTCTTTACTTGGTGCAGGTTCGAACGCGTCAGGGTTACGACGGTTTTTCAGGAACTTAAGACCAACTTGTGGGAACAGTGCGTAAGTCAGCACGTCATCCACCGTATCTTCTGCCAACGAAATGCCTTCGTCTTTCGCTTTCGACAGAAGCTCTTCAGTCAGCGTGTTTAGCTCAGAAGTCAGCAGATCTGCAGGACGACACGTAATTGGCTCACCGCCATCCAGTACTTTCGCTTGCAACTCAGCATTGAGTTCTGCTGGCGCTGCACCGTACTCGCCTTTTAACACACCAGCAGTTTCTTTGGTGATGCTCTTGTAGCGTTCACCCGTCAATACGTTGATCACCGCCTGAGTACCCACAATCTGCGACGTTGGAGTCACGAGAGGGATAAAGCCTAAATCTTTACGAACACGTGGGATTTCTTCCAACACTTCGTCGATACGATCCGCCGCACCTTGCTCTTTAAGCTGGCTTTCCATGTTAGTTAGCATACCGCCCGGTACTTGCGCGATTAGAATTCGTGAATCGACACCTTTTAACTGACCTTCAAACTTCGCGTACTTTTTACGTACTTCGCGGAAGTAAGCCGCAATCGGCTCAAGCTGGTCTAAGTTAAGGTTGGTATCGCGTTCAGTGCCTTGTAGCATCGCGACCACGGTTTCCGTTGGGGTATGGCCGTAAGTACAGCTCATTGAAGAAATCGCGGTATCAAGAATATCAACACCCGCTTCAACAGCTTTGACCGCTGTCGCAGTCGATAGACCGGTTGTAGCGTGGCAGTGAAGCGCAAGAGGGATATCGGTAGACGACTTGATACGCGTGATCAGCTCTTCCGCTTCATACGGTTTAAGCAGACCAGACATATCTTTAATACATAAAGAGTGACAACCTAGGTCTTCTAGACGTTTTGCTAGATCAACCCAAGTCTCAGTATTGTGCACTGGACTGGTTGTGTAAGACAGCGTGCCTTGCGCATGTGCGCCAACATCTACCGCGGCTTTGACTGCTTTTTCAAAGTTACGCACGTCGTTCATTGCGTCAAAGATACGGAACACGTCCATACCGTTCGCGTGTGCACGCTCAACAAACTTCTCTACTACGTCATCAGCATAATGACGGTAACCTAAAAGATTCTGACCGCGCAGTAGCATTTGCATTGGGGTGTTCGGCATTGCTTTCTTAAGCTCACGCAGACGCTCCCATGGGTCTTCGCCTAAGAAACGAATACACGCGTCAAACGTCGCGCCGCCCCAAGTTTCTAGTGACCAGTATCCTACTTTATCGAGCTCAGCTGCGATAGGTAACATATCTTCAAGACGCATACGGGTTGCGAACAACGATTGATGGGCGTCACGAAGAACCACATCGGTTAAAGCTAGTGGTTTAGACATGCTCATTAACTCCTTTTAATCCATTTTCAAATGCTATTTAGCGGTAGAGGTACGATATTGGTGTACCGCAGCGGAAATTGCCGCGACTACCTTCGGGCTAACAGCAGAAGAGTTTGGTTGAACTTTATTATTTTGCTTTGGGGTAGCGATCGGCTCTGGTACTTCTTCGGGCACCAATTTTGACATCAGCCGAACGAGATAGACGAGAATAGTTAGGAATATAAATACAACGGCCATGCCCGTAAGCATTAGCGTCGCTGCATCTACTAGCAGGCTTCCAACATTTTCCATTTTAGCATCCTTTCTTTGTCATCCTGACAACTTAGGTAAGCAACCAATTGCACTATATTTGTATCCAAAGTGCTTCACTTACACCAGTTATATGCTGGTTTTCTTGCATCAGGAAGAACATTTGTGATCCCGACAAGAGGTCTAGGATTATCTCGATTGGTTAAACTTTGTCAATTTTGTTTAAAGCAGTCTTGACGATATTGCACATTTCTAGGGATGAATACGTCATACAAATAACATAAATCTGCCATGTCGCAATAAATAAGGATAAATAACTAGTGCTTTTTCGACACTATTCGAAAGTTAGTGTCAATAATGCGATATGGGTAATATTTCCTAAAATTATCTTTAAAAAACATCACCTTGTAATTGAGAGGTTACAAAAATGATAAAGAAGTGTTAATAAAAAAGCCCTACTATTTCTAGCAGGGCTTCTTGAAGAATGGCGCGCTCGGGAGGATTCGAACCTCCGACCGCCTGGTTCGTAGCCAGGTACTCTATCCAGCTGAGCTACGAGCGCGCAATGTTCGACACCGACATTATCGATATCAGGTCTGTGACCTAAAGAGTGGCGCGTCCTGGAGGATTCGAACCTCCGACCGCCTGGTTCGTAGCCAGGTACTCTATCCAGCTGAGCTAAGGACGCACGGGGTGTTCAATCAGTTATTCAACTCATCAAACTAAATTATGGCGCGCTCGGGAGGATTCGAACCTCCGACCGCCTGGTTCGTAGCCAGGTACTCTATCCAGCTGAGCTACGAGCGCGCAATGTTCGACATCGACATTATCGATATCAGGTCAATGACCTAAAGAGTGGCGCGTCCTGGAGGATTCGAACCTCCGACCGCCTGGTTCGTAGCCAGGTACTCTATCCAGCTGAGCTAAGGACGCACGGGGTGTTCAATCAGTTATTCAACTCATTAAACTAAATAATGGCGCGCTCGGGAGGATTCGAACCTCCGACCGCCTGGTTCGTAGCCAGGTACTCTATCCAGCTGAGCTACGAGCGCGCAAGGTTGTGAAGTATATCACAAAAGTTTTCGCTTAAAACAAAAAAATTGACCAAAGGCCAATTAATGGCGGTGAGGGAGGGATTCGAACCCTCGATACGGCTACAAACCGTATACTCCCTTAGCAGGGGAGCGCCTTCAGCCTCTCGGCCACCTCACCGTTTTATTCCCTGGTAAGGAAATTATGGCGCGTCCTGGAGGATTCGAACCTCCGACCGCCTGGTTCGTAGCCAGGTACTCTATCCAGCTGAGCTAAGGACGCGTAATGCCTATTCTTTCACGAGGAAAGTTGTTTTAAGCGATGCTCCGAAGAGCGTTGCAAGAATGGCGGTGAGGGAGGGATTCGAACCCTCGATACGGCTACAAACCGTATACTCCCTTAGCAGGGGAGCGCCTTCAGCCTCTCGGCCACCTCACCGTCTTGCGGAGGCACATATTACGATTTACCGAAAATATGTCAAACATTTTCTTGGCAAAAATAGCAAAAAGTCTTCCAACCGTTGGCTATTTAATCAAAGCGGTGCTAATTCGCTCTTTTCGTAAAAAATATAGGCCTTTAGATAGCAAAAAGGCTGACAAAAACTGTCAGCCTCTCTCTGTAATTAGTAGTTGCCAGATGCAACGTTACCATTACCTTTTTCTGCCTGAATGCGCATGTAGATTTCTTCACGGTGTACAGAAACTTCTTTCGGAGCGTTAACACCGATACGTACTTGGTTACCTTTAACACCTAGTACTGTTACTGTTACTTCGTCACCGATCATAAGAGTTTCGCCAACGCGGCGAGTTAAAATTAGCATTCTGTGCTCCTTGAGTAATCTCTGATTTATCTTGCTACTAGGTTATTATCCAACAAAAGTTATATTTTCGTAAACTCTATTCTTGAGCCAAACTAGCCTAAAAAGGCGTGTTTTTGTTGGCAATCGTGTGCCTGTGCAGAAGTGATGTACGCATCATGCAGTATGTTAGCCGCTTTGTCGACACTATCAGGTGGCAACACGAGCATGAGCGACTGTGGATTCACCGCAAAATGCTGAACCTCGATATCTTGCTCCGATAGCAAACTATAAGATTCTTGAATCAATCCTTCGACCAATAGACCAACTGTCGTCAGTAGGCTGACCATTTCACTATTGCGGATTTTTTCACCAAACACCAGTTCCAACTTGGCATAAGCGTCGTGTTTTATTACGACACCTACCCATTCTGTCTGCTCGATCACATTCCAGATAGTGATACCAAGCATTTGGCACTGTTTTTCTAATCCACAGAGAGACTCTTTTTCAACTTTAATCAAACACATATCGCGCTGAATTGCCACACCGCATACGGCATTCTGGCATTCATCACCTTTGACTAGGCTGCCATTATTGTCATCAAACGTTGAGAGTACACGCAGTGGTACGTTGTGGCGCCATGCGTATTGGACTGACGGCAAGTGCAGGACTTTTGCCCCTTTGCGTGCCATTTCTTCCATTGAAGGGAAATCAATCACTTCAAGTTTCTTTGCTGTTGGAACAACTCGCGGGTCACATGTGTAGATGCCGTCAACGTCAGTGAAAATTTGGCATTCATCCGCTTTTAATGCGCCTGCCAACGTTACTGCACTGGTATCCGATCCACCTCGTCCTAGCGTAGTGATATCCCCATTTTCATTGATACCTTGAAAGCCAGCGACAATCACCACTTGGTCTTGTGCTAACAGCTCTTCAATCGTTGATGTATCAATATCTTTAATCGTTGCGTCATTGTGTTGATTGTCTGTCACAATGTTCGCTTGTGCTCCGGTAAGTGAACGTGCAGCATAACCCAGTTTGTTGAGGGTCATTGCCAGCAGTGCCATCGATACTTGTTCACCAGCAGAGAGCAAAACATCAAGTTCTCGCGCAGTTGGCACACTGTCTACTTGCTTTGCCAACTCCATTAATCGGTTTGTTTCGCCAGACATTGCAGAAACAACTACGACAACCTGATTGCCATCATTCTTCGCCTTAATGATGTGTTCGGCTACTTTGTGGATTCTTTCTACTGAACCCACAGAGGTTCCGCCAAACTTTTGCACGATAAGGGGCTTTTTCACCAGTCTTCACCTTCCCAAGACCAAAGTCTCATTCGGACCGCATTCAATCGATTGAATAATGTTTGCGGTAGTTATAACAAAAACCAAGTGGCTTAACTGCTCTGATTAAAACATCAGCAATTAAACCACTTGGTCAATAGAAAAAAATTACGCCCAATCAAAAAATTGATTGAGCGTATGATTTTATATAGTCAGTGTTATAGGCGTTCTTCTAGCCATGGTTGTACTGACTGGATTGCTTCTGGAAGCGCTCCAACGTCGGTACCACCTGCTTGTGCCATGTCTGGACGACCGCCGCCCTTGCCACCTACTTGCTCAGCAACCATCTTCACGAGGTCACCTGCTTTTACTTTGCCAGTCAGATCTTTCGTTACACCCGCGATCAGGCCAACTTTCTCACCAGTAACGTTGGCAAGCAGTACAACACCACTACCCATTTGGTTCTTGATGTCATCAACCATAGTACGTAGGTTCTTGCTGTCCGCGCCATCAAGAGCCGCAACCAACACTTTTACGCCGTTGATTTCTTGCGCTTTACCCATGATGTTTGCACTTTCAGCGGCTGCGATCTTGTCTTTCAGCTTCTGCACTTCTTTCTCAAGTGATTTCGCTTTCTGCGCTGATTCCGCCAGTTTCTCTTCGAATTTAGCTTGTTGCGCTTCAATAGCATCCAGTGCCGCTTCGCCCGTCACCGCTTCGATACGACGGATACCAGCCGCGATACCACCTTCAGAAGTGATCTTGAATAGACCGATATCACCCGTGTTTGAGGCGTGGATACCACCACAAAGCTCGGTAGAGAAATCGCCCATTGATAGTACGCGAACTTCGTCGTCGTACTTCTCACCGAATAGAGCCATCGCGCCTTTTTGTTTCGCCGACTCGATATCCATGATATTGGTTTCAATCACGTGGTTGCGACGAACTTGAGCATTCACTAGACGCTCAACTTCTTTCAGCTCTTCTGCCGTTACCGCTTCTAGGTGTGAGAAGTCGAAACGTAGGTTTTCAGGCTTCACTAGCGAGCCTTTCTGCGTGACGTGCTCACCCAAAACTTGACGCAGTGCCGCGTGAAGCAGGTGAGTTGCAGAGTGGTTTAGAGAGATTGCCGCACGACGCTGAGCATCAACTAGTGCTTCAACATCATCGCCTTTAGCTAATACGCCTTCCGCTAGAACACCGTGGTGCGCGATCGCGTTACCCAGCTTTTGCGTATCTTCTACTTTGAATAGGCCTGACTGCGTTTTCAGTACGCCGGTATCACCACACTGACCACCTGACTCCGCGTAGAATGGCGTTTCGCCAAGAATAACAATCGCTTTGTCACCCGCAGACAGAGATTCCACTTCTTCGCCTTCGACAAACATTGCTGCTACTGCACTGTTGCCTGCAGTTGCTGCATAGCCGCAGAATTCACTCTGTGCGTCTGTTTTGATCGCTGCGTTGTAGTCAGTGCCAAATTGGCCTGCTTCACGAGCGCGCTGACGCTGCTGTTCCATTGCTCTTTCGAAGCCAGCTTCGTCAATAGTAAATTCACGTTCACGAGCGACATCGTTGGTCAGGTCTGCAGGGAAACCGTACGTGTCGTAAAGTTTAAACACGGTTTCGCCGTCTAGCTCTTTGCCTTCTAGGCTGTCTAGCGCTTCGTTCAGAATCGCCATACCGCGCTCTAGAGTGCGACCAAAGTTTTCTTCTTCAATACGTAGAACTTTTTCAACCACCGCTTGTTGTTTCTTCAGTTCTTCACCAGCGGTACCCATAACCTCAGCCAATACGCCAACCAGCTTATGGAAGAATGCGCCTTGTGCACCTAGCTTGTTACCGTGACGAACTGCGCGGCGAATAATACGACGTAGAACATAACCACGACCTTCATTTGATGGCATTACGCCGTCAACGATTAGGAACGCACATGAACGAATGTGGTCAGCGATTACACGTAGAGATTGGTTAGATAGGTCTTCGTAGCCAATAACGTCAGCCGCTGCCTTGATTAGCTTTTGGAATACGTCGATTTCGTAGTTTGAGTGTACGCCCTGCATGATCGCAGAAATACGCTCAATACCCATGCCTGTATCTACCGATGGTTTTGGCAGTGGTTCCATGGTGCCGTCTGCGTGACGGTTGAACTGCATGAATACGTTGTTCCAGATTTCGATGAAACGGTCACCGTCTTCTTCAGGTGTACCAGGGCGGCCGCCCCAAATGTGTTCACCGTGGTCGTAGAAGATTTCAGTACATGGACCACAAGGACCAGTGTCACCCATCTGCCAGAAGTTATCTGACTCGTAAGGTTTACCGCCTTCTTTGTCACCAATGCGAACGATACGGTCCGCAGGTACACCGATTTTCTTGTTCCAGATATCAAACGCTTCGTCGTCTGTCTCGTATACCGTCACAAGTAGACGGTCCGCTGGTAGTTGCAGAACTTCGGTCAAAAACTCCCAAGCAAACGCAATCGCGTCTTCTTTGAAGTAGTCACCAAAGCTGAAGTTACCCAGCATTTCAAAGAAAGTATGGTGGCGAGCAGTAAAGCCAACGTTTTCTAAGTCGTTGTGTTTACCACCAGCACGTACACAGCGTTGGGCCGTAGTTGCTCGAGTGTAGGCGCGTTTTTCTAAACCTAAGAAACAATCTTTAAATTGGTTCATACCTGCGTTGGTGAATAGCAGGGTTGGGTCGTTATGCGGTACTAACGATGAACTTTCTACGATTTGGTGTCCTTTGCTTTCAAAGAACTTGAGGAACGCGTTACGAACCTCATCAGTGCTCATGTACATGCAGCTCTTCCTGAAAATAGTCGAGTTAGAATTTTGCCGTATTGTAGATCAAGCAATCAGCTACGACTAGTTTTCTTGTAGAAAATACCGCACTAAGAGTAAATATCGCGTCAAATCAAAATATAAGCGTTTTAGCCTGCCGTGGAGCCAAGCAAATTACGCAAATTGATTAAGCTGGTAGCAGGCGAGATGTGCTGAAAATCATCAGCAATGGGCGAAAGAATAGAATGCAAACCGTGCTTTAGTCGGCGCAGAAACCAAAACCGCCCGTGAGCGCCAGTTTGCATTGGGGACACATGTCAGAAAGCTAGAACCACTTAAGTTTGTGATGCAGTGATGTCACACTGCCAACCACAATTAACGCAGGGCTGACAGCTTGTGTAGCCAACTCCGAAAGCTCACTCAATTTACCTGTTAATACACGCTGTTCACGACGGGTACCGTTTTCGATAATCGCACACGGCATCTGTTGATCAATACCATTGCTCATCAGCTGCTGCTCGATGTAACCACTTTGCTTCAGCCCCATGTAGAACACTAAGGTATTGTTCGACTGCGCTAGCGAATGCCACTCAATCTCTCGGCCGTCTTTTTGAATATGACCAGTAATAAACTGTACGCTCTGTGCGTGATCACGGTGAGTCAGTGGAATACCCGCATATGCGGTCGCCCCCGCTGCGGCGGTAATACCTGGCACTACCTCAAAGTCGATATCGTGTTCGGCTAGCTCTTCTAGCTCTTCCCCACCTCGACCGAAGATAAACGAGTCACCGCCCTTTAGACGCACGACTTTGTTCCCTGCTAGCGCCTTATCCACCAGAATTTGATTAATTTGCTCTTGCGGAACACAGTGATAATCGAGCTTTTTACCCACGTAGATCATCTCCGCCTTAGTTGATGCCAAAGACAAGATCTCTGGAGAGACCAAACGATCGTACACCACCACATCCGCTTGCTGGATCACTCGATAGCCTTTTACGGTCAACAGATCCGGATCGCCCGGTCCAGCACCAACCAAAGAGACAAATCCGCGCGAAGTAGAAGGAGATGAATGTGCAGTCATAATGTCAACGCCTGTAGGTAAAGAAGTCGTTGTTCAAGCCACCAGTGTGGCTTGAACGAGGATTGTCGTGTTGGATGGTGTTATTTGCTCAGTTGTGGTTGTGCTGCAGTCGCAGAGCGGTTGCTCAATGCAGGTGCTGTCTTGGCGTGAGTCAAGTAAAGCGGAATACAAGTGAAGATCAGGCCGCCAACGATGTTGCCCAAAATAGTCGGGATCAAGTTGAAGTTCAGCCAAGTCGCAATACCGAAATCCGCGCCTAACATCATGCCCAACGGGAACAAGAACATGTTCACCACCGTGTGCTCGAATACCAAAGCAAAGAAGATAAAGATTGGTAGCCACATTGCCGCCACTTTGCCCACGACAGTGCGCGCCGTCATATTGCCGATCACACCAAGGCAGACCATCAAGTTACAAAAGATCGCACGGACAAAACAGGTAATCCAACCGTCAAAGCCAAGGTTTTCAAATCCAACCGTACGAGCAGTCGAGACTTTAATAAACGTTTGGCCAACTGCGTTTGGTTCAACGCTGAAGTTCATGGTAAGTGAGACTGCAATCAGCGCCGCAACAATCAATGAACCAATCAGGTTACCTAACCCAACCAATCCCCAACAGCGCAAAATACGTCCCCAAGTGATGCCTGGACGATTTTCAAATTTTGCCAGTGGCGCTAGACCAAATACCCCAGTGACCAAGTCGTAACCCATTAAGCTAAGGATACAGAAGCCAACCGGGAACACTAACGCGCCCACCAGACCAATCCCGGTTTGCGTGATCGCGGTGATCGCCACCACCACCGCTAGCGAAAGAATGATCCCCGCCATAGTGCCACGTAAGATCAGATCGCGAGTGCTGGTTTTTACTTTCGCCTCACCAATATCAATCATTGTTTGTACAAATTCTGCGGGTTTTAAATCCGACATATGCTTATCCCTACCAAAAAGTGAAATTAAAAAGTGAAGATTGAATAGTGAAAGGCTCGCTGCTTATTACTGTGGTAAACAGCAAGCCTTTAAGCTATTTAAACTCCAGCGGTTAAGCGGCGACCTCCACGGCCCCTTTCACCACACGCGCTTTATAGGCTTTGACGTTAAACTGCTCGTCTTCCATACATACGCCAGTGACAAGGTTAAAGCGCTGCTTTTTGAGTGGGCTCGCTACCCATAACTCACCTTGGTGCTGGCAGATTAAGCCGCGCGACAACACATTCGATTGGAAGTAAGGGTCGGTATTGCTAATCGCATACACTTCTTCCGTATCGGTTGGACGGAAAACAGCTACTTGCTGACCGTCAACCAGCGCACAAACTCCGGTTCCTGGAATGATGTCTTCGAGCTTGCAGACTTTTTGAAATGCCATGTGTGTTCTCCCGCTATACCGCATCTACATGAAGGATGTCGCCCTTCGCTTGTGGGTGTTTTTCTGTGAATGTGGCCGGACGATGCTGCTCACGTGCCGCAACAAAAACGACATTGTCATCGCGTTGGTCCGAGTTGATGAAGTGCGCAAAACGCTTGAGCTGATCTTGGTCGTTGATGGTGTCCGTCCATTCACAGCGGTACTCTGCAACCAATTTCGCCACGTCGGCTTCCAATTGCTCGTTAATGCCTAACTTGTCTTCCACAATCACTTGTCGCAAGTAGTCCACGCCGCCTTCCAAGTTTTCCATCCACACAGAAGTGCGTTGCAGTGGAGCTGCAGTACGGATGTAGAACATCATGAAGCGGTCGATGTATTTGATCAGCGTTTCTTGGTCTAGATCGCTAGCGAGCAGATCGGCATGGCGTGGTTTCATGCCACCGTTGCCACACACGTACATATTCCAACCAGCGTCAGTGGCGATGATGCCAAGGTCTTTGCCTTGCGCTTCCGCACATTCACGCGTACAGCCAGACACACCAAACTTCATCTTGTGGGGGGTACGAATACCTTTGTAGCGGTTCTCAATCATCACGCCTAAACCCACCGAGTCTTGAACCCCGTAGCGACACCATGTTGAACCGACACAAGTTTTCGCCATGCGGAGTGCTTTAGCATAGGCTTGACCAGTCTCGTAACCCGCTTCAATCAGCTTTTTCCAAATCTCCGGCAAGTCATCTTTCTGCGCGCCGAACAAACCAATACGCTGCGCACCAGTCACTTTTGTGTAGAGGTTGTACTCTGCGGCTACTTCCGCCAGCACCTTTAGCGCTTGCGGTGTTACTTCGCCACCAGCCATACGCGGGATCACTGAGTAAGTGCCGTCTTTTTGCATATTGCCGAGGAAGTTGTCGTTGGTGTCGTGAAGCTTGACTAACTCTGGCTTGAGGATATGTTCACCCCAGCATGACGCCAGAATTGAACCTGCAAGCGGCTTACACACTTCGCACCCGTAGCCTTGCCCATGCTTATCCAACAGTTCCTCAAAAGTCTTGATTTCTTCGATGCGGATCAGGTGGAATAGCTCTTGGCGCGAATATGCGAAGTGTTCACACACATCGTTTTTCACTTCGACACCCGCTTTAGCAAGTTCCGCGTTGAGAACGGAGGTCACCAATGGAATACAACCACCGCAACCGGTACCTGCGCCAGTGACGGCTTTGATATCACCGATGGTGTGGTGTCCGTCGGCGACGGCTTGAGCGATCTTGCCTTTGGTGACGTCGAAGCAAGAACAAATCACCGCAGTATCAGGCAGCGCGTCTGCGCCTAAGGTCGGTTTTTCTGCGCCGGCGTGTGCAGGAAGAATCAAACTGTCCGGATGCTCAGGCAGGTCAATTTCATTCAGCATCAGTTGCAGCAAGTCGCCATAGTCAGACGTATCGCCGACCATCACGGCACCCAGCAGCTTCTTGTTGTCTTGTGAAACAATCAGACGCTTATAGACCTCTTGCTCTTCGTTTTGATAAACGTAGCTCTTACAACCCGGTGTACGACCGTTCGCATCACCAATCGACCCGACTTTGACGCCCAGTAGTTTGAGCTTGGCCGACATATCAGCGCCTTCAAACTTGCTGTCATTGCCGAGTAGATGATCAACTGCTACCGTCGCCATTTTGTAGCCCGGAGCGACCAATCCGTAGAACATTTTGTTCCACGAAGCACATTCACCAATCGCGTAAATGTTCTTGTCAGTCGTTTGGCAAAAGTCGTTGATTTCAATACCACCGCGAGGTGCAATACCCAACCCCATCTGGCGAGCCAATTTATCTTGCGGACGAATCCCCGCAGAAAAGACAATAAAATCTGTCTCTAACTCACTACCATCCGCAAAGCGCATGACGTTACGTGCTGTTTTACCTTCTGCGACGATTTCGAGAGTGTTTTTGCTGGTGTGGACTTTAACCCCCATACGCTCGATCTTCTGGCGTAATTGGTCTCCACCTGCTTGGTCTAACTGTTCGGCCATCAATTTTGGCGCAAACTCAACCACGTGAGTCTCAACGCCCAGCGCTTTGAGTGCACCAGCTGCTTCTAAGCCCAGTAAGCCACCACCGATAACCACGCCACTTTGGCTCTTCTTAGCACACGCTTCGATCGATTTAAGGTCTTCAATGGTGCGGTAGACGAAGCAATCTTTGCTCTCATTGCCTTTAATCGGCGGTACAAATGGGTAAGAGCCAGTCGCGAGGATAAGTTTGTCGTAGTGAACTTCTCGACCGCTGCTCGAGTGAACGATCTGTTTTTCGCGGTTGATGTTAATCGCGCGCTCGCCGATCAAGACATTGATGCCGTGCTTGTCGTAGAAACCTTCTTTGACTAACGAGAGTTCGTCTGCGGTGTGATGAGAAAAATAAGATGAAAGGTGGACGCGGTCATAGGCGACGCGCGGTTCTTCGCAGAAGACGGTAATCTCGTACCGAGAAGCGTCCGTCTTCTCTACTAGGTCTTCGATATAACGGTGACCCACCATCCCGTTACCAACAACGACCAGCTTCAACTTGCTCATAATACTTCCTAAGGGTTAGGTATTTATCTGAGCCAATTGTTAATTGTGAAATAAAATTAATACATGATGTAAATCAATTACAATTTCAAACTACCCTAAAGGGGTAGATAAACGTTTTCCTTGTCTTTTACTGTTATTTATTTACAAAAACTTAAATAATTAGTAATTAAACTAGCACGAACATAGAGTTAAGTTTTTGAGGATTCAAAACCGTATTGCAGCCGCTACGTTTATTCTTTTCCGAGCGCATAAGCAATCTGTTCAAAGCTGTAGCCTCGGTACTGTAAAAAACGGACTTGTTTGGCGTACTCTTTCTGATCCTGTGCTTTCACCCCTTTGAATTTCTTCTCCGCGGCTTGTTTGGCTAACTCGAACCAATCCTGAGGCTCCTCCTCTAGCGCCAGTTCAATCACCGAATCAGCCACGCGCTTCTGGTTCAACTCTTGTCTGATACGTCGTTCGCCGTGGCCTTTATAAACATGCTGACGGATCTGGCTTTTCGCGTAGCGAAGATCATCCAGATAATTATGATCGAGACAAAAGTTCACCGCTTGCTGGATGTCGTCTTCGCCGTAGCCTTTTAAGGCCAGTTTCTGGTACAGCTCATATTCACCATGGTCCCGACGACTCAATAACTGCATCGCAGCTTCTTTACTAGAGAGTGTCGGCGGTTTGCGTTGAAACATCTTCGCTCCAGAGATTTTCCTTTGGTGTATATACAACAAAGCCCCGCATGTGCAGGGCTTCTCAAATTAGAACTGGTTAAATTATAGCTCTTCTTGCTCAGGCATCTTACCAAGTTCAGCGTCATCTGGCTGGATTTCAGCCGGAGATAGCAACATTTCGCGCAGCTTTGAATCAATCGCTTTTGCCGCTTCTGGGTTTTCACGTAGGAATTTACCCGCGTTTGCTTTACCTTGACCAATCTTGTCGCCGTTGTAGCTGTACCATGCGCCCGCTTTCTCGATTAGCTTGTGCTTCACGCCTAGGTCGATTAGCTCACCTTCACGGTTGAAGCCCTGACCATATAGGATCTGAGTTTCTGCTTGCTTAAACGGTGCTGCAATCTTGTTCTTAACAACTTTGATGCGGGTTTCGTTACCGACGACTTCGTCGCCTTCTTTGATAGAACCAGTACGACGGATATCAAGACGAACAGATGCGTAGAATTTCAGTGCGTTACCACCAGTCGTTGTTTCTGGGTTACCAAACATCACACCAATCTTCATACGGATTTGGTTGATGAAGATACACATACAGTTAGACTGCTTTAGGTTACCTGTCAGCTTACGCATCGCTTGAGAAAGCATACGTGCCTGAAGACCCATGTGGCTGTCGCCCATTTCGCCTTCGATTTCGGCTTTCGGTGTCAATGCCGCAACCGAGTCCACGACCATGACATCGATAGCACCTGAACGCGCTAGTGCGTCACAGATTTCTAACGCTTGCTCACCCGTATCTGGCTGAGACACAAGCAACGCATCGATATCAACGCCTAATTTCTTCGCGTAAACAGGGTCAAGTGCGTGCTCTGCATCGATGAACGCACAAGTTTTACCTTCGCGCTGAGCAGCAGCGATAAGCTCAAGAGTTAGAGTTGTTTTACCTGAAGATTCAGGACCGTATACTTCAACGATACGACCCATTGGAAGACCACCAGCACCCAGTGCGATGTCCAAAGAAAGTGAACCAGTCGAAATAGTTTCTACATCCATTGCGCGGTTATCACCAAGGCGCATGATAGAGCCTTTGCCGAATTGCTTTTCAATCTGACCTAGCGCAGCGGCGAGCGCTTTCTGTTTGTTCTCGTCCATCACTTTCTCCAAATATTTCATCAATGGCTTGATGAAAATGAATTCTTCTGTTCAAACTTCGGGCTACCCCGAATAATCTATGAAAGCCATTATACTGTTGATTCATACAGTGTCTATAGCTGTAAGGATTTTTTTTAGAATTAGATGATATCTATCTAATTTTTAATGCATTTTAATTAGCAAGCATCGTAGTTGGTTCAAAACTTTAACTTTTCATACAGTACTTTTAGTGCGGTTTCGACAGCCTGATAACGCACTTGTTCTCGGTCACCGTCAAACTTTAACGTCTCGATCTTCAACCAAGCATTTTTGTCTGCCCAAGCCAAACAGACCGTGCCAACAGGCTTGTCTACGCTGCCACCACCCGGCCCTGCAATGCCACTGATCGACACGCCAATATTTGCTCGCGAATGCGCCAACGCGCCCAGTACCATCTCCTCAACGGTTTGTTCGCTTACTGCGCCATATTGTTGCAAGGTGCTTTCTCTTACACCAAGCATCTCCATTTTGGCTTCGTTGCTGTAGGTAACAAAGGCGCGGTCAAACCAAGCAGAACTTCCCGCAATATCTGTCACTGCCGAGGCGACGCCCCCACCAGTACAAGACTCTGCGGTTGTGAGTACCAATCCGTGTTGATGAAGTAATTCCCCCAACTGCTGAGACAAATTTTGTAGTGATTCCACGCCAAACTCCTTATTGCATCTTTTCGCTTAATAGCTATTCACGTATCCTAAGCCGCAATAGAAATAAACGAAAGAAGTTACCCGTGAAAGCTGAACAAAAACATACACCCATGATGCAACAGTATCTGAAGCTTAAGGCCGAAAATCCGGACATTTTGCTGTTCTACCGGATGGGTGATTTCTATGAACTTTTCTATGATGACGCAAAACGCGCGTCTCAGTTACTTGATATTTCCTTAACCAAGCGTGGCGCATCGGCAGGTGAACCGATCCCGATGGCAGGTGTCCCTTTCCACGCGGTAGAAGGTTACTTAGCGAAGTTGGTGCAGCTTGGAGAATCGGTCGCGATTTGTGAGCAGATTGGCGATCCCGCCACCAGCAAAGGTCCGGTTGAACGTAAGGTAGTACGAATTGTTACCCCAGGTACGGTGACCGACGAAGCGCTGCTGTCTGAACGCCTGGATAACTTGATCGCCTCAATCTACTACCACGACGGTAAATTTGGTTATGCGACGTTGGATGTGACCTCGGGACGCTTCCAGTTAATGGAACCTGAAACAGAAGAAGCGATGGCAGCGGAATTACAGCGTACCGCGCCACGCGAACTGTTGTTCCCTGAAGATTTTGAACCCGTACATCTAATGGCGTCACGCAATGGAAACCGCCGCCGCCCGGTATGGGAATTCGAACTGGATACCGCTAAACAACAGCTTAACCAGCAATTTGGCACTCGAGATTTAGTCGGCTTTGGTGTTGAACACGCCAATCTTGGCTTATGTGCTGCGGGTTGTTTGATTCAATACGTTAAAGATACCCAACGCACCGCACTGCCACATATCCGCTCGCTAACCTTTGACCGTCAAGACCACTCGGTGATCCTCGACGCGGCAACCCGCCGCAACCTCGAAATCACGCAAAACTTGGCGGGCGGCACCGACAATACTCTAGCGGAAGTGCTCGACCATACCGCAACGCCAATGGGCAGCCGTATGCTCAAACGCTGGCTACATCAACCGATGCGCGATATCGACACTCTTAACCAGCGCTTGGACGCGATCAGCGATATCAAAGAGCTGGCGGTTTTCGCCGACTTGTATCCGGTACTCAAACAGATTGGTGATATCGAACGTATCCTCGCTCGTTTGGCTCTACGCAGCGCAAGGCCACGTGATATGGCACGTCTGCGCAATGCGATGCAGCAACTGCCAGAACTGGCGGAAGTGATGAATTCGCTCTCTCATCCTTACCTGAAAAAGCTGGCGCAATACGCGGCGCCTATGGATGAAATGTGTGAGCTGCTAGAGCGTGCAATCAAAGAAAACCCGCCGGTAGTAATTCGCGATGGTGGCGTGATCGCCGAAGGTTACAACGAAGAATTAGATGAGTGGCGTAAGCTGGCGGATGGCGCGACCGAATACCTCGACAAACTCGAACTAGAAGAGCGCGAGCGCCACGGCATTGATACGCTCAAGGTTGGTTACAACAACGTTCATGGCTTCTTTATTCAGGTCAGCCGTGGACAGAGCCATCTCGTACCACCTCATTATGTGCGTCGCCAGACGTTGAAAAACGCCGAGCGTTACATCATTCCTGAACTAAAAGAGCATGAAGACAAGGTGCTCAACTCTAAGTCAAAAGCACTGGCGTTAGAAAAGCGTCTGTGGGAAGAGCTGTTTGACTTGATGCTACCGCACCTAGAACAGATGCAGAATCTGGCGTCTGCGGTGTCACAAATCGACGTACTACAAAACCTCGCCGAGCGCGCCGACAGTCTTGACTACTGCCGCCCAGTGCTAACCAAAGACGCGGGTATCCATATTCAAGCGGGTCGTCACCCAGTGGTTGAACAAGTATTGGATGACCCGTTTATTGCCAACCCAATCGAGCTGAACCCACAGCGCAAGATGCTGATCATTACGGGTCCGAACATGGGTGGTAAATCAACCTATATGCGCCAAACCGCGTTGATTGCGTTGATGGCTCATATCGGCTCCTACGTACCCGCCGAGTCAGCGCAAATTGGTTCCATTGACCGCATCTTTACTCGCATTGGCGCGTCGGACGACCTTGCCTCAGGACGTTCGACCTTCATGGTAGAAATGACCGAAACCGCCAATATCCTCCACAATGCGACCGCGAACAGTTTAGTGTTAATGGATGAGATTGGTCGTGGTACTAGTACTTATGACGGTCTCTCTCTTGCTTGGGCTAGCGCGGAATGGTTGGCAAAAGAACTAGGCTCGATGACGCTGTTCGCCACCCACTACTTCGAGTTAACTGAACTGCCAAGTCTGCTGCCAAACTTAGCTAACGTGCATCTTGATGCGGTGGAACACGGCGACAGCATCGCCTTTATGCACGCAGTGCAAGAAGGTGCGGCAAGCAAATCCTATGGTCTGGCGGTGGCTGGATTAGCGGGCGTCCCTAAGAGCGTCATCAAGAACGCACGCGCAAAATTGAATCAGCTCGAGCAGCTCAGCGTCGCCAAAGAGCCAACATCAGCTGGCTCTGGCGTGGATATTGCCAATCAGTTGAGCTTAATCCCAGAGCCAAGCGAAGTTGAAGAAGCGTTGGCGAATATCGACCCAGACGACCTTACACCTCGCCAAGCTCTGGAAGAGTTGTATCGATTGAAGAGACTGCTTTAAACACAAAAAAAACGGCTGCCATCAGGCAGCCGTTTTTATTTCTATCTATGCTAAGTAGTTACAGCTTTCTACGTAGCAGCATTAGCGCCAAGCCAAGGAACACCAAGCTCGGCATCAAAGCACCAAACACAGGTGGAATGCCGTATACCAAAGTCAATGGACCAAAGAACTCACTCGAAATGTAGAAAGTAAAGCCGGCAACCACACCAGACAACACTCGCGCGCCCATACTAACACTACGTAATGGACCAAAGACGAAAGAGAGCGCCAACAGCATCATGACACCGATCGAGAATGGCTGGGTAACTTTGCGCCAGAATGCCAACTCATAACGAGAGACGTCTTGCTCTGACTCTTTCAGATACGTCACGTAATCATACAGACCACTTAGCGGCAGCTCTTCCGGTTTCACCGTTACCACAGCAAGCTTGTCAGGTGCTAGAGAGGTGTGCCACTCCATTTCATCAACATCACGTTTGATGATCTGTGTTTCATCCCCCATATCGGTGATCTGCACGTCGTTCATCATCCAGTTGTTGTCTTTTTGGTAGTTCACCTCTTTAGCAAATACCACCGATTGCAGCTTTTTATTCTCGTCAAACTGCCACATGTTCAGGCCGTACAACTTGTTGTCATCGACTTTGCCGATAAAGATAAAGTCATTGGCGTCACGGGCCCATACCCCGGCTCGCACCGACGCAATATTACCGCCAGATAAGGCAAACGCTCGCAAGTCGCGCGCCATTTTTTGCGCTTCAGGCGCGCCCCATTGACCAAGCGCCATGACGATCAGCATCAAAGGAACCGCGGTTTTCAGCACCGACATGCCGATGTCTAGCTTCGAGAAACCCGCCGCTTGCATCACCACCAATTCAGAACTCGACGCCAGCATGCCCAAACCGATCAATGCACCGAGCAGTGCCGCCATCGGGAAGAACATTTCGATATCACGTGGAATACTCAGCAACACAAAGTACAACGCGTGCAGCAAATCATAAGCGCCCTTACCGACTTTGCGTAGCTGTTCAACGTATTTGATGATCCCTGAAAGGCCGATGAACGTTGCCAAAACCAGCGCTGTGGTAGAGATAATCGTTCTACCGATATAAAGGTCTAAGATTTTAAACACAGCTTACGCGAGCCTCTTTTTACGGAATTTTTCTTTGAGTTTTCTGGCGGACACGCTATCCATCAAGTTGGCAAGAATCGCCACAATCAGCAGCAGCGCGTTGATCGGCCACATACCAATCGATGCAGGAATGTCTTCGTTTTCAATCGCGGATTTCGTCGCACTGATCGCCAAGAAGTAAGCCAAGTAAATCAGGATTGCGGGGCCCATTTTCGCAAAACGGCCCTGACGCGGATTCACTGCCGAGAGCGGAATCACCAACATCGTCAGCAGAGGGATACAAACAAACAGCGACATACGCCAATGCAGTTCTGCCTGCGCTTCTGGATCCCCATTGCCAATCAAGTCTAATGTTGGATACGCTTCCCAATCACGACCTTTTTGCTTCACTTCACGCTGGCCAATCACGCCTTCGTATTCGTCAAACTTGGTGATCATATACTCTACGCGCGTCGGCACACCTTCGTAGCGTGTACCGTCTTGCATTACGATCAACTGTCGTCCATCGGCAAGCTCTTTCACTTCACCTGATGAAGAAAACATCACACTTGGCAAAATGGAGTCTTTTGGTCTCATTTGTGCAACAAAGACGTTATCCAACGAGTTTCCTTTAATATCGTCAATAAAAACGATAGAAGACCCATCTGGCGTGCCTTGAAACTGGCCTTTTTTCAACAAATCTACGCTGTTTTCCGCTTCGACTTGTTCCAGTAATTGTTCCACTTTGTCTTGTGACCAAGGCGATAACCAAAGTGCGTTAAACGCGGCAATACCCGAGGTCAAAATCGCTAGGTATAACGCGGCTTGTACCAAGAATTTGTTACCAATACCGGTAGCATTCATGACGACAATTTCACTTTCAGCGTATAAACGGCCAAAAGTAATCAAGATCCCGATGTACAAGCTCAAAGGTAACATTAATAGTCCCATTGCAGGCATATTCAAACCTACGATGGAAAAAATCAGTCCCGCAGGAATATCCCCGCCTGAAGCATCAGCGAGCACACTGATAAACTTCTGACTCACAAATACCAAAAAAAGCACGAAAAATATCGCTAACTGGCTCTTGAGTGTCTCGCGGATCAAATATCTAACAATAATCACGCTGAAATTACCTATACAAAACTTGTTTTTTTAATTGAATCACTATAATTTCCCGTTGAACGTTTTATTTTTAAATTTTTTGGCTAACTGTTAACGCGTTTATTTAAAGTCAGTTCCGGTAACGGACTCAACAAGTAAGACGCCATTATCTAACATTTAGTTCTATTTGTCTTTAGGATGTAGGAGTACGCATGGAGTTCAGTGTAAAGAGTGGTAGCCCAGAGAAACAACGTAGCGCATGTATCGTTGTCGGTGTGTTTGAACCACGTCGTCTTTCTCCGGTTGCTGAACAGCTAGATAAAATCAGCGATGGCTATATCAGCTCACTACTTCGCCGTGGTGATCTGGAAGGAAAACCGGGGCAGATGCTACTGCTTCATCAAGTACCAGGTGTTCTATCTGAGCGCGTTTTACTCGTAGGTTGTGGTAAAGAGCGTGAACTGGGTGAACGTCAGTACAAAGAGATCATTCAAAAAACCATCAACACGCTTAACGAAACAGGTTCAATGGAAGCGGTATGTTTCCTAACTGAATTGCACGTTAAAGGCCGCGATACATACTGGAAAGTACGCCAAGCGGTTGAAGCAACAAAAGATGGCTTGTACACCTTTGACCAGTTCAAAACAGTTAAACCTGAAACTCGCCGCCCACTACGTAAGCTAGTATTCAACGTACCAACGCGTCGTGAACTGAGCTTGGGCGAGAAAGCGATCACTCATGGTCTAGCAGTCGCGTCAGGTGTAAGAGCGTCGAAAGACCTAGGCAACATGCCACCAAACGTTGCAAATCCTGCATACCTTGCATCTCAAGCTCGTCGCCTAGCTGACGACTACGAAACCGTAACGACGAAGATCATCGGTGAGCAAGAGATGGAAAAACTGGGTATGACGTCATACCTAGCAGTAGGTCGTGGCTCTAAGAACGAATCTATGATGTCAATCATGGAGTACAAGGGCAACCCAGATTCAGACGCAAAACCAATCGTGCTGGTTGGTAAAGGTCTGACTTTCGATTCAGGCGGTATTTCACTTAAGCCAGGCGAAGGCATGGACGAAATGAAGTACGACATGTGTGGTGCGGCTTCAGTATTCGGTACGATGAAAGCGCTGGCAAAACTGAATCTGCCTATCAACGTTATCGGCGTATTGGCTGGCTGTGAAAACATGCCGGGCAGCAACGCGTACCGCCCTGGCGACATCCTAACTACGATGTCTGGTCAAACGGTTGAAGTATTAAATACCGACGCAGAAGGTCGCCTTGTACTGTGTGACGCCCTTACTTACGTAGAGCGTTTCGAGCCAGAGTGCGTAATCGACGTTGCAACACTAACTGGCGCGTGTGTTATCGCACTGGGTCACCACATCAGCGGCGTTGTATCAAACCACAACCCACTGTCTCATGAGCTAATCAACGCTTCTGAGCAAGCAAGTGACCGCGCATGGCGTCTACCGATGGCAGATGAATACCATGAGCAGCTAAAGAGCCCGTTTGCTGACATGGCAAACATCGGCGGCCGTCCTGGCGGCACTATCACTGCTGGGTGTTTCTTGTCGAAGTTCGCGAAGAAATACAACTGGGCACACATTGATATCGCAGGTACTGCGTGGAAGTCTGGTGCAGCGAAAGGCTCTACTGGCCGTCCGGTCTCAATGCTAGTCCAATTCTTATTGAACCGCAGCGGCCATGAGACTGAGGAATAATATTCCAACAACAAAAAAGGGCCGCAAGGCCCTTTTTTCATATCTTGGGTGAGAGAACCGTATGCCAAATGCCACTTTTTACATCGTCAACGCCGAGACGCCTCAAGCACAAAGCGAAGGCTTTCTCGCGTATGTGGTGTTTCTGGCTCAGCATTTTGCGAAGCAAGGCGCTAAGGTATACATCAACGGCGACAACCAAGCACAGGCAGAACAGTTAGCCGAGCTGTTTTGGCAAGTCGAACCGGAACAATTTATCGCCCATAACCTTGTTGGTGAAGGTCCCAGATACGCCACCAATATTGAAATCGGTCATCAAGGGGTTAAGCCCTCTTGGAACCGTCAATTGGTAATTAATTTGGCTGAAAATGAGACAACCTTTGCGAACAAGTTTGCCGAAGTGGTAGACTTCGTCCCTTGCGAACAAAAAGCTAAGCAGCTCGCAAGAGAAAGATATAAAATCTATCGTCAGGCTGGCTATCAGCTACAAACGATAGAGATTGCACACAACTAACGGTCAATCCTTATAGTTAAGGCGATCTTGGCTAAGATCCCTCACTTATAAAGATTGACTTAGAAATTAACCAGAAACTAGACAAGATTTCCTCTAAATAATTGAGCTTAGGCTTTGCGAAAGCAGTTAACGCCGCTATCAGCCCCAAGTATGACGAGGAAAAATGAGCGCTATGGAAAAGACATACAACCCAACTTCAATTGAACAAGCGTTATACCAAGCTTGGGAAGAGAAAGGCTACTTCAAGCCACACGGTGACACGACTAAAGAATCATACAGCATCATGATCCCGCCACCGAACGTCACTGGTAGCCTACATATGGGCCACGCATTCCAAGACACCATCATGGATACACTGATCCGTGCTGAGCGTATGAAGGGTAAAAACACCCTTTGGCAAGTGGGTACTGACCACGCGGGTATCGCAACTCAGATGGTTGTTGAGCGTAAGATCGCGGCAGAAGAAGGCAAAACTAAGCACGATTACGGCCGTGATGCGTTCATCGACAAAATCTGGGAATGGAAAGGCGAGTCTGGTGGCACTATCACTAAGCAGCTACGTCGTCTTGGCGCATCGGTAGACTGGGATCGTGAACGTTTCACTATGGACGACGGTCTGTCTAACGCGGTTCAAGAAGTGTTCGTGCGTCTGTACGAAGAAGATCTGATCTACCGTGGTAAGCGTCTGGTTAACTGGGATCCAAAACTGCACACAGCGATCTCAGACCTAGAAGTTGAGAACAAAGATAAAAAAGGCCACATGTGGCACTTCCGTTACCCACTAGCAGACGGCGTTAAAACAGCAGATGGTAAAGATTACATCGTTGTGGCAACGACTCGTCCAGAAACTATGCTAGGCGATACTGGTGTTGCGGTTAACCCAGAAGATCCTCGTTACAAAGATCTGATTGGTAAAGAAATTCTACTTCCTATCGTTGACCGTCGTATCCCTATCGTGGGTGACGAACACGCAGATATGGAAAAAGGTACTGGCTGTGTGAAAATCACACCTGCGCACGACTTCAACGACTACGAAGTCGGTAAGCGTCACCAGCTACCAATGATCAACATCCTAACGTTTGACGCGAACATTCGTGACGCCGCTGAAGTGTTTAACACCAACGGCGAAGCAAGTGACGCTTACTCAACTGAGATTCCAGCTAAATACCAAGGCATGGAGCGTTTTGCTGCGCGTAAAGCGATCGTGGCAGAATTTGAAGAACTTGGCCTGCTGGACGAAATCAAAGACCACGACCTAACTGTTCCTTACGGTGACCGTGGTGGTGTGGTTATCGAACCTATGCTAACTGACCAATGGTATGTACGTACTGCACCTCTTGCAGAGACGGCAACCAAAGCAGTTGAAGACGGCGAAATCCAATTCGTACCTAAGCAATACGAAAACATGTACTTCTCTTGGATGCGCGACATCCAAGACTGGTGTATCTCTCGTCAGCTTTGGTGGGGTCACCGCATCCCAGCATGGTACGACAACGACGGCAACGTCTACGTAGGTCGCACTGAAGAAGAAGTTCGCGCTAACAACAACCTAGCGCCAGTTGTGGTTCTACGCCAAGACGACGACGTACTGGATACGTGGTTCTCTTCAGCGTTATGGACATTCGGCACTCAAGGTTGGCCAGAGAACACAGACGATCTGAAAACTTTCCACCCTTCAGACGTACTCGTCACTGGTTTCGACATCATCTTCTTCTGGGTTGCTCGTATGATCATGATGACGATGCACTTCTGTAAAGATGAAAACGGCAAGCCACAAGTACCATTTAAGACGGTTTACGTAACGGGTCTAATCCGTGACGAAAACGGCGACAAGATGTCTAAGTCAAAAGGTAACGTACTTGACCCAATCGACATGATTGATGGCATCGACCTAGAATCTCTGGTTGAGAAGCGCACCGGTAACATGATGCAGCCTCAACTTGCAGCGAAGATCGAAAAGAACACGCGTAAGACATTTGAAAACGGTATCGAACCATACGGTACTGACGCGCTACGTTTCACTCTGGCAGCAATGGCGTCTACTGGTCGCGATATCAACTGGGATATGAAGCGTCTGGAAGGTTACCGTAACTTCTGTAACAAGCTATGGAACGCAAGCCGTTACGTACTGATGAACACAGAAGAGCAAGATTGTGGCTTTGGCGCAGGTGAGATTGAATACTCACTGGCAGACAAGTGGATCGAATCTCAGTTTGAACTGGCAGCAAAAGAATTCAATGCTCACCTAGACAACTTCCGTCTGGATATGGCAGCGAACACAATTTACGAGTTCATCTGGAACCAATTCTGTGACTGGTACCTAGAGCTAACTAAACCTGTTCTTTGGAAAGGTAACGAAGCTCAGCAACGCGGCACGCGTCGTACGCTAATCACAGTACTTGAGAAGACACTTCGTCTAGCTCACCCAGTGATTCCATACATTACCGAAACCATCTGGCAAAGCATCAAGCCACTAGTTGATGGCGTTGAAGGCGACACAATTATGCTTCAAGCGCTTCCTCAGTTTGATGAAGCAAACTTCAACCAAGAAGCACTTGATGACATCGAATGGGTGAAAGCGTTCATTACTAGCATCCGTAACCTACGTGCTGAGTACGACATCAACCCAGGTAAGCCACTTGAAGTGATGCTGAAAGCAGCTAACGAGAAAGACGCGGCTCGTCTAGAAGCGAACAAGCAAGTACTGGTTTCTCTAGCGAAACTGGAGTCAGTACGCGTGCTGGCAGCAGGTGAAGAAACTCCAGCGTGTGCAACAGCACTGGTTGCGAAGTCTGAGCTGATGATCCCAATGGCAGGTCTAATCGACAAAGACGCAGAGCTTGCTCGTTTGGATGGCGAAATCAAGAAAACTCACGGCGAAATCAAACGTATCGAAGGTAAGCTGGGTAACGAAGGTTTCGTTGCAAAAGCACCGGAAGCGGTTGTTGCGAAAGAGCGTGAGAAGCTAGAAGGTTACAAAGAAACTCTGGCTAAGCTTGAAGAGCAAAAAACGACTATCGCAGCGCTGTAATAGCAGTGACTGAATAAAACAAAAGGCAGCGGATTCGCTGCCTTTTTTGTTTCTTTTGACTTGAATATTAATCCCGAGCGGCTTGGATGCGCTGCTCGAAATCTGGGTGAGAGTTAAGCCACTCCGGAACATCAAGTGAGTCTTGCTGCTGGAACAACTCAAACATTTCCGCCATCGGTTCACTGCTACCGTATATCTTCACCATTGCTTGCTTTGCAAAGTGGTCGGCTTCACTCTCCGCTTGCCTTGAATGCCCGTTAGACAAGAAGAACACGCCAACACCCGCAAGGTTATCGACAATACCTGAACTCTCTCCGGTCAAAAGCGCTACCCCGACCGACAAAATACTCGAATGAACCAATTTCTCCATCATATGACGATGATGAACATGGCCAATTTCGTGCAGGATAATGCTGTCCAGTTGCTGCTCATTCGCGGCAAGCTCAACCAGTTGGTCGAGCAAAATGACTTTCCCACCCGGCAAAGCAAACGCGTTCGCACCAATGTCTGATGAACGAAAAATGATTTCGACCGGATACGGCAATGGATCTAGCTGCTGTAAGTGCTGGGTGACACGTTGTCGAATCGCTTGTTGCTGCTCTAGTGGTAATTCACTCGCTTGCCAGTTGTTATCAAAGGTTTCCAGAATCTTATTGCCCAAGCTCACCGAAACCGAATCTGGCAGCGATTGTGCCACTTTCTCACTGACCCAAGGCAGCGCATAAAAATAGCCACCGAGTACCACACCCAGACACACCACGACCGCAACGAGCCAAGCCATCACGTTAGATTCAATTTTATCCACGAATCCTGACTTGCTGTTACGCTTGAGCCACGCGCTAACTTCTGCGCTGCGCTCCACGACAAATACCCAGCCATCAGGGAAAGCAAACCGGATTGGCAAATTGCCGACCGGCACGCTGATTTCTACATCCTGTTTCTGACAGCTGATGATATCGCCGTCCACGCGCAGGCTTAAGAAATTGGCTTGGCTGACGTCCAACTCCGCCTCATAACGAACTGAGCTACGAGGCGGAAAAGCGGTTCCTTGAATCCGCATTAACCAATACCAATGCCGAGGTCGAACGCTTGTGCGACTTCATCGGTAATCGCAGATTTCACATCAGAATCTAGGTCTGTCGCTGCTAACAGTGCCATATTGCCGATCACTTCGGTATTGTCCGCCAAGTAACGCGTAGTCCTAACCATAACCCAAGGGCGCGCAATACCTAGCGTGATAACTTGGAGTAAGAAGTTCGACACCACCAGCCACACATAACCAAACACCGTTAAGCTGGAGTTGAACTGGTATTGGTTTTCAGGTGTTTGTTCGTGGCTCGCACAAAGCTGACCAAATACATGGTTACGAATACAAACCGTAGTGTAAGCGCTTAACGCAATAGATAACGCAAACAGAGCAATATAACCAAAGATGAACACACTTATCTGAGAACCGTCTTCCAACGAACTAAAGTTGCCGTTTTGCAGCGCATGAAAGTCCATTCCACTAAATACCGAACCGAGCATAACAAAGCCCAATAGCGCAGCCGCAAGCACACCAATCAATAGTGCTTTCAGGTAGGTTTTGATAAAGAAGCCGTTGGTCAGCTCGGCGCTGAACTTCCAATCGCCGTACTGATAGCCATTGGCAAAGAACTTCTGCACTCCGGCGATCACCCAGCCGTAAAGCACGGCCAATAGGATCAATGAGCTCGCCCCCAAAATCATCGCAGCCATCACCGATTGAGACGCAATCGCAACCACAATCGAGAAATAGATCATCGCCACCATCAACGCACCCAAGCCACGTCCAAGTAGCGATAAGTAGGCGTCTTTCAACGCAGCGGTAAATGAAAAGCGCACATTACGATAGCTGGTCATCGCCGCGTCAAAACGTGCGTTGCTCCAAAGTAACCAAGGCAATGCGGCGTAGAAGGCTAACAGCAACACCATACTGATCATCGGTGCGATACTGTTGGCGAGCCACCACAGCAGTACCACCACCAAGGCGACCAATCGCCCTTTGAGAATTTGCATTGGCGTGGCGTGGTATTCGAAGTTATCTCCGGCAATCGAGGTATTGCCATAAAAGTATCGCTTGGTTCGAACTTTCGCCCAAGCAGAGTAGATGCCTAGCGTAATGATAGAGAGCAAGATATTGACAATCCAGATGCCAAAAAACTCGCCTCCTCGACCATTAAACTGCACAGGGTTTGTAATTTGATTGTTTTCCATGCTTTGGTTTTCCCGACGTTTGAATAAATAACCTTAGTCGCAACAATGTCTTATATTTCATTCAAAGCGTCTATAGGCAGCACCGGAAAATACATCATCAATAGATATGCATCACAAACCATAAATGGCAAAAATGTAATCTACGATGGTTTATCAGCTCGTCAACATCATACGACCCGGTTCTGCTCCCGCCCCTCGATAAATGCAGTAACGTTATCCATCAGAATATCCACCAAGCTTTGAATGGAAGAATCGCTGCCCCAAGCAACATGAGGCGTGAGTAACAGATTCGGTAGATCCATTGCGTCCAGTAACGGGTTATTAATGTCTGCTGGCTCTTGGGTAAACACATCCACGCCCGCACCGGCAATTACGCCTTGGCGTAGCGCAGCAACCAAAGCGGTCTCGTCGACCAAGCCACCACGACCTGCGTTGATCAAAATGGCGCTCGGCTTCATCATCGCCAGTTCCTGTTTGCCGATGAGATTGTGGGTCTGTTCGTTGAGCGGACAATGCAAGGTCAGCACATCCGACATCTTCAACACTTGTTCAAAGGGTACAAAGCCATCTCGACAAGGCTGAGCACCTTTACGCTCGGCGAAAATCACCTGCATACCAATCGCTTTAGCCAAAGTCGCCGTCGCCTGCCCTAACGCGCCAGAACCAACGATACCCAGCGTAGAACCCGCCACATCGGTAATCGGATGGCTAAAGAAGCAGAACTGCTTGTTGCGCTGCCATTCTCCTTTGGCGATGTCTTGATGGTAGCCAAACAAGTTTCGCTTTAGCGCGTAAGTCATGGCGATGACGTGCTCAGGCACCGAGCGGGTTGAATAGCCTTGAACATTGGTTACGGCAATTTTGTGTTCGCGGCAGAACTCAACATCGACGTTGTTAAAGCCAGTCGCCGATACCGCGATCAATTTCAAATCAGGCAGTTGGCTAAGCACTTGTTGGTCTAACACGACTTTATTGGTAATCGCGACGTGAGCGTCTTTGAGTCGCTCGACGACTTGTTCCGGAGAGGTGAAGTCATACTCGACCCATTGGTGCTCGAAAGGCAGATGAGGAAGTTCGATATGAGTTGGGATCGTGGCACGATCCAAGAAAATAACAGTAGGCAGCGACATACAATCTCCTTGTGCTGCCTTATGTCGGTATTATGGTCTTGGCAGCGTTTTGTAATCCGGTAATTTTCGCACAGGATCAAAATAGTTAAAGATCATCTCTTCCGCTTCAGGATAGAAGTCACAAGGAACGAAGATACTGCGTAACCAATGGCTGCGGGGATGATAGAAACTCAGCTCCGCTGCATGCAGTTCCAAACGATCAGAAAACTGGAACGCCTCCCCTTCCGAATAGAACTCATCGCCGACAATCGGGTGACCGAGCGCTTGCATGTGTACTCGCAACTGATGAGAGCGTCCCGTGATCGGCAATAAGCGAACAATGGTGGTTTTCTCTTCTCGCTTCGCGACCTGGAACAACGTCTTTGACGGCTTGCCGTCTTCAAAGCAAACTTTTTGTTTAGGACGATTCGGCCAATCACAAATGAGCGGCAATTCAATCACACCTTCGTCTTGCTCAAGCTGTCCCCATACTCTGGCGTAATAAACTTTGTGGGTTAAACGAAACTGGAACTGCTTCTTCAACGCACTTTCCGCGTGTTTGCTTTTCGCCAGAAGCATTAAGCCAGAGGTACACATATCCAAACGGTGCACCACCTGAATTTCTGGGTAGGTTTCTTGTAGTCGCGACCACATGCTGTCGTGGTGCTCAGGCGCACGACCAGGTACAGACAACAGTCCCGACGGTTTATTCACCGCTAAGATATGATCGTCTTCAAACACAATATCAACCCAAGGATCGGTCGGTGGGTTGTACTCTAGCATTGCCATGGATTGGTTCCGATTGAGGTTTTCGAGACTGCTCGCCGCCTTACCCAATCGGTAAGGCGGACAAGATCTGAGTCTAAGTTAGTTGTGCGAGACAACAATCATACGCAGCGAATCAAGCTGGTATTGAGCTTGACCGATATAACCCGTCAGCTCTTTGATTTGCTCATCAATCGCTTCAATTTCTTCGTCACGGATGTTCGGGTTGACCGCTTTCAGCGCCTGTAGACGCTCTAACTCTGCATTCAGGCTAGATTGCATCTCTTTCTGCGCTTGCTCGCGAATCGCCGCGACTTTCTCAACGATCAGTGTGTCGCCCGCGGTAATCATTTGATGAACCTGAGCTTGTACCGACGCCACAAGCTTAGTCGCAATATGGCGACCGACTGGACTCAACTGACGGTTAAAACTGTCGAATTCAACTTGTGATGATAAGTCATTGCCTTTGCCGTCTAACATCAAACGAATTGGTGTGGTTGGCAAGAAGCGACTGATACCACTGCGTTTCGGCGCTTGTGCGTCTACTTTGTAGATCAGCTCAAGTAGCATGGTGCCAACAGGTAACGCTTTGTTTTTCAGTAGAGAAACCGCGGTTGTACCGACACCTTCACTCATCAGAAGGTCGATACCACCTTGGATCATCGGGTGTTCCCAACTGATAAAGTGCATGTCTTCACGTGATAGCGCAGTTTCACGGTCAAAAGTGATCGTCGCACCTTCGTACGGCAGACCTGGGTAACTCGGCACCATCATATGTTCTGACGGAGTAACAACCAGCGCATTTTCACCTTTGTCGTCTTGGTTGAGACCAATCGTGTCAAACAGGCTCAGCGCGAAGGTTACCAAATTGGTATCACCATCGGTTGCGGCAATCTTTTCAACGATCGCTTGCGCTTTTTCACCGCCGTTCGAGTGCATCTCCAGCAGACGGTCTCGACCTTGTTCTAGCTGCGCTTTAAGCTCTTTGTTCATAGCGGCAGACTCGGCAATCACCTCGTCTAACTCGCTGGTATCGCCTGAGCCAAGCATTTCAATCAGACGGTCGGCGTATTTGTCGTATACCGCGCGACCAGTCGGACAGGTTTCGGCAAACGCATTCAGACCTTCGTCAAACCAACGCGCTAGGATCGCTTGTGACGTACCCTGCAGATAAGGAACGTGGATATCGATATCGCGATTTTGACCAATACGGTCCAAACGGCCGATACGCTGCTCAAGCAAGTCAGGGTTGAACGGCAGATCGAACATCACCAACTGGTTAGCAAACTGGAAGTTACGTCCTTCAGAGCCAATTTCGCTACAGATGAGAACCTGTGCACCGCCCTCTTCCTGAGCAAAATAAGCCGCCGCTTTGTCGCGCTCTAGAATCGACATTCCTTCGTGGAATACCGTTGCACGGATACCTTCACGCTCACGCAGCGCTTGTTCTAGTTGCAGCGCCGTACTCGCGCGCGACGCAATCACTAAGATCTTCTCGCTACGCTTATCTTTAATCTTTTCCAGCAACCAGTTCACGCGGCTATCGAACTGCCACCAGCTTGCGTCATCGCCTTCAAACTCTTGGAAGATCTCTTCCGGGTAAAGATTCTTCATCGCACGAGCTTCAGCGCTGATCTTGCCGCCAATCATACCCGAGACACGCATTGATGTGGTGTATTGCTGTGGGATTGGCATCGGGACTAGGTTTACGTTACGCGTTGGGAAACCTTTGATCGCCGCGCGAGTGTTACGGAACAATACGCGTCCAGTACCGTGACGGTCCATTAAGTTATCAATCAACTCTTGGCGTGCCGCCGCTTTTTCTTCTTCGTCGCTGTCGCTCTCAATAATACGGAACAGAGGTTCAACGTCTTGCTCTGACAGCAGCTCAGTGATCTGGTTTTTGGCTTCATTTTCCAGCTTGTTACCTGAGAACAACGCGCTGACCGAATCAGCAACTGGCGCATATTGCTCTTCTTCTTTGACAAACTCTTGGTAATCAAAGAAGCGGTCTGAATCAAGAAGACGTAAACGGGCAAAATGGCTTTCACGGCCAAGCTGTTCTGGAGTTGCGGTGAGCAGCAATACGCCAGGAGTACGTTCCGCCAAGCCTTCAATCACTTGATATTCACGGCTTGGATTTTCAGGACTCCACTCAAGGTGATGCGCTTCATCGACCACCAACAGGTCCCACTCGCCTTCTAACGCTTGTTCAAAACGCTTACGGCTCTTGCGCAGGAAATCGAGTGAACACAGCACGTATTGCTGAGTATCAAATGGGTTTTCAGAATCAGCATACGCTTCGATACAGCGTTCTTCGTCGAAGATAGAGAAATGCAGGTTGAAACGACGCATCATTTCCACCAGCCATTGGTGCTGCAACGTTTCTGGGACCACAATCAGGATACGCTCAGCACGGCCTGCCAGCACTTGCTGGTGGATGATCATGCCCGCTTCGATGGTCTTACCGAGACCAACTTCATCCGCAAGCAGTACGCGTGGCGCATGACGACGGCCAACTTCATGCGCAATGTATAGCTGGTGAGGAATCAAACCGGCACGCATACCACACAGGCCACGCATTGGGCTCTTGTGCTGTTCGTATTGGTTCATCAGTGCGCGGTAACGCAGCACGAAGTTGTCCATGCGGTCGATTTGACCCGCGAACAATTTATCTTGTGGCTTATTAAAACGAATTTGGTTGCTCAGCATGATTTCACGCAGCTCAACCTCTTGTTCACCGGTATCTTCACGCGTACCGATGTAAGTAAACAGGCCTTGCTCTTCGATGACTTGTTCAACTTTTAGTGACCAACCTTGCTGGCAATCAATCACGTCACCAGTATTAAAAGTCACTCGGGTTACAGGCGCATCAGTTCGAGCGTAAACTCGGTTTTCTTCAGAAGCTGCAAACATTAACGTCACAGTACGAGCATCCAATGCTACAACAGTTCCTAAACCTAGATCGCTCTCTGTATCGCTGATCCAGCGCTGGCCCAAAGCAAAAGTCATGAATCGACTACCTCACCTGTTTTAATTCGAAAAATGGGTCTATTTATCTTAGCTGTTCTGACGTGACTTAAAAGGCGTCTAACGGGGAAAATGTGTCAGCGGCCACGCAGAAAAAGGCCGCTAATCTTACTCGAAGCTGTGATATTGGTCACGCACAAAGACCTCAAAAATCAACAAATTTTTGTCGACCTTTTGCATGACATCAAATTGTAAGAAAACAGTGGCACATCTAAAAGGGAGAGTTGAAAATTTGATTTATAATCTTAGTGACAGACAGTCATTGCTCGACGATTGAAACGCTCAGCGATGACTGCTGTTAAGGATGAAGATCAACACGGGTTTGCAGCAATGTCGTCGAACCACTCGATCCCCATTTGGGATATCCGATCGCCAAGATAAGATGTCGTCGGCTACATTCTGCAAGCAAGCGCAGTTAGGCCCTTCATTTTGAGTATGAAGGCGAGCACGCCGCACACGGCAAAGGAGACGCTTATGGGCGACACGGATCGAAAACTATTCGTCCTCGACACCAATATCCTTCTTCACGAACCTTTAGCTATCTACTCCTTCCAAGAGCACGACGTAGTTGTCCCCATGACAGTGCTTGAAGAACTTGACCGAATCAAAGACAGTAAACGCGACGTAGCCCGCGATGCACGAGTTGCCATCCGCGCGCTTGAAGCGCTTTTCAAAGAAGCGACCCCCGATGAAATTTCCGAGGGTATCCCGATTAACCGTGACAAAGAACAAACAGGGCATATCTCTATTCTTGCCGACTTCGAGTTGCAAGAGACCGTTAAAGCCTTTGCCGATAAAGCAGGCGATAACCGTATTCTCAATGCCGTTCTTTACCTACAAAACAAACGCGCGCCGCGCGAAGTGGTACTGATCACCAAAGACATCAACATGCGCTTGCGTGCCAAAGGCGCGGGAGTTCGTTTTGTTGAAGACTACCGAACCGACCAACTGATCGACGACGTTCAATACCTGACTAAAGGTTTCCAGCAAGTGGAAGGTGACTTCTGGAGCAACGTCGAACAAGTTGAAACTAAAAACCTCGCCGGACGCACCTACCATATTCTTGACCGAAAGCCGTTCGAACCCACTTACATCAACCAGTACGTGATTGATGAGCATAGTGATTTTGCCGGCCGAGTTGAAGAAATTACCCCGGAAAAAATCACGCTCAAAGACCTTAGCCGCGAGCGCATGATGCACCGCCGCGCTTGGGACATTACGCCAAAAAACATTTACCAAGGCATGGCGATGGACGCCCTACTGGATCCCGAAATCGACTTAGTGATCTTAACGGGTGCCGCCGGTAGCGGTAAGACGTTGCTCGCGATGGCTGCGGCGTTAGAACAAACCATCGAACGTAAGATGTTCGACAAGATCATCGTTACGCGAAATACGCCTGATATTGGCGAATCGATCGGTTTCTTACCGGGTACGGAAGAAGAGAAAATGATGCCGTGGTTGGCAGCGGTGACGGATACGCTGGAAGCACTGCACAAAAACGATCACTGCACCGAAGGCTCGCTCAAGTACATTTGCGATAAAGCCAATATCCAGTTCAAATCGATCAACTTTATGCGCGGCCGCTCGATCCAAAATGCGTTCGTCTTGCTCGATGAATGTCAGAACCTCACCGCCTCACAGATCAAAACCATCATCACCCGCTGCGGTGAAGGGACGAAGATCGTCTGCTCGGGGAACTTGGCGCAGATTGACTCCCACTACCTCACCCCAGTGACGTCGGGTTTAACCTACATGGTTGAGCGCTTTAAAAACTTTGAAGGCAGCGCCAACATCCACCTCAACGGCGTAGTTCGCAGTCGCTTGGCTGAGTTCGCTGAAGAGAATTTATAGTCACTCCTGGTGAGATATAATTCATGTCTCACCATCATTTCAAAATAAATATTCACAAATACAGTTTAAATATGTTTAACTATCTCCATTAAATGAATGAACATTCAAGGACTGGAGCAATGGCTTTTAACCTACGTAACCGCAACTTTCTTAAGCTACTCGATTTCACCCCAAAAGAGATCCAATTCTTGCTCGATCTGTCTGCTGATCTGAAGAAGGCAAAATACGCCGGTACAGAACAGAAAAAGCTGGTCGGCAAGAACATCGCTCTGATCTTTGAAAAAGCCTCTACCCGTACACGCTGTGCGTTTGAAGTTGCCGCTTTTGACCAAGGCGCGCAGGTGTCTTACATCGGCCCTTCTGGCTCGCAGATCGGCCACAAAGAATCGATGAAAGATACCGCTCGCGTACTGGGCAGAATGTACGATGGGATTGAATACCGTGGCTTTGGCCAAGAGATCGTTGAAGAGCTCGGCGCGCACGCTGGCGTACCAGTATGGAATGGCCTAACCGACGAGTTTCACCCAACCCAGATTCTGGCAGACTTCTTAACCATGTTAGAGCATGGCCGTGGCAAACTGCTGCACCAAATCAAGTTCGCGTACCTTGGCGATGCGCGTAACAATATGGGCAACTCGCTGATGGTTGGCGCTGCGAAAATGGGCATGGATATTCGCCTAGTCGCGCCTAAAGCCTACTGGCCAGAAGATGAATTAGTCGCTGAGTGCCGTGAGATCGCAAAACACACTGGCGCGAAAATCACGCTGACCGAAAGCGTCGAAGAAGGTGTCAAAGAGTGTGATTTCTTATACACCGACGTTTGGGTTTCCATGGGCGAAGCGCCAGAAGCGTGGGATGAGCGCGTTGCGATGATGACACCTTATCAAGTCAACATGGATGTGATCGCGAAAACGGGGAACCCTCAAGTGAAGTTCATGCACTGTCTACCGGCATTCCATAACGATGAAACCACCATTGGTAAAGAAGTGGCGGACAAATACGGTATGAAAGGCCTAGAGGTAACCGAAGAAGTGTTTGAATCTGAGCACTCTATTGTGTTCGACGAAGCCGAAAACCGTATGCATACCATTAAAGCCGTGATGGTTGCCACACTCGGTGCGTAAGCAAGCCAAAATTTGCAGATCAAAGCCGCGATGTAATCGCTTGCGTTGGCAAAAGTTAGGCGTATAATGCTCCGCAATTTGTCTGGAGATAGAGAAAAAAATGCCACGTAATTCGTGTTCTACACAACGTATTACACTGGGTAAGCGAAAATGCTTACCGGCCTTAGTTTTTTCTATTTCTACCGATTTTAAAAGCCTCCCGTAATGGGAGGCTTTTTTATTGCCTAAAATTCGTACTCAGATGGGAAGATGACTATGACAAACTCGCTTTACAACAAGCACATTATCTCGATTCCTGAGCTGTCGCGTGACGAGCTGGAATTGATTGTCAAAACTGCTGGTGAACTGAAAGCCGAACCAAACCCGGATCTGATCAAGAACAAAGTGATCGCGAGCTGTTTCTTTGAACCTTCAACCCGTACCCGCCTCTCTTTCGAAACCGCGATTCAGCGCATCGGTGGTGACGTTATCGGCTTCGACAACGGTGGTAACACTTCATTGGCGAAGAAAGGGGAAACACTGGCGGACTCGGTTCAAGTTATCTCGTCATACGTAGATGCGTTCGTCATGCGTCACCCACAAGAAGGCGCGGCGCGTCTGGCCTCTGAGTTCTCTAACGGTACACCCGTTATCAACGCGGGTGATGGTGCAAACCAACACCCAACGCAAACACTGTTAGACCTGTTCTCTATCGCGGAAACACAAGGCCGCTTAGACAACCTGAACGTTGCGTTTGTCGGCGACCTAAAATACGGTCGCACGGTACACTCACTGACTCAAGCACTGGCAAAATTCAACAATATCCGCTTCTTCTTCGTCGCTCCTGAAGCTTTAGCAATGCCAGACTACATCTGTGAAGAGTTGGATGACGCTGGCATCGAATACAGCTTGCACACCGACATGGAAAGCGTCATTCCTGAGCTTGACGTGCTGTACATGACGCGCGTACAAAAAGAGCGCTTTGACGAATCTGAGTACGCGCACATCAAATCGGCGTATATCCTAACAGCCGCGATGCTGGAAGGCGCGCGTGAAAACCTTAAGGTGCTGCATCCGCTTCCACGTGTTGATGAAATCACCGTTGATGTCGACAAAACACCACACGCTTACTACTTCCAACAGGCTGAAAACGGCGTGTATGCGCGTGAAGCTCTGCTGGCACTAGTTCTGAACCAATCACTGTAATCGAGGGAGAAACGAAGATGACTAAAGAAACTCAATTGCAGGTAGAAGCAATCAAAAACGGCACAGTAATCGACCATATCCCAGCGCAAATCGGGATTAAAGTTCTAAAACTGTTCTCTATGCATAAGTCAGAGCAGCGCGTCACCGTTGGTCTAAACCTGCCTTCATCAGCGCTTGGTCACAAAGACTTATTGAAGATTGAGAATGTTTTCATCAGTGAAGAGCAAGCGAACAAACTGGCACTTTACGCGCCTCACGCGACGGTTAACCAGATTGAAAACTACCAAGTAGTGAAGAAGCTAGCGCTTGAACTGCCAGAGCAAATCAACAACGTGTTTGAGTGTCCGAACACCAACTGTATCTCGCACAACGAGCCAGTAGAAAGCAGCTTTAAGATCTTTGAAAAGAAAGAAGATATCCGCTTGAAATGCAAATATTGCGAGAAAGTTTTCTCCCGCGAAATCGTCACTGAGCGATAGATTCGTCTGCTAATAATTAAAGTCTAGCCCCACGTTTTTATCGTGGGGTTTTCTCTTTACCTAGCAGCGCTTTCAGGGCAAACTGACTACTCTTTATCCCTAATAATATAGATGGAACATTATAATGACTAAAGTACTTCACACAGAATCTGCACCTGCAGCAATCGGCCCATACATCCAAGGCGTAGACCTAGGCAACATGGTACTGACTTCAGGCCAAATCCCAGTAAACCCAGCAACTGGTGAAGTATCAGCGGATATCGCGGAACAAGCTCGTCAATCACTAGACAACGTGAAAGCGGTTGTTGAAGCATCTGGTCTTACGGTTGCTGATATCGTGAAACTAACTGTATTCGTTAAAGACCTAAACGACTTCGGTACAGTGAACGAAGTTTACGGTAAGTTCTTCGACGAGCACAATGTCGCTCACTACCCAGCACGCTCTTGTGTAGAAGTTGCTCGTCTACCTAAAGATGTGGGTATCGAAATCGAAGCGATCGCTGTTCGCAAATAACAGCAAGGTTGTCAGCCTTTAAAAAAGCGAGCTATTGGCTCGCTTTTTTGAGCGCTCTATTCAGGCTCAGTAGTACTTATCACAACCGCTGTGCAGCTGAGGCTCTTCATATAACTCACTCGCTTCCGCCGCAAACTGCTGCTGCGTTGCGCGGTCTTCTAACAACACAGTTTGCATTTGCTGGTCAACCACCAGCACTTTGCCGATGCCCTGCTCGCAACTCAGCCACATACCTTTCTCGATTTGGCTCAATTCCATATTTTCTCTCCTTTAACTAACGCCAATTTCTACGTAATCACGGACTGGAGAGATCAAAAAAGCCGACTCGAAAGCCGGCTTAGTTCAATCAGTTTTTTACGCTTACTTTGCGAAATCAACACCGATTTGGATGTCGCCGTTTAGCGTTTCTAGCATGCCGTCAAGCGCTGACTTCTCGTAGTCACTTAGAGGGCCGTAGCTTAGTACTTCTTCAACACCTTCTTTGCCTAGCTTCACTGGCTGTGCGAAGAATGGTGCGTGCTCGCCGCTACCTTCAACATATGCGTACTCAACGACTTCTTCACCTTGAAGAGCTTTAACTAGAGATAGACCAAAACGGCATGCCGCTTGACCCATTGAAAGCGTCGCACTACCGCCACCCGCTTTCGCTTCAACCACTTCAGTACCCGCGTTCTGGATACGCTTAGTTAGAGCTTCTACTTCTTCCGCTGTGAACTCAACGCCTTCAACTTGAGATAGTAGTGGCAGGATAGTTACGCCAGAGTGACCACCGATAACAGGAACGCGTACGTCACCTGGATCTTTTGATTTAAGGTCTGCAACGAAAGTTTCAGAACGGATAACGTCTAGCGTTGTTACACCGAATAGGCGACGCTTGTCGTAAACGCCTGCTTTCTTCAGTACTTCAGCCGCGATTGGCACAGTTGTGTTCACAGGGTTAGTGATGATACCAACAAGTGCTTTTGGACAAACCACAGCGATTCGTTCTGCTAGTGATTTTACGATGCCTGCGTTCACATTGAACAGGTCAGCACGGTCCATGCCTGGCTTACGCGCAACACCCGCAGAGATAAGAACCACGTCAGCACCTTCTAGTGCAGGCGTTGGGTCTTCACCCGCGTAACCTTTGATTGATACAGGCGTTGGGATGTGGCTTAGATCAGCTGCAACACCTGGAGTTACCGGCGCGATGTCATACAATGCTAGGTCTGAACCAGCAGGAAGACGGTTTTTCAGCAGTAGTGCTAGGGCTTGACCGATGCCACCAGCGGCACCAATAACGGCTACTTTCATTGTAGTTCTCCTTGAGATGACTCTCTTATATATACGTATCTTGTAGGGTTGGATATACCTGAGCAACCTCACCCTATTATGGCTATCTTGCCATTCTCTATTCACCTATGAGGTCACTTAGGTATAGAAAAATTTGAGCGTAACCAAGCTATAGCAATCACAAGCTGATTACAATCAATTAACGCCAGCTTTGCGACCTCGCGCAATCCAGCTAAAACGTGCTACACCCTTGCGCGACATATTACTGCCTTATCCTTTAATGACAACTATTTAACTGTGTTTCATATCACTAATTAAACGTAATTTTTCAGTGATACGTTAGACAGATTTGTCCTATCGTCATAGTAATGAATGCATAGCTATGCGAGAATATGCACTTGCTTTTTACAGAACTATTTGGTGAAAGAGAACCATGCGCCATTCAGAAAAACAAGACAACCTCGTCCGCGCCTTCAAAGCCCTATTGAAGGAAGAACGCTTCGGCTCTCAAGGGGATATCGTAGAAGCTCTGAAAAATGAAGGCTTTGAGAATATCAACCAATCAAAAGTTTCACGTATGCTGACCAAGTTTGGTGCGGTTCGTACACGAAATGCCAAAATGGAAATGGTTTACTGCCTTCCTGCGGAATTGGGTGTCCCGACAGTATCAAGTTCACTTCGCGAGTTGGTACTGGATATCGACCACAACAACGCGGTTGTTGTGATTCATACTGGCCCTGGTGCAGCACAATTGATTGCTCGCCTATTGGACTCTTTAGGTAAGTCAGAAGGTATTCTTGGTGTGGTTGCTGGTGATGATACGATTTTCATTACTCCAACCCTATCAGTTACCACAGAGCAATTATTCCGTTCAGTGTGCGAACTCTTTGAATATACTGGATAGTTTCCAGTTTAAGTCAGTAAATTTGAATCACGCCGCCAATTTTATGGCGTGATTCAGTTCACATCTTATGAAAATCACCTCTACACCAATAAGTTTCATAAACTTCTGATTTTTATCACCTTTAGCTCAAAATCTTCATTTTACCGTCTAGGCGTTCTTCCCTATTTTTCACTACATTGATTAACAATCGTGTAATTATTTAGCGATTTTTTGGTATTATTCAGACACTTTTTCAACAAATGGATTGAAAAAGATGCCGTTTCCAATACTAGGAAACTCCCGAAGCAACTACACTTGCCTTAGGGTTAATAATGAATAAAGGAAGGGAAATTCATGGCATTTAACAAACTTATCAAAGTTGGCGCTATTGCAGCAGCGGTAATGGGCGCTGGCGCAGTTAACGCTCAGGAATTCATCACTATTGGTACGGGCTCTGTAACAGGTGTTTATTACCCAACTGGTGGTGCAATTTGTAAGCTGGTTAACAAAGGCCGTAAAGACCACAACATTCGTTGTTCAGTGGAATCTACTGGTGGTTCAATCTACAACGTCAACACTATCCGTGCGGGCGAGCTAGATTTCGGTATCGTGCAGTCAGATTGGCAATACCACGGTTACAACGGCACAAGTAAGTTTGAAGAACAAGGTCCGTACAAAAAACTACGTGCAATGTTCTCTCTTCACACTGAACCTTTCAACATCATCGCACGTAGCGATGCTGGCATTGAGAACGTAACAGACCTAGCAGGTAAGCGCGTAAACATCGGTAACCCAGGCTCTGGTGACCGTGCGACCATGGGTGTTGTTATGGAAGCGATGGGTTGGACAAACGACAGCTTCAAACTAGCGTCAGAGCTAAAAGGCTCAGAGCGTTCTCAAGCACTGTGTGATAACAAGATCGACGCGTTCGTGTACGTGGTTGGCCATCCAAACGGATCAATCAAAGAAGCGACAACATCATGTGATGCGAAGCTAGTATCAGCATCTGGCCCTAAGATCGACGAGATCGTATCTAACAACCCTTACTACGCGTACAGCACAGTACCTGCAGGTATGTACCGCGGTACAGATAAAGACGTAAACAGCTTTGGTGTTGCTGCAACTATGGTAACCACTAGCGATGTATCTGACGACGTGGCGTACAACGTAGCAAAAGCGGTATTCGAAAACTTCGATACGTTTAAGCGTCTTCACCCTGCATTCGCAAACTTGAAAAAAGAAGACATGGTGAAAGCTGGTCTTTCAATCCCTCTACACCCAGGTGCAGAGAAGTACTACAAAGAAGTTGGCCTACTTAAGTAAGCGTTCTTTGTTCTGGGGAGGTGTTAGCCTCCCCAGTCATTCTCGGTGACTTTTTCTTTACTGACACCATGTTTAGAGTTTCACATTTTTGAAACTCGTCTCCGTTTTATACCTAAGAAAATCAAACGACTGAGCAATATTTCATCTTTTCGCTACACTGAAAGATGTTAAATAACGGTTCACAAAACAAAAACAATCGAACCACATATAACAAGGATAAAGTACATGTCGAAGACAACATCTCCGTCTCAAGATGTGCAAGATATGGTCGCTCAAGCCGATACAGGTGCTCGTGCCCCGCAAGGGATTCCCGGTCGCATCCTTTGGTTTGTGCCACTATGCTGGTCACTATTCCAACTTTGGTACGCATCCCCTCTACCTTTTATTTTTGACTTTGGCGTACTCAATGACACGGAAGCGCGTTCAATACACCTAATGTTTGCTGTATTTCTTGCGTTTACCGCTTACCCAGCACTGAAGCATTCTCCACGAGACCGCATTCCTGCTCTAGATTGGTTACTTGCGTTAGCCGGTAGTTTCTCTGCCGCCTACATCTATCTGTTTTATACCGAACTCGCTGGACGTTCAGGTGCGCCAACAACGCCTGACATCGTAGTGTCAGTTGTCGGTATGCTCTTGCTTCTTGAAGCGACTCGACGTGCCTTAGGCCCACCATTGATGGTGGTTGCTGCCGTCTTCCTGCTTTACACTTTTGGCGGTCCTTACATGCCAGACGTGATCGCGCACAAAGGGGCAAGTCTGAACAAAGCCATGTCTCACCTTTGGCTAACAACCGAAGGCGTATTTGGTGTTGCACTTGGCGTATCAACCTCATTTGTATTCTTGTTTGTACTATTCGGCGCGATGCTCGAACGTGCGGGCGCAGGTGCTTACTTCATCAAGGTGGCTTTCTCTTTACTTGGTCACATGCGTGGTGGTCCGGCAAAAGCGGCAGTTGTTGCGTCTGGCCTTTCTGGCCTAGTGTCTGGTTCATCAATCGCGAACGTGGTTACCACGGGTACCTTTACTATTCCGTTGATGAAACGCGTTGGCTTTCCGGGCACCAAAGCAGGTGCTGTTGAGGTTGCCGCATCGACCAACGGTCAGCTTACACCGCCTATCATGGGTGCCGCCGCTTTCTTGATGGTTGAATACGTAGGTATCTCTTACGTTGAAGTTATCAAAGCCGCACTACTCCCTGCGCTTATTTCCTACATCGCCCTGATTTACATCGTTCACTTAGAAGCATGTAAAGCAGGTATGGAAGGGCTGCCTCGTCGCCACAACCCGACTCTGGTACAGAGCCTATTGTCGTTTACTGGCACCATCTTAGGTCTGTGCGTAATCAGTGCCGTTGTCTACTACGGTGTGGGTTGGACAAAAGATGTATTCGGCGCAGCAGCGACCCCAATCGTGACGGTTGCTTTGCTGATCGCGTATGTTGCACTGGTCAGCGTCTCGGCGCGTCACGCGAAAGATGGCGAAATTGAAATTGATGCAGAACTCAATGAAGTTCCAGATCCAGGTCCAACCATCAAGTCGGGCTTACACTACCTACTACCAATCGTTGTTCTGGTTTGGTGTTTGACGGTTGAACGCTTCTCACCTGGCCTATCTGCATTCTGGGCAACGGTGTTTATGATCTTCATCTTGATCACCCAGCGTCCGCTTATCGCTATCTTGTCGAAGCAAGGTGATCTGGTAGAACAAACTAAAGTTGGATTTATTGATCTTGCCGAGAGTCTTGTTGCGGGTGCGCGTAATATGATCGGTATCGGCGTTGCTACGGCGGCGGCGGGTACGGTCGTAGGTGTGGTGACTCTGACAGGTATCGGTTTGGTTATGACCGACTTTGTCGAGTTCATTTCCGGTGGTAGCGTGATCCTAATGTTGCTGTTTACCGCAGTGATCAGTTTGATCTTGGGCATGGGTCTACCGACGACGGCGAACTACATCGTCGTATCCACCTTGATGGCTCCGGTTATCGTTACCTTGGGTGCTGAGCACGGTCTGATCATCCCATTGATCGCGGTCCACCTATTCGTGTTCTACTTCGGTATTTTGGCCGATGATACCCCACCAGTAGGTTTGGCCGCATTTGCAGCGGCGGCGATTGCCAAGTCGGATCCAATTCGTACTGGTATTCAGGGTTTCACTTACGATATACGAACCGCGATCCTGCCGTTTATGTTTATCTTTAACACCCAGCTACTCTTGATGGGCATAGACAGTTGGTGGCACTTAACGTTGACGGTGGTCTCCTCGGTGATTGCGATGCTGATATTCTCCGCCGCAACCCAAGGCTGGTGGTTTACCAAGAACAAGTGGTGGGAAACCGTTCTACTGCTAGTGCTGACGTTTACTTTCTTCCGTCCAGGTTACTGGTGGGACAAAATTTATCCAGCGACCATTCTTTACCCGGGTACAAGCGTGACTGAAATTGTAGAAGGCTTGAAGGTGGGTGAAGAGGTCGAACTGATGGTCGCAGGTGAAAACCTTGAAGGCGATTACAGCTCGAAGACCGTTCGCCTACCGTTCGATGATAGAGCGAAGACGGCTGAAGAGCGTATCTCTTCAATGGGTCTGATGCTAAACAACGAGAACGGTCGCATGCTGGTGGATATGGTCGAGTTTGGTAGCCCTGCAGAAGCTGCAGGTATCGATTTTGATTGGGAAATCCGTTCGGTGATCGTCGATTCAGACCGCCCAATGAAAGAATGGGTATTCGTTCCTGCGCTATTGATCTTGTTTGGCTTAGGGATGAACCAAAAACGCCGTATTCGCAAAGAGCAACAAGCCGCGTAATCAACAAGCTCCACCGTGGAGGTGGAGCTACACTTTAATCAGGATACATTTACTCAGCTCCTTAAAGAGAGCGTTGAATAAGAGACACAGCAATGTACAAACAAATCCTTGTACCAGTAGACCTGAACGATCAAGGCTTTTCCGACAAAGCACTAAAAACCGCCGTTTGGCATGCGAAACATTCCAACGCAAAACTGCACTTGCTCAATGTGCTTCCGGGTATTCATATGTCGATGGTCGCAACGTACTTCCCTAAAGACGCGGCGAAGAAAATGAAGCAAGATGTCGAGAAGCAACTGAAAAAGTTTGCCGTTGACCATATCCCAGAAGAAGTGGTTTACAGCATTAATGTGGCTGAGGGTAAGCCGTCTTCGACGATTCTTGAATACGCGGCAAAGTTGGGGGCTGACCTCATCGTGATGCCTAGCCATAAGCGTTCAAAGATCGACAAAGTGATTTTAGGCTCGGTTGCAAACAAGGTGGTGCAAAAGTCACCGATCAATGTCTTAGTCGTCAAACCACAAGGCTAGCCGATAGCTTTAATTGACTAAAAGGGCTCTTAGAGCCCTTTTTTAATCGGATATAACTATCAGTCTTATAGTTATATCCGTCTTTCTTAAATGCAAATAATTATCAATAATAGTTCTATCGAAACAACAACGGTTGGACTATCCCATGAAAAAGACCATCACATTTGCCGCAATACACTTCACAATTGCTTTCAGCGTGGCATACATTCTGACTGGTGATATTTTACTTGGCAGTCTGATTGCTATGATCGAACCAATGGTGAACACAGTGGCTTTCTACTTCCATGAACGCACTTGGCAAAGCCATACAAAACTTCGCTCTCTTGCAAACGCAACAGGGATCAAAACCACCAGCTTTGCTGTGATTCACTTTAGTGTTGCATTTGGTGTCGCGTACTTGATGACAGGCAGTTGGCTAGTCGGTGGTGTGATGGCGATGATTGAGCCAAGCATCAACACCATGGCGTTCTACTTCCACGAGAAAGTATGGCAGCGCAAACAAGCACAACACACCTGTGTATGGCACTGCGCACATGCTTAGATCGGAAAATGCGTAACGCAAAGGTCTTCACTGAGACCGATCTTGAAGCTCTGAACCTGTCCATCTAAACTCACTTCCAGTTGATAAAAATCAGCTGGATTTGGGTTTTCTGCGTCGATATAAACCGGCGCATCTACTTGGAATAGCGCACTAGCGTGGTTGTTTCTCACATCGATCGGTACGTGATACGTCATGCCATTAAATTTGACCGAAGCGGATACTAAGCCAGCGGATAATGTTTTGTAGTACAGCTCAACCATAAACTCACATCCACCACCGTGGTGCCAGATTTGCTCGGTTACGATGTGCTCTAAACGCATATGACGGATAAACTGCAGATACGGCTCTTTCCAGATACCGATTCGCTGATCAAAAACTTCCGGCTTTTGCTCTCCCAACGAGCAGATCTCAGCCAAGTCTTCGTCGAAAATCAGTCCTTCCTCTTCTTCAAGAAACAGGATTTCAAAGCGGTTACGACCAAGCTGCATGTACGGACGGATGTCTTTTTTGTACTCAGCTTGAGTGCCATCGCAATCAAACACAGCAATACCGTTAAGGCGCACTTCTGCGTGATAATCGACACCACCCAACACGAGGTCAACCGCAGGAAAAGCCAGCATCGCTTCGTCCACTTCGATGTCGTGCATCAGGTGCCATTCTTGTTCAGCGATGGTTTGTTCATCTAGCTCGGCAGGCAGTTTGTCACTTAGTGGGGCAGGAAATTCAATATCATCTTGAGGAATCGAAAGATCTGTCAGGGGAGAGATTTGCCAAAGGCCTGCTAAAGAAAGCTGCATAGAACGTCCATTGGTTTAATTGAGCTAGATCAAGTTTCGATTATAAAACAGTGCGCATGACAAAGATACAAAAATGCCAGTCGTAATGACTGGCATTCTAAATCAAGTTAGCGAGTTGAATTACGCTTCGTCTTCATCATCTTCTTCTGGATAAAGCGCGTCTTCACCACTGTACACCTCTACACTTTATTTATTTAAATTAGTATGAGAACGCTTTCTTAGAAAGACTTCTCACACTATTCTCACCTTTTTACTCAATTCAAGGTTGTAACTTATAAAAGGTGAGAATCTTTCCATTAGAATTCTCACCTTTTATCATTAACTGTGAAACTATGATGTATGACAAGCACTACTACAATGTGCACATCCATTGGCGTTATATCCCAGTTGGCGTGCTCGCGCTACTGCTGGTGCACAACTAGCATAATCTCCTAAATAAACACGATTATGCTCTGCGGGAGACCATGAACAGCTTAATGTATGAACCTCATTATCTCCATTAGGTTGTTTGTTTTTGTTTACATAGTATTTCATTTATTGCTTCCTTGATTATTGTGTTCGATATGCCAGCTTAAGCTAAAAAGCAACCTCGAAATGCGAACCAAGTTGCACACAATCAATCTAACAAAAATTATTGGAGTTTTGTTTGCATATACCATTTATATTGATGCTAATTAACAGTTCAAAGTTAAAGCAAACTGCCCATAACGATCTCGAACTTCGTAAACAACGCTATTGGTCGAGATTCCATTCCCCTCACATCCAGGCAAGCAAAGCCCTTAGATGAAAGAGCTTCGAAAGCATCAGTAACATCCTTGATACTGCGCCCACTCATTTCAGCAAGTTCATCAAGACTGTTTGGCTTCTCGCGAGCAATCAAATTCAACAGTTCAACATTTTCGTTAGACAACAGTTGTGAAAGCGCAGCCAGTGACTCAAACAAAAATTGAGGATAAGGTTCTTCAGACGTCACTTTTCCTTCTGCAATACGAATCATACGCTTACGAGCAAGCTCTTCTGATAGAATGCCGATTTTTGCTTCCATACCATCCTCACTCCTAATAGTCGCATCTAATTCTTTTTTCATTTCTTGGGAAGGAGCAATCAACAGAAGTGGTTCTCACACGAAGTTTCTGTTAAACCACGGATCTTTTCTTTTTCGCGCTTCATTGCTGGATACTCCCATTTTTTATTGACGCAATCACTTTTAATAAATCGGCCGTGATTGCTGAACATTTGTCATTCATAAAAAACGTTACTTCATCTCCAAATTTCATCGTTACGATACCGCTTTTATCGACACTTAACAGCGCGAAAGACTGCTTCAAGTCGAGAGTCGTGTTACTTCCATTGGTCGTGGTTTCAGCCATATTTCCCCTCACTGCTAACGAGTATGTTTACAACACGGGCAACCATTGTTACCCCAGATGTTTACTTAATTGTTCTGCTTAACTTTTCAACGATTTCAGTGGCATGTTGAAATATTGCATCCTTTACCAACGCAAACTCCTGTCCAGGGAATCTTTTGTCTATAGAACTCAGTGCGCTACTAAATTGAGCGAGAAAGTCATAGACGATTTCATGGCAGTTCGCATTGCTGATACCAAACTGACTCGCTGTCTGCTCTATATGCCGTAAGCAAATCTTGCTGATATGGTATTTGTATCCTCGTGATGCTTGCAGTCCCATTGCTAGTTTTAGCTTGCGCTTATTTAACCCTGTAGCACTGACAGCGGGGTAAGCTGATAGCAAATCGTAGAACGGTGCAAGTTGATAGTGTCCTCCAGGAGCAATATGCACGGAAAAGTTCTTGAGATGACCGTCAGTAGCACCAAGAAGACACTGTAAAATCATAAACTTAAAAAAGTTATGATTGTTCGTCTTACTTTGCGCAGAGAGACTTAAAACATCAACAATTTTGGAAACACCGAGGTTGTTCTCCGATTGATATTTTAGATGTTCAGGTACACCGAAAATCTGGCAGAAATCTTCTTGATGCCTACGAGTCACAACTCCATCACCAAAACATCGGTCGAACCGTTTTACTGCAAGGGCTTTAGCTCCTGATTCAGTCGTTATTACCTCCACATTAGGAACGTTAAAACCAAGTTCCTTCGCTATTTGCGTACAGATGAATTCATTCTCAATGCTGCTACTCATATCTAGCACAGAGTTACTTTGGGTAATAACATCCATCGGATACTTAACTATGTGACTACTGAACGCGGTTCCCTGTGGGACATACCACCTTCCATTTGTTTTCATCAGTGTGGTTTTTCTTTGTGTACCAGATACACATGGCCTGTAGTCACCAAAACATGGAAGAAATGACTTACGCTGAGTAACGAGTTCATTTAATTCACTTGCCGAGATCTCTCGATATTTCCCCCCTATATTTGGCGGCTCCCTACTCTCAGTAAATGAAATGCCGCCTGTGCAATCGTGACCAAATTTTGAGAGTAATGTGAATACATCGTTGGATTGCACACCGACCGAGTGAGCAAGGATTAATCGTTCCTCCATTAAATCAGGAAGAAGATTATTCATGAAATTCAATGCATTAAATGATGAATTTTCTCCCATCCTTAACGGTAGGCTCAACGAGATCGGAAAGGATGCATGATATGCTAACCATTGTTCAGAATATGAAAATGACAAGTTGTTCTTCGACCGTTGAACAAACTGCCCCACGAGCATGTTGTTATTTGTGGCATGTGCGTAAAGTATAGGATTGGACAAATTAGCTCCCACTTTCTACTGCATGTGCTGTGTTTTTGTAGAAGGTAATTGCGTTTTCTACTGCCTGCATTTCGGCTTTGAGATCCAATCTACGATTGTCGTACTCGGATATATACTCGTCTAAACACACCCGAAGTTCTGAGTGTTGAGTACACAAGCGATTGAAATGCTTCCATGTTCTTTTATGAAGAGAATAGGACTCTGACAGCTCTGACTGTTTATCTTGCAAAATCGTCAAGAGACTTTCTTTCTTGAGAGAAAGATAATTGGAATCCTCACTGTAATTATCGTAATCAACAACCTCCCAGTCGGTATGGTTAAACATAAAACCTTTGGAAAACAACTCATCTCCATGCTTATCGAAACCGCACGACAGGACTGCACCGATAAGCGACATTTCCTTCAATTTTTTTTCGACGTATTCATCCGATAAGTACTCTTTCTCATCACCGTCTAATGGAAACGACTTTAAGTCATTGGCAGAGAAATGTTCATTGTAATAAATGGCGAGAAATAACTCTTTTCTGATCTTTACCTTCATGTGTTCAAAAAACGGCCTTTATTGATGATTTTGAGGATTATAATCCGTGGAGTTATATGCCGCAACTGTGCAATTGTTCAACAAATTAATTTCATAAATAAAAAACATGAACAAGAAGCTTGCAGCACTTGTGGGCAAACGCATTGCAAAAATGAGGAAATCTAAAGGGTTAACTCAAGATAAACTCGCGTTGTTCGCAGAAATAGATAGAAGTTATGTAGGACGCATTGAGCGCGGTGAAGTCAATATCACGATTGAGAAGTTGTATGAAATTGCGGAGACCTTGGGCTGTGATGCCAAGGAGCTTCTCCCCTAAAACACGGTTAATTTTCATCAACCACGACAAACAATGTACATCTACTATGCAGTACGCTAGGCGTATGTTGCATATTACGGTAAAATTTCCCCACTAAATTTCGCATGGCAAACAAGAACATGGCTAAGAAACCAGCAGAAAAGAAAAACGAAAAATCATTTGAAGAAACACTCTGGGATGCAGCCAACAAACTACGTGGTAGCGTTGAATCATCTGAATACAAACACATCGTATTAAGCCTGATATTCCTCAAGTTCATCAGTGATACCTTTGAAAAACAGCGTCAAAAGCTAATTGATGCGGGGCTAGAAAAACACATTGATATGGTTCCAGCTTACACCAAGGACAATGTGTTTTATCTACCTGAAGAGAGCCGTTGGAGCTTTATTCAGAAAAACGCTAAACAAGAAGATATTTCGCTAAAGATTGATACCGCTTTAAGTACCATCGAAAAAACCAACAAAGCACTGCAAGGCGCATTGCCTGACAATTACTTCTCCCGTCTTGGTTTGGATGTCAGTAAGCTAGCTGCATTGATTGATGTCATTAACAACATCGATACCTTAGCGAATCCGCACGAAGATGTAGTGGGTCGTGTCTACGAATATTTCTTGTCTAAATTTGCGATTGCAGAGGGTAAGGGTAAAGGCGAGTTCTATACACCAAAGAGCATCGTTAACCTAATCGCAGAACTGATTGAGCCATACAAAGGTAAAATCTATGACCCTTGTTGCGGTTCGGGCGGTATGTTTGTTCAGTCAATGAAGTTCATTGAGAACCACAAAGGCAACAAGAAAGACGTTTCTGTATATGGTCAAGAGTACACAGGCGCAACCTACAAACTAGCGAAAATGAACCTCGCTATTCGTGGTATCTCTGCCAACCTTGGCGCAGCCGCCAAAGACACCTTTGCCAATGATCAGCACGAAACCCTAAAAGCTGATTTTATTATGGCAAACCCACCATTTAACCAGAAAGATTGGCGAGCTTCCGATGAGCTGGTTGATGATCATCGTTGGGATGGCTACGAAGCACCACCAAGCAGTAATGCCAACTATGCTTGGATTTTGCATATGGTTTCCAAGCTGTCTGAAAATGGGGTCGCTGGTTTTATTCTGTCAAACGGTGCGCTATCAGGCGATGGGACAGAAAAAGCCATTCGCAAAAAGCTGATTGAAAATAATTTGGTTGAAGCGGTAATTATTCTGCCTCGCAGTATGTTCTACACCACCGATATCAGTGTCACCTTGTGGATACTTAACAAAAACAAAAAAGCGCATACAGTTCCGCACGAAGATGTCACTCGCAATTATCGTGATCGTGAAGAAGAAATTTTGTTTATGGATCTTCGTCAACGTGGTGAACCATTTGAGAAGAAGTATGTTCAGTTCTCTGAGCAAGATATTCGAGACTTTGCTGATACGCTTCATACTTGGCAGCAAGAAGGGGCGGAAGATAAGTACAAGGATATTGCAGAATATTGTTACTCGGCTAAGAAAGCTGAGGTTGCAGCCAAGGATTACTCGCTTGTCCCTAGTAAGTACATTGAGTTCATTAACCGAGATGAGAACGTTGACTTTGATGAAAAGATGGAAAGTCTAAGAAGTGACTTTAGTTCTCTTTTATCAAAAGAAGAACAATCTAAGAACGACTTACTAAATGTTTTTAAAGAGCTGGGCTATGAAATCAAACTATAAAAAGCTAGGTCAGTTTATTCGGGTTGTTGACTCAAGAAATAAAGAAAACCGTAAGGATAACCTACTTGGTGTATCAACCCAGAAGGTGTTTATTGATTCTGTTGCTAACACTGTAGGAACTGACTTTAAAAAGTACAAAATCGTCAGAAAACATCAATTCACTTACGTACCTGATACGTCTCGTAGAGGAGATAAAATCGGTATCGCAATGCTTGAGTCATTAGATCAGGCGTTGGTATCCCAAGCTTATACCGTATTTGAGGTTATAGACTCAAATCTGCTAGACCCAGAATATTTGATGATGTGGTTTAGGCGACCTGAATTTGATCGCTATGCTCGATTTAAGTCTCACGGTTCAGTTCGTGAAATTTTCGATTGGCAAGAGATGTGTGATGTTGAATTGCCAGTCCCATCTATCGAAGAGCAGCGTGAAATCGTGCGTGAATACAATGTGGTGAATGACCGTATTGCACTCAACGAACAACTTACTCAAAAGCTAGAAGATACCGCTCAAGCAATTTACAAACAGTGGTTTGTTGATTTTTCTATACCTGATGAATCAATCGTCTTGGCAGAAACAAAAAACTTAGACTTTCCAAAAATACCAGAAGGTTGGGAGATCAAGCGTATTGATGAGTTGGCAAACAAAATAGGTAGCGGTTCAACACCAAGAGGTGGTAAAGGCGCATACAAATCCCAAGGTATTTCTCTTATCCGTAGTATGAATGTACACGATTATCAATTTGTGTACGAAGATCTTGCGTTCATTGATGACGTTCAAGCTAAAAAGCTGGCGAATGTAGAAATTGAACCTAGAGATGTACTTATCAATATTACGGGAGTTTCTGTTGCTCGCTGTTGCGTTGTGCCAAATTCGGTATTACCCGCCAGAGTAAACCAACACGTGATGATAATTCGACCAAACCTAGAGATGTCCTATTACTTGCAGTGTGCCTTAGCTAGTTCGAGCTATAAGTCTAGATTGTTAGGGACCAGTGAAGGTGCTTCCACTCGACAAGCTCTAACAAAGGCAGATATTGAAGAGTTTTTGGTTTTAGTTCCATCTGAAGGTGTGCTTGCAAAGTTTGAGGGTATCGCTGAAGTAATCTTTTCAAAGATTGCAGCCCTAGCCCAAACTTCGCAAAAACTGAAAGAGCTAAGATCAATTATATTAAGTAAATTAGCAACGAGTTGAACGAAATGAAATTCACAGAAGAAAGGCTAGAACAAGCTATCATTGAACTGCTAGGGAAAGAAGGCTACCAACATACTCGTGGTGAAGCGATTGAGCGAGCACCTGAAGAAGTGCTGATTAAGTCCGATCTTCGTGAATTTCTAGCCACACGTTACCAAGCGGAAGGCATTACAACGTATGAGATAGAGCAAATTATCCATAAGCTTGAGTACCTTCCTGCTTCGGATCTCTACGATACCAACAAAGCCATTATGAAGTTTGTCTCTGATGGTTTTTTGCTCAAGCGTGAAGATGCAAACCAGAAAGACTTATACATTCAGCTTATCGACTACGTTGACTTAGAGAACAACCGCTATCGCATCGTCAACCAAATGGAGATACAAGGCTATGAGCAGCGTATCCCTGACGGCATCTTGTACATCAATGGTTTGCCATTGGTGGTGTTTGAGTTTAAGAGCGCGATTCGTGAAGAAGCGACCATTTATGATGCGTATAAGCAGCTTACCACTCGTTATGACCGAGACATTCCTGAGCTATTTAAATACAACGCCTTGTGCGTGATTAGTGATGGTGTGAATAACAAAATGGGGTCTTACTTTGCCCCATACGAGTTTTATTACTCTTGGCGCAAAATTACGGGTGCAGAGAAGCTAGATAAAGACGGTATTGATTCACTGTTTACAATGATCAGCGGTTTGTTTAACAAAAAACGACTCACTGATGTTATACGTCACTTTATCTACTTTCCTGATACTTCAAGCAAACAAGAAAAGATTGTTTGTCGTTACCCTCAGTATTACGCAGCAACCAAGCTTTTCGCCAATATCAAACAACATATGAAGCGCTTTGATGAGCACGGTAAGCTGGTGAGTGGTGATGGTAAAGGTGGTACGTATTTTGGCGCAACTGGTTGTGGCAAGAGCTACACCATGTTGTTCTTATCTCGCCTACTGATGAAAGATGTCGAATTAGGTAGCCCAACCATTATTCTCATCACCGACCGTACTGATCTGGATGATCAGATTTCAGGTCAATTCACCAATGCAAAGGGTTATGTGGGTGATCAAAACATCATAAGCGTAGAGAGTCGTGCTGAACTTCGTGAACACTTGAAAGGGCGTAAAAGTGGTGGTGTATTCCTGACTACCATCCATAAATTTACCGAAGATTTGGAGTTGCTGACTGAGCGAACCAACGTCATTTGCATCTCGGATGAAGCTCACCGCAGCCAAACCAATTTAGAACAAAAAATTACCGTTACTGAAGACGGTGTGAAAAAGACTTACGGCTTTGCTAAGTATCTTCACGACTCTTTACCAAATGCTACTTATGTCGGTTTTACAGGTACACCGATTGACGCAACGCTGGATGTTTTCGGTGCAGTTGTCGATAGCTACACAATGACAGAATCGGTTTTTGATGAAATTACCGTTCGTATCGTTTATGAAGGTCGAGCAGCAAAAGTGTTGCTTGATGGTCGCCAGCTTGAAGAAGTCGAAAAATACTATAAAGCCTGTGAAGAAGCAGGAGCAAACGAATATCAAATAGATAAAAGCAAAACGGCTATGGCAAGTATGTCTACCATACTGGGCGACCCAGATCGCATTAAGGCCATAGCAAAAGACTTTGTTGAGCATTATGAGAAGCGTGTTGAAGAAGGCACTACTCAAAAAGGCAAAGCAATGTTCGTTTGTAGCAGTCGTGAAATCGCTTATCAGTTCTACAAAGAACTGATTGTGCTTCGTCCTGAGTGGGATGAGGTAAAAGTATGTGAAGATGGTGCAACTTTATCGGAAAGTGATAAGAAAAAAGTGAAGCCGATGGAACGAGTCAAGATGATTATGACTCGTGACAACGATGATGATAAAGAGTTGTGGAATAAACTCGGTAGCAAAGAGTATCGTAAAGAGCTGGATCGTCAGTTTAAAAATGGCAAATCGAACTTCAAAATCGCGATTGTCGTGGATATGTGGTTAACAGGCTTTGATGTGCCGTTTCTCGATACCATCTACATAGATAAGCCATTACAAAAACATAATCTGATCCAAACCATTTCGAGAGTAAACCGTAAATTTGAAGGTAAAGAGAATGGTCTGGTAGTCGATTACATTGGCATTAAAAAACAGATGAACCTTGCTCTTTCCCAATACACAGCAGGGCAAGATCAGAACCTAGAAGACATTAAACAGTCGGTCATTATCGTTAAAGATCACCTGAGTCTGTTAGATGGGTTATTCCATAAGTTCGATTCAAAGCCATACTTCAATGGCACTCCCCTAGAGCAGTTACATTGCTTAAATGCCTCGGCTGATTTTGCACTTAGAACCAAGAAGTTTGAAAAGACGTTTATGGATCTGACTAAGCGCCTCAAATCGGCTTATGACATTTGTGTGGGAAGCAGTGAGCTGACTAAAACCCATAAAGACAAGATTCATTACTATCTAGCCGTTCGTACCATAGTATTTAAAATCACCACTGGCGGTGCGCCAGATGTAGAGCAAATGAACCGCAGAGTAAGGGATTTGGTTAAAGATGCTCTTATCAGTGATGGAGTCGAAGAGATCTTTAAGCTGGGTGAGAAAGACGGTGGCGAGATTGATATTTTTGATGATGATTATCTCGCCAAACTGGAGATGGTGAAGCAGCCCAATACGAAACTTCAACTGCTTCAGCAAATGCTTGCTAAGGCGATTGGTGAGTTTAAAAAGACCAATAAAGTGAAAGGTGTCGATTTCACCAAGAAAATGAATATGTTGGTTGAAAAGTACAATGAGCGTGACGAAAAGGATGTACTTCGCTCGGAAGTCATTAATGATTTTTCAGATGAAATTATCAACCTTTATAATGAACTACGTGCTGAAATGGCATCGTTTGGTGAAATGGGGATAGATTTTGAAGAAAAAGCGTTTTACGACATACTCATTTCACTGGCTCATAAGTACGACTTTACCTACCCAGAAGATAAGCTGCTTGAACTGTCAAAAGAGGTAAAAAAAGTCATTGATGATAAAGCCAAATATACCGATTGGAACAAGCGAGACGATATCAAAGCTGAACTGCATTTCGACTTGATTATCTTACTTGATGAGTGGGGCTACCCACCAATCGACCGTGATGAGGTGTATAAAGAGATTTTTGAGCAGGCAGAGAACTTTAAGAGAAACAATCCTAACCGCATCAGTAACGATGATCGACCATCAGAACCAATTCCGATGCTACTAGGAGATAAAAAACTCTATCGCGCTTCTCAAGTTGCTCGACTTTCTAATGCTCAAGAACTAGCCACGATTACGTTCAAGGCGGAATTGCCCTATGAGAGGGATTTTGGTTCGCTTTTCACTACGGGATATTACAGTGAGCTTAAAGAGTTAGGTATTGTTTCTTCATTGGTGCTAGATACCACAATGACCGCTTTGTCAGAGCTTGAACAAGCTACAAAGGAGCTAGAACTACCTTTGTATGATGGAGAGCGTAGTGGGATTGTCTGGGCGTTACAGTCTGCTAGAGATGGAAGTATATATGACGAGTTTATCGCTTATGCTGTCGAAGTCGCGGGAGACGAGAATTTTCGTACATACATTGAAAGTGCTATTTATGATGCCGCAAAAGCTTCATTTTGGGCATCATTCGTTTTAATACCCAACATCATACGCAAAAAGTACCAAAAACGTTGTGAAGAAAAAAATGCTCAGGCAGAGATCGATGAGGCCATCGCCAATAGCCCGAATGTCGTTGATTTTAGGAAACATAGTAAATGGAAGAACAACTCGAATAATTCCATTCATTAACAGACAATGGTAAAAACTTTATGACTATTCCCAAGCACAATGAAACTTAATGCCTTGGAACTTGATTAAAGACTAAATTGTTTGAGTTGAGTTGGTCGATACAAAAAGCCTTTGACACTGTCGAAGGCTTTTCTAACTAAATCTGATTATGAGCGGCATAGTATCTTAGTTGTAATATGTTTTATTGTGATACTTTATCCAGCTACTATTGGAAGCGTAATCGCTTTGTACGTGACCAGCACTGTAAAACCAAGCAATACGATTGCGAAAACCATAGTCGCTACTAGCTTGAGCCACACTCTCAGTTTTCTTGTATCTAAGCCCTGCTCTAATGTTCCAAGCTCATCCTTTTGCCCTGATTCAAGCTCATCACCGAGACGCTTGAAAAGATCTTTATATTCATTCTCAGTAGCACTTAATGTCGCAAACTGACCTAACAGATTCCAACAGACCACGACAACCAGGAAAAACACCATCAAGCAGTACGAGATATTCTTAAAAAATTGAAGGCTTTCTATCGAGTCTGTTGCTTGCATTTGCGAAGTAGCAAACCATACACCCAATGGAATCGAGAATGTTTTGGTGGCAACTTCATCAAACACTTTATTTACTTTATCTATGTACTCTGTTGCTTTCTCTCGATACTCTTTACGTACTTTATCAAATGAATAGTTTCGAACATATTGCTCATAACTAACTAATAATTTACTTGTAAATGCATTGAAATTGTTAACTAGATGAGACAATCTCGACTTAGGGTCAAGATCACTTAATAGGTTGTAAAGAGCCTCGCGAACTAAACTGTTCATCGCCTCTTTGTGCTGGTCTTTACCTAGCAACTCATCATAAAAACCAATATCAATATCTGCACTAAGCACAGAGCCATCAACAGACAAAGTTATGTCTAGTGGTTGACCACATAAAATAGTATATATGTTGCCTTTGTTTACATGGGCAACATCCTTAATTAAGTTACACACTTTTGAAACATTTAGATAAGTTGTGAACTTGGCATTTGTAGAATCTTTCGTGAGAATCTCGTTGAGATCGCTGATATAGACTGCCTCAACAGGATTGAGCAGATAATCTGTATAGTTTGTTAAATCAGCCCAAGTAGAGCATATAAAGTGATCTTTGTTTTGAGCTGATTGTTTGCTTAATTCGATCTTAGCTCGATTACACACATTGTAGTGCTTATCAGTAATCTCATTGTTTACTGTTAAATCAACCTTTCTAGTATCGTCTTTATAAATACTAAATGAAGCCGAGCACAGCCCGACTTCATTCAACCGCTTAAGCTTGTCAACAATATCTGCGTTAAAGTCTACAAAACCAGACACGTCGTTACCGTCAACAACCACATCGGTCATCAACTCTCTTATCGACTTGTATAGCTTTAATGTCTCAATATTCATAGCTAGTCATTGTCTTTAGCTTCTCGCTGAAGGTCTATAATGCTCTGTTTCAATGTCTCTGGTATATCAGTAAAAATCAACTGTTCATTTTCAAATGTAACGGTCTTACCAAGCAACTCGTTGTCAAAGCTAATTGATACACCTTTACCACGGCCACTTAAGCGAACATAACGTTTCAACTCTGCTGAACTAATCGCTATTTGCTCGCTTAATTGATGTTCGTCATTACGAGCAATAGCTAAGAAATCGTCAGTTGAATCAGGGAAAACTGCATTAGCGACATGTGTTAGGAGCACTTCTTTACCCGCTTTCTGTTGCTCTTGGATAAAGCTATGAGCACTATCTAATTTTGATTGTGTCTCATCACTACCTAAGCCTAGCTCAGAAGAATAAGTTTTGATCGCTGTTTTTAAAGCACTCGTTTCACGAGTTGCGGCTTGTTTATCACGCTGACACCCAATAAAAGACTCAAAGTAATCGCGCATTTCAACAGAACGACCTGTTTTGAACTTGATATAGCGAGTACTCAAGCCCTCGTCCCAGTCAGTTAAGTTGATAGATGCGCCTAAGTGTAAGCGGTTAAGGTCTATGATTGTAGCTGAACTTAAATCAAGATCTTTACTTGCGTTAATACCGTCAATTCGATTTAGTACGGTAATCGCTAACAATGTGTTCTCACGATACTCATACATGTAAAATGCCAGTATACCACCTTTGACACTTTGGAGCTTAGGCTCACGGATAATATCAGCAAATCGCTCAGCCATGTCCTTGGTAGTTTCAACGAAGGTTTTCTCTTTGTTTTGTAGGCGCTTTAACTGCTGCTCGAAAGCTGGTTCAAGCGTCGAATCACCATCTACGCCAAACTCACCAATATTAAGCGTTGATTGAGAAAACAACTCAATTAGTTGTTCAGTTAGCTTGCTTCCTAAGCCTTCAATCGAATTTTCTTCATCACGCAGATTTGTTACTACTGGATCACCATCGTTCTTACGTGTAACTTCATGAAGAATTACGTTCTTTATTGCCATGCTCTAGCCTTCATATAAAAACATTATGCATAGAGTACAGTAACCTAGTATTTCCAATGAAGAATTTTGTTTGATGAAAGCAGCTTAGATCTCAATAATTTAATCAATATGGGACAACACAGTTCATATTGAACATCCACCGACTACCTAGACACACTTTTGCTTTGCCCAAACATAGCTTACCCGCCAACATCAACCTAGAGCTTAGATTCTAAAATGTTTTCATCCAATAGTGAGCTAGGATACTAGCAGGGAGACCGTAAGTTCTAGTCGTGACGAACAAGATCAAGAATCAGCTTCTACACATGGTCAGACATATTGTCGAACGACAATATGAAGCAACAACTAATTAGAATATCTCTGAAACAACCCAAAAATCAAAGTAACCAGTTGATATTTAAGCTATCTTAAACGTGACAATCTTACAGTGACATCTTGAAAACCAATGTCTTTTGCTGCCTTTATTGCAGCATCATAACTTTTAAACGCTTTTGCTTCTTCAGAAGCCCTCTGGCTACTCAAAACAGCATTATCAGCTTGTTTCTTGCCAATTAAAGTTAAATTGTACCCTTGGCTCATAAGAGCGTCTGTAATACATGCTTGTTTAAAGCATCCTGCGTCGAATTTTATCTTGGCTTCTTTGATTTGCACTTTACCCCCTCTCTTTAATCAAATTAAAAATTTGATTAATCATTTTTAAAATTTGATTACCACGTTGATTTTTAACTTCATTACATGAATGCGTGTTTACGTTAAGTGGCTTGACTACCAGTCAAAAAACAACATTTACCAAATAGCAGCAAAAACTGGCAGTTAAGACTTTTTGTGATGCTCGAACTCCACAACTTCGGCAGAAAGCTGCTCCTGAAGTTCGTATACACGAAACATTAGTGACTTATTTAATATTTCGAGTTTAGTATTGATAGCAAGCGCCTCATCTCGCTCCCGCCGATACTCGATCTTTAGTTCCTTTTCACGATTTAATTCGGCTCTGAGTCTATTAATTTCACTCATATCCACTGACTCCGAAGCTATTTGCTCCGATTGTCTAGGATCATCCAGGGAAGCGTTGTATTTTTCGATTGCTGGGTTAGCGACCTTTTCAACAAAATCCTTAAACTTATGGATATAGCTTCGCCCTAAACCCGCTTCATTGTTAATTTTATTAAGCGTTAGGCGACCCTTTACCTTTGTTCTCAGAGGCTTACCACCTTTACCTATCAGGCGGTCTAATGCCCTTTGGAGCTTTTCCTCAGCGGAAAGAGATTTCTCTTCTTGTACCAGCTTTTTTAGTTCTTCTTGGCTCATAATATCGGCTCCATCTCTTAACTAGCGCTATTAAAGATGATTTCATCGTTAAATGGCGTGTAAGGGATTTCGTGCGCCTTAAGCGTCAGTTCTTCCACTTGAATTTTCTGTTTTAAACCAGTTAGAATCGAGCTTTTCAGTGGATCGCCAGTGTTCAGGTTCGTAAACTTAGCAATCAGTCGATCTCGTTGTTTAGCAATCACTTTAGCCCCTTTATCCGAAACCACCTTGTGAGCACACTCTTTGACTTCTGCACGAAATGCCAAAGTTCCACACACTCGGTCACAAGAACCATTAGTACAATAGGCACCACTAGGGAGTTGCATAATATGGAAGTTGCCGCGACGAACGTTTTCCTCAATTTCCTCACGAGTCATGAAGATACTTTCTCCAGCCTCTAACTTCATCATTCGTTCTTGCATGATTTCTTCACCTTTCGCGCCACTCAAGTGTTCACTTTGGTTAAAGATTTCATCAAAAATATCAACACCTAAGTCAATACCTGCCTCCTTTAGCTCTTCAAGGATGTCTTCATCCATCAGCAGATCATTCATCTGCGCAAGTTCAGCGTTATTGGCATAGTAGCCTGACATATTAATATTTTCGTGCTTAAACTGAAATTTAATTCCAGAGGCCGTACCAAACCCGTACCGAACAAAAAATACCGCAAACGTTCGTCTAAAGTCGTGAGAAGACAAGCCTGAGTATGTGCCGCCAACTTTTAGCTCTCCCTCTCTCGATGGATTGAGCATATTAAATTCTTCAACATCCTCAATCGTTGCTTTGTAATCTAAATTTTTGATAAATTTTCTCAATGCATTCGCAGGGTCGAATATATAAACATCGCTGCTCTGAACTATTGCTTTCGCCACTAAAAATGATGACTTAAGTTGTTTTCTCAAGTGTTTAACTTTTTCGGGAGTATAACCTCCAGTTAGTCCTTGCCGTTCTTTTTCATCAACTTTTTGTTGATAAAGCAAACGAGTAGACTCCATCATGTCATAGGCTAGCTCTAGGGCGACCTCAGCTACGGGATGCGATTGCCATGTAACTAATGTGGGTTTTGCGTTACGCCCCTTGGTTGTTTCTCCTTTAAGAACAGTTACCTTTTTACCGTTAACTTTTACGTCACCAACACTATTTTTATTGAAGGAAACAGCCTCACCAATTCGAACACCTGAGAACCCTTGTACAACTATCAAACAACTAACCAATATATCTGACAAAGCTGCTCCCGTTAAATCAACTTTGAAGTCAGGTATATCATGTACAATACCCCTCATAGCGCTAATGATTCTTTGAGAAATAGCTATAGGTGTCATTGATAATTCACGACCAGAGCCACGACCTTTCGTAAAAAATTTTTCCCCAGATTTTAATCGCGTATTAATTTCATACGCTTCCCCCATGACAGCTGATATCTCATGACGATACGAATGATATTTTTCAACAGTTTCTAGGGCATGACTTATTATTCGCTGATACAAGCGATGCGGGAGCGCAACGTGCTGCTTTGATTCATTGCTTCGTGCACATTTCCTAATTGCCTTTGCATCGACATACAAACCTAATTCATTACACTCTGTCAGTTTATTTAATGCAGAGAGAACCTTTTCAACGCTGATCTTGCCTAGGTTTCTTTGTTTTAATTGACGAAGGAACTGCTTCCATTCTCGACTTTTTTCTAGGTTATGCCACTTTGTGCTCTCCAAACAGTCTGCTATATGCTGTAGAGCTGTTTTCATTCCGTCCATCATATTCACTGATAATGGCGATAAATTCTTTTTCTTTGAATAGTGATAAAACTTATATAATGCATCCTGTATTCCAGCAACATACTCTGATTTTGTTGCAGTAAACCTCAGTATCAATTGATAAGAAACACCCACAGTATGCGATGGAGAAAAATCCCACACCTCAACGTGGTATGGCTTATCCATGGTATCGAGTTTATCTAACTCTTCCATTAAGAAAGCCGTTGGAGACTTCTGAAAAGGCGTTAGTGAAGTAACGTTATTGTGGGTGTTGCGTTTGTGATTATTCATGAAAATGCTTCCAGTAAGTCCATTAGGCTATATCCATCACTGTAAAGCGGGTGTGGGGATTCGCTATGTTTTTCCTGAGCTTGGGCATAATTATTAGGGGAAACCGCTTTAAATCGCGTTAAAATCGATTCTATGGTGTTGCACAACTTGTGAAATTTATCCGTTGGGAGGCTATTAATTGCTGGATAATCCTTCATTTGCTGTAACGTGTCATTGAAGGACATCATCAGCCAAATATCTTCTACTTCAGACACCAATCGATGAAACTCACATTCAAAACAGCCGAGAAAGTCAGTACATTTTTTCTCTTCTGGCTGCTTAATACCCATTTTTTCTAAATTTTTCTTAACGGTATTTGCTGCGCCTTTCGTAGCATCTTTACAGCGAACACCAAGTGGAGTTTGCGCGTCATTTTCCCGTTCTTCTTTGCGTAGCCGCTTATAATCATAATCACTCAATACATCGGCATAGCTGTACTTTGCCTGGCTCGCTGCCTCATGAGGATCCGTTCCATTTTTCACAACGTCATATAGAGCTTCATTTGACGCAGCAAGATTACGTTTATGGTCACTTTCGTTGCCATGAGCATAACTAGCCTTAATCGTTTTAACATCGTTATTCGCCGACATCGAGACTAGGTAAATATCCGAAGTCACCTTCATTAACGTGTCGATCTTGGTTTGGCGCAATATCGACGGATTGATATGGGCAAACCCTAATTTTTTCGTAAGCAAATTAACCCCGTTTTGAGGCGCGGTTTGCCCCGCATCAACACATCCTTTTATTTCACCTGACTTCATAAAATAAGGAAAAACCCAATCAGTGCTTGACTCCTTCTGAAGCGCTTTAGAAACTTCCAACCATTGATGAAAGAACTCTTGAGTCTTTTTATGAAAACCCATTGAGGTATCAAAGCCTAGGTGTTTGGCGCGGGCTTTGGTCATATCAAAGTACACCTTTCCATGGAACTCTTGTGTAAACCTCACATCGCTAAAACGCAGGTTTAAGAGTGGATTAGTATTCTGCCCAGTAAAACAGTAGGCCAGCATAGCAGCCAATCTACAAAAATGGTTACGTGCCGAATTTTCTGTTACCACTGCTATCTTAAAAGCTCTCTTATAACTGCTTTTTTGCCTTCGGTTCCAGCCCTGATTTTTAGCTACCTTGTTAAACTTCTTTTCATCCCAGAAAGGATGAATATCAGGCTTAGTCCCCTCTACAAAGTGCCTTCTAAATTGACCAAACGCGGCAATAAAGCATCGAAGTAACGGTTTTAACTCACCAACAACATCAATTCCTTTATGAGATTTAGCACTTTGACGCGCCCTTTTCACTGACTTTAGCGCCTTTGCTTCAGTGCTACGGTTCAGAGTTCTCAGAAAGAAGCTCAACATATCCCTTGCGTTTGACCAGGTAGCTGGCTGTTGCTCACCACGGTTACATTTGTCTTGGTGGTAATCCATGAAAGCGCTGTATAGATCGGGATGAAAATAATCACCATCAACAGGCTCTTTTTGGGTATTATCAAGCCATCGAATATACAGCTTAAGTTCGGAAAAATGCCCTTTCTTAGTGCGATTGAAATCTGTTTTTAACAACAGGTATATATCCCGAGCAAATTGCTCTCTGCCCGCAACTGGGATGTAGTCCACCCCATTTTTTTTTTGACCATTTGCGAGGTAGTTAGGTGCACCTTTATAAAAAAGTTGGTCTATATAGGCTGTAACCCCACCACACTTCAGTTTTAATTCTGACAAATGGAGCGGCTCAACCGTAGCGGAGGGGGACCCATAAAAGTCATCGTCAAGTCCAACGAATTTAGAACGAGTTTTACGACTCATTAAGATGCCTCATTTTTATAAGTTTTTTCGACCTCAGGGAGGTTATCCAACTCATCTTCCTCATCGAACACACCGAGATAATCCAGTACATCCTCCCAAATTTCGTCACCTGTTGGCTGCTCTTGAGCTACTTTTAAGTAAAGCAACGTGGTAGATAGGTCTTCATGCCCAAGGAGTGCCGACACTCGTGCTAGCGCATCGTCAGCGTTCATTTTTTTCAACAACGTCCGAAAAATAGAAACAGCAAAAGTAGCGCGAAGATTATGAACTACTGCATCAATATCATTGACCAGATTCATCCTTGCGGTTTTTCTTACCTCATTCCATCGAGTATTGATTTCTTCCAATTTCTTAAAAAACGGAACACCTGAGTTGCTAATAAAAAGATATTTCTTCGCCTCATCAACACCATCAACACCATCAAAGTACGCATCATTGCCAGCTTCTCTCTCAACCAAACACCTCTCTCTAAATTTCTCAAAACGATTTTTATATCTTTCAGAATGGCTATATTGGTAAAGCTCAAGCATCAATGAGCTAGGGATAATTGTACGGCGAGATTTATTATTATAGCCGCCACTAGGATCTTTAGTCAGAGAGCCATATTGGTCACCAACACCAAGCCTCAACATAACGCCTTCCGTATTAGGACGAATGATTTGGTCTAGATGTAAACTCGCCCCCTCCTCCTTGCGCAGACCTGTATAACGAAGAAGGCGAAACAGCAAACAATACTCCTCAGGCAGACTTACTAGCTTTTCGTCACCCTTAACGTTCTTGAGCACTCGTTTAGTCTGAACAAGAATGTTTTTAATTGCCTTCCATTCACTATTGGCAAGCGGCTTTAACTCACGTCGAGCATTAGGTAGCCTTCCACCATCATTTTGCTTAGATTTTGCGAAACTTAATCGAAGGTCGGTAGTTTGCACCTCTTTACGCTTATGAGCCTTCATGTTAGTGCCGCTGTTATCGATATCAATCAGGAAGGTCTCAAATTCAAATGGTGGGTTATTAAATTTCATGCCCTGCCTGAGGTGGTACTTGTAAAAATCAATCATTGAACGCACGTATGACATTGCAGTAGTTTTAGATAATCCTGTGCCATCGAGAGTAGTCCTTTGGACAGCATTTCTATACATAGTGGTGACACGTTGGTTTTTTCTAGGAGAAAAACTATCCCATGCAGGGCGGGGAGGGTCGATTAAAGGATCGTAATCTTCGTTATCATATTTAGCGTCCCATTTTGCCTGAGCATCTAATATAAACCTGAAAAAGTGAACGAGAGCTTTAGAAGCTTGCTGAGCGTCTTCTTTGTCATCGACAACGTGTTTTGCAAGGATGAACTCATTTACGTAATTCATTGGTTCGTAGGAAACCAAATCTCCTTTAACGAAAATTGGATTACCATGTTCATCTTTAATTGGTTTATCGTTCTCATCTAGCAGATTTACTTTCTCGTAACCAACTAGACTCAGGAAGATAATCTTCTTGATGTGCGTATGATTGTCTTTGTTTGGAGAGTATTGGTATTGAGGCTCACCATTATCATCAATGAACACTGATGGTTTTCGATAAGTGAAGTGCTTAATTGTTTTTGTCTTGATGTCGTAAATAATATCAGTCACTTGAATATCGCCAATTCATTCTCTAGTCACCACTTACCATATCACACCTTTTCACTAATAAAAGTGTATGGTTAACAAAAATTAAATAGAGTTAAAAAAAAGCCTCACCATGTGGCAAGGCTCTCATAAATTCTCACTTTTAATCTTCATCAAAATCGTCTGGGTCTTCATACTCATCAGAATCGTAGGGGTGTTCGTAATACGTACCCCAGCCATCGTAGATGATGTCGTATTTCTCTGCTAGGTGAACCAGTTTCTCAACTTGCGCATCAATCGCTTCGGCGTTCAGTGCCGATTCCATAGTCGCGTCGCAGCACAGAAGTTTATTACCGTCTTCGTCTTCGGTCTCTTCCGCTTCTAGAACTTCGAAGCCCATTTTGAACGCTTCAACAACCGCTTTTTCTAGCGTTGCAAAATCTTCTGCGAACAGGTGGTGCTCGATCTCATAAAGAGCATCTGGATCACTGCCGTCTTCAAGTAGTGCTTGGATAATCTCGCGAGTATCTTCTTTTTGAATCTCAATTAATTCTTCAACTGATAGATATTCATCTTCATGAGACATAAGTCGTGCTCCAGATAGTGACTATATTGATCATAATTTTACGCACCGGACTATCGCATGTATCTAGGCAAAATGCCACCCAGAATCACTGAAGATCCGGATCTTTATTGGCAGATCCGCACTCAAATTAATCTGATCGAGTTCACAAGACGAGAAAGTTAACATTTTTTTATCATTTGCCGCATTCAGAATTATCTGCCGAGCTATCGACGGTAATTTGCCGCTAATGTATGCGTTTTTATTATTTTACTCTGCATATCTCTAGATAAGGTTAAAATGCATAAAAAGCCACTTTATCGCAGCTATCAAGATAGCTTATGCATAGCTATGTAGTAAAAGTTCGATGTAACCGCAAACCTGTTACGACTAGTTATCGAATAGCAACGCACTCTCTCACCAAAGCGGTTAAAAATACAAAATAGTAAAACCTCAACACGTAACATTAGAATATTAGTATATATAACTAAACATGAGCCATAAGTAAGAATTTACATCCATTATGTCCGCTTGCATCTTAATAACATCCTTGTCATAAATACGCTCAATAGTTATTTGTAAGGATACAAAATGAGTAAGCTGTACGTAGGCTCTGAAGTTGGCCAGTTAAGACGAGTGTTGTTAAACCGCCCGGAGCGCGCGCTGACACACTTAACCCCATCAAACTGCCACGAACTACTATTCGATGACGTATTGGCGGTAGAAGCCGCAGGCGAAGAGCACGACAAATTTGCCCAGACTCTGACTGAGCAAGGCGTCGAAGTGCTACTGCTGCATGACCTATTGGTAGAAACGCTGGAAGTACGTGAAGCGAAAGAGTGGCTACTTAACACTCAGATTTCCGATTTCCGTTACGGCCCTATCTTTGCGCGTGACTTACGCTTTTACTTAGCAGAGATGGATAACGAGCACCTTGCGACTATCCTACTTGGTGGCCTTGCCTATTCTGAGCTACCTATCTCTACCTCTTCGATGCTACCGAAAATGCATCGTCCGCTTGATTTCGTTATTGAACCACTTCCAAACCACCTGTTCACACGTGATACTTCGTGCTGGGTATACGGCGGTGTATCGCTCAACCCAATGATGAAACCTGCGCGCCAACGCGAGACAAACCACCTTAAAGCGATTTACCGCTGGCACCCAGTGTTTGCTGGTCAGGACTTCATTAAATACTTTGGTGATGAGGACCTTCACTACGATAATGCCAACATTGAAGGCGGTGACGTTTTGGTTATCGGTAAAGGTTCTGTGTTGATCGGTATGTCTGAACGTACCACCGCACAAGGCGTCGAAAACTTGGCCGCGAACCTGTTCAAACACGGCCAAGCGAAAGAAGTGATCGCGATTGATCTGCCTAAGCATCGTTCGTGCATGCACTTGGATACGGTTATGACGCATATGGATATCGATACTTTCTCGGTATACCCAGAGATCATGCGTAAAGATCTCAACACTTGGCGCTTAAGTGCCAAAGATGATGGCGACATTAAAGTTGAGCAAGTGCCGAGCTACATCCACGCGATTGAAGAAGCGTTAGGACTGGATTACTTGAAGATCATTACTACTGGCGGTGACAGCTATGAAGCAGAGCGTGAGCAGTGGAACGACGCTAACAACGTATTGACGGTTAAACCGGGTGTAGTGATTGGTTACGAGCGTAACGTTTACACCAACGAAAAATACGACAAAGCAGGCATTGAAGTACTGACCATTCCAGGTAACGAACTGGGTCGCGGTCGCGGTGGCGCACGCTGTATGAGCTGTCCAATCGAACGTGACGGAATCTGATCCTCGGTTCATTGCTCAAAAATCAATACACAAAAAAAGCTGCGATAATCGCAGCTTTTTTATTGGTGGTTGTAGGTGATAGTTACTCAGTGCCGCCCACAGTCAGGGAGTCGAGTTTCAGCGTCGGCTGACCGACACCTACAGGCACGCTTTGCCCCGCTTTACCACACACACCGACACCACGGTCGATGCTCAGGTCGTTACCCACCATAGACACTTGCTGCATCGCTTCGATGCCCGAACCGATCAAAGTTGCGCCTTTCACTGGTCGAGTGATCTTACCGTCTTCAATCAAATACGCTTCAGAAGCCGAGAATACGAACTTACCAGAGGTGATATCAACCTGACCACCACCAAAGTTTGGCGCGTAGAGACCTTTCTTCACGGTTGAGATGATCTCTTCTGGTGTGTGCTGACCCGGTAGCATGTAGGTGTTGGTCATACGTGGCATAGGTAGATGCGCATACGACTCACGACGCCCGTTACCCGTCGGTGCCACGCCCATCAAACGAGCATTAAGCTTGTCTTGCATGTAGCCTTTCAACACCCCGTTTTCAATCAACGTGTTGTATTGCCCTTTCACGCCTTCATCGTCAACGTTAAGTGAACCACGCAAGTCTTTCAACGTGCCGTCATCAACGATGGTACACAGTTCAGACGTCACCTGTTGACCGATTTTGCCGCTAAATACCGACGACTCTTTACGGTTGAAGTCACCTTCTAAGCCGTGACCTACCGCTTCGTGCAGCAGCACGCCCGGCCAGCCAGAGCCCAAAACGACAGGCATAGCGCCAGCGGGCGCCGCTTCTGCTTCTAGGTTAACCAGCGCCATACGGATTGCTTCGTCCGCGAACTGGTACGCGACTTGGCTACCTTGTTGTTCTGAAATAAAGAAGTCGTAACCAAAGCGACCACCGCCCCCTGCGCTGCCGCGTTCACGGCGCTCACCACGTTGAGCCAGTACACTGATCGACAAACGAACCAGTGGGCGAATATCGCCAGCGTAAGTGCCGTCCGTCGCCGCGACCAACATCTGTTCGTGCACACCGCTCAGGCTGATTGATACTTCTTTAATCAGAGGTTCTTTGGTACGAATGTAAGCGTCCAACTCTTTCAATAGCTTAGTTTTCTGCTCTTTTTCCCAGCACTCTAGCGGGTTAACCGCGCCGTAGATGTGTTGGTTATCGCTACGTTGAAACGCTTGGACTTTGCCATTCTGACCTTGCTGTGCGATACCGCGCGCTGCGATAGCACTTTGTTTCAGTCCATCAAGCTGGATTTGGTCTGAGTAAGCAAAACCTGTCTTTTCACCCGTTACCGCTCGGACACCAACACCGCAATCAATGTTAAAAGAGCCATCTTTGATGATGCTGTCTTCAAGCACTAGAGATTCGTGCCAGCTTGACTGGAAATAGATATCGGCATAGTCGATCTGACGTGTTGCCATGCTTGCTAGGGTGTCGGCAACATCTTGCTGTGTCAGCCCTGCCGAGGTTAGCAACGCATCTTCTACATGATTAATTGTCATACTTCGCTCTTAAACTTTTAACTGATTGTTGAATCTGGTGTGCTCAAGAACAGGCATGGTTTTCCTTAACTCTTGAACTTGATTGAGGTCGATATCGACCACCAAATTCTGTGGCTCATTCTCTAGACTGGCGACGACTTTACCCCAAGGTGATACCACCATCGAGTGTCCCCACGTTTCTCGTCCACAAGGATGAGTGCCGCACTGGTTAACCGCGATAACCCATGTTTGGCTTTCTATCGCTCTTGCTCTTAGCAAGGTTTCCCAATGCGCTTTCCCGGTAACAGCGGTGAATGCTGCCGGAACTAAAATGACGTTAGCTCCGCGCTGAGCCAGCTCACTGTATAGCTGCGGGAAACGAACATCATAACAGATTGTCAGCCCCAAATGCGCCAGTGGCGTCTCCACTGAAACGATTTTTGCCCCTGGGGTAAAGGTTTCTGACTCGCGGTAGCGACTATGTTCGTCGTCGACATCGACATCAAACATATGCAGCTTATCGTAGTGCGCGACGCACTGCCCTTGCGGGTCGAACAGTAAAGAGGTCGTCGTAACGCCAGTGTCGCGACGAATCGGCATACTGCCGACAACCAGCCACACAGAGTGACGCTTCGCCAGCTCCGCAAGCTGAGATTGGACTTCACCTTCACCAAGTGGCTGCGCCATTTGATGATAGTCCGCTCGACTGCCAAAGACGATGCAGTTTTCCGGCGTGACAATCAGCTGCGCGCCCGCTTGCGCTAATGACTCAACTTGACGTGCAATAAACGCTAGATTATCCGCCACCACAGGTCCGGATGTCATTTGAATCAATCCAACTCTATCCATGAGTCTGTTCCTTAATCTACGATTTTCCTTAATTCTTTCGGTAACTCAAATTCGCCTTTGCTGCGCGATAGCTCTTTAACTTCCGGCGCTTCAAGCGGTCCTTTGACTTCGTAATTCACTTGGGTAAAGACTTCCACTACTGGTGAAATCACCGTCGTGATCGCCAATACGTACAAGGCGGTTTGAGGTGTTACCGCAAACGCGGTCAGCACAGGGATACCGGAGGTAATATCTGGCACAAAATTCACTTCTGCGTCGACCGTTTCGTTGTTTAAGTTAGCCAAACCACGAATGGTCATCTCACCAGCTACCGCATCCATCTTAATATCATTGGTTAAGAAGATGCCATTTTTGATTTCGCCGCTGCCGGTAATCGAGTTAAACGCCATACCGTCGTCAAACACGTCGGTAAAATCGAGCTGCATCTTACGAATGATCGAGTCCAGACTGAATAGGCCGAGCAATCGAGCCGCACCACTGACATCAGAAATCATCCCTTTACCAAGCGTAGTCGACACATTGCCTTGCAGCGTGCTGACTTTGATCGCCCACGGAGCGCCATCCCATTCGAGGTTGGTATCTAGGTCAAACGGCGCTTTCTGAATGCCGGATGAAATGCCAAAACGCTCCATCAAATCACTGTTGTTTTCCCCTTTCATCGACACCTTTAAGCGGGTGTGATTTTGGGTTTGGTTTAGCTGCCAGTAACCGCCCATCTCGACATTATTGGTGCCGCTTTCGAACGAGAGCTTCTTCCACTCAACTCGGTCACCCTTGCGTTGCAGGTCAAGGCTCGCTTTCCCAACTTTATAGCCTTGGAACCAGAAGTCATCGATCGTCAGAGTAAGATTAGGGATTTGCTGATGCAGAGTGCGGTCAAACTCGGTGATCAACGGCTGCTCTTCGTCTTCGATATCAAACAAGGTCGAATCTTTGTATTCTTCGTCCAAAGCAGGCACGAATACGTGTAAACGCTCCAATGCGACTGTCAGGTCATACGGCGCAATGTAGGTCGCTTCACCTTTGGCTTCTTGGCTCGACAGTTTCATATACCAGCTTAGGTCTTTTTCCTTAGCCGAGAACACGACGTCGTTCCAATCGATACCTGCAAGTTTCAATTCCTTAACGTTCATCGCTACGCGCTGAGGCATCGGAATCTCCGGCATTTTCGATGTCGAATTGCCTTTGGCACTACTCGGTTTGTGCTCGCCAATAAAATCGAGCCACTGGTCGAGGTTAAACTTATCGGTTCTCACTGAGGCGTGATGCCCGACCACTGGGCTGACCTTAAAGCTACCTTTACCCAGCACAAGGTTGGTGGCACGCAAAACGGGAATGTCTGGGCGGATATCAATTTCGGTTTGATATTTGGCGTTTGGCAATTGCAAACGAGCGGAGATACTTTCTTGGTTACCCGATGCCTGAAGTCGCGCTTTGCCCGCTTGCTTGACCGCTTTATTAAGCGGGTATGGATAGTCGCTGCGCACCATTCTTAGATCCGCACTGGTATCAATCTGGTAAGTAAAGCCGACATCGTTTAGCTGGATATCAACGTCCATTCGCCAAGGCGCGTGTCCATGCAAAGGTTTGACCCAGTTTTCACCCACGTATGGCGCGACGGGCTTGATATCCCAATCCCCCACAACATCAATACCAACCGCGTAACCTTGGCTGGCATTCTCACCAGCAAAGTCGATCGCCACCGGCTGAGTCAGAAGCTGCGCATTGATTCCTGCCGCTTTGACCACATCGTTATCGAACTCAATTCGTCCGGAGACCGACTCCAAAACCATTGGTGGTGTATTGATCTCAACTTGGTTGTCTTTTAGGTCAGCATAGCCCCACGCTCTAACGTCTTGCTCAGAGGTAAATGGAACGTTGAGTTGGAAGCTGGAGGTTACCGGACCGGTGACTTGCACCGCGGTCAGCGCAGCACCAACAGAATCGACCAATGGGGTTGCTGTCATGTAATCGCGTACCGAGTTACCTTGGGCAAATGCGCTGGCTTCAATTTCTATATGGCCGCCGGGGGCTAACTCCGGAATGCGCCCGACAATGCGAGTTGCGGTGACGTCTTGCAGTTTGGCACTGCGAGAGTCGAGGTACATGGCATCATTCTGGAACAATAAGTCTAGCTGTAAATCGGTGATCGGAGGCCAAGCGGTATCAAAGCTGAACTTCGCGTCTTTAAGGCCAACCCAAGCTTGGAACATGCCGTTGTTGTCTTTATAAGGGAAATCACCCAGCTCACCGTACCAGAGCAATTTAGCCGTATTGACTTTGCCGCCTTGAATCGCGGTAGACAGATAATCGGTTAAGTCTCGCCCTAGCGCCAATGTCGGCAAGTAGCGCCATACTTCACCGCCATTGTAGAGGTCGGCTTCGGCATAAAAAGAGAGGAATGGACTTTTCTCTTTAGGGAAATCAAGTCGGAAGGCACCGAGCACTTGCAGATCTGGCGTTGCTGCGGTGACTTTGTCCGCCCATAAACGCCAACCCGACTCATCTTGTTGCCAGACAATATCCACCATTCCCTGACGAATCCGCAATGGCGCTTGGAAAACCTCACCATACGGTAGAATGTCGTCAATTAGCGACACATGCGCGTTGGCCTGAGACCAGTTACCGGATACTTTCGCCGACAAGTGATGCAACTCTGGCAATAATTCCCATTGTGCCATCGAACCACTGGTTAACTCGGCAGAGTAGCGCAAGCTATCCAGGTCTGCTCCCATTGATACTCGGATATCTTCAACAAGACCACCAAGTTTGAGAGTTTCCAGTAACTCGGTCGTTTGCGCTGATTGTGGAGCAAGCTTGATTAAAGGCGTTACCGTACTCAAATCTAGTTGCGACGCGTTGAGTCGCCATTGTGTCGGTTGCCACTCGAACACCATGTCCAACTCAGGCCAAGGGGTGTCGTCGGTTCTTAGCTCAAGTGAGTGAGCATTGACTTGCCAACCGTTGTTTTTCGGCTGCAACTCAAAGATACCAGACTCAACAAACAGTTCGTGGCGATGACCTTCTTGCCAAACAAGCTCTGAAGACTCGATTTCTAAGTAAGCACTTACTGGCTTTGAGCGTTCAATCGTTAACCAGCTATTAAAGCTGATTAAGCCTTTCTCAATACCAGTCTCTTGTTTGAGGTAATCCGTCAGCCAAGGCGTCACCCGAACATTTTGCACCGATGCGTAGAGTTCACCACTGACATCTTTCAACGAGCCGTGGTCAATAAAATCGGCTTTGACCAGCACAGAGTTGATATTGCTGGTTGCAAGGCCAACTTCACCATCGATAAGGTGACGGTCGCCTTTATTTATCCAACGCAGCTTATCTACGTCAACCTGAATCGCGGAGCCATCCACACTCTGCAAATGGACGGTTGAATCAATCAGCGAGAAGTCATCAAGCTGCCTCAACAGCAAGTTGTCTAATTGCTCGATCACTTTTCGCTGTGAACCTTCCGGCTCCAGTACAGGTTGATCTTGCTGGTTTTTGACCAGTTTTACCGAGGTCATATCGAGATTTAACTTGTAAAGACTCGATTCGGCGACAACTGGCTGCAGTTCAAGCAGAGATTGGATTAGATCCAATTCGACTTCAACACGGTCGGCACTTAAGGTGATGCCACTGCTCGACGGCGTGTGGATTTGGATACCTTGCAGGGAGATAGATGGGTGAAGATTGCGCCAAAAGCCGTGGATGTCCTCGATTTCGAGTTCAAACCCGGCTCTGTCACTCACCCACTGCTTTATCTCTGGCTGGAAATGATTTAACTGAGGTAGAGCAATACGTAACGCCGTGACAACGATGGCCAATAAGACCATCACCGTAACGGCTAACCATAAAACAAACCTTGTGAATAATGTTGCTCTAGAGCTCACATACGACCTTACATCATTACGACATCAAACTGCTCTTGGATATAGAGAGGTTCTGCCTGAATCTTAACTTGTTTACCAATAAACACTTCCAGTTCTGCAAGAGCATGGGACTCTTCGCCTTGCAGGGTATCGGCCACCGCTGGAGACGCGTACACAACAAACTTATCTGCATCGTACGCGCGGTTAACACGGGTGATCTCACGTAAGATTTCGTAGCACACCGTCTCGACCGTTTTCACGCTACCGCGTCCTTCACAAGTTGGACAGGTAGAACACAGCACATGTTCAATACTTTCTCGAGTACGTTTGCGCGTCATCTCCACCAGCCCCAACTGAGTAAAGCCGTTGATGTTGGTCTTCACTCGATCTTTCGATAACGCCGACTCTAGCGAGGTAAGTACTCGCTGACGGTGCTCATCAGACAACATATCAATGAAGTCGATAATGATGATACCGCCCAGATTGCGCAGACGCAGTTGGCGGGCGATCGCTTGAGTCGCTTCGATGTTAGTGTTGAAGATGGTCTCTTCGAGGTTACGTCGTCCAACAAACGCACCTGTATTGATATCCACCGTGGTCATCGCTTCGGTTTGGTCGATGATCAAATAGCCACCGGATTTGAGTTCCACCTTACGCTCTAGCGAACGCTGAATCTCATTTTCGGTGTCGTACATATCGAAGATAGGCTTGTCACCTTCGTGCAGCTCAAGCTTATCGGTCAGCTCAGGCACATACTCAGAAGTGAACTCTTTTAAGTTCTCAAATTCCTGACGTGAATCGACCAGAATTTTCGTCAGTTCCGTACCGACAAAATCACGTAGGATGCGCTGAGAAAGGCCAAGTTCACCGTAGAGCGTAGAGCGCGTTTTGTACTTAACGCGGCGCTCCATCACCTTCGACCATAAACGCTTAAGGAACGCAGCATCTTGTGAAAGCTCTTTGTCGACAGCTCCTTCAGCGGCAGTACGAATGATAAAGCCGCCGTCTTCGTCACAGTAGTGACCGACGACTTTCTTCAAACGGTTACGTTCTTCTTCGCTTTCGATGCGTTGGGAAACGCCCACGTGACTCGCCCCCGGCATAAACACCAGATAACGGGAAGGTAAGGTAATATCGGTAGTCAGACGCGCGCCTTTGGTACCAAGCGGGTCTTTGACCACTTGCACAACGATATCCTGACCTTGGCGAACCAATTCAGAAATATCACGCACTTGGAATTGCTGCTTTTCATTTTCAGCAACACATTCTGTGTGAGGGACAATATCAGAAGCATGCAAGAACGCGGCTTTTTCAAGGCCAATGTCGACAAATGCGGCCTGCATTCCCGGAAGTACGCGGCTCACTTTACCTTTGTAAATGTTTCCGACGATACCTCGTTTTGATTCACGTTCTACATGGATTTCTTGTAGGGTCCCCCCTTCAATCATGGCGACCCGAGTCTCACTCGGGGTGACATTGATCAGCAACTCTGCACTCATGAGCGCACCTCAAAGTTAAAATTATAAAAACTTATGCAGCAGCTGGTCAGTTTCAAATAATGGAAGCCCTACAACGGCGTGATAACTGCCTTCAATGCGGGTTACAAAACGTCCACCTAATCCTTGAATACCATAACTACCAGCTTTGTCGCACGGTTCACCTGACTGCCAATATTGTTCTATTTCATTGTCTGACAAGGTTTTAAACCATACACTCGTCGATACTACGACGGTCTGTTGATTCTGTTTATCTGCAACGGTAACGGCCGTCATTACCTGGTGCTCTTTACCCGATAGCATCTGCAACATTTGCTTCGCATGGGCAAAGTCTAGCGGCTTTTCGAGCACTTGCTCATCACACATCACAACCGTATCCGAACCGAGCACGACTGATTCTGGCTTCATCTCTAGCGCTGCTAACGCTTTGTCTTGCGATAACCTCGCAACATACTCAGCCGCACTTTCATGCGCTTCACGACGCTCTTCAACGTGAGTAGCGAGTACCGTGAACTCGTAACCCAATTGTGACAGCAACTCTTTACGTCGCGGTGACGACGAGGCTAAAACTAACGCTTTGCTCATGTTTACCTCACATGCCAGCTGCGTCTGACTCGGCGCATCAATAAGAACATCCAAGGCCAGAGAATAAAGTTAATCACGCCACTCCATAGGGTGACTGGATTAAAGGAGATGTCCTGAATCAGGTACTCACCGCAGAAGATCAGCAGATCCAAGATCACTGACATTAAGGCGATAAGGATGGCTTGCTGCCAAAGCGCCATGTTACGAATTACCAGAAAGTTTAGTGCAACAAGGTAAATGACGATAGACAACATCATACCGCGAATCCCTAGTGTAGATCCGAGTAGTAAATCCCAAAGCAAGCCAAGGATCAGTGCCGTACCTACGTTAACGCGATGTGGCAACGCCAAAACCCAATAACAAGTAACCAATAATAACCAAGAAGGACGGAGTAAATCGAGCGTGCCCGGCCAAGGAATCGTCTGCAACGTTAGTGCTATCAAGAAAGAACACATAACCACTAAGCGTCCTTTAAAGATGCTATTCGCCATTGGTGAGTTCCTCTTGTTGTGCTGGGATCACTTGCTGAATTTTTTCCTGTCTTGCGTCATTTGGCCAAATCAGTAGCAGGTAACGAAGTCTTTCAAAGTCCACCACCGGATCAGCTTCGATTTGGGCAAATTCACGTGCGTTGTCACGGTCGACTTCTGAAACGTGAGCCACTGGGTAACCTTCAGGGTATACACCGCCTAATCCAGAGGTGACCAATAAATCCCCTTCCTGAATATCAAGGCTGATAGGAATGTGATCTAAGTTGATGTGTTCCATATCGCCACTGCCCGAAGCAATCACACGAATGTCATTGCGGATCACCTGTACCGGAATCGCGCTTAAGCTATCGGTAAGCAGCAATACGCGGCTATTGTGAGCCGAGACAAACGTCACTTGACCAACAATCCCTTTCTCGTTTGCGACAGGTTGACCTACGTAAACTCCGTCGATCTGGCCTTTATCGATCACAACTTGATGACGATATGGCGAGGTATCTACTGCCATCACTTCGGTGACGATTTTGCGTTCATCACGGACAAACGAAGAACCTAAAAGCTTACGGAGTCTTTGGTTTTCTTCACGGTATTGGTCGAGCAACAGCAGATCATTCTTCAGGCGTAGGATCTCTCTTTTTAACGTGTAGTTGCTTTCCATGTAGCTTTTACGCACGTTAAAACGCTCGTAAGCATCATCAAATACGACACGAGGCACGTCAGCCAGATACTGAATGGGCGCTACGATACTGTTGAGTATGTAACGCACTTCGGCAAATGCGCCTAAACGACTATCAGCCAGCATGAGGCTGGCTGATAGAATAACGGCAAAAAACAGACGTAACTGAAGTGAAGGTCCTCGGCCAAAAATAGGCTTCATTGAATATGAGTTCCTTATCTTGATACCTTAGCCAAGCTAAGGCGATACGATTTATTCTTCGCTAAATAGATCGCCACCGTGCATGTCGATCATTTCTAGAGCTTTACCGCCACCACGAGCCACACACGTTAGTGGGTCTTCAGCGATAACCACTGGAATGCCCGTTTCTTCGGTTAGTAGACGGTCTAGGTCTTTCAGTAGTGCACCACCACCAGTCAATACCATACCGTTTTCAGAAATGTCTGACGCTAGCTCTGGCGGACACTGTTCTAGTGCAACCATCACTGCAGATACGATACCCGTTAGCGGCTCTTGAAGCGCTTCTAGGATTTCGTTTGAGTTTAGGCTAAAGCTGCGCGGCACACCTTCTGCAAGGTTACGACCACGCACTTCGATCTCTTCTACTTCATCACCAGGATAAGCTGAACCAATCTCGTGTTTGATCTTCTCTGCGGTTGCTTCACCGATTAAGCTGCCGTAGTTACGACGTACGTAGTTGATGATCGCTTCATCAAAACGGTCACCGCCGATACGTACAGAAGAAGAGTAAACCACGCCGTTTAGCGAGATAACCGCAACTTCCGTTGTACCACCACCGATATCGACCACCATAGAACCTGTAGGCTCAGATACGCGTAGGCCTGCACCGATTGCCGCCGCCATTGGCTCGTCAATTAAGTACACTTCACGCGCACCAGCACCCAGTGCTGATTCACGAATTGCGCGGCGCTCAACTTGTGTAGAACCACAAGGAACACATACAAGTACGCGTGGGCTTGGTTTTAGTACGCTGTTGTCATGCACTTGCTTGATGAAGTGCTGCAGCATTTTTTCTGTTACGTAGAAGTCAGCAATCACACCATCTTTCATCGGACGGATAGCTGAGATGTTACCAGGAGTACGACCTAGCATTTGTTTCGCTGCGTGACCAACAGCGGCAACGCTTTTACCCGCGCCTTTGCGGTCTTGACGAATAGCGACAACTGAAGGCTCGTCTAGAACAATACCCTGTCCTTTAACGTAGATAAGAGTGTTGGCAGTACCTAAATCGATAGATAGGTCATTTGAAAATATGCCACGAAGTTTTTTGAACATATTCTTCGCTCGTCCTGAAAGAATTAGAAGATAGAAAATTGCACTAAATGTACCAATGCCTTGCCGCTACAGCAAGGCATTGGTACCTAAACATGGGCTGAAACCCGCAATTTCTAACAGATTCCTTACTTAGCGTAAAAAAAACACAAAATTTAGAGTCCGATTAATCCGGGTTCGCCGCGAAAGATCACTTTGTCATTGCCACGGAAAATACCAAAGGTGATCACCGCGGGTGGATCTTCATCACCGTTATTGCGCCAATTGTACCTCAACCATGACCGTTCGGGGATATTCCCGTCACTGCCACAGCTAATTGGGTTTTCACCACTGAGCGCCACAGGAGCAAGAGGATTGATTCGTGCCCAGATACGTACCTGTTCACGCTCCGTCCCGTTATGGTCAACGGTTAAGTTATTTGATTGACCATTAGTCACTGAGCCTTGACCTTGCAGCGTGGCGGCAGAGCTAGTGAGAGAATCCGGCCAAATCACTTGCTGACAGTAGTCAGCCCCATCAAAGTCACTGTTACTGTCAGCGGTGTTGGTCACAAATCGGTTGTTATCCCAGTATTCTATTTTGAGTGGAATCTTGAGGCCGTTTACCCCGGTCGTCGTACCGCTGTCTTGCAGACGCATACGACCATAGCGAAAATCAGGTTGTTCTGGGAAGACGTCTTCTAGTTCAAATGATTGAGTTGGCACTCCTGCGTTATCAGTTTCCACTAAGAAGCGAATCCCGTCTGGATCGTCAACGATGTTCAAGCCAAACCAAGCGTTGCTCTCGTCAAACGGTCCATCAGGTTGTGAGGTATAGTTTCCTGACGCATGAGTAACCGTTTGTTTTTCGAAGCTAAAATCACTCACTGCCAATGCCAGTCGAGAACTATTCACCACGCCACCCGAGTCTGCGCTTAACCAGTCGGCACTGGCTCCCCAAACGCCGCTATTCCAATTATCACTGGCCAATAATCGGTTGGTTAACGAGTCACCACTAGCCTGCTCTTTCGCGGTGTATTGCAGATCGACAATCAAAGCATCACTAAACAAGCCGTAGTTAAAGGTTGGATTCCCTTCAACATTTTGCGCCTCAACAGCAAAAGCGTGAGTGATTGGCTGACTCATATAGGCAAAACCATCGTGCCCTGTCGCGTATTGCCATTGTTCGCTAACTGGCTGCATGACCAATTTAGCCGGATAGAAACGACCAATCGCCTGACTGTCGATATCAATGTCCATCGTCAGATAATTTGCTGTGGTCTGTAGCTGCAACGTACCAGCTTCGCTCCAGCTATGTTCAACGGTTTTTGTCTCACTGTTAGTCTCAAACGGAGTGAGCGGCACTGAAGACAACGCGCCCAAACTCGTTAGCGAAGAAGTTGGATAGGCGACCGAATAGGACAGTTCAATCGGACCTTTATCCAATGAGTAATTGCCTGTAAGTGGGTATTTACATTCATCGCTCTCATTGACTCGAGAGTCGGGATGAACAATCGGTCGATAAGTCACGTTAAACGGCTCACCGGCAGCAATAAATCCCGTCCCACTCGATGTCGTCGCTGGATTAAGATTGGCGATATTGCTCGCCTGAACCACATCGCAAATCGCCAGCTTCCAAGGACGAGAATAGACCTCAAACTCGCCTTTCAATGCACCACCTTCAACCGGACAGTTGTCTTGGTCGCAGACAAAGCTCTGATCTTGGATTTGCACTTTAATATGACCAGACTCTTTGAAGATCATCTCTGCATTGCGGTTGGTATCGCTAAGCTTAGCGCTAAATTGCAAATCACTCGCCAGTTCAGGAGCCAACGGCTGTTGATAACTAAATGACGCTGTCGGTTCACCGGTATAACCGAGTAAAATCTGTTGACCTGAACTGCTGCACGCTTTTACCTCAACTGGGAAACTTACCTTCTCGCCCGCCGTGATGTATTGGTCCGCCACTTCAAACTTGTAGGGTACGTATTTGATTACATCGTTATCGGTCAGGTTAGCGCTACCGACCGATAGGCTTGCTGTTAGCGGGTACTCACCCACACTCGACTGATCGTTTTTGATGACTCGATAACGGGCGATACCATTGGCTTCTGATAGAAAGCTTATCGACAAATTTGAACCAGATGGCTGTTGTAACGCGGGCTGATAACCAGACACGTAGTTGTTATTGCTATCAAACACATGCACTTCGACAATATTGTCTGGCGAGCTTTCACACGTTAGGTGGTAATTAAACGGTTTAATCTCAATTCGTGCCACTTGCGGGTCAGGTGGCAGTGTGCCACAACCCTCAGGAGTCACCGCGCGGATGTAACTGTTACCTTTTGCGCGGAAGTTCACCACTGGTGCAGTGATTGCACCATTCATCTGAAAGTCTTCAACGTCGTTGATATCAAAACCAGCAGGTACTTGAGACGGCACATAAATATTGGCGTTAACGCGAATATCTTTACTTGACTGAGGCCAGAAAAACGACTCCCCGCCCGCACCAATCAAGGTTAGATTCGAACTATTGTAGTTAACATCCTCTGCGGAGTTACTACTCGCATTGAGGTACACACCAGATTGCGTTCCACTCTGGACACCAAAGTTGATCTTGTTGTAATTAATCACTACCGGGCCATCCACCAGAAGGCGGATGTTGTTGGCCGTGAGGTTTAACTCGTTAAACCAATATTCCCCTGATGCTAATCGGATGGTGGTGTTATCAAAAAACGTCACCGCAGAATAAAAACCCGGAGTCAGACTCGCTGGCGCGTAAACGTTCGAACCAGAATCGACAAAGCGCGCAAAGTCTGGCGGACCATCGGGGAACAGAACTCGACTAGAATCAACTTTACAGGATTCCGCGGCACTTCCTGAGGTTGGGTACACGCAGCCGCTATCAGGGATACCTGAAACCGTGGAATAGACAAAACCGAGCCCAACGCTGGATTTAGAACGTTCAAAAATGATTCGGCTGGCTGGTACTAAACCTTGCGTAATATTTAACGCACCATCACGCATAATCCAATTACCACCGGATTGGTAATAGCGGTTTGACTGCAACTCTTCGGGGAAAAACGGACAAATATCCGGCAGAGGTGGCGGTGGTTCTGTCCCTTCCAAACAATCAAGCGTTGCGGTACCACTACCAGAGATTTTGACCTTATTTGGGTGAATCCCTTTCATATTGGCCGGGATATTTTCCTCTTTATAAATATAAGGCGACTTGGTGTTCGTCCCTGCGTAAAGGTAATAATCAAGCGTTGAACTGGACGCATCAAAGTACAAACCGATCGTGTAGTCATTACCTACTTGCATCGCTCCTGGATCACGAACAAACGGGCTGGGTTCGCCGGGAGCAGGTACACTTGCATCATTGGTCCAAATTGGTACGGGAACGTTTTTGTTTCCGACGGCTTTGACACCATACAAAGTTTCTTGGCGCTGAGAGTTTTCTATCGTAAATAGGATTTGAAAATCGTATCTCGGGTCGACAGGGCAAGAATCTGCTGCCCAGATTAGGTGCGAGTACAGTAAGCCCAATAAGGCAAACGCGATTTGTATTGCTTGTCTCATGATTACTCCCTAACCCACACTTCTTGGCTACGTTGCATTTGATTGGCTTCGGTGCCGCATACCGCTTCAGAATGAACCACGTAGAGTTGTTTTCCGTCAGCCAATGTTCCACCTCTCGCTTCACAAGACGTGCGAACACTTTGACAGTTAATTTTTGAAGGCAGTGTCGTCACCGCATTACTGATCGCGTTGCAACTCGCGGCAATGTTGTAACCTGCGGACAAAGAGGCACGCAGCGGATACAACTCCACCAAAGCCAACTCATTGGCTGAATGCGCAGCGAGTGCGGCTTGCAAACCGATAATATCTTTGGTGTGCGCGTCGTTGTTCGACCACTCAATTCGGCTCAAACTGGCTGCGAGAAACCCCATCACCACCAGTACAAAGACGACCACGATATACAGACTGCCTGTTTGTTTTTGTTTAAGGGACATTGAGCACCTGCACATCTTGTTGGAAATACGTGGTTTCGTCATCACGCTCATTAGTAAACGACAATTGCATATGCACCACACCACTACGTTGTACGCTTGCAGGTTGGTAAGTTAAATCGCCTGCTACGCCAGTATCCGAAATAGGTGTCACGCGACTTCTGTCTTCGATTCGCTGAATCCGCTGACCAACAATGCAATAGCTGACTTCACCGCTGGGGTCGTAAATATAATGGCGATTGGATACCGACTCACCGACCAAACTCGAAGCAACATTCTCCAGTAGGTAAGTATCACTCACACTCTTGACGGCATTTAACGCGAACACATTATTGTTTGGATTCGCTTGGGTCGGGTTAATCACCAACGACTTGTTTTGCAAACTCGCCAGTGTGCTATTCTCACTGCCAACGACAAACTGTAGGTCCGCGCCAGAGACAGCATAAAAGCCGGAGGTCTCTATCGGATAAAAAGAAATACAGCTTTGCGCACCCGCTAAAATCAAATCATCAGAAAACATATTTGGTACCGCATGACGGATTTCGCGGCTCATTTTTTCCAAAACAAACTTCGCTTGAGTTTGTAAACGCTGTCTTTCTATCGTATCGCTGTAACCGCGAGCACCTAACTCAACAAACCCTGCAATACCCAACACCAAAATACTGCCTACCAGCAGCGTAATTACCATTTCGACTAGGGTAAAACCTTTCATCTTCATCAGTAATTTCCTTTGTAGGCGTGCAGCTCTACTGGCGTTTGATTCGGCGCCGAAATCGTCAAAACAATCTGTTTTACTTTATCGACCTCTTGGTACGACACTTGGATATCTAAACGAAAGTTTTTGTATCGGGTTTCAGAACCATCACCGACTAAATAGTTTAGGTCTTTGCAACTGTTGTTCCCTTTCGGCTCCCAGCAGCCAAGGTAGTCATCAACGTCGTTGTACAGCGCAATGTCTGACTCTTCATTACCCAAAATCGTGGTACAAGACGCCGCACTTGGCACGCCTTCTCCACAGCGAAGATCACCACCGGTGAAATCACTCTGTTGGTCGAAGCCTTGAGCCAAGATTGTCGACATCACGCTTTGTCCCAACGCCGCCGCACGAGCTTGATAATGCGGGTTGGCGGAGCGAGTAATTTGCGGCACCAGAAAACTGGAAATGGTGACCATCGCGAAGGCCATCAACACGATAACAATAATGCTCTCAATCAGAGTAAAGCCACGCTGCATTTTCATGAGCACCCTCCTGAGAACACATAACCTTGTGAATTGATTTCCACTTGGCAACTTTGTGCTTGGGCAGCAATAGTAATCACAGCGCCCGATGCGGCACTGCCTATTGGGTTGCCCAATAAATCAAAATTGATCGCTGAACCAGTATTGACTGAAAAAGCCACACCGTCTTGCGAGCTGACCCAATCACTGCGCGCGTCAGATCTCAGGCTGCACGCTCGTTGTGAGCCGACACAACTCGGTAGAACACTTAGGGTAAAATTGGTGTTGCTCGCGCCGCTGATTGGTAAGTTAGATTGCATGCGGTTGACTTGTACTTGGCGCACCACCGAGATTACCTGCTCTTGGATCACCATCGCAGCCACACTGTCGCGGCCAAACATTCGACTCGTGGCGTACATGGAGACAATCGCCAGTAACAAAATCACGACAATAAGTTCAACCAAGGTGAAGCCTTGTGCTGACTTAGCTTTCATAGACAACCTAAGTAGTTAAATTTGCTAATTTGATTATAAATTAGAATGGCTTAAGCGTGGCAGCTTAATACTATTTTTGAGAAGGATTTACGTTCGAAGCAGAATGTTCGGATAGATAGAGGTAGAAAAGGCCAGCATTGCTGGCCTTTTTTATCTAGATTAACAGTCGTCTGCTGTAGCAGTTGTTACTGTTGGCGCCGCACCAGAAGTACTTGGTGCTGTGTATGTAACTGCACAATTCCAGTTTGGATTTGTACCAGTAAATGTGTATTGAATTGAAGCTCCGGCAGTATTCGCACCACCAGATACTTGCCACTCACTAGTATCTGATAATCCAACAACGGCAGCACCAATACCAGTAGTAGAAGCAGCCGGGTAACCATACACTACGTCAATATTTTCAATTGAACCAGAAACCGCTGTTTCACTACCTTCGATCGCAGCTTTACCGTAAACAATACCTGCAGCTCCTTGTATTGCACCTTTCAGACCTTGAAGAGAGGCTTCTCGTGCATCTGATTGCAGGTTAAGGAAGCGAGGTGCAGCTGTTACTGCAAGAATACCTAGAATAACAATTACCACCACTAGTTCGATTAGGGTGAAACCGCCTTGTCGTTTCATAGTTTATATCTCTCTATGTTGTTGCGCAGGATTACTGCAGCGTTACGGTCACACGACCAGTTTCAATTTCATACACAAACTGATGTTTGCTGCCACCTTCTTGTTGCACATAAGTACAAGTCGACGCGCCAGTATTCGCTTGAGCTGAATATTTGACATTTTTATTATTCGCTGCGTTTGCCACCGTATCTACACTTGGCGGGTTTTGCAGTAAGTTGTCCATAAGATCGATACAAGCTTGGTCCGTCAGACTTGTTGGGTAACTCGTGTTGTCTTCATTCAACGCGTATGGATAGCCATCTCTAAAACCAGTATCGCTATCGCTGCTGTCTTTAGAGCGTGTCAGCCAAAAATCGACACCGTCATAGTCGACAGTGTTGTATTTCTCACCGTTTAGCGTCACCGAAGGTCGAGCTTCCGCTTCCCATTGCGCTCTGGCAGACAATACGCCAGTAGCAAAGCCACCAGCCACGCCTTCAATACTGGCTTTTTTTGCTTCATCGGTGACATCTAAAAATCGAGGAAGAGCCGCTACTGCTAGTAGGCCAACCACAACAATGACCACGACAAGCTCCACAAGGGAGAAACCAGTTTGTTTTCTAAGCATAAAGATGTAACTCGCTGTTATGAACGCCGTATTATACGGTCATTCTACGATAGATCTATGAGTAAAATGTCAAAAAAACTACAGCGCCACAAATACAACTCGTGTCGAAAACTGCTTATTTATCAACTCTATAACAATATGTCGATTTTGTCCGTAGTCGTAATCACACTGATAATGATCGCCACTAGAATTATTCACAATTTCTATCGGACGACTTTCTAAAATTCGCTCTGTCGGATACAACACTTTCAGCCAAAACTCGCAGCTTACCTTGCCATCAAAAGTAAGCGGTATTAGCCAACCATTGTCCGAAAACTGTAGCTGACGAGACTCAATCGTCAAACGGTTTGGCTGTTTAGCCAATAACCATTGCTCTTTATAGTGACTCGCGCGGTCGATAATACGCTTACTCACGACTAAGTAGGCACTGTCTCTAGCTTCTTCCTCAACCCGTTGCCACGCGATAATAAAGCTCAGCAATAAAATCACGATAACCAACAACCAAATCACAAAGCGGGATCGCTCGACATTAGAGAACAGGTCACCCTTTGATGGCATCGAGCATACCCCACATTGGCAAGAAGATACCCAACGCGAGCACTAATACCATACCCGCCACAATCACCAACAATATTGGTTCAATACGTGCAGTCAGGGTTTTCAAGTCATAATCCACTTCGCGGTCATAGAAGTCAGCGACTTCCGCCAGTAACTCATCAATACGACCCGTTTCTTCACCAACCGAAATCATCTGGATCACCAGCGGGGTAAATACACCGCTGCTGGTTGCCGTCGATGAGATGGTGCTACCCGACTCTATCGCCAACTTCATTTCCATCAATCGGTTTTCGAGAAACTTATTCCCGAGCGACTCCGCCGCCAGTGCCAATGAACGGTTAAGTGGTACACCGGCTTTAAGCATCAGCGCAAAGGTGCGCGAAAAACGCGATAGCTGCGCCCGGTTCACCAATTTACCGACGATCGGCATACGTAAGCGAAATTTATCCCACTTTTCTCTTCCTGCCGCAGTTTTTAGCCACGCGTTAAAAGCGAATAGCGCACTGACCATCACCGCAACCATCACATGCCAATAACTGACAAAAAAATCCGACATGCCGATTAAGATACGAGTTGGCAACGGCAAATCGACGCCAAAGCGGCTAAACATGCTGGCGAATTGCGGTATCACTTTGACGTTAAGAATAAACATCGCAATGACAATAAACGAGATAACAAAAGTCGGGTAACGCATCGCGGTCTTGATTCGTTTACGTGTTTCCAGCTCTTGCTCGTAGTAACTGGAAAGTTGCAGCAACGCCAAATCCAGTCGACCTGTGTTTTCGCCAACGTTAATCATTGAGACAAATAGTGGACTAAACACCCGAGGATGCATTTGCAATGACGCAGCTAGGCTACGTCCGTTGGTCAGTTCAAGTGTGACTTCTTCCAACGCTTCTCGTAACTGCTTATTCGAACAGTTGGCGGTCAACCCTTTCATCGAACGCAGTAAAGGCACGCCTGCTTTGGTTAAGCTATACAACTGACGACAGTACATCACCAAGGCTTCTAACGGCACGGCTGGCGTGAAGAGTTTTTTTATCTCAGCGCCAAGCTCGCTACTTCCCGCTCCCTGCTGAATCTGCACCGGAATGATGCCTTTATTCATCAACTGCTCGGCCACCGCATCTTGGTTAGACGCGTCAATCTCTCCCGAAACCGCGGTGCCTTCGATGTCACGCCCTTTGTATCGATATATTGGCATAGCTAACCTTAAATATAGATCGCGAGTTCTGAGCCAGACGCGTCACCCTCACCCAATCCCATCACTTCATCGAGACTGACGATACCTTCCAGCGCCAGTTCCATCGCGGAAGCAAGCAGCGGCTTATAGGTTGGGCTTTGACGCGCTTCTCTTGCGAAACCTACCGCATCGTTGGCTCGCAGCATATCCATCATTTTTTGCTCTAGCTCGAGCATTTCAAACACACCAATTCGGCCACGGTAACCGGTCAAATTACAATTCTGGCATCCATGACCGCGATAAAACTTGGCTGTAATCTGGTTAGGGAAACGTTGCGCCAACCACTGTTGACGACCATCATCCAGAATGTCTTCGGTCTTGCAATCAGGACACACTTTACGTACTAGTCGCTGAGCAACCACAGCGCGCACCGCGCTGGCAACCAAATATCCCGGCGCCCCCATATCAATCATACGTAATGCACTATCGACCGCATCGTTGGTGTGCAGTGTCGTCAATACTAAGTGACCCGTTAATGCGGCTCTAAGACCGATCTCGACCGTTTCTTGGTCACGCATTTCACCAATCAGGATAATATCTGGGTCCTGACGTAAAAAGGTTCGTAGTACCGTTGAGAAATCAAGGTCAATCTTCGGGTTCACTTGCACTTGGTTTACACGCGGTAAACGGTATTCCACCGGGTCTTCCGCGGTAATGATCTTTTTCCCCGGTACATTCAATTCACTTAACGCGCCGTACAAAGTGGTGGTTTTACCTGAACCGGTCGGCCCAGTGACCAAAATCATCCCATGCGGGCGCTTCAACTGCTTACGTAAGCGGACAAGCAGATGGTCAGGAATCCCCGACTCTTCGAGTTTACGTACGCCAGAAGATTGGTTTAGTAAACGCATCACCACAGACTCACCGTGCTGAACCGGCATGGTCGACATACGAATGTCGACAGACTGACCTTTGGCTTTGATGTTAAACCGGCCATCTTGCGGCAAGCGTTTTTCTGAGATATCCAGGTTCGCCATTAGCTTGAGACGCAATACTAACGCAGGCGCAACATTGACTTCATTTAACAAGGTTTCATGCAACACGCCATCAATACGCTGACGAAGACGCAGTACGTCGGCGTCGGGTTCGATGTGAATATCCGAAGCACCAACTTGAATCGCATCTTCAAACAACGAGTTGATCAGTTTTACAACGGTGACTTCCTGGCTATCGTCGTCTTCAACGTTAAAGTCAAAGGCTTCGGTCACCTGGTGTTCCGCTTGCAGTTGCTCGGCAAACGAAGCGATCTCTTTCGTGCGTCGGTAATAACGGTTAAAACCATCAACCAACTGATTTTCAGCCGCGATAACAAAATCAACTTTGTACTGTGAGAGCTGACCAAGCAGAGCTTCTTGCGCGAACAGATCCGCGGGATCGCTCATTGCGACGCGTAATGTATCGTTATTGTTCGCAATAACCAGCGCACGTAACCGACGGGCATGCACTTCTGGCAGTACCTGCACCGCATCAATATCAACGTTGGCGCGGTTAAGGTCGATCAATGGGATATCCAACTGCTGCGACAAAAACGTCAGCATTTGGTGTTCAGACAAAAAGCCTAGATCGATCAACGTTGCACCGAGTTTTCGGCCACTGTTTTTTTGCGCGCTTAACGCCTGATCTACCTGTAGATCAGTAACAATGCCTTCCTCAACCAGCAAGTCACCCAGGCGTTTGCGGAGTTTAACTTTCACCTTTTGAACCTTCTAACTGTTGAATCAGATTGAGTCGGTCGATGATAAACTGGTGTGACTGGCCAGATAACCCCATGCCTTCCAACGCTTTATGATAAGAAGCTTTGGCATTATCAAACTCAAGCGTTCGTTCTTGCTGAATGCCTAAACCCAACCACCAACGACCACTGTCCGGTTCCATTTCAACCAGCTTTTGATAGCTCTCCATCGCCATCGCGTCTTGACTATTTTTCTGTGCCAGCCCGCCACGCAACGATAAGTACTCCACACTGGCGTTGTCCAACATTGCGGCGACCGCAGATAGCGCCGCAGCTTGCTGTTTCTCTTTGATCAATAGCTTCGCTAACGCCAAGCGCAGCGAAATGTTGTCGTTCTCTAAGCTGATACCTTTTTGCAGTAGGTCAACCGCTTTGCGCACGTCGCCTTTACCGTAATACAATGCGGAGAGTTTTTTGCGTACCTTGGCATTCTGCGGCGTGTATTTTAGCGCTTCGTTGTAATGAGCCAGTGCACCTTTGAGATCGTTACTGTCGAGTGCTTTTTTCGCGAGCACTTGCGCTTTGGCAGACAATTCCGCCGAGGTCAACTCTACGTGCTCGATCACTACTTCGCCGACAGGTTGTGGTTGAGTGTTGGTCACTTTAGCAATTAGCGGACTAGACTCTGCTGGCTGAGAAATAGGCGCGGACTGTACGGCTTGAACCTTACTATCTTGGCTACGTGGTTGAAGATCCGCTTCTGTACGAACGCTAGAACGGTAAATCGACTCACTTTGTGTGGCAATCTTCGCGGTTGGCGACGGCACATTCTCCACTAAATTGGACTCAGTGCGCGTGGTAATCGGTGCGTATTCAAGCGACTCGACCGGTGCTTGGTATGAAATTGCCCAACCGCCCAGCGCCAAGCTCAAGCCAAGTGTGCCTACAACCCAAGGTAATACCGCTCTCTGTTTAACGGGCATGACCTGAGCTTGTTCAATCGCGGTAAGCGGACTACCGTTTTTCTTCGCCAGATCGGATAATGCTTGGTTAATTGCACTCATGATTTAATTCCATCCCCACAGCATGGGCGTTTTAAACTTTGGTTTGCGACTGTCGTAGGTGTCGTGCACGGCGTCAAACAGATACGTATTGGTTATCTGTTGACTGCCTTTGCTGTACGCGATCACCATTGCCTTATGGCAGATTTGATTGATCAGTCTTGGTATTCCTTGGCTCGCCAGCCAAATGGATTTTTTTTGCGTTAGCGAAAACAGCGTTGCCTGACCACCAGCCTTTTCGAGTCGGTTATCAATGTACGCCACCGCTTCATCCAAATTCAGTGGGCGCAAGCTAGCGCTAAAAGTAATGCGTTGACGAAGCTGACGCAGATGGTGTTGCTGCAATCGCTCGTCTAATTCTGGCTGTCCTATCAATACGATATGCAGCAGTTTGTTATCTTCTGTTTCTATGTTGCCGAATAAGCGTAACGCTTCGAGCGCGTCATCCGGCAGAGCCTGAGCTTCATCGACAAACACTACAACCTGTTTGCCTTCTTTCGCCAGGGCGATCAAACGCCTCTGGATCTGCTCGACCAAGCTACTGATTGGCTGATCGACAATACCGAGTTCCGCGGCAATCGCGACTCTCAGTTCATCACCATTCAAAGCCGGATTGGGTAAATAAACCAGTTGAACATGCGGCGGAAAATGTCTGACCATCATCCGGCAAACCATGGTTTTTCCGGTACCGACTTCGCCAGTCACTTTGATCAAGCCTTCACCGAGTTCCAACGCGGTGTTCACCGTTTGGATCGCCTCATAATGCGGCCCTAAACCGAGAAACAACTCGGTTTTCGGTGTTAATGTAAAAGGCAGTTGTTCAAAGCCAAAATGTTCTAGGTACATCAGGCACCTACTCTTCTGGGAACCACTCTTGCAACAAGTCGCGCGAGCGCTCCAGTTCTTTCTGCCATGTATTCACACCAACCACAGTTGGCTTCAATAGGATCACGAGCTCCGTCTTTTGTGTCATTTTACTGGTGTTACGGAACAAGTGGCCTAACGCTGGAATATCGCCCAAGAATGGCACTTTGGATACTTGGTCAACGGTATTCGACTTCATCAAACCACCGATCACCACAACGTCGCCGTCTTGGGCGCGAATGACGGAATCCGACTCACGAATCGAGCTACGTGCGAGCGGTAAGCTGATCTTAGTATCACCATAGCCGATCTCTTTGATCTGCTCGTCGACATCGATAACCGCAGGGTGAACGTGCAGCAGTACGTTGCCTTGATCGTCAATTTGTGGTGTCACATCGAGCGAAATGCCCGAGAAGAATGGCGTTAGCTCAACTTCTGGTGATGGCTCAGAGTTGTCACCGCTGCCCACTACACTGGAAAGATCCGTAACGTAGTATTCGTCGGTACCAACTTTGATCACCGCTTTTTGGTTATTAGACGCGGTCACTCTTGGGCTAGACAGTACATTCAAATCCCCTTGAGTCGACATAAAGTTCAGCACTGCATCGAAGCTGCCGCTGGAAATCACCACATTAGATTGACCGCCCAACAACGCACCAATCGAATCTAACCCAGGCAGTACAGACGTAATTATGTTGCCGCTGGTATCCTTAACGATAGAGCCCTGACCAATGGTGTAGTTGGTGCCGTTTGAGCTGAACGCTTTTGACCAGTTGATGCCTTGTTGGTAACCATCGCTGAGGGTCACTTCCAGAATCTTCGCTTCGAGAATCACCTGACGTTGCATACGTTGCTGGGACACGCCCAAGAACTCGCGTACTTCACGCAGTTCATCAGGATAACCACGCACGGTAATCACACTCGCTTGAGGAGTCACTACAACGCTTTGCCCTTTACCCTGCCCAATCAGCTTAGACACCGCCACTTCTAACTGAGGCCAGAAATCGCTTTCACTGATGGTTTCAATCTCAGTGCCACCTTTGGCGGTATTGGTTGAGCGTGAACGCGAAGACGAGTTTGAATTGGAGTTAGAATCCGAATCCGAGTTGGACGAGTCGGTATCGGTATTAGTAATCGTGCCCGTTGAGATCGACGTTAAAGAACGACCCGAACGTTTGAATTGTAAGTAATCAACCGGAATCGTAACGGTACGAATCCCCGCTGGATAGACTTGAATAACGTTCCCCACTTTAGTGATATCGTAACCATAGATATCGCGTACCACATTCAGTGCTTCATCAAGCGTCACATCGGTCAGGTTGACGGTAATCGAACCTTCCACATCTGGGTGCACCGCCGCGCTATATTGCGTCCCTTGCACTAGGCTGGCAAAGAAAGCTTTTGCACCGACACCATTGGCTTTGATTCTAAAACGTTTAACAGTACTGATAGACGCCACAGTCTCATTATCCAGTTCAGGCATGAGATCAGCTTCCACCGAAGCGGGCAACTGTGCAAGACTGCGGCTATTGGCTTCATTCACGGCCTCATTCAAGGCATTTTTCGCCTCAACAGGGTCGCGGTGTCCCATCGAACAACCGACTAACGAAGCAATCATAATAGCTACTGCGAGTTTACGCATATAATCTCTAACCTTACTGTTTAATATCGAGAGAGAAGAGTTCTAACGTCCACTGCTTCCCCCCACGGGATAACACGACACTCTCTGGTTTAATGTTTTTTACGCGGTACCCTCGCACACTTTCCCCAGCAACAACGACCTTATCACTGAGGGTTGCTTTACACGCTGATTCGCCGTTACACACAATACTTTGCAACTGGGGAGGTCGAGGTTGAGCCGCCTTCTTCGGCTTGCTCTGCTTGGCATTTTGCCAACCCAATGGTGCCGTCGGGTCTTGAGAAGCAGAAACATACTGCGAGCTTGCTAACAGAGCCGCGATCAAGATAAATCTACCCACCGATAAACTCCTCTCTGCTGCCTAATGTATACACTTCCAACACCAAACGAGCATTCGGGTACTTCTCTACTTGGTAATGGAAATTGCGCCAGTAGTACTTCACTGGTAACGCTTCTAAAGCTTCCAAGTAATTCACAATGTCAAAGTAACGGCCGACCAGTTCGAGTCTTACTGGATGGATGTAATAACCTGAGTATTGTGAATCATCTGAGCTAGGCACAATCGGCTCGGCTTTCTTTGACTCTAACGACACCAAACGCAGCTTATTTGAGCCTGCCAATACGCTTTCCAATAACTTAGCCATTTCGCTTGGTGAGATCAGATTCTCAACAATGTCGGCCAACTGCTGAGACAGCATTTGGCTCTCTGTCACTAAGTTTTTGTATTTTTGATTAATTTCTTGGTCAGGATCTTTATTCAGCTTAGCGGTCATCAATAAAATATCCGCTTCTAAGCGCTGATTGTTAAGCTGAGTCGCATTTATTTGCTGAGTCAGACGCTTATTTTCAAGGTAAGTGGGTTCCACCACCAAGGTAAATACACCAAGTAGCAAAGCTACCGCACCACACAGCGCAATCAGCCACTTTTCTCGAGGTGAGATCAGTTCAAACTTGTCACTCAAAGCTTGCCATTGTTTCATTACTTGGCCTCCTCTTTGGTTTTCAGTTCGAAGGTAATAATGTCATCGTCATTGCGGCCAATTTTGAGCGTCTCGAATGTACGGCCAACTAAGTTTAACTCGTTCTTAAATTGGCTAATCCAGTTTGGAATTGACTGCGGTTCTTTCGCCAATCCCTTCAGGTCTAAGCTATGCGTGTTAATCGAAATCGAGCTTAGCGAGATGTCGTTACGCCCCAGCTTAGCCAGTGAACGCATCACGCCCGAATACCCCATTTGTGGTGCACTATCATGTTCGTTGATCGCGGTGAGCGATTGTCGCTTCGCTTGAATTTCGGCTTCTAAACGAGCCACCGCTGCGACTTTGGCCGGGCTAGGTTTATGCTTCGCCACTCGTTGAGTTAACGTTTCCGCCTGCTGCTTAAATTCGGTTTCTTGCGAGTGAAGTAACGCAAGTCGATCATTAAGCTGAGCATTTTGGTAAGTAAAGATGCCATACATCGCCAATAGAACAGCGGCGATCGCTGTCCAAGCAAACATCACGTTTTTGAGCGAGAAGTACTCTTTCTTCGGCTTCAAACTATCTAGATACAGGTCAACCGTATCGTCGGCCATTTGAGATGCCAATTGAGCCAGTAATACGCCCGACTCTTCACTAGTGTCAGTTAATGGCGACACTTTGACGTTTAAACGTTCACTTAAAGCTTGAGCGACTTCTGCCTGATCATCGTCATCACAACACACTTTCATGTGATGCAAAGGGGTAGACCTCAATTGCGAGGACAAATAGTCAATCGAGCGCTGCAACTCAAGCGCTAAACCATCCAGTTGCAACGCGCTGCTGGCAACACCCGTTAACGGTGACGTCACTCCGCGGATGGTTCTCTGGAAGGTACAGTGGCCATCAACAAACGCACTGACCTTAATCTGGCCTTGTTTGCTGCGTTGGAGGAGTAAGAACCGGTTTAGCTCTCCGGCTGATGTCGCCCATACTTCGTCTTCCACCAGCACACGCTCAAGTGTGATATTGAACTCACTCAATAACTCACGCAGTGAAACGACCAGTTTGCGTGGTGCGACAAATACTTGCAGCTTATTGGCCGACGGCATCGGCGTCGAGTCGGCGACAATATCGCTGACTCGCTCAGAAATGAGGTCTTTGAGAAGAAACGGCAATGCGCTCGCCAGTTCGTTGTCAGGCAAGGACGGTTTGTCGATTTGGTACGTTTGGTAGTGCTTCGCGTCCAGTACCACTTGCACAGCAAGAGAACTGGCACTGACGTTACTTAAGGTGGCTTTTAATGTCTCTTGCCAAGTACGACCGTCAAATTTGACCTGTGGCGGGAGATTCACTTCGCCAGCAGACGAGAAGTACAACGCGTCTGGTTGAACCACCACGGTCAGCAAAGCTTTGCGCTGATTGTTATGTTTAAATTTACCTATTAACGGCTTTATTTTCATTTAGTTATTAGTTCTTTCGCCAACGTTTTCTACGGCCAATCTGTACTTTCATCGGGCCAAATGAACCCGGTGTTTTAGATGGCTGAGGCAATATTTGCTGCTCTGGGCTTAAAAAGCGCCCTTGAAGCCCTTGAACACCGAGTTGTAGAACGGTTTCGTTCTCTTGTTTGTTATCGACACCAACCGCAATAACTTGCGTTGCAAGCCCGTCGCAAGCCCCCAAAAGACTGCGAACAAATAATTGGTTTTCGTGTCGTTGGTCGATTTGTTTAATCAAACTACGGTGAAGCTTGAGATAGCTAATCGGCAGTTCTTTTAAATAATGAGTGCTGACGATGGAACGTCCGGCTTGACCGACAGCAACTTTACATCCTAAGCCAGCAATCATTTTAGCAACTGGGCGCATATAGTCTAAGTGTTTTACTAGTCTTGCTTCCGCAAACTCGAAAATCAGTCTGCGTTTCTGCTCAGTTGATAATTGCAATAGCTCATCTCGGAACCACTTAAAATACTTCCTGTCGGCAAATGGAACCACGTGAAGATTGATAGAATAACATGATGAGTCTTCAGATTCTGTCAGATATCTTCGAATGATCGTAAATACTGCCTTATCCAAGACCATTTCGTAACCCACTGATTCAATGGCTGAATTAAACCTGGAAGCTTTTATCACGCCCTTTTCTGGATCGTTAATACGAGCAAATAACTCATAGTGATCAAGTTGAGTATCTTGGTCATCATCTAAGCGGTAACAAGGCTGCGAAAAAATGTGCAGTTTTTCCGGCTTGAGCACTTGGTCAAATAGGGTGCGCCAACGTACGCTACCGCGCTCCTCTTCAGTCGCAATATGTTTTTTAAAGCGGCTCCAAGTGTTGTTGCCTTGTAGTTGTGCGCTTTTGAGTGCGGTTTCCGCTTCATCGATGATACGACCTTGCCGCTCACCTTCTCGATACATACTGACGCCAATATGTATCCAGTTTTCCTTATCCAACACCAAAGGCGGCGTAATTCGAGTTAACTGCTTAAGGCACTGAGCAGCAATATGCGAAACTTCTTTGCTCGACAAATTCGGCGCGAAGATCGCGAAATCCGATTCGTAGTAACGAGAGAGAATCACATCGGGAAAGCGCTGAATGACGTTACTTAAACCTTCACCGACTTCAACGATAAAGTCATTGGACTCACTTTTTCCGCATTCCTCTTTGAGCAACGTCCAATCGTCGATACGGATCAGCAACACGCCGCCATGCGAGCCGCTTTCTGAAAGCGCCGATTCCAGTTTGCTATCAAACAACACCCGATTGGCAGTACCGGTTAGTTGGTCGAGGAAGGTTTGCGTTCGGATAAAGGTGTCAAAGCGACTGCGCTCTTGTCGCGCATCCTGTAGCTCTTCGATGAGTCTGTCTAGCGCTTCGCTGGCGGTGTAAGGCCACTCTTGTTCGCTACCTTTAGCGTATTCTTCTACTCGTCCAGCGAGGATCATACGCCCACGTTCTTCGAGCAACTCAGAACCGAGTAACTGCTGTTTGAGCCACTTCAACCCTTGCATCAAACAGAAAATGATCAGCATGATCGCTAAGGTAATCGACCACAGAGCCTGCATTGAGTAGCCATAGCCAATATAAGGTGGAACGGCTTTAAAACGAATCAGGTAACCGTCGTTACGTTCTAGTGTGTACTCGGTTTGGTACAGTAATGCAGGGTCAACTTTCGATGAGGTATCTTTGAAGCGATAGATGGTGCCGTAACTCGAGGCGAGTTCCATTTCGACAATATTGGACGCTTGCAGCATCTTGGGCATCCAGTACTGCAACGAATACGCGGCGTCAGGGTCTTCCATTTCTTTATCCACCACAGTAACAATGCCTTGTAGTGAATGGTCAAGGTACTCTTGCCCCAAACGCTTAAACGAGAGCGTGCCACCTAAAAACAGGATAAACATCGCGCTGATGACGATCACCGTAACAAAAGCGACCAGTCTGGTACTAAGTTTTAAGGTAGGGGTGTACCTCATATATGTCGAGTTCCTTTTCGTACACAAAGACGTCTATTCGGATTCCAGTCCATAGATAAAGAATGCACTACAACATCACTCAGCAAATTAATCGGTGCAATGGTGGAATAGTTTGTTGACGTAACTATATAAAAAAGCCGCGAAAATCGCGGCTTTTTTTCAGTAATGGAAGCTTAGAATGGGATATCGTCATCAAAATCCATTGGTGGCTCATTGTACTGAGGCTGCGATTGCTGCGGTTGCGACTGCTGCTGTGGCTGAGAGTAAGACTGCTGAGCCGGTTGGCTTTGCTGCATCGCAGGCTGCTGAGGCTGACCCCAACCTTGTTGCTGCTGACCACCCATACCTTGACCAGGAGCACCGCCTTGAGCGCGGCCACCAAGCATTTGCATCACACCGTTGAAGCCCTGAACAACCACTTCTGTCGTGAAACGGTCTTGACCACTTTGGTCTTGCCACTTACGAGTCTGTAGCTGACCTTCGATGTAAACTTGTGAACCTTTACGTAGGTATTCACCAGCGACCTCTGCTAACTTGCCAAACAAAGCGACACGGTGCCACTCTGTTTTCTCGCGTTGTTCGCCCGTCGCTTTATCACGCCACGTTTCAGACGTCGCGACTGTAATATTTGCTACAGCGCCACCACTCGGCATGTAACGTACTTCCGGATCTGAACCCAGATTACCGACCAAAATAACTTTGTTTACTCCACGGCTAGCCATGTTTCGCTCCGTCTAAAAGTTGTGTGTTTAATAAATAGCGCAATAGCATAACATGGTTTGCGCGTGGGACAAATCTTCTAACGACAATGTCCAACCTTCAATTTGATTAGCCGATAATGCCACCAATTTTACGAGAAAAATCAAACATCATATCGTATGAGTAATAACTCAATTACCACCGGATATGAATCTCAACGCAAGGCGTCAACTCCAACTCGCACTCACAGGTCGATTACGACAATCTAAACTGAGCGATGATTGAAACAGGGACGTCAAACATGAAGAGTAACTACACGAGAACCATCCATTTCTTATGCGAAGATAAATCTCTGCGTCACCCTTTAGTCGAACAGATCGAGCGACAAATGGGGATTGAGATTCCTTATTTGGAACCCGCCGAACTCATGCTGGCGCTCCAACGCAACAAACATCGTATTTTAATGATAGACCACCACAGCTACTCACAATTACATAGCCAAGTCCGTAACCTCCCCCTTGCCAACAAGGTGTTTGAAACCATCATTATCAATGTTGCACGCCGACTGACGACCGATGAAATTCTAAGTTTTGGTCATTTAAAAGGACTGTTCTATGAACAAGACACGATTGAAGATATTGCCAAAGGGTGTTGTGAAATAATCAACGGTGAAAACTGGTTACCAAGAAAAATCATGGCGCAACTGCTGTATCACTACCGCACCGTTGTAGAAAGCCAGTCGACTCCCGCCACGGTGAATCTCACCACAAGAGAAATCCATATTTTGCGCAGTTTGATGACTGGCGCTTCTAACAGCCAAATCGCCGAAGAACAGTTCATTAGCGAGTTCACGGTGAAATCACATTTGTACCAAATCTTCAAGAAGTTATGTGTAAAAAATCGAGTTCAAGCAACCGCTTGGGCGAAACAGCACTTATTGTCTTAAATTTATTACGCCAGTATAAATATTGAACTTTAGGTGGACAGATTCATTACGAATTCATCTAAAGCATGGTATGGTCGGCGCAGTAAAATTATCGATAAAAAAATATAGGGCTTTTACAACATGATTAAGAAGTGTCTTTTCCCCGCAGCTGGCTACGGTACACGTTTCTTACCTGCTACCAAATCAATGCCAAAAGAGATGATGCCAGTGGTCAACAAACCATTGATCGAATACGGCGTTGAAGAAGCGATTCAAGCGGGCATGGACGGCATGTGTATTGTGACGGGTCGTGGCAAACACTCGATCATGGACCACTTCGACAAAAACTACGAACTGGAACACCAAATCAGCGGCACCAATAAAGAAGAACTGTTGGTGGATATTCGCGACATTATCGAAAGTGCTAACTTCACTTACATTCGTCAGCGCGAAATGAAAGGTCTGGGCCATGCGATCCTAACCGGTCGTGAGCTGGTTGGTGACGAACCATTTGCGGTAGTGCTAGCGGACGACTTATGCGTGAATGAACAAGAAGGCGTTCTGGCACAAATGGTGGCTCTATTTAAACAGTTCCGTTGTTCAATCGTTGCGGTACAAGAAGTCCCTGAAGACGAAACGCACAAGTACGGTGTGATCTCTGGCGAGATGATCAAAGACGATATCTTCCGCGTTGATGACATGGTAGAGAAACCAGAAAAAGGGACTGCGCCAAGCAACCTAGCGATCATCGGTCGCTACATCCTGACTCCTGATATCTTTGAGCTGATTGAAAACACCGAGCCGGGCAAAGGCGGTGAGATTCAAATCACTGACGCGCTCTTGAAGCAAGCTAAAGCAGGCTGCGTTCTTGCGTACAAATTTAAAGGTAAACGCTTTGACTGCGGTAGCGTCGAGGGTTACATCGAAGCAACTAACTACTGCTTTGAAAACGTCTACCTAAAAGACAGCAAGACATCAGAACTGGGCAAGCAGGCAACCACTAAAGAAGTGTAATCTGCTGTCTCACCCGATTAGAAAAGGCCGCTCACAAAGCGGCCTTTTTACTTACTGTTTTTTTATCCAGTATTTCTTTGAACATTTCTCACACTATGTAATACTTAGCCCACTTGTTTTTACAGTGAGCGATAATAATGGATAAGATTGAAGTTCGCGGTGCCCGCACACACAACCTCAAAAACATTAACCTGACCATCCCTAGAGATAAACTAATTGTTATCACCGGTTTATCGGGTTCTGGTAAGTCTTCTCTTGCGTTTGATACCTTGTATGCGGAAGGCCAGCGCCGTTATGTTGAATCTTTATCGGCTTACGCTCGCCAATTCTTATCTTTGATGGAAAAGCCAGACGTCGACCATATCGAAGGTCTGTCGCCCGCGATTTCTATCGAGCAAAAATCCACATCTCACAACCCACGTTCTACCGTCGGTACTATCACTGAAGTGTACGATTACTTGCGACTGCTCTACGCTCGCGTCGGTGAACCACGCTGTCCTGAGCACAAAGTTCCTTTGGCAGCGCAAACCATTTCCCAAATGGTAGACAAAGTATTGGAAATGCCGGAAGGGTCGAAAATGATGCTACTGGCTCCAATCGTGAAAGAGCGTAAAGGCGAACACGTAAAAACACTGGAGAACTTAGCCGCACAAGGTTTCATTCGCGCGCGTATCGACGGCGAAACCTGTGACTTATCCGATCCACCGACGTTAGAACTACATAAAAAGCACACCATCGAGGTGGTCGTAGACCGATTCAAAGTACGCAGCGATTTACAACAACGTCTAGCCGAGTCGTTTGAAACCACGCTTGAATTATCAGGCGGGATTGCGGTTGTCGCACCAATGGACGGCGACGGCGACGAAGTTGTCTTCTCGGCGAACTTCGCTTGTCCGCACTGTGGTTATAGCATGCAAGAATTAGAACCTCGCCTGTTCTCATTCAACAACCCTGCGGGCGCATGTCATACGTGTGATGGTCTAGGCGTGCAGCAGTACTTCGACCCGGCGCGAGTGATCGTCGATGAGTCATTAAGTTTGGCGCAAGGCGCGATCCGAGGCTGGGATCAAAAGAACTACTACTACTTCCAAATGCTCACTTCATTGTCTGAGCATTACGGTTTCGACCTGCACGCACCGTTCAAGTCACTACCAAAGAAGATTCGCGATGTGATTCTGACAGGTTCGGGGCGCACCGAAGTTGAGTTTAAATACATCAATGACCGCGGTGACATTCGTGTTAAACGCCATCCGTTTGAAGGTATTCTCAACACTCTAGAAAGACGCTACCGCGACACCGAATCTAACTCGGTACGCGAGGAACTGGCGAAGTATATCTCCACCAAAACCTGTGGCAGCTGTGGTGGCAGTCGCTTGCGTTTGGAAGCGCGTAACGTATTTATCGGCGACACTACGCTGCCAGAAATCGTCGAACTGAGTATCGCCGACGCTTTGGGCTTTTTCGCTTCACTTTCCCTTGAGGGACAACGCGCACAGATCGCTGAGAAAGTGATGAAAGAGATCAACGACCGATTGCAGTTTTTGGTCAACGTCGGTCTTAACTATCTGAATTTATCGCGCAGCGCAGAGACCCTTTCTGGTGGTGAAGCGCAGCGTATTCGTCTCGCCAGCCAAATCGGCGCTGGCTTGGTCGGCGTCATGTATGTGCTTGATGAACCGTCGATTGGTCTTCACCAACGTGACAACGAGCGACTGCTAAAAACACTCACCCACCTGCGCGACTTAGGCAATACCGTCTTGGTTGTTGAGCACGACGAAGACGCAATTCGCATCGCAGACCACGTGATCGATATCGGTCCAGGCGCAGGGGTACACGGCGGTAGTGTCGTAGCGGAGGGGACGATGGAAGAAATCGTCGCCAACCCAAATTCGTTGACGGGACAATACCTGAGCGGCAAGAAAGAAATTTCTGTTCCTGCAGAACGCACACCAATGGACCCGAAAAAAGTGGTCGAGTTGATTGGTGCGTCGGGCAACAACCTTAAAGATGTACACCTAAAACTACCAGTTGGACTATTTAGCTGTATAACGGGTGTATCTGGTTCAGGCAAATCAACGCTGATCAACGATACTTTCTTTAAGATCGCCCATACCCAACTTAACGGGGCGACCACCGCGACACCTTCACCGTACAAAAAGATCAAAGGATTAGAGCACTTCGATAAAGTCATCGATATCGACCAAAGCCCGATTGGACGTACGCCTCGCTCCAACCCAGCAACCTATACCGGGATCTTTACGCCGATCCGTGAGTTGTTTGCGGGTACTCAGGAATCGCGTTCACGCGGTTATAAACCGGGTCGTTTCAGCTTTAACGTACGTGGTGGTCGCTGTGAAGCGTGTCAGGGTGACGGGGTGATCAAAGTTGAAATGCACTTCTTGCCAGATGTGTATGTCCCTTGTGATGTGTGTAAAGGTAAGCGCTACAACCGCGAAACCTTAGAAGTCCGTTATAAAGGAAAAACTATCGACGAAGTGCTGGAAATGACGGTTGAAGACGCACGCCAGTTCTTTGATCCCGTTCCGGTAATCGCGCGCAAACTGCAAACCTTAATGGATGTTGGCTTGTCCTACATTCGTCTCGGTCAAGCGGCAACGACGCTTTCAGGTGGTGAAGCACAACGTGTGAAACTGGCTCGTGAACTGTCGAAACGCGATACCGGTAAAACGCTGTACATCTTAGATGAACCAACCACGGGGCTGCACTTCCACGATATCCAACAACTACTAACTGTACTGCACCGATTACGCGACCACGGTAATACCGTTGTAGTGATCGAGCACAACCTTGATGTGATTAAAACCGCGGACTGGATTGTCGACTTGGGACCGGAAGGCGGTCAAGGCGGCGGGGAGATTATCGCGGAAGGTACACCAGAAGATGTGTCATTGGTCGAAGGTTCGCATACCGCCCGTTTCCTTAAGCCTATGTTAAAATAGCAAATAGTTGTAAAGTATCCAGACCAGTGCGATTTCCCACTGGTCTGTTTTTTAGGATTGTTGAACTATGGCTACCACGCACGTTGCAGGCACCAGACTCGCACTTCAGGCTCCCAAACTGCCCTTAATCAAACCCTTTTTGATTTCACTGGGCGCAGTATTTGTCCTTGCGATGCATTTCTTTATGCCAAACCCGGGCGGCTCTGGGCTAGCGCTATCATTCAACCCGACCACTTGGCTGGTAGTGAGCATTTCCATCGCTATAGGCTTGTATCAGATCGGTACTCACGGCCAGCTACGCTACAACAAACTGACGATAGGCTTTTTCCTCAGTTGCCTTATCATCACCATACCGGTGCTTTATCCTAAATCCGATATCACGCTCACTTTAGGGAAACTTGTAGGTCTGTGGGCGGGTTACTTCCTATTTGTCGTTTTACAGCAGTTCAGATTCAGCAATAAGCAAAAGCAGCGCTTACTTTGGTTTGTCGTTATCGCGGTATTTATTGAAGCTGTGATTGGTTGGCTACAATACCTGTGGCTTGAGCCTGGCAACCCGTTTGGTTACGACACGGTGAAGAATAGACCTTACGGCATCTTCCAACAGCCCAATGTCATGGCGAGTTTCCTAGCCACCGGACTAGCGATCTCGGGTTACTTGTTGACTCGTCAACCGATCAAATACGACTCTAAGATCAGCGACGTCGCCTTGTTGTACCTTGTGCCACTGGTGACCGTACCACTGCTGGTCGTGCTAGCATCGCGCACCGGTTGGCTCAGCGCGGTATTAGTGGTCACGTTTACCCTGCCTTACCTGTTCCGCTTTGCCAGTAAAAAGCGTTTTTGGGGCTGGTTGGCTTCTGTATTGATTGGCTTGGCGCTCGGCTTCGCTCCTTTACTAACGAACAACTCCGCGGACACATTAGCCGAACAGAAAGTACACCTTGACAGCCCAAGACAGTACACCTTCCCACAGGCGCTCGACATGTTGATCGAGAAGCCTTTTACTGGCTACGGCTATGGCAAGTTTGAACCTGAATACATCGTCTATACTGCGCGACAACATCAGCTTAACCCGAATTATCAACCGGGTTTGGCGTCAATGGATCACCCACATAATGAGTTGCTCTATTGGGGGGTAGAAGGTGGCTTACTACCATTACTCGGCATTCTTATCGCGGCAATATTGGTTTTGTACCGTATCTATCAAACCAAGAAAGGCACGCGTCTTGCGCTGTTTGCGTTATTCATCCCTATCGTGCTGCACTCGCAGTTGGAGTACCCTTTTTACCATTCGGCGATTCACTGGATTACGTTTATTGTGCTGCTTTATTGGGTCGACCAACGCGCGAACCGCAACAAGTCGTTCGAGATAAGTTTTATTTCTCAAACCGCTTTGCGGGTGCTGAGTTTAGTTATCCCAATCTTAACCAGCTTTTACATGCTCAGTACGCTACACACCAACTACGTGCTGACACAGTTTGAGCGCTCGAATCCCAAAGATCCTGAGTTGCTCGATCAGGTCAGTAATCCTGTGGTTTGGCAAGACCGCTACAATTGGGATATCTACAGCACTTTCCTTAATATTGGTCTTTATAGTCAGGATGAGCAGTATATTCAGCCCTACATTGACTGGTCGCTAGAAATCATCAAAGACAAGCCTCGTCCGGCCTTTTACAACAACCTGATCTTGGCGTACCAAGGACTTGGTGAAACAGAGAAAGCGGAACAAATCCGCAGCGAAGCGCAGTTCTTATTCCCGAAACAAGACTTCACCCAAGTGCAGTATATCCCGCCAACAACCGATGCATTGAAAGCGGAAAACGAAAAACAGCAGTAGTTTTACGCTTTAGCATTGAACCAAAAAGGCGACTCATGGAGTCGCCTTTTTGGTTGTTTTACTTATCGCTTATTGTGTCAGAGACTCTTCGAGCGCACGCAAACACAACGCTACATTTTCCGGACGCGCCGCGTAACCCATCAAACCGATACGCCAAGCTTTACCAGCCAAGGCGCCTAAACCAGCACCGATTTCTAGATTGTACGTATTCAACAAATGGCTACGTACCTTCGCTTCATCGATACCTTCAGGAACATAAATCGCGTTCAACTGTGGTAAACGAGACTCTTCGTCTACGACAAATTTAAAGCCTAGTTTATCCAGACCCGCTTTCAGTTTGTTGTGCATCTCACGATGACGTTGCCACGCATTTTCCAATCCTTCATTTTTCAGGATCAATAGCGCTTCATGCAATGCGTACAAGCTGTTGACTGGCGCAGTGTGGTGATAACTACGCTTACCTTCACCACTCCAGTATCCGAGTACTAAACTTTGGTCTAAGAACCAACTTTGCACTGGTGTGCTACGCGACTGAATTTTTTCAATCGCAACTGGAGAAAGCGTGACTGGCGATAAACCTGGCACGCAAGAAAGGCATTTCTGGCTACCCGAATAGACAGCGTCAAGTTGCCATTCGTCGACTTTAAGCGGAACGCCCCCAAGAGATGTTACTGCATCGACAATCGTCAAGACGTCGTGTTGCTTGGCCAGTTTACCTAATGCTTCAGCGTCACTGCACGCACCAGTTGAGGTCTCTGCGTGAACAAACGCCAAGAGCTTCGCATCTGGATTATCTTTAAGCGCCTGCTCTACTTTATCGACAGAAACAGGTTTACCCCATTCGTCATCGACCAAAACAGCAATGCCACCAGCACGTACCACGTTTTCACGCATACGCTCGCCAAATACACCGTTACGGCAGACGATAACTTTTTCGCCTGGCTCAATCAGGTTAACAAAACAGGTTTCCATACCCGCACTCCCAGGTGCAGATACCGCAATGGTAAACTCGTTTTCGGTTTGGAACGCGTACTTTAGCAGTTGCTTTAATTCATCCATCATCTGGATAAACAGCGGGTCTAGGTGACCGACAGTTGGGCGACTTAAAGCTTGTAGAACTTGAGGGGAAATATCCGAAGGTCCAGGCCCCATAAGAATACGATGAGGGGGGATGAAACTTTGAATCGTCATTGGCTTCTCCTTGAAATGTAGGCTGTCTTTTCTTGTAGTTATATCGATTTCATATCCCACCTTAATCGAAATATCCAAAAGCGGCAATTATTCCTAGGTATAGGGCGAGAACTGGGTGTCATTAGTTTGTTATTTAAAAATGTAATTCGGTTACAAATTATCGTTGACAAGCGAAGTATAAAAACGTTCAATGCAAGCAGGTGGTGAATTTTTATGCCACTCAGACCAGCTTTACGGGATAGATATCCAGAGTTGGTTGAAATGCTTTTTGCAGAAGAGGAGCACTACCCAGGTAGGTAAATTGTGGAGCCGCAACTCCAAGACAATTTACTAAGGGGGAGTAGTGCCGAGGTAGGTCAAGATTGTGGTTTTGATCTGTCGGTTGACTTGGGTTGAATCCCATCAACTGTCATCAGCGCTGACTGATGATGAGCTTCTGAGGTATACCTTACAAATATAAACCTCGCTATACGCTCATTTTCTCTTCAAATACAAATTTGTATTACCGCAAAACATCGGATGTTGGATTCAACCAGTTAATAAATATCGTCATATTTGAATTGGTATTCCTAACTAGTCATTTTCAGGAAGTCGTGGGAGAAATGCCGTGAGCAATTTTAATGTTGCTAAATTTGGTGGAACGAGTGTCGCTAACTTTGAAGCAATGAGCCGCTGTGCAGCGATCATTGAATCAAATCCAAACACAAAACTTGTCGTGAGCAGCGCGTGTTCAGGTGTCACCAACCTGTTAGTCGAGTTGGCTAATGGTGTTCAGGATCAAGAACATCGCAGTGAAATTTTAAAACAACTCGCCGAGATCCATGACTCGATTTTAAATCAACTCAACGATCCAACTCAGACCGCGAGTGATGTCTACAGTATTCTTGATACCGTCACTAGCTTAGCGGAAGCGGCCTCCATTCAAGCGAGTAATAAACTGACCGACCACCTTGTGGCTTGTGGTGAGTTAATGTCGACGTTCATCCTCACTCAATTGATGAAAGAGCGTGGCATCAATGCGGTTCGTTTTGATATCCGCGATGTACTGCGTACCGACAACAATTTTGGTAAGGGCGAACCTGAAGTAGAAACCATCGCGCAACTGGCGCAACAATCGTTGGTACCTTTGTGTCACGATTACGTTGTGGTGACTCAAGGCTTTATCGGCTCAGACGAAGAAGGCAACACCACCACTCTTGGCCGAGGCGGCAGTGATTACAGTGCGGCGCTCATCGCGGAAGCGGTAAAAGCGGCAGGCCTAGAGATCTGGACCGACGTACCGGGTATCTACACTACAGACCCACGTATCGCAGCGAAAGCATCGCCTATTCCAGAAATCAGCTTCAGTGAAGCGTCAGAAATGGCAAACTTCGGTGCCAAGATTCTCCACCCGTCGACGCTGGTCCCTGCACTACGCCACGATATTCCCGTATTTGTCGGCTCATCGAAAGAGCCAGAGAAAGGCGGCACTTGGATACGCCACAAAGTCGAAAGTTCACCGCTGTTCCGCGCGTTAGCGCTACGTTGCAACCAAACCATGGTGACTCTACGCAGTGCGAAAATGTTCCACGCTTACGGCTTCTTGGCCAAAGTGTTTGAGATACTAGCTAAACACAAAGTCTCGGTTGATTTGATCACCACGTCGGAAATCAGTGTCTCGTTAACCCTAGACCAAACTGATACCTCGGGCGGCGCACCGCAACTCCCTGAAGCGGCACGCCTTGAGTTAGAAGAGCTTTGTACAGTGGAAGTTGAGCATAACTTGTGTTTGGTAGCACTAATCGGTAACAACATGAGTGAGAGCAAAGGTTACGCTAAGCAAGTGTTTGGCACTTTGGAAGACTTTAACCTGCGTATGATCTGTTATGGCGCGAGCCCACACAACTTGTGTTTCCTCGTGCATGAATCAGTATCGAAACTGGCGATTCAGAAACTGCATACTGAACTATTTGAAGGCTAATCTCGGCCTCAAAACAAAAAAGGTTGGCACTTAGCCAACCTTTTCTTTTATCGATACTTAACCAGTATTGTGACTGTTATTCACCCGCCACTTTCATCGATTCAAGTAGAATCGAACCAGTCTGAATTTGTGAGCGAGTTTCTACGTCGTTGCCAACCGCTACAATCTGCTTAAACATTTCTTTGAGATTGCTGGCAATGGTAATTTCAGACACTGGGAATTGGATCTGACCATTTTCAACCCAGAAACCCGCAGCGCCGCGAGAGTAATCACCCGTGACGATATTCACGCCCTGTCCCATCACTTCCGTCACCAACAGACCGGTGCCAAGGTCTTTCAGCATCTGCTCAAAGTCTTGCCCTGTCGATTGGATATACCAGTTATGGATACCACCAGCGTGACCTGTAGGAGTCATGTCCATTTTACGCGCCGCGTAACTGGTTAACAGATAGGTCGCCAATACGCCGTCAGTAATGATTTCACGGTCTTGGGTAAATACGCCTTCGCTATCGAACGGGCTTGATGCCAAACCACGTAACACGTGTGGACGTTCGGAGATATTGAACCATTGTGGCAGGACTTGCTCACCGAGCTGATCGAGCAAAAACGACGATTTACGGTAAAGGTTACCGCCACTGATCGCCATCACAAGGTGGCCAATCAGACCTGTCGCCACGTCGGCGGCAAACATCACAGGGTATTTGCCCGTACTCAGTTTTCGCGCATCAAGACGGCTAACCGTTTTTTCTGCCGCTTTTAAGCCTACTGTTTCAGGTGTCCACAAATCATCTTTATGGCGTGCGACGGTATAGCTGTAGTCGCGTTCCATTTCGCCGTTAGCCCCTTGCCCAATCACGCAACAACTGGTGCTGTGTCGGCTCGACGCATAACTAGCTAATAAACCATGACTGTTACCATAGACTTTGATGCCGTAGTGACTATCGTAACTGGCGCCATCGCTCTGTTTGATCTTGTCGCTGAAAGAGAGAGCTTTCTGTTCAGCAGCAATCGCAATCTGCGCAGCGTGGTCAGGATCCGGTGTGTCTGGGTGGAAAAGGTCCAAGTCAGGAATCTCTTTAACCATTAGTTCTTTAGGCGCAGGACCTGCAAACGGATCTTCTGAGGTGTACTGGGCGATATCCAATGCCGCTAACACGGTTTGTTGAATCGCTTTCTCACTCAAGTCAGACGTAGACGCGCTGCCTTTACGCTGGCCACGATAGACGGTAATGCCTAGCGCACCATCGCTGTTAAATTCCACGTTTTCGACTTCGCACATACGAGTTGAAACACTTAGTCCGGTGGTTTTCGAGATCGCGACTTCTGCACCATCGGATTTCTCTGCGGCCATTTCAAGCGCTTTGGCTACGGCGGCTTCTAACTCAACACGCTGTTGAGCAACTTGCTGTCTTACGTCCATATCTAACTTGTTCTATGAGGTCTTTGCTCTCTAGGATAACAAGAATTTCGCTTTCTCCCCACGATTCTTGTTAAAATAGAGAAATAGATTGTTCAAATTAAGGCAGAGAAATGGCACGCAAAAACCAAAAAGCGCCATGGGAACCAGAAGAAGAGATCATCTGGGTAAGTAAATCCGAGATGAAACGCGACATGGAAGAGCTACAAAAGCTCGGCGAAGAGTTAGTCAACCTAAAACCTTCGGTACTGGAAAAGTTTCCATTGAGCGAAGACCTTGCAGACGCAATCAAAGATGCGCAGCGTTTTAAAAACGAAGCACGTCGTCGCCAATTGCAGTTCATCGGTAAACTCATGCGTCACGAAGACCCTGAACCAATCCAAGCGGCACTGGATAAAGTACGCAACAAGCACTCTCAGAACACCGCTGTGCTACACAAGCTAGAGCAACTGCGTGACCGCGTAGTTGAAGAAGGCGACGCAGCGATTGAAGACGTGATCGAACTTTATCCGACTGCAGACCGTCAACGTCTGCGTCAGCTTGCGCGTCAGGCGGCAAAAGAGAAGTCATCTGGCAAACCAGCGAAAGCATACCGTGAAATTTTCCAGGTGCTAAAAGAGCTGAATGACGAAGAGTACTAATTCTCTCGATAGCTAAAACGCAAAAGGCTGGTATCTCTACCAGCCTTTTTATTTATAACCCTAAACAACGAATTCACCCGCACGAACAAATTCACTCAATGCAGGATTAGGATGGTTAACCGTTAACTGGTCGATACGCCCCGAAACTTCCACTCTGCCATGAGCGACAAAGATAAAGTTCGACGCAATCGCTTTTGCATCACTAATATGGTGAGTCACCATCACTACGGTAATATTGCGCTCTTTAGCGAGTTGCTTGACCAGAGACAGCATCTCTTCACGCAATATTGGGTCAAGTGCTGAGAACGGCTCATCCAATAACCACACCGGATGCGACTGGACAAAACACCTTGCCAACGCGACGCGCTGACGCTGGCCGCCGGACAAGTGTTCAGGCAGACGGTCAAGATACTCGCTAACGCCTACTTGCTTTGCCGCATCTTCAACTTGTCGTTGCTGCTCACGACTTAGCTTCAATCCGGGTTCCAATCCCAAACCGATGTTTTCTCGCACCGTAAGATGGGCAAATAAGTTATGCTCCTGAAACAACATCGCAAACGGACGTTGATAAGGCTCTTTACCCACTACTTCGATGCCATTAGCCGAAATACTGCCTTTTTCGGGTTCGATAAAACCAGCCACTAACGCCAATAACGTCGACTTGCCAGCACCACTTGGTCCCATTAGAGCGACAATTTCACCCTTCGCCACGTGAGCATCAAAGTGGAATAGGTCATTATGGTAGTAGTAATGCACATCACTTAGCGTCAGCATAAGTCACCTTTGAATTCACTTTAAATAGGGTTTCGATCAGCGTAAAACACGCCACGCTAAGCGCCAATAGAGTTACCGATACCACTGCAGCAGCTTCCATTTGATAACTGCCCAGCAGTTGGAACAGGTACAACGGTAATGTTCTGAACTCTTGGCTACCAAACAATGCAATCGCGCTTAAGTCACCGATAGCAAACATAAAACTGATCGCGAATGCGTGCGCCATTGGTTTTTTCAACGCGCGCCATTCCACCACCCGAAATCGCTGCCAACCTCTGATTCCTAAGCTGGCGCAAACATATTGGTACTGCTGCTCGATATGCAGCATCGGCTGGGAAAGGGTTTTGATAACGTACGGCAGCCCCATCAGACCATTCACCGCAATCACGACAAAAAACGCCAAGCTGAATACGTCGGTCATGCTTCTTAGCAACAAAAACAGCCCTGTAGATACCACTAAGCCCGGAGTAACCAGAATGATAGTGCCGATCAATTCAATTTGGTCAGCGCGCTTTTCGCAATAGGTTAATCGGAGCCTACGGCTAGTGATCAAGATTGAGATACCCGCCAGCAAAGCAAATAAACTCGCCAGCGTTGCAACTTTCAATGACGCCCATAAAGCCGACCAAAATTTACTATCGCTAAACACATCAACCGCTTGGCTATTGACGCCGCTGAGAACGACCATGAACAACGGAGGCAGCACTAGTAACGCACTGAACGCAATCCAACCCCAATCCCAAAGTCTTGAAACCGAGCTGTCTTTGACCAGATAGGAATGGTGTGATGTGCTGCCTGCGCCTATCGAAATCGGTTTAGCTAACCGCTGGATTGCTAATGCCATCAAACCGCACAGCAACATTTGCCAAATCGCCAGTAAGGCCCCTGCTTGCAAATCAAAATCAAACTTTATCGCTTGATAAATAGCCAGCTCAATCGTGGTCGATTTTGGCCCGCCACCTAGTGCCATCACGGTGGCAAAACTAGTGAAACAGAGCATGAACACCAAGCCACACACGTGAGCAAGCTGCTGCTTGAGTCTCGGCCACTCAACCCATTTGAATTTCTGCCAATGCCCCATCCCTAAATGAGCGCATAGCTTATGTTGCTCTGGTGGAATCGCTTCTAACGACTGGTAAAGCAAACGTGCGGCATAAGGCAAGTTGAAGAACACATGAGCGAGCAAGATACCGTTCAACCCGTAGATCGAAAACGGCAGCTCGCCGCCAAACTGCTTTGCCAGTGAGGAGAGTAAGCCACTGTTGCCGTAAATCGCCAGCAAACCAAACACGCCCACCAAAACTGGCAGAACCAAAGTGGTCGCGAACAGTTTCAACAACAAACGTTTACCGGGAAACTCACGGCGAGAAAGCGCATGAGCGACTGGAATCGCTAAACCCACACTCAGCAACGTCGAGAGAAACGACTGATAGAAACTGAACTTAGTGACATGACGATAGTAAGGATCTTGCCAGACCTGCATGATGTTCAAAGATGGCGCTTCAAGCAGCAAAGCGCCTAAGGCTGAAACAACAAAGGTCGCGATAATCATCGCGACCCATAAGCCTATTTTAGGAGTACTACGCAAGGTTAGCCTTTAGAAAGTAAGCGCATTTTGCCATTCGCGGATCCATGCTTTACGGTTTTCAGCCACTTCCTCTGCGCTGAAACTCAAGGATTTACTTGGTAGAGTCAAAGTATCAAAACCTTGTGGTAATTCGACCTCAGTCACTGGGTACATCCAGTTGCCTGTTGGCATCACAGTCTGGAACTCGTCACTCAAAATAAACGCCATGAACTCATCCGCCAGAGCTTCGTTTTGCGCACCTTTCACTTTTGCCGCGACTTCGACCTGAGTGTAGTGACCTTCAGCAAAATCCGCCGCCGCAAACTTAGCGTCGTTTTCCGCAATCAGGTGATAAGCCGGAGAAGTAGTGTAAGACAACACTAGATCTGACTCGCCTTCAAGGAACATTGAGTACGCTTCCGACCAACCTTTGGTGACTGTGACGGTTTTCTTCGCCAGTTGTTTCCATGCTTGAGTCGCATCATCGCCGTATACTGACTTCATCCACAACATCAGACCTTGGCCCGGAGTCGAAGTACGCGGATCTTGGTAGATCACTTTTAAGTCATCGCGAGATTCAACCAACTCTTTCAGGCTCTTTGGCGGGTTAGCTAGCTTCTCTTTGTTGTAAACAAACGCGAAGTAACCAAAATCGTATGGCACAAAAGTCTTATCCTTCCACCCGTTTGGCAACGTAATTGCTTGAGTGTCAACGCTGTGATCAGCAAGCAAACCCGTTTGCTTCGCTTCCGCCATCAAGTTGTTATCTAAGCCTAAAACGATATCCGCTTTGCTGTTGTCGCCTTCGAGACGCAAGCGATTGAGGATCGACACACCATCGTCCAGAGCGACAAAATTCACGTCACAGCCACATTTTGCTTCAAATGCTTTTTCTACTGCTGGACCTGGTCCCCAATCAGCAGCAAACGAATCATAAGTGTAAACGGTCAGAGTTTTGTCTGCGGCCAACGCAGAGAATGATGTTAATGTTGCTAGGGCAATCGCGCTGATTGAAATCGTACTTAGAGTGGTTTTCACTGCTCGCTCTCTCCGTATTGAGCGGCACAGGCTTGAGGGACAGGGTGGAAATGGATTGTCCAAACTCAATTCCTACGCCAGCATTATCTGGTTCAGGTACACGGGTCCCGAGCGTCGGCTCGATCTCAGCTTCGCCTATCATTGATAGGATCAATAGCTCCCCGATGAGTATCGCGGAAATTGTAATCTTTAAATCAGTTGATAGCTAGTGCTAACCACTGTGTTAACCACGCTGATCGTACCCCCACCTTGGCACCAAGCCTTGCTCGATACCCAGATGATCCAAAATACGCGCGACCATAAAATCGACAAGATCTTCGATCGATTGTGGCTGATGATAAAAACCTGGCGCGGCAGGCATAATGGTGACGCCCATTTGCGACAACTTGTGCATGTTTTCTAAGTGCAAGGTAGAAAACGGGGTTTCGCGCACCACCAGCAATAACTGACCACGCTCTTTCATCACCACATCGGCGGCTCGCTCGATCAGGTTGTCTGACATGCCATGGGCGATTGCCGCGACACTCCCCGCTGAACAAGGACAAACTACCATTTGTTTTGGCGCCGCAGAACCAGAAGCGACCGGAGAGAACCAGTCGTCTTTGCCACAAACTGTAAGTTTTTCTGGGTCACAGTTAAGATGCTCGACTAGCGCTTGCTTTGCCGCGTCAGGATTGCCCGGAAGTTTTAGACCGTGTTCTGTCGCCAGTACCACGCGCGCAGCCGATGAAATCAACAGATACACTTGATAATCAGCCGCCAATAAGCACTCTAATAACCGCAAGCCGTAAGGTGCTCCAGACGCTCCGGTAAACGCTAACGTGATCGCTTTTTGTTGTTTACTACTCATAGTTCTACACTAAATTATTCGCCCAGCTTCGCCAGTAATTTGCCGTGAATACCTTCAAAACCGCCGTTACTCATGATCAGTATTTGGTCGCCCGCTTTGGCTTCAGCCACGATCATTTCAACCAGCTCATCGACATTAGCGGAGACTTTCGCTGGTTGCGAGCATTGCTCAGCTACCGCTTCAACTGACCAATCGATGGTTTCTGGTTGATAAAGAAATACTTGGTCTGCTGCATTTAGCGAGGCCGCCAAAGTATCTTTGTGTACGCCACGTTTCATCGTCGCGCTGCGCGGCTCAAGGACCGCGAGAATACGTTGTTCACCGACTTTATTACGCAGGCCACCCAGCGTCAGTTCAATTGCCGTCGGATGGTGAGCAAAATCGTCATACACGGTGACACCATTTACTTCGCCTTTTAACTCTAGGCGACGTTTGGTATTAATGAATGAAGCCAACGCTTCACAGGCAAGATCCGGAGTTACGCCCACGTGACGAGCGGCGGCAATCGCCATCAGCGCGTTATCAACGTTATGGTCACCGACCAAATCCCACTTGACCGTACCGACTTCTTCGCCTTGGAATCGCACTTTAAACTGCGAGCCATCTAGCACCAGTTTTTCCGCCTGCCAATCGCCTAGCTCTCCGCTGAACTCGGTTTCGCTCCAACAGCCGCGCTCCAGTACGTCTTGCAGTGCTTTATCTTGCTTAGGCGCCAAGATACGACCATTGCCCGGAACAGTGCGCACTAAATGGTGGAATTGGCGCTTGATCGCTTCCAGATCGTCAAAGATATCCGCATGATCGAACTCTAGATTGTTCATCACTAGGGTGCGCGGGTGATAATGCACGAACTTAGAACGCTTATCGAAAAAAGCACTGTCATATTCGTCCGCTTCAACGACGAAAAACATGCTTTCGCCCAAACGCGCCGACACACCAAAGTTCCCCAATACCCCACCCACGAGGAACCCCGGTTGGTAACCACACTTCTCCAATACCCAAGCCAGCATGCTCGAGGTGGTGGTTTTACCGTGCGTCCCTGACACCGCAAGAACCCAGCGATCGTGTAGCAAAAACTCTTGCAGCCATTGCGGGCCGGACGTGTAACGCAGGTTGGAATTCAGTACGTGCTCAACACACGGGTTGCCACGACTCATCGCGTTACCAATCACGACAAGGTCAGGGGCTGGGTCAAGCTGAGAAGGATCGAAACCTTCTATAATTTCAATACCTTGAGATTCGAGCAACGTGCTCATCGGTGGATAAACATTGGCATCACTGCCCGTCACTTTGTGTCCGAGCTGACGAGCCAAAACTGCGGCACCACCCATAAATGTGCCGCAAATCCCTAAGATATGAATATGCATAAACTGACCTTATCGCAGGCAAAAAATCTATCGCTCATTATGGCGATAAAGTACTGAAAAGCGAACTACTTTGATCACTGTGTGACCTTGAGGCCAATTAATTGCTTACGCGACATACAAGGAATTAATCTCTCAGTGAGCAATGTAATCCGTTGCAAGGTCGACAAATAAATTGAGATCTCAATCAGTTAGTTCATTACCAATAAAAAGATTCGACTCTTACAATATATGCAGGCGAGCAACATAAGATTCGACAGAAATCCCAACCGCCCACTCCCCCAATATTTGAAGCGATTTTTTTAAGGAAAACTCATGTCTGGTATGCGCACCCTTGGCGAGTTCATTGTAGAAAAACAAGCGGACTTTCCCCACGCAAGCGGTGATTTATCATCCCTACTATCTTCTATTCGCCTTGCTGCAAAAATTGTGAACCGCGAAATCAACGCGGCTGGCCTCGGTGACATTACTGGCGCTGTTGGCACACAAAACGTTCAAGGTGAAGCTCAACAAAAACTTGATGTCTACGCCAACGACAAGTTCAAAGCAGCACTCGAAGCACGTGACCAAGTGTGTGGTGTGGCGAGTGAAGAAGAAGACGAAGCGGTCGCGTTTAATAAAGAGCTCAACAAAAACGCGAAATACGTGGTCTTGATGGACCCACTAGACGGTTCTTCAAACATCGACGTGAACGTGTCAGTCGGTACGATTTTCTCAATCTACCGCCGTGTATCTCCGATTGGTACTCCTCCAACTGAAGAAGATTTCCTTCAGCCAGGTCACAAACAAGTGGCTGCGGGCTATGTGATTTACGGTTCATCGACCATGCTGGTTTACACCACGGGTAACGGCGTGAACGGTTTCACCTACGACCCATCTTTGGGTACGTTCTGCCTATCGCACGAAAATATGATGATTCCAGAAGACGGACACATTTACTCGATCAACGAAGGTAACTACATCCGCTTCCCTCTGGGTGTGAAAAAGTACATCAAATACTGTCAGGAAAGTGCGCCTGAAGAAGGTCGCCCTTACACCTCTCGCTATATCGGTTCACTGGTGGCGGACTTCCACCGCAACCTATTGAAAGGCGGTATTTACCTTTACCCAAGTACCGAGAGTAACCCGAACGGTAAACTGCGCTTGCTTTACGAATGCAACCCGATGGCGTTCCTGATTGAACAAGCTGGCGGTTTGGCGTCTGATGGTGAAAATCGCATTATGGACTTAGAGCCACAAGAACTTCACCAACGCGTACCGTTCTTTGTCGGTTCGAAGAACATGGTGAGGAAAGTGGAACAGTTCCTTGAGCAGAATCGCGAAGAACAGTAATTCACTCGAAGTAAAAAGGCGCTCATTGAGCGCCTTTTTCGTATTTTCTTGAGCTATATCGTGCCTTTCTCGTTTACATAAAACCGAGTTTAGCAGTAAGGTATTTTGGTTAAAATTTCAGCCCATATAACTCCAAATGCTGTGTAAAATTGGTATTGGGGTATAAAACAAAAAGGAACTTTAAAATGAGCTTAAACAACGTACCAGCAGGCAAATCACTTCCTGATGATATCTACGTGGTTATCGAGATCCCTGCGAATGCGGACCCAATCAAATACGAAGTCGACAAAGATTCCGGTGCGGTATTTGTAGACCGTTTTATGTCTGCACCTATGTTCTACCCTTGCAACTACGGCTATGTAAACCACACATTATCACTCGATGGTGACCCAGTCGATGTACTGGTTCCAACGCCTCACCCTCTAATGCCAGGCTCTGTAATTCGTTGTCGTCCCGTTGGCGTATTAAAGATGACCGACGAATCAGGTGAAGACGCGAAAGTGGTCGCGGTACCACACACCAAACTGAGCAAAGAGTATGACCACATCAATGACGTCGATGACCTACCAGAGCTGCTCAAAGCACAAATCACCCACTTCTTCGAGCGCTACAAAGAGCTAGAAGCGGGTAAATGGGTTAAGGTCGATGGCTGGGAAGATGCCGAGTCAGCGCGCAAAGAAATCCTTGAGTCTTACGAGCGCGCACAAAAATAATCGCTTTTACAGAGACAAAAAGAGCCAGCATTGCTGGCTCTTTTTCATTGAACTGATACTAAACGCGTTGACACCAATCGCCAGACGACACCAGCACGTCTAGCTGGCTGCTGTCTTGGTACATATAAAACCACGCTTCGCCAAACGGGGTATCAATACGCTCACGGCGATATTCGACTGGGACATCTTCTAACACGTCGATGCGTGCCAGAGTCTCATCATCGATCAAGTACACTTCACCTTGAATCGAGCTATGCCCTTCAATCACCGCAGGATGCGAACCCAAATCGTATAGCGAATACTGAGGTAAGGTTTCATGTCTGCCCAAGAACTCTGAATTGACTAAGAATTCTTGGTTGCTCTCACCTTTTCGCAAAGTGCCATAAACAAATAACAAATGCTGCATAGTCTTCCTTGAACCTACCTCAATTGAAGTTGCTAAGTCGCCTTAGTTAAATTCAAACTGGTACAAAATGTCAACTGCGCTGCTCACTCCGGTTACCGCTTCGACGTAAAGATCCTTCATCAACCTGTAACGCACGGTAAACTCGCCGACCGAATCAAAGATACCAATACCATACTTAACCTGCAGCCCTGGCATGATGTAGCCGCTCACGGTTACTTGCGAATCGTCACCAGAACCTGCGGTATCCAACTGTAAATCCTGCACACCAAACGCCTCACCCAGTTCTCCGACCACACGGCCACTCTTCGCCAAGCTCAAACCAATCAGAGTCGTGGTCATCGCGTTACCGCCTGACTCACCATCGATATCCTGACCACGTAATAAGTAGGATAGCGCATTGGCTTGTGGCATCGACGGCTCAGAGAAAATCGCGACCGTTGGCTCACTGGCTGGTCCCGACACTCGCACACCAGCAACCACATCGTCTTGGGTATTGTCTGGGTTTCGGATCGCGGTGATTTGCACGTATGGCTGGTCAACCGGGCCGCTCATCAAGATCTTACCTTCTTCGATGATCAAGTCTTGGCCAAATGAGCGGTACGAACCATCGATAATGTTCACTTCACCGGTAATAAACGGACCTTTATCTTTTTGAGCCACATTTAAGCGACCGCGTAGATCGCCTTCCAGACCAAATGCCGACAACTTAAAGTCGTCGCCAATATTGATGTTGATGTCGGTTTCTACCGCAAACGGCATCACAGACTCTTCACTGACTGGCTCTAGGTTTTCATTCAAGATCACTTGGTCTTTCGATAGACCCGTTGCGCTCGGCGGTAGCTGCTCAACGACAACGCGTCCCCAAGGCAATGAAATATCCCCTTGGATCTTGGCATAATTCGGCGAGGCGTTAATCGTCATGTCTGGCACGACTTTGATCGTCGCCATCGGTGGCACTTCGACTTTCAACTCATCGGCAAACACACGCAACTTACTGCGCCAATCCTGCATGCTTTGCCAATCGGCGTCACCTTGCAGTTGTAAGGTGCCGTCTGGGGTATTCAGCGCGGCATTAAGGTCAGCCTGATAGCCAGCAAAGTTGATCGCTAATTCACCCGAATCAATCTGCACCGGTGACACCGCACCTTGCAGTTTCATACTGTCGATCAGGAACTTACCGTTTACCTTTGGATGCAAAATGGGACCGCTAATCGCGAGGTCGGTTGAGATGTTCGATTTCAGCTCGCTGTGCTCGCCCAGTAGCGGGCTAAGAAAGTCGAGATGAAAGGTCGAGAGATTGAGCTGACCATCTATCAACCTGTTCTCACTCAACACATTCGGAATCCTTACCTGACCAGTCAAATCTCCATTATCAGTCACATCCAGCGACCATTTTGCTTGTAAGCGGTCTTTGACCAATGTGGCGTTTAACATCACTTTGTCCCAGCCGAGTTCAAGCGGCTGGTTGAGTTTCTGCGATACACCACCTTGTGGCAGTTCTAGGTCCAGTTTGACTTCCGGAGACTGATTGGCCGACCACTTCGCCCAAACATGCGCGTTGGCTTCACCGAACAACTCAGTTTCCGGCGGTAAGAATTGGGCGATTTGAGTAAAGTTAAACTGGTTGATCGACAGCTTCGCTTCACCGGCTTCTCCCACCTTGATATCTTCGTCAAGACACAGCGATGAGTCCGCTTGCAACCAACAATGTGCCGCGACAGACGCTTGCTGGCTCTTCATATCAAAGCCTAGCTTGGTCGCTTGATTCAACTCCCACTCACCTTGTTGAGACGAGAGCAGCATTCGCTCCAATTGCCCAGCCCATTTGATCGAAGGCTTGTCAGTCAAAGAGCCAGATAGTGCCAAACTGGTCGAGACGAGATTAGAATCCACGTCCAACGTCAGGTTGTGCTGGCTTTGGTCACCGTTAAAGGTCAGCAATAAATCGTTAAGCAGGTAATCTTGGTAAGCACCACCTTCAAGCTCGAGAGTAATATTACCTTTTGGCTCTGGCAAAGGGGTCACATCACCGCTCAAAGTGATGTGTTTGACTTTGTACTGCTGCTGGAAATCAATCGCATCCACATCGAGCGCAAGTTTTACCTTCGGCTCTTTCATCGGGCCACGCAAGTGGACATCACCAATCGCCTTGCCCGATAGTTCAGGTACCGACTTGGCTAATTCAGGTAAATCCAACGACAATGACATACGCCACTCTTCGCTTAAGCTACCTTTCGCTTCGACATTGTTCGGACCATGGGACAGAACCAGCCCTGGTGTATCTAACTTAAACTGGCCTTTCCCTGCCATATCAGACGCCGTCAGTTGACCTTCAATATTTAACGGATATTCACGTAGGATGCCGTCAATATCGAGCTGACTCACCGCAACTTGCCAACCACCCTGCTGCGTCAATGAACCTGTGGTGGATATAGTACCGCTGATATCGCCTTCGGCTTCAGGCCACTGCAAACCGGGTTGAATATGCTCGAGTGATAAGTTTGCCAACCAATTTAGCGGTTGCTTCCAGTTCACCATCGCATCGCCATTGACTGAGCCGCCCAAGGTATTTAGCGTTAAAGCGCTGAGCTCAACTTGTTCTAGGTTACCTTTACCTTCCAACGTTAAGTCTATATCTGGCAGCTCTTTGCCCGATAATTGCGTAACAAGGTTGAGGCTATAACCCTTGAGTGAGCCTTTCCCCGACAGGTTGTCGACGTTAACAAAATAATCCCCTTCACCGACCAACGGCCATTGCGCCTTGGTTTTATCGAGCACAATGTCAAACGGTATGTCTCGGTCAAGCAGAGCCAGTTTCGCTTGTAGATCAGCCTCAGCCAATGCACGCAATTGTGCTTGTAAATCCAGCTGAGCAATGCTGCCTTTCGCACTCAGCGACAACTTCTGACCTTTTGCCATCGGGTCTTTGACCGTCGCATCGAGTTGTAGAGAGAGTGGATAATCTTGTTTGAGCGTCACCTTGGAGTTTAACTTACCCTGCACTTGCGGCATATCCAACTCTAGCGTCGGAACCGACACATTCGAGCCCGCTGCGCTGGCTTGTAATCCTAAGTGATGAACGATAATCGGCATTGCTTGCTGCAGCTTAAAGTCTCGAACATCTAGACGCGCCAAATCAACTTGCAGTGGTAACACGACGTCTGGCAGTACGATCGCACTCGGTTCACCAGTGCTCTCTGGCTCTGGTTCAGCGTCACTCGGCGTAGTCTCAGCCAGCGCAATATGGATCTTGTTCAACTCGGTTTTACTGACTTGAAGGCGGTTACCCTGAAATGAGAGTGCAGTGGTAAAACTCTCCCAACTGATTTGATTGCCCAACACGTTAAGATCGATATTGCTCAGCGAAATGCGACCAACCTTAACCGGAATCGGAGTAGTGATGTTCCCCAGCGGCGCAGATTCTTGCTCTGGTTCAGCTTCGGTTTGAGGCGGTAGCTCAGGCAGTGAAAATGCCAAGCCGTCGATCGCCAGTTCGTCGATACAAACACTGGCTTCGGTAAAACAGGTGGAGTTAATGCCTAACGTCACCGCGTTTATTTTGCTATCAACGCCAAGCTCAGGATCGACAAACTCAACCTGATTGAGGGTAAAGCGGGGAAGCAAAGCACCACTGTAAGATGCAACGTTAAGCTGAGGAACAAACTTCTCGCCAGCCCATAAAATTACGCCTAAGCCGGGTTTGGTAAACAATAAAAAACCGACCGCGAGCAGCAGCGCTAACAGGATGCCGCCAAACGACAGCGACAACCACTTTGACCATTTTAATACCACTCTGGTCATAGTTCAGGCCCCAATGAAAAGTGAATCTTAAAGTCAGTAGGATCTTTATCTAAGCCCCATGCAAAGTCTAAGCGGATCGGACCGACAGGTGACGCCCAGCGCACACCAACACCTGTGCCACGCTTAAATTCCGGCGTGTCGTTAAACGCATCACCATAATCGTAGAACAGCGCCCCCCACCAGTTACCATAGAGTCGGTATTGGTATTCAAGTGAGGTCGTCGCAATGTATTTTGCACCGGTTAACGCGCCGCTTTCGTCTTTTGGCGAAATCGATTCGTAACCGTAACCACGCAGGTTGTTGTCACCACCAGCAAAGAAACGCAGCGACGGCGAGAGTTTATCAAAGTCATCGGCGAAGTTGGCACCACCGTCAATACGGAACAAGCCACGATGGTTTTCTCCCGCACTGCGTATCCACTTCATCCCACCAAGGACACGAATCACGTCGGTTTCAGACAACGCGTTTTCGCTACCATATTCAAGCGTAATGTACTGGCTGTCGCCCCACGTTGGCATCGCCCCACCACGAGCACGAATACGGGAGAATGTAATGCCGGGTAGCAAGAACTGAGCGTTGTCATCTTGCAAACCTTGTTCATAGTTTTCCAGCAAGTAACGAATGAAGATGGTACGATTCCAATCATTGTCGAGCTTCCAGTGCCTTTCTAGAGCCAGGTTCGATTCGATACTTTTGGTGTCACGGCTATCCACCCGCTTCATACCATAATGAATACGGTAGTAGTCGTTGAGTACGTCTTCAAGCGGAATGCGATAGCTCGCCGTCAAGGTTTGCTCGGGGCTCGAGACTGATAAGCTGCTGTCGAAACTATGGCCTAGGCTATTTACCCACGGGCGTTTCCACTTCAATGACGCGCGCACATCGACATCGGTTGAGTAACCCAAACCGGTTTCTAACTGGTGACGAGCTTGCGGCGCGAGAGAGACTTTCATTGGCAGCTCACGCCCTTCCCCCAGCAGCGACAAATCGGGCTCAACCAATACCGATGAGAACCAATCGGTATTGGACAGATTCTGGTTGTATTCGCCCACTTGGGACACCAAATAAGGATCACCTTCTTGAAACGGCGACAAAGAGCGAACGCGCTCAATCTTAATCTGGCTACCGGTAATTTCGGTCGCGCCAAAGTGGTAACGGATGCCGCTATCAAAATGTAGTCTGACAAATGCTTGGTAAAGATCGGGAGCGATCTCTAAGCGGCTGGTGGTAAACTTGGCGTCAAAGTAGCCTTTTTGCAGACCAAGGTTGCGCAGCTTGGACTTGAGCGAGTCGTACTCACCGTGATTGAGTCGTTCGCCTTTTTTAAGTCCACTCGCTTCAATCGCAGCGATAAAGTCTGGGTCATCTTTGGCTTCACCGGTAATGACAATTTCGACTTCTTTGTAGCGAACCGAGCTGCCTTGAGACACTTTAACGATTAGCTCGGTCTTATCTTCAGAGACTTCAAATTCGAAGGTCGGCTGGTAGTAACCCACCGCGTTCAACGCTTCGGTAATCGTGCGCTGCAAACGCGCTTGAAAGCGGATACTGGTGCTGTATTCTTCTTTGGGAATAGCCGATAAGTAAGCATCGACATTATCTTTACGGAAACTTTTTAACCCTTCAATTGTTAATTCTACTTCCTGAGCTTGTACCAGCATCGGTGAGAGAATAACGGCAAACAAAAGTGGTAAAGGGTTTCGTAACATGCTTAATTATCTTTGTTAATCAGATACCGGAATAATAACGCCTGCGAATAGATAAGTCTGTATGAAAACTGTGAATTAGATAATCCACATTACAATAAATCAGCAAGGAAAGTTACGATGCTCGACAAACAACAAATGATCGCCCCTGAAAACGCATTACCAGGTCGCGATGTCCCGATGGCGATTGACGACACCCACTTCGTTAATCACTCTAGTCTCACCGCAGCACCTAGCGGAAATCAGCAACAAGTCTTACTTGGTATGGGCTGCTTCTGGGGCGCTGAACGCGTATTTTGGCAACTGGATGGCGTAGTAAGCACATCGGTTGGTTATGCTGGCGGATACACACCAAACCCAACCTATGAAGAAGTATGTACTGGTCACACCGGCCACACAGAAGTTGTGCGAGTGGTGTTTGATAGCGACAAGCTCAGCCTTCAAGAGCTACTCAAAACGTTTTGGGAGAAACACGACCCGACGCAAGGCATGCGCCAAGGAAACGACCGTGGCACTCAGTACCGTTCAGCAATCTATGTTTTTGACGACCAGCAAATGCAGGTAGCATTGCAATCTAAGCGTGATTACCAAGTGTTACTAGGCGCACAGCATGACGAGATCACAACCGAAGTTCTGTCGGCGAGCAATTACTACTATGCGGAAAACTACCACCAGCAATACCTCGCCAAGAATCCCGATGGATACTGCGGTATCGGTGGCACAGGTGTATGTTTCCCACCAGAGAAATAACCGAAATAAATAACAAAGAAACCTAGACTCGGGTTAAGAACAAAAAAGTCGCCATTGGGCGACTTTTTACTAGAAAGCTTAAGAGAATCTAGGTGCGACTACGCGGAGAGCGTTTCGATCGCTTTATTGATTTGGCGGTAAACATTCAGTTTCTCGCGGTTGTTGACGTCGGGCACCAACACTTTGCCGTTATCAAACGCAAACTCCCCAACGCCAGCGATAACAAACTGCCCTTTAAATAGGGTCTTAACAAAACGTGCCACCTGTTGTGGACGATGTGCAGAAAACTCACGCAGCATAGCGACTCCAAATTCCATTTGCGAAAATTATTGTTCTTTTTGATCTGCTCTATTCCTTGAGCTTCAGCACATTATACCGCAATCTCATGAAATGTATATTTTTTGTTAAAAATAGAGTTTGAGCACTTTCTGACCATCGAGGTAAGCACACTCCGATTGAATTCGTTATATACTTTTTCCGCTTACTAAAAAGGACCATAACAATGAAAAGTAAAACTCTCCTCGCGGTTGCAATAGCGTGCTCTCCAATGCTAGCTGCTGCTCACAACCTGACTATCGGTGGCCAAGTCCCTGTAGTTTCGGTCGATAAACACGGCGAAATCGTGCTCAACGGCGATAACACCGGATACCAAAACTGGGCGAGCCAAGACATGCTTGGCAAAGTGCGCGTCATCCAAGCGATCGCTGGCCGCAGTAGCTCGAAAGAGATGAATGCGCCGTTGATGACCGCGCTAACTGCAGCAAAACTGCCTGAAGCGAATTACCAAACCACAACCATCATCAACCAAGACGATGCGATTTGGGGGACAGGCTCCTTCGTTAAGTCGTCGGCAGAAGACAGCAAACAAGAATTTCCTTGGTCTTCAATGGTGTTGGATGAAAATGGAAAAGTGGCGAAAACTTGGGATTTGAAACCAGAATCTTCAGCGATCATCGTGCAGGACAAGCAAGGCAAGGTGCTGTTTGTAAAAGAAGGCGCACTGTCAGATGACGAAGTAAAACAGGTTATTGGTCTGATTAAAGACAACATCTGATCGTAATTGCACTTCGCGTTTAAAAAGGAATTGTTATAACATAACAGTTCCTTTTTGTTTGGTTGTTTGCTTGTGTCACGACGTTATTCACATTCCGTCCGATTTGCTATCGTTGCGCTGTGCAGTGTCTTACTGACGCTGTGGATGAACGTGGCGTTTATCCAGCATCAATACGACCTTGCTCCCACCCACCATCAGGAACATCATTGCCAGCTGTTTGCCTGTGCACAACACGGTGCCAGCGCGGCAACCATTACTTTTGAAGATACATCGTTACCCGATGTGTTTGCCTCAGAAGATAGCTATCACTACTTGGCGTCCGCCACGTTTGGCTATTTGGCGCGCTCCCCCCCACTCAATCCTAACGCTTAACCTGTTTTTCCCTGCCAATACGCAGGCGATTTTTCACAACTTAAGAATGTAGTTAGGATTTAGTATGTACAAGTATTCACCACTCGCGGCACTGGTCGCGCTGACTTTGAGCCAAACGGTTTACGCTGAAGATGAACACCGCCAACATGACGCGCATGTCCACGGCGAAGTCGAGCTGAATATTGCCCAAGACGGCAAAGAGCTATTGATTGAAATTACCGCGCCAGGAGCGGATGTGGTTGGTTTTGAGCATGTGGCGCAAACAGAAGAGCAACTGCACAAGTTAAAAGATGCCGAGTCTAAATTGACGGACGCAAGCCGTGTGTTTAGTTTGAGTAAAAGTGCCAATTGTACACTGACCCACCAGCGTGTTTCGCATACTCTGGGCGCGGATGATGACCACGACCACGACCACGACCACGACCACGACCACGACCACGACCACGACCACGACCACGACCACGACCATCATAATGACGCCGATTACGAA
>NZ_LHPI01000021.1 GCF_001274785.1 Vibrio hepatarius
TTGGCTGCGGAATGACGGTTATATCCTCCTTTAACGCTGCCAATTGATGCGCCAAGCTGTTTTCAGTAACTTTGCCAGCGCCCAATCTATCTTGCAGTTCAGAGAATGACATTGCTTCTACGATCGCCGCTTCATCTGCCCATTCCTGCAGTGTTGTTGACTTAGTAAAATCGGACACCGGATAAAAGCGTCTAAAGCCGTAGATGTCCCCTTGATGGTCAATAGCAACATAGTAAGGCTTGCTGTCGTCAAACGGCGGTACGCTTACTTTGTTGTGGGATCTGGCCTTCTTAGCAATGTAAAAAATGAAGGTGCTCACCGCTCCCAAAACAAAGGCAAATCCGACAAGTAGTGTTATCCAATAGAATTCCATGAACTGCCTCTCTAGTTCTCACAAAACGAATGTAAATCATTGTATTAAAATAAAGGCAAAATGCCGTTAACTTTTATAGCTCTAAGCTGTATGTCTGCCACTTCTTCTCGGAAGTTTTCCAGATATAACCTGGTTGGTCGAACTGCGCGGCGATGGGATACCAAACAACCATAAAGTTATCAGAGACTTCCTGTGGAACGCACAGATCAGGAAATTTGCTTATTCCCTCAAGACTATTGAAAACCATGTGGCCACCAGCTGCGATAATCTGCTCGTCGACTTCCTTCTTTCTAATGTAAGGGAATAAGCCATCGATCCATTTTGGATAGCTTTGTATGAACGGGTATTTATCTTGAAAGGTTAACTCAAGTTTCGATTCTCTCTGTAGTAGCGATATAAATCGTTCACCGGAAAATGCAAGTAGGTCTTCGAGTTTTTTAATTTGATCAGCAATCAGGCCGCTACAGAGAGCATCCGGTGCCATGTCAGTGATGCATTCCACATCCCATTTCATGTGGCCGAGGTTGACATAAAGCTGGTGGCAGACGCGTGCAGCATGAGCTAAATCATCCGAATAGTCCTCATTGACCACCATGCCCGGTACGGAAACAAGTAAATCTGTCATTACTGTGCATCCTCCGACTCACCTAAATTAAACACTCGATAGAGTGAGTAATCGTCTTTCTGCAGCGCGGTAATTTTCGGGTTGAAGTACATCACTTTTCCATCACTTAAACGCTTAAGGTATGGGTTAACCGACACTCTCTCTTCTTGGTACCATTCTTTGAAGTAGGCCAGGTTCTCTTGCTTCCACAAGTCGCGGTTTTCATTGAGCTTAATAGCCGGCACGTATAGGTACTGCTCCACCGAAGGGTTACCAATGAATTTCAGTTTGTCGATCGGGAATCCTATCGGCAAAAGTGTCACTGCCGTCATATAGTCACCAGTTGGTGCCATCGGAATGTATCCATCGTTGTCTCTGGTCAACATTGGTATTCTGCTTGTAAATGTTCGACAAAGAGACTCTACCCCTTGCTTACAGAAGACATAATTAGGGTCGTAGACCTTAGTGCCTTCAACCAAGTAGAAGTTAGTGCCTGTCGGGACGTACTCGGTCTTGGCAGAATCACCATAAACGGATGCAACCGTATCGATGGCCATCTTGTTCACAACTTGTGCCTGGGCATCTAAATCCTTCGATTTGTCGACCTTTACTACCGTATAAAGGTACTGATCGCCAAGAACAGAGTGATAAGTGGTTTTAGCTCCTTGTTGCGTTAAAAGACTCAGACCAATATCGAGCGGGTTAACGTGGCCAATCGCACCAATGGCTAATGTCGCGGCCTGCCCTGCGGTCTTAAGTTTGTTCTGGTCTACATCGTAGTAAAACACATCAAGGTTGTTAGTCGTGCGTTTAGGTTCAATCCACTTTAGTGGGTAAAGAAAGCGTGTTGGTTCTGAAAAGTCTTCTGCATCGAGTTCGTAGTCATCAGCGTATTTACCTTTGAGTTCAATATACTCATTGGGTGTTTCTGCACAGCCTGACATCATCAGGGAAAAACTGATCACTGACGCAAGCGCCGCGACGTTCTTAAGCATGTGTTTGTCCTTTTATTATTTAATGAATTTGTTGCTTGCATAGTCGAAAGCGCTATCGCTATCGCCTTCCTCGGAAAAGTCCCAACCTTCATTCCATTCACTATGGCGCCAATCACATATCGAGTACGGGTTATCGTCGGGATGAATGCGTTTTAAAAAAGCCTCACGACCTTGATCAAATGGGAGCGCGTCAGCGGTCAACTTGTCGAGATGTACTTGGGTATCAAAGCCACTCATTAAGAGTGCTTGAAGAAACTGTTTGTCATAGAGAGTATCGCAGGTGAAATACTGCAGTTTATCACTGACATTTAAACTGACATGATAAGTCGCCGCCGAGAGGTCATCATCGTCAGTTAGATGGTCTTGGATAATGAAAAAACTGCCGGCAGTCAGTAAGCCTGTCGATGATGTAAATGCCGTAGGAAAGACAGCTATTGGACTATTGCTATGGATATTTACGCAGAAGTCGCGTTCAAGCCTATCGATGTCATGCCAATGAGTAAGGATCAGGGAATCCGGGAAAACTGTTTTTATGTCAGCCACCAGATCATTTGCGCTGTACAATGAAAACCAGTCGGTGACTGTTCGATGGTCAATGCGATGTTGTAATTCGGCCTCAGCCAGAACCTTTATCACATAAGCGTAACTCGCACGGTCATCGATGGTGAGATCTGAAAATGGCCGACTTGCATTTTCTGGCACACAACCCGGTGATTTTGCCGTTTGTGCCTCTGCAAACAGGAAGGCAGAAAGCAACTCTGTAATTTCGGCCAGAGAGAATGAATGTAGCCGGCTCTTTAACTGAGGTTTAATACTCTTTAGTGGCTTAAAGGAATATAAGCAGTCATCAAACGCTGTATTGGTTAAATCCGTAAGCTTAGTCATTATGTCCATTCACGTTCGCTTTGTTTGAAACAGAGGGTTATGATTTCTGTCAAACGCAACCCGGGATCTACTGTGCTGCCCAGCTACTCCAGCGCTTACAAGCTGGCGATACTGATAGCCATTAACAGCGCCAAGAAAATGGGTCAATCCAAGGTGTCTACACAACCAAAACCGGTGTCGACCCTCTTCGAAGTCAATGGCTCTTGTCTTTAGCACTGGTGTATCAATTTCAATGGCATTGAGCTGCTGGTATATCTCCAACAACTTAAATACCTTATTTTCTGACTTGATCAGTTGCTGCTCTCGGTGATACATCTCACCCAAAATATTGAAATTGAGTAAGTCGTTAAGGTCAGCGGGTATGTAACGGTCTGGTGCCGAAGTCTTCCATAATTCATCGAATTTATTTACATCTACCCAAAGATAGATGAACTCATTGTATGCTTCCGTTAAATCTAACTTGTGGCTACGTTTGAAATGCACATAACCTGTCGAAATCTCTGTAGGATTCGTTTCGGATTGAAGCTGTATGCAGGCTTCATCACTGACCGTTACTCTAATCATTAATATGTCTCTCTACACTTAGAATGTTGGGCCATCAATGAAATGACCCGTTGGGAATAACTAGTGTAATTATGAAAAAGAAAATGCTGATTTAATTGGGCAATTATTTATTTCCGATTGAATCTCGATCAAACCAACTACCTTTTGCTGGCAACTGATCTGCTGCCAACGCATCGCGGATGTCAAAAACGATTTGAAGTGAATCAGATTCATCAGATGTTTGATCCGAAATTTCTTCAATGATTTCTAAACGACGGATTTCATCTGAATGCGATACTGCACTAATGCCCCAAGCTGGTGGGTTATTAGGGTCATAAGCGTTATGTAGTTTTGCAATTTGGTCTTGTTGCTCTTTAAATGCCTTTGGGTCATTGATGGCATACACAACGGTTATGAATTTGGTCATTTCAACATCACTCCATACTCTGCAATTGATTGTTCTCGTTGTTCTTCATAATCACTCAGAAGCCCATATTCACCGGTGGTAGCGCGAATACTAATTTCTGGTTTATCGTCACTAAGCTGCAGCTCAATATCACCGTTCGGGTGGCACCCAGTGTTCACATAAACGTCACCCTCAATAAAAAGGCTATCGTGGGTGCAAGAGCCTTGCTTGCGGCCGTACCAAATAACTTTCTCACCAACCGGTAAAAACTCGATACTTTTCTCCATGTTTACTCCATTTAACAGAAATAGCGGATATAGCGGATATTGAATCAAATGCAATAATACTACACATTCAACAAATAGCGTATAATGTGAGCAATAATTACAGGAGATTGTTTATGGCAATGACAAAAGATGCAAAGAGAAAGGCGAAGAAGAAGAAACTGGCGAAAATCAAAAGTCTGAAACTGAATCAGATGTCAGGCAGACTAGATACCACCAGCACCATCTATGAAGCTGAATGGGGAATACTCGTCCACCAGCCAAGTCTCTCTGTTGATGATCTGCATCCGTTAGATAAAGACAAAGCAAACGAGCTTATTCGACAAATTGAAGGATCCGGGGAGCGCGCTACAATCAAACGCCGAAAAGGTGGCAGCTACGTGATTCTTGAGTGTCCACAAACGTTTGCAACTGCGGATGTGGCTTATGAAGATGGATTGGTAGACCCCATAGACATCATTATCGAAAACGATCTTCCTACTATCACCAAGTTCTTGGGTTTTGTCGTTTGCGATGGCAATGGCAAATTCCTCGCTAAAGACGGTGATCACATTACCGTGCCTGAACGGGCGTACATGTTCGAATCCATTCCTGATGCAGATAAAGTCGCTCAAACCTATGATTTTGGGTTCACAACGATGGTATTTGAAATTGGGGCAACCATTATCACGGCCGTTGTGAAACCAAGCTAAGGGGGCGATATGCCAAGCATTACTAATAAAGAGATCCGTCACCAGACGGTACAGGAAACCGGTACACTAATGCTCGAAAACGGCTATACAGTCAGTTTTGACGAAAGTGGCGCACTGGCTATTAAAGGACATGGCATCGAGTTGTTCCAGTACCCAAGATATTTAGGCTTCATCAAGCACAATACGAACCCTGAGCGGTATCAGCTCGTTGATTGCGGGTGGATGATTGATATACCCGCCGCCAATGCCTTTGAGTTCCAGACATTTACCAAACTGGACCCCATTAGCCCTACTGAATCTTACAACGTGTCCAAGCCGTATGAACTGGAAAACCCAGTCGAATTTAAAGCCGCAATCAGTGAGCTTAAGGCTCAGGCAGAATTCGATAAGAATGAGGGGTATACAGAAATCAAGGTCGATATAGACCTGGTACTTCGCCTGGTATCAACCATCCAAAACCAATCCAATGAGAAATGAGGCAAGTATGCAGTTAGACAGTCGCGGCCTATCAAAGCCAAGTACATTCTTTAAAGCCTACTTCGTTTTTGTATCGTGCTACATGGCGTTGTTAGTCGCGGCCGAGTTAGCACTCAAGAGTACGATTATTGGTGGCCATCTAAGCCAGATGATGGTGATACACCTATTGGTACTGATTTCACCCTTTAAAAATGACCGATTCGGCTTCCTTAAAGAGCTGTTACTAAGCGTAGCGTTTGGCCTGCTTCCTATGGGCATTATCATGTACCTAAGCATTAATGTGTTTAATGCGCCATTACACCCGGATGTCACCATACCGATCGTTGCGCTATGCTCGGGTACACTCTTCTGTACAACGGTTGCATCGTGGTTTATTGCCAGTCGAATAGACCGAACATTTACGGTACTGAGCTACAGAAATACATCAAAAAAAAGGGAGCCATGAGGCTCCTTTTTTTATACATATGAACTCCAGCCAGTAACGCCTTTCATCTCATACCGTTCTTCTATTACAAACCTGCCGCCATCTTCTCCAAATTCCGGTTCCTGAGTTGGCTTTAAAATGCTGTGGTATACCAAGGATGCAGGAAACCGGTCTTCTACTGTGAACTCAGCTAATGACCCTGGCGGTGGTGGAGTATCTAAGCTGTTTTCAAGTCCATCGATGGTACTTTCAGGATAAGCCTGTAATTGCTCCCACGGTTTGAGTTTCGATAAAAACAGCCAACGCCATGAATTGCCTGAATTCCAAACCCCAATTACGCTAAAGCGGATGCCGTTAAACGTTTTAAAGATAGGATTCCCAAGTAATAATATCGGCTTTTCAAAATATTCATCATAGCCATCTGAAATCGCGTCCAGAACTGATAAGAACATTTCGTCTTTCGAATCGCCCGGTGAGACTACAATAGAATTTGCAAACACAGGATGTTCTTCATCATTTTCATCAAGCCAATAAAAGCACGGCTCGCCAAATTCTACCTGGTCGGGGATGTCATCTTCTGTGTATTCCTTTAAATTCCATCCAAGGAAGCCATCTAAAAGGTTAACATAGGTCCAAGGATCTATCGGGTGAGAGATTCGCATCCGGTTTTGGAAATCATCAAAAGTGGTGCCTTCCAAATGTTCTTGTAACTCTTTAAGTGCTGGGTCGTCTGACATAGATAGCAATTGTTTTAAAGAAGCCATCATGTTTTCATCAGCAGTCCCCTCGCCCATTAAACCGACCATCTCTCGAAGTTCGCTAAAGTCGATGGCATCATCATCTCTATCTCTAATTGCGTCCAAGTCAACGCGATACGCTTTTGGCTTGTTCGAAAATGGTGAGATTGACTTCACCAACGCTAAAATCGCCTCGTATTGGTCAACCTGTAGAATGTCCGAAAGCTTTTCAGCCATAAATTGGTGAGTCGAGTTCAATACCGTTGGTGTGACTTGCGGCTCTTGAATCGGTAAGGAGTTGATAAGCGCATCCCAAGATTTGAAATTGAAAAGCTCTGCCAACATACTACGAGCTTCTTTGTCATCTATTTTTAGCGACTTACTTAATGAAGTTGCACTTAATCGAGCTTTCTTGTGAGTGGGTAAAATCATTGGTTTACCTATAGTGATATATTGAAGCAATGTTCCACTGGGCTAAATCCGTTCCGTCACAACAAGAGCTTTTTTATTGTGAGCAGTTGCTTAGTAAACTAGCACGAAGTAATTTTTACTTATACTAAGTCGTGCTTAGCTTAATCCAGTCCTAATTAGATGAACCGTTGAGTTAACGGTAGTTAGTTATTCATCCAAGATAAAAAGCGCCACGAAATATTTTATCCAATGCCTCAATCAGCTGGTGGGAGAACTTTTCATATTCATTTTTTAATTGAGAACAGCCTGAGTATGGAGCACCAGTAAAGTAACGGTCGGTAATAGCCTGTGCATTCACTACAACGACACAATTATCTGGATACCTCCCACTTAGTTGTAAACCTTCACTTATGATTGTTGTTAACGTGTCCAGGTTCACGGCGTCTGTCATGTATATGTCATTCACGTAGAATACATCGCAGCCTTCGAAATGTTCATTATCACTAAGTAAAGTGTTGTTACTCACATACTGGGCTAATTGTTGAAACTCGCGGCTCATTGAGTCCATTAGATCGTCATGTATACCTAATGACTCAGGTGATAAGAGTTCGGAAAAATAGCTACCACTTATGAAGAAATTCAATTCCCCACTTTGACCAAGATTGTCTACGGTAAGCCTTTCAATCCTAAATGGACTGACAAAAGGCTTCGAGTATTCGTAAGCGTGTTTACGCTCTTCTAATTCTTCATTACGTTCCTCTCTCTCGAAATTGAGATAATACTCAATCTCTGATTCAGATAATGCGCCAGCCTCTACTTCTCTTTCTAAAGCTTCTCTAGTGGATGTTAAGTCAAGTTCAAAATCACTTTCATCGTATTCATAAAGGTCATCGTCTTCATCAAGGTCATCGTGATAACCCAGTTCATCCTCACCACGACCAAAAGGGACGACAAACAGATTAGTGCCAGTTTCTGAATGGAAGTGCGTTGCAAATTTTGACTCTGAGGTTGTGTATAGACGATCTTCTACTTCAACTGGGCTGGTAAATGGCCTAATGGTCAAATCTCGTAATGATTTCGACCAATCTTCCTGAGCTTCTAGCCATTCAAACGCATATTTACGAATCACAGCGGTAAATGCATCGCACCAGATAAAATCTCTGTAATGATCGTATTTATTGCGCTTTGATGTGTTTGAAAATGGCACTAGAACTTCCAATTCATCCCAAAGTAACGTTTGATAATCTTCTTTATCCGAATACATTTCATTTAAAATGCAATGACCTTGTATTTTACTGATCAGTTCACCTATTAATTTGTTTTCAAAGCTATCAACTTTAGTCTTATCTACCGGAAAGAATGGATTGGGCTCAATATGAGAATATCTGTTCAATGATGGAGATGTGCAACTGGCAAGCTTTTCGAACGATTCCCTTAATGGACTATCAAGGTATTGGCTAATGTCCAAGCGACTACCTTGGTTAGTGACAACTGGCTTACGAACCAAATCCGATGCAGCTTGTACAATGCACCATTTAGAGTGAGCATTCCAATAGCGATAAAAGATGTCTTTTATGTTCGAACCTATTTTTTCTGCAGTACTGGTAGGCATCTTCTTAGCTTTTAAAGATGCTTGTGGATCTATTGTAATTTCAGGGATTCTTTTTGATATGTCAGTGTGAGAACTACAGTACCAATGACCTTTACCATCCGGTGTTAATTCTGATGGTGCAGGTTGATTCAAGATGCCTTCTACCGAGACACCTGTTCCAATCATGAATACCACGGAAGCAAAATCGTTATCGTGTATTTCTGCATATATCTTTTCAGCAAAACTTCTCCAGACAGCCTCTCTCTCTCGCACCGTAAGAGGAAATCGCTCTGGGAATGGAAATGCATTTAGTGTGAAGTTAGCTCCAATGTGGTGATTCGCATGTAGAACTTCATTCAAATTGCGGATGAACAGATCTGTAATTTCGATTGGCAAGTCTGAAAGTAAAGAGCTCACTGTCCTGTACTGGAGTGCTTGTGCTACCGCTTCTCGAATGCTGGCTAATTTGATGTTGTGACCATCGTTTTTTAGATGGCTATGGATGTGTTGACAAAACTGAGAGTATTCAGCTTTTATGGTGATCATAATCAAACCTTTTGCTATCTGGCGCTCAATTAACAGTTATTAGCTGGTGGTTGATTACTAACTGGAAAAAGTTGTTGATTATTACTGTTTGTAATGGAATCAAATGCCGTTGGAGTCTGAGCGCAACTCAGGTGACACAACCCAATCGCCGTAACGATAATGCAAGGTTAAACGATCGGTGAGAACTCTGCAATATCAATGTTATGCACAACCATAGCTAAACATATTGATTGAAAAGTATCCCTCACTTATCGAACTCCGCAATCCAATTGTTTGCGTTTATTCTGGGGAAAACCGGGCGGAAAACACCCAACATCAGGAAGACTTTTTATTATTTAAAAGAGTAAGCAATTCAGTTAGCGGTAAAGAACGGTAGAAATACCAGCCTTGAACATACCCTTGTGTACTGTGCTTGGTGATCATGTCGTATTCACGCTTGGTTTCCACACCTTCAAAAACGACCTCTTTGCCAAGGCTTGCAACAAGATCCATGATGGCACTTGCCATCCCCTTTTTAATGTCGAAGTTCAAAGCGTTCACAAATACGCGGTCTATCTTGATGGAGTCGAAGTTAACCTCTGTTAGCCAAACAAGGTTCGACACACCAGTTCCAAAATCATCCAACACCACCATAAACCCTAGCGCATGAGCTCGCGCAGAGAACTCAGCGATTTCTATCAGCTCAACATCTATGCTTTCAGTGATCTCAATTTTTATCTGACTTGGATTAATGTCATGTGAGCGTACAAGCGCAATTAAGTACTCCAGAAAGGCATGCTCACGAATTTCATAACTACAAATGTTGATGCCACAGGAAAACTGAGGGTCATTGCGTAACACTGACGCCATATCTGAAATTGCTCGCTTGGCCGTAAAGTGTGCCAGTTCCGGGTACAGCGACAGTTTCTCAGCAATACTAATGAACAACTCTGGTGATACTCGCCCGTATACGTCGTCAGTCCACCTTACAAGCGATTCTACGGCCTCGACACGACCATTCCCGATTCTGACTATGGGTTGATACTCCATGAAAAGCGATTCTTCACTTAGAGCCGTTCTGAAACGTGCTTCAATAGTTTGCCGGTTGGAAATGATCAGTTGTAAAAGGTGAGTTATGAGATAACTGATTGTCAGGATGACGATGAAGACAATGGTGTTCGATCGGATGCTGTAATATGGGAGGCCAGCCCTATCATTGATCGTTCTAACGCAAAACCCATATACCTTACTGCAAGCATCCGTTGAAAGTGTTAAGGCAAAATAGGAATTAGATTTCTTCGCTGGGGCGTACTCGTCAAATATGTGGTCAACAGTTTTGGAGTAAATTTGAAACTGAAACTGTGGTAGCTTTTTAAGTACTCTTGAATAAGAAGTGGTGATGTTTACTGCGAAGAAATTACCTTTCGCGGTTAAATTGTAGTGCTCCGAAATCCGATACAAATTTTCCTCGTTTGAATAAAACTGGTAACCATTCTGCTCACCCGAACCCTGGTACCTCAGTTTAGTCGGTTTTATTTCTCCCCAGTTCGCAGTGCAGTACACGGTGTCGTCTTTCATAAATCCAGCATCGAAGATTTCCGAATTCGTCATGACAAGTTCACGAAGCTTATTGATGTTGTCTTTATTGCAGGTGAAACCTTCGATCGAATTAGCCGTGGTGAGAACAGTCACCAACTGTGACGTGACAAGTTCGGCATTACCTAAAACATCGGTGGCGAACTCTTCTTGCTCTATTTTCTGAATCTCATACGAAAAGAATGACGCCATAGATAGCATCGATAGTAAGGATACAGAGAATATTGCGAGTAGCTTAAATTTAGCTTTCACCCGGGCCTCTAGTAGTCATGTTCGTTAATTCTTGACCTAAAACAGTGCAGGTTTAATTAAGAATAGCAGTATGCCGTTCCTACGCATATTGTTTTATGGTCTATGTTTATACACAGCAAAAAGGTGGTATAATCATTAAATTAGAGCCCATTGGTCTGAAAGAGCAATCGAAGGCAGCATCTGTGCGACGTATAACATCACCGAACACTTGAAGATCGACGCTTGTTTAAAAGCAAGCCTGCCACTAACTCGAAACACAAACGAAGAGAAAAACACAAAACAGACAACTACTAAAAACGAGGCAAAGCTTATGAATCCTAATCACATCAAGACGAACCTTACAGTTGCTGCTCTCTCACTTGCGTTAGTATGGGGTACTGAATTTCAGATTCAGACCAATGTGTTTTAATGCACTATCATCGATAACAATTCCACACGTTCCTATCATTCGTCCCTGAGATATTCGGCGTATTTTTCTTCAAACTCTTGGAGCATTGATTTCCTTGGCCTCGGAGCTGCATAGTGATAGTTCCGATTTTGACCCATTGCTGCTTTTTGCTGGGCCTTAAGCTTGGAAATTTTGTTGGTTATGCCACCACTTCTGATTTGCTGTTTTATGTAATGGGCAAAGTAGTCCTTTCGTACCGACAACTTACATTCAATAAGCCCAAACTGAGCGCAGAACTCCCGCCATAAACATTCGCTGAGCCCTTGCACTTCGAAACCAAGCCCCTTGCAAATCAACATGTCATTTGCCCAGTCGGGCATGTCAGTACGTACAGACACAGTTATATTCTCCGAATACTTTATAGTTCATTTGGTTGGACGCATTGAGTCTGCAGTCCAAGAAAAAAGAGCCCGAAGGCTCTTATTTTTCATACGGTTTTCATTCTAGCCATGACTTGGGAATGGGCTGCGTAGTCACATGCTTTGATAAAGATCCAACAACCTTTAATAGCAAGGTATGCATAAACAACATGGTCGACATCTGTTAAACCAAAACTTTCACTAAAAACAACTAGCTGGTGGTAGATCCCCGACAGCCAATCGCTAAAGCCATTTTGTGATGCGTTATGAAGCCTGTCTGCATCCAGAAATGTTATTTCTTTGCCACTCCTTACACTGCTAGCCAGAGCGCTGTATGCGGCATAAGCCACCTTGCTTAATAAGGCTGCTACCATTGCCGTGATACCTTCTTTCATGCCCCACATAGCAAGGTAAAAATGACTTCCTTTATAATTCTCTTCCCCTTGGTGAAAGAGATAGGTCAAAACCCCATAACACATTAGAAATACAAGCGATGCGGATAGTGCTTCTGCCCGGATGCCTATGAAAATGGCTAACCCTAAGTTCATCATCAAATCCATGACGCCGAGAACTTTAAACATAAAAAATTCTCTCATTCAGTTGATAAGGTAGCGTCAAAAGACCACTGTTTTTAACAAGTGTATGTGCCATATGCGCAGAAACACCTGATGGATGTTTTGGCATTAAGCGTTCTGCCATTGCGTCTGCCTGCCCGTCCTTGAAGCTGCCGATCGCTTTCAAAAATCTAATTAGGGATTTGGGGTCGATTAATCGCCATGTAAATTGGGTTGGTGAGAAAAGAGTTTGTCCATCGTTACTGAACCCTACCTGCTCCGTTGCCAATATGTTGTGAATAGAATCTTTAAAGGCCACCACGACGGGTGTGAATTGCATTGTTTCATCGAAAACAGTCCACATCGGGTTCGGTGATTCAGACAATACAGATGCAAGTGAATACATCCTTTCATCGTCAAATTCATTGCTCGACATCCAATCCACTTCAATGAACGTGATTGGTGTACCAGTAGGCGAAGATGGCATATTGTTGCAATCCAAATCGACTTTGATGTGAGTAACGCGCTCTCCAGTAAAGAGATCGGGCCGCTGCTTCACCAAATTCTCAAATAGAGAAGGTAACCCGAATACTATAACTGGAATTTGAGGCTCTTTATTGTTTGCCTCGGCGTATGCCACCAGCCATTGAACTAAGTAAAGGGTCTTTCCAGTGCATGAACCTCCGACTACGACTTCAAGCGAACGAGATTCTTTATTTGATAAGATCTGACAAAAACTATTCACCATCTGCCCTACCATTTCGAACTCTAATTTGATGCGCGGCATTTCTTTAAAGTGCTGACTCATTTCGGCCAAAACTAGATGCAGCAACCGCGACTCAAATTGTTGGTCCATAAAATCTGGATAATGTGTACCAGCGACAGTTTTGGCGCGCTCGAGTACATGTGCGTGATTATCATAGCCAAGAGCTTGCGCGAACATGTCACTTGATACTGATAAAGACGGTTTGTATTGAAACGCAAGTTCTGGCGTAGTTTCTGTGCCTGGGTTCGCTGCCTGATGACATAGAAAGGCTAATAGAGATTGAAGCGATGTAACATCTCTCGATAACCGAAACAGGTTATCAAGGGATATTACCGGTAAAGTAACGTATGACATACGTAGTCCTTGATAATTAAACTCTATGAAATGCTCGCACGCCTAAGATGTCGCGCAACTACGGAGGTGTTCAGATAAGACGGCCATAGGTGCAGTAAGAACTATGCTGTAGTACTTGCTGTCCATATTTAAGAAACGGTTCGCCATCTCGATAACGGTTGCCGGTGTGTCCGGGGTAATCATTTTCTCTAAAAGAGATCTGTCTTGAATGACCTCTACGTATAACTCCGGGCTAACCTCTTTCCCAATTAACGCTTCAATCGTTATGCCCAATTGCAAAGCCAACTCATAGTAAGGTGACCCGTTTTCTGCTTTTTGTAGAAAGATGCTAAATACCGTGTGTCGATACCATGCCACTACAACGTCGTTGTCACTGAATGGACGGCAACCACCAAACCAATGAGGGGTCGTCTCAGAATTCGGAAAATAAAGCACGCTAAGGCGTAGTCACCCCGTGACTCCCCCGCGCCGATGCAGCGAGCTTCGTTCCGTCTTGCAGTGACGCAATCAGCGGGCAGGAAACGTTCCCTTTCCGCGCATGGCAGGCGCACACCAGTTCAGACAGCACGGCCTCCATGCGTGCCAAGTCGGCCATCTTCTCGCGCACATCCTTGAGCTTGTGCTCGGCCAGGCCGCTGGCTTCCTCGCAATGGGTGCCATCCTCCAGCCGCAGTAGCTCGGCGATTTCGTCCAGGCTAAAGCCCAGCCGCTGGGCCGATTTCACGAACCGCACTCGTGTTACATCCGCCTCGCCATAGCGGCGAATGCTGCCATAGGGCTTGTCTGGCTCCGGCAGCAGGCCCTTGCGCTGGTAGAACCGGATGGTCTCCACATTGACCCCGGCCGCCTTGGCAAAAACGCCAATGGTCAGATTCTCAAAATTAATTTGCATATCGCTTGACTCCGTACATAACTACGGAAGTAAGCTTAAGCTATCCAAACCAAATTTGAAAGGACAAGCGTATGTCTGAACCACAAAAGTCTGAACCACAAAACGGGCGCGGCGCGCTCTTCGCCGGTGGGCTGGCCGCCATTCTTGCGTCGGCCTGCTGCCTGGGGCCGCTGGTTTTGATCGCCTTGGGGTTCAGCGGGGCATGGATCGGCAACCTGACGGTGCTGGAACCCTATCGCCCGATCTTCATCGGCGCAGCGCTGGTCGCGCTGTTTTTCGCCTGGCGGCGCATCTACCGCCCGGCGCAAGCCTGCAAACCGGGTGAGGTCTGCGCGATTCCCCAAGTGCGAGCTACTTACAAGCTCATTTTCTGGATCGTGGCCGCGCTGGTCCTGGTCTCGCTCGGATTTCCCTACGTCATGCCATTTTTCTATTAATCACAGGAGTTCATCATGAAAAAACTGTTTGCCGCCCTCGCCCTCGCTGCCGTTGTTGCCCCCGTGTGGGCCGCCACCCAGACCGTCACGCTGTCCGTGCCTGGCATGACCTGCGCCTCTTGCCCGATCACTGTCAAGCACGCGCTTTCCAAGGTTGAGGGCGTGAGCAAGACCGACGTAAGTTTCGACAAGCGCCAGGCCGTCGTCACCTTCGACGATGCCAAGACCAACGTCCAGAAGTTGACCAAGGCGACCGAGGACGCGGGCTATCCGTCCAGCCTCAAACGCTGATCCGTTAACCGAACTCGGGAGCGACACATGGGACTCATCACGCGCATCGCTGGCAAAACCGGCGCGCTCGGCAGCGTCGTTTCCGCGATGGGCTGCGCCGCCTGTTTTCCTGCCATCGCCAGCTTTGGCGCGGCCATCGGACTGGGCTTCTTGAGCCAGTACGAGGGGCTATTCATTGGCATCCTGCTGCCGATGTTCGCCGGCATCGCGTTACTCGCCAATGCTATCGCTTGGCTCAATCATCGACAGTGGCGACGCACGGCGCTCGGCACGATAGGCCCGATCTTGGTGCTGGCAGCGGTGTTTTTAATGCGGGCTTACGGCTGGCAGAGCGGTGGACTGCTCTATGTCGGCCTGGCCTTGATGGTTGGGGTGTCGGTCTGGGATTTCATCTCGCCAGCACATCGCCGCTGCGGGCCGGACAGCTGTGAATTGCCAGAACAACGTGGCTGACGGCAACAGCCGTAGCCACCACAGAAAAGGAAAAATACATGACCACCCTGAAAATCACCGGGATGACCTGCGACTCGTGCGCGGCTCACGTCAAGGAAGCCTTGGAGAAAGTGCCCGGCGTGCAATCGGCGCTGGTGTCCTATCCGAAGGGCACAGCGCAACTCGCCATTGAGGCGGGCACGTCATCGGATGCGCTGACTACCGCCGTGGCCGGACTGGGCTACGAGGCAACGCTTGCCGATGCGCCACCGACGGACAACCGCGCCGGCCTGCTCGACAAGATGCGCGGCTGGATAGGGGCCGCTGATAAGCCCAGTGGCAACGAACGCCCGTTGCAGGTCGTCGTCATTGGTAGCGGTGGAGCCGCGATGGCGGCAGCACTGAAGGCCGTCGAGCAAGGCGCGCAGGTCACGCTGATTGAGCGCGGCACCATCGGCGGCACCTGCGTCAACGTCGGTTGTGTGCCGTCCAAGATCATGATCCGCGCCGCCCACATCGCCCATCTGCGCCGGGAAAGCCCATTCGACGGCGGCATGCCACCCACACCGCCGACGATCTTGCGCGAGCGGCTGCTGGCCCAGCAGCAGGCCCGTGTCGAAGAACTCCGTCATGCCAAGTACGAAGGCATCCTGGACGGCAATTCAGCCATCACCGTTCTGCACGGTGAAGCGCGTTTCAAGGACGACCAGAGCCTTATCGTTAGTTTGAACGAGGGTGGCGAGCGCGTCGTGATGTTCGACCGCTGCCTGGTCGCCACGGGTGCCAGCCCGGCGGTCCCGCCGATTCCGGGCTTGAAAGAGTCACCCTACTGGACTTCCACCGAGGCCCTGGCGAGCGACACCATTCCCGAACGCCTTGCCGTAATCGGCTCGTCGGTGGTGGCGCTGGAGCTGGCGCAAGCCTTTGCCCGGCTGGGCAGCAAGGTCACGGCCCTGGCGCGCAATACCTTGTTCTTCCGTGAAGACCCGGCCATCGGCGAGGCGGTGACAGCCGCTTTCCGTGCCGAGGGCATCGAGGTGCTGGAGCACACGCAAGCCAGCCAGGTCGCCCATATGGACGGTGAATTCGTGCTGACCACCACGCACGGTGAATTGCGCGCCGACAAGCTGCTGGTCGCCACCGGCCGGACACCGAACACGCGCAGCCTGGCATTGGAAGCGGCGGGGGTAGCCGTCAATGCGCAGGGGGCCATCGTCATCGACAAGGGCATGCGCACCAGTAGCCCGAACATCTACGCGGCCGGCGACTGCACCGACCAGCCGCAGTTCGTCTATGTGGCGGCAGCGGCCGGCACTCGTGCGGCGATCAACATGACTGGCGGCGATGCGGCCCTGGACCTGACCGCAATGCCGGCCGTGGTGTTCACCGACCCGCAGGTCGCCACCGTGGGCTACAGCGAGGCGGAAGCACATCACGACGGGATCGAGACCGACAGTCGCCTGCTAACACTGGATAACGTGCCGCGTGCGCTTGCCAACTTCGACACACGCGGCTTCATCAAGCTGGTCATCGAGGAAGGTAGCGGACGGCTCATCGGCGTGCAAGCGGTGGCCCCGGAAGCGGGTGAACTGATCCAGACGGCGGTGCTCGCCATTCGCAACCGTATGACCGTGCAGGAACTGGCCGACCAATTGTTCCCCTACCTGACCATGGTCGAAGGGCTGAAGCTCGCGGCGCAGACCTTCAGCAAGGACGTGAAGCAGCTTTCGTGCTGCGCCGGATGAGGAAAAGGAGGTGTTCAATGAGCGCCTACACAGTGTCCCGGCTGGCCCTTGATGCCGGGGTGAGCGTGCATATCGTGCGCGACTACCTGCTGCGCGGATTGCTACGGCCGGTCGCGTACACCACGGGCGGCTACGGCTTGTTCGATGACACCGCGTTGCAACGGCTGCGCTTTGTACGGGCTGCCTTCGAAGCGGGTATCGGCCTGGACGCACTGGCGCGGCTGTGCCGGGCGCTGGATGCTGCGGACGGTGACGGTGCGTCTGCGCAGCTTGCCGTGTTGCGGCAACTCGTCGAGCGTCGGCGCGAGGCCCTGGCCAGCCTCGAAATGCAACTGGCCGCCATGCCAACCGAACCGGCACAGCACGCGGAGAGTCTGCCATGAACAGCCCAGAGCACTTGCCGTCTGAGACGCACAAACCGATCACCGGCTACTTGTGGGGCGCGCTGGCCGTGCTCACCTGTCCCTGCCATTTGCCGATTCTCGCCATTGTGCTAGCCGGCACGACGGCCGGCGCGTTCATCGGGGAGCACTGGGGTATTGCAGCCCTCACGCTGACCGGCTTGTTTGTCCTGTCTGTGACGCGGCTGCTGCGGGCCTTCAAGGGAAGATCATGACCGCTTCCCAGCCAGCCGAGAGTGGGCAGCTTTGAGCTTCGCTACCAATCTGGAGGAGTACCACCATGAACGCAAACGCCCCGAACACTGCCAGTTGCACCACCTGCTGCGTATGCTGCAAAGAAATTCCGCTCGATGCCGCCTTCACCCCGGAAGGCGCGGAATACGTCGAACATTTCTGCGGGCTGGATTGCTATGAACGCTTCCAGGCACGCGCCAAGGCCGCGACAGAATCTGACATTGCGCCTGTCCCTGGCGGTTCGCAGCCGTCAGATTGAGGCATACCCTAACTTGATGTCAGATGCCATGTGTCATTTTCAGAAGACGACTGCACCAGTTGATTGGGCGTAATGGCTGTTGTGCAGCCAGCTCCTGACAGTTCAATATCAGAAGTGATCTGCACCAATCTCGACTATGCTCAATACTCGTGTGCACCAAAGCGAGGTGAGCATGGCGACGGAGGCTCTGTTGCAAAGATTGGC
>NZ_LHPI01000022.1 GCF_001274785.1 Vibrio hepatarius
ATCAATCTGTGTGAACACTCATCGCAATAATCATCGTATAAGGAGGTGATCCAGCGCCAGGTTCCCCTAGCGCTACCTTGTTACGACTTCACCCCAGTCATGAACCACAAAGTGGTAAGCGTCCTCCCCGAAAGGTTAAACTACCTACTTCTTTTGCAGCCCACTCCCATGGTGTGACGGGCGGTGTGTACAAGGCCCGGGAACGTATTCACCGTGGCATTCTGATCCACGATTACTAGCGATTCCGACTTCACGGAGTCGAGTTGCAGACTCCGATCCGGACTACGACGCACTTTTTGGGATTCGCTCACTCTCGCAAGTTGGCCGCCCTCTGTATGCGCCATTGTAGCACGTGTGTAGCCCTACTCGTAAGGGCCATGATGACTTGACGTCGTCCCCACCTTCCTCCGGTTTATCACCGGCAGTCTCCCTGGAGTTCCCGACATTACTCGCTGGCAAACAAGGATAAGGGTTGCGCTCGTTGCGGGACTTAACCCAACATTTCACAACACGAGCTGACGACAGCCATGCAGCACCTGTCTCAGAGTTCCCGAAGGCACCAATCCATCTCTGGAAAGTTCTCTGGATGTCAAGAGTAGGTAAGGTTCTTCGCGTTGCATCGAATTAAACCACATGCTCCACCGCTTGTGCGGGCCCCCGTCAATTCATTTGAGTTTTAATCTTGCGACCGTACTCCCCAGGCGGTCTACTTAACGCGTTAGCTCCGAAAGCCACGGCTCAAGGCCACAACCTCCAAGTAGACATCGTTTACGGCGTGGACTACCAGGGTATCTAATCCTGTTTGCTCCCCACGCTTTCGCATCTGAGTGTCAGTATCTGTCCAGGGGGCCGCCTTCGCCACCGGTATTCCTTCAGATCTCTACGCATTTCACCGCTACACCTGAAATTCTACCCCCCTCTACAGTACTCTAGTCTGCCAGTTTCAAATGCAATTCCGAGGTTGAGCCCCGGGCTTTCACATCTGACTTAACAAACCACCTGCATGCGCTTTACGCCCAGTAATTCCGATTAACGCTCGCACCCTCCGTATTACCGCGGCTGCTGGCACGGAGTTAGCCGGTGCTTCTTCTGCAGCTAACGTCAAATCCATACGCTATTAACGTATGAACCTTCCTCACTGCTGAAAGTACTTTACAACCCGAAGGCCTTCTTCATACACGCGGCATGGCTGCATCAGGCTTGCGCCCATTGTGCAATATTCCCCACTGCTGCCTCCCGTAGGAGTCTGGACCGTGTCTCAGTTCCAGTGTGGCTGATCATCCTCTCAGACCAGCTAGGGATCGTTGCCTTGGTGAGCCCTTACCTCACCAACTAGCTAATCCCACCTGGGCATATCCTGACGCGAGAGGCCCGAAGGTCCCCCTCTTTGAGCCGAAGCTATTATGCGGTATTAGCCATCGTTTCCAATGGTTATCCCCCACATCAGGGCAATTTCCCAGGCATTACTCACCCGTCCGCCGCTCGACGCCGTTCACGTTCCCCGAAGGTTCAGTGAACTCGTTTCCGCTCGACTTGCATGTGTTAGGCCTGCCGCCAGCGTTCAATCTGAGCCATGATCAAACTCTTCAATTTAAGATTTTGTCGGCTCAATGAATACTGAACATTACATAAAGTAATGTTTGAATTGACTGTGCTGAATC
>NZ_LHPI01000023.1 GCF_001274785.1 Vibrio hepatarius
GGCCAACGATGCCCTAGAGAGTGCGCAAGGGCTCCAGAAAGGAGCTGAAACCGTCCCAGAGCCGGACTCTCAAGGGAGACCGGAAAATCCTGCTGAAACGCGCTCACGAAGTCTCAGACCGGGAACGCTTCATCATGGAGACCTGGACAGGCGCATTCCCGCAACTGCTGGCCGCCTACGAGCACAAGGAACGCTTTTACGGCATCTGGGACGCCACCACACGACCCCAGGCAGAAACCGCCCTGGACGACTGGATAGCCACCATTCCGAAGGGCCAGAAGGAAGTCTGGAGCGATCTGGTCAGGGCTGTGGGCAACTGGCGCGAAGAGATCATGACCTACTTCGAGACGGACATGCCCGTCACCAATGCTTACACGGAGTCCATCAACCGACTGGCCAAGGACAAGAACCGTGAAGGGCGAGGTTACTCCTTCGAGGTGATGCGGGCACGAATGCTCTACACTACGAAGCACAAGAAGAAGGCTCCGACTGCGAAGGTCTCTCCGTTCTACAAGAAAACCATCGGTTACGGACTGCCGGACTTCGCAGAGGAACTCAACTACGGGGTCGATCTATCAACCATCTGAGGGTGGTATCAGGTTGGTGGGGTGAAGGTGCCCCATCAACCATTAAATCCGTATACCCTTTCTTTATAGCGTTATTCGCTATACCTGCAATTGCAGAACACCCCACATCGTTCAGTCAGGCAAAACGATTTGCCCGAGAAATTTACCAAGACAACCAGAGTACGTTTTACTGTGGATGTAGCTATAGCAATGATGGTGCGATTGATGCTGCATCTTGCGGATATGAACCAAGAAAGCAACCGAAACGAGGTGAACGCTTAGAGTGGGAACATGTAGTCTCAGCTTGGGAAATTGGCCATCAACGCCAATGCTGGCAAAATGGTGGTCGTCGGAACTGCGAAAAGAATGATCCTGAGTTTTCTAAAATGGTTTCGGATCTCCATAACCTCGTACCATCTGTAGGAGAGCTCAATGGGGATAGGTCAAATTTTCGATTTGGCATGATTCCGAATGAACCAAGATCCTATGGTCAATGTGATTTCGAAGTTGATTTCAAAGACCGTCGAGCAGAACCACCAGCTAACCGTCAGGGTGATATTGCTAGAATTTATTTCTACATGCGAGATCAATACGGCCTAAGACTCAGTAGGCAACAAACTCAGCTATTTGAAGCTTGGTCAAGAATGGACCCTGTTGACGAATGGGAAAAAGTGCGTGATTTTAAGATTAAAACTATTCAAGGTAACTCTAACTGCCATGTGTCAAATAGCTGTTAATTGAAACTAGCTGAGACAAACTTGTTGGACAAGGTTCTTTTAGCGAAAATCAGATTAACATTACTAAAATTAATCTGATAGTCGGCAACTGCCAAAGTGGACGTTCGGATCTGACTCGCTTTTGAACCATCATCAGCTTTGTCGAATTAAGTCGAATTTTCAATCAATCGTAATTCCCCCAAATTTCTCTCGTATAGCGTCGTTAATATCTATGCATTTAATAAATTGTCAGAAAGGAACCCTAAGTCACTTTGGAAAGTACCCGTTTATCGAAATTAGCGTAATAGCCTATTGATTCGCACACCACTAATAGTTCACGCCACTCATCGCTTTGGAACAAATGCGCCATAGAAAGTTAATCTTATTCGTATTGTTAAGCATCTATTTGGCGCTAATTTGGCTGGTAAATTAATCTCTGTTTTGCCATTCTTCAACGATTGGCTGCCAGTTTACTTCACGAGGCTCACCTGTGGAGTTAGACCATACGTCCCAAAAGTCAGGATCATCAGACTGAGGCCTTTGCTCTTCACTAAGTTCTTTCATTCGAACTAACACCGGTAGTTCTGAAGCCCATCCGAGTAAAATTGCATGTCGAGATGGTAGCGATGGTAGCTCTCTTAATAGCCCCCTCATGTTATCGGGAACAAGCCTATGAACTTGTTCTTGGTCTCTATCATTGCTAATTCTGTGCAGTAAAAAAGTATTACATTGAGAAAGAACAGTAGGAGATAACTCAGAAGGTCGTTGGGATGATACTACTAGTCCCAAACCAAATTTACGCCCTTCGCGAGCGATTTTTTCAAATACTTTGCAGCACACATCAGAAACTGATTGACTCTCACTTTCTTCTTTGTATCGTTTGATAAATGTATGAGCTTCCTCTGCAACCATTACTGTTGGTAATGGTTTTCCATTCATCTTCCGATATCGTTGAAGAGCTTCAAAAGTCACTCTAGAGATTACTGCTGTTACAAGATGGATAATTTCATTGGGAACTAGTGATAGGTCGATAACAGTGATAGCACCATGAGTATCCTTCCCAAGAAAAGTATCTAGCCAATCAGTTAAACTTATTGGTTCCTCAGAATCTTTAGTAACTGCACTAATTCGGGTGTCACCTAGCATTGTGCGAATTCGAGTCAAAAGAAATTCCATGAACTGCTCAGTTCCCGTTTCTTGTGCTAAAGCTTCGAGATAGGCGACGAAGTCATCACCTTCAAAGCGAATAGGCGTATCTTCACTTTTCGGGAGAAGTTCTTGTTCATCACCACCAAGTGCAACATGAGCTTCTTTTAACTCAGAAATCAACTTATCAGTATCACTGACTTCAGGCTTAGCAGGCCACTGTGCTCCTCTTCTGGAAGATAGGTAAGTATTTATCGTGCTTATTACACTATTGAAAGGTTGGTTGTGGATTTTTTCGTTTAATGTTATGAGGCTAGTTTCCCATGACGTTAAACTTTCAACTAAGCCTTTGGCATGACCACCATTCACATATATCTGCCCTTGACTTGCTAGTTGCCTTATTGAAACTAAAAGTATTCCGCAAAAATGTTTTGCTTGAATTGTCACATCATCTTCTGACAACACATCATTTCTCATCGCCCTCAAAGCTCGTCGTAGTAATGGGAGTTGAACTTTTGAACTTGCCTGAGTGAACGCCCCCCATTCTGAACTGTTCCATAGCCATGATGGTACTTTAAGTTCTAACTCACCATAATCAGAGTTAGCCTCTACGCGCAATAAATTCCCCTTATATTTTGACTTTGGACCAAATGCTCGGCTGTACTCCCCGTTAGGATCAAGTATTATAAATCGAGCGTTCGGAGTTTGGCCCTGTTGTAAAACTGCGTCCAGTGACCATTGAATTAGTCCCGCCACAGAGCAAGATTTACCACTACCTGTGTTGCCTAAAACAGCTATATGTCGCCCAAAAAGCTTATCGGGGTCGATTTTTATTTCTGCATTGTTAGCTAGAGGACTATCTCCTATTTTAACCCTTCTGTTTTCACCTGATTCGATTATTGAGTTTAATTGTTGGTCAGTAGGTAAAAGCACTGAATCACCAACTGAAGGAAATGCATCTGTTCCTCTGGTGAATTTGAAACCATCGTTTTTTCTATCGCTTCTCAATGTACCAACGGGGTTGATACTGAGCTTTTTTAGAGGAAAAGGTAAGTCTATCAAGCCAAAATCTTGCAAGCCTCTTCTTTTGGGGTATGGCGAGTGTTCTACTGCGATCCACTCAACTTGACCAACTAGAAATCCATCATCACTGTTTATAAGCACATAACTGTTGATTCGAGGAAAGTTGCGAGGTGAGCCTCCTTGAAGAGAGACTGAGTCTGGGGAATCAATTTCTAAGGAAACTCTAATTTCACTAGGCGATACAAAACCAACGGTTCCGATTCGTAACTGTTCCAGTCTTTCTATAGGCAAGTAACTCATGATGTTACCTCGGTGGTAGTTGCATTACCTGAGTGTTCTGACTGGATAAAGCCTCGCTGTTTTAGTAATTCGGCCATCTTTATTGATGCTTTATCTATGGCTGGTTTAGGTAGATAGTTATCAACCAAAGTTTTTAGATCCCCCAAATGGTCACCCATTAGTAAAGTGATTTGAGCTTTTCTTCCACTTTTACCAATGAAGTTCATAATTCTTTCTAGCGGATCTCCGAAAGCAATGATGACTAGATGGGTAGATGGAACGGTAAGCATATCTTCAATTACTCTGTTTATATGCTCATCACCAAAGCTATAGCCATACGTGACTAATGTACTGTTTGGACGGCTAGTCGCTGCTGCTAAGTCTCTAAATAACTCTACATAGGGGTACTCAGCGGTTTCTCTATCTTTGACTGAATTAGGGTAAATCATAAGTTGTTCATAACTATCGCTTTCGTGCCCCTCTGCTTCTAGAAACGGTTCAACAGAGCGAGCTCCAAAAGGTAGGCCAAAGCGCCTAATCGCACCATCTTGTTCGTGCCAATCTAGAGAACCGTGAAGTTTGGTAAAACGTGCCACTCCTTCCAAATATCTTGGTTCACCACGTATTCCCGGAGGGTTATAGTGATAATCAACTTCTAATCTTGAGGATCTAAAAACGGGAGCAATACTTCCAACAAAACGGTCTATGAGTCTTAAACCAGCAAGTTCAGCACCAACCTCGATAATTCGGTCATAGTTCGTTGTAAAAATATGCAATCTGTCGCGTGTAGCGGTTCTACTTGCAAAGCTCATTAAGAAACTCACAAGATAATTGAAAGTTTCCTCTTTTCGTTTTTTTTCAGCACTTTTAATTAAGTGTTCTCCTGTACTGACAGATTTTGAAAACTCACCTAGACATCGAGACAATTCCCCCTTAATTGCAGCTAAATCAGCTTTTAGGTCTCTATAGGCTGCATATGGAGCCGGGGGGTTTTCAGGTTGCGGGCTATCCAACACTGTTAAAATTTCAAGACCTTTGATAAGTTCATTAATAGCTCTAATTTGATCTTCTATATTTCCTTGTGCGCGACCAGCCGATTTGGCAGCTTTTGTAGCGAATTCATTTATTTCGCTTTGACAGACCGCTAGATCACTGATCCACCCCATTCCAACGGGTGGCACGCCTGTAGCCGACATTTGAATAGACGTACTTAAACCCGCACCGATCAATAGATTTAAATGTTCGGATTGAAAAAGTGCTGTTAACCAAGGCTCAATATTTTGGCGTAATTTCTCTATTGATATTTTAGAACCCTGTTCTCCCCATGAAGTATTCGTTGATAGGATAAAAGGATAAGAATCACTTTGCTCATTGGAGTTTGGTGTTAGCTCAATAATATCAGGAACACTGCCAACTTTAATTTGCTGAATAGTCATAAATACACTTCTCATATTTGTGTGAAAGATATAGCGTTGGGGACACAAACGTCTGCCATGAATATTTACAACTTAAGCCGTTGGCATTGAATCATCCGTCACAACTATCTGAAATCCTTAGTACATCTTCAATCTCGACACCAAGGTGTTCAATCGTGCTTTCGAGCTTAGCATGACATTTTACAATACAGAACGTTTGCATACATATTTGAGGTATCCAAGCCCAAATATGTATGAATTAAAAATGAAGATATTGAGAAAAGTGGCTTAGCTGGGTTGGTCGATTTTGGTTGGCCACGTCAGTTCCTCGCTCATAGCTATCTGTCCGATGTCCAACTCTATTTATCGAAACTACTACAAACACATTTTTGCAAATTTGTCGCAGTTACATAAATGCATATTGATTATTTTTTCTGCTCCATTAGTCCTGCAAAACGGGGCTAACGGAGCAATTTATTCTAATTGTTCCCCGAGACTTCTTCCGTTGCCTCCTGGCGAAGTTTCTGGGCATCCATTCCGTTTAGCCGTTCAATGGCTCTATCTGCGGCACTCTGACGATTTCCATCAACGTTTAGCGTACTTCCTGAGCCTGTGAGTCGTTCCAGATCCAGTGACGGTACTTCGGGTAGGTTGCCTGTTATCGACAAGATACCTATCCATTCATCGAGATTGACTTGGCTCCAATCTACCTGGTTTAACTGACTCGCGGTCAAACCTTCACAGTTTGGTGACTTGGCACTGCCCCAACCAAGGCCCAATTGAGGGCGTACTTGTTCTTGAATGATCCGTGAAAGTGGCGAAGTAAAACAGCAATATGACTGCCGTTTTTCAACACAGGCACCTAAGAACTTAGACTTGCAGTAAGAGCCTACATAGTGGCAACTCTTCAATACCCGCTTGGCGTTCATTTCAAACTCGCTCTGCTCACATTTCCAGATAAGCTGAATGAGGATCATAGTGACTGAATAAATCATGTAGGCCGTCATAACCGTACTCAGAACCGCGCCCGCAGCGCCCCCCAGGGCAAAGTTACCACCCGAAACGACACCATCGGCTCCAACCGCACCACCAACGTTACTAAACAGTGCCGATTGCGCCCCCGAACCAAACGTAGAGCCTACCCACTCAGCCGTTTTGTTGGTCAACACCTGCATAAAGCCAGTCGCAGCTTGCTCCGCTCCCGCGCCAGCAGCCGTTGATGGCCCAGCCCCCATGAGAGAGTCCCATGCAGACACAAAAGGCTCTTTAACCGCACTCCAGGTACTGGTGATTGGTTCCCTGAGCGTATTCCACGAACCATAGATTGCCGAAGACGGATTCATGGCCATGACTGCCGTATCAAGCTTGTTGACCGCAACTATCATCGTGATGTAATCCGATAGCGACACGCCACTTGGCTTTTCACAGCAATCCACTATGCCGCCAACGGCTTTTTTGCACTGGCCAGCATTACCTTTAAAGACCGTACACTCGACGTTATCTTGGCCATCAGCTCCTGTGCATGACATATCATTGGTCATAAACTGCGCCGCATTAAGCATCGCAGCGGCCTCTGCAAAGTTAGCCTGCTTGATTGACTCTGGCTCTAAACAATCTGTGCCCATACAGCGAACTGGCCCCTCACAGTTGTATTGAGTTTCCATTCGAGCGTTTTGCACTTCAACGCTTTGTCCGCAGTCATACACCAAACTTTGGATATAACAGAAGCCTTCATGACCAGCCCCGCCCTCAGTACATTCGGTTCTGACGTACTGGCAGGCCGGATTTTGCTCTAGCGCGGCACACGTATTGGTGGTCGTGTTTTGTCCGTTATTGACGATGGTTTGTGTATTACCATTGGCATCTACCCAGCTATCTGAGCTGCCCATGTTGAACTCTGGGTGAGCAGTCGAGGCATTATAGGTCGCTTTTGCCCTCCAGCATGAGAGCCCCAGTCCATCAGAGCTGCCACGACTGGTTAAATGAGCAGGAGACGAAACAACAGCCGGATAAAGACTTCCAAGCTTCGCCAACTCGCTACTACCAACCGTTAACCCGTCGATTCGTTTTGTGCCCGTATCCAAACACTGCCACTGCACCGCAGTAAACTGATCCGTTTGCATCAAGCATTGGTCTATGCCCGGATCACTTGATTGATGAACAACGTCTTGCTCTAAGTACTTGCCGGAGAAGGTCAAGGAAGCACTCAGTTTCGCAGGAGCCAAACACTTCTGAACTTCTCGGCTGCAAGTGTCGAAATCGACTTTGTTCCAGCCGGAATCGCATCTGGAACGAGTGACCTCCTGGGGTTCATGCCACGAAATAATCGAACCATTGACGACTTTACACAATGAGCCAACCAAGGTTCCTTTTGGACAGGTCATTTCAGGGTATTTAATGGACGGTTTCGTCTCAGTCACCGTCTCCTTATTGCCCGTCAATGAGAGTGTCGTTTTCCAGCCATTTGCCTTGGATGGCGACTCGGTGATTTTTATCTCAGTATTTTGATTATCAAAAATCCTCAGCGTAGCGTTTCCAGTTTGCATAGTACTGCTGTGCTGTGGAACAAAACTGAGCGTTTCGGAGCTAAAGCAACCACGCTCAATGGACCAGCTTTGTTGATGGGTTTCAGCGGATACACGTCGCTCTAACTGACACTGAGTAAGCGTGCTGATCTTCTCGCACACCTGGTAATCGGGTACATGCTTGGTTTCAGTAAATGGCGTGATCGTCTGAGTAGGCTCACAGGCTTCAAAACTACTCGGCATAAGATTGGATACCACACACTTTGGATCGCTGGTTTGCAATCCACAGTCATAGGTATCGGTAAAACGAATGCATTCACCTTTATCATTGGTTTCGGCACATTCTGACGACATGAATCCACAGGAAGGATTCGCTTCAAGCACTTGGCAGGCCTGATTTTCAATCCCCTTATAGCTTTCGTCATCCACACTGACTTGTATACGCCGACACAAAGGCGATATGCCCGCCACAGGGCTTGGGGCAAAGTAGGATTCACAAACTGAAACACCATTGACCACCGTACATCCGTTGGTTGAAGACGGCTGATCCGTGCATTGAATGCTGTAGTCTGAAAACTTCGTCGGGATATCCGCTGCTTGTTCGATACAGGATTGTGGCGACCAACTATCATTCATCACCACCTTGGTTGGATCAAAGCGCACCTTGATGCGTGCATACCCCTCACCACTACCAGTAACCGATACGCGAATTTTTACCGGCACTTCTAAACCTGGTTCTACCGCTTTTAGCTTAGCAGTGAGATCGGTATTTGGATTGCGCTCCCAACTGGTACTGAGCTCGCAGCGGCCAGCCGTTTCTGGTGGAAAGTTATTGTTCGGCCCAGACCAGACTTTCTGATCGCCAAGCCAAACTTGCATGTAGTCATCCCATTTGGCGTACTCAAGAACGGCTGAGGTAATCGCATCGGGGTTCACGACTTTGAGTGTGATGGCCTGTTCAAACACTTTACAACGGCCACTCCAGTAGTTGTCGCCAATTCGTCCAATCCAAACTTCAAGACATCCCTCACCACAAGAGCGAAGGTTCATTGGTCCTGAAACATGCTCAATAATGCCTGCCGTGTAATCGTGAGTAATAGTGCAGCTGTTAACCGCTGTATTGAGTCTGTCACATTGCTGGTAGTTTGGGCTTCCTTCACCTTGAGACTCACAACCTGGGAAGCTTTGCGTCAATAGATTAGGGTCAGTTTGAACCGCATCAGTTAATGCCCAAAGGGGATCATTGACCATATCTGGCCGAGACCTGTCTTTGATTTGTTGTAGCGAACGAAATGCCTCACCCGTAGCGCCACTTTCGGATACCATGCTCTCTTGGCGCTGCGTCCCCAATTGATTCATGCTGGCATCAGAGCCATAAACGCCTGTTAAGACATCCAATGAGCCCTGATCCATACCTGGGAAAAGCTCTTGCAAGTTAATGGACTCATTACCACTGCCATTCGGCACCGACAATGTATTGCCATTGAGTGCGGGCATCGTCCAGTTTTGCAGCAATTGCTTACCTTCTTGTTGTCCGCTTAGGCCGGATTGGCGCTGTACATCAGCGGCCACACCATGTAAGGGCAAGCACGCCATAGTGATAGATAAAATACCCGCTAACACTCGGGTAAAAAATGTTGGTTTCATAGTTAACCTCCCGAGTTACAGCAGTCTTGCCAGCGCCACAAAATGTAGAGCGCATCTTCTCCGGCACCGGGGATCGTTCGCCACTCTCCCCATTTCATGGTGCTTTCACCGATGACATGCGCACTTTCAGTTTCTGGTACAGGGAAGAACATACTCATCTTGTATTGGGATTTCGGCAGCATGGGTTCGATAACAGGTCGGCATAGCGCACTGTTCCCCATTGTTCGTCTTGCAAGACCACGCCTGTGTTGAGCCGCGATTGCACGCGCCGCTAAATGGCTGGTGTTTTCTGCTAATGAACCAAAGGCTAAGGTGTGGCCAGATAACGGATAGAGATGGCCCCAACTGCCAGCACACCAAAACAACTGATCGATGGGTTTACCAAGCGTTGATGAAGCAGCGTCAGCGGTACAAGCAGAGATAGCCAATGGATTAGCAACAGCAGCAGCTTCAGGCTGAGTAAAAAAGGCCAGTTCATCGTTCAGCCATGTTGGGTCCAATTCCGACAAATACATCAAGTCAAAATCCATGTAACCATCGGCATTGCAATTGCCATCCATGAACAAATCGAGCATGACCAAAAGCGGAAAGGCGTAATAATGGTAATGGTAGAAAGCAAGATCACCGGTATCGTATTCACCTTCACCATGACCACCTTGCAATCGCCTATCACCTAACGGTAAGCGAATCCCTCCCAGTGAAGGCGAACAACCTGGCGTTCTGACCAGTTCAATCAAACGCGCTGGCTCCCACATACTGGTAACAATACCTGGCCTTGGCACGCCTAAGTTGTCTTCACATAAGCAAAATGACTTATTTGATGCGCCGCTTGGGACATTGCCAGAGCCAAGAGGAAGACCGGCAACCCGGATAGGAAAAATGCATGACCAGCAAACATCCGTCAGCAACTTGCCGGACAATAACCCCGCGTCTGGGCAAGTCAATTCGGCTTTTGCAGGAATAGAGGCGCTTAGGACAAACATGACAACGAGAGTCCGCATCAGACGATACGTATTATTGAGCTTTTTCATGAACAAGCTCCTTTGCTGGAATTTCTTCTATTTCAAACGCGAGCCCCTTTGCTTGAACAAACGATGGGGTGACTTGCAGATCAAAGCGCTGCTTTAGCGAGGCATTGAGAAGGTAAACCGGACTATCCAATGTCTTTTCGAGCGCATTGAGGCGATTCCAGCCTTGGGCACGGTCGAGCTGCGTGGTGATAAGCGTAATGCGGCGCAGCGTCCTATCTTGCGTCTCAAGCCAATGCGCTACTGCGTCCACTTCTTCAGCGTTCGACGCATTAAACACCACGAGCTGCTGAGTAAATGGCAAGGCTTTGAGCGGGTTAATACGCGTTCCTGCTGGGATCAATGTTCGGCCATTGGCATCCAATAGTGGCCGCTGCATGACGATGGTTGGATCAACCGTTCTTATCCGATACTGCGTGGCTTTGGGTAAGTCAGTGAATGTTTGGCGAGACCAGAAACGCTCAATGGCTTTTTTCTTTAATGCGCCCAGGTCAATCGACTGTAATCGCTGCATCGCCACTTGCATCAAATCCGGTTCTAAAATCGAATGAATCGGACCGCGTTGACCCAATGAACCGGTATTGCCGGTTTCAATTTGGCGTTGCAACCAGTCCTTGCTGTAAACCCCTAGTGCACTTGCAGTCACCTTGTCATCGTCTATGCGAAAAATGGCAGGCACGCTAGTCACCCGCCAGTGCACAAAGGCTTTCGGATCGATTCGAACCTGAGGAACAGGATCAAGCCCCGTCATCAGGGTATGCCAATCACGGATAGCTGCCCCCAAGGTCTTTCCTTCAGGAATTCCCCGAAACAACACAATAGCGCCGGTAGCACTGGCCTCTTTGAAAAGCTGCTTCAGTGACGAATCTCCCAGTGAGGACGACGCAAATATCAACCATTCATCGCTGTGTTTGAGCGACGCAGGTTGTTCAACCGGTGCAAAAGGCTCTATAAATTCAGATGCACCATCCACAGCACTTTGTAAAATGCTGCGGCTCATTTCGACGATCTTTTTGTCCTCGTCAGACAACGGATAAGGCTCTTGTGCCCAGGACACTTGCACCCAAGCCAATGGAGCAACCAACAAAAATAAGAGGCATAGTCTTCTCATCATCCACCTCCTACCAAAGCGGCCAAGCGCGACCGACAATCTGCTCGCGCTTAACGGCATTCCAATAACGGGAGTCGAAACTCGTTGCGGCCTCACCGGAAAACCAATACTCGTTTTCTTGCAGCGTCAATGAGCGGCTAAATTCTGTTTCAGCCACACCAAGACGCTGGGCTAATGCCATGCCGGTAGAGACTTCAGCACCATTCACCAGCACATGCTCAGGCGTCACCTTGACTTCATCCCCTGGCATCCCTGTTAGGCGTTTCAGCATCCGAGTACCGTCGTTATATAACGGAGCGAGTCCTTTTGAGTGGAAGGCATACAGACCATCCTTAACGGGCTCTTTATTCCATAAGTCAATCAGATATACCGTGGTATCAGGAAGGCAGCGCTCTTGCTGGGTATCAATACCTATTCGGTAGCGCATCATGGCATAGGTGCCTACCAAGGCCATGATTAACGCAAGAATGGTCAGCCGGATGAGATATGGCCGCCAAGGCATTCTTTTACGGAGTATCTGCATGAGACACCTCCTTTGAGCCTACTGGCACGAAAACAGAATCATCAGCGCCAACCACCGCTTGGGCATCCAGCACGATAAAACCGGCTGCTTTTAACTTTTCAATTTGCTGATTGGTCTGAAGCAACCTGGATTCGATGTCTTGTTCGCTGGCATTAGGACCCAGTGACAACACCGCATCCCCAAAATCCACGACTGCAATGGGCGTACTTAACGCCAACTGGCTGTGGATGGGTTCGAGTGTTTTCATTAAAAGCCAGCTGGTCATTAAACCGCTACCAGCAATAGACAAAGTAATAGAGGCCATAAATGGCCAAAGCGTGGTCTTATTCATCTAAATCCCGCGAGAAACCCCGTCCTTCTAGGGCGAGGAGGGATAGCGGTTGCTCCGAAGGAGCAAAAACTACCCGATTGGTTAATGTTAATATTTACTTTCACAAAAACAACTGTATTCTTGTGAACTATGAAAGAGATCGCTATTAAACAACGCTTTTACCCAACGACTGAACAGGCTCAATTGCTTGCGCAGACTTTCGGCTGTGTGCGTTTCGTTTATAACGCGATCCTTAAATGGCGTACCGACGCTTTCTACAACGAAAGCAAAAAGGTTAACTACAACACGGCAAGCTCTAAGCTGACCGAACTCAAGAAGCAAACTGAGTTTGAATGGCTTAACAGCGTGTCGTGTGTACCGCTCCAACAATCTTTGCGCCATCAACAAACTGCGTTTAAGAACTTCTTTGAAGGAAGGGCGAAGTATCCAGCCTTTAAGAAGAAGCGCAGCAAGCAAAGCGCAGAATTCACGAAGTCGGCGTTTAAGTTCAAAGATGGCAATATCTACATTGCCAAGTCCAAACAGCCGCTTGATATTCGCTGGTCGCGTGAACTTCCTAGCGAACCAACTACCGTCACTATCTCGAAAGACAGTGCAGGCCGCTACTTCGTGTCTATGCTTTGCCGCTTCGAGCCTAAACCACTGCCTGTTACCAAAAAGACAACGGGTATTGATTTGGGTTTGACCGACCTTGTGATTACCGCTGACGGGTTTAAATCTGGCAATCCCCGCCATACTGCAAAGTACGAGAAGAAATTGGCTCAGGCGCAACGCCGCCTTTCCAAGAAGAAGAAAGGAACTGCCAACTTCCACAAAGCCAGAATCAAAGTTGCTCGCATTCAGGCGAAGATTGCCGACTGCCGCCGCGACTTTACCCACAAACTCACCACTACGTTGATAAACGAAAACCAAGTGATTAGCTGTGAGAGTTTGAGCGTTAAAAACATGGTCAAGAATCCGCGACTTGCTAAGGCCATTGGTGACGCCAATTGGGGCGAAATGGTTAGGCAGCTTGAGTACAAAGCAGAATGGCGCGGCAGAACACTTGTCCAGATTGACAAGTGGTATCCGTCTAGTAAGCGTTGTAATTGCTGTGGTCACGTAGTTGATTCTCTACCGTTACATATAAGGCATTGGACTTGTCCAGCGTGTGAAGCGCGCTTAGACCGTGATACCAATGCCGCTATTAATATCAAAGCCGCTGGGCAAGCGGTGTTAGCTTGTGGAGCGTAAGTAAGTCCCGATTGTTCTAATGAACTTCGGGCATAACGCCTTGAAACAAGAATCCCCTTCCTTTAGGGAGGGGAGCAGTCAAAGCCTCGCTCCTTCAACAACTGAGAGATGGCATCAGCAACAGAAAGGCCTTTGCGCGTTAACTGTTTAATCGCGTTTACATCTTCTGCACGGGACGAGTACAACAGCTTGTGAAACGGATCGACGATAAGGCGGCCAATCCCGGTGCCCATCTCGGTAATAAAGAAAATCTCGGAATAGACACCCGTGACGGTATGAACCGTTTTCAGGTATTCGTAGCCGCCTTCACCTAATGGCAAACGGCCTTCTTTTTTGAGCGCGTTGATGGTTTCGGCTTTTTGGCCAAGCAGGTACATATTGGCCGAGTTTTCAGCGATGGCTTTACCTGTAGGGCTGTCGTATAAATCGTTGACCGACTGCGTTACTGTTACAGCACTGCCGCCATATTTTCGAAATCGACGGTAACCCGTCTCGATAAACTTACCGACATCACCTTGAGTCAGCAGATCCCAGGCTTCGTCAATGAACACAATCTTGCGACGATCCCGCTCACCTAAGTACATCTCCTGTTGGATTTGGTAGATAAGCTGAAGCAACACCACTTGTTGCAGATGCTTACGCCCCTTGAGCTCTTCTAACTCCAGAACGGTGAATCGGTTTTTGAAGCGAATATTGTTGTGACCATTAAAGAAGCGGCCATATTCGCCCTGTGTCGTAAACGGATAGAGCTGCTCACCCACGTCCTGCACACGTCGGTCTTCATGATTTTTTAAAGCCTCTGCCACATCATCAACCAACATGGCACGACCTTTTTTCTCCCACAGTTCACGGGTCTGACGTTTTAGGTTGGCCATCTGAAAATCGGTTAATGACTGCGTAGGTGCGGCCATTGCGGCCAATAACCCAACCAGTACATCCGCTTCTTCGTCATAGTCCTCAACGATTTCAAACGGGTTTAAGCAAATGCCACTGTCCCGCCCGAACTGTAAGAACTCACCATCATAGACTTCACACAGCTTTTCATAAGAGCGGCCAACATCAATTACCCAGCATTGCCCGCCTTCAGATAAGTAGGAGGAGATGATTTCGTTCACCAGGAATGACTTGCCCGATCCCGATTGCGCCGCGATGCAACAGTTGTAATTACTGCCCGAGTCATAAAGGGACACACTCATGATCTGGCCATTGCGGGAAACAAAGTTAATCACTGGCGTGCCCGTGCCTTTCCAATCTGCAAACAAAGGCAACAGTGGGATCACATGTCGTGTCGCCATGGTCTTAAATCGAAACAAGTCGTTCATCGCCTGGCGGTCGGCACCAAATGGCAAGGCATTCAGGAAAATGGGCAAACAGAAGTACTTGTCTTCCATCAGCTCAAACCCGAGTTCTTTGAAATAAGTTCGAGCATTTGAAACAGAGCTGATGGACGCCTCTTCCGTCGGGGAAAACAGCGTTAAGGTCATATTTGCCCGAATAGGACGATCACCTTCTTGCAAGGCTTCAAAAAGAACATCAAACCCCTTTTTCTTGGCTGCCAGCACCGGCACAAACTTGAGCATCGGGCCATAGGCCTGATTGACCGCCCACTGACGCTTCGTCTCTAAACGAGATCTCATCGCCTCAGCTGAGGGAAAGTGAATGGTGACATTTAGCAAAAAGCTGCCGCGTAAGCCGCGACTGCCCGTCATCATATCGCCCGCAAAACTTGCGGCATGACCAAACCAGATCCGCTCAGGCAAGCGCTTAAACGATAAGGTTTTAACTCGGTAATCACCCAGCATCAGACCTTGGCTATCCACCTTGATAGCTCGGTCATAATCCAACACTTGCTCTCGAAGTGGTTTATCTGCCTCACTGCGGATTGGAGATGGATTACGCCAAGAAGCATCTTTTCCCCAGTTAAGTTGCGCACTTAATGCCGCGAGCCAATTTCGGTCAGTCATCTCAGTGACGCGAAAACCAACCGTTGCCAACGCCTGAGAGAAAGAAGCTCGAAGCGCGGATGCTCGACTCAACTCACGCTCCGTCGGTATAGGACTTTCCAAAGGCAATTTGCAGGTGACGATCAGTTGAAAGTTGCGTACCTGAGTCTGGGTCGATTCTTCTATCGATTGAACCGTGCCCCCATCGAGGAAATCCGCACGTTTGCGTATCGACGCCCTAAGCAATGGATCGGATTGACGATGCCGTAAGCCCATCATGCGCTGAAGGTCGGTTTGAATATCAGGCGAGGCGTACAGGCCAAATTGCAGCAAAGTGTCTTTTGGCCAGTCGTTGTTGAGTAGAACATTAACCCTGTCTGCAACAGACTCATCACCACCAGGCAATGGGTCACATAGAAAACCAAAGCCAACACTCTGGTCTTCCATGAAAAACAGTTGCTCATCGTCGGAATAGGCCAATACTGGCAAGAGCTCTGAAGCGCGTTGCCCTGAATACAGAGAGGCTTTCATTAACGCCCCTCCAACCAAGCAGAAAGATCATAAGGACGGCCTCGGCTGATGCGACCATCATTGGCGACGATGAAAGGCACACCTTGAATGCCCAGGATTTGAGCCGTCACCAAGGTACGCTGCATTGGTTCTAAGTTGCAGGCATCATCCTGTTCTAGGTTACCAATCCGGCCATTCAGCAATGCATCGGTGGCCGCTTTTTTGTCACGCGCACAGCCAAGCTGGCGAACCTGACGCTCTGAATCAGGACCAAGCACTGGCACAGGGAGTATTTGGAAGGTGTATTCTTTGGTTAGCGGTAGGGCTTGTTTCAAAAGCTCATGGCAATGCGGACACCGGGGATCAACAAAGACCACCACTTTCTTTTTGCCTTCACCCAGCGTCAGTGGATTCAAATCATCCATTTTTAAGCCAAGACGACTTAAGTCCAGCGTGTTACCCGCTTCACGAATTTCTTCAAGGCTGGTAAGCGGCTTTTTCGACCAGGCATCATAGAGCGTGCCATCAATGACGAACCGGCCACTGTCTGACATGAAAACAATACGGCCATTGCTTTCGACCGCTTTCATACCCGTGACCGGCAAAGAAACCATGCCGTCAATTTTGCCAACGGGCGACACTTCAGACACAGGTTCAGCTTGAACCAATGGAGACAGCGCAAGCGCCAGAATAATTGGAGATAGTTTTCGCATGAGGAGTCCTCGTTAATGTAAATCGAGGCTCCAGTCTATGCAGTTGTCCTATGTGGACTCGGTTAGATAGATTGAAGAAATCGCAATCTAACTAGGGGGCTTATAGCTCGTTGAGGTTTGTTATAAACGAATTACTCGGCGTTTGCGTTAACAAGCCAATCATCAAGCACTTGCTTCAATTTATCTAATTGCTCTTGGTGTTTTGCTTGATTCTTTGCCAATTTGTTAATGTTCTGCAATTTCCAACGAATCGCTGGCAAGTCTGCTGCATTAGGATAGTCAAACAATGCCCAGTCAGGTTGCCCTCTTTTGAATGACATAAGGAAAGCATGATCTCTTTCTGTGAAATGTTTTTGCAGTTCAATTAACATCATGGGCCTAACAGAGGCTAAGTCTTCGCATTCAACTTTTTCAAAAGTCATTCCGTCAAATTCTGCCTGAAATTTCTCATTCAGAGGCTGCCAGTTTGGCGACATGACTTCATTAATAGGCCGAGGGTGACTTAATGTATAGGTTAAAAAACCCACCAAAATCTCTCTCGAAATCCCTTCACTGCCAAGTAACATACGCACATCAAATAAGTCGCGAGGATGTTGGCGATCCATTGCAGCACACAATTTCCCACCATACAGATCGGGAAGACTGACTACCTGAATCTCAGCATAACCAAACTCGTCTTCAACAGACTCTTGAACTGGCATTATTTCTGCACTATGCAATGTACCTCTGGCGACGGGCGACACTTCAATTTTGATCGTCGCAACCGGACTTGATACAACGATTCTCAGTTCATCAGCTTTATTATCCTGAAATGCCGCTCTGATATCTGGTTGAGTATTGATTCTGTCTGTAATGCGCTGCAATGCAGCCCTGACATTAATCAAAGCCTCATCTCTTGGTTCAAGTGGAAGATAAGCAAGATCAATATCTACAGATAGCCGAGGAAAATCTCTCACAAATAAATTAATGGCGGTGCCACCTTTAAGTGCAAAAACCGTCTCTGTTGCTACCACAGGAAGCATTCTTATGAGCAAGGAAACCTGTTTGTAATATGGGCTATCTTTATCCATTATGTTGTTCACCTTTTTTGACGCTTAATATCTCTGGCACTGTGATTTGATATCGCTCATCAAAACGTCCTTTTTCGACAACCTGCCGCTTTCCTGCACCCAATTTAATTCTTGTTTCATCTATGCGATTGACCCACTGGTGATCGTAGTATCGACCCAGAAATAGAAATATTCGGTTTGCCTGCACAGAGCTGCTTCGCTCAAGAATATCTTGTACTTTTCTAGGGCTAAGATTGACTAAACCCTGAAATAATTCTGCGACATGCTCAAATGAAATCAGCTTCCCAATAGCGTCTACCACTTCATAGGCAGCAAGTTCTGCACAGCTGACAGTGAGTTCTTTCTCTTTAACCGTGATCCTTTTCAAATCTTTCTCGGGATTCACTTCAAGCTTATGATTTCCACAGTAAAACCAATTCTGATAAGGGAATTCACGAAACCATTTTGGTAAGGACGACTTATTTTTAACGCAAATCCAAACTTGCTCTTTGTTCAGCTGTAAATAGTGACTCAGTCCTTGGTGAGTTAAGCTGCTCAATCCAGCCAAATGAACTGAAACGCCCAATTGCACATCTAATGCTTGAATGGCATCAACCCAAGTTGGCTTTATATCGCCCTGCGCATCTGGACGATAATACACGCCAGAACATAGCTTCTTTAGCCAACCGTTCTGCGCGTACTTTTGAGCCAAGGAATAGCTCACACCGTTTTCAGTCAGCCATTGCTGAAGTACTAGCGCACCAGGAGAAGTATGAGCAACAAGCCAGTTTATCTTAGATGACATTTTAACACCCAAAGTATGAATATCACGAACAGTATAAACCATATAGTTTATTGTGACAGTGATTTTAACACTTTAGGTATTAATATACCAAATACTGTAAACCAAGCCCGCTAATGCGGCGTTGTTGAAATGAAAAGGTCTACACAACATCACCAATAACCCGATGTTGTGTAGACCTAGTTTGATTACCTTAAGTGAACTGCCTACTGTGGTTCACATTCAGGTGCCCAGTAAAACGGCGCTGATTGCTGGAACTGTTGTGCCAATGACTTCTTGAGTGCTGGCAACAACAGGTAAGGTTGCAGACATAACACTTTCAACGACTGTTGGTGTGTTGTAGAGACCCATACCGCCACCAATGCCCAAAGCAAAAGCCATCAAGCTTTGGCGAGCGATACCGCCCACAATACCCACCAGAACCATGGCTCCCGCTACGATCCGTCCCAAAGTACCTTGGGTCCAGTCTTTTAGGGTATCCCACACATCGGTGAAAGCATCACCACCGGTGCCCGCAAATGAGGGCTCCGAAATCATTAACGCCATTAAACCAAGCGCACCAATAGTCATTAGGCGCTGAGTTTGAATGGTGCGAACTGCATTTGTCATTCGTTAGTTTCTCCGTAGATACTCAAGTTATCGCGCTTACCATCAGCTCCCGCTGAGGCTGAATCGCTTTGAGTCTGAAGTGGACGTAGCACTGGCGAAACCGTTCGAGGTGCTGACACCCCAATATCCCACCGGCGCGGTTCAATTTCGGTAAACACGTAGCTGGATAAATTCAGATCCCCACGGTCATCCTCCCAAGGCGCAATCCAAATCCGCATTACCCTTGAAGGAATGCGAATAGGTGCAGATTGCTGCGTCTCGGGTAATGCCGGATGGCTCAGCAGTCCTGTCTCTAAATCAGATTGTGAATACCCAGAGGGAGAACCAATTCGAGTCGCCACAGCATCAATCGTCTTGGGTGCAGCGCCATTACTGGTAAGCTCATAGACTTCACGAGCGGATAAACAGCGCACACCGTCAGGCATACCTGGGCATCCATATTCACTACTCCCAAGACTCAATGAACTACAGCCAGACAATAAGGTTGAGCCGACTGCCAATAAAAGTAATCCAGCTTTAGACCACTGTTTTGGCTGGTGCTTTGAGTTGTTCTGCATTGATGTCGTCATGGTTAACTCTCCTCTGGATACACATCTTATTGTCTGAAACGGACTTCGATCGGTTAGCAACATGCAGGATTTTTTCATCTTCTTGCACCTCCCCCTTGCGAAGTGGCCAACGACAACGAGGCACCACGAGTGACTATGACTTCAATTTTCCTGGCAGCGTCTACCTCTATGACTGGGAACATATTTTCAGCCATGTCCAAATAGAACTTGGCCACTCGATCCAATGCTTTACCGGTGCCTTTAATCGCAGCACCTTGTAATGCTTCTTGGCTCATGACTTGCTGGTACAGTTGAGTATCACCGGCATTACCCGTCTGAATCGTCGGAACAGGATTCACATCAAATGCGCCTGCCAAGCCCTGAAGGAATCCGGCCATCATCGATTTGGCCACCAGCTGGCCTTGTTTCGACACTAATCGGCCACGAATACCGGCTTTGCCGTCTTCACCCACGGCATAAGAATCCAGTCGCGTTTCAATGACGCCACCATCTTCTCTCACACATGAAATGGTCTCGCCTCGCAAATAAGCACGCTCAGAGCTCAAATCACCGTAACCTGCGGCGATCAAGAAACACTCTTTGATATCCGCTCTAAATCGGTTGGGTAAAATGGCTTCCTTTTGAATCCTCAGCAATGCAGGAAAAGGCTCGCGTCTTGCGGACTCGTGAGTAGGAGCATCCAAACCTGTGATCAAAGTACCTGAGATGATGCTGCCCGCCGGTAGATACAAAGGCGGCGCTTCTTGCACAACAACCTCTGGTTCAGCAACCACTTCAGGCTCAATCATACGAATCGTGATTGGCGGCAATGGAACATCTCGTGCTCGTGTACCTTGGCCATTGGCTGGCTGCTGATAGAGCGGATCAGGCAGCGGCGCATTGGCAAAATAGTCGTCTGGGTTAGACGGCAGAGGCTTTTCTTCTTTAGGCAATTCCATGGCAGATAAAGGCACTTCAAAGCGGCTATTTGTGCCTTCAACTGCTGCATCACCTCCAGCGCGAACATCATCAAGTTCCGCTCGAAGGCGAGCCAACTCCGCATTGACCTCACTTGGTATAGAAGGCGAACCTGGGCTTAGCCGTCCTGAATCAACGTCACGACGCAAGCGCTCAACTTCACGACGTAACTGTTCATTGCGCTCACTGAGTAGTTTTACGTTCGCAGCCAAACTATCGACCCCAACATCACGAGTATTGGTATCCGTAAGAATGTGCCGGATCGTTTCCTGCCGGTTCCGACTGCTTGAGCCATCGTCAGGATTAGGTGAAAACACCATCACCATAAGGATGAGACCACCAGCAATACCAGCAACCGATAGACCCCGCTTCATGTTCGGGCTCATTTGTTCCCATTGTGCTTTCATCGTTATTCACCCCCCCACAAGAAGCGAAGGTCGCAGACTTTCCACCGCTTCTTCACGATGATTGCGAACAACCACATACAACTCAGTCTTTTCACCCGGCAACAAGATATTGCGAGGCCAGTAGGCGCTTGCCACTATATCTGGTGTATTACAGGCTATTTCACTGGCTTCTATCGGCTCATCGGCAAAGCTTTCAACTAGTCCTACATAGACAGTGAAGTAATGTCCCGTCACAATTTGCCCCTGCTTAAAACCAAACTTTAAGCCCGGCTGAAAACATTTCGGGCTTGTGTCAGTTTGGCCAGCCAAACGGATGTCATAGCCTTGTGGTAGTTCATTTAGTGCAAGTCGTCTGAGTAAATCACGTAGGCTATCGACGTATGGCTGAGCCGTTTCCCAAGTGGCGGCTTTTCGGTTCACGACGCCCTTAATAGGCCACTGCTGACCATCAATAGCTAAGGTGATTTCACGCGGTGGAATACGACGGGGTACTAAGGTGACTGATAATGCGGGCGCTTCCTGACCAGGCGGAGTGATGTAAAGTGAAACCGGTGATTCTTTGTCCGTGGCCACATATACAACATTCCCCTTGATTTGCGTCTGAGCATCACTGGTTGTTCTCACCTGAGGCGATTCAAACGGCGTCACAATCCGATTCAGATGACCAAGTGCTACAGGGATCAGTTCATTAACCCCCGGTGTCATCTGTAACGTTGTTGGCACATCCGTTGCTACCTTATTGCTTTGAATAGGTGGATTTGCTGTAGCAGGCTGCTTCATCACACTGGCTGGCACAATCGGCAATTCCACGTCTGCATACGACGCTTGAGATAACAGGACGCCACTCAAGCTCATTGCGATTAAGCTTGGTGTCATCCATCGACTAATTTTGGTTCGCATCATTCACCCTCCGGTTTTGCTCTTGGGTCAACTTTTCACGAACGCGCTTCGTTCTAGCTTGCCCCTCATACGTATCCATCCAACTGAGCTTTGGACGGTATTGCTCAATATCGATGTCAAACTCATAGGTGCGAGTTTGGCGCTGTTCATCTCCAGATGGCCCAGAAACCAAGGAATAACCGGTCACAAAGACATGGCCGGTTTCATACTCATACTCCACTTGTCTGGGTTGGAATTTGAGCGTGACTCGGTCTTCTCGGATTTGCCTTGCCTGAATTTCCAGTGCATCGACCACTTGCTGGTACACCGCTGGAGAAAGCAGTGGTTCTATAGCAACCCGGATAAAGGACACATTACCCGGCGTCACGTTGCCCATAAGCTCAGCCAGGTAGAGCCCCCAGGACTCCAGGTAAGGTTGAGTGGCTTGGTTTCGTGACACTTCAGCCGTTTCAGACAAGGTTGGCGGTTGAATAGCTACCACGGTATTGCGAGAAAATGCCGCAACCGCAAGCAGCAAGTTAGATAGCACCAGCACCGCAATCAGGAACCGTTGCCATCGGTTCTCTAATTGCGTGCCTTGCCATGATTTTAAAAACACGTCGAACTTCACGGCAGATAGCTCCTGATAAATGGGTTAGGGATCGTCTTGGCTTTGGTTGGCAACAGTCCGGCCCAGTAGATGGCGTGAAGAATAAAACCATCTGGGCGACCATCACGAAAACGCCGATAGAGCTTGGTTGTCACCAACCCCAACAGGCATAAAACCAAGGCATTACCGGTAAAGATGCCGATCACGAGCCCCAACAGAATGGGAGCCATCTCATCGGCACTCCAAAGCAGGAAGTGCGGCGGATCATCGATATAGGACGGAATACTCACAGGTTCCATAGTCACTCCTCGTTGTTTGAATTGAGAAGTGAAGAATGCCCCGAAATAACTCAGGGCTGTGGTCAGGTAGATATCGAATTCTTGAAGGTTTTGAACTACCGAGCGCTAGTTCATCTGTTTTAGGGGAGGGTGTTCAATATTCTGTGTCAGCCGATCATAGGTCAATATGATCATCCAGGCGGCCAGCGAAGTGGATCGACAGCTGTGACAGCGTCAGATTCCAGTTCTGCACCGGGTGCGTCCAGCGCTCGGATGCCTGCAACATACCGGCGTATAGCAGCTTAAGTAAACTGTTTTCGTTCGGGAAGCCACCTTTGGTTTTGGTGAGCTTACGGAACTGTCGGTGCACAGCCTCTACCGCGTTGGTTGTGTATATCGCCGTGCGCACGTAATCCGGGTATTTAAAATAGGCCGACAGCGTCTGCCACTTATTGCGCCAGGACTTAATCACCACCGGATATTTCTCGCCCCATTTAGTATCCAGCTCATCGAGCGCTGTTTCAGCTGCGTTTAGTGTTGCTGCTTTGTACACACATTTTAAATCCGCCATAAAGGCTTTTTGATTCTTACTTGCCACATATTTCAATGAGTTACGGATTTGATGGATGATGCAGTGCTGGAGCTCTGTCTTCGGGTAAATGCTCTCAATCGCTTCTGGGAAGCCTTTAAGACCGTCAACGCATGCGATTAGAATGTCTTTGACGCCGCGATTATGCAGGTCGGTCAGCACCGTCAGCCAGTGATGCGCGCCTTCATGTTCGGATAAATACAGGCCCAGTAGTTCTTTTTTGCCTTCAACCGTTAAGCCCAAAATGGTGTACACAGCCTTGGTGATAAAGCGGCCATTTTCTTTGATTTTGTAGTGTATGGCGTCAAGCCAGACGATGGGATAAATGCGTTCTAACTCGCGCTCACGCCATGCGTGCAGCTCTGGCAGCAGCTTGTCAGTGACAGCGTTGATAGTGCCATTGGATACGTTAATGCCGTAAATTTCTTCAATATGGCTGCGAATGTCCTGATAACTGGTACCCAGTGCGAACAAACCGATGATTTTTCGTTCTAGCTCGTCAGTCAGGTGGGTCTGATGCTTTTTGACGATTTGCGGCTCAAACGTTCCGGCGCGGTCTCGCGGTGTATTGAGTTCAAAGCTGCCTGCAGCGCTTTTAACGATCTTCGGAGTTGAGCCATTCTTGCGGTTAGAATCTTCATCGTTTTCAAGATGCTGCTCAAGCTCCGCTTGCATCGCGGCTTCTGTCAGCTGTTTAATCAGCGGAGTGAGAATGCCATCTTTGCCTGTTAAGCCTTTACCGGCCTTCAGTGCCTCAATGGCAGCGTCCATATCGAATGTTGGTTTGCTCATGTGTCATCTCTTTTAGCGTTATCTTAATGAAATGACACAGAATTTTGAACACTACCTTTTAGGGAGGTGGTTGTCTTAGAAATTGATATTTCTGACATTTGACTTATTGATTTGCTTAGTCAAATCGTAACTGGTTAACTGAGCAACTATCTGCTCTGAAACACCTAAATCGTTTGCAATATCAAAAATCGAAATACCCAAATGCTCGTTGAGCTGATCTATTGCAGCTGATAAAAGCTCTGGCTGCTCCATTGGTATTTGATCATCTAAGTATTCTGTTTTCGATTGACCCGATTTATTCAAATAAACATTGGCGGTTCTGTACTGTTGCGACGAAATTAACCCAAGATAATTAGCTCGATAAATTATTGCTCTCGCACTAACACGCCATCTAAGTTTCAATGCAAAGATTTTCTCCCACCTAATTCGAACAGGTCCCACACATTGAGGAAACTCTTTCAGAAAAGCCTTACGTGGAAAAAGAAACGCACTTGCAAAAGCATCAGCTTCTCTCTCTGTTTTAGCACACCCAGTTTCTACACCTTGATGCAAAACCAAATGGCCACATTCATGCGCCAAATCAAAACGCATTCTACAGCAGCTTTCCTTCGCATTATTTCTTACTATGATGGGTCTTTTTCGATTCATTGATAACGCATCAACTTTATCTGAAACACCATCAAAGCAAGTGATTACAGCGCCATTATTCTCCAGTACTCTTACCATGTTTGTAACTGGTGCATCCAAACCCAGACCCCAGTTAATACGACATTGCTCCGCTGCTCTTTCGATAGCCTCCGCACACAAATCTGATTCTTCAAAATCAATAAAATTGGCAACAGGCAACTCAAGATGATCTTCAATAATCTCAACTAATAGTTCAAAAATGGTGCCGAGAGCCAATACTCGATTTGCAAGTCCAACCGGTGTTGTTTTGCGCTTGCGAAAGTGGCATTGCTCATACTTAACATCATTTTGTGGTTTCTTAAAAAAGAAATCACTTTTCACTTTTAATACTTCAGCCAATGCCAAAAGCAGGTCTTCAGCAGGTGGTTTAACACCTGCTTCAAGCTGATGTATAAACTGACGACTGACCGCAACTAACTCACCAAGTTCTTGTTGAGTAATTCCGGCCATCAATCTCGCCAGCCTTAGTTTTTCACCAAAAAATTCGTTATTCATGATTTACTGCATTTTTCGACTTTTTCTTAATTTTGATTTTAGAAACAGCCGATTCAAGTTCAACACCATGAGAAACATTCTCATCAGTATCTGTTATTAACGTAACCTTAGAATTCATTGGCACTTCCCAGTTGACTACAATTTCACCAACATCGCTATAACCAACGAAAAAGGCGCGATCTACACATTTAGTTTGATCAGTGCTCAGAACAAAAAACCAAATGATCTCTGACGGACTATCTTGTGTAGAAAATAACTCCATTTGCATCATAGCTTCGTGGGAACGTATCAGTTTCCCTGATGGGAGTTTGTCAGGCTGACCTTTCCAGAAACGAACTGGAACGTCAGCGATACTAAACGTAAACCTCCCTTTCGGGGTCAGTATCTTAAGCCAATCAACTTCAAGTGACTTCCTTACTAAATGTGTACAACAACACTCGTAGGACCTTATGCCCAATGATTTGTTGGTGTCACCCAAATCTCTGTTGTGTAAATCTACAACATCTGCTCGAACATCTGCTAAAAGTTGAGCAACTTCAATCAGCTGACTTTCTTTAAAATTAGGGTTTAGTGTCATCGGTGTGTTCAAATTTGTTACCTCAGGTAGTAAAGCAATAGGATTAGATACCATGGACAATAATATGCTAATTTTAAAATTTGTCAACCTGCCTACAACTTGTTAACCCAACACTAAAATGTAAACTAAATCTTCTTCTGCAAGTGGCTTAACGCCAACCCTGCCATCAATGCCAAGCCGATGATCAGCGACGGTAACACCACCGGTGGAATAGCCAGCGGGGCGAACAATCCCATAAACAGCAAAATGACACCTGAGCCCAGGATAATCATGCTGTAGCGGTGAATGATTGGGCTCGAAAAATCAAAGGTTGTCTTCTTAATCTTCCAAGTCATCAAGCCGTCCCACAGCGCCGGTAACATGAGAATAAGCGCAAAGGGCAACCAGACCATCAGCAAAGCAAATCGAGTGAACACTTGGTACAACACATCAAAAAATGCCTGAATACGGTCTTCTACCCAGACAAACCAAAAGCCTCCCATGTTCTCCATCCCTTTAGAGCGCAGTCGCTGCTCTTCAGTGGGGATTAGAAAATCACGCACAGATTGCTCCACCTGCGTATCCACAATCCATGACTGATACCAGCGATGGCTAGTTTGACCAATCCAATGGCTTGTTTGTGAGCCCAATTGGTTTTGGATCATCTGCTTCTCTTTACTGATGACCCGGCCAGTCCAATCACCGGGCACTAACACGCCAATGGCAATAATCTCTAGCATCAGTGCCAGACACAGTAGCCAAACCGACTTATGCTTGCTCATGCCAAACATCCTCTTCAACTCGCGCCAGCATGGCTGCAACGGTTGGCGTCATAATCCGGGCTTTAATCACTTGTTGAAGCCGCTTTGTCGTCGTATGACCACTGACATAACGCACATCGATGCGTCCTTCAGCCAAATACGCCATCCGATTTGGACGATTACGAATCCAGGAGTAGAAATACACACCATCTACGGCAGCCCACTCGAAATGATCAGGGTCACGCAGCCGAATCCCCGTTAAAGCACTGGCGGCAGTCCAGGTCAGTGCCTCAATGAAATGCCAAAGGCGTACACTGTCATCATCACAACTGACTTCTTCATAACTGCCCAAACCATTACAAAAGCACAAATCAAAGATGGAATGGCCATCTAACGTGAGCGCATCCGTTAAATAGTCCGCTAAACAGTGTACTGAAGCCAAAGCATGAGGCCAGTCTGTTTCAAGCAGTCTTAAAGCTTCCTTGAACTGAGGGTTATGTTGCTGCCACTGAGCGAGCATTTCTTTACTGGTAAGTGTTGTCATTTTCAGACAGACAGAATGATGCATACAGACTCCTTATGCTGCCTGTGTAGAGCTGGTTAAAATAGGAAGGCGACCCTTAATCACGCGGCCACCTGAAAGCTTGGCGATGTACTCCAGGTTGGGAAGCTGGCCTAATAACTGCGGTGGAAACATATCGCCTTCTTCCTCCATCAAGCGTTCGCCATGATTGCCGGTAAACAACGCGGGGCTGTCCGAGTTGGACGACATACCTTGAGTTTGCATGATGTACTGCAACCGAGTCTTAGGCAGATTGTCGGTAATGTACTGCTGCGTTTCGGCATCCATCACCCGAAGGGCTATCAAGTTGTTAATGTTACCTAACACCTGGCGAGCCTTAGCTTCACTGCCTGTTCGAGCTGCAAAGTCAGCAAAGGTTTGTGTAGCAATTACACAACGCATTTTTGCGCCACGGCCTTTGTTGAGCAGTTGAATGAAGGGATCGTTGACGACTTCAGCCGCCTCATCGATGAAGATATTTACGGGACGATTTTCAACACCATAGTTATAGCGGTCACCGGCCACGGCGGTGAGATCGGATAAAAGCAACGAACCAATGGCGCTGCCAACCATGGCGTCGGTCAATGAATCCAAGCCGATATAGGCCACTTGGGCATTGTTGATAATACGGCCAGAATCCGTAATTAACCGGCTGTCATCTACATCATTTGCAATCGGTGATAGCAATGGGCCTAGTTCACTTGATGTGAGCATATTGAGCACCGGCATCAGTGAGGCCACCATCTTGGAATAGTGGGTTCTGTCATGCTCAAACATACTCAAAAGGCCTTCCAAATCGGTATTGGCGGCAACGGGCTGAATGCGTTCGTAGTAAAAAAGCAGCATCGCCATAGCTTGTTTAGCTAAGGTGTTGGCTTTTTCGGTAAAGCGCTTGATCTCCACACTAAAGTTCGGATACACCTGCTCACCCCAGGCTGTGACGGCTTTTACTACCAAGCCTTCTGGACCGCCTTCCAAGAATCGTCTCAGCGTTTTCAGATCAGGACGCTGTGAAGTAAGCAACAAACCTTGCACTATGTTATTCAGTGCCATTTGGCCAAATGCTTTAAATGGATCAGCACCGGTTTCAGATGGGATTAATGCCGCAATTCGGCTGGCAATTTCAGTGCCCCGGTTAAAATTCCTCAGGGGATTAAGTCGTACTGAATGCTCTGGAAAACCTGGATGAAAATACACAAAGCGTTCAGGACTACCGGCGGCAATACAGGCTCGCTGTGCATTATCCTTAAGTTCTTTGTCTCCCTTGGGGTCAATAATAATCACGGCTTCATTGCGCAAAATGGCCTGAGTGATCATCGCATCAAAGCATCGTGTTTTTCCCGCACCGGTGGTGCCGACAATTAAGGTGTGCCCCTCAGTGTGACCAACTGGCTGGTAAACATCTTCTTCTTTGGGCTCAACACCATGAATCCAGGTCGAACCCATTTGTTTGCCGTGACCTTGGTTAAGCAAGGTTTTCTTATCCCGCTTTAAGATTTCATAAGCGCGTTGAGCATGACGTTGGTCCCACTCAAAGCCATACCCTAACCACAATTCATCAGGATGTTTTGCCATCACTTTTTGTAAATGCGACAGCGCCATAAATGCCAATGGTTTGCCTTTTAGCCCCATCTGCAACTTATAAAGGCGATAAGCCTCAGGCAGGCGATACAACGCCATGCCCGAGGAAATCCCTGTCATCCACCAAAATGGCTCAGGTGGTAACTCTGTCAGCATTTCTGCGGCAATTGCCCCAGTTGCCCCAACCAGCCAACCTGCTGCTGCCATGGCTTCATAGTTCGTGCGCCAGGGCATCTCATATGCGTTTTCTTTCATTCATGCTCCGCAAAATAACCGTTTGCAATCCACTTAATTTCAAATGGATTAACGTTTAGCGTGAGCGGTAAACAGAACCGTTTCCCCCTCATCAAACTGGCATTGGTCACTGGCCGAGATCCCCCGAAGCAGCTGTCCGGCTGGAATGCCGTGCGCATTGGCGACTTGGCGTAAGGTTTGAATCGTGACGCGAATACCATCGGCACTATGATCCACGTCTGGGTAATCGCCATCGGTCAGTAAGATGGGCAAATCTTTCACAAAATTAACCATCTGTTGCCGCTGCGCGTGTTTTGGGTCTGTACTTGAATTCGCATTGGGCGCAATCGGCTTTTGCTTACGCTCCGCTCTTGTGGCGGGCTCTTTTGCTTGGGCATTGGCTGTCTCAGTTCGACTCGGACGCTGTGAAGCCTCTTCGTTCTGAATTGCTGTCACTGATTCTGCGTCTTGATTGGAGAGGTCTATCAGTGCAGTAAGCCCTTTAGAAATCGATACTTTCAGCAGTAACCCTTGCTCCTGAACGCCATCATTCGTAGTCACAGTTCTGGCCTTACGTGTCGGGTTTGCGGGATCTAATTCAAGCCAATCTAATCGACTGAGTTCAGCAAGCAGTTTTCGGGGGGCACACCAAGGTCTTACGGCATCGGGATAGCGGATCAGTATCTGTTCATCAACCATAACCAACGCACTACTGGCCTCTGGGAGCCATGCCAAAGATTCAGGCAGATTCAATGCTTCTGCATCGTGCTGGTTTACGTTATTTGAGATAGCGCCATCATATGAGTTGTTAGGCTTTTCACATTCATCACCTGGAACGTTTTCAGTTGCCTGAAGGTGATTAACATCACTAACAAGACGACGTTCATCATCTTGTTCGGACGAGTTTGTCGATGGCGACTCAGCCGAATTACTGAGTTCGATTGATGATGACGCTTCAGACAAGCCTGGCTGCTCACTGGAGCGACTCTGAGGCTCTGCTTGTGTTTGCTGTGTTGCTTCCCACTCAGGTTTACTAAACAGTGTCACACCAATTGGTACATTCGAGCTGAACAATAAATCGGCCTCAGATATATGCAGCATGGGTAACCAGATTGGCTTGCCGTCTTTGATCAGCACTTCAGGGGCTAGGCTTTCATATCGCTCATTTGAGGCGGATTTAATGGCCAATCCTCGCTCAATGAGGATGTCCGCAAGGGTATCGGGATCTCTTGGGATGCCAGGTATCTTGTCTTTGACTAACAGCTCAATGATGTCTTTAGCCGCGCTTTTCCAAACCAGGTAAAGATGGGTTGATTGATTCGATTTTCGTAACCAGACTCTGGCGTCTCGCTGATTGACCAGCCATTGTGAACTGGCAAGTAATCGCCTCATGGCATCAAGTAGATAGCGTTCAACTGGGACACCAAGGGCATTGTCGTCAACGGAAACTCGTTGAGATTTCAGGTCTCGCTGGACACTGGTTTGGTCAGCTTCAATGACCAATTTGGACAGGACATGCTCTGGATCGGTATTGCCAATTGCTTCCAGCATGGCTTGCAAAATCTCAGGGCCCGGCTGGGTTAACCAAGCGAGCAACTCAGGTGTCATCACCCGGTTTAAAACCAGAATTGAGAATTGCTCGTGCCGCTTGCACCGTCCGTCGCGCCAGCGAATGAAATAGCGTTCAATGCTGTTATTAGTGGTCCACTGGGATAGTGTTTCTAAAAAAGGGTTCCACTGATAGCGTCCATCTTCGTCTGTGATGGATAAGTCTGAAACAGGCTTACCAATATCATGGAACAAACCGCCAAGAGCAGCTGCAACACGCCATCTTGGTTCCAGCTCTTTTTTCTCAACCGGTGTGCCACTGGCAACAAAGATGATCCCTTCAGATGCTTGTGCCGCCCAGAAAGCAACTTCCAACGAGTGACGTAATAAACCACCAGCGCCACTGTGATGATGATGCTCAGACGCTGGCAACAAATGAACATAAGCAGCCAGATGGTCAATACAGGGCTGAATCAACCGTTGAAAATCACGCTGATTAAAGCCAAGTACCTGGCGCAGCTTGGCAATTAGCTCGTCTTGTGTGGACTGCAAATCCTCGGGTGACGCAGCTGGCAACCCCTTCAGGAATGGTGGGTAGCGTGGGATTTCTGCATCCAGTTGAGATGACAGCTCTGGTAGTGCTTTTGTTTGAAAAAATAGGTTTTTGAACATAGTGAACCTCCGACACGATAGTGTGAAGGTTCAATCTAGTGTTGCTGGCTAATTAGATTCAAAGATTTAATACTTATATGTGCAGACAATGTATTTAGGTCTTTTAGCACCCGATGAAACAAGCGAGTTGAAATACTAAAATTCAGCTTACGGGAATCAGGATACCTCTGCCGGTTTGTTTTTTAGCGCTTCAGCCGCTTTTTGCAGCGGCCCTTTTAAAGCTTTTTCTAACTTAGTCATCTGCTCTAAGTGCCACGCAACCGCATTGGGCCACGTATCTTTGTTGAAGCCATCGGCTTTGGTTGAAAACTGAATACGACAAGATTTCTTTTCATCCAATCTCATCCATTCAAGCTCCGCACCAAATACTTGTTCAATGCCCTGTTTGGACCCAAGCAATGAATCAAAGAGATATTTATTCTCTTCGGTAATTCCACGGCTAATCCAAAGCTCAACTCGAAGCTCTTTTTGCAGAAAAATCAGGTTATACGGACAACCACTCAGTCCAGAACCTGCTGATAGCCAATGATCTTTACTTGGGCTAATGTTGTTGTAGAGCTGGCACGGACTTTTCTGAAACGCCTCTAAGGCTCGCTCCCAGTATTCGCGACGCACCGTATGGCGGTTTTTCAGTACCACTTCGGTCGTTTTTTCTTCCGCTTCTTTGGCATTAATACCGATCATCAGCTCCTTCGCTTCGGGCGTGGGGATGATCTGGTCAATATTGATGAGTAGCTGCTCGCTCAACGAATAAGGGGTAATTTTAAAGCATGCAATACTAATACCTTGTCCCAATAGCCAAAGTGCAGTACTGGTCACTTCTTTGCGAAAGTTTGCCGCAACTAACATAATACGCTGGCTGTTACCTAGATTGAGCTTGACCTCATCCAGATCTGGCGCATCCAGAAATTCGCAAATTCTTTGACTGGCATTAAGTTCAGCAATTTGCGGGACATTTAACGGGTCAACTTCTCGTGTTACAGGTTGATAGCGGTCCAAGTACTGCTGGTAGATTTCAACTATTTGCGCCTTGGTCAAACTGGCGCAATAAGAGGCATATTTAAGTGCCTGCCAGACCACATCACGACCGCTGTCATCCAGTTTATTTTCAATGATGACCAAGTTGCCATCTTTATCTAGCGCAAGTAAATCTAAGCGTTCGCGGGTATCATCAAAGCCATCGAACTCCTTTTGAATAATTAATAACTCTTCACCCAGTGCAGAAGGCTCATGCGCCAACCATTCCTGAAGGTGTTTTCGCTCAGAAAAGCCAAGTTCACTGAACTTCTTTGCCCTAACAGGACTAATCCTGTTGGTTTGATGATTTACCGTGAACATTGTTATTTATCCTATTACTTAGCACTTTTTATCGCTTCAATTTCATTTACAGAATTATTTAATAAAGCCATTTAGCAACTGAGCAAAATCGCATCTCTAGACTCGGGATTTATCTCTTTCCATCGCTTGATTAATGTTGTGACGCAGGGGTTACCCGCAAGCTGATTCATACGAACCCAATCAACATCTAGCAAATCAGCAAGTAATTCGATGTCCAATTCACCTTGCAAGGTGTGCCATTGTCTGATGCTTGGCTGTCTCATCAACTGAGCTTTTGGAGAGGTTAATCCACCGACAACAAAATATCCCTTTTCTTTGTCGTACCATATGCGTTGAATACCCGGTATGTTACTCATCCAGCGTTTGATGTCATTTAAAGGCTTATCAAAGTATCGAGATAACAAGGTATCTAAACTACCGCTGATTGATGTATCTTTTTTCTTTCCTCGCTTATCTAACCAACGCTGAATAACCTCTTTTTTTACCTGATAGTAAGTCACCTTCGTTTCATTTTGCTGATGAAGCGAAACTAATTGTTCTTGCCATAATTCAACTAATTCGGGTAACTCACTTTCAAATCGCATTGTTGCCTTTTGGCTAGATAAAACGCCATCATCACTCAACTCTTTGACAATATTGAGCAATACTTCACTATCTGGCAGAACCCAATCCGTCAACGGATAAGGCTTCTGTTTCTTGGTTAAATCCGAAAGCGCATCTTCCATACCCAGTGGCAATACATTCGTTTGGTCGTAAGATGGATCTTGCATCATGATTGATACTTGTGCATCCTTATCCTTACTCAAAACAAGCGTAATTCTTGCCGCAAATCGTCGTTGTTTATCAACTTCAGTACCGTAATAATCCATTACGACATTCTGACGATAACTATAGGGCCACTTCTCATTCATCAAAGTGAGCAAATCATCTACGGATGTTTCGAAATTGGCGAGGTACTCATTTATTTTCAAAGTCATACCAGAATCAGTGGGATCGAAGGGGATCAACACCGGCCTGTCGTTTGAAACCGTAAACAAATAACCATCAGTAATGACAATGGTTGATTCATTTAAACAGGCGCGTTGCAATGGCAAGACTTGAGAAATAGCCCTATCAGAATCAATCAGTAAACGTTTGATCTCTAACTCTTTAAGAACCACTTCAAGCTTTCTAATAATCGCTTCTTTGTATGCCTTGGTATCTAATAATTCGTAGTTGTAGGTGTAATATCCACCTTCAGACGCAACGTATAGCTTTATCGGGTCATCGTCTCTTTTTGACTCGATTAATAACCTTTTTTCGACTGGATCTCCCGTTACATCATGAGGATTAACGTTGATATGTTGAACTGCACACCGTCCAACTAACGACTTCGTTAGTGGATAACGATCATCTTCAATACCTTTTTCCTGATCTAGCAGAATCAAAACGCGGTCCGAACGTTCAAGCTTTATCCGTTCAAAGTCATTTGCCGCAATTCCGTCCAGTAAATCCCACGAAACATCGACGCCTTTCTGTGCAATTAGCGATTTAAATAAGTCTAAGATTTCTTCACCGGCAACAACGGCATTAACTCTTAGGTCTATAACCTTGATTTCACCGGATATCTCGATGCTTGGGAAAGATGACTTAGCCTTATTGGCCTTATGCTTTGTTTTCAACGTCAGTGGTTGGAGATTTAACGTTTTAGCTGAAAGTTCAAAACCATAGTCACGCGCAAAACAGATAAACGCATCTTGCACTGGTTTTAACACCATAGGCCAACTTTGCTCAAACCTAGTTGGTGTAGAAAGATCCAGAAACGGACGCTGTTTCCGTGAATTTTTACTCTTTCCAATTTCTTTAAACAGCGTACCTCTCGGTTTTCTTTCATGGCCAGGATACCACCTGACGAGTACCTTATTTTTGTCATAGACCCATAGAGGCTTCTTAATGCGATCTATATCATCGTCATTAGATAACGGTCTTAATGGAACATTGGTATAAAAGAGAGCAATTTCAGTGGTATTTCCATCTTTTAACTGCTGAGTTCTACAATCTAGGCTGATCGCATTAACACCGCCAGCCCAGCTATCTACTTTCAATAACGGACAACCTAAGCTGTAAGCGCCTTTACAATGCCCCCCAAAAGCCCGCAATGAACGCATCATTAGTCGAATCCACACAGGATTTAACACCGGTGAATATTCAACTCGAACTGGAGTAATAGGTTGCAACTCAGCGTCTACAATAGACGGAGGAATATCACTTGAGCTTTGTAAAGCCACATAGAGACCAAACTGATTACCATTTTTTTTCATTAAATAGGCAAACTGCCGACTGTCTAGTTCAGCATCGATACGTTCTTCCCAGGCTTTCTTCTCTTTCCACTGATAGTTGTTATTGATGAGTGGATAGTGATAAACCACAAATTTGTTGGCTTTATCTGCATCAACCTCGCTATTCAAATAAACCAAATGAGACAGCGGCAACTTCCTCAAATCTTTATTTTTATCCATTAACCTTGCTCCCTCATACGCTGCCAAACTATTTTCGAAAACCACTTAAAGCCAGACGTCATTTGATACTCATCGTTCACCAAACAACCTGGTAGAAACAGGATTGAAGCATTCTCAACTTTTACTGGCTCCAACATTTCAGAAAAGCCAGATAAGGTACAATCTTCACCTGTTAATAGATTCGCGATAACCAAAATGGCGTTTTCACCACGGATTTGACGGATCTTCTCCAGCTTTTTAATTAATCCCAAAGGCGCAAATTCAGGACGTTTACCAGAAGCAAGCCATTGCTCAAAGCCTTCATCTGACTGTTCCAGAGCAGCTATCGACCAAAATTTAGCATCAACAAAAACATCCGCTTTGGCTATCTCAAAATCATATAATTCAAACAGCTCATGGTTGTAGACGTCTTGTTTAGTGACTAGCTGTTTGTCATTCAGCAGTGCGCGAATACCTTCCTCACCAATACGCCCTTGTAAAATTCGCTGAATAACAACGGGATGAAACGCAAATTGCTCTTCAATGTCATTGGCAAACGGCTGAAACGACGTTCGAAAACCTTTGCGATTAAACCAATCCGAAATAGCAGGTTGCCTGTTAACAACCTCATAAAGCGTCTGTGGGTTATACTTAATCAATCCCGCTGCACGCTTTTCAAAGAACTGCCAACTTTTTGGGTCGTACCATATTTCACCAGTAACCTTTGTTTCCTTGGGCCGTTCAAAGCACGCCCAACGACACAAAGGCTCAGTAATGCCAAACGTATTGTTATGCGGCATCCATTGGAGATCATGCTGCAATACAGCGCGGCCTAGTTCATGCCAAAGTCCTGAAATATCTTCGATACAACCCATACCTTGTCGTGCATCTCGGATAGCGGAAACTAACTTGTTATCAATAATATCTACCGCAGCAGAGCCATCTTGGGATCGCGTTTTCAACAAGGTAAGAAAGTTGGAAACCGATGCATCTTCGGAATGAGTAAGATCATCAATCAGCTGATTATTAAGGTTTGAAACCCAATTTCGGTTGTTAGTACAAACGGTTAATTGGCCGTAGTTGCGAAGATGGCCTGCTACATCATCGCTTAAATGAATGGCGACATGGGGCACATACGTCCAAGCACGTTCAATACGACCAACTTGCTGCTGCACGTCAGCAGCAAGATTCTTAACGTAGTCATTTGTCCCTTTATAGAGCTTGTTTAGCTCCTGGATTTTAGTGACTGAGTTATTCATCAACGGCATAATAAATTGCCGCTGCTGCTTACGTGAAAACTCTGAACGCCTGACTAATTTTTCTAAGTTTCTGAGCTGAAAGCCGGCATGAGACATTTCATCATCAGCGTCATTGCTATCCCATGGTGAAAAGTAAAAGTGCTTACTTTCAATAATAAACAGTGACGTCAGATCCATCTGTCCTTGAGAGTTGGGCAAGGAGTAGTCCAAATTAATGCCATTGGTAGCGGATGCAGTTTGTGTCATTACCACCACGGTTCGGCCAGAGTCGAACGCCGCTTGATAGGCGTGCTCAAAGCCTTCTCGCTTTTGTGCTTCAGCATTGAGCAAGCAAATCATCATGGGCTTGCCGTTGACAGCCAAAGGAATAAACACATCGTCAAAAGAAGACAATACGCCAGTGGTTAAACGCTCCATTTCAAGCCAATCCGCGCTCATCCTACTGTTTTCAGCGGTATCACTTATCAACCACTTCCGAAGGTATTTGACTGAGTTAACAAAGGCCAGGTGTCCTTTATGTTGTGGCTCATTCGCTGCCAAATGTAGAACGTGCAGTAATTTAAATAACACAGACTGCCGGTATTCATACTTGTAATCTGAGTGCTCAGCCTCAAAAAATGCAGCGTTCAAATGCAGTTTTGCTTCCTGAAAAACTGGCGCATTGATAGCATCATCAAAGTCGTGGATCGTGGTTTTCAGTGTCGAGCGACGCATTTCAGATTTTTCTTTAACCAACCAGCGGATCACTGCCATTTGCAGTTGCTTATCCTCGTCAGTTTGTAAATACGGAATTGGTTTCTTAAACCAGTCTTCGGGGCGCTGCTCAAAGCTATCGCCCAAAAAACTCTCTGTACAGTGTGGGTTGCGAGCCTGAGCCACGTAACGCAAAGCACTTTCAATCCAACGTATATCGAAATGACCAATCCCTCTTTCGATATAAGAAGTTGCGGATAGTGCAAAAACGAGGTTTCGACTCGATAACGAAACCATTAACCCTTCAGGCGTTGTCGGCAATAGTGCGCGTTTAATCTTGATCCTCAGCGGGTCAATATCCGCTTCGGCTTCATCCGTGGTTAACAGCCAAGTTGTTAGGCCAAACATATTCGTCTGAGTATTGGGTAATCGATTTGATTTACTCAGCGCTTCTAACTCAGGCAAGCTAGTGCGAGGCAAGGAGAACAGCGATAAGCTGGGTAACGCTGTGCTGTAGTAGGATGGTCGATAGTCATTCGCAGGATCAAACAGCAATCGGTTTAGCCGAACGAGATACTCATAGGCTTCGGACTCATCGGTTGCGAACTGCGACAATAGCAAACTGAAGCGTCTGATATATTTCTCCATCACACGCAAAAAATCACCGACATCAACTGATGCTTCATCGCTTTGCCCATAACTTTTCACTTCAAAGCCGTGAGGTTTTTGCTGTAACTGCAAAGGCTCACTGGTTACTAAGTGATCTGAGCGAAACAGATATTTCTTTTCGAACGGCACACCGGATTCATACTGCTTTAATGGTATTACCAACGCCCTAGACTGATTGAGATCGACACCTTTGCCGGTCAAATCCTCCTCTAGCTCCGCAATAAGCTGTTTAAGCTCACTGTAAAGCTCAGGTATAGGCTGCGCAGTAACAAACTGCATTCGCGCTAAAAGACGCTTGCCCCCTTCAAGTAATTGACCAATACACTCAGGCGGCTCTTGCACCATTTGAGACTGGGCAAGTAAGGTCTGTAGAATATCCGCTTGGTAATCAAACTCATCAACAAATACTACTTTTCCGGCCAGTTGGCCGCTCGACATTCTGACTTTCTGTTTACCGTCGTAAAAGGAAGCGAACAGCTTCTGCGTCGTTAACACCAGCAAATGTTGCTTATCATCGTGCCAGGCAATCGCCGGGAAAATTCGACGCACCCATTTGTTTTCTCTATATAAACGAAGCTTTTCTTTTGCTTGCTCTGTGAGTTCATGCGTCTTGCCATGGTGCTTACTGGCATACTTCACTGCCTTCTCTAAGGACGACATGCACCCAAGTAGTGTGCGCTCGACAAAGCCACACAGTTTTCTTAGTTCCTGCTCTTCTCGTTCGAGTAAGACGCCCATCGAATCAGGATTTTTCTTTTTGTACTCAACATTACGGGCAATGGCTGAAACGTTGTGGCAAGCACGAACGAGAGCCTCTTTATCAGCATTAGAACGAAACACTCCTAAACCATGGATGTCCTCAATGGCCGTATAAGGATCGGGCAAGTCAGACTTTTGAACGCCTTGTTCGTGTGGCAGTGCCCGTTGCGAAACCGCACTAACAACAGTTTCATCCTGAGCATAAAGGATACTAACGAGCAGTGGATTACCTGAGCTGTCTTTTGCACTTGTGGCACTTTCATAAATGTCATGCAGGATGTTCCAGCGATGGGTGACCAATATGGCCTGCAACCCTTTGGATTTTATAAATTCAAGGCTCGCTGGAATTTTCCCGTCTGGACTACGATAAAGCGAACTACTTTTGCCCCCGCCTGTTGGGCCTTGTAACTGACAAAAGCCAGCAATAGCATTTTCGCTCTTTGCATTAACCGATAGGGCAAGCGCCTGTTCAATCGTATGCGCAATGATTTGATTATAAGAAGTCGGTATTGGCTGACTCATCTAAATCCTCGTTAACTTGATATTCCTTTTGAGTTTCGCCCCTCTTTTAGAAGGGGCGACAAGGTTGGAGACAACACAACACCAACAAATGACTCATTAATTCAATTCAGGCACGATTTCCTGTGACCAACTGTCTTCCATCAGCATTCTGAACGACATACCACCCGACGCTGCTTCCAACGTAAGTTCGCCAGCATCTACCGCAGTTTTGACGTGCTCAGTTAATAGCTCAAACAATCGACGCTTGTACTCAGTGTCATCGTTTCCTTTTAAATGCTCACCCTTGGTTTCCAGTACAGAGAAGCGGTAACTGCCAGAGTTTGGCTGTTCGACGCACACCAACAAGTCAGGGTAAACCTTTTGCTTTTGCCAGCCTTGTAGGCTGTACTCGCGTTGATTTACTGCAATACGATGCCACCAATACACAGACTCTTGCTTATCCAAATACCAGGCTGTGTCGCGCTCTAAATTGTTCAGCCCATTTTGATAGACCTTTTCAAACAGGCTTTTTTCGAGTTCTGATCCATCTTTGCGGCGAAGCACCTGATCATGTTCACTGACATTAACTTCTAAGGTTTGCGCCAGTTCCCAATTTAGCTTTTCGTTATCTGAAGCGAGTAGACGTAGGGAGATATCACCCTTGTCCAACTTAGATCTGAAGATTTGCTCCGATAATTGCGCAACCTGCTGTTTAATATCTCGCTTCATCTCTTTGAGTAGTTCAAGGCGATTAGTAAACAGCGCTTCCTCTGTAACCCCATTACTACGCAAGGTGTCTAAGGTGTGCGTTAACACGCGCATGGCTTGCCATGGATTTGGAATAACATCGGTGAGCTGCCTTACCATAAACGAGATATCCAGGCCTGCATTCGGGTCAAACTCGATGTTCTCGTGAACCGGATCGGCCAAGTCCAATTCGCCTTGGTTATCCTTTGACATTTTGTAGTCGATACGGGCAATCGTGCGCTGTAACTTGTCGTCCACTAGCTGGAAATTCTCAGCATTCAAATAAGATAGTGATTCCCAATCTAGGTCACCCAGCACATCCCGTTCATAGTCAAACAAACGGTAGCCGTCTTTGTACCCAGCATCGCGATGTAAAACCCGAGGCAAGAATATTTTCGGTAGGTTACGAAAACGCTCTCTACGCAATAAGGTTTCTTTGCTCACTACTGCGGCGGGTTTATTGGCTTCTGTAGCTTTAACTTGATTCGCCACATCTCCCATCCCTTCTTCTTCTAAACCTTGCTTAACACCAGCGACGGCTTCCATCACATCCTGATCAAAGGTGTAGACGTAACACTCATCTAAGCTTGGTTTTTGCGTCAATCGCGCATGTGGTTGACGTAGCACCCGGCCAATCATTTGGGTGATTGCCGTTTTTGCGGTCATTTTAGACAACACAGTTAACACATAAGCAAAGGGGCAATCCCAACCTTCACGCAGCGCATCCTTGGTGATGATGTATTTGACGGGGCACATTTCGCTGAGCAAATCATCATCACCCAACTCGTCTTTGTCAGACGTTTTCAGGCGAATTTCATTTTCATTTACGCCCAATTTTTCCATTAAATACTCGCGGGCGTCTTCCGCATGCACAAAGGCAGAATCTCGTTGGTCTTTACCTGTGCGCTCAACACGGATCAGCATGATGGGGCGGATGTAGCGACCAGTTTCGTTTTGTAGCTGCCCAGCATCCTTCTCTAGCTCTGCCAATTTGGCGTGCGCAAGCGACAAGGTATGCTTCCACTCACTTTTGTCTTCGTTGATTAAGTTGATGGGTAACTTAATCATTTGCTCATCTTTTAACGCTTGCCCAGACACATTCACTAGCACATTTGAGTGATGCTTACCGTTTGCGTTAGGCGTGGCAGAAAGCTCAAGAATAAACTTAGGGTTAAAGCCACACAGGGTTTCTCTTGCGGTTTCGCTATAGGCTTTATGCCCCTCATCCACAATAATCACTGGGCGAACCATGCGTAACACATTGCCTAAGCTTTGTTTGACTGACACTGAGCCTGGGGCTATGCCTTCTTGCCAACCGTAATCGGATAGATCGTTACAATCTAGATTACGAATACTGCTCAATAGTGCCTCATTGGCTGTGGTGTCATCTTCAATAGGGAAGAAAGTGGTAAATCGCCCGCTATCACGGAACATGCGTAGCGTTTCTTTGGATTGACGCGCACTGGATTGCAGCATCAACAACATAACGCACAGGTTTTCGTCGGTATCCCGCTTGGTAAAGGCATCGTTCTTTTCGAGCATTTTTACCCGCCCACCCGAAGCACGTTCAAGCATTTGCCGATACGGATGTTCACGATTAGCTAACTGTTTCCATGTTTGCTTGTAAATGGCATCCGACGGCACCACCCAGAGCACCATACCTGTCTGTTGCGTAAACAAATCCGTTTGCAGGCGCTCGACCGCAGCAACGCCAAGTAAGGTTTTACCACCACCTGTCGGTACTTTCAGGCACACGTTAGGGATTGGCCGCTCTAAGCCATCAAATCTTGTGACATAAGGCGCTGGCACCAAGTGGCCGCTTTTGTCTTTAAGTAGGTCAATACGGCGCTCCTGTACCAGAGCTTCCCAAGTGTCTTTGGCGTAATCGGTTAAGCGGGCCTCTTTGCCTTTCATTTTCTGAAATGCAACAAAGTCTTCCGCTTCTTCCTTGGTGTCGGCCAGCTTTTTTAAGTAATAATCCAGCTTATCCAATACACCATTCTGGTAGTCTTTTAACTCCATGTTACGCCCCCATAATGCGATGGATGGCGTAAGGCAACTGGCAAAACTCAATGCGTTTTTCAGTTAAGTCTTTCTGGCTCATAAACTTCGCCACAGCAAAAACAATGGTGCGCTTCTTCGTAGCATTGTTTTTCGCTATAACCTCGACTTTTTCAGCGTTTAATGCCGCTTCATTCGAGCGCAGCCACTCGCTATCTGGGCGATAGAACAAATGAATACGGAATAAGTCTGTTTCGCCGATAAAACCATCGGCAGAGGCTTTAGCGACCGTTTCTAACGACTGACCAGTTGCTGTATAAAATACATAACGAGCAAGCGCATCGAATGACGGCATGGCTTCGCCGGTAAGTAAGCTTTCAATTTGGATCGGTTCACCCAAGGTACAATAGGTAAAACTGCCACCAATGCCAGGGGCAAACTCATCCACTTTGCGCTCACCGGTGACAGTCAGCACGCCATCTTTAAGCTCTTTTTTGATTTTGTCGAAATCGTTGCTGTGTTTTTCTTCAACTTTGGCTATTTTTTCAAGCAGCTCTGCGTGCTTTTTCTCAAAGACCGACCAAGTGATTTTTTCAGAAAGCAGTTCTTGTTTTTGCTTACCTTGAAATGGATAACCATTAATGACACGGCGAACACGCTCTGCTGTTAATGTATCGGCGTAGTCTTCGCACTCAACTAAGATAAACTTACGATTGCCATTGTCTTTTTTATTAGCCTCTAGCACTGCATTAGCAGTAGTGCCAGACCCAGCAAAAGAGTCAAGAACAATAGCTTGATTGTTATTGATCAACGTTAGAACTCGGTTTATCAGATCTACCGGCTTTGGCGTAGCGAAGATATCTCCTTTATCCGTAAACATCTGACCCAGTGATTTTTTCGCAGAATCACTATTACCGACTTCATGGTACTTCCATATGGTTTGTGCAGGTATAGTATCTTGAACTTCACTCAAGAACCGTTTAAATCTTGGTCTACTATTGCCATCCTCGCCAAACCAAATTCTATTATCGGCAATTAGCTCTTCAATTTTATCTTTGTTAAATCGCCAACTACTTCCTTTGGGGGGGACAGAGACAACCCCAGTTGGAGAAGTTATTTCATATATCGCGTAGTCACGTGATTCCATTCTTAGTAAATCACCTGATGTCCACGGACCTCTGGGATCGTTGTCAGGGTTTTTATATGATGCATTTTGGCTGTCTGTGCGTTCTAATCCCCCCATAGAGAACTTGGTTGGATTTTTGCTGTATACAGCCATAAAGTCATGTTCTTCCGAAAAATATTTCGTATCACTTTTAGTGCTATACTTTTTCTGCCAGATAATCGTGCCGATGAAGTTTTCTTCCCCAAAGATCTCATCCATAACGATCTTAAGTCGGTGAAACTCATTGTCATCTAAGGTGATCCAAATACTTCCAGTCTCGGCTAGTAGTTCTTTTAAAAGTGTTAATCTCGGCCACATCATGCAAAGCCATTTGTCATGACGCTCCAAATCTTCTTTATCAACAGGATTGGCAGACTTTTTCAGCCACTCCTGCATCAATGGTGAGCGCACGTTGTCGTTATAACACCAGCCTTCATTACCTGTGTTATACGGCGGGTCGATAAAAATGCAGTCTACTTTACCGGCATGGGTAGGCAGTAACGCCTTAAGAGCTTCAAGGTTGTCGCCATGAATGATGAGGTTGTCATCCAATGATGCCGTCTTGCCCTCCTGCGGTAACGATTTTTCCGCAACCACTTTGAGTTCACGAAAAGGCACACTCAGATGGTGTGAATAAACAAACTGCTTACCTTTAAAATCCAACGTTGGCATCGGTATTCCTTAAATTCTTTATTAATTCTGATGATTAGATTCTGTTGTCTAGGTTAAATGAGACATATCAGTGGCATAACCAGGCGCAATTGCGAGGTTTTGAACTCCATACAGCGCGGCACGATTGTTCAATGCAAGCTGGCATTGGTTGGTTGATAAACACATAGCCTCTGAACAATCAACATTCCAAAGCCTAAGCAAATATCCGGCGGTCGCGGCTCTAACCTCAACCTTTAGAAAGCCATTAGTCATGCCATAATCCAGTTCAATCGCTTCGCTGTGCTCAATACGTGGGTGAGGCACTAACTCCAGCTCAACAAAGCGATTCCATTGGCGGTCTTGGCTTTCGAGTTCAGCCTCAGATAACGTAGAGTTTTCAAGCACAATCGCTGCTTTTATTCGGGTCAGCACAAAGTCTCGGAACTCAGCATGCTTGCGGTCAAAACCACGAACATGCCAACGCAGGCCATTGTCCACCAGCGTATGCGGCACAATTTCACGCGTGGTTTCACCGCTCGATAACGATACATAGGTGATACGCAAGGCTTTGCCTTTGTGTATGGCCTCGGTGACTTTCGCCACTATCGATAAACTCGGCTTGTTGAGGTGATAAGGCGCTTCACAAGCAAGGGGTGGTTTTACCTTTCCAGTGAAGCCATCACCGTACCCTTGGCTAATGGTTGCCAGTGTTCTCACAACGTCGTAGTCGAACAAGGATTCAAATGCTTCACCACGTTTATGCAACTTGAGCTTTTGGTCATACTCAATGTTGCCTGGTGCAAGCTCTCGGTACATGGTGAAGTCTTTCGTTGCTTGTGCAGCAGCTATGCTGAACCGATCTACTAAGTCTGCCCGTACCGCTTCTCCCTTAAACAATAAGGTGAAATCGATGTGGGCAATGCGATCCCTGGTTGCTTGTGGCAACTGCGCTATCTGCGAAAGCCTATCTGGCTTCACCACTACCGTTTGTTTCAGACCATCATTTGTCATGCGTCTTGTTTATCCAATTCAACCAGATTCTTAAAACTCTGTTTATAAAGTACGGTCAGACATCGCGTAATCACATTGAATAGTGTCACTCAATGCTGCTCTTCATCCGCAATGACTAATCAATCTCTACCGGTTGAAGCTGGACAGATGGCCATAAAACACTGAATAGGCTTCAACCTAATTAATTTTATTAGGTATCATCCTATCACAAATTATTTTGTAGGGAAGACTAAGCGGCAACTTTTTGATCTGGATTGCAATTGCCGCTCAGGTATGGGCGTGAAGACCTTGTTTGGTGCCATCGATGATAGTTGCTATCAATCAATGCGCTACCCGAACCAGTGGCACCACGATGTAACTGCAATGAGATACCCCTTTGTCCGACTCTGTAGACATCAGGGCTCGTTGCTCACTCTCCCGAATGCGCCTGGCGACTTCTGCCTGGGCTGGTAGCAATGGCAGCATCCCTTCAGCAATCGCGTCTGGGGCAGACTCTTGGCCACAGGACATCAAGTGCTTCCATGGATCTTTAAGAAAGCGCTCGAACGTGATGCCAAATTCAATGATGCGGGCAGAGACGAAGATTTCGCCCCAGTATTCAATGTAGGTGTCTTGGTACATGGAAAGATTCCTCTTGTTGGTTAAACCATGAGTTCACTTTCCATTTTCCAGAGATTCTCAAATATGCAAGGCTTAACTTATAGAGAGCTACAAAGCTTTAAATCGATTGCGAGCATCTTTGTAGTCATAGTGGGCATGTTCTGAGCCACGATGGTACAAATCATCCAGGTAAGTTTGTTCCTGCGGTAACTCGTCTTCGCTGATTTCGCGCCACCAATGCTTGTTGGCACCTTTAACACCGTCATGCCAGCGGTAACCACGCTCTTTTAAATAGTCCTTTACGTCAAACGGCGCACCAAACGCACGAACTAACACAGTTCGCCTGTCCGCTTCAGACAACAAGTTTGCAACGGACTCGGGCAACAAATGGAACAACCAGGCCATCGCCAAACAATCGGTTGCAGCTCGGTGTCCTTCATAAAACCAACCTAAGCGAAGCAGCAGGTACTCAAGCTTTCGACTTTCAAAACCCAGTGCCTTCCAATCTATGCCACTGGCTGAACAGGCCCAAGATAGATGGCCTAATGCAGCAAACCGCTTTTCAAAGAAAGGACGATCAAACTGCGCATTGTGTGCAACCACCAGCGGATCATCGGATAACCAACTCGCTACCAGTGAATCATCAATGTGCTGGCCTTGCACCATATCATCGGTGATACCGGTTAACTCGGTAATCAGCTCGGGGATAGGCTTACCGGGATCTTCATACAAGCTGATCACATCAACAATCGACACAATCCGCTGAGCAGAGGGGCTGTAAAGCACCTTAACCATACCAAGCTCAATAATGGACTCGTCCTCGGCAGACAGTCCGGTTGTCTCTGTATCGAGCAGCACCATTGGCTGTTCATCACCAACCATAGGAGAAAGTTCAAGTGGCCAGGACTGCGGCTCACGCGTTAATGGAATACGCTCCAGCAATCTAAAATCTTCTGGTCTTTCTGGAATATCCGCGAGGCGCTCTAGCGGAAATGGCGCAGGGGCTCTTGTCATTGATGGTTCCTCTTCAATTCTATTGTTCGCTTTGGGTTATTTCACTGTGCCACAGGTTTCTCTAAATGCACCTTGGATACCTCAGCGTTTTTTTGATCTTTCTACTGGGTGACCCATGTATGAAGGCTTTGGCTAAGCCTTTCAGAAAGCCTTAGCTAAACCCTTTAGGTAACCCTTACCGATACCCTTTAGGTATGGCTTAGCCAACCCCTTTTCAAACGGTTGAAAAAGGCTTGAACTGAGTTCGACTGAGCATTTTAATGATGCTCCTGACTTCGCTTTAAGCCAGTAAATTCAATACGAAGCAGAATTTTACTAACTGTTTTTAAACCCTTTGCAAAGGGTTCAACAAGCCTTGTTTGACGGTTACTTGACCCATGCGTTAACCAGTAGCAGTAACAGGATCAGTAACAGAAACAAGAGCAGTAGGCAGAAGCAGTATTGTCCAAGCCTTGCAGGCTTTGACGAGGGCGAGCAATCCCCACATCAAGCTTTTCAACACAAAAAAGAAATCACCCACGACACAACGTCTTACTCGAACAACTACAGTTTTACCTACAATTTTACTTGTAGAAATCAGCATAGCATCAGATACTGTATAAACAAACAGTATTAATTCTATTTTTTCGAGGTTCGTCATGAGTGTCTCGCTGATAGGCCGTAGCGGCGCACTTGCCTTCATCAAAGCCAAGCGCCTTCGTATTCCATTGTTCATGGAACGTGTTTCTGCTGGTTTTCCCTCACCAGCGCAGGATTATGTTGAGCAAACGCTCGACCTCAACGAGCTGTGCATCAAGCGACCGGCTGCAACGTTCTTTGTGCGTGTTGAAGGTGATTCAATGATTGATGCTGGGATTCACCCAGATGATATTTTGGTGGTTGATCGTTCTGTTCAAGCAGAACACGGTGACATTGTCATCGCTGGCATCCATGGAGAACTCACGGTAAAGGAGCTTCAACTAAGGCCGTGCGTCAAGCTGATCCCAAGAAACCAGGCGTATGAGCCCATTCATATTCCTGAAGGGGCAGAGTTAGAGATATTTGGTGTGGTCACCAATGTGGTGCGAAACATGCGCCGTAAGTCGTGACTGTCCCATGCCTGTATTTGCCTTGGTGGACTGCAACAACTTTTACGCCAGTTGTGAGAAGCTGTTTCGTCCTGATTTAAAAGATACGCCGGTTGTGGTGCTGTCCAACAATGACGGCTGCGTGGTTGCACGCTCGCGTGAAGCTAAGTTACTCGGTATTAAAATGGGCGTACCCGTCTTTCAGATCAAAGCCGAAATGCAGCGCCATGGCATTTTGGCATTCTCCTCTAACTATGCGCTTACAGTTGGGAAATACTTTAGACATCACATGTTGTAATGTTTCAGGTTGTATAAATTAGACGTCGAGATGAGGGGTGGTTACAATTTTTACTATTGGTTAAGAAATATCTTGAAAAAGTAGATGTATGAACGCGTAACCCCCTGGGGGAAGGCTTAGCAGTGTGAATAACGGATGATTTAGGTGTTAATGTGATTGAACAAAATAGGTCGTTTCCAGATGACTTCGGCTTTGACTATTGTCTTATGTGGATTAGTACGGAGAAATATCCCTCATTTATAAGTAGGCCACACCCTGACAGTGGCGAGATCATCCATGACGTTAGGGACAACTCAAAACCATTTGCTCATAAACTTCCAATTTTAATAGACCCCGATGGTATCAATGTGGTGCCAGTGAATCTATATCTTCACTCTTTGTTGGCAGATCCAGATATATCCTCCGATAAGACGATTCAATCCCATGCAGTTGCGTTATTGAGCTTCTATCGGTGGTTGAGCACGGAAATCCCCGAACATACACACCCAAGGACTGGCCTTCTGGTTGATGAAAAACCTCCGTTAACAATATATGACTGCACCGAGAAGGTAGAGGAAAGTCCAATCGTGAGATATCGAGACTATTTATTGGAAAACCTTTATACCAAGGATGAAACTGGAAAAGTCGGTGGTTCTCCAAGTACAGCCTCTTCAGTGGTCCACCGAATGCGATTTCCGTCTGCATCTGTTGAAGTTGGGCGACGACGGCTTCTGAGCCTTTACCGGCCTCACATTCAAGGCACAAGAACACCTGCCTTAACAGTTGC
>NZ_LHPI01000024.1 GCF_001274785.1 Vibrio hepatarius
AGCAGAAGCAGAAGCAGAAGTGGTTGAGGAACCAGCCCAGCCACAACCAGCTCCCGAGCCACGTGTGGTCGAGCAGGAAAAGCCAACCGAAAGTTTCTTTGCCCGCTTAAAGCGTAGCCTTGCTCGTACTAAAGCCAATATCGGCGCGGGTTTCTTTGGCTTATTTAAAGGTAAGCAGATCGATGATGATCTGTTTGAAGAGTTGGAAGAGCAACTGCTTATTGCCGATGTGGGCATGGATACCACACTCAAGATTATTGAGAACCTGACCGAGAAAGCATCGCGTCAGCAGCTTAAAGATGGCGAAGCTCTGTACGGTCTGCTGAAAGAAGAGATGGCAGAAATCCTCTCAAAAGTGGAACAACCACTAGAAATCGACAGCAACAGAACGCCTTATGTGATTCTGATGGTCGGTGTGAACGGCGTGGGTAAAACCACCACTATCGGTAAGCTCGCGAAGCAGTTCCAGGCTGAAGGTAAATCAGTAATGTTGGCAGCGGGCGATACGTTCCGCGCTGCGGCGGTAGAACAGCTACAGGTTTGGGGTGAGCGTAACAACGTACCTGTGATCGCTCAGCACACTGGCGCGGATAGTGCGTCGGTGATCTATGATGCGATCGAATCTGCCAAAGCAAAAGGTGTTGATGTTGTGATTGCCGATACTGCGGGTCGTTTGCAAAACAAGTCCAACCTAATGGAAGAGCTGCGCAAGATTGTCCGCGTAATGAAGAAAGTTGACGACTCTGCGCCGCATGAAATCATGCTAACGCTGGATGCGGGGACAGGTCAGAACGCGATCAGCCAAGCGAAATTATTCAGTGATGTAGCGCCTCTTACCGGTATCACATTGACGAAGTTGGATGGTACCGCTAAAGGTGGCGTTATTTTCGCGCTAGCGGATCAGTTTCAGATTCCAATTCGTTACATTGGTGTCGGCGAAGGTATCGACGATTTACGTCCATTTGAAACACAAGAGTTTATTGAAGCACTGTTTAGCCGCGAAGACTAATCGCGACTCGGTAAGAGGAAAGACGGGTGATAAAGTTTCAGCAAGTAAGTAAAGCGTACCGTGGTGGTCGACAAGCATTGCAAAAAGTCGACTTTCACCTCCGTCGTGGTGAGATGGCCTTTTTAGGCGGTCACTCTGGTGCGGGTAAAAGTACGTTACTGAAGTTAATTTGTGCGATTGAGCGTCCTACCGACGGCAAAATCAGCTTTAACGAGCACGACATCACCCGAATCTCTAACAAAGACATTCCGTTTTTGCGCCGCAATATCGGTATTGTGTTTCAGGATCACCGTTTGTTGATGGACCGCTCGGTGTACGACAACGTTGCATTGCCGATGCGTATTGAGTCGGTGCCTGAAAACGAAATCAAACGTCGTGTTAGCGCGGCATTAGATAAAACTGGCTTGCTTGATAAAGCCAAATGTCTGCCGAGCCAGCTTTCCGGTGGTGAGCAGCAGCGTGTCGGTATCGCTCGTGCGGTGGTGAACCGTCCAACTTTGCTTTTAGCCGATGAACCGACCGGTAACCTTGACCCAGAGCTATCGACGCGTGCGTTGAATCTGTTTGAAGAATTTAACCGAGCTGGCGTGACGATCCTTTTAGCCACGCACGACATCGAGTTAGTGAACACTCGCCCACAGTATCGCCATTTTGAGCTTAACCAAGGCTTTTTGAGTGAGGTAGAAGACTATGGTCGTTAATGTGCGTAAGCGCCAAACCAAAGCCGCACCCAAGCGTGCTGCTACGCGAGTGAAGCGAGATAGCTACCTAAAAGTACACTACAAGCAGGCGAAAGCCTCGTTACAAGCTTTGATGGTACGCCCGCTTGGCAACATCTTAACCTTGGCTGTGATTTCAATGGCGTTGGCGATGCCTGCGGCGTTATATCTGCTGGGTAAAAACCTTTCGGTTGCCTCTGAGCACGTGACTAGCCCTTCGCAAGTCAGTGGTTATATTGCTGAGCAAACGCCTGAAGCGCGCATCATGGTGATCAAAGATGAACTGGAGAGTTTGCCGGAAGTCGCGAAAGTTGAATACATTTCGCCGCAGCAAGGTTTGGATGACCTAAGCCAATATTCTGGCTTTGACCGCGCGATCTCTTTACTCGATGACTACGCTCTGCCTGGGGTGCTGATTATTACCCCGAGCACAGAAGACAATCAGGCGATAAAACAGCTTGCAACAAAAGTACGTGCAGAGCAGGACATTACCGATGTGCGCTTAGACGAAGACTGGCTGACGCGACTCGATGCAATCAAAAACCTTGTCGGCGGTATCGTGGTGACGTTATCGATTTTGATGCTAGGTTCGGTCTTTTTGATTGTCGGCAACACCTTGCGCTTTAACGTCTTGGCAAACAAAGACGAGATCCAAACCATGAAGCTAATTGGTGCCACCGACAGCTATATTTTGCGTCCGTATCTATACTCGGGAATGTGGTTTGGTCTGTTGGGTGCACTGTTTGCGTGGATTGTTACAGCGGTTATCACAATTCTACTTAACCACAGTGTTGAGAAGCTGGCATTGCTTTATGATAGTCGCTTCCGATTGATTGGTTTGAGTTGGGACGAAAGCTTGCTGCTGCTGATGCTCGGTACTTTCTTAGGTTGCCTAGCGGCGCGAGTCTCTGCACAACGCCATTTAAAAGAAATTGAACCAGTTTAATTTGGGCTTGTCATACTATTGAAAAAAGTAGACGCTACCGTATACTTCTCACTTGTGTAAACAGTTTGTTTATGCATAATTACTTTCCCTGCTTGAATCGTGTTCATTTTAGGTTCAAGATTGATGGGTTAAAAATACTCCAGATCAGAGATTGATGAGGAATTGAATGGCTAACCAAGCGTATCCAATGGCAGTAGTTACACAAGATAGCCTAGACAGCTATATCCGCACAGTGAACAGCTATCCAATGCTGACCGCTGATGAGGAGCGTGAACTCGCCGAACGATTGCATTATGACGGTGAAATTGAGGCGGCAAAAGGTCTGATCCTTTCGCACCTGAGATTTGTCGTGCATGTTGCACGTGGTTATTCTGGTTATGGCCTGCCAATGGCAGACCTAGTTCAAGAAGGTAACATCGGTCTGATGAAAGCGGTAAAACGCTTCAACCCAGAAGTTGGTGTTCGTCTTGTGTCATTTGCTGTGCACTGGATTAAAGCAGAGATTCACGAGTACGTATTGCGTAACTGGCGAATCGTTAAAATTGCGACCACCAAAGCCCAGCGTAAATTGTTCTTTAATCTACGTAAGTCGAAGAAGCGTCTAGGCTGGTTCAACAACGGTGAAATCGAAACCGTTGCCAAAGAACTGGGTGTAGAGCCTTCTGAAGTGCGTGAAATGGAATCTCGTCTTGCAGCACAAGATGCAACATTCGAGATGCCAACCGATGACGATGACACTGGTACTTCATACACCGCGCCAATGTTGTACTTGGAAGACAAGTCTTCTGACCTCGCTGAGAGCGTAGAAGCGGCGAACTGGGAAGCGCACACTAATAATCGCCTGAGCCTAGCACTGGCTAGCTTAGATGACCGTAGCCAACATATCGTTCGCTCTCGCTGGTTAGACGATACCAAAGCGACGCTACAAGAGTTGGCTGAAATGTACGGTGTTTCTGCAGAGCGTATTCGTCAGCTAGAAAAGAACGCGATGAAGAAACTGAAAACAGCGGTAGGCGACTTCTAAACCTTTCGCCAAATCAAATTTAAAAAAGCCGAGATCATTTGATCTCGGCTTTTTTGTTTGTGATCGGATAAAGACGTTTGTGATGACTTTGTGGGATCGTTTTTTGTACGCCTGCCTGTGGGTAACTCTGTGAGGAATTTATTCGCTATATGTCAGAAAGCAGGGTGAATAAAGGCATCAGCAGTGCTTTTTCGGTGGGGATAGTTTTTCTATTACACACAAAAAAATAAGGATCATCACTACATATAGTAGATCTAATTTTCTACAACCACTTTATCAACGCTATCCACAAAATTATCCACAGATGGTGAAAATTCAAACGCTGGTGGATAACCTTATTAACCCCGTGTACTTTGTGAGCATTGGATAGGTTACAATGCCAGCAAAATAATGAAGTACTAGAGAGACAGTAAATGGACCAGTTTCAACACATCGATGTCACCGCGGCACAAGCCCTATTAGAACAAGGCGAAGCGCGTTTGGTTGATATCCGTGACCCACAATCTTTTGCCGTTGCGCACCCGAAGTCGGCGTTTCACTTAACCAATGATTCGATTGTGAGCTTTATGAACGACGTGGAATTCGAACAGCCTGTTTTGGTGATGTGTTATCACGGCATCAGCAGCCAAGGTGCAGCTCAATATTTGGTTAACCAAGGCTTTGAGCAGGTGTATAGTGTGGATGGTGGCTTTGAAGCTTGGCAGCGAGCTGAGTTGCCGATTGAATCCAACACTCCTTAGGTAATTTTTATGGTAAGACTGATCACGTTAGCGAACCCGAGAATGGCGCAAGCATTTATCGATTACATGGCGTCGCGTCATATTGATATTCAAATGATGCCAGAGGGTGGTGGTCAGTTTGCTTTATGGCTCAGTGATGAGCAACACCAGGTCGAAGTAGAGGCCGAGCTCAAGCACTTTTTGGCCAACCCAACCGCGACGAAATATCAGGCTGCATCTTGGGATATGGCCGATACGCGCACTAGTCAATTTAGCTATCGTTCACCGAGTATGCTGGCGATGGTGAAAGCCAAAGCGGGCGTGTTCACATTGGCGGTCATGGCTGTGTGTGCAGTGATCTTTATCTTGCTGCAAATCGGCGCCGGTGATGCGGTGTTTAACTTGCTTCACTTCCCAGCATTTGCCAGCCAAGAATGGCAGTTATGGCGTTGGGTCAGCCATGCTGTGCTGCATTTCTCCGTTATGCACATCGCGTTTAACTTATTGTGGTGGTGGCAACTGGGTGGAGATATCGAGCAACGTTTAGGTACTGGCAAGCTGGTGCAGTTGTTTGTGGTGTCAGCCGCGCTTTCTGGTGCCGGACAGTTCTGGGTAGAGGGTGCTAATTTTGGTGGCTTGTCTGGCGTGGTTTACGCGCTGGTTGGTTATCTATGGATGCTTGGTTACAAAGCGCCGCAGATCGGTTTGAGTATACCAAAGCCTATCATCGGTTTTATGTTGGTATGGTTGGTACTTGGCTTTCTTCAACCGTTTATGGCAATTGCCAATACCGCGCATTTGGTCGGTTTACTGTCGGGTGTTGTGATGGGATTACTCGACGCCAGTAAAGCGAAACACAGATAAAAAAAACAGCGGCTCAAGCCGCTGTTTTTATTCGTGCTGTACATTACTGCTGCACGTTACTGGTATAGATACTTAGTGAAGAGTAAATCCGCGATGATGGTTTTACCCGTTTCAGGCAGTAACGTCGCGTTCAGTGACTCAACCAATGTCTTGCGCAAATCTTCGCGCCCAGCGAGTGACGTAATCGTGTCTTCGCTTTGCTGACCCAGCAGTTCAATCACCGCATCACGAATCAATGGTTGGTGCAGTTCAATCACGGCTAAGTCGGCTTCGCTGGCCACCATCACATCAATACGGACTTGGATGTAACCGAGCTTCTTGCCTTTGGTGTAAAAGTTAGTGGTTAAATCGGGTTCAAGCGTGAAGTAAGCTAGCTTGGGCTCTTGCTCTTCCTCGGCCATCGCTGGAAGGCTAATCAACATTGCCCAAACGACAAATATTTGGGCTAGGTAACGTTTAATCATATTTATAACTTTTCTTTCTTCCAATCACGATACTCGAATCGCCAGAGTCTTGTTACAATAGAGCATCTATTTGTAATAAAAATGCGTTAAGTACTCGATGGGGTGGTTAACACTTCAAATCGAAGCTTTATTGTACGACGATAAGGCGACTTATTGAATACTAGTATGAATCAATCGATTGCGCTTTATTTATCTGCGCTGCGCCAAGTGGATTGGCAAAATCCAGCAGAGTTTAATTTTCCGAGTCCGAACGCTGAACGATGGGTAAAAGAACAAGGGTCGTTATCACGCCTGCTTAACTCGTATTGCCAGCAGTTAACGGTCGACCTTTTACACAATAAAATTGTTCGTGCCGAGAAGCTTAACCCTCAAGAGGTGGCGTTATTGGCGAATGAATCGTGTCTGCTACGAAAAGTAGTGTTAAAAGGCGACGGAGAAGCTTGGGTATTAGGCCGCACCCTTATTCCACAATCTTCGATGCAAGATCAGCAATATGATTTGTCGCAGCAGGGCGATATCCCACTGGGATTAACCGTATTTAGCGCCGAGAACGTGAAGCGAGATGCACTGCAGGTAGGCTGGGCGGAAACCCCACAAGGAAAGATGTTGGCGCGTCGTTCTAGGCTGTGGATGAACCACAAGCCAATGCTGGTGGCAGAACTGTTTTTACCGACCGCACCTATGTATACCAAGGAGAACATGAATGACTGCTGATAAAGCTCGCGCTTTTTGGCAATTGATGCGTATGGATAAGCCCATTGGCACTTTGCTTTTGTTGTGGCCAACTTTTTGGGCGTTAATCTTAGCGGCGGAAGGCTTGCCAGACCTCAAGGTGCTGGTGGTGTTTATTCTTGGTGTTATATTCATGCGTGCGGCGGGATGTGTGATCAACGATTTTGCGGACCGTAAGGTGGACGGTCACGTTAAGCGCACTCATCAACGTCCGTTGCCTTCTGGTCGCGTGAGTGCCAAAGAGGCGATCACCTTGTTTCTCGTCTTGGGGATCGCGTCATTTTTGTTAGTACTGACGATGAATCCACTGACGATCAAGCTCTCTTTTGCTGGTATTGTGCTTGCGTTTATCTACCCATTTATGAAGCGTTTTACCCATCTGCCGCAACTGTTTTTGGGTTTGGCCTTCAGTTGGTCGATTCCAATGGCATGGGCGGCACAAGCCAATGAACTGCCGATGATGGTGTGGTTTGTGTTTGTCATCAACGCGATTTGGACCATTGCCTACGACACGCAATACGCGATGGTTGACCGCGATGATGACCTTAAAATTGGGATTAAATCGACCGCGATTCTGTTCGGCCGCTTGGATAAGATGATCATCGGTGTGCTGCAATTGATCACGCTGGCAATGCTGATTTATTTAGGTATTTGGTATCAACTCGGCGCGAGTTATTACTGGAGCTTACTGGTGGCGGGCGCGCTGTTTGTATTTCAGCAACACCTGATTCGCCATCGTGAACGGGACTTGTGTTTTAGAGCGTTTCTCAACAACAACTACGTTGGAATGATTATAGCAATAGGGCTATTGGTCGCGTTCCTTTAAATAGAAGCCAACGAAAAGGGCATCCACTGGATGCCCTTTTTTGTTTATTTACTTTCGAGCTCAGTGGCCTGATAGATACTTTCTTTAATTGTCAGCAGTACTTCAGGGTAGAGCATCGAGTAGAGCAGCTCCGCCAGAGCTTTGCTCTTATGCGTATCGCAGTTGCCGTCTGAATCTAAGTAGGCTTGTTGTTTCAGCGTGGTAAACATCGCTGAGAACACGCCTTTATCAAAGAACTCAGGTGCGTTGATACCGTGCAGGCGACCCAAGCGCTGGGCAATGTCTTGACTCTTTTGTTCAAGGTCCGACTTGCCTAACTCAGGCTTCGCTACCAACAGGTTCAAGGCGATTGAGTAACGTTGCAAAGTTTCAGTAATGGTGCGACCAAGTAATACCAGTACCTGAGTATTGGATTGATTGATCGCGACATTTTCTTCGCTGTCGATTGTGACGATGCCTTGATGAGCAAGTTCTTCGATATACGATTCCGTTAACTCATCAAGCTTGCTTTCGTCGATACTCAAGAACAGCTCTTGCTTTAAGAACGGATACACTAGCGCCACGTTGTGCTTGATTTGCGCTAGAGGCAATTGCTGATGGCGAACGAGCATCTGAGCGATCAACGAAGGTAACGCCAGCAGATGGATAATGTTGTTGCGGTAGTACGTCATCAAAATCGACTGGTTACGGTCAAGTGAGACAATCTCGCCCATGCTGTCAGATTCGATCACAAATTTATCCAATGACTCCGCGTGTTTGACCAGCGCTTCTGCGTCTTCTTCCGGTACCGTGTAGGTTGATGAGTACGGAACGTTACGCAGCAGTGCAAGGTAGCAGTCGATTTGCTTAACCAGGCTATCGCGAGATAACGCACGTTGGCGAGATGCCAGCAATGCAGTCGCACATAGTGTCAGTGCGTTTGCAGCTGCCGCGTCGTTGATGTGCGTCATCATCTTGGTCGCTAGGTTATTGACCACTGGGTTGAGCCATTGTGGTTTGCTGCTACCCATCGGGTCGATATCTTTGGTCCACTCAGGCGCGTTTTCGTTGAGGTATTGGTTAAGCGGAATGGGTTCACCAAAGTTTACGTAGCCTTGGCCGAAGTTACGCAGTTTACGAATTGTGCGCAGTACTAGGCCAGCATTCTCTTTCTCTTTGCGCTTTCCGCGTAGCTCTTTGGCGTAAGTACCCACTTCCATTACGTGCTCGTAACCGATGTAAACAGGCACCAAGGTCACTGGACGATTCAGACCACGCAACATCGCTTGGATAGTCATTGCCAGCATACCGGTCTTCGCCTGTAGTAGACGACCTGTACGAGAGCGGCCGCCTTCACTGAAGTACTCAACCGAGTAGCCTTTGGCAAACAGCTCCGCCAGGTACTCGCGGAAAATCGTCGAGTAAAGCTTGTTACCCTTAAAGCTACGGCGGATAAAGAACGCACCACCACGACGGAAAATTGGTCCCGCAGGGAAGAAGTTGAGGTTGATCCCCGCGGCGATATGCGGTGGCACCATTCCTTCGTGGTAAAGCACATAGGAAAGCAGCAAGTAGTCCATATGGCTGCGGTGACACGGCACGTACACAATCTCGTGACCATCTTGCGCCAGTTTACGTACCGTAGACGCGTTGTTGATGTTGAGACCTTGATAGATTCGGTTCCACAGCCAACCCAACACACGGTCGCCGCTTCTGACTAGCGAGTAAGAGAAGTCAGCTGCAATTTCATCCATGATGTCATGGGCTTCTTTGCGCGCTTTTTCAATCGAGATGTTTTTCGCTTTCGCTTCATCTTCGATGACTTTTTCGATCGCTTTAGACTTCATCAGACGTTTGAACAGCGCCTGACGACTCGGCAAGTTCGGGCCTGAAGCCGCTAACTTCTGACGAGAGAAGTGAATACGAGCCACGCGCGCCAGCTTATGAGCGATGGATGCGTCGGTGCCGTGAGAGTCCGCCATGTAACGTAGCGAAACTACCGGGCTTATACGTACTAAGCAGTCACGACCTGATAACAGAACGGCTTTCGCTTTTTGCGGACCGTTGAGAGATTGCAAGTAAGGCTTGTTCTGGTGCTCCTTACCTGGTTTGCGTCCCCACAATACCGTAGTCGGTATGACTTGCACGTCCAACTCAGAGTCGTATTTATGCAGCTCTAATAGTTCAGAAAACTGAGCAATAGATTCACTTGGCACGTCTTGGTCGTTACGCATCACAGTTTCGCGTGAAGTGGTGAAGACAAAACGCTTAAAAGATTTACCATTAATTTCAACAGGTTCAAAAGGGTCAGGCAGACCTAAGCCTACAACCTGCTTTTGCAGCGTTACTAAATCAACGTTAGAACGGTATGGCAGTGCGTAAAAAATGGGCTTATTGATATCAATACTAAGGTCGTCAATCGGGTTGGCAGGAATCGCGGTTCCTTTTACCAGCACTGAGAGTGGCAGTTTTAGTAATGAACTAGAAAATGATTGTCCGGAAGACATAAAGCTTCTGAGCCTCAAAATAGTAAATAGCTTATTCATGTCGCGTTTACTCACATTTAGAGTCGCGCACATCAAGCCGATATTTTTAGGGTTGCAAGGATATCAGAAACTGGTCGAACCTTTTACTTATAATTGAACATGAATGCATCAATGTCGTCGGATTTGATCCATATCATCAACGTAAAAAGAGATCCTAGTGTCACGAAAATCACTGTATGGCTTTAAACGTCTAAGAAACGCGATTCGCTATTCATGTCAGGGTTTGAAGGCCGCATTTCAAACAGAGCCCGCATTTAAAGAAGAATTGCTGTTGGCCACGATCATGATTCCGCTGGCGTGCTTTCTCGACGTGACGCAGGTTGAACGCATCCTGCTGATCGCCAGTGTGCTGCTCGTTTTGGTGGTGGAGTTGCTCAATAGCGCCGTCGAAGCTGCGATTGACCGTATCAGTAGCGAGCAACACGAGCTCTCTGGTAGAGCAAAAGATTTAGGTTCCGCTGCGGTCATGGTTACCATGTTTGTGACCGGATACGTCTGGCTGGAAATACTGTTTCTTGGGTAAAAATTGGTGGCGAATCAAAAAATAAGCAATTGTCTTTTCATTTTGCAGATTACTGGATATACTCACAGTTAACTGTATAAAAAGACAGGTGACTTATGAAGCCGTTAACGCCACGCCAGCAACAAGTATTTGATCTGATCAAAAGTAAAATTGATGACACAGGGATGCCACCAACACGCGCTGAGATCGCACGTGAACTGGGTTTCCGCTCTGCTAACGCAGCTGAAGAACATTTAAAAGCCCTTGCTCGTAAACAAGCGATTGAAATTATTCCGGGGGCATCGCGCGGTATTCGTATTTTGCTCGAAGACGCAGCAAATGATGAAGGTCTACCGCTGATCGGTCAAGTCGCGGCAGGTGAACCTATCCTTGCGCAAGAGCATGTTGAAACTCATTACCAAGTTGACCCTGGTATGTTTAAACCTCAGGCTGATTTTCTGCTGCGCGTAAACGGCGAGAGTATGAAAGACATCGGTATTATGGACGGTGATTTGTTGGCAGTGCATAAGACTCAAGACGTACGTGATGGCCAAGTGGTTGTTGCACGCGTTGACGATGACGTCACGGTGAAACGTTTAGAGCGTAAAGGCTCAACCGTCCTGCTTCACGCAGAAAACGAAGAGTTTGAGCCAATCAAAGTCGACTTGACTTGCCAGCACCTGACTATCGAAGGCCTTGCGGTCGGTATCATTCGCAACACCGATTGGATGTAATTCTTCACATGAGATAAATTCTCATTTATCTTGATGTTGTAATTGATATTCATTATCATCTTCTTTGTCGCTATGAAAGGAAGATGATAATGGTCGCTAGCCACAAAATTGCTCAACATCGCTATCAAATCCCTGCAAATCTATTGCAGCCTTTATGGCTTCGTAGCCGAGAAAGTCTCGTTGATAACGGTTTGGTTTATGACCCAATCGCGGCGTATGCCTGCCAACGCTGTCAGCTTGCCCCAGAATGCCTTGCGGGCGACATCAATCAAAAGCAACTCCTACACGTCACCTTAACTCAGCTTTGTGACCAACAAGTTTCCCAGTTTATTCGCCGCAATCCAGATGGTTGGATCATTAACGTCGGAGCGGGACTGGATACGCGTTTTTATCGCGTGGATAATGGCCGTTGCAACTGGCTGGAGTTGGATGTCACGGAGAACTTATTGTGGCGTCAAAAACTCTTCCATCGCAGTGAACGCTATCACCATATGTGTGGCAGCGTGAATGAACTCGATTGGTTGAATGCGTTACCGATTCCAGACAAGTCACCCGTGATGATTGTTTGCGAGCTAGCGTTGCTCGACTGCAATGAAAGACAAGTCGCGAAATTTATCCAAGCGTTAGGTTGCCATTTTGAGAGTGCCAGAGCCTGCATTGTTCTTGCGGGTGACCTGTCTAGCTCCAAGCTAGGACAAAAAATGGGTTCAGCTCAGTATGCTCACGGTTATCAGGCACCAAGAGAAGCGGTGCTGGGTTACTTACCTTGGGCAAGGTGGGTAAAAACCTATTCGCCTCTCGACCGAGAATGTGGTCGCTGGAAACTTTGGCAGCGCTGGATAACCAAGATCCACCCGATGAGACAAAGATTAACGCCAGTAGTAGTTCAGCTTCGCTGGTGATCTCGGTACACTGACCGCTTGCAATTTAAGCGAGTGGTCACGTGCAAATAATTCAAACTCTTTCCGATAAAGCACTGCATAAGCGAGTTCTTCTGCTCGCCATCCCTATGGTGCTGTCCAATATTACTGTACCGCTATTAGGCTTAGTGGATGCTGCGGTGATCGGCCATCTTGAACACGCTTGGTACTTAGGCGGTGTGGCGCTTGGTAGCACCATGATAAGCGTCTCTTTCTGGTTGTTGGGTTTCCTGCGTATGGCGACCACCGGATTGGCGGCGCAATCGTACGGCTCGGATGACAAACGTCAACTGGGGTTGGTATTGACTCAGGGCATGACAATGGCGCTCGGATTTGCAGCGCTGTTTCTGTTGCTTCATCCGTTTGTCGCCAACTGGGTCTTCAGCTTTAGCGACGCCAGTGAAGAAGTGAAAAATTTCGGTGAGCAATATTTTGCGATTCGGGTCTGGAGCGCACCAGCAGCACTGATCAACTTTGTTTTGCTCGGATGGTTGCTCGGGACACAAAATGCCAAAGCCCCGATGTGGATGGTGATCATCGCCAACGTGACCAATATTGTGCTCGATATTCTGTTTGTTATCGGTTTAGGCTGGAAAGTAGAAGGGGCGGCATTGGCGTCTGTGATTGCTGACTACACTGGGATGAGCTTTGGCCTTTGGTGTGTGTGCCGTACTTGGGCTCAAAGCCAGCTTCCTTCGCCTCTTGAGCTTCTCAAAGCTACCGGCCATGGCTTGAGTCGCTTCGTCAAACTCAATCGGGATATCTTCCTGCGCTCACTTTGCCTGCAAGCCGCTTTTACCTTTATGACCTTTCAAGGCGCGAGCTTTGGCGATGAAATCGTCGCGGCCAATGCGGTGCTGATGAGTTTCCTGATGATGATTTCGTACGCCATGGACGGTTTTGCTTACGCGATGGAAGCCATGGTAGGTAAAGCGATCGGTGCTAAAGACAGACAACAGTTAAGCCAATCACTCGTGGGGACGTTTTTCTGGAGTTTGATTATTTGCTCGATATTGACGCTGTTGTTTGCGCTGTTTGGATCGCCGCTGATCGGATTGATCACCGATATTCCGTCAGTACATTCGTTGGCGCTGGTATACCTGCCTTGGCTAGTGGCGATGCCGCTGGTTTCTATGTGGTGCTTCTTGCTAGATGGGATTTTTATCGGTGCGACAAAAGGCCCCGAGATGCGCAATGGTATGTTCTTTTCTACCTGTAGCTTCTTCGCGGTGTTTTATCTTGCTGAAGGGCTGGGCAATCACGCACTGTGGATGGCGATGCTGAGCTTTATGGCGATGAGAGGGATAACTCTGGCCGTGATGTTGCAGTATCAATGGCGCCGCGGAACGTTCCTCGCGTAGTCGAGCGATTTCTCACCTTTATCCTCATTTAAAACCGAGCTGGAAGACCGCTCGGTTTTTCATTATTACGCATATGTAAAAATCATTTTCAGTTTGATGGGATTATCATCGATATGAAAGTGCCTAAAATGAATAACAACAAAACGACGCAGCGATGAGATTGATCGTCAGCTACGCTTATACCAACTTAGATAAGGCGTGGACAAAAGCGTGCGTCATATCTAACCCTACGTTTGAAAAGGAAAATCCAATGGCACTTGATATTAAACCAGGTCAAAAGTCGATTAAGTCTAAAGCGGCGGTTGCATGGGCGGCTGGCGAACCATTGAAAATGGAAGAAGTGGATGTCGAACTGCCAAAGAAAGGCGAAGTGTTAGTTCGCATCGTCGCGACGGGTGTTTGCCACACTGATGCATTCACTCTGTCAGGTGACGATCCAGAAGGCATCTTCCCGGCGATCCTTGGCCATGAAGGCGGCGGCATCGTTGAGATGGTTGGTGAGGGCGTGACCAGTGTAGAAGTAGGTGACCACGTGATCCCGCTTTACACCGCTGAATGTGGTGAGTGTAAATTCTGTAAGTCAGGTAAAACCAATCTGTGTCAGGCGGTACGTGAAACCCAAGGTAAAGGTCTAATGCCAGACGGGACTAGCCGTTTCTCTATCAACGGCGAAACGATTTATCACTACATGGGCTGTTCGACTTTCTCTGAGTACACGGTTTTGCCTGAAATCTCACTGGCGAAAGTCAACAAAGAAGCGCCTCTGGAAGAAGTGTGTCTACTGGGCTGTGGTGTCACTACCGGTATGGGCGCAGTACTGAACACCGCTAAAGTAGAAGAGGGCGCGACAGTGGCGATCTTCGGCCTAGGTGGTATTGGTCTGTCGGCGATCATCGGTGCACGCATGGCTGGCGCGAGCCGCATCATTGGTATTGATATCAACGAAAGCAAGTTCGATCTAGCGAAACAACTTGGTGCGACTGACGTGATCAATCCACAGACCTTCGACAAGCCAATCCAAGAAGTGATCGTTGAAATGACCGACGGCGGTGTGGATTACTCGTTCGAGTGTATCGGTAACGTTAACGTGATGCGTCAGGCGCTGGAATGTTGTCACAAAGGTTGGGGTGAGTCAGTCATCATCGGTGTTGCCGGTGCGGGCCAAGAGATCTCAACACGCCCATTCCAGTTAGTGACGGGTCGAGTGTGGCGTGGCAGCGCATTCGGTGGCGTAAAAGGTCGTTCTGAGTTGCCAGAGATTGTGAATCGCTACATGGCGGGCGAGTTTGGCCTACAAGAATTCATTACTCACACCATGGGCTTAGAAGACGTTAACAAAGCGTTTGACCTGATGCACGAAGGTAAGAGTATCCGCTCTGTTGTTCACATGGATAAGTAATTCGTTTTGGCTCTCGTGATGGGAGCCAAAGCTTGCTTTGATACTTTTCTTTGAGGACAAACCATGACGATTGAAAACGTTAGCCAAGCCAAAGTCTTTGGTGGTTGGCATAAGCAATATACTCACGACTCTGCGGTACTCAACTGCTCAATGCGTTTTGCGATTTTTTTACCGCCGAATGCAACCAAGTCAAACCCTGTACCAGTGCTGTATTGGCTGTCAGGGCTAACCTGCACCGATGAAAACTTCATGCAGAAAGCGGGGGCATTTCGCAAGGCTGCAGAATTGGGTATCGCGATTGTTGCACCAGATACCAGCCCTCGTGGCGACGATGTGGCCGATGATGAAGGCTACGATTTAGGTCAGGGCGCAGGCTTTTATCTCAATGCGACGCAGCAGCCTTGGTCGCGTCACTACCATATGTACGACTATGTAACGCAGGAATTACCGGCACTGATCGAAGCGAACTTTCCGGTTTCAGAGCACAAATCGGTGTCTGGTCACAGCATGGGTGGACATGGCGCATTGACCATAGGTCTGAAAAACTCAGCGGCGTATCGCTCAATCTCAGCGTTCAGCCCAATTTGTAACCCAATGCAGTGCCCTTGGGGACAAAAAGCGTTTAATGCTTATTTGGGCAATGACTTCACGACGTGGCAGCAATACGACGCGAGTGAGTTACTCAAGCATGCCAAAGCTGACTTGCCGATTTTGGTCGACCAAGGTGACGCTGATGGATTCCTAGTCGAGCAACTGAAGCCCGAATCGTTACTCGCAGCGGCGCAAGTGCACGGCTCGGACGTGAAGCTGAGAATGCAACCAGGTTATGATCATAGCTACTTCTTTATTTCGAGCTTTATTGACGAGCACTTAGCGTTCCACGCCAAGCATTTGAATAAATAACGTTGAAAGAAACAAAAAACCGCAGCGATTAGGCTGCGGTTTTTTATTGGCTTGCTGATCAGAACAAACGGTTTAAACCATTCAACGCGGCGACGCGATACGCTTCAGCCATGGTTGGGTAGTTAAACGTGGTATTGACGAAGTATTCAATCGTATTTGCTTCGCCTTTTTGTTCCATAATCGCCTGACCGATGTGGATGATTTCTGCGGCACGCTCACCAAAACAGTGAATACCGAGGATCTCTTTGGTCTCGCGGTGGAACAGAATCTTCAAACTGCCGATATCTTTGCCTGCAATCTGCGCACGTGCCAAGTGTTTGAACGACGAGCGTCCGACTTCATACGGTACTTTGGCTGCAGTCAGCTCTTGCTCGGTCTTACCAACAGAGCTAATTTCCGGAATGGTGTAGATGCCAGTTGGGATGTCTTCGATTAAGTGACCATCGGCCTGACCTTTGGTGATTGCCTGAGCAACAAAACGGCCTTGGTCATACGCCGCGCTTGCAAGGCTCGGGTAACCAATCACGTCACCAACAGCGTAGACGTGTTCAACTTCTGTCTGGTAGTTGCCGTCTACTTTCAGTTGGCCGCGAGAGTCACTTTCTAAACCTACCGCTGATAAGTTGAGTCTGTCTGTGTTACCAGTACGACCGTTGGCATACAGCAAGCAATCCGCTTTCATTTTCTTGCCCGATTGTAGGTGGACGATAACGCCATCATCAGTACCTTCAATCTTTTCGTAGGTTTCATCGTTGCGAATCACCACGCCACTGTTCCAGAAGTGGTAAGAAAGCGCGTCAGATACCTCGTTATCTAAGAAAGACAGCAGACGGTCACGAGTATTGATTAAGTCTGTTTTCACCCCTAAGCCGCGGAAGATAGACGCGTACTCACAGCCGATCACACCGGCACCGTAAATGATGATGTGGCGAGGGTCGTGCTTGAGGTTAAGGATCGAATCACTGTCGTAGATACGTTCGTGAAGGAAATCAACATCACGTGGTTGGTAAGGGCGTGAGCCCGTTGCGATGACGAAACGGTCAGCGCTGTACAACTCTTCCGTGCCGTCGCTTTGCGTCACCGCAATAGTGTACTTATCGGTAAAGCGTGCAATACCGAAAATCATGCTGCAGTGGTTACGGTCGTAGAATCCCTGGCGCAGACGAGTCTGTTTATCGATGACCGTTTTCGCGTGCCCGAGGATGTTTGAGAAGGTGGAATGGATGCTGGTGTTGTTATTGCAGAAAAGCGGGTTGCTGTTGAACTCGATAATGCGGCTCACCGCGTGACGTAGTGATTTGGATGGAATGGTTCCCCAGTGAGTACAACCACCACCGACACTACTTTCTTTTTCCACAATGGCGACGTTTAGACCGGCTTTGGTTAATCCCATTGCAGCCCCTTCACCTCCGGGACCACTACCAATAACGATTACATCAAAGTGGTTACTCTCCGCCATAGTTCTATCCTTGTTATATAGTCTTAACATTGCTTTAGCGAGATTTTAACTGATTCGAGAGGACGGTAAATGGAAACCACACTAGAGAGTCGAGCGGATCACGTAGAATCGTCTAAATGCAATGAAGGGTATGCTGTGTGTCTCTAATTAAGGGCGAAAAGATTGAAAATTGCTACTAACTAAGTTTAATTGCTTCTCGGTAGTCACAGTCGGAGATTTTTAGGTTATTTACCTAAGACAATCGTTGTATATTAGTGTCTATCGAGACAAGAAGTAGAACCGTTGATATGAAACCCATGGGAATCCGTGCACAGCAGAAAGAGAAGACACGTCGCTCTTTGATTGACGCTGCATTTAGCCAATTGAGCGCAGATAGAAGCTTCTCTAACCTGAGTTTACGAGAAGTTGCTCGTGAAGCCGGGATTGCGCCAACATCCTTTTATCGTCACTTTAAAGACATGGATGAACTAGGCTTAACCATGGTTGATGAGGGTGGTTTACTCCTTCGTCAGTTGATGCGTCAGGCTCGTCAGCGCATTGTCAAAGAAGGCAGTGTGATTCGGACTTCGGTTGAAACTTTTATGGAATTCATCGAAAGTAGTCCTAACGTATTTCGATTGTTGCTCCGCGAACGCTCTGGCACTTCTGCCGAGTTTCGTGCCGCGGTCGCGAGAGAGATTCAACACTTCGCAGCGGAATTGACCGAGTATTTGATCGGCACAGGGATGACACGTGAAGAAGCGTTTATACAAGCAGAAGCCTCTGTCACTCTGGTCTTCAGCTCTGGTGCAGAAGCCTTAGATTTAGAAACACGCGCACGCGATGAACTCGCCGAGCGTCTAATATTGCAATTGCGAGTGATAGCCAAAGGGGCTTATTGGTATCGCAAAGAACGTGAACGTAACCGATTAAAAGGTGGGATAGATTAATGTCGAACGAAACAAACCAAGTTGATCGTGGTTCTGAGACAAAAACATTAGTTCTGGCTGTAATAGCTGGTATGTGTGGCGACGCAATGCTGTCGTGGCTAACTATGAGCGAAGTTTCTTTCTCAATTTTTCCACTTATTGCGTTAGTGCTTTCTGTACAAGCGCTTTATCAAGAGTATTTAAGCAAACCTGTATCAGAGGATATCCCTCTAGTGGGTCTGGCGTGCTTCTTTGTTGGCGCATTTGGCCATTCAGCCTTCATCAAAGCTCAGCATCCTGGTGCGGGCTCAAATATGCTGGCGATCTTTATTACCCTAGGTTTGCTGCTTTGGGTGGCGAAAAAGCTTGGTTTTATGGAGCGTCAGTCAAAAGCTGAGTAATCCGTTTGAATCGAATCTAAAAAGTCCGGCACATTGCCGGACTTTTTTGTTTTTAGGTCATGTGGTTCGCAGAAAACGAAAAAAGGGCGCCAACTTCCGTTGTACGCCCAAACTAGCCAAGTTGAGAGGTTATTTATCTGCGATTTGCCATGCGTTTATATTGATGTCTGCGGCCACGTAGCGTGATGCCGAGATGAAGAATGTTTTCTGGTGGCGCGATGCCACTGTAGCCACCGTCACCAATGTGAACAATATCCGCCCCCGCAGCTTTGGACGCTATCGCGACTTGCTCAATGTAGGACTCGGTCGCCCCTTCTTGTGACGTCCCTATTGCCAACATACCTAACATGCCACTGCTGTGCACCGCGGCCATCATCTCTTTGGCGAGCAAGGGATCCACGCCAGGAGTTGTGTACGGCGCAGGGAACATCATGATGTCAGCGCCGGCTTCTGCAAATGCAGGCACGATCGATAAGTTGTAGTCATTCCCAACGCCGCCAGCGTGCATCTTGCCTGCGACGATAATGATCTCCTGTGAAACACTGCGTACCAAAGAGATTGCGTCGAGTATCGTTTCTTGGGTCACGCAGTTGCCAGGGTTGCCCGTGAGCATGACGTAATCCAAACCGAGCTCGATCGCTTTTTCGACGGTTTGTGTCGTCACGGTGCGTCCAATATCGATATGTTGCACATCGGCAGGAACGGGTTCGAGGTTACAGCCGATCAAGCGTCCGGTCGCCTCTTTGACCTGTGCAATCGACATTGACGCTTCAGGGTCTTCCGATAAGACACGAATCTTAGGTGACATGACATCTAAGCAGTTGAGTGTGATCATATCGGCGCCAAAGGCTGCAGCAATCTCCGCTCCGGACACTACGTCAATCGGTGGCGTTATCGCAACAACATTTTCAACCATCAGCGTACGACCTTCAGACAGGCGGATACTGTCAACGATTTGCTGACGATTCGCGTGGCGAAAGTCTTCCGAGGTGTAATCAAATATGCGCTTTTTCACGGTCGAGTACCTTCTGTAATTTTTGATGAATCTCGTTGATTTCTTCTGCCATCTCGCGGCACAGCATGGTAGTCATGATGTGGTCTTGGATGTGGGTCAGGATAAGGGTCATAGTGACTTTCCCTTCGCCTTGGTCGAAGCCTATCAATGAGGTTTGCGACTTGTGCACGGCGACTAGGGCTTCGTCACCAGTTTTCATTAGAGCTTGGGCTTGCTCAAACTCGCCGCGTCGTGCTGCTCGCATCGCATCCATAAACGCGGCTCGAGCTTCGCCAACCTGGCAGAGTAACGTCATCAGAAACTCTTCACTGATGTCGGCACTTGAGTTGATTTCGAACGTCATTACGCGACTCCTTGTTCTAAGGTTTTACCTTTATTGCTTTGGTTTTCGGCGGTTGCTTGAGCTTTTTCTTCCGCGAGTAGTTGTTTCTCATGCACTTTGAGGAACGGATAAAACACCATGGCACTGATACAGACACTGCTTAGCACGACGAGTGCGGCAGTTCCTGAGTTGGTTGCAATGATGGCGCCAATAGGGGCTGGCATTGTCCAAGGGGGAATGGCGATGATTTTTGCGACAAAGCCAGTTTTGAATGCCAGCCAAACTATAGATGTGTTGATGGTTGGAGCGAGCAACCAAGGAATAAAGTAGATCGGGTTCATGACGATCGGCGTACCGAAGATAACTGGCTCGTTGATATTGAACGTGCCTGGAATGATCGACATCTTACCGATGGTTTTCAACTGGGTTGCTTTTGAGCGCATCATCAGAACCACTAAGCCCCATGTACCGCCTGCGCCGCCAACAAAGATAAAGAAGTCCATCACAGGGTTGATGAAAATCGCAGGGAGTGGCTCACCTGCCGCCAAAGCGTCTTGGTTCATGCCTAGGTTGATAAGCAGCATTGGACCGATGATGCCTCCGACAACGGAGCCGCCATGAATGCCGCTAAACCAGAGGATTTGCACAATCAACACCGCGATAAGACAGGCGATAAAACTGTCTGACGCGACAACTAAAGGTTGGAAAAGCATCATGATCGCGCTTGGGATTTGTAGGTCGTAACCCGCTAGTACCACGTTGATGGTCATCACGATGACGGAAACAAAAACGATAGGGATCAGCAAATCAAATGAAGCAGAAATTTTAGGCGGTACTGCTTCAGGCATTTTGATGCGCACATTGTATTTGATCAGCAAACGCTGCATTTCTGGAACCAGCAAACCACATAGAATCGCGGTGAAAGCGCCTGTCCCGCCGAGGAAAGCGCCGGGTAGCGCGCTGCCAATGTCGGTCGATGCCATAGGTGCGACCGCGAGGAGAAAAGCGAACATCGAGAGCATGCCAGTATTCATCGCTCTGAGTTTGTATGACTCAGCAAGGCTAAAGCCGATACCAAACGCCGCGTAAAGGGCGAAGATTCCCATACTGAGTTGGAAAGGGGCCATGATGTTATCTTTGCCAATCATGTTGATTAGCGCGTGCCATCCATCAAAAAACGCATTGCCTTCTGAGGGTGGAAACGCCAGCACCAACAACAGAGAACCGACGATCAGAAACGGCATGGTAGAGACAAAGCCATCTTTGATTGCGTTGACATGACGCTGAGCAGAAATCTTACCAGCAAAAGGGGCGACGTAGTTTTCGACGAAGCCCAACACCTTATCGAATAAAGCCATTTTGTTATGCCTCCATACCGAGGTGAGATTGGTACAATTCAATCGCTTGGTCGAGAACTACATCACCTTTCAACATGCCGTAACTCATCATGTCGATCAGACCACAGCCTTTACCGAGTTCGTTGGCACGTTGCTTAAACTCTTCGTACTTAAACTTCACTTGTGGTGCGACGAGGCATACGTCACTTTGTACAATGCATTCTTCAAACTCCGCAACCGAGTGAGCGGAGATCGTACACTCGATGCCTTTCTCTTTTGCAGCGTGTTCCATTTTATTGACCAACATGCTTGTCGACATGCCAGCAGCACAGCATAGAAAAATTCTCATGGTTATTCTCTCAATGTTAATCAGACAACATTGACTATAGATAAAAATGTAACCGGTTTCTGTAACCGGTTTCACTTATGCATGTTAAGTCACATGAGGAGAGCGTTTTTTAAACAATCGTGTTAAGTGTGTCGAAAATTTGCACAGCAAAGAGAAGCATGAATGATCGAAATAGGATTGGAGTCACTCGCCACAATGGATCGTGGCGAGGGGTGTATTAAGCGATGCTTTGTGTGGAATGACGGATGATCAGTTGGCCTTGAATCACTTCTGATGCTGGAGAGGTTTGACTCTCTGCAAGACTCTGTGCGACTTCCATCGCTCTCTCCATCATTGATTGGATCGGAATATCTACCGTGGTTAACGAAGGCGTGATAAATGGGCTGCATGGGTCGTTGTCTATACCGATGACTGAGATTTGTTGTGGTACTGCAATTCCATGTTCAGTAAGGGCTTTGATACAACCGATAGCGATGTCATCGGCCCCCGCGACGATTGCGCTGCAGTCGAGTCCTTTGGCAATCAATTCTTGAGTGGCTTCATAACCCTCAATAAAGCCAAATGCGCATGGCTGGTGGGCAATGTTGCCGATTAATTCAGGATACTTTTCTGCGGTGCGATAAAAACCGTCTTTGCGCGAGGTTGAGGTTGGGGTCGTTGCTTCTGGGCCTAAATACAGCAAGCGCTGGTGGCCTTGTTCAACCAAATGTTCTACAGCCATAGAGATCGCGTGCTGTTGGTCGAAGGCAATCGAATAGCCTGCTTCGGGTGGCAATTGACGTCCGACATTGATCAGTGGGATATCGATAGAGCGATTGAGCGCAATCACTTGTTCCGACGTTAGCATGCGGCTGTACAAAACAATCACATCACAACGTTTTTCTACTAAAGAATGAACCGCTGCCAGTTCTTGCTCTGCTAAGTTGTGTCCGTCGGCAATCAACAGCTGTTTGCCCATTTTCTCTGAGCTAACCGAGGCCTGCTTTAGCAAGATACCAAAGTAACTACCGGTAAAGTCAGACAAAACTAAACCGATGCTATTGCCACTTCTGGTTGCAAGTGCTTGGGCTACCGAGCTTGGTTTGTATTTGAGATCTTTCATGACCGATTCGACTAAATTTCGGGTACTCTGTTTAACCGGTCCAGTGCCATTGATCACTCGGGAAACCGTTGCCTTAGAGACGCCTGCAATACGCGATACATCTGAGATTGTTGCCATTAGTACCTCTTAAAGACTCAACCACAAGGCACAACAAATGTGCGTAAGGTAGGGAGATTTCACGCTAACGTTGGCCGTTTTGAAAGCTAAAATGAAGATACCAGAAATCACCATGAATGAAAGAAATGCTGTGGTTTAGAGGCTAAGATCAAGAAATGCCTCAATTATTTGCTCAAATCTTGCTGATTTCTAAAGTCAGCCACGGGCTATACTGTTGACAGAGTGGGGTAATGGATAGGAGGAAAAATGATAGTTGTGCAGTCGATTGACCACGTAGTATTGAGAACGACCGACCTCAGCGCCATGCTGCATTTTTATCAGCGGGTACTCGGGTGCCCGATTGAAAGAACATTGCCAGATTTAGGTTTAACTCAGTTAAGAGCGGGTGAGTCGATCATTGATTTGGTGGTGGTCGATAGCGAGTTAGGACAACTTGGTGGTAAAGCTCCACAACAAGACGGGCGTAATCTCGACCACTTTTGCCTACAAATTGCGGCGTTTGATGAACAAGAGTTGGTGGATTACTTAAACCAGTACGACATTGAAGTAACGGAATTTGCCGAGCGCTACGGCGCACAAGGTTTTGGACGTTCCGCCTATATCGAAGACCCCGAAGGTAACGTGGTGGAACTGAAACCACGAATGTGAAGTGGCAGTTTTCACCACGCAATAAAAAAGCGCTCACTGCGAGCGCTTTAACAATTCAATTCGAAGCATGGATTACGCTTTGCGTTCCAGCATTACACCTGCTTCCATGTGGTGGGTGTACGGGAACTGGTCAAATAGCGCAAAGCGAGTCACGTTATGAGTTTCGCACAGTACGTCTAGGTTCTCTTTTAGTGTCTCTGGGTTACAGGAGATGTAAAGAATACGCTCATAACCTTGAACCATTTTACACGTATCGATATCCATACCCGCGCGTGGAGGATCGACAAAAATCGTATTGCAGTTGTAGCTCTTCAAATCTACGCCCGCATCTTTTAGACGGCGGAACTCGCGCTTGCCTTCAATCGCTTGGGTAAATTCTTCAGCGGACAGACGCAGGATCTGTACGTTATCGATCTTGTTCGCCGCAATATTATATTGCGCCGACTCTACTGACGGCTTTGCCAGTTCTGTCGCGAGGACGCGGTCAAAGTTTTGTGCCAGTGCCAAAGAGAAGTTACCGTTACCACAGTAAAGCTCTAGCAAGTCGCCTTTGCTGTCTTGAGTGCAGTCAACCGCCCATTCCAGCATTTTTTCCGCCACTTTGCCGTTGGGTTGAGTGAAACTGTTTTCTACTTGTTGGTAGATGTATGACTGGCCGTGAACATCGAGCTTTTCGATCACATAGTCACGGTCTAGAACAATCTTCATCTTACGCGCACGGCCAATGATGTTGAGGTTAAACCCTTCGTCATTCAGGCGCTGCTTTAGTGCTTTAGCGTTTTCAGTCCACTCTTCATCCAACTGACGATGGTAAAGTAGCGACACTAAGATCTCACCGCTCAGCGTTGACAGAAAATCGACTTGGAACAGTTTGCGACGCAGCGATTCATTATCTTTCATCGCATCGACAAGCAGTGGCATTAAATCGTTGATTAAACGGCTAGCCGCAGGAAACTGGTCTACACGGTATTTTTCACGCGTTTCTTGATTAAACATGATGTAGTAAAGGTCTTCACCTTCATGCCAAACACGAAACTCTGCACGCATACGGTAATGCTGCTCTGGAGATTCAAACACTTCCAACTCTGGCACATTGTACTGAGTGAACATCTCGTTAAGACGCTCGACTTTCTCTGCCAGTTGTTCTTGGTAGCGTTGTGGATTTACATCAAGAGTCGCCATGATTATTACCTTTGGGTTATTGCTTGTGCGTAGCGCGTTTTATTTAAGAGCGCAGATTTTATTCAATCCCCGCCTGATGTCCAGTCTTGCATGGAATTCACCCTGTTACTCGCTGTAAAAACGATAGCTTATAACAATCTAAACTAGACAAACTATCAATAGCTTAATAGTATCTGCCACAAGCTGGTGCTATCTAGAAGTATAGATGGCTGAAAAGGGAATCCGGTGTGAATCCGGAACTGACGCGCAGCGGTAAAAGAGAACAAACGCCCATTTGACACTGCATTTCGGAAAAATGCGGGAAGTCGGGTTAGTAGGTTAACAGCTCTTGAGTCCGAATACCTGCCAGCAACCGAGTATTAATCACTGGAAGCTCTCGCTTCAAACTCGGTAGGATTTACGCGATTTAGGACAACAAAATGAACCGATCTATTTTAGCGATTGCCGTGGCGTCGCTGCTCCCTTCTACCTATTCTTTAGCCCAAGAAGTTTCTGTTGATGAAACTGTTGTGGTAACTGCTAACCGTTTTGAGCAAAGCCAGCAGTCCGTACTAGCGTCGACCAGTGTTATTACTCGTGAAGACATTGAAGTTAGTCAGGCAACAACAGCGTTGGACCTTCTAAAGACACTTCCTGGGGTCACTATCAACTCTCAAGGCAGTAAAGGTAATGTCACGGGGATCTATATCCGTGGTACTGCTAGCAAACATACGTTAGTTATTGTTGACGGTGTTCGTATTAATTCTCCAACCGCAGGTGAGGCCTCTATTGGTCTGATCCCTGCCTTTGCAATTGAGAAAATCGAAGTTATTCGCGGCCCTCGAGCAGCAGTATACGGCTCTGATGCAATGGGAGGTGTGATCAGTATTTCGACAACGGGCGCAGCGAATACTCATGAGTTGTTATTAGGTTATGGTGACCAAGGTCAGAATCAACAAGGCTGGAAGTCGAGTGGACAACTATCTGAAGCGACCAAAGGTTCGTTTATATTTAACCGTGAACAAAGTGATGGCTATCGTATTTATGATGGAGCACCAAAAGATGAAACCCATGGTTATGATAGCCAAACCGTATTCGGTAACTTAGAACATCAGCTAACAGAAAATTGGAGCCTGGCTTTTGCGGGTTATAGTAGAGACTCTGAAGTTGAGTATGCCGATCAATATGTTGTTGATGGGCCAAGCAAGCAAACGGACGGTGAGTTTTATAGCTTAACTGGTAAGGTTCGATACTGGCGAGATGAGTTTGCTTCTGAACTACAAGTCGGCAGTAGCAAGGATCATAGTGAAGATGGTGATGCCGCAGGAAAAATAGCAAAGTCGACGCTAACCGGAGAGCGCCAGTCAGTAACTTGGCTGAATACTTACACAGGTCTTAATAATATTGTTTTGAATGCAGGCCTTGATTACTCCAAAGAAGAAGCAAAACGTGGTGGTACTAATACTCAGGATTATGATAAGTCGGATAAAAATAACCGTGCAGCGTTTCTAACCGCATTAGGTGAATTTGGTGACTTAACCGCTGAAGCAAGTGTACGTCGTGATGATGACAGCGTGTTTGGTGGTTACAACACATGGAATGTTGCTGTTGGGTATTTTCTATTTGACCAATTTCAGTTAGTTGCTTCTTCGGGAACAGCATTTAATGCGCCGACATTTAATGATTTGTACTGGCCTCAAAGTGGAAATCCTGATTTGGATCCAGAAGAGTCACGTTCAACTGAAGTCGGTGTGTATGGGTACCATGACTTGTTTGACTGGAGTTTAGTGGCGTACCGTTCTAAGTTCGACAATTTGATTGCATGGGCACCAAACAGCTCTGGACAGTGGGTGCCCCAGAATGTCAATAAAGCTGAGATGAAAGGTATCGAGCTAGCTGTTGATTTCTCCACAGGACCTATTGACCACAAACTGGGTGCTGAGTGGTTGGATGCAGTAGATGAGGAAACCAAAGAAGATCTTATCCGTCGTCCGGAGCATAAGTTCAGTTGGAGCCCTACAATCAGTGTAGACAAAGTTGATGCTTCTTTGACTGTTTTGCATACAGGTGAGCGACCTGAATCGAATGGTGAATACTTGCCGTCCTATACAACGGTTGATTTAGGCTTAGGTGTTAGAGCAACAGAGCAACTAAAGCTAGGGCTAAGAGTTAACAACCTTCTTGATGAAGAGTACCAAACTGCAGCTAGCGGCACTCTTGACTACATAGGTGCTGAACGCAATTTACTAGCAACATTAAACTACCAATTCTAATCACCTAAAACCGCCTTCGGGCGGTTTTACTTTTCTAAAGACTATGAAAAAGAACGTCATTATTAGTTGGTCGAGTGGCAAAGACTCGACACTTACCCTCGAAAGGCTATTAGAAAGCGACGAGTATCATGTCGTAGGGCTTTACACGACCTTTGTTAAAGATGAAGTGCCATTTCAAGCGACGCCGATTAAGGTTTTGGAACTTCAAGCGCAATTACTTGGGCTTCCACTCATCAAAATCGAGCTGCCTGCTGTCTTTCCTAGTAACGAGGTGTACCAATCTTCGATCGTGAAGGCACTCAAACAAAGTGGCTTGAAGATTGATGCTGTTGCATTCGGCGATATGTTTTGCAACGGTATCGCAGACTACCGTCGTAGTTACATCGAACCTGCAGGTTGGGAGTGTGTTTTTCCGTTAATGGGACAAGATAGCCAAGTGTTAGCGCAAGAAATCATTCGACGTGTTATCAAAACGCTAGTGGTAACCGTGGATGGCAACGCATTAACTCAAGACTACTGCGGTCGTTGGTATGATCAAGCATTCATCGACAGCCTGCCAAAATCGGTAGACCCGTGTGGAGAAAATGGTGAATTTCATACCTTAGTGACGCAAACTGCCAGCTTCAAAGGTTCGATTGAATTACAACTTACTGATATAGAACAAGGAGAACGCTTCTCTTATCAACGTTACACCGCGAAGATATTGCCAAAGCCCGTGTTCTGAGTATGATTGCCACATCGAGTTAAGTGGGTTTTTCAAGTGTCACAAACAGCTAACGTTCTAATTTTCGATTCTGGTGTAGGTGGTCTATCTGTCTATAAAGAGATAGTCGCCAAGCTTCCACAGCTCAATTACACCTATATTTTCGATAATGAAGCGTACCCGTACGGTGAGCTTGACCATGACACACTGATCCGTCGAGTAGAAGCGATCATCACACGCCTAGTTGCACAGCATCAAATCGATATCGTTGTCATTGCTTGCAATACTGCCAGCACTATCGTCTTACCGACACTTAGAGCCAACCTTACCATTCCAGTAGTGGGCGTGGTGCCAGCTATCAAGCCGGCCTCGAACCTGGCGAATAAAGCGTTGGGGTTAATCGCGACCCCTGCGACTATCACGCGTGAATACACTCATGACCTCGTACGTAGCTTTTCTCAAAGTAAACCGGTAGAGATGTTGGGCTCGACACGCCTCGTCGATATGGCGGAAGAAAAGCTTCGAGGCAATGCAATCGACATATCAGAACTAAGTGAAGTATTAAAACCCGTTGCTCATCATATTGATGTCGCAGTGTTGGGTTGTACTCATTTCCCGCTAATTAAAGAAGAGATTCAAAGTGTACTCGGTGAAGAGGTGATCTTAATCGACTCTGGGGAGGCCATTGCTCGTCGAGTGCAAGGGTTACTTGGAATAGAAGAGAAGACAGCTGAGTTGGGGAAAAGAGAAATCTTCGCAACGGCTCCCCCTTGGGAAGAGGGAGCATTGAATAAAGCACTTAACGAATTAGGTTTTAGTCCTGTTCAGTATTTTCCTCTGACGATTTAGGGTCGTTTGCAATACGAACCTTCAATGTCCTCTGCATATACTCATGCTCATTGAGAGCATCAATTGCCGCTTTCGCATCGGCGGCTGCCACTACCACAAAACCAAACCCTCTTCTTTTACCAGTACGTTTGTCTTTCATTAGTCGGACGGCAAAGACTTCGCCGTGTTGAGAAAATAGCTCCTTAACGTTCGACTCATTAGCTTTATATGGAAGGTTACCAACATATAAAGTCTTAGTAGATTGGTCCGCTGGTTGATCTTCAATTGAGGTGGTGTTCGAAAATTGGATAACTAAAGCGCAAGTAAAAACACCAATAATAAAAGTAATAGCTGGATGGATTAGAACCTGAGAGAAAAGGATCCCGCCTATTACCGCTAAGGCGATAACCATAAAGGTCGATTTATTCGAATTCATATTGGAATACAACTTTTTAGTTCGCAAAAAGGTAACGTCTACCTGTTAACAAAATAGACACAGAGATATTACGTATATGGTTGTTGTTTTTCCAACGCATTGATGTGACATGACTCAAATGTTGAAATTTTATTCTATTTTCAGCGTTTTGATTTCTTTTTGACCAAACGGAAAATAAATTCAAAAAAAGGCTTGTCTTACTTTGAGACCTCCCTATAATGCCGCCTCACCGACACGGAGTGAGACGAAAGTCACAACTCGAATCGGTAGAGAGAAAAAAGAAAGTTGAAAAAACTTCTTGACTCTCAAAACGGGAAGCGTAAGATACGCACCCCTAACGACACGGCATTCAATGCTGGGTAAGTTAGAAAAAGCTCTTTAAAAATATAGACC
>NZ_LHPI01000025.1 GCF_001274785.1 Vibrio hepatarius
CCGGAGCCAGCAGCAGAAGAGCCAGTTGCATTCGACGATCAAGAACTGCCGGAATACAGTGAAGAAGACGCGCTTGCGGATATGGTATCAGAGCCTGGCGAGCCGGATCAGCCACAAGCTGAAGACGTGCAGCCGGAGCCAGCAGCCGAAGAGTCAGTTGCATTCGACGATCAAGAACTGCCGGAATACAGTGAAGAAGACGCGCTGGCCGATATGGCATCAGAGCCTGGCGAGCCGACTCAGCCACAAGCTGAAGAAGTGCAGCCGGAGCCAGCAGCAGAAGAGCCAGTTGCATTCGACGATCAAGAACTGCCGGAATACAGTGAAGAAGACGCGCTTGCGGATATGGCAACAGAGCTTGGCGAGCCGACTCAGCCACAATCTGAAGAAGTGCAGCCAGAGCCAGCAGCAGAAGAGTCAGTTGAGCTTGACGATCAAGAACTGCCGGAATACAGCGAAGAAGACGCGCTGGCCGATATGGCAACAGAGCCTAGTGAGCCGACTCAGCCACAAGCTGAAGCAGCGGAACCTGAGCCAGCAGCAGAAGAACCAGTTGAGCTTGACGATCAAGAACTGCCGGAATACAGCGAAGAAGACGCGCTAGCTGATGTTGCGTCAGAGCCTAGTGAGCCGGCTCAGCCACAAGCTGAAGCAGCGGAATCTGAGCTGGGAGCAGAAGAGTTAGTAGAGTTCGACGATCTAGAGCTGCCAGAATACAGCGAAGAAGACGCACTGGCTGATATGGCTTCAGAGCCGGGTGAGCCGACTCCAACGCAAGTTGAGGAGTTGGAACAGTCAGCTGATGAACCTCTAGAGTTTGATGAAGCTGAGCTACCTGAGTTTGACGAGCAAGATGCGCTGGACGAGTTGTCGAGCCAACCTCAAGCGGAAAGCGCGCAACCGCCTCAAGAATCAGCCGCAGCACATCAAGATTACGATGAGCAGACCTTTGACGAATTATTGGCAGACGACGATAGCCAAGCCAAGAGTTTCTCGTTCGACCAACCAATAGATGCCAAGACTTCTGATAGCGCGGGCATGGACATTGACGCTATGTTGGAAATGGGTGGCGAAGACTGGAACGGTTTTACCCTTTCTCCAGAGCAACAAGCGCAAATCAGTGATGATATTCCTGAAGAAGACCAAGCTATTTGGTCGCAAGAAAATCAGCCAGCTAAAGCCACGGTGCAGGATGAAAACTGGGAAGAACAACACTCACTGGATGACTTTAATCCGAAAGAAAACCAGTTCCGCACCATCGATGAATTGATGGCGGAAGTGGAAGGTGATGAAGACTACTTTATCGATGAAGCGCTTAAGCTTGATGTTGGTTTGAATGATTTCCCTGACGTTATTGGCGATATCGGTGAAGAAGATATTGATGCAAACGCTGAAGCTGCGGGTAAACTTGACCTCGCTAAAATCTACATGGAAATGAATGATACGGCGGGAGCAAGAAAACTGCTGGAAGAAGCGATCGTGGATGGCAACGAAGATATTCGTCGAGAAGCCAAATCTCTCATCGATGGAATCGGTCAAAGTTAGGTAAAAGGGGGCAGGTGGCCCCCTTAATTTTTTATCGAAAAGTGTTTATACTTCCCGCCCCATTTTCTAAGAGAAATCCAAGATGAAAATCGCTTTAGGTATTGAGTACAATGGCACTCATTACTTTGGCTGGCAGCGTCAAAGAGATGTAAAAAGTGTACAGGAAGAGCTAGAGCGCGCGTTAAGCGTCGTTGCGAACCATCCTGTTGAAGTTCAGTGCGCAGGTCGAACCGATGCTGGCGTTCACGGCACTGGTCAGGTCGTACACTTTGAAACGACGGCAAACCGTAAAATGGTCGCCTGGACTATGGGAGTGAACGCAAATCTGCCTTCGGATATCGCGGTTCGCTGGGCAAAGGAAGTTCCTGAGGAATTTCATGCTCGATTTTCTGCCACTGCGCGACGTTACCGCTACATTATTTTTAATAGCGCATTAAGACCGGGGATTTTATCTTCAGGAGTCAGTCACTATCACGGTGAGTTGGATGTAGAGAAAATGCATCAAGCGGGGCAGTATTTACTTGGTGAAAATGACTTCACTTCTTTCCGTGCGGTACATTGCCAATCACGCAGTCCGTGGCGCAATATTATGCACCTCAACGTGACTCGTCATAATCAATATGTTGTGATTGATATCAAGGCAAATGCGTTTGTTCACCACATGGTGCGAAACATTACCGGTAGTCTGATTTGTGTTGGACGCGGCGAGCAGAAGCCAGAGTGGATTCAATGGCTGCTAGAGCAGAAAGATCGTAAGTTAGCAGGGGCGACAGCTAAAGCGGAAGGCCTGTATTTGGTCGATGTGGATTACCCTGATAGTTACGAATTGCCAATAGTGCCGATTGGACCACTATTTTTACCAGATAATTTGAACTAAACCGTGTTAAATTGTCCAAATTATCATCTCTTTAGAGTGTGCGAGGACGGCTGAAAAATAGGTACAACCAGTTTTTTATCTACAGCTGGCATTTAATATGCTTTAATCCTCACGCGTAAATTAAGAATTTGATCCCTCGCATTTTGCGTGGGAATAATAGAGAAAAGGTCTTCCATGAGTTGGCTTGAAAAGATTTTAGAAAAAAGCAACATCGTAAGTTCACGTAAAGCGTCCATCCCTGAAGGTGTATGGACTAAATGTACATCTTGTGAACAGGTGCTTTACCACGCTGAACTAGAGCGTAACCTAGAAGTATGTCCGAAATGTGACCATCACATGCGTATGAAAGCTCGTCGTCGTCTGGAAACTTTCCTAGATGAAGCTAACCGAGTTGAGCTTGCGGATGAGTTGGAACCAAAAGATAAACTAAAATTCAAAGACTCGAAGAAATACAAAGATCGTATTTCAGCAGCGCAGAAGAGCAGCGGCGAAAAAGACGCACTCGTTGTGATGCAAGGTGAGTTGCTAGGTCTACCTATCGTAGCGTGTGCTTTCGAATTCTCATTCATGGGCGGTTCGATGGGTTCTGTGGTTGGTGCTCGTTTTGTTCGCGCAGTTGAAGCGGCTATCGAGAATAACTGTGGCCTAGTGTGTTTCTCTGCGAGTGGTGGTGCTCGTATGCAAGAAGCACTAATGTCACTGATGCAAATGGCGAAAACCAGTGCAGCGCTAGAGCGCCTGTCAGGTAAAGGTCTACCGTTTATCTCGGTAATGACTGACCCAACCATGGGTGGTGTATCTGCGAGTTTGGCGATGCTGGGTGATATCAACATCGGTGAACCAAAAGCTCTAATCGGCTTTGCTGGTCGTCGTGTTATTGAGCAAACAGTACGTGAAGACCTACCAGAAGGTTTCCAACGTAGTGAATTCCTATTGGACCACGGTGCTATCGATATGATCGTTGACCGCCGTGAAATGCGCCAGCGCATTGGTAGTCTAGTTGCTAAAATGACGAATCAAGCGTCTCCATTGGTTGTTTCTGTGAATGATTCACCAAATGAAGAAGCTTATGAAGTACCAGAAGCTGACGAAAAAGGGTAAAGTAGCACACTAACAAACAACCGCAATTTTTTGGTTTAAGTTAGATGAATCGAACCCAAACTCCTCAAGCCACATCACCACTAGAGATGTGGCTTGATTATTTAGCTAATATCCACACGTCAGCCATCGACCTTGGCTTAGATCGTGTTCAAGCAGTGGCGAAATCTGCCAACCTCACCAAACCTGCTCCTACCGTTATTACCGTCGCCGGCACAAATGGCAAAGGCTCGACTTGTGCGATGATGGAAGCAATTCTACTTGATGCTGGCTACTCAGTCGGTGTTTACAGCTCTCCACATTTGATCCGCTACAACGAGCGCGTACGTGTGAATGGCCAAGACTTGGCTGATGAAAAACACACCGCGGCGTTTGACTTCGTGGAGAAACAACGTGGTGATATCAGTCTAAGCTTTTTTGAATTTGGCACATTGGCCGCGTTACGCTTGTTCCAAACAGAACAAGTTGATGTGATGCTGCTAGAAGTCGGCTTGGGTGGACGACTCGATGCGACGAATGTGGTTGAGCACGATGTCTCAGTCATTACTAGTCTGGCAATCGACCATGTTGATTGGCTTGGTGATGATATTAATGTGATCGGTTTTGAAAAGGCGGGCATCTACCGCTCAGGAAAACCAGCAATCTGTGGCCAACCCAAAGCACCTGCGACTGTCGCGGCGCACGCCGATGATATCGGTGCAGAGCTATTTCAGGTTGAGATTCAGTACAGCTATAAGCAACTCACTGACACGACTTGGCAGTGGACACATGGCTCTTACGAGTTAACAGACCTACCTATCCCAGGATTACCGCTACAAAACGCGGCTACGGCGCTGATGGCGTTAGCGACGGCAAACCTAGACCTTAGTGACGTAAACATTGTTAACGGCTTAAACAACGCTCAGTTGCCGGGCAGGATGCAGGTTATCAACCAGCAACCGACTATTCTATTGGATGTGGCGCACAACCCTCATTCAGCGCAATATCTAGTAGAGCGTGTAAAACAAAAATTTGATGGTAAGACGGTTCATACCGTAGTTGCGATGCTGCACGACAAAGACATCAAAGCGACACTGCAAGAATTATCTGAAATTGCCTCAAATTGGTACCCAGCCTCATTGACGGGACCTCGCGCCGCAAGTGCGGACGAATTGTGTCAGTATCTACCTGAAAGTAATCAGAAATACCGCTCTCCTGTTGAGGCTTTTAATGCTGCAATGACAAATGCCCAAACAGAAGATGTCATTCTAGTGGTTGGGTCTTTCCACACCGTAGGGGAAGTTCTCGAATACTGGCAGAGCAAAGGAGCATAAATGGCAAGCAAGTTTCAAAACCGATTAGTCGGCACTATTCTTTTGGTGGCGCTTGGGGTCATCATTTTACCGGATGTCCTAGACGGTAAAAAAACGCACTACAAAGAAGACGTCGCCAGTATTCCGATCAAACCCGATACCGGTAACGATGTAGAAACTTTTGAAGTGTTAGATCCAGTCGACGATAGCGCCAGCTTACCTGAGTCACCTGTTGAAGTCGTGGTTGATGATTCAACGAATGATGTAGAGGCACAGCAACAGAGTGATGAAATGCAAGTCGTTGTCAAAGATGTTCCTGAACGAAATGACTACGAAGACAGCGCTTGGTTTATTCAGTTGATGGCATTAAAGAATGCTGAAAACGCGAAGAACCTCGTTTTGGATCTGCAAAAGCGTGGATATCAAGCTCATGTGAAGCCTGAAAATGGTTTTACAAGGGTCATTATTGGTCCAGATGTATCCAAGAGCAAACTAGAGCGCCAAGTTATTGAACTGGAAAAAATTACCGGTTCGAAAGGTCAATTGCTTAAATTTAAACCGCTAAATCCTTAAGAAAACGTTTGCGTCAGCGTTTTTTCTGTTAAAATGCGCGCCAACTTAAGATGTAAGAACAGATGAATCCGTTAGATATTGTCATTTTAAGTGTGATCGGCCTGTCGGCTTTGATCAGTTTAGTTCGTGGCTTCGCAAAAGAAGCATTGTCATTAGTTATTTGGTTTGGTGCGTTTTTCATCGCCAGTCAGTACTACGCAAAATTAGCGGTGTACTTTACTAATATTCAAGATGACATGTTTAGAAACGGAGCCGCGATTGCAGCCTTGTTTGTTGCTACATTAGTAGTAGGTGCAGTGGTCAATTACGTCATTGCGCAACTGGTGCAGAAAACAGGCTTGTCAGGAACAGACAGAGTGTTGGGGATCGTCTTTGGTGGTCTGCGCGGTGTGTTGATTGTTTCTGCTGCACTATTTTTTATGGATGCGTTTACTTCGTTTCCAGACTCAGAGTGGTGGAGGAACTCGCAATTGGTACCGGAATTTAGCCGTATCATCGCGCCGTTCTTCGAGCACTTGCAAGCAACATCTAGTTTCTTATCTGGCGCGTTATAGCGCGCCAGCCATTGTCGCAAATCGAGGGTTAGGACATGTGTGGTATTGTTGGAATCGTGGGCACAACGCCTGTAAACCAGTCTATCTATGATGCATTGACGGTATTGCAGCATCGTGGCCAGGATGCAGCGGGTATTTGTACCATAGAAAGCAATCGTTTTCGTCTACGGAAGGCAAACGGTTTAGTGAAGGATGTGTTTGAAGCAAAACACATGCAAAGGCTTCAGGGAGAAGTTGGTATCGGCCATGTTCGTTACCCAACAGCGGGCAGCTCAAGCGCCTCAGAAGCTCAACCATTCTACGTAAACTCTCCATTCGGTATCACTCTTGCTCACAACGGTAACTTGACCAACGCGAAAGAAGTTCGTCAAAAACTGTTCGAAAAAGACCGTCGCCACATCAACACAACGTCTGATTCAGAAGTTCTACTTAACGTGCTGGCTCATGAAATTGACACGGTTAAAGGTAACGTAACGGCAGAAGACGTGTTCCGTGCAGTGACAAATGTTCACCGTACTATCCGTGGTGCATACGCGGTCACCGCGATGATCATTGGCCACGGTATGATTGCTTTCCGCGATCCAAACGGCATTCGCCCTCTATGCCTTGGTAAACGTGAATTGGAAGGTAGAACAGAATACATGGTGGCGTCTGAGTCTGTTGCATTGGATGCGGTTGGTTTTGACTTCATTCGTGATGTTGCACCGGGTGAAGCCATCTACGCGACATTTGACGGTGAGCTACACACTAAGCAATGTGCTGACAATCCTGTACTGAACCCATGTATCTTTGAGTTTGTTTACTTCGCTCGCCCAGACTCGTTCATCGACAAGATTTCGGTGTACAGCGCGCGCGTGGAAATGGGTAAGAAGCTAGGCGACCGTATTCGTGATGAATACGCGCACCTTGATATTGACGTGGTTATCCCGATTCCAGAAACATCATGCGATATCGCACTGCAAATCGCTCAGGCAATTGATAAGCCTTACCGCCAAGGTTTCGTTAAGAACCGTTATGTTGGCCGTACCTTTATCATGCCGGGTCAGCAGCAGCGTAAGAAATCGGTTCGTCGTAAACTCAATGCTATTCGCTCTGAGTTCAAAGACAAGAACGTACTACTGGTTGATGATTCCATCGTTCGTGGTACTACGTCTGAACAGATTATCGAAATGGCTCGTGATTCAGGTGCCAACAAAGTATTTATGGTCTCTGCAGCGCCTGAAATTCGCTTCCCGAACGTTTACGGTATCGATATGCCAAGCGCAAACGAGCTAATCGCTCATGGTCGTGATAACGATGCGATCTGTAAGCAAATAGGTGCGGATGAGCTAATCTTCCAAACTCTTGAAGATTTGGTGGATGCAGTCGGTCTCGGCAACACCGATATTGCTAAGTTCGAAACGTCAGTATTTAACGGTGAGTACGTGACAGGTGATATTGACCAGAAATATCTGGAGTTCCTAGAGTCACTGCGCAGCGACGATGCTAAGACGCAACGTGAAATTCAACAAGAATTAGCGAACTTAGAGCTGCATAACGAAGGCGCATAGATGCGCGAATGTTTGAAAAAGGCTTCCTCAGGGAAGCCTTTTTAGTTTTGGGAATTAGCGGCGCGCTTTTGTCAGCTGCGAAAGCATAAACATTGCCGTTGCGCTAATCACTACTGACGGGCCAGCGGGTGTATCGAAGTGCCAAGATAAGCTTAGGCCGAGTAATACGGCTACAGAGCCGATAACCGAGGCTACTAATGCCATTTGTTCGGGAGATCGTGCAAAACGTCTTGCGGTTGCTGCGGGGATAATGAGCAGGGACGTCATGATCAAAGCGCCGACAAACTTCATCCCAATCGCGATCACCAAACCAACCATCAGCATGAGTAATAGGCGCATCAAATCAACATTGTGGCCGTCGACTGCCGCGAGATCTTCGCTGACCGTTGTTGCGAGCAATGAACGCCAAAATATAGCCAAAACCATTGATACCGCCACGACACCTGAATAGATGTAGATTAGGTCAACTGGAGTGACGGCGAGCAAATCGCCAAACAAGTAGCTCATAAGGTCGATACGTACATCGTCCAAAAAGCTTACCGCAACCAAACCTAAAGAGAGTGAACTGTGCGCAAGAATGCCCAGCAAAGTGTCTGTTGCGACTTGCTGTTGTTTTTGCAGTGTTACCAATAAAAATGCGAGCGCAAGGCAGCAAACTACCAAGGCGAGATATAAGTTAACGTCCAGCAAAAAACCGAGCGCAATGCCCATCAAAGAAGCGTGTGCCAAGGTATCGCCGAAGTAGGCCATTTTTCGCCATACAACGAAAGAACCGAGTGGACCGGCGATAAGTGCAATTCCTAATCCGGCAAAAATAGAAGGTAACAAAAACTCAATCATGATGGTGACCGTGAGAGTGGTGCGCACAGGTTTCAGCGTCACCTGACACTGGTTGACCCGCTAAATCGTGGTGGTGGTGATTATGTTGGTGGTGGTAAAGCGCGAGTGCTTCATTGCGGTTGTTGCCAAACAGTGCAATATAACTTGGGTGTTGGCTAATCGCAGCTGGGGAGCCCGAACAACACACGTGGTGGTGAAGACAAATGACATCGTCCGTCTTTGCCATTACTAAGTGTAAATCGTGTGAAACCATAAATACCGCGCAGTTGAATCGATGACGAATCGTATCGATCAGATCGTAAAGGTCAATCTGGCCTTGAACGTCTACGCCTTGTGCGGGTTCATCCAAAACTAATAAGTCAGGGCGCTGCAATAAGGCTCTTGCTAATAGGACGCGTTGATTCTCACCACCAGAGAGGGAGTGCATATTAGAGCTGAACAAGTGCTCGGCACCAACGAGTTTGAGCGCTTCGATGATCTCTTGCTGGCTATATTTGCCTGACAAACGCAGAAAGCGCTCGACATTGAGCGGCAGTGATTCATTGAGTTTCAGTTTTTGAGGGACGTAGCCTATCCGCAGTGAACGATCTTTAGTAATCGCGCCTTGGAATTGACGTTGTAGTCCAAGAAGGACTTTAACCAGTGTAGATTTACCCGCGCCATTTGGCCCGATCAATGTGGTGATTTCGCCACGATTCAACGTGAGTGAAACGTTGTCGAGGACCTTTCGTCCATCAAATTGAACAGAGATATTAGTGAGTTCGACCAATGTCGACATGAATAGCACTCATTTGCAATTATCTAATGTTATAATGTAACATTTAATCCCTCATTAGACTAGATAGCAGTATTCATTTATGAAGCGTATTTTTGCCCTTTTATTCACCGTAGTGGCTGCATTTTCTGTGCAAGCAAACACAGTGCTGACCAGTATTAAGCCGATCCAGTTGATTACTCTGGAACTGACCAAGGGTATCTCTCAACCAGACGTCCTTTTGGCTTCCAATACTTCTCCACATGATTACGCTTTACGTCCTTCGGATGTGAAACGTATACGCAACGCTGACTTGGTGATTTGGTTTGGTCACGACTTAGAGCCGTTTTTAGAGAAGATCCTTCAAGACCAAGCAAACGTACTGACCATTAGTGAAATGCCTCAACTGGCACTGCGTGAATACAACGGCGACCACGATGACCACCACGGGCATGACCACGGAAATTACGATCCTCATTTCTGGTTGGGTTATGCGCCGACGCAGCAAGTCGCTCAAGCGATTACGGAAAAGCTGATTGAGATAGATGCTAACAACGCACAAGCGTACCGCGACAACTTAACTGCTTTCCTTTCACAGCGAGACAAGCAGCATCAAGCTATCAAGCAACAGCTGGATTCGGTTAAGAGCCAAGGTTACTACGTTTTCCACGATGCTTATGGCTATTTTGAACAGGACTTCGCACTTAACCATTTAGGCCATTTTACAGTTAGTCCAGACCGTAAACCGGGAGCCAAGACGCTGATTAAAATTCGCAAGTCTCTGGCGTCTAAGCAAGCACAGTGTGTTTTCTCAGAGCCTCAGTTTACGCCGGCAGTAGTGGAATCGGTTACTCGAGGTAGTCACGCAAAAGTCGGTGTTCTTGACCCACTGGGAACAGATGTAGAGGCGACAGATGGTGGATATTTCACCTTACTTGGCCAATTGGCGGATAGTTTTGAGACTTGTTTAAAACCTTAAACCAGCAGAGTTATAGGTAGTGTAAAAAGGGAGCGATAAGCTCCTTTTTTGTAAAGTGCGCGTGATAACTGAGCAATTTGTAAGCTCGGATGTGAGCTCAGCTTAAAAAGTCAGGGAAATTTGGAACGCTGGCTTGTTTATTAGCCATATTCTTAGATAATTATCGAACAAAATAAAGATACATGTTGACTGCTAACCTTTGGTAAGTGGTATGACGTGGTTATGCATTAAAAATTTATTGCTGTTAGGGACTTACTGGTTATGAGAGCCATATTGTTAGCTATCACGTTGTGTTTAGCTACGATAGCAAATGCGGTAGAGCAGACACCGACCGTGTTCTATCCATTGCCCACACAAGCGCAAGGCAAAGTATTTGCGGCCAAAGAGCTGTTTTTAGCTAATGGTGGTGGGGTATGGTTTCAAGACGTCCGCAACCAGATCATGTTCTTCGATGGTCAAGATATCATGCCGAGATCCGGTTCCGCTTTGGAACATGAGGTTGAACAGGTGGCTTATCTTGATAGTGCATTCTGGTCGTTCTTTCGCAACGAAATCTATCGAACCGTCCCTAACCAAGAACGAGAGTTGGTGTTTAGCCTCAAGCCCGGCACTGAAATTAAACGTATCGGCGCTTCGAAACGCTTTATTTGGCTTTCAGACGACGCTCGTTTTTATACCTACAACGTCGATACTGGCGAGTTCTTAACTTACTCATTACTCGAACTGTATAAATACAACCAATCTTCCACGATTCAAATTAACGACGCTAAGTTCGTGCTATCCAAGTGGGTAGTCGCAACTAACGCAGGCGTGTACCTATCTAATCAAAACAACTTTGACCATGTCGCTAGCTCTGGTCAGAACTATGTTGAGAAAATCTACTTTTCAGATTCACGTCGGGAGCTGGTCATCGGTTCACTCAAAGGTGCGTTGATCTTTGATATTCAAAACCCTCAACGTCCGAGCAAATATATTCCGGGCTCTCACGTTCTCAGTATTACCGAAACCAGCGAAGAGTACTGGATTGGCACTGAAAATGGCTTGCTGGTCTACTCGTTCTTAACTGGTGAAACCAAACGTCTGATCTCTTCTGGAGTGCACGACAATTCGGTGATTCAAGGTAAAATATACGCGCTCCTGAATGACCAAGCGGGCGGGATATGGATCGCTACGGACAGTGGTGTGCGCTATTTTTCGCTGTTTTCGCACAAGTTTGAGCGAGTATCTGGCCGTGTACTGACGCCAAACATCGATATCGATAAACCTAAATTGATGCTCAGAAAAGAGAGCAGTGAAGGGTATTGGATGGTCAGTGACTCAGGTATCTACAGCGTTAGCCTTGCACCATATCAAAATCGTCGGTTGATGTATCGAGGTACGGTGAGTGATTTTGCTGAATCTGATGGTGTACTGTGGTTAGCGACCAATCAAGGTGTGCGCAGAATTGACAATGTGACTGGTCACGCCATCAATGATAAGCCGATGCCTGAATTTCTTAAAACAGCTGATGTTCGCTTTCTGGAGTTGGGTAAGAATGAGGTGCTCTGGGGGGCAGGAGATGATCACCTGTGGCGCTATGATCTAAACAATGACCAGCTAACTCAGTATGGTTCGGACTGGATGATTAAAAAGTACCTTCCAGCTCAGTTGACCGATATGAAAGTGACCGAGCAGGGCTTTGTGATTCTCGGTACCGAACATGGCGTTTACGTACTGCGCAACGGACAAATTCACTTTATCGGCGAGAGTGTTCCGTTTGGCTCCGTTATTAATACCGTACAAGTTGATGACCACGATATATGGGTAGCAAGCCGCTACGGATTATATCGATTTGACCTCTATACTGGACATGTCAAATCTCTCCCCTTACTTGATGGCCATATCACACCGAAATGCCTCATTGGAAACCAAGACGGCATGTGGTTGACTTCCTCTGCAGGACTTACTCGTTATTCAGAAAACGGTTATCTGCTTCGTCACTACGGTGAACCTTTCGGCTTAATCAGCAACGAGTTTACCGCCGGGCAATGCTCATATGGAGCAGGAGACGAGCGGACATTGTTGTTTGGCACGCACTTCAACCTGATTAAAGTCAGCACCCAAGAGCTGGTAGTGAGCAAGCTACCGGATGTTAGGGTGATTATCAGCCAAGTAAAAGTGAATCAAACGCTGAAGTCTCTTGGTGCCACAATTAGCTCCCAACCGGAAATCAACTACGGCGAGTCTATCGCTTTTAAGTTTGGCGTATTGCCACGGGTCAATAAAGTGAGTGTCGAATACCGACTCAATGATGATGATTGGCAGTTGCTTGATGGTTCGACCCTTAATATCGAGCATTTGATGCCTGGTGATTATCAGCTTGAGGTTCGCGCTGTGCTAAACAATATGCAGCGTGGGCGAAGTAATGCGTTTGAGTTTTCGGTTTCTCAGCCTTGGTTTATGACGCCATACGCGATTATTGCTTACTTTGCCGGAGCGGTTATTTTTATCGCCGCGATCGTCTACTGGCGTTCAAGAATCATGAACCAAGCTAACCGAGACTTGAAAGCACAAGTCGCGTTGAAAACTAACCAGTTGCGCCACCAAAGCCGTATTCTGCTAACCAACAACCAACAGCTCCGGAAGCAACTGCAAATTCGGCGTTTGATCGCCAACAAATCTATTAAGGCGATGAAACAAAGGTTAGAGAGTTCTTCTGTCAGCAGTGTGGTTCAGCAAAGTGAGGCAAGCCAAAAAGTTGTCAGCTATCTATTGCAGGAGTTGGATTTACTACTCCATGTTCGTACAACCGACGGAGAAGCAAAACCGGTTTACAACCTGACTTTAATCCTAAAGTCGGTCTTAAGTGGTTGGGCGGATGAATTAGAGAAAGCCAATATTAACATCGAGTTGGAGTCTGACTCGAAGCGGGACTACTTTGTCAGTTTGACCAGCTTTAACCTCGACGAGCTACTTAACTTACTGGTCGACAGTGTAGTAAGGCGTTGCTACCGAAATCAGACGGTAGTACTGTCCACTCGTTTAGACGATAAGCGGGTGGTTTTGACGTTACTGGATCAGGGTGAGTCGCTTGAAAGTTACAATCACTCTACTTTGCTACAAAACATCAGTTCACTGATCGAGCAAAGTGGTGGATGTTGTAATATCCACTCTTCTGCAGAGCGCAACTTGATGGAAGTGAGTTGGATTGCCAGCGACAACTTCGATGAAGCCTCTATCATCGATATTGAGCCTTTTGATTATCATGAACTCAAACCAAGCGAAGCCCCGTGGCTTGAGAAAGTGAAGCAACTGGTGTTTAGCCACTACTCGGATCCTGAACTGAGCACCTCTACTGCAGCGAAAATGCTGTATGTTTCAGAACGTAGCCTTCAGCGCCGTTTGAAAACCGCAATAGATAAAACCTTCACAGAGTACTTAACCGAGGTGCGCTTAGACAACGCCTGCCGTCGCCTATTGGCAGGAGAAAAAGTCTCGGATGTTGCATTTGAATGTGGCTTCAACGACCCTTCTTATTTCAGCCAGAGGTTTAAGCACCGCTTTGGGATGTCTCCAACTCAATTTGTTGAAGAAAAAGAAAGCTAGTCAAATCAAGAGTGCGAGTAAGTAAACAACGCAGCCGTTAAGTTGTGTGAGTTGTTTTGTGCTCTTTCCTGCCTTGGGACGCTTATTGACCTTACAGGGTCATTCGTTCCTATCGATGATATCAAGCGATGTAAGCCGTTAATCAGTCTCAAAGTGGATTAGATTCAATAACCAATGTCCTTGCTAAAGCAAAGTTGGGATAGTGTGTTTGAAGTGAGCTTTGGAAAAGATAAGAAAAAAAATTCGTGGTATAGCCGGGGGGACCATACCACGGGTGCCAATGACACCTTCGCTTGCTGCCGGAGTGGCGCTGGGTGCGCCACCTCTGGAATTCAATGTTGTCGTTTGGACTAATGCCCTCTCGACGGGATTAACTATATCGTGACGACCTTATTTTACTTATAAAATTAACGCCATTGTTACATGATAAAAACGACATGTTGGTTAAGTTGCTGTTTTTAAATGTTTATTTTTCTTTGTGGCATTTTTTATTTCAGTTTTATGACAGTTAGTGTGACTTTTTGATCATTGTTTTGACGGAATTGACGTTTTTGTTTTTAACGGAAGTGACGTGTCATTTCTGAAAATATTGATTTCAGGCAAAAAAACGCACTGCCATTAGGGATAATATTGTAAGTGCAAATAAAAACAGTTCTCATTTTCGGGTGGTATAGGTTTGTCGATGAAACTTTCAGAGTTGGTACAAGGGCAAGAAGCGACCATTGTTGGCTTTACAGAGCTATCTAATGATGTAAGAAAAAAATTGATGGTGATGGGTTTACTACCTAATACGCCAGTTAAAGTGATCAGAAGAGCGCCGATGGGCGACCCACTTCAAATAGAAGTCCGTGGTGTTTCTCTTGCTGTGCGTAATAGTATCGCGAAATCAGTTTCCGTGGAGGTACGCTAAATGGACTATCAAATTTTAACGGTAGGTAATCCTAACAGCGGCAAGACGACATTATTTAACGGCCTAACTGGGGCGAAACAGCAAGTCGGTAACTGGGCTGGTGTGACGGTTGAGAAAAAGTCGGGTAAATACGCGCATTCGGGTGACAACTTCTTACTCACCGATTTACCTGGTATCTACGCTCTAGACAGCGGTAACGACGGAAACAGCATTGATGAGTCAATTGCGTCACGAGCAGTATTGACGCATCCAGCGGACCTGATTATCAATGTTGTGGATGCGACTTGCCTTGAGCGCAGCCTATATATGACGCTTCAACTTCGTGAGTTGGGACGTCCGATGGTAGTGGTGCTCAACAAAATGGACGCACTTAAACGTGAGCGTCAAACCATCAACATCAAAGCACTCGAGAACGAACTTGGTTGTCCTGTTTTTGCTATTTCGGCCAACAACAAATCACAAGTGGTCGCGTTTAAAGAGCGCTTACATAAAGCCTTAGTCCAAGGTATTGCCCTCGGCGAGTTGACCCTAGACTATGGTGAGCAATTTGAACAAGCGATCCATGATGTGCAAACGCTGTTCGCCAACCAAGCTGAAGTAGCAGCACGAGCATTAGCGATTCGTGCATTGGAAAACGATCTGCTGGTTCTCAACTCTTTGCCTCAGCATGAGAGAGAACGAGTGACGAGCACTCAAGCTCGCCTAGAACTCGACGTAGACCTAATTGTCGCAGACGTAAAATATACCTATCTGCATGAGCTATCAAAACGTGTCCGTCGCAGTGAAGGTAAACTGAGTCACAGTTTTACTGAGAAGCTAGATGGTTTCATCCTGAATAAATGGGTTGGCGTGCCTTTCTTCTTTGTCGTGATGTATCTGATGTTTATGTTCTCAATTAACATCGGTAGCGCATTTATTGATTTCTTCGATATTGGCGTTGGCGCATTGTTGGTCGACGGTGGGCATTATCTACTCGACGACCACTTACCAGTATGGTTAGTGACCCTGATCGCCGATGGTATTGGCGGTGGTATCCAAACCGTTGCGACCTTCATTCCAGTGATCGCGTGCCTCTATCTTTTCTTAGCCATTTTAGAAAGCTCAGGCTATATGTCTCGCGCCGCTTTTGTACTCGATAAAGTGATGCAAAAGATTGGCTTGCCAGGCAAAGCATTCGTACCACTAGTGTTAGGTTTTGGTTGTAACGTACCCGCAATTATGGCGACGCGAACCTTAGACCAAGAGCGAGAACGTAAACTTGCAGCTTCGATGGCTCCGTTCATGTCTTGTGGCGCACGTTTGCCAGTTTACGCTTTGTTTGCGGCAGCGTTCTTCCCAGAAAGCGGCCAGAACGTCGTATTCTCGCTATACATTTTGGGCATTGTAGCTGCGGTATTTACCGGTTTGGTCTTGAAGAAAACCCTATATCCTGGTTCAAGCGATAGCTTAGTGATGGAAATGCCAGACTATGAGCTACCAACGCTGCAAAACGTATTAATCAAAACCTGGCAAAAACTCAAACGCTTTGTTCTCGGTGCGGGTAAAACCATTGTGATCGTGGTGACGTTATTGAGCTTCTTAAACTCAATGGGTACGGATGGCTCGTTTGGTAACGAAGACAGTGAAAATTCTGTGTTGTCGAAAGCATCGCAAGTGATCACGCCAGTATTCGCGCCAATCGGTATTGAAGAAGATAACTGGCCAGCGACGGTTGGTATCATCACAGGTATTTTCGCTAAAGAAGCGGTGGTGGGGACACTTAACAACCTGTATGCGCCGAGTGACTCTGGTGACGAAGAGTTTGATCTTGTTGCGAGCCTAGAAGAAGCGGTGATGTCGATTCCTGAGAATTTAATGGGGTTAAGTTACTCTGACCCGTTAGGTATTGAAGTTGGTGACCTAACAGATAGCAGCGCGGTAGCGGAAGAGCAGGAAGTGGATTCGTCAATCTTTGGTAACCTTAAGCAGCACTTCATTTCAGGTAATGCCGCGTTCGCTTACTTGATCTTTATCCTGCTTTACACACCTTGTGTCGCAGCTATGGGTGCATACGTCCGTGAATTTGGTGCGAAGTACGCACGATTTATCGCAGTTTGGACCATGGCTCTTGCGTATGGCGCTGCAGCACTTTACTACCAAGTGACGCACTTTACGCTGCATCCTGTAGGCAGTGCCGCATGGATTGCTGGTATCTTACTGTTCAGCGTTGTGACATATCGAATGCTAAAAGCTGCTGGTAAGAAGCAGCAAACCTTAGAGGTTCAAGTCGCATGATCTTATCTGAGCTGAAATCGTACATCGAAGAGCACGGCAGTGTGAGCCAAACTGAGTTAGCGAAGAAGTTTGCACTCAGCGGGGATGGTGTCGATGCAATGCTGACGGTATGGATTAAAAAAGGATTAGTATCGCGTTTGGTCGACACCAATAAAGCTGACAAGGTGACCCGAATTCGCTATGCAAGGGTGAAACAGGATGCCTTATCGCTGACAGTGACGATGTGATACCAATAGTAAAAGCCACTCAGTTGAGTGGCTTTTTTGTATCGATTGAAGATTAGGCGCGGCGGAACAGGCTACTTAACGATAACACGTTACCGATACGTGTCATGACCTCTTGTTGTTCCTCATCGCTGCGGAATTCACCTTTAGTATTGCCCCAAACAGGACCTGGCCACGCGATGTCATCTTTAAAGCGGGCGATATGGTGAATGTGCAGTTGTGGCACCATGTTACCTAGCGCACCAAGATTTAATTTGTCTGGGCGAAAAGTCGCTTCTAGCGCTTGGCTTACTGCTTGAGACTCAAGCAAGAACTGTTGTTGTTCTTGCATAGGCAAATGGTGCAGTTCCTTTAAATCATGTCTTTTCGGTACCAGGATCACCCAAGGCACGGCGTTATCTTTGTGCAGTAACGCGACGCAGAGCGGGAAGTGACCGATCACGGTGGTATCTTGGGCTAACTGAGGATGGAGTTCAAAGCTCATTTCTTTCGTCTCTTGTCGTTATTTTGTTGTGAGTATACGCCAAACAAAAGAAAAGGTTGACGCCAAAACGCCAACCTTTTTCTATGCAAAACCGCAAGTTTAGATTACATGCGATCGAGTGTTTCGATACCTAGCAGAGATAGACCTTGCTTGATGGTTTTCGCTGTCAGAGCTGCCAGTTTCATACGGCTCAGTTTTACTGACTCGTCTTCGCTGTTTAGGATTGGACAAGCTTCGTAGAAGCTAGAGAACTGACCCGCTAGTTCGAATAGGTAGCTACACATGATGTGTGGTTGACCTTCACGAGCAACAGATTGAACCGCTTCTTCAAACTGAAGTAGTTTAGCGATCAGCGCTTTTTCTTTCTCTTCAGTAATCTTGATATCGCCAGATAGCTCATCCATAGAGATGCCCGCTTTAGCGAAGATCGAAGCGACACGCGTGTAAGCGTACTGCATGTACGGTGCGGTGTTACCTTCAAATGCCAACATGTTGTCCCAGTCAAACACGTAGTCGGTGGTACGGTGTTTAGACAGGTCAGCGTATTTAACCGCTGCCATGGCGACTGTTGTTGCGATCTTCTGCTTCTCTTCGTTATCCAGTGAAGGGTTTTTCGATTCGATCAGTGCAACAGCACGTTCTTGCGCTTCATCAAGAAGATCTGCAAGACGAACAGTACCACCCGCACGCGTCTTAAATGGACGACCATCTTTACCTAGCATCATACCGAATGCGTGGTGCTCAAGTGTCACTTCTTCAGGTACGTAACCTGCTTTACGCACGATAGTCCAAGCTTGCATTAAGTGTTGGTGCTGACGTGAGTCAATGAAGTAAAGCACGCGGTTTGCACCTAGCGTTTCGTAACGGTATTTCGCACATGCGATATCGGTTGTGGTGTAGAGGAAACCGCCATCGCGTTTTTGGATGATAACGCCCATAGGGTCGCCATCTTTGTTTTTGTATTCGTCGAGGAATACGACTTGCGCGCCGTCATCTTCTTGAGCGATCCCTTTTTCTTTCAGGTCCGCCACGATGCCCGGTAGCATGTCGTTGTACATGCTTTCGCCCATTACGTCGTCACGAGTTAGTGACACGTTTAGACGGTCGTAGTTACGCTGGTTTTGAATCATGGTTACGTCAACCAGCTTCTTCCACATTTCAGCGCAGTATTCATCGCCGCCTTGTAGTTTCACTACGTAGTTACGCGCTTTAGCTGCAAATTCTTCGTCTTCATCGTAAAGCTTTTTCGACTCACGGTAGAACGCTTCTAAATCAGCAAGTTCCATTGAAACTTCACCAGACTCTTGTTGAACGCGCTCTAGGTTTGCGATAAGCATACCGAACTGAGTACCCCAGTCGCCGATATGGTTAGCACGGATAACTTTGTGGCCCAGGAACTCAAGAGTACGAACTACGGCATCACCAATGATGGTTGAACGTAGGTGACCTACGTGCATTTCTTTCGCAACGTTTGGTGCAGAGTAGTCCGCAACGATAGTTTGCTGTTCTTCAGCGGCTACGCCTAAACGCGCATCAGCGAGTGCAGCTTCGGCTTGTTTGGCAAGGAACTCTTCGCTTAGGAAAATGTTGATGAAGCCAGGGCCTGCAATTTCTGTCTTGCTTGCGATACCGTCAAGATCCAAAACATCCAATACCTTTTGCGCAAATTCGCGAGGGTTAGTGCCTAGTTTTTTAGCCACGCCCATCACGCCGTTCGCTTGGTAATCACCAAACTGAGGTTTTGCAGATTGGCGAACAGCCGCAGGACTGCCTGCAGGTGCGCCAGCGGCTTCAAGAGCCTGAGATACTTTGTCGTTAATAAGTGCTTGGATATTCACACGCGCTTCCTTCAATTCTGGGGAATTGGTTAGGTATGCATTCCCATTCTCCAAGTTAGCAACAGGCTATTTTTGGATAATATCCACCTGGGTGGAGGTGAATGCATATCTTGATCTAGTTCATAATTTGACGCACATAATACCAACTTTATTGGTTGGCTTATAGGGAGTGAACTGGGAAATTTTCTACTTTTCCTGACGATCTTGTTACTATTGTAGAAAAATTAATGTTTTGGATGGTTGAAAATGTCACAACGACTAATTGATGCTGAATTAATGCCGATTCAGATGTGTGAAAAACTTGATGATTTTATGCATAAAATCCAAGGATTAAGCGAAATTATGCATATCGATTTGTCTAGTTTTCAGGCGGATCATATTGCATTACGTATCAATGATGCAGAACTAGCACAATTAGCTCATCAAGAGTGGCTTAATCAGGGCAAAGAAATATCGAATGCGCAGATCAATGGTCGTCCAATCATTGTGATTGAGTTTACTCAGCCACTCAAAGCTTTGGGTTGGTCTATTGAGTGTTTGGAACTGCCTTACCCAGCGGAGGGTAAACTCTATCCAGAGCAGAGCTGGGAACATGTGGAGTTTGTTGTGCCATCAGCGGCTCAAACCGCGCAAGAATATCTGGCTGATTTGAAACAGCAGTTTCCTGAGTTCGCCCAGCAGTATGACTCGTTGGCGGAGCGTGGTGTGAAAACCAAACTCTCTAGCCCAAAAGGTGAAGGTGAGCGTTTAAATAACCCAACGTTTGCATTCAAACGCGCGGGTGTGTGTATCAAGCTACACCCCCATTCGTTGAAAGCGATAGTAGAATCTGAGCGCCAATAACTAGGCTAGTTCGCCATAAAAAGGGCTTCGTAATAGAAGCCCTTTTAAAAGTTTAACCCAGTTCGACATCTTTTGGTCGTAACTGAAACTCTTCAATTGAGCCAATCTCTAGCCCAAGCTCTAGCTTCTGTTCATCGTGGTGTGCGTTGCCTTGAGTATGCATGATTAAGCGATTTGCGGTGCGTGGTTTTAATTCGTTAACGACAAAGCGAATCATGTCTGCACGTTCTAGACCTTTGAGTTCTTCCAGCACTTTTTCGCGCTGATTAAACTCGATATCTTTATTACCGATGGCAACCCACATACGCTGCGCTCGAGAACGCAGTGTCGTATCCGGCGTTGAAATCTGGTTCCATAAGCCACGCTTACTGCTATGCCATTGGTACTCGTCTAATTCGAGCAATACCATGTAAAACGCATTGAGAAACTCGTCTATCGAGCTCACCAGTTCTGCTGGCGCAGCATTAGGAGATTGTACATACAACACAATCCCCGGATGTTTGTTCAGCGGTAAGTTGCCTGTACCAACCATATAACCAAGCTGTTGCTTGGTACGGATCTCATGGAAGAAGGTCGCCGACATTAAATGGTTTGCCAGTGAATACAGGGCAATACTTTTGGGGCTGGTGTCATCACACTGATAGTAAAGCACCACCGCCGAATCCTCTTGATCGCAGAACACCTCACGCTGGAATGTGCCGCTTTTACCCAACATGACCAGCGGGCGCAACGACTCTTCATATTGCTGATTTTTTACCCGTAGAGCGTCTTTTAAGGTGTCGCCCAGGGTTAAGGCATCCGTTTTATTCCAGTCGCCGTAGACAAACATTTCGACGTGCAACTCAGAGAGAATCGAGTCGACAAAGTTAGGCAGCTCTTCTACATCAATCGTTTCTAAAGCATCGGCCAACACTGCGTAAGGCGGGTTGTTCGGTTGCAAAATGCCCGTTAACGCGTTGAACAATTGTGAAATGGGACGGTCTTGTGCGGCGTTGCGCCAGTTTCTTAACAACTGTTGCTTAATAGTATCGAAGCGTTGCTGACTGAATTCTCGGCGGGCAAAGCGTTCAAGGATCAAACGCATCAGCTCGGGTTGTTTTTTGCTAAATCCAGAAACGGTTAACGTGACGCCACCTTGATGAGCGTACATGTTGTAACCCATACCCGCGATCTCCGCTTGGTATGTTTCCGTGGCTAGGCTGTCGAGGAACATTTCGACACACAACCGCGTTTTTACGATCTTACGTGGATTGGCAACGGCTTGTGGGCTATCTATTGCGACATACACCATGCCTTTAGGTACGCGGAACTCGCTGTCTTGTAAGTGCCACAGCTTGAACCCTGGCAGTTCTTCAATGACGTGAGGAACGTTGGACGTTGTTTCTACCCCTTGCGGATCTAGCTCGTAACAAATAAATGGGTTCTTGCTCGGAAGGCTGAAACTTAGATCGGACGGAGCAGTAAACTTGCTGAGTTGTTGCTCGTCAAACGCTTTAACCGAGTAGGGGGTAAAGTACCATTTGGCCGTTTTGTCGTACTCCAGTCCTTTGGCAATCACTGTGGTGCGTAAGTTTTCGACACTAAAGTAGCCAAGCAGTGTTTTTAACAACTGTTCGTCGTAGCCTGTCATCATGTAATCGCCGTAAATCGCGTCTTGCGGCTGATAGTGTTGCAGGTTGATGACCAGATGACTGACCAAATCCATTGGGCGAGTCGGTTCTTGGAAGCGAAATGCCGATTCGAGCACCGCTTTTTTCTCTAAGTAGCGCCACTCGTCTAAACCAGAATTGCGGATAAGGTCGATGTAACTGAACACTGCTTGAGTAATGTCATCAAGGTGTTCCAAGCCATCGGGGGTCAGCGCGCAGCTTACTGTGAACTCTCGGTAGTTGCTGCCACTTGTACCACCACCCGCAGACAGCGAGGTAATCCAACCTTGTTCTTTTAGTGCCAGCATTAAACTGCCTTCCCCCTCATAGCCGAGTAGGTGGGCAAAATAAGAAAGTGGCTTACTTTGGTAATGCTCATCCATACCAGGCAGTGGAAAGGTAAGAATCAATTTGCGAATTTCTTTGATTGGCTCAACATGCACGCGCACACCCGTAGAGCTCTCATCGCAGAAAGGAACCTCGACCGACTTGCCGGCGAGATGGTGATTAGGGATGCTGGAAAACTTCTCGCAGCACCACTGCTCAAGTTGGTCGAGCTCTTGTGGGCCCACGACCGCAAGCGTCATCAAATCCGCCGAATATTGTTGGTAGTGGAAATCGATGATTTCGTCGCGAATGGATTCACCATTTCGATCTCCCAATGTCTCTAGATTACCGACAGAGAATTTACTGAAAGGGTGCTGTTGGTTGACCACTTCTTTGTGTACTTGGTACAAGCGTCGAGAATCATCATTGAGCTTTAGCTTGTATTCTGACTCAACCGCTTGGCGCTCTTTATCCAGCGCTTCGGAATTAAATAGTGGCGCGGTAAAAAATTGGCTGAAGCGATCTAGGGCATTGTCGAATGCGCTCGGGGTGACATCGAAGAAGAAACAGGTGTGCTCTGTGCCTGTCCACGCGTTATTACTGCCCCCGTGCTGACTAATATAGCTTTGAAACTCGCCCACTTTAGGGTACTTTTCCGTGCCTAGGAAAAGCATGTGCTCTAGATAGTGCGCCAAACCTTCGCGGTCGCTGGGATCGTCGAAATGTCCGACGTTAACGGCCAGTGCCGCCGCGGACTTTTGCGCATTGGCATCATGAATGAGCAAAACCCGAATCCCGTTGCTTAGAGTGAGGTAACGGTACAGGTTGGTGTCGTTAGGGCTAATATGCACGCGACGCTCTCCGGTGAAGGTAAAATTTGGGGTGAGTGTTTTATAATTATGACTCGGATAATGACGACTGCAAACTATCTATCTGAGAAATCTGAGCAAAATGCTGTTACTTGGACAAAAAGCGTATTAGTCAATTGTGTTAGTGATGTCCAAGTCTTTCTTGAACCAGTTGATATAATTAGTTGCAATATTCAGCGTGCAACAAGCCGCCCATATTTGATACAAACAACGTCATAATAAAGAAAAGAACAATACAAAGATGAACTCTCCGCAGCCAGTCTCGGATATGTTTAGGAAGAAGCCATGAAAATATTTATTATGCGTCACGGGGAAGCAGAGCACTTCGCTCAGAGTGATGCCGAGCGAGCGCTAACAGACAGAGGGCGCAGTGCCTCTTCGGCTGTCGCGGCAGCTTGTGTGGCACAGGGCATCAAGCATTTTGATAAAGTGATTGTTAGTCCTTACTTACGTGCTCAGCAGACTTGGCAAGAAATCTCGTCTCAGTTCGATGCGCGCCAAATTGAAATCAGTGAAGATATTACCCCTTATGGTGATTCGGAGCAGGTGGCCGAGTATGTTAACGCCTTGATTGAGGTGGAAAAACTGGAATCTGTCTTACTGGTCTCTCACTTGCCATTAGTCGGATATTTGGCGGCGGAATTTGTTGTCGATATGGTCCCGCCAATGTTCCCAACCTCGGGTTTATTGTGTATCGATTACTCGCCAGAAAAACATGACGGCGAAGTTGCGTTTAATATTCAGCCATAATCAGTATTACGCAAAGCCCGTCAGACAAAAACTTGTCTGACGGGCTTTCGTGTTTTTAATTCCTCACCAACTCTTCGATTGCCGATTAATAGGCTGAACTTCCAGTCATTTATTTGACATCTCCTGTGGATCAAAAATTGCATGTGAGGCTAAGTTTCTCTTTCTATAGACAATTGTAGCTGCCTATCTATGAAGTTTTCTTTGCCTTTTGCGGATAAGTTACCTCCTATACCGCAGCGAGCTATGCCAGCGATTGGTGCGCCAGTCATGGTTTTGGCTACGCTGGCGATGGTGGTTCTACCGATACCAGCATTTTTGCTCGATTTGTTTTTTACCTTCAACATTGCGCTGGCTATGGTGGTGCTGCTGGTAACGGTTTACACCCGCAGACCATTGGACTTTGCGGCGTTTCCGACGGTATTGCTGATTGCGACTTTGCTGAGATTGGCGTTGAACGTCGCCTCAACTCGTGTGGTATTGCTGTATGGCCATGAAGGGCCAGGTGCAGCGGGTAACGTGATTGAAGCGTTTGGTAACGTTGTGATAGGCGGTAACTACGCAGTGGGTCTGGTGGTGTTCCTGATCTTGATGATCATTAACTTCATGGTTGTGACCAAAGGTGCAGGACGTATCTCGGAAGTAAGTGCCCGCTTTACACTTGATGCCTTACCCGGTAAACAAATGGCGATCGATGCAGACTTGAATGCTGGCTTGATTGACCAAGACCAAGCTCGTACCCGACGCCAAGAAGTGACTAAAGAGGCAGACTTCTACGGTTCGATGGACGGTGCGTCTAAATTCGTAAAAGGTGACGCGATCGCCGGTATCCTGATCCTGTTTATCAACATTATCGGCGGCTTGTCTATCGGTATGGCTCAGTACGATTTGGGCTTTGGCGAAGCGATTCAAATCTATACCTTGCTCACCATTGGTGATGGCCTAGTTGCACAAATCCCATCGCTACTACTCTCAATCGGTGCGGCGATCATGGTGACTCGTCAGAATGCTGACGAAGACATGGGACAGCAGGTTGTGTTCCAAATGTTCGATAACCCGAAAGCACTGATGATTACCGCGGGTATTCTAGGTGTAATGGGTATCGTTCCTGGAATGCCGCACTTTGCGTTCTTGCTATTGGCGATCATCGCTGGTGGTTCGGCGTACTGGATTCAACGCAAACAGAAAATCCAAGAAGAAACCAAAAACCTACCCGCCACGACTGAAACCGATCACCCAACGCCGAAAGAGCTGTCTTGGGATGACGTTCAGCCCGTCGATATCGTTGGTCTTGAAGTCGGTTATCGTTTAATCCCATTGGTGGATAAAGACCAAGGTGGTGAGTTGCTTGAGCGCGTCAAAGGGGTGCGCAAAAAGCTATCACAAGATTTTGGCTTCTTGATCCCAGCGGTTCATATCCGAGATAACCTTGAGCTGACACCGAACAGTTACCGCATTACCTTGATGGGGGTTGCGGTGGGTGAAGCAGAAATCCGCCCAGATATGGAGCTGGCAATCAACCCTGGTCAAGTCTACGGCATGATTGAAGGTGAACCGACGGTTGACCCAGCCTTTGGCCTAGAAGCGGTGTGGATTCGAGAAGAGCAGCGAGAGCACGCACAAGCGCTAGGTTATACCGTTGTGGACTCTTCCACTGTACTGGCGACGCACCTGAGCCAATTGCTGACCAACAACGCGTCTCAACTTATCGGTCATGAGGAAGTACAAAACCTACTCGAGATGCTTGGCCGCAGCGCGCCGAAACTGGTGGAAGCGTTTGTACCCGATCAACTGCAACTGGGTGTTGTGGTTAAAGTGCTACAAAACCTACTCAATGAAGCTGTACCAATTCGTGATATTCGTACCATTGTTCAAACCTTGTCTGAATACTCCAGTAAGAGTCAAGAACCTGACATCTTAACTGCGGCGGTGCGAATTTCACTCAAGCGATTAATTGTTCAAGAAATCAATGGTATAGAGCCAGAACTTCCAGTAATTACTTTAATTCCTGAGCTGGAACAAATATTGCATCAGACAATGCAGGCTTCAGGAGGGGAATCTGCTGGAATCGAGCCAGGGTTAGCCGAACGTTTACAAGCTTCTTTGAGCAATGCGACTCAAGAGCAAGAACTGAAAGGTGAACCAGCGGTGTTGTTAACCTCGGGCGTATTGCGTTCGACATTAGCGAAGTTTGTTAAGAACACGATTCCGTCATTGCGAGTTCTCTCTTACCAAGAAATCCCAGACGAAAAACAAATTCGCATTGTTCAAGCGGTCGGTAACTAGGACATATGCGGGAATAAACGGTACCCAAATTGAAGATTAAACGATTTTTTGCCAAGGACATGCGCTCTGCTCTACTCCAAGTGAAAGGGGAGTTGGGAGACGACGCGGTGATCATGTCAAACAAAAAAGTCGCAGGTGGTGTCGAGATCGTTGCGGCGATCGATAGCGAGGGTGCAAATCGCTCGTCGACGAACAACTACGGTTCTAGCCCTCGTCATAACTTACGCCAAGCGCCTGCTTCTTTGCCTACTTCGCCAAAACGGCAGCTAGAGGATGACCGAGTTTCATTGCAAACTCAGGCCGACTCCGGTCGTTCGATGACTAAGCGTTTCGCCAATATGCTGAAACATTACAGCAATGGTAAACCCGATTTTGAAGAGCGCGAGGAAGAGAGCGCAGACTCACTGTCAGCGTTACTTAAACTCCAGTCTTCAGCACAACCTAATGCCGACCGCATTCAACTGAAAGAAGATTCACCGCTAGCTAAATTGATTGCTGAAGACTCTCGAATTGAACGTCCACAAACCCGTCTGGACCCAACGCGTTTTGAGCGTGGTCGTCCAAGCCAAGCGGAAGTGTCCAATGAAAGCCTAGAAGACATGAAAGAAGAGATGATGTCTATTCGTCGACTTCTAGAGCATCAAGTGTCTGGCCTTATGTGGCAAGAAGTGGAGCGTCGTGAGCCACTAAGAGCAATGTTGATCAAACGCTTAGAGCGTATGGGTGTTTCATCGGACTTAGCGGACCAACTGGCTTGTTACATTCCTGAAGATACGCCACCAACCAAAGCGTGGAAGGCGTTATTAGGCTTGGTGTCTGACCAAGTGCCAATTTCAAAGCAGGACATTCTTAAACGCGGTGGTGTGGTGGCTCTGCTCGGCCCAACAGGAGTTGGTAAGACAACGACTGTGGCTAAGCTTGCGGCTCGCGCGGCGATGGAATGGGGCGCAGACAACGTTGCGTTAGTGACAACCGATACTTATCGAATTGGCGCCCACGAACAATTGGCGATTTATGGTCGGATTATGGGGTGTCCGGTAAAAGTTGCTAAAGATTCTAAAGAGTTAGCCGATGTAATTTATCAGTTACGAAACCGTCGCCTAATTCTTGTTGATACTGCGGGTATGGGGCAGCGAGATGTACGACTGTCAGAACAGCTGGATACTTTGATGCACGATAGCGGTGAAGTGATTCATAGTTATCTTGTGCTTCCAGCCACTGCTCAGCGCAAGGTGTTGCAAGAGACAATCGACCATTTTAAACGCATCCCACTATCTGGATGTATCTTAACCAAACTTGATGAGTCGTTAAGCCTTGGTGAGTTTGTAAGTGTGGTTGTGCAGAATTCATTACCGGTTGCGTACATAGCAAACGGTCAGCGAGTGCCCGAAGATATTGTGATTGCCCAGCCCAAATATATGGTAGCTAAGGCAAACGAATTACTTGAGAAGTCGACAGAAGACGAGCCTCACTACTGGAATAGTGACGCGGAAAGGTTCTAGGCGGCAGACGATTATGACAAATAACATGATACAAGACCAAGCAAGCGGACTACGCCGCTTAACACAACCTTCTCTAACTAAGGTCATCTCTGTTACGGGTGGTAAAGGTGGTGTCGGTAAATCAAACGTAACTCTCGGCATGGCTATCTGTATGGCTCGCCAAGGTAAGAAAGTCATGGTCCTAGACGCTGACTTAGGTCTCGCAAATGTCGATGTAATGCTAGGTATTCGACCAAAGCGCAACCTCGGTCACGTTCTTGCAGGTGAGTGTGAGCTCAAAGATGCTATTGTTGAAGGACCATTCGGTATAAAAATTATTCCGGCGACATCTGGTACTCAATCTATGGCAGAGCTATCACATGCACAGCATATCGGCTTGATTCGCGCATTTGGTAGCCTAGAAGACGAGATGGACGTGTTATTAATTGACACGGCTGCTGGTATCTCTGATATGGTAGTCAGCTTTTCGCGCGCAGCCCAAGATGTGGTGGTGGTTGTTTGTGATGAACCAACCTCGATCACTGATGCATATGCGTTGATTAAATTGCTGAGTAAAGAGCACCAAGTTCAGCGATTCAAAATCGTAGCAAACATGGTCCGAAGCTACCGCGAAGGGAGAGAATTGTTCGCAAAATTGACCTTGGTCACAGAGCGATTCTTGAATGTGAGCCTTGAGCTCGTAGCATGTATTCCATTAGATGATAAAGTTCGACAAGCCGTTAAAAAACAGAAAATTGTTGTCGATGCATTTCCGCGCTCACCTGCCGCTCTAGCCATAGGGTCTTTGGCAAATAAAGCGCTAACTTGGCCAATTCCTAAGACGCCAAGCGGGCATCTCGAGTTTTTTGTTGAACGTTTGTTGAAAAGAACAGAAATACTAGAGGAACCATTTGGTGAATAAGGCCCTGACCTATGACCAGTACGGAAACCAGAACAGCCAGCGGGTGTTTCTAGAGAAATACTCGGTGCTTGTGAAGCGTATTGCTCATCATTTGTTGGGTCGGCTCCCTCCTAGTGTGCAAGTAGAAGACCTTATTCAATCGGGCATGATTGGTTTACTTGAAGCCCAGAAGAATTATGACGGTAGTAAAGGCGCGAGTTTTGAAACTTACGCGGGTATTCGAATCCGTGGTGCTATGCTCGATGATATCAGACGCGGAGATTGGGTTCCTCGCTCGGTACACCGACATAGCCGCGAGATAAGCCAGGCGATCGCAACACTAGAGGGTGAGCTCAATCGTGACCCGACGGATATGGAAGTCGCTAAGCTCGTAGGCATGAGTTTAGAACAATATCACTCAGTCCTAACTGACATTAACTGTTCTCGATTGGTTGGTATTGAAGATCTTGGCGTTTCCGAAGACGTGATCAACACTGAAGATAACGAAGAGGCGAACAGCCCTTTTCAAGGTGTCGCGGATGAGTTCTTTCGAAATGCGCTGGTGGAGTCGATTAAATCTTTGCCGGAACGCGAGGCGCTTGTGCTTTCGCTTTACTATGACGAAGAATTGAATTTAAAAGAAATTGGCGAAGTAATTGGTGTTAGCGAGTCACGCGTTAGCCAGATACTAAGTCAATCAATGCAGCGTTTACGCACTAAACTCAGTGCGTGGACTAACAATGAGTAAAACACTGATATTGAATTCAGTGGAGGCAATTTTGAATAAAAACATGAAGATCCTTATTGTTGATGATTTTTCAACAATGCGCCGTATTGTTAAGAACCTACTTCGCGATCTGGGTTTCAATAATACATCAGAAGCTGATGACGGCTTGACGGCGTTACCTATGCTTAAAAAAGGTGAGTTCGACTTCGTCGTGACAGACTGGAATATGCCAGGGATGCAAGGTATTGACCTCCTGAAACATATCCGCGCAGATGCTGAGCTAAAGCATCTACCTGTTCTTATGATTACCGCGGAAGCAAAACGCGAACAGATCATCGAAGCGGCACAAGCGGGTGTAAATGGCTACATTGTTAAGCCTTTCACAGCTGCGACACTAAAAGAGAAGCTAGATAAGATTTTTGAACGTTTATAGTCTATAACTCAAGGCGTTAAGGCCAATTCAGAATGATTTCATTAGAGCAAGCGAAACAACTCGTAACGCTACTAGAAAATGAGCAACAACAAGAAGCCAATCTTCTTGTGAAAGATCTGTACGAAAATGCTTCGAATGCGGTGATTGAAGAGCTTGGTGAATTAACTCGCGATCTTCATGAAGCAATCAAGCAGTTCAGTAGCGATGAACGAATGAGTCAAATTGCCAATGACGAAATCCCAGATGCCAGGGATCGCCTTCAGTATGTCATTGATAAGACCGAAGATGCTGCAAACAAAACCATGGACGCTGTTGATCGCTGCATGCCAATAGCTGAAAACTTGCACGAAGGTCTGCTCAAAGTTCGTCCTCAGTGGAATGAACTAATGTACGGGCGCATTGATATCACTGAGTTTAAAGCGCTATGCCACAACATTGATGACCTACTTGGTCAAGTTGAAGGGGATAGCTCTGAATTACGCGGTCAATTGACCGAGATCTTGATGGCTCAGGATTTTCAGGACTTAACCGGACAAATTATTTCCAGAGTGATTACACTGGTGAATGAGCTTGAAAATCGGTTAGTCAATATTCTAGCGGCACATAAAAACTCGTCGTTGGATAAGAATACAGATAACAACAAAAAAGCATCTACGGACCCAGAAGGTCCGATTCTCAACCCTCACGAGCGAGAGGATGCCGTTTCATCGCAAGATGAAGTCGATGACCTTCTCTCGAGTCTTGGGTTTTAGAGGTATTATATGAGCTACGATTTAGACGAAGATATTCTTCAGGACTTTTTGGTTGAAGCTGGCGAGATACTAGAACTTCTCTCTGAGCAGCTGGTTGAGTTGGAAAACAATCCAGATGACAAAGATCTATTAAACGCCATTTTCCGAGGCTTCCACACCGTTAAAGGTGGCGCAGGTTTCTTGTCTTTGACAGAACTTGTTGATACCTGCCACGGTGCAGAGAACGTGTTTGATATTTTGCGTAACGGTCAGCGTCAAGTAGACGCGAGTCTCATGGACACCATGCTACAAGCATTGGATACCGTTAACGAACAATTCCAGGCGGTTCAAGATCGTGAACCTCTCGTCGCAGCAGATCAATCCTTACTTGATGAACTGCACCGTCTAAGTAAGCCTGCCTCTGCGGAAGAAGCAAGCGTAGCTCAAGTCCCTGACATAGAACCTGTGGTAGAGGCGCCAGTGGAAGTGCCGGCTGAAACGCCAGTGTCCGCAGAAACGTCGGCAAATTCAATCGACGAAATCACCCAAGACGAATTTGAAAAACTGCTTGATGAACTGCACGGTAAAGGCACTGCGCCGAGTAGTGCAGCACCTGCTGCTTCTGCGCCATCAAAGTCAGAAGACGAAGCGAGTGGTGATATTACCGATGACGAGTTCGAGAAATTACTCGATGAGCTACACGGCGTCGGAAAAGCACCTGGCGATGCGGTTGCAGAGTCCGCGACGCCACCGCCGACTCCTGCTCCACAACCGAGTGCATCTGGCGATAGTGATTTAATGACCGACGAGGAGTTTGAAAAACTGCTCGACGAGTTGCACGGTAGTGGCAAAGGCCCTTCAGTCGAAGAACTGGAAGCGGCAACTAAGCCAGCTTCCGCGAACCTACAAGTTGAAGCAAAACCAGTTGCTGCACCTGCGCCAGTGAAAGCGCCTGAGAAATCTGTCCCTGCTAAATCAGAAGCGGCGACGCCAGCGAAGAAAACACAAGCAGAAGCAACAGTCCGTGTTGATACCTCGACACTAGATACCATTATGAACATGGTTGGTGAGTTGGTATTGGTACGTAACCGTCTGCTTAGCCTTGGTTTGAACAGTGCTGACGAAGAAATGTCGAAAGCGGTAGCAAACCTAGATGTTGTTACTGCTGACTTGCAAGGCGCGGTGATGAAAACGCGTATGCAACCGATCAAGAAAGTATTTGGCCGTTTCCCTCGTGTTGTTCGAGATTTGGCGCGTAGTCTGAAAAAAGATATCTCGCTTGAGATGCGCGGTGAAGATACTGACCTAGATAAGAACCTAGTTGAAGCGCTTGCCGATCCGTTGATTCACTTGGTGCGTAACTCAGTCGACCATGGTATCGAAATGCCGGAAGACCGCGTTGCTGCAGGTAAACCAAGTACAGGTAAAGTGATTCTATCTGCTGCTCAAGAAGGCGACCATATTGAACTGGCTATCGTGGATGACGGTGGCGGTATGGACCCAGATAAACTTCGAGCAATTGCGGTTAAACGTGGCATTATGGACGAAGATGCGGCTTCGCGTCTTACCAATAAAGAGTGTTTCAACCTGATCTTTATGCCTGGTTTCTCGAGCAAAGAGAAAATTTCTGATATTTCAGGCCGTGGTGTAGGGATGGACGTTGTGAAAACAGCGATCAATACCTTGAATGGCTCAATAGATATCGATTCTGAAATGGGCCAAGGTACTAAGATCACCATCAAAGTGCCATTAACGCTGGCGATTCTGCCAACACTGATGGTTGGTGTAGGGGGGCATCCGTTTGCGCTGCCATTAGCGAGCGTGAATGAGATTTTCCACTTAGATCTAAGCCGCACGAACGTTGTTGATGGTCAGTTGACGATTATTGTGCGTGATAAGTCGATTCCTTTGTTCTACTTGCAAAACTGGCTAACACCAAACATGGGGCTAGTAGAGCAGCGTAAAGGTCACGGACATGTTGTGATTGTTCAACTGGGTAGCCAGCGAGTTGGCTTTGTGGTTGATACGCTTATCGGCCAAGAAGAAGTGGTTATTAAGCCGCTAGATAAACTGCTACAAGGCACTCCAGGTATGGCGGGTGCAACAATTACGAGTGATGGTCATATCGCATTGATTCTAGACGTGCCAGATCTGCTAAAGCAGTACGCGGCAGCTTCACGAATCTAGGTCATAGGAACTAAAGGAAAGATATGGCAATTAAAGTATTAGTCGTCGATGATTCAAGTTTTTTCCGCCGCCGAGTGAGTGAAATCATTAACTCGGAAGCACGACTAGAAGTGGTAGACGTTGCAACCAATGGCAAAGAAGCAGTAGAAAAAGCACTGCGCATTAAGCCAGACGTGATTACCATGGATATTGAAATGCCAGTGATGGATGGTATCACAGCGGTACGTGAAATCATGGCGCAGTGTCCTGTTCCTATCTTAATGTTTTCGTCCTTAACTCACGACGGGGCGAAAGCGACACTTGATGCACTCGAGGCGGGTGCATTGGATTTTCTGCCGAAAAAGTTCGAAGATATTGCGCGTAATCGCGACGAAGCTGTGACTCTTTTGCAGCAGCGTGTGATTCATATTGCCTCTCGTCGTGCCTTTATGCGCCGTACGAGACCAGTGAGTCCGGTGAAATCACCAAGTTCATCTGCGCCAACTTCAAGCTTGCTGAATCGACAAACGACATCGAGCGGCACACTACCGCGCTCAACTGCGGCTGCAAAACCAGCTATAAACGCGCGTTTTCGCTCATCTGGCAAGAAATATCAGTTAACCGCGATTGGCACTTCAACAGGGGGCCCAGTTGCGCTACAAAAAATTCTAACCAATTTGCCTGCCAACTATCCACATCCGATTGTTTTAATCCAGCATATGCCTGCAACCTTTACCGCAGCATTTGCCACCCGTTTGAACTCTCTGTGTAAGATTCAGGTGAAAGAAGCGGAAAATGGCGATGTGTTAAAACCGGGTGTCGCGTATTTGGCGCCAGGTGGCAAGCAGATGATGATCGAAGGTCGTCCGGGTTCGGCTAAGTTACGTATCCTAGACGGTGGTGAACGCATGAATTACAAGCCATGTGTTGATGTGACCTTTGGTAGCGCCGCGAAAATTTACCATGACCAAGTGTTGTCAATGGTATTGACGGGAATGGGAGCGGACGGACGAGAAGGCGCGAGAATGTTGAAGAGCGCTGGCTCAACGGTCTGGGCGCAAGATGAAGAAAGCTGTGTGGTTTACGGCATGCCTCAAGCGGTGGCAAAAGCGGGTATTTCTACTGAAGATTTGCCGCTGGAACGTATCGCAGAACGCATGTTGGTCGAAGTCGGCTTGGCCTAGAGGTTTGTCATGATTGTATGGAGCATTGCAAACCAAAAAGGCGGCGTAGGTAAGACCACCACGACGATTACTTTAGCTGGCTTGTTAAGTCAGCAGGGGAAGCGCGTGTTGCTTGTCGATACCGATCCACACGCTTCACTAACTACCTATTTAGGTTATGACTCAGATAATGTGCCCGTCAGTCTGTTTGACCTGTTTCAGTTGAAAGAGTTTACCGAGCAAACGGTCGCTCCGCTGATTATGCAGTCCAACATCGAGGGGATAGATATTATCCCAGCGCACATGTCTTTGGCGACGCTAGACCGCGTGATGGGAAACCGCAGTGGCATGGGGTTGATCTTAAAACGTGCTTTGCTAGCGCTAAGAAAACGTTATGACTACGTACTGATCGACTGTCCTCCAATCCTTGGGGTAATGATGGTTAACGCATTGGCTGCGAGTGACCGTATTCTTATCCCTGTACAGACCGAATTTCTGGCGATGAAAGGCCTAGAGCGCATGGTGCGTACGTTGGCGATTATGCAGAAATCGCGTGGTAAATCGTTCAACGTGACCATTGTGCCAACGATGTACGATAAGCGAACGAGAGCGTCGCTACAGACCTTACAGCAACTGAAAAGAGACTACCCAGAGCAAGTTTGGTCGTCGGCGGTACCGATTGATACTAAGTTCCGTGACGCTAGTTTGAAGCACCTGCCGGTGTCTCACTTTGCATCGGGAAGCCGAGGTGTGTTTGCTTACAAGCAGTTATTGCTTCATCTAGAGAGGTTATCGATCAATGGCTAATCAGTCGCTCTCGAGTGAACAAGCGTTGGATGATTACTTCTCTGCGCTGCTTGAAGACAGCGCGGATGAAGTGGCCGAATTAACACCAATAGAACCTGTGGTGGAACTGGTACCAGAACCTAAACTGCAGCCGGTAGAAGAGCCTCACTTTGTTGAACCTGAGTTGGAAGAGGTTGACGTTCCTAACCTTGAAGATGTGGAACGCTTACTCAAACAACTAGAAGCGTCTAACCCAGTTGATGAGGTTGATGTCGAGCATATTCTCGAACAAAACACCATGAGTATCGCTCAGTCTCAGCCTGTTGTTGAAGAGATCCAAGAATGGGACACAGAGACGCTGGTTGAAGAGACAGTTGTGGAAACAGCGACGGTTGAGTTGGATGTTACCCCGGAAGTCATTGAGCCAGAAATTGATATTGCTATCAACACCGTGCCTGAGGTTGAAACGCAACCACAAGAAGCGAGTGAAGAGCTGTGGCAGAGCAGAGCGAGAAACGAACGCTTTCAAGTTTTGTACTTCGATGTTAACGGTGTGCTATTTGCGGTTCCGCTTGACGAGTTGGGTGGAATACACCGACTTGGCGAACTAAACCATTTAATCGGTCGACCAGCTTGGTACTTAGGTTTACAAACCAGTCGTGACGCGCAATTGGATGTTGTTGATACAGCCAAGTGGGTGATGTCTGAAAAAATTAAGGATGACGCTTACAAAGACGCGTATGAATACGTGGTAATGTTAGGCGAAAGTATGTGGGGCTTGGCTTCTACCCAACTTAAAGGAACAGAAGCGCTGGAACCAGAAACCGTGCGTTGGCGAGAAAAGGCAGGTAAACGCCCTTGGCTCGCAGGCATGGTAAAAGAAAAAATGTGTGCTTTGATCCATGTTGACGCATTAATCGCTATGCTTAATGCAGGGCTTGATGTTAAAGCACTAGATAATTAGAACATTTATGCCGCTTTAGGCTTAGAGAGGATTAGGTATGTCTCAAACTAACGAAGTAGAAGTAAGAAAAGACCAGTCTAACGACGAAGTGCTTCAGTGGGTGACGTTCCAGCTAGAAGAGGAAACCTACGGTATCAATGTAATGCAGGTACGTGAAGTATTGCGTTACACAGAGATCGCTCCAGTTCCAGGTGCTCCTGACTATGTACTAGGTATCATCAATCTGCGTGGTAACGTTGTGACCGTTATTGATACACGTTCGCGCTTTGGTTTGGTTGAAGGTGAGATCACCGACAACACGCGTATTATCGTGATTGAATCTGAGCACCAAGTGATCGGTATTCTGGTCGATAGTGTGGCTGAAGTGGTTTACTTACGTTCTTCTGAAATCGATACAACACCAAGTGTGGGTACGGATGAAAGTGCTAAGTTCATTCAAGGTGTAAGCAACCGCGACGGCAAACTGCTTATCCTTGTTGATTTGAACAAGCTACTGACAGACGAAGAATGGGATGAGATGGCTCACCTATAATGGATTTCGCTTGGATTGTTAATGACCCGGTATTAGCTGGGTCTTTGGCTGCTGTTGTTGTACTTGTGCTGTTCGTTTTTATGCGAATGAAGCGCAGTCAAGCGCGAGCGTTTGAACATGCGCGTCAACAAAACCGTAAGTTAGATAAAGAACTGCAAAAAGCGAACAAGCAATTGCTTGAAGTCCGTTCGGTTGTGGTTGGTCTGGGTCAAAGAGTCAGTGAACAACAGGACATCATCCAGCATCTTAATGAACGAATCACCGAGCTTGAACAAGAAGACAGCGACGGTCGCTTGTATTCTCGAGCGAGTAAAATGGTTCAGTTGGGCGCGGATATCAATGAGTTGATTGAAGAGTGTGAATTGCCTAAAGCAGAAGCCGAACTCATGATGTCACTGCAGAAGAAGATCGCTGGTAAAGAGAAAGTACCGCCGATGGAGAGTAACCCAGAGCGGCAAAGAGCTCTCGCCCGTCAGAGACGTGCAAGATAACAACACAATGATTGAAAGAAAGGTGCTCTAGGGCACCTTTTTTATTTCTGAATGTAACCATTTAGGGGTAGATAAGTTTCTATATGCATAATTGTTAACAGATTCTTACTCAGTTTCGTGATTCGTATAGGTCTAATGCTGTGTTGTGCTTTACAGGCTGTGGTAATATAGCGACTCAAAATTTTAGTAGTGACAGCACATGTTAGAAGTATCCCAGCTTACCGCCATTAGAGATGAAAGAATTTTATTTGAATCCCTTTCTTTTACTATAGATACCGGAGAGTTAGTACAGATTGAAGGTCGCAACGGTACAGGTAAAACGACCTTACTACGTATCGTGACAGGGCTGGGTGACCGTGATAATGGCGAGATATTTTGGAATGGTGAAAATATCGAATCTAACCGTGATGCGTACCATGAAGACTTACTGTTTCTTGGCCATAGCACTGGGGTGAAACGAGAGCTAACAGCATACGAGAACTTACGCTTCTACCTCAACATCCATTCAAAAACACCGGTAAGCAAAGAACAGATATACAACGCACTAACTAAAGTTGGCCTCGCGGGTAGGGAAGATGTTCCTGTCGCACAGCTTTCTGCAGGTCAACAACGCCGCGTGGCATTAGCGCGCTTGTGGCTGAGTCAGCATAAACTGTGGATTTTGGACGAACCTTTGACCGCGATCGATAAACAGGGCGTAAAGGTGCTGGAGTCACTATTTTTGAACCATGCGGAACAGGGCGGCATTGTGGTGTTAACCACTCACCAAGATATGTTTACCGATAACCCTAAACTTAGAAAAATCAAACTGGGTGATTAATCATGTTAGCGACTATGAATAGTATTGTGCGCCGCGAACTTTTAATCGCTTTCCGCCGTCAAGCTGATGTTTTTAACCCACTGTGGTTTTTTATCATCGTTATTACCTTATTTCCTCTTAGCATCGGGCCTGAGCCGAACTTATTAGCGCGAATTGCCGCTGGTATCGTCTGGGTGGCTGCGTTGCTTTCGGCATTGCTCTCTCTCGAACGACTGTTTCGTGATGATTTTCAAGACGGTTCGTTGGAACAAATGATGCTTATGCCTGTCCCATTACCGATTGTAGTGATCTCCAAAGTGATCGCCCACTGGGTACTGACAGGTTTGCCACTGATTTTAATTAGCCCATTGCTCGCGATTCTACTCTCTTTGGATTTCAACACTTGGTTGGCGGTTGTGCTGACTTTGTTGGTTGGTACGCCGACGTTAAGTTTTATCGGAGCCATTGGTGTCGCCCTAACCGTTGGGTTGCAAAAAGGGGGCGTACTGCTGAGCTTGCTGGTACTGCCGCTGTATATTCCGATTCTGATTTTTGCAACCTCGGCAATTGACGCTGCATCACTCAGTGTTGCGTATAACGGTCAGTTAGCCATTTTAGGTGCGATGTTTATGGGAGCATTCACCTTAACGCCGTTTGCAATTAGTGCCGCGCTGCGTGTAAGCGTGAATTAGTTGTTTTCGATCAAGCACGAAATTTTCCCGTTATATAAATTACAAATAAAAATTGTCACTACGATTTGAGTGACGCAAAACTGAAGTAAGAGTGAGAATAAACATGTGGAAGTGGCTCCATCCTTATGCCAAGCCTGAAACCACTTATCAACTGTGTGGTAAGTTGCTGCCTTGGTTTTCCATTTTAGCCCTATTGTGCCTGTCGATCGGTACGGTACTCGGCTTAGCGTTTGCTCCGGCGGATTACCAACAAGGTGATAGTTTCCGAATTATCTACATTCATGTTCCAGCTGCAATCTGGTCGATGGGTGTCTACATGTCGATGGCGATTGCCGCATTTATTGGTATTGTTTGGCAAGTTCGCTTGTCAGATATGGCAGCATCGGCAATGGCTCCTATAGGCGCGGTTTACACCTTTATTGCTCTTTTAACTGGCGCTATCTGGGGCAAACCTATGTGGGGAACCTGGTGGGTTTGGGATGCTCGTCTAACCTCAGAACTGATTCTGCTATTCCTCTACCTAGGTGTTATTGCGCTTTACCACGCATTTGACGACCAAAAAACAGCCGCGAAAGCAGCGGGTATTTTGGCGATTGTCGGTGTGGTGAACTTACCGATTATCCATTTCTCCGTCGAGTGGTGGAACACGCTACACCAGGGTGCGACGATTACTAAGTTCGAAAAACCATCTATTTCAAGCGACATGTTATGGCCGCTGCTCCTTAATATCTTCGGTTTCGCATTTTTCTTCGGCTCAGTAACCATGATTCGTTTACGTAACGAAATCCTAAACAAAGAGAGTCACCGTCCGTGGGTGATTAAACTTGCCGAAGCTAAATCTCAGAGAGGTAATTAAATTATGCATTTCGAATCTTTGAGTGATTTTTTTGCTATGGGCGGATACGCAGGTTATGTGTGGAGCGCCTTTGGTATTACGTTTTTGTCAATGCTGATCCTTTTGTTTGTTAGCGTACGTCGCGGCGACGCGCTGTTAAAAGAAGTTCAGTCAAAAATTGACCGACAAGCCCGCATTGAAGCAGCTAAGAATTTGGAGAACACACTATGAACCCAAGACGTAAAAAGAGGCTCGGCATTGTTCTTGCGATCTTTATTGGTATTGGCGCCACTATCGGCCTAATGCTTTACGCTCTGAACCAAAACATGGACCTGTTTTACACACCGACAGAACTAGTAAATGGTAAACCTGACGGTACCAAACCAGAAGTTGGCCAGCGTCTTCGTATCGGCGGTATGGTTGTTGAAGGTTCTGTAAAGCGTGATCCTGAGTCGCTACGCGTTTCATTTGACCTACATGATGTCGGCCCGAAAGTGACTATCGTTTACGACGGTATTCTTCCGGATCTATTCCGCGAAGGGCAGGGTATTGTGGCTCAAGGTGTTCTTTTAGATTCAACAACGGTTGAAGCGTTTGAAGTACTGGCTAAGCACGACGAAGAGTACATGCCGCCAGAAATCGCAGAAGCGATGAAGAAAACGCACGAACCGCTTCAATACACTGAACAACAAAAACAAGGAAGCGGTCAATGATTGCTGAAATTGGTCATTTCGCTCTGATCGTCTCTTTGGCGATGGCAGTACTACTGAGTGTGCTGCCATTAGTAGGCGCATCTCGAAATAACACGATGTTGATGAACACCGCAAGACCGCTGTCTTGGGGCATGTTCCTACTACTTTTATTCTCTTTTGGCGCTCTGCTTTGGGCGTTTTACACCAACGACTTTACCCTTAACTATGTGGCAACCAACTCAAACAGCCAGTTGCCATGGTATTACCGTTTAACAGCGGTATGGGGTGCGCACGAAGGTTCGTTGTTGCTGTGGGTCCTGATCCAAGCGGCGTGGACCATCGCGGTTGCGACGTTCAGTCGTGGTATGCCACAAGAATCGGTCGCTCGTGTACTTGCAGTTATGGGTATGATCAGCGTTGGCTTCTTGCTATTTATCATTGTCACGTCAAACCCATTCCTGCGAACGTTACCGTTCTTCCCTGTGGATGGTCGTGACCTTAACCCACTGCTGCAAGATCCGGGTCTTATCATTCACCCTCCAATGCTGTACATGGGCTATGTTGGTTTCTCAGTTGCGTTCTCGTTTGCGATTGCTTCGCTGATGACAGGCCGTTTGGATACGGCATGGGCGCGTTGGTCTCGTCCTTGGACAACCGCCGCGTGGCTATTCTTGACGCTGGGTATCGCACTAGGCTCTTGGTGGGCGTATTACGAACTAGGCTGGGGCGGCTGGTGGTTCTGGGACCCAGTAGAAAATGCGTCATTTATGCCTTGGTTAGCGGGTACAGCGCTGATGCACTCACTCGCGGTTACGGAAAAACGCGGTACGTTTAAAGCGTGGACGGTGCTACTGGCGATCTCTGCCTTCTCGCTCAGCTTACTAGGTACCTTCCTTGTTCGTTCAGGCATTTTGGTATCGGTACACGCGTTTGCCTCTGACCCATCTCGCGGCATGTTTATCCTTGGTTTCTTAGTGTTTGTGATCGGCGGTTCCCTATTGCTGTTCGCACTGAAAGGCGCTTCGGTACGCGTACGTGGTAATTTCGACCTCGTATCACGTGAAAACGCATTGCTGGCGAACAACGTTCTACTGATTGCTGCATTAGTTGTCGTGCTAGTGGGTACTCTGCTGCCATTGGTACACAAACAAATCGGTTTGGGCTCGGTATCTATCGGTGCTCCGTTCTTCGATATGTTGTTTGCCTGGTTGATGATTCCATTCTCATTCTTACTGGGTATTGGTCCTCTGATTCGCTGGAAGCGCGACAATCTATCGGGCTTGTTAAAGCCGATGCTAATTTCAGGTGTGGCTTCGTTTGCACTTGCTGGTGTGTTCGTAACCTTATTCTCTGAGTTCTTCCAGTTTATGGCGTACCTCGGTTGGGTAATGGCGCTGTGGATCATCTTCATGCACGGCTTTGAACTTCACGAACGTGCGACGCATCGTCACAGCTTTTTTGAAGGTGTTAAGAAACTTCAACGCAGTCACTGGGCGATGATGTTGGGTCATATCGGCCTAGCAGTATCGGTGATCGGTATTGCGATGGTGCAGAACTACAGCATCGAGCGTGATGTGCGTTTGGCACCAGGTGAGCACTACCAAATCCAAGGCTATGATTTCTACTTTAAAGGTCTGCGTGATAAAGATGGCCCGAACTACGATGGCTATATCGCTGACTTTGAAATTAAGCGCGATGGTCAGTATGTGAATACGCTTCATGCCGAGAAACGTTTCTACCGCACAGCGCGTTCAATGATGACCGAAGCGGCAATCGATCGTGGCGTAACCCGTGATCTATACATCGCGATGGGTGAACGTTTAGAAGACAATAAGTCGTGGGCAGTTCGTATCTACTACAAACCGTTCGTTCGCTGGATCTGGGCGGGTGCATTACTTATGTCGCTTGGCGGTGCTATCGCGATCAGCGATAAACGTTACCGTTTTAGAAAAAGCGCGAAGAAGCAGGAGGCATAATGAATAAGAAGCATCTATTTATTCCGCTGGTTGCATTTTTAGGCTTGGTGGCAGTGTTTGCCACCCAGCTGATTAAAAACTCTCACGGTGACGATCCAACGAAACTTGAGTCGGTACTGGTGGGCAAATCGGTACCAGAATTCCGTCTGGAAGATCTGGCTGAGCCAGGCAAGTTGTACGATCAGGCGATCTTTAAAGGTGAGCCACTGTTGCTTAATGTGTGGGCGACTTGGTGTCCAACCTGTTATGCCGAACACCAATACCTCAATCAACTTGCGGGCGAGGGCGTGAAGATCATCGGTATGAACTACAAAGACGACCGTACGAAAGCGATTGGTTGGTTAAACGACCTTGGCAATCCGTATCTGATCAGTTTATTTGATGGTAATGGCATGCTTGGTTTGGATCTTGGTGTCTACGGCGCACCGGAAACTTTCTTGATTGACGCTAACGGTGTGATTCGTTACCGACATGTTGGTGACGTAAATGACCGTAACTGGAATGAAACTCTTAAGCCGATGTATGAGCAACTATTGGCGGAGGCGAAGTCATGAAGAAGTTAGTGTTAACTCTTTTTGCAGCCTTAACTCTGTCTATGGCAGCGCATGCAGCGATTCAGATTTATGAATTTGAAACCTTGGAGCAAGAGCAGCAGTTTAAAGAGCTTGGCAGTACGCTGCGTTGCCCTAAGTGTCAAAACAATACCATCGCGGATTCTAACGCAGAGCTGGCAGTCGACTTACGTCAGAAAGTATATGAAATGACCAAAGAGGGTAAGTCTAAGCAAGAGATCATCGATTATATGACGGCCCGATATGGTAACTTCGTAACCTATAATCCTCCGTTTACTGCAGCGACTTCTATTCTGTGGCTAGGCCCACTGTTTGTCGTGGTGTTTGGTTTTGGCTTTATTGTGTTAAGAAGCCGCAGCAAAAAAGCAGCGTCTAAGCAGCCAGAAACTTGGGATGGTGACAAAGAAGCCCGCCTGAAAGAACTGCTAAATGAAAAGAATGATGGAGATAAGCAGTAATGACATTATTTTGGATAGCCTCTGTCGTCCTTGTTGTTTTTAGCTGTATTTTGATTGCGTTACCTATCTACAGACAGAAGGTAAACAATGACGAAGCGTTGCGTGATGAGCTCAACAAAGCGTTCTACAAGGATCGTTTATCTGAGCTGCAAGAAGAAGCCGAAGAAGGTTTGGTCGAAGACCAGCAAGACCTGATTGAAGACCTAAAGCAATCGTTGCTTGATGATATTCCGGCTCAAAAAGACAATGCAAATGGCAGCTCAATTTCTCCAATGGCGGTGCTAATCCCATCAGTTATCGTGGTGATTGTGTTGTCTTACGGTATGTACATGAAGTTTGGTGCTCACCAAGAAGTGCAAGAGTGGCAACAAGTTACGGCTAACCTACCTGCGTTGTCTAAAAAACTGATGGCACCAGAAGGTGCGGCGTTGAGTGACGATGAAATGCGTGACCTGACTCTTGCGCTACGTACACGTCTGCACTATCAGCCTGATGACTCGACTGGCTGGCTGTTACTTGGCCGTATCGCGTTGGCCAATCGTGACGTTGATACCGCAATTGGTTCGATGAAGAAAGCTTACGATCTTGAGCCGAAAGACCCAGACGTCATGCTTGGTTTTGCTCAAGCGCTGATGTTGTCTCAAGATGATGTGGAACAAGATCAAGCACGACGTATTCTTGGTGAACTAGTCAAAGACGATTACGTTGATTTGCGCGTTTTCTCACTGCTCGCGTTTGATGCTTTTGAGCGTAAAGATTTTCCCGCGGCAATTCGCTACTGGAGCGTGATGCAGCAAATGATCGGTCCGCAAGACAGTCGTTATGAAATGCTAAGTCGCAGTATTGAGAATGCGCAAAAGCAAATGGGACAGCAAGTGGGTACAGGTAAGTCGGTATCAGTAGCAATCTCAGTGGCAGATAACGTCTCAGTAGACCCGAATGCTGCGTTGATTGTTTCTGTTCACACCGCTGATGGCTCTCCAATGCCTGTAGCAGCGGCTCGATACCCGGTAGGCTCACTACCTCGTACGGTTGTACTGGATGATGGCAATAGCATGATTGCTGAGCGTAAACTATCCTCACTAGATACGTTAATGGTGCGTGTGCGAATCGACAGCGACGGAAATGTTGCAACCAAACAAGGGGACTGGTTTGGTGAGAGTGAAGCAGTTAAAATGGGCGAATCAGTTACTGTAGTTATTGATAAGCAGTACTAAAACCGCCAGTTGAATGAAATAAGGCCGGTTCATGTGACCGGCCTTTTTTATGGAAAATAATAATTATGATTAGGATAAAGTCGCGGATATGGCCCTTATTGTGTGCCGTACTCGTATTGTCAGGATGCGCTGGAACACCTCAAGAAAGTGACGAAGCCGAATATAACGTTGAAGCTGAAAACGCCCATGTGAACGACCCCTTCGAAGGGTTTAACCGAACCATGTGGACAATCAACTACGATTATCTCGATCCTTATATTTTGCGCCCAGTGTCTATGGCCTATGTTGGTTACGTACCGTCGCCACTGCGAAAAGGTATTGCGAACTTTCTTGGTAACTTAGATGAACCCTCGAGCATGATTAACAATTTACTGATGGGTAACGGCGAAAAAGCGGTCGATCACTTTAACCGTTTTTGGATCAACAGTACGTTTGGTCTACTAGGTTTAATCGATATTGCTTCGGCTGCAGGTATTACCGACCATAATGAGAAAACATTTGGCGATGCAGTGGGGCATTATGGTGTTGGAAATGGACCTTATGTGATGGTACCTGGTTACGGACCGTGGACAGTACGAGAAACTGGCGATGTTGTTGATGGGATGTATGTGCCACTGTCTTACCTGAACATTTGGGCTGGACTAGGTAAATGGGCATTAGAAGGCCTAGAAAGCCGCGCAGCGGTCGTTTCGCAAGAAGCAATGCTGCACAACTCACCTGATCCATACGCACTTGTCAGAGAAGCGTACATTCAGCATCAAGACTTCAAAGCCGAAATTGAAGTTGAAGATCAATATGATGCTGAAGAAGAAGCATACTTGGATGAATACTTAGACGAATACTGATAAGTACCAAAAAAGAAAAGGCTTGGTTGATACCAAGCCTTTTTCGTCTCTATCACATGGAGTTTAGAAGCGGTAATTCGCTTGAACACCGATTAGCCATACGTGGCCACTTGTTTCACCAACAAATTGGCCACCAACGGCTTGGGCTGCATCGTCAGAGTCGTAGCCGCGCGATTCAGTGATCGGTGCGTCTTTAGCAATAATGTAGGTAAAGCCGCCATCAAGTGTAAACTGTTTAGTGAAGTCGTAGCTTGCACCTAGGCTCAGCCAAGTACGATCCGTTTCTGGAATTGTGATGGTGCGGTTTTTATCACTTACTGCAGACGTATCGTAAGCAACACCAGTGCGTAGGGTTAGTTTAGGGTCAACTTGGTATGTTGCGCCCACAGCGAAGCGATAGTTATCTTTCCAGTTTTCAACCTTAACCATTTGAGTGCCTAAGGTATCTAGTTCCGCTTCCAATTTTTCAAAACTACTCCAATCGGTCCAGTTAAAACTCGCGTGAAGGGCAAGTTTTTCAGAAACTTGGTGGAAGCTTGCAAGCTCGGCTGTTGCAGGTAGTGAAAGATCCATATGGCCATCTTCGCGCGTACCATTCGCTAGACCAAAGCCAAGACCGGTGGCGTAGCCTTCAAGTTTTAGGTCTACGGCGGACTTGTACGAGATACCAACGCGGTGATTTGGGTTAAGTTGCCATGCTGCACCGATTTGCCATCCCCAAGCTGTATCGTCACCTTCCATGTACTTAAGTGTATCGCCTTCATTTAGAGGAGCAACAGCTGCGGTTTGGGAAGGAACGGTTGCACCAAAACTGCCTTCACCCATTACGTATCGAATACCACCACCAACGCTTACTGTTTCAGTAAGTTGGTAGCCTATGTTTAAGTTCGCTTCGACGGTAGTGATGCTTGCTTCGTTTCCGAAATGAGCCGCAGTAAAGTCAGTGCCCAGATCCGTTTCCATACCGTAGTTAGTGCCGAAAGCTAGGCCAACTGCTAGTTTTTCGTTGTAGCGATGAGATACATATAAGTTAGGGATGACCGCATCATTAGCGAAGTCGTCGGACTCGCTGCGTACATCGCCGGTCACGAAGCGGGTGCTTCCATCGACGTCAAGGTTTGGGTTTACATAGATAGCGCCAACAGAAACTTGTGTACCCTCTAAATAAGTAAGCATCGCCGGGTTGCGCCACTGCGCACTGGCGTTGTCTGCCATTGCCGCTTCGCCAGCGTACGCACGACCAAGGCCTGTTGCCGAGTATTCTGCTAACTGAAAGCCTGCTGCGCTAACCGTTGAAGACACAGTTGCTAAACCACATGCCACTGCAAAAGACAGGAGAGTCTTATTTGTTTTCATTCTAATGTTCGCTGAATTTTGTGAGTTTTAGTCATGCGATCATACGGTTAGAGTAAAAACTTTAAAGTTAAAATGACTTTGAGATATAAATTTTAGGATTTAATACCTTAAAAACGATATAGGTAGTTAAAAATGCTAAATTAACAAAGGTGTAATAAGAAGTTGAGCGTACACATGTAGCATGTATACGGGAGTTTCACTTACAGGTGTAAGCTAAAATTCAGCGAATATTCGAAGTAGATAAAAAAATCAGAAACAAAAAAGGCCAGCTCTCGCTGACCTTTTAACAGATATAACGCTAACTTGTCTTAGAAAGTACGGCTGTACTGAAGACCAACTAGGATAGCATCGGCAGTTGTTGTACCTTCCACTTGAGTGGCTAAGTAAACACCTGGTGTTGGTGTTGGAAGAGCTTTGGTCTCTTTAACATCCACTTCTTTGCCCATTAAGTAAGTAAAACCAAAGTCAATGTTTGATTTTTCAGTTAAATGGTAAGTGAAACCAGTAGAGAACCACTGACGGTCAGAGTCTGGCACTGAAATCGAGCGAGTATCATCCTGCGCACTGGTGTCGTACATGTAGCCTGCGCGTAATGTCCAGTCTTGGTTTAGGTAATATGTACCACCAATCGCGTAGTGCATACCGTCTTGCCAGTTGTAATCGTTCAGATCACCAGCTTTTTTACTTTCCAGTACGTCGAATGATTCCCAACCGATCCATTGTACGCTGTAGTGCACCGCGAATTTGGTATCTTGAATGCGGTGGTAACCAGAAAACTCTAGGATGTCTGGCAGCGGCATGTAGATAGTATCGCTGTTAAGTTTTGCGCCACCGTATGTAGTATCACCTTTTGCTTCTAGTTCAGGGCTGTAATGGTAAGCTAGGCCAAAACGGTTGTTTTCGTTTAGCTCATAAACCGTACCAAGGTTAAAGCCTACAGCCCAACCATCAGCGTCCACGTCTAAAAGCTCCGGTCCGCCTGTTAGTGCACGCTCTAATTTACCTTGACCATAAATCAAATCTAGACCTGCACCAAAGCTCCATTGTTCATTTAAACGGTATGAACCAGCTAAACCAAAGTTTACGCTTTTTACGTCTGTTAGGCCGGCGTATTCGCCAGCAGCATAGCTATCAGAGAACTCTGTTTTAGTACCAAAGTTAGTGTAAGCGTTAATACCCCAAGCAAACTTATCATTTACTGGCACAATCAAGTGAATATTTGGTGCAATCGACGTATCACCAGCATCATCGTAGTCAGCATTTACTTGTTTTACTGCGCCAACTGGTGTGCCGGTAGCAGTAACTGGTACAGAAGTATATTTTGCATCTTTAACTTCAATCATAGAAGTGATGCTTTCAAAACCTAGTGACAGAGAAGTTTCGTCAAATAGAGCCATTGCCGCTGGGTTACGAGCCATTACAGATGCGTTATCTGCGATTACAGCATCACCAGCAAACGCACGGCCGATACCAGTCGCTGATTGTGCATTAAGTTGGAAGCCTGCAGCGAGAGCTTGCTGCGAAGCGAGTGTTGCGGTTGTGATGGTCACTGCTAATAGTGACTTTTTAAACAGACGCGTCTTGTTCATTGTTGCTTTTTCCTTTTTCTAATATTCGCCTCTAGGTGGGCGATATATTTGAGCAAAAGCTCAGTTGGTGGCTGATACTAGACTCAAGTATAAAATATAGAAATCCGACCATTGCCTATTTGGGCGATAAAATTACCGAAATGGTGGTTATTTGGCAGGAAATAGGCGCAAAATATATTTTTTTAGAGTCTAAGCTCTAAAAAAATGAGAAAAAATAGGCTTGAGACAGCGCCTCAAGCCTTGAGTTAGATCACAAAATGTTATTTTTTTGTTAAATTGATGGTTTAATCATAGTTGCGATCTTTTCGGCGATCTTAGCGACGTTTTCGCCTTGTTCGCCAACCAGTATCATACTGGTATTTCCGATTGGTTCGACGAAACCAGACATACCATCTTTAACAAAGCTCTCTGCCTGAGCTGATGATAGACCTGTAAAGAACAACGTCACTTTGCCCGCTTCACCCTGAAAAACCATGTGCAGGGCGTTGGATTTACCAAATCCGCAATGATTCAAGTAATAGACGTGGTACGGGAAAGAGTCACTCAACTGATGCTGGTAGGGTTCCATCTTGGCGTTGATCTGCGATAGCTGTACTTTCTCATCCAGTTGCTCAACAAATGACTTTTCATTAATTACGTGTTTGACCGCGGTATCTGCCAAGCTCGCTTGAGCTGGAGAAACAATTAGGTTGCCCCAATTCACTTGGCCCACCAAAATGCCGACAACAAAAGCAACCGAAGCAGCCATCGCCATTGCGCGTTTAGCAAAGTTTGGACGAACTACCTTGTCATCTTGGTGGCTCGACGTTTGGTTGAACAGAATTCTATCTGCCAGATCTTCCGGTACGTCAACCGACATCGCTTTAGCAATTTGGCTATCCAGATCTAAAATCTCATCAGCAAACTTGCTGTTGGATTCACTTCCTTTGATTGCCGCAGTGAGTTCACTGTCTCGACATTTCGGATCGGACATAATGCGACGACGAAATTCTAAATCATCCATTTTTCTGCCCCCTTTGACTGTTTTCTGGATCTGTCGCTTCTTTGAGTTGATTACGTGCACGGAATAAGCGTGTCATGACGGTATTCTTGTTTAATCCCAAAATCTCACCGATCTCTTCACCGCTAAACCCTCCAACTACTTGTAGGAATAGAGGCTCTCGGTATTCCACATCGAGCTTCATGATTTGCGCTTGAACCCATTCAGTTTGATGATGCGGGTCATCGCTGACTTTCGCCTCATTACCGAAGTCATCGATATCTACTAGGTCGAACTGTTTACGCTCAAAGCGGCGCGCGTTTTCGCGGCGAAGAATAGTAATTAACCAAGACTTTGCCGCTTTTTCATCCTGTAAGCTATCGAGTGACTTCCACGCTCTTAAGCAAGTTTCTTGCACCAAGTCTTCCGCAATGCTTGGGTCTTTTGACAACCAATAGGCATAGCGATACAAATCCCGGTGATAGGCTCTGACGAGCGCTTCGTATTTTCTTTGTCTGTCCATATCCGAGTTGACCGGGCGTTCAGACTTTTTCTTCCCAAAGAAGTTTATTATTGACACAATAGCCTCCCTAACGCTCTGTGGTTCGCTACCTAAAGCGGCGTATTCTGTTAATCATAGGCCGTTAAAAGAACGATTTGTTCAATGTAAATAGGGGATCGTGACCGACATAACTTGTTTAAAAGCTAGTCAGCGCTTGATATTTTGCCGTTGTAATTGAGATATATAGGCGATTCAACACGATAAACTCACTTAAAATTGATCTAATTCAAAATCCAATGTAACACAACGGTTATAGTAACTCCTGTCATCTAGTCGGCTCTGCCGGCATGTTGAGCAAGATGACACTTCCTTTTGAAGGCTGACTTTACTTTCTCCTAATCAGGAAACTGATTATTTTCAATTGGCGTAAGTTAATTGCTTTATACATTCCAACCACACAGTTTTGTGTGGTTTTTTTTTTGCCTAAACACCGCCCAAAGTGACACTTTCCTGACTTCAGATTCCATTCGGTTTGCCAATATACAAATCAGCGCCTTAACTGCTAAATTTGCAGTATTCTTATGGCGAATGCGACAAACACTTTTCCACTCTAAATCACGTTTATTTAAACGATCGTTTGATTGAATTAACATTTTCGTTACAGTGTTGTGGTCAGACCTCTTAAAATCCAAGGAGAAACAATGGGCAAACAGGAAGTGAGAACTCGCTCCGGAGAGCGTATCGCGATCGTTGCTGGTTTGCGTACCCCTTTTGCGCGCCAAAGCACGGAGTTTAGCCAAGTTCCAGCGGTGGACTTAGGCAAAATGGTGGTGAGTGAATTGATGGCTCGCACTGAAATTGATCCTAAATTGATTGATCAAGTTGTCTTTGGTCAAGTGGTTCAAATGCCAGAAGCGCCAAACATCGCTCGTGAGATTGTATTGGGTACAGGTATGAATATTCATACCGATGCTTACAGCGTGACGCGCGCGTGTGCGACGAGTTTTCAATCGGCGGTGAACGTTGCCGAGAGCATTATGTCGGGAACGATCGATATCGGTATCGCCGGCGGTGCTGATTCATCCTCAGTGTTGCCTATTGGCGTCTCGAAAAAGCTGGCGGCAAATCTACTGGCTTTGAGTAAGACCAAAACGGTTGGTCAGAAACTGAAGCTACTTAAAACCCTTTCACTAAAAGATTTAATGCCAGTCCCACCTGCAGTGGCTGAATATTCGACTGGTCTATCGATGGGACAAACCGCAGAGCAAATGGCGAAGTCTCATGGCATCAGTCGTGAAGACCAAGACGCGTTAGCGCATCGTTCTCACACCTTAGCCTCCCAAGCGTGGAAAGAGGGCAAGATCGAAGGGGAGGTGATGACTGCATTCCCTGAACCATACAAAAAGTGGATTTCGCAAGACAACAACGTGCGCCATGACTCCACACTAGAAGGCTACGCAAAACTGCGTCCTGCGTTCGACCGCCAATACGGTAGTGTGACTGCCGCAAACAGTACGCCATTAACAGACGGCGCCGCGGCGATCCTTTTGATGCGTGAAGGTCGTGCAAAAGAGCTTGGGCTTGAAGTAATGGGCTACATTCGCTCTTACGCGTTTTCTGCTATCGGGGTAGAGAAGGACATGCTCATGGGGCCTTCTTACTCGACGCCACTCGCACTAGAGCGAGCAGGGGTTGAGCTGTCAGATTTAACGCTAATCGATATGCACGAAGCATTTGCAGCGCAAACTCTCTCCAACGTCAAAATGTTTGCCAGCGATAAGTTCGCTCAAGAACACCTCGGCAGAGCAAAAGCAATTGGCGACATTGATATGGACAAGTTCAATGTTCTGGGCGGCTCTATCGCTTACGGGCACCCATTTGCAGCGACGGGCGCACGTATGATCACGCAGACTCTTCGCGAGCTTAAGCGACGTGGTGGTGGTCTTGCGCTGAATACTGCGTGCGCGGCTGGTGGCCTTGGTGCTGCGATGGTTTTGGAGGTTGAGTAATGAGCGAGCAAAAAGCATTTAACTTACGCATTGATGAACAAGAGATCGCTTGGTTGGCAATCGACGTACCCGGCGAGAAAATGAATACCCTCCAAGCAGCTTTTGCAGAAGAAATGGAGCAGGTATTTGAGCAGTTGAACGAGAAAAAGGGCGCAGTCAAAGGCTTGATTGTTCACTCTTTGAAGCCAGACAACTTTGTAGCGGGCGCGGATGTACGTATGTTAGACGCCTGTAAAACCGCAGAAGAGGCACAAGCGCTGGCAGAAAAGGGACAACAGATGTTCCAGCAGCTGTCAGATCTGCCTTATCCCGTGGTTGCCGCAATTCACGGCCCGTGTCTTGGTGGTGGTCTAGAGCTGGCGCTGGCGTGCGACTACCGTGTCTGTACAGAGTCAGATAAAACCCGCTTGGGTTTGCCAGAAGTTCAGTTAGGCCTATTGCCAGGATCTGGTGGTACGCAGCGCTTACCGCTTTTGATTGGTCTGCTTCCGTCATTGGATATGATCTTAACCGGTAAACAGTTGCGCGCGAAAAAAGCTAAAAAGCTCGGCGTGGTTGATGCGGTTGTACCAGATACGATTCTGTTGGATGTCGCGAAGCGTTTCGTCAACGACAACATCGGCAAGAAAAAAGCCAAACGTAAGGTTTCAACTAAAGAGAAGTTAATGGCGAACACTGGCTTTGGCCGCAAAGTTATCTTCGAACAAGCGGCGAAGAAAACCAACCAGAAGACTCGTGGCAACTACCCAGCCGCAGAGGCAATTTTGGAAGTGATTCGCTTTGGTCTTGAGCACGGTTTCGAAAAAGGCCAGAAGAAAGAAGCGGAGCGATTCGGTGAGTTAGTTATGACGTCTGAATCGAAAGCTCTTCGCTCAATTTTCTTTGCCACAACCGAAATGAAAAAAGAGCACGGTAGCGACGCAAAACCAAACAAGGTAGAGCGCGCAGCGGTACTTGGTGGTGGTTTAATGGGCGCGGGTATCAGTCACGTGAGTGTGGCTAAAGCGAAAGTTCCTGTGCGCATCAAAGATGTGTCGAACGATGGTGTTTTGAATGCGCTTCAGTACAACTACAAGTTGTTTGAAACGCAGCGCAAGCGTCGCATTGTTTCTAAACCGCAGTTGCAAGCGAACATGCTCCAGTTATCAGGCGGTACAGACTTTACCCGTTTTAATCATACCGATATCGTTGTTGAGGCGGTGTTTGAAGACTTGAACCTCAAACAGAAGATGGTTGCGGATGTGGAAGAGAACGCGAAACCAACCACCATCTTCGCGACCAACACCTCTTCGTTGCCGATTCACCAGATCGCGGAAAAAGCGCAGCGACCAGAGAACGTGGTCGGCTTGCACTACTTCAGCCCGGTAGAAAAAATGCCGTTAGTGGAAGTGATCCCGCATGAAGGTACGTCTGATGAGACCGTCTCAACTGTGGTTGAGTTTGCCCGCAAGCAAGGTAAAACGCCTATCGTGGTAAAAGATTGTGCGGGTTTCTACGTGAACCGCATCCTAGCGCCATATATGAACGAAGCCGCGCAAGTTTTGATGGCAGAAGAGCCGATTGAAGCCTTGGACAAAGCGTTGCTTAACTTTGGTTTCCCCGTTGGGCCTATCACTTTATTAGATGAAGTCGGCGTGGATATCGGCGCGAAAATAATGCCAATCTTGGTCGCAGAATTGGGTGAGCGATTCAAAGGTCCGGACGTATTCGACACCTTGCTTAACGACGACCGTAAAGGGCGTAAGAGCGGCAAAGGTTTCTACACCTACAAAGGTAAGAAGAAAGAAGTCGATAAATCTGTCTACAAACTGCTTGGTCTGAATCCAGAAGCGAAAATGTCAGAAAAAGACATCGCGATGCGCTGCGTACTGCCTATGCTGAACGAAGCGGTACGTTGTCTGGATGAAGGTATTATTCGCAGCCCTCGTGATGGTGATATCGGTGCGATCTTTGGTATCGGTTTCCCTCCGTTCCTGGGCGGCCCATTCCGCTATATGGATCAAATCGGTGCGAAGAAGCTAGTCGAGATCATGAACGAGCACGCGAGAAAGTACGGTGACCGGTTTGCTCCTTGTGACGGGTTACTGACGCGAGCGGGATTGGATCAACCCTTCTACGAATAGTCGTATGTTGTATGAAAAGGCGAACCTTTGGGTTCGCCTTTTTTATTATTGAGAGTTATTATCAAGAAAATACAGAGAAAATCTTAAATAGAAGGATTTCAAATGGATGCTTTAGATCTATTGCTCAACCGCCGCTCAATCGCCAAGCTCTCTGCGCCAGCACCAGAAGGTAAAGTGCTAGAAAACATCATCCGTGCAGGTTTGCGTGCGCCAGACCATGCGGGTTTAACACCGTGGCGCTTTGTCATCTCTCAAGGTGAAGGGTTGAACAAACTGTCTGACATTCTGGTCAAAGCGGCTGTTGCAGAACAAAGCGACGATGCAGTGGTAGAAAAAGTCAAGAATGCGCCGTTTCGTGCTCCTATGGTAATTACAGTGATCGCGAAAGTGACCGAACACGAAAAAGTGCCTGCACTTGAGCAATACCTCTCCGCCGGTTGTGCGGTGCAAGCGATGCAAATGGCTGCGGTTGCTCAGGGCTTCCAAGGTTTTTGGCGCTCAGGTAAATGGATGTTCCATGAAGAGGTACATAAAGCATTTGGCTTAGAGGGCGGCGATGAGATCGTGGGCTTCTTATACATAGGGACACCGGGCTGCACACCAATGAAAGTGCCAGAAAGAAATCTAAGCAAGTTCGTTGAATACTTGTAAGTCCGGTTAACCCAGAATAACAAGGTGTTGTTCTGTGTATCCCAGATAGAAAAAGAGCTTGGTCATTCCAAGCTCTTTTGCGTTCTAGTGAATGTTGTAGGCAATCACAAAGTCGATAAACAGGCGCACTTTTTCTGGCAAGTGGTCCTTGTGGTTGTAAAGCATGTAAATGTCACGCGGGTTTGCGCTCCAATCTTCTAATACCCGCACTAAGCTTCCGTCTGCCATGTATTCACGCAACATCACGTTAGGCATCAGGGTGATCCCCAAACCGTTCGAGCATGCGCTACGCACCACATCCAACGTGTTGGCTTGGAAACGTCCTTTGTCATTGTTCACAACCGTTTCGCCGTTTTGGTTGGTCAACTGCCATTTTAACAGCGGTGAGCCTTTAAGCAGGCTGTGTTGGTGTAGCTCTTCAGCGTGTTTTGGTGCGGGGTTGTTTTTCAGGTAGCTCGGACAAGCCACCAGGATGTCTTCTACGGAGCTGATTTTACGCGCGATAAGGCTAGAATCGCGTTGTGGGCCAACACGAAAAATCACGTCCCATTCGGTTGGATCAAGTTGTTCGGAATGGTTGCTGGTGGTAAGTACGATATTGATGTCCGGGTACTGCTGCATAAAAGCATTGAACATCGGCATCATCATACGCTTGGTCAAGTTAGAAGGTGCAGTAATACGGATTTTCCCTGCTGCGCCACGGCATTCATCAGAGATTCCTTCAGCTGTCGAGGTCAGACGATCTAGTAGAGGAGAACACTCATTGTAGAAGCGCTCGCCAGCTTCGGTAAGGGAAAGCTTGCGCGCGTGTCTATTTAACAGACGTAAGTTTAGAGAGTCCTCTAGAGCTTGTATACGTCGAGTAATCGTTGCAACTGGAATCATGTTTTTTCGTGAAGTTGCAGTGTAGCTTCCATTTTCGACCACAAGTCTAAATAGGTTGAGATCATCTAATTTCATTGTATCAGACACATTTTTTTACTAATTCGGGTAATTTATATCTATATCACGTGTCAAAGCTTGAGTCACATCAACTGTTTCACCGATATTCGATATTCCATACATATAGTATGCAACACAGTCGAATAGTGGAAGATTTGTATAAACAGCCGTAAAGGACTACTTTTTAATAAGTGCTTAAATTATCAAATAACAATAACAATTAGTCGTACCTTGGGTTGTGTGAGGCAAAGGTTTATGTACAAAACAACGGAAGTGTCACCCAGTGATGTTGCCAGCATCACTCCGGGGGACAAGTTAATCATGTTGGTTGACGATGACCCTATATTCCGCCGGATTACTTCGGCATATCTGCATAGTGGCGGCTACAAAGTCGTTGAAGCGAAAGATGGCCTAGATGGGCTGCGTAAGTTGCGTGACGTCGAACCCGATCTCATCATGTGTGATCTCTCGATGCCCGTACTTGATGGTATCGAATTTGTCGAAGAAGTGAGTTTAGAGTATCCGTCATTACCTCTAATCGTTGTGTCTGCGACAGAAGATATGTCTGACGTCGCAAGTGCGCTCAAATACGGTATCAAAGATTTTCTGCCTAAGCCGATCAACAACCACAAGCATCTGATGTGTGCGATTGAGAATACGCTAGAAGACTCCGACCGCCACGTTGGTGATTTGCGCGATTTCTCTAGTCAGTGGTTTCGCGTTGATAGCGGAGATGTTCCTGAAGAACAAGAGTTGCACTGGCATTTAGAGTTTTTACAACAGAACCGCAATGCGGCGAGAGATCTGCTGCACGCGCTGTTGCCTGAGAAAGATACCTCGCAGGGTGATTGGAAGTGCGGCTACCGCTTACTGCAATCTGCTGAATCCATGCCTGTGGTGTTTGATTATGCCTGGTTGATGAACGGGCAATTCGCGTTCTATTTAGTGGATTCAGATACACCAAATGGCGATGGCGCAGCGACAACCTTGTTAGTGCGGGCGATGTTCCACGACTACTTGCGAAACCTGAAGAGCTTTAATGCCGATCTTAAAGATCTGGCGTATCTGATAGAGAAGGGGATCCACTGCTCTCAATGTTCGGCTCCAGTCAAAGCGCTATTTGGTGTGGCTAACCTGTCTGAAGGAACGTTATCGCTGTTGCCTGCTGGTTTAGAATGCCAATGGTCGAACGGTCATGTGTCGCAGCATGTCTCTTCAGGTGTTCTGCTTGGTGAAAATTGCACCAGAAATTTCATTACCGATGACCTAGCGATTCATTCTGCTTGCCAGGTGACGCTAAGTTGCTTAGGCTCATGCAGTTTTAGCTTAGATATTTACCGCGGAGGTAGTGCTTAGACGCAGCCTTTTGTCGTTTTAAAATCTTAATAACCTTATTATTACTCGGTGTTTGTGACAAAAGTAATAGGGTATAGTCTGCCCCAAACAAAAAAGACCCAAAAAGTTAACCTGCGATTAACTTCGGGTCGATAAATAGTCACCTACATTAGAGAAGTAATCCCATGGCAGATCAAGATTTTAAAGAACCGTATAATATCTTTTACTTTTTTGGATTTATTGCAGCCCTATTAATCCCAACACTTCCAGCGACTCTGACTTGGATTCGCGTTGTTAACGGATACGCGGGCTACTAATTAGACCGGAGCGTACCATCAGTATTCGTAGACTTGGTTTAAATATTGTTGGTAGCTTAAGTTTGTGCCTGGGTTTTCTGGGCATATTTCTACCAATCCTTCCTACTACTCCTTTTGTCCTTCTGGCAAGCGCGTGTTTCATGCGTAGTAGCCCTACATTTCATCGTTGGCTTCATCAACACAAAACCTTTGGTCCCATTCTCGATAATTGGCATCAGCATCGTGCGGTAACCAACAAAGTAAAATGGCGCGGCGCAGTGTGTATGGTGGCCAGTTTTACGTTCTCGATCTGGATTGTTCCTCATTATTGGTTAAAGGTTGCACTAGTTGTCATGCTGATAATCTTGCTGAGCTGGTTTATTCGGCTGCCTGTGATGGAGCACCTTGCTGATGAGCAAGAAAATCACTAAGATTGCAAAGAAGCGTGCCCACCTTCGAGTGGGCGTTTGTATTTTTAGGCACAGTTATCTTTAGTCAGCGATTCGATTCACATCGAATAGGTATGTTGTGCAGAGAACCAACGCTATTGCTTGAAAATTACGATTATACCAATCTCCAAGCTTAGCCAATCTAAGTAGTGAATTATGACAACAGACACAATCTCTCTGATCAAATCCAGTATCAAAAGCATTCCAGATTACCCAAAACCAGGCATTCTATTCCGTGACGTGACCAGCTTGATGGAAGACGCGGCGGCGTACAAAGCGACAATTGATCTGCTGGTTGCTAAGTACAAAGATATGGGTTTCACCAAAGTTGTGGGTACAGAAGCTCGTGGCTTCTTGTTCGGTGCACCACTTGCACTAGAGCTAGGTGTTGGTTTTGTGCCTGTTCGTAAACCAGGCAAACTACCACGTGAGACGGTTGCTCAAACTTACGAACTTGAATACGGTGTGGACACGCTAGAGATTCATACTGATGCGATTTCTCAGGGTGACAAAGTATTGGTTGTGGATGACCTACTGGCAACCGGCGGCACGATTGAAGCAACCACTAAACTCATCCGTCAGCTTGGTGGTGAAGTCGAGCATGCAGCGTTCGTTATTAACCTACCTGAAATCGGTGGTGAAAAGCGTTTGGAAGGTCTGGGTCTTAACGTTTACAGCATTTGTGAGTTTGAAGGTCACTAATCGGGATTATTCATGAGTTATCTTGCCTTAGCGCGAAAATGGCGTCCTACAAAATTTAATGAAGTTGTAGGACAAGGCCATGTTTTAACCGCACTAGAAAACGCTTTAGCACAAAACAGGCTCCACCACGCTTACCTATTCAGCGGTACTCGCGGCGTTGGTAAAACCACTATTGGTCGTCTGTTTGCCAAAGGTTTGAACTGTGAGACAGGGATTACCGCGACGCCGTGTGGTGAGTGCGATACCTGTAAAGAAATCGACCAAGGTCGTTTTGTTGACCTACTCGAAATCGACGCAGCCTCGCGCACTAAGGTCGAAGATACTCGTGAACTGCTCGACAACGTTCAGTACAAACCTGCGCGTGGCCGTTTCAAAGTTTATCTAATCGATGAAGTTCACATGCTCTCGCGCCACAGTTTTAACGCGCTGCTTAAAACGTTGGAAGAGCCACCTGAGTATGTGAAGTTCTTATTGGCAACGACGGATCCGCAAAAACTGCCAGTGACGATTTTGTCACGCTGCTTGCAGTTCCACCTCAAGCCAATTAGTGTCGACACCATTCACCAGCAGCTTGACCATATTTTGGCGCAAGAACAAGTTACTTCAGAGCCAAGAGCGTTGGGCATGATTGCTCACGCGGCCGACGGTAGTATGCGTGATGCGTTAAGCCTGACAGACCAAGCGATTGCATTGGGCAACGGCAGTGTACTGAAAGACAGCGTCGCGCACATGCTAGGTACGCTGGATACCGACCAAGCTCTGCACCTGCTTGAAGCGATCAGCTCTAAGCAACCTCAGAGCGCTTTGGACAGTATCGCGCAACTGGCTCAGAATGGTGTTGAGTGGGATGGATTGCTGCAGCAATTGGCGAGTCAGTTACACCGCCTTGCGATGTACCAAGCGTTGCCATCAACGTTGGACAAAACCCAACCTGACGCTGAAAAGATCGAGTTGCTTAGCCGCGCTTTGTCTCCGCAAGATGTGCAGCTTTATTACCAAATTGCGTTGAAAGGCCGTCAAGATTTACCGCTTGCGCCGTCTGAGCGTATCGGTCTAGAGATGGTCGTGCTGCGTATGATGGCGTTCAGACCGGCTTCTCAGCCGCAAGCGAATGTGATTTCTACGCAGCCACAAACTGCGCCAGAGCAGCCATCACATCCAACTCCGAGTGCCCAGAACGCAGCACCGACTGCACAACCGCAGCCAAAACCAGTGAAAGCTGAAGCGCCAGCAGCACCAGCATCTAGTGCACCAAGTGCGCCACCAGAGCCTGATTACAGTGACATGGCGCCGCCAAGCTACAGCAACGAACCACCGCAGTACGATGCGCCGCCAATGTATGATGAACCTCAACATGAGATGGCTCCGCCACAGTATGACGTGCCACCTGAGCCTAGACCTGTGCAACAGTCTCGACCTGAGCCCCAAGCACAAAACCAGAGTTCATCGCCGATTAGCGGCTTGCGTCATCAATTGCGCTCGCAGCGTAAAGGCTTAAGTTCTAGCGGCGACGGTAACGCGCCAAAAAAGGCTAAAACGGCATCTGCAAAACCAGAATCAGTCCTCGACCGTGTTGCACAAAAACGCGGGGGAACTGGGCAGGTGTCGTCATTGTCAAACCCAAATCAAGTAGCGACACCTGAGCCAGCGAAAGACGAACCGTATCAGTGGAAGCCAACGTTGCCGCAAAAAGAGCAGGTCAACAAAGAGCTAACACCGACGCAACTGAAAAAAGCGCTGGAACACGAAAAAACACCAGAAATGTCTCAAAAGCTGGTGGATGAAAGCCGAGAGCAAAATGAATGGGCGAGCTTGATCAGCCGCTTGCAAACCGCGAAGCTGACTGAACAGTTGGCGCTGAACTCTCATTTTGAGAAAAACGGTTCATCGATTTCGCTGACTTTGCGCCCTGAGCAAGCGCATCTGAATACCGATAAAGCGCAAAGTGAGTTGCTACAAGCACTCAACGAAGCGTTGGGTGAAGAGTGCCACTTAAGCGTAGAAGTGGGAGACGCGGGTGAAACGCCACTAGAACTCAGAGACAAACTGTATCAAGGCAAGCTGCAACAAGCATTTACCAGCTTAGAAAACGATGCAAATGTGAAGTTTATCGAGACGCGCTTTGCCGCTCAGCTTGATAAAGACAGCGTAAGACCGATTTAATTTTGCGGGGTTGAAAGCCACGCTTTTCGACCCCATCTAATAACGAAACGACAAGCTAGATACTAAAATCAATAAGTAGATTTGGTATCAACAACCAGAGAGATAAACATGTTTGGTAAAGGCGGTATGGGCAACCTAATGAAGCAAGCCCAGCAAATGCAAGAACGTATGCAAAAGCTTCAAGAAGAAATTGCGAATATGGAAGTAACCGGCGAGTCTGGTGCTGGTCTTGTTAAAGTTACTATTACTGGTAGCCATAGCGTACGTCGCGTGCATATCGATGAAAGTCTGATGGAAGATGACAAAGAGATGCTAGAAGACTTGATTGCTGCTGCGTTTAACGATGCGGCACGTCGTGTTGAAGAAACTCAGAAAGAGAAAATGGCTGATGTAACTGGCGGTATGCAATTACCACCAGGCATGAAGATGCCATTCTAACCAGCAAGGGTAGTTAATGCGCACCAGTCATATGCTGGAGCAATTGATGGAGGCCTTACGTTGTCTGCCTGGGGTTGGTCCCAAGTCGGCTCAGCGTATGGCCTTTCATTTGTTACAGCGAGATAGAAAAGGCGGCTTACAGCTTGCTGATGCTCTGAGTCAGGCGATGACAGAAATTGGTCACTGTTCAGAGTGCCGCACTTTTACTGAAGAAGATATCTGTCACATTTGTACTAACCCGAAACGTCAAGAAAACGGTCAGATCTGTGTGGTAGAAAGCCCAGCGGATATTGCTGCCGTTGAAGCTACAGGGCAGTTCTCCGGTCGTTACTTTGTATTGATGGGGCACTTGTCGCCGTTAGATGGTATCGGTCCAAGTGATATTGGCTTAGACGTGTTGGATTACCGTTTACGTCGTGGTGACGTTACAGAAGTGATCTTGGCGACCAACCCGACGGTTGAAGGCGAGGCGACGGCGCACTATATTGCCGAGCTGTGCCGAGAGCACCAAGTTGCGGCGAGTCGAATCGCCCATGGTGTGCCCGTTGGCGGTGAACTTGAGTTGGTGGATGGTACAACGCTATCGCACTCGTTACTCGGTCGACAAAAGCTTTAAGCGAACAAATGTAAAAAGCCGCAGCAATCGCTGCGGCTTTTCTTTTGTATTTCTCTATTGAATATAGAAACTAGGCTTGTTTAGCGGAGAAAAGCGAGCGGTAAGCCACCGCACCAATGATCGCGCCGACGATTGGAGCGACCCAGAATAACCAGAGCTGCGAAGTTGCCCAGTCACCGACATAAACCGCAACCGCAGTGCTGCGCGCAGGGTTTACTGAAGTGTTGGTCACCGGAATGCTGATTAAGTGGATCAAAGTAAGGCCAAGACCGATCGCGATTGGTGCAAATCCTTGTGGAGCACGTTCATCAGTTGCACCCATGATAATAATTAGGAACATCATCGTCATCACGACTTCTGAAATCAGTGCTGCAGTCATTGAGTACTGACCAGGAGAGTGTTCACCAAAGCCGTTGGCTGCAAAACCAGACGCTGCTACATCAAAGCCAGCCTGACCCTTTGCGATAAAGTAAAGCACCGTCGCGGCAATAAGACCGCCAATCACTTGTGACACGATGTAAGGACCCACGTGTTTAGCCTCGAAACGGCCACCCGCCCATAAACCAATCGTAACTGCTGGGTTGAGGTGACAACCAGAAATATGACCAATAGCGAACGCCATTGTCATTACCGTCAGACCAAATGCCAGTGCCACGCCCAGTAGGCCGATACCGACGTCTGGGAAGCCAGCCGCAAGCACTGCACTACCACAACCGCCCAGTACTAGCCAAAACGTACCAAATGACTCTGCAATATATTTATTCATGGGTTTCCTATAATAATTGTTTGGAAGACCCCGGAAAGATAGTTGAGAAATGTCAGCAACGTGTGAGTGATAGTTAGAAATTGTAAGAGTTAGAGAGGTAGCGAGATAAAATCTCAAAAACGAAACAGCTAATTTGTCAGATTTTCCGACTTTGTTGAATTTGCTTCCAATAAATGGGAGGCGCCACACACCGAATACAGGCGATGTGGCGCACTACGGTTCGTCTGCTGCCAGGCTTAAAATCTAAACCCGACACCGGTCGCGACGAAAAAGGTTTCTGTGTCGTAGAAAGTGATGTCTGAGTCTGACTCCGAATACCCCGCCATGAGGTTGAACATCGCGTTCTGCCAAGAAAACAGCCCCATGTGGTTGTAGACGGCGAAGATGCCGACATTGTCGCTATCTCGTTTGCGGTCAAATACCGGATTCGCTTCATCGTATTCGGTTTGTGACGCTCTAAATGTTGCCGTGAAAGAGTGGCGTCTTAGACTGGACGAAATCGCCAATTGAACTGCTTTGTCTCGGTGGCTCTGCGCACTGCCATCTGCGTCTCGAACCGTGTATTGCACACCCGGCGTCAGACTTAGATTCGCGAATACCGGAATCGAAACGTCCAGCGTTGCTCTTTGGAATACACTGTCACGCTTTAACAACGAACGTTCACTTGCGCTGAGTGCTAAGCTGTTGCCGATGTCGTCATCGTCAATTTCGCTGTCGGCAATCGCGTAGGAAACAGACACAGGAATCGGCACATTTAAATCCAGTGCGACGCGTCCACCCATCACCGTTTGCTCGCTAGTGTCGCGGTCTACACCAGTTAGGTATGGGTCTTCCCAGGTCTCATCAACAGACGGCACGTTGCCAAACAATGCCACTGTGAGGGTGTTGTCAGCATAGAGTCGGTGTACCACACCAAGCTCAGCCTGAAACTGCGCTTCTGCGATTTGGTCTGGGCTGTTACCGATAAATATAGCGGTATCGCCAAACGAGTATTGTAAGCGACCTAGTATCATAGGCGCAGCGCTGACATAGCTGTCGCCGTTATTGTTGAGGTCTTTGGTGGTGGCATTGTCGTCGTCGGTGTTGAACTGAGAAGAGCCGCCAGCCACACCCACGTTGACGGCGATAGCGCCACTAAATCCGGGCTGAAGGGGATCAAAGTTGCCGTTTGCTACGCTGGGAGCACTGGCTAAAAGCGGAAAAGTACACGCCAGCAGTGTTGTTAGCCTCTGAGTTGTCGTCATTATTCTGTCCTTGAGTTCTGTTAAGCCGTTGCTTCCATGTAAGTTAACTGGATAAACATTATAAGTCGTTGTCTGTTTTAAGACAGTTTGTGTCAGTCTTGGTCACATTTCTACGCTCGATACATTCTTGCCTGATTGGCCAGCGAACGGTAAATCTCGCGCCACCGAGTTTGGACTCTTCTACGTTCGCATCGCCGCCGTGCCAGACCGCAATTTGCTTTACGATGGCCAATCCCAACCCGTGGCCTTTCTCGCTGGCGCGCTCTTGGTTGTCCAATTGAGTAAACGGTTCGAAGATTTTATCTCGCATCGATTGTTCAACACCGATGCCGTCGTCCTCAACAATCAGTAAAAGATCACTTCCAGAGCGGAGGTAGGAAACGGTTATTGTCTGCTGAGCAAAACGAGCGGCGTTGGCTAGCAAGTTATTGAGCGCGCGCACCAGTCCTCGCTCATCGATCAATATTGTTTGCGCTTTTAAGCTAGATTGAGAGGAAAAACGGACAGCCAACTGGCTGTGTTGATGTTGGAAATCTTCAATTTCACTTTCTAGGCGTTGGTACAAATTGACGGGTGAGAACTGGCTGATATCCGCGATGCGGTTATATCGTGATAGCAGCAGCGTTTGATTGATCAAATGGTCAAGGTTATCCAAACTTCTTGTGGCGATCTGGCGGTACTTATCTTTTTGCGCTAGCGTGACGTTGTCGTCTTCGAGCATCTCCATCGCAAAGCGCAATCGGTACAAGGGTGTACGCAAGTCATGGGCGACAGCGCGAGTCAGGTCACGTTGACTGGCGATAAGGCGCTCAATATTGTCGGCCATTTGGTTAAATGAGCCGCTCAACTGAGACACCACAGACAAGATCGACGTTTTCGCTCTACGGGTTAGGACACCTTGGCCAAATTCGTTCGCTGTTCGTGACAAGCGTTTCAAGTCCCTAGATAGCGGGTATACCCATAAAATCAGCGTTGCCGAAACCAAACCAAACAACGCAGCGACGGCGTAGGTGGTGAGCTTCATCTTCACTGAACGAGACCCTTCATCCGTAACCAGTATCCAGTGTCGATTATCGACTTGCGTCAGCAACTGAATCGTTGACGTCTCAGGAACTGTATAAGAAGCAAGCCAATCGGTTGATGATTGCAGCCGCTCAAGTAACATTGTCGGCACTTGTTCTTTTTGTACTAGTTCAACCGAGATCGGCAACTCATCGCGGTTTAATTGTAAACGCTCGCGCCAGGTGTCTTGAGGGTGCTTGAGTAAATCTTGCTTAGCGAGATAAAGCGCACCGCGAGCCTGATTGGCGACGATACTCTCTTCCGACTCTTCCAATGCGTAGTAAATCACTTGCTGCGAATCACCAACCCGTTTGAAAAGCGCCATCGGAGAAGCAAACTCAAAGGCAATCTCTCCAGCCATAATCTCACTCAGTATCTCGGGCTTATCTTGTAACTCTTCTAAGTGAGTTAGATTAAGCGGGTTATGAAAAAACTGCTGATGTTGTTCGATGGTGTCTTGCCACTCTTGAGGCGAAAGGGTGAGCAGTTCTGCTTCAATCAAATTAACTGAGCCAGAATAGACCGACTTGAAAAAGCTGCCACTCATCGACTTAGAAATCGCTTGGACTGGGTTAAGGTCGGTGGGAATAATCAACAGTACAAGTGGCGTAAAAACGGCGAACCATAGAATAGCGAACGAGCGTAGCATAAGGGGGCCTTCAATCGGCTACGCGACAAAGCTGGTAACCTTGTCCTCGTACGGTTTTGATTAGGGTGGGCTCGTTTGGGTCGTCGTCCAGTCTGCGGCGCAGGCGAGAAATGCGTCGGTCTATGGAGCGATCCAAGCCGTCGTACTCAAAGCCGCGAATACTCTGTGCGATTTCATCGCGTGAGACCACGTGCCCGACATGGGCGGCAAGCAGCAATAGGAGTTCAAATTCAGACGTTGTTAACTTTACTGGTTGGTTGTTTATTCGAACTTGGCGCAGTTGGGTGTCGATAAGCAAAGAGCCCAGTTTAATTTGATGCGGATTAGCAGTTGCCTCTGCGCTATGGCGTTCATGGCGTCTGAGTAGTGCGCGAATACGAGACAACAGCAGTCTCGGTTGAACTTGCTTTACCACATAGTCATCGGCGCCGAGCTCTAGTCCCATCACTTGGTCGATATCGTCATCGAGCGCGGTTTGCATCAGAATCATGCCGCGGTAATCGGTTCGAACTTGACGGCAGACATCCATGCCGCTTTGACCAGGGAGCATGACGTCAAGGATTAACAGATCCGGCTGAAGCTGCAAAATGATATCGACGGCCGCTAACCCGTCAGCGACTGTAGTGACTTGAAAATCGTACGTTTCAAGAAAGTCGCGAATGAGTTCGGCGAGCTGGTGGTCGTCTTCGACCAACACGATATGAGGATGTGCGGTTTGCATAGCTCTCCATTGCGTAATGCGTAATGGATGCACTATAGCGAAATTAGCCTGACGTCTCTGTGACCGTTTGTGACTAATTGGTGAAAATTTCGACGCAACCGATAATTTGCAAAGGTTAAGTGAGTTGTTCCAATTCAGTGATGTTATTCAATGCGTCTTGGTTAGTGCTGCCGCATACCACCGGACAAGGTTTGAAATCGTGGCACACTTTTGGTCGTTCCGGTTTGCCGAAAAGCTTGCACAGATTATCGTCGTTCAACTGAATACAGCGAACGCCAGCAGGTTTGCCGTTCGGCATACCCGGAATAGGTGAGGAGATACTCGGGGCGATACAACAAGCGCCACAACCTAATCGACAATCCATAATCTAGACCTCTTAAAAAAATGAGGTGCAATTATGGTCATTTTGACGTGGATTGGAAGAGCTGGTGGGCAAAAATACATTAGGAGCATTTAAACAATGCTCCTAGTGTTGTCGGGGCTTATACGAAGATCAATCACTTAAGAAAACGGTTGTAAACAAACAGCAGGATAAAAGCGCCCAGCGTCGCAGTAAGAATACTGCCGATGTTCACGCCCGTTGCTCCACCAAAGCCAAGCATGCCACCAAGAAAGCCACCGACAAACGCGCCTGCAATACCCAACAACATAGTGGCAATCCAACCGCCGCCGTCTCTGCCAGGCATTAACCATTTCGCCAACGCACCAGCGATCAGACCTAAAATAATCCAAGAAAGAATGCCCATGAAAACTCCTTAATTCCTTTTTGATCAAATGAGTAACTCCAACTTGCTTAAGGATAGAACAGCAAAAAAAGATCCGTTGGATTGCTCTACGGTTAGTTGCTATTTATTGGATATCGTCTCAAAACTTGAACTTTTGCGGTGAGAGGGGTATAAATCGTGCCCGAAATTCACTTGGTGAGACCTGAAGTATGAGCACTCCATTTTGGCAAAGTAAATCGTTAGAGCAGATGACAGAAGATGAATGGGAATCTCTTTGCGATGGCTGCGGAAAGTGCTGTTTGCACAAGCTCATGGATGAAGACACCGACGAAATCTATTACACCAACGTAGCGTGTAGCTGGTTAAACAGCAAAACGTGTTCGTGTAAAGACTACCCAAACCGTTTTACCTCTGGTGAGGAATGCACCAAGTTAACCCGTGAAGATATCGACGACTTTACTTGGCTACCACACACTTGTGCGTACCGCTTATTGGCGGAAGGCGAGCAGTTACCAGAATGGCATCCACTGATTACTGGCTCTAAGTCAGCGATGCACGCCGCAGGTGAAAGTGTCCGCAACAAAGTGGTATACGAAATCGACGTAGTGGATTGGGAGGATCACATCCTAAACCATCCGACGCGTGCTTAATCGTTTGTTATTGATGATTGTGGCTGTCTATCCTGCTTAAGCCACAATCTCCCTTGATCACCTCTCTCACTGAAAATCTAATTACTTTCTGCCACTCTGCTTTTCACCTCAGAGTGTTATCCCTTGATCCTGAACCTGTTTTTTAGTTTTAGTGGAAGTCAGTCAATTCCTACCAGAGAGTCGTATGTTTATATATTGACTAACCTATAACTTTGAACAGGCACTTTTTCTGCCAGTTGATGTACACTTACATCCAATTACTTGTTAAACAATGACTTGAGTTTAGTTATTTAGGGATCGTCATGTTGAGCTTATCCTGCCGAAAATCGGCGCTTTTTCTTTGGGGCGTGCTGATTGCGGTCAGTTGCGCGTTGTCACCGTTTGCCCAAGCGGTAGAAGAGGTGGAGTCTGCGTCTATTTCAAAAGTTGAACTGGAAATAGAGCGGATTAATAGTGACTTAAAAGACTTGTCAGATGCGCTGAAAGATACAACAGGCGATCAAAAAGAAGCCTTGCAGTTACAGTTGTTCCAAAAAAATGAAGAGTTGCGTGCGGTTCTTCAGACGGCGATCGACAAAGAGCGCGTACCAAAAGATAAACTGATCTCTTTGGTCAAGATGCAGCAAAACTACTCGCGTGGTGCAACACAGTATCTGGAACAGAAGATCAAACAGCTTGATGAGACCATCAATAAAGCCAAGGAAGAAGAGCGCTTAGCTTTGCTCAGCGATTACCAAGAGTTGCAGCACTATCTGGATGTATTGATTGAGTCGAAATGGCAGAACATCCAATGGTTAAAAGCGCTTGATGTAGACGTAAGCAAAGCTCAGCAGGAGCTGACTGACACGGTAGAAAAAAGACTGCGCGTAATTTCTGCGTCTGTGGAGTACTACAACCAGCAAATTGAAGTGGTCAACAAACAGATTGCCGCACGTCCAGAATCTGAAAAATCGGCGCTGCAACTTAGCCAGTTGGTGCTGAAACAGCGTATGGATACCGCAGTTGACAGCATGCGAGCGCTGATTTCGATTGGTCGCCAACTGAATGTGGATACCTCAGACTACCGCCGCTTGATGTTTGAAGTGACCGGTAGCATCACCCAAGACCTGTTCGACGGGAAAGTGATTGGCTCTATCCTATCGAGTTGGCTGGATAACTTCTGGGACTGGCTAGCGAACAACGCGCCACAACACCTGATTCAACTGCTCGTATTTGCGGTTATCTTGCTGGCGACAAAAGTGTTGGCGAAAGTGACACGTAAAGTCATCGGCAAAGCGGTCGTATCCAAAAACCTCAATATGTCGCAACTGATGCAAGATTTCTTTATTGCGATGTCGGGTAACTTGGTGTGGATTATCGGTATCTTGGTTGGTCTGTCGCAAATTGGTCTCAACCTGACGCCTGTCTTGACCGGTTTCGGTATCGCCGGTGTGATTATCGGTTTCGCTTTGCAAGATACTTTGTCTAACTTCGCTGCGGGTATGATGTTACTTATCTACCGTCCGTTTGATGTTGGTGATTTCGTGTTCGCTGGTGGGGTGGATGGTAAAGTTAGCCACATGAGTTTGGTGAACACCACGATCAAGACGTTTGATAACCAAATCATTATTGTACCGAACAGCAAGATTTGGGGTGATGTGATCAAGAACGTCACCCACGAACGTGTTCGCCGTGTCGATATGGTGTTTGGGATTGGTTATGGTGATGACTTGCTCAAAGCCGAGCGTGTCCTGACAGAGATCGTTACCGAGCACCCAAGCGTATTGCGTGCGCCAGAGCCAATGATCAAAGTTCACACACTGAATACGTCATCGGTCGACTTTATCGTTCGACCTTGGGTAAAAACCGATGATTACTGGGATGTGTACTGGGATGTTACCAAGGAAGTGAAGCTGAGATTTGACCGCGAAGGTATCTCGATTCCATTCCCACAACAGGATGTGCATCTTCATATGATTAAGGATGAAGATACGCCAGAGAATTAACAGAAAGCGCCGCAAGGCGCTTTTTTTGTGCGCGCGAAGTGAAAGGCAATTCACTCTCCTTACGCCAAAACCTACCTAAAGTTATCGTTCTATTATTAATGAGACGCTACCCAAGCGGACGATGGCATAAACTTGAAGAAGTGTATTGAGAGAAGTGAAGCCCTTCTTCGAGGTGTAAACGTGCACATGTATCCAAATATGTTGGGATTTGCCCAACGCCTTCTAGTTGTTATTGTCATTTGCCTATTCAGCTTACTTGCCCATGCGCAGCAAGAGCTTGATGCGTCTACTGTCTCTCAAGCTGAGCTTGAAATAGAACGTGTCAACAATGAGTTGATCGATCTCTCTGAGAGCTTACTTGAAATTGAAGGTGACCAAAAAGAGGCGCTACAACTGCAGCTTTTCCATAAGAATGAAGCGTTAAGAGTGCTATTAAAGTCAGCTATTGGTAAAGAGAGTGTGCATCAAAATAAGCTGATCGAGTTCATTACTTTGCAGCAAGAGTACGCCAAAGATGCAACGGATTACTTGGAAGATAGATTAAAAGCGCTCGACGACACCATCAAACACGCCAGCAGTGAAGAGCGCTTAGCTTTGTTAACTGATTATCAAGAGTTACAGCGTTATCTTGATGCGGTCAATGAGGCTAAGTGGCAGAACATTCAATGGTTAACATCGTTGGGGGTGAATCAGGAGAATGCCGAGCGCGCACTGAAAGCATCGGTCGAGAAACAGTTGCGAGTGACGTCTGCGTCCGTTGATTACTATAACCAGCAAGTCGATATCGTCGGTAAACAGATCTCGGAACGGCCCGATTCTGAAAAATCGGCGTTGCAGCTCAGCGAACTGGTATTGAAACAGCGTTTGGACATTGTGACCGACAGTTTACGTTCGCTAATTTCTATCGCAGAACCGCTTGGTATCGAAACTGCCGATTACAAGCGTTTGATGTTTGAAGTGACAGGAAGCATCACCCAAGAACTGTTCGACGGAAAAGTGATGATCGCAATCTTGTCCAAATGGCTCGATAATGTTTGGGATTGGTTGGCCAACAACGCACCGCAACACCTGATACAGCTCTTAGTGTTTATTGTCATCTTGATCATGACGAAGTTGTTAGTCATGCCAGCCCGCTTTTTGGTAGGTAAAGCCGTTGTCGCCAAAAACCTTAAAATATCACACTTGATGCAAGACTTTTTTATCGCGGTGTCCGGCTACTTGGTGTGGATCATCGGTATCATGGTTGGGCTGTCGCAGATTGGTCTCGATTTAACGCCAGTATTAACCGGTTTTGGTATCGCGGGTGTCGTTATCGGTTTTGCGTTGCAAGATACCTTGTCGAACTTTCTTGCCGGGATGGCGCTACTGATAGGGCGTCCATTTGACGTTGGTGACGTAGTGTTTGCGGGTGGCGTCGACGGCAAAGTCAGTCACATGAGTTTGGTGAATACTACGATCCGAACGTTTGATAACCAGATCATTATTGTCCCTAACAGCAAGATCTGGGGCGATATCATTAAAAATGTCACCCATGAACGCGTGCGCCGGGTGGATATGGTGTTTGGCATTGGTTACGCGGATGATTTACTAAAAGCAGAAAGCGTGCTGTTGGATATCATCACTTCACATCCGAGTGTGCTGAAAGCGCCAGAGCCGACCGTCAAAGTCCATACGCTGAATACTTCATCCGTGGATTTTATCGTGCGGCCTTGGGTAAAAACCGATGACTATTGGGATGTGTATTGGGATGTGACCAAAGAAGTGAAGCTGAGATTTGACCGAGAGGGCATCTCGATTCCATTCCCACAACAGGATGTTCACCTCAACATCATTAAGAATGAGGATATCCCTGAGAACTAAAAAAGAGCGCCGAGAGGCGCTCTTTGCTTTTACAACTCTTGGTAGAAGCGAATCTCTGGCTCAGCTTCTAACAACCCATCCAAGTTCGCAATCAGCGCCTGAAAATGAGGTTGTTGGCCATGGAAGTCAAAAGCCGCTTGGTCTTTAAACTGCTCTTGGAACATGAACTTTTGCGGTTGTTTTTCATCTTGGAATAAGCAGTAGCGTATACAACCGTCCTCGTTTCGGGTTGGTTCAATAATTCCGGTCAGCAGCGTTTCAAGGGCTTTTTCTTGTCCTTGTTTTGCAAGAAAAGTAGCAGTTACATTAATCATAGTTATCGTTCTTTATGTTGTGTTTTAGAGGTATCTTCCCTGACGCTGCAGAAACTCAATTTTGTAGCCATCAGGGTCGGTAATGAAGAAGAGTGTCGCCAGATGTTTTTGTTGGTGGTCGAAGGCTTTTATGTCGCTGGCTTCAATACCCAGTGATGTAAGGCGTTTGTGCGCAGCTTCAATATCTTCGACACTCACCGCTAAATGACCGTAGCCGTTACCCAATTCGTAAGGCGCAGTTTGGCCTTGGTTATGCGTCAGCTCTAATTCGAACTCGGTTTCTTTATTGGCGAGGTAGGTCAATGAGAAGCCGTCAAAAACGTATTGGTCTTTGACGTCTAGCTCTAATGCGTCTTGATAAAATTTAACGGAACGCTCCAGATCGCTTACTCGGATCATGGAATGAATAATCTTAGTCATGGGTACTCCTTATTTCGCTATAAGGGTACACAGGCAAAGAATGTGGTGGGTAGTACTCTAGTACGACAGCTATCCGGCTAGCTGTTGTTTTGCCGCTTCAATCGTCTCATCTGGCTGTCTGGCGTAAGTTAAACACGCGCAGCGCAGTAGCGAAGCAAAGTTGTTGACCTCTCCATTATGCTTCAACGCTTCTTGGTACACAGTGCTGATGAACTTAGGAACCGTCATGTCTTGTGCCGCGGCGATTTCTTCTAGAATGAGCCAAAAGCTCGATTCCAGTTTTACGCTGGTGGCGTGGCCATCAATGCGGATTGAACGGGTAATGAACTGGTAGTTTTGTTGGGGTTGTTTCGCAAATATTTCGCACATGGCTGAGATAGGGCTTTTACTCAAAGAACAAATTTTGTGCATTATCTGCCAATGCGTCAAGAACTTATACGAAATAAAAAGCGCCCCGACTGGAGCGCTTTAGAGTAAAGAGTTACTTCACTTGTGCTTTGATGAACTCACCCAGCTCTGAGTGATGCATGATCTTAGAGACTGGCAGAATCTTCTCTGCTGGCCCCCAGGCAAACACGTTCACTGGCGTATGCGTGTGTGTGCCTGTACCCCAAACGATGTTCTGTCCGGTGGCTTGTTCACGAGCAATCAGGTTTGTACGGTCGTTGTACGGGTAGAAAGCGTCAAAGTCATTAATCGCTGGAATGTTCTCTTCCGCTAAGTAGCTGTGTCCTGCCAAACGGTATGGGTTTGGTTTGTTTTTCAGGATGTTCGCCGCTTGAGCTGACGTGATTGGGAACTCGCTGTTTTTGTTAATGATTTCAGCAAGTTTCTCCGGTGTTTTGTTTGACTCTTCCAACTCGTCGAACTGCTTAAGCATGCCGTAGTAGCTGACTTTTTGATTGTACAGTCCTGATAGGATATCGAATGAACCAAAGTTGAAGTTCGGCGCGTAGTCTCGATCCTTAAATGCTTCACCTGAACGTTTTTCTGCTTTTGGCAGATTGCTAGAGGAATAGCTAAAGCCAAATGAGCCAGTTTCGTGGTCGGCGGTAACAATGATCAGTGTATCGTCGCGGTCTTTTGCCCATTCGTAAACACTGTTAACTGCTTCGTCGAACTTGATCATTTCATGCAGCATAGTACCAGCATCGTTGCTGTGTCCCGCCCAGTCAATCTGACCGCCTTCAACCATCAGGAAAAAGCCATCTTTGTCTTTAGCTAACGTGTTAATCGCTTTTTCAGTCATCTCTTTTAGTGATGGCTGGCTGCGTTTAGGGTCTTGCTTGCTGTTGGTGTAAGCAATGCCGTCGTCCATACCAGAGTAAGAGAATAGGCCGAGAATCTTGTCACCGTTGGCTTTATCCAGCATTGAGCGGTTGAACGCCAGTTGGTAGCCGTCTTCTTGAGCTTCGGTCAGTAGGTTGCGGTCGTCTTTACGTTTTGACTTTAAGTACACGTCGCCTTGAGTCAGTTTCTCAAGCTGCGCGTAAGTGTCGCCTTTATCGTTCGTCGACTTAGGAATCCAGTGGCGAAGACCACCAGACAGCATCACATCCACGCCTGTTTGCAACATATCAGAGGCGATGTCGTTTTCTAGCGAGCGGTGCGGCTGGTGCGCGGCGAATGCGGCTGGCGTTGCGTGTGTTAAGCGGGTATCTGATACCAGTCCGGTTGCTTTACCCAAGCGTTTTGCTTGCTCTAAAACAGTCTCAACGTGATTTCCTTGTGAGTCGATACCAATCACTTCTGATGCGGTGTAGATACCCGTAGCCAGCATCGTTGCTGAACAAGCGGAATCAACCACGATGGCTTCTTCTGGGTGGGTTAGAGAGGAGCCGAGCACGCCTTCTTTTGCTAGGGTGTACAGCGCGGTGTGTTTGCCTTTGTAGATAGAGTCTGGTGCTTGATTTGCGTAAGTTTCCAGTAGGCCAACTTGTTGTGGTCCCATCCCGTCGCCAATCATTAAAATAACGTTTTTGATTTCAGCTGCCACGACGTTAAAAGAAAGAGTAGAGGTCGCCAGCACAGCCATAGCGGTTTTTGATAAATGCTTCATCGATTAATCCTTGTTTTGCGAGCGAGTGGATTTAATCATTGAAAAGCTTAAGTTTTGTGTCGCTTGTATGACATTTCTGTTGCAGAAGGGAATTAAAAAAGCTCACCGGTTGGTGAGCTTTGGATTAGTTTAGGAGAGTGGAGCATGACTAAAGAAAGGTCTTCATTATTAAATGGGGTTAGTTTGCTCACCAAACTCAGTTATTTATCGTCAGGATAAAAAGTTTCTCTGACTTAGTATCAGACGATGGCGAGCAGAATGCCGCCAATGGTTGCCGCAGCGGACAAGTATTGCCCCGCTGAGTAGGACGTATCGTCTTCTTCTTTAATTTTGTCTGGATGGTCCATACCCAATGCGCCGTGGGCGAATGATTCAACTTGATCACCGACCGTTTTATCGTGCTTATCGACAACCTTTGAGTCTTTCTCAATTTCCTGCAACGCAGCCAATAGTGCTTTGCCTTCATCAGACAAGGTAACTTTATTGTGTTCTATTTTCAGTGGTGCGGATGACGGACTGCTTTGTACATCCTGAGATTGAGCCTTAACCTGTCGGGTTGGTGACAGCGTGGCTGGCTCCTTGCCTACTGGTATCATTCTGAACTCCTTCTACTGTCCTAGACAGTTTATCGGCCAAAACTTACAAAACTTGGGTAAAAAATGCGTTATATGAGCGATTTTTATCCAAGCACAATCCGTGCCGTTTTTAGAAGGTGATATCAGTTATTAACAAAAGAGTCAGAGACTATTGGCGTACTGACTCTTTTGTTGAGGAGAGGAATAGATTAGCGACAGGTTAACTCTTCGTTTCGTTTACCTAAATTGCGGTACGCTTCCATTTTGTTTTCTAGCTGCACGTATCGCACCGGTGGGTCAAGAACGAGTAAGCGGTAATCTTGGCCGAGGTCTTCGCTTATGCTAGCCGATGGGGTGATCACCACGACCTTAAGATCTGGGTTGCGTTTAAGGATAGACGCTTTGGTTCCAAGTCCTTGCTCTACGTGAAATTTCCCTGCGACATGAACCACTTTGTGTCCCGGATTGTCTTCGAGATAATTGACGATGCTTTCTGCCATAGTTTCATCCCAAGTCACCTGAGCGGCAAACTGCTTCTCGGTCTGCTCTGGTTTGCCATGATGCATCGAGGCCATAAATTTATCTTTATATGCGGACGGCGAGGTATCGATATCTTCGGCAAGCTGAGAACGCTCTTTGCGGGTGAGCTTATTGAGGTAATCCAATCCCTGTTGACCGATGCAGCGCACAATCGGTTTTGGTGCGTTGGCCGCGATAATGTCCATATCTTTGGCTTTTGCGAATTCAACCAATGGACGGTAATCGCTGGCGTAGTTTGGCCACGCGTTGCCGTTTTTAATCAACATTTGCTCGCCAATTTTACCCGCGAGGTACTGGTCAACGACGGACTGTTTGTCGCGTGAGAACTGCTCCATCGACAATGCAATCGCATCGTTAGATTGGCTGAGTGACTTCAATAAATCGGTTTGGAAACGGTGAATACCAGAGTGGGTATGCCATTCACCGATCAGGATGACATCGGCAGAACGGATACTGGCTGGAAGCTTTTGAACGCTGATAGCACTCGCTTGTGGCGAATAGAGTTGGTAATCGTAAAAGGTACTAACGGACTGTTTGGGCGTCGCGGAACAACCGGCAAGGATCATCGAAAAGATTGATGTAGCGAGAATATGACGCATTGAAAGCCTCCATAAAATAATCAGAGTATATTAATAGAGGCTTACAGCTTACTCAATATAAATGAGAACTATTCTCTTATATCTTGCGGTAAACTCTCAACATGAAGTCGGCTTCACATTTGAACAGTGCTGAATCGGTCAATTCTTCACGCAGGCTGTCAGACGCTTTCCACGCAAATGGTGTCATCTGTAATAGGTCAAATGCATCACCATCCGCTAATTCCATTATGTAGGATAGTTTTTCTTGGTGCTCAAGAGCAAAACCATTTATTTGCTCTGGATCTTCATTGTGCAGGCGTACTTCTTGATAGATACGTTCACGCAACTGATACAAATGGCGACCCGCGGGCGTGACCGTAATGACAACACCGTTTTCATTGACGACGCGTGCGAGTTCCTCAGCTTTACACGGTGCGTAAATGCGTAGGATGCCGTCTAAGCTGCTATCAGCAAAAGGTAAGCGATGGCTAGACGCGACACTGAACTGGCAGTTTGGGTAACGCTTAGCCGCGTAGCGAATCGCCACTTTGGAGATATCGAGACCAAAAGTCTGCGCTTCTGAGTGTTGCTCGGCTAACTGTTCCGCCACTTTGGTGGTGTAATAACCTTCGCCACAACCGATGTCGAGTAATTGGTGTTGTGTCCTTTGTAGGTACTGAGCGCACAGTTCAGCAACACGCAACTTCATTGGCTGATAGTAGTCTTTTTCTAGGAATCGACGTCGCGCCTGCATCATCTCTGTGTTGTCACCTGGATCTTTTGAGCGCTTGTGGTGCGCTGGCATCAGGTTTACGTAACCTTCTTTTGCTAGGTCAAAACTGTGGTTGTTTTCACAGCGATAAGTACGGTCGGCAAAAGCAAGAGGTTGATGACAAAGAGGGCAGGTATAGGACATAACAAGCTCAGTTAGTGATTGTGTGGACGGCGCTAAGAGTACAGAGGATTCGGTCGAGTTTCTAGCGTTGAGTGTCGAGTTAACTCAGATATCACTGGTTTAGAACGGTAGAGGGCAGTTTGAGCACCAACAAAAGCCACCTAAGTGGCTCTGCTGGTGGAGAGGATTAAAAAGAAGTGCGTCGGTACTGACGGTATTCCGGTTGCCAAAATGTTGCCTCAATTTTCGCTTTGAGTGCGTCGTCAGGAACCGGCAGTGCTAACTTTTCCTCGATCGCTTGCTTCGCGACGGCAAACGCAATCTGTTTGCTGATTTGTTGGATATCTTTAAGTGCGGGAAGAATCGCGCCGTTTGAACGTGTCGCTTGTTCTGCACTCTCAGCTAAGGCTTTGCTCGCTGCCATCAACATTGGTTCGCTAATTCGTTCTGCCTGTACGGCGACCACCCCCAATCCGACGCCTGGGAAGATATAGCTGTTGTTACACTGTGAAATCTCACGCGTTTGCAGCTTGCCTTGGGCGTCAGTAAATTGCACTGGCTCAAAAGGACTGCCTGTCGCCACAATTGCCTGACCTTGGCTCCACTGCAAGATGTCTTTCGGTGTCGCTTCCGCTCGTGACGTTGGGTTGGAAAGTGGCAGCACGATCGGCTGACTAGTGTTCGCACTGAGTGATTGGATAGCGTTTTGGCTGAATAATCCCGGTTGACCACTCACTCCGATTAAGACGGTCGCTTTGCTCTGTTTGACGACGTTTTCTAAACCTAAATCATCGGAATTTTGCCAGGTGCCTAAGTCGGTTTTGTTGTGTGCCAGTGGCTTTTGGAAGTCTGTTAAATCCGTCATGTCATCGGTCAAAAGCCCGTCACGGTCAATCATGAAAACCTGCTGCTTTGCTTGTTGCTCGCTCAAGCCTTCATGACACATTTGACTGATGATTTGTTTGGCAATGCCACACCCAGCCGAACCCGCCCCGACAAAAACGATGCGTTGCTGAGAGAGGTGTTCTCCTTTTTGACGACAGGCGGCGAGCAACGTGCCGACTGAAACAGCTGCCGTACCTTGAATATCATCGTTAAAACAGCACAACTGGTCGCGATAACGCTCTAATAGTGGCGTGGCATTCGCTTGGGCAAAGTCTTCAAACTGCAATAAAACGTTTGGCCAGCGACGTTTCACTGCGTCGATGAATGCTTCGAGAAATTCGTCGTACTCTTGCCCTGAAATGCGAGGATGACGCCAACCCATGTACATTGGGTCGGACAGCAGGTCGCTGTTGTTAGTACCAACATCCAAAACGATCGGCAGGCAGTGGGCTGGGCTGATACCTCCACAAGAGGTATAGAGCGCGAGCTTACCAATCGGAATACCCATACCGCCGATGCCCTGATCACCAAGGCCGAGGATGCGTTCGCCGTCAGTGACGACAATTACTTTAACATTGCGCTTGGTCGCGTTTTGCAGCATATCGTCGATAAGTTCGCGTTCAGGATAAGAAATCAATAATCCACGCTTACGGCGATAAATTTTAGAGAACTGTTCGCACGCTTCACCAACGGTCGGGGTGTAGATCAACGGCATGACTTCTTCAAGGTGGTGGTTGATCAAATGGTGGAACAAGGTTTCGTTGGTGTCTTGAATATTGCGCAGGTAGATATGTTTGTCCAAATCCGATTGAAACGCGCACAGTTGTTGATACGCGCGAGCAGATTGGGACTCAATGGTTTCAATCGTGTGTGGCAACAAGCCTGTAAGATTGAACTCTTGGCGCTCTTGTTGAGAGAACGCGCTGCCTTTGTTGAGCAGCGGCGTTTCGAGTAACGCGGGTCCGGCAAAAGGAATATATAAAGGGCGTTTGTATGTCATAGTTCGTCTGTCATTGGTTTTTGAACGGTGCCTAGCGCAAAACTAAGCACCGTGAACGATTAGAGTCGGACGTTTATAGACCAAACACTAGTGGAAGTAGCGTGATGCTGACGATGGTGATAAGCGCAATCGCAACGATATTGAGCAGGAAGCCTGCACGGATCATGTCACTCATCTTCAACTGGCCAGAACCAAATACGATCGCATTCGGCGGCGTCGCGACAGGCATCATAAAGGCACAACTTGCCGCGATGGCTGCAGGGATTACCCATACCATTGGCGTACCTGTGATTGATTCGGCGACAGGGCCAAGCAGAGGTAAGAAACCGGCTGCTGTGGCGGTGTTACTGGTGATTTCGGTCAAGAAAGTAATCAGCGCGGTGACCACTAAGATACCCATAACCAGTGAGATGGTATCTGCGCCTTGGATCTGTAGTGCGATGTATTCCGCCAAACCAGATGATTTGATTTTCGCGGCTAATGCGAGGCCACCACCAAATAGGATCAGGATTCCCCAAGGTACGTTTTTCGCGCTTTCCCAGTCTAGAACCCGTTGATTGCTGCCAGACTTCACCGGTAGGGCAAACAGTAAGATCGCAGCAGCCATCGCAATGCCAGTATCAGACAGGCCGATGCCCGTAGCTTTCGCAATGTAAGGACGGAAGATCCATCCCAGTGCGGCAAAGGTAAAGATGAAGAGTACTTTCTTTTCACCGGCAGACATTGCGCCCAGTTTGTCGAGTTGCTCGCGGAATACTGATTTAGAGCTCACTTCGCCCGCTTGGTCGACTTTGTAGCTGATTTTGGTCAGCCATACCCAAGTAAATAACAGCATGATAATCGAAAGTGGTAAGCCCATTTTCATCCATTGACCGAAGCCAATTTCAATGCCGTAGCTATCAGATAAGTAAGCCGCCATCAGCGCGTTTGGTGGTGTACCGATCAAGGTTGCGATACCACCGATACTCGCACCGTAAGCGATAGAAAGTAGCATCGCTTTGCCGAACTTATCGTTGTTTGGATCGCGGTCAGTGACGATTTTGATCACTGATAATGCGATAGGTAGCATCATGACGGCAGTCGCGGTGTTCGACATCCACATCGAAAGAAATGCGGTGACCAGCATGATCCCAAGCACTTGTATGCTTGGTTTACTGCCGGCAAGCAACATCGTTTTGAGTGCGATTCGGCGGTGTAGATTCCAACGTTCCATCGCGATTGAAATCAGGAAACCACCGAGGAATAGGAAAATTAAAGGGTGCGCATACGGTGCTGCGACTTGTTTGATGTTGGCGATACCCGCCACAGGGACCACAAAAAGCGGTAGCAGTGATGCCGCTGGAATCGGTACGGCTTCAGAAATCCACCAACTTGCCATCCAAAAAGCCAATCCGGCGGTGCGCCAAGCTTCTACGCTTAGTCCTGCTACCGGAGGGTCAACCAGTAAGGTTGTGAGCATGACCAAAGGGCCTAAGCACAACATTATCCATGGTGTTTTTTTATTATTTTCACTCATTCTTTCATCCTTTGTAACCACCAAAATCGAGTTTGGTGGGAAGTTCTTGATAGGCTGCTGCTTCCCAGCAGAGTCCTATCAGTGCAAAAGTGTTGCCAGAATGTGAAAATAAATTTAAATTCAATTAAAACAGTTGGTTATATTGATATAGTTTGTCGTAACTAATAAGTTTGTGCGGATTCCCACACAGTATTTACTTGGTGAGTGTCACCATATCCGCACTCATGAGTTAATGAATTTGCTACGTTCAATGCTGTATTTGGCCACCTTGTCGTAAAAGGTTTTTCTTGGCAGCTTTAATAGGGCGATGGCTTCTTTCACTGAGCCAGACGTTTGGCTTAATGCTTCTTCAATCAACGCACACTCGTAGAAAGCGACCTTTTCATGCAACGAAAGGTCATCACTTGGCATCGTGAGGTTGGTGTTTTGTTGAAGTTCAACGGGCAAGCCAAGTAATACTTGTCGCTCAGCGACATTGCGTAGCTCTCGGACGTTTCCCGGCCAATCATAGCGCATCAGTTGGTCTAGCTCTTCACTGCTAATGGCGCGCAGTGGTTTGTGAAAACGCCCTGCGGCAATGGAACTGAAATGGCGAAACAGCAATGGTATATCGGCTTTTCGTGCGCGAAGTGGCGGAATGTGCACCGTGACAAGGTTTAAGCGGTAGTATAAATCCGATCGGAACAGGCCTTGCTCGGCGACTGCCAATAGGTCGACTTTGGTCGCGGCGACGAAACGGATATCGAGCGGAATGGCTTTGTTGCTACCGACAGGGGTAACTTTGCGCTCTTCAATCACACGCAGCAGTTTTACCTGCATCGCGAGCGGCATGCTTTCTATCTCATCCAAGAGCACGGTGCCGCCTTGAGCAAACTCTAGTTTACCTATGCGGTTTTCATTCGCGCCGGTAAATGCGCCTTTTCGGCTGCCAAATAATTCACTTTCGATTAAGTTTTCAGGCAGTGCGCCACAGTTAATTGCGACAAAGTTGGCTTGCGCTCGGTTACTGCGCTCATGCAAATAACGCGCGACCATTTCTTTGCCGGCGCCGGTTTCGCCATGAATCAACACATCTGCTGGCGTATCGACAACCGCATTGAGTAAGCCCATCATTTTCTTCATTTCTGGGGTGTCACCGAGAATCTGTGGTCCAGACTTCGCCGCTTTTAAATAGGCCTTCAGACGGCGGTTTTCAAGAATGAGCGTGCGCTTTTCTACCGCTCGACTCACGCAGTCCAAAAGCTGTTCGTTTACCGGTTTCTCGAAGAAATCATATGCGCCGTCTCTAAGCGCGGTAACGGCGAGTTGAACGTCGGCGTATCCGGTTAACATGATCACTGGGATATCGGCATCAAGGGTTTGAATCGCGCGCAGAACGTCTAGGCCGTGCATACGTGCCATATTAAGGTCTGAAATCACAATGCCATGAAACTCATCGTTGAGAACAGCCAAAGCGTCATCGCCATTTTCAAATGCCTCGGTTTGGTATCCTTCAATACCTAAGAGTTGTGAGAGGGAGTCTCGAATAATTTGCTCGTCATCGATGATGATGACTTTGGCTTTAGTTGTGCTCTGCATGTGGTTTTCTTTTTAACCTCAATGTGAATTTCGCGCCTTGGTCAGCTTCGTTATTGGCCGCCAACAGTTCTCCGCCAAACGACTGGATAATGCTACGCGATATCGCTAAGCCTAGGCCTAAGCCGTTATCTGATTTGGTCGAATAGAAAGGTTCAAAAATCGACTCAATAGTGTGTAGATCCAGTCCGGTACCAGTATCTGAGATGGTGATAAGTTCCCACTCGCCGTCTTGTTCAAAGCGAATCGAGATTTGTTTTTTTGCGCAGCCTTGCATTGCCTCAACAGCGTTAGACAGCAGATTGACCAGCACTTGTTCGAGCTTAAGTGGATCGCCCCAAATTAACATACTGTGTGGTTCCGCTTCTAAGGTCACACCACTGCTATTGATCTTTGGCCCAACAACAATCAGTGCATTGTTCAAGCAGCTTTGCCATTGACACCAATCCAGACGATGCTCGCTAGGGCGGCTAAATTGCTTAAGCTGAGCGACGGTTTTGTGTACTCGGGCAATCAACAACTCGATGTTAACCATATTTTGCTTCGCTTCATCCAGCATGCCTTTCGCCAGCATTCTTTTGCTTGCGACTAAGTAGGTACTCATAGCGCTCAGCGGCTGATTGATCTCATGGTTGACGCTTGCTGACAGTTGGCCAATCGTCGCCAGTTTGGCCGATTGAACCAGTGCTTGGTGCGCATTCTCAAGTTGCTGAGTTCGCTGGGCGACTTCGCTTTCTAGCGCGTTTCGGGTAAAGAGCAGCTGTCGGTAGCCTGCGATTCGGCGAAAAACAAATACCATGGCGGCCACTAGTAAGGCGTATGCTAGGCTGGCTAAAATAAGTGAAACCTGTACGTTATCCCGCGCTTCGCTCACCGGAAGCAACATAACGAAATCTAGGTCGAGCAGTGGCAGTTTGGCTTCGCCATAAACATATTGTTCGTGATGCTGAGGGCTAGACTCGATTTGCCAAATCGATTTTTCCAGATAGGGTGTTGAAGTGATAGCGTTACTGAGTCGTTGTTGCTGAAGATCTAAGTAACGGTGAGTAGCCTGAATTTCTGACCAGGTGTAGTCGTCACTTTCACGGAGTTGTTTCAGTCGCCAGTATGGATGATTAGAAATGAACACGACTTCGTCTTTGCCATACACCATAAATTTGGCGCTGTTCGAGCCAGCAAGCCATTCCGTGTCTTGTTCAAATTTGTCGATATCGACTTTAACCGCGATGACGCCGATGCTCTCGTCGCCAGTATAAATAGGGGCTGAGAAGAAGATACCTCGCTCACCCGAGCGCAGCCCTAACGCGTAATCTGTCCAACGATTACCTTGCATTGCTTGGTAAAAATAGGGGCGGAACGCGTAGTTTGAACCGATGTAACTTTTGTCGGATTGATAGTTGCTGGATGCAATCACATCACCGTGAGCATCGAGGACGTAAACATCGCTCGCACCACTGGTCTTTTGAATATCCAACAGGATTTTGCTTAACGCGTAAGTCTGCGTTTCTTGTTTGAGTACCTGACGTATTTGGTAATGACTGGTGAGTAGGTCCGGAATGTGTTGGTAGCGTTCGAGCTGTTTGTTGAAATATTGGCTAACGTTGACCGCTTCGGTTGACACTTGCTGGTCTAAACGTTGGAACCAGTAACGCTGAGTAATCAGGGCAGTCAGGATAATGACGAACAGCAAGCCGGCGATAAAAAGGGTAAGAAAGCTATACAGCTTTTTCGACTTAGACATGCTTTCAAATCCATCTGACTCAATGACAACACCTTCCTTAATTCACCATTCTGGGACCTATATTGATTGGTTTGTCAGGAATGGCGAGGTGAAAATATAACAGATGAATATAAATAAAAGATAGACGTATATTGTTACGGCATAAGAATGGTTGTTGTGAGGGCAGTAAGCACAACAAGACAATGATAGGGCAAGCAGGCCGCCTGCCCAATGTGTTACTTGAACTTAGGCTGAGATAATGGTCTCAAGTTGGTAAGTCTCTCCAGGATGCAGCGTCTTACCTTGTTCAATGGATGGCGCGTGGAGTGTTGATTCAACACATAGGAAGGTTTCATAGCCGTTGTCTGGCATATCGCCCATCGATTGTGCGCCTTCAAGCCAAGGGTTCCATAATACTGCGCAGTTATGACCGTGGTTGGTTATGGTGAGCGTGCGTTGCAGTACTGGGTCTTGGATGAGGATATCGGATTCTGGCTGAGTGTAGACACGGTCGATAGTATCGCTTAGTACCAACTCTTGGCCGCCTTGAATCACGTCATCGTTTTGCAGACTATCGATGTACTCTGAGCCCATTCCAGTGACTTTCGCTTGTTTGATATCACCCACATTTAAGTATGTGTGTAGTGCGCCAGAGAATGTCCACGGTTGCTGATCGATGTTGTCAACTTTTAGCGAGACTTTCAGCTGTTCGGTCACTTCGACAATCAAACGTATACTGAATAGGTGTGGCCAAATCCTTAGGCTCTCTTCACTTGAGTCCAGACCGAGCTCAACAATAACACCGTTATCATTCTCTCTATGCTCGATCAGTTGCCAAGTTGAATTGCGAGCAAAACCATGAGCAGGTGCAGCAATGCGACCAAACCAAGGCCAGCAAATAGGGATGCCACCACGAAGCGCTGCTTTGCCATCAAAAATGGCGGTATCGCTCATCCAAATAAGGTCTTCTTGACCTGCTGGTTGAAATGAAACTACATGACCACCGTGCAGCGCGATGCCTGCGCTGGCTTTGTCGTGCATGACACGTACAATTTTAACGGCGTCTTTTTCTACAATAGTCACACAGTCTGAGAGGGCAGAGACTACTGGAAGTGATCGTAAATCCATATTTATCGTTCCTGATGTGTAGATGCTTTAGTAGCATTATTACAGTATTCAAGATACAAAAAAGGCGACTATATAAGCCGCCTTCTTTTCAACTCAGTTAAGAGCTAATCACTGTTTCTAATTACTTAGAGATGTGTGCGATTAGGTCTAGAACTTTGTTTGAGTAACCGATTTCGTTGTCGTACCAAGATACAACTTTAACGAATTTGTCAGTTAGAGCGATACCTGCTTTAGCATCGAATACTGAAGTGCAAACTTCGCCGATGAAGTCTTGAGATACAACTGCATCTTCAGTGTAGCCTAGAACGCCTTTTAGTTCGCCTTCAGAAGCTTCTTTCATCGCTTTACAGATGTCTTCGTAAGAAGCACCGTTAACTAGGTTAACAGTTAGGTCAACTACAGAAACGTTAGCAGTTGGTACGCGGAAAGCCATACCAGTTAGTTTGCCGTTTACTTCTGGAAGTACAACGCCTACAGCTTTAGCAGCACCAGTTGAAGATGGGATGATGTTTTGAGAAGCACCACGACCACCGCGCCAGTCTTTAGCAGAAGGGCCATCTACAGTTTTTTGAGTTGCTGTAGTTGCGTGAACTGTAGTCATAAGACCAGATTCGATACCGAACTTGTCGTTAAGAACTTTAGCGATAGGCGCTAGACAGTTAGTAGTACAAGAAGCGTTAGAAACGATGTCTTGACCAGCGTAAGTGTCGAAGTTTACGCCGTTAACGAACATTGGAGTCGCGTCTTTAGAAGGACCAGTTAGTACAACTTTTTTCGCGCCTGCAGTAATGTGCTTACGTGCAGTTTCGTCAGTTAGGAAAAGACCAGTTGCTTCAGCTACAACGTCAACACCGATTTCGTCCCATTTTAGGTCTTCAGGGTTGCGCTCTGCAGTAACACGTACAGTTTTACCGTTAACGATTAGGTTACCGCCTTCAACTTCAACAGTACCGTTGAAACGGCCGTGAGTTGAGTCATACTTAAGCATGTATGCCATGTAGTCTACATCGATAAGGTCGTTGATACCTACTACTTCGATGTCGTTGCGCTCTTGCGCTGCACGGAATACGAAACGACCGATACGGCCAAAACCGTTAATACCTACTTTGATAGTCATTATAGTTGCTCCACAACTTAATTTCTGATTAAAGATAACTGGTAGTAAAATTACAGAATCCAGTCAAAATCTGCAACCGATAATCGGACTTAACTTGTTTAAAGTCAAAAAAAAGCGACGCTTTTTTTCACAATTCGCCATATATGGTCGTATTTTGAACGGATTACTGGTTTTTTCCCTAACCAGTTGACGTAATATTGTTTCGGATGTTTAAAGCTGTGCTGAAAGTTTAACCATCTCTTTATGGTGTCAAAGTATGTGCCACAAAGGTTATTGTTAGCAAGTTTTTCACAAAAAAAGTCAAAATTAAAAATAATAAAATGGAGGAAATTAGTCGTGAATCAGAAGAGAGAAAAGCTGGTGAAGCCTGATGAATACTGGCGTGAGTCGCTCTCCGAAGAAGAGTATAGAGTATGCAGACAACAAGGAACTGAGGCTCCGTTCAGCGGTAAGTTGTTACATAATAAGGAGACAGGGGTCTATTCATGTACCTGTTGCAATAGTCCACTATTTTATTCAGACAACAAATATGACTCGGGGTGCGGATGGCCTAGTTTTGATGCCCCTATTAATGATCAGGCTATTCGCTATTTAGAAGATCTAAGTCACGGAATGGTGAGAACTGAAATACGCTGTTCAGTATGTGATAGCCATCTAGGTCACGTTTTCCCCGATGGTCCTAAGACGACTGGGGAACGTTTTTGTGTAAACTCAGTGTCGTTAATTTTCAACAATTCATAAAAAAGCGGTGAAGATCTCACCGCTGTTTGTTTCATCCTTTCAATTGAAATATCAATATTTGGGAACTAGTTCTTTACTAAAGGTGCCATTTTTGATGGCACCGATAATCTTGGCGGCGTTGTCTTCCAACTGTTGATATTTCTTCTCATCAAAGCCGTATAGGAGTTGTAGTTCGCTTTCCGATGCGATTGGTACTCCATATTCTTTCGCCACCATCGCCCAGATGTATGCCTCTTCTTTTCTTTTGAGTTGATAGGTTGTACTAGCTAAAGATTTGAGCACTTCGTTGTTCACTTTATTGTTCTTCGTGAGTTCAAGGGAACGAATCAGCAGATCATGGGTTTTTTCTTTGTCGCGACTGGTATAAAAAGTCGCAAGCGCGTACTGCATTTCTGCCGTCTCAAGAACGGGTTTTCCTTCCAGTTGCAAAAAGCTGCGTTTGGCTTCTTCATTACCTGTACGGCTCCAAAGGAAATACAGCGCTTCTGGTGACTTGGATTTAATCAAGTTGCTGATGATCTTTTCCATATCTTCAGTAGCAAACAGCATCGAGTGAACTCGTCGCTCTTTTAACTCAGTTTGGTCGATAGCTTGGATCTGTGCCGCAAGCTCAAGACACTTCTTGTACTTGCCTAATAGGTCATATTCTTTGATTTGGTTCTTAGGTGATGGGTTCTTTAGGGCGTCAAAGCGATGCCAAATCAAATCAGTTCTAGGAACGCGACATTGGCCATCGTCCATATTTAAACGTTCACACTGCAGGGCAGGGGTATCGTTGCACAACTGTTCGGTGTTCTTGCGACTTTCAAAACAACCAGTCAATGCAAGGCAGAGTACGCTGACCATCAGCGCATGTGTTTTATTCATCTTCATAAGGTGGCTTGTGATCCGTTAGACTTATTTCTTTATCGATCCTTGACTACTTAATAGGGGCGGTTATGTTCTTTGTCGTTCAATTTAATCAAAGGATACACCATGGACGCAAAGCAGTTAATTGATGCCATCACACCTGAAGCTTATGAGCGTCTACTTTTTGCTGTTGAAACAGGAAAGTGGCCTGAGGGTACCCCATTAACTCTAGAGCAACGCGATTCTTGTATGCAAGCTGTGATGCTATACCAATCTAAGCATAATAAAGATGCACAGCATATGACGGTCGCTCAAGGCGGTGAGATCAGCTTCAAATCTAAAGCGGAACTCAAAAAGCAGTTTAACTCTGCTGAAGAAGACATCGTTCGAGTTAACCCAAATCATTAAGAACTATAGATGGTTCTAATAAAGAAAGGCAGAGTAAACTCTGCCTTTTTCAATTTCTGTGGGTTAACCACAACATTTTTTAAATTTTTTGCCGCTGCCACAAATACATGGGTCATTTCTGCCAACTTTGAGATTCTTGATTGGCTGCGATAGGCGTGCATCTTGCGGTTCTTCAGGGAAAGTGCCGTCAATGTAGTACCACTGTGGTCCTTCTTTAACGAAGCGTGAGCGTTCTTGCAGGCAAAACTCTTCACCGTCTTGCTTGAAGTAGGCTTTAAACGTCACAAAGCCTTCATTCTCGTCAGTGCCGTTCTCACTCGACAACACTTCTAACTTACACCAAGCACTGTCTATCGATTCTGCAATCTCGCCACGTTGAGACTCTGCCTCGCAGCTTGGGTGATAAGTTTCCACCACAAAGTCGACCAGCTTTTTGACATGGGCAGAATAACGCGCGCGCATCAATTGCTCTGGTACGTTTGCCAGGGTTGAATCTTGGTGGATAGGTTCGCAGCAGTCTGAATAAGACTGCTGACTGCCGCACGGGCATAACGACATAATGAAACTCCAAATACTAACTAACGTTGAACAGAGAGCAGTTCAGCCGCCCACGCTACGGCGTTATCGTAACATTCGCTCAACGTATCTTGTGATAAGTGCAGTGCCTGACAGAGTTGAGAAACGTCATCCCATTCGGCACGCTCATAGGCTTTAATCAGAGAGAGCAATTGACCCAGCGCACCGCTTTCTTCAGTCAGGGCGAGTTTGATTGCTTTATCAATCGGCACTTCGGCAATGATCTGTTCAATAGGTAAGTCGAGCAAACTATCAAGTAGCGAGAACATACCCATCAAAAAGGCTTTGCTTGGGTCTATGTTCGATAGCTGTTTATGGACAAGCAGTTCACAGAAACGTGCACGTTGGATCGACAGGCCGTATAGGTAGTCTGGTTTTTGGCTATCCGTCGACGCAAGCGCCACCAAAGAGATGAACTTACGAATCTTGTCTTCACCAAGATAAACCAGTGCTTGCTTAAACGATTGGATTTTCTTTTTCACCAGAGAGGACGAGTTAACGTAAGTCAGCAGCTTGTACGACAACGTAACGTCTTTACTGATCAAGGCTTCTACTTTCTCGTAGTCAATGCGCTCATGTGAAATTTCAGTGAGCAACTGGATGATGCTCATAAATGAAGGCTTCAGCGCTTTACGTTGAATCATCTCAGGTTTGCTAAAGAAGTAACCTTGAAAATAGTCAAAGCCGATTTGCTTCGCGTGCTCAAACTCTTCGTAAGTTTCCACCTTCTCGGCTAGGAACTTAATGCCTGTTTTTGCAAAGCGGTCGATGAACAGCTGCGCTTTTGGCAGCGGTACAATACGAATATCAAACTTGATGATGTAGATATAAGGAAGAAACTCGCGCCAAGCTTTGGAAGGGACGAAATCGTCAAGTGCGATTTTATACCCCAGTTGGGACATTTCTTTAACCGCTTCTAACAGTTCATCTGTTGGTTCGCAGTCTTCGAGAATTTCGATAACCAGACTGTCAGCAGGAAAGAGGGTCGGTACGCGGTTGATCAGGCTTTTATAAGGGAAGTTAACAAAGCCAAGCTTGTCACCCAAGGTCGCGTATTGAGTAGAGAGTACATGATCGGAAAGCAAACGGCTTGTCGCTTCCTCGGCATCAATGACCGGGAAAGTATTTTTAGGTCCATCCCTAAAAAGAAGTTCGTATCCAAACGTTTTTTTATCTTTATCCAGTATTGGTTGCCTGGCAACGTACGAATATTTCAAGATGTTTACCTTGCTCGGAGAATAAATCAACAACTCACAGCAGTATCACTGCTGTACAAAAAAACGGAACAAGCATTCTGGGTCGTCAATCAACCGTATGAAAGTGGTCAACGTTAGACAAAGTTTTTACAAAAATGGTCTGGTTTGTAGCTCTATATTTTTTTTATCGCATACCAGTACGGACCCTTGAGTGTACCAATCCCCTAAGACAATTCTAGTATTAGTCGATTGATTCGTCTCAAATATGTGGACATCAGGACGGTGAGTATGACCATGAATCATCAAATCAACTTGGTGCATTTCCATCACGCGTTCGACTTCACTTTGAGTCACGTCCATGATTTCAAGAGACTTAGTTTTTTTATCGTCTCTGATATCAGATTGAATTTTACTGACAATTTTCTTTTTAATAAACATCGGGATGCGATTAAACAGCCATTGCAGCCATTTTTTATTCACTTTTTCACGAAACTTCAAATAACTGACATCTTGTGTGCAAAGTGTGTCCCCATGTAGTACCACTGCTTTTCGGCCATACAGATCAATCACAGTTTCATCACCAAGCAGTGTGATCCCTGTTTGCTTAGCAAATCGTTTGCCGACCAAAAAGTCACGATTACCTTTGGTAAAGAAGCACGGCACGCCAGCATCGGTCAATTGCTTGAACTCACCCCGGACAAAGTTTGCAAAATCGGATGTGTCGTCGTCACCAATCCAAAAATCAAATAAGTCTCCCAGGACATAGAGCGCATCAGCTTTGACGGCTTCTTCTCTCATAAACTGAGCAAAACAGTGATTGATAGTGGGAGTCGCAGGGGAAAGATGGAGATCGGAGATAAATAGCGTGGACATAAAACTCGGTTACCTACTGGAATGGGCAAGAGGGAGGAACCGATAAGGGCTCCTCCCAACCATCATTATTCTTCGATGGTTGCGCCAGTGATTACCACGTCTTCCAGTGGTACATCTTGGTGCATGCCGTAAGAGCCAGTGCTTACGCCTTTGATTTTGTTGACTACGTCCATGCCTTCAACAACTTCGCCGAATACGCAGTAACCCCAACCGTCTAGGCTTTCGCTACGGAAATCTAGGAAAGTGTTGTTGTTCACGTTGATAAAGAACTGAGAGCTTGCTGAATGCGGCTCCATAGTACGAGCCATCGCGAGTGTACCGACTTTGTTGCTTAGGCCGTTGTTCGCTTCATTTTTAATTGGAGCGCGAGTTGGTTTTTCACGTAAACCAGACTCCATACCGCCACCTTGAATCATGAAACCGTCGATAACACGGTGGAATAGCGTGTTGTCGTAGAAACCATCACGGCAGTACTGTAGAAAGTTCGCGCTTGTTTCCGGTGCTTTTTCTTCATTAAGCTGAATTTTGATGTCACCAAAATTAGTGTGAAGGGTGATCATGATTATGTCCTTTACATATGTTTTTGATTTGAACCAGAGATTCTATCTCAACTTTTCGGACATTAACATGCGAAAAGTCGAGGCTAAGTGATGAGTATAGGCATTATTGGGCGGTTTTTACGCTTTGTAGGGATTACTTAACATGGCTCGAATTGATATACTGACCCACTATTTTGTTTAACCTAATAATTAGATAGAGATCATGTTAAAGATATATAACACACTCACAAGACAGAAAGAGGAATTCAAACCAATCAATGCTGGCAAAGTCGGCATGTATGTCTGTGGGGTAACCATCTACGATCTCTGTCACATCGGTCACGGCCGTACGTTTGTTTCGTTTGATGTCGTGGCTCGCTACCTGCGTTACCTGGGTTATGATCTTACCTTTGTACGTAACATCACAGACATCGACGACAAAATCATCAAACGTGCGAATGAAAATGGCGAGAGCTGTGATTCATTGACTGAACGTCTGATTGGTGAAATGTACGCAGATTTTGATGCGTTGAACATGAAGCGCCCTGATATCGAACCGCGCGCGACGCAATACATCGATGAGATCATCGAATTGGTTGAGAAACTGATTGAGCGTGGTTTTGCGTACGTTGCTTCTAACGGTGACGTTATGTTTGAAGTAGGTAAGTTCGACGAGTACGGCAAGCTGTCAAAACAAGATTTGGACCAGCTTCAAGCCGGTGCCCGCGTTGACGTAGAAAGTGCAAAACGCAGCCCGCTAGACTTTGTTCTGTGGAAAATGTCTAAGCCGGGCGAACCAACATGGGAATCTCCATGGGGCCCAGGTCGCCCAGGTTGGCACATTGAATGTTCAGCAATGAACTCGTCAATTCTTGGTAACCACTTTGATATCCACGGTGGCGGTTCTGACCTGCAGTTCCCGCACCATGAAAACGAAATCGCACAATCTTGCTGTGCACACGGCACTCAGTACGTTAATACTTGGATGCACAGCGGCATGGTGATGGTGGATAAAGAGAAGATGTCTAAGTCGCTTGGCAACTTCTTCACTATTCGTGATGTATTGCAGCACTACGATGCGGAAACCGTGCGTTACTTCCTGATGTCTGGTCACTACCGTAGCCAACTGAACTACAGCGAAGAAAACCTCAATCAAGCACGTGCTTCTTTAGAACGTTTATACACTGCGCTACGTGGTCTAGATCAAACAGCTTCTGCAGCGGGTGGTGAAGAGTACGTGTCGCGTTTTGCGGCAGCGATGAACGATGACTTCAATACACCAGAAGCTTACTCAGTTCTGTTTGATATGGCGCGTGAAATCAACCGTCTGAAAACAGAAGACTTATCGTCAGCGAGTTCTCTAGGTGCGCTAATGCGTGAACTTGCGGATGTGATTGGTATTTTACACCAAGAGCCAGAAGCCTTCCTAAAAGGTGACGCAGGTAACGATGACGAAGTCGCTGAAATTGAAGCGCTAATTAAGCTTCGTAACGACAGCCGCGCAGCAAAAGATTGGGCGAACGCAGATATGGCGCGCGACAAGCTGACGGAAATGGGTATCGTTCTGGAAGATGGTCCAGAAGGTACAACGTGGCGTCGTAAATAATCAACCTTTCTAAAGGGCTGTAAATACAGCCCTTTTCTTTGTTTATAATTTGGTTTGTGTAGGTACCAATCTGTGGCTCAGATGTATTTCTATTACTCCGCGATGAATGCGGGTAAATCCACCACTCTTCTTCAATCTTCATTTAACTATCAAGAACGCGGTATGACACCTGTCATTTTTACTGCCGCATTGGATGACCGCTATGGTGTCGGCAAAGTTAGCTCTCGAATTGGTCTGCAATCCGACGCACATTTGTACCGTAGTGATACCGATCTGTACTTTGAAATTGCCGCTCTGCATGAGGTAGAGCAACGCCACTGTATTTTGGTTGATGAGTGTCAGTTTTTAACTCGCGAGCAAGTTTATCAACTGACAGAAGTCGTGGATAAGTTGCGTATCCCAGTATTGTGCTATGGTCTGAGAACGGACTTCTTAGGTGAGCTGTTTGAAGGCAGTAAGTATTTACTTTCTTGGGCAGATAAACTGGTTGAGCTGAAAACTATTTGCCACTGCGGCCGTAAAGCCAACATGGTCATCCGTACTGATGAACACGGCAATGCGATTGCTGAAGGGGCGCAAGTGGATATTGGTGGTAACGACCGTTACGTATCGGTGTGTCGCCAGCACTATAAAGAAGCGATGGGGAAATAACCCCAACCGCAGACACAAAAAACGGAGCATTCAGCTCCGTTTTTTGTTGTATTCGATAATCAGAGATTAACGAGCACGGAAGACGATGCGACCTTTTGATAGATCGTATGGAGTCATCTCTACAGTTACTTTGTCACCAGTAAGAATACGGATGTAGTTCTTACGCATTTTACCAGAGATGTGAGCAGTAACTACGTGGCCGTTTTCTAGCTCAACACGGAACATTGTGTTTGGAAGAGTATCAAGGACTGTGCCTTGCATCTCAATTACGTCTTCTTTAGCCATTTAATCCTCTTTTAAAAAATGGGCAATTTTGCTCGCCGTATAATGCCGAACAAAATGAATTTAGTAAAGTTGGAGCGTATTCTACCCTTGCCAACGCTGATTTACTAGCCTTTGATGGCGTTGAAAGCGGACTTTATAGCTCATTGCTGGGCATTCATCAATTTGATAACCAAGGTACAGCCACTGTTTTCCTTCTCGCTGACAGTATTCCAATTGAATCAGTACCCCCAGTGTTCCTAGAGATATTTCGTAGTCCGGATCATAGAAGGTATAGAAGGCGCTGGCACTGTTAGTCAGGATGTCGGTAACGGCAATCGCGACCAGTTTATCGTCGTCATAAAGATGCAAATATTGGGTGTTAAGCCAATTACACTGTGAGAATTGGGCGAACTCATCCTGCTTAGGTGGATACATTGAACCGGTATGGTGACGCGCTTCGATGTAACGTGAGTAAAGGTCAAACCAACCATCGTCCATGTGTGATTTGAACTCCCAGCGGAAATCTCGAGTCTTGCTACGTAGCCTTTTCTGGCTTTTTGACGGTTGGAAATCTGGCACAGCAACACGTAACGCTTCACAAGCTTGGCAGTTATCGCAATGGGGCTTGTAGATGGTATTTCCGCTGCGTCGAAATCCGTTAGCGAGTAACACTTCGTAATTTGAGGTTGTATGCATGGCAGGGTCAAGCGCCACTGCCACTCGTTCTTGTCGTTCGGTCAAGTAGCTACATGGATGGCTATCGGTTAGGCCAATACGGATTTGCTGAAGATCAGAGCTCATTTATACCCTCTAGCGGTAATGTTAACCACTGTTCACTAAAACAACGTTTATCGATAGGCTCTTTTTTATAGGATAGCAGTGTTTGTGCAAATTCCTCTCGCTGCAATTCATACGCTCCCAAAGATTGAAGGTGAGGATTCATCACTTGGCAGTCGATTAACTTACCGCCAAACTGCTGAAAGTGGTGACAAAAGTACCACAGTGCGATTTTTGACGCGTTGGTGCTCAAGCTAAACATCGACTCGCCACAAAAAATCTGTCCTACGGAAATACCGTATAAACCGCCGATGAGTTTCTCATCTTGCCACACTTCAACAGAATGGCAGTTTCCTCGTTGAGCGAGTCGTTTATAGGCTGCACGCATATCTTCGTTTAACCACGTTTCTTCTTCGCTTCGTACAGCGGCACAGAAATCGATCACTGAGTCAGTGGCTTTATTTATACTTACCTTATAAGCGTGTTTTTTTTGAAATTTTTTGAGACTTTTGGCGGGTTTAAAAGTCATAGGGTTAAATACTGCGCGCGGAGTAGGGCTCCACCATAAGATGGGTTCACCTGGCCCATACCAAGGGAAAATGCCATGCTGGTACGCAAGCAGTAATCGTTCTGGCGATAAATCACCACCAAAGGCAAGTAGACCGTTTGGGTCGGCAAGTGCGTTTTCAGGTGATGGAAACCATAATTCGTCTGGGTCTAGCTCAGTCAGATAAATTGCCATAAATACGAGGAAACAAGGTATGAGAAAGTGGTTATGGATCTTATTGATTTTTCCTTTGCTTGCCAATGCGGCGTATGAAAGAAATAAAGCTCGACCAGTAAATAATGTCGTGTTTGGCCAAGTTGAGACAGTCCGTTACATGACCCAACAGGATGTGGTTCGCGCAGAACACAGCGGTTGGGAGACGCTGCTGGGGGCAGTGGTTGGCGGTGTGATAGGCAATCAATTTGGTGGTGGTCGAGGTAAAGAGGTCGCCACAGCGATTGGTGCGGTGGCGGGGGCGACGATAGTAAGAAACCAAGCTCAGCAAGAATATAGAGTCGAATATCGTTTGGTAGAGATTTTGATCAAAACCGAAAAAGGTAAGTTGATTGACGTTATTCAAGATGTGGACAACAACATGCTGTTTGAGCGTGGTGATAGAGTTCGTATCCTCTATTTTGACGACGGAGTCAGAGTAGATAAAGAGTACTGATGGCGAACTGGTAGTACTTCATCCTAAACTGCATAAATATCCTTGTTTAATGCCGCTTAGAGGCTAGTTTTACGCAAAGTTTTTAGATAGTCTGCAAGTACGAAGAATTTTTCATCGTCCGGTGAGTAAGGCTGGGCGAGCAAGGAATATCAATTTTAATGGAAAGCCTTACGTTACAACCTATCAATAAAGTCAATGGTGAGGTTAACTTACCTGGTTCAAAAAGTGTTTCTAACCGCGCGCTACTTTTGGCTGCGTTGGCAAAAGGAACGACGCGTCTAACTAACCTGCTCGACAGTGACGATATCCGTCATATGCTGAATGCGTTGACCAAGCTTGGCGTTAAATATCAGCTTTCCGACGACAAAACCGTGTGTGAAGTGGAAGGTCTGGGCAAACCGTTTGAAGCGACAGAAGCTCAAGAGCTGTTTCTTGGCAACGCGGGTACTGCGATGCGCCCATTGGCGGCAGCACTGTGTCTAGGCCGCGGCGAGTTTGTGTTAACCGGTGAGCCACGTATGAAAGAGCGCCCAATCGGCCATTTGGTGGATGCTCTAAAACAAGCTGGCGCGCAAGTCGAGTACTTGGAAAACGAAAATTACCCACCGCTTAAGATTACAGGTACAGGCCTCGCAGGCGGTACCGTCGAAATTGACGGTTCTATCTCAAGCCAGTTCCTGACCGCATTTTTAATGTCTGCGCCACTTGCGCAAGATGATGTGACGATCAAGATCATCGGTGAACTTGTTTCTAAACCGTACATCGATATTACGCTGCACATTATGGCGCAGTTTGGCGTTGAAGTTGAAAACCGTGACTACCAAGAATTTGTCATCCGTAGCGGCCAATCATATGTTGCTCCTGGCGATTTCTTGGTCGAAGGTGACGCATCATCAGCGTCTTACTTTTTAGCGGCGGCGGCGATCAAAGGCGGCGAAATCAAAGTTACCGGTATTGGTAAGAAGAGTATTCAAGGTGACATTCAATTTGCTGACGCGTTAGAAAAAATGGGTGCTGAAATTGAATGGGGCGATGACTACGTGATCTCTCGTGTCGGTCAACTGAAAGCGGTTGATATGGACTTTAACCATATTCCAGACGCGGCAATGACGATCGCGACGACAGCCTTGTTTGCACAAGGTACAACGGCAGTTCGCAACGTGTATAACTGGCGCGTGAAAGAAACAGACCGTCTTGCGGCAATGGCGACTGAGCTGCGCAAAGTCGGTGCGGAAGTGGAAGAGGGTGAAGATTACATTATCGTCACGCCACCTGCGCAACTGAAGCACGCAGCGATCGACACCTATGACGACCATCGAATGGCAATGTGTTTTTCGTTAGTTGCACTGAGTGACACGCCAGTGACCATCAATGACCCGAAATGTACCTCAAAGACGTTCCCAGACTACTTTGATAAGCTTGAGTCGTTAAGCTGTTAGTCCATAGCATGAAAAAGCCAGAGTTTACGCTCTGGCTTTTTTCTGGTCGACTATTTCTCTAGGGTAAATTCTTTAGATAAATGATGGGCTAAGTACTTAAACATGTTAAATACCGCGGTTGTTTTTGGCGTTGGCAACCCATTTTCATCCAAGAAGTATTCGCCTTTAAATACCAGCACGTCATCTTTTTCTTCGACGCTGTCAGCGCGCATGCCTTCGATATAGTCGGCGTGTTCTTGGATAACGTGGTTAGCGATCAACAACAGCTCAAATTTTGAAATGACTTTCTTCTCACTCATGATCTTACTCTTGGGTTATTAGCTTTATATAAAAGAGGTGAAGTGATTGTAGGAATTTCGCGGGCGATTTCAAATGCCCTAGATCAAGGAAGAGCGAAGCGTCTAGAGAGCAATCAGGTTTGGTTTTGTGACAAAAGACATAAAAACCTGTTACCGACTAGCAGAATCTGAATAGTGACGTTTAGTATGTGACACTTTCAAACCTGTCGCCATTCGTCGAATTGTCGAGCAGTCAAAATGAATTTTGAAAAAAGGTATTGATCTTCTAGTATTCTCGCACAATAGTAAAAAAAGAACTTAATTATTAAGTATGCCGTGCGTTAAAGCATCGCATTCATTATAGGACACTTGAGTCAAATATGGGTAAGTCACTGGTTATTGTGGAGTCGCCAGCCAAAGCGAAAACCATCAATAAGTATTTAGGTAAGGACTTCATCGTAAAGTCCAGCGTGGGTCACGTACGTGATCTACCAACTGCTGGCCAAAGTACTGGTCAGAAAGCAGCAGCGGTATCAACCAAAGGCTTAAGCCCTGAAGAAAAAGCCCGAATCAAAAAAGAAAAAGATCGTAAATCACTGATCAAGAAAATGGGTATCGACCCATATCATGGTTGGGAAGCAAACTACCAAGTGCTTCCTGGCAAAGAGAAAGTGGTTGCTGAACTTCAGAAGCTGGCTAAAGATGCAGATTGCGTCTATCTCGCAACCGATTTAGACCGCGAGGGAGAGGCTATCGCTTGGCACCTTCGTGAGATCATCGGTGGCGATGAAGAGCGATACAAACGCGTTGTATTTAACGAGATTACCAAAAACGCTATCCAACAAGCTTTCCAGAGCCCTGGTGAGTTGAGCATGGATGGGGTTAACGCACAGCAAGCGCGTCGTTTCATGGACCGAGTAGTAGGCTTTATGGTCTCACCACTCCTATGGAAGAAAGTCGCGCGTGGCCTGTCTGCGGGTCGTGTACAGTCTGTTGCGGTAAAATTACTTGTTGAGCGTGAACGCGAAATCAAAGCGTTTGTTCCAGAAGAATTCTGGGATATTCACGCGGACACCAAAACGTCAGATAAAACGGACTTCCGTTTACAAGTGGCGCAAAAAGACGGTTCTGCATTTAAGCCTGTCAATGAAGCGGAAACTAAAGCGGCAATGTCAGTGTTGGAAAAGGCCGCTTACGAAGTGTGTAAGCGTGAAGACCGTCCGACATCAAGCAAGCCTTCTGCACCATTTATTACGTCTACGCTACAACAGGCGGCAAGTACGCGACTCGGTTACGGCGTTAAGAAAACAATGATGCTTGCGCAGCGTTTGTACGAAGCGGGTTACATCACCTATATGCGTACCGACTCGACGAACCTAAGTGCGGAAGCGGTTGATACTGTTCGTGACTACATCAACAGCGAATTTGGTGAAGCTTACCTGCCAGCGAAAGCGAATGTGTACGGTAGCAAGCAAGGTGCACAAGAAGCGCACGAAGCGATTCGCCCTTCAGATGTGACAGTGAAAGCGGAAGACCTAAACGGTATGGAAGCAGACGCTCACAAGCTTTATTCGCTGATCTGGAATCAATTTGTTGCTTGTCAAATGACGCCAGCAAAATACGACTCCACGACTGTCAGTGTTAAAGCAGCAGAGTACACGCTGAAAGCAAAAGGTCGCATCCTTAAGTTTGACGGTTGGACTCGCGTTCAACGCCCATTAGGTAAGAATGAAGACCAAATCCTGCCGGCGGTTCAAGTCGGTGATAAGATCGAGCTGATTAAACTCGATCCTAAGCAACACTTCACCAAGCCGCCAGCACGCTTTACTGAAGCTGCGTTGGTTAAAGAGCTTGAGAAGCGTGGTATTGGCCGTCCGTCTACGTACGCATCGATCATTTCAACTATTCAAGACCGTGGCTACGTAAAAGTCGATCAGCGCCGTTTCTACGCCGAGAAAATGGGTGAAATCGTTACAGACCGTCTGGATGACAGTTTCCATGAGTTGATGAACTATGAGTTCACGTCACGCATGGAAGAAAAACTTGACCAAATCGCAGAAGGCCAAGTGAACTGGAAAGGCGTTCTGGATAATTTCTTCAAAGACTTTACTGGTGACCTAGAAAAAGCGGAGCAAGACGAAGACCACGGTGGTATGAAGCCAAACCACATCGTCTATACGGACATCGAATGTCCAACGTGTTCTCGTCCGATGGGTATCCGTACTGCATCAACCGGTGTGTTCCTAGGTTGTTCAGGTTACGCGTTACCACCGAAGGAGCGTTGTAAAACAACCATCAACTTGGGTGACGAAGAAGGCATTATCAATGTGCTTGAAGAAGACGTTGAAACCGCTGCACTTCGCGCTAAGAAGCGTTGTCCAATCTGTGAAACCGCGATGGACGCTTACCTAATCGACGATAAGCGCAAACTGCACGTTTGTGGTAATAACCCGAACTGTGAAGGTTATGTGGTCGAGCACGGCGAATACAAAGTGAAAGGTTATGACGGTCCAGTTGTCGAGTGTGACAAGTGTGGCAGCGACATGGTGCTGAAGAACGGTCGCTTTGGTAAGTACATGGACTGTACTAGCGAAACCTGTAAGAACACTCGTAAGATTCTAAAGAATGGCGAAGTTGCGCCACCAAAAGAAGACCCAGTGCACCTTCCTGAGCTACCGTGTGAAAACTCAGACGCGTACTTTGTACTTCGTGATGGTGCGTCAGGTCTATTTTTGGCCGCGAGCACGTTCCCTAAATCGCGTGAAACACGTGCACCGTTGGTAGAAGAGTTGGTGAGATTCAAAGATCGTTTATCACCAAAATTCCACTACCTAACGGAAGCGCCACAAAAAGACCCTGATGGTCTACCTATGGTTGTTCGCTTTAGTCGTAAGTCTAAAGAAAACTACGTGCGTTCAGAGATTGATGGCAAGCCATCTGGTTACACTGCTCTGTATGTCGACGGTAAGTGGGAAATCACAGATAAACGCAAGAAACCGGCGAAAAAATAGGTTAAGATAATGCGAATAAAGCAGCCGATAGGCTGCTTTTTCGTGGATCGCATAATTTCAAACTGCAGCGACACTTGTTATCGAATTAACACTCGCTCTCCTTCCTCTACTCGCAAAGGGTAGTGTTCAATCAACCCTTGAGCTTGCTTACTATAAGCGTTATTTCATATGAAACTGATATGCGATGAGTGTCACTTTTATGTCGCTATATTGGGACAGTTTTGTATTTCAATTCCAAGATAATGTGAGCCACTTCCGGGTGATAAAAACTATTCATTGTATGGTTATTAGTAACGTACAAATCAAATTGTAATCTTCCTGAAATACGATAACGTGTAGATGGGTTGTTTGGTTCGCTGAGTGCACCAAATGACTGCTTGTAACGCTTGTTGTCTGGACTATCCAACGAGTCTCTGCGGGTAGTTTCAGAGATATGAGATAAGCCCCCAAATTATGCTTATCCTAAAAACTATAAAATGGAGAGAACTATATGGCTGGTGTTTTAGGTATGATCCTTGCTGGTGGAGAAGGCTCACGCTTACGTCCATTGACTGAATCTCGCAGTAAACCTTCGGTACCGTTTGGAGGCAGCTACCGACTAATCGATTTCGCGCTAAATAACTTTATTAACGCCGATCTGATGCGCATCTATGTTCTAACCCAATTTAAGTCGCAATCCCTGTTCCATCACCTGAAAAAAGGGTGGAACATCAGTGGTATTACAGATCGTTTCATTGACCCAATCCCTGCGCAAATGCGTACAGGTAAACGCTGGTACGAAGGTACCGCAGACGCAATCTATCAAAACTTACGTTTTATGGAGCTTGCAGAACCTGATCATGTTTGTATTTTTGGTTCTGACCACATCTATAAGATGGATATCAAACAGATGCTGACTTTCCATCAAGAAAAGCAAGCATCTCTGACTGTTTCGGCACTTCGTATGCCGCTTTCTGAAGCCTCTCAATTCGGCGTCATCGAAGTAGACGAAGAAGGACGCATGATTGGCTTCGAAGAAAAACCTGCCAACCCAAAATCTATTCCTGGTGACCCTGAGCATGCATTGGTATCGATGGGTAACTACATTTTCGAAGCACAAAAGCTATTTGCTGAACTGATTGAAGACGCAGATAACCCTGAGTCAACGCACGACTTTGGCCACGATATCATTCCAAAAATGTACCCAAATGGCGATGTTTACGTGTACGACTTTAGCTTGAACACCATTCCGGGTGAGAAAGAAGAAGTTTACTGGCGCGACGTGGGTACGATTGAGGCGTACTGGGAAGCGCACATGGATCTGCTGGGTAAAGACAGCGCATTCTCTTTGTACAACCGTAAATGGCCACTACATACTTACTATCCACCGCTGCCACCTGCAACGTTTACAGACTCGGTGAACGGCCGTGTACAAATCATTGATAGCTTAGTGTGTAACGGCAGTTATGTGCGTGGCTCAAGAATCGAAAAATCGGTACTTGGTTTCCGCAGCAATATCGCATCAGCGTGTGACATCAGCGAATGTATTCTTTTGGGTGATGTCAAAGTGGGTGAAGGCTGTGTGCTTCGTCGCGTGATTATTGATAAAGATGCAGATATCGCCCCAGGTACGCAAATTGGTGTTAACCTAACGGAAGATAAAAAGCTGTACCATGTGTCTGAAAACGGCATTGTTGTAATTCCAAAAGGAGCACGCGTTGGCTACTAAGAATTTTTCTATTCTCTTTGTAGCATCGGAAGTTGAAGGATTGATTAAAAGCGGTGGCTTGGCAGATGTTGCCAAGGCACTGCCTGAAGCACTCCTAGAACTTGATCAAGATGTTCGATTAACCCTTCCTGCATACCGAAAGGTTAATGGTATTGAATCTGCACCAGTTTTGCTGGAAACCAAACTAGAGCATTGGCCACATACAGAGTACAAAGTTCGTGAATTGACGGCTGCAGGCGTGAAAGCTTACGCGATTGATTGTCCGCAGTATTTTGACCGTCCAGAAATGTACGCTGAAAACAACCAAGCGTATCAAGACAATGGCGAGCGTTTTGCGTTCTTTAGCGCGGCTTGTCTCGATATGTTACCAAAACTTGGTTTTCAACCTGACATCATTCATGCCAACGATTGGCATACGGGCTTTGTGCCATTCCTACTGAAACATCGCTATGGAAACGATGCGTTTTTTGCTCAAACGAAAAGTGTCATCTCTATCCACAACGCGGTATTCAAAGGGGTGTTCAGTTACGACGAGCTGCAATGTTTACCTGAGTTTCATGGGCGATACGCACCTGATGCAGCGGTAAGCACCACTCACGTCACTATGCTCAAAGCCGGTGTGATGAATGCAGATAAAATTAATGCAGTAAGCCCAACCTATGCAGAAGAGTTGAAGACGCAGCTAGGTAGCCACGGTATGGCGGCTGAGTTTCAGTCACGTGCTGACGATTTAGTCGGTATCCTTAATGGATGCGACTATTCGGCGTGGAACCCTGAAACCGATCCTCTGTTGCCTGCGAACTATCAAGCTGATGAAGCAAGTATGGTTGAGGGTAAAAGTGCCTGTAAGCGCGAGTTACAAAAACGCGTGGGTTTGCAGGTCAGAGACGTTGCCATGTATGGCATGGTGTGTCGTTTGACCAACCAAAAAGGCGTTCACTACCTATTGCCAATCTTGTCTCAGTTCCTCAACAACGATGTACAGGTTGTTGTGGTCGGAACTGGCGATCCTGTTCTCGCGTCGCAACTCAAAGAAGTTGAAGCGTTACATAGCGATAAATTCAAGTTTATCGAAGCCTATGATAACGGTTTGGCGCATTTGGTTGAGGCGGGTTCTGACTTCTTCCTGATGCCATCTGAATTTGAACCTTGTGGTTTGAACCAGATCTACAGTATGGCTTATGGCACACTGCCGATAGTTCGCGGTGTTGGTGGCTTGAAAGATAGCGTGCATGATTTCGATACAGATCCACAAGTGGCGACTGGTTTTGTATTTCTAGAGCCAGAACCCACTGCTTTGTTGTTGACAATGCAGCGTTCGTTACTGCTGTATGCTCAGCAACTCAGCGAGATTCGACGCGTGCAGCTTTATGCAATGCAACAGAATTTCTGTTGGAATAAAGCCGCGCAGGAGTATATCAAGCTTTACCAACAAGCATTTCAATACTGATAAAGTTAGAGCAAAGGCGTCAATTGGCGCCTTTATTCATTTTAATCCCATGCCTAAGGACACGAATTTGATTTTGAGGAATTAAAAGCACGCGACTTTGTGGTAGTCTGCATGCCCGCAAAACCAGAACATTCAGCCACGACCTACATTGTGTGTGCTCTCTGTCAGCTAAACTAGTCTGATGGGCACAAGATGGTGCTGAGCAAGTGGCGGTATATAATCACTTACAAAGTTCTTTGATAACGACCGGAAAGTGAGTCGGTCAATTTGGTAGTATTAGCGATATGACTTCATCCCTGCTTTTTCATAAAACGTTCGAACATCCAACCAGCGATGAATGGGTGGTGTTTGTGCATGGCGCGGGTGGCAGTTCATCGATTTGGTTTAAACAGATCAAAGCGTACAAACAGCATTTCAATCTGCTTTTCGTCGACCTGCGTGGCCACGGTAAATCCAATCAATTGCTCAAAGAACTGATCGCCAATCGCTATACCTTCAAAGAAGTCACTCAAGATATCGTTAAGGTGCTTGACCATTTAAAGATCTCCTCAGCGCATTTTGTCGGAATGTCGTTAGGAACCATCATTGTGCGCAACATTGCGGAGATTTCTGCAGAACGTGTGAAGTCAATGGTGCTAGGAGGCGCTGTAACCCGCCTTAACACCCGTTCACAGTTCCTTGTCCGTGTAGGTGGCCTTTGCAAGCATATCGTGCCTTACATGTGGCTATACAGCTTATTTGCCTACATCGTGATGCCGCAGCGAACGCAAAAAGAGTCGCGCCACTTGTTTGTCCGCGAAGCCAAAAAGCTGTGTCAGAAGGAGTTTAAGCGTTGGTTTATTCTTACGTCCGAAGTGAATCCGCTGATGCGTTACTTTAAAGAACGTGAATTACCGATTCCAACTTTGTATCTGATGGGAGAGCGTGACTACATGTTCATTAAGCCGGTGAAAGAGATGGTCGAGGTTCATAGCCACAGTCAACTATTAGAGATCCCCGACTGTGGTCACGTGTGTAACGTCGAGCGACCAGATGAGTTCAACCAGCACTCGATTGCGTTTATCAAACAGCAGATCAAACCCGCTTAAGGTGATTCAGAGCCACAGTTCCAGCACAATGCAAACTGTGGTTCGTTACTTTCTCCGCACTTGTGACAACGCCAGACTCGTCCAGTATCAGGTTGCTGATAATCGCCAACAATTGCTCGTGCAATGTCTACTTGAGAGACATCCAATAGCCACACATAAGGTTCACTCTGCTCTCCAAAAGGGATCTCTCCCTGCAAACCAAAGATACCTTCTCCACGCACTTCACAGGATATTTGCTGCGATTTAAGCAGTTCGCACACGATATGCGCTTCGGTTGGATTGTGGGCAGTAAAAATCTTCATTAGGAATGGCCGTTACCCGTTTGCGGCGTGCCTTTCAGTTTTGTCATAACCCATTTTGCACACACGGGAAACAGACCAAGCAAGGCGAAAGAGAGCAAAACGGAAGGGGAGACAATGCCCGATAAGCTTTCAATTTGTGCCAACTGTGTACCAGCGTTGAGGTACACCGCGGTACCCGGCAGCATGCCTAGTTGACTGACCAAATAGAAACGCGCTGTCGATAGCGGCGTTAAACCCATCAGCAAGTTGATGAGGAAAAATGGAAATACAGGGATTAAGCGCAACGAGAATAGGTAAAATGCGCCATCACGCTCTATACCTTGGTTGATGGCATTGAGTTTGTCACCGAATTTGCTTTGAACCCATTCCCTTAACAAGAATCGGCTGCTTAAAAAGGCCAGTGTCGCGCCGATGGTGCTAGCAAACGAAACTAGGACCAAACTAGTCCAGAAACCGAATAGGGCGGCACCTAACAGTGTGACAACCGCCGCGCCGGGGATGGAAAAGGCGGTAATTGCGACGTAGGCAAGAAAGTAAACCGATGCCGCAAGAGCGAAATTACTATCGATGTAGTCAGCGAGGGCGACTTGTTGCGCTTTGGCGTTTTCAAGGGTGAGGTATTGGCCAAAATTGACGGCTAGGAACACAATTAAGCCAACAAGTAGCAAACCAAGGATCAATTTTTTATTCATAACAACACCCTATTAAACGCTGCCTAAGAGTACAGCATGGGAAGGTAAATAACCTTCGATACACGAAATTATTGATATACCGGATAAGAACGTCAAACTCAGTTTAAAATTTCCTCTAGATATAAAAAAAGTCAGCGCAAGCTGACTTTTTTCATTTAGTTATACTCAATTTTTTAGCTGTTCAAGCAGCTCTTCTCGACGCGAGTGAGGTATCACTGACCAGTGAGTGCCGTTGATTGCCCCTTCTAACGCCCATAGAAGTTCAATATTTACACTCGATGTGTGTGTCGACTGAATCGCTTTGAATGCTTCAACTGCACCTGCGTCTTCAAGAGACTCAACATCATCAATGCCTGCTTTCTTAAGCATTCTTTCCGTCGCTAAACGAAGGTTTGGCAAATCTTTTAAACGGTTAGGTTTAGCTTTAGATTGACGTTGTTTCTCTTCTTTCGCAGCGCTAAGCGCTTCTTGAGCAATATCCAAAGTTCGCTGTATATCAGCAACCCATTCATCTGTAAGTGCAAAATATTTGGTAACAACGGGAAAACCGCGTTTTTTATAAATGTATGGTTCTAGCCCCAACGCCTTAAACTGTTTTGAGAGTTTGTTGTTTGCTCTCATGTGCAGCTTGTCATTGACCACTAGTGCAAACATTGTATCGTCCGCGAAGATGCCGAAGCCGCCGAACATCGAACGAGAGTGTATTTGACCTAATTGTTCAAATAGTCTCATCGAGTCTTTTAGTATTGGTTTATCCATGCTGTGTTTTCTCGGTGTATATGTATACGCCACCAATTCAGGTCCGAGAGAGTAGCAAAATAATGCAGACACAATGTCAATAAGGTGTCATACAAGTGCATATTCCATGTGTTTTATGAAACCACTCTAGAATACGGTTCCGGAAGAGAGCGGAACGCCTTGTTGACGAAGAACCTTGTCTATTACATTTGCATTTTGCCATCGGCAACCCCGCTACCATGTATATGCATACTTAGGCCGGAGGCTTTGCGTCCTATCCTTTCGAAATAGTTTGCCCTGTGCGTGGCTCTAGTCGAACTAAGAGAGAATAAATAATATTTGAGCTTAGTATCACAACAGGATGGGGTAAACGTGATCTTAATTCCGTATTTGCAAAGGAGTTTGCGCGTTTAATCACCGATCGGATTATTCATTAAACGCGCATAATCAATTATTTATTGAGATCGCGGACGGTAAAACGTTCTACAATCTCTGGATGCATTTCGAAAACGCGCTTTTCATGCTCTTTATCTTTGATACGCTCAAGCAGGATTTCAAACGCGTTTTTACCGACACGACGTTTAGGTTGGTGTACCGTCGTTAGCGGTGGAGAAAAATACTCCGCTAACTCGATATTGTCATAGCCGATCACAGACATGTCTTCTGGGATACGGATGCCTTTCTGTTGCAGACGGCTCATTAATCCCAGTGCCATGGTGTCGTTAAAACAGAAAATTGCAGTAGGTTTTTTGTCCATAGCGACAATTTTATCCGCAGCCAGTACCGCGGTATCGCACTCGAAGTTACCTTCTAGAATCCAGTCTTCGTCAACGGCTAGGTTTGCTTCTGCCATTGCACGTCGGTAACCAGCAATACGCTCCTGACACGCCAGTTTCTCAAAATGACCGCTTAAGCAAGCAATGTCTTTGTGACCGTGGTCGATAAGGTATTTAGTTGCTAGGTAACCACCTTCTTCCGAGTTATCGATGATCTTATCTGCCTGAGAGCTTTCTGGGCCCCAGTCCATGATTACTTTCGGGATATCCTTATGGCGGTCCAGCATTTCGCTCAGTTCTTCTGTCAGGTCAGAACACATCACCAAAATGCCGTCTACACGTTTTTCTGCCAACATACGGATGTAGTCACGTTGCTTTTCGTAAATACCACCAGTGTTACACAAGATCAGTGTGTAACCTTGGCGGTAACAGTAGCTTTCTACACCGTCGATAACTTCAGAGAAGAACAAGTTGGTTGACTGAGTCACCAGCATACCGATCGTACGTGTACTGTTACACTTCAGGCTACGAGCGACTGCGCTTGGGGCGTAATTAAGCTCTTGTACTGCTTCCATTACCTTTTCTTGAGTAGCTTCAGCAACAAAGCGTGTTTTATTGATTACGTGTGAAACCGTTGTTGTTGACACACCGGCTAAGCGGGCAACGTCTTTTATAGTGGCCATAAGGTTTTGTCCTGTCGATGACTGCCGAGAGTGCTTATCCAAAGTTTAGAATAATCTGGCAGAAGTATCAGAAACACAAAAACCGCTTTTAATTAGCGGTTTGTATTTATTAAATTCGTTTTTATCGTTTGCGGTCACGATTCTAGACCGCAAACCTGATAAGAGCAAACAAAAAGGTGTTCGTTACCTGTGAAGGGTCACAAAACGTGTGGTTTTTTATTCGCCTTTTAAGTAGCTGCTATCGAGTTGCAGGAAGGCTACCAGCAGCAATGTCAGCGCTGAATAGAAGCCAAATTTATCCAGCGTTTGGCACTTCTCGGCAAACTTCGGTGTCCAGCTCAGTAGCTGAGTCTGGATAAAGTTGTCTTGTTGAAGCAGAGCGTCTTCCAACTCGGTTTCACTCTCTAACTCATTCGAGCGAATGATAAGATTGCCAAAGAAATCGAGCTCGATAGCGATGTGGTCAGCAGGCTCGTTCAGTTGCTTATTCACCATCACGCCGTGTTTTTGCATCAACTCTTCCATTTCTTTCGCAGGAAAGTCATTCAACAAACCAGATTTACCCAAGTAAATCGAAGCGTAAGGCAGCGCCGAGTCTCTATCCGATTTAAGGAACAAGTCACAGAAGTCCGCAGCAAGCTCAAGTTGCGCGTCTTCGCGATCCATCAGGCGATTGAGCGCGTCGATAAATTTTGTAACTGCGGGTTTCAATGTCTCGTTTTCGCCAAGACCAGTTAAAAAAGAACGAATCTCGGCCGAATGGTATTGGTCTATACTTTCTTGCGTTAACTCTTTGGCAAACAGGCTAGATAACCACCAGTAAATTTCTGCGCGTTTTTCATTAAATGCTTTAATTTCTTGCATTAGGTATTACTCCTAAAATAACTACTGACTAGTCTAACCAATAAAAATGAATAGCGATAACGCCAGTTGTGAGTAAATAAGTGAAAATATGCTGAAAAATGAACAGGTGGCGCGGTTTTGTCTTGAATCAATAAAAAATCATCTTTCTTAATTTTAAAGTGACAAATACTAGAAATGTTACTAGTTATGAATAGAATACAGGCTTAAACGATGACCAATGTAAATAAGTGGTGTAAATGAGCTATCACGTATTAGTTGTAGAAGATGACGCAGTAACTCGCAGCAAGCTGGTTGGCTACTTTCAAAATGAAGGTTACCAAGTCAGTGAGGCTGAAAGCGGCGAGGAAATGCGTGAGTCACTACAGAAAAATGCGATTGATTTGGTGATGTTAGACATCAATCTTCCTGGTGAAGATGGTTTGATGCTGACTCGCGAACTTCGCAGTAAATCAGACATTGGGATTATCCTGGTAACAGGACGCACGGATAGCATTGATAAGATCGTCGGCCTTGAAATGGGTGCAGACGATTACGTAACTAAGCCATTTGAGCTTCGCGAGTTACTCGTGCGTGTTAAAAATCTGCTTTGGCGAATCTCGACGGCGCGCAGCGGTTCTAGCTCGGTTGACGAGGAGAAGCAAGGCGGCAATATTGTGCGTTTTGGTGATTGGACCTTTGACGTGCAGCGCCGCGCGCTAAGTCAAGCAGGGGAACCTGTTAAGCTAACAAAAGCAGAATACGAGTTGCTGGTGGCACTGTCGTCTTATCCTAATCAGGTTCTTAGCAGAGAACGTATTCTCAACATGATCAGTCACCGCGTAGACGCGCCAAATGACCGCACCATCGATGTTCTGATTCGTCGTATGCGTGCGAAGATGGAGTTCGACCCTAAGAACCCGCAAATCTTTGTCACGGTGCACGGTGAAGGTTACATGTTTGCAGGCGATTAACGCTAGTTGAGATAACTGCACTGACAACAAGATAAAAAATACCGAGGTTTAGGCCTCGGTATTTTTTTGATTACGATTGGGTCGCAGCGGTATCGGTATTGGACGCCCAGTTGCGTAGGCGTTGCCAAATAGAGCCAAGAGTCTCATGCCAATAACGTTCGGTTTGCTCTAGGTACACGGCTTTAGGTGTGTATTTAACCCAAGGCTGAGTAACATTCTGCTGCGCAAGGAAGTTCGTCGGTGCAGGGTAGGGATTGAGACCTGCAGACTGAAACTCATGCAGCGCGCGCTTCATGTGGCTTGCAGAAGTCACCAGCACCAGATTCTTACGCATTACAAACGCAGCGGCTTGGCGTGCTTCTTCCCAAGTGTCTTTGGCCGTTTCCAATAACACGATATCAGACTTAGAAACGCCTAAGGCTAACGCCACATTGGCCATCATTCTCGCATTGCTGACTTCTGCACCGCCAGCATAACCAGACAGAATCAATTTAGACCCAGGGTAAATACGCATAATACGAATCCCTTCCGCTAGACGCATCAATCCGGTTCGGCTTAATTCTGAAGTGGGTGGGATGTCATCGTCGACAACGTGTCCACCACCTAACACCATCACATAATCGATAGGCTGATCGACTGGGAGAAACGCCGAATGTTGACGTTCTAGAGGCATCAGAAGACGCGATGAAACTGGCTGGAACGAGATAAGGAAAATACCTACAAACGAGAAAAGAACAATAAAACAGCCGGTCTTCTGATTTCTTGTGAACATGATAAGCATCAACCCAATCATGCCAATGATCAGCATAGCTGGCAGTGGCATTAGGAGTGATGAGATCATTTTTTTCAGCTCAAACATACTAAATAGTCCGAAAAAACATCAGTTGATTATTTTTTAAGAGAAACCCTCTTTATTCCTGCCTTTCTTGTGACAGAATAGCAGCACGATTAGACATAATACCCTAAGCTGCTGTGACTGAAGACCGCAATTTCGACGATATTGCCCACAAATTTGTAAAAAATATATATGGCTCGGATAAAGGCGAGATTCGCCAAGTCATTGTTTGGGAAGATTTAGAACAACTATTGACCGCGGTTGACGGCGATAGCCGAGCGCTTGAAATATTAGATGCCGGAGGCGGTTTAGCACAAATGTCGCAAAAGCTTGCCAAGCTCGGACACCACATATCTTTATGTGATCTATCTTCGGAAATGCTGCAACTAGCAAGGCAGGATATTGAAAAAAACGGCTTGCTTGAGCAGTATCGCTTGATTCATTCACCCGTCCAAGACATCGAACGACACCTAGAGCGACAGGTTGATGTGGTGATGTTTCACGCGGTGATGGAGTGGTTGGCTGATCCCAAGTCCGCTTTAGCGACAGTATTAGAACAAGTGAAACCGGGCGGCGCCGCTTCAATTATGTTCTACAACCATCATGGGTTGGTCTACAAAAACGTGGTGTGTGGCAATATTCCTCATATTTTGGATGGCATGCCTCACCGCAAGAGATTTAAATTACAGCCACAGAAAGGCTTAAAACCTGAAGACGTCTACCAATGGATAGAAGACGCGGGATTTGAAATCTGTGGTAAATCAGGTATCCGCTGTTTTAGTGATTACATTGGGAATATGCAATACACCGGCGACTACCAATATGAAGATGTGTTGGCACTCGAAAAACAACTTTGTCGACAAGAGCCATACCTCTCATTAGGCCGATACATACATGTATGGGCAAAAAAGAAAGAGAAACAGGAATAACAATGAGTGAGATGACTCTCAATGCTGCAGAGCAACCAATTGACGAATTGGTTAGCTGGGTGAAGCAGCACGATTTCTCATTGAACCTGACGACTGAACGATTGGCTTTTCTAATCGCAATTGCGGTATTAAGCAACGAAAGGTTTGATGAGGAATTGGGTGAAGGTGAACTGCATGATGCATTTACCATCGTCACTCGGCTATTTGAAGACACCGGCGAAGCTTCGGCTTTCCGTGCGAACAATGCCATCAATGAAATGGTGAAGCAGCGACTGATCAGTCGTTTCACCAGTGAAGTGAATGATGGCGCGAGTATTTACCGTTTGTCACCGCTGGCAATTGGCATTACCGATTACTACGTTCGCCACCGTGAATTTTCTAAACTCCGTCTTTCTATCCAGCTTTCAATGGTTGCCGATGAAATGGCAAAAGCGATTGAAGCCGCACAGAAAGGTGGCACTCCGGGTCACTGGAAGAAAAACGTCTACGGGGTACTGAAGTACTCGGTAGGTGAAATCTTCGATCAAATTGACCTTAACCAACGCGTGATGGATGAGCAGCAACAGTCTGTGAAGCTGCAAATTGCTGAGTTGCTCAATAAAGACTGGCGTGAAGCGATCAATAACTGTGAAGCACTGCTGTCTGAAACCTCTACCACGCTACGCGAGCTGCAAGATACCTTGCAAGCGGCGAGTGATGAGTTGCAAACTCAAATCCTTGATATCCAGGAGATTGTCTACGGAGACGATGAGCTGGAGTTTATTGAGGAAGCGCTGTTCGGTCTGCAAATGAAGCTTGACCGCATCACCAGTTGGGGCCAGCAAGCGATTGACCTGTGGATCGGTTACGACCGTCACGTGCACAAATTTATCCGTACCGCGATCGATATGGATAAAAACCGTGCCTTCAGTACGCGCTTGCGTCAATCCTTCAAAGATTACTTCGATATGCCTTGGTATCTGACTTATGCAGATGCAGAAAGGCTCACAGACCTTCGTGATGAAGCTCTGGTACTGCGTGACGACGAAGTCACGGGTCAAGTGCCAATGGAAGTGGAATACGAAGAGTTTCAACAAGTCAATGATGAGCTGTCAGAGCGCATTGGCGAGATGCTTAAAGTCCATAAAGAGCAGGGCAGTGCCATCGACCTCGGTGTGGTACTGCGTGATTATCTAGCTCAGCATCCTCGCACTCATCACTTTGATTTAGCCCGTATTGTTGTTGATCAAGCGGTTCGCTTGGGCTATTCGGAATCCGACTACCAAGCAATTCAGCCAGACTGGCAAGCGATCAACGATTTTGGGGCAAAGGTACAAGCAAATGTCATCGACCGATACTAATGAATACATGCCAGAGAATCTGGTGAAAGCAATTTCAAACCCTCTGTTTCCAGCGCTGGATAGCATGCTGCGTGCAGGGCGTCATATTTCTAGCGAAGACTTGGACAACCACGCGCTGTTGTCTGACTTTGAAGTCGAACTGTCTTCGTTCTACCAGCGCTACAACACTGAGCTAGTGAAAGCGCCAGAAGGTTTCTTCTATCTTCGCCCGCGTTCAACTTCATTGATTGGCCGCAGCGTTCTTTCTGAACTGGACATGCTAGTGGGTAAAGTACTGTGTTTCCTTTACCTTAGCCCTGAGCGTCTGGCTCACGAAGGTATCTTCACCAACCAAGAGCTGTACGAAGAGCTATTGCAATTAGCGGATGAGAAAAAGCTGATGAAGCTGGTGACCAACCGTGCGAATGGCTCTGACTTAGACAAAGAAAAGTTGTTTGAAAAGGTACGCACTTCATTACGTCGCCTTCGTCGTCTGGGTATGATCATCAATATCGGTGAAACCGGAAAATTCAGCATCAGCGAATCGGTGTTCCGCTTCGGTGCGGTTGTACGTATGGGCGATGATATGCGCGAAGCGCAGCTACGTCTGATCCGCGACGGTGAAGCGGTAGTTCATACCAAAGAGCCAAGCCAAGGCAGCTTGCTTACTGAAGAAGAGGCAAGCGACGACAACGAGCAAGAAGAAACATTTGAAGAAGGTGAAGTATGATTGAACGTGGTAAATATCAATCGCTGACCATGGTGAACTGGAACGGCTTCTTTGCTCGTACCTTTGATATTGATGGTTTAGTTACAACTCTTTCTGGCGGTAACGGCGCGGGCAAGTCGACCACAATGGCGGCTTTCATTACCGCGTTGATTCCAGACCAAACGCTACTGCACTTCCGTAACACCACTGAAGCGGGTAGCAGCCAATCGTCTCGTGATAAAGGCCTGTACGGTAAGTTGCAACCAGGCGCGTGTTACGCTGCGCTGGATGTGGTGAACTCTCGTAACCAGCGTCTACTGTTTGCGGTGAAGCTGCAGCAAGTCGCGGGCCGCGATAAGAAAGTTGATATCAAACCGTTTGTGATCCAAGGTCTGCCTAGTCACGTCAAACCAACGGATATATTGATCGAAAGCGTTTCTGCCACTCAGGCTCGCGTGCGTCAAATCAACGAAGTGAAAGACGCAATCTCGCAATACGAAGGTGTGCAGTTCAAAGCTTTCTCTTCGATCGTAGACTACCACGCACAAATGTTTGAGTTTGGCGTTGTGCCTAAGAAACTGCGTAACTCTAGCGACCGCTCGAAGTTCTACCGTCTGATTGAAGCGTCGCTTTACGGTGGTATTTCTAGTGCGATCACGCGCTCACTGCGCGATTACCTGTTGCCACAAAACGGCGGCGTTAAGAAAGCGTTCCAAGATATGGAATCGGCGCTGCGTGAAAACCGCATGACGCTGGAAGCGATCAAAACCACTCAGGCTGACCGCGACCTGTTCAAGCACCTGATCACCGAATCGACCAACTATGTGGCAGCAGACTATATGCGCCATGCAAATGATCGTCGTAATAAGCTAGAACAAACATTGGCTTTGCGTTCAGAGTTGTTCAGTTCACGTGAGACATTGGTTGAACAAAACAACCTGCTGAACCGCGTACAAGAAGAACTTGAACTGCTGGTGGACTCTGAGTCTGCTCTCGAGCAAGACTATCAAGCCGCTTCAGACCATTTACAACTGGTGCAAAACGCTTTGCGTCAGCAAGAGAAGATCGCTCGCTACGAAGAAGATCTTGAAGAGCTGAGCGAACGTCTTGAAGAACAAATGATGGTGGTTGAAGAGGCGCAAGAGCGCGTTCTGATGGCTGAAGAACAGGCGACCATTTCTGAAGAAGAAGTAGATAGCTTAAAGACTCAGTTGGCCGACTACCAACAAGCGCTGGACGTGCAGCAAACTCGTGCGCTGCAATATCAGCAAGCCGTGCAAGCGTTAGAGAAAGCAAAACAGCTGCTTGAAGACGAAAGCCTGACTGAAGAAACCGCGCAAGCGTTAGTGTCAGAGCTTAAGCATAAAGAAACCGAAAGCACTAACACCTTGCTGTCGGTGAAGCACAAACTGGATATGTCGTCAGCAGCAGCGCAGCAGTTTGATACCGCGCTGAAACTTGTCCAAAGCATCAAAGGACAGGTTGAACGCAACCAAGCGGCAAGCGTGGCGAAAGAAGCGTTGCAACAAGCGCGTGACGCAAAACATACCACACAGAATGAGCAGCAATGGCGTGCTCAGCATCGTGATTTAGAGCGCAGTTTGAATCAGCAGCGTCAGGCGCGCGAGTTAGTAGAAAGCTACCGTAAACAGCATAACGTTGAGCTGACGGATGAAATAGCGTTTGAGCAAGAGCGTGAACGCCATGCGATGCAAATTGAATCGCTAGAAATGGCGCAAGAAGAACTGCGTGAACAGCGTAGCGAGCAGCGCCGTATCGAGCAAGACGCCAGTGCCGAAATCCGCAAGCAAGAAGCGATTGCGCCGACTTGGATTGCTGCGCATGACGCGTTAGAAAAACTGCGTGAGCAAAGTGGTGCCGAACTAGAAGATAGCCAATCGGTAATGAGCCACATGCAAGTGGTGCTTGAGCAAGAGAAGCAACAATCTCTAGCGAAAGACAAATTGGCTGAGCGCCGAGCGCAGCTGGACAGCGAAATCGAGCGCTTAGCCTCTCCGGGCGGCTCTAACGATCCTCGTTTAAAAGGTCTGGCTGATACGCTTGGTGGTGTCCTGCTGTCTGAGATCTACGACGATATTACGATTGACGATGCACCGTACTTCAGTGCGATGTATGGTCCGGCTCGCCACGCGATTGTCGTGTCTGATCTGTCGGGTATCGAAGAGAAGTTGGTTGAACTCGACGATTGCCCAGAAGACCTCTATATCATTGAAGGCGACGTTGACGCATTCGACGATAGCTCGTTTGATGCCGAAGAGCTGGAAGGCGCGGTTTGTGTTCGCATGAACGACCGCCAGATGCGCTACTCACGTTTGCCTGAAATTCCATTGTTTGGCCGCGCGGCGCGTGAACAGCGTTTAGAATTGCTGCGTGCCGAGCGCGATGAAGTGGTTGAGAAGCACGCTAAAGCGGCCTTTGACTCACAAAAGCAGCAGCGTTTGTACCAAGCATTCAACAACTTTGTTGCTAACCACATTCAGGTCGCGTTTGAATCTGATCCAGAACGGGCGTTGATGGGCTTACGCGAAAAACGTAACCAAGTTGCGCGTTTGCTGGCGGATCTTGATGCGAAAGAGCAGCAACAACGTTCACAATTGCAAACCAGTAAGCAAGCGCTCGCGTCACTAGATAAATTAGCGCCGCATATAGCGTTGGTTGAAGACGATACTCTGCAAGGCCGTTTTGACGAGCTTGAAGAGAAGATCGCGCAGCTTTCAGAAGCGAAAGCATTCCTTAACAACCACGGTAAGGCGTTGCTTGAACTGGAGAAAATCGCTTCAGCGTTAGAAGCGGATCCAGAGCAGTTTGATGCACTGGAAGCGGAATACCAAGCGGCTGACCAGCAACTACAAGTGTTGAAGAAACAGATCTTCGCCTTGTCGGATCTGGTTGAACGCCGTCATTACTTCGCGTACTCAGATTCGGTTGATCTGCTAAACCAAAGCAGTGAACTGAGCGAGCAGCTTAAAGCGAAACTGGTTCAAGCCGAGCAAGCCCGTACTCGTACGCGTGAAGAACTCAAGCAATCTCAAGGTCAGATGAACCAATACAACCAAGTATTGGCATCCCTGAAGAGTTCGCACCAAGCGAAGCTAGAGACGGTTCAAGAGTTCAAACAAGAGCTGCAAGAGTTTGGTGTTAACGCTGACGAAGGCGCAGAAGAACGAGCGATGCGTCGCCGTGACGAACTGCAAGAGCGTTTACACAGCTCGCGTAGCCGTAAGAGTGAGTACGAGCGTACCATCACTTCGACAGAACTTGAGATGAAAGGTCTGGCGAAACGCCTGAAGAAAGTGCAGAAAGAGTACACTGAGCTGCGTACTTTCGTTGTCGCAGCCAAAGCGGGTTGGTGCTCAGTACTGCGTTTGGCACGTGAAAATGACGTAGAACGTCGTTTGCACAAACGTGAACTGGCGTACATGTCAGCGGATGAGCTGCGTTCGATGTCGGATAAATCATTGGGTGCGCTGCGCCTTGCGGTTGCCGACAACGAAGACCTGCGTGATGCGCTGCGTTTGTCTGAAGACAATGCACGTCCAGAACGTAAAGTCTTGTTCTACATTGCGGTATACCAGCATCTGCGTGAGCGCATTCGCCAAGACATCATCCGCACCGATGATCCGGTTGAAGCGATTGAAGAGATGGAAGTGGAACTTGCACGTCTGACCGAAGAATTGACCCAGCGTGAAAATCGCTTGGCGATCAGTTCAGAGTCGGTTGCGAGTATCATTCAGAAGACCATCCAGCGAGAACAAAACCGCATTCGTATGCTTAACCAAGGTCTGTCTAACATTTCCTTTGGTCAGGTAAAAGGCGTGCGTCTGAACGTCAAGATCCGTGAAAGCCACGAGATTTTGCTCAACGGTCTGGCGTCGCAGCAAGAGCAGCATAAAGACCTGTTTGAAACCTCGCGCTACACCTTCTCTGAAGCGATGGCAAAACTGTTCCAACGTGTGAACCCACATATCGATATGGGACAACGTTCTCCACAGGTATTGGGTGAGGAACTGCTGGATTACCGTAACTACCTAGAGCTGAGCGTTGAAGTAAACCGTGGTTCGGATGGTTGGTTGCAAGCGGAATCTGGTGCGCTGTCAACGGGTGAGGCGATCGGTACGGGTCAGTCAATCCTATTGATGGTAGTGCAGAGCTGGGAAGAAGAGTCTCGACGTCTGCGCAGTAAAGATATTGTCCCTTGCCGTCTGTTGTTCCTTGATGAGGCAGCGCGTCTGGATGCGAAATCGATCTCGACACTGTTTGAGCTGTGTGACCGTTTGGATATGCAATTGCTCATCGCGGCACCAGAAAACATCAGTCCTGAGAAAGGCACCACCTATAAACTGGTACGTAAAGTGTTTAAAGACCACGAACACGTACACGTTGTGGGTCTGCGTGGCTTTGGTCAACCAGACAAGCCGAAGAGCGAGATCCAAGAGTTGGTTGAAGAGCTCTAACATTACGCTAATACGTAAAGCCCAGCTCGACGCTGGGCTTTTTTGTATCTGTGCTATGAGCAGGTTGTATTAGGTATAAAAAAGCCCCGCTTAGGCAAGCGGGGCTTTATCGTCAGTCAGAACCTTAGAACAAGGCTTTTGCGCCAAACTGCTTAGCAGAGTAGGCCACACGTTGCTCTGGCGTCGGATAATTGGCAGGCATACCAAGCGTTTCAATGTGCTGGAGTCTTGGTAGCAGACCCGCACCATTGGCGATTTGAATAGCCAGTCCTGGGCGAGCGTTAAGCTCAAGTACCATTGGACCTTCTTCTTTATCCAATACCATGTCTGTGCCCATGTAACCAAGGCCAGTCATTTCCCATGCGCTAGACGCAAGCACCAACAAACGCTCCCAATGTGGAACTTGCAACGTTGCTAGGTCTTTGCCTGTGTCTGGATGATGGGTGATCGGTTGGTCAAACTGTACCGCGCGAATCGCTTTACCCGTTGCAATATCGAGTCCAACGCCAACCGCGCCTTGGTGCAGGTTCGCTTTACCGTCAGACGCGGCTGTTGAGCAACGCATCATCGCCATTACCGGGTAGCCTTTGAAGACGATAATACGCACATCAGGCACACCTTCGTAACTGAAGCCTTCGAAACAGTCGTCAAACTTAATTAGGTTCTCAACGACCGCAACGTCATTCTTGCCGCCAAGCGAAAACAAGCCTGCTAGCGCGTTACTGATGTGACGCTCGACGTCTTCTTTGCCAATCGTTGCGCCTGATGGTTTGGTATACACGCCATCTTTATGTGAAGTAATGACCAGAATGCCTTTACCGCCACTGCCTTGCGCAGGTTTGATAACAAACCCTGGCCAGTCTTTGACGATATCGTGAATAGAGCGCACGTCGGCTTGGTTACGGATCACGCCAATAAGCTTTGGCACGGTTGCGCCTGCTGCTTCTGCGATGATCTTGGTTTTAAGCTTATCGTCCACCAACGGGTACTTCGAGCGATCATTGTAGCGACCAATGTAACTGTGGTTACGTTGGTTCATCCCCATGATCCCTTTATGGCGAAGTTTTCCCGGAGTCGTAAAGCGCGAAGTTAAACGTGATAGCATCGTTTAGTCCTCCGCTAGTGGTTTGAAGCGACGTAGCTCGGTCAAACGGTAACCTGTGTAAGTACCTAGTAGCAGAATGCCTGCCAATACAATCAGTTGTAGGCCAATGAAGTTAAACGTCAGGTGCTGAATGTATGGGTTAGTCATTGCAAGATAAACCAGTACCGCGGTTAAAAGTGAACCGCCACCTTGTAGAACCACTTCCTTCGCGCCTTCTTCTTCCCATAGAATCGACATACGTTCGATTGTCCATGACAGGATGATCATCGGGAAGAAAGTAATCGACAGACCTTCAGTCAGGCCGATCTTGAATGCGACAACAGTAAACACCGAGATGATCATAATAACCGTGATGATTACCGCCGAAATCCGCGCTACGAGCAGTAGGTTTAGCCGCGATAAGTAACTTCGAATCACCAAGCCAGTACCGACTATCAGTAAGAAGCCGACGATACCAGTGACGAGTTGCGTCTGAACAAACGCCACCGCGATAAGTACAGGCATGAACGTGCCCGACGTTTTAAGACCAATGATTACGCGTAGGAATACCACAATCAGCGCACCGATTGGGATCAGCATGATGGTCTTAAACATCGCTTGCTCTTCAAGAGGTAAGCTGTGAATAGAAAAGTTAATCAGGCCATCAGCTTCCACTTTGTCATCGGTCGCTTGTTGAGGCGTGACCTCTAACGCGATCATTGAGAAGTGCACTTGGCTGTTTTGACCGCCCATCAGGTCAAGCAGTGAAATGTTTGACTCATCCCAAACTAGGATGTTTTCAGCGATAACTTGCTGTGCGCTTTCTGGGTTAAACAGTACCCATTTGCTGCCGTTCCAAACTTGGTTCATGTGTTGAATTGTTTGACGACGACGGCCATCTTCCAATTCAATCACACCGACGATTTTACCCGGAACTTGAGCGTAAGCGAGCAGCTTGTCGATCGCCTCGACCTTACTCATGTTATTGAGGATAAGGGATGCGTTTTGGCTTTCGTTGTCGTTGATGGCTTTAACCAGTTCGCGAGCAAAAGTAACGTCATCTGCTGAGCGTTGGTTGGCAACCGCGATCAGTGCAGCAACGGCCGCTTCAGTTGGACCATCAAAGGTTGGTTTGACGATATCGCCGCTTGGTGGAATGGCTTCCACTTTGGCCTGAGGGTCGACAAGGAATTGCGCCTTGTAGTAGATGGTTTGTGCGCCAAGAGCATGACGAATGGACCACTCTGCACGGCGACCCGATTCAGTGTTGACGTAAGAAACTCCGTAGCCAGGAGACGATGATGACTCGCCAACTAAGGTAAAACCGTTTTGTGTGTGTGGTGCAGCAAGCGACGCTTTAACTGGCGTGCCCTGCGCGTTAAATTCGATGCGAGCTTCGATGTCCCATACCTGACGAGTTTCGCCCGGAGTCCAAGGCACACCATAGCTTTGGTGGCGGAATAGACTCAGCGCGATACCCGCGAGAATAAGCAGCACAACTGAAATATAAAAAGGAACTTTAGACGTCATTATTTTACCTTACTGGCTTTTATTTTTTGCTTTTTGACGGTGGTGTTTGAATGTACTTCTTGCTTACATCAACCACTGCGATGTCTCGGATAAACTCACGGCCTAGCAGTACTGGGTGGCTCATTTGAGAACGGTCCGCTAATGTAAATTGCGCTTTCTCGTGGATCTTACCTAGCTCAACCCAAAGCTCGACAACTGCTCTGCGTTCTACGTCTTCGTTGGTCGACTGGCGGATTTTTACGTAACGTATCACCGGCGCTTCAATCCAGTTGTCTTCTGTTGGTGGCGTGTCTCCGTCAGACAAGTGGAATCTCACCCAGTTGTTACCGTTGCGTTCAAACTCTTCGATGTCGATAGCATTGAGAGACGACGTCGCTGCGCCCGTATCTACGCGTGCATCAAAAGCTTGTTTAATGGTATCAATGGTCACTTTTTCGACTTCGCCAAGAACAATGTTGTGGGTCGGCGTCGGTGGCTCTGGAGTTGGAGCAGGGATAACAACTGGTGCGTTTTTTTTGCGAACTTCTGCGACAACGTCTTTCTTAAGACGAATCATCTCTCTGTCCAGAACCCCGATTTTCTTTTCTAGTGACTCGATGTAGTCCGTTTGGTTACTAAGCTGAAGCGACAAGTTTTCAAGCTTAGTCGATACGTTCGTTTCAGAAGCCTGAATAGATGCGAGTGTTTCATTATGATACTGCTCGCCTTTGGTCAAAGAGCAGCCGGACAGAACTGCTAAGGCAACTATTGGAGTCAATCTGGTCAGCATTGATAAACCTAAGAATGTTTAAGTTGTTATAAATAAGGAGTTTAGCGTATATAGGTAATCACTCACAACTTCCAAAGAGTGCGAAGGTCTCAAATAGTGAGGATTGTAGATAATACACAATAAAATGAGGGTTATATTGTACCCTCATTTGTTGAGCAAAGCATGTGCTACGAGATTAAACGTAAACAAATCGTTATGAGTTAACGCCCTGTCAATTCGTCAAGTAGAAGTGAGAATTTGTCTATGGCTTAGTTGCCACCAACACCGCGCGGCGTGGGGCTGGGTGGCCTTCAACGGTTTTACTCGGATCGTTTGGATCTAAGTAGTCAGGCAATGAGTTGTGTGTCATCCAGTTGGTGGTACGCTGTTCATCTGTTGAGGTCACATTCTCATCAACGATACGCACGTCAATAAAGCCAACTTGCTCCAGCCAAACCTTAAGTGCTTTTGCTGAAGGGAAGAAGTAAACGTTGCGCATTTGCGCGTAGCGGTCAACAGGGACAAGCACCGACGTTTCATCGCCCTCAATGACAAGAGTCTCAAGCACTAGCTCGCCACCAGAAACAAGCTGGTCTTTTAACTGGATCAGATGGTCGAGTGGTGAACGACGGTGATACAGCACGCCCATGCTGAATACGGTATCAAACGCTTCTAGTTTAGGCAGTTGCTCGATTCCCAGTGGAAGAAGATGCGCGCGTTGGTCGCCGCCCATCAACTTACGGATCGCTTCAAACTGGATTAAGAATAGGTGTGAAGGGTCGATACCGACACACAAACGCGCGCCAGCACCCAGCATACGCCACATGTGGTAGCCGTTACCGCAACCTACATCGAGAACGCTGCGGTTCTTGAGCGGAGAAATGTGTGGTAACACGCGGTCCCATTTCCAGTCACTGCGCCATTCGGTATCGATATGGATACCGTGAACGTTATATGGACCTTTGCGCCAAGGATGGAAAGTGCGCAGTAGGCTTTCAAGCTTTTTCAACTCGCCAGTTGGCATTGGATCTTGGTTTGAAACCGTCACCGACTCAGTGATATCGACGTGGTCAGGTTGACCCTCTGGGATTTTGTTTAGCGCTTTTAACCAACGGCCAAAATCACCGTGCTCGGCATTTTGCCAGTCAGTCAATTGCTGAGGCAGGGTATTGAGCCACGGTTGTAGACGTGTATCTTGAGCGATCAGTTGGTAAAAGTTAGCGAAATTAAACATGAAATCCGAACCTGGTGCCTATGGTTGTATTCCCTAGAAAAATCGTCGACGGTCAGTGCTTCTAGGGAGCGAGCAATCACCGCTTAAATTAGTGGTTTGCGCGATTACTTAATCGCAAACATTGAGCCAAAGTTAAAGCACTGGAACCAAACGTCGAAGCTGCTAAAGCCAATTTTAGCGAAACGTTCTTTGTGCTCTCTCTTTGAGTTTGGGCGCATTACGTTTTCAATAGCACTGCGCTTTTGGCTGATCTCTAACTCGCTGTAGCCATTTGCACGTTTAAAGTCGTGGTGCAGATCAATCAGCAGTTCGTTTGAAACGGGATCTTCAAACACGTACTTCTCAGACAGAATCAAAATGCCGCCCGGACGTAAGCCTGCGTAGATTTTTTCCAGCAAGCTGTAACGGTCTTCAGGAGATAAGAACTGCAACGTGAAGTTAAGTACCACAACGGATGCGTTTTCGATCTCGATATTGCGGATGTCTGCTTCAACAACTTCTACCGGTGTGTCGCTGCGATATGCGTTCACGTGAAGCTTGCAGCGCTCGACCATCGCCGATGAGTTATCTACCGCGATAATTTTGCAGCCTTCTTGCTGAATATGACGACGCATAGAAAGTGTCGCTGCCCCAAGTGAACAGCCCAAGTCATACACATTGCTGTGAGGCTTTACAAAGCGTTCTGCCAGCATGCCAATTGCAGAGATAATGTTGCTGTAGCCCGGTACTGAGCGTTGAATCATGTCCGGAAACACTTCCGCGACACGCTCATCAAACGTGAAGTCGCCAATTTTATCGATTGGCGCCGAAAAAATGGTGTCTGGATTGCTTTTAGGGTTCATAACTCGTTCTCATACCAAAGGGCAACTGCGCTCGGCAGGCTTTAAAAAGGCGCGTATTTTATGAGAAATTCGCGCCTCTGTCATGTATTGCTTTAGATTGCCTCAGAACATCTGTAACTGGGAGTTGCCATCGTTGGCAGGGAATGGCGCCAAATCGGGTAACGCCACGCTTTTTTGTAGCATTTTGTACAGATTCGCAGCCAGCTCTGGGGCGACAATATTGTCGGCGGTATGAATCATTACGTACGGTTGCTTACCTTCGGCTATCCACTGTGGCAACTTACTTAGCCACGGGGTGAAAAAGTCGTAGTTTTGCTGCTCGAGGGGGTGACCAATAAAACGAATCATCGGGTGAGAGGCGGTCGCAATCGCATGAACAGGAACTTTGGGCTTTTTCATCTGTGCGTCGATGATCGCTTCGTTGTCGGGTTTTGCGGCAAAGACTGGGCGACTATCCATAATGATTCGATCGTAACCACGCTCCATTAACCATTGATTGAGCGCTCGTTCCGCGTCGCCTTTCGCAAAGAACGCCGGATGACGAACCTCTACGCCAATTGGAAAGCTTGGTGGGAAAAGAGCACAAAACTGTTTGAGCGCGTCAAGGTGCTCGGGGCCAAAAGCGGCTGGCAACTGAATGGTCCATTGCCCAATGCGGTCATGCAGCGGCGCCATTACCTGCATAAACTCTTTCAACTGCGCTTGGCTACCTTTGAGCATCTGCTGGTGGGTGATGGCTTTGGGTAGTTTAAACGTGAAGCGAAAATCATCATTCGTCGCTGATTTCCAGTTCTGAACGGTGGTTATGCTTGGCGTCGCGTAGAAGGTGGTGTTGCCTTCTACGGTATGAAACACCTGTGCGTACTTTTCTAGCCTTTCCGCAGGTTTGGTTCCACTGCCGTAAAAGCTCTGTTGCCAGTTGTTATGCGACCACATGGTCAGGCCAAGTCGTAAGGGTAAACCGTCCATAACCTTCTATTTATATTCTTGTATGAGAGTTTTGCCGAATCACCCTTTATGGGGCTATAATCAGCGCCAATTTTTTAATATTGATGCAGTTTTACGCCTTTGTTGGTGTAAAAAGCATCAATAGAAGATAAATCGCAATTAATTGTACGTTGAATAGTCGATCTAAAAGTACTTTCAGCGTATAAATGGAACTTTGCTCTATCTGTGAAGTTATCATTGATAGATAGTAATCAACAAATTTATAGAGATTGGGAATTTCATTATGCGTACCCATTACTGTGGTCACCTGAACAAGTCCCTTGCAGGACAAACTGTAGAACTTTGCGGCTGGGTTAACCGTCGCCGTGATTTAGGCGGTCTTATTTTTATCGATATGCGAGATCGTGAAGGCATCGTTCAGGTAGTTGTAGATCCAGATATGGCGGATGCGTATGAAGTGGCTAACACACTTCGTAATGAATTCTGTATCAAACTAACGGGTGAAGTGCGCGTTCGTCCTGAAAGCCAAGCAAACAAAGACATGGCAACAGGTGAAGTCGAGATCCTTGCGAAAGGTCTTGAAATTATCAACCGCTCTGACGTTCTGCCACTAGACTTCAACCAAAAGAACTCTGAAGAGCAGCGTCTGAAGTACCGTTACCTAGACCTGCGTCGCCCAGAAATGAGCGACCGCATCAAGCTACGTGCTAAAGCGTCAAGCTTTGTACGTCGTTTCCTAGATGACAACGGCTTCCTAGACATCGAAACGCCGGTACTAACCAAAGCGACGCCAGAAGGTGCTCGTGACTACCTAGTACCAAGTCGTGTTCACAAAGGTAGCTTCTACGCGCTTCCTCAGTCTCCACAGCTATTCAAACAGCTGCTAATGATGTCTGGTTTTGACCGTTACTACCAAATCGTTAAGTGTTTCCGTGATGAAGACTTGCGTGCTGACCGTCAACCAGAATTCACTCAGATCGATATCGAAACGTCATTCATGTCTGCTGAGCAAGTGCGTGAGGTGACGGAAAAAATGGTTCGCGAAATGTGGCAAGAGCTACTGAACGTAGACCTAGGTCAGTTCCCAGTGATGCCATTTAGCGAAGCAATTCGTCGTTTCGGCTCTGACAAACCAGACCTACGTAACCCACTAGAACTAGTCGATGTTGCTGACCTAGTGAAAGACGTTGAGTTCAAAGTATTCTCTGGCCCAGCGAACGACGAGAAAGGTCGTGTTGCGGTTATCCGCGTTCCTGGTGGCGCTTCTTTGACTCGTAAGCAAATCGACGGCTACGGTGAGTTTGTTGGCATCTACGGCGCGAAAGGTCTAGCGTGGATGAAGGTTAACGACCGTGCTGCGGGTATGGAAGGTATCCAATCTCCAGTTGCTAAGTTCCTAAACGAAGACGTGATCAACGGTATCCTAGACCGTACTCAAGCGGAATCTGGTGACATCATCCTATTTGGCGCTGATAAAGCGGGCATCGTTGCAGAAGCAATGGGTGCGCTACGCCTGAAATTAGGTAAAGACCTAGAGTTGACCGACGAGTCTGCATGGGCACCACTATGGGTTGTTGACTTCCCAATGTTCGAAGAAGATGACGAAGGCAACCTACACGCAATGCACCACCCATTCACATCACCTCTAGGTGTGACCGCGGAAGAGCTAAAAGCGAACCCAGCGGCAGCAAACTCAAATGCTTACGATATGGTTCTTAACGGCTACGAAGTGGGCGGCGGTTCTGTACGTATTCACAACGCAGAAATGCAAGCGGCAGTATTCGATATCCTAGGTATCGATGCAGCAGAGCAACAACTGAAGTTTGGCTTCCTACTGGACGCACTGAAGTTTGGTACGCCACCGCACGCAGGTCTTGCATTCGGTCTAGACCGTCTGGTTATGCTGCTATGTGGCACAGAAAACATCCGTGACGTTATCGCGTTCCCGAAAACAACGGCGGCTTCTTGTCTACTGACAGACGCACCAAGCCTTGCAAACCCAGCAGCGCTTGAAGAACTAGCGATCGCAGTGACTGCAGCGAAAGAGAAAGACGCAGAGTAATCAGCGCATCTCTTGCTAATCTATACTAAAACGCCACTTCAATCGAAGTGGCGTTTTTTATCGCACTTAAACGGTAGCTGTTAACGGTTTAACTCGATCTCTTGCCATTCACCGGGTTGTAAATTGCTTAAGGTGACGTCTCCCATTGAGTAGCGAATCAAACGTAGGGTAGGGAAACCGATGTTTGCCGTCATGCGGCGCACTTGGCGGTTGCGACCTTCGATAATGGTAATGGCTAGCCAAGTGGTCGGGATATTGGCGCGAAAACGAACCGGAGGCGTTCGCTCCCACACTTGCGGTTGTTGGATAACTTCAACTTGCGCAGGTAGCGTCATACCATCTTTTAACTCAACCCCTTTGCGTAGCTTGTCTAAATCCGCTTCGCTCGGGGCACCGTCTACCTGCACCCAGTACGTTTTGGGTGATTTGGAACTCGGTTGAGTCAGTTTGGCCTGCAAAATACCGTCGTTGGTTAGAATCATCAGACCTTCGCTGTCGCGGTCCAAGCGCCCAGCGGCGTACACATCTTTGACGGGAATAAAGTCGGCCAGTGTTTTTCGTCCGTCACCATCGGTAAACTGGCTCAACGTATCGTATGGTTTGTTAAACGCGATCACTTTACGTTGTTCAGGTGAGATTTTCGGTTTGTTTGACGGCGTCTTCTTACGATTTCTGGACGTGTATTTCTTGTCATTTTGTGCCGAGGAGGGGCGTTTAAAACCCTTTTTCCCTTTATGCGGCGAAGACTTTGGAGACTCACGGCGTGAGCTTGGCGACATGTTAACTACCTTGCAAAAATGTAAACGAAGTGTGTTTGAAAGTTTCGGTTTGTCCGAATTTAGGCTATTATGTGCGCGCCCAAAAACAGGATTGGTGAACAAGATAATAGACTATTCTGCCGATTTTGTTTAACTATAAAGACTAGTTCTCATGGATCTTACTTTCGATAGAAGGTAAGTAAAAAAACAGAAGAGACAACAATCGCAAACAAGTGAGGGGATGGCACATACCACATACAGCAGTGACGAACGCGTCATAGGCGGTGGAGGTATTATCAACTTGTTGGCGGACACACTATAACAAAGCCGTTCATCCGACTGGCCTTGTCAGAACAATAGGGAAATTTCATGCCTACAGAAAAACCTACAATCATTTACACCATTACTGATGAAGCTCCTGCACTAGCGACATACTCGCTGCTTCCAATCATTCAGTCTTTCACTGCTTCATCAGGTATTGACGTTGATACGCGTGATATCTCTCTTGCTGGACGTATTCTTGCTAACTTCCCAGAGCATCTAACAGAAGAGCAACGCATGGGTGACGCACTAGCTGAGCTAGGCGATTTAGCAAAAACTCCTGAAGCAAACATCATCAAACTGCCAAACATCTCGGCTTCTATTCCTCAGCTAAAAGCAGCAATCAAAGAGCTGCAAGCGAAAGGCTTCAACCTACCAAACTACCCTGAAGAGCCAAGCACGTACGAAGAAGAAGCGATCAAAGCGACTTACGACAAGATCAAAGGTAGTGCCGTAAACCCAGTACTACGTGAAGGTAACTCAGACCGTCGTGCACCGCTTTCAGTCAAGAACTACGCGAAGAAAAACCCACACTCAATGGGTGCGTGGTCAAAAGACTCGAAGTCTCACGTTTCAAGCATGTCGAACAACGACTTCTTCGGTAGCGAAAAATCGCACACCGTTGATGGCGCAACAACGGTTAAAATCGAGTTCGTTGGTCAAGACGGTAGCGTGAAAGAGCTAAAAGCACCATTCGCAATCCAAGACAAAGAAATCATTGATTCGTCAGTGATGAACAAAAAAGCACTGGTTGAATTCTTCGAGAAAGAAATCGCGGCTGCGAAAGAACAAGATGTTCTGCTATCACTGCACATGAAAGCGACAATGATGAAAGTGTCTGACCCAGTGATCTTTGGTCACGCGGTTAAGGTTTACTACAAAGACGTGTTTGCGAAATACGGCGAGCTATTCGATAAGCTAGGCGTTGACGTAAACAACGGTATCGGCGATGTTTACAGCAAGATTGAAGCGCTACCAGAAGCTCAAAAAGCAGAAATCGAAGCGGCACTTCAAGCGGTTTACGAAACTCAGCCACCACTCGCAATGGTTGATTCTGACCGTGGCATCACCAACCTGCACGTACCTAGTGACATCATCGTTGACGCATCTATGCCAGCAATGCTGCGTTCTTCTGGTCAAATGTGGGGTCCAGACGGTAAGCAGAAAGATACGAAAGCGATGATCCCAGATCGTTGTTACGCGGGTATCTACCAAGCGGTCATCGACTTCTGTAAAGAACACGGTGCATTTGACCCAACGACTATGGGTAGCGTACCAAACGTGGGTCTAATGGCTCAGAAAGCAGAAGAGTACGGTTCACACGACAAGACATTCATTCTAGATGCAGCAGGTACAGTACGTGTTGTTGACTCTTCAGGTGAGGTGCTACTTGAGCAAGCAGTGGAAGCTGGTGACATCTTCCGTATGTGTCAGGTGAAAGACGCGCCAATCCAAGACTGGGTGAAACTGGCGGTAACACGTGCACGCGCAACTGGCGTACCAGCAGTATTCTGGCTAGATGAAAACCGTGCACACGATGCAGAGCTAATCAAGAAGGTGAAGGCTTACCTACCGGATCACGATACATCAGGTCTGGACATTAAGATCCTTGCTCCACTTGAAGCTTGTAAGTTCTCTCTTGAGCGCATCAAAGAAGGTCTGGATACCATCTCAGTAACGGGTAACGTTCTTCGTGACTACCTAACTGACTTGTTCCCAATCCTTGAACTAGGCACATCAGCGAAAATGCTATCAATCGTTCCGCTAATGAACGGCGGTGGTCTGTTTGAAACTGGCGCAGGTGGTTCTGCTCCTAAGCACGTTCAACAAGTTGAGAAAGAAAACCACCTACGTTGGGATTCTCTAGGTGAGTTCCTAGCATTGGCAGCGTCTCTTGAGCACCTAAGCACAGTTACTGGCAACGCGAGAGCGAAGATTCTGGCTGATGCGTTAGACAAAGCGACAGGTGAGTTCCTAGACAACAACAAGTCGCCTTCACGTAAAGTGGGTGAGCTGGATAACCGTGGCTCACACTACTACTTGGCGACTTATTGGGCACAGGCACTTGCTTCTCAAACTGAAGACAAAGCGTTGGCAGAAGAGTTCGCTTCAATTGCTGAGCAACTAGCGGCAAACGAAGAGAAGATTCTTGCTGAGCTGAATGGCGCACAAGGCGTTGCGGGTGACCTAGGTGGTTATTACGCACCAGATGCAGAGAAAGCATCAAACCTAATGCGTCCAAGCGCGACATTGAACGCGATTATCAACCGATAATCTCGGATAAAAAAGAAACCCGCCGAAAGGCGGGTTTTTTTACATTCTCATTCTACTTGATTAATTGGCAGCGGTTCATTTAGCTGGTTGAGCTTCCACAGGAGTCACGACACTCGCGTGATAACCTTTTGGACCTTCTTCCACCTCAAAGTTGACTTGTTGGCCTGCTTTCAGAGTACGATAGCCGTCCATCTGTATTGTTGAATAGTGAGCAAACACATCACCATCTTCACCTTCCGGACAGATAAAACCAAATCCTTTGGCATTGTTAAACCATTTTACTGTACCTGTAGCCATGCTATACATCCCTCATGCATTTTGTTACTGATGTTGTTGAACGTTTACTATGTGCCTTGTAAACAAAAAGTGAATTTCCATTCAGCCGCTGCCAAATTTTCAGTCACTATTTGACCAATTTAGCCAATGATTGAGCACAGTCAATAGTAAAAACGTATAAGACCCGACATATTTGCAAACAAATCACTTTTGAGATTTACATTTTTCTAACTATAAGTGTGTGTTTTTATTCGCCACTCCAGTCGTTGCCTGATGTTTTCGGTTTCTTTTTAATCAATCAGATACCTAATAAGTCGGATGAACGAATGTTTTATTTGCAGCGTTCCAATTGCTGGATTAGTCTCTAATGAAGGGGAAAGAAAATTTCTTATCGATTTGCCCTTAATGTCAGAGCTAAATTCAAAACTTCTGCTCGTTGAAGTGGTAAAATTAAAACTAGTCATAAACCAACACTATTAGATCATGAGCAAGCATTTTGAATGGGTCACTCCAGATTCAGATCTGCTGGAGTTAGAGAAAACAAAAGTAAAACCACCATCTATGTATAACGTTGTCTTGAACAACGATGACTACACCCCGATGGACTTTGTAATAGAAATCTTGGAACGTTTTTTCTCGATGGATGCAGACAAAGCAGCGCAAGTGATGCTTAAAGTGCATTATGAAGGTAAGGCAATCTGTGGCACGTTTACTGCGGAGGTTGCGGAAACCAAAGTGGCTCAGGTCACTATGTATTCCAGGGAGAATGAGCATCCTTTGCTTTGTACGATGGAGCAAGCTTAATATCTGTCGGTACAACTTGAGTTGTTGTTGAGGAGGTCCCTATGCTGAACAAAGAATTAGAGTCGAGTTTGAACAGCGCATTTTCTCGCGCTCGTGATAAACGACATGAATTTATGACCGTCGAGCACCTCCTGCTAGCATTGTTGGAAAATGATGCAGCGAGAGAGGCATTACAAGCATGTCAGGCTGATATCGATGCACTGCGCAGCGAGCTTGATATTTTTATCGACCAAACAACACCTCTTATCCCAGAGAACGATGAGACACGTGAAACTCAGCCAACGCTAAGCTTCCAGCGTGTCCTACAACGTGCGGTTTTCCACGTACAGTCGTCTGGCAGAAGTGAAGTTACTGGCGCCAACGTACTGGTTGCGATTTTCAGTGAGCAGGAGTCGCACGCAGCGTACTTGCTGAAAAAGAACGACATCAGTCGTCTTGATATCGTTAACTTTATTTCACACGGCATCACTAAGGCGTCTAGCCAAGGTGACGAGCCGGGTTCATCAGACTCTTTCGGTGGCGATACGGTTGAAGAGTCCAATTCTGATGAGCGTCTAGAAAGTTTCGCGACTAACTTAAACCAACTAGCAAAAAAAGGTCATATTGACCCGCTTATCGGTCGTGAAAAAGAGCTAGAACGTACTATTCAAGTGCTTTGCCGTCGTCGTAAGAACAACCCGTTACTTGTCGGTGAAGCGGGCGTAGGTAAAACCGCCATTGCTGAAGGTTTGGCTTGGAGAATCGTTGAAGGTCAAGTGCCTGAAATCATTGAAAATAGCGTGATCTACTCACTTGATATCGGTTCACTACTTGCGGGTACGAAATACCGTGGTGATTTCGAGAAACGTTTCAAAGCGATCTTGAAGCAGCTTGAAAAAGAAGACGATGCGATTCTGTTTATCGACGAAATCCACACCATCATTGGTGCGGGTGCAGCGTCTGGTGGACAGGTGGATGCGGCAAACTTGATTAAGCCATTGCTTAGCAGTGGTAAGCTGCGTTGTATCGGTTCAACCACCTATCAGGAATACAGCAACATTTTCGAGAAAGAACGAGCCTTATCACGCCGCTTCCAGAAAATCGACGTTGTTGAACCTTCAGTGGACGACACCACTAAGATTCTGATGGGGCTTAAACCAAAATACGAAGCTCACCACCAAGTGCGTTACACCAACAAAGCGTTGCGTGCCGCGGTTGAGCTGTCTGCCAAGTACATTAATGAACGTCACTTGCCGGACAAAGCAATCGATGTGATTGACGAAGCAGGGGCGCGTAGCCGATTAGCGCCAGCTAGCCGACGCAAGAAGACGGTGGGTGTCGCTGACATCGAGGCGATGGTAGCGAAAATGGCGCGTATTCCTGAGAAATCAGTCTCGTCTTCAGATAAAGAGATCCTGCAGAAACTGGATCAGAAGATGAAGATGCTGGTGTTTGGTCAGGACGATGCGATAGACGTATTGAGCGAAACCATCAAGCTGTCTCGTGCTGGTCTTGGTGCGGACAATAAACCTGTTGGTTCATTCCTGTTTGCTGGCCCAACTGGGGTAGGTAAAACGGAAGTCACGGTTCAGCTGTCAAAACTGCTCGGCATCGAGCTTCTGCGTTTTGATATGTCTGAGTACGGTGAGCGTCATTCGGTAAGCCGCTTAATTGGTGCGCCTCCGGGTTACGTTGGCTATGACCAAGGTGGCCTACTAACCGATGCGGTAATTAAAAATCCGCACGCAGTTGTACTGTTAGATGAGATCGAAAAAGCGCACCCAGATATCTTTAATCTGCTACTACAGGTGATGGATAACGGTACGCTTACGGATAACAACGGTCGTAAAGCGGACTTCAGAAACGTGATCCTAGTGATGACCACCAACGCTGGTGTTCAGGAAACGGTTAAGAAGTCGATCGGCCTGATCCAACAAGATCACAGTCATGATGCAATGGCGGAAATCAAGAAGGTATTCACGCCTGAATTCCGCAACCGTCTCGACAACATCATTTGGTTCAACAGCCTAGATGAGCACGTCATCCATCAAGTGGTCGATAAGTTCATCGTTGAGCTTCAAGCGCAACTTGACGCTCGTGGCGTATCTCTGGAAGTGTCTGACGATGCTCGTCATTGGTTAGCACTAAAAGGCTACGACAAAGCGATGGGTGCGCGTCCGATGAGCCGTGTGATTCAGGATCAACTGAAAAAACCGCTGGCAAACGAACTGTTGTTTGGTTCGTTAGTTGATGGTGGCACGGTGAAAGTTGAGCTGAAAGGCGACGAGCTTGAGTTTAAATACCTAAGCGAAAAAGAAGCCGCGATCCACTAATCTGATCAGATAAACAAAAGCCAGGGCATATGCTCTGGCTTTTTTGTATCCATTGTCTACATCACTAGGTCAACATGCCTTAATCAAAGACGGCTTTTATCGCTTGATAAGACGCTTCCACATTCGCTGGGACATCTTGCTCAATTTGGAAGCCAAGTGCAGGGTAGGATTTGATGCGTTCAAAATCGCCCAGCATGGCTCTGACGACCATATCGATGTCGATATCGTCGTTAAAGTAGTGACTGAACTCGGCTTTGGTCGAGGTGACGGCGACGCGCTGGTACGGATGCGGCCACTGTTTGACGAACGTCGCGTAGCTGCGCCTTTCCATGTATGGTTTTTGCACCAAGATAAAGGAGCGAAAGTCCAGCCCTTGATGTTGGACGAGTTCTGCAGTTAAAAGAACGTTTTCACCGCTGTTGGTCGCTTGATCTTCGAGAATAATATCGTCGCTGGCTACGCCCATGTCTTTGGCGATGTTGGCAAACGTCTCGGCTTCACTTTTCTCAAACACGCCTTCTGTTAAGCGTCCGAAACCGCCAGAGAATATCACTTTATCCGCGAATCCTTGTAAGTACAGATTGGCTGCGTGCTCGGCGACTCTGACATCGTTGCTGCCCAGAACAAAGATACAATCCGATTTTTCAAGCTGATGGTCGAGCTGCATGTAAGCCCAAAGGTTGTCTATGTGCTGGTATAGCTTCATTCCAACGTTCCTTCTGTCAGCTCGAGCGTATGTTGATGATGGAACTTGTAACCGAGGTCGAGCAGGGCATCGGCGACGATGCGTTTATCTGCAATGTGAACGACTGGAGGGAGCACTTCACTGGAACCTGAGTTGGTCAGTGCTGCTTGATAAAACTCGGCTTTGCTGACTGTGTTCGGTGTCGTCGCATTGACCACCACGTTTTTATCATGCAACGCAACGAAACTGACGGCGCCAATCGCATCGGTCAGATGTAACATGTTGGCGGGAGCAAGGTCGCTCACTTGTTTTAGCCTCGGTGCAAAGCGGGCAGGGTGACGGTGTGGGCCAACCAGTCCGCTGCAACGAACAATTGCAAACTTCAGACCTGAATCCATTAGGTGCTGCTCGGCTTTGAGCATTATTTTCGCATTGTCCGAGAAGTCTTCATGGATCTGAGCCAACGCCAGTGAGGCTTTCTCTTCGACCATATCCTCGGCGATATTTGGGTAGACGGTCGTCGAGCTGACCATGACAACTCGGCCAACATTGGCGTTGACACAGGCGTCGGCCAGTGTTTTCCAATAGTCGGCATACTCTTCGCCGTTGCCTTTACGAAATCCCGGTGGAAAGCAGCCAATGACTATGTCGGCTTGAGTTGTAGATATCTGTTGTGTGACTTGGCTAACCCCTGTACTGAGATCGAGCTGAAATGCGTTTAGGTGCTCTTGTTTGAGTTGTTCGACACCTTCGGATGTGGTTTTACTGACAAAAACGTGGTGACCAATAGATTCTAGATAATGGGCGAGAGGTCTACCTAACCATCCTCCACCAACAATAGTGATTGTTTTCACGGCTATCCCTTATTAAACGTGTGAGTCTATGTATGGCGCTGACTGAGAAACGCATGGCTTGCATTCAGCATATCAAAGATTGCCCCGCGAGTGAGTCAGTTGGTCGAGAAAAATTCGCGCTGAGGAAGGAAATGAAAACGAAAAACGCCAGCCGTTTGTAATGGCTGGCGTTGTCGCTGAATATTGAGCGTAATTAGCTGCTTAAAACACGTAATATCTTGTCAGCGTGCTCTGCTACCTCAATGCCTTCATCGGTTAGGTAGCCACCGTCTGGCAGTGTGCACAAGCTTTTGTCATACAGTCTTTTTACTGCAGCTTGCATATCTTCTGAAGCGTCTTGGTGAACTTTGATTCCGGTTGCCGCACTACTGAGATCGAATTGAAGAAGTAAGTTGAGTTCTGCAATGTGGTCTGGAGTGTACTTCATAGTTAAATCCTTAATAAAACCAATACACTCACCATAGTTCCAGCGCTGAAGCACGGCAATTGCATTTACAAAGAAATGTTATCTGAGGCATGTATTTGCGTTAAATAAAACACAATTAAAATCACACCTGATCTGAGTCAATAACACCTTACTGGATATTTATGCCCAAATAACGGTTCCCTCAGAGTCGCGCCAACTTAATAGAGAAAAATAATAAAAAATTCAATTATTATGAATATTAGGACTAAGAGTGTCTCAGAAGTAAGTTTTCAGTAGGTGGTTTTATTAATTGATTGATTTTCATGGCTTTAATTTGATGTGTTGAGCTTTATTTATCTGTTTTTATACTGATAGTTTTATCGAATGCACTAGGGTTAATTAAAAAGATAATCAATTGAGTGCAAACTCATATTTAGTGCTTGAAATTGATCACTTTTCGAGTAATTATCCGCGCCCAACGTCCATTTGTTTCAAAATGTTTCCTCGATGATTAACCTTAACCAATTTGATTCTTTGCTTCCGCCGCAAATGGCTGAGCGCGCCGCAGAAGTAGGGGTTGGTAAAGCGACCAAAGACCCTATTAAATCCTTTCTACTGGCGATTTCTGCTGGTCTACACATAGGCATTGCCTTTGTTTTTTATACCATAGTGACTACTGGAGCGGCTGATTTACCTTGGGGGATTACACGCTTGATCGGTGGCTTAGCGTTTAGTCTCGGTCTAATCCTTGTAGTGGTGACTGGTGGTGAACTGTTCACCAGTTCGGTACTGACGCTGGTGGCGCGAGCAAGCGGCAAGATCACGTGGAAAATGCTGTTCAAAAACTGGCTAGTGGTATACAGCGGAAACTTGATCGGGGCGCTGTTGTTAGTGTTCTGTATGTTGATGACCAAGCAGTATATGTTTGACCATGGCCAAGTTGGCCTCAATGCGATGGCGATTTCTCAGCACAAGATGCACCATACATTCTTATCAGCCGTTGCCTTAGGCGTAATGTGTAATGTCTTGGTGTGTGTCGCAGTATGGATGACATTCAGCGGTCGCACACTAACAGATAAAATCGCGGTGATGATCTTGCCAGTGGCGATGTTCGTTTCAGCTGGTTTTGAACACTGCATTGCAAACATGTTCCAAGTGCCGATGGCGATTGGTATCAAGAATTTGGCGCCCGCAGAGTTTTGGCAGATGACTGGCGCTAACATTGCCGACTACGCCGACCTCAACATGGTCGATTTCTTGCTGAATAATCTACTTCCAGTGACGTTGGGTAACATTATCGGCGGTGGTGTATTTGTCGGCATATGGTACTGGCTAATCTACCTCCGCGACTAACTGATCTAAAGGGAGTAGGTGCTACATCTACTCCCTTTGCTAATTTCATCTTTCTAGTCTGTACAACTCTTCTGCTACAACTAACCCTTGTGGTTCATCAACCAACCAGTCACGCAATTCATCCTCTTCTGCTGCTTTGTACAAAACTTGTTCAATACCGTGCTGTAGACACATAACGCTATCCTTGTGAGTGTGTGTTCTTCCACTGTAGCCGAGCCAAATGACGCATTTATTACGTCTTACGTACGCTTTTCGCTATGTCAGAGAACTGTAAAATACGCCAATGCCAGAGTATTTCTGCACTGCAGAAGATCCACTAAATATGTATCACCACTGTTATCCACAGATTCTGTGGATAAGATCTTATTGGCACGTTTCGCAGCAGATCTATTGATTATCTAAGCGTTTGATCAGTACTCGGCCATGGGGGTGAATCGCACTACGGATCGTCAAATTCAAGCAAATACAGGTTGAAACCGACATCATGACGAAGATCGCGATCATGATCATTAGCTGATATTTGATTGCGATGACCGGATTTGCACCACCGAGTATTTGACCTGTCATCATTCCCGGTAAGGTTACCAACCCTGTCGTCGCCATTGAAGCGAGGGTAGGCGCGAGCGACTTTTGAATCGCTTCACGCAAAAAGGGGAGCGTCGCAAACTGGACGGAGGCGCCTAAGGAAATTGCCGCTTCATACTCGTCTTTGCGCTGTGATAAGGCGGTAAAGAAGTTCTGCAATGTGACGATGTTGCCGCCGAGTGAGTTACCAAGCAACATGCCCGCAAGTGGGATCATATACTGGGCGCTGTAGAATGGATCGGGCTTGACCACCAATACACAAATCACCGCCAACATGGGTGAAAGACCAATCAATAACCCCGTGATCACAGGAACAAATAGAGGCCTTTTAGGCAGTTTGGCTTTATCGATGATCGAGCTGGTGCCAATCACTGTCATTACCAATAACCAAGCTAAGTTTACCCAGACATTATTTAGCGCAAATAAGTACTCCAAATACAGGCCGATAAAGATCAACTGCACGGTCATTCGACCTACGCTGACCAACACATCTTTGCTGATGCCTAGCTGGTAGTAGCGACTGATAAATAACGGGATCGCCAAAGTACAAAAGAACAACCCAAGTAACGGCCAAGAAATATCAACAACGCTATTCATCTAATCACTCCATTTGACGCCTTTCCATTGTAACGAGGAACCGATATTCCAGCCACTTAGTAGGTCAAAGCGGTGAGCTTTTTGCCAAGTGTATCGTGTTATCTAGCGACATAAATCGCTACAAAGTCGCATACATAATGTTCACATTTTGGTGTCTGAGCGGTAAATTTTTCAGCGATTTTGAGGGCGATGTTTTCCTTTTTTAACAGCGCTTGTTTCATTAATGTTATTGATTTAACGTAATTTTAACTGTTCACAATTCTTCATATTTCTATGCAAATCTATACATGATTTCTTATTCAAACACATCTCTGGTTAAGCTCAAAAAAGTGTGGAATAACAAGGTTTGAAGGGGCGGAATTCGTTGAACCTTACTAATAGTATGGTCTAACATTTTGAACTAGAAATTGTAAAAAAACTTTAGCTTGATCACTGAAGCTATCCCAAAACACTAAATACAAGATAGGCAAATGTATGAGTGATGTTAATAAAATTGAGAGTGGTGAAAAACGCTCTCTGGAGTGGAAGTCGTTCCTCTTCATTGCAGTTGTTCTCTTTCCAATTCTGAGTGTGGCTTTCGTTGGAGGCTACGGGTTCATTGTTTGGATGCTGCAAGTATTCTTCTTTGGGCCTCCAGGTGCACATGGCATGTAAGCCAACGAGCTTATTTCCGCATTTTTGAAAGATTTTAAGAGAGCAAACCATGAAATCATTAATTATCAAACTGTGGCGTACTATGACGCGCCCTGCAGTTCATATCAGCCTTGGCGTGCTGACTATGGGCGGCTTTATTGCAGGTGTTATCTTCTGGGGTGGCTTTAACACAGCTTTAGAAGCAACTAACACTGAAAAATTCTGTATCAGCTGTCATACCATGCGTGACAACGTATACGTAGAACTTCAAGAAACGGTGCACTGGAAAAACCACTCAGGCGTACGCGCGACTTGCCCAGACTGTCACGTTCCTCATAACTGGACAGACAAAATTGCACGTAAGATGCAGGCATCAAAAGAAGTTTTTGCTCAAGTATTTGGTAACTACGATGAACCAGGCGTATTTGAAGAGCGCCGTATCGAACTCGCCAAACACGAGTGGGACCGCTTCTCGGCAAACAAATCCCTTGAGTGCAAAAACTGTCACAACTATGAATCGATGGACTTCGAGCAAATGTCTCCGACTGCTCGCATTCAGATGAAGCAAGCGGCAGAGAAAGATCAAAGCTGTGTTGATTGTCACAAAGGTATCGCGCACCAACTTCCAGCAGGTATGGATAGCATCGGTGGTATCGTCGGCGAGCTAGAGCAATTGACATCAAATACTGATTACTCAGTTGGTCAAGCATTGGTAAGTGTTCGTCACCTACCAGTTTACTTCGACGCACAAGCAAGCCAAGAAGCTGGTCTACTTAACCCAGCGTCTACTGTGACTGTTCTTGAACAACACGGTGAGATGATTCACGTTGAGATCGACGGCTGGCGTAAAGCGAAAGGTTTTGGTCGCGTAATCCAAGAAGACTTCGGTATGAACATCGCGGTGGGCTCTCTACTTAAAGAAGCGGCGCAAAGCGATGAGATCGTGACGGCTGGCGAGCAAAAAATCGATGAGCTAACAGGTCTGCCATGGGAAAAAGTGGCGGCGAAAGTGTGGATGAAGAAAGAAGCGATGCTTAACGACGTAACGCCTATCTGGGAGAAAGCGAGCGAAGCGTACAAAACCAACTGTTCTGTATGTCACACGCAGCCTGATGAAGCGCACTTCGATGCGAACACATGGCCAGGCATGTTCAACGGTATGCTTGCATTCGTTAACTTCGACACTGACAGCGAAGCGTTAGTATTGAAGTATCTACAGAAGCACTCTTCAGATTTTGCTGAAGGTCACCACTAATAAGCGTCATACGGAGTAATTGAAATGGCTATTACACGAAGAAGTTTTTTGAAAGGTGTTGCGACTACCAGCGCGGCATCGGTCATTGGTCCAAGCTTATTGGCTTCAGCGTCTGCGAGTGCAGCAGAAACAACCGGAACTTGGAAAGTGTCAGGTTCACACTGGGGCGCATTCCGCGCCCACGTCTACGCGGGTAAAGTTCAAGAGATCAAACCGCTGGAATCTGACTCTAACCCAACAGAAATGTTGAACGGTATTAAAGGCATTATTTACAGTCCATCACGTGTGCGTTACCCAATGGTTCGCCTAGATTGGCTGAAAAAGCACAAATACAGCGCAGAAACACGTGGTGACAACCGCTTTATCCGTGTGACTTGGGATGAAGCGCTAGATCTATTCTACCGCGAGCTTGAGCGCATCCAGAAAGACTACGGTCCTTGGGCGTTGCACGCAGGTCAAACAGGTTGGCGTCAAACGGGTCAGTTCCACAGCTGTACCAGCCACATGCAACGTGCAGTGGGTATGCATGGCAACTTCATCACGAAAGTCGGTGACTACTCAACGGGGGCGGGTCAAACCATCCTGCCTTACGTACTAGGTTCGACTGAAGTGTACGCGCAAGGTACGTCGTGGTCTGAGATTTTGAAGAACTCTGACAACATCATCCTTTGGGCGAATGACCCAGTGAAAAACCTACAGGTAGGTTGGAACTGTGAAACTCACCAGTCTTTCCCATACCTAGAGCAACTTAAAGAGAAAGTGGCTAAAGGTGAGATCAACGTGATCTCAGTTGACCCAGTGAAGAACAAGACGCAGCGCTTCCTGCAAAATGACCACCTGTACATCAACCCGATGACAGACGTGGCATTTATGCTAGCGATCGCTCACGTGCTGTACAACGAAGACCTATACGACAAGAAGTTCATCGAGACTTACTGTCTGGGCTTTGAAGACTTCATCAAGTACGTTCAAGGTGAATCGAAAGACAAAATCGAGAAAACACCAGAGTGGGCTGCTGAAATCTGTGGCGTGAGCGCAGACAAAATCCGCGAATTCGCTCGTATGTTAGTCAACGGTCGTACTCAGATTCTGATGGGCTGGTGTATTCAACGTCAGGAACACGGTGAGCAACCATACTGGGCAGCAGCCGTTGTCGCAGCAATGGTTGGTCAAATAGGTCTACCTGGCGGTGGTATCTCTTACGGCCACCACTACTCAGGTATCGGTGTTCCTTCAACAGGTTTTGCGGCGCCAGGCGGTTTCCCACGTAACCTTGACCAAGGTATGAAACCGAAATGGGACAACGACGACTTTAACGGTTACAGCAAAACAATCCCTGTTGCCCGTTGGATCGACTGCCTGCTAGAACCAGGTAAAGAGATCCGTTACAACGGCTCGAAAGTGAAGTTGCCGGGTTACAAGATGATGGTTATTTCGGGTAACAACCCGTGGCACCACCACCAAGACCGCAACCGCATGAAGAAAGCGTTCAAGAAGCTGCAAACTGTTGTAACTATCGAGTTCGCGTGGACAGCGACTTGTCGTTTCTCTGATATCGTTCTACCAGCGTGTACACAATGGGAACGTAACGACATCGACGTATACGGTTCATACTCAGGTAAAGGTTTGATCGCGATGCACCGTTTAGTGGATCCATTGTTCCAGTCTAAGACGGACTTCGAGATCTTCACTGAGCTGACTCGTCGTTTTGGTCGTCACAACGAGTACACTCGTGGTATGGACGAAATGCAATGGGTTCGTTCTCTGTACGATGATTGTCGTGCGGCGAACAAAGACAAGTTCGATATGCCAGAATTTGATGAGTTCTGGGAGAAGAGCGTACTCGACTTTGGTGAAGGCCAACCTTGGGTTCGTCACGCGGACTTCCGTAAAGACCCAGAGATCAACGCGCTAGGTACGCCATCAGGCTTTATCGAGATCACTTCACGTAAGATTGGTCGTTACGGCTACGAACACTGTCAAGAACACCCAATGTGGTTTGAAAAGACAGAACGTTCTCACGGTGGTCCGGGTTCAGATAAATACCCATTCTGGCTGCAGTCTTGTCACCCAGACAAACGTCTGCACTCACAAATGTGTGAATCTGAAGAGTTCCGCGCGACATACGCGGTACAAGGCCGTGAGCCGGTTTACATCAACCCGCTAGATGCAAAAGAAAAAGGCATCAAAGATGGCGATTTGGTACGCGTATTCAACGACCGTGGTCAGCTTCTGGCTGGTGCTGTACTGACTGACAGCTACCCACGTGGCGTTATCCGTATCGAAGAAGGTGCGTGGTACGGTCCGCTAAACGAGAAAGAAGGTGCGATCTGTACTTACGGTGACCCGAATACGCTAACGATGGATATCGGTTCTTCAGAACTTGCTCAGGCAACCTCTGCAAACACTTGTATCGTTCAGTTCGAGAAATTCAAAGGTAAGGTTCCACCAGTGACTTCATTTGGTGGTCCAATCGAAGTCGCGTAATTGCAACATTCCAAGCAAAAATACCAGTCTTATAAGGCTGGTATTTTTTTGTCTCTGCGTAAGTAACCTTATTCGTGTTGCTGCATTTTTAAGCTGATTGGTTAAGGCACAATCAACGCATTTGATAAGCATTTTGTTGATTTGTCAAAACCGTGAGACAGGCAATGAAATGCGCTGTTGATGAAATAGACAGTAGCCGTATCCAATGCTCTAATTAAATTATCTAGCGGTAACTGGGATCTTGGTATGGCTCAAAAAATAGAACTATCAAATGGGCGTATCGTTAATGTTCCTAACTTTGACGTACGCATAGAGCAGACCCAAAACGAGCTGAATTTTTCCTATCAAGGCATTAATAACGATGGCTTAAGTGAGCGTTTCCTCCTGTGCCAAACGGTATTCGATTATGAGCGCAGCGCAGTCGTGTTAGGCGACGGTTTCCAGATGTTGTGCCAGACGACAGGTACGGCGTTTACTCCTACACCAGTCGGTCGTTGCCCAGATAACAGCTCTACCTACCGGATTTATCCGCCTCGCGACCCTCAGCGCTACTACAACTACATGGTGATCGAAAGTTCATCCGGTTATGCACTGTTTGGTTTTACTTCTTGTCACCGCTTTGCCGGTTACTTTGAGTTTGAACACCGTGACAACCACACTTTAGTTAACGCCTATTTGGACGGCGAAAATTCTCATCCACAGGACTGGTCAAGCAATCAACTGGAATCGATGGTGTTTTTGCAGGGGGAATCGCTCAGCGAGCTTTATACCGAGTTCAGTCGCTTGATAGAAACGCATCATCCGAAACGCGACGGTGTCACCGCGAATGCGCCGATCGGCTGGTGCTCTTGGTACGCTTATTACGCTGACGTTAAACAACAAGACATCGTTGATAATCTAGAAGCAATGCATTCAGATTTGATGGCTCTGGAATATGTGTTGATTGATGATGGTTATCAAGCGTTCATGGGCGATTGGTTAACGCCGTCTGATAAGTTTCCCTCTGGCATCCATTCGGTGATTCAGGCCATCAAATCGAAAGGTAAAAAGCCGGCGATTTGGTTAGCGCCATTTATTGCGCAGCCAGAGTCGCAACTTTTCCAACACCACCCTGATTGGTTTGTGACCCATGAAAATGGGCAGCCACTTAAAGCGGAAGATATTACTTATGCTGGCTGGCGTTGCACGCCTTGGTATATTCTCGATACCTCCAACCCTGTGGTGCAGGAACACTTAACGCTGGTGGTTAAAACCATGCGTGAGGAGTGGGGCGTTGAGATGTTCAAACTTGATGCAAATTACTGGGGGACGCTCAAAGGAGCTCGTTATCAAAGCGGGGTCACCGGCGTCGAAGCTTACCGGATGGGGATGGAAGCAATAGCCGAAGGGGCAGGAGATGCGATGATTCTCGGCTGCAACGCACCCATGTGGCCGTCATTAGGTATGGTCGATGCGATGCGAGTATCGGATGACGTTGAGCGCAGCGCTAGCCGTTTTGAGCAGATCGCCAAGGAAACCTTTTATCGAAGTTGGCAGCATCGTAAGTTATGGCAAATTGATCCCGACTGCGCGACGTTTGTCTCGTTGTCCAATCAAGCGACCGACCGGCAAAATTACGAGTTCCATCGCGACGCGCTGCTGGCGTGTGGTGGCTTGTTGTTATCTGGTGACCCACTTCCAGACTTAACGCCTTTTGCTAAGCAAAGTTTGTCTAAGTTGATTCTTCGTCATAAGCATACCCAACAGGCAGCGCGATTTACGGCGCTTAACTTGCATCATGCTTTCTTACCAGTCACGGAACACAACGAGTTGCATTGTTTGTTTAACTACCAACAACCGGGGCGTGAAGTGACGTTAACCTCAGACCATCCTGTCTATTGGTACGATTACTGGACAGGCGAGCGCTTGATGAATGAGCCAACGCAAGTGATTGAAGTCCCATTAGAGCCAGGTTTGTCGAGCCGCGCGATAATTACCTCGATATAGTCTGCTGTCTGATTTACCATACCGTTAGAAGAAATAATGACGATTAGGTTTCAATGTCAGTAATATTAGGTATCGATCCAGGCTCGCGAATTACGGGCTACGGGGTCATCCGCCAAACCGGTCGCCACTTGCAATACCTTGGCAGTGGCTGTATCCGCACTTCAGAAAAAGAACTCCCGGGTAGATTAAGACAGATCTACGCAGGTGTGTCTGAAATCATCACCCAGTTCCAGCCGGATGTATTTGCTATTGAGCAAGTGTTTATGGCGCGCAACGCGGATTCTGCATTGAAGCTAGGTCAAGCGCGTGGGAGTGCGATCGTTGCCGCGGTAAATAACGAACTGCCGGTCTATGAATACGCGGCGCGTTTGATTAAACAAGCGGTTGTTGGTACGGGCGCAGCTGACAAGGCGCAAGTACAGCATATGGTGCAACATATGCTGAAATTGCCTTCCAAACCTCAGGCCGATGCAGCCGATGCTCTCGGGGTGGCGATCTGTCACGCCAACACCAACAAAACGCTTGTTGCGATGGCTGGCAAAGCGACCAGCGCACGCCGAGGCCGTTACCGCTAAACCGCACTTGAGTCTGCGGGACGGTTTACTCAAAAATGACAACACAATCGATAAAGAACTGGATGTCTATCCAGTTCTTTATTATCCTGTCGCAAATCCATTTCTAAAGAGAATTTACTGTGATTGGACGTCTACGCGGCATTCTAATTGAAAAACAACCCCCTGAATTGCTCATCGAAGTGAATGGCATCGGTTATGAAGTGCAAATGCCAATGAGCTGCTTCTACGAACTGCCAAACATCGGTGAAGAAGCGATCATTTATACTCACTTTGTTGTTCGAGAAGATGCCCAACTGCTTTACGGTTTCAATACAGTAAAAGAGCGTGCGCTTTTCCGCGAAGTGATCAAAGCGAACGGTGTTGGTCCGAAACTCGGTCTGGGTATTCTGTCGGGTATGACAGCCAGCCAATTTGTTTCTTGCGTAGAGCGAGAAGACGTATCGACGTTGGTGAAACTACCGGGTGTAGGTAAGAAAACTGCCGAGCGTTTGGTTGTTGAAATGAAAGACCGCCTGAAAGGGTGGGGAGCAGGCGACCTGTTTACGCCGTACACTGACGCTGCACCTGTTGATAACACGCCTGCGACAAACAGCGCGGAAGAAGAAGCGATCAGTGCACTGTTGGCGTTGGGGTACAAACCAACACAAGCGTCGAAAGTGGTTTCTCAAGTAATGACTGCGGATATGAGCAGCGAAGACCTGATCCGCGAAGCTCTTAAATCGATGGTTTAAACACAAGGTTACCGACTATGATTGAAGCGGATCGCTTAATCGCACCAGAGAATCCAACCTACCGTGATGAAGACGTCATCGACCGTGCTATTCGCCCTAAGAAGCTTGAAGACTACAAAGGGCAAGACCACGTTCGTAACCAGATGGAGATCTTTATTAAAGCGGCGCAGCTTCGTGAAGAAGCGCTCGACCATCTATTGATCTTTGGCCCTCCAGGTTTGGGTAAAACCACACTGGCGAACATCGTTGCCAATGAAATGGGCGTAAACATTCGTACCACATCAGGACCTGTGTTGGAAAAAGCCGGGGACCTTGCCGCGCTGTTGACCAACTTAGAAGAAAACGACGTGCTCTTCATCGATGAGATACACCGCTTAAGCCCAATGGTGGAAGAGGTGCTGTACCCTGCGATGGAAGATTACCAGTTAGACATCATGATTGGTGAAGGGCCAGCGGCTCGCTCAATCAAGATTGACCTTCCTCCGTTTACCTTGATCGGTGCGACCACCCGCGCGGGCTCGTTGACTTCGCCGCTACGTGACCGTTTCGGTATTACTCAACGTCTTGAGTACTACAAAATTGCTGACTTGCAAAACATCGTGCAGCGCAGCGCAGATTGCCTTGGCTTATCAATGGACGCCGATGGCGCGCTGGAAGTGGCTAGACGTGCACGAGGAACACCGCGTATCGCCAACCGCTTATTGCGCCGCGTGCGAGACTACGCAGAAGTGAAGGGCAATGGTCATATCTGCGTGGATATTGCCGATAAAGCGCTAAACATGTTGGATGTTGATGCTCAAGGCTTTGACTACATGGACAGAAAGCTTTTACTGGCGATCATGGAGAAGTTCTCTGGTGGGCCAGTTGGGCTAGACAACATGGCGGCGGCGATCGGTGAAGAGAAAGACACCATCGAAGATGTGCTAGAGCCGTATCTTATTCAACAAGGCTACTTGCAACGTACTCCACGAGGTCGAATTGCCACTGATCGAGCGTATCTTCATTTCGGAATTGAAAAATAAGTTTTCATAGCCAGTCTTCATGACTGGCTATTTTGTTCTACATGATCAATGTCACATTTTTAAAATCTCTCCTACCCCTAAAGAAGTAATGAATTGGTATTAGATGTTGCGCGCTTGTAGTGCATAAATACCTAATCTCGTCTGCGAATCACCGTTGCTTAACATTTTCGCCTGTAATCAATTGATATAGATCAAAGTGTTGAATTTTTAATCAAAAACAGCGTCTAAAGATTGACGCAAATCAAAGCGAATCTCTCCCATAAACCTTTTGAAACAATCTGTTTTTACAAGTAATATTAGCTCCAGCTATATTAGCTGATGCTTAACAATTAACTAACCGTTACGGTACATTTTTGCAACAAGGTGTTGCTTCTTTGCAACAAAGATAAAGTGTGTGAAACGCTTACTTATGCAAGTAAAATGTAGATAGTGTCTTCAGCCGACACATAGGAGAAAACATGATTGACGTAGTTGATCTATCGCGGTTGCAATTTGCACTGACAGCGATGTATCACTTCCTCTTCGTACCATTGACTCTAGGTATGGCGTTCTTACTAGCCATCATGGAATCTCTGTACGTAATGACGGATAAGCAAATCTACAAGGACATGACAAAGTTCTGGGGTAAGCTTTTTGGTATTAACTTTGCGCTTGGTGTAGCGACTGGCTTAACCATGGAATTCCAGTTCGGTACTAACTGGTCGTACTATTCGCATTATGTAGGTGATATTTTCGGTGCTCCTCTTGCGATCGAAGCCCTTGTAGCCTTCTTCTTAGAATCGACGTTTGTTGGTCTATTCTTCTTTGGCTGGGATCGCCTGACTAAACGTCAGCACCTTGTTGTGACTTGGTTGGTAGCGCTTGGTTCTAACTTCTCTGCTCTTTGGATCCTAGTGGCAAACGGTTGGATGCAAAACCCAGTTGGTGCTGAGTTCAACTTTGAAACCATGCGTATGGAAATGGTGAGCTTCGCGGAAGTGGTTCTAAACCCAGTTGCTCAGGTTAAGTTCGTACACACCGTGGCTTCAGGTTACACGACTGGCGCAATGTTTATTCTTGGCATCAGCTCTTACTACCTACTTAAAGGTCGTGACATCGCATTCGCACGTCGTTCATTCGCTATCGCAGCGTCGTTTGGTATGGCCGCTATCCTGTCGGTAATCGTACTGGGTGACGAATCAGGTTACGAGCTAGGTGAAGTGCAAAAAGTGAAACTTGCAGCGGTAGAAGCAGAGTGGCACACAGAGCCTGCACCAGCAGCTTTTACTCTGTTTGGTATCCCAAACCAAGAGACCATGCACACCGACTACGCAATCAAGATCCCTTACGTAATGGGTATCATTGCAACGCGTTCTTTTGACGAGCAAGTAACTGGTCTTCGTGACCTACGTGACGAGCACGTTGAGCGTATCCGCACGGGTATGTACGCATACGAGTTGCTAGAAAAACTTCGCGCTGGTGATAAATCAGAAGCGAACATGACGGCGTTTGATGAAGTGAAAGGCGACCTAGGTTATGGCCTTCTACTTAAGCGTTACACCGACAACGTTGTTGACGCGACAGAAGAGCAAATCCAAGCTGCTGCGGATGATTCTATCCCAACGGTATGGCCGCTATTCTGGTCGTTCCGTATCATGGTTGCGTGTGGCTTCATTATGCTATTCGTATTCGGTGCGGCGTTCATTCAAACTTGTCGTCAGAAGATCGAGCAAAAAACTTGGATTCTGAAAGCGGCACTAGTCAGTATTCCACTGCCTTGGATTGCGATCGAAGCCGGTTGGTTTGTTGCTGAGTTTGGTCGTCAGCCTTGGGCGGTAGGTGAAATCCTTCCGGTACACGTCGCAGCGTCTGCGCTGACAGCAGCTGAGATCTGGACATCGCTATTCGCAATCATCGCACTGTACACAGTGTTCTTGATTGCCGAAGTATACCTAATGGTGAAATTTGCTCGTAAAGGTCCAAGCAGCCTGAAAACTGGTCGCTACCACTTTGAGCAAAACGCTGACTCTGTAGAAGACAAAGTTAGCCGCCAAGTAGAAGCGTAAGGCAAGGAGAGACGAAATGTTTGATTACGAAATCTTGCGACTTATCTGGTGGGTACTGATCGGTGTTCTACTGGTAGGTTTCGCAATTACTGACGGTTTCGATATGGGTGTGGGCGCGCTTGTACCTGTTATCGGCAAAAATGACAACGAGCGTCGTGTGATGATCAACACCATCGCACCGCACTGGGATGGTAACCAAGTATGGCTTATCACCGCTGGTGGTGCTCTGTTTGCTGCATGGCCTTTGGTTTACGCAACATCGTTCTCAGGTTTCTACCTTGCGATGATCGTAACGCTGGCCGCGCTTTGGCTACGTCCACTAGGTTTGGATTACCGTTCTAAGATCGAAGAACCAAAATGGCGTAACACTTGGGATATCTGTATTTCTATCAGTGGTTTTGTTCCACCAATCATCTTTGGTGTGGCGTTTGGTAACCTGCTACAAGGTGTACCTTTCCAACTGAGTGATTTCATGATGCCAACGTACCACGGTTCGTTCTTTGGTCTGCTAAACCCGTTCGCGCTACTTTGTGGTTTGGTTAGCTTGTTCATGATTCTGATGCAAGGTTCAACTTGGCTACAGATGAAGACAACCGACCAAGTACACGTGCGTGCACGCAACGTCGCTCAAATCATGGGTCTACTGACTGTCGCTGCGTTTGTTGCGGCTGGTTTCTGGGTACAAAGCATCGAAGGCTACGTGATTACTAGCGTGATCGATACTAACGCAGCGTCGAATCCACTCAACAAAGAAGTGATTCGTGAAGTGGGTGCTTGGATGAACAACTTCGAAACCTACCCACTATTGTGGACTGCGCCAATTCTTGGTGTGGTAATGCCGCTACTCGCTGTGTTGGCATCTCGTCTTGAAAAAGGTGGTATCGCGTTCCTAGCTTCAAGCCTTGGTAACGCAGGTGTGATCCTAACGGCTGGTTTCGCGATGTTCCCATTCATCATGCCGTCAGACCTAATGCCAAGCCATAGTCTAACAATGTGGGATTCTACGTCGTCTGAGCTGACTCTGAACCTAATGACAGCGGTTGCTGCGGTTATGGTTCCGGTTATCCTTGGCTACACCTCTTGGACTTACTACAAGATGTTTGGTCGTTTGGATAACAAATACATCGAAGACAACAAAAACTCACTTTACTAAGGAGCATTTACTATGTGGTATTTCGCATGGATTCTAGGTGTACTACTTGCTTGTGCATTCGGTATAATCAACGCTCTTTGGTTAGAGCACTCTGAAATGATGGATAAAGACAGTGAGTAACCTCGCTGCGCAGGTAGCCAAGCTACATGCACCATTAGATAAGACCCTGTTTAGGGTCTTATCACTATTGCTGGGTTTTTATCACGTTGCGATGGTGATGTGGGATCCAGAAGCGTATTCAGCTTCCATTGGTGGCTTTAACGATGTTATCTCACCGCTAATGATTTGGGCAATTTGTTCAAGCATGATTTTTGGTTTGAGCTTCAAACCTCGTAACTGGTACTGGCAAGTTTTCTTCAGCCCATACTTTTCGTTATCGATCCTGATTTATCTGACATTGGTACGACTGGTATAAGCGAGCTAACAGATATTTATCCAATAGTTCATTGAAATAGCGCCAACATTGTTAGTTGGCGCTATTTTTTTGTCCAATTTATGGAAATCCGTTGTTATCCCTTGCACATACGGTCATGGGATGCGTTATAGTAAGGCTCTTCAACGAGTTAAAAGGGTTCAGTAGTGCAATCAACCCAAGCTATTTTCGAGTGGCCAATCACCGTGTATTACGAAGATACCGATGCCGGTGGTGTTGTGTACCATTCTAACTATCTAAAGTTTTTCGAACGAGCAAGAACCGAGCTACTTCGCAGTGTTGGCGTTTCGCAGCAAACACTATTGGAACAAAACATTGGTTTTGTAGTCCGACACATGGACATCGATTTCTTGCAGGGTGCGCGTTTAGACGACCACTTGGTAGTGAAAAGCTCAATCGCAGAAATAAAAAAGGCATCGCTTACCTTCTGTCAGGAGATCGTAAATCCTGCGGGCAAATCATTGTGTAAGTCAATGGTTAAGGTAGCATGTATCGACAATGAGAAAATGAGGCCAATCGCGATTCCTCAATCAATAGTTATGGAGTTTACGCACAGTGACCGCTGATATTTCAATGCTTGACCTCTTTTTACAAGCCAGTCTGCTTGTAAAAATGGTGATGTTAACCTTGCTGGGTATGTCAATTGCTTCTTGGGCAATGATCATCAAACGCAGCAAAGTACTCTCTCAAGCGTTTAAAGATACCGAAACATTCGAAGATAAATTCTGGTCAGGTACCGATCTATCGATTCTGTATCAAAATGCCAAAAAGCGTAAAGATGAACTGTCTGGTACAGAAGAGATTTTCTACTCAGGCTTTACAGAATTCGCCCGTTTGCGTAAATCAAACGCAGATTCACCTGATTTCATTATGGAAGGCACCGGCCGTTCAATGCGCGTAGCTGTTGCTCGTGAAGTCGACGAATTGGAAACCAATCTACCTTTCCTTGCCACTGTGGGTTCTATCAGTCCTTACATCGGCTTGTTTGGTACTGTGTGGGGTATCATGCACGCGTTTATCGCTCTAGGCGAAGTGAAACAAGCGACGCTTGCGATGGTTGCTCCGGGTATCGCGGAAGCACTTGTTGCAACGGCGATGGGTCTATTTGCTGCGATTCCAGCAGTAATGGCTTACAACCGTCTAAGCAATAAAGTTGGCAAACTAGAGCACAACTACGCCACGTTTTCTGAAGAATTCCACAGCATTCTTCACCGTCAGGCGATGTCTGGCCGTGACAGCGCGCATAAGGAATAAGCGCAATGGCGGGGTATCAACGTAAAAAGCGAAAGATGACGGCAGAGATCAACGTCGTACCTTATATCGACGTCATGTTGGTACTGTTGATCATCTTTATGGTGACTTCACCTTTTGTCACCCAAGGTGTGGATGTCGAGCTACCGAAAACCGCAACGGCGAAACCTGCATCTGATTTGGCAGGAGACAGTGATGCAAGCTTTATCATTGTCGAGATCGACCGTGACGGTAACTTAGGCCTAAGTGTCAACGACGAAGAAGTGAAACGTGGTTTATCGCTTCAAGACATTATTGTTCGCGTCAAAGCCGAGCTTTCTCTGAAACCAAACTCACCGGTTGCAGTGGGGGGCGATGCGGCGACACCGTACGCGGATGTGGTATTAGTGTTGGATGAATTAAGCCAAGCAGGTATCCCTAAAGTAGGTCTGCTGACGGACATTAAGGAATAAGCGCGCTTAGTTTATGAAAGACAATAAGCCAAAGAAAAAGAGTGATTACGGCAAGTCGATAGCAATATCGACTTCGCTACATGCGCTGTTGATCGTTGCTCTGATCTGGGGGGCGGATTTCACCATGTCTAAACCAGAACAGACAGGTCAGATGGTTCAAGCGGTGGTGATTGATCCTGCTGTGGTCAAGCAACAGGCTCAGCAAATTCGTAGCCAGCGTGAAGCCGCAGCGAAGAAAGAGCAGGACCGTTTAGATAAGTTGCGCCGCGAAAGTGAGCAGCTAGAGAAAAACCGTAAAGCGGAAGAAGAGCGCATTCGTAAACTGAAAGAACAGCAAGCGAAAGAAGCGAAAGCCGCGCGAGAAGCGGAAAAGCAGCGCGTTCAAAAAGAAAAAGAACGCCAAGCGGAAGAAGCCCGGGCTCGCAAAGAAAAAGAGCGAGCAGCGAAGGCAGAAGCAGAGCGCAAAGCGAAAGAAGAAGCGGTTAAAAAAGCGGAACAAGAACGTTTAGCCAAAGAAGCCGCGATCGCGAAAGCCGAGCAAGAACGTATCGCACGTGAAAAAGCGGCAAAAGAAGCCGAAGAAAAAGCACGTCGTGAGCGTGAAGCAGCCGAGAAGGCCGAAAAAGATCGCATTGCTAAAGAGAAAGCCGCTAAGGAAGCCGCAGAAAAAGCACGGAAAGAGAAAGAGCGTCTACAACGCTTAGAACGTGAGCGTAAAGAGCAGGAAGCGGCGCTTAACGATATCTTTGCGGGATTGGAAACCGAAGCGGATCAAAACAGCGCTGCACGTAATCAGTTCATTAACGATGAGTTGGCACGCATGTCGTCCATCTATACTCAAAATATCCAGCAAAGGCTGATTAAGGACGATTACCTGTTGGGAAAGGAGTGTAGGGTTAACATCAAACTGATCCCTACAGGTTCAGACATGCTGGTTTCTGGCGTCACCGTGTTGGGTGGAGATTCGCGAGTATGTGCCGCTGCCAAGAGTGCGATTGCTCAGGTAGGCTCTTTCCCGAAATCGGCGGAAGCTTCTGTTAACGAAAAACTTAAAGATATCAACTTAACTGTTGCATTGGACTAAAAGGAATAAGACGTGACTAAACGCCTTTTACTAGGAATGTTTGTACTGTTGAGCAGTATAACGAATGTCGCAAATGCGGCATTGGAACTGGTCATTACCGATGGTATTGATTCGGCTCGTCCGATTGCGATCGTCCCATTCAAATGGGAGGGCGCGACTAAATTGCCACATGATATGTCTGCGGTTATCGCATCAGATTTGCAGCGCAGTGGTAAATTCAGTCCGGTTCCGACCAGCAAAATGCCACAAACCCCTTACAACGCGTCTGAAGTCAATTTTGACGCTTGGACGGGCATGGGGGTGGATGCACTGCTGACTGGTAGCATCTCGCAAAACCCAGATGGCAGCTACCTGATCAACTACCAGCTGGTTGACGTGGTTCGTGGTCAATTAACGCAAGGTCAGAGCAAAGCACTAAGCGCTGACGGTCAATTGGTACTTTCACAAGACCACGTACTCTTCAACAAGCGTGCGACGGTCCCGGGTAAACGCATGCGTGAATACGCACACCGTATCTCTGATCTGATTTACCAAGAATTGACGGGTGAGCGCGGCGCGTTTTTAACTCGTATCGCGTATGTTGTTGTGAACGACAAAGACCAAAAATACCCTTACCAACTTCGTGTCTCCGATTATGACGGATACAACGAGCGTATGGTTTTGCGTTCAAAGCAGCCACTAATGTCACCAGCATGGTCACCAGACGGTAAAAAGCTTGCGTACGTAAGCTTCCAAAATGGTCAGGCTGAAATCTTCATCATGAACATCTATACCGGTGAACGTGAGAAAGTAACGTCATACCCTCGTCACAATGGTGCGCCAAGATTTTCCCCTGATGGCAAGCAGTTAGCGCTAGTACTGTCTAAATCAGGTAGTCTTCATGTTTACACCATGGATTTGACTACGCGTAAACTGACACAAATTACCACGGGTCGATCAAACAATACCGAACCTTTCTGGCATCCAGATGGCAAAACCTTGATCTTCACTTCGGATAGAGGTGGAAAACCGCAGATTTATCAAGTAGATTTGGCAGGCGGCTCTCCGAAGCGTTTGACCTGGCAAGGAAGTCAGAACCTAGGTGGTCAGATTACACCAGATGGTCGGTTCCTAATTATGGTAAACCGCAGCAACTCTGGATTTAATCTTGCGAAACAGGATTTGGAAACAGGTTCGGTTCAAGTGTTGACCAAGACACTGTTGGATGAATCTCCAAGCATCGCTCCGAATGGCGGCATGGTTATATACAGCTCTGTTTATCAGAAAACTAACGTTCTTTCGATGGTGTCGATAGATGGACGCTTTAAGGCTCGATTACCAGCAACAAACGGACGAGTTCGTGCTCCTGCATGGTCACCGTTTTTGTAGCAAGTAAGTATCAACAACTAAGGAAAAATAAAAATGCAACTAAACAAAGTTCTTAAAGGGCTACTAATTGCGCTACCAGTACTAGCAGTTACCGCGTGTAGTTCAAGTGACGACGCAGCTAACGCAACTGGCTCTGAAACTAACCAAACTACTGCTGGTGAAGCAGGTAGCGTTGATACAACGGTTGTTTCTCCAATGGACCAAGACGGCCAGCTTTCTGAGCAAGAACTTAAAGAGCAAGCTCTACGTGAATCTTCAACAATCTACTTTGCATTCGATAACTCAACTATCGCTGCAGATTACGAAGAAATGCTAGCAGCTCACGCGGCTTACCTAAGCAAAAACCCAGCACTTAACGTAACTGTTGAAGGTCACGCGGACGAGCGTGGTACTCCAGAGTACAACATCGCACTAGGCGAGCGTCGTGCTACTGCAGTTGCTAAATACCTACAAGCACTAGGTGTTCAAGCGGACCAAATCTCAATCGTTAGCTACGGCGAAGAGAAGCCTCTTCTTCTAGGTCAATCTAATGATGTGTACGCTAAGAACCGTCGTGCTGTTCTAGTATACTAATCAAGGATAATCCTTATGTTCAGTAACCTAAAGCGCGTCATTACGCTTACGTTACTGGCAAGTGCAGCGAGTACTGTTCTCGCTGCACCAGCTCCAGTATCTGATCTAAGCGGTAGTAATGTTGCCTCTGCCCGTACAAACGAATCCGAAGTTCAGCGTCTTGAACGTCTGCTACAAAACCGCAATCGCGTCCAGTTGCAACTGCAACAGCAAGTCGACAACATGGCTCTGGAAATCAGTGATTTGCGTGGTCAACTGGAACAAAACAACTATGAAATGCAACAAATGTTGCAGCGTCAGCGTGAGTTGTTTATTGAACTAGACAAACTACGCAGCCAAAAAGCCGCCGCGCCTGCAGTCGAAACGCCAGCACCAAAGCAAGATAAAGGTGCCGCTGCCGGAAAGTACACTACCAACGCGGACGAACAAACTGCATACCAAAACGCAGTCGACCTTATTCTTAAAAAACGTGATTACACTGGCGCTATTGCAGCGTTCCAAAAGTTTCAGAGTGACTACCCTGATTCCACGTTTTCAGCAAACTCGCATTACTGGCTAGGCCAGCTTTATTTTGCTAAGAAGCAGGATAAAGACGCGGTGAAGAGTTTTGCCGCTGTTGTCTCTTACAAAGATTCAAACAAGCGTGCTGATGCTCTAGTGAAACTAGGTGACATCGCGACTCGCAACAACAACGCGACTCAAGCGAAGAAATACTACCAGCAGGTTTTGGATGAGTATCCAAACAGCGCATCGGCGAAGCTTGCAAACGAGCGCCTCAACTAACAGAAAAGAGTGCTTCGGCGCTCTTTTTTGATCTCGGCTTATTCCTTTTAGTAGCACAATAACAACCAACTTATTGGGCGATAAACTGGCATCTTGAATCGGGTTAGGGTTACAATACTCGGATTACTGGAAGTTGCGTAGAGCAAGAGCAATGAGCCACATTTTAGATAAAATCGAAACTGTTTACCCTTTTCCTCCAAAACCAACACCGCTTACAGACAGCGAAAAGCAAACGCATATTGCGAATATTAAAAAGCTGCTGAAAGAAAAAGACGCGGTGCTGATCGCACACTATTACACCGACCCTGAAATCCAAGCTCTGGCTGAAGAAACAGGCGGCTTTGTTGGCGATTCGTTAGAGATGGCGAAGTTTGGTAACCGTCACCCAGCAAGTACGCTAATCATCGCTGGTGTTCGTTTTATGGGTGAGTCAGCGAAGATTCTAACCCCAGAAAAACGCATCTTGATGCCAACCCTTGAAGCAGAGTGTTCACTAGACTTAGGCTGCCCCGCAGACAAATTCAGTGAGTTCTGTGACGCACACCCAGACTATACGGTTGTTGTGTACGCCAACACTTCTGCGGCGGTAAAAGCGCGCGCAGATTGGGTCGTTACATCGAGTATTGCCCTTGAAATCGTCGAGCACCTAGACGCGGAAGATAAACCGATCATCTGGGGCCCTGACCGTCACCTAGGTTCATACATCGCCAACCAAACAGGCGCTGATATGTTGCTTTGGCAAGGTGAGTGTGTCGTACACGACGAATTCTCGGCAGACGCGCTACGTAAGATGAAATCGGTCTACCCAGACGCGGCAATCTTGGTTCACCCAGAGTCACCGGCAAGCGTTGTTGAACTGGCAGACGCTGTGGGCTCAACCAGTCAGCTAATCAAAGCGGCAAAAGAGCTACCACATAAGCAGATGATTGTTGCAACCGACAAAGGTATCTTCTTCAAGATGCAGCAACTTGTACCTGAGAAAGAGCTGATTGAAGCGCCGACCGCAGGTGCAGGCGCAACGTGCCGAAGCTGTGCTCACTGTCCTTGGATGGCGATGAACGGTCTTAAAGCAATCGAAACTGCGCTGCGTGATGGTGGAAAGGACCACGAGATCTTCGTTGATGAAGCATTACGAGTGAAGTCTCTGATCCCGCTTAATCGCATGCTTGATTTCGCAGAGCAGCTCAACATGCAAGTGAAAGGCAACGCGTAAGTTTTTCCGTTACAAGACATGTATCAAAAACCAGCTATTTAGCTGGTTTTTTTATTGCCGTTGCTAAGTAACCAATTGTCGCTTATGTATATAATCAATATTCAATGACTTAAACAAAAACTCTGGTGTATCTATGGCCGTTTGGTTCGTTTTTAAAAGATGGTTCAAGTCGAATGTGTTTAATCTGAGTAACCGCAATTTGCTGGTTCTCAGCGTGTTATACATCTTAATTGCTTGGGTATTATTGTACGCCGCAGGCGAGAGCGATCTGACCAACGACTTTTCAACATTTGTCTATTACTTGATGGTCACCGCGTCAACAGTGGGCTACGGCGATTATTCACCTACCACGGATTTGGGTAAATGGATCGTCATCTTGTTTGTTATTCCGGGTGGATTGAGTTTGTTTGCGGCGATACTAGGTCGTGTGGCAAGCGGTGCAATTGATTATTGGCGAGCGGGTGTACTAGGAAAACGGAGAGTGAACGTGGAAAATCATATTCTATTGCTGGGTTGGAATGGGCAGCGCACCGTTCATTTAATTCGAATGCTGCAACACGAAGAAGAGGGTAAAAGACCGATTGTGTTGTGTAGCCGCTCAGACATCGAAAACCCGCTTCCGGGTGAAATTCAGTTCGTCAAAGTGACCAGCTATACCGATAGCGAGCAAATGAAGCTAGCGAATGTGCCTAGCGCTAGTTGTATTGTGGTCGATAACCTCGAAGATGATATTACATTGTCGGCATCGTTATACTGCGCCAACATTAACCCTGATGCGCACTTACTGGCGTATTTTAAAGATGAAGCGTTAGGTAATTTGTTGAGTCAACATTGTCCGAAAGCCGAGTGCATTCCTGCTGTTGGCGCGGAGATGCTGGCTAAAGCAGCGGTTGACCCTGGCTCTAGCGCGCTTCATCAAGAGCTACTCGCGTCGACTCGTGGTATGACACAGTATTCAACCTTTTATCCGGAAGATGCTCCAGCGACAGATGTCGAAGCCATTTTTACGTATATCAAGCGAGCTTATCACGCGACCTTGATTGCGATTGATGTCGGGCAGGGGATTGAACTCAACCCAGACCTTGATCGGGAAATTCCAGCGGGCAGTAAGTTGTTCTACATCGCAGATGAGCGCGTAACCTCATTTGATTGGCTAGCCGCGACAGGTTTGAAATCTAGTTAAGTCATCAATCTCTTTGTGCAAGAGCCCAATGCCCCACTTTGTTGAGTGGGGCATTTTTTATTGCTTAGTGAGCGTGAACATGGCCATTTTTCTCGACCGCTAACTCGACTTGAACTTCCCCCGCATTTTGGAAGGTCAATGTCATCGGGAAGCGTTCCCCTTGTTTATAAGCTTTTTCAGGGTTGAAAATCATTAGGTGGTAGCCGCCCGGTTTGAACATCACAGTCTCTTGCGCTGCGATTTTAACGCGGTCTATTTGCTTCATATGCATCATGCCGTCTGACATTTCATGGGTATGGATCTCAACCCTTTTTGCGACAGGCGTTGAGGCGTTGATCAAGTAATCGTCTTGTTGAGCGTTGTTCTTCAGTTGGAAAAATCCGGCAATTACTGTTGCGGTTGGCGGCGCTTCACGACTCCACGGATGGTCAATCTCAATATCACCTGCGTTGTACTCGTGAGCCAAAGTTTGAGCACTGAATAATGTAAATGCGCTTAGTAAAAGTGTTTGAAGATATTTGTTCATTTTGAATCCTAACTTTATGTGTTGCCAGCAAGGGTATTGGAATAAGGCTGGCGAATTAGTGAAGCAAAACCCGCAGAGTTTCAAAGTATGGCAAGACACGCAGCGACTTAGCCAAGAAAACGGGCTTACTTAATTTGTAGTTTGGGTTGTTACGCGTAGATAAAGTTAGGTGGCGACTGTTTGGGCGCGAGAGACAAATAAATCCGCTGTGTCGCTCTGAGATAACGATAAGCGAGGAATAGTGGTTGGATACGAGCTAGCCATTGTGCAATGACACTCGCAATTACTGCGAAGATCAACAGCGCAAGCTGGCACACATCTAATAGGGGACAACTGAACTTAAGTGGATCGTGATAGTTATGTTGACTGGCATCACCGCCGTCATTGGCAGCGATTAGCTCACTGATGTCTACCCATTTAAAACCTTCTGCGGTACAGAGCAGAACTTTCTCTCCCTGAGCGTTCGATAGCCAGTTTTTGCTATGAACTTGCGAAGGATTGAGCGCCATGGTGGCGAGCAAATACAGCTGAAACAAAAGAGTGGCAATGACGTAAAGCGCCAGAACCTTTTGCATACTCGTATTATTTCGAATAATTCGCATCGCAGGTTTGAATGAGTGGGATAGTGGAGGCGAATATTAACAGGGCTGATAAAAAGATGTAACTCTGTTTTTATCGGTAGGTGATATAAGTGTGAACCAGTTGGGGGCTGTTTGACGAAAAGGTGTGGGATTAGTTAAGAAATGCCGCTGAACACGCAGCGGCAGATTGAATTACTCAGCTTGAGCGAGTGTCACGCCACGCATGGTTAAGCCACACAGCATCATTGGGATTGAGTTAAAGATCTCTGCAAATTGGTCTAAGCCTTCGATGCCTTGTTCAGCAAGGGTTGCAATCGATGTTTCTGGATCGTACAACATGCTTACAGACAGTAATACGCCGCCGAGTAATGCGCTATCTTCACTGTCTTGCGGCATAATGGTTTCCCAATCGTCGCGTGCTAGTTGCCAACCTTGCAGTAATCCTTCACAGAAATCACGCGCTGCTTCGTTGACGATCTCTTCTTCATCCAATTGACACGCCTCTGGCCATTGCCAACGGTTTTCCAGTAGGGCTGGGCGGTACTCATTCCACATCGCGATGATATGCTCAATGTAGGTTTCCAGTTGCTCACCGTCAGTAAACGGTGCGACTTCTTCGCCACCCCATAAGAACGGTAACCATTCTTGAGGAGGTAACAAGTTTGGTGCTGCGGCCATAGCAGTCACGAAACCGCGAGTTTTAGCTTCATTGATGAGCTTATCTTGTAGCTCAGTTTGAGCGAGAAGTTCTTGTAGCGTCAAAGTGATAACCATAAATATTGGAGAGTTGTGATGGCGTAATGGTAACAGGCGACGTAAATGATAAAAAGGTTGAAGGGTTTAAATATTCACTATAATTTTTGGTAAACGATAAAAATTCAATCGGTTATGGATATTCGATCTTCGCTAAAACAGAAAAGTATGTTTGCGCTTGCGTTTTACCTTGCCGCCTCCGTGGCGCTGATAGGGACGGTGAGCTACTTTGTGGTTGAGCCGCCAACGCGCGATCAATTAGAGAAGAACCTCGACTTACGTACCGAACTGATTTCTGCCCAGATACTCGCCCCAGTCAATAACTCATTAAGTGTGCTGCAAAGCATCGTTAGCCTCGGAAGCCATCCCAGTCCACAACAGAATCAAGCCCAATTGCTATACAGCTTGTTTTCTCTTACCGATGGCATCGCTGTCAGCGGCGGGCTTTGGCCCACGCCGCACTCAGTTGAGCCGGATATCGCCTATTCGAGTCTGTTTTTTAACCGCGCTCCTGATGGTCTAATCGACCGTATTTACTCTTGGGATAACCCTGAATCTGGAGGATACGATACTGCTGACTGGTATCTCTCCGTCGCCGATGCCCCGTCTGGAACCGTATCTTGGTCTGGTGTGTATATCGACCCTTTTACGCATGTACAGATGATTACTGCGTCGTCCCCATACTACGTCGAAGGTGAATTTGCCGGAGTCGCGACGGTGGACATTTCTCTTGAAGGACTTGTGAGTTTTGTCAGACGTCACGCAGAAGAGTACAACCTTGGTGTCGTCCTGACTGACGGTTACGGAGACGTTATTCTCGAGCACAACTTCAGGCGAGCAGAGCACAGTTATATTGGTAAAAAGACCTTTGGTGATTTCCAATGGCAGGTGGATGTTGTCAACGCCAAACGCATTGTAGACGAACAAGTTTATGACGTGGTCTCGAAAGTTGAAGCGGGTATTGTACCGATCATGTTGCTTTGCGTGATGCTTGGCTATTTCCTTATCAGTCGCTTTCTTATTGATCCAATCGTGTTGATCGCACAAAAGGTCGATGACTCGAAAGAAGGCGGCATCATTGATATCAACTACAACAGCAATGATGAGATCAAACACCTCATCAATAGCTTTAATCAGAAAACCGTTTTCCTCGAAGCGGAAAAAGTTAAAGCGCAAGCGTCTACCAAGGCAAAGAGTGCTTTCTTAGCGACGTTATCCCACGAGATCCGAACTCCAATGAATGGTGTGCTCGGTACGGCGCAAATCCTTTTGAAATCTCCCCTCTATGACGAACAACGCAGGCACCTACGTACTCTGTATGAGTCTGGTGACCACATGATGACCTTGCTCAACGAGATCTTGGACTTCTCGAAAATCGAACAGGGCCATATCGAACTTGACCTCTATCCGTTCCCACTGGATTCGATTATCGGGAGCGTCAACAGCATCTACTTTTCGCTCTGCGCCGAGAAAGGGCTGAAGTTCAAAGTGGTTTCTCAAGTACCAAGTGACCGTTGGTACTTGGCCGATAAAGCGAGATTGCGCCAGATCCTGTTCAACCTGCTCAGTAATGCGGTTAAGTTTACCGTGCAGGGTTATGTCGAATTGCATTTCAATGAAAAGATGATTGAAGGCAAAAACCACCTACAAATTAAAGTACGAGACACCGGGATCGGGATTGCAAACGAATCGCAAGAAAAGATCTTTAAGCCGTTTGAGCAAGCGGAGTCCACCACCACAAGACGATTTGGTGGGACGGGGTTAGGCTTAGCGATTGCAAAGCAGTTGTGCGAAAAGATGGACGGTTCGATTCGGGTGACCAGCGAAATAGGAGTTGGTTCGTCCTTTGAAGCTCTGCTCCAACTGGATATGTGTGAACCGATAAAATCTGATATCAAAGTGGATAGAAAGCTGAGATATGAAGGTTTAAAAGCTTTAGTCGTTGAAGATAACCGAACCAACTCGATCATCATCAGCACATTTATGTCAAATAAAGGTTTTGAGTGTGATTGCGTTGAGAACGGTGAACAAGCCATAGAAGCGATTTCTAATGACGTTTATGACTTGGTATTGATGGACAACCATATGCCAGTGATGGACGGCATAGAAGCCACAACCGCGATTCGCAAGTTGGACAGCAGTAAATCGAGAGTGCTGATTGTTGGCTGCACCGCGGACGTGTTCAAAGAAACCCGCGCCCACATGAAGAGCGCCGGCGTTGACTTTATCATCCCAAAACCGATCGATGAGACCGAACTCGACGACGCACTCTTTGCGTTCGCCGATAAACTCTACCAATACAAACCTAACTTACGCAAAAAGCCGCCCAAGACAGAAAAGGATGTTGAGCAACAGCTATTGAACTTTTTTATGGCTGTCGAGGATAGTGACTTGGACAAAGCCAAAGTCACTTTTGAGCAGTTGTCTAATTCCATCGGCAATAGTGCCAATCTGACGTTGGATGGCTGTTTAGGAAGAATTGCAATTAGTTTGAGCTCAAATCAACTTCCAACGTCTCAAGACATGGACTTACTAGCAGTGCAAGCTACTGAATTCTGTAATTAATTTTGGATAAAGTTGTTATCTTATTGTTTTAATTCCGTCTGGGTAGTGAATCCAACTAAGTTTGTATTTTTCGTTGGTTTTTTATTCAATAACTCATTAAAAATACGAGATCAAAAACTACAAGACTAATGCTCTAATAGCGATATGAACTGCTATGTGGTTCTTTGTTTGGTGTATTGTTTTGGTTGTGTTTTTTTTTGTAGTATTTTGTTAGGTGAGTTAATGAAATCTCGTGGTCCATTTTGCATTCGCAACGCCGCAGCCGATACATTTGCAATGGTAATCTTTTGCTTTGTATCCGGTATGATCATTGAAATCTTTGTCTCTGGGATGACGTTTGAGCAATCACTTGCTTCGCGAACGCTATCTATTCCGGTGAACATAGCGATAGCTTGGCCTTACGGCGTGTTTAGAGATTTCATGCTCCGTCAAGGCGCAAAACTCTCGCCGAGTGGCGTGATGAAAAACTTCTCCGATTTGGTTGCCTACGTGCTGTTTCAATCACCGGTATACGCGGCCATTTTGTTTACCGTTGGTGCATCAACCGATCAAATCGTCACTGCTGTTGCAACCAATGCCGTGATCTCTTGTGGGATGGGGGTTCTCTACGGTTACTTTCTTGATCTTTGCCGCAAGCTGTTTCGCGTACCGGGCTACTACCACCAAATCTAATACGCTCGAAACACGATCGAATTAGCTAGATAGTAACCAAACGAAATTAACTCGCCGTTTTTTTAAGGATTTAGGCTTGACCTAACCCAGCAGAATCATTAAATTAGCGCCTCGTTGGTTAAACATACCAACCACAATCTGATTCGGTGAGTTGTCCGAGTGGCTGAAGGAGCACGCCTGGAAAGTGTGTATACGGCAACGTATCGAGAGTTCGAATCTCTCACTCACCGCCACATTCAAGTTTAAAGACGTCTCAGGACGTCTTTTTTCTTATTTGAAGTTTCTTAAAATCAATAAGTTATGATTCCGTAGCGTTCCATAATGTTCCGTAAAAGCCTTTGTTTTTCGTAATACCTAAAGTAATACCCAGTCTCTATATCTGATGCTAGTATTACTTTTGAACACTTATTCAGGTATTACTTTGTTGTCATAATCTCCACCAGCTTAGCCTGTAACTTAATGAAAGTTAGCGAGTTATAAGTCATAATTAATACCTGAATCTTTCAGTGTTTATACTCAGAGCAGGTATTACTTGAGGGATCAAAATGGCGAATAAGTTAACGGCAAGGCAAGTCCAAACGGCAAAGCCCAAAGATAAGCTCTATCGCTTATCTGATGGCGGCAATCTCTACTTCTGTGTGCGTACAAGCAATTCACATTCTTGGCAGAATCTGTAGTGTACTCAATATTCCATCGACCATCACTTGATTGAGCAATAGCAATTTCAACAGGATGAAAACCTCCCGCTTCAGCGCTGTATGAACTATCACGAAGGTTAAATAAAAGATAAGTGCTGGTGGCAATATGCTCCTCTTCAGCGAGCTTCTCGATAAGACTTTTACTCAGAAGGGAATGGAGTGATTTTGAAACAGGCAAGCTTGAAGCATTAAACAAAATATCAGACATGGTGATGCCTCCTACAAAGGTAAGATTAAAGTGAACAGAAAAGGGTTTAACTGATTTGGCTTAACTGGATATCGCTGAATGCTCGGCGATTTATGTGTCGCTCTAGTGCTGTGCACCAGGTGTTGAAAAGATCTAAAACAGCAGGCTGTGAGAGATCAACAGTGCCAGCATCGGGCTGATAGCACCAATGGTTACGTAAGTGAAAGTACAGCTCGACATCAAGGGATTGGGCATTATCGCTTTGATAAGAAAAACTGGCGATAAACGCCAAGGACCAAGGTGCTCGATCTTTGTCTCTGCTTAATTGTATTTCGACAGGATGTAGTCCCACTCTAGATTGATAGTATGTCGGATCTCTAAAGTTGAATACTAGGCGCCTTGCATCATCAGGAACCTTGAAACGCGTCAAAAGGTTATCCATCGTTTCACAAAAACTGATTGGCAGCCGGATACCTCTGTAATCATCAATTATCATAGCAACCCCCTCTCAGCAAATGAGACGCAACTGTCTCCCACAACGAAATGGTCAAGCACTCGAATGTCCACCAACGAGAGCGCTTCTTTTAAACGTCCAGTGATCCGTTTGTCCGATTGTGATGGTTCAGGATCGCCGGAAGGATGGTTATGGGCGAAGATCACCGCAGCGGCGTTAACGTGCAGCGCTTCTTTTACTACTTCGCGAGGATAAACGCTTGCGGAATCAACCGTGCCACGAAACAGCTCTTTAAACTCAATCAAGCCGTGCTGATTATCTAAGAACATGACCGCGAAAACTTCATGTTCATACCCTGCCAATTTAAAGCGTAAGTAATCTGAGGTTGCCGCGGGACTTGAAAACGCATCACCACGAACATAACGATCTTTGAGTATTTCAGCGGCTTCTTCGAGCACTCGGTGTTCATATTCTTTTTGAGGTAACAAACTACCGTAACGGGGAAAATGGGACATATTCAGGTTTCCTGTATCAGTCATGGAATGGATTCACAGAGATGACATATACCTGAAGAATTTTTGATTAGACGTACTCTACGCCGATGCCATTTTTTTTTACCGAACCTGCTTATCCCATGAGGACCACAGCCATAGGAGGACGTCCCATGAGATTTCTAAAACTAAAAGAAGTAATGGAAAAAACAGCATTAAGCCGTTCAGCGATTTACCGAAAAATGAATGATGGTGAGTTTCCAAAATCCATCAGTTTAGGTGATAGGGCCGTGGCCTGGGTGGAAGGTGAGGTAGATGAGTGGATGGAGGAGTGCTTGATGGGGCGTTAATTGGCTACTTACCGCCAGATAATATTGTTACTTGAAGAACACGTCGCTAAAAAGCAGGTATTTGAATTATGTCCTAGAGGATAGTCTTTGAGATGTACTGCAATTGTGCAGTTCTAATCAAAGGAGATACATTATGACAAAAAGCAAAGGTAGTCGCGCTCCATCGAGTCATCCTGGCCCGGGAGGGAATTGGCCTTCGACAACTGGAAATAAATCTGGTGGTAATCGCGGTGTTGCACCAAGCAAAAAGTAATGCTCTATGGGTCAGTAACATGGCCCTTTACGAATGAGGAATGAATAATGAAACCAAGCTTCCCCTCTATAGGTGAGGTAGTGAAAGCTATACTTGACTGTTCCGGGATAATTGTTGGTGGCCTAGAGGATGAGAGCGGTGGTAACAGGAAAAGCCAGCAGAAAATGTTATCCAGGTTGGCTAGAGAAGAAGGTGATCTAAATGGTAATCTCAACGCTATTTTTGAGTTAGTGCGAGAGTATTTAAAGCTATATCTTACTGAGCCCAAAGTCATCGATACCATAATGCTCTGTTTTGAGGAACTGGTTGGAGAGTATCGGCGAGTTCAAGCAACAGAGGGAACGTATCTAAGTAAAAAGGACACGATTAGATGGCTTATTAAAGCCAGATTTATAGATATTTTTGTATATTCATTCCATCGAAATAGTCATTTTTATAACGTATCTTCTTTAAGTTTGAACTTGCCAAGTGGGGCATGGTGGTTACCAAGTTCAAATGAGAGCCCCCTCACTAAAGCATGGAATTGGATTTATCGTAGATTTGACTGCTCTCAAACGAAATTTCATGATCCTAGCTTATCTTTTGCTGAGGAGGCAAAGTTACCTCCCAAGCTTCACTCACATAGACGGAAGCAAAATTTAGAAAACGTACAACGCTGGACGTCTAGTAAAGCGTTACCCAGTTTATCAAGTCTGATCACAAACCTAGAGCAATCTATAGAGATGCACAGATTAGTGTCTGGTATACATGTTTCGAAGGTGGAACGAGAGTCATATCTGTTGGTCTTGATGATCGCACGGTTATCAACAGCGGCTTTCGGGCGGATTAATGACGCGTACGGTATCGAATTTTCAAAAACTCTATCAAAACACTTTTATGGGCAAGACCGTCGCCTTAGAGAAGAGCTAAGTTATTTCGTCAAGAACGTGCAAAAGCAGATCATTGATGAAAATATCATTGAACCAGATAGTAAAGACTGGGTGTGGAAAATTGAGACGGACTCTTTTTGGCGTTGTCGAGCTTCATGGGTTGAGAGTGGTATTGCCGAACTTAAGTCAATGCATCGACGATATGGTCAACAATTTAATACGACTGAATGGATAAGGGCATCATGCAATAAAATAACTACTTTTGTAACTTTCTCGGAAATACAGGCTACAAAAGAGACAAACAAAAATGTACCTCCGAATAGTTTTTTTGAAATGATGGAAGCAGGGTTCAAGCTTAAAAAGCGAATTAATTCGAAAAAAAACATAGCCGTTTACGCGACTAAGATAAGTGATATGGGTTTAGCCCCTTACTTGGATTGGCTTGTTGATTGGTGTTATGCAACGTGGCATTACAGACTCGAACAAGACGATTTAGCTTATCCATACTACAAATCTGCTTATGAAAGAGCGAGATATTCAGTGGGTCAGTCTCATTATGCGTTGGTAAATCAATATATTGAGAGTTGTGCAAAAAACGGTAAACGGAGAGAATTTAACAAAGTGGTTGCTTGGGCATATTACTTGGGTCTAAAGGTTCGATGGATTCGAGATGACTATTATACGGATCAGAAAAATGCTATTGAGTTCGGGTACCAAATGTTTTCTAGAACTAATGCAAGATATGCGATTATTTGACACAGTGCTGCCATTGCGGCAGCACTGTATGCTTTTTGTAGTCAACACTTCAGTTGATTGAAGCCTAAAGTAAAAAACCTTCAGAAAACCAAATACTGCTTCAGTTCCTCAAAGTTCCCCACGATAATCTGCTGACCTTTAGGATTCGAATCTAATACATTAATATCGATATTATAGGCATCGAGAACATAGCGAACCAACGCAGCATTGGTTGGTATTGTTAGGGAGCCTTCTTCCATACCGTAATCATGGGCTAAGACATTGGCTTGAGCTTCCGTAAGTCGTGGGTCAGGCATTAAATCAACTGTTAGGGGAGTATTCCACAACACGTCATGCTCTCTTCCTTTTACTCTTTTGGCCTCAAGCATTGGAATACCGCGTATTCGACTAAGCACAAAATCTCGATATCCTTTTGAATGTTCACAATAAGCCCGAACATGCCAGCGTAGAGGTGTGCAAACGAGAGTATGTGGAGAGATAATCCGTTCAACTTCAATACCGTCTTTGAGGGATGTGTAGCTTATGTCGACACGTTTTTTCTCTCTAATAGCTTGAACTAAAGGACGCAAGACTTGTGGTGATATATTGCGAGTCACAGGGCGGATCATTGAAACATTCTCAAACCCCATATCGAGTTCTTTAAATGTGATAGTCATATCTTCACTTCTTGAAAGAATGTGCAAATATTCATCAGCATGACCTTTTGTTACTTGTGGGATAAAGCTAACACTAGGCTTGTAGCCTTTCAGTTGTTTATCATAAACAAGGTTTCCTGGAGCGATATCGGCTAGATAGGTGTTGATGTCTTTCGATGCTTGCTGTCTGCCAATACCAAAGCTCTTAATCAGATGATTGGTTGTTAACCGTCCTTCCCACAGTGCGATGACTTCTATCATTCTGTAGCGGAACAGTAGATCCCAACGTATTGGCCATTTGCTCATCATCTAACTCCTGTCTATTTATGCGACGTGTGTATGTAATCAGTATTTACCTGTCGTTATTAGCGTCATATTATTTTAGGGTCGGTTTTAGGTCAAGGATCATCCCGGAGATGTCTATGAGTGAAATTCATATCACGCGTGCAGTGTATAAAGATACAAATGAACTGGTATCTATAGATGTTGTTGAAAGTGGGCTTCAAGATAATGTTGTGTGTGCATGCTGTGGAGCTAAGCTTATTGCGAATAAAGGAAAGAAGAAGGCTTGGCATTTCTCTCACTATGTTGATGAATCCTGCGCACTGGCATATGAGACTCAATTACATCTTACAGCAAAAGAGTATTTTACTAGAGTAGGGGTAATACCGGTTCCTATGGATGCCGGTTGGGTAACGCCTGACAGCTGCTCCGAGCTGAAAATTTCCGGTGTGCAAGTCGAAGTCTATATGGATGGTCGTCGACCAGACTTAGTTGTTGAAGTTGGAAGTGAACAATATTGGATTGAAATAGCTAACAAACATAGATGTGGCGGAGACAAGATTTGGGAATGCCGAGCTAACAACAAAAATGTAATTGAAATTGATGTTTCAGATTGTGGTCATTTAGATCAGTTCAATTCGTTAGATAACTGCGTGATTAAGTTTCAATCGATAAACATTTGTAATGATTATCTTGATGAGATTGCGAGCAGAACAGCTAGTAAGCATGAAACGGTGAGAAGACAATTTGAAGCATTGATGCGTTCTCAAAAACAGCTAGAGAAGGAATCTGACGAGCAGAAAAAAGACGAAAAAGCATTAGAAGAACGTGTTAAGGCTCAACAGCAAAAGTATGAAGAACGATTAGAGAAGATGAGAGTACGAGAAAGTGCTCAAGATGAAATATTAGCCGAATTAGAACAAGCGGTGGGAGCTATTGAAGCTAGAAAATTGAATCTGGAAAATGAGATCAATGAACTCATTCAAAATAAGCTAGTCCAGTTGGATGAACAAAACACAATCAAGTTAAGAGATCTCCAGAGGGAGTTGGAATCAGACTGGCAGCGTGAGTTAGTCAATAGGCGAGATAAACTAGAGCATACTTTAGCTGATGAATTTCAACGAAGATTTCAGGAACAATTAGATGTAATGAATCGCAGGCAAGTAGAACATCAAAAACTCTGTGATGAGTTAAAGGTTTTCGAGCATGATAAAGACTTCTTGAATGATGAAATAGAATCTTTATTAGCTCGTAAGCAACAGCTCCAAGATCAGCAAGCTAAGCAAATAGAAGAGGAACTTAAGCCTTTAGCTGAACAAAGAGACACTTTATACAAAGAAGTAGATCAATTGACCTCTATCGTTAAAGAAAAGCTTGTTGAGTTAGATCTTGTTGATACGTACGCAGGAAACATTGCTGAAGTTAAGGAGTTCTGCCTCGCCCGTTCTGATTATAGAGAAACACTTAATCAACGAATGCAAGACCTTAAGTCTATTAAAGACCAATGCCAGTCGCTCAGAACGGAATATGAAAAAAAATCTGAGCAGTTGGATATTATGGTCAAACTTTCAAATGATTTTGCGCAAGCCTTTAAGAGTAGTTTTGATTTGCTAAAGAGAAAAGAGCTTATGGAGATGCTGCCAGATGTTTTGGTTAAGAGAGTTAGTAAAAATGTTCTCTTGCTACCAAGAAATGCCAAAGAAGAATTGGACGATTACGAACGATTGAATTAACCGTGTATTTATAATATTAGTGCTACAAGTTTTAGATATAGCAGTCAACAGGATTAATTCTACGCAATTGAGAATAAATTACGGACAAAAGAGAGTCAGTATATGATGTCCAAAATATCGCTTCTTACATCGGGCGCCAAATTAAACAACACAGAGTTATGTGAAGTCTTCGGTTGCAGTCCACAAGGTGGGATGCGCCGCTCACATAAAACCAATACATTGATCATTGTATCGAACCACATCAAGTCTATTTATGATGATCGGTGGGTTGATGACGTTCTCCACTATACAGGCATGGGCTCTAAAGGCGATCAAAGCCTAACGTTTCAGCAGAATAAAACGCTAGCTGAATCGAGAACCAATGGCGTCGCTGTACATTTATTTGAGGTGTTTACGGACCAAGAATACACCTATATTGGCGAAGTCGCTCTCGACGGTGAACCGTACTCGGAAACGCAAGATGATGAACAAGGTAATCCAAGAAAGGCATATATCTTCCCTCTAAAGCTTGTAACGGGTGAGCGCCAGGTTAGAAAAGAAGATCGTGAGAACGTAGAGAGCGTCCGAGTTCGTAAGGCTAAAAAATTGACTCTTGAAGAGCTTCAGTCTTTAGCCGCTAAAGGTGGAAAAACCGCTACACGGTACCAACAACAATCCACCAGCTATGAGCGAAATATTTGGGTAGCAGAACTGGCTAAACGCCTTGCTAAAGGTCAGTGCCAACTTTGTCTACAACCGGCGCCATTTAAAAATGCGAAAGGCGAGCCATATCTCGAGACTCACCATATTGTTTGGCTCGCCAAAGGTGGAGACGATACGGCTGAAAATACAGTCGCATTATGCCCCAATTGCCACAAGAAAATGCATATCGTAGATGACGCAAAGGATGTTGAGGTTTTAAAATCTCGTAGCAATAAATTGTTAGAAGAGCTAAATCAATGAGTAAGAAACGCATTGAAGTCGTTGCGGCTGTACTGAAAAATGAAGGCGAATTCCTAGCCGTACAGAGAGCGCCATCAAAGCTAGATTATGTTAGCGAGAAATGGGAGTTCCCAGGAGGTAAAGTAGAAGCAGGCGAAACGCTTGTTGCAGCTATTACCAGGGAGCTAGATGAAGAGTTAAGAATTGCCGTTACTGAACCAAAGTTTTTGTTGATGGTTGAGCATAGCTACCCTGATTTTGATATCACCATGCATTGTTTTGTTATTGAGGTACCAACGCGCGAACTTGAGCTTACAGAGCATATTGACTCTCGTTGGTTATCCAAAGACCAACTTTGGGATGTTGATTGGGCTGCGGCTGATATACCGGCCGTTGAAAAGCTCCAGTCTACGTTCTAAAGGATAACGAAAATGGACCTAAAAGCAGGCTGGGATGGGACTTGGCAAGACTTTCTTTCTACAGACAAAGCTAGTTTTCTAGAGTCGTTAGTATCTTTCCATCGTAGTTTGAGTTGGACGCAAGATCTCGATCCTGCGCAACGCTACGCTTGGGAAACTGAATACGATGTAATGACGGCTACCCTTCATCACGTCGTCAATGACGCGAAGGTGGAACCAGAGAAGTGCTGGATAGCCTTTGAACAAGAATTGATTGGTGAAGGCGGAAAACGAGCGGCGGATGTTAACCTAGTTACTCCAGCTGGCGAATTGTTTGTAGTCGAGTTCAAACATAAGCAAGAAGCCTCTGAATACGAAATTCTTCGAGCAAACTCTGATTTGCAAACAATGCGACGCTATCACAGTGAGTCTATCGACCTAGTCGGTCATGGCTTTGTTGTTCTCACCAAACCTGGTGCTAAGCCGTTCCAACACCCAAACGTTGTGTGTGACATCGCAGACGAAGGTCTGGTTCCCCAGTTAGCGTCACAGCTTATAACGTCATTAAGTAAACCTGGTTACTATGATGTACTCCAATGGGCAAAAGGGGAGTTTTATCGCCAGCCAAGCATATTGCATGGCACTGCTCAGGTCTTTTTCGACGCTAAAATACCTACGCTAAAAACCTCGGCCGGTGAAAATATTGACCAGGCACGTACGGCACTGTTAAAGCTTTATCAGCATGCTAGGGATAAGCAACAAAGATATGTTGTTGTCGTTCATGGGCGCCCTGGTGCAGGAAAGACTCTACTGGGCATTAGTTCTGTTGCTGAAATTGCACGTAGTGAGAGCGCAAAGCAGAGCGAACCTATTTTTCTTTCTGGCAATGGACCTCTCGTTCAGGTGCTACAACATACGTTAGATTATAGTGGTAAGCAGTCAGTTGGCCGGACAGGAGATAAGGTCATTGATGGTCGAGTGATGATCCAAGATCTGCTCCCGTTCAAGAAGGATCTGAAGCGCTCACTAAAATCACGCAGAGAGACTTTTGTCGTATTTGATGAAGCACAGCGAGCGTGGGACAAAGCAAGCCCTAGAGAATCACAATCACCGTCTGAGTTAATGTTGTTTTGTAACTGGCTTGCTTGTCAACCGTTTGGAGTGTTGGTGCTTTTGGTGGGAGATGGTCAAGCGATCCATCGCAATGAGATGCAGTTAGATCAGATGCTAGTAGACCTAGATGCAGCAATAAGAGCGCAAAACGGCAAAGTCATCCCTATTATGCCATCGCTGCACGCCGGTAAAATGCAACTCGTTACGCCAATTAAGAAAGACGTGTATAACCTTAAAACGCCCATTAGGCAGGCCTATACAGAGAGTTTAGACAAGTGGATTGAAGCGGTTCTATCTAACAATTCTGACCAAGCTCAAAAAGTCGCTTTGGATATTCAGGCTTACTACCCATTGCGACTGACTCAAAACCAGCAAACTGCTGAAACTTATGCTCTGGGTGTACAACAAACTATGCACGAAGGAAACAAGCTTCAAGACGCCTTTAGAACAGGCTGGTTGATGTCCAGCCAAGGTGGCAAGTTTATTGAGGAAGTCCAGAAAGACAAATACAAACCAGGTAAACATATTGGCCCTTGGTACGTTGAGCCACCAAGTTCTGAAAATTCATGTTGTCAATTTGAAGCGGCTTGTACTGAGTTTAGTTGTCAAGGTTTAGAACTATCACTTGCTCTGTTTAACTGGGGGCAGGATATGGTCTATCGCAACGGAAAGCTGGTGGTTGAAGACCGGCGCCAGTACGAACATTACACAGAGGGTAGTTATAGAGTATTGCTCAGTCGTGGGCGTAGTGGTTTGGTCGTAAAGTGTGATGACCAAGAAACGTTCGAATACTTGAAACAATGTGGTATGCAAGTTATGTGATTTTTATCGCGCGTTGTTTGGGTGTTCGTTTAGGCTTACAAACAAGTTAAGGAGTGGGAGTAAATGCAGGAGGATCAATGCTTATGGCGCTGTCAAGTTGAACGGTAGGTCCTTAGAGTTAGATAGTAGCTGCCTTAGGTATATTTCTAAAATCAGGTTAGACCTTCGATGACTTGTTTAAACCTGTTTCACATAACACTTTCGTACTACTCTGTTTGACGTTATAAAAGCTCCGTATGTAATGTTGTTCTTAACCTGTTGTTGCTATTGATTTTATTTTGCCTTTCGGATGAAAGGTTTGGTTTAAATCACTTTTGAGTTAAACAAATGGAATTACGAAGTGTTCTAACTGATTTGAGAAAGTTCGTTGAAGATGAACATAGAGCAAACTATGAAAAGCTGTATGAGGTCTGGGAGAAACCGCTCACCCAAAAACTTACAAAAGGTGAGTCTCAACAAATTCGTTATGTCCGAAAAGAAGGTCAGAATCACCTGCTTGTTACTTTGGGCCAAAACGAGTCGAGATTTCGTGAAGGGGACATGATATGTCTTCATTTGGGCGAGCCAAGCAAAAAGAGGCATGTACAGCAAGGTACTATCGAAGCAGAAAATGAAGATGAGTGGTTGGTTCGAGTTCATCAAATAGATGATGAGAAGCTTCAGGAGATTATTTCTGGTTGTTATGCTGATCCAGACACAATGGATCTAAAACCATTTTATGATAAAGCATTGGATGAAATAGCCGAGTCTAAGCAAGGTAGAGAAATAGTACTACCGTTGCTGGCAGATAAGTTGGATACAGGTTTTATTTTTGAAGATGATTACGATGAAGCCGCGGACTTTGCCGAAGAGTATGGTTTAAATGAGCACCAAGCGGATGCTGTAGGTAAAGCTGTTTCCGCTAAGTACCTAGCTTGTATACAAGGACCTCCCGGAACCGGAAAAACGAAAGTAATCAGTCTGATTGCAAAGTTATTGGTAGAGCAAGGTCAACGAGTATTTATGACGTCACATACTCACATGGCAATAAACAATGCGCTTAATAAGATCGCTGGTGAAAACGTTCCAGTGATCAAAGTTGGAGCAAGAGGTTGTACTAAGGGCCTTGATAAAAGTGTTAAGCACTTTGAATATGGCGATGATTGGGAGAACAAACCGGATTCTGGGTACGTAATTGGAGCCACTCCTTTTGCAACGTGTAGTGCAAGGTTAGAGCAATATGACTTCGATACAGTCATTTTCGATGAAGCAAGTCAAATCACTCTTCCATTAGCAATTATGGCAATGAGAAAGGCGAAACGATTTATATTTGTTGGTGACCACAAGCAATTACCTCCAGTAGTACTTTCGGCATCTGTTCTTGATGACTGCTCCATCTTTTCTCGGATGATATCTGGTAACCCTGATGTTTCAGTGATGCTCAGCCAAACATACCGTATGTGTCACGCTCTATCTAACTGGCCTAGTCAAATTTATTATTCTGGTCGTTTAGTCTCAGCCGGTCCCAATGCTACACGCACTTTCAACCTGCCTAACCAGCCTCACAAGTATGCCGAAGTCTTATCTACTGAATCCCCCTTTGTGTTTATTAAGTCTCCTGCAACAAATGCACGAAATGTTAATAGGCTTGAAGCTGAACTTGTAGTTGATCTTATTGAAACTGCAATTGAATCAGGGTTGAGTGCTGGTGAGATAGGTGTAGTAACCCCTTTTAGGAGCCACGCTAAAGCTTTGAAATCTCGTCTAGCAGATAGGAAAGGTATTTTTTCTTCGGAGACTATTGTTACTGATACAGTTGAAAGAATGCAGGGACAAGAAAGAGAAATGATCATTATTTCTCTTTGTTCTACAGATCCTCAGTATATAAGTGCTATCGCTGAGTTCTTTTTCCAAGCTGAACGTTTAAATGTAGCGATCACCCGTCCGCAAACAAAACTGATATTAGTTGGTCCTGAGATCTCCAATTCTTTTCTCCAAGAGTCAAATGACGAGAGCTTACTCAAAAGAGTTGAGGAATATCGTTCTTTGATTAACTCGGGGTATAAATATAATAAATAGGAAATGATATGGCACAGATGGAATCAATTACGGGCTTAGATCGTAAAGTTAGAAGGCATTTTAAAAAAGTTCTCAGTAGATTGTCAGACGAATTCATTGTCCGAGAACCATTACTGGATGAATCAAAAATAGCCCCAATCGTATTGGAAGGGCCTTGTAAAAGTTGGTTGATGATTGGTTGGCACGAAAAGCAGCCAAATGAAACTGAGCTTGCTAAATGGAGGTGCTTCAATTCAGATTTACTTTCTAAGGGATATCAACCAATCAAGTATCTTGCTGTAGTTGAAGAGGACTTGGGGCACAAAGCAACAAGCGAAGAGCAGGCTGATAGATTCATTCATATCCTCGACCAAAAGGGCTTTTACATAGACGGTGAGAAGAATATTGTTGACCTTTTGACAGAGTCTCCGCTTGAACAGTACTACTGGGTAAAAAAGACACTTTTTCCTGAGTCAGCAATCCATTCTCAATGTACGACCAGGAGGAGCGTTTCAAGAGTAGATAATACAGCTAGTCTGCAACAGTTTTTCTTAGATTATGATCAAGAATTGGCAACTCGTTTTGACATGCTTGAACAAGCTGATGTAAGCGAAGACAGTCAAGATGATTTCTCTGTAAGGCTCATTAATGGGGTTGCTGGTAGTGGGAAAACACTTATCTTGATAAATCGTGCTATAGCATTTTGTAAAAAGCACCCCGATAAAAAAGCACTACTTGTTATTCATAACAAACCGGTCACTTCAGATATAAAGCATAGATTTGAAGAGTGGTTAGGTGGAGCTCCTTCGAACCTGAAGATCGAGACATTTCATCAATTTGCCCTCAATCAACAGAAGAAAGTTTCTAAGAATTGGAGGCTCACCCCATTATTTGGCGACAAAGCTGTAGAGCCCCTTCGTGCCCAAATCTTTTGTGATACCAATGAGAGCTACACTCAGTTGAAGTTAACTGATGGGCAGATCTGGTCTGAATTAGAGTACATCAATGAATATCTAATAAAAGATGAAGATGATTATTTAGAGTATGAACGTCAAGGTCGGGGCTTTGCTCTTCAGAAGTCGCAGCGTTTGCATATTTGGAAACTCTACGAGATGGTAGTTCAGACAATGTCTAGTCCTAAAGGATATCTACCAAGTCTTTATGTTAAGGACTTAGCTTTACGCGAAGATTCCAATGGGTTGGAAAAGTTTGATCATATTTTGGTCGATGAGGCTCAGTTCTTTGCGCCTTCTTGGCTCCAGCTAGTTAAGATGTCGTTAATTTCAAACGGTGCAATATTTCTGTGTGCAGATCCTAACCAAGGCTTTCTAAAGAGCCGATTGAGCTGGAAAAGTGTTGGTTTCAATGTTCGAGGGCGAACAAAACGGCTCAATTATTCATATCGTACCACTTATGAAATTATGGTTGCTGCGAATGCATTGATCGAAGGTATTGAAGATGACGCTGATGATTTCGTAAAACCTGATTTAGAAAGAATGGAGAGAGGGGTAAAACCGCAGATAATCTATAGTCATACTCTTCAAGATGAAAAGATACGTTTTTTAAATGAGTTAAGTGAATGTTGTAGAACCGACGATATACCTCTTCAGCAAGTCATGGTGCTTTGCAGTGGTAGCTATAGTCCTTGGAGCCTTAAACGTGATATTGAGAACACTCTAGGTAAAGGAACTGTGGTTAACTGCAATGACTGGAAAGACATTAAAGATAATATTGGTGGGAAAATTCGTCTTATGAGTATCAACAGTTGTACAGGAATGGAATCAGGAGTGACATTCGTTCTTGGGGCTGGTGAGCTAATGAATCAAGCCAAAAATATTGATTTAGATGATGCTGAAAGAGAGCTTGCTCAAAAAGAATCCCTTAGAAAACTTTATGTATCAATGACTCGAGCCGGGCAACGACTGGCCTTATTTAGTACCGAGAAACTGCCTGAAGGGGTACATGAGTATGTAGAGCTTTCTGGTGCTTCATTGGATTGATTAGTAAGGCGGATTCAATCAGGTCTATTGGCCTGAACTCCCACTTATATAGATGGGCGCTGTTAAATGGTTAGGAAAGGAATGGGGCTCTATTCTATGCGTCCCACCCCTTTCTTTTTATACCACACAATCGTATTTACGAGCTGCATTGACAGTCATACACCCTATAAGGCCACCAGCTAATATGTACAGCAAAGAGTTCTTCGATTGGTAACAGTGAGCCAAAAGTAGACCTGCAACAGCACCCAGGCCCGCCCCTTGTAACTGCTCACTGGATGGCTTGCCGTGTAGCACTGTTGAGGCTAAATGCTCACAGTTATTGGCTAACACCCCATATTTTCTAGCTTTCTTGATCAATTGTTCTGCTTGGCTAAACAGTTCGTTTTTCTTGTCTTCATTTAAATGACTTAAAACGACTTTTACTGTTTTGCCATTTGCGTAATCTTCTAAGGCACAAATTTCTACATTGCCATCTGGAGAGTTGTGGAGTACTCGTCCCTTACCCAGGTAGATTCCGGCATGCTCTACCAGCAGCTTTGAACGATAAAGTAGATCACCAATACTAAGATTATTCTTCATAAATTTTCCTTACTGATTTAAAGTATGTGTATTCTCAATTTGCATTAAAATGCGTAAAACGTATATTGATGCATTTAACTTATACCTATGCACTTAATTGATCAAGTGTTATTTAGTTATTGGTGGTAAAAATGCAAGACAAAATGGTTTCTTACTCATCGATTCTGGGTGTGGTCGTCGCGAATAAACGCAAAGAACTAGGCATAGAGCAGAGCGTATTAGCTGAAAAAATGGGGCTCTCACAAGCTAGCTATAGTCGTTTGGAATCAGGAAAGTCAACGTTCTCTGTTGATCAGATGTTTGAATGTGCTAAAGCTCTTGGTATTGCTCCAGATGAACTTTTTAATTCGGTTGTGAATACAGTTAATAATCTCAAGGAAAGTGAACAAGTGTCTGTTCAAGCCCAACTCAGAGGTAACGCAACAAAAGCTAAGTCTGAAGGGGGGAGCAATGTAGGTACTTTCATAGCGGGAGCGGCCTTGGGAGCATTAATAGTTGGATTGGCTGGTAAGTCCAAATAAACGTAACGGATATCAATGTAACTGATTGTATATCTTGGTATATTGCCGAAGTTAAAAGTCAAAATGGTTAGGGTCTATAGTGCTCCCAAGTTATCAAGATTTAATGAAGCCAGTGTTAGAGGCTGCGAAGAATGAAGAAGTTAAGCTTAGCAACGTTGTAGATTTGCTAGCGGAGCAATTTAATCTGTCAGAAGACGAGAGAACTGAGCTGCTTCCTAGTGGCCGACAAGCGGCATTCACGAACCGAGTTGGGTGGGCTAAAACCTATCTAGCGAAAGCAGGGCTTTTGGACTCAACAAGGCGTGGTCATTTCGTTATAACAGACTTGGGGAAAGAAGCTCTAAACAGTGGCGAAGAGATCAATAACCAATACCTTAAACGTTTTGATGACTTCAATGCGTTCACTAAGCAGAAGAACGGTGATTCAGACCAAGGTGAAAAGACAACTGTGTCTGATAATGATGCGACGCCAGATGAAGTACTAAGAGCTGCTTACAAACAGATTAACGACGCGTTAGCCTCAGACATCTTGTCTCGAACACGTAAAGTGTCTCCAGCCTTCTTTGAACAACTGCTGATCGACCTACTACTAGCAATGGGTTATGGCGGAAGCTATGAGGGTATGGCCCATACGCTAGGAAAGAGTGGTGATAACGGTGTGGATGGAGTGATTAATCAAGACCCTCTGGGTGTTGATCAGGTTTACATCCAGGCCAAGCGTTATGCTGATGGCAACAATGTTGGTGCAGGTGAAATCAGGGACTTCTATGGTGCGCTTAATCTGAAGAAAGCACAGAAAGGCATTTATATCACTACATCTGATTTTACCTCATCAGCAACTCAGACAGCGAAAGGCCTAGGCATGCGCATCGTACTTATCAATGGTAAAGAGTTGGCAAAACTCATGCTGCGTTACAACATTGGTAGCCGAGATGAGCAGGTGTTGTATATCAAGCGTATCGATGAAGAGTTTTTTGAAGGGTAGCCCACGATGGATAAAGAGTTAACGCCAGAAGAGCAGGCGCGATTAATCATAGATCAAAAGCTGGTGGACGCAGGTTGGACTATCCAGGATAAGAAACGCCTCAATCTTTACGAAGGCCAGCAAGGCATCCACGGAATCGCCATTAGAGAGATGGATACGTCCACAGGTCCAGTGGATTACATGCTTTTCATTGATGGCAAAGCATGCGGCGTTATTGAGGCTAAGAAAGACGGAGTCTCTCTAGGCGGAGTCGCAGGGCAAAGCGAGCGTTATAGTTTATCGAAATCAGCATTCACACAGCGTTGGATGGATGAGTTACCGTTTACTTACGAAGCAACCAGTGAAGAAATTCGCTTTTGTGACTATCGAGATCCTAAAGCTCGTAGCCGAAATGTCTTCCATTTTCATAAGCCAGAGACATTGAAAAAGTGGCTAGAGGAAGAGAAAACACTTCGTGCGCGTATGCTAGATTTACCTGAACTCGACACGCAAGGTCTTCGTGATTGCCAAATCGATGCTATCAATGGGATAGAAGACTCACTGAAAAAGAACAAACCTCGGGCTCTGTTGCAAATGGCTACTGGTTCGGGGAAAACATTTACTGCCGTTACACAAATATTTCGTTTAGCAAAATACGCCAAGGCTAAGTGTGTTTTGTTTTTGGTCGATAGGGGCAACCTGGGTCGCCAAGCCAAGAAAGAATTTGAGCAGTACAATACTCCTCTTGATGGTCGAAAATTTACGTCTCACTACAATGTAAATATTTTGGGTACCACAGGCGTCGCGGATACAACGAAAGTGACTATCTCGACAATCCAACGGCTTTACTCACAGCTTTCTGGCTCAGAACTCGATGATGACGCGGATGAGTGTTCTGGATATGAAGTAGAAGCAGATAGCGACGCTAAACAACCTCGAACTGTAAACTATAACCCTGCAATACCGATTGAAACCTTTGATTTGATCATCATCGATGAATGTCATCGCTCAATATATAACCTATGGCGGCAAGTGATCGAGTATTTCGATGCATTTTTGATAGGGCTAACGGCGACACCAACTAAGAAAACCATCGGTTTCTTCAATCAAAACTTGGTCTCAGAATACACTCATGAAGATGCAGTCATAGATAAAGTTAACGTTGGTTATGACATCTACCGAATCAAAACCAAAAAGTCAGAGGAAGGGGACTTAATAGAAGCGGGGACCGCTGTACAGATCCGTGACAGATTGACTAAGAAAAAGCGTCAAGAAGTTTTAGATAAAGACGAGAGTTATAACAAAACTCAGCTAGATCGAAGCGTTATTGCGCCTAACCAGATAACAACCGTTATAACCGCTTTTAAGGATAGATGCTTACCTGATTGCTTTAGTGAACGTTCTTGGGTCCCTAAAACCCTGATCTTTGCTAAAGACGATGATCACGCAGACCGTATCGTGGATAAAGTCCGAGAAGTATTTGATGAAGATAATCATTTTTGTAAAAAGGTGACCTATCGGGTAGGTAAAAAGAAAGCCGAAGACACCATCGCAGAATTTCGTACAAGCCCAAGACTGCGTATTGCAGTTACTGTCGATATGATTGCGACAGGTACGGATATTAAGCCTCTTGAGTGCGTTATCTTCATGCGTGATGTTCGCAGCCAAGCCTACTATGAGCAGATGAAAGGGCGTGGTACTCGAGTGATTGATACCAGTTCTCTACACCTAGTTACGCCTGATGCAAAAGCAAAAACCAAATTTGTCTTAGTTGATGCAGTCGGAGTGACAGAGTCAGACAAAACGGAAAGCCAAGCGATGGAGAAGAAACCATCAGTGTCTACTGAAAAACTAATGGAGCAAATTGCTAGAGGTGACCGTGATGCCGATACACTGCGAAGTTTGGGTAACCGCTTAATCCGCTTAGATCTAAAATTAGACGACAAGCAACGTGCAGAACTGACTAAGTTTATGGGCAAACCACTCGCGCTTGTGGCGGGGGAGCTGATACACACAACTAATGAAGACTACCTTGAGCAACAAGCGATAGAAAAGTTTGGTACCGACGCACCGACGGTTGAACAACGAGATCAAGTCTATAAACCTTTAGCCGATGCTGCCGTTAAACCGTTTCACAACCCTGATGTGAGAGAGCTGGTTGAGAAGGTTAGGCGCAATACGAACCAAATCATTGATGAGAGTGCTGATGAACTGATCGATGCAGGCTTTGATGCTGAAAAAGCCGAGCACATTATCAAGAACTTTAAGCAGTTTATGGATGACAACAAAAATGAGCTCACCGCAATTGAGCTAATTTACAGCAAACCGTACCAACAACGACACTTGAGTTACGATCAGATTGAAGAACTTGCTGAAAACATCCAAGCGCCGCCTTATAATCTCGCCCCTATTGAAGTGTGGAAGGCGTATGAGCAGCTCGAAGCTGCAAAAGTAAAGGGTGTTCCACCTGCGACCTTGCTAACTAATATCGTAAGCCTAGTTAGTTATGCAACAGGCTTAAAAGATGTACTTGAACCATTTCCTGAGGTGGTCGAACGGCGTTTTAACGCGTGGTTAAGCCAGCAACAGCAAGCTGGTGTTGAGTTTGATGAAAGCCAGCTCGAATGGTTGGAAATGATTAAGCAGCAGATTGCCCAAAACGCAGAGATGATGATCGAAGACTTTGATTACGCCCCGTTTAATCAACAAGGTGGCGTGTTCAAAGCGAAACAGTTATTTGGTGACAAACTAGATAATGTAGTAAATGAATTAAATGGCTATTTAATAGCATAGGTATAACCAATGGCATTAGCAAAAAGTCCTGCGGAAATTGTGCAGGAGTCAAAGAGTGATGTTTTAAGTAAGCATGCTACTTGGGAAAGAGTAAATTTAATCGATGTTGCAGCATTGCTAAATGGATTCGCATTTAAATCTTCGATGTTTTCCAACGATCCTCAAAAAGGTATGCCTTTAATCCGGATTAGAGATGTGGTGAAGCATCAAACGAATACCTACTACTCAGGTGAGTATGATGAGACATATGTTGTAAGGAAAGGTGACTTGCTTATAGGAATGGATGGTGACTTTAATGCCGCCGTTTGGCAAGGTGAGAACGCACTTCTAAATCAACGTGTTTGTAAAATATCAATTTTTTCAAAGCACTATGACCATAAGTTTTTGAGCTATGTTATTCAACCATATTTAAATGCCATACATGCTGAAACATCGTCGGTGACTGTTAAACATTTATCGTCAAAAACTATTGGAGAAATTCCTTTACCGCTCCCACCTTTAGTGGTTCAAAAATTGATTGTCGAGAAAATCGAAGAGCTTTTCTCTCACATTGACGCAGGTGTTGAAGGGCTAAAGCAAGCAAAAGCTAAGCTACAACAATACCGCCAGTCGGTTCTTAAGGATGCAGTTACAGGAAAACTAACAGAGCAATGGCGTGCGCAAAACGCAGATAAGTTAGAGCCTGCGGATCACTTGCTAGAACGTATTCTCGATGAGCGCCGAGCGAACTGGGAAGCAGAACAGCTTAAAGCCTTCGAAGAGAAGGGTAAGACACCTAAGAATGATAATTGGAAGGATAAGTATAAAGCTCCGAAGTCATTCAATCAGAAAGAGCAACCTCTTGTTGTTCCAAGTGCTTGGGAATGGTGTTATTTCGATTCATTAGGTGTAGTTAGCGGAGGGTTAACAAAGAACAGTAAAAGGAATAGCTTTGATAAGAAGCTCCCGTATTTGCGTGTAGCAAACGTATATGCCAATGAACTGCGACTAGATGATATACAAGAAATTGGGGTTACTGATACAGAATTAGATCGAGTCTTGCTAGAAGATAAAGATCTACTCATCGTAGAGGGTAACGGTAGCCCTGATCAAATAGGTCGATTAGCTGTATGGGATGATTCGATCTGTCCATGTGTACATCAAAACCATCTAATTAAAGTTCGGTTAATCGATAAAGCGCTTTGTGACTTTGTCGTTTATTGGTTGATGTCTTTACCAGGTCGAGAACAAATTAAATCTGTAGCGAGCTCTACTTCAGGTCTATATACACTTAGCATATCGAAAATATCGGGTTTACCAGTTCCGTTGCCTTCTATCAATGAGGCTATAGAAATATCCAAGCTTGTCACGGATAAGCTTGAGGCCGCGCAACGAACTGAAGATGAGTTAACGAAGAAAATTAAACATAGTGAACAGCTAAAGTCATCTATCTTATCAAAGGCATTTTCTGGCCAACTAGTTGAAAATCATGCTACGGAAGAAACTGCTGAGCAACTGTTAGAAAAGATCCGTTTGGAAAAAGACCAAGTGGAGCAAAAAGCCAAGCTTGCAAAAAAGAAACCTACAGCGAGAGCAAAAAAAATGAAAAGACGTCCGATCCTTGATGTGCTTATGGAATCGAAGAAAGCGTTGAACGTTGATGAGCTGTTTGAACTATCTGGATTTCAAGGTGAGGTTACACCAGAGGTGGTCGAAGAGTTTTACCAAGAGCTCAAGGATGTTACCGCGACGAAAGGAGTCAATGTTACTCCAGTTAAAGTGGGGAATATTAAGCAAGGCGATCTGTTTGAATACAAGGAAATAAAGCCAAATGAAGCTTGATAAACTCTGGATCGGTGAGTTTAAGAATCTTAAAGATATTGAGATTGACTTTGACCAAAATGAACTCGTGACTGTCGTCATTGGTTGGAATGGCGCGGGTAAATCGAATGTTATTGAAGCATTGGTAATAATTTTTCGTGACCTTGATTTACACAAAGCACCTTCGTTTTCTTACAAGCTAGAGTATCTGTGTCGTGGCAACCGCGTAATTGTCGAAGCAAAGGAAACCGCGGTGAAGAAGGACCAGTATAAGATTCTAGTGCATGTTGAAGGCAGCCCTGAGACGGTTATAACCGATAAACATACTGATTTCTTTAAAGATGAAACTCGTCAGTTTTTACCATCGAACGTTTTTGGCTATTACTCGGGACCTAGTGACCGATTAGCCACGCATTTTTATGACCACCAGCGTAAGTTTAGAGACCAACTTCTCTACCCTGAAAAGCATGGTTTGAATGAGACAACGCTTCCGTTAAGACCGTTGTTTTATGCTCAAAAAGTACATAGTAACTTTGTCCTACTTTCGTTTTTTCTAGGTGCAGATGAAAAAGTTAAAAAGTTTTTAAAAGAGAAGCTTTTTATAGAGGGCATTGAATCGGTGCTATTTGTGCTTAACAAGCCGGATTGGACTAGTAAGCAGGGCGATTCAAGGTTTTGGAATGCGACAGGTGTTGTTAGGCCATTTTTAGATCGGTTGTTCTTTGCATCTTTAGCTCCAATGCGTAGAACGATGAAAGTTCCTCATCCGATGAAGAAGAATGCCGATAATGTTGAAGCTCTTTTTTTGTACTTAAAGGATTTGGAAGCTCTGAAGCAGGTGGGTGACAAAACTTCGGATAAAGATTTCTTTAAATTATTAGAAAGTATCTATTTTTCCAACCTGATTCACGAAGTACGTATTCGAGTAAAAGTGAAGAACAAGAATGGTAGCGATGAGTCTTTGACCTTCAGAGAATTAAGTGAAGGTGAACAACAGCTGATTACCGTACTAGGCTTGTTGCGTTTTACCCGTGATGATGAATCCCTATTTTTGCTAGATGAACCAGACACGCATTTAAACCCTGCGTGGAGTATGGAGTACATTAATTTCTTAAAAGAAGTTGCTGGCTTCAACTTGGATGCAAACAAAGAGAAGGCTGACTCTGGTGCTGTGGATAACAGCCATATTGTACTGGCGACGCATGACCCAATTGTCATTTCCACTCTGAAGCAAGAACAAATCAAAATCATGAAGCGTGACGAAGATAGCTTGCAAGTTTTTGCTGCGTCACCACTCTATGAGCCTAAAGGTATGGGATTCTCAGGCATCCTTATGAGTGACATGTTTGGCCTGCGTTCTGATTTGGACCCGAAAACATTAGAAAAGCTAGATGAACATGCAATTCTGCTGGCAAATGAAGAACGCACAGAGGAAGAAGAAGTCCGCTATAAGGAACTGCAAGAGCAGTTAGATAAATCGGGTTTTATTGACGCTTACTCAGACCCATATTTTTCTGCTTTTGTTAAAGCATGGGGCAGAAAGCATGGTGATAAGCTATTCACGCAGACCTTTTTGTCAGACAGAGATAGACAGCAACTGGCAGATATGACCGATGACATTCTTGCTGAGCTTGATGCAGAAGAGGCTGGTGAGTAATGCGCTATATCGATATAGATGAGGTAGACCTAGATCTTCCCGATGATTGGGATGAAGTCGTCGAAGGTGCTTGGGAATACGTTAACGGTAAAATTGATGCTGCAGAAATTGCTACTAACGCTAAGGCTGACGAAAAAGGCTGGGATGCACAAAAAAGAGCTGAGCAAATAGCGATTGAAAAGGTAAAAGCTCGTAAAAAAGCCATCTCAGCAAAAAGTAACGTGTGGTCACTGCTAAGTGATATTTTGGCAAAGCGTTCTTATGGAAAGTGTTGGTACTGCGAAAGTAACGAGTTGCGGTCTGACAACCCTATTGATCATTTTAGGCCAAAAGGAAAGGTTGCTGAATGTCCTGATCATCCGGGTTACTGGTGGCTTGCGTTCGAATGGTCAAATTATCGATATGCTTGTACTTACTGTAATTCTAGGCGAGTTGAAGTGGAAACTGCCGGAGGTAAGCAAGACCATTTTCCAGTTTTTACTCCTCCAGATTGGAATAGATCTAAGGATGATAATAATGCTGAAAAGCCCAAGCTGTTAGACCCGTCTGATGAAGATGACTACAAGCTCTTAACTTTTAATAAAAACGGTGAAGCTTGTCCTAACTGTAGCGATGAAGATTCGGAAGATTACCAGAAAGCAAAAGAATCGATAGATAAATATCACTTGAATCATGAGCCTACGAAAAAAGCCCGTAAAGCAATTAGGCAGAGAATTAAGCAAATTATCGCCAACACAAATAAGCTATTAGAAGATGGCGTGGATATGAAATCGATTCAAATCAAGTCGAATAAAAAGGAACTTATAAAAATGATTAGGCCTTCTTGTACGACAACTAAATTTAACACTGCGGCAAAACTATATTTAAGAGAGTTTGAAGATAACGCGTGGGTTAAAGAAATATTAGACCGAGATTAACATGAATAATTTAACAACTGGTGATATCGTAAATCGAGTGTGGAACTATGCCCATGTATTGCGTGACGAAGGCGTAGGGTATGGTGATTACGTAGAACAGTTAACTTACCTGATCTTCTTAAAAATGTCTTCTGAGCGAGCAGAAGGCGGTAAAGAGGGGGAAAGCTTAGCTGCTGAGCGCTGGGCCAAACTTATTGAGCTAGACGGCTCAGACCTAGAGATGGAATATCGCCATACATTGGAAAGCCTAGGAAGCCAAAAAGGCACACTTGGCATGATTTTCCGCAAAGCACAGAACAAAATTCAGGATCCGTCAAAACTCGAACGTCTGATATCCATGATTAACAAAGAGTCATGGTCATCGTTGAGTATTGATGTCAAAGGCGAAATTTATGAAGGCTTGTTACAAAAAGGTGCTGAAAGCGAGAAGAAAGGTGCAGGTCAATACTTTACTCCGCGCCCAATCATTGAAGCAATCGTCGATGTAATGCAACCGAAGCCAATGCAGAAGATCGCCGATCCTGCCTGTGGTACCGGTGGATTTTTAACAGTCGCGCATGACTATGTTGCTTTTGATATTGATAGAGCAACAGGTGAAAGAACACCAAAAGCACTGACTAAAAAAGAGAACCGTTTCTTAAAAAATGAAGCGATAAGTGGTAACGACATTTCAGATTCGGTGGCTCGTTTATGTGCCATGAACCTGTATCTCCATGGTATTGGAGCTGAAGAGTGCCCGATCTCTACATCAGATGCATTGGCGAAAGAGGTTGGATCTAACAAAGTTGATATGGTTCTAGCTAACCCTCCTTTTGGGAAAAAGAGCTCAGTAACTATTATCAATGACTCGACTGGTAAGTTAGAGAAAGAAAAGCTGACTTATACTCGTGAAGATTTTTGGGCAGAAACCTCGAACAAACAACTTAACTTCGTCCAACACATCGGCAATATGTTAAGAGTTGACGGAAAAGACTCTGGCAAAGCCGCTGTGGTACTACCTGACAACGTTTTGTTTGAAGGCGGTGCTGGTGAAACCATCCGTAAAGAGCTGCTTACACGTTTTAACCTGCACACTATCTTACGTCTACCAACTGGTATCTTTTACGCTCAAGGTGTGAAAGCAAACGTACTGTTCTTCGATGCTAAGCCAGCTTCAAAAGAAGCGTGGACGAAAAGCGTATGGGTTTATGACTACCGAACTAATGTTCATAAGACGTTGAAAACTAATAAGCTAGCTTGGAGTGATTTCAAAGAGTTTATTGAACTCTATAAAGCTGATGACCAAAAAGCACGAGTTGCTACTTGGGCAGAAGTGCAAGAAGCAGATGGTGGTCCAGGTCCAGATGGTCGTTGGCGTGAATACAGCTATGATGAGATCATCGCTAGAGATAAGACGAACCTCGATATCAAGTGGTTGAAAGACGAGTCACTGGAAGATACGGAAAACCTTCAGCCACCAGCAGTCATCGCAAGTGAGATTGTTGAGCTGCTTACCGCAGCACTAGAAGAGTTCAAAAGCGTAGAAGAAGCGCTTGTAGAAGAAGACGAAGATTAAATACAAAGGGGTCTAGGCCCCTTTTTTTGTGTTTTATATATTTGGTTGGGAATTATGAAGTTAATTGCGAATGGCTTAAACAAGAATTTTTTTAGAACAATGCTGCCTCCTGCAGGAACGGAGGTTGATGGTGTGGTTGCTGCAATCGCTTATGGTGATGATAGAACAGAGCTACTTCAGCACTGTATTGATAACCGTTATAGGCTTGATATTTGGATGAGGTATGATCATACGGTTCCCGTATCGCCAGCTTTTTTATCTAAACTTTTAGCCAACACAAAAAACAATATCTTCTGTAAGTTGGTACCAGATTCTCTCCACAGTAAAGTGATTTGGTGGAAGGGTTATGGTGCATATGTTGGTTCGGCAAACCTGACCGATCGAGCGTGGAATTCAAATATAGAAGCCGGAGTTTTCTTTAGCGAAAGTGATCTTGTTGATTCAGGAATGGCTGAGCAGTTATCAGAGTTTTTCGAAAGTTTGGAATCTTTAGACGTTTGTTTTGATTTGAACGAGGCCATCATAAAAGAGCAAAAAGCGCTTCTCGAGCTAAACAAGCAAAGAGTGAAGGAAGATAGAGAAAGAGCGAATAAGCGTAAAATCCCCGTATGGGGTGGTGTTAGCTTCATTGATGATCGTAAAGCGAAGGACAAGAGAAAGGACAACTTTAGGAAAGAGTGGGAGAGTACTCTTTCGACAATCAAGAACATAGCTTCTCAGATCAATGATTTTAGACCTAAGTGGATAGCGGCTGAGACTCCAGTATATTGGCAAGTTGACCAATTTTTACATGCCTATTACTACAACAAAGTTCGACGTGATAACAATACATATCCATACGAAGACGACTATCAACAGCATTGTAAGAACCCACAAGCAACTTTAATGACTATGCTCCAGTGGTGGCAGGATTTACCTGAACCTCCATCAGATGAAGACTACAACATCGAAGTCAATGCGCCACTGATTCGCAATAATTTGTCTAGGAGCCAAATAGGTTCAGTTACAAGAGATGATCTTCAAGGTATTTTGAGGGCAACTCATGCGACGATGGACCACTTAATTAAAATGAGCACAGAGTCTTTGGGAAGGCCTAATCAGAAGTCATTGACGAGAGAAGAGAGGCTTCCACTGTTTACCGATTGGTTGTTTAGCCAACGAAATGGCAAAGGGCAAACAGTGATTGAGTTATTAGAGTTCGTCCTTTACGGAGGTAAACCAGAGAATATGTGGGAGCGTATTTATCAGGCAAGTAAGCATGAAGACTATCGATTCGCACATTATGGTATCAGTTCTATTGCTGAAGTTGTAGGCTGGGCTAGGCCTGAAGACACGCCTCCAAGAAATGGCCGTACTAACAAGGCTCTTAGAGCCCTTGGGTATCCGGTAAAGGTAAATATCTGATAAAAAATAATATCCCGTCTAGCTATACCAAAAATGTGAAGGGAAACGCTGTCCTGAAAGTAGTTTTATGACACTGTATGCTCATTTAAATGTATGGTGGTCAACGTATGAAATTAGGCTTTTTTTTGGGGCTGGTGCTGAAGTAGGTTATGGACTCCCTATTGGTGGGAAATTTGCGATTGATTTGTTTCGCCAAGATGTGAGTGAGCATAAACAGGCGTTGCGTGATCAATTAAGAAGCCTCAACCAATACGATACGTACGTTACAAGCTGGCTACCGGAAAAATACGCTACACAGAGGATTCATGCCTTTGGAAAAAATGAGTTTACTAGTTTAATTGAGTCGTCAATTGAGTACAGGAAGTCAGAAATTGTTCGTAGGCTCAATGATTTTGATGTGGAAGCAGACAAGGCACTGATAGATCTTGGAATAGATAAGAAAGTTGTTGTTGATAAATTTAATACTGAAATGGAGCATGCGTTCGGTGATCAGCTGTTTTCAACTGCTGTTCAGATGAATAGTTTACTTTCTGATGAAGTGAGATTGTTTGGCAGCGAAATGTACTCAGCAATGTTGAGTGTACTACGTGTTAAAGAAAACACTGCTGATCTACAGAGGTATGCAGGGGCCTTTTTACAACTTTTGGTTGGGGCCCATGGGCAAGAGCTGGTTCAGAGACTTAATCAAGAACTATTTGAAGCCGCTCCTGACGATATCCCTATATTTGATGATGTTTCCGGAATGTTCAAAGTTGAGTTCAATCAAGCGGGGCTAAGTGCTTTGGAACTATTAATGGAATCGAAGCGAGAATACGATTTAGAGAATGGATCTATATCAGACTTGCTCTCTGCTTTGGCGCAACAACCTTTAGAAAATATATTTACCACTGTATTAGACTATCAGTCACTCATTGATAGCCACTTTCGCTATTTATACTCCCCAAAAACAGAATGGGCTAAGTTCTCAAAAATGGTTATTTTTTTGTGGGCTACAAGGAAGTACATTAAAGAGCAGTTAGAGAACATTGGCAGTCTGCCCAACAGCGGTTACTATCATGATCTTCAACGTTGTGAAGCTCTTGGTATCGAAATTTCCGCGATAGGAACAGCTAACTATAATAACCTCATTGAGACAATTGCCGGGCAACTTGATTATCAAATACCAAGTGTTCACCAGTTAAATGGTGGTGTCTGTGATTACTACAATCCATATAAAAACTCGGTTGTATTTTGCCAAGATGATAATGATGTTCCACAAGATCAAATCCATGTACCGTTTATACTGACTCAAAGCGGGCTAAAGCCCTTAACATCTGTCGATATGTCAAGACGTTATGTTAGCTTGTTTGATAGTTACTCCGAGTGTGACGCCATAGTTGTGATTGGGTATGGTTTCAATATTGATGATAGTCATATCAACGGGTTGTTCCGTCAACTTATAGAAGATAACGGTAAGTCACTACATTGGGTTTGTTTAGATACTGATGGCACGGCAGAAGAACAGAAGCGAATATTGGTTCAGAAATTGAGAATTAGTGCAGTTAACCGAAATAAGGTTCACGTTGTTCCTGTATCTCCTGTTGAGAGATTAATTGGTGGAGTAAACTGGTTGGATAATATCAAAACAATGGTCGAGCAAGATTAGATCTGCACTAGTTATTAATACCAATAGCCGGATGAACTAAGCGATAGTTTTAAGTAATACCTATAGTAATACTTTTAAGTTTTATTTTTGTTTTAACTATTAAATATCATTAGCTTAGTAGTTAAAGTCTGCTGTCTCACTCACCGCCACATTCTAAAAGGTCTGATTTATCAGGCCTTTTTTCGTATCTGTTATCCAAAAAATCGACTACTTAGGTTATCCATAGATTCCGATTTGATTGTCGTCACAATAAGTCATTCATTTCTAATACTTTATCGCGTTCTAACATCGGGGCGTATATCATCTAGACATACTAATAAATGGCTTAGCTATGTCTGCAAGTACTTATTTTTACAAACTAATTTCCAAGCAGCTTGATGACCAATATGACTTACTCGAATTTGAGTCAGTCCATCAACCTTTGTGTGTCTATTAGCGAGCTTCTGGATCAAGTGTGCTTGATGCTAGTGTTGGTTTGGGGGAGGTAAGCTATGTCGCATGAGTATTATTTAGACAAGTTTCGACAGCTGAACATGAATAGCTCTGGTGGTAAGAAAAGTCCTCACAAAGTCTGCATGTTGCTGGCCGTTATGGATTTAATTCAAGCGGGCAATATCGTCTCTAACAACATTGAGTTTAATCAGGCTCTAAAGGACGCCTTTACCCGATACTTTGACAACTTTGCTCAAGGTAATGATAAAAATACGCCGGAGAATCCATTCTTCCACTTGAGGAGTGAAGGATTTTGGCACCTTTGTTACCACGATGGGTTCGATCAATCGAATACCAGTCGTTATTCCGCTAAAGCAGTTGCTTTCGCTTATCTCGATGATGAGCTTTTTGAGTACATGAAGAGTTTTATTGTTACCAATGAACTCAAAGAAGCCTTGGTTTGTAATTTGTCTGATTTAGCTTCACGTTACCAGCATTGGCTAATGGACATCGGTAAAACAGAGAAAACGGCGAGAAATTATCTTGGGGCTGTTCGAGGTTCTATCTCCAATTGGTTGATTGAGTCGGGTGAAATTCGTGAACCGCTTACCGAGGTTAAGTCCTTTAGCGAATTCATTGGATGTGAGCAAAAGGCGAAGCAGCTCGATATTTTCAAACGCAGGGATGAGAAAGGTAAGGGTATGTATAGTGCCGCATTGTCCCATTATCGTAAGTTTTTAGCAGATTTAGCGCAGATAGATGTAAATGCAGACATTCGGCAAGTTATGTCGGACAGAAAGTTAACGGATACAGAAAAAGCGATCATGGTTAAGACTCGAATGGGGCAGGGACATTTTCGATCTCAATTGGTCCAAATGTGGGGTGGTTGCGCTGTTACGGGCTATCGAAACACGTCGATGTTGCTCGCCTCTCACATTAAGCCTTGGCGTGATTCTAACAATCAAGAACGTTTAGATAAGTTTAATGGAATATTGCTTTTGGCTAATCTTGATAAGGCTTTTGACCTCGGCTTTATCTCGTTTAAGGACGATGGCCAAGTGCTTATTTCGGATTACCTTGAAGCGCCAGAGGTGATTGGCTTGAGAGAGGATATGTCGTTCCACGTTATGCGAGAGCATAAACCTTATCTGGCTTATCACAGAGATGAGCTGTTTAAAGGGATGTAACTCGAGACTAAAAGAAGCCATCAAAAATGACTTCTTATCTCAATATCTAGAAGTGTTTACAGATCCCAAGAAACCATTGCGACGGCTTTGTTCTTTGAGACAAGCGTTTGGTCTTTCAACTGAACTACGTTGCTGTTTGCAAACGGTGTAGTATGTTCGATGCCGTTTTCTTCCCATACAACTTTATTGCTTTCAACAAAGACATGTTTGGAAGTTTCGATCGAAGACATCAGCGTCGGTATTTTACTTTTCCACGCGATATTAACGCCAGCCG
>NZ_LHPI01000026.1 GCF_001274785.1 Vibrio hepatarius
GGAAAATCCCTAGAACCCCATCTCCAAACATATCAAGCGTGTCTGTATCCCACTCTATTGTAAACAAGACATTTTTATCTTTTATATTCAATGGCTTATTTTCCTGCTAATTGGTAATACCATGAAAAATACCATGCTCAGAAAAGGCTTAACAATATTTTGAAAAATTGCCTACTGAGCGCTGCCGCACAGCTCCATAGGCCGCTTTCCTGGCTTTGCTTCCAGATGTATGCTATTCTGCTCCTGCAGCTAATGGATCACCGCAAACAGGTTACTCGCCTGGGGATTCCCTTTCGACCCGAGCATCCGTATGAGACTCATGCTCGATTATTATTATTATAGAAGCCCCCATGAATAAATCGCTCATCATTTTCGGCATCGTCAACATAACCTCGGACAGTTTCTCCGATGGAGGCCGGTATCTGGCGCCAGACGCAGCCATTGCGCAGGCGCGTAAGCTGATGGCCGAGGGGGCAGATGTGATCGACCTCGGTCCGGCATCCAGCAATCCCGACGCCGCGCCTGTTTCGTCCGACACAGAAATCGCGCGTATCGCGCCGGTGCTGGACGCGCTCAAGGCAGATGGCATTCCCGTCTCGCTCGACAGTTATCAACCCGCGACGCAAGCCTATGCCTTGTCGCGTGGTGTGGCCTATCTCAATGATATTCGCGGTTTTCCAGACGCTGCGTTCTATCCGCAATTGGCGAAATCATCTGCCAAACTCGTCGTTATGCATTCGGTGCAAGACGGGCAGGCAGATCGGCGCGAGGCACCCGCTGGCGACATCATGGATCACATTGCGGCGTTCTTTGACGCGCGCATCGCGGCGCTGACGGGTGCCGGTATCAAACGCAACCGCCTTGTCCTTGATCCCGGCATGGGGTTTTTTCTGGGGGCTGCTCCCGAAACCTCGCTCTCGGTGCTGGCGCGGTTCGATGAATTGCGGCTGCGCTTCGATTTGCCGGTGCTTCTGTCTGTTTCGCGCAAATCCTTTCTGCGCGCGCTCACAGGCCGTGGTCCGGGGGATGTCGGGGCCGCGACACTCGCTGCAGAGCTTGCCGCCGCCGCAGGTGGAGCTGACTTCATCCGCACACACGAGCCGCGCCCCTTGCGCGACGGGCTGGCGGTATTGGCGGCGCTGAAAGAAACCGCAAGAATTCGTTAACTGCACATTCGGGATATTTCTCTATATTCGCG
>NZ_LHPI01000027.1 GCF_001274785.1 Vibrio hepatarius
GGATTTGTGTATAAGAGACAGGCTCAGGCCACCCTTTTTTATATTTAAAACCGACAAAGCTCTCTCATTATATCTACCTCAAAGCTATAGGGTGATCTTCCAGTTCTGGCTATTGCCTCGTAAAGCTTGATGGCCCTTTCAGATCCTTTTAATTTATCAGAGTCAAGAGTGACTTCTTTAAGTGACTCTTTCACATCAGTCAATATTGTGTTGTGTACTTTAAAGGTTAGGGGGTAGCGACGTTCAGCAAACTTATCGATTACCATAATCCCTGACAAAAAAACAAAAAATGCGAAAATTACACCAAGAATGAATTTTCCAATTATTACAGTTGGACTGAGGTATATAACCCACAAATACGCAGCTATACCAATAATCGTACTGATAATTCCCCATACCTTCCAAATTTTTGACATTCTTTTGTGCATGGTATCGTATTCATACCTGAATTGAGACACCTCTAATTGGGTAATAGGAGAGGCAATGTATTCATCAAGAGTTCTTTTAAATATCAATGGTTTTCTCCTAGAGAACATTTAACCAGCAATGCTGGTGGTTGAGTAAACATATGCTTTCTACCAAGTTGAAAAGTACCTTGTATATTTTCATTCGTCATATTCGCTCGTTGAATGGACTGGGACATTATCTGATCCCATTCACCAAGAATATCCTCAGTTCCATCGGTTTCGTAGGTTATCCCACACCCATTGCAGATAAGCCGTTCACGACCGCATGAATCATTTTCGTACTTAGCTGTTGAACCACAAATGCAATTAGTCATTTTTATTTTTATACGCAGAAATAGCGATAAGAAACACGATAGCTAAAGCACCAACTGGAACAATCCATTGGTATAGCGGAGAGCCTAGCAGAGTTGAATCTAACCAAGGGTTGAGCATAGTGACCTCTCATTGTCGTACAATATTAAAACCAGTACCTTCCTTCTCGGCACGGATGCGGTACGCTTTCATGACTTTCTGCAGGTAAATTAGTTTGTATTTCTTAGTCTTTGAATGGTAATGGCCAACAGCATTCCAAACACTTTGACCGTCTTTCAGCTCATTCAACCTTTGCTTTAGAACGCGGCCAGCAACCTCAAGGTTGAGGCAAACATCATCTTTGAGCTTCTGCCAAGTTACGGCAGGATACTCATGTTTGAACCAATACTCTTCAAACTGAATTGTGTTCACCTGCCCGGGACCGAGATCAAACGAACCATTGGACTCGTTATAAGAAACTGTTCCTTTCTTTCCCCGTTCGACATCAAGAATGGCCATCATCAATGTAGAGTCGAAATCGAGTTTATCAGCTGCTTTCTCTACACACTGCTCAATAACCATTGGTGCAACCGGAGTACCGCGTGCAACGTCATCGAGGGATATATCAATGACCATTCTTGGTTAATCCTAAGTAATGGTTAAAGCCACGGTGTATGAATGCAGGGCCGAGGCCGCACGCAAACCAAATTGTCAAATCAATTTCCTTCATCAATTCAAAGGCGTTACCTGTTACGTTGGAGTTCAATAGGAAGAACGCTACAAATCCACTAGCTAATTGAGGAAGTAGTAGGTACATGATGTCTATGCCGAATAACTTTTTTCGGTCCATCATCATGTAGAGAGCCGCGAAGTGGAACAGGAAAAGGCTTGAGAACAGCAAGCCGTATATCGACTGTGAAAAAATACATAGACAATACAAACCGATAACTGATCCAGTAGCTAGTCGGTCGCGTTTAATTTTTAGGTTTCTGATTTCTTCGTCATTTAAATCTGTCATTTTATTAATACGCTGCGCTTTGAAGTTGCAAGAAGTTTACCAACAACTTAGTATCTACACAAATAAACAGCAGTTGGAGCGTATAAGATGGCTTCTGAATTAAATGCAGGTGAGCGCTTGCAAAATCAGACTAAAAGCGTTGAGGAAACTGACCACTTACTAAGGCAAATTGAAAGTGCAGTATCTGAAACTAAGCGTGAGCAAGCAATACAGTTTTTAAAGGAGCACAAGGTCGCTCTTAGTGCTGCATTGATCATCACTGCCGGTGTTGCTTTGAATACGTCCTCAGTAAAAGACGTTTGGAAATGGATAAAGTTACAGGCTCAGGAAGCAATGGCGACTGGGCAGTTGCTGTCTGAAAACCCGATAGGCGTATTTAGGTCCACTTTCATCGGTTATTCCGGTGACATTGCAGACTATGACCAAAGCAAGTTGATCCCTCTAAAGTTTGATTCCATCACGCTTTATAAGAATGACGCGGTGCGGTTCAAATCTGAATTCATTGTTGAACCAAACGAGCTTCGATTCAGTGATTGTCCATTGATTATCGAGGGCATGCTAGATGGAGCTGATGGCGGTATCTCCGATGGAAACTACCTGACGGTGCTTGCATGTAGCGGCCAGCAATCACGTTTGCTTGAAAATTATCAACTACTCGCTTTCCCTCCCGAAAAGAACCAAATGCTTGCCCCGGCAAGTTACTACCTATACGAAAATACTAAGGCTGAATAATGCAGGATACATTTGACAGTGTGACGGTAATACCTACGAGTGAAGTATCTCTACCATGTCGAGAGTGTGGTGGACATGTTCAGGGTGTGGATGGCGATTGGCTTAACCTCGATGTCGGTAAACCTGAAAAGGGGATAGGTTGGTCATATTCAGTAATGGAATGCCCAAGTTGTGGAACAACATTCATGTTCAATCTCGCGGTAGTAGAGCAACCGTTAGATGATGAAATTGCCATTGATAACTGCCACACGTTTGAATCAGAGCGATTCGTACAGCTCCAGAAAGGTGACATTACGATTCTTGGCCATGAATGGTTCGGGGTAAATTTTCGAAACCCTCTTGGCAACTTTGAATCTCAATCTCAACCCGTTATGGCTGAATATTCTTTTGGCCCACTGAAATCACGTGCTCAGTTAAAAGACTTAGCGCAACAATTTACTGACGCGCTTATTTACCGAGTTCAAGTCGATAAGCTTACCTCTAAGGATTAAACATGAAATTTAAGTCATTATTCGTCGCCTTACTTGCCACCAGTACAATTTTGGGTTGCTCAAGCAAAGTAGATAGCACTGCAGAGGAAAAGCCAGCAGCAACGGTTTCGCCTGCGGTAGAGGCTAAGCTTGAAGAAGTCGCTAAGATTAGCCCAACGATTTCCCGAACTATCAGAATGGTTGGTCTTAAACGTGAAAATGAATGTGGTGTTGCATTCACAGAATCAGAAATCATGAATATTGGTCAAACCAACGCTTACTTTGGTTTCTTCCTTGCTTTAACTCACGTTGTTCCAGATAAAGACTTAGATGCGTTATTCACTACTGCCGAAAAATCGTTTAGCTGTGATAATGCTGAATGGATTAAGAACACGAAAGCGAGCATGGAAAGCTTTTTCTTAGACCGTCAAAAAGAAGAGCAAAGCTGAACGAAGAATAAAAAAGGCACCGAAAGGTGCCTTTTTCGTAAGTTGTTAAATTAGTTACTTACATCCTAAAAATGTTATCCCGCAGAACTGTCCTTGCATTGTTTGGTCCATTGTTATGTAAACCTTGCCCGGTTGGTTACATGCAGCACCTTCTGCTACAGGGAAGCTGTTCACGATAGTTCCACGTGCAGCTGCCCAGTTTCTCATGTAATCACAACTTTGAGGTACTTGTTGGCGCTCTTTAACCCATTTGGTTACTACTTTTGTCCCTGTAGCCCCTCTACTCTGAGTTGTATTAATGACGCGATTTTCAGGTCTAGTTGTGATCAGGGTTGAGCCTGCTTTGTATGACCACGTTCTCACTTGAGTTTGTCTACAGCTTCTAGTTTGTGTGAAGCGAGAACCACTGTTAACTGAACCGGTGCCCGGTGACCAGCCGCTACAGCTGTAAACGCCGGCTGAGTTTGAATATCCAGATACAGAAACTGTGATAGTCCGAGTTTCGTTTATTGTCAGTATTTTGGTGTTGTTCTGCAGAGCACCAACGCTACGGATTTCTCCAGTTACAGCATTCTTCTGCTGCTTCTGCTCAGTTCGTGTTTGATTCTGCTTGTAGCTGCGTGACTGGGTGAAATTGGACGTTTGGTTAACAATTGCTGGATCCCATGACGTATAGGAATGGGCAGCATCAACATTTGTCCACGTACCAAATGCAGAAGCAGTGCTTAACCAAGGGTTTTTAGTGCCTGGAACCGTCCGGTATTTAATGTCATCGATACTTTGTAGTTGAGGGTGAGTTCCAATAACCTCACTACCGACCTTATAAGTCCAAGTACGTGTTTGATCTTGCTGGCAGGTAAATGTTTGGTCAACGGTTAAACCTTCATAAGTTTCAGAGGCTGGTGGTACCCAATCGCCACAGTCATGCAGTTCACCAGTATTTACATATGCGTCCACCGATGCATTCACATCTCTCGATTCTGTGGCTGCGCGATAATCGTATTCGGTTACAGGGGCGCCGTGATTGCGGATTTCACCGACATTTGTGTCTTTGTCACGGTCTTGTCGTACTCGCGTATACACGTCTTTGTATTTACGTGTTTGCGTAAAATCAGTCATCTGCTGGGCAAGGGGAGGAAGCCAGTTCTCATAATCCACATTCTGGCCAGAGTCGAGCCACGGCGTGTAAGTTGGGTCAAACACCTCCCAAAAGCGATCATCGATCGAATACAGACTAGGAATGTAGACCTCGTATTCGACCTTACCAATATCCTGTTTTCTCAATGGGGCTACTTCAAATTGGAGCACACCATTATTTAGACCTTTTGACATTGGTAAGGTGCCACCAGGCTTAATCACCTTGTTATCTGCCCGAATTGAAAAGGCAGCATCGTCTGGAAGTCTAATCTCGAAATCATGAACACCGGTTGCGATATTTTCTTGCGCGGTGCGTAAAACGTCAGACTTGAAATAACCGACAGCGTTACCTTTGGCATCTTTTAAGTAGCTTGCAGCAGGTAATGTAACTTTGCCATTCCCGGCAGCAAAAACTAGTGATGTTGCCGAGCTGACAAGGACCATCCCTAGTAAGCTGGCGGTGAAAGTTTTCATACAGTAAAAATCCTTTTATAAAAAGACTATTTACTGTATGGGATTAATATAAAAGGTGTGGCTTATAAGTAGTGCTATTTTGACGTAGTTATTGTCGAATTTATAATAGGAGAAAAAAGGCACCCGAGGGTGCCAAGCAATTATTTCTTGCAAGTTAAATATTCAGCTATACACCTACCAAGACCGCCACCAATTGGTCTCATATAGTAATCCCCAATTTTTGTACATGACGCCCCAGCTTTAACAGATGATGGAACTGGTCTATTGTTCCTAATTTGGCCACAATGATTTGGTAGTTCAAAAATTTCAGATACCCATTTAGCAACAACCTTTGTACCCGTAGCAGTTCTAGTCGGGCTAGCATTTGATACAAGATTTTCATTTCTGGTCGTAACAACCGTACTGCCATCTTTATACGTCCATGTTCGAACCTTCATTTGAGAGCAATTACGTGTTTGTGTAAATCTTGTGCCACTGGCCACCGTGCCAGTAGATGGTGACCAAGCCGAACAGCTGTAAACATCGCCAGAGTTAGTCCAACCTGATACTGATACAGCTATCGTTCTTTGTTCATCAACAGTTACAACCCGAGAGTTGTTCTGGAGAGCACCTACGCTTCTAATTTCGCCAGTAACCGCATTTTTCTGCTGCTTCTGCTCAGTTCGAGTTTGGTTCTGCTTGTAGCTGCGTGACTGAGTGAAGTTGGACGTTTGGTTTACAATCGCAGGATCCCAAGACGTATAGGTGTGGGGTGAGTCGACATTTGTCCATGCACCAAATGCAGAAGCAGTACTTAGCCACGGATTTTTAGTACCAGGTACTGTGCGGTATTTAATGTCATCGATACTTTTTAGTTGAGGGTGCGAGCCAATCACTTCGCTTCCTACCTTGTAAGTCCATGTTCGAGTTTGGTCTTGCTGGCAGGTAAATGTCTGGTCGACAGTCAATCCCTCATAAGTTTCAGAGGCTGGTGGTACCCATTCGCCACAGTCATGCAGTTCGCCAGTGTTCACATACGCGTCCACCGATGCTTTCACATCCCTTGATACAGAAGCAGCGCGGTAATCGTATTCAGTAACAGGGTCACCGTGATTGCGGATCTCCCCGACGTTTGTGTCTTTGTCACGGTCTTGTCGTACTCTCGTATACACGTCTTTGTATTTACGAGTTTGCGTAAAGTCGGTCATCTGCTGAGCTAGGGGAGGAAGCCAGTTCTCATAATCCACATTCTGGCCAGAGTCGACCCACGGAGTGTAAGTCGGGTCAAAGACTTCCCAAAAGCGATCATCGATTGAATAGAGGCTAGGGATGTAGACTTCGTATTCTACCTTGCCGATGTCTTGTTTTCTCAATGGCGCCACTTCAAATTGGAGTACACCCATATTGAGTTCTTTTGACATTGGTAAGGTGCCACCTGGTTTAATCACCTTGTTATCTGCCCGAATAGAAAATGCGGCATCGTCAGGTAATCTGATCTCGAAATCATGAACACCGGTTGCGATATTTTCTTGCGCGGTGCGTAATACGTCGGATTTGAAGTAACCAACAGGGCCACCCTTACTGTCTTTTAGCATCCTATCAGATGGCAAAGTAATCGTGCCGTGACTTGCCGCGTTGGATACAAGAGGCAATGAAGCTAGGGTGAGTTGAAGTAATATTGATAAGTTGTTTAGAGAAGCGTTCATAATTGTGGCCAGTTGAAAACCGTCCATCAAATATATCTAATTTGTATGAATGCTATATCGTATAAGTGCCACGATTTATAGGGGGTTATTTAACGCTCGATACTTTCTATACACAAAAAAGGCACGATTAACGTGCCATAAATATGTTATCAATTTACAAGCTTCTAAAGTGGAATTGAACGTCCATTAACAGTAGCTTCGCCGTCAGAAACCTGGATATTAGTTTTGAAGACTCCATCGTTCCCTAACAAAGCAAACCCAGTTCGGCTTGCAGACTGAGCCGCACCTATACCAAACACCTTGTCAATTTCGGCTGCAGGTATCTGAACGTCTAAGTCACCTTTAATCACTGTGATTAGCCCTAGTGGGTTCAGCATTAGGTTAGGCATTTTTCCCTCTGGCAATTCAACATGCAGTTGAGTCGCAATGTTGCCGTTGTCAGTATATGCGACCATTTTATCAATGTTGAATTTCAGACCTGTTTCAAGCAGTCGTGCATACATCTTTTCCATTTTACTTGAAGCGAGGAAGTTTGGTGTGTCCGCTTGCATGACAACCTTCAATTCGTCGCTAAACTCTTCTACTGCACTTGTTTTAACATCATTCACGCTTGTAGTAAGTCCAACATCCTTCCACTGGATCACGCTGTTCTCCAGCTCTTTTGCAATGGCATTGAATGAGAAATGGTACTTTTCATCTTGTATGTAGGTACTTGATGAAAAACCAAGGTTAGTTGCCAACAAATTAATAGCATCGTTGTAATCAAGTTGCTTAAAGCTCGCCAAACTAATCTCTTGGCTACCTTCACAGATAGTCTTGCAATCGGTAAGTGAACCACGCCATTGATAGTTGATGCCCTCTAATTCCATCTTATTGCCAGTATTGCCACTGCTAGTCATTTTAATTGTGTCAGTACTGGTCTTTAGGATAGCGTCGCTACCATCGCTAGTAGATGTGAAATAGACGCGGGTAGGGCTGATCGTCAGTAGTTCACCGTAATTGATGTGATCAGTCATCGCTATGACATCAAAGTCACCATTAAAGCTATGCCTTGTCATAATTTGCCCCGGAATTGGCATGTGCTCCCCTTTAGGGATTTCTAGGTTCAAATTGTCGGCTACCAGCTGAGAAGTATGTTCATCGAACTGTAGATCATGCTTAATTTCGAAAGGGTATGAAAAATATCCAAGTTTATGTATTGCTTCCAGAACAATAGGCTCACCAGATGTTAATTGCTCTCCTAAAACACCTGACGCATTTGGCAAAATCTTTATGACGGTTTTTGCACTACTGTCAGTTAAACCAATAGAGAGCTGGTGGCTTTCTACTGAAATACCATCGATAGATTCCAACTTCGCTATTGTAGATTCGTAACTACTGTTTATAGCCATGTAACCATATGTGCCGGCGCCAAGAATGGCCAAGGCAGTACCTGTTCCTACAAGTAGGATAGTAGTGGATTTTTTCACAATCGTACCTTTTCAAAATTAAGTGCTGCTAGATATTACTACAATTTCAATGTTCAGCGTTATAGAATGAGGTAAATTTAATCAGACTTCTATATCTGTAAAAACTCCGTGATGAAACTTTAGCGTTATGAATTGCATATAGGTTTTATCTAACTAGACAATTTTGTCTATACACGTATGAAAAGAGGGCTCTACCTTGGAAAACGTTCAAGAAAATTCACTCGCAATGTCACAAGAGGACAACGACAAAAAGTGGTATTCATTTAGTAAGCGCAAAGGGGTATTCCTACTTGGTACTCTTGTTGCCGTTTCAGCATTCGGGTTATCGATGCAGCAACCGGGTCCAATCCTAGAAATGGATACGAAAGGTGTTGCTAGTTATGTCCGTTGCTCTGGCAGCTTGATTGCTAATACCGTAGACGAAAATGCTTGCCGCGAATACTTTGAAGGCTACCTTTCTGAGCGTATTAGCAAAACAGACAACTTACCTCGTATTGTTCCACTAGACATTATCGGTGCTACATATCAATCGGCACAGAATGCATTTAAAGAGCAAGGTTTCACGCCACTTAAGGATCTTGAAACTATCACGCAGCATAAAGTGCAGTTGCTGAAATCAGGTAAAGCGATCAGCGCGTCGTCTTAATATGGAATTTGATGTAGTTGGTTTTTTGGCGGGACAGTCATTAATTGTTATAGCTGGCCTTGGGATCGCCTTCCTACTCTTGGTTTTCAATAAGGCAAGGTTAAAGTCGAAAGCTCCCAAATGTCCAAAATGTGGATTGACTATGGTCACCCGTATTGCTTCGAAGGGGAAACACGAAGGCAAACCATTTTGGGGATGTCCTAACCATTTGAAGAATGGATGCACTGGCTTCCGTAAAAAATAACAAGTACCGTCCTCATGAGGGCGGTATTTTTATGGAGAAAATATTGAATATATCGAATTTACAAGTGGGGCTTGGGATCATTGCCCTCGCAACGATGGGATTAATGTTCATGAATCCTATCCTATGTCTAATACTGGCCCTGATAGGCATGGCTGTTATGTTTGCCTGGGAGCAAATAAAAAAATTGCTGAAACTTTCGGTATCACGCGATGACAGACTTAAAGATGCTGATGGGAACCTTGTTGATTACTCATTGAAAAGCGGATTGCTTACGAAAGCTGAAAGAAGCTTTTATGGTGTACTGCAAACTGTGGTACCTGACGAACTGGTAGTAATGAGCAAAGTTCGAATTGCAGATGTGCTTTACGCTACAAAAGGGCTCGATCGTAAAGATTCTGCCCGTCTATTTGCCAAAATTTCCAGTAAGCATTTCGATTTTGTTCTGTGCTTACGTACTGACTTGTCTTATGTAGCTGCAATCGAGCTTGATGACAGTTCACACCAGAAGAAGTCACGAAAGGATAGGGATGAATTTGTTGAACTTGCTTGTAAAAGTGCGGGGTTGCCGCTTTACAGATGTCGCGCACAATATGCTTACCAACCGGATGAATTGAGAAATTATTTGTTCGAGACTTCAACACAACAAAATTGGGATGAATCTAGTGCGAAAGCTTAAGCAATTGTTTTACGTCGCGGTGGCGATAATCACGCTCTATGTAGGATACAAGCTGACACAATACCTGTTTGCTTTGCTGGTGGTAGCTGCCATCGGACTATTCTTATACCTTAAGTTCAAGCCTAAGAAGCAACCTGTATAAGAGTCGTTGTAAATCAACCAAATAAAGAAGTGGCGCAATATTTAGCGCCACTTTCCAATTAAAGTACTCTGATGTATGCTATTCGCATACTGCTTTCAAAATCTTACATCCACCTCCAAACCACGCACACAACATCTTTTGCGGGGGTGTTCTTCTCTGAAAAACTGACATAGCGTTGGGGAAATAAACTCTATTCGTGAAGAGTTAAGCTGAACGTTACAAAAAAATAGGGCCGAAGCCCCATTTTATCGATTGTTTGTATAATTATCGTTGGCACTTATACAGTGCAAAATATGCATTAGGGTCTTTTATCGTGTAGTAGGTGTAACCATGTCCTTCTGGTGAGCATGCTTTGCCAGCTTGAGAGTCGTAAGCACTAGAGTTTACGATGGTATCGCCGTCTTCTCTGGCAAACGATAATTCATAACTCAATTCACCTCTATAAGTGTGATAGCTACCTGTCTTCACGAGTCTTAGTGTTGATTTTGTACCAACTGCAGAACGGTTAGGTGATAGGCTAACTGTTCTGTTTTCTGGTCGTGTAGTAATGACTGTAGAACCATCTTTATATGACCATGTTCTCACTTGCATTTGTGTACAGCCTTGAGTTTGTGTAAAACGAGTACCACTGCTTACAGTGTTTGCTGCAGGTGTCCAAGCACCACAGTTGTAGGCGCTTCCTGAGTTACTCCATCCGCTAACTGAGACAGCAATTGTCCGTTGTTGGTTGACCGTAACCGCTTTAATTGGATATTTGAGTTCACCAACGCTTCTGATTTCTCCAGTAACTGCATTTTTCTGCTGCTTTTGTTCCGTCCGGGTCTGATTCTGTTTGTAACTGCGTGACTGCGTAAAATTGGCCGTCTGAGCGACGATAGGAGGTTCCCAAGAAGATATTTGGTATGGTTCTCCAGTATTTGACCATTCACCGAACGCGGATGCAGTACTTAACCAAGGGTTTTTAGTGCCTGGCACAGTCCGGTATTTGATGTCATCGATACTTTGTAGTTGAGGGTGAGTGCCAATCACATAGCTACCTACCTTATAAGTCCAAGTACGTGTTTGATCTTGCTGGCAGGTAAATGTCTGGTCGACACTCAATCCCTCATAAGTTTCAGAGGCTGGTGGTACCCAATCGCCACAGTCATGCAGTTCACCAGTATTTACATATGCGTCCACCGATGCTTTTACATCTCTTGATTCGGTATTTGGGCGGTAATCGTATTCAGTAACCGGGTCACCATGATTGCGGATCTCCCCGACGTTTGTGTCTTTGTCGCGGTCTTGTCTTTCTCTCGTATAAACATCTTTGTATTTACGAGTTTGAGTAAAGTCTGTCATCTGCTGGGCTAGGGGAGGAAGCCAACTTTCATGCTCAACATTCTGGCCAGAGTCGAGCCACTTTGTGTAAGTCGGATCAAACACCTCCCAAAAGCGGTCATCGATCGAATATAGACTAGGGATATAAACCTCATACTCAACCTTTCCAATGTCCTTTTTCCTTAGTGGAGCTATATCAAGAGACAAAATTCCATTATTTAGGGTTTTCGATGAATTAAAAGTTTCTCCTGGTTTGACTTCTTGACCATCCACTTTAATGGCAAAAAGGGCATTAGCAGGTAGTCGAATTTCGTAATCATGTTCGCCAGTAGCAACGTTATTCTGATCAGTACGTAGAACTTCGGACCTAAAATAACCAATAGACATACCTTTCGAGTTCTGTAGATAGGTATCAGAAGGTAATGTGGTAGAACCTTGATTAGCAGCAAAGCTAGATTGCACGGTGAACAGTGAATAACACAGAATAAAAACGCTTTTGGACCTACTAACTGTAGGAGAGGAATAAAGTTTCATACTGGTTGTCTTGGGCATCCACAGATTGATCGGTCCCATTCAAACACGTTTCTGGACAAAACAATTTAGAACAATCACTCTAATATTGAAGAGGGTGAGTGATAAATTTGAATATAAATTTAACCATTATGAATAGGGAGGCTTCACCTCCCCTTTAAACAGCAAACTCTAAGCACTAACAGATTGCTTGATTAGATCATAAATTACATCGTCAGCAAACTGAGTTTTAAACTCAACCTTCACTTCTTTACTGATCTGGTTGAACAGTTCTTTAGCGTGCTTGATTTTACGCTTTTCCTCTTTTCTAAGTGTATCTTTTCCTTCAACATTTTTAGTTTCAATGATGAAGTTCAGGTAATCCCCTTCACTGGTCTTAACTACATAAGCAAAGTCAGGAGAGTAGGTATAACCACCTGCTACAGGGATTTTTATTGAGTTTTTAGGGATCTTAGTAAAGACCGATACAGATTCAATTTCACCATCGGTAATATTGAGCTTTTCCAGTTCAGAATCATAAAACACATCTTCAAAGAGGTAGCTGTCCAGTGGTGGTAAAGAATGATCCGAATGTAAACCGAGATCACTTGCTGTAACATCCTTCAGAGCTTGACCTGCTTCATCTGTAAATTTAGTTGGATGTAGGCTGTTGGAAATTATGTTATATCCTAGCCCAAACTTGTTAAATGAGTTATGCAACAAGAATTTACTAAAGCCTGATTTTATCTTTCTGATGGTTTGAATGTTCAAATAATCAGTAATATTAATCGTGCCTTGCACGGCTACAAATGCTTTATGCAGCGTTGATGGTTTGATAAATGCCGTTTGCGATAGGCGATTAACAAACTCTTTGTAGGTCATAGTACAGAACTTGGTGAAGTCATCATCATCACCAAATACTGTTTTTGACATTGCCGTATCATTGCTCACATACACTTTTTCAATACGTGTTTGAACGCCAGTCTTTTTGAACTTCTCAGACTCTTCAAGCAAATAGGTAGTGAAGAGTTTTAGGAAATCATTCTCGCTAGCGATTTTATACTCTAATACTGCCTTTTGATTGATCATTTCCCACAGTTGCTTTAGCTCATCAAACTTACCAACTCGCATTTTGGAACGAGTTTTCCCCTCTGTGGCAACTTTGATTTTTCCGCTCTTAACACCTCTAGGGAAAGCGTTAGGATACGCCTCTTTTAACTGCGTATAAGCCGTTGCGCCGAGTAAGTTTTTACTTTTGTCGATGATCCCTTTTCCAAGTAAGTCCATCATCAAATCCAAAGCCTCAAGATCAGAGTATTTAGATAAGATTTTATCCTCAAGCTCTTGAGTTAACTTAGATGGGACAGTCTCTTTGAATGATGTTTCATTCACTTCTTGAACTAGAGAGGCAACAAAATCTTTCTCAGTAAAATCTACGAAGTAGTTCAGCCTAAACTCACCATTCACACGAGCCATATATTCATTCACTGGCAAACGTAAGCCTCGACCCACTTCTTGAAGCTTTGATGTTGTACTGCCACTTGAACGTAACTTACAAAGGGTGAAGATATTTGGGTTGTCCCAACCCTCTCTAAGCGTCCACTTCGAAAAAATGAATCGTCTAGGGTTATCTAAAGACAAAAGCAGTTCTTTATCGTGCAAAATTTCATTAATCTCTTGCTCGATTTTTTCGTCTTTATCACTGTTATCCTTCGAGAAATAACCACCGTGAACACTACTTATATCAGCAATAGTTCTTTCCAAATACCGCTTGTAGAACTCATCTTTTTCGGTTTTTAGTAGTGCCTTAGCTTCAGCCAAAGTCCACTCTTCAAACTTGGTTTTCAAGCTTCCAGAGATGTTATTTCCGTCACGATAACCCTCGATGTCATCTATGAAAAACAGAGTCAGAGGTTTGATTCGTGGGCGCTGTGTGAGCATTTCTCTCTCAACTTTGAAATGCTCTTTAATCGCCCTACGCATCATATTATCTTCGAGCGTATCTGAGTATGAGTATGGGTTAATAGATTCATTAACTTTTAGCTCAACACCATTACTCAGAACGATCATTTTTGTGTTCATCGACTCAATGTATAGGTCGTGAATTTCAGTGTGAGCCTTGGCTAATGATTCACCTTTACCAACTTTGATGGTGCTCTTTGAACCGTTTTCATTTAACTCAAAGCTTGCCTCTTTTGTGGTCGATTTTTTGAGCGTCAAACTAGCAACATCATCACCAACCATCTCCTCAATAAAGGTATTAATGCCTTTAACGAGATCATCATTAAATGCATCAACAGCCGTTAAACGATAGACAAGATTTTCGTAATCCTCATTAAACGTTGCGCCATAGCGGATGATGCTTTGAGCATTAAACTTTTCAATGTTATTCCACGTTGTCTTTGCTTTAGGAAACTTATGCGGCTCATCAATGATAACGAACGGCTTTACAGCACCAATTGCTTCAATCGGTGTGTTATACCTGTTATCCAATAAGCCACGGTCATATACTTCCGTCAAAGATGGGGAGTTAACCATTCCTGAGTTAATCACCATTACGTGAATGTATTTTTTGTTGTAGTTATTTGCTTCTACAAAATCGTGAATCGCTTGAGGCATAAACGATTTGGTGTTTTTCTTAGATGATTTTTTACTTTCAACAACATACGTTTTAAGTTCACGCTCTGTCTCTCTAAAGTGTTCTTTGAGCGCATCACTTTTAAGAAAGTTCACCGTACCAGCTTTGATCGAAAGCGTTGGTACAATGATGATAAATTTGTTGATACCAAAAGCTTTGTTCAACTCGAACATCGTTTTGGTATAGGTGTAAGTCTTACCTGTACCAGTTTCCATCGAGACATCAATCACATTGCTATTTTCGTTGTAATGCTCTTTGCTGTGCTCGATAGCATTAAACTCGTGGATAGCCTTTATGTTTGAGCGTTGTTGTGGCTTGGTGATAACGAGTTCTGGATTCGCTAAAAGCCTAACACTTTGATCGTCATCGAATTGTGGCTCTGCACCGATAAACATATTGAGAACTGCATCAACACCAGCTTTTTGGTGTGGCAGATTCTTTTCAAAAGTGAATCCTTTGCTCATTAGTTACGTACCACCACATCAATCTCGATAGATTTCTTATTTGCATAGCTCTTCAGTGCTTCGTTCAACTCCAACTGCTTAACGCTGTCAAAGTTGTTGGCGTAATAAACAATCTTGTTTGGGTCAAAATCTTTGTCATCCGTATCATCAAGTTTGTGAAGTAAAGCTTTGAGCGCATTGCTGCTAAAGTCTGGAGCAATCATATACAAGCGTCTATCACACAGGTGTGCCGTGTATCCATCGAGGTCAATATCGTAAATAGGAGCCGTTAACTCACTGCCATCATACAAAGCCCAAGTCGTGAGTAACGTTTGATACTGCTCATCAGTCAAAAGAACATCATTGAACATAGTAAGATTGGACAAGGTTAGTTCCTTGTCATCTTCTTCAATACGGAAATCATTAACAATTTCAAAGAGCTTAAAACCCAAGTCTCCTTTATAGTCAGTGTTCTGCTCCCCTAACTTCTTGGCGGCTTCACTAATCCGTTGTTTCGTTATCTCGAAAATCGTCCTAAACCCAGCTTTATATGCTCCCTTTTTGGGATCGGTAGGTTCCTCTAATTGAACAGATATTACACGCCTATCTTTCTTATCCTCGATATTCGACAAGTACACTGAATGTGCAGTTGTACCTGAACCAGCAAAGAAATCTAAAACCACATCGCCACTATCAGTACTCATTCGAATCAAATCTTTGATCAACTGAGTTGGCTTAGAGTGTTCAAATATTTTAGGTCCTAGCAAGGATGCGATCTCTTTTGTCCCATCAGAGTTCAAGCCATTAGAATCCCACCACGAACCAGCTTTAGTTCGTTGGCTAACCCTTTCTGATAGATATTTTTTTTGTATAGGAGCTGCGTTACCAGTTTTACCAAAAATAATTCTACCATCAGTAATTCTGCGCTTAACCTCCTCTTCATTGAACACCCAATAACGACCAGATGGTGGCAAATATGTTTTACCTGTTTTTTCATTAATAATTGGGAAATGTGGACCTTCGTGATTGGCAGATAAATCACTCGTAGTCCAAGGTCCACGGGGATCATTATCTGGATTGGAGTATGTCTTATCTATATACTCTTGTGTAAATGGCACACCTGCTATTGCTGCTTCTAAATTTGCACGACCATAAGCTAAGATGTAATCATGAACAGGAGGAATGTACCCCACATTATTTCCATTAGTTTTTTTCTTCCAGATGATAGTCCCTAAGAAATTCGACTCTCCAAACACTTCATCACAAATGAGTCTCAATTGATTAACCTCATTGTCATCTATAGAGATAAAAATCACTCCATCCTCTTGCAGAAACTCTTTAGCGACATATAGTCTTGGGTACATAAAAGTTAACCAAGCACTATGGCTACTAGACCCTTGATCTGCAAAACTCAAAATACGTTCGGCTTCATCTATATCAAGCCCTGCCAACTCTGCAAGCTGTTCTTTGGTAAATTTACGGTCATCATTATAGACGAAACCATCTAATCCAGTGTTGTATGGTGGGTCAATGTAGATCATCTTGACCTTTTCGCTGTAGGCATTAACCAAATGCTTCAACACTTCGAGATTGTCACCTTTGATAAGCAAGTTTTTACTGTCTTTATGTTGCTCTTGAGCGTTGTGCTCTACATCTGCGTGAATCAAAGTTTTAGGTGGTAAATTCGCCAACAAACGAGAGTATGATTTACCTAACCAGTTCAACGAATAGCTTTCTTTTGAGAGTTCAACTTCACTGTCATTGACCACTTCAAGCATTCGCTCTTGAATGAAATTACCATCACGATCAAAGCAATTTGGGAAGTGTTTCTTGAGAATCGCAAGCTGCTTGCTATTGGCTGTCTCAACGTTTGAATATACTGTCTCTTCTTTAATGTTCATCTTTGTTCCAAATTCAATGATTTGTGATTAATCGTTGTCTGATTTAGCTGTAATTTTAATAGATGCTTCTGTAAGCCCAATACGCAACAACTCAGCGATAGCACCGTCTAAGCTCTTGAAGATACGAGCCTCATAAGGCTTCCTTGAACTACTCAATACAAGCGGCTCACCATTCCAATCCATACCGTTAAGTACGACCGTGTATTCACCTTTGCAGCCCACAACATGCGCCTGATCTAGAATGCCACTCTTAACTCTTTCTTTCGCCATAGAGCTAAGAATGCAGTTTCCACCATTTAACCCTGAAATCATTCTGACTCACTCAATAATCGTTTTTGCCACAATATCAAATATCGTAGCAAAACTGTAGTGTTGTATCAGATTTCGACAAATAAGTATTTATGCAAAATAGGGAAACTTACTACTTCACTGGTAGGGCTTTGGTGAAACTAATAATGGGGCAGAACTTTCTTAGAGCCATAACATCCGTAATCAAAAAAGGCAGCGTACCGATTGGAGAACGCCGCCTTATAATATGACAGTTTAATACTTAGTATGAATCTCTATTACTTGTATGAAACTTTATTCTACTCACACACTAACCATCATTAACCTCATTGCCCGAACCAATTGCGAATGAGATCGTAAATGATAATTGATTTCATTGATCTTATTTTATACAGCTTTTTAACCCTACTTATTGCATATAACGTAACTACGATTGCTTGAATTGACCTTTGTTAATCAAAAACCTTTATCTTTACTTGCTCTGTTTTCACGATTATAGTTTCTACATGATTCATGTAAATTTTGATTTTGTGTAAATATGGCTATGGATTTTGAATTTTTAAACTTCACAGATAACTTGCCTGAGTCTTGGCAGTCTGAGTTTAAGTTTGACCCTAAACAGAACTACGATGGCACCTTGCGGATTTGGCTTAACGATCGGACATACAGCTTTAAGGTTGATTTCAAGCGAATCCATAGAAAAGACACATTACGTAGCGTGAAAGCTAATAACCTTATTGATGATCGCTTTGTTTTAGTCACTAATGCCCTTACAGATTTCTTAAAAGAAGAGTGTGTGAACATGGGGATTAATTTTATTGATGAAGCGGGAAATGTGAGGATAGTGTCTGATGACCTATATATCTTCATCTCTAAGCCAAATGTAAGTGCAGGGATAACAAAGCAACCGGTAGTAATGACAGAAGGTATCGTAAAATGTGTCTTCGCATTGATTTGTGAGCCTTTATTATTAAGCAAAACCTATGAGTCAATTGCTCAGAAAGCAGGTATCTCAGTCAGCATGGCAAACAAAGCCATCAAGTTCTTAATAGAAAAAAATTACATACCAAAGGATAAAGTCAAACGTCGATTTTTCGATGAAAACACTCTTATGTATGACTGGTTGTTGAGCTATTACAAACATATTGGGTCTAAGCAAAGAACAATTCCTTGTCCACCTCCTTTAGATTGGAAATCAATTGAGTTACCTGACGGTGCTATTTGGGGTGGTGAGACTGCAGCAGCAGAGCTCACAGACTATCTTCATCCACAATCGCTTTTTCTATATTCGAATAGTCAAGTTTATGGTTATGAGTTCAATAAATCAGATTCAAATGCGCCTCGATTACAGGTTTGTCGCCCTTTTTGGGGGAATGGATTGACGATAACTGATAAGGGTAGAGCATTACTTACCATTGCTGAGTTGCTTGCAACTCAAGACGGCCGGAATAGGGAAGTTGCGGAGATTATTAATGACAAGTACTTACACCTCAAAACACTCCCTTAACCAAGAGTTTATAGAAGCTTTATCGTATGTTGTTAAAGTTACTAATGCATTAGACATCCCGTACTTTATTGCAGGTGCAACCGCAAGAGACATCGTTATGCATGGAATTTTTGGACACGCACCTGGTAGAGCTACAGCAGATATTGATACAGCAATCTTTGTTAACACTTGGGTCCAGTTCGAAGACATTAAGACTTCATTAATAAGTTCTGGTTTGATAGAAACTGATTTGGTTCATCGTTTACGAGAGCCTAAATCGGGGTATCCAGTAGATATTCTTCCATTCGGTGACTTAGAAGACGATGAACGACGCATACAGTGGCCACCTAAACACGAAGAAACCATGTCCGTAATTGGCTTCAAAGAGGCGTTTGAATCTTCTATAAAGGTTGTTATTGATGGTTTGACATTCAATGTTGCGTCTTTGCCGGGCATTGCGTTGATGAAACTCATAGCCTGGGGAGAGCGCGGAAATGAAAATTCAAAGGACGCGAGTGATTTTTTTCTTTTGATGAACAAGTATCAACTAATTCATCAAGATCGCCTTTGGGAAAGTTATGTTCCACAAGATTTCGATTGGAACGTTGAATTGGTAACAGCTTTCTTGTTGGGGTTTGATGTGCGAGACATTTTGAAGGAAGAATCAGAAGAGGTTCTGCTGGACATTAAAAATAAACATCAAGATCGGTTGATTACAGGCATGGTAAAAGGGCATGGAACTGTCGATATTGATGCTTTAGAAAAACAACTAGAAGCATTTTGGCGCGGTGTATTCGATGAAAGACAGCGAGAGCAAGGCGATTAGGAAAGTGAATATTTTTAAGTTTAGACCGCTGACCTTTGGGTACAGCTTTATTCTGGCAACAACCGTTTTTAATTTTATTACTTATAATTCGGTAATGCATTGGCAAACTATAGCTGGTGGTATTGCATGCGGATTGCCAATAGTAACTGCCTTTATGCATAGTCGGAAAATGGCACTTGTGTTGTGGGTAACTTCATTAGCTATTTTTGCCTTTATTCTGAGTGGTTATATTGACAATTTTCAGGTTAATAGATTGTTTTTCATAGCAATGACCGCAGGGGTTTTGTTAGGTTTCATTCCAGCTTATAAATTCAACAAGCCTAAGAGTTATTTGTTTTTTGCAAGCTGTTTAAAAATGGATGGATACGATGAAAAAGCAGAACAACTAATGGCGCGTTATCGTGGAGAATAATATTGATTGAATTATTGCTACCCGACATGTAAGGTTGTCGGTGTTAGTCAATGCTTAAGTTTCTTGAGCCTATATAGGACGGGAGCTGGGGCAGTGTTTTAATACCTACCTTGGAGCCGATAATCCTACTTGTCGGCTCCAGATATTTTTTGGTTTTATTTAATATTTCCTACAATTCGCCCTGACGTTCAGTTTGCCAATATAATGAATTCAATTTAAACATTGCCTACTAAACGTCATTACTACTCTTGTCATATCTACTTTCTATATCGTTTTCTAATAACCAAAAATATTCTAACTATCATTACTGATAGAATAAATGTAATTGTATTGCAAACAAATAGAATGTAATTCTTTGCATTTGCAAGTTCTTAGTTAACATAATCAAGACTCGTAGTGATGACGTCTCGTACTGATTGCAACGCTATGACAATGAAACTGCATAAAATTTATAAGTCTGTCTGTTTTATTAGACTACTAAAATTGACAGCAATTCTTTTATCATCCCAGTGGAATTTTAGGAATCCCATGTTAAACCCAAAAAAAACCAACCTTTCGGTTGGCTTATTTGTTAATTATTCCAGTTACTACTGTTTGATACCTTCAACGTACAGAGTCATATCAGCGTATGTTGTAGCGCCCATTTCCTTGATACCAAAGTCTTTCAACTCAAGACGCGTTGTACCTTTAAGGCCTAGACGTTCACCACCCCACGGATCTGCGCCACCGCCTATCACGGATGCATTGATTGTGATCGGGTGTGTAATTCCATGTAATGTAAGGTTACCAATCACGTCCATGTTGCCGTCTTTCTTGTCGACAACTTTAGTAGAAATGAATGTCGCTGTAGAGAACTTTCCAGCGTCTATGAAATCTGCGCTACGAATGTGCTTGTCGCGTTCTGCGTGGTTGCTGTCCAAGCTTGTAGTATCAACCACTACTTTTACTTTTGATGATTCTATGTTGTTTTCATCGAAACTGAACGTTCCTTCGAAATTGTTGAATCGACCTTGAATGACACTGTAACCAAGATGGCTTACCGCAAAGTTAACTGATGCGTGAGCACCCGAAGTATCGATTTTGTAGTCAGCTGCGTTTGCTGCTAGTGGTGCTGCCATTGATACAAATAGACCTGCGGCGATAAGAGACTTTTTCATGTTTTATTTTTTCCTAACATCTTTTTGAGGGTTTGATCTTTGTTAATTACGTGGTGCTTCACTGCAGCTGTCGCGTGGATAGCTACAACTCCAATCAGTGTCCATGCAACAAGCATATGTACGTTGCCAGCTAAGTCAGATTGGTGTTCGAATAACTCTCCTGCCCCTGGAACAGTGAATAGCCCAAACACTTCTATACCGCGGCCATCAGATGTTGATATCAAATAACCGGAAACAAATAGCGCTGCCAATAAAATGTACATAGTTAGATGTGCTATTTTTGAGGCCATTTTTTCAAGTGCTGTTCCTTCGGCTTCTGGAGATGCTGAAAGTAGTTTCCAAGCAAATCGGCCAACGGTTATTAATGCCAGTATAATGCCTACAGCTTTATGTCCTTCTGGAGCTGTCTTATACCAAGAACTGTAATAACTAAGGTCAACCATCCAGATACCGATCATAAACATTCCTATGACGGCTATTGCTGAAACCCAGTGCATTATGATTGCTAATAGGTTGTAGTTTTGGGGAAATGAATTGCTGAGTGACATTTTAATTTGCCGTATTTACTGCGATCTCAAAAACTAAAGTATTACAATTATATGTTCATTTGGATTTAAGGAGGTATTAGCTTTTTGAACAACATGTTCAGAAAATCTGAATGAGATCGAGCTTTAGGCTGCGTTGTCTCGAAGATTAATTACACCTACGAGGCTTGCGAGTTGATGGGATTTATATCAGATAAAGCAATATGTTAAATCATTCCAAGTAACTAGTTATACAGGCGGTATAAGTACTTGCGGTGATACCTTATAGTTGCTCCACCAATAGAGAGAGTACTTATGGTGAAAAAAGCAAACCAACGGTATGTTATGTAAATATCGATTGCGCTAAAAACGTCTGTAGGTGTTCGAGCTGTCCATACAAAAATGAAACTTACAATACTTGCCAACAGAAGTAACAGTGTGAGCACAATACCTAGCTTTGTTCTCCAGTCAAAGGAGTTAAATTGCATTTTGTGTTCCTCTAGCTTTGTATATCAGTAAGTTTTTTGAACTCGGATTCAGATAATCTCTTAGACACATATTCCTTCCTAATAGAAAAATAGGTCTGAACATTATTTTCCTGTCTGATATACCCATTGTGATCAGTAAAGTTGTTACTTACAACATGGCAGAAAATTGATGAATTAAGCTCAAACCATGCCCCTTGTACAGCACGTATTTGTACCCGCGTATCCCCACTACTTTCCATATCGTTGATGTACATTCTTGCACATGAAGCGTCTAACAGATTTTGGCTCGGAGCTTGATTCTGAGTTGTAGTGGTTTCTGGTAAATATCTAACTACCGAAGATTGTTTACCCAGCCAATATCCAGCAACAAGACATAGTGTAACTGTCAATAAATATAGAAGATTAGGACCCCTTTTCACAGTAACTCTCTGTTTAGTGTTACTAATTATTGTGGTCATTTTAGTGTTTAAAAGGTGTTGGTGCACCATGATTCTTGTATATGTACCTTATAGCTGTAAATGTCCCAAATCCTGCTCAAATTGCTCAATATTCGTAATCCTTGACCAAGGAATACCTCCTACTTGCTCAATGATATAGGCTTCATTAGCTGCTTTATCGATAGCTACAAATCCATTGGTATTTTCTTTCGAGAAATGATCTGCGAACGATGTGGATTCTTTCCATCCATTTTTTGTTAGATAAGTTAACAGAGTCTCTATTTCCACTTTTTGTATCCTATTCATTTAACATTGAAATAAAGACATAAAACAGGGTTTGGTCATGCTACAAATGTCTAATTCCACTTGAGGGGATTTCTTTCACCTTTTATACAACAAATTTTGACTGGTGCAAGCTGTCTTATGCTTTTATTGAATTATTTGCAATATCAGTGGATTTGCGGATTTCGAATAGTTTTATATAGTGGTTCCAAGTTTAATTTATTTAAAACGGACTCATATTATGTCTAATGGTCAAAACAACGTAGTTAAAATGAATGGCAAATTTTACAGCCGTGTTGATGGTTCTCGCCTTACGGATTGTTGCCATGCTTATTCAACCTTCTTTGATGATGAGTTGGTATGTAAAGTATGCTATTTCAATGTTGAGTTTGGTGAAGGTGATGGCTCAGAGAAAGTAGATGTAAAAACACTACCGTCATCATAAGGATTAAAATTGTGTAGAAGTGTAGAAATCTTTTGAGGCTAAGTTTTTGAGGGTGATATGTCAGGTTTTAGTGTGTTAATGCCTTTTGCGCGAAATAATACAACAGGTCAAATTATTGGTGTTCAAGAAGCAGATCGGGGAACTAAATGTAACTGCAGATGCATATCTTGTAACACTCCTGTTACCGCAAGACAGGCTGAGATTAATCAATGGCATTTCGCTCATAGAACTAATGATTCAACAATTTCGAGTGAGTGTAAATTCTCTCCGATAACTGCAGTCTCGTTGATACTTCGACAGCAATTACCAGTTCATCTTACTGACTTCGATTTGGATGAATGGCCATTCAGTAACATTGTTTGGCATATCGATAAAATCGTCCATGATTGCCGTTTAGATGCTTACGGAGAGGACGAACAATCAGGACATACGGTTGCAATTGAGATCCCTTTTGCCAACTACACAGGTTTTGATATTAATAAGTATCCTGATTCGGTAGATTTTATCCTACGTGTAGATACCCACTCTTTGGCAAGGAAGTTATTTGCGAGTGGCGATAAATTGAAACTGTATACTTCCGATGAAGTATTTGATTACTTTCTTGAATGTTGGGCAAGTCTAGTCGTTATGCACAGGTGGCCACAACCAGAACTCGTAGTTGAGCAACCTTTGGGGAATTGTAGTGATATAGAACACCAGTCATCCCTAAGTGAAACTGCCAAATACTCAAGCACAACTGATCACGGTTCTAAGAGTGGAATGCAAGTTGAGAACTCTTCGTCAATTTGCGTGTGTTGTGGAACATTTCCAGCAAAATATGGCAAGGGACTCTTGTGTAATTCATGTGTTACCAGGCATGTTGGTCCAGATTTCCCTAATTTAACTGAAATGATTCGTCACTATAGAAAGGAATCAAACCAGTTTAGGTAGAGGTTTTGGCTCAGCACTTTAGTCTCGGTAAGTCGCGCCATGAGGTCGTGTAATGCGGCGTCTTCATTGCAGTGTCGCATTCCCATTTTCTCGGTATACCCTGCGCAGCAAGAAAAACTGTGTTTTTGCCATACTTTTGATTTAGTCCATCAAAAACGGACATCAGCTCCGGTCGGTTTGGTTCCGGGTTGAACAAATCCTCTTGTGCATGTTGGCCATCAACAAGGTCGATAAGCCCAACTCCCGCTCGGTAAAATTTGATGCCCTCTTTAAACATTTCCGCAGCCATCTGAGCGGCAATTTTTGTAATTTGATCGACATCTGACGTTGGATAAGCGAACTGGTGAATTGCTTTATAGTTAACAGGCCGATCGTCATAAGGTGAATTGCCGGCAAAGCAAATCATCACTCGACAAAGTGATTTCTGATCACGCGCCTTACGTGATGCTATGGCCGCGTGCTCGCAAATTTCCTGTGTAAGAGCCTCCAGTGTAACCAACCGGTCACTTGTACTTCTAGTCGAGAAAATTTCTTTCTTCGGCGCCCTCACATCATCCCAATTCTTGCATCGCTGACCATTCAGTTCCCGGACTATTCTTTCCATCTCAATGCTGAATTCTCTCCGGGCTTTTTGTGGGTCTAACCGAGAAAGTTGCAGTCCGGTTTCAACTCCCATAAATTGAAGCCTCTTGGCCAAGCGTGAGCCGATACCCCACACTTTATCAACTTTCATTTGGGCCAGAACCTTATCGATTTCTGTCTTAGTATCGAGTACGCAAACACCGCGAAAACCTGGCAACCGTTTGGATGCAAAACTGGCCGTCTTTGCGAGAGTGAGTGTGTGGGAAAACCCACAACAAACCGGTATTCGTACCTGCTTCCATACTGCGCGGCGTATTTTCATACCATGCTCATAGAAATCGGGGATTGTCGATTCACACCCCGCGTAATCCTGAAACTGCTCGTCAATGGAATACACGTAGCTGGAAGGAGCGAAACTACTCATTACTGTCATCATTTTTCCGCTTATGTCTGCATAAAGGGGGAAGTTTGACGTACATACAACTACACCGTAATGATCACAAAGAGCTTTAACTTTGAAGTAGGCTGAAAATTTAGGAATGCCCAGTGATAAAGCCTGCTTGTTTGCCGCAACGATGATCCCGTTTTCATTTGACAGGACAATCACTGGTTTTTTTCGCCACGAAACTTCAAAAACTTGGTGGCAACTTGCATAAAATGCGGATGCGTCGGCTAAGCAATACATGTTATCTGGCCAGTAGATGGGATGGTCTGAACATTCGAAGTGAAAAACTACACACGCCTTCGACCGTGAACTCATCAAGCTCATCAATTACAACCGGCCTGTATTGTGGACTGGCTGAAATCAAAAGCCTGTTTTCGATGTCGATGATCTTCACAGTGAGCTCGCCATTAAGTACAGCCACAACAATGTCACCAGTCTTGGCATCTAAAGACCGATCGACAAGTACAGGGTCACCATCGAATAGGCCAACACCTTCCATCGAGTTACCGTTGATTATGGCTAAGAAAGAACTGCTTGGCCTCTCTACGAAATCATCAAGAGATAAGTCAAGCATCTTGTGTTCATCTGCGTAGGACTCGAAACCCACAATGCCAGCGTGAGGCTTTAATGGTATAAGTTTCATAAACTCTAATACTGGTTATATATACAGTTATTTTGGTCTGAGTTTAGGTCGATTTCAAGCTCTCTGTTTGCCCTACACGTCCAGTTTGCCACTAATTACTCAAAATGTTCATTTTTCAATCGGTTATAAGGCAGCTTCAAAGAAAAGAAAATCTGGTATAAGATACTGGTATTATATACAGTAGGTTGGCTTCTGGCGCGATTGTAGAAGCGTGATAGCTTGATAAATGCCGATACATAACAAGTAACTGAAAAAATGACAAATAAACAGATAGTTGAGTACGAAAAGCCTTATTTAGACCCACTTGTTCATACTGGTCTTTCAACTCAGGCTGAAATAGCTTCTGACTTATCGGATGACGCAAAAAGACTACTCCAAAAGAGCTTTTCTAAATCGACTCTCGATGCGTACATATCTGATGGCCGCGTATTCTGTGCTTGGTGTGAAGTTCAGGGAATAAATCCGGGTAGTGCAAGTACAGCGGAAATAATCAACTTCCTCACAGATCAGACAGTCGGAAAATTAAATCGATGGGTCTGGACGGATAAATCTGCACGCCTTGGTTATTTGACATCGGGTGCACCGCTTGCCTACTCCACTATTTACCGTCGATTAAACGGTGTTAAATTCGCGTTGAAGCGTTATTACGGTCGCTCGTTTAACGAAACTGAACTTCAATACTTGAGTGACATAATGAAGGGTGTTGCTGCAGAGCTTGGAACAGAAAAAAGGAAGGTTAAAGGCATCTACACTGATGACTTACGTCTTATTTTCTCACAGATGGATCTTACAGACCAAGTAGACCTCAGAGATCGGGCAATTTTGATGCTCCTTTATGCTGGTGCATTTCGTCGTTCCGAAATCGTTCAACTCCAATATGCGAACGTAAAACTGTTCCCGGGCAAAGGACTAAAGATAAAACTGGATAAGGTTAAGCGTAAACAAAACGGCATGGTCAAAATCATTCTGGCTGGTAGCAAAGGGGAAATGTGCCCAGTGTCTTTCCTATCAGATTACTTGATGGCTGCAGAAATCAAAGATGGGTTCATCTTTAGACGTGCTAACAGAAACCGCAAGATGCTTTCTATTCCACTTACCGGTGATGCGATAAATAAAATGGTAAAGGAGCGCTGCGAACAAGCCGGGTTAATCGGTCTTTATGGAGGGCATAGTGGCCGGCGCGGTTTCGTTGAATCGGCGGTCACCGCAGGTAAGACAATGAATAAAGTGATGCAGATGACTGGCCATAAATCTGTTCAGACTCTTCAAGAGTACTTTGATGACAATGAAGCGTGGGATGATGCTAACGCAAGTTTCGGGCTCTACTAAAAATCATTTTTAGGGCCCAAATCGAACACTATAATAGCCACGCAACAAGTTGAACATCAGTAACCTCGTTATTATCAGTGACAACAAAAGTGATGATAATGAGGCTTTCAAATTTTTCCTGCTATGTCCTACCCCTCGCCTGTATCTTACCTATTCCCTCTTTTTCGGCTGACAAGGGTTCTGTAACCTTACCGGCTGATCAATATCTGAGAGACAACAATGGTAAGCCTGTAGGTTATTTCAAATCCGACGTACTGAGAACTTCTCAAGAGAACATTGCAACCGGCGCACATGATTTTGAGATAAGACTTTCCGACGACTCTCCATTTTCAATTAAAGCGGATTCAAAAGTCATTAAGCCTGGCGCCACTATTTCCATGACCAAAACCCTTGAAAACGGTGTATTGAGTTTTGAAGTGGCTCCAGTTCGAAAGCAGGATATAGGCAAAGTTGAATACGAGGTCTATATCCCTAGCCTTTATTCGATCGATGACCGATTTTGGGAAGTCTTTGACCCAACTTATACACCTTGGGTCGACTCTGGCCAGAATGTGGATTACGAGGACTGGCTTCCTCCCCTAGCCCAACAGATGACCGACTTCACTCAAACCCGTCAATACAAAGACGTGTATACCCGTGAACGACAAGACCGCGACAAAGACACAAACGTCGGGGAGATCCGTAATCACGGTGACCCTGTAACTGAATACGATTATCGCCCAAATACCGAATCAAGGGATGTCAAAGCATTGGTTGACGCGTATGTGAATACTGGTGACCTGCATGACTGTGGCGAATGGGTACCGCCTGCATCAGAAACCTACGAAGGGTTGACCGTCGACCAAACGTATACCTGCCAACAAGATCAATCCAGAACGTGGACTTATAAAGTTGGAAGCGAAGTGATCGGCACTCACCCTCAAGTACAAAGTATCGATGACATCAAATACCGAACGGTTCCTGGTACTAAGAATCCTTGGTTGAGTACTGCTTCCGAATTTGGAGAATGGACTAACGTTGATACTCCACATTCATATACATCGTGGGATCCAGCGATTGTTAATCAAACAACCGACTTTTCTCAGTCACGCAGCTACAAACAAAATCAAACACGAACTGAACAGAAGCAACAGAAAAACGCAGTAACGGGTGAAATCAGAAGCGTTGGGGAGCTGCAGAACAACTCTCGAATCGTGACAGTTAATGAAACTAGAACAATCTCAGTTACTGTGTCAGCTTGGGCTAATTCAGGTGGTGTGTACAGCTGCAGTGGTTGGTCGCCAAGTACGGGTGCAGTATCTAGTGGTACAAGATTCACACAAACTCGCAGCTGTAAGCAAATACAAGTTAGAACGTGGACTTATAATGATGGTTCAACCATTGTCACAACGAGGCCAGAGAATCGCGTAATTGACTCTTCACAATCGCAAGGAGCAATAGGTACTAAAAGAGTTTTAGGTACATATGCTAGATTTCCTAGAGTAGAAGGACGTGTATCTCAGCAAGTTATGAATGGAGCATTGGAATTTCTTCAATGGAGTTCGAAAAACTTGCAGCACAACAGATGTGAGACAATAAATGGTACGAGTCGTTGTTTCTACGCTGAAATTCCTAAAATTCCTTCCAGTTGTGTAATTGGGGATAGAATTGCTTTCGTGGGCGTGAATTATGACCATACTATAATCGTATTGGACCGCTGGGAGTGTAGATAATATAAGATATCGGGGCTAATCAATAAGCCCCGTTTTTCACTCCGCTCACTTAATACCTTAGGACGTCAACGCGCTCTCGTACTCGTAAAAGACACATGCTGGTCTAAACTAAGTCATGATTTTCAAAGTCAGGGACGGATTGGGAATGCTAAAAAAACTACTAGTCACCTCAGGAATACTGATGTCGATGGCTGGCTATGCCGCGCCAAAGTTGACCATTTATGACGATGGGCTCTCATGCCCTAATAACTGCGATGCGCACGTTGTCTTTCATCAAACTTTGAATGGGACTAAGTTTGCACATTCACCAAACTCGACATCGGCAATGCCCCAACGCTGTGCGCCCAATACCGATTGTCGGATTTGCTTCGATGATAAGGCAAAGGAATGTCTGATCACGCCCTATCGAGGTGGAGGGCCATCAAAGAATACCTTCGATTTAACGCCTGCCTTCTACTCGCTTTGGTGTGGCAACCCTGACATCCCCACGCGACTACGGAGTCAATGCGACATCTTAATTAAGCAATCCCAAACCTTAGTCGGTCGAATTAACTGTATTGCCGAACCCGAACATGATAAATGCCAGGTAATGATGCGAAAAGCGGTGAAAGACAAACAGCAAGACTCAGTGATCTACCAGCAGTGTCTGGAGGAAGGAGAAGAAGTCTTTAACTTGTCTCGCCCTGAAAGAGAAAAGCGCATCTACGGCTGCGCCTATAGGGGGTTCTAGGGATTTTCCC
>NZ_LHPI01000028.1 GCF_001274785.1 Vibrio hepatarius
TCTAAAGCGAGCATGGCAGTAGTGCTCAGAGTTAATTTTTTAAAAATTAATTTCTCACTTAACCTATTGATAGATATAGGTAAATAGCGCGTTTTGCCAAAGTCTCCCACGTGGGAGACATTTCACTCTGAAACGAGTGTGGCAGTACTGCTCAGAGTTTATTTTTTAAAAATTAAAATAGCACCTAACCTATTGATAGATATAGGTAAATAGCGCGTTTTGCCAAAGTCTCCCACGTGGGAGACATTTCACTCTGAAACGAGCATGGCAGTACTGGTCAGAGTTAATTTTTTAAAAATTAATTTCTCACTTAACCTATTGATAGATATAGGTAAATAGCGCGTTTTGCCAAAGTCTCCCACGTGGGAGACAATTCACTCTGAAACGAGTGTGGCAGTACT
>NZ_LHPI01000029.1 GCF_001274785.1 Vibrio hepatarius
TAATTTTTTAAAAATTAAAATAGAACCTAACCTATTGATAGATATAGATAAATAGCGCGTTCTGCCAAAGTCTCCCACGTGGGAGACATTTCACTCTGAAACGAGTGTGGCAGTACTGGTCAGAGTTAATTTTTAAAAAATTAAAATAGCACCTAACCTATTGATAGATATAGGTAAATATCGAGTTTTGCCAAAGTCTCCCACGTGGGAGACATTTCACTCTGAAACGAGTGTGGCAGTACTGCTCAGCGTTAATTTTTTAAAAATTAAAATAGCACCTAACCTATTGATAGATATAGATAAATAGTGCGTTTTGCTAAAGTCTCCCACGTGGGAGACATTTAGGGTAATCCTAACGTCAAATAACGATTTCGGTGTACTGTGGTTATCAAAAACCTGTATAGCCACCTATACAACAAAGCAATAGAGAGCTATCAAATGGCAACAAATAAAACAGACGCATTGGACCTTATACATCTTCATGAAGAAGAAGGTTTAAGCGCTCCACTAGTGAAATTTGAAGATGCTGAGCTCCAGCTAAAAGTAAACCGCTTCCTACCCTCGGTAGGTGTAGCTCCTAAAAAAAGAGAAATGGTCAATGCCATTTTCGATATTTGCGAGCGCTCAAAAGAATCAATAACATCTCTTAGTAAGGTTTCAGACTCATTTGGTTTATCAGTCAATACTATAAGAAGCTATCTAAAGGAATTAGAAAAGTTAGGAGTAGTTGAAACTGTCACCTGTACAACTGATCCAATAAATAGACGTAGAGGTATGCTTTACGTATTTAAGCAACCGAACTTATCAGCTGTATTCGAGAAATTGGTAGAAGAAGACAGTAAACAGAATGACACGCGTCCAATAGTACAAATTGAAGATGTAGATTTAATAAACCAACATGAGCTGACAGATATAGCATTTTGCGACCTAATAACAACTGTACTATTTGGTGCTTTACGTTTTAACCGCAAGGGAAATGCAACTAAAATTGAATCACATGTTTTGTGGGGACCAGAGCGAGTTGCTGTAGAAACACGTTCCGGTAAGGGTGAAAGAATAGCGTTACTATTCGATTTAAAATACTACATAGGAACAATAACTGTCCTTGAAAACATAATTAAAGAAAGAATTAAAAATGATGAGTTAGTTACAGAAACCTATAATATACCTCTAAATGCAATTTTGAACTCATTGAGGCTACCCAAGACCGGAGGCCATAAAAACTCAGCACTAACAGCAATAAGGAGGTTGTCTGGTACAACATTCCATATTCGACAGCTACCAAAATGGTTTCTTCATCGATATGGGATGACAAGCAACTCTGCTTTGCACCTAAACATGCTGACATTAAGAGTCGAAGGAGAGTCCAGTGAAGCACCAGGATCAATTGTGCTGCAATTACAATTCCCACCAGAAACTATTGCTCAAATAAAAAGACAAATAGACGGAAACACCGAGGCAATACATGAATTGACCCGAGTGTATTCAAATGCACTAACCACATCGAATAGTCTGGTGTTTGGATTTAATTTATGGACATCAAACTATTTCAGTGAAAAAGGCATGGCAATAATAGATTGGCTGGAACTTAAAGACCGAACAGCACCACAATTATCAATCACGGAATTTAAGAAAAGCTTTAGCGAGATACTAAAAAATCATGCGATTAAAGCGTCAGTAAAAGAGTATGACCAGAGTCTTGATAGAGAAGTTGAAGTTATCGATGTAGAGTACGAACCCATCTATAACAATCAGGGGATAGCATTGAAAGAGACATCTTGCATAAGTGGAATAAGGGTGTCACTTGAAGATGGCCAGTTCGTGTTACTGCCAGAAATAGATACTTCATCATTAATACTGAAAAATCTGTACCTTTAAACGATTCATAATAATAGATAAACGAGGTTGGCCTTAATGCCAACCTTTTTTATGAAAACAATAAAATTACTAATTATTAGAGCGAAGAAACGGTAGTGTTTTGTAATAAAAATCAAATGTTACGTCGTCACTTACCAGCGAAACTTTTAGAGAGCATCAACGGTACAAAAAGTATTATCGAATACTGTTTCTAGGGATAAAAACTCTAAACCATAACAATAATAGGATAGGGGAGGGGAATCTGATAATTAGTGTATATAAATCAACAGATTTCAGAATGAGATCTAAATCACTACAATATCAGCCCAGTACGATTCCATACTTTTAAAAATTTTACGGATTCACTACGCATTTAAAGGCCAATAAAGTGAATTAAAATAAATAAATTGAACCTAAATCGGGAAAGATGATTTTAATAAATAGTCTTTAGAAAAGAATTTTTCTTTTTAATCAACAACTTATTAAAACATTAAAAAATCAAGCATCCTTTTATGGCTAAAAATTACGCGCATTCATGAAAAAAGAGTAAACGTGAAAACTTGAAAATAACAAAAAAACGATCAAAAACGGTATTGAAAGTTCAAAACGGTACTGAAAGTTCGGATCGGTATTGAAAGTTTGATAATTGATCAAGGAAATATGGGGAGATCTAGCCGTTTTCATTAAATCTATCGTATAAACAATAGGTTACAGCACGATCCATTATGATCAGTAGATCGTTGATCTATTGACAAGATCAACTTAAAATCTAATAAGTTCGTAGATTCAAAAACATAACTGCAATTATGTGTTTCTACAACTGAAACCATAACGATGGTAAAAAAAAAGCTGAAAGCCCTGCAAGGCTAACAGCTTCATTACAACATTAAATATTGTGATGGATAAAGACTGCAATCTCTATCCTTCAAGCATCCAATTAAGTTTGGAGGACGCCCTTCACCCCTAATTATACTAGCTATCATAATTAGGTCAATGTCCCCAACTATGGATGCACTCAAAAAGAGTGTCTTATGGCAGGGACTAAACACGCCTTTTTAAAGGCTATAGAGAAAACATACCCATTAACATTTGTTGATGACGAACGCGATCTACATACAGAAGAGTTGGCATTAACTAAAGCTCAACTTGTGGAGATCTTAACCCATCACCAAAAAGCTACAGATAAATCTGTTCCTGCATACATTCCAGGAACATTTAACTCACCAAAAACTAAAGCGATAGAAGAAGTGAGACAACTTTCACTTCTCGTTTATGATGTAGATTGTAAAACAACCACTTACACTTTAAGCCAACTCGAAAGTAAGCTTGAAGGATATGCTCATATAATCCATTCAACATACAGTGCTACCTATGAAGCACCAAGATGGAGGGTAATCCTATTTCCATCAAATCCAATACAACCAGAAGATTTTCATAAGGTATACGTTGAAACAGCTAAACGCTTTAACATTGAAATTGATCAAACTTGTACTAATGCTAATAGGCTTTTCTACCTACCATCAGTAAATGTACTAAATGACTTTGTATTCTCTACATTCAATGACGGTAAAGATATAGCAATTAAAGAACCTAAAATAAAAACTAAAAAGAAAGTGAACAGAGGATACGTTTCCTTAAGTTCAGTAAGTGAATGTTCGAAAGATAGATTACCTTGCCAGTTCGGAAAAGCCTCTAGTAATGGCTCTGCAAATGGTTTTGTAGTACCACCAGCTCTTAAGGCGCCATTTACTAAGGAGCAGTTCGATGAATTACTCTCGCATCCGGGAACATGGCTTCGCGCAGCAGAGTATATGGGTCTTCCGGTAGAGGGTATTGGTTCCAAATCAAACTATTCCAAATCATTTTCGTCTGTAATTCCGGGTGTAGAAGATAGAAAACCAAGTTGCAGCCTTGGCCTTCTTTCAGATACAACAAGGCTTGTATATTTTGCTTTCAATGAAGTTCATGAGACCACTTTAAGCTCAGGCCCTGTTAAGTTCGATTTGGCGCATATCTTTGCAATGATGAAGTGTGGTCGTCGGATACCTCAGACAGAGTTTAAATCTGGTATGCACAAAGCTTGGTTAACTCGATTATTGATAGATTCAGGGCTGATTATCCCTCAACCAGTTACAGATTTACCTGAGTTGCCAACTGATGCTAAGTCAGCTGAAAGATTGTATGTTGGTTTTAAAGAGCTATTACAATGTAAACGAGCTTTCATCGATCAGATTGATGACCCAACTGCATTCAGCTTAACCTTTGCGTGCTATTGGTGTGGTATAGGCAACCGAAATACAGCTAAAAAGTATACTCAAATGCTATTAGAACACGGTGTATTACGATTTGTAGACAAAATCACATTGCCTCGTGGTGGTTCAATACCAGTATTGTTACCAGCAGGGAAAACTACCAATGTATATCAAATGCGTAAGAGAAATTCTCATAAGAAGTCGGTCGAAGCAGAGGTCGCTAAGCGTGTACCTACTGCGAACACTGTTCGTTCTACAAATACGGAGAGATTGCCATCTGAGCAAAATTCTTGTGAGGTTGTTACCTATGCAAATCGCCGGGAAATAGGGAATTATGCAAGGATCGATAAGCTTCATGACGATTATATTTTCGCAGATCAATCAGATGTTAATTGGATAGAAACAGATCCTGCGCTTAATAAAATTCACGAAACACCACGTAATTTAGGATACGGCTAACCCTTTCAATACTCATTGTATATAACCAACAGGGAAAATTGTTGAACGAACGAGCAAACAGACATATCATACTACTACATGTTTAATGATTTGCGTTTTAAAGGCTGCCGTTCAATGGAAATTGGAATACTAGACAATAACAGTTATCGCTCGATTCAGGATTCACAGACCGCATATATCATGTCAATGCGAGATTTAGCGCGTGTTGACCCTATCAGTGTGGCAGCATTGTTTAAGATTTCCACGGCAGAAGCACGTAGATTAGCAGAAACGTCAACATATGATCTGCAGGTCGCTTTACATTCTTGCCCTCCAATCTTGACGATTAAAGGCCAGGATACTTTACGCGGCGCAAGTCCAATGACAGCTCTTCTTGATTCGTTAGAATCTAATACTGACGAGTTTCACAACACGGCTGCACACATCAACGCTTATAGTGGACCCGTTAATACTTCTGGTTTGACTACCACTCCGTTGAAAAAGGCGAGAGGGTAGTTTGTGAGTAGTGCTGCATCGAAGCGTAGAACCCAAAGTTGGGAACCAGATATTTATTACGAAAAACAGCAACTCTCTTACCAAATGGCAAGACTCGGTGCTAATACTCGTGTACTGAAAAAATTCTTTGTTGTTGATAAACGACTAGAGAAATCGATTAACAAAGAGCTAGGGAAGTTTCGTAAGGGTTCTGGATGGATGACTACTCATGTTGTTCACCGAGTTCATGCAAACATTGTATATCGTAATTACTGCAATGCAGTACCTGATAATTCAGACTTTCATCGTCCACCTACGCCAACTGAATTGCTGTCTTTAGCGCGTACATATTTGGTTGTGTATAACAATCAGTATATGGATATTAATAGAATTTATCATATTTTCGAGTACTTGAAGGATGGTACTTTCACAAGAAAAGTCTGCAACAAATGTGGGATAGATTATATCTTTCACTCAGAAAGAAACTACAATCTATGCCCGTTCTGTGAAAAGGACTCTACCTTGTATAGTAAAGGTAAGCGTTAGTCATCAGTAATTCTTTTAAATAATCCCATTGGTAAATATGATTAACAAATTTACAACTCCAATCCTGTTGGCAATTGCACTATGTTCATGTTCTACAATTGAAACTGAACAACAGATAACGGTTGATTCTCCAAGCGATCTAGAACTGCCATCTGTTTTTACAGAAGCTTGGTTTAAAGATAACCTACCAATCCTTCGTGAAAGAGCTATAGATGATCCAACGGAAGCAAACGTTAGAAAATATTTTATCGCTCAAAAAGCTATGCTTGATATGGCTGAAAAGAAAGCTAACTCTACGACTTACCCTCAGTAATATACCTATTCCTACCCAGCGCTTTTAGCGCTACCACGCTATCAAAATCATATCGATTAAGTGTGCCTACTAAGACCCACTTAATCGACACGCAATCTATTCCAATCCTGCAATATTCATTGCATGAAAAAACATATCTTATCTTTGGCTGTGGCTGTCTGCCTGACGACGGCTTATACGTCGAATGCATTTGCTAATAGCGATACATCTGACTCCTTCTATAACCGTAAAAGTGAAGGTTGGTTTTGGTATGAGCCTGAACCGGAACCTGAGCAAGAAATAAAGGTAGAACCTAAGAAAGAACCAGTAAAAGCACCTGAAACAAAACAAGAAGCTAAGCCAAAGAAAGAAGCAACTGAAAACAACGAAGTAGTTGTCAATGTTGCATGGCTTAGAGAGAACTTACCTAAATTACGCGATTCAGCGATCGATAATCCAACCTATGAAAACGTTAGGCGGTATTTCTATGCCCAGCGAATCATGATGGATAAAAGTTCGAAATTTGCCTCTGTCGCACAACAAGTATCAAAGTTTGAAGTGCCTTTGGATGAAACTTTGCGTCGACCAGAGAACCAAGTTGCCCTAGTAGACCAAAAAATTGCGGCTAAACAAAATCGAAGTGATTTGATCAAACAGTTAGCAGATAAGGTCGGGTTCTTCTTTTTCTTCTCTTCTACATGTACTTACTGCATGAAAGAAGCACCTATGCTCAAACGTCTGCAGATGGAAACAGGTATAGACATACTTGCGATCTCACTTGACGGCCGACCGCTGCCTAATAACGAATTTCCAGATTACGTAACTGACCCAGGCACATTAAAACAGAAACTCCAGGTCATGGTTACACCCACAATTTACCTCGTTACGAAAGATGGCAGTGAATTCCATAACTTGGCCGTTGGACTTACCGCGCCAGATGAATTGATGCGTCGAACCATCATGTTAGCAAGCAAAGAAGGGTGGATTACCGGCGAACAATATGATGCGACACAAGACGTTCGTGAAATCCTCTTGGATGACGCAACTAAGAGCCAGTTAACAGTCGACCCAGACAAAGTGTTCAGTGACCCAGATTACCTAGCGAACAAGCTACGCGCCAAATTCCAAAAGCAATATGACCAAACGAAGGACATCCAGAATATTAATCAGGACGTGACACCGTGATGAATAGTAAGAAAAGACTGTTATTAGCATCGACAGCATTAAGCTTTTCTATGCTAATGCCTAGCCAAACCTTGGCTGGTGACCCCTTAAAAGAAATATTCGGGATGATGACCACTGCAACCGGTTCTCAAGTGTATGAATCACAGAAACGCAACGGTGTAGCCTTCGGTACGTTTAGTGCTAGATTTTCTATGTATCAGCCAAAAGTTATTAATTTTCAAGCGCCTAGCATGAATGCCGGGTGTGGTGGAATTGATTTTTTTGCGGGTTCAATATCGCTGATCAAGAAGGAGGAACTTGTTCAAATGGGCCGTTCGATAGCTGCTGGTGCGGCTGTCTATGCATTTAACTTGGCAGTTGAATCCATATGTCCATCATGTGCTCAAGGTATGGCTTGGATTCAAGATAAGCTTGATGACTTTAATGACTTAGTAAGTATGAGTTGTCAGGATACTGTGGATGCATTGAGTGAAGCGAAAGTTGGCCAAGGTTTGGCAAAGTCTCTTACTGATACTGTAAACAAAGATGGTTGGCAAGAACGATTAGGTTCATATGCTGAAACAAAAGTTGACGCCATGAGTAGTTGGGGTGACTTTTTCTCTGAACGTTCAGAAGATGGAGACGCTAAATCTGTCAAAGTACCAGGCCTTAAAGGGAATATCGTTTGGGATGCACTGGGTGCTGCAAAAGTTGATCAATGGAGTTTTGCTACAGGCTGGGAAAAAGACGATATTCAAGAACTGATTATGTCGTTAATTGGTACAAAGGTCATTACCGTTGGTGATGGTGATGAACTTGAAACCACTCCATACGCAAAAACAGTTTCTGCAGAGGACCTTCTTTATAACAAAGAAGGTGAAAAGATTGAATTACTTAGATGTGATACTAGTGAAACTAAAATCGATAACCGTCTCCCTTGTACGAAAATTAAATCAGGTTCAGCAGCAAAAGTAGAGTGGGAAGGGATTTATCCAAGAGCTCTTAAACTGTTAAACGGTGACGGTTCAGAAGTAGGCATCCGTAAACGCATTCTAACCAAACAAAACCTGACAAGTGAGCAGCAGAAGTTTGTAGAAAATGCTGATGTTCCGATGATGACATGGTTATTTATGACGGGTAAAGATGATGGTGCTCAAGAAGCGATAGCCAATCTAGTAGCTTATCGTGTAGCGGAAAAGTCGTTACAAGATTTGATGTACCAATTACAAGAAATCCTCAAAAAAGCGGAATTGAGTGCTACTTCTGACGCTAAAGCAACCCAGAACTTAATAGATTTCTTGAAAGGAAGGATGATCGAATTCCAATCTCAGATTGATGACATCCAGACGAAAAAACGCGATGAAATAAAATCAGCTAATGATCTAATGAATACTTATAAAACTTTAGCTGAGGCAGTTAAAGCAATGGCAGCGAGTGGAGTGTAGGGATGTCAGGTTTTGTAATTTATTCTATGGGTGACCCTAGCTTCATGCGACTTGCGCTTCTTGGGTTATCCCATGCTTTCGAGCAAGGCGCTATTTCGATTGCAAAAATTGGTTTGATGCTCGGATTACTTTCTGTTTTTTGGAACGGTATTTGGAACCCTGGAAAAATCGAATTCAAGCAGTTTTTTATCGGTTTCTTCCTAGTTCTGATCCTTTTCGGAAAATCCGTACCTGTCACGCTCATTCATGCCGATGGTGGTGCTGATGCAATGCCTGATATTCCAGTTGGTATTGCACTAGGTGGAACACTTGCAACTACGTTCGGATATACGATGGCCAATAGTTTGCGAGAGTTCTACCACACAACTTATGTACCCGGAAGCGCGGCAACCGGTAGTTATCGTGCAATGATAGGAGTTGACAGCGATGAACCAAGTTCAGTCCCAGTGGCTGGTAACGGCTTAGAGCCATTACGTGAATTGATGAAAATGCGATTCACAGGCGACATCGATGAATTTAAGGCTAATCAAGCATACAGTGCTACTGCTGTTATAGCTTCGGGTAGTACAGCAACTGACCTTTCTGAATCAGTTCAAGGTTATATGAAAAATTGCGTGCTAAAAGACCTTTATTTGAAAAATGGTTCACAAGAAATTAACGAACAAGCGATGTCGACTTACCCATTCTCATGGGATGCAATGAAAGTTACTTATAATGGATGGACTACCGAAGTTAACGTTGATGCCGGTCAAGGCTGGAAAATAATGGGTTGTGGAGATGCTTATACTAAGTTGACTTCTGCGATTGGAACGGATTGGAAGTATGTTGCTGAACATACTGCCTCAATGAGAGGTACTGCAGACGAGGTGCAGTTAAATGAAGGTCAAAGCATGCTATCTGATGTAAACATTGATGCATGGAAAATCAAAGTTAACCAAATTCTTCAGTACCATTGGAAAAAGGCTAAAGCAGGCAGTCCTTGGGCAAGCGAAGCTGAATTAATGGCGAGCCAGGCTGAATTCCAAGCAATAGACCAACGCAGGGTTTCGTCTGCCGTTCAGTATTCCTTATGGTCAGAAATGGCGATCCCGCTTATCACGTACATAGAAGCATTTGTATTTCTGATTGGCCCTATTATGCCTTTTGTAGTCGCTTTTGGCGAAAAAGGTATGGGAATGGTCATCAAGTATTTCTTTCTGTTGATTTGGGTTAATACTTGGCCAATTTTGCAGGTAGGAGTGAATATGTACCTGCAGAATGCAATGAATAATGCATCGTTTAACTCAACTAGTTACGATGCATTCTCGTGGGCAGGTTATAACACAAGTTTTACTGAACTAGAGTCATTCATAGCAATGGGTGCCACATTACAAACAATGGTACCTGCATTGAGTTTAATGCTTCTATACGGTTCGGTTCATACCGCAATCAACTTATCTAACAGTGCATCTAAAGGCGGTGGTAGCGAAGGCTCAGTAGCAACTCCAAAAGCTGTAGGTTCGGCTGATTCAGGTAAGGTTTCAGTTGGTCACAACAGTCAAACCTATGATTCCAGTACAGGGAGTGTTGTTAGTTCATATAATGGTTCAAATTCTGCCCCAATAGGTATGGCTCAAAACAATACGAAAACAGATTTGAATAGTACTTCTACTGAGTCATTAGCACGAGCTCAAGAACTAATGTCTTCTGAGGGCACTAAACTAAATAATGCTCACCAGACAATGTTCAATAACATGACAGTTGGCGGTGAAAATGCAACGGCAGCTCAAACAGAAGCCGCAACCAAGAATGAAGGTATTGCTCGAGCCAACTCTTACGCTAACACTTTAATGAAGACAGGTCAGTTCACAGCGCAAGACGCTAAAACTCTCGGTTTGGCATTGTCAGGTGGTATGGGTGTTAAAGCACAAGCTGAGGCTGCAGCAGCTCTTGGGTTTGGTAAGGATGGTGCGGTAAGTGCAAAATTTGGTGCAGCAGTCAAAGGTGAAATGGGTATTGATGCCAAGTCTAAACTAGACTCAGCAATTAGTAATGTAGCTTCGAAAACTACTCAGTCAGGTGACAACTGGAACTTTGCCAATACTGAAAGTGGTAGCGCGATGCTGTCTAAAGCTGAAACCTTATCGACTTCACGCTCTACTGGGCAAAATGCTGGCTTTGGCGAGTCTGGTTCACAAGCTGTTGAAGCAAGTAAAGCATGGACATCAGCTCAGAAACAAGTGGAGCAGGAATCACGCGTTCAAGCTGCTATAGCAGGAATGTCGTCTGGTATTAGTTATAACTTAGCAGGTGTTACCTCAACTGCATCAAATAATACGAATGATGAAAAATTCGCAGATGGTTCATTGCTAGCTGGTGTAGCACAAAAAACAGCATTAGGTTCAATGGATTCAGAGCAACGCCAAAAATTTGATGACTTTAAGAAGCAAGGAGGCTACGAGCCAGGCTTAAATGGGGATATGAAAGCTCTTAAAGCCTTCTCAAACACAAATGATGGCGCTTCGCTAAAAGGTATGGCTAGTCAGTTCAAGACAACAGACCAATATGCTGCAGAATATGACAAGGCTATTAAGAATGATGTTGGTAGCGATAAATCTCTACAGGCAAGAATGGCTGCGACAGGTCGTTATGCGGATGCAGCTATGAAAGACATCATGAAGAATAGTGGTAGCCAGCGTTACCAAGCTGGCGCCAATTACCTTGATACGTTAAATGAAAATGTCGGCGGCGGTGTAAAACAATGGGCGGCAGCGGCAAATGATATTAGATCAATTGGGGCAGCTGCAGAAGCACCGTTAACAACAAAAGCCCCCCAAACGGCAAAAGAAGCTGGCGGTCCAACTCAACGATCTGTCGTGGCTGCTAATCAACAAGGTCGCGCTGGTGCGGTCGCTGCAGTTGCAAGTCAGCAGGCCGTAATTGCAACAACAACCCCATCTCAGACCCATGAAGAAAATAAGAATGCGGTTCAGAAAACGGTTGCAGCTGATCCAACTAAGAAAGACGAAGCAGACCAAGTTCTTAAGAAGGCTGATGACAGAACAGGTGCTGCCCAAAAAGAGGTGCCAAAACTTGTTCAGCCTCTAACGGATGGCAATGTACAAGCAGGTCAAGTTGTAGGAGCTGCGGCACCAAGCGTTGGGAGTTTTGCAAAAAGTGCGAATGAACTTATGTATGGAACTAAGCAGGAGCAAGCAACTAAAAGGTTGGCCGCTAATGAAGGTGTGAGTAATGATATTGCAGCAAAAATTACTGGTCAGGATTCTAAAACTCAACATTCTGATTTGGTTGAGAGCGTGTCTAATGGATTGCGATCTGATGCTACCGACCAAGAAAGGAAAGAAGCATTAGGGACATTAGCTGCGGCTAAAGGCGCAGAAACTGAAATTGCTCGACTACGTGCAACCGGTGATAAAGAAGATGCTGCTCTTGCTGACACAATGCAACGTAATGTCAACTCCGTGAACACAGCTATGGAACGCGTATCTGGCATTGATAAAGATGTCTTATCGGGACTAGCTAACAAAGTTAATAGCGGTGAGCTGTCATTGTCTCAGGCAAACGCCGGCCTTCAAATGGCTACGAATGATAAGTATGACCCGATAAAGGCTGCGGAGGGTAGCTTCAATGTTAATACTGGTGGAATGCAGGGTGCTAACCAGTATGGCCACAAGGTACAGGAAGCAGCATTCGACCGGTTGCAGAACGATATTGCTGGTGGTCGAGCAATCATGAGCGAGATGGAGAATAAAGGGCAGACCGCTACAATTGACTATCAACTTTTAAGCTCTAGAGTTGAACAGGCTGAACAGTTCATGGAGTCGAAAAAGGATGAACATACTGCATCCGTTGCGACCAGTGCATACCGTGATGGTATTAATGGCAGCGACAACTATAACGAGTTAAGCAAAGTCGGGAATCAAGTTATTTCTGACGCCATTAGTGGCAAAGATGTTTCTGCATTGAACAAGGCTAACATCGATACTGCAATGTCCGGTTCAGAACAAAAAAATGGTTTTATGGGCTTTGGCACTGGTGAGACAACAAGCGTTGAGCAGATGAAGCAGTATGAGCAAATGCGAGGCGGTTTAGTTAATGCTGCAGAGGCGCTTAAGGCGACTCCAGGTATGGAAGATGCAGGCGCACGTCTTGAGAGTGCAATTCAAAAGCTAGATACTAAAACTGGGTTTGATGCACGTAACTCTACGCAAGGCCAAGGTACAGATACCAAGCCGAACTCGAACGGTGATAACGCACCTGTTGGTAACGGTGACCAAGGCGTGACAACACCTGCTAATGCTGGTAATGCCGCGCAAGGTCAAGGCGCAGATACCAAACCGAGCTCGAATGGTGATAACGCACCTGTTGGTAACGGTGACCAAGGCACGACAACACCTGCTAATGCTGGTAATGCCGCGCAAGGTCAAGGCGCAGATACTAAACCGAGCTCGAATGGTGATAACGCACCTGCTGGTAACGGTGACCAAGGCACTACGACATCTGCTAATGCAGTTAATGCCGAGCAAGGCCAAGGGGG
>NZ_LHPI01000030.1 GCF_001274785.1 Vibrio hepatarius
CCAGCCAGTGCCCGTCACTCCGCGGTCTTCACTGCGTGATCGAGTTGATCGACACCCGCCGTGACACGCTCCATGAAGTGCCTGCCTGCGTCTGTTAGCCGAACGCCCCGCGCATGGCGCTCAAATAGCAGGACACCAAGGTTATCCTCCAGCGCTTTCACACGCGCGCTGACGCTCGACTGGCTGATACCAAGTGCCTTGGCCGCATGCCGAAAATTCAGATGCTCGGCGACGGCGATGAACTGAACAAGGGAAATGAGCGGTATCCTGCCAGACAGGATACCGACATTCACGAGGTTTCGATGGTTAGTGCGCCGCATCGGAGCGGGCCTGCTACCAGTCGTCGGTTAGACGACTGGCGACTTCTCGGTGGCAGCCCCACGGAGCCGAAGGAGCACCAGCCCCAACGAAACCAGTACCGCCATCGCCGTGGCGTAACAGATCACGGGCCACGCTGTGTCACCGTTTAAAAGTGCCACCGCCAATGTCCCGACAATGCTGACTATCAGGCTTTGAACGCAGAAGTAGAACGCGACCGCTGATCCCGCGATGTCGTCGAACTCTGCCAAAGCGCCGTTCGCGGTAACGGACACCGTGAAGACAATACCGACCGCGACAACCCACATCGGTAGGATGAAGGTGAGGAATGACGGCGAGCCGTAAAGTTCGCCGATCCCCAACAGGACCGCTCCGCAAACAAGCAACGCCATCCCACGCGCCACGCATCCTGCGATGCCCCATCTGGCGACAAAGGACTTCGCGAAACGGGTTGTCACGATCATTACAAGCGCGACAGTGGCGAAGGCAAAGCTGAATCCGATCTCGGAATATTCCGCTTGGCCTATGAGCACACGGGGAGCCGTCGAGAAGAAGACGAAGAAGGTGCCCATACCGGCGCTAAAGCCGACAGTGTAAACCCAAAAAGCCGGACTCGCGAAGATCGGCAAGACAGATCGGCGCGTCTTGACTTGATCCAGAGGGCGGGTTTCGTGCCACCTGAAACCCGCATTTAGGAGTGCGAGCATCGCCAGTATAGCCAAAGTAATGAATATCGCCTGCCATCCCAAGAACTCGCCGATCAATGCTCCGGCGATAGGGCCGAGCGCAGGCACGAACGCCAGCATCGAACTGAAAAGGCCGTAGATGACGACACCCTCAGGACGGTTGGCATAAACGTCGCGAACCGTCGCGAACGTCGCCACCAGCATGGCCGACGCGCCCACTGCTTGAAGTAGACGGAAAGCGACAAAGGCCGGTGCAGTTGAAGACCAAGCTGCTCCCAGAGACGCAATGACGAAAGCCGTTGCGCCCGCAAGTAGAATTGGCCGTCGCCCGATTCTGTCTGAGAGCGGACCAAAAATCACCTGGCCCACGCCGAGCATCACCATATAGAGGCTCAACGTGAGTTGGATCATAGCGGGCGTCGTGTTCAGGATGCCGGGCATCGCTGGAACGACAGGGAGATAAATATCCATCGCCAGTGAAGCGAGGATGTCGAAAGGAGCCATCAGCAGCAGTGCTGCCGGCAGCGTATAGGCCCACGCGGGGCGTGTGGTGGTCATGACGAATCAACCCTCGATTAAGGAATACCGGGCGACGTCTGCTCGTCAGCAATCAGATGAGACTAGCCTTACAGAGCGCCGCAACAACAATACTGGTTGTTGCGGCTTACTTGTCTGCTGACTTGGAATTTCCCATCTGATTACTCCACGCTTACGAATATGAATTGCTACATTTTATCCGATTATCTTTTGCTTCGCAATGCGGCATGGGCGCACTCAGCGTTCCAGCCCCCTCTGCCGCCCTAACTGCCACGACACCGACCCGCCCTGCACGATGCCCATAACCTCGCGGCCGAGTTGGCGGTCGATGATCGGCCGCCACGGGACAAGGGTGAACTCATGGGATTTCTCGACCACGGCGAACTTGCCGCTCGATAGATGCACGGTTCCGGTAAACTTGCCGCTGACGCTCTCGCCGTCCGTGGCGGCGCGGAACGGCAGGCCCTTACTCAAAGCCATATCCGATCCGACGCCGGCTACCTCGCGCTCCCGCAGGATGGCGAGAAGGTTGCGCCGGTAGAAGACGCGGCTGTCCCGGCTGCGGGTGGCGTCGCCCTGTTCGATATGGTGCTCGCGGCGCTGGTCCATGGCTTCGCGGACTTGTTGCCCGAAGCCGGTTGGCGCAAGGTCGGCCGTCTCGCCGTGGATCAGCCGCCGGTCCAGCCAGGTCGCGCCGTCCGATCCGATCTGTTTGTTCAGATCGACCGGGGAAAGGACGCGAACGCTGGCCTGACTGTCTCGGCCGGCGTCATGGGCGGCGGCACGGCTGACCAGATCATCGGGGATGCGCCATTGGTCGGCGTCGATCCGCTCGACGATACCGGCCCGGCGTAGCGCCTCCAGCCGGCGCACATGGGCATCGACATAGCCCTCATAGTCGCCGCCTGGAACGCGGCACGTATAGGAAGAATAAACGC
>NZ_LHPI01000031.1 GCF_001274785.1 Vibrio hepatarius
AATGCTGAGGTCTTTTCGTTTTTATCAGGTTATTTTGGTCTTCGGCCAACGAGTCCTGCAAAAGGTTTGCCCGTTGACCGCAACCCCGAACTAGGCGTCCCCGCCGTCAGCCACTTATTCAGACAAAGCCCTAAACTACGCGTCCCGGCAGAAATTCTAGGGCTTTTTCGTATGAGAAATGTAAATGCGGATCTTTGATCAACGAGTTCAATTGGACGTAAATCTAGCCACTTAGCTACTTCTCCGGAAACCCCACATCTTTGCGTCCCATTTCACAGCCCAGTCTTATGGCTCGCTTTCTTCGCTCCTTCTGCCGCCAACTCAGTATTGCTTTTGGTAAATGGATAATCTACCCACCCTTATCATGTCTTATCTCAAACCATAACTGTTAAGAGATCACTACGGCCATGGTGTTTACCAGTTTGATCGACGCTCTATCATCAAGGTGCTAGATAGGAATGACATAGTGAGTGTGGTTAGGTCGTAGATCTACGACACACCGCTTTATGGGATAACTCCTCATCTCTTTAAACGAGATACAGACTTGTGTGATTTATTTTGATGCGGGCTTAATTTTCAGGAACGGATTAAAACGCTTTCGCCTCTGGTTGTATCTATTAAATAACTAAAGGGCCAGTATAGAGTTGTCTTAAGGTACTTAGGCGTTTTTCTAAGCGGAGATGGTACTGGTAATAAAAAAGCCGACCTAATGGTCGGCTTTTTACTGAGAGAGTTTAATTTACTCTTGAACCAGAGTCAGTGCTTTACGAGAAACTTCATGCGCGGCTTTGGTTAAGTTTTGTTTCTCTAATGCATCGGCTAAGTATGCGTAGTCAGAAACGTTGGAGCGCACCGTCAGCGCTTTTTCAAAGTGCTGCTGAGCCTCGGCCCACTTTTCGTTGCGCAGATAGAATTGAGCAAGTGCACTGTGTGCTTCTGCATTGTTCCCATCTTTACGCAGGGCTTCTTCAAGGAACACAACTGCCGGATGACTGTCAGCTAAGTTCATCTCTGGTAGTAGTGCGTAAAGGCGTGAGTTTGGATGCTTCTTAATATTCTCTTTAACCAGAGTGAAAGCTTCGTTATCGGCCTTAAGAGCGATAAGTTGTTTCGCAAAGCACTCGACCAGATGACTGTCGTTCTTCATTTTACGCGATAGGCTGTTCCAGTGAGCAATCAGCCCTTCACTGCCTTTCTGCTCTGCAACTTCGGTTAACAAACCACACTGAGCTCTTTGAGTCAGTTTGGCTTGCTCATCAGTACCGATTACATTGGATTTATCCAGTGCTGGTAGTAAATCGAGCAGTGGCTGCCACAGTTTGAGTTCAACATAAACCGTCTTGAGTAAGTTAAGTACGATCGCGTTATTTGGGTAGCTCGATTTAAGTGATGATAGTGTGTCGAATGCTGCCGTGTAATCCGCTTCTCGGATTTGTTGCTTAGCTCGGGTCAGCTCAACCGCCAAGCGAGAGTTTTCCTGCTGGCTAGCAAGCTCTAGGTATTTATCGCGCTTAGTTGCGTCTCCGAGTCCTTGAGCTGCTTCTGATGCAACTAGATAGCAGAGTAATGGCATGTCGTGGTGATTCGCCCAACGTGTTGCTTTTTTCTCTGCTTGCTTAAAGTCGCCTTCTAGCAGTTTTACGATCGCTTCGTTTGTTAGGCGACGAGAGTGGCGCATCTTACGTACGCTAAAGTAGTTCCAAGTCGCTGAGCTGGCGTAGAGCGCGCGTTTGATCAGAAACTCAAGTAGAAATAACCCCGCGAGTGCAGCAATAACAAAGATAACCAGCGTAGTAACGCTCATTTCGATGGTTTTGTTGGCGATAGAAATCAGCACATAACCTTGTTGACCGGAGTATTGGCTACCAACGAATAAACCGGCCCCCAATACGACAAAGAGGAAAATGATTCGAAACATTATTTTTCCTCCGAGGTTAGAGTCGTCACCTCACGGCGTAGACGGTCACGAATAACGTCTGCAAGCACTGTTTGTGTTTCTAGCTTCACTGGGTATTCAACTTGGATGGTTTGTTTACTTAGAGATTCAAGTGTCTTGTTGAATTCAATGACAGAATTAGAGTCTTGATTGAAGAAGGTGCTCGACCATTTGTCTGCGGTTGATAACGCGGTGGTATAGATCTCTTGCTGTTCAACGTAGACCGCTTTGATCGCGGTTTCGATCTTAGCTTTGATGTTCTCTTTCAAATAGAAGTGTTGCTGAGGCGAAAGCAGTGGGATGACATTGCCATCACGAGTACGGAATGTGATGAAGTTTTCTGAGAACTCTTTCAATGAAGTCATCAGGTTATCTTGCCAGTCGTAGATGTCTTCCGACACTTTGCGTTGCTCTACCTGCTCCGCTTCAGGTAATAGGGCGTTTGCGAGAGGTAGCTGATCGACTTGTTGTTGTAACGCTGTCAAACGCAATACCAGACCTTCTCTGTCGACTAACGGCACGGTTTTCAGTTTGGTGATGTCTTTCGCCATTGCCTTACGCAGTGGGACAAGGGTTGGATCGTTGAGTGCAGCAATACGTTGGTCAGCGCTTTCCATCAGTTTGGTTGCACTGAACGCATCGTGCTCTAAAAACAGCTTGCGACCAGCGAGTTTGACTAAGTAGTCTGCTTCAGCCAATAACCAATCGTTTGGACGGCGGCCCTTAACATCTGCAATGGCTAGCTGTAGGCTTTCAATGCTTTTTTGCTGCTGTGCTAATACCGTTTCTGCCTTGTGGGTGATTTCGGTCGCTTTCGCCACTGCCGCTTTTTGCGTGGTTTCGAGGTCTTGTTTCACCGAGCTTTGAGTCTGCTGTAGTTGTGCTTGTAGCGCGCTGATTTGCGCTTGGTACTGAGCATCTTTCTGTTGCATGTGGAAGGTAAGGCCACCACCGAACAGCAAGGATAGGATAATCGCAACCGTACCCAGTTTAACGCCACGCTTTCCTTGTTTCTCTTCAAACTCAGGAGCGGATTCTGCTTTAGGTGGGGTAGGTGATGCTACGCTTTCTTCGACTTTCGATTCCTTGTCGGTGGAAGCTGCGTCAGTCACAGAGGCTTGCTCTACCTCTTCTGGCGCTGAAGTGTTTTCTTTCTCAGGTTCAATGTGATCGTTTTTATTTTTGCTTGTCATTGTTTATTGTCCTGTTTCAGTTGACCGGAGAGTAGCCAACAAATCTTTGTTTGAAGCACTACAAGTATTGATTACTTGCTTGAACCCCAACGAAAGTGCTTCTTGCACAATACGTTCACTCGGTACATACAGCGTTAGTTCTAACACCCACTCTAAATACTCATCAGCGATCTGAGAGATAAAGTGATTCAGTTGTCCTGAACTGGTGATGACTAACTGCTTAATTTTTCTATCTTGCCAGAACGGTACGAGCATTTCTGAGCGGAAAGCTATGTTTTCCCGTTTATATATCTCTCGATATTCTACAACGGCGCCACGGCTTATTAGTGTGTCAAAAATGAGTTCGCGACCGCCATTTCCCCGCAAGATGACGATTCTTTGGTTGGTGATGTTTTGCAACGGCTTCAATGCGAGCAGGTGCTCACTGTCACCAACTTGTGGATAGTGTACTTTTTGTCGTGTTACTTTGCTTAAAACATGTGCAGTTTTTTGACCAACGGCAAGGTACGTAGCCTTGGCTGGCCATTGAGATATGTTGTCTACAACCGCTTGATTGGTCAGAGTAACCGCGTGTTGACTGACGGCAATAATGATATCGAACTGGCTCAGTTCGTCAGCAATACCGGAGAGGGAACTCCCCGGTAAGATGTTTATGAGAGGAAGATGAAGGGCACTTATCCCTGCGTCATTGAGTTGTTGGCATAACGTGCGTCCCTGCTCATCAGGTCTGGTGACCAACACTGCCATACTGGATTACTCGTGCTCAGCGTATAGCTTAGTGAGGATTTCTTTCGCGCCATCATCAAGCAGCTGATTGGCCAGTGTAACGCCTAACTCTTCCGCTTGGCTTCTCGGGCCTTTGATTTCACCGCGAACGATCTTAGAGCCGTCAGGTTCACCAACTAAAGCGCGTAGCCAAATATCATCACCGTCGATCAGCGCGTAACTGCCGATTGGCACCTGACATCCACCTTCTAGGGTTAAGTTCATTGCGCGCTCACACAGTACGCGATCCGTGGTTTCTTTATGGCTAAGTGGTTCTAGCAGTTTGATCAGACGCTTGTCGTCAAGACGGCATTCAATGCCTACTGCGCCTTGGCCAACGGCTGGAAGAGACTGCTCTGGTTCGATAAAGCTGCGAATGCGCTCTTCCAACTTAAGGCGTTTAAGGCCTGCTGCTGCTAATACGATAGCATCGTATTCACCGGCATCCAGTTTACCTAGTCGTGTACCTACGTTGCCACGCAGCTCTTTAATCACTAAATCTGGGCGGTATTCTTTTAACTGGCACTGACGGCGCAGGCTACATGTACCCACAACCGCACCTTGTGGTAGGTCGTCTATCTGGCTGTACGTGTTTGACACAAACGCGTCACGTGGGTCTTCACGCTCACAGATAGTCACAAGGCCGAGCCCTTCTGGGAAATCAACCGGTACATCTTTCATCGAGTGAACCGCTAGGTCCGCACGACCTTCCAGCATTGCCACTTCCAATTCTTTGACGAACAAACCTTTACCACCCACTTTTGCTAGCGGGGTATCTAGGATGACATCGCCTTTGGTTACCATAGTAACCAACTCAACCTCTAAGCCAGGATGAGCGGCTTGCAGTGCGTCTCTAACAAAGTATGCCTGCCAAAGGGCAAGTGGGCTTTTGCGCGTAGCGATACGAATTGGGGTAGTTTGAGTCATGATGTTCTACTGGTTGATTCAAAATAATGGTGTAATCGTACCATTCTGAATCAAAAAGTATTACTGCAATATCCTCAGGATGATTAGTTGTACTGGGGTGAACATGAAATCATCAAAAGAGTGTGATCTATATCTCGTTTGGACGAAAGGCTATTATAATAAAAACAGGTTCCGTACCACACTAAGGCGAAATCGACTTACAGCGGATAGTTATGTCGATTCGATCGTACAATTCTTTACCAATTGAAATAAAAGTGTTAGATTGATCACGTTTAAGCGGTGCTTTAGACTGATTTTTCGTCAGCACACGATAGGTATTTAACCAAGGAATTTCCCTTGCAGGTTTACACTAAGACTTTAATTCAGAGACTTGATAATCTGAACCAGCAACGCACTGAGCGTGCGCTGGCGCTTATGGACTTGCAAAGTCAGCGTGTATTCCATCTTATTCCTACTCTTCTTCATTTCAACCACCCTGCGATTCCTGGCTATTACGACAATCAAGTGCCCTTTGGTATTTGTGAGTTCGAGCTAAATGAAACTCAGCGACAGTTTGTCGAAGACACAGAGTTGACCCTCGGTCAGCCGCTGGTTTCTAGCGATAATCCATCGATTTATGGTCTGTACACTATGGGGAGCACTTCCTCGATAGGGCAAAGTACGTCCAGCGACTTGGATATCTGGGTGTGTGTGTCGTCGAGCATGTCTCAAGATGAGCGTGAGTCACTGACCACAAAATGTTTGTTGATCACCGATTGGGCGCAAACCCAAGGTGTTGAAGCAAACTTCTTCCTGATGGACGAAGAGCGATTCCGTTCAAATCATTCCGAAGAGATGACAGGTGACAACTGTGGTTCATCACAGCACTTGTTGCTATTGGATGAGTTTTACCGCAGCGCGGTACGTCTTGCAGGTAAGCGTCTGTTGTGGCAAATCGTGCCACCGGAAATGGAAGAGTGTTACGACGAATATGTCAATGACCTGTGTAATAACGGTTACATCGATTGCAGCAAGTGGATTGACTTCGGTAAGCTGAACCGAATTCCCGCTGAAGAGTATTTCGGCTCCAACTTGTGGCAACTCTACAAAAGTATCGACTCGCCGTATAAATCGGTCCTAAAAGCGATTCTGCTTGAAGCCTACTCTTGGGAATACCCAAATACCCAACTGTTAAGCTTAGACACCAAACGCCGCTTCTTTACTCATGAGCCAGACCTATATGGTATGGACGCGTATTACCTCATGTTAGAGAAGGTGACTCGCTACCTAGAGCGAATCGGTGATGAAACTCGTTTAGACCTCGTTCGTCGCTGTTTCTATTTGAAGACTCACGAAAAGCTCTCGCGTGAACCGAGCGTTGGTTCGGTTGAATGGCGTCGTAAAGCGTTGGGCGAGTTAGTGACTCAATGGCAATGGGACGAGAGCGTTATCCGTGAGCTGGATGACCGACGTAACTGGAAAGTTGAACAGGTGAAAGTGGTGCACCACGCGTTACTTGATGCGTTGATGCAGAGTTACCGCAACCTGATCCAATTTGCGCGTCGTAACAATATCACCTCGGCGATCAGTCCACAGGACATCAGCGTTCTGGCACGTAAGCTTTATGCGGCATTCGAAGTGCTGCCGGGCAAAGTCACGTTGCTGAACCCACAAATTTCTCCAGACCTGCACGAACCCGACTTAACGTTTATCGAAGTAAGACCGGGCAGAACCAATAAGCAGGGCTGGTATCTATACAAACAACCGCTAACGCCGCATCGCATCATTGGTCGTGCGCCGTTAGAGCATCACGAATACCTCAGCAAGCTGGTCGCTTGGTCGTTCTTTAATGGTTTGATTACTGAATCGACGCGCCTGCACTCGGTAATTCGAGAAGCACACTTAGACATCGATAAGTTTTACCAGATGGTGAGTGACTTACGTAACACCTTCTCGTTACGTAAACCGCGCCCGACAATGCAAGCCCTAGCCAGCCCGTGTGAGATTAGCCAGTTGGCGATGTTTATCAACTTTGAAAACGATCCAACGACAGAGCTTGCAGGTAAATCACTCAAGCTCGACCCGAAAAACACCGATATCTTTAGCTTTGGTCCTGATCAGAAGTGTTTAGTCGGCAGTGTCGATCTGGTTTATCGTAACTCTTGGCAAGAAGTGCGTACCTTGCACTTCAAAGGCGAGACGTCGATGCTAGACGCGCTGAAAACCATACTAGGTAAAATGCACCAAGATGCTGTACCACCAGAGTCGGTGGATGTGTTCTGCTACAGCAAGAACCTGCGCGGCGTGATGCGCAATATGGTTTATCAGCTATTAGCTGAATGTATCGACCTGCGTCTTAAGCCGGTCGAGCAAGAAAAACGCCGCCGCTTTAAAGCGATGCGTATTGGTCAGCAAACCTACGGATTGTTCTTCGAGCGTCGTGGTGTATCGGTGCAGATGCTGGAAAACTCGGTCGACTTCTATCGCAGCATTTCAACCAACAAGCTTAAAGGCTCACCGTTGTTGATGTTGGATAAAGAGCAAGATTACCAACTGCCAGACGCGGTTGACGGATTTGCCAGCGAAGGTCTTATCCAATTCTTCTTTGAAGACAACGAGCAAGGTTTCAACATTTACGTGTTAGATGAGTCGAATCGCGTTGAGGTTTATCACCAGTTTAGTGGTGAAAAAGACGAGATGATCGCCAGCGTAAACAGCTTCTACACTTCGGTAAAAGACGAGAATACGGTTTCGTCTAAGTTTATTAACTTCAACTTACCGCAGTACTACCAGATTGTTCATCCTGAAGACGGCGAACCCTACATTGTGCCGTATCGTAGTGATAGTACGGGTTACCCAAAGTCGGGAAAAATCGTTAATGCATAAACAAAAAGGCCATCATATACGATGGCCTTTTTGTTAACGTCTTTTAGCGAGTGGCTTACGGCCATTCGATCTCTTCTTCAGCGTGTTTTTCACACTCTTGCTTCACCATAGCGATCAGCTCAACACCCGTCTTAGAACAGATCCATTGCTCTTGTTGGTATGAAAAGTGGAAACCGCCTGATTTTGACGCCAACCAGATCTCTTTCATTGGCTCTTGGCGGTTGATAATGATTTGACTACGGTCTTCAAATTCCAGTGTCATTACATTACCAGACACTTCGTAATCGATGTCCGCTCCTGAATCATCAATCATTTCTTCGATGATTTGCATTTGAACATCTACCAACTGATGAAATTCAGTCTCGTTCATCTTATCTATCCTATTGCTTTTCCTGAGTGTGGTGCGATTATAGGGGGCATTGGAAAAATAATCACGATTGAACCTATGAAAAAATCAATCTTAGCTCTGTTTATTGTTTCGGCTCTTGGCTTGGCTGGCTGTGGTCAAACTGGCCCACTTTATATGCCTGAAGAAGCACCACAGAACGAGCAACCTTCAAACAATTAACAAGTAATATCAGAATATAAGGGAAAGCACTTTGGATTACTTCAACTATCAGGATGATGGCCAGCTTTGGGCCGAGGATGTCGCATTATCTGATTTGGCTCAGCAGTACGGCACACCACTCTACGTTTATTCGAGAGCGACTCTAGAGCGCCATTGGCACGCCTTCGACAAATCGGTTGGCGAGCATCCACATTTGGTGTGTTATGCGGTTAAAGCGAACTCGAACTTAGGTGTACTGAACGCACTAGCAAGACTGGGTTCTGGCTTTGATATCGTATCGGCAGGTGAACTTGAACGCGTGATCGCCGCAGGTGGCGATGCGAGTAAAGTGGTGTTCTCTGGCGTAGGCAAAACCGAAGCTGAGATGAAACGCGCGCTGGAGCTTGGTATCAAGTGTTTCAACGTTGAGTCTGAACCTGAACTTGAACGTCTGAACAAAGTGGCGGGTGAACTGGGTGTGATCGCACCGATTTCACTGCGTATCAACCCAGACGTTGACGCTCATACACACCCTTATATTTCCACTGGCCTGCGTGATAACAAATTTGGTATCGCGTTTGACCGTGCGCCAGAGGTTTACAAGTTTGCCTCTAGCTTAGAAAACCTCGATGTAAAAGGCATCGACTGTCACATCGGTTCGCAGTTAACCGACATTGAACCGTTCATCGATGCAACGGACCGTTTATTGGCACTGATCGACGACCTTAAAGCGCAAGGCATTCGCATCAAACACTTAGATGTTGGCGGTGGCCTAGGCGTGGTTTATCGCGATGAACTGCCACCGGAGCCATCTGAGTACGCGAAAGCGCTGCTTGGCCGTCTGGAGAACCACCAAGACCTAGAACTTATCTTTGAGCCGGGACGTGCTATCGCGGCAAACGCGGGCGTACTCCTGACCAAAGTGGAATTCCTTAAGCATACTGAGCACAAAAACTTCGCGATTATCGACGCGGCGATGAATGACCTGATGCGCCCCGCGCTGTACCAAGCTTGGCAAGATATCGTTCCGGTTAAACCACGCCAAGGCGAAGCGGTGACTTACGATTTGGTTGGCCCTATCTGTGAAACGGGTGACTTCCTCGGTAAAGACCGTGCGTTGGTACTTGAGCAGAACGATTTACTGGCGGTACGCTCAGCTGGAGCCTACGGTTTTGTGATGTCTTCGAACTACAACACTCGTGCTCGCGTGGCGGAAGTGATGGTGGATGGCAAGCAAACTCACCTTGTACGCCAACGTGAAGAGCTGTCCAGTCTATGGGCGTTAGAGAACATTCTTCCGGAGTAATTGGAGCTTTATGCATTTCCATTTTTCTAAAATGCATGGTTTGGGTAATGACTTCATGGTTGTGGATTGCATTACCCAGAACATTTTTTTCTCACCGGATTTGATCCGTCGCTTGGCGGATCGTCATACCGGTATCGGCTTCGACCAGCTACTGGTGGTTGAGGCGCCTTACGATCCAGAAACCGATTTCCATTACCGCATCTTTAACGCTGACGGTAGCGAAGTTGAGCAATGTGGAAACGGTGCACGTTGTTTTGCCCGCTTTGTACGCATGAAAGGGCTGACGAATAAGTACAGCATCAGCGTGAGTACCAAAAAAGGCAAGATGATCCTCAGCATCGAAGAAGATGACCAGATCACGGTGAACATGGGTGTGCCTGAGTTTGAACCGAATAAGATTCCGTTCAAAGCAAAGCAGATGGAGAAAACCTACATCTTGCGCACCGAAGAGAAAACCTTGTTCTGCGGCGCAGTCAGCATGGGGAACCCACATGTGGTAACCGTTGTGGATGACGTGGCGACCACCGATGTTGATACGCTCGGCCCGCAACTTGAGTCTCATGAGCGTTTTCCTGAGCGTGTGAATGCTGGCTTTATGCAGGTGCTTAATCGCAATGAAGTTAATCTACGCGTGTACGAACGCGGCGCGGGTGAAACGCAGGCGTGCGGCAGTGGTGCGTGTGGCGCGGTTGCGGTCGGTATTGTCCAAGATCTATTGGATGAAGACGTTGTGGTTAATCTCCCTGGCGGTTCGCTAAAAATCAGCTGGCAAGGTCCGGGTAAACCACTATTTATGACTGGTCCAGCGACACACGTTTATGATGGTCAGCTAAGCTGTTAGAGAGTGATGGAAAAACAATTAAACGTATCTGACATCGAAGCAGATGCATTGACCGCTGAGGTAGTGTCCGAGTACCTGCGTGATAACCCTGATTTTTTTACCTCTCGACCAGAGCTGGTGGACAGATTAGCGTTAAATCATCAAGAGCAGGGCGCGGTGTCATTGGTCCATGTACAACTGAACCGTCAGCGTCAACGTATTGAAGAGCTGGAGGAAGAGATCACTAGCTTGATGTCGATGGCGAAGAGCAACGATAGAACGTTTCACGAGTTCATGGGGCTGCAAGAGCATATTTTGCAGTGTGATTCGTTGCTCACGGCGGTTAAAGCGATTGAAGAAATGGCGAAATCGTTGGGTTTGGTGGCGTATGTGCGTTTGCTTGATAGTGAATCAAACTACTACCAGTTGAGCAAAGAGGGCTATCAACGCTTTGCGACTAACCATCTCAATGGTAAGAGTGCGTATTTAGGTCGTCTGCGTAAGGTCGACCGTGACGTGATCTTTGGGGACAACAACCGTGCGCCTGAAATGGGGTCGTATGTGGTTTTGCCGCTCAAGAAAAAAGCGTTGCAAGGCATTCTCGCGTTCTCAAGCTCCGACGGTGGTCATTTCCAACCGCATATGGATACCTTGTTCTTGCGTCACTTGGCGCTGGTACTTTCCCATCTAATTGAATTCTTGCCATGGCAAAACGAAGACGATGAACGAATCAGCAATACCTCTGCCTAACAGTCTTCAGCGGCCCCTAGAACGCTTCTATGAATACCTCAGAAGCGAAAAGGGGCTGAGTTTGCACACCCAACGTAACTACAAACAACAGCTCGAAACCATGGCGCAGCACTTGGCTCACTTAGGGATCAAAGATTGGTCGCAAGTGGACGCGGGCTGGGTACGCCAACTTGCCAGTAAAGGCATGCGTGATGGCATGAAAGCGAGCAGTTTGGCCACGCGTCTGTCGTCGCTACGCAGCTTTTTCGACTTTTTGATATTGCGTGGAGAGATGAGTGCTAATCCAGCCAAAGGGGTCTCTGCACCACGTAAAAAACGTCCATTACCGAAAAACCTCGATGTGGATGAAGTCGGCCAATTGCTGGAAGTGAATGAAGACGATCCACTTTCAGTGCGAGACCGAGCGATGATGGAGCTGATGTACGGCGCGGGTTTACGTTTGGCGGAAATGGTCAGCGTGAACGTTAAAGACGTCGGTTTGTCTTCCGGTGAATTGCGAGTGGTTGGTAAAGGTGACAAAGAGCGTAAAGTGCCGTTTTCAGGCATGGCCGCGGAATGGGTCGCCAAATGGCTCAAAGTTCGCGCTAGCTTGGCGAATCCCGATGAGCCAGCGTTGTTTGTTTCTAAGCTTGGTGTGCGTATTTCTCACCGCAACGTACAGAAGCGGATGGCGGAATGGGGACAAAAACAGTCGGTTGCCAGCCACATTAGCCCGCACAAATTGCGCCACTCGTTTGCTACTCACGTGTTGGAATCGAGCAACAACCTGCGCGCGGTTCAAGAGCTGCTCGGACATGAGAACATCTCGACTACCCAAATCTACACCCACTTGGATTTTCAACACTTAGCTGAGGTGTATGACCAAGCGCACCCAAGAGCGAGAAAGAAAGGAAATAACTGATGCAGTTTTATCGTCACCTAGCGCCAATCAAAGCGATGACTTTCGACCTAGACGATACGCTTTACGATAATCGTCCAGTTATCCGTCAAGTGGAAGCGAGCATGGCGGCGTGGCTGCATAAGTATCATCCGATCTCTGCGACCCAGCCTCATCGCTGGTGGAATCAAATTAAGCGTCAAGTGGCTAGGGAAGACGATTGGTTACTCAATGACGTTACTTTGTGGCGTCATCGACAAATTGAACATGGCCTGAGCTTATTGGGTTATGAAGATGACCAAGCCAAGCGTGCGGCAGACGATGCGATTGAAGAGGTATTGCGACTGCGTAGTGACTTTACCGTACCCGATGAAGCACATCGCGTTTTAACACTGCTGGCAGAGCGGCTGCCTCTAGTGGCGATCACCAACGGTAACGTCGATGTAGAAAGAATTGGTCTTGATGGCTATTTCTCGTTGGTGTTGAAAGCAGGGCCGGACGGCTACGCAAAGCCTCATCCGGATCTGTTTCAAAAAGCGGCGCAGCATTTGGCGCTGCCGGCAGAATCGATTTTGCACGTTGGCGATCACTTGGTGACCGATGTGTTAGGGGCAAAGAACAGCGGCTTTTCAGCATGTTGGTTCAACGGCGACCAGCAAACCCTTTTCAACCACCCAAAAACCAAGGTATTGCCCGATGCAGAAGTCAGCCAGTTGGCCGACTTATTGCGTTTAATCGAGCGCTAAATAGAACGGTTCAACGACTCGCCAGCGTATAAATGGCCGCTCTTATCGGCTTGAAAGACGTTCATATAGTGGCTAAAGAAGGTCAGTAAACGCGTCGAATCTTGCTTATTCCCTAGCTCACGAATTATTTCTGCGCCGACTTCTAGCGTGCATAGGTGTCCGGCACTTTGATTGCGTCGCAACTGGTACTGAGACTCTTGCTGTGGTTTTATGTGCACCAATGGCAACGATTGCAGCCAAACGCTTTTACGCAGCATTTTCTTAGCTTCTTGCCAGGTTCCATCCAAAACAATAAACAGCGGCTGCTTGTTGTCTGCAAGGCTAGTTTGCTGCGCAGTTGTCACCGACACACTCTCATCGCCGGGAAACAGTAAGTAGGCCGCGTAGTTTTCGTCATCGAGCAAGCTTAGTAATGCGGGGCACGGTTGTTTACGATGCCAAATGTGCTTACTCGATGAAGCTACTACTTTGAGCAACCATTGCCCGGTGTTGGTATCTCGACTGAGTTCGTTCTCGTGCGTCAACAGCGCAAAATGCGCGGCGACAGTCAGCGTCGGCAGGTGCGTGCATACGCAGTTGAACTTCAGTCCGCACCCCGGGCATTGTGTGTTATCAGACATTTACAGCGTGACTCCGCCCTGGTGCGGGGTTAATCCATCCGAAAATAGCTGTACTTGGCTGCTTTCATCGTAGTTAGCCGTCGGTGCCACACTTGGATTTTGCGGATAACTGATGCTGTTATGCTTTAGTACATGCTGATTTGGTACTGCGCCACCACCGCTGACAAACAAGATCAGGTCTTGCCATCCGTCGTGTGCTTGGGTGCCTAAGTTGATTGGCGTACGCACTAAAGTGATACGACTGTTGAAGCGCCATTTTTGCTGGTAGTTTTCAAATATCAATAGTGTACAGCCGCCAGAGCCACACCAATCTAGTTGTGCCAGTAGCTCTTCGTTACCGTCTCCGTTGAGATCGTACGTCAACCAACGGTAGCGTGTACCCGTTGGGTCGGTTTTGTGCAGTCGGAAGTACTCGCGCAGGGTTTTATCGACTTGTGGATTAAACTCGGCACTGGATGCCACTTTGCCAGCTTCGAGTGTTCGAGTCGTAGGCGATGAGACGGACTCAGTCAGTGTTTGTTTGGTCTTGAATAGCGTGATGCCGCCGTCTGCGATCTCATAGATTACGTCGCCGACTTTTTCTTTCTTGGCGGTTAGCTGGTAGCCATCACGCGTGTAGATACGCTCTGAGTTAAGAGGTTGGTTCTGTAGTTGGGTGTTCGCTACCTGCACTTGATTTGGGTTGAGCTGTTGCCAGTAGCCTCGCTCGACCGTGTCCGCTTCGCCATTTTGATAGCTGTAAGTGGTATTGGCGGAATGGTCGGGATTAAGCGTCATTGTGACGCTAAAAGGTGTGTTTTGTGTTGATTGCGCTTGATACGTGGCTGCCCAATTCTGGGTGGCATCACGATTCGATAACGTTGCACAGCCGTGATAAGTCTTGTCATTGAGCTTAAAAGTTGCACTCCAGCCGTACAAACTGTCACTCATTCCATCGACACAGCTTTGTTGTTTCATATCTAGGCTACCACCAGCGAACTGGTAGCGTCTGCGGTCGCTTTCAATGCGGCTCGACTCAATCGTCAGTGGCTGCTTTTCCGCGCCAAATTGCTCAAACACTAATTGGTTTTTGGCAAACTTGACCGACCAAGACAGCTCAACACCAAATGCGTGCGTCGGCTTCTCTGCTTGGTCGCATCGATTCGGATTTTCAGCGGAGAGCACATTGATGTGGTCAACGACAAAGCGTGCTTTATAGTCTGACGAGAAACCGGCTTTGCTTGGCGCTTCCAAATGGCCAATTACTTCACCATAAAGCGGCTCGTATGGTCCGCGGACTAAAGTCAGTCCTTGTTGGAAGCGGTCTTGAGGAAGGTCTAGCCAGTATTGATTCTGACTGCCACAAGGTGTGATAGAGCGAACTTCGTTACCCAGCACGACTTGTCCGCGCATGACGAAAGTCTGTGCGACGACCGACTTTGGCTGGTCGAGCGTTGCTTGTGGCTCTGCAGGAGGCGTTTCTACATTCGTAGTTGAGCTGGAACACGCCTGGAGAGCGAGCAAAGTAGCCAGTGCGACTGGGTTTTGTAACGCCTTCATGTTATATCTTCCTCTATAGACCCTAGAATGTTATCGGAAGCATTATGGCATATTGGCTATTTAAAACAGAACCTGACACCTTCTCAATTGACACGCTACGCACACAGTCAACCTCATGTTGGGAAGGAGTACGCAATTATCAAGCAAGAAACATGATGCGAGATGAAGTGAAAGAAGGCGATTTAGTGCTGATTTACCACTCATCGTGCAAAAAAGTGGGTGTCGCTGGGATTGCTAAGGTGATTAAACAAGCCTATCCCGACCACTTTGCGTTCGACCCAGAAAGCGACTACTACGATCCGAAGTCGACGCCAGAGAATCCGCGTTGGGTGATGGTGGACATCGAGTTTGTGCGCAAAACGGAGCGATTGATTCCGCTTTCGGTACTCAAGGCGATGCCGGAACTAGAGAACATGCCATTGGTAAAACGCGGCAATCGACTTTCGATCATGCCGGTAAGTGACAGCGAGTGGCAGGCGATCCTCGATAAAGAGAAGCTCCCGAGCCAGCGATAAAAAAGGGCAGTGATAGGCTGCCCTTAATGTTTCGACGAGGCTTTAGAATAAATGCGTGTGCAGATATTGCGCCACTGCGTCTTCTTCGTTACTGCCGATCACTTCGTTGTTAGGGAGCGCGGCTTTCACTTTATGGTGCGATGTGCCCATCACCAGACCTTTACCCGCCATCGACAACATTTCGACGTCGTTCATACCGTCACCGAACGCAATGCAGTTTGCCAAAGATAAACCGAGCGATTTAGCCACCGCTTCCAATGCGTCTCCTTTGGATACGTCCGCAGCCATGACTTCTAAACACCAAGGCGTCGAAAACGCGATATTCAGTTGGTCGCCAAACTTCTCACGCAACTGGTTCTCATATTGCACCAGGTGCTCGTGGTCGTGTTTTGGGTGAGTAAAGAACACTTTGGCAATGCCTTCCGTCGGTGCGTTGCTGGCGTTAAAACGCGTGTAAGTAAAGCCAGATTCGCTGTGGAATTTTGCTAACACTTCGTCGTCGCGGTCCATCAACCATTGTTCATCTTTGTAGAGATGGATGTAGATCTCTGGATCGTGACGGATCACATCGATCACTGGCTGAACCAACTCTTCTGGTACGTTTTTGCTGTACATCAGTTGGTCGTTTTGGTCGTGAACGCGGGCACCGTTCGATGTGATCATATACGCCGGAATGCCCGCAATCTCGCGAATCCCTGCCACGTCTACATGGTGACGACCCGTCGCAAATATGAAGGTGTAGCCATTGTTGTGCAGTTCTTTCAGCGTTTGTTTGGAAAAGTCACTTAGCTGGTGGTTTGGTGCCAGTAGCGTGCCATCAAGATCTGAAGCAACAATGCGGAATGGAGTTTCTTTGCGTGTTTCGGTCATATCACCCTCGTAACAGTGCGTAGTTCAACCCAATCAGGGTAGACGACATAGTTTACTTGAAGGAAAGGAGGAAAAAGAGGGTAAAGATCACCCTCTACATTTTCCTATTTTGAGGATTGCGAATTATGAAAGAAATTGATTATTGTATCCAGCGCTTGATTGCGGTGTTCATCTGCTTCAAACAGCAGTTCGTGGCGCGCGCCGTAAACAATTTTTAGCGCGCACTCTTGGTTAGTTTTGGCCAACTTTTTAATGAATTTAATCTGGTGCAGGTTTGAAACGATGCGGTCTTCGCTGGCTTGCAGTAACAACAAAGGGATTTTGATCTGGCGGGTCATCAGCAAGCATTTTTTGGCTGACATCAATCCTTGCCAAACCCAGCGAGTGCTTGCGCCGCCAATCTTAAACTCTGGTCTTTGCTCGTATAAATCGCGAAACCAGTGGTAACGTGCGGAACTTTGGCTCAAAAAGTTGCCATCGAAAGGTTTTGGGAAATACGCGACCTGACCCGGCGCAAAGGTCGGTTTAGGGTGATACATTGTCAGCAGGTGACCGAGCATCGCCGCGACAGGCTTAAGGTGCCAAGGCAAGTTAACGCCAAACATCGGTGCGCTCAGCGCAATCGCGTGAAAAGGATGCGTTGGATGCGTCTGGATATAGCGCGTGGCAATGTTGCCACCCATTGAATGGGCGAGTATGTAGCGGCTTTGATAGTGCTCCAAGTCAAAGTGGTCAACCAGCAGTTTCAAATCTTCGACGTAATCTTCGAACTCTTCGACGTAACCCATTTCTTTGTCGTCGATAAGACGGTCTGATAAGCCTTGGCCGCGATGGTCGTAAGAGTAGATGTCGTACCCCTGATTAAACAGGTCGTAGAAAAGCTCTTGGTATTTCCAACTGCACTCAATTCGGCCGTTGACGACTACGATGGCTTTGGTGTGTTCTGGTTTGGTTAACTTAACCCAGAACAGCTTCTTTTTATCGAACGATGTATAGAAGCCTTCTTCGCGAGATTGCCAAAAATGACCGATTTGTCCATGGATGGCTTGCTCAAAATTTGTCTCTTGAGTATAAGGGGCAATAATAGCGGAACTCGAAATATTCATGATTGAAGATAACCCAAAGAGTTCTTATTCTGATACAAAACTAGATTATGTGAGTCTAACACGCGTTAGTCGAGAGGAAACACAATGGATATTCACGTTTGGTTAGCGTACTTAGTGACTGCGGTTGTATTTAGCTTAGCACCGGGATCAGGAACGGTGAACTCGATCAGTAACGGTTTAAGCTATGGTACGCGTAAGTCATTAGCGGCAATCGCTGGTCTGCAAATTGGTCTCTCGATTCATATTATTTTAGTTGGTGCGGGCATCGGTGCGTTGGTGGCTCAGTCTGCGCTGGCGTTCAGTATCATCAAATGGGTAGGCGCCGCTTATCTGGTTTGGCTGGGAATTCAAAAGTGGCGTGATCGCGGCAGTTTATCTACGGCGTCAACGGATGATTCGCTATCGGGTTTGACCTTGATGAAAAACGCTGTATTGATTAATCTTACTAACCCTAAATCGATCGTGTTTCTGGTCGCGCTTTTTCCGCAGTTTATCGACCCAACACAAAACCAAGTCACTCAGCTTTTGGTTTTGGGGGTAACGACGGTGGTGATTGATGCGATGGTGATGCTGGGTTATACCTCTTTGGCATCACAAATGGGGCGTTTTATCCGCTCGGAGAAAGTGATGAGCAAAATCAACAAAGTCTTTGGCTCGATGTTTGTCGGTTGCGGCGCCTTGCTAGCGACGGCGAAGGCGTAATCTGCGCATGCAGCAATCGATGCGCGACACTTATGTGGCTCGACAGCCGATTCTCAATGCTAAGCGACAAACCTTAGGGTACGAGTTGCTATTTCGCGACGGCGAAAATAATGCCTATCCTAGCCATATCGACTTAAATCGCGCTACTTACCGTTTAATTGTTGAAAACTTCTTGTCGATTGGTACCAACCCGATTCGACAGAATTCTCGTTGTTTTATCAATTTCCCGCACGAAAGCATACTGCATCGGCTTCCACTGGTTTTACCCAAAGACAAAGTGGTGATTGAGGTACTAGAAACCTGTATCCCCAACGACGATTTGTTTGAGGCGCTAAAGGAGATTAATGCTGCGGGTTACCTGATCGCGCTGGATGATTTCGTCTATACCCCAGAATGGGAGCGCTTTTTACCTTTGGTACACATCGTCAAGCTCGACATTATGGCATTGGGTTTAGACTCAGCTTGCCAAACGGTAAAAGCTTTGCTGGCCAAAGGGGGCAATCGCCGCTATTTGGCCGAGCGAGTCGAAACGGAAGAAGAGTTCCTTGCCGCGCGCTCTGCGGGCTTTAGCTTCTTCCAAGGGTTCTTTTTTAGTAAGCCTCAATTGACCAAGCAGCGTTATTTGGGACCAGAGCAAGTCATCGCAATGGAACTATTCCGCGAGGTATGTCGTCCTGATGTCGACTTTATCAAGATCGAACGGATTATTGCCCGTGATATCTCGCTATCGTACAAACTGCTGCGCTTTGTAAACTCGATGTCCGACCGCTTAGAAGTGTCGATCTCTTCGTTTCGTCAGGCGCTGATCTATCTAGGTCAAGACAAGCTCAAGATGTTTGTCTCTTTAGCGATTGCTTCGTTTATCTCTTCCAATAAGCCGCCAGAGCTGTACACGCTCTCACTTCAGCGCGCGCAGTTGTGCCAATTGATGTCGCAATACCAAGCATTCAGTCAGCAGCGAGACCAAGCGTTTCTGATCGGATTGTTCTCGGTGTTGGATGCGTTGTTGGATATCTCACTCGACGATGTCGTGGCGCAATTGCCGCTGTCTGACTGCACGAAGATGGCTCTGCTGGAACGAAAAGGGCCGTTTGGCGTGTTGCTCAGTGCGGGTGAGTGTTATGAGCGTGCTGACTGGGGTGGCCTGCAGCAAGCATGTAGCCAACTAAATTTGTCGGTTGAAGACGTGATGCTGCAAATCTCTGAAGCGCAGCGCTGGAGCCAAAACGTCAACCACCTTAACTAGTCTCGGCTTGGCGCGATTTATCTATTTTCCTCTATGAACTTTTCGTGACAGTCGCCAGAGCGGCTTGATCTTTCCTGTCTGATAAATAAATATATACGCATATCCATATATGAGTATGTTTTATGTTACCTCACCAGTTTTTTAAACTGCTTTCTGATGAAACCCGCGTACGTTGCCTGATGTTGATTGTGCGCGAAGAGTGCTTATCGGTCGGCGAACTGACCGAAGCATTGCAAGAGAGCCAGCCTAAAATCTCGCGCCACCTTGCCCAGTTGCGCTCAAGTGGTGTGCTGGTGGATGTCCGCCAAGGACAGTGGGTGTTTTACCGACTGGCGGCAGATTTGCCCGGATGGATGCGCAAACTCATCGACGACTTAGTGGCGTCTAACTGCCTTAAAACCGAATATCAGTTAGATATCCAGCGACTTCATACCATGCAGGCGCGTCCTGTGTGTTGCCAATAATTGCAAACGTATTAATAGAAATTAAAGAGATAGAGCTATGACAATCAAAGTAGGGATCAACGGTTTTGGCCGTATTGGACGTTTAGCACTGCGCGCAGCATTTGACTGGCAAGAGCTAGAGTTTGTACAGATTAACGACGTCGCGGGTGACGCAGCGACGCTGGCGCATTTACTTGAGTTTGATTCGGTGCAAGGTCGCTGGCACCACGAAGTGCGTGCAGAGGGCAATGAGATTGTCATTAACGGCCAAGTGATCAAAACCAGCCAAGAGAAAGAAATCGGCGCGGTTGATTGGTCTGGCTGCGATGTTGTGATTGAAGCAACGGGCGTGCACCGTAAAACTTCGTTCCTTAACCAATACTTGGCGCAAGGCGTTAAGCGTGTGGTGGTATCTGCACCCGTCAAAGAAGAAGGCATTGCGAACATCGTTGTTGGTGTGAACGATGAGATTTTCGACCCTGCTATCCATCAAATCGTGACTGCGGCGTCTTGTACCACTAACTGTATTGCGCCTGTCGTCAAAGTTATCCACGAAGAATTAGGCATTGAGCAGTCGTCGTTCACCACTATCCACGACCTGACTAATACTCAAACGATTTTGGATGCGCCACATAAAGACCTGCGCCGTGCCCGTGCGTGTGGTATGAGCTTAATTCCAACTACGACGGGGTCTGCGACCGCAATCGTTGAAATCTTCCCTGAGCTGAAAGGCAAAATTAATGGTCACGCAGTGCGTGTGCCATTAGCGAATGCGTCACTAACAGACATTATCTTTGATGTAAAACGTGATACCACGGCAGAAGAAGTCAATGCGCTGCTTAAAGAGGCGGCAGAAGGTGAACTGAAGGGCATTCTAGGTTTTGAAGAGCGTCCATTAGTGTCTATCGATTACAAAGGTGACCAACGCTCAACCATCGTCGATGCGCAGTCAACCATGGTGGTAGGCACTCGTATGGTGAAGATTTACGCGTGGTACGACAATGAAATGGGTTACGCGACACGTACTGCGGAACTGGTTCGTAAAGTCGGTTTGGCGTAAGGAGACGAGTAATGACACATCCTACATGGCAATTGAACGTAGACGCTGGTGCGTTAGTACTTACTCCGTGCCCGGGTACCAAAGATGTTGACTTAGACACGTCATTGGCGCAGTTGCAGCAACAAGGCGTCGCGGCGATTGTCACCGCGTTAGATGAAAGCGAACTGGCGAGCAAAGGCGTTGCTGAGCTGGGCGAAAAAGCGCAGCAACTGGGTATGAAATGGTTCCAGATTGAGATCGAAGATGATTGCGCGCCGGGTGATGAGTTTGCGGCGAAATGGCAACAAGCGAGCCCTGAACTGCACCAAGTGATTGGGCAAGGTGGCAAAGTCGCGATGCACTGCATGGGTGGCTCTGGCCGTACTGGTTTGCTGGCTGCTCACTTTCTGCTAGAGAAGCAATGGCCACTGGATGGCATCGTACGTGAAGTACAAGCGCTCCGTCCGGGGGCATTTACTAAGTCGGTGCAAGTCGATTACATCAAGCAAGTTGCGGACAAATAGTAGCGTTTAGAGCTTTTGGAACATGGGTGTCCAAAGCTCTGGTTACGGCACACGTAAAGCAGGAAATCATGTTCTCACATCTAAGTAAAAGTGTTCGTCAGTACATGCTGGTGACCTTTAATTACTGGAACTTCACCATTACCGATGGCGCGCTGCGTATGCTGGTGGTGCTCTATTTTCATGACCTTGGCTACAGCACTTTAGAAATAGCCTCGTTATTTCTGTTCTATGAATTCTTCGGTGTTGTGACTAACCTTATCGGCGGCTGGTTGGGCGCGCGTCTTGGGCTGAATAAGACCATGAATCTCGGCTTAGCGATGCAGATCATCGCATTGGTAATGCTGGCTGTGCCTCATGTATGGTTGACGATTCCTTGGGTGATGGCAGCGCAAGCCTTATCTGGGATAGCGAAGGACCTCAACAAGATGAGTGCCAAGAGCTCGATTAAAACCTTGGTTCCGGATGAACAACAAGGCGCTTTATATAAGTGGATTGCGATCCTAACTGGTTCAAAGAACGCGCTCAAAGGGGCAGGATTCTTTGTTGGCGGGTTATTGCTGTCGCTGGTGGGCTTTAAGTCTGCGGTGTTACTGATGGCGGCACTGCTAACTCTGGTGTTTATCGGCAGTGTACTCGGCCTTGAAAGCAACATGGGTAAAGCTAAGGATAAACCTAAGTTTAAACAGATTTTCTCGAAATCGAGTTCGATTAACATCCTCTCTGCGGCGCGTATGTTTTTGTTTGGTGCTCGTGACGTATGGTTTGTCGTTGCGTTGCCCGTTTACCTCGGCAGTGTTTTCGGTTGGGACCACTTGTGGGTCGGCGGGTTTCTTGCCACTTGGGTTATTGCTTACGGTTTTGTGCAGGGAATAGCGCCCAAGATTACGGGTAAGGCTCAGGGGAAAGTGCCTGATGGTAGTGCCGCTTTATGGTGGGCGGGGCTACTAGCGCTGATCACTGCAGCTATTGCTTATGCGGTGCAAATTGGCTGGCAACCTGAGTTAGTGATTGTGGTCGGTCTGATGATTTTCGGCGCGGTGTTTGCGGTGAACTCGTCGCTACATTCGTATTTGATCGTCAGCTACGCGAAAGGCGACGGTGTATCGCTCGATGTCGGGTTCTATTACATGGCCAACGCGATGGGACGTTTAATCGGAACGATTCTATCGGGCTGGATTTTCCAAATTGCGGGACTGGCAGCGTGCTTGTGGGTGTCGTTTGCGTTCTTGGCGATAACTACGCTGATCTCGATACGTCTGCCAAAAATTACTCAGACTGCCAAAGCATAATTCCCATACACATCATAGTGTTGTTATGACTAAAAGCTGACCAAGCCCACACTTGAGTCAGCTTTTTTGTTGCTATAGTCATCAAGTTAAATGAAAAAGGTGCCACGATGAGAGAGCGAGTTCTATTTTTTGATTTATTACGCTGCGTAGCCGCGGTCGCGGTGATCGCGATTCACGTACTGGCACCATATCGACACGAGTTGGGTAATATTCCGTTTGACCAGTGGTTTACCGCCGTGGCGACCAACAGTGTGACTCGCTGGGCTGTCCCTGTGTTTATTCTTATCTCTGGTGCCTTGATGCTCAGTGACAAACGGCCATTTGAGCTGGGCTACTACATCAAAAGACGGCTTGGCAAGGTCTTGGTTCCGTTTCTGGTCTGGTCGTTGTTTTACGCGTACTTGTCCGGTTGGACCGCAACTGGCTTTGACGGCACAACAACGTTGGAAGTTCTAAAGAATAGCCCGTCTCATGAAACCTACTACCACTTAGGATTCTTCTATTACTTTATCCCGCTCTACTTTGTGATGCCGTTATTTCAATGGCTGGTCAAAAATGACAGGCTGAACCTGCTTTATGGATTCGTCACGGTTTGGTTAATCACAACCTTGTTGTATCTATTTAGAGTAGCGGGGCCTTGGGACAATGAACTGTGGCTGTACAGTGGTTATTTACCGCTGGGTTACTTGTTGTGGAAAAAACTGCCGATCGATAAGACGACATTATGGAGCTTTGTGGCGCTAGGTGGCGGAGCTTTGATGATCACCGTGTATATGGTGGTCAGTGGCAGTTTATCTGCGGGAGAGTACACCGTAGGTCGTTGGTTATCTTACAAAACACTGAATGTGGTGCTAGCCGCCAGTATGATTTTTGTTGTCTGTCGTTATGTCGCCGATAAAGTGACGCCAGCGGCGATGAAAGTGATCAGTCTGATTAGCCAACACAGTTTGGGTATCTATCTACTGCATCCAATCTTTTTGTGGCCGATGAAAGAGTTTGGTTGGTATCAGGGACATCCCGCTTGGGTTATCCCTGTTTGGATTGTACTCAGTGGCGGAGGCTCGTTGGCGGTCAGTTGGCTGCTGTCTCGCTCTAGCAAGACCCGTTGGTTGTTACCTTAACGCTTGATTGCAAAGTGGAGGAACTTGTTGCCTTGATAGGTCAGGGTTCCTCTGTCTCCCGGGTTTAGCGCATGAAAGTAGTGCACACCCACCTGAAACTCTCGTTTTGGGCCTAAGCGGCCTTTCTGCACGTAAATCCAGTATTCTTGCTCGTCTTGCCCTGGTGCTGCGTCTTCCACTTCAATTGTCTGCTTATCGAGTACGGTGACCTCGGCGGTTTGCTCCGGAGCACCGACACCTTGAATGTGTTTCTGAAAAAAACGATTAAACGCCCACGCGCTTAATAAGATAAACACCAATATCGCGACAACCAATGAGATAGGCATGATGAGTCCTCCTTATTACCCCCGAGTATTTTAGCTCTAATTTGCTGCAGAAAGGCTAGTTAGCGCAATTGTGTGATAGCACAGTATGAACCTTGATGAATTTCTTAGAGACAAATCACATGGGTGAAGGAAAATTGTCAGTAAGCTAATATAGCTAGTTGTTGATTCCTATACATTAATTTAATTGTATTGCGAGGCAGCGCAAAAGTAGCCTTAAGAAAGGGGTTCCTTAATGGCGCTTTGTCGTCGTGGTTTTAATTCAGGCTCGAGAATAAGTTAATGGGAATGGATACCGAAGTTGGATTAGCCCTTCATAGCCCCCTAAACTTACCAATGTGGAGGTAAACTATGTCTGATATCGAAAAAGTGGTCATGCGAACGAGGAAAATAGAAAGCTTGCTCCGCACTCAGTACCACGCAGAAGGCAAAGGGCTGCATCAGTTGATTACGAGCTGTGAAGAGCGTTTACCTCATGATGTTATCAGCAAGCTGCGCTTTATTGCGACGATTAGAAACAAGATCGTTCACGAACATGAGTACAAGTTAGAAAACAGAAATGACTTTTTGCGCGTGTGCGATGAATGTGAAAAAGAGCTGACCCCACGAAGCAGTCGCTTTGTATGGCGGGCTGCGATCGCGTTGATGACGTTGATCACGATAGCAGCATTATTCTTCTATTACGCTCATTGGGATGTTTTGTCATCTCATCTTTAGAAAGCGATCAAAACTATCACTTTTACGTATTGTGTAAAAATTAGAAATGCGTCTATGTCTTAGGCGTGTTTTGTACGAAAAATCTGCTGAAAAACAAAAAGGGACGCTAATGCGTCCCTTTTTGTTTTCTAAGTCTTGTATTAGTACATCATTGGCAGCGTCATTAGGCCAACAACAACCGCGATCATTACAAGTCCTTGTTTTTGAGATGAAGTAATCATAACACTGCTCCTTAAAAGTGATGTTTCAATCTATGTAAATTAGAATAGCAGTGTTTTTAGCCTTTGATCAAGTGATTCTTTTAAAATGGCACTAAAATTTCATCTTACTGACAATGAATTTACATGTAATTGCGTTAGTTTTTTGCTTTTTTTGTTGGTTTTAATCTGTCTAATATATGCTCTAACTTTGTTTTGTTGGTTGTAAGTTATTGTATTTTAATGAGTATAATGTTGTTTTGATAGTGTTGTTAATTTGTTCTTTGTGTTTTTGGTGCTTATCTTTGTAAGATGGCTGATATCCTAGTTTTACTTTGGTTTTTTGACGGTATTTTCACAGGATGAGAATTCTTCTTAGAAGTGGTATTTAAGTTGCTAGGTATCGGATAGCTATTATGAATATTTCCAATGGGCTGAATATTGTTGCTTTAGAAGTGATTGCTTTTAACTTGTTGTTTTTAGTGGTTTTTATTCTGATTGTTGGTGTTGTGGTTTTTATGTGGGTGGCTTTTTAGCTTGTAGGTGATCTTGAGTGGCTGTAGAGGGTGTTTTTCTGTGTTTGTCTAGGTTGCTCAGTATAAGCTGACCGCGTCTAAACACGCCTTGTCAATTTTGTTGTACTGTTTAGCTAGGTTGCAGAAGCATAATCAAGATCCAAGTTTTGCTTTTCTATTCTGGACTTCTGGCAAGCCCTCCATACACTGGCGACTCAGTTTAAAAGAGGTGATCTCATGTGGAGCTGGCTTTCAGTCGCGTTATCAGGTTTTATTAGTATTTCTGCTAGTGAAAGCAATCAAAACAAACAAGCTGCAGCGTTTAAAACATTGTCAATGGTGATGCTGGTGGTGATGCTTTGGAGTCAAGGTACGTCACTAGGGCTGTCTGCTTGGTGGATTACGTTGGGTTTACTGATCTCTCTACTCGCGGATAATCTCTACATCCTTAATAAACAGAAAAAACTCTGTTTTGCCTCTTACATTGCCGGTCAGCTTTGTTACAGCACTTCTTTTTGGACGCAACTTTCAGGTGAAATCGTTTGGTGGTTACCAGCGATGTTACTGGCGATCGGTATCGTGGTGTTTTTCCTGATGTTGCCTAAGATCGACAAACTGCTTTTCCCCGTCGTGATCATGGGTATGATGTTGCTGCAACTTAACTGGGCTGCAGGGGAAGTGTGGCTATTTACTGATACCACCGCGAGTCTCGTCGGTTTTCTCGGCACACTAACGTTGACTTTATCCGCTGCTTTACTGGCCGTGCACGATTACCGTCATCCTATTGCGTATGGTCGTTATCTAATCTCTGGCAGCTACTTACTTGCCCATTCAATGATTACTGCCACTTTGATTATCTGAAATCAAAGTGAGCGACCAAAATTGCCTTTAATCTCCAGTCATCAACTGATGAGTGGAGTAATTCGATGGCAACTGAAATTCATGCCCATGCGGTTTTAGATTTATTGCGCGAACAACCAATGAGTGAAACTGAGCTTAGAGAGCTGGTTAACAGTGAGTTTGGTGAAGAAGTGCGTTTCAGAACGTGTAAACTTTCAGGGTTTGATTTGGATTCTTTACTGGAATTCTTTATTAAGCGCGAGAAGGTGATTTTGTCTGACGGTAAATGGACCGTCAACGCGGCGCGAGTTTGTAACCACTAACGCGTTTATTTGCCTCCAAATTGTACAGCTGTGTTGGTATACTTCGCCGACTTTCTATTCATTCTGAGTAGTGCTATCTGTTTTGGAGGCTAATTAATGGACATTCTTTCTGCCGCAACCATGTTGTTTCTCATCATGGACCCGCTTGGCAATCTTCCTATCGTCCTTTCCATCCTAAAGCACTTAGATCCAAAACGTAGACGTAAGGTTCTAATTCGCGAGCTATTTTTTGCCTTAGGTATTCTGATGCTGTTCTTATTTGCCGGTAAGAGCATCATGAACTTTTTACACGTTCAGCCGGAAACTTTAAGTATTTCGGGTGGTATCATCCTGTTTATTATCGCGATTAAGATGATTTTCCCAAGTGCGGGTAGTATTACCGGGTTAGCCGCAGGTGAAGAGCCGTTTATTGTGCCGATGGCGATTCCGATGATCGCTGGTCCTTCGGTATTGGCCGCGTTGCTGCTGCTTTCTAGCCAGCATCCTGACAAATTAGTCGAGTTGTCTGGCGCCGTCCTACTGGCGTGGGGTATGACCTTCATCATTTTGATGTTCTATAACTTCTTCCACCGTATTCTCGGTGAGCGCGGTCTAAAGGCGGTAGAACGTTTGATGGGCCTGTTGTTGATTATGATCTCGACACAAATGTTCCTTGATGGTGTCAAAAGCTACATTGGCTAACAATAAAAAACGCCGCTCATAGGAGCGGCGTTTTTTATTGTGATAAAGAGTTTTTACATCATATGTTTACGGCGGATATCGAGTAGGGCAAAAATGCCGAAGATAAGAATCGACCACTTCTCCCAACCGCTCATTTTGACTTTATCGCCAAACGCGCCGACAAAGATCAGCATTTGCAGACCGTGCATGATGAACAGGAAAGCCGCCATAATGTAGAGCGCGATGGCAGCTTTGCCCGGAAACGGCATGAAGATGTTTAAGATTAATACCAGCCAAACAAAGCCAATTGCGGCTTTTGCCAATAACAGTAATGCTTTCATTTCGACTTCCTGATTAGATTTTTTGTCGTTCAAATAGGCGATAGCAGACTTGCCCAGCGGTCTTTTCGCGGTGTAAGTGCCAGTGAGCCGGGATACCTTCCAGCGCTAATTCTTTCTCGGTCTCAATATAAATCATAGCGTCATCGGCAAGCCAACCATTTTGTTCCAAAAGCGTAACCGTTTCTGTCAGTAAGCCTTTTCTGAAAGGTGGGTCGATAAATACCACGTGTTGTGGTTCCCCTGGTTGCTTGAGAAAGCTCAGCGCATCGGTATTGTGAGCTTTGAGATTGGTGGCATTTAGCGCCGCGATGTTTTTCTCGAGCTGCTTGAACGCTTGCGGATTGAGCTCAACCAGCGTCACCATCTCTGCTTGGCGTGAAGCGGCTTCAAACGCTAAGCCTCCTGAACCGGCAAACAAGTCAAGACACTTAGCTCGTGGCACGTCCTGCGCCAGCCAGTTGAAGAGCGTTTCTTTGACACGATCTGTGGTCGGGCGTAACCCTTCTGCGTCATGAACAGGTAGTTTTCGACCTCTCCATAAGCCGCTAATGATGCGTACAAAGCCGCTGGATGGCTTTTTTTGTGATGTGTTTTGCTGGCGACGTCTTACCATAGATTTTTTGACCGCTAATAAAGTGATACTATACCCAGTCGCTCAGCAATTAAGCTCTGAGTACAGCCCAAATTTCGTTGATGACAGAGTGTATACCATCGCTATTGAGCAGGAAACTTTTCACTCTGTTGTCATTTCTCTTTTCTAAACAGGCACAATGCCCCCGGGAAAGAGCCAGAGTAAATATAAGACAATCTAGGATAGCCCCAGATGACGGAAAAAAAGAAGCGCGGATTACTTTCTTGGCTTGGCTTTGGTGATGAAGACCAAGCAAAACAACCAGTAGAAGAAAAACAACAGAATCAAGTCGAAGAAGCTGGCGAAGACGCGCAAGCCGTTGAACAAACACCACAAGACTCAGACACTAAACTAGCAGAAGCAGAAGCAGAAGC
>NZ_LHPI01000032.1 GCF_001274785.1 Vibrio hepatarius
TTTATCACCACCGACTATTTGAAACAGTGCCGATAAAAATATATCATCATGAACAATAAAACTGTCTGCTTACATAAACAGTAATACAAGGGGTGTTATGAGCCATATTCAACGGGAAACGTCTTGCTCGAGGCCGCGATTAAATTCCAACATGGATGCTGATTTATATGGGTATAAATGGGCTCGCGATAATGTCGGGCAATCAGGTGCGACAATCTATCGATTGTATGGGAAGCCCGATGCGCCAGAGTTGTTTCTGAAACATGGCAAAGGTAGCGTTGCCAATGATGTTACAGATGAGATGGTCAGACTAAACTGGCTGACGGAATTTATGCCTCTTCCGACCATCAAGCATTTTATCCGTACTCCTGATGATGCATGGTTACTCACCACTGCGATCCCCGGGAAAACAGCATTCCAGGTATTAGAAGAATATCCTGATTCAGGTGAAAATATTGTTGATGCGCTGGCAGTGTTCCTGCGCCGGTTGCATTCGATTCCTGTTTGTAATTGTCCTTTTAACAGCGATCGCGTATTTCGTCTCGCTCAGGCGCAATCACGAATGAATAACGGTTTGGTTGATGCGAGTGATTTTGATGACGAGCGTAATGGCTGGCCTGTTGAACAAGTCTGGAAAGAAATGCATAAGCTTTTGCCATTCTCACCGGATTCAGTCGTCACTCATGGTGATTTCTCACTTGATAACCTTATTTTTGACGAGGGGAAATTAATAGGTTGTATTGATGTTGGACGAGTCGGAATCGCAGACCGATACCAGGATCTTGCCATCCTATGGAACTGCCTCGGTGAGTTTTCTCCTTCATTACAGAAACGGCTTTTTCAAAAATATGGTATTGATAATCCTGATATGAATAAATTGCAGTTTCATTTGATGCTCGATGAGTTTTTCTAATCAGAATTGGTTAATTGGTTGTAACACTGGCAGAGCATTACGCTGACTTGACGGGACGGCGCTTCCCTACCCTCATGGCCGCCTCCCAGGAATCGACCCAGGTGCTTATCGTGGACATAATCCTTTACTCATAAATTGGCACTGTTGCAAAGTTAGCG
>NZ_LHPI01000033.1 GCF_001274785.1 Vibrio hepatarius
TCGGTGTCGCTAGTAAACTCAGTGGGATACCATGCGTAGAGCCGTTATATCGATGTGCCAACATTAGGCTGTAGTTCATCAATCCTTGTTGGCTTGGCGTGCTCACTAAAACGCAATCAAATTCAACTATAGGGTGAGAGTAACGTACTTTGCCGTTACCCTTATAAAGGGTTACCATGCCTGTATTGCGATTAAGCGTAAATACCTTTTTTGTGGTCATAATCCAGGTCGGTGTCCAATACCCTCGATCCATTAGCTCTACTTGCAGCCAAAGAAAACTGGAAGGGAGGAATACCCATTTTAAAGCAGGTATAAACCCCACATTGAAACCTTCTAGAAAACTACCGTCGTGTATTAAACCACCAAGAACACAAACCATCGTATAAATGGGTAAAGCAAACCAGATACTAGCTTTACCTAATGCTGAAACAATGTAATAAAATTGAAACCAATGACTTGGTCTTTCCACCACTAACTCTTTGTGATTCCAAAACTGCTCAAGGTCTGGCTTTATTTCACGTAACCTTTCTATTAACCCAGGTTTATTTTCCGTATCTACTCTGGTGCTAATTTCACTTATAGGCTTACTAAAAGGCAATTTTCGGGAGCCTGACTTTAGAAATTTCTTAAGTAGATTGTTGTCGTCACTTTCTGGTGATAAATGATATCGTTTTCTGCTGTTAAAGGTAGTGTCTTGGTAATATTCGCTGTTCATAAGTATTTAATTGATTTCTGCAAATATATCTAATTCAGGGCCTGTTTCAAGCTTGCCTTGTTGTTTGTTTCTGATTGCTTCGAGTGTCGCTTTATATTCTTCTTCACTCATATCGCGCCAGTATCGTGGGTTTCTGCCAGTTTTCTTGTCGTACTCAGCAGTCACGGGATCGAGGTGTCGAGATTCTTCAAGAATGAGGCAATCTGGCAAAGGTTGGGATATGTCCATATAACATAAGATCATATTCCAAATGCGATAATATTCTGAAACCGATTCATTCGGTGTTGCTAGTGAGCTCAGTGGGACACCATGCATAGAGCCATTGTATCGATGTACCAACATTAGACTATAGTTCATCAACCCTTGTTGGCTTGGCGCACTGACCAAAACGCAATCAAATTCAACTAATGGGTGAGAGTAACGTACCTTACCGTTACCCTTATAAAGGGTAACCATGCCTGTTTTTCGGTTGAGCGTAAATACCTTCTTTGAGGTCATAATCCAGGTTGGTGTCCAATAACCGCGATCCATAAGCTCCAACTGTAGCCATAGAATCGCAGCAGGGATAAACACCCACTTAACGGATGGAAATAGGAACTCGTTGAATACGTCAGGAATTAGTAACCCTAAAAATCCACTTACAACTAACGTCAATGGTAGAAGTATCAGAATCACGCCTTTTCCAAGTACTATTGATAGCAGGCTGTAAGCGTGAAACCAATGACTAGGTCTTTCGACTACCAACTCATTGTGATCCCAGAACGGTTCAAGTTCTGGCTTTATTTCACGTAATCTTTCTATTAACCCAGGTTTATTATCCAGATCTACTCTGGTGCTGATTTCATTAGTGGGATTGCTGAAAGGCAATTTTCGTGAGCCTGACTTTAGAAATTTCTTTAGTAGATTGTTATCGCCACTTTCTGGCGATAAATGATATCGTTTTCTGCTGTTAAAAGCGGTATGTTGATAATATTCGCTGTTCATTGTTTGTTCCTAAGAGCCCATCATATCGTCAGAGTTAGCCCAGTAATAGTTAGGTGTACTGATAAATATATCTTTTATAGAATCAATTTTCTTATCGCCAAAATCTGGTGTATCGATATCAATAACACCCTCGTTTACTCTTTGCTTGGTAATCTCAACCTTATCGATAGGAGGTTGAGGGAAAACAAAGTTACCTGCTCTTAATTGTGCCATAACTTGTATTCTTCGATCGTATTGGTACGACGCTCGATATGAATGTATTGACGATGGAATGCTATGTGTAGCTTTGTACAGATAAAGTTTACCTTCAGCTGTATTAATCACTTCTACTGGTTCAATACTCTTAGGTTTTAAGCTTGCATAGCGTAACCTTGATGTGGTGTGTGTTCTCATGATTGGATCGTATCGTGGTGTTACGTTGTACATATCTAACAGTTCACGACTTTCGACATGGAAGCTTACATCTTCTTTGTTCATATTCAGCAATTGAGGCAGATTAGTGCGTACATGAACATAATGTGTAATCCCATGTTGTTTTAACTGCTGTTTTTTGGCGGCCTTGAGAGGACCCTCTTCAATCTTATGGCTTTCGATTGATAGGGATACATATATACTGAGTAGTTGATTAAAAGCGTCATCTGGATCAGTAATAAGATAAGTTAGCTTGGCATCCTTATGCTCTTTGGCGAAAGGTCCATTTGTTAGCCAAGTTTCTAGTAGGCCATCGGTAAAAAAATAAACAATGGCAAAACCAGTAAGGGTGATTCCTAATGCAATCCATGCAATCGGTCCTAGCCCCAAAGCTATTGGAGACGAAGTAAACAGCAATCCGCCAACTGTGCCTATTCCTACACCAACAGCCATCATTGCCATTCCTATAGCTGCATCGGTATCTTGTTTAGAAAACAACCGAATACTATCGACAACCATTAATCCAGCTGTAACAAGACCAGCAGCAAAGCTGGCCGCCCCCAGAACTGTTACACTACCGCGTAATTGCACATATTTAGTTTTATTAAATTTAGCAATTGTCTCAGGCTTAAAGGTATAAAGTGCTTGATTGGAATGATTGAAAATAGGTCCGTACTGTTTCATTAAGTTATGACTGTGAGTAGCAGCAATTCCAATATCTAATGAAGCACTTATCAAATTGGTTATGCTATAAGCTATGTCATAACTGTTATTCTTAAAGTAATCCCATGCATTTCTAACATTCCAAAGCTCAACGGCTAATATAAAAACGGGCATTTTGAGCTGTTCATAGGCATTAGTTTTACTAAGATTTTTATTTTGCACTTCTTTAAGTAGCTTTTTGTCGTGTTCTAACATCCTTACCAGTTCTGAATTAGTGTTTTTTAGTACGACTACGGACGCTGCGGTCTCTGGTACTTCAGTTTTATTTGGTGCTCTAGTTTTACTGGTGGAAGCAATAACGGCACCGTCTTGAGTGATATCTCCAAAGGAGTTTTTCGTCCCTCTATTTCCATAGAGATAACTTTGAGCACCATGAGTTACACCGCTATGGGGTTGAGTTGAACTCCCCAAACCAATAATGTAACCAGAAACTTCTCCACCTGTTACCGGTTTGAAGACCATTGAAGATAGTTTATCTCCACTTAATGCCTTGAGAAGGCCTAAGTTCTCAACATACAGTTTGTTAAATTGAATAGTTAAGGTTTCGGTCGCTAAGGCATTTTTTAATGTGATGCCGTTTTCAAAAAAGCTGCTAAATGCACTGTCTGCGGCGTTGACGAAGCGCCTTATTTGAGGGAAAAGAGATTGCTCAGTTTCTTCCGCTGCTTTGACTAAGGCTGTGGCTTCAGCTTGAATGACAGCATCTGCTTCAAGCGCCAAGTCAGTTGCCACTAACCTCGCAAGGTTCTCCATGGTTAACAAACCAGAACCATCGTTACTATCATCCGCATATTGCTTATATTCTGGTGTGATCTCTTTATCTTCCAGCATCTCAGAAAGCGAGGTACCCATCGATGTGTCACCAAATAAGACATGGCGAAGTGGATGAGCAGAATCGCTAAAAAAGATCTTGCCAGCATTCAAAGCAAGAGCGGATGTTTGTTTTTCTAACTCAGGTAGCAGTTGATCATGTTTTTGGGAGTCAATGTTAATAGCGTGACGACAATTATTGACCAAAATATATGCGCCTATAGCATTCGCATCATCTAAGCTGGTGATATCCCTTAAGCTTTCTGCTAGAGAGTGCGCTGCTAATTGGGTTGATAATTGTTTTTGAAGTGCCGGAATATCTTCATGTAATTTACGTCGAACTACAGTACGTAGTGTTTGTGAAAATGTACTCTGGTCAGTTCGAACAATTTTGTCTTTGAACTTATAAGCGGGGTTGTCTTGCTCACCAATCTTTGGAATGAGTACGAAATGCTGTAACAGTTCTGCACTTTTATAATGAGGCTGGTGGATTGCATCTAACTGTATTTGTTGCAAGTAGTTCGATGCAGCGACAACGAGCGAGTTTTGGTGTCGGATATTGAATAATTCATCTTCTAGCACCACACCGCGCAACTGATTTTCTTTCGCTTGCTGATAAAAATCTTCGCAAGTTGACGTTTCCCATACTGAGTCAGCTTGTACTGTTTCGATTTTTTCGCCTTGGTCAAGCTTCCCCTCTTCAATTAATTGATCCTGTTTTTGAGCGAGTTGCTCATACAGGACTGAACCACGAAGTGCGTACTCGAACTCTAGTGTGTTATCGGGGTTAAACGCACCGTCTTGCACGTAACGTTGCCTTTCATTCTTTGCGTTATTGAGTAGGCCTTTGATATAAGAATCGGTTAGGCTTTTGTTGTAAAAAGAAGGCTCAGCAAGTTGTAGTTCGATGTCTAGTGATCTCGGACGAGTCTCTGGCAGTTCACTAATCTTAATTAAAGGCGTACACGGTTTTTTGCAACGTTTCCTTAGCTCTGTTAAGTCATTTTCTAGATAATTAAGTCTAGCTCCACTCCACTGCACTTCAGAGAAAGCAATAAGAATATCAGTTTGTTGTCCATTTTCTTTTGCCGGATACCACAACTCCTTTAAGGGGGAGCCTGTAGATGGTCTAAGCGTATTAGTTTTGAACGGCTTATCTCTTCCAGTGCGATATTTGTACAAATTGACATCTTGATACAACGTAGTCGAGCTTTCTCCGGTTGTTATTTCGATTTCACGCCAGAACTTACCGTTGTAGATGATGTATAAATATCCATCTCGAACTGGCGCGAGCCGTTCCTCTTGTTTCGCTTTGTTGTTTTGAGTAGGGAGTAAGGTCATCGGGAGGAATGCGTGGACCAAATAATCTTGTTCATCTGGCTTTCTGGATATAGCCGTAACATCTTGGAATAGAGGTAATTTTATCGGACCGTCTTCAGCTTCAATTTTTAGCCAAACATTGCGGTTTTCGTTTTCATCACACCAATCCCAGCTGTAGACAGTGGTGTCGTCTAACTCAGGATCTATCGTTTTTTTTCCTTCAAGAGAAGATTGCTGTGACATGTCGGTGAGATCGTAAAACTCAAAGTCTTGCTCTAAACCGTGTTTGATACCAGTAACTTCGATGTATAGCTTTTTACCTTCGCAGGTAGGTTTCGAAGCAAATTTAGTAGACATAATGACTCTCCCTAGACAATACCAGCTCTATCTGTTCAACAATACTTTCTGGCGCTTGATTTGTATCTATTTGAAAACTGTTCTGTTCTAGAGATACACCGTAGATATGTACCAAACGACGCAATCTAGACAATAACCTTGGTTCTTCAATTTGATGTTGTGTGCAAAAAACGTTAACACTCTTTTGTTTTGACCAATCGATAAGTTCTATTTTTTCTGAATTAGCCCATTCTTCGATTTCTTGTTCGACAAATTTTTCATTTAAAGCAATTTCCTGAGATTGTGTAAGCACCCAAGTTGAAAGTCGTTTTTTCTGCTCCAACTCCCCTTCTATATACCCCCATTCGTTGCTAGTGCTTATCACTTGGTCATAGAAATACACGCTTGATAGGCAACCTAGCCATTGGCTTGTATCTCTTTGACTGGAAAATCTAAAAAAGTAACTAGCTACAGAAGGAATGTAATAGTGGAAAACACCTTTGCGCTCACCTGAGAACTGGACTTCCAGCCTAAGTCGAAGGTGCTTTAACACTTGTTCTAATGGAACATCCTTAGCTGCAGAAAAGTAGATAGTGTTCTCTCTTGGCAGGGAACTGATAATAGGATCGTTGTCATGGAGAGCTATTACCAGTGGGCTTCTATCCATTAACGATTCCAATGAGGTTGCCAAGTAGAGAGGTTCCAGCACATGATGGCGAATGTGGCCGTAAACCTCTTGAGGCATCCCCTCATAAAAATTTACAACAGCGAACCAGGTTAGCTCTACACCGTTTTGTCGATTTGAAAGCAATGGGGTCATTTGTTATTTTCACACGGACAGTCACTTAGCGGACAACTACCGTCTGATTTCTTCTGGCAGATTTGAGTTATAGGCATTCCTATTTTTACATCAGCTATAACTTGCTGTAATAGCGTGGGCGTGGGTTTCACAAAAACTAGCTCATCTGACGCTGCTACAGCTTCTAAACCATTTGGTAGCGTTGCCATTTGCCCACCGAATCCACTACCACTGCCGGGACTTCCTCCGGAGTTTAAGTTGATCGCTGGGCCGACGATACTGACGCCAGAGGCATCCACTTTGACAAAACTGCCGCCTACTTTCAGAGTCAGTTCAGATCCTGCTTCAATAATGATTTTTGCTCCGCCTTTTAGGTGAACTTCGCTGCCAGCATCCACCGCATATAGCTTGCCCGTTTTATGGTGCGCGCTGCCATCGACCATCAGCGTTTGGTCTTTAGCGATTTTGTTGCGGCTTTCGCCCTCCACTGTGAGGTGATGATTGTTCTTAATCTGCGTAAAGCTGTCGTTGTCGACGGTAAGGTGCTTATCATGCTGGATTTGCGTGGTGTGGTCGTTGAGCACATCCGCCTCAAAGTCCTTTTGCGCGTGCAGGTAGACTTTTTCCGATTCTGCTTGGTCTTCAAAACTCAGTTCATTGAAACCTTGTCCTTGGTGCGTTTCACTGCGCCACACGGTTTTGGTCTTGTGCTCAGGCAGGGCATACGGCGCGGTGTTGGTTGCGTGATAGGTGCGCCCCGTGACGATAGGTTGGTCTGGGTCACCGTTTAAGAACGAGACAATCACTTCATGGCCGATACGCGGCAGTGCCATCATGCCGTATTGCGCGCCCGCCCAACCTTGTGACACGCGCACCCAGCATGAGCTGTGTTCATCACCAGAAGAGTAGCGGTCCCAAGGGAAATGCAGCTTAACGCGGCCGTGTTCATCGCAGTAGATTTCT
>NZ_LHPI01000034.1 GCF_001274785.1 Vibrio hepatarius
GTTCGAACTCGTGACCTCAACCTTGGCAAGGTTGCGCTCTACCAACTGAGCTAGTGTCGCATTCACAACGTTTCCGTCGTTCAGGGCTGCGAATTATAAGAGCTTTATTTTGTGATGCAAGTCCTTCCTGCAAAAAAAAATCGATTTTTTCTCTTTTGATGAAAAAGCACACAGAATCGAACATTTTTCGTTCCAAAACGTTGCTTTAACAGACCAGCCCTATATCTGAGAGGAGAATGTTAGATACTAAAAATTGTTTCTCGGTAATACTTTAGCTCAGCAATAGACTCACGAATATCGTCTAACGCTAAGTGGCTACCTTTCTTTGAAAAACCATCTAAGATTTCTGGCTTCCAACGACGAGTAAGTTCTTTCAACGTGCTCACGTCAAGGTAACGATAATGGAAGTACTCTTCCAACTCCGGCATATGCTTGTACAAGAAGCGGCGATCCTGACCGATGCTGTTCCCGCAAATTGGTGACTTACCTTTCGGTACCCATTGTTCTAGAAATGCGACCGTTTGGCGGATAGCTTCCTGTTCATCAACATCACTGGCACGGACACGCTCAACCAAACCGCTAGCAGTATGCGTCGTCGTGCACCACTCGTCCATTTTGTTCAGTTCAGCTTCTGGTTGATGGATGGCAAGAACCGGCCCTTCAGCTAGAATGTTCAACTCACTATCGGTGACGATAGTAGCGATTTCGATAATTTTATGAGTTTCTGGGTCAAGGCCCGTCATCTCTAAATCCACCCAAATTAAGTTTTGATCGCTAAAGGACATAAATCGTTGCCTATTGGTTTTATGATAAAAAGGGTACTATACCCAAATTCTGATCCACTAGATAGCAGTCTAGCGGATACTAAGTGATGGTTAATAGTTAAGTAGACAATTGTGGCAAAAAAGAAAAAGCTCACCAAAGGTCAAGTTCGACGCGTACGCAGCAATCAAAAACGTAAGCTGAAAAAAGAAGAGTCCATTCAATGGGATGAATCGATGCTCGGCACGGCGCAAAAAGGACTCGTGATCACTCGCTTTGGCCAACATGCCGATATTGAAGATCAAGAAAGTGGCGAAATTCACCGTTGCAACTTAAGACGGGGAATCGAAAGCCTCGTTTCAGGCGATAAGGTCATTTGGCGCCCGGGTTTGGAGTCGATGGAAGGTATCAACGGAGTGGTTGAAGCCGTCGAGCCCCGTACTTCGGTTTTGACTCGCCCAGACTACTACGACGGTCTGAAACCAGTTGCCGCCAACGTTGACCAGATGATCATTGTCTCTTCAGTACTCCCTGAACTGTCACTGAATATCATCGACCGTTATCTGGTCGCAGCAGAAACACTAAAGATTGCGCCTTTGATCGTCCTCAACAAGATTGACTTGCTAGAACAAGAACAACTGGAACTCTATAAAGATTGGCTAAGCACTTACGAGAAAATTGGCTATAAAGTGCTGCTGGTAAGTAAAGAAACTGGTGAAGGTATTCCGGCACTTGAAGAGCGACTAAGCAACCGAATTAACATCTTCGTTGGGCAATCCGGTGTGGGTAAATCGAGCTTGGTTAACGCACTCATGCCTGGCTTTGATATCGAAGAAGGCGCGGTTTCAGAGAATTCCGGTCTTGGTCAACATACCACGACAGCTTCGCGTCTGTACCACATCCCGTCTGGCGGCGACCTGATTGACTCACCGGGAGTTCGTGAATTTGGTTTATGGCACCTTGAGGCAGAAGAAGTCACCAAAGCCTTTATCGAATTCCAACCATATCTGGGTGGCTGTAAGTTCCGCGACTGCAAACACTTAGATGATCCGGGCTGTATTTTAGTCAAGGCGGTAGAAGATGGTGAGATTAATCAAGTTCGTTTTGAAAACTACCACCGAATCCTGGAAAGCATGGCGGAAATGAAAGCGAACCGTCAGTACTCTCGCAACAAAAAAGCTGATCTGTAACGATTTCTTAAATAGTCTTGAATGACTTTCTACTGACTTTTGGTTTGAATTTGAGTACTATCTCGCGCCCAAAAGAAGTGAGCAACATACAGTTAACATTGGAAATGAAGACAATGGATAAGATTAAAGTTGGACTGCAATACTGGATCCCACAACACGGTTTAACCCGTTTGATGGGTAAACTGGCTTCAGCAAAAGCTGGCGGTCTAACAACAGCGGTTATTCGCTGGTTCATCAAGCAATACAACGTGAACATGGACGAAGCGAAGCACTCCGATCCTAAGCATTTTGCATCGTTCAATGAATTTTTTGTCCGTGAGCTGAAAGACGGCGCACGTCCGATTGCAGAAGGTGATTCGGTTATCACTCACCCTGCTGACGCGTGTGTAAGCCAATTCGGCCCAATCAAAGATGGCAAGCTTATCCAAGCGAAAGGCCACGACTTTACCGCACAAGAACTACTAGGCGGAGACGCAAAACTGGCGGAAGAGTTCAAAGACGGCGAGTTTGCGACACTTTACCTTTCACCACGTGACTACCACCGTGTGCACATGCCGTGTGATGGTACGCTACGTCAAATGATTTATGTCCCTGGTGATCTGTTCTCAGTCAACCCACTCACTGCGGAAAACGTGCCGAACTTATTCGCGCGTAACGAACGTGTGGTATGTATCTTTGATACGGAATTTGGCCCGATGGCACAAGTATTAGTGGGTGCAACTATCGTAGGTAGCATCGAACAAGTTTGGGCGGGCACAGTGACTCCACCTCGCGGTAACTCTGTGTACAAATGGGATTACCCAGCTCAAGGTGACAAAGCGGTTATCTTGAAAAAAGGCGAAGAAATGGGCCGCTTCAAACTTGGCTCAACGGTAATTAACCTATTCGCTAAAGATGCGGTCAAGTTTGATGAGAGCATGGATTACGGTAAGCCTACCGTGATGGGTACTCCTTACGCCCATGCCACCAAACAAGATTGATGAAAAATGCCCCGCACTGTCGGGGCATTTTTTTGACTGAAAACAAGACATTCGCAACATTTTTTAACCTCATTGCAAAACTTCCACCTCAGTCTAAGACCCTAATTTGATTATTAATTACTCTTGTGGACAGATTTTTCTTTAAGGTTAACGTTTTATGCCACGAATAGACCAAGGGATATTGGTCAAGCTATTGATTTGCTTTGGGATACCACTGGGTGTTCTATTGATGCCAATCGATGCTATCCCTATCGATGACCTGTCACTGATCCAGCATCGCTTACTGGCGATTTTCCTTCTTGCTGCCTTGCTATGGGTGCTTGAGCCTGTCCCTGTTTTTGCTACTTCCATTCTGATCATTGCGCTCGAGCTGATCATGATCTCTGATAAAGGCTTACACCTCTTCCGCACGCCGCCAGCAGGTCATGATATCGGAACTTTAATGAACTATACCGATATCTTTGGTGCGTTCTCATCGCCGATCATTATCCTGTTTATGGGGGGCTTTGCACTGGCGATTGCGGCGTCGAAATACGAGTTAGATAACAACTTAGCGCGGGTGTTATTGCGACCATTTGGTCAGCAACCAAGGTTTATCATGCTCGGCCTTATGCTGATTACTGCGGTGTTTTCGATGTTTATGTCCAACACCGCCACGACCGTAATGATGTTGGCGCTGCTCGGACCGATCGTCTCCTCTGCGCCAAAAGGGGATTTAGGTATAAAAGCGCTGGTGTTGTGTATCCCTATCGCTGCCAATACTGGTGGTATTGCGACACCAATTGGTACCCCGCCCAATGCGATTGCGCTGCAATACTTAACGGGTGAAAACAGCATTAGCTTTCTGAGCTGGATGATGATGGGTTTACCTTTTGTCATCGTACAGTTGACTATCGCGTGGTTTTTGCTTCAGAAACTCTTCCCTTCTTCACACAAAACCATGCAGTTGAAACTGGACGGCGAATTCCAAAAAAGCTGGCGCGCAGTGGTCGTTTACGTCACGTTTGCTGCGACGATTGTTTTGTGGATGACCACCAGCTTGCACGGTATGAATACCTATGTTGTCTCAATTATCCCGCTGGCAGTCTTCACGCTTACAGGCATCATGGGCAAAGCTGAACTCAAGCAAATCAACTGGGACGTATTGTGGCTGGTAGCCGGGGGGATAGCGATTGGTATCGGCTTGGATAAAACTGGCTTGGCTTCTGCGCTAGCCCACGCAATCGACTATGAATCGTTATCGCCCGTCGCGGTTGTCATCACGTTATCAATCGTCTGTTGGTTGATGGCTAACTTTATGTCCAACACCGCAACTGCAAACCTGTTGATGCCGATCGCAGCAGCGATTGGCGCTTCGATGGAAAGCTTATCGTCGGTCGGTGGATTGCAAGGACTACTCGTGGTGGTCGCATTCTCAGCATCACTAGGCATGATTCTCCCTGTCTCTACACCACCAAACTCGCTCGCCTACTCAACTGGCTTAATCGAAAGCCGAGACATGGCGAAAACTGGCGTAATCATTGGTGTGATTGGCCTAGTGATTGTCTACGCCGCAGCACTACTGCTCACTTAATAAGGCATTGTGCGACTTCTTACGCATTTTTGTGTAAGAAGTCGCAAAACAAGCAAAAGCCACCTACACACTTTATTGCACCTGCCGAATACATAGTTAGATCAAACATATCACTGTCAGTTTTGTATAACATCTGACCGTTAATTTAGTTACTCCCCATTAAAACATCTGCCTTTTGCCCATTCTAAAGCATTAGGTAAACAACACATTTGAGTCTAAACCTCACCTTTGTTTGTTGTCTAAGTACTGAAGGAAAGACAATGAAAAATACAATAAAGCTAAAAATACAAATTGCTATTGCTGTCATTATCGCTGTTGTTAGTGGCGTTCAAGCTTGGATCTCTGTCAGCCAGTTGAAGCAAGAGACGACCTCCGCACTCAATAGCGAAATGGAGAACGTCAGTCATGCGACCTCTCGTTACATCTCCGATTGGTTAGAGATTCGTAGTGATATGATGCTCGCCAACGAAAAAGCCATTTTAGATTCAGCGGATGCCGACAGGGAAATGCTGCTAACAAAACGCGCTGGCGGGTTCCTTTCCGTCTACGCGGGGTTTGAGGACGGCTCTATCGCTTACGGCGACAAAACCGAAGACTGGCCAACGGACTACGATCCTCGTAGCCGACCTTGGTACATCGACGCCAAAGCGGCGCCAGGCCTGATCATCACCGAACCTTATCAAGATTTCGATGGCAGCATCGTGATCAGTTTTGCCAAAGCGTTCAGTGGTAATAAAGATGGCGTGCTCGCAGCGGATTTAACGGTAAGCAACATCATTGAAGAAGTCCTTCACGTAACTCTCGACAACGATGGCTTCTCATTCTTGGTCGATGGCAACAACAACATCGTCGCCTACAAAGACGAAAAACTCAGCCAGAAGCCGTTAACCGATCTAAATCCTGAGCTCTCAACTAATAAAGTCGCACAACTAATCGACACTGCCGGGATCTCAACCATCACCTGGCCGGGGCAAGGCGACAAGCTGATATTCGTATCTAACGTGCCATCAACCGATTGGTCGCTGGGTATCGTGGTCGACAAAGAACTCGCCTTCTCTTCCGTGACTGAGCAGATTCAATTTACTGCGATTGCCTCAGTTCTGTTGTATATCGTGATTGCCTCTATCAGCACATACGTCGTCACCCGCCTACTCAAGCCGCTGCAAACACTGTCTGATGCGCTTTCTGAGCTTTCAGAGGGTGAAGGTGATCTTACTCAGCGGATTGAAATCCAGAGAAAAGATGAAATCGGTGAACTCGCGCAGCACGTCAACCAATTCTTGGCACAAATGCAGAAAATGCTTGGCGATATTATCCAGCACAGCCAACAACTGGCAGTTCAAGCCGAAGCGGCTAATCAGTTGTCTCAGGAGTCCGCCCAACAGGTTGAAACGCAGCAAAATGACGTTAACCAAATTGCGACGGCTATCCATGAAATGTCAGCCACCGCAGCAGAAGTCGCCAGTCATGCAGAGCTGACCGCTAACGCATCGCAAGAGTCATCAGCAGCTTGTGAAGACGGGCAACAAGTAATTGAGAAAAACCGTCAAGCGATCATCAAACTTGCCGAGCAAGTCGCTGACGCCTCGAACATTATTTCTGAACTGGAAAACAATACCCAGAGCATCAACCAAATCCTTTCAACTATCCAAGGCATCGCTGAGCAAACGAACCTACTGGCACTCAACGCGGCGATTGAAGCAGCACGAGCTGGTGAACAAGGACGTGGCTTTGCGGTGGTAGCCGACGAAGTTCGAGTATTGAGCCAACGCACTCACGGTTCGACGGAAGAGATCCGCCATATGATCGAAACGCTGCAAGGAAATACCAAACTCGCGGTCAACAGTATGGAAGCGAGTACGACGTTAGCGGACACCAGTGTCGACTACGCGCAACAAGCGTCAGAAAGCCTCGATACGATTACGACTGCGATTAACGAAATCAACGGTATGGCTCTGCAGATTGCCAGCGCAGCAGAAGAGCAGCGTGCGGTCAGCGAAGACATCAGTCGAAATACGCAAGGGATTAAAGACGCGTCGGACATTCTCGCCGATCAAGCCGCCCGCAGCAGCCAAAGTGCGACAAACATGTTCGACTCGGCAAACACGGTTCGCCAAGAAGTGGAACGCTTTAAAGTTTAACGCTTTGTATAACCAATGATTTGATGCATATTAACAGCCATTAGTATTCACACTCCCTCAAGGACGAATAGATATGGGATACGAATGGCTGGCTTTGGCGGCTGCCTTTCTATGGGCTGTCGCCAGCATCCTCTCGGTCGCACCCGCACAACATTTAGGAACGTTCGCTTATAGCCGCTGGCGCATGGGTTGTACTTCGGTCATTCTCGGCACGATGGCGCTGATTACGGGTGGCTGGTCGAGCGTGGAGCCCTCCTCAATCTCTGCAATGGCGCTGTCAGGATTAATCGGTATTTTTATCGGTGATACGGCTCTGTTTGCCTGCTTAAATCGCATGGGGCCTCGTCAAGCTGGCTTGCTGTTTTCCTGCCACGCCGTCTTCTCTGCCGTATTAGGATACTTTCTGTTTAGCGAACACATGACTGCACTTGAGTTATTAGGCTCAGCACTGGTGTTCTCAGGCGTATTAACCGCTATCTTCTTTGGTCGCCGAGGCCAAACCAATAATCAACTCGAATCGATCAAAGGTAATGTCTGGGTTGGTGTCGGGCTAGGTCTACTCGCAGCGCTGTGCCAAGCGATGGGCGGCATTATCGCTAAACCCATTATGCAAACCGAGATTGACCCGGTTGCCGCGTCAGCAGTGCGGATGATGACGGCGTTTATCGCCCACTCGGTGTTATTCATCTCGGGCGCTAAGATCGCGCGCGCGACTCAACCGATGACAATGAAGATCTTTTCCATCACTGCAGTCAACGGATTTCTGGCAATGGCCGTAGGGATGACCTTAATCCTCTACGCGTTACGTGAAGGGAATGTCGGGATGGTGGCACTGCTTTCTTCAACTACACCGATCATGCTTTTGCCTATACTATGGATTTACACCAAACAAAGACCTAACCGCTATGCTTGGCTTGGCGCAATCGTCGCTGTCACTGGTACTGGAATTTTGGTTAGTTAATCGCCTCATCTACAATGACAACGATAGATAAATACGATTTTTAATTTGCGCTCAGATTGAGAGAATAGACCATATTCTGAGCGTAACATTCCAGTCACGACTCAAGGTGAAAGGTGTTTCAATTGAAAGATAACAACGCCATATCACAAACAATATTTGATCTTGACCTACAGTTTTGGTTAAAAAGTGTAGTAAAATTACGCTAATTTTGTTTCCAAAGTTACTTTGAAATTTGACGAGGACATCACTATGTCAGCAAAGAAGCCATTGGCTTTAGTTATTCTTGACGGTTACGGCCACCGTGAAGACACAGCAAGCAACGCGATTGCAAATGCAAAAACACCAGTAATGGATGCACTGCTTGCAAACAACCCTAATACTCTAATCTCAGCTTCAGGCATGGACGTTGGTCTACCTGACGGTCAGATGGGTAACTCTGAGGTTGGCCACACTAACATCGGTGCTGGTCGTGTCGTATACCAAGACCTAACTCGTATCACTAAGTCTATCGCTGACGGTGAGTTCGTGGAAACTCCAGCGCTTGTTGAAGCCATCGACTCTGCAGTCAACGCTGGTAAAGCAGTTCACATCATGGGTCTGATGTCTCCAGGTGGTGTTCACTCACACGAAGACCATATCTATGCAGCAGTAGAAATGGCAGCAGCACGTGGCGCAGAAAAAATCTACCTACACTGCTTCCTAGACGGCCGTGACACACCACCACGCAGCGCAGAAAACTCACTAAAACGTTTTGACGAGCTATTCGCGAAATTGGGTAAAGGCCGCATCGCGTCACTTGTTGGTCGTTACTACGCGATGGACCGTGACAACAACTGGGAACGTGTTCAAGTTGCTTACGATCTACTGACTCAAGGTAAAGCAGAATTCACTTACGATTCAGCGGTTGCTGGTCTAGAAGCGGCTTACGCTCGCGAAGAGAACGACGAGTTCGTAAAAGCAACAGCAATCAAAACTGACGCTCAAGAAGACGCAGCAATGGCTGACGGCGATGCCGTGATCTTCATGAACTACCGTGCAGACCGCGCTCGTCAAATCACCCGTGCATTCGTTCCTGATTTCAACGGTTTTGAACGCGCAGCATTCCCTGCGGTTAACTTTGTCATGCTAACTCAGTACGCGGCTGATATTCCTCTTGCGATCGCATTCCCACCAGCGTCACTAGAAAACACTTACGGTGAATGGCTATCTAAGCAAGGTCAAACTCAGCTACGCATCTCTGAAACAGAGAAATACGCACACGTCACTTTCTTCTTCAACGGTGGTGTTGAAAAAGAATTTGATGGCGAAGAGCGTCAGCTTGTTGCTTCTCCAAAAGTAGCGACTTACGACCTACAGCCAGAAATGAGCTCTGCAGAGCTAACTGAAAAAATGGTTGCAGCGATCAAGTCTGGTAAATACGACACGATTATCTGTAACTACCCGAACGCAGATATGGTTGGTCACACTGGCGTTTACGAAGCAGCAGAGCAAGCGATTGAAGCGCTAGATGCAAGCGTTGGCAAAGTGGTTGAAGCAATCAAAGAAGTGGGCGGCCAAATGCTGATCACAGCAGACCACGGTAACGCGGAAATGATGGTTGATCCTGTGACTGGCGGTACTCACACTGCGCACACTAACCTACCAGTTCCTCTGATCTACGTAGGTGACAAAGCGGTTGAGTTCAAAGAAGGCGGTAAACTGTCTGATCTAGCACCAACGATGCTAACGCTATCTGGTCTAGAAATCCCGGCTGAAATGACGGGTGACGTGCTTGTTAAGTAATTAACAGGCAAAGAAAACTTAAGCCCGGGCCATTGCTCGGGCTTTTTCATTTCTAGCTCAATAAGTTTTGACATTCCCCTTTCTTCTGAGGAAAGGGTTTAGGTATACTGACTATCCCATAATCAGGATAAAAGCACTCATGGCATCAAGACATCAAGCACGACTTCGGATTACCACTACGCTATCTGCACTCGTGTTCGCTGCCGCTATGACTGTCACTTCGCCTGTTTGGTCAGCCTCTCAAGCTGAGCTCAAAGGCGTTTCCAGTGAAATATCCCGCCAGAGACAATCACTTTCCAGCCAACAAAAGCAACTCGACTCGCTGCAAAAATCCCTTAAACAACAGGAAGTGGGCATCGCACGAATCGAGAAAGAGATTAAAGAAACCAAAGCGTTGCTGAGCCAAACCAACAGCAATATCTCGGCGTTAGAAAAGAAAGTGGAGCAACTGGAAGATGAAAAAAAGCAGCAAAGTGAAAAACTCGCTGAACTGCTCAAAACCTACTACGTGACCCAACGCGCGAAAGACGCGTCAAACCTTCTCAACCAGGGCGTTGAAGAAGACCGTATTAGTCAATACTTCCAACATCTTGCCAAGCAACGTGCCCACACCATTGAAGAGCTGGAGCAAACAGCGCAAGAGCTAGCAGATAGCCGAACTCAGCTGGATGTTGAAAAGAACCAACTCACTCGGCTACTCGATGAGCAAACCGAAAAACGCAATCAACTGACACAAGTTCAGTCTAAGCGTAAGAGCACCTTGAGTGGTATTCGAAAGCAGATCTCCAACGACAAAGTTTACCTGTCTGAACTGCAGCGTAACGAAACTCGTCTGAAAGCAGAAATCGCCAAAGCGGCAAAACGTAATGCAGTCCCTATGGATGGATTAGCCAGACAACAAGGTAAACTGCCTTGGCCACTCAAAGGCCGTGTATTGCACAATTACGGCACACGCCAAACAGGTCAGTTGAACTGGAAAGGGATGGTGATCGACGCCAACTATGGCCAATCAGTGAAAGCAGTATATTCAGGCACAGTAGTGTTTGCGGATTACCTGCGCGGCTACGGCTTGGTAGTGCTGCTTGACCACGGTAAAGGCGATATGACTTTATACGGTTTCAACCAAAGTCTATTGAAGAAAGAAGGCGATAAGGTCAAAGCTAATGAGACTATCGCACTTGCCGGTGACACAGGTGGTCAGGCGCAGGCTTCACTGTATTTTGAAATTCGCCGAAACAGTAAAACCCAAAACCCAAGGCGTTGGCTAACCCAATAATAATGGTGGTAGAAGCCAATCTTCCACCACCAGAGGGTCACGCGTAATACTGCTCAATGACCTCAATCAGCTTTGTCAACTCTTCTTTTGGCAAGGCGTTAATGCCCGCTGCCGCTGCACGTCCACCACCACTGACAAACTGTCCACAGATGTCTCCAGCCCCTTGTTTATTGTTCAATGGCGCACGCAAAGAAACGGTATACGTACCGTTGCTGTTTTCGGTCAGCACGGCGTGAGCAGAGTCAGGAGATTGGTTAGCTAACCAGTTTCCGAACACCCCGCTGATGCGTCTTGATGACGCTTGGTTAGGCAACTCAAACACGCCAACAACCGCGCTTTGATACTTAGCTTCGGTAGCAAGTGCCTGTTGTATATCTTGCTGATAAGCATTCTTTAACAGTGAATACGGTGAATCGTGATCAGCAATAACAGCAAAAGGATCATCGTAGGCCAAAAGCTCATTAAACAGCACCGCAGGGTCAAAATGCAGGTCGTCAATGACTTCACCGTAGCCGTTATAGTTGATCAAGGTACCCAATTCTTTGAGTTGCGATTTTTGCTCTTCGTTGAGTCCAGCCGTATCCGCCAGTTGATCGGCCTTCGCAATTAAGTTGTCACCGTATGCGGCGGTGATCGCCCAAGTATGGTATTTACCTGCGAGTAACTGATCGATAATCAATGCAGTACAAGTATTGGCGTCTAAATCGATATGAGCTTGCAGTTGGTCACTTTGAGGAATCACACCTGACTTATGGTGGTCGGCGTAGAAGACGCTCACTTGTTTAGCCAGTAAGGCTTCTAGTGCCGGAAGGTTTTTCTCCATCGAAATATCCAACGCGGTCACGCTATCTCCCGCTTGGGCTGGCACTCTGTCCAGTAGTTGAATATCTCGCTTTACCCCAGTGATTAAGGTTGACGATTTAGGCTCAGCTAAACGTAACTGAAGAAGGGCGATGATGCCGTCAGCGTCACCGTTGAATACGTCGTAGTGCATAAATAAAAACCCATTAAAGTATCTGCTGTTACTCTAATGGGTTCGAATAAAACAAACAATTTGAATTAGTTATGACTAAGCATGAATTGCTTTAACGCCATCTTCTAATAGTTGTAACTGTTCGAGTCCTTGCTCTGTCGCCTTTGGTTTGACCACTGCGATCATTTGCAACATACCTTGATAAATGACCTGCTCGGTAACTTGAGTCTTCTGCGACATCGCCGACTGATACCCCAGCCAACTTGACGCAATCAGGTGCAACGTCGTGACCAACGATTTCATCTCGTCTTCTTTAACGTCTAGTAGCTCAAGCTCGACAAACGCGCGCATAATGTTGATTAAGTTGCCTTGCAGCTTTTCCTGCACTTGGATGTAATCTTCGTGCAAGTGATCGTCACGTTGTAGAATTTCAGGCAAATTGGCGTAAAAAAAACGGTATTTCCACATTAAGGTGAAGATCGAATCCAAGTAGTGTTTTAGTAACACCAAACTCTCTTGCTGACCTTGAATCGGCGTAAAACGCTCAAGCAGCTCGTTTGAGTAAAGTGAGAATATCTCTCTCACGATTTCTTGCTTATTTCGAAAATGATAATAAAGGTTGCCAGGACTGATATCGATATGCGCTGCAATATGGTTTGTGGTGATATTCCTTTCACCGTGAGTGTTAAAAAGTTCTAATGCCGCCAGCACTATTTTATCGCGTGTCTTCATTAATTTTCCGTATCCTCTTCCACGATTATTATCAGTATAGCGTGTTAGTGTAACCTGAAACAAAAAAGCGCCTGGTCATATCAGGCGCTTTCATTATATTGCTTAGTTATTTGTGGTACGGCTTAGATAGCTCGTGCACCGCATCAACAAAGACACCCGCGTTTTCTGGCGGTACATCTAGGTGGATACCGTGACCAAGGTTGAATACGTGACCAGTGCCAGCGTCACCAAACCCTTCCAGGATAATCGCCACTTCTTCACGGATACGTTCAGGTTGTGCGTAAAGCATCGATGGGTCCATGTTACCTTGCAGCGCCACTTTGTCGCCAATACGTGCTTTAGCATCAGCGATGTTAATCGTCCAATCTAGGCCGACGGCATCACAGCCTGTCGCTGCGATTTGCTCTAACCACATGCCACCATTCTTAGTGAATAGCGTTACGGGTACGCGACGACCTTCGTTTTCACGAATCAGACCATCCACAATCTTGTGCATGTACTGCAGTGAGAACAGGTTGTAGTCACGCGGAGTCAATACGCCACCCCAAGTGTCAAATACCATCACAGATTGCGCACCAGCTTTGATTTGCGCGTTTAGGTACTCGATGACGCTGTCTGCCAGTTTGTCTAAAAGTGCGTGTAGCGTTTGCGGTTCTGCGTACATCATCTTCTTGATCTTAGTGAACGCTTTCGAGCTACCACCTTCAACCATGTAAGTCGCCAGTGTCCATGGACTACCAGAGAAGCCAATCAGAGGGACTTCACCTTTAAGATCTTTGCGGATCTGGCGTACGGCGTTCATCACGTATTGCAGTTCACCTTCTGGATCTGGCAGACCAATCTTATCAACGTCAGCCTTACAGGTGATTGGGTTATCAAATACAGGACCTTCACCTGCTGCGAAACGTAGACCAAGCCCCATTGCATCAGGGATGGTTAGAATGTCAGAGAAAAGGATCGCGGCATCAAGTGGAAAACGACGCAGTGGTTGAAGTGTCACTTCAGACGCTAACTCTGCATTTTTACACAGCGACATGAAATCGCCCGCTTCTGCACGAGTCGCTTTATATTCTGGTAGGTATCGACCTGCCTGACGCATCATCCATACTGGCGTGTAATCTACAGGTTCTTTTAATAATGCACGCAGATAGCGATCATTTTTTAATACTGTCATTCTGTTCTTCCGATTCAATAGACTCACTTTTTTGTGGCCAATATTCTAACACCGTTTGCCTCGCAAAAGCTGTGTGCTTTGCGCCCTAGATCAAGTTATTAACTATAAAATCAGAGCTTAATTTGCACCCACCCCATAAGGGTGTTAAAAATTTGTGTGCTAGCGAAAACTACAATTATAAACTGAACACTCAAGTGTTCAGCATCTCATAACGACATCTTACTTACCCCCTCCCTCTCGGAGGGTTTTTTTTGCTTAATTTTCAGATATCTATATCTTTAATTTCGGCTAGCGTCTGCTCAATCAACGCACGTGCGATGGTACCAACTGGTGCTACTGGCGGCATCTCTTTGACATTAAACCAACGTGCGTCACTTAACTCGCTGTAATCTGGTTTTAGCACCCCGGATTGGTACTCGGCGAGAAAGCCCATCATCATACTCGACGGAAACGCCCACGGCTGGCTACCAAAATAACGGATATTTTTTACCTCGATACCGGTTTCTTCTTTAACTTCACGCGCAACGCACTGCTCCAAGGTTTCACCAACTTCAAGAAATCCAGCGATCACGGTATACATACCATTTCTGTGTCTTGGATGCTGTGCCAAAAGAATTTCGTTGTCTTTGCGTACCGCAACGATGATACAAGGGAAAATCCTTGGGTAATGCAGCGTTCGGCAGTCACCGCACTGCATGGCAAGCTGATTATGATTGAAGTGGTTTCGGCCACCACACAGCGGGCAAAAGCGCATAGATTGTGTCATATGACCAAACTGTATCGCTTTGCTCATCAGCAAAAAGAGCGGCTCCGGAAATGCCAGGCAATCTCTTAGTGAAACCAACTCGAGGTCTTGTTCCACATCCACAGCATTCAGCCAGTACACGGGACTTTGTTGGTATTCACCAATTAAAATCGCCTTCTCTTCAGGTAGCGAATATTGCTGAGCTGCACCGCAAGGCAGTTGATGATCCACCAGCCAGATTTCACTTCCTGACACGACACACCAATAAGCATCTTCCGTACGGTTTGTGTCACTATTCTTTAACATTACCCTTCCTCTTTGCTTGCAGTTAATCCATTTTACTGGCAATCTAAATTCATACCAGAGTTTGTAGTGAAGCAATTTTCTGGCTATAAATTCTAGTAAGGACAAGAGGTTGTATCTCTAGGACAGCTTTGCCAAGGCAGGGCGTAATGATCACCGGAGTGTGATCCGATCATGAGGGCATGGTCATGCTAAATAAATTCAAACGAACTCAAGAACAGTGGGGTGGCTCTAGTGAAGTCATCGATCATTGGTTAGAAACCCGACAATCTTTAATCGTTGAGTACTGCAAGTTGGCTGCGCTTCAGCCTTGCTCAACCAAGTCAGCGGTTTCTACTCTTCCCACTCCCGACGAACTTCAAATTTTCTGTCAGCACGTTGTCGACTACATTTCTGAAGGTCATTTCAAAATTTACGATATGGTGATGGATAAGTGGCGTTCCACTGGCTTTGAAGCGACCGACGAAATTAACCAAACTTACGCACAAATTGTACTCACGACCGAACCACTGCTTAACTTTACTGACCGTTATGCTGATGTTCCTGAAGATGATGATTTGGAAACGTTCGATAGCGACCTCTCATTGATTGGTGAAATCATCGAAGCGCGTTTTGAAGTCGAAGATCAGCTAATTCAGTTGATTGCTAATAGTCTGGCGGTACCACCGGGCGCATAAACGCCTATTCTGCTTTGTATATGGAACGGCTCGTTTTAACTAATGAGCCGTATTGCTAGGTGTGGTCATTTACCCATAGGTAAACCGCCAAAATACCGCACCCCATTCAATATTTCTTTATTGCCCTCAAAAACAAAAAAGGCACCCGAAGGTGCCTTTTGTCATTTTATCCATCTGGACGATTACTCGCCGAGTGGCTTATTCCTCTGAAGAGAAACCCGCATTTAGAAGTGCTGCTAGGTTATCCGTCGCTTGTTCAGCTGACGGGCCTTCTTGCGCTTCTGCACGCTTAGCTTGACGATCTTGGTGGTAAGCGAAACCCGTACCTGCAGGGATTAGACGACCTACAATTACGTTTTCTTTCAGACCACGTAGCTCATCACGTTTACCAGAAACCGCAGCTTCTGTTAGTACGCGAGTTGTTTCCTGGAACGAAGCCGCAGAGATGAACGACTCAGTTGCTAGCGAGGCTTTGGTGATACCTAGTAGCTCACGTTCGAAGCGTGCTGGCTCTTTGCCTTCAGCTTCAAGCAGACGGTTAGCAATCTTAACGTTCGCGTATTCTACTTGCTCGCCCGCTAGGAACTCAGAGTCACCAGCGTGAGTAATAGTACACTTACGTAGCATCTGACGAACGATAGTTTCGATGTGCTTATCGTTAATCTTAACGCCTTGCAGACGGTATACTTCTTGAACTTCGTTCGCGATGTATTGCGTCACAGCGTGTACGCCACGTAGACGTAGAATGTCGTGCGGAGACTCTGGACCATCTGCGATCACGTCACCACGTTCAACTTTCTCGCCTTCGAATACGTTAAGCTGACGATGCTTAGGAATCATCTCTTCGTACGTATCACCGCCTTCGCGAGTGATCACTAGGCGACGCTTACCTTTCGTCTCTTTACCGAAGCTCACAGTACCTGTGTGCTCAGCAAGGATTGCAGGCTCTTTCGGCTTACGTGCTTCGAATAGGTCAGCTACGCGTGGAAGACCACCGGTGATATCTCGGTTACCGCCAGACTTCTGAGGAATACGAGCAAGAGTATCACCCACACCTACTTCCGCGCCGTCTTCGATGTTCACGATCGCTTTACCAGGTAGGAAGTAGTGAGCTGGCATATCAGTACCAGGGATCATTACGTCGTTACCTTGCTCATCAACAAGTTTGATTGCTGGACGCATATCTTTACCTGCTGAAGGACGAGCTGCTGGGTCGGTTACTTCGCTTGAAGATAGACCTGTTAGGTCATCTGTTTGACGAGAAACTGTTACACCGTCGATCATGTCTACAAACTGGATGCGACCTGCCACTTCAGTGATGATTGGCATTGTGTGCGCTTCCCAGTTCGCTACTGTTTCGCCAGATGCAACTGCGTCGTTGTCACCTTTGCTTAGTAGCGAGCCGTATGGCAGTTTGTGTTTCTCTTTCGTACGACCGAACTCATCGATGATGGTTAGTTCAGATGCACGAGAAGTGATAACTAGCTTGCCATCTTTGTTTGTTACGAACTTAGCGTTGTGTAGCTTAACAGAACCGTTGTTCTTCGCTTGAATGCTGTTCTCTGCTGCTGCTGTTGATGCCGCACCACCGATGTGGAACGTACGCATCGTAAGCTGTGTACCCGGCTCACCGATAGACTGAGCAGCGATAACGCCTACTGCTTCACCTTGGTTCACTAGGTGACCACGTGCTAGGTCACGACCGTAACACTGTGCACAACAACCGAAGTCAGAATCACACGTTACAACAGAACGTACACGCATACTGTCTACTGAGTTCTCTTCCATGATTTGACACCACTTCTCATCGATCAGGGTGTTACGTGGAATAAGAACATCTTCAGTACCAGGTTTTAGTACGTCTTCAGCAACTACACGACCTAGAGCTAGCTCAGACAGTGCAACTTTAACATCACCACCCTCGATATGAGGCATCATGTCAACACCCTCGTGAGTGCCACAGTCATGTTCAGTTACAACAACGTCTTGAGCAACGTCTACTAGACGACGAGTTAGGTAACCCGAGTTCGCTGTTTTCAGTGCCGTATCCGCAAGACCCTTACGAGCACCGTGCGTTGAGATAAAGTACTGAAGTACGTTTAGACCTTCTTTAAAGTTCGCAGTGATCGGCGTTTCGATGATTGAACCATCTGGACGCGCCATCAGACCACGCATACCCGCTAGCTGACGAATCTGTGCTGCAGAACCACGAGCGCCCGAGTCCGCCATCATGTAGATGCTGTTGAATGACTCTTGCTGCTCTTCTTCACCGTCACGGTTAACAACCGTTTCAGAAGATAGGTTTTCCATCATCGCTTTTGCTACGCGATCGTTGGTCGATGCCCAAATATCGATCACTTTGTTGTAGCGTTCGCCCGCAGTTACAAGACCAGATTGGTACTGTTCTTGAATTTCGCGAACTTCTTCTTCCGCTTCCGCGATTTCAGTGTACTTAGCTGCAGGAACAACCATATCGTCGATACCAACCGATACGCCAGATAGTGCCGCGTAAGCAAAACCTGTGTACATGATTTGGTCAGCGAAGATAACGGTGTCTTTAAGACCAAGCTTACGGTAAGCCTCGTTCAACAGGTTAGAGATCTGCTTCTTACCTAGTTTTTGGTTCACTAGGCTGAAAGGCAGGCCTGCTGGTACGATTTGCCACAACATTGCACGACCGATTGTGGTATCAACCATACCAGTCGTCGTTGTGCTGTTGCCGTCTTCGTCTTTAACTGTTTCTGTAATACGTACTTTAACGCGTGCGTGTAGCTCAGCGCTCTTAGTGCGGTATGCCTTCTCAGCCTCTTCTGGGCCAGCAAGGTACATGCCTTCACCTTTCACGTTGATCTTGTCACGAGTCATGTAGTACAGACCCAATACAACGTCCTGAGAAGGTACGATGATCGGATCACCTGACGCTGGCGACAGAATGTTGTTTGTCGACATCATCAGAGTACGAGCTTCAAGCTGCGCCTCTAGAGTTAGAGGTACGTGAACCGCCATTTGGTCACCATCGAAGTCCGCGTTGTACGCCGCACAAACAAGTGGGTGTAGCTGGATCGCTTTACCTTCGATTAGTACTGGTTCGAACGCCTGGATACCTAGACGGTGAAGTGTAGGTGCACGGTTCAATAGTACTGGGTGTTCACGGATTACTTCGTCTAGGATATCCCAAACAACCGCTTCTTCACGCTCAACCATTTTCTTAGCCGCTTTGATTGTAGTCGCAAGACCACGAGTCTCTAGCTTGCTGTAGATGAATGGTTTGAATAGCTCAAGTGCCATCTTCTTAGGAAGACCACACTGGTGTAGACGAAGGTATGGACCTACTGTGATTACAGAACGGCCAGAGTAGTCTACACGTTTACCTAGAAGGTTCTGACGGAAACGACCTTGTTTACCCTTGATCATATCAGCAAGAGATTTCAGAGGACGCTTGTTCGAACCTGTGATCGCACGACCACGACGACCGTTATCTAGTAGCGCATCAACAGACTCTTGCAGCATACGTTTTTCGTTACGTACGATGATGTCCGGAGCCGCTAGCTCTAGAAGACGCTTCAAACGGTTGTTACGGTTGATCACGCGACGGTATAGATCGTTCAGGTCTGAAGTCGCAAAGCGACCGCCGTCTAGTGGAACTAGAGGACGTAGATCTGGCGGAAGTACCGGAAGCACAGTTAGGATCATCCACTCTGGGTTGTTACCAGATTGAACGAACGCTTCAACTAGCTTCAGACGCTTAGTGATTTTCTTACGCTTAGTCTCTGAGTTAGTAGACTGAAGCTCTTCACGCATTTCTTCTATTTCAGCAGGAAGATCCATTGCACCTAGAAGGTCTTTGATTGCTTCCGCACCCATCTTAGCCGTGAACTCATCACCCCACTCTTCTAGGCGATCAAGATACTCTTCTTCAGTTAGCATCTGACCTTTTTCTAGATCTGTCATACCCGGTTCAGTGACTACGTACATTTCGAAGTAAAGAACACGTTCGATATCACGTAGAGGGATATCCATTAGTAGACCGATACGAGACGGTAGTGATTTTAGGAACCAGATGTGAGCAACTGGTGAAGCAAGCTCGATGTGGCCCATGCGGTCACGACGAACTTTAGTCTGTGTAACTTCTACGCCACACTTCTCACAGATAACACCACGGTGTTTCAGACGCTTATATTTGCCACAAAGACATTCGTAGTCTTTAACTGGACCAAAGATACGCGCACAGAACAGACCATCACGTTCAGGTTTGAACGTACGATAGTTGATCGTTTCAGGTTTTTTAACTTCACCGAAAGACCATGAACGGATCATGTCCGGTGAAGATAGACCGATTTTGATTGCATCAAATTCTTCGGTCTTATGCTGTGCTTTTAGAAAGTTTAATAAGTCTTTCACAATCAGCTCCTGTAAGGAGTTAAAAGGGGCTCACCCGCAAAAGTGAGCACCTTCAACCAAATAATCCCGTGGGGATTACTCTTCGTCTTCTAGCTCGATGTTGATACCTAGCGAGCGGATCTCTTTCAACAATACGTTGAACGATTCTGGCATGCCAGGTTCCATGCTGTGGTTACCGTCTACGATGTTCTTGTACATCTTAGTACGGCCGTTAACGTCATCCGACTTAACGGTTAGCATTTCTTGTAGCGTGTAAGCAGCACCGTATGCTTCTAGTGCCCATACTTCCATCTCACCGAAACGCTGACCACCGAACTGAGCTTTACCACCAAGTGGTTGCTGAGTTACTAGGCTGTACGAGCCAGTTGAACGAGCGTGCATCTTGTCATCAACAAGGTGGTTCAGTTTCAGCATGTACATGTAACCAACAGTTACAGGACGCTCAAACGCATCACCTGTGCGACCATCAAACAGCGTTAGCTGACCAGATTCTGGTAGGTCTGCTAGTTTTAGAAGCTCTTTGATTGATGTCTCATTCGCACCGTCAAATACTGGAGTCGCGATCGGTAGACCACCACGTAGATTGCTGATCAGCGTACGAACTTCATCATCAGATAGTGACGCAATGTCTACTTTCTGACGAGTTTCACCAAGGTCGTAGACTTTCTGTAGGAAGTCACGGAACTTAGCTAGCTCTTGCTGCTCTTTCACCATTTGGTTGATCTTGTCACCGATACCTTTCGCTGCCAGACCTAAGTGTACTTCTAGGATCTGACCGATGTTCATACGCGAAGGTACACCCAGTGGGTTCAGTACGATATCAACAGGCTGACCTTTTTCATCGTAAGGCATGTCTTCAACAGGGTTGATCTTAGAGATTACACCCTTGTTACCGTGACGACCCGCCATCTTATCACCAGGCTGAATGCGACGTTTAACCGCTAGGTAAACCTTAACGATCTTCAGTACGCCCGGTGCTAGATCATCACCTTGAGTGATCTTGCGACGTTTAGTTTCGAACTTCTTGTCGAAGTCAGCTTTTAGCTCGTCCCACTGCTCAGCTAGTTGCTCAAGCTGAGTTTGTAGAGCGTCATCTTCAAGCGTTAGCTCTAACCACTTCTTACGGTCGATAGAGTCTAGTTTCGCTTCAGTGTAACCACCGTCGATAAGTACAGCTTTAACGCGGTTTAGAAGGCCACCCTCAAGAATCTGGAATTCTTCAGTAAGGTCTTTCTTCGCTTCTTTCAGCTGCATCTGTTCGATTTCAAGTGCACGTTTGTCTTTTTCAACACCGTCACGAGTAAATACTTGAACGTCGATGATAGTACCTGAAACTGAGTTTGGTACGCGTAGAGACGTGTCTTTAACGTCTGACGCTTTCTCACCGAAGATTGCACGTAGTAGCTTCTCTTCAGGAGTTAGCTGAGTTTCACCTTTAGGCGTTACTTTACCTACAAGGATGTCACCGCCTTTCACTTCCGCACCGATGTAAACGATACCTGACTCGTCTAGTTTAGACAGAGCAGACTCACCTACGTTTGGAATGTCAGCTGTGATTTCTTCAGCACCAAGCTTAGTATCACGCGCCACACAAGATAGCTCTTGGATGTGGATAGTCGTGAAACGGTCTTCTTGAACTACGCGCTCAGATACTAAGATCGAGTCTTCGAAGTTGTAGCCGTTCCAAGGCATGAACGCGATACGCATGTTCTGACCAAGCGCTAGCTCACCAAGGTCTGTTGAAGGACCATCAGCAAGAACGTCACCACGCGCTACTGGTTCACCCGGCATCACACATGGACGCTGGTTGATACACGTGTTTTGGTTAGAACGAGTGTATTTAGTTAGGTTGTAGATATCGATACCAGCTTCACCTGGTACTAGCTCGTCTTCGTTTACTTTAACAACGATACGAGAAGCATCTACAGACTGGATTACACCACCACGTTTCGCTACCGCAGTAACACCAGAGTCAACCGCGATGTTACGTTCGATACCAGTACCAACAAGAGGCTTATCAGCTTTCAGAGTTGGAACTGCCTGACGTTGCATGTTCGCACCCATCAATGCACGGTTCGCATCATCGTGTTCTAGGAACGGGATAAGCGATGCAGCGATAGATACAACCTGGTTAGTTGCAACGTCCATGTAGTCAACATGTTCGCGTGGGTGTAGGCCAGATTCACCTTTCTGACGAGCTGTGATTAGCTCTTCAGCAAATGTGCCTTCTTCAGTCAGAACCGTGTTCGCCTGAGCGATAACGTACTGACCTTCTTGAATAGCAGATAGGTAATCTACTTCGTCTGTTACTACGCCATCTACTACGCGACGGTATGGAGTCTCTAGGAAACCGTACTCGTTACAACGCGCAAACGCAGATAGAGAGTTGATCAGACCGATGTTTGGACCTTCAGGCGTTTCGATAGGACATAGACGACCGTAGTGAGTTACGTGTACGTCACGTACTTCGAAGCCAGCACGTTCACGAGTTAGACCGCCAGGACCCAATGCAGAAATACGACGCTTGTGCGTTACTTCTGAAAGCGGGTTGTTTTGGTCCATGAACTGAGAAAGCTGTGAAGAGCCAAAGAATTCTTTAACCGCAGCAGAGATCGGCTTAGCGTTGATTAGGTCTTGAGGCATGATTGCATCAAGGTCACCAAGGCTTAGACGCTCTTTAACAGCACGTTCAACACGTACTAGACCAACGCGGAATTGGTTTTCTGCCATTTCGCCAACAGAACGGATACGACGGTTACCTAGGTGGTCGATATCGTCCACTTCACCGATGCCGTTACGGATAGCGATAAGCTTCTTCATCACTTCGATGATATCAGTTTCATCAAGTGTGCCTTGCTCTTGCGCATCTTCACGTTCGATAGAGCTGTTGAACTTCATACGACCTACAGTCGATAGATCGTAACGCTCTTCAGAGAAGAATAGGCTTTCGAATAGTGCTTCAGCAGCTTCTTTCGTTGGTGGCTCACCAGGGCGCATCATGCGGTAGATTTCTACCAGTGCAGAAATACGATCAACCGTGCTGTCGATACGCAGTGTTTCTGACATGAATGGACCGTGGTCTAGGTCGTTCGTAAATAGAACTTCTAGAGCTTTGTGGCCAGCCTGAGAAAGGTTCGCTAGTGCTTCAAGAGAGATCTCTTGGTTAGCCGCAACGATGATCTCGCCAGTCGCTTCGTTGATGTAGTCTTTAGATGCAACTTTACCTACGATGTACTCAACTGGTACTTCGATATGGTCAATGCCGTCTTTCTCAAGTTGACGGATATGACGTGCAGTAACACGACGACCCGTTTCAACGTAGACTTTACCGTTCGCTTCGATGTCGAATGACGCAGTTTCACCGCGTAGACGATCAGGAACCAACTCCATAAGTAGAGTTTGATCTTTCACTTCGAAGTTGATCTTCTCAAAGAAGATATCCAGGATCTCTTCTGTCGTCTTACCTAGTGCGCGCAGAATGATCGATGCTGGAAGCTTACGACGGCGGTCGATACGTACGTATAGGTTATCCTTAGGATCAAACTCGAAATCAAGCCATGAACCACGGTAAGGAATGATACGTGCGTTGTATAGAACTTTACCTGATGAGTGGGTCTTACCCTTATCGCTGTCGAAGAATACGCCAGGGCTTCTGTGCAGCTGGGATACGATAACCCTCTCGGTACCATTGATTACGAAGGTACCATTGTCAGTCATGAGTGGAATTTCACCCATGTAGACTTCTTGTTCTTTAATGTCTTTTACAGTACCTGCTGGCGCGTCTTTATCAAAGATAACTAGGCGTAGTTTTACGCGTAGTGGTTTTGAGTAAGTTACGCCGCGAATTTGACATTCTTTAACGTCAAAAACTGGCTCACCAAGACGGTAGCTAACGTATTGCAGCTCGGAATTGCCGTTGTAGCTCTGAATCGGAAATACAGAACGGAAAGCAGCTTCAAGACCGTATTGACCTTCAGGATCCTGTTCGATGAATTTTTCGAACGAATCGAGCTGGATCGATAGCAGGTATGGAATGTCCAAAACTTGTGGACGAGTACCAAAGTCCTTACGGATGCGCTTTTTCTCGGTATAAGAGTAAACCATGGGGTTCCTCAGCTCGCTGATAAGTGACCCAAACTGCCTCGGGTAGCGTGAGACAGTGACTAAACAACTGTTTGACTGTAGTGACGTTTCATTAAGGTGTCATGAAACGTTTTTTGCTAGAACTTAGGTGACTAAACAGCGGAAAATTCACCTATGCCCTACAGCGCAAAAAGGCCGGTGGTTAAAAAACCACCAGCCATTAGCCGTTAGGCTAAGAAACTATGCAATAATTACTTAACAGTAACACTTGCACCAGCTTCTTCTAGCTGAGCTTTAAGAGCTTCAGCTTCTTCTTTCTCTACGCCTTCTTTAAGAGGTGCAGGAGCGCCGTCTACTAGAGCTTTCGCTTCTTTAAGACCTAGGCCAGTTGCGCCACGTACTGCTTTGATTACAGCAACTTTGTTGCCGCCAGCAGATTCTAGGATTACGTCGAATTCAGTTTGCTCAGCAGCAGCTTCGCCGCCAGCAGCGCCGCCAGCTACAACAGCAGCTGCAGCAGAAACACCGAATTTCTCTTCCATTGCTTCAATTAGTTCAACAACTTGCATTACAGACATTTCTGCAACTGCGTCTAGGATTTGCTCGTTAGTAATAGACATAACAATTCTCTTTTAAGTCAACAATAAGTTTATTAAGCAACCAGTAAAAAGCAAGGCTTATTAAGCAGCTTCTTTTTGATCGCGGATAGCAGCGATAGTACGTACCAGCTTGCCTGCAGAAGCTTCTTTCATGCACATCATTAGGCGTGCGATTGCTTCGTCGTAAGTTGGTAGTGTCGCTAGTACTTCAGCGTCAGTTAGCGCGCCTTCAAATGCAGCAGCTTTGATCTCGAAGTCTTTGTTCTCTTTAGCGAAGTCTTTGAAAAGACGCGCTGCAGCACCTGGGTGCTCGTTAGAGAACGCGATTAGAGTAGGACCAGTGAAAGTGTCAGTTAGACACTCGTAGTCAGTACCTTCAACCGCACGACGCATTAGAGTGTTACGAACAACTCGTACGTAAACGCCAGCTTCACGAGCTTGCTTACGTAGTGAAGTCATTGCGCTTACTTCAACGCCACGAGAATCAGCTACAACTGCAGAAAGTGCACCACTGGCAGCTTCGTTGACTTCAGCAACAATTGCTTTTTTGTCTTGAAGGTTTAAAGCCATCTTGGATTTACTCCTGGTTGTCGTTACACCACTCACTATTATCACAACAGTGAGAGCTATTGAGGTGCTTCCCAGAAGAAAGGTAACTATTTACATAGAGCTTTCTGTCAGTTCGGGCACCATCTACGTAGGACGATTAAGTCTGTACTTGTAAAACAAATTCAGACACCTACGGTCTTGGACGGAGACTGGGTCATAATTCACAGCAAATTCTTAACGAATTTAATGAACCAAAGTTCAGCCCCAACCACAAATATTAGGCGCGAAATTATACATTAATTTCACGCCTAATCAAATATATTATGCTTGAGTGTTCAGGCTACCCTGATCAACAGCAACACCAGCACCCATAGTAGTAGAGATGCTTACTTTCTTCAGGAAAGTACCTTTCGCTGAAGATGGCTTAGCTTTCTTAAGAGCAACTAGAAGTGCTTCTAGGTTCTCTTTGATCTGCTCTGCAGAGAAGTTAGCTTTACCGATAGTAGTGTGGATGATGCCGTTCTTGTCGTTACGGTAACGAACCTGACCAGCTTTAGCGTTCTTAACCGCTTCAGCAACGTTAGGAGTTACAGTACCAACTTTAGGGTTTGGCATTAGACCGCGAGGACCTAGGATAGTACCTAGCTGACCTACAACGCGCATTGCATCTGGAGAAGCAACAACTACGTCGAAGTTCATTTCGCCTTTCTTCACTTGCTCAGCAAGATCTTCCATACCAACGATGTCTGCGCCAGCTTCTTTAGCTGCTTCAGCGTTTGCACCTTGAGTGAACACTGCAACGCGGATGTCGCGGCCAGTACCGTGAGGTAGTACAGTTGCACCACGTACGTTCTGGTCAGATTTACGAGCATCGATGCCAAGGTTAACAGCAACGTCTACAGACTCAACGAATTTAGCAGTTGCTAGTTCTTGAAGAAGAGCTACAGCTTCGTTGATTTCGTATTCTTTAGTTACGTCAACTTTTTCGCGGATTACGCGCATGCGCTTAGTTAGTTTTGCCATGATCTTAACCCTCTACCACTAGGCCCATTGAACGAGCAGTACCAGCGATTGAGCGTTTCATCGCTTCGATGTCAGCACCAGTCATATCAGCAGCTTTAGTTTCTGCGATTTCTTGGATTTGAGCGTCAGTTACAGTACCCACTTTTTCAGTGTTTGGACGACCAGAACCAGACTTAACGCCAGCAGCTTTCAATAGTAGAGTCGCAGCAGGTGGAGTCTTAGTGATGAACGTGAAAGAACGGTCACTGTAAACAGTGATAACAACTGGAGTCGGTAGACCTTTCTCGATAGATTCTGTTTTCGCGTTAAACGCTTTACAGAATTCCATGATGTTAACACCGTGCTGACCTAGAGCAGGACCAACTGGTGGACTTGGGTTCGCCATACCAGCAGCAACTTGCAGCTTGATGTAAGCTTCAACTTTCTTAGCCATGATAATTCCTAAGTTTTGGGTTCAGACGCTAATCAATCGATCAGCTCCCCGTTTACGTAAAAAACTTTTTACTTCACTAGAAGTAAAAAGGCGCGAAATTATAGTCATAATTCGCGCCTTGTACAACCCTAAAAAGGTGATTTTTTATACTCTTTAATTAAGAGTCTTAGTCCAGTTTTTCAACCTGACCAAATTCAAGCTCAACTGGTGTTGCACGACCAAAGATCGATACAGACACTTTCAGGCGGCTCTTCTCGTAATCCACTTCTTCAACAGTACCGTTGAAGTCAGCAAATGGACCGTCAGTAACACGTACCACTTCACCCGCTTCGTACATAGTACGAGGACGTGGAGCTTCGCTTGCTTTCTCAAGACGATTGAGAATAGCGTCAGCTTCTTTATCAGTGATAGGAGCTGGACGGTCAGAGGTACCACCAATGAAGCCCATGACACGCGGCACACTGCGTACTAGGTGCCATGATTCATCGTTCATGATCATCTGAACAAGGACGTAACCTGGGAAGAATTTACGCTCAGATTTACGACGTTGACCTGCGCGCATTTCCACAACTTCTTCAGTTGGGACTAAAACTTCACCAAATAGCTCTTCCATGCCATGCATTTTGATATGCTCGCGAAGAGACTGGGCTACACGACCTTCAAATCCAGAGAAGGCTTGAACCACATACCAGCGTTTTTTAGGAGCTTCACTCATGAATTACAACCCTCTATACCCCAGTCGCTAAAGCAACAAGACGAACCATAATGCCGTCAATGCCCCATAGCGCTAGAGCCATTACAATACTTACAGCTAAAACGATCAGAGTTGTTTGCATAGTTTCTTGGCGTGTAGGCCAAACTACTTTGCGAACTTCCATACGAGATTCTTTAGCAAAACTGATCGCAGCTTTACCTTTCGTTGTTGTAGCAGCCACACCAAGTGCAGCAGCAATCAGCACAACAACACCTGCAGCGCGAATCACTACAGACATTTCACCATACAGGTAATTACCCACAACAGCGGCAGTTAGCAGAACGAAAGTGACAATCCACTTAAAGATATCTGCGCCATTTGAGCTCTCAGGAGTTTCAGCATTATTTGCTTTCATAAAACCAACCTGTCACAAGTCTTAATATAGACGACGACAACCCCGCTGTTGCAGGGCAAATCCATAAAACGACAGTCGCAAGGACTGACGCACTCTTAAATTGATAGAAAAGCCCGTCTTCTATCAAAAAATCCTGCTTAACATCTGCTTGTACAACAATTCAGCAAACATTATTTTTAGTGCAGAAAAAGGGCATCAAATGATGCCCTTTTTGCTACTGGTTCGTCAAATCTTATTCAAAGATTTTTCCGAAGTCTTCAGTAATTCCGGAGAATTAGTCGAAGATCTTAGCAACAACA
>NZ_LHPI01000035.1 GCF_001274785.1 Vibrio hepatarius
GAGGTGCATTCTAGCGAGATATTTTGAAGAGTCAAACACTTTTTCAAATTTATTTTCTCAAGAAGTTTTCACCTCTCTAACACCGCTGAAGCCTTGTGGCGTCTGCCGTGTCAGTGGATGCGCATTATAGGGAGTTGATTCGATAGCGCAACCCCTTTTTCAAAAAATATTGAAAAAAGTTATCGTTCGTTGAATTTGTATTCAAAAGCACAAAAAAAGAGAGCATTTTGCTCTCTTTTTATCCTGATTGGCTGGGCTTTTAAATAAAAGCGTAGGCATCTGCAAACATACGGTCGCTGCTAGCACCTTTGTTCTGCGTAAACTGTTCACGCGCAGCGCCTGCCATTTCAAAGCGTCCAGCGATATAGATGTCATATTCCGCCAGAGAGTCAAAGTCTTCGCTCACTGCTTGAAGTACATTACCCACTTTACCTTGCCATTCATCTGCTTTTTGCTCGATAACAGGGATAAAGTGAACATTACCGTTTTGGGCTGCGATTTCGATGAGCTCATCTTTCGCGTATAGCTGGCATTCGTCACGTGCTCCCCAGTATAGGTAGATGTCGTTCTCTTTATTCTGTGCCACGCAGTGATCCAGAATTGAACGTACGTAGCTGAATCCTGTACCACCAGCAATAAGAAGCAGTGGACGTTCACTCTCTTCTTGAACCCAAGCATCACCATGTGGCGCATCAATCACGATCTCGCCGTCTTTTTCTAATGCCAGTTTCATTGCTTCGACAACTTCCAGTGCGTAAGCATTGTGCTCTGCTGCACCGATGTGCAGTTCTAACTCACCTTCGTGGCGACATGGGCTGCTCGCAATAGAGAAAGGACGCTTGTCTTTTTCACCCATCACAACCATCAGGTACTGGCCAGCTTTGAAGCTCACTGGCGTTTCAGGGTGAAGAAGAATTTGATAAGTATTACAAGCTAACGGCTTAATAGACTTTACTTTACATTGGATGGTCATGGTGTTCCTCTTACTTACTCCTCAAAAGTAAGTACTAAATTACTTTCGGCAAAAGCCTGACAAGCAAAGATCCAACCTTGTTGCTGCTCTTTCTCGGTCAACATTGGTTCAAGGTGGTAACTTACTGTTCCTTCGATTTTGCGGCACAGGCAAGCTGCGCACGCCCCAACCTGGCAACGGTGCGGAAAGCCAATATTATTGTTGAGCGCGGCTTCCAACACGGTTTGCCCATCTTGTACTTCAAATTGAATGTTCTGTGGCGACAAGATGACTGTTTTACTCATGATATTCCCAGCTTACTCCATTTCGCGTCTACCTGCGCGACTAGCTGCGGATCTTTCTTAATCGGAATACCCCACTCGCGTTGAACTTCACCCGCCAATTTGTTGGTTGCATCCAAACCAAGTTTCGAGCTTCTTCCATCTTTCGCGGCAATTTGTAGTGTGTCTCTTGCAGGGTCCATTCGTGTGGTCATCGCCCAAATCACATCATTCCAGTCATGCACATTGACGTCTTCATCACAGAGAATGACAAACTTAGCATCGGTAAACTGGGCCAAGAATTCCCATATGCCGTTCAATACTTGTTTCGACTGGTGTGCTTGAGTCTTGTGCATAGAGACAATCGCAAAGCGATCATTACCCGCCGACGCCGGCAGCGCAACGTCGATGATTTCCGGATACTGGGATTTGAGCTCAACTAACTGCGCTTCGCCAACCTTGCTTGCGGCAAAGTGATTTAGCTCTGGTGCGGTTGCGTTTTCCGCATCCCATTTTATCGTTGCGTCCATCCCCATCTTGGAACCTAGACCAACAACCGGAGAAGCAAAGTCCAATGAGTCGATTGGTGTGTTCTCGATCATCAAGGTATCGCGTACTGGCTCCATGTTGTCTACCATCGCTTTGACGACATCGTCCCAACTACGTGCATTGACACTCTCATCGCATACGACAACAAACTTGGTGTACATAAACTGACGCAAGAAAGACCATACTCCTAACATGACTCGCTTAGCATGCCCTGGGTATTGTTTCTTCATCGTCACCACTGCCATTCGGTACGAACACCCTTCCGGTGGAAGATAGAAGTCTTCGATCTCTGGGAACTGCTTTTGCAAGATAGGCACGAATACTTCATTTAGTGCCACACCCAAAACCGCTGGCTCATCAGGTGGACGACCGGTATACGTGCTGTGGTAAATCGGGTCTTTGCGCATGGTGATATGCGTAATCGTAAACACGTGGTGCTTTTCTTTCTCGTTATAGTACCCCGTGTGGTCACCATACGGCCCTTCGTCAGCAAACTCGTTCGGGTCGATGTAGCCTTCCATGACAATCTCTGCACTCGCAGGCACTTCTAAATCGTTACTAATGGATTTCACGACTTCAGTTTTACTGCCGCGTAGCAGACCTGCAAACGCATATTCCGACAAGGTATCCGGTACTGGAGTCACAGCACCAAGAATAGTGGCCGGGTCAGCACCAAATGCCACAGAAACTGGGAATGGTTTACCCGGATTGGTTTCCATCCAGTCACGCAGATCGAGGGCACCACCACGGTGAGCCAACCAACGCATGATAATTTTATTCTTACCAATTTTTTGCTGGCGGTAGATACCTAAGTTTTGGCGCTTCTTATGCGGACCACGAGTTACCGTCAGTCCCCACGTTAATAGAGGAGCGACATCATCCTGCCAGCAGCTCATGACTGGCACTTTATCCAAATCGACTTCGTCACCTTGCCAGACGATTTCCTGACACGGCGCTTTACGCAGTCTTTTTGCTGGCATGTTTAAGACTTGCTTAAACACGGGAATTTTTTCCAACGCATCTTTGAATCCGCGCGGCGGCTCTGGTTCTTTGAGATACGCGAGCAACTTACCCACTTCACGCAATTCTTTCACGTCACTGCGTCCCATACCGATCGCGACACGCTCTGGTGTACCAAACAAGTTGGTTAACACGGGCATGTCATAACCGATTGGGTTTTCGAATAACAACGCCGGACCACCTGCACGCAGCGCGCGGTCACTGATTTCCGTCATTTCGTAATGTGGGTCGACGGGATGAGAAATGCGTTTCAACTTACCTTGTTGTTCAAGGTGAGCAATAAAATCGCGTAAATCCTTAAAACTCATAGGCCTTCTGATGGCTGGTTAAACTGCACGCAGTATAACAAAAAGAGGAATCATTCGACCCCTCTTTTTCATGTGGTTATTTCTAAGCTGTGGCGCTATTGCGCGAGTGCATTAGTAATGGCGTTAGTACGGATTTTATTGTTATCGAGCGCCAATTCTCGTAGCCAAGATTGATAGCCCTGACGCGCCAAAGCGTTGGCTACTATCGAGGCATCGTCCCTTTGCTTCATCTTATCGACAAGAAACGTTTTGATATCGTCGTTCAGTGGCTTAATCCGCGTTAGCTCTTGCAGCGCTTGTTCTTTCAAACTTGGGTTTTGCGTCGCAAGCATCAGTTGCTCGATCGAAAACGCGTCAGCAACTTTAGCCAGTCTAGAAAGCTCTTGATAACTGTTGAAGTCCGCACGCATCAGCCACAGCAGTTTGTAGACATCCGAATCTTCACTGACCTGAGCTAACCTCACCATAACAGCCGAAGAAGGCAACCAACTCGTGACCGCTTCTCCAGTTAACTGAGTAGAAAGGTAATCCAGCGCTTTAGGAGAGAGGCTGTCTAACTCGCGAATGAGTAATGACTCACGCATCTGCACCATGTAGTCACTGCCACTTAACCATTGCTTGAGGTTTAGCTCCCCTCGCTCGGCTTTGAGGACAAAATCGAGTGTCGATTGATCTTGCTGCCATCGTTTAAGGAGGCGGCTAGCGATTGCGGGATAATTAAAGGCAGGGACAGAGAATTCATAGCCATCTCCTTTTTCGAGGATCTGATAAGTCGGCACCATTGATTTCTGACTCTCGACAAACAGCGCCATTTTCGGTGTCAAGATGATGTCCTGCTGTTCAAATTTACTCAAAAGCAGAAAGCGCACCACTTCTTGCTGCGGCAGAGAGAGTCTCTCGAGCGCAAAGTTAAGCGAGTCAGTATTGTCTTCCACTACATATTGCAGTAGCTCTGCCACTTTATGGTGAATTTGCTCATCCTCAAGCAAATGCTCCACCTTGGCAGGTGCCATTTCTGTCGCAGAAACGACAGGAACTCCAATTAGCAAAGAAGCAGACAGGAGAACCGACGACAACATTCCTTGTTGCATGTTAACCTCCTTGTAACATTTAAACCATTTTGCTTGCTCTGCCTTTAGAATGCAAACAAAAACGCCCCCGCAATGCGGAGGCGTTTTCTTAATATTTTGTCAGATGTTACTGACGACGCATCGCGTCAAAGAATTCATCGTTAGTTTTGGTCATTGCCAGCTTATCGATTAAGAATTCCATCGCGTCGATTTCGCCCATTGGGTGAACAATCTTACGCAGGATCCACATCTTCTGTAGCTCGTCCGCTTTAGTTAGCAGCTCTTCACGACGAGTACCACTGCGGTTAAAGTCAATCGCAGGGAAGACACGTTTCTCAGCAATCTTACGGTTCAGGTGCAATTCCATGTTACCTGTACCTTTAAATTCTTCGTAGATAACTTCATCCATCTTCGAACCAGTATCCACTAGCGCGGTTGCGATGATAGTCAGGCTACCGCCCTCTTCTACATTACGCGCCGCACCGAAGAAACGCTTAGGACGATGTAGAGCGTTCGCGTCCACACCACCTGTCAGTACTTTACCTGATGAAGGCACTACGGTGTTGTAAGCACGAGCTAGACGAGTAATAGAGTCAAGCAGGATTACTACATCTTTCTTGTGTTCAACAAGACGTTTCGCTTTCTCAATAACCATCTCTGCGACTTGTACGTGACGAGACGCTGGCTCATCAAACGTAGAAGCGATCACTTCACCTTTAACTAGGCGCTGCATTTCCGTAACTTCTTCCGGACGCTCATCAATAAGCAGTACCATCAACTCACACTCTGGGTGGTTGTAAGCGATACTCTGCGCGATGTTCTGCAGTAGCATTGTTTTACCCGCTTTAGGCGGAGCAACAATCAGACCACGCTGACCTTTACCGATTGGTGAAGCCAAATCCAATACACGTGCCGTAATGTCTTCAGTCGAGCCATTACCGCGTTCCATCACCATGCGCTCATTTGCGTGTAGCGGCGTTAAGTTCTCAAATAGAATCTTGTTACGCGCGTTGTCAGGCTTGTCGTGGTTAACTGTATTAACTTTTAGTAGTGCGAAGTAACGTTCACCGTCTTTTGGTGGACGAATTTTACCGGCAATTGAGTCACCAGTACGCAGGTTAAAACGACGAATCTGACTTGGCGATACATAGATGTCATCTGGACCAGCTAGGTATGAACTGTCAGCACTACGCAGGAAACCAAACCCGTCTTGAAGTATTTCCAGAACCCCGTCGCCAAAAATATCTTCACCACTTTTAGCATGCGCTTTTAGGATGGCGAAGATGATGTCTTGTTTTCTTAGACGAGCTAGGTTCTCAAGGCCTAGGCTTTCGCCAAGTTTGACAAGATCAGACACAGGTCTGTTCTTCAGTTCTGTTAGATTCATGGTGGTGGATACTTGTTTAGTCAAAATAGGATCTGTTATTTAGTTAGATGGATTTGGTCACAGGATCGACCAAGAAGAGAAACTTGTTTAATTAACGTGCGATAAATTAGCACTAAATACTAGCCTAGTCTAGATTTTGTTGGTCTTCAAAAACAAAACCGTGCACTCCATAAAATGCACGGTCTCATCGAACTATTATAGGTTTGCGTCTAGAAACTCTTTCAGTTGAGTCTTAGACAGCGCGCCTACTTTAGTCGCTGCTACGCTACCGTCTTTGAATAGAAGTAACGTTGGAATACCACGGATACCAAACTTAGGTGGTGTACCTGCGTTTTGGTCGATATTTAGTTTACCGATAGTGAGTTTGCCTTCGTACTCTTCCGCGACTTCGTCCAGGATAGGAGCGATCATCTTACAAGGACCACACCACTCTGCCCAAAAATCAACAAGAACCGGGCCTGCAGCATTGATTACATCGTTTTCAAAACCGTCATCAGTCAGCTGCAAAATCTTATCACTCATCTTCCACTCCAATGTGTTTTTCAGAACTGGTTGGATGATAACCAGTATTAAGATGCCCTATTGGAATGTATTTACTTTCGTATTGCAAGCTTAAGCTGATATTCTATACCCATGAAAAAGACGCATATCACAGAGCAAAAGTTCGCCGATTTGGGATTACACCCTCAAGTTATCGAAGGTTTGAGTAAAAAAGGGTTCGATTTTTGTACCCCGATTCAAGCCTTGGCGTTGCCGGTACTGCTCACCGGCCAAGACATTGCAGGTCAAGCTCAGACAGGGACAGGTAAAACCCTGGCTTTCTTGGCTGCTACTTTTAACCATCTATTGAATACACCTGAACATGAAGGTCGTAAGCCAACACAACCGCGTGCGATTATCATGGCGCCAACACGTGAACTGGCGATTCAGATCTACAACGATGCAGCACCGCTGATCGAAAGCACTGGTATCAAAGCAGCGTTAGCTTACGGTGGCGAGAGCTACGACAAGCAACTTGCTAAGCTAGAGCAAGGCGTGGATATCCTAATCGGTACCACAGGTCGTATCATCGACTTCTACAAGCAGCGCGTGTTCAACCTTAATAACATCCAAGCGGTTGTACTGGATGAAGCGGACCGCATGTTTGACCTTGGCTTTATTAAGGACATTCGTTTCCTATTCCGCCGTATGCCTGAGCCAAAAGAGCGTTTGAATATGTTGTTTTCTGCGACGCTGTCTTACCGCGTACAAGAGCTGGCGTTCGAGCACATGCACAATCCTGAGCACGTGGTGGTTGAGCCAGAACAGAAAACGGGTCACCGCATCCAAGAAGAGCTGTTCTACCCATCAAACGAACACAAAATGGCGCTACTTCAAACTCTCATTGAAGAAGAATGGCCAGACCGTGCGATTATTTTCGCTAACACCAAACACAAATGTGACTCGGTTTGGGGACATCTAGCCGCGGATGGTCATCGTGTTGGTCTACTAACGGGTGATGTACCGCAGAAGAAACGTGAGCGCATTCTAGAGCAATTCACTAAAGGTGAAGTGGACATTCTGGTTGCAACCGACGTTGCAGCGCGTGGTCTACACATTCCACAAGTAACGCACGTATTTAACTACGACTTACCGGACGACTGCGAAGATTATGTACACCGTATTGGCCGTACAGGCCGTGCTGGTGCAAGCGGTCATTCAATCAGCTTTGCATGTGAAGATTACGCGATTAACCTTCCTGCGATTGAAGAATACATTGAACACACGATCCCTGTTTCTGACTATGACCCAAGCGCGTTGATTGAAGATCTACCAGCTCCAATCCGCATGCGTTCTAATCGTCCGCAACAGCGTCGTACTAACACGGGTGGTTCACGTTCAAACAACCGCCGTCAAAACACTCGCTCTCGTCCGCGCCAACAAAAGGATTCGTAAGTCGTCTATGAGCCAAGCAGTTTCTTCTCCGCTATACGCAGCCATCGACCTCGGGTCGAACAGTTTTCATATGCTCGTTGTGCGTCACATTGATGGCAGCGTTCAAACTATGGCTAAGATCAAACGCAAAGTGCGTCTTGCCGCTGGGTTAGATGAACACAATGCCCTTAGTCTGGAAGCCATGCAGCGCGGTTGGGACTGCCTGAGCCTATTCGCAGAACGACTGCAAGATATCCCCAAAGAAAACATCCGCATTGTGGGTACCGCCACGCTGCGCACCGCGATCAATGTGGATGAATTTCTGGCCAAAGCTAACCAGATCCTAGGTCATGACATCGAAGTGATCAGTGGTGAAGAAGAAGCAGCGACTATCTATAAAGGTGTGGCGCATACTTCTGGCGGCAGTGGCCGCCGTCTGGTGGTCGATATCGGTGGCGCAAGTACCGAGCTAATTATCGGTGAAGGTTTTGAAGCCAAAGCACTAACCAGCCTAAAAATGGGCTGTGTCACCTGGTTGGAACGTCACTTCAAAGACCGACAACTCACGGCAAGCAACTTCAACAACGCGATTCAAGCGGCAAAAGATACGCTCCAGCCGATGCTAGAGCAGTACACGCAGATTGGTTGGGATGTGTGTGTCGGCGCTTCGGGTACAGTACAAGCGCTGCAAGAAATCATGCTGGCACAAGGCATGGACGAGGTCATCACTCACTCCAAGCTTAAGCGCCTACAAAAACAGGCGATGCGTGCAGACCATCTTGAAGAGCTGGAAATCGAAGGGCTGACTCTAGAACGCGCGTTAGTGTTCCCAAGCGGCCTGTCGATTTTGATCGCGATCTTTGAGCTGCTAGAAATTGACTCAATGACGCTCGCTGGCGGCGCGCTGCGTGAAGGCTTAGTTTATGAAATGGTTGATGAACTCAAGCAAGACGACATCCGCGCCCGTACCATTGCCAGTGTACAAAGCCGTTATCAAATCGATATCAGTTACGGTGAGCAAGTTGCTGCGCTAGCCTCCAAGCTGTTAGGACAATGCCAGTCTGAGTGGATCAGCGAAGAACAAGGTCACGTCCTACTCGATACCGCTGCGAAGCTACATGAAATCGGCTTAACGATTGATTTCAAAAAAGGTGGCGAGCACAGTGCTTACTTATTACAAAGCCTCGACTTACCAGGTTTTACGCGCGCGCAAAAACACCTGTTGGGTGAGCTTGCACGCCGCTATCGTGAGCAACTGACGTCATTGCCAGAACAGCACGCGATTTCCGGCACCAGTGCCAAACGCGTATTGCGTTTGTTGCGTTTAGCAGTACTGTTATCGCATCGTCGTAATCCAGCCCTAGAGCCTAACTTCCGCTTAGAATCAGACGGTGACAAGCTGACATTGACGCTCGACAGCCAGTGGTTAGAACAAAACCCACTGACCGCGGCTGAGCTAGAAATCGAAGCCAACCGACAAACCGATATTGGCTGGCCACTGAGCGTGATTGCTAAATAGCGAAGTGAAAGATAATAAAAAGCCCGAGTGATGTTCTCACTCGGGCTTTTTTATCTCCGATGCCGGTATGGCTTAGTTGGCACCAACCATCTTGAACTCTGGATTCACTGCGGTCAGTTTCTTCACTAGGTAGTTAAGTAGCACACCATACATAGGCACAAACAGGCCTAGGCTGATCACCAACTTAAAGCCGTAATCGACTAAAGCAATTTCTGTCCAGTGCTCAGCCATAAATGGGTCTGGGCTTTGGTAGAAAGCAATCGCAAAGAAAGCGATAGTGTCAATCGCATTACCAAACAGTGTCGAACAAGTTGGGGCTACCCACCACTGTTTTAACTGACGTAGGCGATTGAATACGTGCACGTCGAGAATCTGTCCTAGCAAATACGCCATAAAGCTTGCCGCGGCGATACGTGCAACAAACAGGTTAAATTCGCTCAGTTGAGCAAAACCCTGAAACTGGCCTTCGTAAAACAACACCGACAGCGCGTAAGAGACGGCTAACGCTGGCAACATGACTAAGAAGATGATGCGACGCGCTAATTGCGCACCAAAGATACGTACTGTTAAATCCGTCGCCAAGAAGATAAATGGGAAAGTGAATGCGCCCCAAGTGGTGTGGAAACCAAAAATGGTAAACGGCAACTGAACCAGATAATTGCTGGATGCAATAATGATCAGGTGAAACAGGGTCAAAAAGAAAAGGGCTTTGCGCTGCTGCGCAGGGGTAAAGTTACTCATGCGATACCTTTTTAGTTTGGTTTGGGGGTGAGGGAACCCAAATCGAATCCATTCCAACTATTTGGAATGACTCTTACCAACAATGTAAATACTCTAATATTCGCCTCTGCGAACATCGCGGCGGGCGATTATACATTAACCAATTTTAGCCGCAAGCCTGAGTGATTACGCAATCGTTAACGCACTAAAATCCGCGCTGAAACAGGCTGGCTAAGAAGGCGAGTTCTTCTTTTGAATCATCAACGGCAAGCGCTTCGAACCACACACATTCACTGTAGTGTTCAGCTTTGAGAAACAGTTGGCAGCCTTCAAAATCGACCAGCCAAGAGTGAATATCCGCATCCCATTGCTTTTCTATGACGCGTGCGGACAACAACGAAACCAATCGCTCCCCGAGCTCAGGGAAGGAATCAAAATCAAAGCGCGGGGTGCGAATAATGATACGACCTTCTTCTGCCTGATATTCTTGCAGGCCAAATTCCGTTTGTTGCTCAGCCATGGTTGGTTAAGTGCTCCTGAATTAAATCTAAGAATGGGTCGGCGTATTTTTCCAATTTACGCTGTCCGACACCGTTAACTGCCAGCATTTCTCCGTAAGAAGTTGGCAGTATTTCCGCCATGTCGATCAACGTCGCGTCGCTGAATACCACATATGGCGGCAACCCGTCTTCGTCGGCAATCGCTTTACGTAGCTTACGCAGCTTGGCAAACAGTTTCTTGTCGTAGTGTTTGTTCGACAATTTGTCAGACTTAGCCGCACGCGCTGCGGTGTCTAAACGCGGCACTGCTAACTCGAGTGACATCTCGCCACGCAGCAGCGGACGCGCCTCTTCAGTCAGTTGTAGCGTTGAGTTGCGGGTAATGTTCTGTGACAGCAGACCTTTGTGAATCAGCTGACGGAAGATACTCACCCAGTAATCGTGACTATTCTCGCGCCCCAAGCCGTAAGTCGAGAGTTTATCGTGGCCGTTTTCGCGGATACGGATATTCTGCATACCGCGTAATACTTCTACCACATAACCCATACCAAAGCTCTGGTTGACACGGTAGACACACGAGAGCGCTTTTTGCGCCTGCTCTGTTGCGTCAAAATGCTTCGGTGGGTCGAGGCAAATATCGCAGTTGCCACACGGCTTTTCGCGGTATTCACCAAAATAGTTGAGTAACACTTGTCGGCGACAGGTTTGCGCTTCGGCAAACGCACTCATCGCGTTGAGTTTATGCGCTTCTACCTGCTTTTGTGGACCGTCATCTTTTTCATCCAACATACGACGCAGCCAACTGATATCCGCCGGGTCATACAGCATCATTGCTTCGGCTGGCAGGCCATCACGTCCGGCGCGGCCAGTCTCCTGATAGTAAGACTCGATGTTGCGCGGAATATCAAAGTGAACCACAAAGCGAACGTTGGGCTTATTAATGCCCATACCAAACGCCACCGTCGCCACCACAATTTGGATATCGTCACGCTGGAATGCGTCTTGGACGTAAGCCCGTTCATCAACCTCTAAACCAGCATGATAACTCGCTGCACGTAAGCCGTTGTTGCACAGTTTTTCGGTCAACATTTCGACTTTCTTACGGCTACCACAATAAATGATGCCGCATTGGCCGCGCTGGTTTTCAAGAAAACGAATCACCTGAGAGACTGGCTTGTGTTTTTCGACCAAGGTATAGCTGATATTCGGCCGGTCAAAGCTGCCCAAATACACATGCGGGTTATCGAGTTGCAGACGATGGGTAATGTCTTTGCGGGTCGCGTCATCGGCGGTGGCCGTTAGCGCCATCACTGGCACGTGCGGAAAGTACTGCTTGAGCTGGCCAAGTGAGGCATACTCTGGTCTAAAATCGTGTCCCCACTGAGAAATACAGTGCGCCTCATCGACCGCAATCATAGAAAGCGGCAAGCTTTCCAAGCGCTCAATGAAATCACGCATCAGCACTCGTTCAGGCGATACATAGACCAACTTTAACGCGCCGGAGTGCATGCGGTTATAGACCGATATCAGCTCTTCACGCGACAAGGTTGAGTTCACACATTCTGCCGCGACACCGTTGGCTTTAAGCTGGTCAACTTGGTCTTTCATCAGGGAAATAAGCGGAGAGATCACCAATGTCAGTCCACTACGCACCAAGGCTGGAATTTGGTAGCAGAGCGACTTGCCGCCGCCTGTTGGCATGATCACCAAGCTGTCCTGACCTTTCACTGCGTATTCGATCGCCTCTAACTGACCATCACGGAATTCTTGGTATCCAAATACCTCCTCAAGCACGCTTTGAGGAGTCACCATTGAATCGGATTGTTCAGCTAACAGTGTGGCAGTCATTTATATCTCAACAGGGATAGAACGCAGAAGTGCAGAAAGCGAAGCGCACATTGTATACCCAAGTCCCCTTCGGATGCTACGGCTGAGGCCAATTGTCCAAGGTGCATTTGTTCCGGCAATCTTGTTAATAGTGCCGTAAAACGCTAGGTGATTTGTATCACCATTCGTATACTGGATGTTTCAAATTGTAAAAGTAGTGTTGAGATCATCCAATGACACCAGAAGAACAACAAAGAGCGAAGCAAGGGGTCTTGCTCGCGATTGGCGCCTACACCATGTGGGGCATCGCACCGATCTATTTCAAAGCCATTAGTGATGTATCACCGCTTGAGATCCTTAGCCACCGTGTCATTTGGTCCTTCTTCCTACTCGCGTTGTTACTTCATATCGGTCGTCGCTGGCGCAGCGTAGTTGACGTCTTCAAGTCCAAGAAAAAGATGGCTTATCTGCTTTCTACGTCAGTTATCATCGCGGCGAACTGGCTGATTTTTATCTGGGCGGTCAACGCTAATCATATGCTTGATGCCAGCTTGGGCTACTACATTAACCCTTTGATCAACGTTGTGCTTGGGATGATTTTCCTCGGCGAAAGACTGCGTAAGATGCAATGGTTCGCGGTTGCCCTAGCGGCTTGTGGCGTTATCGTCCAGTTGGTCGCGTTTGGCTCTGTCCCGGTGGTGGCGATTGCTCTCGCATTCAGTTTTGGTTTTTACGGCCTATTGCGCAAAAAGGTCAGCTTGGACGCACAAACCGGTCTCTTTATTGAAACACTGGTTCTGCTGCCTGCAGCGGCGGTGTACCTGTTATGGTTTGCTAACTCGCCAACGTCCAACATGGCGGAAAATCCACTAAACCTAAACATATTGCTTATTGCCGCTGGGGTGATCACAACCCTACCACTGCTTTGCTTTACTGGTGCCGCGACCCGACTCAAACTCTCAACGCTAGGCTTCTTCCAATACATCGGTCCTAGCCTGATGTTTTTGCTCGCTGTGCTGGTTTACGGCGAAGCCTTCACGTCAGACAAAGCGATTACCTTTGCCTTTATCTGGGGAGCGCTACTGGTATTCAGTTTCGACGGTCTAAAAACCAACAAACAAACGAGAAATTCCGCGCTGGTGAAGTGATCGTTTTTTACAAGACAAATTAGCTTCAGCACTATAAGCTTGGTGAATATTTCACCAAGCTTTTTTGTTCCATGGATAAGGTCAACTACCATAAAACGCAAAACCAAGAGATAAGCCTGATAGACGCGAACTACCAGACATTCGCCTTTCAGCGCCACTATCATCTTGATTTTCACATTGGTCTTATCACCAACGGACAGCAGAAATTTCACTATCAAGGTGCGTCGTACCAAGTAGGCGCAGGTCAGATCGTGGTGATGCCGCCCGATGAACTGCACGATGGCCACTCACTGCTCGACTCCGGTTATCAAGTCAAAGTCTTTTCCGTCGACCCACAATGGCTCAGTGATTTAGCCGAGCTAAAACGCCCAGGCAATACCATTAGCTTCAATCAGTTGATCGTCCACGATTCAAGCGTCTTCAAACCGTTGGCTCAGTTGCACCACTCGCTTGCAGAAGACAATCTCAGCCAGCTCGCCAAAGACTGCTTACCTTATGAAGGCTTCAACCAACTGTTTACCCGCTACGGTGCTCTAGGACAAAAGACCGCGATCCCACTCGGACAACAGTCGGTGAATACGCTCAAAGAGTACTTAATGGCCAACCTAGATCAGCCGGTACGACTAGAGCAATTGTCTGAGCTTTGCCAGCTCAGCCCAACCCAATTTCAACGTCACTTTAAAGCCAAGGTCGGCCTCACGCCGTATGCTTGGCTAAGTCGCTTACGCTTGGAGCAAGGGATGAAGCTTTTAAAGTCAGGGGTAGGCGGCACGGAAGTCGCTCATCAAATCGGTTTTTACGACCAAGCCCATTTCAGTAAAGCGTTCAAAGCCACTTATGGCGTTTCCCCTTCACAAATCAGTTAGTGTCAGTTTTTTACAATCGCACTCAATAACGTTGGGGCACAATAGCACCCTGTTTTGATTGTGTTGGCACCATGTAATGAACGAATTTTCCATCTTAATCACCTTAGCGACCGTCCACTTTATCGCCCTGATGAGCCCGGGTCCCGACTTCGCGCTGGTGGTACAAAACGCGACCCGCTACGGCAGACAAACCGGCGTGTATATCGCGCTAGGACTCTCGTTTGGTATCTTGCTGCATGCCATTTTAAGCCTCACCGGCGTCAGCTATTTAGTGCATCAACAACCCACCTTGTTTGCTTTAGTACAGATTGCCGGCGGCAGCTACCTGCTCTACTTAGGCTTTGGCGCACTAAAAGGCACATGGCAAACCCTAAGCTCAAAAAACGTCGTTTCAGAGCAGCAATCCAGCCCTGATTTACTATTGAGTAACAAGCGCCAAGCGTTCTCGCGCGGCTTTGCCACCAATATCCTCAACCCGAAAGCACTGGTGTTTTTTATCAGTCTGATGTCGACCCTGGTTCCTGCCAGCATGTCGCTCACAGGCAAAGGGATCGCGCTGGTTATTCTCTGGAGCTTATCGTTGGCGTGGTTTTCGTTTCTTGCTTGGGCACTCTCGACGGAACGCCTACAAGCAAAGTTGAAATCACTGGCGGTGTATATCGATGGTCTATGCGGACTCATCTTTACCATTATCGGTGTCAGCATCCTTTGGCAGTCTGTCATGTCACTCTCATAAATGCCTCAACACTCGTGTCTAAGATCTGACTCCAAGTTACATTTTGCTAACAATCTTATAGACGCGTTCAATATCCACTGCCAATCTTGTTAAGCATTCACAACAAGGAGAACAACAAATGCAGTGGACATTGAAACTTCTCACCACTTCCCTCTTGCTTGCTTCAACGTCGGGATGGGCTGACCAAGCGGCGGACTCTGTCGCGCCCGAGCAGAGTACTGGCGTCGAACAAAAACGCTTAGTAACCGCAAAAGACTGGATGGTCACCGCGGCAAACCCAATTGCGACCCAAGCGGGCGCAGATATTCTCGCGCAAGGCGGTAACGCGATTGATGCCATGGTGACAACCCAACTGATGCTGGGTCTGGTTGAACCCCAATCGTCTGGCATTGGTGGTGGTGCATTTCTGGTATTTTGGGATGCCAAAGAGAAAAAGCTCACGACTTATGACGGGCGAGAAACCGCACCACTCGCCGCGACGCCAACCCTGTTCCAAAACGACAAAGGTGAACCGCTTGAGTTCTATGATGCGGTAGTTGGCGGGCGTTCTGTCGGTACACCAGGCACCGTTAAGCTGATGTGGGAAACCCACCAGAAATACGGCAAACTTGAATGGAAAAAATTGATAGAGCCAGTGATCAAACTGGCGCAGCAAGGTTTCGAGATCAGCCCTCGTTTAGCCAGCCTGATTGCGGGCGATGCCGAACGTTTAAGCCGTTTCCCAGCCACAAAAGCCTACTTCTTCAATCCCGATGGCTCACCAAAATCCGCAGGCACACTACTCAAGAACCCAGAATACGCCGCAACTTTAACCACGATTGCTAAACAAGGTGCCGACGGCTTCTACCAAGGTGAGATCGCCAAAGCTATCGTCAATACGGTACAAACCGCTGCCGGTAATCCGGGTGTTTTGGCCGAGCAAGACCTGAATATCTATCAGATTAAACAGCGCGATGCGGTTTGTGCGCCCTACCAGAGCTTTGACGTATGTGGCATGGGTCCACCGAGTTCAGGTGCTCTAACGGTCGGACAAATCTTGGCGATGACCGAACAATTTGACCTTAAAAGCTGGGGCGCAAGCGATGCGAGATCTTGGCAAGTGATCGCCGATGCATCTGCACTCGCGTTTGCTGACCGCGGTATGTACATGGCTGACGAAGACTTTGTTCCCATGCCAACTGCCGGATTGCTCAACGCGGATTACCTGAAACAACGCGCGAGCTTAATCACTCCGGGGAAAGCTTTGGAATCGGTCTCGGCGGGCACGCCACCGTGGGATTACGCTCAATTACAAAGTCAGGATGAATCGATAGAACTGCCGTCCACCAGCCATTTCAACGTCGTTGATGGTGACGGTAACGTTGTCTCTATCACCACGACGATTGAAAACGCGTTTGGCTCAAGACTGATGGTGCGTGGATTCTTACTCAACAATGAACTGACTGACTTTTCATTCCGCACGCACAGTGATGGCAAACCGATTGCCAACCGACTTGAACCGGGTAAACGTCCACGCTCATCAATGGCACCAACGATTGTGATGCAAGACGATCAACCTTACATGGCGATTGGTTCACCGGGCGGTAGTCGTATCATCGGCTATGTCGCACAAGCGATCATTGCTCATACACAATGGGGAATGGATATTCAAACTGCGATTAATCAGCCACATTTACTCAATCGTTTTGGAACTGTCGATATTGAGCAGGGAACAAGCATCGAAAAGACGCAACCTGAGCTCGAAAAGCTTGGATTAAAAATCAATGTTCGTGACTTAAATTCCGGTTTACATGCAATTCGATTCACCAAAGATGGCTTAGAAGGTGCCGCTGACCCACGTCGTGAAGGTGCTGCAATCGGCAAATAGCGACGATCTGCCCGCCCGTTTGTGCGAGATCTCTTACAAACGGGTGAGCAAAAGTCTCTTTTTCACTACGACAAAGTACCCCACGAAAACATAAGTCATTGAAAATAAACAACTTAATGTATTTCTCAATAATATTTTCACTATGTAATCGTTTTCTTAGCGTTGCTGAAATCGAGCAAAGGCTTAATATGAACCCTGTCGGAAGGATACTGACACGGAACAGGAAATTACCAAGGATTAGGTAATCTTCAGGAAGAAGATACGGTTACTCAGGATGAGTAGTCGGCACGGATAGCAAATCGGACATTGAACGGACGCAATAGTAACTAGGATGGTTACTACTAGGGATGGGAAATGGACACCTCTGGACGAGGAAAGGAACTTATCATCAGGATGATGAAAGGGACACCGCTCAGGGAACAAGCGAAGTGAGCTAACGAGGATTGTTAGCAGACCAGGATAGGGTCAAGGACACCGCTAGGAAGGCGATGAAAGGATTAGCTGAAGGAAGTCAGCATACTATCAAGGATTTGATGCATGGAGCACTTTTAGTAGCCGGATTGCTGCGAGTAAGACTATAACCCCGATGGGCGCAAGCCCTCGGGGTTTTTCTTTATCTGAATTTCGCCCATCTTCATTTTTCAATAAATCTTGCCATTGCTGTTGACCTCTATTTAACTTGAGGTTTTAAAGTCATTACATCCACACCGAAAATCCACTTAAAACAAGGATGTAAAACCATGAGCTATTTCCTAGAACACGCTAATCTGAGCGTTGATGATGCCCAAGCCACTGTCGATTTTTTACTCGCCGCGATCCCAACTTGGAGAGTACGTGGCGGTGGTGATTGGGATTCACCAACCGGACAAACGGTCGATTGGTATCATGTGGGTGACGACAATCAATACATCACCGTACAATCTGGCGGAAACGGCCCAGCGCAAGACTGGACGCTAAAATGGACCGGCGTCAAACATCTCGGCATCGCAGTCCCCAACTTAGAAGACGTGATTGAACGCTTACGTCAACACGGTTACGAACTCGATCATTTAGGTGGTGAACATCCACATCGTAAAAGCGTTTACTACTTGGATGGCAATAATCTGCAATTTGAATTTGTCGAGTATCTTTCCGAGCACGCAGATGAGCGCAATGACTACACATTATAAATAATAAAAAAGCGCTAACTCGGTTAGCGCTTTCTCTGTTTGGTTATAGCTTTTCCAGCTTGGCGTATGCGGTCACAAGCCACTTGATGCCCTCACCGTTAAACGCGACCTGAACCCGGCTTTGTGGGCCACTACCTTCAAAGTTGATGATGGTCCCTTCACCAAACTTAGGGTGCATCACGCGCGCTCCGAGACTAAAGCCCGTTTCGTTAAAGCTCTCTTTAACCACAGTCTGGCTAAAGCGCCCCGAGCTAGCCGGACGACTCACCTGCGCTTTCATGCGCACTTCGTCGAGACAAGTCTCTGGTAATTCACGAATAAAGCGCGACGGTTTATGGTATTTATCCTGACCGTACAAACGGCGCATTTCTGCATACGTGATGTAGAGTTTTTCCATCGCACGGGTCATGCCCACATAACAGAGACGGCGCTCTTCTTCCAAACGCCCTGCTTCTTCTGCAGACATTTGGCTTGGGAACATGCCTTCTTCGACACCGACCATAAACACCAACGGGAATTCCAGACCTTTCGCACTGTGCAGCGTCATCAGCTGAACTGCATCTTCAAATTCGTCCGCCTGACCTTCGCCCGCTTCTAATGCCGCGTGGGTTAAAAACGCCGTCAGTAGCGGCATTTCATCTGCTTCTTCTGGTTTCTCAAATTGGCGCGTTGCGGTGACCAGTTCTTCCAAGTTCTCAATTCGTGCCTTGGACTTCTCGCCTTTTTCTTGCTCGTACATCGCGAACAAGCCCGAGTACTTAATCACATGGTCGGTTTGCTCGTGCAATGGTAACTCGCAGGTGTCATCTTCCATCGCGTTAATCAGTTCGATAAAACGACCCAATGCGCTTGCTGCTCGGCCAGCCAACACTTTGTCTTCCAACAAGCGCAAACTCGCCTGCCACATGGTGCTGCCTTGGTCGCGCGCAGCAAAACGGATCGTTTCCAGCGTCTTGTCACCAAGACCACGCGTCGGTGTATTCACAATACGCTCAAACGCCGCGTCATCGTTGCGGTTCGACATCAAACGCAGATAACCCAGCGCGTCGCGGATCTCTTGGCGTTCGAAGAATCGCATCCCGCCGTAAATTCGATAAGGCAAACCCGCTTGGATTAACGCTTCTTCCAATACACGTGACTGGGCGTTATTGCGGTATAGCATCGCGGCATCGTTCAGCGCTCCGCCTTTCTCCTGCCACTCTTTAATCTTGTTCACCGCAAAGCGGGCTTCATCCAACTCGTTGTACGCCGAGTAGACTGAGATAGGCTCACCTTCTGCGCCTTCAGTCCAGAGCTCTTTACCCATGCGTTCGGTGTTATTGGCGATCAACGCGTTCGACGCTTCGAGAATCGTCTTCGTTGAACGGTAGTTTTGCTCCAAACGGATGGTGTTTACACTCGGGAACTCTTGAGTGAATTTTTCGATATTCTCGATTTTCGCCCCGCGCCAACCGTATATTGACTGGTCATCGTCACCAACGATCATTACGTGCGAATCTGGGCCTGCCATCATTCGAAGCCAAGCGTATTGGATGTTGTTGGTATCTTGGAATTCGTCAACCAAGATATGCTTAAAGCGTGCTTGGTAATGTTCGCGAATGTGCTTTTTATCGCGCAATAACTCGTGTGTTCTCAGCAAGATCTCAGCAAAGTCGACCAATCCCGCACGGTCACACGCTTCTTGGTAAGCGCTGTACAGCTGCAGATAAGTCTTGGTCACCGGATCGTGATAAGCGTCGATATGGCTTGGGCGCAAACCTTCATCTTTTTTACCGTTGATCCACCATGCGACCTGACGCGCTGGCCACTGCTTATCATCGAGATTCTGCGCCTTGATCAAACGCTTAAGCAAGCGCTGCTGATCATCGGTATCGATGATTTGGAAATCTTCCGGCAGCTTGGCATCCAGATAATGCGCGCGAAGAATACGGTGACAAATGCCATGGAACGTACCGTTCCACATCCCAGAAGCGCTGCCCATCATCAACTCTTCAATACGACCACGCATCTCTGCCGCCGCTTTGTTGGTGAACGTCACCGACATAATCGAAAACGGTGAAGCTTGTTCAACCGACATCAACCAAGCGATACGGTGTACAAGCACTCGCGTTTTACCACTGCCTGCGCCAGCAAGGACAAGTAGGTTTTCTAGTGGGGCGGCAACGGCTTCACGCTGCTTGTCATTGAGACCGTCGAGAAGTAATGAAGGATCCATTCTGAGCTCAGCTACTGGTTATCTATACATGAAAATCGATTATAACCTAAACACCGATGCCATTTCAGGGGAAAAGCGAGAAAAAATTCAACGAATATTTTCAACGACTTATCAAGCACTTAAATAAAACCCATCAATAATTTACGTATTTATCATTAATTGACTGAAAGTTTTTTTATCGCGCTTCTTTCTTTTTGAATAAGCAAGCTGGTTAAAAACCATACATAACGCTTAACCACTTGCGTAGCTATAAAAGCTATTTAACTAGGAAAAAAGAAATAAAGTCAGAGGAAACTACTATGAAAAAGTCAAATCTTGCCGTTACTGCTGCTGTTACAGGTCTACTTGCATTAGGTGGCACCATGCTCACTGCCACTCACGCAGTCGCTGCTGAGAAAGAAAAATGCTACGGCGTTGCCAAAGCAGGTAAAAACGATTGTGCAACCAAAACCGGTTCTTGTGCAGGCACTGCGAAAAACGACAGCCAAACAGACGCTTTCGTTGTAGTACCAAAAGGACTTTGTGACAAGCTTGCTGGCGGTAGTACCCAGTCTTCTTAATCGTTTTGCCATTGCAAGCCGATCGTATGGCGACCGAGCATCATTAGGTCGCCATTTTTCTTACTCTTCTTGCTCAACACTTTATCGTAAAGTAAGGACTCGCCCGTGACTGACAAGCACTATCACCCTTATACCGGCGTTGGACTGCGCTCACCACATCTGGATTATTTTTCCACCCAGAAACCACAACTTGGCTGGTTAGAAATCCACAGCGAGAACTACTTTCAACCGTATTCAACCGCCCGTCAGACCTTGCGCCGTTTAGCCGACGATTATCAAATCAGTTGTCATGGCATCGGCTTATCGCTGGGAAGTGTCGAGAGACCGAATCAAAACCACCTTAAACAACTCAAACATCTTGTGGATGAACTGCAGCCGTTTTTGGTCTCTGACCATTTAAGCTGGAGTGAGAATGGCGGCTACTATTTTAATGACCTTTTGCCGCTACCCTACACCGAAGAGGCTTTAGAGGTATTTTGTCGTAATGTCGACGAGGTACAAAATTATCTGCAGCGTCCGATGCTGATAGAAAACCCGTCGAGCTATCTTAAGTTTAACCATTCGACGATTTCAGAATGGGAATTCCTCAGCGAAGTGCAGCGACGCACAGAGTGCCGACTGTTGCTCGACCTCAACAACGTTTACGTTTCGGCGTTTAACCACGGTTTTGACACCGAGACCTACCTCAGCGCTATTCCAGCAGACGCGGTCGATGAAATTCACTTGGCTGGATTTACCATCAAGCAGTTAGAACAAAGTGAAATTTGGATTGATACCCACAGTAAACCAGTTTGTGACGAAGTGTGGCAGTTGTTTGATGCTTGGCTGGCACAACACGGAGCGCGCCATACCCTGATCGAATGGGATTTAGATATTCCCGCTCCCGAAATCTTATTGGCAGAAGCCGACAAAGCTAGTCAACGATTGACGAGTTGGTGTGATAGCGACGGGAGGAAAGCGTCATGAGCTTATCTCTCGCGATTCTGCAAAACCGATTTTCTGCCGCGCTGCACTATGACGCAACAGGCGAAGAGTGCGACGTCACCAGTGATGTATTTAGCGCTGACGAACGCATGCAGATCTATCGTAACAACTTCATCATCGGTTTGAGCGAAGTGCTACAAGCAGGCTACCCAATGGTATTGGCGTTGGTTGGTGATGAATGTTTCGACCAGCTCGCACGACAACATGTATTGAACAACCCTCTCACCTCTGGCGATGTCAGTCATTATGGTGAACACTTTGCGCAAACTCTCGAGCATTTCCCTGCCGTGCTTGAGGCCGCGCCTTATCTCAAAGCGGTGGCCGAATTTGAGTGGCAGATTGACTTGGCCCAGCAACACCACGACAGCATGAGTTTACAAGAAGCGTCGATGCCGCTGGCATTGCTTCATGACCTACCCGCAGAAAAGCACCCGCTCGTCCGCTTGCACCTTCAACCGGGCGTCTTACCTTTTGCTGCCAAGTTTGCGGTGTTTTCACTCCAACGCGCTATCGAGAACCATCAGTTTGAGGGATTAGACCTCAACCAAGCCGAATGTGGCGTGGTTTGTCACTTAGCAAGCGAAGATATGGTCGAAGAAGAAAGCTGGAGCTTGGCTTTGACCGACGAGCAGTTTCAATTGCTGCAAGCGATCGAGAACGGAGCTCGTTTGGGGGACATCCCTGCCGAGCACTTAGCGCAGCTGAACTTTTTACTCGAACACCGTCTACTGGCGGGCTTTTCACTTATGGATTAAGGAGCCAACTATGTCGACTGCCATCAAGAACACCATTGCCCGCTACGACTCGCTGATTGGCAAAGCTCAAACCCTTTTTGTTCCCTTGTTGCTACTGTTTTGCCGCTTATGGGTCGCTTATGTGTTTTTTAATTCTGGACTGACGAAGATCGCCACTTGGGATAGCACGCTGTTTTTGTTTGAGTATGAATACCAAGTGCCGCTGTTACCTTGGCAGCTCGCCGCTTATCTCGGTACTGCCGCTGAGTTAGTCTTACCCATCTTTGTCGCTTTGGGATTATTGACCCGCCCTATGAGCGCGATTTTATTCGTCTTCAATATCATCGCGGTAGTGTCATACCCGCTGCTATGGGAGCGCGGATTCCATGACCACCAGCTTTGGGGGTTGATGATGTTAGTGGTGATTGTCTGGGGAGCTGGACCTTTCTCTATCGATCATCTGTTGAAAAAACGCCTCACGCGTTAACCCTACCAACGATGAGATAAAACAATGCCCTCGATATTGAGGGCATTGCTATTTTGTTTATCGGTGTTAGGCGCTGATACCAGCGTGACGCAGCAAAGCGTCGATTTGTGGTTCGCGACCACGGAAGCGCTTGAACAACTCCATCGGCTCTTCACTGCCACCCATTTCCAGGATGTTATTGAGGAAGCTCTTGCCGGTTTCTGCGTTGAAAATGCCTTCTTCTTCAAAGCGAGAGAACGCATCTGAAGACAGCACTTCTGCCCACAAGTAGCTGTAGTAACCCGCGCTGTAACCACCAGCAAAAATGTGGCTAAAGCTGTGAGAGAAACGATTCCACTCTAGGCTTGGCAATACCGCCACTTTTGACTTCACTTCCGCCAGCGTTTCCAGTACTCGCGGACCGACTTCTGGGTCGAACTCGGTGTGCAGGGTAAAGTCAAACAGACCGAACTCAAGCTGACGCAAAATAAACATCGCCGACTGGAAGTTCTTCGCCGCTAGCATCTTGTCTAGCATCTCTTTTGGTAACGGCTCACCTGTTTCGTAATGGCCCGAGATAAACGCCAGCGCGTCTTCTTCCCAACACCAGTTCTCAAGGAATTGACTTGGTAGCTCCACCGCATCCCATGGAACACCGTTAATGCCCGAGACAGAACCAGTCTCAACTTGAGTCAACATATGGTGGATACCGTGACCAAATTCGTGGAACAGCGTCACCACTTCGTCGTGGGTGAATAACGCAGGTTTGTCGCCAACCGGACGGTTGAAGTTACAGGTTAGGTACGCAACCGGTGACTGCAGTTCGCCATCAGCATTGATGCGGCGCACACGACATTCGTCCATCCACGCGCCGCCACGTTTGTGTTCACGGGCGTAGAGGTCTAGGTAGAAGCTACCGCGCAATTTGCCGTCCGCGTCAAAGATATCGAAGAAGCGCACCGATTCATGCCAAGTATCAACGCCTTCACGTTCTTTGACCGACATACCAAACACGCGCTTCAAGACTTCAAACAAACCACTGACGACTTTCGCTTCTGGGAAGTAAGGGCGTAGCTCTTCGTCTGAAATCTGGAACAGCTTCTGCTTTTGCTTTTCGCTGTAGTAGGCGATGTCCCATAGGTTGAGTTCTTCAACGCCGCATTCGCTCTTGGCAAACTGACGCAACTCTTCTACTTCGCGCTCACCTTGCGGTTTTGCTTTGCTTGCCAAGTCATTTAGGAAGCTCAATACCTGAGACGGGCTTTCTGCCATCTTGGTCGCGAGTGACTTTTCACTGAAGGTGTTAAAACCGAGCATACGCGCGATTTCATGGCGCAGTTTCAATTGCTCGTTGATGATTTCGCTGTTGTCCCACTCACCAGCATTCGGACCACGGTCAGAGGCACGCGTCACATACGCTTCGTATAGCTCTTTACGCAGCTCTTGGTTGTCACAGTAAGTCATGACTGGAAGGTAAGACGGGATATCAAGCGTTAGTAAATAGCCGTCCAGCTCTTTAGCTTCCGCAGCGGCTTTTGCTGCTGCCAGCGCCGATTCTGGCATACCTGCCAACTCTTTTTCATCGCGAATGTGCTTGGTCCAACCCATGGTCGCGTCCAGCACGTTATTTGAGAACTTAGAGCCTAGCTCCGACATACGCTTGCTGATTTCACCGTAGCGATGCTGCTGGTCAGCCGGTAAGCCGATGCCAGACAATTCAAAGTCACGCAGCGCATCAGTGATGGTTTTCTTTTGCGCCTGAGAGAGCGACTCGTAAGACTTATCCGCTTTCAGCGCTTTGTACGCTTCAAACAAGCCCTTATGTTGTCCAACCCAAGTGCCGTATTCTGACAACAGTGGCAGACAGCTTTCGTACGCTTCACGTAGCTCGTCGCTGTTCACTACCGAGTTCATATGACTCACCGGTGACCAAATACGGCTTAGACGGTCATCTACCTCTTCGATTGGGGCAACCAAGTTTTCCCAGCTTGGCGACGTGTTGCCTTCTAGCACTTGCTCAATCTTAGCGCGACAGTCGGCAATCGCCTGCTCTACCGCTGGTTTTACGTGCTCGGGTTTAATCTGAGAAAACGGCGGCAGGTCCGTAAAAGTCAGTAGTGGGTTAGACATATAAGATTCCTTTTGATTCAGTGAGGTATCCTAGCGATCCTCGCTGTTATGAATTATTCATCTTAGATAGTAAATATAGGTAGGTTCAGCAATTTTCAATAGTAACGTATACTAAGGTCCAATTATTCATAATGCTCCTCGCACCGATTCTGAGAGAAATATTTTGTTAAGTTATCGCCACAGCTTTCACGCGGGTAACCACGCTGACGTAATAAAGCATATTGTTCAAAGCCTTATCCTTGATGCCCTGAAACAAAAAGATAAGCCTTTTGTCTACCACGATACCCATTCTGGTGTTGGTCGATACGATCTTACTCACGAATGGTCAGAAAAAACTGGCGAATACAAGCAAGGTATCGCGCGTGTTTGGGAGCAAACACAGATCCCAGCGGAAATTGAAAGCTACCTAGATTCAATCAAAGCGCTCAACAACGGCGACAAACTGCGTTACTACCCGGGCTCACCGCGTGTCGCGCGTGCGCAGCTCCGTAAGCAAGACCGCATGGTGTTGACTGAATTGCACCCAAGCGATTACCCGTTGCTCGAACAAGAGTTTCATCGTGATCGCCAGGTCAGCATTTACAAAGAAGATGGTTTTAAGCGCCTGAAAGCGAGCTTGCCACCACAAGAGCGCCGCGGTTTGGTGCTGATTGACCCACCGTACGAACTGGCAAAAGAGTACCGCGATGTCGTGCAAGCGATCTGGCAAAGCCACAAACGCTGGGCAACCGGCATCTACGCGATTTGGTATCCAGTGGTCAATCGTCACGATATCGAAGATATGATCGAAGGACTGGAAGGCCTAGGCATTCGCAAAATCTTACAAATTGAATTAGGCGTTGCACCGGACACCAACGAGCACGGCATGACGGCTTCTGGCATGATAGTCATCAACCCACCGTGGAAGCTGGAAAGCCAAATGAAAGAAATTTTGCCTTTCCTTAAGGAAGCAATTGCGCCGGCAACCGGTCATTGGAAAGTAGATTGGATTGTTCCTGAGTAACAATCAGCAACTGCAGTATTTACACAGGATGGATTGAGTTCAACCGATTCATCCTCAATATAAAAGATAAACCACATTTAAACTCTCAGGGAGCTTGCGGCCTCACAACAGTGAAACCCTGCCCTCGCCCCTAGATAAACGGAGAAAGTAATGGCGACTCATTTTGACTATATCTGTATCGGCGGCGGCAGCGGCGGTATCGCATCAGCAAACCGCGCGGCAATGTACGGTGCTAAAGTAGCGCTTATCGAAGCTCAAGACCTTGGTGGTACGTGCGTAAACGTTGGTTGTGTGCCTAAGAAAGTGATGTGGCACGGCGCACAAATCGCAGAAGCGATGAACCTGTACGCAGAAGACTACGGTTTTGACGTTGACGTAAAAGGCTTCGACTGGAGCAAGCTGGTTGAGAGTCGTCAGGCGTACATTGGTCGCATCCACCAATCTTACGACCGCGTGTTGGGCAACAACAAAGTTAACGTTATCAAAGGCTTTGCTAAGTTTGTTGACGAGAAAACCGTAGAAGTAAACGGTGAACACTACACGGCGGATCATATCCTGATCGCCGTTGGTGGTCGTCCAACTATCCCTAACATTCCGGGCGCTGAATACGGCATCGATTCAAACGGTTTCTTCGACCTAGCAGAGCAACCAAAACGCGTAGCCGTTGTTGGCGCAGGTTACATCGCGGTAGAAATCGCTGGCGTACTGCACGCACTAGGCACTGAAACGCACCTATTTGTACGTAAAGAGTCACCACTGCGCAGCTTTGACCCAATGATCATCGAGACGTTGGTTGAAGTGATGGATGCTGAAGGTCCAAAACTGCACACCCACTCTGTACCAAAAGAAATCATCAAAGAAGCAGACGGCAGCCTGACTCTGCACCTAGAAAACGGTGAGAGCCAAAACGTTGACCAGTTAATCTGGGCGATCGGCCGTCACCCAGCAACAGACGCGATCAACCTAGCATCAACCGGTGTGGCAACCAACGACAAAGGCTACATCAAAGTCGATGAATACCAGCAAACCAACGTACCTGGCATCTACTGTGTTGGCGACATCATGGAAGGCGGTATCGAGCTAACTCCAGTAGCGGTAAAAGCGGGTCGTCAACTGTCTGAGCGTCTGTTCAACAACAAGCCAAACGCGAAAATGGACTACGACCTTGTACCAACAGTGGTATTCAGCCACCCACCAATCGGCACTATCGGTCTAACGACTCAAGAAGCGGAAGAGAAGTACGGCAAAGACAACGTCAAAGTCTACACTTCAGGCTTCACCGCGATGTACACCGCAGTCACCAAACACCGTCAACCGTGTAAGATGAAACTGGTTTGTGCAGGCGAAGAAGAAACGGTGGTTGGTCTACACGGCATCGGTTTCACTGTCGATGAAATGATCCAAGGCTTTGGCGTAGCGATGAAGATGGGCGCAACCAAAGCGGACTTCGATTCGGTTGTCGCTATCCACCCAACGGGCAGCGAAGAATTCGTAACGATGCGTTAATCGATAGATATATCAATACGCTTAAGTAACGCATTCATAGTTCGTTACGCTTATGTTTAAAAAGCAGCCAACTTAGGCTGCTTTTTTGTATCCAATTGCAGCAACCAACTCAAAAATAAGAAAATTCCGAGATTCTCATTCCAATTTTTAATACACTTCGCTAAGAATTATAAATATTAGCCAAAGTGCAGTGAAGCTAGATTCAACAAAGACCGAGATCTACTACTCGTTATTAGACCTCGACGATAAGCAAAAATCCGACGCCCTCAAACAGCTGAAAATTAACGCCCCTGACTTATATAAACAGGTTTCGGCGTTAGTCGACGCGGAAGATGCGGAATACGTTGAGGATATATTCCAGCTTTCTCTATTGAACGGCGCTTTCGCAGAGTGCGACTACTCCGGTCAGCACATCGACAAATACCATATTTTGCACGAATTGGGCCGAGGTGGATTAGGTGTCGTTTACGCAGCCTATCGCGCCGATCAGACTTTCGAGCAACAACTGGCGATCAAATTCCTCCAATCAGACCTCAGCCAAATCTTCGGTAACCGCGCCTTGTTTGATGAAGCGCAGCTACTGGCGAAACTCAGTCATCCACACATTGCTAAAGTCTTTGATGGCGGTATTCATAACGACGATGTTTACATTGTGATGGAACAAGTTGAGGGCGAGTCGCTCGATACTTACCTGGCGACGCATTCACTGAGCAAACGCGAGAAGTTGCGTCTGTTCGTCCAGCTGTGTAGTGCTATCGAACACGCTCATCAACAAGGCGTCGTCCACGGCGATCTAAAACCAGAAAACATCCTTATTGATGGGTTGCACCACGTAAAACTGATTGATTTTAACCTGACTCAAAAAGCGTCAGAACAGAGCGGCAGTGCGAGCGAAGGCTTGCTTGCTTTTAGTAAAGAATACGCCAGTCCAGAGCAACAAGCTGGATGCAGTATTGGCGCAGCCAGCGATATTTACTCCTTGGGTAAACTGCTGACCTGGTTGTTCCCGGAGGAAAAGCGATTCTCTGACTTACTGTCGATTCAGAGAAAAGCCACCCAAACCAAGATTGTCGCCCGCTATTCGTGTGTAAAACTGATGCGCCGAGACATCGAAGCTGTGTTGACCAAGCGGCCCGTTTCTTTGCGCCAACATATCCCTTTTTATCCGTCGCTGCGTTTATTTCAACGCCATCCACTGACTTGCACTTTGTGCCTCACTCTTGCGGTTTCTGGGATGTTCTTCTCCAGCGCATTGGTCAATAAAAATCGTCAGCTAGAGAGGGAGAAACTCGTCGCTGAGAACATGATTTTTGAAGTCTCCAGCATGATGTTTCATTCCAAAACGCAAGCAGCACAAAACATGCCGCTGCATATGGTGGTCGATGCCACCCGAAGACGCATCTTATCGAATCCCGATATCCCTAGACATATTAAGCAAAAACTGCTGCTCGTGATGATGACGCCCATCGAAGAAAAAGCAGCAGACTCTTCAACAAGTCAGTCGTAATTTATGAAGCCACTTCGAACTCTGCCGCTTGTCGGCTTACTACTCTCTACCCTTGCCTACGCAAACAACGCGGAGGTTCATACGGGCTATTTCATCGATTCCCCCGTCTCTGGCTTGTATTACAAAACCAGCTCCGAGCTATCGGGGAAAACGGACAAAGGCGCGTTTCAATACCGCTCTGGTGATGTGATCAGTTTTTTCCTTGGCAAAGATGAAAACAGCTATTTACTCTCGACTGTATCAGCACAAGAAATCATCACCCCAACGATGATATCGACCAAGCCAAGTCGCAGCATTAACATCACGCGCTTGTTGCTCTCACTTGATAGTACACCTGAAAACCGCCAAGAAATCTTACTGCTCGACTCGCAACTCAGTGACGCTACTTTCCAATCTGGACTGAAGACTCTTGACCTGAACCAGCTACTTGAAGAAGACATGCAACGTCTCGGACTAAGTACACTGGCGTCAATGGAAGAAGCGGTCGCACACCTCAATGAGAGCCAGCAGTTTATCCAAGATAACTTCCAATCAGACGACGTTATCTTTGAGCCGCTAAACCGCAGATTGACCAACGTGGTGATCAAAAAGCGCGATGTGAATGGTCGTATCTGCGCTTATGACCTGAGACTGCGTAATCATCCAAGGTATCAGCCGCCTATCGGTGAAGTGACTTATCGATTAACTGAAAGCGAAATCATCGAATATCCGAGTATCGGTGACCATTTCTTTGGTTGCCAGATTCGTCCAAGTGATAACCCACAAGTGATCACCACTAAGCTGTCTGATTTCCCAGATGATTTTGGCACCTTTGAATGTGCCTCCCGCGGCTGCACCCGTAATGACCTAAATGGTTTCTCAATCGACAATTATGACGATGAGGGAGACTGGAAATACCGCTCGATCGCGATCAACTTTGACCCAACGGCACAACTGTTGATGGAAAAGTCGCAAGGCCTGGGTAAAAAACCCCAAGTTCATCACCCGAATAAAGGCGAAGACATCTGGTTCACCTACCCAGAAGAAAAGCGCAGTCAGCTCGCTTACCAAGGTATCTGGCGAAAGACTGACTACGCCGATAAGCAAATACAAGAAAGCTGCTTACTGATAGAAAACAGCACGGTAAAACAAGCGGAGCTCACCCAAGAGCAATGCCCTACCGATACTAATCGCTACAGCATGGATGTGACGCAGCAGTACGCCGATATGTGGTGGATCGACAGCACTTCTCGCACCGCCTCTATCGAGCAACTCAATATCGTTGTACGTTGGTATTTACCGCCACAACCCAAGCCGTTGTACACCACTTGGGAATACCTCCCTGCTGGAGAGCATTGGGACAAAGGTATTTTATACCGCTACCAACAAACCCTGTCCCGAGCACAGGATGGAAGTGATCAACTCAACACGTACGCCATTTCCGAATATGTAAAAGTTAAGGAGAACATATAGTGGAACCTCTGACCTCATTGACCCAAATCATCAATCAATGGCAGTCTGGCGACAAACAAGCGGAGAATCAGCTGTATCAGTTCGCGTATTTACAGTTAAGGAAAATTGCCCAACAAGAGCGAGCCCGTAGTGCGAAGAAATACGGCGATGAAAACAAAGTACTGGCTGACAGCGTCAACAGCACCACGGCCCTGATCCACGAAGCATACCTCAAGATGTCTGGCTCTGAGCTTAACGACCTAAGCTCCCAAAAGGAGTTCTATTTGATGGCGTCTAAAGTCATGCGCCAAATCCTCATCGATAACGCACGTGCACATCAGGCACAAAAAAGGCAGCAGCGATTAACCACAGAATCCAGCAACGACACTAAATTCGAACAGTTGATTTCTCTCGATCAGGCGCTGGATAACTTCAGTGTTCGCTATCCTAGGCAATCCAACGCGCTGAAACTGAAGTACCTAATGGGACTCAAGAATCAGGAGATCAGTCGCCTGTTGGAATGCAGCAACAGCCTGATTGAAAAAGACCTGAAGTTCTCGCGCAGTTGGCTACAGTCTCGAATCGCATCCTGATGAAGAAAAGAACCCTGACCAGCCTAGCCATCACACTAGGCGTATTCGCTTGGCTACAGACCGAAACAACCAGCGGCACAACACCACCCTACACAGAACCGCTATCTGAGGTCGATGTACATAAAAGCCGTCAGCATTCTTCGTCGTTTCCACTCTACAATGACTCTACCCATTCGGCAGCCACACCAGAATTGACGCTAGATGTAGCAGAGGATATAACGCCAGCGGCAGAGCCAACGCAACCGGCTGAGTTCAATGTAATACCCGGTGAACCACTCACTCCGCACCATATCGATAGTCGCACACAGACGCACGCCATCACGGCCAAACCAAACGAACTGGTTGCAGCGGATGACAATAGCAAACCGGTCCTCAATCAAGACGCCTATTTACGTATTGAGAGCGAGATATCGAGTTGGGAGCTTATCGAAGGCAAACCAACCAAACTAAGCTTATGGGCGGCAGACTTGTTCGATGACCCTGAGCATGACTTCTTATCCAAACGCATTGAGTTGACTCTCTCGGGCGTGAAACTCACGGGAACCTCCACGCTAGAGCTTAAAGGGATCCCCGCCGCCACTGTCGTTCCAAAACTGACCATCTCCGCGCGTGATGACCACCACGGCGTTGAAGAAGATGCATGGGTGTCGGTACACTTTGACCTGCCGTTGATTAGCCCAAGTCAGCTTTTTCGTCACCCTTTAGAAGGCGAAACGGTTTACCGCCTTGAAACCACCAGCAACTTAGCGGGGCAATCGACTCCTTATGAAGTGGTGTATTGCGAGGCATTCAAGTTTATCCAGAAAGACGTTTATTACGCCGCATCAACCAACAAAACCCAATGCCCCAATGAAGACCGTTTGCAAAAGATTGGCAATTACGTAGTGAACGGAGACGACCTAATTGTATCCAGCCGACGCTCATCGTTCGATGCAGAGCAAACCTGGACGCTAAAAAAACAGTACGCCTCAATCAAACACCCGGAAGTCGAAAACTATTTTGTCAGCGTATACGACGGCAAGCAGTTTGAAAGCTATACCATGCAAAAGAGTCGCTCAGCGATGGAGCAACGTATCAACGCGCCTACTGGTCGATATCTGTACCAGATCGCCTTTTTTGACTACCTACTGCCACTACGGAACGGCGAGTATCTGGTGAGCGAAATCGGCAACTTTATCTACAACCACAATACTGAGGTTGTGGGGCCTTTTGGTGAGACCATCGATTCCGACCTCAATCTGCGTACTTACCAACAGAGTCTGCGCTGTGTCGATGTCGCCTTCTGGTACAACAGCCATGTCATCGCTGGTCAGGGCGATTATCAGATCGATATCATCACCTCTCCGTATCCCTACGACCCGACTTACAATATCGACTGTCATGAGTACACCAGCAACTTAACCACAGGCCAAATATCCTTAGCGTTTGACCTTAACTACTCGCCATACGATGAGCTACTCTCGGGCGAGGTATACAGTTACATTTTGCGCCCGAAGCCTGAATTTGCCGAGCACGTAGAAGAAATTAAGTTAAACCTGATCTACTCACATCCAAACTAACCTGACTCCGCTAGCCACGTCACAGCCCTCTCAGATGGTTGCATAATTCAGCGAAATAAATCCGAGCAAATTTATGCAAATAATTTTACGGGTTTTTCGCTGTTTTTCGTGCCTTGTTTTCTCCTCCGTAAAGTCCTACAAAGTGACTCATTTATCAGCTAACTAAACTTTCGTTTTAGTTTTGGCGGTTCAAAACACAGACAACTAACCTTTGAAAAAGGAACATTCAGAATGAAAAAAATGAGTTTGCTAGCAGCGTCAGTGGCTATAGCACTTACTGGTTGTGGCGGTGGTTCAGGTAGCGACAACACATCAACAGCACAAAGTGGCCTAGAGATCACTGCCATTGATGGTTACTTGAAAAATGCCGCAGTATGGGTAGATACCAACGAGAACTTGGTTCTAGACACCGGTGAAGATACGAAACTGGATGTGGTGACTAACGAATACGGCAAGTTTACCCTTCCTGAAGAGTACAAATCGCAAACGGTCTTTATTCAAGCAATCGCAGGTCAAACGGAAGATACGACGCGCGGTATCGTAACAGAGACCTTCTCGTTAGCGTCTACGTCAGGTTCAAGCGTTGTGAACCCAATGACCAACATGGTGGTTAGCAAGGTTGCTAAGCAGCTAGCCAGTGATCCAACATTGGACGTTGTAGCGGCGAAGAAAGCGGCAAAAGAAGAAGTGGTTGCCAAGTTAACTCAATCGGGCCTTAACGTAGACGCTTCGATGATTTTTGGCGACTACATCGCAAAAGCAGACGAATCGAAAGAAGCTCAAGCGCTAAATGCAATCGGTGAAGCGCTGGTTGATAACGCTGATATCGATGTTGAGAAGCAGCTTGAAGTTGCCGATCTTGTTGCGAAAGAAGCGAACGATATTATCGAAAACAAAGGTGATATGACCGATTTTGCACCTGTTATTACCGTACCAACAGATGACAGTCCTATTGTAGTTGAGAAAAACCATCGCCCAACAAGTTCTCAGACGATCGAGCCAATCACAGTCGTGCTAGGCGATGCTATTACATCATTCACTGCATCATTTACCGATATTGACGCTGACACGCTAACATACGAGTTAAAAGCGCTAAAACTAGCGAATGGACTAAATGGTTTGTCGATTAACTCGACAACTGGCGCGATCAGCGGCACTCCAGAATCTGCAGGCGTATTTACCTACCAAGTGTTTGCGACTGATGAGCATAAAGCGCGCTCTTACCCACTAACCTTCACAGTAACGGTTGAAGCGCCAAACACAGCACCAGTGGTCAACGAAGATGTAAAAGCTCAACTACAAGCCGAAGTCGATGCTTGGCACTGGGTCGAGGGTGAGCAACCTGTTGATACATTAAACATCTCAACGCTATTTGACGATGCAGACTCAGACCTTCTGACTTACCGAGTACTTAGTTCTCTAAGCAAAAACGGTGGTGTAGAGACAGGCTTCCAAGTTCATGTTGATGGCAACGGCAGCGTTTCATTCGATGGTCCAGTCCCTAACTCAGCAGAAGCAGGGGCTGAACACCTATACGTTTACGCCAAAGACAGCGTTAATGCAGGTGAGTCATACGTAATGTTTGAACTACCTGCTATCGCCGAAGGCACACCAGTAGAGCCAGTTCACCCTCTAGAAGGCAAAACGTGGTACCGACTGGACCATGGCAGCTCTGACGGTAATGGCGAGAATAGCTACAGCAGCATTTGGTGTGATTCGATTCGCTTCGAAGACAATGTTATCTATGGCAACCAACGTACTATCGACAACCTAACCTCATGTTCTGTTGCAGAAACACCAATGGAAGGGGCATCTTATGTTATTACAGATGGCACCTTAGTCGCGACTTTCAATGGTTTCGAAGATGGCCAAGCTTTTACTGAAACGCTAGCTATCGAAGTAAAAGGTTCTGCGGATGCTATTTCTTCTGGCGCACAAACCGTTGTTTACCGTGATACAAACGACGGCTCCGGAGAGCGCTACACTTACTTCAGCAACAAAGCCGATGCAGATAAACGCCTAACTATCAAATCGGATGTAGGCCCAGACGGTCGTAGCTTTGGTATGTACTTACCAGCCGAGCAATACCCTAACTATGATCTGGGCAGAATCACGGTGTCGATGACAGACTATGTCGCTTCACACGATAACAACGTAATGGATGCCAATGTGTTCTTTGATATCGACAATAAGGACTTTACTTGTAGCGAAGTTAGAGAGTTCTTCTATCAATTTGAATTTACTGGTAAAGACATTGGTACAGTAGTTTCAACAGATTGGGACGGCAGCCCGATAGAGTGCTTTACTGGTGAAGAAGACAGTGGTCCTAACGGCGCTATGATCAAACATGCAGCGGTTGACTTTGACCTACCAGCGCTGACGGTAGGAAACGTTTACAGCATCATTGGCAGAGTGAAAGGCGCTCAAGGCGAATACATTGAAGCCATCAAGTTCAATATCGAATGGACTGGCATTGGTGACACCGAGTAATCACTGACTAAATAAAACACAAAGCCCCGCATTGCGGGGCTTTATTTTATCTTCTTGGTTTCAATATTAAAGTCAGCCTACTTCACACACATGACGTTGAGTCGTGAACTGCCTTTTAGCTGGTTAACCTTACCGTTATAAAATAGTCCGGTATGTTCTGCGCCCCAATATGGCAGATGAATTGGCCAGTTGTCTTTTTCCATCACTTTTGAATCCAACAGCACTTTCCATTCTTGCGGGTTGGCTAAACGCATGCCGAGCTGTCGACAGGTTTTGTACGCGCCGTCATAACTCATACGATTCCACGGTAACTCGTGTTCCATGTAGAACAGGTCATCACTAAACAAAATATAAGGGACTTTGTATTCGGTATTGTTGAGTGACGTTTGCAAACGGATAGAGATATCGGTTTTGACGTTTGCAGGTGTTGACGTTGTCTTACGCGCTGGTTGAGTCACCATTTTAGTCGTCGTGACTTTCTTCGCTGGTGGGCGCTTTTCTTTCGCCGGACGAGCAGGTTTACTGTGCTCGATTTTTCCCGATACCTCACGAATAAACGCTTCTTTGTAACCCGGTTGTTTTTTTACCTGAACCAGCTCATTTTTTGCTTGGGCAAACGTGGCATATGGGCCAATTAGGCAGCGATAACCTTTATCTTCCGGCTTCATCCACACGTCGGTGGAAATACGTTGATAAAGTTTTTTCGCCTTATCAAGAGCCAGTGGCTTATTGTAGATGCCGCACTGAATCCAAAATTGTGAGTCTTGATGCTTTGGCTTCTGCTTGCCCCATAAACCTTTACCAATTGGACAGCTTTTATCTAACTGAGGTAACTGCGTCGTCGATGCTTGAGTCGCATCGCACAAGAATTCTTTTGCCAACGTCGGCGCAGGTGTCATCACCATCAACAGTGTCGAAATACTCAAGATGTTCACTAAAGGTCGCTTTCGCATCGTCATTTTCGTTTCCCTAGTCCTTACTCAGTCCTGTTTAGGTATTCGAGCGTTTCGATATTGTCGTGGATTTATCGGCTCCGCTGCAATAATTAGAATGCAAAAAAAGAGCCGTAATAAGTTACGGCTCTTAGTGTAGAAAGGTTTTTGCAACTAAATCTTAGGCTTAGATCACCCTTTGTAGATTTTCGGGTTAAATACATCGCGTAGCCAGTCACCAAGCAAGTTGATCACCAATACCAGTGTCACAAGAACAACACCAGGGAAAGCGGTAATCCACCAAGCACCAGAGAAGATGTAGTTAAAGCCGATACTGATCAGGGCACCTAGCGAAGGCTGGTCAACTGGCAAGCCCAAACCGAGGAAAGAAAGTGCCGCTTCTGACATGATCGCGTTTGCTACCTGAACGGTTGAGATAACCAAGATCGGTGATAAACAGTTTGGCAGAATATGGCGGAACATGATGCGCGGAGCTTTAAAGCCCATTACTCGCGCCGCTTCTACATATTCTTTCTTCTTCTCAGCCAATACGGACGCACGAATAGTACGCGCGTATTGCGGCCATTCAGCCACACCGATGATCACCACCAACATCACCACCGCGTACTGACTGTAGAAATCACTACCGAAGCTCGCTTTAAAGATAGCCGATACAATGATCGCGACCATCATGGTTGAGAACGATAGCTGAACATCGGCAAAGCGCATTAGGAAGCTATCGATACGGCCACCAAAGTAACCCGCCGACAGACCGATCACGATACCTAACAGCAGTTGTAGACCTACCGCTAAGAAGCCAATCGTCAGTGACAGGCGTGAGCCATAAAGAATCGTCGAAAGAATGTCACGACCTTGCTCATCGGTACCTAGTACAAAGCGTTCGTCACCGCCTTCCATCCAAGATGGTGGCAGCTCAGAATCCATAATATCGATAGAAACCAGATCATACGGGTCAGTCGGTGCGATGAGAGGCGCGGCTAACGCCATCACCAAGAACATCATAAAGATGCTAAAACTCGCCATCGCGACTTTATCGCGCTTAAAGTAGTAAAGAAAATCTGATTGTTTAAAACGCTCCCAACGAGAAGGAGCTGCAGCTAATTGGCTCATGGTTATGCTCCTTTTCCTGTTAGGTTCACCGTTGGGTTAATCAATCCGTATAGCAAGTCAACAATCGTGTTGGTAACCACGAAGATAAGGCCAACGAAAATAACGTAAGCGGTAATCAAAGGCGTATCAACGCGGTTGATCGCTTCAAGGAAAAGGAAACCAGTACCTGGCCACTGGAATACCGTTTCAGTCAGGATGGTGTAAGCCACCATTGTACCGATCTGTACACCACCGACGGTAAGTACCGGCAGCATGGTGTTCTTCAGTGCATGTTGGTAATAGATTTTGTTTAGCGCCAAACCTTTCGCTTTAGCGAATTTGATGTATTCCGAGCTCAGCACTTCCAGCATCTCAGAACGAACCAGACGGATGAACAACGGCAACATAATAGAAGCAAGAGCCACACACGGTAGGATCAGGTGCGCTAAGCCATCGAGGGTAAAGAAGCCCGACTCCCAACCCAACCAGTTGGCGGTTTCCCCTCGTCCATAAGACGGCAGCCAGCCGAGTTCGATCGAGAACACATACATCAGCATGATGGCGGTTAAGAATACGGGGATAGAAATACCGACACTACTCAGTGCCATGACCACTTTGGTAAAGAAACTTTTTGGATGAATCGCAGAGTAGACACCAAGTGGGATAGAGAGAAAGATAATGATGATGGTAGCGCCAAACACCAGTTCCAGTGTCGCGACCAATTTGTCTAAGATAACTTCAACCGCTGGACGTTTGAAGAAGTATGATGTACCAAGGTCACCTTGTAGCGCAGCGCCTACAAAGCGAGTGTATTTAGCAATAAAGGGATCATTTAGGCCCAGTTCATCACGCAAAGCTTGACGCTCCGCTTCAGAAACAGACTGACCAACAAGCTCACGCAGCGGGTCACCCAGGTTATCCTGAATGGCAAACGCCACTAAACTGATCACAAACATCACTATCAGTGCCTGAAACAGGCGCTTGACCAGAAACGAAAACATTCCTTGCCCCTTAACTTTCCATAGTTTTCAGCCTGCAACTGAGAGATTCTCAAATTGCATATTCAGTCTTAAAAATGGCACCTAACCCGACTGAAACAAAGTTAAGCACCAAAAATGAGGCTGGCATCCGCATCGGGCGGATGCCAGTATTACATTTTTAACTAATTGTTATTTAACAACTAGGTCACCTAGGTATGGGAAGTTCATCGCGTTAACGATCGGTGCGATATCAACGTTAGATTTCGCGCCCCACGCTAGGTTTTGCCAGTGTAGAGGAACAAATGCCGCGTCGTTGTACAGCGTAGTTTCTACTTTCTGTAGCATCGCTGCACGTTTTGCTGGATCCGTTTCTACGTTTGACTGCTCGATTAGCTTGTCCACTTCTGCATTAGAGTAGTGACCACAGTTGTACTGACCTTTACCTGTCTCTTCGTTACGAGTCATGGTTAGGAATTCAGTAAAGTTCGCTGAATCTTCAGTATCTGAGTGCCAACCAATCATAAGCATGTCTGCTGCACACTTATCGAACTCTGGCCAGTACTGAGCTTTCGGCATAGTCTTCAGGTCAACTTTGATGCCAATCTTAGATAGCATTGCTGCCGCCGCTTGAGCGATTTTCGCATCGTTCACGTAACGGTTGTTTGGCGCCATCATAGTCAGCGTGAAGCCTTTCTCGTAGCCCGCTTCTTTCATCAGCTCTTTTGCTTTCTTCAGATCGTAGCGTGGCACTAGGTCTGGGTTGTAACCCGCGTAACCTTCAGGACCTTGCTGACCCGCAACTGTCGCGAAGCCTTTCATGATTTTCTTCACGATACCTTCGTTGTTGATTGCGTGAACAATCGCCTGACGAACGCGAACATCTTTCAGAGCTTCGTTGCTGTTTTGGTTCATTTGGAACGTGATGATACGAGTACCAGGCAACGTTACCAAATCCACACCTTTCGCGCTTTCTACACGCTGGTGGTCGTTTGGTGCTACTGGAGCAATCATATCTACGTCACCAGATAGAAGAGCAGCAACACGAGTCGCGTCTTCTTTGATTGGCACGAGTGTTAGCTTATCAACGTTACCTGTGTCTTTGTCCCAGTAACCGTCGAAACGCTCAAATTCCACTTTTACGCCCTGCTCACGCGCAGTCACGATAAATGGACCAGTACCAGAAACGTTAGTTGAAGCAAAAGAGTTACCGTGCTTCACAACTTCCGCTTTATCTTTGCCGTCAGCCGTTGTACCTGAGTAGAACTTGCTGTCCATTGGGAAGATGTAAGTCGCGGTTTGTAGAACAAGCGGGTAAGCGCCTTTTGACACTAGCTCAACCGTGTAGTCGTCAACTTTTACCATCTTCTCGTACGGTTCGAAGATAGCTTTAAAGTCTGGCGAGTCTTTTAGACGGTCAAATGTCCAAACCACATCGTCAGCCATCATTTCGTTGCCAGAGTGGAACTTCACGCCTTTACGTAGTTGGAAACGGAAAGTAGTGTCGTTAACGCGTTCCCACTTCTCTGCTAGACGTGGTTCAAAATCTAAATCTTGCGTGTAACGCACTAGTGGATCAAACACCATGTGAGACATTTGCAGTGTGCCGCCAGATAGCTGCTCATGCGGGTCAAGAGATACTGGATCTGCATCATACGCGATGGTGATATCTGCTGCAGCTGCACTAAAGCTTAAGCCTGCTGCCATTAAAGCCACTGCTAGTTTGCTTTTCATGGTTTTCATTGCATAACTCCTTATGCGGGATTTATCCCTAGTTGTTGTATTTGCTTGTGTTTATTTTGCCCCAATCAAGCATTGGGAAAGTGTTACGACTTACGCCGTTTTTACTTCTTCTCGTAAGCCTGTGAATTCAGGCATCAACGAAATAAGTTGCTTGCTGTACTCATGCTGAGGTGACTTAAACAGTTGCTCAGTTGGCGCCACTTCAAGCAGTGTGCCCATCTGCATCACACCGACTCGGTCACACATTTGGCGGATAACCGGTAAATCGTGACTGATAAACAGCATGGTTAGGTTCAGCTCGTCTTGGAGATCTTTCAACAGGTTCAGAATCTGCGCCTGAACCGATACGTCCAGTGCCGAAGTAGGCTCATCACAAATCAGCAGACGCGGACGCGTTGCCAGAGCTCGAGCGATAGAGATACGCTGACGCTGACCACCAGAGAATTCGTGCGGGTACTTCACCCCTGCCATACGACCCAAACCAACGTGATCAAGTAGATCGTTAACGATCTGTCTCGTTTCGGCTTCGCTATTGGTCAGTTTGTGGAAACGAATTGGCTCGGCAATGATGTCAGCAATCTTCATTCGCGGGTTCATTGATGAATAAGGGTTTTGGAATACCATCTGCATTTGACGGCGCATCGGGCGACGCTCTTTTTCAGATTTCAGCGCGGTTAGGTCAATACCTTCAAATGTCACGCGGCCAGAGTTAGGCTGATACAGACCAGCGATAACACGAGCAATCGTCGACTTACCTGAACCTGACTCACCCACCAAACCGAAGGTTTCACCTTCAAACACTTCAAAGCTGACGTTATTTGACGCCTGCACGTATTCGCGGCGGCTCTCAAACAGAGAGTCTTTAGTGGTAAAACGCAGGTTGACGTTTTCAACGTTAAGCAAAGCACCTGTGTAACTGCGCTGATCTTGGCTTTGACCCAGCCAGTGGTTTTTTACATCCAGCGGTTCCATCTCGGTTGCTTCTTCGATGTAACTCACCAATGGGAAACGATCGAGTTTGACGTCTGAGCGCGGTACCGCAGAGATCAAGCTATGGGTGTAAGGGTGTTCTGGCGTACCCAGCACTTTCTGAGTTGGACCAAATTCCACCAAATCACCGCGGTACATAACCGCCACACGGTCGGTCACATTGGATACCACACCCATGTCATGGGTCACCAACATACAGCCGACATTGTTCTTGATACACAAGTCGCGAATTAATTGCAGGATTTGGTCTTGGATAGAGACGTCGAGCGCCGTCGTCGGCTCATCGGCGATAATTAGGTCTGGCTCACCCGCGAGGGCGATAGCAATCACCACACGTTGGCGCATACCACCAGAAAACTGGTGTGGATATTGTTTTAAACGGTTCTCTGGTTGTGGAATCCCCACTTGCTGCATCAGCGCAAGAGAACGTTTGTACGCTTCTTCATCAGAAACGTTCATATTGGCGTGAATGGTCTCTTTTAGTTGCTGTTCAACGGTGAACAGTGGATTAAGAGACGTCATCGGGTCTTGGAAAATAAAACCAATCTTCGAGCCGCGAACTTTGCGCATCTTTTCAGGAGACAAGCCTGAAATCAGCTCTCCATCTAGATACACATCGCCGCTCGCAATGCGCCCTGGAGGGCTAAGCAGATCAATAACTGCGTTACCAACGGTTGACTTACCCGCACCTGATTCGCCGACCACACCGACGATCTCTCCTCGCTCAATATTGAACGATAGAGATTTAACTGCAGCATGCACACCGTGGCGAGACGGGTACTCAATACGAAGATTTTTAACTTCTAAAAGTGACATTAACCAGACCTCTACTGCTTCGGCAGTTTTCTGCCCTGTCTGAAAAGTGAATCCATTCGAGTCAGTCTATTACCTGACAATTTATAAGCTCATCAATTTGGCAAATAATTCACAAAAAAGCAACAAAGATAGGATAAAAATTCGATATCGGGCAAAAAGCAAGCACCTTAACAAAATAAATATGCAATTACGCGAAAGTAAAAATTGATCAGACCACTTTGCAATATCGCCTAAATACCGAATAAAGCGTTATTAATTAGCGCTACAAGTTATATAGATCATCCAAAAGAAAAAGCATAAGTATTCAAGTCACAAACGAAATTTTAATTAACAAAAATAAAACAAAAACCTATATTTAAAGTGAAATTGCAAAACATACAACCAGAAAACAACCATTACCTTAGAGTTATTATCTGTCTATACATTTATGTATAGACCAAGAATCTGGTGCTGTTCAAAAATTTTTTAGCTACAAGCTCGCGGCTAGCATTTCACCATCCGCTTCAACCACAAACCTAATGTGCCACTAGACCGAAAAGTCCTTGCTGACTACCGAATGAAAATGGTCTTAATGTGAGTCAATGAGAGGCCGGAAACTCGAGAAGCAATAACGCTCACAACTCACGAAAATTCGGCAAATTTGCTCTAAGGCATAAAAGAAAAATGAAGTAACAAGAAGCGGCGATTAGTGATTCACTATCGAAGAAGATCGACATTTAGTATTGGGATAAATCGATAATTTTAGGATGTAAAAAAGACCCAGCCTTTCGACTGAAGCTTCAATGGTTGTCGGTGAAGAGCCAGATTTTGAACATCAGGCGAACCCCGACCATAAACAGAGTTAAATCTATAAATGCAGAATATAAAAAAGCCCCAGTCTTTCGACTGAGGCTTTAATAGTGGTCGGTGAAGAGCCAGATCTTGAATATCAGGCGAACCCCCGACCCTAAAAGAGTTAAATTGATAAACTCAGAATGTAAAAAAGCCCCAGTCTTTCGACTGAGGCTTTAATAGTGGTCGGTGAAGAGGGATTCGAACCCCCGACCCTCTGGTCCCAAACCAGATGCGCTACCAAACTGCGCTATTCACCGAGCATATTCTTTAATAAAGAATGGGGTGGCTAACGAGACTTGAACTCGCGACAACCGGAATCACAATCCGGGGCTCTACCAACTGAGCTATAGCCACCATCAAATTTTGTTGTTTACCGCTTTGAGCGAGAAACGAAATAGTGGTCGGTGAAGAGGGATTCGAACCCCCGACCCTCTGGTCCCAAACCAGATGCGCTACCAAACTGCGCTATTCACCGACGATATTTAGTCTTTTACTAGCTTTACCTGAGAGTAACCCTCTGGTCCCGCGATTCCAAGACCTCGATGCTCTACCAAACGTAGTATTCACCGACTTATGTTTTATCTCGATTTTCATCAAGATTGGAAGCAAAGCTACCAAAAGAATGGGGTGGCTAACGAGACTTGAACTCGCGACAACCGGAATCACAATCCGGGGCTCTACCAACTGAGCTATAGCCACCACTGAGTTTTACCGACTTATCCTCCGGGGAATGGTACGCCCGAAAGGATTCGAACCTTCGACCTTTGGCTCCGGAGGCCAACGCTCTATCCAACTGAGCTACGGGCGCATGCCCTATCGGCGGAGTGGAATAATACGTATATCACACTAGGTCGTCTAGTACTTTTTCAACTTTTTTTATCGTTTGGCGCCTTTTTGGGCAATTAAAGTGTGATAAACCCCTATTTCCCATTAGATAACTGATATGAAGGGGGTATCTTGCTGTTTATTGCAACAAGTTATCAGGATATAATCACCCATTATTTACATTGATTTAACAGGAAGTCGCCTGTTTCATCAACGCCACACTCTAATAAAAGGTAAGCACGAACTTACCTTCAGGAATGTAAAGTGAGTTTAATGGATATGTCTCGAAAAATCTTAACCGCTTTGGTCGCTGCAATTACTTTTTCTAGCGCTTCTTTTGCAGCCAATATTAGCCAAGAAGAACATGACGCGATTGCAAAACGTATTCAACCTGTCGGTGATGTATACCTAGCAGGTTCTGAGCCAGTTGCAGCTGAACCAACAGGCCCACGCGATGGTGCGACAGTATACGGTACTTTCTGTATTGCTTGTCACGCATCTGGTGTAAGTGGCGCGCCTAAAACTGGTAACGCTGACGACTGGGGTCCTCGTATTGCACAAGGTAAAGACGTACTAAAAGACCACGCTATCAACGGCTTCAACGCGATGCCAGCGCGTGGTTCATGTATGGATTGTTCAGACGATGAAATCGTTGCCGCTATTGAGCACATGATCGCTGGTCTGTAACCGCAGAATAATACAGATTACAAGAAGGGCTTGGTAACATCACCAAGCCCTTTTTTTTTATTTTTTGTTGAACATCGCGCGAAGGTTTGCGATGTGCGCCTGCCCTTTTGCCATCCGCTCTTCTTGGCTCTGCGGCTTTTTCTTCACTTCCCATTCAACATCGTCAAAAGGCAGCTCATCAAGAAAACGACTTTGAGTTGGCTTAATCAATTCGCCAAACTGACGGCGCTCTCTACACATAGTGAACGTCAGCTCTCGCTGGGCACGAGTGATACCCACGTACATTAGGCGTCGCTCTTCTTCGACATTATCTTCATCGATACTGGTTTGGTGCGGCAAGATCCCTTCTTCAGAACCGATCAAATAGACGTAAGGAAATTCCAAACCTTTTGATGCGTGCAACGTCATCAACTGGACCGCGTCGCTGTCGTCATCTTCTTCACCACGTTCCATCATGTCTCGTAGCGTCAGTCTTTGAACTACTTCTTTAAGCGTCTTTTCTTCTTGGTCGTAATTGTCCCCTTCTAGGTCAGAGACAATCCAAGAGTAAAGGTCAGAGACGTTCTTCATTCGCATCTCAGCCGCTTTCGGGCTCGGCGACGTTTCGTATAACCAATCTTCATAGTTAATGTCGCGTACTAATGAACGTACCGCTTCAACCGTATCACCACGTTCTGCTTGGTCTGCAATCTTCACCAACCAAGAGGTGAAACGTCGTAAGTTTTCCAATCCGCGGCCTGTCAGGTGTTGCTCAAGCCCCATTTCAAAGCTGGCTTCAAACAGACTTTTGCTACGCATATTGGCATAACTACCCAGTTTTTCTAACGTTACCGGACCAATCTCACGGCGCGGCGTATTCACAATACGTAAGAAGGCATTGTCGTCGTCTGGGTTCACCAACACACGTAAATAAGCCATGATGTCTTTGATTTCAGCGCGAGCAAAAAAGGACGTGCCGCCAGAGAGCTTATAAGGCACTCGGTTTTGCATCAGCGACTTTTCAATCAAACGCGACTGATGGTTACCACGATACAAAATCGCGTAGTCTTTATAGTCGGTACGGTTAAGGAACTTATGGGCGATCAATTCACCAGTCACGCGCTCCGCTTCATGGTCTTCATTTTTCGCCATCAATACTTTGAGCTTTTCCCCATCCGGAATTTCTGAGAACAGTGATTTCTCATACACGTGTGGGTTGTTGGCGATCAGGATGTTCGCCGCACGCAAAATTCGGCTGGTCGAGCGATAATTCTGCTCAAGCTTAATTAGCCGTAGATTTGGGTAGTCCTCACCTAGCAGCACCAAGTTCTGGGGTTTCGCGCCACGCCATGAGTAGATGGATTGGTCGTCGTCACCTACTACGGTCAAACGCCCACGTTCACCCACAATTAGCTTTACCAGCTCGTATTGACTGGTGTTGGTATCTTGGTACTCATCCACCAGCAAGTAGCGGATGCGATTTTGCCAACGTTGACGCACTTCCTCATTATTACGCAGGAGCAGTACTGGCATCAGGATTAGATCGTCAAAATCGAGCGCGTTGTACGCTTTCATCTGCTTTTGGTACATCTCAAAGCAGAAAGCAAATAACTGTTGCTGTTCACCTTTTGCCGCGGCTTTGGCTTGCTCTGGCGACAGCATGTCGTTTTTCCAGTTAGAGATCGTACTCAACAGTTGCTTGAGTAGGTCTTTATCACCGTCGAGCTGCTTTTCTGTCAGCTCTTTCAGCAGCGCCATCTGGTCTTGGTCATCAAACAGTGAAAAACCCGCTTTTAATCCCAGCGCTTTGTACTCGCGTTTGATGATATTGAGGCCGAGGGTATGAAACGTCGACACCATCAAACCTTTGGATTCATTTTTGCCAAGCGTCTGACCCACACGCTCTTTCATTTCTCGCGCAGCTTTGTTGGTAAACGTCACCGCGGCGATATTGCGTGCTTTGTAGCCACACTGCTGAACCAAATACGCAATTTTATTGGTGATAACACGTGTTTTACCTGAACCAGCACCGGCCAATACGAGGCAAGGTCCCGATACATACTTAACGGCTTCATCTTGTCTTGGGTTCAGCTTCATACGTGTCTCTAAGCAAAAAAAGGGTGGCGCTTATAATAATGGCGAGTTGGGGCGATTACCACGTTTATCATTCTCCTGTCATCCGCGCGCTTTAGTCTTCTTTCCAAGAAATTTTAAAATAGCCAAAATTTTTATTGCACACCTGTGCAGCTTTCAGTCTATAATGAATGAACGTTCATTCACTTAGAGTGTAACTATGTCTATTAATCCAGCTTTAGATAAGAAAGAGCAGATACTCTGTGCCGCCGAAAGGCTTATCGCAGAACTGGGACTTCAAGGTTTTTCGATGCAAAAACTGGCCAACGAAGCCGATGTTGCAACGGGAACCATCTATCGTTATTTCACAGATAAAGACCACTTGTTAGACGAAGTGAGATTGAACGTAGCGAAGCGCATTGCGACAGCAGTTCAAGCAGGCGTGAGCGACGATATGCCTTTAAAAGCGCGTTACCGGAAAATGTGGCTCAACATTTGGCGTTTAGCTGGTTCAAATGTAGACACCTTGCACAATCGCGTTCAATATGAATCTCTGCCATGTGCAAACAATAGAACAACGCTGGAACTCGAGCGGAAAATGTTTGACCAAGTAGAGAGACTATTTACTCAAGGCAAAGAGCAAGGGGTGTTTAAACCACTCGATAACCGAATTCTTTCCGGGCTAAGTTTCGAAGCGACCGTTGCGCTCGCTCGAAGCCATGCCATGGGATTTTATCAACTGGACGAAGCAGCCATAGAAGCTGCGATTGAAGCCAGTTGGGACGCAATCATTCAACACTAATTGGAGTTCTGACCAGAATGAAAAAGTGGACCTTCTTTATGTTACTTATCGCGATACTGCTGTTCGGCAGCGTGATAGGTTTCAATCTTTTCAAACAACAGAAGATTGCCGAGTATATGGCGAATCGTCCAGAAGCTGAGTTCCCAGTTACCGTCACTGAAGTTAAAGCGGTGGACTGGGTGCCTGTGATTGAGGCGATTGGTTTTATCGAGCCAAACCAAGGTGTCACTGTTGCTAACGAAACCAGTGGCGTGATTGACAAGATCGCATTCGAGTCAGGGACTCAAGTGAAAGAAGGTCAAGACTTAGTGCTTCTGGACTCAGCAGTCGAAAAAGCTAACCTAAAGAGCGCGCAAGCAAAACTGCCTGCAGCAGAAGCGAAGTACAAGCGTTACCAAGGCCTGTACAAAAAAGGCTCTATCTCTAAAGAATCTTACGATGAAGCAGAAGCGAACTACTTCTCTCTTCGCGCAGATATCGAGAGCTTGAAAGCAGCGATTGACCGTCGTGAAATCAAAGCACCATTCTCAGGTGTGGTTGGTATCCGTAACGTTTACCTAGGTCAGTACCTACAAGCGGGTACAGACATTGTACGCCTTGAAGATACTAGCGTGATGCGTCTACGTTTCACCGTGCCGCAAACCGATATCTCTCGTATCCATATGGATCAAGAAGTCGACATTTTTGTTGATGCTTACCCAGAGATGGCGTTCAAAGGCTCAATCACAGCAATCGAACCTGCGGTTAATGTTCAAAGTGGTTTGATTCAAGTTCAAGCAGATATCCCGAACAGCGACGGTAAACTTCGTAGCGGTATGTTTGCACGTGCGAACATCATCCTGCCAAAACTTGAAAACCAAGTCACTCTTCCACAAACCGCCATTACCTTCACGCTATACGGTGACAACATTTACATCGTATCTGAAGAAGATGGTGAAAAGCGTGTAACACAGCAAGTGGTTAAAGTGGGTGAACGTACTAAAGACATCGCACACATCCTTGAAGGCGTTAAGCCTGGTGATGTGGTTGTAACGTCGGGCCAAGTTCGTTTAAGTAACCACGCCAAAGTTCGTGTAGTAGAAAGCAATGCAACTACTCCACCAGCTGAAACACCAATGCTGTAACCGGAGGCTTCATGCGCTTTACTGATGTTTTTATTAAACGTCCAGTTTTAGCGGTATCGATCAGCTTTTTGATCGCGTTGCTTGGTCTACAAGCAATCTTCAAAATGCAGGTCCGTGAATACCCTGAAATGACGAATACGGAAGTAACGGTTTCAACCAGTTACTACGGCGCCAGTGCCGACCTTATCCAAGGCTTTATTACTCAGCCATTGGAGCAAGCCGTCGCGCAGGCAGACAATATCGACTACATGACGTCTCAATCGGTACTCGGTAGCTCAACTATCACGGTAAAAATGAAGTTGAACACTGACCCGAACGCGGCACTGTCAGACGTACTGGCTAAAACCAACTCGGTTCGCTCTCAGCTTCCTAAAGAAGCGGAAGACCCGACAGTAACCATGTCGACCGGTTCGACAACCGCGGTACTGTACATTGGTTTCACCAGTGACGAGCTGTCTTCAAGTCAGATCACCGACTACCTAGAACGCGTAATCAACCCGCAGTTGTTTACCGTTAACGGTGTGTCGAAAGTTGACCTGTATGGTGGTATGAAATACGCACTACGCGTATGGCTAGACCCAGCGAAAATGGCAGCGTTTAACCTGACCGCGACAGACGTAATGGGCGTACTAAGTGCCAACAACTACCAGTCTGCAACGGGTCAGGCTATCGGTGAGTTCGTACTTTACAACGGCAGCGCCGATACGCAGGTATCAAACGTTGATGAGCTGAAGAACCTAGTTGTCAGCACTGATGACGGTAACGTGACTCGTCTAAGCGACATTGCAAAAGTGACGCTAGAGAAGAGCCACGACTTGTACCGTGCAAGTGCGAATGGTCAGGAAGCGGTGGTAGCAGCAATCAACGCAGCGCCGAGTGCTAACCCGATCAACATCGCCGCAGATGTCCTAGACTTGTTGCCACAACTAGAACGCAACCTGCCAAGCACGATCAAAATGGACGTGCTGTACGACTCAACCATTGCGATCAACGAATCGATTAGCGAAGTAATCAAAACTATCGTTGAAGCGGCGATCATCGTACTAGTAGTAATCACACTGTTCCTCGGTTCATTCCGCGCGGTAATCATCCCGATCGTCACTATCCCACTCTCTTTGATTGGTGTAGCGATGGTGATGCAGTCAATGGGCTTCTCTTGGAACCTAATGACGCTACTGGCGATGGTACTGGCAATCGGTCTGGTGGTGGACGATGCGATCGTTGTACTGGAGAACGTCGACCGACACATCAAACTCGGAGAATCTCCGTTCCGTGCGGCGATCATTGGTACACGTGAAATTGCGGTACCGGTTATCGCGATGACACTGACGCTGGGTGCGGTATACGCGCCGATCGCGCTGATGGGTGGTATCACTGGCTCGCTATTTAAAGAGTTCGCGTTAACCCTAGCAGGTGCGGTATTCGTATCGGGTATCGTCGCGCTGACCCTATCACCAATGATGTGTTCAAAAATGCTGAAAGCTCACCAAGAGCCGAGCAAGTTTGAGCAAAAAGTGCATAGCGTGTTAGACCGCATGACGGGTCGTTACGAGAAGATGCTGGGTGCAGTAATGCAACATCGCCCAGTGGTTATCGGTTTTGCTTTGATTGTATTTGCCAGCCTACCAATGCTGTTCAAATTCATCCCGAGCGAACTGGCTCCGTCTGAAGATAAAGGTGTAGTGGTACTGATGGGTACAGCGCCATCAAACACAAACTTAGACTTTATCCAGAACACTATGGGTGACGTAAACCGCATCCTTTCTGAGCAACCAGAAGTGCAATTCGCTCAGGTGTTCTCAGGTGTGCCTAACTCAAACCAAGCATTCGGTATCGCTTCGATGGTTCCTTGGAGTGAGCGTGAAGCAAGCCAAGCAGACGTAACAGGTCGTGTGGGTGGATTGGTTGCAGACGTACCGGGAATGGCGGTAACGGCGTTCCAAATGCCTGAACTACCAGGTGCAGGTAGTGGTCTGCCAATTCAGTTTGTTCTCACTACGCCAAACGCGTTTGAAAGCTTATTTGCTATCGCAACGGACGTATTGACCGAAGTGAAGTCTAACCCGATGTTCGTATACTCAGACCTAGACCTGAACTACGACTCGGCGACGATGAAAATCAACATCGACAAAGACAAAGCGGGTGCATACGGCGTTACGATGCAAGACATCGGTGTGACGCTGGGTACGATGATGGCGGATGGCTACGTTAACCGTATCGACCTGAATGGCCGTTCGTACGAAGTTATCCCTCAGGTAGAGCGTAAATGGCGTCTAAACCCTGAGTCGATGAACAACTACTACGTGCGTGCTGCAGACGGCAACGCGGTTCCACTGAGCAACCTAGTTAAGATTGACGTGATTGCTGAGCCACGCTCATTGCCTCACTTCAACCAGCTGAACTCAGCAACTATCGGTGCGGTACCAGCACCGGGCACGGCAATGGGTGATGCGATTAACTGGTTCGAGAACATCGCTGAAACGAAACTGCCAAGCGGCTACAACCATGACTACATGGGTGAAGCGCGTCAGTTTGTTACCGAAGGTAGCGCACTGTACGCAACGTTTGGTCTAGCATTGGCGATCATCTTCTTGGTTCTGGCGATTCAGTTTGAATCTCTGAAAGACCCAATCGTGATCATGGTGTCGGTTCCACTGGCAGTATGTGGTGCGTTAATCGCTCTGGCGTGGGGTGCCGCGTCGATGAACATCTACTCACAGGTTGGTCTGATCACTCTAGTCGGTCTGATTACCAAGCACGGTATCTTGATCTGTGAAGTGGCGAAAGAAGAGCAACTGCACAACAAACTTGGTAAGACAGAAGCGGTAATGGAAGCGGCGAAAGTTCGTCTGCGCCCTATCCTAATGACAACAGCAGCGATGATCGCGGGTCTTGTCCCACTGATGTATGCGACAGGTGCAGGTGCGGCTCAGCGCTTTAGTATCGGTATCGTAATCGTTGCTGGTCTAGCGATTGGTACTCTGTTTACCCTATTCGTACTACCAGTGATCTACAGCTACTTAGCTGAGAAGCACAAGCCACTGCCTGTTTTTGTCGAGGACAAAGACCTGGAAAAGTTGGCACGCGTTGATGAGGCAAAAGCCGCTCAACGCGAACTCGCTGACAATCACTAAGAGTTAAAAACGCAAAAGGCCACTTCGGTGGCCTTTTTTATTGCCTGGCGTCAGGCGTGCCTGGCTCGATTTTTTGCTATCTAACTAGCGACTTTCCCGTATCAATTACATAGAATGTAGCCAAAGAGACAGGAGTTTTAGTCACCATGTTTGACCCAAAGAAACTAGAGCAAATCGCTAAACAAATTCACGACTCTATGCCAGCACCTGTAAAAGAGCTGGGTGCAGACGTCGACCAAAAAGTTCGCCAAGTCATCCAAGGCCAGCTAAACAAGCTGGACGTGGTAAGCCGCGAAGAGTTTGACGTACAAACACAAGTGCTACTGCGCACTCGCCAAAAGCTAACTGAAATGGAAGCAAAACTGGCAGAACTTGAAGCGAAGCTAGCCGACAAGTAAGCATCAACTTCGACAAGACTCAAAAGGCTGACACTTAGGTGACAGCCTTTTTTATTTCTCTTCTAAAGCCAAACACACTAAAAACAAAAAGGCTTGGTCAACGGAGACCAAGCCTTTTAATTAGATGTTGTGTTTATACCAATCGTAGTAAATAACTGCTCATTCTAGCTTGTTAAAATACTCGATAACTGCGTTAAAATTTTTGATTGTAGAATAACTACTTACCGAAAAATCTTGCCTTGTTCTCAAGCATTTTTCCTACGCTATTTCTGACCATTTACTTACTGTGATTGGTATTATTTTGTATTTATCACTCCAGTCTGCCTGGAGTTCATTTTACGTTTTCAATGCTGTAAAGCTTAAGGTCGCGGAGGAAACACGGAGTTTGCGCTAGCAAATGAGTATTTCCGACAAAGAGATTAAGCTCTACAGCGAAGAAAATTAGCCGCCTACCGCGATGCGCTTCATATCCGTCATATACCCACGCAACTCTTCACCGATGTACTCAACTGGGTGGTTACGGATAGCATCGTTCACTTCGATTAGACGCGCGTTATCTACTTGGTTAGACGTTTCGCCTAGGCCTTTACCGATAACGTCAGTGCCTACTTTCGGCATGAACTTCTCGCGTAATAGTGGTGTTGCTACGTTAGCGAATAGGTAGTTACCGTATTCTGCTGTATCAGAGATTACTACGTTCATCTCGTATAGACGCTTACGAGCGATAGTGTTTGCGATTAGCGGTAGCTCGTGTAGTGATTCGTAGTACGCTGACTCATCAATGATGCCTGACGCTGTCATTGCTTCGAACGCTAGCTCAACACCTGCACGCACCATCGCGATCATTAGGATACCGTTGTCAAAGTACTCTTGCTCTGGGATTTCTACGTCAGACGCTGGGTAGTTTTCAAACGCCGTTTGGCCTGTTTCTTCACGCCAGCCTAGTAGGTTCACGTCGTCGTTTGCCCAGTCAGCCATCATAGTGCTAGAGAATTCGCCTTCGATGATGTCATCCATGTGCTTGTTGTAAAGCGGACGCATCAGTTCTTTCAGCTCTTCAGAAAGCTCAAATGCTTTCACTTTCGCTGGGTTTGATAGGCGATCCATCATGTGCGTGATGCCACCAAATTTCAGTGCTTCTGTCACTGTTTCCCAACCGTACTGAAGTAGCTTACCTGCGTAACCTGGGTCGATGCCTTCTGCAACCATCTTCTCGTAACATACGATAGAACCCGCTTGCAGCATGCCACATAGGATAGTTTGCTCGCCCATAAGGTCAGATTTAACTTCTGCTACAAATGAAGACTCTAGACAACCTGCACGGTGGCCACCTGTTGCTGCTGCCCATGCTTTCGCGATATCCCAACCTTCACCTTTAGGATCGTTTTCTGGGTGAACTGCGATTAGCGTTGGTACACCGAAACCACGTTTGTACTCTTCACGTACTTCGGTACCCGGACACTTAGGTGCAACCATGACTACTGTTAGGTCTTTACGGATTTGCATACCTTCTTCAACCACGTTGAAGCCGTGAGAGTAACCTAGAGCCGCGCCTTCTTTCATTAGCGGCATGACAGTTTCTACTACGTTGGTGTGCTGTTTGTCCGGAGTTAGGTTAACCACTAGGTCTGCTTGAGGGATGAGTGTCTCGTAGCTGCCTACTTCAAAACCGTTTTCTTTTGCGTTCTTGTAAGATTGACGCTGCTCGTCGATCGCTGCTTGGCGAAGTGCGTATGCCACATCAAGACCAGAGTCACGCATGTTTAAACCTTGGTTAAGACCTTGCGCGCCACAACCTACGATAACCACTTTCTTACCTTTTAGGTAATCGGCTTCTGTTGCGAATTCGCTGCGGTCCATAAAACGACAACGACCTAATTGGTCTAGTTGCTCACGTAGGTTTAAGGTATTGAAATAGTTAGCCATAGCAGGGCTCTCCTTATAAGAATTTTTCCATCTGGTCGATATTTCTCTATCGAATGAACTGATACTAAAACAGACATCAGGTTGCTTAAAGTGATATATTCACAATTAGTTATTGCAAAAAGTGCAACAAGGAAATGACGCTTTCATGAACATTAAAAGTCTGCAGGTATTTATTCACCTGTGTGATAGTAAGAGCTTTGCCAAAACGGCCTCAGCAATGCACATCAGCCCGTCGGCGCTGAGCCGCCAAATCCAGAAGCTGGAAGCCGAGACTGGGCAAGGTTTGTTTGTTCGCGATAATCGCAGCGTCGAACTGACTCCCGCAGCAAAGAAGCTGTTGCCAGTGGCATTGCGTATCCTGGGTGAATGGCAGAGCTACAACGCGCAACTCAAAGGAATAGAAGAGGAGCTGAAAGGGGAAATTCGCCTGTTCTGTTCGGTCACCGCGAGTTATAGCCATTTACCCGAGTTGTTGACCGAATTCCGCATTCAGCATCCATTTATCGAATTCAAACTACAGACTGGCGATCCAGCAACCGCGATTGAGCGAGTGTTGGCCGACGATGTGGACGTAGCAATCTCTGCCCTGCCCGAGCAACTGCCTTCACGCATCGAATTCGAAACCATCAGTGAAATTCCACTGTCAGTGATCGCGCCCGTTGGCGTCAGTAACTTTGTCGAAGAGCTGCAAAAAGAAAAGCCGGATTGGTCAAATATTCCGTTTATCGTCCCGGAATCTGGCACCGCGCGAGAACGTGCGAATACTTGGTTTAAGAAAATGAAGATTAAACCGAATATTTACGCCCAAGTGTCTGGGCACGAAGCGATTGTCAGTATGGTGGCGCTCGGTTGCGGGGTGGGTATCGCGCCGGATGTGGTGATCAACAACAGTCCGGTCAAAGAGAAAATACAACGCCTTAAAGTCGCGTCGATTCGCCCGTTTAAGCTTGGGGTTTGCTGCAAACGTGCTCAGCTCGATAACCCACTCGTCAAAGCGCTGTGGCAAGTTGCCCAATCGACTTACATTGCCCCTTAACGCAAAAAGCCACCTTATCGGTGGCTTTTTCAATTTGGCGTTCGGTTAAATGACGCGAGAGAACTGTTGCTGACGCGCTTTGGCACGAAGGTATTTGTCAAAACACATACAGATGTTGCGGATCAGCAGTCGACCACGCAGCGTCACGCGGATTTCATTTTCATCCACTTCGACCAACTGGTCGTCGATAAAGGTTTGTAGCAAGCCTAAATCTTCTTTGAAGTAGTGGTTAAATTCGACGTTAAAACCAGCTTCAATCGCGGTTTTATCCAGCTTAAAGTTACAGATCAATTGTTTGATAACTTCGCGACGAAGTAAGTCATCACTATCAAGTGCAACACCTTTCCATAAAGCGTGGCGCTGTTCACCAACCTGTGCATAGTACTTCTTCAGCTCTTTCTGGTTTTGCGCGTACGCGTTACCGATCATAGAAATCGCCGAGACGCCAAAGCCAACCAAGTCACACTCACCTTGTGTGGTGTAACCCTGGAAGTTGCGGTGTAAAACGCCATTACGCTGCGCCACTGCCAACTCATCGTCCGGCATAGCAAAGTGGTCCATACCGATAAACTGATAACCTGCGCCAGTCAGCGTGCTGATGGTGTCTTGCAGGATCGCCATTTTCTCTTCCGCTTGAGGCAAATCTTCATCTTTGATTTTGCGCTGGGCAGCGAAGAGTTGTGGCATGTGGGCGTAGTTAAACACCGACAAACGACCTGGCTGCATTTCCAGCACTTGGCTTAACGTCTTGGCGAACGACTCTTTGGTTTGCTTAGGCAGACCGTAAATCAAATCGAGGTTTGTCGAGCGGAAACCGAGCTGCTTAGCACGCGCAACCATAGCGAAAATGAACTCTTCGTCTTGCTCACGGTTGACCAGCTTCTGCACTTCTTTGTTGAAGTCCTGCACACCGATACTGAGGCGATTAAAGCCTTCGCTGCGCAAATGGTCGAGCATATCCAGCTCGATTTCACGCGGGTCAACTTCAATACTGATTTCAGAATCCGGTTCAAAAGCGAATTCACCGCGCAAAATCGCCATCAAACGGCTAATTTGCTGCTTACTCAGAAAAGTAGGTGTGCCACCGCCAAAATGTAATTGTGTCACTTTACGACCGTGCAACAGCGCTGCGCGCGTACGGATCTCAAGTTCCAATACATCTAAGTACTCATCCGCCTTGTGCGAATGACGAGTGATGACTTTATTACAGCCGCAGTAGTAGCAAAGCTTGTGGCAGAATGGAATGTGGATATACAGAGACAGTGGTCTCTCTGGGTATTCCGTGCACGCCATATCGTAATCGGCAATAGTAAACGCCTCGTGAAACTCCAACGCGGTTGGGTACGAGGTATAACGAGGGCCTGAGTAGTTGTATTTATCGAGAACTGCTTGGTCCCACACTATTTGCTGACTGGCGACAACTTGCTGCGACATGATGCTTTTCCATTTGGGCTGTAATAATTGTCTGGCGGCTAAGCCTTACGTATCGCCGCGTATTTTGCCACAGCAAAATGGCGCTCGTTGCCAGACAGTTCGCTTTTTGAGTAACAATGCTCGGAATTGATAACCCGATCACTTACTGATCATAGGAAGTAATCGGGGTTTCGCTAGATCATTTGAATGTTGATCTGATTATTTAAAGGCTGAACCTTTTTTTGTAGCTGCGTAAGCTCTTCAATGATCGCGTCTTGCAGGCGAGATTCTGCCTTTTGACGCTCCAGAGTCTGCTTCATGCGTTCTTTTTTCACTAGCTGCTGACGGTCTTCGCCGCGCGCCATGTCTTTTACGATATGAAACAGTTCAGCTGTCGCTGGGTACTCTTTATCGAAATCCACTCGGTCGTCACCTTGGACATAATCCATGATGTTATATAGACGAATGCTGATCTCTGATAAGTCACATTGACCTTGAATGCCCGCGAGACACAACACATGAACGCTCTCGAAGATGTTCGCGTTGCGTTTTTCGATCGCTAATTGCTTATGCTGCTCTTGCAACTCCTTTTGCTTTTTCAGCTGGAGCAGAAGGTAACCTGCATAAGACGCTAAGCCGAGAATAATGATTCCACCAGCAATGGCTAACACGGTTACGTTCATAACGGGCTCTTATCCTTTAAATTGGTTCAGATCCAAGTCTTCAAATTGCGATAGTAGGTCATCATCCGTCGCGGCTTTTTTGCTCGCTTTTTTCACGGTTGGCTCTACAACGACTTCTTCTTCAAACTCTTCTTCCGCAGGCTCTTCGTAAAGACCTAACTGCTTCATCAGAACTTCGATGCGCTCAAGCTTCTCGTCGACATATTTTTGTAGACCAGCACCTAAGCTTTCACCGTTGTCTAGACGGTCAAGCAATACGTTTAGTTGCGCGTCGTTCTCTAGCATCTCTAGCTCTTTCTCCGCGTTTACGCGGCGCTCAGCCTTGTTTGGCTTCTTCGCAGCTTCAACCACGAGAGGAATTTTCTTCTTGCTACCTAAACGCGGGTCTAGCTTTTGAGCAGCACTGCGCTGCTTCTGCGCTTTTTCTTCTGAGTTACGCGTACCTGTCTTTAGACCTTTACGCTTTTTCTCTCTTTTACGCAGACGTCCTTCAACGTCTGACTGTGTACGGTTACGAACAACGACTACGTCGCCGTTACCGCCTGATCTTGCTTTCTTACTACGGCTCATTACTGGGGCTTCCTCAGTAAAATTACATCATTACCAATAAATTCAAGCTCGAGCTGATCCCGCTCCGCCAAGTACTGAAACGTGTTTCGGCTAAAGAACACCACGTGCGTCGGGTCATTCTTGTAGTGCCAATTGGCAAACGCTTCGACATTGATAACCAGTTTGGTCATCAGACCAATCCAGCCACCTGGCTTAACCAAATTTAACCATTGTTGCCACACGCTATCAGGATCATAAAGATGCTCGATAACCTCTGTGGACGTCATAAAGTCGTACTCTCTTTCTAACACCTTCTTATCAGGATGATAGTAGATATCGTACAAACTCATTGTGTGACCCTGCTCTTCCAACATTATGGATAACGTTGGTCCCGGACCACAACCGAAATCTATCCCGTGAGATGCAGGTTCAATACGCTCTAATATGGGGTCAGCCACCCGCGATAAAAAGCGTCGATAGCCCTCGTCATTTGGATCATTTTCGTGCATGTCGTAGTGCGCTTTTTCCTCCGTCGCATCCAGTCTTTGGTCTGGACTGACGAATACTAGCTCACACTGCAAGCACTGAAGATACGCACGACGCTTATCTTCAAAGTAATGTTGAGTATCCAAGCTTTGACAAAGTGGGCAGTGGTGCATTGTTACATCCTCAAACAGGGATGCGAAACATACCAGAAACTGGCCGGAGAGTGGAGTACTATTGTACAAATAATCATCGATCCAAGGAAATATTCCCGAATCATGCAGGAATCAGAGCCACGAGATAAGTAAACCCGTGCTTAAGACTTTAGTTAACTGACTTTTAGCGGTGAGAATGAAGAGTATATCCAGAGGCGGATTAAGAGAAATAAAAAAAGCGATAGGAAGTCCCCATCGCTTTCTAAATGCCCGAAGGCCAAACTGTGTTGCACCGAGTATAGTGCACCAAATATCCTTTTGTTTTTCGCGCTTTCCCTGCAAAAAGGTGTCGTTTTTCACCATCCTAGTGAATTTTGGCTTTCCGTGTTACTTCCTGTATTGGGGCTAATCCTGAGCCTGTTCCCTTACAATGTCTAAACCGTTAGACAAGTCGACCATCCCTATCGAGTAAGCGTCCTGCTTACCCCTTTCCTTACTTATTTCACAAGCATCCCTTGCCTGCATCCCTTTAAGACCATCCTAGTCTTATTTCCCTTATCAGCACCCCTGCCGATGTAGACACTTTACTGCGATTATATTTCCAAGCAATCATCGCGAATAAATATTCGGCACTTTTTTTAGGTCAAATTTTAGCTGATATATTTTTCAATAACTTAATGAATCGCTGCGACCAATTTCAGTACCACGAATAGCCGATCTCTCACAAAGTGGATGGCGAGAAAAGAAATGAGCGGCGTACTTGCACAGTGACAGCGATCAAATGAAAAAGCCCAGAGAGAACTCTGGGCTTTTTCATTACAACTTGTGCTCGAACGAATAAGTAGGGCTTAGTGTAGGCCACCAACGTATTTCGAAAGTACAGCGATATCGTCATCTGTCAGCTTTTTAGCCACATCACGCATCATAGCGTTCATGTCGTTACCACGTTTTTCATCGCGGAATTTTTCTAGCTGAGCTTTGATGTAATCGGCGTGCTGACCAGAGATTTTAGGGAAACCTGACAGCTCTGTACCGTTACCACGTGGACCATGACAAGCGATACAAGCCGTTAGGCCACGCTCAGCATCACCAGCGGTGTATAGAGATTTACCTTTCTCTACAACGTTTTCAGGTGTTGTATTAGGAGAAATTGGTAGTGAAGCGTAGTAAGCAGCAAGATCTTGCATATCTTGCTCAGACAGTGGCATTGCCATACCACTCATTACAGGGTCGTAACGACCTTGCTTACCGTTGCTAGTCATACCCAGTTTCAGGTCTTTCAGCTGCTTCTCAATATATTTAGCATGCTGACCTGCAAGTTTAGGGTACATTGCGAGTTGACTGTTGCCATCAGCACCATGGCAGGCAACACAAGTTTGGGATTTTGCTTTACCAGCTTCAATGCTGCCTTGGGCCCACACAGAGCAGCTGGCTAAAAGACTCAAGATTAGCGCTAATTTCTTCATGACATTCCATTATAATTATCAAGCTTCCAGTACCACTCTGCGTTAACACTCATGGTACAATAGGCGACCTTATGCCGAGCACGGTTATTTTACACAATTTCACAAAAAAGTAATCAATCGACTACACAAAGTCGAGATGGAGTTAACAGTGAGCGTAAAAATTCATTATCAAAACACCCATTTCATCACCAGCGCACCTGACATTCGTCACATGCCTGAAGATGAAGGTATCGAAGTTGCGTTCGCAGGACGTTCCAACGCCGGTAAGTCGAGCTCTCTTAACCGCTTGACGAACCAGAAAAGTTTAGCAAAAACCAGTAAGACCCCAGGTCGAACTCAGCTAATCAACTTATTTAAGGTCACCGACGGCTGCCACATCGTCGATTTGCCAGGGTACGGTTTCGCGCAGGTCCCACTTGAAATGAAGAAAAAGTGGCAAAAGTCTCTCGGCGAGTATCTACAAAAACGCCAATGTTTGAAAGGACTCGTGGTTTTAATGGATATCCGTCATCCAATGAAAGACCTCGACCAACAACTTATCTACTGGGCGGTAGATAGCGGCATCCCAGTGCAAGTGTTGCTGACTAAAGCAGACAAGCTGAAAAGCGGCGCGCGTAAAGCACAAGTGCTGAAAATCAAACAAGACGCGAAAGGTTTTGGCGGTGATGTCAGCGTGGCGGCGTTCTCTTCCCTGAAAGGCATCGGTGTCGACGTACTTCGTAGCAAACTTGACGAGTGGTTCGCACCTGCGCTTACAGAGTCAGTGGTCGAAGAGATTGTTGAAGAAGAACAGCAAAGCGACGAGCAAGAATAACGCTCTGGACTATCTAAGTAGCCTCACTCACCGAGTGGGGCTTTTTTATATACCGCAGATACAAAAATCCCCACCATCCTGGCGGGGAAACGGGAGAGAAATAGTAGTAATAATTATTGTGTGCTAAGGATTGTCGAAACTGATGCGATATGCAATCCCCTTTTCCCATCCCATAAATGTTCCCACCATCATTAACAACACCAACATAAGACACTGATAAGTAAAAAGATAACCTATAAGTTCATAAGTCAAATTGCAGGATTTATGCATTGGTTTTCGAATTGAAATAACAAAAGTGTGAATGGAGTTTTATTACAAAATTTTGCTTAGTTACAAACAAGAACAAGGGAAGTGGCGTAATGCGTGGCGAGAGGAAATAACACCAAGATAGGGAAATAATCGATGTTAGTCGGGCGGTAAAAGTTTTCTTTGCCCCAATAAAAAACGCCCCAGTCAAAAGCTGACTGGGGCGGCTGAATCAGCCTAATCCAATAACGTGAAACAAAAGGTCTGAAAGATAGAACATCTTACCTCTGTACCCTACGCCGTTTAATGTACAACAATTGGTCAGAAATGAAAACTCTTTTTGTAGTTTTTTTTCATTAAGGTTTTATTAAACTACATTTCACCAAGACATCTGAGATCTTATTTAGAGATAAAAAAAAGCTGGCGTTTGTGCGCCAGCTCATACAAATCAGTCAAAACTGCTCAAATAGTGTCTAGTGCGCTTGATCCCAGTTGTCACCATGACCCGCTTCTGCCACTAGAGGCACTTCAAGCTGTGCTGCAGATTCCATCAATTCTTGTACTTTACTTTCAATTTCGGCTAAAGACGACTCTTGAACTTCAAAGACCAATTCATCGTGCACTTGCATCAATAGTTTCACACGACCATCACCTTCTTTTTGAATCCATTCGTCGACGAGTAGCATTGCCTTCTTGATAATGTCCGCCGCAGTACCTTGCATCGGTGCGTTAATCGCCGCGCGTTCTGCCGCTTTACGACGCATACCATTACGAGACTTAATTTCCGGCAAGTGCAAACGACGACCAAAAATCGTCTCAACATAGCCTTGCTCTGACGCCGCACTACGCGTGTCTTCCATGTACTGCATCACGCCAGGGTAACGCTCAAAGTAAGTGTCCATGTACTGCTGCGCTTCACCACGTGGAATAGCGAGCTGTTTTGCCAGACCAAACGCACTCATACCGTAGATAAGACCGAAGTTCACCGCTTTCGCTCGGCGACGTTGCTCACTGGTCACGTCTTCGATGTTGACGCCAATGATCTCCGCCGCGGTTGCCGCGTGGATATCTTTACCCTGCTGGAAAGCCTCAAGTAACGCTTTGTCACCCGATAAGTGCGCCATAATGCGTAGCTCAATCTGCGAGTAGTCGACCGCCATGATCTTATAACCGTGCGGCGCGATAAACGCCTGACGGATGCGACGACCTTCTTCATTGCGGATTGGAATGTTCTGCAAGTTTGGATCGGTTGAAGATAGGCGACCCGTCGCAGTCACCGCCTGATGATAAGAAGTATGCACTCGGCCCGTTTCAGGGTTAATCATCTTCGGCAGCTTATCAGTATAAGTCGACTTCAGTTTCGCCAGACCACGGTATTCCAAGATCAGTTTTGGTAGTGGGTAATCCAGCGCTAGCTCTTGCAGTACCTCTTCATTCGTCGATGGCGTGCCTGAAGGGGTTTTCTTAACAACTGGTAATCCCATTTTCTCGAACAAGATCGCTTGTAGCTGCTTCGGCGAGTTCATATTGAACTCCTGCTCTGCCACTTCATACGCTTTCTGTTCTAGCTCATCCAAACGCTGGGCAATTTCTTGTGATTGCGCAGAGAGCTTCATGTCATCAATCAGAACACCAGTGCGTTCGATACGCGATAACACAGGCACCAGTGGGACTTCAATTTGTTCGTAAATCGCTTTGAGCTTGTCATCGCTTTCGATGTTGGCAATCAAGCGGTTGTGTAGACGCAGAGTTACATCTGCATCTTCCGCTGCATACGGTGATGCTTGCTCTAACTCGATTTGGTTGAAAGTCAGCTGCTTTTTGCCTTTACCCGCAATTTGTTCAAACGAGATGCAACTGTGCTGAAGGAAACGCAGCGCCAAGCTATCCATATCGTGCTTGCCGCCGACACTGTTGTAGACGTAAGACGCCAACATAGTGTCGTATTTAATCCCTTTCAGCTCGATATCGTAGCGCGCTAACACGCTGGCATCGTACTTAAGGTTCTGGCCGACTTTCGCCTGGTTGTCGTCTTCTAAAATTGGTTTTAGCTGCGCCAGTACCCAATCGCGGTCGAGTTGTTTTGGCGCGTCTAAGTAATCGTGGGCAACAGGCACATAAGCCGCCACCCCTTCTTCAGTCGCGAACGACAAACCAACGAGATTTGCGACCATGTAGTCGAGACTGTCGGTCTCCGTATCAAACGCAAACACCTCTGCCGCTTTTAGCTTTTCAAGCCAAGCGTTGAACGTTTCTTCGTCTAGAATCGTTTCGTATTGACTGCGGTCGATGGTAACCGCTGGTGTTTCCAGTTCAGGGGCAAGGTTAGAAGAAGACGCGCTTGCGCCTGATTTCTCTACCGCTTCTACTACCCCAGTGCCGCCGTCGAGCAGTTCATTCAGCCATGATTTGAATACCAGTTGGCCGTAAAGCTTAATAAGCTCATCTTTATTTGGCGTGGTCTTGATCAGCGAGTCTGGCGTTTCGTCGAGTTCAACATCGAGTTTGATCGTCGCCAATTCATAAGACAGCATCGCGTTGTCTTTGTTGTCCACCAGCTTCTTCGCCATGGTTTTAGAACCACGGAAACCAAGCGGAGCGATGTCATCAAGGTTTTCATACAGCTTATCTAAACCGCCGATACCTTGAAGTAATGCCGTTGCGGTTTTATCACCTACGCCTGGTACACCAGGGATGTTATCGACTTTATCACCCATCAGCGCGAGGTAATCGATGATCAATTCAGGTGGGATACCAAATTTTTCAATCACACCTTCGCGATCCATCACCACGTTCGTCATGGTGTTGATCAAGGTAATGTTGTCATCCACCAACTGCGCCATATCTTTATCACCGGTACTAATAAGTACTGGCATGCCCTGCTTTGACGCTTGATGCGCGAGCGTACCGATTACGTCATCGGCTTCAACGCCCGGGACACAAATCAGCGGTAATCCCATCGCACGGATCACGTCGTATAGTGGTTCAATTTGACAACGCAGGTCGTCTGGCATTGGTGGACGGTTGGCTTTGTATTCTGCGTACATCTCATCACGGAATGTTTTCCCTTTTGCGTCAAAGACAACCGCGATACGTTCGCTGTTGAACTGACGCATCATGCTACGCAGCATGTTTACCACACCGTAAACGGCGTTAGTTGGGATATCACCATTGCTCATGGTGCCTGGGTAAGCGTGAAATGCACGGTATAGATAAGAAGAGCCATCAATCAAAATCAATGGATTGTCTGGAATACGAGCCATAGTCTTTTAGCATCCTAAAATAAAGATCTGCCTAGGATGCCATGACTGCGAGAGTGAATCCATTTTAACTCAATGAATCCAACTCACACATTTGTCGATTGTTTACCCACACTTAGAACTCATCTGTGGATAACTCTGTTTATATTATTTATCCACTGCCTACAAACATGAGTCCCAACAACAAACAAAACACTTTAACCCATTGTTATTAAACAGATAAAACACAGATCTATCATACAAAGATCGATCCATTAACGATCTTCGATTGTGGAAAAGACTATTGGTGTCCTTTTATTCAGCGCTGATCTTGGGGCATAAAAAAAGCGACATCTTTCGATGTCGCCTAGCAAAAACAGGTCAAAGCTTGTTCAAATGAGTGTCGGCTTTGCCAGAAAGCTATAAATTACACTGGAAGCAATGTGAGCAATGTCGTGTCAAAAAGAACTCGTGCAAGTTCGTTTAAATTCAGTGTCATCACCGTCTCCAATTTGAATCTGGTAACTCAACGTCCTTGTGAACTTCTCTCATTCCCTAAGACGAGATAAATAATAACCATTCTCATTTATTACTGCAAGCACTAAATGAGAAAAAATCTCATTTATTTTTTATGACACGATTAGTGACTTTACAAAATGAAGGCGAGATTCAATCAAATTCTCTTTTTCTTCAAATTTTTCAATCATATAGCCATTTCTCAACAGCAATCTCAGCATCGCTGGAAATTGATTGCGAGACTTCACTTTAAGCTGACAGTAGCCTTGTCCGCGTACCCAATGCTCTTGTTGATCCAAAAGTGCTTGGGCAACGCCTTTGTTTCTTGCTCGAGGTGTCACGCCACCAAACCAACTATAGAAAGTCTCACCATCCAGTTCATAACCAATTTTAAAGCCAAGAATATGTTGTCCTTCCTGCGCGACAAGAATCAGATGGCGCTTGCCGTCTAACCGCTCTGACAAAGACTCAACCGTTTCTTTGCTGACAAACTCGCTGATTTGCTCGACCGCTTCGACACACTCTTGCAATGTACCTTGTCGATAAACCACACTCATGACGTTCTCCCTAAAACAATAAAGGCCAGCAATTGCCAGCCTTTGTTTACTTAATCTGCGAGCCATTATCGCTCGCAAACTTCACTATTTTTCGCCTTTAAGGTACTGCGATGCTTGCGCGTTTTCTTCGGCTAGCCACTCTGCTACGTCTTTCGCAAAGTAGGTTAAGATGCCGTCTGCCCCTGCACGTTTAAAGCACAATAGCGACTCCATCACGGTATCGCGCTCTTTCAGCCAACCATTTTGGAACGCCGCTTTGTGCATCGCGTATTCGCCAGACACCTGATAAGCGAACGTTGGTACGCTCAGTTCAGACTTCACACGACGAACCACGTCTAGGTATGGCATACCTGGCTTGACCATAACCATGTCTGCGCCTTCGTTGATGTCCATTGCCACTTCATGAATCGCTTCATCCGTGTTGGCAGGGTCCATCTGGTAGTTCTTCTTGTTGCCGCCTTTGAGGTTGCTTGACGAGCCGACTGCATCACGGAAAGGTCCGTAGTAGCAAGACGCGTATTTCGCTGAGTACGCCATAATCTGCGTATTGATGTGACCCGCTTGCTCCAGCGCTTCACGAATTGCGCCGATACGACCATCCATCATGTCTGATGGTGCTACTACGTCTGCGCCCGCTTCCGCGTGAGACAGTGCCTGTTTAATCAGTACTTTGGTGGTCTCATCATTCAGGACATAGCCATCTTCATTGATGATGCCGTCTTGGCCGTGAGTGGTAAATGGGTCAAGCGCGACGTCGGTGATAACACCGATTTCTGGTACGTGCTCTTTCAATGAACGAACCGCGCGTTGCACCAAACCTTCTGGGTTGTAGGCTTCAGCGGCACACAAGCTCTTCGCATCTTGGTTGACGACTGGGAACAGAGCGATCGCTGGTACGCCCAACTGAGCAAGGTACTGCGCTTCCTCCAACATCAAGTCGATAGACAAACGCTCGATACCAGGCATAGATTCAACGGTTTCACGACGGTCTTTACCCATTAGGATGAACATTGGGTAAATAAGATCGCTTACCGACAACTGGTTCTCTGCCATTAGACGGCGACTAAAGTCATGTTTACGCATACGACGCATACGACGGCCTGGGAATTGACCTTGAATCGAAACTGACACTCTGTTCTCCTTGTGTGGTGAAAGTGCTGAGTTGTGAAACTGCATGAGCTGCATAATATCACTCCACACTTTTGACACCAGTGACAGAGTAGAAAAATGCAAAAAATGACCAAAGGCTCACACTGCCTTATACTCACCCCAACCAACCAGACTTGAGAAACAACATGATCGATACCCACGCCCATATTTACGCCAGCGAATTTGATAATGACCGCGATCAGGTCGTCGAGCGCGCTTTAGCTCAAGGCGTCGAAAAGATTCTGCTACCGAACATCGACCTAGATTCGATTGAGCCGATGCTACAAACCGAAGCGGCCTACCCAGAGATTTGTCGTTCGATGATGGGGCTCCATCCTTGCTATGTGGATAGCAACGTAAAGCAAACGCTTGAGATCATTCATTCGTGGTTTGCCAAGCATAACTTCATTGCCGTGGGTGAAATCGGTATCGACCTGTACTGGGATAAAACCTATAAAGCAGAGCAAGAGATGGCGTTCACCACTCAGCTCAACTGGGCAAAAGAGATGAAACTGCCAGTGGTGATTCACACTCGTGATTCAATCCAAGAGACGCTAGCACTGCTGGAAAAAGAGCAAGATGGCTCGCTGTCTGGCGTGTTCCACTGCTTTGGCGGCAGCGTTGAAGAAGCGAAGGCGATTAATGACCTCGGTTTCCATCTTGGTTTGGGTGGTGTGACGACATTTAAAAATGGTGGTATGGATAAAGTGATCCCTCACCTTGATATGGATTATGTGATTTTAGAAACCGACTGCCCTTACCTTGCGCCAGTTCCGCACCGCGGCAAACGTAATGAGCCGTCGTATATTCCGCTAGTTGCAGAGCGTATTGCCTCTTTGAGAGAGCTATCGATTGACGACGTTCAAGCGATGACTAACCGCAATGCTAATCGCTTGTTTGCTTTGTAGCGGCTGCGAACGTCCGGCAGATAAAGAAAAAGGTTGGCGATCGCCAACCTTTTTTCATTCTCATTATTTAGCTTTCGCTTTCGTTTTCGCCTTCTGATTCCTCGTCAGTATTCTTACGCACATAGAAACGGGCGAAGAACAAGCCGACTTCAAACAGCAAACACATCGGGATAGCGAGTAAGGTTTGCGAAATCATATCCGGCGGCGTCAGCATCATACCGACTACGAACGCGCCAACGATGATGTATGGTCGCTTCTGGCTGAGGCTTTTCGGGTCGGTTGCCCCTGTCCAGCACAATAGGATAATCGCGACTGGCACTTCAAACGCAATACCAAACGCGAGGAACAGCGCCAAGACAAAATCGAGGTAACTCGAGATGTCAGTGGCAAACTCAACTCCGCCTAAAGAGATCGCGGTAAAGAAGCCAAACACCAGCGGGAACACTACGTAGTATGCGAACGCGACACCACAGTAGAACAGCAACGAGCTGGAAAACATCAGCGGCATAATCAAGCGGCGTTCATGCTTATACAAGCCCGGAGCAACAAAAGCCCAGACCTGATACAAGATAAACGGCACCGCAAGAAAGACAGCGGCGATCAGAGTCAGCTTTAATGGGGTAAAAAATGGCGACGCAACGTCGGTTGCGATCATTGTCGCCCCTTCTGGTAGACGCTCTACCAAAGGCTTAGAGATAAACTCGTATATTTCGTTAGAAAAGTAGATCAGGCCAACGAACACCACCAATATCGCTAAAATTGCGCGTAATAAACGGTTTCGAAGCTCTAAAAGATGGCTGATCAAAGGTTGTGTCTGCTCAACCGAAGACATAGCTAACCTCGTTTATAAGATCAAAAAGGAGCCACACAAGATGCAGCTCCTCGAGAGAGACTATTCGGCTTTTTTATCTGCTGAAGGCTCACGAGCGTCAGAAGCGGGTTTGTTTTCCGCCTCTGCTGTTTCCGCTTTTTTCTCAGCGGATTGTTCGTTCGCGTATGGACGCTGAACTTCTTGCGCGGCTCTTTTTAGCTCTTCAACTGACGATTTTAACTGGGGATCTAAATCCTCCATGCCCATCTGCTCAGCTTTACGCAAGTTTTCTTGTAGTTCCTGCACCTTCAGCTCATGCGAAAGTTCGTCTTTCACACTGTTTGCCATGTTTTTCGCAGCACCGATAAAACGGGAAACGCTACGAATTGCGTGAGGCAAACGCTCAGGCCCAAGAACCACCAGCCCGACGACAGATATTAATACCAGTTCCCAAAAACCGATATCAAACACGTCTTATGCCTGCTCTTTGTCTTTCTTAGTTTCAGAAGTCTCTGCAGACTTCTGCTGTTCGATGTTCTTTGGTTCAAAGTCAGCGTCTTTTGCTTCGGCGTCTTTCTTCGCAGCCTCTTCATCGCTCATTGCTTTCTTGAAACCTTTAACCGCACTACCTAGGTCACCGCCGATGTTGCGTAGCTTTTTAGTACCAAAAAGCAGAATAACAATCACAGCAATAATCAGAAGTTGCCAAATACTAATACCACCCATTCTTTTTTACCTCGGGTCTTATTAAAAATAACTTATTCAAAGAGTTTAACGTCTATCGACGATAAGCTCGCCAACTAAGCAACCAAAATGTGACGCCACCAATAGCGCTCGCCATTGAAAGCTGCTCAAACGTAGTGTTGACCAATATTGCCGAGCATACGACTAATGTTGCACCAACACCAAACAAAAATTTTCCTGTCGCCTGCTGACGCTTGCTCTCACGGTAGCCTTGGTAGAGCTGATCCATACGTTGGTTCATCATTTTACCTTGGCGTAAGCTGTCGTAGAGCAACTCAGGTAACTCTGGCAGTTTCTCTGCCCAGAACGGCGCTCGGTCCTTAACGGCATTGATCACCGCTTGCGGACCAACTTGGTTCATCATCCACTCTTCTAAGAATGGTTTCGCCGTTTCCCACAAATCCAACTTCGGATACAGCTGACGGCCTAAGCCTTCAACGTAAAGCAAGGTCTTTTGCAACAAGACCAGTTGAGGTTGCACTTCCATATGGAATCGACGCGCAGTGTTAAACAGGTTCAACAGCACGTGACCAAACGAGATTTCACACAACGGCTTGGCGAAGATTGGTTCACAAACGATGCGAATCGCAAACTCAAACTCATCGATATTTGTTTCACGTGGAACCCATCCAGATTCAACATGCAACTCTGCCACTCGGCGGTAATCTCGGTTAAAGAACGCTAAGAAGTTTTCCGCTAAGTACCGCTTATCTTCACTGTTTAACGTACCGACAATGCCGCAGTCCAGTCCGATCCACTGTGGATTTTCTGGATGCTTAGGTTCAACAAAGACGTTGCCTGGGTGCATGTCAGCGTGGAAGAAACTGTCGCGAAACACCTGGGTAAAGAACACGCTAACACCACGTTCAGCCAATAGCTTCATGTTGGTGCCGTTTGCCTTCAACCCTTCAATATCAGAGACTTGAATGCCATATATTCGCTCAGAAACCATGACAGTTTTATTACTGAAGTCGGAAAAAACTTCCGGCACATATAACTCTTCGCTGCCTTCAAAGTTTCTTCTAAGTTGAATCGCGTTAGCCGCTTCACGGCGCAGGTCCAACTCATCAAGCAAAGTCTTTTCGTACTCGCGTACCACTTCCACCGGTTTTAAACGACGTGCTTCAGGAAGCGCTTTGGCGACTATACGTGCCATGCGGTACATCAGTTTTAGATCTGCATCAATGACTGGGCGAATATCTGGCCTGATAACCTTTAATACCACTTCTTGGTTAGTCTCTTTTAGCTTCGCAGTATGCACTTGAGCAATGGAAGCAGACGCCAGTGGCGTGATATCAAAATCGTTGAACCAGTTTTCTAACGGACCACCAAGCGCGAGCTCTATTTGCTCTTTCGCCAGTTGGCCGTCGAATGGGGAAACTTGGTCTTGCAGCAGCGCGAGAGGATCAGCGATGTGCGGCGGAAACAAGTCACGACGCGTCGACATCATCTGGCCGAATTTAATCCATACCGGACCGAGCTCTTGCAACGCCAAGCGTAAACGCTGACCAAGCTCTTTGTCGCTATGCTTATTCTTAATCCAGAACAAGCCTTTACGCGCTAGCAGCGGCGCTTTGGAAAGCTGATGGTTGGGCAATAACTCATCAAGACCGTATTCCAGTTGAACCTTGGTAATATGGTAAAGACGCTTTAGCTCAGAGAGAGTCATGCACGCTCCAGAAGTTGGTTTAGCTTAGCTTCTACGCGAGCCGCGTGGCTTTTTAGATCATCAACTTGGTCGCAGAAATACGCCACTTCCAGCGGAGCTGGAGCGATTTTCCACTCTTCAGTCAGCACTTGCGCGAGATGGTTTTGGTGTTTGCTTGCTTGCGCTTTGACAAACTGACCAAGATTCTCTGCGCCTTTCACCAAGGTATGTGCGACCACATCACCTGTTGCACGAGACAGCCATTCTTCGATGTCTGGCTTACAATCGGTCATTAGCTGAGAAAACTTCTGTGCTAGCTGGATATCGCCTTCCAGCACCAGCTTATCTTGCTTGATTAGCTTAGTGATGTTTGACTGGTCACGCAGTTCAGGTAACACCGCAAGGTTCAGCGACAGGTAGCAATCAGGCTCACCTTCGTAATTCGCCAATACATCGATTTGCTGGCTGAAAACGAACGTCAGGGTTTTATTGATTTCTTTAAGATGTACCTGAATCACTTGCCCTTTGAGACGAGCTAAGCGACGACCCAATTCAGGGTCGTCTTTGATTAAGGTATTGAGAGAGGTTTCGACTACAGCCGTTACAAGAGGGTCAAATGGCATAACGTTCCTACCTTAGAACTTGTAACCACGGTGCAGCGCTACGATACCGCCAGTGAGGTTGTAGTAGTTGGTTTTCTCGAAACCCGCTTCTTCCATCATCCCTTTGAGTGTTTCTTGGTCTGGGTGCATGCGGATAGATTCCGCTAGGTAGCGGTAGCTCTCTGAGTCATTTGCCACTAGTTCACCCATTTTTGGCAATAGATGGAACGAGTAAGCGTCATAAATCTTTGATAGCGGCTCAAGGATTGGTTTTGAAAACTCAAGCACCAATAGACGACCACCCGGTTTAAGTACACGGAACATAGAACGTAGTGCTTTATCTTTGTCTGTTACGTTACGCAGACAGAAACTGATGGTGATCGCGTCAAAATAGTCGTCTGGGAACGGCAGTTCTTCTGCGTTCGCTTGCACGTAATGAACATTGCCCACAATGCCATTGTCACGCAGTTTGTCGCGGCCAACATTCAGCATGGAGTTGTTGATGTCAGCAAGAATCACGTGACCTTTTTCACCAACAATACGCGAGAACTTCGCGGTCAAATCACCGGTACCGCCACCGAGGTCCAACACACGTTGGCCTGGACGAACACCACTACAATCGATGGTAAAGCGTTTCCAAAGACGATGAACACCACCCGACATCAAATCGTTCATGATGTCGTATTTCGCTGCGACAGAGTGGAATACCTGAGCCACTTTCTCGACTTTTTCTTCTTTTGCTACGGTGGTGAAACCAAAGTGCGTTGTTTCACTCGATTCTAAGGCTGTATTCGATTGCACGCTTGTATCCGTCATGATGTTTCCTCTTTGAGCAGTGCTAATGAATATATACGGCCTGAGCACTGCGGGCGATTAGTTTACTTTATCCTCAGCCGGATGTCTTTCTGCGAGCGAATCATTTTCACCCAATGTGTTGTTTTCTGTGAGGCCATCATAATGAGCCATGTCACTCAGCTTGGCCGAAATCGGTCGCTTCACTTCCACACCAAGCTGTTTAAAGCTTTCCGCTTGGCGAATGACATTGCCGCGTCCGGTTGCCAGTTTGTTCATCGCCCCTTGGTAGTTCTGATTGGCTCTGTCCAGCGCGCCTCCGAGACTTTCCATATCATCGACAAACAAACGTAATTTATCGTAGAGTTTGCTCGCGCGTTCGGCGATCACCTGAGCATTTTGGTTTTGTCGCTCGTTGCGCCACAAATTGTCGATGGTGCGCAATGCCACCAGCAAGGTGGTTGGGCTGACCAAGATGATGTTTTGCTCCATCGCATCTTTCACCAAACTTGGGTCAGCTTGAATCGCGACCTGAAACGCGGGTTCGACCGGAATAAACATCAGTACGTAGTCGAGGCTCTGAATGCCTTTAAGCTGATGGTAATCTTTTTGTGACAATCCTTTGATGTGCGCGCGCAGTGCAAGTAAGTGGTCACTTAACGCTTTATCCCTTTGATTATCAGTCTCGGCGTTGAAGTAACGCTCATACGCAACCAAGGCAACTTTCGAATCCACGACCACTTGCTTGTCTTGCGGTAAGTGAACAATCACATCCGGTTGGTAGCGTTTACCGGCTTCATTCTGCAAGCTCACTTGTGTTTGGTATTCGTGGCCTTCGCGCAAACCTGACTCGGCCAACACGCGCGCTAACACCACTTCACCCCAGTTGCCTTGCTGCTTGTTGTCGCCTTTTAGCGCTTGGGTCAGGTTAACCGCTTCACGCGTCATTTGTTCGTTTAAGCGCTGCAGATTTTTTAGCTCATGCACCAGGGTATGACGCTCTTTCGCTTCCACGGTAAAGCTGTCATTGACCTGTTTTTTAAACCCTTCCAACTGCTCTTTCAGCGGCGTCAAAATCCCTTCTAAACTCTGTCGGTTTTGTTGGTCGACTTTGGCTGTTTTACTTTCAAACAGTTGGTTCGCCAAGTGCTCAAATTGCTGCTTTAGACGCTCTTCGGCTTTTTCCAGTAACTCGAGCTTCTCTTGGCTGGCTTTGGTTTGTTGTTCGTGGCGCGCTTCTTGTTCTCGTAACTGCGCTTCGAGTTGCGACTTTTGTTCACGGACGCGATTCAGGTCATCGGCGTATTGCTGGCGCTCTTGTTTGACCGCTTCGAAGTAACGCAGCTTCTCCATCACCGCCATCATCTTACCGTGCAACTGCTTGGACTCGTATGCGGCTTTGTCGCGCTCGCTATCGAGTTCATCCAATTCTTGCTGGGCTTGCTGCAGCTCTTGTTGTAGCTGGTTGATTTGGCTATTAGCAAGCTGCTGGTTTGAAGTCAGCTGCTGTTCCATAAGCTGATGACTAAACTGCATTTTTTGCTTTACCCACCAGCCAACACCCAGCCCGCTAATCACAGCTCCACTGAGCGCGCTGACGATCAAGCCCTGATTCTCAAGAATCCATTGCATAATAAAGGTTTAACTCTCTATTCCAGATATTGATTTAATGGTATTTTACCACTGGATAAATGTCCAGTTTGTCGACTAGATATCGAACAGATAGACTAGGCTCACCGTACTTCATTCCCTCTCAGGAAACTCAGGGATCCACCCATCGGTCTTAGGATAAGGAGCATCATGGACGAACGTCGCGCGCTAGGGTTTGGTTTAGCCGCTGTACTCTTGTGGTCAACGGTGGCCACCGCATTCAAACTGACTCTGGCAGAGTTTACCCCGATTCAAATGCTGACCATCGCGAGTATCGTGTCTGCACTCGCCCTCACGGTGATTTGTGCCGTGCGCGGCAAGCTTGCTTCAATACTCAGCACCTTCCTCTCTAATCCTTGGTATTACTTATTGTTGGGGCTGATTAACCCGTTGGCGTATTACTTGATTCTGTTTAAGGCTTACGATTTATTGCCCGCCTCTCAGGCACAAGCGATTAACTACAGTTGGGCAATTACCCTGACCTTAATGGCGGCGCTGTTTTTAGGGCAGAAAATCCGTAAACAAGATTGGGTGGCGTGTTCGTTGAGCTACTTTGGCGTGATCGTGATTGCGACCAAGGGCGATATCCTCGGTTTGAACTTTGAAAGCCCTCTCGGCGTAGGGTTGGCGCTACTCTCAACCTTGTTGTGGGCGGGATATTGGATTCTTAACGCCAAGAACAAAGCCGATCCGATTGTTGCAGTATTACTTGGCTTTCTGGTCGCGATCCCGTTTGCGATTGGTATCAGTATCTACGAAGGGACGAGCTGGCAACAGATTTCACCTCAAGGTTGGTTAGCCGTGACGTACGTCGGGCTGTTTGAAATGGGCGTCACGTTTGTGTTGTGGTTAAGCGCATTGAAGCTCACTCAAAATACCGCGCGCATCAGCAACCTGATCTTTGCCTCGCCGTTTGTCTCGCTGATATTGCTCGCGACCATCATTGGCGAAGAGATTCACCCAACCACCCTCATTGGTTTGGTGTTGATTATCAGCGGGTTAGTGATCCAGCAGATCAAATTTGGCAAAAAAGATCTCTCGCAAGCTGCGGGTTAACATTGTTGTAACACAACTTAAATGAGGTGCATTCATCTCACTGCGATAAAAAATGCCGGACGACTCCGGCATTTTTTTTTCTCTTTTTATTGGCTTAAAACTGTCAGCTGACCCTCTTTCATTAGCCAGCGTTGACACTGCGAGCTTAACCCCTGCGGTTGGTGCGCCACTTCCACAACCAATTTGTATTGCCAATCTTGGCTAAGACGTAGGCGGATGACCCGTTCGGTCTGTTTATCCAAAGCGCTGAACGCTTCGTCCAACAAATACACCGGAGTATCACGCAACCACGCTCTTGCCAATGCGACCCGCTGCGCTTCCCCGCCACTGAGACGAGTGCCGTTAAGCCCCAATTCCGTATCTAAGCCATCGGCTAATGCAAGGTACATGGTGTCTAAGCAAACCAGCTTCAGCGCGTGCATCAGTTTCTCATCACTATAGTGACCACCTAGCGATAAGTTGTAGCGCAAAGAGGCAGGAAAAATCACACTCTGCTGCGGCACATAGCTGATTTGCTGCCAGGCCGCTTCTCGATTCAAACGAGTAACGGCTTCGCCTTTAAAACGTAAAGGTGACGTATCGGAAAGATAGATACCCGCCAAGTAACGCAGCAGTGATGTCTTGCCACTGCCACTTTGCCCTTGGATGACCAAATGAGTTCCCGCAGAAAGCTCAAGCGATAAATCCTCAAACAGCCAGCCTGTTGTCGCACCAAATCGATGGCTTAAATCTTCGATGCTGAGTAGAGCATCAGAGTGGATTGTCGCTGGAACGCGATTACCCTCACTAAGCTCTGTCGATGGCTCTGCTTCCAATATCGCCAAAACTCGGCGGCAAGCAGGAAACGTCTGCGGCAAGTCTTCAAAGGTTCGCGTTAACGCAAGCACCGGACCGAAAGCACCTGCATACAAACACAACGCCGTTAACGATAACGACTCTCCTTGCCACCAAGCCAGCACAATCATAGCGATAAAGCCACTAGCGATAGATAAGTCTGTCAGCGCATCCTTGATGCCATTGCGCACCGCTAAGGCGTTATGCAACCGCTGCAGCACTCGTCCTTGTTTGGTCACTTTGCGCTGAAAAAACGCCATCGCCGACCAGTTCTGTATTTCATTGAAACCAGACACCACGTCGGTCAGCACGGTATTCAGTTGACCAAACTGACTGCGAATCTCCTGCCCCAACTTGCCGTTGCGGCTAAGGTGCCACGCAGGCAACACTCCGCCGACAACCAGTAGCAGTAAACATAAGACGATTGCCACTGAGCCCACTAACCAGTATCCGTAAGCGGTGACCAACAGCGACACCACCAGCGCAGACAACACAGGCACAATGGTGTGTGCATAAAACACTTCAATGCGCTCGATGTCCGATACCACCCGCGCGGTCAAATCACCGGTAGACAAATCGTGAATGTTATCCGGCGCTTGTTGCTCTAGTCGCCAATACACTTGGTTACGTAAGTCTTCTTGAATACGAAATGCGGCGTTATGCCCTGAAAGTTGCTCGATGTAACGACAGATTGCTTTGCCGATACCAATCCATAGCAACGGCCAAAGTAGTTGTGGCCAAATCGATACAGGTTGTTCAAGGAACAAGTGTTGTGCGTATTGCCCTGCGACAACAAGGATAGCAATGGTGCCTAACTGATTTAGTATCCGACAAACCAATGACAAACCAAGCGGCATCATATGTGGTCTGGCAAGATGTAATAACTGATTGATCATGCCCAAGCCTCCGAGCTTCTGACTCTGGTGGCATCGCGCCAACCACTGATATCCACCACACGATCCGCTTGAGCGATGACTCGCGGTGAATGACTGATCACCAATACGCCCGCTTGTTGCTTGAGCTGATGGAGTGCATCAATCACTTTTTGTTCGCTTTCCTCATCCAACTGACGGGTGGGCTCGTCGATTAACATCAGCGCATGATCGGATAAGAATGCTCGGGATAAACCAAGCCGAGCCGCCTGCCCACCGGAGATGTGCTTGCCACCTTCTCCCGGCTGAAGTGAAAGTGTTTCTGGCTGCTCAAGCCATTCGTCCAGCGCACTCTGTTTTAGCGCATCACGCACCTCATCTTGTGAAGCGCTAGGCGCCGCTAGACGACAGTTATCTTCCAGCGTCTGGTGAAACACGTACGGCATCTGCTGTAAGTAACCCACCGACTGATGGGTAATCACACCCGCGTCGGGTACCAACTGACCACGGATCAGTTTGAACAAAGTGGATTTACCGCAACCGCTTGGCCCCTGCAGCACCACCAGTTCACCTTTGTATACGGTTAGATCGACACGTTGAAACAACTTTTCTTGCTGAGGATAACCAAAAGTTAAACCGTGGATATCAAGCGCAATGTGATGATTTTGCGGTGTAAGATGGTGGGTTTCATTTTCGTCCAAAGACAAGATTTGCTGTACGTCCGCCTGCACTTCTCTCCCCAGTGCACCAGCGAAGAAGAATGCTCCCATTAAAGACAATGGCCGTATCAACTCGACGCTAGCCAGAATAATGAACGCTGCCGACGCCGCGTCGAGAATGCCTGCTTGATAACGCGTGATCGCCAATAGCGATGCCGCGACGATCGTGCCCAATGAAAACAGCAAATCAACCAATAAGATCACCAGTTGATTGGTTTTGAGTAGAGACATGGTAGAACGGCGTAATGTCTCACCATGTTGCTCAATCTCCTCTCCCCAGCTTTTAGAGTACTGGTACAGCTTTAACACGGGTAAGCCGTGCAAGCTCTGGGTAAACAGTTCGGTCAGTCGCGCCAAGTTATGCTTATAAGTCGCACTGACGCTGGCAAAACGTTTAAATACCAGCATTAGAATGGCGGGAATCACCGGAATCATTAACAGCAAGATCAAGCCAGAAAATGGGTCGATAAGTGCAATAAACACGCACACCAACAACGGACCAAGCAGGCCGATAAAAAACTGTGGGACAAACAATCCCCAATATAAGTCCAGTACTTCTACCCCTTCACCGAGCAGGTAATTGAGCTTGCCACGAAGTTCAGGCGTCATTTGCGCGGGTTTTAAAACCGCTAACTTATCAAGCAGTTGAGTGCGTAGGGACTGTTTGACTTGCTGCGCTGTTTTCGCCCCTAAGTAACGATGGATAATCACCACACCAAAGCGCACCGCTAACAGCATCACACACGCTAATAACACCTGTATCGCGATATGTTCAAAGCTGTCACTGAACACTCGACTTACTAGCCAATACTGGCCAACTAAACCGAGAATCACCAACACGCCACTGCTAACTGAGCCCAGCAACCAAGGTTTCGCAGTTTGAAGAATTCGACCTATCATTTGTTTTCCTCAACTGGCTCAACGCGTGTTTTGTAACGTGCAATCACGTAGGTTTCGATAAGTGCGATCACCAACAACGTGATTTGTGCCGACGGGCGCTCATCGAGCAACCATACGACGGTCGCCAGTATCGACCCCCAAACCACCAGCAGTACTCGCACTTTCTCTTTTATGCTCAGGCCGCGATTCTCTTTGATGTTTCTCAGCGTAGGGCCAAGCAAGCGGTTGGCTAACAGCCAAGCCTGAAAACGCGGCGAGCTAACGCTAAAGCAGTAAAGTGCCAGCAGCGCAAAAGGTACGGTGGGCAATAATGGAATAAACACACCAACCATACCCAGCCCAGTCGCACTGACTCCTATGGTCAAAAAGGTATATCTTTTAATCATGTTCCAATTCATTCTGTCGGTTATCTGTCGTAATGAAGGGCTGAATTTCACTGCGCTTGGGCCTATACGGCTTTGCGCTATTGTTATTTGAAAAAATGCGAGGTTACCCTCGCAAGTTTTTAAGCGGGTTGTAACTGCTTCTCTTCTTCGGTGTGACCTTCCGTCTGATGCACGGCATGTTGCAGTGTTTCATTGAGACGAAATGCCTGACCAAAACCTTTTACGTAATTGCCCGAGCGTGGCGAAAAACGATAAAAGCTGAAATCCTTCATGCCGCACAATTGCTCGACGATCTCGCCGAACTTTTGCTGCATTTGTTGTTTGAGTGGTGCGGCTTCTTCACAGTGCTTATCGATACAAATCACATCGCAGTCTAAGACCAATCGCTCGCGAGCGAACAAATGACGCGCTTTGTCTTCTGGCTCGACTAACATCAACGACGCTCTAGGAGTGCGTTGCAAGTTACGAGCATGCTGGGAGACCGTACTCAACAACATCACAAAGTCGTTGCCTTGGCGAACAAACGGAGCGTAGCTCGCCAGTGGCGTGCCTTGTCCATCAACAGTACCCAACTGGGCGGTTGAAAATTGCTGAATAAACCCCTGAATCTTTTCGGGTAAACGTTCTAGCTGCTCTTTTCGGTACGACATACATTTCCTTTCATAATGATTGTTACTCCACCAGTTCAATTTTGTTCAGTGTGGTGGCCACTTGTTGTAATACGTTACGGATAGTGCGGGTGCTCGCTTGATGGTAAGCGCCCGGACTGGCGCAGGACTTCATCGACGGCGAACGGTTGTTGAAATCCACCGCGATGATTTCAATCCCTTTGCGCTTCATTTCTCGACACAACATCACTTGTTTTCGGTCGCGCACTTCGGGATCTACTAGGTGGTCACCATCGGTAAACAACACCATGACTTTCTTGTTGCTTTTCAGGCCGTAATCACGGGGTAGTTCACTCTTGGTACGGTCCCATTCACCACGCCACTCGGGAGACAGCAGACGCCATGCCCACATCACCCCCTCAGCGTTATTGGTGTTCATCTCTGGGTACAGTGTTTTTAAACCATCAATAAATTCGCGATAGTTGGACATGTATGCCTGAATACTGCTGACCCCACAGTCAAACGAGTCAAACAGCGCGTGTATGTGTTTCCACTGTGGGTTGTATGGCGAATTCTCACTTGGGATATAGGAATGCAGCGGCATGCCATTTTTGTAGGTTGCGGCTGGTGGTGGTTTCAGTTGGGTTTCGAGATAGAAACGGATATTTTGCTGCCTCGGCCCAAGCTCTAAGCTACGGATCCAGTTTGGGCTTAACAGGTTTGGCGCGGTTAAGTCCGACTGAACTTCTGGTAACTGCATACACATGGCTTCGCGCCAGCGCCCTGGCACCGTTGGACTAAGCAGATTCTTCCAACCCTGCTCCTTTGCCAATGGACGCAATGAGCGTGGAATCGCTACCGCGTCAGATTTAAGAAAATTAGGACGCCACCCAACATTAACCAATCCGGTTGCGGGAACAATACTGATGGTTTTACTCAGATTTCGACGTTCTTCGGCGTATAAGATGTCGGCAAAGTCGCGCAGTCCGTCGATCGCCTGAGTCATGGGTGCTCCTTCCATCGAGCCCGAAACATCCAACATGATGACGATTTCCAGTGTCGTCTGATGTAAGCGGGAAGCCGCTTGGTGACGAATCCGCAGATCTCCGGAAATCAACTCCTCATTAAGAACCAGTTCGCTGGCCTTCACTTTACCTGTCACGGTTGTCGTGGTGAGGCCATCACGTTTATCTAGCCTTGAGCGAGGGGCGGCGAGACTGGTTGTCTCATCGTTGATGTTCGCGTGCAGCAATTGATTGGCGTCTTGATCCGCGCTGACGCTGTCAGACGAAGAATAAAGCACAGCATCCGCCAGCATAGATAAGCGGCTATCTGTGGTACTGGTGACCACCACTAACAGTACAAAACTAAAGAAGGTCAGCATGCCGGCGAGAAATATCGCTGCCGAAACCGAGACCACGCCAAGCTGATGGCGACGAGCAACAACAAATGTGGATAGTGCCGTCATCAGTTGGTCTCCCTAATCATATGAGAGTAGAAACGACCATTTGGCCATAACTTCCAAATCGCGTTGCTGCTGACACTATAATGAGGCTGGAAACAGATTGCGACTTCTACCAGACTACCGACTGAGAAGTCGGGCCATTGTCCACTCAACGGGCACGATGAACTCACCATCACAGGCGTGGTTTCCTTAGTCGCCGCGTTGTGCATCGCGATCGACAAATTCACGTTGCCTTTAGCAATGTTCGAAAGTTGCTGTTCGGCAAAGCCACTAAAATACGGGAGCTGGGCGATATTGTTTTCAATCGTCAGGGTCCGACGGTTGCCCACCATCTCAAGAATGTTGTAATTGAGGTTTACCAAGCGTTGTTCGACGCGAAGGATGGTCAGTATTTCTGACGCCGCCATAATCACGGTCAGTAGCATCGGCAGGATCAAAGCAACTTCTAGGCTGACACTGCCTTGTAAACGACGTTTACGCGCGGAAAAAATCGGGTATCGAAACATAGTTAATCGAACAACAAGTCCTGTGAAGCAATCAAGGTGCTGGTAAACACCAAAGGTTCTGGATACAACATAGCTAACGGGCTGATTTCCATTTGTGTGGAGAGCGTCGCAGTCACCTGAAACACTGGATCTCTTGGGCGAAACACCGCGCTGACCTCATCGTCGTCCTGGCCCACTCGGAGCAACTCTTCTAACGAGTCATAACGAATGATGCTGACATCCACCTGGTCGATAAATCCGTAGCTGTTGTCATCAATCATTCGTTTGATGACTGAGGGATTCAACGGCTTAACGCGCCAATCTTCGGCTAACAGCACCCGCAGAGAGCTACGCATCGCGTGCTCCAACAATCCGTATTGCAAATGGACTCGGGTGATATCAAAGAAGGCTAACAACACCGCTAACACAGCGGGAAACAGCAGCGCCGTTTCTAAACTGATAACACCACGTTGGCGAGTACGACGCTGGCTCATTGGGTATTCCGCATTGCCGCCAAACGCGCATTAAGTAGCGAGAGGTCACGTTCGACTTCACTCGCTGGCAAATGACGAGCTAGTAGCGCTCGGGCTTGGTCCTCGTTGCCTTCCGCCAGTAACAACAGTGCGAAATTCAGCTCAACCTGTTGAGGTAATTGTTGGTACGCCAACAACGGCGAAAACGTTGTGCGAGCTTTCTCGACCTGATTGTCATGCAGATAACTGATCGCCAAGTTCGAACGAAAATGAGGGTTATCCGGTGAAAGCAGAATCGCTTGCTGCAACGCAGTTCTTGCTTGCTGGGCATCACTGTCTAACAGCGCGATACCTAAGCCATTATGCAGCTGCGCTTCAACCTGCTGCTCGTCCGCTTTAGGCAAACCTAACCGATACGCTTCAGTGGCTTCGGTTACACGACCGTTACTAAGCAAGTAGCGGCCAAGGTACATACACGCCTGCGCCGAGACAGGCTCTGGCTGCGCACAGACATAACGCAGTTTCGCCATCGCGGTTTCTTTCTTATCCTGGCGATACTGACTACGAGCCAGCATCATTTGGTATTTGAGATTGTCCGGCGATAGTTCAAGCAACTTCAGATACTGCTGCTCTGCCTTGCCATACTGACCATAGTTAAACGCAGCTTCGGCAAGGGCTTGGGTATTATCTTCGGTTTGCTTTTTCACTTTGCTCGCCGTCGCACAGCCAAATAGCAAAGGACTAAGACAGACCAACAACAGCCATTTGATCGGGTTTGTTGTCATCATTTCAAGCTCTCCAACAACAGGTTCATGGTCGGTGCGACGATCAGCACCATCAGTGGCAACATAATGAAAGCCATTTGAATCAACGTAATGCGTCCCGGCAGTTTACCGGCCTGCTCTTGCAACGCCGTTTTGCGCAGCTGTCTGGCATCCGCGCTGATGGTGCGCATGGTTTCCGCCAATGGCGAACCATATCGCTCAGCCATCGCTAGCGTACTGGCGAGACGTTCGAGCTCTTTCAGTCCGGTGCGCCACGCCAACTTTTTCAGGCACTGGGCCGACTCCCCGCGCACTTGAATCTCGGCGTGGGTGCGCAATAACTGTCGCGCCAACATCGGCTCAACATCGAGCAAATACAGCCCGACTTTCTCCAGCGCGCGCTCGAGCGACAACCCCGCTTCAACACTGATCACCATCAGGTCGATGGCATCAGGGACGACTTGCTGCTGCTTTTGTTGCGCCTGATTGGCTTGGCGACGCAACCAGTATTCCGGCAAGTTGGAACCGAGCACATAACCGATTAACGTCATCATTAGGGTGTAGGCATCGAGCAGTTCACCAGATACCGCCTGCCAAACTAGCGCGGCACTGGCACTAAACAAACCGAGAAACAGCTTGGCACCACGCACCGTATTTAACGCGCTAGACGAAGCAATGCCCGCGTGTTCCAGCATTTGCTGTAGACGCTGTTTTTCTTTGTCGGAAGTGGGATACAACACACCTAACCCAGCAAGAAATGACGACGACGAAGTCGCAACCACAGCATTGTCGTTGCTCGGGTTTACGTAGCGCTCACACTGAGCCTGCCAACGACTTTGAGATTGCTGGGACAAAAACAGCCACAGCAATACCGACATAAACACCACACCCGAGACCAACAAAGCGGCAAGTGCGGTTGACGAGATGAACCATTGCGCCATGAGTTATCCCCTTAACTGAGTCATACGGCGAATCAGATACAATCCAGCCAAAATACTGCCGACGACATACGCCATAACGATTTGCCCACCGTTCGAGGTCATCAGAAAATCAAAATGCTCGCGCCCAGTAGTAAATAGCACTAAGCACACCAAAATCGGCAGTGCCGCGAGTACTTTGGCGGAGTTGCGTGACTCGGACGTGATGCTCTGAATACTGGCGTTCAGCTCTGCGCGCGATCTCAAGGTATGCCCTAACCGCTCCAATACTCCGGTTAAGCGGCCACCCGTTTCCTGCTGCAAGCTGAGTACGATGGTGAGAAAACGAAACTCGGCGATTGGCATACGTTGCGAGGCGTTCTTCATCACTTCATCCAGCGTCTGACCGACTTTCAGCTCGTCATGCATGTTGTCAAACAAGCGTGCGGTCACGCCCTGATGTTGCTGCGCCATCTCATGAAACACATCCGCCATCGGTGCACCAACGCGCAACGCTCGGATTAAGCCATCAATGACATCTGGTAGTTCGTCGCGAAACTGGTCTTTGGCCTTCTGCTGCAACTGTTGATACGCAAACCACACCACTAATAACGCCGTACTTAGACTCAACAGCAGTGCCACGTACCAGTCCATACCGTTAAAACAAAGCACCGTGGGTGCCAGTACCATGGATGCCGCCAACCCGAGCTGCCATTGTTTTAACTTGGCTGGGCTGACAAAGGTTTGCAGGTTTTGATACCAGAGCCAGTGACACCAGAATGGTTGACGTTGGTCGGCATCGATCGCTAGGTTCAACAAGGTGTAGCGCTTAAGCTGACATTGCCATTGCTCTTGGCGCTGGATGACGAGCCAAATCAACCCTCCTGCGACCAACCAGAAAACAATCAAGACGATCAGTAGTTTCACGAAGACTTCTCCACGCACTGGCGCAGCGCCTCTTCTTTGGCGAAATGGGCCGCTTTGTCGAGCAACGCTGTGGACACAGATTGAGCGGTAAATTGACCGTAGATATGTTGTTGTTCAGCGCGAGTCAGCTCAAAGCGGAACACCGGGCTAAGTTCGATTTGCTCGCCATTTATGCCAACCACTTCACTGATGGCGGTGATCCGGCGACGCCCGTCGCGCATACGTTCAAGTTGCACCACTAAATCAATCGCACTAACAATCTGGCTGCGAATAATGTGGTCGGACAAACGTTCTCCGCCCATTTGCAGCATATTGGTTAAGCGCACAATCGCATCTTGTGGATTGTTGGCGTGCAAGGTGCACAACGAGCCGTCGTGACCAGTATTCATCGCTTGCAACATATCGAATGCTTCTGCGCCACGAACCTCACCTAACACGATTCGATCCGGACGCATACGCAGTGCATTTTTCACCAGATCGCGCACCGTCACTTCCCCATTACCTTCAGTACTGGCATTACGGGTCTCAAGCGGCACCCAGTGTGGCTGCGCCAAGGACAGTTCAGCGGCGTCTTCGATGGTCAGAATACGTTCGTCTTCGCTGATGTGCCGACTCAGCGCATTCAACAAGGTCGTTTTACCCGAGCCTGTACCACCGGAAATCAAGATGTTGCAGCGGCAGTAGGTCGCCAACGCGAGAAACTCCGCCATTTGCTGGGACAGGCTGTCGTTATCGACCAGATTCGACAACATCAACTTGCTGGCGGGGAATTTACGGATCGAGATGCAGGTCCCATGCAGCGCCAGAGGCGGCGCGATCACATTGACGCGGCTGCCGTCTTTTAGGCGAGCATCCACCATCGGATTGGACTCATCGACTCGGCGACCAATCGCGTTAACGATCCGCTGAGCAACGTTGAGCACATGTTTGGCGTCGCGGAAGCGGATGTCGGTTTTTTCTAGCTTGCCGCGTCGCTCAACGTAGATGGTTTCAGGGCCATTGACCAAGATATCAGACACGTCTGGGTCTTCGAGCAAGGGTTGAATCGGGCCGATACCGACCATTTCATCGACCAGTTGCAAGCCTAAAACCGCCAGTTCCTGACGGTTATAGGGCAACATTTTCCGCCCTGAAATGACGTTGAGTGCGTCTTTGACTCGCGGCAGTAGCTCATCACGGGATAAGTTCGCGGCGATCGACGGGTCGACCAGTTCGTAAAACGCACTTTTGGCGTCATCGGTCATCGACAACAGTTCGTGGCTGCGGCTCTTGTGGGTTAACACATCTTGCTTAAACATCGATTTACCCTTTCTGCTCCGCCGAAGCGGCACCCAGCACTTGCCCTAGTTGATGAATTTTCTTGCTGAATTTCGAACGCTCCGCCAGCAGCGGTTTGCCTTCTCTTTCCGCTTTATCGAACGCTTTGGCATCAAACGGCAGTTCAACGCTCAATTCCAATCCCAGCGCTTTGGTGATTTCCTGCTTAGGCACTCGGCCTTTGGCATGACGGCACAAGTTGCCGACCAAGATTTGTCGCTGGTGTTTCAACGGCGCATTGGCTCGCAGCTTGGCCAGATAACGGAAGCTGTTCAGGCTGTAGTCGGTGACAAAAATGCAGTTGTCAGCCTGCTCAACGATCGCTGGCATCGCAGGGTGATTAAGGTTCGGTACGTCGACAATCACCGTCGCGTAGTGCTCCGCCAACGCCTGGATTGTTTCTGCGGGTTGCTGTACGTCGTCTTGCGGCAGCTGGCTGTCCTGACCATAAAACAGATGCAGACGCTTGGTGAGTTGCTGGCTACTGTGCGCTAACAAGGTTTCGTCGATACGTTCAGCGTCGGCAATAATATTCTCTAAGTGCGGGTCGTAATCGGCGCCCAATAGAATCGGGTGTTGACTGTGGAACAGGTCAAAATCCACCAAGGCGACAAACTGATGTTGTTGCTCGGCTAAGAAGTATCCCAAGTTCGCTGCGATGGTACTCGCGCCGCAACCACCAGTGCTTCCCAACACACAAATCACGCGCCCATGACGCAATGGTTTTGCCACTTGGTGCCCTTGCAGGTGCAATAAGCTCAGTCGAATCGCATCGGCATCTAACGGTGTGGTGTGGTAATCGTTCACCCCCGCAAACATTAGGCTTCGGTATAGTGAAACTTCTTGTTTTTTACCCAAGACGATCAGCTTCATCTGCGGTGGGCAGTACTCCGCCAGCTTACGCAGCGAAGCTTCCAATCCCAGACAATCACCGCCATCAACGATCAATAAGTCAGGCGCGCCCTGTTTGACACACCAAAGCCTCGCCGCTTCGATATCGCCTTTGTTCACCTGAATGTCTTGTGTGGTCAAGTCGCTTTTTAGCTGCTCAAGCACTTGTTGGCTATGGCTATCGAGAACAAACGCGACAACATTAAATACTCTTTCCGTCACGACTTACTCTCCTGTCACCGGCTGTCTTTCTGCCGATTTAAGCTGATTGTTGAACAAACGTTGTACCGCCCCAGTTGTCAGGGCGCTGTTATACTCTTGATACTCTTCCCCGTGATGCCATGCCGATTTGTTGACCACACTCAGATATTGATTACGCAGTTGCTGACAAGCATGCGCCGAAACAGGTAACGACTGACGGTTGTAGCGACAGGTATTTCGAACCAACTTCACTTCCAGCTCACCAGCGATCTGATTTTGCTTATCCGACTGATAAGTCAGCTCCACCGGCAGCTGAAGGTAATCACTCAACTGAGTACGCAGTTTTTGTTGGGTTTGTGGGTCCAAATTACCGCCTTGTAACGAGAGACGAATCTGCCCTTGCTCTTCACGCTTATTCACCGGACTCAGGATATTTTTCATGTCCAGCTCGATTTGGGCTGCAGTAGTCTTAAATGAGGTTTTGTCATGAAAGGTGGAATGCGTGCCTGTTTCGTACGGACGCTGACAACCAACCACCAATAAAAGCGGCAATGTGCTCAAAGCTAATTTCGCAAATTTCATCATCATCCTTAATAGTTGTATCCATAGTTGCCAAACAGACGTTGGCTGGCGTCGTGGTCATCACCCATATCGCGTAGGAACAGACGTTCAAATCGATTGGCAGGACGGAAACGGTCTAGCGGCGTAGTCAATTCGCTCGGATCACTGGTTGGCTCAACCAAGTGAGCGGTCGCGATGATGACTAACTCGCTTTCTGAGTTCTTAAAACTGTTGCTACTGAACAAGGGCGCAAGGAAAGGAATTTCACCAAGAAACGGCAGCGCTTCGATTTTGTGGTCTTGATAAGTTCTTACCAGGCCCGCCAGCGCAAAGCTCTGGCCGTCGGCTAGCTCAATCGTTGTCGTTGCGCGGCGGCTTTCAATACCAGGCACTTCGACACCAGCAATAGAGACGCTGTGCTCGCGGCTCAACGTAGAGACTTCTGGCGCGACGGTAAGACTGATCTGTTTGTTACTCAACACCGTCGGGGTTAGCTCTAACGAAATACCAAAGCGTTTAAACTCGATACTCACACCGTCGTCACTGTTGTCGACAGGGAAAGGAAACTCACCACCAGACATAAAGGTTGCCGCTTCACCGGATTTTGCTGTCAGGTTAGGTTCTGCCAACACGTTGACCAAACTGTCTTCAACCAAAGCATCAATGATGACGTTCAAGCCATGCTGACCGTTGCCATCAGGCAGAGTGTTGGCAGGGAATTTATTACCCGGGGTCACACCCAACGCCGTCTGCAACGTGTCCCATGTACCCCAACGCATGTTACCGATTGAGCTCCAGCGCAAGCCGAGCTGTTCACTGGTCGAACGTTCCATTTCGACGATGCGTACCGAGATATTCACTTGAGCGCTGCCTGCGGTTTTAAGCTGGTTAACCACCAATGGGTAGACACCCATGCCACCGCCCGGTTTTGCCATACCTTCACCACGACCGCCGCTACTGCCACTTTCGCTCGTCGGTGCAGCTAAGGTTTGCTCGTCGACCTCTTGCAGCCCTTTAGCAAACCCTGACGCCATACTCAGGATCTCGTGTGCTTGAAGCGCATTGGCCACTTCACCCATCGCGACGATCGCGCCTTTATTATGAACAAACGTTACTTGAGCATCGGGAAACGCGTGTTGCACTGCTCGCTCCAGCTCAGACAGGTCAGCAGCCACCACTATTTTGTAGTGCGCCAATGTACGGGCGTTGTCTCCAAGCACCAGAATGTCGGTTTCGCCTAACGCTTTACCCGACACCATCACATGACGGTTGGAAGGTGCATGGACCACGACCAACTCAGGGTCAGAAACAAAAATATCTTTCACATCATCGCCTACCGTGATCAGACGGTTTTGGTTGATAGTGAGATTCAAGGTCTGGCTTGCTGCTACCGCCCACGGTGAAGCAAACAAAGCCAACGATACATAAAGTATAAAATTTCGAAGCAAAGACATGATTTATCTCGTTGTGCTCTTTTCTTGGGTACGAATATCTTCACCGCTGAAAATACGAATGGTGTGCTGAGGTTTGCGATCCGGATGATGGTTGTCCGACAATTGCTCATCCCACAAAGTGGCTACGGTTGAGGTCGTTATTGACGGTTCTTCCTGCTGAACGCCGCGCAGGATCAGCGACAAATCCCCCAGCGTTTTTGCTAACAACAAACGTTGCGCTCCTTCTGGCGTAACCTCAAAAGTAACTGGAAAGGTGTCTCCCAAATATGTCGATACGTCGCTGTCAGTTTGGCGTTTGGGACCACTGACAATATCGGTCAGGGTGTTGTTGATCGCGAGCAGACGTGTGTTTTCGAGAATCACGCTGGTTGCGCGTTTGGTGACTTCGCCAAAACCGTTCGCTGAGGCATGCTCATTTTCACTGGTTAAGATGACATCGACGTAATTGCCCGGTCTTAGTAAGTCGTAGTTCATCCCCGCCAAGCTCATCTCCAGCGTGACAGCTCGCATACCAGGCGAAAGCATCGCTGACATGTATTGACTCTGCTCTGGGCGAATAATGTCTGAGACCGCAAGCGGTTGATTGGCTGCAATGCTACGGGTTAATAAGCTGCCTTTAAGCACTTCAGGTTGAATAAAGCCTTCAAGAAACACGTTGTTAAGCTGCGTATTACTGTCGGATGGCATTGGTGCCCAACGGAAATCTTCTGCCCTTAGTAAGGCACCCGCTTGGATGGCGTATTTCGCGACTAAGATTCTCGGTACGACGGCTTTCTCTTCTACTGCCACTTCAGCGGGTTTATCTGGTTGGGCTGGAGTTGTACTCAGCCATGCCACCACCAGCATCGCGACCAAGGTCGCTCCTCCGAGCAGCACAAAAATTAACTTTTTCATGATGGGTATAAACTACATATAGTGAATAGTGGTGGTTGCGGCGATGCATATCGCGACAGCGTAGGGCACGGTAGTTTGCGGTTTTGCCGCAATCACTCCCCTTAGCGCGAAGTAGTTAAACAGCCAATACGCGACGCTTAATACTCCGCCTAACAACGCTGTTTTTAATAGCAACCAATACCATTGTTCCAAAGAGGCGTAAGCGCATACTGCCAACAACTTACTGTCTCCAGCCCCCAACCAACGGTAGTGGAAAGCCACTATCCCAAAGACCACTATCGTGATTCCGGCTATAAGTGAGTGAAGAGAAAAAGGCGTAACAGTGGCGCAAACGATTAATAACAAAAGCAAAAATATATTCGGAACCTTACGCTGAGACACATCACTAAATGCAATAGCAAGCAACAAGACTACCGTTATAATTTGCAACAAAAAATAAGAGTTACTCGCCACCCGAACCCATGTTCATACCATCAATGATTGTTTGAAATTTTTCCTTTAAAGCACTGATAAATAAGCCATCAGAGCCAAATATCGCTAATATCCCAGCAGCTAATCCAGCCGCGAGAATGCCATATTCAATCGCTGTCGCTCCTTCTTCATCATGCATATAGCGCTCAATCAAAGACAAAAAACCATTCATTCAATTAATTCCTTTATAAAAAATATTCATTTTTCTTTTGATGTGAGAATTATTATCAATACCATTGTAAAAATCAATCTCATTTATATAATAAATGCCAATTTATTGATCATATGTAAACATATCGATCGTATAAATGCTTACAAACAGTATTAACCTCTTTCATTTCGCGAAATAACGAACGATTAACGGTTTAAACAATAAGCACCTTATTGCACCTATACGTTATTTCTTGTTTGCTTTGATTTTTGTGTAAAGGAATATTCATGCTCTTTAGACAGCTTGTTTTGTCTGCGGCAATCGTGCTGGTGATCAGCGGTTGTAGTGATCGACCGTCGGGATCAGCCCCAACCACTCCTGATGTCGATAACGACTCTGGTAGCAGTACAACTTCAGATTCAGGTACCAGTACGGGAACTCCAGTCCCACCGTCCACCCAACCCGGAAGTGGCGGTAACATCACCCCTCCAATACTACCCACCAACCGGTCGACATTAACTATTTCAGGCCCTGTCGCGGGCAGCCAAGAAACCGATACGTACGCGTTTAAAGTCTGTTCGGGGCAAGTTTGCGAACAATGGCAAAGTACGGTGGCAGAAGGAAGGTTTGAATACACATTTCAGTTGTCGCAATGGCCGTTGGACCAAATCGTGACGGTGGAAGGGAGTAAATTAGTTTCAGCAAGTGCAAACTCAGCACGCGCCTTCTCTAATGCCAGCGTCGATGCTCAATCTGCCTCGTATTTTCATACTGAGTTGGATACGCTGACCAATATTTTGAAGATGGACAGCAACGATGATGGTTACATCGATCAAGCGGAGCTACCGACCATCTCGCTCGACCCGGTGACGATCGCATTTAATACCGTCGCCAAACATTTGCTGAAAAGTGAGCTCAGTCATTACGGCAACCTACCGTATGCAGAAAAGAGTGAAGCTGTCCGTCGTTATCTGTCTGATAACAGTAAGTCAACGCTGGTAGAACTGAGTGACAGTCAAAAGCAAGACATCAGAAATCATGTATCTAGCCAATCTGGTCGTTTTTACGGCACCTATGCTTTAGAGCTAACCGCTGAACAATGGGCTGCCATTAATGGCCCGTTGAGCACGCCGCAAGAGCAGCGTGTTATCGAGTTAAATACCGCCCAGCTTCGTACATTATTCATCCGCGATAGCAATCGACCAACAACAAACAACCAATTTAACCTGAGTGTTGCTCAGACCTATGCGGTTCATGGAAAACTCATCTACAACCAACGCTTGGTGATTGAGTTAGCCGTGCTGTACCAGATGCTTAGCAAGCAGAGTGATATAAAACTAACCATAGGAGGAGAGCAAAAAACGGCTCTTAATGAGCAAATTGCGTTACTCAATCCAGACCAACAGCAAGCCACACAATTTGCAGGCAGTTACAGTATAGAAATAGAATCTGATACGCTTGATATGTTAGGTGTTTTTGACCGCACGAACGGTGAAAAAGCGAGATTATCGTTTAGTGCCGAACAGATGCGTAACGCATATCAGGCTTATCAACAAGGAGTGGAAGACAATGGCTATGCCGATTACGTATTTACGATTAAGCCAATGCAGTGGTCGAGAGCAGGTCTCTCGTTAGAACAAATTGGCACTAAAATCCTAGCGAAAGCCAAAACTACGCCGTCTTATACGTTATGGCAACACTATGAAAAAGAAATATTACCAACCAACGAAAAACCCATCATATACAATGAGTTAGAAAATTCCATTTCTGCGCAGCTGCAAAAATCTTATCGCTATCAATGGCGGGTGAACGAATTAGTGATGGCAAACTATAACCATCCTTTAAAATCCTCGATTTTGGCGATTGCTCCGGAGCGTCAACTTAAAATCAGTGGTCGTTTTCCAAAAGAACTAGAGCAAGTGTCACTGAGTATTATTTTAGGTAGTCGTCGCATTTCAGACTACGACTCTAGTCGTTACCCACGACGCCACCAGCCAGTGAATTTAATCACTAACAATGGACAGCGTCAGCACCGTTTAGATTTAAGCGGTGAAAGTAGCTTTATTACCACTATTGCTTTGCGCGATATCGATAACTTCTATTCGCGCTGCGCCCCAGGTACTTTAGATAAAAATGCTTATGAGTACACGGAGTACACCGCCGATGAAATGCAGGATACGCTGACCATCCATCTTCGTGATGAGAAAACTGGTGTGGAACTGCGTTCAGTGCTCGGGTCATTCTGCGAAATCGCTAAATTGGACACACTGCAAGGCAACAGTAATAACATACTTGAATACGATGAGTTTGAACGTCTGAATGTTGGATATGTCAGCACCGCGCGAGCGGCGATGTTACTAAAGTCCATCGTTTCAAGGACTGGCAGCCTTGCCTACGCCCTTCCTCAAACCAATGAACAAATCATTGAGAAATACAGCCAAATGCCGCGTAAGCAAGTGGAGCTATTGGCCGCATTTTTAGCATTACAGGCGAAAGGAAAATTGTTCAGTTCATTGGTCGATTTATCTGAGCGCGCCGACCTATACGACGACCTACTCGCGCTACTGAATATTGACCTAAGCAAATACCGAGTCAGTGACAATAACGCCTATCCTAGCGCAGAAACACTGTTAAACCGCATAGCTTCGACATCCGCTATCGGCCAAGTATTGATAGAGAACATCGATGTGAATATTTCACACATTACCCAAGCAATGACCGCTCTGTTGGCTGAGTCCGAAGCCGATCAATATTACTTCCCAAGCGGTGTAAGACCCGGTGGTTGGGTAACGGTGTATCCGGTCAATGGTCTGGATGCCAGTTGTCAATCACTCGTCGATGAGAACCAACTACTAGGATTACGTATCGAAGGAAGAGGTGAAGACAGCTTGGGGCATTGGGTGACGATCGGTTGGGACTCTCAACCGGGCGCGTCCAGCTATACCCTCGCTTGGGGTGAGGAGAGCTTCAGTCAGGTTGCTTACGCACCAAATGTGCTACCAACTGAAAAGCAGCGAGCGACCATCACTGGTCTGGATCTAGACAAACAGTACTACCTTCGCGTGCAAAGTAATGTGGGTAGCGCTAGCGCACAAATGACCTACTCTCCGCGCCGAATTCATATTGCCGATTCAAGGATAACAAAAGGTCTAGCCGGGGACGACAGCACCCGTGGTAGAGACAATAGTTTTGCCTGTGACCCACTTACGGGAAAAGCCGAAAACAACAGCGAGGATGGCTTGCTTGGTGCTCGTTACGTTAAGCTCGACCAACAAGGAAAACCACTTGCTCGTCAGGATTTGAGTTACAACACTCAGCCTTTTGCTTGTGTGTTGAATGCACATAGCGGACTTGTTTGGGAAATAAAGTACCGCCGTAAGGAAGATGACCCATATTCTGTATACGACAGCGATAACCAGTTCCTCATCAAGCCAGTGGAAGACGCGACTATATTCAGTGGTACATGTACAGAGCACGGTACTGACAAAGTCTCTACTGACCCTAATCAGTGTACGGTCAGTAATCAAATCGATTGGTACAATCAAGAAAAACGCTGTGGGTTAAGTAACTGGCGCTTACCTACTTTGCAAGAATCAGTCTCGATACTCAATTTCGGTAATCTACGTACTTTCGGCAGAAATTTGCCCGCGAACGTTGATAGCCAATACTTCCCGCACCTGCAAACTATGTGGTTAGCTGAAAAGAGCTTAGATAGCACACACAACCTTGTATTAAACGCCGTAAATTTCGGTACTTACTACAAAAGCGCGGGACTTTCTAACTCGCTCGTTTTGGTCAGTGATGGCTTTTATATCAAACAGTAACAAGGAATCTAGCGTGAAATATTTAAGTTTAAGCCTGATGATGTTTATCTCATCTGCATACGCAGCAGAGCTAGAATTGCAGTGCGGAGCCAACACCGACCTCAACCCCAATAATCGCTTTTCTCATGACGTCATTTCAACTGATATTGGTGATTATAAAGTGGTAAATGACGCCACAACTGGCTTGCAATGGAGCTACTGCTTTGTTGGTCAAACATACGATAGCCTGCAAGATGCATGTCTAGAGGTCCCTACCGTACCGTATGAACTAAGCGATGACAGTTTCTACGCCAATATTCGCCAAGTCACTATGGATGCGGTGGAGAGTGCGAATCAACAGCTCGGCTCGATCGAACATCGTTGGCGGTTGCCAAGCGTCAAAGAGTTGGTAGGTATTTATAACGACCAGTGCGTACCAGGTAACTATCCCGTATTCAGTTACGATATTAACGTCTCTCAGCAAGAAATTGAGGCTTTGAGTAATACGCCGTATTCGACAGACGAAACAATGATCGGTTATCACACGGCAATCTACGCGAGGCAAAAGGGAGAGATATACCAAAATATCACGGTCACCTCAGATACCGCCATGCTAGATAGCAATTATATACACTACTACACGGTAAACTTTAGGGGATGGGGTTCACTGCTAAACCAAATGCGCAGAACGAGCGGTATGTTGAGATTAGTACGAGACATTCCGCAAGAATAACTCAGCGTTGTTCATCACTAAACGACTGAGAGACAAGCGTTATGACATGCTCAGCCAGCACGGCTGAGCATTTTTGTGATTGGAACTAAACCCACTGCCCGGCAACGAAACCGGAACTCCAGCACCACTGGAAGTTGTAGCCACCTAGCCAACCAGTGACGTCCATCACTTCACCAATGAAGTACAGACCTTTAACGTTCTTGCACTCCATCGTTTTTGACGACAAGTGGTCAGTATCCACACCGCCAAGCGTCACTTCTGCGGTTCGGTAACCTTCAGTGCCGTTAGGAGCGATATGCCAGTTTTCGAGCACTTCAGTCACCGCTTTAAGTTGCTTAGGGCCAAATTGCTTAAGTGGTTTATCTTCCAGCACTTTACGTTCAATCAGTACTTCCACTAAGCGCTTAGGTAGCACTTTAGATAAGGTATTTTTTAAGCTCTGGTTCGGATGCTTTTCTAGCGAGCGTGCCAATAGTTCATCAACGTCCACTTCTGGCACGAGGTTGATGTTTACTTTCTCACCCGGCTTCCAGTATGACGAGATTTGCAGAACCGAAGGGCCCGACAAACCACGGTGGGTAAACAGCAGCGCTTCTTTAAACACCTTATTGTTTTCTGCTTTGATCTCAACGGGGATCGCGATACCCGATAACTCGGCGAAGTCTTCTTTATCTTCTTTGTGTAGCGTAAACGGCACCAAGCCCGCAGTGGTTGGCAGTACAGGTAAACCAAACTGTTCGGCAATTTTATAGCCAAATGGCGTCGCGCCTAGTTTTGGCATCGAAAGACCACCAGTTGCCACCACCAGCGATTGACACTCAATCACATCGGTGTTGGCGTGCAAGACAAAGCCGTTCTCACTCTTTTCGATATGATGGATATCTTGCTTGTAACGCTGCTCAACGGTCGGTAAGTCACACTCGGCCATTAGCATTTTGACGATGTCTTTTGCGTCACAATCACCGACACAGAAAAGCTGTCCGTGGTCGCGTTCTTCAAACTCTATCCCGTGCTTATAGATCATCGAGATAAAGTCCCAGTTGGTGTACTGAGCCAACGCCGATTTAACGAAGTGAGGGTTGCTACACAGGTAGTTTTTGGCTGTTACGTCGTAGTTGGTGAAGTTACAACGACCGCCGCCAGAGATCAGAATTTTGCGACCTGGTTTTTTTGCATGGTCCAGCACCAGCACTTTACGTCCACGCTTACCTGCTTCTGCAGCGCACATTAACCCTGCGGCACCTGCTCCGATAATGACAACGTCAAATTTCTCTGCCATGACAACCACTCAAACTAAACCACTAAACAATAAAAAAGGATGTGCTAAACGCACATCCTTTGCAAATTAGGTCGCTATTCTAGCGGCAATCGAACTGATTGCCAATTCACCAGTTAGAGAATTAACGCGGCAAATAAGGTCACGCCAAGCAGTGACGTAGAGAGAATAAACAGCTCTCTTACTCGCTCACATTTACCAGTGAACACTTCATCATGGTGGTGGTGATACTCTTTGCTCTTAAGGTAGTGGAAAAGTCTCACTTGCTTGGTGACGTTACCATGCGTGGTAAAGAAACCATTGCCATCCACTTGCTGGTAAAGCAAAGGGTGAGCTTCACGCATAATGTAGATAAGAGAACGCAGCGCAGTTAGGTATCTAACCATATTAATAATGGTAACCAACATTAGCGCGAATAGAATGGTATCGACAGTGATCATCTTTTCCCCCTTACATCTTCGGATATGATGCCCAGAAGAAAAAGACGATCTTTACAGAGTCTTTCGCTGAAGTTTATTCAGCAGGGGCATCCATAATCGAAGATGAACCTTCTTTTGCTAGAGCCGCTAAGTCTTTGTCGATAAAGAACAGCGCTTTGCCGTCTTCACCCACTAAGTCTAGCTTGTCTAAAATCCCTTTAAATAACTTCTCTTCCTCGTGCTGTTCAGCTACGTACCACTGCAAGAAGTTGAAAGTTGAGTAATCTTGGGAGGTAAACGCCAGATGAGCGAGCTTATTGATTTTTGCAGTAATCATTTGCTCATGCTCATACGTTTCGCGGAACACTTCACCCAAGCTTGCAAATTCGTGTTTTGGCGCTTCAATCGCACCTAGAATCGGCATCGCCCCAGTTTCGCTCACGTAGGTGAACAGACGTTGCATGTGCTCCATTTCCTCTACGGCATGCACACGTAAAAATTCGGCTGCACCTTCAAAACCTTTATCTTCACACCAAGCACTCATTTGTAAGTATAGATTGGATGAGAAAAATTCGAGATTAATTTGCTCATTCAATTGATCAACCATTGCTTGAGAAAGCATTTGCCACTCCTACTAAGTCTATGAACTTTAACTGACTATATCATGTCTTCCACCATAACACTTTGTCGGGTGAATGTGGATCTGAGATCATTACGGCATAAATTATCCAACCTTGGTGCTAATCTTTAATTAATCACCTAAAAGGAGATAGCACTATGAGTTATCAACATATTTTGGTTGCCGTCGATCTCTCTGAAGACAGTAAACTTTTGATCGATAAAGCGGTGTCTCTAGCGAAACCTCTTGGCGCCGAAGTGTCGTTCGTTCATATCGATGTTAACTATGCCGAACTGTATACCGGTTTAATTGATATCAACCTTGCCGAAACGCAGCACCAAGCGATTCAAGCATCGCAAAAGCAGTTACAAGACTTTGCAGACCATGCAAATTTCCCGATCAAACATACTTTGGTGGGTAGCGGCGACTTGGGTAACGAGCTGTGTGAAACCATTCAGGAGTTCAACTTTGACCTAGTGGTGTGTGGTCATCATCAGGATTTCTGGAGCAAGCTACTCTCTTCCACTCGTCAACTGATTAACTGTACCCCGGTTGACCTATTGGTCGTGCCACTTAAAGACTGATAGTTAGACAGTTTTCGTATAGACTGCAGAGCAATTATTGATAATGAGTATTAATCATGGCTTATCTCTCTGCAGTCACCCTATTATGGGCGTTCTCGTTCAGCTTGATCGGCGTTTACCTCGCTGGTCAGGTTGATTCATGGTTTTCTGTGTTAATGCGCGTGGCATTAGCCAGCCTAGTGTTTATTCCTTTCTTAAAATTCAAAGGCGTTGAAAAGTCTTTGATCGCCAAAATGATGGTTATTGGCGGTTTTCAGCTTGGTCTGATGTACTGCTTTTACTATCAGTCGTTCTTATTGCTCTCGGTACCAGAAGTTCTACTCTTTACCGTGTTCACGCCGATCTACGTCACTTTGATTTATGACTTTTTGAAGGGTCGCTTCTCACCTTGGTATCTACTGACAGCAGCGATTGCCGTTGCCGGCGCAGCTTTCATTAAGTTCGCGGGTATTAACGAAAACTTTGTCATCGGTTTCTTAGTCGTACAAGGCGCGAACATTTGTTTTGCGATTGGCCAAGTCGGGTATAAATATCTGATGGAGAAAAAGCCTCTCGACCTTCCTCAACACACTATCTTTGGCTACTTCTATCTTGGTGCTTTATGTGTGGCATTGGTTGCTTTTGCACTGATGGGTAACTTAGAAAAAATGCCAACCACCAGCACGCAATGGGGAATCCTGATTTATCTCGGGTTGATTGCTTCAGGTCTGGGTTACTTTGCTTGGAACAAAGGCGCGACGATGGTTAATGCAGGCGCATTGGCGGTAATGAATAACGCGTTAGTCCCAGCGGGCCTTATCGTCAACATCGTGATCTGGAACCGCGACGTGGACTTGCTACGTTTAGCCATCGGCGGTGCCATTATCATGTTCTCATTGTGGGTCAATGAAACCTGGGTTAAGCGCAAAGTCGAACAAAGCTATCGCACTGCGAACTGAACAAAAAACGCTCTCCGATTGGAGAGCGTTTTTTTATGTCCTTAATGCACCTGTGGCTCGCTCTGTACCTCGAGCAAACTCGGAATTACATTCACCAGAGCTTGATTTTCGCTGACTTGAGCCTCGAGTTTGCGTTGGCGCTTCAATAATTTGTGTTGTTTCTTAGCGAGCTTAAATAGCTTTTTCTGCTGTTTATACTGCTTCTTCAATGCCTTCTTGGCTTTCTTCAGCGCCTTTTTATCCGACAAGTCCAGCGACGGAGCTGCTGGGATGACGGACACTTCGTGAATTGTGTGGTCTACTTGGTTGCGCGTCGATTTCTCTTTCACTCGCTCGATCACACGGCGCACCGCTTGTGCTTTGTGCTCGCTGTGATTATTGATTGAAGATTCAATCGGCGCTGGTAACGCTTCGGCAAGCAAGCCACACGCTCTCTGCTGTTCAACAGGGGCGGTTTGACACACTTGAGGAGGAATGGCTGCAGGCTTGCACAATGAACCTTTGGAAGCCGATGAGCGCACACAAGAGCGGCAAACAAACTTAGGCTCTACCACCAAACGATGGATCTCACCCAGATTATCTGCGATTTGTTTACGGCTCATTTTACACAGTCGCTTAGACATGCCTTACCCCACACAAGAATACGAATAATTCTTAGTAAGATATACTCTCTCTCGCGAGGTTACGCAAGGCTTTCGTGCGTTCAGATTACAGCAGAGATAATTAAGTCATTGATGCTTTAACATAAACATCAAAGCGATTCTTTTTGGTTTCAATCGCCATCGTCGGCTTTTGTTCCGCGAGCCAATGAGCATAATCGGGTCTTTTCACCACAACCCGTTTCGTCGCCAGTGCTAACGCGGGTTGCAGCAAGTTATCTGCATCTAAATCTGCGCCGACCAAAGACTGGAACACGCGCATTTCTTTTTTGACCAACGCGCTTTTCTTTTTATTTTCTGGATGTGGGTACATTGGGTCTAGATACACCACATCTGGTTTAGAAAAGCTTTCGTCTTGAGCTAAGTCATCCAAGGCTGTGTGGCTTGAGGCGTGAATCAACGACATACGCTCACCTACCCAACTACCAATTTCAGGGTCTTGTTTTGCCCGTTGTAATCCATCATCAAGTAACGCCGCAACCACTGGATGGCGTTCAACCATTTGTACTTTGCAGCCAAGTGATGCAAGGACAAATGCGTCTCGCCCTAAACCCGCCGTACCGTCAAGAACCGTAGGAGTTGCGCCTTTGTTGAGGCCGGCCGCTTTAGCAATCGCCTGCCCTTTACCACCACCAAATTTGCGTCGATGACCAACTGCACCACCGATCAAATCAACGTAAATCGCACCTAACTTGGGTTCGTCCAGTTTTCGCAATTCCAACCGTTCAGCCGTCAACACCAACGCGAACTCACTATCAGGGCTATGCTCTAATCCCCAGCGCTGAGCAATACTCTCTAACTGTTCATGTTGACTTGGCTCTTCACAAATAAGTTGTAACTGCACGATGGGCTCCGAAAATGGTAGTTTAACAAGCGCAAGTGTAATGGATTTTGCTAAGTGGTACTAACTTCTTAGCTGCCACCGCGGATTATCGACTGGTGTCTTGCACCAAAACGGCACTAAAATAGAACCACACTCATCCGGCGTAGCGGTAACAGGAGATCACTATGTACGCGCACAATACAAAAATGGACGATTTGGATCGCGCCATACTCAAAACATTGATGGAAGACGCGCGCACACCTTACGCGGAAATGGCTAAGCAGTTTGATGTCAGCCCTGCGACCATTCACGTTAGGATCGAAAAAATGAAAGCGGCCGATATTATCCAAGGCACGGAAGTGATCGTTGATACCAAAAAGCTCGGTTACGACGTGTGTTGTTTTATTGGCATCAACTTAAACGCTGCGCGCGATTATCACTCAGCTCTTGAGAAACTCAACGCATTAGAAGAAGTGGTTGAAGCGTATTACACGACAGGTGCATACAATATCTTCGTCAAACTGATGTGTCGCTCGATTGAAGAACTTCAATACGTGTTGATTGATAAGTTGCAGGCGATTGATGAAGTGCAATCGACGGAGACGCTTATCTCGCTGCAAAACCCAATCAACCGCAATGTAAACCCATAATAAAAAGACTCGCCATTGCGAGTCTTTTTATTAACGAGATTCGAGGTACTGTTTCAGCTCTTCTGCTGAAATGCCTTGCTCTGTAATGGCTTGTGCCATTAGCTCTACCTGCTCCCCTTTGCGATCTTCAATCACTTGTTGGAACTGGTAAACAATGTCACGCAACATATGCAATGGCACTTGCTTCGCCGCACTGCGGATACGCTCGCCACTCTGGTTGCCAAGCTCGTTAAGCAGTTTGCCAAACATAATCTTTTCTGGAGATTCTTCTAGTTGTTCCAGGACACGAGCCATCTCATAAGTTGTCATCGACATCTTTGTTTTTGATCCATAATTTTTTAAGGAAAGGAGCTCAAATATACATCGTTTTCCGCACGCTTCAAAGTAAATAACTCGTTAATGAACCGTCGCGCTGTGCCAACTTCTGCCGCTCTTACTCATCAAAATCAGTAGACCTGGTACGACGATAAGCATATGTGTCGCAATCATGGTTTGCGGCTCCATCCCAAAACGTTGCACAGTACCCACTAACAATCCTGAACCGCTCATTTGGAACAAGCCTAGCAATGCCGCCGCTGTCCCCGCTTTGTCACCAAATGGGGCTAACGCTTTGCCAGCCGCTGCACCCAAAATCAGCGCAAAGCCCACCGACGACAAGAAAATTGGGGTCATAAATGCCAAAGCTGTTTGCTCCTGAGCGAGTAACAACATCACGATGCCACCCAACGCCAAAGTGACAATACCGATCACAAGCGTAGCGTGAGTACCGTACTTATCCATCAGTTTAGGCGCCAGCATGCAAGCGATGATATTGACGATTGCGTTAACGCCAAACCACATGCTGAACTCATTCATCGTCAGGCCGTAGTTTTCCATCAGCACCACAGGAGCCGATGTAACGTAAGCGAGAATCACAGCCATCGCCAATAGACAAAGCGAAGCGTGGAATACAAAAGATGGTGTTTTCAGCACAGCCATATAACGGCTTGGGCGGAATACTGGCTCTGTACTTGGCGCTGGGTTAGTTTCTTTCATGAATACAACCATGGCTACCAGTGAGATGCTCGCAAAGCCAGCAAGGAAACTGAAGTTTGCTCGCCAATCAAATTGCTGAGTCAACCAGCTGCCTAGTATTGGTGCTAGTGCCGGGATAAAACAAATCGCACCATTTAGGTAACTGATCATCTTGCCGCTTTTCTGCGGACCGAAAATATCGCGAACTGTTGCAAAGGCTGCTACCGATGTCGCGCACGCACCTAAGCCTTGTAGCAAACGTGATATCAACAACCACTCGATGTTTTGAGCACTCCACGCCAATAAAGCACTCAACGCGTAGATGGTGATACCACCCAATGCAACAGTTCGACGTCCGTATTTGTCCGCCAAAGGACCGGCAAATAATTGGCCGACACCCATCGCGAACAAGAACCATGTAATCGTATCTTGTGCCAGTGCGTGTTCCACGTGAAACGCAGCCGAGATCAGCGGTAATGCCGGTAGATAGATATCAATGGCAAGTGGGCTGAATAGCACCAATAATGTCAGCAGAACAAGTTGAGTTCTGCCATGCGCGGCTGGTTGAGGGGTTTGCACTGATGTCTCCACAATAACGAATGAAATTATGCGTATTGTAGGATACATTTAGATATGCCAACCAATGATTATTCATCATTAAAGATATTCCATATAGGAAACTCACATGAATCTCGAAAAGCTGGTCAGAGTCGATATCAACCTGCTCGTTTGCTTAAAAGTGCTTTTGGAAGAACTGAACGTCACGCGTACCGCCCACCGTTTGTGCTTAAGCCAATCTGCAGTGAGTAAAAACCTTGCTAAACTTCGCACTCAGTTTGATGACCCTCTTTTTGTCCGTCATTCGCACGGTTTAACACCAACACCAAAGGCACTATTCCTAAAGCCCAAGCTCGACATATTGATCAATCAACTTGAGCAAATTACCCAGCCGGAAACGTTCTCGCCACAAACCAGCAGCTATCGCTTTCAAATGGCCACCGTTGAAAGTGTTTATCCGCTGATACTACCTCACTTCTTACCCGCTATATTTCAGCAAGCACCAGGGGTCACCATCAGTACACATTCGTGGACAGACAACACTTTTAAAATGCTGCAACGTGGCGAGCTCGATCTCGGGCTGACAGGTAAAGATATCGACATCAACGACGCCAAGCTGACCTTATTGCCACCCAATGATATCTGCGAGCAGGAAATCTATCGCGATACGCAAAAATGCTTGGTGCGAAGTGACCATCCCGCGCTTACCAAACCTTGGGATTTATCGAGCTACCTCTCTTACCGACACGTTCAAGTACGCTGCGATGGCAACGACCGCTGGCTGCTCGATTATCGATTGGCCGACAACGGGCATGAACGTGATATCGCGATCACCGTTCCTGACTTTAACAGCGCAGCGAGCTTATGTTCCTACACGGACTTTATCTTTACCGCACCCAGCCATTTTGTCGAGTTGGCATCAGAGCAACTCGGGTTAGCGGTACTGCCGTTACCCATTAAGTTCCCACCGATGGCATATACTCTGTTTTGGCATAGAGATAGAGAGAATGATCCTGCACTATCTTGGATAAGGCAGATGATTACTGAAAAAACCACCCTCTTGAGATAATTTGCAGCCATAGACTAAAAAGAGTAGCTTATCTCCATCGTCCGCATTACAGAATGGACGCCCTACACCTATTGAAGGATTAACAGATGCTAACTACGACAGAACAAAGACTGATAGCCATTAGGGAATGGCTTGCTCAGAACAACATCGATGCTTTACTCGTCCCACATGAGGACGAATACCTTGGCGAATACGTACCTGCACACAATGAACGTTTGCACTGGTTGACTGGTTTTACTGGGTCTGCAGGTGCTGCGGTGGTTACGCAAGATAAAGCAGCGATCTTTGTTGACGGTCGTTATACCGTTCAAGTAACCAAACAGGTACCTGCCGAGTTATTTGAATACCGCCACTTAATTGAAGAGCCAGCTTTAGATTGGATTACACAGAATTTGGCTTCTGGTTCAAATCTAGCGATAGACCCACGCATGCACAGTGCAGCTTGGCTCAACGCAGCACAAAGCAAGCTGGCTGGTTCTATCGAACTCAAAGTACTTGATGCTAACCCAATTGATCAGATTTGGCATGACCGTCCGGCACCTGTGGTATCAGATGTTCGCTTAATGCCGACTGAATCTGTCGGCCAATCGAGTGAAAGCAAACGCCAACAAATCGCTAAGCTGATTCAACAAGCTGGCGCAGACAGCGCTGTCATTACCGCGCTCGATTCCATCTGTTGGCTGCTTAATATCCGAGGTTTGGATGTTTCGCGCTTACCAGTATTACTATCGCACGCGATCCTACACAGCGATGCAAGTGTGGAGTTTTTCCTTGACCCAGCACGCTTACCTGCCGAGTTTGAGGCTCACGTAGGTTCTGGGTTATCTGTCTTCGCACCGAAGCAACTACAAACTCGTTTAGAAGCATTAACTGGCAAAAGCGTTTTAGTTGATCCTGCAATCAGCAACGCTTGGTTTAAGCTCGTGCTGCAAAATGCAGGCGCCACTGTGATTAACTCTGCCGACCCTTGCTTGATGCCAAAAGCCGCGAAAAACGCAGTTGAAATTGCCGGGATGAAAGCATGTCACATCCGCGATGGTGTGGCGATGAGCAAGTTCCTATGCTGGTTGGATAGCGAAGTAGCAAATCATCGACTGCACGACGAAGCCACCCTCTCAGATAAGTTAGAGAGCTTCCGCAAACAAGATCCGACGTTAATGGACTTAAGCTTTGATACTATCTCAGCCGCGGGAAGCAACGCAGCGATGTGTCACTACAATCACGAAAACCAGCCGACACCCGGTCAGTTAGAAATGAACACGCTTTACTTGGTGGACTCTGGCGGTCAGTACCTTGATGGGACCACCGATATCACGCGTACTATCGCTATTGGCCAACCGAGTGACGAAATGATGAAACAGTTTACCTTAGCACTAAAAGGTCATATCGGCGTAGCTCGCGCACGCTTCCCGAAAGGCACTCGCGGTTATCAAATCGATACACTGGCTCGTCAACACTTATGGGCAGAAGGTTACGATTACGACCATGGCACAGGCCACGGTGTCGGTCATTTCTTAAGTGTTCACGAAGGACCTGCGAGCATTTCAAAGCGCCAAATCGATGTACCATTGGTTGAAGGCATGGTGTTATCTAACGAGCCTGGTTACTACCGTGCTGATGCATTTGGTATCCGTATTGAAAACCTTGAACTTGTGGTTGAGCAAGCAACCCAAGGAGACTTCCCTGTATTGGCGTTTGAGTCTCTCACACGTTGCCCTATCGATGCACGTAACATCAATGTCGATATGCTTACTCGCCCTGAATTAGCATGGTTGAACGACTACCATCAAAAAGTATGGGACGACATCAGCCCATTAGTCGAAGGTGAAGTCAAAGACTGGCTACGAGCAGCAACGCAACCGCTAGTCCATCACTAAGACTACCTGAGTTTTAGATACACAAAAGGGATTGATGAGTACATCAATCCCTTTTTTATGTTTCACGTGAAACACTCATTATCCGGAGTATGCCGAGTGCCAATCTCGCCATACCGGATCGAACCCTCTTGAACGAATCATCAATTCAACCGATGCAGCACTTCGTTCGTCACTGATCTCAAACTGTTCCAGTTCAACGTCGTCGTTGGCATAGCCACCCGGCTGGGTTTTGGATGCCGCCGACATAGAAGTAATTCCAAGTGGCAGTACGTTATCACGAAACTCAGGTGATTCTCGTGTTGAGAGAGACAGCTCAACTTCAGGGTTAAGTAATCGGTAGGCACAAATCAGTTGGACCAGTTGCTTGTCACTCATCACTGATTTGGGTTGCAACGCGCCTGCGCACGGTCGTAAACGCGGAAACGAAATCGAGTAACGAGTTTGCCAGTAGGTGCGCTCTAAGTAATCTAGATGTGCAGCAGTAAAGAAGCAGTCTGTACGCCAGTCCTCTAACCCTATTAACGCACCGATACCAATCTTATCTATCCCAGCTTTTGCTAACCGATCGGGGGTTTCAAGGCGAAACTCAAAATCCATCTTATTGCCGCGTAAATGATGTTGCGCGTACGTCGACGGATGATATGTTTCTTGATAAACCATCACCGCGTCTAAGCCTAAACTTTTAAGCTCTACATACTCTTCTTGCTTAAGCGGTTGAACTTCCATCGCAAGATAATTGAAGCGCTGTTTGATCTGCGGTAGCACCTTACGAAAGTAGTTCATCCCTACTTTGGTTTCGTGTTCACCAGTGACCAATAGTACGCTATCAAACTTCATTTGTTTGATAGCGTCAATCTCGGCATCGATCTCTTGTTGGCTGAGCGTTCTGCGCTTAATGCGGTTTTCCATCGAAAAGCCACAGTACGTACACGCATTGGCACATAGGTTAGACAAGTACAAAGGAATATAAAGCGACATGGTATTGCCAAATCGCTTACGCGTCAGAGTAAACGACAACTGTGCCATTTGCTCAAGATAACCTTCAGCCGCCGGAGAGATCAGCGCTTTGAAGTCTTCCAAATCACGTTTTGGCTTACTCAACGCGCGCTCGACATCCGCGACCGTTTTGCTGTTGATTGAGATAGACACGTCATCCCAGTTCAACTGTTTAAAGTGTTCGACGAAACTCATGTTCACCTCTCACCTCAGTTATCAAGAAACGAAGTCAACGGGCTGGATGCAACGGCGTGTGAAACCTTACCCGCCAAGCCAGCTTCATAAGCCGTTCTACCCGCATCCACCGCCAGTTTGAACGCCGTCGCCATGGCCATAGGATCTGCCGCAGCCGCAATGGCCGTATTAACGAGTACCGCATCAGCCCCCATCTCCATCGCTCTTGCGGCATGAGAAGGTGCACCGATTCCTGCATCAACGATGACCGGAACTTTTGCCTGGTCAATAATGATCTCAATAAAATCGTGAGACGCGATCCCTTTGTTCGATCCAATTGGTGCACCGAGCGGCATGACCGCTGCGCAACCGACTTCTTCCAAACGCTTACATAAGACCGGATCCGCATGGCAGTATGGCAAAACGACAAAGCCATCTTTCACCAACTGCTCTGCTGCAGCTAAAGTCTCAATTGGGTCTGGCATCAGATATTTTGGATCAGGGTGAATTTCCAATTTAAGCCAATTGGTTCCAAGTGCTTCACGTGCCAAATGAGCGGCAAAAATGGCGTCCTTAGCATTTTTGGCACCGGATGTATTCGGCAGCAAGTCCACACCCATATCGATAATCGGCTTGAGAATGTCGTCCTGCTGGTTATTCACGTCGACACGTTTGAGTGCCATCGTTGACAGTTGAGAGCCCGACGCTTTAATTGAATCGGCCATAACTCGACTGTTGGCAAACTTGCCCGTACCTGTAAACAGGCGTGACTGAAATGTTTTATTCGCAATCGTCAGCATCCAATTACCCTCCTGCGATGGCTTGAAAAAGTGAGATAGCATCACCGTCATTTAGGTGTGTACTCGACCACTCGCTACGTGGTATCACCGTATTGTTAATGGCAAATACGCACCCTAACGCGGGCAATGAAAGTTGCTCAATGATTGTCGATAGCGAGCTATTGAGCTGCACATGATGAGCTTGGTCATTTATTAAAATTCGCGCGGTTTCCATACTTCAACTCACTTTTTCATGCTTACCGCAGATGCGACATTTCGAGTCAGGCCTAATAGTTAGAGTTTGCCATTTGAGGCTCATGCCATCGAAAAGGTGCAATTCGCTGGCTTTAAAACCGACTTTATCTAAGGCGATGATCTGCAAAGCCGCTAACGCTTGGTAGTTACCTATCGTGCCCACCACCGGACCAAGGATACCGCTTTCGCTGCACTTGTTTGGGCGGTCAAGCACTTCATCAGGAACCAAACACTGGTAGCACCCGGTTTGGGATTCTGCGAAATCAAAAACAACAAATTGTCCTTGCCAGCCGATCGCCGAGCCTGAAATGAGGGGCTTAGCTTGACTCTGACAGACACGATTAACCAAGTGGCGCGTTGATAAGTTGTCACTACAATCCAGCACTACATCCGCCATCATAACTTCGAGATAGAGTTGCTCTTGAGTAAGACGTTTATTCAGCTTTCTGACTTTAAGCTCGTCGTTAATGCTTTGCATCTGACTTGCCATTGCGTCCACTTTAGCAGTATTGATATCGTTCGCGCGGTATATCACTTGTCGCTGTAGGTTGCTGGTTTCAACAATATCATCGTCGCAGATCACGAGCTGACCAATACCAGCAGCAGCCAAATACATCCCAGCGGCACTTCCTAAACCACCACAACCAATCATCAACACCGAAGAACGTTTAAGCTTCGATTGCCCAATCTCACCAATTTCTGGCAACGCAATTTGTCGTTGGTATCTAAGGAATGCGCTATCACTCAACATGACTCGGCTCCTGATTATGTGAATGTGCGGCCATGATCTGGCTAAAAGCTTGAATCACTTTTTGTGGTTCATTAGACAAAGTAACAGCCCTAACAACTGCTAAGCTCGACACTCCACATTGCCAAACGTCACTTGCATTGGCTAGATCAATACCGCCTATGGCAACCGTTGGCACACCGATCTCACTTCCATAAGGGATGGTATCAATGAGTTTTTGGTACAACGACAAGCGGACTAGGCCTTGAGGTTTGGAAGGCATTTGCTTAGTTGTGGTTGGAAAGATATGTCCCAACGCAATATAGCTCGGTGCAATCTGAACAATTCGCAACAGTTCGTAATAGCCGTGTGTTGATAGTCCAAGCCTAATGCCTTCATCACTCAACTGTTTGAGGTTAGACTCTTCAAGATCTTCCTGCCCTAAGTGAACACCATAGGCCCCATGCTCTATCGCCAGTTGCCAATAATCATTAATAAATACTTGAGCTTTAAATTGTCTGCCAAGTTCAATCGCTCGCTTTACCTGTAGCTCAAGGTCATCTTGCGCTGGATTCTTAATTCGAAGTTGAAGGGTTTTCACACCTAGGTTAAGTAAGCGTTCTATCCAATTGACACTATCAACCACAGGATAGAGTCCTAGGCTAGGTTTAGATAAGGTCGGAAAATGGATCGTATCTTGGTTCACTCCCCAACCCACTTTGATACCTAAACGTGAGTCTTCAATAACCGGGATTGGAAAATGGGAGTAATCATTCGTCCATGTTTCACGTGAAACATAGCTCATCGCACGCGCCAACGTCAGACAATCTTCAAGCGGAAAATCGATGGCAAGCAGAGTGATAACCCAAGAAAAGTGAAGCGAGTTATCTGCCTTATTAGCGGAGCTAAAAGACAACGCGCGCGTCTCACCAGTTAAGCAGTGATGCCAAATATCAAGGGAACGGTTTTCATCATGAACAGCGAGGTACACCGTGTTTTCCGTTCGTCCGAAATCATCACAAAGCTGTAAATTACTGTTATAGGCAAGGGTATATGAGAATGAATAGTCTTGGCTGACACAAGGAGGCAGATCGGTATACAGATCTGCCACTAAGCCAATGGTATCGTTTTGCTTAGATACCAAAACGGTATGAGTCGGGCTTACACCCAACTCAATATCGTCGACTATAAATCGTTGTTCCCCTGCTAATAACAAGCATTGCTGAACGCTGCCAGTCAGCTCAAGACACTCAGCAGGAATAAGGATTTTAGTCATCACTCCTCCGCTTCTGCCGTCACTGCTGGGTGGTATAACTCAGAGCCGGTTGCTCTAAACTCCTCAGACTTTTGACGCATTCCCTCTAGTGGATCATCGAGCAACTTAACCGAGATCGCTTGGTCAGCTGCGACTTGTTTAGTGTCCTTAGCGTATTCACGAACTTCTTGAGAGATCTTCATTGAACAGAATTTAGGTCCACACATAGAGCAGAAGTGAGCAACTTTTCCTGACTCTTGCGGAAGCGTTTCGTCGTGGAAAGCGCGCGCGGTATCTGGGTCCAGCGCTAGGTTAAACTGGTCTTCCCATCGAAACTCAAAACGTGCTTTAGACAGTGCATTATCACGAACCTGAGCTCCAGGGTGTCCTTTTGCCAGATCAGCTGCATGAGCAGCAAGTTTGTAGGTAATCAGGCCGGTCTTTACGTCTTCCTTATTAGGCAGACCTAAATGCTCTTTAGGCGTAACGTAGCAAAGCATTGCACAACCGTACCAACCAATCATTGCCGCACCGATACCAGACGTAATGTGGTCGTATCCAGGCGCAATATCGGTTGTCAAAGGACCAAGCGTATAGAAAGGAGCTTCGTGACAATGCTCAAGCTGCTCTTCCATGTTCTCTTTAATCATGTGCATTGGCACATGACCAGGGCCTTCGATGATAACCTGGACGTCGTATTCCCACGCGATCTTGGTCAATTCACCTAAAGTACGTAGTTCAGCAAACTGCGCTTCATCGTTGGCATCTGCAACCGAGCCAGGGCGCAGGCCATCACCTAATGAAAGCGCGACATCGTACTTAGCACAAATCTCACAAATCTCACGGAAGTTGGTGTATAGGAAGCTTTCCTGATGATGGGCAAGACACCATTTGGCGATGATAGAACCACCACGAGAAACAATACCGGTGACACGCTTAGCCGTCATTGGTACATAACGTAGCAACAGACCAGCGTGAATCGTGAAGTAGTCGACGCCCTGCTCTGCTTGCTCAATAAGCGTATCGCGCATCACTTCCCAGTTGAGGTTCTCAGCAATGCCATTCACTTTTTCTAGCGCTTGATACATAGGTACTGTACCAATCGGCACAGGGCTATTACGCAAAATCCATTCGCGCGTTTCGTGAATATTACGCCCTGTCGATAAGTCCATTACAGTATCGCCACCCCAACGGGTAGACCAAACCAGTTTCTCGACTTCTTCCTCGATAGAAGATGTCACCGACGAGTTGCCAATATTTGCGTTAACTTTGACCAAAAAGTTACGACCAATGATCATTGGCTCAGATTCAGGGTGGTTAATATTCGAAGGAATGATTGCTCGACCTTCTGCTACTTCTTTACGGACAAACTCAGCGGTAATGTCTTTAGGCAAGTTAGCACCAAAACTTTGTCCAGGGTGCTGTTGGTTTAATACTTCGTCACGATACTTCGCTCTGCCCATATTTTCACGTAGAGCGATGTACTCCATTTCCGGCGTGATAATACCTTTGCGTGCATAGTGAAGCTGAGTAACACATTGCCCCTCTTTAGCACGTCGTATACGTGGTAGATTTCCATAACGCAGTTCATCAAGCGTTTCGTCTTCTAGCCTTTCTTTCGTATATACCGAGCTTACATCATCAAGGATTTCAGTATCCGAACGCTCTTCAATCCAACCTTCTCTAAGCTTCGGTAAGCCATTGTAAAGGTCGATAGCGTAATCAGGGTCAGTGTACACGCCTGAAGTATCATAAACGCGTATAGGCTCATTAGGCTCAAAAATTGGGTTATCTTTTGTACCACCGACTAAGCTGTCGGCGAGGGTGATTTCGCGCATAGGCACGCGAATGTCAGGGCGAGAGCCCTCAACGTAAACTTTCTTAGAGTTTGGGTATGGTTGTACCGATAAGGTATCAATAAACTGTTTTGCTTCCAGTCTCGCTTGTTTGCGACTCGACATAGCATTTTTCCTTGCTTTGTTATGCTAGATAAAAAGTAGTTGGATAAAAATGCTTGGCGGATAGATGCGACAAGAGGCGTCGAACTGTGGTGTTTGAATAATCGAGTTATTAACCACGCTCGAGCGTTTGATAGACCACTAGATAGAAAACTAGTGTAGATATCTACTCCTGTTCCCTTCGCAGGTGTTAACCTGATCAGGTTCAACGGATCCCGAATTAACGGTCTCAGCCTTATGGCACTCCGACAAGTGTTACGAGTATATAAAATCAGCTTAGATAAACCAAGCTGAGTTGTGTAAATTTAATACGTTATACGGCTTAACTTTTAATAAGTAGCTGAAAGCCTACCCAAGCAGCTGAAATGCTCAATACCACGTTAAGTAGTACGTTCAATCCCATCTTGATAAAGGCGCCCTGTTGCATCAGAAGCACATTATCCATTGAAAAAGTCGAGAAGGTCGTTAATGCACCTAAGAAGCCTAGACCGATAATCTGACGCCACGGCTCCGTCGCTAATGTACCGTTTTCAAAAGCAGCGATCAGTAATCCCATTATCAGCGAACCGATAACATTGACGGAAAGTGTCCCATAGGGGAATCCACGACCAAATAGCGACACACAAAGTTCAGAAATCAAATAGCGAGAGCAGGCACCGAACGCACCACCGACTGCAATAAAACCAAGAATATAAAACTGCCCCATAACTCCCCCTAATAAATGACTTACTATTGTAACGATGAGTGCTCCTTTTTCGAACAATAAAATCAAACATATGGACTCAAACAAAGTTTGAAATTTAAAAAGTTACAGGAGTAACGTATTAGGACAATATCGCTATCACACGCCCAATTTCTTGTAATTTTGGGGCTCCGCGAGTTTGCCCATTGATAACTTGGTAATACAGCCAAACGAAAAAGGCTCCAGTCTTGCGACTAGAGCCTTAGATATGAATGAGGAGTGCCGGAGAGATTCAAACTCATGACTCACGCTATTTTGCTAATACGCGAATCCAATGCTCTATTTCATTAGAGTAGTTACTATTAAAAAGGCCCTAGTTTTTCAACTAGAGCCTTAAATATGGCAGGGGTGGAGAGATTCGAACTCCCAACACGCGGATTTGGAATCCGCTGCTCTGCCAATTGGAGCTACACCCCTGTAGAATTTTTCATATTCTAGATTCGAAAAAACCTCGCATTAAGCGAGGCTTTTAAAATAAGTGGCGGAGCGGACGGGACTCGAACCCGCGACCCCCGGCGTGACAGGCCGGTATTCTAACCAACTGAACTACCGCTCCGCACTGGTTAGACATTTAAGT
>NZ_LHPI01000036.1 GCF_001274785.1 Vibrio hepatarius
GCCCCCGCAACCAAATTCAAGGTATTGTGACTCGCTAGCTCGTCGGGCTCAGCTATTCATAAAACCTAGCGAAGGTCTTCGATTCAAATCTAGCCTCCGCAACCAAATTCAATCAATAGCGCTTGCTGTTGATGTGCGACACTAGCTCAGTTGGTAGAGCGCAACCTTGCCAAGGTTGAGGTCACGAGTTCGAACCTCGTGTGTCGCTCCAATTGATAGCCTTCATCGTGCTTAACGGTGATAAAATGCGACACTAGCTCAGTTGGTAGAGCGCAACCTTGCCAAGGTTGAGGTCACGAGTTCGAACCTCGTGTGTCGCTCCAATTGATAGCCTTCATCGTGCTTAACGGTGACAAAATGCGACACTAGCTCAGTTGGTAGAGCGCAACCTTGCCAAGGTTGAGGTCACGAGTTCGAACCTCGTGTGTCGCTCCAAATTGATAGCCTTCATCGTGCTTAACGATGACAAGTGCAACACCCACTCATTTATTGGAGTGCAACCTAGCAAAGGTTGAGGTCACGCCTATTTTATTTATAAATAGGGAACCTCGTGTGTCGCTCCAATTTGTAGCTCTCATCGTGCTTAACGATGATAAAGTACAACATTGACTCAATATCAAGTGTTGTTCTCTTCTTCAAATGATAAATCGTTTGAACCGGTCTCTAGACCACCGCTCTTTGTGCTAATGCTGAGAAGCATCAACCCAAAAATTCATAGATAGTCCTCCTGAACTCAGGTGGGCGTTTTTATGTCTTTAATAACCTATCCAGCACGTGATGTGCTCAACTATCAAGTTTATGACAAGCCTCGGTGAGTCAGGGGTTACTATATCAGTCAACAGACTTATCCACAGAAACTTGTATGTGGATAACTTGGTGGGTAACCTGAATTTACGCTCTGTATAACAGCAATTTCAAACGATCTTTTACTTAGTTATAGTTTTTCCAGAATAGGTGGTCTCTGCTTAACTTGTTGATTTATAAGTGAAATGACGTTTGGTTGGCGTGGTTTTATGGCACTTTGTTCGATCATTAAGTGGTTGTTCTTTGATCCTAGTCATTTGTTAGGAATGTGATTAACTTTTTCATACGTGACAAAACTAGTAACGTTTCTGTTTTTTTTCCACATTGACAATTTTAGATCTGAATCAAACTTTCGGAAGGCTATTCAGGCAAGGTTTATGCATCTCTAGGCAGACCTTTTTGAATGATGCGAATCAATCGCCCGTGTTTACTGGTCTCGTTATATGGGAGTTGTGCCAACTGCTGCGCCAATGCCCAATCAATATGTTGGTCGAGAACATCACTCAATCCTCGTCTCGATTCCAACGCACTAACAATGCTTTTCGAGTAGGGTGCGTTTCCCATGGCAACCGAGAGATTTCTTAGCCATTGTAAATGCCCTATACGACGGATCGGTGAACCTTCCATATTCTTTAGAAATTCTGTTTCTGACCAGCTAAATAGGCTGACCAAGTCAGGGCTGTTGAAGGAAGGTCTACGGTGGAAGTCTTCTTGCTGGGTCAGTTCGGCAAATCGATTCCATGGGCACACTAACTGACAATCATCGCAACCGTAAATGCGGTTTCCCATCGCTTTGCGAAACTCTTCCGGAATCACACCATCAAACTCGATAGTTAAGTATGAAATGCAGCGACGTGCATCGACAATACCCTCTTCCACAATTGCCTGTGTTGGGCAAGACGTTATACAAGCAGTGCATTTTCCGCAGTCGTTTTGCTTAGCTTCATCAACAGGAAGTGGAATATCGACCAGTAGTTCACCAAGAAAGAACCATGAGCCACACTCTTTATCTAGGATAAGTGAGTGTTTACCTGTCCAGCCCAATCCTGCTTTTTGTGCGAGTGGACGCTCCAGCAATGGTGCAGAATCGACAAATGGTCGGTAGCCCAGTTGGCCGACTTCTTGTTCGATCTTCTGTCCAAGTTTTTTAAGCTGGTTTCTGACAAGCTTGTGATAGTCACGTCCAAGCGCGTAGCGACTGATGTAAGCTTGGGTTGGATCTGAGAGGTTTGCGGCAAACTGAGCTTGTGGTGGCAGGTAATCCATACGAGCACTGATTACTCGAACGGTTCCCGGCAGCAGCTCTGCAGGACGAGCACGCATCATACCGTGGCGAGCCATCCAGTCCATTTCACCGTGGTAGCCAGCGTCTAGCCACTTTTGCAGCGCAGCTTCATGTTCACTTAAGTCAACATCGCAGATACCGACTTTTTGGAACCCAAGTTCTTGGGCCCAAACTTTGATCTTGTCTGCAAGCTCTTGGTAGTTCATGCTGGTGGCTCTGGCTAATGGGGAGCGGATCTTAACGGATCTTATACCTAGGATCTAGCAAGTATGGTCTCACTAATTGAAAGAAATCACCGATTTTGGCTTTTACTTACACAACAGATCTTGTCTCTCAATTCCAACCCAGTTTACTATTCCTGTTCTTTTGAGTTTTATATAGTCACAGATTAGAGATCGATCTTCATGAGCACCAAACAATTTGCCCTCAAAGATGAGCAAGCCACCATTCAGTTAGGGACATCGCTGGCAAACCTATGTTCTCAGCAGACCACGATTTACCTTCATGGGGATCTCGGTGCAGGGAAGACGACGTTTAGTCGTGGTTTTGTTCGTGCGCTTGGTCACCAAGGTAACGTTAAAAGTCCGACATACACGTTAGTAGAGCCTTACCAATTGGATCAATGGCAGGTGTACCATTTCGATCTCTACCGTTTAGCGGATCCAGAAGAATTAGAATTCATGGGGATCCGTGATTACTTTACACCGGATGCTATTTGTTTAGTCGAGTGGCCAGAGAAAGGTGAAGGGCTTCTGCCTTCAGCGGATCTGGATATTGAATTACGTTATAACGGCGAGTCTCGCGTAGTGTTACTTACTGCGAACAACGAATATGGTTCTCAATTACTTGAGCAGTTGGAGTTATGTTAATCAGTAAACTGTTACGAGCTACACTTTTTCCTATTCTTTTAGCTTTTTCACTATTACCAACGTGGGTGATGGCTAACGCTCTGGAGGGAATCCGAGTATGGCCGTCCCCCGATGAAACCCGGGTAGTGATCGATCTGAAATCTGAAGCTGATTACAGCTATTTTACTCTGAGCTCTCCAGAGCGCTTGGTTGTGGATCTGAAACAAACCACGCTGACAACTAAGTTACCGATCAATGTAACGGACAGCCCAGTGATAAAGAAGATCCGAAAAAGTTCTCCGCCAGAGAAGACGACCTCGCGCTTGGTTTTTGAGTTAAAAAAGAAGGCGTCACCCCAGCTATTTAAGTTAGCTCCGACTCCTGGCGGCCAATATGGCCACCGCCTCGTTATTGATATTCCGCACGATGCAAGCTCTCAGTCTTCAACATCAAGTAGCCAAGCCTCAAGTTCGAGCAGTAGCTCAGTAAGCCGTGATGCGTCACAATTGCTAGGTAGCGCAGAGATTGTTGTTGCTATCGATGCAGGCCACGGCGGTGAAGACCCTGGCTCAATTGGTCCAACGAAAAAATACGAAAAGCACGCTACTCTGGCGGTATCGAAAAAAGTTGCAGACCAGCTAAACGCGGTACCGGGAATGAAAGCGGTTCTGACTCGACGCGGCGATTATTTCGTTAATCTCAATAAGCGTTCTGAAATCGCACGTAAAAACAAAGCGCATTTGTTGGTATCCATCCACGCTGATGCGTTCCATTCGCCGAAACCTCGAGGTGGTTCGGTGTTTGTTCTCAATACTCGACGAGCTAATACTGAAATCGCACGCTGGGTTGAAAACCATGAAGCACAATCTCAATTATTAGGTGGTGCGGGTGAAGTATTAGCGAAGAACACCAACGACAAAAACATCAGCCAAACACTCTTGGATCTGCAATTTAGTCATTCGCAAAAAGAAGGTTATAAAGTCGCGACCAAGATACTCGGTGAGATGAAACGTCAGGGGATTTACCTACATAAGAGAGAGCCGGTGAATGCCAGTCTCGCGGTATTGAAATCACCTGATATTCCGTCTGTACTGGTTGAGACGGGCTTCATCTCCAACCCGTCGGAAGAAAGGTTACTGTTTCAACGCAGTCACCAAGACAAGCTCGCTAGTTCGCTCTCGAAGGCGATCGTTCAGTACTTTGAAGCTAACCCACCGGAAGGCACTTTATTTGCCAACCGCGGCAAGGCGATAAAACACAAAGTCTCTAAGGGTGAATCGTTATCGGTTATCGCTAAGAAATATGGCACCAGTACCAGCGCAATCAAGCAAGCGAACAAGCTCAAGAGTAACAGTATTCGCATTGGTCAGGTGTTGACGATCCCGGGTGGTAAGATTCAGATCGCCGTACCTGAAATCTCGAACCCAGTCGAAACTAGACGAATCACCCACGTGGTACAGAGTGGCGAATATCTTGGTCTGATCGCATCGCGCTACAAAGTGTCGGTAGCGAATATTAAACGCGAAAACAAACTCAAGTCTGACACGCTGAAACTGGGGCAAAAGCTGCAGATTACTGTCAGCATGAAAGACCAACCAGTGCGTAAGCACAAAGTGAAACGAGGTGAGTTCTTGGGCAAGATTGCCAGCCAATACAATATCAGCGTCAGCAGCCTACGTGAGGCCAATAATCTGCGCAGTGATAGTTTGGCGGTCGGTCAGGTTCTTATTATCCCAAACAACTGATTGTTGACGATTAAGCATGACGATTAAAATTCTGCCAGCCCGCTTGGCCAACCAAATTGCCGCGGGGGAAGTTGTAGAAAGACCAGCTTCAGTAGTGAAAGAGTTGGTCGAAAACAGCCTAGACTCAGGCGCCAATCGAATCGATATCGATATCGAGAAAGGTGGCGCTAAGCTGATCCGTGTGCGCGACAACGGGAAAGGCATCGATAAAGATGAATTGGGTTTAGCGCTAAGTCGTCATGCGACCTCAAAGATTCACACCTTAGACGATTTAGAAGCGATCATGAGCTTGGGCTTTCGCGGCGAAGCACTGGCGAGTATCAGCTCGGTCTCGCGTTTAACCATTACCTCGCGCCCAGTTACGCAAGAGCAAGCTTGGTCGGCGATCACCGAAGGGCGAGAAATGGAAGTCAAACTCCAACCAACCGCTCATCCAGTCGGAACGTCGGTGGAAGTTTTGGACTTGTTTTTCAATACTCCAGCACGGCGAAAATTCCTTCGTACCGAAAAGACCGAATTCGCGCACATTGACGAGCTGTTAAAACGCATTGCTCTTAGCCGCTTTGACGTCACCATCAACCTCAGACACAACGGTAAGATGGTCAAACAGTACCGCGCAGCAAAAACCGAAGCCCAATACGAAAAACGCATTGCTGCGGTATGCGGTAATAACTTCGTACGTCATATGCTGAAGATCGAGTTGGAGCACCAAGGATTAAGGTTACACGGTTGGATCACTGCACCGGAAGGTGCGCGTCAGCAAAGTGATCTACAGTACTGCTACGTTAATGGACGTATGATGCGTGACAAGCTGATCAATCACGCGATTCGTCAGAGTTACGAAACCAGTCTTAGACCGGATCAATTTGCTACCTACGTACTCTTCATTGAGATTGACCCTCACCAAGTGGATGTCAATGTTCATCCGGCAAAACATGAAGTGCGCTTCCATCAAGCGCGTTTGGTGCATGATTTTATCTATCAGGCGTTGAGTGACGGTTTGGCACAAAGTGCTCATATCGATAAACCAGAAATCAATCATTCGGCATTTCATCACCAGGAGCAGCAATCAGCGCAAGAGCCTCAAAGTGCGAGTGACGAGGTTGTGCCTTCAACCGTTCCTGAGCAGGTGTACCAAGCGATAGAACAGACGCCAAGTTACCCTCGTAAGCAAGGTGGATCGTTTGAGCCACGCGCAGACTCCACTACCGAGACTCAAGTCAGAGAGTCACTCCCTCGTACAAATTGGGTGGAATCTCGCCCTGCCAGTAAGCCAAATAAACCCGAGCGTTATAGCGAGCCAGCACCTAGTCAGCGTGAAGTGAAAGCGTATAAAGAGCTACTGCAAACGCCTGACTTTGAGCTAACTCATCTTGCATCTGAAGCGAATGACGTTACAGAAACTAACGTTATTGACGCTCCGATAGAAAGCCTTGGCAAAGCAGTGTGTATCGTTGCTGGTCAGTATTTGATGATGGCCGATAAACAAGGAGCGCGATTAGTATCGCTCGCCAGAGCCGAATGGCTAAGGACGTTAGGTCAGTTGTCTCCCGTAGATGGCAGGTTGAAATCTCAACCTCTGCTAGTGCCGCTTTCGCTTAAGTTGGATACAGAGCAAAAGCAAGCCGCTGAGCAGCAACAAACGCTCTTCACGACATTGGGCATTGAGTTTAAACCACGCAGTACCAGCGCATTGATGGTGATGGGCGTGCCACAGCCACTCAGACAGCAAAATCTGCAGCAATTAATTCCAGATCTGTTATCTTACGCGGCTTCACAAGCACAAGGTGATGTGAACTTTTCGTCTCAACAGCTATCTCACTTGTTAGCGAATCAAGTTACTCAGGTGAAAAGCGACTACACTTTGTCGGAAGCTATTCAAATCATCGCTGAAGTAGAGCAGATGTGGCAGGGAAGACTGCCTCTTCAGGATAAGAACTTTGTAAGAACAGTCGACTTCACTGCGACGATTGCAGCATTAGAGTTATGAAAAAAGAATTACCTTTGGCACTGTTTTTAATGGGGCCAACCGCATCAGGCAAAACTGAACTGGCGATACGCTTACGTCAAAAATACCCTGTAGAAATCATTTCGGTCGATTCCGCGTTGATCTACAAAGGGATGGACATTGGTACGGCAAAACCTGATGCGATAGAGCAGTCGTTAGCGCCGCATCGTTTGATCGATATTCTCGATCCGAGCGAAGCCTATTCGGCCGCAGACTTTAGACGTGATGCGTTGAATGAAATGAACAAGATCGTCGAGCAGGGGAAAATCCCACTGTTGGTCGGTGGAACCATGCTGTACTACAAAGCATTATTAGAGGGTTTATCGCCTTTACCAGCTGCAAACCCTGAAGTGCGTCAGCAAATCGAGCAAGAGGCGTTGACTCTTGGCTGGGAGGTACTGCACGATCAACTTAAGCAAATCGATCCTGTTTCAGCTCAAAGAATTCACCCGAATGATCCGCAAAGGCTTTCAAGAGCATTGGAAGTTTATCGGATTTCAGGTAAAACACTGACTGAGCTAACTCAAACGAAAGGGGAATCTCTGCCGTTTAGAGTGAAGCAGTTTGCTATAGCTCCCAAGGAAAGGGCTGAACTCCACCGTCGTATCGAATTACGCTTCGAGAAAATGATGGAAGCTGGATTTGAAGAGGAAATGAAAGCGTTATACGCCAGAAAAGATCTTCATCCAGATTTACCGTCGATCCGTTGTGTTGGATATCGACAAATGTGGGACTATTTGGATGGTAATTGCACTTTAGATGACGCAATTTTTAAAGGCATCTGTGCAACCCGCCAATTGGCCAAGCGACAAATTACCTGGTTGCGCAGCTGGGATAATTTAACTTGGTTAGATAGCGAAAATATAGACGCAGCGTTAGAAACTGTTTCAAATGCAATAGCATCTGAAGGTTTTAGCTGTGTATAATGTGATCGCTTTTGCGTGAATGTACCCTGTAAAGGATCTGTTACTTGAAATTTCGATGTAAAGTCGTCATAACAGGTAGGGACAGGGCGTTTTTTTATTCGTTTAGCTCAGATGCAAAGGCCGCACCTTTAATGCAGCACCACTAGCTAAATAACTAAAACAAAATTACAAAATAAGGAAAATAAAATGGCTAAGGGGCAATCTCTACAAGACCCATTCTTAAATGCATTACGTCGTGAACGTATTCCAGTGTCAATCTACCTTGTAAACGGAATTAAACTACAAGGTCAGATCGAATCGTTTGACCAGTTTGTTATCTTGCTGAAAAACACAGTAAACCAGATGGTATACAAGCACGCGATTTCTACAGTCGTGCCTGCACGTCCGGTTAGTCACCATAGTGGTGAGCGTCCTCAAGGTGGTGATCGTCAGCAAGAAAAATCAGAAGATTAATTCTCTGAACAATAACACCATCAGTAAATTAAGGAGTTGATTGCTTGTTTGACCGTTATGAAGCCGGTGAGCGAGCCGTACTTGTTCATATCAACTTCACGCAAGAAGGGGAGTGGGAAGATCTCAGCGAGTTTGAAATGCTGGCGTCTTCAGCTGGAGTTTCTACGTTACAAGTTGTAACCGGAAGCCGCCAGTCACCACACCCTAAATATTATGTCGGAGAGGGTAAAGCCCAAGAAATTGCCCAAGCGGTGCAACTCGCTGGGGCAGATATTGTGATCTTCAATCACGCCCTCTCTCCTGCCCAAGAACGTAACCTTGAAGCGCTATGTAAGTGTCGAGTACTTGATCGTACTGGTCTGATCCTTGATATCTTCGCTCAGCGTGCCCGAACTCATGAAGGTAAATTACAAGTTGAGCTTGCTCAGCTTCGTCATATTTCGACTCGATTGATCCGCGGTTGGACCCACCTAGAAAGACAAAAAGGTGGTATCGGTTTACGTGGTCCAGGTGAAACTCAGTTAGAAACTGACCGACGTTTATTGCGTGATCGTATTAAAGCAATTTTGCGTCGACTAGAAAAAGTCGCAAAGCAGCGTGAACAAGGTCGCCGAGCTAGAAGTCGAGCGGAAATCCCAACAATCTCCCTAGTTGGTTATACCAACGCAGGGAAATCAACGCTGTTTAACCGAATCACAGCGGCGGGCGTATACGCGGCAGACCAATTGTTTGCTACGTTAGACCCTACCCTACGTAAAATTGATTTAGCGGATGTAGGTCCGGCTATTTTGGCTGATACCGTAGGATTTATTCGTCACTTGCCACACGATTTGGTCGCTGCGTTTAAAGCAACGCTTCAGGAAACGCAAGAAGCTGACATTTTGTTACATGTTGTTGATGCCAGTGATGAGCGTTTTCGTGAGAACATTCAAGCTGTCCATGACGTACTTGAAGAGATAGATGCGCACGAAGTACCTACTCTGGTCGTAATGAACAAGATCGATAATCTCGAAGGCCAAAGACCTCGTATAGAAAGAGATGACGAAGGCGTCCCTCAGACTGTATGGGTGTCTGCAATGGAAGGCGAGGGTATTGACCTCTTGTTTGATGCTCTGACTGAGCGTCTCGCAAGCCAAATGGTTCAGTATCAATTGCGAATCCCGCCACAACATCAAGGCAGGCTTCGCAGTATATTCTTCCAGATGAAATGCATTCAGCAGGAAGAGTATGATCAGGACGGTAACTTGTTGATTAATGTTCGCATGCAGCAAGTAGATTGGTCTAGACTTGAAAAAAGAGAAGAGGCAGATTTACGTGACTTTATAGTTACTTAAATGGCTGCTACAGTATAACGTCATATCAAATGATGGAGCTTTCTAATGGCGTGGAATGAGCCTGGTAATAACAACGGCGACAATGGCCGCGATAATGACCCTTGGGGTAATAATAATCGTGGTAACAAAGGTGGCCGTGATCAAGGACCGCCAGACTTGGACGAAGTGTTTAATAAACTGAGTCAGAAACTGGGTGGAAAGTTTGGTGGTAAAGGTGGTAAAGGCCCTTCTATCGGTGGAGGCGGCGCACTAGGTATTGGTGTGATTGCTGCTATCGCGATAGCGATTTGGGTATTTGCTGGCTTTTACACCATCGGTGAAGCAGAACGCGGTGTCGTTCTTCGATTAGGTAAATACGACCGAGTGGTCGATCCTGGTCTGAACTGGCGCCCTCGCTTTATTGATGAAGTTACCCCTGTCAACGTACAAGCGATTCGTTCACTGCGTTCATCAGGTCTAATGCTGACTAAAGATGAAAACGTGGTTACAGTTGCGATGGATGTTCAGTACCGTGTTGCTGACCCGTACAAATACCTATTCCGCGTAACGAACGCTGACGACAGCTTACGCCAAGCGACAGATTCAGCATTACGTGCAGTAATTGGTGACTCTCTGATGGATAGTATCCTGACAAGTGGTCGTCAACAGATTCGTCAAAGCACTCAAGAAACCTTGAACGATATTATCGACACTTATGACCTTGGTCTTGTGATCGTCGACGTGAACTTCCAGTCTGCGCGTCCACCTGAGCAAGTAAAAGATGCGTTCGATGATGCGATCGCAGCGCGAGAAGATGAAGAGCGTTTCATCCGCGAAGCGGAAGCATACAAGAACGAAATCTTGCCAAAAGCGACAGGTCGTGCAGAACGTCTGAAGAAAGAAGCACAAGGTTATAGTGAACGTGTGACTAACGAAGCGCTCGGTCAGGTAGCTCAGTTTGAAAAACTACTACCAGAATACCAAGCGGCACCAGAAGTAACGCGTAACCGTCTGTACCTAGATGCGATGGAAGAAGTTTACACAAGTACCTCGAAGGTACTGGTTGATTCTGATTCTAGCGGCAACCTTCTATACCTACCGATTGATAAATTGGCGGGACAAGAAGGTCAAACTCAAACCAAACGTAAAGCGCAGTCTTCATCCGCTTACGATCAAATTGAGCTTGAATCGCAGCGCACTGACACGAATTCAGACTCACAATCTCGTTCAACTGGTACACGTCAAGGGAGATACTAAGAATGCGTAAGTTAATGATCCCTGTATTAGTTGTTGCATTAGCACTGATGCTAATGTCGCTATTCGTGATCCAAGAAGGCGAGCGTGGCATCGTGATCCGTTTCGGTCGTGTACTGAAAGATAACAACGAGATCGCTCGTATCTACGAACCAGGTCTGCATTTCAAAATGCCACTGTTTGACCGTGTGAAAACGCTCGATGCGCGTATCCAGACGATGGACGGCCGTTCTGACCGTTTCGTAACGTCTGAGAAAAAAGACGTGATCATCGATTCGTACGTAAAGTGGCGTATCGAAGACTTCGGTCAATACTACCTGGCGACAGGTGGTGGTAACTCGTTGACTGCTGAGGCGCTACTAGAACGTAAAGTAACGGACGTTTTGCGTGCTGAAATCGGTTCGCGTGAAATCAAGCAGATTGTTTCTGGCCCTCGCAACAACGACGTATTGCCAGACAGTGCAGACGCTGAAGTCGTTACAACAGAAGCGGCGAAGCAAGCGCTGGAAATCGATGGTCAGCGTGATGAAATCATGCAGGAAGTTCTAAACAATACTCGTGAAAGCGCAATGAAAGACTTGGGTGTTCGCGTGGTTGACTTCCGTATGAAGAAAATCAACCTACCAGATGAGATCAGTGAATCTATCTACCGCCGTATGCGTGCAGAGCGTGAGTCGGTTGCTCGTAAGCACCGTTCTCAAGGTCGTGAGAAGGCAGAAGTTATCCGTGCACAAGCGGAGCTAGAAGTGGCAACTATCCTAGCAGAAGCCGATAAAACGGCACGTGTAACGCGCGGTGAAGCGGATGCAGAAGCTGCGAAGACTTACTCTGAAGCGTACAACAAAGACCCTGAGTTCTACAGCTTCCTGCGTTCACTAAGAGCGTATGAGAAGTCGTTCAGTCAGAAGAGCGATATCTTGGTTCTCGATCCTAAGAGTGAGTTCTTCAAGTACATGAACAACTCTGCAGGTGCAGAAGCGAAATAATCGTATTTTTATTGTATAAAGGCTCCATTATGGAGCCTTTATTTTTTGGGAATAAGAAAATGTCTAATTCACTTTGGCTAGCGTTGGGCTTGGTACTGATCGTCGAAGGGTTGGGTCCGCTGATTGCCCCAAATGGTTGGCGGAATATGGTGGCAGAACTGAGTCGTCAGCCAGATAATCAACTGCGAAGAATTGGTGGTTGCTTGGTCGTGGCGGGGGCGGTGATCGCTTACTGTTTCAGTTGAGCTACTCACCGCCAACAGATATTAGTAGTGCGGTGGTGGTGTTTCTTCAGAGGGATCGGCTAAGTTAGACGAATCCATATTCTTTACTTTTCCAACCACGTACTTCATTTGGTCTTGCATCTTAGTGATCAGCAGTTGCTGCTGACTCAGGGCGTCATTGAGTGAATCAATCGTTTGTTCTTGAAACGCAAGTTGACACTCTAAGTCGTTGATGCGGTTTTCCAACTGTTCAATGTTTTTCTCGTTCATATCAGGTCAACAGCCTCTAATAATCTACTTGCCAAGCTTGAGCGATCCCTGCGGATGTCGCGGAGATCACGCGGTTTTGATTGTCAAAGGCTGCATCATACACGACCGCGCGAGGAGGGCGAGTATCTTTTAACGGCTCGGCTTCAAATCCATCCACGCGCTTACCACTCTCGACATCCCAAACCATAATGCGACTCGATGGCGTACCCGTTACCAGATACTTGCCATCGTCAGAGAAGCGTGCGGTCGAAAAGATCAGCTGGCGTGAAAAGCTTTTCAGTTCAGATACCATTTCACCAGTTTGTAGGTTCCAGATCCTGGCTTGATTGCCACCGTCAGAGGTGAAAGCCAGTTTGCCATCTCTTTGCAGTGCGACGCGATTGATGCGTTGTTCGTGTTCAAACTTTTGTAGGATTTGTCCTGTTTCTGTATCCCACAAATACGCAATATAGTCGTTCCCGCCAGACAGGGCGTAGCGTCCGTTCGGCGAGATCGCGACGGAATTTACTTTTTCATTATGGGCAAGGAACTCTAGACGACGACCAGTGACTAAATTGACGTAGATGGTTTTACCGTTGGATAAGCCAAGTAGGACTTGTTCGCCGTTACTGGTAATGTCGATATCGCGAATCAAACCATCAGATATCGACCACAATCCTTCGGCTTGAGCCCAGGCTAAGTCCCAAACGGCAAAGTTCATCTGCGTTGCGGTGACGGCAAAGCGCCCGTTATCTGAGATACGGATATGTGAGACCGTGTTGGCCTGTGGGTCTTGTGCTCCCAAAGAAGCAAGCTTTTGGTTTTCGTACAAATCCCAAAGTACCAATTGGTGTTCTTTGGAATAGAGAAGGGCGAAGCGAGCATCGCGACTTAAAGCGAAGCTGGTAGAACCTTGAGGTTCGAGATTCCAACGCTGCTGATCATTTGAGGAGAAAAAACAGCCATTTAACGCTGTGATGACAACCGCAACGAGTAGAGAGTTATAAATTATTCGCATCAAGTCCAATTATCCACTTGGTTTACGTTTATTTCATACGCATATTGGTTATATTGGTACAACATGCAAATGCACACCAGTCTTTCTTAAAGATTTGTGCACAAAGACAAAATGTCCAAATTGGAGAGTTCAATGAAATCATTTTTTAAAGTGTCACTGCTTGCAGCAACGGTTGCATTAGCTGTTGGCTGCCAAAAAGAAGAAGAGCCAAAAACAGAAGCTGCACCAGCTGCAGAAGTCGTTCAAGCGGAAACAGGCAAAGCGGTTCACTTTAAAACCGAAGATGACAAAGCGGCTTACGCAATTGGTGTCTCTTTTGCTAACTACCTAAACACTAGCCTGGATAAGCCAAATGAAATCGGCATCACGCTAAACAAAGACCTAGTACTGAAAGGTATCGAGCACGTATTTGCTGGTAACCCAGAGCTTAACGAAGAAGAAACTCGTGCAGCGCTAGAAGCGTTGGATAAGCGCGTGGCTGACACTATGCAGAAGCAAGCCGCTGAAAAAGCTGAAGCAGCGAAGAAAGCGGGCGATGAGTTCCGCGCTGAGTTTGAAAAGCAAGACGGCGTGAAGAAAACTGAATCTGGTCTGCTTTACCAAGTGCTGACTCCAGCAGAAGGTGAAATGCCTAAAGATACTGACACTGTACAAGTACATTACAAAGGTACATTGACAGACGGTACTCAGTTTGACAGCTCTTACGACCGTGGTGAACCAGCAACATTCCCGCTAAACCGCGTGATCTCTGGTTGGACAGAAGGCGTTCAGTTAATGCCTGTAGGTTCTAAGTTCAAGTTCGTTATCCCGCCTGAGTTGGCGTACGGCGCGCAAGACACTCCAACGATTCCAGCAAACTCAACGCTAGTATTTGAAGTTGAGCTACTGAAAATTGATAACGGTGAAGAAGCTGCGAAGTAAGACTTTTCCGCTTAAATGAATGAAAGGTCCGACAATTGTCGGGCCTTTTTTTGTTCTGGCACGCAGTTGCGGTTTTAATTATTTGTTCTAAATCACTAGATGACCGCTTAGCTAGGTGTTCTCTTCAAAATTTCTGATAAACTTACACCAATTTGTTGATTTTTCGCTCGAAGGCTTAAACGTGACAACTACAGAAACAGTAAACACGGATATGTTGCTCGAAATGGAATCTGTTAATGTGATGCCATTTAGTGAGCACGATAAAATTATTCTTAGATCGTATGAAGCGGTAGTTGATGGCATTGCTAGCCTGATTGGCCCATTCTGTGAAATCGTTCTGCACTCACTGGAAGACTTGAATACGTCGGCGATAAAAATTGCCAACGGCGAAAACACTGGTCGTCAAGTGGGGTCTCCGATCACCGATATCGCGCTAAGAATGCTGAAAGATATTGAAGGTTCGGAACGTAACTTTTCACGTTCGTACTTTACCCGCGCCAAAGGTGGCGTGCTGATGAAGTCGATCACGGTTGCGATCCGTAACGGTGAAAATCGCGTTATCGGCCTATTATGTGTCAACGTCAACTTAGACGCGCCTTTCTCTCAGGTATTGCAGTCTTTCATGCCAACGGAAGAAGCTAAGCAAGCGGCGTCATCGGTGAACTTTGCGAGTGACGTTGAAGAGCTGGTGGACCAAACCGTTGAGCGCACGATTGAAGAGATCAATGCAGACAAGTCAGTGTCGAACAATACCAAAAACCGTCAGATCGTTATGGAGCTGTACGACAAAGGTATTTTTGATATCAAAGACGCGATTAACCGAGTCGCTGATCGTTTGAACATCTCTAAACACACCGTTTATCTTTATATCCGTCAGCGTAAAACCGAGGATGAAGAGAGTTGAGCCACTTAACCTATAGCTTAGTGGTCAACGGCTCGGTCTACGGTAGCCAATCGGCGCGCAGTGCGTATCAGTTTGCCAAAGCTGTGATTGAACAAGGGCATACCTTAGTCAGTGTGTTCTTTTATCAAGATGGTGTGACGAATGGGACCGCCCTGAGTGTGCCAGCCAATGATGAGTTTGACTTGAGTAAAGCGTGGCAAGAGCTTGCTCAGCAGCACCAAGTTCGATTGGAAACGTGTGTCGCGGCGGCTTTGCGTCGCGGTATTGTCAGCGAGGATGAAGCCAGCCAACATGGACTGGCACAAAGCAACTTAGCAGACGGGTTTACTCAAGCAGGATTAGGCAGTTTAGCCGAAGCGATGTTAAGCCAAGACAGAGTGGTACAGTTTTGAGCCAGTTAACTTATCTATTTCGTAGCGCGCCACACGGCAGTGCTGCTGGACGAGAGGGCGTGGATGCGCTGCTTGCGGCTTCGGCGTATTGTGAAGACATCAGCGTTATCTTTATCGGTGATGGTGTGTACCAGTTACTCCAAGGTCAGCAACCTGCAGGCATATTGAGTAAAGACTACGCTCCGATGCTGAAACTGTTTGACCTTTACGATATCGAGCAAGTCTACGTTTGTCGGTCTTCGTTAGCTGAGCGCGGTTTGGCGCAAGCGGACTTGGTCATCGATGTTGAAATGCTGGACAGAGATCAGCTGAAAGCCAAACTTCAGCAAGCAGATAAGTTGCTATCGTTCTGAGGATATCGCCATGTTACACATTATTAAATCAGAACAAGCCTTAGCAGAAGCGGTATTAGTTTGTGCTGAACAAGATACGCTGATTCTTATCGAAGACGCGGTTTACTTAGTTAACCCGTTACACAAAAGGTTTGCTGCGCTGAAAGGGCTGAATGTTGCTGCACTCGTTAGCGATATAGAGGCGCGTGGTATGGCGCAACGCGTCAGTCCATCCATCACTCAGGTTGACTACGCGGGCTTTGTTCAACTGACCGCGCAACATAGCAAATCTCTCACTTGGAACTAGGTCTTTCCTCAGGTGGTTTCTTCTTTACCTAGGAATGAAGCCATTGAACAAAAAAGATCCGTTTATTCCTTGACACACCTCTCACTGCTGCATAGAATTTTGCGTCCCTAACTGCAATGGCGGTTAGGGATAGATTTTTCACAAAGCTTACTTTTTAGTAATTTCAGGAGCTAGTTAATGGCAACTATTAACCAGTTGGTACGTAAGCCTCGTGCAAAGCAAGTTGTTAAAAGCAACGTGCCTGCACTAGAAGCGTGCCCGCAAAAACGTGGTGTATGTACTCGTGTTTACACTACTACACCTAAAAAACCTAACTCAGCACTTCGTAAAGTTTGTCGTGTACGTCTGACAAACGGTTTCGAAGTAACTTCGTACATCGGCGGTGAAGGTCACAACCTTCAAGAGCACTCAGTTGTTCTAATCCGTGGTGGTCGTGTTAAAGACCTTCCAGGTGTGCGTTACCACACTGTTCGCGGCGCACTAGACTGTGCTGGCGTAAATGACCGTAAACAAGGTCGTTCTAAGTACGGTGTGAAACGTCCTAAGTCTTAATGGAATCCGTTAAGTAAGGCCAAACACTAAATTATTTTTAATTTTTTGAAAAAACTGAAAAGTTTTGGATAAAACCTGAAGAAGACAACGGAGATAAATCCATGCCACGTCGTCGCGTTATTGGTCAGCGTAAGATCCTTCCAGATCCAAAGTTCAAATCTGAACTGCTGGCAAAATTCGTTAACATCCTAATGGTTGACGGTAAAAAATCTACTGCAGAGAAAATCGTTTACACTGCACTAGACACAATGGCTGAGAAATCTGGTAAAGATCACTTAGCTGTATTCGAAGAAGCTCTTGAAAATGTTCGCCCAGCGGTAGAGGTTAAATCTCGCCGTGTAGGTGGTTCAACTTACCAAGTACCTGTAGAAGTACGTCCGGTTCGCCGTAACGCACTTGCTATGCGTTGGGTAGTTGAAGCTGCGCGTAAGCGTGGTGAAAAATCTATGGCTGCTCGCCTAGCTGCTGAAATGCTAGATGCGTCAGAAAACAAAGGTACAGCTGTTAAGAAACGTGAAGACGTTCACCGTATGGCTGAAGCGAACAAAGCGTTTGCTCATTACCGTTGGTAATACCTTTTCAGTGCTGCGAGGTTCCTTGCAGCACTTCTTTAGTTCCTATGCCTATGCTAGGAACTATTGCTATATCTAGGGGATAGCATTTTTAGCTATAGCAATAGTCCCTATCTCTAAGTTAAGAGGATTCAATCGTGGCTCGCAAAACTCCTATTGAGCGCTACCGTAACATCGGTATCTGTGCTCACGTAGATGCAGGTAAAACAACCACAACTGAACGTATTCTGTTCTACACTGGTCTGTCTCATAAAATCGGTGAAGTTCACGATGGCGCTGCAACCATGGACTGGATGGAACAGGAGCAGGAACGTGGTATCACTATCACTTCTGCTGCGACGACTACCTTCTGGCGTGGTATGGAAGCACAATTCCAAGAACATCGCGTAAACATCATTGATACCCCTGGACACGTTGACTTTACTATCGAAGTAGAGCGTTCTCTTCGCGTACTCGATGGCGCTGTGGTGGTGTTCTGTGGCTCATCTGGTGTTGAACCTCAGTCTGAAACTGTATGGCGTCAAGCAGACAAATACCATGTTCCTCGTATGGTTTTTGTTAACAAGATGGACCGTGCAGGCGCAGATTTCCTACGCGTTGTGGACCAAATTAAAAATCGTCTTGGTGCGAATCCTGTTCCTATCCAATTGAACGTTGGTGCAGAAGAGAACTTCAGAGGCGTTATCGACCTTATCAAGATGAAAATGATCAACTGGAACGATGCCGACCAAGGCATGTCTTTCACTTACGAAGACATTCCAGCTGATATGCTTGAGCTTGCTGAAGAGTGGCGTAACAACCTAGTTGAATCAGCAGCAGAAGCTAGCGAAGAGCTGATGGACAAGTACCTTGAAGAAGGTGAACTGTCTGAGACAGAGATCAAGCAAGGTCTTCGTACTCGTACACTAAACAACGAAATCGTACTGGCTACTTGTGGTAGTGCATTCAAGAACAAAGGTGTACAAGCCGTACTAGACGCTGTGATTGAATTCTTGCCATCGCCAGTCGATGTTCCTGCGATTAAAGGTGTCGACGATAACGATAACGAAGTTGAGCGTCATGCAGACGACAACGAACCGTTCTCAGCGCTAGCATTCAAGATTGCGACTGACCCATTTGTGGGTTCGCTAACCTTCATGCGTGTTTACTCGGGTGTTGTTAACTCAGGTGACGCGGTTTACAACTCTGTAAAAGAGAAGAAAGAGCGTTTCGGTCGTATCGTTCAGATGCATGCAAACAAGCGTGAAGAAGTAAAAGAAGTTCGCGCTGGTGATATTGCGGCTGCTATCGGTCTGAAAGACGTAACGACAGGTGACACACTGTGCGACCAAAACCACAAAGTGATTTTGGAGCGCATGGAATTCCCTGAGCCAGTAATCCAGATCGCAGTAGAACCTCGTTCTAAGGCAGACCAAGAGAAAATGGGTATCGCGCTAGGTAAACTAGCGGCGGAAGACCCATCATTCCGCGTCGAAACGGATGATGAAACAGGTCAGACTCTGATCTCTGGTATGGGTGAGCTTCACCTAGATATCATCGTTGACCGTATGAAGCGTGAATTCAACGTTGACTGTAACGTTGGTAAACCTCAAGTTGCTTACCGTGAAACTATTCGTGGTACAGCAGAAGTTGAAGGCAAGTTTGTTCGTCAATCTGGCGGTCGCGGTCAATACGGTCACGTATGGATCAAACTTGAACCAGCTGAACTTGGTGAAGGTTTTGTCTTTGTTGACGAAATCGTGGGTGGTGCTGTTCCTAAGGAATACATCAGTTCGGTAGCGAAAGGTATCGAAGAGCAAATGAACAGTGGTGTTGTCGCGGGTTACCCTGTACTAGACATCAAAGCAACATTGTTCGATGGTTCTTACCACGATGTTGACTCTAGCGAGATGGCGTTTAAGATCGCTGGCTCGATGGCATTCAAGAAAGGCTCACTTGAAGCGCAACCTGTGCTTCTGGAACCGATGATGAATGTTGAAGTAACAACACCTGAAGATTGGATGGGTGATGTTGTTGGTGACTTAAACCGTCGTCGCGGCATTATCGCAGGTATGGACGAAGGCGTGGCTGGTCTTAAGATCATCCGTGCTCAAGTACCATTATCTCAGATGTTTGGTTACGCAACTGACTTACGTTCTGCAACTCAAGGCCGCGCGTCTTACTCTATGGAATTCCATGAGTATGCGGAAGTGCCGAAAAACTTTGCAGAAGCAATCATTGCAGAGCGTGGTTACTAATAAAACGCATTGATCCATGAAAAGAGTGCTACTTTTTTCAAGATCAATACGTCCAAATATTGCGCTGACGGACGTTGGCGCATAAAATAGCAATTTCTGGCGCGTCGTAGATCAATAATGATCACGACGAATCATAACTAGGAAGGAACACGATCGTGTCTAAAGAAAAATTTGAACGTACTAAACCGCACGTTAACGTTGGTACTATCGGCCACGTTGACCACGGTAAAACAACTCTAACTGCTGCAATCTGTACAACTCTAGCTAAAGTGTACGGCGGTGAAGCGAAAGAC
>NZ_LHPI01000037.1 GCF_001274785.1 Vibrio hepatarius
GCCTTCAAACGTGCCGTAGAACAAGCAGGCATCACGAAGCCCGCCACACCGCACACCCTCCGCCACTCGTTCGCGACGGCCTTGCTCCGCAGCGGTTACGACATTCGAACCGTGCAGGATCTGCTCGGCCATTCCGACGTCTCTACGACGATGATTTACACGCATGTGCTGAAAGTTGGCGGTGCCGGAGTGCGCTCACCGCTTGATGCGCTGCCGCCCCTCACTAGTGAGAGGTAGGGCAGCGCAAGTCAATCCTGGCGGATTCACTACCCCTGCGCGAAGGCCATCGGTGCCGCATCGAACGGCCGGTTGCGGAAAGTCCTCCCTGCGTCCGCTGATGGCCGGCAGCAGCCCGTCGTTGCCTGATGGATCCAACCCCTCCGCTGCTATAGTGCAGTCGGCTTCTGACGTTCAGTGCAGCCGTCTTCTGAAAACGACACCATGTGCAAACGATGTCAGAATAGAGTTAAATTTCCTATTGATTGACATATTCCGTCAAAGGTAATAGATTTCATCCTGACACTTTTGCCTTTGGAGGCATCTTGCAAGGTCAACGCATCGGCTATGTCCGCGTCAGCAGCTTCGACCAGAACCCGGAACGGCAATTGGAGGGTGTTCAGGTGGCGCGGGTGTTCACCGACAAGGCTTCTGGCAAGGACACCCAGCGTCCCGAGCTGGAAAGGCTGCTGGCCTTCGTCCGCGAGGGCGACACCGTGGTGGTGCATAGCATGGACAGGCTGGCACGCAACCTTGATGACCTGCGCCGCATCGTCCAAGGGCTGACACAACGGGGCGTGCGCATGGAGTTCGTCAAAGAAGGGCTGAAGTTCACCGGCGAGGACTCACCGATGGCCAATCTGATGCTGTCGGTCATGGGAGCCTTCGCTGAGTTCGAGCGCGCCCTGATCCGCGAACGTCAGCGCGAGGGAATCGTGCTGGCCAAGCAGCGCGGTGCCTACCGGGGACGAAAGAAATCGCTGAACAGCGAACAAATTGCCGAGTTGAAACGGCGAGTTGCGGCAGGCGACCAAAAAACCTTGGTGGCCCGTGACTTCGGCATCAGCCGCGAAACCTTGTACCAGTACCTGCGGGAAGACTGACCATGCCACGCCGCTCAATCCTGTCCGCCACCGAGCGCGAAAGCCTGCTGGCACTGCCAGATGCCAAAGACGAACTGATACGGCACTACACGTTCAACGAAACCGACCTGTCGGTGATCCGTCAGCGTCGCGGCGCCGCGAATCGATTGGGCTTCGCTGTGCAGCTTTGCTACTTGCGATTCCCTGGCACCTTTTTGGGCGTCGATGAGCCTCCGTTTCCGCCCCTGTTGCGCATGGTGGCCGCGCAACTCAAGATGCCAGTGGAAAGTTGGAGCGAGTACGGCCAGCGCGAACAGACACGGCGGGAGCACTTGGTCGAGCTGCAAACGGTTTTTGGGTTCAAGCCCTTCACCATGAGCCACTATCGGCAAGCCGTGCATACATTGACCGAGCTGGCCTTGCAGACCGACAAAGGCATCGTGCTGGCGAGCGCACTTGTCGAGAATCTGCGGCGGCAGAGCATTATCCTGCCCGCCATGAATGCCATCGAGCGCGCAAGCGCCGAGGCCATCACCCGTGCCAACCGACGCATTTACGCGGCGCTGACCGATTCTTTGTTATCACCCCACCGTCAGCGCCTGGACGAACTTCTCAAGCGCAAGGACGGCAGTAAAGTGACGTGGCTGGCATGGCTGCGCCAGTCGCCTGCCAAACCGAACTCTCGCCACATGCTCGAACATATTGAGCGCCTGAAATCCTGGCAAGCACTTGATCTGCCCGCAGGCATCGAGCGGCAGGTTCACCAGAACCGCCTGCTCAAAATCGCTCGTGAAGGTGGCCAGATGACGCCTGCTGATCTGGCAAAGTTCGAGGTGCAACGACGCTATGCCACGCTGGTAGCGCTGGCCATCGAAGGCATGGCCACCGTCACCGATGAAATCATCGACCTTCACGATCGCATCATCGGCAAGCTGTTCAACGCGGCCAAGAACAAGCATCAGCAGCAGTTCCAGGCTTCCGGCAAGGCGATCAACGACAAGGTGCGGATGTATGGGCGCATCGGTCAAGCGTTGATTGAGGCCAAGCAAAGCGGCAGCGATCCGTTCGCCGCCATCGAGGCCGTTATGCCCTGGGACACCTTCGCCGCCAGCGTCACCGAAGCGCAAACATTGGCGCGGCCTGCCGACTTTGATTTCCTGCACCACATCGGTGAAAGCTATGCCACGCTACGCCGCTACGCGCCGCAGTTCCTGGGCGTGCTCAAATTGCGGGCTGCGCCCGCCGCCAAGGGTGTGCTCGATGCCATCGACATGCTGCGCGGCATGAACAGCGACAGCGCGCGCAAGGTGCCCGCCGATGCGCCAACCGCATTCATCAAGCCGCGCTGGGCAAAGCTGGTTCTGACCGACGACGGCATCGACCGGCGTTACTACGAGTTATGCGCCCTGTCGGAGCTGAAGAACGCGCTGCGCTCCGGTGATGTCTGGGTGCAGGGTTCTCGCCAGTTCAAGGACTTCGACGAATACCTGGTGCCGGTCGAGAAGTTCGCCACTTTGAAGCTGGCCAGCGAATTGCCGCTGGCAGTGGCCACCGACTGCGACCAATACCTGCATGACCGGTTGGAATTGTTGGAGGCGCAACTCGCCACAGTCAACCGCATGGCTGCGGCCAACGACTTACCGGATGCCATCATCACCACCGCGTCAGGCCTGAAGATCACGCCGCTGGACGCGGCAGTACCAGACGCCGCGCAAGCCATGATCGACCAGACAGCTATGCTGCTGCCGCACCTCAAAATCACCGAGTTGCTGATGGAGGTCGATGAATGGACGGGCTTCACCCGCCACTTCACACACCTGAAGACCAGCGACACGGCCAAGGACAAAACCTTGCTGTTGACGACGATCCTGGCCGACGCGATCAACCTGGGTCTGACCAAAATGGCCGAGTCCTGCCCTGGCACCACCTACGCCAAGCTGTCTTGGCTGCAAGCCTGGCACATCCGCGATGAAACCTATTCGACGGCGCTGGCCGAGCTGGTGAATGCGCAGTTTCGGCAACCCTTCGCCGGCAACTGGGGTGACGGCACCACGTCATCGTCGGACGGCCAGAACTTCAGAACCGGCAGCAAAGCAGAAAGCACTGGTCATATCAACCCGAAGTATGGAAGCAGTCCAGGACGGACTTTCTACACCCATATCTCCGACCAGTACGCGCCCTTCAGTGCCAAGGTGGTCAACGTGGGCATTCGTGATTCAACTTACGTGCTTGATGGCCTGCTGTACCACGAGTCGGACTTGCGCATCGAGGAACACTACACCGACACGGCAGGCTTCACCGATCACGTGTTTGGCTTGATGCATTTGCTGGGATTTCGCTTCGCGCCGCGTATCCGTGACTTGGGCGAAACCAAGCTATTCATCCCCAAGGGCGATGCCGCCTATGACGCGCTCAAGCCGATGATTAGCAGCGACAGGCTGAACATCAAGCAAATACGCGCCCATTGGGATGAAATTCTGCGGCTGGCCACCTCCATCAAGCAAGGCACGGTAACGGCTTCGCTGATGCTGCGCAAACTCGGCAGCTACCCGCGCCAGAACGGCTTGGCCGTGGCGTTGCGCGAGCTGGGGCGCATCGAGCGCACGCTGTTCATTTTGGATTGGCTGCAAAGCGTGGAGCTGCGCCGCCGCGTCCATGCGGGGCTGAATAAGGGCGAGGCGCGCAACGCGCTGGCCAGGGCGGTCTTCTTCTACCGATTGGGTGAAATCCGCGACCGCAGTTTTGAGCAGCAGCGCTACCGGGCCAGCGGCCTCAATCTGGTGACGGCGGCCATCGTGTTGTGGAACACGGTATATCTGGAGCGTGCCACCAGTGCTTTGCGTGGCAACGGCACGGCGCTGGACGACACATTGTTGCAATATCTGTCGCCGCTGGGGTGGGAGCACATCAACCTTACCGGCGATTACCTATGGCGCAGCAGCGCCAAGGTCGGTGCGGGGAAGTTTAGGCCATTGCGACCGCTGCCACCGGCTTAGCGTGCTTTATTTTCCGTTTTCTGAGACGACCCCAATGATTCCCTTTTAGAAGGCGAAGAGCTTCTATCTCTACTCCAGCGCGCTCAATCTTGCACATGTATTTACCATCCGTAGTCGGCAGTGATTCGCCTACAGATACCCATTGGCCAAAAGATTTTTTGTATGGTGTCATTCGTCTTCCCCGTTTTGCTCGAAGTAACCATGTAGATCCAGAACTTCGAAGGTATTGTCTATCGCTCGTATTTGCGAAATAGCAAAGTCTCGGGCTTCACTCTCACTCTTAAAGAACAGTGGCTCTTGATAGGGCGCGATATGCGGTCTTGAGATACCATTGCAATAATCAAAATCGGTACCGAAGTCGACCTCAACAAACCAACGCTTATCTGCAGTGCCGATCACCATTAATCCAGAATCGGGATAAATGCCGGTTGCCCACGTGACCATGCTATCGAGATGTTCATGATAGTTTGTGTCATACATTTGGTGAGTATTGACCGTGTTCTTAAACATTAAACTGTCCAAAGCCGCGAGGTAATCTGCAGCTACATGGCTGCTTACTAAGATACATCACCCAGCAGGTGCGCCAGTTTCCTCTTGGATTTGGGGAGGTATCGAGCAAACCTCTTTCTATATCTGATAGGTGTACACGGACTGAATTAGTAGACGTATTACCCATTAAGCCAGTAATTCGATTTGCTGTTACTCGTGCTTTTGCTTCTTGTTTACCATCTGACAAATCGAAATCTTTCGGGTTATCTTGCTGATGAATTTCAATGATCGCAGTCATCTAACTGTCCTTAGAGTCCAAAAGTGAGTATTTGTTATTCAAAAACAAGCACTTTCAAACAATGTTCGTTTCATAAATCAATTTCTTGGCGCATAATACAATAAATGTCTTACATGTTTAATATGTGGCGTTAAATTGATGTATAAAACTATCAACATTTACTGTTTACAACGAGACTCAGGTTTGCAGCATGAGAAATACAAAGAGTGGTAAAATGGTTATGTGCGAAATAACAGGTGAATAATACGTTGAATATAAGACATTCGATTCCACTGCCTCCTGCGATGCCATTGTTTGGCTCAGCTGAGGAATTGGATAACCCTAGCCCATACATTAACGAGTTCGTTGCACATTTGACGATTAACCTTGTCGAAGATGCCGGCGAGTTATATGAGCATGCTATTGCTTGGCTATCAGAGCAAAAAGAAGCATACAATAACTTCAAAGCCTACCGCGCCGAGATTAATACGTTTCTTCATTGGTGCTGGTCTGTTCAAGGTATGTCTGTATCGATGGTGAATCGCGCCAGAATGCGCGAATACATTGAATGGTGTGAGAACCCGCCAGAAGAACTGATCGGCACCTACAACGCGGCACAGTTCGTATTTAACAAGGGTATTGGCGAGAATGTGCCTAATTTCAAATGGCGACTGTTCCGAAAATCAAAACCTAAGTCATCAAATGCCGATATAAACGAAGTTAAATACAAACTCTCTGCTAATGCAGCACATCAAAAACTGAGCATATTGAGCTTATTCTTTCAGTATTTGAATGCCGAAGAGTACTGTGATGCAAATCCTGCAGCGATAGTCTTAAAGTTTGGGAAGTACAAATCAAAATCTCAATCTACTGCAGCCGGTGAAGATGATGACGAAATGAAGTTCTTCTCTGATTTGCAGTGGTCATATGTAATGGATACCGTCGAAGAGATGGCCCAAGAAGACCCTCAAACTCACGAAAGAACACTATTCCTGGTGAGGCTGCTTTACGGAACCTACTGCCGTATTTCAGAGATCGGGGCTCGCCCCGGCTATGCGCCAGTCATGTCCCAGTTCAGGCGTGACAAAAAAACCGGTTATCTGGGCTTCTACATCCCTAAGTCTAAGGGCGGTAAGCGACGCACAGTAGCCGTGTCGGATGAACTCAAAGAGGCACTAATCCGTTACAGGACATTCCGTAAACTCCCGGAGATGCCAAGTCCCACGGATGATGAACCATTGTTTGTTCGTCACAGAGCAGCTTCACATGGCCGCGAAGAAGGCGTGTTGAATGCAAACTTGGGGATTCGACAAATACGCGAAATAATTCAAGAAGTTCTCGATAAAACTGCTGCGCGATTTGAAAAAGATGGTTTGATGGAAGACGCTGCAGAGATAAGAGTTCTAACTGTCCATAGCATTCGTCACACTGGTATCTCACATGACATTGCTAATGGCCGACCTTTGCAACACGTTCAAGCGGATGCTGGACACGAAAGTATTGATGTAACGTCACGTTACTTACACACAACAAGAGCTGAGCGACATCATAGTGCTAAGACTAAGAAGTTGAATCCTCTTGAATAAAACTGGTAATACTACTGCTGATGCATTCCCGATCAGTCCGATTAAACATGAACACTGATGCCTACCCTATTGGCTTAAACTAGAGGTTACAATGACAGAACTTACTAAAGTGCTACTAAATATCCGTTCCCTTCGTGCTTACGCTCGTGAAGAAATGACGTTGGAACAATTGGAGGACGCGCTTAATAAGCTGACTACTGTAGTAGAAGAACGCAGAGAAGCAGAAGAATTGGAGCGCGCAGCGCAAAAAGAACAAGAAGAGAAAATGAGTGCCATCGCTAAGCAAATTGAAGAGCAAGGCCTAGATGTAGAACAGCTGATCTCTGCATTAACAGGCGCGACTAAAGCGAAAGCGAAAGGTACCCGCCAACCTCGACCAGCAAAGTATAAATACACTGATGAAGCTGGTGTAGAGAAGACGTGGACTGGCCAAGGCCGTACTCCTTCCATCATTCAATCAGCGATCGATAGCGGTGATAAAAAGCTAGAAGATTTTGCAATTTAATCTTCTTAATATTCGGTGGATGAAAAAGGGAGCAAATGTGCTCCCTTTTTTAATAAGTCTTACAGGTAAATAAACGGAGAAGCTTCATATTGATTGTGTACCTTCAAATCGTTACTAGTACTCGCCATCAATTTTTCATAAGCAATCGCTTCATCTGATGAAACATCTCGGAGATAATCCTCCTTGTTTCGTTCCCACATTTGATTAATCTTTTCGTGTACCCATTCTCCACTAGGTATATCGGAAATGTATTCATGCATATGAAAATTCGGATCAGATCTATCCATTTCATTCCACCATTTTTCTGTCTGTTCATAATCCATTAAACCCTGCAAATGCTCGATGCCGTCGCCATAGGAAACTGACCACCGTTCATTCTCTAGCTTGGAACAAACATACAAAAACTCTATTAACTCACGCGAGTTAGAAATAGACAGGTAAGTCTCAGGATGTTTTTGAAACTCATTGAGCAAGTCATTATCAGAGAGGTCAGCTAATTCTCGGTACAATTCATGGCGTTTCTTAGCTTCAATTGTGCTTTTATGAGCATACCGGTTGCAAAACCAACCAATCACCAAAGCCTCAAGTTTTGTGTCAAAAATAACAACACCTGAAACTTCGGCAGAAGAGTCAGATAAATCATTTTTTGATGGCAACGTCAACCTAACAGGTAAGATCTTTTCTTTAGCAATTGCTAACTTGGCAAAAATTTCGATAGGGAACTTGGCAATAAATTGATAACGCCCTGAAAGGGCGCCTTCATAAATATCGTAAAAATCAACAACAGCCAAGTTAGACAGGACGGACTTAGTTAGCTTCTTACCATCTACCTTAAGTGTGTTTACCGTTACGGTGGTATTTGAAGTTTGAAAATTCAAGTGTTCACCAATGGTCGATTTAGGATTCAGATCAAATATAACAACACAAGGATTAGCTGTATAACTTAAACATCAAATTAGATGACAATATGGCGCTTTTTACTCACATACAAGACCATTGAACATATAAATGCCTTTTTCTCTTGTCACCCTAATAACATCGATTAGGAGTTCGTATTCAATTTCAGTAGCTTTGGTTAGATAACGGTAGAGGTCTAAATCTTCATCACCTTTACTTGATAGGTGAGCGATCAAGTCAGCTACCAAGCCCAGTTTATTGCTTTCGATTTCGTGTCGTAGTGCATTAATCAGGTCTTCATTTTTCATGCGAATCATTACTCATTAAATCGATATTGTTTATCGGCGTTTATAGTGATTTCAATCAATAGAATTTAGCTTTCTGCGCCAACGAAAGCCAAGGTATGTGAAGACAGGAAGAGTAAATAGTACTGTTCCTTGGCCCAACCAGAAACCAAGAGCAAGAAACGCCATTGCACTCACCGTTACTTCGTCTAGAAACCGTGCTTTAAGCTCAGTTGATGCATTATTAATTTTCAGACCACTGATTACCTTGCAAGGCCAAAGAACTCTTAGCGCTTGGTTAATAGGTTCTGCGCCTTTCGTTTTTGCAATCCGCTTATAGATCATGATAGGCATAGCCCTCGATGTGTTATGTAAGCCGCGGTAATCTGACTGATGAATTGTTCAGATTCGCTGGGCAGAAACTCAAGCAATTCTTCCAACCCAATATCGCCACCACTATGCTGTCGTTCGAAAATCTCAACGAAGAATACTGGGCTATCAGTGAAATAACTTTCATCTCGTTGGATCTGCAAATACTCTTCATGTATTAAATCACCACCAGCTGATGGTGAAAGGAAAAGGTTATCTGCATCATCAGCGATCTCAACAATAGGTACAGTAATCCCCTTCTCTAGCAATGCATTAAGAACGGATTCGGTTACGGCTAGTGGCTGGAATCTTCCATTACCGGTTACGATTATCTGCATTCTATCCAGGACAACCCCACTCATTATGAACTTATATACGTCATTGTTTAAGAGTGAAGTATCCCATAACCATCGGTTTTATTCATCTTTGAAACACCCCTTCCCTTGCTGTTTGTACCATGATTTGAGTTCTTCAATCACACCATCAACTGAATCTTCACGACTTGCGGCAGGGTGGAAAATCAAACCATTACCTTCTGGGTGTTCAACAATAGTAGAGAAGTGTTTTGCCAGCTTGGAAATGTACTCATCATATTCTGAGTCCGGGAGGTTATTAGTCTCAGTGTCTTCAAAAAATTCATCCAGAAATCGTCTAAATTCTGATTCTGTGTAGTCTTGGAGTTTACCTTTTAGTTCCATTTCATAAGCCTTTATGAATATCGATATGTCTTCTCGGAGTCATTACTCTTAAATTGTCCACGTCATACACTTTACCACCGTGCTGAACCTCTTCAACATGGTGTATCTCATAACGATCCCGTCCACCTTTTTGTTCTGTTGGTATAGGGAATGGAGAGCTACCACGCTTAATGATGCGCTGATTAGCCTTGCTAAACTGGCTCAATAAATCAGGGTCATTTGCCACTTCTAGCCAAAATGCCTTCCTAAATGCATCAAAGCTCTTGAATTCCTCCCCTCGTAACTTGTCAGCGATTTGATTAGGAATTGGAGCCCCAAGTTCTTCCCCTGCCGTTTCGAGCCATATACCAGCGATCTCTTCACCATGACCGGTAACTACACCACTTTCGTCACGTGCAGTCTTCCTAAACACTATGTAAAGTGGAGGCAACCCAGAGTCAATTGGAAACGTGATGATGTACTCGGCTAGATCATCTTCTGGATAGAGCGCCGTCCCAAGTTCTTGCTCATGTTCTTCAATAGGACGGACCCAGATATTTTGTACGTCCAGCTCGTTGTTTTCAGTTGTCACGGTATCGGGAGATAGTACATCCGTGGAACCATCAGGTGTCCATGTTAACGTGATCCCGTAGTCCAGTTCCGCGACAAAGTTCTGGCCACTTTTCTCTGCGGCACGCTTAGAAACCCGATCACCATACGCGGCGCCATCCCCAGTTTTAATCCCGACGATTTGCTGCTTTCCGTTTTCATCGGTGTACATATTGAAACGAACACGCATTTGACCAGAGTCATGTGCATGGTATTCGGGGTGAGCATCCAGCGTGCTATCCGCTAATTGAGATGGCCATAATGCTGCAAGTAGAAAGCCACCTACTCGAGCAAATGCACCGACCGCCTCACCGGAAATAGCCCAAGAGCCCATAGTGTTTGATGTACTGGTACTGATCAAACCTAAATTAGAAGCCCCAGCACTTGCCGGCAAAGCAAGAATAGCGGCCTTGCCGTAGTCAGTTGCCTTACTATCTTTACTAAGCGTTTTGACGTTCACTACCGGATAGTCTTTCTCGAGCAACCGTTCTTGGTTGATTGAATGACAGCTAGTGCCTGAAATTAGTGGGTCAGTATGGCGGTAGAAGACATTTGAAGCGCAATTGTAGGTACCTGGTGATGTCGGTGGTAGTTCCGTCTTTTTGTCACTTTTAACTGGTGCTGGTGGTGCGGAAACCTTCAATACGTCACCAACCTTTAGCTTCATTGGGTCATCGTTGAATTCAGGGTTAAGGTCTAATAGCTGTTTTGCGTTGAGATTATGTTGCTCTGCGATCTCTGGCCACAATTCACGACTGTTGGTATTTGGATTAATTGAAACCGTATGTGTTGCTTGTGGAGGTGGAGGTGTTGCGTTAGAAGTAACTGAGAGCCTTTCATCTACAGGGAGATTTGGGGCTGATAGTAGTGCGTTAACATCCAGAACCTTCCCATTCTCATTGACCCATTCGTCATTGATATTGGCTAATTGTTCCTTCGTGATTTGATGATCTAAATACACAAGGCTTTGGTCAGTGACCAGCTGACCATCAATCTTCCAATACACTAGGATAGTATTTTGATACAAGTTAGCTAACTGCTCGTCATCGAGCCTATTTTGGGTCGTTCGGGTCGCATAGAAACCGAAGTGGCCATCACCAAGCATTTTATATTCCTGGATCAGATGACCATTCGCAAAATGATAAAAATAACCTTCTGACGGGAAAGCTAGTCGCTCACCTAACTGTACAGTGGGCGTTATCGGTATAAACGAATCTTTTACCTGCCCTGAACCAATGGGCTTCACCTTAACCTCATGTGGCAGGCTAATGCCGAGAACCCTATCACCCACGGATGCTAATAATCTCTTTGGTTCATCGACCGCGGTCTGAGTAGTGTATTTCATACCATGCTCAGTACGAACAGCGCCCCAACGTCCACGAGAGATCTCAGCCTTGGTTTTTGCCAATGAAAACCAATATCCTACATTGCTCCTAAATGACTCTTCTGAACCGACAATCTCAAAGCAATATTCAAATTTAAGCTCCGGTTCAGATTGCTTGTCGATGACAATAGGTTCCGGGACGTAGGTTTCATCAATGTTGGGTACATAGGAATAACCAGCTGCAGAACTGGTGGATACTGGAGGGCCGCCGGCCATATTTGCTCGAGTTGAAAATGCAGATTTAGCACTATCTGTCAGTAAGTCACTAGCGTCTGATGTTAATGACCATGTTCGAGTCATACTATCTTGTGAGAGGACTGGCTTTGAGGGGAAATCCGTTAATAGAGCCAACTCACCGGTTTTTAATTTATCCACCAGCTTCTCAAACGAATAGCCACCTGGCAGATTAGAAATATCCCGCTTTTCCAAACGGTTAATATCACCCTCAACTTGCCCGAATTCATAGTCCATCAGTTCGGTGATTCTTACCACTCTGTAAGTCAAAACAGTGCCCAAATTTATCAATGTGAACCACATTTTTAAACAATTGCTTTAGTACAACAATAAGGCTGACTGTTTGTTTACTGGGTAAAATCGTGAGAGTGTGAGCACCCTTCACAAAACCACAACTTGTTGATGATAAATGCATTTGCAACGTAGGCGCGCCAGTGGATAACGTCCTACGCACAAATCGTTCAAAGGCTAAATTTCCTTTATGACTAATTCAATATCGCTTATGTAGGCATCCTTAATCACTTTTACTTTAAAGTGGTAATCTGCTGATATTGGTTCACCAGATTCAGGATCAAGTCTCAACCCTCTTATTTCATCGCCACCTATCGCGTACCCCCTAAATGACAAAGTACTACTACCGCACGTCATAGAGAGAAAATCATAAAATATACGGTGAGAATGGTTGTCCAGCCTTGTCGAGAATGTGTCAAAAAAACAATTCTCTGGTGCATGGACGCCGATTTTGGAAACCTTCACATTATATTCAGTACCAAGTTCAGCAAAAACAAAACTGCCCTCATTAATGACTGAATTATGAGGTAATTTGATTGTCTCGAATTGTTTGTTACAGCCTACTAGAAATCCCAATCCAACTAAGCTGACTAAAAAGCGCTTCACATCTAACCTTAATGTTACAACTTGTTGATATTAAAAAATTCATCTTTCAATAATTTGCGCGTTAACCGTGGGGCAAGCCAGTCTTTGAAATCCTTCTCAGCCTCAACTATTCGCACATCATCTACAGAGAAAACCCTATATTTCCCTTTTGTTTTGGGTTTGCCTAACCACCTAACGATTGCTTGATCTGTCCACAATCTAAAGCGTTTAAGGCGCCAAACAGTGATCCATTGGCTATCCCATTTTTCCTTTGCTAATCGCTTTTTTAACTCTAGCTTCTCACTTTCTATTTGAATTTGAAGCTCAGACTTTACGTACTGGCGATGACCGATGAAATAGCCCATGTAATAGTTCCAATGTTATCGACTACAAATATTACCTTATTATGCACGTGGGTTTCTATATGATTGTGAATAACATTTGCATAGATAAGCATCAGGCTTGAAAAAATTCGGGGGCAATACATTTTTTTTTGAATGCGCAGTCATTTAAGTGAATAGGTATAAAAAGCGACCACAATATTTTTAATTCATTGCCCCTCAACTAGTCATACGAACATGCATTCATTTTTATTCGGCATGCAAACATTGGCGTGGATCTATACATTATTTTGAACTAATGATAAATAACTCATTAGTGTTAATGAATATATAAATGACAAAATTTATCTTCTATCCCTTCGTGGCGATGACCCATAACAGGTAAGTCTAATGGCCACAAATTAAGGCAGGCGGTATAACTCTGATTGTTGTTTATAGAGGCGAGGTAAACGGATTGGTCCGATGTAGAACGATATTAGGTGATGGTTGGATAAAAAAAACCCGCCGAAGCGGGTTATGAGAAAAGGTGATGTAACTTCCCAATAGTCAAACGAGAATGCAATATAGTCAAAAAATATACGCTTCATGCTATGTTTACGCAAAAACAACAAAGGAATACTACGCTATTAAAACTTAGCGTTCAACTATCAATGACGACCAATCGTGATCTTAATGCAACAAAAACTCACCGTTAATTAGTGAGTTGTACAGTAAGCAATCTTTAATCGTTAGGTACCCAACTCTGTAACGACTGCTCATTGTTTTGTAGCAGCAAATTACAATCACTCTCGATTCTTCGTTGGAATAACTCAGGGGGTAAGTTCGGTTCCATAGCCAATATTTCATCATGCCTTACTAGAAGCGCATCCCTATCAAGTGCCATTTCCTTGATAGCTAATGATACATCTTCTGGCACCCCTTCACTCTGGAGGCACTTTAGAGCCTTGTTCACTTGCATAATTCCATATGAAATCTTCAACTCACGCATTTCAGTATTTAATCGTAGAAGCTGAATTAGGGACTCATAATACTGAATTAGGGCCGCTCTCTTGTTGGCATCAAATGGGTATTGATAGGCGATCTTTAACTGTATGTCATCACGGAGGCCATTGTTGTCACTGTCAGTTCGTGCTGGCTCCTGGTTCATACCTCTAATGAATGCCGGGAATGAATCAAAATTTACTGGCCTTTCCAGCTTTTTATCTTCCATCGTTTTGAAGTGCTCGACCGATTGTGCATAAACCATACCTGCAACAGCAGCCGTGATGGAAATTCCAATACCCGAGCTTAGAAGAACTCTGGCCATCACTTTCCTTTTAATCTTCCTTTCCACTAGCACTTTTTTAGAAGTCATTCTGTCACCAACACTCAAAATAAAAACTGATCGTATTTGAGCAACAGAGAGAATGTGTTGAATTTATGGAACTATTTATGAGTACTAAATGAGCATTTAAACAGTAAATATTTTTATATGTTGTAAAATGAACACAGTTGTTTGGGTTCCTGAATATAGTGATCTCAATGATGGCGAGCAATATGGTTGGTGGTTCGAAAACGTCGATATATACACTTTCAGCAATATGTGCGGGTCGAGTTTAGTAGGCGCTTAATCATTGGATAACACACTACTAGCCGCAAGATCCGGTACTACTGGAGCGCTGATGACTTATAACATGACTCAGGCAAGTATCAGCCGAACTGCTAAGATTTTGTTCTCCTTCCAGAACACTTCAAGCAGACTAGGCGCATTCTTCCCAACCTACGGCTTGGAAGTAACTAAAACACGCTTTGCGTCATCAATGGAGTGGCCTTGGGTATGCTGGGGAAATGCTTACGAAGAAGTTTCAAGTGATGGCAGTGCAAACCTCACACTTACACAGTTAGCAAAACTGAGCGAACTCGATTAATACAAAAAATGGCTATGCACTACGCATAGCCATTCGTTTATTTGATCCATCACCTAATCACTAATTCATTTAGTATAATTTCATAACGCTCACTAAACACCTTGAAGTAGACACTTCGACAAAATACACATCAACATCTATTCGACCTAAACAGCATACGTGCTCCCCATTGGGCGCAGATCTGCCAAATGATGTTGTCGAATCGATCTCGAATTCATCGGGATCCAAGTCATCGACACTACCACCGTATAAACACATAAAAACTCAATAAATCCGATAAATAATCAATTTTTTTGATTACCTTCGTTAATAACATTTATCGAAGGTAATATTGTTCAGCCCTCGGCGCGTGAGAGGTGACAACGTAACATTTTTATGAAATGGTTTGACCTGGAGAATTGCAGGCAATAAAAAAGCTCCCGATTTGGGAGCCTTGCTATGCAGAATCTTGTCGTTAGCTAAAAATATCGACACGGTGTGAGAATTTATCATCCACCAATAGCGGGACATAATCAAAATCTTTCTTATCTCCAGAACTCCAAACCTTGAAGTCAAAAATCTCATAACTCTCCATGTCGTAACCAAGCTCCCTTAAAGTCGGTATGATTGATAAATCGTAAACAGTCATATCGGATGCAGTTAGCCATACGTGAAGATCGAGAGATTTAGAAAGGGTTTGGCCATCATTAATTATCGTCTTCAACTTTTTTTTGTTTAATTGGTAAATGTTATTCCCTTTATAAAATACATTGCCAACAGTAAGACGAAGATCTGCAATCGAACTGGCCCTTTCGCTTACCTTCCAATTATCTGCAAACTCTTTAAATTGTTGGGACACAACATGGCATTTGAATGAAGGACTTCCACCTACTAACTTTGCTCTATCCAACAAGAAGTGTTCAATAAGCGAAATGATAAATTGGTGAATAGTTGCATTGAGTTGATCATCCTTCATTAAGGTTGATGCAAATCTGTTTGCTGATTTATTAGAGATAGCATCCGCGCCAAACAGGTCCGTACCGAACTGGAGTGCTTCTTCGAATTGTTTCTGATATTTAGACATAAATGGTCCATCTAGAAAGAATGATTTTCAATACTACTCGGAATACTGTAAATTCCATCAAATTTATATGAACTTGCGGGAATCATAGCTCAGAGTAATATCATGATGTTACTACAAGAATCGCTTACTAGAGGTATAGTTTGGCTTATTTATCAATGACATCCTTAACAATGTTGATGGTTTTCAGCTATCTCATTTTCAAAAAGTTAAGTACCGCTTTCTTTTGTACCTTAATGGTTGCATTAGCAATGGTTACTTTCATCACCGCGGGAAACACATACGTGCAAAGAGATTTCTATGGTGACGAAGCAGTGGAAAACTTCGAAACCAAAATTGCGATACCAAAGATACAACTTGGCAACGCTCTTTCCCCGGCCAAGTTTCTCGAAGCTAAGGTGAATGATGATGGCTCTTACAGTTGTGACCACGTAACGCGAACAGATGGTAAACATAACGTATTCGGCGCTACCGATGATGCACTGTTTTGTTGTTCACATGATGTAAGTCGTGATGGTTATCTGGCACCGTTCAAGCTGGTGGATAATAAGCTGCATGTACTTTGTGGCACATTTCCAATGCAAAATGAAGTTGTACTCAATGAGGAAGAGACAAAAAAATTTAATTTCTTTTAGAAAGATAATTTCTATAAAGACTATTTCTATTTCAATGAAAGAACATTGAATTTATCAGGAGAGATGAACATTGTTACCCTTTTTATTGATTCCTTTTATCGGGACAGTATTTATTCTGACATTTTATCCGGTCAAGATTTATAAACATTTCGAAGAAAAAGTTGCCCCTTTAAGAGAAGAGGCAGAACGTCAGCGTTATGTACATGATTTCAAGGAGGTGATTACACACGCAGACGGTAGAAAAGAAACCCATACCTTTAATATGGCAGCATCGCTTGCAGCTCAGTATTGGCCAATAAATCTGGCACTCTTAATTTTCGTGTTAGTGTTCGTAGCATCACCAATGTATCTAACATTCTCTTTTGTATGGTCAATAGATGAATTAAAGTATCTATTTGCAATTATTCCATTGGCTGGTTTAGTTTTTATTTTCAATAAAGAAATATTCATAAAGTATGACGATAACCCTAACGAATTATTCCATTACTTTTGGGCTCCACTTGCAGTAACAACCCTGATTTTAGCTTGGGGTGTCTCTGATTCACTTTATGATGAATACCTAAGTGATTTATTTTTCATGAATAAGTTTTTCGCTTGGGTCATAGTCTGGACCTGTTTCTATTTCCCATTAATCAATTGCCTCAACATAGTTCTTGTTTACTTATGGAATAAATCAAAGGGTAAAAAAAAGCGGATTTTAAAAGTAGTAGCATGGCTTATCGTACTTGCAATACTATGTTTTATTGGCTATTTATTATACGGATTGCATGAGACCGTCTATCAAAAATACTTAGAAGTATATCCTGATGCTGATTTTATGTCTTTTCTTGAAGCTTTGGCCAACAGAGCAAAAGATGAAGCGATTGAAAAGCTGAACAGCTTGAGATAATTTACAAAACATTGCTTTATCATATTTTCATTGAAAGCTAACCCTATATAAACGCCCATTAAAAATGGGCGTTTATTTTATTACCTACCGTCAATAACTAGTAACTCGAATGGATTGAAATATAATATTCCGTAGTGGCAATGATTGTTAATTACGGGCATTGAATAGAAAAACAGGCAATATATAAATAATAATGTTGCTGAACGTACATTATATTCTCTAGCTACTATACTGGTAGGTTTAGTTTTGAAATTACCTCTATATCGTGCAGCGTAAAGAATTGCAGTCAATACAATCAACATTAAGATTGATAAAAAATCACCTCCTGCACCTGGGCCTCTCCCGCTAGTCACCCCAATTATTTTTACGTTAGGTTGATACAATGGAGAAAGTAGCAGAGCAATAACAAAACAAAGTGCATGGAATGCAAAATTCACACTTTTTTTTGAATCACCCTTTTGCATATAGCGCGATTCAATACCAAAAAATACCAACTTCAAATAACTAGGAATATTTTTAAAAATCATTGCTAATAATTTTATTGAGACGTACAAATGGCTTGAGTAACTGTGCAGTATGAATTACCGCCCATTGCATCTTCACCGTGAACATATTTCTTTGCATTTACGCTAGGGTCACAGCTACTGCCATTCGCTGGCATGCTTGATAGTGATTTGACCTTTATGGTTGTACTACTGTTTGAGAGAGTCCCACAGTCAAAAGGATATAGTGTCGACGATCGCACCCAAACTGCAGATACCTTACTACCGGTTGCTTGTCTCTTGTTTATGACTTCGCCTGCAATGAGCTGATCATGTTCGTGAATAACATCACCACCAGTTGTGTAAGTCCATGTTCGACTTTTATCCTGGCTACATGTCTGTGTTTGCTCGAACGCAGTTCCGCTTTGAATACTACTTGGGTCTGGTGACCAATCAGAACAATCAGTAATATCTCCGCTTGGAGTCCATTCACTTGAGGCCGCGATAACATAACGGCTATCAGTAGCCTCTTCTAACTGTGTTTCATTTACATGCTCACCCACGTCCCAGTATTCATCCAAATTTGGTTCATATTCTCGATTTTGAATGCTCCGCGTCATTAGATCATAATGGGTTCGCGTTTGTGTGAAATTAGCCATCTGGTTACCGGCAACAGGCGACCAATCTGAATAGTTTTTATCTTCACCTGTGTCCACCCAATCACCAACAACAGGATCTGCTGTCTCCCAAAATCTATCCAAATTCGATTTAACATCAACAGCGATTCCAAATTTAACTTTGCCATCACGAAGGATATGTTTTGGTAAAACACCAAACTTAACGTTACCCGATTCGTCTGCCGGTATGGTAAATGTTTGTGAACTACCTGGTGAAACTACCTTCCCCTCAATCTGTACCGAGAATGCAGCATCCGTCGGAAGAGTTATTGTGACATCTTGGTTATCGGTAGCAATATTGCCTTGGTCTGATAAAAGTGGCCCGGTCTGCACATATCCTAGCTCACTATCATCATGGCGAGATTTTAATACCTGTTCTACTGGAAGAGTGACGCTATCTAAGTGTGTGTCAGTTGACGCATAACTGATACTTGAACTAAAGATGATTGCGAAGTTTATAACTAGCTTACTGGTTTTCATACTGTTTGGTTCGTTGACATTTTTACCATTCTTTCAACATAAAGATTGTGATGTAACGATTTTGTACGACTATATGGCCTTACTTAATACCGGGCACCTTTCTGTACAATTACCCTTTAAACAATAAAAAAGGCTCCATATCGGAGCCCAATCGTTCAAATATAAGAAAATTAGTAATCTTTATTGAGGTACTCTATATATGAGTCCCAATCTTCTCTTTCTTCGTCATCTAAGTCAGACTCTCCTTTATGCTCAGGACATTCACCTGCTGAATTTAACAGAGAAGTGGGGTATAAAATTCCATCACCACAAAAGATACAAGTGCCGTACTCTTCATCATCACTCGCACAATCCCGACAAACAAAGTCAATTGGATCCTGTCCACTTTCATCATGGACAAATCGACCTCGCGGGTCTTGGTGCTCACAATCTTTGCATGGTGGAGTTAAAACAGCTTGTACTATCCCAGTTACAATAAAACCCGGAGCAGCTTTGAGTGATGGAGAGTTTAAATCCTTGATTCGATCTACAATGGCTTGATTGACGCGTGGATTCTGGTACACGTCATCTCGCCAGCGTTCTGTGAATAACTCATGGTCATCCCATTCATAATCATCAGCTTTCATGGATGGATGCGTGCGATAACCTAACGTGGCGGCGATCAGTTCGTAACAGTGAGATAGCTGTACTTTAACCCGATTAGGTTCACTTGATAATTGATCAAAAGGTAGTGGTTGAGACAAGCCATCTTCAAGCTCAAGTTTTAGTTGAGTGGCTTTATTTTGGATAGTTATGTTTTTCATAAGGCAACCTTATCAGTAATTATGCTGACATATGCAGGTTGGGAATTTAAGCAAGCGGCGTCAGCAAATAATGATAAATGCTGCGAAATAGTGGGTTCTGTTTCTCTGGGGTATTCACTTTTGCTCTCATAGCGTGTGACTTCCCAAGTGCACTTATTAGGTTTCCCAAAGCCAGGTGGTGCCTCTAAATAATAGTTCTCATGGAGTTTCCATGTCAACCAATAGTGCTATTTTTTTAGACAAAAAATGCCAGTTCCCGTAAACAGGTTCTGGCATTTATATATTGATTTGACTAAAGTCTTTGGTTTAATTGGCTAACAACAGTAATGACTTCATCCGCACCGCTTTGTACTTCATTGAGCACTTGGCCGGCTTCTGTTGATAACCCCAACACTTCTGTTGTCCTTGCTTGACAGTCAGTAATCAAACTCACTGCCTTTGTCGTTTTAACTAAGTTTTCAGACACCATATTAACGATGGTTTCTGTTGTTTCATTGGTTCTTGACGCTAGCTTTCTGACTTCATCTGCGACTACTGCAAACCCTCTCCCGTATTCGCCGGCCCGAGCTGCTTCAATCGCGGCATTCAGAGCTAAAAGGTTTGTCTGGTCAGCAATCCCGCCGATATTACTCACAAGATCACTTATTGCCTTGGAATGCTCATTCAATGCTTCAATGTCGTTGCTTGCTTGTTTCATCTCTTGAACAAGTTCTTCCATTTGTTCAATGATACCGGTGACTACATTTTTGCCGTGAACGGTATGTTTGCCAGTTTCCTGTGAAATTCCATGCGCAACCTGGGCTACTTCTGATACTGCTTGTTCCTGCTCAACCTGGTTGGTGATTACAGTCGCAAACTTTACTACTTTATAGAGCTCACCATTATCGTTGTAGATCGGATTATATGAAGCCTCTAACCAAGCTACATTCCCATAGTTGTCTATTCGCTTAAACCGCCCGGTTGCATACTCACCTTTAGCCAGCTTTCTCCAAAACTCACAATACTCTTCGGAATCAACTTCATCCTGGCTGCAAAAAATGCGATGGTGTTTGCCGGATACTTGCGTAACGTCACTGTAGCCCATTGCTCGCAGAAAGTTAGAATTCGCATTCAATATTGTTCCTTCTGGAGTGAACTCAATGACAGCCATCGACTTGTTCAGAGCTTTGAGCAAATCAGCCTGTTCACGAGACGTTGTTATGGTACGCGTCAATTCTGATGCAATGACCGAAAACTGAATCAACAATCCTTTTGTGTCAAATACTGGGAGTATCAATACTCGCAACCAAACCTCACTTTGGCCACGAGCTTGAATCTGCATAGCGCCATTCCAAATACGCTTAGCCGAAAGTGAAGCTACCATGCTTTTATAATGATCTGTTGACCTACAATTTTTTGGTGCCAATTCTCCAATTGGCGTATCCAGAATCTCGTCTAACTCGAGTTGAGATAAAAACTTTTCGTTGGCAGAAGTTATCTTCCCGCTTGAATCCAGTGTAAGAGTAAGCAAATCCTTCTGAATACCCTCACTTACTTGTTCTAACGAGAAAAGTTTCTCTTTTGTCGCTTCTAGCTCATTTTTTAAAGCAGTATTAAAGAACATAGAATACACCTAAATTACTATTCGTATCTGAGGCCACCAGCAACCGCGCTTTAGTTCAGCTTGAATCGACCTACGATTGCATTGAGCTTTTGGTTCATTGCTGAAATTTCATCTGACTGACTTACAACACTTTCTCCGTTCTCATTTAGGGAACGAACAATGTCTTGAATCGCGCTCATGTTCTGGTTCACTTCACCAGTTACCGATGACTGTTCCTCGGCTGCAGTGGCGATCTGGAAAGACAAGTCTTTAACAGACATGATTTGTGTGACCAGTTCGTTCAGCGTAGCGTTGACTGACTCAGTGCTATCAAGTGTTTTCTGGCTTTCCATTCGTGTAGATTCCATCAAACCCAATACATCATTGTTACCCGCCAAAAGTCGACTTAAGGCATTCTCAACTTCAACAGTGCTTTCTTGAGTACGTTTTGCAAGAGCTCTAACTTCATCAGCTACCACAGCGAAACCGCGGCCTTGCTCACCTGCTCGAGCTGCCTCAATTGCTGCGTTAAGAGCAAGCAAGTTTGTCTGATCGGCAATATCACCAATTACATTTAAAATCCCGCTGATGCTTTCAGTTTCTTTTGTTAGGTGGCTCATTTGGCTACTGGTTTTCTCAACGTTTGACACCAGCTGAGAAACATTTGCTTTTGCCTCGTCTAGAACCTTAATCGATGCTTCACCAATGGTCGCAGCATCTTGGGTTTGAGCTGATGACTCACTAGCGTTTTGAGCAACTGTATTAGCTGTCGCGCTCATTTCTTCAATAGCGGTGACAATCATGTCTGTCTCTTGAGCGTGTTGACCAAGCACATGACTGTTATCCGACGATGACATTTTTAGCTCAGAAGCATTGGACTCTAATTCTTTTGCAACCTCTTGAACTTGAATCATTAAGTTCTGCAGCTGCGCGATAAATTCGTTTATCCCTTTAGCTATGGCGCCAATATCGTCATCAGTTTTAACATCAAGACGCTGTGTAAGATCACCATCCCCACTTGATAGGTTTTGAATGGTATCTTTAAGAGCAATAATCGGTTTGTATAGCAGATTCAGTACTACCATCGTGGCAACGATGCTTAATACCGAACATATGATAGTTATGATGATTGAACTATGTTTTGTGGCATTGAGCTTCTCAAACACCTTGTCTTTGTCCATTCCAACCATCAAATACCAACGTTTATCACCAAAGCTAATTTCGTCGATGAACATTACTTTATCCGTTCCATCGATCGTGTAATCAACGACCGATGCACCGTTGCTTCCAAGTTGTTTGCTCACCTCGCGCAGCGAAGAGTCTTTCGCAATGTTCTGTCCGTTTTTCACATACTTTGAATTACTCGCCAATACATTCCCTTGTTCATCTACGATTAGTGATATAAGGCTATCAGTGGCGAATTTCTTTACAACATCTGAAAGGATTGTGAGGGGAATATCCGCTAGTACCACGCCATTACGGTCAGCTTTCATACCTATGGAAACCATCAGCTCCTTCGTAGTGGCATCTTCGTATGGGTCTGTATAAATCAATCCACTAGTGGCCATCGCACTTTGGTACCAAGGGCGTTTTCGAGGGTCATAGGAAGGTGGATTCTTGTGATTGGTCCATCCTGGTACATCAGCTGAACAAAATGCATCGCCGTTAGAAAATCCAACTGTTAAATTTGGAATGTCACCGGCTACTGCCGCCAATCTCATTCTTTCTGCATGATTATCAGAATGCCCATATCGAGCATATTCGTTGGCAACCTGCTCAACGGTTGCGGCTTTGTTCTCTAGATATTTCGTTATTGAGTTTTTTTCTGCAGCAACCATAAACTGTGTGTTGCTGTATATGGAATCTTTAAAGTCGTCGTAGTAACTCGTAAAGTTAATATAACTCGACACACCCACAGCCAGTGTTATGACCGATAACATCGCTAGGATAAGCGTTTTTTTAAATCCAAGTTGGCTCATTGTTTCCTCATCTCTAAATAAAACGCACAGTTCTCTTAAGGACAGCTGCCCCTAAAAGTAACTACTTGTTTATGGTATTTTGCCGTTCTGAGTTCTATCGCTCAGTTCTGGCGTATGGTCTTATATTGAATAGTCTGGGGCAGGACGACCAAAGAAGTAACCCTGCCCTATATCACACCCAAGAGCTAACATTGCATCTAACTGCTCTTGGGTTTCGATTCCTTCTGCTACAACTGACATGTCAACGATGCTAGCCATCTCGATCGCGGCCTTCGTTAGTACTATCATTTTCTCGTCATCGATGTTGTTACAAAACATCCTGTCCAGCTTCACAATGTTGGCTGGCATGTACATGAGATACGAGATGTTGCTCATACCTGTACCAAAATCATCAATAGAAATTTGGTAACCTCTTGCTTTAAGGGCGGCAAGAACTTCTAACCCCTTGTCACCCTTTCTAACGCCTACAGTCTCTACGATTTCAAACTCTATTAAATGCGGTGGCACTTTATATTTTCGTTGTGCTTTTTGAATGCTTAGTAGGCTGTTCTTATCCAGTAGACATGAGGCATCTAAGTTCATGGCCACTGTTATCTCTTTACCTGAATTCAAGAACTCTCGACACTTAGCGAAGCCTGTATCTATGATCCACTTGTTGAGCTCACCCATTAGGCCATACATATTTACCCAGTTCAGAAAGTACGGCGGTAATAGAATGCCTAGCTCTGGGTGATTCCAGCGGATAAGAGCTTCCACACCAACTACAGTGGATGTTTTCAGGTCAACCTTCGGCTGATACCAGAGTTGAAACTGCTTTTGGCTGATAGCTCGTTTAATGTCGTACAGTGAGAAGGCCATAGCATGGGATGCAGAATCTCCACCGAGATCTCTTGAATTGCGGAATTTTGCTAAAGAAGCAACAGTACTATTGATTAACTGGTTTAAGGTGTCACCGCTTTCTGGATAAACCCCAAGGCCGGCGGAGAGTTGAATCAGTGTTGGTGCTGAATGAATTGTTTTTAGGTCTTGGCCAGTTCCTGTTTGTAGTAAATGGTCAATGATTTTGGATATGCGTTCCCTTGGTACATCGTCATGCAGTGATATGAAGAAAGTATCTGATTCGACTTTTGACAGGGTGAAGTTTTCTGGTGATACGAGCTTACTGATGACCTCTATAATCCAAGGTCGAACCATCTCAATCTGTTTTTCAGTTTCTATGTAGCCATATTCTTCGTTCAACCGATCTTGGTTACTTACCTTTAAAGCCAGCAAGAAGAACCGTTGTTTGAATGATATGAGCAATTCAATTTCACTGAAAAACTCCCGACGATCTAACACCTTCTGGATAGGAGAAACTAACTCACTCAGTGGAGCTTTGACGGCTCTATTTTTGCCTTGCTTACTCTTATCCAAAATTACTGTCTCGTCTTCAATCATTGAATTCTGCTCGTAGTGGAACAACGTACAGAATGATTATATACAAAGTTTTTTAAGAGCGTAAGACTTTGCTGTTGAAGATATTCACAGACGGTGTATAACAGAGAAAAGTTTGCTGATTTAAAACTTACTGGTTTTAAATTGTTTTGAGTTTCAATGTCAATATAAAACACAGAGTTAGGTATAAATAATGAACAAAACCCTAAGCACAGTCCTAGTAACTTTGACGTTAGTTTCAGCCCCTGCACTTGCAAAAAAAATCCCCGAGTGGGTTTCAAGCACTCCTACGGGGCAATCTGTTTATTGCGTCCCAGCCGGCTCTAACATCGATATGGCTCGTAAGGTGGCATTGCAGTTCGCGTCAGAAGACCAAGGCCGAGGTTTTAATAAGGTTGATGTTTCTGGTTCAGAGAGTGCTAAAACTATCGCACATGACGGCGCGGTAGACAGCCAATACAACATGAATACTGAAACAATCGCAACCGGCATGAAAAAATCGGTCCAATTGCTCGATGAAGCAATGGTTGATGGTTCTCTATGTGTTTTGGTCAAGTAAGGTGTGAATATGAATTCTGATCAAGGCAAATCAACAGCACCTAACCATATTGTACCTTTGCGCTATCCGGGGAAGGTTGAACGAACTGTTGGCCAAATGCTGGTGGTTTTAACGGGGGGAGCGATACTCTTTTCAATGTGGTACTTCTCTGGTGACATGAACACTTTCGATACTGTTTTATGTTGCTTCCTAACTTGGGTGATTACTGTAATGATTGCCATTGCTCTAAAGGAAATGCCACCAGCGAATGAGTATTCAACCGACCCGTACATCTTATCAGTAGTCCTGATTGCAGCATTCCTTATTGCTCCAGTCCTATCAGATACGGTTGCCCTTTTTTATATGAAGCTACCTTTCTACGCTTTATCCATATTTACAGGGCAGTCACTTGATACCTTTACAAACATGCTTTTTATAGACGTGCAGGGATAAAAAAAGGTGCCAACAATCGGCACCTTTTTTTGTGTTGTTATGTTTAAAACAATCTGTAAGGAGAAACGTTATTTTCCCCATTCTTGATGTAGTACTGATCCCAACCTCGAACATCAAAAGGTACCCGCTTGCCTTGCACCTCGATGTATACCTTTTCTAACTTAACGCCATCCACGACCTTTGCTCGAGCAATTGGATTTATAATCGCATTAATCATGTTTTGTGCATCAGCTTTGGAAGCAGGTTTATAGATCAACGCAACCTTATTACCAACCTTCGCACAGTGTTTACTAAAAGTAATGTCTTTGCCGTCAATTTGTCCATATGCTGTCGTGCTTATGTTGCTTACAGAACAGGTCGGGTTTTCTAGGTTTACAATCCCAAATCGGGCGCCATAGTCTGTGTATTGGTTCTCTCTGTTCGCATATAGTATTGCGATGTAATCATCGTTGGCGCTGAATGCAGGTTTTGGTAATCCATAGAGTGATTCTGACTCTTTAAGCCAGAAGTTATCGAACTGTGTTGGTTCGTTAAACTCAAGGTTATATCCATATTCTGCGCTTGCTACAAAGCCGTCACCATTAAATTTGAGCTGACGACCAGTTAGTTTCTGGTTTAATGAGCCGCGCTCCGGGTCAAGAAATTTAGCTTCTCTCGTTTGGATAGAACCATCACGGTTGAAATATTCTCTTAGGCGGTACAGCCCTTTCTCTAATTTATGTGAGCTTACTGAACCATCATCGAAGTGAGTGTAGTTCTCTTCGGTTTCAGTAACGTAGAACGTTGGCTTTTCTACAGGTTTTCTTTCTTGGATGCAGGGCTCACCCAAACACATTCGAACTGTTTTCTCGCTTGTCGTTGAGCACCCATTTAAAGCCAATAGTGACAAACCGACTACAAACAACCCTTGCTTTTTCATAGTTACATCCGTCTTTTTATTTTAATCCCAGCAAACAACTAATCTTTGTTGCTATTTCATTCTTTTTCTTATCATTTACTTTGCAATAGAACACAGATTCATTCAAATGATCATTGCTTATTACAAAGTAATACTGCTTGTCTAACGCCCCTGTTTCTACAAGGTTAAACTCTTCAAATGGTGCACTCACTTGCTGTTTCTTATCGCCTAGCTTTAGTCCGAAAACCCTACTTTGGATTAGTAAGAGAGTTTTCTCTGTGTTCAGACCAATGTGCTTTCGGTAGCCAAAGGGAATAACAGACATCATGAAAATTGGAATAGCCCAGTTCGGCATCGTATATCCATAGAGCATCGAATGATAAGCGCTGCTTAAGCACACGAACCCTAAAAACCCAGAAAGACATAAGAAAGCTTTAGAAACGGCTGATACGCTAAAACCAAAAACCTTCTGGCCATTTATCTGAGTGTGGAATGGAAGTACTAACATCTTTTCGTCCTAGTGCACTTTTGAGTCTGATGGCATGTCATTTATTAACACTGGCAAGATTACATTATCCAAGACTTGCTGAGCGCATTCTGTTCCTCTTGGCGTAACCTTCGGTGTAAGTAGCTTGCTTCTCAGATTTTTGCAGTCCTCTGATGTCAAGCCAATAGATTCTAACTTAACCTCTTTCGACCATTGAGCTGTTACAAGATGACTAAGTACAGAGTGAACAAAGCCTCGACGTCCAGACGGCATAGTCATGTCATTGCTTTGAGCAATACTGTGTATTGGTACTTCTACATGTGGCAGCTCAACTCTCGGAGATTTGAGTAGTGAGTGAACTTGAGAATTTAATGGTGTGCTTGTTACGCGGCCGCTATGAGTGTCTACCCAAAACTTGAGTTTCGCCACACCTGAATCTGTTTCAGAATTTGCGATCAATGACATCGGATCGCGGTGGTAGTAAACATGTGACACGACAGCAACAGCGAGCATCTGGTTATCGCTCAATTTCTCTAACATCCTTTATTAATTCTCTTCTTCGATTGTTTTTTCCAGTATCAGCTATCATGCATATTGCACAATACCTTTCATTTAACCTGGGCGATGGTGACTCTTTTACCGGTTTTGATTTCAAGCACTTCTACTGCGTCGTCAAAGGACATTTCTGCATCTACTAAAGCGGATAGCATTAATATGATTTGTTCGTCACTAAGGACATTATTCGGAACCACTGTGGCTATTTTCTTAAATCGAGATACATGCCACTTCGTAAACCTACGATAGTAAGCGCCATGATAAGGACCAAATGCTATCGGTTTGACCTCTTCAACTACCTTTGCATTTGGAGAGTATTTCTGAATATTCTTCACCGCTACAGAATCCGCTTCCGCGAGGATGAATATTGATTTTTTTACGCCTTGCAACCCTTTGCTGCTTAACTCACTCAACGATTCATCACCAACAGCACAAGCGGGGATTCGCCTTGCTAACAAGAGACTTGCCAAAATCGGGTCTTCGACAACAAGGAGCCACTCAGACTTTAAATTGACCGGGTGGTTCAAATGACAAGGTGAACTGGGCTTGATGCTAATATCAAAACTAGGTTGGTTTTGTTGGAGGGAATCATTGTAACCCCATAGGAATACATCGTGATTTGGTAGTACCCACGGTACAACTATACCGTTTTTAATCTTGCGTACAGACTTATAAAGGGACGTAGGAAGTCTATCCGTCACAACATTTTGAATTGCTCTACTTGACGGAAGGTACCCAATTGGCGCTTTGAACAGTAATTCCTTCTCCCAACCACTGCTCAATAAAGATTCTATAGCGTCATCATTATCTTTTAGCCACAGACGTAATTGGTCAAGCAGCCATCTGGTTGTAATCGCGGATGATTTTTTAGATTCAGTTTCTGCTTTATCGTGGGGCTCTGCAGTAATGTCAACTATCGGTGGTGACGCAAATCCAGCACTCTCAAGTAGACGTTTAGCTGCCTCTTGTTCTGTTACCTCGTCTAGTAGGCATAACGCGCTTACTAGCGTTGTGTGTTGATGACAGCTATTACAGCGAATGCTTGCGGTACCAAAGTAATGGAAGGCATCATTACCCCAACAAGACGGGCATACGAGGCTACAGGATTTACCATCACTCTTTTCAATCGGTCGCAATCCATTAAACAGATCGTTTCTAGTTAACTTGTACAACGGATAAAACTTTTCGGATAGATACGTATTTAGCCTGTTTGACACTTGCAAACCCTCCTGACTACTTCGTAATCATTATAAAGCGTTTGAAATTGTTTAACAGGTAATATGTGAAAATTCGAGTGGTAGCATTGCACTAGATCAAAAGTAAGAATCACTTGCATTTAGGGTAGTAGAGGCTGATTTAATGCCCTTACATTGCATAGAAAAATCATCACAACTAGAAAAAAATAATTTGATAATAGCCTTAACTGGTTGCCAATTTGCAACTGTCACTTAGTGCGATAGTGCCACACCATAGGCATAGAGAAGCACAATACATGTACTTAATCGTGTATAGAGAATAAGAAAAGTTAATATGAAGCAAACACTTGAAAAACCAGAACAGGAGATGCCTCCATTGGCCATTGAAGATCGTCTAATGGACGCGCAACAAGAAGGGTTCGAGATTGTAGCAGCTATTCGAGGCTTTCGAGTGGCACTTTCAACTCTTGTATATTTTTATATAGAACTTATTGCTAAGAAAAAAGAGCAGGAAGTAGAGATAGGTTTCTGGCCGGGCATGACTGATAACTTAGACAATGCAGTTCAGACGCTCGCTGACATCAAAGACAAACACCCAACTGTTGTGATCATTCCTCCAAAAGACCCGCAGCTACAAAATAACTTGAACACTTGATTTGTTCTATTAGGTTTATTTCAAAAGTTTGTTCCAACCCTAAGCAAATCTGCTTTAGGGTTGGTTTTTAAGGACGCGAACAATTTGCTGGTTTGGGTAGTTACCACAGAAGTACTCGGTAGCCTCTTCTGTCTCTCTGTAAGGTACAAACACAGAGCTGTCCGAAACGCTACAGCACAACTTGGTTCCATCTTCTAGTTTTGAAACGATTGAATATTCTGGCTTGACTGGTAACACAAACAAACATGAATCGTTACCCTTGCCATCCATTTTCGGAGATAGCTCTACCCTGGCGTCAACCGAGGGCCAATCTTGCATTGAAGTAGGCTTTAGAATTGACCAATCCATTTGACGGTCTAAGAATCCATATACCGCATAATTCTGTGTAACGTTGCTAACTACATTCTTAGCAGCCCAGCCAATAGCTAGCCCTAATGCAATTAGTTTTAAATCTATAAACAACTTCACACGACAGCCCCATAGCAAATTGGTTTTAAGATTGTCATTTAGTAACGCTCTTGATTGAAATCGTGGTCATACTACCAAAAACATTAAGAAATTTAACGCTTCAACTATCAAAAAAATTCATATTGATAATTAACTGAATAATTTCTCTACAAAACAGCCTTACCAATTTAAAGACAACTAGTTGATACATCGCGCATAACTTCCAATGACATACGTAATAGGATAATCAAGTCAATGACAAAAGAAGTATGTTGTCATATGATTACACATATAAAACGCTTGTTATTAAAATCGAAGTATTAAGGAGTTAAAATGGTTTCTGCATGGCTTGGAGCTATCAGTGCACTAGACCGTCGTCTAGGTACTGGGAATATGACATTAAAAGAATATATGACGATCGCTTATGTACATGAGCAAACATCTGTAAGTGAAGAAGATTTAGCAATGTTCGCTACTCACAACGAAGATTCAGACTTTGGTAATTCGATAATCAATCGACTGCTTGAGGCTGGTCATTTAACTCGTGATGAAGACACGAACGCGATCATCATTTCAGAACACGGTCATCACGTAATTGATGAAGTCCATCGCTTATGCAAATCAAGGCTTATTCAGCCAATTTTCACAAACCCAAACTAGCTTAAAGGCGCTCAACTGGTTGAGCGCCTTTATATTTCTAGTAAAGCAATTCGACCCTACGGTTTCGCGCTCGAGCTTCATCTGAACTACCAGGATCTGCGGGATGTGTTTCTCCATAGCTCACACAAGTTAACTGTTCTTTTCGTGCTCCTAGAGTTTCGAGCATTTTACAAACATTGTTAGACCGCAGCTGACCAAGCTTTAAGTTAAAGTCGGCAGAGCCTTTCGAATCAGTAAAGCCAGCCACTAAAAGACGGATGCTTTTATCAGATGAAAGATAGTTCACATGCTGCTTGAGTTGTTCATTCCATTTCTGCTCAACTACAGATGAACTAAATGTGAAATAAACTGTGTGTTGAGGTGGTTGCGACAACAGGATTGGTTCTACCCTGTCACTAACTGCCGCTTCAACCGCCAGTTCAATCTGCTCACTTCGAGTCATTTTAGCTGCTTGGTTCTTAGCCATTTGTTCTTGCATGTAATTCTGGTTGTTATCCTCAAACAAGTGTTCAGGACCTGTTAGTTGTCCGACAGATGTCATTGGTTCTTCTTGAGATTCATCTGCTGGTGGCTGAAAAAGGCTACAGCCAGATGTCGATAAGATTAGACTTATCAAAAAACTCGTGTGAACTATCCTCATTTCAAACGTAAACCTCAATCTCCAATAATTTTAATCACATTCTAACGCTTATTATTGAAGGTGAAAACTTTTTTAAATCGATTGTGTTTGGCATGAGAATTGTTAAGTAAAAACAAGTGTATATGGAGATACCACGGGTTTATTTCGAAATGTTTACTGTTTAATGACACGACTGACTTTATAAAACGCTTAGTATTTACATCCTTTTACAAACTAACTGTATTGAAACCGTAATGAAATTTGCAGATAATTAAACACTGCTCGTAGCACTACTACAGACAGTTTTTGAAACTGATATGAAAAAGCAATAATTTCCTATAAATTTAGTGATTTACGTTAAATGTCTTAAAAATTAGACAACATAATTATACAGATTGGGATATTATAAGGTTACAAGTTAGACAAAATGTGTATAGATTACATACATAGCTTTTGGAATGAGTAGTTTCTTAGTAGGTTTATGAATGGCTGATGCAGATTTAAAGATCAAACAAGAACTTTTAAATCAAATGGGAATCATAAATGATCTCTTTGTTGAGTTGAGTGATTCCATAAGTGCATCAGATCTCATTGGTGCGGAAGTCTACAAGCTACCATCAGTTCCAAAAGCAAAAGAACATGTCGATGTTACCGAAATACCAGTCGATACGATAAAAGACGAACTCGCACTTTATGAAGGACTTCGTTCTTACAAAAAATTGTACGGCGAACAAGGTATCTCGACCAAAGTTGTTTTTAGACTACCCGGCTACATACAAGTTGGAAGTTCTAATAGCAACATAAAAGAAATGATCGGCCGCATTAATAAGCATAAGGACTTATTCAAGTCTGCAGTGCTAAAAATAGATGGCCCCAAGAAAAAGCATGACATTGTTCATTCGCTTTTTCCTGGATTGATAACTAAGCAGCTATACCGTAGTTTGTATGCTGTCGAAAACATAAGCTACATGGGCTTTTTCTGGACGAATAAGTTCGTTACGTACAAAACAAACAAGGATGAAGTAATTGCTTCCATTAAGAAGCAAATCAAGCATCCACCTAAAGGGAAAGACCCCAGAGAATGGGAGTCATTTTTGAATGGGGAAGTTACCGATATTCAGCGTCTACCCGCTGGTTCGGAGTTGCGTATCAAACGCCCAGTTAGGGTAAGTGCAGCCGTAAATACTGATTGTGAGGAAACGCCCCAATTAAGCGCGCATCTCCCCATAATTATTGTTCAAGATCAACCCGTAACCGTCAGTCCTCTGTTGGATTACGATTCATCGCTTAGACGATGTGTAAGATCAGACTCAAAGATTGGCGGTAAGCCAATCATAAAAAGGCTACACCTCTACCTAAAGAGGCAGTAATGTCCAAATACACGAAGACCCTAGCCCGATCTTCGATAAAAGAAGTGTGACGAATATGAATAAAGAAATTAGTACAATTGAAGCTAAAGATACCGACACTCTGGCTACTCCAGAGGACATGCTTTCTTACGAAGAAGTTCAGCAGTACGCTCATGAGAACAACATCAAAAGCATGCGTGAATGGTTCGGATTCCATAATGTTCGTAAAGGCGGCACACCTCGTCCACGCAACATTCCGGGAGATCCATCAAAATATTTTGGTCGTAGAGACCAGTGGGTCAGCTGGCCAAGTTTCTTAGGCACTGCAACCAAAGCAACACAAATCATCAAAGATGAATTCTGCGACATGGCAGAATGTAAGAAGTGGTTTGCTGATAACAAAGTTTACACGGTCACTCAGTTTCGTGAAATTTCTAAATCCGGTAAGCGACCAGACTTCATTCCATCAGCCCCTGATAAAAAATACGATGTGAAGTTTTCTGAATTATTGTGCCCTAAAAAATCAGCTTATGTGACTTTTGAAGAAGCGAAGAAGTTAGTCAAAGGCTATGGGTTCAAAAGTTATCTAGAATTTCGTGAAGGTCGCCGTAACGACCCCAAGAACCTGTCTGTGGTGCCATGTAACCCAGACAAGCATTATGACCAAAGCAACGAATGGACTAGTTGGCCAGATTTTCTAGGATACTCTCGCCTAAGAAAGTAAGAATATTTGTCATTATATTACCACAAGTAAAAAGCCACCCTCGCGGTGGCTTTTTTGATCTTCGTACTATTGAAATCTATCAAACAGTTCGTCTTTTAGATTCAACCCTTGTTCAACGATAGCGCTTAGATGACCATCCAAATATGCATTGTCAATTTCAGCTAAGGGCTTTGGTAACACGTTGCCATAATTCATAATACGATCGATAAATGATTCATTCGAACTGGCATAAACACTACTACCGACAATAATAACGAACAACATTGCTAAAACTTTGATTTTCAAACCGACACCTTAATCCGTAGTTACATAACTTGTATATCTGAGACTTAACTTTCTCATTTTCTCGGTATCGCGCAACCGTTCTAATGATAATGGGACATAGACGTTAAACTCAGACTTATCCTTAGTAAACCAAACATACGGTGTAGCCTTATCCCACACAGGAGAAACGTATTCATTTCGGCTGTTACCTGCACCACCAGCGATGCATTGTTTTCCAATCTCATATCCCAACAAAGAGATTTCTGAGCAGACGCGGTATTTAGACAAAGCCTTGAGAACTGCTATCTTATCGGGATCAAGTCGTCCATCAATCTTGTTACTTGCTTTGTCATACGTGACATTATCAACACCATAACCAACTAGATACCTACCGGGCTCTCTTGCATTATCATCCAATTGGGTCACTGTAATCGCATCTTGCAAGCCGGCCACGGCTGTTCCTGGATGGTAAGTGAAAACCTTTTTATTTGTAGAGACACGCGTATCTGGATAGTCACTCCAGTCACCTTCCGAGACTCCAAGCTCCTTTGTCACCCACTCTACAAGATCTTCTGCGCCGTCCGTACTGACTTTCAGCTTTAAGCGAACCCCACTTGTGCCATCACTATTAACAACGGGAACTTGCTGAACAATTTCATATGACACATTCTCTTTCAACTTACCAAGTAAAGCTTTGTACGTAGTTTTCTTGTTTTCTTTGCCAATTTGCTTTAGGTCATACTTACCCTTTTCTGTTAACAAACCTTCTAGAAATTCAGTGTCCACACTTCTCGCCGTTTTGCTTACTGGCAGGCGACTAATCAATTCAACAATTTCGTTCCGCTTACTCTGACGCTCTTTTAATTTAGCCACATCAATGCTATCGCCATTGAGTACATAAGATTCGAAGCGTTCATCATCAACAATCAATTGTTCTAGAACCTGCTGAACCTTTTTATCAAGGTACATTTGTTTCAATACCTTGTCTGCCAGTTCGGTATCGATGACAGCCTTAACAGATACGGTTGCACAAGTACCCTCTTCACTGACACAGGCGCCGATGGATTCATCTGTGCGTCTAGAGCTAATTGTCGCGCCATTTAACAACCAGCTCGCCCGACTTAGATACCCATTGCTATCCATGCTCTTTATTGATAACACTCTATCGGTAACCTGCTCACTGATACTTTCAAAGGCTTTTTGTTCTGCTATAGACTTTGCTGAGTTTATGCTATCGAATTCACCAAGTTGATAAACACCAGTCCCCGTAAATTGGATTTCTTGAGCTAATAGCCCTGATGAACAAAGCGAAAGCACTGAAATTAGGACAACTTTCTTCATAAACTTAAATCACATTCCTTTATCTAATTAACAATATGAAAACACACATCAATCCTTCCGCAATAGCAAAAATGAAAAAAGCCAGAGCAATGCCCTGGCTTAATGGTTTTATTCAACCCTATTTTTCAATGGAAAGATTACTACCCTTTGATTCACTGTTATATAAATAATGGTTCTCACCGGTTTGCGTGTTCTCTAACTTCACGGATTCCATGCCGAAGTTAGTACCACTGGCTACCTTGGTAAATTCTTCACCACCAATTTCCAACTTACTACCGTTTTCGGCTTGCATCATATCCTTGAAACCATCAGCGGTAACATCGATACGATCTGGAGCACCATTAGTACCAGCCACTGTTTTAGAATCTATCGACACGGATGAATCACCACCCTGACCTTGCGCGGCATTACCAGCATTAGCAGGTGTTGTCGTGCCTTGGTCACCGTTACCAACAGGTGCGTTATCACCATTCGAGCTCGGTTTGGTATCTGCGCCTTGGCCTTGCTCGGCATTACCAGCATTAGCAGGTGTT
>NZ_LHPI01000038.1 GCF_001274785.1 Vibrio hepatarius
ATTTAAAGCCTGGCGATGTCCTACTCTCACATGGGGAAACCCCACACTACCATCGGCGCTAATTCGTTTCACTTCTGAGTTCGGCATGGAATCAGGTGGGTCCAAATCGCTATGGTCGCCAAGCAAATTCTTAAAATTCGGAAAGCTGTGTTCAGTTCTTACACATTCAATTTGTTCTTGTATCGAGTCCATCAAAACCCTTTGGGTGTTGTATGGTTAAGCCTCACGGGCAATTAGTACAGGTTAGCTCAACGCCTCACAACGCTTACACACCCTGCCTATCAACGTTCTAGTCTCGAACAACCCTTTAGGACCCTCAAGGGGTCAGGGAAGACTCATCTCAGGGCTCGCTTCCCGCTTAGATGCTTTCAGCGGTTATCGATTCCGAACTTAGCTACCGGGCAATGCGTCTGGCGACACAACCCGAACACCAGAGGTTCGTCCACTCCGGTCCTCTCGTACTAGGAGCAGCCCCCTTCAATCTTCCAACGCCCACGGCAGATAGGGACCGAACTGTCTCACGACGTTCTAAACCCAGCTCGCGTACCACTTTAAATGGCGAACAGCCATACCCTTGGGACCGACTTCAGCCCCAGGATGTGATGAGCCGACATCGAGGTGCCAAACACCGCCGTCGATATGAACTCTTGGGCGGTATCAGCCTGTTATCCCCGGAGTACCTTTTATCCGTTGAGCGATGGCCCTTCCATTCAGAACCACCGGATCACTATGACCTGCTTTCGCACCTGCTCGAATTGTCATTCTCGCAGTCAAGCGGGCTTATGCCATTGCACTAACCTCACGATGTCCAACCGTGATTAGCCCACCTTCGTGCTCCTCCGTTACTCTTTGGGAGGAGACCGCCCCAGTCAAACTACCCACCAGGCACTGTCCTCACCCCAGATAATGGGGCTAAGTTAGAACATCAAACATACAAGGGTGGTATTTCAAGGTCGGCTCCACAGATACTGGCGTACCTGCTTCAAAGCCTCCCACCTATCCTACACATGTAGGCTCAATGTTCAGTGCCAAGCTGTAGTAAAGGTTCACGGGGTCTTTCCGTCTAGCCGCGGGTACACTGCATCTTCACAGCGATTTCAATTTCACTGAGTCTCGGGTGGAGACAGCGTGGCCATCATTACGCCATTCGTGCAGGTCGGAACTTACCCGACAAGGAATTTCGCTACCTTAGGACCGTTATAGTTACGGCCGCCGTTTACCGGGGCTTCGATCAAGAGCTTCGACCGAAGTCTAACCCCATCAATTAACCTTCCGGCACCGGGCAGGCGTCACACCGTATACGTCATCTTACGATTTTGCACAGTGCTGTGTTTTTAATAAACAGTTGCAGCCACCTGGTATCTGCGACTTCCGATAGCTCCATCCGCAAGGGACTTCACCGTCAGAAGCGTACCTTCTCCCGAAGTTACGGTACCATTTTGCCTAGTTCCTTCACCCGAGTTCTCTCAAGCGCCTTGGTATTCTCTACCCGACCACCTGTGTCGGTTTGGGGTACGATTCCTTACAATCTGAAGCTTAGAGGCTTTTCCTGGAAGCATGGCATCAATGACTTCACTACCGTAGTAGCTCGACATCGTGTCTCAGCCTTAAAGAGAGCCGGATTTACCTAACCCTCAAGCCTACGCACTTGAACCTGGACAACCGTCGCCAGGCCCACCTAGCCTTCTCCGTCCCCCCATCGCAATTGTAAGAAGTACGGGAATATTAACCCGTTTCCCATCGACTACGCCTTTCGGCCTCGCCTTAGGGGTCGACTTACCCTGCCCCGATTAACGTTGGACAGGAACCCTTGGTCTTCCGGCGAGGGGGTTTTTCACCCCCTTTATCGTTACTCATGTCAGCATTCGCACTTCTGATACCTCCAGCAAGCTTTACAACTCACCTTCAACGGCTTACAGAACGCTCCCCTACCCAATGCAGTAAACTGCATTGCCGCAGCTTCGGTTTATTACTTAGCCCCGTTACATCTTCCGCGCAGGCCGACTCGACTAGTGAGCTATTACGCTTTCTTTAAATGATGGCTGCTTCTAAGCCAACATCCTAGCTGTCTAAGCCTTCCCACATCGTTTCCCACTTAGTAATAATTTGGGACCTTAGCTGGCGGTCTGGGTTGTTTCCCTCTCCACGACGGACGTTAGCACCCGCCGTGTGTCTCCCGGATAGTACTTACTGGTATTCGGAGTTTGCAAAGGGTTGGTAAGTCGGGATGACCCCCTAGCCTTAACAGTGCTCTACCCCCAGTAGTATTCGTCCGAGGCGCTACCTAAATAGCTTTCGGGGAGAACCAGCTATCTCCAGGTTTGATTGGCCTTTCACCCCTAGCCACAAGTCATCCGCTAATTTTTCAACATTAGTCGGTTCGGTCCTCCAGTTGATGTTACTCAACCTTCAACCTGCCCATGGCTAGATCACCTGGTTTCGGGTCTATATCCAGAGACTGAGCGCCCAGTTAAGACTCGGTTTCCCTACGGCTCCCCTAGATGGTTAACCTTGCCACTGAATATAAGTCGCTGACCCATTATACAAAAGGTACGCAGTCACACCACGAAGGTGCTCCTACTGCTTGTACGTACACGGTTTCAGGTTCTATTTCACTCCCCTCACAGGGGTTCTTTTCGCCTTTCCCTCACGGTACTGGTTCACTATCGGTCAGTCAGTAGTATTTAGCCTTGGAGGATGGTCCCCCCATATTCAGACAGGATATCACGTGTCCCGCCCTACTCGATTTCACTGAATGTGCGTTGTCAACTACGGGGCTATCACCCTGTATCGCCGGACTTTCCAGACCGTTCGTCTAACGCATATAAAGCTTAAGGGCTAGTCCAATTTCGCTCGCCGCTACTTTCGGAATCTCGGTTGATTTCTTTTCCTCGGGGTACTTAGATGTTTCAGTTCCCCCGGTTCGCCTCATTAACCTATGTATTCAGTTAATGATACTTGCTTATGCAAGTGGGTTTCCCCATTCGGAAATCCCAGACTCAAGTGGCTTTTACTGCCTAATCTGGGCTTATCGCAAGTTAATACGTCCTTCATCGCCTCTGACTGCCAAGGCATCCACCGTGTACGCTTAGTCACTTAACCATACAACCCCAAAGAGTTTCGCGAAGCGATTCTTGAGGATGTTGTTAAACAACCAAAGTTGTCTGCAATTATTTAAACATGATGCAGACTCGATTTTGCCGGACTCAAATTCCAAGAACACTTGAATGTGTTGTATTGGTGTTTGTCTTAAAGACAAACATTGAGAACTTTACAAACAACAATAAATTGTTGTTTTGTCAGCTTTC
>NZ_LHPI01000039.1 GCF_001274785.1 Vibrio hepatarius
TGAGTGTTCACACAGATTGATGGTTTATACAGTTTAAGAGATGGAACATCCCCCAAGATGTTCAACTTAGTGTCCCGTTCGTCTAGAGGCCTAGGACACCGCCCTTTCACGGCGGTAACAGGGGTTCGACTCCCCTACGGGATACCATTGGGTCGTTAGCTCAGTTGGTAGAGCAGTTGACTTTTAATCAATTGGTCGCAGGTTCGAATCCTGCACGACCCACCATTATCTCAAGATATGGGGCTATAGCTCAGCTGGGAGAGCGCCTGCCTTGCCC
>NZ_LHPI01000040.1 GCF_001274785.1 Vibrio hepatarius
AATCCTGCACGACCCACCATTCTTCTCCACGAAGAATCAAAACTTATGTGGGCGATTAGCTCAGTTGGGAGAGCACCTGCCTTACAAGCAGGGGGTCACTGGTTCGAGCCCGGTATCGCCCACCATTCTCTAAGTATTTTTGGATTTGAATTTCCAAACCACTTCAGTAAAACGTACGTGGTTGGGTTTTCTGCCGCTGAAAAAGCTTAGAAAATGGTCTTCTTCGGAAGCATCATGCTCTTTAACAATTTGGAAAG
>NZ_LHPI01000041.1 GCF_001274785.1 Vibrio hepatarius
AATCCTGCACGACCCACCATTATCTCAAGATATGGGGCTATAGCTCAGCTGGGAGAGCGCCTGCCTTGCACGCAGGAGGTCAGCAGTTCGATCCTGCTTAGCTCCACCATTCTTGATTCGATGGGCGATTAGCTCAGTTGGGAGAGCACCTGCCTTACAAGCAGGGGGTCACTGGTTCGAGCCCGGTATCGCCCACCATCTTTAAGCGCATTAGTAATAGTGCTTTTAAACATGGTTCTTTAATGAATCTAG
>NZ_LHPI01000042.1 GCF_001274785.1 Vibrio hepatarius
ATCGTGGCATAGGCCGTGGGGATCGATTTGAAACCGCGCACCGGCTTGATCAGTATCTTGAGCTTTCCGTGATCGGCCTCGATCACGTTATTGAGATACTTCACCTGCCGGTGGGCCGTCTCCCGGTCCAGCTTTCCTTCGCGCTTCAATTCGGTGATCGCTGCACCATAGCTCGGCGCTTTGTCGGTATTGAGCGTGGCAGGCTTTTCCCAGTGCTTCAGGCCTCGCAGGGCCTTGCCCAGGAACCGCTTCGCTGCCTTGGCGCTGCGGGTCGGCGACAGGTAGAAATCGATCGTGTCGCCCCGCTTGTCGACTGCCCGGTACAGGTAGGTCCACTTGCCCCGCACCTTGACGTAGGTTTCATCCAGGCGCCAGCTCGGATCAAAGCCACGCCGCCAGAACCAGCGCAGCCGCTTCTCCATCTCCGGGGCGTAGCACTGGACCCAGCGATAGATCGTCGTATGGTCGACCGAAATGCCGCGTTCCGCCAGCATTTCCTCAAGGTCGCGATAGCTGATCGGATAGCGACAATACCAGCGCACCGCCCACAGGATCACATCACCCTGGAAATGGCGCCACTTGAAATCCGTCATCGTTCCGTCCGTCCAATCTCCGCCAAGCATGCTCAAGCTTCACGATTTTTGCAACAGAGCCCACACGAGTATTGAGCATAGTCGAGATTGGTGCAGATCACTTCTGATATTGAACTGTCAGGAGCTGGCTGCACAACAGCCATTACGCCCAATCAACTGGTGCAGTCGTCTTCTGAAAATGACATTTGGTATCTCTCATAAACGGATGTTTTTGAGAGAACTATCTTCGGCCTTCACACGCACGAAAGGCGGCGAAGCTCCGCCGTTAATCCGTCCGCCGGAGATCTCGCCCAGGCAGGCTGAAGGCCGAGCAAGCCTGACAGGCCCGAAAAGCCCGGCACGGGCGTCGGCGGCGATGACGGCGGCGGCATTATCCAGGGTTGATGATGGAAGTGGAGGATATCGACAACCTCTCGCGCAACCAAGACATCGCGGTCGGACTGCAAGTGATCTTGAAGCCACGGGCCCGTCCCACCCCGACATGGACCTCGATGCCCGAACGGACGTTAGATTTCGAGTTCTAGGCGTTCTGCGATGAAGGTTGGATCCCAGCCGGGATTGAAAGTGTCGACGTGGGTGAATCCGAGCCGCTCGTATAGGCCACGCAGGTTCGGGTGGCAGTCGAGCCGCAGCTTGGCGCACCCCTGCGTTCGCGCGGCATGGCGGCAAGCCTCGATCAGCGCGGAGCTGACACCCCGGCCCGCATGTGTCCGTCGCACCGCGAGCTTGTGCAGATATGCGGCCTCCCCCTTGAGGGCGTCGGGCCAGAACTCGGGATCCTCGGCCGACAAGGTGCAACAGCCGACGATGCCGTCGCTGCAACTCGCGACTAGGAGCTCGGATCTCAGGACGAAGGTCTCCGCGAATGTCCGGTCGATCCGCGCGACGTCCCAGGCGGGCGTTCCCTTGGCGGACATCCACGCCGCAGCGTCGTGCATCAGCCGCACAACCTCGTCGATATCACCCGAGCAGGCGACCCGAACGTTCGGAGGCTCCTCGCTGTCCATTCGCTCCCCTGGCGCGGTATGAACCGCCGCCTCATAGTGCAGTTTGATCCTGACGAGCCCAGCATGTCTGCGCCCACCTTCGCGGAACCTGACCAGGGTCCGCTAGCGGGCGGCCGGAAGGTGAATGCTAGGCATGATCTAACCCTCGGTCTCTGGCGTCGCGACTGCGAAATTTCGCGAGGGTTTCCGAGAAGGTGATTGCGCTTCGCAGATCTCCAGGCGCGTGGGTGCGGACGTAGTCAGCGCCATTGCCGATCGCGTGAAGTTCCGCCGCAAGGCTCGCTGGACCCAGATCCTTTACAGGAAGGCCAACGGTGGCGCCCAAGAAGGATTTCCGCGACACCGAGACCAATAGCGGAAGCCCCAACGCCGACTTCAGCTTTTGAAGGTTCGACAGCACGTGCAGCGATGTTTCCGGTGCGGGGCTCAAGAAAAATCCCATCCCCGGATCGAGGATGAGCCGGTCGGCAGCGACCCCGCTCCGTCGCAAGGCGGAAACCCGCGCCTCGAAGAACCGCACAATCTCGTCGAGCGCGTCTTCGGGTCGAAGGTGACCGGTGCGGGTGGCGATGCCATCCCGCTGCGCTGAGTGCATAACCACCAGCCTGCAGTCCGCCTCAGCAATATCGGGATAGAGCGCAGGGTCAGGAAATCCTTGGATATCGTTCAGGTAGCCCACGCCGCGCTTGAGCGCATAGCGCTGGGTTTCCGGTTGGAAGCTGTCGATTGAAACACGGTGCATCTGATCGGACAGGGCGTCTAAGAGCGGCGCAATACGTCTGATCTCATCGGCCGGCGATACAGGCCTCGCGTCCGGATGGCTGGCGGCCGGTCCGACATCCACGACGTCTGATCCGACTCGCAGCATTTCGATCGCCGCGGTGACAGCGCCGGCGGGGTCTAGCCGCCGGCTCTCATCGAAGAAGGAGTCCTCGGTGAGATTCAGAATGCCGAACACCGTCACCATGGCGTCGGCCTCCGCAGCGACTTCCACGATGGGGATCGGGCGAGCAAAAAGGCAGCAATTATGAGCCCCATACCTACAAAGCCCCACGCATCAAGCTTTTGCCCATGAAGCAACCAGGCAATGGCTGTAATTATGACGACGCCGAGTCCCGACCAGACTGCATAAGCAACACCGACAGGGATGGATTTCAGAACCAGAGAAAGAAAATAAAATGCGATGCCATAACCGATTATGACAACGGCGGAAGGGGCAAGCTTAGTAAAGCCCTCGCTAGATTTTAATGCGGATGTTGCGATTACTTCGCCAACTATTGCGATAACAAGAAAAAGCCAGCCTTTCATGATATATCTCCCAATTTGTGTAGGGCTTATTATGCACGCTTAAAAATAATAAAAGCAGACTTGACCTGATAGTTTGGCTGTGAGCAATTATGTGCTTAGTGCATCTAACTTTGTTTTAGGGCGACTGCCCTGCTCCCGTCTTATTCACGAGCCTTGACCTAAAATAAAGAAGGCGAGTGGTTTATCCTTTAAAATCAATATGTTCGGCAAGAACTTGATTAGAGGGGGCCACTCGCCATGGGTGAAACACTACCAAGTTCCCATATAATGCGCCTACTTATCAGCCTTTGGGACGTTGGGACGGTATTTTTCACTATATACCCCCAAGTTTTTAGACATGAAAAAAGCTCGATATATTATAAATATATCGAGCCTTTAAGTTACTGTTTTTCAATATCGTTCAAAATCTTGATAATTACAGTATACGGTTTTATGAAGTGGTATATTTGCAAATGCTTATTTTGCAAGGTCTATTTGCTTGATTTATCCTACAATCGTAATGCAAAACCCATGACCGGAAGCAACGAACTTAGGTTCAATCTCACTCAAATCCGAGGATAGCTTTTGTCCGGATTCTTGATTGGGCAATGTATCTGCGCCGCTTGATTTTACCGCTGCGTCCCAACTGCTTTCGATAACTTGTCCGTGATTCTCACCCATGCCGAACATGAGGTCGCTGCTAAAGAAAATACCACGTTTCTTTTCAAAAAATAAAAGTCCTTCCCACATATGCATTTCAGCTGGGTAACTGATAGCTTGAAATTCAAAATCATCTCCGGCAAATATTTCATTCGGCTTTTTAATAAGCACATTGTTAGTAATACCAAACCCCATCAGTTGTCTTGCTGTGGTTTCGGAACAAACCGCGACAGCTTCGGGATGTTCTTTGAGAACCAAAGCAAGTCCGCCACATTCGTCTGATTCAAAATGAGAAATTAGAATGTATTTTATTTTGCGTTCACCGAGCAACTCTTGCAACTTAGGAATGGTAGTTTGCGCTTGTGATACGGCTCCGGTCTGAATGAGAACAGGCTCATTTGTCATCAATAAGTATTGGTGCATTGAAAGCTTAATCGGCTCCATTACCTCTGTAAATTGGTATAAATCTTTGATAATCTCTGTCATTGTCAAAACTCTTTTTTCTATTTATAGTCTAACCTAAATTCCACGTGTGTTTTTTATTAGCTTCAAAAATCACTATTTCACGAAGAATTTAGACTGCTTCTCACACATTGCAACATTATTTACAACCACCTTTCAATCATTTTTGATAAATCATTGATTTCATCTTTGCTGCAATGATACTTAATAAACTCTGCAAGTTATCCACAGAGCAACACTCAATTTTATTGATGATATTCTTATTATACCAGACATTTTTCATACACTCCCTTGTACGGATAGTTTTCCGACAACTTCATGATTACATATCTTGCGGTTTTGATTATTTTTGCTGCAAGAAATACATACTTCAAACGAAAGGTCTTTATTTGCTGTCTGTATTCTGAAGAGTCCAAGGAATCAAACTTGAACAACAAAAATAGGTTATATGAAAGCATCATCATTTGAAACACGGCTTCATTCGCCCAAAATGACTTTAGCAAGAGATGACCCACCGCCATGTCGTATTTGGCTTCTTTGATATAGTTTTCAGCATTACCACGCTTTTCATAGTATATAACTACTTTTTCAGAAAGCAAGGTAGTATTTGTTACAAAGAAAAAGTAGTCGTATTCGGAACCTTCTAAAAGTGATAATTGTGCTCTTTCTTTTTCTGGTTTCAGTACGCGAGATACGACAAATCTTCTGTCTTTTTCCCATTTAACTAATTTTGTATACAGTTCTGTAGTTTCTCTACCTTCTTCTCCTTTAACGAATACAATTGATGAATTCGTTGCTTGTGAGGTGAGTGTAGAATAACTTTTGGCTTTAATTAAATATTTGCATCCAAGAGATTCTATCGTTTCGATAATTTTTTCATCAAAGTAGCCACTATCCATTCGAAATAAAATTTCTAAATCGTCTGATTTGATGTTAGCAACAATTTCTTTGATCATTTCCGCAGCACCGTTTGCAGTGTAAGTATTGCCACTTCTTACAAATCCGGTAACATATGCTTTTAATTCGTCGCAAAATGCAAATTGGATATTGTAGCATCGGTTTCCCAGTTTCTTAGGATTATATCCTTTTGACGCACCTTCTTGATGACCTTCTACGTTAATTACACTACTATCAATATCAATCGTAATGGATGTCAATTTACTTTTAGTGAGCAGTTTTTTAAAGACTTTAAAATTAATGTCTCTAAACATTTGGGTTGTCTTGAAGTTGAAGTTTCCTAGAAACCGTGACACTGTTTCAGGTTCTTTTACGGAAATATCAAACTCGTTGACGAGGGGATCATTTTGAAGTAGCTTTAGACGTTCTAACTTATCAATGCCAATGAAGTGACCGCAGAGCATGGTCTTTATATGATTCATCTTGATTTTATTTGTTGAGTCATTATCAAATACGAGGTCATTTTCAATAAAATCAAAAATCCCATTGCTTTTTGCATTCTCAAGGAGCAGAAAAAGACCTGCATTTGATGTTAGATTCTTAGCTTTGAAATCAATTTTATTAATCATAATTAGAACCCCTTTTTACTACTTTTCTTACTATTATTTTACCATATATCGAGTCATAAAAGCTGATAATTTAACATATTTTTGAGCACTTTTCTTTCACCCAATGGGTGAAAGCTGAATTTCGAAGGAATGCATATTTATCAAGGCTTTGATTATGCTTTTTGAAGTACTGACGTAGAATCTAGGAAGTTGGAAACCATCCTGCAACTTATCTGTTTCAGTGCAGCTCAGTGAACGGAAAACCAGTAGTGATGCCGGTGCATTCTTGCTGCGCGAGGTGCTCGATCGCAGCGGTGTGATTGAGAGCTTGGATCGGCAGTTGCTGGATGATCGTGCCCCCGCACGTGTGCAACATAGTTTGTCCATAACAAAAAAAACAGGTAAACCAGCCTATTAAGCTAATTTACCTGCTATTAAAAAGAATCACTTTAAGTGCTGATAGAAAATGCTTAGAAAAAACCCTTATAGGACGATAAAGCGATCTTCATCCGCCATAAATTCTTTTTCTGAAAACTCACCTTGGTGTGAACCAAAAGGCATTTGGGCGCGTAGTTTCCAGCTTGCAGGAATATTCCACTCAGCTGCTACGGCTGCATCAGGTAATGGATTATAGTGCTGTAGGCTGGCACCTATGTTGGCTTCAGATAAGGCAGTCCAAACCGCTAGTTGTGCAATACCTGTTGAATGCTCTGACCAAATTGGGAAGTTATCGGCATAAAGTGCAAAGTTTTCTTGTAAGCCTTTTACAACATCTTGGTCTTCATAAAATAAAACTGTACCTGCGCCCGCTGCAAAGCTGTTAACTTTAGCTTCTGTTGGAGCAAAATCTTCAGCTGGTACAATTTTTTGAAGTTCGTTTTTAACGATATCCCAAAACTTTTCATGCTGTGCGCCATGTAAAATAACTGCGCGTGAACTTTGTGAATTAAATGATGAAGGCGATTGGCGAATTGCCTCTTTAATAATTTCAGTAACTTCTTGCTCTGCTAGGGGTAGCTCTTTACCCAAGGCATACTGACTACGACGCTTTTTTAACGCTTCTAAAAACTGCTTACTCATTTTATAAACTCCAATGTTTGTTACAAAAAATAGTGGGGTAGTGCTAGGTTAACTTGCGTCAACTAAAACCAGTTCAGCTTCTTCTAGGGCTGTAATCCCGTCTTATTCACGAGCCTTGACCTAAAATAAAGAAGGCGAGTGGTTTATTCTTTATAATCAATATGTTCGGCAAGAACTTGATTAGAGAGGGCCACTCCCCATGGGTGAAACACTACCAAGCTGGAAACCATCCTGCAACTTATCTGTTTCAGTGCAGCTCAGTGAACGGAAAACCAGTAGTGATGCCGGTGCATTCTTGCTGCGCGAGGTGCTCGATCGCAGCGGTGTGATTGAGAGCTTGGATCGGCAGTTGCTTGATGATCGTGACCCCGCACGTGTGCAACATAGTTTGTCCAGTCAGCTTCGTACTCTGCTGGTTCAGCGTGCGCTGGGCTGGGACGATCTGAGTGATACGCAAACACTAGCAAACGACCCAGTTTTGCAGCTGGCCTGCAGCGATCAGCGCAGCACCACGCCACTAGAGCAGCCCCGTCCTTCGCAGCCAACCCTGTCGCGTCTTCTGAATCTGTTGGCCACAGATATCAACCAGTCTGCATTTCATGACGGTTTGCTCGACATGGCCATGTGGCGACTGTCTTCGATGCGCAGCGGCAAGCCATTGTCATCGATCACGTTGGATGTCGATGGCCTGCCCATTGAAACTTTTGGCCAACAAGTCAGAACGGGCTACAACAGCTATGTTGGTTATTCACACTACTCACCGCTGGTGGCTTCTATCGCTGAAACGGGCGACATGGTTGGCGGCCTGTTACGAGAGGGAAACAGCGGTTGTGCAGTACAAGCTGAGTACTGGATTCCCAAGCTGGTTGAACGGATTGGCAAGACAACCGGCACCAAGGTCAGAGTTCGTTTTGATGCGGGTTTTACTGGCAACCCAACACTTTCGGCACTGGATGACGCCAATATTGAATATGTTGGTCGATTGTCCAGCAATACCGTACTTGAGCGCGAAGCGGCACACTACCTCAAGCGCCCAGTGGGTCGGCCAACCCATCAACTACGCGAGTGGTGCCATGAGTTTTACTATCAGGCACAGTCTTGGGAGAAGCCGCGCCGCATTATTTTAGTGGTCTGCGAGCAACCGGATGATCTGTTTTTAAAACATTTTTTCCTAGTCACCAGCCTGGACTGGAAAGACTGGACACCGCATAAAATTCTGCAGCTGTACCGCAAACGCGGGAAAGCTGAGGGGCACATGGGCGAACTGAAAGACACGCTCAACGTTCACCTATCTTCTACCTGCCGTGGTGCGTCTACCGTGCAACAGGTGATGGGCCGCAATCAGGTCAGCCTGCTGCTGAGTCTCTACGCTTATCAGATGCTGCACAGTCTGCGAGCGCTGATGGAGCGCGTCACACAAAAGGGCTGGAGCATACGCAAAGTCCCCGAGCAGATCCTGAAAACAGCAGCAACCGTGGCCGTGCATGCGCGAAAAATAGCAGTTCATATCGGACAGTCCGGCGGCAAATGGTGGCCCAGTCTGCTTAAAAACTTGCCTCGACTGCATCAGGCTCAAACTTAAACCGAGGCACGCAACAAACAGGTTATCGGCTGAACGGCTGAGGTTTTATCTTGCCTAAATGATAAGAAAAGCTGTGAAAGAGCTGAAAGCAGGCACAAAACCTTTCTGTTTTTACGCTGACAAAGTAAATACACTACCGAAAATCGTACCCCCCAGCCCGAAAACGGTTAGAGGGTCATCAAGCTGCCGAAAATGAGTCACTTTGAGAGCTCTCATGAATAAGACGGGCTGCTGCGTAACATCGTTGCT
>NZ_LHPI01000043.1 GCF_001274785.1 Vibrio hepatarius
TTGAATTTGGTTGCGGGGGCCGGATTTGAACCGACGACCTTCGGGTTATGAGCCCGACGAGCTACCAAGCTGCTCCACCCCGCGTCCGTATTTCATTGTTAAGCACAATGAGAGCTATAAAACTTTGGAGCGACACACGAGGTTCGAACTCGTGACCTCAACCTTGGCAAGGTTGCGCTCTACCAACTGAGCTAGTGTCGCACATCAACAGCAAGCGCTATTGATTGAATTTGGTTGCGGGGGCCGGATTTGAACCGACGACCTTCGGGTTATGAGCCCGACGGGCGGCAAAGATGTT
>NZ_LHPI01000044.1 GCF_001274785.1 Vibrio hepatarius
CTGTCTCTTATACACAAATCCCCAAGCCTCTGCTTGGGGATTTTTTTGAACTAATTTTATGTTTCATGATCTGATCATCTAAGCAATAACAAGGATGATTAGAATGACTTATATAGAACCAACCCTCTGGGCACAAAAGCAATTTGGTCAAGCTCACCTCAATGACCCAAGACGTACTCAAAGACTCGTTGCCCTAGCAGCCTCTTTGGCCGAGCAACCTGGCGTACCGGTCTCGAAACTCATCATCTCCCCTGCAGATATGGAAGGGGCTTACCGCTTTATCCGTAATGAGCAAATCAAAGCAGAAGATATCGCTGAAGCGGGCTTTTATGTCACAGCGCAAGAGGCTTTAGAACAACAAACACTTCTTGCATTAGAAGATACGACTTCTCTAAGCTACTCCCATCGCAGCATACAAGATGAACTTGGACACTCCAATCAAGGCAATCGAAATCGAGCTATGTTCATACACTCGACCTTACTTTTTGCTCCCGAAACTCAAGTGGTTGTTGGCTTAATTGAACAACAACGCTGGACTCGAGATATTGAAAAGCGTGGACAAGGACACCAGTACGCCACTCGACCATACAAAGAGAAAGAAAGCTATAAATGGGAGCAAGCTTCTCGCCATGTCGCAGAGCGACTTGGCGAGAAAATCTCAGATGTTATTTCTGTGTGCGATAGAGAAGCCGACCTATTTGAATACCTCACTTACAAGCAAGAGCAACAACAGCGATTCCTCGTTCGCTCAATGCAAAGTCGCTGTATAAAAGAGCATGATAATCGTCTTTATGACTACGCTTCCAAGCTTCAATCAGCAGGAGAAAGAGTGCTCGACATACCGCAAAAAGGCGGCCGTAAAGCTCGCACGGTTCACCTAGACATCAAATATGCCCCCGTGACACTCAAATCTCCCGCGAATAAAAAAGAGTTCAATAACATTCCGCTTTACTACGTGGGATGCATAGAGCAAGGAGAGAGTAACGATAAGCTCGCATGGCACTTACTGACCTCAGAGCCAGTAACGAGCAGGGAAGAGGCACTTAAAATCGTCAGTTATTATGAGCAGCGCTGGCTAATTGAAGATTTTCATAAAGTCTGGAAAAGTGAAGGCACTCAAGTCGAGCAATTGAGAATGCAAAGCAAAGATAACTTAGAAAGGCTCAGCGTTATTCTGGCTTTTATCGCGACTCGGTTGCTCCAGTTGAGATTTATGAATGAATCAGATGAGTTATCTAAGAGCAGTTGTGAGCCGATATTAAAAGGCAAAGCATGGAAGCTAATGTGGCTAAAGCTAGAAAGAAAAGGGCTACCGAAGGAAGCTCCGGACATATCATGGGCTTACAGAGGTATTGCTCGATTAGGGGGTTGGAAGAATACAAAGCGAACGGGTCGTGCTTCTATAAAGACATTATGGCAAGGATGGTTTAGGTTACAAACCATCCTTGAAGGGTATGAACTGGCTAAGTCTCTTGATTCACCAGACTTGTGATCAAGAGACAG
>NZ_LHPI01000045.1 GCF_001274785.1 Vibrio hepatarius
GTTCTAGGGATTTTCCCCTCTAAAAAGACTTAATCCTCTGTAGACCACACCAATAAATGGCTGCGGAGGTGGGTTACTACTTATAAGTGTGGCAAATTAGGTAAATATCGTACATTTAATACGGAACAGCCCTGATATGGCCATCAAAAACGAAATTACTATTCTCACGAGAGCAGAACAGGCAGATCTTTATTCCCCACCCATTTTTTCAATCGAAGAACAACGTCTGTACTTTTCTCTGAACGATGCGGAATTGGCAGTTTTTCGGTCAATTCGTCTCAGAGCTCATAGATGTTACTTTGTCGCGATTTTGGGATACTTCAAATCAAAGCCCGTCATCCTAGATATCGCTTACTCGCAGGTTTCTAAGGATTTAATGTTCATCAGTAAAGAGCTGCTTGGCGGCAAGGGGCTCAGACCATTCACTCCCTCACAAAAACAAAAAGATCGACTCTACGCAAAAGTATTAGACCTTGCTGGTTATCACAAATGGGACGAAAGTCAGCACTTCAATTCTCTTTTCGACCACCTTGTTCAGGTGGGCAATGCCTGGCTGGAGCCGCGTTACCTCTTTGATACTGCTATTGAATTCCTAACCAGTCACAGCATTGCTATCCCTAGGTACACCGTACTCCAGAGACTGATAAGCAGAGCGATGCAGCAGGTCAGAAAAGACCTGGCGCACCAACTTAATCAACTCACCAGTCCTGAACTTCACGTCTTTCTGGACAGCATAACAGCCATTGATGACGGACTAAGCCTGAACCAGCTCAGAGGCGGTGCAAAAAGTCTGACCGTACCTGAACTTAAAAAAGAGCTTGCCCTTTATCATCAGTTAGCGCCATGGCGCACGCAAATCAATGGCGTTATCGATGGGCTTAATCTGTCTCTTAAAAATCGACAACACTTCGGTGAGCTCATCAACTATTACGGTAGTAAACTCAAACGATTCAAACGCGCACAGCAGCATCTATGGTTGCTATGTCACCTGACAGAGCGGATACAACTGGCACTGGAACGGTTAACTGATGGGTTCATTTACCATATCCGCAAGCAACAAGAAGCTGCCAACACCTTTGCACAACAAGCAGTGTTCCTGTCCTGGCAGTCAGCCGCGGACAATGTCACGAAAGCGGCAGAGTTACTGCATCTGTTTGTGGATGAGAACATTGATGATAATCAACCCTTCTCAGTAGTCAGACAACAGGCATTGAAGGTCATGAATGACAGGGATATCCAGACCCTCTGCCTTTACCTGAAAAAACAGAAACGGACCGTGGAAGAGTACCAGTGGCAACATTACGATGAACAATGCAATCTCCTGGAGCAACTGTTAAGGCAGGTGTTTTTGTGCCTTGAATGTGAGGCCGGTAAAGGCTCAGAAGCCGTCGTCGCCCAACTTCAACAGATGCAGACGGAAAACG
>NZ_LHPI01000046.1 GCF_001274785.1 Vibrio hepatarius
CGGTCCCAAGGGAAATGCAGCTTAACGCGGCCATGTTCATCGCAGTAGATTTCTTCGCCTTCAGGCCCCACCACGAGGGCAATCATCGGCCCATCGACTTGCGGTTTCGGTTGTGGGGTCGCTTGCCAGGTCATGGTCGCGGGGATGAGTGTAAACTGGTTGTGATAGGTGGTGGCACCATCGCCACCGGACTCTTCTAACGCTTGCGGTTGCTCGCCTTTACGGGTGACGGAGACCACCAACCAATCTCGGTTCATCTCTTGCGTCAGGTGGTCTTGCAGCGCAAATCGAACGCCCGCACGAATCAGTGGTTGATTGCTGTGCCCGCTCGCGGTGTGAGCGTCACGGCGCAGGTAGTCGAGGCGCGCTCGACGAAACGCTTTACCACTCTCGTCGTCTTTGTAACGACCCGGCGCATCAAAGTGTTGGTAACCCTCACGTTGATACGCCATCTCAGTCCCTTGCTGGGTTTGTGAGAAGCGGTAAGTGGGCTTTTTAAAGCTGTAGTCTTTGAGTGACACCTCAGAAGGGGCAGATTGGGTGCGTTTCTCTACCCCTGAGATATAAGGTTCGTCAATCACGCCACCCGACAGGGCATTGTAAGGGATAGGGGCGTCGAGTTTCGGCAGTAGCTCTGAGCTGTCACTGAACAATAGGGTGTGTTTACCGGGGGTGTGCTCAAAGCTGTACACCAAACCTTCCTCCGCGGCTAAGCGTTGTAGAAAGGCTAAATCGGTCTCTCGGTACTGAACGCAGAACTCGCGGGTTGGCAGCTCACGGGTGAGTGAGAACGCGTACTCCTGAATGCCCATTTCCGAAAGCAGCACAGAGATAATCTCACTGGCGCTCTTGTGTTGGAAAATGCGGCTGTTGTGGCGCAATGACAAACGCTCAAGCGCCGGTACTAAAGTCAGTGAGTAGAAGGTATGGTGATGGCCAATGTCGCCTTGGGTAAATTGTCGAACAATCCCGTGTACACGTTGAGTCAACTCACCGTCACGATACAATTTGAGTTCGGCCTGCATATCGACCATTTGCTCCGGAGTTAAATCCGGACGTCGACTCGCCAACGCTATCTGATAACGAAAACCGTAACACGGCTGACCGAGAAATACCCCATCGGATAATGTCTCGTGTCCTTCAAAGCCTCGTACCACGAGACTGTCGTCGTCTAACCCATCGACGGTGAGTGTGTAGTGCAGTGTCGCCATGAACCTTCCCTATACCGCTAAGCCAAAATGCCCTAACCCAATCAGGCTGAAACAACCTCATTGGGTTAAGGCAAGCAAACCACCTAAGCCGGATAAACAGACTTAGGTGGTCAAATCACAACAATTGAAGATTACGCTTCAATCGGTTTACGCCAGTCGTCTGCACCCGATGTGCCAGCATTGACGTGGTCCCAAGTGATTTTACGGTAAGACATCGCGACCGTGAGGTTCTGCGTGAAGTCCGATTTTGATGGGTCTTGGCAGTGTGGCATTTCACACTGGATATCGATGATAGACGCGCTTTCTAGTGTGGTAGTAAAGAAGTTCTCTTGTTTACCTTCAATCGATGTGCGGTACCATTTCAGCTTCACTTCGCTCATCTTCTCGCCTGACGCCAATGCGTTGTACAGCAGTGGTACGGCTTTGTTTAGGCACACGGTAAATTTGAACGCTTTGTGGACACGTTGACCCGAAGGTTGGCCTGATTGTGGGTCCGTTGGTACGGTTACGCTGTGGTCAAACTGTTGCACCAGCATTTCGTCTTCGTGACCTTCAACGTATGAATCACCGATTGAATCGGCAGTACACGCACCTGCCGTGATAAGACCCTGAGTTTCGCCATTGATAGAGATATAACATGGAGTTGGCATAGCTATTCCTTTTGAATTAAGTTCAGTAAATGCGAACTGGATATAACAAAAGGTGTGCCAAGTTTATTTTATATTTAAATCATGCACTTAAAATAAAACACAATTGGCCATGAGCAATAAGTTGCTTAAATCGAGCAA
>NZ_LHPI01000047.1 GCF_001274785.1 Vibrio hepatarius
TAGGTAACAAACAATGACCAACAAAGAATCAATAGGGTCACTTAAAGCCCAACTTTATGGCGCTGAAACCAAGTATTCTTGGGAGCATAAGGGGTGGGGCGGTAAATACGACCATCTAGGTATATGGGGGTTATCGATAGTTGCTGGTTATTCAATGCTCGGCTTTCTTTGGTTGGTTAGCGATGATCTTACTGTAGACACACCAGTATTTTGGGGTATTTTTGCCATCTCGACGATATTTGTGTTGATCTCAAGGTTTTTTTTTCCCTGATAAACATCGTTGTTATCACTTAACTTCACTGGGTATTCATTACACCGAACAAGATATGATCCCTGAAGTGGCTTACAAAATCGTTCGTGGCTTTGCGTGGGTGGGGATTGCGGTGTGTATTATTGCTGTCTTTGTACTTGGCTCGCTGGCATTTGTAGGTGCTGGAGCGTTTGCGCTGATGGCATTTGGAATGACTAATTTCCAGTCAACCGTTGATAAGTCTTATGTCTTTATTGATGAGCGCAGCGTCGCTTTTAGTCTAGTTAACAACAGCGTGGTGTCATTCGCGATTCCTGAGAAAGGTGCACATTCTTACTCTGCTGATATCTATATATCACTTGAGCAAAAAGAAGCGCTGTTAAATTATTTACGCTCACTCTTTCCTAGTATTGAGGTTGTAAAAATCAAAAGACTTAATGACCAATACAAACATCCTGTTTATCAGCAAGATGAAGAGGTGGTGGAGTAATTCAACCGACTTTGCACCACTCAAGATATTACTGCCGTACCCATCAACATTACAAGCATCTGAACATCAGCAACTTGGCTATGTGGCGTCAGGCTGCAGCCAAGGTGACTTAGCTGTGTCACCAGCACCGAAAGAATCTGCAACTCGTACCATTGAAGTGAGAACAGAATAAATGACCTCCAAGGAGAAAATCGAAACATTAAAAGAGCAACTGTATCAGTGTAAAGTGGACTATTCATGGGAATATGTTGGTCCTGATGGAAACTATTCTCCAATTATTCGGTGGCTTATCGCTCTATCTATTGGCCTATTTCTACCAACATTTTTAATGATTGTTGAAGATACCTCCATGTGGAGTGCAGGTTTTTGGTTTTGTTTTATTTTGGCAACTATGGGAGTTTTGATAACAAGATACTTATTTCTTCCCGATAAACATCGCTATTATCATTTAACCTCAATGGGCATCCATTATACCAAGCAAGATATGATCCCAGAGGTGGCTTACAAGATCGCTCGCGGCTTAGCTTGGGTGGGGATTGCGGTGTGTATCATTGCTGTCTTTGTACTTGGACCACTGGCCTTTGTAGGGGCAGGAGCGTTTTGCGTATGGATTTAGCTTTGGAACCTCAATAATTAAGTCCTTTGAATCAACCCAAAAATTATATGATGCCTTGAAAGCTGGCAATTCAGCTTTGATTTTCAAGCATAGTTCTGATGTTATTGCTGAGTCCGCTCTAACAGTGGCAAATGGATTCGGTTTCTTTAGGAGCGCCCATGTTGGATGGTTGGTAGCAAATGCAGATAAAGGAACAAAAGCTGCTCTTTGGGCAACTAAAGGTAGCCGTCTACTGTCTATTGGGATGAGGATCAACTCAATTGGTTTGGTGGTGTCAGCGGCTCAACTGGTTATAACAGCTTGCTATAATCGTTATAGTTTGTCTCAGTATATGCAGTGGATTAAGAGTAGCCAGTGGGGGAATGAACCAAAAGGTATGTCTCTAAGTCAAAGTAATGAACAACTTGCCAAAATTAGCTCTAAACCAGTTCTATCAATTATACCGTTATCAAGAGGTAAAGCCCTTTCTTTATCAATACCAGGAATAACAATAAGCGAGCTTGATGAAGCAGGAATAGAAGTTTCTATCTACTGGTTAGTTAATCATCGCGAAAACAAATGTGAGCCTTGGACTGAAGAAATTGGTCAACAATGGGTAGTTTTGAGTAGTCCCGAAGAACCTCTTACGATCGGTGTACCGATATACGAAATAGAATCTAACGCCCAGCATGGGGTAGCCATCGAATTGCATTACTTCCCTACACCCGACTCAAATGAGAAGGTGGTTGTAAGGTATCAAACAATAAATCTAAACAAAGGGGGCTATTAAGTGAAGTGTCTATGCTTAAAGTAAAAGAGCTCGTTTCAGGCAACTTACAGCCCTTAAACACGAATCAGTTAAATATGCAAGGTGTATAAGTTGTCTAAAGAGAATACGTTAGAACAAGAATTGAATTTAGAAGAACGAAGACCTTTAGCTGGTGAAGTACGTAGGCTTCCATTAGGGGAAGCTCTTTTCTTTTCCCCTAAACCAATACCTTCTGCTAAGGTTACTCCAGGAAGTTTAGGTGAGTCGAATCAAGTCCTCGGAATAAATGAAACATATATGGATATAGGGCTAGCTAGTCATGGTAAAGCATTTCAGGTACAGCTAGTGATGTCTTGTATTTTATTGATGTTGAGTGTTTTAATTTCAATTCTTCTCATTGGAGCGTATGTCTCTCAGAGTAGACATGGGGGTATTGCCCAAGCATTTATTCATGGAATTACAAAAGATGGATTAATCGGGTTTATTCCGATATTTGTACTTTTTCTAATAGGCTGGTTTGTTATTATAAAAACGTCCCTCCAAAAGTCTCAGAGAAAACCTATTCGGTTTAATCGACAACGAAGAGAAGTTTGCTATTTCGACGATAAAAATAAATCACCAACAGTTGTGCCGTGGGAAAACGTTGTATCTTGGGTGGTAACACACAAAGGTTTTACAGGAGAAGCGTTCATTTCCGATGTTACTTTTGGGCTAGCGCTCCCTGACGCAGAAGGTGAAGATTATTGGATGTTTAAGAAACCTGTGGGAATAATGGAGGAAGGGCAGCGTTCTTGGGAGATTATTCGATGCTATATGGAAGAAGGTCCGGAATATTGGGCGACGATGGCAGGTGATGAAAGCCGAAAAACGTTTGATGAAACGCGACTACAGCTCAAGCAAGATTTTCGCAATGGGCCTAAGTACTTAGTGCATAAGGCTATGTCAGATCCGAGCAAGTCATATTTAGGAATAATTGGTTATTATCTATTTAACATATTGAGCGGTTGGAAGCTACCATACCTAGTATCAGAATGGGATAGTAAAATTTCGATGGCAAAGTTTCCCGATGAAATCAATAAATGGTCTGAGCCAATACCAGAGCACGAATGGGCCAAGCCTAGTAAAGAGTTATTGAAACAGAAAGCACGAGCAGAGGCTCACTATGCAGCAGGTGGGAACTTGGCGACTTTAAAGCTTTAAATTTCCAACATACCAAAAAAGAAGAACCAACCTCAAATAGTGAGATTGGTTTGTATGAGTGTGAACAAAATGGTTCACTAACAACGTCAGTTGGCTAGGTGACCCTTGGTATATCAAGGGTCAGATTAACTAATGCAGCATATGTGCCAAATCTAATAGTGCCTATTTGCACAAAAATCTAGTCCTTTCGAACTAGATTTTATTGATTTCATTGCATATTAAAAATGCAAAATGCAAACCTTTGCATTACTAGAATTAGTGCCTAGGGTTTACAACATCACTAGGCTCGCGGTTCCAAGGAACGCAAAAAAGCCAACTACGTCGGTAACGGTAGTCAGGATCACTGAGCCTGCGAGGGCAGGATCCAACTTGAGTTTATCCAGTACGATAGGGATGAGTACCCCAAAGAGCGCAGCTGCGATGATATTGACCACGATTGCGAGTGCGATTGTGGCGCCCAAAATACCTGATTGGAACCAAAGTGCAGCCAAACCGCCAATGATCACCGCCCACAACAGCCCGTTGATTGAGCCGATACCGATTTCGTTTTTAAGTAACGCCCAACGGTTGCCTACCGTGATCTGGTTGAGTGCCATTGCACGAATCATCAGAGTCAATGTCTGGCTACCAGCGATACCTCCCATCGAAGCGACAATGGGCATCAACACGGCCAAAGCGACGACTTGAGCAATAACATCTTCAAACAGTCCGATAGTTACCGAGGCGAGAATGGCAGTCATTAAGTTGATGCCTAACCAGACGCCACGTTTTTGCGAACTTTTTACTACCGGTGCAAAAAGGTCATCGCCTTCATCCATACCGGTACCGGCCATTAAACGCGTTTCGTAGATTTCTCGTTGCGTGCTGAGGGCGAAATGCCAGTCCACTTCACCAACGAGTGTTTGTCCATCATCGACCACTGGCATAGATGAAGTAGAAGAGTGTTCCAGTGCTTCAATGCTTTCTGCTAGCGTTAACTTGGCGTTTAATGTCACCACATTCTCGCTAGATAAATTCTTGAGTCTTTCTGTCGGTTCGGCTCTCAGCAAATCGATGTAACTGACGACGCCACGAAACTGCTTACGCTTATTGATTAAGTAGATGTGATGAGGCGCGTCATAACTGTAACGCTCCATTAGCACTTTCGCTCTTTCAACCGAAATGTTGAATGGAAGTGTCACCACTTTTCTCTCAGCCCAGCGGCCGAGTTCATCGTCGTCGTACTCGTTTGCTTGGTCATAAAGCTCAAGCTCGTCTTTTTCGATCAGGCTGAGAGCTTCATTGATGATTTCGTCGGGTAACGAATCTGCCCACTCGATCAATGACATGTTGTCGAGTTTAGCGAGCGTGATCTTCAATTCTGTTTCAGAGAGTGCCGCAATGATCGAATTACGTACATCGGCACGGGCTTCGGTCAGCACTTCGATATGCAGTTCTAGCGGCAAACCACGCCATAAGCGTACACGCTCATCGATCGGGAACGCTTCCAGTATAAGTGCGACTGAACCTGGCTCTAGGCCCTCTTCGATATAATCATTAAGAATGCTGTTTTGCTGCTCTTCATCCGCTCGAGCAATGGTTTGGATGTGATGAGATAGCTCCTGAAATTCGCTCATCGATGTGCTCCGCAGTTTACAGTTTTGTTAGAGTGAAGACATGTTAGCAGAAGCGTCATTCAGGGCTAGGATAATTTATGAAAAAGCCCAGAAATTCTGGGCTTAGCGCTAATTTGTATTTGAGTACCAGCGTTCTCCATACGCCTGGCTGTAGTCGGGTTCATCAAGGTGTGTTGATGCCTCAACGGGTTCTAATGGGCCGACCACTGTTCGATAAGGAAGAATACCTGCCCAAACTGGGCGGTCTAGGTCAGACAAATCATCATTGACACCCGAATTACTGATTTTTACCGATGCTTCGGTGAGCGGGATTCTCAATACCATGGTTGCAGCCAGTTCTTTCGCATTGCTTAAACGAACTTGGCTGGTTCTTTGAGGCGCAATGTGTTCGATAAAGTGGTTGAGCACTTGGTCTTTTTCGTTTGCATCTTCAACAGTTTCAAATGAGCCAAACACAACTGCAGAGCGGTAATGTGCGCTGTGATGAAATGCAGAGCGTGCTAGCACCCATCCGTCAAACAGTGTGAAAGTCAGGCATGTTGAAAAACCTTTCTTGAGTGTTCTCATTAAGCGACTGTTGTTTGCACCATGGATGTAGACATAATCGCCCACGCGCCAAGCAAGCATTGGTATCACAATCGGCCCGTTCTCTTCGCTAATTGCGATGTGGCCTATTAAGCTTTCATCAATGATCTTGTGTAGTTGCTCTTGTTCGAATATCGCTTTGTGCTTCGCTTTCTTTACTTCTGTACGTTTGGTCTGAGATAACATCCTTTCGCCCTCAATTCGTCTTCTTTGATTACAATCTAAACGTTAAGTGGTACTTTACTAAGAGCCAGTTTTAGATAATGGATGGATCCAGAATGACGCCGATTGAAATAGGCGACTTAGCGCTTAGCCAAGGTAAGGCAACTCTCCAAGAACAGCTGTTTCACGCTATTCGCGGCAAAATTGTCGCTCACTTGTGGCCGTTAGGGGGAAAGCTTCCCTCAACTCGAAAAATGGCGGGGGAACTCGCTTTAAGTCGCAACACAGTGATCGCTGCGTATGAGCAGTTGGCTGCCGAAGGGTATATAGAGAGCAGACGCAGTTCTGGTTTCTATGTCGCGGTCGAGCTTCCGGATCACTATTTGTCGAGTCAAATTCCGGTGACCAAACCAACTTCATCCGTATCGGCAACGGACATCAACAAACTGTTTGCCCCGGGGGTGCCGGACTTAAAACAGTTTCCGCTTAGCAAGTGGCAGCGTATGTTGCAGCGTCACGCCACTCGCGTATCTCTCCTTGGTAACCAAGAGATACAAGGCAGTTTGGCGCTTCGCCAAGCGCTGACCAATTATCTTGCATCGAGTCGTTCGGTTAGTTGTCATCCAAAACGAATTATCATTACTTCTGGTGCGCAGCAAGCGTTGTATATTGCGCTCAATGCTGTACTAGAGCAGGGCGACAACGTACTCATGGAACAACCGGGTTACGCGCAAATGAGTAAAGTGGTGGCATTGAACGGCTTCGGTTTCCAAGATCTTCGTGTTGTGGAGCGCGAGGGTTTCGAATTGAATGATGTGTTTTGTTCCAATGCGAAAGCGCTCTATGTTACGCCAAGTAACCAGTATCCCATGGGCACCACGCTCAATACTGAGCAGCGCTTACAGCTGGTCGAATGGGCGGCGCAGGAGAAGCGTTGGATTATTGAAGATGATTACGACAGCGAGTTTCAGTTTGCCCATCGGCCCTATACCAGCTTACAAGGACTCGCAAGTGAAATGGGCGGCGATGAGCAGGTCATCTATATTGGCTCATTCAGTAAGGTGATGTTTAACGGATTAAGATTGGGTTACATGGTGGTGCCCGAATCGATTGTTGAAGCGTGTTTAGCCGTCAAAGACGCGACCAGTGGGGATACGCCAACTCATACTCAGGAAGCACTGGCCGATTTTATTAACGAAGGCGATTTGTTGCGCCATATTCGTAAGATGCGCCGTTTATACAAATTGAAACACCAAACCATGAGCGAAGCGATTCAACGTCACTTTGCCAATCGTGTTGAGATTATCAGCCAAGCGGCGGGGTTACACATTACTCTAAAGTGGACCGGTGGTATTGAAGAGGATACTTGGGTTGAACGTGCTAAAGCGGCGGACATCATTATGCGGCCGATGAACTACTACGAGCAGAAGCCCCATGAAAGGACTTGGCGCAGTGTCATCTTAGGTTTTGGCAATGTGTCGTTGGAAGAGATCGAGCCAAATATTCAGCGCTTGGCTGAGCTATTTGGCTCAAAGGAGGTTATTCAGGTTTAGGTTGTCTTATCGGGCGAACCTTTTCCCAAGGGAAACAGAACAACGCAAAGATCGTTAGCGCATATAACATCGACCAACCTAGGCAGATGAACACTCCCGTACACAAGAGTAGGGCAATACCTGCCAGCACTTTGCCTACTCCGCTGAGCAATTTGTATGCAGAGAGCATCGCTAACAGGTAAACCAAAACGAAGACGCTGTTGGCGAGTTTTAAGAAGAACTCTAAATCTAATTCAGACAGTTCGCCGACAACGCAAGAAACCACTAATATCGCGCCGATCATTAATGTTGCGTTGGCTGGCACACCTTTGATGGAGATTCGTGCCATGGCACTGTCGGGTTTGTATTCGCGCGCTTGCGCCCACACCATGCGAGCAAGGCTTTGTGTGTAAAGGTTTACGCTAGCAAAGCAGGCAGCAAAGCCAAGAATACTGATCAGCACTTTGAACTGGTTGCCAAACAGTTGCTCTGAAATCCATGGAATCGACGTACTTTCAAAGTCTGGTGAGCCGTAAGCGCCCAGTTTTAGGATCACCACCGAGCACGCCCAGTAAGTGGCGCCTGCAATAAAACTACCGACCAGGATCGCAATGGGAAAGTCACGTTGTGGATTCTTAAACTCTTCGCCCATATGAGCAAATGCTTCAATGCCGACAAAGCACCAGAACATCACACCAAGGGCAGCGCCAATGGTCCAAACCGATTCTGAGTTGAGTGCTGGCATAGTGAAATCGTTGGTAGAAACATCACCTTTCCACCAAAATGCTGCCACAAGAGCGAATACACTCAGCGCAATCGCGGTTTGGAGTCGACCAGAAGACTTTGTCCCAGCCAGATTGACCGCCATAAGCAGTACAACGGTGATCACTTGGGCGACGATGGCGGAGTTAACGGCATCAGGTAATAGCTGTTGCAGAAAGCCAGCAGCGAGTGCAATTGCGGCGGGCACGCCAACCGGGATAACGCTCACGAATAACCAAGCAACGCTGCGCTCTAAACGTTTATTGAACGCCTGACGGACAAAATACGCCGTACCACCCGCACTTGGGTAACGTTTTCCTAATTGTGCGAAGGTAAGTGCAATCGGGCAAATCGCGATAAACAATACGCCCCAAGCCCAGAGTGAATAGTGCCCTGCGATTCCTGCAGCAATTGCGGGAACCATAAATAGCCCAGTACCTAGTAACGTTGTCGAGAGTTGTCCTATTCCTGAAATAAGGGTTATTTCTTTTTTTAATTCGCCCATAGTATCCATTCCTTGAGATATAGCTGTAGCTTACTCAATAACCTCAGGATAAGCAGCCATCATTTCGTCGTAGATATCCGTCAAATTGACGGAATCGCAGCAAAATTAATACAAACTGACGGCTTTATTGGTGGACGTATTTGTGTCACATTACCTGTAATCAACAGGATAAGTTGAGTTATGACAGGAAGTAATATGGATAAGTTTGATCGTCAAATAGTAGAGATACTAAAACATCAGGCTCGCGCCTCAGTGAGTCATATCGCCCGAGAAGTGAACCTTTCCCGTTCTGCCGTGACGGCTCGGATACAAAAACTTGAGGCTGATAAGGTCATATTGGGTTACCACGCTCAATTGGCTCCGCCACAGAATCTACCGATGATTCAAGCCTACATGGCACTGAAGTTTGATATGTCGGCGACCACACATTACTGTGAAACTTACGCGAGAAGAATCTACCAGATTGATGGTGTGAAGTGGTGCCATGCGATCAGTGGTGAAACTGACATGATGTTGTTTGTAGAGGTGCCGAGCATGCAAAGACTTAACGCGATTAGGGATGAACTACAAACCATTCCGGAACTGCGCCACTTAATGACACACACAGTATTGACCGAGTTTTTTAATACCAAACATGCTTCTTAGCCAAATTAATCTCAACTTACTGCGTTCGCTGCAAGTCTTGCTTGATGAATGTCATGTGAGCCGAGCGGCCGAACGTCTGAACATTACTCAGTCTGCGGTTAGCCGACAGTTGTCTCAATTGCGCGAGCTATGCGGCGACCCATTACTGGTGCGTGATGGTAATACATTAGTCCCCACGCCTCGTGCACTCGCGATACAAGGGCGCTTAGACGATTTACTGGGTGAGTTTGAAAGTCTGCTTAGTGATGACGTGTTTGACCCGAAAACGTGGAAGCAAGAGTTTGTGATTTCATCGAGCGACTATGTGGCGCAATATATTCTGCCCAACGTGGTTTCAGTCATGGTCGAGCAAGCGCCAAAGGTTAATATTGCTTATCGGCTTTGGCAGCCCGATTATCTCAACCAATTTAATGCTAGTGGAATTGATTTGGCGTCGACCATGCTACCGCAGCAGCCTGAAAATATTAGCAGCGTCAAAATTGGTGAAGATAAGTCAGTGTGTTTGATGCGCAAAGGGCATCCGTTACTTGAAGAACCTTCTTTGTGCTGCGAACGGCTAACCGCGTACCCGCACCTTAAAGTGACTGGCGGTGGGGATAAAGACTCCAATGCTGATGTTGCCCTTGCTGAACTGGGTTATGCGCGCCGTGTGGCGTTAAAAGTACCGTTCTTTTCGGCTGCGATTAACGCATTGATGTCGAGCGACTATTTGATGATCGTGCCTGAGCATATTGCCGCCAATCTCTCCAATGATCACCCGCTTGCCTACCGACCGCTGCCGTTTGATACCCAACTGCATCAATACTGGCTGATGTGGCATCCCAAATATGACCAAGATAAAGCCCATCAATGGATGCGAGAATTGGTGTTGCATGCGATGCGTACCTCACGTTATTCAATTGGTATGATTTGAAATCATAGCCAGTATTCTGAACTTTGATTTCAAATCATTATTTGGCTGGATTAAGTTAAGTCTATCGGCAACACAACAGGACAATAAGAATGACTCTGACGATTTGGCTATCCCTATTCACAATATGTTTGCTCGGTGCGATGTCACCCGGCCCAAGCTTGGCAATGGTGGCTAAGCACAGTCTGGCTGGCGGTCGAGCTAATGGTTTGGCGACCGCTTGGGCGCACGCACTAGGCATCGGTATCTACGCATTCATTACCTTGATTGGCCTTGCGGTGGTGTTGCAGCAATCTCCTTTGGTGTTTAAGGCGATCAGTTATGCGGGTGCGGCGTACCTTGCTTATCTCGGTTATAACGCGCTTCGTTCAAAAGGTGGTGTGGCAGAAAAATTAGAAGCGGGTGAGCAGAGCAGCGCTTGGCAGTCGGCGAAAGAAGGTTTTTTGATTTCGTTGCTCAGCCCTAAGATTGCGCTTTTCTTCACCGCACTATTCAGCCAGTTTGTCGCGGTTGGTGATAGTGTTGGCGCTAAATCGCTGATCGTCCTGACTCCACTTGTGGTAGATGGTTTGTGGTACACCTTAATTACGCTCTTGCTATCAAGTCCGCGCTTATTGGATAAGATTCGTGCGAAAGCGCAACTTATCGATAGACTTTCTGGCGCAGTTTTGATTCTCTTAGCAGTCAGAGTCGTGTTAACTGTATAACGACAACGTAATAACAATTAATATTTATGATTCGTTTCTGATTGGAGCCTACTCGGCTCCTTTCGTAGTAAGGGACCCAGTTATGATTAAACTTGCTGTAATAGGAACAAACTGGATTACTGGTCAGTTTGTCGATGCTGCACTCAAAACGGGTGAGTATGAACTTTGTGCTGTGTATTCGCGTTCAAAAGAGAAAGCCGCCGAATTTGCTGAAAAATATGGCTCGGTGGAACTGTTTGATGATTTAACGCAGTTCGCGAAATCGGATGCGTTTGACGCGGTATACATCGCCAGCCCTAACTCACTGCATGCACCGCAAGCCATGCAGATGATGAAAGCTGGCAAACACGTGGTTTGTGAAAAACCGATGGCGGCCAACGAGACGCTCGCCAAGCAAATGTACCAAGTTGCTGAAGAAAGTGGTGTGGTGCTGTTTGAAGCGTTTATGTCACCTCATGCGCCAAACTTTAAACTACTCAAGAGCAACTTGGGCAGCATTGGTAAGATTCGTAAAGCGTTTATTACCTACTGCCAATACTCATCGCGTTACCCAAAATATCTTGCGGGTGAAAATCCAAACACGTTCAATCCAGACTTCGCCAATGGTTCAATCATGGACATCGGTTATTACTGTTTAGGTTCTGCGGTTGAGTTGTTTGGTGAGCCAGTTTCAGTCAAAGCGGAAGCGCAGTTGCTTGATTCAGGCGTAGATGGTAGTGGCAGTGTGATTTTGGGTTACCAAGGTTTCGATGTGGTACTGCAACACTCGAAAACCAGTGATTCTTACCTACCGAGCGAAATTCAAGGTGAAAACGGCGCGCTCTTAATGGAAATGATTTCCACAGCGAAGAAACTTACCAAAATTAGTCGCGGCGGTGTCGGTGTGGATCTGAGCGTGAAGCAAGATTCCAACCCAATGTACTATGAAGCAAAAGCCTTTGCTGAGCAGTTGAAGACAAACAAACTCGATGAAGAGTGCAAAACGCGCTCACTGATTGTAGCAAAATTACTAACAGAAATCCGTCGCCAGACAGGCGTGGTTTTCCCTATGGATGTATAAAGAGATACAACAATGCAAGCTGAAGTAAAATGGATCGAAGATTTTAAGTTTTTGGGGCAATCTCAATCTGGTCACTCGGTAGTGATGGATGGAAATGGCGGCGCAACCGCACCAAGCCCAATGGAAATGGTCTTGATGGCAGCAGGCGGTTGTAGCTCCGTTGATGTGGTTGATGGCCTAAAAGAAGCGGGTCAAAAAGTGCAAACGTGCACCGCTAAGCTGACGACAGAACGTCGTGATACGGCGCCGCGTATTTTCACTAAAGTGAACATCCACTTTGAAGTGTCAGGTGAAGATCTGGATGCAGACGTAGTTGCTAAAGTCGCAGCGGATTCTCTGGAGAAATACTGCTCAGTATGTTTCATGCTGGGCAAAGGTGTAGAAATGACCCATAGCTGGGAAATTATCTAAACATCGGCTTACCTAATTGAGCCGGACTGATTATAGTCCGGCTTTTTTCATTTAAGTCAGCCCTTGGGTAGTGATGTACTGTCTACGTAGGGTGATGGCTATAGTCATTTAGGGCGAATACGTGAACCAACATAAGTTTACTATTTGTGGTGTTGTCGCCATTTTGTTGTGGAGTAGCGTGATGGGTTTTGCGCGAAACGTGACAGAGTTGCTCGGCCCTGTTGGTGGCGCTGCTTCCATCTATACCGTTGCATCGGTGTTTTTGGTGCTGGTAATGGGCGTACCTAAACTAAAAAATTACTCGCTCCGTTACGTGCTTATCTGTGGCGGATTGTTTGTCGCGTACGAGATTTGCCTTGCGTTAGCATTAGGGATGGCCAATTCGCGCACCCAAGCGATCGAAATGTTGGTGATCAACTATCTCTGGCCTGCGTTGACGGTTCTGCTTGCGGTGATCGTCAGCCAGAAGAAGACTAGCTTATGGGTTTACCCAAGTATCGCCATTGCGTTTCTCGGTGTCGCATGGAGCGTCACAGGCGACCAAGATTTATCTTTCGCGCAGATCGTCGCTAATGTCGCGACCAACCCAGTCACTTACGCGATGGCATTTGTAGGTGCGTTTCTTTGGGCTATCTACTGCAACTTAACCAAGCGTATATCCAATGGTCAAAACGCAATTACCCTGTTCTTTATTATGACGGCGGTGACGTTGTGGATTAAGTATGCCCTAAGTAACGAAACGGGGATGACGCTGACTTGGGAAGCGAGTGGATTACTGCTGATCTCGGGAATTGCGATGGGGAGCGGCTATGCGCTGTGGAACTACGCCATTATAGGCGGGAACATGGTGCTACTGGCGACGCTGTCTTATTTCACTCCAGTGCTGTCCACCATCATATCGTCGTTTATCCTTGGAATTGCGATAACACAGAGTTTTTTACAAGGCGTGATCATGGTGACGATTGGTTCGTTGATGTGCTGGTGGGTGACCAGAGATAACTAGCCTAGCTATTACAACTACTGGTCACCAATAGATTTCGATAGGGGTGCCAACATCGACAAGCTGGATAAATTCATCCATTTCTTGGTTGCTCAGCGCAATGCAGCCGTCGGTCCAATCAAAGCTCTGAATATAGCTTGCGGATTTGGTTTCCCCATTTTTCAGACCATGGATTTTAATATTGCCGCCAGGGTTGAGGTTGTGTCTTCTGGCGTTCTCGATATCTCGATCGTTGGGGTAGGTAATATGAACCGAGCGATAATACTGCGAATCTTCCAAGATGAAGTCCAAGTAATATAGCCCTTCTGGTGTACGCTGATCACCCTCTTGCGCTTTGTGGCCTTTTGGCTGTTTGCCTAGTGCGACTCTAAACTCACGTATGATTTCGTTTTCCTTGACCAAATACATTCGGCGCTTGGATTTATCTACTTTTATCAGGTCCACATTGGCAAAACTAGGTGTGCAAACTATCGCTGCGAGAAGCAGTAGCAGCTTACTCTTCACAAAACAGTCCTCTTCGAGTTCTTAATTGGTTGGAAAGTTTATATAACAAAAACTGCTTAACTAAAGCGTAGCGAATCTAAGCTGTGTTGTCGGCTGAATTTTTACAACGGTCAATGCAATTTTTGGAAATAAGATCATAAAAATGTATGAGGCATCATATCTACGAAATAAGGATATGTCGAATTGCGAGTAACTTAACATAGGCCTTTTAATGCTGTTTGCATGGTCAGGACTAGCTGCTAATTTTTTATACGAAAAAAGGTGATTATCAAGGCGCAGGCTAGGCTTATGTTCCCGCGAATTCTTCTTAAAAATATCTTATCAGCCAGAAATCAGCGGTTTTTAGTCAATTCATTGTTTTCTTACATTGATGACTTATTGGAAGCTGAACACATCAGTGTTTTCTACGAACCGGTTAACAACGGCACGCAGAGTTTTATCTATCAACAAGGCAATCCGGTGTCTCTCGACAAATACCCGAGCACTTTTTGGTCGTGGATTGCGCAATTTGATACCTCTGATGGTTTTATTCCGTTGGCGATGAATACCTGCCAGTGGGACTATCAACAAGTGATGGCAACCGACAGTTATGTGTTTATGCTCGATAATCACCCCGAGATGCGTACCTATTTGGTGGTTGAGAACATCAATGTGTCGCTGGTGGATGAAGCTAACCACAACAATCAATTGGAAGTGCTACAGATTATCGCAGCACGCTGGCAATGCTTGCGTGCTGAAACGGAAGCGGCGAAAGAATTCAAACAGCGTGACATGAAAGAAGCCAAATACCTTGACGTGATTAAGCAGCGAGAGTTGTTTATCGAGAACATGAGGTTGGTACAGCAAGCGGCGGTCGAGATTTCAAACCCGAAGAATTTGGATGAGCTGTACCGAATGGCGGTTGAAGCGGTGCGTAATAAGCTCGGTTTTGACCGCGCGGTGTTTATGCTGCTCGATATCAAAAAGCGTTGTTTTAGTGGTACGTATGGTACTGACGAATACGGTAATACCGTTAGTGAGCATCACACGCAGTATGACCTCCACCAACTCGAAGAAACCTACATCAATGCTTTGTTTGAGGGCAATGAAAGCCTAGTGATCGTTGATAATGCCCCTCTGTACACCGCAGGTAATGTAATTGGCCAAGGTTGGAATGGCATGCTTATTTTGCGTGATGATGAAGAAATCATTGGTTGGATTGCGTTAGACAACTACATCAACCGAGCGCCGCTGACGTCTTACCAACGCCAAATGTTGGAGTCCTTCGGCTCGTTGCTATCTCAAATCTATATTCGTAAGCGTCAGGAACAGAACGTACGCATGTTGCACGCCAGTATGGTGGAGCTATCGCGCTGTATGACGGTTAGCGAAGTGTGCAAATCGGCGGTGACTTTCGCAATCAACCGTCTTGGTATCGACCGCTTTGCGGTGTTTCTCACCGACAAGCAATGTACTCACATGCAGGGCACATGGGGAACGGATATACAAGGTAACGTGGTTGATGAATCATACTATCGCTCCGATACAGTGGATCGTTCTATCGTTAACGCCGCGCGTATCAACCCGAATGATGTTGTGTTTGAAGAGTCGGTGCCGATCTACCATGACTTTCATATCGTCGGCTTTGGCTGGACAGCGATGACGCTATTGGTCGACAACAATGGTGACCCTGTGGCGTTTATCGCTGCAGATAACCTTCTAAGGCGCTCACCATTAACCCATCAACTGCGTGAAGTGATTCGCATGTTTGCCTCCAATTTGACTGAAGTGCTGCTGCGCACCCGCGCCCAAGAAGCGGTTCATCAAATGAATGACACCTTGGAGCAAGAGGTAAAGGCAAGGACTCGTGAGCTGCAAAAAGCCAATGAGCAGTTAGAACTGTTGTCAAAGATGGACCCGCTGACGCGATTAGGTAATCGTCGAATGCTTGAAGCGCTGTTGGAAGAAATGTGTTTAAGCGGAGAGTCAAAACGCAACCAATACGGTTTGATCCTCGTCGATATTGACCATTTTGGTTTATACAACAACCATTACGGCCATATGCAGGGGGATATTGCGTTGATGCGAGTGGGTAACATTCTTCAACACCACATCCAGTTTGATAATGAAGTCTTCTGTCGCATTGGCGGCGAAGAGTTTGCATTACTGGTCTCAGACTATGACGCGGAACGCGTATCCAAGCTCGCTGAGTGTATCCGAAAATGTATTGAAGACGAGCAGATACCACACGAGCTAAATTCTTCTAGTCAGCATCTTACTGTGTCGGTGGGTTATGCGGTGGTTGAGTTGGAACAAAGTGAATTTAACTTTGATACCTTGTACTGTGAAGCGGACAGTGCGTTATACAAAGCCAAAGAGCAGGGTAGGAATCGAGTTGTGGGCAATGCACCACTGCTTGTCAGCGCAGAATAAAAAACGCAGGGCATCCAATCTGGATGCCCTAATGCTATTGGTTGTTACAACGGTTCAAGCGGCTCTGAGCTCGGTTTGACCTTGGTTGATTTATCGAGCTTTTTGACCAGCTTTATCAGCTTTTTGTTGTCCCAGTGACGTTTCTCGGTCGCATACACGCTAGCGTTCATAGCGTCTAACTCATCTTTGACTTGCTGCTTAAGCTGTTCGTCGCTGAATTGCGTTTCGCTTAGCCATTGCTTGCCTAGAAAACTTGCTTGGACAACATCGCCTTTGCTTAGCGCGTGAATAAGCGCTTCACTTTTTCTACTCGGCACTTTTGTTTTATGCTTGTGTTGGGTTTTTGCACTTCTGGCTTTGAACAAAAACAGCAACGTTATTAGCCAAAGGGTGGCGAATAGCGCAGTCAAGTATGGCCAGAACCCTGAGTCTTTAACGGTAATTGTTTCTGCCGAGCTCGGAAGAGAATTCAGTACCAGCGGCTCGCTACCATTTAAAGCTTCACCAGCAGCGACTGACAAAATTAATCCTTTTATTGTGGCGGTTTGCTGTTGCTTCTCTTTGCTGCTCCACCAATTGATGCTGATATCATTGAGCGCGATTTCTCCCTCTAGCTGCGGGATCAACACTTGGGTTAGCGTCATTCTGGTTGTGCCTTTGCCCAGATCGCTAAACTGTGGCTTTTCTTGGTAGATACGAATTGAGCTAGGGTAGTTGACGCTGATATTTGGGAATCGCTCGGCGGTAATTCCATCAATATCTAGCGTGATTTCCCTTGTGATCGACTCACCTACTTTGGTTTCATATCTTGCGCCAGCGATTGGTTTGCCACTGGAATCCGTCCAGTGCTGGTTCAGTTCCAGTTTAGAAGCGGGCAACCAATTGCCTTGGTAATTCTCTGGAATGGGATGCACCACCAGTTTGAACTGCTCTGCGGGCGTTGATGCGTCAATCAAGCGCGTAGTACCGCTACGATTATTACCGTAAACAACGCTGCCTTTAAAGCCGATACCGGAGACAGTAAACTCGCCAGCTTGATCGGCAGTGACGCGAAAATCTTGATCCACCACTGTCACTTCCATTCCATCCATCGCGCTTTGGTACTGTGATGCGTCACCCACCGCTGCCAGCGTTAAGCCTTGCGCGATAGGCGGAATGATTTGTGGGTTTTGTAAACGACGGGGATCTGCTTTGATAATTAAGCGTGTTTTGAGCAACGCACTTTCATTTGGGTAGAGCTGCGTTTTATTTAGGTGACTTTGCACTTCAACCAAATCACTGACATTCGGTTGCTCGTTATCAACCCCGACTTGGATCGCAATCGGCTGCGAAGATGCGCCATCAACAGTAAATGCAGGAATGGTACTGATGCCGATACGCTGCGCAGCGATGGAGATGTTCCACTCGCTGTGTGATGTGCGTTTGCCGTTGATGATGTTGATTGACGTTCCAAAGCTTGGTCGACCGAGGTAGAAATCCTTTTCCAGCACTGAGAAATCGATATCGTCAGAGGAGACCTTTTGGTCTACCACGACTTTAAGTTGGAAGACTTCATTTTTCACCACTTTATTCTTGCTTACCGTAGCCTGAATGGTCGTGGCGAACGCTGTCGAACTCGCGACGAAACTTAAGATCGCGAATATAAACGCTAAATATGATTTGAGATATTTCATCATCACCATTGCTTACCTGACTGTTGAGGCGGTTGTTTCTGTTGTGCTTGCAGCATAAGTTGCGCACGCAGCAGACGGCTTGGGTCGCGGGCACTTTCAACCTGCTCAAGCTTCCTTAACTGAGGATCAACCTGTTGCTGATTGTCTTGTTTAGCGAAGGTCGGCGCCTGTTGAGAAGAATCCTGACTCTCATCAGATGACTCTTTGCTACTTTGCGGTACTTGCTGTGATTCCTGATCAGAATTTTTCTCAGTTTGTTGGCCATTGGAACTTTGTTGCTCGTCCTTGTTTTCTTCGGCTTGAGTTTGTTCTTGCTCGGAAGACTTACGGTTCTCGTTATCGGTTGGCTGACTTTGGCCATTTTGCTGATTTTGTGATTCCGAAGCGTTGTTTTCGTTTGGCTTTTGATCACCTGATTGCCCAGAATCGCCTTGCTGTTGCTGTTGCTGTTG
>NZ_LHPI01000048.1 GCF_001274785.1 Vibrio hepatarius
AACCGTCATTCCGCAGCCAATTTCAGAATTAAAACAATGTGATCCAGTGATCGTTTACAAATGTTAGTGCGACAGACCTCTTGACCGCGATCCCCAGTTTTGATCTATTACTGTTATTTAACGGTCACTTTATTATGTCTGCTGCTCAACCTGTTATTAAACGCCTAGATCACTTAGGGCTGATCGCTGCTTTCTGCCATGAAATCGGCTTACCTGGTATTATTGATCGCGTCATTCCCAAGTACTCGGATCATAACGTTTCACATGGCGATGCGGTCTTGGCGATGATTCTCAATGGTCTTGGCTTTCGCAGCAGAACGCTGCATATGTTTTCTGACTTCTTCGAGACGAAGCCTGTTGCCAAGTTGCTTGCTAAAGATATTGAAGCTCACCATTTAACGGACGATGTACTCGGACGCACGTTAGATGCTTTATATGAAGCAGATGTCTCCGCACTTTATCAAGCGATTGCAGAGCATGTCGTTGATAAGCTAGGACTTAAAACAGACTCTGTCCACCTTGATATCACTAGCTTCCATGTCGATGGTGAATACGCCCAGGACGAAGATCTTAATGCCATCAAGCTGGTAAAAGGCTACAGCCGAGACCACCGTCCAGAGCTAAATCAAGTGGTCCTTGAGTTGATTTGCGAAAATCAAGCTGGCCTGCCTGTTTACATGCAAGCGCTTAGTGGTAACACCAATGATGCTAAGGCATTCTCAGAAGTCACTAAACGGCATATTCATTGCCTGAAGGCAGCTCAAAACAGTCGCTACTTCATCGCCGATGCCGCTTTATACACCGAAGAGAGCATTCGTTCACTGGATGAGCAACAACAGAAGTTTATTACGCGTGTTCCAATGACCATTAAATCAGCCAAAGAGGCCTTAATGAACCTTGAGCCAGAGCAGCTGAGCCATATCGGCAATGGCTACTCGGGTTGTTGGGTTGACGCTGATTATGGCTCGGTATCTCAGAAGTGGCTGTTGATTCATAGTGAACAAGCAACCAAGCGAGAACAGGTAACGTTTTATAAGAACTTAGACAAAAATATCACCAAAGAGCTGAAAGCGCTAGGACAACTAAAGAAAAAGCAGTTTGCTTGCGCAGTGGATGCCGAGCAAGCAATGAGCGACTTCGCCAACCAGTGTCATTTGCTTGGCTTCGCGCAATCAACCATCGTTAAAGAGCCAATTTATTCAGGTCGTGGTCGGCCGAAGAAAGATGAAAAGCCGACGGGATACCACTATTTGATAGATGCTACGCCTTATACCGATCTAGAAAAGGTGAAACTGGCCAAGCTTAAAGTAGGTATGTTTATTCTCGCCACCAACGATACTGACAACACCGACCTAACAATGGTTGCATTGCTTGAACATTACAAGTCTCAGCAAAAGGTCGAGCGCGGCTTTCGCTTTTTGAAAAGCCCTGAGTTCTTAACATCATCAATTTTCCTGAAGAAACCTCAGCGAATCGAGGCACTACTGATGATCATGACGCTGAGCCTACTCGTCTACGCAAGCTTAGAGCACAAAATCCGAGAGAGTCTCACTAAGACCGAGGAATTCTTTCCTAGCATGGTAAAGAACAAGACGACAACTAAACCGACGGCACGTTGGGTATTCTTAAAATTCGAAGGTATCGACACACTCGAATTTGGCGGCCAAAGCTTCATAACGGGTGTTCAAGAGCATCAGACTCGGCTGCTTAAGCTTCTTGGTGTTCTGTATGAAGCAGTTTATTCCTAAATTGGCTGCGGAATCTCGGAT
>NZ_LHPI01000049.1 GCF_001274785.1 Vibrio hepatarius
ACGTATAGGAAGAATAAACGCCCTTTTCACCCAAGTCCAACAGCTTTGGACCGCAGTTGACTCTTTCGACACCCCTGCGATGCAACCCAATCCGGCTGACGGGGAGCCAGCAACGCTGAAAATTTACCCTCCTCTTTCCCACTAGCGGCTCCTTTTCCGACAACCAGCACGGCGGATCCCTGCCGCGGCGCTGTGAACGCAGCATTTTGATTGGTATCGTTGGCCTTCAGGCTCGTCAGTCAAACAGACCCAGGAGCAGCTCAGCCGGTGGCGCCCGGCTTTCGGGTAACGCCCTGGTCCCGCTGGTTTCGGCTTTGTGCTTCAGGTGATCAAGGATCTGCTTGATCACTATAGGGTCTTCAATGCAGGCGATGACTTTCATGGCGCCGCCGCAGCCGCTGCAGGTCTCGATGTCGATATTGAAAACACGCTTGAGCCGTTGCGCCCATGTCATCGACGCTCGCCGTTGTGCTGGTGTTGCCGGTTCATCAGCCACCCTGACCTTGTTGCCCCTGCCCCGTTTTGCCGGCGTGACCAACGCCCGGTGCCGACTGTTGGGTGCGAACACCCCGTGGAAGCGGGTTAGGTTGACTCTGGGCTTCGGTACCAGGGCGGCCAGCCTTGCAATGAAATCCAATGGTTCGAAAATGACGTGCGTGGTGCCGTCCCGGTACGGCGTCTTGAGCTGGTAGCGCACGTTGCCGCCTCGTGTTAACGACAGCCGCTTCTCGGATACCGCCGGGCGGCTGATGTACCGGCACAGCCGTTCGAGCTTCTTGCGTTCATCGGCCCTGGCCGCCACGCCGGCGTGCAGGCTGGACCCGGCTACCTTGCCAATCCCGTCACCGAACGGATCACCACTGGTCGGCAGAGTTTGCAAAGTGAACACCTTTCGCCCCGCCTGTGAACCGACAGCGATACGGTAAGTGATCGAGTGCCCCAGCAGGGGTGTCATCGGGTCGTCATCCACCGCATCCGAGGCCAGATAGCTGTTTTCGACATCCCGTTCCAGCAGGCCTTGCCGTTCCAGATAGCGACCCACCCGGTGGGCGATGGTGTGCGTCAGCTGGGTGAGCTCTGGGCTGGTCGGCGCCTTGACCCAGCGGAAACGCGCTGAGCCGTGGGATTGCTCGACATACACACCGTCGAGAAACAGCATGTGGAAGTGAACATTCAGATTGAGCGCCGATCCAAAACGCTGGATCAGGGTGACCGCGCCCGTCTTGGCCACTTGGTGGGTATGGCCCGCTTTCTTGACCAGGTGC
>NZ_LHPI01000050.1 GCF_001274785.1 Vibrio hepatarius
TTCTACGGCACGTTTGAAGGCGCGCTGAAAGGTCTGGTCATACATGTGATGGCGACGCACGACACCGCTCCGTGGATCGGTCGAATGCGTGTGCTGCGCAAAAACCCAGAACCACGGCCAGGAATGCCCGGCGCGCGGATACTTCCGCTCAAGGGCGTCGGGAAGCGCAACGCCGCTGCGGCCCTCGGCCTGGTCCTTCAGCCACCATGCCCGTGCACGCGACAGCTGCTCGCGCAGGCTGGGTGCCAAGCTCTCGGGTAACATCAAGGCCCGATCCTTGGAGCCCTTGCCCTCCCGCACGATGATCGTGCCGTGATCGAAATCCAGATCCTTGACCCGCAGTTGCAAACCCTCACTGATCCGCATGCCCGTTCCATACAGAAGCTGGGCGAACAAACGATGCTCGCCTTCCAGAAAACCGAGGATGCGAACCACTTCATCCGGGGTCAGCACCACCGGCAAGCGCCGCGACGGCCGAGGTCTTCCGATCTCCTGAAGCCAGGGCAGATCCGTGCACAGCACCTTGCCGTAGAAGAACAGCAAGGCCGCCAATGCCTGACGATGCGTGGAGACCGAAACCTTGCGCTCGTTCGCCAGCCAGGACAGAAATGCCTCGACTTCGCTGCTGCCCAAGGTTGCCGGGTGACGCACACCGTGGAAACGGATGAAGGCACGAACCCAGTTGACATAAGCCTGTTCGGTTCGTAAACTGTAATGCAAGTAGCGTATGCGCTCACGCAACTGGTCCAGAACCTTGACCGAACGCAGCGGTGGTAACGGCGCAGTGGCGGTTTTCATGGCTTGTTATGACTGTTTTTTTGTACAGTCTATGCCTCGGGCATCCAAGCAGCAAGCGCGTTACGCCGTGGGTCGATGTTTGATGTTATGGAGCAGCAACGATGTTACGCAGCAGGGCAGTCGCCCTAAAACAAAGTTAGCCATATCGGGAGTTAAATTGAAAATTTCATTGATTT
>NZ_LHPI01000051.1 GCF_001274785.1 Vibrio hepatarius
ACCACGACCACGACCACGACCACGACCACGACCACGACCACGACCACGACCACGACCATCATAATGACGCCGATGGCGAACACAAGCATGATGAACACCATGACCATGACCATGAAGAACATCATGAGCATGACGAGCACGCCGAGCATGAATCTAGCCACGGTGAATTTACGATCGAATACCACTACCAGTGTGAGCAGTTCTCTCAGCTAGAATCGATCAACACGTCTTGGTTTGAGCTGTTCTCGTCAACACAAGCGATCAAAGCGAACTTGCTCACTGACACCAAACAGTCTGCGGTACGTCTAGATAAAAACAATAGCGAAATTTCTCTGTAGTTGTAGTGGCGGCTTATGCTTGGTTTAAGCCGCCTTTTCGTGATTGGAAGGCATTATGAATAGCAATAATCCGGCCGTGGTCATTGAGCTACAACAAGTACGTTTCTCTTGGCCAGGTGCTGACAAACCAACGCTCAATATCCCTGAACTCAAGGTCAATCAAGGTGAGCATCTGTTTATTAAAGGGCCGAGTGGCTGTGGAAAATCCACCTTGCTCAGTCTTCTCACCGGAATAAATACACCATCAGAAGGTTCTCTCAACGTTCTGGACAAGCAACTCTCAGCATTATCGGGCAGCCAACGGGATAAGTTTCGCGCCAACCATATTGGCTACATCTTCCAGCAGTTCAATCTGTTGCCTTATTTGAGCGTGCTGGAAAACGTGGTTTTACCCTGCCAGTTTTCCAAGCGCAGACGCTCTCAAGTGAGTGGCGATTTACACAAGCACGCAATTCAACTGCTTGAGCGATTGCACCTCTCGTCAGATTTAATGAATAAACCCGTTGCCGAGCTTAGTATTGGTCAACAACAACGCGTGGCCGCAGCTCGCGCATTGATAGGCAAACCGGAACTGGTGATTGCCGATGAACCCACATCCGCCCTCGACCATGACAACCGCAGCGCCTTTATCGAACTATTGCTAGAACAAGCCAATCAAGCCAACTCGACACTACTGTTTGTCAGCCACGATCCTACTCTGGAACCGCTGTTTGACCGCAGTCTAGATTTACGACAACTCAATCAAGCAGGAGAAAACGCATGAGCGCAACGTTGTCTCTCGCCTGGAAAAGCGCCCGCAACCGCAAAGTCACCGCGATATTATCCATTCTGACTGTCGCGATTTCGGTGATTTTATTGCTCGGGGTAGAACGCATCCGCACCCAAGCCAAAAGCAGTTTTGCGAATACCATTTCTGGGACCGACTTGATCGTTGGTGGTCGTTCCGGACAGGTCAATTTACTGCTCTATTCGGTGTTTCGAATCGGTAACGCGACCAACAATATCGACTGGAAGAGCTACCAAGAATTCAGCCAACACCGTTCGGTCAAATGGGCGATTCCGATTTCACTTGGCGATTCACACAAAGGTTTTCGTGTCATGGGCACCAACCATAGCTACTTTGAGCATTACCGCTATGGTCAAAAACAAAACCTTGTATTTACCAAGGGACGAGAGTTTCAGCAGCTATTTGAAACCGTTATCGGTGCTGAAGTAGCAAAGGAACTTGGTTATCAGATTGGCAGTGAAATTATCATCGCTCACGGTATCAGCGATGTAGGATTCAGCCGCCACGATAATCTACCGTTCAAAGTGGTCGGTATTCTCGCACCCACTGGTACTCCGGTTGATAAAACGGTACACGTCTCGCTAGAAGCGATTGAAGCGATCCACGTTGGCTGGGAGTCGGGAGCAAACCTCGGTAATACGCCAGACGCGCAGCAGTTGCAGAATAGAGACTTTCAACCCAAGCAGATCACCGCAATGATGCTGGGCCTGAAGTCGAAAATTCAAACCTTTGCCTTGCAACGTCAGATCAACACTTACACCAAAGAGCCATTGAGTGCGATTTTACCCGGTGTTGCGCTACACGAATTGTGGGGCATGATGTCGGTGGCAGAGCAAGCGCTGATGGCGGTCTCGGCGTTTGTGGTGATTGCCGGGTTGCTTGGCATGCTCTCTAGCTTATTGACTAGTTTGCAGGAACGCCGCAGAGAAATGGCGATCCTACGAGCGATGGGTGCACGACCTCGACACGTCTTCTCATTGCTGATTTTAGAGGCGAGTAGCCTGACGTTTATCGGTATCTTACTCGGTACGTTTTCGCTCTATTGGTTACTCTTCGTTGCTGCGCCATTCATTCAGCAGTCTTATGGCATTAACCTTTCGGTAATAACCCTATCCAATTATGAACTCTCGCTACTGGCCTTAGTGCAGCTCGCCGGAACCGTGATTGGATTTATCCCCGCCTTGAGAGCTTATAAACAGTCTCTCAGTGATGGCATGACGATTCGGATTTAATCAATGATGAAAAAACTACTTTTACTTATGGTGGTAATGCTGAGCGTCAGCATCCCCAGTTATGCAAACAGCGAAGATGTGCTGCAGCTCGATTGGATCGACCTGATCCCTGAAAGCGAAAGAAACATGTTTGATAAGCAAGGTATGCCAGCGATTGATCACTCGGGTGACGTAATGCAACAGTCCAAGATTGGCAGCGTCAGACAGGAGCTGAACGGCAGTACGGTTAAGGTACCGGGCTTTGTGATTCCGTTGGAAGGTGATGAGAATATGGTGACGGAGTTTCTACTCGTACCCTACTTCGGCGCCTGTATACATGTGCCACCGCCGCCACCGAATCAAATCATTTACGTGAAATTTCCTAAAGGCGCACCAGTGCAAGAACTATGGGATGTGATTTACGTGATAGGTACGCTTAAAACCGAAACCATTTCGCATGAATTGGCCGAAACAGGCTACGTGATCGAAGGTACGGCTATCACCGAATACGACGACTATTAAAAGATTAACAAAAGTGTAACCTGTTAATCGCCTAGTTTAAGAAAAGTATCTGGATAAATACCCTAGTACACCGAGGTAAACCAATAACAATAAGGCGATTGACAGGTGCTTTTTCAGTTTATTCTCATTGATATACTTCATAAGCCCTCTCAATTATTGCACTCATGATTTTAACAATTTGTTAGCATGTGTGGTAGCACTATTTTTTGACATGCGCCTCACACTCTCGGTGTGGCGCGATCTGCCCCGAAAGAGTACATTAATAATAACTTTATGATGTCTAAGGAAATAGAATGTCTGAGAGCAATAAACCCGTCATCATCGACCATGAACCCGAGCCGCAAGCTCGAAACGAAAAGAAAAAACACTACATCAAAGACAGCTCCAGCCGTATCCTTAGCATCGCCGAAATTCATGGCCTTGACGCGCTGCTAAGCAGTGAATCACCAGAGAAACCTGCGCTTGAACGCGCTTTGGTGCGAGAGAGAAAACGCCGAGAAAAGCGCCAAAAGAACTTAGAGCAGATCCTTAAGTTAGCGCACCAATCGTGTAAAGACGAAACCGCCGGTGAACCGGATCCAGATTGGTTGTATCGCTTCTTCGATATGGCACAAGAAGTCCACAACCCTGCGATGCAGCGCCTTTGGGCTCAGGTACTGAAACGCGAAGTCACCAACCCGGGTTCCACGTCAATGAAAGCGTTGAACATCTTGCAAGATATGACACCGAAAGAAGCACAAACACTGCAACGCGCGGCTTCTCTTGCCTGCAGTTTTGGGGGTGACAGTAGCCGTAAATTGTTGATTGGCTACCGCTCTCACGGCGGTATTTTCAGCTTCGGCAAACGCAATGTGACCAGCAATATCAATGTTGGCAACTACCAACTGCCCTACTCTAGCCTGCTGGTGTTGTTTGAACTTGGCCTGATGTACAACACCGAATTGGAATCGGGTGAGATCGAGCTGGAATCGCCATTGCCACTCACCTATCAAGGGAAGCAACTCTCGCTGCAAGCGCATAGCCGTGGCGTCAGATTGCTTTACTATCGCTTTAGCCCAACGGGGAATGAGCTGTGTAAGCTACTGGGTAATAAGCCGAATATGCAGTATTACGACCAGTTGGTGGCGTTGTTGGGGCAGAAGTTTACGACGCAAACAGACGTGCAGAGTAATATTCATCACACGGTCTAGTTAGCGACCAATCAGTAGAGACAAAAACGCCAGCCTCGAGGCTGGCGTTTGTTTATCTAAATCACGTTTAACTTACGCTTGGTACGCTTTAAACGCGTTGATTAGACCGTTAGTTGAACTGTCGTGTGAGCCGATTTCAGACGCATCCGCAAGCTCTGGTAGGATTTGGTTCGCCAGTTGTTTACCTAGCTCAACACCCCACTGGTCAAAGCTGAAGATGTTCCAGATAACGCCTTGAACAAAAATCTTGTGCTCGTACATCGCGATCAAGTTACCCAGCGTGCGCGGTGTAATCTGCTTCACTAGGATTGAGTTTGTTGGACGGTTGCCTTCAAACACTTTGAACGGTGCAATTGCAGCAACTTCTTCCGCACTCTTACCTGCTTGAGCCAACTCTGCTTTTACTGTCGCTTCATCTTTACCAAACGCCAACGCTTCTGTTTGCGCAAAGAAGTTCGACATCAGTTTCTGATGGTGGTCACCGGCTGGGTTGTGGCTGATTGCTGGCGCGATGAAATCACATGGGATCAACTTAGTACCTTGGTGGATCAACTGGTAAAACGCGTGCTGACCGTTTGTGCCAGGTTCACCCCAGATGATTGGACCAGTTTGGTAAGTCACTGCGTTGCCATCACGGTCAACGTACTTACCGTTTGATTCCATGTTGCCTTGTTGGAAGTAAGCGGCAAAACGGTGCATGTACTGGTCGTAAGGTAGGATAGCTTCTGACTCTGCGCCGTGGAAGTTGTTGTACCAAATACCAATTAACGCCAGGATAACCGGAATGTTGTTTTCTAGGTCAGTGCTAGCGAAATGGTTGTCCATCTCGTGCGCACCTTCAAGCAGTTCAATGAAGTTGTCGTAGCCAACACCAAGCGCAATTGATAGACCAATCGCAGACCAAAGAGAGTAACGACCGCCAACCCAGTCCCAGAACTCGAACATGTTGTCAGTATCGATACCAAACTCAGCAACCGCGCTTGCATTCGTCGATAGCGCCGCAAAGTGTTTTGCCACGTGCGCTTCGTCGCTTGCAGACTCAAGGAACCAGTCACGTGCAGTGTGCGCGTTAGTCATCGTTTCTTGAGTAGTGAAAGTCTTAGACGCGATCAGGAACAGAGTCGTTTCTGGGTCAACTTTCTTCAGTGTTTCAACGATGTGCGTACCATCAACGTTTGATACGAAATGCAGGTTGAGGTGATTTTTGTATGGTGCGAGTGCTTCTGTCACCATGTAAGGGCCAAGGTCAGAACCACCGATACCAATGTTCACAACATCAGTAATTGCCTTGCCTGTGTAGCCTTTCCATTCACCACCGATCACACGATCAGTAAATGATTTAATTTTCTCTAGTACCGCGTTAACCGCTGGCATGACGTCTTCGCCGTTCACATTTACGGCTTTGTTGCTACGGTTACGTAGCGCAGTGTGTAGTACCGCACGGCCTTCAGTCTGGTTAATCGCGTCACCACTGAACATCGCTTCAATCGCCGCTTTCAGCTCAGTTTCATTTGCTAGTGCAAATAGGTGCTGCAAGGTTTCTTCGTTGATTAAGTTCTTTGAGTAATCAACCAGAATGTCGCTACCAAAGCGTGCAGAAAACTTGTCAAAACGAGCCGCGTCTTGAGCGAACAGATCTTTAAGATCCATATCTTGTGCAGATTCAAAGTGCGCCGTCAGCGCTTTCCAAGCTTGTGTTTGCGTTGGATTGATATTTTTCAACATGGTCTTTATCCCGATGTTACAGTAGGTTTCATTCCTTACAGTCTAGCGAAAACTGTGGAATCCCCGATTAAGCAGAATATAAGTAGATGTTTGGGCAAATTGCCACAAAACAAGCATTTTGTAATTTTTTTTCAAGCCGCATTATGGCCTAGGGTATTCTCCCTCACATTGAGTTAGGTCACGTTCCCCGGTTGAAACATGAACAAACTCTGCGACGGCGAGTAAAATAATACCATCAACATCGGTTATGCTTCATCCCCTATAGCAAAATCGAGCGTTATCAACTTATTGTGGAGTGACTATGTGGTCTCAAAAGACGATTCAATTAAAGGCGAGGAAACGTGGCTTTCACCTGATTACCGACGAAATTGAACAACAAATTCCGGAAATACAGCGATATTCCGTCGGAATATTACAGTTATTTATCCAACATACCTCTGCCAGTTTGACCATCAATGAGAACGCGGACCCGACTGTACGCATGGACATGGAAGCGCACTTCAACAAATTCGTTCCAGAACGCGCGCCATACTACCAGCATACTTATGAGGGAGATGATGATATGCCGGCTCACATTAAAGCGTCATTACTTGGCTGCAACGTATCCATTCCTATCAGCCAGGGACGGTTAGCGCTAGGCACTTGGCAGGGCATTTACTTGGGTGAGCATCGAGATTACGGTGGCAGTCGCAGGATCGTCGCCACGCTGAACGGCGAATAAATGGGATTAAAAAAGCGGGCTTGAGCCCGCTTCGTTTATTTTTTGTATTCGACTTCGACTCGCGAAGTCAGGTTGGTGACCAACTCGTAAGCGATTGTACCTACATGTGCGGCAATTTCTTCCACCGGTAAGTCGTTACCCCATAAGATAGCGTCATCGCCAACTTTATCACTCGCATCAGGCCCTAAATCGACCGTCAGCATATCCATCGATACGCGTCCAGCGAGCGGTACGCGGCGGCCATTCACCAGTACCGGTGTGCCGAATGGCGCAGTTCTCGGGTATCCGTCACCGTAGCCGATAGCAATCACGCCAACTTTAGTGTCTCGCTCGGCTGTCCAAATGCCACTGTAGCCGACACTTTCACCTTTTTTAACGTCACGTACCGCGATGATTGGCGCTTTTAGCGTCATTAAAGGTTTAAAACCAAACTCATGTGCTGGCTTGTCACCGATTGGAGAGATGCCGTACATGATAATACCTGAACGGACCCAGTCTAAATGGCTATCTGGCCACACCAAAATACCTGACGAGGCCGCGAGTGAGCGTTCGCCTTGGCAGTTTTTGGTTACTTCGAGGAACAGTTCGGTTTGCTGGTTGGTATTGGGTTTTTCCAGTTCATCGGCATAACCAAAGTGGCTCATAAAGCGCAATGGTTTCGCGACATTAGGGCAGGCTTCTAAACGTTGAACAAACTCATTATATTGTTCAGGGCTTACACCCAAGCGGTGCATGCCACTGTCGAGCTTAAGCCAAACGGTAACTGGCGTGTCTAGTTGAGCATTTTCGAGAGCTTCGAGCTGGTCGATACAATGCACAGCAGTCTGAAGATTATTCGCCACCAAAACAGGTAAGTCTTCAGCAGCATAGAAACCCTCAAGCAGCAAAATAGGTTTCACGATTCCACTTGCGCGGAGTTTTAGGGCTTCTTCCATGCGCGCCACGCCAAATGCATCTGCAAGGGTTGCGTGGCTGGCAATCTGTGATATCCCGTGACCGTATCCATTGGCTTTCACGATTGCCATCAATTTACTATTTGGAGCGTGAGCTTTAACCTGCTCAAGGTTGTGTTGCAAAGCGTTGAGCTCAACGATTGCCGTTGCTGCTTTCATGTAACTCATTCGTTACTCATCATCCATATCAAAAGCTGGGCCGGCATAATTATCAAAGCGCGACCATTGTCCTTGGAAAGTCAAGCGCACAGAACCGATAGGACCGTTACGTTGCTTACCGAGTATTATTTCTGCGGTGCCCTTCATAGAGCTGTCGGGATTGTACACTTCATCTCGGTAGATAAACATGATCAAGTCGGCATCCTGCTCGATGGATCCCGATTCACGCAAATCCGAGTTTACTGGGCGTTTATCAGCACGTTGCTCTAGGGAACGGTTAAGCTGCGACAAGGCAACCACAGGGACATTCAACTCTTTGGCTAGCGCCTTAAGCGAGCGGGAAATCTCGGCGATTTCCAGAGTACGGTTATCCGAAAGCGCAGGAACACGCATCAGTTGGAGATAGTCGACCATGATTAACGACAAACCGCCGTGTTCGCGAGCGATACGGCGAGCACGTGAGCGCACTTCGGTAGGCGTTAGGCCTGAACTATCATCGATGTACATGTTCTTCTTCTCCATCAGGATACCCATGGTAGAAGAGATGCGCGCCCAATCCTCATCGTCGAGCTGACCGGTACGAATCTTAGTTTGGTCTACGCGTGACAATGACGCCAACATACGCATCATAATTTGTTCTGCTGGCATCTCTAACGAGAAGATCAGTACTGGTTTTTCCTGCTCCATCGCGGCGTTTTCACACAAGTTCATCGCGAAGGTGGTCTTACCCATCGACGGACGCGCCGCAACGATGATTAAGTCAGAACCTTGTAGACCCGCTGTTTTCTTATTGAGGTCGGTAAAGCCAGTATCGACGCCTGTTACACCATCTTGTGGCGACTTGTAGAGCAACTCGATACGCTCAAGGGTCTTCTCTAAAATATTATCAACGTTTTGTGGACCTTCGTTCTCATTGGTACGAGACTCGGCGATCGCAAAGACTTTACTCTCCGCCAAATCGAGTAGGTCTTCCGATGAGCGGCCTTGTGGGTCGTAACCCGCGTCAGCGATTTCGTTTGCAACACCAATCAAATCACGAACCAGTGCACGCTCGGCAACAATGTCTGCGTAGGCGTTGATGTTAGCGGCACTCGGAGTGTTCTTAACCAAGTCAGCAAGGTATGCAAAGCCACCAACGTCATCAAGCTGTTCACGCAGCTCTAGGAACTCAGATAGCGTAATCAAGTCGAGCGGTTTGCTGTCTTCGAGAATCGACTTAACCGCTTCAAAAATCAGACGGTGTGGGCGACTGTAGAAGTCTTTCGCTACCACGCGCTCTGCAACCGTATCCCAACGCTCATTATCCAGTAGCAGACCACCAATAACGGACTGTTCCGCTTCCAAAGAATGAGGGGGCACTTTGATTGCATCAACCTGTGCGTCTCTGATCATTTTCATGCGATTTTCTGTTCTCGTTTCAGCCATGGTATTGCTCTACTACTTGATGTTGACCGCTCATTATAGCGAGAAAGACAGCGTTGTCTGCAACTAGCCGACAGATTGTCGGGTTGTATAAGATATTTAACCCAGCATTGACCAATACAACTAGTTTTCGCATTAATATCATCACCCCCTATATAAATCTAGAGGTCGTTAGTGTCTAAGTATTGGTTACTTGCTGCTGGTTTAATGATGCCAGCACTCTGCATGGCAGCAGATCAAGAGCAGGGAGATGCTGAGATTGACGTACCTTCACCGTGGGATACTGAAGTCGAATTTGGCTATCAGTCTCACACGGGTAATTCTGACACCCGTTCACTAAACGCGCGTGTTGCAGCTGACTACACATCTGGACGTTACCGTAGCAGTGGCGAGTGGAAATACTACTTACTGTATAAAGACGGTGAAGAGGATAAACGCCAGTCGACTTATAAAGCGCAAAGTGACTACAAGTTAGGTCCAATGACCTATTTGTACGGCAGTTTCAAAGGCGTGGATTCGCTCTATAGCGCGTACTTCAAAGACTACACTCTTTCAGGCGGTCTCGGTTATCAGGTCGCGAATACCGAAACACTGATACTCGAAGTGGAACTTGGCCCAGGTTATCGCTATCAAGAGCCCAACCTCGATGAAATTGACGATGACGATATTGTCTTTCCGAAGACCGTTCAAGAGGCAATTTTTCGTGGACACATCTCATCCAAATGGCAAGTGGTCGATAATCTAAGCTTAACCGCGTCAACCACCGTCGTTTCAGGACACAGTAATACCCGAATCGACACCGACCTAAGCGCGATAAACAACATCACTGAAGATATCGCTCTTAAGCTGACCCACTCGCGCCAGTATCACGACAAAGTGCCTGAAGGCGTGGAGAAAACCGATAGTGTATTTTCAGTTAACCTGCTGTTCGTGTTTTAAACTTTCCCTTACCATCAAAACTACAGACATAAAAAAAGCACCTGTAAACAGGTGCTTTTTAAATCGTCTTGATACTGAAAATTACTCAGCAGCAACAACTTGTAGGTTAACTGTCGCGAAAACTTCAGAGTGAAGTTGAACGCTGATCTCGAACTCACCAGTGTTACGTAGAGCACCTTCAGGAAGGCGAACTTCGCTCTTAACAACTTCAACGCCAGCCGCTGTGATAGCGTCAGCGATATCACGAGTACCGATAGAACCGAATAGTTTGCCTTCGTCACCAGCTTTAGAAGCGATAACAACAGCTTCTAGAGCGTTAACTTTCTCAGCGCGAGCTTCTGCAGCAGCTAGTTGCTCAGCAACTTTAGCTTCTAGTTCAGCACGACGAGTTTCGAACATTTCAACGTTACCTTTAGTCGCCATAACAGCTTTACCCTGAGGGATAAGGAAGTTACGAGCGTAGCCAGATTTAACGTTTACTGTATCGCCAAGACCACCTAGGTTACCGATTTTATCAAGTAGAATAACTTGCATTGCTTAATCCTCTTTCTTAATAAACGGAACCGATTACTGATGCTTGTCAGTGTACGGTAGTAGAGCTAGGTAGCGTGAACGCTTGATAGCACGTGCTAGTTGACGCTGGTACTTAGCGCTTGTACCAGTGATACGGCTAGGTACGATTTTACCAGCTTCAGTGATGTAGTTTTTAAGAGTTGCTACGTCTTTGTAATCAATCTCTTGTACGCCTTCTGCAGTGAAACGGCAGAATTTACGACGACGGAAGAAACGAGCCATGGGCTATCTCCTGATCTTAAATTTGAGTAATGTTGTCGGCATGAAGCACTAATTTTCCCACACCATTTCGGCCGGTCTGATAAGCGACAAAACCACTTACCTTAATGCTACTGCCCTGTACTAAATTCTGAGTTAAAGCTTGTGACCTCGGTCCACTGACAACAACCGGCATACGACAATAAACTTGTCTCGGTAAGTCAGCTTCGATAACGGTAGAACGATGCTCTAGCCAAAATCGACAGTGTTCAATTCCACTTGGACTTTTGCTTCGAATCGGAGGTTTAGCGACATTGCCACTTAACTCCATTCGATTGGCCATAAGTTAAATTACTCAGCAGCTTCTGGCTTAGCTTCAGAACGCTCTTCACGACGTGGAGCACGCTCTTCTTTCTGCTTAAGCATGATAGATTGCTCTGTGATAGCCGCTTTAGTACGCATGATCATGTTGCGTAGAACTGCATCGTTGAAACGGAAAGCAGTTTCTAGCTCATCGATTACAGCTTGGTCAGCTTCAACGTTCATTAGAACGTAGTGAGCTTTGTGAAGCTTGTTGATTGGGTAAGCCAGTTGACGACGACCCCAGTCTTCTAGACGGTGAATAGTACCGCCAGCTTCAGTGATAGAACCAGTGTAACGCTCGATCATGCCAGCAACTTGCTCGCTTTGATCTGGGTGCACCATGAATACGATTTCGTAATGACGCATGGGTTGCTCCTTACGGATTATTCAGCTTCCACAATTGGCTCAGTCGTCCAGAGGAAGCAAGGAACTAAAGATAATTGACTGAGTTTTAAGGAGCACGAATAGTACAGAAAGAAAGCAGTTTAAGCAAGAGAAATATAGCGTTAGAGCCAGCAGCGAGTAACCGCCATTTTTAACTCGATACTGGCAGAAAGAAGTCGTCACTAAATTAATGATTAATCGTCATTATCTTCATCGACGTATTGCGCTTGTAGGTAGTTCTGGATACCCGTCATTTCGATCAGCCCCAACTGCGTTTCTAACCAATCTACATGCTCTTCTTCGTCTTCTAAGATGTCTTGAAACAGGTCACGAGAGACGTAATCGTGGATATCTTCGGCATACGCAATCGCCGCTTTCAAATCTGGAATAGCCGCCATTTCGAGTTTAAGGTCGCACTCAAGCATCTCTTTAGCATCTTCGCCTATCATCAGCTTACCGAGGTCTTGTAGATTGGGTAAACCTTCTAAAAAGAGGATGCGTTCAATCAAATGATCGGCATGATTCATTTCATCGATCGACTCGTGATATTCCTTGTCGGCGAGGTGTTTTAAGCCCCAGTCTTTGTACATGCGAGCGTGCAAGAAATACTGGTTTATAGCAATGAGCTCGTTACCGAGCACTTTGTTGAGGTGTTGAATTATGATTGGATCACCTTTCATGACATAGCCCTCCTTATCGGCTCTTTTAACTGTAGAACCAAATAAGAAGCTGTCAAAACAAGGACTGTCGTTGCAGGTTAACTGGCCTGCTTAAATAGGCTTACTGCGGCGGTTTCGTTTACGATCTCTTTTGCTGCACGTACACACTTGCCGCATTGACTGCCAAGCGCTGTACACTTTTTAATTCCGCGTATATCAGTGACACCTTCTTCAATCACCAACTTGCGAATTTTTTTGTCAGAGACACCATGACAGAGACAAATGTACATATCGAAACCTATGACTTAAACCTAGATTCGAAATATAAAAGATAACTATTCCCATTACCAGGCAGATCACGCCTAAGTATTAGATCGATTAGTTATAGAAAATGGGGCAATTAGGGGTAATTTACTAGGATGAAAAACCATTTGGATAACGGTGTTTGGGGTAGGTTGAGTAAGCTGATGAAATGAAATGTGAAAAGTTTTGGCTTGGCTTTACTAAGCCATGAGACTGCTTATAACCAAATATGAAAAAGGGAAGCCTAAGCTCCCCTCTTTCTAGATGCGCTTTCTTCAAAAAGAAGAACAGTGCAAGATTTCGTTTAATTCGTTAAGAATTATTCGAAGATCTTAGCAACAACA
>NZ_LHPI01000052.1 GCF_001274785.1 Vibrio hepatarius
GTTCTAGGGATTTTCCCCTCTAAAAAGACATAATCCTCTGTAGACCACACCAATAAATGGCTGCGGAGGTGGTTTACTTTCAGCTTGGAGCCTAATCATCCACTATCGGCCTTGTTATTTCGCCAATATTGGGCAATTTCCCAGTATTAGTGAAGTTATACGTTCCGCTTAAGTTGATATTTTGCCACGCAACGGGCGAAACAGCACGAGTGATACCCGCTTTCTCTTCATCTCCTCTCGCTTCAAAGTGTCCCAGAAGATGACTCAGTATCGCGGAGTTGAAGTAGATGATCGCGTTGGCAAGCAATCTTGCGCATTCATTCCAGATAGCGATTTCAGACTCGTTTTTGCCACGGAACTGATCACCATTCACCGACGCAATGGCTCGTCTAAGGAAGTGCCATGCTTCTCCCCGGTTCAGGGCACGTTGCACATACTGCCGCAAACTGGCATCGTCGATGTAGTCAAGTAAATATTGCGCTTTAACCAGTCGATTATACTCCGTCAGAGCCTGTAATATTGGGTGTCCAGAAGGGTAACCAGACAACTTTCTTACCAGCATTGCTTGTGTCGTCCGCTTTGTCTGAAGTGACAGAACAATACGCCTGATATCTTGCCATCCCGTTGTAATAACATTCGTTCTGATAGGCTTCTTTAGCGCCAGTATGGTGCTGCCTTGTTCACTTTCAGTCACATCAAACAGATCATTGATGACACTACTGAACTGCGCGTATCGCGGTGCAAAACTGTAACCGCATAGATCCAGTAAGGCGAAGTTAACATGATTGACACCGTGTGTATCTGTCGAGAGTACGTCAGGTTTGATTTCACTGCTGTTGGATTGTAACAGGTCATAAATATAGTGTGATTCGTGCTCGTTGGAACCGATGATCCGAGCATTGAGGGCGCTGTGGTTGGCCACCAGTGTCATGGCCGTGATCCCTTTGTTGGTGCCGAAATACTTAGAGGAGTACCGGGTTTTAAAGGTTTCCAGATGGGTTTCGAATTTCTGACCATCCGCACTGGCATGCAGCTGGTCCTCCTGAATATGGTAGTGGCGGAAGATGGGTAGCGCTGCAACCGCATTATTGATCACGTCGCTGGCGTCATGCAGCGTTTCAGGCCGGATATAGTTGGCCTGCACCGTACTCAGGTGTTCATAGCTTCGATCGGAGATCTGCGCCATGCCATACACACCACGGTGAGTGGCGTTGGCAATCAGAATGGCCAGTAAATCATCCTGATGAGTGAACCCTTGTTTTTGTATCGGAAGTACATGAGTCAGACATTTCATGAACCCGGTTTCGCGCTCTACATACCGCAGTACATCCGCGATACCGACCGGTTGCATTCGCTTAAAAAAGGGATTGTTGACCAGAGATGTAGCGCTTTTGGTCGGCAGACGCCAGCGGGTACCGGTACGATTTTTCATGATCACATTTCGATTGTCTCCCTCATCAATATGGAGAGCAACGTCTTTGAGTGCACTTTCCAGCCGGTGTTGTTTCTCCTGTAACAATAACTCTGCGGGCTGTTTTAGTCTGTCCAGTGTTGATGAGGCCAGCAAGGTATCCTGCGATGTCTGGGGGATCAGGTCGTCTTCCAGTGCGCGGTATTTGGTAACATTTGGCAAATAAATGCGTCCATTCAGTCGTGAGGTTAACTGCCGGTAGAGCAGCCATTCGTAACGTTGCGGGTTAACGTTATCCTGTTTAACCAACCATGGGAGGTGCTTTTTCGGGATGAGCGACGTATCCATCGTCTTCAGTGGTCCACCGAATGCGATTTCCGTCTGCATCTGTTGAAGTTGGGCGACGACGGCTTCTGAGCCTTTACCGGCCTCACATTCAAGGCACAAAAACACCTGCCTTAACAGTTGC
>NZ_LHPI01000053.1 GCF_001274785.1 Vibrio hepatarius
CACGCATTCGACCGATCCACGGAGCGGTGTCGTGCGTCGCCATCACATGTATGACCAGACCTTTCAGCGCGCCTTCAAACGTGCCGTAGAAGGCACTGTTGCAAAGTTAGCGATGAGGCAGCCTTTTGTCTTATTCAAAGGCCTTACATTTCAAAAACTCTGCTTACCAGGCGCATTTCGCCCAGGGGATCACCATAATAAAATGCTGAGGCCTGGCCTTTGCGTAGTGCACGCATCACCTCAATACCTTTGATGGTGGCGTAAGCCGTCTTCATGGATTTAAATCCCAGCGTGGCGCCGATTATCCGTTTCAGTTTGCCATGATCGCATTCAATCACGTTGTTCCGGTACTTAATCTGTCGGTGTTCAACGTCAGACGGGCACCGGCCTTCGCGTTTGAGCAGAGCAAGCGCGCGACCATAGGCGGGCGCTTTATCCGTGTTGATGAATCGCGGGATCTGCCACTTCTTCACGTTGTTGAGGATTTTACCCAGAAACCGGTATGCAGCTTTGCTGTTACGACGGGAGGAGAGATAAAAATCGACAGTGCGGCCCCGGCTGTCGACGGCCCGGTACAGATACGCCCAGCGGCCATTGACCTTCACGTAGGTTTCATCCATGTGCCACGGGCAAAGATCGGAAGGGTTACGCCAGTACCAGCGCAGCCGTTTTTCCATTTCAGGCGCATAACGCTGAACCCAGCGGTAAATCGTGGAGTGATCGACATTCACTCCGCGTTCAGCCAGCATCTCCTGCAGCTCACGGTAACTGATGCCGTATTTGCAGTACCAGCGTACGGCCCACAGAATGATGTCACGCTGAAAATGCCGGCCTTTGAATGGGTTCATGTGCAGCTCCATCAGCAAAAGGGGATGATAAGTTTATCACCACCGACTATTTG
>NZ_LHPI01000054.1 GCF_001274785.1 Vibrio hepatarius
TGTTCACACAGATTGATATGTTTATAGTTTAAGAGACGATACTGGGTCTGTAGCTCAGGTGGTTAGAGCGTTCGCCTGATAAGCGAGAGGTCGGTGGTTCAAGTCCACTCAGACCCACCAATCTTCCTCCCAGGAGATTGGCATACAGTATCGACACACCTTGATGGGGCTATAGCTCAGCTGGGAGAGCGCCTGCCTTGCACGCAGGAGGTCAGCAGTTCGATCCTGCTTAGCTCCACCATCTTTAAGTGCATTAGTAATAGTGCTTTTAAAAATGGTTCTTTAATGAATCTAGCTCTTTAA
>NZ_LHPI01000055.1 GCF_001274785.1 Vibrio hepatarius
TTCCTCGTTGGCAACTAACGCTTTCTATCCAACAAACTGTCGGTATAGTTCCGTCCTAACACCACTTATAACCTACCACAACTTATTGGATCCTATCACACAACTTTATGAAACTTATAGATTAGTCATGGCGAATAGCGCGCTGTTCATCTCAGTTAGCATGCAAAGTGCGCACTAATTCTTGAGTTTGTAGAAAAACAATTAAACTGTATATATATACAGTTTAATTTTATCAAGGGTAGTCAAATGAAAAGCCAGTTTTTGCTTAGCGTTAAAGAGCACATGTACGCGAGGCACTACGCACCTAAAACGGTTAAAGCGTATATCTTGTGGATCACGAAATACATTGCGTTTCACAACATGCAACATCCGTCGAAACTCGATGAGTCACATGTCGAAGCATTTCTTACTCACTTGGCCGTACACGACAAAGTTGCCGCAAAAACTCAAGCACTCGCACTCAACGCTATTAGTTTCCTGTACCGAGAATACTTTAGAACGCCTCTTTCAATGGAAATGAAGTTTCAAAAATCACTATTAGATCGAAAGCTGCCGGTCGTGCTAACACAAGAGGAACTGCGTCTATTTCTAACTCATATCGACCCACGATATAAACTCCATATTATGTTGCTATATGGTTCTGGGTTACGTGTAATGGAATGTGTAAGGTTACGAGTTCAAGATATTGACTATCACTACAACGCAGTACGAATTTGGCAAGGAAAAGGGGGTAAAAATAGGGTTGTCACGTTAGCCAAAGAAGCAGTCCCTCTCTTAAAAGAGCAAGAAGCGTTAGCACTTAGGTATTACAAAAAAGATATGAATTACCCAGGCTATGCGGGTGTTTGGATTCGACCTTCGCTACAGAAAAAATATCAAGGCGCGGAAATGGATTTCAACTGGCATTATCTGTTTCCGTCTATGCGTCTATCTCAAGATTTAGACTCTGGACTGACAAGAAGGCACCACATCAATGAAGCGGCCTTACAAAGAGCGGTAAAACGGGCAACGCAGGACGCTGGAATAAAGAAGAATGTCACATGCCATACGCTGAGACACAGCTTCGCCACGCACTTGCTGGAAGCGGGGGCCGACATTCGCACGGTACAAGAGCAGTTAGGCCACAATGATGTAAAGACGACGCAAATCTACACCCATGTGTTGGAACGAGGTGCGGGTGGTGTAATTAGCCCTCTTTCGAGATTGTGAATTTCAGATATAAAAAAGGAGAGCCGGAGCTCCCCTTTTCTTAAACCTAAACTGCTAATTAAAGAGCAGCTTTTGCTTTTTCAACTAGAACTGCAAATGCAGCTTTGTCGAATACCGCGATATCAGCAAGGATCTTACGGTCGATCTCGATAGATGCTTTCTTAAGACCGTTGATGAAACGGCTGTAAGATAGACCATTTTGACGAGATGCAGCGTTGATACGTGCAATCCATAGTTGACGGAATTGACGTTTCTTGTTGCGACGGTCACGGTAAGCGTATTGACCAGCTTTAGTAACTGCTTGGAAAGCTACGCGGTAAACACGTGAACGTGCACCGTAGTAACCTTTAGCTTGTTTTAGAACTTTCTTATGACGTGCACGAGCTTGTACACCACGTTTTACGCGAGGCATTATGCTTCTCCTAAACTAAACGATTGATAAACTAAAAAGAATTAAGCGTATGGCAACATACGGATAACAGCAGCCACTTCACATTTAGGAAGGATTGCGTTAGGACGTAGTTGACGCTTGTTCTTAGTAGTACGCTTAGTCAGGATGTGACGTTTTGTAGCGTGCTTGTACTTAATACCACCAGCAGTTTTCTTAAAACGCTTAGCAGCACCTTTGTTGGTTTTCATCTTAGGCATGATGAATAACTCCGCATTGTTGAGTTGTATAAACAATAGTAATTAGGGCGAACAAACCCCGCCGTTTCCTAAAAGGAACGGCAGGGTCAATTACTTGCAAAGCCGTTAATTACTTCTTTTTAGGGGCAAGAACCATGATCATCTGACGACCTTCAATACGGCTTGGAAATGATTCCACTACAGCAAGTTCTGCAGTATCTTCTTTCAAGCGTTTTAGAACGTCAACACCGATGTCTTGGTGTGCCATTTCTCGGCCACGGAAGCGAATTGTTACCTTCACTTTGTTGCCTTCTTCAAGGAAACGCGTCAGGTTGCGTAGTTTTACCTGATAGTCTCCAATATCAGTTCCAGGACGGAATTTTACTTCCTTAATCTGGATCTGTTTTTGCTTCTTCTTCTGCTCTTTTGCAGCTTTGCTCTTCTCAAAGAGGAATTTGCCATAGTCCATCACACGACAAACTGGTGGCTCAGCATTTGGACTGATTTCTACAAGGTCCATACCAGCTTCTTCAGCTGCAGCAACCGCTTCTTGGATCGATACGATACCAACTGATTCCCCGTCAGCGCCAGTCAGTCGAACTTCACGAACGCCACGGATTTCACCGTTTAAACGATGAGCATTTTGTTTGGCCGGTTGTTGGCCGCGTCTTCCGCCTTTAATAGCTTATTCCTCCAGATTGAGCTTACGGCTAGAGATCTCGTCTTGGATGTATGTAATAAAATCATCCACTTTAAACTTGCCAAGATCTTTACCTTTACGAGTACGTACTGCGATTTCACCGGCTTCCATCTCTTGGTCACCACAAACCAGCATATACGGTACACGCTTTAAAGTATGTTCGCGGATTTTAAAGCCAATCTTCTCATTTCTCAAGTCCGCTTTTGCTCTAATTCCAACTTTTTGTAGTTTTCGAACAACTTCCTGAGCATAATCAGACTGTTTGTCAGTAATATTCATGACAACCGCCTGCTCTGGTGACAACCACGTTGGGAAGAAACCAAAGTACTCTTCGATCAGGATACCGATGAAACGTTCGAGTGAGCCTAAAATCGCACGGTGGATCATCACTGGAACTTGACGTTCGTTGTTCTCATCCACGTAAGATGCACCTAGACGACCCGGTAGGTTGAAGTCTAGTTGTACAGTGCCACATTGCCATGCACGGTCTAAGCAGTCGTATAGAGTAAACTCAATCTTAGGACCGTAGAATGCGCCTTCGCCTTCTTGAATTTCGTATGGAATCTCCATCGCTTCAAGAGATTGCTTAAGAGCTTCTTCAGATTGATCCCAGATTTCGTCTGAACCAACACGCTTTTCAGGGCGAGTAGATAGCTTAACCACGATGTTTTCGAAGCCGAAAGTTTGGTACGTATCGTAAACCATCTTGATACAGCCAGTCACTTCCTCTTGGATTTGGCTCTCAGTACAGAAGATATGAGCGTCATCCTGAGTAAAGCCACGTACACGCATAATGCCGTGCAGCGCGCCTGATGGTTCGTTACGGTGACATGAACCAAACTCCGCCATACGTAGCGGTAGGTCACGGTACGATTTTAGACCTTGGTTAAAGATCTGTACGTGACCAGGACAGTTCATTGGTTTCAGGGCGTAATCACGGTTCTCTGAAGCCGTAGTAAACATCGCATCGGCGTACTTGTCCCAGTGACCAGAACGTTCCCAAAGCACACGGTCCATGATTAATGGGCCTTTCACTTCTTGGTATTCGTACTCAGTCAGTTTTTCGCGAACGAAAACTTCTAGATCACGGAAGATCGACCAACCATTGTGATGCCAGAACACCATACCCGGTGCTTCTTGCTGCATGTGGAATAGGTCTAGCTGCTTACCGATTTTACGGTGGTCACGCTTCGCCGCTTCTTCAAGACGCGTTAGGTGCGCTTTTAGTGCTTTCTTATCGTGGAAAGCGGTACCGTAGATACGTTGCAGCATCTTATTATCGCTGTTACCGCGCCAGTAAGCACCAGCGACGTTCAGTAGCGTAAAGTGCTGACAGAAACCCATGTGTGGAACGTGCGGACCACGACACATGTCGATGTATTCTTCGTGGTGGTATAGACCCGGACGATCGTCGCGAGCAACGTTCTCGTCCAAGATTTCGATCTTGTAAGATTCGCCACGTGACTCAAAGGTGTCACGCGCTTCCTGCCAGCTTACCTTTTTCTTGATAACTTGATATTTGGTCTTAGCCAGTTCTTTCATACGCTTTTCGATCTTTTCTAGATCTTCTTGCGTTAGAGACTGCTCTAGATCGATATCGTAGTAGAAACCGCTGTCGATTGTCGGACCAATCGCCATTTTAGCTTCAGGGTAAAGCTGCTTGATCGCGTGACCTAAAAGGTGAGCACACGAGTGACGAACGATTTCTAGGCCATCAACTTCATCTTTAACTGTGATGATTTCAAGGTTTGCGTCTTCTTCGATGAGATCACAAGCATCAACACGGTTGCCGTTTACACGACCAGCGATGGTGGCTTTAGCCAGACCAGGACCGATAGATTGAGCGACTTCAAGAGTAGAAACTGGGTTGTCAAATTGACGCTGACTGCCGTCAGGAAGAGTAATAATTGGCATTTAAATATCCTTACAGTGGTGTTGCACACCAAGCAACACATGCAATTCAAAACGTGTCTTTAACATTTAAAACAGTGCGTTAAAGACGAGAGTGTCTGTCCTTTTATATGCAAATACGGATGCACAACTCAGGAGCGAACAAGCATTGTAACCAAATCACTCAAAATAACAATCAAAGTCACAAAAAAGCACTCAAAAATCCTTGTCTAAACAAAGACAATTTATGCAGAAAAATTCAGCAATTGACGCACTTTGCCAATCACATCGCTGGCGAGCAAACCAATCATCCCCTCTTCTTCCGCGACTAAATCAGCCGCCTGGCTATGGAGTTGCACGCCGAGCCTTGCCGCAGCAGAAAGTTCTACACCTTGGGCAATTAATGCGGCGATAATGCCAGTCAATACATCGCCCATTCCGCCTGTTGCCATACCGGGATTGCCTGCCAAACAGACATAGGTGCGGCGACCATCGCAAACTAAGCTTCCTGCGCCTTTAAGCACCACGACACCACCAAATTTGTCTTGTAGCTGCTTTATTGCCGAATATCGGTTTGATTCAATTTCAGCCACACTGCAATTCAGCAATCTAGCCGCTTCTCCGGGATGTGGTGTGATCACTCTGTTCGCATCGACATTGGGGCTTTGGGCAAGAAGGTTGAGGCCATCGGCGTCGACCACCTTTTTGATAGCTAAAGACTGAACATGGTGAAACAGTGCGTGTGCCCAAGAATCCGTCCCTAAGCCAGGTCCGAAAGCCAAAACATCTTGTGCTGCCGATTTGGAATTAAGTTGCTCAAGGTCGTCTTGCCAACCGATGGTCATCACTTCCGGGCAAGCGACCATCAAAGGCAAACTTGAAACAGGATGGCAAATACAACTGACCAATCCCGCCCCACTTCTCGCAGCAGCTTGAGCGCACATGCGAATCGCACCGCCATAGCCTTGATTACCGCCAATACAAAGCACTCTTCCATGCTTACCTTTATGGGCGGTCGCGCGGCGCTTAGGAAACTCTCCAAGCATCTCATCCAAACTCAGCATATCAATGTTTGAAGAGACCAGTTCAGCAAACTGACTTTGGACGTTTAGGCCAGAAAAATGGAGCTTGCCAACGACATCACGCGCCTGACCCGTTACCAGACCTTGCTTGATGGCGATAAAAGTCACCGTATGCTGAGCGCAGATAGCGCCCCCCAAAACGGTGCCAGTATCCGAGCACAGACCAGACGGAATATCGATCGCAATGACTGGTTTCTCGCATTGGTTGATACTGTCGATAATAGCGCGCGTATCGTCACGCACTTCACCGCTTAAGCCAGTGCCAAGTAAACCATCCACAATCACATCTGCGGTCGTTAAACAGCCACTGAGCGCTTCTTGGGACAAAATCGTGCCACCACTTTTCAGCCAAGCCTGCTTTGCCTGCAGCGCGTCACCAACATAACGTGACTCATCCACAGTACTAATCAACTGCACAGACAAACCAACGTGTTTCGCCAAGCGTGCCACGACAAAACCATCCCCACCGTTGTTACCTCCACCACACAAAACGGTAACGTTCTGCGCTCGCGGGTATTCTTCTTCCAGAACACTAAAGACCGACTCACCGGCCATTTCCATTAGTTGATAAAGTGAGTAACCCGCATTTTTTGCTGCTTGCGCTTCGCCTTGTTTGACTTGATCGCCAGTGTATAGCTGCTTTGGTAAGCTCATAAATAACGATGATATCCGTGGTTGAATATCAATAGTGTAACAGGCGTGAGAGATACGATATGTGGAGTGGGTTTAACTCTTGCTTTGCGCCAATAAAAAGAGCCTTCCGAAGAAGGCTCATATTAATGAGGTTGGTAACGCAATTATACCATGCGAACCAATGACTTACCGATAAGCCATTCCAGCTCTTTAGAGCTTGATTCGCCAAACTGCGACTCTGTCATTTTGTACAGACGGTCAATACCGTTAATCGCAAACTCATGCGTATTTTGCGTGGTCACAATATGGTGGAACAGTAGACGCAAAATAGCGCGGAACTCTTCATTATCTAACGCGGTGACCCAACTGCTAGAAAATGAATCCAGTCCATTGTCAAAATCGACGTGTTCAACAAACATCTTGAAAATACGGCTATCAAGCGCGGCTGTGAAGTCTGTCTTTTTTGGGAAATGGTGACTAATACCAGTTCTAGATACGCCTGTTTGCTGACTTAGAGTTGTGTATGACATCTTGTCATAACCCAGTCGCAACAGCTGATCAACAACGGCATCCATGATTTTCTGAATAGTGATTTCGGTATCTTCTTTACTACGCTTTGGCATGTTCTGGCTCTTCTTTTTGTAAACCCGCCTAACTCAAACAGAGTTAGCTAATGAAACCTAATCGAATAGCTCCAAGACAGTACAAGCAACAAGACAAAAGAACTGCTTAATCAAAAGTCGGTACTGCATCGTAGTCAAACTTGGTAGGTCAAAAAATTGTGACCATTAAGCTAAACCTTCACAAACACACATCACATGAATCTATGAAATGAATAGGCATTGTTTTTATGTTTATATTAATTGTGCTTGCCGATATTCTTATAAATTAGAGCCCCTTACAACTGACAGAATTCCATTCCGACAATAAAATGACACTTCTTTTCGCATTTTAGTGACATAGATCTCATTACTATTCATGTGGATTAGCGTTCGCTTAATAACTCACGCCAACAGAATGGCGTACTTTCCCTGTTTGCAACAGGTCTCATGTAAGATATGGATTAACGACTTAATACTGGTTAGAATGCCCCTATACTTTGTAAGAGGATATTGAGATGAGCACTGAACAAGAAGTATGCGAAGCGTGTGGTTGCGCTGGTGAAATGGGCTTTATCATCAGAGAAGGCGACAATGTCGCGGAAGTAATCATTCATGGCAATGATAAATCTCTACTTCAGGCTGAACTAGACAAGTACATTGAACTCGCCAAACAAGTCTCGGCGGAAGTGCAGTATGAAGCCTCAGAAATCGAAGATGGTTCGACAGAATTGACCGCTCGTTTTCAATTTGAAGTGAGCGCAGAAAAGCTTATATTTGAACTCAAAACACGTTCGCTAGCGCGTTAAAAACGTGGGTTAGAGCACATCAAAGCGTCAAAAAACGGGCATCTTGCCCGTTTTTTTATCCCCTCAATCAACAAGCATTGACCTTACCCACCCTGCTCATTAATACTTAAATGCCAACTTACTCTAATGCTTCCTTATGAGACGAATATTTCTCGCCACACTGCTATCGTTGACTGCCGTTCATGGAATAGCTCAACCGCTGGATCAGCACCGTATCCTGAACCACTTGGATAACTATGGAAACTTGGATCTGCGCAACAAACCTTACAGCGAATTGCCGTCCGGCTTAGTTGTAAAGGGGAATCTCAACATAGCTAAAACCACGATAAAAAAGCTGCCCGCAGGTGTGGAGATTTTAGGAAGTCTAGAGGCGTCCAATAGCGAACTAAAAAGCCTCGGTAAAGGTATGAGCATCAAAGGCTACGCCAACTTACTCGGTTCTAAAATCACTCGCTGGCCGTCCAAAATCAAGTTGGGCGGCTATCTTAACCTGACCGATACGCCGTTAACGTCTCTGCCGCCAAGATTACGTGTGAAAGGCGATCTCAGTGTGATTCGCACGCCACTGACCGCTCTGCCTGAAGGATTAACTGTCGATGGTAACTTGTACATTGGCGGTTCAGCGTTGACGGAGTTTCCCGATACGATGACGGTGAAAGGCAATATTTATCTTGGCGGAAACCGAATCACAAAGTGGCCGAGCAACTTAACGCTCGGTGGAGCGGTCGCTCCATAGCGATGAGATTGAAATAGAAAAGGGATACATATCGCATCCCTTTTTTACATTGTTATTTCTGGTTGTTGACCGGATTAGCGTAGCTGGCAATCAGATAAGGTCTCGCGCCTTCAGGCAACTGCATCAACTTGTCTTCCAGTACCGCTTTAACGTCTTCACTCACCGACTCATCGCCTGCTGCCAACTTGTTAATTGGGAACAGTTTGTAATGCAGGTGGATCTGGCGGTCGATTTCTTCAGCTAGCGCTTCTGGCGTATCGAAGTCCTGCTCAATCACATCACCAAACGCCACATGGACATGGCCTTTTTCACCGATGATACCTTTAATGATGCTTTCGATATCTTCGAACTCACCTTTCTCGTAACTGCCCTTCTCCGCTTTCGCCCACAGCTCTTTAGCTTTAGCGATGTCACATGGGTCATTCTCGTATGAGATCGACACCGGAACAATCTTCAGCGATTTAATGTACTCAGCGAAGTCGACTTTTTGCTTACGTCCTTCAACATGGAACATCTTAAGAATCGCAGGATCGGTATAGTCATTGCCGTCTTTCGCTCGACCTTCTTTCTGCGCAATCCAGATAGAATGACCAGTGTCCAACGAATGCTTGATATACGCCGACAACGTACCCAGTGTTTTCATCATTTCACGCGGGCCTTTCGCCGAGCGTTTTACGATAAAGCTCTTGTTCAGCCGCATCAGCTCAGTCGCACAAGGCTTCTTCAGTAGGTTGTCACCAATCGCGATGCGAACGGTTTTGTGATCAGTCTGATGAAGACCGTAATTAACCAACGCCGGGTCCATCGCGATATCGCGGTGGTTAGAGACAAACAAGTAAGACGTTTGTTTGTCTAGCTTATCCAAACCACTGTAGGTCACGCCTTTGGTGGTCGTCGCTAAGGTCTGCTCAAGGTACTTCTTTACTTCAAGCTGAATCGTTTCGACCGAATTCAGCTTGGACCATTTCATTTTCAGGTACACCTTTACTAGAGGTGACATGATCGCCTTAAACCAACCAGCATGGTTAGAAAAGCGGTGTTGAAGAATGGCACTAATAAATTCTTCGTCGTTTACCAAGCGATCAATCGCCGCTGGAATCTCGTCATCATTATATGGACGGATATCAATAAATGGATCGTTACTTGTAGTCATTGTTATATTCATAAATCAAAAAGCTGGCTCATTCTACGCATAGTTAGCATTCTTATCAGCTATACTTCTCTCAGATTTGGAAAGGTCAGACCACGTAAACGTACCATATAGAATTGATATTGGCTTTTTTTTCTAGAAAAGTTACCCTTAGCGCCCCAACAAATACGAGTATTTTCATGCACTACGCCATCTCACATCAATTACTGCGACAAGACTTTCTCCATAGCACCCCAAGACGCAAATTATTGAAGCATACCCTGTTATTCGTGCGTGATGGTTTGGTACTGGTAAAACTGGGTAAACAAGAGTACGCAGTTGAAGCAGGTCATGCGTTTTGGCTGCCATTTGACACGTTATGCTCACTCACTTACTTCCCAAATAGTGCGGTTCAGTTGGTGGAAGTCTCTTGCCGTGTCACCTCGCCACTGCCAAAACAAGGCGGTTACGTCACGCTGAATGAGTTAAGCCAAGCGTTAATCAATCGACTCCATGATGTCGACAGTGACAACGAAGTACGCGACAACCAACTCAAAGTCATGCGCCACGAACTGAGCACAATGCAGCCGAAGTTGAAAGAAAGCCAGTTAACCCGTCACATCAACCAGTGGCATTGGGATAACCAAAACTCCGCACTTTCTAACGAACAACAGTTGGTCCTCAAAGTTCGTGAAGCCAACAAGATGATGTTATCAGGCAAAAAGCGTACACAAGTGATTGAACAACTGTTTAACGGCGATGACAACGCGTTTAGCCAACTTGAAGCCTTATTGTTGGGTAAATAACGATACGCACCGTATGAACAAATAGAGCGCACTCTTAAGTGCGCTTTATTTTATTTGGCGGCTATTAACATCATACTGCTCACTGGAGCAATATTCAGTTTAAGAGTCTCTGCCTCACCCACATGCACGGTACCCGTCAATACATCTTTCCAGTTTTGCGTCGTTTTTACCTCAAAGGTCTGGCTGCGCTTTGATTTGTTGATGATGACGATCCCTTCGTCACCTCGGCTAAATGCGAGCAAGTCATCTGACGCTTCAAGTATGTTCATCGGCTTAGCGTGCATCTTGTTGTGAAAACCGATCGCTTTCACCATCTTAGGGTCGTTCCAGGCGTTGAGCCAACGTGGCTGACCGTGTTTATCAGTTAAACCACAGGTGTCCAAGTCGGTATAAATCAGCGGCACGCCACCGTCTCGACCAAGCACATAAGTGTATGCAAGCCATTCCAACTCTTCGTCCATCACCAAATCGGCAAACACATCGTTGTTAGGAATGTCGTGGGTAATCGCAAAGATCACCGCACGGTTTTCAGACAACGCCTGCCCAAAACAGTATGGATCCACCAGCTCTTTCAGGCTGCCATTCTCAGCCAAGGCATCGTACGTCATTTGGAACAGTGGAAAGTCATACGCGCCGAACTTAGTGTTGGCAAGAAACGGCTCTAAAAACAGCTCGTATTCTGGTTTACTCACGCCACCATTAGTGATGATTTCACCAAAGATATGCACGCCTTCACAAATGTCATCGGTCCAAACACGCTTTAGGTGTTCGATGGTCATGTGTTTGGCTGCGTCAATGCGAAAACCTTTAATACCAATCGACTTCAGCGCAAACAGATAGTTACGCTGTTGCTCGATAACGTAATCGCAAACTCGCAGTGTAGGCAGGCCCGGATCGCTCGGCCCACCCGTTATCCGGCCATTTTGCACCTGCCACTGGTCTTGCCAATCTTCGATGCCAAATGCTTCGACAAAATGGTTGTGGTAAAACAGCGGCTTAGATAAATCACCAAACAGCTTTTGCTGTAAGAAATAATCGGCCTTCTCGGCGTAAGCTTTCAGATCCTTAAAACTTGGGTAGTAAAGGTCGCTGCGAATCGATGATTCATTCGCCATATGATTAAACACAACATCGGCGTATACACCGACACCGTATTTTTTTAGCTCGGCAACCATCTCTCTCACATCTGTGGTGTTACCGAGTTGGTTATCAATCACACGATAATCTTGCGGTTGATAACGCTGCCACCATTGTGTCCCTTGAGCGGACTTAAACGATTTCATCGGTGGTGAGATCAATACATGCTTGTAACCGGCTCGGGCGATTTGTTCCGCCCTTTGAGTCACTAACGAATACGGCCAGTCAAAAGCATGCAGAATTACATCTGTTGCGTTAGAGGTAAACATGACAATGTCCCTATACCTATTATTCAGTTGCTACTTCAGATAGCTCAAACTGATCCCATAGTACCAAATCTGATTTTTATTACTTATCCCCCTTTCCGGCGCTTTTCAAGTAGTAGTCGTTAGGCGTAGAAATCACAGAACCGCGAATAACTTAGCTAATTTTCACACTCCTGAGACTATACTCACCGTATTACATTCAGTAGGAGGAAACATGGAAAAGGTTCAAATCGATATCGTCTCTGACGTAGTCTGCCCTTGGTGCATCATAGGCTACAAGCGTTTAGAGTTAGCACTGAAAGCGCTCTCAGATAAAGTTGACGCAGAGATTCAGTGGCACCCATTTGAACTCAACCCTGCGATGGGTGAGCAAGGGCAAAACCTGCGTGAACACCTACATGAAAAATATGGTACCACTACCGAAGCAAGCATCGCAGCAAGAGAAAATTTGACCAAATTAGGCGAAGAAGTCGGCTTTGTATTCAATTTTTCCGACGATATGCGTATTTACAACACCCGAAAAGCGCACCAACTGATTATGTGGGCATCGAGCGAAAATAAGCAATTCGACTTAGAAATGCGCTTGTTCCACGCCTACTTTAGTGAAAACCAAAACATCAGCAACGAACAAACCTTAGTTCAATGCGCGCAAGACGTTGGCTTAGACCCAGAAGTCGCCAGCATGGTAATACAAGACCCGAGTTGGGCGGAAACCGTTGCACACACCGAGCACCAGTGGCTCGAAGCGGGGATCAACGCCGTACCTGCCATCATCATCAATCAAAAACATTTGATTTCTGGCGCGCAAACACCGGAATTACTGGTCTCTGCGTTAGAGCAAATCATTGCGAATCCGCGCTAGGGTACTCGCCTAGCGCTATATTCAAATTAGCTTTGTTTGATCTTAGCGATAACCGAGAAGATCGCCACAACAATCAAACCAGACACTGCGCCAATCAAGCCGTTCATCAAGGTAGGAAACAACGCTTGCGCTAAAGAAACATCTGGAATGCTCATGATGATCGGCTCTACCCAATGATGAATCATAGGTACGTTGTGCACGACTATGCCGCCACCAACCAAAAACATCGCGGCGGTACCAATTACAGTTAACGCTTTCATCAGTTTAGGTGCAAAAGCAATTAAGCCCTGCCCAACAGAAAACAGTAGCCCTTTGCCCTGACTGCGCTTTTCTAGATAAAAACCCAAGTCATCCAGTTTCACGATACCCGCAACCAAGCCATAAACACCGATGGTCATCAGCACGGCGATCAGGCTCACGACTAAGATCTGCGTACTCATCGACGCCCCTTGCACCGTACCCAATGCAATCACAATGATCTCGGCCGATAAAATAAAGTCGGTTCGGATCGCTCCAGCGATTTTTTTCTTTTCGTACTCTTCAATCGAATCGCTGATCGCCTCTAACTCAGCGGGATCCGTTTGCTGGTGCTCTTCACCATGGAACAGTTTTTCTAGAACCTTTTCTGCGCCTTCATAACAGAGGAAAAGCCCGCCAATTAACAACAGCGGCATAATAAGCCAAGGTATGAAGGAACTGATCAACAGCGCAGCCGGAACCAATATCAGCTTGTTACGAAACGAGCCTTTAGCCACACTCCAAACAACCGGAATCTCGCGCTCTGCCGTCACGCCAGACACTTGCTGCGCGTTAAGTGCTAAGTCGTCGCCCAACACACCCGCGGTTTTCTTTGCGGCGACTTTTGACATCACCGCGACATCATCCAATACGCTCGCTATATCGTCGAGCAGTGTCAATAAGCTTGCACCCGCCATAAATACGCTCTTGTTTGCATTACTATCGATGTAAGCAAATGTAACACCCCACGTTGAGACTACAAACTGAAATGTCACTCATAAGCCAAACTTCACTGCGAGAGCCAGACAAACATTGCTTGCTCTTCTGGCGCGCTTTATCCTGTGCGAGTATTTTCAAAAACAATAAAGGCAAGGTAATGCTCAGTTCTTATCCAATCGGTACCCCCGGCCAAAAATGGGGCGACGCGGAACGTGTCGCGTGGCGTGAACAAACCACCATCAAACGTGAATATCAGCAAGAAGTTGTGCCTAAGATTCAAGCACTGGCGCAGCAGTTTACTGTCGAGCAATACGGAGCCTTATCGTATGACCCAGAGCGCTACCCGCTGTTTTGTATCAAGAGCAAACACTGGGATGCAAACAAACCTGTTGTGCTTATCACTGGCGGCGTTCACGGTTATGAGACCAGCGGTGTCCATGGCGCCCTGAAGTTTGCTGCAAACGAAATGGAACGCTACAGCGAGCAGTTCAACATCATCATCGCGCCATGTGTCAGTCCTTGGGGATACGAAACGATCAACCGATGGAACCCGTTAGCACTCGATCCAAACCGTTCATTCTATGCCAATAGCCCGGCGGAAGAATCGGCCAACCTGATCAAGTTAGTCGCGTCAATTCGAGAAGAGATTTTGGTGCACATCGATTTGCATGAGACGACTGACACAGACGAAAGTGAATTTCGCCCAGCCCTCGCGGCACGTGATGGCGTTGAGTATATTCCAGGTTCCATTCCAGACGGTTTCTACACTGTGGGTAACAGCGAAAACCCGCAGCCTGAATTTCAAAAGGCAGTGATTGAATCGGTAAGCAAAGTCACTCACATTGCACCAGCCGACGAAAATGGCGAGATCATCGGCTCACCGGTTACCCAACACGGCGTGATTAACTACCCGATGGTGAAACTCGGCCTCTGTGGCGGTGTAACGCAGTGCCAGTACGGCACTACGACTGAGGTATACCCAGACAGCCCGAAAGTTACCGATGAAGAGTGTAACGACGCGCAAGTTGCGGCAATCGTCGGCGCACTGGATTACGTGATTCAAACACTATAATAGTTTGTTTTTATATTGCTCCGGGGTCTGCCCGGAGTATTTTTTGAACATCGCAATAAACGGACTGGCTTGGTTGTAACCGAGCGTCAGCGCCACTTCTTTTACTGACTGTCCTTTTCTCAATAAGTCCATCGAATAAAGATAGCGAACTCGCAAACGCCATTCAGTGAAACTCATCCCCAGTTCCGACTGACAATGACGTGCCAAAGTACGCTCTGTCGTATGCACTCGCGCTGCCCACTCCGAAAGGCTGGTGTTATCAATTGGATTTTCTTCCACTGCCGCCAGTATCTTCGCTAGATATTTGTGATCCGTCGACGGCAGGAAATGGTGTTGGGTATCACGTGTCGCCAGTTGGTCAAGAAGCACCTGCACTAAGCGCTTATCTTGCTCGCTCTCAGCAACGTTGATATCTCGTTGCCTGAAGTCGTCGATGATGGCCGACACAATTGGCGTCACTTTGATTAGGCTAGTGCAATCTGGAAAATTCGTCGTCAGCCCTTTCGCTATATTGAGCGAGCAATACGACAACGGCTTGCGGTTATAGCTGGTGTGTTTCACCCCCGCTGGCACCCAAATCGCCAAGTGCGGCGGTGCGAGAAAACGAGTGCCTTCCGCTTCCATCTCCAAAATACCGCCGCTAATCAACTGCACTTGGCCCCAAGGGTGGCTGTGCATGCGGGTTTCGGTGTTTGACAAAAACGCTTCAAAATTCATAAACACGTCAGATGGTGCTTTGTCGATTGATAACGATGGATGAAGGTGTTTCGCTGACTTTCTCAAACTTTGTCTTCCTATGGCTCGCGATGTCTGTTTGGAGATACTTGTAATTATAACGACCTGTCACACTAGTCTCTACTCTTAATATTACGGTGGAACTCACATGGTGTACCTATTACCTTTCATTACTGTCTGCATCTGGGGCGGGAATACCATTATCAACAAAATGGCGTCAGAGGTGATCGAACCGAGTGCAATGAGCTTCTATCGATGGTTCCTAGCGGTTGTTGTGCTCACACCATTCTGCCTACCGAGCGTGGTCAAGCAATGGCATCTTATCAAACCCAACTTATCGAAAATTGGCTGTCTCGCGCTACTTGGCATGGTACTCAACCAATCCTTGGGTTACTACGCCGGTTTGACCACAACCGCATCCAACATGGCTCTGATCACTTCATTAGTCCCTTTGATGAGTGTATTCATGAGCGTTCCATTGCTGGGCAAATCAATCTCCCTCAATAGCATTGTCGGCGGCATCATTGCATTAGCCGGGCTAGCCTTTATGCTCGGTCAAGGCGATATGACCTTTTTCCTTCATAGCAGTATTACCACGGGTGATGGCCTGATGGTGTTAACTTCGGTCTGTTACGCCGCGTACTGCGTGCTACTCAAGCGCTGGAAAATGCCTTTATCGAACTGGGTGATGGTCTACAGCCAAGGCGCATTGGCGCTAATAATGTTGGTCCCACTGTGGCTATCAAGCGAACAACTCGCGCCGCCTAGCACATCTTTACCTTTGATTGCTTACGCTGGATTGGCGGCATCTGTTGCAGCGCCGTGGATGTGGGTCAAAGCGATTGACCTAATTGGCGCAGATTCCAGTGCGATGTTTATGAACTTGATGCCTGTCGTCACGCTTGCGCTTGCCACCGCCTTACTAGGAGAAAAGGTTCATATGTATCACTTGGTCGGCGGTAGCTTAGTGATCGGCGGGGTTATCTTGTCACAGGTTAAGCTTCACAAAAAATCAATTCAGCCAGTACAAAACTTAGAGCATGTCTAGGTGAAAGTCGGAAATTAGGTATATGTTTATAGAAAGGATTTATATAACAACGCTCTTTAATCACCGAATACTACATCTGAACAAGTCCATGTTCGCGGGCTTGTTCAGCTAAGGACAAACACCACACTTATAACGTCAGTCTATGACTAGGCCTCATAAAATGTGGAGGTCAGATGATTGAACTAGAACGAATAGAAGACATATACGACCACGAACACTTTACATTGCACGAAGTAGTTTTAAACGAGATCGGCTCTTTTGTGTTTATCAAAAACCGTAACGGTGAGTATTTGTACGCTAACAAACTCACCTTGAAGCTGTTCAACACCACACTGGACCATTTAATAGGCAAAACCGACCACGAGTTTTTCCAACCGGAAATGCTCAAAGACATACTCGACAGCGATCGTAAGGTCTTTGAATCTGGACATTCGGTTGTCACAGAAGAGCACGCAGTCGCGATTCCGGATGGAAAACTCAAGGTGTATCGCGCCATCAAAAATCCGATTTTCGATTCGGAGACCAAAGAGGTCATTGGCTTGATTGGCGTTTCGACCGACATCACCGATATTGCTGAGCTGCGCGAGCAACTGACTGAACTCGCCAATACCGATGAACTGACCCAACTCTATAATCGTCGCAAGCTATGGCAGAGTTTTTCTACAGAGTTTAACCAGGCGATCAAAAACGACACGCCCCTCGCCTGCATTGTTATCGATGTCGACCGATTTAAGCTCATCAATGACACGTTTGGCCACGACTTTGGCGACAACGTCATCGTCAGTTTAGCAAAGCTTATTCGCAGCAATCTACGTAAAGCGGATAGCTGTGGTCGTATCGGCGGAGAAGAGTTTCTGATCATTGTTAACCAAACCGACGCCAACGAGGCGTATGAAATTGCCGAGCGTCTTCGAATCCAATTCAGCCAGTTGCCATTCAATGATAACCGGCAGCCACCATTGAGTATCAGTTGCGGCGTCACTGAATTAATTCCTGAAGACCATGACTTTTTTGACTTATACCGCCGCGCCGACAAAGCGCTCTACGAATCAAAAAATCTTGGTCGAAACAAAACCTCCATCAAATAGACAACAGCCCTGATGTGATTCAGGGCTGTTGATGTTTTATAAGTTAACTGACAACTTCAATGTCGGTTTGCGGCACGCTGCAGCACGCCAGTACCATTCCCATATTGCGTTCATGCTCTTGCAATGCTGGAACATCCGGTTGATGCACTTTGCCAGATTCAACCGTCACCTTACATGCACCACATAAACCAGCGCGACAGCTGTTAGCGATCGGTGCGCCTGCGTTTTCTGCTTGCTCCAGTAGTGTCTTCTGGTTATCACCGTTAAAGAGGTGACCATTGACGCTAATGGTGATTTGCTTCAACGGTTGCTGGCTGATATTGCTGACACCGAACGCTTCCTGATGATAATGCTCTTCAGGGAGGCCTTTCTTCATCAGCATGTTTTTCGCTTTCTGCATAAAGCCATCTGGACCACAGACAAACACTTGTCGTTGCTCAACGTCTTTAATTTGTTTCAGATGTGCGAGCGTCAGGCGACCTTTTAAGCCAAACCAGTCAATAGGCGCTTGCGATAATGAGATCAATACCGTTAGCCCTTCGTGTTTGCGCTTTAACTCATCCAGTTCCGTTTTGTATGGGATATCTTCCACGCTGCGACACTGGTGATAAAACACCACATCGTCCACTTGGTCGTGGTCAGAAAGATAGCGCAACATTGACATCATCGGCGTTACGCCGCTGCCTGCAGAGAGCAATAGAACGGGTTTATCGTTGCGCTCCTTAAGGTGGAAACTGCCACCCGGCTGCTCACAACTCAGCGTTGCCCCCACGTCTAGATTATCCACCAGCCAGTTAGACACTCGACCGCCATCAATACGTTTGACCGAAATAGCAAGACGACCCGGACGAGATGGGCTAGAAGACAACGTATAATGGCGGCCAACAACGTCACCGTCGATTTCTACACTGATTGGCAAGTGTTGACCCGGTAAATAATCTGGCGCCTGACCTTGGCTTGGTTCTAACCAGAATGTGACAAAATCACGCGCGACTTCTTCGCGCTCCACACACGTCATCAAGTAGCTTTGTGGCGAGTTGTCTGGGTAAAACTCTTTATCTTTATATTCAAGCACTTCGATGGTATTACCCTGTCGAATCATACCTTCATTTTTTGCCACTAAGTTCTGACCAAAGAACACCCCTCCTCGCTCGTTAGCGCGGAACTGAGATAAGGTATTCAGTGGTTCTTTACTTGCACGAAACGCGCCCTTTTCGACGTCAACGGTCGTCAATACGCAGCGCTCGCAAGGCTTAACTGCTTCAAACTCAACCTCACCAATTCGGATACGCTTCCAACTGTCTTCGGCAAAAGGCTCGGTACCCGACGCGACTAAGTTGGTTCTGAATTGATCCATCGAGTGCGCTTCTGGGCTACGACGATTGAGTTCAGCAAGCGACGCCTCACTGATCACCAGTAGCGGGTAACCGTCGGCAAAGCTCACGTTATGCCCTAGCTTTTCTCGAACTCGGTTTGACTGCTCTCCGCAATACAGCAACTCCACTCGTTGTCCCAACACTTGGCTAAACCAATCGTCGGCTTCGTCAGTGGTCGTGTAAGCAATAAAGTTATCTTTCCACACCTGAGCTGGCGCTTCCTGCAGCTTAAAATCGGTGTAGCGAATGCGTAACGAGGCGTGACCTTCTGCGCTAAATATCAATCCATCGGACGTCAAACTGGAGCGCACTTTCACCATTTGCGGGTATTTTCGTGCGGTGACCATGGAGCCATCAGAGAAAGCGAGCATAAAGCGACGGTCAAAGGTTAGACCTTGCTTTTCGACCCACGCTGTCGACAGAGCAATTCCACCGACAGATTTGACTGGAAATACGTTTATTTGAGACAGAGTTGGAGCTGACATTGCTAATCCTAAGCATCGATTATTGTGCAACTATTATACTCAACCCGATTGCCATGTCTTGAAGATGTTTAAATTCTCATTTTGTCTCGTTCATGTAACATTCACCCCAAACATCGGAAAATACCTAAATTATTGCTTTACTAAAGAAAAGCGCTCATGAAAACTTCACTTTTAAGCCGTTTAAGTATGCGCTGATTAACGCTTGCATTACGAGGAGTAAACAATGAATAAACTGATCATGATCCTACTGTGTATTTTTATCCCACCAGTGGCGGTATTCATCGACCGAGGCTTAGGTAAGGACTTTATCATCAACCTGATCCTTACGTTGATTTTCTTCCTACCGGGAAGCATTCACGCTCTATGGTTGACGCTGAAATAACCAGCGAACCTTAGTTGTTTCCGACCCGCTAAATAAAAAAGGGGATGAAATAGTCACCGCTTTGCTCTATCATCCTGTCGCCTAAGCGTAAGCGTTTGCTTTTTGAGTTAAACGCTTAACTTAGGCTCCAACGGATAACTTAATTTATGGTGGGAGCAACAATGACAACACTTACGATCACACGTCCTGACGACTGGCATGTACATCTACGTGATGGTGACGTTCTAAAGGATACGGTGCGTGATATTAGCCGCTACAATGGCCGAGCGCTAATCATGCCAAATACAATCCCACCTGTAACGACCACAGAAATGGCGCTAGCTTACCGAGAGCGCATCATGGCAGAGCAACCTGCTGAGCAATTCGAGCCACTCATGGCACTCTACCTCACTGACAACACCACTCCCGAAGAAATTCGTAAAGCGAAAGCATCAGGTAAAGTTGTTGCAGCAAAGCTTTACCCAGCGGGCGCGACGACCAACTCGGACTCTGGTGTCACGTCTGCAAAAAACATCTACCACGTATTAGAAGCAATGCAAGAAGTGGGCATGTTGTTGCTAGTACACGGTGAGGTGACCACTCACGATGTCGATATTTTTGACCGTGAGAAAGAGTTCTTAGATACGGTACTTGCCCCAATCGTTAACGACTTCCCAAACCTTAAAATTGTTCTTGAGCACATTACCACTGCCGATGCTGCAGAGTTTGTAAAAAACGCCAATGACAATGTTGCCGCTACCATCACTGCTCACCACTTGATGTACAACCGTAACCATATGTTGGTTGGTGGTATTAAACCACACTTCTACTGCCTACCAATTCTTAAGCGCAACACTCACCAAAAAGCATTAGTTGAAGCGGCGACCAGTGGCAGCAAAAAGTTCTTCTTGGGTACCGATTCGGCACCTCATGCGAAAGGTGCAAAAGAAGCAGCTTGTGGTTGTGCTGGCTCATACACAGCGCACGCGGCACTAGAGCTCTATGCAGAGGTATTTGAGCAAGAAGGAAAGCTTGAAAACCTAGAAGCTTTTGCAAGTTTTAACGGCCCTGATTTTTACGGAATCGAGCGTAATCCAGATACAGTCACGCTAACGAAACAAGAATGGCAGGTCGCAGAAAACATGCCGTTTGGTTCAGATATCGTTGTACCTATTCGCGCAGGAGAAACAATCAGCTGGTCTGTGAAATAGTTTCCATTTTTCAAGACTTTGTATAAGTCATTGAATACATAAAACAAGCCACCTATTCAGGTGGCTTATTTGTTGTTTGACGTTACATACCGAACATCTGATAAGCATCACATTACTCATAAATATAACAATAAGTCTCACTATTGAGACGACCTTTCTGACTAAACTATCATAAAGATCAGGCTGCCATACCAAATAAAACAAGTCCATGATCTACTACTATAATTATGTTGGCTTTTTAAACACTTTGTTTAGCTTGCGAGAAAGAATGTCGTCATCAATCATGCAGTTTTGTCAGGGTAGATCTATCTGCATAACACGTCACTACTCAGCCTGTCACGGTTGTGGGTGACGGTGTTAGTTTGGCCCAATATCGCCCTTCGTTAAGCTAAAACTTAAGTACTAAATTGACACTAAAAACAGACTTTGCACCAACAACAAAAAGGCAAAGCGTTTTTCTATTACGAGTGCTTGCGAATGCTTACTTCGAACAGCCACTTTTTTTGGGTTGGCAACCCAGCAGATGATTCACAAATAAATGAGAAATTTACCCAGCTTGAAAACATCGCGGGGCTACCAAGTGCGCTCGGCGGTTTAGTCTGTATTCACCATGATAATGCTGAAGAGATTGATGCGTCACTTAAGGCATTTTACTCCCGACCAGGGAGCTGGAGTTGGTGCGTATTTGTCACCAAAGCCACCCCGCTGTCAGAATGTGTCACCGATGGTGTTTACGACGAGCAACTCGCTTCATCCACTTGGGATGGAATGAGGAGCCGATTGGAAACAATGAAGCACCGCTCAACGGTTGATCCTTTAGTCGGCTGGCTGGGTGTCAACCGTGAACGCCGCGTTAAGCCGCTCAAATCGATTACCTCGACGTCCATCTATAGCTACCCGATTATCGACCTGTTCTTCCCAGATCTCAGCTCGACGTACCGCTACGTGCTCGCGGAGCAGAAGCAAGGTGTGCTGGAAAACGATCAACTCATTGACCGGATACGAGTTTGCTCTAAGTGTAACAGTGGCCACTTAAACTACATCGAAGTTTGTCCAAGCTGTAGCAGCATTGATATCGAATCTCAAAGCTCATTGCACTGCTTCACCTGTGGTCATGTCGGTGATCAGCAGAGCTTTCTGCGTCGAGGCAAGCTGGAATGTCCCAAGTGTCTGACCCAGCTCAGACATATCGGCGTTGATTACGACCGACCGTTGGAAAACCACGTTTGTAACAGTTGTAGCCACCTGTTCGTTGAAGCCTCTACGGTCAGCCACTGCTTGAGCTGCTCTAGCCAGATCGCGGTCGAAGATTTGGTGGTTCGCAAGATTTATAAAATGTCACTGGGTGAAACCGGTGAATATACCTTCCAACACGGCAAGGTTGCCCAAGCCCCTACTCTGTCAATCAAGGGCAAAGTGGATGTGAGTTTTTTTCCAGAACCTGCTTGCGTGGGTCAATAAAGTCGCGCTAAGACACGGCGAAAAACATTTGTTGCTCGGTCTGCACCTTCCATCATTAGATGACTACGGCAAGCAATACGGCGACGCACGATTGTTTGCACTGATGGATCAATTAACCACTCGTTTGGGTGGATTGTTCCGCGACACAGATATTTGCTGCCAGTACCGCCAAGACGTGTTGTTGGTACTGATGCCCAACACAAAAGAATCAAGCCTTGCGGTATTACGCTCCAAGCTTAAAGAGCTCAGCGGCTTGATTGATGAAGAAGATTTCGTTCTCAATGCGTTTGCCTGGACTCTACCAAACAAAGAGTTAGACGCAGACATCGATATTTGGCTAGAGAACATCACTGGGGAAATCTATGCTGCAAGATAGCTTAGCGCTACTTGAATACCTACAGGGAATGATCTTCAGCAACACCGAGTTGTGGTTGCTGTTATTCCCGATCATGATAGGCATTGAACTGCCTCTTTATTTGCTGGTACTGACTGGGATCTTGCGTTGGTCTTATGTTGGGCATGAGCCAGTGATGACCCATTTCCCTTCGATCAGTTTTGTCATCACTTGTTATGGTGAAGGGGATGCGATTGGTATCACTATCGATACCTTGGTTGAGCAAGTTTATCCGGGCAGTATCGAGATCCTTGCTGTCGTCGACGGTGCGGTACAAAACCAACAAACCTACCAAGCGGCGTTAGACGGTGAGAAGCGCCATGCACATGTGAAAAATCGCAATGTACGCGTGATCCCTAAATGGCAACGCGGTGGACGAGTCTCGACCTTAAATGCTGGCCTGTCCGTGGCAAGTGGGGAAATCGTGATCAACGTTGATGGGGATACATCATTCGACAACGATATGGTGTTCAACATGATGAAGCAGTTTGCCAACCCAGACGTAATTGCCAGCGGTGGTGCGTTGCGAGTGCGCAACCATGATGAGAATATTCTCACCAAAATGCAGTCGCTTGAGTACATGCTGTCAATGCAGGCAGGTAAAACGGGCATGGCGCGTTGGGGCGTACTCAATAATATCTCAGGCGCGTTTGGCGCGTTTCGCAAAAACCTACTCAAGCAAGTAGGCGGCTGGGATACCCACACCGCAGAAGACCTAGACTTAACCATGCGCCTTAAGCAGTACAAACGCCGTTACCCAAACAACAAGCTTGCCTTTGCGACCAACGCAGTCGGTCACACCGACGTACCAGACACGCTAAAAGGTTTGATCCTTCAGCGTTTACGCTGGGATGGTGATTTGCTGTTCCTGTTTCTACGTAAACACAACGAAGGTCTGTCGCCAACGCTGCTTGGCTGGGGCAACTTTATTTTCACCCTGACTTACGGTGTGGTGCAGAACGTGCTCTTACCCATCTTAGTGGTCATCTTTAGCGTGTACATGCTGATTACTTACCCGCTAAAGTTTGTGATCGCACTGACGCTGCTGCTGTACATCGTCTATTTCACGCTATCGATGCTGCTGTTTATCGTCTATTTAGGGCTGGTATCCGAACGCAAGAGTGATGATTTAAAAGCCATTATCTGGCTTCCGCTCTATCCGATTTATCAATTTTTAATGAGGCTCATCACCGCCTTTTCTATGGTCAATGAAGTTGTACGCCGCAGCCATGAAGAATCGAGCATGGCTCCTTGGTGGGTTTTGAAACGAGGGAAGAAGTTTTAATATGAAGATTAACTTTCACTTAGATAAAAAGAACAAGCCTCAGCATGAAAGCGGTATGAAGGTTGTCTATGGTCACGCTAAACGTGGCGGCTATCGTCTGCGTTGGTACTTGATCCTCGCTATTGTCATTAGCCCTGTTGTCGTGATGTCTTATTACCTTTTCCGCTCTCAGGTACTGATTACCGCGCCGGGAATCATCACTTCTCACCCACTGGTGATCACAGCAAAAGAAGCCGGTATTATCGCGCCGCTGCCAATTAATGTTGGTGAACAGATCAAGGCCGAGCAGTCTCTACTGCTGATGAACGATAATATTCTCGCTAAGGAAGTCGACTTTTTGGAAGGCGAACTAGCGCAACTCGAAGAGCACCTTGAGCAAGACCGCAGTTCAGAAGCGATTTATCAACGAGCGATTTCAACCACCCAATCGGATGTGAATAAAGTCGGCAAGATCCTCAACAAATACGAGACTTACCGCGCGAAGGGTCAAGTCTCTGAGGTGGATTATGCGGCAGTGGTCAACGTCAACAACGCGCTGAACAACCAGCTCAGCGGGCAAAGAATTGCGTACATCGAATCACAACGCAGACTAAAAGAGTTGGAGCTGGCGGGCGCCATCACGCAGCAATATCGCTCGCTGAAAAAAGAGTTGGTAGCGAAAAAAGCGCAGCAAGACAATCTTAATATCCGCGCCCCTTATGATGGCAGAGTGATCGACATCCATGTGCGTGAAGGTCAACGCGTGTCAGAAAACTATCCGCTAGTAACCATTTCGAAGAACGTAACACCTGATATCACTGCATTCCTCGACCCTAAACACCTGAAATATGGTGAGATTGGTGTTAGTGCGGACGTGAAGTTCCCAGATGGTAAAGTCTACGCAGCGACGGTGTATAGCCCGGTAGAAGTCGTGAATAAGTTGCCCTCTGAGCTGCAAAAGCCGTTTGAAGGCCAACCTGCGTACCTGAAAGTCACTCTCAGCTTTGATGAACCGATTGAAACCGAGCGCTGGATTGAAGGCGTCGAAGTGGAGGTAATCTTCTAGCTAATCAAAGTATCTTCCCTCAAAAACCAACAGAGCCGCCTTATCTTAAGGCGGCTCTTTTATTAGAGCTTAAGTAAACGCGCGACCCAAGTAATTTCGCCGAAAGCGATCAAGTCATAGATAGAGAAAAATATTGCGCAAATTACCGCTAGTTTGATCAATCGAATAACAATTAACATATCCATTCCTAAATACAGACAAAGCCGCATCACGCGGCTTTGCATACCAATCTTGTTTGGCTAAGCGATTAATGAACTGGCGGGTTCGTCTTTGCGTAGAACTTGCCAAAGTGCTGCTCCAACACTTCTGGCGTTAACTTGCCTTCCGCTTCCAGTTTTTTCAACTCAGCGGCAATCGCTTTTTGTTCTTCAAGCGACGGAAGTGCCGTCTCAGGCTCATCACCCATCTCTTGAGACATCTGCTCCAAGTCTTTTTCGAAATCACTCATGGTTCACTTACCTTACAAATAAAAACTGCCCTTAAGTTTACCTACTTAGCTGTTGTTATTCTAGTTGGTGATCACCATCACGACTTTCACCAACTGTGGTTAAGCAAAAAACAGGATTTCAATTTTGAAAGATTGCATCTGGTAATTTAAGCCCCATATCCTTACTAATCAGAGAAAGCGCTGAAAAATCATCGGCAAAGGTTATGTTTAAGCGGCACTGTTCGTTTAACCAACAACTGACGCTGGATTAAGGAACTTTTTCGCTTTCTCAATCCACTAAGTGGAAAAACAAGGAGAATTAGGTCAATGCAATCGCACGCTCTACAGCAACTCAGAGAATACTTAAATAGCCAAGTGATTGGCCAAGAAGAACTGGTCAATCAACTGCTGGTCGCCCTGCTCGCCGATGGTCATATTTTGGTTGAAGGACCTCCCGGGCTAGCAAAAACCCGCGCGGTAAAATCGCTTGCTGATTGTATTGAAGGTGACTTCCACCGTATTCAATTTACGCCTGACTTACTCCCTGCTGATCTGACGGGCACCGATATCTTCCGCCCTGAGACTGGCGAATTCACTTTTCAAGCAGGCCCGATTTTTAACTCCTTAGTATTGGCCGATGAGATCAACCGCGCACCAGCAAAAGTTCAGGCAGCGATGCTGGAGGCGATGGCCGAGAAGCAAATCACTGCGGGTCGCAAGACTTATCACCTGCCAAAGCTGTTTTTAGTGATGGCGACACAAAACCCTATCGAGCAAGAGGGAACATACCCACTGCCAGAAGCGCAACTTGACCGTTTTCTGCTGCATTTGGACGTTGACTACCCGGATGCTCAGAGTGAACTGGAAATCCTACGCCTAAATCGTGGTGAAGCGAAAGGCGACAATTCCGCAACGCCACCACTGCTCAGCCAAGACGACATTTTTGCCGCTCGCCAAGAAGTGCTGAACATCCATATGGCCGAAGGCGTTGAGCAATACATCGTCCGTCTGGTCATGGCGACTCGAGAACCGAAGAAATACGATGACACCCTCAGCGGCTGGTTAGAAATGGGGGTCAGCCCGCGTGCAACGATTGCCCTTGACCGCTGTGCTCGCGCTCATGCTTGGTTAAACGGTCGCGATTTTGTCTCGCCAGAAGACGTTCAAGCGATGGCATTCCCAGTATTGCGCCACCGTTTACTGCTGAGCTACCAAGCCCAAGCCGAAGGCATTCACCCAAATCAGGTGATCAACAAACTGCTCTCTTTGGTCGGCAGCGCATAAGGCGACGCAGATGGAAAACGTATTACCGCCCGCTTGCGATGGGGTCAACCTCAGTCTGGATGAGTTGATTTACTACAAGCAGCACAGCGTAAAATGGTTACCGCCCGCCAAAAGCCTCTGGTCACAAATACTCGGACAACACCAAAGTCGCCAACTTGGTCGAGGTATGGATTTCAGCGAAGTCCGCCAGTACCAAGCGGGTGACGACATTCGGGCGATAGACTGGCGAGTGACAGCGCGCACAGGTAAACCACATACTAAGTTGTTTAGTGAAGAACGAGAAAAGCCGATTGTGCTTTATCTCGACTTGAGCGCTAGCATGTTTTTTGGCTCTCAGTTGATGCTGAAATCAGTTTTGATGGCGCATATGGCCAGCCTGATTACTTGGCTTAGTGTCGCCCAGCAAGACCGCGTTGGCGCGATTATCGATACAGGCACGCAGCTAATCGAGCTGAAACCCGTCGCGCGCAATAAAGGCGCTTTGGCGATTGCTCAAGCTTTGGTGACACATCACAACAAACAGTTACAATCACCACAAACCAGCAATGATTCAATGAATGAAGGACTACACGCGTTAGCGAGAATGTGCCCTAAGGGCAGTGAAATCATCCTGCTAAGCGATTTCGTGCGGCTCAATCACGATGCAAGCCTGATGCTGAGAAAACTTGGTCAACACAACAAAGTACGCTTAGTCCAAATCTATGACCCGTTGGAAAAAGGCATCACTAACTACAGAGGAACGGAGCAAGTTTCAGACAAACACACCACCCGCTGGCTCGACTTTTCATCGACCAAGACGCGTCAAGGTATCGAATCAGCATTTACTCAACATCAGCAACAACTAACCCAACTGGCTCACAGCCTCGGTATGAGTTTCTCTACGCTCTCTAGCGATACGGCACTCTCACAACAATTACATGGATTTTAATAAATGAGCAATGAAACTCAAACCTCGACATTACCGCTTCAGCCGATGCATTTGCCAGATGCGCCTAGCTGGTTTCCGCTCGCTTGGGGCTGGTGGGCATTGATTGCGGGGACCTTTCTTTTCGTTTTGATCGTCGTACTAACCTGGCGCTGGAACAAGAAGCGCTTAGCTCCAAAGAAAGCCGCGCTGCGATTGTTAGAGAGAACCTTAAAGCCATCTGAAGCGATGGAGCTACTGCGACAAGCCGCGCTGTGCTATTACCCAAGAACCGATATTGCGCAGCTCACCGGTAACAAATGGTACGAATTTTTGGACGCACAAATTGATTCTAGCCACTTTGTGTCGAACCAGAGTACGTGGCAACAGGTGCTGTACAGCAAACAAACCAGTGAGAATGACCAGGAGTTAATCCAGCACTGTATTGAGTGGGTTGAACACGCCCTACCGGCGAAAAAGAGGAGGAATTAACTTGGCGAACTTTGAGTTTGTTTGGTGGTGGAGTTTCTTTCTGCTGCCAGTACCTATCATTGTCTACATGTTAGTTCCACCGGCGTCGCAGTCGGCGCCAATCCACCTGCCTTACGTTCCTGAGGCTGGTAGCAGTGCTACGCCGAGTAACCATATCGCGAAACTCTTAGCTGGTTTGGTTTGGCTTGCCTTGGTTATCGCGATGGCAAGACCCGTTTGGTACGGTGAGCCCGTCACCACTCAACCCAAACACCGTGACCTAATGCTAGTGCTCGACCTTTCTTACTCAATGAGTAAAGAAGATATGAACGACGGTAGTGATTACATCGACCGGCTATCAGCGGTAAAAAAGGTTGTCAGTGACTTTGCACAAAAACGCGAAGGTGACAGGCTCGGTTTAGTGGTGTTTGCCGATCATGCATATCTGCAAACACCATTGACGCTTGATCGCACAACCATCTCGCAACAAGTTGACCAATTGGTACTGCGTTTAATTGGGGAAAAAACCGCAATCGGCGAAGGTATCGGCTTGGCGACTAAGACCTTTATCGATAGCGATGCGCCTCAGCGGGTGATGATTCTCCTGAGCGACGGCAGCAATACTTCAGGTGTACTTGACCCAATTGAAGCGGCGAATATCGCCAAGAAATACAATGCCACCATTTACACCATTGGCGTGGGTGCGGGCGAAATGATGGTCAAAGACTTCTTTATGACCCGTAAAGTCAATACCGCTCAAGACTTAGACGAAAAGACGCTGATCAAGATAGCCGATATTACTGGCGGTCAATACTTTCGCGCGCGCAATGCCGATGAACTGGCAACCATCTATGACACCATTAACAGCCTAGAACCGATTTCCAAGGCGACGCAAACATGGCGACCTCAAATTGAATGGTTTGGTGTCCCACTTAGCGTGGCGCTCACTGGTTTTATCGTTTTAATTATTCTACGGAGGAATCATGTCTGAATTTACTTTCCTCTACCCGCTCTGGCTACTCGGCCTCATTCCATGGCTAATGTTGCTCGTGTGGCTAAGTAAACGCCAAAAGAGCCAAACATTAATTGCGCCTCATCTTGCCAAAGCAATGGGCTTACAAGTTAAACGCTCGAAGTCGGCATTGCTGAGTATTATCGCGGCGACAGGGGCGATCACGCTCATCGCGTTAGCTGGCCCTAGTTTCTCGTCTCAAGAGCGCCCTAGCTTTGCCAATACCAGTGCTCGTGTTGTCGTGATGGACATGTCGATGTCGATGTACGCAACCGATATTAAGCCAAACAGGCTCACTCAGGCACGCTACAAAGTCACGGACCTACTCAATAGTTGGCAAGACGGCACCACCGCGTTAGTTGCTTACGCTGGCGACGCATACGTTGTAAGCCCAATGACCAGTGACACACGCACCATCGCGAACTTAATGCCGAGTCTATCACCGGAAATCATGCCTTATCCTGGCGCGAATGCCGTTAAAGGTGTCGAACTTGCGGTAGAAGTGATGCAGAACACGGGGGCAAGCTCTGGCAATATTGTGTTGGTCACGGATGATATTGATGCCAAAGAAAAGCAAGATATCGAATCGTTACTCAGTGGTAGCAACTGGCGTCTCACTATTCTTGGTCTAGGTTCACGTGCCGGCGCGCCGATTCAACTCCAAGACGGTACGTTAATGACCATGGACAATGGGCAACCTGTGGTCGCTAAGTCGGATTTTGCTGCAATGCAATCGCTCGCTTCAGCAGTCAATGGACAATTCATCCCAGTGCAGCTGACTAACCGCGATGTTGAGCAAATCGTCAATCTTACCTCTCAGGTGGATGGCACTTCATTAAACAACAAACAGCACAAGATTGAAGAGCGCATCAACCAAGGTTTCTGGCTGTTGCCCCTACTCTTAATTCCAGCGCTACTTATTTTTCGCAAAGGCGTATTCTTCAGTGCACTGCTGCTCATTCTGCCGCTTACTAAGCCAACACCTGCGCAGGCAAGTCCTTGGTTGACGCAGAATCAACAAGCCATGCAGCAATACAACGCCGGCGAATACGAGCAAGCCGCAGAACAATTCAACGATCCTAGGTGGAAAGGTATTGCGCAGTATCAAGCGGGCGACTATCAAGCCGCGATCGACAGCTTGCAGTCTGACACATCATTAGAAGGCAAGTACAACCTAGCGAATGCTTTTGCACAAGCACAAGACTTTGATAAAGCGATTGAGCTGTATCAGCAGGTGCTTGAGCAAAACCCACAACATCAAGATGCGAAAGCGAACTTAGAAGTGGTAAAGCAAGCCCAGCAACAGCAACAGCAACAG
>NZ_LHPI01000056.1 GCF_001274785.1 Vibrio hepatarius
CTCGTTGGCAACTAACGCCGCATTAAGGGGTGAACAACGCCACCACCCTACCTAAAACATTGTGCCGTAAACACAAAAGCCAATTCAAACCAAAACTGCCAAGCGTTGTGAATCCCTCTTGAATGCTTTGTTAGTTGCCAAACCTAACGCTTTGATTTGAATTTAATTACCGCTTTGCCAACACTTGCTTTACGTATTTTTTAAAACTCAAATCAGGCGCAGTTTCAAAGCGCCTGTCACTGAAACCACTTGGAACACGCAACGCCGTAGAAAACGAACTTTATACACCAAACAAACCTTTTGGAACGACAATGCCGCAGAGCAGGCTTTCAACAAGCTAATCAGCGTCTGAAACAGAAAACCCAAATCGCGCAAGGAACCAAAGCACGATTTTCACAACACCTAATAACTAGAAATTGAAATACGAAAAACTAGCCAAAAACACACGGATGTTAACCCTAAGTATTCTGCTTTAGGTACGTTTTCCTCGTTGGCAACTAACGCCGCGTTAAGTGGTGAGCAACGCCAACCACCATACCTAACCCTTTGTGACATAAACATTTAAACTAAAGTAAGCCGAAAACGCCATGCGTTGGGAGTCCGTCTTAAACGCTTTGTTATGTTGTTACTCACAATATGCGATGGTTTTCCTTGCAAGTTTTGCCATTTTCTTTCTTTTTTTGAGCATGACTTTATTAAAACTTGGATAGCTCTTTTGAAAGAAGCTTTCTTGCCCATACCACTTATAAATAACATCCATTAACTGCCCTAGATTTGAATAGAGAATTCGCAACTCAACAGCCCCCTTTAAAATTTCATAGCAAATCAAATCCAACTGCTCACTAATTCTGCTAGTGGCCCCATGATCATCTGGACCTTCGCTAAAAAGGTAATTCAATGGAATTTGATGACCACCTGAAACTACATAGTGCCCTTTTTTAGCTCCTGATGGCTCAGAGCTTGCTCTGAATATACTCTTCCAATTGCTAAGATCAGACTCTTCTAAATTTTGCTTAAAAAGGTCTAATAACTTTAAACTGTTCTCCAATTTTCTTTGACGTTGTCCCGCTGCGTAAGTGAATAATGCAACCGTCGCACCTATTGATAATATACCTAATCTCACCCAGTCAATTGTTTCTGCTGTTGCCATATTTACCTCTTCAACATAACGCCCAATTAAGGGGTGAACAACGCCTCCACCCAAACCTAAAGCATTGTGCCATAGACACTAAAACTGAAGTAGAAGCAAAAGTGCCAAGCGTTGTGAATCCCTCTTAAATTGCTTGTTAGGCAGCTTTTCTCTGGTCTCGGATATAGACATCAACGATACCTGAACCAGAGTCCCTACGATCTACCTCAAACAACTCGGTGGCTTCAATTAACTGAGTTAGTGTATTGAAACCATAGTTTTTTGGACTAAAGTCTGGATACTGTCGCTTGATTAAGCTTCCACAAGTAGCTAACAGTGACCAACCATTTTCATCTTGATATTCACTTACCGCTCCACGGAGAGTATTTACAAGTTTGGTATCACCTCTTAACTTGTTACGTAATTCCCTAGACTCGGACTTTTTGGGTATCACTGTACTTTGCACTGAAGTTTCTTCTTTAATTGCATAACGATCTTTTAAAACTTCGGTATAAATAAAGTCATCACATGCATTTCTAAATGCAATTGGCGTTTTCTTTTCACCAACACCAAATACATAAATCTCAGATTCCTTTAACCTAGATGCAAGCTTAGTGAAATCACTGTCACTACTTATTAAGGCAAAGGCATCATACTTATCAGAATAAAGCAGATCCATCGCATCAATGATCATTGCAGCATCAGATGAATTTTTGCCTTGTGTATAAGAAAATTGTTGAATAGGATTTATAGCAAGTTCGTTTAGTGGTTGCTTCCAATTTTTCAAACAGTCGGAGCTCCAGTCCGCATAAGCTTTTTTAACTAATATATGCCCATGTTTAGAAAGCTCTTTTAGTACATAATCTAAAACGGCATACTGTGCATTTTCTGCATCAATAAGAACCGCTATCTTCTTTTCTGAGTTTATATCTATCAACTAAATTATCTCCATATTCGACCTGATGCCTAACGCCGCGTTAAGTGGTGAACAACGCAGCCCACTTAACCTAAGCCATTGCACCGTAGACACTTAAGCGAAATTAAACCAAAACTGCCAAGCGTTGTGAATCCACCTTAAACGCTTTGTTATGTGTTTTTATCGTCACCAATGGATAAATCTAACTTACCTTCTCTGTAGAGCTTCCATTCTTCCCAAGCTTCGGGGGCATAAATGTCATGATAACCTCGCTGCTTTAGAAATGCAGGCATGCCAGATAGAGGCTGGCTTACTTTTGTTGCTTTATCTCTTATTCTCAAAACTTCATTTTCTGAAAGAGGCCGCTTTGCAATTTCTTCTGCTCTGGTTAACAAAGCAACGAGAGCTGGAATATAAACATCCACTAACTTTTCTTGATTCATACCTCGAAATCCTTTTACACATAACGCCGCATTAAGGCGTGAACAACGCAATACACAACGGCTACCGCATTGCGCCTTAAACACTAAATTCTACGCAAACCCAAAATGCCACGCGTTGTGAATCGCGCTTAAATGCTTTGTTATACGTCCAACGCTGAAGCAACGATTTTAAGCCAAGCCCCACTTTGTAAGCACGAATTTTTATGTGTATTGATGCACTTTTGTGAAACTAAGACATTCAGCGATTTTTGATTGAAGCGCGCTTGAAACACACAACACCAAAGAAAACAGAACTTCAGCAAGCACGTAAGCTTTTGGGCAGACTACTTAATAGGGCTGAGTTTCAACAAACACACCGCGTCGAATTTGAGCCTGAAGGCTTCGGGAAGATTACCTAATGATTTAACGAAAACACAAGGAAATACAAAGCGATGAACCACAAGAAAAGGTGACTTTGATACAAGGAATAATCAGCAAAACTCACTCTGCGTATAACGCCGCATTAAGGCGTGAACAACGCTATACAACGGCTACCGCATTGCGCCTTAAACACAAAATTCGACGCAAACCAAAAATGCCACGCGTTGTGAATCGCGCTTAAATGCTTTGTTATACGCCCAACGCTGAAGCTACGATTTTAAGCCAAGCCCCACTTTGTAAGCACGAATTTTTATGTGTATTGATGCACTTTTGTGAGACTAAGACATTCAGCGATTTTTGATTGAAGCGCACTTGAAACACACAACACCAAAGAAAACAGAACTTCAGCAAGCACGTAAGCTTTTGGGCAGACAACTTGATAGAGCTGAGTTTCAACAAACACTACCGCGTCGAATTTGAGCGAGAAGGCTTCGGGGACATTACCTGATGATTTAACGAAAACACAAGGAAATACAAAGTGATGAACCACAAGAAAAGGTGACTTTGGCACAAGGAATAATCAGCAAAACTCACTTTGCGTATAACGCCGCGTTAAGGGGTGAACAACGCGATGCCACCCAACTTAAACCATTGTGCTATAAACACAAAAGCTAAACTTTGAACCAAAACTGCCAAGCGTTGAGAATCCCTCTTAAACGCTTTGTTATGGCTTACAACTCACGAATGACCTACAAGATTAACCGACTGTTTTAGATGAACTTAACACGTTCATCTAAGCACTCATTAGAACCCATTTCAAATTCGCGGCATATCCAAGGGCGATTTTCATAAATTGTGCACATTAGAGTGTCTCTATCTAAAGCCGCACACCACCCATCATTTAATCGCATCATTGTTTCACCACCATACTGATCACGTGCGATGAACTCTTCAGGCACGCCAGTATCCGAGATAATCATAACTTCAAGACGGCAGCAGCAAGCTTTGCAGTTTGAGCAAGATACATTTGAGGAAGATACATTTGAGGAAGAAGGTGTATTAGTTGGTATAAGCATAAGTAACTACAGTTTAGTCAATTGTGCATGATACCGTAATTTGAAGTGAACAACCTTCATTTCTGAGATTGCGGACCTTGTGAGCCATAACGCCGCGTTAAGTGGTGAACAACGCCAGCCACCAAACCTAAACCATTGTACCTTAAACACTTAACCTAACTTGAACTGAGATCGCCAAGCGTTGTGAATCCGCCTTAAACGCCTTGTTAGGCGAAGTTTTCCACTAGTATTTAAGTTGTTTTGAAAGCAGATTACCCGAAACAAAATAAGCAACCAAACACCCACTGACTTTTTGTGATTCAAGAACCATAAAAGCCACTATGTTTCAGCCGAAATTTCAACAACCACGAAATAAAGACTTTCAGCGTTCAAGTCGCTTTTGAGGAAGCGAGACGTAAAGCTGCAAACTTAAAGCGAGAACAAAAGCCTCAATTAACTTGCCCTTTCCACACTTTGAGCCAGTGAAATTCACAACCAACCGACTGTAAAAACCAATGAGGCAACCCGCGAACCTTGGTATGTTTTACGGCCAGAGAGATTCGAGAATTTGAGCCGACAATGTTGAATTGCCGACATAGAAAAACGAAAGCTCAAAGAGAACTAAGAAGATGAGAACAAAGAACTTTCCTGCCCGTCGCCTAACGCCCAATTAAGGGGTGAACAACGCACCCGCCCAAACCTAACGCATTGTGCCATAAACACTAAATTTGAAGTAGAAGCAAAAATGCCGAGCGTTGTGAATCCCTCTTAAATTGCTTGTTATGTGCCTATTTTCTGTAAACTGCATTGATAAAGTCAGCGCAAATTGTCAGAGTTAAAAAGCCTTGTGGGGCAATGGTACTACTACCGTGAGCATATTCGTTCCTTATATAAGGCATAGACTCTACGAGAATAGAAGTATATTCACCCTCTTTGGATTCAGGCTCTTGATAGTCGGGTGAATGCCCGACTTCTGCCCACATTTCTGCACGATACCTATTTTTCTCTTTTGATCTTCGATGAATCTCAAAATCATTGTCTTCTACCCAATGACTATTCACGGCATGAGATAGCAAGCGCTTAAGCCCCCATTTGGGCTTCCCTGTTTTCTCTTTCAATGCAAACTCCAAAGATGCGATGGCATGAAATTCCGCGACAGGAATAAAGCGGTAAACGAACCAAGAATAAAGTGATAAATGCTTTGACGTCGTGAAGTGATCTCTGACTTTTTGAGGTACGTTATCATCCAAGTTGATTTCAGATAGTGCCGAATGAATATCAGATAGCTCCTTTCTGCGAAAGTCGTGGAACTCTGTATCAAAAACTTGAAATACTTCCTGCCTAGGGTCAGGAAGAAGTACCTCATCCAACGTTTTAAACTTTTCCAAAATGACTCCTTGTTATATTGAGGCTCTGGCACATAACGCCCAATTAAGTAGTGAGCAACGCAATACAAAAGCTACCGCATGCGCCTTAAACACAAAACTCACCGCAAACCAAAACTGCCACGCGTTGCGAATCTGCTTAAATTGTTTGTTATGCGATTTTTCGGCAATGCTAAATTGACTAACGAAAACATTACCTTAAACACGAAAAACCACAAACGCATAGATAACTTTTTGTGATTCAAGAACCAACGGATTCAACATTTCGCATAAATGCCGCCACAAGCGCGGAACGCGACATTAAAGCGAAGAATAAGCTTTGCTTGTGAGAAACTCAACGAGCCAGAATTTCAGCAAATACCGGCTTTCCATAAACTTGCCCTTTCCACACTTTGCGCCCGACAAACTTTCCACGACCAAATGCGATTTTGAATGAGGCAACATCACGGGCTTTGGCATGTTTTGCGGTTTGAGTGATTCAAGAATTTGAGCCGAAAATGCTGATTTGCCGATACCCAAAAGCGAATGGCCAAAGAGATTAAATTTAAAGAAACCTAAAAATTTTGCCTTGTCGCATAACGCCGCATTAAGGGGTGAACAACGCCACCACCTAACCTAAACCATTGTGCCGTAAACACTAAAGCCAGTTCAAACCAAAACTGCCAAGCGTTGTGAATCCCTCTTGAATGCTTTGTTAGTTGCCAAACCTAAAGCTTTGATTTGAAGTTGATTGCCGCTTTACCAACACTTGCTTTACGTATTTTGGAAAACTCAAATCAGGCGCAGTTTCAAAGCGCCTGTCACTGAAACCACTTGGAACTCAAAGCGCCGTAGAAAACGGATTAACAACACCAAAACGCTCATTTGAAAAGACAGTGTCACAGAGCTGACTCTCGACCAGTGATCCGGTTTCTGAAACAGAAAATCCAACCACAAAAGAAACCTGAGAACGATTTTCACAACCCCGAACGATTCAAAATTGAAGTACGAAACCCCACCAAAAACACACTAACTTTAACTCTAAACATTCTGTTTAAGCTGCGTTTTTCTCCTTGGCAACTAACGCCCAATTAAGTAGTGAGCAACGCAATACAAAAGCTACCGCATTGCGCCTTAAACACAAAACTCACTGCAAACCAAAACTGCCACGCGTTGCGAATCTGCTTAAATTGTTTGTTATGCGAGGTGTACGCAAACGCTAAATTGGCCAACGAAAACATTACCTTAAACACGAAAAACCACAAACGCGTAGGTAACTTTTTGTGATTCAAGAACCAGCGAATTCAACGTTTTGTGAAAAGGCCGCCACAAGCGCGGAACACGACATTAAAGCGAAGATTTGGCTTTTACTTGTGAGAAACCTAACGAGCCGGAATTTCAGCGAATACGGACTTTCTGTAAACTTGCCCTTTCCACACTTTACGCCTGAAAAACTTTCCCCGACAAAATACAATTTTGAATGAGGCAACATCACGAACTTTGGCATGTTTTACGGTTGGAGTGATTCAAGAATTTGAGCCGACAATACTGATTTGCCGAAACCCAAAAGCGAATTGCCAGAGAGATTAAATTAGAAGAAACCTAAAATTTTGCCTTGTCGCATAACGCCCAATTAAGGGGT
>NZ_LHPI01000057.1 GCF_001274785.1 Vibrio hepatarius
GTCCTTGCAATACTGTGTTTAGCAAAAATGCAAGCCGATGAACAACTCGCGATGGCAACAGCTAAAAAATTGGTAGAACAAAAACGCCAAATTGAAAAACAATGTTCTAAATAAATCCACCACTCGCACAAATCCCCCCTATTGTGCGAGCCTAAAAACACAGACACCTTATCACTGCTTTTCGAAACCATTAATCAATGCTTCTAAACCAAATAAAAAAGCCTCTGTGCCATCATCTTGATCCATAATTTGCAAAGCATCTTTTAATAGTCGAGGCATCGTATCATCTGCTATTTGTTGCCTATCATTAAGTGCTGCGATATGTTCTTGCTGCTCTAACACAGAACCTAACGTAAAATGACCAACCGCGCTTATTGCATATAACCCACATTTTAATGAAAAACCATTGTCCACCATAAACTGCAACTGCATTTCTACGGTGTCATATTGGTCTGAACTCGGGCGAGTCCCTAAATGCACTTTTGCGCCATCACGGTAACTTAATAATGCATCACGAAAGCTCAATGCATTATTACGTAAAAATTGTTGCCACGTTTCCCCAACTGCGGGTAATGAATGACGATGATTACGCTTTAGCATTTCAACAGATAATGCATCCAACAATGTGCGCTTGTTCTTCACATGCCAATATAGTGTAGGCTGCTCTACGCCCAGTTTTTGAGCTAGTTTTCGCGTTGTCAGCCCTTCCATTCCCACTTCATTTAGCAACTCTAATGCCACTGTGATGATGGTTTCTTTATCTAATCGCGCCATACTGCCCTCTCTTTTTTTCTATTGACACTCTATCACTGATAGGGATATATTCCAACTCTATCAATGATAGAGAAAAAACGATGAATAAATTTGCGATCACCGCTTTAACGATCACCGCCCTAGATGCTATGGGGATCGGCTTGATCATGCCTGTATTGCCTACATTGTTACGTGAATACGTGTCGGCTGAAAATTTAGCAAATCATTACGGTATCCTGCTGGCACTGTATGCCATCATGCAGGTTTTTTTTGCTCCTCTACTTGGCAAATGGTCTGATAAATTCGGGCGCCGACCAATATTACTACTATCTCTTGCAGGCGCTGCTGTGGATTACACTTTGCTTGCATTATCTAGCTCACTTTGGATGCTATACGTTGGGCGATTAATTTCTGGAGTTACTGGCGCAACAGGTGCGGTCGCCGCTTCTGTTATTGCTGACAATACTGCTTCACAAGAGCGTACTAAGTGGTTTGGACGCTTAGGGGCGGCTTTTGGTGTCGGGTTAATCTCTGGCCCTGCAATTGGCGGCTTTACAGGGCAATTCTCAGCTCATCTTCCTTTTATTATTGCTGCCATTTTAAATGCGCTCTCTTTTTTAGTTATTATGTTGATATTTAAAGATAATAAAATCAAAAATACTGAAAAAAACACCACAGAAACAGCAGAAAATTCGCGACCTTTCCTGCAAGTGATCAAGCCAGTCATACTATTGTTATTTATCTTTTTTATGACTCAAATGATAGGGCAAATTCCAGCAACGACATGGGTGTTATTTACGGAACATCGTTTTCAATGGGGCAGTATGGAGATCGGCCTATCTTTAGCGGGGTTAGGCATCATGCATGCCTTGTTCCAAGCATTTGTAGCGGGCGCAATCGCCAAGAAATTCAATGAAAAAGTGACGATTATTGTGGGCTTTGTTGTTGATGGAGCAGCATTCATTATTTTGTCATTATTGACAAAGGGTTGGATGATTTACCCTACATTAATCTTACTCGCCGGCGGCAGTATTGCGCTACCAGCCTTACAGGGGTTAATGTCAGCTCAAGTCAATCAAACTAACCAAGGTAAGCTACAAGGCGTTCTAGTCAGCTTAACCAATACGACGGGGGTGATCGGCCCATTATTATTTAGCTTTATTTTTGGTCAAACACTGGCAAGTTGGGATGGCTGGATATGGATGATTGGTGCGATAATGTATGTTTTATTGATTGTATTTATTTTATCTTTTTATAGAAGCACCAAAAAGATAGTTAAAATAGCGAAGCTACCAGCGAGCTAAGTTTTAGCATATCAATATTAAGTGCTATGATACCCCTATCAGATTTGCTTTTAGCACAAGATATTAAGAGACAAACCCTATGACATTACCCCCTAAAAAACCAAGAACAAAACCTGCGGAAGAAAGGCTAGATGACCTAATGAACGTATAGGAAGAATAAACG
>NZ_LHPI01000058.1 GCF_001274785.1 Vibrio hepatarius
GCGTTTATTCTTCCTATACGTATGATTCAAACTGCAGATGAGTTACATTTGAAAGAAAAGGTGAAAAAACCAATTGAGAAATTATTGCATGTGCTTAATGCCTCAAATAAAAAATTAATTATTCAATACCGATCATTATGAAACTATCATTAATTGTTGCCATGGATAAAAATTTTGGCATTGGTAAAGACAACGATTTGTTATGGAAATTGCCGGCTGATATGAAATTCTTTAAAGAAACTTCAACAGGTCATGTAGTAATAACCGGACGTAAAAATTATGAATCTATTCCTGAGAAATTTAGACCCTTGCCAAATCGTGAAAATGCCGTTTTAACTCACCAAATCGGCTATCAAGCACCAGGAGCTCATGTCTTTTTTTCACTTACTGAATGTTTAGAGTTCTATAAAAATGAAACCGAAAGAACTGTTTTCATCATTGGTGGGGGACAAATTTATGCAGAAGTTATGCAGCGAAACATCCTTCAAGAAATGTATATCACACAAGTAGATGGAGTGTTTGACGCAGATACTTTTTTTCCTAAATTTTCTGAATCTGAGTGGAATAGTGAAACTGTACTGAAACAGGGTATTGATGAAAAACACGCTTTTGCTTTTGAAATAAAAAAATATACACGTAAATAACTCTAAAACTTACTGTTTTTGTTGAAATGTTTTGTATGTAACGGTTTCAAAACTTCAACGACCTTACTAACTTTGCCTCCTTATGATTTTATGTATAGCTGAAAAACCTTCTGTGGCAAAAGATATTGCCGAAGTAATTGGTGCAAAACAACGCAACAACGGCTTTTATGAAGGAAATGGCTATTGGGTAACCTGGACTTTTGGCCATCTGTGTACATTGAATGAACCCCATGATTACAAAGAAAATTGGAAATACTGGAAATTGGAAGATCTGCCAATTGTACCTAAAAAATTTGGCATTAAACTAATTGATAACGATGGAGTAAAAAGGCAATTTGCTGTTATTGAAAAATTGGTAGCATCTTGTTCTGAAGTCATCAATTGCGGGGATGCCGGGCAGGAAGGGGAGTTGATACAAAGATGGGTATTGGCACCTGGTCAAGAAAGCGGG
>NZ_LHPI01000059.1 GCF_001274785.1 Vibrio hepatarius
CCAGCCAGTGCCCGTCACTCCCTGTCGTCTGGGCGTTCCTCTGGGCTAAACATCGACATGATCCGGCGCTTAATATCGCCGTCCTTGTTGACCAGCGTCTTGGTCACGAAGGCCGCGTATTCTTTGGCGTTGTCGTACCCTTTCCAGACCTCGTGGGGGTCAAGAGCGTAGGCGCAAACCCGCCCAGCGACTGGGATTCTGACCAAGGCGCGTTCTGTCTCAAGGTGGGGTTCTAGGGATTTTCCC
>NZ_LHPI01000060.1 GCF_001274785.1 Vibrio hepatarius
TACGGCGGTGAAGCGAAAGACTTCGCATCTATCGATAACGCTCCAGAAGAGCGTGAGCGCGGTATCACAATCGCTACTTCTCACGTAGAGTACGACACTCCAACTCGCCACTACGCACACGTTGACTGTCCAGGACACGCGGACTACGTTAAAAACATGATCACTGGTGCTGCACAGATGGACGGTGGTATCCTAGTTGTTGCTGCGACAGATGGCCCAATGCCACAAACTCGTGAGCACATCCTACTAGGCCGTCAGGTTGGTATCCCATACATCATCGTATTCATGAACAAATGTGACATGGTTGACGATGAAGAGCTACTAGAACTAGTAGAAATGGAAGTACGTGAACTTCTATCTGAGTACGACTTCCCAGGTGATGACCTACCAGTAATCCAAGGTTCTGCACTAGGCGCACTAAACGGCGAAGAGCAGTGGGAAGCTAAGATTGTAGAACTAGCAGAAGCGCTAGATTCATACATCCCTGAGCCAGAGCGTGCAGTAGATATGCCATTCCTAATGCCTATCGAAGACGTATTCTCAATCCAAGGTCGTGGTACAGTAGTAACTGGCCGTATCGAGCGTGGTATCCTAAACGTAGGTGACGAAGTTGCTATCGTAGGTATCAAAGACACTACTACTACAACATGTACTGGTGTTGAAATGTTCCGTAAGCTTCTAGACGAAGGTCGTGCGGGTGAGAACGTTGGTGCACTTCTACGTGGTACTAAGCGTGATGAAGTTGAACGTGGTCAAGTACTAGCTAAGCCTGGTTCAATCACTCCACACACTAAGTTCGAATCAGAAGTATACGTACTGTCTAAAGATGAAGGTGGTCGTCACACTCCATTCTTCAAAGGCTACCGTCCACAGTTCTACTTCCGTACAACTGACGTAACTGGTAACATCGAGCTACCAGAAGGCGTAGAAATGGTAATGCCAGGCGACAACATCAAGATGACTGTTGAGCTAATCGCACCAATCGCGATGGACGAAGGTCTACGTTTCGCGATCCGTGAAGGTGGCCGTACAGTAGGTGCTGGTGTTGTTGCTAAGATCTTCGA
>NZ_LHPI01000061.1 GCF_001274785.1 Vibrio hepatarius
GGATATTTCTCTATATTCGCGCTTCATCAGAAAACTGAAGGAACCTCCATTGAATCGAACTAATATTTTTTTTGGTGAATCGCATTCTGACTGGTTGCCTGTCAGAGGCGGAGAATCTGGTGATTTTGTTTTTCGACGTGGTGACGGGCATGCCTTCGCGAAAATCGCACCTGCTTCCCGCCGCGGTGAGCTCGCTGGAGAGCGTGACCGCCTCATTTGGCTCAAAGGTCGAGGTGTGGCTTGCCCCGAGGTCATCAACTGGCAGGAGGAACAGGAGGGTGCATGCTTGGTGATAACGGCAATTCCGGGAGTACCGGCGGCTGATCTGTCTGGAGCGGATTTGCTCAAAGCGTGGCCGTCAATGGGGCAGCAACTTGGCGCTGTTCACAGCCTATCGGTTGATCAATGTCCGTTTGAGCGCAGGCTGTCGCGAATGTTCGGACGCGCCGTTGATGTGGTGTCCCGCAATGCCGTCAATCCCGACTTCTTACCGGACGAGGACAAGAGTACGCCGCAGCTCGATCTTTTGGCTCGTGTCGAACGAGAGCTACCGGTGCGGCTCGACCAAGAGCGCACCGATATGGTTGTTTGCCATGGTGATCCCTGCATGCCGAACTTCATGGTGGACCCTAAAACTCTTCAATGCACGGGTCTGATCGACCTTGGGCGGCTCGGAACAGCAGATCGCTATGCCGATTTGGCACTCATGATTGCTAACGCCGAAGAGAACTGGGCAGCGCCAGATGAAGCAGAGCGCGCCTTCGCTGTCCTATTCAATGTATTGGGGATCGAAGCCCCCGACCGCGAACGCCTTGCCTTCTATCTGCGATTGGACCCTCTGACTTGGGGTTGATGTTCATGCCGCCTGTTTTTCCTGCTCATTGGCACGTTTCGCAACCTGTTCTCATTGCGGACACCTTTTCCAGCCTCGTTTGGAAAGTTTCATTGCCAGACGGGACTCCTGCAATCGTCAAGGGATTGAAACCTATAGAAGACATTGCTGATGAACTGCGCGGGGCCGACTATCTGGTATGGCGCAATGGGAGGGGAGCAGTCCGGTTGCTCGGTCGTGAGAACAATCTGATGTTGCTCGAATATGCCGGGGAGCGAATGCTCTCTCACATCGTTGCCGAGCACGGCGACTACCAGGCGACCGAAATTGCAGCGGAACTAATGGCGAAGCTGTATGCCGCATCTGAGGAACCCCTGCCTTCTGCCCTTCTCCCGATCCGGGATCGCTTTGCAGCTTTGTTTCAGCGGGCGCGCGATGATCAAAACGCAGGTTGTCAAACTGACTACGTCCACGCGGCGATTATAGCCGATCAAATGATGAGCAATGCCTCGGAACTGCGTGGGCTACATGGCGATCTGCATCATGAAAACATCATGTTCTCCAGTCGCGGCTGGCTGGTGATAGATCCCGTCGGTCTGGTCGGTGAAGTGGGCTTTGGCGCCGCCAATATGTTCTACGATCCGGCTGACAGAGACGACCTTTGTCTCGATCCTAGACGCATTGCACAGATGGCGGACGCATTCTCTCGTGCGCTGGACGTCGATCCGCGTCGCCTGCTCGACCAGGCGTACGCTTATGGGTGCCTTTCCGCAGCTTGGAACGCGGATGGAGAAGAGGAGCAACGCGATCTAGCTATCGCGGCCGCGATCAAGCAGGTGCGACAGACGTCATACTAGATATCAAGCGACTTCTCCTATCCCCTGGGAACACATCAATCTCACCGGAGAATATCGCTGGCCAAAGCCTTAGCGTAGGATTCCGCCCCTTCCCGCAAACGACCCCAAACAGGAAACGCAGCTGAAACGGGAAGCTCAACACCCACTGACGCATGGGTTGTTCAGGCAGTACTTCA
>NZ_LHPI01000062.1 GCF_001274785.1 Vibrio hepatarius
TCTGGTGAATGTGAGCGTATCGGTAGACGAACCGACCGTTTGCGGCACGCCGGACGACCCGGCGAGCGCGAGCATCGCGGTCACCGACGTAAACGAAGCGCCGACGGTAGCGCTGTCGAATGTGAGCCAGGGTCTGTCAGAAGACACAGACACGACAAGCAGCGTGAAGGTGGCGGACATCACCGTGAGCGACGATGCGCTGGGCACGAATGAGCTGACGCTGAGCGGAGCGGATGCAGACAAGTTCGAGATAGTCGACAACAACGGCAGCTACGAGCTGCACCTGAAAGCGGGTGAGACGTTGGATCACGAAACCAACGGCCAGCTGGATGTGAGCGTATCGGTAGACGATGCGACGGTTGGCGGCACGCCGGACGACACGGCGAGCGCGAGCATCGCGGTCACCGACGTAAACGAAGCGCCGACGGTAGCGCTGTCGAATGTGAGCCAGGGTCTGTCAGAAGACACAGACACGACAAGCAGCGTGAAGGTGGCGGACAT
>NZ_LHPI01000063.1 GCF_001274785.1 Vibrio hepatarius
AGCAACGATGTTACGCAGCAGGGCAGTCGCCCTAAAACAAAGTTAGCCATATCGGGAGTTAAATTGAAAATTTCATTGATTTCTGCAGTGTCAGAAAATGGCGTAATCGGTAGTGGTCCTGATATTCCGTGGTCAGCAAAAGGTGAGCAGCTAATCTTTAAGGCGCTCACATACAATCAGTGGCTTCTTGTTGGAAGGAAAACATTTGACTCTATGGGAGTTCTTCCAAATCGCAAATATGCAGTAGTGTCAAAGAATGGAATTTCAGGGTCAAATGAAAACGTCTTGGTTTTTCCTTCAATAGAAAATGCTTTGCAAGAACTATCTAAAATTACAGATCATGTATATATTTCGGGTGGGGGGCAAATCTATGAAAGCCTTATTGAAAAAGCAGATATAATTCATCTATCTACTATTCATGTTGAGGTTGAAGGTGATATTAAATTCCCTATATTACCTGAAGGTTTCAACTTGGTTTTTGAACAGTTTTTTGTGTCTAATATAAATTATACATATCAAATTTGGAAAAAAGGCTAACAAGTCGTTGCAGCACCAGTCGCTCCGCTCCTTGGACAGTTTTTAAGTTGTGGTTTTATGGTTTTGCTGCGCAAAAATATTCCATAAAACCACAACTTAAAAACTGCCGCTGAACTCGGCGTTATGCTGTGACCCGGGTTGTTGGCGAAGCGAACGTATGGCGATTAAAGTAATAAACGCAAAGGTAAAATAATGACGTGGAGAACGACCAGAACACTTTTACAGCCTCAAAATCTGGACTTCAATGAGTTTGAGATTCTTACTTCCGTAATTGAGGGCGCCCGAATTGTCGGCATTGGCGAGGGCGCTCATTTTGTCGCGGAGTTTTCACTGGCTAGAGCAAGTCTTATCCGCTATTTGGTCGAAAGGCATGATTTTAATGCGATTGGTTTGGAATGTGGGGCGATTCAGGCATCCCGGTTATCTGAATGGCTCAACTCAACAGCCGGTGCTCATGAACTTGAGCGATTTTCGGATACCCTGACCTTTTCTGTGTATGGCTCAGTGCTGATCTGGCTGAAATCATATCTCCGCGAATCAGGAAGAAAACTGCAGTTAGTCGGAATCGACTTACCCAACACCCTGAACCCAAGGGACGACCTAGCGCAATTGGCCGAAATTATCCAGCTCATCGATCACCTCATGAAACCGCACGTTGATATGCTGACTCACTTGTTGGCGTCCATTGATGGCCAGTCGGCGGTTATTTCATCGGCAAAATGGGGGGAGCTAGAAACGGCTCGGCAGGAGAAAGCTATCTCAGGGGTAACCAGATTGAAGCTCCGCTTGGCGTCGCTTGCCCCTGTACTGAAAAAACACGTCAACAGCGATTTGTTCCGAAAAGCCTCTGATCGAATAGAATCGATAGAGTATACGTTGGAAACCTTGCGTATAATGAAAACTTTCTTCGATGGTACCTCTCTTGAGGGAGATACTTCCGTACGTGACTCGTATATGGCGGGCGTAGTAGATGGAATGGTTCGAGCGAATCCGGATGTGAAGATAATTCTGCTGGCGCACAACAATCATTTACAAAAAACCCCAGTCTCCTTTTCAGGCGAGCTTACGGCTGTTCCCATGGGGCAGCACCTCGCAGAGAGGGTGAATTACCGTGCGATTGCATTCACCCATCTTGGACCCACCGTGCCGGAAATGCATTTCCCATCGCCCGACAGTCCTCTTGGATTCTCTGTTGTGACCACGCCTGCCGATGCAATCCGTGAGGATAGTATGGAACAGTATGTCATCGACGCCTGTGGTACGGAGAATTCATGTCTGACATTGACAGATGCCCCCATGGAAGCAAAGCGAATGCGGTCTCAAAGCGCCTCTGTAAAAACGAAATTGAGCGAGGCATTTGATGCCATCGTCTGTGTTCCAAGCGCCGGCAAGGACAGCCTAGTTGCCCTATAGGAAACCGGAAATGAAAATGAGGGAGCATAACCTGCGAATCCACCGGACGGTTTTCAACCGCCGGTGATCAGCGCGTTAGACATCATGAGGGTAGCGGTGACCATCGAAATTTCGAACCAACTATCAGAGGTGCTAAGCGTCATTGAGCGCCATCTGGAATCAACGTTGCTGGCCGTGCATTTGTACGGCTCCGCAGTGGATGGCGGCCTGAAGCCATACAGCGATATTGATTTGTTGGTTACTGTGGCCGTAAAGCTTGATGAAACGACGCGGCGAGCATTGCTCAATGACCTTATGGAGGCTTCGGCTTTCCCTGGCGAGAGCGAGACGCTCCGCGCTATAGAAGTCACCCTTGTCGTGCATGACGACATCATCCCGTGGCGTTATCCGGCTAAGCGCGAGCTGCAATTTGGAGAATGGCAGCGCAATGACATTCTTGCGGGTATCTTCGAGCCAGCCATGATCGACATTGATCTAGCTATCCTGCTTACAAAAGCAAGAGAACATAGCGTTGCCTTGGTAGGTCCGGCAGCGGAGGAATTCTTTGACCCGGTTCCTGAACAGGATCTATTCGAGGCGCTGAGGGAAACCTTGAAGCTATGGAACTCGCAGCCCGACTGGGCCGGCGATGAGCGAAATGTAGTGCTTACGTTGTCCCGCATTTGGTACAGCGCAATAACCGGCAAAATCGCGCCGAAGGATGTCGCTGCCGACTGGGCAATAAAACGCCTACCTGCCCAGTATCAGCCCGTCTTACTTGAAGCTAAGCAAGCTTATCTGGGACAAAAAGAAGATCACTTGGCCTCACGCGCAGATCACTTGGAAGAATTTATTCGCTTTGTGAAAGGCGAGATCATCAAGTCAGTTGGTAAATGATGTCTAACAATTCGTTCAAGCCGACCGCGCTACGCGCGGCGGCTTAACTCCGGCGTTAGATGCACTAAGCACATAATTGCTCACAGCCAAACTATCAGGTCAAGTCTGCTTTTATTATTTTGGGTATACGGATTTAATGGTTGATGGGGCACCTTCACCCCATCAATCTGATACCACCCTCAGATGGTTGATAGATCCACTCCGTAGTTGAGTTCCTCTGCGAAGTCCGGCAGTCCGTAACCGATGGTTTTCTTGTAGAAAGGAGAGACCTTCGCAGTCGGTGCCTTCTTCTTGTGCTTCGTGGTGTAGAGCATTCGTGCCCGCATCACCTCGAAGGAGTAACCGCGCCCTTCACGGTTCTTGTCCTTGGCCAGTCGGTTGATGGACTCCGTGTAAGCGTTGGTGACGGGCATGTCCGTCTCGAAGTAGGTCATGGTCTCTTCGCGCCAGTTTCCCACTGCCCTGACCAGATCGCTCCAGACTTCCTTTTGGCCCTTCGGGATGGTGGCTATCCACTCGTCCAGGGCGGCTTCTGCCTGGAGCCGTGTGGTGGCGTCCCAGATGCCGTAGAAGCGCTCCTTGTGCTCGTAGGCGGCCAGCAGTTGCGGGAACGCGCCTGTCCAGGTCTCCATGATGAGGCGCTCCCGGTCTGAGACTTCGTGAGCGCGTTTCAGCAGGATTTTCCGGTCTCCCTTGAGAGTCCGGCTCTGGGACGGTTTCAGCTCCTTTCTGAGGCCCTTGCGCACTCTCTCTAGGGCATCGTTGGCC
>NZ_LHPI01000064.1 GCF_001274785.1 Vibrio hepatarius
TCGGTGTCGCTAGTAAACTCAATGGGATACCATGCGTAGAGCCGTTATATCGATGTGCCAACATTAGGCTGTAGTTCATCAATCCTTGTTGGCTTGGCGTGCTCACTAGTACGCAATCAAATTCAACTAATGGGTGAGAGTAACGTACCTTACCGTTACCTTTATAAAGAGTAACCATCCCTGTTTTGCGATTAAGCGTAAACACCTTTTTTGAAGTCATTATCCAGGTTGGTGTCCAATAACCGCGATCAATTAGTACGGCTTGTAACCAAAGCAGAGCTGCGGGAATAAATAACCATTTTAAAAATGGTAAGAACACTTCGTTAAAGCCGACGATAAAACTTGATTCAGAGACCAACCCAAAAAAAATACATACGAACAAATATAAAGGAAGGATAATCAATATAGCTCCTTTACCTAGTACTGATATGAGATGGTATATTTGGAAGTAATTGCTTGGCTTTTCGATGGCTAGCTCTTCATGATGCCAAAATGGTTCAAGCTCTGGCTTTATTTTACGTAGTCTTTCTATTAACCCAGGTTTATTTTCCGTATCTACTCTGGTGCTAATTTCATTCGTTGGAGTACTGAAAGGCAATTTTCGCGAGCCTGACTTTAGAAATTTCGTAAGTAGATTATTATCGCCACTTTCTGGTGATAAATGATATCGATTTCTGCTGTTAAAGGTAGTGTCTTGGTAATATTCGCTGTTCATAAGTATTTAATTGATTTCTGCAAATATATCTAATTCAGGACCTGTTTCAGGCTTGCCTTGT
>NZ_LHPI01000065.1 GCF_001274785.1 Vibrio hepatarius
CAGAATTACTCCACCACCTCTCCTTCATCTTGCTGATAAATGGGATGCTTGTATTGGTCATTGCGTCTTTTGATTTGGACAACCTCAATATCGTGAAAAAGTGAACGTATGTGGTTTAGTAGCTCTTCTTTTTCTTGTTGATTCGAAGTAAATATCAACCCTTTGTATTGCATTTGCCCTTTTTCTGGGACAGTAAAAGAGAGCACATTATCATTGATTAGATTAAAGAGAATACTTCTTCCACCCATTAATACATATGACTTGTCAACAGTTGGCTGAAAATTGGTCATTCTAAATGACATCAACGCAAACGCTCCTGCCCCTACAAAGGCCAGAGGACCAAGTACAAAGACAGAAATAATACACACCGCAATCCCCACCCACGCAAAGCCACGAACGATTTTGTAAGCCACCTCTGGGATCATATCTTGCTCGGTATAATGAATACCCAATGAAGTTAAGTGGTAACAGCGATGGTTATCGGGGAAATATAAATACCTTGAGACCAACATCATCATCGTCATAAATACGAACATAGCCCAAAACTCAGGTGTATCGACAGTAAAACCATCAAGAACAAACCAAAAAAAACTGAATATTGAATAGCTCAAAAATATCGATACACCCCAACTTATAAGATGACCATATCTACTAATTACTACTGACCCTTTTTGCTCCCAAGAATACTTGACTTCAGCGTCATAAAGCAGAGCTTTAAGTGACTCTATCATTTCCGTGTTCGTCATTATTTAGTGCTTGCAGTAATTATTCGATATCGTTTTTCACTGTTAAAAGCAGTGTATTTATTATATTTTCTGCACATCTTAATATTTAGCTCACTTGTGAAAATATGTTTAGTTCAGGGCCTGTTTCAGGCTTGCCTTGTTGTTTGTTTCTGATTGCTTCGAGTGTCGCTTTATATTCTTCTTCACTCATATCGCGCCAGTATCGAGGGTTTCGACCAGTTTTCCTATCATACTCTGCGGTAACAGGGTCGAGGTGTCGAGACTCTTCAAGAATAAGGCAGTCTGGTAAAGGTTGAGATACGTCCATGTAACATAGGATCATGTTCCAGATGCGATAATATTCAGATACTGATTCATTCGGTGTTGCAAGTGTGCTCAGCGGAATACCATGCATGGAGCCGCTATATCTATGTGCCAACATTAGGTTGTAATTCATCAATCCTTGGTGACTTGGCATACTCACTAAGACGCAATCGAATTCAACTATAGGGTGAGAGTAACGTACTTTGCCATTGCCTTTATATAGGGTGACCATGCCTGTTTTGCGGTTAAGCGTAAACACCTTTTTTGAGGTCATAATCCAGGTTGGTGTCCAGTAACCGCGATCCATTAACATGACTTGTAACCATAATAGTGCGGCTGGAAGAAATATCCACTGTAAGGCTGGAAAGAAAACTAATGTAAATACTTCTTCATTAAGTACTCCCAAAAGCAAACACACTAACGTGAATAGTGGTAAAGCGATAGCTATCAAGCCTTTCCCTAAGGCGGATAAGAAGTAGTACAATCGGAACCACTTACTTGATCTCTCAACTATTAGTTTTTCGTGATCCCAAAATGGTTCAAGCTTTGGTTTTGTTTCGCGTAATTTCTCCATCAAACTAGGTTTATTTTCAATATCTACTCTGGTGCTAATTTCATTAATAGGATTACTGAAAGGCAGTTTTTGAGAACCTAACTTTAGAGACTTCTTAAGTAGATTGTTATCGCCACTTTCTGGTGATAAATGGTATCGTTTTTTGCTGTTAAAGGCTGTGTCTTGGTAATAATTAACATTCATATCAATCAGCTAACTTACTTCTGAAAAATGTTTAATTCCGGCCCAGTAGCCGGCTGTGAACGTTGTTTTTCTTCGAGTTGTTTCATCTCTTTTTCAAACTGTTCATCTGTCATATCACGCCAATATCTAGGGTCACGATGAGTAGATTTATCATACGCAACCGTGGTTGGATCTTTCTCTCGAGCTGGTTCGAGAATCATAATATCTGGCATTGGCTGGCTAACGTCCATATACCTTTGGATCATATTCCATAGCCGATGATATTCAGACACAGTCTGATTGGTATCGACGAAATTATGCAGAGGAACACCAACAGAGTATTCATGATAGCGATGAATGAGTACTAAATTGTAATTAAGATGCCCTTGCGGAGAAGGTGCAGAGATAAGAACACAATCAAACTCGATAAATGGATGCTCAAAACGCTTTCTATTGCCCTTTTTAAACAAAGTGACCATACCAGTTTGTCTATTCAGCTCGAAAAGTATTTTACTTTTTAAGAAAGGTGCTAAGAACAAATACCCTCTATCAACCAGCTTAAAATGCCCATAGATAAGTAAGCAGGGCAACAAACCATAAAGTGTTAGGTCATAGAAAAAGGGACCTCTTAGTTCCCAACCTCCTTCGCCAAAAATAAGCGCAGCCAATTCCAATAGATAAAAGAGTGGTAAGAAAAACAGCATCACTGTTTTAGCCATCCCCGCGATAAATAAATAAAACTGAGACCAGTTGGATAATGTTTCACAAGTTAGTGTCTTTTCATTCCAATACATTGTCTTATCGCGATTTCTTTCTAATGTCTTCATTGAAGATGGTTTAGTTTCTTTCGCTAATGACGTCGCAATACTGGTGTTTGCTTTAGTAAAACCGAAGCTTTGACCTTTAGACAATACTTGGCGCAGAAAGCCTTGAGGAGGCTTTGGAGCCTGAAGTTCAAACTGTTCTGAGTTGTAAGCCATTTGAGGTGTCTGTTTTTCCATCATGTAAATCTATACAGCTTCTGAAAATATATCTAATTCAGGGCCTGTTTCAGGCTTGCCTTGTTGTTTGTTTCTGATTGCTTCGAGTGCCGCTTTATATTCTTCTTCACTCATATCGCGCCAGTATCG
>NZ_LHPI01000066.1 GCF_001274785.1 Vibrio hepatarius
GTTCAATATCAGAAGTGATCTGCACCAATCTCGACTATGCTCAATACTCGTGTGCACCAAAGCGAGGTGAGCATGGCGACGGAGGCTCTGTTGCAAAGATTGGCGGCAGTCAGAGGTAGGCTGTCGCTCTGCGCCGATCAGGCGGCTGCTGCGAAATGGTGGTTGAGCATGCCCATGGCCTCCGTCAGCGCCGAGGGCCCAATGCCAAAAGCTCTCTCCACAAGGCGCACCTCGCCCCTGATGCCGGGCTGCAGGCACCAGGGGCGAGCCTGTCCTTTGCGCAGGGCTCGCATGACTTCGAATCCCTTGATCGTGGCATAGGCCGTGGGGATCGATTTGAAACCGCGCACCGGCTTGATCAGTATCTTGAGCTTTCCGTGATCGGCCTCGATCACGTTATTGAG
>NZ_LHPI01000067.1 GCF_001274785.1 Vibrio hepatarius
GAATTGGTAGACGCACCAGATTTAGGTTCTGGCGCCGCAAGGTGTGAGAGTTCAAGTCTCTCCTTCCGCACCATTATTGAAGTCTCTTTAATTAGAGCAACTGCAGGTCTATCGCCAAGCGGTAAGGCAGCGGCTTTTGATGCCGCCATTCCCTGGTTCGAATCCAGGTAGACCTGCCATTATTGATAGGTACAGTGGATAACATCTTTTGATGCCTCGTCTATTGTCCCTGGTTAGGCTCCAAGTAGCCTGCCATATACAACATCAGTTAGATTTTACCAATTATCTGATTGATCACGGTTTGCGGAAGTGGCGGAATTGGTAGACGCACCAGATTTAGGTTCTGGCGCCGCAAGGTGTGAGAGTTCAAGTCTCTCCTTCCGCACCATTCTTTCATAAGAAAGAATAACCCTGTAGGGCTATCGCCAAGCGGTAAGGCAGCGGCTTTTGATGCCGCCATTCCCTGGTTCGAATCCAGGTAGCCCTGCCATTATTTAAAGGTTCAGTGGATAACATCATTTGATGCCTCGTCTATTGTCCTTGGTTCGGCTCTAAGTAGCCTGCCATACAACTTCATAACGCTTTTACCAATTAGCGATATGAATACAAATTGATGCGGAAGTGGCGGAATTGGTAGACGCACCAGATTTAGGTTCTGGCGCCGCAAGGTGTGAGAGTTCAAGTCTCTCCTTCCGCACCATTATTGAAGTCTCTTTAATTAGAGCA
>NZ_LHPI01000068.1 GCF_001274785.1 Vibrio hepatarius
GACTCGTAAGTCGAGTAGATAACTTTGATGCCTGTCTCTTTGGTAAAGTCTTCAAGAATTTCGTTAGGAATGTATTCAGACCAGTTGTAGAAGTAGAGTTCTTGATCAGCAGCCATTGCAGGAGAAGCGGTTAGTGCCGCTGCGCACAGTGCGCTTGCATAGAATTTACTTTTCATTACTTTTCCGTTTTTGTTTTTGCCTAGCCATCAGAGCGTCAATCGGGACGAAATGTTCTGATTAAGCAGTGGGTTAAGTGCTTGTCGAAAGACAAACTATACAAAAAAAGAAAGTATATCAGTCAATAAACAAAATAGGCAGCGAATGCTGCCTATTTTAAAGTAAAAGCAAGAGATTATTGGCCGGCTTTCAGTTTTAAGAAATATTCTTCATATCTAACTGTTAAGTCGCCAACAGCGTCTTGCCATTCAACACGGTCAAGGTCTTCTTGAGAAGGGAACAGCGGCGCAACGTCTTTAAACTTCGCGTTCGATTCCGCTACCGCCGTTAAGTAACCGGTATCTGCTGAAATCTGCTCTGCAATTTCAGGGCGTAGCAAGAAGTCGATCATCTTGTGCGCAGCATCGACGTTTTTCGCGCCTGACGAGATAGCAAAGTTATCAACCCAACCGATGCCGCCTTCTTTAGGGAAAACCAGTTTAAGGTTCAGACCTTCTTTTTGCGCCGCAGCTGCGCTGCCATTCCAAAGCATACCAACGCCGACTTCACCAGACATGTACGGTGCGCCTGGGTTGTCAGAGTTAAACACCAATACGTTTGGCATCAGTTTTTGTAGCTCTGCATACGCTTCATCAATCTGTTTAGGATCGGTAGAGTTACCCGAGTAACCGAGTTTGCGTAGGGCAATATGGAACACTTCGCGCGTGTCATCCATCAGCATCAACTGACCTTCAAGCTCTGGGTTCCATAAATCCGCCCAGCTTTGGAAGTCATTTGGATCATACATGTCTGTATTCACCGCTAGACCTGTGATAGCGACAACGTGAGGAATAGAGTAGTCATTGTTTGGATCGAATGGCTTGTCTAAGTAGTTTTTGTCGAGGTTGTCAAAGTTACTTAGCTTTGATTTGTCGATCTTTTGTAGCATGCCTTCATCACGCATCTTTGCAACAAAGTACGTTGAAGGCACAACTAAATCATAACCTTCGTTATGCGTTTTTAGCTTTGCGTATAAAGTTTCGTTCGACTCGTAAGTCGAGTAGAT
>NZ_LHPI01000069.1 GCF_001274785.1 Vibrio hepatarius
GGATATTTCTCTATATTCGCGGTTCAGCAGGCATGTCCCCTTTGAGGGCGACCCGACGACAGGATAATCGACCTTATGGTGCGCAAATATTTCGGCACAGACGGTATTCGTGGCAAAGCCAACGAAGGCGCGATGACGGCGGAAACCGCCTTGCGCGTCGGCATGGCGGCTGGCCGTGTCTTTCGTCGCGGTGACCACCGCCATCGTGTCGTGATCGGCAAGGATACGCGCCTGTCGGGCTATATGCTTGAACCCGCGCTCACAGCCGGTTTCACCTCGATGGGCATGGACGTATTCCTTTTTGGCCCGCTGCCGACAACGTATAGGAAGAATAAACG
>NZ_LHPI01000070.1 GCF_001274785.1 Vibrio hepatarius
AGCTACCGGAGATGGTGGACGGATTCCGTATGACACTGCGGCTGCATGAGTACGTGGAGAAGGAATCCTTCAACCACCCCTACACCTTTGTGGCGGCACAGACCGGCCTGGACGAGAAGACGGTGCGCGACATCTTCAACGCCCGCGCCGAGTTCCTGGGGCGCTGGCACCGCTTCGAGACGCCCCGCATCCTGGGCATTGACGAGCTATACCTGAACAAGCGCTACCGCTGCATTCTGACCAACATTGAGGAGCGAACCCTGCTCGACCTGCTGGCCACCCGCCGCCAGGACGTGGTGACCAACTACCTGATGAAGCTGAAAGACCGGCAGAAGGTCGAGATCGTCAGCATGGACATGTGGAACCCCTACCGGGCAGCGGTCAAGGCTGTGCTGCCCCAGGCCCGTATCGTGGTCGATAAGTTCCATGTGGTGCGCATGGCCAACGATGCCCTAGAGAG
>NZ_LHPI01000071.1 GCF_001274785.1 Vibrio hepatarius
CAAACAGGAAACGCAGCTGAAACGGGAAGCTCAACACCCACTGACGCATGGGTTGTTCAGGCAGTACTTCATCAACCAGCAAGGCGGCACTTTCGGCCATCCGCCGCGCCCCACAGCTCGGGCAGAAACCGCGACGCTTACAGCTGAAAGCGACCAGGTGCTCGGCGTGGCAAGACTCGCAGCGAACCCGTAGAAAGCCATGCTCCAGCCGCCCGCATTGGAGAAATTCTTCAAATTCCCGTTGCACATAGCCCGGCAATTCCTTTCCCTGCTCTGCCATAAGCGCAGCGAATGCCGGGTAATACTCGTCAACGATCTGATAGAGAAGGGTTTGCTCGGGTCGGTGGCTCTGGTAACGACCAGTATCCCGATCCCGGCTGGCCGTCCTGGCCGCCACATGAGGCATGTTCCGCGTCCTTGCAATACTGTGTTTA
>NZ_LHPI01000072.1 GCF_001274785.1 Vibrio hepatarius
TGAGTTTACTAGCGACACCGAATGAATCGGTTTCAGAATATTATCGCATCTGGAACATGATCCTATGTTACATGGACATATCTCAACCTTTACCAGACTGCCTTATTCTTGAAGAGTCTCGACACCTCGACCCTGTTACCGCAGAGTATGATAAGAAAACTGGTCGAAACCCACGATACTGGCGCGATATGAGTGAAGAAGAATATAAAGCGGCACTCGAAGCAATCAGAAACAAACAACAAGGCAAGCCTGAAACAGGTCCTGAATTAGATATATTTGCAGAAATCAATTAAATACTTATGAACAGCGAATATTACCAAGACACTACCTTTAACAGCAGAAATCGATATC
>NZ_LHPI01000073.1 GCF_001274785.1 Vibrio hepatarius
GAAGCAGAAGCAGAAGCAGACACCGACGAAGATGACTGGCTTACTTCAGCGATTGAAGAAGTCGAGTCGTTGCATGCGGACGATACCGATGAGGTGTCAACGGAGCAAAGCGAAGCGCCAGCTCCAACAGAAACCGAGGTCGCTGAAGCGCCGTCTGCTCAAGAAGATGAAAATGAAGAGGATTGGCTGAGCGACGCGATCGCGGCGGTAGAATCTCCAGAAGCAGAACAACAGCCAGAACTTCAAACTGCTGAAACTGACAATTCACCGCTTGAAGACAGTGAATTGACATCGACTCAATCTCAAGTAGCTGAGCCTGATGCCAACGCATTGATGGGCGATTCTGAACCACGTTCACAAGCGGACGATGAAGCAAAATCATCACATCAAGATATTGAAGCACAGCCTGAAGTCGCCGAAGAGCATGAGATCGTTGAAGAGGATACGTTAGCAACGCAGGCGCAAAATGAAGCGCCAAAATCAAATGTTGAAGACGTAGCTAAGCCAGATGCGATTGCGAATGAGTTTGGTGTTCCACAAGACGACGATTGGCTGGTGGATGAAGAATCGGATGCCTCAGAGACGGAAAATGAGCAAGAACCTTTAGAAGCAGTCGCTGAGCAACCGGACGTTGCGGCTGAAGAACCCGTTGCATTCGAC
>NZ_LHPI01000074.1 GCF_001274785.1 Vibrio hepatarius
TAGGTAACAAACAATGACCAATAAAGAATCAATAGAGTCACTTAAAGCCCTGCTTTATGGCGCTAAAATCATCTATTCTTGGGAGTATAAAGGCGCAGGTCTAAAACACGAGAACTTAGCAAAGTGGGGGGGTGCGATAATTTCATCAGCTTTTCCTTTTGGGTTTATCTGGTATGTTACAGGTATGACTACTAGTTCTTCTATGTTTTGGGTTTTCTTGGTAATAGCGACTTTGATGATTTTTGCAGCAAGGTATCTTTTTTTTCCCGATAAACATCGCTGTTACCACTTAACTTCATTGGGTGTTCATTACACCAAGCAAGATATGATCCCAGAGGTAGCTTACAAGATCGCTCGCGACTTAGCTTGGGTGGGGGTTGCGGTGTGTATTATTGCTGTCTTTGTACTTGGACCACTGGCCTTTGTAGGGGCAGGAGCGCTTGCGTTGATGGCATTTAGGATGACCAATTTCCAGCCAACCGTTGATAAATCATACGTGTTCATGGATGAAAGAAGTATTCTCTTTAATCTAATCAATGATTACGTGCTCTCTTTTACTGTCCCAGGGAAAGGGCAAATGCAATACAAAGGGTTGATATTTACTTCGAATCAACAAGAAAAAGAAGAGCTACTAAACCACATACGTTCACTTTTTCATGATATTGAGATTGTCCAAATCAAAAGACGCAATGACCAATATAAGCACCTTATTTATCAGCAAGATGAAGAAGAGGTGGTGGAGTAATTC
>NZ_LHPI01000075.1 GCF_001274785.1 Vibrio hepatarius
TGGTAAGGCCGCGCAAGGTCACGGCGCAGATACCAGACACAAGCTCGAATGGTGATAACGCACCCGTCGGTAACGGTGACCAAGGCGCGACAACACCTGCTAATGCTGGTAATGCCGCGCAAGGTCAAGGCGCAGATACTAAACCGAGCTCGAATGGTGATAACGCACCTGCTGGTAACGGTGACCAAGGCACTACGACATCTGCTAATGCAGTTAATGCCGAGCAAGGCCAAGGCGCAGATACCATA
>NZ_LHPI01000076.1 GCF_001274785.1 Vibrio hepatarius
TGATTCAACAAGGATGAACACGCTACCCCAAAAGTCAAAAAGCTTCGCCATCACTGACAAAGTTTCTTGATAAGTGGAACTTTTGAATTAGTTGTGAAATGGCTACCGTCGATAGCCCTTTGACCTTAGGGCGAACCGATAAATTCCAAATGCAAGAAAGCCCAAATCTTGCAATTCAGGCTTCGCATAAGTGGTGGAACGGCCGGGCTGTCGATCTTGCGGGGCTCATTCGACCGAATGGCGAACAACATTATCTTTAAACGTAAAAAAGCCCAGTCTTTCGACTGGGCTTTTTTAAAGAGTGGCGGAGCGG
>NZ_LHPI01000077.1 GCF_001274785.1 Vibrio hepatarius
CGCAACGCACATCATCGATTACCGCGATGAAGGTCAGGTGAACTTCTACGAAGGCAACTACACTGAGTACATGGACTGGCTGAAGAAGACACTCGGTCCAGAAGCAGCGGAACCACACCGTATCAAATACAAACGTATTACAAAATAATACGCTTGAAATCTATGCAAAGGCCGCTTAAATTAGCGGCCTTTTGGTATATTGCTCGAATTACGGGAAAATGTGCATTTTTGCGATAACAAAGATTGAGAACAGTTCCGCATAGCAACTACTTTTATTCTGATAGTGTAATGAATCAGACTCAGAGGACCGTTATGAAAGAACGACGCCATTTCTCACGTATTGTATA
>NZ_LHPI01000078.1 GCF_001274785.1 Vibrio hepatarius
CACTCAACCCATTCAGATCGGTGTGAGCAACAAATTTGGTCATACCTGCACAGTTCACTAACAAGTCCAGCTTGCCGCCGATTTCAGAGACCTGAGCGGCCAGATTCACGATGGCGGACGAATCTTCAAAATTGAGCGAATAAGCAAGATGGCCGCCCCCCGGCAACACAGAGAGCAGAACCTCCGCCGCCTGTTTGTTACTGTTGTAAGTCAGGACAACACGGTAGCCAGACTGCGCCAGTTTTCGACAAATGGCAGCACCTAAGCCGCCA
>NZ_LHPI01000079.1 GCF_001274785.1 Vibrio hepatarius
GGCAACGCTGTAGCACTAACTCTAGGCTTCTCTCACCCAGTTGAGCACGAACTACCAGCAGGTATCAAAGCTGAGTGTCCAACTCAAACTGAAATCGTACTAACAGGTACTGATAAGCAGTTGGTTGGTCAGGTAGCTGCTGATATTCGCGCTTACCGTAGCCCTGAGCCTTACAAAGGCAAAGGTGTTCGTTACGCCGACGAAGTTGTGCGTACTAAAGAAGCTAAGAAGAAGTAAGGTAACACTATGGATAAGAA
>NZ_LHPI01000080.1 GCF_001274785.1 Vibrio hepatarius
CATCGAAATTGGCGGTACAATGATAGAACGCAATGCATTCTTACCGTCTTCTGCCATAGGTGCGCCATCTTCAAACTGACTGACTGCGGACTCCATATAGTTCAACCAGTAATCGCGTTCACGGTTAATGTTTACCATGATAACATTGTTATAGAACGCTTTATTATTCCAGGTTGTCAACATTGGCTCTACGTAGAAACGCTCGCCCATCTGCGCTTTAATTTGGTCTTGGATGTCACTGTGACGCTGGAAACTCGCAAAGTTAAGTCCAGGCTTCATCTCCATGCCACGCTTATCCATCTCCGCCTTCCAACGGCGATTTGCTTCGTTCAAAATTTTGGTATTAACCGCATTTTTAAAGACAGTGATCTGATTTAGGGACCATGTTTTCGGCAACGTTAG
>NZ_LHPI01000081.1 GCF_001274785.1 Vibrio hepatarius
TGGCAACAAGCGAATGACAACGCATTGCCGCACGCGTGCGTTCCTGTGATGGAGACGGATCCGCTCTATATCTTGTATACCTCTGGCACTACCGGTAAGCCAAAAGGCGTGGTTCGCGATAACGGTGGTCACGCAGTCGCAATGAAGTACTCGATGCACACTATCTATAACATGCCGCAAGATGGCGTGTTCTGGGCGGAGTCTGATGTCGGCTGGGGAGCTGGTCACTCCTAC
>NZ_LHPI01000082.1 GCF_001274785.1 Vibrio hepatarius
CGGTGATGACGTGGGCTACGATGGCGGAGTTAACGGCATCAGGTAATAGCTGTTGCAGAAAGCCAGCAGCGAGTGCAATTGCGGCGGGCACGCCAACCGGGATAACGCTCACGAAAAACCAAGCAACCCCGCGCTCGAAAACTTTATTGAACCACCAACGGACAAAATACGCCGTACCAACCGCACTTGGGGAACGTTTTCCTAATTGTGCGCGGGGAACAGGCTTCGGGGAGTTCGAGGTTAACACTACGCCCCAAGTCCGGTGTGAATAGTGTCCTGTGTTTCCTGCAGCAATTGCGGGCACCATAAT
>NZ_LHPI01000083.1 GCF_001274785.1 Vibrio hepatarius
AGCAAGGCTTTGGCTTTCAGTTGTTGCTCGAACCGTTGCCGCCCGGTGAGGTGCAGCACGGCGATAGGAATGAGGACAAAAACCGGCAGGAATCCGACCCCTTTGGTCAGAATACCCACGGCCATGCATGCCCAGCTGAACAGGTACCAGCGTGCGCTGGGTTGCACGAAGAAATGGCGAATCAGTCCGTACATCGACACGGTTATCCAGCAGGCGACCATGGCATCGATTTGTGCCGCTTTGGCTTGAATCACAAACTGGGGCGTAATCAGCAACAGTACCGCTGCATTACGTGCAGTTTGCACATTCAAGAGCTTGGCGGCCAAGTCAAACACGCACCACACCATGACCAGACCCGCGACCGC
>NZ_LHPI01000084.1 GCF_001274785.1 Vibrio hepatarius
GCCGGTTTTGAGCAGGTGAAGGTCAATACCGTTCTGCTTAAAGATATGAACGCGCAGCAACTGCCTCAATTCCTTGATTGGATCAAAACACGTCCGATTCAATTGCGCTTTATTGAGCTGATGCAAACCGGTGAGATGGACGATCTGTTCAAAAATCACCATGTGTCAGGCACCAGCATTCGCAATCACTTGATCGCTAACGGTTGGGTGTTGAAGATCAAGAGTAACAATGACGGTCCGGCTCAGGTA
>NZ_LHPI01000085.1 GCF_001274785.1 Vibrio hepatarius
GGTTCAGTACGCCACGACGGCGACTCGATCGCGCTAGGTGATTTCTGTGATGACGAAATCGAGTCTGCAACATTTGACCGAATTACGAAGCAAACTGCGAAACAAGTAATCGGACAGAAAGTACGTGAAGCAGAGCGAGCGAAAAACGTAGAACAGTTCATAGATAACGAAGGGGAGATAGTGACAGGTGTGGTTAAGAAAGTTAACCGTGACACTGTGGAACTAAACCTAGGCAACAACGCAGAAGCGGGAATCCTACGTGATGACCAACTTCCACGCGAAAACTTCCGCCCAGGCGACCGTGTACGTGGTCTTCTATACCGTGTAGCACCAGAAGCTCGTGGCTTCCAGCTATTCATTACTCGTTCTAAGC
>NZ_LHPI01000086.1 GCF_001274785.1 Vibrio hepatarius
CGCCAGGGCGATGACCTGTGGTTCAATATTGTGAAATGGACGTTATTCACCATGATACAAGCTGAAGAGCTGGGAGTATCCTCACACAATGTGGACGACATGAAGGCATCTAATGACCCCGACATTCTCCGTCTAATCGGTTTGTCAGGGCCTAAAGGCAAAGGACTTGGCCTGAATGACGACTGGAGTTACCAGGTCATCAAACAAGTGGGTAACTACGGCGAGAGCTTTGAACGCACGGTAGGCATGCGTTCCTCA
>NZ_LHPI01000087.1 GCF_001274785.1 Vibrio hepatarius
ATTATTGCGGCAAACGGTTATTTCGTTGCCCAAGAGTTTGCTTATATGGCCGTTGACCGTGCCAAACTCGCCACCTTAGCAGCAACGGGCGATGAAGCCGCAAAACGCGCGCTCGCCGTTACTAAACGAACCAGCTTCATGTTGTCTGGCGCACAGCTAGGTATCACCGTAACAGGCCTTGTACTGGGATTTGTTGCCGAGCCTCTTGTCGGTGAATCAATGGGCGTGCTACTGCAAGATTTTGGTTTATCCCTTGAGTCCGGTATCGCTATCGGCACTATCGTCACCCTGGGTGTCGCGATGGTCGTGCAAATGATCATGGGTGAGCTGTATCCGAAGAACCTTGCGATTGCCAACGCCGAGCCTATG
>NZ_LHPI01000088.1 GCF_001274785.1 Vibrio hepatarius
CGCATACGTTGTAGGATGTTAGTTGTTTCGTTCATCGCACCTTCAGCAGTCTGTGCGATAGAAATACCGTCGTTCGCGTTACGTACAGCCACATCAAGACCGCGACTTTGAACGTTCAAACGGTTAGAGATTTGTAGACCCGCTGCGTCATCTTTAGCACTGTTGATTTTGAAGCCAGAAGATAGGCGTTCCATCGACGTTTGTTGTGCGTTGTTAGCGTTGTTTAGGTGACGCTGAGCTGTCATTGCTGATACGTTAGTGTTTACATTTACTGCCATGGTGATCTCTCCAATTGATTTTCCGATGTTTCCGGTTTCCGACGTCTCGGAAAACC